>NZ_LVHF01000033.1 GCF_001650345.1 Photobacterium jeanii | reverse complement strand
GTACATTTTTGGTACGAATAGGCTTGTGTGTTTACGGTGGTCTGTTTAGTTTTGGGGCGGGCAACTTATGGCAGGCGTTAAGTCTCAAAGAAAGTAACCTTATGAATATTGAGTACTTTAAAAAGTTTGAAAACGAGCTTAATTCAGGATTGAAAAAGCAGGTAGCCAATTCGGTTCAGTTGTTTATTAATTCGTTTAAAGACGAATACGAAATACGAGCTTGGGTGTGGGAATATCTGCCGAAGCTAGAGAAGAATACTCATTGTTGTATTCGACATGAACTCTTTATAAACCTTGTTTACCCTACTCTAAAGAAAGGATTCGATGTAGGGCATTATGATTCGACACTATGGCTTGGAAAGTTAGCTCAAAACATATATCAAACGAAAGGTGCTTTTGAAGAGCTTGGTTCATTAGCTGAAATGGATTTTTACCGTAAGTGCTTCGAGTTAGATTCCAACCGTATTGAAGGCAAAGAGCTCTTACTCAGTTGTCTCCTAGATTGGTTCTCATTTTGTGAGCATGAATGGCCAGCAGGCATTCTTTATGGTAACAACGGAGCAACTGTTGAACAGTGTTTTGAAATTAGGCAAGAAGCTGAGTTTGCACGTTCATTGACGGTAAATGAAAACGAACAAGCTTTTATTGTTCAATTTTTAATTAAGCTTGATCAGTACGAAAGAGACTTAACAAGGCAATCAAGGTGATGCCTTACACACGGCGGTTTTGGTACGGAGTTTGGTGTGTTTTGTTGGTTCAGTGGGGCACACCTTATTGCAGGTGTTATGCCGATGAAAACTCTTTTACTTTCCATCAGAAGTTTGAGTTGTCAGACAGCCTATAGATTTTTAATTCGTAAACCCTTACACCAATTTTAACTTCATGTGACTATTCCAGCATGTTTAATTAGTGACAAGGTGTGTTATGAGTTGGCAATATGCGCAAGCAACAGGTGAGCTATATTTTAATGGTGAATTTGTTGCTACAGGGTATTCGGGTAAGGCTGAAGATACAAATAAACCAAAAATGCAGCACATGAAAAACTTAGGGCCAATTCCTAGAGGTGAGTATAAAATTCATGAGCCAAGACGAAGCCCTAGAACTGGTCCATATGTATTGCCGCTATCACCTGTTGGGCACGGAGCTTGGAACCGAACAGATTTCCAAATTCATGGTGATTCAATTAAAAATTCAGGCACAGCATCAAGTGGCTGTATAATTCCACCTAGAAATATCTGTAAAAAGATTTGGGGTAGTGGTGAACGCAAACTTATAGTTATTGAGAAATTTGATTAAAATGAAATTTATATCTGGCTTTTTCTTGGCTTTTTCTTCTTTGTCTTTCGCAGTTAGTCCAAAATGTGATGCTCCAACATCTTGGGCTCCTAGCATGGCTTATGTTTATTTAACAAATCATAATGTAATTAAGAAAGACGAAGTTGATCATAGCAAGACAGTAGTTAATCGAATGGCTTCTGAAAAAATCGGAAATGATATTTATCGTCAAATACACCATGTCAGTTTTAAACTTAAAACAGGGAAAGTTGTTGAGGTAATAACTTCGAATGATGCATCCTCAGAGGAATGTTCACAGGGGACAGTGGATGTATTCTTGATTAGCACCACGTATAGCGATCATTCGGCATAACAAAGCCATCAAAACGACCACAAACACTCGGTATTTTAGGTGTCGGGTGTTTTTGTGATTATGGTGGTTAGGTTTGGCATATCGTCTTAGTTTGTGGCGTATTATGGCAGGCGTTATGTTTTTGTCTGAGCATCGAAAAGGAGCGGAAGATGGATCATTTGCAGAGAAATTCTGAGTTTGATGAAAACAATCAAATTCTTCTTGGTATTAATATTGTTGTTATATCTGCGATTCTAAATTTGTTTTGTGATCTAATTCTTTACTATGGACCGTCTGATGGTGCTGTTATTTCTGATATGTATAGGCTGATACCTGCCTTAGGGGAAACTAGTGATCTAAGAGTAAAGGTCGGTGCAGGACTTAGTGTTGTTCTTGTTAGTTGCTGGTTCTTTGCTCTTCCTGCTTTGTGCTGTTTAATGGCTCCTTTCAAAAGATTACGTTTTATAGCTTTAATATCATATACCGTCTTTATTGGTACATGTGTAGCCTTTCATTCAAGTTTCGGTTTTCTGGCAATATTTGGTAATTTAGTATCTTCAGGTGACCTTGAATTAAAAGCTGCGATTAGCCAAGTTAATGATTTTAGTATTTTTATACAAATACCAATGTTTTTAAGCTTAATTGTATTTTCTCTTATCTTTGGTTTTATCGCTTTTTCTCAAGCTACTAATTTACCAAAATGGAGTGTTATATTGTCCCCAATTATTGGTTGTACAGCTCTTCCATTTCTAGCATCGCTAATGCCATCCCCTTTTGGTGCAGCAGTGGCAATAATAGCATCAACATTTGGTTTGCTGATTTTTTTCACATATATTCGTTGGTGCTTTTTAAATCAACGATACCGATAAATAAACATAACAAAGCAATCAAGGTGACCCGTTACACTCGGCATTTTTGGTATGGAGTCCGGTGTGCTTTGCTAGTTTGGCGTGGGGCACCTTATCGCAGGAGTTAGGCTAAACACTTTACAACCATTTCCCTTTCCTCAAGTAAGTCCCTTTTGTGATTTGAAGTACAAAAATGCATGGAGTTTTATATTTAGCTTTAGTTATATGCTCACTGTAAGTTATTGTTGTGTAATCAATATGTCTAACAATATAGAACAAGGAAATCAAAGATGAAGAAATTGTTGTTGCCTACACTACTACTAATTACACCTGTCGCTTCAGCTGAGGTTAGTGTATTGGATGAGCTAAAATCAACCCCCCTTACCTCTTATGAGGCAGGGCGAAATCAATTGGCAACATTTGTAGCAGCCGTAAACTTATTTACTAAGATCGAAGGTAAGAAGCAAGAGTTTGCGTTTAATCTTTTGGAAGATGAGTCAAGTTTGGGTCTTGGGATTTCAGGTTTTAGGCCTGTAAGAAAAGTAACCAAGGATGAATGTAATTCACTGTTTACTAAATTAGGATCTTTGGATGTGGTTTCAGATCTACCAACGTTAATTTGGCCGGATCTTTCCCCTGAACAGGCCAAATCAATTCAAAGTGAACTATTTATTCAAGCCAAAATTATTGCGAAAGAGAATCATGAATTCTCTGTTAGTTGCAAAAAATCACTGTCGGAAATTTAGCCTAACAAATTGCTTAAGAGTGACAGCTAACCTTTGACATTTTTGGTTCGATTGGCTTCAGTGTTTACGTGGCTTTGCTTGAGTTCAGTGGTGGGTTAGCTGCACCTTAGCAAGGCGTTACCTCGCGAATTAAGAAGGTTGGGGCGGTCGGCTCCGCTATTGTTGTGAGTTGGTCAGTTCCAGAAAGATTTGTTTGCATTAAGAGTTGCTCACCGTAAGTCGCGGTATTGAGTTTTTCGCATGCCAAGTTCAACAATGTCTGTGGCTGTCACTGATGCAAGTCTGCACCTGTCGCCCTAAATGTTGTTGTTCGTGTTAAAAGGCTTTTTCGGGTAGGGCTACAAACGTTAGTCGCTCCCCGTTCGAGGTTTTCTGTAGCAGAAGTCGTTAATCATTCTCTGGTATCCGCGTTTAGCGATGAGGTCGGTGCGTTGGCATACTTGTGGTTACATTTTGGTGGTTGCCGAACCAAATTGTTTTGTGGGTGTTGCCCGCGGCTCAACTTGGCTGTGATCAATGTTTTACTTGGTCGAAAGTTCCAGCCCTAATATTGTCGATAGCCGCTATTTTGTTAGTAAGAACGCAGTAGTCTCGGTGATTATAGTTTTCTTTGTCTGCGCTGAGTTCAAGTTTTGCCTCTCAGGTTTGTTGTAAGAGCGAGCTGCACCGCATCATGGCAGGCAAGCTGCTTTGGCNCCTCTCAGGTTTGTTGTAAGAGCGAGCTGCACCGCATCATGGCAGGCAAGCTGCTTTGGCACTCTTACGCGAGCGGGTAACAAAGCCATTAAAACGACCCTCAACGCTTGGCATTCTAGGTATGAATTGGCGTTAGTGTTTGCGGTGGTTAATTACATATTGTCGTAATACGTTGTGGCGTATTATGGCAGGCGTTACATGCTAAAGGATTATCATGAGACAAATCTATATAGTAACTTTGATATTAATAATGTTGACACCATCATCAGCATACGCCAATGGTGGTTCTCCAGTATTATTATTTATTAGCTTCAGTGTATTCATGGTTGGACAGGTTTGGATATTACTTGCTGAAAGTGTGTTTCTATCTAGAATATCAGATTTGGATTTAAGAAAAGCATTTAGGTTTGTGTTTTCAGCAAATGTTGTTTCTACAATCATTGTTGGTTTAGGTTTTCCAATTTTTCTTATTTTTATCTTAGTGTTGCTATCAGCATTTGTACCAGGAGATTATCTAAATTATATTGCTTCATCCGGTATCTATACTTTTGATATGCCAAATAACGGTATGAAATCTATATTCTTATCATTATTTTGGTTCTCAATTACATATCTATTAACAGTTTGTTGTGAAAGGGTATTTTACAGAGGCTATTGGTATGAGATTGGTTTTAAACCAAAATTTAGTCTTAATAAATTTGTTTGGCGGGCAAACCTGGTAAGTTACTCAGGCTTATTTTTGATTTTTATTTTTATGTGGGGAAATGAATTACGCATGTAACAAGGCAATCAAGGTGATGCGTTACACTCGGTGGTTTTGGTTTGGAGTTCGGTGCGTTTGGTTGGTTCTGTGGGGCACACCTTATCGCAGGCGTTACCTCGCGAATTTAGAAGGTTGGGGCGGTCGGCTCCGCAGTTGCTGTGAGTAGGTCAATTCCAGAAACATTTGTCTGCATTAAGAGTTGCTTATCGCAAGTCGCGGTGTTGAGTTACTCGCATGCCAAGTTCAACAATGTCTGTGGCTGTCATTAATGCAAGTCTGCACTTGTCGCCCTAAATGTTGTTGTTCGTGTTAAAAGGCTTTTTCGGGTAGGGCTACAAAAGTTAGTCGCTCCCCGTTCGTGGTTTTTGTAGCAGAAGTCGTCAATTATTCGCTGGTATCCGCGTTTTAGAATGCAGGCGGTGCGTTGCCACACCAGCGGTTACATTTTGGTGGTTGCCGAACCAAATTGTTTTGTGGGTGTTGCCCGCGGCTTAACTTGGGCTGTGGTCAATGTTTTGCTTTGTCGAAAGTTCCAGCCTTAACTTTATCGACAGCCGCTATTTTGTTTGTAAGCACACAGTAGTTTCGGTGGTTATAGTTTTCTTTGTTAGCGTTGAGTTCTAGGTTTGTCACTCAAGTTTGTTGTAAGAGCAAGCTTCATCGCATCATGGCAGGCAAGCTGCTTTGGCACTTATACGCGAGCGGGTAACAAAGCCATTAAAACGACCCTCAACGCTTGGCATTCTAGGTATGAGTTGGCTTTAGTGTTTACGGTGGTTAATTAAATCTTGTCGTAATGCGTTGTTGGCGTTTTATGGCAGGTCGTTAGGCTCCTTTAGAGGTTCGATACATGAGTAGCTGTGTTAGGTTTTGTTCTTTGCTTTTATTACTCTTTTTAAATTCTGTTAGTGCCGCTCCAGTCGGTGACAATAATGTTTTTAAAACAGAAGGAAGTAAAGAACAATGTGATTCAATAGAAACAGAATTGGAAAATATACCTCAGAGGTTGTTAGGAAAAGGTTCATCGAAGAATATATTTGTCGGCGAAAACAGGCTTAGGTACAACCCTGATGATTATTATCTTTGGGTTGAGTCTTATGATTTTAATAATAATTCAACTGAAGATTTGATTGTTATTGATTGGCAACCTAGAGCTAGCGATGTATATTACCTGGCATTTTACAATATTCCTGATAAAGGTTATGTGTATACTGATAATCAAAAACTGAGAAAGTTATTGCGTAGCACTCATCTTCAACCTAGGCACGAATTTGGTCTTAAGCCTATTTTTCCAGAGTATTTTGATGTTGAATTTCCAGATGGGAAAATAGAAAGTGAATATTTTAGTGGTTATCATGAAATCAAACCGATGCTATATAACAATGATGTTTACATAGTAGCCGAAAAAAATGTAGGTGATATTTCGAGACGTTTGATCTTTAAACGTCAGTATTCATCAGAGAATGTCAGCCTTATCTGTATATTTTAGATCTGGAGCCTAACAAAGCAATCAAGGTGACCCGTTACACTCGGCGGTTTTGGTATGAGGTTCGGTGCGCTTTGTTAGTTAAGTGTGGGGCACCTTATTGCAGGCGTTAAGTCTCAAAGAAAGTAACCTTATGAATATTGAGTACTTTAAAAAGTTTGAAAAAGAGCTGAGTGCTGGACTGAAGAAGCAGGCTGCAAATTCGGTTCAGTTGTTTATAAATTCGTTTAAAAGTGAAGACGAAATACGGTCTTGGGTGTGGGAATATCTACCGAAGCTAGAGAAGAATACTCATTGTTGTATTCGGCATGAACTCTTTGTAAACCTTGTTTACCCTACCTTAAAGAAAGGATTCGAAGTAGGGCATTATGATTCGACATTATGGCTTGGAAAGTTAGCTCAAAACATATATCAAACGAAAGGTGTTTTTGAAGAACTGGTTCATTGGCTGAAATGGGTTTTTACCGTAAGTGCTATGAGTTAGATTCCAACCGTATTGAAGGCAAAGAGCTCTTACTCTGTTGTCTTCTAGATTGGTTCTCATATTGTGAGCATGAATGGCCCGCAGGCATTCTTTATGGTAACAATGGCGCAACGGTTGAACAGTGTTTTGAAATTAGACAAGAAGCTGAGTTTGCACGTTCATTGACGGTAAATGAAAACGAACAAGCTTTTATTCTTCAATTTTTAATTAAACTTGATCAGTATGAAAGAGACTTAACAAGGCAATCAAGGTGATGCCTTACACTTGGCGGTTTTGGTATGGAGTTCAGTGTGCTTTGTTGGTTCAGTGGGGCACACCTTATTGCAGGCGTTACCTCGCGTATTTAGAAGGTTGGGGCGGTCGGCTCCGCTGTTGTTGTTAGTTGGTCAATTCCAGAAACATTTGCCTGCATTAAGAGTTGTTCATCGTATGTCGCGGTGTTGAGTTAATCGCATGCCAAGTTCAACAATGTCTTTGGCTGTAACTGATACAAGTCTGTACTTGTCGCCCTAAATCTTACCACTCATGCCAACAGGTTTTAACGGGTAGGGCTACGAAAGTTAGTCGTTCTTTGTTTATGGTTTTCTGAGGCACAAGTCGCCAATCATTCGCTGGTACCCGCGTTTAGTGATGGAGTCGGTGTGCTGGCATGCCTTGCATAGTCGAGAGCCGCTATATCAAAGTCTACACGCAGCGATTTCGGTGGTTATAGCTTTCTTTGTCTGCGTTGAGTTCCAAATTTGTTACTGAAGTTTCTCATCAGAGCGAGCTTCATCGCATCATGGCAGGCAAGCTGCTTTGGCTTCTTCACGCGTGCGGGTAACAAGGCCGTCAAAACGACCATCAACGCTCGGCATTTTGGGTATGAATTGGCTTTCGTGTTTACGGTGGTCATTTACAAATAGTCGTAATACGTTGCTGGCGTTTTACGGCAGTCATTATATTTATTTGAGGTTATATGGAAGATAGTAGTTTTTTCTCTAATTTGGGATCGTTAGATTGGTGGATCGGTGTAGTCGTAGTTGGTTTAATTATCAATGTCTTTTCAGCTTACTTAAAGCCTGCACTCGACTCATTTTTATCAAAGTTGTCGTATAAGTGGGCATCTGGGAGTAAACGAAATGCTGATGAACGGAAAAAATGGATTAAAGAACTTCAAGAAAGTGAGCATGAACAAGTGCTTTGTTACTTAGAGTTTCTAAATCAAAAAATCTGGTTTATCATATATTTAGTGATGACGCTCGTATTTTTTTGGATGCTTAATGAATTTGAGGCAACGTCAAAAATCGAGCTAACAATTATATACGTAATAATTGGTTTTGGTTTACTGTCTGCACTTCACAGTCTCTATTCTGGTTTGACACACTATCTTGTCTTGCAAGAGGCTAGAAGGACAAAAATATAACAAACTGTTTAAGAGTGATTCCCCACGCTTGGCATTTTTGGTTTGGTTTTAGTTCAGTGTTTATGGAGTCCATATTTAGTGTTGTGGTAGCGTGGCTCACACTTTAATTGGGCGTTAACTCGCGAATTTAGAAGGTTGGGTCTGTCGGTTCCGCTGTTGCTGTTTGTCGGTCAATTCCAGAAACATTTGTCTGTATTAAGAGTTGCTCACCGCAAGTCGCGGTGTGGAGTTAATCGCATGTTAAGTTAAACAATGTCTGTGGCTATCACAGATGCAAGTCAGTACTTGTCGCCCTAAATGTTATCACTCGTGCCAAAAGACTTTATCGTCGTCAGATTCCGGGTTTGTCACGTAGTTTTCATCTAATGTCGATCGACAATGAACTAGATTAACCGAACGCAGTTGATGGCAGTGAAAAAGATATAAAAGATAGGGGCGCCAAACTGAGTTGGCGCCGTTCATTTTAGAGCACTAACTGATTAGCTGAATAAAGTAAGGAATAATAAGAGCGTTAGCAAGGTCAATAAAAAACGCGCAGACTAAAGGTACGATGATAAAAGCTTGGTGCGAATTGCCATACTTTTGCGCAACTGCTGACATGTTTGCCATGGCCGTTGGTGTTGAGCCAAGTGAAATCCCGCCAAAGCCTGCGCAGACAACAGCAGCATCGTAGTTTTTTCCCATTAATGGGAAGATGACATAGATAGCAATACACACAGCAACGATAAATTGAACACCAAGAATAACGAAGATAGGTCCAGCAAGATCGATTAGCGCCCACAGTTGCATGCTCATTAGCGACATTGCAAGAAATGAACCCAGTGCGATATCGGCAATTAATGCCACGGCTGGTTGGCGTGCTGGCCAGCGAGTTCCTGTCAAGCGAGGGTATGAAGCTGGAATTAAGTTTGAAATAAGAATGCCGGCAAATAAACATGTCACAAATAATGGTAATTCTAACCCCATTGATGAAATTACTTCATTTAATATTCCACCCAGAATAATACAGATATGAATTGCTAGTACGGCATCGAGAAAATCGTAGGCATCGATTTTAGGTTGAGGTTCTGATTGCTTAGTACCAATGTCCATTTTTTCATCTTTCTCAGGAGAAAGCTGGTATTTATTGATTAAGTATTTTGCGATTGGTCCGCCCATAATGCTTGCAAGAATGAGTCCGAACGTTGCGCTGGCAATACCAATTTCCATTGCGGTGTTTAAGCCGAATGATTCGCCAATTTTTGGAGCCCATGCGATCGCGGTGCCATGGCCTCCGATTAATGAGACGGTGCCACTGAGTAAGCCAAAAGCTGATGGTTGGTCAAGAAGGTGAGCAATACCAATCCCTGTTAAGTTTTGGATTAACATATAGCCGATGGTAATTGAGAGAAGAATGATAAGTGGTTTTCCGCCTTTGAATAGATCGGCAAGGCTGGCGTTAATGCCTATGGTGGTAAAGAAGTAGACTAATAAAAGGTCTCTTGCTGCTAATTCAAATTGCACATCAACTTTGGTGACGTAGTGCAAAATGGCAAATAGGATGGAAATCAGTAAGCCACCAGAAACAGGCTCTGGAATGCTAAACTCTCTTAACCAATAACTGGCTTGGGTTAAACGTCTACCAAGAAACAGCACAATAATCCCGAGTGTGACAGCTAAAAATGACTCAATGTGTAATACACCGTCAGCGTAATCCATTACTCCTCCTGAGAAATGATGAAACAACTACGTAAGTGATACTAGTTTTGAACTGCTATAACTTCTAGCGAATGCTATTCAAAATAAGTAATTGATCATTCTGACGAGTGCAAAGACTGATCCTAGCGTCAATAATTTTGTAATCAGTTCCTTAATTACTGTAAATTCAATCTTGCTCAGCGGTCCTTTTTTGCATGTTGTTTCAAATAGAATAAAGCCTATCAAAAGATAGGCTTTATAGAGTAAGAAGTGTTGCTTGTGTTGTTTTTGGGGTTATTCACTCACTGCAATTTGGTTCTTTCCCCAACTCTTAGCGCGCATAAGGGCACTGTCAGCTTTAATGTAGTCATAGCTAAAGTCTTGGTATTCGATTTGGGTCAGCCCAATGCTTATTGTTACTTGTATAATCTCACCATTATCAAGTTCTAAAGACCAAGTTTCGAGTGCTTCACGTAAACGCGTTGCCAGTTCTTCGGCTTGCTTAATATCGGTTTCAGGTAAAAGTAAGCAATATTCTTCGCCACCAATGCGTGCGACATGATCGGCTTTACGACAGTTGTCTTTAAGGCATTTAGCAAGCATCATCAAAACTTTGTCGCCTGCTTTTAAGCCATATCGATCATTGATTTCTTTTAGATTATCTATGTCAATCAGTGCCATCGAAAAGTCACGCAAATAACGTCTGCTTCTCGCGGCTTCATTCTGATAAATAGGAATTAAACCTTGACGGTTATGAAGACCTGTTAGGAAATCAGTAGATGCAGTTTTCCTTACAAGGTCAATGGCCTCGTTACGGTGACGAGCTAACAAATACGCCAAGATTAAGACCATGGCGTAAGCGCTGATATTTTGTAAAGCTTCCGATATTTGGATGTGTTTTTCGCTGATTTCATTAACACTCAGCACCATGTAGAGCACACCAAACAGTGAGCTATACCACCAAGCGCTTTTGTGGCTCAACGAGAAAAAGCACAGTAGAGGGATAGTTAGTCCTATGGTGTGGCTGATGTCATTCGCACCGCTGATCATAAACCCCAACGCACAGGTCGTGGTGGTAAAGAAAATCAGTAACCACACTAAAATAAATGGGTTAACGTGTTTATTGTTAATTTTGTTGAGTAAGTAGCAAAGAAAGCTGCCTGTTACTGCTGTCAGTGTGAAAAAAGGCTCGACATCAGAAACAAAGTAGCTGAAGGCAATCATGGTACAGATAAGGCCACAAGCAGGAAAAAGTACGGTTAGCTGCTTTTGTAACGTCTGTTTACTTAGCTCAATATAAGCGTAATTAGGGGATTCAAGCTGAGTGCTTTTAATTTGAATTGACATTGATGTCAGACTTCCGTGTAACTATAGGGATAACACTGCTCTCATCATGTGAGCAATATCACTAGAGTATGGAGTTATTGATACAATGTCTAATATTTATATTAAATAGATCGTATAAATTGATTTAGGTTAATAATACTACCTATAACAGGTTGATTTATGAGCGGTTAGTGCTTTTCTGTCGGGGTTTTTATTCTCTTTTAGCTATTTTGCATTCATCTTTACTGCAGATTGTTTGCTGATTTATTACATTAAACCCTACAGGGAAAAATATTTGGATTACTATTGATGTATCGGCTGAGCATGGAAGATGTGCGTAAATAAAGGAGAATTCCAATGCGCGTTTTAGTGACAGGCGGCATGGGTTACATCGGTAGCCACACCTGTGTACAAATGATTGAAGCGGGGATGACGCCAATCATTTTAGACAACTTATATAACAGCAAGTCGACTGTACTCGATCGTATTGAAGCATTAACGAACGTTCGACCTGCTTTTTATCAAGGTGATATTCGTGATCATGCTTTCCTTGATAAAGTGTTCAAAGAAAATGATGTTGAAGCAGTTATTCACTTTGCAGGTTTAAAAGCTGTAGGTGAGTCTGTTGAAAAGCCTTTGGAGTATTACGATAACAATGTTCACGGAACCTTGGTACTAGTTGAAGCGATGCGTGCCGCTGGCGTGAATAGTCTTATTTTCTCATCTTCTGCAACGGTTTACGGCGATCCTGCTTCAGTGCCTATTACTGAAGATTTTCCAACCAGCGCAACAAACCCGTATGGTCGTAGCAAGCTGATGGTTGAAGAGTGTTTGACGGATATTCAACACGCTTATCCTGAAATGAGCATTACCTTATTGCGTTACTTCAACCCTGTTGGTTCACACAAATCAGGCACAATGGGTGAAGATCCTCAAGGTATCCCAAATAACTTGATGCCGTTTATTTCGCAAGTGGCGGTTGGTCGTCGTGAATCATTAGCTGTATTTGGTAATGATTACCCAACGGTTGATGGTACAGGTGTTCGTGACTATATCCACGTTGTTGATTTGGCTGATGGCCACCTAGCGGCGCTAACACATAAAGGTAAAGAAGCTGGCCTACATATCTATAACCTAGGTACAGGTAATGGTAGTAGTGTTCTTCAAATGGTTGCGGCATTCTCACAAGCGTCGGGTGTTGAAGTGGCTTACCATTTCGCTGAACGTCGTCCTGGTGATATTGCAGAATGTTGGGCTGATCCAGCAAAAGCAAAAGCTGAGTTGCATTGGGAAGCGAAATTATCAGTTGAAGATATGACAGCTGATACATGGCGCTGGCAGTCAAGTAACCCAACTGGTTACCCTGACGCTGAATAATAAGTCGACTAAGACTTTTAAAGATTGAAAAAGCAGCCTAGGCTGCTTTTTTTATGGATGAAAACAGTGACTCATCCTAGCCCAATAGGGTATTACAGCGGTTGTGCATCTTTCGCATTGGCTTCAAGAAATGCCATCACTTCTTCGCGCTCTGTTGGGCTTAACCCAGCGCGTGGGAACATACTTTTCGTAATGCCATGCCATTGGGATTTTGTATATTGCTTTGGATCTTTAGCTGAGTGGCACAGAGTACAGCGTTGATAGAACAATGCTTCACCAAGGCTTTGTTGATTGCCACCTTCCTGCGTGTGATTTGCTAAGGTTGTCGTCATTGAATTAACGGCTACCTCAGTCTGTTGCTGAATAATCTTCGGTGGCTTAAAGGCCATATTAGCTGATTCATGATCACGGCAGCGTTGAATAAACGCGAGGCAAGTATTAGCACTGTTTGCTTGGCTTAATTCACTTGAGGCTTGGCTAGATGTGAGCACATTGATCGAGCCACCATTACAACGGCCTTGGCTATCAAGTTGTAGCCATGCACCTTCCTCTAAACTAATCACCCCTGGCATAATTTGATCTGAGACTTTAGCCCCTGCAATTGTGCGTCCACGTTGGTTGAAAATCTCTACTAGATGACCGGAACGAATACCGTGTCGTTGAGCATCTTCTTTATTAATCAGCACATATTGGCGACCTTGAACATTTTCGTATTTACGAACATCAGCGTTGGCCATTTGTGAGTGCACCCGGTTATAAGGGTGTGGACTTACGACATGGACTTGATTCGGTTTGGCGTTGCCCAAATATTCAAAAGGCTCTAAAAACGTCGGTACTGGCGGACAATCTTTAACGGCAAAGTTTGCGATATCTTGGCAATAGAGCTCAATTTTACCCGAGGTGGTGTGAAGTGGTGCGTTTTCAGGATCTTGATAAAAGTCACCATGTCTTACCCATTGGTTCGCTTCTTCTGGTACGGGCAAAAATGCTACACCAGCTTGTAAGAATTCCTCATAAGGTAGTGTTGCAGCTGAGGCGTGGTAAGCACGTTTTAGAATGTCTTGGTAGGATAAACCGTCAGTAAATTTATCTTCAACATTAAAAATGCTGGCAAGACGACGGAAGATCTCATAATCATCCAAACTTTCGCCATAAGGTTGAATAACCTGACGCATCGCATAAATTTTATCGTTACTGTAAGTACCACCAGATGAGAGATCATCTCGTTCTAGAGTGCTGGTTGCAGGTAGCACAATATCGGCGTAGCGGGATGAAGCACACCACCAAGGGTCTTGGCATACAAAGGTTTCAACTTTCTGGTTTAATGCATGGATCAGCTCGTTGGTGTTTTGCTGGTGGGAAAGTAAGTTATTCCCAGCGTTATAAACCATTTTGATATCTGGATAGGTGTACTCAATGCCATCACGAGTAAAGCGCTTCCCTGGGTTCAAAAGCATGTCAGAGATTCGTGATGCAGGGCAGGTGGCTGTTACCGGGTTTTTACCTTGCGATAAACCAATGGGTAACGCTTTTCCTGATTGCGGCATACCGCCATTGCCGTAATGCCAGCTGAAACCAACCCCTTCGCCAGGTTTACCAATTTTGCCCAACATAGCGGCAAAGTTGATAATAGCCCAGTGTGTCATTTCACCATGATTCGCTCTTTGTAATGACCAGCCAGCTGCAAATTGGGTTTTGGTAGTGGCAAACAGCTTTGCCATTGCTTGAATTTCTTCAACAGCTATTCCTGTAATAGGGGCTGCCCATTCAGCCGATTTAACAACGTTATCTTCTTTGCCCATTAAGTGGTCGATGAATTTGTCGGCACCTACGGTGTAGCGTTTAAGGTACTCTTGGTCGTGAAGATCATTGATATAAGCATGGTGAGCCATGGCTAAAAATAGCGCGGTGTCTGTGTTTGGAACAATTCTAACCCAGTCGGCATTCAATTCATTATCAGTACGGGTACGCTGAGGGTTGATAGAAATGAACTTGATGCCTTTTTCTGCAAAACTTTTCCAATGGTCATACATTTGATGATCGGCAACACGAAACTCAATGCGATTATTTTTCCATGGGTCACAGCCGATAAGCACAAATGTTTCTGTGTGTTGTTCAATCACCTGCCAAGCTGTCTGTGGTGAGTAAACTTCCATATCACCAATAACGTGAGGCAAAATAATTTGCGAAGCACCGCCAGAGTAATCACCTGTTGTGGTGCTTTGTCCACCGATCAAATTAAAGAAACGTCCTTGTAATACTTGGGGGCGCATCAAACCTGCATGTGACCATCCGCCATAAGAACTGCTAAATATTGCTTCATTACCGTGGTTAGTGGCTGTGGATTGAATTGCATTCGCTACCAGCGATAAAGCGGTTTCCCAACTTACACGAACGAAAGGTTCTTTACCTCTCAAGTGCGGTTTTGTGTCACCTTGAGGATCGGCAAGGTATGAAGCCCGCACCATCGGGTATTTCACGCGTGTTTTATCATAAAGGCGGCTGATCAAACCTTCCGTCAGCATTTCGGTAGGCATGGCGTCCAATTCAGCTCGGGGTTGAACGCCGACAAGTACACCATCTTTTACGATGGCGTTGAAAGGTCCCCAGTGACAGGCATGTGGAATAACCTCGACATCAGAGTCGTCAAAGATCTGTGTTGCAGGGTAAATTGCTAAACCGCCGCCAGTAGCGACAGCTGTTGCAATGGATGTCTTGAGGAAAGTGCGTCGAGATATAGCCATGATAGGTTCCGTGATTTAACTATTATCGCTTCATAATGAATTGATAAATCAAGCAATAGATCTAGCATATCACATTAAGGTTCATTTTAAATGTATGTTTGTGTGTTTGATTGAAGGTGAGTAGGTAAGTTGGTGCAATCGCGTTAATTAGCAGCAATTTAAGCTATGTTTGTCGCAATTTAGTGTGGTTTTATCATTCTGGTAAAAGAGCAAAAATTGATTTCACTTTTGGGTGGTGAGAATCCGCAGTGGAGTCGAATTGGAGAAAGCTTGCAGGTGCGAAATGAAAAGTGCTCGCTATCAAAGTGATAGTGAGCACTTTATGTGTGGAGTCTTTTAGAGGTTTACCTTAACTCAGTAGGTGGAAAGCTAAGGCATTACCTTTTGTACTTCTAAGCTTGTGCTTAGTAGTAAATGATACCTTCACCCTTAGTGATTAAGGTACCAGCTTCATTGCGAGTGATGCGGTCAAGTTCAAATAGAGAACCAATAGCAGCGTCACCACGACCAGAGTTTACAAACTTACATACAGCGTCAACTTTAGGACCCATAGACCCTGCAGGGAAGTTGAATTCAGCAAGACCAGCAGGTGTTGCTTGTTTCATTTCAGCTTGGTCTTCTTTACCGAAGTTACGGTAGATAGAGCCATCAGTAAGGATGATGAAAAGATCAGCGTTGATCTTCTCAGCAAGTAGTTCTGCCGTTAAGTCTTTGTCGATTACACATTCAACGCCAGAGCTTGTGCGGTTGTCGTCAAAGCAAACAGGTACACCGCCGCCACCACAAGCAACAACTAGGTTGCCAGCTGTAAGTAGAGTTTCGATTTGTGGTAGTTCAACAATGTCTTTAGGCATTGGTGACGGTACTACGCGACGGAAGTATTCGCCATCGGCTTTAAATACTTTGTCAGAAGCTGCCATGATTTCTTTTGCGCGTTCTTCGGTGTAAACAGGGCCAACAAATTTAGTTGGGTTAGCAAAAGCAGGATCTTCTTTACTTACTTCTGTTTGCGTTACTAGGGTTGCAATAGAAAGTTTGCGGTCGATATTGCGAAGCTCTTGTTGCAGCATGTAACCAACCATGCCACAAGTTTGTGAACCTAATACATCCATTGGGTAAGGTGTTGTTTCTGGAGAGTACTCTTGGTAAGCAGAGTTTTGTTCCATCAACAAACCAACTTGTGGGCCGTTACCATGAACAACGACAATTTCGTGCTCTTTAGCGATAGCAGCAATGCTAGCTGCAGCTTTCTTAATGTTGTCACGTTGGTTTTCAGCAGTCAGTGCTTGTCCACGAGCAAGTAGGGCGTTTCCGCCTAGTGCTAATACTATACGCATGATCATATCTCTCTTTATATATTTATTATTGATGTACTCAGGTACGAAGAGGCTTCGCCTGGTCATCTTTTGTATGTAGTTTTAATCATTCAAAGACAAAGGTTTATCCCTTGAATGTGGCGTTAGAATAGAGAAAAAAAGCAGGGCGAAATGTGACTAGTCTCTAAATATTTTGTGGCATTACTGCGCAGACTTAAACCGATTTATGGTACATTTCGATTAAATATCCAGCTTTTTGTGTGGATAATATTAAAATTCTGACTTGAAAATGTTGATGATTCGCTGGGACTGAATAATCTACCAAGCGCTGATTCATACAAAAAATCAAATAAATGCCATAAATGCTGCTCAGATCACAGCATGGCTCATTGTAAATTCCGATCTGCTACAATCAGATCAAAAGGGCTTAACGCTTTGTAACGGACTCAACCTTTACAGGCACGTCGATTCAGTAAACAATAGGCGCGCATTAACTTTTAGCTAACCTTTGTAAGGCACTATGACAGAAAAAAAATCGAATCCTTTATTAGAGATTGTATTCAATGTGGTGATCCCATCAGCGATCTTGATGAAGCTGAGTGGGGAAGAACAACTGGGTTCCGTTTGGGCATTAGTGATTGCGCTGTCGTTTCCTTTGGCGTTTGGTGGCTACGAATTAATTCGTTTCCGCAAGTTTAACTTCATCTCACTACTTGGCTTTGTTAGCGTACTGCTAACCGGTGGTATTGGTTTATTGGAGCTAGACAACAAATGGCTTGCGATTAAAGAAGCCTTGATCCCTGGCTTGATTGGTCTTGGTGTGTTTATCTCAACTTATACGCCGTTCCCGGTCGTCAAAAAGATGATTTTCAACGACACCGTGCTTAATCTTGAAACCATCAACCAGCATTTAGCTGAAAACAATCAGCAAGCGGCTTTTGATCGTTGTTTGATGAATTCAAACTACTTATTTGCCAGCACCTTTGTGTTTTCATCAATCATGAATTACGTATTGGCAAAATGGATTGTGACTAGCCCTTCAGGTACGGCGGCATTCAATGAAGAGTTAGGTCGAATGACATTGCTGAGTTACCCGATGATTGCGATTCCATCTATGGTGATGATGTTGGGTATTTTCTACTTTGTGTGGCGTCAGCTGCGTTCAATGACGCAACTGGAAGCTGAGCAAATTTTCCGTACTCAGTAAGTGTTTGCAAGATTCACTTGATAGTAATTAGAAAAGCGCCGATTGGCGCTTTTTTCTTATCTAAGAACATGGTTAGCCTTGTGGGCAGTTTAGCGAAAGGGCGGAATTAGATATCAGGGTTATTACGAATCCGAACAAAGCGGGCAAAGCGTGGAATGCCTTTTTCGGTTTTCCCGTTATAACGGTAGTTCACCATACTACCTAGCGGTGGAGGAGATTCGCGTTCGCTATCTTTAAACCCGGTGCCGATTTTAAATGTCACATTATCGGCTGTTTTAACCCAAATCGCTCCCATCATGCCGGTGTATTTGCCTTTCCCTTCTTCATAGCCAATCACCTTGGCTTCGGCGTCTTGGTATTCTTTGAGCTTGAGCAGTTGTTCGCTGCGGCCTAATTCATAGTGGTTCTTTTTGTGGTGAAGCATTAGACCTTCACCGCCATGTTCCACTGTTTGGCTGAGCCTTTTTTCTAGCTGCTTGATATCGTCGACTGCAAATTGTTCTATCACTTGTATGTGGTGATGATTCAAGGTGGTGATTTTATCGTGGAGTAACTGATAGCGATCAGCAAAGCTCATGTTCGGTGTAGGAGTGTCATACACCATAAAAGTAATACGCTGCCAGTCTTCATCTTTAGGCTGGGTATCAAGCACGGTTCTTGCGACATGTTGGAAACCACTTCGTCCAGCCCAGAGTTCTCCGTCAAGCGGTATGCTAGGGAAGCCTTGCACAAACCATTCGGGCGCATTCAATTTATTACCTGAGCGCGTTACAAAGTGCTTACCATCCCAAAAGGCACGAATACCATCCAGCTTTTCACTGATAAGGTAGTCATTGATAGAGGCATTCAAGGAAAGATCGGATTGAACGGAAGACAAGAGTAGATCATTAGCCTGCATAATTGCAGGTGCTTGATCTTGCGCAAAAAGAGGGAAAGAAAGAGTAAGTGCCAGAGTAAGTGGAGCTAGCTTCATACTGTTCCTCAAGTCGTTATGATAACCATACTTTGATGTTAGCGAATTAAATCACCGTAGCTGCTCTTTATGCTTATAGTGGTATATGTGTGGGTAAATTAACTCTATCTAAATGAAAAATGGGATGAAATTGGAGCAAAATGCCATACGGAGGTGTCAATTAGTCATGATAGTCGGAAAATTAGCGCTAAGAGCGTCGATGTTTTGCGATCTAAACTCAAGAATAGAATGAGAGAGAGCTGAAATTCTTAAGTGGAATTTTGTTTTATTAATACATTCAGTAAGAGCTGAGGATCTGCGGTTAATAAGCTAATTGGTATTCATTTCTAGCTAGGGTAGAATTCCTGCCTGTGTTATAGCTCACATGATAATAATAAACGGCTGTAACAGAGACAATTATACCCATCGCGTCAAATATGCGTTTAAAAGTTACGCTGTAAATTTGTTTATAGCGTAAATAACCAAGTGTTTGAGTGATAGGTATTCATTGGAATTGATAGGTTAGGTATGTTAGCAACAAATCAAGCACTGCAAGGTTTCTTTGCTCGAAAGAACATTGATTTCTCTTTTCGTAATTACTTCATTCATGTCATGAGCTTTATGGCTCTTGGTCTCTTTTCTTCACTTCTTATTGGCTCCATTCTAAATACGGTTGGCATCAAGTTTGGTCTTCCGCTGTTATCTGAAACACTATGGCCGATTGCAAAACAAATGACAGGTCCTGCCATTGGGGTTGCAATCGCTTATGCACTAAAAGCGCCACCATTGGTTCTTTTCTCTGCCACTACTGCTGGTGCAGCCGGTGCGGCGATGGGCGGGCCTGTTGGTGCCTATATCGCTGCCGTTATAGCGACAGAATGCGGCAAGCTGGTTGCTAATGAAACCAAAGTAGACATTCTTGTTACACCTGCTGTAACTGTAGTTGTGGGTGTTTTAGTCGGTAGCTGGGTTGGTCCTCATGTTGGTGCGATGATGTTGGCACTGGGTGATGTGATCATGTCAGCTACACACTTACAGCCACTATTAATGGGGGCTGTCGTGGCTGTATTAATGGGCATGGCACTGACATTACCAATTAGTAGTGCTGCAATTGCAATTATGCTGAGTTTGAATGGCTTGGCAGCTGGTGCGGCAACAGTCGGTTGTTGTGCGCAAATGGTTGGCTTTGCAGTAATGAGCTTTCGTGAAAATCGTTGGGCGGGTGTAGCGGCGCAAGGTCTTGGCACTTCTATGCTACAAATGCCAAATATTATTAAGAACCCAAAAATCTGGTGGCCGCCAATTTTGACGTCTGCGATTTTGGGACCAGTAGCAACCTTGGTATTTGAAATGCAAAACACCCCATTAGGTGCTGGTATGGGAACATCTGGGCTGGTGGGGCAAATTCAGACTTACATTGCTATGGAAGGTGCTGGGCTTAGCGATCTTGATATTTACAAAGTGATTATCATCATGCACATCTTTGCACCTGCAGTGCTAACCCTAGTGATTTCAGAGTTGATGCGTAAGATTGGCTGGATCAAACCAGGCGATCTTACACTGAATCTATCGAGCAAATAGAAACAGCACTGCCTGTTTTAATTTAATATGGCTGCGGGCGAACGAAAGTTTGTTCGCAGCTAACTTCTCTGTTTATTTTTCCTACCTTTTGTTCCTTCGTTTTGCATTGCTTGTGTGCATTGATAAAACGCGTCAGCTTGATGCTTGTCAGCTACAAAGTTGAATGTATCTGCGATCCCTTCAATATCAATTTTGGTTTTGTTACCACGAGTTTTGAATGTGTCGATAAAGGTATTGGCATCTTGCTCTGGGGTGACTAAATTTGTCGCGTAAATTGTCATATCTTCCAGTTTTTTGTAGAGCTTATGCTGGACAAAAAAATCATTATTGGCGTACCAGTCGTTATAACTTGTGGCTGATTGCGTGAGGTGACCTTGCTCATTATCGCTAAAAGCGTGTTGATGAAAGATGGTGACGTTTGAAGGCATAGTGCCCGAGGTGGTGAGCAAAAGAACCACATCTTGCTGATTTCGCTCTTCGTTAATGGTTAAAAAGCAGGAGTTACCTTGCTGGTGGTAGCTGGAATTCTCAAGCAGCGGGGTTGAAAAAGCAGATACAGTCAAAAATAAAAGTGGCGTAACCATCACTTGCCTCCTTACCAGCAAAAACCTCGTCTAAATATAGACAGCATTAAGTAAGAAAAGTGTCTTACGGGCAGGATTATTCTATTGTGAGAATTTGTTTCAGCTGTTTTACATCATCTTTTTAGCGATGGATTGGTCATGCTCTATTCTTAGGATGGTATTTGGAGTGAAATTATTGATAATGCGCTGACAAATAAGGCGATGTTACTGATATTATAGTTATCAATCGTAGTGTTAAGTGAAGAAGGTCACTATGCGAATTCGTAATCAAAATGGAAGTTCAACCACCTCTTTTATTATGACGGCTATCGCTGGCGCAGTTGTAGGTGGCTTATTAACCACGGCTGTTTGGCAGCGCGAGGAAAGACCGACACAAGAAGCGTATCAAGATGTGGTCGCACAAACGCAAGAGTGGCAGCAAAAGTATGCCGCGTTAGAAGAACAATTCCAAACACTGCAAACGGATTCTTCATTGCAGCAAAAAGAGTTGCAAGCCTCTTTAACTCAAGCGAATGAAGCGCTTGAAAGCCAGAAACTAGATTACGAACAACAGATCGTGAAGCTGAAATCACAGCAGAAAAAGATCACGGTGACCAAAAAGAAACTTGATACCAAGGTCGTGGCATTAACCGAAACAGCTGAAAAGCAAAAGGTGGTGTTAGATCACTCAAAAGCACTTTATCAGCAACAGCTTAAGCTTCAAAAGCAGGTGGAAAAAGCGCAAGCAGATGTGAAGAAAGCACAATCGGTCGCGAAAGAATCAAAGAAAGCGTGTGATGAATTTAAGAGTGGTACCAGCTGGAATTGGGTATCAGAAGCGGATTGTGAAAAGTACGAAGCAAACTTAGCCGTGGTGGACAACGAGCAAGCGAAACTGACAGCGTTGCAAACAGAGCTAGATGAGCTGAACAAGAAGATTGAAATCGCTATCCCTAAATAAGCAAACTTGAGGGTAACTCTCTTATTAATAGCGATGGTTAAGTAGCCTGTTGTAAAAGCGCGGTTTAAGGACAAAGATGAAAGCCAATTTACTCACCAATATTCCTATGAGTATGCCAGAAGAAGTGTTCACTGATTTGGTGAAGACTGAACATGTTCGTATTGAGCGTATTATCTCTAAAGGTCATGTGACGCCAGAGGGCGATTGGTACGATCAAGATGAACATGAGTGGGTAATGGTGGTAAAAGGTCATGCAAAACTCGTGTTTGAAGAAGGGTTGAAAGAGATTAGCCTTAAAGAAGGCGATCACATTAATATTCCAGCTCATCAACGTCATCGTGTCAGTTGGACAGATCCTACTCAAGAGACAATTTGGCTTGCCGTTTTCTATTGCTAGCAAACTTTGTAACGTCTAAAGTAAGTTTTGAATTTAAGGCGTGAAAATAACGCATGGAAGCAAGACATAAAAAAGCCGTAGTGCATGACAGCAACTACGGCTTAATTGTTTTGGGGCTTGAGCGCTGAGTTAGATGCTTAGCGTTCCTTGGAATATCAAGCCTAGAGCACTCAGAGACATCAATACAATACAAGTAATACCAAGCCACTCGTATTTATGCTGAACGAGAGATTCATGTTGAGAACGACGCGTCCACAGCATTACAGCTAAGCCCGGTAGGTAAAGTAGGGCAACAAGCAATAAGTAATCTAAGCCAGCAGCGTAAATCAGCCATACGCCGTAAGTGGTCGCAATGGTACCCGCAATGAGATCCCAGTAACGCGCCAAGCCTTGGTTTGAGTAATCTTTGTTGGCCAACGCAACTTTCAACCCGAATGCTGCCGACAGACCGTAAGGGATTAGAATAGAAGACGTCGCAATGTTTACTAACGTAAGGTAAGTGCTTTCGCTAAACAGGGTCATGACTAAGAAAGCTTGCACGCCCAGTGTTGATGCGGTTAATGCTGTAATC
The DNA here is from genome assembly GCF_001650345.1 of Photobacterium jeanii. Classification (GTDB taxonomy): domain Bacteria; phylum Pseudomonadota; class Gammaproteobacteria; order Enterobacterales; family Vibrionaceae; genus Photobacterium; species Photobacterium jeanii. The sequence goes on along the minus strand of NZ_LVHF01000033.1, from coordinate 1,076,000 downwards.
GGTGCACCATGAGCATTTTCTTTGCTAAACCATTTTGGAAATAGGTTTAAGTTAGCTGCAACCAAAGGTGCTTCTGCGGTTACCACAGTCCAACTAAGTAGTGCGCCACAAACTGAAACGATCAAACCAATATTAATGATCCATGCACCCCACGGACCCACGATGTGTTCAAGGATCAATGCCATTGATGGGTTGTTGAGCTCAGCCAGTTCTTGTTGTGTCATCACTCCAAAGGCGAAAAGCGTCACTGCGACATACAAAACCAAAGCAATCAGTAGTGCAATAATCGTCGCTTGACCAATAGATTTACGGTCTTTGGCGCGACCAGAAAGTACCACCGCACCTTCAATGCCGATAAATACCCATAGGGTGATCGACATGGTGTAGCGTACCTGATCCATCACACTGCCAAGTTCACTATTATGCTGTGCCCAAATATCGAAACTGAACTTATCCATATTTGCTGCAAGTACAGTAAAGCCTAAGAAAGCACATAGCGGAACTAGCTTAGCAAAGGTAACGGCAATGTTTACCAATGCTGCTTCTTTAACGCCGCGTGTAACTAAGTAGTGCATCAACCAAATAAGAACTGTAGCACCAACAAACGCTTGCCAAGTATTACCGGCACCAAAAATGATGTTGTCTGGTGTATCAGTAAAATAGCCGATAGCACTAAAGACCACGACAGCGTAGGAAGTGTTAGCTAATAGGGTATTAAGCCAAAAACCCCAAGCTGAATTGAAACCGAGAAAGCTGCCAAAGCCAGCTTGAGCATAGGCGATGACACCGCCGTCAAGATCAGGCTTGCGAATTGAAAGGCTGTAGAAAACACGTACCAGCCCTAGCATACCGATACCCGTGATAAGCCAACCAATCATCACAGCACCTGGACCAGCACCCGCTGCCATGTTTTGTGGAAGACTAAATATGCCAGCACCAACCATAGTGCTGAGCACGAGCGCAGTAAGAGCGCCGAGCCCTAATTTATTATTCATTTTGTAATTTAGCTTGTAACAAGATGCTTTAAGCCTAGTACTAATAACAAGCTCAACAAATCACTGTGCTTACTCTGCTGATAAAAGGCACTTATCAAAATGAGGTTAATGCAGTTATTTGTTTGGCTTGATAAAAAAGGTTTGTCAGAAAGTGTTACTGAGTAAAGCATCAAAAAATAAGAGGTCTGTACGATAGAGCATTAAGTGCTGAACATCAATTTTAATATGGAAGAATGATGAATAAAACTGCTGTTTTTATGGTTTTATTTTCTAGTTATGGTGTGTGGAGTAACAACTATCACTATTTGTTTGGTTGAGGCAGTGTTGAAGCAGTCGTGATGACTTATAAAAAGGGATTGTTATCCAAAACGATAACAATCCCTGTAAATGCAGTTATTTACTTGCTTAGTGCTTGTTACCAGCGTACACGTTTAGCAAGTGCGGCTGGGTAGTGACGCTGTAACGCAATGTCTGATGCTCTGTGTTCCACTTCGTCAAACGAAAAACTGCGAGTGACAGAAAATGCAGTTTCTAGGTCTACTTTGTTTGATGCACATAATGGGCTGACTTCGGCAATTAGTTCTAGTTGTTGTAATTGCTCGACCAAGGTATTGGCAGCCGTAATCGCTGATGAGGCTTTGACGATTTCAGTGCGTGCATAGTGTTTGCCTGCAAAACTAATATCAGCAGCGCGAAGAGATGGATCGTCACCGGGGATCTGTTGCGCGCCGTATAACGGTTTACCGCCAACAGTGGCAGTTTGATACGCAGGTACAAACTTCGCCATGTGGTTGATCGCACGTTGGCTACGTAATTCAATTTCTTCAGCTTGCCATGATTGGGTCAGTTTCTTGATAAAGCCCGCAGAAAGTTCAGGTTGTGCATTATTGGCTCGCGAGCTGACTAATCCATTTTTAAACAGGGTTATCTCTTCTGTCATGCCGTGTAGCTGAAAGTACCCGTCAGGATAAGGCGTTAGTTGTGCCATTCCTAGTGGCGTGCCACGTTCGCCGTGGAAAATGACCTCTGGCCATACACCTTGGCAGTTAGCCCAATGGGTAACATAGGCTGATTTAAACTCGACTAACCGTTCGCGGGGTAATTGCGCCAAGTTATCGAGCGTGCCGGTACGATAGCCACAAGCATTAACGAGGTAATCAACTTCTTGAACTTGGCTAATCCAATCCTGTGAGTCTTGATCGTAAATCTGATAGTGAATTTGCCATTGGTGGGAATCACTTGCTTGTTCGATATGGTGCACTTTGGCTTGAGTGAACACTTGGCAGCTTGGTAGTGCTTTTAAGGCAAGATCTGCAGTGGCTGCAATTCTGAAAACACTTAAACCGTATTCTTGTACCAACACCAAAGGGTATTTAAATGCAGAAAGGTCTAATTGCTTTGCGACAGGTATCATCCAATCATCAAGAGACTGAGGCGCTGTGGGTAATTCTTGCTGCGCTAACAGCGTTAAACTTTCTTGATCGTAAAGCTTGAAGTAATCCTCTGGCTCGCCCAGCACTTTATTAGCAGGATTCTCATCAACTAACACTTTGTATGCGCGTTGAACGAGTTCCAAGCGGGGTAACAGGGCTTTAGGATCACCGTTGTCGTGCTGCGGGATGGCAATCACGGTAGGGCGAATATTCGCAGTGTGAGGAAAAACGCGGAGCGTATCGATTGATTGTTGCAATAAGTCTAAACACTGTTGATCAGAGATCTCACGATATAGATTGCCACCAGCGTGTAAATGGCAGATCGGTGGTCCGTTAACCAATGACTTTCCTTCTTCAAACAGAAAAGTTTCAATGCCAGCATCAGCTCCCATTTCCGCTAACCGAAGAGCGATAGTTGAGCCTGCGACACCGCCACCGACAATACCGACTCTGACAGGTGTTTGCTCGCTACGAATTAGGTTCTTAGTCATTGGTAATAACAATCAATCTTATTAATTTGAACTGCGTATTCTACTTGCCGCAAAGCAGGTTGAAAATACAAATTAAGTAAACGATTGCGCATAAAGTGAGCGAGTGGGGTTGGCTAACTAGAACGCAATGCGGTTTATTACTCATTTACTACTCAATTACGTGTTGTTTTTGCTTACAGATCACTATAATGCTTCAAAAATATAAAAGCCCTTGCGAATAAGAGGAGCAAATATGAAGTCAGAAGCAACCACGATAGAAGCTTATCTTGCTGAGGTGCCAGAACAGCGACAGGCGGCATTTCTTCAACTTCGTCAGGTAATAGTCGATAACTTACCTGCAGGGTTTGAAGAAACGATGAGCTACGGCATGATAGGCTATGTTGTACCGCACTCGATTTATCCAGATGGGTATCATTGCTCACCTGAATTACCACTGCCTTTTATTAACATTGCTAATCAGAAGAATTTTGTCGCTCTGTATCATTCAGGCATCTATGCCAGTGAAGAGTTACAGCAATGGTTTGTGTCTGAATATCCTAAACATTGCGACAATAAGTTGGATATGGGCAAAAGCTGTATTCGTTTTAAAAATGTGAGCAAAATCCCCTTTGAACTAATTGCTCAACTTGTGAGCAAAATGACAGTAGAGCAGTGGATAACTCAGTATGAATCGGGCAGAAATGGCACAAAGAAAGGTAATTAGGCAAGATCCTATCTGCAAGTGCTGATATGATTAGCCCAATTTAATTCTCTGTATAGGCAACAAGATTGCTGCTGTGCTAAGTGTGGTTGGTTGTTAAACCTATGCTCTGCACTATACGAAAAAGAGAACCTGATGAGAAAGCAATGTGCTCCAAATAATCAGCACAGATTCGCCTTAAATTAGGCTCATGCTGACTAGAGTTTACAGACTCTAATAACTAAAAAAGCGCTACGGAGCGATAATGACACCTTCAGTTTTAATTTGTGATGACTCCGCGTTAGCCAGAAAGCAGATGGCAAGGGCGTTGCCCGGTTCGCTGAATGCGGAAGTAACATTTGCCGTTAACGGGCGCGAAGCACTAACACTGCTGCTAGAGCGCAAGTTTTCAGTCATGTTCCTTGATTTAACCATGCCAGAAATGGACGGTTACGAAACGCTACAGGCGATTCAAGATCACGGGATTGATATTAAAGTGATTGTGGTTTCTGGTGATATCCAGCCACAAGCACAAGCGCGTGTTAAAGCACTGGGTGCGATCGACTTTCTGAAAAAGCCTGTCGATAAAGCCCACATTAAAACCCTGCTTCAAGAAGTTTTGCCGCCACCTGCAGACTTTGACTTTGATGCGCCAATCCAGCGTACAGCTATTCCGGCGTTACGCCGTCGTGATATCTACCTTGAAGTGGCTAACGTTGCGATTGGTCGTGCCGCAGACTCACTAGCACGTCATTTCGATGTATTTGTTAACTTACCTCTACCAAACGTGAATGTGTTTGAGGTGAGTGAATTGCATATGACCATGCGTCACTTGGCGAGTAACTGCAATATGTCTGGTGTTTGCCAAGGCTTTAGTGGTGAAGGTATCGCTGGTGAGGCGTTGGTACTGCTGAGTGACTCAAGCGTGAGTGAAGTCATGCAGCTAATGCAGTATCCAGAAGATAGCGGTCAAGATTTTGAGCTTGAATTGCTGATGGATGTCAGCAACATCTTGGTAGGTTCTTTCCTCAAAGGGCTAGGGCAGCAGGCTGAGGTGAAGTTTTTCCAAAGTCATCCAGTATTGTTGGGTAAACACCAACCGGTTGATTCCTTTATCGATCAAACGTCGGGTAACTGGCGTCGAACCATGACGTTTGAAGTGAGTTACTGTATTGAAAACACCAACATCAAATGTGACATGCTGCTGATGTTTGTCGATGAATCGCTACCTTTGTTGGATAACAAACTGTCTTACTTGCTGGATGAGGATTAATCATGTTGTCGTTACCTGCTGAATTTGAACAATTTCACTGGATGGTCGACATGGTTCAACATGTTGATCTTGGCTTAGTTGTATTGGATCGAGAATATACCATCCATGTATGGAATGGCTTTATGGTTCACCACAGTGGTAAACAGTCTCATGAAGCTATTGGTAAAACCATTTTTGAGGTGTTTCCTGAAATTCCCCAAGAGTGGTTTATTGCTAAAGCCCGCCCGGTATTTAACTTAGGCTGTCGTAGTTTCTTGATTTGGCGTCAACGTCCGTACTTATTTAAGTGTCGAAATGTCCGTCCGATCACGCAGCAAGCCTCTTTTATGTACCAGAATGTCACCATGAACCCAATGACATCTCCGAAAGGGCAAGTTGATTACTTATTCCTTGCGGTAGAAGATGCCACGGCAGAAGCGATTGCTGAAGGGGTAACTACGGAGACTAAGTAGTTAGCATTGGATTGTGACAACGTAACTTAATGGTTCTTTATTTTATCCATTAGTCCAGCAAAGCTACCGTTGTGCTGTGAAAATATAGAAGCGCAAGCATTATTATTTTTAAATAGTGCTTGCGCTTTTTTATTGTACTTTTTGTCAGTAAGAAGTAGGTAAAAAGACAAAATTATTACAATATTATGCTGGCAGTTGCTCATCTGGTTTGAAGTGCAATTTTTTTATCAAAAATTTGATATATCTATAATTTTTCGCACTTTATTTTTGTATTCCCCTAAAACAGCATCTACACCATACAGAGTAGTGGCAAAAAATAATAAGGAAATTCTTATGTCAAAGTTGACCTATGCTCTTCCATTGGCTCTGTTAATCTCAGGTGCAGCTCACGCAGTAAACGATAACCCTTGGTATGCGGGTGCCCGTATTGGTGGTACGCATTACAACAATTTCGAAGGAATAATTAAAAACGCTGATCTTGATAAAGATGATTTTGGTGGCGGCGTATTTATTGGTTATAACTTTGTTCCATGGTTCGCGTTAGAAGGTGGTTATACCCATCTTGGTAAATTAAAAGACAAGGCAAACAGTGATAATTACCTAGAAACTCAAGGTATTGACCTTGTAGGTAAATTTACATGGGGTGCGACGGAATCATTCGACCTGTTTGGTAAATTAGGTGGTTACGGATACCGAGTGAAATCGGGTGGTGAGAAAGAAAATGGTTTTGCACCAACGGCAGGTGTCGGTGCGGAATACTTCTTTACCGATAACCTATCAAGCCGTTTGGAGTACCAATACTACTTTAACCTAGGTGATAAAGATAAAACTGGTCGTACCGATGCACAGTTCTACGGCATTAGCTTAGTGTACAGCTGGGGTGCGCCAGCACCTATGCCTGTGGTTGAGCCTGAACCTGAACCAGTAGTGCAAGCGACGCCAGTAGAGCCAGTAATTACGCAGGTTGAGCCAATTACCGCATTGCTCCCATTTGCGTTCGATAGTAAAGCCCTAACGCAAGAAGACATTGATCGCCTTCAACCTATCGCTCAGCGTTTAGTAGATTACCCTGAAACAGAGCTTTTCGTTATTGGTCATACCGATAGCCGAGGTGCAGAAGCTTACAACCAAACCTTATCTGAAAAACGAGCTACTGTAGTGGCAACTTACTTAGCAGCTCACTTTGAGATTGATCCAAGCCGTATTAAAACAGAAGGTCGTGGTGAGTCTCAGCCAATTGCATCTAATGACACAGAGGAAGGTCGTGCGCAAAACCGTCGTGTAGAAGTCTACACACCAGGTTTTGAAATGCAGCAATAAGCAGTAACTTCTTCATCTCAATTATAAAAAGCGCCGCAAGGCGCTTTTTCTTTTGGCTGCTGAAAGTTTCAGCAATCGCATTCGACAAGGCTTGTTGCATTTATCCATCGTGCTAATCTGTTTGCAGTATCTTCAAAAATAAGAAGGGTAGAGGAACACATGGATATTAACTTTTCACCAAATGAAGCTCGTGTAATTGGTTGCCTCCTTGAAAAGGAAGTCACTACCCCTGATCAATATCCCCTGACATTAAACGCTCTCACCACGGCATGTAATCAGAAAAGTAGCCGTGAACCTGTGATGGCACTGAGCGAAGCGGAAGTTTTAGATACCATTGAACAACTTAAAGCTCGCCACTTTATTCAAGAAGTGACGGGGTTTGGTAGTCGTGTTGCGAAATATCAGCACCGCTTCTGTAATACCGAATTCAGCACGTTCCAATTTAATGAGCAAGAAAAGGGCGCGGTATGTGTCATGTTATTGCGCGGTGCTCAATCAGCCGGTGAAATTCGTACTCGAACAAACCGTTTGTGTAAGTTTAGCGATGTGAAAGAAGCCGAAAGTGTGCTGGATGGTTTGGCTGAGCATGCGAAAGGCCCATTCGTTATTAAGCTACCACGTGAGTCTGGTAAGCGTGATTGTCGTTACATGCACTTATTCAGTGGTGAGGTTGATGTTGAGAATTTCGTATCAGCGCCAGTGTCGTCAGCAAAACAAGTTAGTGCTGTTTCTGAAGAGCGCATTGTGGAGCTTGAAGAGCAAGTCAGTAGTCTAAAGCAAGAAGTTGCTGAGCTGCGTGAAATGCTCGAAAGTCTGACAAGTTAAACTTGTTTTAACGTTAGATTATTGTAGTAGGCTTGGCTGTTGCCAAGCCTTTAATTTATCAAATAGCTAAAGTTTATGTCTGAACAGCAAAGCGATCTGGAATCATCTGAATCGTCACTAAATACTGAAAAATTGTGGTATGTCTACCTGATCAGAACGCGTAGCAACAGTTTGTATTGTGGCGTAACTGTTGATGTGGAGCGCCGGTTTAAACAGCATCAAACAGGCAAACAAGGGGCTAAATCGTTAAAGGGGAAAGGTCCGTTAACTTTAGCGTGGTCAGAGTGTATTGGTAATAAACGCCAAGCAATGCAGATCGAATATCGGATCAAACGCTTAGTTAAAGCGAAAAAAGAAGCGTTAATTCAAGGGAAATGGCAGGTAACCAGCCTACTTGATAGCATCTAGCTGTATTCAAGTTTAAATTAAGCTAGCTCACCTTTATTCTTTTCACTTATATACCTGCAGTACTTATAACCTATTTCCCACAACCTCTGATTATTGCAACCAACATGACTTTTACCTGTCTATATGAGTATCGGACTAGGTGTGAGTGAGTTATGGTTTTGTAGCTTGCTTTAAGTGATTTTGTTAATTGAAATGCAGACATAATCAAGGTTTTCAGTTTTGCTATCTATCTGATAGAAATGGAAATTGCTTAACATCTTGATACTGGCTACACTCCACCCATAAGTTCTCAAGGTGTAATTCGTTATGGCACTTAAAGCCACTATTTATAAGGCACATATCAATGTTGCCGATCTTAACCGTCATGTTTATTTAGATGTTGGTCATACGCTTGCTCAGCATCCATCTGAGACTGAGCAACGCCTCATGCTGCGCTTGTTAACTTGGGGCTTAAATGCTTCTGAAGATCTTGTATTTACTAAAGGTTTGAGTGAAGTTGATGAGCCAGAGTTGTGGCATAAAAACTACAGCGACGAGATTGAAATGTGGGTTGATCTTGGCCTGCCAGATGAGAAGCGTATCCGTAAAGCGTGTAACAAAGCGAAGCAAGTGTTGATTGTCGCTTATGGTGATAACGCAACGGCACAATGGTGGCAGCAACATCAGCAGAAACTAGCGCCATACGCTAACCTTCAAATTGTTCAAATCCATGATGAATCTTTGGTGGAAATGGAAGGCTTGCTTGAACGTTCAATGCAGCTTCAACTTACCATTGAAGGTGAGCAAGCATGGCTAAGCTCGGATAAAGGTAGCTGCACCATTACGCCACAATGGCTAAAGCGAAACGACTAACGCACAGATAAACCTGCCCAGACCTATTGTTAACCATGATGAGGTTTGGTGTTAGATTTTACATGTTGCAATCATATAACTAGGGTAGCGTACAGTGCCCTAGTTATTGTGAACCGCAGTTTTTATATATTTGTTCTTCAGCCATATTTTGCCCCTCATGTTTTCGATAATGCATTTCTAACCTAAGTTATCGTCTTCCAACCAATGATGGTCGTTCATAAAAACGCAATTTACTTAGATGCATATCTTCATCAGTACCTTTCTTTTATGTAAAGAACTTAAACATTAGCAAAAATCTGTGTTCATAAATTGAACGATGTATTATTATTCGGGAACTAAATATAGACTGATCAGTCATAATCTCAAACATTCCAACCATTACAAAAAATATTATGAAAAAACGCTGGATTTCAGGCGCTATTGCTGTCGCTTTAGCTGCTGGTGGATACTTTTATTGGCAACCTTCTGCCGATGATGCAAACATGACACAACCTGTTTTAACGGTGGCAAAGGGCAGTATTGAGAAAACTGCTATTGCTGTTGGTAAAATTGTACCTGCACACTCGGTGCAGATTAAATCTCAACTTGAAGGGATTGTAGAAGAGATTTATCACCATACTGGTGAACAAGTCGAGGCGGGGACGGCGCTGTTTAAAATTAAGCCAAACCCAACCCCACAGAAGTTAACTCAAGCGACGACAGACGTTACAACCAGTCAAGCGCGTTTAGAGTCGGCTCTGCAAAAATTTGAAAACTTGGAAGGCTTAGTTAAAAACAAAGTGATTCCAAGTAACTACAGCGACTATATCCAAGCTAAGGCCGACTTACGCCAAGCCAAAGCGGATTTACGTCAGAAGCAGCAAAACTTGGATTTAATCCAAAGTGGCGAATCTTCAGTAGGTAAGTCTAAGTTGTCTTCAACTATCTATGCACCAATTTCAGGAACAGTGCTTAATGTACTGGTGGAAGTGGGCGAGCCGATCATTTCAACTGAGTCAAACCAAGCTGCCACTGTGATGATGTCGATGGCAAATATGGAAGACATTATCTTTAAAGGTAGCGTTAGCGAGCATGATGCGGCTCAATTGTCACCGGGCATGGCGGCAAACCTGACGATGGCACCGTACCCAGATGTGGTGGTTAACGCCAAACTTAACAAGGTTGCAGTTCAGTCAGAAAAACTTAATGCGTCGAACGGTCAGACAGCCAGCGGAAATTTTGATAACGGTTTCCAAATTGAAATTAACAAGATCCACTTTCCTGACGATCTTACTGTTCGATCTGGCTTCTCAGCCACGGCAAAAATCACGCTAAAAGCGGTGAATGATGTGCCGACCATTCCTGAGCGCGCACTGCAGTTTGAAGGTAGCAATCCTTCTGTGCTTATCCCTGATGAAAGTGAAGCTGGTTTCCATCCTCAGCCGGTAAAATTAGGGCTTTCTGATGGTATTAATGTTCAAGTACTTGAAGGTGTTGAGCAAGGACAAGAAATTCTCGATGCCAGCATGATGATGGGAGTACCAAATGCGTAAGCAAGCTCTAGCTTTAGCATGTGGTTTGGTACTTTTCACTGGGCAGGCATCTGCTCTCACTTTGTCGCAAGCATGGCAAGCGGCAAAAGAAAATGAACCTGAGTATTTGAAATCACAGCTCAACGAACAAATTAGCCAAGCTAATGTAGTACAAACTAAATCTGCACTTTTACCAGGGTTAAGTGCCAATGCTGGTGCGAAATGGAACGATAAAAACAGCGATGAAATTCGTTCTAGTTATGGCATTCAACTTAACCAAACGATTTGGGATAGCAGTCGTTGGCGTGAACTCGATGCCAGTGAAGCGCGCTTAATCAGTGCGAACTTACAAACCCTAGCTAAGAAAAACACGCTCGCAGAACAAGTGATCACCGCTTATCTCGATGTGGCTTCTGCGCAAGCGGCCTTAAAATTGGCAGAGCAGAAATACACCGAGAGTGAAAAGCTGTATTCACATACCGAGCTTCGTTATAAAGCCGGCAAAATCATGGCAACAGAGCTTGAAGATACTCGAGCTAACCATGTGGATGCAAAAGCAGCGATTCTCACCGCTCAGTCACGATTAATGGATAGCCAATCGGTACTTGCAAACTTGATCAATGCGATGCCTGATCAGGTTGATGAAGTGAAAGCGGATCAATTTGTTTCGCCGCCACTTCGCTATCAAGGTGAACAGGCTTGGCTGAAAAAAGCCAAAGACAATAGCCCGAACTTGTTGGTTGCACTCCAAAACTTAAAAGCTGCTCAGATAGATAAAAGTGTCGCTAAAGCAGGCTATTATCCGACTTTGAGCGGTCGCGTGAGTTTTAATGACGACATTAAATACAACAACAATGATTTATCCGCTGGCGTAACTTTAAGTATTCCGCTCGATCTTAATGGTTCGACGGGGGCGAAAGTGGATAAAGCAGCCTTACGTGTTCAACAAGCACAGCAAGATGTTAGGGCGGTAGAAATCAAGCTGACTCAAGATGTGCAAGTGCGTTACAGAAAACTCGCCATAGATTGGCAGCGTGTTGAAATGGCGCAACAACAAGTTGAGTCTCGCCAGAAAGTATTGTTTAGCAAAAAGTCTGTTTATCAAGCTGGTATGACCGACGCGCTCGAAGTGATTCGTGCTCATAACCGCTTATTTGAAAGTAAAAACTCTTTGCAGTCATTGCTTTATCAATACTGGAAGAACCGTGTTGCCTTGTTGAAAGCTGTTGGGCAGCTTGATGATAATGCCATTGCTATGGTTAGTCAGGCGCTTGAATCATGATGCTACTTCAGCAGATCTATCAAACACTGTTTGCGCATAAATTACGGGCTTTTTTAGCCGTGATAGCTGTGAGCTGGGGTGTATTGGCGGTATTGGTGCTGGTGGCGTTGGGTGAAGGTTTTTACAAAGTAAATGTTAAATCGTTTGCCGTGCTAATGAGTGATACTCAGTTGGCGATGGATGGCAATACCAGCTTACCTTGGCAAGGGCTGCCAGCAGGGCGTCAAATTACGTTTCGAGAAGAAACAGCACGACGCTTAGTTGAGCATCGGGAAGTGGATGCGGTATCGGTACTGTATTTCAAATGGGATGCAGCGGTAACGGATATGCAGGGTAGAAAATTACCGGGCTATATTCGTGGTGCTGATCAAGATTATGTTGAACTTCGTAATGTTCGCTTAAGCCAAGGCTCGCGAGGAGTTAACCCAAGTGATATGAATAATCATACTCGGGTTGCGGTGATTGGTTGGCAACTAGCTGCGCAAGGTGGCATGTCTGTAGGCTCGCAATTTAAGGTAAATGGTGTGCCGTTCACTGTTGTAGGCGTTACAAGACAAGCTGAAGGCGGTAGTGCTTTTGGTCAACGTGAAGATAGCCAAGTCATTATTCCATCGACCACATTCCTCGACTTGTGGCAAGAAAAGCCAAAGCAGTTATGGGTTAAACCTCACCCTGGGGTATCCGGTGCTTTACTGCGTAAAAGTCTGCAGCATTATTTCGCTAAAATTGAGCACTTTAATCCCAAAGATCCTAACGCCATCTGGCTACCAAATTTTGGTGAAGACGCTAAGTTTTTCGATGCTTTATTGCGTGGTATCCAGGCGTTCCTTGGTGCTAGCGGGATCATGACATTAGCTGTTGGCGCGTTAGGTGTCGCTAATATCATGTTTTTATCTGTGACTGAACGAACGCGCGAAATCGGTGTGCGTCTAGCCTTGGGGGCTAAACAACGGGATATCTTAAATCACTTTATTCTTGAAGGTTGCCTTTTGGTGGCGTTTGGCTGTGGTTTGGGTGTGACGCTAGCATACCTTGTTGTTCATTCTTTGAATGCTTGGGGTGTACCACCTTGGTTAGGTGTACCCGAAATTACCTCAGGATCTTTATGGCTTACCGTATCAGTTACCTTGGTTCTCGCCTTGCTAGCCGCGTGGTTCCCTGCGTTACGTGCCGCAAAGTTAACACCTGTAATCGCGTTGAGTGCAAGGAGGTAACATGATTCCATTTCGTCAGATATTTCAAGAAATGGCAGCAGAGAAACTTCGCCTTGGCTTAATGATATTAGCGATAGCATGGGCGACTGTGTGTATCACCTTTATGTTATCGGTCGGCGAGGGTTTGCGCCAAGGGTTAACGCGCCATGCTGAAAGTGGTAATGGTAAATTGATCCGTGTGATGGGAGGGATGGCGACAGTTAACCACGGTAAATTTACGCAAGGTAAACAACTTAATCTCTATCCTCAAGATGTTGAATTACTTCGCGTATTACCTGCGGTTGCTCACGCTGAGGCTGTGGTGACATGGGATAAGCAAGTTACCAAAGATAAGCAGTCGACATGGCGTTCGCCAATGGCGGTTTCACCCCAGTATCAAGCAATGATGGGGTTTTCGATTGAAGAGGGTGGTCGCTGGCTTAATCCGTTGGACATGAAAGAGCAGCGAAAAGTGATTGTGCTGGGTAACAGCGCTGCCGTTGAACTGTTCTACAAAGGTGAAATTACTGATTGGGATAACCTGCCTAAGCTAACACGCTCACCTGTGGGCGAAACAGTTAAAATCGGTGAAGAGCAATTTACTGTGATTGGGGTAATGAAACCAACAGGGATGCGAGTTGGTGAAGGTGTTCCGGGTAATTACGCTGTCTTTATTCCGTTCTCAACATGGCAACGTTTTAATGTAAACGCGGCTATTAGTGCTCTTGAAGTTGCCCCTAACCCTAATGTTGATCGCATTAAGCTAGCACAGACAATTCGTCAGGTTGTCAGTCGTAAATATGGCGCGAGTCTGGAAGATCAGCAAATCATTCAAATTGAAGATATGTTGATCCGTCAGAAAACCATGAAGAGCTTTTTAATGGGATTACAAACCTTCCTAGGTGTGATTGGTTTGGTCACTTTATTGGTGGCGGGTGTGGGTATTGCTAATGTGATGTATGCCACGGTGAAACGTGCGACACGTGATATTGGGGTGCGAATGGCGATTGGTGCCACCCCAACAAACATCACCTTGCATTATATTACGCAAGCATTTTTGACCATGGGAATGGGAGGCACGATTGGTCTGCTGATTTCCAACTTGGCAGTCACCGCCTTGTCGTCAATTCCTATTGAAGGTAACTATTTATATGAAGAGCTTGGTCGTCCAGTACCAGAGCTTTCCTTGCCTGTAGTGGCAGTTGTAATTGGTGCACTTGCGTTAGTTGGATTATTAGCGGCATGGTTTCCTGCCCGCCAAGCAGCCAGTGTGACACCGCTTGAAGCACTTCAAGGCGAGTAAAAGGTAATAAAGATGTCTTTAGTTGAATTAACAGAAATCACCAAGACCTACCAAACCGGTGATGAAGTCGTAAACGCGCTTGATAACGTGAGTTTACGTATCGAGAAAGGTGAGTTTCTTTCTATTCTTGGCCCTTCGGGGTCGGGTAAGTCGACCTTGATGAATATGCTTGGTTGTTTGGATAAAGCCACCAGCGGTGATTACCATCTAGAAGGACAGTTAATTTCAGGCTTGAATAGCAACCAGTTAGCTGCGATCCGAAATCAAAAAATTGGTTTTGTTTTTCAAAGCTTTAATTTGCTGGAATACGCCAGTGCTTTGGATAACGTCGCTCTGCCTTTGGTTTATGGTGGTGTGTCACTCAAAGAGCGTCGCCAACGTGCTGCTGTATTGTTGGAAAAGGTTGGTCTTGGTAATCGAATGCACCATAAGCCGAATCAATTATCTGGTGGTCAAAAGCAGCGTGTCGCTATCGCACGAGCTTTGGTTAATGAGCCGCAAATTATCTTAGCCGATGAGCCAACAGGGGCGCTTGATACTAAGTCCGGTGCTGAGATTGAAGCGTTGTTTAATCAGCTTCATCAAGAAGGGCGAACACTGATTGTGGTTACTCATGATCTAGAGTTAGCGCAGCGAACTAAAAGGATCATCACGATCCGAGATGGTAAATTGGTTGGAGATGAAGTACCGAGCGAGCCTTTAGGAGTCATTTAAAGGTTGAGCAAAGTAAGTTGCTTCAAGAATTAAGCATCGAGAATGTAAGCAGCGCGACATAAGTAATAGAAGGGCTGGGCGTATAAGCGTTCAGCCCTTCTTTTTTCAACTTTAGAAGCGCGTCGCAGCACTATTTATCTTGGGCGGATAGAATCTTCATTCCAAATAATTATCTTAACCCTTTCAATTTTCACATTTTTTACGCCAGAGCCTTTGGTGATATAACTCGGATTGAATGGGTAAGTCTGAGTAATCAATAGCTTCGTTGGTCAAAATTTATGAATAACCAATATAACTCTCAAGTTTCTTACCATTACGCGGCTTACAGGCCACCCCTGCATGACATGATCTTAGCGTCGATTTTATCGCAAGATGGTAAATACGAATGCGCGATTGATGTGGGCTGTGGTACGGGGTTATCGACGGTGGCGCTAAGTCCATACTGCAAGCTTGTATATGGCGTTGAGCCCAGTGAAGCGATGTTGGCTAAAACCACAGATACCGACGGTATTCAATATCTATCAGGTACAGGAGATGCAATCCCGCTACCAGATCATTTGGCGAGCTTAGTCACATTTGCTGGCTCTCTGTTCTATGCCAAATCGGATGCTTTGATTGTGGAGTTGCAGCGCCTTTGCAAGCCTAAGGCAAAAGTGGTGGCTTACGATTTTGAAGTTCAGCTGCAAGCCGTGATGAAGCGGTTAGGTATCGAGCTAGAAATGAGTGAAGGTGGTTATGATCACGCCATTAATTTTAGTGACAGCAAAGCGTTTCAAGAGTTATTTGTGAATACGGAAACACTACAACTAGAGGTTAGTGCAAAACAGTTAGCGCATATCTTATTTTCTTCAGCTAAACGTTTTCACGCCTTTACGATGCATTTTGGTGAAACCAATACTTTTGAGTTAGTGCAAGCGAAACTAGAAGAGATATCGCACACGCATAAAGTTGAGATTGATACTTATAGCTCTGTTTATTTGATTAAATAGTTAAGAGCGAGCACTCATCATTTCAACACCTAACCAGTTGTTTTACCAATTTGTTGTGACTACTCGTTTGAACTCTTAGTTTTTAGCTTTTGGCTCTAGGCATGAAGACTGATGGGCCCTATCTATGGAATAAATAGGGCTGAATAGGCGAGGAGAGGCTTAGCTATTACACAGGCTGTATAGTGCCATTAAGCATTCTCCTGCGCGTCTTGTTGTTTGATGACCTTATGCCCATCTTCAGCTACACCTTGCTTCCAGTAGCTGCTGATATAGATATTTTCTCGGTCGACTTCTTTTTCATTGCGGAAGTAACGGCGTAATGCGCGCATTGAATCAAACTCACACGCAGACCAAACAGAGACTTTTCCCTCTAACCAAGGTAGAGATTTTACTTTATCTTCTAGTGATTCATTGCCCGTTAACCACATCACTTGAATATTCTCTGGTGCCTCAATGGACTGAATGTCATCGCTATCAATCACTTTAATAACGGCATAGCCTTTGGCATCCATTGGAAGTTGGCGGATTTTTGCTGAAAGAGCGGGTAGCGCGGTCATGTCCGCAGTCAGGAAGAACCAATCAGCTTCCATGTTTAAACTACTGATGGTGCCCGGACCTGCAATATTGATAGTGTCGCCAACGCTAACCTCCATTGCCCAGCGCGCAGCAAATCCACATTGTAAGTCGTGGGTAATATGACGAACAAAATCAACTTCAATCGCGTGGCTATTTGGTAGAAAACGGCGGATGGTATAGGTGCGCATGACAGGTCGTTGGTCAGTGTCAAGCTCACCTAAATCTGTATTACCTGCTGGTGTGAACAGTAATTTAATGTAGCCGCCTTCGCAATCTTGAGGAAAATCAGCAAGCTCATCGCCCTGCAACATGATACGTTGCATATTCGGTGTGATTCGTTGTGAGTCGCTTACAGTAAGCTGTTTAGGGGACGGCTTTTTCATATAACTTAACTTCCTTTTTTGTAATGATTCTCTTTTGCGTTAAGGTAGCAATACTTTCATGATGAAGATAGCGCCTTGTGTTAATTATTACGGTTAACTTAAGTTTTGTATGGCTTAGGTGTCATAAAGTCACTTTGATAAGATCGCTATAAACGCCTTTATTGTCTTTCTTTGAATAGCGAGAAGGTCGACATGGAAAAATTAGCACAAGATATTTGGATTTTTGATGGTGAAGCGGTGCCATTTTTGAGCTTACCTTTCACCACCCGTATGACGGTTGTTCGTCTTAGTGATGATCAATTGTGGATCCATAGCCCGATTAAAATCACAGAGCAGATTCAAGCTCAACTAGCTGAATTAGGTACAGTGCGCTTTTTAATCGCGCCTAATCACCTGCATCATTTATTTTTAGCTGAGTGGCAGGCGGCATACCCAAATGTTCAATGTTTTGGTACCGATGAAGTAATAAAAAAGAGAGATGATCTTACCTTTGATGCTTCGTTGAATGACACGCAAGTATGGTCTTGGCAAGACGAGATCGAACAGGTGTTATTTTCAGGCTCGCCATTAATGGAAGAGTGTGTTTTCTTTCATAAAGCATCGCAAACGTTAATTGTCACCGATTTAGTCGAGAATTTCCCGAACACTAGCTTTAACTACTGGCAGCGTTTAGTCGCAAAAGGCGTGGGTATTTTAGCGCCAAACGGCAAGATGCCATTAGACTGGCGGTTGAGTTTTTTGTTTGGTAAAGCGCAGGCTCGCCAACATATGTCCCAAATATTTGAGTGGCAACCCGAAGTTTTAGTGATGGCGCACGGTGAAATCATCACCAATAATGCACAATCATTTCTAAAGCGTTCATTTCGTTGGCTTATTTAGCTAATATCTTGTTTGATTAAGCGATTGTTCGCTTGTGGTTATCATTAGAATATAGGATAGACGCTATGCAACCTGCACCAATTAAGCCTGAAATTACTTACGATGACTTTGCGAAATTAGATATTCGCGTCGGAACGATTGTTGAGGTTTCCGAAGTTGCTAAGTCGGATAAGTTGATGAAGCTGACAGTCGATTTTGGCGATCACCAGCGCTCAATTTTGGCTGGTATTAAACAAGAACGCGAAAATCCAAAAGAGATTGAAGGTAAACAAGCGCTGTTTGTGGTGAATCTACCTGAACGTAAAATGGCTGGTGAGCTTTCTCAAGGTATGTTGTTTGATATTGGTTACGAAGACAAGCTAACACCATGTTTGGCAACGCCTGAAACACCACTACCAAACGGTGCTCGTGCAGGTTAATTGTACTCGTATATGTATGTCATTGGAGGGAGCCTTGAACACTGAAAGATTTATTTCTCATATCGCGATCTGGGGAATAAAAGCTTATCAGCGGTGTATCTCTCCTTATAAAGGTTTCTGTTGTGCACATGCCTCTTTGCATAAAGGGGATTCTTGCTCGCAAGCCGTTCTTAATATTATTGCAGCGCAGGGTGTTATCGGCGGTCGCGTTGCAATTAAAACGCGCTTCCATCATTGCCATTTAGCACATCAGTCGTTAGTACAGATGAATGCGAATAAGAAAAATAGACCCAAACGACGTAAACGCGATCAAATAGACTGTTGTGATCTTCCGCTATCGACCCATTGCGATTGTGATTTTATCTCATCGTGCGATTCTCTTGATTTACCCTGCGAGTGTTCACTGCATTCTATTAGCCAGAAGGTACGTTCTGTATTACATCGAAAGACGAAGGTTAGGTAAAAACTAAATAATCTAACCAGTCAATTGAAGGTTAATCTTGAGCCAAGGAAGGTAAATGTCTGAACAAAAAGTGGTATGTAATGACAAAACTGTGCGAAGAGAGGCGGGGTTTTGGTCACCCGCGATCCATGCGTTGTTATCGTATTTAGAAGATCAAGGCTGTGACTTTGTGCCTCGTGTTATCGCGCTTGGTGAAGATAGTATTGATAGAAAACAGTATGAAGAGTTGAGTTTGATTGAAGGCGATGTGTACGATTATCCGTTAACGGGGGCGATTGCGACAGAGGAGGCTTTGATATCAGTCGCTCAGTTATTACGTCGCTATCATGATTTCACTGAAGGCTTTTTAAGCTGGAATCAAAAAACGAACTGTTATCAGCACAACAATATTGCGCCACAAGGCAGTACTTGTCAGCAAGGTGGTGAGCTTGTTTGGATGCTTTCGCCAAAAGCCCCACCAGAAGTGATCTGTCACGGTGACTTTGCACCTTACAATGTTGCGTTACGCGGTAACGAAGTGGTGGGCGTATTTGATTTTGATACTGCACACCCAGCGCCAAGAATATGGGATTTAGCGTACGCGATATATTGTTGGGCGCCGTTTAAAACCACGGCACCGGATGTGATGGGAGATCTCAAAGCGCAATGTAAACGAGCGAAGATATTCTGCCAAGCTTATGGTTTTCCTGTGCACGACAGGCAAGAATTAGTTTCTATGATGATTCAACGTTTACAAGCTTTAGTTACCTTTATGCACGATGAGGCGGCTAAAGGTAACCAAAGCTTTATTGCGAACCTGCAAGATGGCCATGATCAGGCCTATTTGTCCGATATTGAATATCTGCGCCAGAATCAAGATGTTATTAGCCGCTTGCTCACGGTGAAATAACGGGGCACGGCTGAATAGTACGATTAGCTAGTTCAAGCTCTACTAAGTTCGATTAAGCAATACTTCAACCAATAACTGCATGGTGCTCAAAGAGCAAATACGCATCGTGTACGCCTTGAATCAGCATTTGCATACCAATGACGGTTAAAATTAACCCCATCAATCGAGTTGTAATACTGATGCCGTTTTCACCGACTTTATCGATGAGCTTAGGACCAAATAGAAAACAGACCAGTGTAATCAAGCACAACATAGCAAAGGCAATGATAGTGACTACGATATGTAGCATCTCGCCGGATGCCGAGTAGTTCATGGCTGTTGCTATGGTGCCGGGCCCTGCCAATATCGGTAAGGCTAGTGGTGAAATAGCGATGTCTTTATCGCTGTCATTTTCTGGGTTAGCTGTTTCGCTATCAGAACTACTCGCTTGGGTGTGTAATTTAGACGAGCTACCTTGAAGCATATGATAGCCCACTAAGAAGACTAAAATGCCACCCGACAGTCGTAATGCTGGCAGTGTGATACCAAATAGCTCGAAGATCCCTTTTCCTAACAAACAAAAAGCAGCGATGATAATAAAAGCTGTTGTTAGCGCTTTTATTGCTGTTTTTTTTCGTTGAAATGGCGATTGATCACCTGTCATGCCAACAAAGACAGCAGTGTTAGCAATTGGGTTCATCATGGCAAAAAAGCCCATAAATACAGTGACAGCAGTAGTTCCAATATCATGCATTTGAAGTGTACCTAGTTACTTATTTAATAACTCAACACTAGCACTAATGAATCTATACACTGTGATTTAAGGCTAATTCCATTATCTTAAGCAATTTGGTTTAACAGAATTTATTCCGAGCGCAATAAATTGCTCTGCGCTGCTTCGGTTAGAGGGATTTCTCGTCTCGAACGAGTTTTATGATCTTGTGGGCTTTTTCAAAGTGATCAAGCTGGTGGGTTTGGATCCACCATGTTGCGACTTCCATTAATTCATTTGGCTTGTCATTCTTGTTGGCAAAGAAGGCATAGAAAGAGACACCGACATTATCACCTTTCTTAGCGATCTTGCTCTGGCATACTTCGATGATTTTATTACGCATTGCGATGTTCATGTCGTCATCCTGATTGAAAATTAAACATATAATTGGCGGTGAGTGCTAGATTATCTTGATACTGTGTTTTTATCCAGTGCTTGGTGCTATCTAGTATTTGGTGCTATCTAGGAATTGGATCTAAGTTGTTAAGTTTTGATTGCTCTAAAAGCAAAACAGGCCAAACATGTCACTGTGTTAATTTAAAAGGAGGAATATCATTGCGACTTCTCGGCATTGACCTTGCGTGGCAAGGTGAGACTAATCCGTCAGCTTTGGCGTTAGGTAGAGTTGAACTTTCAGCGAAGAACACGCCAGTGTTAGTGTTAGAGCAAGTTATGCCTGCGATTATTGGTATGCCTAAAATGAAGGCTTATATTGGTAGCCTTACCGAGCTTCAAGGGATTGCGATTGATGCACCTCTGATCATCAATAACAAGGCGGGTATGCGTGATTGTGAGAAGGCGTTAGCCAGAGACTACAGTGCACGAAAAGTGGCTTGTCATGCTGCCAATCAAACGTTATATCCCAATGCATTCAGTGTTGAGTTGGCAGAGGGCTTGGTTCAACTTGGTTTTGATCATTTAGGTTCTTCTAAATGGCAGTTTGAGTGTTACCCACATCCTTCAATTATTGAGTGCTTTGCGCTGTCTGAACGGCTGTTATACAAGAAAGGGACAGTGACAGATAAGAAGCGAGGTCAGGTTGAATTAGCATCGTTTATAAAGCAACTCGCTAAGTCTGATATATTGCTGTTTTCTATTTCTGAAAACTATAGCCACTTTTTATGTTCGGATCATATTGCGAAATTAAAAGGGAAAGCAATTAAACAAAACGAAGACGTGTTGGATGCGTTAATGTGTCTTTATATTGCTGGTTTATATGCTGTGAATGCGGAAGGTAAATGCTACGGAGATACCGCGCATGGATATATCTGGGTACCGCAAATAAGGTGTATTTAGGTTTAATGGAAAATAATAGTCTGTGGAGGTGAGTAGTGATTGAAACACCAAGATTAGTGCTAAGACAGTGGCGAGATAAAGACATTGAGCCTTATTGCCAATTGTGTGCAGACCCTGAGGTGATGCGTTATTTCCCCTCGGTATTAACGGATCAGGAAAGTGCAGATCAAATAGCTCGGTTTCGTGAGTTGATTAATCAAAATGGTTGGGGGTTCTGGGCGCTTGAACTAAAGCAAAATCATGAGTTAATTGGCATGGTGGGTTTGCACTATCAAGATAGTAACAGTGGTCTTCCTAACGCACCTTTGCTGGAAATTGGTTGGCGACTATCAGCGAAATATTGGGGTAATGGCTATGCGCCAGAAGCGGCTCGAGCTGCACTAAATTATGGATTTGAGCATGTTGTTGATGGTTTAGGTTTAGCTGAAATTCATGCTTTTACCGCAGGTGTTAATTTGCCGTCACAACGCGTGATGGAGAAAATAGGAATGTCGAATACTGGGAATGACTTTCTGCACCCTAAATTAGAACGTGATCATTGGTTAGCGCCACATGTGCTCTATAGCATTTTGAAATAATAATAGGTGACGCAATTATTGCGCTTGCTCTCACGCTAGCTAAAACGCCGATCATAATTAATATCAATTAAATTTAATTATTTTATTTCAGCACGTTAGGTGGTAAGTTTTCGCCTTTATTTGGTTATATAGGCTTATCTCGTGCGGTATTTTTCTATTTTCCCCATAGTTGCAGCGCTTGCTGGTAGTCCAAGTCTAGCGGCAGATCCTTTATCAGAATTTAAAAATGAATTACAACAGCCGAAGCTTAGTGCTGAGCAGCGACTTGCGCTCGCTGAGTCTATCACCAAGCATACCGCTTGGAGTGCAGGGGCATTGGCGCAATTTTATTACACGGGTGAGGGGCTAGAGTCACCGAATAAAGATCGCGCGTTGGCAATGTTTGAATTGAGCGCGCAATTAGGCGATGCGTACTCAGCGTACAGTGCGTTTTTAGGTCATGTTCAAGGTTGGGCAAGTCAATCAGACCCAAGTAAAGCGTCACCATATTTGTGGCAAGCCGCAAAAGCCGATATTAGACAATCTCGAATGTATTTGGCTGAAGGTTATCGAACGGGTAACTATGGGTTGCCTCTAGATTTAAAAGCTGCGATGCAATGGGCTTATACGACTGAAGTGCCGCCGCAAATGCATTTGGATATGTGTCTGCAAGAGGATCCTTTATATCTAAGCCAGCATTGTGTTAATGAATGGGTTAAACCAGCCGCATTGCAAGGCGATGCGATAGCAAGTTACCGCATGGGATTACAATTTCAGCATGGCATTAATATGTTGAATCCAGATCTTAATGAGGCTGATACTTGGTTTGAAAAGGCGGGTAACTACGGACCTGCGTTATTAGCTCGTGGTGATCTTTTATTTTCTCAACAAGAAAGTACATTTTTCACTAAAGACGATAGTGAGCAGATGAAATCATTGTTGTTCTCTGCTGCTCAGGCGGGTGAGCTTCGCGCGTTTACAGAACTCGCGTATGTGATGATTGATGGCGGTGACGCTGATTCGGCTTTGGCGTTATTAAGTCAAGCTGACATAGTTGGATCGTGTGATGCTGCATGTAAGTATCAATTATCAGTGCTGCTTGAAAACAGTGAGCCTGAAAATGCTGAAGCATATTTACAGAGTGCGATGAGTGAAGGTGATGCCAACGCTTTGCTTGAGATTGCACTTAAACAAGCCCCAGATTTACCGGATACTCGCGCTAAAATTTATCAAGCAGCAATTAAAGGTAATGTAACCGCAATGCTATGGTTGCTGGATAGAGCAAATGAGTCGGGCGATAAAGAGCAAGCAATTATTTGGCGTCAAGAAGCCGCAGCTTTTCAAGACAGGTATAGTCAGTTTGAGTTGTCCTTGCACGCGAGGAAAGAGCACTGGTATGAAGCTTCTAGCTATTGGAGGAGCAGAAACGAGTTTTCTAATCGCTTTAAAGATGACGTTAATGTCTTAGCTGATAGTGGGCGTCCTGAAGTTCGCGAGGATGCCATTCAATATACAAAACAATTTAGCGGAGATCTGAAAAAGCGTTATCAAGAGTTGAACGCTCAGCATGATGAGCCAAATTATTATTTAGAACATAACCGCTTACTTAACCAACTTAAGCGTGTTCGCTTTCGTGACTACTCATTATCACCATGGCGAATCGTCGCTGAAGCTCCTGATGTACCGCAAATAGAGGCTTATAACCGTACTGATAAAGTGCCAAGGAGATATAAAGATGGGCGTTTAGCCGTGGATGGAGCTTGGAATCCGCCCGAGAAACTCCCGTTTAAACTATTGGCAAATAACCAAAGTGTGCAACAAAGCCATTGTGGTTACTTATTTAATCGTGCGACAGGGGATCATCTTTTAATCCACCGCTTGAAAGGCGGATGTCGTCCTGAGCCAAGTATTTTGGCTCGACTTGAGCAAGAAGGGGCTAAAAAGCTAGTTCATAACGACGCTGCTTCTGCTGCTTTATTTGATGATGGAAGTGTTGTCACTTGGGGCGGTGCTATGGCTGGTGGGAGTCCTATTCTTGCGGCATCTAATTTTGAAGATTCAGCCTATCAAAGCCTTGATGATGAACTCAAAGTTTATCGTCGTTTACAAGCGAATATTGTCGATATCGCGCCGGTGCAAAGTCATTTCCTTGCTTTAGATAGCTCAGGGAATATTCTGCTTTGGGGGCCAATGGCTTATCATTTTGGTGGTGAAATTAAAGGTGAGTATCAAGCACTGGCAGCGAGTCCGGATAGCGACCGTTTTTGTGCGTTGAGCCGTAATGGTGATGTCGATTGCTGGGATTTAGGTGGCGGCGCTTCACCACGCGTTATTGCTCATAACAAGGCGCGCGTGATGAAAGTTGAAGGTACTTTTGACACGTTTGCAATGCTTGATGAACAAGGGCAATTGACATTACAGTCTATCGTTATGAATCAAGGCATCGATGATTTATTACCGACGATTGATAAAAGTAAGCGCTGGAAAAAGTTAGAACAAGTGATTGTTTACGGTAGGTTACGAACTCTTCTGATTGATACGGATGATAAACTCTATTACATCAAGCCAAATCATCAAAAGTTAGAATTAAAATCGGTACGTAATACTGGCGAAGAAACGCTATTTATCACTTCAAATGAAACAATGGTATATTTGAACTAGGCTGTTTGTTTAATAGTAAGAGCCTCTTTATCTGCATAAGGTAAAGAGGCTTTTTTATATCGCTATCTAGCGATGGCAATGACCGAACCTTATCTTAAAGCAACGCATTGTTAACGCCCCAAGCCGCCTAAAAAGGTTCTGTGGTGAAATTCTGCATTTAATCTTGCGATAAAATAAAACGCTGTTCATAATTAATGCTTGATGAGTTTAATAAGTCAGGTCGTAAGGAATGAAGTATGCAGCAATGGTTAAAGGCAAGATCAGGAAAGATGTTAGTCGCGATATTCTCACTGTGGAGTTTAGTCGGTTGTGTCTTGTACCCAACAACCCGTGTTTACTATAAACCCATTTTATCGGCAAAAGCTTCAGACCTTACCGCTATTGCAGGGCAGAGTTGTGGGTATCATAAAGCAAAGTTTGACGGGCTAAGGAAGCAGCTAAAAGCAAATAACACAGTCGTTAATTTGTATCCTGAATATGGTGAAGGCTCGAATTTAAAAGTGACTCTTGTTTTAGAGGAGATGGGAGAATCAACGCGACCAGATCTACAGACACAGTTTTATCTTAAAGTACCTCGTTTAACAGAAGGCAGTTCAGCAGAAGAAAGTTTAATAGAAGATAATTCAACAACGAAAGCGGCACCAGATTACCAATCACTTTATCCTCACCAAGCTGAGTTGATTTATGCCCAGCATTCAGTAAACAGTGTAGGGCAATCAATAAAACGTACTGGCTATAGTGTGACTTTTGAATGGCAACATGAAGCACCTGAGCAATTGAGTTTTTATCTAGATATGGCTGGTGAGCTGAGTGAGTTTCAGTTTGAGTTAGTGGAGCAACCAGACATTTACTATTCGTCTATCAATTGTTAATGACGGAGTGATGACTTTGGTGCAAATTTATGAAAACTACGTCCAAAATATATTTATAAATTTGCAGTGGGTTACAAAAATAACCATTGGCTTTGGATGCGATATACAGCTCGTAACCATTAAGTAAGATATCAGTATTAACAATAGTTTGGAGACAGGGATGAAGAAAGCAATACTGATACTCGCAGGGATAGGTGTGTTTGCGTACTTAGCAACAAATACTCGCCAAGCAGAGCCAACGCCAGTGAATGAGCCTCTACCTCAAGCGCCTAGCTTTGTAGTTTCGACAGCGTTTGATGGAGAGTGGCAAGGTAAACGACTCGATATTAGCGGTGATAATGTCTGCCAGCAGACTAGGATCCTCGGCACGATCACGGATGGCGAGGTGAAGTTTAAGTTGATGTACAACAACACAGTGTTAAAAGGCTGGATCTCCGAAAGTGGTGAGTTGGACTTATATGCCGATAGTGTACGCTGGGGCTATCGCTTCACAGGGAATGGTGAAGTGCAAGCTAACAGTGATGCGGCATTGATCAAAGGTGATTGGCATGTAACGAATGCCCCTTGTCATGGTTCATGGCAGATAGAGCGAGTTACACAGTCTCCATCTGATAATTCCGACGAGCAAGAAATCGCATAGTTTTAATCCACATAGTTCAACTCGAATAGTTAAACTCATATAGTTTCAGCCAGAATGGAATGAGCCAAGTACCCTTGGCTCAATATTCTCATTTCGATACCTTACTTTTCTACGTATCGGCTAAGCAGGTTACGTTCCGTATCTTGCCTCTAGCTAAAAAAGCTAAAACAAATAGACCACCACATCTTTGGCCCACAGCCAATATACGCCTAAGCCAACAACGATGAATATCGCCCATCCGACCAAACCGTTGACCATCTTTGGTGCGAGTTGCTGTGACAGTGTCTTCTTTCCGTTAATCATTGGCTGAATTAGGTCAATTTTCTTTATGCGGTATATCATAATGGCGACTAAGTGCAGGCTAATCGCTACCAGTATTAGATCGAAATTAAGAGAGTGGATTTCGGTTAACTGGCTGCTGAACTCGCTACTTGCGTACATTGCAAGCGGTCCTTCAGAGATAATGTCATCAGTCGCAAATAAGCCCGTTGTGAGCTGTATTGCGATGAGAGCGAAAAAAGCGAGCACCATATAGCTACCTGCTGGATTATGGCCGATATCTTCTTTGCTAGAAAAGCTGGTCGCCTTGCTTTGATGCATTGAACGTAGATGTTGGATGACGCTAGACGGCGAGTGAAATAGGCTCGAAAGCCTAGCTGTTTCACTTCCGATTATTCCCCAAATCAACCGGGTGACAAGCAAGGTTAGTAGTAGGTAAGCAATAGAAAAGTGCCAATCCATGAGCCCTTCGGTACCTGTGTACCACAAGCCAACAAGGCAGAGCACTTGAAGCCAGTGATAACCTCGTACAAATCCATCCCAGACAGTGACTTTGGTATTCATAATTCAGTCCATTTGAAGTTTGTACTCAATGAGGTGTTACCAAAATTGCAGGGTGTGATGAGTACAAAGTTGATTGATATTGTTATCAGATTATTTTGTCACTGTTGCATACTGATTGCTATTTTGCGGTAGGCATCTTTTCAATAATTTACATTTTAATCCTGTTAGCGATAGCCATAAGTCGTTGTCAGAAGAAGGCACAGATGCACCAGATAAGAAAAAGGCCAGCATGAAGCTGACCTTTGAATATAGAAGAGTTATTTGAATTAACGGTTTTCGATGCGGTTGTAGTCAAGTAAACCCGATTCGATAGGGAAGTTCTCTTGGTTAATTTGGTTTAGCTTATCGCTGAAAGACCAGAACTCAGCACTTGTACGACGAACCCCGAATGCATCTAGTAGTTCGGCATAGGTTTGTTCTGATTTCACTTGTTGGACTTTCTCTAGCAGTTTCGGAAGGTCTGCTTCTTTTACGTGCCAGAAAGCGCCTGGGTAGCTCCCTAATAAACCGCGCACCAGAGTGACGTTGTCACGCTCGAATAGGCGGTTTGACTCTTCATCAAATAGGCTCGAAATATTACGGTGTGCGCTGTTTCGTACCAAAGTAAATAGTTGTGCCTTGGTGGCTGGGTTAGTTGGCTCAACCATGATGAAGCTGAGCTCAGGGAATAAGTGAACATGTTCGCCTGATAGGCGACCAAGCGTTGTGAGCGCAGCAATAGCTTCTGTACCTAACTCTGCTGCGTCGATGTCGTAGCGATCTGAACGAACTGGTGCTACGTGCTGTTGAAGCAGAGTAAACAACTCATGTTTTGGGTTATCCGTTTTGAACTGGATACCAGAGGGTTGATCAAACTCGTTAATATCGCCTTGAAGGAATGTCTTCAAGCTCTTGTTTGAGTCTTGGTACCAATCGGCTAACTCATCATGACGTACTTCAGCTGGGAGCAGTGATAAGAAGTTTGATTCGCCTTCCATACGTAGGAAGTCCATGTACATGCGTGTAACAAGCTGGTGGCCGAAGTTACCGTACACGTCAAAACCTGCAACCAGAAGGTAATGTACCCGTTCTAGCAGCGAGTAATCTAATACCCATGCGGTTTTCGGCTCTGCACCCACAAGCCCTTTGGTTACCGTCGCGCTATCAAAGTGGCGGAATACCGTTAACGCAGCGTGGTCGTTTTCGTTGTTACCATTCCAAATCACGCGTGGTGTTAGGTGCTCGCCATTTTTAAAGGTTTGCTTCATGAAATCATTCTTTGCACGAAGGAAATCACCTTGTTGTTTGGCGTAGCGTAACCAGTTAGTCAGCGGAATCGTATTACTTTCTTCTTCTGCTGGCATACGTAAGTTGTGCGCTTGGCTAGCGTAAAATTCGTTAACACTTGGTAAGTCAGCCATATCTGGATCAACGAAGAATACCCAGAAGCGATCGTTAATGACGTTAAGAGCTAATTGTCCACGGCAAACCGGACCTTTAATAAAGCCCATAATGGTGTTTTGCGCGTTATCAAGCATGAATTTATAACGAGCTTGAACGGGTAGTTGAGTGAAGCTCATGAGTGGGTTAGCCGATGATTCAGGATCATAGCTAGGTAAGCTGTCAACGTTGTAGTCAGGTTCAATGAAGAGTGACTTAATGCGTGCCATTTTCGCTGGATTTAGCGCATAAGGCATGTGTGTTTTATCAACGATAGTTTCACGAACTTGAACAAAGCGATAGTAAACGCGATCGACTTTTGGATCATCGAACGGGCGACGTGTCGCAATCAGATCGACAGGTTGACCTGGTGCGGTGCGCGAACGAACTAGATCAAAGTAAACAGGCTCTTTTTCATCATCGAAATACAGATGTGAAACAAACAGGTGTTCGTAAATGTAGCGACTGGTCAGTTGTTGCTTGAGAGAATCACCGTTTAAGAAAGCTTCCCACTGGGCAACTTTTGCCAGTGTTGCTTCTGATGGGGGCGCGACACTTGCCATTGGTGAACCAGCTTCAAGCCATTGCATCAGTACATTATTTTCGCCGTCAGCAAGCTGAGGTAGACCGTAAGGCATTCCCCATTCTGGATAGTTATTCTCATACTGTGCCATTTCTTCAATGGTAGGGCATTGTTGATCACGGTCGAGTGAGAAGTCCCATTTGTCGGCATCAAGTACTTTTTGATCTGGAAGTGGATGTGCTTGTTTCAGTTGAAGCAGGCGCGCCATTACACCCGCTTGAGTATTCGCTTCTGGCGATTGTTCACGTTCATTCAACACCGGGTTGAAGCCAAGCTCGCGCCATTCTTCAGTTGTTTGAGCATCAACAAACATACGGGTGAGGTTAGACGCCAATAAACGCGTCCCTTCATACACTTTTTCTTTGTTGGCGCCGCGATCAATGCCTTCTGCCGATGACATTTTGAGTTGGCAAGGTGCATCGTAACAGGCGTGACACACCACACATCGCTGTTCAATGATAGGTTTCACTTCAGTTAGGTAGTTCAGCGCCATTTTGGATTCTGATGGTGCGATACGTTGCTGAGGTGACGGTTTTCCGTAGAGTTGGTCGTAGTTTAAGCCTGCATAAACAGCACAGCCGGAAAAAAGCAGTACTGATAAAAAGACAACAAGCCGTTTGTGATTTCGCTTAAAAGAGAAAATCATAAGTTAACAAAGCCCTGCATAGCTAGATAAGTGATAACCAAAGAAGGAATAAATGAGCAAACTCACTGAGTGCTCAGGTGGTTATCTAAGTATAATTATGCATTGATTATATACCGAAGTAGTTATCTGATGCATGTATCAGTAGGAAATAATCACCTATGTGTTAGCTGCGATTCAGCTACGAAGCCGTTAGAGGTGTATAACACCGCAGTTTCGTAATTAAGTGTTTGAAAAGCTTGTAATGCTATCAGGCTGTGTTCAGTATTGATCGTAAATGATTATGTCAGCAGAGCATGAAGGATAGTGTAATGTTTGGAATGAAAACGAAAGGGCGTGATGGCGTTTCTTCTGGCGTATTTTTGATTGGCTTTGGCCTACTTTACTTAACGCAATGGTGGTGGCCTGGTCTGTTGATCTTACTCGGCGTGACAGGGTTAGTTGATATCATTTTAAGTGGACACTGGAAAGACGCACTGAAAACGGCTGCGATATTTTTGATTGCTGGTGCCATTTTATGGGGATTAGTTTGGACAGGGATCATGTGGAGTATTTTGATCCCAGGGACATTAATTGGCGTTGGTATCTTCCTTGTTTACCGTGGCTTCAAATAAGATGCTGTTACTACGGCGGTTGTGTAGCCAGTAGTAACCGGATACTTCACTAAATACCAAGCTTAAGTGATCGCGGTGATAGATAACATGATTCGGGATGCCTTTACCTTTGTTAAAGGTGTCCCTTATTTTTAGCTCGTTACTCAGCGCAAGCGAATTATTTTCCGACCAATCAAGAGTAGAGCGATATGCCCAGTGAAACATCTGCGGAAAGATCTTAATGCTTGTGATGCTCTTGTCTTTATTTAGCCCTTTTAAGCTTCGGTATGTTGCCGCCTTAACAGACAGAGCTTGCTGTAGAGGTTTACCTTCTTCTTTAATGAAGGTCATAGAAGAGTACACTACATCGTATTCGTTACGTTCAGAGAGGTAATATTGAACCACTTTAGAACGAATATTAGAGTCATCAAAAAAGTGCATTTGGCTAATGCCATCAGGCTCTAAAGTGTAATCGGTTCGGATGCGGTGAAGCAGGCGGTGCTGTTCTGGGATACTAATAATATAATCAGCAAACTTATCCCAACTTGTTAATGGCAGGCTATAAGCGAGGTCTGTATCTTTAACACAGGTTTGGGTGTCATCGATTAGACACCAAGCAACCGAATATTGGTCGTGATGCTGTGAAACATAGATACGGCGATTCACTTTATCTTCCGGCGAATGCACCTCGTTGTAACTCTTGTTTAAGTTACGTACTTTTAACGACAGCTCATTGATGATTTCCGCAGAGCTTCCCGCAATAGTAACAATGTCGCCATCCACTTCCATATGATGAAGCGTGTAGTTTTGTAATCCGTCAGGTTGGTTGGTCAAGGCTAAATAAGCCGCATAACTCATGCCAGTACCTATCAGCGCCGCTGCTATATAAGTTCCCGCTTTTTTTGAGAGTAGTGTCTTCTTGGTGGCAACCAGTGAATTAAATTTTGGTTTTATTTCTTCAATTTGAAAATGACGGAGTTGATAACCTACTCGTGGTAGGGTTTCGATAATTTCGCCTTTATAGCTTTCTTGGAGCTTTACGCGCAGGGCACGGATCACTTGAAAAAGAGACGCTTCTGTAACATCACGATCAGGCCAACCTGCAGCAATAAGGGCTTCTTTGGTAACGGCATGCTGATGGTTTTCAACCAGGAAAAGTAAGATATTGCATTCGGCTTTATTCAGCGTCTGTGAGGTGTTGTTTGAGCTAATGATACCTTCATCAGGGATAAAACAAACTTCAGTTTGAAATTTGATTTGTACCGTTTTAGACATGCTGCTCAAATTCTCCAAGGATGATCAATCAAAACGAAGTGGCGTGATATCAAGTGGGTTGATAGTTGGCGAAGACGTTATCTTATTGATTTATGATGACTGTTAGAATTTTACACTAAGGGGAAAAGGAATGGAAAGCACATCAATACAGTAAAAAGGGAAGCATAACGCTTCCCTTTAATATGAATACCTGATCAGGCGACATTGATATCGAATAGGTATTACTTCTGGAAGATTTCTTGGAACTCACGCTTCATAGGTGGGTTACGGCGAGCTTGTTTAAGCTGCTTAGTCAAATCTTTCACACAGTTGTTTAGTACTTTATCTAGAAGAACTGCTTTGTATTCTTCTTGCTCGTCAGCACTCATTTCTTCAGGTAGTTTGGTTTCTTGGAATTCACCAAGGAAATCAACACCAGAGTAAGTTTGGCTTAGAGCAACTAGCGCGTGGAATTGCTCGAAGTTGTCTAGTACGTTTTGCGCACTTGCTGGCATTGCATCCCATGCTTGACGAGATGATGCTTCAGACACGTGGTAAACGCTGATTAGCATGTCGATTAGCTCTTCAGGAACTTCTTCAAACGCCGCTACTTGACGAAGTTCTGGTGAACAATCATCCAACGATAGTTTTGCTTCTTCAACGATTTGCTCGTCTTTCTTTTCGATCTCAGACATAGAGAGTTCCTACAGCTTACAATATAAATTAGGTGGGGAATCCTATAGTTCCACCGGTAAAAGTCAATAAGATGTTTATTTTATTGGCTAATGCTGCTTAATGATGGCGAAACCTCAATCGTGCTGCACGAATAACAGTATAAAACTGTAATCTGGGTCACGCTCGATGTGACAAAATACAAGCTGACGCTGGTATCGTCTTAACACTTCCCATATCTGTGCTATAAATTAATCAATACAACTCTATTTATATCAATAGGATGCTTTCATGGAAGCGATGCGAGTTCTACTGGTTGATGATGTTCATTTGGAACGGATGCAGCTGGCGATGCGATTACAACGCCTTGGACACGTCGTAGAGGCGGTAGGCTCTGGGCATGAAGCTATTGAGAAATACCCAGTTTTTGATCCGGATTTGGTTTTGTTAGACATTAGCATGCCAGACATGAGTGGCGTAGATGTAGCGAAACAACTGCGTATTCAACATGAAGAGTGGGTTCCTATTATTTTCCTAAGTGGTCATGACGAACCTGAAATGATAGCGAAGGCTATTGATATGGGCGGTGATGATTACCTAGTTAAACCCGTCAATAAAATTGTATTGGCAGCTAAGCTAAAAGCCATGCAGCGTATCGCAAGCATGCGTCACAAATTAAAAGAAGCGACAGTGCAGCTTGAAAACGCCAACGAGTTATTATCACAACAAGTAAATGAAGATGGTTTAACCAAGTTAGCTAATCGTCGTCACTTGGATCAAAAATTAGCTGAGCTCATTTCAGTGCATGGTCGTAATAATTTCTCACTGACAATGATTATGATCGATGTCGATCACTTCAAGCCTTATAACGATTATTACGGCCACCTTGAAGGGGATCGCTGTTTGCAGCAAGTGGCTAAAGAGTTGAAGACAAACTTTAGTCGTGCTGGTGAGCTAGCTGCACGTTATGGTGGTGAAGAGTTTGTTATCTTGATCAGTAATTGCGATAAAACCCGCGCGGTGCGTGAATGTGAGCGCTTAAAGCAATGCATTAAGAAGCTAGAAATTCCACACTCTAAATCCACTACATCAAACATTGTGACTGTGAGTCAAGGCATGGTTTCGTGGGTTCCTACGGGGTTGGAAACGCCAGAGAATATGTACGAGATTGTCGATAAGGTGCTTTATAAAGCGAAAGAACAGGGTCGTAATAGGTTTGTAGCTGCAGAGTTTACCTAGGGAATATCCGATGTATAGAAGAGGCTATATAAAGAAGCTATAACAAGTAACTTCAATAATGAAAATAGCGGATAGTAAAACAGTAAAGGGGCATTGCGCCCCTTTACTTTTTTAACTATCCGGACTTCTTTTCTAAGAGCACTGAGCAAAAACTTTGCTTAGTAACGGAAGCCAAACTTCGCGTAGTACATCTCTGAGTTCAGTTTCTCGTCTTTTACATCGTACTTGTTAGCAACGTACTCAAGACCAGCAAATACTTTACGACCAAGCGAAAAGTTAATACCACCGCCATAGTAAAGACCAGCTGTTGTATCTGATGTCGTATCAGTACGGTCTTTACTGTATAGGTATGATGACGTTGTTTGCTCCAAAGTCATCGCGAAGTAGTTCACTGAAGCGCCAACACGTGCGTAGATGTCGATAATGTCGTTAGGCTTAAACGAAATTACAGGGGCAAAATAACCTGTAACGTAATCGGTACGGATTGATTGAGATACGCCAACAGACATAGTTGAAGTAACTGGGTATCGATGGTATTTGCTGTCGTAAGCAATAGCTACGTTTGCACCTGCACTGAAGCCAAGATCTAGGTACGAATTCAGAGGAAATATGTAATTTGTGTAATCAACACCGATTGCTACAGGTTGGCTATCAGTGATTTTCTTACCATCAACTGAGTGTTTAGCTGTACCCAACTTAAAAGATACATTTTGGTTGTTAGCGTTAGCGAACGATGGCATAGCAGCCATTGCGATAAGTGATGCAATTAGAGTCTTATTCATATTTTTTATAATGGTTGTTATTTAAACGGCACAAGGATTTGTGACGAAGATCAACATTGTAAGCGTATTATTGCATTCATCAATAATCATATTGGTCATTATGGTTGTGAGTGGTGGTATTTAAGTCGGCTATTCGTTTTGCTGGCTATAGTTTGAACATGTATTGGTGCTGAATGCTTGAAAAATAAGCATGATTTTATCGTGTATTCATTAGGGAAAGACTGTGGGGATGCTGAAGAGTCTTGTGGCTAATAAAAAATACCCCACATAAAAGTGGGGTGAGGTGTCTACAAGGATGTTACTATTTTTATTAGAGGCTTTCCTAATTCAAGCTAAAGCATCATAACAGTAGTGTCTGTTATTTCAATATTGATGATATTGTTAAAAGTGAAATGTAATATTTTATTTGAGTTACATTCTTAGTTTTAATTAATAACTTTAAGTGTTTATCTTTTAAGTTTTCAGATTTTAATTGATGAGGGGAGAAGTGCGGCTGGCAATGTTTTATATTGCTATAGTATTTGGTGTTTGTTATGAAGTGTTTACGTGTTGTGTCGGTAATTACAACTAGAAGTTCCTTAACGCATTAGCACTTTCAAAAGGCAGAGATTCAAGCTCTAATTTATTCAAGCGTTCATCAATTTTTTTGATTTCCTTTTCAATTTCGCTATCTAATTTAATACTTTTGTATTCACCATGCATGAGAACAAGAAAGACAATAATCGACAAGGCGTAAAGAAACTTTTCTAATTTATTCATTGTTATCAATCTCTTTATCTTTAACGTGGCTAATATATCACCACTTACGTGTGGCTAGAACAGATATCTTTTCTCAAATTGTCATTTTATCTTTTCTTATTAGGTATTTACTTAAGGCTTAACTTTTAAACGGA
This sequence comes from Photobacterium jeanii, assembly GCF_001650345.1. Classification (GTDB taxonomy): domain Bacteria; phylum Pseudomonadota; class Gammaproteobacteria; order Enterobacterales; family Vibrionaceae; genus Photobacterium; species Photobacterium jeanii. Next base: position 1,040,973 of record NZ_LVHF01000033.1, on the reverse strand, counting down.
TCTGTGTCTGCTAACAAAGGAGCGGGATCTGTACTAGTGTGTTTAGAGGAGAATAGGGGCTGTGTAGCCCCTAGAATGGTTATTTGTTAAATGACTTTCAGTGGCTTTTCGCTTTTGAGCTAGTGGCCTATAGTTTGAGCGGCAAGTTTGTCTGGTTTGTCGAAGATAGCAAATTTTGAAATCATCTCTTCCGAGTCTTCATTCATTCCTATGATTTCAACGTTTGAGCCTGCATTCATGAATTTGATGATGACTTTATCTAATGCTCCAACGGCTGTGATATCCCAGAAATGTGCGTCAGATAAATCAATCGTGATGTACTTTGTTGGATTCTTAAAGTTAAACATGTCAATAAAGTTATAGGCTGATGCGAAGAAGATCTGACCGTGAACTTTATGAATGGTGTGTTCGTTATGGATTTCAATATCATCAGTCACTTTCATGATCTTGCGACTATGGTTGGCATAGAACACGGTAGAAATAACCACACCCACAACGACCCCAATAGCGAGGTTATGGGTCATCACAACGGAGAGGACAGTGGCAATCATGATCACATTAGAGTTAAGCGGGTGATGTTTGATATCTAGAATTGATTTCCATGAAAAGGTGCTGATGGACACCATAATCATAACAGCAACCAAAGCAGCCATTGGTATTTGTTTTAAATAATCACCTAAGAACACTACCATAATCAGCAAGAAGACACCTGATGAAAGGGTCGATAGTCGTGTTCTACCACCAGAGTTCATGTTGATCATGGATTGACCAATCATGGCACAACCCGCCATACCACCAAAAAGCGATGAGACCATATTAGCGATACCTTGTCCTTTACACTCGTCATTGTTGTCACTTGGTGTATCTGTGATGTCATCAATGATTTTGGCCGTCATTAATGATTCAAGCACACCGACAACGGCGAGTGCGAGAGAGTAAGGAAAGATGATTTGTATCGTTTCAATCGAAAACGGAATGTTTGGAATCAGGAATACTGGCAATGAGTCTGGTAGTGAGCCCATATCACCGACAGTACGCACATCCACATTGAACATGATGCTCACGGCGGTAATGGCAATGATACATACCAAAGGTGAAGGTAGTAGTTTACCTATGCGTGGCACATACGGGAACAGATAGATAATGCCTAATCCACCGAGGGTAAGAGCATAGACATGCCAAGTTACATTGGTCAGTTCAGGCAATTGAGCCATGAAAATGAGGATAGCGAGAGCATTAACAAAGCCGGTAACGATTGAGCGGGATACAAACCGCATTAAATCACCGAGCTTCAGTAAACCAATAATATATTGAAGAACGCCAGCCAAGAAGGAAGCTGCTAAAAGGTATTCGAGACCATGATCTTTGACTAAGGTGGTCATTAGCAAAGCCATTGCCCCTGTTGAGGCTGAAATCATTCCAGAGCGAGAGCCAGTAAAGGCAATCACCACGCAGATAGCAAATGATGCATATAAACCGACTTTAGGATCTAGTCCGGCAATAATGGAAAAAGCAATTGCTTCGGGTATGAGGGCTAAAGCAACCACAACCCCTGATAATAAATCTCCTTTGATGTTGTTGAACCATTTTTCTTTGTAAAAACTCAGCATAATATCTCTTTCTATTTAATTTATTTAGATTTGGTGTAAAGAGATGCAGGGTCTAAGGCGGCGTAATAATTGTCTTACCCTCCATTAAATGAATAACAAAAGTAGTAATAATAAGGTGATAGAAAAAATGAGTAAGTTAAAGTGTTTAAAATTTAAAAAACCATCATTAATTACAAAGTTAATATCATCAATTGATTTGTCTATTTCTTCTTTATTGTTGAAGTAGATATCAAGTTCATATTCATCATCTTTCAATACTCAATCCTTATATTTATAGAGAGAACTCACTCATGAGATAACCGATAGCACCCCTAGGAAGGAGAGAGTGGATGCTATCGGTGATATCATTAGTTAAATTTGAATCTGTAATAGAGTTCAAGGTCTTTTTCTATAAGTTTCAATGCTTTTTGGGCTAATCCAGTAGGATTTCTTCTACCTTGCTCCCAGCTTTTTATTGTTTCCAGGCTTAAACCAAGCGCATCGGCAAATTCATGCTGATTCACTTTTAGCCTCAATCTTATCGCTTTAATGTCGACGTTTTCAATTTGAGGTGCTGCGTCCATAGAAAACCTTATATCCACGTGACTAGTGGAGGTACATTGTACGCGGATGTAAGAATGTTACAAGATGTGTATTGGCAAAAAAATCAATAAATCATCTTCCGAAAATATTGAGTTGATAAATAAGTTAATTTACAGTAAAAATGTAAACGAAAGCATGATAGTGAAAATATTTAATGATTTTAACTTTCTTATCCAATTAAGTCTTAGCGTATGTTTATGATTTTAAGGTGATGGCTTTTTATAAGTGCTTAATAAAAGCAAAATAATGTTTATTAAATATTTTATACGGTTTTGAATACTGTTTATTTTAGAGTGAAGGCCGATGTAATAATCACACGAAACAGAAAGTCGAGAGCGAATTTAACTGAATGAGAGACCTTTAACGGTTAAATGTTGAATCAAGATGCTCATGACGAGAATGGTAACTTGAAATTTGCTTGCAGCTTGTTGCCATTGTTCGATGAGAAAAGAAGGTGTGATAAAGACCAATGATTTACTCATTTGAAGTACTCATTTCAGACAAGTTCAATCGTGATGATGAATCACTAGCAATATCATTGATTTGCGATTATGGGTTTAAAGATATCATTGTAAAAGCCTGTAACGATGGAATCCATGTACAGTTCTTAAAGAAGAGCAGTTTGTATAAAGATGCTGTTAGTCGTGCCGTTGAGCAATTGAATCTTGTTGAAGGTCTTACTTGTATGATGGTGAACGAAACAAGATGAACCTAAATGGACAAATGATTAGAGCCTTACGTCAGTCAAAAGGCATGAAAAGTGAAATCTGCGCGCGTTACTTAGACATAACGCCAACCTACCTCTCGTTAGTCGAGAATGGGCATAACAAACCATCAAAGAAAGTGATAGAAAAAGCGGTGGCTCTGTTTGAAGTCGATAAAAACTACTTCCAAGAGTTATCACCGCAGATAAATGAAATTTTAGACTTGACCAAACAACTCTCAGATGTAGAAAAGATCTTGCTGAGTTCTCTCCTAAGAAAGTAAATGTGTGGCCTGTAGTGTTGAAACTATGGGCTTTATTCTTTAAGTGGCTTTCTTACTTTGATTTAGTGCTGATCCTTGAGCGAAAACACCATTTACTAGATCCTTTACTCTGGTTCTCCGTACGGCTTTAACGTAAAGAAGAGTACGAGTGCCGTGATTGCTCCTAAGGTATCAGCCAGCATATCTTTTTGCGCATCCCAGATATCACCTTGGCTGCCAAGGAATTCAATACCTGCATCTCCACCAGCTATCATTGCGTACCACCACTCAAAGATTTCATAACCAGCGGCAACGGCCATAATGGTCGATAGAGCAAAGAAACTAGCCAGTTTTGGAGGACATTCACCACGACGTACTAACCATTCTGCAATGGGGAATGCATAAAGGCCAATGGTGAAGTGAGCAAGGCGGTCAAACATGTTTCGCTCTGTTCCCAGTAATTGGCTAACCCAATCAAAGGGCACATTGGCAAAGGTGTAGTGCGCCCCTATGGTGTGGCACACAAGCCAAAGGAACATTAAGACATAAGCGGTATTGCTAAAACGAAATCTAGGGTAGGTGATGACAAGACCAGCAAAAATCAGTACCACAGGAATGATTTCTGCGAGCCACACTTCACGAAAGACTGGAGCAACTGCTAACGCACTGAATAGAGTCAGAAACGTTAGGGCTAAGTAATGAGGCAGCATAGTGGCTGCGGATTTTTTTAGGCTCTTATGTGCAGACATTGGATATGATTATTCCTATCAAGCAAACAATCTAATTATCAGTATTTTATATCATTGGTGATTAATCTTCCTTGATTAACCGGTCTTGAGCAAGAATTAATCATCAATCCTATTTGTTGCTAGTCATCATCCACTAGAATTGTGTTATAATTCGCAGCTAACATTTTTCACCCAAGCGTGATTCTTGTCACATTGGTATGAGTTAACAATAACGCAGAACTGCGTGATTACCGGAGCATCATTTTGCACTTTAAAGATCTTGGATTAGACCAACGACTACTAAAAAAAATCAAAAACCTAGGGTTTGATCAAGCAACTGAAATTCAGCAGAAAGCCATTCCTGTTGCCATTTTAGGTAAGGACTTGTTGGCATCGTCTAAAACTGGCTCTGGTAAAACGTTGGCATTCTTGTTGCCTGCGATGCAACGTATGTATCGTAGTAAGCCGTTTACTCGTCGTGACCCTCGTGTGGTTGTACTTACACCAACTCGTGAATTGGCAAAACAAGTTTTTGCTGAGCTACGTACGTTAAATGCAGGTACACCGTACGACGGCGCTTTGATTGTTGGTGGTGAGAACTTTAACGATCAAGTTAAAGAGCTACGTAAAGACCCAATGTTCGTTGTTGCAACGCCAGGTCGTCTAGCTGACCACCTTGAGCATAAGAGTACTTACCTAGATGGTTTGGAAATGCTGATCCTAGATGAAGCTGATCGTATGCTTGATCTTGGCTTTGAATCGCACCTACGTAGCATTCATAACGCAGCTAATCACCGTCGTCGTCAAACGCTAATGTTCTCAGCGACACTCGATCACAACGATGTGGTTGATATCGCAAAAGATATGCTAAACGCTCCTAAGAACATTGCGGTAGGTAGCTCTACTGAAGAGCACAAAGACATTACTCAACGTTTTATCTTGTGTGATCACCTAGATCATAAACAAGCATTGCTTGATAAAGTTCTGGAAACCGAAGATTACAAGCAAATGATCATCTTTACGGCAACCCGTAACGATACTGATCGTCTAACTGAAATGCTTAATGAGCGTAAGCTAAAAGCAGTCGCGCTAAGTGGCAGCATGACGCAAACGCAACGTAATAGCATCATGAGTCAGTTTGAGCGTGTATGTCATAAAATTTTGGTGACAACTGATGTGGCTTCACGTGGTCTAGATATTGATAGCGTATCGCACGTAATTAACTTCGATATGCCAAAGCATGCAGAAGAATATGTTCACCGTATCGGTCGTACTGGTCGTGCTGGTAACAAAGGTGATGCAATCTCTTTGGTTGGCCCAAAAGACTGGCGTAGCTTTAAAAACATCGAAGCCTTCTTACAACAAGATATTACCTTTACAACGATTGAAGGTTTAGAAGGTAAGTTCAAAGGTCTGAAACCAGCACCTAAGAAAAAGTTCGTTAAGAAGAAACCTACGAATAAGAAACCAACGGCAGCGAAGAAAGCAGCACCGAACAAGCCTAAGAAGAAGATGGATAAACGCTTCTACGACAATATGGCGGTGGGCGATAACGTATTTATGCCTAAGAAGAAAAAGCCAGCAGTACCTAGCGACGATTAATCGTTAAGCTATTGATGTGCAATATAAGAAAACCAGCCGAATGGCTGGTTTTTTTATGCTTGTTTGTCGTTTATTAGTTAGAACTGATACGCAGCCGAAACTTTGATGCTACGACCCGGCTCAAAGTCTGTGGTATCAATATTACGAGCTAACCCTGTGCGAGAAGCGTGTGATGCATATTGCTCATCGAATAGGTTATCAACGCCAAAGGTTAGCACTAAACCATCAACTTGATGTGGTGCCCATTGTGCAAATAGGTTGTGGACATTGTAAGCATCCTTGACGGGTGTACCTTCTAACACATTATCTTCTTCTAATACGAATTGAGAGCGCCAGCCTAAGTACAGATCTAAATCGTAGAAGTTGTAATCCAAGCTTAGGTTAATGCTGTCACCAATATCGGTACTGCGTTTATTGCTATCAAGAATGGGTGTGTCATTCGTTTTGTTCTTGTTGTCAGCTTTAGCGTAAGACAGTTTCGCTCCAAATGCGTCGTAGCCATAGAACACACTGGCTTCAAAGCCTTTGATTTCGGTATCACCATCGTTGTAAATGTCGTATTGCTTTTTGGCGCGGTTGTAGCTGGCTTTTAAGTGATTTTTAAAGTCAGTCTTGAACAAGGTGAGGTTAGACGCAAAGCTGTGCATGCCTTTATCCATATTGAAGCGGAATCCACCTTGGGTATTTAAACCGGTTTCCGCTTTAATGTTTGGATCTAAGTAAGTCACTTGCTGGTACTTGATAAAACTTTCAAGCAATTGCGGGGCTTTGAATAAACTTCGGGTGCTAGCAAAGAAGCTAAAGTGTTTATTGAGCTGGTAATCTGCAGCCAGTCCCCAGGTTACATCGCTAAATGACTTATTGCTCGTGACGGCGTCACGTTTAAAGTGATCGTAGCGTACACCCGGTGTTAGCGAGAATGCATCGCTAAATTGAATTTTGTGCTGTAAGAAGACAGCACTGTTTGTTGCTTTTTCTGTTGTTTCTGGCTGTGAGCCGTACTGACTTTTACTTTGTTGTTGGTTGTAATCAACCCCGTAAGTAAAGGTGTTGCCAATACTTGCGATATCAATATCTGACGTGGCAGTAATACGGGCACCAGTATTATTGTTGATCGCATTATTGACTGAACGACGGTCCCCCGGCCAACGTCCTGGAATATTCGATTCGTCGCGCTCTAAATCAATCTTGTTGTAGTAAAGGCTTGATTTAACTTGGAGTAGTTCACTGTGAGTGAATTGATGATTCAAGGTGACAGTGTCACGATGATATTTGGTTGGGATCAAAGTTGTTTTAGATAATGCTTCATTAGCATCACCAGACATATCAGGGCGAGGGCTGTAGTTACCTTTATCGCGGTAATTATCATAGGTGATTTCAAAACGTTGATTTGTGGTCGGTTCCCAACCTAATTTAGCGAGAATATTGGTAACTTTACCTTCAGCGCCAATGGTTTCTACACCAGCACCATCTTTGAAATTGTTTCGTTTGATCATGTAGCCATAGAGCATGGCATCAAGCGTATCGGTCAGTTGTCCGTAAACCGTGGTCGAGCCTTGGCGAGAATTATTGGTTGCATAGCCACCGTACAAGCGGGCGCCATATTGTTCATCGCCACGCAATAAGTCTTTGGCGTTTTTAGTCTCGAAATGAATAGCACCACCAATCCCACCGTTGACAACAGAGTTGGCACCAACCTGAATGTCTACCGCTTTGATGATATCTGGGTTTAGAGTCAGATTACCGATATGGTGGAACATGTTGGCGTATTGGGAAGCACCATCAAGGCGAATATCTAAATCGGTTTCGTTTAATCCACGAATATTAATACGCTGGTTTACCGAGTGTGTGCCACCAACATCGACACCAGGAATATCGCGCAGCAAGTCAGATAAGTGATCGGCTTGTTTTACTGAAATATCGTCATCACCAAGAAATTCTGAGCTGCTTGATACTTTGGCTCCCCAAACTTCCATTTCTTCGCGGTATTGATCAGAGGTGTCGCCACTGGCGAAAGCTTGTTGGCAGAACAAAGCAGAAGCAACGGAGAGGCTTAGCGCAGAAAGGCGAACTGTTTTGCTTTTGGTACTGCATGTAATGGCAGTGTGTTGGTTGTTGTAGTTATGGTCTTGCATGTTAATCCCTAACGATGGCTAAAAAAATTATCAATCTAAATGATATTTATTCGCGATTGATGATATTGTGCAATCGAAGCGGATTGAAGCGATTACCATAATGCGTAATCGTCTCCTCGTTATGAGAAATGCGCGTAGGTATACATTTACCATTCAGCATAACGTTAAGAATGAGTGTAAGAAGGAAAGATTGTGATTAATGGGCACCAAGCACCGGATCGAGCAACCTCGGTGCTATCACAGCGTGTTGTTTTTACCGAGAAAGTGGAGACGCAAAACACACAGACGATTGTCGCTAACCAACAGAACAAACAAGTGTTGGTTGAAGGTCAGTTCATATCAGAAAAGTTTCCTTCAGGTGTTGCTGTGATGGGAGGGGATATCCACGAACTGACAGAAACAACGGTAGTCGCGACAGCAGGTAGAGCATTGCACCTTATCATTCTGTTTGAAGGGCAACTGAAATTTGGCTATGACGATCAAGATTACCATCTGCAAGTTCCTGAAAAGCGAGAAATGGAAGAAGAAGCTGAGAGCCATGAGCCCGTTGCGATTATTGTTGATCTTAAGCGCCGATCATCGTTTCGTCGCTATTTAACCAAAGGTCATGTTCGTAAGTTAAATGTGGTGATCCCACATCAATGGTTTGATCGTCAGTTAGCGCATGAAAGTGAGACAGAATCACAATTTCACCAAGTCTTTCGTGAACACCTTGCCTGTATTGATTGGCGAGTATCAAAAACAGTGCTCAATCACTGCCAACAAATATTTCAGTTATCACAACGAGAAGATGCTTGGCAGCGTAACTTGCTTGTTGAGTCACATATCATTGCCATTATTAGCGAAATGGTGATGGACATTTGTAGCCAAAGGAAAGGGGAGCAAGAGAGAGAAAGTGCCTCTGTGGTAGGAGCGTATCAAGTGGAGGAGCAACGGGATGTAAGAGAGAGTGAGGCTCCGACATTTCATGGGAAAAGTGAAACCAGTTCGCAATATGATGTCTTGTGTGGCGCAATTGAATACTTAGAGTCTTATCTTCATACCGAATTGAAACTTGAAGATGTCGCTAAGCAATCGGCAATGAGTGTGAGTGCGCTTCAGCGTAAATTCAAACAAACATTTGGTTGTACCGTGTTTGAGTATGTTCGAAGCCGACGGTTAGAAAAAGTAAAAGAAGCCATGAGCAAAGAGCAGATCAGCATTGGTGAAGCAGCGTATATGGCGGGCTACAATCACCCATCAAACTTTATTACCGCCTTTAAACGTAAATTTGGGATCACCCCTGGTGAGCTTTCAGTGGCGTAGTCGTGTCTATAGCAAGTGGCAAATTCTCATCCAATAAGAACTCGCGGAGCTGCGGAAGGGCTGATTATTACTAGGCTTAACGTTTTTCCACTTGTTATCAATGACATTTTTCTGACATTGGTAGGGGTTTGAGTGATAAACTAAGCAGATGAAAAAAATTGCTTTGCTTTTATCACTCTGTTTTTCAGCGGCATGTACGGCCTCAGTACAAAGCCTTCCTGAGCGCTTAGATGCGGTACGCTCTGATTTATTACAGAGTGAGCCTTTGGCGAGTTACGACTTTCGCCAACTGCAAAGCTTATATCCTCATGCGCTGCTAAAGCCGTCTTCATTGCTTCCACAAACTGCTAAGTATCCATTGAAATCCATGCGTCGCCTTTATGCGGGTTCTCAAACCTGTAAAGGTCCTTGGCCTGTCAGCCCTCTGGTGACACAGCCTGTTGTTTTTACGCGTGCGGTTTGTAATAACACTAAGTTACCGACGGGTTGGTTTATTCGTTCAGGCTATATTCATCCCGGCGGTGGTAGTTATGCGTTTCGCTATATTAAAAAGCACCCAGATTCTGAAGAGCGTTTATCGCGCTTTCTTCATATTCAGGAGAAACCATTAGCTCCAACCAACACAGAGTTGGGACGTTTACAGCGTATGAGCAGTGAAGAGATTGATGTTTTTATTGCGGGAGCTGAAGCTTTTGTTTCAAATGGCGAGCTTTGGGTACGTAATGGCAACGAATACCATATTTATGGTCAGCCATCGTGGTCGGTCGTATTAGAGCGTTATCAACTCTTGTTCAAACGCTTAAACAATACCGATTTTTGTTTGGCAAAGACGGGTAATATTTGTTGGCAAGAAGAAGACCAATCACAACTGACGTTTTATTTGTTGGTGGGGCTGGGTATTGCCAACGTGGCGTTGTTAATCGGTTGGGGGGTGTATCGCTTACGTATCCGTCGTCGTGCGATGGAAGAGCGTATGCTGGTACTACAAATCTTGACCCACGAACTGAGAACGCCAATCGCAAGTTTAGCGATGACAGTAGAAGGTTTCCGTCGACATTTTGATGCCTTACCTGAATCCCTCTATGATGAATTTAGGCGTTTAACTGAAGACTCACGCCGTCTTCGCCAACTGGCAGAGGCGAGTAAAGATTACTTACAAGCAAACCAACAACAATTGAGTGTTGCGCCTGTAGAATCATATAACGAATGGATTGAATTTATTGCTGAGCCGTACGAAGTCAATTTGGTGCTACCTGAAGAAGACAAAAGTGTAGAGCTAAATGTGTACTGGCTTGGAACGTGTATCGACAACTTGTTGTCCAATGCACATAAATATGGCGTAACGCCAATCACATTAACGTCATCGTTCAAGGATGGAAAACTGATCATTACGGTTGAAGATAAAGGTCAGTTGGGGGCCAAAGATTGGTCTCGATTACGCAAGCCCTTTGTCAGTGAAAAAGGTTTGGGGCTTGGTCTTACAATTGTTGAATCGATGATACGTAGAATGGGGGGGCGGATGAAACTGACTGGCCCTCCTACCACTTTTATTTTGGAGATACCGTGTGAATCAAACTCTGCTACTGGTTGAAGATGACCACAACCTTGCTGATGGTTTACTCGAAGGGTTAAAAGAAGCAGGCTACCACTGCCTGTATGCAGACTGTGCTACAAAAGTGGCGGATTTATGGGATCAAGCCGATCTTGTTGTGCTAGACCGTCAGTTACCAGAAGGTGACTCGCTAACCTATTTAGACGGTTGGTTATCGATCAAGCATGTTCCTGTGATTTTGCTAACAGCAATGGTGTCCGTGACCGATAAGGTCATGGGTCTCGATTCTGGTGCTAAAGATTACCTGACGAAGCCTTTTGCAGAAGAAGAATTGCTTGCGCGCATTCGTGTACACCTACGTAATGGCGATAAAACCGTATCAGCGGCAAATGTGATCAAAGTCGGTGAGATCACCATTGATCTTGAAAGTCGTGATGTGAGCCAAAACGGTGAGCACGTTACGCTAACGCGTACTGAGTTTGAATTGTTGGTGTTCTTGGCAAAACACGCAGGTCGTGTATTTACCCGTGATGAGTTACTTGATCAAGTCTGGGGTTATAACCATTACCCAACTACACGTACTGTTGATACCCATATTCTTCAATTACGTCAAAAACTGGCGGGGATTGAAATTGAAACCTTGCGTGGTGTGGGTTATCGCATGAAGGCTGCTGATTAACATGCGTGTTGGCTTCACCTCCTATTGGTTAATGTTGTGCTCGGTATTTATGGTACCGAGTGCTTCTGCTGAGTGGTTCTTAGGACAAGATCTTTATACTTTGTCGCATCAACGCGTGTTGGAAGGCAAAACCTCTGAAGGCTTCGACACTATGATCCAAGCGTGGCAACAGGCACCAGATGAGCAACAAAACACGAATCTGGATGGTTTGTTGAAATTGGCATTAACCGAAGATTGTGGTCGAAGTCTAACGCAGGCTGTGCTGCCAAGCTGGCTTTCTACATTATCTATTCGTCGCGAAGTGGTGCAAAACCTGAATCAGGTTATGCTAAAGCTGTCTGTTTCCGGTGCGAGTCAAAAGAAAATCGATGAAGTGACTTTTACTCGTTGGCCAGATCAAAAATACATCTCGACGTCACCTGTGCTTGAGAAAAATGGTGATTTTACGGCTGAGTCGAGCCGTTTAGAAAAACCAATAGCTGAAGGTTTGTATAAAATCACGTTAACTAATAACGAAAAGGAAGCTTGGAGTTCTTGGGTGATTTTAGGTGCACCTTCCATCAAGCAACGTATTGGTTGGAAAGACAGTAAAAATTGGCGAATTGAACATTCTCAATTGCCGAATCCGACTTGTCCATCACCTGTGCTGTCGATTAACCTCTACGATCTAAATGATCTTAGCTGGACGCCGATCTGGACTGAGGAAATTGACGGTAAATTGCCAACGACCTTACCTCAGATTGATGTACCTGATGGTCGATATTGGTTGAGTGTCGGTTTAATTGAAAGCCGTTGGCAAGGGGATATTTCGATATTAGATATCCAGCGCATTACGCGTCCAATCGATTTTCAATTGAGTCTAGATCAGAAGCAACAGCAACCTGAAGAGCAAAAATAGTTAATTTTCAGATCGTTATATATAGCCATAGTACTTTTGCGGTGCTATGGCTTTTTTGATTGGGCTTATCAACCCAAAAGATGTGTTTTATTTGCAACTTTAAAGGTGTATTATTGATGCATCTTTAAAGTTGAGTAATTCACTATGATGCAGATTTTAGATAACGAAAAAGAGCAACGTATTACACCGCTTTTTCGTTTAGCATTCCGACCTTTCTTTCTTGGCGCGAGTATTTTCTCTGTGATCGCGATGATCATTTGGGCGATGTTTTGGTCAGGGCAGCTCACAAACGTCCAACTCATGTATGGCAACCCAGTATGGTGGCATGCACATGAAATGCTTATTGGCTTCACTGGCGCCATTATTATTGGTTTTCTACTAACAGCAGTACAAAACTGGACAGGGAACCCAGGTGTTCGTGGACCGAAGCTGATGGTGCTATTTGCATTATGGCTAGTTGCGCGAATAGGGCTGTTATTTGCAAATCCACACTGGGTTTGGATGGTAATCGATCTGAGTTGGATCCCGCTGGCAGCTTTCTTCCTTGCTCAGCCAATCATAGTTCGTCGACAGTGGAATAACTTGTTCTTCTCACCTTTGCTGATCTTACTTACTGTGATTAACGCCCTAATGCACTTAAATGCTTTATCGATCACTCAGTTTGATTTACATAAGTTAACTCTGGCGCTAGTCACCGTTATCTCTGTGATTGTGCTGGTGGTTGGTGGTCGAGTGATCCCATTCTTTACATGGCGTGGCACAAATACCGCCCAAATTACGCGTCCAGAGCCGATTGAATGGTTGGCGCTAGTCCCTTCTTGGTTGCTAATGCTGAATGTATTGCTTCCTATTCCTGAAGCGATTAACCAAATTACACTACCAGCATTGTTTATTATTACAGGTGTTACTAACCTTATTCGTTTTGCACGTTGGCGCAGTTTTAGCACAGCAAAAGTACCGCTATTGTGGTCGCTGCATTTTGCCTATGGCTGTATGGTTATTGGTATGCTGATGCTGGGAGCGCACTTTGCTGGTATGGCGATCAGTTATAGTGTTGGTTTGCACTTTATCACTGTCGGCGGTATGGGCAGCATGATTCTAGCTATGATGGCGCGTGTGTCACTGGGTCATACCGGTCGTAATCTGCAAGTTGGTCGCATTATGGTGTTTGCTTTTCTTGTCATGATTGCATCTGTGCTTGTACGTACATTGATGGTGCAGTTATTACCTGCATTGACGCTTAATGGTTATGTATATTCTGCGCTATTGTGGGCATTGGCATTTGGTGTATTCGCGATTGTTTATTTTCCAATCTTATCGAAGCCACGCGTTGATGGTCGCCCAGGATAAGAAAATCAAAGAAGAGTAAACACAGCAAATACGTATTACAACGTGATAGGAGTGACAGTCTTTCGTTTTGGCTATAGAATGTCGCTCCTCATTCAAACATTAGGCGAATCATTAGCATGTTTAATTCCACGACTTTAAACCACGAACAACAACAACTTGCCGCAGAGCGCATTCATGAGTTGATGGCGAATGGCATGAGTAGTGGTGAAGCGATCCAAAAAGTCGCTAATGAAATCCGCGAATCAGCAGCACGTGCGAACCCATCAGTTGAAGAAGATGAGCACGAAGACGAAGAATAATCGTCTTAACATGTTGTAATAATGAAACAAACTATGAAACGGCACCTTAATAGGTGCCGTTTTTTTATCCACTTTGTGCGGTAAATCTCATACAAAAGCTTTCAAATCAGTAACCCTGACAAGTTGCAATATACTCAATGTAGGATCGAGAGAAATAAGCAAAGCCGCTTATTCTGCTATTGCAGTTAGCCACTAACAAATAAACGACTTATTTTGTATGAAGGTAAAGTGTAATGAATAATCGTTATCTAAAAGCGCGTACCTTGGCAAGGAGCAAGCACACAGGGCAATTCTACGGTGATTTGCCATATTATGTGCATTTAGAGGCGGTTTCACGGTTAGCAACTCCCTTTGGCACTGATGCCATGATCATTGCCCAGCTTCATGATGTAATTGAAGATACTGAAACAACTGTTGATGAACTTGCCGCTGACTTTGGATTTGTTGTCGCAGATGCAGTGAGCTATATGTCAGATGGTAAGTTAGAAGACAGGGTAAAACGTAAGGCAATGATTAACCAGCGCCTCGCTTCATTAGAAGCAGATGAAGAGTCAGCACGACTCGCCTTAATCGTGAAAGCCTGTGATCGGCTAGCTAACGTGCGTGCCAGTAAGCATGGTTCACAACGCCACTATGAAATGTATAAGCTTGAGCATGAGTCTTTTAAAGCCGCAGTTTACCGAGAAGGCTTATGTGAGGCGATTTGGTGGGAACTTGATAATCTTATTGAGCCTCTAAAGGAACAATAGCGTTATAAATAGCGCTGAAAAGAATAGGCTTGGTTGGTTTATTTGTTCAGTGCATACTTATTTCAAATAGAGCGTCAAATAATAAAAAGCTCAGGTTGTTCCCTGAGCTTTTTCATTTTGATTAATTGAAACCAGTTACTGGAAATTAATCGTAAATCGTCGGGATAGGTTTACGTTTGTGCTGCGTTGCGCGGTAAATGCTAACAAGACGCTCTGTAACGTGCGCCTCAACGGGTTTACCTTCCAAGAAGTCATCAATTTGGTCATAAGTAACTTGCAGTGCATCTTCATCTGCTTTTTGTGGTGCAAGCTCTTCAAGATCTGCGGTTGGTACTTTGATAACAAGTTGATTTGGCGCACCTAGCTTAGCGGCTAGTGAGCGTACTTGGCGTTTGTTTAAACCAAATAGCGGTGCTAAATCACATGCACCATCACCGAACTTAGTATAAAAGCCTGTAATGTTCTCTGCAGAGTGGTCAGTACCTAAAACTAAACCACCGACAAGCCCAGCGATTTCATATTGCGCAATCATACGCATGCGAGCTTTGACGTTACCTTTTACGAAATCAACTTTTGCTGAATCTTGCGGGATTAACCCCGTGCCTTCTAGCGCAGACAATGTGCTGGCGTGCATGCCATCAACACCGTCTTTAATATTAACGCTAACAGACTGAGAAGGTTGGATAAAGGAGAGAGCAACTTGAGCTTCGTCTTCATCTTTCTGTTCGCCGTATGGTAAGCGAACGGCAATGAACTGGTAATCGCTTGAATTTGTTTCAGCGTTTAGTTCATTTACGGCAAGCTGTGCTAAGCGACCACAAGTTGTTGAATCGACACCACCGCTGATCCCAAGCACAATCGACTTACAGCCTGATTTTTGCATCGTATTCTTGATGAAAGCGATACGGCGTTGAATTTCAAAATCGACATCAATTTCAGGGAGAACACGCATTTCTGCGCGGATTTGCTGTTCCATCGTTCCATTATCCTCGGGCTTTGCCCAAATATTGTTCACTTAAACCGTATAGACGAAAAAAGTGAATAATTACATTAAATCTTTCGCAAAATCATGCGATAACTCTAAATAATGATCAATCTTATTTTGGTATTTATATCAATTTCAGCGCCATAAAGATCAATCATTCTGTAAAATGAACAATAACAAGTGAGTTTGTTTAGTTACGGATACTGTTATACACGTTTATTGTAAGGGCTGTCTTTATCATGTCTCAATCTATTGCCATTTTTGGTAGTGCATTTAACCCTCCTAGCTTAGGGCATTTATCGGTATTAAAACGCCTTAGCCAGTTTGATCGTGTTTTGCTACTACCCAGCTATGCGCACGCTTGGGGAAAGGTGATGCTCGATTATGATGCGCGTTGTGAGTTAGTTTTGGCATTTATTGAAGATAGTGGGTTATCAAACTTAGAGCTTTGTTCCGTTGAGGCGGATATGGCACAAGGTGATGAAGCCATTACAACCCATGCAGTTTTGAATGAATTACAAGCACAATATCCTGAAGCAAACTTAACTTTTGTTGTTGGTCCTGATAACTTTTTGAACTTCCACAAGTTCCACAGGTCAGATGAGATACTTGAGAAGTGGCAAGTACTAGCTTGCCCTGAAACCGTAAAAGTTAGAAGCACATTAATTCGTGAAAAACTTGCCGCAAAGTGCAGTATTTCACATTTAACTACAGAGAAAGTCGCTAAACTTCTAGTAGAAGATACGCGATTTTGCTTTGAATAATTTTTCTTTTTGCGTTAAAAATAGACAACGCATTTGAAGTGTAATCGTAGTATTTGGTAGTGCAAAACTCCAAAGTGATAGTAAAGGCGTAACATTGGGTATTTGTGGATTAAAACTTTGTTGTCTCGGACTAGGTGGGGTGATACTGCTTTGTGCAGATGCTCGTGCGTTGTCGTGTAAAGCGTATACCGATGAGACAGGCAAGCCCAATAACGATGTGTTAAGCACATTTAACTGCCGTCCTTACGAAGCTGCTGATCTTCAGCGTGACGAAGCGATCACGGCTATAGAAAGTAACGACCTTTGGCGAGAAGATCGCGAGTATAACAGTGCCTTTTGGCAAGACTGGTCTGGGCTGGTGGAAGAAGATTCACCTGTGATGAGTACGCGAGCGGCTTCTACTTTTTATGGCTTGGGTTTTTGGATGCCTGAGAAATACAAAAATGAGCAAGTTGATATTAAGCAAATCAAAGATATTGAAGAGTTAATTCGTCAGTATGGCTTGTTGATGTCGTTTGGAGTAGGAAGCGAAGACCCTGACTCGATGCGGCTTCGTTTTGATTATCGCTGGCATGGCTGGCATGAAGACAACTCAAGCGATGTATTGCTACAGCTAGAAATCCCGTTCCAATAAGATCATTTAGATTGGTCAACAGATTAGATACTAAAAAGCGATGCTCAAGGGCATCGCTTTTTGGTTGTATTCTGAAAACCTGAATGAATTTAGATGTTATCCATTCAGCTGCGAGAGTGGTTTACCCAAGATAGGCTGCGCCATTGCTTCCAAAACATTGATATTCAGCTTTAGCTCATTCGCAATCATTTCTGGCTTACGACCAGAGCGCGCCAATTTCACCGCTTCTCGCATCAGTAATGTCATTTCTAACTCAGCTAGGTTGGTGTGCAAATTCGCATTAATGGCTTTTGCTGCTGCATTGTCGGTTACCTTTTTACCTTGTAACGCTAACTGTAACGAAGACTGATAATGCTTAGATAGGTTAGGGCAGATAGATTTACTATCGACTTTAATTTTAGCAAGTTGATCTTTTGCTACCGCAAGTAGTCTGCCAAAAGCACCATCCCATTCTTGTTCTGATTCTGGTGTGCCATCTAGCACACCAATCACAGCTTTCAGTAATTCAGATGTGGTGAAAAAGCCGGCTTCAGTACATAGCGGGGTTGTTACGCGTGCAGAAATATCAATACGCGCAATTTTACTACCGGGTAAAACTGTCAGTGCGTGGAGGCAATCAAATGGAACCCAAAAGCCGTGACCTTCAGGGATAAGATGCTCGTTTTTACCCAAACGGATCAATGCCGTACCTTGAGTTACAAACATCATGTAAGAGGTCATGCTCTTACGACGTGGACCAACAGTAAGGAAAGGGTGCTGTTGATGAGAAAATTCGATTGCCTGTTTCATATTTACTCTCTTGCAAAAAAGCCCGCACATACTGATAGCTTTTCGCTTTAGGGTCAATACATCAGCGGCTTAGAAGCCAATTAAATAGTGACATTTGTTGCGAAAGCACAATGCTTTGCTGACATCTTTTAAAAAAGTGCGCTAATCTGGTGATTATCTGGTCGATATTGAAACTTATTGATCTGGTAAGACCTCCAACCATGCGAGTAATTATCGAGCATCACTATTAATGCTGATATTTCTGCGTAAAATAAGCCAGTTTTTATTATTAATGAAGTCTCATTGTGCAAGAAGATAACGATATTTATAAAGAAATTCGCCCTTATATTGATAGCGAAGTGAATGGTGCAATTGAGCGCCTTGTGAATGACGACGAGTTCATTACTGCTATTCTAAATTACCGCTTTCCTCAGCTTTCTGGTGTGTTTGGTTGGTTACTTCGTCCAATCATCCGTCGTTTTCTTGTAAGCAAGTGGTCAAATATTCACACAGTTGAAGATGTTCAGAATCATGTAGCTAAGTACATGGCATCAACGTTGGATCACTCTTGCGATAGTGTGACGCACAGTGGTTTGGATAAATTAGATCCAACTCAGTCTTACCTTTTTGTTTCTAATCACCGCGATATTGCAATGGATCCAGCCATTGTGAACTGGTGTTTGTTCCAGCGTAATCACGGAACATCACACATTGCCATTGGTGATAACTTATTGAAAAAACCTTGTGCGACAGAGCTAATGCGCCTTAATAAAAGCTTTATTGTGAAGCGTTCGGCGAAAGGCCCGCGTGAAATGATGAAAGCACTTGGTCAACTATCTAGCTACATTAAGCACTCGCTTGAAAGCGGTAATTCAATTTGGATTGCCCAGAGAGAAGGTCGCGCGAAAGACGGCAATGATAAAACAGAGCCTGCATTGCTAAAAATGTTCCATATGGAAGGGCGCAAACGTAAAGAAAGCTTTGCTGATTATATGGCGAGTTTGAAAATTGTGCCTGTGGCGATCTCTTATGAAAATGACCCATGTGACCTATTAAAAGCGCAAGAGTTAGATCAAATCCGCACCCAAGGTAGTTACGAAAAAGGTGAGCTGGAAGATATCGACAGCATCATCAAAGGTATTGTGGGTCAGAAGCGCCGTATTCATGTGAGTTTTGGTGATGTGGTTGATAACAGCTTTGAAACGCCAGAAGCTTTTGCGCAAGAAGTTGATCGTCAAATTACCGAAAACTATAAGCTTTTCCCTGCCAACTATATTGCAGCGGGTATTAACCATGAATCTGTGACGGCTGACGAGCGTGCGAAATTTGAAGCTAAGCTTGCTTCCCAGCCAACAGGCGTTGCTTCGATTCTTAAACAGATGTATGCCTACCCAGCTGAGAAAAAACAGGCTTAATCGTTTGTAATACAGGTTGAAGGTAATGTAGAACGGGCAGTGGAAATACTGCCCGTTTTTTATTGCTTGATAGGGATAGATTAAAACTGTTGTCCGTCGATGGTGTTCAATGTT
Source organism: Photobacterium jeanii (assembly GCF_001650345.1). Taxonomy (GTDB): domain Bacteria; phylum Pseudomonadota; class Gammaproteobacteria; order Enterobacterales; family Vibrionaceae; genus Photobacterium; species Photobacterium jeanii. Next base: position 1,021,838 of record NZ_LVHF01000033.1, on the reverse strand, counting down.
CTGACGACAGCTTTAGGTGAAATAATTTCTACCCGTCGATTTTGCTGTTGTTCAAGTGTCGCACTGCCATGGATTACGGGTTCATCTTCACCAGCTGCGATGAGTTGCAACCTTTCTTCTTCAATACCAAAAACCGAGGTAATGTAAATTGCGACGCTAAAAGCGCGTTCGTAAGACAGCACGACGTTATCTTCAGCGCTTCCTTCGTTATCACTGTGCCCGATGATAATCACATGCGTATCAGGATAACGGAGTAAACGTACAGCAATAGGGTCAATTAAGAGCTGGGCTTGTGTTGATAGTTCGTAGCTGTTTTTTTCAAAGTAAATAACGTCGCGATGTTCGGCAATTGTTGTTAACAGGACTTTGGCTTCAGGGGAAGGGACTTCGCTACGATTGGTAACGGTTTCAACGCTGCCTTGCTGAGCAGCACTACAGCCCAGTAATAGCAAGCTAGTTAAATTGATTAAAAGAAAGTGGTACAGAGCAGTCGCGAGTCGCATGTTTCACACCTAAAGCACTAAGGGTTACACTTTAGGTTTAGTGGAAAGTGACAGGATCACAACTTCATTATTGAGAGCCTGCCATGTACTCGCTGTAAGGTTTACTTTGCCGTATGGGCGATCAAAGACTTAGCCTCGCAATATTAGCTAAGCATCTAAAATAGGGTTGGGCTTGCGGTAAGGGTACTTCGACATGCGATCAGCCATAAAATCGATAAAGCTACGTACTTTAGGGGCCAAGTATTTACGGCGAGGGTACACAGCGTAAATTGGCAGATCGACATTTGCTTTCCATTCTGGAAGTAACTGAACGAGTTTGTTTGTCTCAAACTCATCCGTAATAAGGTAAGTCGCCAGATAGGCGATACCTAAGCCCGCTGTTGCTGCATCTAATACAGCTGGTGCGTTATCAATGCGATAGGTACCGCGAGCACGAATGGCTTGATTGATGCCATCGCGGCTAAATTCCCAGTTAATGTACTGACGTTCACGACTTTGGTAGGTAATGCAGTTGTGATGACGTAAATCACCGGGCGTTTTGGGTGTGCCGTGCTCTGCAATGTAGTTAGGTGAGGCAACGACTGCAAATTCACACTCTGCCAATTTGCGAGCTACCATGCCTTCTGGTGGGTGTTCATGAATTGCAACCCAGCAGTCAAAACCTTCTTCGAGTAAGTTTGGACGATGATCGAACAAGCTTATTTCTAATTCCAAGTCGGGGTGATGCTTTTGAAACTCAGCTAGAGCAGTTGTTATATGCTGATTACCAAAGGATTGAGCAATACCAATACGCAGTACACCTTTGATTTCATTGCGGTAACCCGCAACCATAGCTTCAGCTTCATTGACGGTATCAAGTAACTGTTGTCCGTATTCGGCATATTGCAAACCGATATCGGTAAGAGCGACGGCACGAGTGCTGCGCTGTACGAGCTGACAACCCAGTCGTTCTTCAAGAAAGCGAATTTGCTTACTCACCTGAGATTTTGAAATCCCCAAGCGTTCAGCCGCGCGGGTAAAGTTTTGCTCATGGCCAACAGTCGCCAAGATAACCATTTGATGAAGATTTTCTAGCATATGAAAGATACCGAACTCAGAGATAGGGCATTATATACTTAATCTGCGCCAATATGCATGGAAAGCTGGTTATTTATCAAGACATTGCTTTGTGGCAAAGCACAATGTCTAGCTCCCTCAGTAGTTACACGGTCACAGGTGTTTGGTTAAAATTCACAACCATGAATCAAATCAATACGAATCATCAATTTAAACGTTTTCATTAATTTTCCTAAGAAAAGTAAAATTCGCTACAGATTAGGAGGATGTATGATCACTGTTTTTGTCCGTTTCTTTGTATTGGGTCTGTTCAGTTTTGGTGGACCTGCTGCACATATTGGTTTCTTCCAACGAGAATTTGTCGAAAAGCGCAAGTGGCTAACGAGCGATGATTTCACGCAAGCCGTTGCTTTATGCCAGTTTTTACCAGGGCCTGCGAGTAGCCAGTTAGGTATGTATATTGGTTATAAACAAGCGGGGTACTTAGGTGCGCTTGGTGCTTTTGTTGGTTTTACACTGCCATCTTTTGCCTTATTGACTTTCATTGCTGTCATGAGCGCGCAGAGTATCAACCAAGAAATGATGGCGATCTTCATTCAAGCCGCAAAGCTGTTGGCTGTAATCGTTGTTGCTGATGCCCTATGGGGGATGGCGAAGAAAAATGTAAATACACCGCCTATGATTGCAATTGCGGCTGTCACTGCGGTTTGGGTATTCTTCTCAACGGGTCTACTTGGGCAAATTGTTCCGATTCTATTCGCAGCTGTCGTTGGTTTTGCCGTTACACACTTAGGCAAGTCGTCTACATCATTAGCATCGTCATCTTCGCCTTTGAAGATTTCACCTCATAAAGGGTTACTAGCGACCTTTGCTGTGTTGTTAATCGGTTTACCTTTGGTTGCTGAGTTAAATGCCGGCGCATCACTGTTCAATATTTTCTATCAAGCTGGTAGTTTCGTTTTTGGTGGAGGGCATGTCGTTCTGCCGCTGTTGCAGCCAATGTTAGAAGGTATGGTGGCAAGTGATGACTTTCTTGCTGCGTATGCGTCAGCCCAGCTTGTCCCTGGTCCAATGTTCACAATGGCAAGTTACTTGGGGACGGTGGTGATGCCTTCATCACCTATCTTAGGCAGTGCGATTGCGACAATTGCGGTGTTTTTACCGGGAGCTTTATTGCTATTTGCTTTCTTACCTGCGTGGCAAGCTATTTTCTCTCACGCCAAATTAAAAGCATCCATCAGCTATGTAAATGCCAGTGTAGTAGGGCTGCTAGCCAGTGCATTTGTTAGCCCTGTAATTTCAAGTGCAGTCACCAGTATTACTGATGTAGTGGTGGTTATTGTGGGTTATCTGTTACTTAAATACAAAAATACACCTGTATGGGTTCTCGCTATCTTGTTAGGTGGCTATAGCATGATTGCCCATTAATACTGCCTATCATTGCTGAGTTTCCCAAACGAAAACGAGTCGTATGATATCAAGGAGCTTTCACCACAAATGGTGAAAGCTTTTTTGTTTGTTATTTCTAACTACTGCCATTCTAATGCACTATAACTTTTATGCTTAGTGCTGATTGTAATAAATCATTGTGCATAACACCATTGTTAAGCATTTAGTAAGTAATTGCTTGGTATGTTGAAAACTCTGAAGTCGTTCCCAAAAAAGATAATTAAATGACCGTCAAAAATCGAATCAGACAAAACTTAACTAATTACGATGTACTTGAGTATGTACGTGATGAGTTGAAAGAGTCAGAAAAACGTATGACAAGAAAATTGTTTTTTGCTCATGCACTTAACGTGGTTCTCTTGATCTGTTTTATTACCGTATTTTTTGTAAATCAAGGTGGTCACGTTCGTGATTATGCTTCTGAAGCAATGCGAAAAGCATTTGAAGCCGAGCGGGCGGTTCATATTATTGATGAAGCTGCAGGAACAAACTTTCTAGAACAATCTCGAGACGAGAAATAGGCTGGGGATTACTCGCATTCACTACTTTGTTAAATAACAAAGAGCAAATGCGAGAAGACTTACAGATCAATGACGATTTTATTGCCTTTAATCAGCAATTCAGGTTTAGCTGACTTTAACAATGATTGCTTGAAATCATCGTCATCAAGACGATAAATAGGGCGAGTTGAAATTAGCTCACCAATTAAACTTACAACCGGTGACACAATTGGCTTGGTAAGGAACATGCCAATCTCAGGTGGCGATACGTCTAAGTTTTCCATTTCTAATTGCTTAATGAAAATGGCACCTTCTTCCTTATCGTAATAAGGGATTGCACTAAAGCTCATCTTCATATCGATCTCTCGAGATGGCTGACCTGAAATTTGAACCTTCGCTTTCGCATTGGCATCAAGGTTAACACGATCACTTGCAACGCGTCCGATGCCAACTTTCACATCATCAAAGGCAACATTCGCGTGCGCGATTCCTTTGATTCCAACTGTTCGTTCAAACTGAACGTTATCATCTAAGTAAGATTGCACTTCGTTTTCTGTTACCGTGTAACTTGCGCAACCTGAAAGAAATAGGGCACCAAGTGCTAACAAATGAGTGATTTTAGGCATGGCATCTGCTGATAAAATTAAAACTTAATTATTGTGTTTTTTTGCTGTAATGCCTATCTCAATATTGAGATTATCAAAGGCTATATATACAAACGAACAAAAAAACACCTCTTGGGAATATCCGCAAGAGGTGTTTGTGATTTAGGTATAATATTTATACGTTTGCCTAAGCGCTTTCAGCAAACAGTAGCTCTAAATTATAGTTATCGCGTTGAAGTGCATTTTTCAGCTTGTTTAAAGAGCTAACTTGAAGTTGGCGAATACGTTCGCGTGTTAAGCCAACTTCGTCAGCAACTTGTTGAAGCGTTTGCGCTTCATAGCCTAATAGGCCAAAGCGACGGCACAGTATTTCGCGATCACGCATGTTCAACGTCTCTAGCATCGCTAGGGCAAGCTTATTAATGTCTTGCTCATTCACTGCAGTGTCTGGGTTCATTGAACCATTATCAGAAATAAATGCAGACATGCTTTGCGAGTTTGAATCGTCGCTGATCGCCTGATCAATAGATACCACAGGGGCATCGTACGCTAACACACCCGAAATATCTTCAACGGTACGTTCTAACTTTTCTGCCACCTCTTCCTGAGTTGGCTCATGGTTAGTGTTACGCATCAATTGCTTGTGGGTACGTAGAATAGTATTGATCTCTTTCGATACATGAACCGGTAAGCGAATAGTACGAGCTTGGTTATGGATCGCACGTTCTATTGTTTGCTTAATCCACCAAGTTGCGTAGGTCGAAAAGCGAAAACCACGCTCAGGGTCAAACTTGTCTACTGCTGTAATCAAGCCAATATTCCCTTCATCGATCAAATCACTAAGTAACATACCGCTACCACGGTATTTTTTAGCAATACTCACAACCAAACGTAGATTGCTTTCGATCATCACTTTTTTAGAGCCTGCGTCACCAGTTAGACACTTACGGCTATAAAGTATTTCCTCTTCCTTGGTTAATAATGGTTTGTGTGAAATTTCTTTTAGATACAGGTGAATCACATCTGCGTCAAATGCTTGTACATCGTCGTTTTTGATATCCATATCAATTCCCCTAACAGCACACAGAAAAAGTAACTTCGCGCATACTTATTAACAACATTTATACACACTATCATACATAAATCGCATATACCACCGAATGAGTATTATGTTTATGCTAAATTTACTTATGCCCTCATCGTATACGGATGGTGTGGTGTTTCGGTTCATCTATTTGATATATAAGGATTTAGTTTGTTGTGGTGATGTTTATCTATCATCGTTAACTAGAATAATATTATCTTTTGTCTCAAACGTGAGATGTTAACAATTTTATCATAACCATAACGTTTGCTAATTAATCGGACTTTATGTTGATTGTTGGCGTATTTATGCTTTGTTGATAATGGAGAATGAAGCATAAAACTGTTAAGTACGTTGCCTAACCTAAGTGTTTTTATTATTGCCTTACATTATAAAGCGCCCCAAATAACCATATTAATATTGTGTGAATCTAATAAGTAATGAAGGCTGATAAATGGGCGTGTCTAAAGTACGTTCTTTTGTTTTGGAGCTTAGTGATAAGTTAAGATCGAATACAAGATGCGTTTATGAATGAATAGAGAAATGAAAGCCGAATACGATTTAATTGCTGAGCAATGGTTAGCAGCACGAGTTGAATTACCAGAAAAAGATCAGCAATTGCTTGATCGGTTTATCCAGTTGTTACCACCAAATCCACGAGTGCTTGATCTCGGCTGTGGGAGTGGTGTACCTATTGCGAAAAGTTTGGTCAACCAAGGTTGTGCGATTACGGGTGTCGATCGTTCAAAGTGTTTACTAGAACATGCCCAGCACCTTATGCCAGAGCAAACTTGGGTTCATTCCGAACTTGAAGATTACTGTCCAGCAGATTCTTTCGACGGAATCATGTTTTGGGACTCGATTTTCCACATCCCCAGAACGGAGCATACATCTTTACTAAAGATGGCGTTTTCAGCTCTTAAACCCAAGGGAGTATTAATGCTTTCAAGTGGCGGATCAGACAAAAACATTCCCGCGTTCACAGATTATATGTTCGAACAGCAGTTTTATTACGATGCGCTACCAATGGAGGAGCTTATTTCACTTTGTCGAACCATAGGCTTTACTCTGGAGCAAAGAGTGATGGTCAATCAACCGGATGGGAAGCGAGATAAAGGGCGACTTGGTTTGCTTCTTCGTAAATAACTCAGTTAAGTGAGTAGAGCGGAATCAGGAATCTCGATTCAAGTTCAAGAGCTAGAAGAAGAGGAGCCGCGAACGAGCGACTCCCACAACAATGGTTACTTCAGTTCCGCGTTAAAATAATCAACGCAAAGTTGTTGCGCTTGGTGGTTTATCTCGACGATTTCGTTCTCTCGTAGTTCAAGGTACAGCGAAATACATTGCTCGAACGCAGCGATAAGAGAGTCTCGCTCAGGTTGGGCGACTGTCTTTTTCAGTGCTTTGGTAAATTCGGGTAAACGCGATTCAACTTTTCTCACACCGGAAGGTGTCATTCCTTGCTGCTTCAGTGCCAATGGCGAAAGTACGATAAAACGTAAGAACGAGATGAATTCAAGGGCTTCAAAATATTCTCCGCGGGCAATTTTGGTGGCAGCGTAATGTGTCCAAATCCAAAACCTATCTTCAATCCATTGCGGCTCTGGTTGAGGGTATTGTGGTGTAGCACCGGCAAATACTTGTGTAAGTCGGTTCTCGCGTTCCCAAAGTACTTGAGTATCGTCCACTCGTACCGCTGCATCGGGTAAAGCGACAAATTTGAAATCGACATGAATTGCATCTGGAGCAAACATAGCAATAACAAGACGAGGTTCACCAACATGCTCACCTGTAAAAGCAGCAACTTTGCCTTCAACTTTATCAATTAGGTCAAAGCGTTGGTTCATCACTTCTTGAAAATGTGCGGGTTCAACAGCGATGACCAAATCGAGATCACTATATTTATCCATAGTATTTGATGCAAAAGACCCGCTAGCACCAATGCCAACGATACGAGAGTCTTGAGTGAATACAGATAAGATCTGCTCAAGTAGCTGCTGATGAGTGTGAGGAAGTGTTGTTGGAGAGATCATATTTTACCTTTAAATCGTGTTCGATATGAGAACTGCTAAGTAGCAGTTAGTGCGGTAAAATTAGCGCAGCATTACAATATGACGTAATGCTAAAGGACTTACAATCGAAATTTTCACTAAAGGTCTTATTCATTACATTAATGGCTAAAGAGTAAACAGCAAAAGCTAGGGAAGGCAGTAATATGAAAGAAATAGAAAAATATTGGCTTTTATTGTTGAAGTGGAAAAGCTAAAAGCCGTAATTCGCAACACACGGCCTGTAGGGCTTGAGCGGTATGAAAACTCAGCCGAGTATAGCTGGAAAAAACATAATATTTCAAAAGAATCCGTGTTATCTCTCAATGGTGATCGAATAGCAAAAGCCAGCTCGCAACTATGGCAAGTTCTTGAGGTTAAACTTCATCAAGCGATAGAAAATGGTGCATTGAAATAACAACGCGAGGGAAGATATTTTGATTTCGTTAGTTCCTTATACATCCCAAAGAGCAAAACAGGCGCACGCATTAGCGGTAAAAACTGATCAAGAAGAGTTCACCATTGGCAACGTCGAAGAGTTTATTGCCACTCTCTCTGAAACTGAGCATCCGCAGCTCATTCTTATAAACAATCAAGTAGTAGGTTTCTTCTTATTAGACGTCGATTATAGCGCTAGATATCCTTTCAGCGACACCTCAGCTATTGGTGTTCGAGCCTTACTTATTGACGAGCATTATCAAGGTCATGGCATCGCCAAACGAGCGATTAACGCTTTACCTGACTATATCAAAATGCATTACCCGCAATTTTTATCTATTCAGTTAACTGTAAATTGTCGCAATAGCATTGCTTATGACTGCTACTTAAAATCAGGCTTTAACGATACAGGCAGACTTTACCTTGGCGGACCTGTGGGGCCACAACGCATTATGGAGTGTGTGATTGGTTAATTAAATTTACGCCCAGTAGATAAGTGGTTATCTTCCGCTATTAACGTCTTGTTATGCAAACGATATAATGGCGGAATATTGCTTATCACAATTGAAAAGGAGGTAATGTGTACAAGCTTTATTACTATCCCAATAACGCTAGCTTAGCCCCGCATTTATTGCTAAAGCACATGGGATTGGATTATGAACTGTTACTCGTCGACAAAAAATCAAACTCACAAAAATCTCCTGAATATTTAAAGCTCAATCCTGCTGGCCGCATTCCGACATTGGTTGATGGTGAAACGGTTATTTTTGAAAGCCCTGCAATTTGTATTCACCTTTGTGAACAACATCCAGAACATAGTTTGATCCCACCAATTGGTGACAAGTTACGCCCATTATTTTTCCAATGGCTAACGTACTTAAATAACACCTTACAAGCTGAGTTGATGGTACGCTACTACCCACATCGCCATACGAACGATGAAAGCACCATTCCCAATGTAATTGCCGCGCAAGATGAACGAATCGCAGATGCACTTGCTATCATCAATGACCAACTCGCTCACAATAAATATCTGATCGGAGACGAGCTAACAGCCTGCGACTTCTTCCTCTTTATGCTAGCTGAATGGTCACTGCCCATTGAAAAGTCTCCCTTACATTTTGAGCACTTAGCGGCTTACTTGAAACGTCTATCTCAACATCCAACCGTTCTAGCGGTGAATGACATTGAAAAGATAGATCTCACACCGTTTCAATAGCCTCCACATTATGCCCCTAGGTTTACTAATAGAAGCGTGATTGTTTCTATTAGTAGACTCATGAAAATATTTAGGTGGAAAAATGGAAATTCGTGAAGCCATTGTTGAAGATACAGCTTCAATTGTCCCCTTAGTCACTCTTATTCAAACTTCTCACCAAAAGCTGGCACCAGCTAGGTTTCGGTTGCCGAGTGAAATAGAGCTAGCAGGTTGGATTAGTGAAGAGATTGAAGCTAAAGACACCAAGTTTTATATCGCAGTGAGTAACAATACGGTTATTGGCTATCTGACATTGAAGATAGAGGAACAGCAAGAGAACATTTTCCTTCAACCAAGAGTGTATGCATACATAGATCATGTTTGCGTTGCTGAAACAGTAAGAAAGCAAGGCATCTGTCGTCAATTGATGATGACAGCAATTGAGTACTCAAAGCAAAAAGGCATCAATGATATAGAAATGACAGTTTGGACAGAAAACACGGCAGCGAATAACGCTTTTAAAGAGTTAGGTTTTAAGTCGACGGTCCAAAAGTTAAAAGCCCAAATTAATGCCACACCATAAGTGCAATACGGATTGGATCGCATTATTTATCTGTGAGCTCATATAACCTGAGACCTCATTAAGCAAAGTAGGAATGAGAGTAGTGGAGTTTATTTGGGTTCTAGTGCATGTCGCAACCATCTGGATGTTAGCTGTTGTGACACCAGGTGCAAATGTACTGTTAACAATTAGTACCGCCTTGAATCATGATCGCCTGCTAGCTTCATATTCAGCACTCGGTGTTTGTGCCGCAACCTCGCTATGGGCACTGTTTGGCAGCTCAAGCCTTGTAATTGCTTTTACGCTCTTTCCGCAGCTGTATGTAGTAATGAAAGTACTAGGGGGCAGTTACCTTATCTATCTAGGGTTAAAGCAGCTTTATAAAGCAAAGTCGCACCTGAATTTGTCGAACTTAAAACAGACAACTCAAACGGCTGTACCATCTAAAATAAAAATATTTTTAACTGCATTTATTACTAGCATCTTAAATCCTAAAACAGGCTTCTTTGTTGTGAGCTTGTTTAGTGTTTCATTAGCTGCCGATCAACCGCAAGGTTTGAATTTAGCCATGATTGTCGCGGTTATCGCAACCATGAGTACCATTACGCTTTGTTGGCATTTGGTATTAGCATTTACGTTTTCACGCTCATCAGCAAAAGCGGTATACCAAAGAGTATCTAAAGTGGTTGATTACGTTACCGGTGGGATATTCACCATACTTGGCGTAAAAGTTATTGCTTCCTGAATGGTAACTAAAAAGCTGAAAGATTCATCTTCAAATTATGTTGGTAAACTTCAGGTGAGTTAGTAGTATATGCAGCAGAATTTTGAAATAAATAGTGTAGCTTATGTCTTTACCTCCATGTCCAAACTGTGAATCTGAATACGTTTACCAAGATCAAAATAACCTGATCTGTCCTGAGTGTGCTTACGAATGGAACCCAGACGAGGTTGCAGGAGATGCCGCGCTAAACATCAAAGATGCCAACGGTACACTGCTAGCTGAAGGTGACAAAGTCACACTAGCGAAAGACCTAAAAGTGAAAGGGAGTTCATTAGTGCTGAAAATTGGCACCAAAGCTGTAATCCGCCGCATCGTCGAAGGTAAAGACCACCAACTAGACTGTAAAGTTGATGGCGCTGGCGAAATGATGGTAACCGCACATTTTGTGAAGAAAGCGTAATTTAGCTCAATAATCACTATATGTTTTAAGCCCGCAAATGCGGGCTTTGTTGTTTTTGAATACTGATAAATTTCAATTTTTGGCTTGTGGGATATGTTCTGTAAAAAAATAAATAGGAGAGTCACGGGTATGGAGTTATATCAAACCATACTCGTGGCAGCCGCCACGGTTTTTTGCTCAGCGTTTGGCGCTGGCATTGCCATGAAAACGGATATTGTTTGGATAAAGAATAAGTTAAAAAGAAATGATACACGAATTTACGTCTAGAGCAGTTGATGTGGCCTACTGTGATTATTTTGTTTTGATGATAAACTACGATTTTGGTTGTGCAGTTTTGTTTGGTGAGTCGCTGAAAGTTGAAGTTGATGGAAAAATACAATAAATTCGATATTGCATTGGAGTATTTAGATGTTGCTGCAAGATTGTTTATAGAAGGTGGAAATTATTTTTCGATTATTCATCTTGCAGGAGCAGGCGAAGAGATTTTAGGAAAATACTGTGAATCAGTTGAAATAGATTCTGAAGTGGCTAAGTACAAAAAATTCGCTATAAACTGGCAAAGTAAATTTGATACTTCGCTAAAAGTCAAAAAAGTTCTTGCTGAATATAACTATTCTAAAAATGCTATAAAGCACTTTGACAACAAAAAATGTGGCGATGCAATTGTCCAATTGGATATTAAAAATGAGGCTGAGAATATGCTCAGACGAGCCTACAACAATCTTGAAAGCTTGGATATGTTGGAATGTTGCCCACAGTCTCTATGGAAAGTTATTGATATGACTACTATTTGGTTGGACCCCGACGCTTAATAAATAGCTCAAGTCGACGTTATACCAAAAGGCGAGGGACGTCGGTTTATTTTCTCGCGATACATCTTCTTTTTCTCTTTTGTGACCGCGTCACTTTGTGGTTATTTAACACGACGACCGCCACTAAATGGCACTGGCGTGACAATATTGGAGCGCACGGGCACATAATCCAGCTCATACATACGTTTTAGCCAATGATACTCATCAAAGCGTAACGCCATCGAATCCAGCTCTATGGGGCTGAATCGGCGTCCTTCGGGTGTAATGATGACGGAGCGTTTCAACAGAAACATGAATATCATGACGCTCAGTTAATTTTTCATGCGCGAGTGTTGGACCAAAGTCTGCGTAATGTTCATGAAGTAGAGATAAAACTCGTAATTTTAAAGAATCAGAATGACGTCGGTTACCAGGCTGACCACGCTTAAGCGAAATTAGTCCACTAGAGCCGAATTTGGTAAAGCGCTTTATTAAACGATGGATCTGACGCGTGCTTAATCGCAGGAGCCGGGCAGCTTCAACACCAGTAATTCGTTTATCACAAATGTCTTGAATAACTTTGATTCGCTGTAATTCATTATCAGTCATAGTCAGTAACATCAGATTAGGCTCCAGAGCTTTAAAATCACAAGCTCTAAAGTTAGTTCACCATGACATTTCTAACTGGTTCAAACCGGACATTTCTAATTAGATCTTACACCTTTTGTTTATCCCAATTTAAAATGTCCTGTTTCTTTCCCAGATTAAAATGTCTCTCTGTAAGTTAGTTTAGCCTGTTGTAATGGTGGTTATAGAGTAGGGAAGTCAGGGCTTTTTACTGCTAGCTTTGAATTGCTCAGGATGTACCAGTACAGGGTTAATGGCTTCCAGCTGTTTGAGTGCCCGTTGTTGGGCGGTGCGCTTCGGAGCTTTCTTGCTACGGCTACGTTTTTGTTGCTGGTCGTATTCTTGTTGTTTGGCCTGAGCAAATTTTAATACCGCACCCAATCGTTTGTTATCAACAACTTGACCTTGGTCAACGTTAGCCAGTTTATCGAACACTTTGAAAGTGAGTTTTCGGTGGCCATATTGAATCGCGATGGTGCCATCCGGGTGAGGCACTTGGCAACACCCTGAAAATCTTGATTGGTGTCTTAATGGCGTTGTGGTTGGTCGATATTACGGGGGTGATTAAATGATCCCACCGATTGCCAATAGCGGCTCCATGCCTATCAATGCAGGCGGTGGTCACGCTGGACCATCTAATGCCGAGGCGAACAACAAATCAGGGTTCAACATTGGCGGCATCAACATGGGGGGCGGTTCGCTCAATAGCTGGCTGCCCGTGTTACTGGCTATCGCCGTAGTGTGGTTTTTGATTAAGAAGGTGGGCTAATGCGCATTCAACTTATTCGTCCTAACCGTGCTGATATGAACGCGCAATACCAGTTATTGCGCCCCGCGTTTAACCGTGTCCATGAAGCCAAGTTTGAATTTGATTATTGCTGCAATGCCGTCACCGATAAGCATGCCAGTATGTACCACCTTCAAGGCAAAGGTGTCTCGGTGCGATTCGTGGGCAAAGTCACTGCCGACAATGACTATTTGATTTTAGCCATGACAGGCAAGGGATTGGTAGCTGCCGCACCCGTGATTATCGACGCGGTGAAGTCGCAAGGCTATCGCTCCATCAAATACCACACGGTACGCAACGGCATGAAACGCATTTTGCAGCGTTTCGGATTTTCAATCTTGGCAACCACCGAACACGACACGGTGATGTCACTCAGTTTGGAGGGGCATAGATGGGCGGCGGCGGAAGTAGTTCTAGCTCCAATACAACAACCAATACCAACACCAGTGGTCAGAACGCCATTCAAGGCGACAACTTAGGCGTTGCCATTTCAGGTGTGAACGATTCCACGGTCAACGTCAACATGACTGACCACGGCGCAATGGAACGCGCCGCTGAATTGGGCGAACTGGCGTTAAACAGTAATACCGAAGTCAGTACCAAGGCGATGGAAACCAACGCCAAAGTGACCAGTGATGCCTTGAACATGGGCAAAGACGTGGTGAAAAACGCCATGAACTTTGGTGAAAAGGCACTAGCAACCAATGCTGATGTGTCAAAAACCGCCATGAAGCATGTGACCACGGCGCACAGTGAAAACTTGCAACACCTTGCGGGCTTGGCTGGCAACCAAGCCGCGCAGAACACCCAAAACATCAAAGCACTGAAAGACCTTGCCACCATGAAAGTGGATGGCGGGCAAGTCGCAACCAGCAAGCAAATGACCATTACTGTGGGGTTGGTGATGTTGTTCCTTGCGGTGATTTTCATGCAGCGAGGTAAATAACCATGTTTAACCAATTCATGCAGCCATACCAGCGCACCGATTTTCATTTGGTCGGTGAGTTTCTCTATATCGAGCGTTGTACTGGTGAAGTGTTAGTACAGACCGAGCGTGGTGAATACCGCTTGAAAAAGGGCGCTCAGGTTATCGACCCGAAAATGGCAGGGCGCATTACCGTGGAAAACCTCGGTGAAGCGGGTGAAATCTCCATCTTGTACGGTTTTGGGCGTTATGTCCCGCCAGCCGACGGGCAACAAGTTCACGTTGGCAGCATGCCCGCAATGCAGATTGCCCAAGGGCAACGCATGGCGGTGGATGTGGTGAGTCAGCCTAACGTCACAGTTGAGACGATGCCGCCAATGGCACTGGCTGAAAATCAAAGCATCAAGGTGAAAACCTTACCTGATGTGACCTTGGCTGATAACCAAGTAGTGAGCATTAAGCATTTGCCACCGATGGAATTAGCCGCCAATCAGCAATTGGTGATCGCCTCCATGCCACGGGTGCAATTTGAGACCGGGCAATCGGTTCGCGTTTCTGCCACCAATCCACTGTTAACCAAGCCGACAGGTGGCGGCGGTTTATCTGCGTCAGTGTTAACCCTGACCGACGAAGGCGCAACGTTTGCCGCCAATAACCGCCGCTGCCACGTGGTCGTAAAAGCCAAATCAACTAACACCGCCGAAGTGGTATTGGCAGGGGGCTTTACCTTATCCGCAGGCGAAAAACAGAAAATTGAAGCCACTTGCGAGCTGACGTTTACGGGCGCAGTGGATGACAAAATCGAAATCTACGAGGTAGAACGATGACAGCAAAAACTTTGCGCGAAAGGCTGCCGATTGGCGACCCGCGCAACAAAGTGGAATTTCTAGCTGATGAACTAGAAAAGAACACGGATGAATTTCGCAAACTGCTTGCGCGTTTAGGTGGTGTGCGTAGTTGGGTAAACAATGGCGCGTTCTTAGATTACGTCAGTGATAAAGGCGTACAGAGTGAATACGAAGGCAATCAACTCGACAACACGATTGTGGGTTCTAGCACTCAAAATGGATGTGCCATTGGTGATGGCTGGGCGTTTGAGCAATCACCCAAAAATGACCCGAATGGGCTTAGTGGCGCGTTTAGCGTAAGGCGTCATTTGTACTACCACGGTTTCAGTAAATCCATTCCCTTTGAGTGTCAAAGCTTGTGGTGTACTGCGCATAACGTGAAAGGTTCGCTCTATCAAGTGATCCCATTGCCACGGGTTAAATCTGAATACAAAGCGCGGGTTTATTTCTCGGCAGATGAAGGCACAACCTTATCTATCGGTTTTCGTTTTGAAAACTACGGCTCATTGCAAAGCGCTACTTGCGTTAACACGGTGACGACGACCAAATCCATTTATGACAATGACTCGGATAGCCCTCATTTTTCTGCGTTTGATGTTCAGACGCTTGAATCCGAGGCGGTGAGTATCACACCATCAGGCGATAACGTGGTGGTGTTTGTCGAAATTGACCCGAAAGCCGATATGAAGCACGTAAACGTTCATGGTATCGAGCTAATTCGTTCAGATAAGCATCCAACGTGGGAACCCGAAAGCGTGAAGCACCAACACGATATGCGCGGTTATCAGCGTTTTGTTGATGGCTTGGATTATCTTTGCCGTGAGTTAAACCCAGCAGAGCCTAACGTTTTCACCTTCACAAACAGAATTAAAGGGCTTGTGTTGCCGTGTGTGCGCAGCTTTGACAAACACTACAGCATGACTTCATTCCGTATCGGTCCAAAAACGACCTTCGATACCGAAGGCATCAAACTTCTGTCAGTGGATGGTGACACCATCAAGTTGTTCATTCCTGACAACATCATCGCGGAATTTGGAGAGGCGCGTTTTTTAAATGTGTACCTCAACTGGTCAGCCATGCCGCTCCGTTTAGGGTTCTACCAATGAAACCACTCTTAATGACCGTTGCCACGGCGGCGGTCGTTTTTGTAACAGGAAAAGTGATCATGAAACAGCAATGCATCAATACCGCGCCGCGTCCGAAACCTGATTTCAATACACCGCGTGGGATTCGTAACAACAACCCGCTAAACATCGAATACAACCGCCGTAACAACTGGCGTGGGCAAGTGGGTTCCGATGGGCGTTTTGTCATCTTTGAAAATGACAAATGGGGTTTCCGAGCTGCCGCCCGTGTGCTGCGTTCTTACCGCAAGCGCGGCATTAACAATATCAGTGCGATCATCAAAACGTTCGCACCACCACACGAAAACAACAGCGACCACTATGCCAACGTGGTGAGCCAAATCTCAGGGTTTGGCAAGTACACGGTGATTGATGTTCGCAACGATAACATCGCCGCCAAAGTCATTCAGGCAATGGCGAAAATGGAAGTCGGGCACTTGTACCCGATGCACGAAGTCATGGAAGGGGTAAAACTGGCATGAGCAAGGCTGCCACTTCGATTGCAATTAGCGTTACAGGCGTCGTGATTGGCGCATACACATTGAAATTTCTAAAGAAAAAAGGATGGTTATGATTAACTTCAAAGAGTCGAGCACCAAGTCAGGGCTGCTATTGTTGGGCGCAGGCGTTGCAGGTTTAGTCACTGGCAACACCGAACTGGCAAGCATCGCAATCAGCGAAGGTAGCACTCAAATGGGCGGCGTTGTGCCTATGGTTGCGTCACTGGCGATTGGCTTGTGGGATACGTTCCGTAAAGAGAAAAAATAGGAGAGTCACGGGTATGGAATTATATCAAACCATACTCGTGGCAGCCGCCACGGGTTTTTGCTCAGCGTTTGGCACTGGCATTGCCATGAAAACGGATATTGCTTGGATAAAGAAGATGTTAGAAGCGCATGAGAAAAGAATTTCTAAACTGGAATAACCATATAAAATAAAATTATTTTTTGCCTTATTCTTGATGATATATCATATTTTTCTGATATATACCTATTAATTGTTTGCATTGTAGGCAACTATAAGGTTGTTAGTAGTTGACAGCTACTTTATTTGTGAGAAATGGTTAAACGTTGAGCAATCGGCTTTTTTTAAGGTTGAATTTCAAGGAACTACCCCTATATAGGTATTCTGTATGTCTATCTAGATTAGGGATTAGAAAGAATGAGTGCTATGAATACTGATACTGTTGTGCGTATACATGAGTTTTTAACAGAATATTACCTTAATAGTCCCGACCCAATCTCTCCTCCTGGAGTAAAAGATATTGGGTTGTTAGATAGTGCCGTCATTCGGAAAGATATGACGGGAGGTGGTGCCGACCTTTTTCAAGGTGTATTTATGAAAGCTGCAGCTTTGTTTCACGGCATTATTTCAAATCATTCATTCTTCAATGGGAATAAGCGAACAGCACTTTTATCAGCTCTAGCATATTTAGGTGATAACTCGTACTGGGTTACAAAATGCACGGATGAAGAGATGTTCGAATTCACTCGTGAAGTCGCAGCTCATGAAATCTCAGATAATCGCGACAATGAGATTAAGATTATTGCTGAATGGTTTAAGCGACATTCAAGAAGACGAGAAGTGAAAGATCAACGAATGAAACTTCACGAACTTCAAGAGCGTTTAAGTGAGTTCGGGTTTCATGTTGAAGACCGTTGTAAGAATAACCTTTTAGATATCTTCAAAGGTGATAAACACGTTACATCTATTCGTCAAAAAGGTGTCAAAGGTTCTGAAGAGTATGACGTAAAATACATTAAAATTTTGCGTAAGAAATTAAAACTTACACCTGACTATGGTATTGATAGTTTTGCGTTCTACGGTGTTAAGGGTAGCATTGGAACACTTAACAAATACATGTCTATTCGTCATGAAGTAATGCGAGAGCTCGCGAAAATTTAAATAAATAAGCCCGCAGCTCGCGGGCTTTTTTATACCTAAAGGTTAGGGAAGTCGGTTCGCACGTTTCTTTATTTTCTCCCGATACATCTTCTTTTTCTCTTTTGTGACCGTGTCACTTTGTGGTTGTTTAACACGACGACCACCACGAAATGGCAATGGCGTGACAATATTGGAGCGCACAGGCACATAATCCAGCTCATACATGCGTTTTAGCCAATGATACTCATCAAAGCGTAACGCCATCGAATCCAGCTCTTTGGGGCTGAATCGGCGTCCTTCGGGCGTAATGATGACGCAGCGTTCCTCATCAATCCTAAAGCCAGTCCAACGGGTATCATCGGGCAAATAGCCACGGGCACGAATAATCAGTAATTTCTCAGCCATTGGGTTAACGTCCATCCAGCCCGAAAGCCAGCGTTTAACCGTCACGGGATTAACATGAAACCACGCCGCACCTTGGTGGATATCTTCAAAACAGTGCCAAAACAACTTAACAAACGACTCATGCAGCATGATTTACCTCACAAAATTCATTCTTTATTAAATGGATTTTTCGATTAAAAGCGTGCTCTTTGATAGGTAAACTCGATTACAGTTAACATTAAAAAAATCCTATCGCTGAAACAGACTTATGAACCACAGACAAATTACTTGCAGCAAAGCCGTGATAAAACCACACGAAAGTAATATAACTAAATGTTTCCAAAGGATTTTTACGCTTTAAAATCATAGGTTTCGCAATTAACTCAGCTTAGGTTCAGGTATGTTAAAAAAACACCCGTCAGTGCGCATTATGTAAGTTATGTTAAATAAGATTTTGATGTTTGATATGGCTCTTCATGATTCTGTCGTGTCTTTCCTCTTCTCTTGTATTGGTGGCTGATTACCTCTAAATATCAGCAATTTAACCGTATTGCGTATTTACCATAAAATAGGTAATAAACACCTATTTTTAAGCGCTGCTGCAAATGTTCAGTTTGCCTGGTGCTTCAATATTTGTGTTTATTACAGAGCCAGTTTCTCTGGCTCTGTACTTAGCTTCGCGAAGTTATTGGCAATCTTTCGTTTGGCTGAGTCACACATTTAACCTGTGATGGTCTCAACATTTTGATTTGGTCTGAGCTGTTTTAATGCCTAGGTTTAGACGAACTCTGTTATCAGCTCTGGTTCTGAATTGGTAATCTTAGCTGTTTATCATCGCAGCGCAGAACTCTCTTTAAGGCTAAACAGATAATTTCCAGTTAGCTCCAAAGCGACAATGTTTTGCAATAAAGCGCAGTCTCATCTTCGAGCGAGAAAATGTTACTCATCTCTCTATAATACATAATACATAATACTGAAAACTTGATCTTCAGCGTAAAACAGGCACATCAATGTCAATAGAATGCAAACTTTTCGCTTAAGTCGCATATAGTCTCGGTCGCTTTGTAATAACGAGATTGACTAAGAAACATGTTTCCATGAAGGAAAGAATAACAATATCGGTATCCACTATTAATGGATCCAAACATTTCCATTTGGGGATGACAGCACAAAAGCGGATTCGTTGGGCGGTGGCTGCTATAGCGACGACTTCATTGGTAACAGCGGGCTCTATCTTCTATCTAATGAATGAAGTGGATTTTGCCAAAGGAAAACAAGAAGAGCTTGAGCAGCGCTCCTATTCACTTAACGAAGAGCTGGACGTGCTTAAGCAGTTAAAAGACGAATTAGAACACGATCTTGGTGAGCGTGAATCTCGTCTATCGACAGTGTCTGACCGTCTTGGTGAACTTGAAAACTTGCTTGGCGTGGATGTTAACGGCGAAGCTCCGCTAGAAACGCGATTAGATGTAGCAGCTATCAACTCTGCTGTGCGCGTGGCCGTGCTAGATAGTTTGCCAAACGGTGCGCCTGTGAAAAACGCTCGTCAATCTTCACAATTTGGTAAGCGTAAACACCCTGTCACAGGCAAAATTCGTTTACATGCTGGTTTAGACTTTGCGGTGAACATTGGTACGCCGATCTATGCGCCAGCAGATGCTGTGGTAGAAACAGTTCGTCCGAGCAATAAAGGCTCTGGTAATTTTATCCGATTGCAGCACGCGTTCGGTTTTACTTCGTCTTATTCTCACCTTAAAAAGTTCGCAGTACGCAGTGGCGACTTTGTTGATAAGGGAGATTTAATTGGTTACTCCGGTAACTCAGGGTTGTCATCCGGGCCTCATTTACATTATGAGATTCGGTTTGTTGGCAGACCGCTCAACCCTCGCCCATTCGTTGATTGGGGCATGGACAACTTTGAACACATTTTCGAGAAAGAGAGAAAAATTAAATGGGTATCTTTAATAAACAAGGTGGAACACCGAGTCAGCACGCAACTACAACTGTCATCGCAAAAGGCTGTAACATCACCGGCGAGCTCCAGTTAGCATGTGATATTCAAGTAGATGGCATTATCGAAGGTAAGTTGCGCTTAGAGAAAACCTTGATTGTTAGTAACTCTGGCCGCTTAAAAGGTGAAATTTTTGCCGACAAAATTATTGTAAACGGTCTGATTGAAGGTACTTGCTACGCCAACGCCATTGAAATTCTTGATAAAGGTAAGGTATCAGGCACTATTTACTGCGATGATCTAAGTATTGAGCGCGGCGGTTGCTTCTTAGGTAGCACTCACCCTGCAGAACAAGAGCAAGTGATTGAGCTACCTAAGGAAAAAAAGGCGGCAAAAAACACCAATAAAAAAGCAGATGCTAAAGCTGTTAATGAATAACTGATTTATTTTGCCCATTTACAACAAAGCTCACCAATAAGGTGAGCTTTGTGCATTAACACTGATTCAAAACGAGAAATTAACCGCCCGCTAATTTAACGGTGTGGCCTTTTTTCTCAAGCGCTGCTTTGATCACATCACGCTTGTCGCCTTGAATTTCGATATTGCCATCTTTTACTGAACCGCCACAACCACAGACTTTTTTAAGTTCAGCGGCAAGAAGTTTTAATTGTGGGTCTTCCATATCTAGACCTGTAACAATGCAAACGCCCTTGCCTTTTCTGCCTTTAGTCTGGCGTTGAATACGAACAACACCGTCACCTTTAGGGCGAACCGGCTGGGCTTTTTCTTCCTTAATGCGACCCGTTTCAGTAGAGAATACTAAGCGGCTGTTATCGTTCATGATGTAACAATCTCTTGAATTTTTAAGGTTTTGTGAGTTCAGTAAGATGTTCACTAATCTTACTTGCACAATCGTCTATGGGTCATATTATCAATAAATACTCCTTAAGCGGAACATCTTATGATTCGGAATGTCATTTTTGACTTTGGTGCGGTGTTGTTTGAGTGGAATCCGAACAAGATTGTCACTTCTTTCACCAATTCTGAGTTTGAGCAGCAGCAATTGCTTGAGAATGTACTTCGCCACGATGACTGGTTATCGCTCGATCGTGGCACTATGTTAATGGCTGAAGTGATACCCAAATTCGCAGCTAGGATAAATTTTCCTGAGTCTCGAATGGAAGATTTCTTTGATCACGTCCAGAACCAACTCGCTGTCATTGAATTGTCCCATCAATTATTAGAAAACCTCTTAGCGCTTGGTTACCCACTCTATTATCTTACAAATATGAGTAATGCGTTTTTTGATACTTTAAGTGAACGCCATGCCTTCATTGGCGACTTTAAAGGTGGCGTGGTGTCAGCAAGCGAATTCATGATTAAACCAGAACCAGCCATTTTTGAATTGTTACTATCTCGCTATAACTTACAACCAGAAGAATGTCTTTTTATTGATGATAATGCTGATAACGTCATATCGGCCCGTCAATTGGGTATTGAAGCTGTACAATTTACAGCCGATAAGTCATGCATTCAGCAGATAATGAGCAAACTTTGACTGGTTAATGGCATATTCAGGTCAATTGAATGAGAATATAGTTATTCAGCCACTCAATACTGTAGTTTTGCACTACATTCAGAATAACGAGAACAATAATTGGGAGATTTTGTGAAGAAATTTGCATTACCTGCTGTGTTAATCGCAGCGATCTGCTCTGCAATGCCAACATTCGCGGCAGCTAAAATGTTTGAAGGTAAGTCAATTGTTGGTCAAGTTGAAACCATCCGCGTTCACGAACTTGATTTAGACTACAAAGCGCGTATCGATACTGGCGCAAAAACGACCTCGATTCACGCAGTTGATATTAAGGTAACGGGCAAAGACAGTGATAGCGACAATATGCGTGATCACTTAGGTGAAACTGTCGAGTTCACAAGCTTTAATGAAGATGGTGAAGAAGCGCGCTATAAAGGCAAAATTGTTAAAGTTAGCAAAATCCGAAATGCGCAAGGTGTTGAACGACGCTACGCAGTAAAAATGGATTTAGGCTGGAACGGCGAACACAAAACAGTTGCCGTTAACTTACGTGATCGAAGTAAGCTGGAATACAAGCTACTTATCGGCCGTAACTGGCTAGAAGGTAACTACCTGGTTGATGTAGAAAAATCAGATGAAGATGACTAGGTTGCCCTAGCCATCCGAAAGATAAAATAAACGCCCTACTGGGCGTTTATTTTTTTTGTTGGGCAGCAATCTTTTCAATAACTTTATCGAGGTGTTTTTTAATCGCCACTGGCGAGCCTTTCAAAAGTTGTCCGCGTAATAAAACATACCATTCGTTTGGTTTACCACTGTCGTTGATCAGTTTAAAACCTCGGTAATCTTCTGTTTTACGTTGTGCTGTTGTCTGTTGAGCAGAATCAGCTTTTGCAAAACTTGCTGGCGACATAATGGTTTTCATATCGCACCACCAATCGATGCTTTTCTTAACCAAAGTGACTTTACCAGCAAGAATTTTGCCGTTGATGTTTACTTTCCAATCATCTAGATCGCCAGAGGCATTTTCTAGGTGATAACCACGGTATAAAAGCCGTTTTTTCATAAAGACTCTTCCACATGATTAATTCTGACAAGTAACAAAATCAGTAATTTTGACCTATCAAGATATTAAGAATCACAAAAATCATTTAGATCCAGTATTTATGACATACCCAGCCGCTTAGTATTTGAATTATGTGCTAGGTAATCAGCCAAACTGTAACTTGGCTAAGTTAAGCATTATCCTGCAATTGTGTACAGTCTTGATAAGCATTATTGAGTAATTTATAAGGTTTTTTCGTTGAACAAAGATGAATGCTGGAAATTTTGTTTATTTGCTATACACTTAGATAAGTTATAGTGCATTAGATTTAATTATCAGACAAACTAAATGAATAAACAAAACTGGGTAAAAATCTTCAATTCAAAGCAAACAACTGCTGATGATTGGCAAACGATTACGTTAAAGTCGTATGCACATAGAACATTGGTCGCCTTTGCGACTGACTGGAATGCGTTTAATGAATACTGCTTAAGTATAAATACAACGGCTCTACCAGCTTCAGTTGATACAGTCGTACGTTTTCTTGATGAGAAAGCCAAAACACGTAAGCTAGCAAGCCTAAAACGTTACGTAATCACCATCAGGCTCGCGCACCGCTCCCTAACAATGACTGACCCATGTTCACACACTCAAGTCCGAGTGCTAATGCAGCAATTTCATGATCAGAAGAAAGACGATAATAAACAAGCGGCCCCACTTCATGCTTTTCATATCGACCAACTCTACTCACGTTTTCAAACAGCGACTTCACCAAAAGATGTACGTGATTTAGCGATTTGGTGCCTCGCCTTTGATGCCTTGCTTAAACGAGGTGAATTGAGTGCCATTACACTAGAAAACATCATTATTGAATCTAATGGATTGATAACATTAACACTTGAAAGTAAATCCATTCGCTTGAGTCCTGCAACATCAGCAGCGATTAACCGCTGGCTGACACTCAGCATGATTGACGAAGGCTACCTGTTCCGACGTATTGATCGCCACGGTAATATTGGTGATAACCCACTCGATCACTCATCCATTTATCGCGTTTTTCGTCGAGCCAGTGATGAACTTGGTGTACCAGCCAATAAAATCTTCTCGGGGCAATCACCACGAGTGGGTGCTGCACAAGACTTAGCCTTTGAAGGTGCATCCCTCAACGAGATTCAAGCACAAGGCCGATGGAAAAGCCCTGCAATGCCAGCGCAATACATTGGACAAAAGACGAAACGTGATGAGGAAATGGATAAATTTAAAACTGAAACGCCGTGGGATCAGTAACAAAGAAGGCGAATCTTGAGAATGCGGTTGCGGGGATAGTTTTATTGTGGGCTATCACTCCAGTGCTCTGCATAGCCTTGGCTGTGATTAATAGGCACTGTGATCTGTTTAAACAAGACAATCATGGGTTTTAAATCACCAAAGTAACCGGCTTGATTGGCATATACCCAATCAGAGAGGCGAATGCCCTCCCAACAGATTTCAAACCCTGCGTTAATGGCAAGCATTTCAAAAAAGATACGTTGCACTCGTCCGTTCCCTTCACGGAATGGGTGAATGACATTTAGCTCGCAATAGTAATGAGAAATGCGCTCGATGAAGTTATCAAATGCTAAGCCTTGTAGCCCATCCTCTTGCTCTAACTCTTTGAACAGACGTTCTGCTTCGCGCTCGATATTCATGAAATGACAAAAGCGAGTTTCGCCTTTGGTGATATCAACGTGGCGTATTTTGCCTGCCCAAGTGTAGAGATCTTGAAAGAGTGTGAAGTGGATATTCAGTAGATAGTCGAAAGTAAGGTGAGAGAAATCAGGCTCAAAATGTTCAGCTCGAACCCGCGTGAAATCACGCTCAGCTAGAGCAAGTTGTTCTTCGTCAGTGATGTTTAACTTGTTAATCAGCACTGTCGAGTCTGGATAACAATCCGGGTCATGACTGACACCATATTTATCTCGCATACGCCTGTCTCAAGCGCCGAATTTCTTCAGCCTCAGTATTGGATGAAGATAACGACTTCACCTCAGGTTGGCAATCAAGTTCAAACCCTTCTAGCTGTAAGCTGGCTTGATAGTTTCTGCGCTGCATTGCCTTAAAGCGCATCCTTTTTTGCTGTTCATCTAGCATAGCGATACCTCTATGCACCTGTTACGAGTATTGCAGGGAAAAAGAAAAACGCCAGTGATTCACTGGCGTTTGGGATGGTATTAAACGGCGCGTTTAATGGCTTGCTCAATGAAGCCTACGAAGCTTTTTCCTGAATGCTCCAACATTTTAGGGAACATAGAAATCGGCGTCATACCTGGGAAGGTATTGATCTCGTTAAGCAAAATTTCGTTATCTTCACTTAGGAAGAAATCAATTCGCGATAGATCTTTCAGCTTCATTTGCACGAAAGCTTTACGTGCGAATTCACGAATTTGTTCGATTTGATTCTCAGTCAGATCGCCCGCTTCAACTGTGGTTGTTGAATGGCTGTCTGCACCGTATTTTTCATCGTAGCTGTAAAAACCATCTTCTGGTGCAGCGACTTCACCTGGTTTAGTGATGATCAATTCACCTTCGTATTCAAAAGCCGCGATTTCAAGCTCACGCGGTTTGATGGTTTTTTCAATCAACACTTGCTCAGAAAACGTAAACGCATTGTTCACCGCTTCCGTTAGTTCTTGCTTGCTTGTTACGCTGTAACAGCCAACTGAAGATCCTTGGCATGCAGCTTTAACGAAGACTTTGCCCCACTTTTCAAGCGCTTGCTCTGCTTTTTGATGAGATTGTTCATTGTTCTCGCTAAGGAAAACATAAGGAGTATTAGGGATATCAATCGCATCAAACCACAGTTTAGTCGTGATTTTGTTGAAGCAATTAGTGCTTGCTTCTGCACCACACCCTAAATATGGCAGGTTTGCCATGTCTAGCATTGATTGAAGATCGCCAGTTTCCCCCGGGAAACCATGTACGCAAGGGATCACGTAATCAACCACGACTTGTTTATCACCACAATGCAGAGTGCGGTCTAAATGCAGCTGACAAAGTGTCCCATCCGCTAAATACCAACCATCTTGCTTCATCTCGACACGTAGATAGTTGATACCATCGATCTGCTGTAATGATTGTTCAATGTAGTTTGCTGATACGATGGATACTTCATGCTCCGACGAACCGCCGCCGCATAATAGTAAAACTTGGATAGAGCTCATTATCATCCCTTGTGGTACTTATTTGATCGCCTTATAGCCACCAAAGATTAACTTTCTTGTTCGACGTAAGAAGCCATCTAGAGAAACGCCAAACACCGATTGATTTCTATAGTAATCAAAAACACTGCACTATGGCAGCATCTACTCCGCGTAATAGCAAAAAACCACAATAAATGACTGTCTATTGACATGAAGTGATGAAAAAGTCGCCGTTTGCAAAGCGATATAAGCTGTAGGGATAAGTGACGGTTTGATAATGGCGTTTATAAGACGAGCAAGTATTTATTTCGATTAGTGTAACCCATAAGGCAAAATCATTACCTAAATAGATCGCTAAATCGCAACCAATAAAAAAGAGAGCACTGGGCTCTCTTTATCATCTTCTCAAGCTAGTAAAACTTAAGCGCTTTGGCTTAGTTCAGCTTAGTCAGCTTCGGATTGTTCGACGCTTTAATATCATCGATTTTACGAATGAATGGACCGAAAGCTTTCACATCTTTTGGTAGTGCATTTAATGCACGTTTTGCTTGCTCACGAGTTTCATAATGACCAAACAATAATGTATACCATGGTAGACCATCGACAGTTTTCTTATTTGTCCAAACTGGTTCATTCGATGGCAGTTTATTCATATAAGTGGTGAAGCCTTGGTTATGACTTAGTGCTAGTACCTGAATGGTATAACCATGTTTCGCCGTTTCTACATACTGATACTTAGGTTTAGGCTCAGCCTTGGGCTTACTAGGTGCAGTTTGTACTACTTCCGTTGTAGTTTGCTGTTGGTTAATAGTCGTACTATTCTGCGTGTTTGCTTCATTCATTGCAGCAATTTGCTCAGCAGAATACACCTCTTGAGACGTTGAACTCACGATCTCTAGTGTTTCAGTATTCGACGTACAGCCAACTAATACCGTTGCTACGGCTAAAACGGCGATTTTTTTCATTGTTTTCCTACCACTGAAAATTTCTGCTGTTATTGTGACGTTACTTCTTATACCAATCAAGCAAAACGTTATGACAGATCAATAACTATCTGCCCCCAGTCACATCAATTGATAGTAAAATCAAAAAGCATTTAATCATCGACAATCAATAATTTGCTTTTTATCACGATTGTCTATTTTTCGTCACATCTGGAGAGCCCAATGGCTGACCCTCATATCAAAAGTCCGCTTGATGTCCTCGACATTATCACTGTTGTTTTATATCGCACTGCATTAACTGTTGGCGCAATTACCCTATCGATCCTTGCTTGGGAATTCGATACTGCCGCTGGAGTATTAGTTGGGGCCGCGCTCATCGCATCATCAACAGTGCATATTTACGACAAGCGTTTTCGCTGGTTAATTCAAGGCAGTGGCTTATTTGCCGCCCTTTGGTTTATGTCTGGGCTATGGTTGCCTCTTGCTGTTGGTGCTGCATTGTTTAGTTTCAGCGCTCTAGCTGTGAAGGAATATTTTTGCTTCCAATTAAAAGTCTTACTTGCAACACCGTTAGCACTTGCAGGTTTTTGGTTCTGCTGGGTATTTGAACAACAGCAAATCAGTATCATCTTTAGTATGTCGGGCGCTATCTTGCTAGCCGTTGCTGCAGCATCAAAATGGCGTATGCCACTGCATTTTGACATTGGTGATAAGAGCCGCTACCAAGTTTAAAACTTCGAACTTAATCCCGTTGACGTTGTTGATTGGTTTCGCAACGTCAACTTACTCGCCAAACGACTAACACAACTCCTAACTAGCTCTTCATCAGTAAAACTGCGTCTGATCACAGCCCTTAGCGGTATATCTCCACCCAAGTAAGCAATCCGCTAGAATCAACAAGATATAACTGTGTTCTAACCTCATTCCATTCAAAAATAATGGCATGGGTATCAAGACGGTGAGAGGTAACGATGAACGGACTCGAGCAATTACTTAAACCAAAATCCATCGCGGTAATAGGCGCTTCGGATAGCCCTAATCGCGCTGGTAATGTGGTTCTCAGAAACCTACTTTCTGGGCATTTTCACGGCCCAATTATGCCTGTCACACCAAAGTATGACGCCGTTGCTGGCGTACTCGCCTACCCGAGTATAGAGAGCTTACCGCGAGTCCCAGATCTTGCCATTGTTTGCACCAACGCCCACCGTAACGTCGATATCATTGAGCAACTCGGTAACAAAGGCGTCAAAGTGGCCATAGTACTGGCTGCGGGAATGAACACATTATCGGCAGACCCATCTTCAAGCTATGAAAATGAAGAACAACGCATGTTCGCAGTAGCGCAACAATACGGGATGCGCATTGTTGGCCCAAATAGCATGGGACTTATTTTACCTTGGCTAAACTTAAACGCTTCATTTTCTCCAATCGCGGCCCACAAAGGTAACATTGCCTTTATTTCTCAGTCTGCGGCTGTTTGCACCACGATTTTAGACTGGGCAAAAAACAAGAATATTGGTTTCTCAACTTTTCTTTCTTTGGGTGATGCTTGCGATATTAACTTTGCTGAGCTTCTCGATACCTTATGTCGCGACAGTAAAACTGAAGCCATTTTGCTTTATGTTGATTCAATTAAAGATGCCCGTCGCTTTATGTCTGCGGCACGCGCTGCAGCACGAAACCGACGGATATTGGTCGTAAAAAGCGGTCGGACGCAAGCTGGCGGTCAAGCAGCCCAACTTCATACCGGTGGTGATGCCGGATTAGACGTAGTGTACGACGCTGCAATTCGCCGCTCAGGTATGTTACGTGTTCATAATACGCACGAACTATTTGCAGCCGTTGAAACACTCGCCCATTCAGTGCCACTGCGAGGTGAACGATTAGCGATAATTACCAACGGTGGTGGCCCTGCAATCATGGCTGTCGATGCACTTGCCGACCGAGGTGGTAAGCTTGCGACCCTGAGTGAAGATACCATCAATAAATTGTCGGAGATTTTGCCGTCATGTTGGTCGCATGCAAACCCCATCGATATTATTGGTGATGCTGATATTAGCCGTTATGAGAAAGCCGTTCGTATTTTACTCGACTCCGATGACTGTGATGCGTTGTTACTCATGCATTCTCCTTCTGCAATTGCCGATGGCAACGAAACCGCTAAGCGACTGGTTCATTTACTACAATCCCATCCCCGAAGTCGAAAATTCAACATTCTTACAAATTGGGCTGGTGAAAACGAGGCGATTAGTGCCCGACAAATATTCGCAGATGCGGGTTATCCTGCTTATCGCACCCCTGAAAGTGCCGTGTCGGCATTCATGCACTTGATAGAGTACCGCCGAAACCAAAAACATCTACTCGAAACCCCTGTCTCATTTGGCGAAGTCACCACAACGCCTAAACTCGCTTCTGCCATCCTCAAAGATTTGCTAGCACAAAATATACAGAGATTAGAGACGCATGACGTTCGCCCTATTTTAGAGAGCTACGGCTTTAATACTTTACCAACTTGGATTGCCAGTGATCCGGCAGAAGCTGCACATATCGCAGAACAAATTGGCTACCCAGTCGCGGTGAAATTACGCTCGCCAGATATTCAGCACAAATCAGAAGTACACGGCGTAATGCTTCATCTAAGAAACGCGACTGAAGTTGCCAACGGCGCTCAAGCCATTTTAGATCGGGTTTCCTTGAACTATCCAAGTGCGCACATTGAAGGCTTACTTGTTCAACAAATGGCAAATCGAGCTGGATCCCAAGAGCTACGTATTACGGTTCACAACGATGCAGTGTTTGGTCCTGTCATCATGTTGGGCGAAGATGCTGCAGAATGGGATATCCGAAAAGATGCGGCGGTTGCGATCCCGCCATTGAACATGGCGCTGGCGCGTTATTTGGTCATCAATGCATTAAAAACGGGCAAAATTCGTCAGCGACGGCTACCTGAACGATTAGATATTCCAGCGCTATGCCAACTGCTAGTGAGAATTTCTCAACTCATCATTGATTGCCCCGAGATCACAGAGCTAGATATCCATCCATTATTAGTTTCAGGCTCTGAGTTGACCGTAATTGATGCCTCTATGACTATCAAGCCCTTTTCTGGCGATAAACAAGCAAGATTGGCCATTCGCCCTTATCCCAAAGAACACGAAGAACAAGCAATATTGAAGAATGGACAGCAAATTTTATTGCGTCCTATTCTGCCGGAAGATGAGCCCAAACATGCCGCCTTTATCGCAAAAGTATCTGTTGATGATTTGTATAAACGCTTCTTCTCGGACGTGGGTGAATTTAACCACGAAGCACTCGCCAATTTCACGCAGATTGATTACGACCGAGAAATGGCCTTTGTTGCGACAATCAAACAGGAAAAAGCCACAGGTGCTCAAACACAAACAACCGCGAATGGAGAAGATGATAACGAATCCATTATTGGGGTAACTCGTGCATTGTCAGATCCTGAGAATTACGATGCGGAGTTCGCCATTTTAGTTCGCTCAGATCTTAAAGGTGTTGGGCTGGGCAAAATCCTAATGGAAAAAATCATCCGCTACTGCAAGCAGCGCGGCATTCATCAAATGAGTGGAATGACAATGCCTACCAACCGAGGCATGATCATGCTCGCACAAAAAGTCGGCTTTCATGTTGATATTCAAATGGAAGATGGGATCGTCGAAATGATGCTGCCACTACAAAACGATACTGAGCAGAATTAATCACTGACACGTTACCCTCTAACGCTCGACGCACAAACAATGAAGACAAGCTCATGCTTGCCTTCGCTGATTCTGTTACTAAAAACGCATATGGCGAATAATGGGGAAATGTAACGAGTTACTGCGTTAGCGAGTATGATTCCACTGTTTCTTCAGTTGCTGAATACACCAGGTTTTCGCTTTACCCATTGTATTGCGGTTCCAAGCTAGGACGATATCTAGTTCATGGGCAGGTTCACCTTTAATCGCAACCAGTTCCCCTTTATCTAATGCTTGTTGTGCAAACGGCAGTGAAATCGTACCTATCCCTATTCCGGCTTTTAATGCCACCAGCTTATCGTTCATTGAACTCACTGTAAGCAATGGCTGATCATCTAAAATATTGTAAGTGATGGGTGGCGTGTTTCTGGCCGTATCCGCCACAGCTATACCACGATACTGCTGGCGCACTTTCGGATCGAGCGGATTATCATGTCTCAAAATCGGGTGTTCAGGGTGCGCGACCCAAAGCGCCGTCAACTTTCCAAGTGGTTCAATTTTAACTTCAGGCGGTGCCACAACGGGCGCTGGCGCGACAACCAAATCAGCTCTATCTTGTGCTAAAGCCTCCCAACAGCCTGCTAAGATTTCTTCTTGAAAACGCAGTCGGGTTTTACTTTTCTCATATAACCCATCCACCAGCGGCAACATATCAAGCAAAGGGATCAAACCATCATAAGCAATAGTAAGGTCTAACTCCCAACCATGCGCTAACGCACTAGCATCAGCGACCATTTCATCTGCAGCAGATAAAATTTGGCGACCACGCTCTAGCAGTAACTTGCCCGCTTTAGTAAATGCCGCCCTGTGACCCGAGCGATCGAAAATAACCAAATCGAGATCTTGCTCAAGTTTCTGTACTTGATAACTCAACGAAGACGGTGCTCGTCCAAGTTCTTCAGAAGCAGCAGCAAAACTTCCGCGTCGATCTATGGCATCTAATACCATTAATGCTTCAAACGATAATAACTTGTTCACACACGCTCCTAGCTAACATATTGTTAAACCTATCATAACCTGATTACAGGCGAACGCTATCCTCTTAAGTGCCTATTTACGCATTTTATTTTGTATATCCCCGAGAATTTTTTAACCCTCCTGCTTTTTCAGTCACTATTGATGAATAATTCATTAATCAGTAGCAGTAAAATGCTTAATGTGTAATTGTGAATAAGTTAGAACTGTAACGTTAAGTACAACACTGCGCATAATATTGATTAAATATTCATTCAAAGGGAATATGGAATTATTTGATCTAAGTTAAATTTTGTATGATGAATATCAGATAGAGTAATCACATCAATTACCTAGGCCAATCGGTAAGGTAAATCAGAACGCATAGAAATTGCGTAGAATTTAGAACAACACTAACGTTTAACTTGAGCTTTTACTCTCACGTTTTACCTTAAGAGTTGTTTCAGCCGCGAAGATACAAAAGGATGTTGTATGAAGTCGTTTCCTAAAGATCTCACTCAAATCATTGAGCAAGCTAAACACTCTGTAGAGCTTATCGATGATTCAAATGCAAATCCTGCACAGTATCACGACTCAAACAATATTGAGTTACAGCAACGTCAATTAGCGGGTGCACAACATCATCTCGATATGATCGAGCAATCGTTAACAAATGCACTAAACGCTATTGAAAGACATGATGATTTAGAGGCTGAAGCTGCGATCGCTGAAGCGCTTAAACACGTGAATATAGATTTGGCGAAGCCACAAGTTTTAAACAAAGAAGCTTTAAACAAAGTTCTTTGCGAACCTATGCTCGCTGGCTAAACACAAGTCAGTTTCAATCACATTTTTAACCCTTATACGCACTTTAGTAGCTCTTTTGGCTACTGCTTACTGAATTCTAATAATAAGTTACTTTGTAACGTAACCAACATGGAATCTCTCACCAATGGCATTTCCTGTCTAACCGCCGGCGGTGAGAACTTTTTTTGTTCTCTCACCAATTCTCCTCGCGAAATTTACATTCAAACGCTCTTCAGAGCCCCCACGCCTCAACTAACCTAAATTTATTTACACAAGCCTCATTAGCAAGCCAGTTTCGGCCTGTCTTAAAGCTGAGATAAAAGAAACAGTATCAAACTCATTAGCTTAAGCTTTACTCCTTTTGGTTAACTCAAGGTATATGCTTATATCAGGCATGTAATTCTGAGAGTAAAGTGGACAAGCACCCGCCTTCGTCAACATCTACATCAAGTAGAGCGCCACAAAACACCGCTGATCTCAGTCAGAGTGATCAGGGATACGATACGCCATCAAAATTAGCAACTGCCAACAAGCGCTCTCGTATACCTTGGCTCAGGTATAGCTTCTACCTTTTGATGATCACATTAATTGCTGCGGTGATCATTGTGCCACTCTGGCTTGCTAGCAAAGGGATCATCATTAATGCGATTTCGGGTATTAAGATCTATCCGCAGATCAAAATAGATCGCCTGTCCGTGTCTATAGCTGGTACCCAGATCAACACCCATCAACTTAGCATTAATAAATACTTTAACGAACAAAGTGCTATCTCTTCAGAGTCATGGCGTATTCAGGCACAACACGCAGAAGTCGCCCTGCCACTTGAAGCGCAGCAGGTATTAAAAGATATAGGCTTGGACTTTCCGTATTTTGAGCTAAACCAGCCAGCCATAAACTTTGCCGATTTAGGTAACCCGTATGTATTTAGTGCCCATACCGAGAGTATTCGCGCCCATTTAATCGATCCAAATACAGTCGATATTAACGATGAACCAATCCAGCAAAGTTTTTCGGCAAAGAAACATACGCCTAAATCAATAACGAATAAACCAATCGCTCATAAGCCAATAACTCAAGAGTTACAGCAAATAAATCTCGTGATTGCCACAAAGCCCTACGTAACTATCACAGGTACCGTTGAGCGTGGAAGAATCAATCTATTCGTTCCTAAGCTTGGTGTTCAAGATCAAGTCATTACAGCTGCGGCAAATGCTAAAAGTGACAATCATGGTAAACAAAGACCCCAGCAAAAAGCTCTAAATGACAACCGCTTACCTTCGCCACGTTACCCTGTCACGCTAAATAAAGGTAACTTCTCTATCGCTTGGCAGCAAGATACGAACCCGCTACACATTAGCGTAGAAAGACTTACCCCTGAGTGGCAAAGCCTACCGCCAATAACAAAACAGCATGCCGAAGATGTCCAGTTTGAAATGGATATTTACCAGCCCACGAAATCTATCAAGCTGCATGCAAAATCAATGACATTAGGCCGGCCAGCAGAACTGCCGACTTTCATTCAACGTCCTGCTAATGAGCAGCGAGGACTGCACTTAGGCGAAACTATCGCAAACCTTGCAACCTTGCCTTTTAACACTCTGAAAGTGAATAAGCTTACCTATGGTGACCTGATCATTAATGCCAAAGTCGTACTGAAAACACCACTAAAACGAAGTGAAACCAAACAAAGACACGCACAGTTTAAATTGAATGGGCAGGTTTTAGCGCCCAACCCTTACGATCTCGATATGCTGTTGATTCACCAAACTGCTAATACCGCAGATTTCAGCGGAAAAGTAAAAGGCCCCAAAGGCAACACCCTCAACTGTGATGCCAATATTGAGTTTGATGACCCTCTACCTAAAACACTGCACTGCGAAGCTAATTTTAAGAATACTAAAGACTTAATGGAGCGATTTGCACTAGAACACCTCCCAACAGCAGAGCTCAATGCGCCATTTAGAGTCACGGCCAATCGAGTCGAGAATACAAAATACAACCAAGTCGTCGATAGAAAGCTGATCGACGCCTATTACAAACTCGCAATTACTCTACCGCCAGAACTCACCGTTAGGCTTAATCGTTTTTCATTGCCGGGTAAACATTTTGCACAAGATGCGCCAATCGAAGTCATTCACCTTACATCCGATGGCGAGTTAGATCTTGCTGCTCATTACAAAAATGAGCGTGTCTCGATTCGAATGACAGACAAACAAGAATCCCTAAAACTAAGAAGTGTGCATAACGACAAGCTAAACTTTAATATCAATAAGTTATCTTGCAAACACCCTAAGTTACAATGTCACTTAAAGGGTAACTATGCCCTGTCCATTAACCAATTGGCACTCGAAAGCATAGCCATAGCTTCAAGAGTAAAGGCACAAAGTCAGCTTGCCTTTGACTGGACAACGGATAGCTATCAGCTTGCTTTAACGAACACCACTATCACAAGTGACAACATTAAGATTGAACCTCAATTACATGCCAAAACATTTAACTCGCTCTCTGCTGAGCAAATTGAATCGCAAATTGCATCAATCACGCTTGATAAACGCTCAGAACAAGCAGCTGTGAGCCTAATAACGGGATCGAGTTCTGACACCCTAAGTGCCGTCATTAAAGCGCAACAGGTGGTTAAAGATGAATTTGGGCAACCGGTAGTACAGAGTCATAACACTAAACGTCATCTACTGCCTGTACAGCAATATGAGAGTAAAACCGAACTCAAGCTCAATTCGCTACAAATGCGAATACCTAACCCGACAGACAGCGAAACAAAAAGCCATCTGCCAACGTTTGATAGCAGGTTCGAATTTATTACCCATTTCAAGCAAAACGACCAACGCTTTCCACGCTTTTCATCCCATAACCATTTTAAAGGTACCCTAGCTCGCTGGCAGCTTGAGTCCGAATTAAAGAACTGGAAATCAGCACCTCTGGCTAAGGT
Organism: Photobacterium jeanii; assembly: GCF_001650345.1. GTDB lineage: Bacteria > Pseudomonadota > Gammaproteobacteria > Enterobacterales > Vibrionaceae > Photobacterium > Photobacterium jeanii. The sequence continues at coordinate 986,716 of NZ_LVHF01000033.1, read as the reverse complement.
CGCCATTCACCACCACCAGCCATCACAAACCACCAAACTTAAGTTACAGCGTCACACCATTGCGTTTAACCGACTAAAAACACTAAAGAAATATTACCTTCCACAGCTGCCTTTAGATTATGACTTCACCCATGGCAGTATCAGCTATGATGGTCAGTTCACTATCAATCCAAACCAAATTATTGGGAACCTAGGTATTTTTACCCACCAGCTTAGCGGTGATGCCTATGGCTTTCGCTTTGGTAACCTCAATACCTCAATAACCACCTCTTTGACGCCTCAAGGGTTAAAATCACGCTATCCCATTAGTATTCAAGCAGGCTTATTCCACGCAGGCGCGTTATTTGAAAACATCGCAGCCAGTTTAGAATTTGATACCGCCCGCAACCACTATCAACTTCACCGCGCCAGCGCCAATGTACTCGGTGGGAAAATCAGCCTTCACGGTCTAAAAACCAATAACCTCGTCAACGTGCCGCCCCATGATATTCGCGTACATGGTCTCAATCTTGCTTTGTTGATCAATATGCTGGATCAAGAGGATATCGAATTGACGGGAATTTTAGATGGCGTGATCCCACTCGGGATCGAAGATGGATCTGCGATTATAAAATCGGGTCATTTACATTCACGCTATCCAGGCGGGATCTTACGGTATTTAGAAGGATCGACCATAGATCAGAATGTAGAAGCGGCTGGACAAAATAGCGTATTGGTCGTAGGCAAAATTCTCAAAAATTATAACTATCACTCGCTAGCGGTTGATCTAGACTATTCTAAAGAAGGACAACTTAATGCAAGTTCTCGATTTAAAGGCTTCAATCCGAGTTTTCAAAAAGGAAGACCGGTGCACTTAAATCTAAACGTGCAAGATGACATTCCAGCGTTAATCAAAACTATAAACGCGATAAACTCGTCGCAATTGGAAGGTCTGTTCTTAAAGCAGCTTGGTTTGAATGAGTAGAACATTTTATGCGCTAATTGTTGTTAAAGGTCGTTTCCAATGGATATAGTACAACTTAAATTTTCGTTAACTCTCACTCTCCTCGCGTTGGTTTTCGTGACATCAACCCTTGGCTTAACTGGTTGTACCCCTACGGTACAAGTCGCAGCCTCAGACAAACCAATAGAAGTTAACCTGAATGTCAAAATCGAACATGAGATTAGGATCAAAGTCGATAAGGAAATAGATGACTTATTCAGCGATGACGATGTATTCTAATCAGGCAGGGAGATTGCCATGAAAAAATACGTATTTCTCATATTCGCATTTCTGATATCCGCACAAGCATTCGCGCTGGATCTTCAAAATGCTAAAAACCAAGGGCTGGTGGGTGAAACCAATAGCGGATTTATTGCGCCTCTTGCTTCCTCCCCTTCAAGTGAAGTTCGTAAACTGGTTGCTGACGTTAATACTCAACGTGAAGCCAGCTACAAACGCATCTCAGTTTCCCATGGCTTGAGTGTTGCTGAAGTTGGTCATCTTGCTTATAAAAAAGCGATCCAAAAAACACGCTCAGGTAATTACTACCAAAACGCATCAGGTAAATGGGTAAAAAAGTAATTCACGGCTGATTTCATCTCGGCTACTGATACTGTTTCCCTCAAATTCCTGACATCATTCGCTCGCTGCTCTTTGCTAATCCCCTACGCTTATTAAACAAAACCCTTTTTTGTACCTGCATTTTGCTGTATAACGCCCAGCTTAGTTTTAAATTTACAGGTGACGGCAATGTCTAAATTCTTCTATAAAGGGCGCATCGAGAAAAAGCCTAAACACGAAAGCTATGGTTACAACACCAAACGCAGCAAAAAACTAGGTACAGAAGAACTGCCTCTAACATTGTCTGTACAGTCACAAGATCGTGAAGAAGAAATCAAAGCGCTTGTTGCAGAACATGGCTTCTTTGCTGATATCACGATTAATGCCGACCTAGCCGAAAACATTACTGAGCTTGAAGGCCTGATCAACAAGCCAAAAACCACGACTTTTGAAAAAACACCAAACCGTAACGATCCATGTTCTTGCGGTAGCGGTAAAAAATTCAAGAAGTGTTGCGCTTAATCGCATAATGCACGAATGAATAGCAAAAAGGGCATCAACTGATGCCCTTTTGTTTATCGTTATCTTGCTGATTTTATGAAGTAATCAAGCCGAAACAAATTACAAACCCTTGTGATATTGTGCATCACTGGTTAATGTGACGGCGTCACGTAATTGTTGCTTCGCCTCTTCCTTGCCTGCAACTAAATCACTGAAAATAGCCAGCAAACCTGCCTTATCAATCGCGACGTGAGTTTGCGTTTCGATGTCTCGTAAATCAATGAAGTAATGGCTGAATTTACCTGCTAAGTCATCAATAATAGCTGTGTTTAAGAAGTTATTTTGACTGTACAGCGCGTTGTGATCGCCCTTTTGCTTATCAATAATGAACGCCGCATCACGCATGGTTAGAATGGATGTCGATTTCTTACAACCTTTCAAACACTTCGCATCAAATGCTTTGATCTTACAACCAACAGTTTGATGGAATAGGCATTGACGACTCATTAGCATCACAATTGGGTGATAGATACTGTAATAAAGATCGAACGACTGCGGACGAACAATATGCTTAATCTGTTTCTTGTTGATTTCGTTCGAAACAAAGGCACCTGCCGCGTTAAATTCTTCTTTTATACAGTGCAGACCAAATGAATTAGTCATGTTGAGCAAGGGACCCGCGATCCACTCAATACCCATTTGCGACGCTACATAAGCGACACCTGTATTGTTGGTAACAATGCGCTTAGGTTTCACTTGTGCCAAGAAAGCTTTTGCGGCTTCAAAATGTTCACCAATCAAAATAGCCGGGAACCAAGGTACAAGCTCTTCTTCACTAGATTCACGGTACTCCGTAAATAGTTTGTCGAGTTTCTTCAGTTCAGTATGAAGAGAATCAGGTAGCTGGTAATGGATCTCAACACCTTGCGCTTTACACACCTCGATATCTTTCGGGTTCGCAATCAATACCGATAATTTCGCCGCTTCTTGTTGCAGTGGTGTTTTTTCAAGCTGAGGGGTATCAATAGGCGCAATCCACTCTCGCCCATCACGGAACCATTCATTAAGTTGATCACGTAATTCTTTTAAAACACTAAATGGCATGAACACATTGTCAGCGAGGTCACTATCATCAATCGTCGCTACATCATGATCATAATCACTGACGGCTTTAAAGACGGTAAATAACGCATCATGGTCAATAGCAGACGTGTCTGTATAAACTAACACCTCATTAGAAGTGACAGTGTGACGTCGGCTACCTGCTTTAATATCAATAACTAACGGCTCACCGACTTGCCCTCGGAAGCTAAGATGAAGTGGAAGCTTTTCAATGCTCAAATCACGGATTTTGTCGTCAACCGTTTCGATAATAGTCGTCTTTTTATCGTACAGTTCCTGCTTAACCTCTTGTAGCTTATCTTCGCTAGTACAGCTATATACCTCACTAAAGTGCTTAACAGAATTGTCTCGCGGGTTATCAATAAACATGTTTTTATTGATATTGCCTTGCAAGTAAGCATTTGAGAAGTCACGGTTAAATACCGTATAAAGTGACGAGGTATCGGTTAACTGTGCTTGATTATCGCAGTAACGTTGGATCTGTTGATTCCATTGATCAACCACTGTGTACACATAGTGTGATTTCTTAATACGGCCTTCAACTTTCAGCGAGTACACACCAGCATCAGCCAGCGCTTCCATATCAGAAAAAGCAGAGTTGTCTTTCAGGTTCAGTGGGTAATCTTTACCCACATTTGTAGTTTGATATTTATCACGACAAGGCTGACTACAACGACCACGGTTACCTGAATTGCCGTTTTTCACTGAGCTAATGTAACACAAGCCAGAAAAACCAATACAGTAAGAACCATGTACAAAGACTTCCATCAATACATTGTGTTCATCGCGTCCTACTGTGGCGAGGTGTTTGATTTCGTGAATATTCAATTCACGTGATAAGTTCACGCGGCTAGCTGTGAGCTTACTCAGAAAAGCTATCTGACCTTCGTTGTGGGTATTATTCTGGGTAGATGCATGAACATCCAGTGTTGGAAAGTGGTGCTTGAGAATATAAAACAGACCAAGATCTTGGACGATCACACCGTCGATCTTGGTGTTAACTAATTTATTCAGCAAACGAACCAAAGCTGGAATTTCGCTTTCCAGAATAATGATATTCAGCGTAAGGAAGATCTTACAATTATGTTCGTGAGCAAGCCGAACGATGCCGTTCAAGTTATCAAAGGTTAGATTGGTCGCTCTATTACGGGCGTTAAAATTATCAAGACCACAATAGATAGCATCAGCACCTGCGATAATCGCCGCTTTAATCGACTCAAGATCGCCACCTGGCGCCAATAACTCAAACTGGTTTCTAGTAGAGACAGAACTCACGTATTACACTCCTTACTTTTAGCAGGGGTATTCTACGTGGTTCAAAGTGGTAATACCAATCCAGTAAGGTTGGAAGTGTTTAAGCTTTAATCGCTATACCAATTTCAGTGGCGAGTGCTTCTAATTGCTCTGCATTATCGAGGCGAATAGACCATTGCAGCCCACTCCCCGTTGCGGTGATCACATTAGCACCACCAATCAAAGTGACTTCATCAACCTGCGCCTGCATGGTGACTCGCGCCTCGCCATCAAGTCGAACAACAATCTCATGCTGATTGGCAATGATTTTTCCAGTTGAAAAGTTAATGATCACTATGGTTTCCTTATTACTACTGTTAAAGCTTGGCGCTAACGAGAAATACGCTGCTAAGCACTACGCAAAGCGCCATATGCCGTGCATTCTAACATTAACCAATCTCAGTTGGCGTTTTTGATATCATTGTTCTTTATGTTCATCTAAGCCATCAAAAAGGAACTGATACAGCAACGCAATTTGATGCTCTGCACAATTTTGAGCATCCCCCATGACTAATAGGATTAATAAGTAAACTCATCCGACCACCACCATGTAATTTATACGGATAATTGATTGCTTATATACCATTTAAGCATTCCATCATGAATAAAAATAAGATTGTGGCTTCTCACAACATTGCGCTTGCACTCGTACTTTCTGCTTGCACTGGAACCGCAGCAGCCAGCAACACCGTAACAGACACAATTCCTGTCATGATGCCCAAAATTATTAACGGCATTACTACACCTTCCGACAGTTTGCCTTGGCAGGTTTCTGTTAACTTTGTTTGTGGCGGTACCATCATTAACAACCAATGGGTACTAACGGCTGCTCACTGTGTCATTAATAAAGACACAAAGGTTATCAATACACCGGATCAAGTGAACATTTTCGCACATGCTGAAAATATCATGGATAACACCAAAGGAAGTAATTACACGGTATCAAAGGTAATTGTCCACCCTGGCTATTTAACCGACTACCGTCACGATGATATTGCCTTGCTTAAAATTAAAGATAAGTTTGATGGCAATAACGATACCAAATTCCCGGAAAACACAGCGATACAATTGCTGCAAGGCAACAAACAAAAGGAATTAGATAACGTAATAGCAAGCAAGTGGGTTGAGAATCAAAAACGTGATGCCTATTTACTTACTTCGGGTTGGGGCTCTACGGATGGTCGCGATCCAGATAACAGCTCGACCAATATTCTTAAACAAACACTATTAACTGGGGTTCCAGATAATATTTGCGATCGCGATTGGTCATCACTTCCTCATGAAAAAGTCATCTGCACTAACTCACCAGATCCTGCCCTTGCGACTGACTCATGTTTTGGTGATTCGGGAGGCCCGTTGGTATGGCAAGACCCACAACATATCAGTGATTCAGATAAAGGTTTACGCCTAATTGGTATTGTAAGTTATGGCAAACGAGAGTGTGGCACCACCGAAGCTGCTGTTTACACTCAAGTCAGCAACTACATTACTTGGGTTGAAACTCAAATTGGCGAAAAGCTACCATCAGCTTCGACTTTCAATATCGATCCTTTTAAAGCCGATTACTCAACTGCCCCTAAAGATCCTGTGGTACCTATCCCATCATCAGGTGACGAAGACAGCGGTGGTAGCACATCCCTTTTCGGTTTAATCACATTAGGATTACTTAGCGTTTTTCGACGCCGTAACAGTAAAACCGCAGCTAAGCGTTAACCAGCTTCAATCAAAAAGTCAGTATTCATGATCACTGATGAATACTGACTTTGTCTTCTTACAAATATAAAGAACGATTAACCTTTATTCTTTCCCATTACCGCCATGGTAATACGACTGGTACAAACCAAACGGTCGCGTTCGTCTTTTAGTTCTATTTGCCACACTTGTGTCGTCATACCGATATGAAGTGGTGTAGTTGTTCCTGTAACGAAACCAGTACGCATTGGGCGTATATGATTGGCGTTAATATCAAGGCCAACACAATAACGGCCTTCATCTACACATAAGTTTGCCGCAACTGACCCCAAGGTTTCAGCCAACACAACCGATGCGCCGCCATGCAACATACCAAAAGGTTGATGAGTACGTTTATCGACAGGCATGGTTGCTGACAGACTGTTGTCATCAAACTGGGTATAGCGAATGCCTAAGTGCTCGACCAAGGTGTTTTCAGAGCTTTTATTCAGTGCATCTAAGTCTATCTTTTTATGCCAAATTGCCATGATTTCTCCTTAAACTTTGAAACTGATCTTAATCCCTATCGAATGATGACGAAAAGCCTTTTTTGCCTACTTTTCAATTCAGGCTGTCATGCTTCATACTTATAGCAAGTGAAAACACCCTATATACGTAATATCTGGTCAAACTGACCTCTCACACCTGCGAATGGAGTATCGCGATGCGTCATTGTTCTAAATTACTGCTCAGTAGCATTATTGCTAGCAGTGTGTTTTTGTTAAGTGGTTGCTCTAGCTCACCAACAGGACGCCAGCAGGTCTTGTTATTTTCCGAGCAAGACATGTCTCAACTCGGCGCACAATCTTTTGAACAACTAAAACAGCAAGAAAAAATCAGTACCGACACCAAGAAACAGCGTTATGTTCAATGTGTCACCGATGCGATCACCGCGAAAGTTGGTCCGCAACCAGGCTTTGATAAATGGGAAGTGGTGGTTTTTGAAAGCAAACAAATCAATGCTTTTGCCCTACCGGGTGGCAAAATCGGGGTTTATACCGGCTTACTTAATGTCGCCACCAACCAAGATCAACTTGCCACTGTGATTGGCCATGAAATCGGACATGTATTAGCACAGCACAGTAACGAACGTTTATCTCGGTCACAACTTGCTAATGCTGGCTTACAAATTTCGAGTATTGCCCTTGGCGGACAGCAATACGGAGACGCGGCAATGGCTGGACTTGGGCTGGGTGTTCAATATGGGATCTTAATGCCATACGGACGCGCACAAGAATCTGAGTCCGATATTATTGGTTTAAAACTCATGGCAGAAGCCGGATTTGATCCGTACCAAAGTGTTGAGTTATGGAAAAACATGGCTAAAGCCTCCAACGGTCAGCAACCACCAGAGTTACTCTCAACTCACCCTTCTCACGACACTCGTATTGACGATCTTAAAGAAGGCATTACCGAATTACCCGCTTACGATCCATCTAAACCCAACTGTGATGCTTTAAGGTCATAGTGAGTTATTTTCACGCCACAGGGCTCATTTAGCGCTGTGGCGTATTCACTTTATTTTCCTACGAACTCATATTTCAGCAGCCTTCTTCAACCTTTATGACTTTCACAGTAACCTCACTCTAATCTGTACCTTACAGCCAATAACTATAATTTAGATTTACCGTAATAAAGGCCTGCTCGTGGTTTACATCGCTACCTTGTTATTGGCATTGATGGTTGGATTTCTCGCCCAAAGAACTGGGCTCTGTATGGTTCGAGGCACACAAGAATTATGGGCAAAACGCCCTGGCTTTTTGCTGACCATCTTACTGTGTGGCTTTTGGTTTTGGCTTATATTGCCGACAGGCGCAGCAATACCAGAAGGACTAACTCAACAGCGTTTCACCATCAGCCCTGCTTTTCTTCTTGGTGGGTTCTTATTTGGCTTAGGTGCTGCCATCAATAAAGGATGCAGTGTCTCAACCATAAGTAAACTCGCAAAGGGCCATTATTATATGCTGGCAACCGTTGCTGGCTGGATCATTGGCTGGTGCATTCTGACCGCCACACCTCATAACCTTAGCTATACGTCGCTGGCGTCACTAAGCACACCATCTGCAGCCGTAATCGTCATGTTGTTTATTTTAATTTGCGGCATTTTCTTTATTGTTCCACCAGAAAAACGAGCGATCTTGCTCGGCATCGTTCTCTTCGGCATTCTTGCCAGCATCTTAACGTGGTTGTTACCCGAATGGTCACCTAGCCAACTATTAAAAGACCTTACCGCTACGCTAGTGCACAGAGATAATTCTTTTATTCCATCTCTACAACGCTTTCTTGTTATTGCTTGTCTCATTGTTGGCATGGCGCTCGGTGCAAAATCACGCCTTAGTCTAACTAAATTTGAACTGCGCCCCAGCCAACTGGCTAAACACATGATTGCAGGTCTCATCATGGGCATCGGTGCTTCGCTGGCACTTGGAGGAAATGATTCGCAGCTATTACTAGCATTGCCGTCTTTCTCACCTGCAGGTGCTGCAAGCATCGCAATGATTATTGTAGGGATTAGCTGCGGGATGGGACTTCGTCGCTTAAAGCATAAGATTTCATCGCATATGCCTCATAACGAAAATAGGCAGTGATTTTAACCACTGCCTATTCAGTATAAAGCTAGCTATGTCAGCAACTTAACATTTATGCTTACTGGTAACGACCATGACGCCACAAGAATTCAATTTTGTAACCATCAGGGTCTTGAACAAAGAAGAACTTGGCTAGCAATTCACCTTCACGGAAAAATTCTTTAATTTCCGCAGGCTCGTAACCGAATTCTGTCAATTTTTGATGCTCAGCTTCTAAGTCATCTACTGCTACAGCAATGTGACCATAGCCAGTACCGTGAGTATATGGCTCTTCAGTACCTTCGTTCCAAGTTAGCTCAAGCTCCATGTCGTTTTCATCGTTACGTAAGTAAACCAATGAAAAACCTTCAAAATCAAGCTGTTCAGCGATATCTAAATCTAACGCTTGCTTATAGAAGCTCAACGATTTTTCTAAATCGCGCACACGTACCATGCTATGAATAATTTTCGCCATCTGACACTCCAAATGCATTGTTTTATTTTTGTTGGCAGATAATAGCAATCGTGGTCCTTACGCTCAATCCCAACTAAAAAGCTAACCCATTGAGATTCAGTTAATTTTTCTATTTGTGATTACTGCGCCCATTTTTTCCTGCTTTGTCATGTAATCTTTATTTATAGATGAATTACGCTATAACGTTGGAGTGCCTATGCATCTTGAACGCATTGAAATTTCAGGCTTTCGTGGCATCAAACGCATGTCGTTAACCTTTGACGAACTCACAGTGTTGATTGGTGAAAATGCATGGGGTAAATCAACCTTATTAGACGCACTCAGTATTGCTTTACCACCCGATGCATCACTCTACACCTTTAAGTTTTCCGACTTTCACGTCGATTATGCGGCCGGTCATGAAAAGATGAACCAGTTGCATATTGTGTTGCACTGGTATGAAGACTATCCATCGGAATATAAAGCCCGTCGATATCGCGCTTTTGCCCCACTTTGGGTAAAAAAAGATGGAATGCGACACCTGTATTATCAAATCACCAGTTCGATTCAGGACGATAAAGTCATCACTAGTAGAGACTTTTTAAATCGCAAAGGTGAGAGAATCCAATGCGACAATACGGACAAGCTCGTCAAGCAACTGATGGTACTTCACCCCGTTGTTCGTATTCGAGATGCGCGACGCTTACGCGACACGAATCTCGACCTTCCTGCTGCTAAAAATCAAACCAATGGCAGCAAAAGCACAGCCAAAAACACCGGTAAAGAGAGCACGAAAGAGTTACGCCCAACGAATGGGCGTATTGAAAAACGGCTTGATAACACTTGCCGCCGCTTAATGACCAAACCAGGTCATGTTAATGCGGGTGAGATTAAAAGTAGTATCAATGCCCTTCGTTCACTGGTCGATCACTACTTTGCATTCACCCCCCATAATCGAAGTGAAAAATTCAACCGCGCACATTTCCCAAGCTTTAGCCAGTACAGCACGAACCCGCTAGAACAACTAAGCCACCCACAAATGACGAAACAAAGCCGCTTAGTACTGATGGGGTTACTCAACTCGTATATTCGTGCTCGCGGCCCTGTTGAACTGAAGCGAATCTCACGTCCCATTATGGTATTGGAAGATCCCGAGGGGCGTTTACACCCAACTATTTTGCATCAAGCATGGGCATTCATTGAAAAAATGCCGATGCAGAAAATTCTCACCACAAATAGTTCTGAACTGATCTCGATTGTGCCGATTCACAGCATCAAGAAATTGATCCGTGAGCCTGATAAAACCCAACCTCATTCGCTTACACCAACCACGTTATCGAAAGATGAAACTCGGCGGGTGTCTTTTCATATTCGTCTTCATCGACCAAGTGCCCTGTTTGCCCGCGCTTGGTTATTAGTCGAAGGTGAAACTGAAGTCTGGTTATTTAACGAATTAGCACAGTTATGTGGTTACCACTTTGCAGCAGAAGGCGTGCATATTTTAGAGTTTGCCCAAAGTGGATTGCGTCCCTTGATCAAAGTCGCACGCTGTATGGGGATTGAATGGCACTTAGTCTCTGATGGTGATATGGCTGGGCGCCGCTACGGTGATACCGTGCGTAGCATGTTGGGGAATGATGCAGAGCGCCACCGCTTGACCGTATTGCCCGACCGCGATATAGAGCATTTCCTGTTTAACAATGGCTACGAGCCTCTATTCCGCCACCTTGCTAAGGTACCGGATGACGCACCAATGCCGCCGAAGAAAATTATTCACCGCGCATTAAAACGGTACGCAAAACCAGATGTTGCCCTTGCGATGGTGGCGTATTCAGATGAACACGGACAAGAAAAAATACCCTTGTTAATCCGCTGGATTTTAAAACGTATCGTCGCGATGTCTCGAGGGTTGGGCTAAGTCGCACTTATTCTTGCTTTTCAAAGAACAGCGTCACTTTGCCCACATTAACTCCAAACTTAGACATGGTGGCGACATTAAACATCCGTTTGTCGTCTTGGCGGAACATCCAGTCATCAAAGCTGATGTCGTAAGTTGTATCATCCACAGGCACGCGTAACACATATTGCCAATGAAGCGCATTACCTGAAACAACGCCGTTTGCCTCACCAATGACATCGTCAGCTTCACCGATATAGGTTCCATCAGCACGAGCAGTGATTTTCCAGATCCGCTGTTGCTTTTCACCATCATCAAAGACAAAGTCTTCGGTAAGCGTCAGAAGTTGTCCTTGAATTTCCCCTTGGATTTGTACTTCAAATCGACGTGTCTGCTGACCGCTTCGATCTTGTAACATCCCCCATGCCAACACCTCTCCTTCAAAAAATTCAAACAGGGCAAATTCAGGATCTGTGTCTTGATAATCAGCAATCGAATGAGAGCAAGCGGTAATCACAAAGAGTGTCGCTGAGGCGAAGGAAAATTGAATGCTTCTTAGCAGTGACTTTTGAAAATTTGAAATTAGCCCGGATTGTGTTTTTTGCGTTGACGAAGACGTTGGCATTGGCTTTCCCTTTTAAAGCCAAGTGACAGCGTCACTGACACTTGGCAATTCACTTATTGTAATTATGACGACTGACCAATTAACTGCTTTCTTAATTTTGGATAGGCGGTTTGAGGCGATAACCAAATATCAATAAAGGCTGCCGCCATCTTGCCTGTAGGTAATTGCCCTAATTGCTGAATACCTATTTGGGTTTGCCCATCAAAATAGAAAGTTCCTTGGTTGCCATTTAGTTCGAAGATCAATCGATCTCCTTCTTTCACGTCAGGCCAAATCGCATCTAACTTTGCTAACCATTGCTGACGTAGCGCAAGACTCACACCAAGGTGTTTCCATTGGTCATCGGTAGCTTCAAGCAAGTCGTCTTTATCAATATCTCGTTGGTAGCGAATCACCAAAGCTAAAGGTTGATTGTCGCCAAGATACTGTCCATTTGGCGTTCGTAACTCAGACTGATAGATATCCCACGGACCCCAAGACAATTGTGCATAACCAACTGATTGCCAAGAAAGCCAATTGGGCGTGCTCCCTATTGGATTTGCACTCGCGGTAAATGTTATTGATGAAAGTAGCAGGCTAATTATTAATAAAGGCTTCATGATGACCTCTGAGATGCTGAAAACACACTCAGAAGCGTCAGTAAGATGTATGAAAAAACCAGCCAACACAAAGCAACCATTACAGCCGTATTTACCCAGCCCAGCGGCCACTCAACCGCTTGTAATCTATTACCTGCGATGTAACTCAACATACCACCAACACTTCCTATAATAAGTAGTACGTTGGATGAGTATGATTGGATTACTTTTCTGATTATCCAAACAAAAGTTGTAAACCCAAGCCATAACAAAGCCAGCCATAACGGGAACAAGGTATCTTGAAAGTGGTAGAATCCTAAGCCGCTGAGGGCAAAGTCCATAGCGATACCCACTAAGCTCGCTGATACGACAAAACGACCATTAACAGAAAAAAACCACCAAGTTGCCAGTAGCATCGCAACAAGGAAATAAATAAAGCGATATTGCCCCCATACCGCAAACACCCAAAATACGTTAAAAGCGAAAGTCACCATAAAAAACTGCATTTTACTGCTATATCGCACTAACTTTTGGTGACTTGCTATTTCATCTTTCGCTGATTTTTTGTCAGCGCCAGAAATCGCATCTTGTTTCGAGTCAGGTTCTGAATTATTGGTCATGGGAGCACTCCTGTTACGTGAACATCGGCTTTACCTTGCTAAGCCGTCACCTGTAGCAATAAGTAAACAACACTTAACGCCATTGTGGACGACTCATCAATAGCTGCACGGTACTGATACTGCGCTCTAAAAATCCCCCTTCGCAATAGCAGAAATAATAGCGCCACATACGAATAAAACGTTCGTCATAGCCGAGTTCTTGTAAGCGTTCGGCTTGTTGATTAAAGGCTAAATGCCAGTCAGATAACGTACGCGCATAATCCAACCCAATATCTTTTAAATCACGCACAACAAAATCAGTATGGCGAGTCATTTGGTCTAAAAGTACAGTGACTGATGGCAAGAAACCGCCCGGGAAAATGTGCTTCTGGATAAAGTCGACCCCACGGCTATAGCTTTCATAACGCTGATCAACAATGGTGATCGCTTGTAGCGCTAACAAGCCTTCAGGCTTAAGCAAAGATTGACACTTTTTGATATAGGTCGTGAGGTACTCTTTACCAACCGCTTCGACCATTTCAACCGAAACCACTTTATCGTACTGCCCTGTAAGATCTCGATAGTCATCAAGCAACAAGGTAATACGCTCACCCAGCCCTTCTTGTTCAATACGTTCTTTCGCCCACTGATGTTGCTCTTTAGAAATGGTGGTTGTGGTTACTCGGCACCCGTAATGTTTCGCAGCATGGATCGCTAATGCACCCCACCCAGTACCAATTTCCAATAAGTGATCCTCTTTGCTCAGCTTCAATTGCTGACATAAACGATCCATCTTATTAAACTGCGCCTCGGCCAACGTATCTTGTTCATTGTGGTAAATCGCACTGGAATACAACATTTCTTTATCTAGAAACGTTTCGTACAAGGCATTACCCAAATCGTAGTGGGCAGAAATATTGTCTCTGGCATTTCCCTTGTTGTTACGTCGTAACTTATGGCTGATCAATTCGTTCAGTTTGGTTAACCACCCAGTCTTTGCCTCGATAGCATCAAGAGACGGTAAGTTACGCGCCAACACTTGTACCACTTTAGTCAGGTCTGGTGAATCCCACCAGCCATCGATGTAAGCTTCGCCTGCAGCGATACTGCCACCAGATAATAAGCGTTTATAAAACGCAGGATTATCAACACAGATTTGAGCTTGTAATTCAGCACTGCGATCCCCGAAAAAATGGGTATCGCCTTGGTGTTCTATCACGGTCAAACCTGAACCTTGGAGCTGACTTAAGGCTGTAAAAATTACTTTTCTCGCCGCATTCTGCATCGGAGTTACTTTTGTAGCCTGTTGATTAACATCACTTCTATACATTGGTAATTCCTTATTTTTCTAATTCTGAGGCTGGCTTAGTGGCAGGATGATCATGAAATGGCACGCCTTTTATCCACAACTTCAAGGCTTGCCAGTAAATACCGAATACAACTTTGACTGTCATGATTGGTGTAACCATCATTTGTTTTCGTAACTCAGCCGCAGTAAACGGATGGTGTTTCATCACCATGGTGGCATCGAACACTTTACTACCTTGAGGTGAGTCCATTATGACAGTCCCATCTGCACTGATCTGAGTATGATCATCATGAACTTCGAGATGCACTTTCAGTTGTTCATCAGGCTGGTTGAGCTGCCAGCGATATTCTTGCGACATAGGGTTAAACGGTGACACATGAAAGGCTTTAGGTGCATGCCATTGACGTTGTTGCCATTCAGACTTGGCTGGCACCGCATAATAATGGCGTTCATTCCACGGAGTATTACTCACCTCCGCTAGCATATAGCGCCACTGGTTGTGCTCGTCGAACACGTAGTAAAGGTTTAAAGGGCTGAAATAAAGACCAAAATAACGTAACTGACACAGCATGAAGACTCGACCTTCAATGACCTCACCCGTTAATTCTGTGACTTTCTCTTGTACTGCTTGTTTTACTAAGGTGCTACCCGATAAGTAGTCGGCAAAACTAAAACGAGCCGGATTCCAACGACCAAAACCAAATCCTTTAACCTCATCGCAAAGCTGGTCGAGCTCATCCAAATCAATAAACGGCATAAACATCGGATACTCAAACGCATGCGTGACCGGAGTAAAACGGCGATGGCGAACCGTACCAACGTAAATACCCGACTTAGGTAAACACAGTGACGATGATGAGCTAGATGTAGGAGACAAAGTCTGCGTATTCATACCATCACCCTTGAGGCTCAATACCAGAAAATGCCGCTGCATGTGGCTTTGACATCGACTCTGGTTGATTAGGCTTTGGCGCTATATCAAGTTGATTAATACCGTTAACCACATCAAGAGCACTACGTACACCATCTTCATGAAACCCGTTGTACCAATACGCACCACAGAACCAAGTATTTTGAACGCCATTAACTCGACCACGTTCTTTCTGGGCGGCAATAGATTCGGTCGTAAACACAGGGTGAGCATAAACAAAGCGACGTAAGATTTTATCGGGGTCAATACGATCGGTTTGATTTAGGGTGACGCAAAAGGTTTCTGGCGATGAAATACCTTGCAGGATATTCATGTTATACGTCAGCGCTGCTGGGCGATGTTCTAACCCAGTGTCAGCTTGCTCGCTATCGCTGTCAGAAGCCGGCAAATGATAATTCCAAGAAGCCCATGCCGCTTCGGCTTTCGGTAACAAATTGGTATCGGTATGCAAAACCACTTCGTTATCTTGATACGTCATTGGTGATAGGACGTCACGTTCATCACCTGATGCATCCGCCAACAAGGCCAGAGCTTGGTCACTATGACAAGCAAAAATCACGTGGTCGAACTCTTCACGTCCAGCCACGCTATTAATTAAGACTTTATCTTGCTGACGATAGACTTTTTCAACAGGCGTATTGAGCCTAATACGGTCAGAAAATGCTGGGGTCATCTTACGAACATACTCACGAGAACCGCCCGGGATCACAGCCCATTGTGGACGGTTAGTAATATCTAACAAGCCGTGATTTAAGAAGAAACGAAGGAAAAAATCGAGTGGAAAACGACGCATATCCGATAAGGTTGACGACCATATCGCCGCCCCCATAGGCAGAATGTAATTTTCGCAAAACTCATCGCTAAATTGGTGTTCAGTGAGAAAATCACCAAGGGTTTGCCAACGCAGCTCTACATCATCTGCAGCTGTTTTTGCCATTTTATTAAAACGAACAATTTCGCCTAAAAAGCGATAAAAGCTAGGCTTGAACAAATTACGTTTTTGAGCAAACAGAGTCGAAATTGTATGACCGTTATATTCAAGCCCTGTGTTGTCGTTTCGTACGCTAAAACTCATTTGCGTTGGCTGACCTTCAACACCAACCTCTTCCATCAAACGTTCAAAATTCGGATAGGTACGGTCGTTAAAAACAATAAAACCAGTATCTATCGCGTAGTCACCACTCTCGACAGTGACATCCACTGTCGCGGTATGCCCGCCAACATAATCATTGGCTTCAAATAACGTAATGTCGTGCTGATTGTGCAAATACCAAGCCGCAGTTAAACCCGAGATCCCTGAACCTATAATTGCTATTTTCATGCTGCCTTCCCTGTCATTTTACGAATGACTGATTGCTGAATACTTAAAGGGAGTAATGAGATAGTTTTTAGTATCAAACTGAATTTTTTAGGAAAATGAACTTCTTTTTCTTTGCGCGCGATCCCAGTGCGTATGGCCTCTGACGCCACTTCTGGCGTGACTATCATGGGCATAGGAAAGTCGTTTTTATCGGTCAATGGTGTTTTTACGAACCCCGGACTCACTAAGGTGACAGTCACGCCGCGGGGCGCTAAATCAATGGAGAGCGTTTGAGCCAAATAGCTTAACGCTGCTTTTGAAGCACCGTAAGCTTCCGCTCTTGGCAAAGGCACATAGCTTGCTGTTGAGCCAACAAAAGTGAGGTGCGTTTGATCATCAAACCTGTCTTGCATTGCTTCCAAACAATGCAATAAACCAAACAAATTCACATCGAATACGCGCTTGAACAACGCAGAATCAATCTGACCGTGCTCTATGTACTCGCAAGTACCAGCATTGAGGATGATGAGTTTAGGTAATGGCGATAAAGCATCAAACGCGCACTGAGTCGCTGCTAAATCTGTCACATCAAAAGCAAGCGTACGAATGTTGTCATTTTGCTGAGACAGCGCAGCCAAGCGTTCTTCACTTTGCCCGCAGGCGATAACAGTCGAACCCGCATTGGCATAATCTAACGCCAGCTGTTTGCCAATGCCTGAGCTGGCGCCAGTAATTAATACATCACCACTCATTTGTCCCTGAGTAGGTGCAGCCTGACCAGATGTTGCATGGGTCGCTTGATGCTGTTGAATGTCGCTCATTGTCCTAACCTCGTTTTAATCAAACGAATGACTTTGCCAAGTAGCGGTACGCCTTCATAAACCATTTCACCAAGATCAAAGTAGTCACGGTGATGAATGACCTTCTCTCCATCGAACTCTAACCGTGTACAACCTTCAACAGTGCGTGTTTTGCCTTTCTCAATATCGGGGTGAGCAAAACTCATCGTCCATTGCACAAAAGCCTGATTGTCGTCAGTTAAGTAGTGGTGAATGGTGAACTCACAATGCAAAATATTGCGATACAGCTGACCAAAGTAATCTTGCAACGCATACCACCCTTCAATACGGTGCGCAGGATCTTCAAACACCACATTAGGGTGATAAATGGCTTCTAAATCAGCGAGGTTTTCCTTTCCCAGCTGACTGTACACACTTATAAAGTTGTCTATGACTCTTTCCGACGAAGGTTCTGAATGAACCGTTGCTGACTCTGCCATTGTGCTTCCCTCATGTTACTCGCAGCCATTCATTTCCATATCAAACCTTGAGATTGGTTTATCAGCAGTTATTGACATCAAAACTTGTTATAAACTGGACTGTTTACCTAACTCATTGGCTTGTTTAAAAACGTCAATTGCGAGCAATCTTGCTTGTTTATGATCCACTATGGGTTTGGGGTAATTAACGCTATGAGCCCCTAGCCACAGATGGGGTGTATGAATAAATTTATCCGGAACATCTTTCAGTTCTTGTACCCATTTACGAATAAATTCACCTTTTGGATCAAAACGTTGTCCTTGTGTTGTCGGATTAAATACCCGAAAGTATGGCTGTGCATCCGTTCCAGTTGATGCCGCCCATTGCCACCCTCCATTATTGGAGGCTAAATCACCATCAATCAGATGAGACATGAACCACTGCTCACCTGCCTGCCAATGAATTAATAAATCTTTGGTTAGAAAACTCGCCACTATCATTCGTAGGCGGTTATGCATCCAACCTGTTGCTTTTAATTGACGCATCGCGGCATCTACAATCGGAAAGCCGGTTTTACCTTGCTGCCATGCTTTTAAACCAGCATCATCAGGTCGCCATTGCACAAATTGCGTCCATTCATGAAAAGGACGCTCACAACATAGCTTGGGAAATGCCACCATTAAGTGACGATAAAACTCCCGCCATACCAGTTCATTAAACCAACTAAAAGCACCAGACTCTGGTTGCTCTAAACATTCAGGAAACTCCGTCATCAAAACGTGAAAGCACTGGCGGAGTGATAACGCGCCAATCGCTAAATACGGCGATAGGCAACTGGTTCCATCAATCGCAGGAAAATCTCTATCTTCATGATAGTTAGCTGCTTTTTCGTAACAGAAAGTTAAAAGGCGCTGATGAATCGCTTCATCATCCACTGCCCAATCAATGCTTGAGCAAGGTGGATAGTTAAATGCGGGATAATTAAAAACAGGAATTTCATGTTTATTAAAATCCATGTTTATCGTGTTTGGTAATGGCGTAGGCTTAGCTTGCACTGCCAAGTTGATCCCTAATACATCCAATTGGTCGCGATAAATATTGAGCCATGCTTTACGAAATGGTGTGAAAACCTTAAACGGGTCACCTTGCTTGGTGAGCACATGACCTGGCGGGATCAAACAATCATCATCAAACACACTTAGCTTAATGCTTTTCTCTGCAAGCAAGTGGCCAACAGCAAAGTCACGCTGCTCTTCATTGACTAAATATTGCTTATTGCAAAATACGTGATCGACTTGATGCTCGGTGCTGATCTCACTAATGCTGTTAGGTACCTGCGAAAAATCAGCCACTTCTTTCACAATCAAAGGAATATTAAGTTCAGCAAAATGATGGCGTAACTCGTTTAAACGGCGATGAATAAAATCAATTTTAATCGGTGCTTCATGATGCTCATGCCATTGCATTGGAGTCGCAATAAAGCAAGCAATCACGCTTTCATTATTCTGACACTGGGCGCAAGCCTGATTAAGGGCAGTATTATCGACAACTCGCAGATCGTTTCTCAGCCAAACTAACTTGTTCATACCCTGCCTTCCGCTTATTGAGACTCGCTAGCTACCTGTTCGCTGGATGATGAAAGCAACATAGGGTGGATTTCGGCAATCGCGCCAACCAATTCATAACGACCAACTTGCTCAAACTCAGGCAACCAATGCTGTAGATCACTCACTGATTTAGCTTTTAACGCGGTATCAGCGACTAAAACCACTTGAGATACACCCGCTTGTTTTACCATGGCATCAACAGCACTTATTCCATGACGATCCAATGAAAACTGCTCAAGCACGATAACTCGCTTACCCTGCTGCTTATGTTTCAACCCTTGCAACGCTACGGCATAATTAGGCTTTTCATCTAACCCCAGCACTAACACCTGTTGATTCGATTTAGCTTTGATTTGATGCGTTGTCCCAATCAAGACTTCGTTTAAGGTTGCTAGCCAAAATGCATAGTTCACGCTCGTTAGCGGTAACGCTTGTTGTTCAAAATGCGTATCCAACGGGGTGAGCAATTGCTTGTGCAACAGCGTTAATGGGTATTCTTTTAATAACTGAATCAGTTGCTTCTCTAACTTGGCTTTATTAAATGCTTCAATGTTCGCCACCACAGAATCAAAACCTTCGAGCGTTTCATTATCAGCAAGCTCAACCACAGGTTGCGACAATAAAGGTTTTACTTTGCCAATCGAGACGCCTTTATCGAGCCACGTCAGTATGGTTTTGATCTGATTAACATCGTCATCGTTATATACCCGATGACCTTTTGGCGTACGCTTAGGATTAAGGAGCCCATAGCGACGCTGCCAAGCTCGCAGCGTCACGGTATTTACTCCTGTTAATTCAGATACTTCACTGATCGCGTATTGCTTTTCAGTCATCATCAAATCATCACATGGCATAGCGCAATTTCAACTCTTGTGGATACGGGTTTAAGAACACTTGGTCTTTCAAGTAATCGTCTGGATGCATTCTCAAATGGTGATTAATCAAGGTTAACGCCGCGAGTAATGGCATATTGCCGTGGCGATAATCCATAATGATTTCCGCCAGCTCTGCTTTTTGCTCTTTATCGAGATAGCGTTTGAAATAACCTTGAAGGTGCATCAATACATTGGTGTTATTACGACGATTAGCGCGGTTTTTAATCGCTTCCATAAATAACAAACGATACTCGTGATAAAACTCGTCGATATCCCAATTAGAAATATCAGCAACCATACGACCCAGCGCTTTGTATGCTTCAGGGCAATGCGCCATCAACACCAATTTATAGCGAGAATGGAAATTGATCAGTTTGCCGCGTGTTGGCTCTCCACCCATGGTTTGATAGAAATCATTAAGGGTGAAGACACGAAAAACGAAGTTTTCGCGTAAGAACGGATCTTGAAGGCGGCCATCTTCTTCAACAGGTAACCAAGGCATGGTTTCCATCAAACGACGGGTATACACACCAGCGCTACCACCCGGTACAGTATTACCGTTTTCGATATACAGCTTTACACGCTCCATCCCGCAAGTTGGTGATTTCGCACACACAACATAACCACATAGGTTATCTAAACCTGAGATTTTCTTATCACTAAAGATGATCATTTCATCGGTGTAATCTTTAGTGATATCTTTAGTTGCAACAAGACGTTCTTCACCATCACTACGCTGCAACAGACGAATTGTTGGACGAGGTACAGGCAAGCCAATCCCAACTTCAGGACAAATTGGCTGAAAATCGAAATACTCGACCAATTGCTCTTCAACAAACAGATTTCTTTTGTGTCCGCCATCAAAACGAACCTTTTGCCCCATTACGCAAGCACTAACACCAACTGGAATACCCATAGCTACTAATCCTTGAGTTATACAAGATTTATCATTTGTACAACTAAGAATAGAAAATGGATCACTGTTGTACAAATATTTTTTTTGTACAACTTAATACGCAATAAGTTTAAATTGCACTTGCTACATTTTGCGACCATATTGACTCAACTATTAATTAGTCAAACGAGCAAACTTTTGCTCAATCTTTGCTCTACGAGTTATTACCACTGCACTCTCAAATAAAGCATTGCATTAACGTGTATAAGCCCCTATTTTCTTATAAGGCTAATGATTTGATGATAAACAATGAATCCAGAAGAAAAACAATTTGCAGTGATCGGCCTTGGTCGATTTGGAATGGCACTTTGCGAGGAGCTTTCAAGCCACGGTGCACAGGTACTCGCGATTGATATTCATGAACCCAGTGTGAAAAAAGCGGCTGATATCACCACTCAAGCAGTGGTTGCCGACTGTTCAGATGAACAAACTGTCGCTGAACTTGAGCTTCATGATTACGATATCGCGATGGTTTCTATTGGTGATGACGTTAATGCCAGTATCCTCACGACCTTGGTATTAAAAGAAGCTGGCGTCAGGGCTGTATGGGTAAAAGCCAAAGACAAGCACCACGCTAAAATTCTGCATAAGATAGGTGCCGATAAAGTTATCATGCCTGAGCGAGAAATGGGCATACGTATCGCTTGTAACATGCTGGATAGTCGAATTTTCGATGTGTTAGATCTAGGGAGCGGCATGGCGATTGCCGAAGTGATTGTCTCCCATAGCCACCTAGGTAAAGCCATTAGCGAGCACCCTTGCTGCCAAGGTAGAGATCTCACCCTATTGGCAGTCAAACGAGGTCCTGAAATTTTCAAAGATTTGCCCGTCGATACCCCATTAGAAACGGGGGACATCTTGATTGTGGCAGGCCCTGAAGTTCAACTCATCAAACAGTTGAAACGATTATGAAGCACCTACCCAATCACGGGCTTTATGTTCCACTGAAAACACCCCAGCGTGGAGAACGCTGGTCTGAAACTAAAATCATTTTAGTTAGCTTTCTGTGTATTCTAATACCAGCGGCGATCTTAATGACGTTACCCGTATTCTCTGTCAGTGGGTTGAGCTTCATCGATGCATTATTTACAGCAACGTCTGCGATTAGCGTAACAGGATTAGGCGTTGTCGATACCGGTACTCACTTCACCCTTTCAGGGCAAGTATTACTGCTGATATTGATGCAGATCGGTGGGCTGGGTCAGATGACCTTATCCGCAGTGCTCCTGTACATGTTTGGGCTTCGAATGAGCCTTAGGCAGCAGTCCTTAACGCAAGAGGCGCTAGGGCAAAACAAAGTGGTTAATCTGCACCGCTTAATCAAACATATCGTAATTTTTGCGCTGATCAGCGAATGCATTGGCACTCTCATATTAGCTATCCGTTGGGTGCCGGAATTTGGCTGGCAAAAAGGCATGTTCACTGCGCTTTTTCATGCGGTGTCTGCATTTAACAACGCAGGCTTCTCACTTTTCTCCGATAGCTTAACGCAATTTAACAGTGAGCCTTGGGTGCTATTCACTATTGCCGGACTTTTCATTATTGGTGGTCTTGGCTTTACTGTGGTTTCAGATCTTCACCGTAATTTTTCCAAGGGCGTGTTTAAAGGCATTAAGCATTTACAACTGCACAGTAAGATCATGTTAGTCGCCACACCCTGCTTACTCGCCTTTGGTACCGTGATGTTTTGGCTGCTTGAAAGTGACAACGTCACCACACTAGGCGCACTTTCAACAGGCGAACAATGGTTAGCGTCTTTCTTTCAATCCGCAACCATGCGTACCGCTGGTTTTAATACGGTCGACTTATCACAGCTCACCCACCCGACTATTTTGATCATGATTTTGCTGATGCTGATCGGTGCAGGCTCAACCTCAACAGGTGGCGGAATTAAAGTCTCCACCTTTGTTGTTGCCATGACAGCCACCTGGTCTTTCTTACGCCAACGTAATCATGTCGCACTTTTTCAGCGTACTATCGAACCTCAAACCGTGACCAAGTGTTTAGCCATTATTGTGGTCAGCGGACTGATGCTAACCCTTGCCATGTTTCTACTTATGATCACCGAGCAAGCAAGTTTTGTATCCATCATGTTTGAAACTATTTCGGCCTTTGCCACGGTAGGCGTTTCTGGCGGATTAACGGCAGAATTAACCGAAGGCGGTAAATTGATCATGGTGGTCGTGATGATCACGGGGCGTATTGGTCCATTAACCCTTGCTTATATGCTAGCAAGACCAAAACCATCAAAACTCAAATACCCTGATGGTAATGTGCTCGCGGGTTAACCTCCGCTTAGATAGGTGAAACGTCACCTACCTCGTAAAAGGCATAAACAAAGACAGACAAAAAAATAGCCGCGCAAGTTATCCACTTTGCGCGGCTATTACTTTCTAGAAAATGATTAACTCAATACCGTACCAACACTCAGCAGTGCCATTACCATTACGGTTAAAAACACCAACAGCGGGCCAATGAAACGTAGCCATGACGAGTAAGCCACGCGTCCAATTGCTAAACCACCCATAACAACGCCCGATGTCGGTGTAACCAAGTTAGGTAAACCCGATGCTGATTGGAATGCGGTGACTACCAACTCTCGACCTACCCCTGCAAAATCAGCAAGCGGTGCCAATACGGGCATTGATAGTACAGCTAAGCCAGATGATGATGGCACAACCAAACACAATACAGCTTCAACCCAGTAAATAGCATTCACAAACGCCACCTGGTGTAAGCCACCAAGCAAACCTTCGGCATAGTTCAAAATGGTATGTGTAATGTTACCGTTATCCATCACCACCACTAAGCCACGAGCAATCGCGATGATCAGCGCCACACCTAACAAATCGCGAGCACCATCAACAAAGCTGTTCGTTAACTCAGTTTCTGATAATTTACCCACAAGACCAGCAATAATACTGGCGCCAATAAAGAGTGCCGATAGTTCAGCCATCCACCAGCCTGCCACGGAAACACCCCACATCATTACCGCAAAGGTTGTACCGAAAATAGCTAATACGGCTTTACGGGTGCCAGTCAGTTCTGGGGCATCTTGTTCTTTACTGTGTAAAAAGTGACGCTCGTTTTCATCTTTTTGATGAGCAACAATCGATTGAGAAGGATCACGTTTCACTTTCTCGGCGTAGCGCATCACATAAATCACACAAGCAAGCCAACCAATCACAAGAATGGCAACGCGTAGCCAAACACCTTCCATAAAGTTAATTTCAGCGGCATTCGATGCAATTACAGTCGCGAACGGGTTAATCGTTGAGCCCAAGCAGCCAATCCCAGCACCAACCATGATGATCGCAACTCCAACTATGCTGTCGTAACCTGCCGCGATCATGACCGGAATTAACAAAGCGTAAAACGGGATAGTCTCTTCAGCCATGCCATACACTGTACCGCCCAGCGCAAACAAGCCCATTAAAATTGGGATCATCCACTTTTCTTTACCGTTAAGGCGTTTCATGGTGCCAGCAATACCTGCGTCAATAGCCCCTGTTCGTGTGACCACAGCCAAAAAGCCACCAATCACAAGCACAAACAAAGCCACATCCACAGCGCGTGCTGCATAGTTGCTAGGATCATAAAAGCCTTGAATAGGTGCCATTAATACATCGATCACACCTTGCGGATTTGCATCAACCGTTTGGTAAGAACCCACTAGCGGTACCATACGACCCAGGGTTTCATTCTTCTCCATTTGATATTGGCCTGCTGGGATCACCCAAGTCAGCACCGCCATCAATACCGTCAAAATCATTAAAATAGTGTAGGCAGAGGGAAACTTTAGTTTTTTCATTATGATGTCCTCATTGTGTGGGGCTATATGCCCCACTTTGGGTGGTATTCCACCTTCTTGTTATGCGACGAAGTCCATGATTTCTTGTACCGACATTCCAGCTAGCCCCATCTTGCTTAGCGTACGGCCTTGCTCAAAGTAGTTGGTGTCATTGTAGGCGTTATCGATATGAAGACATGCTGTCACCATGGTGGTTTCCACCCCAGCGAGTTGTCCAAACTCAAAACATGGCACCAGCAAATAAGCAGCATCTTCAGTGATATAGCGATTACCTGCCGAATTAGGTGCGCTGTTTAATTTACCGTGGGTTTCAGAGGTGCGGTTAACTTCATACACGGTTTCACAGTCCATGGCATAAAGCGCGTTCATGGCGTCTAACTCAGGTGTTAGAGCAATCCCTAGCGCTTTACCAACAGCTTGGCGCTCTTGCTCCATCACTGCTGCAGCTTTTGCCGTTGAAACAGAGCAACAATCTTTGTAGTAGTTAAATTGTCCGTCAAAGTTTTCAAGCAAACCCATGTTTAGCGTGGTCAATAACGGGTGTCCACCGAAGTTAATGTTTTCAAGACCTGCACTAATCACGTTATCAAGCGCCGTTAGTGGTAATGGCATCACAGGTTGTAATCGGCTAATTGCATCTTGCGTTTTGCTTGCAGGGAAAGCCGCCACTGGCAGAAACTCTTTCATACCCAAAATGGCAATTTCTGCAGGACCAACAATGCGTGTCGCCCACGGAATAGAGATCGCATCAACAAAGGTGATATCCAAATCGCCGTAGCCCTGATCTTGCTTAATGCGATTAAGCACCAATGAACCATAGTTACCCGGCATCAGCATTACGATTTGACCGTCACGCATATGCGGTAACATTTCAATAAAGAGAGGTTCTTGAGCGAAAGAAGGGACAGGTAGAATCAATAAATCTGCGTACTCGATAGCGTCTTTTAATTCCCGAGTCACTTTATCTATTGGCTGAAAACCAGCATATGTCAGTGGTACATCATTGAATGAGGAAAGCGCTTCAATGCCACCTCGCTGCTCAATATCTGTTAGCGGCTGATCAAATCCTTGCGCGCCAAATAAACAGACTTTGGCACCTTGCAATGAGAAGTGATACGCAGCTGTTAACCCCGCATTACCTGAACCAATTATTGAGACCGTTGTTGTCATTTTTGTATCCTTAATCTGGTTGTTTTTCCTGAACTCAGATTAAGGAACACAAGCGATTTACCGCCAATGCATGGCTTTACTACTGGTATGCAAAAATGTAATAACGCACTAACAAATAAAACCTAAGCCATTGATAGTAAGAACATAAACATCAAACCTCACTATGCAGCAAGATGAAACCTTTCTGTGAAGTTAGACATTATCAACTACATCAATATCGCGCATCGGACCGATTTTAAGGTATATACTCATCTCATCCGCTAATAACAAAAACTGTTCAATAAAGTGTTCAGCATGACGATGGATAGGTTTTAATGCGGGGTATAAAATATCGAATTCAAATGGCAAGCTAAAAATTAATGGACGCATCACGACAGCTGGATGCTCACTGGCCATGTGCGCAGTAAACGGATCGGTAATTGCAATCCCAACCCCTTCTCTAACAAGAGCTGCAGCGGTACTCGCTAGTGACACTTCGATATTTTCAATCGTCGATAGTCCGTAACGCCTGAGCAAAGCATCAACACGACGCTGAGTAATGTCTTTTTCGTGGCGGATCACGACCTGATCAGCGATATCGTATATATCAATGCTGCTACGTTTTGCCAGTGGCGAATCACTCGGCAACAAACAAACACATTCACACTCAACTCGCTGTGCCTTTACGCCAGCAAGAGGTTCATCAATAAAGGCAAAGCCGATATCTGTGGTTTGACTCTGCACTCGACGCATCACATCTTCTGAGCGATACGTTTTAAAACCGACTTTGAGCTGCTGAGATTGTTTAAGAAAAGTCGCCAAAATTCGCGGTAAAAAAGCATTCGACAGCAATGGCATAGCCGCGATATTTAAAGTACCAAAATGGCGAGAGCGTATCGATTCCGCAGCATTATCCAACCCTGAAACAGCATCAAATACTTTAGCAACTTCAAGGTAGAATGCTTGGCCTTCATCACTTAATTCCAATCGGTTTCGCTGACGAACAAAAAGCTTAAACCCTAACCTCTCTTCTAACCCTGATAGCACTCTGCTCACAGCAGGTTGACTTAAATTCAGGCGTTCGGCCGCAGCAGTTACAGTTTGACACTCGACGATAGCGCGAAAGGCATTTAATTGAGACAGCTTCATGATGATTATCTTGTCATTAACAATGACGGCAGATTAGCAAATCTAACTCACCACAACTGTGCCACAAATAGCATTTGTCACATGAGCAACCGCTTGTAAGCATTAAAAAAGCGCTCCGTGTAAGAAGCGCTTTATAAAAGAAATTTGAGATGTACTGACAATACAACTATTTGGATTTTGGCTGCACAAACTTACGTTTAGCGTCTAATACTGCAACGTCACGAATGAAGTTTTCACCCAAAGTCACCCCTTTTACACCTTGCACTAAAACAAACTCAGTTTGCTCATTCAAGTCGGCAAGTTGAGTACGCACTTTCACTACAGGTTGGCGAACTTTGTTATGCTTAACCCAGCGTTCAACAGGCAACTCAACTAGCTCATCACCCGCTTTTACTTTTACCCAATCTTTGCCGTCTCGTTCAAATTCTTGAATTTCGGTCACACCAATTGTCGACATCTTCAGGTTGCCATCGACTTTTGCTTTAACGTGGGTTTTCGCTGCGCTCAACCAAATTAATTCTTGCGACCCTAAAATCAGTTTGCCTTCTTTGGTAGTGGTAACAGGTTTTGGCTTAGGCTTTGGTTTCGGCTTTTCTGGTGTTGGTTTCACCTCAGGCTTAACGTCAGGTTTCTTTTCTGGTTTCACCTCAGGCGTCACTTCAGGTTGAGTTGGCTCTACAGGTTTTACCTCAGGCGTTTTCTCAGGTTCTGGCTCAACAGGTGTTACGGCTTGTTGCTGGGCACAACCTGCAAGCAACATAACCAAAAGACCAACAGCAATTTTTTTCATTCCACTACACCTATCATTGTTATTCTTTATCAATTCAATCGTATACGTGAATAGCCCTAATCACCAACAATGCGATACAAGAGTGATGTCTCAAGCACATTCTTGACGATAATTATCAAATTTATGGTTTAACCAAGCTTCATCGTACCAGCCAATATTCCGACTGTGTTTAGCATCATCCCATAAGCTCAAAAACCACCGGCGCTGTTCGAAGCCATCTGCTTTCTCGGTTTTACTAAAATAAACATCAGCAAGCCCAAGATCAGGTCTTACATCGTAAAGGTGGAAGATATCAAACTCACGGTGTTTAAACCCCACATCGCATGGATCTATCAGCGCGGATACTCTGTAGGTTTTAGGGTCAAATAACACATTACCAATATGACAATCATCATGGACCAATGATGAGCCGTGATTGATCGGCGCTAAAATGTCGGTCTGCTGCTCCCATAAGGCTTGATAATCATCTTTAAGTTGAGCAGAAAAAGGAGACGCAGCGCTCATCAAGTAACGGTACACCGGCTCCATCCAGTGTTCGAAAGCTTCATTTAAGCTAGGAGTAAAGCACTGAGGAGATGTTTCGAAACCCTGCTCGTGGCTACACTCATGCAAAGCTAACAATATATCGGTGTAATGTTCGCTGAAAGTTGTTGTCGCTGTTTTATCTAACGGCAATTCATGCGCTGATTGTCCATCAAGCCACTCTAAAACAAGGTAATCGAACCCTTCTTGTTGGCCATAAAAATGAATCGCAGGTACAGGGCAATCAACAATTTTCGCCAAGCGCTCTAAGCCATTAATTTCTTTAGTTAAGCGCCCAACCTCTTTAGAAAATTTGATCACCACTTTTTGCCGCTCAGACGCTAAAAAAACCACACAGCCGTAAAAGGTTAATTCAGTTTGAACAAATGACGCACTCACTCCAAACAGTATCTTGTAGGTCTCACACGCTATGCGTTCTAATTGTCGCTCATTCATTCGTATTCCTTCTCGCTTAGCATCTTCATACCAATGAAACAACCTGCATTCTGAAACAGAATAACTAACTGATATACATAACTAATTTTCATTAACACAAAAACAATGCAACATTTATAAGTCAATTGCCAGCTTTTTGAGTCAATTTAGGTTATTTTTTCAGTGTTCATGAGTCACGAAATCAATTCCGCATAGCGTAAGCGAAAGATACAGCGTTTTCAGTTACTGATAAACAAGCCTGAGTCGTAACCATTTTGGTACGTCAGAGGTTAATTTTTCCTTAACCCTACCATCAATATATTTAAATCTACTAAACGAAAAGTGTCGCGTATACTCGCCGCTATCTGTTTTTAAATTCATCAACATCATGCAAATCGCTAAACCACAGTTTTCTTTTCAACGCTCTGATCTCCCTTTCTACGCTATTGCGATCTTATGCTTATTTCCGTTTATCAGCTCTCCTGTTGCGCTGATCTTAGGCTTTACACTAGCAAGTATTGGGCTTATTCCAGCTAACTTAAACCTTGCTGGCTTTACCAAAAAATTACTGGCCTATTCTATTATCGGCTTAGGCTTTGGCATCAACCTCAATGAAGCGATTGAAGCAAGTCAGCACGGACTTGGGCTTATCGTTACCTCTATTTTTGCTACCTTACTGCTAGGTACTTTGCTTACCCGATTATTCAAGCTTGATGCGAAAACCGGGCACTTGATTGCTTCTGGTACCGCCATTTGTGGTGGTAGCGCGATTGCTGCCGTTTCCCCCGCTATCAATGCTAAAGACGAACAAATTTCTCTGGCCCTTGCGACTGTGTTTGTTCTTAATTCGATCGCCCTCTTTATCTTTCCAGCTATCGGCCATGCGCTAGACATGAGCCAGCATACTTTTGGTACCTGGGCTGCAATTGCGATCCACGATACATCATCTGTCGTTGGTGCTGCGGGTGCTTATGGCGATGAAGCTTTAAAAACCGCGACAACACTGAAGCTAGCACGCGCACTTTGGATCATTCCTATCGCATTTATCAGTGCGCTGCTTTTCAAAGGTGACAGCAAGAAGATCACGATCCCTTATTTCATCTTGTTTTACTGTGTTGCTATTGCCGTTGCCCACTACTTACCTCAGTTCGATAGCATCTATCAATTAGTGTTCACGGCTTCAAAGCGCTTGCTGGTGGTATGTTTGTTCCTAATCGGCTCAGGTATTACGGTACAAAAGCTGCGTTCGGCTGGTGCAAAACCACTGATCCTCGGATGCTTATTGTGGTTTGCGATTGGTGGTGGCTCTCTGCTGTATATCCTCAGTTAATCGAATTTTATCCATCATAAAACGTCGAAACGAGAGCGCTATGCTCTCGTTTTTTATTCACCACACCCAAAATCTCACAGCAAAATAGGCATGAACTAACACTCGACTATTGGCAATGAAACGCTAAACCGCTCTTTGCTTCTCCCTCATATAACGCCAACCTCCGACCATAAAGAATATTGATTATCACAATCAAAATAATCTCCTTCGGATCAGGCAGGGTTTCACCTAGTATGCGCAGCCCTAATTAATTCCACGCCCTAAGTTAGTTTAATGTTATCAACTACTGCCTTATATACTGATTTATCTTGTTACTATGATTTGATGTGCGCTGATATTAACTATGAAGCACAAAGTCGTCAGATACATCGCCTACATCAACTGTTTGGAAACAGCGGAAAGAAACATTTAGATCTGGCTTGTGGAACGGGTCCACACGTTCGCCACTTCATTGACTTGGGGTATCAGAGCAGTGGACTAGACATTAATCAGCCGATGCTAGATATCGCACTAACACGTTGCCCCGAAGCACATTTTTCGCTGGGTAATATGTGCCAATTTAGTGTCGATAGTAAGCTAGATTTAATCACCTGCTTTCTTTACTCGATACACTATAGTAATGACTTAGCAGAGCTGGAAAACTGCATTAAAAGCGTGCATGTAGCCTTAAATAAAGGTGGTATTTTCTGTTTTAACGCCGTAGATAAGACTCTAATCAATAACAACTCTTTTGTTCGTCACAGCACTGAATATGAGAATAGTGAGTTTACATTCCAATCAGGTTGGTTCTATAGCGGTGACGGTGATAAACAAGCGCTTAAACTCAGTATTGAAAAAAGCACACAAGAGCAGACTCAATGCTGGCAAGATGAGCATGCAATGGTCGCTGTAAACTTTAAGCAATTAACCGCTTTGTTATCGCCGTATTTTGAAGTGCATCTCTTTGAGCATGATTATGATGCCATCATGCCGTGGAACAGAAGATCCGGTAACGCTCTTTTCGCTTGCGTGAAGATCTAATCCAGCCACCAATTCTTTTTCAAATGCTACTTTCCGTAAAGTGCTCTGATGATATTCAGGGCGCTTTCTTTCATCATTGAGCTATGGCGTAATATCAAATTTATCCTTATTAGGGTTCACACCAAAACTCGATGGCGTCACTTTATTCTCTGCGCCCTGCTCACCCTGTTGTTTGTTCTGTTTCACTTTCGTCACCGCCACATACGCCAAAATCATAAATGCGATAACATCCAATACAGCACTTACGATCCCAGTGGTAAAAATAGAACCAATCACCAAAGCAATCACAACGCTTACACTCACCCATAAATACATCACCCGCTCCCTTATTATTAGGCTTTTACTTATTATCTAAGGAGGTTGATGCAATTAAAAAATACCGTTTATCTCTAACTAAGTCGTTTTTAATCTATGGTTGGTAATCGTCATTAATGGTCTGAATGCAGACATAAAAAAAGCCAATGACCGAAATCATTGGCTTCTTTACTAAGATAAAAATCTTAAATTATGCACGGCTCATGAACTTGTGTTCAGTCGTGTTGATTTTCACTTTTTCGCCAGTCGCAATGTACTCAGGAACTTGAACCGTTAGACCTGTAGTCATTACCGCTGGTTTTGTACGTGCACTTGCAGATGCACCTTTGATTGATGGATCAGTTTCAACAATCACTAGATCAACAGTCGCTGGAAGCTCGATAGCAACTGGAGCACCGTCTACAGTAAGAACTTGAAGGCCTTGAATGTCTTCAGTGATGAATAGCAGCTCTTCTTCGATCTGTGCTTTGTTGAATGTGTATGGTGTGTAATCTTCATCATCCATAAACACATATTCTTCACCATCGATGTAAGAGAATGACGCTTTATGGCGACGAAAATCCGCAAGGTTGATCATTTCATCCGCTTTGAAGCTCTCATCCGCTTTTAAGCCTGTTGCTACATCGTATAGGCGCATACGGTAAAGGCTTGCACCAGCACGACCGCTTGGAGTTAGCTTACTAATCTCTTTTACAAGAAACACTTTGCCATTGTGTTCAATAGCTGCAAATTTTTTGATTTCACTTGCCTTTGGCATCGTCAATAGTCCTAAAAAATAAGGTGCTTAAAAATAACCACGAACTCTATTTTAGGCAAGCACCTTAAGAATGAACAGTCGATTTCTTCTCCATTTCCAGTGAAATTATTTCTGATATTCCACTGTTGGGTGCTGATCGCTCGCTTGTTCGTGATAAATATCAGCTAAGTACTGCCCTAATTCAAATTCGTGTAAATCAGAAGGGATCACGATGTCATAGACTCTGACTCGCATTGAAGTGGGCGATTCCGAATACAGCAGCCACTCACCTTGCTTTCGCTCAACCGACATCGCCTTGCCGTACACATTCAGTCGAATAAACATCGTACCTCCCAGTGCTGATTTTTGTCTCTTCTATACTATCAATCACACAGCCAAGTTGGGTGTTTTTTTCCTAAGGACGTGCTCATGCTCAACATGAATTTTTCTACGCGATTATGCATCAATACTACTGAGATGAAATGGCAACAAAGCCCGACCGCGGGCGTAACAAGAAAACCGCTTGAAAGAGAAGCCGCAGAGTCTGGACACACCACTAGCATCGTCCGCTATGCTGCAAATTCAGCATTTCCTGAACATCACCATCCAAAGGGTGAAGAGATATACGTCTTAACGGGCACTTTTTCAGACGAATCAGGCCATTACCCAGCAGGCTCTTATCTAAGAAACCCACCATCGTCTCATCATCGCCCTTTTAGTAAAGAAGGCTGCGATATTTTCGTCAAACTCAATCAATTTGCGCCAGATGACAGCCATCCAGTGAGGATAAACACTCAAGCTTTTACCTCTGATGAACCAAATTCATTATTTGAACTACACCGCCACAGCAACCAAGCCTGTTACTTGATCCAACTACAAGGAGCTCAAGCATTCAACACACAGCCTTTTGACTGTTTGCTTCAACCGACACCCGATACAGATACCGCAGCACACCACATTCAGAGAACGGAAGTCTTTGTACTTGAAGGGGCGCTCAATAATGAACAAGAGCACTTTAGCCAAGGCTATTGGCTACGGCTCCCGACGCCTGAACACTTTATGTCAGCGGCAGGCACAACACGATTACTGTTGTTTTACTTCTTTGACTAGACGTAAAAAAGCCCCATACCCACTCAATTAGGTATGAGGCTTATAGTTACTTTAGCTAAGTCAAAGAATCAAATTGCTTTAGCTATTATGAACTTTCACTTGTTAAAGTGTTTTCCAAGGACCAGATGTTGCGCCCGGTTTATCACCTTTAGTCCACCATTGAGCTTCATAAGTCACGCCAGAAAGCGTCGCTTTATCGCCACCGTTGTAGACTTTGTCAGCTGTCCACTCTTGTAATGAGCCATTATCAAACTTAGCCCATACCGCGCTAGTTCCTGGTTGTTCACCTTTAGTCCACCATTTCGCAGTATATTTCACACCGTTATAAGTGACGGTGTCACCCGCTAGGTAAACTTTATTTGGATCCCAAGTGGTACCACCGTTGTTGCCATCTGCTTTAACATTAACAACAACAGTTTTGCTTGCTTCGGCTTTACCATCAGAAACAGTCACAACCACATTTACAGCGGTATCAGCCGTAACTGTTGGCGCTGTGAAAGTAATTTCAGCCCCTTTTGAGGTTTCAGTTACCACACCTTTCGACGCTGTATAAATAAGCGCATCACCATCAGCATCTGTTGCAGAAACGCTAATCACCACAGGCTGACCACTGGTTGCGTCAACAGTTGCAGGAGCTGTTAATACAGGTGCTGTATTTTCAATTGCACCAGAGCCTTTCACATTAACAGTGACATCTTTGCTAACTTTCTTACGACCATCAGTCACAGTTACAGTCACAACATCAGTAAGATCTGTTGCTGTATTTGGCGCTTGGTAAGTCACAGTTGCAGTTCCATTACCGTTATCAACTACGCTACCTTTGGCAACACTAAAGCTTAACTTATCGCCATCTGCATCGGTTGCAGAAACATCGAAGCTAATAACCTGACTCGCGTTCGCATTTTGTGCCGCTGGAACAGTTAATACAGGAGCGTTGTTTGGTACTGCACCTGCGCTGAATACACGGTCAATTTCTGCGGCGAGTGGTGAGCGTAAGTCAGTACATTGTTTCAGTTTGCTACCGTAACTAACGAAACTACCCGCACACTCAACGTCACCGTGAACTTGCCATACAATCACACCGCCAAGGTTATGATCGACAATGTATTGCGCTTTCTTAGCAATAGATGCTTCATCATCGTAACTTAAGAAATACTTACCTTTGACGGCATAAGGTACTTCTGCTGAAGCATCCCACTTGTGCTCCCAGCCTGGTTGTTTCTTAATGAAGTTATAGTTTGGCTGACCCTCAAACTGTTTCCAGTTATCCAAATCCACAGATGACATGGTTGGACCGTCGACGCTGAAGTTCACTTTACGTTTGTCTGTTGGTGCACCTACATAAGCAGTTGCTTCTGTAGTTTGGACACCACGACCGTAGAATGCCGCACCAAAGTTGATTTTCTTCGATGGAATACCTTTCGCTGCCATCCAAGTACGTAGGTAATCGAGGTCAAGGTTAGGATATTCTTCTTCAGGATATGGGTATAACGGTGCGTTATGACCCGCGACATTCGACCAACCACCGTTAAGGTCGTAAGTCATCATGTTGAAGTAATCCATTGATTTCGCTAAGCGCGCCCAATCATAACCTTCTAGTTTCGCGGTTGACGCCGCAAAAGCTGCAGTCAATAGCTTATTAGGTCCAATACGGGTACGAATGTCTTCCATTAGTAACTCGAAGTTGGCGTAATCTTCAGGGTTACCTTCGAAGTTCATACCACCTGTGCCTGGGTATTCCCAGTCAATATCGATACCATCAAAGCCAAGTGCCATGATCTTATCAATATCTTTCATGAAGCGTTCTTTTTTAACAGGATCTGCCGCCATTTCAGGGAAGTGTTTCGACATACTCCATCCCCCGATGGATGCCATGACTTTCACCCCTTTCTGATGCGCAAGATCGATCAAGCCAGGTGCGCCACCTGCTTTCTTAAGCGGAATTGGGAATTGGCCTGTAATGCCTGTTGGCTGATGTAGCCAACCGTTACCATGTTTCACAAAGCCTTGGTCTTGGACTTTCTTAAGTTGATCAGCATTCCAAGGCTCATCGGTTGGGTACTGATGAATGTACTCAAGCTCACCCCAAAGAATGTGGAAATCCCAGCTTGAGTAAACATCTGGGTGCAATAGTGGACCAGGTTCTTGAACAGCATTAGGTTGATAAATGCTCTTGTTACGTAAGTCACCACTGTGAAGAGAACCATCTTTCGCTACCCCGAAGAACGAGAAGTTCAAGATAGAGTAAACATCCATATCTACGTTCAGGTGTGTGGCTTCACCCTTTACGCTAAAGCCTTCGTTTGGCCCTTTCCATGCTTCCCATTGTGTAATGTAGCCAATGACGTTTTTATCATGAGTTGGTGCTGCGTTAACAGAGCCTACAGCTCCAACCATAAGCATCGCTGCAATCGTGCAGGCAATTTTACTTTTGTTTAATCCCTTGTACATTTCTAACTCCGTGTTAGCCATATCCAAAATTATTAATATATGGACTCGCTCGAAGCTGAAACTTAAGAACACAATGGCGCAACCTAGCTAACCAACGTCTGACTGTCTTCGTAGCGAGTACAGTGATAGTGTTAGCCAAACTTTTTTCTTTATCTAAAAAATCTTACCGGAGTTAGATGTTGGATCAGAACAATTGTGAATCAAATGTAAAATACAACATTGATTTTATGAGTGCATTCCAAAATCACAGCTCTAAAAAACGCAGTTATTTTGAACAAATAAATATTTCGAAGCGGAAAATAATTCATTTAAAAATAAACAGTTAGCAATAAAAATGAGAGCAGTTAGAATGCAAGTTTACCGCATTCCTTGTAAGTATAATCCAACCAATTCAGCATATTAAAGTTACGGCTTGTCAGCGAATAAATCGGTTATAAACAAACAAGATCACAAAGGCACCAATCGTCGCTGTCACTATACTGCCAATATTGACGCCATCAGCCCCACCCATACCAATAAATGAACCAAGCCAACCGCCAACGAAAGCACCCGCGACACCAAGAATCATGGTCATCACAATACCGCCACCGTCTTTACCCGGCATCAGCCATTTTGCCAGTGCACCAGCAATTAGCCCCAAAATAATCCAAGAAAATATACCCATAGTGCCTCCAATGACATCTTCATAAACAATAAGCTTGGGTATTACTATAGCTAGAGCTAACAAGTGGGCTGTGCAAAAATCGAGAAATTAACTTAGCTCTGACAAGTCATAACCATAGATTATGGAGAATCAGCTCATATTTACGAAATACAAAGAACCATTATGATCAAAAAGTGCCTCATTCCTTTGCTGTTAACGCTGACCTCTTCATTCGTTTCTGCTGCACCTGAACTCATCTCACCTGTTGAGATCAAATTTGGACACTTTATTCATGTGGATACCATCGAAATTACTGGCAACATCAATGCAAGTTTGTTGCGCCTAGTCGATGATTCGCTAAAAAGTAATGACTCGGATTATTACGTGATCGGTGATATTTCTGAAAACACAGATCAGAATACGATGACGATCTCAGTTGATTTATATGACTCTAACGAAGAAGCTAGCAGCCTTGCTTCAGTCCAATAAACATAACTAATAAGCAAAGCCCGTCGCTAATCCTAAGCACTGAATTAATAAAGCAGCCCGAAGATCAACTCTGGGCTGCTTTACATTTTGGCTCTCATATAGGCTCAGCAGGTAATTGTCTCTTAACCTGAAATGTTCAAGTGTTTGAATAAGGTCTCTTTCAACAGTTTTTGATTCACTGGTTTCGCCAGAAAATCATCCATTCCAGCTTCAAAGCATTTTTCTTTTTCTTCTTTTACGACATTTGCCGTTAGCGCAATGATCGGGATGTGTTTACCCGCCTCTTCATGTTGGCGAATATTTCGTGTTGCTTCAAAACCGTCCATCACAGGCATCTGACAATCCATTAGAATCAGATCAAACGTCTGCTGATCAAACATCTCTACACCAATCAAACCATTTGCGGCTATGGTTACTTCTACCCCCATTTTCTCAAGCATCATTTTGGCAACTTTCTGATTAACCACTGTATCTTCAACCACAAGAACACGAGCAAAAGGTGCTTTGCTTTCGGCTGATTCAATAGTAGTTCCACCAGCAAAATTCGACTTCGGTAAGTTACTAACTGCATGTGAGCCCGCAGGAATAGCGCTTGTACTGCCTTCTTTAGCCAGCATTACAGCTTCAGTTTTCTGCACTTTTGCTGGCTGTGCTTTAATAGACTCTTGCTGAAGGTGACGATTATCAGAGTTATGCTCTTTATTGACGATAGGTACAGTGGTACTTGCTTTCGCACTCATCTCACCATCAATCGTGTTATTGGTGTTGTGTTGCTCTAATACCGCATCATCAAGCGCATCGGTTTCGTCAATATTTTCTTCCAACACATTTTGTTGAGACTGCTGTTCAGAGACTAGCCCTAACGCATGCTCAACTTGCCACTTCAATTGTGCTTCTTGGTATGGGCGGCTGAGAATGGCTTTAATCCCCGATGATTTCATCTTTTTCAAATCACTCGCATCAGGACCAGCAGTAATCATCACCATCGCAGGACACTGGTCACCATAGCGCTGACGCAACTGCGTCGCTAACACAAAACCATCGATTTCAGGCATGATCTTATCAAGCAAAATCAAATCAAACGGCGTGTTTTGTTTGATAGATTCATCGATAAATTGCGCAGCCAAGGTCGCATCTTCACAACACATCGAATAAGCACCAAAACCACACAATTGAGCAGAGGTAATTCGCATATTCATCATGCGATCATCGACCAACAACACACGGATATCTTCCATCGACTTACCGTTAGATGCTGATCTAGGTTGAGCTTGGCATTGTTCGAAATTCACGGAGAAGTAAAAAGTGCTACCTTTGCCCTCTTCACTTTGTACTTCAAGTTTACTGCCCATTAAATCAACCACACGTTGGCAAATCGCTAACCCTAACCCCGTACCGCCATACTGACGTGTGGTACTGCCATCCGCCTGCTGGAATTTTTCAAAGATAGTTGCGTGCTTATCCGCTGCGATCCCGATGCCACTGTCAACGACTTCAAACTTCACCTTCACTTTGTCATCAGTTGATGATTCAAAATGCATGTTTAACTGAACATGCCCTTTGTGGGTAAACTTAATCGCGTTACTAACTAAGTTCACTAACACTTGGCGAAGTTGCGTTGGATCGCCTAATAGTAATGGAGGGATTTGCTTATCTATTGCGCATTGGAACAACAGGCCTTTCTCGGCCGCTTTAACTAGGAAAATAGTTTCGACGTCTTTATTGAGCTCAAACAGATTAAGGCGAGTATGCTCTAGCTCCATTTGACCAGATTCAATCTTAGAGAAATCGAGGATGTCATTAATCAGGTCCAGCAAAGACAACGACGATGAATGCAGCATATCAACGTACTCTTTTTGATCTTCTTTTAACGGCATACCTTGCAGCAAAGAAGACAACCCGATAATGCCATTCATCGGAGTGCGGATCTCATGGCTCATATTCGCGAGAAACTCACTTTTCTTATTATTCGCATCAACAGCCTGCTCACGAGCGTGTTCGAGCTCTTCGTAATGATGCTTAATACGGTCTACTGCAAAGTTATAACTGTTTTGGAGGCGTGTTATCTCATCATCAAAATGACGGGATTCAATATCGACTTGGCTAGGTAACTGGTTATCATCAAATTCACTAACAACAGTCGCCATCTGCACCAAATGACGCACGATCAAGCGATAAACAATGAAAAGAATAAAAGCCGCAATCAGAAACGTTTGTACTGCTTGGTACAGTAACAACACAATAAACTTATCAATCAAGCCTTGATAGACTTGGTAAAGGTCTGATTGCACCGTCAGCGTGGCAAGTTCATATGAGCGATTATTTGATGTGAACTCCATCGACCATGACTGCTCATACTGGTATTTTTGCAACTCTTCGCCAAGTTGCAAGATAACCCCATCGGGATCGCGGATAACTAAATAATGAATTTCAGGTAAGCGAAAAATACCTTCAGCTTGTAATTGAAGCTGTTCACGATCCTCTACCCATAAACTTGAGGTCAAGCTTTCCAGCGATGATTGATTGATTTGCTCAAGACGACTCTCAATGTTTGCTAAATCACTTTTATAATCCAGATACAGGTTTCCACCTGTCATCATCAGCGTAAGCACTGTGGTAACCAGCAAAATATAAATCAATAATTGCTTTGCCAAGCCCAAATAGCGTTTCTTTTCGTGATCTTGATGTGCTTTATTCATCCTTGAACTCACAACTTAATATTATTCTACTAATGTAATAATAGACTTTTATATGAAGTTGATGACAAAGGATTTGCCATGAATAAAACAATCACTTTATCAATACCAATGATGTTAGCTTTCAGCGCTACTAATGCATTCGCCACCGACGTCAATTATTATGTTATTGCTAAGCAGGCTGCGCCTTTTCAGATCGAAGAAAATAACACTCAACACAGCGGTATTGTCACCGATATAGTAAAGAAAGTTTTCGAAAATAGTGAATATCACATTAATTATCACTCTTACCCATTTAACCGAATGATAACCCTTTTAGAGGCTGGTGGAGAACATAACTGGATCACTTATGGCAGCCCTTCATGGGGAGGCGTACAAGCCGAAAATCTTTCTGCGGAACCTATTTATACCGTCAAGCATGTTTTATTAAGCAGTAATAAAAATGCTATCGAGTTTAAGAATATGGATGATATGAAAGATAAAGTTGTCGTCTTGCTGCACGGCTTTGATTATCCCCAATTAGTGCCTTACATCAGCAAAGGGGAAGTTGAAGAGTTACGAGTAAAAGACTACCAAGCGGCATTTCGTATCATTAAAAAGTTACAGGGTGACGCAGGTTTTGTAGAGATGGCTTCTCGGATTAAATATAACCTTGATAAACAAGGACTTGACTCCAAAAGCTATAAAACACAATCGTTTAGCAAGGTGATACCTGACTATCCAATTTACTTAGCTTTTGACCCAAAAATGGATAAAACATTGCAGACATTCATCAATCAACGCTTAGAAAAATTGAGAGCGTCGGGTGATTTAGATTCAATCATCAATAAATACATTTAGCCAATTACCATAAAACTTACATATAGATATTAGCTATCTAATTTAGCGTGTGTATTTAACACAAGACAAGCCTCAAGAATTAATAAATGCACGCCCTTATTTTATAAAATATATAAACACAAAAAAGCCGAAGCTCTGATTTCAATAATCACTTCGGCTTTATTTTTAGATTATATTCACCAATTGGAAAGTAAGGTGAATTATGCTTCGGTTGTGATAACTAGCCTACAAATGACTTATCAAACATGTGCCCTAACTTGTTAGCTTTCGTTTTCAAATAATTTTCATTATGAGGGTTATTCCCTTCTTGTAACGCGACTCTTTCTGTAATTTTAATTCCTGCTTTTTCTAGTGCATTTACTTTTCGTGGGTTGTTCGTCATTAACCTTACTGACTTAATATTTAAAAAACTCAACATCCCACGGCAAAAATTATAATCTCGCATATCTGCAGCAAAACCCAAACGCTCATTAGCTTCAACCGTATCAGCACCATCATCTTGTAAATGATAGGCTCTAATTTTATTAATTAAGCCAATTCCACGTCCTTCTTGACGTAAGTAAAATAACACGCCACTTCCTGCATCAACGATATTTTGCATAGCACGGGAAAGTTGAAAACCACAATCACAACGAGCGCTAAATAATGCATCCCCGGTTAAGCATTCCGAATGTAAGCGAATAAGCGGCGGGGTTTCAGGGTCTAGTTCACCATAAACTAATGCTAAATGCTCTTTGCCTGTTGCCGTTTCTGTAAAACCATACATTTGAAAAGTACCCCACTGAGTGGGTAATTTGGCACTATCGACAAAATGTACCAAGTTAAATGGCTCTATTTGTGCAAAATGAGCACGCACTTCCATTAAAATTTTACCGAGTT
Organism: Photobacterium jeanii; assembly: GCF_001650345.1. Lineage (GTDB taxonomy): Bacteria > Pseudomonadota > Gammaproteobacteria > Enterobacterales > Vibrionaceae > Photobacterium > Photobacterium jeanii. Next base: position 945,205 of record NZ_LVHF01000033.1, on the reverse strand, counting down.
CATTACGCCCTGTACCGTCACCACCATCTCCCCAGTAAGCGTCTTTATGGGAATGTTCTTTGATAACTTGCTCTCCTGTCGAAACAAGTAAATGAGCAAGGTGTTTATTTTGACGAAATTTCTCAAACACGATGAAACGCATCACTGCATCTTTCACATTATCCCAATCCGTCTTCACCTGAGCTTCATATTGACGACTTAGCTGAAACGCTTGCTCAGGAGAGTCAGCCGCTAATATTTGTTGCTGGATCGCAGGATCTGTAAATTTCTGCGCCTGATAATAATGTTCACTGGTTGGCCAAACTACATCACTTAACTGAATTGGACTTAGTGCGAAATTAGATAAAAAACCATATGTTTCTTGTGGTTCATAAAAGAAAATTTCATTCGCCATGTTAGGTTACTCCATTAGTTAACTACATCCCTAGCCGCCGTATTTCTTTTACTGTGCCTAATGTCTTCTACTGCTCACATCAGTGCCTTAATGTATCAACACAATTTTTAGTTTAGCCTAGATTTATATACATCAAGTTTCATTTGGTGTTTTTTATTTAATCCTTATATGAGTCAATGTTCTGTAAGTAAATTCGCTCAATGCCACCAGCAGTTATATAATCGCTGCCGCCTGTAAAGGACTAACAATTATTTGCTTGAACAAGCACTATAGGAAAATTATGAACTTCAAATGGATTCTGTTTGACGCAGACGAAACTCTATTTCATTTCGATGCATTTAAAGGCTTAGAGTTAATGTTCAGCCGTTTTGACGTCAACTTTACTCAGGACGATTTTGCCGAGTATCAATTGGTCAATAAACCATTATGGGTGGACTATCAGGACGGGAAAATTTCTGCGCAAACCTTACAACATACCCGCTTTAAATCTTGGGCAGAAAAGCTGGATGTCACAACACAAACGTTAAACAGTGCTTTTCTCAATGCGATGGCAGATATTTGCCAACCTCTACCCGGTGCAAAAGAACTTTTAGATTTCCTTAAAGATAAAGTTCAACTTGGCATCATCACCAATGGTTTCACCGAATTACAACAAGTTCGCCTAGAACGCACCGGTTTTGCCGATCACTTTTCAACTTTGGTTATTTCTGAACAAGTCGGTGTTGCCAAGCCTGACCCAGCCATCTTCCACCATGCCTTTGAGCAAATGGGTCACCCAGATAAAAGTGACATTCTCATGGTCGGTGATAACCCGCACTCAGATATTTTGGGTGGTAACAATGCTGGGATCTCCACTTGTTGGCTTAACGCTAAACAAGAAACAGTGCCTGATGGTGTAAAGCCCTGCTACCAAGTCAATTCACTGTCTGAGCTACATTCCTTATTAGCACCACATATCAAGTAAATACGGCTTAGGTGCAATATACCATTCTGTAATTATTTTCTTTACAACCACAACATATCCCTTTATGTTGTGGTCATTCTTTCAATCACGAGTGTGAAATATGCTAAAGCAAAGCGCAAACAATATGAAACTCTGTTGTTGCACCCATGCCAGTGCTTCTCACATCGTGGTCTCTGTCGTCGTCGTAGTCACTCACTAACGCTGACAGATTTCTTATTTCGTCAGCATGGCTGATGAAATAACGACACAATACGCGCATATTCTCAAGCCCTGCTGACTTAAAACAATAAAGACAGACATATAGGGCATTACATGAAAAAGAGAGATTTAGCCGCAATAGGTTTTATGACCTTTGCACTCTTCTTAGGCGCAGGAAACCTCATTTTTCCACCTTTGATGGCACAACAAGCTGGTGAAAACTGGTTAATCGCGATGGGCGGTTTCTTGTTAACCGCTGTGGGCTTGCCAGCACTAACTATTATCGTGCTTGGACGTTTATCTTCAGCAGATAAACTCACCGACGCACTACCTAAGTGGATGGACCGTACTTTTTGGTTCTTAGTGTTAACCACTTTAGGTCCCGCTTTCGTTCTTCCTCGCGCAGTCACTGTCGCTTACGAAATGGGTATCAAACCTTTCACAGATAGCAATCTACTACTACCTTTTTCTGTGATTTTCTGTGCTATCACGCTACTACTAGCACTCAAGCCGGGTAAATTGCTTGATTACATTGGCAAAATCATGACCCCAGCACTTATTGCTATGTTATCGCTTTTAGTGATCGCAGCCTTAGTGAATCCATTGGGTACGAGTTTACCTGCAACACAAGATTATCTTGATGCGCCAGCAGTGAATGGTGTTATCCAAGGCTACATGACGCTTGATGCTATAGCAGCAGTGGCATTTGGTTGGGTGATCATCACGACCATTCGTAGCAAAGGTGTAACCTGTAAAGCAGCACTTGCCCACTACACTAAGTGGATTGCCTTCATTTATATCGTATTAATGTCACTGTGCTACTTGGCGATGGGTTACCTAGGTGCAACTTCTTCAACCATCGCTGCAAATGCAGCAAACGGTGGTGAAATCTTAACTCGCTATGCGGCGGGAGAATTTGGGCAATTAGGTCAAGTTCTGCTTGCCTGCATTACTTTAATGGCATGTTTAACCACCACTGTTGGCTTAACTAACGCAAACGGCGAATACTACAAAAACACGTATCAGATCCCGTTTAAGCGCAGCGCCATTGTTGTTACTGCTCTAACCGCCGTTATTTCTAATGCAGGTCTTGAGCAAATTATCACTGTAAGCCTGCCTGCTATTTTAATTCTATGCCCTATCGCAGTTGCGCTGATCCTGAGCATTATCTTTATGCCAAAGCGCATCATTGATGCAGGTTATCAATACCTAGTGGTGATCGTAGCGGCTTGCTTCGGCACTATCGATGCCTTCGCTGTCCTTGATATGTTACCAAGCGCGATGACAACAACTTTCAACCAATGGCTACCTCTATTCAATTTCCACCTAAGCTGGCTATTACCAGTAGGCATTGTGTTTGGTTTAGTTCACTTCACACCAAAACGTATGACAACAGCGACAGCCAACTAACGCTTAAAAGCCATCACAACACAACATCAAAATCTAACGCCACCTTGAGTGGCGTTTTTTTGTTCAACCCTATCGACAAACAAAATTAACCTCAGGCACCTAAAATAGGTTGATGTCTAACAAGCTTGTATAACCCTACATACCACGCTGTAGCACTGTAAAAATGACGCATTGAAAACTGAGCGCTGAATGATTTTTCACTTCGTTTAAAATTCAACTTTACAACCGCTATTAATGAGATTATGGTTAATGCGTTGCCGAGATTGAATATAGGTTCATCATGTTTTCACATACAGCTAAACAAACTGCCCAATACTCTAAAAAATCAGAGTTAGCTGTTCGTGCAACTCAATCAATTATCACTATCATTCTAGCGATTATTATTATTCGATAGGCTGACGGTGATAGCTTTCCGTCAGCCGAGCTGATGGAGAGTAAGATTACCTACCATAATACCTACCTTTCATTAGTTCGCAGACGGTTCTCAAACAGATTGTAGGACAGTCAATGAACACAAGTTTACGAACACAAGATCTACTGGCTATAGGCCTAATGACATTCGCCCTTTTCCTAGGCGCAGGTAACCTGATCTTTCCACCTTCAATGGGGCTAGAAGCAGGCACAAACCTTCTACCTGCAATGATGGGCTTTTTGGTAACCGCTGTCGGTTTACCCGCTTTCACACTTATTGTTCTTGGCCGCATTACCACGACCAACAACCTTACCAAAGCGCTACCAAGCTGGTTAGGCAAAGTGTTTTGGGTGCTACTTTTCACCTCAATTGGCCCTGCTTTTGGTATGCCACGAGCTGTGACTGTTGCGTACGAAATGGGGATTAAACCTTTTGTAGAGGGCGATCACCTGCTCCTTTTCACCATCATTTTCTGTGGTGTCACTCTACTGCTGGCATTCACACCGGGTAAATTAGTTGATTACATCGGCAAGGTAATGACGCCTGCGCTCATCCTAATGCTAGTCGCGTTATCGGTTGCAGCAATCATGTCGCCATTAGGTGTGCCACAACTACCAAGCGCTGATTACCAAAACAGTGCGGTAACACACGGTTTGATTCAAGGCTATATGACGATGGATGGCATCGCTGCAGTTGGCTTTGGCTGGGTGATCATCCAAGCAATCAATGCCAAAGGGGTTACCGAACCTAAAGAAGTTGCGCGTGTTTCAATCTATGTTGCAGCAATCTACGCGGTGTTAATGGGCGCATGTTATTTAGCGATGGGATATGTTGGAGCGACTTCTAGCACTGTTGCTGCTAGCGCAGCCAACGGTGGCGAAATCTTAACCCTGTACGTTCACGGTATTTTTGGGGAATACGGTCAACTGTTACTAGCGGCAATCATCATCATGGCTTGTTTAACGACAACTGTTGGGTTGACCAACGCAAGTGCTGAATACTACCGTGCGTCTTTCAAAGCCCCCTTTGCACTCACCTCGGTTGTTGTTGTCAGCCTAACCTGTGTGATCGCAAACTTTGGTTTAGCACAAATCATCAAAGTAAGCTTGCCTGCTATCTTGTTACTATGTCCTGTTGCTATCGCCTTGGTTATGGCATCGTTTGTGGGCACTCTGAACAAACGCTTTAAGCCAAGCCATGTTTCAGTATTAGTAGTAACACTTGCTTTTGGTTCTCTAGATGCCCTTGCCATCCTTGATATGATGCCAGGCAACTTCAATACCCAATTGCAAGAAAGCTTGCCGCTTTACTCAGCTCATGCGAGCTGGTTAGTGCCTTGTCTACTTGTACTTACTTTTAATAGTTTACGTTCTGTCATCAGCCAACGTAAAAACTGCGAACCAGTTGAAGCCTAATTACTTACGTATCACTAAACTTAGGCCGTAGATAAAATAACAATGCCCTGTTTATACAGGGCATTGTGGTTTATGAAAGTATGTATCGTCTTTTTGCCGGATACCATTGCTGAGTTGTTCTATTAGCCGCCTCATCCGCATCACTTAATATGGAATCGCGCTGCTTGCTTCCTGCTTCGATTGATACACAGAACCATCACTAAGCCAGAAACACAAAAATTTACGCTCATAGAGAAAATAACGCTGACGCTTTTTAATAATTTTATAGCGCGTCTTCATCCCCTTAAAGTCAAATAGCAATTTCATAATAATCTCTTCCGTTTGCTCTAAACGTTGCATAAATTACTATAAAACCGATTGCGTAATGATTAATGCTACATAAAATTGGGATCTAGATAATGATTTTAATTTTTGATCTTGAGCACAGGAATGACTCTTGACACATTACTCAGCTAAAGTAAAAAAAACGGCCGCAGCGCGACCGTTAATAAACCTATGCTTTACAAGGATATTAAGCCTGTTCTGGCTTACGTTTTCCTGTCATAAATTCGGATAAAATTTCAGGGGTTAATTCACCCGCTTCTTCCAGACGCTTCAGCTCAGCAACGATTGCTTTCTGCTCTTCAACAGAAGGAATTGGCAATTCTGGCTCTTTTTTAAGGTCTTCAGGATTGATAGATAGGTTATCGATATCAAGCATGATTTTTCTCACTAAAGTAAATTCTGCCTTGAGTATAACTGAATCTAAGCGAATAGGAATTGATCCCTCACCTTAGTAATAAGGAAAAATTAACTACCGCTCAACAAATAACCTGACTATCCACCATGATTTCATACTCGTGACCATGAGTGTGAGTGAGGAACAATTCGATCTCCCCTAACTTAGGGTGTTTAAAGTGGTAATGACCATCAGGAAAGTGAGAGCTACCATCTCCTGCAAACAGGATTTTAAAGTGCTCAACGAAACGGCCATAGTCATCCATCCCATGTCGTTCAAGTTGTTGTACTCCCTGCACAATAAACCGCCCTGTTGTTCCGCTTGCATCAAACAAATCAACAGACTCACCAATAAGCTTTTCCACATTTTTCATTGATAACGGATTCATTGCGGCCTCTCAATAACCATCGAGCTTGAATGTTATTGATAAGTATATAAGTAAAAAGACAGGCCATAGATACAGAAAAGGCACCCGTAGGATGCCTTTGATTATACTTTGCTCATCAATCCGTGACACTAGCCGGATAGAAAACAAGAGCCTGAGCGACGAGTTAAAGCAATGGTATGGGGTTCAAACAGCAACGCGATTAGAAATCGAAGTCACTATACTCTGGACTCTCATAACGCGTACGTGTCTGACGACGTCTCTTCTTTTTCGATTGAGAATTCATATCGTAAAAATCATTCTCACCGTCAAACTTGAACTTAGATCGTGAGCCTTTGGAAAATTTTTGATCTAGCTTAGCCATTTTCGTTTCCTGAAAACATCCAGAGTAATAAATTGATAAATGTTGAAGTTATGCCATTAACGCTTTGATTCTTTGCTGTTAATGGCTAACTCAAGGGCATATTAGTAGTCGAATATGACAGAATTACTAAATTGCCCTCGATTTTTGGCGCTGCGGGTTGACCTTACTCACAATTCGCAACGCCTTTACTGATTTAGGCTCAAATCCATTTCAAACCCTCTTCAACACCCTGAGAGTAATCCCTTTATTGCCATCATGTACAACAAGTAATTTACGCCGTTATGATGAACAAAATTTATCAACTCAGATCGGAAAACAATGTGCTTAAACGCTTTCAATTAAGTGGCTAAATGGCACATCAACCATACTTGCGATCAGTTCAGCCTTCTCGTTATCTTCACTCCATACTAGGAATAACTGCTGCTCCATCACAGGAGCACCTTCAACAACAAACAGATTACCTTCTTCCACACTCTGCGCGACGACAGGTGACGGTAAGTAACCCATACTTGGACTATTCAGTATGTATTCCAGTGCCATTTTACTTGAATGCGCATGAAGAATTGGCGTTTTATCCAGTTCAGAAATACGACCATGTTCAACTGAAAAACGTGTACCCCAATCAAGGTAGACCAGCGGCATTTCTTTCGCATTGGCTAACGTGCAATTCGGCTTATTACATACAAGCTGAAGCTGAAACTCGCGAACCTTCTTTACTTGCATACTTTCAATGCGTGGTGGTTCACACGTTAACGACACATCGATACTTTTATCGAACAAACGCTTCGCCATTGACTGCCGAGGAACCGATTCAACACGTAAAGCCAAACCAGGGATCGCGCTATATAAACGATTAATCCAGTCTGAAATACCATCAAATTCCCAAAACATAGCCGATGCACCAATCGAAATCTGCGCATTTAAGCTATCTGATAATGCAACATCCTGCTTTGCCCGTCCCCATGTTTGCAAAATGGCTTCGGCATATGGCTGCATGCGTTCACCGGCTGGCGTTAGGTGTACATTACCGCGCTGACGCGAAAAAAGTGCGTTACCAAGCTGCCCTTCAAGCTGGCGAATACGGAAACTTACAGCCGACTGAGTCAGATATAAATTGTCCGCTGCACGACCAAAATGACGAGTTTTTGCGACTTCAAGAAAGGTTTTCAGTAATTCGGTATCCACAGAGCTGCTCTCATACAAGGGGGATAATACCAAGCCAACCAGTGACTTAGTCAAATTAGTACATGACAAAATTATGCTGATATTTCAACAGGTTTACTCATAGCAAACCGCCATCAACAAAACTCAGATACTACACCTAATTCTAGTCAAAAGACGATTAAAAAATTTAATCGTCATCACGAATATTATTTGATTTACAAGTTTGTCACTGTGCCCGAATATCTGCGAAAAATCGCATCAGGAAACTGTTAAATGAGAAGTGAAGGTAAATTTTACGACGATAAAAATTTCCCACGTGGCTTTAATCGCTCTGGTGTATTCACTATTGGTGAATCCTCATTATTAGAGAATTACGGCCGAACCATGTCTCGACTCTGTTCTGGCGAGCTAGAACCAGAAAGCGAGGTTGAGCGCCAGTTTGTTGCCGAAATGAATGGTCAACTGGAATTACGTTCAGATTTCGCAAAATGCTGGATGAAATACGTTACCCGTACTAGCCAGAAAAGAAAAACGTACACCCTGTGTGATTCGGTTCGCCGACAAAGTCAGTCTTTCGATGACGACATGGGCGGGGATTCCGATCTCGAATATTGATAATTAGCGGTTGAATTAGGTACCTACTAAGCCACAAAAGCGACCTCCCCTAATTTCAACCAGTGTCATTTTAATTGTTCTAATGCCAGCCACCCATAATCACTTCCTTGGGTGGCTGGTTGCTTTTGGGCTTTCCACAAGCCTTTAATATTTCGGTAAATTGCTATGAAAATTTGTTTTGTTATGTACCCGTGGGACAAAGTTGAGCCTGAAACGGATTCAACGCTACGTCTTATTCACGAAGCTGCTTTGCGCGGTCACACCGTTGCAATTACAACACCAAATAACCTAACAATGCGTGACAGTATGGCGATTGGCTTTTGTCACGTACTAAAAAATAAAGAAGTATCTAGTAATATTCCCAGCTTTTACCGAAAAGCTGAATTTAAAAAAGCGCAATTGCCGCTTGCTGGTTTCGACGCTATTTTCATGCGTGCAAACCCACCGCTAGATACCATGGCGTTGAACTTTTTGGACTCAGTACGCGACCACACTTTCATCATGAATGATATTGATGGTCTACGTGTAGCAAACAACAAGCTTTACACGGCGTCGCTACCAGATCCAAACAATGAATTTATTCCGGTTACTCACGTATCGAAAAACCGTGAATACCTAGAGCGAGTATTAGAAGAAAGCCCGAATGATCGCATGATCCTGAAGCCATTAAACGGCTACGGCGGCAAAGGCGTTATTCTGGTTGAGAAAAGTGCAAAATCTAGCATGAAGTCACTGCTTGATTTCTACATCGGCGACGACAAAAACTATGTGATTTTGCAAGATTACATCGAAGGTGCAGAGCAAGGCGATGTTCGCATCATGATGCTGAACGGCGAGCCAATTGGTGCTATGCGCCGCGTGCCTGCTAATGGCGATGTACGCTCTAACATCCACGCGGGTGGTAAAGAAGTTAAGCATACGCTAACGAAACAAGAGCTGCGTCTATGTAAGCACATTGGCCCGAAACTGGTTCGTGATGGCTTGTACTTTGTGGGCCTTGATGTAATCAACGGTAAATTGGTTGAAGTAAACGTGCTAAGCCCTGGTGGCATTACTCGTATCAACCGCCTAAACCGTACCAAGTTACAATGTGAAGTGATCGACTTTGTCGAAAGCGTTGTGATGGCGAAAAAGCTAAGCATCGCGCGTAAAAATGAATTCAGTAAGGTTATCGCTGATGCTACAGCTTACTGAACAAGAAGTGCTGGATAAGATCCAGCACCTCACTCCATTTGAAGCGCAGCTTAACGACGGCAGTTTAACCATTCGCATCAGCGAATATCAGCCATACATTGCAACTGCGATTCACCATGGACATCGCTTACGTACCGAACTCATCACGAAGTGTGAGTTGAACGAAGAAGAAAGATACTTTGAGGAAGATCCCTTCACTGGTGATTTTATCTCTTCGCTGCCGATTATTCTTCAAGGTGAAGATTCACGTTACGAGTACGATTTAAACCGTGCCAATGACGCTTGTATTTATGAAGAAGCTTGGGGTAAATCTGTATGGTCTACCCCGCTAACAGAGACAGAGCGCGCAACGTCTCAGCAAAAGCACCAACGTTACTATCGTATTCTAAAGTGCTTAGTTGAAACGTTAGAAAAAGAGTTCGGACTTTGCTTAATTTATGATATCCACTCATACAATTATCAACGCATAGACCGCCCAACGCCGACCTTTAACTTAGGCACTGCCCAAGTTAATAAAAAGCAGTGGCGCAAAGAAATTGATGAGTGCTTAGCAAAACTGAATGACATCGAGTTGCCAAATATTGATGTGACAGCAAGCGAAAATGATGTTTTCAAGGGCATGGGCTACCAAGCTAGCTTTGTAAAGCAACATTTTAAGAAAACTTTACTTCTTCCGATCGAAGTGAAAAAGATCTTCATGAACGAAGTGGGTGGTGAAAGCTTCCCACTAGTGATTGAAAAAATGAAAGAAGCGATGAAAACTGTCGTAACAGAACATGCTGCTTTCACACTTCGCCGAAGAACAAAAGCAAAACGCTTAACCAGCAATCATATTTTGGCATCTAAATTACCGCGTGAAGTCATTAAACTTGACCGTCAGTTATTTAGTATTGCACGTGGTGTAAATACATTAAGTTATATCAACCCGACTAACTTAAAACAGGAAAAACGTCGTTTCTTAAATAAGCCGTTTACTTATCAACCGGCCTTTACGTATCGACAACTGGATCTAGATCCTTATAAATTCCGTGAAAAGTTATACCGTTTACCTGTGGAAGATATTCGCGATGCAGATATTCAAAAAATGTATCGCAAAACTATCGACCAACTTGCGGTAAGGATTGATCTATTAACCAGTATTGGCACTGATGAGTTTTTATATAACTCATTACGTTATTATGGTCAGCCAGATGATCGTGATATTGCAAATGCAAAATTTATTTTGCACGCTTGCGAATATCAGGAAAAAGTCGAAGCAACCATTAGTGCAAAAGAAGCCATTACCGCATTTAAAGCGGCGGCTGAAGAATACGGTGTTAAATGTAGTGTTGTTAGCTCAAAAACATTAATTGCTCGCGCTATGGTAAGTGGGCGCAGCATTAAAGTGAACGCCAATAGCACTTTCACCCAAGGTGATTTAGATGCGCTGATCCACCATGAGCTTGGGGTACACCTTGTAACCACAGCCAATGCGGATGCACAGCCTCTGAAAGTACTCAAACTTGGATTACCGGGTAACACCCATACACAAGAAGGCTTAGCGATTCTGTGTGAGCACCTTGCTGGTAGCTTCCCTCTGCATCGCTTGAAAACCTTGGCCTTGCGTGTGATTGCGGTCGATAAAATGGTAAACGGTGAAAGCTTTAACGACACCTTCCATGCGCTTAAGCAGGATTACAAACTGTCGGACGATGAAGCCTTTACCATTACCGCACGCGTTTATCGTGGCGGCGGTTTCACTAAAGACTTCTTATACTTAAGAGGTCTAAAAGACGCCCTACACTGTTATCACGAGCAAGACTTAACCGCACTATTTGTTGGTAAAACTGGCTTTGAATTTAAGCCATTATTAGAAGAGTTAATCGCACGTGACATTCTTCAAAAACCAACTTATATGCCAAAAGCACTGAGTCTGGATATTGAGCCAGATCCAGTAATGGAATTTTTGCTGAATTCAATTAAATAGTTATTGTTCAGCACTTATTCAAGTTAATGCAAATTAACTCAGGTAAGTAAAGGCGATATTTCGCCTTTACTTACTACTTCTCCGCACAAGATCTTTATATTTATCCTTTTCTCTGTCATCATCTTGCTCAACCACCTTCAATTATTACCAAGTGGTTTATCTGATTTTCAAATTAGCTTTCAAAATAGTTTTAAAACAATTCGCACTTCTTTGCTATTAAAATCAAATAAGTGCTGTTGCTGTGCGTAACTATAATTGTGACGCATAGCCAAATTACGCTTTATTTAAAATAAAACCAAAATCAATTTTATATTTACACTTTCGTCATGTTGAATAATATTTTACTAAAATCGCCTAACTTTAAGCACAGAGCTCAAATTATCTCATCAAGCCTATTCGCCCTGTTGCTCGCAGGATGTAATGGCAATGACAATCAAGACCAAGAGCAACTCGTCTTTACTTACGCTCAATCAAACGGCACGCAATATCAAGGGCTTGTCGAGCAGGTTAAAAATAGCCCTAATGTTGATGATCAAGTTGAGGTATTCAAAGGCATTAAATATGCTGAAGCTAACCGTTTTGAATTACCGCACACATATCAACCAAGTAACCCACTTCTTACCCAAGCCTTAACGTTTGGCAAAATGTGCCCTCAAGGTAAAGCTAGCGAGTTTGATAGCAAGCAAATGTCAGAAGACTGCCTTTACCTCAATGTTTGGCGACCAACCAAGCATTATGATGCCCCTCTTCCTGTGTATGTATTTATTCATGGTGGCGCATTTGAGGCAGGTTCTGGCTCTAAACCGCTCAACCATGGTGATGCGATTGTTGCCAATGCTAACCATAACGATCAGCCCATTCTTGCTGTGACTCTTAACTATCGATTAGGTATTTTTGGTGCCTTGAATCTTGATAACGGCACTAGTGGTAATTTCGGCATCCATGATCAACGTATGGCGCTAAAATGGGTGAAAGAACATATTGCCGATTTTGGTGGTAACCCAGATAACGTGACTCTATTCGGCGAAAGTGCCGGGGCTATGTCAGTCGGAATCCACCAGCTTAACCCAAATGATGAAGAAACAGGCGAACCGCTATTCCATCATGCGATCATGCAAAGTAACCCGTATGGTATTGAATATAAAAATTTCAGAGCTGCGAAGAATATAGCGACAAAGCTCAATACTTATAAAAACGAAACATTTGGTACTGACGCTAACAATGACGTTTCATGGGACAGTCTCTCAACACAACAAGTAATGAAAATTGGCGCCTACAGTAAAAATCCAAACTTCCTTGCAAGTACCCTATTTGATTACTTAAGTGACATGAAGCCCGCTCTATCAAGAGTGTTGGCTTTCGCACCGTACAGTGAAAAGAGAAATTGGCCTTATAAAAACCCTGAGCATAGTGTTTTACTCAGCCAACCACATACTGCTGATTTTAGTTCAACACCGACAGTGATTAGTTTCAACGATAGTGAAGCCAATGCCTTCACTTCAATCTTTGAAGCGCTGATGCTGATCGATCGTGATATTACTCTCACCATTCCAGCACTAGGCAGTGAACAAGAAATTACTTTTAATCCAAAGTACGCAACTTATCCTGCTCTGGTATCAGCGCTACTGTTCCCTAAGAAAGTTGATACCTTGTTGAATCTTCCTCACTACAAACCGTCATCAAAAAGTGAGAGTCTTAAGTCGACTGAAAACATTAAACGGCTGAGAATGCTAATAGATGACATGGTCTTTACTTGCCCAAGCCGCAAGGTAGCGAAAAATAACCAAGCACGCTTATACCATTACAACTACAAGTCGGACTTTCCTGTTTGGTCACTCAAGACCTTCTTACCGTCCTTCTTCTCTTGTTTTGGCAGTGTTTGTCATGCTGACGAATTGCCGTTTGTGTTTAACAAAGCATTGAACATTCAATCGACGCCAGTAAAACCATCGCCAAAAGACAAGCAAATGATGAGCCTTGTATCAGGTGAATGGTTTAAGCCGGAAATGTTTACTCCGACTCAAACGTCTGATCAGCAAGATACGGTTTGGATGATCGATCGCACAGGTATTAAACCGGTACAAGACTGGGATCGCGCCATCAACGCGATACCTAATAATGACGGTACGCTGTCAGCTCAGGGGCGATGTGAAATTTTAGAGAATAACGGATTTATTTAACGCTATGTGCTTGCGAAACAAGCAAGCTTAGGCATTGCTGACAGCGGCAGTCGACTTTTCGATTGCCGCTCTTTTTGGTGTTCATTTTGATGTTCGTTTTGATAGAGAAGAATAAGCTCGCTATCTGCGTAAGTTAGAAAGAGCGCCCACCCAACAGCCACAACAGCTTTCACTCTGCATAATGCACATTTATTGCCCTGTTTTTCATGCAAAATTGTACGAACTTGCGCTTTTTAATAAATACATCAAAATATGCGAAACTTTTTCTCTACATTGTCGGTCATATAAGCCACTCGTACCAAGTGAAACAAGGCTTATAACGATAAGGAAAGCCAGATTGACGGTTCGCCTTATTCTCTGCAAACTACGTAGAGTCGTAATACAGATTCAAAATTGACCAAATTGTAAGTAATTCCATTAGGACACCAATGACATTCATTCGCTATCCATCATCATCACCTCGCATTGCTAAGTTCATCTTAGCGATGGTGTGCTTGGTGATCCTGGTATGCCTTAGTCAACGCGCTGGATGGTCAACCACCTGCCCTAATAGTCACTTTTCCAGCTCTGATGTAACCTCAAGTTCCAGCTCAGAAGTGATTTCTAGTGCTCGCACACACGACGCTAACATTGTGGATTCATCTAACGCGGCGAAAACCGAATTAACACAAGATGAAGCTGCCAATTTGAGTGAACAGTGTGAGATGACTGATCACCTGTTACAACTTCACCTACAATCTCTGGAATTAGGCTTACTCTACCTTCCTTTCATCTTCATTCTGTTAAGCTTGTTATATATAGGGCATACCTTTGTCCCTACGCTAACAGAGCCCATACCCGAAACTCGACGTCGGCATTTAACCCTGTGTGTATTTAGAGAATAAACACAACACCAAAACATGTTTTTTAATTTTGTGTTTATTGGAGTTTTACCGTTGAAAAAAATGATTTATTACCGAAATACCATGCTTGCACTAATGGCAACTTTGCTATTTGGCTTGCTCTCATTTACGGCACAGGCAAAAGAATACAACACGGGCTGGCTACATAACCCGATGCATCCACCTGTACAGGTGCGATTCATGCTAACGGGTCAATCAGATCCCGCGAAAAATACCGTTGAAGGCTTACTTGAAGTCGACCTTGAAGGTGACTGGAAAACATATTGGCGCTCGCCAGGCGAAGGTGGTGTTGCTCCGAAAATTGACTGGCAGCTTTCCAATAATCTCAAGGATCTTGAGTGGCATTGGCCAATGCCCAAACGCTACGAGTTCTTGGGCGTTGAGACGTTAGGCTATAAGCATAAAGTCATCTTCCCTATGACGCTGACAGTAGAAGACTTTAACAAACCTGTCTTTTTCTCTGGCAAGCTAACCATGTCGTCTTGTACCAGTATTTGTGTATTGACAGATTATGAAGTGGTGATGGATTTCAATCCCACTCAGCTGACGCCTTTTGCTGATGCTATGCACCTTTATAACCAAGGGATGAGCAAGGTACCGCTAACCAGTGACAACGTCACTATCGACCAAGCAAGCTGGAATGGTGACAAGCAAGAGCTATCTGTATTGATCAGCAACACGCACGCTTGGCAAAAACCCGATGTGTTTGTTGATAGCTTTAGCAGCAAACTTGAAAACGTGTCATTCAGCACTCCGGAAATCAAACAATCGGCAAACCAGCTAATCGCGACCTTCAAAGTCAGCAGTTGGTTTGGTAAGCCTGAGCTTGATCAACAAGCGCTGAATGTCACCGTGACAGATAAAGACATGGCAGTTGAAGAGCCTATTACCGCATCAACCCTGCCATTAGCTGCAAATATTGATCAAACCAGTATTTGGCAAACCATTGTGTTCGCCTTAATTGGCGGATTAATCCTAAATATCATGCCATGTGTACTTCCTGTACTTGGTATGAAACTTAGCAGTATCATTTCAACTCAAGGCCTAGAACGCCGCCAGATCCGCGCACAATTCATCGCATCTGCATCTGGTATTTTGGCATCATTCTGGCTATTAGCTGGCTTCTTAGCCCTACTAAAAGTATCTGGTCAGGCACTTGGTTGGGGTATCCAATTCCAAAGCCCGTACTTTATTGGCGCCATGATCATCATCACAGGTCTATTTGCCGCTAACATGCTGGGGCTGTTTGAAATTCGCCTATCAAGCGGTGCTAATACTTGGTTAGCAACTCGTGGTGACAATTCGTACCTTGGTCACTTTGTACAAGGTATGTTTGCAACGCTATTGGCAACACCTTGTAGTGCTCCGTTCTTAGGAACTGCGGTAGCTTATGCGCTTGGTGCCGATGTAGTGACTTTGTTTGCTATCTTCACAGCCTTAGCAATTGGTATGGCTGCACCATGGTTACTGATCGCCCTATTCCCGCAACTGGCAAACAAACTGCCGAAACCGGGTAACTGGATGAACCATGTGAAGACATTGTTCGGCTTGATGATGCTTGCCACCAGTCTATGGTTACTCAGCTTAATGCAGAGCTTTGTTAGCACAGGTACATTGGCAGGTATTGCTGTTACTGCGTGTATCCTACTGCTATGGCGTTTAGGTCAGGTTAAGGGTCGTAAAAGCGTTATCCTGACACTAGCGGTCATTTTACTTGGCGGTGCGGGAAGCTTAATTGTTGGTAGCGTAACTGCTGATAAATGGTCAACGCCACTGCCTGCCGATCACGCATGGCAAACACTCAAAACAGAGCAAATTGACCAAGCAGTAGCGCAAGGCAAAACGGTATTTGTTGATGTTACCGCTGATTGGTGTATCACCTGTAAAGCAAACAAAATTGGTGTTTTACTGCAAAACCCAGTTTACGACCAGCTAAGCGATAACAACATAGTGTTAATGCGTGGAGACTGGACGACACCATCAGATTATGTCACTGGTTTCTTGCAGTCTCACGGGCGCTTTGGTGTTCCATTTAATATCGTGTATGGCCCTAACGCCCCACAAGGTATTGAGCTACCCGTGATCTTGAGTGCAGAAGAAGTCATGACTGCGATCAAGCAGGCACAAGGAAGCAATAATGGCTAATCACCCTGAGTCTAAGCAGACATCGAAGGTGGTAAAAAACATGAACACTGCTTCCAAACATCAGAAAGCAAAGACTTTTCAAGCCAAGCTAAAACGCGGGTTAAAAGAAATTGCTGTTATGGGTGCGATTATACTGGTGATCAGTATCGGTATGGATTGGTGGCGAAACCAGTCCATACCCGAGAACGAGTTTTCACCTATGGCGCTGCAAACAACCCAAGGTCAAACCATAAACCCGATTACAGAAAGCTTTGATAAGCCAGTGGTTCTGTATTTTTGGGCGACTTGGTGTGGTGCTTGCCGTTTTGTGAGCCCTAGCATTAACTGGCTTACACCAGATAATGAAAGTCAATACGCACTCTATTCTGTCGCGATGACGTCTGGTGAGAATGCGCGAGTTAATGCCTACATGAAGCATCATGACTACCACTATCCAGTGATCAACGATCCTTCAGGTCAACTTGGTCGAACCTTTGGTATTTTGGCTACGCCCAGCATCGTAATTTTACGCGATGGCAAAGTTGTTTCAGCCACTACAGGTGTAACAACGCCACCTGGAATTTGGGCTCGAATAGTCCTAGCAAGCTAAATAAAAACCCGAAGCCTATTGCTTCGGGTTTTCTTTATCTCTTTAAATAAGCTTGAGCTAGGCTTATTTGAATTTATAGTCACTATGACAAGATTTACAGTTCTTTGCTGCAACACCAAAGGCTCGTTTGGTTGCTCGCTCGTCACCTTGTGAGGCCACTTCAGCAAGATTCACTAAGTCAGTTTGAAACTTATTAAGCTTAACGGTAAAACCGTCCCAGTCCGTCCAAATCTCAGGTTTAGCTTTGGTATCACCTTTGTCTGAGCCATCAACACTAAATGCCTCAGCTGGCATCAAAGCCAATGTAGAAATATATTGAGCGCGTTTACTAAAGAGTGCTTGATCCCAGTCTTTACGACCTTTGACCATATCCGCCATATCACCAAAGTTTGTAGCAATCATAGAAAATGCAGACTGGCGGTAGTGAATCGCGTCTTCAGGCTTTTCGAACGGAGAGGCAGAAACGGTTGTGGCAACCAGCGCAAAGCCTGCCATCATCATTTTTGTTTTCATCGCTTTCTTCCATGTGTAGTTATCTGAACACTTACTTTTTGATAAGTATACTCCAAGCGCATATGCGCCTCGATGAACCGATCTTACCAAGCTTCTTTATTTAGTAAACAGCTATCACATACAACTTACATTGATTTACAACTTAACACCCAAACGTTCACATCCACACTTCCACTTTGCCGCTTAACGTTCTTCATCGCTCACTAAGCTCATGAAAATCATCAGTTACGGAAACAAATTTCGCTGGCGTGCAGAAAACGATACAATGCCCACCGTTTTACCCAATACACAGGTATTTACCTTGAAACTCAGCAAAAGACTTAAACAGATCGAACAACTGGTAACATCAGAGTACAAACATATTTGGGACTGTTGCTGCGATCACGGGTTTCTTGGTGCTGCGCTATTAAATCGACAAGCTGCCGACCATATTCATTTTGTCGATATTGTGCCTGAGCTCATGTCAGCGTTAGAAAACAAACTAGTACGTTACTTTCCTGATTCAAAAGCATGGCATACACACTGTATGAATGTTGCCGAATTACCGCTTTCACAATTTAGCAAAGATGACAAACACTTGATCATCATCGCTGGTGTTGGTGGTGATTTAATGATTGAATTTATAGATGCGATTGAACAAGCAAACCCAGATCTTGATATCGATTTCCTACTGTGCCCTGTCCATCATCAATACGTTTTGCGCCAAAAACTAATTGAACTTAACTACCGTCTTAAACAGGAAGTGTTGGTGGAAGACAACCAACGTTTCTACGAAATCATCCTAGTATCTTCACACTCTAGGCTTTCGCAAGAAGATACGCCTGTAAGCCCTGTTGGTGACATGATTTGGCAAGCAACAACAGAAAATCAAAAACAGGTCGCGCAACAATACCTAACGAAAACGCTAAGTCACTACCAAAGAATACAGCAAGGTAACGCCACTGACGTTAGCCATATCATTAACGCTTATCGCACAGTGAGCTTTTGATCTGCCCTATTAGCACCACAGATTGAGCCGAGCTAGCATTAAGCTATTTTTATCAAATAAATACCCAACAAAAGTCATCGCCAAGCTACACTTGATGACTTAATAACTATATAAAAACTAGAGCAAAGTCATGCACGGAACTTTAAGTAAAATGAAGTCGGCATTGTGTCCTGAGACCAATACCGTTAACTACCAATTACCTGTTGGCGAATCCCTACTCGCTTTAAACCCGCTAATTGGTAAGCCACTCAAGATGACATTCACTGGTAACATCTTCTGTGATGCCTGTGGTAAAAAAACCAAGAAAAGCTACTCGCAAGGGCACTGTTTCCCTTGTATGAAAAAGCTAGCGCGTTGCGACATGTGTATCATGAAGCCTGAAACTTGCCATTATGATGCAGGGACTTGTCGTGAACCAGAATGGGGCGACAACTTCTGTATGGTGCCGCATTTTGTATACCTATCGAATACATCGGGTTTAAAAGTCGGTATTACACGCCATACCCAACTGCCAACACGCTGGATTGATCAAGGGGCTACTCAAGCCCTACCGATTTTCAAAGTAAAAACACGTCAGCTATCGGGTTTAGTTGAAATTGCATTGGCTGAACTTGTTGCCGATAAAACCAACTGGCGCGCAATGCTTAAAGGCGACAACAAAGAAATCGACTTAGTGACAGAAGCGCAACGTTTGATCCCTGAAATCCAAGCCAAACTTGAAGAACTAACAGGCTCTTTCGGCTCAGATGCGATTGAACGTCTAAACGAAGAAGTCGTTGATATTAGTTACCCTGTCACTGAATATCCAACCAAAATAAGCTCACATAACTTTGATAAAGAACCTGTTGTCGAAGGTACCCTTGTCGGTATTAAAGGTCAGTACCTTATCTTTGATACTGGCGTAATTAATATCCGTAAATTCACCAGTTACGAAATCACAGTTGAAGCGTAAATTTTAACTTTGGCACTGCATTAAAAACAAAAGCGACTCAATTGAGTCGCTTTTTTATATAATTCCAAGACATTAGTCACCGCCAATAAGATTTCAAACATCATTATGACAACTCAATACCAGTGGAAATGCTTCTCTGTTGAAGAAGAAAACCAACAACTACCCGATGGACGCAATATCAGCTTTACTTGGCTCAAGCATCCTGGGGCTGTCATCATTATTCCAATCACTGCTGAAGGAAAGTTAGTACTGGTCAATCAATATCGTCCAGCCATTAAGCAATGGATTTTAGAGTTCCCAGCAGGAACATTAGAAGACAGCGAGCAAGTTGAGCTTTGTGCGCAACGAGAACTGGCAGAAGAAGTGCAATTAGCGGCAACAACTTGGCATAACCTTGGGCAACTATTACCCGTTCCAGGGTTCTGTGATGAAGTTCAGCACCTGTTTGTCGCAAAGGAGCTATCACCATGCGATGGTGAGTTGGACGATGATGAAATCATTGAAGTGAAAGAATTTACCGTCAGTGAATTTGAGAAGTTGGTTGCATCCAACCAATTACAAGATGGCAAAACTATCGCTGCATACATGAAAGCCAAACTAGCAGGGTTAATACCTCCTGCCTAAAGGCGGTATTTCTTCAATATCGACAGTATCTCGAAAAGCAAAAAGGGAGCCGAAGCTCCCTTTTGTTTTACTGTCTAGCTAATGCTTACAGGTGTTTAGAAATATCGTCCACACTTGCTTTCGCATCGCCAAATAGCATTTGCGTATTTTCTTTGAAGAACAGTGGGTTTTGTACACCCGCATAACCTGTATTCATTGAACGCTTGAACACGATAACGTGTTTTGCATTCCATACTTCTAGTACAGGCATGCCCGCGATTGGGCTGTTTGGATCTTCAAGTGCCGCAGGGTTAACCGTATCGTTCGCACCGATAACCAATACTACGTCAGTTTCTTCGAAATCATCGTTGATTTCGTCCATTTCCAATACGATATCGTATGGTACTTTCGCTTCTGCTAGTAGTACGTTCATGTGACCAGGCAGACGACCCGCTACAGGGTGAATACCAAAGCGAACATCAACGCCTTTCGCACGAAGTTTCTCAGTGATCTCATGTACTGGGTACTGAGCTTGAGCAACCGCCATACCGTATCCCGGAGTGATGATCACTGACTTCGCATCTTTTAGCATTTCAGCAACTTCTTCAGCTGAAGCTTCACGGTGTTCACCTTGCTCTTCACCATCAGCAGATACTTGAACTTCAGTACCGAAACCACCTGCAATTACGCTGATGAACGAACGGTTCATTGCTTTACACATGATGTAAGAAAGGATTGCACCAGAAGAACCAACCAAAGCACCTGTTACGATTAGAAGGTCATTAGCTAGCATGAAACCAGCTGCTGCCGCTGCCCAACCAGAGTATGAGTTAAGCATTGAAACAACAACAGGCATATCTGCACCACCGATTGAAGCAACCAAGTGGTAACCAAATACTAATGCGATGATAGTTACCGCTACCAATGCAAAAGTTGAGCCTTCAGCATTAACAAACTGAACCATCAGAAGGAAAGAAACAACCAAAGCTGCTAGGTTCATCTTATGACGATGAGGAAGCATAAGTGCTTTAGAGTCAATCAAACCACGTAGCTTACCGAACGCAACGATAGAACCCGTGAAAGTTACCGCACCAATGAATACGCCAAGGAATACTTCCACTAAGTGGATGTTAAGAAGCGCCCCCGTCAGTTCACCGTGGTCGATATAAGTATTGAAACCAACCAATACTGCCGCTAGACCTACGAAACTATGAAGAATCGCAACTAGCTCTGGCATTTCAGTCATTTCAACTTTTTTCGCGTAGTGGATACCAATACCACCACCGATCACCATCGCGATAATGATCCACACAGTACCTTGAGATTCAGGGCCAAAAATCGTCGCAATAAGCGCGATTGCCATACCCGCGATACCGTAATAGTTACCCGCTCGTGCTGTTTCTTGTTTAGAAAGACCAGCAAGAGACATGATAAATAGCAATGCAGCAACAATGTAAGCTGCTTGTACAATTCCTGCAGACATTTGTTACTCCTTACTTATCTTTACGGAACATTTCGAGCATACGCTTGGTGACAGTAAAGCCACCGAAGATGTTGATGCTCGCAATTAATACAGCGATAAAGGCTAAAATGGTAACAATACCAATACCTTGACCAATCTGCAGCAGCGCACCAACAATGATGATGCCAGAAATAGCATTGGTTACCGACATTAGCGGTGTGTGTAGTGCATGAGTTACGTTCCAAACAACGTAGTAACCCACCACACATGCCAATACAAATACCGTAAAGTGAGAAAGGAATTCAGCTGGTGCGTAATTCGCAACCCAACCAAATGCCGCAAGACCAGCCGCCATCAGACCGTATTTCTTAACAGGAGAAGTTGGTTCTTCAACTTTAGGTTGAGGCGCAACTTCAGGCTCTGGTTGTTGCTGTGGTGCAGCAGACACCTTAATAGGTGGCGCAGGCCATGTTACTTCACCTTCTTTGATAACAGTCAGGCCGCGCAACACTTCATCTTCAAAATCGATGTCGATGTTACCGTCTTTCTCTTTGCAAAGCAGTTTAAGAAGGTTAACTAGGTTGGTACCGTAAAGCTGAGATGATTGCGTCGGAAGACGACCCACCATATCGGTGTAACCGATGATCTTAACGCCGTTTTCAGTGGTGATCACTTTGTCAGCTTCTGTGTATGCACAGTTACCGCCATTGGCCGCAGCCAAGTCAACAATCACACTACCCGCTTTCATTGAATCAACCATTTCTTTGGTGATCAATTTCGGTGCAGGACGACCCGGGATCAATGCTGTCGTGATGATGATATCAACATCTTTCGCTTGCTCTGCGTATAAACGCTCAGCCGCTTTGTTGAACTCATCTGACATTTCTTTTGCGTAGCCATCACCAGTTGAGGTGTCTTCTTTGAAGTCAACTTCAAGGAATTCAGCACCCATACTTTCAACTTGCTCTTTTACTTCAGGGCGAACGTCAAAAGCACGAACAATCGCACCCAGACTACCCGCAGCACCGATAGCAGCCAAGCCAGCAACACCCGCACCAGCCACAAGTACTTTTGCAGGTGGAACTTTACCCGCAGCCGTAATTTGCCCCGTGAAGAAACGACCAAACTCATGCGCTGATTCAACAACCGCACGGTAACCTGCGATGTTAGCCATAGAGCTCAGTGCATCCAGTGCTTGCGCACGAGAGATACGTGGAACTGAGTCCATCGCCATAACATTGATGTTTTTAGTCGATAGTTTTTCTAGCAACTCTTGGTTTTGAGCAGGCCAAATAAAGCTAACAAGGCTCGCGCCTTCTTTAATTAGGTCAAACTCATCAACACCCGTTTCGTCATTTACCTGAGGAGCGTTCACTTTCAGAATAAGATCTGATTGCCACACTTCATCAGTTGAAACGATAGTTGCACCCGCAGCTTCATATGCTGCATTGTCAAAACTCGCTAACGCACCAGCATTGCTTTCGATGGCAACACTGAACCCCATTTTTAATAACTGCTCAACCGTTTTAGGCGTAGCAGCCACTCGCGTTTCTTGCGCGAGTATTTCTTTTGGTACACCAATTAGCATTATTATTCCCTGAACATTGGCATTTAAAGTAATGATTTTGTATCCAACCGACAGAGCAATAGCAAGTGCTTTGTAGGAAAAATACAAAAAGCCCAACAATAAGGCAGTAATTTACATGATATGTCACCGCCTATTGAAATAAAATAACGTTTATAACGTCAGGACAGAGGTCAAACCACGTTATATTTCGGGGTGTTAGCCTAGATACATTGCATAAATGACTAATACATGCAGATTTAGCGAGCAAATAGACTAAAATGACCACACATCGCGCTAAAAACACCGGTTTAAAACACGCTTTCGCATTCATTTGCATAATTTGCAAACGATTTGGTTCACTAATAACAATTTCAGATTAATTAGCGCAATACTGAATTTGAATTAGCTATAACCAAATACAGAAAACGCAGCCCACAAAAGAGCTGCGATTTATAATTAGTTGAACATTCGATCGCCATTTTGATCGATAAACATTTTTGCTTTATCAAGCATAAAAGTTTCGGCGTCTTGTTTTGCGCCAAGAAGATCAGAACGAATAAAGGTATGCGTACGCTCTTCGCCATCAATAGTTTTACAGATTCGACCTGCGATGCGGAACTGTCCCCCTTCGGCAATCGGTTCTGGGTAGATCAAGTAGCCGTTGTACTCCACTGGTTCAACTGACACTGCTTGTTTTTCTTCTTTTCCGAAGCCAAAAAGTTTAGAAAGGAAACCCACGACAATTATCTCCTATAGCACACCTGTGTAGACGCATGTTCTGCCGTCCACTCTTCAATCATGCCATATTGTACGTTAGAAAAATGAAACCAAGGTTAAAGTATTAGCAAAAAAACCTTGTATAGCATCAGGTTATCCTGATATCGACTTGTTCAGGTTACCCTTCATGGTCACGAAATCAAGATAGCAAGCAACAAAAAACGCCAGCTTAATGCTGGCGTTTAGAAAATATAATCTAACGTATTGTCGACTATCGCTATACCTTATTAACGGTAAATACCGATATCCTTCTGAAGGTGAGCAGGTAAGTCAGATACATTGTACTGTTTTGGTGCTTTAGAACCACCGAATAGAATGTCTAGTGCGTGTGCAATCAATCCTTTGATATTTAACGCATAGGCTTTCGTATTCTTAGTGCTTGAAGGAGCAATAGTATCGAAGTTAAGTGCCTGTGCCATGATTGCCTCTACTTATTATGGTTTAATTTTGAACTGTGGTAATAATAGCCGCTTAGTTTTCGATCGAAAAATGACAATAATTCTTATGCAAGATTAGAAAAAATAATAGGTTAAGACTTTGTAACTACATTTAATATCGCTTTGAATACAAGCTCAAAACTTACGCATAGATCTGCAAATCCGCTCAATTTAATGAATAAACTGGAATAAGTTTGTTTTTCATCAATAGCTGTAGTAACAATAAGGCAACAAAAGAGGAGGGATTATTTATGTTGCCATTTATTTCAAAGCATTCGTCATTACTTTTAATGCTGGCAGCAATAATTGGCTTCCTATTTCCAACTGCATCACAAGCATTTTTTCCGATACTCCCCTTTATCCTTTTCTTCCTAATGCTTTTTACCTTGCTTGGAATTAAACAAGCTGCGCTACTCCGCCAACTCGCTACATTGAAGGTTTGGGGCTATGCATTATTCCATGCCATCGGCCTTTCAATTATAAGTTGCACAATTGCTTATTTATTTGGTGCTAGCCAAGCGCTACTCCTTGCCATATCTGCTGTTAGCGCTACAGGGTCGTTATTTGCTACTCCAGCCATTGCCCGCTCTATCGGGCTGGATACTCTTAATGCCATGGCAATGACAATAGCATCAACACTACTGATGCCAGCTATTCTCTACGTAAATCTATTATTGATAGAGGGCAACGAGTTTTCACTCGATATGCAGAGCTATTTTGTGCGCTTAACGATTTTCATTGCTGGGCCGATGTTGCTGTCAGCCCTTTGCCATCGTTACGTAAATCCAGATTACCTTCACCGCGTCCATACGAAATTAGCACAATTTACCATCTTGCTCGTTTTTGCTTTTCCTTTTGGATTAGTTGGCGAGTTTAGAGAAATGTTTAACATTTCAGCCTTGGTTGGGCTTCAATACCTCGCGATGGGCATAGCGATTTGTACATTATTCTTTATCGCCGGATATTTTTGTTATCGCTCTACGGGTATCGATAATGCCCTGCTCGCAGCAATTACCGCAGCTAATCGAAATGTGCTTCTCACGTTTACGGTTGCTGGTAGTTACCTTGGTCCTGAGTACCTCGCATTGATGGGGGCAATTCAACTCCCAACTTATACCCTTCCCCTCATTGTCAAATTCATAGCGCCGCGCTTGCATCAAGGTCGATTACAAATCAATCAATAGCGTATAAAGTTCAAACTCTGGCTATCTTTTTTGACTACGACCTTGCCTCAGCTTACTGATTTTTCTATGATGCTTGCGAATTCTCAGGGCGGGGCGAAATTCCCCACCGGCGGTAAATCAAGTTGAAGTGACTTGATCAGCCCGCGAGCGCTTACTTGAACACATAACTCAAGTATTCAAGTAAGGTCAGCAGATCTGGTGAAAACCCAGAGCCGACGGTCATAGTCCGGATGAAAGAGGATCAGTGGAGGGATAAGTGTATCTTGTCGCCTCATACTTTATATCTTTGTGGTTTTGCACAGCAAAAAGCTGTGTTTTTCTGCATGTCTAAGTTATTTCAGTTTTCCTGAAACGCTGCCTTTCTACGCCCTGATTCTGGTATCACAATAATTTTGGAGTCAATTACCATGAATCAGTCACTACTATCCCCTTACGGCACAGCTTTTGAGCGTGTTGAAGCCGGTCTTGAAGCTATTCGCCAAGGTCAAGGTGTACTTGTTGTTGATGATGAAGATCGTGAAAACGAAGGTGACATCATTTATGCCGCAGAAACGCTAACACCAGCACAAATGGCACTGATGATCCGTGAATGTTCAGGCATTGTTTGCTTGTGTCTAACTGAAGAGCGCGTAGCACAACTTGAACTGCCTATGATGGTAGAAAACAATACCAGTGCAAACGAAACAGGCTTTACTGTTACGATTGAAGCAGCTAAAGGCGTTACAACCGGTGTATCGGCAGCGGATCGCGTTACAACTATTCAAGCAGCAATCGCTGATGGTGCTAAACCATCAGATCTATGCCGCCCAGGTCATGTATTCCCGCTTAAAGCTAACTCGCAGGGTGTGCTAGGTCGTCGTGGTCATACTGAAGCGACTATCGACCTGATGCGTTTAGCAGGCATGAAGCCTTACGGCGTACTGTGCGAGCTAACAAATCCAGATGGCACTATGGCACGCTTACCAGAGGTTATTGAGTTTGGTAAACAACACGATATGCCAGTGCTAACCATTGAAGATCTTGCTGCATACCGCCTTGCAACTGAAGCGGCGAATCGCGCAGATGAAACAGAAGAAGCCATTGCATAATACGCAATATGCTTAACGAAAATGGTCACAGTGCGTGGCCATTTTTGTATCTAGCGAATCATTCTATTTTTATAGCGCAACATTTGGCATGAAATAGATCAAAATTGCCCACGCACTGACCCAACCAATAACAGTCAACACATCCATCCATTCACATTTCATTATTCAGCCCTTAAATGATCCGCTTATTAACTTATCGTTCGCTACGGATGATTCTTGAGCGTTTTTTGTCGCTATTATGTACAGCCGTGATTGCTACAAGCGATCTGCGTGATCTCATTGCTACATAACAAAACACCAGCCTAAGCTGGTGTTTTAATCTTGCTCTCTAATAAAAGGGAGATTGCTAATATTGCTTAAGCCGCATCAGGGCACTGGCAAGGAATATAATTAACGCGCACTTCCTGAGGCGCACTCAATTCTGCCAGTGAGGCAGCATAACCTTCAAAAGCCTCAGCCATTGTGACATTCAAAGCAATCGGCTCCATCTCATAATTTAAGAGCGCATCGTAACCTTCTTTACCTGTTGCGGTATAACCCGATGATACAGAAGTATAAATCGCTTCATCCTCAATCAGCTGCCAACAGCCTGCTTTATAAGTCTCTAACTCTTCAACACGCTCACCTTTCGCGGAGCAACAGCGATAAGTAAACCGCAGGTTCGAAATGTAAGGGAAACTGCCGCTACCTGTGCCTTCTACCCCATTATCAATGGCGTTATCAATCGCACCTTCAAGCGCCGCACGGATATATTTGCCTTTCACCTTATACACCATTAGCCCAATCGCAAAAGGTAGCAAACGCCCAGCGATATCAGCTGCCGTTAATGGTCCTGGATTAAGCGATGAACGTACACCACCTGCATTATGAATGGCGAAATCAACGTCATAGCCCATCTGCAGACCTTGCCAACGGAAACTATCCACTACTAAAGGCGCAATTTGGCTTGGCCCTTTAGCATCAGGGATTCGAGTATGACGAAGCGGTTCTGCGACCGTTGTAATATGCTGAGTCTGTAACTGACGAACCGCAGGACGATACTCACTATTTAGCAAGTTTTCGACTTCAGGATCTTTGACACAAAACCGAACATTCGGCTGAGACTGCAGATATGCTTTCACCTGATCGTGAAGTGCTTGCTCAAGATGCTCTGTACGTGTGGCATCAAGGGTAAATTGTCGTCCAAGCAAAATTTCATGCTTACCGCCCGCACTAGCAACGGTGCCATCAGGGTTAAAATCAAGTTCTAACTGCCCTAACGACATTGCGTTACAGCCAGCTTGCACAACGCACGTACCGTGAACCATATGCGCATATTTATCAGTGACACCGTAACCTAAATTACTAAAGTCACCTTGCATAGTATGAGTATGACCACCAATGATCGCGCCTATACCTTCAACCTCTTGAGCTAGCTGCAAATCGCGCTCATAACCCAAGTGGCTTAAAATAACGATTTTATTAATACCGTTACGATGAATTTCTTCGATAGTTTGTTTAGCTGCGGTCACAACATTGACAAAACTTGTATCGGGATCTGGGTTGGCAATCCCTTCCATATTCTCAATTGCCAAACCAAAGAATGCGATTTTCTCTCCATCCACATCCTTTAGCATGTAACGACCAAAAGCAGGCTTGTCGATTGTCGCGGCTTGATACGCGTAAACATTGTTTTTAGAACGAAGCGGATTCACTTTCGATTGATCTTCTTGCGATAGATCCCAGTTCGCTGCCAATAATGGGAAATGGGTATCATCAAGAAAATCAGCAACAGGCTGGTTACCCATGTCTAACTCATGATTGCCCAACGCCATTGCTTCAACACCAATGGCATTCAGTAATTTAGCGTTCGCGACACCTTTATAGAGTGAGAAATACAGCGTTCCCTGAAAACAATCACCTGCATGAACAAACATAAAATCACGCCCATTAACATAGGCTTGTTTTTTTACGTCTTTTACCGCCGATGAAACACGAGAAAATCCACCACAGCTGGCATAAACCGGTAAAGTCTCACCCAACTCAGTAGGCATCGGCAAATGAAGTTGAATTGCGGAAGGCTCAAAATGAGAGTGTGTGTCATTGATATGAGCAATGGTAATTTTGGCTGCTTTATGTTGAATCATAATCAGTCAGCATCCTCCCGTAGAGCAAAAAATGAAGAGCAAATCACGTTGTAAGGCAATGAAATTACTTACGAGAAAAACGTGATGTAAGACAAAATATAACACAGACTTGCTCTTTCCCCATGATGAATATTTGGAAATTCATCTTTTACCTTGGCGACTTACCGTTTTTTCCAACCTAATAGATTCTAAAATTAAGTCACGTGGTGATATTCAAAATAGCCATGTGTATATGACACAAGTATGAAGCGCAATATTTTACTTCTATTTCCTCTTAAGCTAAATACAACAGCGCACATATTAGTACTTACTGTGAAGTGCTAAAATTAGTTCAAGCGTAATCATTTGATAAAAGGATTTTTTATGCTGGATGCAGATAATACCGCGCTAGTGATCATTGATGTGCAAGGGAAGCTTGCACAGATAATGGACCAGCACCAAGCACTTTTTGAGCAGCTAGAAACTATGGTCAAAGGAGCACAAATTCTTCAGCTCCCTATCCTTTGGGTCGAACAAATACCCGATAAACTCGGTGCAACCATTCCTCAATTACAAGCATTACTCACAAGCCAAGCACCTATCGCTAAAAATACCTTCAGTGCCTGCGGTAATCGCGAGTTTCTTGATGCGCTTGAAGCCACCCAATGTACCAGCATCTTAGTTGTGGGGATTGAAGCACATATTTGTGTTTACCAGACGGCAATGGATTTACACCGAGCAGGCCACCACGTAGAAGTCGTGACAGATGCGGTGTCTTCACGCACCAAAGCCAACAAACAGCTAGCCTTAAACAAAATGTCTTTAGCTGGCATCAAACTAACCAGTACAGAAATGGCACTGTTTGAACTACAAAAAGTAGCTCAAGGTGAACAATTTAAGCAGCTGATTTCTATCATCAAATAGCATTAAAAAAGGCGATGCTTTCGTATCGCCTTAGTATAAAAACATGAGTATTCACTCAAGTGCCTCAAGCTGAGAGTAGTTTAAATACCGATCCCCGCTAAGAACGAAGACACAACAATCAAAAAGATAGCTAGCGTCATCACACCTTGTACAGGTTTAGTGCGAGTAATTAAAGGCATTAGCCATACCCCAACCGCAGCAATTAACCCACCAAGACTCGCAATTTGTGCCATCAGCGCTGTATTCAGCTCATTCGCTTGCCCTTGCGCTTCCAAGTCCGTTAGCTGCGCCGCACCTAACACAAAGCAGCCTAACGCCAGAAGAGAGCCTAAAATTGGTAAGAGCTTATCAACTTGTTCCACCTTGTGCTTGGCTCTAACAAGCGCTGCATGACCAAACAATAGGCCACCAACTAAGGTCGTCGCTAAAAAGTGAGAAATAACCAACCAATGTGAGCCTCGAACAACAAAGCCATTGACCAAATACACCACACCCACCAGCATCACATTCACGAGTAACACCTTACGCATGAGATCTGGGCCAATCAGCGCTTTCTCTACAAACCAATATGCAATAGCTAAACCAAAGAAAACAATCGCCAATAGCACTTCATTGGTTAGAGTAAATGGCGAGTGTTGCTGCATTAGCATTAAGTTACCTTCGCGCAGCACTAACGACACAAACATCATCAGCCAAAGTGCAGGCATGGTTCTATGCACCCTATCACTTTGTCCGAAGCATAACTTGCCACTTAAGATGACACAGCCAAGCGAAATAAACGCACCAATAACAAGCTGAGCAAAGACGCTCGATAGAATAAATGGCCAGTCGGACCAAGACATGACAAACCTCATTCTCGCCAACGGAAAGCTCAACCTCCTTTGGCGAAGTACAACAATTTTGAAAGGTGGCTATTCTGCCCGATAGAAAAGCAACACGCCAGCGACAATCTGTTTGATTCTTAAGACGTCGCTGGCGTGAATAGGTAACAGGATGGAAATAAAGAAAGTGTTAAACGCTTCCTTCTAAAGACTGATGACGTAGCAATATGACAGTCAATATCAGCGATAGCATTGCTATAGCAGCCATCGCACCGTAAATCAGATTAAAGCCAGCCGCTAATTCAGCCGCACCAAACTGATCAAGTGATACTGCGTGATGACCACTTGCAGCGACTTCACCACCGCTTGTTAATTGCGACTGAAATAAAGCAGAACACAGTGCAACCCCAACCGCCCCTCCTAATTCACGACCGAAACTATACATCGACATTCCAATACCGCGATCAGCAGGCGGTAATACGTTTTGCACCACCACGCTTAATGAGGGAATAGTGAATCCCAAACCCAGTCCTGCAACACCTAGTGCCAATGAAACCCACAGATCGTAGTGCAGCAACCAAAAAGAGGCGGCAGCTAAAGCGAAACCGACTAAAACAAAAGGTTTATACTTGCCAGTGCGAGCAATCATTCGCCCGCCTTTAAAAGCACCAGCTGTGATGCTAAACATGAAAATCATCATAAGCACACCACTATCCGATGCTGTCATGCCTTTTTGCCATTGCAGCTGTAACGGTAGATAAACCAAGACAGCAAACATCAAAAGCTGAGAGAACATCATTAATCCGACACTGGTCATATAGCCATTTAAGTGCAGCAAACGTGATGGCAACATAGGATCATGATGTTTACGCTCAACCCACCACAACAACAGCATCACCCCAATAAGCACTGGCACCATAATGCTGTTCGGTAATGCCGACTCTGGTGAGATGATCAAAAGCAACAATGTTGATGTCACCATCAACAATAGAGCACCTAGCCAGTCAAAGTTGGTGGTTCGCCCCTTGCTTAACCCTTTTAAATTGGTATTTACCAGCCAAATCGCCAGTGCACCTAATGGCAGGTTGATCCAAAATACCCAGCGCCAATCTAAGTGCTCAGCAAAAAAGCCGCCCAATAAAGGTCCCGCAATACTTGAAATTGCGTATACGATCGAAATATAGCCCTGATACTTACCTACTTCACGGGCAGGAATGCAGTCAGCAACCACGGTAAAGGCCAGTGCTAATAAACCACCACCACCAATACCTTGAAGCACTCGTCCAGCAATCAAGCCAGTAAGATCTTGTGCTAAGCCACAAGCCACAGAGCCAAGCAAAAACAACACAATACTGATATTGAGCATTTTGACTCGCCCAAAGAGATCACTGAGCTTGCCATATACCGGCAACACAGCTGTCGCTGCCAACAGGTAAGCTGTGATCACCCAAGTCAGTGCCTGACCCGCACCTAACTCTTCACCGATGATCGGCAAAGGCGTTGTAACAATACTTTTTTCTAATGAACCTAGCGCAATAACAAGACCAACGCTCATTAGGACGGTTTGCGGTTTCATACCACCTCCAACAGAATTCAGCGACACCTTAATGGATTTATTCGCCAAGGTACATTGGTCAGTTTGCTTAAAATCAATAAATAGGCACATCCCGCATAACTTTGCCTGCCCATACTAACGCATTAATGAATAAGTATTTTTTTGCTACTAACCATGAAGACTAAGTTTGTATAAGACGAGATTTTTGCTTAAGCCTTACTTAATTAACCCAGAGTGACAACGTCACCTATAATTAAGTGCGTTCTAATCAAGGCGGATAAAAATCCGAAAATAAATTATGAATAACAAACTTACTATCTTAACAACCAGTACGCTGTTGGCAGGGCTCTGTTGTAATGTTTATGCGGCTGATACCAGCCCTAAAGAGATGCTAGAAGATGCATTAAGCGCAGCACCACCGACACTAAAAGACAAAGTCACCGTGCTCGATTGGGATAAGAATGTCTTACAAAAAGGTGATAGCCGTTATACCTGCTTCCCTACTCCACCACAGATGGAAGGTAAAGCGCCAATGTGTATGGACGAAGCTTGGATGGAATGGGCTGATGCTTGGATGAACAAAAAACCGTTCCAAGCAAAAACAATCGGCATCTCTTATATGCTTGCAGGTGACCAAGGCGCAAGTAATATCGATCCTTATGCTACAGGTGAAACCAAAGATAATCAGTGGGTCAAAGAAGGACCACACCTGATGATAATAACGCCCGATCAAAGCTTACTGGATTCGCTACCTGTCGACCCAAATAACGGCGGCCCGTATGTTATGTGGAAAGACACACCTTATGTTCACATTATGATCCCAGTTGGCGAGCGATAAGTCGCGGCTAATCTAATTTATGAATGATAAAATAGCCCTGTTAGTTAAAGGGCTATCAATTTTAAACAAAGTAATCGCCTGTTACTCGCCAAATTCACACCCTTTCCTTTGTACCAAGCTAGCCATTGTTGATAATTAGAATACGTGCCACGCTCAGGAACAGCTATCACACCATCATGATACACACGTAGCGTCATAAGCTCATGCCCTTTGTAGATCTTGCTGCTATAAACTCTCACTCAATGTCATAATGTGACATCAATCGAAACCTAACCTATTGTTATTTCAATCAAAGCCAAAAGATTTGATAAAAAAGCAAATACAAGACATCAGCTTACTATTACTGAGTCATAAATATAGGTTCACTTATGGCAAATCTTCATATTACTTCTTCTGTTGGTCTTCACGGCGACAATAAAGCAAACGACATAAAATCTGTTCAAAAAGCCTTAAATAAACTAATACACTTCATTTCTCCAACGCAAAAATTAGCCGTTGATGGAAAATTAGGCTCTAAACCTGAACGCTCTAAGACTGTTGCCGCTATAAAGTGTTTTCAAAAACAGATTGTGGGTATGATTCGCCCCGACGGAAAAATTGATGTTAATGGCCGAAGTCATCGAAAGTTTAATGAGAAACTAACAGCAGTAAATGCCCTTACGTATCGCCTGCCTGTTGCTTCGAGTTCAGAAAAAATAACAGAGCATGATATCGACCAAATGGCTGAGAAGATCGGTTGTGAGGCTGCTGTTATAAAAGCCGTTATTGATGTTGAATCACGCGGGAGTGCCTTTTTACTAAGTGGAAAGCCAAAAATACTTTTTGAAGCACACATCTTTTCTAAATTAACGAAGCGGCAATTTGATGTCAGCCACCCTCATATATCCAGTAGAACCTGGAACAGAACACTCTATAAAGGTGGCGAAAAAGAATATCCGCGATTAGAGGATGCGATTAGTTTATCCCCTCAACACGCATTAAAGTCAGCATCATGGGGCGCATTCCAAATTATGGGTTTTAACCATAAATTAGCGGGATTTGATACCGTAGAAAGTTTTGTTTCGAGTATGTATAAGTCAGAGAAAAAACAACTCGATGCTTTCTTATCTTTTATAGTTAGCTGCGGATTAAAAAATCACATGGTCGAGAAAAACTGGGCGCAGTTTGCCAAGGGCTATAATGGCTCTGAATATAAGAAAAATAAGTACGATACGAAACTTGCAGAGGCTTATAAAAAACATGCATCGTAAAATCACTCTTACTTTAATCACTAGCGCTTTAATGTCTCTATCATTTGCTACATCAGCTAAATGTGAAACTGAGGTTTTTTACTGTCAGTCCAGCATACCTGCCGATGTTGAAGTTTTACTATGCTTAGAAGACAGTGCACTAACACTTAAAAAATTTAATTTCGACGATAAAATTTCACTAAGTGAGTTTGAACACTCAACATTTGAAAAAGGTAGTTACCACAGGTCGTTAGTTGATGAGCATACTTTATTTTTAAAATCAGAGAATAACGTGAAAAACTTAACTTTCACAGAATACAATAGTGCTGAACTAGGAGAAGATACTCGAGAGATCAGCATAGAGATTGATATAGAAAATAAAAAACAAAAAATAACCTGTAACAATAAAAGTTTTAGCCGATTATCTGAAATTGAAGATACTATTGAGCTATATAATTAACAAGTTATTAAGTATGTAATTCATAGATATCCTGTCACTATACTGGATGTCTATGGACAGAGAAATTCAACAAAGATTACATTGGGTAAAACTCTATCAAGAATGCGGTGATGCAGCCTTGGTTTGCCACCGTTGTGGTATCTCAAGACAAACACTTCGCAAGTGGATAACCCGATATGAAAACGATGGTTTATCGTACTTAAAAAAGCATTATCCGAAAACCTCATTCTTATCCTAACATTAAAGTTACTCCTGATATTGAAAAGTTGATTTTGGATATGAGGAAAAATAGAAACCTTGGAGCAGAAAGCTCCAAATGAATTGGCACGCTCTCAAAATCTTCATTTCAGCACCGCAACCATCCATAAAGTGCTAACCTCCAATGCTCCCCCCAATTGTCACATACCCTAGGAAGCAAGACTTTCAGCACTATGAACGGCCAATTCTTGGCGATAGAGTACAAATGGATACTTCTAAAATCACTCCTAGAGTTTGTCAATACACGACAATCGATGATTGTACTCGCGACCGTGTTTTGCAGTGCTATTCACGTTGTACAGCAGCTAACCGCTAGATTTTATTGAATGTGTGATCGACGAAATGCCTCTTCCAATTCAGAGAATTCAACCCGACAGAGGAGGTCGAGCGTTCTTTGATGTGTTTGTTCAATAGATGCTCAAAGAATATGGAATAAAATTCCCCCCGAATAAACCAGCCTCACTCACACCTCAATGGCAAGATTGAACGGTCTCAGAAGACTGACAAATGTGCATATTACCCAACAGCAGAGATCGAACTGACAATCACCAATAAGCATCTAGTTGAATTCCGATATTGTTATAACTGATATCGTGCACACAGTGCTTTGAAAGGGAAATCACCGATGGATCCTTACTCCGAATTAGCTAATAACACACCTTACTCTGAGGATGTTCAAAAGCGTTATCAGCCCGAGGATGAGAGGATCCAAGAACAGAACTAGAAACTTGCTCTTGAGCTTCAAAAATTGAAAAGACCTCTATGAATAACCTACATTAAATGAGTAAAAATCACTCTAAATACTTATTGCCAGACGGTGCCTATTTACCAAAATCATGATTAAAATTAATTCCTCCCCTGTTTTAGATAATAACTCCATAACCAAAATCAAGTTACCTATACGTATGATTAAAAGCAAAATCACGCTCAAGCATTGACCTCTAACGTTATCAGGCGTATCTTATTTTTAACCAAGAATTAAGTGGCGTTATATAGATCTGACAAATACTGCCACCTTCTATAATTTAATAGAACCAATCAATGTAGCTGCGGTTTGGTTGGTGAAAAGGAATCATGCCATGACTTTACGTGCAATCACCAATGTTGATGTCTTTGATGGGCACCAAATCCATACCAAGCAAGCGATTATCTTAAACGGCGATACCATTGAACGCGTTGTTGCAATGGAAGCCGCGGAATTACCGGCAGATACCATTGATGGAAAAGGCGCCCTTGCGACGGCTGGCTTTATTGATGTTCAAATCAATGGCTGTGGTGGTGTGCTGCTAAATACTGATCGCCGTAAAGCAACCCTAGATACCATGAACGCAACCAACTTACGTCATGGCACAACCCAATATTTACCGACTTTCATCACAAGCCGCGAAGAACCAATGAAAGAAGTCATTGATTTGGTTGCAAGTATTGAAGATCCACAAGCCGAAGGCATTTTAGGCTTACACCTTGAAGGTCCCTTCATTAGCAAAGAAAAAAAAGGCGCTCACCAAGAAGATTGTATTCGTAAACTTGACGAGCAAACTGCCCACTACCTTGCTGACAATGCGAAACACATCAGCGTGTTAACACTGGCACCAGAGAACGCTTCGCAGAAAGTGATCGATATTCTGACACAAGCTGGCATTACGGTTTCACTGGGTCATACCAATTCTACCTATGACGAATGCGCCGCTAAACACGGTATCACCATGGCAACGCATTTATACAACGCAATGACACCACTCGGTTCACGCGAACCTGGTACGGTTGGTTATATCTTTGATCAAAAGCCATACGCAGGAATTATTGTTGATGGTATCCACTCCTCTTACGCTTCAGTACGCATTGCTCACCAGCAACTTGGCGACAAGCTATTCATGGTGACAGATGCGGTAAACCCAGCAGGCACTGACATGAAAGAGTACGACATGGCTGGTACAACGGCCTATGTTACCGATGGAAAATGTCACTATGCTGATGGCACCATCGCAGGCGCAGCCATCACTATGATTGAAGGCGTACGTAACCTAATTGAGCACGTAGGTGTCAGCAAAGAAGAAGCGCTTCGCTTAGCAAGTTTAAATCCGGCTAAATCTTTGGGGATTGAAAACGAGTACGGGCGTATTGCTGCGGGCTATAAAGCCAACATCACTTTACTTAACAAAGCGTTAGAAGTGCAAAGCACCTTCCAAATGGGTAAAGAACATCGCTTCGTTTAATACGTTTTACATCTTGCACATAACAAAACAGAGCCAATTGGCTCTGTTTTCTAATCATATACATACTTTCTTATGTATTAGCTTTCTGCAGCGCTTAGCTCAAGCTCATCAAGTGGCAACCAATCTACTTTCACGCCTGCTTGCATAAACATCTCTTGGCTTACTTTCACTTTTTCACCCCAGCGAGACAAAAAGTCTTCTGTTTGCTCAGGGCAATGCACCGCTTTAATGCCTGTTTGAATGATTTTTGCAGCGCAGTTAGGGCATGGGAAATGCGTCACCCAAATTTCGCAATCATCTAAATCACGCTTAGCGAACAAAATGGCATTCTCTTCTGCGTGCAATGTTTTCAAGTATTTCATATCGCGATCATCAGTTTCCGCACTATCCGAAATACCGTGTGGGTAACCATTGAAGCCTACAGAAACAATGCGGTTTTGTTTGGTGATCACAGCGCCAACTTGGGTCGAAGGATCTT
Organism: Photobacterium jeanii; assembly: GCF_001650345.1. Lineage (GTDB taxonomy): Bacteria > Pseudomonadota > Gammaproteobacteria > Enterobacterales > Vibrionaceae > Photobacterium > Photobacterium jeanii. Next base: position 907,735 of record NZ_LVHF01000033.1, on the reverse strand, counting down.
TACTCCAAGAGGCAACCAGTTCAGCCATCTGATTAAATCGTATTGCCCACTTTGAAATCATGTTTTTCCTCACTAAAAAATAGATAAAAACCCAGCCAAACACCTTCTCTTCTGATTAGGGCTTGATGGGTCTTTATTTTCAATAAATCATACCGAAACTGTTACTAACATACTGTCACAGGTATAAAAATTAAAGCCTGAATTACTCAGAGTCAGCGCTTGTTTCTGAACTCTCTTGTTGTGGCTCTGTCGTTTGTGCACTTTCGAGTTCCATCTTGGCACGTTCAGCTTTCGATATGTAACGAGGCTTATTGCTTTTGTGCAATTTAGCATTCTTTTTCTTCAGTCTCTTTTTCAGAATCTCGTTAACTTTCTTTTTACGGTTCATAGTGCTTACATACTTAAATTATCTTGTTGCAGGCGATTATATACAAAACCACTGTCAAGATGCGAGGATCACACTATTCATCTCCCCTCGCATAAGTAACAAGCTGTATCAAACTAGACCGTTTCGACGATAATTTTCTCAGCCAGTGACATCGCCAAGTTATTATCGTAATACGCGGCCTCATTAATGAAGTGCGGATACGCAATATAATCACCTTGCCAGTACACTTCTTCACCATTAAACAGCGTAAAAATTGGGTCACCGTCTTTTAAAGGCGAAAAATCCGCATCTTGAACCGCTTTGTGCACCATTCCTGCTCGCTCACCTTTTTCATCCAAAGGTAAAGACAGAGTCTCTGTGTATTTAAAGGCTTCGTAGCTACTCGATAAATCAGGTAGCGCCTGAGTATTATGGAGCTCAATGTAATCAAGAATGTGCTTAGTCATCTCAGCCATCCAATCAAGAATATCTTGGCGGATCACCGACTGCGGCTGTGGACCAATCTCAACAATCACCCCTTGCTTGCTAATTGAGCTCACGAAGTAATGTTCTTCTACAGTAGCGTGATCTTCAAACACCACCACGGCATCGGACATTTTATCTTTCACATAAGCGCCCATCTTACGATTAAACTCATCAGCTTGAAGTAGAATCAAAGATGGCCCCATGTTACTGGTGGTGTTGTGTAAGTCGATGATGAAATCCGTTTTCGCGTTACCCTTCGGACCCAACTGTTGATTTAATGACTTTGCCAAGCATTGTTCATAACCACGAAGTTCATAATTATTCAAATCATCCATTCCGAACTGACGATTCAAATCAGCATCTAAATAACGTTTATTTTCATCGTGAGCTTTGGCATTAGCAAAAACAGTTTGTGTTGAAAACGAACTGCGCGAAACGATCTCAGGTTGCTTGTCCCAATGGCGTAATAAGTAGATCCCTGAGTACTCATTGCCATGAGTGCCACCAACAATAGCAACCGTGTTGATTTTATCCATTAATCGTTCTCTCCCTGTGTTTTATTGATAATCATTTGATTCAATTAAATTAGATATATCACATCAACGAAAAGGAAGTTAAGTATATTTATGCAATTTCTGTTGCCGATGACAATTGAACTAACTGCTGAGTATATTCATGCTGCGGCTGACTAAATAGCTGTGCCGTCTCGCCCTGCTCTACCACCTCACCATGGCGCAACACCAAGGTGTAATGACACAAGGATTTGACCACATTCAGATCATGGCTAATGAAGAGATAACTCAAGCCGTACTTCAATTGAAGCTCTTTCAGCAAATCTAGAACCTGTGCTTGTACTGTACGATCGAGCGATGACGTTGGCTCATCCAATAGAATAAACTCAGGCTTTAAGACGAGAGCACGCGCAATCGCAATACGCTGGCGCTGCCCTCCAGAAAATTCATTTGGAAACCGATGCCGAGTCTCAGGATCTAACTCCACATCACGCATCGCTTGGCAAATCACTGTATCTTCCTGCTCAGGCGTTAACTGCTCATGCACTTTTAACCCTTCACCAATAATTTGTGCCACTGACATCCGCGGATTTAACGCAGAGAAGGGATCTTGAAATACCACTTGAAGCCGATGCCGGAACGGTAGCATTTGTTTACGATTAAACGCAGAGATGTCTTGCCCGTCAAAAGCAATTAAACCTTGGCTCTCAACCAATTTGAGCAATGCCATTCCTGTGGTCGATTTACCACTGCCACTTTCCCCTACCAACCCAACACTGTGTCCTTTACGAAGAGTAAAACCAATATCAGTAACAGCTTTAACATGATCAATCGTGCGCTTGAGTAATCCCCCTTTTATGGGAAACCACACCCGCAAATCTTGCACATCAAACATCGCATCCGATTTCATGTTAACGCCAACAGGTTGACCTTTCGGATCAGAGTCAATCAGCTTTTGGGTATAAGGGTGAGAGGCGTTAGTAAATATAGTGTGCTTGTCATCTATTTCTATCAACTTCCCTAATTGCATCACAGCCACACGATCAGCAATTTGGCGCACGATACTCAAATCATGAGTAATAAAAAGCATCGCCATGCCCATTTCTTGTTGCAGCTGTTTAAGTAGCTTTAAGATCTGCGCTTGAACTGACACATCCAATGCAGTCGTTGGTTCATCGGCAATTAAAAGTTCCGGTTCATTGACCAAGGCCATCGCTATCATCACGCGCTGACGCTCGCCGCCTGAAAGCTCATGAGGGTATGCATTTAGCCTTTTTTCTGCATCGCGAATCCCAACCTTTTTTAGCCAACCCAATGCGTGTTGCTCAGCTTGCTTTGCTCGCATCCCACGGTGAATAGCTAGCGTTTCACACAACTGTTTACCGATTCGATGTAACGGGTTCAGCGACATCATCGGCTCTTGAAAAATCATCCCTATGCGGTTGCCACGAAAACCTCGCATTTCACGTTCGCTACAACGCAACATATCAGTGCCATCGTAATGGATATGCCCGCCAAGATACTGCGCTGTTCTTTTGGGTAATAAACGCAAAATCGCGTTAGCCGTAACAGACTTACCAGAGCCACTCTCACCGACTAACGCTAAGGTTTCACCCCGCTTGATACTCAAACTCACATCGTGGGTGACTTGTGATGTTTCACCATTGCCCCGCGAAAAGCCAACTGAAAGATTTTCAATCGACAACAAAGCATCTTTCGTTACCATACGCCCATTAGCGCTATTAGCACTTATAGGTGAATTATCGTTAGAGGCTACAGTGTCTGTCATGATTTATCCTTGATGATGTGGGTCGAAAGCATCGCGCACAGCTTCACCAATAAAAACCAGTAAGCTCAGCATGATTGAAAGTACAGCAAAAGCAGAGAGCCCAAGCCAAGGCGCTTGGAGGTTGGTTTTCCCTTGAGCTAGCAGTTCCCCCAAAGACGGTGAACCTGCAGGTAAACCAAAGCCCAAAAAGTCGAGTGAAGTAAGCGTGGTTACTGAGCCACTCAAAATAAAGGGCATCATGGTTAAAGATGCCACCATGGCATTAGGCAACATATGACGCAGCATGATCCGCCCATCACTGACGCCCAAAGCATGTGCCGCTCGAACATAATCAAAATTACGACAACGCAAAAATTCCGCCCGAACCACGCCCACCAGCCCCATCCAGCTAAAGAGCACCATAATGCCCAATAACCACCAGAAATTGGGTTCAACGAAACTCGATAAAATGATCAGCAAAAATAAGGTTGGCATACCTGACCAAACTTCAATGAAGCGCTGCCCCATCAAATCAAACCAGCCGCCGTAATAGCCTTGTGCAGCCCCAACGACTACGCCAACAATGGTGGAGATAATCGTGAGCGCAAAACCAAACAACACTGAAATACGAAAACCATAGATAATTCGCGCCAGCACATCGCGCCCTTTATCATCCGTACCAAGCCAATTCACACCGTCCGGTGCTGAAGGCGCTGGCCCTGCCAAGTTGTAATTTATAGTGTCATAACTAAACCGGATAAGAGGCCATATCATGTAGCCTTTTTCTTCAATTAACTCAGCGACAAAGGGATCGGTATAATCGGCTTCAGTAGCAAAGTCCCCACCAAATTCTGTTTCGGCATACTGTTCAACCACAGGGAAATACCATCGTGAATCAAAGCTGATCAACAGTGGCTTATCATTAGCAATAAGCTCAGCAAATAAACTGAGCACAAATAACAATGAGAAAACCCACAGAGAATAGTAACCACGCTTATGCGCTTTAAAACGAAGCCAGCGCTGCTGAGTTAACGGAGTCATAGCCATTAGCGCGCCTCAAAATCAATACGCGGGTCCACCAAGGTATAGGTAATATCCGAGAGAATATTTAACAGCAAGCCAAGTAACGTCATGATATACAAAGAACTAAACACCACTGGGTAATCGCGCTGTATAGTGGACTCAAACCCTAGGAGCCCAATACCTTCTAGCGAGAACATCACCTCTATCAACATAGAGCCGGTGAAGAAAATACTGATAAAAGCACTTGGAAAGCCGGCAATAATAATCAGCATCGCATTACGAAAAACATGACGATATAGGATGTTGTTTTCGTCTAACCCCTTGGCTCTCGCGGTAACAACATATTGCTTGTTAATTTCATCAAGGAAGGAATTTTTGGTGAGCATGCTCAAGGTGGCAAAACCACCTATCACCATAGCTAAAGTGGGTAATGCTAAATGCCAGAAGTAATCACCAATTTGCTGATACCAGGTCATTTGATCCCAATCAGCAGACACTAAACCACGCAATGGAAACCAACTGAAATAGTTACCACTGGCGAAGAATATAATTAGCAAAATCGCAAATAAGAAACCAGGAACAGCGTAGCCGACAATCACAACGGCGCTACTCCACACATCAAACCGTGAACCATGATGAATGGCTTTAGCGATACCCAATGGAATAGACACCAAATAGATGATGATGGTGCTCCATAGACCTAAAGAAATGGAAACGGGCAAACGTTCAATGATTAGATCAATTACGTTACCACCTTTAAATAGGCTTTCACCAAAATTAAACGTGGCGTAGTTTTTCAGCATGTCGATGTAGCGCTCTAGCATCGGCTTATCAAAACCAAACTGCTTCTTTATCGCTTCAACAACTTCAGGGTCTAAACCACGCGAACCTCGGTAACCACTGGCTTGCTCTCCTTCCCCTGCACCATCAAGTTGTACCTCCTGACCACCGCCAGAAAAGCGCTCCATAATGCCAGATGAGTGACCTTCAAGCTGAGCCACTGCTTGCTCTACTGGTCCACCTGGCGCAATTTGGATCACGAAGAAATTGATAGTGATGATCGCCCATAATGTGGGGATCACCAGTAACAAGCGACGAAGAATATATGCTGCCATTCAATATCCTTGTTCACTGCATTGTCCACAGAAATGAAAAGCCGTGGGCAATACTTTCTATTAATTCAGCTGCTACTGACGCTTCTTAGGTAGCTTGCTTGCTTTATTCACATCAACCCACCAAGTATCTAGCCCTAAACCGTATTTAGGTCGAATTGCAGGACGTTCAAATTTGTCCCATGTTGCAATCCGAAACTTACTCAAATGCCACTGGGGGATCACATAGAAATTCCACTGTAAGACTCGATCTAGTGCCCGCCCGTAATCTAATAAGGCTTGTGGGTTTTCTTGATTTTCTGCAATCTTCTCGGTGAGGTAATCCACAGCTGGATCTTTCACCCCTGCGGTGTTGTATGAACTCTCGATATAATTGCTATTCCAGCCGATCAACAAGTTGGTACTTGGGTATTTATTCGCTCCGTAACCATGCGACACCATGTCAAAATCACGGTCACGTAAGCGCTTAATATATTGGGTAGTGTCGATAGTGCGGATCTTCATTTCCACACCAATCAATTTAAGGTTCTTTTGAACTGGAATCGCAATACGCTCTGAGGTTGGGCTGTAAATCATGAGCTCAAACGCCAGCGGTTCTCCTGACTTCACGTTTGTCATGACCTTGTCTTTAAGCTCCCAGCCAGCCTCTTTCAATAATGAAATAGCTTTGCGCAGATTAGATCGAATACGCCCCGAACCATCAGACACAGGAGGTTGATACTCTAGGGTAAAAACTCGTGGAGGAATTTGGTCTTTGATAGGTGCTAGTAACTGCTTTTCAGCATCAGATGGTAAGCCTTTGGCTTCATATTCGGTATTTTGAAAATAACTTCGTGAACGCGTGTACTGATTATAAAACAGCGTCTTATTCATCCACTCAAAATCCATGGCGTAGTTTAGGGCTTCACGTACGCGTGCATCACTAAAAAAAGGACGTTCCGTATTAAAAACGAACGCTTGCATCGCCTGAGGGATCTCGTGCGTAATTTCTTCTTTCTTGATAAAACCGCTATCAAAGTTTTTACCCTGATATAAAGTCGCCCAAAACTTAGCGACATTTTCCTGCCTAAAATCGTATTCACCAGCTTTAAATGCTTCAAGAGTCACGGTCGCATCACGGTAGTAGTCATAGCGGATGGTATCGAAATTATTACGCCCAACATTCACTGGCAATTGCTCAGCCCAATAGTCTTTTACGCGTGTATAAGTGATACTCTGTCCTGACTGATAATCGCTGATCTGATATGCGCTACTTCCAATAGGTGGCTTATTTAATGGTTCACTAAGATCTTTATCTTGCCAGTAGTGCTTAGGGAGCACTTTCAGCCCTTGCACTAGCGCAAGTAAAACTTCTCGGTTAGGTTTCTCCATTTCAATTCGTACAGTTTGCTTTGAAACCGCTTTAACCGATTTGACATCTTTATAATAAATCTTAAATTGAGGGACACCCTGCGTCTTGAACTTCTCAAAAGTAAAGGCAACATCTTCCGCTGTGATAGATCGCCCGTCATGGAAAATGGCCTTAGGATTTAGATCGACTTCCATCCATGAATAGTCATCTTCATAACGCACTTTTTCAGCAATCAGTGGGTAATAGCTGTCTATCTCATCTTCACTTGCAACAAAAAGAGAGTCGTAAATGTTATCGGCGCCTGCAACAGAAACACCACGGGAGCCATAACGATTAAAACTATCGTACGTTCCGACTTCTGAGTATGTAACATTGCCGCCTTTTGGGGCTTGTGAGTTCACGTACTCAAAATGCTTAAAGTCTTCAGCGTATTTTGCCTCACCAAAGCCAATCAGACGGGTAGATTCTACAACCTCGGCTTGTACCAAGGGTGCTCCCATCAAGGTTAAGCCGACAGTCCATGCAGCCTTCTTTAGCACAACTCCCCTTTGCATAAAAACCTCTCAAATATCATGCAGAATCACACAAGAAATTTCCAAAAGAGCGCAAAAAATGGAAAGACCTTATGTATCGTCGATATCTTAAACGATAGAACACATCAGCTTATTCAACAACTAACCAAAATCTAATTGACTAATTAATAAAGAAAAAGCAACAGGAGAAAATAAAGCCTAGTCTAGAGATCGGTAGCATATTAGGAATAACTGATCTTTAGCAAAAAAGTCCGTATAATCGCGCATCATTTCAAAAATTAAGATGAGTGTTATGAGCAAAGGTTACTCTTGTGTCGGGCTTTTTAACCCGAAAACCCCTGAAAATGTTGGATCAGTGATGCGTGCCGCTGGCTGCTATGGCGTGAATTCTGTTTACTACACAGGCACTCGATACGACCTTGCTAAACAGTTTTGTACTGACACTAAAAATGTTCACCGCGATATTCCACTAATCGGCGTTGAAGATTTAAAAGCTGTATTACCGCATGGTTGTGTACCTGTAGCTGTTGAACTTACAGACGATGCTAAGCCGCTACCTGATTACAAACACCCACCTCGTGCTTTCTACATTTTTGGCCCAGAAGATGGCAGCTTGAAGAAAGAAATCACTGAGTTCTGCCGTGAGACTATCTACGTGCCAACCCAAGGCTGTATGAACCTAGCCGCAGCAGTAAACGTGATCCTTTACGATCGAATGGCTAAAGGCGAGAACTTCTCAAACCATAAATAGTTTGTGGTTTTGAAACAAACAAAAACGGGCTGTCTCATGACAGCCCGTTTTTATATTCAATAAATTAGTTTAAAGCGTTTAAGCTGTTTGCGCTTGCAATGCTTTCTTCTCTGTTTGTACGCGGCGATTCATTTGGTATTCGCGCAATTTGAAATAACCATAAGTCACAACAATAGAGAAGAATAAGTAAGATAACGAGAACACAATTGGAGAGTTAATCAGATTTGCGTTCATGCTCCAAATAACACCAACCACTGTCACTGCCATCTTTGCAACTAAACCAAGAAGAAGCATTAATAATGCAAGTTGCGGATAACGGGCTGAGCTACGAAACGCCAGCCAATAGCCGCTACCTACAGCCAATGCAGCTACCGCAAAACCAGCGACAAAAGAGTGATAATGTTCACCAGACATCACGCCAGCAATCATCGAGATAAGGAAAATAAGAGCAAATTTCATACACACCTCATTAGTGCAAATAGAATAGAAAGCGTCCCTTAAGCTTGTCTCTTAGTTGACAGACGCATTTTCTCATGAAATGCACATTTTTCAACCACGCTAAATGTTAACTAATGATCACGCACACAATATACTTCAGCACTTTACATTTTGTAACACCCTAAACCATTGTTTACAAGCACCCCACAGAAATAATGTTAATTCATTGTTAACAATGATCAATTTGTAAGAAATGATTTCAATCTCTGCTTTTGCAGCCATTTCCCACATTGAAACCGTAATTTTCCGATTACCTACCCTATTTATATTCAAAATTCGTCACTTAGCTGAACATAAATGTGGAATTTTACATTTCACTGTTGGAGTCATTCACGTGGTCTGATCAGCGGTAGAGCGCAGTCAAAAAAATTTCATTAAAGAAGTTATAAATTGATAACTAAGTAATATTCCTATACCGTCTCCTTGTTTCCTCAAATATACGAATACAGTCAATAAAAAAGCTGCTATCTACTTAGGTCATAATAAATAGAACGCTGTGTTTATAAGCTGATTGCTTTTGCTCAGTCTTACAATAAAGAAAAGTGAGCTTAAACTTTGAAGTGGCTTGGAAAATACGGAAAGAGATGATTGGCAATTAAGCAAAGCTTGTAACGCCTAAGTCTATTAGTGACAGTGATATATCTCCCACTGTAAAAGCAATAAACCACTTAGATTTAAGATAGTTTCGAATAAGCGCGTAAAAAGTAAAACTAAGTGATAATTAGTATTTATATCAAACTAAACATTATTCTGGATTTATTTCTCAGAACAAAAGTAACTCAGTAAGTTATTATTAATTGCATAATAATAATTACCGCAAAATCACCATTATAAAACCAAACCAGCAAACCTCTGATTTAATTACACTTTAACCCAAAAGTAACATTTTAATTTTTATATCCACTATAGAAACAATGTAACTTTCACTTCTATCACCAGCTAAATAAGTGGTCATTTGCCCCTATTTTCATGCAGTTGAAATATCTGGCTTGAGTTATTACTTTTCGCACTCAGCAGATATTTCCTCTGGTAATACCATCGCTATCTATCTGCTTTTCCTTTGTTTATTTTTCACACACAACGTGTTTTGCATGTTACGTGTGCTTTTTGTACTCGTATTTATTAAGGAGAATAAATGTACAAGCCTTGTTGGATGAGTGTACCACTCATTGTTATGCTAACTGCATGTGGCGGTGGCAGTGATGACTCAAATCCGAACCCTACTCCAGATCCAAAAGAGAAAAAGACACTCAGCTTTATTGGTGATGTCTACGATGGCCCTATTGTAGATGCAACCGTTTCTATCTACGCAGGTGATCAACTTCTCGCATCAGGTAAAACCAACGCCGATGGTAAGTACAATATTAAAGCCGCCATTGAAACTAGCGTTTATGAGAAAATTAAAACTCAACCTATCACCTACCGTGCACTTCGTGACGACATTATCCTCTATCAATACGATGGAAAAAGCTTAGAAGAAGCGTTCAAAAAACAAGAAAATTCGGCACTTATCAGTAACTTCTCAACTGTTGAATACATCTTGGCTGATACTGATAACAATGACTTTGTCTCAAGAGCTGAGTGGGATCTATATTTAGCCTTTGACCGTAACTACACAGAACCTCTCATTATTCGATACGGTACAGGTCTTAAGTCTATTATTGACTACTCTGCATCTTTAGATGGTTATAAAAATACCACGCAGTGGCTTCGCGCTCTTAGAAATGAAGCAAAATGGGACAGTTGGTACCAAAAACACACAGCCCAGTACAAACAAGCATGGGATGCATTATTCTCTGACACTTGGTTTATTGAGCAAGAAAAACATCGCTTTAAAGACATTACAAGTTGGAAAGTTAAACTGGATGAAGTCACTGCACCAGATTTTAACGAACCAGTAGCATATGGGCTTTCTATCACTGGTATCCCAAATAAAGCCAGCGTAGGTGATAAGGTAACGCCAAAAGCATTTGCCCTGTTCACTAACATGACATCAAAGAATGTTACTAGCAAAACAACTTATACCGTTAGTCCTGCCGACGCATTAGAAAGCAAGGGGACACATTGGGTTATCAAAAAAGCTGGTTTCATTAGTGTCAAAGCCCAATACCAAGACGTAATCGTTACAGAAACAATTGCAGTTGATATGGGTGATACTACCCTTACCAGCATTACTCTGTCTGGTGTAAATGAAACGGCAACAGTTGGGGATAAACTAACACCTAAAATTTCAGCTAGTTGGTCAAATGGCACCACTTCAGATATTAGTGCACTATCTGAAATCACATACTCACCACGTGATGCCCTTAAGTTTAAAGATGGATACGCTTATATCGCCACTTCAGGTGAGATAACGCTAACCGCTTCATACATGAGTGAAACATCGACTGTTGTGATCAACGCTCAAGAAGCAGTGCTAACAGGGTTAGAATTGAGTTTTGATCAGCGTAAACAATTCTTTGGCAAGCCTTTCCAAATTCGAGTAGAAGGCAAACATGAAAACGGTTATATCCTTGATTTAACCCGAGATGTCGAATGGACTTCAAGCGATGTAGATATCATCCAACCTATTGGAAATGGAATGTTCAATGGTAGAACCGTTGGTACTGCTACGCTCACAGCAACATACGGCGACTTTACGGTTAGCCAAGATTTTGATGTTGTTGCTGAACTACAAGGGTTAAGTTTAAACCTACCTCATAATCAAATCTCCCGTGAAGAAAGTATCCAGCTTACATTAAACGGTGAATATAGTGACGGCTCTGTCAGCGTTATTAATGAAGATATTGTTTGGAACAGTAGCAACCCTGAACACTTAACAATCGATGAAAACGGTATGGCTTTAGGTGTTCTCGAAGGTGAGTCTTTAATTACGGCAACTTATAAAGAGCATACTTTAGAAGAAACCGTCAAAGTTATCGCACCGAAAATTGTTGACTCTTACCCTAGATTTAACGAAGAAGGGGTAATGATTCTAGATGAAGGCGTAAACTACGATGCGTTCAAGTTCAGCTTCACACGTTCAAATGGTGTAACTGAGGTTTACGAAGTAGAAGAAAAGTTCCACTCTTTTAGTGACTTCAATACAAACCGCGATGCCTCAAACATTCAAATTGGCCAGCTTGATTTAAAAGCTGAGGATGGTCCAGTTATGATTGGTGCACGTGCAGGTGAAACTGAGCTTAAAATTTATAAAGCTTCTGTAGAGTTCCAACAAGTATTAGTTGAACTTGGTGCAATCAAATCAGCCAGTGATTACCCTGATTCGGTAACTATTCCAGTAGAGGTTAAAGATAATGCCAATGTATACCAATGGCACAGATTACCTCTAAATGATTCGATTAAAGCAGTAAAAGAAAGCTTAACTAACGGAAGCCTAGAGTTAATCCAAGCAACTGTAAGTGGTGATGCAGTCTACCGTTTCTGGCAAGTTGATGGACTAGGTACTAAAGGACCTCTTTACGTTACGAAAGTGACCTCTGAAGGTGAGAGTGAAGCTAAAGTAGTTGGTTTACCTACCGAAGACTTCAAATTAAGACGTAGCCGAATGATCAACAGTAGCAGCGACTACATTTTCTTGGTCACTTCAAACCATGATTCATCAGGTGTCATGGATGAGGATAAAGCATACCGCTACAACCCAGTTACTGGCGAACTTCTCCCGATTCCACGTCAAGGAGAAAGAGAAACTAAATGGCTCAAAAAAGGCTATGTATTTGCTAAGAACGGCGATCTACTAAGTATTGGCTCTTCAACTATTTCCACCTATAACTTTAAAACAGCTCAATGGAATGAACTTAGCAAGATCAAAGGGGATTATGTTCAACTGCCAAACAGTCATGATCAGATTGGTATTCTCGAAATGCCAAGCTATGACAACTACTTCAGTCCTCCTGTACTTAAGATCATAAACCTAGAAACTCTAGAAATTTCTGAACAAGAGTTTATGTACCCAGGCGATACAACTTTCACTTGTAGCTCAAGAGAAAGTGTGAGTATCGCTGTTAGAGATACACTTCAAAACTCTGGAGCTGGATGTTTAGTCACTGATGAAATGTACAAAAATGCTGTCGGGTACTTCCTATGGGATTCAATTGCAGAGGAACCTCAGCTACATAAATTCGCACCTAACACTGGCGACATTCTAAATAGTGCTGAAAATTATGGTGTTGCAACTATTAAAGAGGACGGTCACATCGCCTACACTGCTGGTAAGCGCAGTATTGAACAAGGTGCTTATATTCGCCATTTCGAAGTCGCTGAAATAGTGGATATTGAAGTAGATGGTTCTATCGAGCAACAAGTTATTCACAGCGCTCCGATTAAAGAAACTACGGGCGATTTATATAGCAAGTATGAACGAGACTACCCTGCAATTGACGGTACAGCACAAACAATCAGTAACCCTGATGTTCCAGCTGAAGTCTTTGGTATTTTTGAGCATGGTATTGCGCTAAAAGGGGAAAATGGCAACTGGAATACCAACCATATTATGTTTGGCTTCCCACGCGGCAACCACCAGAAAAACTATCATATCGGTGATACCATTATTCTGAGTCACGAAGGTACAACCGATGAAGATGAGCAGCAATACTGGCAGCTACAACTACGTAAACCGCCAGTAAACCCTGAGCCAGAGCCGGAACCAAATCCTGAGCCAGAACCTGAGCCTGAGCCAACTCCGGAATCTTAAGTTAAAAGCTTAAATTACGTCTAGTTATGCAATAAAACAAAGGGCTACATGAAGTAGCCCTTTTCTTGTTTCTAACTTAATCCACCTTACGTTAAACAGGTACAGCTTCAACTTCTGGTACTGCAATCTTTTCCAACTTCACAGCGGCAACCTTAAACTCAGGGATCTTCGCATGTGGATCCGTTGCTGTAATTGTCAGACGGTTTGCTGGCGACTCGGCAAAGTGGAATGGGACAAAGACTACCCCAGGTTGCATACGCTTAGTCACAAATGCAGGCGTTTCGATATAACCACGGCGTGTCGACAGGCGCACCATCTCACTATTTTGGATACCCAAACGTTCAGCATCAACCACCGACATCATCACTCGAGGACCAGCCAGATTGTCCAAACCTTTGGTCTTACGCGTCATGGTGCCAGTATGGAATTGCTCCAACAGACGACCCGTCGTTAGCACTAATGGATACTCGTCATCAGGCAATTCCGCCGCGTAACGGAATGGTACAGCCACCATTTCGCCCAAGCCACGCTTAAATGTTTCCGCATGCATGATGCGTGTACCTTGATGATCATCCGATAAACATGGCCATTGAAGACCATCACGTCCAACACGATCCCAGTGAATTCCAGCATACTGCGGTGTGACTTGCGTAATTTCTTCCGTAATCGCTTTCACCGAATCATACTGCCAATCAGCTCCCATCGCTTGCGCGATTTGTTGGATGATCCACCAGTCTTCTTTCGCTTCACCCGGAGGGTTTACCGCAGGAGAAATACGCTGAACGCGACGCTCTGTATTGGTAAAGTGACCCGCTTTTTCTGCAAATGAACAAGACGGCAATACAACATCTGCATACTGCGCTGTTTCAGTTAGGAAGATATCTTGCACCACTAAGAAATCGAGCGCTTCTAATGCCTCGATGACATGTGCTTGGTTAGGATCACTCAGCACAGGGTTTTCACCCATGACGTAAAGCCCTTTTACGTCACCGTGACACGCAGCATCAATGATTTCAGTTAGGGTTAAACCAGACTCACTCGGCAATTCAGGTTGTTGCCATGCATGAACAAATTTGGCATGAACTTCTGGGTTGTGCACTTTCTGGTAACCCGGGAAGTTATTTGGTAGCGCCCCCATATCACATGCACCTTGCACATTCGACTGACCACGCAGTGGATTAATACCGCCACCTTCAATACCAATATTGCCACACAGCATTTGTAAGTTGGCAATCGAGCGAACATTATCATGCCCTGTGGTGTGCTGAGTAATACCCATTGAGTAATACACCGCCGTGCGCTCTGCGGTGCCGATCATTTTCGCCATCGCGATAACATCGTCCGCTTTAATGCCAGTGATCAACTCCACTTTCTCTGGCGAGTAAGCCTCTTGCATCACTTCCGCTGCTAACGCTTCAAAGCCTTCTGTACGCTCTGCGATATAGGCTTGATCATGCCAGTTATGCTTAATGATTTGCTGCATTATGCCGTTAAGAAGCATCACATCCGTACCCGGACGCTGTGCAACGTACAATTGAGCATGCTCAGCCATATCGATCTTCTTCGGATCAGCCACAATTAAGCGTGTACCGTGAGTCTTGATCGCTTGCTTAATATGCGACGCAATAATTGGGTGTGCAGCCGTAGTATCAGAGCCAATCACAAACACCACATCTGAGTGTTTGATTGACGGAATGTCATTAGTCATGGCACCACTGCCAATCGAGGCTTCAAGCCCAGTAACCGTCGAGGCGTGACACAAGCGAGCACAGTGATCAATGTTGTTGGTAAGCAACTCACGACGGAATAACTTCTGGAAAGCGTAGTTATCTTCGTTCGTGGTTTTTGCCGATGAGAAACCAGCCAGCGCCTTACCGCCATTTGCTAATTTAATCGCAGACAGTTTATCTGCCACCAGCGCAATAGCTTCATCCCAAGTTGCCGGTTGCAACTCACCATCACGACGGATCAACGGCGTTGTCAGGCGGTCTTTGCTGTTTACAAAATCAAACCCAAAGCGCCCTTTCACACACAGCATACCTTGGTTAACCGGAGAATCTTTTACGCCTTGGACATAACGAATTTCGTTACGGCTTTCGTCAACAAACATGGTCAACTTACAGCCCACGCCACAGTAGGTACAGATAGTGTCGACAGGCTTAAGCATTTCGATTCGCCCTTGCGAACGGTCTCGAGCATCGGTTAACGCACCAGTCGGACACACTTGAACACAAGCGCCACACTGCACACAATTCGAATCACCCATGCTGTAGCCATTTTCAAATCCTGGGCGACACTCTGGACGATTAGCACTGGTTCCATCTTCATTTTTCATGAAGCTGAGCGCGCCATGTACCGTCTTATTGCTACAAGTATCAACACACTGACCACAGCTGATACAGCGGTTCGCATCGAACACAATAAATTCAGCACTATTATCAACGGCGAACTTCTGACAACCTTCAAGGTTAATATCGGTTTCTTCTACTTTGTATTCAGTCGCAAAATCACGCAATTTACAATCAGTGTTCGCCTGACAGCCACACTCTAAACAACGTTCTGCTTCTCGAATCGCATCAATGTTGGCAAAACCTGTTTCAACTTCAGCAAAGTTCAGCTCACGCTCTTGACTGCTAAGCTCTGGCATCACTGAACGCATGACTTTCTTGATACTTTCAAAGTGCTTGGCATCAACTTGCTTAAGCTTTGGTGCTTTTTGAGCGTTAAACGGTTTAACTGGCACATGTTCCATAGTGCCTTCAAAAAAGCGGTCAATCGCTTTAGCAGCAACACGACCATCAGCCACAGCTTCAATCGCCGTAGCAGGACCACGGCGGAAATCACCAATACTGAAAATGTTACCCGTACCTGAGTGCATGGTATCTGGGTTCGCGTCTTGGGTATTCCAACGAGTTAGTGGCAGATCCAATGCTTCGTTGTCCATGAAAGACAAATCAGGCTTTTGCGAAACAGCAGAAATGACTGTATCAAAAGCCTCCATGAAGTATTCGCCTGTTGCTTCTGGACGGCGACGGCCTGACGCATCTGGCTCACCTAACGCCATTTTTTCCAGTTTCACTTCACACACACGACCATGAGCATCGGCAAAGTTTTCTACTGGATTAGTCAAGAAGTGGAATTTCACGCCTTCGTGTTCAGCTTCAACAATTTCGTAATCTTCAGCTGGCATTTCATCGCGTGTACGACGGTAAATCAGCGTCGTTTCTGCGCCGGCACGAACCGCAGTACGTGCACAGTCAATTGCTGTGTTACCACCGCCAATCACAGCCACTTTTTTTCCTGTGGTGTATTGCTGTTCCGTAACAAAATCTTTTAAGTAATCAACACCTAAGTAGCATCCGTCAAAATCACTACCTGTGTAATTCATCTCAACCGCTTGCGAAGCACCAACAGCTAAACACACTGCATCGAAATCTTCACTTAATTGAGATAATGAGAAATCTTCACCCAGCTTTTTATTGGTTTCGACAACCATGCCATTTCGGCACATCAACTCGATTTCTTTATCGAGGATAGCTTTAGGTAAACGGTATTCAGGAATACCATAACGAAGCCAACCACCCGCTTTTGGCATAGATTCAAAAACAGTGACGTTGTAACCTTCGTTCGACAAGTAATAACCACAAGTCAAGCCACCCGGTCCACTCCCTACAATGGCAATCGACTTTCCTTTTGCCGATTTTTTCGGTGGCACATAGCTTTCTTGAGCCTCAAGATCGATGTCCGCTGCATGGCGCTTTAACTGACGAATCGCTAAAGGTTCATCAACCAAGCTGCGACGACACTCACTTTCACAAAACGCCGGACACACACGGCCAATCGACAGCGGCATAGGCAGAGTGCGTTTGATAACTTCAACGGCTTTTTGATGATCATCTTGCGCTATGTGATACAGGTAAGATTGAATATCCACCCCAGCTGGACATGCTGTTTGGCATGGTGCTTCACAGTCGGCATAGTGATCAGACATGATCTTGTTAAGCGCTTGCTGACGACGCTGAGATAAGTCTTCAGATTGGGTTACGACTTCCATACCTGATTGCGGCTTAATTTCACACGCACGTTGCACGCCTTCACCAGCGACTTCAACGACACATAAACCACAAGGGACTTTTTCACCATTTTGGTTAAGTCCACACAGGGACGGAATTTCGATATTGTGCTGACTTACTGCATCAAGCAGTGACAGTTCCGCATCAAGTGCATAAACCTGTCCATCAATAGTGACATTCATCATTACTTGCCTCTTTTATTATGCTCAGCGCCGCAAAGTGAAATAACTTTCTATCTGCTTTAGGGAGTGCTTCTGTTCATGTCATGGTTTTTATATGCAGAAACTTGCAGCACTGAGGACGGCTTTTTACCATCAGTTTTTGTCGATAATTGATGAAGTGAAAATGGAGTTATTTAGCTCCACTATAAGTAGGGATCACTCTATTCATCAAACTATCATTAGTAATCTCACCACCCTACCTTTTACAGGATAAAATTCTTTGATTTGACGCATTCAAGGCGTTTGTTTTTGGTGAAAATCAAGTGCTACAAGCACGGTTGCGCATGTTTTTTGAGGAGAAATATCGAAGTTAAGCATCTAAAATCGAAAGCTTAAATAATAAAAGGAATTAAACGCATTTATCTTGCTTTAAAAACACCTCATCTATCACTGGCATTCTGTAACCAAAAATGGGCAAATTAAGATTATTTCACTAAAGTATTTTGCTGCTCTGCCGCTATTAGGTTATGCGCTTAGTTGATCTTTAGTGGTGATTTTTGGCATTTACGAAGGTTAATCACGGAAATTTGCTTAAGCGTACAGAGAGATAGCGCGTGACTTAGCAAATAGCGCCCTTTATAATTTAATGATAAACATAACAATTCCTGTGAAGACTATGGGCAACATTCTAGATTCCGTTGATTTACGTACCCAGTTGGTGGGCGAAAACCGACTTGAGCTACTGATTTTCCAGCTCAATACATCACAACTATTTGCCATTAATGTTTTCAAAGTTAAGGAAGTCGTTAAGCTCCCACACCTTCACATTATGCCGGGCTCGCACCCAAGCATTTGTGGTGTGGCAAACATTCGTGGTATGTCGATCCCTGTGATTGACCTTCGCTACTCGATTGGTATGCGCGCCATCGAACGCAGCGACGAATGCAACCTGATCATTACCGAATATAACCGTACCATCCAAGGCTTCTTGGTTGGTCAGGTGATGAATATCGTCAACATGACTTGGCGTGATATTCAGCCACCACCATCGCACGTAGGCAAAGAAAACTACCTTACCGCCATTACTAAACTTGAGCGTGAAGGTCGTGAACGCTTGGTTAGCATCATCGATGTAGAAAAAGTGCTAGCTGAGATCATCGAATACGATGTACAGGTATCTGAAGACGTACTTGACCAAGCACTAGTTGAACAAATGCCTGGTCGTAAGATCCTTATTGTTGATGATTCATCAACTGCCCGTGCACAAATCCGCGATACCCTATCGCAATTTGGTCTTGAAGTGATCGAGAAGAGTGACGGCTTAAAAGCCCTAACTATGCTGAAACAATGGTGTGATGAAGGTAAGAACATCCAAGATGAAATCTTGATGATGTTTACCGATGCAGAAATGCCAGAAATGGATGGCTACAAACTGACTCACGAAGTTCGTAACGATCCTCGTATGAGTGATCTGTTTATTGCACTAAATACCTCACTGAGTGGTAGCTTTAACGAAGCTATGGTGAAAAAAGTCGGTTGTAACCGCTTTATTTCTAAGTTCCAACCAGACCGCTTAGTTGAAGTAGTACAAGATCGTCTCCGTGAAGTGCTTGGTTTTGAGTTTGTAGACTAAGCCACTTTAAAACCTAATACGATAAATATAGAAAACTCGCACTTCGCGAGTTTTCTTTTTTATAAACGGTTATCAATTAACAATAAATAACACTTAAATGCAGAACTGTTAATTTAATAAGAAATAACAGGCTCATTTTCTCATCCATTAATGAAATTAACTTTTCCATTTCACTCTACCCTCTTAATTCTTTCTCTAAACTAATTTGCTTATCATTTTGAAAAACAACTGCCCTAAGTTATTTTTTAAAATGAGATTAATAGTGGTCAATAACTGGCATAAGGCTTGCAGTAGTTACTCTATCTTTAGCAGTTGTAGGTAAAAGCCAAGATGAACACAGACAACGTGATAAAAAGCATTGCCATTATTGCTCCTCAGTTTCCGGTGCTGAGTGAGACTTTTATTCGAACTGAAATCGATGCTCTACAAACTTGTCAACGTGAGGTAACGGTTTTCACTTTTCAGCAGTTAGCTACCAATCTGGAGTTTCATTACCCTGTTCATACCATTGGCGACATCAAGCAAGAAAACTCTAAGCACGCTATACGGTCTTTCAAACGCTTTGTCGCTCAACTCAGTGCAACTAACGTCTTGCGCTGTAAGCGCTTTATTGATGAACAGCAGAGCCTTCCTAAACGTTCATTGTGGCTCTACAGCCTTAAATTGGCGTATCAACTTGCTCAAGCCAATATCCAGCATGTCCATGCTCACTTTAGCCAGCATACTGCGGCACACGGTATTGCCGCGGCTAAATTACTTGGCATCTCGGCTTCTTTTGTCGGTCATGGTCATGATGTCAACGAAACACCTTTTGATATTGCAACCAAAATTAAGCATGCAGACTTTGTTGTTGCAGTTTGCAAAGAGATGCAAAATAAATTTAACGCTTTATATCAAGGTAATATCAAGTATCTGCATTGCGGTGTAAAAACAGCACTATTTAAAGCTAATAGTCACTCAGGTTTAACTGAGCAATATAAAGGGTCAATAAGCCAAGCATCAGCTCCATCTTTACCAATAAAATTGGTATTTGTTGGCCGATTAATTGAACCCAAAGGTGTCAAATATTTACTTAAAAGTTTAAGTCTTCTTAAGAACTCAACATTAACCCTAGATATTATTGGTAATGGAGAGCTTATTTCTGAATTAAAACAGCAAACTCTACAACTAGAATTAACTCAACAAGTCAACTTTCTCGGTTCTAAACCTCATTCATGGTTAGTTGAGCACCTGCCCTCTTACGATTGCTTAGTTGCGCCATTTTGTGTCGCAAGATCTGGCAGTGTAGATACAGGTCCTTTAGTACTAAAAGAAGCAATGGCGGCCGGACTGCCTGTAATTACAACGGATATTGGTGGCTGCCAAGAAATAGTCACTCTCGATACAGGGTATATTGTGGCGCAAAAAAATAGCCAACAACTCAGCCAAGCCCTAAATACCTTTTGCCAGCTCCTTCCACAACAGCGAGCTGTGATGGGTTATGAAGCGCGTCAACGTGTTACGCAACACTTTGATTCTGAACAACAAGCTAGAAATTTATGTCGCTGGATTGATGAGTCCGCTCAAAACTCAGCCGCACCTAAAAAGGTCAAAATCCATATTCAGGAGACAAACTCCCAAAGTCGATAGTGTATTTTCGTAATCACTATCAACGAAATTGCTCTTACTTCACCGTAATGCCTTCGCTAACTTTGCATTGTAGAGCTAAAGTGTCCTTCCTCTTCAAGTGACTGCCACAACTGCAAGGTTTCGCCATGCAAGGTATTGATCTTTTGTTGGCTCGCATCTTCAATATTGGCGGTAAACTGCACCATCAACACCACTAGGATTGCGAGTGGAAGCACCCATAAAGGTGCCTCCTGCTGCGTTTTTTCCATAAACAAATCTTCCCTAAGCTTATTAGAACTGAGCTGTACGTGTGTCTTCTTGCTGACTGCGCAGTGTTACGCGGCGGTCGAAAAAGTCACCTTCAAAGTTTTGTTCTGCTTTTTGTGGGTATTGATCGCCCATAGCTTCTACAACAAATTGGTCACTCTCAACACCACGGCTTTCTAGGTAATCACGCACTGCATCGACACGTTTCATTGAAAGCGCCAAGTTTTTCTGACTGTCACCACGACGGTCTGCATAGCCTGCAAGTTGCCAATTAACATCTGGAGCTTGCTTCATTAACTCGGCAATATCATCAAGCTGACGTTGAAATTGCGGTTCAATAGCAGCTGAACCTGTACGGAAATGAACATTCATTTCTAGCGCTAAATCCAATGTGCGTTGGTTATCGTAAGCTTGCTTCAAGCGTGCCATTTCAATTTGTGCCTGGTTATAACGTTGACTCACTTTCTCAAGCTCTGTGTTTCGCGCTGCAAGCTCGCTCACTTCTTGGTCTTGGGCTTTAATGTAATCTTGCTGACCAACCGTAGTACCAATGATGCCGCCGAAAATGGCACCAACTACTGCGCCAGCTGGACCACCAACAAGCACACCGACTGCAGCGCCTGAACCTGCGCCAATGAGTTGCTCTTGCTGACCCACTTTGTATTCATCTTTTGTTTCGCTTGCATTTGCCATTGGTGCAAAAGTTGATGTTGCGATAGTAGCTGCGATAAGTGTTGAGATTAGCTGCTTTTTCATTTTTGTATTCCTCATTGTTATTTGGTCTGTTTGGCTAACACTGTCGTTGCCGTTTCGATGAGGTAATTAAACCAAGTAGATCTGGCAATATCGGGGAATAAAAAAGGCAATGTGGTGATCAAATGTGGCAAAAAAAAGGCAATGTTTTCTCGCCCCTTTTTTCACTAAGTTTTTGTTGTATAGTCTGGTTCAACAAAGATTGAGACGGGTATAACCATGAAACATATTGCGATTGTGGAAGACGAAACCGCGATTAGAGAAAACTATATAGATGTGCTGAAAAAGCATGGTTACGCTGTGCAAGGTTACGATAACCGCCCAGATGCCATGGCAGCCTTTGAACAAAGGCTGCCAGATTTGGCCATTATTGATATCGGTCTTCAGGATGAAATCGATGGCGGCTTTACTCTATGCCAAGGTTTACGTGCGCTTTCTCCTACATTACCTATTATTTTCCTTACCGCACGCGACAGTGACTTTGACACTGTATGTGGCCTTCGTATGGGCGCTGACGACTACTTAACTAAAGACATCAGCCTTCCGCATCTCATTGCCCGTATCGCAGCCTTATTTCGTCGCAGCGATTTGATGGCAGCACCAGCAACCGAGCAAGAAAGCTTGCTTGAACGTGGTCATTTATCAATTGATAAAAACCGCATGCAAGTTTGCTGGAAGGAAAAGTCGATTGAATTGACAGTCACTGAATTTTGGATGGTTTACGCCCTTGCCAAACGCCCTGGACACGTTAAGAGTCGCCAAGATCTTATGACAGAAGCTCAAGTCGTGGTCGATGACAGCACAATCACTTCACATGTTAAACGTATCCGTAAGAAATTCCTGCAAAGCGATACCGATTTTGATCGCATTGATACCGTCTACGGCATGGGCTATCGCTGGGGTGGTGAGTAATTGTGATGAAACTAAAACTGGCTACCGGCCTTCGCACTAAGGTGATCCTTATTTCTAGTCTGCTATTGGCTTTGCCGTGGCTTGGCTATAAATATGTGTGGGAAATGGAAAAATTGCTCCGTCAGGGGCAAGAACAAACCTTAATTGGTACCACTCGTGCCGTTGCTACTGCACTCAACGAGCGACCAAACTTGTTTAACGATCAGGCCAGTTTTCTTTCTTCTGTCAAATTAGGGCGTGACCTCTACGCCTACGAATTACACTCCCCTATCCAGCTAGACGGCCAGCTAAGTGATTGGCAAAACTTTCAAAGCAATATCATGGATTATGGGCGCGAATTCAGCCAATACAGTCGTCGCCCTTACTCAAGCCAAAGCCTAAGCTTTCGCCATATTATTGGTAAATACCAAGGTCACCTTTATGCCATGTTTGAGGTGAAAGATGCCTTCCCTGTTATGCGTAGGAAAAACTCACTGCGGGTTAATCGCAACGACCACCTGATCATCGGATTAACATCACCAGATGGCAGCTTTCATCGTTATGTCATTGCAGCACACCAAGATGGTTGGGTAAACGCATTTGAAGTACAAGGCGACATTAGCGTTCCTGCCAACCTTACACCTGCCAATCATATTCAAGGGTTCTGGCGTACCACTGAACAAGGCTACAATATCGAGCTAAGACTGCCGCTTAACGAACTAGGCAGCAAATTAGGATTTGCCTTTTACGATGTTAATAACGCATCAAATCGGATGATTGATGGCATCATCGGCACTTCCAACACCAACCAAGCAGATCGCCTTGGTACTGTGCTCATTCCTTCACCTGAAATCGACAACATCCTTAAAGGATTAGGGCATACCAGCTCTCGAATTATGGTGATCGACCGCCACCAGCGAGTGCTGGCTCAAAGCGGCGACATTCAAGATTCAAATGGCGTTTGGTCAACATCTATCAAATACGATGATCGTGACACTTCATGGTGGTCAAAATTTGAAGAAGCTTACCTTCACCCTATTTATTACAAATTCTTCATTACCGAACCGACCAGTTTTTCCGATCAAGAACCGAATGCCGCACTAATGAAAAGTGTGCCTGTCGCTCAAGCATTACAAGGACGCGGTTATTCTCAGTGGCGAATGTCGAGCGACGGTAAAGCGCTCATACTCTCTGCGGCTTATCCAATATGGCTTGGCAACCAAGTAATGGGGGCGGTGATTGCAGAAGAATCGACCATTGGTATACAAATGCTGCGTAACCGTGCCCTAGAGCAGCTATTCAATGTCTTTATCGCCATCATTAGTATTGGCACGATCACCCTGTTTTTATTTGCCTCTAATATCTCATCCCGCATTCGACGTTTACGTGATGAAGCCGAACACGCGATTGATAGCCAAGGGCGCATCAAGCAGAGTATGGATGCCAGTCAAGATAGAGATGAAATCGGTGATTTATCGCGAAGTTTAAGCGCAATGGTTGGTCGACTTGGTCAATACCACCATTACCTAGAGCATTTATCATCACGGCTTTCGCATGAGCTCCGTACGCCTGTTGCTGTCGTTCGTTCTTCGCTAGAGAACTTGTCTATGCACAACACAGATCCTGATTCTCAACGGTACATCGAGCGAGCAGAGAACGGTATTCATCGCCTAAGCAGTATTCTATCCAGCATGACAGAAGCAACGCGAATTGAGCAAAGTATTCAGGGAGCAGAAAAAGAGCGATTCCCATTAAATGAACTGGTATCTGGCTGCTTACAAGGTTATCAAATGGCGTTTCCTCATCAGACATTTGAGGTTAAAGTGCCAGAACAAGCCGTTATGATTGATGGCGCGCCTGATTATCTTGCTCAACTCCTTGATAAATTGGTCGCTAATGCAGAAGAGTTCAGTGAAGATAAAACAGCTATTGAAGTTCAGCTAGCAACCAACACTCAAGAAGCAGTTCTAACAGTCAGCAACAGAGGCCCTCTGTTGCCAGAGAATATGGCAAACCAGTTACTGAACTCTATGGTTTCGATTCGAAGTCAGGAGAAAAAAGACAAGCCACACCTAGGATTAGGCTTATACATCGCACGATTGATCACAGACTATCATCAAGGTGATATTGCGATACGTAATCGTCACGATAACTTAGGGGTGGAAGTTGAGATTAAACTACCTTTATGCCAAGCAGATTAAGCTATTGTTTTAACAATTACTTAGAGAAAATCACCGAGAGCGAGAGCAATTTTGCTTGCTCGTCACTTGATACTGATGAACCCGACACGGATTGAGAAAAAAAGTAGAAATGAAGCGGAAAGCCGTTTGTTGATGATGTTCGATACCGATTCTCGACAAACGGTTTTATCTGAAAAGTTAAATGACCAGTCGATATAGCCCGACAGTGACAAAAATAGCGACAAGAGTGAGCAACACCTCAAAAATTCTTTCTTTCATACCGCTACCCTCTACAATCTAAACTCGCCTTCTAAACTCGCCTTCTAAACTCGCCTTCTTGGTCAGGTTTATTGACTAGTTCGGTGTGCCGTTTCGTTTTTATAAATTCAACTTCTTTACTGAAACTAAATCATATCGATAACTAGCTAAATATAACCTGAACAGTTAACAAGCTTATCGGTTGATATTCTATAAAATACTCAATAGCAAAATAATTCAATCTTACGTCGTAAAAATATTGAAACACAGTGAAAATTAAAATGTGAAAGTTTACGTCATTCCCATTGTTTTTATTAATGAATTGATAAGCAATTTTTATCAAAGAAAATATTGATAATCTTCATTTTCATCGCCCATCAACACAGCGAAGCAGTAACCAAAACCTCACAAATAATTGAACTAACACGATAACTCACCAGCCTTGTATTCCTTACTCGCATGGGTGTTTATATCAGGAAGGAAAACTGAAGTGACACAGCTATATCGTTTTTTGTTATGCCTTGCCTTAGTCAGCTTTAGCACCTATGGTTTTAGCCAAACAGCACTAGACACTCAACTCAACAATCAACATCACATCGACCTTCCTTTCAACCAATACAGCGCCTTGAAGTTGTTAGCAAAATGGCAAGTGAGTTCCACAGAGCTTCCGGCTTATACTGAAATCAATAGTGAGTTGCTGTTTGGTTCAGACTATAACAATAACAATGTGCGAGATGATTACGAAAAAGCACTACTGGCTGCTTATAAGCAACCAGAATATGTCGTTATGGGATTGTTAGCGACCTCCATTTGGCAACGTTTGCTGCAACTTTACAATTCCCCAGAACAAAAGCTCAGTGAAAAAGAAGCAATTGAATTGTTAGTCAATAGTATGTCGATTAACCATTGCTATTATTTACTGCAACAAGTAGATCAAGATCTCATGTCGCCAATATTAATTTACTTCAATACACAGCAACGGTTAACAGCAAAAAAAGAAGCTGAACATCAACTACTGTCAATCATTGGCAACCAACAAAATAAAATCACATTTCCGAACCAACCATGCACTATTTTTGCGAATTTAATTCATTCAGAGCCACTACAGAACTACATTAAAATGAACAATAAAAGTTAATAGCGAGTGTCATTTTGTTTCTAAACATTCATTAATCAATAAATTCATTTTGTTGCTCAGTTAATATTTCATTCTGTTCATTAGACTCTAAGCCTGCTTTTTCAATTTCTCCTTTATCGTGATGTTCAATAAAGAGTTCTTTTTCCTTTTCCACTAACGCAAAGTACTCTTGCTCACACACTGAACGCGTGATCATATCTTCGCCATAAGTGTCAATACATAGCTTTATATACTCTTGCTTAGAAAGCAGTGGTTCCGCATTTGCAGTAAGCGCCAACAACAACCCTGAACAGCTAGCAACCAGTAATCTTAGCTTGCGCATTTCACCACCTCAGATAACCTTTCCACTTGGTACTAATAAGTAAAGCGGATACAGCTCTAAATGAAGACTGAAAAATGAGACTAATGTGCATTCTGTTAACCAACATGTAAGCCAATTCGGATACTAATATTTGTAACGAATAAGAAGATTTACAGGCAAAAAAAAGCATAGCGACTCATCAATGAGTCAAACTATGCTTTTAGCAGGCGAAAATGAAGAAAGCTATTGGCTATATGCAAATACGAGTGTATCTGCCGATGACTAGCAATATGAAAGGCACTCACCTCGCCTGTTTATAGTGAAATGACACAACTGAAACAGCAGTACCATCTCATAGATTAGAAAGTCCAATCACGGTTTTGAAGCACTAGACGGTAGCCATCAACATCTTCAAATGTTTTACCCAAGCCATTCCAATATGGGTTGTTAGATTCAACAACAACGAAGCCTGCATCAATCATGTTACGACAAGCACGTTCCCACTCACGGCTACACGCGATGTAAAACACCAGCATGTTATCTTGTGATGGGGCTTTGCCTACTTCAACACCTTGTTGTTGAGTGAACTCCAAATGATAAGGGTGTTTAGGGTGGCCTAGAATCACACCATCGAAGCCGTCATGGTCTTCAAATTGTTTGATCATCTCAAAACCTAACGCTTTGCTATACATCAAAGCAATCGATTTCAGATTATCGGTTGGGCGAACAACACGCAGTGTTGCGTCTCTAGGTATCATAGTTTCATCATCCTCTGATAATTATATTTTTATGCTTTGGTACAGCTGGGGAAGTCACCAAAGAAAATCAGTACATTAGTACTTATAAGCACTGCACTGTATATATTTCAACTGTGGCAAGTGACACCTATACCGTCAAGTGATTATTACTAAAAATCTTGCTTAAAATCATAGCTTTGCTACTTACGGCACATTTTTGATGATAAATCTAATGATTTGGGAAATAGCTTACCCTTTTATCAATCACACTCTTCATAGCTAACATTATGATTATTAAATTAAATATTTTGAATAATGTTCCCTATCATTAGTTAGCCCACCTCATACCATGCTAGCCTGCGTAACCAACACTCCCTTTGAAGATATATAGCTATTTTGCGACGAAAAAGAACCATTTTTGGTACGTATCAATTTAAGGTTTCTAATAAATTCAAACAATTAAACAATATTGCATAAGGATTAGCGCTGCATTTCGATAGCTTATATAATGCCGCGGACACTTTCTCTTATTACAAGGTAAAAAGGACACAATGAGTAAGCTATTCACCTTTCTGAAAGGAATGGCTATGGGCGCTGCTGACGTCGTACCTGGCGTTTCTGGTGGTACTATCGCATTCATTACAGGTATTTACGACACGCTGCTTGAGAGCATTCGTCGCATCAACCCTAGCCTGCTTAAAATATGGCGTGAAAAAGGATTTTCAGCAGCTTTTGAGCATATCAACGGCGGATTTTTAATCTTACTATTTGGCGGGATCCTCACCAGTATTTTCACGCTGGCACGTGTGATCACTTGGATGCTTAATACTCACCCAATTCCACTATGGTCCTTCTTCTTTGGCTTGATCATTATCTCTGTGATCCACATGTTCAAACAGGTTGAGAATTGGCGTATCAGCCGCATTATCTCTGTATTTGCAGGGGCTGCATTCGCTTACGGCATTACGGTATTACACCCTTTGCACCTTGAACCTACCTCATTGAATATCCTGCTTGCTGGCTCTATCGCGATTTGTGCCATGATCCTGCCGGGAATTTCAGGTAGCTTCATTCTATTACTGCTTGGCATGTACGCGCCTGTACTTGCGGCAGCAAAATCCTTAGACATCGCTACCCTCGCGCTATTCGCAACTGGCTGTATTATCGGTTTGCTTACCTTCTCCCATGTTCTATCTTGGGTGCTACGCAATTACCGCGATATCGCATTAACTTTCCTTACTGGCTTAATGATTGGTACGTTAAGCAAAATCTGGCCGTGGAAAGAAACCTTAACTTGGCGTACAAACTCTAGCGGTAACCAAGTGCCTCTGCTTGAGCAAAACTTATCACCATTTAGTTTTGAGCATGCAACAGGTCAACCAGCGCTACTTGGCTATGCTGTCATCGCTATGATTCTGGGGATCGGCCTTGTGTGGGGATTAGAGAAGTTCGCAAGCGACAAATAATACGCCTTGCTATGGGCTTTATCTGCCCCCTCACCTAACTCGTAAAAAGCGCCCTTGGGCGCTTTTTTTCATCTATCTCGATTCTTCTCCACTTCATCATTGTTCTGCTCAACAATCACATCTCGACTTTGATCTGACTGGTTTAGTCGGCTACTCACCAAACTTGCGACCATAATGGCGAGGTAAAAGCTGCCAAGGATCGACTCAAGAAACACAAAGAACCTCGGGATAGGCAATGCAGGTGAGATATCACCATAACCGACTGTAGTAAGCGTAATGAAGCTGAAATAAATCGCCTCGAACATATTATCGAGCCAAGGCTTCTTCTCCATACCATTAAACGCGTTAGGAAATAGCTCTAGTTGGATAAGGTAAATAAATGCCCACGACACGCCTAATAACAAATAGACACAAATCGAGCCTACGATCTGATTCTTGCTCACATAATCAGTAAGCATCACTTGTTTTAGCGCGTTATAGGTATGGGATAACAGAAAGAATAGCAATGCCGGCAAAGTCACGAGCGCTAAATCAAACTGATCAAGAAACGAAAATGCCCCCGAAATTGATGCCAATACCAACAGCAAACCGTACCAGCTACGATACAAGGTTTGTTGACGGTTAACCCCCATAATAGAAACCGCAAGGCACATAATGGTTAACGCCAATACGCTTTTTTGTCCGCCAATATCAAGCTGTTGAACTACGGCACTACAAAAAAGTAATGCCAGCAATGCGACCAAGAGGAAGTAGAAATTATCGTCTTTCGATACTCGCTTCATGACGAGCTTCCATCGGCTTCACTATCAAGCCATACGATAAATAACTGATAAGTTAAACTCAGCACCACGGCACCAACAAATAACCCGACAATCCCTGACATTGCCATACCTCCCAATGCCCCAAGTAAAATCACCAGCATTGGAATGTCTGAGCCTCGACTCAACAACATTGGCTTTAAAATGGCATCACTACCGCTGACTAAAATACACCAGATTAAAAACAGCACTGCCGTTGTGGTGGTATCGACGCTAAACACATAAATAATGGCGGGTAACAAAGCGATAATCGGTGGTAACTGGATAATCGCCACCAGCAAAACTAATAGCATCCAGAATCCAGCCGCAGGCACACCAGCAACTGCTACCCCAATTCCAGTCAGAATAGATTGGATAACCGCAACCCCAATCACTCCTTGCACCACGCTTCTTACGGTTGTTTTTGAAAGCTGAGTAAGGTCTTCACCGTGCTCACCTGTTAACCGTCGAGCAATCAACACAAATGCGCGCTCGCATTTGTCAGCATTTGCCATAAATACGCCAGCGATGATTGTCGAGATAATAAACTGAATAAAACCACCACCCAACGAGCCAATGAGAGAGGCAAGCTTAGTCACTACCGCTTTCACTTCTTCGCCATAATTAGCAAAGACACTTTCAATGTTGGACGATGCTTGCAGGGCAAAGGCGTAAACCTTATCGCCAATCACAGGCCATTCCTGAATACTTGGGGTCGGTTTGGGGATCGTCATCGTGCCATCTTGGATCCCTGTCACTAAATCCGCCCCACTGGTATAGAGCCCAGTTGAGAGCGCAATTAAAGGCAGCAGCAATAACAGTACGCCAATAAAAGCTAAACCACCGCTGAGCTTACTCTTTCCAATCCCGTATTTGCCGTGTGCCCAAGTCACTATAGGATAAAGCGCAGTCGCAATAATGCCTCCCCACACCACTAACATTATGAAGGGGCGTAGAATTGAGAAGCACCAGAACACCAGCACGGCAATTGCGGCTATTTTTATCGAAACATCAATTACTTGCTTTGTGAAATCGCTATCGTGTTTCATAAGTATTCCTTACGGTTGAATACCAATAAGAAGCTAGATCTGTAAAAATCGCCAGTTACGCGTTTCTAAAAAGAACGAGGCGGCAATCATGTATATCCCCACCATCAGCAACTGAAAAATGCGAATGAGCATATTGCTATCAATATCACCAGAGCTCATTAATGTGCTCCCCAATAACACTAGCACCGTACTAAATGCCGTCGCGTAAATTGGCGCACTTTCTGGTTTCGTAAAGATTTGCGTACCAATCAAGATTGCCAGCAAAGAGATAAACGCGGTGTAAAACAAAAGGTGTGGCACAAAAGATAAAATGAAATAGACACCGATAGCTAAAATGCCACCAATAGTGTTGGTCATGATCAAGAAGGCGCTGAGTTTTATCGATTTTTCACCTGTGATCATTAGTGATAGCAATGCTATGAAAATCATGGTGAGCAAAGCTTCAGCAATTTGAAAAATGAAGAAAAAGCACACCACAGGAAAAGACAACAACATTGCACGAAAGGCGGCATGCCAACGCTGCTGCTTCGTTAATGGCGAAGAGTCATAGCCTGAAAACTCAGAGGGCGGCTCAGGTAAATACACATGTACAAGTGAAAAAATCATCACAGCTACCATACCTGAGCTTGCCAAGCCCACAGCTAAATATACCGAAATGCCTGGGTTTGAAATTGCCATAAAAGGCAACATCAAAACCGCAATAATCAAAATAGTCGCAAACAGATTCCATTTGGGATCGGTGAAGAGGTAATAGCCCCACAGCATCATTAAACCAACGAGGATCAACAGCGGAATTGGATAGTGAGTAATACCGTTTGAAAGCAGTAACCCTAACGCCAAAGTCACCAACATCGAGATAACGAGTTCATAGAAGGTCGCTTTATTAAAAGCGGATTTATCTATCAAGAATTTTGCTACAAAAATAGGAGTGATAAACGCCAGTGGCCAATCAATCCATGCCGCTAAAAAGACGGCAATACCCACGCCAAAGGTATAGCGAATAATTTTAACTTGGGTGTGAGCATTATCTTCCATCCGTAAACCCATCGCTGGCTAAACACTTAACGGGCGTAAGACATAAAACTTATTAAGCGAATCCATATTCGCCCAAAAGCATTAAAGAAGGTATTGTCACCACTGTAGACAATCACATCAGCCTGACCACCAATACGCAGTAAACCACTGACTTCTTGATGATCGAACTCAATCATAATTGGCAGCATCTGAGTTTGCCTCAACCAGCCAGTTTGATTATTTGCCTGTGCTAACTTGCCGGCTTGATCGTTTTGCCCCCAATCCACCCCCCAATCAACACTGGTTACCTTGCCTTTAATTACTCTACCGGGAGCAAAATCTAAAGCGACTTCAACTTCATCGCCAGCTTTAATATTACCTAGGCTGTTTTCACGAAAATAAGCTTCGATCCAAATACTTTCAGTTGATACAAAAGTCATCAAGGCTTGCCCTGCCGATGCGTAAAAACCTTCCGATAAACTGAAATTCGATACGCCACCCGCTGTTGGAGCTTTAATCGTTGTTCGCTCTAAATTCAGCTGAGCTTGTTCTAGGGCTAACAGTGCCGCTTTGATTTGGCTGTTGTCTTGTCCTCGCGCGCCAAGTTGCTGTTTCGACTTTTCTAAATCCGCCTGCGCATTGACCACATTCGCTTTTGCTGTCGCCAGATCAGCCCTTGCCTGATCCGCATCAGACTGTGACACAACACCCCGCCTCGCCATTGCAAGCACTCGATTGGTCTGCAATTTACTGTTTTCGAGCTCAACATTTGCTGTTGTTAACCGAGCTTGCGAAGCCGCTATCGCAGCTGTTTGTGCTCCTACATTTTGCCCTGCTATTTCAAGGTTCTGCTCAGCTTGTTTTACCGCAATTTCATAATCGGCAGGGTTAAGATTAACTAACACATCTCCTTCAAGAACAGGCTGATTAGGCTCCACTAAAATATTCAGTACCTGCCCAGATACCTCTGGTTTAATCGGCACAACATACCCCTTCACCCGAGCATTATCAGTAAAAGGAATGATGCGATCTGAAATGATGCTAAAAACCAGCATCGAAAAAACCACCAGTAATAGAATGTTAGTGAAACGACGAACTTTATTTATCCTTTGTCCATCTTTCTGCCCCTCTTTCGGCGCTTCGCTTGCATCAGTTTTTTGGCTACTGACGCCTTGCTTACTAATACCTTGTTCATTAAGGGACGTATCTTGCTTTCGTTCTTGTTTTTCAGACGGAGAAGTCTCAGACATACTCTCTCCCACTAATGTCGATCAACACTCGTACAAACGGCATTGTTAATCAATGCAAACAACTAGATCCTTAATAAATCTATCATCGAGAGCTGAGGTTGCTTTCTCATTAGTGGTAAAGAGAATAATTTTTGTGGGCCGTTTACTATTTAATAAACGATAAGAGCCGTGCAATTAAAATAATCAAAAGCTACGAGAAGGAAAGACTTTAATATCATTGTCTTTCAACTCACTTAATAATTTTAATCTTACCGCTTTGACATGGGCTTTCGCTTTTATCTTCACAAGCTCACGATGACGCTTATTTTCATTATTTAAAGTTTTATTAGTTTTCCGCATGTCTTACATTCATATATTGCTTTGTAGAAAAGTTTTTGAAAAAAGTTACGTTTAACACGCACAACATTGCTGTGCTGACAAGATTTATTTTTCATCACACTAATAAATGGCTCAAATTGTTAAGTTAACAACTAAATATTGTTTAGCTGCATTTTAATTTGGTTAATATTTCTAATTGCCAACTGTTGATATTCAGGTAGTTCTCGACTCTCAGACAAACTTAAATTTAAGCAACTTAAGTCATAATGCAGTAAAGCTACGGATGTTTTATGGATCAAAACATTGTCTTGCATGCCATAATCTAACGCTACAAGCTGCCTTTGTTTATCGTTCAAACGAGGATCTGCAATGAGTTCTAATTCAATCACTGAGTGCCAATTTTCGTCGTCAGCAATGCCATGTTCCGACTTACCAATACATTCAGGCTCACCACAGAAACGGCTTAGTACAAAGTCTCGATATTGGCGATTCTTTTCGCAATAAGCTCTAACATGCCAACGTAGAGGCGTTTGTACTAATGTATGCGGCGCGATAACGCGCGTCTCTGGCATTGGGTTGTACAGAGAGACATATTCAATCTCTAATCGCTGCTGATGGGTGATAGCAGAAACAATTGACTGAATAACCTCTGGCTTAATATTTCGTGGCGGAGAAGAAACTGTCGCAACATTATTAAACCCCCACCCTATATGGCTACCTTTGGATACCAAGCGTTGATTCATCCCAAGAAGTAATAAGTAATCCTCAGCTCGACCATCGGTAAGAACAGGAACAAAACTTGACGAAGGTTTATATCCCTTCAAGGACTTATCGTACTCTAAATTATTTGGTGCTATCTCTGTAATATAGGTATTGATATCTTTTGATGCTTGTTGACGACCAATCTCGAAACAGTTTTGAAGATGATTCGTTGTTAATCGCCCTTCCCACAATGCGATGATCTCAATAAGTCGAAAACGATTGATCTTATCGTTTGAGTAATGCCCCATAGGTACAGATAAAGCCATTAAATTAATTCCACGTCAAACATACACCCCCATCATACTAGCTCAACTAAAAAAGTGAAGTAGATATTGTCTTTTTACACTGTTACTTAACTATGCTCAGTACAAAAGAGACTGACCTTCTTACTGATATCGCACAAATGACTGAGCAGCTAATCGATACTAGTAGTCTTGCTGGCAACAGGGCTATTATTTTGATTTTTCGCGAAGTTTTCTAGTGTGATAGAAATCGACATGTCGTCAGAAGCGACACATTCTTTGTGGGGCGTGAAAGTCGTCTGAAAACGCGAGTATACCAACTCTCGCATTCGATATTGTTTTAAGAAAAGGAGCAATGACTGTTGCTCCTCCTCATATTCTATTCGCTACGTCGGTGGGTCGAAGCCCTTAACAGGCTTACAACTTACGTCCTAGGCGCTTCTCGACTTGTTTCTTTTCCCAATCGGCATTGAAGAAATTCACCAAGTCGAAGGTATTTAAGGCTTGTATCGCTAAACCTATCCCCCAGCCCATTGCAGGCCACCAAGCCCAAATATCATCCGGGCTAGTAAACAAGTTAATGGCGAATAGCATACCTATCACAAGTACATAGGTCAGCAAGTGTGAGTAGAAGCCTTTAATGCCACGTACATAATCTAATGCTTCTTGCTCATCTTGGGTGAGTTTGATGTCTTGTTCGTTGTTCATTTCTGGCTCCTTTTGTAAATCTGATACTTGAACTTCAAATACAGCAGCCAAAGACTTTAATGATTCCAACCCCGCTTTTTGGCCTCGCTCAATACGTTGTATCGTTCTGATACTCAATCCACTCATTTGGGATAATTGCTCTTGCGACCAACCACGCTGAAGTCTTAGTTTCCGTACAATCATGATTTACATCCCTTCTGCTGTTTACTCAAGCATACTGATTTACAGGCTGACACATCACGTCAGCAAGGCGACACCAGCATGACACTGCTTAATTTTCAGATAGTTAGAAATTAACGCTAGCACTCTATCCAGTGTTTAAAAAGATAGAGCACAAACATATACAAACTAGATCACGTCACAAAACATGAAATAAATGCGTATTTCACAAAGCAATTTTAAATTACGCATTGATTTTACAGTTTAACGTTCTGTATATTTGCGCTATAACTATATCAAGCAAGACGTTGCCGTTAGAGAGGGATAATAAATGAAGAAGCGTATTCTCGGCACAGGGTTAGCCATCGCTATGATGGGCGTGGGATTATTTAGCTATAAATTTATCAGTGATAACCAATATGGTGCGCCAGACCTTGCCAACGGCAAAGTAAAATTCAACACGAATTGCGCGGTATGTCATGGTGATCGAGGTTTAGGTGATGGTCTTGCAGCAGCAAGTTTAACTATCAGCCCTGATAATATTTATGAGGAAGTTTCAAATCCATTCGGCTTAAAAAGCGAACTCATTAGTTCAGTGCTAGATGGTGACAATGGACAAGGTGGACTCATGCCCGCATTCAAAACCACTCTGACTGAAAAAGACGTCGACGATATTCTTGAGTATGTACGTCACGCTAATACTCACTAGTACCAACAGCGTTAACAATAACTAAAAAACGGGCATAATAGATAACCATCATGCCCGTAGTTCATTTACATCGACCAATGTCAGTTATTAAAGGCAATGCACTTTATTTACTAACCATAATCTCTAAAATCTGTACGTCGGTTTGCGTCATCGCCCCATTTGCCAGCGATGACAAATGACGGATAGTCGCATCAACATCAGTATCGACAATTCCTTCATTGCCAGTCACACGAATACCATCAAGAGCCATCATGGCCGCCTTAATCGCTGCGCTTGCTGACGATGAAACTTTCATTGCACAACTGGTTTTCGCACCATCACAAATAATGCCTGTGATATCGCCGATCATATTGCAGATTGCTGCGCTGATATGGCTAAACTCACCACCTAATAACCAGGTCATGCCTGCAACCGCCCCCATTGAAGCCGTCGTTGCACCACAAAGTGCAGACAATTTATTTTGGTGACTTTTAATGTAAATCGCCATCAAGTGAGAAAGCATCAATGCTCGGATCAACGTTTCACGATCTGCCTTGATATGATCCGCCACCACAACCACTGGCATAGTGGCAGCAATACCTTGGTTACCCGAACCTGAATTACTCATTGCCGGTTTCATTGCCCCATCCATACGCGCATCAGAAGCGGCAGAGGTGCGACGCATGATATCCGTCATCAAATCTTGGCTTAATAACCCACGGTCAATATTGCGCTGAAAAGTTTTACCAATTTGTAGGCCGTAATCACCTGTTAAGCCTTCTTGAGATAAAGCATCGTTTAATTGGTATGCCTGCTCGATAAAATCAATATCAGCAAGAGGAGCAAGCGTTGCGAACTCAAACACATCTTGCGCGCAAGCCTGCTCGAACGGGTTTACGTGTTGTGGCTTATCTGAAGTAGCTTGATTGTCAGCGGCAAAAATAATTTGATCGTTTTCTTTTATTTCAACAACCTGAGTATGAGTGTCGGCAATAGTCACAGCAATTGCACGCTCACCAGCATGAAGCGTCACTTGAGCATAGAGAATATTGCTGACTGAAGCGACACCAACAGATACTCGTTCTTGCTCAAGCAATACTTTTGCCTGAGCAACATCGCTGTCAGTAATGTTTTTCAACACCTCTAGCCCAGCATCAGGATCGCCCGCTAACGCACCAACAGCGGCAGCGATAGGCAAACCCACCATACCTGTTCCCGGAACACCAACACCCATGCCGTTCTTCATTAAGTTAGGCGACACCAGAACTTCAATACGATCAGGTGTTACCGCTAAACGACGAGCTGCAATCGCCGCACTCAGTGCCACAGAAACAGGCTCAGTACAGCCAAGAGCTGGTACTACTTCACGCTTAACAACATTAATAAAACCGTTCCAGAGATGCTTGTTCACGTTAACCACCCACATTATTGGTAATTTAACTTACCCCACACTTGTGCTGATAAGTTATTAATAAACATAATTTTTATGTGGTTAATATAGGTGCTTTCTGAGGAAAAAGGTTTTCAATGTTTAGTCTATTTTCGGCATCAAAAGAAAAATATTTCCCAGCCAAACGATTAAATGGGAATGGATTTCTATATTTGAACTAGATCACGTTAAATTTTCTAGATTAGACATCCAAATTAACACAATCAATTTTTTAGCTACGACACATTAGCAAGGTATATCTAGCTCGGTTACAGCTGTGACTCAGCACCACCGTCTAACTTGCTGGCAGTATTGTTTGTAGTCATCACCGAACTTCAAATTAAGCATTTCTTCTTCTGGTTCAATTTGGAAATGGTTCATGTAAAGAACAAACAGGATCACCATGACTATTGGTGATAACACAGACATATACAGCCATGCTGCTAATAAGAAAAAAACTAATCCTAGGTACATTGGATTACGGGAATACTGATAAATGCCGCTGGTCACTAAGGTGGACGCATTAGTCGGCTTGTGAGGGTTAATGGTTGTTCTGGCCTTAGCAAAGCTCACGACACCAGCCAAACCAAAGAAAGCCCCTAAAGCACACAGTAACAACATCACCCCCTGCTTGCCCCAAAATGAAAAATGCCACCAAGGCCAATGCTGCCCTACACCGTACATAGCTGCGAGTGTAATAAGCATTAATAATGGGGGTGGCAGCTTTAAATACATACAAAATCTCCGTTGAACACTTTCAACAACTGACAAGGCGTTGAAAGTTGAATAGAATGAGCGGCTGATCTAAATCATAGGTGAATACATGAAAATTTGTGCTGTTGAGCTACGTAGCAACGAAGCCATTATCTGTTTGATGAACAAAAATAATGGTCTGTTAGACATTCCAGATTGCCGCACTCAAAAATTCATTATCAAGGATTCGTTAGATAACCAAGAAATGCGCGATTTCCAATTCGCATTTAAAAAACTACTTGATGATTACCAAGTGGATCGTGTGGTTATCCGTACTCGTGAAACACGTGGTAAATTTGCAGGCAGCGCAATTGGCTTCAAGCTTGAATCAGCAATCCAGCTGATCGATGGTCTTGACGTTCAATTCATGAGCTCGACAGACATCAAACAAGCACTGAAACGCACACCTCTAATGGTTGATTTCCGTGGCACAGGTCTGCGCCAGTTCCAAGAAGCGGCATTTACTACTGCTTTCGCACACCTTAGCTAATTGAACGCAATACGCGAAACTATTTTCAAGCGGGGCCTTTTGGCTCCGCTTTTTTATTCCCAATCTAAAACACACTCCACTTTACTGAGTCGTATAACGAATCGCTTGCTGATGAGAGTAATGACCATCAGGCCAAACCTGTTTTGGATAATGATAATCGTCAGACTCAATAATTGTGATCATCTCAGGTAAGCCTTTCGACAGTTCGACTCTATTCTTAAGTCGCATTTCATCTGAGTACAAATCAGCCTCTGAACCTAAATATGCCGCAGTCGCCAAATAGAAAAACTCAATTGTCTTGCAACTATCATCACAAGTTGGATCGTCATACGCGTAGTACCCTTTAGCTTCTGCCTGTTGCCACTGCTGATACAACAAACTGGCTTTTGCTCTGTTATCACTAAACACGTGAGGGTAAAGTGTTTGCCAACCTGCATTAACAATTAAATGATGAATCTCTTCTTGTGATGCATCACGTTCACCCACTGGCGCAGTTTCAAACACCGCAAGATCTTGCCCTACTCTATTTTCTAGCTCTGGCTCTAGGCGTTCAAAAGCAGCTTGAGAGAAACCTCTCTCGCTCATAGCTAACAAGGCTTTATTTGCGCGAAGAGCATCAAGGATTTTTGGCTCATCAACTAAGCCATCTTCATCATTATCTAGCCATTTGGCTGTTACATTCGCGGCATGCTTAAGTTTATCCAAGCTCACTTTACTAGTCGCACAAAGAGTTACTGCGTCAAAAACCACGGCTTGTTGCGTAAACATTTGAGCAGGACAACTTGAAATTGCATTGGGTTGAGGCTCAAATTCCGACGACAGAGTAGCTGCATAGGTAAAAGTTGAGGTAACAAGAGGAAGCGCAAAAGCAAGGCTTGAAAATTTAAACATGAAGATATCCAAAAGATTGCCTGCAGCTAACTTGCTGCAGGCAGATAGGTAAGATTAACGTCCGTAAGTCGTTTGAATATAGCATTCGAAATCAACACAAAGCGCTTCATCAGACTGCGTGTTTTCGGCTAGCACTTTGGCACCATCAACAACAGCAATACTTGCGTTTAATGAAGCAATCTCTGCTCGTTCTCGTCCAGCTAAAGCAGCGATCTTGTCTTGCTCGGCTCGCCACGCTTGTTCTGCAGATAAATTACATTCATCAGCCAAGTATTTAGCATTAAAGCCTTCACCAGTGAGACTCTCGATTGTCGCGCTATGAGTCACACTATTACCTTTATGCCAATAATGCTCCGCCAATAGCGGTCCAATTTCAGGGTTATCCGTCAAGTAACCAAATTTTTCGGTGAAGTAAGCACGAGTCTGATAAACCGCCATATTGGCAAGCAAGTAACCTTGATAAGAACAAGCAGCTTCGTCAGATAACAAGTGTGGAATAGCCATTAATGGACGAGGACTACACGCTAAACCCAGGATTTTATGTTCCATCTCACGGGCAAGCTGTGTCACTGCTGCAGGGGTTAGCTGTGCTTCATCCAATTGATATAGCGCGCGTTCAAAATACGGTACCACCAGCAGGCTACGCTCCATGAATGAGCGGAATGGCTGACGACTATCAACCAATGCCTTAATTACCGCATCTGGCACAGGGTTGCCTTGTTCATCATGAGCGTACAGCTTCAACCAATCTCCATCCCCTAACAAGCTATCGCAGAACATGGATTGGGTTTCAGCATATGCCATCGAGGTTGGTGCAAACTCCTGAGAAAAACATGGCGCGTTCATTTTCATATTTGAAAAGTGCGCGGCATGACCACCTTCGTGGAACAAAGTATTAATCCCATCATAACCACTACCGACTTGATCAGGTTTGGCGTTACTGGTGAAGTTAACTTTTGCCGCGATCCACTCGCCTTGATCATAAAACGCAGGTACAGGCCCATGACAAAAACCATTCTCGTATTTGCCTTTACGGTCGAGTAAATCGAGCGTCAGTTCAGCGCCAGAATAATCAATATTTAAACGCCCGAACGATTCCACCCAACGACGGAGGGATTGCGAAAATGGCACATACGGATCCAAATCACGCATCGCATCACCTGCGAAAGAGAACACAAAATTATGCCCTTGCAAGGCTTGCAGCCCTTTTTGCTCAGCTAATGCCGTCAAGCTAGCTTGGTTACTCGCGCTGGTTCGATGCTCAAAATCTTCTAAAATAGTGAACAGCTCATCACTGGTCATTTTTTCAGTTTTAACTACCGAGTAATCGAAGAAATTGGCAAACCCCAATGAACGTGCAAAGCGGTTACGTAATTTCACCAAATCGAGGAAACCGTTCACCAACAGCCATTGCTCTAGCTCGAGTAAAGCTTGATGAGAGGTTTTACGAACCGTTTCATTCGCACTGGTGCGAATATTGGCGCCCAGCACTGGCAGTGAGCCAACAGCGGATTCACCATTTTCATCGGTAAAACGCATCTCGTACTGTTGTTTTTTCTCAAACAAATCCGCTTCAAACTGAATGATTTCAGCTTTAAGTGCTTGTGCTTGTTCCGATTCCAATGCGTGCGCTTGAAACGTATTAAGCCATCCCGTTAGTCCAATGATGGTTTGCTCACGCTCTTGAGGGTCACTAATTTGTTCTGCTGCCACTAATTGCTCGCGTACTTGATGAATACGATCAGCGGTGCTTAAAAAAATCGTCCACTCTTTTTGCGCTTGAGCTGAACCTTGGTGATCATCACTGGTGCCCATGTAAGTTTGCCAGAAGAAGTCTTCTTTGGTTCGATGAACGTCGAGGTATTCGCGGTTAAGAGCATTCAGAAAGTCTGTTGCTGTCATTTTCATTCCCTAAATATGACCAAATGAACGGCATTTAATATCATATTGCGCAATGAAACGCAGCTTTGTATTTCACAAAGCTAAGAAAAAGCGCACTAAATCATATTGATAGCGACAATAAGCAAGAGACTTTGTTTTGTACTGGTTTTAATACGGCAACTGCTCAGCTTCTACACCTATGTGATCAGGCGCGATATGTTCAGTAAATTGAACCGCAGAAATACTTGTATGCCCTAACATTTTCGCTTTGCACACTCGGTGCATGCCATCCATCACCCGTCCTTGATGACATAAAATGATGGGATAAGACAAGTCGGCCTGATTAATCAACTTGGCATGTTCAAGTACATTACGACAAGTTGGCTTTGCACCACCTAAGTCGTACCAGAATGCTTCATCCAACTCATTAATATCTCCCAAAGCTACCTGCTTAACGGGTAGATCTGCGGTTAAACGGATCAACCTAAAAACGTCCCATGACAATAGCCCTTCATCTGACAGTCGAAAATGATATTGCTGACGCATGATATTACCCTTTAAGTAAAACAAATAATCTCAACGACTATATACAAGAAGAAAATCGTTATCAGTTCAGACTGCTCACCTTGCCAACAAATAAGCAATTGCACACATATTATTGAGCCGCTTCACAATTCACCTCAATGATGAAATAAATTCACATTAAACGGCTAACGTTAAAGAGGTTTTATAGGAAATTTAAGGAGGTACTTGGATGTCATGCTCTAATACTCACTCCCATCCAAAGCATGTTCATGGACCTGATTGCGGCCATACCGCAATTCGTCATGGCAATCATATTGATTACCTTGTCGATGGTGTTTTACATCACCCTCATGGTGACCATTGCGACGAGCACGCCATTGAAATCAACGATCATAACCCTAACGAATGTAAACCTGTGCATACT
Source organism: Photobacterium jeanii (assembly GCF_001650345.1). Classification (GTDB taxonomy): domain Bacteria; phylum Pseudomonadota; class Gammaproteobacteria; order Enterobacterales; family Vibrionaceae; genus Photobacterium; species Photobacterium jeanii. The sequence continues at coordinate 865,795 of NZ_LVHF01000033.1, read as the reverse complement.
TGTGGTGAACACAAACACGGGCCGAATTGCGGGCATGAAGCTGTGAAGCACGGTGATCATATTGACTACATAGTTAATGGTCGCCTACATCACCAACACGGTGATCACTGTGATGATCATGGCCCTGTCGAGCTTGTTAAAGCATAACGGGTAACTACAAATAAAAAGCCGAAAGTACTTATAGTACTTTCGGCTTTTAAAAATCAGATTAACAAATCGATAAGTAAGAAAAACCAATTCCTATTCTTGTAAAGACGACTTACCGTACATTTCATAGTCACGTGGGATCAATTCAGTAACTGTGGCATCTGTTGCTTCAGGTTCAACAGAAGGGTTTGTAGGGTAATGTTGACCATCATGCACCATTAATCGATTGGCACCATTGCTATACATTACCAAATCAGCCCAGCCACTCTCACCTTGTTTACCCACTGACACTGGTGATTTTGCAACCGTGAAATAATTCAACTCATTGCCTTGGTCATCAAAAATATAGAGGTTACAACCACCTGAACCACAAAAATACGGGTCTGACATTAAGACTAAATATTCTTGGTTTCCGTCTTGGTTTAAGTCATGTTTAGCAAAGGTAAATTGAGCATGAGAAATTAACTCTCCTTCTGGAGCTACGATTTTATCTTGCACCAACGCCGATACAAACGTGAGTGCTTGCTCATGACTCTCAACTTGGCTATCGACTTGAGTCGCTGCTGCATTTTCTTGTTCTGGTGAACATGCAGCTAAAGAAACAACGCCAAGCAATAAAGGGATAAGTTTTAACATTGTCTAACGCCTCTAAAAGCAATTAATTCAACAACAAACATAGTGGCAATATTACATAAAGAATTACCAACAAACAATCATTTAAAATGTATCAATATGCGCCTAGCTATAGTCTTTGCTAATTGATGGTATCCAATTTATATCCAGCAAGGTGGGAACAAATTTGCCATAAATCTCAGCAAGCTTATCGTCCCATATACCTATTTAGGTATACACTACCGCTGATACTCAATTATATCTTCTGTGAAGGAATTTACCGTGTCGCTCACCAATCAACTGTCGTTATTTATTGATGTGGTTCAGCAAGGCTCTTTCGCCAAAGCCGCAGCCCTGCACGATATGGACAATTCATCTCTTTCAAAACAAATCAAGAAGCTTGAGGCCAGTCTTGGTGTGCAGCTACTTAACCGCTCTACGCGCTCATTTTCCCTAACCCCAGCAGGTGAAGAAATCTTAGCGCAAGCACAGAATATGGTAGAAACTTTAAAGCAAATTAAAAACATTGCTGATTCTTACCAGTCGGAACCTACGGGGGTATTGCGGATCACGTCACCGATTTATTTTGGGCAGCAATATCTGCAACCTGTGATCACCCGTTTTATGAAGCAGTACCCTAAAGTACAAATCACATTATCGTTAGATGATAAACGTGCTGACATTATAGGTGAGCATTTTGACGTCGCCTTTCGTATTGGCAAACTCACCGAGTCTAATTTAATCGCTAAGAAAATTGCCAATACCAACTTCGCCATTGTCGCTTCAGAATGCTTTATCAAAGAACATGGGAAGCCTCAAACTTTAGAAGAGCTACTTGCCCTTCCTGCGGTTATTTACAGTAATGGAAGCCTGAATTTAGACACCATCCATATCAGCGAAACACCAAGCAGCGACAAATTGGTAAATATTAAAATGCATGGAAATTATCGTGTCAGTGATGTTCGGACTATGATGGACGCTGTAAAAGGAGGTTTGGGCTATAGTCGTGTTGACTTATTTCACCTCGACAGCCCAATTAACGAGTTAAAGCTTATTCCTTTACTCACCGACTACACCCTATCAAATATGAACACTGGCATTTATGCGGTATATCCACACCGAAAGCATACTCCGCTGGTCAGCGAGTTTATTAAAGCAGTTCAGAGCTATATTGGCACCCCACCATTTTGGGAACAGCATATTCCAAATTACGATCAATGCTATAAAGGAATTCAATCACCTTGTTGACAGGATTTACAATCACGCTACTATAGCCAGCCTAAGAAGTTTCTTAGCTACATTAAAAACCACAGACTGAATTCAACGGAGGCGACAATATGTTACGACAACTACGTAATCCACACTGCGTCGTCTTTCCGATCGCGTACTTGAAGCAACCTCAAATCGCTTAGCTATGGCAGTGAAAGAAGTTTTCACTGCCGTCTATGACAATTGAAATCAAGTTAGCTTCACGATAAACAGCCAAGCTTTAGCACGCATTAATTCGCTGTTGTCGCGTCTAAATTCCTCATAAACGGCATTGTTATTTTTACATCAGTCGGAAAAAGTATCTAAACCGTTACTTTTTCTGGTTTGTATTAATGCACCAGAATAGTTGTTCTGCGTGCTTAGTGAACGGATAAAACAATGACCACCAAACACTGGACTAAAACCGAGCTCCTACACCAAGTTGTAACTAATAAAAACATCCATATCAAAGGCACACACAGTTACTACAGTGACGCTTACGATAACGGTTTTGAAGCCTCTGTTGTGCGCTACCTATTAGGTGATGAGCAAACACGTCATAGCGAACCACGTTGGCAAGTAGACCAACTCTACATCGGTGATTACGTTTGTATTGCCGCCGAAACGGTGATCTTAATGGGAGGAAATCATACCCATAGAGCAGATTGGTTTTGCTGTTACCCTTTCATGGATAAGATCGAACAAGCTTATCAATCTAAAGGCGACACACACATTAAAGATGGCTGCTGGATTGGCATGCGCTCGATGATCATGCCCGGCGTCACATTGGGCGAAGGCTGTATCGTTGCTGCAAACAGTGTAGTCACAAAAGATGTCCCTCCTTACGCTGTGGTTGGCGGAAATCCCGCTAAAGTGATCAAATATCGCTTTTCTCAACAGAACATTACTCGTTTAATTGCACTAGATATCTACAACTGGTCATCTGCAAAGTTTGAGGCACTAAAAGAAGCGATTTGCAGCGATGATATTGGACAGTTAGAGCAAGCACATATCAGCTACGAAGCTGCACAAAGAAATCACAGCGAATAACTCCTAGCGATTTAATCATCGTATAAGTCCTGCATCAGCCCTGTTTAACACTTGGTATTTCTCATCAAGAAGACAGGGCTAATACCGCATCTTAATTAACGGTTATAAGAATAAGTACCTGATCATTGCCTGCTACACTGAACACAGGCTTTTTCATGCACCTAAAGCCAAAAAGAGAAGCTGAATATTTCTCAAAACTGGATGTCGATATTGAAACAAGTTATGCAGCGCAGTCGACCCGTTCTAGAAATTTAGTTTCTCTTTCAAAATCACCTCGAAGCACGAAATGCCCTTGCTATCTTGCTTACCGTACATATTTAAGAGGTATCAATGATGAAATGTAAACTTGCCGCGCTCATTATCAGCTTATGTGCTTTTGGGGTTCAGGCTCAGTCCATGATAATAACCAAAGAACAAATTAATCAGATGATTACGTTGATCAGTACCGATATGGAAAGAAGCGGTCACCTCTCAAAATTGTCGTCCCTGTCGGGAAAAAGCCCAGAACAAGTCAAAGCTATCACCACTGGTGCGATTAGCACATGCATGAACAAGCATTATCTTGGCAAAGACATGAGCAAAATGGATAGCGGCCTTGATAAACAACTCGAAACTTGTACCAACCAAGAGCTAAAGAAAGGCTTCGATGTTTCTCAAGCGACTATCGATAAATGGCAACAAGCGATTGAAGCGGATGAAAGCTTGGCAACACCGGAACAGAAAGAGCTAAAAGCGATTGAAAAAGAGCTCAATCAGTTAATGACCAAAAATGATTTAACCGACAAAGACATGAAACGCGTACAGGAGCTCACGGCGAGACAAACTGAAATTGCCGTTGAAATGGCAAAACAATATCAAATGCAGTCCCAGCAGTAATACCAGCTACCTAACAAAACTGCCCACATAATGTGGGCAGTTCTATTATTTTTCTAGCAGAAATCATTAACTGTTTTTCTTGCGACGGCTAAAGCCTAATCCTGCTAAACCAATGCCCAGTAATGCAAGTGATGCTGGCTCTGGTACCTTGTACACAAAATTATCAGCATTGTAGGTTTCTGCTATCCCAGGCTGACTACCTGAACGAAGAACAACTGAGCTAATCTCCATGTCCGAGGTAAAGCCAAAGAATTGCCCTGTAAAGTTTGCAGGAATTTCTGTTGTCAATGTGGTTCCACCAGCCGTGATTTCAATACCCAAACCTTGACCCGCTGGTGATAAATCCCAATTTGCACCGAAAGCGAGAATAGGATAATCAAAAGTAATCGTTGTACTACTACCTGACACTAAACGGTCATTGAGACGATCATTGGCAAAACCAAAGTCTGTATGACCACCGCCTTGAGCCGTAATCACGAAATCTTCACTGCCGTCATTGTTAAAGCCAGTAAAGTCTTCTTCACTAAAAGCGCCAACAGCCGCTTCCCAATCAGCACGGTTTTCACCAGCACCCGATCCATCGAAGATATCCAAAATTGCAGCTTGAGCATTCGCGGCTACTAGTGAGCTACAGATAATTGCTGTTGCTATAAGGCCTTTTTTAAAGTCCATCTTAATTCCCCTTTCAAGAGCAGTATGTAAAGTTCTTCTTCACATTTCGGTTCGCACTAAAGAGGAATACAAGATATATACCAACAACCAAAACCACAGTAAGTACATGTTTAATAAGGTTTTATATTGGCAATGATATAGTATTACTATGAGAGGTGTAAAAAATACTGACGCAATACTCAAAAATAAGAGCCCATTCTAAAGATTAATAATACCTCTAAATAATGAGCTCATACCAACCGGAATTACTGCGCGATATCGAGTTTATTAGCTGTCACACCATTGGTTCTAAACCAACCTGCAATACTAAAACGCGGTGTATTGGTCGGTAACACTTCGTGAGGGAATTGCTCCGACAAAAACACAAACAGACGACCAGACTTAGGCGGGATTTTAGCAATCAAATTATCATCCAAGTCGTAAACTACCAGCTCGCCAGCATCTTGCTCAGACCACTCATCGTTCATGTAGAACACTGTCGTTAAGCGGCGGTTTTCGTTACCACGAAAACAATCTAAGTGCTTTTGGTAGAAGTCACCTTTTTCGTACTTAGCAAAATGTGCTTCGTATTCAAAAAGCCCAAGATAGAAATAGCGATTTACTTCTGCTCGAATCACTTCCATACGAGCAAGAAAATCAGCCACAGGCGCACCTTGATCTGGCGCTAGCCATTGAATTTTGTCACTCCGAATCGAAGACTCACGCATTGCTTCATCATTACGACCAATGCAGGCTTTCTTCCATTGTTCTGGAATACAGTCTTTCAGCGCTGTTACTTCAGTTTCAGAAAGAAAGTCATCCCAAATGTAGTAACCATGAGTTGCTAGAGCATCGATTAATTTTTGCATGATGGCGGTATCGCTCGTATCCAAAAGAAGGATGCGCGTTATATACCCAAGCGCCACCTGCAACAAATCAGCTTATTTATCGTCACCATCAAAATAATCAATTACTGATAAAAGCTTCATAAACTCTGAGGTAATACAACACAGCCAAATACAACAAAGGCAGCCTAAATAGCTGCCTTTGTTACAATAAGTTGTGCCTGCTGGAGGCTCAGATTATTCAGATGCCTGCGAGCGACCTTGTGGTTTTCCTTGAGGTTTAGCACCACGACGTGGACGTCGCTTAGGCGCAGGATTTCGACGTTTAGCACCTGCACCACGCTCTAACTTAACCTCAGGAGATTTATCGTTAGATTTCTTCGCCGATGGTTTTGGCTTGTTCTTCGGCACATAATTTAGAATTGAAATCGGCACTTCTTTACGCGGCTCGAAACCTTCAATTACTTTACGAGTGATTAAATGCCCTAAGCGGCTTTCGATCATACAAAGGTTTTTGAAGTTATCTTTTGATACCAGAGAAATCGCTTCACCCGATGCACCTGCACGACCGGTACGGCCAATACGATGCACGTACTCATCTGCAGGGTATGGCAAATCGTAGTTCACAACGCGCTCAAGGTTATCGATATCAATACCACGCGCAGCAACACCAGTAGAAACCAATAGCTTCAGCTCACCTGACTTAAAATCTTGTAGCACTTGTTCCCGAATCGCTTGGCTGCGACCACTATGGAACGCTTCAGCTACAATGCCACGCTTTTCTAGCTGAGAAACTAGCTTGGCGGCACCATGTTTAGTTTCGATAAAGATCAACGCCTGCTGCCAATCATTTTCTTTAATAAGATGGCTCAATAACGCTGATTTTTGATCTTTATCTACTGTCACCAACCATTGATCAATCTTTGGTGCAGCATTGGCATCAGCTAACACTGAAACTTCAACTGGGTTAGCAATCGCTGTTTTTGCTAGTGCGCGAACTTGCTTAGACAAGGTTGCAGAAAACAACAGGTTTTGACGATCAAGCGGTAACCGCTCAATGATTTTGTTGATATCTTCAATGAAGCCCATATCAAGCATACGGTCAGCTTCATCTAATACCAGCACTTCTAGCTCATCAAAGTGAATCGCCTTTTGCGTACACATATCAAGCAAGCGACCTGGTGTTGCCACAAGAATATCAACACCTTGAATCAAGCGCTTTTTCTGTGCTGCGGAATCTACACCACCGTAAATCGCTAAAGACGAATGATTTGAATACTTGCTGTACTGCTGAATATTCTTTTCGACCTGCACTGCCAGTTCACGAGTTGGCGTCAAAATCAAAGCTCGAATACGCTTACCACGTACTTTTTGCTGACTGTCCAGCATGCTTAAAATCGGTAGCGCAAAGCTTGCTGTTTTACCCGTACCCGTTTGCGCACCTGCAATCAGGTTGCGTCCATTAAGCACAACAGGGATCGCCTGCTCTTGAATAGGCGTTGGGGCGTCATAGCCCATTTCAGCAATAGCTTGTTGAATTGGATCACTTAATCCAAGCGTTGAGAATGACATGAAAACTCTCGGTAATTTGTGGCAATCAAGCGGCGCAGTCTATCACAGAGTCGAATCATGTTGTGTTTTGTTTCAGTTTAATCACTAAAAACCACAGCCAAAACACCTAAGTTAGCTGTGGTTTTATTCATGATGGAAGCACTACTCGCTCGAATACATCACGAAACAGTCTTGCTGTTGCGCCTCTTTTAGCATCGCAATCAGCGGAATGGCACGTGTACCAAGACCGATTGGCGGTTCGTAGTCGATGTCATCTTCGTCAACATCAGGGTCTTCCTCTGGCTGTGCAGGTAGACGTGACAAGTGACGCTCTAAATTAGCCAGAGCCGTAGGAATGTCTTTTGACTCGATGACTCCAGGGACATTTTCACCTTGCCCCATCAAATGCAGTAATTGCTTAGCAACATCACCAAACATGGTGATATCCGCACTGGCTTTACAATGAAAGGTAATCAACATACTCCTTACCCCACTTCAATTTGTTTCGACTTATCGCGACGGGCAAAACGAAAACCGGCAAGAATACCGGCTAAAGCACCGAAAAGATGACTTTCAAAGCTGATCCACTGGTGCACAGGCAAAAATCCCCACACCATAGAACCGTAGAAAAACATCACAATCACGCCTATCACGATTGATTTAATGCTTCTAAAGATAAAAGCATAAGTGATCAAGTACGCCCAAAGCCCGTAAACAATGCCGCTTAAACCAATATGGAAACTTGTGCGCCCAAACAGCCATACCCCAATACTGCTAACAGCCCAAGTGATCACGATAACCGCAATCAAGCGTGCACTCCCCGAACGTGCAACAAGAAATGCCAGCACCGAGAATGAAATAAGATTACTAATAAGGTGAGACCAAGAGCCATGAAGAAAAGGATACGCAACTAAACCTGTTATATGTGTAATATGGCGAGGCAACAGACCGTAATCGTTCAGCGCTCCACGCATCGCAATATTGATGATATGCACAACAATACAAAGTAAGCATACAAACCCAATTAACTTAATGGCATCACGATCTTTTTGACTTAACACATCTCACCTTCTTCCTTTGATTAACATATAAACCTATATGCCACATCAAGTTACCTATGGCTAGCAAGGAACGAAATATCGTTGAACATGCGGTACCTATCTCCAAAAAAGCACTTTCCAAAACAGTGTTTACCAAAAGGACTGACGCTGCTGATAATCGATATCGCTCGCCGTTTCACCTTTAAGCTGTTTACGTTGGCGTTTACCAGCAATAAAAAAGTTTTTTCCAAGAAGAAGTCTTACTTGGCTTAGGGTTTCACGTGCTAACAGCATACGCTCAGATCCTAACCAACTCTTGTTAGTTGAATGCTTAATTGCCGCAATGGCATCGGGCGACGCCTGCGAGATTTTTTGACAGAAAGCTACAGCACAAGCCATAGGATCATCAACAACTGCTGTTGCTAAACCTAATGCGTGAGCCTGTTCCCCAGAAATGATCTCGCCAGTCATAGTCAATTGCATTGCCACATCGCGACCCACTACTTCACGTAAACTAAGCAGTCCAGCCATATCAGGCACCAGCCCCCAACGCACTTCCATGATCGACAATTCAGTTTCTGCAGTAACGTAACGGAAATCCGCCCCTAACGCGATTTGTAAGCCGCCTCCAAAGCAGCGACCTTCGAGCACAGCGATAACAGGCACTGGTAGCGCTCGCCAGTTTCGAGATACTCGCTGAGCGAGATTTGCGTTACCCGGTAACCACTTCGCCAACAACTTCAACATTGAAGACTTAGCGGTTGCCATGCTTTTAATATCAAGCCCACTACTGAAGTTTCCCCCAGCCCCTTTTAAAATAACAGCACGGATATCACGGCGCTTTTTAAGAGCTGAGCTGATTTTATCTAGCTCTTCAAACATGGTGATATCAAGGGCATTCAACTTATCTGGTCGGTGTAATTCTACAGTTACGATCCCGCTATTTTCTTCTACACGTAATCTTGTCCACTCCATCACATGCTTCCTTGTTGTGATTTTACATATTCGATGTTAAATCTAGATTGTTTACTCTATATTTATGCCGCTACGGCATCGAACTCGCTTCAATATACTTGTAAGAATAACTTTAGACCTAAATATTAACTAAGAATATAACATGCTGATTAATTGCGCATGTGGAACAGTGTTGAATAGAAAACGATTGCACAGTGCAATCAATTGAGTAAACTGCTCTCACTCTAATGATTTTATGTAATCATCATGCTAAAAAAATGTTTACGGCAATTAGGGATTATTGCGGCGGTTAGTAGCCTCGTCGCTTGTCAGGCAGACAACAAACTCGATCTTGAGTCACTCCAAGTGGCGAAAGTGAACAAATTTAATGCATCCTCATTCGGGTATGTGATCACCGAGCAGGAAAACCCATTGGCGATCCCTGAGATCTTCCATGATTTTCATCAGCTCGCCTCTTCGCTGATCGACCAACACTGGTTAGCGAATCCTAAATTTATTGAACAAGCGAATAGCCTGAAAATCTTGTTTCAGTCCACTGAGCTAAGCGAAGCTCAGGTGTTTATTGATGCTCTTGATGAAACAACGTCTCAGTACGCGTCCAATATCGCCAAGGTCAACGCGATCGCGCAAGCCAAGCAACTCAAGATCAATGAGCAAGTGGCATATTACTCTGAGAGTATTGACCAGCTTGAGCGCCAGATCCGTATTCTGAAAACACCACAAGATGAATACGAGCAAGAGATCACAGCGCTTTCAGACGCTATCCAAACGGAGAGAAAACGCTTTACCAAGCTACGCAATGCTTTCCAATCCGCGTTTAGAGAACTTGATTCGGATGACCACCCAATGGCGTATGACATTCGATTCAGCTACATTCAGCAACCTCGTGCGATGTGCAGCCGATTTGATGAAATGCGAGAACTTATCACACCGTTCAGCGATGGCTGTGCCTACGTAAACCGTGAAGAGTTGCTGCAAGAGATCCCAGCCGCTTATCATTCACAGGCTGAAAAGTTGATCGATCACTATGCGCCGCAGCTTTGGAATTCGCTAATTAAGCTAAGCGGTTTTTTTGATACGACTTACAACACGCAGTTTTTCCCCAATAACCTTCGTGAGCTATACACCAAGGCAAAGTTGGAGCTGCGCGAAAAGCAGTCTCTCTCAGAGCAAGCGACAATTCACTCGATTGAAGACTATGAATTCCGCTTAGCAAAACTGAAAGAACAACGGTTACGTCAACTTCCTTACGGCTTAATTGATGAAAATTTACGAATTAATACTGCCAGCCGCAGTTTCATCAATTATTTCGAGCGTTTTGCTAAACAAAATGAATACTCAATTTATGAGCCAACGATTCATTTTAAACAGCTCATTGATGATGAAGTTGCCGTGAAGAACTTCACTCAGGCTTATGCTAAACAAGCGCTTAGTAATTACCCTATGAGTCTAAAGTTCCGTGTTTCAGGGCGTGGTTACTACAACATTCCTGAGCAAGACAAAGCTCAGGGACTGGTGTTTGACTTTACTCATTCACACCGTCATTTATTGCTCGACGGCAATCAGCGCGGTTTACCTCGAATCATTAATTGCGAGACACCAAACATACACAATGTTGATGGTGTTTCATTGGTCGAAGAAATTGACCGACGCTTACAGGCATATATTTTAAGCTAACCGCTAACAGCGCTATGTCGGCAAATATTGTTGATGTAGCGCTAAAACCTCTCCTTCTATTTCCCTTCCTAAACGCTTTCAGGATTACCTTACCACTTCAGCTTTCGTCTTAATGATGAGACAATTTTTATCATCTCGTCATCAATACTTTCTTAATACTCTTTTCTTTGATCTTGCATCGCCACTATCGCTGTATAGGAAAGTCCAATGGAACAAAAAGTCTTAATTGCCGACACTCAAGCGATTTTAGATGCTTTCTTAGATAACGGTCTTCACCGCGACTACACCATCTATTGCCAGTTTCCTCATTGCAGTAAAAACACCCATGAAGATCGCCTGTATGAGGCTCGCTATGTTGAGTTTAATGATGGCTACTGCTGTAGCCGAAACTGGAAAGACAGATAAATACTCAAGTGAGTCGCCACCTCTCCCACCACACGTAAAACTGACGAGTGCTATACTGAATCTAATCGCACCTGTTAATTTAAGATACTGATATTCAACACTGCACGACAAATAATGCAGCTAAATCAGGCAATGCTCATTTACGCGAGGTGGTAACGTGAAGCTTCTGCAACCTAGCTTTATTTCAGCTCTATTATTCGGCGGCTTAGTGGCTTGTAGTGCCGATGTTTCAACTGACTACGATAAACAAGCAAATTACAACCAGTTCAAAACCTACCAATACGCAGCCGTTGGCGATAAAGACTCCACCACTCTTGATGGCGCTCGCGTTGAAAATGCCATTAACCGCGAGCTCAGTGCAAAAGGAATGCGCTTAACCGTTGATTCAACTTCCGACATCACGGTTCGCCACGCGATCGAAAGCCAATCCGATTACCAATCATCAGGAACCAGTTTTGGCTTTGGTTATGGCTTTAGTAATGTCGGAGTTGGGGTCAGCACACCGACACGTTACCGTGAATATAAGTACGGTAAATTAATTGTAGAAATGATCGAAAATGACAATAAGCAGGTGGTGTGGCGCTCTGTTTCACAACGCAAGCTAAAAGAAACCATGTCTCCGGATGAACGTGAAAAGTTTATCGATGAGCAAATTACAGAAATGTTTAAGAACTACCCTCCTCAATAGATGCACGCAATAATAGCCACCCACGAAAGTAGGTTGCTAAACGCTGAAATATCAACGCCCAGCTAAAAAGCTGGGCGTTGATATTTCAATCTGGCTTAAAGCACTGAATTCATGCTTTCCAGGTAATTTAAGCGTGACGACGTTTATCTACATCTGCTGCTAGTTGACGAAGAACAGTTTCTGTATCTTCCCAACCAATACAAGCATCTGTCACACTCTGACCGTAAGTCCCTTTTTCACCTTCCGCAAGATCTTGACGACCTTCGACCAAGTGACTTTCGATCATCACGCCAAAGATAGCTTTATTACCTTTAGCAATTTGTGAACCCACATCTTCTGAAACCACAAGCTGACGCTTAAATTGCTTCAAGCTATTCGCATGACTGAAATCAATCATCACTTTCTGGCGGTGACCAGCTTTCTCAAGCTGTTCTGTAATTTCGTTAACGTGCGATTCGCTGTAATTTGGCTCTTTACCACCACGCAAAATAATGTGGCAATCTTCGTTACCAGCTGTCGACACAATCGCTGAGTGGCCATACTTGGTAACAGACAAAAAGTGGTGTGGTGCACTTGCAGAACCAATAGCATCGGTCGCAATCTTAATATTACCGTCGGTGCCGTTTTTGAAACCAACCGGACAAGACAAACCAGAAGCTAACTCACGGTGCACCTGAGATTCCGTAGTACGAGCACCAATCGCACCCCAGCTAATTAAATCACCCATGTATTGGGGTGTGATCATATCGAGGAATTCGCCTGCTGTTGGCATACCCATATCAGTAAGATCGAGCAGTAACTTACGACCGAGGCGCAAACCGTCATTGAGTTTAAAACTCCCGTCCATGTATGGGTCGTTGATTAAGCCTTTCCAACCCACAGTGGTACGTGGTTTTTCAAAATATACGCGCATCACGATTTCAAGCTTATCTTTTAACTCTTCACGTAATGCTTTTAATTTGGTGCCGTACTCAATTGCCGCTTCAGTGTCATGAATCGAACAAGGTCCCACCACGACCAACAAGCGGTCATCGTTATCATTCAGGATATTGTGGATGGCTTTACGGGCTTGGTATACGGTTTCAGATGCCGTTTCGGTCGCTGGGAATTTTTCCAGCACGGCAACAGGTGGTAATAGTTCTTTTACTTCGCGAATGCGAACGTCATCAGTCTTATGCATTGGTTACTTCCCGTGTTACAGCATTAGCATCTCTTCAAAGAATATCTCTTCTTATTAAGGCCAAAAGAGTGCTTTTATATTCATCCAGTATTTCTGAGCCTGTTGATTTAACTTATCGCCTCATGACTGATTGTCAAATAGTAATTGAAAGATAATTACAGTTTGCATTTTAGAACCCTACTGGTCATACCAATTTCACATAAATGATAAATACTGCGCTCAGTTGCACTTTTCTTAGCCATTTAGGGCGTCAATCTTTGAAAAACTGACCTCAAAGCAATAACATGACCAAAACAATTTTAAAATAAATTAAGGACTTCGGTTGGCTCAACACCCTTTAATTGCTTTTCAGCAAGTAGACAAATGGTATGGCAACTTCCATGCTTTGAAGTCTATCGACTTAACCATTCAGCGCGGTGAGCGTTTAGTTATCTGTGGTCCTTCTGGCTCGGGGAAATCCACACTTATTCGCTGTATCAATGGATTAGAAAACTACGATACAGGCGCAATCGAAGTCGCAGGAAAACGGCTTGATAAGCAACATTTGCAAACCATTCGCGGCAAAGTCGGTATGGTTTTCCAACACTTCAACCTTTTCCCTCACCTAACGGTACTTGAGAACTTAACCCTTGCGCCTAAACGTGTTTTGAAACTTTCTGACACTGATGCTAAGGCGTTAGCTTTGGAATATTTAGAACGAGTACACATTGCCCATCAAGCCGACAAATACCCAGCTCAACTTTCTGGTGGCCAACAACAACGTGTCGCTATCGCTCGCTCACTATGCATGAAGCCCGACATTTTGCTGTTTGATGAGCCGACATCGGCACTGGATCCTGAAATGATCCGCGAAGTGCTAGATGTTATGAAAGAACTCGCCAACGAGGGGATCACTATGGTGTGTGTCACCCATGAAATGGGCTTTGCACGTCAAGTGGCTGATCGTGTGGTATTCATGGATGAAGGGGAAATTGTCGAAGTTGCTCCACCTGCTCAGCTATTCGATAACCCTCAGCATAGCCGTACACAGCAATTCCTCGAACAAATCTTGAGTTACTAATCGCGCGTATGAAAAATTTCACATCAACGGGCTTTCGTATCTTAAAACCTGTGTTATCAGGTGCATTACAAATCGCTGTTGTTGCCATTGCGCTTTTCTGGCTACTAAACAGCGGTGCTGAAGCCATGAACTACCGCTGGCAATGGTATCGCATTTCTCAATACCTATGGTTTGTCGAAGACGGCGAATGGTTCCCTGCAGAATTGCTAGAAGGCCTAATCGTTACTCTTCAAATCTCAGCTGTTAGCCTCGTCTTTACCCTGCTCATTGGCCTTACAACCGCCCTACTTCGGCTTTCTAACTCTATCGTCGGACGAGGTTTGGGGCGCGGTTATATCGAACTGATCCGAAACACTCCGCTGCTAGTGCAAATCTACCTGCTGTATTTCGTCTTTGGTCCTGTACTGGGCTTAGAGCGATTCACTACCGCCGTACTAGCACTGTCACTATTTCAAGGCGCATACACTGCTGAAATTTTCCGAGCAGGCTTAACCAGCATTGCACGAGGGCAATTTGAAGCCAGCCAAAGTCTTGGACTATCAACTCAAGACAGTTATCGCTTTGTCATTTTGCCACAAGTAATCCGCCGAATTTTGCCACCGCTCACAAACGAAGCGGTCTCTTTAGTGAAAAACTCTTCTATTGTCAGTGTGATGGCTATTTTTGATTTAACGACTGAAGGACGAAATATTGTCGCAGATACAGCAATGCCTTTTGAGGTTTGGTTTACCGTGGCAGGCATTTACCTTTGCATCACACTGCTGTTATCAGGGTTCGCCGCTTGGCTAGGTCACAGGCTCAACGTACCTAGTCATTAATTTTAATGTTTCAAAGCAATATCAGAATGAAAGTTTTTTACAAATGGAGAAAGGATTCATGAAAAAGTTACTCGCGACTTTTGTCGCTGTTATCACCTTGCTCTTTGCCAGCATGCCGAGTTTAGCCGCTGACAAAACCGCTTTAGTCGAAATCAAAGAGCGTGGCACGCTACGTGTTGGTCTTTCAACGTTTGTGCCTTGGGCGATGCGTAACAAACAAGGCGAGCTTATCGGCTTTGAAGTTGATGTCGCACGTCGTCTTGCCGAAGATGCAGGATTAAAAGTGGAGTTTATTCCAACAGCATGGGATGGCATTATTCCAGCACTTCTTGCGGGTAAATTTGATGTCATCATCGGCGGTTTATCGATCACGCCTCAACGTAACATGAGCGTGCTATTTACCTCTCCTTATGCTCACTCAGGCGTGCAGCTTGCTGCAAATAAAACCACGGCTGGTGACAAAACAGCGGTTACCGATTTCAATAAGCGCAGCGTAACCCTTGCTGTTCGTCGTGGTGCCTTCACTGCACAAACTGCAAAGAAATACTTCCCGAAAGCCAAGCTACGTCAATTCGACGATGAAGCACAAGCCTTCCAAGAAGTGTTAAATGGCAATGCACATGCAGTACTCGCATCTTCACCAAAACCAGAACAAATGGCTATTCAGTACAATGAAAAGCTCTACATTCCACTCACTGAACGTTTAGATCGCGGTTCAGAAGCATTCGCCATTCGTCACGGTGAATTCGATCTTCTTAATTTCTTCAACAACTGGATCCTACTTCGTACCGAAGATGGCTGGCTGAAAGAACGTCACGACTACTGGTTCACTACCCTTGATTGGCAAAATGATGTTGCCGAAGGACAATAATCTTGGCATCAACTGACACATCTATCATGCAGGCACCTAAAGTGCCTGCATGGAAAAAACTCAATACCTTAGACTTCATTCTATTGGCTATCATAGCGACTTTCGTTGCTTGGCTCGGTTATCGTTCTTCAGTCGGTATCCATTACCAATGGAATTGGTCGCGGGCTTTCGAGCTTATTTTTACCTCAGGCAAAGCAGGTGAACTACCCTACTTTTTCCAAGGTTTAATTGCCACACTCAGATTAAGCCTGTGGGGGATCTTATTTGCTGGCACCCTTGGACTAGTGTTGGGCTTAGCGAGACGCTCATCCATCACCCTACTTCGTTTACCAGCCCAGGCATATATTCAACTAGTTAGAAACATTCCACCTTTGGTGTTTGTGTTTATCTTCTACTTTTTCGTTTCAAGCCAATTAGTCCCTGCGCTAGGCCTTGCCGATACACTTCGTCATCACCAAGGTGAAGCCAATGCCTTACAAGCGTTCTTGTTTGGCCCTGCGGCACTATGGGAAAACTTATTCTCAGGTGTGTTGTGTGTAGGGTTAATTTCTGCGTCTTACATAGCGGAAATAGTTCGCTCTGGTATCGATAATATCGCTAAAGGACAATGGGAAGCCGCTAACTCTTTAGGGCTTTCAAGCTGGGATCGTTTTCGCTATGTGATTTTCCCGCAAGCCTTAGCCGGAATAGTGCCACCTCTGGCGGGTCAGTTTATCTCTCTAGTAAAAGATTCTTCGATTATCTCTTTGATTTCAATTCAAGAGCTGACCTTTGTTGGCAGCGAAATCGCTAACTCATCGGGGCTTATCTTTGAAATCTGGTTACTGGTTGGTGCTGGGTATTTAATCCTATGTTTAGGGCTATCACTACTTTTCTCTCGTTTAGAAAAACGTAGCCAGCGCCACACGGTCCGCTAGCTGACTCTCTAAAAGCACTGTTCTCAACAACCTTCAACAAATAGGAAAGCGTACTGATTTTTATGCTTTCCTATTTCCTAACTTTCACCACCGCTTTTGCCATACCTCTTCTTTCATCTTTTCCCACATAATTAAAACAAGCACAATCCCACATTCAAATCACATAGCAAAATTCACTCGTCACTTGATAAACAAAAGCTATCGATAGAATAAAAACAAACGATTAAAACTATTGATAAATGCCACCTATACTCATTTGGAAGACTTGAAGTGACATGCCTCATATCACGATCAGTGCGATTCATTTTTGTCACATAAATCAAGCCATTACCTACATCATAGGAAGGAATATCATGAGTAAAAAATTAACCACGGCAGCGGGTTGTCCTGTTGCTCATAACCAAAACGTGCAAACGGCGGGCAAACGCGGCCCTCAATTACTGCAAGACGTTTGGTTTTTAGAAAAACTGGCTCACTTCGACCGTGAGGTCATCCCAGAACGCCGTATGCACGCCAAAGGCTCTGGTGCTTATGGTACCTTCACGGTCACCCACGACATTACTAAATATACCCGTGCGAAAATCTTCTCTGAGATTGGTAAAAAGACCGAACTATTTACTCGTTTCACCACAGTTGCCGGTGAACGTGGTGCAGCCGATGCAGAGCGTGATATTCGTGGATTCGCAATTAAGTTCTACACCGAGGAAGGTAACTGGGATTTAGTGGGTAACAATACCCCGGTATTTTTCTTACGTGATCCGCTTAAATTCCCTGATTTAAACCATGCGGTAAAACGCGACCCGCGTACGAACATGCGCAGCGCAACAAACAACTGGGACTTTTGGACCTCACTACCTGAAGCCTTACACCAAGTTACCATTGTGATGAGTGATCGTGGTATACCTGCGACTTACCGCCATATGCATGGCTTTGGTAGCCATACCTTTAGCTTCATCAACAAAGATAATGAGCGTTACTGGGTTAAATTCCACATTAAGTCACAACAAGGGATCAAAAACCTAACCGACGAAGAAGCCGAAAAGCTTATTGGTCAAGACCGCGAAAGTCACCAACGCGACTTGCTAGAAAGCATTGATAACAAAGATTTCCCTAAATGGACTTTCTATGTACAGATCATGCCAGAAGACGACGCAAGCAAAGTCCCTTACAACCCGTTTGACCTAACTAAGATTTGGCCACACGAAGACTACCCTCTGATTGAAGTGGGTGAACTTGAGCTAAACCGTAACCCTGAGAACTTTTTCGCTGAGGTGGAACAATCGGCATTTAACCCAGCAAGCGTGGTGCCAGGGATCAGCTTCTCACCAGATAAAATGCTACAAGGTCGTTTATTCTCTTACGGTGATGCACAGCGCTATCGCTTAGGTGTTAACCATCATAGTATTCCGGTTAATGCACCACGATGCCCTGTTCACAGCTACCACCGTGATGGTGCAATGCGTGTAGATGGTAACCACGGTAGCACCATCGGATACGAACCAAATCACCAAGGCGAATGGGCAGAACAACCGGACTTTTCTGAGCCGCCATTAAGCTTGGAAGGCGCAGCAGCGCATTGGGATCACCGTGAAGATGATGACTATTTCAGCCAACCGGGCGATCTATTCCGCTTGATGAATACCGAGCAACAACAGGCATTGTTTGATAACACTGCACGAAGCTTACATGGCGTGCCTGAATTTATTCAGATCCGTCACCTAAAACACTGCTTCAAAGCTGATCCTGCTTATGCTGCAGGTATTGCTAAACTGCTTGAGATTGATGACAGCAAATACCAAAACTAACCTTGTGGCTATGCACGAGAGCCCATACAACAACTAGCTTAAGGCTACCTTCGGGTAGCCTTTTTTTGATCATAGCCAGCCCCCCCTTAAGACATTTACTGCTTTCAATAAGTAGCTGATTTTTATGGCCTCGTACTGCAAACCGATCGCAATAGATACAAGAAAAACCTACTTATCCACTATCCCACCAGAATAGAAAACCGCATTTGTGGCACAAAATGACAGGATATTAATAAATTTATACATAAAATGACCAGCTTCTTGATACACCAATCACAACAACTTCAATCAGGTTATACAGCCTGAATAATAAATAAAACAATAACTTGGGTGTCGTAATAGTTTTAAAAGCAACAGTGTTTATCTGGGGGAATTATTACTAATGACATCTTTTAATGATTTTGAAGTAAATTAAGAAGGTTTAAGCTAAGTGAAAAATCTAAATGCATGCATTTTATCAACAATAATCTCTACCGCGCTTATTGGCTGTGGCGGCGGAGATGATGGTAATAGTTCAAGCTCGCTAACTGATGACACCCAAAAAGTCACCTATGAAAATGCAAATCTTGTGGAGGCATTTTTAAATGCTAACGTTGACTACTCAGCGACTTATAAAACAAAAGGATACGCGAGTAAATTAACCAATTACTATGATAAAGATGGTAATGTCGTTGATTTTAAGATCCCAACCAACACCGTTGCTAAATATAATTGTAGTGCTAAACCACTCGACCTGAACAACCGTGACATCAACTACAACGGCGCTAGCTTCAACATTATCCCTCTGAGTAATTCACTTCGCTTGGTGAACTTTGACTCGTTGCCACAGTCTTTTGTCAATGCTAGCTTTGGGAAAAAGGCCTGTTTTTACAGTAACTTTTCATATTCAAAACAATATATTATTGATAATTCAAATCAACACATTGCAACACTTGGTGAAGATGAAAAAGTCGTTGAATTAGCCAATTTCATTAAGCTTTCAACAGCTAATCGCCTACTAAATGATGAGTCTTTAACCAACATTAAAGATACGAAATTACTGGTTAAGCCTTACGACTCATCCACTTTCAATTATGCTAGTCACGAGTACATTGTTAGCAAAAGCGGCGAAGTAAAAACTTATAACAACAATACTGCCCAATTTGATTTGCTAACAGGAACAAAGGGCAAAGACTGGCAATACTTCAGTGATAAGTTCATCATGTCTAAACCACATGGTGGTACAGTCACTGTCTATGATGTTGCATTGAAACAAGCAGTCTCAGCGGCTTCAATCGATGTAATGCAAAACCTTGATACAAATATCAAAAATGTGGAAAGCGCTACCCTCAGCTACGGAATATGGCCAAGTATTGATACTGCCGATAACAGCAAGTACGGCATTCCATTCAAAATCGTGTCTGAAAACTACGGTAATGACAAAAGCTTGTACCTTTGGGAAAATAACAAATGGGTGAAGTCGAACAACTTTACAACCCAGATGTGGTACAAGCTCTTTAAAGCCGCATTAAAAGATACTGCGTCAATCGCAAAAAACGATGATAACAACGTATATATCAACCCCAAAGACAACCGTTACTTTGCTGCAAAAAATATTTCAAACAGCGGTTTCGACCTCGTAGCTGGTAAAATGCTAAGCACAACTGTAAATCCGGTGACTATTTCTGATTTTTCAGATCACTTTGTAGGGCTACAAGTTATTAATGGTAAGGTCATAGTAGAAACGTCGGACCAGGTATTAAACAATGAGCATAAATCGTTTTATATTATTGATAATAATAAGAAAATGATTATTGGTAATACAGGTGAAAATATTACTACGGTATATTCCTCATCACATAACTAACACCTGTAACTACATAGCCCGAGATTTTACTCGGGCTAACTCATATCTGTGACAAAAATAGGGTATCATAGTCAATCCGAGTGAAACTATTTTGTGATTGACAAAACATTAAAAATAAAGAACTCATCACTTATAATTAAAATGACAATGAAAAAATCACTTCCGACGCTTCCATTACACAACTCTTTGTCTTTATTGCCATTTATCAATTATTACAAAAACTCAGGCTATAACACTAACGAACTATTTAATGAGTTCAAATTAACGCACTACCATATTCATTCAAAAAGCTATATCCCCACCTATCTCATTTATAAAATAATCACAGATATAGCCAATAGAATGCAGGTCAATAACATTGGCATAAAAGCAACAGTGAGTGATGATTACTCACATATACATCCTAATCTCACGCAATGTTTAAATGAATCTGAAAGTTTTTTTGACTTTTTCTTTTATGTGACCACAAATCAATATTTACTTGGTTCACATCGTAACATCTGGGTTGAACATAAAAAAGATTGCTTCTATATTTGCCATCAAACATCAGCATTTAAAGACACGCTTGCTTCATCTCAAGGAGAGTATCACCGAACAATTATTCTGTTAAATGTGCTTCGCCGCTTTCTAGGTGAAAATTGGAAACCTGATAGTTTGTATTTATCATCAAGTATGACTCCTCCTCATTCAATGGTTGCAATGACTAACAATGGCACTATTTTTACAGAACATGAATTAGGTCGTATACCTATCAAGATGAATATTGATTCGATTGCAGAGAAATTCACTGTCGGGAAAATCACACCAACAATCAATACAGATTCACTAGACAGGCTAAAAGTTGCCATTAATACTTTTATTGAACATGAGGACTTGAGCCTTACTTTTATCTCTGAAGTTTTTGGTAGTTCAAAAAGAAACATTCAAAGGATATTAAAAGACCACGGCACTAGCTTTCAAAGAGTAATTCAAGAACAAAAAAATGAACATGCTATTAAATTACTCAGCAAGGATTATAGTATTATTGATATTGCGCAAAAACTTGGCTATAACGATCCATCAAACTTCACTCGAGCATTTAAAACCTATACAGGTATCTCTCCCTCTTTATTTCGTCAACAGAAAAGGTAAAAACCGCCAGTAACAAGCACACTTCATGTCTATTTAGGCAAATTAAGAGAACTTCACAGAAGTTAACATGACTAGTTAACATCCAAAATCATAGACTATCACAAGAAATTTTTTACATTGTGGGGGGCTGTTGAGGGTTAAATACAGCCTCCCACTTTGTTTTTAAAAACATACATTTAGTGATAAAAAGGTTTTGACAGTGAAGAACTTTAAATTAAGCGTATTACCAGTAGCAGCTGCAATTGCACTGGTTGGTTGTGGTGGCGGCGACGCCGAAAGCAGCTTTGACGAACAGAAAGTTACCTACGATGTTGAAAATATAGTTGAATCTTTCTTGGGTAAAAATATTGACTATGCTACAAAATTCAAAACGGGTGATTCAGATGCTGAGCTTGTTAAATATTATGACAAGAACGGTAATGTTGTAGACTTTAAATTCCCAACCAACACTACAGCTAAATTCGGTTGTAAAGCAGACCCGATTTCATTAGACAACAAGAAGTTTTATGGCTTTCATAGCAACCCATACTTTAATATTAAGCCATTAACTAACGGACAAAAACTTGTTGTTCTTTCATCATTTCCAACAGAGTTTACTAATAAATACATTGGTAATGTGACGTGTAGCTATGATAATTATAGTTTCAACAAGAAATACATTATTGGTAGTTCCAATCAGAAAATCATAGAACTAAAAGAAGGTGACAAGGTCATTCCTAAAACTAATTTTATGAAACTCTCTGTTATAAATAGACTCTATAATGTTAAAGACAGTGCTTTCAATAAAAACACGCAAGAGAATACAGTCACGCTTAAACCATATGCAGATACTATAATAAACCAAGCTAGTCATGAATTTATCGTTAATGAAAATGGTGAAGTAAAAACATACGACATTACAAACCAACAATATATCACACTCCCTGATACGAAAGGTACTGAATGGTTATTCTTCAGTAATGATTACCTTGTATCAAAAGAATATGGCGGAAAAGCTTTTGTTTATGACATCAAAAACAAGCAGCGCTTAACTAACCAATACATTAATGTATTGCAAAACAAAGGAACCGACTTGTTAAGTTCTAATGGAGTAACCATTAGTTATGGCTTAATTCCGTTATATGAATTCACTTCATCTAACCACTACTTTGTTCCTTTTAAATATGTTACTAAGAACGGCAATAGTTCTCCCTACATATACGTTCTTATTAATGGAAAATGGGTAGAGAAATTTAATCCTAACGATGATAGCTACAAAAGCTTCATTGGTTATTTAGACTTAATAACCCGTTTAAACAACGATGATAATTCTGCATTTATAGAATTAACAAAAAATCTGGATTACAATTACATTTCCGCAAAGGAAATAAAATATAACTCTGGCTTTGAACTACTTCATAAAGGTAATGAAACCAGTCAGCATATGGTTATCAAAGATTTCCCAAACAACTTGGTAAATGCTTTAAAAATCAATAATAAAGTCGTTATTGAAACAGCAAAAGATGATATTGTTGAAAAAGAACGCAAGTTCTATTTCGTATACAAAGATGATAAAAACATCATTGGCGCAGCAAACGAAAAGCTAATTAGCGTTGAAGCATCTGCAAGCAACTAACCATTCGATTGAAGCCTGATAATACGTTATCAGGCTTCCTTTACACCTCTCCCCCCTTAAGATGACGTAGGCTACCTTTGGTAGCCTTTTTTGATCTCCGCTCCCCACTATCCAGCTCATCATGCCAACGCGTCTGTACTCAGATAACTGGCAGAATTAGATAAATTCACATTTAGACTGGATGACTATCACTTTTCAGTTATATAATCCGGTCAGTTTTCAGTGATGAGTCATTTGACCTTCATCCTGTAAAGCATGTTAGTCGGGGAGCCTTGGGCTGAGACTGCGAGATACAAAGTACATCTCTTTGTATTGTTGAGCGGGACCCGTTGAACCTGATCCAGTTAACACTGGCGGAGGGAACTAACAGCAGTGCCCTCTTCCTGATCCTAAGTTTCGATCATCTTTGGCACCTGTTATCCCTGCGTCTCATATTTTAGGGGTAATTATGGTAGCGCCATCTAAAACACCAATCACATTGACTATTGCCGGCTCTGATAGTGGCGGCGGTGCAGGTATTCAAGCGGATATCAAAGCGATTTCAGCCACAGGTGGTTATGCGTGCTCTGTCATCACAGCCTTAACCGCACAAAACACACTAGGTGTGAGTGGTATTCTGTCCATCCCAACTGACTTTGTTGAACAACAGCTTGATGCGGTGTTTACCGATATGGATGTCAAGGCTGTCAAAATCGGCATGCTGAGTGACAGTAACATCATCAAGGCTGTAGCTGCTAAGTTAAAACAATACCAACCAAAGCATTTAGTTATCGACCCTGTTATGGTTGCCACCAGCGGTGACTTATTACTACAGCAAGATGCAATCGAAACACTAAAAGCTGAGCTACTTCCACTAGCAAATGTCATTACTCCCAACCTACCAGAAGCCGCTGCTTTGCTAGATTGTGCTATTCCACAATCACAGCAAGAAATGGATAACCTTATCGATGAACTCCGCGCTTTGAATACAAAAAACGTATTACTCAAAGGCGGTCACCTAGAAAGCAGCGATACCAGCACTGATTTACTTATCACCGCTGATGACGTTTTCCGTTTTAGCACCCAACGCATTCAAACCCAAAACACTCATGGCACAGGCTGTACCTTGTCAGCCGCTATTGCCTCGTTCTTGGCACAAGGCTACCCATTAGTTGAAGCTGTCACCCATGCTAAAGGCTATATCTCTCACGCTATTTACCATGCCGACGAACTAGAAATTGGTTCGGGTCATGGCCCTGTTCATCACTTCTTTGCTGGTCACTTTGATCCAACGGCATAAGCGATGATTCAAAATACTCATTCTGAACAAGAGCAGCTATCTAGCTCGCTGCTAGCTTCTACTCGTGCGGGTATGGAGATCAACTTGACTCAATGCCAACTTCGCTATCTCGATAACGAGGCACCACTGTTCTCCAACCTCAATCTCCATTTACCAAAAGGTAAATGGAGCTGCATTCTTGGCAAAAGTGGTTGCGGAAAAACATCACTACTGCGATTACTAGCCGGATTATTGGACTCCCAAGCGACCTGGCATGGGCAACTTACAACAGATAACGACACTGTTTTATCTGAGCAAGTTGCTTATATGGCGCAGCAAGATCTGTTATTGCCTTGGTTATCGGTACTCGAAAATGTCTGTTTGAGCTTACGATTTAATCAAGTTCAAACCGATAAAGCGGCACAGGATAAAGCCCACCAGCTCTTAGTCTTAGTGGGATTGAGCGAGTACATTCATGCTCGTCCAAACCAACTATCGGGCGGAATGCGTCAACGTGTGGCATTAGCTCGCACCTTAATGCAAGACAAACCCGTCGTGCTAATGGATGAGCCCTTCTCTGCGTTAGATGCCGTTACTCGCCATAAGCTACAAACCCTGTCGGCAAAGTTATTAAAAGGCAAAACCGTCTTGTTGATCACCCATGATCCACAAGAAGCATTACGCCTTGGTGATCAGTTATTGCTGATGTCAAGCGCGAATGCACGCAGTGATAAAAAAGCGGCTTCTCAAATTGTGACTTTACCAGTGCCCCAAACCGTACCACCGCGTGATTTCAGTGCAGAACTCGCCGAGCACCACCAGCAGATCATCGAACGTTTGGAGCAAGATTATGCCTAGTCATCCTCAGCTCACGCTCCAAAAGGTGATGCAGCAACAATCAAAACGTTCAGGGCTTTCTCACCCTGTTATACGTTTACTCGTTAGCACAGTGATCATCCTTAGCTTATGGCAATTGGCAGTGATCATTTTTGCCCTACCCAGCTTTATTTTGCCTGGTCCTGTGGCGGTGTTCGAAAAGCTTATCCAGCGTTGCGATGTGCTTTTCTATCACGCATCTGTTACAGCTGCGGAAGTCGTATTCGGTCTTCTGCTTGGGCTTTCAATGGGCTTATGCTTTGCGCTACAAATGCTGCTATTTGATCCCTTACGTCGCTGGTTACTGCCGATTTTAATCGCTAGCCAAGCAGTTCCTGTCTTTGCCATTGCCCCTATTTTGATGCTCTGGCTGGGCTACGGCATGGCTTCAAAAGTCGTTATGGCAGGGCTCATTATCTTCTTCCCCGTAACCACTTGCTGTTACGACGGTTTACGCCATACCCCTACAGGCTATTTAGATCTCACCAAAACAATGGGCGCTAACAAATGGCAACAACTACGTCATATTCGCCTACCTGCGGCTCTGCCTGCGTTAGCGTCAGGAATCCGCGTAGCTGTGGTTGTCGCGCCAATTGGTGCTGTTGTCGGTGAATGGGTTGGCTCAAGTGAAGGATTAGGCTACTTGATGCTACAAGCTAACGCCCGAATGTTAATCGATGAAATGTTTGCAGCACTGCTGATCTTATCGAGCTTTTCTATCACTTTATATTTTGCTGCTGATATCGCGCTTAAACGCTTAATTCCGTGGCAAAGCAATAGCTAGCATCAAACACTCGTTAAATAACAAACAGTAACTTATTAAACACAACTAACGTAATGAAACATAATAAAGGCTCAACTATGAAAAAATGGATGATTCACTCTGCGACAGCCCTAGCACTAGGACTTAGCAGCATGGCCGCTTCAGCAAAAGAGATGACCTTGATGCTTGATTGGTTTGTAAACCCAAACCACGGCCCAATTGTGATTGCTCAACAAAAAGGCTTATTCGCTGAGCAAGGGCTAACAATCAAAATCCAAGAACCTGCTGACCCAAGCGTTCCAGCTAAACTGGTCGCTGCAGGTAAAATTGATATGGCAATTTCCTATCAAACCAGCCTAACGACAGATGTAGCAGCAGGTCTCCCTTTAATTCGCTCAGCAACATTGATCGCCACCCCACTCAATACCTTGATGACGCTTGATAACGGCAACATCAAAACCCTTGCAGATATGAAAGGGAAAAAGATTGGTATTGCTATCGCAGGAAATGAAGAAGCCACCATTGGTACCATGTTACAGCGTCACGGCGTTGCATTTGATGAAGTGAAAATCATCAACGTGGGTTGGGCACTCTCTTCTTCATTAGCGTCAGGCAAAGTGGATGCGATTTGGGGTGGCTTACGCAACTTTGAATCAAATCAACTTGCGCTTGAAGGCTACAAAGCTAAGGCATTTTTCCCCGAAGAGCATGGCGTACCTTCATACGATGAGTTGGTGGTGGTAGCGAACAAAAACAATTATGACGCAGCTGTTTTGAAAAAATTCAACACTGCGCTAGAGCTTGCGACTCAATACATTGTTAATCACCCAGAGCAAGCATGGAAAGAGTTTGTTGCATACGCACCAGATACCCTCAACAACGAACTTAACCGCCGTGCATGGCAAGACACACTGCCGCGTTTCGCTCTTCGCCCTGCCGCTGTTGATCCTGTTCGATACGACAACTTCGCGCAATTCATGTTCAAACACAAAATCATTAAGCATGCGCCAAAAGCTGAAGACTACGTCCCTACTCTATAACCATTAAAACAACCATCGAGCATCGCTATGAATTACCAAGATTTGATCCAAGCTTGTCAGCAAGATTGGCAAGACTACACCCAACACACATTTGTACAGCAACTTGCCGCTGGTACGCTAAATAATCACGCTTACCTACATTACCTGAAGCAAGACTTTCTGTTTTTGAAGCATTATGCACGTGCTTACGCATTAGCGGTTTATAAAGCACCGACACTGGCTGACATGCGTGAGCCTCTACCAAGCTTGACTGCATTGTTAGAAACTGAAATTCAGCACCATGTTACTTACTGCAGCCAATGGGGGCTCACCGAGTCTGATATGGAAGCAGAGCTGGAAGATTTTGGTACTGTCGCTTACACCCGTTATGTACTCGATACTGGGATGGCAGGAGATTTATTAGACCTATACGTTGCGCTTGCACCTTGCGCCATTGGTTATGCTGTTATTGGTAACACTTTGATCAATGATGCGACGACGGTTCGTGACACAAACCCATACAATAGTTGGATTGAGATGTACGGAAGTGATGATTTCCAGCAAGGCGCAGGCAAAACCATTGAGCGTCTCAATACCATGCTGGCTGAAGTCGACCTTCATTCAACACGTGGGCAACGCCTGTGCGAGATTTTCCGCACAGCTACACGTATGGAAGTGGCATTTTGGCAACAAGGGTTAAACGCAGCTAAATAGCACCGTCGGTTAGCCTGACGTTACGCTATATCATGAAACCACCTTCGGGTGGTTTTATTTTATGGGCGCTAAAACTTACACATCGCACCTAGCACCACAATTTTCATCCCAAAAGACAGATAATGATTAATAAAGCACAGCTAAGTGTTTGCAATTAACAAAGAACGAGGCTCTAACTTGCTTAGCATACTCAAAATGAATAACCTCACATGTGCTGTTTATTTATCGTTGCGTGGAAGCTATGTCATCTGCTGTGAACTATCGGTTAGACACTGATCCTGAAATCATTTTTATCCCAGAGCAAAACCGCCTACTCCTTAATAAAGAAGAGCGCCACCTTGAGCCACTTCAGGCTCGGATGTTGCACTTCTTCATCCACAATCAAGGCAAAGTACAAAGTGCGAAGATGCTTGCCGATGCCGTATGGGAACGCAGCCATGTCTCGGATAACTTAGTTCGCCAAGTTATCAGCCAACTCCGCAACCAGTTAAATGACCAGCATCGCCCATACTCCATCATTAAGACAATTCCTAAACAAGGTTATCTTTTTGATATTGAGGTAAACGAAATAAAAGAGGCGACAGCGCTCAGTAACAATCCAAAGCAAGACACCACTCCACCACCAACGTCCAAGCAAGAGACTTTCACTGCTCCAACCGAGGAGAAACGCAAGAGAGCCAAACGACAAGTCGCAGTGCTAAGCTTGCTTTCTGTTTTCACGCTTAGCGCAATGGGACTTGGCTATTATGCTTTGCAAGATAGTAGTGATAATGCCGTACAACCCATTATCAACGAAGTAAATAATGAGCATATTATCCCTGTTATTTTTCATGAGTTGGTATTGGATCAAAACAAAGATCTGACCATAGCTCGCAATGTATATAACTATCTTTTCTTTGGCTTAAATTCATCAAATAACATTGTGGGTTATCATTATTCACAAATGACAAGTGACGCTAAAAAGCAACTCACACCGGAAGCGATTTCTTTAAAAGGATGGATAAAAGAAACACATGATGGTTATCACATTAAGCTTTTATTAGATAACCCAAACCTTGATGGTAAAACAAAAGAACTAGATAAAACATTTTCAAAAGAAGATTTCTTTTCTGCCATTGGTGATTTGGTATTATCACTAAAAACAACAATTTCACCAACGGCGTCAGATTACGGCTTTGCCAATCACCGTGTAACTTCGGTTAACTCATACAATGACTGGCAAGTAATATCAAAAGGGATATCCCTATTTTATCAAGGTAAAAACGCAGACAGTTTCAAATTACTGCTTCCTGAGTTTGACAAAATAAAACAGCAAGGGCGTGACAATTACTTACTTGACGCACTCTTTGCCTATGCTGCTTCTATGCAGTACCTTAATGACCATCTCGATGATAATAAACAGCAAGCCCTTATCCATGCCAAAGCAGCCTTTGAAAAGAACCCACGTTGCAACATTGCCAATATTAGTTTAGGTCTTGCTTTAATCGTTAATAACCATAGTGAGCAAGCATACCCATATTTGTTTTATGCAGCTGAAAATTCACCAAGTCCATTAAGTTATTACTTGCTAAGCGTGGCTGATAGCCAAGCGGATAATCCTAAAGGGGCAGAATACAACTATCAGCGCTTCACTCGCCTAAGTCATGGCCAATCAGCTCAACTCGCTGAACTTAAAGCATCTTTACAAAAATCAAACCTTTTCCCTGCAACAAAATAGTTGTTTTTACCGATTCTGTTGAGATACCTCCATAGCCCTGTCTACAAGGTATCTCAGCCAATTGTTCCTTCTTACAGAGCTGCTATCCACTATTTGATTTTTGTTTGTTTTTTTCCGTTCTTGTCTTGCATCAGATCGTCATTACTTATTCGCGGCATAATTTTCACCATCAACAACTCGTAAGATGTGAACATTATGAACAACACAAACAACACCAACTTTCTAAAGTCACTTGCTTTTCAGGTGATCCCTCTTCAAATCTTTTTGTTTGTATTCTGGTTTAAAAATGGATTCATCGATAAAGTCTGTGGCGTATTATTAGGCATAATTACGCCTGAAACAGCTTATCACGGTGATACATGGCAAGGTTGGAAAGAATATATTGTAGGTACTTGGGATAAGAGTGCCGTTGGTCATACTTTTATTAGCCCAACATTCGACTTTATGTTCCCTATTTTGATCGTTTTACAGTGTGTACCATTCATTCTGATTCTTCGTTCTGTTTTCGCTGGTGAATTCATGCAAGAAAAGCAAAGACCTTGGCTATTAAGAGCGGGTATTGCTTCTTTATTTGTTACGGCTTGTATGGCGTTTACTCAAACAATTACTGGTGCAAGCGATGGTCAATACTTATGGCAATTCATTGGTTTTAGCATGGTCGCTATCATGTATATTCGCAATGAAAATGGTAAATAACCGATAAATTAATATAACTATCACTATCCTTGAAGTTCCCTTTTGCGGTATTCTGACTGCTAACCTCAGAATACCGCCTTTTTATTATTCCCTTCTCTTTCAGCAAGCCAAGAAGACACCATAACAACTATCAACTTATTCATATAACGAACCAAGCTCCTAGTTTTTATTTAACAACAAACCTAGTTGGTCGCTTTATATTGCTAGAGAGCATATAAAAGGACTGAATAATGAAAGTAGCAATGAGCCCTTCAATGTCAATTTTTGACTACCAACAGGCAAGCACTAAAGGATTCGCAGCACAGAATGCTAAGGTGCAAGTTAAGCCTATTTTTGAAAACCAAGAATCGACACCAAAGCCAATCGACCATAATAAAAACCTTCACGAACAGATAGAAGCGACAACGGCAAAAGTAATAAAAGCCATGACTCAAGATGAGAATCGAAAAGATGAGCTTCAAAAACTCAAAAAACAGCTAAGTGATAAAGCTGAAGAACTCGTCAAACAAATTAAAAACCTCTCAAAGTTTGATAATGAAGCCTCTAAAAACCTAAAAGAGAGCTTTCAATCACAGCTTATCGAAGTACAAGGTCAGCTTACGAAAGTCATAGAAGAAGAACGAAAAATCTTAGAAAGAGAAGCTCAAAGCAGAGGCTAATACAGACCAATCCTTTAATGTAGATTAGGTTTAGGGCTAGTTGATGTCAAAAATCATATGAAAAAGCCGCTGTTAAAACAGCGGCTTAGTAGTATAAATCTTTGGATAATTAAAGCGTTAGCGGATCACACGAACGCGGAAGTTACGACCCTTCATCTTTCCTTTTTCTAACTTGCGTAAAGCAGGTCGCGTTGCGTCACTGTGAACCGCAACATAAGCACAGTTATCAAATAGGTGAATTTTACCCACTTGTGAACCTTGAATGCCGTTTTCACCCGTTAGTGCACCAAGAATATCACCCGGACGTACTTTTTGTTTCTTGCCGCCATCGATTTGCAATGTCGTCATCGTAGGGCGACGCGTTGGTTTGTTCAATAGCTCCATTGGAGGCAAGATTTCACCTTCAATACGTTTATCAAGGTAGTCTTCCAACAACGCAACTTTGTAATGCTCTTTATCGCTAAACAGAGAACACGCCACACCTTTACTGCCCGCACGACCAGTACGACCTACACGGTGAACATGAACTTCAGTATCACGAGCAATGTGGTAGTTAATGACTGCGTCAAGCGAGTCGATATCTAGACCACGCGCGGCAACATCGGTGGCGACTAAAATTGACGCACTCTTATTGGCAAAGCGCACCAAGGTACGATCACGTTCACGCTGATCTAAGTCACCATGCAGTGCCACCGCACTAAAACCATACATATCTAACGCGTCTGCAATTTCTTGCGCTTCACGCTTAGTATTACAGAACACCACGGTTGATTCAGGCTGGTAATGCTGAAGCAGCAGACGTACTGCCGTCATACGGCTTTCGTTGTCGTCCACTTTGAAGAAGCGCTGCTCGATACTGCTGTTATCATGAGTCGATTCCACTTTCACCATCACAGGCTTGTGCATGATGTCATCCACAATTGCTTTGATCTGCTTAGGATATGTCGCACTGAACAGCAAGGTTTGTCGATCAGCTGGCGCGTAGTCAATGATGGCATCAATCGCGGATTGGAAACCCATTTCCATCATGCGATCTGCTTCATCAAATACCAGTGTATTCAATTCATCTAAGTTTAGGTTGCCTTTACGTAGGTGCTCTTCTACACGACCCGGTGTACCCACGATAATGTGTGCGCCGTGTTCTAGCGAGCCAATTTGCGGACCAAATGGCATACCACCACACAAAGTTAGCACTTTGATATTGTGGATAGCACGCGCCAGCTTACGGATCTCTTTCGCTACCTGATCAGCTAGCTCACGGGTAGGACAAAGCACCAAAGTTTGCACGCGGTAGCGTTTCACATTCAGGTTTGATAGTAACCCCAAACCAAAGGCAGCTGTTTTACCCGAGCCTGTTTTACCTTGGGCAATGACATCTTTACCAGCCAGCATGTGTGGCAAGCTTTGCGCTTGAATTGGGGTCATCTCGTTGTAGCCTAGCGATGAGAGGTTATCCAATAACGCTGGCTTCAGTGATAATGAAGAAAAAGCTGTCTGGCTCAAGATGTTATCCTTTCAGTAGAAATAAGGCTGAAAATGCTTTCAAGGTCGCGCACCTTATCAGTTTGTTACGCTTTCTCCTAGCGATTCTCAACAATAAACCGCTTAGAGAACAGAATCACCACCACAAACCAAAATTCCACGCCCCCCGCATCTTGCAACTCAAATATGCCCCAAAATAAAATTTCACATAAAACCTAACTTTTTATATATAAGTTGAATTATGCATTGATAGCAATAATAAGCCTCCACATTAAACACTAAGCTATCAAAAAGGCTGTAATTCATGCCATAATACAACTTGTTAAAAATCAAACCTCATAAGTAAATCATGCGCGCGTACTTACCTTCTTGTTCCTTTACAGCTATTGGACTTATTGCCCTTTTAGCTTCACCACTTTGTAATGCCAATAACTTTTCTTACAACTATGTTGAAGCACAAGTCATTACAGATCCTGGTGGCGTAGGTATTGCAGGCAGCGTCCCTTTCCATGAGCACGCGCATTTCGTTTACAACGCTCAAACTGCTTTTCAATCAGACTGGCTACTCACTGGTGGTATTGGTTTTAACGCACCCATTGCCGATCGTGCAGATGTTCGCGGCTACCTAAAAGCCCACTCACGTAAGAATGATGAAATACAAGCAGAATGGGGAGAAACCTTCTCTGAGTTCAGTATCGACTTTTCAGTCTGGGCAGATGCACAATCAGAAGTAGGCGCCTCTATCGGTACCTACTTTATGCCGGAAGACGAAGAGTTAGATAAGTTCCATCTATTCTACCGCTATCATGCAACTGATTTGATTTCGATTGGGGTTGAGCTTCACCTTAGCGGCCTGAATGATGGACAAATGCTACTTTCAGCTCGCTATCCACTCGGATAATCACAAAGAATTACCAGTATTAAGCGCCACAACGCTTTTATTGGCTGCTTTTCTATTTGTATTTCTATAAAATGATAATGTAGTTAATTAAAACGATTAAAAATTATCATGTATAAATATACCTGTTTGGTTGGCCTACTGATCGCCAACCTTTTTGTTGTGCCTGCCACCTATGCAAACAATTTCAATTACAACTATGGTGAAGTGCTAGTTCCTCTTAACCCGGGCGGTTTAGGTGTGGGCGGCTCTATGCTAATCCACCAAAATGCTCACGTAGTTGCTGAAGCAACGAGCTCTTTTGATAGTGATTGGTCAATTAGCGCGGGTGCAGGCTTTAACGCCCCTGTATCGCAATTTGCTGATCTTCGTGGTTATTTCAAGGTTCATTCACAGAAATTAAAAAAGTCAGACGATAACTTTGGTCGCTTTTTTACAGAGCTTAGCTTTGATGCTTCAGCTTGGGTTAACCCAGTATCCGAAGTGGGTGTCAGTGCGGGAGCGTATTTAATCTCAGACGACAATACCAAAATGAAGCTACATACCTATTACCGCTTCCACCCTACTCCTACGATTTCACTTGCTGCTGCTTTACATATCAGCGGCTTACAGAATGGCCTGATTATGCTTTCTGCTCGCTACCCTCTTGGCTAGTGCCCCATCTTTTGAGCAAGCAATCGAATTAAGCTGGAGCGCCACGGTAGTAATGCCATAAAAAGAGCGCTCCAGCTGTTCGCCACGGTGTCCAAGTATTAACTATTTCTCTTGTCTGCTTCGCCGTCGGTTTCTCAGCAAACCCTTTCAAACGTCCTAAAGCAACCTGCAAGGCCAAATCATCCGCAGGAAAAATATCGCAACGCCCTAGCGCAAACATCAAATAGATCTCTGCACTCCACTGACCAAAGCCTTTAAGCTCAGTTATCGCTTTTATCGCACTGCTATCATCCATCTCAATCAAAGCATCAGGCTCGAAACGACGCTCCACTATAGCTTCCGCTAAAGATAACGAATACTTTACCTTAGGGCGCGATAACCCAGCTCCACGAATAGCATCAGGTTCTAGCGCCAAGAATGCCTCAGCCGTTAAAACAGGAGTTAAATCGCGCACTCGGCCCATAATTGCTTTTGAAGCTTCTGTTGATATTTGCTGACTGACAATGATCGACAATAAAGACTCAAACCCAGCAGGAATATTACGTGGTGGCGGAAACCCATATTCCTCTAGAGCACTAGCTACATCCTTATCGATGTCAGCTAACGCGAGGATCCCTTGCTGGAGCTGAATTTCATTCATGTGTTTATCTTCCAATAATGACATCACCGCAATCACCTTTTGTCGTGACTTAACTACTCATTTAACAATTAATCGACCAATTAACAGTGTAAACCGCTATCAAAAAGTTAGCGCTTATCGCTATCACACCTACCCAGCTTCGTTGTAATTATCTCTAGATAAGAAAAAGCCACCAAACACTCTCGTGTTGGTGGCTTCGTATTTATCTTTAGCACTCTCAAGATACTAGACGCAAAAATTCATGCTCATTTACGCGTAATCTTGATAAGGGGTCGCCGTTGGTAACGAAATGGCGGTATCGAATGCTGTTAACGTTAGTTGCTCTGGTGTCATTGATACAGATGTTTCATCCATAACACTTTCACCAAAGTGGTAACGCATCACTTCTTTCCCCTGACATGCAGCTTGATCCGCATTCATTGCTTGCTCAGATACAACTTGGTTCTTCGCTTGATAAGCATGAATAGCATCATCACCGTATTTCTTTGCTAGCATAGACATAGTCTGCGCAGGTGATAGCACCAAGCCCGTTGCGTTATTACCACCAAAGCCCTTCGCGTTCACCAGTACCGCTTTGTAGTCTTCACCTTTTTCGCCAGCAAACTGATGATCCATCAAAATGTTCAAGTTTGAGTGGTAGACATCATCAGCAACATGATCAATTGTAGTAATGCCGGGTACCCAACCGTATTGCCATACACCCAAAGATGCCACCAGCTGATCGCCTGCCGCCGCTCCCATTGAGTGACCAAGATACGATTTCACTGCACTAACAGACCACTGATCAATATTGAAGGTTTTCGCCACTTCGTTAAGGATATGGCTTTCTGTTACGCGGTTTTGTGGTGTACCTGTACCATGCGCTTGCACATAAGTTTGCTTCACACCCTCTTCACCCAAAATCGCTTTTGCTAACGCAGCAGCTTTAGCAACAGTGACATAGTTACCAATACCTGGTGCAGAAATAGATTTCTTATTCGCGTCAGCATTCACAAAAACATCAGCAACCGAGCCGTAGATATTCATCCCTAACTTCAGAGCGAGTTCATCATCCATCAACACTACAAACTGCGATGCTTCAGCCATAGTAAAACCCGCGTTACTAGAGAACGGGCGACAGGCGCGGGTGTTATCAACCGTATCGCTGCTATCTAGCGCTTTAAGCTGTTCATCTTCGGCAAGCGCCCCCATCACTCGGAAGCCTTCCATCACTTCAGCAACAACTGGCGCTTCGGCATTACCTACGATCGCTACTTTTGCTTTGCCATGCTGGATATCATGCATACCTTGGCGAAGGTTGTATAAAAAACTCGCACACGCGCCCATATTAGTGCCAGTATTACCAACACTATTAATCACGTAGCCATTAATGAAATCTGCTGGCATTTCTGCAAACGAGAGTGCCATCATTTTCGTGCTAACACGCCCCCCAGTCAGCGGCGCTGCCAACATACCAGATAGTGAATCATCATCAATCTGACCTAATGCACTACCGGCATACACAGAGACTTGATCCGGTTCGATATGCTGAAGAACGGTATCCCACTCTAAACCCAACGAATTGAGTGCATCTGACGCGCCATACACACTCAGCGTTAAGCCACGAGGATGAAAACGTGAGTTATAAAGCTTGGCAGGATCAAAACCAGTAGGGATGTTACCGCCACTGGTGACAGGGTATTGGGTGCGATCTTCTAGCAATGTTGCTAGCTCGCCCGTTACCGTCACCTTGACTTTGTTACCTTGTGATTCCAGTTCCCAGTTATCTGGGATCTTTGTTGGCAGCTTAGATTTACGAACGGTGAAAGTTAACGTATCACCTTCACTCGCTACCTGTGCTTTGTATTGATACAAAATATTGTCAGGGTCAAACGACTCAATTCGACGCACTAAAGTGCCCGCTTTGATAGCTGCAACTAACTCTTCGTTAGCTAACTCAGTTTGTTCTAATCCCATGCGACAAGCTAAATCTTGCCACGTTGAAGCCATCTGCTCTTGAGATAATACATCCGCTACCATGCGTTTATAGCTATGGAAACCTGAACTACGACCGGCAGCATTCATGCCACCAAAGCCAACAATTAGCGGTAACTTTGTCATTTGACGCCTACAGAAAAACAATAATTTGCGGCTAGGTTACCAACTTACGCTGGTTATTCACCTTGTATTTATGCCAAAATCACTGCCATTAACGCCAATCAAACAAAATTTCAGGCAAAACGGTATGAAAGTCGGATTTGTTCTCTATCATCGCGCCCTCATCACAGGGGTTTCTCTGGCTGCTGAGATGCTAAGTAGTGCTGCAAGCCTGCGAGAGCGCCACTTACAAAAAGAAAATCCCTTTAGTATCAAGCTCATTGCCGCATCTCTTGCTTCGCCTAAGTTGACGGCAGGCTTAAGGCTAATGCCAGATATCACTTTCGACGACCCTGATGTTTTTGATGTGATTATTCTGCCACCGATGTGGGGTAATCCGATGTCG
Source organism: Photobacterium jeanii (assembly GCF_001650345.1). GTDB lineage: Bacteria > Pseudomonadota > Gammaproteobacteria > Enterobacterales > Vibrionaceae > Photobacterium > Photobacterium jeanii. Next base: position 828,929 of record NZ_LVHF01000033.1, on the reverse strand, counting down.
GCATTGAGTCATACCCCTAGCTTGATCCCATGGTTAATCAAACAATACCAACAAGGGGCAAAATTAGTCGCTACCGGAACGGGTGTAACACTATTGGCTGAAACGGGGTTGCTTGATGATCAAGTCGCCACCACGCATTGGTACTTTTACGACAAATTCACAGCTCGCTATCCAAAAGTTAAACTAAACCGTAAAGCATCCATTACCGCAGCAAATGGCTTGTATTGCACCGGAAGTATCAACTCCCAAACCGAGATGATTTTATTTCTGATCACCCAGCAATACGGCCAGAAAATTGCAACAACTATTGAGACTCATTACGGTCACGAGATTTCAAAATCAACCCAACAACCCTTCTATCAAATCGGTGGTGAAGTACAGTTTGATGAGTCGATCGCCTTTGCCCAAGACTGGATGAAGCGCCAACTGTCACACCCGATCACTGCACAGCAAATCGCCGATGCTTGCGGTATGCCACTGCGAACATTTAGTCGAAAATTCAAAGATCAGGTAGGACAAGCTCCCCATCAGTATTTGCAAAAAATAAGAATGGAGGTAGCTCAGGAATTATTGCGTGATTTTGGTATGAGCTTACAAGACGTCGCAGAACAAGTGGGTTACAAAGATGCCTATCATTTCGCGACACGTTTTAAGCAAGCCTATGACTTAACGCCTGCGCAATATCGAAACATGGTGAAAGCCAAAATTTATAACGCCGGCTAACAACGATAAACCTTAGCGAACATAGTGAATATGAGATTTATCTCATAGCTGATACACCGTAGATGAGACTGGCTGAATATGCTGTTTCTATGAGAAACCAGTGCTGAGCCGATACGATGAATACAGGAGTTCAAACATCACAATGCGACTTTCATCGTAGCCGCTTATTGGCAGGGAGAAACCTAAGCTTCTATCTTTACTCGCTCGCAATAGTACAGCTTGCTATCTTATTTAGTCTGCTACTTGGCCTGTTTTCCCCTGTATTTGCCTACATCGTACCCACGAGCCAAGTATCTTTATCCGACCAAGAATGCCGAATAGACTTCTTTCATTTAGAGCGGCACCCGCAACAAAACAGCTTCTTGCCTGTGATTCAAATCGCGATGGTCTCGACCAAACAGACACCCAACCGCTACATCGCAATCAAACGCGCTTTGCGCCTTAACTCTCACCTACCGCCACAGCATCAAAAGCGACGAGGTTATGAAAATATTGAATACCGTCGTGCTCGTAAACCCGTTGCCGTTTTTACAACCTATTGGCAACCACTTACGCCCGATAGCGAAATCAGTGGCTTAGTCATTTTAGGCGATAATAATTACCAAAAAGCTTTTGATCGCCTAACGAACTTATTATTCCAAGATGCAGGTCACTTTGAGCTTGCCACTCAAGGTGAATCGTTCCAATTTTACGCTCAAGAAGATCACCTGACCCGATTCCAAGCTTGCTTACGATGAAGCCAGTGCACCTTCTAATTTCAGTAAAAACGCCTTACTTTCTACCCCGCCCGCATAACCCGTAAGCTGACCATTTGAGCCGATTACCCGATGGCAAGGCACAATAATCGCAATCGGATTTTTACCATTTGCCGCACCAACAGCTCGCACTGCTTTGGGGTTATTTATCGCTTCAGCTATCGCTTTGTAAGAACACGTTTCGCCATAAGGCACACTGCACAGCGCCTTCCAAACTTGTTGCTGAAAAGCCGTCCCCTTCGGGGCCAGTGGCACAGTAAACTCGGTTAACGTACCAGCAAAGTACGCATCTAGTTGGCGACAGCACTCGATAAAAGGCTCAGCCGTCACTTGCCAATCATCTTGAACCGTATCGTCCACTCTTTGTGTTGGTAACGTTAAACCTGTTAAACCATCGTCATTAGCTAATAAGCGAATACGACCTAACGGAGATGAATAAAAATGACAGTACATTTGAGCCTCGGTTTATCTCTTTATCTCGACGTTTTCATAATAACAATTTCACTCCTTTAATTACTCATTAGTTGGATTATTTTTCCTCAACTAAAATGAATACAAGCGCTTATATTTGTTATCACAGATCACCACAAGGTATCATTGAGGTATCTAGTTATCTAACTCAACTCTGAGTAAATACTCTTAGTTGCGGTATTAAAGGCATTCGTGCAGTGAAAATACTTGTCACAGGCGGCGCTGGCTTTATTGGCTCTGCTGTTGTCCGCCACATCATCAATCATACACAAGACAGTGTTATCAACCTTGATAAACTGACTTATGCAGGCAACCTCGCGTCGTTAGACTCTGTATCATCCAACCCTCGCTATCATTTTGCGCACGTAGACATCTGTGACAAAACTGCAGTTCAAGCCGTTTTTGAACAACATCAACCCGATGTGATAATGCACTTAGCAGCCGAAAGTCATGTCGATAAATCTATTGATGGCGCAGCTGCTTTTCTTCAAACCAATATCATTGGTACTTATCAGCTACTTGAAGTTGCACGTGAATACTGGCAAACACTACCTATAAGCAAAAAAGATGACTTCAAATTTCACCATATTTCAACGGATGAAGTTTTCGGTGATCTTGATACTGATGCGCCGAGTTTTCATGAGCATTCACCGTATAACCCTTCAAACCCTTATTCAGCCTCGAAAGCATCAAGCGATCACCTTGTTCGAGCGTGGGCAAGAACTTATCAATTACCCGTAATAGTCACTAATAGCTCAAATAATTATGGTCCGTATCACTACCCTGAAAAGCTGATCCCAGTAGTTATTATCAATGCATTACAAGGGAAGGCTCTACCAATATATGGCAGTGGTCAGCAAATTCGCGACTGGTTATATGTAGAAGATCACGCCGATGCACTGTACAGAGTAATATCTCAAGGAAAGATTGGTGAAACGTACAATATTGGAGGAAATAGCGAACGCAGTAACCTAGACGTTGTTACAACTATTTGTGACATCCTAGAGAAACATGTACCCACACCTGCCGCTAAACCCAGTTATCGTGAACTTATTAAACACATTAGCGATAGACCAGGACATGATCGCCGCTACGCCATTGATATTACGAAAATTAAGAAAACATTAGCATGGCAACCGCAAACAACGTTTCAAACAGGACTTGAACAAACTGTTCTTTGGTACCTCAATAATGAGGATTGGTGGCGACCATTATTGGCAGATTAGTAAATTACCAATACATATAAAACAAAACCAAGCCGACGCTTGGTTTTGTTTATTACCACTTGCTATAAACCGCAATATTTAGCTTGAGCAGATTTACTTCACTAGCTGCACTTTATGACCCAGGTACTGAACATCAACATTGGCATAACCTAGATTAACGGCTTCAAATTGTTTACTCAGTTCGCGCGCATGAGCTGCATCTTTTGCTAAAAAGGCGACATGATAAACTGGACGTTCAATACCATTCGCAAGCTTTTGGGTGTTTAGGTACGAAGAAGTCACTAAGCCAGCTTGATTCAGACTAATAACGCGCTGTAAATCGATACCTAGCACACGATCCATCTCTAATGCATCAATATCTTCTCGCCATGTAAAAGTGACACCGTAATTTTGCATCGCAGGCGTATTATCTAACCATTTGTTACCTAGCGGTTGGACATGGCTCACTTTCACCAATTCTTTCTTATATAAAGGTAAATCTTTAAGCTTATTTTCAACGTCTGCTTGATCTTCACCATCAATCACAAAGCGAATTAACGCCATTGGTTTGCCCTCAATACTGCTATTGAACACAAACATATCTTTTACTTCACCGCTTTTTATAAGCTCGCCAAATGCAGCACGCTGATCCGCCATAGAATCGAGCACTTGATTGGCGTCAGACGTGTTCCACATTAGCTCAACACCAAAATCAGCCGCTACAGCAGAAAAGCTCAGCGATGATACAAATAGAGTAGTTAAGATGTTCTTTTTAAGATTATTTTTCATGATACTTCCTTTATTGGCTTATTTCGTTATTAGTGAATATTTAGTTTTTTAGTGTTACCAACGCGAGCGATAACTACGATGACAAGCTTTGCAAGTGCTCTCTGCTTGCTTAAGCCCTGCCTTCACGCCTGCTAGCTGCTGTGATTGACTCTCGACTAGTGCTTGTTCAAAGCCTTGATCCATCTTTGCCATCAAAGCGTTAAATTTCTCAGGTTTGCTCCAAACCGAAGATTTCGCTTTACTCCCCTCTTCACTTCCATCCGGAAAAAGCGTCATCAACGACTGACTATGACTCTTTAGTTGCTGGCTTGATGCCAATACTGTTTTCCAGTCTGGTTCACTTTGTTCAAGCGCGTTGGTCACTTGCTTAACTGTCTTTTCGATTGCTGAAAAAGCATCTTGGCGTTGCTGTACCTCGTTTGCTTGCGCAGGGAAAGCCAATATGGCGGGTAGCAACACAACAGCTAAATTCTTCATCACTCTCTCCTCATTTGGCGATAACGCCTTTTCGTTGTTTTGTTCGGTTCATGTCTGCTGAACTTGAAATCAATTTACACAGCAATAGTTGCAATTGCAACTATTGCTGTGTAAATTATTGTTAACGGTTTAGCACAACACAGTTTGACGTAAGAGAGAGCACTATGAAGATTTGGGATCTACCTGCACGTATTTATCATTGGTTACAGGCAATTTTATTCTGTTCACTTCTCGCCTCTGGCAATGCCGGGCATGAATCGCACGTTATTCTAGGGTTAATGCTCTTTGTGCTGGTGACTTGGCGTTGGATATGGGGTGTTGTGGGTAGTGAGACGAGTCGTTTTCGTCAATTCCTGCGCTCTCCTTTCTATTTAGTGCGTTACTTACAAGGCAAAACACCAAGCCAAGCAGGTCACAACCCACTTGGTGGTTGGATGGTACTCACCATGCTGTCTGCTCTGCTTATACAATGTATTTCGGGATTAGCTTTGGCGGGCATGCTAGATAACCTACCTCTAACCAGCTATTGGTTAACTGATACTGTTTTCGAGATTTTGAGTACACTCCACCTAGCTTTGGCTCGTTTATTACCTTTGCTAGTTGTACTCCACCTTGGTGCAATTTTGTTTTACAAGTTACGCAATAAGCCATTGGTTTTAGCCATGTTTACAGGTAAACAAAGCACTCTTTCCGTTCAAGACAAGCTGTATTTCGCTTCAAATCTTCGTGCTATGCTAGTGCTAATCACATCGGGATTGATTACTATTGCAATAATTGCGTTAGCATAAGAGAACAATAATAGAATGGACGACAAATTTGAGAGGCAAACCAGTTTCGGTTGGCTAGTAAATGTGGTTGCGCATCATGCAGCAAAACAGCTTGAAGTAGAATTAGCCAAACACGACTTCCCTCGTTCATTGTGGCCAACCATGATGTGCTTATGGGAAAAAGAAGGGATCACCCAGCGTGAAATCGCACAGATTTCCAAAGTGGAAAACTCAACGACGACGCGCACAATCGACAAATTAGAATCACTCGGGCTCGTTGAACGCCGCGCTGATCCTAATAGTCGTCGCTCCTATAACATCTACCTCACCGATGAAGGGCGTACGTTAAAAGAAACACTGCAGCCAGTCGCTGTCACAGTGAATAAAGATCTGCTCAGCGCACTAGAGCCAGATGAGCAAACCCAGCTGATACATCTGTTAAATAAGATGATGCCGAGCAAGTAGAAAAACACCGCTTCACATAACAAGCATGTTATTCATACTCCAGTTAGATCAAAGGCCTAGTTAAACAACTAGGCCTTTGTCTTGTTAGAGCAAACTAAGCCGCTCTATCATCATTCTTTTTCACTAAGAAGATTGGCAAGTCTGCATCTTTGACTCAGAAGCAGCAGCAGTCACCTGCTTGATATCGCGATACATCATCACAGCAACGACACTGGTCAATGCAATATTCGACAACGGTAACGCTAACCATACCCCATTCGCCCCCATAAATAGTGGCAGCAAGAACAAGAATGGTAATTGCACCGCCATATTACCAATTGTCACGAACAGGGATTTTCCACCTTTACCAATCGCTTGGTAGTACGCCCCTGCAATAACCAAGAAACCATCTAAGAACAAGGCAAATAGGTGCAAGCGCAATCCCATTACCGTTTGTTCGATCAGAGTGTTGTCGTCACGGTTGAAGATGCTCGCAAATTCGTACGGTTTAAAGTTAACCAGTAATACGAAAAGAATACCGATAATTACAGCTGACAACATTCCCAGTTTCAGTGCTTTCTGGATATTCGATTGGTTACGTGCACCATAGTTGTAACTCACTAACGGCTGCATACCACCTGCAACACCTTCCGCCACAAGATAGTAAACGGTAACAATGTAACCTAAAATGGCATAAGCCCCCACCATAGTCACATCACCGTATTTAATAAATTGCAGATTGTGCAGCGCTACCATGAAGCTGCTGTAAGCGTACATAAAGAAGCTCGACAGCCCGATCCAACTTATGCCCGATGCATGAGTGAATGAAAAACTTAACTGATTTAGCGAAAGTCTTAAGTTGGCTTTATCGGTGAAGAAATAGCCAAGGCCAATCACGGTTACAATGCCTTGTGAAACCGCCGTTGCAATAGCGGCACCTGTCAGCTCCCACTTCAACCAGGCAATTAACACATAGTCCAAGCCGATATTAGCAAGCGCTCCTAACACCATTAAGCCTGTCGCAAAGTTTGGTCGACCGTCGTTACGCAACAAGAAAGGCACCGAAATCGAGCCAAATGCACAAATCACTGCCACCGCTAAGATGGAGATGTATTGATGCCCAAGCTCAAGTACTTCACCTGTTGCGCCTTGCAACATCAGTAAATCTTTACCGAAAGCAAATAAAAAGCCAGAAGCCACAAAGCTAGCTAGTACCAAATAAATCAAACCTGTCGATAAAATTCGGCGTGCTTTTTCATCTTTCCCTTCGCCTTTACTCACAGAGCAAAGAGCACCTGTACCCACACCTATCATCAGACCAATACCAAGAATAGTACCAATGATCGGCCAAGCTACATTGATCGCCGCTAAGCCTTGTGCCCCGACATAACGACCAATAAAAATGCCATCAACAACCTGATATAAACCATTAACCAACATGGCAGCCACAGTGGGTAATGTGTAGCGCCAAAATTGACGGCTAATTGATTCTGATGGTATCGCTTTGTTCATCTCTTGCATTGCTTCATCCCACCCTCATGCGGGCGTAATCGCTTAACCTTTTGCTCAGTTAAGGTTTAAGCTGTGTAAACAATTTTGCCAATAGCCCTTCAAGCTGCTGGCATTCCTTTTTTGTCAAAACTTTTTCAATTTCATTGGCAAAGCTCGCGTAAATCACATCGTCGAACTGCATTAACTGCACCGCCTTGTCCGTCAAAGTGATATGACTAACCCTTGCGTCTTCACTTGATTGTTTTCGGCTAACCAAACCACGACTTTCAAGTCGTACTATCATGTTACTCGCTGAAGGTTTACTCACCTCAAGCTGAGCCGCGATATCAGTCAGTCGTAATGGTTTTTCAGCGTATTGAATCACCTTCAGGTAATCATATTCATTGAAACTAAGAATGATATTATCTTTATGTTGTTTACAATGAAGACGCCAAAGCTTAGCGGAATAACGCTCGATGTGCTCAAGCGAGGTTTTCAGTTCCATCTCTTCTTCAACTCCAACATCAGCCCAAGTTATTAGTTAGCCTAACTAACTATCTTGTCCTAGCCAATGCATAATCTGTGAAATTTTGACGTAAATCAACACAAAGCTCAACATCAAACCTAAATTATTTTAATACTTCAGCCTTATACCTCATAGCCAGACGAATGTGAGACTAAAATAGAAAGACAAAACGTACAAAAGATACCACTCAATCAAAATCGCAATAAAATTTCGAACATCTTGAAAGAAGTCAGTGCAATACAAGGTCTTATATAGCAACCCATTTATACCGCATCTGAAAAATTGGCTTATGCCACTATCGCTTTCATAGAACGATGCCCTATATAAAGAGAGACATGGATGAAACTGATCAATAAACCACGCTGGGCAATTAGCGAAAACGATGTCACACCAGAAGGTGTTTACAAGCAACGTCGTGAGATACTAAAAAAATTAGGGATTACGCTGGCAACTCTCCCGCTCGCTCAGCAAGCAAACGCTAGCATTTTTGATATATTCAAAGGTGAAAAAGCACCTGCTGTTGATAAGCGCATTGCACTCAACCCTCAGAAACCAAAGGAATACCAGGCTGATCTTGCGCTAACGCCTGAAGATAAAATATTAAAATACAATAATTTCTATGAGTTCGGCACAGATAAAGCGTCTCCAGCCGAACTCGCACAAAACTTCATTACTGACCCATGGCAAGTAAAAGTCGCGGGCTTAGTTCGCTCCCCTGTCACACTTGATTACGACGACATTTTCAAAAAATTCACCTTAGAAGAACGCATCTATCGCCTACGCTGTGTTGAGGCATGGTCGATGAATGTACCGTGGATTGGTTTCCCACTCAAAGATCTACTCGCCATGGCATCACCCACAAGCGATGCAAAATATGTCGCGTTTGAAACCCTATACGATCCAAAACAAATGCCCGGTCAAGCTTCACGTCGCCTAGGTGGTGGGATTAACTACCCTTATGTCGAAGGGTTGCGCCTTGATGAAGCCATGAACCCATTAACCATTTTGGCAGTTGGTCTGTATGGTAAAAACCTCGCACCGCAAAATGGAGCGCCAGTGCGCTTAGTGGTGCCATGGAAATACGGTTTCAAAAGCATTAAATCGATTGTCAAAATTTCACTCACCGATAAACAACCACCGACAACGTGGAGTCAGTTAGCCCCGAGCGAATATGGCTTTTATGCCAACGTTAACCCTCGCGTTGATCACCCGAGGTGGAGCCAAGCCAGTGAACGCTTTATAGGCGAAGGCAGCCTATTTAGTAGCCGTCGCCAACCCACCATGATGTTCAATGGCTATCAGGATGAGGTCGCGTCACTCTACAAAGGGCTTGATCTGAAAAAGAATTATTAAAAGGAAGCACTCATGCGCCTAACACCCAAACACATAACCTATCTAAAAGTTGTCATCCATGCCGTATCACTGGGCTTTTTCACCCTTTTGGTATTAGGTGTATTTAATGGCAGTTTAGGCGCTGATCCCACAGAGGGGATCAGCCATTTCACCGGCAAAGCGGCATTAAATACTTTAATCATTACTTTGCTGGTCTCTCCGATTGCTAAACGATTTAAACAATCTGCGTTAATGCGCGTGCGCCGCGTGATTGGCTTATACAGTTTCTTTTGGGCTGGATTGCATTTAGCTAGCTATGCCTTGCTCGATCTCAGTTTAAATTGGTCACTACTTGGCAGCGAGATCATTAGTCGTCCGTATCTCGCGGTGGGTGCTGTTAGCTGGGTAATTCTATTTTTACTTACCCTCACCTCAAATCAATACATGCAAAGATACTTAGGTAAGCGCTGGCAAACCTTACATAACTATGTATACGTTGCCGTGATCCTTAGTCCAATTCACTATTACTGGTCGGTTAAATCAGGGTTGCTCGAACCTGCTATTTACATTGTTATATCGTTCTTTTTACTCGCCTTGCGTTGGCAGACGTTCAAACGCTGGCTACCTATGCACTGGTTTACGCTAAAAACCACGTCGACCAATTAATTACTGAGTAAATAACCTCGTTGCAACCAAAGATAATGTTAAGAAACTGAGTGAAGCGCTAAAAGGAAATGATCAGCCATATTCCGATATCAAGCCGATAACCTTCGGCATTGGTCACGAATATTGATGGTGAATGCAGCAAATTAACGCCTTGAATGCAATTCTTGTAAGACATAGCCAGATTTTCTGCTACGATAAGCCAAGCTTAACGCTATGGGTATTTAACCCAACTAACACTTTGTCTTTCTGGTTGTTTTCGAGGTTCCACCTTGGTCAGTGATTTACTTACTGTCAGTATTCAGCAGTTTCAAACGGACTGCCAACAGTTATGTGAACAACATTACCCAACTGTACATAACCGTGGTATGCGCGAAAACCACTTAGGTAAAGCGCTGTGCCGACGTATTATGTCTACGCTGACAAAACATGATATTCAGGCTGAACTTAGCCAGATTGAAGATCAAAACAACCTACCGCAGCCTATTTTCAAACTCAGTACACCAGAGTTTACCGTCTGGATAGTCGCTCACCGTCTATTGAGTGCTAACCTTGCTCGCCGTCAGGCACTGCTTCAAGCTGTAAATAGTGTGGTAGAGCAACGCGACCAAGCTCAAACGAATCATCTACTCATGGTGGCTGATCACTGGTTTGATCGCAGTAAAGCCAGTAAAGAAATACCGGCTTGGTGGCTGGGACAATTACCAGAAAGCCAAGAAGCCTATCTAAAAGATGGGATCCGCTTACTAGAAAGTAACTGTAGTTTGAAACAAGCGCTCACAGACAGCTACCAAGTTAACGATGCCCACCTCGCGATTCACCACCCGCTGCATCGCTCGAGCGACAACGCTACCCTTCACAAATACGTTGTTCTCACTGGTCACTTTCACCTGTAATACCTACTCATAAGCCATCTCATTCAAGGCGATTTCCTCTCGCAACAATCGCCTTGTTAAGCGGCTAAAGCAATCTTCAATCAGCTCCCTTACTCTGCACAACATCCCTTCCCTTAACCGCAACAAGAATGTTTTCCTAGTAAACGTAAAACCAACCACTTCGCAGCAAAATAGCGCAAAGCAAACGTTTCGCAGGCGAAAAATGCGTTTATTTCAATCAATTTCAGAGCCAAACGGACGATAAATTAAGAACTGGATCACATAAACTGAGCAAACTATAAATAACTGATTTTCATCACTCTCGTTCGCAGTATTATCTGCGCATCTTTCCGTGATTGTGGTATCTATCCATGTTTAAAAAAACACTTCTTGCACTTTCATTAGCAGCAACATCCTTAGCAAGCACCTCTGCTCTTGCCGCTGAAAAAGTTGATCTATTAATTCAAAACGCAACGGTTCTTACCATGAACCAAGATCGCCAAGTCTTTGATAATGGCTTGGTTGCAGTTAAAGACAACAAGATTGTTGCTGTCTCAGATGGAAGCGACCTTTCTGAGTACCAAGCCAAGAAAACTATTGATGCAAACGGTGATATTGTTATGCCGGGTCTCATCAATACCCACACTCACGTATCGATGACGGTTTTCCGTTCACTGGCTGATGACGTGCCAGATCGCCTACACCGCTACATTTTCCCACTAGAAAAGAAACTCGTTTCGCGTGAAATGGTTCGCGTCGGTGCTCGTCTTGGTAACATCGAAATGCTCAAAGGCGGCGTAACTACTTACGCTGACATGTATTACTTTGAAGATGAAGTCGCTAAAACCGTTGATGAAATCGGTATGCGTGCAGTTCTAGGTGAATCTGTTATCAAATTCCCAGTCGCTGACGCAGCTAACGCTGAAGAAGGCATCAAATACGCACTAAACTTTATTGAAGAATACAAAGATCACCCGCGTATTACGCCGGCTTTTGCACCACACGCAACCTACACTAACACTACCGAAATTTTGCAGAAGATTGCCAAGCTTTCACTTGAGCACGATGTGCCGGTAATGATTCACCTTGCAGAATCAGAGCGTGAAAACCAAGTCATCGGTGAACGTAGTGGCGGCAAAACACCAATCGAATACATGGCTGACATTGGTGCCCTTAACCACAAACTTATTGGCGCCCACGTTATTCACGCAAGCGACAGCGATTTAGACCTGCTGAAAAAACATGATGTTGGGGTTGCTCATAATATGAGTGCAAACATCAAATCAGCCAAAGGTGTGTCACCAGTAATCAAAATGCTAGAAAAAGACATTCGTGTTGGTTTAGGTACCGACGGTCCTATGTCTGGTAACACACTAAGCACCATTGATGAATTTAACCAAGTAGCAAAAGTACATAAGCTTATCAACCATGACCGCGCAGCAATGCCACCGCAGCAAGTGATTGAAATGGCAACCATTGGTGCTGCACGAGCACTTCACATGGAAGATAGCATTGGTTCACTAGAAAAAGGTAAGCTGGCAGATATCATCATTGTTGATACGAAAGCCCCTAACATGGTGCCAATGTATAACCCATACTCTGCCCTAGTGTACTCAGCGTATGCGATGAACGTGAAACACACCATTGTTGACGGTAAAGTGCTAATGAAAGACCGTACAATGACGACTATCGACGAAAAGGAAGTACGTAACGAAGCACAAGCGTTTGCAGACAAAGTCCGTAAAACCGTTATTGAAAGCGGCGAAAAGGTCCTTTAATCACATAAGTTAAAGCTACAAGGCAAAAAATAAAACGGCAGCACTTCGCATAGCGCTGCCGTTTTTATTTCTCACTCACAAACTTAATAGCCTAACACACTATTAAAACTCACGATCATAAACACAAATGATGTAAAAGCAAGCGAAGTACGTTGCTTCCTTGGAAGTTTATAAACTTGATTGTCATTTTCTAAATAACATTCACCTGTTATTAAAATAATAAAGCTCAAAGGAGTGAAAAGTAAAAAAGACAACACCCAAAACCAACGTTTTCTATAAAAAGGTATTTGGTCGTAAGATACATCAACAAAGTACTCATCCTCTGAGAGAGGCTTTTTACTGCGATTATCTCGTCTTTTCTCATAATAAAAAACGGCATCTTCAGAGCTATTCGCAACGATCGTTCGGTCATCAAATACAAAACCCTGCGCGGCTAAACACTCCATTTCTTCGGCTGCACTCTCATCCGATAAATTTATAGCCACACAAACTTTATCTTTTTCCAATACTTGGTAGTTTGCCATACCCTCTTTAAACTCCGATATTGAGGTGTTTACTTAATTCGAGGAAGACTATCAAAATTAGAGATGAATGAACCAAAGAGATTTCATTTCAGAGATATTGATCTAAAAACAACCTGTATATGTTAACACACAAAATTGTCGCCAATAGTTATTGCAAAATAAAACAACACCTTGATAAATTTACAGCAATCATTTCTAACATTTTTATCACTATGGCATTTTAATAATTTCTATCACAATTTTATTCAAGAGAAATCGTTAGCCTTATACTTTTCACTTTCGAGTAATCAACATCAAGATAATCATTCTCATAATAAATCCCACGTTTAAAAATCTATAAAAAGGAGTGAAAGCACTCCTTTATGGGCAAACTATTACTCATTCTCGGTAATACGGCGGATTAATTTAGCGGGTGTGCCACCGTAAAGTGAATCTGGTTCAACATCTCTTGTCACAACTGAGTTTGCAGCAATAACAGAACGGGCACCAATAGTGACGCCTTGATTAATCACCACATTGCCACCGATCCAAACATCGTCTTCAATCACGATAGGTTTACAAAAAGTTTCCCACGAACGACGACTGCGATAATCCAGTGAATGTCCCGCTGTATAAAATTGCGCATTAGGACCAATAAGCACATGGTTACCAATGGTGATATGAGCACCATCTAACATGGTGGCATTCATGTTAATAAAGGTATTTGAACCAATTGAAATAGTTTTACCAAACTCACAACTAAACGGAGAACGAATAACACTCCCGTCACCAAAAGCGCTCATAAGCTTGGCCAACAAGGTGCTACGTCGACTTTCATCTACTGTGCTATTGAGTGTTGCCAACAGTGCCGACGCTGTATCGCGGTAACCATTAATACTGGCATCGCCACCATCAAACAGTTGCCCTGAAGTCATCTTTTCAAATTCAGTCATTGCGCTCTCCTAAACTTTGTTGCGCATATCAATATGGTGCAGAATATAGACTCTATTTCTAGTCTGCAACGAGCGCGATCATCTCTTTAGGATCTTGTTATCACATAAAAAAACGGCAGCACCGAAGTGCTGCCGTTTAGTTATTATTCCAATACTAAGTTAGAAGGTTAAAGCTCAACACATCGTATTATTAATCACTATGCTTTTGCTGGTGCTTTTACATTAAAGAAGATTGCGAACAGAACTGGTACAACAATCAGAGTCAGTACAGTCGCAAAACCTAAGCCCGCCATAATTGTAATTGCGAGTGAATCAAAGAAAGCATCAAACACAAGCGGGATCATCCCCAATACTGTGGTTAAAGCAGCCATGCTCACCGGACGTACACGACTGATCGCACTATCGATAATTGCGTTGTACGGTTCTTTACCATCAGCCAATTCAATATTGATTTGATCGAGCAGCACAATACCATTTTTCAAAATCATGCCACTTAGGCTCAGAAGCCCAAGTAGTGCCGTAAAACTAAACGGCGTATTGGTCGCCAACAAACCAATCGACACACCGATAATTGACAGTGGCACAGTCGCCCAAATCACCAATGGCTTTTTCAATGAGTTAAACAGCAACATGGTGATGATGAACATCAGCAAATAACCCATCGGCATCGAGCCCATCATAGCTTGCTGCGCATCTTTCGATGATTCGTATTCCCCACCCCATTCGATGCTGTAACCATCAGGTAGTGGTAACGCGTCGACTTTTGGTTGAATACGCGCAAACAAGGTTGCTGCGGTGTCATCGCCCAGTATGTTGTGATCCGCTAATACGGTGAGTGTACGTTTACGATCTTTGCGCTGAATCAGAGGCTCCGACCACGCAAGATCAATACCGTCAATCACTTGCTCAATCGGTACGTAAGCTTGCTGTACAGGGCTCCATAGCTTCAAGTTTTTCAACGTATCGTAATCAACACGCTCAACTTCTGGTAGACGCGCAATGATAGGTAACATATGAGTACCATCACGCATTAAACCAATCGCACTACCGCCGTACGCCATCTGTAAGGTATTCGACAAATCTTCTTTTGAAATACCAAGGCGACGCGCTTTCGATTCATTAAATTGTGGTACTAGATCTTTGGTACGCTCACGCCAATTATGACGAACATTTCGCGATTCAGGGTCCTGCAACATAATGTCTTCCACCTGCACCGCGATATCACGCAGCACTTGTGGATCAGGACCAATAATACGCGCTTCAATTTTCGACGCTGGTGACGGACCAAATTCCATCAACTTAAATTGGAATGTCGGTTGCTCAAACTCAGTGGCCAAGTTTGCATCGAGCTTATTCAGCAAAGCAAACATATTGTCACGGCTAGTCGTACGCACCTGTAATTGTGCGTAGGCTTCGTAGCTCTTCTCTGGTTGGTAAGTCAGCGCAAAACGCTGCATCCCCTGACCGATAGACGTCGTGACAAAGTCTACGTTATCTTGGCTACGGATATAGCTTTCAACTTTTTCCGTTTGCTTAATGGTTTCGCGAATATCGGTGCCTTCAGGCATCCACATATCAACGTAGAACATCGGCGTATTTGACGGTGGGAAGAAAGATTGCTTCACATAGCCAAAACCAATTACCGATGCCACCAGCAAACCAACCATACCGAGTACAGTTAACCAACGGAAACGCATGGCAAAACGAAGCGAACTACCAAATACAGTAAACAACACGCCCTTGTATGGGTCGTCTTCTACCTCATTGCTGCCCTCACCTTCGACCGTTTTATCTTCTTTTAGTAAAACATCTGCCAAGAAAGGCGTGATAGTTAGCGCCGTGATCCAGCTTAAGAACAAGGAGTAACAAAGCACCCAGAACAGCGAGCCCATGAACTCACCCGTTGCATCAGACGACAAACCGATCGGGGCGAAAGCCGTTATTGCAATAACCGTTGCGCCAAGCAGTGGCCACTGGGTTTGCTTTACAATGTCGGTAGCAGCTTGCAGTTTGGTTCGCCCTTTTTTCATGCCAACCAAAATACCTTCCACCACCACGATGGCGTTATCAACCAACATCCCGAGGGCAATGATCAAAGCCCCCAAAGAAATACGGTGCAGCTCGATATCATTCCATTTCATCAGAATGAAAGTACCGAATACAGTCAGCAGCAAGACTAAGCCAATGATCAAACCACTGCGAAGCCCCATGGCAAATAGCAGCACCACAATCACAATGGCAACCGCCTGACCTAGACTCACAATGAAGTCTTGAACTGAGTTATCAACTTCTTGGGCTTGGTTGTAGAAATAATTAAGTTCAATACCCGCTGGTTTAAAGCTGTCTAATTCTGCTAAATGCGCATCTAAACGATGACCCACTTCCACCACATTCACGCCCGCAGAGAAAGAAACACCAATATTAATGGCAGGCTCACCGTTATAAGTCACAACGTTACCCGGCTTTTCCTGTACGCCTCGGGTAATTTTGGCAACGTCTTTAAGGCGGATAAGATTACCGGTATCGCGACCGTGAATAACCAAGTTTTCTAATGACTCAACACTGTTCATGGTGCCATTTGGACGGATCGCCAATGTTTGACCATTGATCATCATTTCGCCAGAAGCAATCACACTATTTTGTTGACTCAGTAGTCCTGCGATAGTGTTCATGTCGAGGTTCAAAGCCGCCATGCGATCCAAAGAAATCTCAACAAAAATTTGTTCTTGTTGATCACCTGCAATGCTGACTTTACCTACACCATCAACCAACTCTAATTCACGCGTTAAGTAATCGGCATACTGTTTTAATTCAACATAGGAATAGCCTTTACCCGTCATCATGATCATCACGCCAAACACATCACCAAAGTCATCAATAACTTTGACGGATTGCACACCAGATGGCAGTGACGGCTTGAGATCGTTAACCTTACGGCGCATTTCATCCCAGATTTGCGGCAATTCATCAGGGCCGTAAATCATGTCCATACTCACCATAATCTGTGTCATACCTGCAGATGAGGTTGAGGTGATCTTGTCGACATAAGGTAACTGGCGCACCGCTTTTTCTAGCGGATAGGTCAGCTCTTCTTCTACTTCCATCGATGTTGCACCTGGGTAGGTTGCAACGATCATGGCATCTTTTAGTGTGAACGCTGGGTCTTCTAAACGACCTAAATCCAAGAAAGACGTTACCCCACCGACAGCTAAAATGACGATGAACAGCCAGCTGATCACTTTATTTTTTATTGAATACTCGGCAATACTCACCGTTATTTCTCCACCGCTATTTGCTTGTAACTCAGCTCAACATCTAACGCTTTACTTAGCGCAAAAAGCCCAACACTATGTTGATATTCCATCCCCGTATCTGGCGATATCTTCATTTCTATTCCCGGCATCTGATCACCAATTAAGCGCCATACCAAAAACTGCCCCAGCTCACTCAAGAAGATCACACCGATAATCGACAGACCGATCATAATCACACAGCTCAACCATGCTCTCTTGTGTCTGAGTGCAGACTTCTTCACTGCGCAGCTCCTTCTGTGTGCTTAATTTCTGAAATCGTCATCCCGTCTCTTAACTTGCGTAAACTCGAAGTAACCAACACATCACCTAACTCAACGCCGCTACTTAAAATCGCGCCTTGGTTGGTCACTTGCTCAACGGTCACTTCTTTTGGATGTGCTTCGCCATCTTGCACTTTCCACACTAAGAACTGCCCCTCTTCTCGCCCTGCTTGTAATGCAATTAAAGGAATTTGGTACCCTTGTAACGTACTCAGACCAGCTTTCACCATATCAACTTTAAGCGCCACGCTAGTACCCGGCATGATGGCTGGTGTTTGCTGTGCCATTTCGAACCACACACGATAAGTTTGTGTTTGTGGCTCAGGTTCACTGGTGTGCTTTAAATAAGTCACAGGGTAATAACGGCTATCACCACCAAAACGAGCTAAGGGTTGATAACTCTTTTTCTTCGTCGATGGGTTGATCATCGCAATCACAGTGTCTGACACAGGCATATTGATGTAGATTTTGTCGTCTTGATACACACTAATCACTGGCTCACCAGGCGACACTGTTTCAAAAGACTCTTTATCTACATCGGAAACAACGCCTGCAAACGGTGCAACTAATCGGGTATAACTCAAACGTGTTACTGCAGACTGATACGCTACTTCACGTAAGCGCTGATTAGCCGTTAACTCATCAAGCTCTGCTTTTGAAATCATCTTTTGCGTAAACAATTCACGACCACGTTTTAATTGCTTGGTTGTCAGTTCAAATTGCGCTTTTGCATCATCACGTTGTTGCTCGAATTTGTACGCATCAAGCACCGCCAGCAACTGACCTTTCTTAACTGGCTGCCCTGCTTTCACCAGCACTTCTCTAAGTTCGCCTTCAACACGAAAAGCTAACGGTGTATTCTCCGCCGCTTCAACCTGACCGTTAAAAACGCGGTATTGGTTTTCCACCGACTCGGCAACTTGTAGCGTCGATACAGGTAGCGCCTGGGCTGCGACCGTCATTTCTGTTTCCTGACATCCAGCCAGCACCGCAATACTCAACGCGAGCAGAGACAGTTTTTTCAGCATGTTAAATTCCACCTTCACGTTCCCATGCACGTACTTGCTGACCGGCGTACAAATCTTTTGCACCAGCGATAACAACCATTGAACCTTGTGCTAAGCCTTGCTTCACACGCCCTTGTTCATCAAGCTCTACTTCTACCGCATTGATTGATGATGTAATTGGGTTAAATTTCCAAACCGTACCAACCGTTTGATGTTTCTCTACCCACGCGCCTTCAGGCAAGGTAACTGTTGTACCAGCATCTGGTTGCGCGATATGTACTTTGCCTGCCATGCCCGCCAGCACATTCATGTCTGTTGGACGCTGAATCGTCATCTTGGCGGCATAGGTATTAGTCTCTAAATTCGGTTGAGTCGAAATTTCTTTTAGCTGCGCTTTAACAGGAGCTTGAGGGAAGTTATCCATCACGACCCAAGAGGCTGCATCTTTGATTTCTGCAAGGCTCATTTGCTCAACCAAAGTCACAGGTAATTGGAAACTGATATCTAAACTATCGACATTTTGAATATTTAGAATCGCTTGGTTTGCCGCCACAAACTGGTATGGATTAACCATTCTCAGCGATACCACACCATCGAAAGGCGCTGTAATTAACGTATCTTCTAGGTCAGTTTTCGCTTGCTCGATATTGGCAATCGCGGCTTTATAGCGGGTTTCGTTCTGATCAAATTGATCGGTACTAATTAGCTTTTTAGTATGAAGCTGCTTTGCACGTTCAAATTGGCTTTTTGCTAGCTCGTATTCTGCATATTTAGCATCAAAAGCTAAGCGATAGTCCTTGTCGTCCAGTACCGCTAACACTTGGTTTTTCTCTACCTTCTGACCAACGTTAACTAGGATCTCTTTTACTTCACCCGTTACCTTAAATGACAACTGAGCACGCTGGGCAGCCTCCGCTTTACCCGGAAAACTGCTGCTCTGTTGTGCTGCTTTAACTGGCACTTCATACAACTTCACCGATTTCACCACCTCGGCAGTCGGTTCGGAATTTGCCTGATTACATCCCATCAAAATGCTACTCATTAGCGCAATGGCGGCCATTTTCGCAAAGGGGCTAGATATCTGCTGCTGTCCTTTCACGTGCATTTTCTCGCTTTGTTTTACTATACACATGTGCAGTATAGATTGATTCAATCTAAGATCAACTATATTTTACAGGTGGACAGCAAAAAGTTAGGCTATGCATAAAGGTGACGCCATAACGAATTTCTGGTAAAAATTACGTGGGAAATGAAGTAACTATGACGATGACTGAAAAGAAACAAGGCCGTCGCAGCGCACAGGCCGCCGAAGAAACTAAGCTGCTTATCATAAAAACTGCCGCAATGATGTTCTGTGAACAGGGCTTTGAGCGCGTGTCTTTACGTAATATCAGTGAAGAAGCAGGTGTCTCGCATAGCCTTATTCGCCACCACTTTGGTAGCAAAGAAAAGATTTGGCATAACATCAGCGACTGTTTACATGCCTACTTCCTGTCGTACATGTACAAGCTGCAGGAAAGCATCCCATCTGATTTGCCAAGCAACATTATCTTGTACCGTTTCATCACCATGTTGTTGGCACAGCAGTTGGTTCACCAGCAACCCATTCAGCTGATCACTGACGGTATTCGCCAAAGCGATGAGTTAATGGATTACTTCTTAGACAGTAAAGGTGATTTGGAAGAGTTTGTTAACCAATTGGTTGATACCTTCCATCGAGACTTTCCAGACTCAGAGATCAATGTATGGGAGCTAAAATGGCAAATGATGATTTACGCCAACGGCGCAGTAAATTTAAAACCATTTTTGTTAGAGACATGGAAACATGAAACCCAAAACTATGAGCAATGTTTGCTTAATCACTGGGAGTTATTTAACCAACACATGGCAAAACACCTGAATGTGACGCCAGAAGAAATGCTCCACCCTGAAAAGCTTGAAGATATTTTGATCGAGCTACCTTGCGAATGGGGCTGTGATCTTAACAGTAAAACTTGCGGCGAAAGCTAAAGACATCACGACAACAAAAAACGGCAGCACTTCTGTGCTGCCGTTTTTATATATCTCAGCTAAATCCCTCAACAAACATTGCGGGAATTAACTCAAAATTAAATCACACCTAGCTCTTTCAGGCGCTCTGTTAAGTAAGAGCCCGCAGTATGACGCTCAGAAAGCACAACCTCTGGTTTTGGGTGTAAGAACAG
The DNA here is from genome assembly GCF_001650345.1 of Photobacterium jeanii. GTDB lineage: Bacteria > Pseudomonadota > Gammaproteobacteria > Enterobacterales > Vibrionaceae > Photobacterium > Photobacterium jeanii. The sequence goes on along the minus strand of NZ_LVHF01000033.1, from coordinate 808,392 downwards.
TGGTAGTGAAATACGTGACTTAGTCTTATCAGCACCTTCAGGGTTGATAACGCGGTGCGTCGTTGACGGAAAGTAACCATCTGACGCCTCTTGTAGCATATCGCCGATATTGATGATCAAGTTACCGAAGTCACAAGGTACATCTAACCACTCACCATCTTTGGTTAACACTTGAAGGCCAGGCTCATTCGCAGCCGGAAGTACAGTGAGTAAGTTGATATCTTCATGAGCCCCCGCACGAATTGCACCTAGCTCTTCATCGCCTTGAAGCGGTGGGTAATGCAGAACGCGAAGTAGCGTCTGCTCGCTGTCTTCAATCATGCTTGATAGCGGTTGACTGAATTTGCCAGATACTGCTTCTGGTGCGTGCTTTTCTACCCATGACAGTAGCTCAGCTGCAAGTTCATTGGCTTGCTGGTAGTAGCTCTGAATTTCTTCGCGAAGTGACTCAGGGCATTGACCCCATGGGTAGTAGTGGAAAAACTCTTTAATGTCTTTCTTACTATGACCTTTGGCTGTTTCAGAAACATCCGTTGGGAACAAACCATCTTGCGTTTCAACATTAAAACGGAAATCCATTTTGTCGTCGCTGTTAAAAAACGCATACCAATTTTCATAAATGGCGTTCACTAACTTTTGCTGAATTGGGTGATTTTTCAATACACCAAAACCTGTATTACGTAGGGATTCAACAAATAGCTGCTCCGCATTTTCTGCGGTGTAATCAACGGCTTCTAGTTTCATTTTCACTTTTCCGGCTGAGGCTTTATAGTTTCCATCTGAACGCCAATATCATTTTCGTTGCTCAGATTGGCTGATACCTGAACCTTTGTCGTTAATAGTAAGAATTACAGTCAATCACCCGCAGGCACTTCGCTGTATTATGGTGACAAAGTGGTTTATTTGACCTAAATCAAGGTTACAGTTCGAATTTTATGTGCTTCACATGCGCGTAACAAGAGTAGACACTTAAAATATCAGAAACAGTCTGTTTACACCCAGAAACTAGCAAACGTTAACCCAAACGTTTGCCTCACTAGCCAAGAATAAGTCCAGTGCAAAATACGAATTTCAGGTAAAAGAAAACCCTGCATAACAGGGTTGTTCAAAAAGTCATTTATACCGTAAGGTTGACGCTAAAAAGCAGAGCTAAAGATCACGCATCAAAGTTTCATACTCATCAGACGCACGCTCGATCAACTTTAACAATGCTGTGGCATCATCGTTTCCCAGCTCTAGCTTCCACTCAACTTTATTGGCATCCGCTTTCACACTATGGCAAACCAGTTCCGTTTTTTGGTGCTCAGTGTGAAAGTGAAGTTGTTCGAAATCAGCCTCGAAGTGACGGTGATCTTCTGGAATATCGACTTCAATTACGCCCGAAGCCGCAATTTTAATATCCGCGAATCTTGCCTTGTCCCCCACTAAAGCAACATGTCTGCATTCAGCTAACATGATGGAGCCTCCCTATTCATTCCAATTTGTGATTGCTTGCTCTAACAGCCATAGAGCAGCATTCCACGATCCTTTAGCCAGCATTACAAAGTGTAGTCAACTGGTACGTGTTTAAATAAAAATTCACAAAAATAGAATAATGGGAAACACCTTAGCCAAAAAACTAATTATTTACGCAGCTCTTCAACATCAGCGCATACCACAGAGCTATTACGATTTTGCTTTGCCTTATACATAGCAGCATCAGCAGCCTGCAGCACTTCTTCAATCGAGGTTAATTTCGAATGCTGGATCACGCTAAAACCAATACTCGCTCCCACCTTTAATTGATGCTTTTCAATGTGCATACAACGTGAGATTGCATCTGAAATTCGATTTGCGGCGTACAATGCTTCTCTATAACCTCGAATATTATTCACTATAATCACAAACTCATCACCAGCTAAGCGTGCGACAAAATCCCCATCACGCACACTAGCCAGCATTCGCTCAGCAACCACTTTTAACACTTTATCTCCCACATGGTGACCATAGGTATCATTCACGGGTTTAAAGCCATCAAGGTCGATATATAACACTGCAAACTTATCATCACTTTGAATGTCTGCTGTTTGGATTTTATCTTCTAATACATCAAACAAGCGCTTACGGTTAGCTAAGCCGGTTAATGCATCGTGATGGGCAAGGTACTCAAGCTGCTCCAGCTCTTTAATATGGCTTAAATCACTGATCGACATAACGATTTGCATACGCTCGCCGTCATGACCGCCGATAATATTAGCCCGCACTTCAAGTGGAATAAGAACGCCATCACTGCGTTTTTCACATAGCTCACCACGCCAACGACCACCGTGCAGCTGAAGCGTTTGAAGAATTTCAGCAAAGTTTTCCATCGACAGAAATTCATCAATGAAGTGACCCATCAAATGTTCGGGCACGTAGCCCATCATATTGGTCAGCGCTGAATTTACCATCTGGATCATTCCTTCGCTGTCAGTCACTAAAATGCCTTCACTACTTTGATCAAAAATACGCGCCGCTAAGCGCTGCTGCTCTTCCGACAAATATTTTTGTGTCACATCTTCAATCGCAACCAATAACTGATTTCGTTCAACTAATGGGCGAGCTTTTACATTGTAGTAATGAGGTAACTCTTGTGGATCATTGGCTTTGATCAACTTATCGAAACCTTCGTTGTTAATCGTTAATACAGGCTCCAGCTCCGTACCATAAACATCCCAGAACTTATCATTCATGATATCGCGTAGCGTTAAGCCTCTAAAGTCGCCATCAACACATTGAAAGACTTCTCTACAGGCACTATTCGCCAACACAATTTGTCCTTTATCATTTAACACCAACAACGCATGCTGTACCGTTGACAAAACATCATCCACAAATGCTTTTTCACTCGCAACTTGATCAAGCGTGGCGGAAATCTGCGCATCACGCTCTTCCATATGATCAAGCATGTCATTAAAGCATTTCACTAAACTGCCAATCTCATCGTTGGCATGCACTTTAGGTCGCTGGTTCAAACGTTGAGTACTCGCCAAGTTTTGCATGGCATTACTTAAGTTTTCTACTGGACGTACAACCCAAATACGTAACTGACGCAACAGCAAAATACACAGTAGAGCCATTGGGATCAGCAATAACATACAGAATCGTAATAAGTCGGTTTTCGCTTTATTCAGCTCTTGTAGTGAGATGGCTCCTTGCATACTTGCCACATTAGATTGCGCAACAACTACAGGGATCGATATGTAGAGATAATCTGAGGTGAAATAATGATCAAAGGCATTTTTGTTTAGTTTGGCAAAGCTCTCTCTTAAATCTAGATGTATGTCTTTCTGTATATGGCCCGACTTTGCAATACCTTCAGCATGATAAGTAGCAAATACTGATCCGTCTTCTTTTACAACATCAACATGATACACAAGATGGTCAGCCCTAAACGCTGACAAAATTTCTTCACTACTCATAGCATCATCAAATAGCAAGGCAGCTTTTAAGTTAATCGCAACCCCTTTCCCTAAAATAAAAGATCGCGCTAACAAGTTATCTTGTTCTGTCTTTAATACAGAGAAGACACTAAAGATGCTAAACGCAAAGAAAATCACAATCAAAATTGTCGTAACAGGGATCGTCATTTTCTGACGAATAGACATAGATTTTAGATAGTTACGCATCACTTCTCTCCTTGCGGTTGAGAAATGATTTTAGAAATACGTAACAGTTGGGAGCGCACTATCACATTGTTCTTATCAGCTTGATCAATATTAATAACAGGAAGAATACGACCTGACTTTTCACGAAACTCCACCATACCTTGTGTTTCTGCAAAAGCACGAGCATCACTGACGCTCACTAATCCTTCACGTTCTAACTGGTACGTATGATTTTTCGTACTTTCTGGTGTCAGGTAAACAAGCTGACAATCGTTAAGCTCAGCTTCATTTTGGACACGATGAAAAACCAGCGCTTTATTTCGCACTGTTTGACTATCCAAAACTTGTTCTAATACATCGGTTACATCGTTCTGACCAACGACACAATAATTAATGTGCTCAAGCGACTTTTCTTGTGGCCAGTGAATAAAGTTTGCAAAACGCACTAAATACACGGCTTTTACTTTGTCAGGATCAAATGTAACCGATGCTACTGCAGACCAGCACATTAGCAAAGAACATACGCCGAGGATAAAACGATTCATTACTGCATCATCCAAACCGCTTTAACATACACTTGGCGATCTAAACGATAAGCGGCAGAACGGTTTGATTCGTAATAACCATGATCGTTGAACACTCCATCGACCAAGACTTCCACTCGAGGCCAATCTTGTTTTTGTTGCCACGCCAAGCGAGCATCTAACGTTGAAATTTTGTCCCACCCATCGTGCGCAAAACCGTTGTTTTTGCCATGAATATATTTGTATACCAAGTCAAATTGCACTGTATCTGTTACATCCCACATAGTTTGAGCACTGATCATATGATTCGGTTGGCGTGTTCTCGTCTCGGAAATAAACTCATCAACACATAAGCCAGCTTGCTTACATTTTGCCTTGGCTTGGCGGAAAGAGTAATTCACATTGAAGCGAAAATCTGAACGAGGTTGCCAAAACGTTGCTAATTCAACGCCCCAGGTATTCGCTTCAATCTGATCGGTATACTTGTAAAACTCCATAGGTGATAAGTACCAAGGATCAACTGGCGGTGGTAATTGATACATAGCGTGATCATAGGCAATACCCCGTACATTATCATAATGGCTATAGTACAGAGTGGTACTCGTACTCAAAGTCGAAGACATATAATAGCGGTGGCCCATATCAAGTGTTACCACTGACTCTGTGCTCAAATTTTGTTCACCACGTACAATGGTGCTATCTAAACTAGACTGGTTCTCAGTAAGTTGCTCAACGTTAAAATCAAACATAGTTGAAGCAGTATCAACCATCGAAGGTGTCACAACAGCACGCCCAAGGCCAACCCAAAACTGGTGAGAAGGCGAATAATCATAAGAAAAGCGAGCTTGAGGCAACCATTCATAACGATCAACCAACCCAAAGTATTCAACTTTAACGCCGACATAGCTCGTTAGCCTCTCGGTCAAATCGGTTTCCAACTGACCATATACATTGTAACTTTGGTAAGTTTGTTCTAAATCACTGTAAATACGAGTTTCAACTGGCGCACGGTTCATCGAAAACCCTGATACAATTGGAACCACTTCACTTTTGGTTCCACGGCCACCACCACCAACCGTTAGCTCGCTTTCATCAAAAACAGGAAGGCGGTAATAAATATCAAGGTCCCAATTGCGATAGTTCCCTTTGAAGTACTCATAATTTAGATCATGCTTATCTGACCACAAATTAATCGACAACATCCCTGTATTTAATTCAGTGTCAATGTTCAACTTACCAAAGTACCCACGACTGTATTCATCGTAAGCCATCGAGGTTGGTGCCATAACACTAAAGTGCGATGTGGAAGATTCAGTGTGAATATCAGTATTATAAGCACCTAGTTGAAAAGTAACTTCACTATTACTCGTACTATGATCAACGCGCAAATTCGTGTTATAGCTACGCCAGTCACCACGATCTTCTGTGGAATACGCAGAACGAATAGCTTTGAACGATAATCGTGCATCTATATCTTGATTAACTTTGCTACCCAAGCGCAAATTCAACTCTTCATGATCTTCACCACCAAACATCAATTCTGTATATAAACCTCTCGTCTGATCTGCATCTTTAGTAATGATATTAATTACACCATTAGCTGCGTTACCCCCCCACATAGTCCCAGCAGGGCCTAGTAACACTTCAATACGATCGATATCCGCCATCATGATATTAAGGTTTTCCCATATCACACCCGATGTGATGGGATTAAACACACTTCGCCCATCAATAGAGACCAGTAGTTTATTGAAGAGCATCTCATTGACACCACGCGACGATACAGCCCAATTCGTTTCTGATAAGCGTGAGACATGAATGCCAGGAGCTAAGGAAAGAGCTTCTGGTACAGAGCGGGCACCTGAGCGACGGATTTGTTCAGCGGTAATCACATGCACAGCCGCTGGCACACTTTTTAGCGACTGCTCTTTTTTTGCAACCGATGTTAATGTCACAGACGCACGAGATAAGTCTTCTAAAGACATATCCATTAGAGTGTCAATTTCATCATTGGCCATTGCAACCGAGAAAGGAAGGAAAAAACTGGTTGGTAGCAATATATATTGAGCCAATTTTTTTGACGTAACGGCTTCTTTTATTTCTGAAAATCTATTCACTGCAGCTTCTTGATATTTTGCTGCCTAATTATTATTTTTATTTAGCAGCGTTCGGTATTTTTCTAATAATGTGTCGTTATTGTATCAATTTACATTAGCGAGTATCCAGACAATAAGTCCTTTCATTTCACCCATATCGCACAAAATCCAAACATAATGGGTAATTCTTTAATATTTAACAAGTTACACAATAAAATACAGTACAAAACCCCGTATAAATTCACCACACCAATAAATTAACAGGGATATATAAATGAGGCGATTATATTTCCAGTTATTTCAAATAGTGAATTTAGACGCAGTATTTGAGAAAGGTATTTCATTTAGATCGTAAAAGCCCGGCACTTATGACCGGGCCTTAAATACAATTACTTAAAACACATTGTTATTGAGCCACAAGTGCAAAAATATGCTGACAACGTAGCCTAGAAAAATAACAGGCATCCACTTTAAATGACCAAAAAATGTATATTTCCCATGTGCTGCTCCCATCAAGGCAACACCTGCCGCAGAGCCAATAGACAACAAGCTACCACCGACTCCGGCTGTTAATGTCACAAGCAACCAGTTACCTAACGACATTTCAGGGTTCATGGTGAGCACCGCAAACATAACAGGGATGTTATCGACAATCGCTGACAAAACACCAACCAAGCTATTAGCCAAAACAGGGTTCCACTCGGTGTAGATCACTTGCGACACTTGCCCTAAGTAACCTAGCAAGCTTAAGCCACCAACACACATCACAACTCCATAGAAAAAGAGTAGCGTGTCCCACTCGGCATGAGAGACACGACGAAATACATCAAAAGGAACCACTGAACCAAGGCGCTTCAATGCTTTTTCATCTTTATTTGCCTCTGCTACCGCACGTTTACGCGCCAGTGAGCGAGGTAATGTCTTGCGAAGGAAATAACCAAAGAATTGTAGGTAAGCAAGCCCCATCATCATGCCAACCACCGGCGGGAAGTGGAAAAAGCCATGAAAGCCAACAGCTGTAGCAATGGTTAGCAAGAAGAAGAACACAATACGACGAGCACCGCGTTTTAGCTCGACTTGCTGACTAATCGTATCTGGTTGTGTTTTCGGCACAAATAATGCCATTATCGCAGCAGGAACTAAATAGTTAGCGACAGAAGGTATAAATAACAACAGGAACTCGTTAAACGACGCATGTCCTGCCTGCCAAACCATTAAAGTGGTAATATCACCAAATGGACTGAATGCACCACCAGCGTTAGCAGCAACCACAATATTTACACATGCAATATTGATGAACTTAGTGTTGCTCCCACCGACTTTCATCACTACCGCACACATTAGCAAAGCGGTTGTTAAGTTATCGGCGATAGGTGAAATAAAGAATGAAAGTATGCCTGTTAACCAAAACAAAGTTCGATAATTAAAGCCTTTACTCACCATCCATGCCTGTAGGGCATCAAATAAGCGTCGCTCTTCCATCGCGTTGATATAAGTCATCGCGACTAAAAGAAAAAGTAGTAACTCAGCATACTCTAATAAATTATGCTCAAAAGCGTGTTTAGCGACATCGGTTTGACCATTTTGTTGAAACACATAGCCAATCATCATCCAAATAAAACCTGCAGCTAACAATACAGGCTTGGACTTTCTTAGTTGTAAATATTCTTCCCCCATAACAACACAATAAGCAATCGCGAAAATAATGAGCGAGGCATATCCTATTGTTGATTGTGTGTAATCAAGCCCTTCTCCGCTAGCAAAAACCCAAGGCGAGAATAAAACAGTACCCACGACAAGGCACCATTGCCGAATACTCATAATATGTACAACTCCCTTTATACTTAGTAGGCATCTTTCTTGATGCTATTATTTGAAAATAAAACGTTTCTACTATAGACAACTTGCCCTTTTCGTTATGTGAACAACATCGAAACGCTGACAATTTCGTAACATTTCACCAACAACCAATCTCATTCCAGCTTCTTTAATCCCACTTAGCTCGCAGAGATGAAACGTTTACCGAAAACTTTGCTAGCTGAATCACTTCACGGCAAAATCTCGCTTTACACAAATTGATAATGATAATAATTTTCACTCAAGTTATTTTGCAGTGAAAATTTAGGAGAAAGACATGGAACAGGCTTTCCATCCCGATCCACTAGTTAAAGTGCGAGACTTGGAGGTCACTTATGTCACTGACAACGGTGACTTCAAAGCTGTAAAGCGTGTAAGTTTTGATATTGGTAAAAGTGAAATTTTCGGTCTTGCTGGTGAGTCAGGCTGTGGAAAGAGCACCATTGCTTTCGCCATTAATCGCCTTCACAAGCCACCAGCATTGATTACTCATGGCTCTGTTCAATTTCAAGGGCGCGACCTGCTTTCTCTCAGTGAAGCGGAAATGGGCATTGTGCGCTGGAAAGAAATCGCCATGGTATTCCAAAGTGCGATGAACTCCCTCAACCCAGTACTGCCAGTAAAAGAGCAATTTGCTGATGTAATGCGTCACCACCTTGGCTATAGCAATGAACAAGCCAAACAACGCGCTGAAAAATTGCTGGATTTAGTCAATATTCCGCGTGAACGCCTGTCTGAGTACCCTCACCAATTTAGTGGTGGCATGCGTCAACGCTTGGTTATTGCAATTGCACTCTGTCTAAACCCAAAACTGATCATCATGGATGAGCCAACCACGGCATTGGATGTGGTTGTACAGCGCGAAATCTTGCAGCAAATTTACCAATTACGGAATGAATTTGATTTCTCAGTTCTCTTCATTACCCACGACCTTGCCCTAATGAGCCAACTTTGTAACCGCATCGCGGTCATGCGCCATGGGCAAATTGTGGAAGTCAATTCATCACATGAGATCCGTAATAATCCGCAGCATCCATATACCCAGAAGTTGTGGGCATCATTCCCGAACATTCATGAAGAAGCACAGCAACCAATTAAAGTGTCGGAGGAGATTGGCGCATGAACACACTAAACCCATCCAACACCGCAACCCACGATTTAGAACCGATCATTGAAGTGAAACACATCACCAAAGAGTTTATTGCTGGTGGTGGTTTTGGTAGCTCAGATATCTTCCGAGCACTGGATGACATCAGCTTCAACTTATACAAAGGTCGTACGCTTGCCCTCGTTGGTGAGTCAGGCTGTGGCAAAAGCACCTGTGCACGCTTGATCACAAAGGTGCACTCTGTGACAGAAGGTGAAATCCTGTTCAAAGGGCAAAACATCGATACCCTTAAATCGCGTAAAGATATCCTCGATTATCGCGGCAAAGTACAGATGATTTTCCAAGACCCATTCGGCTCTTTAAACCCAACCCATACTATTCGCCATCACCTAACCCGCCCACTGATGATCCACAGCCAAGTCAGTAAGCAATCAGAAGTCGAACCTAAGCTAAAAGAACTAATGGACTTGGTGGAATTACCGCATTCAGATCTAGATAAGTACCCCCACCAATTAAGTGGCGGTCAGCGCCAACGTATTAACCTAGCTCGCGCGATTGCCGTTGGTGCGGAAGTGATTTTGGCTGATGAACCAACATCCATGCTCGATGTTTCAATTCGTTTAGGTGTTCTAAACCTGATGAAAGAGATGAAAGAAAAAATGGGCATTGGTTTCCTTTACATCACGCATGATCTTGCAACTGCGCACTATGTCGCGGAAGAAACCGCCGTAATGTACCGTGGTCGAATTGTGGAATGGGGTGATACCCGCAGCATTTTACGTAACCCTCGCCATCCATATACCCGCTTGTTGATCTCAGCGGTGCCCGATCCCGATCTACCATTCCACCACTTATTGGAAGCCGATCCGAATTACTCGGTTAGTGCAGATAAAATTCGTCAGCTAAGCTTGAAGTCAGTAAAAGGTTATCAACAGATTGATGAGAATCACTTTGTTGCTAACTGGGAACAAGACTCAAGTGAGCAACATTCTGACAAGGAGCAGGTTGCATGACGGAACTCCATTTGTGGTTAGACAACATTAAAACCTGGTACCAAAAGCCGGTATCACCACAACAGAGAGACATTCAAACACTAATCGATGCATTAAATCATGCGCCAGATATCATCTTCTCCGATGTTAGCTGTGAAGCCCATAATGAAGCGCTAGCCTACTGGCTTGATGCTTGCCAACGGCTAAGTTTTTACTATCAAGACTTACCAGACAGTGAAAAAGCGTTTAATTACATGCAATTTGGTTATGCCAAATTACAAAGCATGGTATGTGACCAACAGATCGCGCCTGATTTAAAACGCTGGTGTCTGAAAAAGCTCGACCGAATGATTGTCGCCATGATGGAATTTTGCCAGCAACAGCCCGATAGCAAATGGCAACAAGAGAGCACGCAACTTATCGATCTCCACGTTGCCTTTATGGAAAGTCAGAACAACCTAAACCTTAGCTACAGTGAGAGCTACTATTAAGCACCACTGTTAAATGCCAAGACTTTCTCCCCGTCTGGTTTGCAAATAATCGCTCTAAACCTTTTGCAAGCCAGACACCCATCCCCCCCTTCGTTACCACCTTATGCTTTGCAGTATTGCTATCAAGCTCCAGTCTAACGTTCTATTTGATTGAAAACTAAAAGCTGGCTTTCACAAATTTATCCTAACTCGGTCAATATTTTACTAAGCTAGACAATAAGGCGTCGCAAACCTCAGCGCACCATTTCGCATTCATGGATAAGAAGGAAGCGTGATGAAATCAGCCAAACCTCTCGTCAAATTTGCCTTTATCACGGCAGCGATTACACACCTTGGGATTTCTCCCCCTGCTTTGGCTGAGCCCTCTCCTATGCCAACACCGCCGCAAGTCAGTGCCAAAGCTTGGGTCTTAATGAGTTATGCTTCAGGACAGGTCATAGCCAGTGAAAACGAACATGCACCACTCGCCCCTGCTAGCCTAACCAAAATCATGACTTCTTACGTCGTGGGTAAAGAAATCCAAGCTGGCCATATTACTAACGAAGATATCGTCATCATTAGTGAAAATGCTTGGGGAAAAAAATTCCCCGGATCTTCAAAAATGTTTTTGAATATTGGTGATGAAGTTTCGGTGGACGATCTTAATCGTGGCGTCATTATCTCTTCAGGGAACGACGCAACCGTTGCCCTTGCTGAACACGTTGCAGGGCATCAATCAGCCTTTATCGAAATGATGAACAATCAAGCCGAGCGGCTTAACATGCAAAATAGCTATTTCTCAAACCCACACGGTTTAGACGCTGAGGAACAATTCACCACCGCCTATGATATGGCCCTTCTCACACGCGCTTTCATCCAAGACTTGCCTGAGGTTTACAGCCTATACAAAGAAAAATCTTTTACCTTCCAGAAAATTAAACAGGGCAACCGTAACGCCCTATTGTGGGATAGCACCTTAAATGTAGATGGCGTGAAAACAGGCTATACCTCTAAGGCGGGATATAGTTTGGTATCCTCTGCCGAGCAAAATGATCAACGTCTTATTGCCGTTGTTATGGGAAGTGCTAGCACCCAGCAGCGAACATCAGAAAGCAAGAAGCTGTTAACTTGGGGATTTCGTTTCTTCCAAGATATTCGCCCACAATTTAATAATAAAGAGCTCGATCCAGTGAAGATCTGGTACGGTTCGCCTTCCAAAGTCGATGTTAGCTTAGGTGAAAGCGGTGTGATCACTGTCCCGCGTCGCCAACGTAAAAATTTAGAACACAAAGTGTATTACGACCCAAACCTTGAAGCCCCAATAGAAAAAGGCACTCAAGTGGGTAAAGTGGAATGGTACTTAAACGATGAATTATTAACGGTCCAACCTATCATCACAGCACAAGCGGTAGAAAAAGCACCTTGGTACAAAACCATGATAGACATGGTGTGGAGACCTATTGGGCAGTGGTTTAACAGCCAAGACTGGAATCCTGAACCCACTCAAACGCAGTGACCTCAAGCAAGTACCAGATACAACAGAGGGGCTTATATAGCCCCTCTTACTTTATTGCTTTCTTATTGTCTTGCTTTTATGCGATTTAACCGCACTAGTGCACTAGCTAAAATTGGGCTTCTTCCACACCGAAGTGAAATCAAACCACCCCAAAGAATTAGAAGTCATGCCCTGTAGTTCACCGCTGTTATCGACACCTAGCCAAGCATGGAATAAAGGCTGAATTTGATGACTCTGCACCAAGTTCATGCCAATCTCGTTAGCAGGAAACGCTTTGGTACTATCTGAACGCCACTCCGCAATCAAAGCCTCAAGTTGAGCAAATTCATCATCTGGCATTGCGCGATAAAGATGATCAAAACTGTATAACCAAGGCAAAATCGCTTCGTCTTGAGTCGTAGTCAGACTCATGCCACTGATCCAAATATCAACTTTACTCGCATGCTTACCAACCAGCATTTCAGCCGTTGAAAGCGAGAGTACCTTCACCTTCAACCCATCTTGTTTCAGTAACTGCGTCATTTTCTCAGCAATCAATGGATAAACCGGATGATCTTGCAAATGTGCAATCGTCACGGTACGTCGTGTCGGGGGGTATTGCACAGTAACGTTCATATTGGAGTTATGCGCCCAGCCCGGAAGCAATCCATAAGCATTGATCAAACGCAGCTCACTAAACTTCGCTTGATCGAGCAAACACTGCATCGCAAGGGTGTTAAAACGCTGAGCAAAATAATGTAACCACTCTTGATTGTTAGCAAGTCCAGTTTGGCGGTTGTAAAGCAAATAGTTACAACCTTCATCAAGGTGCAGTCGTGATGAGACACCACGCTCAGCGATTTCATCACTCTCGCTAACAGGCTTGAGGTAGAAAACATCAAAGTCTTCTAAGATCCAAATTTCCACCACGTCGATCATGGCACGAAAACCATAATACTGATCGAATGCTTCTAGTTTGACGCGCTGATTGTCATTTTGAGTTAGCTTATAAGCGCCAGTGCCGATAGGAAGCGCATCAGGATCGCGATGTGTCACCATTTCCGCTGGTTGAATAACAGCAAGGTGATCAGCCAACAAATACGGCAAACGTACATCATCACGTTTTAAGTGAATATCTATCGTGTGAGGAGCAATAGAATCAATTGACAATAAATGTCTAAACAAACGATGCTGCTTAACCTGATTAAGGGTCGCAATCACATCCTTAGTATCAAGCAACTTACCATTATGAAACCGAACGGCTGGACGTAAATAAAAACGCCAATGACGCGAGGATAATGCCTCCCAGTGGTGAGCCAAGTCAGATTCTACTTCCCCTTTTTTCTCATCTAAACGTGTTAAGCCACTAAAAATCTGCCGAACTAAGTGCTGTTCAGAGCGGCGTAACGGGGTAAGTGGGTCTAAATTACCGAAGGCACGATAGTAGGGTAAACGCACCACTTGCTTGCCTTGCTGAGTAGAAACACCCAACTGTTCTTGGATCAATTGCGCCAACATGGTGGCATCATTATTTAGAGCGGTAAGTGCAGGTTCAAGCTTACCTTCTGCGACTAGCTTTCTAGCATAGTTTTGCTGTAACTCATTATCTGTACTATGAAAAATAAGTCTAGATAACTTACCGCGTCCAACCGCAGGTTGCCAATCGATCCACCCTTTATCCGCCATCTTGTTCATGACCATACGCACATTACGATGAGTACAGAACAAGATCTCGGCTATCTCTTGTAGGCTGGTATCACTATCCTTACCTTCAAAGTGACTGTATAAACGATGGAACTGAGTTTTAAGACGCTGACCGCTCATAAAAGAGGAACCTGCTATTTTAATAGTTTAATTTAACACTTCCGTATTTTATCGTTAATTACGTGTTCATTGAATAACTATCACCAATAATAATTAACTCAATAACTTGTATTAAACCGATTGCTTAAGTATTAGCCGTAAAATATAGAACAAACAGCCTAACTAGACTCCACTCATGCCTGGTTTATCGAATAACAGACATAAAGAAAGGCAGTAAAAACTGCCCTTCTTTCTATTCACTAGCCATCATTCATCTCATCAACCGCTTAAGAACAAGCTTTCGTCATCACAATTAATGACCTTGGTTTTCATGATGTTGTGCCAGTTGTTGGTTCTTTGCTTCGAGCTCTCGTGAAACCTGCTCTAGTTGTTGATTCAGTTCTTCAACACGATGACGCTGTGCCTCAACCTGCTGCTTGGCTTGCTGCTCCATATCTGACACCAACTTTTCGTAATCAGATTTGGTTTTATCATGCTCACTTTGTTGCGTTGACAATGTCGATTGCAGTGCTTTAAGCTCCTTCGCCAGCGCTGTGTTCTCTTTACTTGCTGCGGTCAGCTCTGCTTTCGCTTTTCGTGCATTTTGCTGTGCCGTTTGTTTAGCTTTCACCGCTTTTTGCAGTTCTGAGGCTTTCGCTTGCTCCAATTCATCAAGCGCTACTTGCTTAGCATTTAACTGCTCATTCAAGACAAGTAGGTTCTGCTCAACTTCAGCTAACTTCTCATTGAATGTCTGAGCTTCAATCTCTTTTGATTGACTACCCATCCCAACCATGACGCGCCATGCATCCATATAATTATTGTGCATTTGGTTAATCAAATTGAATGGAAACACTAAACCTGATGCTTGTTCACGCTCGCATGCTATATAAGCATCTAGTTCTTCCAATATATCTAAAGCATGCTGATAGCTACCACCAACAGCTTGCTGAAGCTGATTAGCCGTGATCGTTTCTAGCGCTTTGCCAGCATCGAGCCACAGTTGAATTTGGGTGAAATACAGCTTTGGATCTATCCATGTTGAAGTTTTTAAATCAGGAAACACTGCCATGTTTGTCGTTTGCATAAAAAGTCCCTCAAAATAACCCCAGCAAATCAACTAACCACCAGCAACTCAGCCTTGCTAGATGAAACAACAAATTGCCTGCTAGGAAAAATACCTCTTTCCTTGTTAGCTTAATTGCATAAAAAATGCGCATCGAGAATGCAAAACAGCGAGCAACTTCAAGTTTATTTTTCCTACATGACATTTTGACGAATCAGAATTCGCAATGTTATTCACCTATGCAATAACACAACAATCAAATTGCTTGAAATCTGCACAGAATATAGGTAGAAATCGGTCAGGATTTTTACGAGCACGCTAATTATGACTGAACACAAACATGCCTTTGAGCAGCTGGTTCACAGCCGCCGCTCGGTGAGAAAATACGATCAAACCACGCCATTTAATCACCAAGCGGTAACGCGCTCATTAGAGCTGGCTGCACTTTCGCCAAACAGCTCTAACATGCAACTGTGGGAGTTTCACCGCATTGTGAGTGAAGACAAACGCAAAGAACTCAGCAAAATTTGTATGGGGCAAAATGCCGCCGCAACCGCAAACGAGCTTGTGGCTTTTGTTGTCACCCCTTACAAATGGGAATCTCGCGCTAAGATGAATGCCAAAGTGGTACGTGACGCTTTCGAAGGTCGCAACGATGCCACAGCGACTAAGGCATTGAAGTATTACGAAAAGCTGATCCCATTTGTGTACCGTAATGACCGTTTCGGCTTATACGGTATGGCGCGAAAAGTGTTGTGTGCATTCTTAGGTCGCAACAAACCTATGATGCGCGAAGTCACCAAAGCGGATGTGCGGGTGTGCTTACACAAAAGTAGCTCCCTTGCTGCGATGACCTTTATGACAGCCATGCGGGCTGAAGGCTACGACACTTGCCCGATGGAAGGATTTGATTCGGTTCGTGCCAAGAAGCTACTCGACCTACCAAAAGGCGCAGAGATCACCATGATCATTGGCTGCGGTAAACGTGCTGAAGATGGCATTTACAGCGAACGCCACCGAGTTGATAACGCCGAGATCATTTTCGAACACTAAGTCAATCTCGCAACAGATTTTACAGTATTCATTCATTGGTCTTAAGTACCTCTATTCTTAACCTCGGCAGATGAAAGAATACGCATCAAACTCAGCAATACACTGCGATTGCTGAGTTTCCCTTTTGTTTAATTGTTCAAAATAACCATACACAGTTGATTTCTTTTGCTGTATGGTGAACCTACCTCAACACAGAACGAATAGATGTAGTTAATGATTGAGCAACTTCACGCTTCAAAACAGGCTTGGATGGCAAGTCACATCACGGATGCAGAATATCCGACCGAACTCAGTAAACAAGGTTTATCGCTGTACCAGTCTCAGCAAGATGAAACCACTTCAACGTCTCTCAATGCACCTCAGCCACTACCTAGCCAACACCTCTCTTTTTACCCTGTTGATTGTCACCCTCTCACCATTCGCTATGCACTTATTCGCTCTAAGCAATGGCAAGATGAAAATCAACAAGAAGCGGTGATGGAATACCTTACTCAAATCATGTTTGAAGCAGACTCACCTGCTCAGCTGTATGTTGGCTTCTTTAAAGGCAAACCAGCAGCATGCGGTATGTTGTATCAAAATGAACAAGGTAGTTTGATCAGCGATGTTTATGCGCTCCCACTACCAAACCAAGCCGAACTGATAGCTGAAATGACAGCTTACCTATCGACTCAAGCATCGGCTGACAGCCTTTATATCGAGCACTAAATCATACCTTTTCAGAGTGGCTAGTCATAAAAACTAGGCACTCTACTCCTCAGCTATCTTCACGCTAAAACACTTTCTTGTAATTGATTTTTGACGATTTTTACTTTGCTTACCATACTTGCGGTAATAAGGATAAAAAGGAAATCGAGCAATGAAAGGGATCATTTTCACTGAATTTCTGGATATCGTCGAATCCGCTTTTGGGATGGAAGTGTGTCAGCAGATGCTAGACGAAGCATTTGACGAAGGTAGTTACACCGCTGTTGGTAGTTACGATCATAAAGATCTTGTTAAGCTCATCATCACGTTAAGCAAAATCACAAGTGTGCCAGCTGAAGACTTGCAAGAAGTCTACGGCAAAGCCGTCTTCACCCGTCTTTTAGAGAGCCTACCTATCCCTGTTGATGGGCAAACCTCGACATTTACTTTCATTAAAAAAGTAGAAGAACATATTCATATTGAAGTTAAAAAGCTCTACCCAGATGCGACCCCACCGCGATTTGAGTTCATTTCAGAAACTGAATCTCAAATGGTGATGGATTACCGCTCTGCACGCTGTATGTCTCATGTTTGCTTAGGGTTAATCAAAGGCTGCGCTGAACACTTTAATCAAACTATTGAGGTTGAAATGGAGCCCATTGTCAACGACCAAAGCCATGTTCGATTTAACATCCTGCTTGCGGCTTAAAGTCTATGGAACCAACGGCCCACATTGCATTACTTGAGAAAAAGCTGAAACGCGAAAGATCAGCACGTAAAGCGGCAGAAAAATTGTTAGAGGAAAAAAGCCTCGACTTATTCAATGCCAACCAGCTGCTGCAACAATCCGCTGAGAAGCTGAAAGCTCAAGCCGAGCTCGATTCTGAACGTTTGGCGTATCAGACTCGAGTCGAAACTATGCTGTTAGACTACGGGCAGCGCTTTTTATCCGAAGCTTTAACCCCAAGCTTGCTTCAGCAACTCAGTACTGACTTAGTCGATAACTCCTCTGTGCGCGCTGTTTGCATCCATATTAATCCACAAGACTCACTAAATTTTAAAGGCGAGTTTTACAGTGGGCGTCGCCAGCAATGGACACCACCACCCGAGCTTCAAAATGACCCAAACTGGTGGGATGAAAAAGAAGGGATTTTTTGGCTTGCCCTTAATAGTAAAGACGGCAGCTTAGGTTTTTTTGCTGCACGCCTGAAAGCATCAGGCTACTGGCTCAGCATCATCCGCAAGCATATCGCTTTATTTGGCGAGATGCTAAGAACTACCCTAGGTCGCCAAATGACCTTAGAGCAAGCAATTCAAGCGAGAGAGCGTGCCGAAGCCTCTGAACGTGCAACTCGCGATTTCCTTGCCATGATCAATCATGAACTCAGAACACCGCTCAATGGTTTGCTTGGCACAGCCGAACTATTAGAAGAAACACCACTATCGCCAGAGCAGCGAAAACTCCTAACAACATTGAACCACTCAGGTGAACTGCTTCGGGCGATCATCAACGACTTGCTTGATTACAGTAAGATCAATGCGGGTATGTTAGAGCTAATCCCCTCTCCTTTTCATTCCAAACAACTTGCTGAGAAGTTACAAGCGGTATTCATGCATCGCGCTTCGGAAAAACAATTGGATTTCACCGTTAGCAACGGCGCTAATATTCCCGATTATTTGGTTGGTGATGAAGATCGAATCAAACAAATCTTTGTTAACCTGATCGGTAACGCGATTAAATTTACCGAGTACGGCAGTGTTACTGCTCATTTAGATTGGCAAGATGAAAACCTTGTTTTTTCCGTAACAGACTCAGGCTGTGGTATCGCCAAAAGTGAACAGTGCAAGTTATTCAAGCCTTTCAGCCAAGTGGATATCTCCAGTAAACGCAGCCATGAAGGCACAGGTCTTGGTTTGGCAATTTGTCGTCAACTCGCTTTGCAAATGAACGGGAATATCCTGCTTGAAAGTGATATCGGCAAAGGCTCTACGTTTACCGTCACCCTACCGTTAGCGGTACATAATCATACCGTTGAAGAAGACGCCCCACGAGCATCAACCGACAAGCCACTCGATAAAGTCACGGTATTGGTGGTCGAAGATCTTAAAACCAATCAGATGATCATCAAATTAATGCTCACCAAAATGGGGATCACCCCTGAAATCGCCGATAACGGTAAAATTGCATTAGATCTTCTTAGCGACAAAGACTTTGATTTGATTTTAATGGACTGCCGAATGCCAATCATGGATGGCTATACCGCAACCCGAACACTCCGTGAACAGGGCTACAGTAAACCAATTGTTGCCCTTACAGCAGGAACCACCACAGCCGAGCGCGAAGACTGTATAACTGCAGGTATGAACGATATTTTATGTAAGCCATATCAATCATCAGAGCTCAGAGCAATGATCGAAAAATGGGGACTCATTTAGCCCCCACTTCTTCAAACAACCAACAGCAATGTCAATCCATAAAATGGTTAAGATTGTGACACTGTCACCAGTGCGTTCGCTAGGTAATCCAGTTTCTGCTCTTGAAGACCGGCAATATTAATTCGACCATCAGCGACGGCGTAAATCGCGAAATCTTCTCGCATTCGGGCAATTTGCTCAGGCGATAAACCTGTTACTGAAAACATCCCTTTGTGTTTCGCAATAAAATCAAAAGCATCACTACCTTGTGCATTCACCGCTTTCACTAACCCTTGACGCAAATTCAGCAAGCGTTGATGCATACTATTTAATTCTTGCTGCCAAACTTGGGTAAGCTTTTCATCTTGCAAGATCTTAGCGACAACCGCAGCACCGTGATCTGGCGGCATGGTGTACGTTGCACGTGCGAGATTCAAAATTCGCCCTTTTGCTTTTTGCGCTTCTTGTAACGAGTCACTCACGATAATTGCGGCACCAGTGCGCTCGCGATACAAACCAAAGTTTTTAGAACAAGAAGTGGCGATAATCATCTCTTCTACGTTATCCGCCAAATGCTGTAAACCAGCCGCATCTTGCGCCAAACCATCACCAAAGCCTTGATAAGCGATATCTACAAAAGGCAAGAAACCATTTTTGTTGGCAAGTTCCGTTACCGCTTGCCAGTCTTCAAAACGAATATCAGCCCCTGTTGGGTTATGGCAACAACCATGCAGCAAAACTACGTCTTTCGGCCCAGCCTTGGCAATTTCAGCTAACATAGCGTCACTGTTAACTTGCTTTGTTTGACGATCGAAATACGGGTAAAACCTCACCTTCAGCCCAGCGGCTTCCATCACTGGCTTGTGGTTTACATAGCTAGGATCAGTCAACCACACTGTAGTTTCTGGTTGAGCAATCGCCATTAGATCTGCCAGCATACGGAGCGCACCACTGGCTCCCGGTGTTTGCACCGCAGCCGCACGACCATGTGCTGAAGTACCTGATAGCAATAAATCCATCATCGATTGGTTAAACACTTCATCACCCGCTAAACCAACGTAAGCCTTGGTTTTTTGCTCTGCGAGCAACGCAGTCTGCGCTGTTTGAACAGCTTGCATAATCGGTGTTTCACCTTGGCTATTGCGATAAACACCAATGCCAAGATCCATTTTGTCAGTACGACTGTCTTCGCGGTAAGCAATGGAAAGCGAAAGGATGGGATCTAACTGTGCCGGACTAAGCTGTTTAAACATATTCAATTCCATTTAACATCATAGATACAACCAAACTACCACATTAGTAAAAAAGATCACCGAATAATTTTCTCTAATCATCAGAATATTTATCCGTAAAAACAATAAAGTGCATCTAATTACTAGATACAAAGAACTGCCCTATACTCGATGAGCATTCTTACCAACAACACTATAAATATTGATCTAAATTAACCAACTGCCAACTAAGGTGGCAGGTCAAGCCACACCATCTAGAGTAAAAGTAGGAGCAATGTGCGCGGTAGGAGGCAGTCATGAAAAATAATGTTGATGTTCGTACGCTACTGAGCGTGTGCGAAAAGATTAAAAGCGTTGGTCACAACCTCGATGATCACGGTTGCCAGCTGGAAGATGTGAAATACCACGAAAGCTATGATGGCTACAGTATTACGTTAACCGATGACAACGTCAGCTTAGACATCAACTTCCACAATACATATCACTTCCACACAGCCAATGAAGATCCTGAAACTGTGATTAACCAAACTACAACTGATTTCCACAGTAATAATGAATCACAAATTCAAGCTTTCATGAAGAAGCTAGTGGAATTGGACGAAAGATACTAGCCCTACAACTCAAAGCTACCTGAGTTAAAGCAGTGACATTCCAGCTCACAGCCAGGTAGCTTAACTCCTCCCTGCCTTATACAGCGAATTTTGCTGACCTCCTCTGACGCATGCTCATATTACAAACAGCACAATGCTTACCACACAAACAAAAAATACAATTAGCAATCACATTGTTCACACTGCAAGCTAATAGGCAACTCAAGTATTTACACCTTAATCAATAACCTATAATATACGCCGCACTTACGGAGAGATGGCTGAGTGGTTGAAAGCACCGGTCTTGAAAACCGGCATACGTTTGTAGCGTATCTAGGGTTCAAATCCCTATCTCTCCGCCATATTCAAAAGAGCCAGCTTAATTGCTGGCTTTTTTACATCTGTAACACGGGAAATGGTGAGATAGGGTGCGAACCCTAGAGCAGGGTTCACCTGAGCGAAGCGAAAGCACATTGCCCGTGCCGAAGGCGCGAACAGGCAATAGCCCGAAGGGCGCGAGCTTGCGAGCAGTAAATCCCTATCTCTCCGCCAATTTCAAAAAAACCGCTGAACATTCAGCGTTTTTTTTCGTCTAAATTTTGTGATGATGAGATAGGGTGCCGAAACCTAGAACAGGGTTCAACTGAGCGAAGCGAAAGCACATTGCCCGTGCCGAAGGCGCGAAAAGGCAATAGCCCGAAGGGCGCGAGCTTGCGAGCAGTAAACCCCTATCTCTCCGCCACATTTAGAGAAAGCCCAGCAGAAATGCTGGGCTTTTTCGTATGGGCTGAATTATTCGGCGATCTTTCACACGAAGGTACTATTGGCGATGTGGACAAGTAGTCCTGAACGGGTAGCTCGCTTAATAGCTCGAACACATTGCCTCATATAATTAAGGCACTGATTTCAGTGCCTTCTACATTTATCTGATATGAATATAACTGCTAGTAAGCACCTGCTGAATAATGCAGTTCATAGCTATGACTATAAATTTCGAGAATATTACCGAACGGGTCTTCCATGTAAATCATGCGATAAGGCTTCTCACCGGGATAATAATAACGTGGTGCTTTCATGCGTTTCTTACCACCAGCAGCAACAATTTTCTCGGCAAGTCCTTCTACATCTGGGTCTTGTACGCAAAAATGAAAGATACCTGTTTTCCAATACTCAAAGTTGTCTTCAGGGTTCTCTTGATTTTTGAACTCAAAAATTTCTACACCAATTCTGTCACCCGTAGACAAATGCGCAATACGAAAACGCTCCCAACCTGCACCAAAAACGTCAGTACACATTTCGCCTATGGCGGAATCATCTTCAACAATTTCAGTTGGTTTCATAATAAGATACCAACCTAGCACTTCGGTATAAAATTTTACTGCAGCGTCTAAATCTGGCACTGAAATGCCGATATGACTAAAACTACGAGGATAAGTATGGTTTGTGTTTGGTGGTGTGATCATGATTACGCTCCACTTTGGTTAACCTTACTAATACTCAATTCTCTGCTGTTTTGATCATTATCTTAGCAACTGTCAATACTATGGCTGATATACAGTCAATCATGCTCTAATTTACTCTCGGATCACCGGTTTCAATTTGATTATTAGGGTCTTGTATCCATTCATAGAACCCGCCGTCATAAACACTAACGTTTTCCCATCCCATTAAATACGCATCAAAGAAAGCTAATGCCCCTCTCCAGCCCGTGGCACAGAAAAAAGAAGATTCATTTTCAGGTTTAATTCCCCACTCTTGCCACATTTTTTGAATTTGAGTGTAATCTCTCATTGTTCCATCAGAATCGACAAAATCTTCAGAATGATAGCCGTCAGAACCACCATGCCCAAATACAGAACCAGGAATGCGACCTTTTTCAGTAAAGTAGGAATAACCGCCATTATTTGCACCTACGTACTCGTCCCACGAGACTACAGCGACTAACCTTCCATTTGGGTTTTCAATCAATTTTTTTGCTTGTTGTAAGTTAATCGTATATTCCGGGTGCATCGGGATATTTCCACCGAAATCATCATCAGGCACCCATTCGTTACTACCCTGTTCCAACGTTAATCCAGCAGAAATCAGTCCTTTTATGTTGGAATTAATAATTCGTACATCTTCAACCCCAGCATACATAAGCACATGCGCTAATCTTCCTGACGCCATAGGCTCATCGCTATAGATGATAATCATCTTATCTTTAGTTATGCCTGCTGCACTTAATAAGTTCTTAATTTTTTCATCCGAAACCACATTCCAAAGTGGTAAACTTTCTAGTTCGTTGGTATCAATATAAATAGCCCCTTTGATATGCCCTTTCTTATATTCCTCTTCTTTTTGATAATCCACATGTACAATGATGTATTCTCGACCATCATAATGCGCTATTTTTTCACCTTCAGTTAAATCCTTAACCCATTGAGGATAAAGCAGCTTCTCATAATATTTTAGCTTTTCTATTTTCAAAGGGTTGACCGAACTCCATTCTTTCATTCCCCCTTCGTAGTTTGCTATATTTTCGTACCCTGCCTCTTTCAACACATTGTAGACTTTCAAACTTTCTTTACCATAGTTTGAGTAGACAACTATGTTTTTCTCTGGTGATAAGCCATTTTTGGTAAGCATTTCTTTTAGCTCTTCTTTACTTAGTCCATCTAGCAGATTGAAAGCTAAGTTGATTGCCCCTGAAATGTGCCCGCCATTTATATTCTCATCAATAACCCAACCATTAAATTCTTCGTCAGTTCGAGTATCAATTAAAACAAAGTTAGCATTCTTCAAGTTTAAATCAATGTAGTCTGATGTCACTGACACTATACCTACTGACTCAGTTTCGTCCCCTATTTTTCCTAACTCTTTCTGATTATAAAAACAACCACTCATGTTTAATGTGGCTATTGCTACCGTTGTAACAAACAATAACCTTTGAGTTACTTTTATAAACTTCATATTACCACCAGATTCTCATTATTAATTAAAATCAGACTCATGAATAAAAACATGACAACTCAACATGAAATATTCACTGATGAGAAATATTTCAGGTTATATTCAAACATTGGAGATTTAATTTACTTACAGAGTATGGATGAATTATTATTGTGTTCAGTTTTCATTCCTAATATAGGATGAACTTACTCTTAATTTAACTTTGGTCAAGACCTGTTCTTTGCCAGTTTGAACTCAACCTTCTTTTTGGTGAAAATATCTAACTTAGATCTATATTAAAACTAAACAATATGGGAATTAAAGATTGAGTGATCTCGACCGAGATCTATAGAGGCGAGTCTTAATGCTTAAAAGTGAAAGGAGAAATGGGGTACTCTTATGGCTCTGCCATTGAATACCCTCATTAACATCTAATTATGTAATCAAGCCAATACTCGAACTATATTTTAAGTAAATTCTGTACCGCCGTTTTAGGACAGTCGGCATGGCAAATAGCCGAAACCAGCGCAACGCTGTCAACGCCTGTCGCCGTTACAGCATTTAGGTTTGACGCGTTAATACCACCAATTGCCACTATAGGTAGAGTACTTTGTGTAACGGCTTTGGATAGCCCTTCAATGCCCCACTCTTTTTGAATGTTAGTTTTTGTTGGCGTAGCAAAGATCGCGCTCAGACCTAGATAATCGACAGGCAGGTTTTGAGCATCAACCAATTGCTGTTCATTTTCGACAGAGAGCCCGAGTATTTTATCTTTGCCAATAAGCTGTCGAGCCATTTCAGCCGGCATATCAGACTGACCAAGATGAACACCATCAGCATCAACGGCCAAAGCCACGTCAACGCGATCATTGATGATCAGTGGAACTCCTGTTCCCTGCAAAATCGTTTTAACAGCCGATGCCCTCTCAATAAAGGTACGCACATCACCATGCTTTTCTCGAACTTGCACCATCGCAACGCCACCTTTTACAGCTTCTGCGACAACCATTTTCATCGTTTCTAGATCTTGCTGATCATCAGTCACTAGATATATACGAGATGTACTCATCTTTCCTCCTACTATGCCAACTTAAGACGCTGAATTAATGTCTCATCATCCAGTTGATACAAAGTATCGAGCAAATTGACCTGCAAACTGCCTGGGCCTTTTGATTGTTCTGCTGCTATTTCACCGACGACGCCTAGTACAGCAGCAGCGGCTAACCCAGTTTCTTCTCCCACTGCGGCAAAAGCCCCCGTCAACGCACTCAAGGTACAGCCCATTCCCGTTACATGTGGCATCATGGCATGACCGTTATGTAGCTGAACTTGTCCTTCCTTTGTCACAACAAAATCAACATCACCTGAAATCACAACGTTACATTGGTATTCTTCGGTTAGGAATCGCGCGGCATTTACTGCTTTTTCTGCACTATCAAGTGAATCAACGCCTTTGCTTTGACCTTTTTCACCTGCCAGAGAAATAATTTCTGAAGCATTACCTCGAATAATCAGCTTATTAGCCGACTTCGCAATTTGACGAGACGTTTCTGCACGTAAGCAGCTCGCACCACAACCAACAGGATCAAGCACTACAGGGCGATGATGAATATTTGCCTGCTCAACAGCGAAAGCCATTCGTGGTGTCCATGCGCTGTCTAATGTCCCAATATTGATAACTAACGCGCCAGCAAAGGACATCATCTCTGCCATTTCTTCACGAGAATGCGCCATGATTGGAGATGCACCAAGCGCCAACAATGCATTTGCCGTGTTATTCATGACAACATAGTTGGTGATGTTCACGACCAACGGTTTCTGCTCGCGAACCGCATGTAGGGCTTGAATAATGGTTTGGATGTTCATGTTATCCCTCAGTATTTAGAGTTATCAATTCCGATAGCTGATAGGGAGAACCTTGAGGAGGAAACAGGTATGAATGCAATGACTGGACTAAGTATCGTATGCCAGTCGAGCCAAGGATGTTGAGAAGTTGAAATCAAACGATCATTAGCCAGACATTTAGTTCCCTACGCCAGTATTAACTGAATCAGGTTCAACGGGTCTCGCAACATGCGATCTCAGCCTTTTGGCACCCCGACTATCTGTGCGGATAGTAGCAAGTTTCATTGAAATAGCAAAAGATAAAACTAACCCGCTCCATACCATTGGACATATTCAAGCTAAATAGCAAAAAGGCGCTGTTAATTTAGCGCCTTAACCTCAAATACGATTATTTGCTCGATGCCTTATAGCTCTTGCATTAGTTGGATGTAGTTACCACAGGTATCATCTAAGACTGCGATCATTACTGTACCCGCTTCGCGTGGTGGGATTGAGAACTGCACACCCAAGTTCGACAGTCTTTCGTATTCTTTTTGAATGTCATCGACGGCAAAAGATGTCCATGGGATGCCAGCTTCTTTTAACGATTGTTGATAAAGTCTTGCAGGCTCAAATGCCATTGGTTCAAGCAAAAGTTCAACACCCGATTGTTCTTGTGGTGACACGACGGTAAGCCACTTATGCTCGCCAAGTGGCACTTCCTTTTTTTTGATAAAACCTAAGATATCGGTATAGAAAGCTAACGCTTTATTCTGATCATCAACAGGAACGTTGGTTAAAACGATCTTAATCACTTGAATGCACCTTTACTGTTTGGAGTAACTTAAATGTAGCGAAAACATTTACCGAAAACTTATTCCAGATTGCTTTTCTGAAGCTTTTGATACTCTTTTGGGGAATACCCAGTGCACTTTTTGAAAACAGTCGAAAAGGTAGTGACGCTCTCATAACCAACCTTAAAGCATGTCTCAGTGATCGTATGCCCCTCCTTCAGCAGCTCCTTCGCTTTCAAAATCCGCATATCCTTCAAGTAATTTCGTGGTGTAATACCGTACATTTGCTTAAACATGCGAACGTAATGAAATCGAGACATAAATGCAGCTTCTGCTAAATCATCTAGCTCAACCCTTTCTGAGTGGTACTTTTCCATGAAGGCTTTCGATTGCCTTACCAGTATGTACTGTTTTGGGCGAAGTAAAATCTCACTGTCTAAACGATCTAACTCTTGCTCGTAGTATGACTTCGACATATTAATGACCAACTGAAATAGCCAAGGAAGAAACATGCTTCATTTTAACACGCATTTTGCTCCTACCACTTCACAAACCCATCTAAAAACCTTACTAATTTTTCAATATTTTAAATATACAAACCAGCAACAACCAAAATTAAATTTCTAGCGTTCAAAAATGCCACCACATAAAGTATTAACTCTAAATAAAGCACAATAGAGCGACCAAACCATAAGTTATTAATATCTAACCCAATAACACCTTGATGATATTAATAGTTTGAATGCAACCAATTAATATTATTTATTACTCGATACTTACATTCATTCAAATATGAGAGGTTGCTTCATTCATCATTTTTGATTATATTCATTATAAATATTTCGTGACATCGGTTCAGGTTAGAAATCAACATATTTCCTAGCATATAAAAGGCTCCACATAACAATTACATAGCTCACCAATGAGCAATCACAATTATGCTTTTAAACTAAATAGGAAATAACATGTTCGGAATTAAAACTCTGCACCTTTCTCATTTAGCACTAGCGATTATCTCTTCTTCAGCTCTGGCACAATCTTACGAAATTAAGTTAAGCCAGATACAACAGGACGAAGAAAATATCATTGCCAGTGCTCCTGATGGATTACAACTTGTAAAGGATTCCATAAAAACGCTAGATAACGAAACTGTTGAAGCAATTCAAATCAATTCAGCAAATAACCCAACAAACGTTAAACGTGTTGAAAGTATTGTGAGCCAAGCAGCCTGGAATGAAATTTTCCCCGAGCGCAATCAACAATACACTTACTTAAATTTCTTAAAAGCGATTGGTAAATATCCTGCTTTTTGTGGCACCTATAGCGATGGTCGAGATTCAGAGGCGATCTGTCGTAAGTCATTAGCGACAATGTTTGCACATTTCACTCAAGAAACAGGTGGGCACAACCCACACAGCAGTAACCCTGAGTGGAAACAAGGGCTGTACTACTTACGAGAAGTGGGCTGGGAAGAAGGTACTTCTGGCGGATACGGTATTTGTGATCCATCCTTATGGCAAGCTCAGGCGTATCCATGTGGAAAATTCGCCGATGGTAGTTACAAAAGCTACTTTGGTCGAGGTTCAAAGCAGTTAAGTTACAACTATAACTATGGGCCTTTTTCACAATCCATTTATGGTAATGTTGAAAAACTGCTAAACGAGCCAGAATTAGTGGCAGACACTTGGCTAAACCTAGCCAGCGCAGTATTTTTCTACTTATACCCTCAACCGCCAAAGCCAAGTATGCTGCATGTTATTGATGGCACATGGCAACCCAATGAGCGTGATATTACCAACGGCTTAGTCCCTGGGTTCGGTGTAACCACTCAAATCATTAATGGTGGTGTCGAATGTGGTGGTAGCAGTGAACACCAACAGTCGCAAAACCGCATTAACTACTATCGCCACTTTGCTGAATACTTAAATGTACCCATTGCTGAAAGCGAAGTGCTTGGCTGTGCGGCGATGAAACAATTTGATGCTAGTGGCGCAGGCGCACTAAACATCTATTGGGAACAAGATTGGGGCTGGACTCCTGATACACCATCAGGTGAAACCTACAAGTGTCAACTCGTTGCTTATCAAGGTCCTTTCTCTGCCTTCATTGAAGGTGATTACCGCAAATGTGTTGAAAACAAATTCGATGTAACAATCATTGACGATACTGTTGACGCAAAACCAACAGCCAACGCTGGTGCAGACATCGAAGTATTTTCTGATAACAATGTCGTAATACTGGACGGTAGTCGCTCAACGTCAGCACCTGACGATACATTGAGTTATCACTGGGTATCTGTTGACGGCACTTTAGTCGTTGAGTCACCAAACAAACCTAAAGCACAAGTCACAATTCCTCGAGTAGATGCAATAACGCAATACCAATTTACTCTCACAATCACTAACCAAGATGGTGTAAGCGATAGCGATAGTATGACTATCACCGCTAAGCCTAAACCTGATAATTTCCCACCAACACTGACGTTAACGGCACCAGACAGTGTAAAAAGCGGTCAAGACATCACTTTCAACTTAGATATTCAAGATGTTGACGACACAGAATTCAGTGTTACGTGGAATAACGACAAAAATATCACCATGGTGATTGCCGATGACAATCGCAGCGCTACATTAACTGCGCCAGAAGTAGAAGCCGATCAGGTTGTAAATGTGCATGTGAATGTGATTGATGGCGGCAATAATTCAGTTGATACCGCAAAAACAATCACAATCAAACCAGAAAACAATACCACTTCAGATTGGGATAAAAATAAAACCTACGTTGAAGGCGATACTGTTACTCACAATGGCATCACTTACACCGCCAAATGGTGGACAAAAGGTGATGTTCCGGGTCAGTCAGATGTATGGCAAGCTCAAGATTCAGATTCTATATCTGAGTGGATTGCCACAAAAGCCTACAATGGAGGCGATAAGGTGACTTATCAAGGTGCGACCTACAAAGCTAAATGGTGGACGAAAGGAGATATCCCTGGCACTTCTGGTGCACCATGGGAACGCCTTTAGCGGATACCTTTCACCTTAAGGTGTTGAGCTATTAAATAAATCAAGCGAGTATCCAATAAAAGCAAACTAGCAATAAACCTAACAGCTCTCACTTGCCTAAGTGAGGGCTGTTTTTATTATCAGTCGCGCCGATGAATGGCGATTAAGGCTTCCCTTTAAAGAAAGCAATTCGAAACTCGCTAATTTTCTGCTGCTGATAATATTGCCAATCCGTTTCAGACATTCCTGACAAGCTAGTCGACCTCAGATGATTCAGTGATGCGGTCAGCTGTGCCAATTGGCTCTGATAATCTTCCACTTGAACCTGCTGCTCAGCAACTTGTTGCTCTCGGTGGGCAATAGAAACAGATTGCTCTTGCGTTAGATATTGCTCTGTTAATTGCTGTTTGATTTGCTCACGCTGCGCTTGACTATAAGTGCTAGGGATCAAGCTCATCCCTTTTTCATATAGCGCCATATTATTATCAAGCGATAAGCTGGTGTCAGCAGTCTGCCATTTCTTCAATAAAGCCTGATAATTAGCCAAAAAATCCTCACTCGTGCTTTGCTCCAGCTGCTGCGAAGCTAGCGTGAAATCATACAGAGCAAACTCATCAGCAAAAACAGTATCAGCAAGATCCCCCCATAACGCCCTAGCTTGTTGTTTTACTTCAGTCACTTTCTCAGCCAACGAGCTGTAGTCATCCAATGGAAGCTCCCCCAACCTCAATTGCCACTGTGCGTCCAACTCAGGAAATTGTGCCACCAGCCAATAACGCGCTTCTGGCAGTTCAATCTTTAATTGTGCCAATAACCCATTACAGTTATTCAATCGACGACACTGTTGCCATAACTCAGCCATCGCTTGATGCAAGGCTTGTCCTTGGCTGTTAGTCAACTTGCTTACCTGATCTGACATCAAATTTTGAGGCTCATGACCATTTTGTTTTACTACAGTAAAACCTTGAAGCGCTTCTACACCTCCAACATCAAGCTCTTGATTTTCAGCAGATAATAACGACATACCTGTTGATTGTGTTGATATTTTAGTAAGTTCAGAAGGTAACTTAGTCGCCTCTCTTTCACTCCACTGCCAATAAAAGATACTCGCCATTACAGCGAGCATCACGATCGAAATACGACGCTTCATTACTTAATAACCGCGGTGACTGGGAAGTGGTCAGATAGGTTGTAATGCTTCCACAATTTTTCATCTGTAGTACGAGGAACGTCAACTCGGTTGTTGTTATTATTTTTTACCCCGTATTCATTGCTCACCATGACGTAATCGAGGTACTCAATATTCTTGCCCCCCGAAAGTCGATTGCCCGCAAAGTTATTAATACGGGGATCAAATGTCGACTTAGTATAACCAGAGTATTGCGGCTCTATTACGCTTAGATTCGCAATCATTTGCTGATAATCACCCGGAAATTTAAGCTTATTTACATTAAAATCACCGCTATAAACGACAACATCATTTTTAGGTATGTTTAATGATGCTGCCATTTCACGCATCTGTCTAAACTGACGCTGACGGTAATCTCGAGCTGTATCGGTGTCAAAAGAAGCCGTATGCGTCGCAAACACATGATACGCCTTGCCACCTTTAATCACTTCAGCATAGTTGATCCCTTTGTCGGCAAAGCAATCGGTTCCAGAGCAGTCAGGGTAAATAAACTGCGCCTGATTCACGATAGGATAACGGCTCACAATAGTGACCCCACCATCGTGAATATTGATCCCTTCTTTGTTCAACATCTTGGTCTGATAAGGATACTCTTTGGCTAACTCTCGAAGAAAAGCATTACGCCCACTAGCAAACACTTCTTGCAAAGCTAATACGTCATAACCTTTTACATAATCAGGGATTAAGCTAAAACGGTCACCAATATGAGAAGCAATGACAGGTAAAGCCCAAATGTTATACGTCATCATTTTTAATGTATTATCATCTGAATTTATCTTTTCATCGACTTTAGCCGGAGTGATTGTGTAATGCAGATCATCGTATCTAGCTGTTTTTGAAGATTTAAAAGCAAGCTCTACCTGTCGTTCACCAAAAGCGGAAGTGTTAGCACGATGAATATTGCGGTCATCTTTAAGTGATAATGACACATCTGCTGACGATACTCCGTATTCTAGCGTTGAGTTATACCAATGCCCTTTCATTACCTGATTGAGCACGATACTCTCCCCAACAGGATTTGATACCACTGTATTAAAACGGTAAGTCTTGCCTGACTTAACCCCTTCCC
Source organism: Photobacterium jeanii (assembly GCF_001650345.1). Taxonomy (GTDB): domain Bacteria; phylum Pseudomonadota; class Gammaproteobacteria; order Enterobacterales; family Vibrionaceae; genus Photobacterium; species Photobacterium jeanii. Next base: position 776,566 of record NZ_LVHF01000033.1, on the reverse strand, counting down.
AGCGATTGAAAGTCAGTACAGATTTGGTTTCCCAAGGTCCAATCGATTGAGCTAACTGTTGCCATTCATCACCATGCTGAAGCAAATCAGTTCCATCATGGCTGACCTGAATTGTTAAAGTTTGATCTGAGTTATTAGTCAAAAATAAATCAGTTCCAGCAAAAACTGGGGTTGCTGTTAAAGAAAGGCACAAAATACTCCACGACTTAAGATTCATTAATCCATCCTTATTCATTTAATAAAATTAGAGTCTATTTATCAATAGGTTGTATCGGAGGTTAAAGCTTAAAACAAACAAATTGCATATGAGTTATGAATATATGACAATTTAAAATTGACGGGAGGTATTTTTATTTCTTAGCAGGAAAACTTTGAACTCAAGCTGATTATCCAATATCAGTTAATCCTATTAGGATTAAATTTCAACTCCTTCTGTTTTTATAAACTCTACATTATATTCCAAATACACCAAGGCATAATGGTTTGCTTATCAACATATCAATTTAAATTTCACCGCGATTGTGACGGATTTATACAATCACCAGTGTCGGTTAACTTGTAATATCAGCTTCAACATTTAACAGGAAGCAATACTATGTCTACTATTTTTAAAGCCGCATTTATTTTCGTCGCACCAAATGCAAATCCATCGACAGACTACTCATGGGTACGAACTGATGAAGTACATGTGAAAACAATTGCTGTATCAAATTACCAACAAGCCTGTGAATTGATAGACGCATTAGTAGAGGAAGGAATTAAAGCGGCAGAGCTTTGTGGCGGTTTTGGCCATCAAGGTGTTGCCAAGGTGGTCAAAGCTGCAAATGGACGACTGCATGTGGGTGCTGTTCGTTTTGATAATCATCCATGTTTAGACTTTGCTAGCGGTGATACGTTATTCTAACGCCCTAAAAAATATAACGATAACAATCACCCCTATAGCCACTCTCTGAGCATTAGGGGTGGTAGGAAATATAATAATTATGTACACACAACATATTCAGCCAAGCCTTCAATTGAACCCACATATCGCTCAATTCTGGCTTTGGGAACAACATAATATTACTTTTATTCCTAATATGCTGCCAGGTACTGGGGTTGAGATGCTATTCAACTTTGGCGACCCATTAAAAATAAACACACACCAATACTCTCACCTTGGTACTAATGATTGTATTGTTGTTTGTCCTCGAAAATCACTGATTCAATTTCTGCCAACGGGAAAAACCAAAATACTCTCGGTTCGTTTTCGATCCGCTGGTTTTTTTACATTATTTGGCCTTCCTCTGACTGAGATAGCCGACCAAATTATTTCTGCGAAAGAGCTGTTACCTGCCTGTTTGCTCGAACAGCTTTTTGATACTAAAAACGATAGTAAAAAAATCGCATTATTAGAACAATGGTTGCTACACAAACTGATGAAAGTCACAAGTGAAGACACCACTCTGCAATGGGCCATAGATAAAATCTACTACCATAACCAGAGTGACAGTATTACCGAAGTCAAACAGCAATTAAATTGCAGTGAAAGAACATTTCAACGTAAATTTAAATTATTCACCGGTGTAGACGCCAAGTATTTTGAGCGCACAGCACGCTTTCAATCAACATTGAAAAAACTACTTAAGGCTCAATCCAGTCAATATTTACCCGTTGCATTCGAACATGGTTATTATGACCAGTCACATTTCATTAAAGATTTTAAATTTTATACTCAATCAACACCAAGTGAATATCTAACTGAGCAAAACTTTTCTTTAAACTATTACAATCATACAGCTAAATTACCACGCAACTAAAATTCAAAGACTGACGAGGCATAAGTAAAATCCCCGAGCAAAGCCGAGGATTGCTACTCTGCTGACCAAAGCAATTACCGACATTATTGTATCAATGAGTCGCCTTGAGTCTTAATCACATCTTGATACCAATAGAAACTCTTTTTACGCTTGCGGATCAATGTGCCAGTACCGTCATTAGCGCGATCGACATAAATGTAACCGTAACGCTTGCTCATCTCGGCAGTTGAGTTAGCAACCAAATCGATTGGCCCCCAACTTGTGAAGCCCATTAGCTCAACACCGTCAGCTATTGCTTCTCGCGCTTGCACTAAATGATCGTTCAAATATTGGATGCGATAGTCATCATGAATTTCTCCATCCTCACTGATCTCATCGCGTGCCCCTAATCCATTTTCGACCACGAATAGAGGTTTCTGATAACGGTCATAAAGGAAATTAAGCAAAATGCGCAAACCTTTCGGATCGATTAGCCATCCCCACTGGCTTTTCTCCAGATATGGGTTTGGAACGCTATCAACTATATTGCCGACTTCCTTCTGCTTAGGGTCGGCACTTGCACAACCGCTCGCGTAGTAACTAAATGAAATGAAATCGACCGAAGCACTCGCGAGGGTTGCTAAATCGCCGTCTTCCATCACGATGTCGATATTATTCTCACGAAAATAGCGCAGCATATAGCCAGGGTATTTACCTCTGGTTTGGACATCACCAAAGAACAGCCATTTATTATTTTCCTGCATAGCTGCAATCACGTCATCCGGATTACAGGTATAAGGGTAATTTATCGCCCCAAGTAACATATTCCCAATCTTAGCGTCTGGAATGAGACGCTTACATAGCGTGACCGCTTTTGCATTGGCAATCAGTTGATGGTGAATCGCTTGGTAAATGGCTTGTTCATTGGCATTTTCGGGAAGCCCTACGCCAGTGAAAGGCGCATGCAGTGACATATTGATTTCGTTGAAGGTCAGCCACAGTTTCACTTTATCTTTATAACGATTAAACACAGTGCTGACGTAACGCTCGAAGAACTCAATTAACTGACGATCTGCCCAACCGCCATAGTTTTCAACCAAAGCATAAGGCATTTCATAATGTGACAAGGTAACAAATGGCTGGATATCATGTTTGGCTAGTTCATCAAAGATGCGATCATAGTAAGCCAAGCCCGCTTCATTTGGCTCTAACTCATCACCATTTGGGAAAATGCGCGTCCAAGCAATGGATAAGCGTAAACAGTTAAAGCCCATTTCTTTAAACAGCGCAATGTCTTCAGGGTAGCGATGATAAAAATCGATTGCGACATCTTTGATCCCGTCAGTTCGGTCTATTCTTGTCTGATGCGGGCTCAAGATACCGTTAGGCAACATGTCGGACGTAGATAATCCCTTACCATCAAGATCGAAAGCACCTTCAACTTGGTTGGCAGCAATCGCCCCACCCCACAAAAAATCATTTGGAAATTGCAACATATCAACCTCTACACTATCGCGCTGTTACGAAGATTTTGTCCCGCCTTCAAAGATAGTCAAATTGATCTCCTCCAGCTGGTTCTTAACTGATGCGATCAGTATCCTCAAACATAAGAGGAAGAAAAAGAGCTTAATTTCTTGCTGATTACTTCCTCGTTTTCCTCTAAGTAACTGAGATTCTCTTTTTCACAGTACTAAATCGGAAAAACAGGCAGTATTTATCTTTTGGTATTCCTCTTTTTAAAACAAAACCCAACATGATGAGCAAAAATTCGATGCATCATATTGGGTTTATATTTGTTTTAATTAGTTATCAAAACACACCTTAGTGTATTCCTGAACGCTCGGTAACCACGTGGTACCGTAACTACACCCTTCATTCAAATCATGAATTACTGAGTTTGTTGTCACAAAACCATTACCTTGATAGGGCGCCTTTAATATAGGCTTTTGCTTGAAAGCTTCTTTCAACGCATCAACATCGCGCGTTGGGCTAAATTTAGCATGACTTTCCGCCGCTACATTTCGCCATAAGGTGGTTTTCATTGCGTAGTCAAACAACTGCTCTTGCCCATTAGCATAATGATCTACCAAAGCTTGCTCCTGACCTAGTGGGTGGTTAGTATGCGTCACATACCCTTTCACACTGCCATCAATCACAATGTTATTACCTAGCTGGTTTTCTACAGCCAAAACTTGGCCTTTTTTATCAGAAAAGCTAGTGGAATAAGCTGCGTTTACTTCAATCTTATCAAGGGTCTTTTTCGCATCATTAACATCATCATATTTTGCTACCATTGCCATCGATAATCCGCTCACTGGAGCACCTCGCTCAACAGCCCCTTTGTGGAACAAATCAACGGTATTCGCAACAGTAGCTAAATCTCTTCCCATTGCCATGGCATTAAATAATGGTTCAGCAGCATGCACTATCACTCTGTCACTCTTCCAAATGGTGCCATAGCCACCAAACGAAATTGGCATATCCTGATTCTGACCAATAACACCATTGTTCCAACCAATCACGGTACAGCCTCGCATTTTGTCAGACTGTTGCTTTAATTCACTTAACCCCATAGCAGCAAGGCTTTGCACTGATTTAGCAAATAAGCCATCCGACGCCCAAGCAGCTAAATATACATCTCTAAAAGGATAGCCTGATGCCTCTCCCATCCCCGTATAAAAGGCAATGAGCTCTGGGAAACTCTCCTGTAAGGTGTTCGAAGTAGCTAAAATGCTTACAAGTTCTTCTGAAGTATAAATCTCATCCAGCTCCGCTAGTTTTGCTTTAATGGTTTCACCCATCACATCCTTGCCAAAGATTTGCTTATAGCCTTCAACGATCTGTTTACCACCTTTTGAAGTTAACCCATCAAATTCAATAACTGGCGCTGTTTCTTGCAAAACTTGATTTTCATTAGGATGATAAAAACTCCCCGTTAGCTCAATTTCCACACCATTTAAACCGGTTTGACTTTTCTCATTCCCGGCATAGCTGGTTCCTGACACAACCAATAAACTTGTTAAAGCTACGGCTAGGTGTGATTTCTTCATCATATTTACCTCTCACTTATTTTAAATACGCTCACCTTGTTGGCTTGAGGTAAATTTACGGCTAAATTTGAATTACTAGAAACACGAATTGTTCCAAATATGGAACGACGCCGCCGATGATATTAGAGCCTTACTGATGAACCACACACTCCCTATACTTGAAACTCGCCTATTGAGCTGTTTTGTCGCTATCGCGGAAACAGGCAACCTACGCAAAGCCGGATTAAAACTAGGCAAAGCCAAGTCCACCGTCAGTCGCTGGCTTAGTGAATTAGAAGATCTTCTTGGTTACCAAGTGTTTGACCGGGAAAGCAGTGGCTTAGTGCTGACATTAAACGAACAAGGTGAATATCTACTAGTTAAAGCTAGAACCGTCTTAGCAACATTAGGACGATTTGAGGATTTTGCGTTTGCACAAGAAAACAAGCAAGCTCCTAATAAACTCACATTTAGCTTTAACCATTTGGTTGCAAATGAATGTATTACAGACTTGATTAAGAACTTGCGTGAGCATGCACCACAAACTGAGATAGAGCTGCTTCCAAGCTTACAAGATACACTTCAAGACAGCTTAATGGCAGGAACAGTGGATTTTGTTCTTGGGCTAGCATCTGAGGATCTCTATCCTGATATTGGCGGTATGATTGTAGGTGAAGAGCAAATCATGATGCTAGCGCATCCTCAACATCCTCTAAACAGCCAGACTCAAATCGAAAGCCAACAGTTATTACCTGAAACCATTATTCATCCGCAATTTTTGAGCAAGAAGAAAAAGGATGAAAGTTTTAATCCGATTTCATCTATCATCACCTCAGACTTCCAACTCGCAATAGATTTTGCAAAAGCCAATCTAGGCATAGCTTACAGCCCTGAACATATTGCTCGACAAGCCTTAAAGAACAAGAGCTTGTGTCAACTAGATATGAACTGGGAGGAGTTCAGCCAACACTTACCATTAATGCTATTTTATCGACTTAATTATTCTTACCCCAAAATCAAACAGCACTTGATAGATAGCTTGCGTGATTGGTACGGCTATCAAACTGTTTAATCTATAAGGCGTTGATAAAATTAAAGCCTCTTAAGAGGCTTTAATACTTCGTCATATTAATTCATGCGGGAATAATACCATCGTGCTAATTTCGTAAACTATGTTGTAGCTGAGTGCTTGTGGGTAGCGCTGTCATTGCTCCTTTTTGTGTCGTTGCAAGAGCACCACAGTAGTTACCCCACTTCACAGCTTCCAAAATAATCACTTCATTTAGCCATACATTATGCTGGGCCAATTTTGCTAGCACACCACACACAAACGCATCACCCGCGCCAGTGGTATCGACAGGAGTAACAGCTTGCGAAGCGACTTGATATTGATTGCCGTTAAATTTCACCAAAGCTCCTTCCGCACCCAAGGTCACCAACACCAGTGGAATGTGATAGCTTTCAAGTGCAGCTAAACCACGCTGTAGATCAGTTGTTTCGGTTAAAAACAACAACTCTTCTTCAGAGAACTTCACAACATCTGCCGCCATCACAGCTTTCATTACTACAGCACGCATATCTGAAGGTTGCTGCCAAACTTCATCACGAAGATTCGGATCAAAACTCACAAACCCACCAGACGCTTTTATCGAAGCCATCGCATCAAACACTGAACTTCGGCTTGGCTCATTTGCTAATGCAATTGAGCAAAAGTGCAACCATTGCCCTTGTTGAAAACGAGGAATATCGCCAATTTCCATAAACTGGTCGGCACTTGGCTTTACCATAAAAGTAAACGAACGTTCACCTTGCGCATCAAGATCAACCAAAACTGTAGAGGTACGTTGCTGGTCATCAAGTATTAAATGGGATGTATCTACATTTTCATCACTCAATACTTTTCTCATGAAACGCCCCAACGGATCCGCGCCGACTCGCCCGAAAAAACCACATTCACCAGCTAATCGAGCAATACCAACAGCTACATTTGCAGGTGCTCCACCAGGGCATTTTAAGTAACGAGTATCACCGTCAGGAATAAGATCGACTACCGCATCACCGGTTAACCATACTTTGTTCATTTTCAAATCCTTTAGCTAAAGCCCACCTCACTTGAGGCAGGCTTAAATAATTTGTTCTCTACCTAGATTCGAACACACCACTTATCGTTATAATTACGCTTTCTTTATTGGGTTATAAGCGCGGGTTAAACAAAATGCAGTCACAAATGCACTAGCAATCACAGTAAGGTAGCCAAACACGGCTGATAAAGAGTGTGAATAAAGCAAGATACCAGGGATGAAAGTGATCCCCATACCAGTAGCACTAATGCTCAACAAATAAGTCATCAAACCGCCAACAGCGCCACCTACCATACCGAACGCAAACACTTTTCCGTACTGCAAGTTCACACCAAACAACAACGGTTCTGTAATGCCAAATAGCGTTGATATCGAAGCGCTGTACGCATTGCTTTTTTTCAGTTTATCCTTAAGTAATGTTGCTACCGCGATAGCCGCACCAAACTGACCAGCCATCGAAGCTGTCCCTAGCGGTTGAAGGGGATTCAACCCTGTTTCATTCAACAAACCGATTTCAATCACCCCTAACGCATGATGAAGACCCGTTATCACAATCATTTGTTGAACAGCCCCATAGAGGATATAACCAATTCCCATCGGCAAATCGAGTGCCATGCGCACTAATGACGTGCATCCATGCTCAATGTTCTGTAACAGTGGACCAAATCCAAACAGAATAACAAATACAGCGATGGTGATCGTTAAAAATGGCGTGAAGATCAGATCCATACTCGATGGAATAAAACGGCGTAGATTTCGTTCTAAATAAGAAACAAACCATCCAGCAAAAATAGCGGGTAAAACTGTACCTTGGTAACCCACTAACGGAAAACTAATGCCAAGTAAGTTAACAACCATAGGCTCAGCACCACCATTCGCTACAACCCATGCATTTGGTAATTGGGGCGCCACCATCATTAACCCCACCACTATCGCAATAATGGCATTACCACCAAATTTTTTCGCGGCAGAATAGGCAATAAGAACAGGTAAGAATGCAAAAGCAGTGTCTGTTAGCATGCTAAACAAGGCTAGTAATTCAGGCGAAAACTCAATACCTGAGTGCAGCATCATGCCACGTAAACCCATCAATAAACCTGTTGTAACCAATGCAGGGATCAGCGGAATGAGAATATCCGCTAAGGTTCGAACCACTTTCTGACTCGCCGTTAAATTAGCAAAAGTATCTTGTTTAAAATCCTGCGATTCAAACTCACCACCCAGCGCACGCTTTAAGGTATCGTAAACATGAGACACCTTACCCGAACCAATAATAAACTGGTGCTGACCAGACTGATAAAAGTAGCCACTTATCTCATTAATTTCTTTCGCTTTTTCAGCATTAGCTTTGTCATTATCTTTTAAAATAATACGTAAGCGTGTTGCGCAATGCTCAGCATTACGAATATTATCTAAACCACCGATACTATCCAGTATCTGGTCAACAGTAACGTCATAGTTCATTGTGTTCACCATTTTATTATTTTGTAAGGTAAGTTAACTTGATGTCTAATTCAATTTCTTTTTTATTGACAAGCATTAATCTATGTTTTTCTTCTTCTGGGAAGAACAAACAAGTAAACACATCCCTGCCTTTATTTATAAATATTTCGATAATACTTTGATCGCAAACAAAAGTAATATCGTTAATATCATAGTCTGTTTCACAAACTCTTTTATTACCATATGGCCAGTCAATCATATGATGGTCATAATTTTCTCTACTCAGCTTAATACTATTCCCACTTATATTTAACTGCAATTTTCGCCCTGACTCTGAAACAAGGCTAAATTCAATTTCATTTCTAAATAAGTCACCATTTACTTCAACTATAAAAGACAATGGATTAACATCTAGCGTTGAATTTAAAACACTGGTATCTGATATATTCATTTTACTTTTAACACAGTGTTTATTTTCAACCAGCAAATTGGTTGGATATTGATATAGACGTTTCTCTTTAACCGCTAATGTACGTGGTAACGTTAAACAGTTTATCCAACCGTATTCTGCACTTGGCAACTCATCATCCGTTCCAGCCCAAGCAATTAACGTTTCGCTATTGCTGACCGTATCGTGAGCATTGGCCAAGGTTTGAGGTGCATAAAAATCAAATCCACGATCAAGTTCATCCCAGTGGTTAACAGTAAAACTCAGCGTTTCGATATTTAGCTGACCAATACAGTACACCACATTGAATTTGTTATGAAAGCGATGACCTTGAGGTTCAATGCCTTGTGGCGAGAAGATAAGTACATCATTACCATCAACGTTTAGTAGATCGGGGCATTCATACATATAAGCATCAGGAAATTCACCAGACACTTGAATTTCTAATTCACCAAGCACTTCCCAATTGAATAAATCTTTAGATTGGTAAACTAATAGTGTACCTTTCATATCATGCTCACGCTGAGCACCTAAAAGCATAAAGTAGCCATTATCCCTTTTTAATATCTTGGGATCTCGCACATGCCCTGTGTATCCATGTGGTACAGAATGAATTACAGGATTACCAGCAAACTTATTAACTTTATTATCTTCATCTAATAGCGCAATACATTGGTTAGCATCCCGCTTTAAACCTTGCTTTACGTTACCAGTGTAAAACAAGTAAGCTTTATTTTTTTCAACAAATGCTGCACCTGAATAAGCACCGTGTGACTCATAACTTTCTACTGGCGTTATTTTAGCGCCATGTTCATTCCAATGTATCAAATCCACAGATGTTAGATGCATCCAATGTTTCATGCCATGAAATGTATTAAACGGATACCACTGATAAAATAAATGATATTCATTGTTATAAAAGCAAAAACCATTTGGATCGTTTAATAGACCATGCGGTGGTGTTATATGAAACAAAGGACGATATTTAGCGTTATCTCTAATCTTATTAAACGCTTGTTTATCTTCCTTCGTTGCCAAATCAATTGTTTTATATTTTAACTCTTGCACTTAATTCACACCTAATCACCATGAGTTAGGAAAATCATAACGATTAACCATCACAGATAAAGCTTGGTGCGGAAGTAAACGAATTAAATATGACGACTAAGAACAATTCTGCTGTGATTTGTGATGTAACATCAAGTCTTGTTACATAGTTATCGTTAATATACTTATCAATGAACATCTGAAGAAGTAGTAAAGCACAGTGACAATACGTGACGTTGCAAGAAAAGCTGGCGTTTCCATCGCGACAGTGTCTCGCGTTATTAATGGTAGCGAACGCATATCACCACAGGCCAAGCACGCTGTAGAGCAAGCTATAGAACAACTCAATTACCAAAAGCCTCCCGCCAAACGTAAGAAACCCACTAAGCTTTTTGCTGTTATTGTCCGCAACATGACTAACCCCTTCTTTACTCAGTTAGTTGATGTGTTAGAAGAAGAAGCCTATAAACATGGTCGAAGCATTCTGTTATTCAACAGTCGCAATAATTTACAACTGGAGAAAACCTTTCTTACCGAATGTGTCAACCACAGAGTAGATGGCGTATTTCTTATTCCTCGGTCCTTAAGAGAAGAACACTTAAAAACAGTAAAACAGCTCCCATTTCCAGTTGTTTTACTAACGGCAACATCAGAACAAATGTTGAGTGTCGGTACTCATCATCAACATGGTGGCGAATTAGCGGCACAACACTTTCTTAATCAAGGTTTCCGCCGTATGGGATTCATAGGTAGCAGTGATAAGCATTCAGATCGCTTGCTCGGCTTTAAGAAAGCGCTAACAAAACAAAATATCATTCTAGAAAAGAGTCTGGTGCTTGCACCTTATACCTCTGAGTCACTCTCCCAGTTTATTCAACAGCATATCTCTACCCCCCAATCTCCTATAGAAGGCATCTTTTGCTCCGATGATATTGCTGCAAGCCACCTTCATAACGCCTTAAACCTGCACAATAACGTCATTGAGCACTATAATTCCCAACCTCCTCTTCAAGGTAAGATCGAAATTATTGGGTTTGATGACACCTTTATCGCGCAGTCACTGGGGTTTTCTAGTATCAAACAACCGATGAGACAAATTGCTTTGCTTGGCTTTGAGATGATGATCGAGACAATTGCAGGCCAAAACATAGCCAACCAACAAGTCTTATTGGAACCCAGCTTGGTTATTCGTCACACACCAACTTCACTTTCAGGTTCACGTAGCCCTGAAATCTTGCGAACATAAAGCATCCCAAAGCACTCTTTCCTTTTCTATTCCCCAGTGGATCCAAGCTATTAATTCAGCTAGAGTCGCTCCCCTCAAACAATAAGCAACACGTAGCTTATACGGGATGAAATTATGCAACCTATCCTTAATAGGTGGCATTTTATTGCCATTAATTGTTAACAAACAGAAAACAAATCAACCAATTTAAGTAAAAACATTATTTACAAAGATATTAAATTGCTAATTTTTGGTATTCGATAATCCATTCTCGGAAATTTATGCATTTTAATCAGCATAAAGGTTAAATAAATTCAGTTCGATAATTCGTTCTAACAAAATTAATGTGAGTTGCGTATCAATTTTAAAATGAATTTCAAAAAATCACGCCAATTACCTCTGAGATTTTATTCACATTTGACGAATCAATCGCAGAATTAAAATGTTGTTAGTGCCCTATTATTAATAATAATGTGGATAATTAAGCGTAAAGTGACTATTTATCCTATTTTTAGAACGCTCTAGCGAAAAAATGTTTTGAAGCGTGTCACATTCACCCCAAATATTTTCACTTACTATGACGCCACTTTGATAAATCATTCAAATAAAACTAATCAAGATAATTAACACCAATCGATAAAAGTAAGTTCGCTTTTACTGATAGGTATAACCACCTCTGTACTACATATAAGGAAAATATCGACATGGCTGGCGGTATCATTAAAGTTTCACGCAATACTGAAAATGCACCTAAAAGTGAACTATCTTCTCAAACAGTTGCTTTCTCTCACTACAACAACTTCTCTGCACAATTACCTGTAGACCCAAAAACAGGTGAAATCGTTGTAGGTGACGTGAAAGAACAAGCAAAACAATGTTTAACTAACATTAAAGCCATTGTTGAAAGCATCGACCACGTTATGGACGACGTTGTAAAAATCAACGTGTTCCTTAAAGATATTGCAGACATGGAAGCGGTTGACGAAGTTTACGCTTCATTCTTCCAAAACCTAATTCCAACTCGTACTGTTGTTCAAGTTGCTGCGCTACCAATGAGCGATGCACGTGTTCAAATGGACGCACTAATTTCTAACGGCGAAGGTACAGCTCCTCAAGAACCTTGCCCACTAGTTAAACTAACTCGCAACACTGAAAACGCACCTAAAGATGCACTAGCATCACACACTGTTGCTTTCTCTCACTACAACAACATCTCTGCACAGCTTCCAGTAGATCCTAAGACTGGTGCTATCGTTGAAGGTGGCGTGAAAGAGCAAACAGCTCAGTGTCTGAAAAACATGAAAGCGATTCTAGAAAGCATCGACGTTCCTTTCGATGACATCGTTAAAATCAACCTATACCTAAGCGATCTTGCTAACGTTGACGCAGTGAACGAAGTGTACTCAACATTCTTCCCTGATTCAGCAATCGCACGTACTGTTGCTTACGTTCCAGCACGTTCAATCATCGCTGCTGATGCTCTACCAATGGGCGCACTTGTTCAAATTGATGCTTCTGTATCTCACGGTGACGGTACACCACCACAAGAAGTTGAAGATCGCCACAACATCGTTATTCGTGCAAACAACACTGATGCAGCACCACGTAACCCACTACACACACAAACTGTCGCTTTCTCTCACTACAACCACATCGCAGCTCAACTTCCTATTGATGTAGCAAGCAATGCAATCGTTGCTGGCGGTGCTAAAGAGCAAGCAGAACAATGTCTGAAGAACATCAAAGCTATCGTTGAAAGCGTTGACCACGTAATGGACGACATCGTTAAAATCAACATCCACCTTAAAGATGTTGCTGATATCGAAGCAATCAACGAAGTTTACACAAGCTTCTTCCAAGGCGACCTTCCAGCTCGCACAGTAGTAGGTGTTTCTCAAATCGAAATGGACGCTCTAGTTCAAATCGACGCTGTAGTATCTAACGGCGAAGGTACACTTCCACAAGTTAAATAAGATAATAATCAGCTTATCGTCCCTCCATTGCGATAAGCTGGATTACTTATTAACGTAAACAGGCTTTCAATTTGAAAGCCTGTTTTTATTGCCTTTATATTTTTTCTATCTTTGCTGGTGTACCACTTCTCATCATTAGTTATGAAGAATGGTGCACTTTTTTTATTTTATGATGAGGCATGAATTAACACGTCAATTATTCCACTATTTAACTAACAATAACTCTGCGTCTGACACTTATATATGCACTGTTATTTGTTCTTATACTTACTAAGTAATTCAAATGGAATATGACAATAATCATTAGGAAAGCGCGTTAATCTGTCTTGATGTTCATCATCACTCTTAACATAATTTGTTAACGGCAGCACTTCGACCGCGATTTTATCGCTATCCTCTCTCGCAGTAATAAAGGCTCGAGCCTGTTCAAGGTGTAATGCGTTACTGCTATAAACCCCTGTTCGGTATTTTTCACCAACATCTTCCCCCTGCTTATTCACACTATAAGGGTCGATAATCTCAAAGAAGAAACTCATCAACTCGCTGATCGTCACTTGCTGAGGATCAAACTGAGTGCGAACACATTCGGCGTAACCATCGTACTCGCTTTGGGTGGTGTCGGTAGTGCCATTTGCACGCCCTGCTTCGGTTAATACCACACCAGGTAAGTGCTTCATAAACTCTTGCACGCCCCACAAGCAGCCACCAGCAAAATAAATCTCTTCCATTACTTCATTACCTAGGGATTATTGATTAACACGAACCTACTTTTACCAAGGTTTAGTGCAAATTGCTATTAACCGCCACAACGCAAAAAGGTCTGCCAAAGCAGACCTTTTAATTAGACGACTGTTAGTCAGTAGCTTAGCCAGATCTATAGGTTGATCTGGAAAGTCGCTTTTACTGTACGCTCGTCACCGTACATTGCATTGTGGTTACAACCACCTCGCAAGTACTGTTCGTTGAACAGGTTGTTAACGTTAACGCGTACTAAACCATCTAAGCTATCATTGAGTGCTACACGGTGGGTGTAACCTAAATCAACTAGGGTGTAAGCTGGCTTATTGAATTTCTCATACGGATCACCGTATTTCTGACCTTCATAACGTGCGCCTAAGTGGAAGTTGTTCTTGTCATCAATTTGGTAGTTCGCCCAAGCGCCCAGCACGAACTTAGGTGCATCTTTCGCACGCTTGCCTTCAAGGCGGGGGTGATCAAGGTAGCGGGCATCAAGCCACATCAAGCTTGATGATAGCGATAGACTATCGGTCACTTGACCGTCAGCTGCTAATTCAATACCACGGTGACGAACCTTACCATCTTGGTGCATGGTGTTTGTATCACGATCATCGTAAACAAGGTTGTTCTTCTCAATATTAAATAACGCACCCGATACCAACATCAAACCATCGAAGAACTCTTTCTTGGCGCCTAACTCGTACAGTTCACCTCGTTCAGCATCCAGTTTCTCGCCTGCGTTTTTGTATTTCGCAGCAACTGGATCTTTAGGCTCAAAGCTCTGTGAATAAGTTGCATACACTGAGGATTCATCTGATGGGTGGTAAATCACCGCAAATTTCGGCAGCACATTGTTATGAGTTTCATCTTTGTTCTTTTCTTGATCAAAGCGAACACCCGCTAGTGCGTGCCACTGTTGGTTAATCTCAACATAGTCTTGTACGTAAAGGCCCAGAGTTTGGCGCTCAAACTCATTAACTTTACCTTTGCGGTAATCAAGATCGGTCGGCTTAGCAATAATCTTGTTATCGTTAATGCTTAACTTACCAAGAGTACCTTTCTTATCCTGCTGATCCGTTTTCTTGTAATCGACGTAGCTAGTGCCAACCAGCAACTTGTGCTGCATGCTAGCTAATTCGAACTCACCTTTAAAATCGAGGTAAGCGGTATCGACTTTAAAAACCTCGAACGTGTCACGCGCCATTACTTTCCAAGTTTGAGTTTTAGGATCGTAATTCGGCTTTTTCGAGCTTTCGTTGAAGACCTTGCCCCAGTTACTCTCAATAGTGCGGCGATCAACATTTTGGCGGTTATAACCCGTGGTTAGCATCCAGTTTTGTGACAATTCAAAATCAAGATTCACACCATAGTTTTCAACTGTGCTGTGACGCTTCGCCCAAGGCATGTCCCATACAAATTCTTTGGTGCCAATAAGGTCGCCATTTTGGAAAAATGCCGAACCCATATCAATGTGGCCGTCATCTTTAGTGCGGTCATAGTTCAGGCGAACCGTACCACGATCACCAAGATCTGCCTCAACGATCAACGCACCTACCATACGCTCACTTTCAACAGCAGAACCATCTTTGTGGCGGCGGTAGCTTTCTTTCTTAGCCGTTGAACCAATTAAACGTGCACGAAGCGTTTCATCACTGTTTAATGCCCCACCTACATCCAATGTTGTTTTAGTATGGTTGTGAGCACCTAACTCTTGGCTTACGTTAAGGTGAAAATCACCCTGTGCTTTTTTCGTAACTAGGTTAATCATGCCAGCTGGCGTCGATTTACCGTAAAGCAACGATGATGGGCCTTTTAACACTTCAACACGCTCGTAAAGTTCGATTGGTAAAGCATAGTTAGCTAAGTGGAATTGGCCATCACGTAGGTAACTTTGATCTGGATTTAATTCAAAACCACGCATATAGAAACGTTCACGATTTCGGCGCGTGTTACCAGCAGAAATACTTGCGTCATTCTTTAATACATCACCTAAAGTAGCGGCACCCTGCTCTTCAATCAACGTCTCATCGTAAACAGCAATGACCCCAGGAGTATCTAACTGACTCATCTCCATTTTCATTGCTGAGACATTATCAGCTTGGTATCCATGCTGCGTACCCATCACAGTCATATTTTCTTCTTGTACTGCATCTTGATGAGCGTGAACAGCCATAGAGCTGAGTGCCGCAGCTACCAAAATAGTAGACTTTTTAATCGTGAACATGTTTCCCCAAATGTTTTCATGCGTTGTGTTTCAAACTCTGTCGTAAATGAAAATAATTAGCATTACGTCAAACCTTGTTATTTTATAACATTTGGTATAACGTAAAACCAGACCACCTCGATTGTAAATCATAACTATTTACATTCTTTACAAGGAAAACGTGCTGGTATTTTTAACTCAGCAAACGATTAAATAGGACAAAAGGCATCACAAATGCGTAAAACGGCTTCTTCACTGCTGATCATGGCTTTGCTTTCAGGCACAGCTTCTGCTGCAAAAATCGACTTTAGTTGTGCAGGTACTTGCGACCAAACCATCTTGTGTGAAATTTTATCGGAAGGTAATGCAAGCGACTTTGATGTTAAAGTCACTGATGCAAGCGGTATTGATATCGCTGGCGGGCAAGTAAACGAATACCTTGAGTTCGAGTTTCCTCAACCAGAAAACAACTATGGCGTATTACTGTTTAACCGTAACGAGCAAGTAACCCGTATCAACGGTAGCGACATCAATGTGCCTTGCAAATGTAAGTGTCCGCCAAAAGACTAAATAAAAATTAGATACTGCCCCCCCGCTCGTTTCAAGCGAGAACCCAACGGTTACATTAGGCAGAACAAAAAAACTCAGCCATAGCACGCGCTCTGGTTGAGTGTTATTTGGGAAGCAGCAAACTCCTCCCCAAAAGCGCATATAAATGCGATTATTTTGCTTATGCTGGAATAAAATGTGCAATAGTCGCTGTTCTAACTTGCCGCAAACATATCCTTATCACATCGCCGCACTTTGTCTCGCTTTCGCGAGTGACTTCACACTGATATCGCAACACTATCACTCAGTAATCACAAAATCTTTCGGCACATCAAGCAGTAAAAACAAACTAAATGAAGCTTAAACATTCTAAAAATGAATGATTATGCTATGCCAAATGCGCATTTTGCTGCCACAATTAAAATGATTCCGTTAACTACGAGAAGCAGAGGTAACTATGAAAATGATCCGAGCGAGTTTACTTATAGCAGGGTTAGCTATGTCTTTTACCGCAGCTGCAGATTACCGTATGAATGTGATTTCATCGAATGATGGCGCATGGATTACAGTAAAAGAGAATGGTAAAGGCGTCGAAGGAGCGACAGTTACCACCAACATTCACGGCTTAGGGAGTGCAAAAACCGACGAATATGGACGCGTGTTTGTTTCGCTACCTCAAATTCGTTCTCAAACTGTAAGATTCACTGCTACTGACGATGACAGTGGTAAAGAGATTTCCAAAGTCGCATACATTCAACGCGATAAATAACGAATCGCCGCGCCGCATCAGTTATCACAAGACTGAATAGCAACAATGAGGCGCGGCCAGATTTTTCGCTTACTTAGCGTTTAGTGTGAAGTTAAAGAATTCGCTTGTACCGTCATCATTATCGCTTGCTAGCACGCCAGTCACTTTACCTTTAGTGCTTTGCTTAATGCCTACTGACTCAACTTTGGTGATCACACGTTTGCCATCTGCGAAAATTGCTTCAGTCTGACTGCTAAGATCATTCATAACGCCCGCTTTTAAATCTGAGAGCGCAACAACACCAACGTAGCTACCTAGAATTTCACCGTCATTATAGGCATCGCCCGTCGCTTCAATAGATGCCGAGTAGATCAAGCTGTTGGCTTCAGGCCAATATTCAGCACCTGAAAGCCCGGCTTCAAATCCATCCAATACAGGCAGTGTTACTGGGTACACTTGAATATTGTTCAGTTGTTGGCTTTCACCTTTCATGTAAGCCAGTAATTTATCGCTTTCAATTGAGAAAATAACATTTGTACCTGAATTACCACGGTTCAAAATAAAAGCTTTGTCGTTCGCTACAGCTAAACCTTCAATGTTTAGTTCTTGGTCACCGCTAAATCCTGCGGCTTGATAAAGCTGTTTGTAAAGCGGCGCCATCGAACGCTCAACTTTTAGTTGATTATCAGCCGTCATAATAAAGCCCCATTCACGGACTTTTTCCTTACTACCTGAACCTAGCAATAAGAATGCTGTTTGACCGTGATAGTCAATTTCAGCCATTGCTTCAAAGTCTGGCTTCACTTTTTTCTTTATACGACCATTTTCTTTAACTGGGTAACGCTTAATCAGCGCTTTTTCAGCGATATTGAACTCAGGGCCTAACGTATAAAACCACATGGCATCATCGCCAATTGCGTATAAGCGCCCTTCAGTAGCAACAATTCCCGAGGCTGATGAAAGCAACTTATTAACGGTAGGTTGGCTAACTTCTACCGCAAATTGTGGTGCAGCAATAGCTGGTGCCGCCATTGCCATCGCAAACAATGAACTCATCATCAATTTTTTCATTACGCAAACGTCCTTTCTTATTCAACAACAAACCTTGTTTGATTTATTAAGAAATTTAACAATTAAATATATTCTTAATTTCTTCAAACAAATCAACTCTGACAGGGCTTGTATCAACAGCTCCCAAGAAATGAAAGAAACATCCGTAAAATCATTCTTTTATTTGGAGATGCCTCACCGTGTTTCACAATAGCAAAACGGTGCTGCATGACATCTAACCAGTTTTAACCGAATATGTTTATGCAGACATAAGTGTCTACATGTGAAAAATTTAATGAGTGAACTATCAAACAATTAAAAGCTTGGGTCGATATTAAACCAAATTACTTATGGTTTAATTTATATATCAATAAGTATTTTTTAATAAAACCTGACATAGCTTTGACATTAATAATTTCATAAATAACTAATCTTACCCAACGTTATGAGCATTGTTTTTAACCATCGAATCCAGTTAACAAATAACAATAGCGCAATGGCATACACAAAAAGTATGCGTTAGAGCTTCTATTCAGGTTAGGTTAACTAAAGATCGGTTACTGATATGTAAAATAAGATGCCATAGCGGATAAACGGACATTTAATGAGGTAAAAATGAACAGAAAGCAACTTAAAGAGCAACACCAAGAAGCTGTAATTGCTGCACTAGGCGAGTGTTACCGCCGTCTTAACAAAGCTGGCATGAGTGGTAAAGACCTAACCCAAGAAGGCTTCAAACTTATGTTTAAGTCAGCTTACAAAAACCTAACTCATTAACATGGTTTTTACTGAACAATTGTTATTTATCCGCATAAGTGAATGAAAGAAGCGCACACTGCGTTTTCATTCACTTTCGCGCATAACAAGCAACATGCACCTTTTCGCAATCAAAGCCCTTTCCTTCCCCGTCAATTGAAACTTAAAGGCAATAATGAAGAGCACGACCAACTTCTTTTAAATTAAACGCATCATTTACCAGCCAAGAATAATTTATTCAAACGGTATAGTTATCGCTCTGCAATCCTCTTTCATTTCAGCTAACTCGAAATATAAAAGGTGATATTGCTCTCAACTTTATATGCATTTTTGATATTTGATCATTATTAGTGGGAGTGATTTTCGGAAATAAACTCATGCAGTGAACATTCAGATGTAACTCATCGACATAACCTTCACTATTTATTCTATTTACAACAACTTAATAGAATAGAATGAAACACTACGCTATCTGCAGTAATCGATTTAGTTTCTCAATTGCACCTTTGTTCCTCGTTCTAGGTTTGAGTTTCAGTGCAAACTCGTTAGCAACCACGCCAACTAACTCAGTAGAAATAAGAACCGCAATAAATTTAAGTTGGTTTAGTGGTAACTACCAACACATTGAAACTTCACTACTCACTCAGGACACCGACTCTGTACTCCCACTCATTAATACCTTGGGGGAGATTTGGCTTCAGCGTGATGGGGCAATCAGTGGTGAAGTCTCTCCCCTACTCGCGCAAGCCATTATCATGCACCCAGAGGTCACCTTGGCAGTCCTTAGCTCTCATCCAAACAGTTACCAAAAGTGGGTCGAAAGAGAATTAAACGGCATGTTATTCACCGCCCAGACAGACAAAGAAAAGTTAGAACTAGAAATGCTACAAGGCTCACTCGCTGGAGCACTGGCGGATTATATTCCCACAGCAAACACGCAACTAAAGCCTTATGCGCAGTCGCTGCTAACAGCGGTTGAAGCAAGCAATATCAGGATTGTTGATTAGGGAAGAGTTCAGATAACAAAGAAGGAAAAATCAAAAGAGAGCTTTAGTAGGCTACTACAGACTGATACGAACGACAAAAGGGGCGAAGTTCGCCCCTTTGGTCTTACAGCTATTTACCTACAAATTTACAGGCTAAAGTTTACAGGTAAGGTGTTATCGCTTAACCACGGTAGTAGCGCTGTGGTACGAACGGCATCTTCTCAACCGTCATTGGTAATTTCTTACCACGCACTTCAGCAAATACTTCAGTACCAATCGCGGCTAGATCTGTTTTTACATAAGCCATTGCTACTGGGGCACCTTTTGATGGACCAAAAGTACCGCTAGTTACAATCCCGATTTCGTTATCGTCAGCATCAAACAACTTGCTCCCTTCACGCACTGGCGCTTTAGATTGCCCAAGCAGCCCCACACGCTTACGTGCTACGTCTTTTGTTTGAATTTGATCAAGAATGATATCAGCACCAGGGAAACCACCTGCACGCTCACCATCAGTTCGGCGAATTTTACTAATGCCCCATAGCAGACTTGCTTCCACTGGTGTCGTCGTCGTATCGATATCGTGGCCGTACAAACACAAGCCACATTCCAAACGCAATGAGTCACGTGCGCCAAGGCCAATCCACTCTACTTCAGTAAACGCTAGTAGTTCACGCGCTAACGCATCTGCTTTATCGTTCGGTACTGAGATTTCGTAACCGTCTTCACCCGTGTAACCAGAGCGGCTGACGTAACATTCCACACCCTGTAGCTCAAGTTTGGTTGCATCCATAAACACCATATCGCTGACGGCAGGGTTCAAACGCGCCAATACATCCGCAGCTTTAGGACCTTGTAGAGCAAGCAATGCACGATCTTCAATAATCTCAAGTTCAACACCTTGTGGTAGGTTTGCCTTGATATGGGCAATATCTTGCTCCTTACAAGCAGCATTCACCACCACAAACAAGTGATCACCAAAATTGGTCACCATAAGATCATCTAAAATCCCGCCTTGCTCATTGGTAAAGAACGCGTAACGCTGCTTACCTTCTGGTAAATCGATGATATCAACCGGCACCAAAGCTTCGATTGCTTTAGCCGCATCCGCACCGTGCAAGCGCAATTGACCCATGTGAGAAACATCAAACAACCCAGCATGCTCACGACAATGTAAGTGCTCTTTACGAACACCTAATGCGTATTGAACTGGCATGTCATAGCCTGCAAACGGCACCATTTTCGCGCCCATTTCGATATGCAGTGCATGCAATGGTGTTACCAGAAGTTCTTGTGACATCTTTACTTTCTCCATAAGTCGCTGCGCGCGACTGTTATCCATTTCATTATGAGAGCAAGGTGTGATCATGCTCTGTTTTTATCGATATCACGTTACACAAATGCCAGATAGCAACGTGATACAACGCAAATTATTAACATTAATTGTTTTGTAATTGTTGCAGCCCGCAATTTCTCGTCGCTAGCCTCTCGTCTTGTGACGCTTTTGGTGTTTTCAAATCGCCTTAACTAGCTACGAAATAATGCTTTAAAATCCTATAAATCGTGATTCCGAAATAACTGCCTTCATTAAACTAACAAGAATCTAAAGAGCAGTAAGTACTAGAAATATAAACTCAATTTAGAAAGTAGCGAAATCAAACGACGATTTATCAAAATATTATTTTCCTTAAGAGGCCGTCACCCACAGTATATGCGCATCGTCTTCGCTGACTGAAACCAGCATATGCCCCATATTGGCATCGTAATAAACTGAATCACCTTGCGCTAAATTCACAGGCTCATAAAACTCAGAAAAGAAGGTGATTTCACCCGACAGCACAAGTAAAAACTCTTCTCCATCATGACGGATCCAATCTGGATAATCTTTAAATTCTCGCGCCCGCACTTGGGACTTAAACGGCATCATCTTCTTATTGGTCAATTGAGTAGCTAGCAACTCATGTTCGTAAGTCGATGTTGGATGCGGCTTGCCTTCGTTATCACGAGTGATATCTCTTCTACCCGTGGTGCGAGTTTGACGCGGAGGTGCAAAAAGCTGTGGCATATCAACATTTAAGCCACCAGCCAACTTTTGCATCGCTTGGAATGTTGGTGAAATTTGTTCGTTTTCAATTTTAGATAAGGTTGAGCGCGCCAAACCTGTTCGCTTGCTGGCTTCTTCTAGTGTTAAGCCATGTGACATGCGAATTTCCTTTAACCGCTTACCCAATTGCAACGGCTCAATTTGCGAATTTCCACACTCTTTCGCCACCGTCATAGATGGATAAATATCGTGTTGCGCTTCCTCGCTCATTACACCCCTCCTTGGCGGTGGCACTGATTTCAGTTTGCAAATCAGGTACAAAACTAAACCATTTCATGGTCTAAAATCTATGACTTCACCAACAGAATTCAAATAAAGTTTCCTATTGGAAACTTTAGCTGAAAAATTAATTCTCTTCTCGGCAGTTTGCCTTAATTGTGGGTATTTATATCATACTTAATAGGTTTAAATTCATCTTGCAGCCCTTAAAAAATATAGTGGCACATGAATTTACCAAACAATATCTAATACTTAGCTATTAATCATTCAAAATCACAAAACGTCTCGATGATAAATTTCTCAACAACAAAGCGCAAACGTTTGCCTTGATTTAAGAAGATTAAGCCGTGTAATGTTCCACTATTGGAAATTTTCGTTTGATAACCAGTTTATAGCGTTGTATGTTACGCACTTGTTAGGTGCCATTTAGTGGTTATCAACCCAAAAATAAATAATCAGCGTTGGCTTTGGAACGCTGATATCTACATTGAAAGTGGAAACATTGCGCAAGGAGATACAAATGGAAAATACACTGAAATTCACAGAGAGCCACGAGTGGGTACGCGACAATGGTGACGGCACTATCACTATGGGTATTTCAAACCACGCTCAAGGCCTACTAGGTGATGTGGTATTCGTGGATCTTCCTGAAGTGGGCGATTCTACTGAAGCTGGCGAGACTTTCTCTCTTGTTGAATCTGTCAAAGCGGCCTCTGACATTTACGCACCTGTAACGGGTGAAATCGTTGAAATCAACGAAGAACTAGAAGAAAGCCCAGAGCTAGTGAACGAAGAACCGTACGAAGGCGGTTGGATTGCTAAAATCAAAATCGAAGATGTTGAAGAACTAGCTAAGCTTATCGATGGCGAAAAATACCTAGAAACCATCGAAGACTAATCATTAGCTAATGATTGTTCAGCTATCGGCTTTCATCTGCCTTTTCTGCTATTAAGAAACGATGCTGTCACAGCACGTCATCTAGAAATAGTGTAAGCCGATAGCACCAATTTTTCAGCCCGTATTCGAAAGCTAGCACAGCTGAAAATTGACTTATACCTATGCCAATTCCGACTCCCCGATGTACAGACTACGGTTAAGATGAGTAACCGTATGATCTAAAGTGAATTGGCATAGGTATCACCATAGCGAGATCAAATAAATCGATGCTACCTAGCATTGGTTGTAACTGTTCAGGAAAGAACCATGACCGATATGACGCTTCTTCACTCTCTGAGTGATGACAAGGATTTTGCGGGACGTCACAATGGCCCAGATGCAGCACAGCAACAAGTGATGCTAGAAGCCATTGGTGCCGACAGTGTTGAGCAGCTCATTGAGCAAACCGTCCCAGCGGGCATTCGCCTACCCGAACCTATGCAGCTCGATCCAGCCCAAAGTGAAGCCGACATGCTGGCATCGCTAAAAGCTATCGCGAATAAGAACATCATTAATCGCAGCTTTATCGGCCAAGGTTACTACAACACCTTCACCCCTAATGTTGTACTTCGCAACGTACTAGAAAACCCAGGTTGGTACACAGCTTACACCCCATACCAACCAGAGATCTCTCAAGGTCGCCTTGAGTCACTACTAAATTACCAACAAATGGTGATGGATCTTACGGGTATGGAACTGGCTAATGCATCATTGCTTGATGAAGCGACTGCGGCAGCCGAAGCCATGACGTTGTGCCAACGTGCAGGGAAGAACAAAAGCAAAGCTTTCTTCATTGCCAACGACATTCACCCACAAACCCTTGATGTCGTTCGCACCCGTGCAGAGTTCATCGGTTTCGAACTGATCACTGGCACAGCCGACGAGCTAGACAACCATGACGTATTCGGCGCCCTGCTCCAATACCCAGGCACCACTGGTCATGTACAAGATCTAACTGAGATCATCGAAAAAGCCCACACCAAGAAAACATTGGTCACTGTCGCTGCTGATTTATTATCACTCACCCTATTAAAATCACCGGGTGAAATGGGCGCAGATGTTGTTGTAGGTAGTGCACAACGCTTTGGTGTACCAATGGGCTTTGGTGGTCCTCACGCGGGCTTCATGGCAACCAAAGACAAACACAAACGTACCATGCCGGGTCGTGTCATTGGCGTATCGAAAGATGCCAAAGGCAACCAATCACTGCGCATGGCAATGCAAACTCGTGAACAACATATTCGCCGCGAGAAAGCGACCTCTAACATCTGTACGGCGCAAGCGCTACTTGCCAACATGGCTGCGTTCTACGCTATGTACCACGGTCCTGAAGGACTACGTAAGATTGGTCGTCGTGTACACCACTTAACTGCAATTTTGGCTGCAGGTTTACGTAATTCTGGCATCGAGCTGGCTAACCCACACTTCTTCGATACCATCACCTTAAACACAGGCAATAAAACCGATGCGTTATACCAACAAGCGCTTGATGCAGGTATCAACCTACGCAAACTGAATGGTCAACTTGGCGTTAGCCTTGATGAAACCACTAAAGTGGCGGATGTTGAAGAGCTGCTTTACATCCTAACGGGTAACAAACTTCAAGCATCGATGTTCACTGCTGATATCGCTGCTGATGAATTTGCCGCGATCCCTGAAAACTGTCGCCGCACCACCGATTTCCTTACGCACCCTGTGTTCAACAGCTACCACAGCGAAACACAAATGATGCGTTACATGAAGAAGTTGGAAAACAAAGACTACTCATTAACTCACGGCATGATCCCACTGGGTAGCTGTACCATGAAACTAAACGCCGCAGCCGAGATGATCCCAGTAACTTGGCCTGAATTTGGCGCGCTTCACCCATTTGCCCCAACCCATCAAACCCAAGGTTATGATGAGTTAGCCAGCAAGCTATCAAAAATGCTTTGTGAAGTAACTGGCTACGATGCCTTCTCGCTCCAGCCAAACTCTGGCGCACAAGGTGAGTATGCAGGTCTTATCGCGATTCAGCGCTACCACCAAGCAAACGGTGAAGGCCACCGTAATATCTGTTTGATCCCAAGCTCTGCGCACGGCACTAACCCTGCATCTGCGGCAATGGTATCAATGAAGATTGTTGTGGTTGGCTGTGATGATCAAGGCAACATTGATGTTGAAGATCTGAAAGCGAAGATCGAAAAACACCGCGAAAACCTATCTTGCATCATGATCACCTACCCTTCTACCCACGGCGTATATGAAGAAGCGGTGCGTGAAGTATGTGACCTTGTTCATGAAGCTGGCGGTCAGGTTTACCTTGATGGTGCGAACATGAATGCGCAGGTTGGCCTTACCAACCCGGGCTTCATTGGTTCTGACGTTTCTCACCTTAACCTGCACAAGACCTTCTGTATTCCACACGGTGGTGGCGGTCCGGGTATGGGACCTATTGGTGTGAAATCTCACCTAGCACCGTTTATTCCGGGCCACGTTGAGCACGCAGAAAGTGATCAGCCTCAATACGCAGTATCGGCAGCTAACATGGGCTCAGCGTCTATCCTGCCGATCTCGTACGCTTACATCGCGATGATGGGTGAACAAGGGCTAACTGAAGCAACCAAACTTGCTATCTTAAATGCCAACTACGTAATGGAGCGTCTACGTCCACACTACCCTGTTCTTTACCGTGGTACTGAAGGTCGTATCGCTCACGAATGTATTATTGATATTCGTCCGCTGAAAGAAGCATCTGGTATTTCTGAAGAAGACGTTGCTAAGCGCCTAATGGACTACGGTTTCCACGCGCCAACCATGTCGTTCCCTGTAGCGGGTACGCTAATGATTGAGCCAACGGAATCTGAAGATCTTGCTGAGCTTGACCGTTTCTGTGACGCGATGATTGCCATTCGTCAAGAAATCGCACGCGTTCAAGAAGGTGAATGGCCACTTGAAGACAACCCACTCGTAAATGCACCGCATACCCAAGTGGATCTGTTAGAACAAGATTGGACACACCCATACAGCCGCGAAACCGCATGCTACCCATCAGCACAAACCAAAGATGCCAAATACTGGCCAACAGTTAACCGCGTCGATAACGTGTTCGGTGACCGCAACCTTGTATGTTCTTGCCCAAGCATCGAGAACTATATTGAGGATTAGGGTTTGTGATCACAGCGTATCTAGTTGGTAACAAGCTAGGTATGCATAAATAAGTAAAGCGAGTGCTATGAAAATGGCACTCGCTTTTTTTGCGACAATGTGTCATTTGAGACAAAAACGTGTTTGAAGTTGTCCTATTGATTGTCTGAAAATGGCATAGAATTAGCGCTTTTAACAACTAAATCTCTACGACGTTCTCCCTTGATAGTGATAAAATCTCCGCATCAAAATTATCGAGAAAATCTATGTTTATCCATCATGTGAACGGCATCGACTGGCTGGTGATTACAGCTTTTGAAGAACTGAAAACTATATTTATCGAAGATGCCGGTGCGATCCCCTCTTGCTTCGCTACTACCAGCGAATTGAGCCTTATTGATCAAGCCAAGCGCACTTATGGATATTTGCCTACACTCAGCGGTGTAATCACCGATACTGGCACATTTCAAAGTCAGAATAACGAAGAAGATTTGAACCCACAACTTGCCTGCCTAGTTGAAGGACGCGGTCGGGTGTTTATCTATCACGGCGGCTTTGTCGCTTTTGTGGATGACGAGCAAACCTTTATTACTCGAATGGACTAAAAATTACTAACCAACACCATCACAAATAGAATGTAAAGGCACGTAGCTGCAAGTTTCAGCTATGCGCTGTACACCTTTTTTAGTAAGAGTAAGAGCAATTCCAATGTCTAATGTCGTTCAGTTCTCTAAGTTTAGCGGTAACAAAAAAGCGAACGCTACCCCGCCGAGTCAATCAGCAAGCAAGTCACCGAGCCCCAAAGAGTTAAGGGAACAGGCGGCCTTGAAGCAAGAGAACCATTGCTACTTTTGTGGTGAGCGTAAAGAAGCTAAAGATCTTAACTGGTTGAATAAGGTTGGCTTTAAAGAGAAAACGCATGTTGTTTGTAGTACATGTAGCTCTGCGGCTAAATCGCGTTCAATGGATGAGTTACGCATCATTCTTGCGCTAAAGTCGATGGATTTTAGAACAATTAAGCTTCAGCAGTACCTTGAATTAAGAGAGAAAGGCGTGCAAATAGACGGTGTTCGTGATTACAAATTCTACTTTGAAACCATTGATAAATAATGGCTATAGCCTGACAGTGATTTTAGATATCAAACTCGGCAACACATCGATATCAGGTGAATATATGGATACGTTGTTTATCGACAAAACTAACCAAGGGTTTTGCTAATTTAGTCTGGAAAAAGAGGCAGCACTAACGCTGCCTCTCGTCATTTTGTCATTAAACGTTTAGCGATTTTCTAGCTTAGCGAAAATCGCTTCGGCATCCACAATGCCTCCAGAAATAGACAAGGTACTAAACGGTACTAGCTCAGTTGGAGAAGAAGGTTTCTTAACCAACAATTCTGGATATGTGCGTGATTGAGTCATTAGCAGCTGTTTCAATTCTTGTGCGGTCAGATCTGGGTAATGAGACCATACCAACGCCGCAACACCTGAAACCACTGGTGCCGCCATACTGGTACCACTGTATGCTGCATAAGTGTTGCCTGGTGTAGATGATAATACACGATAACCCGGAGCAAAAACGTCAACGGTTTCCTGCCCAAAGTTACTAAAGCTCGCTACCATAGCGTCATCAGCATACTTGCCAGACGCACCAACATCTAGCCAAGTAGAGATTGGGCGAGACCAATTGTGTTTAGCATAACGGTTCGGAAAGCTTGGCTTAATATCATTATCCGTTTTACTATTTCCCGCAGAATGGACAATCAGTACACCTTTGCGCGCTGCGTAACGGAAAGCATGATCTACAACACTCTTACGCGGTGAGTAATTCTTACCAAAACTCATATTGATGATCTTGGCGCCATTGTCTACTGCGTAACGCACAGCATTGGCAATATCTTTATCACGCTCATCCCCATTTGGCACCATTCGTACCGCCATGATCTGTGCATGATTAGCCATACCATCAATACCTAGACCATTGCCACGTTCAGCAGCAATAATACCTGCAACATGAGTCCCGTGTGCGCCAACAGGGCCTTTTACATCGTTATTCCCGTAACCTTTTTCCCACGGGTTATTGATGTCATCCATCACAACATCACGGCGGGGATCAAAATCTAGATTATAATGATAATCCAACGACTCTTTATAACTGTTAGTGCGAGACGCTAAGTAATCAAATGAGTACCAAGATTCAAACAGACTGATCAAACCTTTCGCCGCCTCTGCGACTTCTGAGTTAGGGTGACCCAGTAAACTCTGTAGACCTTCAACCGTAAAGTCTTTGTGATCAACTACGTCTAAAATCTGCTCTTTGTAATCATTCGCTTCCTCAGTTGCTTCGGTTACTTTCTCAAGAGCCGAGGTGTAACGCTCAACATTCTCTAGGTAGTCTGCTTCAACACCTTGATAATATTTAAGCTTTTCAGGTGAAATCCAATCATTATTTTCTTTTAACGCCAGATACTTCTTGTACTCACGAGTCACTTCTACGGTGTCATGATCAACATTAACCCCTAGCGAGTTGCCTAAGAAATTCCAACCATGAACATCGTCAATGTAGCCATTATTGTCATCATCAATACCATTATTAGGTATCTCGTCCTCATTGACCCAAAGCTTGTTCTTCAGATCTTCGTGGTCAATATCAACGCCCGAGTCTAAAACCGCCACGATAATAGGTTGTGGCTTACGAGGTGGTAACATGAAGTCATAAACGATGTCTGCGCCGACACCTTGAAAACTCGAGTAATTAGCAGACATGTTAAACCAATCACCACGCTCTACAGCTACTTCACTGAACATACGCATGGAAAAAATTGCAGGTTCAATAGGTTGAGGAGAGTAGTCTTCAATGATATTGCCCTTAACATCTTTAATGAAAGGCGAGTTCATTGGGTCTGGCTCAATATTAACGTTTGCGGAGACCGAAGATGAAACCATAATTGCGATGGCAAGAGCGGAGAGTTTGTATCCGTTTTTCATTATGTTATGTCCTATATAATTGTGCTTAAAAGCACATAGAAGATAGTATGCAACAAAATGAACATCATTCACCTAAGTGATGATTTGAGCTTAAGATCTCAATGCACCGAATGTTTTCTTGTCAAAGTATGAGCAAAATTCTATTAACAATAACAACATTACACTTACCGTTTGATGTGTTGAAAATCCTTTGTAATCAATAGATTTAACAGTATTTAGCTTCACGTTTAGGCGTATATCGCTTATCGAAGTACATTCAGAATGTTACTGGCACGTTTGACCTATGCTGTACATTCCATGCTCAGAAATATATCGGCAGCAATGTTCAGTTATACGCTTTATACCTTTATCAGCAAGCAAATTACCGCCTCTATAGAGTTAAGGAATAAAGGCTTTAAATAGACGGTGTTCGTGATTACAAATTCTACTTTGAAGCCATTGAGAAATAATGGATATAGCAGATACAAATAAAGCCTCAACCCTATTCAGGCTTGAGGCTTTGAAATTGACGCAAAAGTGGAAGTTTAGCTAAGCTACTTAATGTACTTTCGCTAAAAACTCAACAAGCTTGTCAGTCACAAACTGAGGTTGCTCTAGGTTACTAATGTGACCCGCTTTCGGAATTAATACATACTCACTGTGTTTGATTGTGTCATGCATCAATTGCGCTTCAAGCGGCGGGCGTGGTGTATCTTCCATGCCTACCATAATTAACGTTGGCAAAGTGAACTGTTCGATATCATCAAACATCTCGCGGCGGCCGAAAATCTTACGTCCAATAGTCGCAACATCAACAGCACGCTGACCTTTTAGCTCAGAAAGAGACGCGCGGAAACGAGCAACAAGTTCAGGTGATGCTGTTTCTGCATCTTTCGCAAAGAACATAGGCACGACAGCGTCAACGATTGGTGCAGGTACAAGTTCAGCAGCAGTAATGGCATCTAGCATACCGAAGTATTTAGCGTGAGTAACTTCAGGTTCTAAACCAACGAAGGTGTCCATCATAACTAATGATTTCACACGCTCTGGCGCTAATGCAGCCAATTCAGCACCCCACATGCCGCCAACAGATAAGCCCACTACAGAAAATGAATCAATCGCTAGGTGGTCCATTAACGCCAGCAAGTCTTTCGCGTAATCTTTCAAGGTTAGTGTTTGTGACGGTGCCGCATCAGATCCACCGTGTGCCCATAGATCAGGCACAATACAACGGTAATGCTGGCTAAGCACTTCGATCTGTGGTGCCCACATAGTGTGATCCCAAAGATAGCTGTGCCCCATCAATAAAACAGGACCTTCACCTTGATCAAGGTAACGCATAGTGCTGCCGTTAACAGTAAATGTATTCATTCCATTTCCCTTAAATTTAAACCTAAGCTTTCGTTAGCTTGCAATGTGTTGTACTTAGTTATACTTCCAAGCTTGTTTTGCGCTGCTTATACCAGTTTCGCTAGATCTGCTGGACGGTAGTAAACCGACTTTAATACTTTACCTTGACGGATCAGCTTGCCTGCAAGCTCTACATCTTTCGCACACTTAGCGATAATAAATTCACCTTTCTCGCTAGCGGCAATTTCTACACCTTGCTCTGCGTAGTGCTTTTGAGTGTCTTCAAATTCAGACATGTTGCAACATACTTTGCTCATATTGCTTGAATGGACTTCATCCCAACATTTTACGAAATCAATGTTTAGGCGTTTTGCAATATTTAGCAGTAAATCAATCAGGTAGCTAATACCGATGTTGTCTTCCACCTTCGCATCACCAAGGTGAACTAAACGTCCCATCAATACATAAACCGTATCAACAATCGCGTCAGCTTGCTCAACCAACGAATCAGCCTCAGCTAATTCAGTCATTTCTTCGATCGCTAATGAGGTATGAAGCTGATCAGCTTTGTCATCTAGCGTGGCTGGAGATTGGATATCAAGATCGAACGTTGATCGAAACTCTGTGATGTCACGGTAAAGGTGATCGAAAAGAGATTGATCAAGTAGAGAGAGGTTCATGTAATCTTCCTATAAGACGTCTTAAAACAGGCCCCATTTTCATGGGAGCCTGCATAGTAAAACAATCTTACTAGGGATACAAAAACAAAGGCGCTATACCTATTTACATTGCTATTCATCAAGGGAATTTTGACGTTTTAGCTTACTATCACGACAAATCTTGTACTGATATGAGGCTGCTAGCATTCCCCCTGCGTTTTCATTAGTGCACGATACCAATGTTTGCGCTTTAGCTTGCTGGCTTGTTCACTCTTTGCATCTTCGGTATTGCTACTTGCCAACTCTAAAACGCGATCGGGATCGCTCGCTTGTACTTCTGGTATTACGTCCGTTTCGCTTTTTTGTACCGATGATGCCGCTACATCATCTTCCGAAAGCAACTTGCGTTTCTGACGAATCAATTTATCTAAATGGCGGATGGTGCTGATTTTTCTTTGAATAACGTCATCAAGCACTGCAGAGACTTGATCTAGCACTTTCAAACTCTTTTGATATTGTGCTTGTTGCTGTGGAGAAATATTAAGTTCTGCGTTTGCAGGCTGCTCAAGCCCCACTTTCGTTGCATTCACCTCGTCTTGAGGCAGATTTTCAGCACTGTTTTTTGCCAATGAGCCTGATAGTTCTCCGCCCATTTCTTCGACAACTTGCTCAACCGCATCTAGATTAACTACCGCCAGTTCAGCCATAAAAGCATACAAGAACAAGCGATCCGCAAAGATATTTATCTTACGAGGTATACCTGAAGTATATTCAGCAATACGTGCAAAAATATCATCGTCAAGCTCAGGGTAACCGCTCCACCCTACTTGCGTAAGGCGATGCTTGATGTAGTCTCGAGTTTGTTGCTCGTCAAAGGGTTTTAGATGACAAGAAGCAATGATCCGCTGACGAAACTGCTCCATTTCCGGCAATTCAATAATGCCTTTAAGCTCTTCTTGGCCCAGCAAGAAGCTTTGGATCAATGGTTGATCATCTAACTGGAAGTTAGACAGCATCCGTAACTCTTCAACCGTTTCAGCCGGTAAATTCTGCGCTTCATCAACAATGAGTAACGCACGCTTGCCCATTGCATGAAGCTGCAATAAATAGCTTTCCATGCGTTTGAGAATGTCCGCTTTACTGAGCCCTTCAATCTCTAAATTAAATTTAGCGGCAACTAAACGAACGAGCTCATCAGGCGTTAATCGTGTCGTGGCGATTTGCACCGCAACAATAGATTCATCAACTTGCGAAAGAAGGTTACGCGCTAATGTGGTTTTACCTGTACCAATAGGCCCGGTAATAACAATAAAACCTTCACCCTGCGACAAACCATACTGCAAATATGACACGGCTTTATCATGATGTGGGCTCGCAAAGAAAAAGCGAGGGTCTGGGCTCAATTTAAACGGTTTATCAGATAAACCAAAATGCGCTTCATACATATTCAGAACCTCACTTGTAAGTCGTAATACAGACGATTTTCGTCGTACTCACTACCCGCAAACGTTGAGCGGCGGGTGTTATGACGATAGCCAAATGATGATGTCACATATTTATAGTGCTGATAGCTTCCCCCAACACCGAGCAAGTAATAGTCATCTTTTTGATTGGAACCATTTATACGGTCGAAATCATATTTGGAATACTCAACGAAACCATCAATCTTGAATCGACGGGTAAGATTATGCTCGCCTCGTAAGCGGGTACCGTACGAACGTTCTTCCTGATTCTCAGAAAAGACGGTTAGCGCTTCTTCTTGGCGACCAAAGATTGAAAGACTGTATTTAGAACGGCGTAAATTCAGTTCTGATGTCCAATCAAGCAAACGAACAAGGACAATATCTTCTGGTTTATCGCCAATGGTAAAGTTTGTTCGATCGAAACTGACTGGTTCTTCGGTATAGCTGATGGTATTAGTCACACGACGGTTACGGTGGCTAAAAAGGAATTCATAAGCGTCACCAAAGAAACGCTTACCATATTCAAGATAGAGGCGTGTTCTTGGTGTGGGATTAAAGTTAACTGCACCAGCCCAAAAGTCTGGGTTTACATCATCTTCAGAAAAGTTGTAACTTAACTCAGCATAAGAGCGTTTATGCCAGAAATAGCGTATACCCGGCCCCCAACTCACTGTTTTTCGGCTATTCAGATCACTCGAACCTTCAAGATTTTCATAATTTAAGCGCAGTAATGGCGAGAAACCGGAAATAGTCTGCAAACCGATAGTTTCTGACAGTGCGGTATAGCGAGTATCCCCTACTTCGTCTTCACGCCCTTTTTTGTAGTCGTAAGACGCATCTATTTGCCAGAAAACATCTTTTACGCTTTGACCATTGGCAAAACTGACCGCACCGCCATAACCGTTATAATCACCAATGCGATCACCGCTTCGACTAACACGAGTAAAAACACGCGCTTGAAGATCAACTTGGCTTAAAGGGTTACTACGATAGCCTAAACCAATTTCTGCACGTTGGTTCTCGACTGTATTACCAGAGAAAATATCAGCCGCGGCATCGTCATCTAATGAGAGAGCAACGTTCTCGATACTGGCATTGCCATCTACGAAGAAACCGCTGTAGCCAAGCCCTTTTTCCGCAGCAAATTCAAGCTCGTTAAAAAGCTCATTTCTATCGCTATTATCACTATACAATGCCTGACGAAGACGATAATCAAGATTCAAAAAACCTTCTGCGGTATCTACATTCGCTCGTAAACCCACACCGATTGTGGTGATCACGCTTTGGATTTTATCTTTTTCTCGGTCTACGTTATCTGTGAAAATGACGCCAGCATCCACGCTGGGCTCAAAAACCACATCAGCACAGTATCCACTCAATGAAATTAAAGAGGCTGCAGCTCCAATAACATAAATATTAGGTATTTTTCGCTTTCGAGTCATAGCCATATCCATATCCGTATTGACTATACGCTCCGCGTACGGCTTTATTCATAATGAAACCAATTGCCATATCCTTGTTTAACTGCGACACCGCCGCTTTCACATCAGCAATTTTGGTTTTATCTTGCTCGACCACTATCATGGCTTGCCCGAGCAGTTTCGATAACGTCACCGTTTCAACAACCCCAAGCAATGGAGGACAATCGAAAACAACGACGCGGTCGCTATAACGAGAAGCCAACTCTGTGGCTAACACTTCCATTTTACTACTGGCAAGTAATTCGTTATTTAAGTGATGAAATGCCCCAGCAGGCATCAACTTCAAGTTAGGGATATTAGTGGAGTAGATGATGTCTGATAGCTGTTCAACATCACCGACTAAGTAATCTATCAACCCCGGCTTATCTTCAATTCCCAGTGTATTACTCACACTCGGCCTTATCACATCCGCATCAATCAACAGTACAGTTTTATCTTTTTCAGACGCCATGCTTAACGCAAGGTTTACCGCTGTAAAAGTTTTACCCTCATTAGGCATTGCGCTCGATACCATCACCAAATTGCCATTTTGGTGATAAGCTGCACCAGCTCCAAATGCATTCTCTAATAATTTCAGCTTGATGGAGCGAAACTCATTGTTAATTTTGACATTCACCGCCTCATCGGTATGCATCACCATACCCATTTTCTTAAGCCGTTCAGTATCGATATTAAGCAATTCACCTTTAGGCAATTCACCTTTAGGCAGCTCAGCATGAGTTGACTGAACTTTCGCTTTATTGACCTGTTGCGCTGCGCTACCGGCTAAACCAACCTCACTGGTTGTTGTCGCCCCAAGAACGACTTCAGGGTTTAACGTCTCCGCTTGCGGGGCTTCATCATGCTCAGGCTTTGCTTTTTGAACCTGGTGTTGCGCTTTATTCTTTTGCGCTTTCATTGCTGCGGCAATGGTATTTGGCTTATCCGCAGACTTGCGATGCTTTCCCATCGCCTTTTCAATCGTACTCATAGCAACTCCGTGATCGACAACAAACGCGAATGAAGGGATGGGATCAGGTTCATCGCCATATAAGTGGCAAAGACCAAAATCAAACACACGGCAATCACCGTAAACACAATGGTGCGTCGCTTATTCTTTTTCACCACACCAGACTGTTCAGTGGCTGACACGGAACCAAACACTGGCAAGCTGGTGGCTTGATAAAGCTGATTAGCCGAGGTGACCACTGGTGATACTTGGCTGCTCAAGAAAGAAACTCCAGTCCCCGCACCTAAGCCTACTACCAACACCATGCTCAGTAATAGCGGACGAATTGGACCCGATGGCTCCGTAGGTACACGAGGCGGATCGATCACTCTGAACTTAATATCATCGGCTGCGGCACCTACACTCTGCGAGATTAATGCAGATTCACGACGAGATAACAGCTCCTCATACTTATTCTTGGTTATGTCGTAGCTACGCATCAAGTTTGTCATTTTCGCTTCAACTTGTGGCATTTTTGCCAATTTTTCACTTAAAAATGCCAATTTCTCGTTATAGCTAGCGACACGTACTTTCAATGATGCTTCTTCATTTTCAAGCTGACGAATAAAGAGTTTTAAATCGTTAAACAAGCTATCACCACGCCCACCCAATGCAGAAGCACTTTGCTGCGATTCAGACTTTAATGCTTTTAAATCAACAATCTGACGACGAGTTTCTTTTACATCTGGGTGTTTTTCTGTAAAGCGGAACAATAAAGCATCTAAACGAGTTTCTAACGCATCTAAACGCTCATCGTATTCAGTACGAATACTCGACATGTTTTTAGAAGCCAAAGCACGTTCGTTGCTCAATTGCCCTCTTGCGGTGGCTAACTGAGTACGTACCTCTCGCAATTTAAGCTGTGTAGACTCCAACTCAGACTCTAGTTGCTCTAAACGGTTGTAGTAATTCTGCTCAGAACCCGGCATATAGCCTGCATTTTCCTGCTTAAACTTAGCCAGTCCAGTTTCAGCTTTTAGCAGTCGGGCTTCATAATCTTCAATTTGACTCGCAATAAATTGGCTTGCTTGATCGGTATCTTGACGCTTTTCGCCAAGTGCATTTTCTACAAACACGTTCAATGCAGATTGCACCACATCACGCACATATCGAGGATTATCCCCTGAATAACTTATGGTGAATAAATTTTCTCGCCCAGCCGAGCGAATAAGAATATTCGTTTTTAAGTCTTCTAGTATTTCCTCATATTCTTCATTGTTCGTTGCTCGAATGTCAGCATCCGTATCACGCGCAATGGTTTCCAAGTTAGAACGACTCAACAAGGTTTTCACCATTAAAGCCACTTCTTGCGAAGGATCGGTTTCAATCGTTAAACCCCGTAATAAAGGCTGCAAAATAGATCGAGTATCGGCGTAAACACGAGCATTGGCGGTGTATTGGTTTGGCAACAATGTCACCACAGACCAACCAAGCAAGCAGATTATCCATGCGGCAATCAAGGCGTAGCGACGCTTTAACCACACTCCACGCGCATACTGAATCAGATTATCAAGCTGTTCTTGCATCTGCTTCCCTTCCCTGACTAGAACCAAGCTTCCGGAATAATAATGATGTCACCTGGCAAGATATCGACGTTGGCTCGGATTTGACCATCACGTAATAAATCAGCCATTTTGAGACCATACTGACGCTGCTGACCATCAACCACACGGATCAAGCGAGCATCATTACCATCTGCATATTCGGTTAAACCACCCACCTCAACCATCACATCCAGCAAAGTCATGTTTTCACGGTAATTAATGGCTTTAGGTTTAGATGCCTCCCCAATCACGCGCACTTGTTCACTGTAAGGACCAACAAAACCTTGCACGATAACAGTTACAATTGGGTCCCGAACATACTCTGCTAATCGCATTTCAAGGCTTTTAGCTAAATCTGTTGGCGTCCTACCAGAGGCTGGTACATCGTCCACCAGCGAAGTTGATAACATACCGTCAGGTCGCACAACAAAGGTGCCCGAAATCTCAGGGTTACCCCAAACAAAGATATTAAGAGAGTCGCCAGGACCTACTAAGTATTTGTACTGGCTAATGTTCTGAGTAAGTGACGCCTGCGGAGTCGATGATGGTAATGTTGGCAAATCATTTGAAGAACAGCCGACAAGAAATAGCATGGTGGCACATGCTATTGTTCCTGTAACCATGCGCGCACAACCTTTTTTCTTCATAACAGCATCCATCCTGTTCTGAGTTGTTCCAAACGTCCTAATTAACAAATTACTAGGACTAGTTTCACTATGGTTTAGAGAGTGTCATTTTTCCATTGAACTTATTTAACTATATATGATTTTTTTATTTTGCAGATTTTTTATACTCGTCAATAATCAGTTATGTAGACGGAGTATCAGAGAAATAAAGATCGGTATATATAGGTAAGGATATCTATGACGCATTCACGATTTCATGACTTAAATTTAAGTAATGCTACACTTATTTTTGCTGATATTTTGGTGCTTTTTTCTATTTTTAGCTTCGGGCTGATAGGAATTGAGCATTTTACTTCAACTAAGCTACCGCAATATGGCGATACGCACTTCTTCATTCACCTTGTTCTCTATACACTTCCACTGCAAATAGCTTTATTAGCAGTAGGACTCTACAACGAAAAGCTTCGTGAAAGCTTTAACGGAATGGCGGTACGCTTATTAGTTGCGCTAGTTCTTGCTTATATTCTATCGAGTGGCATTTATTTCATCACCCCACTCGACACCCTACCTAATTTCAGTAGAGAGTTAATTTTTTCATTAACATTCATAGGTTTATTAATTTCTCGTTTTATCGCGATTACGAATAACTATGAAAAAATTGGGCAAGTCAAAGTGCTTGTCATTGGCGCGGGTGAGCGAGCGAGCTTAATTGAACGCTGCATGCGCCGTAAATCTGACCGCGTTCACTTTGATCTTCAAGGTTATGTACATATTAGCGGAGACAACAAAGAACAAGCGCCTAAAGGTAATATTATCGAGTTAGACTGTTCTCTCAGCGATTATGTCAAACAGCATAACATTGAAGAAATTGTTATTGCTGCTGATGAGCGCCGTGGAAACTTACCTGTCGATAGTTTATTTAACTGTAAAATCGACGGTGTTTTAATCACTGATATTATTGACTTTATTGAGCGAGAAACTGGACAAATCGCTGTTACTCATATTTATCCTTCTTGGGTTATTTTTAATGACAAAAAACCATCTCACTTTTTTGTCAAAGCCTTGAATTGGTTATTTAACAGCACCATTGCTTTGCTTATTTTATTGTTCTGTTGGCCTTTGATTATACTGGCGATTATCTTAATCAAGTTAGAAGATGGTATATCTGCCCCCGTCCTTTATTCGCAACAAAGAACAGGCTTAAGAGGCAAACCATTCCAAATATATAAATTCCGTAGCATGCGTCTTGATGCCGAAAAAAATGGCGCACAGTGGGCAACGGAAGCGGATCCACGAATCACTAAGATTGGGCTATTTTTACGGAAATATCGTATTGACGAGCTACCGCAGCTTTTCAACGTGTTTCGTGGCGATATGTGTTTTGTCGGTCCTCGCCCTGAACGTCCACAATTTGCAGAGCAATTTGAGCACTCAATTCCTTATTACAATCACCGCCATAATGTAAAACCCGGCTTAACTGGTTGGGCGCAACTTAAATACCCTTATGGCAGTAGTAAAGAAGATGCGATTGAGAAGCTTAAATTCGATTTATATTACATCAAACACCGCAGCTTCATGTTGGACATACTTATTCTAATCCGAACATCTGAAATCGTATTGTTTGGTAAGGGGCGATAACCCGTTATTAGCCGTTTAGTTTTTTCATCAATCAAATGAGAGCCATTAGCTACCAACCACCAAGTAGTGACAGGGTCACAAGTGTATTTAGGGAGTCGTATGTCACAGCAAGATATGTCACAACACAATACACAATTTGGGAATGCCAATGCCCTCACTATTGACGTGGAAGACTACTTCCACGTTGAAGCCTTTTCTAATGTTGTGTCTCGACAGGATTGGGGTAACAAGTACCCTTTACGCGTTGAAGCTAACACTGAGCGTATTCTCGAAATTCTTAACCATCACCAAACCAAGGCAACATTCTTCGTTCTGGGATGGGTTGCCGAAGCCTGCCCTAATTTAACCCGGCGTATCGTTGCTGAAGGTCATGAACTCGCAAGCCAC
The DNA here is from genome assembly GCF_001650345.1 of Photobacterium jeanii. GTDB lineage: Bacteria > Pseudomonadota > Gammaproteobacteria > Enterobacterales > Vibrionaceae > Photobacterium > Photobacterium jeanii. Next base: position 737,026 of record NZ_LVHF01000033.1, on the reverse strand, counting down.
GGTTTTGCCCATCAGCATGCAAATAAGCAAACCGCTAAAGTATTCAAACAGGATATAAGGCGCAGTAAGTTACTACTAGAGGATCAATCAGGGGTTGAAGTAAAAGGATACCGTGCTCCGAGCTTTTCCATCGGCGTTAACAATGCGTGGGCTTTTAAAGAACTTCATAAGGCTGGTTTTTTATATACCAGTAGCACTTACCCTGTTAAACACGACATCTATGGCACGCCTGATTGGCCGCGTTTTAAATATCGACGCCCTGAAGGCATCATTGAGATCCCAATCCCGACCCTCAGCCTTATGGGGCGAAACGTACCTATTGGCGGCGGTGGGTACTTCCGTCTTTACCCTTATGCGCTCAGCCGGTACTTCATTCGTCAATTCTTAGCGCAAACTCAACAACCTTTTAGTTTCTATTTCCATCCGTGGGAAGTGGATCCTGAACAGCCGAAAATGGCGGGGATCTCACTTAAATCTCGTGTCCGTCATTACCTAAACCTCAAATATATGGCACCAAGGGTCGAACAATTATTAACGGACTTTAATTGGGACACCATGTACAACACTTATCAGCTACGGGAATTCGAAAGCGATGAAAAATCTGGCAATCAGGAAGATAGCAGAGAACGACTTTTCAGCCTGGGACAACTACGTTGATAACCATCAAGAAGGTAGCTTCTTTCACTTAAGTGGCTGGCAAAAAGTGATCAGCAAGGTTTTTGGTCACAAGCATCACTATTTGCTCGCTGAATCAGACAACCAGTTGGTTGGCGTTTTACCCTTGTTTGAGCAAAAAAGCCGACTCTTTGGGCACGCACTCATCTCAACCCCTTTTTGCGTTTATGGCGGTGCGGTTGCCGATAACGATGATGTTCGCAAGAAGCTAGAGCAAGCCGCCTACGAGCTTGGCTGCTCGCTCGACGTGGATTATGTCGAGCTTAGGGATAAAGAAGCCAAAGAAAGCGAAGGACCTTGGCAACCACATTGTCATCACGCCACATTTTCTTGTGAACTCAAAGATGATCCGGATGCGATTTTAACCTCGGTGAAACGAAAACAGCGGGCAGTGATCCGCCAGTCGAATAAAAATGAGCTCCAAGCTGATAACAGCGATAACCCTGAACTTTGCTATCAAATTTACGCCGAATCGGTTCGTAATTTAGGCACGCCAGTATTCCATCCGTCACTGTTTAAAGAGCTTAAAACTACCTTTGGTGATCGCTGCGAAACCCTTGTCGTTAGGGATAACAACAACCAACCGGTTTCAAGCGTATTGAGTTTTTACTATAAAGACCAAGTCCTCCCCTACTATGGCGGTGGTACACATGACGCTCGCCAACTTAAAAGTAACGACTACATGTACTACCAACTCATGTGTGAAGCGCAGAAGAAAGGCATGAGTTCGTTTGATTTCGGGCGCAGTAAAGTGGACTCCGGTGCTTATAAATACAAACGCCACTGGGGAATGGAAGAAAAAGCGCTCCATTACCGTATCGCCTTAGTGAAAGCGAAATCGTTACCCAATCTGTCGCCAAATAATCCTAAATACAAGTTTTTCATTCAAGCATGGCAAAAGCTGCCACTGATGATTAGTCGCCAGTTAGGCCCTTTTTTATCTAAGTATTTGGGTTAGCCATCGAAGTTACTAGGAAAATATAATGAAAGAGCCGCTTTTATACCTTTGCCATCGTATCCCTTTCCCACCGAACAAAGGGGATAAAATTACGACGTGCAACGTACTGAAATTTTTGAATAAGCATTTCGATGTTTATCTCGGGTGCTTTATTGATGATAACTTCGATAAGCGCTACGTCGACGATGTAAAAGCCTTATGCAAAGAGACATTATTCATTTCGCTCAACCCTTCAGTGGCAAAGGTAAAAGGTTTAAAAGCCTTCATTACTGGTGACCCAATCACAGTGCCCTATTACACGCATCAGAAGATGCAAAGCTGGGTGAATCAGGTAATTCATCAGCAACACATCAAGAAAGCCTTCGTGTACTCAGGTTGCATGGCGCAATACCTGTTAGATGCACCGGAACATCTCCACAAAGTTATTGATTTTGCAGATATTGACTCTGATAAATGGCGCCAATATTCAAAGCGAGCAAAAGGAATAATGCGTTACGTCTATCAGCGTGAACATATTACGCTTGCTGATTTTGAAACTAAGGTGGCTGAAAACTTTGATGTCAGCTGCTTTATCTCAGAAACCGAAGTGAAGCAGTTTCGCGCCATGGTTGAACCTGAAACGCGAACCAAGGTTCAATTACTAGAAAATGGCATCGACTGCATTTATTTCTCGCCGCACGAACCCAATAAACTGGCGGAGAATTATCCACTAACTCATCACAACTACGTGGTGTTCACAGGAGCAATGGACTATCACCCCAATATTGATGCTGTTCACTGGTTTGTAAAACATGTGTGGCCACAAGTACTTGCAGCCCAACCTGACTGTTACTTCTACGTGGTAGGATCCACACCTCCGAAATCCATAACACAGCTCAACAATCAGCAAAACGTCGTCGTGACTGGCCGTGTCGATGATATTCGCCCTTATTTACAACATGCCAAAGCGGCTGTTGCGCCAATGCAAATTGCACGGGGAATTCAAAACAAGATCCTTGAAGCGATGGCAATGGCAAAACCTGTCCTTGCCTCAAGTATTGGCATGGAAGGGTTAGAAGGCTATCCGACACAATACCTTTCAGTTGCCGATGATCCACAAGAGATCACTACTTGGTTGATAGACAAACTCGCGCAAAGCAATCAACAGGCCGATGTTTCTCGCCAATGGCTTGAAGATAACTTCAGCTGGGATGCCAAACTCACGCCACTATTGGGCTATTTAGAAGGAGAGCGTCATGAATAACTCTATTCTCTTTCGCTTAGCCTTGCCCATTATTGCATGGGGATTAGTGTTTTCCGCCACACTGCAAGAAATGGTACAAGTTTGGATGCAGTCTAAAACCTACGAGCATTGTTTTCTGATTGTACCAATCTCGTTATGGCTGGTATGGCAAAAGCGGCAAGATATCCGAAAAATCCCGTTATCTTCTAGCTGGATACCTGTTGCTCTACTGACTTTTCCTGCCATGCTGTGGCTATTTGGTAGCGCAGCTGATATCTCACTCTTTCAACATGTCGCCAGTGTTATTAGTCTTCAACTCATCATTTGGGCTGTGATTGGTACACCATTAGCCAAACATTTGTGGTTTCCCATTTTCTTCCTCATTTTTGCCGCGCCGTTTGGTGATGAACTCGTTCCTGCGCTTCAACTTATTACTGCCGACTTATCGGTATTTTTCCTCAACTTGGTCAATATCCCGGTTTATCGTGAAGGGCTTTACCTCACGATCCCTAATGGTCTATTCCATGTTGCTGAAGCCTGTTCGGGGATCCGCTTCTTAATCTCAAGCGTCGCGCTTGGCACCCTATTCGCTTACCTTCAATTTACCCATTGGTGGAAACGTATTTTATTTACAGGCTTCTCTTTTGTTTTCCCAATTATCGCCAATGGTATTCGCGCTTTTGGCATTATCGTTATTGGTTATCTTTCGGATATGGAGCACGCCACAGGAGCCGATCATCTAGTTTATGGCTGGGTATTCTTTAGCTTCGTGATTGTCGTTATCTTCTTTACCGCTAGTATTTTCGCTGATCCACCCGCTAAACAGATGGCATTTTCAATCCAAGGTTATCCTCAAGAAAGTCAAAATAAAAGTCATAAAGTTATCGGTACGCTAACCATGGCTTTACTAAGCTTAGGGTTATGGGAGCAAACTTTTACCAGTGACGATAGCAAGTTAATTACAGCGCGAGAGTTGCCACAAAACGTATCTCCTGTTGCTGATACCGATTGGGGAATTCGCTTTGCTCATGCTAAACAGCAAACGCTAGCGCAAAACCAAGATGGTTCGATGACAATCTACAATGCACGTTATGCACTAAGGCAAGACGAAGGAGAAATCATCAGCGGCAATAATCAGCTGTTTAATAAGGAGTTATGGTCACCACTTTCAAGTAACACGGTGAACTTAGCCCCTGATTTAACAGCGACTGAACTCACGGTGCTTAATGGTGCAGGTAAGAAGCTCACAATTGTTTACTGGTACTGTATTGCCGATTTTTGTTCCAGCAAACCTATGGATATTAAGCTGGCACAAGCAACGCACCTACTAACAGGGCAAGAGGCAACTGCAGAAATTATCGCAGTTGCGAGTACCAAACCCAACAAAGCTGCCATTAAGGATTTAGCCAAACACTGGCAATAAGCAAGGCATGAGTTAATTACATCACCGACAAATACAGAATGGATATTCAATGCGCTAATATAGAAAAGGACGGTCTATGTGCGGTATTGCGGGTATTTTCAACCTCTATCAATCGGCTCCAATTCAGCCAGATTGCTTAAAGAGCATTAACCGTCGTCAGGCTCACCGAGGCCCTGACGATGAAGGCTATTACTTTGACCCTTTTATTGGTCTCGCCCACCGCCGCCTATCCATTATTGATCTTTCTGGCGGGCATCAGCCGTTATTCAATGAAGATGGCTCTGTGGCTGTGGTGTTTAATGGCGAAATCTATAACTTCCAGCCGTTAGTTGCCGAACTCAAACAGTTAGGCCATACCTTTTCAACCTACAGCGATACCGAGGTTATCGTTCACGCATGGGAAGAATGGGGAGAGAAATCTGTCAGCCGTTTTCGCGGCATGTTCGCGTTTGCGGTATGGGATAGTAATCGTCGCCAGCTCTTCATTGCCCGTGATCGTCTAGGCAAGAAACCGCTGTTCTATAGCCAAACATCACAAGGTCAGCTCGTTTTTGCCTCTGAACTCAAAGTGCTGCTTGATCACCCAGATGTTAGCCAACAACTTCGCCCAGAAATGGCAGAAGACTTTTTCATGTATGGCTATATTCCCGACCCTTATACTGCTTATCAAAACATTTATAAGCTTGAGGCGGGTCATACCATGCTGCTGACCCCTGGGGAAAAGCTGAGAACCTCACCCTATTGGGATTTATCCGCACCCGAGCAATTTTTAAGCTGGGAACAAACCCAGTCGTCATTGATTGAACGACTTGAAGAAGCGGTCAAAATTCGCTTGATGGCCGATGTACCTCTTGGAGCGTTTCTCTCTGGTGGTGTTGATTCTAGCGCCATTGTTTCTTTGATGGCGCGATTACAACAACAACCCGTCAATACCTGCGCCATTGGCTTTCATGAACAAGCTTTCGATGAAAGCGAATATGCCCAGCAAATCGCCCAGCAATATCAAACCAATCATGTTTCAAAAATCGTAGATGCTGATGATATAAGCCTTATCAAACACCTAAACGATATTTACGATGAACCTTATGCTGACAGCTCTGCGCTACCTACCTATCGAGTGTGTCAGTTAGCAAGACAATCTGTAAAAGTGGCGCTATCCGGTGATGGCGGTGACGAGATTTTCGCAGGCTACCGCCGTCATCGCATGCATATTGCAGAGCAGAAAATCCGCCAAGTTATCCCATCTCGTTTTCGTAAACCTATTTTTGGTTCATTAGGCCGGTTTTATCCAAAAGCGGATTGGGCTCCTCGCCCTCTTCGAGCGAAAACTACGTTCCAGTCTTTAGCATTGAGTCAGGTCGAAGCCTATGCGAGCTCGATTTCAAAACTGCGAATTGATGAACGCGCATTGTTATTCAGCGATCAATACAAAACACAACTCAACGGCTATAACGGCATTGATCAACTCACTCAACACGCCAACAACGCGCCAACAGACGATCCGCTCAAGCTAATTCAATACCTAGACATTAAGACTTGGTTGGTAGGCGACATACTGACCAAAGTTGACCGTGCCAGTATGGCAAACTCTTTAGAAGTGCGAGCGCCATTGCTGGATCACGAATTTATAGAGTGGGCATATTCCGTTCGCAGCCAAGACAATATTCAAGGTATGCAGGGCAAATACGCATTTAAAAAAGCACTCGAACCTTATGTAAACCAAGATATTTTATACCGTCCGAAAATGGGCTTCAGTATGCCCATTAGTAGTTGGTTCCGCACCTCATTGAAGCAAACGCTACATGACGCCGTGCTTTCACCCAATATGCTCGACAGTGGCTTTTTTAATGTTGCTCACCTCAAACAAATGCTGCATGAACACGTTGAAGGCTATCGCGACCATGGTGCCTCGCTATGGTGCTTACTGATGTTCTCTCAATTTATGCTTAAACAGTAAGGCGATTATGAAACTATTAACTATTTCAACGCTCTTTCCAAACAGCATTGACCCTAAACACGGTGTCTTTGTTGAAACACGTTTAAAGCATTTGAAAAAGCATTACCCAGATGTCGATATCACGGTTGTCGCTCCTGTCCCCTGGTTTCCCTTCACCTCAGATGTGTTTGGCCAATATGGCGTGTACGCCAAAGTGCCTAAGCATGAAGCGCGAAATGGGTTTATGGTTTACCACCCGCGTTTTTTGGTCGTCCCTAAATTAGGTATGACATTAACGCCGAAAACACTCGCTTACAGTTTAGAGAAACAAATACAACGATTAATAGCCCAAGGGCATCACTTCGACGCTATCGACGGACATTATTTCTATCCTGATGGCGTTGCCATTGAACAGGTAGCTAAAAAATTCAATTTACCGTTTACAGTGACTGCGCGTGGCACCGATATTAACCTGATCCCTCAATACGAACTCCCTAAACGCCAAATCCAACAGGTATTGCAAAACAGTGACCACAACATGGCTGTCTGCGAGGCGCTTCGCCAAGAGATGCTTAATCTCGGCGCTGAACCAGAGAAAGTCAGTACCTTAAGAAATGGTGTGGATTTAGAGCTATTCACCTTCAGTGATGAACAACGACAAATCGCCCTACGCGCTAAATTAGACCTACCACAAGATAAACCAATTATCATATCGGTTGGCTGGCTCATCGAACGTAAAGGACATCACTTTGTAATAGAAGCACTCGCCAAGGTTCCGAATGCGGTATTGCTCATTGCGGGCAATGGTCCTGAAGAACAAAAACTCAAGCAACGGGTTAATAAGCTTCGCCTCAACGATCGCGTTACTTTCCTCGGTCAGCAGCCACAATCAACATTATGTGAATATTACGGCGCTGCCAATGCCTTGGTTTTAGCGTCTAGCCGTGAAGGCTGGGCTAATGTGCTACTCGAAGCGATGGCATGCGGCACCCCAGTTGTTGCAACCAAGATTTGGGGCTCTCCAGAAGTTGTGCGACACCCTCATGCTGGTCAATTAGTTGAGCGCAACGCAGAGCAAATCGCCCAAGCAATAACACAACTCATCAATAAACCATTTTCCCGTCTAGAGACACGCCAGTATGCCGAGCAGTTTGATTGGCAAAGTACGTCAGACAAGCAATACCAAGTGTTCTCTGAATTAGTCAAAGGGTAACGAAATGAAGATCCTCTATCATCACCGCATCGCGTCTAAAGATGGACAATATGTACACATTGATGCCATCGTGTCTGCATTAAAAGAACAAGGTCATACTGTGGTGATGATTGCTCCCAATGTCGCTGAACAAGCCAGCTTCGGTAGTGATGGGGGTTGGGTGTCGGTGTTACGCCAAAAGTTACCTCGCTTTGTGAGCGAGCTGCTTGAATTGGGTTATAGTTTCTATGATTTCATTCAACTGTGTCGCGCCATCATCAAGCACAAGCCTGATGCTATTTATGAACGTTATAATCTGTATTTACCTTCTGGGGTCTGGGCAAAAAAGCTATTTAAGCTACCACTCATACTCGAAATTAACTCCCCACTGTATAACGAACGCGAACACTATGGTGGCATCGCCATTCCTATGTTAGCTAAATGGTCAGAATATTACGCTTGGCGCAACAGCGATCACCTATTACCTGTTACCCAAGTGCTTGCAGGCTATGTTAAGCAAGCTGGCGTAACAGCAGAGCACATTACTGTACTTCATAACGGCATCGACAAACGCCAGTTTTCACCAAATCCAAAATCAGTTGCAGCCACTGCCAATAGCAACTGCAATCAATTCAATAATAAGTTGGTTATCGGTTTTGTTGGTTTTTGCCGTGAATGGCACCAGTTGGACAAAGTATTAGAAAAAATCGCGGCACAGCAAGATCCCAATATTATGTTACTGATAGTCGGTGATGGTCCCGTCCTGAACGATTTAAGAGCACAAGCTAAGCGCGATAACTTAGAGCAAAACATTCATATTACTGGGCTTGTTAGTCGTCAAGAAATGCCATATTGGCTATCCCAAATTGATATTGCGATTCAGCCTGCAGTTACGCCATGGTGCTCCCCGTTGAAACTCATCGAATACCTCGCTACGGGCAAAGCTATCGTAGCGCCAGATACCGCGAATATTCGAGAGCTGATCACCGATCACTATAACGGTTTGTTGTTTGATCCTAATGACATGAATGACTTAGTGACAAAAATCGAACAACTTATCAATACCTCCTCGCTACGCCAGAAGATACAAGCGAGTGCGGTTACAACTATCGATGAAAAAGAACTTGAATGGCACCGTAACGCCGAAAAAATTGTGGCAATAATTGAACAACAACATGAAAACTCCTCACCCTATGAGCCACTCAACCAAAACAGTTAATGCACGCCTACTAAGTTATTAAGGAAATAAAAGCAGAAGGAACTGGGAAAATGAACCAACAAGCAACAAAAACTGGCGTAGAAGTGAAAGTTCAAGTTTGTGTGTTTGCTTATAACCTAGAAAATGAAATTGAAGGTTCTATTTTAAGTATTATTGAAAGCCTCGGTAATTATGAAGCTGAAGTTTTCATTATGGCGAATGGCTGCCGCGATAAAACAGTGGAAAAAGCACGCAAGGTAGCACAGCAGCACGCTAATGTTCAGGTTATCGAGATCCCTGTAGGTGATAAATCTAATGCATGGAATGTTTTCACATACCAATATTACACGAAGAACGCAATTCCAATTTATGTCGATGGAGACTTAGAACTAAGCGATGACGCTATTTCAAATATCATTGACTATCACTTTAAATATTCTCAATACAATAGTATTTCTAGCTTTCCTTGGGAGCATGGACGCAATGCGCTTAGTTGGCGAAAAGACCTATTGGAACAGCACCAATTTACAGGGTCCCTATATTTATTAGCTCCTTCATTTATCGGAAAAATCATTGATATTAACGTCAGGCTCCCCTTTGGCCTGATTGGCGATGACAGCATGCTAGGCTATTTAGCAGCTACCGATTTAAAACAAAACTCAGACCTTCCCAAAGAGCGTATTGGCGTATGCCAAGATGCTATTTTTAAATATGAATCTTTAAAATTACTTTCATTCTCTGATATTAAACTATATCTGCGACGCAGGGTCCGTTATTCAATCCGATATATGCAGCAGTCAAGTATTGTTCCGCAGTTAAAGCAGCACGGCTTGTCTTACATGCCCGATAATGCAAGCTATTTTGAAAAAGACGCTCTCCCACCTATTCGCTGGGCAAGCTCAAATTTTATTTTTGACCTGATTGCAAACTACACTCTGACCAATAAGAAAAACGTGATAAACAAGAGAGTAGAAGATAGCCATTAACCAATATTTTCTCTATAACACTTCATTGCTAAAGGTTTAGACCCAGAACGATGCTAGAAAAAGCTAAGCATTAACTCAGCTCAATATAGGTTGAGCTTCATTCTTCTTATTATCAATCACCTGTGCCGCACGACAGTGTAAGTACAAACCATTCGTTACTGCTACTAATGCCCAAAATAATTCTAGATAAGCCAGTGACAGTGCTGCACCAGCACTACAAAATGCTAATAAAGAGACTTTAAGCATTTTTGCTAAATCATATTGCCATACTGTTTGTGCATCAGATTTATAATACTTTTCTATCGTACTTAATTGAGAGTAAGTCAACCAAAGTATCAGGGCAAAAATAAAGAACCCGACAAAACCTTGGTCACCAATCACTTGGAAATAAATACTATGAGCGGCTAATCCTTTTTCACCCGGTTCTGGTGATGGAATAAAATCAAACGTACCAATATTAACAGCAGTAAGTTGCCATAAATGAGCATGTTGCGCTGCTTTAAAGCCACCACCAAATATAGGGTGATCCATTGCCATCAAGGTATGAATTTTCCAAGCCGTTACACGGTGCATGAATGAGCCATCGGATTCTACATTTTCCAATGTATTCATACGGTCAAACCAAGCATCAGGTAAGTATTGGAGCATTACAACACCAAGCAACAAAATTACAACTAACGATGCCATTTTGTGCTGACTACGTAACCAGAAATAGCCACCCACAATTAATAATCCCAGTAAACCACCACGAGAGTGTGTTCCCAACACTGCAATCACGCATGCAGCCGCAATCCCCCATACAATGTATTTCACCCACTTATCTGACTGTTGCTTTGCCAAATACAAAGCAAGTGGAATCGTCATACACAAAGCGACTGCTAAGTGATTATTATCACTGAGTAAGTGCCCTTCAGGACCTGCAATTTTGTGTCCACCAAGCGATGCTAAAAACTTCAAGCTCTCAACACAACCATAAAACCCAACCGATAACACAACAGCCCAGATCACCATGTCAAAGTGGGGCTTTTCTCGAACCAATAAACAAAGAAAGATAAAAAGTAATATGATTTTGGCGAACTTAACCCATTCCAACCACACCAGCTCGTAATATGCGATGGTAAATTGCGTTGTCAGAAAGGTATGAAAACAAAACAGAATAACGCAGAAAAAAAGACCTGTAGCTGGAAATTGGGGTTTATTTCGTAGAAAGAGATAACCTAGCATAGCAAGCAAAGCAAATGCGGTGTTATAGCTTATTGAGGCACCAAACCCACCTAACCAATGGGCTGGAACGAACAAACCAGACCATAACCACAATGACAACCCAATAAAAGGGCGACGAATGGCAAACACCACCAGTAATGCAAAAATAGCGACAAAGACAAGATCGCGCATTGTTATCCCTCTTTATCGTTTCGTGAAGTGGTCTTGGTTGCTTGCCAACAAACATAAACCAACAATATGAGGCATAACAAAAAGAGAATTGACTCCATAACTCACCCTTTCTCATCCTTAAGTATCACGTTTTAGCTGGTGCTACAGAAGTAACGATAGGCTTTTTTTGTGTTGCCGTCAGGACAAACTTGCACAATGTATAGCCAGCATCCATCCTAAATATAGGATGCGCAGTACCTTAGAACAAAGTTTTATCCATAAATTAGTTCAAGCAAAATCGCCATTTTTTATGACGAAAGCGAAGAGAAAGGATGCTTATCATGATAGTTCGTTCACGTTCGCCTTTACGCTTAGGCATCGCTGGAGGCGGTACCGATATCTCCCCTTATTGTGACCAATTTGGTGGCTGCGTTCTTAATGCCGCCATTAATATGTATGCTCACTGTACTATTGAATTACATAGTCCTGAGAAAGGCATTACTTTCATCGCCCAAGATATAGAAGAAAGCTTCCACTCTCCTCTACTTAACTACCTCGAACTCAACAACGAATTAATCTTACACAAAGCGGTATATAACCGCATCGTACGTGACTACAACGATAACAAACCACTGGCGGTCACGGTTTATACCCACTCTGAGGCGCCTCCTGGCAGTGGTTTAGGTTCATCTTCCACTATGGTTGTCACTATGATCAGTGCTTACCAGAAACTGCTTAACTTACCATTAGATGAATATGAAGTTGCCCGTCTTGCTTACGATATTGAACGTATCGATTGCCAACTCTCCGGAGGTAAGCAAGATCAGTATGCTACGACTTTCGGCGGTTTCAACTTTATGGAGTTCTACGAAGGTGAACGCGTACTTGTAAATCCACTCCGTATTCGCCAAAGCATTATTAATGAACTCGAAAGCCAATTAATGCTGTTTTTTACTGGGGTTTCACGCTCCTCTGCGCAAATTATTGAAGATCAAGTTAAAACCACCAGCTCAAATGATACAAAGCCGCTTGAAGCTATGCATGATGTCAAACGCTTAGCCTTTGAGATGAAAGAGCGTTTACTGCACTCCGATATTTGCGGTATGTCAGATTTACTCAAAGCCTCTTGGGAAGCAAAGAAAGCGACTTCTGACTCTATTGCAACACCTCACATCAACCTAATTGAAGATCGGGCATTAACTGCAGGGGCTAAATCGCTCAAAATTTCAGGGGCTGGTGGCGGTGGTTTCATGATGCTGTTTGTTGACCCTATTCATCGTCTAAGTGTTGAAGAGGCGCTCTCAGATCTTGATGGAAAAATTCAACCATTCCACTTTACATGGCAAGGAACGCAATCATGGAAAGCCTAAATTATTTCAAGCAACAAGTTGAAGCTTCAATTGCGACTAAGCAATCTTTGTTAGAACACCCTGAAGTACTTGAGACCATGACACGTGCTGGCGAACTTTGCCTTGAAGCATACCAAAACGGTAACCAAGTTTTGCTCGCCGGCAATGGTGGCAGCGCTGCTGACGCTCAGCACATCGCAGCTGAATTTGTTAGTCGTTTTGAGTTTGATCGTCCCGGCTTACCAGCTCAGGCCCTTACTACCGATACCTCCATCCTAACTGCAGTGGGTAACGACTACGGATTTGAAAAACTCTTTGCCCGTCAAATTCAAGCTAACGGCAAAAAAGGGGACATTTTCATTGGTATCAGTACCTCGGGAAAATCACCCAATATTCTACGAGCAATCGAAATGGCCAAACAGCAAGGACTAACCACAATTGGGCTTGCAGGAGCAGGCGGTGAAATGCGCCAGATGTGCGATATCTGTATATCTGTTCCTTCAAGCCATACGGCTCGTATTCAAGAGTGCCACATCCTTATTGGTCATGCGTTATGTGGATTTGTTGAAAAAGGTTATTTTCAGCCTTGAGTTATAAAGGTAAATAAATGGAAGTACGCACTACTTGCGCCATTATCCTATGTGGCGGTTTAGGGACACGTTTAAGCAGCATCACTCAGGGAAAGCCCAAGCCTATGGTCGATGTTGCTGGTCGCCCTTTCCTTGAGTACCAACTCGATTATTTAAAATCTCAAGGCGTTCAACGTGTGGTCATGGCTGTCTCTCACCGTAGAGAAGCAATTGAAACACATTTTGGTCACCACTATCAGGGGCTCAGCATCGAATATGCGATTGAAAACTCTCCCCTTGGTACAGGTGGAGCTATTAAGAATGCTTTAACAAATTGCCAAATAGCAGCAAATGAAGATATTTTAATCCTCAATGGCGACACCTTTGTTGAGTTCCAACTTGCGAATTTACAGACAGAGAAAAACCTCAGTGATGCCTTACTGTTCATTGCAACCAAAGAAGTCAGTGATACTGAAAGGTATGGCAAAGTTACTTTTGATAATCAGATGAGAATTACAGGCTTTCAGGAGAAACAGCCTGGCACAAAAGGGGCAATTAACGCTGGCGTTTATCTCACTACTAAAGCACTACTCCAGCATCTGCCAGTACAAGCGCTATTCTCTTTTGAAACTGATTTTCTTTACCATCAAGTTGAGCAACGAACCTTACAAGCACATAAAATCAATGGTTTCTTTATTGATATCGGCATCCCAGAAGACTATCACGCCTTCTGCGAACTGATGCAAACAGGGCAAATTACATGTCCTTCGTAAAAAAAGTCGCCTCTGCGTCATTTTGGCTCTCAATCGCCAGTTGGATTTCATCAGGGATTAGCATTTTAACTATGCTGATCTTTGCTCGTATTCTCTCCGTTGAAGAATTTGGGCTTATCGCAACGGCAACGTTGATAACGGCTTTCTTTGAGCTGTTTTCTCGTTTAGGGACTGAAGCTTATCTCATTAAAGAAGAAAAACTGGATAAAGATGATATCAACACCGCATGGACCATTCAGCTTGTCGCTAAACTTTTTATCGCTTTTGCTATTTTCTTGTCAGCACCATTAATTGCTCACTACTTTAATGAACCAAAACTCGTTCTGATCTTAAAAGTGCTGGCTATCATTCCATTTATTATGGCCTTCGCTAACATTGGCATTGGTCTGCTTAAGAAAGAGCTGGCTTATAAGAAACTCATGCTGTTCGATGTCAACGCTAAGATCACCTCGTTTGCTCTTACGTTAGTTGCTCTTTACTTCTCTACTAGTTTTTGGGTGTATATTTTCGGAATGGTTATTTATTTCGTTATTATAACTCTTTCCAGTTACTACTTTTCTCCTTACCGACCAACGCTTTGCTTAAAAAAGCTCAAGCTTCAGTTTGCTTTTTCTCAGTGGAGCCTATTAAAAGGCTTTGTTAATTTCTTCAACACTAAATGCGATCAATTAATCGTATCTAAATTTGTTGGTACTGCTGCCCTAGGGGCATTCAGCATTGCGCAACGTATATACGAAACAGCATCGGATGTCTTAATCACTCCATTCATTACCGTGCTTTTTCCAGGGTTAGGTCAGCTAGATAAAACATCGCCAACCTTTAGTCTTATCTATCACCGCACCTTAATCGTGACAAGCTTGGTGATATTCCTACTCGCGGGGTTATTAGCAATTAATGCAGAAGCCTTGGTTGAAGTCGCACTTGGGGACGCCCAAAAGTGGCAGTTGGTCACCTACCTTTTGCCTATCGCAGCCCCATTACTGATTACGCGCATTTTGTCTTTTGCGCTCTTTGATGTCTTCACTCTACTCAACCAGATGAAGTTCTTATTTAAGTTTGAGCTTATAACTGCCATTGTTTCTATTGTGGTGCTTTATCTTGCGGTAACACTCGGTGACATTACTACGCTAGTTATTGCACGATTAGTGTTAACCACACTGGTTTGCGCCCTGTTACTCCTCATCTTGCAACAGCATATCAGCTTTTCTGCCATCACCTTTATGCTTGAGCTATTACCGATTTTTACTGCAGCGATTGTAGCCTTCGCGCTTTGCTGGCCGCTGCAGACAATTTTCCTCAGTCACTCTCCGGCACTGCTTTCCATTATCATTGTGAGTATTGGCTACTGCATTGTTTATATCGCCACCATTTTACTGATGACAGCACTCTTAAAAGGGCGCTCTGATACTTATGGCTTTATTTCGGAGCAACTCGATAACGGCAAGCAGCTCGCAAAACAAAAACTATTCAAGCCTAACGTAAATCACAGTTAGCACTATATGCGAATCCATTGATTAAAGAGGCACTTATGCAGTCACGCTTCCAGAAACTTACCTACTATTTTGCCACCGTCGGCATTCTCGCTCACCTCGGTTTAGGGTATGTCGGCTACGTGGCTTACAGCAAAATTACCGCGAATGCAGAGCCTTTGCCCAATACGTTACAGCGTGTTGGGAATACCATCAAAAAAGATTACCCAAGTGTAGCAATAGCTGGTGATACCTTACTTGAAGCGGGTAACCAGTTATCGAGTAAGTCTTACTTTTGGCGGGAATTTAACCCTAAAAGTTGGCCGACAGTTGGTCCTGACTACGCTACCGCCTATGCCAAATTACCATTAGCATCAAATTCGATCTTTGTGACTAACGAAGATCAACTTATCAAAGCAATCAATAAAGCCAAACCCGGCGATGAGATTGTAGTGAAAAACGGCAGTTACTACCTCGAACAAAAACGTATTAACACTAGTTTGCATTACCCAACATCTGCCAAGCCGATTATCTTACGAGCCGAAACCGCAGGTGAAGTAAGACTAGAGCTCACCACATTAGAAGGCCTATTACTAAGTCGTCCCAACTGGATTGTTACTGGCTTTAAATTCATAGGTAACTGTCAACCACACTGTGAACATGCCATGCATGTAGTCGCGGACGCAGATAACCTTGTTATTAGCCATAACGAATTTGTCGATTTTAATGCAGCCATCAAAGTAAATGGCGTTAATCAAGATTTCCCTGATTTTGGCACTATCGCTTACAACTACTTTTACTTTACCGAGCCAAGCAAGGCTTCGTCATCTGTCACCCCTATTAACCTTGATATGGGTAACGATTGGACAATTAAAAACAACATCATTCGTGATTTCATCAAGCTAGGTGGTAACCGAGTCAGCTATGGCGCTTTTATTAAGGCTGGTAGCCACAATGGGATTATGGAGAATAACCTTATCGCCTGTAATACCACCAATAATGACTACGGAGGCTATCAGATTGGGCTTTCTCTTGGCGGTGGAGGTATGAAGCGTGCAAACCGTCGAAATAAAGCCGCTTATGAAACCAACCATAGCGTTATTCGCAACAATATTATAATGCACTGCAATGACGTAGGTGTGTACGTCAACAAAGGAAAGAACAGTATTGTGAATAACAATATTCTCTACAATACACGTGGGATCGATGTTCGCTTTAAAGAATCAGATGCTATCGTGACTAACAATGTTCTCAGTGGCGATATTCGTGAACGAGATTCTGGTATTGCGACAACCAGCAACAACCAAGTTTTAGAACCTAACTTCTTACATGGCAGCGACAAACTTGATGGCTTGTTTAAAGCACCAGCAGTTGGAGACTTCACCCCTAGCAAGAAACTGACTGCGGAAAGCTCACCTTACCCAATAGCAGAGAACTTAGCCGTTTCAGCCTACTCTACTGGGCTTAAGGATTTCTGTGGCAACCCTATTCTTGAGCAAGATCAGTTCTTAGGGGCCTTCAAAAACGCTTTAAGCTGCTTTAACCCTGAATAAACCCTTCTAGCCCCATTTTCCACCGTCAAAGCAAAATGGGGCTGAAAATATACTTTCATTAGAAGCTCGCTCTTATGATTAGAGAACGTCTGCTTATAGCGTGCTTCCCCCCCCATAAAGTCATAAACGGCTTTACCATCCATATATGCTTGCTCAATTAACAAAGCATGCGCCACCAGCCCAGGTTTTAATTGTGGGTCATCTTCATAACTCAGCGCACTCAAATAAAAATAGACAGTGTCACCAAAATGAAGATTATAGATATACCCTAAAATTTGCTCGCCAACTTTCAAGCGATGCAATTGCACTGCTGAATTAGCCAACGCCTTCGCCTCGCCCGCAAAACTTTTACTAATGTATTGATGATGGAATTGAACAAATTTGTCATTGGCAAACCCACTTTGCTCTGGTTTTGCCCCCCAGCGGGCAATATGGTTTACTTTCGCGGCATCAAACCACTCAAGTGCTTGCTCACCAGAATTCGCGGTTTCTAACAACAGCACACCACGCTGCTGATACTTATTCATGCTTCGTTTAATTTGCTTACGCGCATTTTTCGACAAAGATTGCATCACACCACACTGTTGCTGACGTAATTGCTGGAGATCAACCTGATAACTCGGACTGTGCCAGATTAACCTTTCTTCAAATTGCGGCTTTGTCGATGAGACCTCAAGTTTGATCATCTGCGATGGCAAACTTACTCCTATTTGTACTGCATCTCGGGAGCGAATATGTGTTTGCAGCGCAACCATCATGGCTTGGCGAATCACGTCTTGATGGTCTTCAACCATAAGAAAATCATTGTACTCAATCCATATTTGATCGCTTAGTTCATCACCAACGCGGTGCAATGAGTATCTTGTTGTTTTTTGTCCCAATATATTGCGCGAGTGTTGAGCAACGAATATTCCCGCCCCGATTAAATGCTGGCCTCGCTTGGCAACCAATAACCCATTTGTTCGTGATTGACTGCTATTTACAAAAGTATCGAACCAAGTACTAATCCAATGCCAAGACAAGAACACATTGCGAGGTGCATAAGGCTCAATCGCCAACCAAACGGCCTTGATCGTATTGCGACTCGGGTTGACCAGCCACTCACATTGAATATCTTCCGCATTTAGCACTTCCATAGCTCGATGCTGACTTTCAATATGGTTGTTCTTAAGCAAAGAAGTTTCAGGACAATTTATGACGATTCCATTCATCATTTAGCTCCATCATTAACGGCAAAGCGCACTTATTCCAACACCCCATTAATAGCCGTTCAGTATGACTTGTTAAACAACTAGAAATTGAAAGTACCTAATAAAAAGTGCCTTTATCTTCTAAGCATAGCAATCCGCAACACGTTGGCATATTTGGGTCTATGATAAAAATGTCCAGCAATTATTTGTCATCACAGGGATGCTTATGACTCACAATACCAGCAAGACATTCAAACGGGTTGCTCTCGCCAGCTTTATTTCACTCACTTTAGCTGCATGTAATGATAAATCAGGCGAAGATTACATCCAGCAAGCACAAACCTATATTGACGACCAAAACCTTAGCGCAGCTGTTATCGAGCTAAAAAACGCCATCAAGCAAGCGCCTAAAGATAGCCAAGCACGTCAAATGTTAGGGGAGATTTACCTTGCTCGCGGTAACTTTGCTTCAGCTGAGAAAGAATTAGAAAAAGCCATTCGACTTAAAGGTGATAGCGACGTACTAACACCGATGCTGGCACAAGCCCTACTGGCACAAGAAAAAACAGAAGCCGTCATTGACTTAGTTGAAGACACGCGTACCAATAATACCAATGTCAAAACAGAACTCCTTGCTTTTAAAGCGCTGGCTTTAATGAAGCAAGGTAAAATAAAAGAAGCCCAATACGAGCTTGAACTGGCGGAAAATTCAGGTCAAGACACGCTTTATAAGTCCTTAGGACGTGCGACTTTAGATGCTGCAAACGAGAACATTGATTCGGCGCTCTACATCGTCAATAAAATCATTAAGCAATACGACACCAACAGCGATGTGTGGTTACTAAAAGGACACTTAGAATCAACCAAAGGTGACCATAAAGCGGCTGCTCGCAGCTACCAAAAAGCCGTTGATAATGCGCCCGAAGCCATTCAATACACCCTGTATCTGGCTCAAGCATTAGTTCGTGATGAAAACTACAATGATGCTGAAAAATACGTTAACCAACTACTCAAAATCTCCAATAACCATGTGCTCGTCAACGAGTTAAAAGCCAGCATTTTGTATGCGAAAGGGGAAAATGATGAAGCGAAATCTCATGCCGATCTCGCGATTCAAAATGGCTCGCAAAACGTTGCGACTTACTTAATTGCTGGCGTAGTGGCCTTCCAACAAGGTAAGTACGAGCAAGCAAACGAGCATTTCAAAAAAATTGACCCTATTGTCCCTGCTAACCACTTTGTCAAACGCCTCTACACCATCACCCAATTTAATTTGGGGAACGTTGATGATGCCCTAAATACACTTAACACTTTCAACGCGACGTCAGATCAAGACAGCACCTTCTTATCATCAATGAGTGTTGAGTTATCCCGTCTTGGCCGTGAAGATGAAGCTCTCGCGCTAGCACAAAAAGCCTCTGAAATGGGCTCTAGCCAAAGTCAGGTCAAACTCGGGTTAATCCAGCTTGCGAATAACGATACAGGCGGTATTGATACTCTTCAGCAAGCCTTGAACGTCGATCCTGGGATGAAAGAAGCCAAAATTGGATTAGCGTATTTCTATCTCAAAATGGGAAAAGTCGAGGAAGCGAAACAGACAATCGACCAATGGTTGGAACAAAGTCCAGACAATAGCCAAGCGATGCTATTAAAAGGGCTGATTTACCAAATGGAGAAACAACCCAAACAAGCCAAAATTTGGTACGAAAAAGGGTTAGCAGCCAATACCGACAATCTTCAAGCTAAACTGGCACTCGCCCAACTCACCCAACAAGAAGAAGGCGCAAAAGCAGCTTTTCCACTAACGCTAGAAGCTTATCTATCAGCTCCTGATAACAGCATTGCATTCCGACAAGCCGTACGCTCAGCATATGCAGCACAAGAAATACCCGCTCTGTCTGAAGCCGTTGATAAACAGCTCACCGCTGATGCAGCAAATGATAAGTTGAAATATCAAAAAGCAACGCTGTTAGCGATAAGTAATGAACATCAAGCTGCGATTGAGTTACTTGAAACTATCTCGCCGCACCAGCAAACCAGCGAAACCTATCGCATGCTTGGTGATTTGTATCAACATCAACAAGAGCCTGATAATGCCCTCACCTACTATGCGAAGTGGCTAGAGAAATCCCCGTTAAGCAATGTTGCTTACATTAAAAACATTCAGCTTAACGAAATCGTGGGACGCCTTGATAACAGTCTGGTACTGGCTGAAAAAGCACAACAATTATTTGTTAACGATGCTCGCTTCACCTTAATGCACGCTGGCTTATTGCTCAAAAATGGCGATAAGGAAAGAAGTCAGGCCATTCTTAATAAGCAAGCAGATAACATTAAAGCCACGCCTTACTATCTTCGCTTACAAGGAATGATTTATCTTCAAGATAAAGACTACGCCCAAGCCATTAATGTTTTAGAGCAACGTTACGATGCCTTGCCTAATACCGATTCAGCGGCTGATTTAGCGGTCTCTTACGAACTGGCAGGAAAAACAGACCAAGCCATCAAGTTCTTGAAATCTGTCATTGATAAGTATGGTGAAAAAGCAGCTTCGCTTGAGATCCGCTTAGCTGACTTACAAATAAAATACCGCCCTGACGAAGCCATTGCTCAGTACGAGACCATCTTGGTCAGAGAGCCAAATAACATCATTGCGCTTAACAATGTCGCATGGCTGTACCTTGAAAAAGGCAACTTTGATAAAGCCTGTAGCGCTGCAGATAAAGCCAACGAACTTGCGGCTAAACATGGTGTTATCCCAGAAGTATTAGACACCTATGGCTACTGCTTATTGAAGTCAGGCCAAGCAGCGCCGTCGTTACAGTTGTTAAAAGAAGCCTATGCGAAGAAACACAGCGACCCTGAAATCGCTCTTCACTATGCGGAAAGTTTACTGGAAAACAACCAAGACGATAATGCCGAAGAAGTGCTTGAGAAAATCAACACCTCAGATCCGCGCTTGATGGTTATTAAAGGTCAACTTCAAAACAAACTGAGTGCCGTGAATTAACCCTGACCGCCGCCACTTTCACAGTGGCGGCTTCCACTCACCTTTTAAACGACAAAGCTCATGCAAAGACAGGCATGTACCAGTAAACACTAAGCAAGGATGCACCATGACGTTTTTCCAAGCTTCTTTTCACCCTCAATTACAACCGCATTGCCATCGTTCCCTTCACGATGAATCTCGCTTCGTAAAAGCCTTTAAGTCATTACTGCATGCTTCTGTGCTCATCACCTTTTTCATATTCAGCTTTTCTACTGTTGCCGCCCTTCCCGACACTATTAGCAAAGTCAAACCCGCTATTGTTGGGGTTGGGATCTACAACAAACTCGCCACGCCAAGAGCACAATTGCTAGGTACAGGCTTTGCCGTTCAAATATCTTCATCTAGCAGAAGCAATATTGTTGCGACTAATGCTCATGTCGTGCCAGCCAAATTAGTTAAAGATGGCAAAACTCAATTTGTGGTGTTTGTGGGAACAGGGAAAAATCCAGATGTGCGTACTGCAACGGTATTAACTCGTGATAGCAAACATGATCTTGCTCTACTTCGCATCTCAGGTAACACAATCCCTACGCTTGGGCTTGCGACAAATACGGTGCGTGAAGGTGAAGAATACCCATTTACTGGTTTTCCTATCGGTGCCATTTTAGGTTTATACCCAGTAACTCACAAAGGCATGATCTCCAGCATTACCCCTGTCGCCATTCCAGCACGTAATGCCAAAGAACTCAGCGTTAAGCAGCTCAAACAGCTAAAGAACCCTTACATGGTTTACCAACTGGATGCGACTGCGTATCCGGGTAACAGCGGTAGTCCGGTTTATCACCCACAATCAGGCAAAGTGGTCGCCATCGTGAATAAAGTACTTTTGAAATCAACCAAAGAATCTGCGCTGACGAACCCAAGTGACATCACTTATGCGATCCCAGTAAAACACCTACAACAGTTGATCAATAACACCTTGTAGTTCTTATCGTTAGGAAACGACATGTTTGTACGCAGTTTTCACAGCATGCCTTGGCGTTACTTGCTCGGCTGGATTATTTTTATCGCTTATTTCTTCTTCATCACTATCATTTCGTTGTTGCCTGGCGCGGAAGAAAAAAGCTTACTCGATCTCAATCAATACGGCATTTTGTTTCTCGATAAAATGCTGCACGTTGCCGCCTATGGCTTATTTGCTCTGTTAGGCTATTTTTTAGGGCTAACGCCACGGCTGTATATTGCCCTTTGCTTATTATTGGCAGGATACGGTCTGCTGTTGGAATGGTTGCAAGGCTGGTTGATAGTCAATCGTGAAGCGTCGATGCTCGACGCATTAGCCAACCTGGTAGGAATTCTTATGGGAGCCAAGCTCACTTTGTGGCGACTTTATTCTCGTTCGTCAAACTGAACCCGAATGCCTCGGAGCCTAAAGCCATCGGTATAAGATCAACAACGCCAGCAAAATGCTGGCGTTGGTTTATCAATAGCTGTAGATAGTCATCTTACGAAAGCATCTCGCCGTAATGCAAATGGCTATTTTTTAAATGCCAATGCTTGGTAATTCAGGGTAAGCACCTAAACCAAAGCTAGCACGATCAGTATAGAAAGTGTTGCCAGATTGATAGCTTGCCGCATCCGTTAGTGGACCAACAAACTTATTGTTATTGATTGTCTTAGGTACGCTTGCCGCACTACCAGCAATACCAAGGAACTGGTTATTACCACTGCGATCAATCACAACAATCGTATCTGTAATTTCAATCGTATTCGTACGTGTACTATCTAACGGGTTAACTTCATAGGCATAACCAATCAGCTGATTATTTGCCGATTTTGGCCCTTGCTCTAGCACACTTCCGCGAATAACAAACTTGCCGCCATTCGGTACGTCGATTAAGCGGCTATCGTTACCATTTAACGAAGCAATCTCTGAATACTCAATAATGGTTTCTTTAGCGCGAGATTTAATCTCATGCCCTTCATCTTTTGAGTTATGGAACTTGCTGTAGCGGATCTCAACACGGTCGGCTTTGTTAATATAGATCGCATGGGCACGTCCGGCTTTACCCAAATTCACAAAGCGGCTGTACTCAATACGAATGATACCCGTATCGTCGTTAGCGAGAATACCTTGCTCACTATCGTGGAAATAGACTGACTTTAATTGCAGGTCTTTACCTTCCTGACGAATACAAGCTCCGTTATTATCTGGTACAGAAACGCCACTACATTCAATTTGTTCCATGGTCGTATTATTACCTTGGATCACAAAGGTCGCTTTACCACCTACGGCTGCGCCAGAGAAGTGGGTATTCGGGCTACCTTGAATCGTGACGTTACTTGGCTTAATCGTCATGCCTTGTGTATAGGTTCCGTTACCAATCACCAAGGTGCTGCTATCTTTTAACGCATTTTGAGCGTCAGTGATATTAGTGTACTTCACACCATCGACACTGAAGGTATTATCGGCCACATCAGGTACAGGCACGGGTTTTGGACCTGGACCTGGGTTTGGATCTGGCGTTGGAGTTGGCGTCGGAGACGGACCTGGATCCGGAGTCGGGTTAGGACCCGGTGTAGGTGTTGGATCTGGCTGTGGTGTCGGCGTGGTACCTGTAGATGCGCCACCGCCCTGACAAGCAGTTAAACCTAGTACACAAGCCAATAAGATTGCATTTCGCAGCTTATGGCGACCAACTGCTGTATTATTCTTCGTTTTCAACATGTATCTGCCCTGCTCGTCCTTAAAATAACGACGGCGATTCTATTCAGCTCCCAGACAACTTTGTCAGAGCCTTGTCAGAACCTTTTTGGTTAAATACTATCCTATTGATAAACAATCAAATAAAAGGCAACAAACACCAAAACCATTAATAAACAACAAGTTAAAGAAAAAAGAATGGCTTTCAAGGCAAGATACTGAATGAAGTATCTTACTTATCAGACAGTTTTATCATCTAATCGCAGCAGCTCGCTTTACACTCTTCAACACATCGATTAAGTGATCAATAAAGGATTAACTGTACAAATATCGTGCAGGCATTCACAATTAATCACCACAGGCGTTGATTAATCCTCTATAATCAGCGGCCGTATTTTTGGTCAGGAGCTTTTGTTGCCGTGAGTTACAAAGCTGCGATAACAATAGCCATCTGCTTTAGGAACAAAGAATGTCATTTTCATCACAAGGTTTTTCACCTGAAATTGTGCGCGCACTAACCGAATGTGGTTATGAGAAGCTAACCCCAGTTCAACAACAGGCTATCCCACACGCTCGTCGTGGACACGATATCCTTGCTCACGCACAAACAGGTACAGGTAAAACCGCTGCATTTTCGTTGCCTATTATTCAGCAGATTTTAGACAAACCAGTTCAAGTAAACCGCTTTCAAACACGTGCGCTAATTCTTGCGCCAACCCGTGAGCTGGTAGAACAAATCGCCAACAATATCCAAAGCTACACCCAATACACTGATGTTAAAGTTGCAGCAGTATTCGGTGGCGCGAAAATGTCTTCGCAAGAGCGTAAACTTGAAGCGGGCGTTGATATCCTTGTTGCTACTCCTGGTCGTCTAATCGAGCACATTGAGCTTAAGAACATTGCTCTAAACAAGCTTGAGTTCTTAGTTTTTGATGAAGCTGACCGTATGCTAGATATGGGCTTTATCAACGCGATCCGTACTATTTTGAGTGATGTCGACAGCAGCCCACAAACCATGCTGTTCTCTGCAACCTCTTCTGCACAGATGAATGCTCTTGCTCAAGACCTACTTCGTAAGCCTAAACGTGTGATCGTAAGTGCTGAAAACTCAACGGCTGCGACGGTTGCCCACGTTGTTTACCCTGTCGATGAAGATCGTAAGCGTGAGCTCCTTTCAGAGCTGATTGGTAAGAAGAACTGGCAGCAAGTGCTGGTATTTGTGAACTACAAAGAAACCGCTAACGAAGTAGTAAAAGAACTTAAGCTTGATGGTATCAAAGCAGTGCTATGCCACGGTGATAAAGCGCAAAGTGCGCGTCGTCGTGCACTAGAAGAGTTTAAAACAGGTAAAGCACGTGTGATGGTTGCAACAGAAGTTGCGGCACGTGGTCTAGACATTCAAGGTCTACCACACGTAGTTAACTACGATATGCCTTTCCTAGCAGAAGATTATGTTCACCGTATCGGTCGTACCGGTCGTGCCGGCCAACAAGGTCACGCTGTATCTTTCGTTAGCCGTGAAGAAGAGCTAACGCTGGTACAAGTTGAGAAACTAATCCAGCAGCGCATCAAACGTATTCAGCTTGCAGGTTACGAGCCAGCAAACCGTGACGCTCTACTTGTAAAAATGAGCACTAAGCCTGCCTTCAAGAACCGTCATGGTCGCACAAACAACCTTGACGAACCGGGTTCAGCAGAGCGTCGTTTACGTCTTCGTCGCGCGATTCAAAACAAAGCTAGCAAAGTGACTCGCCTTAAAAAATAAGCCTCAA
Organism: Photobacterium jeanii; assembly: GCF_001650345.1. Classification (GTDB taxonomy): domain Bacteria; phylum Pseudomonadota; class Gammaproteobacteria; order Enterobacterales; family Vibrionaceae; genus Photobacterium; species Photobacterium jeanii. The sequence goes on along the minus strand of NZ_LVHF01000033.1, from coordinate 711,694 downwards.
GTCATCATCAAAAAGCAGCCACCTCGGCTGCTTTTTTATTATCTAAATTAAATACTTAACACGACAGCCAACACGAAATAGTTAACACGAATTATGTTCATAGCTAACTTATCCTGTTATCTTGAACGGTATAAAATCAAAGCTGGTAACGCGTGAAGTATGGTTAGCCGAATAATATGATTTAGCATGACAAAAGTGGGCTCTAACCCAAGCAAAAGCGCGGTGACTGTCATCGCTTCGATACTCCCCGGTACCCACGCCATAATGAGCACTAGCCACTCTATTTCAAGCCACCAACTAAAGAGTCCAGTAACGACAAAAGTAACACCAAGCCCAAGGGCAAGAATGATCATTCCTGCTCTGAGATAGGAGCACGTTTCAGCCAAAGTCACAAACTGGACTCGGACGGCCACCAGCGCGCCAAGCAATGCCATGGCTAGCATCAAACACATATCAGGCAAGGCAAAGCTATACTCAGGGAAATTCAACGCTGTAACCGCGCTAATAAGCATCCCTGTCAGCATGTATGGTGCAGGAACATTAAATTGCTCCAATAATCGCCCTAACAGCAGGCTCACAACCACCACCAAGCCAATTCCAAGCACAGATATAACCATAGGGGCAGAGTTGGGCTCATAAGCGTCTACAGCAGCTGGCGACGTTTCGCCAAATGAAGCTAATGCAGCAGCCAATATCATCAACGACACTAAACGCACGGTATGAGTGAAAATCACTTTTTTAGCAGGCATTTGCTGAGAATCCGTCATCACTATTACTGCAGCCATGGCACCGGGAACTGCACCAAGCAAGCTTTCGTCTCGGCTCCAGCCTTCTCTGCGTCGCAACCAAAAGTAGCCCACCGCCGTTTGTATCGCCATACAAACGAATAAACCAAACACGATGCCAATACTAAAACCGTTCTGCCACTGCGCGCCATCGACTAAATTACCAACGCTGATCCCCAGTATAATTTGGATAAAAGTAAGGTTGTGGGGCGGTAACTGCATGCGATGCCCTAACTTACTCGCAATAAACACCACTGTCAGCGCACCAAACATCTCTCCCATAGGGATGGGTAATAAACGCCCTAGCAATGCGCCAACAATAGTCAGAGCGCAGGTTTTAACTATGGTGATAATAGCGCCAGATTTAGTGCTGAAATTAGCACTCTGCTTAGACTCCACATCAGCTCCTTCTGATTGTGTTTGTCCCGCTGCTCCGCTTTAACTACACCTTAATTCAGCACCAAGTGCTTAGTGACATAATCAATGAAAACGCGAAGCCTTGCAGGCATATATTTGGTTTGCGGGTACTGCATCGCAATTGCACCATGGTAATTACTTTTGATAGTCCAATTATCCAATACCTGAATAACCTTTCCTGCCGCTAATGCATCCTTGATCACAAAGTCATGGAAGAGTCCGATCCCTAACCCCTCTTTCACTCCCTTTAAACGCATTTGAGAATGGTTAACTGCATAACGACCACGTACCGCCACAGTGTGAAACTCGTCATCTTTTAGGAAATTCCATAGATTATCCCGTTCGGTTTCGGCGAGGTATAAGCAGTCATGACTACCTAATTCGGTTGGGTGCAGTGGCACGCCTTTTTGCTTCAAGTACTCAGGGCTAGCACAGAGCACCAAGTTGGTTTTCCCGATCTCCTTCAACACCAAATTTTCATCGGGTTTATCGGTCAATTTAAACGCCACATCGATACTATGTTTGAACAAATCAATGTTACCGTCAGCTGCGCGTAATTTAAGATTAATTTCGGGGTACTGTTGCAAAAAAGGCAGGATCAACGGCTGCAATACCGAGTTCAAAAAAGCTTCCGGTGCAGCAACCGTAATTGAGCCCGCAGGCTCGGTGTGGTCTGAGGTCGAGACATCTACGGCTTGCTGCGCAGCATTCACCATTAGTACACATTGGTCATAGACTTTCTGCCCTGCGCGCGTAATTAGAAGCTTACGGGTTGATCGCTCAAAAAGCTTCACCGACAACGCACTTTCAAGACGGGTGATCAACTTACTCAAAGCAGAAGGTGTTACGTTTAACTTCTTTGCTGCTGCGGTAAAACTTCCTTCGTCTACCACCAAAATAAATGCCGCTAAATCGGGTAGCAAAGCAATCAGCTTAGAGTTGATCATTATCTCATTTTTCCTTATTTCATATCAGCATTTGTGACTGAGATTCACTAATGATTTTCCATCTTGAGGGATAATCCCCGCAATAGCAATGGATTAGAATCGAGTTCGTCGCTAAATGTTAGCTTGTACTATTTCTAACTAACATTGAAAGCTAACCCTACAAACAGAGTAACGGTTAGAACGTTACGGATAATGACTAGGAAGGAACAGGATAATGTCTTCTGCATTTTATCAACAAATCCAAAACCAAATTGAAGAAGTAAAAGAAGAAGGTTTATACAAATCTGAACGCATCATTACTTCTGCACAAAAAGCTGCTGTTTCTATCTCTACAGGCGAAGAAGTTCTTAACTTCTGTGCTAACAACTACCTAGGTCTTGCGAACCACCCTGAGCTAATCAAAGCTGCAAAAGCAGGCATGGATGAGCACGGCTTCGGTATGGCATCTGTACGCTTTATTTGTGGTACTCAAGATTCTCATAAAGTGCTTGAAGAAAAGCTATCTGCATTCTTAGGCAAAGAAGATACTATCCTTTACACTTCTTGTTTCGACGCAAACGCAGGTTTGTTCGAGACAATCCTAGACAAAGAAGATGCAATCATCTCTGATGCACTTAACCACGCATCTATCATCGATGGTGTTCGTCTATGTAAAGCGATGCGTTTCCGTTACTCAAACAACAACATGGAAGAGCTAGAGCAACAGCTAATTGCAGCTGACGAAGCTGGCGCTCGCCATAAACTGATCGTCACTGACGGCGTATTCTCAATGGACGGTGTGGTTGCTAACCTACCAGCAATTTGTGACTTGGCAGACAAGTACAATGCACTAGTGATGGTTGATGACTCTCACGCTGTTGGCTTCATGGGTGAAAACGGTGCTGGTACTCATGAATACCACAACGTAATCGACCGTATCGACATCATCACAGGTACGCTTGGTAAAGCAATGGGCGGCGCTTCAGGCGGTTATACTTCAGGTAAGAAAGAAGTAATTGACTGGCTACGTCAGCGTTCTCGTCCATACCTATTCTCTAATTCTGTCGCTCCAGCCATTGTTTCAGCATCTATCCGTGTGCTTGATCTATTGGCTGAATCTGGTGATTTACGTACTCGTCTATGGGAAAATGCGACACACTTCCGTACTCGTATGGAAGCAGCTGGCTTCACTATGGGTGGTGCTGACCACGCTATCATTCCTATCATGCTAGGCGACGCTAAAGTTGCAGCAGAATTTGCTGAACGCGCACTTGAAAAAGGCATTTACGTCATTGGCTTCTCGTTCCCGGTAGTTCCAAAAGGCCAAGCACGTATTCGTACTCAAATGTCTGCCGCTCATACTCGTGAACAACTAGATCGTGCAATTGATGCATTCATCGAAGTTGGCCGTGATATGGAAATTATCAAGTAATACCAATTTGGGCGAATACTAAGTCTAAATGGTAGAAGCCCTGAGAGTAGTAAGGGAAATAACAATGAAAATTAAAGCTTTATCCAAACTAAAACCTGAAGAAGGCATCTGGATGACCGAGGTTGAAAAACCAGAACTAGGTCATAACGATTTGCTTATCCGCATCAAGAAAACGGCTATTTGTGGTACTGACGTACACATCTACAACTGGGATGAGTGGTCACAAAAAACCATTCCTGTTCCTATGGTTGTGGGTCACGAATACGTAGGTGAAGTGGTTGGTATCGGCCAAGAAGTACGTGGTTTTGAACTGGGTGATCGCGTATCAGGTGAAGGTCATATCACTTGTGGTCACTGCCGCAACTGTCGTGGCGGTCGCACTCACCTTTGCCGCAACACTATCGGTGTTGGTGTAAACCGTGAAGGTGCTTTCGCAGAATACCTTGTTATCCCTGCGTTCAACGCATTTAAGATCCCTGAAGGTATCTCTGACGATCTAGCTTCAATCTTCGACCCATTTGGTAACGCTGTACACACTGCACTGTCTTTCGACCTTGTAGGTGAAGACGTGCTAATCACAGGTGCTGGTCCTATCGGTATCATGGCAGCGGCTGTTGCTAAACACGTAGGTGCACGCCACGTTGTGATCACTGATGTGAACGAATACCGTTTGGATCTTGCTCGTGAAATGGGCGTAACACGCGCTGTAAACGTAGCAACTGAAAAACTTGAAGATGTAATGGCTGAGCTAGGCATGAACGAAGGCTTCGATGTAGGTCTTGAAATGTCTGGTAACCCATCTGCGTTCAACGGCATGCTATCTAGCATGAACCACGGCGGTAAGATTGCGCTACTAGGTATTCCACCGCAAGATATGGGTATCGATTGGAACCAAGTTATCTTCAAAGGCTTGGTGATCAAAGGTATCTACGGTCGTGAAATGTTTGAAACATGGTACAAGATGGCAAGCTTGATCCAATCAGGTTTGGATCTAACACCTATCATCACGCACCACTACAAAATTGATGACTTCCAAGCAGGCTTCGACGCAATGCGCTCTGGTAAGTCAGGTAAAGTAATTCTTGATTGGGAATAATCCTATCAAGGTTTAACTACCGCAGATAACATTAAGCCCCAGTACTCGTACTGGGGCTTTTTATTGGTTGGCTTCATAGAGAACAAATAGCTTACTATCTACAACGACATCCCTACTGTTTGTGTTAGTGCTTGTGTTTTTACTTTCGCTTAAGCCACTTTATGGCTTCTGAAAACACATAATACAGACTGCCTGAGGTTGTTGAAGCTGCATACTCACCTGAAAGGTACAGGAAATTCGATTTATACCTTTCAATCGCCTCTTCTTGGGTATCGGCATAAACATAGTCCCCATCAACGACAAAGCCTTGATCCAACAGTTGTGACTTTTCCTCTGAAAAACTGACCGACTCTGAATTCAAAAACGTAAATGCTTTTTCGCCATCTTCTTTGCGGAAAAACTGATACTTCGCCATAACAACTCCTTCTTCTTTGCAAAACGGTTGAGCAAACGGATTTAAAAATAGAAGCGTAATAGCAAATTTATCAATCTCTTCCACCCCAAACTAAAAGCAACTTATTGCTTAATCAACTGCGCATTATAAAAACTCGATCTTCCGCACGGTTCGTCATATTAGCTGGATATCTTTGGGCGGATAGAAAGAAAAAAGCTCGCCACCGTGAAGTGACGAGCTTTTAGGGGGAAGCATTAAGCCTTTATTGACAAGGCGATACTTGAATCTCATAAGAGTTATGAGTGGCATTACTTGAGAAATATCGTAAATAACAGTTGTTGTTTACTAATTTACTTTCCTTACCTTCACGGTACATATTATCGCGACGAGTGATCGTAACTGAAAAGCGTCCATTTAGATCATCTTGACCTTTGACTAAGATAATTGCCCAATCAGTATCTGCGTTATGAGCTCCAAGGTCTTTAACTAACTTAGGCAGCGTTAGAGTATCGGCAGCAGGATAACCATTACGAAAATCACACGGATCAGATTTAGAACAACCTTCAATCGGTATATCATACCCTTTATGATTCGATACAACATCGATTGACTCCAGACCAGCCATCGCAAGTTTACCGTAACTCATCTCTACCGCTGACTGAATAGCGCCTTTCATCGCTTGCAAGGTCGCGTTTCTCGCTTCAACTTGTGTGCCAAGAAAACGCGGTGCGGCCGTGACGGCAAGAATACCGAGAATGACAATTACAACTACTAATTCTATGAGAGTAAAGCCTTTTGCTTTCACTTCTACTTCCACCTACGTCATCTTGACAAATTCGGCGTCAATTTTATGCCTATAGGAAATAGGAGTAAACACTCAAACTTAGATTTAGCGCGCTATTTTTACATTTAATTTTAAAGAGTTAACCATGAGTTTTATAAATCCCATGTAAGTTTAAATACCACACAGGAATTTATTCGTCATTTTGGGTTAATACACTTTCAATACAATAACTTACCACTAGGGATTGATGACTATTCATCAACCACCGCGAGTAAGTGTTGCCATTGTTGATGCTTACCAAGGTAATGAATCACATAGCTACAAACTGGCACAATATGAAAGCCATCTTCTTCGATAACAGGTAGTACAGCTTCCATCATTTTACCGCCCGCGCCTTGACCACGAAGTTCGCTCGGTACTGAGCTATGGTCAATATGCAGCACATTCCCTTTCTTTTGGTAACTCAGCTTGCCCCAACAATCTGGTGCCAATTCGATACGGTACTCATTATTCGCTTGATCATGAATGACATTCACTGAATTAGACATTATTCTTTCCTCATCCGACGGTTTGTTCCGTTATATACCTATTTTACTCAGACTTATACCATGAATATCTCAACTTCTTCTCTTGCCAACACAGTTGTCGTTCTCGACTTTGAAACCACAGGCTTATCACCCAATCAAGGTGACCGAGCCATCGAGATTGGTGCGGTGAAATTAGAAAATGGTCAAGTCGTTGATCAATTCCAACAGCTAATGAATCCAGGACGCCGCGTCAGCAGCTTCATTGAGGGCTACACAGGCATTACTAATACCATGCTAAGCGATGCTCCATCATGCGAAGAAGTTATGACGGATTTTGCCAGTTTCATCGGTGATGCTAATTTAGTGGCACATAACGCTTCTTTCGACCAACGCTTCCTCGATGCCGAGTTTGACCGTATTTCCCATCGTTATGATGGTGAGTTTGCCTGCTCATTATTGATTGCTCGCCGCCTATACCAAGATGCACCAAACCATAAACTAGGCAGCTTAGTAACCTATAAGAACATTGAAACCGATGGCGTTTTTCACCGAGCTTTAGCTGACTCTGAAATGACAGCCAAGCTGTGGCTACAAATGCTGGAAGACATGAAAACAGATTTTGATATCCAATCGCCAAGCTTTAAGTTGATGCAGCAAATCTCCAAAAAGACAAAAGCAGCAGTACCCACTTTTTTATACCGCACAGGTAAAGGTCGCGCTTAACAGCACCCGTTAGCCACCCGCATCGCCTCTCTATTGTTAAGCGTTCTACCCATTTAAGCCAAACATCAACTCAAGCTACACACCAACCTAAGCCAGAGCTCGATTCTTCGCTTAGGTTGGCTTTTATTGCAGTAAAACAACCAAAAAACACGGAATCAAATTGGTATAACCACAAATCGCTTTCATAATTTGTTAGGGTATAACGAATTTTTTCAGATCTAGGACAGCGCAATGCAGTTATCGAAGCCGTTTTTCCAACGATTAAAGCAATGGATATTACCCCTTCTTTTTATTCCTCTCACTTTCTCTGCATTGGCTGAAGATGTGCCCCACTCTGAAAAAAGCATTTACGACAAGCCGCTAATGGAGCGCTATGTACTGGACGAACTGAAAGCGCTGCGAACCGATCAACAGGATTTAGAGCGCCGATTAGTCGTTGAGATCACCGACCGTGAATTGGCAGTTGCCGATAAATCTCTCAACTATGCCAACGTTACCGTCACTTATTTCTTCTACATTATTGCTGGTGTCGCCTCTTTGATCGCTCTGATTGGCTGGCAATCGCTGCGTGAAATGCGGGTCAACACCAAGAAGATGGCAGACCAACAACTACAACAAATTGCTGAACAGTACGAGAAGAAATTCCAAGTGTTAGAACGCGAATTGCGCCGTAAAACTCGTAGCATTAGTGACAACAACAAAGAGATCGAGAAAATCAACGAAGTTCACAACTTGTGGCTACGTGCACAAAGCTACCAAACTCCAGATCAGAAAATGGAAGTGTACGATGAGATCTTAAAAATCCGTCCGGGTGACTTAGAGGCGCTAACCCATAAAGCGGATGCCGCAATGGAGATCCGTGAATTCCACTGGGCACTCAGCTTATGTAACCGCGTATTAGAAGTCGACGACACCAATGCCCACGCACTTTACCAACGCGCATGTGCTTATTCTTGTCTTGGTGTGGAAGAGCAAGCGATTTCGGATTTAGAACGTTCGATCGCAGAAAGTGCTTCAATGCGTGAACTTGCTGCCGATGAAGCTGATTTTGAAATGCTCCATGGTAACGAACGATTTGAAGCATTAATCACTTCTACCGAACAGTGATAAATATCACAAAGCTTATATTACTCGCCACCAAATAACAGCATGTAGCTAAAACCATTCACCTCTTGGTTTTAGCTACTGTTTTCTACCCTTTTCTATACACAGCTCCAAAACCATTTACCACTCGGTAACACCAGCCCGAAGCAACATATCGACCTCTAATCATTTTCCAATAAAAACACTTACCAAAGCTGTTGATAATACTATCTAAAACCGTATTTAAAAGGGATATGCAATTACATTCGTCAGAATTTTGTTTTGAACCCTAAACAATTAGTTGTTAGCATATTGTCATTATTTTCATCTACAGAGGCTTTAAATCGCATTTTGCACCCACTGGGTACGGCCAGTTTCATCGTCGAAAATATCGACATAAAAGGATTAGACCGTAACAACAATGCATATTGAAGGATGTATGAGTTTTCAAAAAGACATTAACAAACCCGTATTTTTCACTTCTATCGTGATTATTACGTTACTTTCATTTGTCGGCGTATTTTGGCCCGACTCCGCGCAAAGCTACTTTGGCGCTATTCAAAAATGGTTCGTAACCCAAGCCAGTTGGGTATATATTCTTTCCGTTGCCATCTTCTTAATCTTCCTTGTTTTCGTGATGTGTAGCCGTATGGGCGACATCAAGCTAGGACCCGATCATTCCGAGCCTGACTACAGCTTCGGCTCTTGGATTGCAATGCTATTCTCCGCCGGTATGGGTATCGGATTGATGTTCTTCGGCGTTGCAGAACCTGTGATGCACTTTATGTCGCCACCTGTTGGTGATCCACAATCCGTTGAAGCGGCTCGTGAAGCCATGAAGATCACTTTCTTCCACTGGGGCTTACACGCATGGGCAATCTATGCCGTTGTTGCGCTTTCCCTTGCGTACTTCTCTTACCGCCACAAACTGCCGCTGCTACCTCGCTCAGCCTTACACCCGCTCATCGGCGATAAAATTTATGGCCCAATTGGTCACGCGGTCGATATTTTCGCTGTGATCGGTACTCTTTTTGGTGTCGCTACCTCGCTAGGCTTCGGCGTAATGCAAGTTAATGCAGGCTTTAACTACCTGTTTGATTTGCCGCAAAACACCACGGTACAAATGGGCTTGATCGCCGTGATCACCTTGTTTGCCACAATCTCAGTTGTCCTTGGTTTAGATGGCGGTATTAAACGCCTATCGAACATCAATATGGGATTAGCTGTATTGCTGGTTGCCGTTGTGATTATTGCTGGCCCTACTGTATTGATTTTGCAATCTTTCGTACAAAATACAGGTAGTTACCTCAGCGATATCGTCAACAAAACCTTTAACTTGTTTGCTTACGAGCCAAAAGAAGATTGGATTGGTGGTTGGACGCTACTGTACTGGGGCTGGTGGATCTCTTGGTCGCCATTCGTGGGTATGTTCATTGCGCGTATTTCTCGCGGCCGAACTATTCGTGAGTTCTTGATCGGAGTGCTATTACTGCCGTCATTATTTGGCTTTTTGTGGTTCACAGCTTTCGGTAACACGGCTATCGACGCCATCATGCACCACGGTGCGACTTATTTAAGTGAAGCGGTAAGTAATAATGTACCTGTGGCACTGTTTAAGTTCTTCGAGCACATGCCACTTTCTAGCTTACTGTCGATCTTAGGCGTAATGCTGGTTATCACCTTCTTTGTCAGCTCATCTGACTCAGGTTCATTGGTGATCGATACCCTAACCTCAGGCGGTGCAGAAGAGCCACCCGTTTGGCAACGTGTGTTCTGGGCGGTAACTGAAGGGATTGTTGCAGCGGCACTTCTGGGCGCAGGCGGGTTATCTGCTCTGCAAACCATGACCATTGCAAGTGCTTTCCCTATCATGATTTTGCTACTGATATTCTGTTACTGCTTGTTCAAAGCGCTACGTAACGATTATCTGTTGCTATCGAGTGTTCAAAACCACAACACATCAGTGCAATACAGCAAAGCAAGTGTGAGCTGGAAGGAACGTATTTCTTCATTGGTTAACCACCCGAAGAAAACTGAAGCGAAAGCCTTCATTGACGACACCGCAAAACCAGCCCTTACCGCTCTTGCTCGTGAAATGAAAGCACAAGGCTTGGCAGCACGTATGCAGGTAATTGATCCTGAACGTGTACGTATGGTGATTGAAAAAGAAGGTGTTGAAGATTTCGCTTACGGTATTCGTCTACGCCGTTTCGTACTACCTACGTATGTTAACGAAGAACAAAGTACCTATTACCGTGCGGAAGTCTTCTTACTTCAAGGTGGTCAGCAATACGATGTGTTGGGCTATACCCAAGAGCAGATTATTGCCGATGCAATCACGCAGTATGAACGTCACATGCACTTCTTACACTTGGTAACGTCTGAAAACGTCACAAGTAAAGCAAGCTAAATACAGACGCTAAGTCATGAAAATAAAGCCCTTATTTGTTCTCACAATAAGGGCTTTTTCGTACTTTTTTAGGTAGAGATAAGGAAATTCATGCCTTAGCAACGGGTAATTCATCAAGACGTGTCGTCCAACGATTAGAGCGAAAAGCTTGCCGCATATGCCAGTTAGTTGAGCTCATCACAGAGGCTGGCTTCAGGCCATTCTTATAACGCGCGTTAACCTGATCGGTAATTGCCATTAAGTCGCGACGTTTTATTTCCGCCAGAGCGCTAGTATCAAACATATCCAGCTGAAAGCTGTCATTAACGGCATCCGTGAGTTCATCCAAAATCACACCAATTTTCTGATACTCAAACCCCGGTCGATAGATTTGTGCCAACTGTGCCAAAGCGCAATCTAAAAACTTGTAGGTATCCTGACTTGGGCATGATAACGGGATCGCACTACTACGATTGTGCTGCGGTGTGTTGTTATACCTATTCGTACGCAAAAATACGCCGACGATATTTGCCTGACTCCCCTGTCGACGTAATTTTTCTCCGGCTCGTTGACAATGAAACGCCAACGCCGCTTTCAAATCATCGTAATTTGAAATACCAGTACCAAAGCTACGGCTTGATAAAATCTGCTTTTTCTTTTCATCAATGTCGCCGGGATCAATACAAGCAACACCTTGAAGCTCCAACACGGTACGGGCCAGCACCACATTCCATAACCGTTTTATATCAGCAGGCTCACTGTCTGCCAGCTGAAGTGCATTATGAATACCCGCCGTGTGCAACCGTGTGGCCGTTTTTGCCCCTACTCCCCAAATGTCATTAATTTCAGTACGCTCTAATAACCATCGGCGCTTATGATCAGTATCGATTTGAATAACGCCACCGACTTTGTGCTCGTACTGTTTAGCCGCTTGATTCCCTAACTTTGCTAACGTAGGCGTAGCACCAATCCCAACACGTACAGGCAGGCCGATATTACGTTCTATGGTCGCTTTCATTTCACGCCCATACTCGGTCAATTCACTGAGTTTAAAACCATCAAGACGCACAAACGCTTCATCAATACTGTACTGCTCTACATGAGGGGAAAATGCACTGAGCTCCTCAACAAATCGGCGGCTCATATCGGCATACAAGGTGTAATTAGAACTACGCACCTCCACACCAAGACGACGCGCTTCATGCGCGATTTTAAACCAAGGCGCACCTCGCTTGATCCCTAACGCTTTCGCTTGTTGCGTCATCGCAACACAGCAGCCGTCATTGTTGCTCAATACAACAACAGGCTTATTCGCCAACTTAGGATCAAACAATTGTTCGCAGGAGCAATAAAAGCTTTTTGCATCCACCAGCGCCCACACCTGATCGCGGTATCCGGTTAGTTTGGTCGTCATTACACTTTCAACAAATCGTGAATATTGCGAGTTACAACGCCAAAAATCTCAGAGTCTTCGGGTAATGGAAAAGGCGCCATGCTTGGATTCTCTGCTTTTAGCCACCAAGCCCCCTGATGACGGATCAAACGCTTACAGGTAAATTCATCATAAATACGGGCGATCACAATGCGCCCTGGCACAACAGGCTCAGCCCTATCGACAACCAATAAGTCGCCATCATAAATCCCAACACCAGTCATCGAATCACCTGCAGCACGTAGCATGAAGGTCGCATTAGGATTTCGAATAAGATAATCATCAAGTTCAAGTCGCTCTTCATGGCCATCAGCAGGCGATGGAAAGCCACAACGAACAGGCTCAATAAACAACGGAAATTCAGCCATATTCTATCACTCGGTCAAATAACAACTGTACATTTATACAGTTTAATCGTATTTAGATATAAACGTTACTTTTATGTGGTCTCTGAAGTGCAAATGGGTAGGAAATCATCACTCCTGATACGCGGGCATTGCTTTCTAAGCTGTGCGTAGAGGAAAACTCCGCTATCACCTCCTATAGTTATACCAATCGATGCAGGTAAACGTTCAGAGGCCTGTTAAGGCAAAAGGAACAATACTTAGCTCGATGATGACTAAATCTGCAAGCAGAAGCTTGTGGAGACAAAGCGATAACATGACAAGGTGTGTCACGCACCAAGGTAGAGTGATATGGAATTTAAAAATGCTGCAGGTGAAACCGCTCAGCTAGCCGACAACCTCACCTTAAAGGAAATTGTTGATATGGGTTTTTCTATCGATATTTGCGATGAGAACTATGACCCACAAGAACATTGGAAAAAGAAACAAAAGCAGCAGCAAGAAGGTGAATATTAGCCAACAGCCTTACAAGACAAGATAACTGACTTTGGAAGCAAATGAGTATACCGCTTTCGGCGCGATACTAAGATCGCGCCTCCCCTTTCATAGCCACTAATTCATAACCCCCTTATGCTAATCAGATACAAAGCCGAAAGCCGTTTTAGAGATCAGACTAAAAACATACTAACCGCCTGTTTAATATACAATTAAATGCACTTTACGTGATTTTGATCACACTGCAAAAAACATTGCTTTTCTAATTCTGAGAATTTGCCATTATGTATCTCGTTCGATGCAAATCACCAGCTGAATTCACTTCAGTCATAAAGCGGGCATCGTATAATGGCTATTACCTCAGCCTTCCAAGCTGATGATGCGGGTTCGATTCCCGCTGCCCGCTCCAGTTTCTTCCCAAATATCTCTTCTGCTCTATATCATATACTCTCAAGCAAAAACGTATTTTCGCTATTATCAACACACCTCTATGTCGTAGCTCCATAAGTTCAGATATAAAAAACACACAGAGAACATTCTGTAAGATAAATGATTATTCAGATAGTTAAGATAAATTGGATAATTAGACAAATAGTTACGTAGAAAACGCGGATGATTTGGAAGAAGGTACAGAGCGATGGCTGATTGGCATTAATCAATATCAACCAGCCAAGACTTAGTGTGCTACTTGGGTGCTAAACTACAATCAATTTCATTCACTAGACACTTAAATGCACATTCTTTCTCTGCTGAAGACTTAAAATCAATACTCAGCACTTCGAGTAAGTCTTTAAGTAAAAAGCTAATATGTGATGCATTTCGATCCGCATTTGAATAAGGTTCAATATCCATAATCAACCCCTCAACATCACTCATCAGCAGCGATGCTTTTATATTATGCCATTGCGCCTTTTTTGCCCTGATACGATCACAAATCAACTCATAATCTTTCATGCCACACTCACTCCATTGCTCGCGACTCTCTCCCGATAGCACCCACATAAGTGGAACTGGGCTCCGGAAGTTATTCAGTCAAAGATATAGTAATAATGCGCGCATAATAGCATGACAAACTGCCATTATTTTTTAATGGCGTCATAAATATCGAAAATTTCTATGACAAAGGCTTAATCTGCGATTGCTATTCTTAATTGTAGTCAAAGTAAATCTTAAATATCGCTAGGGCAAATTATATCGTCGGAAATAAACAGCTTTTCAAATGCTTATAATAAAAGTGACTTTATAACTAGCAATGCGCATCACGCCAATGGCTGTAATAACTAAGCTTCACCAAAGCAAATAAGCACAATAGTGCAATTAGCTCCCCCATTCCCAAAGCGACACTATAGCTTGCAACACCTGCAAGGCTCGTTGCGACTGAAGAAAAAATTATTTCACCAAAAGTCTGTGTTCCTTGAAAGAAAGCAATGTTGGTGGCTGGTTGGGTCGTTTGCTGAGAAAAACGCATAGAATATGTATAAGTGCTTACAGCCACAAACCCCATCCCAAAGCCAACGATGATCGATGTAGCCCAAACACTCCAAGCGCCAGCTAACCAGTTCTCAGCTATCGCAATCCATAAGCATCCACCCAACAGTACTATCTTCAAACCAGTTAAGAGCGTTACGCGGTAACCATGGCGTTTAATGAAGTTACTTGCAACAAAGCACCCCACCAACATCACAAGTAAATGACCAACGCCAGTCAGCATACCGACTTGAGACATAGACCAAGACAAATCGACCAGTATGAATTTTGATAACGCCATAATGATCACTCCACATAACGTGGCGCATGAACATAAAATCAAGGTTGATACCGCTCTCGGTGTTTTAAAGAATTTAATTAACGAGGCTTTGGTCTTTTCAGTCACATTTTGAACTTGAGGCTCTTGCCAAAGTAAAACAGGCATCAAAGCCAAGAAAGCAATGGCAGCTAGTAACAGCATACTTATTTGATAGCCTATTTGTTCAAAGGCAATCATGGCGAATGGTCCTGAAAGTAGCATCCCAATAATAATGCCCGACACTTGTATTGCATTCACCAAACCAAGATCGGATTTATCTGTGTGATCAGCCGCTAGTCCATCAGTAGCGATATCTTGCGTCGAGCCCACAATAGAAATAGTCGCGAGAAGGAATGTAACCAACAGCAGCGTTTGCTCATTAATTGAAATCATTGCCAAGGTAATGAGTGTTGCAACCATAGTAAGTTGCATTGGGATAATCCAAGACTTTCTTCGCCCAACTGACTCTAACCAATGATTTTCAACAAACGGGGCCCATAAAAATTTGATTGCCCAAAAGATCCCCGCAAGTGGAATCATGGAAATAAGCTCTAGTGGTAACCCTAAGGTTTTTAATAGTGTCGGGATAGCATGAAAGGTTAAGCCAATAGGAATACCTTGAACAAAGTAGAGACAGCAAATAATGAGAATTAATTTTTTATTACTATCAGAACTCATAAATGAATAACTTCCTTTGTAACCAAACAATATGCCCTACCTTCAAAATAAACATGTTCAGGAATATTTATTAACATTCAAAAGCAGGGCAAATACAGTTTGCCAGTCATTACCACTTAAGATTGACTGTGGCACCCAATGTCATTGGATCACCTGAGCGGCCATACCATTTTTTATTTGCTCCATCCCCCATAGGGAAGGCGCGAGTAAGGTATTCTTCATCAAGTGCGTTTTTCGCCCATAAGATAAGGTCTAAATTAGCACTTGTATAACCGCCCCTTAGATTAAGAATGCCGTAAGCATCTTGCTTGGTGGTATTAGCATTATCGAAATAAAAATCACCAGTGACATTATAATCTGCATACACGAAGTAATTTTCTAAGAAGTTATAGTCAATGCCTAAGCTGTAAGTGTATTTAGGTGCATTGGCAGGACGATTACCTGTGTAATCATTTTTACCTATAACGTTACCGCTGTTATCGTAAGCTTTGCTGACAAAGTCATTGAAGCTAGCATCGTTATAACCACCATTCGCCCACGCCGTTAAGCCCGGTTGAATTAGCCATGACAGTTCAAATTCAATACCTTTACTAACTGTACTACCTGCATTTTGAGTAAATGACTTAGGATATAATTGTTGCTCGACTTGTTGATCTTTCCAATCAATCCAGAACACGGAAGAATTAAAGCGAACACGGTTATCAAACCATTCACTCTTCATACCCAGCTCATAGTTTATTGTGTATTCAGGATCGAACTTAGGTGACAAGTTAGCTGGCGTCAGCATGTTAAAACCACCGCTCTTATATCCACGAGCGATACTGGCGTACATCATGACATCATTCGTCGCGTAGTAGTTTAAACCAACTTTAGGCAGCCACTCATTGAAGTTAGCCTCGTCTGAACCTTCAGAGTTTGGGATCCCCATGTTCGACTTATCGCTATAATCAAACTTAACCTTCTGATAATCAAACCGAAGCCCTGCTATCGCTTCCCATTTTTCAGCAAATTGATAGTTAATATTCCCAAACACAGCGTAGTTGCTTACTTTCGACTCTGTTTTGGTGGTATTAAACATCCCAAAAGCTTTCACCTTCATATCGATGTCGTTTTTAGCTGTTTCATCAAAGAAATACAGCCCACCAACCCAGCGTAACGCACTATCCTGATTAGAGCTCAATCTCAGCTCTTGTGTTACACGAGAAAAATTTGAATCAATAAAGAGCTCTTGAACATCAGCTGGCGTGAAATCAAGATCTTGGTTATCTGCTTTATCTTCTTCGGTATAAACAGTAATAGAAGTGACATCGAAGTTATCTGCAGCATAAGTCGCACGAATCGACCCCGTATAAATATCAGCTTTAGTTTCACCTTCAAAGTTTGAATAAACCTTATGGCTATCTTTCTTAATCTGATCTAATGAGGCAAACGACATGTTTCCATTACGGCGATTTTGCGCATCGACAGTCGCAATAATATCCCATGGTTGATCTATCGGCATCCAGCGAACTTTTACTCGACCATTAAAGTCTTTCACTTTATTTACATCGTCTTTATTGTCGTAGTCTCTCGTAAAGTAGCCATCATTTTTTGCATATTGTAATGCAGTCCGATATGCCCACTCATCACTACTTCCAATAGCGCCACCAGAAATAATATTACCTTTAAGTTGATTATAATTTCCGTAAGTTAAACCTGCACTGCCTTCAGTAAAAAGGTCAGGGTCTTTAGTATGAATACTTATTACACCCGATGATGCATTACGACCGTATAAGGTTCCTTGTGGACCTCGCAATACTTCAATACGCTCAACATCTAATAACTCTGTATCAAATGTTTGGTACATTGCCCCATCAATCAAAAATAAAACAGACTGAGAACCTTCCATTGTTGGCGTGATTCCTCGCATAGAAAGGAAACTTGCATCAGAAGGATTACCCGCTTTAATCATAGATACATTAGGCGTTCTTTTTACAACATCGAAAGTATTTTCAATACCCGCCCTTTCAACATCATAATCAGATAATACAGAAACACTGAGTGGTGTCTTTTGCGATTCAGCTGTTATTTTTTCAGCGGTTATAACAATAGTCTCTAACTGATCATTATTGTTTTCAGCTGAAATAGAAATGGTAGAACTAAATGATAAGCAAACTGCTAAAGCTAATTTTGTGTAAGTGAAATTCATGCCTCTATTCCTTATACAACACAAATTACTAATAGAAAATGCCACCGCCAGCTGTAATTAAATACAGCTGGAGTTACTTATGATTATTTCTGTGGAGCATTTCGTCAGGCATCTTAATTCGCCTTAACCCGGAAATCAATGCAAATGATAATTAATATCACCAACATATCTAATTACAAATCACTCAGTAGTGCCACTTTCTTAACGCGGAAATATCAAGATTATTCATATTTCTAAGTCAAAAAACGCTATAGGTTTTGCTTCAAATCAATATCTAATCACTTTTCCATTATCAGCCCGAAAATTAATTTGATATCAAAACATGCAGTGTGCAATATCGAGATACAGATAATTCAATATCAAACAATAAGCAATAGTGCTCACTATTAGCGATATAGCATGGGTACATACGAGCTTAGAGCCAGAGTTGAGGTCGTTAATCTTCTGCAAGCATAAAAGCTCTAGCTCGATTTAGATGGAGGCAAAACCGTGAAACGTAAGATGTTAGACCTAACCGATAACGACAATATTCTTAGCAAACTAAGTCGTAGAAACTTCCTAAAAGCGACGGGTGGTGCTGCCGCTATTGCCGCTGCTACCTGCCCTGTTGCACAAGCCGTGGCAAGTACAACCAGCAGCAAGGCTCGCAAGGTCACGGATAAAGTTGTTCTGTACGTCAATGGTAAAATCTACCAAGGCGATAAAAGCAACCAGAAATGGGCAGAAGCTTTTGCTGTTCAAGGCGAAAAGTTCATCCAAGTGGGTACAACCGAAGAGATTCTAAAATTACGAACACCGCAAACACTAGTGGTAGATCTTCGTGGTCATACCGTTTTACCAGGGCTTATCGATGATCACATGCACCCTGAAATGGCTGTAGAAAACTACAATAATGTGCGTGTTGATGAGCTTTCTACCACATGGGATGAATTTAAAGCTTTAGTTAAAAAAGAGCTAAAAGAAAACCCACATAAAGAATGGGTGTTTGGTGGCAACCTTGATTACCTTTGGGATGACGGTAGCGCCATAAAAATGTTCGGTATGCCGTCGCACAAAAAGATCCTTGATGAATTAATTCCAGATAAACCTGCATTCTTTTGGGAATGTTCAGGTCATGCCGCACTGGTGAACTCCAAAGCACTAGAGCTTTGTGGCATTACAAAAGATACACCAGACCCAGTCGGTGGCCACTTTGTTAAAGATGAAAATGGTGAACTTACTGGCGTTCTACGCGAACTCGCGGCCAATGTTGCATGGGAAAAATGGCTAGAAACCCTACCAACCCCACAAGAGCTTGGCGACAAGCAACTAAAGCCTATTTTTAGCTACCTAAACAGCTACGGCCTGACTTCAGTGAGTGAAGTTTGGTCACGTGAAATGTACGGTCAAGCCTACAAATACCTTGATGATAAAGATGAGCTCACACTGCGCCTTGCTGTTTATGCAACCGTGCCTGTCGAGTTTGTTACACCGAAAATGCAGGCGCTGGCAAATAGCTACATTGACAACCACCAGCAATACAACGGTAAGCAAGTTAAGATCCTTGGCGTAAAATACATTCTGGATGGTGCAGCCGCTGGTCAAACAGCAAGACTCGTCCACCCTTATGAAGGTAGCGACAGCTATATCGGCCCATGGCGAAACACGCCTGAACAATATAAAGAAGGATTGTTCAAATACGATGCGATGGGACTATGTGTTCATGCTCACTGTGCTGGTGACGGCGCGGCACGCCTCGTGTTAGATAGCGTCGAAGAGTTACGCAAAACAGTGCCAAACAACAACGCAGACAAACTCATTCACCGTGTGGCTCACGTTGCTATGGTTGATAAAGCAGATATCAATCGTTTTGCTGAGTTAAATGTTCACGCTGAGTTTTCGCCTGTCTTCTGGTACGACATGCCAGCGATTCGCGTTGTTGAACAAGACATCGGTGCTGAACGCGTACAGAACAACATGTACCCAATGAAGCCTATCTTTGAAAGTGGTGCACCATGCTCAATTGGTACCGACTGGACAGTAACACCAGTAAACCCTTGGATTGCTATTGAAACCGCAGTGACTCGCCGAGGTCCTGGCGTTACTAGCGGTCCTTCAATGAATGCCGAAGAGCACGCGGTTTCACTTGAAAATGCAGTATGGCTATATACGCAAGGTGGCGCTGACAGCCAAAAACGCGCTGACGAAATCGGTTCGATTAGCCAAGGTAAATATGCTGACTTTGTGGTTATCGATCAGAACATCTTTGACGTGCCAATCACTGACGTTCATAAGACCAAAGTGCTAAGTACCGTACTGGGTGGCAGCGATGTATACCTAAGCTCAAAAGTTGAAGAGATCCTTGAGCTTGGCATGCTAACGGGCGACTACGAAAACAACATGCAATTCGCCTCCGTTGGTCGTCAGTTTTAACTGCTCAAATGGCAAAGCGCTCAGCATTGGCAGAGCGCTTTTGTCTTTAATTTTCAGCTTTCTTTAAAACCAACTATTGCGTTTTGTATTGTGACATTACGCCATCGTCAACTTTAAGTCGCCCTGTCACATCACCAAATAAGTCTGATAAATCAGCCTGTAGACTATAAGTTTTGCCGTTATTTACTTTATTGAAGTCAACAAAGTAGTGAGTGTAGCTATCATCATATTGGTAACGTACTTGCAGTACTTTCTCATCCAAGTTATAGCCTACTGAGTACAATGTGGCGTAACCACGCATCACACCATTCGCATCAGGACGGTTTGCAGCATCCATTGGGATTTTATACGTTGCACTGTCGAGTTTCGCGATACCATTTACATAGCTACTCGGCTCTTTAAGCTGTGACTTCATATACTTGTTCCAAACAAACCGTTGGGACGACATGATGTTACCCGGCACAGTAAAGTTACCATCAATCACATCATCCGCTTTGGGTTTGGCTTTTTCCCAATTTTTTAAGTGCTCAGCAAACTCAGGGCTGTTGGTCATCACATCGTATTGTTTACCGTGATAAATGTTCCACTTATCCTCCACAAACTCCAATACTGCAGAATCCCCCGAAGCATCTTGAATGGAGTAATGACCCTTCATCGCTATACCATTGTGCTCAAACTGCTGGATCTCAATCGTATGAATGTTCTCTAGCGCTTCACTGACCGTAGCAAAGCTATCAATCAGGTAAGCAGTGAATGCCGCATTAATAATTTGCGCTTTTTCGCCATCAATATCGCCCGATGTTTCTTCATCTAAGAACAGCGCATTGGCTGAAAAACCCGCTTCGTTGAAACCATCAATGATACCAACACCGTAAATGGTCATACCGATAGACGCATACTTAGATGTCCACTCTAAAGCATTATCAGTTGTATACCCTTTATACGTTTGACCAGCAGGACGCACTTCTACCGTAGGTTGATTTGCTTCCATCCAATCCATGGTACGGCTAACAAACACACCATGATCGTCGGTTTCCCATAGTAATCGTGAACAAGCATTAGCTGTTGATGCGAACGAAGCTGCAACGGTCAATGCGATTGCCGTTTTTTTGAGTAGGTTTTTCATGGTCAATGCCCTTTCTTGTTATCGTTGAGTACTAATTTACGTCAAAGCAACAAGCAGAAAATCTCAGTTATGTTGTATGATTTACAACATAACAATAGGGAGACTGAGAAATGCCAAGGGCTACCTTTGATCAACTGAGTGCTTTTGTCGCTGTCGCAGAACATGGCTCATTCAGTAAAGCGGCACGAGTGTTACGAAAAGATCGATCTACATTGCATCATCAAGTGACCGATCTTGAAATTGATTGGGACGTCACCTTGTTTAAGCGAACAGGTCGTTCACCAGTGCTAACGGAGCAAGGCAAAGCCTTATTGCGTCCATCAAAATTTATTATCTATCAGATGAATGCATTAGAGTCAGCAACTGACAGCCTATCTATGGGTGAAAAGACCAGTCTAACTATCTGCTACGATGCGTCACTGCCTGCACATGCCATCCAAGGCTTTGATAAACAACTTCGTCAGCAGCACCGCATGACAGATATCAATTGGTTACAGCGTAATCGTGATGAGGCAGTTGAGCTGCTAAGTAAAGGGGATGCTGACTTTGCAATTGCCTTAAACCAAGGAGCAGTTCACCCAGATACTGGTGTCAGTTTTATTAATCTTGGTTACCCTAAGTTTGATTTTTTTGTGCATCAAGACTCACCACTTGCTACCCAAAAAGAAGTGTCGATGTCTGAGTTACAATTACATCGTCAGTTTATGCTCGAAGATTTTCTCGACAGCAAGCTTGGGCAACAGAGTGCCATTTCACCACAGATAAGCATTGTTAGTGATAGCGATGTCTTAGTCGCACTGCTAGAAGTTGAGGGCTATGCACTGCTGCCAATTCACCTACTCGATGATAAGCAGCATCAAGTGTTTCATAAGCTACATGTCGATTTTGCGGCTCAAGGAGGACACTTTGGCTATGTATTGTTGCATCCTTCAACGGCAGTATTGAAGCCGCTGCAAAAAGATGTGATTACAACAATCACCGATTGGTTTCGTCAAATATGCCGTTAAAGAAATGATAAGCAAAAATAAGGTCTGCGATATGCAGACCTTATTCGTATTTCAGCTACCAAGCAAAGGCTTACAAGCTAGTTCATTACATGATTTTAAAACGGCCCACGACATTCTGAAGGCTACTTGCAAGCTGACTTAACTCATTACATGCTTGAGAAGTTTGGTTAGCCCCTGCTGCGACTTCCTGTGAAGACAGGTTAATGTTTTCGACATTACGGCCTAGCTCTTCTGTCACCGAGTTCTGCTCACTACAAGCGCTTGCAATTTGCATGTTCATTGAGGCGATTTGGTTAACCGCGCCTTCAATTTGGGTGATATGCGAACCTGTTAGCTCAGTTTGCTCAACACAAGAATGAATTAACTGACAACTCTCTTTGGTTGCTTCGCCAGTTTGTTTGGCGCGTTGCTGAAGTTTTTCGATGATCGTGATGATCTCATTGGTTGATTCCGATGTTCGACCAGCCAAGGTTCTTACTTCATCTGCAACCACGGCAAAACCACGGCCTTGCTCACCCGCACGTGCCGCTTCAATTGCAGCATTAAGCGCTAGCAGGTTAGTTTGCTCAGCAATACCACTGATCACATCAACAACCATGCTGATACTTGCAGAGTCTTGCTCTAGCTGAGACACCATGTCACCTGCATGCTCAATCACACTCGCAACACGCTGGATCTCTTCAATGTTACGGTTCACCACACGGGTACTTTCGTTAGCATCTTCCGTCGCTTTATTCGCAGACTCAGAAGCATCTTCGGTGTTATTTGCCACTTCATTAACTGTTGATTGCATCTGATTCATGGCCGTCGCAATCATAGTTAACTCATCCTGTTGCTGCTTCATACCATTCGCAGAATGAGCAGATACAGTACTAACTTCTTCAATAGCCGCACTTAGCTGAGTCACCGCACTTGAAATGTCATGTACCAAGTCACGCAAGCGATCTTGCATGCGAATACAAGAATCAGCTAAATCACCTAACTCATCATTACCAATTTCTTTACGCTTTAGCTGGTAGGTTAAGTCGCCAGAAGCAATTTTCTGTGCCATTGCAGCAACCAGATCTAAAGGCGAACAAATTTGACGGGTTAAAAATAGGTTCATTACCACCATAAAGGTAATAATTAAAACAATACCAATTAATGAATATAAATTAGATTGCTCCACACTATCTAATGCATAAGAACGCTCTAATTGACTTTCCTCATGCGTTAATTTCATTAAATGCTCAAGTGAAGAATGAAGCTTATTAAATACCTCTAGGGAATTTAAAACCGCATTATTCGCTCTAGTAATATCTCCAGCTTTAATGGCAGGCGCATAGTCTTGCGTACTTAATTTATAATTTTTCCAACTTTGAGATACTTGTTCAAATACACGGCGTCCTTCGTCAGTTGTTAACATTGATTCGTAGCGTTTTAAATCATTATCAATCTTACTTTTAATTTTATCTACGGCACCCAACCATTCACCGATTTTCGGATGGTTAATATTAGGCAATAAGGAGAACTCATCTTTCCTTAAAGTCGTAATGTCTATCTGAAGCTCTTGGACTAAGACGATTTTAGGCACCATACCATCAGTGATACCAAGGAGATTGCCTTTGATTTGGTCAATTTCAGATGTCAGAAAATAACCTAATGCAGCTACAGCAATACCGATAGAAAAAAAGACTACGCCTATTTTTTTGCCTATCGACAAATTTTTATAATTCATTTTCTTTAACCTATTTATGGAGGGGCTACACGTAATTTGTGGAGCGTCATAATAGGCTTAGCGGCAACTGAGTCAATTATTATAAATTATTCGTAATTTTCTACTGTAAGCATTTTTTTACAGATTTCATTTCCGCCATCATTATATTTACATCTCATTTTATAAATTACCATAAATTATATAAATAGACGAAAAATAGGATAAACAAAAGTAATCATCATGATTAAATTTATTTATCCACCATCTTTTAATTTAATAAATGTATGTCATTAAACAACAATAAGGTTAATTTCTAGCACCATTAATTTTTCTATTGCTCTTAAACTAATCTTCAATCCAGATATCTTTAATTTCTGGCCAGCCCCAGTTCGTAATAGCAACACCTTTTAATACATCCTGAAAACGCAGCATTTGCTTATAGTGATATAAAGGTGCAACCCAAGAGGCATTTACCATAGCCGTTGCCAAAGGTTCTATCGCCGCAAGATATTCAGGTAGCTGACGAGTTTGTCGGATTGCAATTAACTGCTCATCAAGCCATTGCTGTTCCTGCATTGGCAATGCATTGTGGAGGAGTGAATCACCATAAAACCAGCGAAATGCCGATGCTGGACGGTTATCATCTAAGCTGGTACTGGCTAGGATAAGATCCTCGCTTAGCGCTTCTGAATCAATCAGACTCTGCATTTCATCATAAAGGTAAAGGTTTGCTTCAACCTCGACTCCATTATCGGTTAACAGGCTTATCATTCCTTTCACCGCGTTGATCAATTCACTCTGACTGTAATACGCAATAGTGATCTTGTTCGGCTTCAAATCCACATGCCCTTTCGCTCCAATACCCGGCTTTAGCACTGGTGTCCAAATTGGCAATAGATTCGTCGCGGCTTGTAAACCCTGCTCATCTTCCGATGTACCAATTGCAGCCAATAAAGCTTTAGGATCAAGAAAAGCCCGTAACCAATCTCGCTGCATAGCGGTTAACTTTGAAGCACGCTGATTGAACACCGCATACATGCAACCATGCTCCAATAAGATGGGTTGGGTATCGGAATAAGAAACTGCGTCTAACTTTCGATCTGTCAGCAATACATCGGTTGCACGCGGCTGAGTAACTTGCTCGTCATCTTCCATACGCTCAAGGTATTGTCGACAAGACGGCAACTCTGGTGATACCTCTGATACTTGCTCTTCGCTCGGATCTTGAATAAAGCGCTTATGACTATCTAAGTGCGGAACATGCCAAATCGTAACTTCATCGGTTAAAGCTCGACACGCATAATAATGCGGAAATGCCTGCATATGCAGCTTATCTTGAGTATGACTGACAATTTGAAACGGCCCACTCCCCACTATATTCAAGTACGTTGATGATAACTGCTCAGCTGGTTGAATAGAGTATTTAGGATCAGCCAACAAACCAGAAAAGCCCAAATCAGGCTGAGACAATTCGAAGACTAAGGTTTGCTCTCGCAGTGCAGTGACTGTTGTTAAATGCGCTAACTCACGTTCATAACACGGGTGAGTTTTCAATAATTCAAACAAAGTCGCTATGGTATGCGCAGTGATTGGCTGACCATCATGAAACGTCAACCCAGGGCGCAAATAGAACTTCCAGTAACGTCCCTCTTGTTCACTACGCCATGTGTGTGCCAAATCAGCTTCTATTACTCCAGACGATGTGCATTTCACCAAACAACTATAAAGCTGGCGAAGGAGAAAACGTTCACTATTACGCTGTGGATTGTGCGGGACAATACGCTTAAATGGACGATAGTAAGTTAGCTGTAAATGCAGCTCTCCGCTCCGTTGGCTCGCCCCTGAAGTGTCTTTCAATAACGATCCAAACCACTGCTGATCGCCTCCTAACATATCGAGCGCTTTATCGTAAAAGCCTTGCTCGACATATTGCATCGCGATCAGCTGTTGCAGTTCAGCTTTGGTCAAATTCAAAGTCAGTACCGAACGTTGATTCCGCCCTACACTCGGCTGCCAACTAAGCCATTGCTGACCTTGCATCTCTTTCAGCAAATTGCGAGCGTGACGCAAACTGGCACTCAGTTTATCGGCAACTTCAGATAAGGTGACAGAACACGCGGCTTTCGCTCCAAATGGCAATAAGCGAACATAGTATCGAAACAATTTTACATCATGCAAAACCAGCAACCTCTTTTAATCTTTATTCCCCTTTTAGCGCTTATTCAGCAATTTACACCAAAATAGAGCGAATTTAACGGGAAAAGCGGTAGTAAAATTTTACACTCTATCTGTTTTTAAAGCCCTCTTTATTCCTCATAATTGCTCTTGCCCTGAGTGAAGTAGCAACATCCCCCCACCGTTGCTATCCGTATAAACGGCAGGCACAAAAAAACCGCTGATCTTGATCAGCGGTTTTCCTATTTTTTCGTAACCATTTCAGCTAACTACTAACAGCGGGTGATGAACACGCTAATCGCTAACACTTATTACAACTCGATGGCTTTTGTTCATAGTCCATCAGGTTTCCATTCGCATCTAAGGTAAAGTCACAGCACTCTTTGTAGAGTTCCAGCAGGTGCTCTCGGCTTTTATTAACCCGAGATTTTAAGGTCGAGTATTTAACGCCCTGCTTTTCTGCATAACTTTTTTGCGACTCGCCGTTGATCTCAATAGCCGTTAACATTTGTGCCTCGCCTTCAGGCAATGCTTGGATGAAAGGCGTCAAACATTGGCTAAGCTCGTTATGAACACTGCTATCATCTTCAGCATGCCATAACTCCTCACCTTCAACTAAACGCTGCCTACCCTGCTTACGATAAAAATCGATGATCGCGTTGTTAGCAACCTGAAACAGCCACGATTTGATTTGCGATGGATCTTTAATCGTCTTCATGTGGGTATATGTTTTGATCAATACCTCTTGCAGCAAATCATCGACATCAGCTGCATTTGATACATTTTTACGCAAGAAAGCTTGGAGACTGCTTCGGTACTCGCCCCAGATATGTTCGACGTTCATTTCCATACTACTTAGTTGGCCAATTGAAAGCATTGTATACCCTTGACGACTCAAGAAACAAAAATGTGAGAACTAAAAACAAAAACGCCAAGGCACGTAACTTCTCGTGATGAACAGCAATCAGAGAAACAAGCACCTTAGCGTCTGTTATTTAACTGAATAAATCAAAAGCTCAGCTTATAGCGGATCGTTAACTTTAATCACCATTTTGCCGAAGTTTTTACCTTCTAATAGCCCAATGAAAGACTCTACGGTGTTATCAAAACCTTCCACTAAATGTTCACGGTATTGGATCTTACCTTCCGCCAACCACGCTGACATAGCTTGAGCAAACTCACCGTAACGGTGTGCGTAATCATCAAAAATGATAAAGCCTTGCATCTTGATACGCTTGATTAATAAGGTCGCCATTAACATAGACATACGATCAGGACCTTCTGGAAGCGATGTCGCATTGTACTGAGAAATCAAGCCACATAGCGGAATACGAGCACCTGTATTCAATAACGGCAACACCGCATCAAAAACTTTACCGCCGACGTTTTCAAAATACACATCGATACCATTGCCACAAGCAGCCGCTAATTGCGCTGCAAAATCATCAGCTTTGTGGTCAATACAAACATCAAAACCTAGGACTTCAACGGCATGACGGCACTTCTCTTCGCCACCAGCAATACCAATAACGCGACAACCTTTTAGCTTACCAATCTGCCCGACAGTTGCGCCCACAGGCCCTGTCGCGGCAGCAACCACTAAAGTATCCCCTTCTTTCGGCTGACCAATATCTAGAAGCCCCATGTATGCTGTGAAACCAGGCATACCCATAATACCAAGAGCAAAAGACGGCGCTTGTGGATCTTGACCTAACTTAATCAAACCCTCGCCGTTAGAAATACCATAATCTTGCCAGCCAGTGTAGGCCAGTACCCACTCGCCAACCGGAAAATCAGGATTGTTTGATACTTCAACCTGACAAACCGTAGCACCAACCATCACATCATCTAACGCTACAGGTTCAGCATACGATTTGGCATCATTCATACGGCCACGCATGTAAGGATCTAGTGATAAATACACACTACGTAAAAGCATTTCACCGGCCTGAGGGGTTGGCTTCGCCACAGTTTCCATACGAAAATCACTGGTTTTAGGCGCACCATGCGGACGAGCAGCTAAAACAATGCGGCGGTTTTGAGTTGTAGTCACAGTCATACAATGTCCTTTCAATATCCTGGCTTTATATAAGTTCTTATTAACAACCTTAAAAATAGACCAGTCGTCTAGTATTAAGGCGAACTTTTGCTACAAGTAAAATACGAAGCAAAAGTCTGAAGGTTTTAATTTAGATACAACCAGTAATCACTGGTTATAGAGATTCATACATGCCATTTTTCAGCATGGCTTGGGTAGATTTCATAACACGCTGTAACCCTGTAGATGTCTGGGTTAGCTTGCAGAGTAAGCTCGCGCCAACCCAAAGGTTATAAAGGTGTTCTGCTGCTTTATAGCTATCCATTTTGGCAATAGAGCCATCTTTGATGCCTTCTTCAATACAGTCAGCAATGAGCCCCAACACGCTTTCAACACCATCGAGCAAAGCAACACGCATCATTTCTGAAAGATCAGCGACTTCTGCGCTAAGTTTTACCACCAAACAACGCTGCGTAGCACACTCTTGTGCTTGAACATCGATCCAACACTGCCAATAACCGATCAAACGGTCATACCCTGTTAGTGATGTATCTTCAAAGCGCTCTCGTAGTCGACCTTGATAATGCTCGAAGTAGTCTTGGATCAGGGCTTCACCAAATTGCTCTTTGGATTTGAAGTAATGATAAAACGAGCCTTTCGGCACATCGGCATGTTTGAGTAGTTGCGACAGCCCTACATTTGAAAAGCCCTGCTGAGCAATCAACTGGTAGCCAGTATCGAGAATGTGCTGTCTTGTATCTTGGGTATCTGCTTTCATGTGAGTAGGTTACGATCAATTAGACCAGTCGTCTAGTTATTTGTTAGCAAAAGTAAATTCTGGACTGTTTTTACAAGTACTTCTGAAGCAAAACATGATTGAATTTATAGTGACTACTTGGTTATGTATTGAGTACAAACCTTCCCTTCAACTTTACATACTTAAGGTACTATGGCTCTGCTGACATCTTAATTACCCAACGCACAACATTGAAGCTGCATTAATCTCTATAGAGATAGCCCCTAGACAATACATCTGATGAAAGTTTAGATATACGTGTCAGGTATCGTAACTAACGGAGATAAGTTTCCAAGATCAACATTTTCATTTTGTAGATTAGCAGCTTGGAGGATCTGTAGCAGTTCTTGATGACGAGGGTGCCCCGGCAAATGAACAGCTTTATGAAGATATTGCTGCTCTGTAAACGTTCCCCAGTTCACAATCTTGGTAAAGACTATTGAGTCAGCATTTAATTCACTACAAAAAGCGACAAAGTTACTCATCTCGTGAAAATTATTGTCTTGAACTACAAAACTAAACTTTAGTGAACATATAGCGAATTCTTTTCTAAGATTGGCAATAAACTTAAGATTCTCATACAACTTCTTAAAGTTTACCCCTCTACGGTGATGCTCAATTGTTTCTTTACTCGCTCCATCCAGAGAAATTTCAACGCAAATAGTACAATCACGAACAAACTGAGGTAACTGTAACCAGTTACGTTGTGTAAAAAGCTGCCCGTTACTATGTAAAACGATGTCTTTTAAATTTGGGAAGGTTTCGCGATTCATTCTTTTCAAAAATTTCTTAGAATGAGGAGAACCGAATGGATCACCTGAGCCAGAAATATACATTGAGTGAAAGAATGACCCCATCTGTTCAACTTTAGTTTCAATTTGCTGTATTTTTTCTGCCCGTTCACCGAACTCTATCACAGCTTCATTACGGCAGGACGGACAAGAAAGGTTACACGACATATCAAAGCCACAATTCAGAAATGCCGGACCATGTGATACCGCTCCATCTCCACGCCGAATATCAGCCTGGATTGTTTCTGAGTATGCTTCCAGCTCTGGAAATTGATAGTCCTTATCAGTTAAGAAAAAACAGCTATCATGTAAACAATAACGATAGGAGCCATCGATAATTGACTGTCTAAATAGCTTCGCCTGCTCACTATTCCAAATATCTTTAAGTGACTGCTCTGACGGATTACCTATACTTTTTGCTGCATGCCACCCACTACAGCACATATGTGCTTCATCGTAACAAACAATATAATCAAAGAATGGCTTAGGACAATAACCTGCTACTTTTCTTGCAGGTTTTGTTGCTGCATCCAAATCGGTACGCTCTTTAAGTGGCGTATCCTCTACCCATAATTTTATCTTTTCGTTTAGAGTAAAGTCATTTACTGAAGGCTTATTGTTCCAATTAAGGATTTTATCTATGTCTGAAGGATAGTCTCTTAATAAACTGTATAACATTGACTTTGACGATATTATGTACTCAATATAATTTTTCTTTTCATTGCTAAACACTCGACTTTTAAGATTTCCAATGTAGTGTTCAATATTGTTATTTACACACCAATCTATAAAACTGATTGTTCCATCCCAAGATTCAATAAGAATATCAGAAAAGTTCATCTCATTGTGTTCAATGAAAATAATATCTTCATTAACCCTAGACTTATACGTCAACTCTAGTAAATTCAACGTCTCTATTACCTGGTACTTATCTTTCGACCAAAGTTTCATTAAAGCATCAAGCAATCCCTGAGAAATATTTACAGCATCTTCCTGCAACATACTACAATTCATTTTATTTTTGTACCTCATGCAGTGCAGAATCGAATAATGAACTTAAGTTTCCAATTGAAACTCTATCATTGTATAAGTCTTCATTAACAAGAATGTTTAATAACTCTTTATGACGAGGATGTGAGCTTAAATGAACAGCCTTATGCTCATACTCTTTTTCAGAAAAAGCCCCCCAGTTTTGAACTTTAGAAAAGCTAATACAATCGGAGTTCAGCGCAGTGCAAAAACTAACAAACTCTCTCATTTCATGAAAATTATTCTCCTGAACAACAAAACTAAATTTTAAAAATTTTATCTCATTGCTTTCCCTTAACTTTGATATAAATTTAAGATTATCTAATAGCTTATCAAAGTTAACACCTCTACGGTTAGTTTCAATTGTTTCTTTGCTTGCTCCATCGAGCGATATTTCAACCGATAGTTCACAGTCTCGAATAAACTGAGGTAATTGCAACCAATTACGCTGAGTAAATAATTGCCCATTGCTATGTAAATTGATGCTTTTTAGTCTTGGATATTTCTGTTGAGTCATTCTTTTCAGGAATTTCTTAGAATGCGGAGAGCCAAATGGATCTCCTGAACCAGATATATATATACTATGGAAAAATGTTCCCATACTCTCAATTTCACATTCAATATCCTGGATTTTCTCTGCTCGTTCGCCACTTTCTATAAACTGTTCATTTCGGCAAGAGGGACAGGACAGATTACAAGACATATCAAAACCGCAGTTAAGATGAGCGGGACCATGAGACATCACTCCATCAGCTCTAAGAATATCTTTCTGGATACTTTCATGGTATTCCTCCAATAATGGAAATCTATGACTTTCATCCATCAAAAATGAGCAAGAATCTTTTAAACAATAACGATAGGAACCATCAATAATCGACTTCCTGAATAATTTCGCCTCTTCGCTATTCCATATGTCTTTTAGCGATTGTTCCGATGGATTCCCCATACTCTTTGATGCATGTAAACCACTACAACACATATAGGCTTCATCATAACAAACGATATAATCAAAAAAAGCGCTTGGACAATACCCCTCAACAGTCCTCTCAGGCGGAGCTATAAAAACATTATCACTTCTATGATTATCAACCCAAAACCTAATCTTTTCATTTAATGCAAAATCATTAACAGAAGATTTGCCGTTCCAAATTAACACTTGGTCTATAGTAGCCGGATAACTACGTAATAGTTTATATAGCATCGCCTTAGATGTTATTACATATTCGATATAGTCTTTCTGGCTATTAAATAGCCTACCATCAATAATATCAGAGTAATAATCTAGGTTATTATTTACACACCAATCGATAAAACTGCTCTTTCTATCCCATAAACTCACAAGTTTATCTTTATTGAGTTCTATGCTCTTATTAAGATGTATAAGATTTTCATTCATTGTTACACTATACTCGGCCTCTAACTCATCTAAAGCATTTATAACTTCACTTTCACTTTTTCCCCAAACCGTCATCAATGAACTTAACAGCTTATGAGTTAGGGTGGTTTCCTGCAGCATGCACTAGCCTTATCAAATTTACCCGGGGTAATATTAAATTTATAATGACTTAATTCATTAAAGCCAGATATCAAACTATCAACTCATTAGTTATCATCTAAGCAATCGGGATAGGAAAATAAATCTGGTTATGATTTCACTCTGAGAATAAGGCTGATAAACTCAGCCAATTACAAAATGGCATCATAACCAAAGCTATTAATCGTCAGGTGAGAAAAAGACCCTACGATTCTTAATATGTTCATTAATATTTCTTACTTTTTTGACCGCTAGTTGATAGTTTTCTATAAAGACGTCACTTTCAACAGAAACACTCAACCAAGCATCAACAGCTCGCTTGGGACTAAACCTTGCCCTATATTCTTTATGATCTAATTCAAGGCTGTCTATAAAGCCATCATTAAACATTGATACTATATAAGGGTCATTATACCATTCGTAGTCATCTATCAATAATACACCTCCAACTTTTAGCTTATTCCAAGCTAGTTGCACATCTAGCATCACATCCTGACCAATATGACTACCGTCGATATAAACAAAATCAAAATCAGAGCCAACTTCATTAAGTACATCGTATAACAGCCCTTTACAAAGCGTGACGTTCTTATTCTCAGCGACTGTCTCAAGAAGTAACTCTCGGGGCGCAGGCTCAACCCCCACCACCTCATTAAATACATCCGCCAACATGGCTGTTGTCCTACCTTCGTAACAACCAACTTCTAAAGCTCGCTTTTTTTCATTTATTTGTTCAAAGCACTGCTTAAAGTTATCAGAATGAATACTAGTCCAATCATAAGTATAATTTTTACCGTTCGTTGTTTCTTGAGGCTGCCCCTCGTGATAATTCATGACCTTCATATCATTCTCACTTAATGAGCTCATTACGATCTCCTTATTCCGATAGTTCAGAGCTATAACAATTAGCTATAATCTTTATTTACTGGCACATATTAAAAAAGTTAAGCAACAGCATTTTCCTGCAACGACGTTTTAATACTAATATCGATATTACGATCGGCGGCAGCAATTGTTTCCGGACGGTGTGCAATCTGTATTACTGGCAGGTTGAGTTCACGCACAGCCTCAATAACCTTTTTTTCACTGGTAACATCTAGGTGGCTAGTTGCTTCATCTAGAATTAATAATCGAGGTCGCTTATAAAGGGCTCTTGCAAATATAATTCGCTGTTTCTGGCCACCTGAAACAGTATTGCCCATCTCTCCCACCAGAGTCTGGTAGCCCATTGGCATTGCCTCAATTTCATCATGAATATTGGCCAACTTGGCACACTCAATCGCCCTATCCATATCCACTTGCTGCGAAAAAAAGCAGATATTCGATAAAATGGAACCATTGAACAATTGATCATCTTGAAAGACAGAACCAATTCCACTTCTCAGATCCGACAGGTTGCACTGAGAAACATCATGCCCGAAAATGCGCACATTCCCAGATTCAGGCTTATAGAGTCCCAATAAAAGTTTAGCCAGTGTGGTTTTTCCACATCCCGATCGGCCAGTGATAGCCACCACTTCTCCAGGTGAAACACTGAATGAAAGGCGTTCAAATAGCAGCGGGCTATTTTCAGAATAGCGGAAGCTAAGGTTATTCACTTTAACCGCAGATGTATCGCAGAGGCTCGCTATAGTCGAAGGTAAAGCAACGTCTTCTTTCAATTGCTCTTTATCAGTTAATACAATGTCTGCCAGACGCTCTGTGTACACTGACAACATACGAAACTCAAAATAATTGTTAATTAGCTCAGTGACACTTCCAGAGAAGCGGCCTTGAAAAGATAAAAAAGCAATTAGCATACCTGCTGTAAACTGACCATCCAGCACTAGCTTGGCACCAAACCAAAGCACACCAGCAGTAGAGATTGCAGTGAGCCCTTCCATGATCACACCATAGATCATCATTAGCTTAGACTCATTGAGCTGAGCATTCCTGCGCGCAATATTGAGGTTTTTCCAAGCATTCTCTCTCCAGCCCATGCCGCCATTGATCCTGACACTTAAAATGCCGTGCAATGTCTCCAGAAAGTTGCTCTGCTCTTTAGCATTCGTTGACCAAATCTCTTCTTCTGCTCGTTTGAAACTATCAAACCATGCAAAACGCATCACCGCGTAAAGAATAACAGTAGTAATACTGATCATAGTTAGCAGTGGGCTATAGAACAGCATGATAATCAAGGTGCCTGTTACCAAGATCAGATCAAGCAATGCTTGAATAAT
This sequence comes from Photobacterium jeanii, assembly GCF_001650345.1. GTDB lineage: Bacteria > Pseudomonadota > Gammaproteobacteria > Enterobacterales > Vibrionaceae > Photobacterium > Photobacterium jeanii. The sequence continues at coordinate 677,392 of NZ_LVHF01000033.1, read as the reverse complement.
ATTATTGGTAATAGCGTGCTGAATAGTATCGAGCGATTCAAATTTAGCCGAAATATCCCCGAGTTCCCTCTTTTCGTACCAGTCGATGGGCAATCTGATGAGATGGTGGAAGACATTCGCCGCCCACTGCATGTTGAAATTGACTGACAGATATATGGTAAACCACTGCCTCGCCAGGCTAACCAAGCTCTGTGTCGCCGCTAATAACAGTAGAGCTATAATCACGAGATCAAGTAGGTTGTGATCAAAACTTACCAGCACTTCATCAATAATCACCTGATTAACAAGTGGCGACACCAAAGCCAACATTTCTAGCGCGACAGCGAAGATAAAAATCTTACTCAGTGCACGCTTAAAACCCAGCGTTTTACCGATCAAATCTCGAATACGAACCTTTTCACGTACATCGGCTTTCTCAAATTCATGTGTGGGAGCCAGCTCTAACGCAATACCGGTATAGTGTTTATTCATGGCTTCTTTAGAGAGTTTGGTCACCCCAGAGGCCGGATCATACAATTCGTAGAATTTATCGGTAACTTTGCTTAAAACCACGAAATGGTTCATATCCCAGTGCAGAATACAAGGTAAGCTTAGTTTTGGCAGTTCCTCAAGCGTAGCATGTAGAGGACGTGATGAGAGCTTAAGACTCTGAGCACAGTTCATCACATCAGCCAAAGTAAGACCATGCTGAGAAAAATGATGACGGGCCCGCAGCGCGGGTAAATCAATCTTGAAACCATGCCAATCAGCTATCATTGCCAAACACGCGACACCGCACTCAGCCGACTCAGTCTGCCTAACAAGCCTGATTTTTTTACGCCATGCCCAATCGAGGTTTTCTTTCTGGATCATTCATTTATTCCTTGCATTCGGGCAATGGGTCCCAGTAACCATTCATACAGTTTTCGGGTTTCGACATTGATATCAGCACTAACACGCATACCCACTTTTAAAGGTTCTTCCCTCCCATATACGCCAATAGTTGACTTATCGAGCGACACGACGATTCGGTATAATGTTTCTGCGTCTGAACGAATAGTCTGATCCTGAGCTTTAAGTTCCGCTGGTGTCAGGGTCGATTGAGAAATCTGAACCACATTGCCTTTCTGAATACCGAACTTTTCATGCGGATACGCATCAAACCGCAAACCAACTTGTTGCCCTGAGCGCAGGAAACCTATTGAACGGCTTGGTGCATACAGCTCGACCTGCAACCTTGCCTGCTCTGGAATAATATTTAACAGCACTTCGCCCTGACTGACAGATTGGCCACTCTCGACACGAAGCGTAGTGATCTCACCACTGACTGGTGAATGAACAACCGACTCAGAAGCGGAAGTCAGTTCTATTTGTTGCTGTTTCAGGCTATCAATCTGCCTTTCCAGCTCAAGCGTACGCAGGTTTCCCTGGAGTGACATGAAATCAATCTGGTGTTGGGCTGCTACCCGTTCGCGCTCCAACTGCTGAATCATTAGTTTTTGATTCTCTTCTTCCGCCTGTAAACTAACCAGACTGGAGAGGTAATCTTTAAAAGCGAGATCAGATATATAGCTATTTTTTAGTAACTTAAGGTAACTATCCCGGGCTTCTTTCTTTAACAAAGTTCGTTCTTTCGCAAATGCTAACGATTGCTGAGCACTTTTTATCTCCAGATCCAACCGCTCAATTTTACTATTCAACTCATCAATGCGGGACTGAGTCACCAAACGCTCGTAATCACGTTGGCTTTGTAATGAATTGTACTGATGCTCAAGACTGCGCTTTAAACGCTGATTGATGCTCTCACCGCTAGTGTCAAACACTTCGCTATTCACTCGAAACAAACTCGCTAACTTTTCAATCTTCTGCCCATCATCAACATAGATCGCATCTACCACGCCACTTTGCGCTGCTTTAACGGCAATCAGGCCTGTCGATGGTACAATCACACCTTCAAGTCGTGTTTTTTTGGTATAACTGCCAAGGGCTAACAGAGTTAAAATGGCCCCAATCACCACTATGCAGCAGACCGTTACAATACGTTGATTGAGACCAGATAGGATCAGGATCTGCCCTTGCTCCGTCTGGTACTGTTGTTGAAGATATTCTTCGCGAAATATTTGCTGAGACATAGAGAGTTACTGCGTCTGCTGTGGGATAAAAACAGGGGTATGTGACTAACCCCTGTGAACTACAGCAGGTCTACACCTGCATCTAATTTCTATCGATTAACGGTAACGACCTTCTTCATTTGAGCCGCCACCACCGATTGGACGCCCTTCCTCATCAGAACCGCCGCCACCAATTGGGCGACCTTCTTCATCGCGGCCAGCACCAGAAACCAACTTGATCTGATCTTCATTTAATTCAAACATAATGTTTTCCTTATACATTTAAGTTTAAAAGATTGTGATAGCTGTAAATAAACCATCACAGGTTTAACTTCTTACCACGACCTAGCGGTAATATCCCTCTTCACCATTTTGAGGTGGTCGATGAATCGGGCAAGGTTCAGTGGGTTGATTGCAATAACAAGGAGGCTTAGGTTTATTCTCTTCGCCACTACCGTTACCACTGTTTGCGCCCTCTTCACCGACAAAGGCACCTGACACAAATTTGATCTGATCATCATCCAGTTCAAACATGGGGCTTTCCTTCTTTTTAGTAACGGCTTTCTTCACCAACATATGGAGGACGTTGATGTGGCGGACGTGGTGGACGGTTTTCTTCATTACCACCAGGGTTAGTATTACCTCCCGGATTTGTTGGACGGTTCTCTTCTGATGCCGCACCTGATACCAAATTGATTTGCTCTTCAGTTAATTCAAACATGATAATTTCCTTATATCGTTAATACTTTGGCAGCCATAATGCACTGCCGACTCTAGACTGTAATTAGCCTAATTCTTTGAAAAAAGACCTGCAGCAGCAAAACGTTATCGGGTCAGCCACTTCTTATCCTTGCCAGTGATCTCATCCAGATAGCCGAGAATATTGGGAATCCAAGTAATAAAGCGCAGTAAATGAGTAAATAGCGGTAACATCGCCATTTCAACGCGAGTAAGGTTGTGGGCATTGCCGGTTTTTGCAATAAAGAAGAATATAAATATCGATTCAACAAGCAGCGCTATCGCCATTACACTAAAAGGTAGCCACATATCGAATACGGCAAACAACGGCATAGCAATAAAAATAGGAGGGAATAAGAACTCAGTCGCTGAGATCAGAAACCAAGGCAACGACATCGCCCCCATAGCAGGAGACACTTTCCAAGTCTCCCAAAATGCTTCAACACGGCCACGTGACCAGCGTCGGCGCTGACGAAACAATGCATCGTTGTTCTCCGGACATTGTGTTGTTGCAATAGCCTGAGCTGTATAACCCGTTCTGTAACGGTGAGCCAGTGCTTTCCAGCACCAAGAAATATCTTCGACTAGCCACTCGCTCCATCCACCTAACTCACGTACGGCACTGGCACGATGTGCAACAAAAGCTCCAGCCAGAACCGGAACGACACCAAGCTGATCCTGAGAAGTTCTTAGGGCTCCGTGCACCCCTATATGCTCATAAAACTGAGACTTACATAACAGGTTACTTTCCCGATTTTTGGGCACAACATAGCCACAAACTGCAGCATAACCTGGATGGCTCCATATTTTATTAGCCAGAGCGAGAATCCCACCTGGCTCAATAAAAGTATCACTATCCACCACAATATATATTTCGCCTGTGGCGACCTGCTGCTCTAATGCAAAATCAAGCGCAGCTCCCTTTCTTCCGGTATTTTCCGGTTTATTCAAAATTACGTAGCTCTGCTTTCTTTCTTGCTGCAACCATTGATAAACATAATCAGGCGTATCATTTGTAGAACCATCATCGATAATCAAAACCTGAAGTCTGGATGAATACTCTTGTTGATCTATTTTATCTAGAGCCGTCAATAGAAGCGCTTTATCTTCATTATAAAAAGGCACAAATACTGTAACTAGAGGTAAGTCATCATTAATAGTCTCTGGCTTCCAACGAAATAGAAATATTGCCATTAACACCATGACACAACAAAGTTCCACCAAAAGAGGAGCTGCAATTATTATTGATAATTCTTCCATTTCACTAGCCTGCTAATGATATTTAATTTAAATACTTAGAAATAAAATCACTAATTTCTTTTTTAGTACCACAATGGCCTTGCAAACATGGATCAGCAAATATAGTAAATCTGGAATATTTGATATCTCTATATTTGAAATTAGGCTTTACATCTGGATATCCAACAAGTTCAAGTGCAGATTTCACATCAGAAAAAAAACGTTGCTTGTTAAAATCACAATCGGCAAGACGAGAAACATGCCATTTATCTTTTCGCAATTCCTGCTTAATTTTCCTGCCAATTTCAAGTAATTTAGGAACCTGTTCCGAAATGCCACACTCCAGAGCTGTATAACGATTTTCCTGTTCTTCCAGTGTCTGGTTGAATTTATCCAACAACGACTTTTGCTGCTCGCCATTCAGTCCGGACTCACTGTGTCTATTCAAATGATAGAAAAACGTTTCCAACCACTCATTAACCCCAAGATGATCATCCCAGGTAGCGCCAAGGCCTGAAGTCAGTAACACATTGGAAAAATCACCAATCCCAGATACCGTTCCTAAATCCAAAAAACGCCCATCTAGAGCAATATTAGAGCTGGTCAGCGAACCATGAGGCATCCCTTTAATTCGACTCACGGCAATCTGAGTAGCAAAGCGGGTGACAAATCGCTCCACCACATCATATACAGGAGTGCCACTGCCGCTCTTTTTACGCTCGTTACTTTCCAGTAACTTCACTGCGGATTCAACATACTTATGCGTCGCATCACGCAAGCGTGCATAGCCTTGGCGAGGCCAAAAATTGAGCGCTGGTTCAAAGTGAGCGGGTCGCGTGGCGACTTCTCGAACCATGATGGAACAAGGCTGTTCAACTTCATCACCAAAAGTATTCTCGCCAGTTATCGTCTGCGGTGTTCGAATCACAGCAATAATTCTTAAGGCCCCATAAGGCAATTCCTGATGGCAAAGTTCACTCCATAACGCTTCACTGATCGCCTCGCTCAACGGCAACTTACCTGAAGAGTGCCCTTCATCAACGTTTACAGCGACTAGCGGGTTAACGCCATTCCCTTTGATCTGCAATTCCCCATTGAGTCCGCAACGAGCACTGCCACCGTTACCTGCATCTCCAGTATTTCCGTAACGATCAGCAATAAATGTTTTACTGTCGGTCAGATCCAATTCAGCATCATCGGCATACCCACGGCTAACATAGGCATAGTTATCTAAAATAAGCTGCTCTGCCTTCTCTACATCCATGCCTCGCTCTTCAAGCCAATTGTTGTTTATCCAAGCTATTTGTGGATTTTTAACTTTAAATGCAGGGTAAGAAACAAAACTGTTTTCCGGTAGGCTATTACCATAAAGCACGGTATTGTCGTGATTTGGAACATCATGAGTCATAAGAATGTTTTTATTCATACTTGTCTACCAACTATATACTGGCTCAGAGCTGCCCGGTTCACGGTAGTAAAGACTTTTTACTCCCGCCTTTTTCAGCGCTCTACTTATTCTGATTAATTTCTTTAAAAACGTTTTTTCCGGATACGGTAAACACACATCAAAAACAATTAGATTTGGACCTTCATTCCACTGTGATGGATGGGGAACAAAGGCTGGATCAGTTAAGTATTCATTTAGCGTTTTATCACTCACCCAAGCCCAGCAGGCATAGCCGCTTGCACTTCTTTCAAACTCACCCTGAAAAAGCTTAATTTGTTCATGATTAATGGCAGGTATCATCCAATGATAAAATGACCCAACTGTGATTTTCTTTCTTTTTTCATTTTTCGCGTAGACATAACACAAGTCACCTAATAGTGCCTGCCTTGGTTCAAAAAAAATCTTTCGTTCCGTCGTTTCAAGGATGATAGAATTCCAATCATGAATTGTTGGTATATCTCCATCTATTTTCATATCGTCACTTATTAACATGCGTATATAAACCCCTACCAACATAAATAATCAGCAGACAAATCAAGTTAATTTAATGTAGTTTATCTCTAAACAATATAATCAATTAAATGAAGTTGAATTTAAACAAAGCATTAAAAAAAGCTCGGGACACTTCGAACTTATAAACTCAAATTTAAGAAACAAAAATAAAAGTAAAGACATGACTCCCAAACTTGATTAAATAGATTGCAAAACCAATTTATAGGATAGACATACAAATATAATACGCACTTTCACATACAACACTTATAAAGAATGCAATGGGACCGTAGCAGACTGTCACCTTTTAGCTCAAGGCTATACTCAGCGCACAAAAAAGCCAGCATTGTCATGCTGGCTTCTAAAGCGTTCTATTTTAAGGCTAACTTAGAGCACTATCGCCTAACTCAACAGAGCTAAACACGCACCGCTTACGGCAACGACAGGAGCCATCACGCGTGTTGGAATAAACTGCGCGATTTGATAACCAATAGTTACGATAATCGAAGAAGCCAATAGCATACCCGGTGCGAACTCAATTAATTCTGCACCACCTAGTTCTGCGCCATGAGCCCAACCGTGGAATAATACTAAGGTTGCAGATAAGGCGAGTAATACCGTATTTGCTACATTCACTTCTTTGTCTTTTAGTTTCCACATCGTTGCTGCAACAACAAATACAGAACCCAAAATCAAGGTTTCCATGCCAGTAATGGCACCACTTAGCTCACCCAGCAATACACCTGCAAACATAAAGCCCAATACCGATGCCATTAGCATGTAGCCTTTTTTCACGCTATTGGCTTGGCGAGCGATAAAGCCCATTGCTAGCAACATAACAAGGTGGTCTAAACCTAAGAAAGGATGTAGAAAGCCTTCATAAAATGAATTATGCAAACCGTGAATGCCTACGTGTGCCGATGCTATCGGTGATGCAAGTAAAGCGGCTAACGTAACCAGTGTTAAATGGAATTTTTTCATTTCAATACCTATGCATTGTTAAATTTAGAATAAGGAAAAAAGCAAATTAAAGATGACAAGTGACACGTTCCGGATGGGTGTACACATCCGCCCTTCCCGGACGACAGAACCCCACTAAGGTTAAATTCGCTTGTTGCGCGAGTTCGACCGCCATCATGGTGGCAGCTGATATCGCAAATAAAATCTCTACGCCAGCTATCACGGCTTTTTGCACCATTTCAAAGCTGGCGCGACTGGTCACCAAAATAGCGCCGCCTGTTAAGCGATGTTTAACGATATAACCAATCAATTTATCCAACGCGATATGACGACCAATATCTTCTTGGATCACCACGATCTCCCCTTGCTGCGAGATATACGCCGCCGCATGAGTTGCCCCCGTTAATCGGTTCAAACGTTGATGTTGCTTGAGCTGTTGAAGGGCATGATCAAAAGTCGCGATATCCATAGTGAGCTGATTACCCAAGGTGGATAACGGACGCACGACTTGATCGAGTTGCTCTGTTCCGCAAATACCACACCCTGTTCGCCCTGCCATAGTGCGACGAACATGCTTTAGTTGCTCGAAACAGCGATTACATAACTCAATATGTAGTTCGATACCTTTTTCGGTATAAACAACCTCGATATCGTGAATATCACGATAGTGCTGAATAATGCCTTCCGATAACGAAAAACCAATCGCTAAATATTCCAACTCGGTGGCAGAACACATTAATACTGTGTGTGCGATTCCGTTATAAACCAATGCCACGGCTGATTCCGATGCCAAATTATCGAGGTCATCTTTTTCAAAGGCATTTTTACGAAAACGAAATACTTTATGCGTGTCATACACATGCGTGCTGACATCATCTTGCAAGACATCATGCATAATAAACCGTCCTGGCTTATCTAACCTCAACCTAATTCACTTAATCAATAAGCAAATTAGATTGAGATAATGAGAAGAAGAATTAAATAAAATTGATTACTGAATTTATCTGCTTTTAATTATCCGTTCGTTGCAAACGACTTTGACGATATACCTAAACGCTGCATACGCGATAATAATGTCGTTCTTTTTAATCCAAGTCGTACTGCCGCTCCTTTTGGCCCAGCAACAATACCGTTTGTTTCTTTTAACACCTGAATAATGCGCTCTCGCTCTATGTCTTTAACAGTGGTGGGCGTTTCTATTTTCTCCTCCACGTCAAAAACACTATCGATGTCAGGCGAAGCACTTATTGGCTCTTCCGTTGGTAATAACGCCCGTAATTCCTCCGCAGGTAAATTAAGTACGCTACCACGAGTTATAACAACTGCTCTTTCAATCACATTTCGTAATTCACGAATATTACCAGGCCAAGGTAGAAGCGATAAAAGCCTCACCGTTTCAGCCGGAATACTGGTGATATTCTTATTCATTTGCTTCGCCAACTCTCGAGTAAAGTGTTTGGCGAGTAATGGAATATCTTCCCTTCGCTCTCGCAGTGGTGGTAACAAAATTGGAAAAACGTTTAGACGGTAATAAAGATCGCTGCGGAATTCTTTATTTCTGACCATTTCCAATAAATCACAGTTAGTTGCGGCAATGATCCGCACGTCAACAGGGATCAACTCATGGCGCCCAATTCGCTCCACTTCTTTTTCCTGCAAAACCCGTAATACCTTAGGTTGCAAGTCAATCGGCATGTCACCGACTTCATCTAAAAACAGTGACCCTTTGTTGGCCCGTTCAAAGCGACCAATACGATTGGTTAACGCACCAGTAAACGCCCCTTTTTCATGACCAAACAAATCACTTTCAAACAACCCAGACGGCACCGCAGAGCAGTTCATCTTCACCATATCATGGCTGTTACGATGACTAAGCTGATGTACCGCTTTCGCAATCAGCTCTTTACCTGTCCCCGTCTCTCCTAAAATGAGTACCGTACAGTCACTGTCTGCCACCATCAGCACTTTTTGTAACACATCATTCATTACGCTGCTTTGACTAATGATGTCGTTAAACACTTCATGTTTTGGCTCGTCATCATTAACTTTGATAACGTCACTCACTCGCGCCAACGAACGCACTTCTTGGCTACTTTTGAAGTTGGATAACGCCATCGCAGCGCGTGCTGCAATTTGATGGAACAAAGGTAAATTGCAGTTCGCAAAATAGTCTTTATCACGATGGACGAGCTTCATCGCCCCCATCACTTTGTTTCTAAACACCAAAGGTAGAATGCATGCCGATTGCAAGTTATGAGGGATCAACTTGCTACATTCTTTATATTCACGACTCAAGCGTGGTAAATCATCTTTATTAAAGATAAATGGCTGCATAGTTTCTAACACGCATGAAGCCGGCGTATCTTCAAATTGCGTATGTTGAACAATGCATTTAATTGCTTTAGATTCTGCATTATTCGCATCGTAACAACAAAAACGCTCTGTGGTGTTTTCCGAAGACATCAAGCTAAAACACTCAATATCAAAATACTTCTTTACGTGACGAAATAAGGTTCGGGTTAAATCTTTTATTTCAACTTGGCTGATCACAGAGTTGGTAATATCAACCAAGATTTTATTATCGTCATGATTACCTTGCGGTAAACTTTCTTGTGCGACTAACCACATTCGCTCCATTACCGCTTCTAAGGAAAACGCAATAATAGAAGACAGTTGTTTCAGCTTTTGCAGCACATTGTCATCAAAAACGATGCGCTTATTAATAATGAACTCGACCCCACCATAATGTTGCGTAAAAGTAGTCAGTGGGAACTGACAATACATTTTCAGTTCTTTGTAAATTTCATTATCGATAAGCTCAGGGTAAGCATAAAAGAACTCACCATCGCTTAAATAATTAACAACTTCTTTATCACCATCATCATGCTCTGGCAGACAATAGTTTACATCAATCAGTTTTGGTTGATTGCCATCATCCGGTGACACATAAACTAACGAGTTACCTTCATGTTCATTATCGTGAAGGATCAAATTAATTCGATTTATTGGCACAAAGTTAAAGCCCACATTATTTAAACTTAAAATAAATGCAGGTATATCTTCAGCTGCTAATAAAATCTGAGCTAGCTCTTGAAAATCGTCGTCCCACTTCGCAGAGATCGTCTCAATTAACGGCGCGCTCTTTGTTCTCTGCATACTATCCATAATCCAATACAAACAACATTATCAAGAGGTTACACTAGTCGCTTTGTTGCACATTGATACAGCTCAATATCATTATTCTTTATTGGCTTCACTACTCTTCGCTATAACCTCAATGTGGCAATCGTCACTTTGCCAACATTGAGGTTTTCGCTAATACATCATTCAGCTGTTGCTAAAGCCGCACTCCTTAGTTTGGATTTCAGCTTGCTGTATTCCACCTGCACATAATTTTCTGCCCAACTTTGATCAACAATCTGCTCAACGTTAACAGCACAATATTTATATTCAGGGGTGCTCGAAATAGGATCGACATGCTCAATCGTTAGTTCGTTACAAGCTCCAATCCACCATTGGTAAGTCATATAAACCACACCACGGTTTACACGCTCATTCAACGCTGCACGACTGATGATCTTGCCACGACGTGACGATACCCATACCAGCTGCTCATCACCAATGTGTAGAGCTTTGGCATCTTCAGGGTGGATCTGCACATAACCCGGTTCATCCGCTAGGGTTTGTAGGGCTTTACAGTTCCCCGTCATCGAACGACAGGAGTAGTGACCCACTTCACGCACGGTTGACAGTACAAACGGGTAATCTTCGTCAGGCTGTTCTAGTGGTGCACGCCAATCCGTTGCAAACAACTGCCCTTTACCACTCGGTGTCTTGAACTTATTGCCTTCAAACAAGAAGGACGTTCCCGGATGATCTTCGGTCGGACACGGCCATTGCACACTCTTCAGGCCAGCCATTTTTTCATAGGTTGCCCCAGCAAATTGCGGACACAATGAGCGCATTTCATCCCAAATTTCTTTGGTGTTGTTATACGACATTGGGTAGCCCATTGCTGTTGCCATTAAGCTGAAGATTTCCCAGTCAACTTTCACATTTGGCGGTGGATTTACCGCTTTATAGAAGCGTTGGAAACCACGGTCTGCACTACTATAAACCCCTTCGTGTTCACCCCAACTGGTTGCTGGGAAAATCACGTCAGCCATTTCAGCAGTTTGGGTCATGAAGATATCTTGAACAATCACCAAATCCATCGCACGCAGCGTTTTACGCATCGCCGCTAAGTCAGCTTCGGTTTGTGCAGGATCTTCACCAAAGATGTAGAACGCCTTACATTTGCCTTCTTCTACCTTGTGGTTTAACTCAGTTAAGCGATAACCCGGTTTTGCTGGCAGTTTAACGCCCCAAGCGTGTTCGAACTTCGAACGAATGCTCTCGTCTTCAACATCTTGGTAGCCAGGATAACGGTTTGGCAGCATACCAAGGTCACAAGTCCCTTGTACGTTATTTTGACCACGTACCGGACCTACACCCACACCACGACGACCAAAGTTACCTGTGATCAAAGCTAAACTTGCTAGCCCTTTCACCACATCAACCGCTTGACCGAACTGAGTCACACCCATGCCCCATAGGATCATAGATTCAGGTGCAGCAGCGTAAGTACGCATCGCCAGACGAATATCTTGCGCTTTCAAACCTGTAATAGATTCAACGTATTCAGGTGTGTATTTAGCGACTTTATCGCGATATGCCTCGAAACCTTCAGTGTATTTCTCAACGTATTCGCGATTGTATAAACCTTCTTCAATTAACACATTGGCAAACGCGTTAACCAATGCCATGTTCGAGCCATTTTTCAGTGGTAACCATTGATCGGCAATACGTGCTGTTTCGACCATACGTGGGTCACAAACAATCACTTTGGCACCATTAGCTCGGGCTTTAAGAATATGTTTCGCTACAACAGGATGTGAATCTGCCGCGTTGTAACCAAACACGAGTAAGCATTTTGTATCTTGGATCTCAGTAATTGCGTTGCTCATTGCGCCATTACCGACGGTAGCCTCCAGACCGGAGACAGATGGAGCGTGTCAAACCCGCGCGCAGTGGTCGACATTATTGGTGCCGATAACGGCACGTGCGAATTTCTGCATCACGAAGTTTGCTTCGTTACCCGGCCCACGCGCTGAGCCTGTGGTCATGATGGCATCAGGACCAAATTCTTTTTTGATGCTTAGCAGTTTTTCACTGGCGAAGCTAATAGCCTCATCCCACGATACCGCTTCAAGATCAGCGTCTTTATGACGACGGATCATCGGGCTTTTCAAGCGTGGGGTTAGCAAGTTGGTATCATTTAAGAAGTCCCAACCATAGTAACCTTTAAGGCAAAGTTCACCTTCATTGGTGCGCCCTTGCGCTGCTTCCGCTCCTACGACTTTGCCGTTCTCCGTTAATAAATGGAGCTTACATCCAGTGCCACAATAGGGGCAGACGACAATTGTTTTTTCCATAACACTCTCGCTTTTTAAATAGTTACAAGGCAGCGACTGCAGCAATTGATTCAGCAGCGGCTTCTCGTTTCTTCTTATTAATGATCGTCAAGTCTTCCGCTTCGATTAACTGTAGGGCGCTAGTCGGACAAACTTGAACACATGCAGGACCAGTAGGGTTGTCGCTACATAAATCACATTTCAGTGCCTGTGCTTTTGGCACCTTAGTGGAAAAGAGTGGGTTTTGTACTCCGTTATCCACCATGTCGGTCACCACTGTCATTGCGCCGTATGGGCAAGCAATGGCACAAGTTTTACAACCAATACAGCGACTTTGAATCACTTTAATTTGATTGCCTTCCGACACGATAGCGTTGTTGGGACACACTTGAGCACAAGGCGCATCTTCACACTGGCGACATAGCACAGGGGTAGTCACCTTCGCATTTTTGATGAGTTTCAGCCTTGGGTTGAATCGTGCAGGATCAATCGAAGTCACCGAATTATCATCCGAATGAGAAAGTACGCATGCCACTTCGCAGGTACGGCATCCTATACAACGATTGGGGTCTGCAAATACAAACCTGTTCATGACATTATCCTCTTTGTCTTTTGCTCACATTATTCTCATTGTCGAATCATCCTTGATGAGTTATTCATCTAATGCATAGCTTATGCCAAGTTTGAATTTCTTTGCGTTGAGCCATAAAGCATTGATTTATCAATAGTGAGAGCACTAAAACGCAGTGCGCTTGTCACTACTTTCCAAGTGTCGATGACGACATCGACACTTGATCATCAAAAATGACGAACTCCTTGTTGTTACATGTACCTCATATCAAATTCTGAATTTATACCGTCGCGAACTCGCCCTGCCCTTGCCAAGTCGGCAGCGCTTGATAGAGCGCTGTGACAGCGTCACGCACCATATCTGTCATTGGGAAAGAAAACGCGACAATCGCAGGTTGAATACCAATAAAAGTCACCTGCGGCACAAAGGTTTCTAACTCTTCGATTAAGAAGTTAAGCGGTAGGCAGTGGGTAGACATGATGAACATCTCGGCGATTTGATCAGGCTCGATGATGCGAATTTCACCTGCTTTCTCGCCGATTTCAGCCGCATCGACAATCAACACTTGCTCTGGCGCGAGTTCACGAATCTGGTGAACATAATTCTCAGGCGCACTGCCGCCATCAATCACTACCCAATCATCGACAGGATTTTGCAGCATCATTTCCGCCAACAGCGGCCCTGCGCCATCATCACCCATCATGCTGTTACCTACGGTTAGGACCAATTTCTTACTCATTATCGACTTCTCACCATTAGATACATGGTTGGCTCGTGGTAGATCTCAGTCAGTACCTTGATTAAGCCATCCGTTAACGCTTGTTCGGTTGGGGTTTGCTCTTCGGCAGGAATATTCGAAAACGCCCCTGCCAACATATGGATGTGATCGGGATAAATGGTGATTTCACCAAAGGTGAAAAAGCCCGCCATTTTTCGGTAGGCTTCGCTATCAGCAGGCAGCTTTTCAATCCACGCTTGGTACTCTTCCTTCGTGCACTGCAATACGGTTTTTAAGCAATCTACGACCCCAAGGTGATGACCAATTGCCAAGCTGTAATACATCACTTGCTTGGCTTCCTCAGGCACATCGTATTGCTCATCAACAAACTTACGGCTTAAGGCGTAAAACATGACGTTGTCAGACATAACTACCCTACTCCTGCTCAGTCAAAAGCGTTGATTCCGCTAGTGACTCTCGCTGTTGTTGCTTTTGTAGCTCTTGCTCAGATGACACTTTGTGCTGACAGCTTTTCCCACAAGTCGAAGATGCAGGTTTACCGAAATACGACAGCGAGGTTTGATACAAGTTATCGAGGATTTCGAATAAACGCGGATCACCTTGATCAAGCATGTACTGCTTCACCTTGCTATCCACATCTTCAGGAGTACAAGTCACCAGCATCGCCATGAAATCATCAGCAATTTGCTGACCATGACGATAGCCCGCTAGACGTCGAGCTTCACGCTCAATCAACACTTTAAGCTCAAGCGGGATCCCTGTGTGCTCAAGCGTGACGCGCTCGGTCGGGGTTTCAAAATGACTCTCCGCTTTCAGTTTTTGATCCAATAAGCCCAGCGCCACCGCAAAACCATAAATAGTGGCGGCAGGTGTTGGAGGACAGCCCGGAATATAAACATCGACTGGAATGATCTTGTCGGTTCCACCCCAGACGCCATAAAGGTCGTGGAAAATACCGCCATCACAACCACAGGCACCATAAGACACCACGATTTTCGGATCGGGCGCCGCTTCATAAGCACGTAATGCCGGCATTCGCATTGGGCGAGTTACCGCCCCAGTGAACAACAAAATGTCGGCATGACGCGGCGAAGCCACCACTTTGATCCCGAAACGCTCGGTATCAAAAACTGGGGTTGTCGCGGCAAAAATTTCAATTTCACACGCATTACAACCACCGCAGTCCACGCGATAAACATAAGCTGAGCGGCGGATGTCTTTGAGTAAGGTTTCTTTTAATTTGGCGGTATGTGGATCCACCTTAATAGGTTGAGCCTCGGTATGACTATTACCGACAATCGGCTTAATTCCTTTCATCAGCCACTTCCTTATTCAAATGCTTAGTGTGGAAAACATTGGCTGCATCCATCATGTTTTGTTTACGACGACATGCTGGGCAGGTTTCCAATTGCTGACGACGCACGTTCAGCTGCTCATCGCTCATGCCCGCTTGCTGCAGCAAGTCAAGGGCGTATTCCACCGCTTTACGTGGAGCAAATGCGGTGTCGCATTCGCGGCAATGAGTGAGTGAAAAGTTCGCTTCTTGGTAAAGGTCTTCTTTATTGCAAACCGCCAACTCAAACTCTTTCGACAGCTTAATTGCCTTGGTTGGACACACTTCTTCACAGCGGCCACAGAAAATGCAACGCGCAATAGATAATTGCCAACGACGCGTGCCTTGCGCGGCATCGGTTTCCATGATCAAGGCATTCGCGGGACAAGCGCGAGTACAAGCCGCGCAGGCAATACACTGCTCTGGGTTGTATTCCGGTTTACCACGAAAATCGTCACTCACTTCAAGCGGAACGAACGGGTACTTTTTCGTACTCTCCCCGGCTTTGATGATGGTTTTAATAACTTTAAACATGTCTCAGCCTCCTACTTGAGTGGGGAGTTTTTCCGCTCGATCCCGTAGCGTTCGATTTCCTTGTACGACACTGTGGTCGACTTACGTTTCTTGGTATCGACCAAGGTCACGCGGTCGGTACAAGAGTAACAAGGATCGAGACTACCGATGATCAGCGGTGCATCCGACACGGTATTGCCGCGCAACATGTAACGTAGCGTCGGCCAGTTGGCATAAGTCGCCGCACGACAGCGCCAACGGAACAGTTTCTGGTTATCCCCCGTCATGCTCCAGTGAACGTTTTCACCACGAGGCGCTTCGGTAAAGCCCAGCGCAAATTTGTTTGGCGTGTAGGTGAAACCTTCTGTTAGCAGATCGCCACTTGGCAAGTTATCAAGGCCGTATTCCACCATGTTGAGCGAATCAAACACCTCTTTGATCCGCACCATCACGCGTGATTGCACATCACCGCCATCGAATGAATGAAGCTCAATCGGCACACTGCCGTAAGCTTCTAGCGTATTTTGGTGCACAATTCGTGCGTCACGCTTAAAGCCACTACCACGGATCAACGGCCCAACCGGGCTGTAATCTCGGGCAATATCACGATCCAAAATCCCAACGCCAACGATGCGTTGCTCGATATTTGGCGTGCTCAGCAGCATATCCACCAGCCCCTGGAACTCACGGCGTACTTGGCGGACCAAAGCAATGCCTTTTACACGGTGTTCTTGCAAGATGTCGCGACGAACACCACCAATAAGGTTCAAGCCGTAAGTTTTACGTGCGCCAGTGAGCAGTTCTGCCAGCTCCATGGTTTTCTCACGTACGCGGAAGAACTGCATGAAGCCAGTATCGAAGCCAACAAAGTGACTTGATAAACCAATGTTCAACATGTGGCTATGAAGACGTTCCACTTCTAAGAGAACGGTACGGATCATTTTGGCGCGAGGTGGCACAGGAATGCCTAATGCATTTTCTACCGTATTGCTGTAACCAACACTGTGGGTGAAGCCACAAATCCCACAAACTCGGTCTGTCAAAAAGGCAACTTCGTGATAGCCCATACGTGTTTCGGCCAATTTTTCCATTCCACGGTGGACGTAGAACATACGGTAGTCAGCATCAACAATGTCTTCACCATCAACAAATAAGCGAAAATGCCCCGGCTCATCAGAGGTAATATGCAAAGGCCCGACTGGCACAATACGGTTTTTGTCGCTACCGAGTTGGTTGTCAAATTGGTAGGTTTCTGTTTCTGTGGTTGGCATTGGGCGTTGGCGGTAATCCATCGCATCTTTACGCAGTGGATGAAGATCTTCAGGCCAATCATCGGGCAGCACCAAACGGCGCTCATCAGGCAAACCCACAGGACGTAAGCCGTACATATCGCGAACTTCACGCTCACCCCACACCGCAGCTGGGATGACAGGGGTGATAGAAGGGAATTCTTGGCTATTAGCATCAACTAATATTTTCACCGTTACCCAGCTTTTCACTTCCCCTTCCATCGACAGTGCGTGGTAAACCGCGAAATGCCCATTCAAGGAACGCTCATCGTTACCAAATGAAACGGTCAACCAACCACCTTGGTCGTAATATAACCATTTCATCACTTCAATCAGGGCCGTTGGCTTAACAGTGATCGTGACCTGATTTTCCGTCTGCCACTCTTCGTCTAAGATGGCGTTAGGAAAGAACTGGCGCACACCTGCCACATAGCCGTAGCCCTGCTTATTATTTTGCTTCGTATTGAGTTCTAAAGTATCCACTCGCTTATCTCTCTTTCTGATTTAGGGCGACAGTTGGCTCAATCAGGCTCGATTGAGTCAGTTGGGCAGTCGGGGTCACGTCGGCTTCAGCCGGTGGTGACATTTGCCAAGGTAGGTTTAGGGCGTCGATCATGGTTTCGTCATTTGTGTCGAGCACCACTAGCGCAGCGCGATCTAAGCCTTGAAGGATAGGTTTAGGAATGTGTGTTCCCATCACTAGCATCATCACAATCAACACCACCATTGGTGCTAACGTCATCACGCCAAGCTCGCCTTTTTCGACTAGGTCAGGTTTTGGTCCTAAGACACAACCCGCCACCATTCGCGCCAGACCAGCCAATACGATCGTTAGCAAGATCAATAAACAAATGGTTAGCACTGGGTGGTCGCTACCAATACCTGCGGTCACAACCATGAACTCACTAATGAAGAGGTTAAATGGCGGTACGCCACCTAGCGCCAATGCGCCCATTCCTAATAAGATCCCGGTGATCGGCGCAACTTTGAGTACGCCTTTCACTGTGTCCATGTCGCGAGTACCGTATTTGAGCAGAATGTTACCCGAGCCACAGAACATCAGGGTTTTACCCAAGCTGTGGTTAATCACATGAAGCAAACCAGCCAAGATCCCCAGCGGGCCAAGCGCAATTGCCAAGGTGATCAAGCCCATGTTTTCAACACTCGAATACGCCAACAGACGTTTAAGGTCACGCTGAGTAATAATGAAGAACGCCGCGACAGCAACCGACATGAAGCCAAATACCATCAGCAACATTTGCGGGAACTGAGGACCAATCGCTTTCACTGTGATGATGTAGTAACGCAAAATCACCAACAGCGCACAGTTCAGCAAACCCGCTGAAAGCAAGGCACTAACAGGGCTAGGCGCTTCTGAGTGTGCGTCAGGCAACCAAGCATGCATCGGGAACAAGCCTGTTTTGGTACCAAAACCAATCAAGATAAAGATAAAGGAAATGTGCACCAAGGTTGGGTCAAGCAAGGTGGCGTTTTCATGTATTGCCGTCCAGAAAATTGCTGTGCCTGAATCGCTAAATACCGCAGCGGCATTGGAGTACGCCAGAATCGAACCAAACAAGCCAAAGGCAACACCCACGCTACAAATGATGATGTACTTCCATGCCGCCTCTAGCGATGAGCGCTGTCCGTATAAACCGACTAAGAACACCGAGCTAATGGTGGTCGCCTCGATAGAAACCCACATCATGATCACGTTGTTCGCCGTCACCGCGATTAGCATGGTCGCGAGGAAGAAATTGAACAAACCGTAATACAGCGCCACTTTCTTCGCTGATAGCTCACCTTCTTTGTACTCGTGGCCTATGTAGCCAATCGAGTAAAACCCCGTTAGCAAGCCCACTAAAGCTAGTAGCGCGGTGAACAGTGCCGATAAGCTATCGAGATACAACCAATCATTGGCAATCAAGATTGGCCCGTTAACAAACACGTCAGCCGCTAACCACCAAGAGATAACAAGCACAGCCACCATGCTGACAACATGCGCTGCCAGCGCCAGTTTCTTCAACGCTTGTCCGCCCCAGTAAGAGGCAAATGACACTAATCCAGCGACAAACGGCACAGCCAAAAGTAGCGGGAGTAAAAATGTAGAAGACATGAGATTACCCCTTTAACGTAGTAAGTTGCTGGGCATCTAGGGTATGCAGCTTGGTGTAAATCTGTTTGACCAAAATGATCATGAAGATCACCGCAAACACTGCATCAATCGTGACACCGATTTCCACCAGCCCCGGCGCTTTATTGGCAAGTAACGCCAACGTCAGCGATGAACCGTTTTCCATCAAGCAGTATCCAAACAACTGTTTTAAGATATTGCGCTGACTAACGATGCACAGCAGCCCCAAGAAGAAGTGACCCAGCGAGACAGAAAGCGCAGGTTTTAAGTGCGCCACCAGCGGCAACTGCACTGATTCAATCGCAAGGAAGCTCAGCAAGGTGATCACCCCACCGATAATCACCAACCAAGCAAAATGGATCACAGGCTTATCGGCTTCAGGGTCATACATTTTGCTAAATGCGTAGTACAACAACGCAGGCAAGGCGATCACCTTGGTAATGAAGGCAGTGATCGACCAGTGGTACAACTGAGGCGCATCCACGGTGTTGGCGATAGCGACAAAAGTCAGTACCAGCACCAGTGACTGCAATGAATACAAGATGGCAACCACACGAGGTTTGCGAACACCTATCACCATCAGAGAGGTGATGATCAACAAACCTGCGAGGTTATTAATGACGATTTCTCCGTTCATCATCACTCCTTAACTCAACCAGTAAGATGCAATAAAGCTCGAACAGAAAGACATAATGATCAGAACAATCAATACGACTGACATGGAGCGAGGAAGCGGGGTCGCCGAGGCAACGGCCTCTGATGGCTCACCCAAGACGGTTTTACCGAACCAGTAAAGAATCCAACCAAAGCTGGCTACCGATTCCACCAAAGCAAGGATCAATACAGGCATTAACCATGCGTGCTGAGTACTTAACTCAAAACCTGCGGCGAACAATGGGAACTTACTAAAGAAGCCATTGAATGGTGGCACACCGGTGATCGCGAGAGCAGCAACGCAAAAACCCACCGCCAGTAACGGTGATTTTTTCACTATCCCTTTTAGGGCTGGCAACATGCGCGTACCACAGCAGTAGCTCAATGCCCCTGCGACCAAGAAGAACAAGCTCTTAGCAAAAGCATGGTTAAAGATGTAAGTCACCCCACCCTCAAACGCTAAGTCAGAGCCGAACACCGACAGTGACAACGCTAAGAAGATGTAAGCCAATTGGGTAATGGTGGAATAAGCCAACAAACGTTTCATATCGGTTTGTGGCAAGTACATGATGAAACCGTAGATCAAGGTGATCATCGCACCTGTGACCCCGATAATGCCGATCACTTCAGGAATGTCACCGCCCGACATAATGGCGCGCGCAAAGATGTATACCCCTACTTTAACCATTGAAGCCGCGTGCAAATAAGCACTCACAGGTGTTGGCGCATTCATCGCATCAGGTAACCACACATGCAGTGGTAACTGAGCCGATTTACCCCAAGCCGCCAGCATGATGCCGAGGAACACAAAGGTTTTGGTTTCCATCGACAAGCTCGCTAATGCCGACAAAGCAAAGGTGCCAGTTTCTTTGAACACCAAAGCCGCAGCAATGAACAAGCCAATCGACGCAACGTGAGTGACCAATAATGCTTTTAATGCCGCTTTCAAAGATGCTGGCTTTTGGTAGTAGCCAATCAAAGACCAAGAACACGCCCCGGTGATCTCGAAGAACAGCAATTGCCCCAAGATAGTGGAAGACAACACCAGCCCAGCCATCGCGCCAATGAAGATCAGCAAGAAAGCATAGTAACGAGGCATGCCTTCATGTGGATGCTCACGGTTGCCGTCAGTCATGTAGCCCAGTGAGTAGATGCTCACCAACAAACCTAACACCACCACGGCAACCGCAATCAAGGTGCTGACTTTATCGATGGTTAAGCCAAACACTTCGGTTTGAGCAAACACCACCAACGGGTAACTCACACTGGTTTCGCCGCTGCCAAAGAAACTAAAGGCAAGCGCTAGCGTACCTAGTGAGGCTATCGCAGCAAACAATTGGCAAACCCATTTTGCCGCCTGCTTAGGCACTAAGATGGTGATAATCGCCCCGAGGAAAGGAGCAAATATCGTTAACAGCGCAATAATATCCATGATTATTCTCTATGCTCCCTATAAGCCTGTTAGGAAGAAGATGAAACCCAATACCGCGATCCCAAATCCAACCCAGGTCAAATGATGCGTTTTTAAGAAGCGAGTACGCGCCACACTGTTCTCAATCACGCCTGCAATTAAGAACACCACAAAGAGTTTCGCTAACAAGATTGCCGCTGCTGCACCCAAGGCAGGTAGGGTTAAGCTAGTGGCTTTACCGAATGGAATGAAAATCGCCAGAAATAACTGAGCAACAACCAGTTGTTTTAGACCTAGCGCCAGTTTCACCATAGCTAAACCAGAGCCTGCGTATTCCGTGATTGGCCCTTCTTGCAACTCTTGCTCGGCTTCTGCGCAGTCAAATGGCAACTTACCCATTTCGATGAAAATCACGAACGCACACGCCATCCCAGCCAGTACCGTGGCACCCGGTGCCGCCCATGTTTCTGTCGCCATGTGGTTGCTGATGTAGCCCAAGTCCGACGTTCCAGCGACCATTGCCATAGTAAAAATCGACAGCATCAAAATAGGCTCAACCAACACACCGAGCGTTAACTCACGGCTAGAACCGATCCCCGAAAACATGCTGCCTGAATCCAATCCTGACAACGCAAAGAAGAAGCGGAAAATGGCGAACAAGTAGATATCGGTGATCACATCGCCTGCAATTGGAAACGGCGAGTAGTTGGTCACGGTTGGCAGTGCCATCCCAATCAACAACATGGTGATGATCAGCACGGACGGCATGATTTTGAAAATCACACCCGCCGGTGACGGTGCCACTTCCTGACGACGCAGCAACTTCGCGATATCGCGGTAGTCTTGTAAAATTCCCGGCCCCTGACGCGAGTGCATTTTGGCGCGTAACACACGCGAAAAGCCTGTTACCAAAGGCGCGAGCCCCAGCATGATTAATGCCTGAACGATAGCTAACGCAATCAGCTCAGGACTTGGCATTTCAAGCCCTTGCATCAGTTAACTCCTAATTCAACGGGAATAAATAACAGCACCAACAAGGCAATCACCATGTAGAGGCAGTAAGTGCGGAAATCACCGTATTGCAGCCACTGAACCCGCTTACCAATTCGCATGGCAAATTGGGCTATTGGTAATATCAGCTTGTTATCAAACATGGGTTCGAGATACGCCGCGGCGGCTTTGGTTTTCGCTAATATCAGCGAGAGTAACGGTGCAGGATTGAGGCGTTTGCGGATCGCGTATAGCGGCACAAACATCGCACGTAGTGGTTGAGTGAAACCACCCGCCGACACTGACATACGCGCTTCGTAGCCATAACCACATGCCCAAGGATCGCCACTGTGACGTTGCGGTAGTTTTGGTCCTTTGAAGATCGCCAGTACCAATACAGGCACTAACAGCAAGCCCAATAAGGTCAAGGCGATGACTGGAGTCGATAGAATGGCTTGAGATGGATTGTCTGGGATCAGCGCAGCGCCTTGCGTCACGGTGATCGCATCGCTATTAATCAAGCTGGTGGCAACGCCAGAAATCGTTGGTGCAATCCAAGGAGCGCCAACACCAAGTACGATACACAATACCGCCAACGATGAAGTGCCAATGACCATAGGCAGAGGTACTTCGGTTGCCTTGGTCGCTTGCTCACTGCGTGGTGCACCACTAAAACAAATGCCGAACACCTTGACGAAACACATACATGCCAAGGCGCCTGTGATAGCTAACATCACCACCGAAATAGGACCTGCAATCGACATCGCAAACGTGCCTTCTTTACTCATGGTGAGCAGCGATTGATAGATAAACCATTCACTGACAAAGCCATTAAGTGGTGGTAAAGCAGAGATCGCCATAGTACCGATTAAAAACGCTAACGCTGTGTATGGCATCAACTTGGCAAGGCCGCCCATTTTTTCCATGTCTTTGGTGTGCACGCGATAAATCACTGAGCCCGCGCCCAAGAACAACAAGCCTTTAAACACCGCATGGTTCAATAAGTGGTAAAGCCCACCAAGTAAACCTAAGCTCGCCAAGACAGGTTGATTGTTGGCAATACCGATCATGCCGATACCGACACCCATCAAAATGATGCCGACGTTTTCTACTGTGTGATAAGCCAGCAAGCGTTTGATATCGTGCTCAGCCAAGGCATACATCACCCCTAGCACCGATGACACGCAACCGAAAGCGAGCACCATATAGCCCCACCACTCGGTATCTGCACCAAGGAAATCAATGCTGACTTTAACGATCCCAAAGACCCCGATTTTCACCATCACACCCGACATCAATGCCGACGCATGAGAAGGCGCGGCTGGGTGCGCTTGCGGTAACCAACCGTGTAGCGTGATCATCCCCGCTTTAGCACCGAAGCCAAAGAATGCCAACAAGAACACCGCAGATGCCTGCCATTGGGTTAAATCCGCTTGTTTGAAATCAGCAAAATTCAGGCTGCCTGACTGACGATACAGAATGAAAAACGCAATCATGATCAGCACAGAACCTGCGTGGGCAATCAAGAAATATTGCAGCCCAGCTTTGACTCCGCTTTCATCTTGTTCTGAGATCACCAAGAAGTAAGAGGCCAACGACATCATTTCAAAGAACACGATGAAATAGAACGCGTTGTCTGATACCACCAGCGCCACCATGGAAGCGATAAAGACATTCATAAAGAAGCCCATCGCCCATGCGCCTTTGCCTTGGTACTCCCGCATGTAAGACAGCGAGTAAATCGCACTGGCGACCACCAAAAGTGAAATAACCAGCACCATAAAGCCAGACAGTGGATCAAAGCGGATCACACAATCAGCAAAGCTAAATGGGCTAGCAAGTTGGTGGGTGATCACCTCACCACTGAGCAACAAAGGCACTGATGCCGCGATACCCGCAACACCGCCTAGCGCCGCTAAAATGCCAGAGAACTGACAAGCGCGTTGCTCTTGGTTATGCCACAGTAATGCCCCGACAGCGCCCACCAAATACAGCGCAATAGAGAGCATTAATAAGTCGAGTAATGTCATGATCCCTGCCTCTCCAATGCAATGGTTGAAACATCATTCGCGGCTTCACTGCGTTTGGTTTGGCTTGCTTGACTCAGGGTTTCCTCTTCAACCAAGAACAGTGCCTTGGTTGGGCAAACTTCAACGCAAGCGGGTGAACCCGTGGTGGATTGGCACAAGTCGCATTTAACTGCGATGCTTTTAACCCCTGGCTCCCACGCCAAGATGTCTTTACCAAAACACTGAGGTGATGATGTTGATGGGTTACTGGAATGGATGGTGGATGGAATGTAAGTGTCGTAAGCATTTGCCATCTCAACTGGACGACTACCATCGATGGCGATCGCACCAAACGGACACGCAATGGCACATAGCGTACAACCGACACATAGGCTTTCATTGACAACCACTGTGCCCTGCTCTTGCGTAATCGCATTCACAGGACAAACTTGCGCGCATGGGGCATCTTCACAATGACGGCACAGCACTGGCGCTGTCGCCTGCTCATGGCGCATGACGGTCAATCTAGGATGAGTTTGCAGACCTTCCGCTTTGTGTGCTGTAGAGCATGCTGCCATGCATGTCCCACACCCGATACATAACTGAGGATCTGCAATTACAAAGCGATTCATAATTAACCTTTGCTAAATTGCAGTTCGAATCCACCATGTAACAACATTCATACCAAGATTATCGTCGGCAGCAAAAATAAATATAAGGCATTGAATTTATGAATCTTATTTTATTGCCGCTCTCTATTTCAGGCTCAAAAACACCGCTTTATTATTAGTGTTCACAGCAATGTCGACACTAATGACGATGACGACCGCCCTGCTTCAACACATACAAAATACACAAGCTTACTTTCAGAGTCTGACCAAATATGCGCCCTGATTTATATTTGATGATCATCACAAAATATTTTAGAAATTAATGATTTAATCCTCGATATTGAGCAATGCCTCAAGACACATCCCCCGCATCACCCCGCATATCGAATCAAGGAGTCACCATGCATGAAATGTCGCTGAGTATGGAAACCGTGGATCTTATTGCTGCTCAAACCCGACAAAAAGGGTTCAACAAAGTCACTAAGGTCTGGTTAGAAATCGGCGTACTCTCATGCGTTGAACCCGACACCATCGCGTTTTGTTTTGATTTGGCAGCCAAAGAAACCCTAGTGGAGGGAGCGGAATTAGAAATTGTGTCTAAGGAAGGCAAAGCACTTTGTTATGACTGTGATCAGACCGTTGCCCTCGCGAAACGAGGCGATAGCTGTCCACTTTGTCAGGGCTATAAGCTCAAAGTGCTGCAAGGCGACGAAATGCGTATCAAAGAAATTGAGGTTGAATAATATGTGCAATGTTTGCGGCTGTGGTGACAGCCAAATAGAACAAGTGGGTCACGACCATCACGGTCATCATCACGGCCACCACCACCCGAGCCATCATGACCATTCCCATGCTCATCATCATGGCGAGGCTCACCACCAAAATCCGCAACCCGTCGTAGTACATCACCACTACCATCATCAAGGCGATGTTCACCACCATCATTATCACTACCCTGAGTCGCAGCAACACCATTCACAAGAGCATCCTCATTCACATCAGCACTCACACGCTCATCACCATAACCACAACGAAGCTCATCACGATCATCATGCTGACCATCACCATGCTCACCAGCATGAACTAACCCCAGAGCAATCAGAACAAGGAGATTTGCACTACGGTAAAGGGGAAGCTGAAACCCATGTTGCTGGCGTGAGCCAACGAAAGCTGATCGAAATTGAGATGGATGTACTCAGCAAGAATAACCACCTTGCCAGCCATAACCGTGAGCACTTTGAGCAAGACAACCAACTGGTGCTTAATTTGGTATCGAGCCCAGGTTCAGGCAAAACGACACTACTAACCGAGACGCTTAATCGTCTTCAACAACAAAGTCATCACGGTGAAAGCCGTGCGTGTGCCGTGATCGAAGGCGATCAACAAACCACCAACGATGCAGAACGCATTCGCCAAACAGGCGTACCCGCTATTCAAGTTAATACCGGCAAAGGCTGCCACCTTGATGCAAAAATGGTGCACGATGCATGTCACCAATTAGAGTTACAAACGGGTGGTGTCCTCTTTATTGAAAACGTCGGCAACCTTGTTTGCCCTGCCAGTTTTGATTTAGGTGAGAAATACAAAGTCGCGATTTTGTCAGTCACCGAAGGGGAAGATAAACCACTCAAGTACCCAAACATGTTTGCGGCAGCACAACTGATGATCATCAATAAAATCGACCTACTCCCGTATGTCGCTTTCGATGTTGAAGCCTGTATTGCCAACGCTCGTAAGGTGAATCCATACATTCAGGTCATCAAACTGTCAGCGACGTCCGGTGAAGGGATGGAAGCATGGCTCGATTGGCTCAATAACGCTTAATCACTATTATCTTTCATCCATAACGCGCTTATTCGCTACGAGTAAAACCTTGGTTACTCATCATGAAACCGCTCATGCGACCAATCATGCTGCTGCTCATACAACAAAGAATAAGCGCGTTTTGTTACTCTCCCTTTCACTGCAAGATAGCTGCATTTCGGCTCAAATCGACACTTGTGTCGAGCACATTACCCCGCCTCATCGTCACTTCTGTCAATACCGAAAGCAACACCAACACCACATCACTTTAGATAACCAATCAAAAACAAACACTTAACATCAACTCTTCTTTTGGCACAGATATTGATTACCTCTTAATCAGATAACGTGAAAATCAATACCGTTCACCACATGGTGATTGGCATTATTCCCCTACTAACAATCCCTAAAAGGGAGGATGAATGATGAATAAAGAACAAAATCCATTTGATGCCCTGATGCCCGCCGATATGACGCTCAAAGCCGAAGAAGTGGGTATCTACAAAGCCACTAAAATTCCCCTCCAAGCCTTTGTATTAGCAGTCACGGCTGGTGTATTTATCTCTATTGCTTTTGTGTTTTATGTCACCGTCACCACAGGCGCGGGTGACATGCCGTGGGGGATGGCGAAATTTGTTGGCGCTATCGCTTTTAGCTTGGGGTTAATTTTGGTGGTGATTTGTGGCGGTGAGCTGTTTACTTCTACCGTACTAACCACTGTCGCACGCGCTAGTAACCGCATTACAAATCAGCAATTAATGCGTAACTGGGTCACGGTTTATTTCGGCAACATGCTTGGGGCTTTGTTT
The DNA here is from genome assembly GCF_001650345.1 of Photobacterium jeanii. Taxonomy (GTDB): domain Bacteria; phylum Pseudomonadota; class Gammaproteobacteria; order Enterobacterales; family Vibrionaceae; genus Photobacterium; species Photobacterium jeanii. Next base: position 650,107 of record NZ_LVHF01000033.1, on the reverse strand, counting down.
TTTGTCACGCTTATTTGGCTTGCAAAGCAGCATATGGGCAACAGTGGCGAATGGGGTATTCATGCCATGCAGGTGGCGCAACATAAAATCCACCACACCTTCATTCAAGCTGTGGTGCTTGGCATTTTATGTAACTTAATGGTGTGTTTAGCGGTGTGGATGACCTTCTCTTGTCACAGTGCCACCGACAAAATCATGGTGATGATATTGCCTGTCGCAATGTTTGTTGCGTGTGGTTTTGAGCACAGCATCGCCAATATGTTTATGATCCCAATGGGCATTGTGATCCAATCTTTCGCCTCAGCGGATTTCTGGGCTCAAACCGGTCACACCGCCGCAGAATTTGCCGACCTTACCGTCGCCAACTTCGTATTCAATAACTTAATTCCTGTCACCATCGGCAACATCATCGGCGGCGGCTTCTTCGTGGGCTTAACATACTGGGCCATTCACCGTCGCCCACAACTTGAAAAGCAACGTAACGAGCAGGCGGTAACGCAAAAGTAATTGCTACGTATCTAAAACAATTCATTACAGGCCATCACGGTTTGGTGTCCACGACATCTAAACTGTGGTGGCTGATAGAAAGTGGCACTAGTTAGATAAGGTTTCTTTTATTTCATCTGAGCTAAAACCGTGAGAGTAGAGATAAGCGTAGGCTTTGCTTTTCTCTTGAGGGTTAGATAAATCAAAGCGCTTTTTCTCTAGTCTTAGCTGACAGTTGAGGTAAAAATCGATGGTGCCATCCATTTCTAATTGCTCGATTTGCTGATCTAAGTTCGATACATCAATCAGCTTTTGCTGAAGCTCACGTTTGATAACCGACTTACCTTTTAGCTTACGCGCCAACTTTTCAATTTCTTTAACCAAATCAGCTTTTTCGGCTTTGATTTGCTGCTTAGAAGGCAAACTTGATGCTATAGGGTGCGATTGAATCGCCTCGCGCACATCAGACGCTTTAAACCCATGCTTTAGCAAAGTCGTGTACAGTTTTTCGCTCGATAACGATTCCAAGCGCATAGTAGCAAGACGATTCTTTACTAAGGTTAACTCGCAAATATTGTCGCGATTAACAAGGTAGTCTATCGCTTCATGAGCCACAGACTCTTGAATGCCCTTCTCTTTCAACTTAGCAAGAATATGCTGGCTGCCTTTCTCTGCACTAAACGCCATTTCCGCAAAGTGAACCGCAAACTTTTGGTCTGATTTCAGGTAACCACGATCAATCAGATCATTAATCACTGTGTCGATCCACTCTTGATTATCTGTCTTTGCTGCCAGTTTCTTTCTTAGCTCGTCAATGGTGCGATCTTTCGCTTCAAGGTGGTAATAGGCGCTGCCATAAACATTATCTATGGTCTTGGCTTGCTTGATAGAACGCTGAGTAAACATAAGAACCTCGACTGGCAGAGTGAATCGCAAAGAGAACAAATCAGACTCTAAAGCAGATCACTCAAGGTTGCCATTACTCATTATTGATGTGGGATGAGAGTGGATGATAATCGCACAGATCTTTGCTTTTCTCTGTAACTCATTTTGGGACATAAACGAGTCAATGATTTTGCTTAATATGTGATTTATGAATTACTTAAAGTATGTAGAACAAGCTTAACAGCGGCAAAAAATTATTGAGCCTCGAACACCGAAAATGTACCATACACGCTGTGTTTCATAGTGGTGGCAGTTCTTAACAGCTGCCCACTCTTAGCAGTAAGAGTGAAACTAATTTCGAAGGGTTCGCCCTTAGTGTATCTCGTATATGCTTACTCCAGTAGGAGTGTTAACTTATTGTAACTAAACTACCTCTATGAAGCACACCCTCAACATTAGGAGAAGATGGTGGCTTTGGTAGACAATATTTGGTGGACAAGAAAAGCACGAATTCAAACAGAAAAACGGCTTTTGTCTAACGCCTTTCACTCACAAGTAATACTACTCTGGTATTCATTCTTCTCTGTAGCCGTATCCGTTTATTATTTAAAAAACCCACAAAATGGAATCGAAGCGATCTCTTGGGTCGTATATTCTGTCCTCGTACTTTGTATTTCAGGCTTCATCAATGGGCTATCGTTTAAGGAAAGAGCAAACTTAATCAAAGAATGTTATGAAAGCTTGAATAGCATTATGCATCAAGCCTCCAAGCAAAATGCTGATTTTGCCGAATTAGCAGCAAGCTACGAATCTAAGTTAAATGCTTGTGAAAACCACACTGACAAAGACTTTGCCATCGCGCTATGCCAAGAGTATTGGGCAAGCACTAGCACCGTAAGGCAACTAAGCAAAGATTTTCATTCAAACACCTCGGAAGACAAAAAAACACCCAAACAAGCTCTTACAAGAATACCAACATCACATCACTGGTTTTTGGCGGCATCTTCTTTTGTTACTAGGTTTTTAACTCTTGTGTTTTTCTATGTCTTGCCAGTACTGATATTGCTAGCATTAAACTCGCCATTTTTCTTATCCTCTCAAACTTGTACAGGTGTATAAAATGCGTGTACAAGACCAATTTAATAAAGAGTTTAGGCAAGAGAATCTTAAAGAAATCTTTTCCAATCATGTTGTATATTCTGGTGCGACTGGCATAGACAATATGAATCAGTATGCTTTTAGAAAACAGTTGGACTCGCAAGTCGAAATCATTTCTCGTAAAATGATTGAAGGTTCGTATGCATTTTCCAAGTACAAGCTAAAGTTGCTGACTAAAGGGAGAAATAAAGCCCCTCGTGAAATATCTATCCCTACAGTGAGAGATAGAATTGCATTACGTGCTATGTGTAACTTTCTACAAGACCGATTTTCTGAATCCGTAAAGTTCACACTTCCTCAAGATGTCATTAAAGATGTCAAGACTCACGCTTTGTCTGGTGATTTTGATAGCTATATTAAATTAGATGTTTCGAATTTTTACCCTTCGATCAGACATAAAACCCTTCGCTCTCAATTGAGAAAGCGCATTAGGCAAGATCACATACTAGATATGATCTTTTCGGCAGTCACTGCTCCTTCAGTTCTATCTTCGAGAAAAGATGATAAGCCAACTGAAGTCGGCGTACCTCAAGGGTTGGCCGTTTCCAATATCCTTGCTGCGATCTACCTCCAAAACATTGACAAATTTTTATCTGAATTACCTAACGTAAAATGCTACCGCTACGTAGATGATGTATTGATTCTATGTTCTGCTGATCAAGCGCACGATCTAGCACAAATAATTATTAAGAAGTTTCGCAATATTGGCTTAAAAATACACTGCCCTGCAAAAGCACCAGAGAAGTCTAAAATTGATTCTCTTGCTAACGGTTTTGATTATCTTGGGTATCAATTTACCAATGAGCATATTTCTGCAAGAAACGGGTCGATTGAAAAGTTAAAGGCTTCTCTTGCTGGGATTTTTACAAGCTATAAGCACTCTAAAAACAAGAGTTTAAAAATTTTAGAATGGCGGCTGAACCTACGAATTACTGGCTGTGTATTTGAGAAGAAATGTAAAGGTTGGCAATTTTTCTTCGCTGAGATCAATGATGAAAAGCTACTCCACAGATTAGATCATTATGTTCTGCGCCTATGTAAGCGTTTTGGAGTAGAAATCAAACCTAAAAAGTTTGTTCGTACCTTCAAAGAAATTAGCCATAACAAATATAACACCACTTATGTGCCAAACTTCGACCAATATGACATTCCTAAAATGAAAGAGGCTTTAGTTCAATATTTTAGCTTTGATTTGACCAATATGACTGATGAAGAAATTAGTTACCACTTCAATAAAAAAATAGGTTCACAAGTCAAAGAGTTAGAAGTTGATGTGAAAGATTTTGGTTACTAGATTGAGTGTAATACAAGGAGAGATGTTCCCTCAACCCTATAGATACCAGACAGGCATTAGGAAAAATAGGCCAAATGAAGATTCAGATACATGAGGCTTAAGCTGTAGCTAACTTGCTTTTGGGCAAAGATGAGTCAGAGCAGATCGCCCTGACTCATCACAAGACATAAAGAACTTAATAACTCTCCGGCTACTAACCTCACCCCGCTAGCAAATACGCGGCAACAGCTCACCTTGTGGTAGTTCGAGGTAGTGACGCCCTCCCCACGGGTTATGAATAATGACTTTGTTGGTGCTGGTTGTTGGCTTAGTATCAGCCGTTTGCATGTCAGTGCTATTGGCTACCGAGACTTCACCAATCTGACACGCATTTGGAGAAAAGCCTTTGAGAACGGCTAAGGCAGCTTCTGCATCTTTGGCTGGTACGGCAAGGATCATGGTGCCTTCATTGGCTAAATCATAAGGTTCAAAGCCATATAGTTCACACAAACCCTGCACTGCATCGGCAACGGGAATACGTTGCTCTTCAATATCAATTTGGACTTGCGATGCTTCACACCACTCATTTAATACCGCTGATAATCCACCACGAGTCGCATCACGCATCGCATGTAATTGAACACCTGAAGCTATCAGTTGCTCTACCACTGGCCACAATGTAGCGCAGTCACTCTCTAATTCAGATTCAAGCCTTAGTTCGTCACGCGCCATTAAAATACAACTGCCGTGACACCCAATATCACGCGACACCAAAATCGCATCACCTGCTTGCAACTGATTCACAGAAATATTCGGATGCATGACGCTTCCCACACCTGTGGTATTGATAAACAAACCATCAGCCGCTCCACGTGGCACCACTTTGGTATCTCCGCACACTATCTTGGCACCGGATTTTTCCAGCTCTGCTTTCATGCTTTTCACTATGGTTTCAAGCGCATCAAAGGCAAAGCCTTCTTCAATGATAAAACTGCAACTCAAGTACTCTGGTTTTGCACCGACCATCGCGAGATCATTTACTGTTCCGGCAATAGCCAGTTTGCCAATGTTACCCCCAGCAAAAAACAATGGAGACACGGTAAAGCTGTCAGAGGTAAACGCTACAGGGCCATTCAATTCCAGTACGGCGGCATCTTCTGCTCTAAGCAGGATGTCGTTTTCAAAGTATTTGAAGAACAGGGATTTGATCAGATGATTCATTTCCTGACCACCGCCCCCATGACTCAATTGCACTGTCTTCATACTGTGATCTCCTTATCTGATGCGAGTATTGGGGAAGGCGTTTTATCTATTTGATTCAATCCGGCATAGCGGTAATAGGCGTTACAAGCCCCTTCGGAGCTCACCATGCAACTACCCATAGGTTTGGTTGGGGTGCAGCCTCGTCCAAAAACGCGGCATTGATTAGGTTTAGCTAGACCTCGAAGAATATCTGCGCACTGACAGGCTTTATGATCTTCTATTTCGTGGTGCGATAACGCATTCGCAAACACGTATTCTGCATCACGATGACGATACTGCTCAGACAGCACCAGAGATGAAAGTGGAATATCGCCTAAGCCGCGCCAACGAAAATGCGGTCTTAATGTGAAAACTTGACCGACTTTCTGCTGCGCTGCCTGATTGCCTTTAGCAGTAACTACACGGGTGTATTGCACTTCTAACTTGGCTTCGCCTTTTAGTTTTTGCTCCACAATCATCAAGATGGATTGCATCACATCAACCGGTTCAAAACCGCTTACCACCACTGGCGTTTGGTATTTATCAACCACAGGCTGATAGATATCAGACCCCGTGATAGCGCTTACATGAGAAGGACCAATAAAAGCGTTCACCTTAGCTTGACCATCAGCCATTACCGCATCAATCGCTGGCGGTACCAACACATGATTGACATGGAAATACAGATTATCGACACCCTGCGCTTCTGCTAACTCCACCAGCACCGCCGTCATCGGGGTTGTGGTTTCAAAACCTATCGCAAAGAAAATGACTTTTCGCTCTGGGTTTTGTTTTGCTATCTCCAACGCGTCAAGCGGATCATAAACAGGGCGAACATCCCCACCTTTAGCACGACACTGTGCCAAGGTGCCTTTAGAGCCGGGAACGCGGATCATGTCACCTAAAGTCACTAAGATAACCTCGGGGAGCATGGCCAGTTCAATCGCGTGATCAATGCGCTCTTTCGGCATGATACAAACCGGGCAACCCGGCCCATGGATAAACTCAATATTTACGGGCAATAACTGATTCAAACCATATTTCATGATGGTGTGAGTATGACCACCACACACTTCCATAATACGAATACGTTCATTGGGTTTGGTAGTAAAAAGCTGTTTGGCAAGCTGATGTATTCGCTGCGAAAGGGAGTGCATTAATTCAGGATTACGAAACCCTTGGGAAAGATCTTTTAACTCAATCATATGAAAAGCTCTCTTGCCCCTTCTTCGCCCACTTCCGCCAACAAACGGCGGTACTCTTCCAAGCTTTTTAGGGCTTCATCTTGATCGATTTTGCTGATCGCAAAACCCACGTGAATAAGCAAGTAATCACCTAAAGCTAAAGGCTCTAAAATCAAATGAACGCTCACGCGTCGCTTCACCCCTAAAGTATCAACAGTCACTGTGCTGTCTTCGGGATGTATTTCAACGACCTGTGATGGAATACACAAACACATAGTTATCTCTCTGTTCGCGCTAATGCGCTTCTAATTTTTTATCTTTATCTATCCGTTTATTACCTATGACCGCGAGGATGAATCAATGCTTTTGGGCATGAATGCCATACCAAAGCTGTCCCATCGCGATCCCTCCATCATTAAGAGGGATATATTCGCTAGTTAATAAACGACGACATTGCTGTTTAAAATTCTGATCGAGCCGATCCATTAAGACTCGGTTTTGGAATACCCCACCAGAAACCACCACGGGATACTCAGGGTATAGGGATGAAATATGCGCCATCATTGCAACGGTGGCGTCGAAGAATTGATTGGCAAGATCGGCTTTAATACTTTGATTTGATGGCGATTGATGAGCAGTTTCCGTCCCGTTTGCGCCCATGGTGACAAGTACATCAATCGCATTTGATAACAAGGGATGTGGGTCTATCACACCTTGGTTTTCAAGAGAGAAACCAAGGTTATCGCCAGAATGTAAGTGCTTGCTATACGGCTTAGCGTCTAACGCTAGTGCCTCTAGGCGCATTCCACATTCACCTTCGTAATCCACCTTTTCAACCAGCCCTAACAAACAGGTAAAGGCATCGACTAGTCGCCCAAATGAGGTGGTATAAGGCGAGTTCTGCCCCGCTTGCCATAGACGATGCAAATTAGCGAGCACGCTTGGTGGTACATTGCGAAATGCCGCCAGTTGAAACGCTAGGATTTGCTCAAAGCTGTAATACTCAAGCAATAACCCCAACAAGATACGGTAGGGTTCTTTAATTGCTTTTTCGCCACCAATTAACCGAAATGGACGCAAATGCCATACTCGTTCAGCCTGCTGATGATCAGCCACCAACACTTCCCCACCCCACACTTGATGGTCATCGCCAAAGCCAGTGCCATCAAACGCAAAACCTAACACTGTCTCTGTCGTTTGATGCTCAGCCATTACCGCCACAATGTGTGCGTGATGATGCTGTAACTGGAGTAATTGCGCTTGATGCTGCTCACTATAGTTTTGCGCCCATTGAGTGGTCATGTAGCTTGGATGCTTATCGCACACTAAAGTCGACGGATAAGCTTGATAAATATGCTGAAAACCATCGAGCATCTGCTGATAGTGCTGCTGCATATCTAACCCTTCCATATCACCAATGTGTGGGCTAACAATGCCTTGATCAGCAAAGCCAAGGCTAAAAGTCACTTTTTGCTGCGCACCAACGGCTAAGATTGGCTGCGACAGTTTTTGCGGTAATGAAAACGTATATGGCGCATAACCACGGGCAAGACGTAGGGTTTGTCGGCGCCCACCAGCAACTTGCACTAAGCTGTCATCGCAGCAATGAACAATCTCACGGTTATGATCGAGTACACCATCAATCACATCACTAAGCTGGGTGAAAATCTGTTCTCGAGAAGAAAGAATAGGAAAACCTGAAATATTGGCGCTGGTAGCAATAAGTGGGAAATCGATCAGCTCAAATAGAAGATAATGTAGCGGTGTGTAAGGCAACATGACGCCTAAGTACGGAATATTCGGTGCGACATTAGACGCAATACGCTGTTGGCAAGTTGTACTAGTGCTTGATTCTTTTTTACGGAACAAGGTAATTGGTCGTTGCTGCGATTCAACTAACTGCCACTCTTGCTCACTCCCTTCCACAAACTGTTTTGCCTGCTTACTGTCTTTCATCATTACAGCTAAAGGTTTACGTTGCCGTCGCTTGCGCTGCCTTAGCTTAGCAACTACGGTTTCATCCGTGGCATTACACATCAGGTGGAAACCACCAATGCCTTTTACTGCAATGATTTTACCTTGCGCTAACGCCTGTGCTGTTGCTTCAATCGCAGCATACTGTTCACACTCAAGTCGCTGATCACCATGGTAATAACTCACCCAAGGTCCACAATCAGGGCAACTCACAGGCTGTGCATGATAGCGACGATCTTCAGGATCGGCATAAGCCGCAGCACAGCTTGGGCACATGGCAAATTTTGCCATCGAGGTTTGTTTTCTGTCGTAAGGTAATTGCTTTATCAGCGTGTACCGTGGACCGCAGTGGGTGCAATTGGTAAATGGATAGCGGTAGTGGCGATTGGTGGGATCTTTAATATCAGCTAAACATGCCTCACACACCCCTTGATCGGGTGATACACATGCGGTGGCGCTTTGGCTAGCATCACTTTCTGTGATATCAAAATGACGGTCATTTTTAACAGCGATTGAGGTGGCGGTTATGCTGTCGATACGACTGAGTGGCGGCGCGAGTGTTGTGATTGCATCATAGAATGTTGTGACAGCTTTATTCTCTCCTTCGGCTTCAATGCTGACTCCTTCGCCATTATTGAGCACATAACCAACAATACCGTGCTGCTTCGCCAACTTGTAGATAAAAGGACGAAATCCGACCCCTTGCACTATGCCAGTTACATGAATTAACAGCCGAATTCTATCCATAGACAACCACTTACCTTATCCATACCACATCGTCATAAGACGCTTTCCCACATTTGTATGATAAGTAATTGAGTGAATAATAAGTTGATCACCCCCACAAAAAATAGGGTTAATTGAGCATAATTAATAAGCTTGTTAGGAATAATGAGATGTTACCCCACCCTAGCCCTCCCCTTAATAAAGGGAGGGAACCATCTTTGGCACTGATAGTTCATTATTCAAAAATCTAGAGCTGCCGTTGTACTGTCCTCCCCCTTTTCAAGGGGGAGTTAGAGGGGGTAGGTAAAATTCAGACACAAAAAAGCCCCGTCATTTCTGACGAGGCCTCGTTGTAGTGGCGGAGCGGACGGGACTCGAACCCGCGACCCCCGGCGTGACAGGCCGGTATTCTAACCAACTGAACTACCGCTCCAATTCTTTGTAAAGCTCGATGCTATAAATCAAACTTTTAGAATATGGCGGAGAGATAGGGATTTGAACCCTAGATACGCTACAAACGTATGCCGGTTTTCAAGACCGGTGCTTTCAACCACTCAGCCATCTCTCCGTAAGTGCGATGAATATTATAGGGATTAAGTGAGGCTGTAAACCCCACCTTAATTCAACTGCTATCATTTTGTGCAGCATGCACCAGTTTTGTTTATTAAACACCTCAAACCACAAAAGACAGTTATTTTAGCGCTTAATTTTCAGCCTATTACGAACATTGAAGGTGCTAGTTATCTTAAGCGAGTAACTCAATTGATAATAGATTGAGCAGAAATAGTTACCTAGATCACGCCAAAACCGTACTGAGTTGCTCAATGTCAATAAAGTGCCGCAAAATTCATGCTGAAAGCGAATCAGCCCCTAGCCTTTTTCACCTAGTAGCTGATAAAATCGCTCAAACTATGTAATAAACACAGATAGAGAGTGATTCCCCATGGGAAGAAAGTTCGAAGTACGCAAACTGTCAATGGCAAAAACGCAAGGCGCGAAGATCAAGGTTTACTCAAAATACGGTAAAGAGATCTACGTTTGTGCGAAAAATGGCGGTGTCGACCCTGATAGCAACCTTTCACTAAAACGCTTAATCGAAAAAGCGAAAAAAGATCAGGTTCCTAGCCACGTTATCGAAAAAGCTATCGATAAGGCGAAAGGTGGCGGCGGTGAAGACTTCGCAACTGCACGCTACGAAGGTTTCGGTCCTGGTGGTTGCTCTGTAATCGTTGACTGTCTAACAGACAACAACAACCGTACTTACATGGATGTTCGCCAATGTTTCGTTAAGAACAATGCGAAGATCGGTGCTCCTGGTGCGGTAGCACACGGCTTTGATCACCTAGCTGTATTCCAATTCGCTGGTGAAGACGAAGAAGCTGTACTAGAAAACCTAATGATGGAAGATGTTGATGTTAGCGACATCGAATGTGAAGACGGCGTGATCACTGTTTACGCTCCTCACACTGAATTCTTCAAAGTGAAGAACGCGCTAACGGCAACTATGCCTGACGTAAACATTGACGTTGAAGAAATCTCATTTGTTCCTCAGAACAACGTTGAAATTTCTGGCGACGACATTGCATCTTTCGAGAAATTCCTAGATGCACTGAACGACTGTGATGACGTACAGAACGTTTACCACAACGCAGAAATGGCAGACTAATATCTAGTTAGTTATTTTTAGCTCGTTTATTCAAAGCCGCTGTTTTTACAGCGGCTTTTTCGTATCTATTGCTTCACTTTTTTATAAGCTTCAACCGCTAATAAAACTAACAAACCAGCGACGATACCAATCACACCATTTATTACGGCTGGTAACAAAAAGCCCACCATAGGAATCGTTGCAACACTGGAGTTTATCGCGTCCACAAAATGATGAATAGCAGGAATACTGTGCACCACTATCCCACCACCAACTAAGAACATCGCAATCGTGCCGATTACTGCTAACGCTTTCATTAAATAAGGCGCCGCTTGCACCAACCCATGACCAAATTTGTGCTTCCACTGCCCTTGCTCGCTATGCGCGACAAAATAAAAGCCCGCATCATCAAGTTTTACAATGCCGGCAACTAAGCCATAAACACCAATGGTCATCACCAAGGCGATTAAACTCACCACCACAAGCTGCGTTACAAATGCTTGTGTTTGTACTGTGCCTAGCGCAATCACAATGATCTCTGCCGATAAGATAAAGTCAGTACGAATAGCACCCGCAATTTTCTTTTGCTCTAACGCTTGTAGTTCTTCAGGGCTCATTGCTTCATCATTTAATGGAGAGGGTGAATCCTCATCTTCATTTACTGAAGTGTTCTCCGCTCCCCCGTGATGAACATATTTCTCTAAAATTTTTTCTGCCCCTTCAAAGCACAGAAACAAGCCACCCACCAACAACATTGGCGTAATTAACCACGGTGCTACTGCACTGATCAATAACGCTGCAGGCACTAAGATGCACTTATTCCGCAATGAGCCTTTTGCGACGGCAAGCACTACGGGGATCTCCCGTTCGGCTCTTACCCCTGACACTTGCTGAGCGTTAAGCGCTAAATCATCCCCTAGTACCCCTGCTGTTTTTCGTGCTGCCACTTTTGTCATTACAGCAACGTCATCGAGCACAGTGGCAATATCATCTAGCAAGGCAAGTAAACTCACTCCAGCCACACGCTAACTCCTCTTTATACTCATTCTGGATAGAGCATGAACCTACTTCGCTGGTTTTACAAACTGTGATAGCAGCCCTATTTTACTTGTTTCATTTTTGGGGCTTCCCAAATTAGCTGATAACTTTATTAATGATAAAAGGAATTTACACTTTGCTTGATAAGACAAACGGCATGTATGAAAAACTTAAACATGGATGAAATGATCAAGTCCCTCTACAGTGCCTTGATCGACCCAAATGGCTTCCAGCCCTTTCTTTCTAAACTCACCACCATTTTTAACCTTCGTTCTGGCGTTATTCTTCTCGCTAACCTCCGAACACATCAGCTTAAAGTGGTTTGGATTGAAGGTTTTCAAGATAATGACATCCCTTTCTTCCTCGAAAAGTTCAGTCATTGCGATCCCCTCATTAACGAGCTTAAAGAAAACCCAGCCGGAACCTTATTACACGCAAATGAAGAAACAACATTGCAGGTGATCACTGATCACCCTGAATACCACCAAGAGTGGTTAGTCAAAAAAGACATTCATTTCGGATTAGGGACAGTGCTCGCAACGGATGGTGATTGGATCAGCCAACTCACCTTTCAGCGACGAGAAGATCAAGGTGACTTTACGAATCAAGAAAAAGCAGCCATTGAAAAGCTGATCCCACACATACAACATGCAATGCAGCTTTATCACAGCAAGGTTCAGCAAGATAAACAGCGTTTGTTATCTAATAGTCTATTCGACCAAATCCAACTACCCGTTATTTTGTTAGATGAGCAAGCAAGAGTTTGCCATACCAATCAAGGCGCAGAGCAACTACTCGGCACCCGATTTCCGTTGCAAATCGTTAATCGCAAACTGAAATGGTTAACCGCGAAAAAAAGCAGCCTGATCGAGCAAAGTATCGAACAAGTATTAAATACAGGAAAAGCACAAACCCTTGCGATGAATGAACCTTCACAACCTATTGTCTCGCTTACCGTCACACCACTCGTCAACCAGTTCAATAAACCTCAGAATCACCTACTTGAGCCACAACAAGGCGTCGCTATTTTTATTTATCATGAACAGCAGCGCCCTATGCTGGATACCGAGATCTTAAAATCTCTCTTTCGCCTTTCTAATAGTGAAAGCAAAGTATGCTGCGAATTAGTTTACGGACGATCTCCTGCCGAAATAGCGGAACGTCAATACCTATCACAAGAGACAGTACGCACTTATATCAAGCGCATAATGAAGAAAACCAATACCAACCGACAAAATGAACTGGTAGCCAAACTAGTCGCTAGCCCGGCTTTTTATCCAAGTGCGCCAACTGAAAGGTTTAACACAGCGCCTTAGCGACAAAAACGATAACTGTAACCATATGGGAACAGATATAAGCAATCACACACCTAATATTAAAGAGCTTGCTAACATCCTTCCTGACGTAATTAGCAAGCAGTTCTCAATATCAACATTCGCCACGCTGATCAGCGTGGTTTTTTTTGCCTTTTCTGCCACAATCAAGCTGTTTCAATTCACCTTTAGTACCTTGCCACCCAAACACTAGCGAACAAATTACCAGTATGAGCAAAATTACACTGTCGAATGACCAAAAGAATATTTTAGTTTCTAAGCTTCAAAACTACTTTGAACAAGAGTTAGATCAGGACTTAGGTCAATTTGATGCCGAGTTCCTACTCGACTTCATCGCCAAAGAGTTTGGCAGCCATTTCTATAACCAAGGTTTGTATGACGCTCAAGCGATTTTGGATCGCCGTGTCGATGAGATCAAAGAGAGTATTTACGAATTAGAGCAAATCGTAGACTAAACAAAATAACACTACCATCGTACTCACTTTACTTCGTTCTACCCTTAACTTAATGTCGGAAAATATCGGCATTTCCATCGTGTTGTAACGGTGTTGTCCTAACACCGTCAACTCACAACAAAGCATAATTTTTCACCATTGGCTGCTCTTACCTCTAAATTTCTTTCCTTAGTTTTTCTAACTAATTTCGACAAGTCGCAACACACCCAATCAACACTAACTCAATAATTTAATTGATAAAAACACAATTTCATATGTGACGCACTTCAAATTTTTTGACCGAAAAATATTTTGAACACGAAACATTTTCTGCTGGTTTAATTGCTTTGATGCTGCTAGAGTGCGTTCCCTCACACCAAATGTGAGATATTTATGTCTACTTATAGCGCTAAAACTAGCGACAAACTTGTTCCAACTCTAACGATTGGCTTCATTCTTTTCTTCCTGCTTGCAGCTCTGATCGATCTGTCAACTTTCACCGCTTCCATTCAGTCTATGTTTACTTCAGCATCGGCGAGTTTTGGTTACTGGTGGCAGTGCCTGATGATCATGAACTTTGCTCTAGCGATGATTATCGCAACAAGCCGCTACGGCAAAATCAAAATGGGCGGGAAGTCCAAACCTACAGTTCCAACATTCCGTTGGATCGCAATGATCATGTGTACCCTTTTGGCGGGGGGCGGCGTATTTTGGTCTGCTGCTGAGCCTATTTTCCACTTTATTACTCCATCACCAAGCTTCACTGGCGTTGAAGGCGGTACTGCTGCTGCGGTTACACCTGCGCTTGCACAAAGCTTCCTACACTGGGGCTTCCTTGCTTGGGCGGTACTAGGTACGCTTTCTACAATCGTACTTATGTATGCCCACTACCAATGTGGCGTTAAGCTACGTCCTCGTGCTCTGCTTTACCCTATCCTTGGCGATAAGCTTGAAAACCATTGGTTCGGCTCTGTGATTGACGCATGTTCAATCATTGCAGTAGCCGCTGGTACGATTGGTCCTATCGGTTTCCTTGCGACCCAGCTTGGCTACAGCCTAACTGTGCTAACTGGCATGGAAAACTCACTCTTTAGCCAAGTGGCTATCCTTGTGGGTGTTGTAGGCATTTACTCTATTTCTGCTTTCACAGGCATGGATAAAGGTCTGCAATGGCTAAGCCGAATGAATGTGATTGGTGCAGTCGTTCTGCTTCTAGCCATTCTTATCTTAGGCCCTACTGGCTTTATCTTTGAGCAGTTCGGCATTGCATTTGGTAGCTACCTACATAACCTACCAGCGATGAGTCTAAGCGCCGATAACCCTAGCTGGAACTCTTGGTGGACATGGTTCTTCTGGGGCTGGTTCATTGGCTTCGCACCTATGATGGCGATCTTTATCGCTCGTATCTCAAAAGGTCGTAGCATCCGTGAATTGGTACTAACCGTTGCTGTTGCTGCGCCAATTGCAACTAACTTCTGGTTCTCTGTACTAGGTGGCACAGGTATTTACCTTGAGCTTCAAACACCGGGTAGTATCTCTGCACCACTACAAGATGCAGGTCTACCTGCGGTATTGCTAGCGTCACTTTCTCAGCTTCCACTGAGCTGGTTGCTGATCCCTGCGTTCTTGGTGCTAACCACAACTTTCGTGGCAACCACTGGTGACTCAATGGCTTATTCCATCGCGATGGCTGTCTCTGGCGACAATGAGCCGTCTAAATCTCAGCGTTTGTTCTGGGCAGTAATGATGGGTGTCGTAGCTGGTGTACTTCTGATTGCCGGTGACGGTGGCTTGAATGCACTGCAGTCTTTCATTGTTATTACTGCGGTTCCTGTTTCTTTCTTAGTTGCAGCAACCTTCATTAGTGGCCCGATTGCAGTGGCAAAAATGAAGCGTCATGCGGTGAGCCAAGCTGAAAACAGTGACAATGGTTACTGTGAAGCATCTGGCGAAGTCGCTAAGAGTACTAGCTAAGTATCCGCTAGATACATAAGCAATCAATACAAAAGCAGCCATAACGGCTGCTTTTTTCGTTTTAAGCACTTGTTTTCTCATTGCAGCACACAAAACCCGATACTCAACCTCAATTACTCCACCTTTTACCATTGATAAAAAACATCGTTTTTATTAACATGGCGCCAAAATAATGACGAGACCAAAATCATGAAAGTAAAGTTTCTAGCTGCTTCAATAATCTTATCAACATTACTCGCAGGCTGTGGCGGCGGTAGCTCAAGTGGCAGCTCTGGTACAGATAACGGCTCTGGCACCAAGCCACCGGTTAAGCCTCAAGTCAAACAAGGTGCATTCCACCTAGCAACAGGCATCGCCGATAACAAAGCAGCTCCCATTCTTGATGGCTACACCCCTTTTCGCTTTAGCCTTGTTAATGAGCGTTCCGATATCTCTCCAACGAGCCCAGTTCGTATTACTATCGAAAATGACTCCAGTGCTATTTTCCGCCACTACGATCTTCGTTTTGAGCAACTAGGTACTAAGACAAATGGTCACCAATTTGCCCTACAGAGTTATGGTGACAACACCCAACAAGTCGATATTTCACTGTCGTACACACCTAAAGCTACCCAGCGAACTGAAACTGTTAAGTATCAGCATACGCGTAATGGCAAAGCCCATTACTTCTTTGCACCGACAGCAACAGATCCTGATGAAAGCAAGTTTGGTATCCAAGACAGTATCTTCCGTCTTTTTGTAGATAAAGCGGATTGGGATAAAGCAGGGAAAGTCGCTGTTATTAATCGTCTAACACACTCTAATGTTCATAGTGATGAACTTGCAGCCTGTATTGGTGTTACTACCAACAAGAGTGCGCCCGCTTTCAACACTGAATTAGTGAAAGTATCCAACAACACTGAATTAAGTCACTTTGTTAAAGGTGCGCTGCCAAGCAAAACCACCAGCAAACAGCTATTGATTGGTCTAGAAGCGGAAGAGAGTGTCTTCCCAACCACAAGCCAATTTGGCAAAGCTGATGCCGCGACAAGAAAAGCTTTCCTTGATATTTGTCAGCTTCAAGATACCGTAATCAAACGAGTTGTCACACTCGATCTTATGCCTTACCACAACCAAGATACGGCAATGGTATTGTTTAACGACAATGGAAAACTAGCCGTTAGTAGCAGCAAGCTACCTCTGCTAACTTGGCGTGCTGAACAGCAAGCAAGTCAATAACGCAGCTCCTTATTTATCCATCCTAAAAAAATAGCCCCGTCACACTGTAGGTGTAACGGGGCGATTTCATGAGTTAAGTAACAGCTTGAAAAGCTTCACGGAAAACCGCATAGAAAAGCAAACAGAAACTATCTAACAGCCACTCAAACTATGATTGCTTAGCGACCTGAGGCGCATCATCTAACAAGTCACGATCTTGATGTCGACTCACTGCACGATAAAGCACCATCATCACCACACAAGAACCAAGGCATAAGATAAACAGCTCACTTGCACCGTACATTTGAATAATGGCACCACCAAGTAACGGTGCTAGCGCAAAACCTAACGAATAGATCGCAGCTGCACCAAAATAGCTGCCTCTTAAGTGAGCGGGAGCTAGACGGTCAATTTGTACATTCAATGTTGGAAAAGCAACGACCTCCCCCAAACTTAAAACGAAACACGCCAGCAACCAACCAATCGGCCAATCCATTGGCACCATCAAGAAACCAACCTGAGACAATGCCATCAACGCCATCCCTATTTGGCTGCGCGTAAACAACGGTAGATCTTGGAGTAACCTGAGCAACGGAAACTGAAAAATGATGATAGTACAAGTATTTACCATCACTAAGCTGCTGACAAAGAAAGCGGCGTTTTCGATCCCACTGAGTACGATGATTTGTGGGATAGACGATTCGTACTGACCATAAACAAACATCATGATGATATTGGCAACAATGAGCTTGATGAAGAGTTTATCTTTCATCACTACGCGTAGTGTTCTACCAAAGTGAGTGACCTGCTCAGCACCTTGTTGTTTTTTCTCTGGGTAACGGCGAAAGCAAGACCAGTACAACAGACTAAACAACACATACACTCCACCCGTTACCACAAACAATGGCTGTGGGTTACTCAAAGCTAAAGTGATACCAATCAAAGGGCCAATTGCGCCCCCAACATTGATCGCAAAGTAACGAATATTCATCGCAAGTTCGCGATCTTTAATGTTGGCAAGGTTATCGCTAATCACCGCTTTAGAAGGTGCTTCTATCATAGGGCGCATCAAGCCACAGCTAATAATGAGCGCAAAGAACTGCCAAATCTCAGAAGCGAAACCGATGCCACCATAGCTAAATGCAGCCACCCAGCTACCAGCGATGATCATCCACTTGCGACCAAATTTATCTGATAAATAACCAGAATAAAGCCCAGTAAACACGCCGACCACTGCTGATGCAGCAAGCATCGCGCCAATGGTAATAGGATCAGCATTATAGTCTTGATGAAGAATGACGATTAAAAACGGCCACGCCATAAAAAAACTGGTTCTCGCCATTAATGTACCGAACAGAACAGTCCAAACCATTGGCGTAAAAGAAGATAAACGCGACCATTTGAGTAAAGCATCGTTATCAGTATGTGTTTGATCATCCGGCGGGGGGCTGGATTCTGCCATAGGTTATCCTCCATGATTGATTGCTAATAATTATGCAAGAAGTTGAACCTTTAAGCCTACCTTGCACTGCCTAGAGATAGACACTTATTTTTAACTGCTTCAACAACAAAGCAGCTACAAACCACCAATAATTAAAAGCAAAATAGTGATTCTCCCCGCAATTCAATTTCCTATCATTCCCTTTGCATCGATAAATATCATTTATGGTAACAATGAGCAAAATTTGATTTTGTAGCACTTTTTTATTAACATCCGCGCACTGAGTGAGTTGAGTAGTTACTCAACTATATGCACTGAATACAAAAAATCCGTGTGTGACACATCGATGAGGACCGGAATCTCATCATACTCAGCATCCCAAGAACGGTATGAACATACCAAACCTTCAGCAAAGTCTGCTTGATTTTGCACTCAGGTTAGCTGACCGGCAGGAATCGTCCGTAATCAGCAACCAAACCAATAATAAGTGTTTATACACAACGACTTAAGTTGTGTATTTAGCCGCGATGTTGCGGCGACATATTCTTTAGACGATAGGAGTTTTTATGCCTAACGGATTAATGCTGTCCGATCTTGCTATTGCAGGCGGACTTTTGATTCTTGGCAAGGTACTGCGAGTACACCTGACACTGTTTCAGCGCATGTACCTACCATCAGCCGTGATTGCAGGCATCTTAGGCCTTGCATTTGGCCCAGCTGGGGTTGATATTCTCCCTTGGACAGATACTTTCACCAGCAATGCTGGTCTTCTAACTGCAGCGCTATTCTCTGCACTTGGTCTAGCAACTGATGTTCCATCCCCTTCTGTGGTAGCGAAGCGCGCCGGTAGTATGTGGGCGTTCAACCAGATTGCATCAGTATCTCAGTGGCTATTTGCTGCGATGTTTGGTCTTTTCTTAGCAACCTTCATTTTCACTGACCTAAGTCCTGCATTTGGTATTCCGATGTCAGCTGGCTTTATGGGTGGTCACGGTACCTCTGCGGTTGTTGGTGAGATCTTTACTGATCTGGGTTGGGAAGATGCCTTTACCCTAAGCCTTACATTCGCAACGGCGGGTATCTTTATCTCGATTGCCGTTGGTATGTTGATCCTGCAAATTGCAGTGAAGATGGGCTTAATCAAAACATTCAGCACCTTCGCCAACATGAACAAACACGAGCGTAAAGGTCTGATTGAAGAAGACGAGCAACGTTGGGCAATGAAATCGACAATGTCTTCACTGTCGGTTGACTCATTCGCTATTCACGCAGCTTTGGTTGTTGTTGTTACTGCCTTTTCTTACGTATCTGCTGACTACCTATCGTCTTTCCACGATAAAGTGCAGATCCCAACATTTGTAACAGGCTTCCTTGGCGGTATGTTCGTGCGCATGATCGCGCAACGTTCAGGTGCGTCTCAATACCTATGTGACGGTGCGTTTAATCATGCATCAGGTATTAGCACTGACTACCTGATCGTATTTGGTATCTCAGCGATTAAGATCACCGTCCTCATCCAGTACATTGTACCTATGGTTGTACTGGCTACTGGTGGTATCTTGTTTACCCTATTCCTGATCTTCTGGGTTGCCCCACGCATCATGGGTGATAACTGGTTCGAGAAAGGTATTTTCTCTTGGGGTTGGTTAACAGGTACAGTGGCGATGGGTATTGCTCTACTACGCATCGTAGACCCTGAAATGAAGAGTAAGGTGCTAGATGACTACGCAATTGCTTACGTACCAGGTTCTATTACTGATATCTTCATCATTTCTTTAATGCCAATCGCCATGTTCTCAGGTTACCACTGGGAAGCGCTAGGCGTGGGTCTTGCTTATATTGCTTTCGTTCTGTTTATATGGCGCTTTGTATTCCGCCGTTCAGGTCAGTTAGCGACGCAATAATCAGAGCACCACTAAGCATTGATAATCAATAAACAAAAAGGCGAAGTATTTCCACTTCGCCTTTCTTATATCCGCTCGCTCAAGCGCTAATCATCGTTTTCTGAGCTCACTACTACACAATCACGACCTTGGTCTTTCGCGCAGTATAATGCGCTATCCGCCTTCACTAACCAATGCTGCCAATCGCTTTGAAGCGTTTGACTCGAAGGTACTTCCACCCCGCCGATAGACACAGTTGCTGACAGTGCTTCGCCTGCCATTTCGATATTTTCAAAGCGTACCGCGTGGCGAATACGATCCAGAAGCTCAAGGCAGTCCGTGCTCTCTGTGACAGCAAAAATAGCAATGAACTCTTCACCGCCCCAACGCACCACCTTATCGTGTTCACGGCAACTTTGTTGCAGTCGACTGGCGACCTCTTGCAACACGCGATCACCAATATCATGACCATAAGTATCATTAATCGCTTTAAAGTGATCGATATCTAAAATAGCCAATACATAAGAACCAGATTGAGGCTTTTCTTTCAGCAATTTACCTTCTAACCAACGCTCTATATAACGACGGTTATACATGCCGGTAAGCGGATCTTGGAACGACTGCTCAGTAAGGGCTTCATTGTTTTTCGATAAGTGATTGTTACGACGGTAAAGTAAACTCAAAATCGACGCAGCCAGCAAAACACTTAATGCCAAAATGATTTCACGGGAACGCTGCGATTGAATTTGTGATGATTTAAGCTCACTCTCTGCCTTCAACAACGCAATTTGCTGCTCTTTCTGCTGCGTATTGTACTGTGTTTGTAACAGTCTGATTTCTTTTCGTTTTTGACGAAGGAAATTACTCTCTTTCTCGTCAATATAGCGCTGAAAATACTCCAAAGATGTTTTGTAGTTACCGCCTTTTTTATAGATATCAGACAGTATTTTGTACAGCCTGATCACCTGAGAATGACTACCGTACTCTTTGTAAACATTTAAGGCGATCAACGCTGCCGTTACCGATTTCTTGAGAGAGTTCAGCTCTAAATAAGCCATAGATTTAGATTCGTAGCAGAATGCACGACCGAGTTTGTCTTGAATATTATCTGCAATTTCCAAACACTCTTTCGACATTTTTAACGACGCTTGTAGCTTATTTTCATCAAGTAAAATCGAGGTGTAATTGGTTAACGTCACAAGCTGGATGTAACTTGATCCCGTTTGATTAGCATGGAAAATCGCTTTACGGATATTCGACGCTTCTGATTCTTGTCGCTTATAGTAGTGATCAACCAAGCCTGCGTGGATATAAAGTAGCGCTGCTGTGTAATCACTTTTCACGTGATAGCGCTCTAAAGCCTCAAACGCTTTTTTATTATATGCCTGAGCCAGCTCCCACTGATCCATGTCTAAGTACATATTGCCAATATTTGAAAGCACCAACACAACCTGTGCATAGTCTTGCTGCGCTTCAAAAATAGTGAGTGCTTCGAGGTAGTTAGCCAGTACTAATTCATACCTAGATTGATAGTACAAAATATTCGCTTGCCACTTAAGAGCGCGAGCTCTCAGGTTCTTGAAACCAGTTTGATCGGCAATAACCAAAACTTCATCTAGGTAAGCAAGCCCTTCCCCGTAATGAGCCGTTTCTTTCGCCACAATAGCCCGATGTAGCAATGCTTCAGCTTTGATCCATGGCACACCGAGCTTTCTAGCAAGTACTTCAAGTTCAGATACCGTATCTAACGGTTCCTCTTTGGTTATAGTGTACGCGTCAAGCCGTGACATAGTCAGCACGTAGTAGACACGCTCCCAATCAGTCATCGGTTTGCCCGACTTACCAGCAACAAACTGTTTTACCAGACTATAAGCGTATTTGGGATCACGTAAAGATTGGATATAAGCCGCGACGATACGGCTATCTTGTTCTGTAATGGCTGGGGTATAAACGAAATCACTTGGTTTGGCCTGAGCAGGAATAACACACCCGACAGCAATGATTAGTGATATGAAACTAATTCGGATTGCATTAACAAGTGATGACGACCAATATTGATACATTCGCTAGCGATCTTACTGACTAAATCGTCATCATCTGCCCGTTAGCATACTGAGTCAACCTGCATGAGCACAATAAAACGCTTGCTTGGCTCAAGCGCACAAAATACACGCAGAAAAACATCCTTTCTAGACATCAACTTGATTTTGATTCTAAAAATACGCTTTAAATACTGACACTTAAGTCATTAATGACACAATTGCGTTATTAACAAACGTCAAGTTTTCGCAACACACGCGACATATTAACACCACGCATACTTATAAAGTATTTATAATCATAAACTTAACACGTTAACAAAACTTAAATTTGGCATAAAAGAGGAATAATCAAAGGGATTTTGCTAGGTGTTTATCCCATATTTCGAACAACACATCGCGCGTTGGGATCGGTAACATGGCAATGCGTCGAGCACTCCAACAACTAAACAAATATTCAGCCATCTCTAAGGCAATAGGAAAATCATCACTGTTGTAATGTGCCAACGCTTTTTCTACATCATTAAGCGATAAGCCATCTTTATCCCAGCAAGCTTGGCGAGCTTCTGATTTATTAAACCATTCAATTGAGAGTGTCATGGTGATCCTTGTTCATGTCATCAATGGCAATACACTTATTCTACGATAAGTTTTTTGCTTAAAGATGAAAAAATACAGGTTTCATGACGTAGAGCAGATAAACGGAGAGTTAGTCTAATGCGCGCTAAAATTTGTCATAATTTCTAACACTTTAAGCTGCGCACCAGTTCACTTTAATACGGATTAATTCTTGATTGGATGGTTATTGAACCCCCATTTTAATCTTATATTTAGTAATCGCATGATTAAAAAACTCACGCTCATCATCATCGTCAATGCTTTCAGCTTGAGCGGTAATAGCTTCATAACCTGCTTTGGCATTCTTTAGCTGCCAAACAATATATGCGGCTTGCTTATCTAGCTCGATACGGTTCTTTTCAGCAGGCGATAGCAGGGTCAGGTTATGCATGGTTTCCTCTTTGATTCTGTTTCACACACCATATGGTGAGAGCGATAGGAAGTTTATCATTAACCCCAAGAGTGGCATAGTTAGCCATACTCGAAATGACCGAAATAACCCAAGCTAAGTTACCTACTCTACAACCCTAGACGTTGCCTATACTGCTCTGGAGTACAATTCGCATGTTTCTTAAACAAGGTGATAAATGGTGATGCCTGGTGATAACCGAGCGTTAACGCTGCTTCTTTCACTGACATCCCTTTACGCAGCAAATGGAGCGAATACACGAATTTACGTCGCTGACGCCACTCGGTAAAACTCATTCCCAGTTTATCTTGGCAATGGCGCGCTAAGGTGCGTTCTGTGGTATGACATTTTTGCGCCCATTCAGCCAAAGTCGTGGTGCATGTTGGATTACGCTCTAACTCATTCAATATGGGTTTCAGCAGCTTGTCTTTGGTCATGGGTAGAAACTGATCATGTTCTTTAGCGGCACGTACTTGGTCAAACAATACATTGACCAACCGCTTGTCTTGCTCCGTCTTCGCAACCGTTACTCGACGTTCTCGTAAATCAGCCACTATGGCTTCCATAATTGGGTTCACTTCCAGCAAACAAGCAAATGTAGGTAAAACGTTGGCGAGCTCAGGAACAATATTCATTGAGCAATAATTCATACTGCGGCGCATGTAGCTGTCATGTTCTATTCCAGCAGGCACCCAAACCGCGTATTGCGATGGCGAAAGAAAGCGCTTTCCTTCAGCATTCAGTTCGAGAATACCACCGCTGATCAGCTGAAGTTGTCCCCAAGAGTGGCTATGAGTAGAGGTTGAGGTGTTGGGTAAAAACACCTCATGACCAAAGAAGATATCGCCGGGCGGGTTATCGTCGTCAAATAACGGCTGGTAAATCGTACTCATACACCTATCAGAACCACCAATGAAAGCATGGCGCTACGTTATATCGAATAGCTAGTTAGGTGCAAGCTAAGCTGTACGCACATTCATGGTAATTTCAGCAGTGAAAACCAGATTACCTTCGGTATCGGTAACTTCGACAGGTACTAGTTTGTCGCCCTCGGTTTGCCAATCTATATTTTCACCATTCGCAACAGCAGTTAAATTCGTTTTGGCTTTTTTGACATACTTCACTGTCATCCCTGTTGGAATCCAACGGCTGTCTTTGGCGATTGAAACATCCGTCATCAAACCTCCGGCCAGCTCTGCCATGTTACACATCGCAATCGCGTGCACGGTATTAATATGATTAGTGACTCGGCGACGCTTACTAATTTCAACTTTGGCATAACCCGGTTTAAGTTCCGTAACCTTAGGGCTAATAGAGCCAAAGTACGGCGCTATGCGACAAACAACCCAAGAAAAGAGTTGTCGACCGAAAGGAAAGCGAGATAGACGCTGATAGATCTTTAAGTTCTTACGCATTGAAATTCCTTTTTCAATATCCTGGTCTGACCACATTATAGACCAAAATTAGCTCATGCAAGTGCATAGGGATCACAGCCTAAAAGCACATACAGCCTTTCCATACTGGAAAGAATATTCACTCATTTATCAATGACAAAATAACTTGTTTATATTCAGAAAGATAACAAAAATATCACAGCATTGATTTGCTGCCCAACTGTTTAAAAATTACCACGTTATTTAAAATGTCTGACTATGCCCCTAGTATGTCCGATTAGAGATATGTGTATCAAAGGTGACGTGACACAATAGTTCAGTTACTTACTATTACGAACCACAACAAGGCAAACAATGCTCTACTTATTCCCTTTATTAACAGTTTCAATTTGGGCAGGGAATGCCATTGTAAATAAGATGGCGTTTAGCGTTATCGACCCCGGCGCAATTTCATTTTATCGCTGGTTTTTCGCCATGCTAGTCCTTACCCCATTTATGGCAAAATCTGTTTGGAGAGCGCGCCAAACCATTAAACCATATTTACCTAAATTAGCCTTCCTAGCATCACTTGGTATGGTATTGAACCAATCTTTAGGCTACTTTGCGGCAGAAACAACAACAGCTACCAATATGGCGTTGATCGTTTCATTAGTACCTTTGATCAGTATGTTCATTAGTGTGCCATTACTCAGCCAGCGCTTAACCCCGTTAGCGATTGTTGGCGCAGTGCTATCACTAGCAGGCTTAGTATTAATGCTAAGCCACGGCAACATTAGCAATTTACTGGCGCAAGGGATCACCAAAGGTGATGGCATGATATTGCTCGCTGCCTTTGTTTACGCGCTCTACTGTGTGTTGCTTAAACGCTGGGAAATGCCGCTAACTAACTGGCAATCTGTATATTCACAAGGGATTTTAGCCGTCATCATGCTAACGCCAATGCTACTAATGAGTGAGCGTGTAGCTATCAGCAACGAAGCATGGCCGCTAATTATTTATGCTGCAGTGCCTGCCTCTGTTATTGCTCCGTGGTGTTGGCTGAAAGGTATTCAGCTTCTGGGCGCCGATCGCACCGCGATGTTCATGAACTTGATGCCAGTTATGACGGCTGTCATTGCCAGCTTCATGCTTGGCGAACAATTAGCAAGCTATCACTACATCGGTGGTTTAATGGTACTAAGTGGTGTCGCTATGGCTCAGCGCAAACCAAAAGCGGCAAAACCAACAGAGTTGGCAACAGCTTAATCCCCACAGCGAACTCATATCATTAAGCCCAGCGTTACACGTAAGCATATAACGTTGGGCTTTTTCTTTAGTACACACTAATTTGATGGCAAATACGGATAACCAAGTACCTCAAGCTGTTCAGGTAAGCCATTAGGATGCAGATATAGCTGATCAATCGTTGCCATCTTGCCTGTTAGCATCAACTTCAATATCAAGTGAACCGCATTCGGGTCACTAACTCGTACGCGAACTAAGCTAGGCTCTCCGTGAAGATACACACAGTACTTTTCTGCCGGCAGTTTATGTTGCTCATGAGTATATAAGCCTCCCACATGCACCGTACTACTAGGATCTGCTTTCAAAGCCTCGCATTTGCTAGGCCGATCAACCGCATGGTGAACCTGTTGTTCAAACTCCAGAAATACATCATCTTCAGAGCGGTAAAATAACGAGTAACTCGACTCCCCTTCCGACGGCACGAAACCTTGCCCTATCAATCGATGATAATTATCAACCTTTCCTTCATGACGCCACGAATGTGACAACCATGCTTGGACTTCTGGATGCGACTCAAATTTACTTTTTCCATTAATAAAAGCGCACTGGGTCAGCGAAAAAGAAAATATAGCGATAAACCACAGCGCTTTGCTTATTCCTAGTTTTGACTCGGGCACTTTTAAATGAAGAGCGACGTGCGCCACTACATAAACAAACGCCACAATAGCGTTTGCGATGAGAGCAATGAGCAAAAAGGAAGCAATAAGCCAACCACTGTTTAGCTCGCGGATATTGGCTGTAACTACCTTACGATTTTCATTATTTTCTGCTGCTTTTAGCTCATCCACTCTACAGGTCTCCATCCGTTTCAACAGCACGCTAAGTTTGCGCACAAAGTTTCCGCCGCCAATGGTAACCAAGTCAGATTTGTTAACCAATGCAGTGAAAGATATGAAAGCGCACTAAGCTATAAGTCAAACCAAGTGGCTTTGATAAAAGGACAATAACGAGGATACCGCCATGACAAACAACTATACCCCACCGCGTGTATGGAAAATGGATGATGAAAACGGTGGTGAATGGGCAAGTATCAATCGCCCTGATGCAGGGGCAAGGTTTGAACAAGATTTACCTCTTGGTCAGCACCCTTTTCAGCTCTATTCAATGGGGACACCAAATGGTCAGAAAGTCACCATTATGTTCGAGGAGTTATTGGCGCAGGGGGTTAAAGAAGCCGAATATGACGCTCACCTGATCCGAATAGGCGAAGGAGATCAATTCTCGTCAGGGTTTGTCGCGGTTAACCCTAACTCAAAAATACCCGCGCTAATTGATCGTTCCGATAGCAAAAATGGCTCAGAGCACCATATTTTCGAATCAGGCAACATCTTGCTTTATCTCGCTGAAAAGTTTGGTCACTTCCTTCCGCAATCACCAGCCAAACGAGTCGAAACGCTTAACTGGTTATTCTGGCTACAAGGCTCTGCCCCCTACTTAGGTGGCGGTTTCGGACACTTCTACGCGTACGCGCCTGAAAAATTTGAATACCCAATCAACCGCTTCTCAATGGAGGCTAAGCGTCAACTCGACTTATTAAACAAACAACTCGCCCAGCATAACTTCATTGCTGGGGATAAATATACCATTGCTGATATCGCAATCTGGCCTTGGTACGGCAACCTAGTGCTCGGTAACATTTACGATGCTGCCGAATTTTTAGATGTCAGTAGCTACACCCACTTGGTTCGTTGGGCGCAAACTGTCGCAGAGAGAGAAGCTGTAAAAAGAGGGAAATTAGTTAACCGCACTTGGGGCGAAGAATGGGAGCAAGTTCCAGAGCGTCATAGCGCTGAAGATATCAATAAAATTCTTCAGCTACGTCCATAACTAGGAAAACCATTAAACGCACCCAAGGGTGCGTTTATGGTTAACCCAAGCTATGTTGTCAGCACACTTCAAATCTTCACTAAGCTTATATTTTGATAACTTTTCACTATTCATTTCTGTGACTTAAGATTTTCTACGCAACAAGGTAGCTTCCTGCTAGGATCTGACCATTGCTTTCAAATGAGAACTGCGACAGTGAAAATTGACTTAACCCAAATGGTAACGGAAAGCCGTAACCCTGCTAGCCAAGACATTGATACCCTATCAACGCTCGATATGCTGAAAGTCATCAATGATGAAGACAAGAAAGTTGCGCTTGCGGTTGAGCAAACTCTACCCACAATAGCTAAAGCAGTTGATGCCATTGCCGCAGCCTTTCAACAAGGCGGACGCCTTATTTATGTCGGTGCTGGCACTTCAGGCCGTTTAGGCATTTTAGATGCCAGTGAATGCCCACCAACATTTGGCTCTGCGCCTGAGCAAGTTGTTGGTTTAATCGCGGGTGGACATACCGCCATTCTACGCGCGGTAGAAAATGCAGAAGATAACGAAACGCTCGGTGAGCAAGATCTGCGTGACATTAATTTTACGGCGAAAGATGTGCTGGTCGGTATCGCAGCCAGCGGCCGCACTCCTTATGTACTTGCTGCCATGCATTACGCCAAGCAACAGGGCGCAACCGTTGCTTGTATCAGCTGTAACCCACAAAGTGCGATGGTAGAAGCGGCAGATATCAGTATGACACCTATCGTGGGTGCTGAAGTGGTAACAGGCTCATCGCGGATGAAAGCAGGTACTGCGCAAAAACTTATTCTGAATATGCTGACAACTGGGGCGATGATCCGTACTGGAAAAGTGTACGGCAACTTGATGGTAGATGTTGAAGCGACCAACGCCAAACTGGTTGAGCGCCAAAAACGCATTGTAATGGAAGCGGCAGGTTGTGACCGCAACAGTGCAGAACATGCGCTTAATGCCTGCAATGGGCACTGTAAAACAGCGATCGTCATGCTGTTAACTAACAGTGATGCTGAGCAAGCCAAAGGGCTATTAACCCAACATCATGGTTTTACTCGCGCCGCCATTGATAGCAATCATTAAATAGCCAAGCAGCTTAACTTCCCCCAAACAAAAGGCGCTGACATTACATCAGCGCCTTTAACTTTAACCCTTAGAACTACCTATTTTGTGATGATCTTAAACAGTGATTTCCCCGACTGGTAAACCCGCTTAAATTGCTCTGATAACGCAACATCTTTACCCGCCTCAAAACGACGACGATTAAGCTGTGCTTGTGCCCCTTGAGCGAAATGCAGATCCAATAATTGTGCTAACGCTGCCACATTAAAGTTGGCTTTATTTTCACTGACACTCAATGGCAATACTTGGTCAAACCCTAGTAAATTCTGATTAAAGTTCATTGCCGCCTGAATGGTTTTGCCTTTGCGAGATTGTGGCATTTCAAGATCGTAAGGTGGCGCCCACTCTGAAACCGGCGAGAGTTTATCTACCTGATTTAGTACCCCAATAATTGGCGCACGTTTACGGCTTTGATGTTCTGCTTGTTGATAATAGGCGTCCAGCTTAGCCTTAAAGGCCGTATCTAGCTCACGTGCCGATTGGTTTGCTTTGAGCACCCACAATACCAAATCAGCATTCGCAACATGCTCTAGCAACAGCTGCTCAGTTAGAGGGTTACCATCCAAACCTGGTAAATCAATCAAATGTAGCGTGTCTAAACCTTCGATTTGGCATTGATGAACAGTCACTTTATCTGTTGATGGCAATGCATTCACCTCTGCCACCAGCTCTCCCGTCAGATGATTCACTAACGAAGACTTACCAGCACTCACCTGCCCAACCAAACACACACGCAATGGCTCAAGAGGCGCAGCCATGGTTTGCTGATCAGCGTCATGAGCGTGGCTTTGCCCGAGTTCATCATCATCGACTTTAAAGCGGCCGCTGTATAAATTGATGGCTACAGAAACCACTTCTTGGAGCAAGGCTTGTTTAAGCTTAAATTGCAGTTCGTTACTAACACGATCAAACACTTCGCCGAGCACTTTACTGCGTACTTCTGATATCAAAGCCGTGTAAGGATTTGCCATGCGCGCAACACGATAGGCATTCCAAACCCAATTCGCAGACTCGAGTCCAGCTTGCATTTTTTCTTTGTTATCAAAGCCTTTTTTAAGCAACGATACACTGATATTTTCAACGTAAGGCACATGCTTTTTCAGCAAGACACGATAACGACGGCTCACCTCTTCCGTCATTTTCAACAATTCAGGAACTGAAAATGCAAGCTCTTTCTGATCTTTTCCACGGTAAGCGAAAGCAGTTTGCGTCACCAATGTAAGCGCATGCTCACGTAATGAGCCCCATTCATTATCTATCGCAAGTTGCTCTGCAATAGTGTTATTCATGGCTAACCAAACTTGGTGATCTTTTTCACCCCAGTCTTGCTCTGGCTCTACTAAGCCTTCAGTCACTGATGCTGTTGGCTGAGCATCCCCATCCGAGCTATTTAAGGATATATCATCACTCAAACCATGCTGACGTTTCAGCCACAAAATTGGCAAGGTAACCAATAAAGCACTAACCGTTAGAACAACTAAGAATGGCAGTAAATATCCCAAATCAACAATGGCGTACAGCCCAAAACCACCAAGGGTTACAATGGGTAATACAACGCCAGCTAACAGCAAAGGGATAACCCCTCGTGATAACTGAGAAGCCGCTTTCACACTATTGGCTGTTCGTTTCACTTTTTGCCACCTCTTTAATGCTTTCGAATGCCGCTTTATACATCGCATTTAAATCTTGTTCGGACACCGACTCGCCCTTGCTCTCATGATACAAGTAGTAGCAAGCCACTCGCCCAAGGGCGAAAGTCGTACAGAAACTCACAACAGCCGCCGTCGCGCTACCCACTGTTTGCCCATAAACAGGTACCAGTTTCACTAACTGACGAATACCTAATTTGGCCGCATATTGCACCCCAAAACTGGTGCCAAGTGTTGCCATGAACTCGCCCATGGCTTGCTTATCCCATTCCACGCCATAGCGGTTGGCAAGGCTATGGATCATTTTGGCTTGAATTGCAGGTACAGAAACTAATCCCACCGCAGGCACCGCGTCACTACCACCCGCAGCACCGGCATACCATAAAATTTCAGTTCGGAGCTTGGCAAAGTTACGCTCTTCTTGGCTTTCATGCTCAGCATCCAGATTAAACTGCGTAATAATTGGC
Organism: Photobacterium jeanii; assembly: GCF_001650345.1. Taxonomy (GTDB): domain Bacteria; phylum Pseudomonadota; class Gammaproteobacteria; order Enterobacterales; family Vibrionaceae; genus Photobacterium; species Photobacterium jeanii. The sequence continues at coordinate 619,406 of NZ_LVHF01000033.1, read as the reverse complement.
AACAGCTTAGCAAGCTCTGCTTGTAAAACATCCACGCCGTACTGGCTACCGTCGGCGCATTCAAAATCAACGTCAACAGAAGTTACGGCCTCTCCCCAAGCCGTTTCTACTTGCTGTTGATTATGCGCGATACACTGCTGACGCACTTCGCGACTTTCGCATAGCATTACACCTGTATGTACCACTAATATTTGCGAAATCGCTTTCGATTTTTTAATTTGGCGAATAGCCGCAAGCACTTGGCTTTGTTCAGGTTCTTCTGCCTTCATCACCACAATGAGAGCGTTAGCGCAGTCCTGACACGCGGCAATATCTTCACTGGCATCGTAATTAGCTTCAGCTAACCCACGCGTATCTAAAAAACGCAGTAATGGCATGGATTGTGGAAAATCATAGTGATGCGATGTTTGCGTACAGGGCTGGAAACCATCACCAATCTCAACATCACTTTGTTGAGTAATGCTATGCACCAAAGAAGACTTACCCGCCCCTGTTTTGCCTAATAGCCACAAGGTTGGCAAATGGGAGGCTTGGTGGTCAAAAGCTGGCGTTAAGTCAGGGTCTTGCGAAGGATTTAGCCAAGACTTTACCTTCTCAAAAAATTCCATATCAATACTTTCTCTGGCTGTGTTTTATTCACTGTACTTCATTTCAACAAATAGCAGCTGAAGATAAAGACGAAAACGGTTTGCATTAAAATTAACAGAATAACATACCAAATAAAAGCTAACGGATAGGTTTAACAAGGAATCAAATTTAAGAAGGAATGCAAAGGTTGAATTTTACGAGGTAAGAGAAGTAAGGAGTATTAATTGCCCTGTGAAGGCGTTCCATAAGAGCAAATAAAAAAATCCCACCTTGGCCGAGAGATGTTAGTTGCTGCCAAGGCGGGAGAAATAACGCGATGTAAATTCGCTTAAGAATTAGTTGTAAGCACCGCTTGAGTAATGCAACTCATAGCTATGAGAGTAGATTTCCAAGATGTTACCGAATGGGTCTTCCATGTAGATCATGCGATAAGGTTTTTCACCTGGGTAGTAGTAACGTGGTGCCTTCATGCGTTTCTTACCACCAGCAGCAACAATCTTCTCTGCTAAACCTTCAACATCTGGGTCCTGAACACAGAAGTGGAACACGCCCGTCTTCCAGTACTCAAAATTGTCTTCAGGGTTTTCTTGATTCTTAAACTGAAAGAGCTCTACGCCAATACGATCGCCGGTTGAAAGGTGAGCAATGCGGAAAGATTCCCAGCCTTTACCAAATACATCGGTACACATTTCACCAATAGCTGAATCGTCTTCCACAATTTCGGTCGGTTCCATAATCAAATACCAACCTAATACCTCGGTGTAGAACTTCACTGCCGCTTCAAGGTCTGGCACTGAAATACCGATATGAGAAAAAGTGCGTGGATATGGTTGAGTCATAATGTCCTCGATTTAATGTCTGTTTCAGCAACGAGGAAAAGTTTACGAACTTCGCTTGAAAATGAAAAATTATCAAATATTCTTAAAATAATAATTTTTTGTTATCAATCGTATTGTTTGCGTTCGCTTATGATTAACCCTATTTGGCTCAATACCTTCATAACCTTGGTGGAAACAGGTCACTTCACTCAAACCGCCAACAAATTGTTCATGACTCAACCCGGGGTCAGCCAACACATCAAAAAGCTTGAGGAACAAACCCAAGTTCAGCTGCTGTACCGTTTTGGAAAACAATTTGAACTGACGATTGCGGGTGAAAAGTTGTATCACTACGGTGTAAAGCTCAAACAAGAAGAGAGCCTGCTATTAGATAGCTTGGCAGAAGACGATGCTTTCAGTGGTGCGTTTCACATTGGCTGCTCGGGGTCACTTGCAATGTTGCTCTACCCACAACTACTAGAGCGTCAAAGTGAGCACCCTAAGCTTTCTACTCATCTTGAAGCCGCGCCTAACAAGAACATCATTCAAGACGTGTTATCAAGCAAATTGGATCTCGGTTTAGTTACCCAGCAAGATGAGAACGACTTGTTAAGTTATACCCACTTAGGGCAATCATCGCTGTGTTTGGTATTACCGGTAAGTTATTGCCAACAGTTAAGCCAACAACAACCTCTGCAAGCATTGCAACAGCAAGATGGAACAAACGGATGGAGTGAAAAATGCGATTTCGACTTGAATTTTCAATCCCTTAATCAACTCGGTTTTATTAATCACCCTGATGGTGAACATTACGTTTCTCAAGTATTACAAGCGAACTACCAACACGATTACAAAGGCTTCAAGCAACTCAATATACGTAGCTACATCAACCAAATTAGTCAGATACTCTTGCCTGTTAGCCAAGGGCTGGGGTTCACAGTATTACCGCAAGCCGCAGTAAATAGTTTTGCTCACGCAGAAAAGCTCTATCGCTATCCGCTACCAATCCAAGTCACCGAGCAACTCTATCTGGTACAAAAGCGCTTTCGTCCTCTGCCTCAACGCTATCAGTGGTTTACTAAGCTAATAAAAAAGCAGCTCCCAGAGCTGCTTTGATGTTTTCGATCAGTGATTGAGTGAACTCAACAGTACACTTTTTCCTAAGTGGTGGAACAAGGGCACACACCAGTTAGCTTGAGCTTATGATCATGTTTCACCCGATACATAGCACTATCCGCTTTCGCTAGTAATTCATCAAATATCTGCGCTGCGGATTTGCCTTTCATTTGAGCCGATGACATACAAGCAACACCTAAGCTTGCACCGACTTTAGACGGGAATGCAGAGAAGCAATTCTGCGCTAATTGGAAGTGAAGCTCGTCAGCATATTCCTGCGCTGCCTGTTGTTCAGTGTGCGGCAATACGATAATAAACTCATCGCCACCAAAACGCCCCACGAAGTCAGTCAGTCGACGCTGATTCATTAACTCACTCGCTACACATTGCAGCAACTTATCCCCAACTTGATGTCCATGGCTGTCATTAAGCTGCTTAAAGCCATCCAGGTCTAACATAATCATCGACATCGTACGATGATATTTCAAAGACAGCTGGATTTCTTCCTCGAGGATATTTTCAATCGCTCGACGATTATAAATTTGTGTGAGGTGATCGCGCGTCGCCAGACGATGAAGTTCTTTCTCCATCTTCTTTTGCTCGGTCAGATTTTCAAACATACCGAGAAAACCCGCAATATTGCCAGTCTGATCGTTGAAAGTAACCTTGTGAAAGCGAACAAAGTACTTTCGCTTATCTATGGTTTCCATTTCGCTTTCATACACACTACGACCTGGAGAGGCTAATAATTGCGCATCATGCTCTAGATAAGCTTTGGCTTGTTCTTCAGGAAAAATATGGAAGAGGTCTTGCCCTATGATTTGGTCTTTTTCCATACCAATCACAGTACAAAATGCCTGATTACAACCTAAATAAATACCGTTTATGCAACGATAGAAAACAGGCATAGGAATACAATCCAAGATCGCTTGAATAAAGCCACCTGAATCATTGGTCAGTAGCGCATAAATATCATCGTGATTATGCGGGATCCCTTTGAGTAACTTTGACGTTAACACTCTATGATTTGCCTTTTCTATCAGATAGGTATAAAAACTTTTTCTAAAGAAAAAGCATCATAACATTGCCCCTATGATGATATAAAAAACATTTACACACAGATTCACAAAAACTCTGTGTTACATCATAAAAAATGTGATTAATCCAAGCTTTATTTTTATGGCTGGTGCATTTAAGCAACAACACCAGCCATAATGACCGATCAGACTTTAAACTGACGGATCAAGCGATCCAATTGGTCACACTCATTTGTCAAATTATCGAAAGCATGTTCGGTCGTTTGTACCTTATCGACCATCGCTTGACTCTTATCGGCAATAGTTTGGATGTTTTGGTTCACATCCTCACTCACTTGGCTTTGCTGAGTTGCAGCCGTCGCTATTTGCAGATTCATTTCAGCAATGACTTCAATAGAGCGACTAATCGCATCTAAGGACTCATTGGCACTGTTCGCCTTCTCAACGGTTTGGGTACCACACTCTCGGCTATGCATCATCGCCGTCACCGCCTCTTGCGCCCCGTGCTGTAAGCGCTCAATCATCACCTGAATTTCACCAGTGCTATCTTGAGTTTTACTAGCCAGTGAGCGAACTTCATCTGCTACAACAGCAAAACCACGGCCTTGCTCACCCGCTCGCGCCGCTTCAATTGCCGCATTCAATGCCAGCAAATTCGTTTGGTCAGCAATACCACGGATCACATCAAGAATAGAGGCAATATTGCCTACATCACGTTCGAGATTGCTCACTACTTCGCTCGAAGACTCAATCTCTTCAGCTAATTGATGAATAGACGCTACGGTTTGACCAAGGGTTTGTTTGGCAGAATTCGATTCACTATTCGCTTCTTGGGTTGCATGTGCCGCTTCGTTAGCATGAGAGCTCACACTATCGCTGGTCGCACTCATCTCATGAACAGCTGTTGCTACCTGAGCACTTTCGTTTTGCTGCTCTGATGCCGCAGTTAATATCGCTGCACTTTCATGGTGAATTTTATGACTTTCTGATTTCACCGTTTCAACCATCTCGGTTACGTCACGAATGGTCGACTGCACTTTCGAAGCAAACAGGTTAAATGCAGAGGCTAACTCACCAATTTCATCTTTAGTTTCAACCGCAACACGTTGCGTTAAGTCACCTTGCCCTGAGGCGATATCTTGCATGGTATCTGTCATACGGCGAAGCGGTGCCAGAACGAGGTTGGTAACCAACCAAGTAATGAAAATGGAAAGTACGATAGCAACAACAACAGCAACTTCGAGTATGGTCGTCGCCAGTGCCACTTCCTCATTAATCTCTTGTTTTAGCCCAGCTTGGATCGCTTCAATCGCTTCGTAAATTACTTTGAATTCACTGCGCCATTTATCGAATGAAGCAGTAATTTGGTCTTGATTATCAATAAAATAGCCATAAGCCAAAGTAGGGTTATCGACCATATAGCGATAATGTTGATTAAAACTCGCATAGCTAGCTTTCATTTGTTCTAGCTTGCCTTGGTAGGATACCTCAAGCACATTTAAATCAATCAAACGCTGAGCTGAGCTTACTCTTCTAAGCGCTTTTTTCGCGTTATCGTAATATTCTTCTTGATGGTATTTTAGAAGTTCAGGGTCATCACTTGATAGCAATACCCCCTGTCCTGCAGCGATGATTTGATACATATCTCGGTATCCTTCATCCATGTCTAAAAGCACAGGTTGAACTTCGTTATCGGTTAAATTGTCAATACGTTGTTGGTCGGAGAAAACCGCTAAAATCATTGCCAAGATGGCAACAAAGATCAGCATCACAAGCGTTGTCGGTGCAGCACATTTCCAACGGAAAGACAGGTTATTAAACCATTGCATATCGTTACCTTCTTTTGTAGTTATTTGGGCGCAATATACTCAGTTACGAAGCCTGTCGTAATTATGAAATAGCTCACTTATTGATTAATCGAGTCACTTATCCTTTTTAATATAAAATAACGTTCGATTGAGCCGATATCGACTCAATTCCAGTTACTACCAATACACTCAATGATTCCAGCAAATCCTTCTATTTCATTGAGTTATATTTTATAAATATATGTTAAACTTATAAATACCAAGTTTAATGATAAGTTACATAAAACAAGAGATGCTGGACAAAAATCGAAGATATAAGCCAATTGGTATATGATACGGACGTTTAATCATTGCGTGTAAATCACCTAGGCGGAACCTATGTATCAACAAACCCTTCAGCAAGTATTTGGCTTTAATCAACTTCGAGGTGGTCAAGAAAATGTGATCACCCGAGTGCTTGAAGGGCAATCTGCAGCCGCCATTTTCCCTACAGGCTCAGGTAAATCTTTGTGTTATCAGCTACCGGCTTTACACCTACCTAACCTGACGTTGGTCATTTCTCCCTTGCTTGCGCTAATGCACGATCAATTAGACTTTTTACAACAAAAAGGAATTGCAGCCGCTTCTATTGATTCGAGCCAAACCTGGGAACAAAGCCAACAAGTAATGCAAGATGTACGTGCAGGCAAAACCAAGATTTTGATGATCTCGGTAGAGCGTTTGAAGAATGAACGCTTCCGCCACTTCATCCAGCAAGTACCTATCTCATTATTAGTGGTTGATGAAGCGCACTGTATTTCAGAATGGGGCCATAACTTCCGCCCTGATTACTTAAAATTGCCAGACTACCGTCAGCAACTTAACATTCCGCAAGTACTACTGCTGACAGCAACCGCTACACCTGCGGTAATCAAAGATATGCAGGCTAAGTTTGCGATTGATGAAGCTAACACTGTGGTGACTGGTTTTTATCGCCACAACCTTGATCTCGCGGTAAAAGCTGTCACTGAAGAAGAAAAACGAGACGTCTTACAAAGCATGCTTAGCCAGGCGAAATCCGAGCCAAGCATTGTGTATGTCACCCTTCAACATACCGCTGAAGATACTGCCGCATATTTAAATCAACAGGGAATACGTGCAACAGCCTATCACGCAGGACTAAACAGTGAAGTGCGTGAAAACATCCAACAACAATTCATGAACGGTACTATCCACTGTATTGTTGCAACAATTGCATTTGGTATGGGGATTGATAAGGCCGATATTCGCCACATTATTCACTACGACTTGCCTAAATCAATTGAAAACTACAGCCAAGAAATTGGTCGTGCCGGGCGTGACAATCAAAGCTCACACTGCACCGTGCTCGCTAACCGAAATGGTGTAAATGTATTAGAGAACTTCGTGTACGGCGATACACCCGACCGCGATGCTATCTACGCAGTGCTAAAAGATATTAAGCAGCAACAAGGTCAATGGGATGTGATGTTGCATCAACTGTCGCGTGAGAGCAATATCCGCGCCTTACCATTAAAGACCTTACTGGTATACCTAGAGATCGAAGGTGTGATCGAGGCGCAATACAGCTACTTCGCGGACTATCGCTTCAAGCCAATACAAACACCAGAATGGATCATCAGCCAGTTTCAAGGGGAGCGCCAACACTTTGTCAAAGCTATCTTTGATTGCTCACCCAAAGCACGAACTTGGCATAGCATCGACTTTGAGACCCTATGGCAAGGCTTCCAAGCTGATCGCAAACGTGTTGTTGCCGCCATCGACTACTTTAATGAAAAAGGTTGGCTCACATTAGAAAGCAAGCAAATGACTGAAGTATTTAAGATTGTCGAACCCAACTTCAATATCGACAGCTTAGCAGATTCACTGCATGCCACCTTCTCGCAAAAAGAGAACACAGAGATCGAGCGTCTTCATACTATGCTCAATTTCTTTGAATCAAACGAGTGCCTTAGCCACCGCTTGGCTCGCTATTTTGCTGACGAGAATGCACCGCAAGAATGTGGGCATTGTTCGGTGTGTCGCAATCAACCAGCAACCTTGCCATCGAATTCGGAACAGCTAACAGAACCATCAGCAAACACATTAAAAGCATGGTGTGACCCATTTATTGAGGCTGTACAAACTCAAACTCAAGCAGCACCGACCAAACAAGCCATCACTCGCTTTTTAGTCGGCATGACGACACCACTCAATACTAAAGTGAAAGCACGCCAAATGAGCGGCTTTGCGAAATTAGAGCAATACCCTTTCCAACAAGTGCTCAATAGCCTCAATTTTTTATAACACTGAGTATCAAGTCTGGCTTTTAACAACAGGGCATTTAGTAACTAACAGTTAAAGCGGGCATTCCAACTAAAGCCATTAATATCAAATGGCTTTAGTAACCTAGCTTCATCAGCCCTCATGCTAATTCTCTCGCAATGAAATAAAGCTGAAATTTCCCCTCAGCAGTCAGGTCTTATAACTTAAGAGCTAGCTCCTCACACATTATTCATCGAACTGAATAACAACATATTCAGAACAATTTGTTATTGCCGTGAGAGGACGATTATGAACAAGTCACTGATTATACTACCGTTACTATTAGTAAGTGGTGCCAGCTTTGCTTTTTCATGGGACTCAAAGCAAGAGAATATCAATTTAACCGCCGGCGTAAGTGATTCAAGAGAAGGCGCATATCAACTAGGACGAGACTTTGCGAGTAACATTCAGCAGTCTTCACCTAAAAAGCTAAAACGCACTTTAGGGATTTATGAGTACGGCTTAAAAACCAATTCAATTCAGATTGATAACTCACACATTGAAGTGGATGAGTTTGCCACTGCACAAGGTAATGTAAAATATCGTGCAATTGTAAATCTCGGGTATAGCTACGATATTCGTGAGTCTAATTAATCGCAATCAGCTTAAGTATTTACCTCATCAACCAATGGAGCACCTCGGTTGATGAGGATTTAATCAACTCAAACGACTACAAGTTTTACAAACAAATTTTTCATCATTCAGCCGTAGCACTTCCCTAATCAAGCGATTACACTATGCCCATATAACAAATGGGGATAAAGTCATGTCTAACCAAGACCTAGATCTAGAATACCAAGCGTGTGAAGCTTGTGGTGTATCAGCTGAAATGGGCTTCGTGATCAAAGAAAATGATGACGTTGCAGAAGTAAAAGTTTTTGCCAACGGTAAAACTGCACTTGAAGCAGAGCTAAACAACTACCTTGCGCTAGCAAAAGAAGTAAACGACAGCTTTAAGTACGAAACAACCGAACTTAAAGATGACAGCCAAGAGCTGACAGCACGTATTCAATTTGAATGTAGTGCTGAAAAATTGATTTTTGAACTTCGCAGCCGCTCAATTGTTAAGTAAGCTGTAAATTCAAAGTCATACGATTTTTAATTTCCTATAGAAACGTGCGCTCCTAAAGTGCACGTTTTTTTATTTCACCGCCAAAAACAAACACTTCATCAACCAAGCCATAACCACCCATTCACAATGCTAAATACTTGCTGAAGCCTTGCTGTAGCACTAATTCGCTTAGCGAATTAAATATTGGAAAATGTCTTAAAGTCGTATAAACTTTAACCCAGACTATGCGTTTAGATGCATTATTTTGGACGTTTTATAAGAAAAGGACGACTTGTATGAAAGCGAACAAAGCAAAGGTAATTGCCAGCTGGAAACCAACAAATGAACGTGAAGCAGCTGCAATGAAAGAGCTACTAATGAACGAAATGGGCGTTGTCACGCCGCATCACCAAGGTGGTACAGGCAAACTGGCTCCAAACTCAGGTCGTGTTATCCGCTAAATGTTAGCGAACAATATCAGCACTGTAGCGTGCGCCTAAAAATAAGACCATTTAATAAAGCAGCAATGAGCTGCTTTATTTGTATGTGACCTTGTTCCAACGAAGCGCGCCGTTTTGCTCAAATTCTTTCTCTGGTACACATTCCAATAGGACGCTCTCAACCTTAATGACAGAGCCTAATGAATACGCCTTATCATCATAAAAGCACACTCGTTTTCCAATGCCCTGCACATCAAGATGCACTTTTGCCTTTGAGCCCGTCGAAATAGTTTTAGTTTCGATAGCAGATGCAGACATTGAAGCTAGTCCTACTGCTGTTAACAAAACCCACTTCTTCATCATATTAATTTCCTTTTACTAAGTCTGATCCCCAAAAAGCGACCAATTCTGTATTTTCTAAATTTATCTTTTGACCAGCCAAAGAGACTAACCATGTTCTAAGTGATGGTGGATACAAGCTTGCAAGGCCTTGTTCTGTCAATGGCAGCCACAGAAACTCAAGATGAGGCTCCTTTGAAATAACAAGCTCTGATGCCACAAGATTCGGTGACGATGCTGTAAACAATAAATTCACTTCGCATTGTCGCTCACTTTTTTCCATCCACTCGTTTTCAACGGCCCCCAGAAAAGCACCAACATCAGCAGTTATTCCTAGCTCTTCTTGAAATTCACGGCGGAGCGCATGCTTTGCAGGCTCACCAAATTCAATATGTCCACCAGGAAGGAAAAACTTATCATCACCGACAACTCGAACAGCTAATAACTGATTTTCAGATAATACGACACTTCTCACGACATAATGGAATGACATTAACTGCTTTACCCTATTACAAAAATACGATGCAATTTAAGCAGATATAAAAAAACCTGCCAATGGCAGGTTCAAAAATTCTTCATGCATGGATAGATTGTTAAGTTCGCTTCTGCGTCAAACAACCTGATTCAGAGCTTAAGTCAATCAATACCATCATAGCGACAATGATAAAAAACAGGCCGTAACCTAGCCAAAACCAAGTACTCACTTTGAACACCACTACTTACTTTAACCTTACATATCCTTCCCAAAGTCTGGTCGCTAACATCAACAGTACATTTAACGTACAGTCACATTTTAGCTACCTCGCATGGTTCCTTTGCGTAACGGATTATAGATTCAACAACAAATCAAATCAATAACTACAAAGCCATTTTTAATATTTATGAGATTTGCTTTCCTTTTGACCAAATTAAGCAGCAAACGGTAAAAAACACACCACACTCCTTTGCAGCAAGCATTCCTGATATGAATACATATTAATAAAACAACATGCAATAACAAGCAAAATTTAACTCCCAGATCATTCCAAAAAATGATCATCAAATTAAGCCATTGATTTACATACAGTTAATAACACCACTCATCCCTGAAAAGCATAAAATATCAAAAATTTATGATTTTTTATTGTACAGTGGTTTTTATAGGTTTATAGTTCAACCAAATCAAGTTCAACGTAATACTTAATGGGGATATAAAATGAAAAAGTTACTTTCTCTTGCTGTAGCTATTGCAGTGTCAGCACCAGCAATGGCTGACATCTACACTGATGTAAACTACAAGCACAGCAAACATGACGTACGCGAAGCAGCAGCGAAAGTTGGCTACGTAATGGACAACGGTCTAAGCTTCGATCTTGAGAATGTTTACGATTTCAAAAACAAGAAAAACAAAGAAGTAACTCTTGGTACTGCATGGAAGTTCGATGTTGTAGAAAACGGCTACATCCAACCTCTTGCTGAAGTAACTTTTGCGACTAATAACTCAAGCCATAAATTTGATGAAGCAAGCAAATTTTTTGGTGACGCATTAGACGATAAAACTTTCTCTATTACAGAGAAAAATAAAAACGGTAATACCTACAAAATTGGCCTTAAAGGTGGTTACGAGTTTGATAACGGTATTTACACTTCACTTCGTTACCGTTACGAAATGAACGATAGTAGCTGGAAACTAGATGCAAACGGTACTTACGATAAGAAACCAGTAGGCGCAACACTTCTAAGCAAAGAAGATGCTAGTCGTCTTCACCGTACAGACCTAACTGTTGGCTATGTAATTGAAGATATGGCTGACCTATCTGTAAACTGGATCTACAAAACTGGTTCTACAAAAATTAAAGGTGAGCTACTAGATTTAGGTAAAGCTGATATCACTAAACTACGTGCATCTTCTTCTGATATCGAATTCAAAGCTGCAGCTAACGGCCTAGGTGACTTTGTTCCTTACGTTCAATACACCATCAAAACTAGCGAAAAAGTGAAAGGTTTTGACGTACACGGTCTTGAAGGCGAAGCTTTCAAAAACAAGCGTGAAAACGAAATCAAAGTTGGCCTAGTTTACAACTTCTAATTTCAAGGTATCGAATTTTAAGCCTCCCTCTCGGGAGGCTTTTTTCGTTGTACGTCGCCAAACTATAAAATAATTCAGTACCCCCCTTCAGTCACCATTCGTTTTTCTAACAACTGCCATCACATAAAAGCACGAAATAACTTCGTTTTGTTTTTTTTTTATTAATTTAAATCAGCTTGTTATCTTTCATTGACGTGAAAATTACATTCAACACCAAACATTTTTATTGCACACCGATTTTTATAGAGGTATAGTTACGCCAACAATTAGTTAAACATTAAACCAATGAGGTAAAAATGAAAAAGTTACTTTCTCTAGCTATTGCTATCGCAGTTTCAGCTCCAGCTATGGCCGATGTATACACAGACGTAAACTACAAGCACAGCAAGGATGTACGTGAAGCCGCAGCTAAAGTTGGCTACGAGATGGACAATGGCTTAAGTTTCGACCTTGAAAATGTGTACGATGTTAAAAATAAAGAAAATAAAGAAGTAACTCTTGGCACTGCTTGGAAGTTTGAAGTTGCTGAAGGCGCTTATGTTCAACCATTGGCTGAAGTTACTTTTTCCACATATAAAACAGCAACAGCGAACGACACCACTGGTGATTACCGTCCATCAATTACCGAGCACTCTGCAAAGTACGATATTGGTAACACTTACAAAATGGGTATCAAAGGTGGCTACAAACACGAAAGCGGCCTATATGTAGATGCTCGTTACCGCTACGAAACACGTAAAGATAAAGCTGAATACCTTGCAAAGAAAAATTCTGGAATTCCCGCGGTTGAGTACGAATTTTACAAAGCTGATTTTAAAGACAGTGTTCACCGTACAGACCTAACACTAGGCTATGACATTCAAGATGTTGCTAACCTTTCTGTTAATTGGGTTCGTAAAGCACACACCATTAAAATTGATGGTACTGAACAAATTAACGGTAGCTTCCCGAAAGCAGTTGATGGCGGTAAAGGTAACTTCACTTCTAACGATTATGAGTTCCGTGCAGATGTAACAGCGTTAGGTGATTTCGTTCCTTACGCGCAATACACCATTAAATCAGACATTAAGAAAGACGGTCACAAACTAAAACGTGAAAACGAAATCAAAGTTGGTCTTGTTTACAACTTCTAATTTCTTTTAAACACGAACTTCAAAGCCTTCCTTAGCGAAGGCTTTTCTTTTTTAGCCTCTATTGCAACTCTACCAACACCGCCTCACTTCAATTGAACAATGCTTTGTTGAACATTTTTAGTTAGTTATACTGGTCATACCAATGCAATGTAGTCGCACTACACCTATTCAAGGCAGCAATAACGTTATGACTCATCAAGAAAGTTCATTTACCAACCCAAACGGTAAACACATATTTACTCAATCTTGGTTACCCGATGCTCAAATCAAAGCCGTTGTTGTTATTGTTCACGGACTTGGAGAACATTCCAGTCGTTATCAGGCATTGGTAGAACAGCTTATTTCGATTGATAGTGCAGTTTATAGCCTTGATCACCCTGGGCATGGCCGTTCTGAAGGAAAGCGAGTGTATATTGAAGATTTTAATGAGTTTATTGACACTCTCGATTTACTAATTGATCAAATCAAAGCTCAACATCCTCAGCTACCTCTGTATCTGATTGGCCATAGTATGGGTGGGTTAATTAGCGCAAGCTATCTTCTTAAACATCAGGACAAATTGGCAGGGGCAATACTGTCGGCTCCTGCAATTCAACCACCAGCAAACCTTTCTCCACTGTTGATCAAATTAGGTAAATATATTGCAGCCCTCGCACCTAAATTACCTGCTGTCGCCCTTGATATACAAGGGGTAAGTCGTGATCCTCAAGTCGTTGCTCAATACCAAGCTGATCCGCTCAATCATACAGGACTAATAACCGCTGGCTTAAGTCGCCAAATTCAAGTCGCAATGGAAATACTGGCTCAACAAGCTCATACCATCATCATTCCCTTACTGATACTACAAGGTACAGCCGATAGATTAGTTAACCCTGAAGGTGCCCACTTCTTCAAACAGCATATTGCTAGCCAAGATAAAGAGTTAAAGATCTATGACGGTCTCTATCACGAACTATTTAACGAACCAGAAAAAGACCAAATTTTTGCTGATGCCATTGGCTGGCTTTCATCTCAACTTATAAAACATGAAAGTGCACAAATCTAAAGATACTTACGCAATGAGTAACGTTCTGAACCGATTAACGAACCAAAGCTAGGTTCTAGTAAGCACCGAGCGACCTAACATAAAAACGGCGCCATTAGTTTAAATAATGGCGCCGTTTCTTTATGTATCTGATCAAAAATAGCGATTAATGCTTGTTGCGTTTTTTCACCGAAGGCGAGCTAGAAGGGCAACCACTAGGACAACTATCACAGCTACCACACTGCCCTTTCTTCTTCCACAACTTACGGTATAGATAAGCCAACGCAATAGCAATCACCACACCAACTGCGGCGAAGTCTTGCCATGATGTTGCCGCTTTAACCGCAACTAAAGCACTAGAATCAGCCATTTTCACTCCTTAGTTCATTCGGTTGTGAAGGTAGAAACTTCGCTTTAATCTTATCGCCGACAGCCACAAGTAATAGCGTTGCCAGACTAATACCGTATACCCACGACATCATCACAATGCCCGGTAACGCTAGAGCAGTACCAATTGAGTAAGTAGCCGAAGCGACAAGGAAGCCCAGCCCAGTAGGTAGGAAGATCGCTAATAGCATCCAACGGTATTGACCCGTTTGCACTCGGATCATGATCATGGTTGCCAAGCATGGCGGATACAACGCAAAGAACAAAATCACAGCAACAGCGGATAAATCATTACCACCACGTTCTTTAGTCTCCGATCCCATACGAGACTCAAGTGATGCATTACTGTCATCGTCTTGTTGGAATAACACCCCAAGGGTCGCCACACTACTTTCACGAGCTGCAAATGATGACAACAGAGCTACATTGATTTTCCAATCAAAACCTGCGTATTGGGTTACTGGCTCCATTGCACGACCAAGTTGACCGAGCAATGATGTTTCTAAACGCACTTCTTTCATCTGACGACGAATTTTCTTACGTGCCGATGCCAATTTACGTAGTTCACGACTCACCTTCTTCGCAGCTTTGTCGCCTTTTGGTGGCACGACCATTGGGTAAAACTGAGCGTTTCGTTCTTCAAATGCCGCATTCACTGCTTTTGACTTACTTGCGCTAGTTGCATTTAACTTAGCGCGTTTGTAATCACTATAGTAATTCACTAATGACGGCAACTGCTCTGCTGGTACATCCGCTACATATGGATTATTGCCTAGCTTTTTATAGAACTTATCGATTGATTGTGTCGCACGCTGCTCAAAAACTTGTTGTTGATCTTCAGGTACACCCGGGAATTGCAGCAAACAGAAAATCACGACAGACACCGCAATCACAATGGTGCCGACCTTCTTGATGTAGATCCAAGTACGTTCAAACGAACGCATTAGCACGCTGCGTAGCGTTGGCATATGGTAACGAGGTAACTCCATCACAAATGGCGCTGTTTCGGTGCCACGTAATACAGTTTTAGTCAGCAGTTTCGCCACTAAAAGAGCGGCAATAATGGTAATGGTCGCAATGTAGAACATCATTAACGCTTTGTGCTCTACAAAGAATATCCCCAAAAGAAGTGTGTAAAGCGGCACTTTTGCCAGACAGTTCATGAACGGCACGGTAAGAATGGTCGCTAAACGTGCGCGGTGATCTGGGATCCCTTTAGTTGCCATAACACCCGGCACTGCACAACCACCAGCAAATACCCCACTTAAAATAAGCGGTAATGTACTTTGTCCATGAAGACCAAAGCGATGCAGGATCTTATCAACGATAAACGCGATACGCGCCATATAGCCAGAATCTTCCAGCGCGGCAATCAAGCCAAACAAAATCACAAAGATAGGCACATAGTTCAACAAGGTATTCGCCGAATCTACAATCCATAACCCCATTGCACGCAAATAAGGGTCATGAAGAAAACCGGCTTCAGGTAATAAACCCGCGATAAACTCACGCGCTGCGGCCAAATAAGGCCAAGTGTAGTTAGTCAGCTCATAACCATAGACAATCGAAAGTTGGTAAATAAGAAAAACCGTTGCCAACAATACACAAGGGGCCAAATAACGATTAAGCACCCAACGGTCGATCTTTTCCGTGCGCGTTTCCGGTGCCGCTTGGCTCTCATCAACCACGTCTTCGATAAGAGACTGTATGAAGCGATTACGACAAGTCACTACGTAATCACTCACTGACATAGTAAGACGAACAGCAAGCCCTGATTGTTGTGCCTTTAAGGTTTTCTCGAACTCAAACCACGTCGCCTCTGGCAAAGTTTGCTTAAGCTGATCGACAACAACACTATCATTCTCAAGCAATTTTACAGCAACCCAGTCTAACGATTGGTTAAAACAAGATTCATAAGGCAATAGTTGCTCAACAATAGCATCGCGATCTTGATCGAGTTCCGCTAAAGAGTATGGAAGTGGTGCTTTGGTTGCGCTAGGAAGAGAATCGGTAATGGCAGTCTTACCTTGAACTCGCTTACCAATCGTTTCAACTACGGGTAAACCAAGACGCTGAGATAACAACTCAGAGTTAATTCTGATCCCTTCCGATTGGGCGATATCCATCATGTTCAAAACTAAAACCATAGGCAGTTCTTGCTCAATCAACTGCATAGTTAAGTTTAAGCCACGGGACAAATTTGCTGCGTCTAAAACGTTAAGAACCACATCCGCATCAAGCTCATTCAGCGCCTGACGAGTGACCCTTTCTTCTAATGAAAAACTAGAAAGACTATAGGTACCAGGAAGGTCCACCACCTTGTAGGTTTCACTATTAACCTTAAACCAACCCGACTTCTTATCAACGGTAACACCAGGGTAATTTGCGACATGTTGCCGCGCACCTGTGAGCATATTAAATAGGGTCGATTTACCCGCATTTTGCTGGCCTGCTAATAGAATCGTACTCGCACTCATTGTCTGGTTTCCTTACCACTATCAATTAACTCAACCCAAACGGTTTCCGCTTCTGCTCGGCGTAAACTCACATTTGCACGACCAACCTTTACTTGGATCGGGTCTCCAAGCGGCGCATAACGAACTAATTTAATTGAAGTTTGAGGAAGAAGACCAAGATCCATCAGCCTTTGTCGGATTGCACCCTCTGCGTGGTGTTGGATGATCACAGCTTGCTCATCCACAGCAAGCTGGTTGAGTTTTTTTTTCATGAGAGTATTGAATTTCAGACACAATGGACGAAATTTACATTCCTTTACACAGGAGCTCAACCGCTAATAACAATAGTTATCATTAAGATGATCATGATCAATTTTATGTCAAATGAAGCTGATAATTACTATCATTTCATTTAGAGTTTCGGCATTCGTTCAGTATTGATTGATATAAAAATTACTTAAAGGAATACCTTATGCGTTTTCAACAATTAGCGCTTATCGCCGCACTTTGTGCTCCTGCATCTGTTCTTGCTCATACCCCACTTTGTTCTTGCTACGACTCAGGCGATGGCACTGTACTTTGTGAGGGTGGTTTCTCTGACGGTTCTTCAGCAACAGGTGTTGAAGTTAACGTTGTGAACGATAAAGGCGAGCTGTTGGTAAAAGGTAAAATGAACGAAGACAGCGAGTTTGAATTCAACAAACCGCAAGGTGGTTATCAAGTGGAATTTAACGCTGGCCCAGGTCACTTAATCACTATCGATAGCGACAATATCGTCGAATAATTCTGGACTTAACGATTCAATAAACAAGGAACAATACGATCATGAAAAAAACGGCTCTGGCACTTGTAAGCGCAGCGACTCTTTCTTTTTCTGCGGCGAGCCATGCTCACTTCCAAATGGTTTACACACCAGATATGCAGCTTGATAAGCCTGCAACACTAGACATGAAACTAGTGTTTGGTCACCCAATGGAAAACGGCCATGTAATGGACATGGAAAAGCCAGAACAATTCTTTGTTCAGTTTAAAGATAAGCGTACTGACCTGATGTCTAAGCTGAAAGAAATCAGCTGGCAGGGTCCAGAAAACAAAGCAAAAGCATTCCAAGCTGATGTTAAAGTACAGCGTAACGGCGACTACATTTTCGCAGTAGTACCAACACCTTACTACGAGAAAAACGAAGATATCTACATCCAGCAAATCACTAAGAGCTTTGTAAACAAAGGCGCTATGCCAACAGGTTGGGAAGAGCCTCTAGGTCTGAAAACTGAGATCGTTCCACTAAACAAACCTTACCAAGTTTTCGCTGGTGGTACTTTCAGCGGTAAAGTAATCAGCGATGGTAAACCAGTTGCTGGCGCTGAATGTGAAATCGAATTTGTTAACACTGAAGTTAAACTAAAAGAGAACGCATTCGGTAAAGAAAACTACCGTGAAGAGCCTAAGTCTGCAATCGTTGCTTTCACTGATGACAACGGTGTATTCACGTTTGGTATTCCAAAAGCTGGTACTTGGGGCTTTGCATGTCTAGGCGCTGGTCCAGACACTGAATACAAAGGCAAAGAGCTTTCTCAAGATGCTGTAATCTGGGTTGAAGCAAAAGAGCTTTAATTCTTAGCAATACAAGTAATACTTGTAAGCTCATCGACTCGACAATCGATACTTAAACGGAGGCACTTGCCTCCGTTTTTTGTTTTACCCTTCTATCTAACCAGCCTTACCGACCGCTTCCAGTCCAAACTTATAGCAATCCAAGTAAGTCCCTCAGTTGAGGGCTTTCCTGCTTAATTTAAACTTTTATCACTCAAGATTTATTTTAAATTAACGTATTGATATTGAAGTTAATTAACTCAAAAACACGAGAACTATTACCTTGGTTCAGGCTAGAGCTATTTAAGAAGATCTTAGAGTGCTTTATGATAGGCAGAATGTATCACACCAAACCTACATAATTTACAATCACAACCAGCATGATGCCTTCTTTATTTGCTCAACGCCGTATCAGCAAGCCAAGCGCTTCTCATACCTCTCACACTGTGACCAAACTTTCTTTGCGCCAGCGCCTGCTTGGTAGCCTTACTCTTGGTTGCTTATTGATAAGCCCTTCAATCGCTCTTGCCCACCCCCATTCTTGGGTTGATATTCATACTCAAGTGCTAGGCGATGAACAGCACATTACTGGTTTTAAAATGGACTGGACATTCGATGCTATGACGTCGGCTTACATGCTCGATGGGGAAGACATGTCAGCAGAGAAACGTGATGCTACCTTTCAATCTATCGCCGACTCAGTAATGGATAACCTACTGCAAGAGCATTACTTCACGTACTTCTACGACAACGAGCAACCAATCAAATACAAGGTATCTCCGGGGGGAAAGCTGAGCCAAAATCGAATGAAACTCACTCTATCGTTTGAGATCCCACTCGCCAAGCCAAAACCACTGCCACAAAAACCACTAGAGCTGCGTGTTTTTGAGCCAAGTTACTATGTCGATCTTGCCTGGAAGAGTAACCAAGACATCACGTTATCACCTGAGCTTGCTAAACACTGCCAGATTCAAGTCATTAACCCCGAACCGACAGCAGAGCAAATGAGTTATGCGATGTCGCTCCCAGCAGATGCCGACCCTGATAACGCATTAGGCCAACTTTTTACGCAAACACTGACCATTGCATGTCAGTCAAAAGGATAACTTAGTGCAAACCGTCAACCAAAACCGCTTCGCACAGTGGCTTTTTTCTGGCTATGGACTAGCGACTGTACTAATGATTCTCAGCACGCTGGCCTATACCCTATGGCAAGCTTGGCCTTCGTTATTAGTCACAGGAATGCAGTGGCAACGCAACCTTAACGCATCATTAAGTGATTTACTGTTCGATGCTCAAACCGAGCCACTAAAAGCAGGTCTCAGCCTTATGAGCCTGAGCTTCTTTTATGGCGTCCTTCACTCCTTAGGACCGGGACATGGCAAAATTGTGGTATCCACCTATATCGCCACTCATCCAAGCAAAGTTAAAACCAGTTTATGGATCACGGTTCTCTCTGCTTTGGTGCAAGCTGTAGTTGCTATTGCGCTAGTGTCTGTACTCAAATTTGTTTTCAACAGCTCCATGCGTGAAGTGAGTGCTCATGCTGATACTTTTATCACCCTTAGCTTTTATGCTGTTATTGCGCTAGGTGCTGGCTTATTGCTACGCAGTGTTCGCATGCTGTGGCATGCCCGACAGCGACAAAACTGTGAACACACACATCACCACCATTCGGCTCACAGCCATGATCACCACCAATGCTGCAATCATGCCCCGAGTGCAGAACGCGTTAACCAAAGCAACTCATATAAAGAAACGCTTAGCATTATCGCCAGTATTGGTATTCGCCCTTGTACAGGCGCAATCATGGTGTTGTTATTTGCTTTGATGGTCGATATGTACTGGATGGGAATGTTGAGCGCGCTAATGATGGCGGTTGGCACTGCGATAACGACCTCTACACTCGCAATGATGACTATCACTGGTAAAAAGCTGATTCGTGTTTATTACCAAAAAAATACCGACTCACAAGCCAACGCCCAACATCCAGCCAAAGCAATGTTAGAACAATGGTTGAGCCCTGTATTACAGATTATCGGAGGCGCTGCGTTGATCCTACTTGGTACCGTCATGCTGCAATCGCAGCTCCCTGGGATGTCGAGCGTGCTTTAATCAACCAAGATACGAGACAAAAAAATCCCTGACCAACGGTCAGGGATTTTTATTTTAACTGCGAGGAAATTCACCACAGACTAAAAGAATAGGATCATACCCCAAGTCACGACAACAAGCGTCAAAGCAACAAATACCGCCGCAGAGCCAATATCTTTTGCACGTCCACTTAGCTCGTGGTACTCAGAGCCTACACGGTCTACTACCGCTTCAACCGCTGAGTTAAGTAGCTCGGTGATCACAACAACAAATAAAGTACCAATCATCACTACCTGCTCCAACTTTGTCACAGGTAAGAAAAAGGTTGCTGCTGTCATGAGTACTAGCAGTACGATTTCTTGGCGAAAAGCCGCTTCATGTTGCCACGCAGCCTTTAGACCTTTAATGGAATAACCAGTCGCATCAATCACGCGTTTAATGCCAGTAGCACCAGGTTTCATTCTTTTTCCTCAAACTCTTTTAAATCAAGCGAATTACGATGCATTGTTCGCACAAGTCGCAAACATATCTAGCTCAGATTTGTATTCGCTAGTAGACACATCCATCAAACCAAGTAGTGAGTGGAAGAAGTTGTCTTGTGAGTATTCACCTTGTGCAGCTTTCTTCAAACACTCAGTATCCAAATTATGCTTTTGAGTAAAGCTATCAGACATCCAAGTTACCATTGGTACATGTGTTTGCGTATCTGGTGCAATCGCATACGGCAGACCGTGAAGGTAAACACCGTTCTCACCTAGGGATTCACCATGGTCAGAAACGTAAAGCATCGCAGTGTTAAACTTATCTTCTTTCGCTTTCAATACATCAATTACTTCACTCAATAGGAAGTCAGTGTAAAGCAAGGTGTTATCGTAAGTATTGATTAACTCTTCTTCGTTACACTTCTGAATTTCAGCGGTATCACACGTTGGTGTGAACTTCTTAAACTCATCAGGGTAGCGCTTAAAGTATGTTGGACCATGACTACCTAGTAGGTGAAGTACAATCACACCATCGTTTTCTAGTGATGAAATATGTTCATCTAAACCGTTAAGCAGTACGCCATCAAAACAGGTACCCCAGCGACACATCTCTTCATCTTGGGTTGAACGCGCATCGATGTATGCCACGCGGTCACACGCACCTTTACAACCACTGTTATTGTTCTTCCAAAGAACATCAATACCTGCATGCTTAATGATATCTAGCACACCTTCTTGACGACGAGCTGTCGATGCATTGTACTCAGACTTAGTCATGTTCGAGAACATACAAGGTACTGAGATAGCCGTCGATGTACCGCATGAGCTTACATTCGGGTAGTTAATTACGCCCTCTTGTTTTGCTAGGTATTCGTTGGTGTCTTTCTCGTAACCATTGAACGAAGAGTTCATTGCACGTGCGGTTTCACCAACCACAACAACAAGTACGTTTTTACGCTCGTTACCTTCGTTACCATTGACTGCATCAGTACCAATTTGTACGAAAGGCAAATTCGCTTCATACAGACGGTTCTTCGCAACACGGAAAGTCGCGGTGATGTAGTTAGTTGGGTTTAGCATCGACTTGATTTCCGTGTTATTACGGATCAGCGACGCATAATCTTTGTAGTAAAGAGAAGCGATAATTGCTACAACCGCCACTGAGCCAACGATGCTCAACAGCTTAAATAGCACTTCTTTGATCCAGCCATTGAAATTGACTTGGACACGGCTCATTACAATCAGCGGAATGATCGCTAATGCAGTGAACCAAAGGATCACTGACATAGACATGTAGCTTGTCGCTTCATTGGTATCGGTTTCAATAACGTTTACGATCATGTCGTAGTCAAGAACCACACCGTATTGGTGCATACCAAAAGTTGCTGCTGCAGAGATCAGTACAATCAAGCCAATAATTGCACGATGCAAATAAGGCCAAGTGAACAAGGTAAACACCACGTTCATGATTGCCAGAATGAAGAAAGGCAGCGAAAGCTTAAAGCCTAGAGTCGCGTCAGGTAGTGAGTCGAAGATAACATCTAGTCGCTCCCACAACGCAATATTCTGAAATATAGTAAAAAATAAAGCGATTAGCAGTGTATATAAAATGCTATTTAAGCGGATTTTCATGTATGTAACGCCAGTATTTTTCGTTTCCTAAGAAACTGGTCAAAAATTCCTCCGGATTATGCACGTCATGCAAAAAAAAGTAAAAACTAATTGTGTAAAAGTCGTTGCAAAAAAATCCAGTTATTCTATTAATTCAAAAACTTAATGTGCCACCCATACCCTACTGGTGGCACATAATTCATCCAACATATCGTACTAACAATCTTTCTCTTCATACGTAATGACTGAAATAATTGCGCCTGCAGCATCAAAGAACGCACACAGACGGCCAACACCGGGTACATCCATTGCTGGATAAACCGCTTTACCCCCTGCCGCTTCAGCTTTAGCAACAGTTGCATCTACGTCATCTACCGTAATATATGTCCCCCAGTAATTGGGCATATCTTGGACACCTTCAGGTTTTGCCATAATGCCACCGACTGGCTCTCCTCCAGCTTTGACCACATGGTAAATCCCACCCGGCATTTCCATCGCTTCAACTTCCCACCCTATCACTTGCTGATAAAACTTCACCGCCTCAGCGGGGTCATCAACAATCAATTCAGACCAACTGAATGCGCCATGTTGTTTAAATGGATTATTCATTACTCGCTCCTATTTGGCTTTGCCTCTCAAACAACATAGACCAAGTTCTAGCAATATGGCGGCTACCCAAAGCAGATAAATGAAAGCGTTGATATCTTGGCTAGTATTCTTACGTAAAAATCTCACCCCATAACAAATCATTGAAAATTAAATAAAAAGGTTAAATCTGTTATGCTAGCCAGCACTAGCATCACTGTTACGGACAACACAACTATGCTTACCCACCACATAGAAGCCGCTTACAAAGCTTATTGCACCCCTAATCGTCACCACTTTGAATATGACAATCAATGTGGCAGTAACTTGGATGGAGCGCTTCATTACTTAGCACTTGCTCACAGCGCAGCACCCACACAAATCGATATCGCTATCACACAAGCCAACATTTTGAGCTTTCAAGGTAAGTTATCTTCTGCCCTACACCTTTATCGCCGTTGTGTTACTCAGGCCAATAGTGAAGCAGAGTATTGCTTAGCACTCACCTACTTAATGGTTTGGCACCATTACTTAGCCGAACACGAATTAGTTGAACACTATCGCCAACAATTACATGCCCTCTCACCACAAGTTGCTATACGTGTGACTCATCTACTTCGAACGCTTGAAGCCACCTTGGTGAAACCCATTAATTACGAGCTCGCTAAAGTCTCAATCGCTAGCCCACAATGGGCTCAACGCCCCATTAAACATTCAGCGATTGTCGTGCTGGGTTATAAGCTAAATAATGATGGAACAATTCCTGAGATGCTTGAGGAAAGATTACAAACGGCACTCACCGTTATTAATGCAACGCCAGAATGCCCAGTGATAGTGACGGGCGGCTTGGCACAAAATGGGATCACTGAAGCACAAGCAATGAAAGCTTGGCTCGTCGATCATCATGTCCCAGTTACGCGGATTTGGATAGAAGATCAGGCAACCAACACTTTAGATAACGCCAGCTATACCTTAGATATCCTCCACCAGCTAGATATTGATAAGATCTGCTTAGTCAGTGCATCTATCCATGTTCACCGCAGTGAAATCATTTTTGCTACCACGCAATTAACGCAACCAAAAGCGATGATATCCGTCGAACACTACGCAGTAAAAGATGGTTTGAGCACTGGTGAGAATTTAAAAGATAAAGTGCGGCTTGATTGTTACATCGATGCCTTGAGAAGCTTCGGCCTACCTGCTTTTAATTGCCTCCCGTTTATTCAAGCTTAATATGCAAGTATGCTCATTTAATTGAATAGCAGATCGTATATTTAATAAACAAGCCTCATTACCTTTCCTTAGACTTAAATGAGGCTATTCCTTCTAAAAGCTTTGTTTAATTAATTCACCAACACATTCTTACTAATACTCTTAGTTAGGTAGTCACTCAATCAATAAAAGAAGAGGCATTCACCAACCAAATAAAATCACAGAATGAATTAGATTTATGACTAATTTATTTTTGCAAAGTAACATTGATAAAATAACAAAAAGCCATTCACATAATATCCATTTAAAATCATCACCTTAAACTCGGCAATCGATTCGCCCCGCATATTATCCCAGTTATCAACAACATACATCCATCACAAAACAATTTCAGCATGCAATATAAGATCTGCCCGCCAGTATTTAATTATTTACAGCACATTTTATTTATTCGCTTATTAATCGGTTCACTCCGAATTAGTTGAATATTTGCTAACGAATGTTTTCGTCACCTTTAATCCCCCAATTATCGGTGACGTTTTACCATGATGTCATTTAAGGGAAATTATGTTATCGATAATCATTGCATTGGTAGTAACAGGTTTTGTTGCCGCCTTTGTACTCAAGGGATATAAAGCACAAGCAATTTTGATGGCCGGCGGTATCGTATTAATGGTCGCTGCGATGTTAATTGGTCAGAACGTGCCATTACCAAAAAACATCTCGACAGGCTCTGAATGGCTGGATGTTTTCCAATTCATCAAAATGACCTTCTCTTCGCAAAGTGCAGGGTTAGGTTTAAAAATCATGGCTATCGCCGGTTTTGCATTTTACATGCATGAAATCGGAGCCTCTGAAGCATTGGTACGCGTTTTAACGCGCCCGCTTGCCCGCATCAAACACATGCCGTACTTCTTCATGGCGATGTGTTTCATTATTGGTGAGTTCCTATCTATCTTCATCACCAGCGCCTCTGGCTTGGGTGTGCTATTGATGGTGACCTTATACCCATTAATGCGCAGTGTTGGCCTAAGCCGTCTATCGGCCTGTGCACCGATCGCCACAGCCGTTGCCGTTGAAATGGGACCAGGCCAAGGTAACGTTAACTTCGCTGCTGAAATCATTGGTATTGATGTTGTCGATTACGTAGTGGAATACCAACTTGTTGTTGCAACAGCCGCACTGATTACTATCGCCCTACTTCATGTCGTTATCCAAAAATACTTTGATGTGAAAAGTGGACATATCGCTTCAGAGCACCGTCACCTTGCAGAACAAACAACGACAGAAACTAGCGTTGGTGAAGATGGTAAACCACTGGCACCGACTATCTACGCAATCTTGCCCGTTGTTCCACTTGTTTTAATCTTCACTTTCAGCAAGTTAATGATTAGCTCAATTAAAATGGACGTGACAACCGCCATGTTCGTTTCCATTGTACTAACACTGTTCTTTGAATACTTCCGCCGTGGCGACGCGAAAAAAGTGATCGACTCTATCCAAATCTTCTTCGATGGTATGGGTCGCCAGTTCGCAAACGTGGTGACTTTCATCGTTGCGGGTCAAACATTTGCTCAAGGGCTAAAAACCATTGGTGCCATTGATGTGATTGTAAATGCGGCAGAAACAGCGGGATTTGGCCCAGTGATGATGACTATTGTGATGGTTGCCATCATTATGGTTTCTGCAGTGCTAATGGGCTCAGGCAACGCTGCCTTCTTCTCATTTGCGAACTTAGTGCCTGATATTGCATCGAAGATGGGTATTGCACCTGTGGTAATGCTACTGCCAATGCAGTTTGTGGCGGGTATGAGCCGTAACATCTCACCTATCGCGCCAAACATGGTAGCTATCGCAGGTGTTGCTGAAGTATCACCGTTCGAGCTAGCAAAACGCACCGCTGTACCTATGATTGGCGGTATTTTGATCTCTGTCTTTGTCAGCATCACAAGCTTCTAAGCTATAAAGATCCAAAGACAACCTAAAATGAAACAAGCCAGAGTTAAACTCTGGCTTGTTTGTGTATTTTGCTGAAAACTAAAGTATTAACTAGCCTAAGCCAGACCTAGACTTAGCTTTCCGACAAACTCATCACCGTCTGCGAAACATTCTCTGCCCCAGTGTGGATTTCATCCATCACAGTTGAGACTTCGGCAATCTTGTTCATGCCTTCACTACTAATTGTCGCCACTTCACGCATACTGCTTGTTACGCGATCGGTTAAGTTACGGTTTTCAGCAACAACGGCAGCAATCTCATTGGTTGACTGGCTGGTACGTGAAGCAAGCTGACGCACTTCATCGGCAACCACAGCAAAACCGCGCCCTTGCTCACCAGCACGAGCCGCTTCAATTGCCGCATTCAGCGCAAGCAAGTTGGTTTGGTCGGCAATCTCTTTGATCGTTGAAACAATCGCTTCAATATTCTGAGACTTGGTATTGAGCAATTGAATTTGCTCCGAAGTACTTTCAACTTGCTCAGAAATTTTTGCTGAAACCTGCACCGAATCATTCAGTAACTCAGAGCCTTGTTTTGCTATCTGTGCGGTTTCTACCGAAGTGCTGTAAGCAACATCAGCGGCTTGCGCGACAGCTTCGCTTTTATTAATTTGCGCGGTGATATTTGAAGCAAACTTGATCACTTTAACCACTTTACCCGACGCATCAATAATCGGATTGTAAGTCGCTTCTAACCAAACATTTTCGCCATAGCTGTTCTTACGTAAAAACTGCCCCGAGTTAAATTGACCTTTTGCTAAGTCTTGCCAAAACGTTGGGTTTTCAGCATAAAAGTCATCATGACAGAACATGCGGTGATGCTGACCTTTGATCTGCTCTAGTGAATAACCTACTGTATCTAAAAAGTTTTGGTTCGCAGTTAAAATGGTACCAGTAGGTTCAAATTCGATAGTTGCTTGAGAACGGTTCAGCGCAGACAAAACACTTTCTTGCGCAATCGAGGCATTCTTTGACTGCGTCACATCCGTTGCAATCTTCATCACCTTAATAACTGAGCCGTTTTGTTTAATAGGGAAATAGGTTGCTTCAAGCCAAACCAAATCACCCAGCTTACTCTTACGCTCAAAGGTCCCCTTTACACACTGACCCATTTTTAGCGTTTGCCAAAACTGACGATATTCAGCACTATTGACATGATCACTAAAGCACATGGTTGAGTGATGCTTTCCTAACACTTCATCCGTCTGATAACCCATGATGTTTAGGAAAGGCTGATTAACATCAATAACATGCCCTTCTAGGTCAAACTCTATCGTTGCCATGCAAGAATGAATGGAGTCAAGCGTAGCTCTTAACTGCTCAAGCTCCGCTTGCGCTTCGGCAAACTGTCTCTTCAATTGTCGGTTAAACATTTACTATCTCTTATTATCTTTTTTACACGTCGCACAGTATAAAACGACAGCGCTTCATACTTTTTTACGATAGTGTAATGCAATAATGAAGGGATGCAATCTGTTTAAAACGCCATTTTTAATTCTTTTTTACGACCTATTAGACAACCATATAGTGTATTTAAGACACATTACGAAAAAGCGTTCATCGAAACACATAACCAAGGTCACAAAGAACAAACAGCCTCATCCATTACCACGCAAACTGAACAAAACCAGCACTCTGTTTTATTGATAAAAAATTAATCTGTTTTCTAGTTCCCATGCCTAAATGTCATACTTTTCACTTTATAATTTACTCAAACACATCAACACAGTTCAGTAACTCGTAAAAGTCATTCCATAAGGTCAACAAAGATTTTATGTCTGCCGCTGGCTGAGTTAAACTTCGTAAATTAATGATTATATGTGCCATGATGTGAGTTGAGTTCATTCTCCTCCCAAATTCATGTCACAGCGACCAATAGAGTTACCAGTCCCATGTCTAATACGATTCAGTGGTTTCCAGGCCATATGCACAAGGCGCGTAAGGAAATCGAAGAAGTTTTACCGAAGATCGATGTGATCATCGAAGTACTTGATGCCCGTATTCCTTTCAGTAGTGAAAACCCACTGATCAAAACTTTCCGCCAGAAGAACGACAAGCCTGTTGTTAAAGTGCTTAACAAACGCGACCTTGCCGATCCTGAAATGACTGAACGCTGGATTGAGCACTTAGAGCAAGATCAAGGCGTAAAAGCAATTGCTATCACCACAGAGCAAATCTCTGAGGTTCAAAAGATCACCGAGCTTTGCCGCAAACTTGCTCCGCACCGTGAAGAAATGGGTAAGAACATTCGTACCATGATCATGGGGATTCCGAATGTTGGTAAATCGACTATCATCAACACCTTAGCGGGTCGTACTGTTGCTGTAACAGGTAACCAGCCAGCGGTAACGCGTCAGCAGCAACGAATCAACCTGCAAAACGGTATCGTATTGTCTGACACTCCAGGGATCTTGTGGCCAAAAGTTGAAAACCCACACAGTGGTTTCCGCCTAGCAGCGACAGGTGCTGTAAAAGATACCGCGATGGATTACATCGATGTCGCTTTCTTCACTATCGAATACCTGATGCAAGCCTACCCTGATCTAATTAAAGCCCGCTACGATCTTGATGATGATCTTCCTGAGTCTGAAATTGAGCTAATGGAAGCCATTGGTCGCAAACGTGGCTGTCTGAAATCTGGTGGTCGTGTTGATCTACACAAAGCATCAGAAATTCTGATCAACGAACTTCGCAACGGTACTTTGGGTCACATCACAATGGAACGCCCTGAGATGATCACTGAAGAGCTGATCAAAGTTGCAGAAGATAACGAGCGTAAAGCAGAAGAAAAAGCGAAGAAAAAAGAAGAGCGTCGTAAGCGCTACCTTCGTAACAAGCGCTAATTCTATAAGCAACAGCTGCTTATCTAAGCATTTTGACAAACTCCCTTTGAACGCAATGTTCAAAGGGAGTTTTTATCTAACAGGCAAAAATACACCAGCTGCTTGTAAGCCATAAACATCCTCCTAACGACATTTTTGCGAATAAGTTATCACTCCTCTGTAACTGTGCTTTCTCACATTTGGCGGGGCTAACAGTTCTGTCGCAAAGCTCAGCTTTGCCCTATAACAACAATGGCTTAGCGCCACTTACTGTTATGGTAAGTGCTATATTTGTGTGTGCTACGTTAAACTAGAGGACACCATGCGCTTACCTTTATACTCCTTTGCTGCTTGCCTAGTCGCACAAGCTATTACCATGCCTACAGCCGCCTTTGCTAACGATGCTTCTACACCTAGCGTCGAAATAAGCGCTACCACTCCAGTACCTTCGTTAAAAGAAAGTGTTGCCAATTACCTCAAACACCAAAACCAGCATGGGCAGTTTAGTGGTAATGTCTTAATCGCCGACAACAACACTATCCTTTTCGAACAATCGTTAGGGCTGGCTGATGTTCAGAGCAATCGGGCGATTAATAACGGTAATCTATTCAAAGTTGGTTCAATCACTAAGCAATTTACTGCCGCTGCAATTTTACGTTTAGCAGAGCAAGGAAAACTCAGTTTAACCACCACGGTTGATCGTTATTTTCCGAATTTGGCTAAAGGCGATAAAATCACCGTCTTAAACTTGCTCGATCATACCGCTGGTCTGCAACGTGATACGGCGTGGCGTGATAGCCCTAAGCAGTGCCGTAGCCAAGCGATGATCCGCACCAT
This sequence comes from Photobacterium jeanii, assembly GCF_001650345.1. Classification (GTDB taxonomy): domain Bacteria; phylum Pseudomonadota; class Gammaproteobacteria; order Enterobacterales; family Vibrionaceae; genus Photobacterium; species Photobacterium jeanii. The sequence goes on along the minus strand of NZ_LVHF01000033.1, from coordinate 589,586 downwards.
CACTAAAACAAGCCATACTTATCCGCCTGCACTTCGCTACAATTTCAGCCATGCTAATTACCTCTTGCTAGGTAGCATCATTGAGCAGGTCTCAGGTATCGATTACAACACCTTTATCGATCAAGAGTTTCTTCGCCCTTTGGACATGAAAGACAGTAGCATGAAGCTCACGCTTTCTTTCCAGCTCGCGAAATCTTATGAAATCTCTGGGCTTATAAATGCCCACATCACGCCAACAGAGTGTGCATGGGCGGCAGGTGGCTTAATTACGACATCGCATGATTTACTGCAATGGAACCGAGCCCTTCACAGCGGCAATGTGGTATCCCAATCATCACTAGAAACCATGTACCGCCACCAGCTGGGGATGATTAAAAGCGACTATAACGGTGCACCGCTTTATAGTATGGAAGGTAACATTGATGGCTTTAAGGCTTTGCTGACTTACCAACCTCAGCAAGAGCGCAGCATCATTGCACTCAGCAATTATCAGAATACGAACTTGTCGCTTCTCACCACAGATCTATTGCGATTAACTAACGGCGAGAGTGCTATCAACAAAGTTTCCGCACCAAAGAGTGACACCGTAACCTGGCAGGTCAACAAAGATCTGGTCGGCAATTATCAAGATAACCTCGGCGTGCCACTACAAATTGTCTATGAGGAGGGAGCGTTAACCGCGAAGGTTAATCAAGCCAATATTCCTTTGGTTGTGAAAAACAGCCATAGCCTGTATGCCGAAGGGATAGACAACAAAATCCGAGTAAATCGCCATGCAAACAACACAACCCGAGAAATTGTGTTTTTCTCGCGTGATGGGCGCTATCTCTCTCGGTTTGTGCGGGTCGAGTAAGCCCTCCACTATATACGTAAAAAGCCGCAGCTAATTGCTGCGGCTTTCTCTTTTCTACTCAGCGTAGGTTTTCATTATAGCGTAACGAAAATACCTGCTAGAGCTGCACTCATAAGGTTTGCTAGTGTTGCAGCTAGTACAGCTTTAAAGCCTAAGCTTGCAACATCACTGCGACGCTCTGGTGCCATCACACCGATTGAGCCAATTTGAATAGCAATCGAACCAATGTTAGCGAAACCACACAGTGCAAAAGTGATGATCACTTGGCTTTGTGCAGACAACGTCTCTTTTACGCTTACGAAATCAAGGAATGCAACGAACTCATTCAGGATCATCTTCTGACCAATGAATGCACCGGCTTGAAGCATTTCCGTTGCTGGTACACCAATAATGAATGCAAGTGGTGAGAAAACATAACCCAGAATACTTTGTAGCGTTAGACCTTCAAAGCCAGCCCAACCGCCAACCATTTCTAGACCAGCATTGGCCATTGCAATCACACTCACGAAAGCAATCAGCATAGTACCAATAGCAACCGCCACTTTCATACCGTTCATAGCACCTGCAGCCAATGCATCAATCATGTTGCTGTGGTCGCTTTTCGCCATCTCGATTTCAGTTTGCTCAACCGCAACGCTCTGCTCTGGTACCAAGATTTTCGCCATTAGAAGACTACCCGGTGCCGCCATAAAGCTTGCTGCGATAAGGTATTTCAAATCAACACCAAGACCTGCGTAACCGCCCAGCACACTACCAGCTACAGATGCCATACCACCTGTCATTACAGCGAATAGTTCAGAGCGAGTCATTTGAGGAAGGAAAGGCTTAACGAGAAGAGGCGATTCGCCTTGAGAAAGGAAGATGTTACCAGTAGCAACTAATGATTCAGCACGGCTAGTACCAAGAAGACGCTGAATACCACCACCGATCACTTTGATGATCCACTGCATCACACCAAGATGGTAAAGCAAAGAAATTAAAGCACTAATGAAAATAACAAGAGGAAGGACGCGAATTGCAAAAATAAAACCACTGGTAGCGAGATCACCAAATAAGAACTTGATCCCTTCATCGGCAAAACCAAGGACGCTAGCAACACCACTGCTCATTGCCCCTAATAACTTTTGCCCTAACGGTACATACAATACCAAAGCAGCAAAGCCAGCCTGCAAAAACATTGCCCCGCCAACTGTTCGCCAGTTGATTGCTTTGCGGTTTTCAGAAAGTGCGCATGCGCACGCTACCAGTACCAAGATACCGGCGATACTAATTAACAACTGCATTATTTCGTCCTGCTAAGTCTTTTTAAATGGATTGCGAAAAATGAAGGTGTTACTGCCTGCTGCAATAGAGGAACAACTGCTTTTGGGGAAAAAGCAAAATAGGAAGGTTCTGAAGAAAAATCTTCAGAAAACAAAGAGATGTCTGTCCAACTAAACAACATACAAGTCACCTTGATTAACAAGCTAATACGTTGCCGGTCCAACTCCGTGGGTCGTTCACTATTCCATTGTGACAGCTTGTAATAAGGTGGCTGAACTCGAGGGTTCTGACCGGAAGCGGAGTATATAGAGATCAGGATCACAATCACAACTTTAACGGCAAAAAGAATCGTGTTCTAAACGCGTTTGAACGCTTTTTAAACAAAAAACTTCAGTGAAACGTTTGCGTAATAGCGCTCTTTAATTTGAGCTAGACCATAACTATTGGTTAAACATCAAATATAAAACTGGTTTTATTTGCATCTCAAATAACTCGAGCCTATTGTGATTATAACTCCCCTTGATATGCCAGGAGTGTCACATGAAGAAAGGTTTTACACTTATCGAGCTAGTTGTTGTTATCGTGATTTTAGGTATCTTGTCTGTTTTTGCTGCGCCACGCTTTTTAAACATCCAATCTGATGCACGTATTTCAACCCTACAAGGTTTTCAAGGGGCGCTTCAGGGGGCTGATGGCATTGTTTATGGCAAAGCCATTATTCAAGGGTTAGAAAAAATTGAAGCGGTCCATCTCGATGGCAGCTTGGTAAAAACAGGACAAAGCTCAACCTCTATTGAGCTTAAATACGGACATCCAACCCAAAGCAAAGAAAATGTGCTCAAAGCCATGACCGCAGATCTGCAAATTACCGATATCGAAATCCCCGCAACCAAGGAATACTACGACTTAGGCATATACGCTTATCATGGCGAACTGGAACTAGATCAAGATACCATTGAAAACGGGGCGTGTTACCTGAGAGTCCTCAATAAAAGGAACACAGGGGAACTCGCCTATCTGTTGGTCGATGGTGGCTGCTAATCCTAAATTGGGAATGACTGACCTAGCACTCAATAGTTAAAATTTGGCATAATGCCCTTAGCCCCATTAACACATTACGTATTATGCCAATTATTTCTTTCCCACAATGTGTTCACTCTATTGCTAAATGGGCTATGGCAGCGGCTTTATCACTACCTATGTTCGTACAAGCGAACAGCTTTGTTGATGATGTTAAGCTGCTGAACTACAAAGACACTTATGGCAATGTCAAAATTCCCAGCCAAATTACAATGGATCTGCCCGATCCTCTTATTGTCAAAGGCCACCTTAACTTAGAAAAAAGCCAAATCAGACGTTTACCATCCATTATTAAGGTTGGTGGCAACCTTAACCTCGCTTATAGCCAGGTTATGCAGCTTCCACGCAACCTAACCGTAAAAGGCTATATCAACCTCGCTCACTCTCAAGTTAAATTCCTTAATGGCGGCATGCGAGTAATGGGCGACTTAAGCTTAATGGGAACCCGAATTAAGCAGCTACCACCATTTTTATATGTTGGCGGTAATTTATACCTCAATAACACGCTCATTACGGAGTTGCCTCAATACCTCACGGTTCAAGGTGATATCTATCTCGGAGGTATTAAAATCAAAAAAGTCGGTGAGAACGTCAATGTCGGTGGCGTCATTTATCAATAGTGTACTAAGTTAAAAAACGCCAAAAGCAAACGATTACATTTTGTGTGATTCAAATATCAGCCAGAACAAAGTAAAACTTACCAACTAATAATAATTTCAAGAATAACTGATAACGCTCGAACAGATTAAATAACAGATATTCGTTATACAAAAATATATACGCAAAACACTATTTTTGAACAGTTCAATGCAGAGGAGAAATACTTTAAGAAGGGAATTTCAGCCAGAAACAAATTAGTATGCTTCCGGCTGTTTGAGTTTTACCTGACATTAAGAACACCAAGACGGCAAGGGAAAATGTCAGGATTTTCTGTTACTTAGTCGACGTTTTTACGTTTGACGACTGTGATTGATGGTAGAACCATTGTCTGCGGTTTCTATTTTTCATCTTACACCTCTCTTCATATATATTTATGAGTAGGTGGTATTACAACTCTATACCTTTTACTCATCTTGCTTGTTGTACTATACGCAGGTAATTATGACGTCTCTATTACGGCGATACTCAATACAACACTTTTTACAGCCCGACGGTTTGTAGTCAACGGTCACACCTTTGAGTGCATGTTCAATAATGCGCTCAACACACTAACACCATTTGTGGGTATGTTTGTTTAACTAAATACTGAAGGGTTAAAGAACAATAAATGAAACAGAAAGAAGAATTTGAAGGAAGCATTGCGAATGGAATTTGCTTACGACTTACTTTATCAACCTCTGTTGTTTTGCATTTATGAGTTCAAATATAAGTGGCTTTTTGTCATGTTGCAACTCTAAGTGTCATTATTTTATGTGATAAATGACACCCTTTTTAGTTAAATAGCCACCGTCCTTTAGAAAAAAGCTCTCGTAACTCACTGTTGTACAATAGTTAAACGTTTGCTTTATTTTTATACACCTGAAGCATATTCTTTCAATATGGGACGCAAAATCACATCAAAACTCTGTTTTTCATTCTCCTACACTTCAACAACAAAAGATAATCAAAAAGCCTAGTAACTTGACAGCATATTCTTTCAATACAACACTTAAAACGGTCAATTAGGCTAAGTTAAGCTCTAGGAGAGTTACAATCACGGAACGATTTCTGTCCCTTTCCTCTTCCTTTGAGCCATATCATCACCTTGGAGGGAAGAATGAGCGTTCACCAAATCACGATAGAGCAAACAGCTCAAGTCCCACGTAAAGTGCTGTTTAACCTTTTAGCTGACCATGAAAACCTCAATCGCTTCTTCCACGGTCAATTTTCTTTAGTAAAAGCAGGAACCCCAGAAACAAACGGGATTGGTGCTGTGAGACAAGTTTCCGCAGGCCCTTTTACTTACCAAGAACAAATTATTGATTACAAAGAAAATGAGCACCTGCACTATAAAGTGATCCAAGGGGGACCAGTTAAAGAGCATGGGAGTTGGATCCAAATTCAAAGCTTAAATGCCAAGCAAAGTCGAATTCACTACCGGATCATGTTCTCACCCAAAGTGGAAGGCACTGGCTGGCTTATCAAGTTCATACTGGAACAAGAGCTCAAAAAAGCACTTCAACACATTGCGAAGCATGGAGAAAAAGAGTGGCAATCATAGCCTCAAGCTACTCCCAACCATCTTGTACTACTCGTCACACTGATGTCACACCCTGCCTATAGATTGAACCATTATTAGTCGCAATTTTGATCTGGTCGGTATGAATAATTATCTGAAAAAGATTAAATCATGCTAGACCAATGATATTGGTTGCATTTTGATACCACCTTGAAGATAGGAGACATCAATGAAGCAACAACCGCTATTGACAACTGATCGCCTTATTTTGCGCCCATTTCAACTGTCCGATGCACTCACGGTCCAGAAATTGGCTGGTGATCCAAACATCGCCAATGGCACCATCAATGTGCCCCACCCTTATGGCGACGGCATGGCTGGTCAATGGATTGGTAAACATGTTGCTGGCTGGCAAAGTCAAGTATCGGCAATTTATGCCATCACTCTAAAATCCTCTCACCAAGTTGTTGGTTGTGTCGGCTTACACAATATAGATGGAGAGCAAGCCCAACTCGGCTATTGGATTGGCGTACCGTTTTGGGGAAATGGCTACTGCACTGAAGCTGCCCATCGGTTATTGCATTTCGGGTTTGATAAATTACATCTTAAAGCAGTATCAAGTCGGCATCTTAGTCGAGAAGAAGCTGCAGGCAAGGTATTAAGAAAGATAGGCATGAAGCACATCAGACGCGAGAATGACGCCCTCAAAGTCAATCGCATCACTGAAGATTTAGAATACTACGCCGTAACCGCAAACGAACTCACTGCGATACCACACTAAGCCAAGTTAAATGAGGTGGCGAAAATGTGTCAGGCTGCCTTGTCTTCAGTGGCAGCCTCGCCATGTGTCAGCTCTATAACGTCGTGTCACGTATTCGTGCCATATAGAGCGCACTCACGTATTCACCATTTCTAAAAGCAAACTGAGACGCTTCCCCTTCCACCTGAAAGCCATGCTTCTTATATAGAGCTTGCGCTGCTTGATTGTCGCTATAAACCGTGAGTTCAATACGACTTACATTTAGCCAATTTTCCGCTAAATCAATCGCTGCAGCTAAAATAGCAGAGCCTACACCTCGCCCTTGGCAATCATCACGCACCGCCATACCAAAGGAAGCCACATGACGTCGACGCGGATTTTGCTCCACCATCAGTCCTAGCTGACCGACAATTTGTCCATCGAGTTCAGCGACGAGGCTATGAACACCGTCTGGCAAGTTTGTTAGTCGCTTATGCCACATCGAAAAGGAAGGGTAAGGTAGCTGTAATGTCCCTGCTTGAGCGATTTTTCCGCCGTATAGAGCACGAACTTGCTCTATGTCCTTCTCTTCAGTACTTCGTATTTTAATCATTGCTCCTCCTTGAATGATTGCCTTCTGTATCAAGATGACATATTCGATTTTAAAATCAACACCTTAATAAAAACGAGCTTACAGGATATGCAACAAACACCTATATCGCTTAGACAAATTCAAAATTAAAAACAATGCCAATATTGCAACTAATACTCTTTTTATAATTAATTAATGCGGTGAAGAAACTAACTATTCTAACCAAGTACACCTACTTACCTATAATTTTGTTAAAACGGACAGTTATTTATTGATCCAAATAAACAGGCTATTCGTTATATGTTAGGCATTGATATTAATATAACTTGAAGGATTTTAAATACAGCCTTGACAAAGTAAATAGACATATCATGCCAGTTCAAAGATAAGATATTGAAATATATGGATATAAAAATAATAGGGATTTTTGAAATAAATAATTAAAGGTATCGGTCTTATAGAGTGATTATCAGAAACATACTTTGGACCAAGCCAACATACACTGAGGTGAACCATGTCGAGTTTAAAAGTAATTGCTGCATCTGCTGTACTGGTAATGTCTTCATCAGCTTTCGCTGATATCCGTGTATCAAGTAATGCAAATGGCGCATGGGTAACAGTAACTGAAAACGGTCAACCAGCACCAAATGCTGAAGTAACTGTAGCAAACGTACCACAAAGCCGAGGCACGTTTAAAACTGACGAAACAGGTCGTGTGTTTATACCATTAACATTACATAATTCCCGTTCAGTTAAATACAAAGCTAAAACTGAAAGCGGTAAAGAATCATCTCGTTTTGCTTTCCACTCTACCAATAAATAACACCATTTATAGCCAACATTTTGCTCACAACTTATTTCTCATCAGGTAGGTCGTGAGCTGATTTTTATCAAACAAAGACAATAACCATAAAGCTAAAAAGCCTTTACCGTTATTAACTTAAGAACACACTGGGGTGAATCATGTTCAATTTTAAAGTAATTGCTGCATCTGCTGTATTAGTCATATCATCTTCTGCATTTGCTGATATCCGTGTGACAGACACCCACAACGGCGCATGGGTAACCGTAATGGAAAATGGTAAACCAGCAGCTAATGCCGAAGTCACTGTCGCCAATGTACCGCAATCTCGCGGCACCTACACAACAGATGAGCGCGGCCGAGTATTTGTGCCATTAACATTAGAAAATTCTCGTTCAATTAAATACAAAGCTAAAACTGAGAGCGGTAAAGAATCTTCACGCTTTGCGTTCCACTCAAGTAATAAATAATTACAACAATAGAAAAATAAATCCCACTATTAGTTTATAGTAATTAATAGTGGGTTATTTTTTAACGTAATCTCGCTTACTTAAGTCTCGGGATAACACCAAAGCTAGACCAATAATTTGTAAAAAGAGTGCCAAACTTCGTAGCATAGAAATACTTTTTGATTTACTAGCATACCGCTCTATTAACGTTAAATTTTCTATATAAAGCTGATTTACTTTCTCCCTTTGCTCTGCTTGAATATTCTCTAATGCCATTAATATATTAGGTAACTCAACCAATGTGAGTTGCTTAGGTACTTCATCAAGCCATACTTTAAGATCGCTTGAAACCAAACTTGCTAACTCCAGTGACATTGTCGTAGCTGAAGCCTCACCCACTCGTGCCATCATCAACAAGAACTCTTTTTTTCGATCAAGGGCTTCGACTTGCTGCCAAGTTAAAGCAATTAGTTTATCGTTAGCAATTTGCTGCTGTGTTAAGCGGTTAGCATCTTGGGTTGCGCCTTCTATATAAAAATTCGTCATCAGCGCTGAGATAATATTAAGCAACAAACCGACAGCGACCAAGGTCCATGTTGGGATCTGCCAACTTCGCGTCATACCATTCACACTCCACTTTGCTAAGTTAAAACACCGTTACTTCCTTGCTATACAACACTCTGTATTTGAGTATGGCAGCTCTAGCTAAAGAGAGGCGATCCGAGCTAGTATTGCGACTAGTATCAATAGATGAAGAATGAACAGTGAAAACACCTTGTATCGGCATGTGTAAAAACAATGACGGGATTTGCAGTGGTTGCCACCGCACCATGAACGAGTTGCAGATTTGGCGTAAGATCGACGATACCCAACAACAAGCCACGATCGATCAAATTCAAGGTAAGCAAAGCACGCATACTTGCGAGCAATGCGGTAAACCAGCTTATTGCGACATTAGTGCAGGAAAATCACATTGCTGGTGTTTTGACATTGAGCAACGTGATACATCTAGCATCCAAACTGACGGGTGTTTATGTCGCCAATGTTTATCTAAATTACCGCTTAAATAGCAGTCAAAGCGCCTTTTTTACAGATAAAATCAAGCAACCTGAACAAGTCTTCATCAATTAATTGGAAATTGTTTGGCTTTAAAGCACCCCTTCCCTATAATCGCGACACTAATCACAAAAAACAGCATTCATTATGACGACTTTACGCTACACCCTCTTCATTGCCAGCCTAACCATGTCGGGTGCTGTAACTGCTTCAATGCCAACCAAAGCACTACCGGAAAATGAACACATTTGCATGAAAGCGCTGGAAAAGATGATCATCAACAAACAGATGATCTTCAGTGATAGTACGGCAGAGCCGGATGCACGTCGTGATGCAGAGCGCGCCATTGATGCTGCACGCGAAGTGTTTAGAAATAGCCAGAGCTACTGTGAAGCTGAATCTGCTATGCACAGTTACAAAACAGACAAAGACGCGAGCTTCCGTTCTCGTAAAGGTGAAGTGAACTACTTTGGTCGTGGCATTAGTTAAACACCGATAAATCCCTTCATAACTCGCAACATCAGATACTTACACTCTCTTTACGCCTATTTTTGGTCTATGCTTCATCTAAATACGGCATATTTAGAGTGTGAGTCATGTTCAAATTAATCCCACAGTTTCTTACAGCAAGCATTACTTTCTTTGCTAAACAGCGGCTAACACTTTTACTCCTTTGTCTATTCACGCTATCGGGCTGTGATCAACAAGCAAAAGTTGGCTTTACAGCCGATGACCTCAAGCAAAGCTGGGTACTCACCAAAATCGACGGTAAAGACGTACACATTGCTGAGCCTCGTATAACACCTAATATGGCGATTGATGCAGAATTAAAGGTTGCGGGATTTAGCGGCTGTAATCGTTTCTTTGGGCAAATAGAACTAAAAGAAAATAACTTCCGTGTTACAGGATTAGCCAGCACCAAAATGGCATGTATTCAAGATGATCAGGCGACAATGGAATCGCTCATGACCACATCACTTCAGCAATGGAATACTGTCGCTTTAGAAAACAACACCTTAACGCTCACTTCTGAGCAGCATATTCTCACCTTCATGCCTGAAGATATCCCAAGTGAGTAGCATTAAATAAAAAACAGTGTTGAAAATAATCCAACTCACGTTCAAAATGGCTGACAGACTTATTATATTGTTAGGCCGAATCGGTATTTGATGAAACTAAACAAACGCAAAGCTAAAGTGGTGACATCAGCCATTGATGAATGGCAACAAACCAACCAGATCAACTCTCAGCAAGCACAATCGCTAAAAGAATCTATTGAAGTGGTGGGCTTTGATTGGCGTCTAATGGCTGTGTATTCGTTTTGGATTGCCATTAGCTGTCTCATCATTTCTGTGGGAGTCTTGCTTGCTGACGATTATTTAATGAACCTGCTAGCCACCCTTTTTGACGCGCCAGCAAGTGTTCTCTGCACCACTACCGCTATTTTGGCTGCACTCTGCTATTACGGTGGCTTTAAACGTCGTCAACGCTACCCAAGTAAAACTATCAGTAATGAAGCTATCTACTTCTTTGGCGTGCTAATGAGTGCGGTTTCGGTTGGTATCTTAGGCGAAACCAGTTTATTTACCCCTATCTCCGATGCGACTTTACTACTGATTGTGACCATCATCTATTTTGCGGTTGCGCTCGTGTTACCTTCAACATTGGTCTGGATTTTCGCCTTAATTAGCTTCACGGGCTGGGTTATGTTTGAAACAACCTACCTATCCGATTTCGGTGATTACTTCCTAGGGCTAAATCACCCGATCCGCTTAACCATCGTAGGTGCCGCCATTGCTGTCTTTGGACTCTATTGTCCTAAACAACCTAAGATCCGTGACTTTACAGACTCAACCCAGTTTATCGGTTTGCTATTCTTCCTCTTTGGATTCTGGTTACTCTCAATTTTTGGTAATCACTCAGACTTCATCGAGTGGTCCAAGATCAAGCAAATTGACCTAGTTCACTGGGCAATACTGTCAATAACGGCATGCTTCGCAATACTTTATCTCGGGATCCACCACGCAAATAGCTTATGCCGTAGTTTCGGTATCACTTTCTTATTAATTAACCTGTACACCCGTTTTTTTGAATACTTTTGGGATACAGCTCATAAAACCATTTTCTTCGCGGTATTAGCGTTTAGCTTTTGGTTACTGGGCTCACGAGCTGAAAAATTATGGCGACTTGGCCAGCAAGATAATAGCAAGAGTGATACGTAAGCGCTTCTAGCGCCAACTCGCTGATTAGGAAAATAAATCCAGCTCGCGTATGATAACGACAGTCATGATAGACCAACCAACTTTGGGGAAGATCAAATGAAAAAACTATTGATGGCGGCAGCACTGGCTACCGTTTTAACAGGGTGTGACAGTAATGAAGTCGGCGATGTAAGTCTGGGTATGTTCACCATGAAAGACATCAAGCTAAATACCTTGATCGACCCACAAGTCCCTGGCGTGACTTGTCATATTGCGAGTATTGAAGCGAATTTAAGCCTAGCCGATCCTTCTGACTCTTCTATTTCTTGCCGCCAAACTGGTGAGATCACCCAAGAAATGCTGGCAGATATCGACAAATCAAAATCTGGCGAAGTGGTGTTTAAAAAGTCAAAAAGCATCTTCTTTAAATCGATGAAAATTCGTCGTATTTACGATGCTGAATCGCAAACTCTGATGTACTTGTCTTACTCAACGAAAGAGACAACAGGTAGCTACAAGCACAGCCTATCTACTGTACCGCTGTGGGGTACAAAAGCTTACATCCATAAAACTGAAGAAACGAAATAATCTGATCGTGGATTGAAGTCAAAGACAAACGGCTTCCACTGTTCAAGAAACGATGCAAATGCGCAATGGTATTCCAACCTTTGCGCATTTTTTCTTGTTTCGAGCTGCTTAGCGATAAACCACTAAGGTACCCGCCGCTTTGTCGTGTAACCCTTGCTTGCGTTTATCAATGCCAACCCAGATAAAAGGTAAGCCAAAAAGAATACCTGAAATCAAATAACCGATATAACGGATAACCAGTTGAATAAAAGTCGGTTCCCCACCTGTTTTCGCATCAACAATCACAGCTTTCACCGCCATTTTACCGATAGTCGCTGATAGATAATGCCAACACGCCAATATAATTGCTGCTGGTAGTAGGAAGTTGATAAAACTGAAGATTGCAGGGCTTTCTACATCAGTGCTGTATCGACCGTTGTACTCATAGTGTGTTTGCTCACCGTCAGTGAACTCCACAAAGAAATCATTCCCACTAGCATCAAAGATACTGTAGATGCTCCAAACAACAACTGAGATTAAGATCGTATCAATGACGTTGGCAATTACCCGCTTCCAAAAGCCAACATATTGCGTATTTTCCATCGTTATATCCTTTCGTGACTGACTGATGACACGCACCTTAGCGCATCGAAAATCATGAAAAAAATGGATATTCCTTATATTTACAACCAATACATTTGGCTATTTATTCGCCTGATAATCGGATTCTTTACACATCTTGTTAACTATCATTTACTGGTCAAAAAGTCGTAATATAAAAAATGCCGCTACGAATAGCGGCATTTTATGATTTAGGTTTAATGAAGCAATAACCTTACTTTAGAATTATAAGTTCACTGCTGCCTCATGCTGCTGTGTCTGCACTTGCGCTTTTTGCGCACGTGTCATTAGCCACCCAGCTAAAACACCGTACACCAGCACTTGAAGCCACAATTGCCCCCACCAGCCAATAACTTGATCAAAACTTGCTCCCATCTGATTTAGGCGCAAGAAGCCATTAATTGCTGGTGTTGATGGCGCTAACTGAGCAAGATAATTCAGCACATCAGGAATTGCCGAGGTTGGCCAAATAAAACCAGCTGTGAAAATCAATGGAATTGAGCTTAATAGCACAATAACAGTGGCAAGCTCACGACGCGGGATCAACTGACCAATCACCATACCAGCAAAGATGACCGCTAGCAGGAAAGGAATTGTCATCGCGATCAAATCACCTATCGCAGCTAAGCGACCGATACCCAACGACTCAAAGCTATATCCAAAGTAATAAGCCGTAAGTGGCAGATAGATCGTCATCATGATCAAACCACGAACAATAATGATCTTCCATGCAGGGTAACGTAGCCAATAACCATTACCGCCTTGCAGGCGATACTCATTTTGACCACCACCAAGCATAGCAACCGCAATTAGCAGTGTTTGATGCAAAATAAGCACAAACACTGCAGGAACCACATAGTTTATATACCCCATTGACGGGTTAAACACAGGTCGGCTATTAAGTTTGATTGCTGAGTATTGTTCTGCAGCCAAGGCAACGTTATCACCCGACATCACCATGCGTGCAACTTTTACTTTTGCACCCAAAGTACCGCCTGCGGTAGCCATCCCTTCCACTATAGTGCCATACACCAAAAAGTAGGAAGCATCACCGGCATAAGACAGCACAGGGCTTTTCCCTAGCAGCAAATCACGGTTGAAGTGCTCAGGAATAACCAATAAGCCCTGCACTTCTCCCTTTTCTAGCTGCTGCTGAGCTTGAGCAATCGTAGGCGCGCTTTGCTTGACCTTCACCTGTGGTGTCGCGTCAATCATACGCACTAACTCGCGACTGATTTGGGTATTGTCCAAATTCACCACTGTCACTTGTTGCTCACGTGGCAGTTGGTGCGAGTATGGCAACGGGTACAGGAATGAATAAATCAGTACGCCACCAAACACCGTAAACAGCAATGCGGGATTAGTAAAAATAGCGTTTAGCTCGAACTTAAATAAAGCGCGCCAACTCATGCTTTTACCTCCTCAGATGCTTGTTCTACGGGGTTAACTTCCGATTGCTTTAAACCTTGCTGCTGACTGATCTGCTTCGCTTTTTTGAATACCAACAAAAACACCAACCAGAACGCCAAAATTCCCCACATCTTAGGCATGGTATTGGCAAGCGATGAACCATAATTCACCTGCATAACCTGCACTTCGATATAGTGGCTGATAGGCAATAATGCTCGCCAAATCTGAGCTAACAGCGGCATATCGCTAGCTGGGAAAGTAATGCCCATGAAGGCAAATGCGGGTGCAGTAAAACCTGCCACCATGCTCATAGCGCGTGTTGGATCAAGCGTTAATAAGAAAATCAACGCCCCGATCCCCTGACAAGCCACCACAGTGAGCAACTGAGCACTTAATAAAATCCCCCAACTACCATGCATCGGCCAATCTAGCCACTGGTACATCCCCACTAAGAAAACAATGCCTTGAAGCCAAAACATCGCCGTATAAGGTAGCATTTTTGCCACCAAGTTACGGATAGGATGATTCACTAGCCATTGGCTCACGCCGCGCTGACGTCGCTCTGCCGCCATCGCTAATACCGTGGTTGCCACCATCAAGATCTGCCACATCGCAGGAATCGCAGCAGACACCAAGAACTGCCCATAATGGCTATTGGTGTTGTATAACGGTGTGATTTGGCTACGCACTGGCACCGCTTGCCCAAGCGCTTGCAGCGGCACAGGGCTACCACCCACCATATTTTTCAGGGTATCTACCCCAGCGGTAAATGTACCTTGAGCTTGCAGTAGCGCTGAATTAATTAACTTACCAATCAGAATAAACTGGCTATTGTAGAAAGCCGTTACTTCTGGGGCGCGGCCAATCAAGGTGTCACTTTCCAAGTTTGCAGGAAGCACCACTAAGGCATAGATATCGCCATTTCGCAGTGCAGTACTGCCCTGTTCAACGCTGGCAAATTGCTCAGTCACTGCCAATGCAGGGCTCGCATCGTAGTAACGAGTTAACTGACGTGAAATACGGCTATGATCGAGATCCACCACACCGATAGATAAATCTCGGGCAATACCACCCGAGAAAATCGCCCATACCACTACAAAGAGTAATACAGGGATCCAGAGCGTTAGCGCTTTTAGCCAACTTTCTGAACGCCAAATTTGCCACTCACGTTTTAACTGTGAACGCAACGTCATATTACTCCTGCTCAACCAAGATGCTCATACCCACACGTAAACCTTCGATTGGCTCAACTGGGCGCGCTTCTACTTCAAAAGTACGCATATCAAAGCCTTTGGCGGTGTCAGTCGCTCGCCAAGTCGCAAAGTCACCCATCACAGCAACATGGCTCACTTTGAAGGTATGTGCTTGGTCACCGATAGCAGGGATCACTGCTTTGAATGTTTGACCTTCACGGAAGTCTTTCAAACGATCTTCACGTACGTTAAATACCGCCCATGCATCGTCCATATCAACAATGCTCACTACAGGGAAACCTTGTGGTGCAAGTTCGCCAGAACGTAGCAGGATTTGACTTACTTCACCGCTATGCCAGCTTTCAACACGGGTATCGGCTGCGTAAGCTTCCACTTCAGCCACCGCACCTGCCGCCATACGAGCTTGCTCAGCTGCTGCACGTTTAGTTTCGTCACGAGCACCTTCTTTTGCCATTTCAGACATTTGGAATGCTGCACGTTCGGTATAGCGCGCCGCTTGCCATTGAGTGTAAGCTTCATCGCGTTTTTGCTCAGCAATCACGCCATCGCGATACAAGTTATCAACACGCTTGTAAGTCTTTTCCATCAAGGTGGCTGCCGCTTTGGCTTTTTGCCATTGATCATAAGCCGCAGCAATTTCTTGGCTACGCGCGCCTTTTTCAGCTTGCTCAGCCATAGCGCCAGCCGCTTCTTGACCTGCGCGAGCTTGCTCTAGTTTTGCATCTAGCTCTGGGCTTAACAGAGTAAACACTAACTGACCGCTTTCGATCATTTCACCTTTTTTCACCATAACTTGATCAATACGACCCGGTACTTTTGATGAAATATTGTATTGCTGCGCTTCGATCTGACCTTGCAAACGTTCTGGTTGAGGTTGGTAAGCTTGCCAAAAAGTGTAACCAAGCCAACCTACTAATGCCGCTGCTGGAACTACCGCAGCTAAAGACTTGTACTTACTCATTATTTAACCTCTAAACCTTGATATTGTTGGTACTGATTAAAGCTGTTGATCTCACCACTTACCGCAAGCAGACGAGATAACGAAATTACATATTGATACGCTGCTGCCAAGCGCTGAGTTTTCACACCTGCGAGATACATTTCTGCATCAACGACTTCAAGCGAAGTCGACAAGCCTTGGCTAAACGCTTTATCACGCAAGCGAACATTTTCTTTCGCCAGTTCAATACTCGATTGCAAGCTATTGAACTCTTCTAGCGATTGCTGTGCTTCACGGTATGTTTTCTCAACCAAAACAGACAAATCTTGCTCTGCTTGACGACGTAGGTAAGCAACTTGATCAACCGTACTCTTCGCTGCTTTCAATTTACCGGAGCGACCAGAGTTGTCGAATAGGTTAATGTTTACGCCCACACCCACAGCCCAATCAGGCGCAGTTTTTGCTGCTAACGTGTCATCTTCGTGCAAGCTGTAATTACCGTATAGGTAAACTTCTGGGTAGTACTTGCCTTTCTCTACATCAATTAAGCCACTTGCTTGTTTCTTCTTAGAGTCAAGAATATGCAGCCCTGGGAAATCTGTTAGCGTCTTCTCAATGAACGCGCTCATTGGCGGTAACGATGGATTGGTAAACAAACCAGTAGATAGATCAGCAGGCTCTGACAGTTTCAGCAACTTAGTAAGTGCAACTTGCGCGATTTCAAAATCACGCTCAGCTTTTTGGCGCTCAACGCGAGCCTTATCGTAAGACGCTTCTGCTTGTAGGCGTTCAACTTTGGCGATCTGCCCTTGCTTTTCTAGCTTCTTAGCATGATCTAAATGTTTCTTCAGACCTTGCTCTACATCTTTACGCGTTTGTAGTACATGCTCACTGAGAACAACGCCGAAATAGAATTTCGACAAATCTTCAAACTTCGCTTGCTGCTTCATCGCCAATAGATACTTAGCTTCGTCTTTTTGGCTCTTAGCTATATCTTGTGCCGCACTAATACGACCGCCAGTAAAAATTGGCCAAACCGCACGAATAGAGCTGGTAAACACATCGCGCTTAGTCAGCTGTGACGTGAAGTTTTGATCCAGCATAGACAAAATAGCATTACCAAGAGGTGAAGAAATATTACTCCCCGCAGGTGTGCTTGCCGCCAGATCGGAAGGCTTAATTTCAATCGCTTTATCTAGGCGGGTGTAATTGGCAGATGCCGTCACTTTCGGTAAGTAAAGATCTCGCGCTGCTTCTTCCATAAAAGCCGCACGATCAATATTGGCACGTTCAGCAGCCAAGGCATCACTGCTTTCAACTACAGTTCGCCACGCATCATTAAAGGTAACAGAAGCAGCTTGGGCGTTCGCTGCTCCCAATAGAAGCCCCACTAATGCAACAACAGGCTTTATTTTCATTGAGTAACCCTTATAGGTTTTTGTCTTTTGTGCAATTTAAATTCATTTTAGAGCATTTACTCTATTCAATTCAATATCAAATTTATAAAAACATCAGCAATTCATTGGATATGAAACAACGTGCTTTTAGGCGTAGACGTTAATATATCGCCACCAGCAATAAATGCGAGTACTAAAACGCAGGTGGTAATATGTTTATCGCCAAATCAAACAAAAACTTGCGGCTAAAATGACATGACAGGTGATGATTTAACCATCAGATAATTAATAGGTCTGTGCCACAGTTTCATGCACGACTCACTCACCAAGTTACAAAAGTGAAAATCAGCGAAAAAATTGGAGTGAAAATAGGAAGGAGTAAAGTGATACGTCTGATTTTGAGGCAAAAAAAAGGCGGGTTATCCACCCGCCAAACGTCATTTAAGCCTAATCAAGCAATATCCATATTGCTAAGAACCATTACGGGGATAGAGAATAGCATCCCATAAACTTACAGAACAATAGACTGTATATTTAATTGTGATCAAGATCACTTAAATTCCTTGAGCAAACTTTACACATTATTCAACATGATGAATTAGATATAACTTCTCTAGTTCTGCAAAGAAATGAAAGCCAAACAGCAGCCACAAAAAACGGCTCGCTAGGCGAACCGTTTTCATACAGCAAATAAATCAGCTTATCGCGAGATATGCTACTCGTTGACTACTTCGCCATCGAGATGAGTGATTTACCAAACAACCACTCCAGTTCTTTGATGCTCTCTTCGCCAAAGCGCTCACGACATAGTTGGTAAAGACGCTCAATACCACGCATCGCAAACTCATTTGAACTTTCGGCTGTTACGATATGGTGGAAAAGTAGGCGTAGGATCGCGACAAATTTTTCATCGTCTAAAGCTGCAACCCAGCTTGCTACGAAAGCATTTAGATCTTTCTCGATATCCAGCTTTTCAATAAATAGTTTAAAAATGCGCCCGTCCATCGCATTAGCGAAATCAGACTTCTTAGGGAAATGGTGGCTGATACCGGTACGAGAGATGCCTGTTTGCTTGCTCAACGTGGTGTACGACATCTTATCGTAACCTAAGGTAAGTAGCTGATCAGCTACAGCATCCATGATGGTCTGAATCGTGATCTCTGTATCTTCTTTACTACGCTTTGGCATAATGAATGACTCTGCAAGTTTCTGGCCTAATCAGGCAATTCATTGATTAGGTAATAGTTATTTAGCGAATAATTGTTAAGTATTACAAAATGCTATTCCGTTAACCAGTATTGTGAGCGTTTTTTTTATCTTTATTCAAATAACAAGAGAGAAATCTAATAATTCGAATTCAATAATTACAGTTTCATCACAAACCAATATTCCTTTTAGGACCAAAATCATCCTTAGCGACCAAACATTTCTGCAGCTTGCTCAATATCTCGATAAAGATTCGTCGTCCAATATGGAAGATCACTACTGGCAATTAGCGGTCCTTTTCTTGGGTCTGTCGGTGTAATAACAACATTCACATTTTCAACTCCGACAGCATCAACAGCTAAAAACAGCTCCTCAATCGCGACATCACCAATCGCTAAACAGCCAATTGATGATGCCCTGCCGTGAATAAATATATTCGAACCCGGCCGATGACGCTGCTCTAACTTGGCATGATGAAGGTCAAACGCGTTTGGATAATTTAGCTTCATTGAAAGGTGATACTTACTATTGGGATTCAGTGCCACCACACGATAAATTCCTTCAGGAACCTGTTTATCGCCTTCCCGTAATTTAGGCCCCAGCTCACCACTCTGCTTGGTCACTTTATAGCGCTTTATGTAACGCCATTCGTAATCTTGACGCGCCCATAGCTCAACGGCGGCCTCATCTTTAATCGCAAACAATCCAAGCTTTTCAGGCGGAAAACGCACTGCTGATGCTGAAAAAATCGTTTTCAAACGAGGTAAAACAATAGGCGTGTAGCGTTTGCGGACGTCATCAATAGTGCGACTGCCTCTAGGTGGATAATCTTGATAGGACCATGATTCAGCCGCAGCGTGCGTCACGCTTGATGTTGCGATAACAAATCCCATAACTAAAAACCGAACCATGCCTGCATTCCATGCTGAGTCACTAAGCCTACACAGCATAGTGTCATAAAAATTAGAACTTTCCCCCTAACTGGCACCTTCTTCGCTCAATTTTGGAGTTTACATTCAACTATAAGTCGATTTTCTTAATGAATTCTCAAAATAGTATTTTTTTATGACGGATAAACAATTTTTTTACAATTTTATGGCGAGCTGTTCCTATAATTGACTTGACCGACCAGTTATAGAAAAACTAGATTTAACATACCCGCAACAAAACAAGGATGATTTTTGTATGACCTTACCTCTTTCTGCGGAACGTTTGAAGGAAACAAGTATGCTGCAACCTTTACCCCATGAAATGATTCTGAAATGGGCCGAAGAGCGCGCGGATGAGATATACCTTCGTCAAATTATTGATCGTAAGTTTGTGGATTACTCGTACGCAGATGTTGCTGATAAAGCCCTGCGACTTGTTAGCGCCTTACGCGGATTAGGTATTCAACCCGGCGATCGTGTCGCGCTCGCGTCCAAAAACTGTGCTGAATGGTTCATCTGTGATTTAGCTATGATGCTTGGCAGCTACATCAGCGTGCCCATCTTCCCAACCGCAGGTGCTGATACCATCGAGCACTGTGTAACTCACAGCGAATCAAAAGTCTTACTGATTGGTAAACTTGACGATAGCAAAGCCATTGAATCAGTTTGTGCGAAATACCCAGACTTAATAACCATTGGTTTTAACTACCCAAGCACACCTAAGTGCCAATACCAATTCAATACGCTTATTGAGCAATACGAACCATCTGAAGAGCGTCCAACGCACGAAAAAGATGAGTTAATGTCGATTGTGTATACCTCTGGTACGTCTGGCTTACCGAAAGGGGCGATGCTCAGTTACGGCGCTTTTGCTTGGTCAGCACAACGCCTGATTGACCATATTGGCATGCGTGATGGCGAGCGTTTGTTCTCGTACTTACCGCTTGCGCACATTACTGAGCGTGTATATATCTTTGGCTCATCGGTTATGGCGGGAATTCAAGTTGCTTTCCCTGAATCGCTCGATACCTTCATCGACGACGTGAAAATGCACCGCCCGACTCTGTTTATTTCTGTACCGCGTCTATGGACAGTGTTCCAGCAACGTATTCAAGAAAAGCTACCACAACGCAAACTCGATCTGCTGCTAAAGATCCCGTTCATCTCAGGCGTTATCAAACGCAAACTGGCTGACGGTCTTGGTTTAGACAAAGCTCGCGTACTCGGCTGTGGTTCAGCACCAGTATCACCAGCACTGCTGCGTTGGTACGAGAGTATCGGTCTTAACATCACGGAAGCATGGGGGATGACGGAGTCCTTCGCCTATAGCACCCTTAACCACCCATTCCGCAGCGATAAAATCGGCTCTGTAGGTAACCCAGGTCCTGGCATTGAAATCAAGATCGCAGACGATGAAGAGATTTTGGTACGCAGTGAAGGCGTATTCTCGGGCTACTACAAAAACGAAGAAGCCAGCAAAGAATGTTTTGACGCAGAAGGTTGGTTACACACAGGTGATATCGGCTCAATGGATAGTGAAGGATACATCACTATCGAAGGTCGTAAGAAAGACACCTTCAAAACAGCGAAAGGTAAGTTCGTTTCACCAGTACCAATTGAAAAACGCCTATTCGAACTAAGTAATGTCGAAATGATGTGTGTCGTGGGTTCTGGTATGCCAGGCCCTATCCTACTCGCGGTTCCACACGAATTCCCTAACTTCGACCGTGAACGCTACGAACGCCGTGTTCACAAGGTAATTAATACCATCAACCAAGAACTTGAATCACACGCTAGGATCAAAGGCGTGCTGATGATCAAAGACCCTTGGAGCATCGAAAACGATGTACTCACGCCAACCTTGAAGATCAAGCGTCATATCCTTGAAAAACGCTATCAAGAGATTGGTAACAACTGGCCAAAAGACCAATTGGTTCAGTGGGAATAAGTACCAAACCTGTTATTTAACAAAAAGGCGCTGTGATAACAGCGCCTTTTTTATTAATAGCGGTAGTAGTTTCAACAATAAAATAAGACGATAACCACTTTCACAACATCATTGTAATTTCAAAGAATTGAAAGCTTGCCCTACTCCATTGTTTGAACAAAACGCCATATATATACAACAAAAAACCTAGCGATATATTGCATGTATCGCCCTTCAATATAAAATCAACCACAAGCTCTATGCCATTTCACAAATGAAGTAACAAGCCATCTATAACACTCCGTTTTAACATGGCGTTCATCCATAATGTAAAGATAAATATATCAAAAACAGCTCAAGCCTTATTGCAACTTTGAAATGTAATATTAACTCTTCCTATATTTTCTTTAACATGAGCAATAAATAAATGATGTAATTTATACCCAAACAATCCTCCATTAAAAAGGGATGATTATGAGTTAAATACTTCAACACAGAGTAAAGGTTACACGGTTATGTCCATTGTTAATTTATTTAAAAGAATCACTTTTACCGCCTTATTTTTTATATCAGCAATATTAAGTGGTTGTAATTCAGGAACATCAGAAGAAGCCAATACTACACCTCAAACGGGAGTTGTAGTTACAGAAATTCACATCACCACAAATTCAACCACTTTAGCTAAAAACCAGCCATCGCAACTAAAAGCCACTGCAACATACAGTAACGGCTCTACCGCAGACGTCACCAATAGTGTGACTTGGCAATCAAGCGATAACAATATCGCATCATTCATCGGTGCAGGTGTACTCGAAGGTGTTAAGTCTGGTTTCGTTGACGTTACAGCTCAGTTTAACAATATCACGAGTAATACCGTAAATATTGAAGTGACAAGTGTCACCCTGCAAAGACTACAGATTACTCCTACATCAATAGTTCTGGCTAAAGGGCTAACTCAACCAATCAAAGTAATGGCGACATACAGTGATAGTACTTCATCTGATATCACTGCTTTCGTTTCTTGGGTATTTACCAATACAAAAATTGCAACTACTAACTCAGCAGGAGTAGTAACAGGCGTTAACACTGGTAACACGAAAGCAAGTGCCAGCTATAACGGTGTAAAGAGCAATACTATCGATATTGATGTCACCCCAGCAGTTATTAGTGCTATTACAATTAGCCCATCACCTCTACAAATTACGATAGGCACAAAACAGCCATTAGTGGCAACCGCAACTTTTAGTGATGGAAAAACAACTAATATTACGACTTCTGCTAATTGGAACTCAACTAATTACAGAGTTGTGACAGTAAACAACCAAGGTGTTATTACAGGGAAAGCTATAGGAAATAGCGTTATTACGGCATCTTTAAATGGCATTACAAGCTCTAATTTAAATGTTCAAGTTATTAACGCTGCACCTCAGTCAATTCAAATAGCACCTACACAATTGCTACTTCACAAAGGTCAAACTCAAGCGTTAACAGCTAACGGAATATACAGTGATGGTTCAACCGCAAATATCACGACAAAAGTGTCGTGGAGCACGAGTAATACAAATATTGCAACGGTAAATACTAAAGGTATCGTAACGGGAGTAAACACAGGTAAAACTCAAATCATTGCAAGCTTGGATGGTATAACCAGTACAGTTACAGTGATAACAAAAGCGTATGCTAAACCTACATTTATTGAAACTAACGAAGAAAAGATACAACGCGAAAAGATTAAAACCATCTACGATGAACTAATGGCTTACTACGATGGTAGCGCAAATAATGTTGTTGAAGGTGCTTCAAACCAATATGTGATCGCACCGAACCTTAGCAAAGATTCCTCAGGTGATTTTGTCCATACCGAGGGAGTTTATAAACCTGAATTTAAAGCATTTATGCTCAAATGGTACGCTTTTTTCAAAGCTGTAGCCCAACGCCCAAACCCTGAATATAAAGCCAGTTTCGATAAAAATGCAGAACGTGCCGCTTACTTATTCTCAGCTTCAGGTTCTTTTGACCATTACATGACGAGGCAGCCATTCCGCGGGTATGTAGAAAAAGCAGGTATTGATCTGAATAGTTCGCTATTTAAGGATGGTCAAAAAGCTGCAATGGAATCGAGTATTTTCGGACACAGCGCATACAGTTGGTTCCACGACACTGTTCAAATGCAATTCACTGAAGGTAAAAAACCAGATCAACCATACACAAACCCTGATAAGCATGGAAATAAAAGAAAACTAGCCCTTACAAACTACGGCGGTGTCAGCCAAGTTGGTCACCGATTACTCAACCTAGCCAAAGACTTTAAATATGTTGGTATCGGATATAACGCATTTAAGAGTTATGCAGACAGGGTTTTCACAGGTAACTCTTTTTATCCTGTAGGAAGAAAAGCTGAAGGCTTCCGAGATTTTTCTGCTTTTCCGCATGGCTACTTCCCACTGCAAGCCGAACTACGTGTATTACGAAAGCGACAAAAAGATGGTCTGTTCTTAAAGAAATATCCTCAAGGCTTCGAGAGTATTTCTTATCAAACGTACCATGTAACAACATGGAGTATTTCTCACATCGCTAGCCATACCTTTACCGAGGGTAAAAACATTAAGATTACGATCAGAGATACCGATAAAAATGGTCGTATTCTAAGTGAAATGAAAATGCCGCTGAGAAAAGGCGGTGGTAAAGTTGGTACAGATGGCTCTCTGATCAAAGCCTTCTATGCTCCTGGTCACTATCGAGCAGACGGCTGGGCTTTCTTCTTCAAACCTAAATATGGGGTCATTTCTGGTGCATTAAAAACAGTACTCGCCGATCCGACACAGAAAATAGTTTTCCATATCACAATTTCAGGCGATGCAGTTACAGCCAAAACAGGCAATCCAGATACCCCGTTGCAATATCGCATTATCTACTACGATTTAGATAACTAATTTACAATTTTGGTCATAAAAAAGGCAGCACACCTTCATATGCTGCCTTTTGTTTATGAAAATTCAACTTAAATTGCTATACAAAGTTAGCGTCAAGAATATGATCAACTTTCCCATGTTCATCTCAACATAAAGCTAATACCGAAAATTGTTACTATGCTCCACGGGGTGCAAACATGATTATTGCCATGCCTGTAAGAGCTACTGACACTCCAATCACGTCCCATACTGTCGGACGAATACCGTCTACTAGCCATAACCACAATATAGCGACAAAAATATAAACACCGCCATAGGCGGCATAAACGCGCCCTGCGGCTGTTGGGTGTAAAGATAAAAGCCATGCGAATAAAGCTAATGAGAGAGCTGCGGGGACGAGTAACCAAATGGATTTATCTTCCTTTAACCATAAATATGGTAAGTAGCAGCCAACTATTTCTGCAATAGCGGTAACAAAAAATAACGCTATCGTTTTAAGTTCTAACAACTCAACTTCCCTACAATAAGTCTCTTCTTAATACATCAAAAGACTCTACCACTAAACGAGCAACTTTAGATGGTAAAAGCCCAACTATAACCATGGTTTGTTCTCACAGGGGCTCAGGTAAAAAAATAATATGAAGTGATATTTCAAAAGGAGGGAACAACTTGCCCCCCACCAACCCTCTCTAATGAAAGAGAGAGCTGGCGAGTTAGATTCACACGTTAAACCTGTGCGTTTAACAACATGAATTTTCTATACAACGAAGCGATCTACTGCTGATTTCAGCTGCTCTGAGCTTGCGCTTAGCTGCATGCTGGTAGTGGTATTTTCTTGTGCTGTTGCCACACTGTTGTGCACCACTTCGCTGATGTTATTAAGATTTTGCGATACTTCACCAGTCACTTGACTCTGTTCCTCAACTGCTGCGGCAATTTGAGTGCTCGAATCTAGGATCAGCTCAATATCAGTCATGATTTGGTTTAGCTTAGCTTCAGCAGATGACGCTTGCTCAACACTATCGCTACTATGCCCTTGGCAATCACAGATATTGGCTACAACCTGATTGGTTTTTGATTGCAGAGTTTCAATAATCTGGCTGATTTCTGCCGTGGAGTGCTGGGTACGCTGCGCCAAAGTACGTACTTCGTCTGCAACCACCGCAAAGCCGCGCCCTTGCTCACCTGCTCGCGCAGCTTCAATGGCGGCATTCAGTGCAAGCAAGTTAGTTTGCTCTGCAATATCGCCAATCACATTCATCACAGCACCGATATTATTCGATGCCGCTGCGAGCTCATCAACTAATTGATTGGTTGATGACAATGAGTTCGACAATAGGTTGATCATATTGCGCGTATTGCTTACTTCATCTAAGCCATCACGCGCACTCGCATTTGCTGTTTCTGCGTTACGTGCCGCATTACCTGTGGTTTCAGCAATCTCATTGATGGTTGCAGACATCTCTGTCACAGCGGTAACAACCATTTCTGTTTCAGCCTGCTGAGTATTCAAATCACTTTCTGTCTTTCGGCTACGTGATTGAATGTTTACCGCTTCATCATTAACGGTATGACTCACCTGCTGAACCTCACGCATAAAGCCATTTAGCTTATCAAGCGTCGAGTTGATGCTGGCAGACATTTTACCGATCTCATCTTGAGCATTGGCATCCGCTCGTAAAGTTAGATCGTTATTCTGCTCAACTTTTTCCATCATATGCTGAAGATCTTCAATGCGGCGTAAGATATTACGCTTGGTCAATTCACTGATACTGATCAGCGCAATGATCGCGATTGCAGCAATGATAATAGAAATGATCATCAGTTCATCTAGGTCGCTATCAACCTTCTTGAAGATATCAATAGCGATGCCATCAAACTTCGACTCCATGCTATGGGCAGCACTACGTGTCTTACCTAGTAAACCGTCTGTTGGCGTCAAACCAATTCGTGAAGAGAGCGACTCAGCTTGGTTTAACATAGATAACAACTGATCTAAGTCTTTCAAACCGTCTTGATCAAAATTCGCGCTCAATTCAGAGCGTAACACCTCACTTAAAGACTCCACTCGCGCTAATTTCTGGGCAGAAAACTTACTCGCAACATCACGTACAAGATTGGTTAGTTCAACATAAGCCACTAACGATTCTTGAGTACGTACATGATCAAAAAGGTGCTCTGTTGTATCAATAATTTTCGGTACTAAGCCAGCAGTACTCTCTTCTTCTCCAAGCTGCATATATAGCTTCGACAATTCATTAAAAGCATCAAGGTAAAGCTCAACCTCATGACCAATTTCTTCAATCGGCGCTTTGTCGAAGCCTATAACGTCAGCACCTTTCAGCAAGTCTTGGTTTAAGGTATTGAAATGTCGGGTTTCTTGGGCGAACTTATCCAATGCCACTTGATCATGACGGATCAAGAAGTCTTTTTCATAACGTCGCAAGTTAAGCAACGAAATCTCTAATTCTTTAGCAACACTGATCTGATCCGTCATATCGAGAACACGGAACACAGATGACACGGCGAGGCCGAATATAAATACAACTAAACAAACAGGTCCGGCACTGAGGAGCGTTAATTTACTTCGAATATTCATTATATTCCTAATGGCTAATTTAAAACCAAATCCATAACAACATAGTTACACGTTAAACTTAAATTTCGCGCTAATATACCTCAGCAATTTTCCGTTGTCATCGCAGTAATACGCAATTAAAGCGTTTAAGACCTTCATTTAATGGTTAATTTGTAATTTTATATTTACATCACTCTCTGTTTTATATGTGTAATGGATTGCACTTTCTTCATTTAGAGTAGCGTTCAATATTAGACCTCCTTCACACCTCTCATTCAAAAATTGATCTCCCTCAAACAAAGTAAATATTTCGATATCAAACCATTGTGGAAGTTAGCTCTAGCTGTAATGATGACCACATTGTTTGACATCAAAGAATATGAATTATTGATTGCGTAACTCTGCTTACAACACATTTTCATTACAAAATCATATTCTTTTATTGGGAGTGAGCTATGAAACTCAAACACCTTTCTCTTTGTTTACTGTTGGCTTCTGCAACTGCTTCAGCTGAACTTATCCAACACACAGATCAAATAGCAGAAGTACGCTTTAATGGCAGCTCCTACGAACTTGGTCGCCATGTGGGTACTGTCGCAAAAGATCAGATTATTGATGCGATTGATCGCTTCGACAGCACCCTTAACGTGATGCTACCAGGCTTAAATACCAAGGGAATTTCTAAAGGCTTTAAAACAAAGTCTGTGTTTGAAAAGTTAGAAAAAAGCAGTCCTGATGCCGCTGACTACATTCGTGGACTATCTGAATCTTTACAACGCTCACCTGAGTTACTGCTGTCTGTCGCTATGTCTGATGAGGCTATCCTAGAGAGCCAAGCGCAAGGTGGAATGGGCTTTTTACAAGCAGAACACGATCCAAATGCCCCTGCCAAATGTACTGTAATGGCAAAAACAGACCAAAAAGGTCACGCATGGGGAGCAGCCAATTTTGACTACATGGGCGTCAACTACACTGGCCTAATTGTGCTCAAGCACACAGATGAAAATGGTCAAACGCGTGTCATCCAAACTTGGGCTGGTTTGATCCCTTACGGTGGTATCGCTAAAGGTGGTCAAATGGTGTTAATGAACACCAACGCGAGTGATGGTACAGCCCGTGAAAAAGATGGTGGCGCAATCATTACTAACGACAGCACGCCCTCTATGTACCTATCGTGGGAGGCATACAATATTCAGCAGCCTTCAGACATTGTTAAGATGGTGAAAAAGCACAAAAACTACTCTGCTTATTTCTCTTATACCGTGGCTGACGGTAATTCTGAGGTCGTAAACGTTGAGAACGGCTACAAAAATGCAGTTCGTACGTCAACAGCCCCTTGGAAAGCACACGCTAACCACTCTATCTATCAGCAAGACAGTTTTGTTGATGATAAATTCGCAGCCCACTCTCTGGCTCGCCAAGCCGCAGCGGATAAATTCATGGCGAACGATGATATCAGCATGGGTGATGCACAAGATTTCCTCGGCTCAAAACCGCTATGGAAAGGACGTGGCAAAATGATGGGCACAGTGACTTCAACCTACTTTGACTGGACGCCAGCAAAAACCACCATGTACATCCAAACGGATAAAGCAGGTCGTGGGGCGCCAGTTGTCATTATTAATAACACTCCTGTCAGAAACTAAAGAATATCTCTTCGGTGTTATTTTTGCGGGCCTTGCGCCCGCTTTTTTTATTTCGACTCTTAGCCGATAGCTGATATAAAAAGAAAGCCAGCATATAAGCTGGCTTTCTATATAACACTATAATTATCAAAGAATAATTACTTTAGCGCGTTAACAATAGTATCGATGTTGTATTCCATCATCTTTAAGTAAGTTGGTGCAGGACCAGTTGGCTCAGACAGCGCATCTGAATATAGCTTACCACCAACTTCAGCGTCTGTTTCGCGGCTGATTTGCTCAATCAGGCGGTTATCTGCAATGTTCTCAACAAATACGGCTTTGATACCTTCTTCGCGAATTTGCTTGATGATTTTCGCAACATCACCTGCGCTAGCTTCAGACTCCGTGCTTGTACCTTGTGGTGCATGGAAATCAATATTGTAGTCACGCGCCATGTAAGCAAATGCGGCATGCGGGGTGATCACTTTACGCTGCTCAACAGGGATCTGAGCAACCTTCTTATGCAGCTCAAGATCGAGCTTATCTAGCTGCTGAATGTAGTTCGCAGCATTGCGCTGATAATCTGCGGCATTCTTAGGGTCAGCTTTAGCCAAACCTTGTTCGATGTTTTTCACGTACACTTTTACATTCTTGATGCTGTGCCATGAATGTGGGTCGAACTCACCGTGAGCATGATGATGCTCATGATCGTGGTCATGGTGATCATGGTCATGATGCGCATGCTGGTCGTGGTCGTGGTCGTGGTCGTGGTCGTGGTCGTGGTCGTGGTCGTGGTCGTGGTGCTCATGATGACCATGTCCACCACAAGTGCAACTATGACCTTTAATTGTTTCGATACCTTCAGCCGCAAGTAGCTTAGTACCTTTAAAGTTAGAAGACTCAAGCAAACGTGGCATCCAGCCTTCAAACTCTAAACCATTCATCACAACCAGTTGTGCAGAGGCAATGGCTTTTGCATCCATTGGCGCAGGATTGTAAACGTGCGCATCACCGTTTGCTTTAACTAAATTCGTGATTTCAACGTGATCACCACCTACTTGCTGTACAAGATCGCCAAGCACAGAAAAACTAGTAACAACTGGAATTTTGCTCTCTGCCATCGCAACAGAACTACAACTCAGTCCTAGCGCAACCATAGACACTGCGAAGGTCGATTTAGACATTTCTTTCTCCATAATTATTGATTTGCAAACTGCTTAAGCAATAAGCCACCGTGACGCCCTAACAACAGCGACACTATATAAATTCCACCCAATACCAGCACAATCGCTGGGCTGGTTGCTAAACTAGCGTGATAAGACAAGAACAGACCGAAGTAACAACTCACTACCGACACAAAGAAAGCGATAACTAACATCACACCAAGTCGAGCTGTCCAAAAACGTGCAATAGCAGCTGGTAAAATCATCAGCCCCACCGCCATCAAAGTACCTAGAGCATGAAAGCCCGCGACCAAATTCAATACCACCAGCAACAGGAAACTATAGTGAGCAACCGGACTTAACTTGCTCACAGTACGGAAGAACGCAGGATCAACGCACTCCATCACAATTGGTCGGTACAACACCGCAAGCATCAATACTGAAATTGTCGCGATAGAGGTCAGTAGAATTAGCGCGTCATCGTTAAGGGCTAACGTCGAACCAAATAGCACATGTAGCAGATCTACATTGCTACCTTTTGATGAAATAATCAGGACACCTGTTGCCAGCGATAACAGGTAAAATGCCGCCATACTGGAATCTTCTTCAGCATGGGAGTGCCTTGCTACGACACCAGCTAACACTGCAACGACACACCCAGCAACCACACCGCCGATTGTCATTGCCGACACCGACAGGCCAGAAATGAGAAAACCAATCGCTGCGCCCGGTAAAATAGCGTGTGCCATTGCATCGCCAGTTAGACTCATACGACGTAAGGTAAGAAAAACCCCGATTGGCGTTGCGCTTAAGCTCAGCACAACACAACCCCACAAGGCGCGTTGCATGAAAGAAAAATCGGAAAAAGGTTCGATGAATAATGTGTAGAGATCTTGGATCATGCGGTTTTGCTTAATAAAGTTGAATCTGCAGGAAGGTGCGCCAAATGCTGGTAGCCCGCACGGATAAGGTTATCGGTTGAAAGCACTTGGTGCGCATCACCTTTAGCGATCATTTGTGTTGCAAGCAGCATGACTTGCGGAAAATAACGTTGCACTAAGGCAAGATCGTGAATAACAGCAATCACGGTTTTACCCGCTTGCTGGCAACGCTCAATGACTTTCATTAAATCTTCAATGGTTTGCGCATCAATTGCGTTAAACGGCTCATCAAGCAATAAAATATCAGCGTCCTGAACCAACATTCTTGCAAATAACATACGCTGAAACTGACCGCCAGAAAGCGCACTAATTTGACGTTCCTCCATTCCAAGTAAACCAACCGTTTCTAAGGCCGAATAAATTCGAACATTTTCTTTACGGTTGAACGCACGCCAAAAACTCAAGCGTCGCCACGCCCCACCGGCGACAAATTCACGCACAGTGATCGGAAATTGCTTATCAATTTGACTACTTTGAGGCAGATAAGCGATATCACTTAAGCGTGATTGCGCTAAGTCAATGTGTCCTGTATGAGGTTTGATCTGATCCATGATGGTTTTAAGTAGTGTGGACTTACCCGCTCCGTTCGGCCCTACTACGGCTAACAATTCGCCTTTTTGAATCTGCGCAGTCACTTGCTCTAGCGCAAACTCATCACGGTAACGAACTGATAAATTTTCTATTGAAATCATTAAATTAAAACTACTTAATCAGAAAAGACAACATAACCCAAAGTAACGCAATAAAGCTTACTGCGACAATGAGCCGCGCAGGCACACTGGCTAGTAATAAGGAAGCACGCCAATTACTTGATGTTATATCATCACATTTTACGTCGGGAACAGAAGACGAGTTTTCTTGTTTCATACTTAACTTTTAGGTTTGTACATTATGTGATTGGAATCAGAACACATAACAAAATGGCGCTAACACCAACACCGTTACAATATAACATAACAAAAAGGCGAATGACTAGTTGTTTAGAATTACTCTCATTTAGCAAATGCCATTCTGTTTTTAATTCACGACAAAAATCATAACAAGGAGCAATAAATTACAGTAATTGTATGCCATTGAATCTATTTGTTTGTTGATAAGTAAGCAGTTAATATCTCGCGCATTGATTCATTGTCAAACAAAGCGAATACTTCCTGTGATAAAAAAATTTTCAGCACTATGCCTAACCAGCACCATGATCGCGGCTCCTGCTTTTGCCACCTCTAGCTACGATTTCTCTGACCCAACAAAAACAGCGACAGCCATTCAAGGCGAAGTCACTAATCTGAATGTAGATCTGGAAGACAATGCGAGTTCAGAGCGCCAAACGGCCAACGGTAAAGCAACCATCTTTGGTGCAGGTATCACATCAGAAGTATTTAACAATGACGGCGTTCGAGCAGCATTCTTGTTTGGATACAATTACTTAGACCGTGCTTACGGTCGTAGTTTTGGTGAGAAAAAAGATACTGATGCAAAAATCGATAACGGTCATCGTAACAGCTTCAAAGTAGGCTTTGCCGCTGCTAAAGACTTCGATAGCCGCTTAGTTGATACGGTATACACCAACTTTAATTACTATTGGCTGCAAGAATCCACCCCGCTGTTTAGTGAAGGTTATGATCTCAACCTAACAGCAAAACTAAGCTCAGTTAACATTGGTAGCGGCGAGCTAAATTTCTACCCTAGCTATACCTATACACAGATGAAGAGCGGCAACAAGAGCGTTCAAGATGAATCTATCAATAGTTACGCCGTTCGCATTGCCTACGCAATGGAAGCTTTCAGCGTTTACGCAGAGCCAAAACGTGTCGACGGAAAATTCGTTTACGGCTTAGGGGCTGGCTATAACTTCACTGATGATTTTGTGATTGGTGCTCGCTACGAGCAATACACTGAGAGCCACAACAAAATAAAGCTTGATCTAACAGGCTTTACCTTAGCGCTAGATTACCGCTTCTAAGCTCGCCAATGAATCGTAATAACACAGTGTCTATTCAAGACTAGGCACTGTGTTCATAACTATAGTAGGTTCAATTTCGTCTTATTCATCTAGAGCTAAATATCCACCCTTTAATTGCCGCACAAAATCTTAGTTCACAACCTGTTACACTCCATTGCACAGATTCAGTAGCCGCTGCACAATCAACTAGAGATTATGCCTCTCCCTCTACCTTATCTGGCGTGAACATGCTATCTTCGCCCCTAATAAAACAACATACATAATTTTCGCTCATTACTAGATCTAAAGCTATGACTGACGCAAATAGTTCGCCTGACAACCATTCAATATCCACCCCACCACCAACGAAAAAATCTTGGTCTCGTCGACTCCTAAAAGGTGTAGGGATCACGCTTGGGCTAATCGTAATTGCGTTAGTCGTCGCATTATCGATCGGCATTAAAATCGATCTGACGCCATACCGTGATCGCATTGCTCAAACGCTAAACGACAACCTTCATCGTAAGGTCACTATTGGTGGTGACATTCAGCTCGTAGTTGGCTTCAGCCCAGAAGTGAATATCAACCAAGTTGAGATTGCCAATATCGAGTCTATGCCTTGGCAACCGATGCTTACCTCAGGACATATCTCTGCCAAAATCGATGTATTACCTTTATTAAATAACACCTTATCGATTGACTACTTGGCACTTAAAGATATTAACCTTTCTTTGGCGAAAGACTTTGATGGCAATGCGAACTGGATATTCGACCCAGCCGCTCCGACGCAAAGTGACGAAAGCATTAATGCAGAGAAAAGCTCAGGCGATACTAGCTTTGCCCTTCAGATAGGTGATCGCATCACTGCTGAAAACGTGAGTATGTTGTATGAAGATCAAACTCAAGGTAGCTACTTTGACTGGCACCTTGAGAATCTGTCGTTAACACAATCTGAGGACGATGATTGGCAACTTACCACCAAAGGTTATGCGCTAGGTCAAGAGTACAACCTAACCCTTAAAGGCAACCTTGAACAAATCATCAACCAGCAACACGGTAACCTGCATGTTGCCGGTGCATTTGTCGGTGCTCAATTAACGCTGGATGCAAGTCTTCTACCGCTTAACGAAGGTAATTCCACAGCCAGTGTGTCCCTTGATTGGCAAGACACCCAAGCGATCGAAAATTTGTTTGGTCTTGATGTTAAGCACGTAGCGCCACTCTCTATCACCACGAACCTATCAGCATCGGCTCGCCACCTTCATGTTAATGATCTGAAATTACGTAGCCCGATCACTCAAGCTGATGGTCACTTCTCGCTCGAGCTTGGCAAACATAACTTCATTGATGGTCAACTCGATATCCCAGTGATTGATTTACGTCCTTGGCTGCAACCAGAGCCTGAGCCGCCAATGATGATGGCATACTCAAGTGCGCCACCACAAAAATCACCACTACAACAAGCGTTAGACAAATGGCTACTGGAAACCACCACTAAGCTGGGGATCCAAATCGGTGAAATCAAAGGTCTTGGTACAACGGTTCAGAACCTGTCACTGAATGTCGATGGTGAAAACGGCAAGCTAACAGCACCAATGACAGCCGATATCGCACAAGTGCCATTCCGTGGACATGCCAATGTTGATGCCACTGAATGGACATCAACGGTCGATATTCAGCTTGGTGCGAAAGACTCTCCGCTCGGTGAAATGGCACGATGGTTAACCGGTATTTATGCGGCTAAAGGTCATCTTGAAAATGCCCAACTAAAAGTATCGACCCAAGGTACCAAACTGAAAGAATGGCTAGATAACAGCGCAGTGGCACTTGAAATCGATCAAGCAAAAGTTAACTGGGCACGTGAAGCGACTTTCAGCATTGATAAAGCTCGCCTAAACGCGGGTATCAACCAAAATTTCCAATCGGAAATTAACGGTCAGCTCATGGGTATCCCAGCGACCATTACGGCAAAAGCCGGTACGCTAGGCGATATTATTGCTAAGCGTGATTGGCCAACCGAGTTTCGCTTTACTAGCCCAGTGCTGTCGATTAAAGCTGATGGTTTGCTTGCTCAAACCAACTGGCAAGAAGGCAGTTACTTTACACTACAAGTGAAAGGGAAAGATGCGAGCGAGCTAGGCCCTTGGTTAGGCACTCAAACGCAAGTTTCTGGCCCTATCGATATTCAAGGCAAACTAGACTACAAAGACGGCTTAGTTCAGCTCATGATGAACAAGCTAACCCTGTTAGATAGCCGTGGTCAGTTGGCACTAACTTGGCGTCCTGAACCTGATAACCAATGGGTGTCGTTAGACGGTCGCTTTACTCGTTTGGACTTCACGCAGTTTGGTCAATTCATCAATGATGATGAACTACCAGAAGTAGAACAATCGGTCCCAACCAAAGGTGCAAACCTCACCATTCCACTGTTGAGCGATGATATTCAAATCATTGATGCTGACCTTGCGATTAAAGTTGATAAGTTGGTATGGGCAGATCAAAGCCTGAATCGCATCGCCTTCAAAGGCAAAATGCGCAATGGTGATATGCCAGCGGCGCCATTTAGCATGCAATACGCAGGTAGTACTTATCGAGGAGACCTAGCGCTTAACATCAATTCATCCATGATTAATTCACGCCTCAATCTGGTGGTGAATAATCCGGATATTGGTCAGATTGCGAAGAGCTTTGCCATTACTGACGAGTTAGGCATGAAGCTAGATCAAGCCTCATTATCCGTGAAGCTATCAGGGCGAACTGTGCTTGAGCTAATGGAGATGGCGGAAATCAAAGCGCGCTTATCAGGCGGTCAGCTCGCACTTGCAGATACCTACACTGGCAAAGCGTTAGACGTTTACCTCAGCGCAGGTGACTTTGTTACTGGCCCTGATACACAAACCGCATTGACGATTCAAGGCCAAGTTGAGAAACGTCCAATTAAGCTAGCGTTCAATTCAGTCTCGCTTAAACAAGCGAATGACGGTCGTAAAACGCTACCTGCCACAATGAAGCTAACCATTGGTGATATGGCATTTAATGCCAATTCTGAGCTTGCTCTGCCTCTGGATTTCAAAAAGCTCAAAGTGAACCTTGATGCTGCTATTCCGAATTTGAATCGTCTTAATCACTTCACAGGTGTTGATTTACCACCTTACGGGCCGATCAAGTTCCAAGCTAAACTGGCTTCTGACGAGCTGGGTTACCGCTTTACCGATCTACTTGTGAAAGTAAATCAAAGCGAGCTAAAAGGTCATGGTGATATTCAGCCTCAAGGTCGCTTTAATCGTCCTGACATTCGCGTCGCACTGACTGCACCTTTTATTCAGCTTGACGACTTTAAGGTAAAAGGCTGGCAAGCCTGGCTTGATGAAGCTCAAAAACAACAAGAGGCAGAATCAGAAGCAACCGCAAACGAAAGCACTGCAGATTCAGAACAAGCCGCGCCAGTGATCAGCCCTGAAGGTTTGGATTGGGTTAATGCTGATTTTCGTCTTAAAGTGAATGAAGTGCGTTCAGGTAAAGACTGGTTAGGTGCAGGTCACTTACGTCTTCATCTAGAAAATGGGATTCTTGAGCTAAAACCTATGCAGGTAAAACTGCCGGGTGGCAACTTTGATATGTCGGCAAAAATCAGAGCCAAAGGCGATATGTTCGATATTGGTCTGGCAGGCAACATCACCAACTTTGATTATGGTGTGATAGCACGTCGTGTTGACCCTAAAACCGATATGGGCGGTAAAATCAGCACCCAATTTAGAATGACAAGCCTTGCCAATTCACCTGACAGCTTCATGAATAATGCTGATGGCTTTATTGGATTTGCTGCTTGGCCTCAAGCATTTGAAGCAGACTTAATCGACCTGTGGGCAGTCAACCTGACCGATGCCATTATCCCGAGTTTTACCGATGAGAATAACTCGGTACTAAACTGTGTCGCTGCTGGGCTTGATATCAACAAAGGCAATATTCAACAACGTGACATGTTGTTAGATACCACCCGTATTCAGGTGAATGGTATTTTTGAAGCCTCATATCAAGAGCGCGCCTTTGATCTTTACCTACGTCCACAATCGAAAAAAGCGCAGATTTTTAGCTTGCAAACACCAATTGAAGTACACGGTAAATTTGAAGATTTCGATCTAAGTGTTCCACTATCGGCAATCTTTGAAACCTCAGTTCGTTTTACGACAAGTCCTGTGATTTCACCTATCCGCTGGCTAATCGAAAAGCCGCTGGAGCGTGATGGTAGCGCCACTTGTGAATTAATATGGCAAGGCAAAAAGTAACAGTTCGATCATACCGATAAAGTACTGTTAAATTGACTATCTTAAGCCCAAGCAATGCTTGGGCTTTCTTTTGTCTCAAGTATCATAATCAAGCCTTACTGTCCCTTCTTACACTGAGATCATTATCATGAAGTTATGGAATGATCATGCGGGCCTCTTTCCTCCTACTCACATTGCTGTATAGCATCGCACTGATGCTGCTCTCCAACGTACAAGCAGCAACAAAAGAGGGCTGGGAGCTGAGCTTAGGGCTAGGTGCCTCGTATAGCTTAGATCAAGACATCACACTCCAACTCAAAGATCAGCCAGATATTACGTTAAACGGAAATCGCGAGAGTAAGCCCTTCTCTTCCCCGCTTTATTACGGAGCCAGAGTCAGTTATTGGTGGGATGATCAAGCCATCGAACTAGAAGGGATCCATCATAAAGTCTATGTCGATGATGCCCTTCCCACTCAAGTGGAAAAATTTGAAGTCACAGATGGCTATAACCTGTTTTACACCAACTATGCCGTCAATTGGCGAGGCAGCCTTATTCTACGTGCCGGAATTGGTGGCGTTATCGCTCACCCTGACGTGATAATTGAAGGAGACAGAACTTTTGGTGGCTATCAATTTGCAGGGCTTTCTGGACAAGTTGGAGTAGAGAAAGAATTTAGCCTAACCAAACACTGGTTATTATCTCTGGAAGGAAAGGTCAGTATTTCTGAAGCCGATATCAACATAAACCAAGGCAGTGCCGATGTACCCGATACCGCCTTTCATCTACTAGGTCATTTAAAATACCACTTTGATTAGATCCAACTTCAGTGGGATCAAAAAAGCCGCCTTAATCATGAAGGCGGCTTACAAACTCAACTGACTATTTTATAAAATAAACAGTCTTATTCTTTGTGGTTAGCACGGTAGTATTCCCATGCTTCAACAACTTTGCCGTCTGTTAGCTTACAAGAACCGGCCTTGATTTCACCTTCATCATTAAGGAAGTATTGACCACCTTGCTCTTCACAAAATACAGCTGAAGGGTTAGCCATACCAATCAGCTCACCTTCTGCAGCTTCTTGGTTGTGTTGACGGAAGTATTCCCACTCTTCTACTTCTGTGCCATCAGCTAGCTGACAGACTGAATATTGGCCATCCGCACCATCTTTAGTGATAGTCTTACCGCCCTGCTCTTCACAGAACACAGATGCTGGGTTTGCCATACCAATAGTCGATTCTGCCGTCTGCTCTTCTTCGGTATTGTGCTGGCGGAAGTATTCCCATTCTTCTACTTCTGTACCATCGGCTAGCTGGCAGTAGCCCACTTGGCCATTTTCACCATCTTTGATGATAACTTTGCCGCCCTGCTCTTCACAGAATACAGAAGCTGGGTTTGCCATATTCGCAACAGGCTCAGCTTTGTCTTCCTTACTTTCATTCATGAAAGTCCACTCTTCAATTAAACGACCATCACTTAACTTACAGTAGCCAACCTGACCACCATTTTCATCCTTAATTACCACTTCGCCACCTTGCTCTTCACAGAACACAGAAGCTGGATTTGCCGCACCTGCTACAGTCGCCTCAGGCTTTTCTGCTTCAGAGCACGCCGTCAAACCAATCGTTGCAAATAATGCCACTAGAAGTGTTTTTTTCATGATGCCATATCCTTTATCGAATAATTAATCGACTTTGCCATACGCAATTGAACATCGTTTTTAAAGTCGTTGTTTGATGTGTTACTTTAATGATTTCACGCTCAATGTCAAACCTCATTTGTCAAAGTTATGTCAACAACAAGTAATATAATGCTTCAAGTGACAAAGCGAAAAGGCGTGATTGTTCACAACAGTACGACTGTAATTAACAACCACACTCAAATTCTGTGAGTAAGTACAAAAAATTAGACACAGATCGCATTTGTGGTTAAGCAACATACAAGAAATATACGCTTTCAACATTATCTTTATTTGTATCTGCATAGATTTTAACTCATAATGTTGCGCCTTATTTAGCCGTAACAACGGTTAAAGCAAAATAGGTTGTGGTAAATGGAAAATGGAACAAAAAATACTCGTAGTTGAAGATAGCCGACCGTTTCGCCGAGCTATCGAATGCGAACTTAGACAAGCCGGATTTTTACCTGTTTTTGCTGAAACCATTGCTGAAGCAGAGTCAGTTCTTGACCAAAACACCGACTTTCTCTGCGCAATTTTAGATTACTGCTTGCCCGACGGACAAGACGGAGAAATTATTGATGTTTGCTTATCGGTTGACATCAAAGTAATCGTCCTGACCGCCTTAATGGATGAAATAACTCGCGAGAAAGTACTCGCTAAAACAGTTATCGACTATATCCCTAAAGATAGTCCGAGTTGCATTTCGTCAATCATTCCTATTTTAAACCGCCTTGCCAAAAACAGTAGCCACAAAGTGCTACTGGTTGATGACTCCATTACAGCTCGTAAATACACGCGCAGCCTGCTAGAGCGTCAGTATTTAAACGTTATTGAGGCAAAAGACGGTGAGCATGCACTACAGATCATGCAACATGACAGTGACATCAGCTTAGTGATCACTGATTATGATATGCCAGAACGTGATGGTGTGAGCTTAGTTAAAGAATTAAGAAAGCAATACAGCCTTGATAAACTCGCTATTATTGGTCTTTCTGCAAGTGATGAAGCATCGCTAACCGCAAAATTTTTGAAAGCGGGTGCCAACGATTACCTCACTAAACCGTTTAATCAGGAAGAATTCTACTGCCGTTTACACAGCACTTTGAATATCCTTGATTCCGAGCGCCGCCTCTACCACTTAGCGAATCAAGACTATCTCACCCAAACGTGGAATCGTCGTTACTTCTTCGAGCATCCAACAAGTAAAAACCACAATTCACCACGTTGTTTAGCATTGATTGATATTGATAACTTTAAGTCGGTAAACGACAGCTATGGTCACCACATTGGTGATATGGTGCTAATTGAACTGGCAACTGTGCTAAAGAATTACTTCCCAGACGCTCTAGTTTCTCGCTTTGGCGGTGAAGAGTTCTGTATTCTTTATGGGAATTCACCGCATATCTTCAACCAGCGACTTGAAGCCATGAAGGAAGATATCGCCAATTCTGAGCTGACAATTTTAACCAATAAGATCAAGTACACGGTCAGTGCTGGTGTGGTTATTGCTGAAAGTAATATCCACGATTTATTGCGCCGTGCCGATAACTGTTTATACCGAGCTAAATCGCTAGGTCGTAACCGTATTGTCGAAGAAGAATTAGTGTGATCATTCTGCCCTAAAGAAAAAAAGAAAAGAGATTAATAACTAGGTAGATAAATCAAAGCCAGTGACTTTCATCACTGGCTTTTTTGTATCCACCCATTACATCTTCAGCATTAGGCTTGCTCTGGCGTATCATGTAACTGGCTTTGTGCTCGCTGCTCAGAAAGATCAAGTTCAATCGGCAGCGTCTGGCGAACATAGACCCCTGGTGCAGGCATAATCGCTGGATAATTGGTATTACCAATCGCACGTGCATCTACAGGTTCTTCTGCAACAAAACCTTGTAGCCACTGATCCCAGTGATGCCACCAAGACCCCTCTTGGCGTTGCGCGCCCTTCAACCAAGCTTCAGGATCGGCATTTTGCTTATCATTGAGCCAGAAACCATACTTGTTCTTAGCAGGATGATTCACAATACCGGCAATGTGCCCCGACTCACCCAACACGAACGTCGCTTTACTGCCTAAGCACAGTGCACCACGATAAGTGCCCTGCCAAAGTGCAATATGATCTTCGAGTGTTGAGATAAAGTAGGTTGGTACTTTCACCTTACTCAAATCGATATTCACCCCATCGACCTGAATACCTTTCGGATCGATCAGTTTATTTTCGAGGTAAAGTTTACGCAGCAAGGTGTTATGACAAGCCGCAGCCACATTCGTGCTATCACCATTCCAGTACAGGAGATCAAAATCAATTGGGCTATTACCTTTAAGGTAATTATTGATGTAGTAATTCCAGTACAAGCTATTTTCACGAAGCAGGCTGAATGTCACGCTGAGTGAGCGACCATCCATATAGCCGTTAGACAGGTTCTGCGCCTCAATCGCCGAGATAATCGGATCATTAATGTAAGCGCCAATTTCCCCTGGTTGTGAGAAATCGAGTAACGTCGTAAAGAAGGTTGCTGACTTAACGCGGCTCTTCATACGCTTACCAGCATAGTAAGCTAACGTTGTTGCCAACAAACTACCACCAATACAGTAACCTGCTGTATTGATTTGCTTCTCACCAGTAATGTCGATAACCGCATCGATCGCTTTAATAGTGCCATCTAACACATAGTGCTCAAAATCCACCTCTGCCATAGATGCATCAGGGTTGCGCCACGACATCATAAATACCGTATGACCTTGCTCTACCAGCCAACGCACCATTGAGTTCTTCTCGCGCAAGTCGAGAATATAGTACTTGTTGATAAATGGCGGCACGATAAGCAGCGGCGTCGAGTGCACGGTTTCCGTCAATGGTTTGTATTGAATCAGTTCAAACAAATCATTCTTGAATACCACTTCACCGGGTGTGTTGGCGACGTTCTCACCCAATTCAAATGCGCTATCGTTAGTCATACGAATTTTCAGTACATCCGCGCTTGATTGGATATCTTCTTGCAATAGTTCCATCCCTTTAACAAGGTTTTCGCCATTGCTTTCCACCGTCAGCTTCACAAGCTCTGGGTTAGTGGTCACGAAATTAGTTGGAGAAAGCGCATTGATCGCTTGACGAGAAAAGAAGCTCAAACGCTCCTTAGTTTTCTCATCCAAGCCTTCAATCGCATCAATGCTTTCTTGCATTGTTTTGCTGTATAAAAGGTATGACTGCTTGATGTAGTTATAGAACGCTTCGTTTTCCCATGCAGGGTCACTAAAGCGCTTATCATCTTTTGCAGGCTTTACCACGGCATCTTCACCGCTGGGATTGAGCGCGATGTTCTGCCAAATCTTCATTTGGTTTTCCCACCAATTCATCTGCACTTGTGCCATCGCAGCTGGTTGTGCCGCGGCTTTTTCAATGAGTTGAGTGGCATCGTCGAGATTGACTTCATTAAGTGCTTTATTGAGGGGAGTATTGATGGCTGCCTTGCCAGTATCCAGTTCTTTCCACCACAGCT
Organism: Photobacterium jeanii; assembly: GCF_001650345.1. Taxonomy (GTDB): domain Bacteria; phylum Pseudomonadota; class Gammaproteobacteria; order Enterobacterales; family Vibrionaceae; genus Photobacterium; species Photobacterium jeanii. The sequence continues at coordinate 547,581 of NZ_LVHF01000033.1, read as the reverse complement.
TATTCATTTCTTGGAGCTTGGCAAAGTAGTCCGAAAAGAAGTTTTGATCCATGATAATGACCTCATTTATGGACTAAAAAGCCGCTCAGATCCTACCGAGCGGCCTTGTGGTCATTAGCTTACGCAGTTGGCGTCGCTTGTTTTACGTTTTCAGCTACAAGCTCTTCAACATCATTTTTGAATTCTTGAGCAATCGCTTGGAACTTGTTGCTATCATCCATAAGTTGTTGAGATAGCTTAGTTAGTGTTTCAAGTTGCTGACTGTTGAATTCAGTGAGTGTTTGTACGTCTTTCACTTCGCTCACAGCTTTAAGTTGAGAAAGACCTAGGTCACTGTAAGCACGTACAGCCGCTAGTTGTAGCTCAGTGATATCTTCAACATTTTTAGTAAATAGCTTGTTGAATTTCACGTATGGCGCTAGTGACTTCTCTGTTTGCTCTGAGAAAGATTTGAACATTTCCGTATACATATTTTGGATCCTTATTCATCAATTAAATTAGTTTAGCTTCCAGCCCACGTCACTGTGCTGCCTTCCGCTTGTACGTACATTGGTTAAACACTTTTTAGAACAATGGCTGTACCCATACCGCCACCCACACATAAGGTTGCCAGACCATATTCGGTATTTTGACGGCGCATTTCATGAAGTAAGCTAACAATAATTCGGTTACCAGAAGCACCTAGCGGGTGACCCAGCGCAATCGCACCACCATTCACATTGGCACGCTCAGCAATGTCTTCGACTTTAACTTCAAGCTCGTCTGCCAACTCATGCAGTACACCTAACGCTTGCCCGGCAAAAGCTTCGTTGAACTCAAACAGCCCCACTTTATCGATTGTTAGTTCTGCTTTGTTCAGCGCTTTTACAACTGCAGGTACTGGACCTAATCCCATCACTTCAGGAGCCACACCCGCCTGCGCATAGCTTTCAATCTCAGCCAGTGGTGTTAAGCCATATTTCTCAACTGCCGCTTCTGACGCGACAATAATCGCACTACCACCATCGTTAATACCTGACGCATTACCCGCGGTGACGCTACCTTCTTTATTAAAGGCAGGGCGTAATTTAGCGAGTCCTTCTATACTGGCATCGGCTTTTGGATATTCATCGGTATCAACCACATTAGTTGCACGACGAGATACCACTTCAACCGCAGCGATTTCTTCTTTGAACTTACCTTGTTCAATGGCCGCCACCGCTTTTTGTTGGCTAGCTAACGCAAAGTTATCTTGTTGTTCACGAGTCAGCCCCACTTTTGTGACAACATTTTCCGCCGTCACACCCATGTGGTATTGATTGAAAACGTCAGTTAGACCATCAGCAATCAGCAAATCTGTCATCTGTAGGTTGCCCATTTTCTGACCGTCACGCACTTTCGATGACACACAGAATGGGATTTGCGACATGCTTTCAGCACCCGCAGCGACCACAACTTCAGCATCACCCGCTTTGATATGTGCAGCGGCATCCATTACCGCTTTCATACCACTACCACAGACCATGTTTAGGCTGTAAGCAGGCACTTCGTGAGGAACACCCGCATAGATTGCAGCTTGGCGACCCGGCCCCATACCTTGGCCAGCACCAACAACATTCCCTAAAATCACTTCATCAACGTTTGCTGGTTTAATGTTTGCTTGTTCTAGCGCGGCTTTAATTGCCACAGCACCCAATTGCGCCGGAGAAACCGACTTCAATGCGCCATTAAAACTGCCAATCGGTGTACGTTTTGCTGCAACAATAAATACTCTAGCCATGTTTGGATTCCTTTATTCCATCAAATAGTGCGCACAATTAGTGCATGTACAAACCACCGTTCACATTTAAGGTTTCGCCTGTAATGTAGGCTGCTTGCTCACTGGCTAAGAAAGTCACGGCCGCTGCAATCTCGTCTGGTTTTGCCAAACGTTTCATTGGAATTTCAGCTTTAATGCCGTCTAATACTTCTTCACGGATCGCTTGAACCATTGGCGTACCGGTATAACCCGGTGCAATTGCATTCACAGTCACACCAAAACGCGCACCTTCAGCGGCTAGTGCCTTAGTGAAGCCAATCATGCCTGCTTTAGCTGCTGAGTAATTCGCCTGACCAAACTGCCCTTTTAATCCGTTAACCGAAGTAATGTTGATAATACGTGCGTTGCCTTTTTCACACATGGCTGCGAAAAGCGGATGTGTTACGTTAAACAAACTATTTAAGTTCGTGTTAATAACCTCATTCCACTGTTGTGCCGTCATACGTTTAAAGGTCGTATCGCGTGTGATACCTGCATTATTTACCAGCACATCGATGTTACCTTCCTCTTGCAACAATGTTGCGAGCACTTCTTCGCAGTAAGCGGTATCTGTAACATCTAGCGGGAATAGGCGAACTTGATCTTCAGAATAATTATTCTCTTTCAACCACTCTTTAGCCTTGGCTTCACCAGTAGGGAAGTATGCCGCGATAACGCGAAAACCAGCCGCAACTAAACCGTCTGTAATCGACGAACCAATACCACCTTTTGCACCTGTTACTAATGCTTTTTTAGCCATGAACACAGACTCCTTTCTTCCCTTTCATTAAACCCATGCTATTGATGAAGAAGCATTTAATTCCTTCACCTCCAACGCAGTGAGTTTTACCAATAGAACTGACGTTACGTTGCAATATTCTTCAAGCGACACGATATCGCGTAAAAAATACACTTCCGTGATAGATTTATTGCATATTTATTATAAGAACACAGTGTCATACGGTTATCAACACAGAGCATCAATGGTCGTACCAATATACCTGAATAGAATCACACTTATGCTGATTATCAATAGCATGCTTATATTGTTATCAATAATTTAAAATCCAATTACATCAAAGCATAATCAATGCCAATCGCTATAGAATGCGCAACATGTTGAATTTTATAAACTTATTCTAATTAACAAAATTTAAGCTGCATATTTATGAGCACCACAATGGTGCGCTCACACAACTTCGATCGTGAAAAAGATCAAAAAAGGTTTTACGAAGAACGTCATTAGATAGGAGTTGATAGCAAGCGTGCTTAGTGGAGTAACATGCAGTTAGAAGATGGCTATCTTAGGATTTTTGAATTCATGAAGCTTGCTCTCAGAATTAACATAAAATCACTTGAACAAATTTCAATATTTTCAAACAATAAGCCCATTATTGTTGGCTTTCAAAACGGTTGGTTTTTTCATACTTAGGAAACGTATCTATGCCTTGCCTAAATACACGAATAACATCATGACGTCGATTATTTTGAGTAAACAACAACCACTTCGGCGACAAACACGAACTAATTCACATTTTGTAAGTCATACCCATTATTGTTTTATTTTGTCTGTGCCTAAGGACAATCTATTTTATGCTAGCAGATACATTTCAACGCCTTAACACTTACTTGGAAAGCCAAGTTATTGGTCAACCTGCTTTAGTGAAGCAGTTACTTATTGCACTTTTAGCCGATGGTCATATTCTGGTTGAAGGTCCTCCGGGTCTGGCAAAAACACGTGCTGTCAAAGTGCTCTCCGATTGTATCGAGGGCGACTTCCACCGCATTCAATTTACCCCTGATCTACTACCTGCTGATTTGACAGGTACTGATATTTTCCGTCCTGAAACTGGCGAATTTACCTTCCAACCAGGGCCGATTTTTAATGCGCTTGTTTTAGCCGATGAGATCAACCGTGCTCCCGCTAAAGTGCAGGCCGCAATGCTGGAAGCCATGGCAGAAAAGCAAATCACTGCGGGTCGACACACTTACCCACTACCTGATCTTTTCTTAGTAATGGCAACACAAAACCCAATTGAGCAAGAAGGGACCTATCCGCTACCAGAAGCGCAGTTAGACCGTTTCTTACTGCAATTAAATGTCGACTACCCTAACGAAGCCAGCGAGCTGGATATTCTTCGCTTAAATCGGGGTGAAGCGTTAGGCGTGGAGAAACCTGAAGCGGTACACCTCTCAAAAGAAGCGATTTTTGAAGCCCGTACTGCGGTGTTGAACACCTTCATGGCTGAAGATATTGAGCATTACATTATTCGTTTAATTATGGCGACACGCCAACCTGAACGTTACAGCGAGCAACTGGCTAACTGGCTTCAAATGGGAGTGAGTCCTCGTGCGACATTGGCACTGGATCGTTGTGCCCGCGCTCATGCTTGGTTGCATGGTCGTGAATTTGTAACGCCTGAAGATGTTCAAGTGATGGCTTACCCTGTTCTGCGTCATCGCTTATTACTGAGCTATGAAGCGCAGGCTGAAAATATTAGTCCAGATGCCATTATTACCTCTCTGATTGAACAGGTCGCGAGTGTATGAGCACACCGCTAACGGCTATGTCCCTACCTGTACATAGTGATGGCATTCAACTTTGCTTAGCCGAATTGCTGCACTATAAAGATCAAGCTGTGCGCTGGTTACCGCCAGCGCAAAGTGTATGGTCGCACTTGCAGGGACAACACAGCAGTAAACAAAAAGGACGCGGTATGAACTTTGCCGAAGTCCGCCCTTATCAAGCCGGTGATGACATTCGCGCTATTGACTGGCGCGTAACCGCACGGACGGGAAAACCCCATACCAAGCTATTTACCGAAGAGCGCGAGCAACCAGTAATGCTGCTGGTTGATATGAGTAATAGCATGCAATTTGGCTCTCAATTGCTACTCAAATCAGTGCAAGCGGCGCACTTTGCAAGCCTCATCAGTTGGCTCACAATCAAAGCGCAAGATCGTATTGGCGCGCTGGTCTACAACGGCTCGGCATTACATGAATTAAAACCTGCGGGTCGCCAGCAGGGGGCGCTTAGGGTCATCAATCAACTCATTGCAAGCCAGCAACACGCATTGTTAAACGCTCAGCAGACTCCAACTTCTGATAACTCGTCAGTGCCTGCTATCGCATTCTCAGAGACCTTGCGTCATCTGAGCCATCTGTGCCCTAAAGGTAGCGATATTATTTTGATCAGTGATTTTCATACTCTAAGTGAAAATGACAAACGGGTACTCAGCCAACTACGCCATCATAATCGGATTCAGTTTGTACAAATCACCGATCCCCTAGAACAAGGGGTAACCGACTTTCGAGGAACAGAATATGTTGCCGATGGCGATCAATCAGTGTGGTTGGATTTTTCAGCGGATCACACCCGTGCGCAATTTTTATCGCTTTACCAACAACAGCAACAAATGCTGAAAGCATTTACGAATAAATTAGCGATTCCGCTCTACACCTTGAGTGCCGCTATGCCTTTATTGCAGCAACTCGGACAAAACAAAGGTTAATCGTTTTATGCCCGCTCAATCTTCGCCAGCTCTGCCACTGGCAGACATTATCTTACCTACGCCTCCTAGTGCTTGGCAGCTTGCATGGGGTTGGTGGGTATTGATCACACTGGTTATCGTCACCCTTATCCTGACGGTATGGCAACTACACCGCTATAAGAAACAACGCCTCGCGCAAAAAGCCGCGTTGACTCAACTTGCTTTATACCAACAAGACGACAACCTCAAAGCAATCAATACCCTATTGCGCCAAGCAGCGCTGAGTTATTTTCCGCGTCAAGAAGTGGCATCTTTGCACGGCCATGCGTGGCTAGCGTTTCTTGATCAGCACTTAAAAGGCAAACAAGCTGGCTTTGTTGCCCAGCAAGAAATTTGGCAACGAGGACTCTTTTCACCGCAAGGGTTATCTTCGCAAGAGCAGCAAGTTTGCTTCAAACTCGCTAAACGCTGGTTAACAGAAGCCTTGCCACCGAAAAAAATACCCCAAGCAACAACATCATCGAAAAGTGAGTCACCAACAAGTGACGAGAAAGCGCCTTCTTCTTCAGCTACAAAAGTGGAGGATCGCCATGTTTGAGTTTGCTTGGCTATGGGCGTGGCTACTGCTCCCCCTCCCCTATCTGGTCTACCGTTTTGCTCGCCCTGTACAGCAGCAAGCGGTGGTGACACTACCACAACTGCCCGACAATATTGGTCAGCAGCAACGAGGTAGTAAATTAGGGCTAATCTTGATGTCTTTGGTTTGGGTTGCTTTAGTCACTGCGACTGCTCGCCCTATTTGGTATGGTGATCCTATCGAGATCAACCCTGAGCACCGTGACATGCTACTCGCTGTCGATCTCTCCGGATCGATGTCGATCGAAGATATGGTGACACCATCGGGTGAAACCATTGATCGTCTTCAGGCTGTAAAAAACGTACTCACGGATTTCATCAAAGAGCGTAAAGGTGACCGCTTAGGCTTAGTCCTATTTGCCAACCACGCTTACTTACAAACACCACTGACTTTTGATCGCCATACCGTTGAACAACAACTCAATCGCACCGTACTTGGCTTAATTGGTCAAGCCACTGCTATAGGTGAAGGCTTAGGTGTAGCAACCAAAACCTTCATTGACAGTGAAGCGCCACAACGGGTGATTGTCCTGCTCAGTGATGGCGCCAATACCGCAGGTGTTATCGAACCACTAGAAGCGGCAAAATTAGCGGCTGAAAGCGGCGTCACCATTTACACCGTCGGTGTCGGTGCTGAAGAAATGATGCAACAAGGCTTTTTCAGCACTCGCGTTGTTAATCCATCACAAGATCTTGATGAAAAGATGCTCACCAAAATTGCTGAAATGACAGGCGGACAATACTTCCGTGCTCGCAATCCCGAAGAGCTAAGCCAAATCTACCAACTCATTGATCAAATGGAACCAATCAACACAGCGCAACAAACTTGGCGTCCGCGCGATGAGCTATTTCGCTACCCACTCGCCATCGCACTGTTACTTTCTTTTGTACTGCTTATTCTAAGGAGGACTCGTGGCTGATTTTACTTTCCTCCACCCGGTTTGGTTCTTTGCCTTATTGCCATTATTGGCGGTATTACCTTGGCTATATAAGAAGCAAAATAGCACAAAGCTTATCGCCCCCCACCTTGCCAAGCACTTTGGTATTAAACCCAAGAGCCAGAACAAACTATGGCAAGGATTGACACTGACTTGGTTTATTGCCGTAATCGCTTTAGCAGGTCCAAGTTGGCAGAAATCCCCCTTGCCTGCTTATTCATTATCTGGTGCAAGAGTGCTGGTGATGGATATGTCACGCTCGATGTATGCCACCGACATTAAACCTAACCGTCTTAATCAAGCTCGATTTAAAGCGCTCGATTTACTCCCGGGTTGGCGTGAAGGCAGCACTGGATTGGTGACTTACGCTGCTGACGGTTATGTCGTGAGCCCTCTAACGCAAGACAGCAGCACGTTAGCAAACTTGATCCCGCACTTATCGCCAGAGTTGCTGCCTGTGCAAGGCAGTAACGCCGCGCTTGGTATTCAGGAAGCCATTACCCTGTTGAAGCAAGCAGGTCATGCCGTGGGAGATATTGTCCTGATCACCGATGGGTTATCAGAAAAAGAATCTCAGCAAACTTTGGCACTGCTGAAAAAACACCAGTTCCGTTTATCGATCCTTGCGGTGGGTACGCAGCAAGGTGCTCCAATTCAATTAGCTGATGGACGCATTCTTACCGATAACCGTGGTAAAACGGTAATTGATAAAGTCGATCTCGACACCTTATTACCTTTGGTACGAGAAACTGGCGGTACGCTTCAATTATCGCAAGGTAACAACCGCGATGTTGATGCGCTATTAGCACTAACCGCAAAACCTCAGCAGCAAGCGAACCAAAGCCAAGACCAATCACTGAACGAACACGTTAATAACGGGTTTTGGCTCTTATTACCTCTGTGCGCCTTGGCACTATTTGGTTTTCGTCGCGGCATGATGTTTGGGCTTGCATTTTTATTACTACCACCAGCACCAGCCAACGCCAGCCCTTGGCAAACCAAGGATCAGCAAGGCTACTCGCACTACCAAGCGCAAGATTATGCTGCTGCCGCCGAGCAGTTTGACAGTCCAGCGTGGAAAGGCGCGAGTCAGTACAAAAATGGCGACTACGATGCGGCAATCAGCACGCTGTCACCGCTAGAAGATGCGAAATCACGCTACAACTTGGGTAACGCTTATGCTCAAAGTGGCAAGTACGAACAAGCCCTCAAAGCTTACGATGAAGCCTTAGCTAAGCAGCCTGATTTTGAGCAAGCGAAGAAAAACCGTGGTGTAGTTGAACAATTGCAAAAACAGCAACAGCAACAGCAACAGCAACAGCAACAGCAACAGCAACAGCAAAACGGTAATAATTCGGATCAGCAGAATCAGCAGAATCAGCAGAATCAGCAGAATCAGCAGAATCAGCAGAATCAGCAGAATCAGCAGAATCAGCAGAATCAGCAGAATCAGCAGAATCAGCAGAATGCTGGCAACAATGACCAACAGCAGCAAGATAAAAACGGTGAGCAATCACCTAATCAATCACAGAGTCAACAATCACAGCAACAGCGTCAAAATCAAGGGCAAGATCAATCACAAGATCAGCAACAAGGGCAAAGTCAGCAAGCCAAGTCTGACCAAAAATCAGAGCAAGGTAATGACAGCGCTGAGCGCCAAGCAAAAGCAGCCAAAGCCACTAATAAGGATGATGGTGAAGATAAAGACGCTATTGCAGAAGGTGAACAACAAGAAGGCACACCGCAAGACTCGCTCTCTGCCAGTAACCCGATTTTGAAAAAGTTAGAGCAAATTCCGGATGACACCAGTGGTTTGATCCGCGCTCAAATCATCTTACAGGCTCGCCAAAAAGACGCGCCACCAGAAACAGAGAACACATGGTAAACAGAATGAAGCACTCTACTCCATCGCAATTGCGCCATTGGATGACGCATTTTGTTATCGCAATTGCCTCTTTAATTGCTTTTAGCGCCCAAGCTGCGCAAGTTGAAGCGACAGTAAGTAAAAACATCGTTGCGGTTAACGAAGTCTTCCAACTGGAAATCAGCATTGATAGCAATGTAAATCCCGATTCCTTAGCTCTCTCTGCGCTCGATAAAGACTTCACTTACGGTCGTCCAAGTGTGAGCAGTAATAGCTCTTACATCAACGGCGTGGTTTCTCGTACCACGCAATGGCGTTTAGCTGTTGCAGCCAAAGCGGTTGGTACTTTTACCATTCCAGCGTTTCGTATTGGAGCAACAGAAAGTGAGCCGATTTCGATTCAGGTTCTCAAATCTGCTAACAGCCAAGCATCAGCCAATGATCCTAAGATCAAGCTCAGTAGCAAACTTGAAAAACAATCGCTCTACGTTGGCGAAAGTACCAAGTTAACGGTGAAGATCTTAATCGCTGAACAAATTGATCAAGCTGCTTTAGTGGCACCGAAAGCAGAAGGCATCGACATCATTCAATTGGGTGACGATAAGCAAGCAGAGCGTATTCTTAATGGCCGCCGTTATATTGAAATTACGCGCCAATACCAATTAACGCCACAGCAAGCTGGCAACATCGTATTAAGTGGCGCAGAGTTTAAAACTAACCTTGTGCGCGGAAGCCGTGGCTTTGGCTCTACTCTCAGCATTCCTTTTAGCAAGCAAACCGACGACATTACGCTAAATGTGAAAGCTAAACCCAGCAACTACCAAGGTTTATGGTTACCGACTACCGATCTCCAACTTGACCAAAACTGGCAACCGGAAATCACCACCAGCGAATTCAAAGTAGGTGAGCCTATCACCCGCATCATCACGTTACGCATCAAGCATGTAGCACAAAGCAACATGCCAAATATCAATATTGATTACCCGCGCTCGGTTCGTGTTTACGATGAGAAGCCTGTTTACGGTGAGCGTGACGGCTATACCAGTATGATGATCAAGCAAGTGATCATTCCTCGCACTGCTGGTGAACTAACACTACCACCGTTAAAGATTAACTGGTGGGACACAAACACCAACCAGCAGCAAACTACCACGGTAGACGGCATAACCGTTAAAGTGCTTGAAGGAGACAATAGCAACAACGTTCAGCTACCTGTTCTTGACGATAGTCAAGTCGCTCCCGCCACGCAGGTTGAACAGCCACCAGCTGAAGTAAAAATCGTGAAAGATGCTGGTATGTGGCCTTGGCTCACTGCAATCATGACTTCACTGTGGCTACTCACACTAGGTATGTGGTTTAAAGCGCGTCAACGCAATCCATTATCACAAAGCCAAGATACCGCAACCAAAGCTAAACCAACTATTGCTCAGAGTGATGAAGCGAAGATTGCGCAGCTTATTGATGCGGTTAACCATGAACAAACCATGCAGGTACAAACCTTGTTCAAGCAGCTAGATCGTAACGCGTACCAAGACGATTATCTTGTGCAGCTGGAGCAAGCAATCAATCAAATGATGGCTGCTCATTATGGTCAGCAACCAAAAGAGTGGGATAAACAAACACTGTTATCGCTATTAGCCGCAGCCAAAGAAAACAAGCAAAGTTCGGCAAATAAGCAAGTTCTCGCCTCTTTGGTGCCAGAAAAAACACAAGGTAAACCCAACAAACGATAAAATGCAGTTCATTGTTTATAAGCTAACCCGCTTTTAACAAAGGTAGCCTGAGGGCTACCTTTTCTTTTACATTCGCTTCAAAGCAACTACAGATAAAAATATCACCAATACCTATAGGTATAAGCCATTCACCTACTATTCATCAAAATTGCAGATTTACCATTTGCAATTACCATAATAAAGCAGTGATTTAAAGAAGCTTAAATTCGCTCCTCTCACACTTAATTTTAACAAATACACATTCTGATAGTTAACACAACAAGATGCATAACTGTGAGTTGCATCAAAGGTTTCCTAGGCAAAATTAATCCCTCAAGAAAACAAGTTAATGTGGTGTTAAGCAGGAGTTTCTAAAAAGATGACTAGCAATTGCACTTAGATCCTGTTAAAAAATGTTACGGAAGCCAAATAAAACGCTTCGATAAATGATAAATATTCAGGATGTATTATGAGTCAATCACAACCATTTCTTGCCCGGGTCGCGAATGGAAGCCTGGTAATCCAGATCCTCGTCGGCATCGTGGCTGGTATTTTACTTGCTAGCGTAAGCCCAGAATCAGCAACACAAGTCGGCTTTTTAGGTAGTCTTTTTGTTAGTGCCCTAAAAGCTGTTGCCCCTATCCTTGTTTTCATTTTGGTTGCATCTTCAATTGCTAACCAGAAAAAAGGTGCCCACACCAACATGCGACCTATTGTCCTGTTGTACTTATTCGGCACTTTCATGGCAGCCCTAACCGCTGTTGTAATGAGCTTCCTTTTCCCTACCACTTTGACGCTTGTTGCTGACAGTTCAAACGCAACGCCACCAGAAGGCATTGCAGAAATCATTAACACCTTACTGTTTAAAGTGGTTGATAACCCAGTTAACGCTCTAATGACAGGTAACTTCATTGGTATTTTGGCTTGGGCTATTGCACTTGGTTTTGCTCTGCACCGTGCAAGCGATGCGACAAAACAAGTCTTCCACGACATGTCTGAAGGTGTAACACTGATTGTTCGCTTCGTCATTCGTTTAGCGCCAATCGGTATCTTTGGTCTAGTTGCTAACACTTTTGCTGAAACAGGCTTCTCTGCATTAGCAGGTTACGCTCACCTACTTGGTGTACTACTAGGCTCAATGGCTTTCATTGCGTTTGTAGTAAACCCACTGATCGTATTTGTAAAAACCAGAGAAAACCCATACCCACTGGTACTGCGTTGTGTACGTGAAAGTGGTATCACTGCTTTCTTCACCCGTAGCTCGGCAGCAAACATCCCAGTTAACATGCAGCTATGTAAAGACTTAGATCTGCACGAAGATACTTACTCTGTGTCTATTCCACTGGGTGCAACCATCAACATGGGTGGTGCGGCAATCACAATCACAGTTCTAACACTTGCAGCAGTACACACGTTAGGTGTTCAAGTTGATATCGCAACAGCACTGCTATTGAGCTTGGTAGCCTCTGTATCGGCTTGTGGTGCTTCAGGTGTTGCTGGTGGTTCTCTGCTACTTATCCCACTTGCATGTAGCCTGTTTGGTATTCCAAACGATATCGCAATGCAGGTTGTTGCAGTTGGTTTCATCATTGGTGTAATTCAAGATTCAGCAGAAACAGCGCTAAACAGCTCGACTGATGTGATTTTCACAGCCGCAGCTTGCCGTGCAGCAGAAGCGAACGAAACACCAGCACAAACCATTTCTTAATGGCTTGCTGCTTATAAAAAGCATACAAAAACGGCAACCCGAGGGTTGCCGTTTTTTATGTCATCAACAATTGACTTGATGTTTTTCAGACTCTGTTTTTGTAATAAAGATTACTTAGTCAGATCTTTTAGCTGTGAAGATAACTCTTCTGCTTTATCAGACACTTGGTCTTGAGCATCTTCGTACATGTCTTGTACTTCTTCCATCGGACGTGAATTCGTCACATCTTCGATTTCATCTTTGTACGTTACACCTAAGTACACACCCAAGCCTACCAAGGCAATAACAATATATTTCAACATAGTCGAATCTCTTTAACTTTCAGCGTATAGGGCTAAATACCCTCAAATATGCAGTAATTATATCAAGCTGAATTATGCCTTGCTCTAAATTAGGTGGTGATAAGCGTAAATTATTTGCAAGTTCGTGAGATTAATAGACATGGTTAAAGTAAAACACCACTTCAAGCCGAAATTCGAAGTGGTGCTTAAGCTCGGGTGAGCCTGTGACAGTAGGGGGAAATTATTGGGCAAACTCTAGCGGTCTGCCTCAATCAAAAATGGGGCTAGGTACTCAAACAAAGCGTCAATTTCTGACGTGGTGTTGTAATGCATCATGCCAATGCGGATCACTCCGCCTTTATCCAGCAAATCGAGTTGCTTAATTAAACCTAACGCATAGAAGTGACCACTCCATACGCAAATATTTCCTTTGGCTAAATGGCTCGCAACATCTTGCGGCATAACATCACGAATACGAATCGCAAACGTTGGGGTGCGTTTATCAAGCGCATGTGTACCAGCCACACCATACAAACTGACGTTGCTGTATTTAACTAATTTTTCAAGGAAGTAAGCACTCAATTCCTGCTCATGTGCTTGATAGGCTGCAAAGCTTTGTGCCAAGCGCTCACGCAACGGTAAATCTTCAAAACCCCATTGGGCGAGATAATCCACCGTTGCGACAAAACCCGCTAAAGCTTCAAAACTCTGAGTACCGGTTTCAAATCGCCCTGGTCCTTCATTCGTAGCAGGCTCTACTTTGTAAGGCGTGAGGGTTTGTAACCACTGCGGTGCAATGTACGCTACACCTAAATGCGGTCCGAAGAACTTGTAGGCAGAGCACACCAGAAAATCACAACCCAATTGCTGCACATCAATCAGGCCATGCGGCGCATAATGAACAGCATCAACATACACCTGCGCCCCAACCTGCCGAGCAAGTTTCACAACCTTCGCAATATCAACGATAGTACCCGTTGTATTTGAAGCATAGGTCACTGCGATTAAACGTGTTTTCGCTGATACCAAGTTCGCTAATTGCTCATAATCTAACGAGCAATCTTCCGTCGTTACACCCACTTGGTGCACTGTGACGCCTTTGTCCTCAGCCGCTTGCTGCCAACTCGATACATTAGAATAATGATCCAATGCAGTCACGATCACTTCATCCCCTTGTTGCCAGTCACGACTAATCGTTCGACTAAGCTGAAAGGTCAGTGAAGTCATATTGGCACCAAACACAATGTTATCTGGTGACTCAGCCCCTAATAAAGCTTGTCCGGCGCTGCGCGCCTCCTGCATAAGTGACGTTGTCACTGCGCTAGAGAAAAATGCACCGCCTAAATTGGAATTAAAGCGTCCTAAATACGCTGTCATGGTATCCAATACTGACTGCGGTACTTGTGCCCCACCTGGACCATCAAAAAAACAAACGGGCGATCCATCCACCATTTGGTGTAGTGCCGGAAACTGCTGACGTGTTTGCTCAACTGAAAACCCCATTACAGTGCTCCTTTTGCCGTCATCACAAACACATCCATATAACCGAGGTGCGACTGCTTCACCGCTTTGATTGGGCGAGCGTTATGCCAAAGTTGATCATCAGCCAACATAGCCACATCACCTTGCTGTAATTCCATACTTAAAAATGGCGGTTCATCATGCTCGCGATACACCATAAAATCGCCACCTTCAATGTTGTGACGTTCAATACCGATCACGGCAATATGTTGAAAACCATCTTGGTGAACACCTTCAGGTGCCACTTGAGTTTCTTGCTCTGAGGTGGCAATACGAATTTGATGAATTTCAATTTCATCATCATCCATTAGCTGATTGGCTTGTTTGAATAATTGGCACATCTCAAACATACCTTTGCTTTGTAATACGGCATCTTCAATCACTTCAAAATGACGTGATACATTGCCTTGAAAGTGATTGATATCGTCACTTTGCATGAAAGCACGCGCAGGTAGATGCTCGACCCCTTGTTCACTGACTTTTACGATTGAGTAACGACGCAGGCGGTATTGTCCGTCAGCGTGGGTCGTCTTAGGTAAATGGTGAAATGACGGTGAAAGATCGTTAACAGCCTGACCACTCAGTTGAGTGAGTTGTAACGTCGGTTCGAGTGTCGCGTGCATATCATTAGCTCCTCATGTTTTGTGGCTAACTCCTTGAGCCACTTCTTAGCGCAAACATCAGACTTAAAGTTAACATTTACGCTACATTTAGGATTCACCAAACCTCTCGTTTTGCCAATAGATCTTGGTCACTTATTTCACTTAAACATAAAAATAAAGATAATAAATCCAACACAAACGCAATGGACAGTTATACCGACCAAGATTAACAAGTCAGTAACAACAAAATCAGTTTAGCGTGCTACAAATTGCTTAATATATTGATTTACTGGTGAATTATGAGGAACTTAAACCCAATAACCGTCTTTTTGGCGCTTCATTTAGGCTCTCAAAGCAGTGATCAGAACTTTTCATTCAGAACAAGACAAAGCCTATTATGCTTAAAGGGTTGTTAATTAAGTTGTACCAACCCAATGCCATCTGATATTGCACTGTTCATTTTTGAACTCTGCGCCATTGTGATCAGTTCTGCCGTTCTCGGCACACTCTTTCTCTATGCGCGCCAACCGATCATTCTGGCTTACATCGCCGCAGGAATGATCTTAGGCCCGTATGGCTTTGGCTGGGTCAAAAACGCCGAGCATATTAGTCAGATTGGGCACCTTGGGGTCATCTTGTTGCTGTTTTTGCTGGGGCTTAATTTACAACCACGTAAGCTTATCAACCTCTTTAAAGAAAGTGCCCTCATCACCCTTGGTACCTGCGGCTTCTTCTTTGCCTGTACCTTTATTTTCGCACTAACTATCCAACTCGCCCTTCATGATGCACTTATCGCTGCTGCCGCCCTGATGTTTTCAAGCACCGTGATTGGGCTTAAATTGATCCCTACAACTACCTTGCACCACAAACGAATGGGGGAAGTCATGACCAGTATTTTGCTGGTGCAAGATATCCTCGCGATCACTGTTATTTTGCTACTTAACGTCGATAGCGAACACAGCTTTATCGCTGCCTTTTCGCTGTTAATTATTAAGTTTTCTCTATTATGTTTTTGTGCTTTTGCAGGTGTTAAGTATTTAATTCTGCCGCTATTTCAAAAGTTTGATGTAATTCAGGAATATAGCTTTATTACGACTTTGGCTTGGTGTTTATTGTGGGCAATGACGAGCCACTATATTCAACTCTCTTACGAAAGCGGGGCATTTATTGCAGGGCTTTCAATTGCTGTTAGCAAAGTGTCGCAAGCTATTGCTCAACATTTAAAACCCTTACGTGAGTTCTTTTTGATCCTCTTTTTCTTTGCGGTTGGCGCGAAGATGCAAATCTTTACAGGGCAAATGTATACCCTATTTGGCATTGGGTTTGGCGTGTTACTCATTGGCCTTAAAACGTGGGGATTTCGACATGCTTTTACTCTCGCGAAAGAGAGCCCAACCATGAAGAAAGAGCTTAGTATCAGGCTTGGGCAAGCGAGTGAGTTCTCACTTCTATTGGCCTACACTGCAATCAATAACGCCCTACTCTCTACCAGTGGTATGATGTTTATTCAAAGCGCCACCCTGACGACTTTTATTATTTCTACTTACTGGATCGTCAAACATTACCCAACTCCTATTTCACTCGCCAATAAACTTCGCCAAGATTAAATATTCTTAATCTTTGATTTAATCAAAGTTAATGCAATTTATAACGTCATTCCCATTTCCAATCGCAACTTCGATGAAACTAAATGATAATTAAATCAATCACATTCTTCGAATAATCACAATGCTACTCTGCCTATATCTCAGTGCTTTTACCAAAGTAACTTCAAATTGCTAACGCAAGTTAAGCCGACTTGATAAAGGAATTATCACCATGCAACGCCAATTACCTTTGCTTACCGCTATTCGTGGTTTTGCTGCTTTTATTGTCGCGCTTTTTCATGCGCGTTTAGTTCTGTATCCCCAATGGCGAGAAGAGATTGCAAGCTACAGTTTGTTTCTTGAAAACGCGTACTTGTGGGTTGATATTTTCTTTATTCTTAGCGGCTTTGTGATGATGCATGTCTACCGTCAGCAATTTCAAGCTGGCTGTACTGGCTCCAAATGGCGACAGTTTATGTGGCTGCGCTTTAGTCGTATTTATCCGCTATTTATCGCAACTCTGCTGGTCATGGTTGGCTGGGAGACATTTAAGCATTTCAACAGTATCGGCTTTTATGGTGGTTCATTGCTTGATAGCTGGGGATTGACCGGACTACCCGCGTTCAAAGGACCGTTCAACACCAGTGAAACCTTGTTTGCTAACGTGATTTTATTGCAAGGGATTACAGGGCAACCGCTGAGCTGGAACTTTCCGGGCTGGTCACTCAGTATTGAGTGGCTGTGTTACATGCTATTTCCCATTGTTATGGCGTTGCTGGCGTTTAATGCCAAGCGAAGCCTATGGCTGCCACCGTTTGTGTTCTTGCTACTCTACGGGCTGATCAGCACAACTGGCAAAATAGATTTAACCAGTGGCATCCCAGCGTTTCTGCGTGGCTTATGCGGCTTTTCTCTTGGCGCATGGCTTTGCTTGATTAAGCTACCGCCGAAGGCAAAACAATGGATAAATCAAGATTGGTTGTTATTTGCTGTCGTCATTGCCCTGCTCGTGCTAATGCACCACAAGCTGGCTATGGCTCAGATCTTAACGGTTTACCTACTGTTCGCACTTTTGGTTTTCTTAGGAGCTAACCAGAGCGACCGACCTTCGGTATTTTTGCGCCTATTTGATAACAAGTTGACGAGATACCTCGGTGATATTTCCTACTCAGTTTATCTGTGGCACTCGGTATTACTTCTGGTGGGCGTTGAAGTTATTAATTACCTGTCACCCCATACAACGATGATCTGGTATCTCCAAACCAGAACTACAGCTTTAGCTACTTCCCTCATTGTATTCAGTGCGATCCTGATTGCGGTATCGAGCTTGAGTTACCATTGGCTAGAAAAACCAGCGTTACGTCGCTTGCGTGCTTTGTTCCCAACCACAACAAAGAAACAGCCTCTAACCACAACAGAAAATGTATAAATCAATCAACTATTTAATCACATGGGATCAAATCTTGAGATAAAAAAAAGGCTGCAACCCCAGCCTTAAAAGGGTTACAGCCGAACTACACTAAAGTAGAAAAAATCAGGCGACTAGCTTAATTAAGTGGGCTTAATATAAGCCCATTTAAAACAGTAGTGGAATAAACCGCCCTCCGGAATTAGGTCACGTTCTTGTTATAAAAAGTCTTACATCGACCATACGTAGAAGATCTGCGATTTCAGGCGAATAATGATGCCGCGAATCACGTCAAGGAAACCAAGGAAGGAGATTGGTTTCTCTGCACTGATCCATGCTAACCCCACCGAGCCAACGGGGATGTCGTGCTCAACATCTTCGTTAATTTTCAAACGTACAAAGTGGTGTTTATTTGCTACGTTTTGACCTGTCACTTGACGCACATTGTCATCACGAGCCAGCAAACTACCTTGCGATTCACCAGTCGCTTCAATGATGCCTTCCACCTCAGCACTGAAGATTTTTCCTGGGTAAACCGCCGACGCAAATTCTGCCTGTTGCCCTACTTTTACGTTACGGATCGCTTGATGGTTCACACGCATTAACACGTACTTTTCATCGGTATACATCTGAATACGAGGCATTAAACCCACGTACTGACCTTCACGCATAATGAAGTTCGTTAAATAACCATCAGCTGGGGCATACACCTTGGTTTGTTCTAAATTCCACTGTGCCTGAGCGACATTTTCTTGCTGCGATGCCACATCCACTTGGCGACTATCAACGGTCAATTTCGCTTTCTCTAACGAAAGCTGAGATTTATTCACCGCTAACTTAGCCTTCTCTAATTGACTCGCGAACGTCACTTGCTGTGCTTTTGCCACTTCCACTAGCGTACGTTGCTCATCCATCTTGCTGTCAGTGATTGTGTGCTGCACCACACGGTTCTGCTCAACAAAACGATGAAGTGTGGTTTGCTTGAGCTTGAGATCCTCTTTACCTGCCGCTAACTGATTTTTAGCAATCTCAATGTCTTTGTGAGCTGCATCGAGATTGGCTTTTTGGATATCGACATCCTCTTGTGCCATTTCGTAGGCAACTTTGGCTGAATCCAATTTGGTTTGCGCCATGTTTAATGCAATCTGATATGGCTCATCATCCAGTTCGTATATCAACTGACCTTTGGTAACTTTGTCATTTGGGCGAACATGAATTGCCGTCACTTTGCCTTTAATGGATGAATTAGCAGGACGAAGCTGCACATGCGGTGATTGCACTACCGAACCACCAGACAAATCCATTGGCGCAAAAGTGATCAACCCTACCCATACAAACAACAGCCAACCGCCACCACCAAGGTACGCAAAAGACTTAGTGAACTTGTTCCACGGCATGCCAACCATGCGCAGCAAGTAAATAAACAGTGCCCATACCGCTAAACCCTCAAGCATTTGTCACCCCTTTAGCTGCTACTTTGTTGTCTGCTGTTTGTGAACTTACAATGTGATCATTGGCTGATAACGACGTAGCTGAATGGCGTTCATTGTTATCCGCCTCCCCTTTCCAAATATCTCGAATGCGTCGAAGGGCCTGCTCACCGTCAACAAAAGCAATGACCACCGCGATCACCCACACCCAATGCCATATAAAACCTATCCACGTTAATACTGTGATAAGCCCCAACTGGTGGTGTTCTTTACTGTGGGCTTTTTTAATTGGCAGCTCATGTAAACGCCAGAAACCAAACGCTGCTGCCGCGATAGTCCCCACCATCACAACACCGGCAATCACATGAAGCGTGGTATCAACACCGCTTCCAACAAAAGGCATACTAAAAAGGCTCATAAGATCAACTCCGTAAATCAGTTGAATTCATTCATATTCTTGTTGCAGCCATTGTCATCAAAAATGTGAACCCATCAGTAAATACGGACAGATTGAATCAAAATTAATTATTTACTGATACAATCAAACCTCCACCACTCCTTTTAAGCTTTCATCGCCATGTTCAATCTCAGCTTTATCCGCGTTAACTACGCTCAGGTTGTATTCGATGCAATCCGAAAACACTTCGCTATTACCGCCGCCGATCTCGGTGTACCAACAAGCTTGTTATCAGAGCCCAAAGCACTTGTGCCTTTTGATGATTTCATTGGATGGTTTGAACAAGCAGAACAACGAGCGCAAGACGCTAACTTTATGGTCAAACTCGCGCCTTCTATTTGCTTTAGTGAGATGGGAACATTTGGTGAATGGTATTTATCAAGTCCAGATCTGGCATTAGCCGTTAGACGGATAAATTATGGGACATCTTGCCTGCAATCTGGCGCCAGCTACCACGGTGAACAATCAGGCAAAATCATGAAGTGGACTTACGACAGCGGCTATACCCAATCTTACGGGCGGGTATTAGACAGTCTTCGCGTCGCGATGATGGAAGTGAACGCGTTACGTCATTACATGGGCGCAGATTATGCACCACTCAAAATCCAAATCAGTGGTGCGCTAAAGCAAGCATCAACATCAACCATTAGTAAATTAGAACGTTGGTTTGGCTGTGCCATTGAGTGGAATGCACCAATGACCAAGGTATGGATTGATCTTGGGATCTTACGCCAAGGCAGTGAAAAAGCGTTTTCGATCAGCCGCCCAATGATGGTATCTAACCTTCAGCTAGACGATTTACTCAATATGCCGCAACCCCACGACAGCGCGAAGGTGATGTTTGAAGTGGTGAATTATGCTCGTCGCTATGGTGTGCCAAAGATCGATCTAGTCGCCAAAACACTCGGACTATCGAAACAACAACTCCAACGCCGACTTCACCAACATGGTTGGACATTTAGCAACATCACACAATATGTGATTTGTAATCTGGCGATTCAATATTTACAGGCAGGAAAGCCTATTACAGAGATTGCTCACCTGTTGGGATACAGTAACCCACAGAGCTTTAGTAAAGCCTTCCAGCGCCAACGAGGGTTAACGCCTGCCCAATATCAAGAACGCTTGCTAGAGCGAAGCCGTGAAAGCCTATCGATATAACTCATCAGGACGACCTAGTGCTATGGACTTCTCAGCCTGAGTATCCATTTCCGATTCCTTTTAACGTTTTATTTGGCTCACTATTTCTATTAACTCCACCAGCGCAGTTAACAATAAGGTAAGAAATTAAAATTTAATATAACTAAACCATCCATGCATAAATATCTCAGTATGGCTGAAACAATTTTGGTAAGTCAGTGAGGTTAAAACAGTGAAGTAAAAAATAAATTTAAAAATCATTTTATAATATGGTTTTATAGAAAGTTATATTTATAACATCCCCCTTAGTCAGTACTGACAATATGACACCCGCATAGCGTTATTTATATCAATCAATATAAGCTCTCTCACATTTTTAATTACCCTACTTGCTTTCACTTAATGAATACTTTTTACTTGCAACCTCAAGTTGCTGTAAAACAAGCAGCATAATTATTATGTTATCTTTCACGCCATTAAGCCTAAAAAAACACGACTGATTAAAAATTCTCATCCAAAAAATGAGTAATAAATAAACATATTGATAAGTACTTTACACTCTACGAATAGGAATAATTATGAAAAAGACATTCACATTGTCGTGCCTATTGGCATCGGCATTAATCGCTGCTGCACCTGCAAGCTATGCCGCCAATTACCCGGAAGGTTATTACGTTGAAGCTCAAGGCCTTCATGGTGATGCGCTAAAAGATATGCTGGCGGTTATCGCAGCACGAGGACACAAGCAGCTGACTTACAGCCAAGTATGGAGTGCACTCAAAGACACAAACCAAGATCCAGCCAACCCAGAGAACGTGATCTTGTTTTACAGCGGCCGCTCCCAAGCTAAAGACTTCAACTCTTCAGGCTCTAATAACCGCGACGCTTGGAACCGTGAACACTTATGGCCTAAGTCCTTCGGTTTTAAACGTAAAAACCAATGGGGATACACAGATATTCATCACCTTCAACCAACTGACGCACAAATTAACTCTATTCGATCAAACAAAGACTTTGGTTACGGCGGTCAGCCAATCAGTAAATCACCATTTAATAAAACGACATCTACAACTTTCGAACCTCGTGATGCCGTTAAAGGTGATACAGCACGTGCTATTTTCTACATGGCAGTTCGCTACCAAGGTAATGATGCCAACATGCCTGATCTATATTTAGTTAATGACACATCAAGTACTTCAGGGCAGCCAAAGATTGGTAAGCTTTGTACTTTATTACAATGGCATAATGCAGACCCCGTTGATAACTGGGAACAACAACGTCATGAAAAAGCAGTGAAATGGCAAGGAAATCGAAACCCATTCATTGATAATCCAAGTTGGGTTAACGATATTTATGATGATAAATGTCCACAGTTATAATTGGCATTAAGTTCACATTATAAACATTCACCGTAAATAATATCGAACTTAAATAAACACAAATAATTTAAGTGAGTCTTGCTGCTCGTTACAGTAAAAAGAAACAATGACTCACTTTTATTTGTTGCGTTTTAACTTTGCTATTTAAAGCTAACACCTGCAAATTTAGTCGGTTTCTGCTCACAATCCATCGTGAAATGGTGGTTAGGTGTAATGTGGTACCACATTTCAAACTGCGCTTCATCGCTGGCAGTTAAGCTCGGCTTGAAGAAAATACGATAGCCGTTGAGATCACGCATCTGCTCTGCATTAAAAGGATCAATATCTAAAGGATCTGACACAACCTCTCGCGCCATTTTGATCGGCTTGAGCATGTAATCATCCCCTTTCTGGGTAAACTGATAGTTAACAAATAGACTGTATTCAAGTTGAATTTCGCGTTCGTTAAGGTATTGAATCCACTCTTGTGACTTTACGATCCCCTGTTCTGAGAAATCGTACAATACCCAACTTTTTTGAGTCGCATTATTGGTTTCTTCTGAGGTGCATTGCCACACACCATCAAGTTGCGGCAGTGTTGCTGCGCTAGCAATCATCGGCACACCCACAGCCATCGCGATCCCAGCCCTCAATAAACTCTGTGCCATCCTTGTTGTTATTTTTTTCATTTGTAATCCTTATTCGCTTTCACGCTTTCAGCTGGCATCAAAATCATTGCGATCATCTGCTGTCTGTGTAATACGAGTTAAGCCAACTCACCAAGCCAGACTATGAGCAACCTTATGTTTCCATAGGATTTTATCAAACAATTGCGTGTTAATTTAAACTTAGCAGCTTTAGCTTAGAAAAGGAAAGATAAATAGAAATGACTGAACAACCAAACCTTTAAGGGTCTGATTGTTCATAATTTGCGATGGAGATTATTCTTGAATAAAGTCGCCAGCTTCTACACGTGCCATGATGGCAGATATCGGGACTATCGGCCCCATCATATTGACTCGGATCGGTGCTGTACCACCAGCAAAATGCATGTCCGACGTTTCACCAGTCGAGTAGTTATAGCGATAATTAAACTTATCAGTCGCAAGGTGAATCAAGTCAACCTTCTTACGGTGGCAGGTGATGTACGCACGCCAGTACATCGCATCAAGCACTTCACTCGGCTCTTGAGCCCGAATAATAAAGCGCCAACCACTTTCTTCACCATAAAAGTCGAGTGGGAAAATTTTCTTTATTTTTCTTCTACTAAACAAAGTTAACCCTAAATTCACTGCAAGCTTGTACTGTTGTTTTTACTGGCTAAAACGATAAATAGATTTATCACTCTAGCTGATAATTACTCAGCATTTCATTCAAATAAATACCGCAATTTTCAATGCGTTTTGTCAGAAAAGGATTATGCAAGAATTTAGTGAGAATGGAAGGTATAAAGCGAGAAAACCGAATATTTTGACATAAAGCGATTATTCACTTTTACATTTTGGTAAGATTCAATCTTTGTAAAGGTAACACAAAAAAAATCTGATTATCAGGCTTGTTAATAAATTTTCTGAGCCTATAATGCTGAAAACCGGAGCGTCTGCCAACGCTCCGGTTTTTTTGTGCCTGCTCAACAGAGATCTATCCGTCGTCTGCCAACGACTGAAAGATTGAGAGCAAAAATTCGATAAGAGATAAGATAAGGAATTACCATGCGTATCGAACAAGACTTGAAACTGGGTTTTAAAGATGTACTGTTTCGTCCAAAACGTTCAACCCTAAAAAGCCGTTCTCAAGTTGAATTAACCCGCGAGTTTACATTCAAGCACAGCGGTCGTCAATGGTCAGGTGTACCTATTATTGCCGCAAACATGGATTCAGTGGGAAGCTTCGATATGGCAGCAGCATTGGCTAAACACAATGTAATGACTGCTATTCATAAACACTACACAGTTGAAGACTGGGCTGGCTTCGTTAAAAACAACGATACGTCTGTTCTTAACAATGCAATGGTATCGACTGGTACGTCAGACGCTGACTTCCAAAAAACCAAAGATATCATGGCGCTTTCTGATGATCTTATCTTCATTTGTATTGATATCGCGAACGGTTACTCTGAGCACCTTGTGGAATATGTACAGAAAGTACGTGCCGAATTCCCAACTAAAGTGATCAGCGCAGGTAATGTTGTTACTGGCGATATGGTTGAAGAGCTAATTCTAGCTGGTGCCGACATTGTTAAAGTAGGTATTGGCCCAGGTTCTGTATGTACTACTCGCGTTAAAACCGGTGTTGGTTACCCTCAACTATCTGCCATCATTGAGTGTGCTGATGCCGCTCACGGCCTTGGCGGTCGTATTATCGGTGACGGTGGTTGTGCATGTGCTGGTGATGTAGCGAAAGCCTTCGGTGGCGGTGCTGACTTCGTCATGCTAGGCGGTATGCTTGCTGGTCACGAAGAAAGTAACGGTGAAATCATCGAGCAAGACGGCAAAACTTTCATGAAGTTCTACGGCATGTCTTCACAGTCAGCGATGGACAAACACTCAGGCGGTGTTGCCAAGTACCGCGCTGCTGAAGGTAAAACCGTACTATTGCCATACCGTGGTCCAGTTGAAAACACTATCCAAGACATCATGGGTGGCGTGCGCTCTACTTGTACTTACGTAGGTGCTGCGCAGCTTAAAGAGCTAACTAAGCGCACCACTTTCATCCGCGTTCAAGAACAAGAAAACAACGTGTTTGGTAAAGAGTAAGCTCAGTTTACCTGATTCTTAAGGCCGCTTTTTAGCGGCCTTTTTAGTGTCTGAAAAATGGAAATGACCACAAAGTGTTTACACCTTTATTTTCTTGTATCGCCGTCATATAGATGCATCGACAAGCTTGCAGTTCGAATTCACAAGGTGCATTGCTTTTGATAGTAGAAATAATGATTAATCACTTTAAAATCAACGAGTAGTATGTTTTGAATAAAAATCACACATATACGACCTTTTTCTATTGAGCATATTAATTTTTGTTAACCTCCAGCCTCATCAAAGAACAAGTGAATTTTTACTAAGAGGTTAATTTATATTATGAAAATGAAAGCACTTGCTTTGTCTGTTCTGACAATGATGGTTTTACCCGCTCAGGCTGGAATATTGGAAACAGGTCCCAAAAATCAACTAGCATGGGGACTTCGAGCAGATGCCTCAGCCCTTGAGTCCACGGCATGGGGACGAGATACAACAGCATCTAGCTACCGTGCTACTGCGTGGGGCTCTTTGACTAAAGCAACGTCCCCTGAAGCCTCTGCATGGGGAGCAGGCGCAGAAGCAGCTGGAGCCCAATCAACCGCGTGGGGAATGTACACAAAGGCAACTGGCCATCAGGCTACAGCATGGGGTTCGAACACAAAAGCAACAGGTGATCAAGCGACTGTATGGGGGGGACAATCTCATGCAACTGGTAGATACTCGACAGCGTGGGGCTTTGGTACAAGAGCTTATGGTGACTACTCATCTGCGTGGGGTAACCGAACACAGGCAGAAGGTAAAAACGCCATAGCTTTCGGTAATGGTATTAATGTATCGGGTGATAGTTCAGTAGGCATCGGCCTCTACGATTTTAGCGGTTACATAGACCCTTCAGTATACGGTCAGGTACCAGAAGACAGAACCTTCGCTGTAATGGGTGGGACGATGAAAATCTGTGATAAAAACGGAGCTTGTATTGATGACTTACAAACCGAGATCCAAGACCTTAAAGCTATTAACTCACAGTTAATCGAGCGCTTAGAAGCACTAGAAGCGAAATTGAACTGAATAAATTAATACTAATGTGCCATCATTCCCGGTGGCTACTTTTTGTAATTATCCAACAGTGCTTGCGGCATCTTTAGGCGCTAAATTAAACTGACGTTTAAACTCGCGACTAAATTGCGCAGCACTGGAGTAACCCACCAAATCAGCCGCTTCGTTGACACGCTTACCTTGAAAACAAATAAGCTCACGCCCCTTATTAAGTCTCACCTTTTTGATGTACTGAATTGGCGATTCAAGCGTTACATTACGAAACGCGGTATGAAAAGATGACACGCTCATATTTGCGGATGACGCTAGCTCAGACACATTAAGCGCGCTAGAGTAATTGGTATGAATTTCTTGTAATACCGATGCGATCCTTGCGTAACGACCTTCCTGATCCGCCAGCGTAAACAAGGTATTGCCACTTTTGCTCATCAAAGCAAAGAAGATCACTTCTTCTAACAAAGCCTGCCCTATCACTGCCGCTTCTAAATCATCACACAAGGCAAGCATCAAGCGTTCACAAGCAGCATTAAGCTTAGTGTCGATCGGTTCACGACGAATACTTTGCTCTGAGTGCACTGGCTGAAAATCTACATCTCGATGATGTTTAATTTTGGCAACTAATTTTTGTAACAACGGCATATGGATTTGAATCGAGATACCCAGCAAAGGTTCGTTATTGCTAGGAAAAGCCTCACATTCTACTGGCATTGGCACGCCCATGATCAAGCAGTCTCCTTCGCCGTAACAAATGCGTTTTCCACCAGCGTATAAGGCTTTACGCCCTTGACCGAGAACGATAATCCCAGATTTATACATCATTGGCTGACGAGAATGTCCATTTTTACTGCGATAAAAACGCACGTCTTCTATCTTGGTCGCAACACTCCCTTCGTAATCATGGAGGTTATTCTGATCAACATAGCGCTGCATTAATGATTTCAAAGACATTAACTCTCCTCATCAACATTTGTAGAAATAGTCATGTTATTTGGATTATTCGACCTTCATAAGCCGCCAAATGACTACTATTATGCATACACACAGAATAAATCAAACTCAAATAAAGTATCAGCACAGAGGGCAATATGAACTTCTCATACCAAAACTCAACGCAAATCTTTTTTGGTCAAGGTCAAATTAGCAACATTACTCAAGCCATCGACAAATCAAAGAAAGTATTGGTCATTTATGGTGGTGGCTCAATCAAGAAAAACGGTGTTTACCAGCAAGTAGAACAAGCACTAACAGATCATAACTGGCTTGAGTTCTCTGGTGTTGAAGCAAACCCAACCAAAGAAACCATGGATAAAGCTGTCACCATCATCAAAGAACAAAATGTTGACTTTATCCTTGCGGTAGGTGGCGGTTCAGTTATTGATGGTGCCAAATACGCAGCGGCAGCAGCGCATTACGATGGCGATGGTTGGGATATCTTAACAGGTGCATACAAACCACAAGTTGCAACACCTATTGGTGTCATCCTAACAATTCCAGCAACAGGTTCTGAATCCAATGCCAATTCAGTGATCACTAAAGCTGAAACTCAACAAAAACTGCCATTTGCAGCTACGTGTGTTCATCCACAATTTGCTGTTATGGATCCTGATGTGATGAAAACACTTCCAGAGAAACAACTGGTTAATGGTATCGTCGATGCATGGGTGCATGTTTGCGAACAATACATAACCAAAGCATCTGGTGCATTAGTCCAAGATGGTTATTCTGAGTCTCTACTTCGTGCTTTAAAAACGCTGGGTGATACTTATGCTGAACGCGATAACGATTTGTGGCGTGCTAACTTAATGTGGACAGCTAACCAAGCACTTAATGGCTTGATCGCCGCAGGTGTTGAGCAAGACTGGGCGACACACATGATTGGCCATGAATTAACAGCTTTATGGCATGTTGACCATGCCCGCTCGCTCGCCATTGTGCAGCCATCACTACTTCGTAACCAAATTGAATATAAGCGTGGCAAACTTGAACAAATGGGGCGTAACGTATTTGGCTTAGAAGGCGGAAGTGATTTAGCAGAACGTACCATTGATGCAATTGAAACTTTCTACAACCAACTAGGTGTTGCAACTCAACTCACTGAGCATGATGGCGATAAAGCCCAAGCCATCGAGTTAGTAATCAAACGCCTTGAAGGTCATGGTCTAACTTCGCTAACTGAAAACCAATCAGTTACACCAGTGGAAGCGCGTCAGATTCTAGAAGCTGCCGTCGCTTAATCAGCTAACCAATAGACCGAATGACGAACCATCAAAAATGGTTCGTCGTTTATTTTATTCGCTGCGCCCTTCTATCAACAATCTTGTTAATAGTGTGAAATCAACCTCATTTTCTATATGATGTCAGCTATTCATCACCACAGAATTAAAAGGAAGTAGGATGCTAGATAAGCTATTTGTCTATGGCACACTGTGCCCGGGTCGCCCCAATGAACACGTTATGACTGCCATTGGTGGCGAATGGCGTGAAGGTTTCGTTCGCGGTCACCTCAAAGGCAAAGGTTGGGGCGCAGAAATGGGATTCCCAGGCATTGAGCTCGCTGAAGATGGTGAAAAAGTGAATGGTTTTGTCTTCATTTCTGAAAACCTTGCAGATAACTGGCACAAACTTGATGAATTCGAAGGCAGTGAATATTCTCGCGTCGTAACCCCAGTTTACCTTGAAGATGGCACCAGCCTTGATGCCTATATTTATATGTTAAGTGAACAGTAAAACCGCTCTAATTGATTACGCGACAGCATTCTAAGCCTTAGCCTTGTTAGTGAATGCTGCGCATAACCGCCTGCCAAAACAAGAATGTTAGATGCGCAATCTAGCTATCCCGTCTATCTAACAATCCTTCTGAATGATTCTTCACATTACAAACCTGACTAATCGCGATTCCACGGGTAAAGCGGCTCTTTCGTGCGCCCTTTGAAAAAGTGGTAGTTGCGCTGCATGAAATCATCTTTTTTCAGCGCTTTAAATGGCCACTTTTGCTCACTGATATCAAACGAGAAGTCTGAA
Source organism: Photobacterium jeanii (assembly GCF_001650345.1). Lineage (GTDB taxonomy): Bacteria > Pseudomonadota > Gammaproteobacteria > Enterobacterales > Vibrionaceae > Photobacterium > Photobacterium jeanii. The sequence goes on along the minus strand of NZ_LVHF01000033.1, from coordinate 518,857 downwards.
TTCACGAGTTTTAGCTGAGTAAACTTAGGTTCGGCAATGCGATAAATTGCCGTGTTGGGTGTTTGACACTGAAATGAAACGGGTTGATCCGCTTCGCCATTCACTGTCAGCATCGCGTCATAAGAGGATGAAGCACTACAAGGGGCTGATTTTACGAAGGTGAATAAAAAATAACCGTTATAGGTAGTATTGAGAAATACCGCCATTTGACGATTTACATCCACTTGGCGATAAACCAATTGTTTAGTGTGAGGAGTGCGCCCGCTTTGCATCGCTGTTGTATCTGGACTGATTAACTGACTATCTACCCATAACCAGTAAAGGTCATTTTTCATATAGGTGAGCGCACGATACGATTGATAACCGTAGTAGCTGAATATCAATAAACCAACGACCAAGCCAGATACACAAAATACAGTCAATTTTTTTAGCAGCTTAGTCATTCAATGCGCCCTACCGTGAATACGGACAACACTATAATTCATCAAGTTACACATTCTCAATCATTCTAAGCGGCGAGATCATCGCGAGTAACACTCACACCTTTAATTTGCGCGAAGATAGGCTCCCCTACTTGCAAATTAAGTTCATCAGCAGCCCATAAGGTAATGTTAGCCCACAGTTGGCTTTCACCGATACGTAAACGTACCTCTACTCGCTCGTTTTGCTCATCACGCTGAATTTTATCAATTCGTGCCCGTAAGATATTACGAATACTGGTCTGCTGTGGTTTCTCACGGGTAAGCGAAACATCATTGGAATGGATCCGCACACGTACCCACTCACCACGCTGTTTGTCTAACTTGTTTACCCACAAAAAATCGTGTTGGCTCAACATCACTTGTGTCAGAGCGTAATTAGGGTGGTCAAAGTTAACACGTACACTAAGCAGCGAACTTTGCTCTTTAGCTGGCAGCCACGGGCGCATCTCTGGTGAGCCCCAAACACTGTTGACATGGCCTGATGCGACCACTTTGCCTTGGTGCAACATCACCATGTGATCCGCCAAACGCAGGATCTCATCCAAGCTATGGGTAACATACAAAATGGGGATATTTACTTCTTTCGCTAACCGCTCTAAATAAGGCAATAGTTCTTGTTTTCGAGGTAAATCAAGCGAAGCTAACGGCTCATCCATCAGCAGCATCGCAGGCTTGGTCAGCAAAGCGCGGCCAATAGCCACTCGCTGCTTTTCTCCACCGGAAAGCGACGCGGGATAACGATCAAGCAAAGCCTCGATCCCAAGTAATTTCACGACATCAGTAAAGTGCTGTTCATCTTTCGATTTACAGCCATAAAGCAAATTGCCTTTTACTTTGTAGTGTGGAAACAAGCGCGCATCTTGGAACACATAGCCGATGTGACGCTGCTCAGGAGGCAAGGCTGTTCCAGTATTACTATCAAACAAGACTTGATCACCAAGGCGAATGCGTCCTTGGTCCGGCATGGTGAGGCCACTCAAAATATTGATAAAAGAGGTTTTGCCCGCCCCAGAACGACCAAACACCGCCGTGATCCCAGTTAAGGGTAAGTTCACATCCACATCGAGATCTAAATCACCAAGCTGTTGGCGTACCGAAATCGCTAACATTGCGCCTCCAAACGACGACGGGCAATACGAGATAACCACTCAGAAGCAAATAAAGATGCTAAAGCAATAAAGATTGCGATCATACACAAACGTGCGGCTTCATTTTCTGCACCTGGGGTTTCAATAAAGGAATACATTGCCAGCGGGATAGTTTGAGTTTCCCCGGGGATATTCGACACAAATGTAATAGTGGCGCCAAATTCGCCTAAAGCACGAGCAAAAGCCAAGATAGTCCCTGTTAAGATCCCCGGCACTGTTAGCGGCAAAGTAATAGTTAGGAAAACCTTCAACGGGCTTGCGCCAAGCGTGCGCGCCGCTTGCTCTAATTTAGCATCAACGCTTTCAAGAGAAAGCCGAATTGAACGTACCATTAACGGAAAAGCCACCACAGCAACCGCAAGAGCAGCACCACGCCAGCTAAAACTGAGTGTTAAACCGAACCACTGATATAACCATTGTCCAATCACACCTTGGCGTCCCATCATCACTAGCAATAAGTAACCAATCACGACCGGAGGCAAAACCAAAGGCAAGTGGATTATGCCGTCTAAAATCGATTTACCAACAAACTGGCAACGGGCCAACAACCACGCACATAAAATGCCGAGTGGCAGGCTACACAGCACTGCCACTCCTGATATTTTCAAACTGAGCAATAATGCCTGAATTTCGTATTCAGTTAGCACTCACTACCTCAAAACCATACTTAGTAAAAATCGCTTTCGCTGCATCTGACTGTAAAAACTGGTAATAGCTTTTCACCGCTGGCGTTGCTTTATCCGCAACGATTGCCATCGGATACTGGATAGGCAAATGGCTATCGTCTGCTAGCTGAGCCACAATCTTCACTTTGTCAGAAATTTGCGCATCCGTCTTATACACTATGCCCAGTTGAGATTCACCCCGCTCTACTAATACTAGTGCCGAGCGAACATTATTTGCACGCGCCAGTAAATGAAGCGCATCTGCCCATAAGCCGTAATGCTCTAAAGATTGTTTCGCATAGCGCCCAGCAGGAACATGTTTAGGATCTCCAACCGCCAAACGAGTCCCATCTAATGCCTTTTCAAGATCCCAAGCAGCGGAAACGTGGATTTTTGGTTCAGGGTATGACTTAGGTGCCACCACTACCAAGCTATTGTGCAATAACGGTGTAACAGAGTCTGATTCAACCGCTTGCTGCTCGCTCAAGTAGCTCATCCATTTTTGATTGGCAGAAATATAAATATCAGCAGGTGCACCTTGGGCGATCTGACGAGCTAAAGCTGACGAAGAAGCAAAAGATAAACGCGTAGTCACATCAGCTTGCGCTTCATACGCTTTAGCAATATCAGTCACTGCATTGGTCAATGATGAAGCGGCGAAAATCGTCACCTTATCGTTAGCTTGAACAGTTGCCGCCACACAGATACTCGCTAGAGCCAATAATTTTCCTAACTTCATCTTCACCACTTTCATATTCATAATTCGATATATAGCCAAGTATACATCGACTATAAAAGCAGTGTCAGCAAAAAATTAGTCATTACTCAATAAATAAGGAAGGCTCTTTGATGGAATCGCAATAGCAGCAGAAGCAAAATAATAAAATGTGAAATTAAGCGAGAGTATTGGGGGGTAATACCCTCACTTTTTCGTTAGTTAGAGCTCGGCTTTCGTTCGTTAGAACAAGCTCTAAATCTTAATTTCAGAGCATTAGTTCACATATCAAAACATTGGATGTTTTAATCAACCATAAACGTCCACATTGAGCTCGCTTTTCTATCACTTTGAACAAAAACAGGTTCTTTGGGATTAGTAGCAGGAACTCGTTGCGTTTTAATTTGTTGAACATCGCGTTGTTCAGTACTGTCTTGTTGCGCATAAATGGGAGCAGCTTCATTGATATAACTCACTACCGGTACATTTATACCAATCTCAGTATGATAAGTTTCAGTTAACTTAGAACTAAGTTCACCATTAACAACCGCAACCAATAATGCCCACAAGCACAATATCTTGTTCACACTCGCCTTAATAAACTCAAGTTACCTCAAGGTGCAGAATTCAATGGCTGATTTGGCATAGCGCGAAAATAAAGCTTTAACCAACAACGGTATTCGACATGACCACAAGCTCTGTGCCATTCAATTTCAGCTCTTGAAAGCTATCAAGCACCATGGTGTAGCCCGTCACCTGATCATTAAAAACACCAAGATCTTCAAGAATCGTAGTTGTGTGCTCTACGAATTGATAGACCTTGTGTAACTTACCATTTTGACTAAAAAACACCTCATTGTGAGACAACAAAGTGTTTTCTTTCAGTAGCGGAAGTAGACAGCTTATCGCGTTAATATCAAAAATTAACATTCTCGTTAAAGAACAGGACTGCATTGCAGCCCTGTACATTCATTATTAGAAGAAACCTAGTGGGCTATCGGAATAGCTCACAAGAAGATTTTTCGTGTTTTGGTAATGTTCTAGCATCATCTTATGCGTTTCACGACCAATACCAGACTTCTTGTAACCACCAAATGCAGCATGCGCAGGGTAAGCGTGGTAACAGTTAATCCATACACGACCAGCTTCAATTGCACGACCCATACGGTATGCACGATTTGTATTGCGCGTCCACACACCCGCACCTAAGCCAAACTCAGTATCGTTTGCAATTTCCAATGCTTCTTCTTCATCGCGGAAAGTTGTTACCGATACAACAGGACCAAAGATCTCTTCTTGGAAGATGCGCATCTTGTTATGGCCTTTAAGGATTGTTGGCTTAATGTAGAAGCCTTCTTGCTCTGCAGCTTCGCCACCAACAAGAACTTCCGCACCTTCTGACTTACCCAATTCAATGTAAGAAAGGATCTTATCAAACTGCTCTTTGGAAACTTGTGCGCCAACCTGAGTGTTTACATCCAGAGGGTTACCTTGCTTAATCGTCTTCATACGCTCAAGCAAACGCTCGATGAATTGTTCATAAATTGATTCTTGAATCAACAGACGAGATGGGCAGGTACAAACTTCACCTTGGTTAAAGAACGCAAGCAGTACACCTTCAACACATTTATCAAGGAATGTGTCATCTTCCTGGAAGATATCTTCAAAGAAGATATTTGGAGACTTACCACCAAGCTCAACGGTTGAAGGGATCAGGTTATCAGCCGCACACTTCAGAATGTGGTTACCCACCTCAGTCGAACCAGTGAAAGCCAATTTATTAATACGTTTACTTGTTGCTAGTGCGTTACCCGCTTCTTGGCCATAACCATTAACAACATTCACAACACCAGCAGGAATAAGATCACCAATCACTTCCATCAACATTAAGATTGAAGATGGCGTTTGTTCTGCAGGCTTAAGAACGACACAACAACCAGCAGCAAGTGCTGGAGCTAGCTTCCATGCCGCCATTAATAATGGGAAGTTCCAAGGGATAATTTGACCCACAACACCAATAGGTTCATGGAAATGGTATGACGCAGTTGTGCTATCTAGCTCAGCTGCGGCACCTTCCTGTGCACGAATACAACCAGCAAAGTAACGGAAGTGATCAACAACCAAAGGCAAATCTGCTGCAATGGTTTCACGAACAGGCTTACCATTTTCCCAACTTTCAGCCACTGCAAGTTGCTCGCTGTGTGCTTCAATACAATCGGCAATTTTTAATAGTAAGTTTGCGCGCTCGGTTACACTTGTTTTTGCCCACTCGCTCTTAACTGCGTGCGCTGCATCCAATGCAAGTTCAATATCTGCTGCGTCAGAACGTGGAACCTCACAAATAAATGAGCCATCTACTGGCGAGTGATTTTCAAAGTAACGTCCATTTACTGGCTCAACCCAAGTACCGTTAATGTAGTTTTGGTATTTAGATTTAAAGTGAACACTTGAACATTCACTTCCTGGTGCCGGATATAACATGGATACCTCTTCATTCCTGTAATTATGATTTGCTCCTCTTATGCTCAGCTCAAACTTAAACTGTAGAGGTATCTAAGTTCTTAACTAAACAAAGAGGAGCTATTCACTGAAATGGCAATAACACAATGCAACACCGTTAAAATTAACCCGTTATTGCATCACACAGTGCGCTTATTTCAGTGTTCGTCGTTCGGAAGTTAAATTAGCGGACACCAGCCTTTGATACTAATAAACTTTGCTTAAAAACAATAAAACCCATGAAATCAAAAATTTAAACTAGAGTAATGACTCTATGAAGAACAGGGAGAGTATAAATCTTAAGACAAGAGTAAAAACTCATCCATGACTTGAAATCAATCTAATCGCTGAATTTTTAATGTACGGCTTACCCGAATTCTAGCAAAACAAAAAACTAACCCAACAAAGAACAACAGAACTAAAGACCACAAAAACAGCATTATGACAATTTTAATGTAGAAGTAAGCACTTAAACTTAGAGAATTAATTTAGCTTAATACTTACTAACTATATAAAAAGCTAATACGATAAGTTAGACTCAAATTTTAGCCGTTTACCTACGCACTACAATTACTCACCAGCCAAGTAAACACAATCATTCACATGTCGACTTTTCCTTACACATTATTGTTTACCCGCATAAACTCAGTGTTTCCCTCCCCCAACAAAAGCCACACTCAAAACCGCAGTTAATATATTGATTAATAAGAAAATAATATTTAAAAATAGATAAAAAAGCACTAACCTGTAATGGTTTTCATTCACTGCAAATGGCTAATTACGCATATACACGTATGATTTTGCATGGTGTTTTAATGCAAATTGTGTATAATTGCTTACCCATTAATAAAGTTTGCACATAAGTGTTAACACACGGGTATATAAATGTGGTTATTAAATCCGCTTAAACGCTCACAATTATCAAATTACGAAGCAGGCATTCACAAAAAATTAAAATCCACAGACTGTCACATTTTAGAGCTGCTAATTAAGCATGAGGGTAAAGCAGTTTCGAAAGAAGAGATTATGTCTACGGTTTGGGAAGGTCGAATTGTATCTGAATCAAGCTTAACCCAATCTATTGCTCAACTAAGGTTAATGTTAGGTGATAGTGGTAAAGAGCAAAGAGTAATCAAAACCCTACCTCGAAAGGGGTATATGATACTCCCTCACCAAGTTCAACTCGTACCATTTAAAACAGAGAATAAGATAGAACTAGAATCAAATAACGAAAGCGACGAAACCAGTAATGAAATAATTAAAATTACTGACAACAAAGAACAAGAAATCACTCAAGAACTAGAGCTTGAGGTACCAACATTAAAACCGCCTAGAGATGAAAACCATTTTTTAGCCCATTTACGCACATCTCTTCGCAACAACCATATGATGTTGATTTTATTTATGTTTAGTGTATTCATCGGTATAAGTGCACTTAATATCTATACTTATAATCTTGCAATGACACATAAAACGGTTTCAAAAAAAGTTTGGCATACCGAACAAGTTAACGAGACCAACTTACATTTCAAAAAAGGGAAACGTAGTAGAATCATCATTGCTGAGCTAAAAAAAGAAAATCAATCATTTAGAAGCAATATCAGTGATTTGTTTATTTCAACAAACCCGCAACAGATCTACTTATCTTGTATCTATATATCACGAAAATTAAATGAGCGTTTCACACTTGATTTTACGCTTCCGCTAAATTACCCATTCGACCAAATTAAAGGTTTGATCAATGAGAAATGCCATTAAGTACAGTTTAGTTATTTATGCCTTTGTTTCATTATCGGTGTTTTTTTATTTTTTCCATTGTAATCAAGCTTGTACCGAGGCACTCATTGGCAATAAAAACACCCAAACCTTTTATAACAAACGCTTTATCTTTCATGATCAAGGTTTTGATGAGATCCAACAGTCGTCTGTTGTAAACACCGACAGATTAGGTTTTTATCAAATACATTTGAGTACAACAAATGGCCTATCTGGTCAGCGTTACAGTAGTCGTTACTCTCTTCACTTTTGGGGGGACGAATTGTACTCAATTCAGTTAAAAGAAAGTGATATTGAAGGTAAAGATAAAAGTGATACTAGTGCTTCACAAGCATATCTTGAAGAATATTTTCATGAAGAATATAACCAAGTGCTTTATAACAAAGACCAAATTCTGTGTAGCGTCAGTTTAAGCACCAACTTTTTAGGTTGTACCAAATCGATGGCGGAATAATACCGTATCAATAGGGTGTGATAACTGTTAGTGCATAAATTTACTCAAAGCTAATGTTATTTGGTGGCTAAACACCACTCCTTGATGGTTCATATAATTTGAATCTCGACGATTCAAATCTAAAGCCGCACCATAGATATTACAGGTAATTAATGGGTACCCTAATCGGGTACCCGCCGCAAATATAGCTGAAGTAGCACTAAAGTCCCACAAACTGCCTCCCCCTTTTCGCGCTTTAGGCAACTTAATGTAAGTCGAATGAGGCTGCTCTAATACAGTCAAAGCATTCATGACCGCGCCTTTATTATTCACGACTTCCAACCCTGAATACCCTAGCACTTTCAACTGTGACCAAAGCGTATCGATAAAGTAAGAATAAGCCGGATCACACTCAAAGCTGCGATCATAAACCAAGGTAAATGCTATACCTTGCCCTACAGAGTCCGGCTCGCAGGCTTGAGGACACCAAGGCTGATCGTTTTTAAGTAGCAAACTACCACTGGATAAATTCAGTGCTTGATAACAATCCTGAGTGACTGGATCAACCACCACGCCAATTACCGCCTCACCACTTTGGCTCACTAACGCAATAGATACGGCATAGCCCGGTGTGTTCTCAATAAAAGGCAAGGTGCCATCGAGCGGATCGATACACCAAAAGTAGTCCTTAGTCAGTCTTGGGTGCTTATGAGTATCAGCTTCATCTGCATTTTCTTCACTTAAGACAGCAAAATCATATTTCGCTGTTAAATCGGCAAGATGAGAAAGTATGATTTCCTGACAGGCGATATCAACTTGGGTCACTACTTGTGCACTTTGGCTGCAACCAGCTATTTTGTGGTTAACCTGCAAACAAGAACGATCAAAGCTTTGAATATGGGCATTAGCTTTCTTAGCAGCGACTGTCGCTGCTAATAATAAGTGGTGCCATTCTTGATCAGTCAGTTGCATCTTCGCTTCCTTTATTAGGCTTTCCTTTCTCAACGCTTCTTTCCGTGACAGCACCTAACTGAACTAACGCTTGTCGAGTGAGGCGTTCAGTATAAGGATTAATTTTCCAATGCTCAGGACTCCAACCTTTCACAAAACGCTGAAAATCCGCCCATGCCACACAATAAATAGGTCGCCATTCTTGCTCAACAGCTTGCCGTTCTTCCACTGACAACATTGGCTGGCACTCAGCCAACGCTTTTTCCAGCGCCTGAAAATAATAATCCAGAAAATCCGGTACAACTTGCTCTGCACTGTCAAAATCGAGCACGCTACTTAGCAGTAAAATCACATCTTTCATGCCACAACCGCGACCGACATATTGAAAATCTACCGCCGCAGCTTGGACCGGATCTTGCGCTTCGCTAAAGCAAAAGTTTGCCAGCTTAGCATCACCATGAACCAAAGTTTGAAAACGGCAGTGCTGTAAAGTGCGATCAATCAACCCTGCCGATTGTTTTAATTCAACATCAGATAAAGCTTTGAGTTCATCAGGACGTGTCTCTAAGTGCCAATAAGTACCACATGCCCACAAACCTTGCGGTTCAACCGCTAAGTGCTGAGCATGGAAATAGGCAAGCCATTGCAAGCAAGCGTTAATCTCTGCTTGTTCTGCTTCCTTAAGCACTCGAGGAAAGCCCGCAGTGGCAAGATCTTCCAACACCACTAAGATTTCATTATCAAAATGCTCAACGTGCAAACACTTTGGCACGTAGCACTGTGAATGGCATTGATTAGCGTAATTTTGATACCAGTTGACTTCGACTTGATACGAATCCAACTTACGCTGGTGAGAGAGCGAAGTATTCCAGCCTCTTGGGTGATACTTAGGCTGTGGCAAGGCAATATATTTAGCAATCACTGACTCAGGGTCCGCATGCTTTTGCTGCTCTTGACATAAATGAGCTCGAAACAGAGTGCCATATCCGCCCCATAAGGTTTGGATTGTGTCCGTTGATTGAATGGATGAAACGCCGCAGCGACGAGCGATAGAATTAAGAACAGAATCAGGAATGGACATGAAGAGAGACTATCTAAAAACAAAGAACCTTATTCAATACTGGCAACTGTTTAGGTGATTAAGCAGCTAACGGCATTGAATAAGGCTCTCGGCCTTTAAATTTAGTTTTACGGTTGTAACTACCTTTACCTTTTTTGGCTGTTACGACACGAGTAGTGAATAGCTTACTAGTTACTGCCGCTTTCAAAGCGTTATCTTTGATCACGCCACGCCCCATTTCTGTATCGTTTACAGCTGGTTGCTCTACAATCGGTAACGCTTCTCGCTGCGCCTGTCGTTGCGCTCTACGTTTTTTCGATGCCATTTGGCACTCCTTCTTAATCATAAATTGGTGTTCCTTATCGTGGATACGCCATCAATACTAAGCACCGCTCAATATAGTTTGCTTGGTAACTGCGCATCAGGAACCCGACGATTGTACCTCATCTACCATATACTTTTTATACAATTTCAGAAATTCCAACACCATATTGCGCGCCACAGTGTTTTGTTCACAATTGATCAGAAACACCATGCCTGTTTGAGTCACGGTATTAAATACCATCTCAGTACGGATCCCTTTAATCCAACCTCCATGATGAATGAATCCAGTAAGCCCTTGATAATCAAAAGTTCGCCAACCTAGACCGTAATAAACATTACTCAACTTCGCTTTATAGCGTCGTTGATTGGCTCTAATATGCGGCTTATGCATGATTTCCAGCAGTGAAGGTTTCAACACTGTGGGGTTATGCCCAAACTGCGCCAGCATCCATTTCGCTAAATCTTGTGCGCTAGCATTCACTCCTGCCGCTGCTGGTACTTCATAATACGCCGCTTGTGGTTTCACTGCCGCACATCCTTTCTTCACTTTGACATGAGGAGTCACTCTGTTGCTATGGCTAGTAAAACCATCTAAACCGAAGGAAGCATGATCCATTTCTAATGGGATAAACAGCTGCTCACGTACAAAGGTAGGGTAATCTTGCCCTGACGCTTGGGCGATCATTTCCGCTGACAAATTATAAATAACATTCTGATAGCCATAACAGTTACCTGGCGCACAAACGAAATCAATTAGCTTAACCATCTGACGGATCCGTCGATAACTCACATTGTCTTCCAGCAAATCAGAATAGGCTTGCGGCACTAAACCAGTGGTATGTGATAGCAAGTGTCGAAGTGTTACCGCACTGCCCTGCTGCGGATCACTAAACTCAACATGTTCTAAATAAGGCACCACATGGGTATCCCAGTCGAGCAGTTGTTTATCGACTAATAGCGAAGTGGCAGCAGAGGCGAACGTTTTCGATATCGATGCCAATGGAAAACGCGTCGCTGAACTCATTTGCTGCTTGGTGCCCGTTTTTGTCACACCATAGCCACGTAAAAGACGGATCTGACCATTAATGATCACGGCTAGCGATGCCCCCGGAATTTTGCTGGCAACTGCTGCTCTTACTTTTTCATCCAACGCGTAAACAATCTCATCTTTTGGTGCTGCACTGGCAAGTTGAGGAAACATAAAAAGCCCCAGCCACAGACAGCAACTTAGACCAAGGATCAGTAAACGCGGGAACCACGAAAAAACCGCCACCCGACACTCCTACGACAAAATCCAGTGCAGTTGAAAGTGTAGGAGCTTATCGGTTTCCCCTTAGCCCACTTCTGTCTTATTAGTGAAACCTCTATTTTCGCCACAGCGCTTAAAATCAAAAAAGTGATAGGAAAGATAAGAATTTTTATGGCTAATTTTGCATATCAACCATAATATAAAAGAAGTGAACACTGCTTTATTCGACGCACAAGTGTACGCTGAAAATGGTCAATTCTTAGCTAGAACAAACCAAGGTGAAAATTCAATTAAAATAATTACTTTCCACTAAGATATTGATAAATATAAACATTGACTCGTCGGATGAGTTTTTAAATGAGATCTGACGCACAAAAAAATTTCTGTACTGCGATGTAAGCTATTACAATTAACCACTTGTGTCGTTTTAGACAATTATTAACAAGGTTGATATTCATGAAAGTCGTCGATTTTATTAAGCAAAAACGTGAAGTATTGTCACACAACTCGTTTGAACTTAAAGACTGGCTATCTCCATCTATGCGCGATTACTGGAGTGAGTTGCTTGATAAGGCGAACAATAGCCCTATCGCTGCTTGGGGTCGTGAGCACAAGCTTGTTGCGTCTAACGATGCTATTGCACCGCAACCAGAAGTCAAAGAACCAGCACCGATTGAGCTTCCAGAAGAAGCTGAATTGGTAAAAGCTGATATTGAAGCGACTTTGGGCGAAGAAATTCACGTTGGCGAATGGCTAATCGTTGATCAAGACCGTATCAACCGTTTTGCAGACGTGACCGAAGATCACCAGTGGATTCATACCGATCCTGAGCGTGCTGCTGAAGAGTCTCCGTTTAAAACGACGATTGCACACGGCTTCTTAACGCTATCACTACTTTCAGTGCTAACCGATAGTGTTGACCCAACTAAGCAAGCATACCCAACAGCGAAAATGACGGTAAACTTTGGTTTAAACAAAGTACGCTTCCCATACCCTGTAAAAGCAGGCGTTCGAGTTCGCGCACGTACTTCAATTCAATCGGTAACACCCATTAAGCGTGGCCTTGAGATTGTGCAAGAAATCAAAGTTGAAATCGAAGGCTGTCGCCGCCCAGGCTGTGTTGCTGAATCAGTCGTTCGCCTGTACTTCTAATAACTGATTTCAGTTAAACGAACACTAAAAAGCCGAGGTTGATAACCTCGGCTTTGTTGTTTCTGAAGCAGTAACTTTACACGACGCTTCTTTCGTTACTCTTTCGACTTTGCTCGACGAGCAAAAGACCAAGCCTTACGAACCACATAAACGAAGATAGCAATAATAGGTAACCAAGGTAGTAAGAAAGCAATCGCTGTAATTGCCTGACCAATACTATCAGCTAGGTTTGAAACAAACCCCTCACCTGCATCTTTAATTGGTGTCATGAACGATGGTGGCTCGTAAGAATACAAACTCACATTGACTACATCCATGTTCACTCGTTGTTTCAGCTTCGAGCGCTCACCTTGCGCTAATTCGATATCAGACTGAACCTTCGCAAGCTCGCTTGCGATTTGAACCAAAGATTGCACGTCTTGCGCTGACATCTTTTTCAGTTCTAGCAGCTCTTGCTGATAACTTAACAACATCGCTAAGCGTTGCTCATTATCAACTAACGCGCCACCTAAGTCTTCGCTAGTTGTAGATAGGTTTTTCGTTTCACCATGTTGCGAGGCTACAGCCAGAAAATCGTTAACACCGGTTGGTAGAATGCGCACTTCGACACTTGCTTGCACATAACGATCGGTATTTAAACTACTGCTGACCACAGTACACTGAAACTCTTTATCCTGCGTACATTTATCTAATAAGCTCAAGTAACGAGGTTCAACTTGTTCACGTTCTAGTTCGACCGAGGCGCTGTGGTAATAAGCCAAGGTTTCACTTTCAACGCTCTCTCCTTGCTGGCTATACACTTGAGGAGCACCTGATTGGTAGTGCTGGTTATCACCATTGCAGCCAGCCAATACAAGCAAAGATGCCGCCAACATCAGTAATGAAAATTTCTTCATTTGTTATCCACCATATCTTTTAAAGTGAAAATTTGAGTTCCAGCTTTTACTGTCTTTGAGTTAATGTGGAACTTATTATTTTGAACAATGTTTTATTAGATTAACACAAAAGCTGTTAGAAGCAAGCATTGAACTAAAAAAGATTCGACTATAAACGAAGAGAATTAGGGGGTGTTGCTCCTAACACCACTCAGATTGGCAATAACGACTATCTCATAAAGGTCGGATACACATAGTTAAGTGATGATAGAAGCACAACGAAAAAGGGAGGCTATACCAATCAGCAAGAAGTCTTGATCATAATTCTCATTGCTTCGCGTTGGCTCAGCGGAGCCAACAATTGGCTATGTTGCTTAGTAAAAGCGCTCACTAATTCAGGTTCAGTTTTTGAGTATTCACGTAATACCCAACCAATGGCTTTCTGAATGAAGAACTCTTTTTCATGCGCCAACATCAAAATAGTTTCAGATAACAGCGCAAAATTAGTGTCACCTTTGTGCTTCAGGTGCGCGAGTAACGATGCCCGTCGCAACCACATATTATCAGAGGTACGCCATTCAATAAGTTTGGCTTCTAGCTCACGGTGTTCTTGAACTAACTTACCCACTAGATTAGAGGCGATTTTATCTACCGTGTCCCAGTTATCAGCGGTTTTCAACATCTCTTCATAGACACCGAAAACCTCTATGGTACGGAATTTTTTATAGTATTCAGCAACATCCATTGCTAGATACTGCTCTTCACGATAAACACCAGACCACAACCACAACACCAAGCGACGGTAGTTTTCGACATTATTCACTTCAGTATGAGCACGAGCGAGTTTGAACACTTCTTTGCGTTCAGGACTTTTCACCCCATAAAAGGGCTGGGCGATCTTCATATACGCTTGCATAGCGGCGGCGTCACTCTTGTTGGCACGCTCAGCCAGCCTTTGCTGCATGAAGATCACCATTGGGATCATCAGAGACATGGACTTTCTTTCTACTTTCTAGGTATATTTTATGGGTATATCTTAATAGCGTTAAGTAATTAATGGAATGCCCAATAAAAAAGCCAGCGTCTTTACAACACTGGCTCCCATAGCAGAGGGGTACTTCATGCTTTCTAGTTTACAGGATCACGACAATACTCAACGCTAGTATTTAACATCTAACGTTAATCCCGTTGTCGTTAGAGCTTGGTTCTTATATACAGGCGTCATCAAACTAATCGCTGATGCCCCTTCCTCTTTCTCAGGATCATCAGCAGCACCATCACATGCTAACGCGATATCATAGTTCCCAAGAGGAAGATAGCCAATCGTGTACTTTCCAGGTGTTGCATCTACTTTGGCTGAGGTAAATGGCTCAGTTGAACTGCCTAAGTCACCATAATTATCATCACTACGAGGTTGATAGACGTAGATATATGCTTTATTAAGGTTACCTTCTGCAGCGCAAGAGCCACTCTCAACGGTACCTTGTAATGTTGCTACATTTTCGTTCTTAACTAAACGTAGCCCTCGAGGTTTTAGCTGATAGCCATGAGCATTACTAACCATGCTTTTACGAAGATCAAACTCTAGGGTATAAGCTTGAGTCGCATTTGCTGTGACATCAAAACCATCAAGTTTAAGTTCACCACTTGGTACTCGGATGTCGTAAACATCACCAGTAATGATTTCACGAACATGAGAGTACGGCGTACCATCAGGGTATAAATCTGCACTATTGTCCCATGTAGACAGCACCGACAACCGCATTTGACTATATTGACCAGCCTCTAGTTTCTCTTCGCTCAATACTTGAAGTGCTTTAGCGCCTTGATATGCCAGTAGATTGATAACCATAAACTCTGGGTTACCATTACTGTCTTTAGGAATAGTGTGTCCCGATGGAATACATTCTTTTGAGCTTTGATCTGCCGCAAATGAAACGCTACCCCAAGAAGACTCAGCACCGTTGACGTGTTTCACCGTAATTTTGTCAAACGCAACACAGACCTTATCCAATCCATCAACTGGTGCATCAGAGAAAGCCAAAGAGAAAGAGCCTTCATTACCGCCACTATTTCCACCAGAATCACCACCACACCCAGCCAACATCAGACCAAGTGTCGTTACTGCTACGTACTTTATCATTTATAACCCTGCGTAAATCTCTTAAATAAAAGCAAAGACATGCCTTTAATAACACCATTGTGAATAAGGATACCTAACAGAGTAAGAGGACTATAGATTCAGTTCGACATCATAAGACATTCTGACAGAAAGCTTACACAACCACGTTTTTTTGCCTATTAAACACCACCTATCTGACTACCTAATTAGGCGTTAAAAATTCACTTTCCCACGAAGGGCTTTTGTTTGACCTCGTTGAGACTTCTTATCCATTCGGCGCCTTTGAGAAGAGCGAGTTGGTTTGGTTTCTCGACGTGCCTTTTGAACAACAGCAGCAGATACAATCAATTCGCGAAGACGATTCAAAGCATCTTCACGATTCATTTCTTGGGTACGGAATTGCTGCGCCTTGATGATTACAACACCATCTTTGGTTATCCGGTGATCAGACATTGCCAATAGGCGCTCTTTGTAGAAAGCAGGTAAGGTCGAGCGACGAATATCGAACCTAAGGTGGATAGCACTGGAAACCTTATTCACATTCTGCCCACCAGCCCCTTGCGCTCGGATAGCAGTTAGCTCGATTTCCCAGTCAGCTAATTGTACATTATTTGAAATTGTCAGCATGAAAAACCACTTATAAATCACAACTAATATGATTATAAGTGGTTAATCATAAGAAAACTTCTTTTTACGAGATAAAAGTTAGTTTTAATTAAGATTGAAAAGTATCACGTAAAGTTTACTGTGGCTTATCACATAACATTTTAGCTAGAAAGCGATTTCGAGCCTTACTGACAAGACGTTTACTTTCTACTTTTATTCTCCTTTTAACCAATAGTTTATCACTCATACCATTATCACCCTCTTACAATTAACGCAAAGGTATTTACTCTTCCAAAAGATTTTTTCAAATATATTTCTTTTTATTTTTACTACAGTCGTACATTTACAAGTGGATTGCATTATTTACCTTAAACAACTTAAAAAGATAAACTAATATGTATTATTCTATTAATTAATTTTCACCAAAAGAAGACATTAACATCTAGGCTCAATAGTCAGTTCAACCGTCTGCACGCCTTTTTTAATTCTATCATTAGTCAAATCTGTTTTAAGTTTTACTGAAAAATCACCATCAGTACTTAAATACTCAGTCTTACCTTTAACAGATGATAAATCTTGAAAAGCACCTTCATTAACTTTAATATCAAAATTAGCATCTGTTAATGGTCGACTATTACTTCCTAGCGCTCTTTTATAGTTTGATGCTGTGACCATAAATTTAGTAGTTCCAGTGTTACTTTTAACTGAAAAACTAGTGGCTGAAGAATCTTCACTATCTGCAACTCCAAAATTTGCATTTATAGTTCCACCAGCAACAAACGCGCAAACTTCAGGTATAGTTTTTGTATATGTCAAAGTTACAGTCTGAGGACTATTGGCTTGAACAAGTGGAATATCTAAAAGAATTAACACCATAAACACTTTAATTAATGATGGCTTATTAATAAAAAACATTTAACTTCTCTCTTAATTACTAACAAATGTATTCTGACTTAACAATAATTCTTGTGATGCTAATTGTTGCTTTAACATCTCTATTTCATATTCTTTCTCTTCTAGTTCAAAATCCCTCATTTTTTCTTCTTGTTTCAATATACGAACGCACTCTGCAGGACTTGGATTGTTATCATGGAATGAAAATGGAATTTCTAGCTCTATATATAAGTGCTTATCATTATTATAATTTTCAGTCCAATGATAACGATTTATGTTATTGCGTTTACCATTCGCTGCACCGCCTCGAACGCCAGCTTTAATTCTAGATAACCTCTTTGAAGATGAACATGAAGCTCCAGTATAAGATCTAACATCAAATCTAAGATCGTTGGCCACGACTTCACTAATAGTCAATAAGTTTATAGTTAAAAATGAAGATAGAAAGATAAATTTAATTTTGTTCATATTAACTACTCTGGTGTTATAACTTTCACATGTGAACAAATAACAGTGTTATAAGCCGATTCTGAACTTGAGTGTCTCATTCTCGTACAAACGTCTGATATACTATTTTTTGCAACCAAATAAACTTTTATATCGATACCATTATTATAGCCTCCCGGCTTTATTACTGATGTTTCTCCTAATTTAACCTCGACCTTATCAGTCCCTCTAAGAAAAACCTCGGCTTTTCTTGGTATTTCAGTTGTATTATATATCCTAATTTTCACTGGAAATTTCACACCTAGAGGCTTTATTCCAGCGTCTATTCTAACTGGAGATATACCGTGTGACGCTACATCTAATGAAAACAAGGCACTTATCAGTAAAAAAAACATCTTCATCATTAATATTTAACCACTAATCTCTACAAATGAATTCCAATATTATTTGAGCATTATGATGATAGTTTACTGCAAAATCACTTAATGCCAAGTGAGATACCAAGCTCATTTCAAATCGTGCTGTATCATATTCAACTTTAACTTTATATTTCCTTTTTCTAGTTATAATTTTACTCAACATAGCTAATCTAAAATTATGAACCCTTCCATTTTGCGTATAGAGGTGCGCCTGAAATGGATTCTGAGAAAAATATGGGTCTCTCTCATTTCGTTTTTTAAAAGAAAAGCTTTGTTTAGAATCAATCTTTGTACTAACTACAACAAAATCCACATAGTTATAATCAGTATTAACAACAACAAATCCTGTATTTGATGTAGACAAAAGGGAATCATGACCAATACTCCCTTCATTAATATCTCCAAGAGTACAATATGAGCCACTGGCAAAAATACTAAAAGAAGTAAAAATAATGAAAAACACAAAAAATACAACTTTCAACTTCATTATAGTTTTTGTTATTAAATTCATCATATCAACACCGCTGATAATTCATGTTTTCAGTTATTAGTAAATTATGTGAAGGCTTGCCATAGAAAAAACCCTGTTGCATTGAAACACCAATATTCGTTAAAAGCATTGCTGTTTCTTTATCCTCAACACCTTCACCAATAACTTGAAGGTTAAGTTGTTTACTCAGTGCCAAAATAGCCTTTAAAATTCTTTGCTTTTTGACATTAAGACAGATATCTAAAACTAAACTTTTATCAAGTTTTATCGTGTTAACATTTAATTTGCTAATATATGAGATATCGCAATATCCTTCACCAAAATCATCTATACTAAATTCAAAGCCTTCTTTACTCAGTGCAGTTATTTGCTCATTAATGACCGTAAAGTCTGAGATTGGTATTCGTTCAGTAATTTCTAACTTAATACGTTCTGCATACTTAAACTTTTTAGATTTAAAGTATTGATATATAAAGTCACTCTCTAGCATTGAAGGTGAAATATTTACACTTAACCACTGTTGTTTTGACAGCGCACCAAGTTCCTCATAGGCTTGTTCAAGCAAAGAACTTGTTAAAGCATCAAGTAGCCCATATTTTTCGATATAATGAATAAACCTATCAGGTAGAATTACATCATTATTACTTATCCAACGGGCTAGAACTTCATAACCAAGTACACAACCTGTCTTGGTGCACATAATAGGTTGGTAATATGGTTTAAATTCAACATTACTGAGCGCCATTTTTAGCCTAAATGGACGAAAATTAAGGCTTAGTAATGAGTAATAAACGAGTTTAAACAGCATTTTTAAATGGCGCATAAGCAATATCACTGCTAATTAAGCGGCTGACTTAAGGTTGTTCATTTTTGTTGTCATCAAGTCAACAACTTCGATATAGACATCATGCAAAGCATCAATGTCTTCAACATTGCCACTTTTAAGCTTATTCATCATTTCCATTTGCAAAGATGATAATACGCTGCGCAAAAGCCTAATTGACGCTTCATTTTTAACTTCCATACATAACCCTCACTCAAATTTAAGTAATAAAACAATCAAACCTAAACAAGCTATCGCTATAGTGATCCATGGTGTTAATAGCCCTGCTAATTCAATATGAGTTGGGAGCAAAGCCAAATTTCCGACCATTTTTGTATGCAGCTCTAACGGGTGCGATAACATGTTATCTTCCTATACTCTTTCTTCTAACACGTCATTAAGTCACATCACTCACCTATCAAACGCCCTTATTAACTAGCAATAGCGGCAGTACAAAGTGATGACGAACCGAACGAGAACAATGCTAACTAAGCAGCCCATCTTTTTGCAGTGAACTTTTATCACTTAAAATAAACATATAAAAACAGACACTTACCCTAGAGTCATAAACCTAAAGTACAGTGTTTTTTTCTACGCAATGGAAGAAGGGGGCAGCCAAATAGGACGCAAACGTATGCGTTTTTCATAACCATATCTAAACAAATACGGATATAGGTATTAATAAAGTGTGATAGAGAGCCGTGAGACTGGTATCAACTATGTTAATGGCATAGATAAAATCATGTGGAAGGCAGTTAACGATTTACATTCCAGTTAAGGAATAAAAAGAACGGTGAATGCTCACCGCTCTTTAAATAACACTTGAAGAGATTAATTATACGCGACGATAAGGTAAGTAAACTGGCTCCCACATGGTTTGCGCGAGTGCTTGTTCTATCTCTAAATCACGTAATTTAGGGTCGGTTTCTTTCAAATTTTGCAACACACAAGTTGCCACTTTAAGTGATACCGCTTTCAATTCACTGATCCTTGGATAAATACAACCGACTTCTAAATCTTGAGGCGATACACATTCTGCTAATGCGTAAGACGCTGTGGTGAACATATCCATAGTTATTTTCTGAGATTGCGCCACAATTGCCGCTAACCCTACCCCAGGGAAAATAAACACATTATTCCCCTGCCCAATACGATAATTCACACCGTTGTAATTAACATCAGCAAACGGGCTACCTGTTGCAACTATCGCTTGTCCGTCACTCCAGTTGTAAATATCTTCAGGTAAGGCTTCACAGTTCGCAGTTGGGTTTGATAATGGAAACACCATTGGGCGTGGCGTGTATTCCATCATTTTTTGAACATGTTCTTTTTTAAATGCCCCACCAATGCCACTTGTGCCGAGTAATACTGTTACTGGGTGATGGTTAATTAACTCGCTTAACGTTACTTTATTTGATTCTTGAGTTTTCCAACCTTCAGCGATATTACGTGGTTTCGCGTACCGTTTTTTATACTCATCCAGCCCATCACGATCATCAAACACGAGACCTTGTGAATCGAGTACAAATATTTTTTCACGCGCAGCTGTATGCGAACACCCTTCTTTTAATAAACCTGCGTAGATTTGATCAGCCACACCAACGCCACCCGCCCCTGCGCCATAAACAACATAGGTTTGATCAGCAAGTGTCTCTTGCTTGATTTTTACCGCGCTTAAGATCCCAGCTAGCACGACAGAGCCTGTACCCTGAATATCATCGTTAAATGAAGGTAGCTCTTCTTCGTAGGCCGATAAATTGTCGAACGCGTTAGACTTACTGAAATCTTCCCATTGCAACACCGCTTTCGGGAAATGGCGTTTTACTTGTTGAACAAACGTATTGATAAACTGCTTATACTCTTCACCACGCATCCGCTTGCGCGGTACGCCAAGGTACATAGGATCATCAAGCAAGTCTTGATTGTCTGTACCCACATCCAAGGCAATAGGTAAACAATGCGCAGGGTGGATACCCGCCCCTAAGGTATATAAAGAAAGCTTACCAATAGGAATACCCATCCCGCCGACACCTTGGTCGCCTAACCCAAGAATCCCTTGGCTATCGGTCACCACGATGATCTTAATGTCTTTACCTTGGAAATGACGTGCTAATTCCCCCATGTTTTCGACATTATCTTGAGTGATGTATAACCCCCGCGCTTTTTGGTAACGGTGGCTAAATTCCTGACACGCCTTACCGACGGTTGGGGTATAAATTATTGGGGTCATCTCTTCGACGTGACGAGAGATCAAGGCATAGAACAAAGTTTCGTTACGATCTTGCAGCGCACGCAAGAACAGATACTTTTCAATATCCGTTGAAGCATTGCGAAAACCGTCATAAACGCGGTTTAGCTGATCATCGAACGTCTGCACTTTGGGTGGTAGTAATCCGGTTAAGTTGAACGCTTCACGTTCTTCATAGCTAAAGGCAGTACTTTTATTTAAGGTGCGGTCGTTGAGCAACTCGGTGCCGGTTAATGAAACAGGTCGAAATTCATTACCGTTTTCATCCTTCCATCTCAAGTATTTTCCTATCGTCATGGTATTCCTCCACGTTTGCCAGCAATAGTGGCATCAAGTTTATGCCCATGAAATCATAAAAAACGTGATGTCATAACGTGATGAATCGCTTACATAACTAACTGTGCTCTCAGCCACAATCAGCACCGCATAAAAACGAACTCTCTCTTTATTAACCATAAACTTTACAGGGAGATAGTTTGGCTAAAGCGCAATAAGTGGATACACTAGCTCGTAACCTTACTGATTTAATTCATATTTATGATGAACTTTGACGCACAACTCACCCTGTCTGAAACTGGGAAAATGTATGCTAACCCTCGCCGCATTGCTTTATTAAAAGCCATTGCAGAAACCGGTTCTATTTCCCAAGCAGCCAAGCTCGCAGGCATTAGTTATAAAGCTGCCCACGATGCGATCAAAGACATGAACAACCGTGCGAGCCAGCCAGTAACCAATAGTGAGAAAGGCGGCAAAGGCGGTGGCGGTGCGCAACTTACGCTTGCAGGGCAACGATTAGTACAAATGTACGATCTGCTAGATCAAATCCAAGACATGGGGCTAAAAGCATTAAATGATGAACAAGCGCCACTGCATAGCCTATTAGGCGTAATGGCGAAGTTCTCACTCCAAACCAGTGCTCGTAATCAGCTATTTGGCACTATTCGCCAAATCAATAACCAAGAACTTCACGATATTGTCGAGATTCAACTTAACAGCGGAGCAACAGTGACTGCGACCATCACCCATGGCAGTACAGTGCGATTAAATTTAGAAGTAGGGAAAGATGTGGTGGCATTAATAAAAGGGCCAGCTGTGTCACTTGCTCGTGAACCTCAGCCTACCCTTTTTGACAATGCGATAAGGGGGAACATCAACACTATCGAACATCATGTCCATAGCGCGGAATATTTATTGCAAATTAGTGAGCATGACTGCTTATGTGCTTCCTTGCTAACTGATCAACAGCCTACGAGTGACAAATTCGAAGAAGGTGATCAGGTTTACGCACTTTTCCACTCTAGTCAGGTAATCATCGCGACTCTAAACTGAGTGGCTGCAAACGCGCATTTTTTTCTTGGTCTGGTTGAGTAAGAAGAATTTGGTATGTTTGCAAAAAACGTTGGCGAGTCATGCTTATGTGTTGCGATGAAAGCCTCTTGGTTTTACATCGCACTCGCCGCTTATCATTCACAGTCGAATGATCTTCTTACACACGGTACACTGATACTTCACATTACATACCAGCTTTTCCCACCAATTGCGTCTAACTTTAACGACACTCTTACACTCACATTCACTGCACATATAACAACTAATGCCTCTAGGCTTACAACATATCCTAGCCACTAGTACCAAATGCTACTTAGTCTATCCAAATAACAAATTAACTTCCGCAAAGTACTAATTAGCCAGCATAAAACTCATATTGATATGCTACACATTAGCATGTTGGGGTACTACGTACCGTTTACTTTATGAGCATCCATTGTGACAAAAGTCAAAAACATGACAGATATGAAACTATTTAGTGTATGCCAAATTGCATAAATGACAAAAGTGACTCATTTGCCCTGATTATCAAAAGCAACGAACTCTTATTTTTGGGTTATTTTTGCACGAAAAATTGTGATATTGATGCCAAAGTAACAGCAGAAATACGCATTCAAATGCTATGAAATAACATCTCTGACTCTTAATGAGGGTGTTCTAGTCACAAGCAGCCATAAAACAAATGAAACATAAAGCAGGAAGAGAGATAAGCAGAAAGAAGAAAAATCAATGAGGAGTAAAATAAAAATGGAGCAAGCGATGATTTGATACCAAATATCAATCCCGTTGCCCCGACCTTATACACAAACCTGAGAATGGGCTATACCCTTCCCCACGCATAATACATTGCTCAAACTTTTTATAATCTGTGTATTGGGACAGCACTAATAACAAAGTTGCCAATACCAAACCAACCATAGAGCCCACCGTCAGCCACTGAATTTTTTTCTTCATTCCAATGACCAGCGCCAACATAGATAACGGGGCTAACGTGAGTGCCAACAACCATGAATTGACAGACAGCGATAGAATCGACACGCCTTTCGACCAACCTTAAATTTAATTAATGAACAATCATTCATTCTCGGAGCTGAATGATAATCTCATTTTGATCAAAGAATCAAAAACATTCCGCAATTTTTGCAAAGCTTTACATAAACCTGACATTATGTCGGCCACTCTTCATTCTAAATATCAATAAGTTAATACTAATCGATGGAAACGACGAAGCATTAATCGACCGTTCAAAAAATCGTCATCTAGCCTTAGTTTAGTTATCCCTACCTACTTCGCATACGTAAACCGACTATACAATGCAGAAATAATCACACTACTGCATATTATTCATTTTTAAGCGCCCCTTTTCGGTGTGAGCCCCTTCGCTTTTTAATCACTAACCACTCATCAAAAGCGATCAATGTCACATTTTGTCATCAATCCAAGTGCAAAATACGACTTTTAACTCTACATTTCAGCCATCGAAACGTTTGCGTAAACGTTTCGATGCTCTAAACTTAACACCAATGTCGATTTTAGGGCGATATTCTCAATTAGCATCATCACTACTAAAAACTAAGGTGCACCCATGAAAAAGAACGCACTCATCAATGCTGAGCTCTCTTATGTGATTGCCACACTCGGGCACACTGATGAGATCACTATTTGCGATGCTGGCTTACCAATTCCTGATGAATCTCAACGCATAGATTTAGCGCTTATCCCTGGTGTACCAAGTTTCATTGAAACTGTGAAAGCGGTACTCGGTGAAATGCAGATTGAAGGTGTGATCATGGCGGAAGAGTTTAAATCGGTTAGCCCTGAACACCACGCCGCACTAATTACCCTTATCGAGCAAGAACAACAAGCCTGTGGTAAAACGATTCGCATCGACTATGTCCCGCACGATGCTTTCAAAGTGCATACCCAAAACAGCAAAGCTGTCGTTCGCACTGGCGAATGTACACCTTATGCCAATGTCATTTTCCAATCCGGGGTGGTGTTTTAAGCCGCGATTAACGCCATAGGAAACCGATATGACTCAACCAATTTTAGAACTTCAAGGCATTGAAAAAGCCTTCCCCGGCGTAAAAGCTCTCGACCATGCTTGCTTGAATGTATACCCAGGCAAAGTCATGGCGCTGATGGGTGAAAACGGTGCGGGTAAATCCACTCTAATGAAGGTACTAACGGGTATTTACGCGATGGACAGCGGGGAAATCCGCTACCAAAGCAAAACCGTGAACTTCAATGGCCCTCGCCATTCCCAAGAAGCTGGTATCAGTATCATTCACCAAGAACTGAACTTGATCCCTGAACTGACCATTGCAGAAAACATTTTTCTTGGCCGTGAGAAAACCAATGCTTTTGGTGGGATCAAATGGTCTGAAATGTACCGTGAAGCCGATGCGCTGTTAAAACGCCTTAATGTAAAACACAGCTCACGCCAATTATTGGGTGAACTGAGTTTGGGTGAACAACAAATGGTAGAGATTGCCAAAGCGTTATCATTCAAATCACAAGTCATCATCATGGATGAACCTACCGACGCCCTGACCGACACCGAAACAGAGTCACTATTTAAAGTGATCAATGAACTGCGTGATGAAGGTTGCGGCATTGTTTACATCTCCCACCGTTTGAAAGAAATTTTTGAGATCTGTGATGACATTACCGTGCTTCGTGACGGTAAGTTCATTGGTCAACGCTCTGTAGCTGAAACCGATGAAGACAGCTTGATTGAAATGATGGTAGGTCGTCGTCTTGATGAACAATACCCTCGCATTGACGTTAAACACGGCACAACTTGCCTTGAGGTGAAAAACCTAACGGGCTCTGGTGTTAAAGATGTGAGCTTCACGCTTGATCGCGGCGAGATCTTAGGTATTTCGGGTCTGATGGGTGCTGGTCGCACTGAGTTGATGAAAGTGATTTACGGTGCACTGCCAAGTGAATCAGGTCAAATCAAACTGGATGGCAAGCAAATTAACCCAATCAGTCCGCAAGATGGTTTGGCAAATGGCATTGCCTACATTTCTGAAGACCGTAAAGGCGATGGTCTGGTATTGGGTTTATCGGTAAAAGAGAACATGTCGTTATGTTCCCTCGAACAACTGTCTAAAGGTGTTCAGCTGAACCACTACGATGAAGTGACCGCAGTTGAAGACTTTATTCGCCTTTTCAACATCAAAACCCCAACCCGTGATCAAATCATCGGCAACCTTTCTGGTGGTAACCAGCAAAAAGTCGCGATTGCTAAAGGTTTGATGACGCGTCCAAAAGTATTGATTTTGGATGAACCAACCCGTGGTGTTGATGTTGGTGCGAAAAAAGAAATTTACCAACTGATCAACCAATTTAAAGCTGAAGGTATGAGCATCATTTTGGTGTCGTCAGAAATGCCAGAAGTACTTGGCATGAGTGACCGCATTTTAGTGATGCACGAAGGCCAGATTAGCGGCGAATTCAGCGCCCAAGAAGCAGATCAAGAAAAACTACTAGCTTGCGCTGTAGGTAAGCAAGTGAACGAGGTAGCAGCATGAGCACCAAGGCTATGAGCAAAGAACAAAATTCAAACACAGGTTCTACGAACAAGCTATTTACTAAAGAATGGTTAATCGAACAAAAATCACTGATCGCTCTGATCTTCTTGATCATCGTGGTGTCGTTCCTGAACCCGAACTTCTTTACCGTTGATAACATTCTTAACATTTTACGTCAGACATCTGTCAACGCCATTATCGCTGTCGGTATGACGCTGGTTATCTTAACTGCCGGTATCGATTTGAGCGTCGGCTCGGTACTCGCTCTTTGTGGTGCCTTTGCTGCCACTATGATCGGCATGGAAATTCCCGTGATTATCGCGGTTCCAACTGCCCTACTGGCAGGTGCGGCACTGGGTGCGATCAGCGGCATCGTGATTGCCAAAGGTAAGGTACAGGCGTTTATCGCAACCTTAGTAACCATGACCTTGCTGCGCGGCGTGACTATGGTTTACACCGACGGTCGTCCTATTTCTACAGGCTTCACTGATGTTGCAGATACTTTCGCATGGTTCGGTACTGGTTACGCCATGGGTATCCCTGTGCCAATCTGGCTAATGGTTATCGTCTTCGCGTCAATTTGGTACCTACTTAACCACACACGTTTTGGTCGTTACATCTACGCGCTAGGTGGCAACGAATCAGCAACTCGCCTATCAGGCATCAACGTAGATCGCGTCAAGATTGGCGTCTACGCAATCTGCGGCCTGTTGGCAGCGCTGGCTGGCATCATCGTAACCTCTCGTCTCTCATCGGCTCAACCTACTGCAGGTATGGGATACGAGTTGGATGCAATTGCTGCGGTAGTGCTTGGTGGCACCAGCCTAGCCGGCGGTAAAGGACGCATCATGGGTACACTGATTGGTGCACTTATTATTGGCTTCCTTAACAACGCACTAAACCTGTTAGACGTGTCTTCTTACTACCAAATGATTGCCAAAGCAGTGGTAATTCTTCTGGCGGTACTAGTTGATAACAAAAACAAGTAACACCTAAATTCGGGGCTAGTTTTTAGCCCCACCCTTAACGGAAACAATGCTGCGTTCCCCGATATTTCGCAGCGAATGACTCTGATCTGAAATCTAAAAGGAATACAGAATGAAAAAGTTAGCAACCCTTATCTCTGCGGCAGTTATGTCAGCATCTATGAGCACAACAGCTGCAGCGCAAGACACTATGGCAATGGTAGTTTCTACGCTAAACAACCCTTTCTTTGTAACCATGAAAGAAGGTGCTGAAGCAAAAGCTAAAGAGCTAGGTTATGACCTGATTGTTCTTGATTCTCAAAACGATCCAAGTAAAGAACTTTCTAACATCGAAGACTTAACTGTTCGCGGTGTGAAAGCGATTCTGATCAACCCAACAGATTCTGACGCTGTGTCTAACGCCATCCGCATGGCAAACCGCTCTAACATCCCTGTACTAACACTTGACCGTGGTGCAAGCCGTGGTGAAGTAGTTAGCCACATTGCATCAGACAACGTTGCAGGTGGTGAAATGGCAGGTAAGTTCATCATGGAAAAAGTGGGCGAAAAAGCACGCGTTATCCAACTTGAAGGTATCGCAGGGACATCTGCTGCACGTGAGCGTGGCGAAGGTTTCATGAAAGCAGTGAAAAACAGCGGTATGGATCTACTAGCAAGCCAACCAGCTGATTTCGACCGTACAAAAGGTCTAAACGTAATGGAAAACATGCTTGCAGCTAACCCAAATGTACAAGCTGTTTTCGCTCAGAACGATGAAATGGCACTCGGTGCACTTCGCGCTGTTCAAGCATCAGGTAAAGATGTGTTGATCGTTGGCTTCGATGGTACGGAAGACGGTGTTGCAGCGGTTAACCGTGGCATCCTTGGCGCGACAATCGCACAACAGCCAGACCTAATCGGTGCGCTAGGTGTAGAAACTGCCGTTAAAGTACTTAAAGGTGAAAAAGTGGCTGAGTACATCCCAGTTGACCTAAAAGTTGTAACTAAGCAGTAACGCATAGTTTGATGGAGAAGCACTTGTCGTGCTTCTCCATTCTCAACATCTTCAAGTCATTACGACAATGTATAAATGAAGCTTTTATATTTAGCAAAGAAAACTTAAAGTTAGTATCACATCAAAATTCATCGTTTAACGCCGCCGTTAACCCATGCATTTTGACCACAACGCAAGTCATAAAAAAATTAAGCACTTGCAATAGCACAGTAGAAATAAGGTCTCGATATGAATAAGTTAGTTGTTCTTGGTAGTGTTAACGCCGATCACGTTCTTCAGGTAGCCTCTTTCCCTCGCCCGGGCGAAACACTTCATGGACATAGTTACACTGTGATCCCAGGTGGTAAAGGGGCGAACCAAGCCGTTGCGGCAGCGCGTCTAGGCGCAGACATCGCTTTCATCGCCTCGGTGGGCGACGACAGCTTTGGTCTTGATATTCGCCAAGCATTCGCCAACGATGGCATCAACATTGATGCAGTAATGGTTGAAGAAAACACCCCTACGGGCATTGCGATGATCCAAGTCGCTGCGACAGGCGAAAACAGCATTTGTATTTCGGCAGAAGCGAATGCTTGCCTAACCCCAGAGCGCATCGCACCACACCATGCTTTGATCAGCGATGCTGATACGCTATTGATGCAACTTGAAACACCTATCGATACTATCGAGCAAGCAGCACGTATTGCGAAGCAAGCCAATACCAAAGTGGTGCTAAACCCAGCACCTGCTCAAGCATTAAGTGATGACTTATTGCAACTTATTGATATTATTACGCCAAACGAGACAGAAGCCGAACTACTTACTGGCATTAAAGTAGATGATACTCAATCAGCACAACAAGCAGCCGATGCCCTTCACCAAAAAGGCATCCCAGTTGTGATGATCACCCTTGGTAGCAAAGGGGTATGGTTGAGTGAGAATGGCCAAGGCGTACAAGTGGAAGGTTTCCGAGTTGATGCCAAAGATACCACTGCCGCAGGTGATACCTTTAACGGTGCCCTGCTAACGGGTCTTCAAGAAGGTAAATCTCTGCACGATGCGATTAAATTTGCTCACGCAGCCGCTGCGATTTCTGTTACCCGTTTCGGTGCTCAAACTTCAATCCCGCACCGCCGAGAAGTGAAACACTTCCTGCTAGAACATAGTTAATCGATCTATACGCCCCGTGCTTGTCACGGGGCGCGCGACAATACAGGGACATCGTATGGCAACCATCAAAGATGTTGCAAAACATGCTGGCGTATCAACCTCAACCGTCAGCCACGTACTTAATCAAACACGATTTGTCAGTGAAGATATTTCCTCGCGTGTGCGTGCAGCCGTTGAAGAGCTGAACTACGCACCTTCAGCCCTCGCCCGCAGTCTCAAAGTAAACCACACGCGTACTTTCGGCATGCTAGTAACGACCTCCACCAACCCATTTTTTGGTGAAGTCGTTAAAGGTGTTGAACGCCGCTGTTACGAGCAAGGCTATAACTTAATCCTCTGTAACACCGAAGGTGACATCGACCGCATGCGCTCAAACCTTGATATGCTTCTACAAAAGCGTGTCGATGGTTTATTACTCATGTGTAGCGAAGTGGAAACCAGCGCGTTTGATTTATTCGCTCGCCACCAGCCAGTACCGACAGTCGTAATGGATTGGGGCCCAATCGACTTTCCAAGCGATAAAATTCAAGATAATTCCCATCATGGTGGTTACCTCGCCACCAAGCACTTGATCGAAAAAGGGCATACGCAAATCGGTTGTTTAACCGGGCCGCTTGATAAGCTTCCTGCCCAGCAACGTTTATCTGGCTTTGTACAAGCGATGGAAGAGTCTGGCTTAACGATTAACAAAGACTGGATTGCCTCGGGCAATTTTGAGTGCGAAGGCGGTGAAAAAGCTTTTAATGCCATTTATAAAAATGGAAAGTTACCAACCGCATTATTCGTTTGTAATGACATGATGGCGATGGGAGTGATCAATACAGCCCACAAGCAAGGGATCAGCGTACCTGATGATTTATCTATTGTGGGTTACGACGACATCAAGCTAGCAAAATATATCACGCCATCACTGACCACGATCCATCAACCAAAGCACCGTCTTGGTCAGCAAGCTGTGGATACGCTGCTTGAGAAAATCAACAAACAAAGCGATTCCAACAAGGTAATCCAACTTGAACCAACCTTGATGGAACGTGACAGTGTGAAAAGCTTAACGCCTTAATCGCCTCTGCGAACAGTCATCTCTAAGCTAGCGCTAACTACACGATAAAACACAAATAAAAACGGCAGAGTCATCACTACCCTGCCGTTTCTTTTTATCTCAACTCCAACACTAAGATCTTAGCGACGAAAATCAACTCACCTCTTGTGTTTTAAAAGCTTTTAACTGGTCAACAATTTGCTCTGTTGCCTGAGTTAAACGTTGCCCTTGCTGTTCTAATTCATGGCAATCATGCGCATTTGAGCTCGATAGGTGTTTAAGCTCATCAATCTCTTTCGCGACTTCACTGACCAGCTTACTAATGTATTTCACATCCACATTACCCTGCGGGTTTTCTTGCCCAAGTAGCGCTAAAATCCCCTCGATATTATCACTGGCACTGCTGACTTCATCTTGGCTAGTACGAGAATGCTCAGACAACGTCGCCAAAGCATCTGATTGCGCCTTCATTTGTTCACCGGCATCTTGCACTGCAGTTAAAATGCCATCGATGATCTGATTAATCTTATCGAGGCTGTCTTGGGTCGACATGGCTAATTGACGAACTTCATCTGCTACGACGGCAAAGCCACGTCCATGATCACCCGCCCGCGCCGCTTCGATTGCCGCATTCAACGCCAGCAAGTTAGTTTGATCGGCTAAGTTACCAATCACAGAAACCACACCTTCAATCGATTTGGTTTGCTCAAGCAGCGACTTAAACTTGTTATCTAGCTCGATATTGCTGTCCATGTAAGAGCCAATACTCGCAACCATGCTCCCCATCGCTTGATTGGATTGCTGTAGCCCTGATTGGGTTTTAATAACCTGTTGCTCAGTCGCTTCGGCTTTTGCTTGTAGCTCGGTCGCGGTTTGATCCAACAAGTGAAACTGAGCAGTCACGTTCTCAACCAAGGTATCCTGAGCTTGAATACGGGTAGAGATAGAGTTCGTTTTTGTGGTCAGCAAATCCGCAACGTCATCACTCTCTCGTGCTTGGCGTTGAATACCGACCAATGCTTCATTCACATTCGAGCGAAAGGCATTAATCACTTTCAACACTGCGCCCATTTCACTGTTGTAGCGACTATCCACCTCGCAGGCGACCGACAGATCTTTATCTTCAAAGCGGCGCATGTAATTTTGAACCTGCTTGAGCGATTCTACCCCCCAGTATTTTTCATCCAAATCGTGAACAATCAACACTGCCACAATGACAAATTGGAGCACTTGGGAAAATAACGCATCAGTAAAGAAAGCCGCATTAATGAATAGCGCTAGCGCACCAACCCAATGGATAAAGCGCATTCGCAGGAACAGAGATCGCATACCAACTCACAACCATAAAGATATATAAAAAATACACCTTATAGACTAGAGTGATGTTTTACAAACAGATATTCACAAAAGCACACGATGTGCTGTTTTTTCCATCAAGTGAACAAACTATCGAGTACAATCGTTCGTTAGTCGGTGTGACATCAAAGCGTCAACCAAAGCGACGCTGCCATAATGCACACACTATTTTTGTCGACGAAGAACCTAAGGCAATAACTATGAAAATTTCTGTTGATGGCGGCTCATTCAAAGTAGCAATCGAAACCGAGTACGAAGGATTAGTGGCCGAATCCACTGCAGTTTTTCAAGAAACCCTTCAGCAAGCTAAGTCTAACGACAAGGCAATACTTCGCTTTTTACAAATTATCCTTGAGCACCGCGATAACGATGATGCTATCGGCTACGCGGTAATGGGTTTACTCGGTTGGTACAACGAAGTCATTGATCCGGTTTCAGACCAAGACATTGAGCTTAATCTTCCAAAGATCGTGCCGCACCTCATCAACCCAGCCGGCGATCTCACCGCGACCAGCCAAGACGAATCAAAAACTTTTAAACACTAAGCGTTTAACGTTTTTACTAGTAAAAAGAGCGCCGAAGCGCTCTTTTTGTCTCTGTTCTTTATTCTTCAGCGATTAAGCTTTTTCTTTCAATGTCGCGAGCACCTTTTCAAACTCCGGCAAAGCATGCTCAAAGGCTAACATTGTATTGGTCACAGGCACCATCGCCTGTTCAAGATCGTGCGGATAACCTTGCAGAATATCTTGGTGGTTGAGCTTAAACGGGTACTCAATCGCATAGCCATCTGCTGATAGCTTGTAACCCTGCTCGGGCAACTGAGAATGTAGAAAAGCCTCTTTAAAGCGCGACTTGAACACCACGGCTTTTAAACCTAAGGTTCGGTAATGAGGATAAAAGCGCAGCAACAAACAATTACTGCTATCGACTAATCCACACACATGCGTCAGCCATTCGTGATCAGCCTCGTCCGCAGTCTCTGAAGCTTCGATTGAAAAGTATCCCAATCGTTGCTCTTCCTCTAACCAAGACGCAAAGCCAAAATCGATATACCCTTCATCGTAAAACTTAAAATGACTCTCTTCATCAAGAGTATGAGGTAATGTCGACAAAGAGGCTTGCACCTCTTTAGCAATACGCGCCAGCAAAACTTGGTTAACTTCATCTAAAACCAGCTTTGCCCTTTCATGGTTTTCAATATTTGAAATCACGAGCTGAGTAAGTTGTTGGTTATACTTCATTATTTCCCTCAAAAACGCTTAATAAACTGACAATACTGATTCAGTAACTGCTGAGACTGTGAGTGAATGGGTAATGTTTGGCACACGGTTAAAAAGCTCTGCCTTAGCTGTGCCCAGCTCAAACAATAAGCGCCACTGGATTCATCATCCCCCTGACTCGCTGACTGCTTGCAAGTGAGATATATCAAGGCATGCGAACCATTAGGTGACAACATACGTCGCTTGGTTTCTAATAATTTGGCGTAGCGGGATAATTGATTTTTGCCCTCTGGCGCATCAATCTTTACCTCCCAGAACATCAAAAGTTGCGCAGAGCTGATTTCAATATCTATCCGATCTTGTAGCTCTGCTAACGGCAAACTTTCAGCACGGACTGTGTATGGCTCACGATAGAGGTTCTCGCTATTTATCACTGGCAAATGATCATTGATCACCTGCGCCAATAGACGCTCACCCAAACCATGGGATTCTTTAGCATCAAGCCACCAGCTCAAAACGGCAGTATTTCTAACCTCATCTCTTTTTAACCCACTGATAGCCCATACGTTGATCTCGCAACCTTGTTGGTAATCTTGCTGATAGAGCTTCTCCACTTGCGACATATACACTTGGTAGTGAAAACAAAACTCATCATTCGATATTGGGTCAAGCCCTCCTTCGACAGGGAAACTCTGTCCAACTTGGCTGTAATAGTCAGCTAACTGACTCTGCTCATCTGAGGTTGCCCGCTGAGCTTGAGTCTCTGTTATTTCGCTTAACGCCGCAAAATAATGCGACATTGCAGTGAAACTTACTTCTTGCTCATCCACTGGTTACTCCTCATATAACGCAACAGCAGCAAATAACAGCAGCGAAAGATCGTCTCGATCCGCACACAAAGGCTGCTCACCTGCAGCAAACATGGCTGAAAATTCAATCTCAGGGTTAAAGCGCTTGAGCGTCGCTTGCAGCAAAGCCAATGAAACAGACTTTGATTCATCTGGCGCTTGGTACAACTTCAACTGCGCGATGAAATCATCTCTTTGTTGTACTGACCACGACAACGCATCACCCGATGATAAATACAGAATCGCATGATCAAAAGCTTGTTGTTGAAGAAGGGACATATCGCTATCACTCATTACCAATTGTTACTGCTAAGTTACTACCTCAAAACCAATACAGAATAACATACCATATAGTAACGACAACATATGTCGCTTCGATCACTTACTTTCATCACCATCAATACGTCAAAAAGAAAGCTCCTCAATGAGGAGCTTTCAACAGTGGTAACCCTAACAATTGAGGGTAAGGAGCAGAGCGTGTTAATTCGCCGTTTCCGCCACGGTTTCTTCTTCTTGCTCGCGGTCTTGAATAAGGCTGTCGAGTTTTTTCGCTGTAAACAGCATTAGCAATGCCATCACAAAAGCGCCAATACCGACTTTGAGGAAGTAACTTGCGTACACAGGTAAAGTTTGTAGAGAATCAACCGCACCTGCCGATTTAGGTACCGCAATGTACACCGCAAGGTTGGCTGCAATCACAGCCGAGATACCTAAGGTCAGGGTTCTAAAGCCTAAGGTAAAACCAATCATATGGTTAGGGACTAATTGCGCAAGTACCGAAATACCCAAAGCACTAATCAAGAGCTCACCTAGACCTTGGAATAAGTGCGTTAAAATCAGCCAGAATGCTGAAACACGACCTTCCGCATCAGCCATGAAATACGCACCGTAAGATAAGCACAAGAAAGCCAGCGAACAGAAAATCATCCCTACCGCAAATTTTAATGGTAAAGATGCGCCTTTACCGTTGGCACTTGTTTTTTCATAGAATATGGCAAGTAATGGACTAAGAATAATTATCCAGAACGGGTTCAATGCTTGCGTTGAAACAGGATCGAATGGAATGCCTAAGAACTCATGACGAGTATTATGGATCGCAAAGAAGGTTAGCGATGTTGGCATTTGTTTGTAGAGGATAAAGAATATAACTGAGAAACCTAATAAAACTAAGCTTACAATCATCTTTTTCTGCTGAGCTTTGCTTTCTTTTCGCATGTAATTAATAAAGAAAGTAAATGCAACACCCAAAGCAATAACAAGTAGAACTTGCATTAATTCGTAGTGGGTAATTAACCAGCTGCCTGCTAGCGTCAAAGCGGTTAATCCAAGTAATAACAAACCGTAAGTACGGAAGTTAATTTTTTCAAAATCAGCAGGAGAACCAATTTCTTTAACCCAATTACGTTTAGCCAGATAAATTACGATAGTGAGGACATTCCATAATGCGGCAATCGAAAATCCAGCAGCGTAATTATATTTATGCGCGATAATGGGGGTGATGATTAATGACACACATGAGCCTATATTAATCATCATGTAGTAAAGGGTGAAGGCACTATCGATGCGATTGTCATCTTTGTTGTAGGCTTTGGAGATCAAGTTTGACGGGCAGTTATTGGCTAATGCTCGACTTACCCCACCACCCGCGATACCTATCATAGCGAGCGGTATACTGCCGATTGAAGCGGCATAACTTAACAAGAGCAGTGTTACAACAATACCTAGGTTACCAATAATCAAAGACCGCTTAACACCGATCACTTTATCGGCTAAATATCCACCAATTGCATAAATAATTGTAGAGAAAGCAGAAGCTGCACCATTAATTAAAAAGGCATCACTTTCTGACATTCCTAAATCATTTACCATAAATACAGTAACAATAGCGACCAGTCCATACATTGATAACATGGCTGGCATAATAATTATGCACATCAACTTAAATGCTGATGGTTGACGAGAAAACGCGATTGACATTGAACTTTCCTCATATTTCAGGCGTAAAAAACCCGAAGTCCGTGGTAATTAAAGACCTATAAGAATATTCCTTTAGAAAGAAGTACGAATAATATTGCTTCAGTAAGATATTAAATTATTAAGTAATCAGTAACGATATTACCTCTAGTTATTTTAACCTCATTAACCATTCATGCGCATGTTATATCTTTTTATTAACAGTAGTGGTGATGAAGATCTTAAAGGTGAGTATAAATGTGAATCGCTGTCGCAAATTTTGAAAACTAATTAATTAACAATATCGTTAATAGTTAAATAATAGATAAAAACAAAAGCCCTTATATTTAAATAAGGGCTTAAATGATTTTTTTATATTTATTTGGCTATAACAAAAATAGTTGCGATTTATTTACACTAGGTTATATAACCAAGCCACCGTCTATTTTTAATGTCTGCCCTGTAATAAAAGAAGATTGCTCACTCGCTAAGAATAACGCACCGTTAGCAATATCTTGCGGCTTACCCATGCGTTGTAACGGGGTTTTTGCTTTCATGAAACTTAGCACTTTTTCAGGTAAATCGACTGTCATTGGTGTTTCTACAAAGCCTGGGGCAATACAGTTAGCGCGAACTTGAGCCCCTTTGCGTGAAAATTCTTTCGCCCAACCTTTGGTCATGGCAATCACACCACCTTTAGTTGCGGCGTAATTACTCTGACCTATGTTGCCATCAGTCCCCACCACAGAAGACATGGTGATAATAGAGCCGCTACCATTTTCCATCATCAAAGGCGCGATAGCTTGGGTCATATTGAACACGCCCTTGAGGTTCACATCCGCCACCATATCCCACTCTTCTTCGGTCATCTTATCGATTAGGTTATCGCGGGTGATCCCAGCGTTATTTACCAACACATCAATGGTGCCAAACTCATCTTTGCTCTGAGCAATCAAATGGCTAATAGCCGCTCGGTCACACACGTTCAATTCAACGGCGCGAACGTTGGAATAGCTTTCCGTTAAATCCTGCATTGCGCTGGCATTCATATCGCAAACTAACACCATCTTTGCGTCGTGTTTTGCAAAGGTTTCTGCAATACATCGCCCAATTCCCTGTGCAGCACCCGTCACTAAGCACACTTTATTCGCTAGCATAACGTTTCCCCTCTTCACAACCGCAAGTCATCCTTGCGCTAAAAGTTAAAGTCATTGAATAAAATCATGATAGTTCAGTTATGCAATTTGATTACCAACATTGATGCAATTCAGATTTTCATAATTATTTTCTTATAACTTGCAGGTTTCATTCACATTCTCAAGATGAAATAATTTTGCAATAAGATGCATAAGGTTATTTTGGTATAGTTGAATTTTCCAATTCACTCTCTTTCATTAGCTATGAGGCTTTGTTTCGAGAGCATTAGCACAATGGAATTAACAAATGTTAGACAAGGTTGTCTTTTTTCTTCACGTCATCCGCGCAGGTTCGCTCAGCGAAGCTGCTAAGCAATATGGGATCTCAGCTTCCGCTGCGAGCCGCTGGATCAATGAACTCGAAGAAAGCATGGGCGTCAGCTTAATAAAGCGTACGACACGCAAGATCAGCCCAACCCAAGCAGGACAACGACTCTACGACCGCTTCAATCAAATAAATAACCAAATCAACGATATCTTTGATGAAGTACAGAACTTAAGTCATGAAGATCGCGGCACGATCCGTGTTGCAAGCACGCCGCTGTATGCCAAACATTACCTCGCCACCATCATTGGCGAATACGTACAGCTTCATCCTGAGGTCAATTTCGTGGTACTTGAAACCGCCTTTGATGTTGACCATACCCATGATGTTGACTTTGCGATACGCGCCAACGCCACCTACCGTGGTCTACAAGATAAAGACAGCCTACTGGTGAAGCGAACGCTACTCAAAGAGCCATTAATGGCGTGCTGCTCACCCGAGTACATCACTAAATTTGGCGAGCCTGTTGTGCCATCAGATCTCCAGAACCACTTATGCTTATATGCCGCAACACTTGTGGGTGGCAATAAGTGGATTTTTGAAGATGATGGCGATTACAGCGCAGCCGAGATCCCGCAAACCGTCGAAGCCGATGACAGCGAAATCCTTAAAAACATCGCCCTTGCGGGAGGAGGGATTGCTTACTTACCTTACTGTCTGATCCGTCATGAACTCACTCACGGTAAGCTGCAACCCGTGCTATCCGACTATGTCTCAAGCCAATTTGAAATCAATCTATATTTCAAGCCCCGCCGTCACATGCCAACTCGATGCGCTAATTTCAAACAATATCTGCTAAAGCGCACGGCTGAGATCGACTTACAACAAAAACAAGGAACCATGCCAACCAATGGAAAGCCACTTACGCAGTTGGCTTAATGCCTTCCACCAACAAACCCAAGATGCGCCTCTCAATGCTAATGCTGCACGCGACGGTCTGAAGCTACTAACGCAACAGTATCAGTGCCAAGACATTGCTGCTGTCCACACCACAGATACGATGATCGCCAACAGCACTATTCCATGTCGTATCTATCAGCCTCTCACTCTTCACCATGCCCATTCAGCGCCAGCGCTTTCTTTAGATACAGACTGCCCTGTCACTCTATTCTTTCATGGTGGTGGGCATTTGGCGGGCAATATCGAGGTATACGACAGCATTAGTCGCCAGCTGGCGCATGCTAGCCAATCGATTGTGATCACTATCGACTATCGCTTAGCTCCCGAACACCCTTATCCTGCGGGATTAAACGACGGTCGCCATAGCCTCTACAACGTTTTTACGACCTTAGATAAAGCTAATATCCCTTATCAACGCTCGTTACGCGTACTTGGCGATTCAGCTGGTGGAGCAATGGCCGCCACCCTAATACAAGAGTGGGGTTTTCGTAGCTGCCCGCTAAAAGGCAAAATTGATAAGCTAGTCTTGATATACCCAAGCTTGGATTACACCATGAGTGCACCTTCACTCGCGCAATATGGTTCTGGGCACTTACTAGAAAAAAAGAAAATCGCTTGGTATTTTGAGCAGTATTTCGTGCCTTACGAAGATCGTTATCATGCCTCCCCCTTATTCGGTCAGATCAACCAAGATCACCCTGAAACTTTAGTGATCACTGCACAATATTGCCCGATCAAAGATGACGGTCGCCGCTACTACGATAGGTTGATCACCCACGGTGTCCATGCTCGATATCTGGAACTCCCTAACTCCATTCATGCCTTCTTGAACTTGTACCAGCTACAGCAAGAGGCATGTGACCATAGCTACGCGGCAATCAACAAATTCCTCAACGCTCCAAAAAAAGCGCTGCCGTTAACTGACACTATCACCCAGCAAGAAGAATAAGGTTAGAGTAAGGATTAAGGTTTGAGATAACAATCGAATCAGTTATAGAACACGCCCTTATCCTCATTGGTATTTACCAATAAACAGGCATAAAAAAACCGAGCCATATAGGCTCGGTTTCTTTATGTAATGCGCTTTAGCGACTGACTCTTATGCGTCGTTACGACGACGGTCAGAGTTGTGGTTGCGACGGTTACCACCATCACGGTTGCCATCGCGGTTACCACGGTAACCACCACGGTTATCACCGCCACGGTTACGGTCAAAGCGACGCTCGCCATCACGACGGTTGCCACCATCACGGTTACCACGGTAGCCACCACGGTTGCCGTCACGACGACCGTTACCACCACGGTGTTCGCGAAGAACTTCACCTTCAACAACAACTGCTTTCACGTCGTTTTGACGGATGCGTAGTTTCTTAAGTTGAGCAGAAACTTCAGCAGTCATCTTCTTAGGAAGTTGAACGTAAGTGTGCTCTGGTGCCAGTTTGATTGCACCGATGAACTCTTTGCTTAGGCCTAGTTCGTTTGCGATTGCGCCAACGATATCTTTAACCTGAACACCTTGCTCACGGCCAACTTGTAGCTGGTAAGTATCCCAGTCAGCGTTGTTGTAAGAACGACGCTCACGACGTTCACCACGCTCACCGCCACGATCATCACGACGACGCTCACGACGTTGCTTATCACGCTCGATAGCAGCGATCATTGGGTCTGGACCTTTGTAGAACAGAGGACGGTTACCCTGCTGACGCTGAAGAAGCATAGCTGCAAGTGTTGCTGCATCAACTTCGATAGATTCTTGTAGTTTCTCTACAAGCTCAACGAATGCATCAACGTTAATTTCTTCTTTTTGCGTTTGAAGCTCTTGACCTAGACGAGTCAGGCGCGCTTCAGCAACAACGTCACGTAGAGGAAGTTGGATTTCTTCCATGCGAGACTTAGTTACACGCTCGATAGTGCGAAGCATACGGATTTGGTTAGTGCGAACTAGTAGGATCGCTTTACCCGTACGACCAGCACGGCCTGTACGACCGATACGGTGAATGTACGACTCAACATCGAATGGGATGTCGTAGTTAAATACGTGTGTAATACGTGGCACATCAAGACCACGAGCAACAACGTCAGTCGCAACTAGGATGTCGATAACACCTTTTTTGATGTGATCAACAGTACGCTCACGTAGAGACTGAGGAATATCACCGTGAAGTGCAGCCGCTTTAAAGCCACGTGCAGATAGCCAATCAGCTAGACGCTCGGTATCCTGACGAGTACGTACGAATACGATAGATGCGTCAGTTTCTTCAGTTTCAAGAAGACGGCTCATAGCTTCGTCTTTCTCTACGCCTTTCACTACCCAGAACTGCTGCTCTACTTTAGATACAGTGCGGTTTTCACCAGCAACGTCGATGCGCTCAGGACTACGTAGGAAACGGTCAACGATTTGTTTAACGATTGGAGGCATAGTCGCAGAGAAAAGCACGCGTTGTGCAGTTTCTGGCGCTTGTTCCATGATCCAAGTTACGTCGTCAACGAAACCCATTTTTAGCATTTCGTCAGCTTCATCAAGTACGAATGTGTGTACTTCATCAAGGTGTAGACGATCGCGAGTGATAAGGTCTTTAACACGACCAGGAGTACCAACAACAATGTGTGCGCCAGATTTAAGAGCACGCATTTGATCAACGATAGATGCACCACCGTAGATTTCTAGTACTTTCAGACCCTTGATGTTTTGACCAAGGTTCTTAATTTCTGCTGCAACCTGAATAGCAAGCTCACGAGTCGGCGCCATGATGATCGCCTGTGGTTTGTGCTGCTTAAGGTTCAGTTTGTTTAGAAGTGGTAGAGAAAACGCTGCGGTTTTACCTGTACCAGTCTGTGCTTTACCTAGTGCATCAGCACCAGTTAGAAGCAACGGAATAGACGCCGCCTGAATTGGAGTCGGCGCAACAAAGCCCATAGAGTCAAGTGCGGATAATAGTGTGTCGGCCAGATCTAACTGGCGAAATTCAGTAACAGATTCTTGCATTGGGATCCCAATAAATAATCTAACAAAAACGGGGCCCCTTTCGCTTTAAAAGTTCTGCAACAGCAACCACAAGCTTGGGCCTCGACGATGAGAGGCGCGTATTCTGCGCTATTACTCGATAAAAAGCCAGAAAAAATTGAGGGATGTCACAAATTGGCCGCTAAACATCCATTTTCAGACATAACTAAGCAACAAAGCTGTAAAAATAGTCATTGGTTTAGTAATAAACTTTAAGAAGTCTTGGTTTAGTTACGGAATCCATTCATATTTTTTGATGTTTTCTGGCTTTAGAAAATCAACGGCTCACCAATCTCAGCAAAACTTTGTTCTTGTGCCTAAGGTTATGACTTTGTGCTCACAGCATTTACTAACAAGAGCACCCAAAAACACATTCCAGTAGCGCTAACAAGAAAAAAGCCTCCTCAACTTTAGTTGAGAAGGCTTACATTTTCCAACTTACGACTCAATTGAGGTAACTCAGCGTATTTATGCGTTGCGCCACACCACATGCTGATTTCGGCCTTGGGTTTTCGCTTCATACAAAGCGCGATCAGCAAAAGTGACTAATTCTGTCGGGCATTCATCATCCTGAGGCACCAAACTATGGACTCCAATGCTCACAGTGACATGGCTGCCATCATTCTTTTGATGTGGAATAGCAAGTGCTGTGATTGCCGCTAATATATCTTGTGCCACCAATGTTGCCATTTCACCATCGATACCTGGAAGTAAACAAGCAAACTCTTCCCCACCAAATCGACTCACGACCGAGTTCTTATACACATCGAATTCAGTCTTCAACACTTCTGCTATGCGTTGCAGACACAAGTCTCCTTCAAGGTGACCATAGGTATCGTTGTATAACTTGAAATTGTCGACATCGAGCATCATCAAGGTTAATGGTCGTTGGATCTCTTTCGCGATATCCCAATAAGCGTGAAGTTTTTGATCAAAGAACCGACGATTAGCAATCCCAGTTAAACCATCTTGCATCGACAGCAACTCAAGACTGCGGTTGGCATCTTCTAATGCTCGATTGGTCGCTTGAAGCTCTTTTGTGCGTTTCACTACTCGATTTTCAAGTTCTACATTAAGTTGTTTAATCGCATCGTAATGACGACGGATCACGATTTGCTGACCAATAGCAGCACCAAATAGTTTGAGGATTTCTTTTTGATGCTCGGTTAAGCCGCGTTGGGTGATCAAGTTATCGACCGCCACCCAACCAATGCACTCTTGACCATTCCACATTGCGATCATGGCATTCCAGCCAACCCCAACTTGGTCTTTACCGTAATAGAGCGGTGCATTTTCTTTCACCACCACATGATTCTTATGACTTAAGGCTTCATTGACCAATGGATGATCAGGAATTTGACTCTTAAAACCTTTACGACAAACCAACTGCCCTTCCGGCGTGGTGCCATAAGTACCCATCATTTGGTGAGATTTAAAATCCGTTAGGAAAATAGCCATCCGATCGATACCAAGGTAGGCGCGTCCCAATTCAATCGCTTGGCGATACAAAATATCGAGCTCAGTCACCTGCGATAACTTCAACGTCACTTCATGCAAGTTACGCAATAAACCTAAATATTCCGTGATGTACTGTTTTCGGACTTCTAATTCAGCCTCAATACTTCGACGCGTTAAATTATGGTGGATCACCTCTTGTTGTAGCACCCGCGCACTAATATCCGACGCTAAGACCACCAACAACTTTTCTACATACTGAATGTTTTCTTCAAAGCACGCGGCATTATCTGTTTCAGCATAAATGTAAGCCACATTCCGCCCGTGCATCTGAATAGGTAAAAGGATCTGACAACACAGGTTTTCTTCTTCTACATTCCAAAACGCTTTGTAAGGCTTGCTGACATACGCACGTACAAATTCGTGACTGCTCTTGGCTTGCTCTAATAAGCCAACAGGCACGCCGTTATATTCAGTGATAAGCAAAGGCTGGTTAAAATAGCGATATTCTCCTTTTCCTGCCCAACTCGCGAAAACAAACGTTTTATCGTCTTGTTCTACCATCAGGGTGATATCGTTAAGCTTTAAATCAAAATTCAAAGCAGACATTAAGCAATGACACCACCGCTCCATATTCGCTTGTCTTGCAAGCTGTTCGACGAGATCATTTAACCCTCGAACTTCGCAAACCGTCATAAAGTATCCTAGCACTAACGTTATAATTATTGTTCGGCACTAAGCGGTGAACGAGCAGCTATCACTTTAGAGTTCTCTGACTCTTATGAGTAATGTCACTACACATGAAAATGACAAAAATGATGCTGCATAATCTAATGTTCAATCCTACCTTTCATTTCAGTTACAAATTAGCTTCTTGCTCATAATGATCTTTAATTCAACAATGATGAACTTTGTATATTCCCGATACGAGTTCATCCTTTGTTAGATTACATTTGTACCTAATTTGAAAGGGAAACAAACCGCATTTGCACCGAAAGAAAGTATTGCGCTTCATTGCATAGTAACCTAACGATTTTTCTAGAGTTTGTGATGTATATGCAAATGCACGATCATAAAAGCGATTGACCCGACACATTTATGTCACCAATCAGTGTTAATGCAATAATTAATCGATAATTCAGACTGATAGCTCACACCTTAGCTTGCTAAACACTTCGTCTATCTCGCCATGAAAATCACTGTAATTTGTGCCATTTGCTATAAATCCGTATAGTGTGACGGTTCACAATCTGAGACTAGGTATAATGCTCCAAGATAATCCATTGCTAGCCCAGCTAAAGAAGCAAATTCAAGAGACCCTTCCTAAAAAAGAGGGGAACATCAAAGCTACCGATCGCGGTTTTGGTTTTCTAGAACTCGACAACGGTAAAGACAGCGTTTTTATCCCGCCTAACTACATGAAAAATGTTATGCATGGCGACCGTGTAATTGCTGTGATCCGTACAGAGAAAGAGCGTGAAGTTGCTGAGCCTCAAGAGCTTGTTGAGCAATCGATAACGCGTTTTATTGGCCGTGTGAAGCTGATCCGTGACCGCCTAAACGTGGTACCTGATCACCCACAACTAAAAGATGCAATCAAAGCGCGTGCCGCAAAAGGCGTAAATC
Organism: Photobacterium jeanii; assembly: GCF_001650345.1. Classification (GTDB taxonomy): domain Bacteria; phylum Pseudomonadota; class Gammaproteobacteria; order Enterobacterales; family Vibrionaceae; genus Photobacterium; species Photobacterium jeanii. Next base: position 474,557 of record NZ_LVHF01000033.1, on the reverse strand, counting down.
CAGAAACCTTAAAAGACGGTGACTGGGTTGTTGCAAACCTAAATAACCACCCGCTTGCTGAAGGTAACAACGGCAAGAACAAGAATTTCACTTGTGTGATCAGTGAGAAAATCACCGATAGCAATGACAAAATTGCACCTTGGTGGGTAACACTGGCACGTCACAACCTGCCAAATGCTGAACCAGCACCACAAGAGAGCTGGTCAATGTTAGATGAAGGTCTTGAGCGTCAAGATCTGACTCACCTACCCTTCATCACCATTGATGGCGAGTCAACCAAAGACATGGATGATGCGCTTTATACTGAAGCGAAAGAAGACGGCAGCTTCGATATCACCATTGCGATTGCTGATCCAACGTCTTACATCCAAGTTGATAGCGACATGGACAAAGAAGCTCGTGAGCGTGGTTTCACTATCTACCTACCGGGTCGCAACATCCCTATGCTGCCACGTGAACTGAGCGATGAGCTATGTTCACTGATGGAAGATGAAAAGCGTCCTGCTATTTGTTGTCGTGTGAACGTAGATAAAGACGGCGTGATCAGTGAAGACATCACGTTCTTCGCGGCATGGATCCAATCTCAAGGTCGCCTGTCTTACGACAATATTTCTGATCTGCTAGAAAACGGTAGTTGTGAAGGCTTCGCGCCAAGCGATGTGATCCGTCAGCAGATCGATGCGTTACACGCATTTGCTAATGCACGTAGTGATTGGCGTGCCAACAACGCCGTTGTATTCCCAGACCGTCCTGATTACCGCTTTGAGCTAAGCGAAGACAACGATGTGCTCGCGATTCACACCGATCCTCGTCGCACAGCTAACCGCATGGTAGAAGAAGCGATGATCACAGCGAACATCTGTGCTGGTCGTGTACTACGTGAGAAATTCGGTCTTGGTGTATTCAACACACACGCAGGTTTCAACCTAGAAAAAATCGACACTGCAATGGAGTTCCTAACTCAAGCAGAAGCGCCATTTGAGAAGGAAGCACTCGCTACGCTAGAAGGCTTCAGCGCACTACGTCGTTGGTTGAACACGCAAGAAACGACGTACCTAGATAACCGTCTACGCAAATTCCAAGCATACAGTGAAGTAGGCAACACGCCAGCACCACACTATGCCATGGGCCTAGATGTTTACGCGACTTGGACCTCTCCAATCCGTAAATACGGCGATATGATCAACCATCGTCTATTGAAAGCGGTGATCACAGGTAACGAGCCAAGCCAAAAACCTGATGATACGGTAGGCGAAGAAATCGCTGCGCACCGTCGCTTCCACCGCATGGCTGAGCGTGACGTAGCTGATTGGCTATACGTGCGCCTTCTTAGCAATGCCGTGAAAGACGAAACCGTATTTACTGCAGAAATTTTCGATATCAACCGTGCTGGTATGCGTGTTCGTCTACTAGAAAACGGGGCTGCGGCATTCATTCCTGCGCCATTGATTGTTGATAACAAAGAGCGCATCGAATGTAGCGGTGAGCTAGGCGTTATCAATATCGATAAAGTACGTGAATACCAACTTGGTGACAGCTTCGAAGTGAAGCTAACTGAGGTACGTGCAGCAACGCGTCAACTTGTTGCTCGTCCTGTACAGCAGTTCCCTGCACCTAAAGTTGAAGCGCCAAAAGAAGAACAAAAAGCAGATGCGAAAGCGTAATTTTTCGTATTAACGGGTTAAGAAAAAACCGACACCTTGGTGTCGGTTTTTTTTGCTCAGTTTGATAGCAAACAAGCTAACTGGCAACGCTATTGCTGGTATCTTTTTCCTGTATCACACCATGGACACGCGAAAGCCAAAACTTTGACAAGAAAAGCGGGATTTTCTCGTCTCACCTTACAATTACTGTTACTCTTATCAAAAAATATTACAGAGTAAAGTTCACCATGCCTCAAGTTGCTCAAACCGTACAACAGTGGTTAGAAGATGTTGTCATCGGGTTGAATCTTTGCCCGTTCGCGGCAAAACCTAACCGTAACAAACAAATTAAAATTCACGTAAGTGAGTGCACAACAGAAGCTGATCTGCTGGAAGATATCTATCAACAAATCCGTCACTTAGATGACACTCCTGTAGATGAACTAGAGACAACATTAGTTGTTGCACCACATATGCTGAACGATTTTGACGACTACAACCAATTTCTTGATTTGGTAGAAGGTTTAATATCGCAACTTGGCAAGCAAGGGATTTATCAAATCGCGAGCTTCCACCCTGATTACCAATTCTATGGCACTGAGCCAGATGACGCTGAAAACCTGACCAATCGCTCGCCATACCCAATTTTTCATCTGATCCGTGAAGAAAGCATGGAAAAGGTACTTAAACATTACCCAGATCCTGAGGGGATCCCAGAGCGAAATATTGACTGTGTGGAAAATCTTACTGCTGAGCAAAAACGTCAATTATTCCCATATCTTATCAAGTAACAGTTTGCTTCGCCGATAAGATAAAATAACAACGACTATAAGAGATTTGATGACCCGCTTAAGGGCTTGATTGACATGCTGCCACTTTCGTTTGATGTATTCAGAAGCGCCGGATTTCGATTTGGGCTGCCAATGTGCCTAGCACTTGGCACCCTTTTCTTGCTTGAGTACGCCAAATTTACGCTAGTGAACTACCAAGAATTGTTGTTCACTTTGCCTTATGTGCTGTTCTCACTGGTGATCCTACTTAGCCAGCCTTTTAACCAAGGTCGTACAGGGTTAAGCGCTCTACTGATGCTTATCGCCTACTACATCATTCAGAATCATTTACAGGCACCGCTTTCAAATAACGACACCAAGCTGACCTTTGTTTTGCTGTGTGGCTTACTGCCATTAAATTTACTACAAATACATATCTTGCCCGATAAACGCCTTAATTCTCGCTTTGGCGGCTTTTATATCTTGTTTATTCTGATGCTGGTGGGCTGGTCAGCCTTGGTGGTTAATCACTTCCGCGATTCCGATCTCACCCACGTTTGGGATAGCTACCTTTATGCTATTCCGAACTTTTCACCCATGCCTATCGTGCTGTTTTTACTGTCAGTCGCCATTACGCTAAGTAGTGCATCAACTATCTTGAAACGCAACTTAGGCTCAGACCAAACAGTATTTGTGAGTTTGCTATTTTCTGGAATGACATTTGTACTCTTTCAGTACAACTTCATTTCGAGTACAGCTTTCTCCATTGCTGCACTTATTCTGCTGCTCAACCTGATCACCTGTAGCCATGAACTCGCCTTTGTTGATCAATTAACGGGGATTCCAGGGCGACGTGCTTTAGAGACAGAGCTAAAACATTTAGGACGTACCTATACGCTGGCAATGTTGGATGTCGACCATTTTAAGAAATTTAACGATACCTATGGTCATAAAACCGGTGATGACGTGTTAAAGCTAGTCGCTCAGCTAATGCGAAATACTAAAGGCGGTGCACAGGTATTTCGCTACGGTGGTGAAGAGTTCACCATTATGTACAAAGGGAAAGAAGCCAGCGATTGTAAAGCATTTTTGGATGAGCTTCGGCAGTCAATTGCTGATTACAGCTTCAGTTTACGCGATCATAACACCCGCCCTGACGACAACAAGAAAGGGGCAAAAATGCGCAAGAAATCCGATAAAAGCACAGAAACGAATATTACGGTCAGTATTGGTGTTGCTGATAGCTTCCCTGATCATAATCCTGAGAATGTTTTAAAAGCCGCAGATCAGGCGCTCTATAAAGCCAAACAAAAAGGACGAAATCGCGTAATGAGTTAACGTCAACTCAGTACTAAAACACCACCCCAACCCAACAATCCTTTTATACCTACAAAGCAAGTCACAATGTAACACATTGATTTAAAAGTAATGAAAAGCTAGATACTGCTATTAATAGAATGCATAATTGAACGCCGGACAATTAGTGATAACAATATAAGAAATCTAGCAGCACATGAAAAAGTTACTTTTAGCGACCGCTTTCATTTCTAGCGCAGCAGCAGCTTCGAGCAATATCAACGAAAATTTCACCCATATTGGTTTTGGCTATAAACATACTCGTTATGCCACTGAAGGCCTTGCTCCCTACTTCAAAGGCAACTACAAAAATGATGAGTGGAAAAACTTAGGTGGGTTTTATTTAGACCTTCAAGCAGATCTTGCTTATGGGGTTTATTTTGAAGGCTACGCTGACGCAACAACGCGATTCAGCACCAGCATCGATCAGTGGCAAGCAGGCATGGGTTATGCCCCTTATCGTAGTCCTTTCCTTAGTACACCAGTAAGCTGCGGTGTGATTAACTACAGCTCTTCTCGTGACAATGTTAAAGGGCAATCTGAAGTTGCACCATATTGTAAGCTGGGTATCCGCACTCAAATTGCAAACCACTGGAACCTCAAAGTTGACTATCAGCATGCGTTCTACAAAGAAGCACGCCAAAGCTTAACTTTCGACAACGTATTCCAATTTGGTCGTGTATTCGGTTTAGTCGCGGGGCTGGAACTTGCTCAACGCCATAAAACCGAAATCGGTTACAAGTTCGGTATGCAGTTCTCGTTCTAACCACATTTTGACCGACATAAAAAAACCCGATGAACACATCGGGTTTCGGTTACCAAGAAACCTGTCTTGTTTTAGGATGAACTAAGCAAGAAAGGTCCAGCTATGCAGCAACGCCAATAAATTTTAAGTACGGAATCCTAACAGACCGGCGACCAAACCTTTGTTAAGCCCTATACTTGGGAGCGACTTACCTTTCCATAAGGAAGGCTTGCCTTATTATTATTTGTATTCCGCATTATGCAACCAGGGTCATTATTGTTTTCTTAACAAATCAATAATTTAAGCCAGTTACAAAAATTCCATCTACGAATCATATTAGCAGCCAAATAGGCTGTAGAAAACTACTATTTCACGGATTATTTGGCTTTAACCCTTATTTAATTAGTGGATGATCGCTTAAAATAGTTCAAGAAATTCAATCAAATTCTGTACAACCGCTACTTTCATACATTAAAGCTCAACATCAAATCTATTTTAAGCTTCATACTACATAGTAAAGCTGACACCTTCCTGAACTTGTATTAACTTAAGCGCATATTAACCAAAGGTATTTTTCAACAGCTTCACTTGTGCTAATTATCGTTTCATGCCCCCTCCCTAAGAGCTAATCGCAGCACATCCATGTGCCATGCTTTAATTACAATGTGTTTTTGTACACCACACCGTCTTTCATAATCATTTTTTGATTTTGAGTGTCCATCACGCATGCAACACCAGCCAGTGGATTGCCATCAATAATCAGTAAATCAGCGTAAGCACCTTCGACAATTTGCCCAAGCTTGCCCTCTTGATATGGGTGTTGGTAAGTCGACAGCTCAAACAGTCGCCCGCAATTTGATGTTGCCATTCGCAACGCCGTGATAGTGTCAAAAGTTTGCTCAATTGCCCCCAGCTCATTCAATTGAGTCGCATGCACATCGCGCTCACCGACACAGTCAGTGCCGAATGCGAGATTTTGAATATCGTATTTTTTGATCAACTCAGCCGATTTAAACATGGCTTTACCAACTCGCTCGGTTTTGCGGTAAGTTTCTTCGTTAGGTAATGGGATCTTACGCTCTGCTATCAGAGAAGAGGTAAAGTACGACGGTACAACCCAAATCCCCTTTTCTTTGATAATTTGAGCAATCTCATCGTCCATAATTGTTGCGTGCTCAAAAGACATCACTCCGGCTTCAGCAGCACGACGCATCGCATCTGCCGTGTGAATATGCGCGGCAACGTAAGTCCCGTAATCCGATGCTGCCTCAACTGCGGCTTTCATTTCATCTAAGGTATATTGCAAAGTATCCAGCGGATCGAATGTTGATGATGCACCGCCGCCCGCCATGATTTTAATTTGCGAGGCGCCCATGAATAATTGCTCGCGCACGGCTTTTAGCACTTCGGCTCGCCCATCTGCGACTTTCATCGCCCCCAGTTTCATCATTGGCGAATCTTCATGCTGACCAATCCGTTCTTGAGCACGGTTCTGGCGATAATCTGAGTGACCGCTGGTTTGAGATATCGCTGCCATTGAAGGCAAAATGCGAGGTCCTGTGGCATAGCCGTTATCAATACTGCTTTTTAGTCCTAATGTATTGCCCGCCACATCACGCACCGTCGTAAAACCTCGCATCAGCATCTCTTCAGAAATCTTTGCTGAACGGATTGCCACTTCTTCTCGGGTCATAGTATCAACCTCGTTAAACGGTGCTGACAGCGTAATATGCACATGAGCATCAATCAGCCCTGGCATCACAGTACCGCCCTTAGCATCAATCACTTCATCAGCAAGCGATGAATCAATCTCGCCAATCTGAGTGATCAAGTTGTCTTCAATTAATACCGAAACATTCTCAATCAATTGCGCATCTACACCATTAAACACGTTTGCATTCACAATTAGCTTTTTCATTTTGACTACCTCACAGGACTGATATTGCGTCGTTGACGAGTGCATAGTAGCGAGCGATCAAAGTGAAAAATTGCCATTTGATGACAGTAAATACAGAAAGCGCACAAAAAAACACCCGCGTTTCCTTGGGTGTTTTTAGTCAGAATCAATGGCTAGCAAACATGACATGGTCACATAAAGATCCGCATCCTAACGCCAAACACCCATGCACTGCTTTCTTGCGAGAAAACAGGATCTTTGATGTATTGAATATCAGGGGTAATTTGCACGTGATCGCCAAACTGCATGTTGTAATAAACTTCTGCGGTGTATTGCTCACCGCCGCCAAATGCCACTTCATTGGTTTCAGCCCAGTTCAAAGCAACGCCTAAGTTGTTCGTTGCTTTCCCCAAACCGAAATACCCTAAACCAACGCTGAGAGACTTGTCGTATAAGGCAACGTCACCTTCTGAAAAACCACCTCGCACAAAGGGCATCAACTGTTCGGTCACAAAATAACTGGCTGAAAAATTAATCCCTTTGCCACCCTCTCCGGTTGCATTGCTGTGACGGGTATTTTTCCCGAAATCCCATAACGTGATATGCACATTATCGGTAAAAATTTGCTCTTGTGAGGCCGTCCAACCCAACTCGACCGTGGTAAAAAACTCACTTTCATCAAACAAAGTGTTGAAGCCATCAAAAATATCATCCGACTTACCATTGGCGTCCGCAATACCTGCGACTACATAGACATTATCAGTCAACATGTGCCCGACCGATAACGCTAACACACCATCATCTGGCAACCCCATCGCACCTGCGCCAGTTGAAAACGCCAAATTACTAAAACCAGTCCACGGACTTGCAAGCGCATAGGTGTCGACATAATCCGTCACATCTTGCCAGCCAGCAATCACCGAGGTTCTGCCTTGATTAAACTTCTGCTTCCAATGTAAGTTCGTCACTCGAAAGCCTTGGTCACTAAAAGCCGAACCAATGATGCCAACATAACCCAGTCCTTCAGGCCCACCAGATACATCATCAATGAACGCAACATTCTTTGGTGCGGTATCACTGTAAGCGTGCCGATGCTCAACCTTCCATACTATTCCACCCAAGTTACCCGACTCTCGGCCCACTAAATCCCATGAGCCATAAAACCGCGCGACACCAGAAGAACGGTTCGCATCACCTCCCCTCGCCCCATTCGCTGAGCCTACGGCAAACACATTGTAGTCCGCCCCTAAAGTCAGCCCATTTTCCGCCAGCTCTTCTCGCCACGATTGCTGTGACGCCGTTTGTTGAGCAATGGTATTTTCTACCGAGTCAGGGCTTTCAAAATTTGCCGCAGCAACATTGGTGCTCACCAGTAAAGGAAAAAACATTACTAATGGTTTAATAGAGTCGGCTCGGTAATGACGTTTCTTAATCATCAATCGTGTTCTCATGTCTTAGATATCCTGTCGATGAGTATAAGAATGGCGACTAGCAATCATTGCCATTTGATGACGTTTGAAAATATTATTCGTAATCTCGAATATCGACAGCACTCATTTGATACACAGTTTCGACATCGGCCACACCGTCAACATAACTCACATCGGCTTTGGCGCGCTTCATAACAAGCTCTCCTGAAACCCACACTGGTGAATACAAGGATTTCATCTTGAGCCCCTGCGGATAACTCACCAACACAATCTGGTTGGCTGGTGGTGGGGGCGTATGAATACATGCCCCAGATGTAGGTACCAAAAAGAATTTGGTCACTACATCATTGTCAAACTCAACAGGCGTTACAAAACCCGGAATGTCGTAACGCTTTCCTACTAACGTCATATTTGGCTCAGTCGCCATACGGCGACGATGTTGCATCACCTCAATGCGTTTCGAGAACAACCAGTTAACATCCAGCCCCTCGTCTTTTAGTTTGGAGGTAATGGCTTTTTTATCGGCAACTTGCTGTGGTGACAAAGAAGCAAGCATATCGAGCTTAGCCAAAGTACCCAGCTCAAATAACTGTTCATCGCTAAGCAATAAGAATGGATCTTCAATTTGGGGGATATCGGGTTGCAAATCAGCCCAACCCAGTTGTTGCGCCACAGAACTTGATGCCATCAATGACCATATTGAAACTACAGCGCTTATTAACACTGTTTTCATCCGCACAACCAACACGCTCATGGATCGCCTCGCAGTCTTGATTAAAACCAGCCATAGTATGAATAAAGAAGAGAGAGCTCTTTCGCTCCCTCTTTGAATAAGCATGCCTACAGCTCATTTTTATGGATTTTTCCGTCTTTCATCACCAACTTGAACTTGTCTTTGTAGTTGTTCAACACGGTAATATCTTCGAGCGGGTTGCCATCAATCAACACTAAATCCGCGTACGCACCAGACTCAATGACGCCCAATTTTCCGTATTTATATGGGTTCATTCCACCAGACCAACTTAACACTTCTGCTGCATTGGACGTCCCCATCTTCATGATTTCAAACGGGGTAAACCCGACTTCTTTCATCCATACCATATTATCGGCTTGGCGCGTGTTATAAGCAGGGCCAAACATATCCCCACCCGTAACAATCAAAACGTCATGCTTACGTGCCCAACCAAACATCTGCTTGGCACCGCTATTTACCTTCGCCGCTTTGCTTTTCTGATCTGGGCTAAAGAAGGTGATTTTGTCAGGCTCTGCAAAGGCTTCAAGTGACATAACCGCTTGTGCTGACAACGCCACACCTTCTTCTTTCATTCGTTTAATGGTGTCTTCAGAAACCAAGAAGTTGTGCTCGATGACTCGGATACCGGCATCAATCGCACGATTAACCGAGCGATCGTGATAGGCGTGCGCCATTACATAAGTACCGTAATCTTCCGCCACACCAACGATGGCTTTCATTTCCTGCTCAGAAAATTGCGTCATATGAATGGGATCAAATTCACTGGCAACACCGCCGCCCGCCATAATTTTGATTTGTGTGGCACCTGCACGAAGATTTTGACGTGCCGCACGCCGCGCTTCAGTTACACCATCAACGATATAACCAAAACCATGACGCTCAAGATCATCGACCCGCCCAGGTACATCATTAAAGCTCCCCGTATCTGCATGCCCACCAGTTTGGCTCAGAAAACCACCAGCAGGGAATAATCGCGGCCCATCAAGCAAACCGTTATTAATGGCTTTTGCCATCCCAAGAATATTGCAGCCAGCATCTCGAGCTGTGGTAAAGCCTTGGTCAAGGTATTGCATCATCGCGACATGTGCACGCGCTCCCATCGCCATTTGATCATAACCATCACGCCCCACCAGCATGCCTTCTTGAATACAAAAATGAGCATGCATATCGATCAACCCGGGGATCATAGTCATGCCTTTGCCATCGATAACCGTCGCATCATCAACTTTTATAGGATCAGCTGAAATTTGGGTGATGAGGTTATCCTCGACCAGCACATGGTGATCTTCGAATAACTTATCTTCTACCCCATTAAAAATATTGACGTTTTTGATAATGGTGGACGCAGCATTTGCTTCCATCGCTAATGATGTTGCAACCGCAAGCAAAGTTATCTTCAACGCTGGATATTTCATTTGTGCACCTTTGAAGTCCGTAGCAGGGTCAAATCCAACTATCAGCATAGTTGGCGCACGGAAAAGACAAGCTTCAAATTTGGGACAAAAAATACAGTCACAAACAGCAGAACAAAAGAAGTAAACGAGAAGGTATGCGTTACCGATGAAGCTTACGATATTGGCTGGGAGTCATCTTCATTTGGCGTTTAAAAGCACGAGTAAAATGAGCAGAATCAGAATAACCTAATTTAATGGCGATAGCGGTTATGGGGTGCGAGGACGTTTTGAGCATAGTTAAAGCATGCTCTAATACCATTTGTTCAATAACATCACTGTAGGTGACACCTTCAATATCTAGACGGCGCTGTATCGTACGGACATTAAGATTCAGAATTTGAGCTGCCCACTTAATAGGTAACTTCCCTGTTGATAAATAAGGGCTTATAACCAGTTTGAAAACCGCAAGAAACGATGAAGGGATTGCGTCACCTAGATCACACCCTTCACTGCTTTCCTTTAGCTGTGCAGGCTGATTTAGCACATCATCAGGCAGTAATATCGCAGTGACTGGGCGTGTCGTATAAAACTGAACGTCTCTTAGTTGCGGCAAAAATTGAAAGTCAGTCGCATCATGGTGCTGAATCCCAATTTCTTTCGCCTGCCACTCATCCCCAATCAGCGACGCCAGCAACTCGTTAAGAAAAATAACGGAAAACCACTCTGCATACATAAACCACGCTTCGTCGCTAAAGGCTTTTTCACGCACTAACCACGACTTCCCGCCCGCTTGTTGGAGTGACACCTTGCCACCACTTGATGCTAATGGCAGCAGCTCACCAAACGTATCAATCGCTTGTTTAACGGTTGGATTAGTTGATTGCAGGCATGCTGCGACTTGTTGAAGAAACCTAGGTACATACGCTTGTTTACAAGCTAGCCAAACATTAACGGCAAAATCTTCTTTGCAGGTTTGCTCCCCTAACCTCGCAATCAGGTTTTTAATGGTATTTTCAGGAAGATGAGTATATGTTGCGTTAAACACATCGTTAGGAATACCAGCATCACGCAGCAAAGCATAACTTTCATGCTCAACATCTTTAAATAAGCTTAAAAAGAACATGACGTCTTCTCGCTTTACTGCGGTAATCGCCTCTACCTTCTTTGCCATATGCTGTTAACCATGAATTACTAAGTGCTGTAAGTATATAAAAAAAGGGAGTAACGAATATAACCATAAGGCTACTTCATTACTCCCTTCGCTGATCGGCGTTTCACATAAGACGCCGATATCTGTTTGTTAATCTATTAACCTTTCACACCACCAGCCGTTAGGCCACCTACCAAGAATTTCTGTGCTAGCAAGAACACTGCGGTGATAGGAAGTGCCGATAATACTGCCGCCGCCGCGAAATCACCCCATAGGTAGTTTTGTGGGTACAGGTACTGCTGCATACCAACTGCCAAGGTGTAAGAGTCAACATCACGCAGTAGTAACGACGCAACGGGTACCTCGGTTACCGCGGCAATGAAAGATAGAATGAATACAACCGCTAGAATTGGCACAGACAGTGGTAGCAGTACCATACGGAATGCTTGCCATGGCGTTGCGCCATCCAATGCTGCCGCCTCTTCTAGTGAGCCGTCGATTGATTCAAAATACCCTTTGATTGTCCATACGTGTAGTGCAATACCGCCCATGTAAGCAAATACCACCCCACCATGCGTGTTCATACCAAGGAATGGTACATAAGCGCCTAGACGGTCAAACAATGCGTACAATGCAACCAGTGCTAATACCGCTGGGAACATTTGGAAAATCAGCATCGAACGAAGGATTAGCGTTTTACCAGCGAACTTCATACGGGCAAAAGCGTACGCACAGGTTGTCGATAGCGTTACGATACCAATCGCGGTTAAGCCCGCCACTTTCACTGAGTTCCACAACCAAGTCAGCACAGGAAACGGCGGTGGCGTTACTGTACCGTCGGCATTTTCAACCGCGATACCAAGTGCTAGCTTCCAGTGTTCTAGTGATGGGTTAGATGGGATCAACTCACCCGAGGCGTAGTTACCTTCGCGGAACGAGATTGCAATCACCATCAGTAGTGGGAACATAATCAGCCCAAGGAAAACCCACATCCCAATATGGGTAGCCCATAGTCTGTACTTTAATGATTTAGGTTGAACCATAGCCATGTTCAGGACCCCTTATTCAGATTCAAGCTTGGTGAACTTCATGTTCAGTAGCGACAAGCCGCCCACCAACAAGAAGATAATGGTTGCGATAGCGCCTGCTAGACCGAAGTCTTGACCACCAGCACCTTCAAACGCGATACGGTAGGTGTAACTTACCAATAGATCCGTGTGACCTGCTGGAACACTAGTACCAATCATATCTGGCGCACCATTGGTCAATAGCTGAATCAGTACGAAGTTGTTGAAGTTAAACGCAAAGCTCGCAATCAATAGTGGAATCATTGGCTTCACAAGCAAAGGTAGCGTGATGTTCATGAAGTTATCGATAGGGCCAGCGCCATCCATTGCTGATGCTTCGTACAAGTCTTCAGGAATCGCTTTTAACAGGCCCATCGCTAGGATCATCATGTACGGGTAGCCCAACCATGTATTCACAATCACGATCATGGTTTTAGCTAAGAATGGGTCGGTAAACCACGCAGGGCTAATACCGAATAACCCTTCCAGTACTTGGTTAATTTCACCAAAGCTTTGGTTGAACAAACCTTTAAAGATCAGAATCGAGATAAACGCTGGTACCGCATAAGGAAGAATCAGCAGCACTCGGTAAACGCCACGGCCTTTTAGCTCTTCCCACGAAACGATTTGTGCTAACACCACACCTACAGCCAGCGTCAGAACTACAGTTAGCGCCGAGAACAACACTGTCCATACAAAGATTTTGAAGAAAGGACCTTGGATACCTGGATCAGTGAAGATACGAACAAAGTTGTCCATACCAATGTTAACAATAAAGCCAGGAGAAAGAGGCTCACCAACAAAAGCACCATTGTCGTCAACTGCTTGGTAGTTACCGATTTCCCAATTTGGTTTCAGCGTGATGTTCTCACGCTGATTGATCAGCGTTTCGCCATCTTCTTGCAGTACATAAACAGGTTGGATTTCAGCAAAGTTACGCAAGCCCGACATTTTCAGTTCAGTACCATCAGCCGAAGCTAAGGTAATAGCAGACAATGCAGCACGGTTACTGATCACCACTTTTAGCGGCGCTTTATCACCTTGTGGTGCTTCAGAACGGCTCAGTAGAATGTCTTGCTCAGGTAGCTGTGCCAGATCAAGGCTGTCGGTCACATACCACTGACCATCTTCTTGAATTGCAATATTGTACAAGCCATTTTGCTCATACATAGAGAATTTGTAACTGTCACCGCTCTGGTAGGTTTGCTGAAGTAAAACGCTTTGAGCGCGATCGAAGCTCAGCTGGTTACTACCACTGTAGTTAGTGAATGCTAACCCAATGGTGTACATTAGCGGGAAGATGATGAATAAGATCATCCCAGCAACACCAGGGTAAATGTAGCGGTGGGCATAGGTAGATTTACGGGCAAAAACATACACACCAAGAGCGGTTAACACCAAAGTTAACAACGCGAATGCGTATTCACCACGAGCGTACATTAGAATCGTGGCGTAGCCGTTAATTAAACTTACCAATCCTAACGAGGCCCATTTCAGCCATTTCTTATGGTTGAGGGTAGTTTTCGTTGAATTTTCCATGTCGGAAGCGTCTATCGCCATGTCGGCAGCTTGATGAGACTGCATTAGTGATCCTCACAGTACTTCTTTTCGAGGGGAGCAACAAGGCTCCCCTCGGGATGGGTGGTGTTACTTGGTGATGCGTTCTGCAACAGTATTCAATGCGTCTTCAACAGATTGGCGACCTGTTACTACGTTATTGATTGCTGCTTTTTCTGCATACCAGAATGCCGACATTTGAGGGATGTTAGGCATAACTTCACCGTTCATTGCGTTGTCCATTGTCGCGGCAATGCGAGCATCTTTGCTTAGCTCTTTCTGGAACGATTTAAGTGCCACAGCACCTAGTGGTGTGTCATCGTTCACTTTGCGTAGACCATCATTAGTCAGTAGGTAGTTCTCAATGAACTCTACCGCTAGATCTTGGTTTGGCGACGCAGTGCTGATACCCGCAGTTAGTACACCAACAAATGGTTTTGATGGGTTACCGTTTAGTTTTGGCAGTACAGCTACACCGTAATCGATACCTGCTTTATCAATGTTCGCCCAAGACCATGGGCCATTGATTGTCATCGCAACTTCACCTTTGTTGAAGCCTGACTCTGCAATAGTGTAGTCAACGTCTGGTGCAATCACGCCGCCATCAACTAAACCTTTCACAAACGTCATTGCACGTTTTGCGCCAGCGTTGTTTACGCCCACGTCTTTCGCATCGTAGCCGTTTGCAGTGAATTTGAACGCGTAGCCACCGTCAGCTGCAAGTACCGGCCATGTGAAGAACGGTTCTTGTAGGTTCCACATGATGGCTTTCTTGCCGTCTTTTTGTAGCTTCTTATCTAGCGCCGCAATGTCTTCCCAGTTTTTAGGTGGCGTTTTGATAAGTGCTTTGTTGTAAATAAGAGAAAGTGCCTCTACCGCTACTGGGTAGCCTACGTACTTACCGTTGTAAGAAACCGCATCCCATGTGAAGTCAACGAACTTGCCTTTAAAATCAGCAGATGGTTTTACTTCAGCCAACAGACCCGCTTGCGCATAGCCACCGAAACGGTCGTGTGCCCAGAAGATAATGTCAGGACCATCGCCAGTCGATGCTTGTTGTGGGAATTTTTCTTCCAGTTTATCAGGGTGAGAAACAGTCACTTTAATACCTGTGTCTGCTTCAAATTGTTTACCTACCTCTGCTAAACCGTTGTAGCCCTTGTCACCATTGATCCAGATGGTCAATTGACCTTCTTCAATTGCAGCGTGCGCATTGATTGAACCAAGTGCGGCTAGGGTACAAAGCGCTACAGTACTGAGGACTTTCTTCATTTTTAACATCCTTCGTGATTGTTATTTTAAGTGGGTGAAGTCATGCGCTTCACACCTCAATTTCAGTCTTCATCATCCATCACTCCCCCGCAACTCACATCCTCCCGTCTACTACGCCCCCAACGGGTAAGAATCAAAAGCGTGATCATCGTCATTCCGGCTTAGTGATAGAGATCTAAATTCGGGGTTGTTTTGTGATAGATGACACATGGTATGAGTGCATAAAAAAAACCTCACGCCCTTGAATAACAAAGTGTGATCTCGGTACTCCTCCCCCTCTGTCACCCTAATTAAATTTTGATCGAGGAGGATGTTTTCCTACGCCTAATTATCAACAATAGCCTCATCCCAACAGGGGTGTTGAAGATGTGATAGCAGATGGTATTGGTTTCCTTTTCTATAGCCATCTTGTTATCAACGCATGATATGTTTTTTTTGACCAGACAGGTTCAGGTGCAGACATACCGCTTGAATCGTAAATCGCATGATTTCTTGGGGAAGTAAATCATGTGTGCTTGGTAAGGTAGCGGACTTTCTCCGCCAGAGGCGATTGCCGCTACTGTTTTTTCTTTTTGTATTTTCTTACCAGATTTTACCTGCCAGTGGCCCTTTCAATGATATGGTGCTGTCAGGCGACAACAAAACTAGAGGAAAGGCTCGATGACGAGTGTTACTTTACGAAATGTATGTAAAGCATATGGAGATAACCTGATTTCCAAGAATGTCGATCTCGACATCGCTGAAGGGGAATTCGTTGTATTCGTTGGGCCATCAGGTTGTGGTAAATCTACCCTACTACGCTGTATTGCGGGCCTTGAAGACATCACATCCGGTGACTTATTCATTGGCGACAAACGCATGAATGATGTACCACCATCGGAACGTGGCGTGGGTATGGTGTTCCAATCTTACGCCCTATACCCTCACTTGAATCTATTCGACAACATGTCGTTTGGTATGAAGTTGGCAAAAGCCGATAAAACTGAAACTAAACGCCGTGTCGACAACGCAGCTGAAATTCTACAGCTAGGTCACTTACTTGAGCGCAAACCAAAAGCGCTTTCAGGTGGTCAGCGTCAACGTGTTGCTATTGGTCGTACACTTGTTGCTCAGCCTGACGTTTTCCTACTAGATGAACCACTCTCTAACCTAGATGCCGCACTGCGTGTACAAATGCGTATCGAGCTATCTAAACTGCACAAGCAACTTGGTAGCACCATGATCTACGTGACCCACGATCAGGTGGAAGCAATGACCATGGCTGACAAAATTGTGGTACTCGATGCAGGTTTCGTATCACAAGTCGGTAAACCGCTAGAGCTATACCACTACCCTGCTAACCGTTTCGTCGCTGGCTTTATTGGCTCACCTAAGATGAATTTCATGAGTGTGTTCATCGAGCAAGTGGAAGATGACCGCGTAATGGTGCAACTTGCTAACGGTAAGGCCTTCTGGATCCCTGTTGATGGTCGTACAGTGACTCGCGGCGAGCGTATGTCTCTGGGTATTCGCCCTGAGCACTTAGTACACTGTGAAGATGGCGATGCTTGCATCGAAGGTAAAGTGCTGGTGGTTGAGAAACTAGGACACGAAACCCAAGTTTACCTAAACCTAAACGGTGTGGATGCTGACTTCATTTACCGTCAAAGCGACACCCTAAATATTGAATCAGGTGAAACATTCAAAGTAGGTATTCCTGCTCACCGTTGTCACCTATTCCACAGCGATGGCACCGCTTGCCAGCGTCTGCACAAAGAAGAAGGCGTATAACGCCAGACTTCATTGTCTCCCCCGATATCAAGCTGGTAGCTAGTCACTACCAGCTTTTTTTATCCACTTCGCAACACCTCACCCACAACCCCAACGATTAAGCGTCTGATTGTTGTAATACGGGCGATTGGAAGCTGTCGGGTTTTAACGTGATCACTGAGCAATCAAGCTGATTAAGAACGGACTCTGCGGTATTACCCATTAAAAAGCCCGCGACACCTGTACGCGACAAGGAGCCTAAGATCACTAAATCGACCTGATGATTGACCACATATTCTGGTAACACAGCGCGGGTTTCACCTTCCAATAACTCGACTTTCTTAGTGACGGTACTGTCTTGATAAGGTCCCAGTAACGCTTGTAGCCGCTCTAAACGTTCATCGCGCATCTTCTTCGACAATAGCGCAATATCAATATCTTCGTAACCACTCCATTTTCGCAAAAAACCTTCCGATTCAAGACGCCACGCATGTGTGAGCGTTAGCTCTGCTCCCACCATGTCGCAGTATTCGACCGCCAGAGCCACTATCTGCTCATTAAAGGCATGGTAGTCCTGATTCGTTAAATCAATCGCTGCTATTACCCGCTTCACCTCTGTCGCATCTGTGCTGATAGACCAAATGGGAACTTCTGATTTTCGCATTAGGTTCAATGTATTACTGCCACGCTGACAAGCGATAGTTTTGTTTTCGCGATGAGAATCAATCACCACCATACTGGCGTGACTTGCCTGAGCTTGCTTGATGATCTCAATAGAGGGAATGCCAATTCTGATCTGAGTGTGAAAGTGGATATTGTGGTAGCGGTGTTTCAACGTCTGGACATGTTGCTTTAGTGCATCGTGATAAACCTGAGTCGCCTTATCTAAAATATTCAGTGTCGTCCCCGAATAGCGGTAAATCTCTTTAAACTCAGCCAACTCTTCAATAACGGCAAGTAAAGTTACATGCGAGGCTTGTTGATCAGCGATATTAAATACTTGCTCGAATGATTCTTTAATCGCCTGCTCAGGTACAATTGGGATCAATAAGTGGCTAAAGTTCATATTCCCTCCTCATCCAGTCATCTCGACATCAACGCAATTATTTACAACTTACTCAATTAGCATAGGTAACATCTTTTAGCCTAGCTGAAATCCGATCCGGTTTAGGTGTAAGAAATTAAAGACAGGAGGTACAGAAAAGAAAGCCCCATCATCGACTAAGCAATAATGGGGCTGATTATGGATACCTTTATGCGTCACTCAAAGGTAGGCAAAAACTAAGAAATGTAAGTAATGACTAAGCCTTACGATGCAGTCGGTGTTTCCGCTTCTTCTTCGTCCAGCTCACGCTGACGCATCAAGTCATTAAACTCAATCCGTGCCGCTTGCGCGGCCTCTGAAGCTTCGAGTTTCTGCTCTTTGGCAATAATCGCAGCACTGTTCAGGCGCTCTAGCTCTTCCATCCACTCAGCTGGAATCGCTTCATCTTCAGTATCATAGCTACCACGCGCTAACGCTTGGGCGCGAATGCGTTTTTTCATTTTCCAAATCGCATTCAACGCCGCACGTTCATTCACTGCCGCATCAATCGCGGTGTCGCGTAATTGCTCAAACTTGGCTAATGCCACCCCTTCTTTCGACCAAGGATCAACTTCAGGTAACTCTTCAATATTGATCACAGGATCTTCGTAACCGTCTTGGTGCGTCAAATCTAAGGTTGCCGCCTTCACCGCTGATACCATCAACATCACCGCAATCACCAGCAGTGGTAAACCACCAACAATCGCCGCCGTTTGTAGAGTGGATAAACCGCCCATAAACAGCAATACCGATGGCATGAAAGATAAAGCAAATGCCCAGAACAAGCGGTTCCAGCGCATAGGATCGCCGGTAATATTGGTTTGCACCACCGAGGCCAAAATATAAGAAATGGAATCAAACGTGGTTGCCGTGAAGATCAAACACAGCAAGGTGAACACCGCGATAACCAAGGTGCTCATTGGTAATTGCTCTAAGATCGAGAAGATCGCTTTGTTCGCCCCCTCACTATTTAAGATACCAACCACATCCAACGCACCTGATAGCTGGAGCGATAAGCCGTAGTTACCCAAGATCATGAAAAACAGAAAGCAGCCCATCGAGCCAAAGAAGATCGATCCTGTGACCATTTGCTTAATTGTGCGACCACGAGAGATCCGCGCGACAAATAAACCCATGCTAGGAGCAAAAACCAACCACCAAGCCCAGTAGAAAATGGTCCAATCTTGTGGGAAATGGGTATTTTCAAACGAACCATAACCACCAAATGGCTCTGCCCAAGTTGCCATCACAAAGAAGTTCGACAACATTCGGCCGAGGGAATCTAAGCCCGTTTCCAGCATGAAAATAGTTGGACCGGCACACAAAATAAAGGCCAATAACCCCAACGCGCCCCAGAAGTTAATGTTACTGAGCAGCTTGATCCCTTTTTCCATTCCCGCATAAGCTGAGTATGCAAAGATAGCGGTGCAGATCAGTAGCACTACAATTTGGGTGGTGGTCGTTTTCGGAATACCGAATAAATAGTTCACCCCTTCGGTGATCAAGGGCGCTGCTAAGCCAAGCGTGGTTGCACCACCACCTAACAGACCGAAAATGAACAACACATCGATCAATTTGCCCAGCCAACCATGGCTACGTGCTTCACCGATAACAGGCATCAGTGCAGCCGACACTTTCAGTACTGGTTGTTTACGTACATAGAAAAAGTAAGCAATCGGTAATGCTGGCACTAAGTAAATGGCCCAAGCAATCGGCCCCCAATGGAAGATACCGTAGGTTGCCGCCCAGCGGATCGCTTCTTCACTCCCCGGCTCTAACTGAAACGGCGGCGCCTGATAGTAATACGCCCACTCAATGGCTCCCCAATACAAAATACTGGCACCGATGCCACCACAAAATAGCATCGCGGCCCATGAGGCGGTGGCAAATTCAGGCTGCTCATCAGGATCGCCTAACTTAATCTGACCAATATCGGAAAAAACGATATAAATCATAAAGAAAAATGCGGCAATACCTAACCCTAAGTACAGAAAGCCGAGCTTATCTGTCATGAAGGCTTTGGCTAACGCAATTTTTTCAGCGCCTTGTTCCGGGAAAAATAAAAGAGGAAGGACAACGGAAATCAGCATTCCAAGTGCCCCAAAAAAGGTTGGTTTATCTATTAAATCAAATCGTCCAGGCTTGCTCGCCTCGTCACGTTGTTCGCTTCGATTCACTGTGTCTCCTTGACAGCAATAATCCAAAATGGATAGCGCGATATTCAAGGGTTACTCACATGAACACAAACCAACTCTTTCATGATCAAGACAAGCATTTTTCATCATCGCTAAGCGACGATTTTCCTCACCTGCGAGAGTGATCAGCAGGGTATACACTATTAAAGAAGTCTGTTGATACAACTATCACTGGAGGATTGTCTGATGCATAACAAAGAGCGACTCGAAGATCTGGAACTCCGTATCGCTATGGCGTATGAAGAAGGGCTATATCACGAAGCAGCAAAGCTAGAGCAGCAACTGACTATATTGCGCGGCAAGCAAAATCTGTACGACAGAAATGAGCCTTACTCCATTGAAGGACGGGTGTTTTTTGATGACGAATAAAGGATAAGACTTCTCCCCTCTTTTTCTCGCACTTGATGGACTGACCACAGCATTCCATCAAGTGCGCTTTCAGCTCTAAAAATTAGCTAGCTTCACGCCCTGAAATAAATCATTCAAGCAACGGTCTTTGTAGATGACGTTCATTAGCTAAAGGGCATCATCATGGTCACTAAACTCACCATCAGCATTCTGGCACTTGGCATTAGCTTTGCCGCATCAGCCGATCTCACGAATATCGGCAGTTACGACCAACAAGGCATCTACCAACCGGGTTATACCAATTACGCCCACGCAAAAGAAAGGGCATTCGGTAAAGCAACACCTCAAACAGACAGTAAACAACAAGCCAATATCGGCTACGCAGAACCTAACTATGTTAATTACCGAGCCAAACACAGCAGCAAAGGGCCGACATTAACGCGCCAACAACAGCTCACAAATATAGGGCAATACCGACACGGTGCTTATGAGCCAAGTTATCTCAATCGTAGCGGTAATAACTAGTGGTAATAAATAGCATGTGCTGCGTACTTTCATGCAAATAAATGCGACCAAAGCAAGCTACCACTTCTATTTTCAATAACGCCGAGCAGTTAATTGCCCATTAAAATTGATAAGGCCATAAATAAAGCCGTATAGGGATGACGGTTTTATTTCTATTTGTCTTTATGGGCGTGCTATTTCAAACTTAACAAGCATAAATTCACTTCATAGAGAATGAAATAACCGACATCCGTTACTACCAGCAAGAAAGATAAATATAGGGTATGAAATACCTTTTAAATCCAGTGAGAAACATCCCAGCAAAACCGTGAGCCACTTCAAGTAATCAACAACAAACGTGCAATTTTCTTCTTAAATTTAAGTAGTTAATTTTGCCGCTAACATTAACAACTTCTTACTCATCACATAATCATTCAGCGACAAACTATAATTCAGCGCTATTTAGCCTCTCCTCCCCCTTGCGGGAGAATAATTAGTGATTAAGTTCAAAAAAAATTCGTGCTTCACTTCACAGCTTTTTCATTTAAGTGATCAACAACACAAATAATCGGAGGAAATAACTAATTCACAATATGAAAGAACAAAGTGTGATCTATACACTCCTCCTCCCCCCTCCTCCCAAAATTAATTCAAATAAGGATGATGCTGTTATTTTCATCTCAGCGCAGAATAACCTCATCCAATTACGGATATGCCTCATACCAATAACGTATTAGGTATTACGAGTTTTACTGCTGAGTTCACTCTATTTCTCATTTACACATTGAGATTTGACCTTACAGGTCGGCGGGGAAAACCCTGATTCCCGCCAATTCTTTGCAAAGAGTTAAAAAATAAGGGCTGCGTCAATAATGTTTGGTCATTCTTGCTCGCACAAAAGCCTAATTGAAATAACGGAAAAACAACAAGAACATAATGTTCCACTTAAGGAGTTAGAAATGAAGATGAGCAAAATCTGCCTTACAGCTGCGGCTGTATCAGCGGCTTTAGTTTCAGCATCTGCAATGGCAGAGGGTGGCGTTGACTTCCACGGTTACATGCGTGCTGGTGCTGGTATTAGCGGCGACAATGGCGGCATGATCTCAGAATCAAAAAATGGTGTTGGTCGTCTAGGTAACGAAAACGACGCTTACGGTGAAATCGGTCTTGGTAAAGAAGTATGGAACCAAGATGGCAAATCTTTCTACCTAGATTCAATGCTTGCAGGCGGCTCAGAATCAAACAAACTATGGAGTGGTCAAAACCCACAAATCGTTCAGTTCAATGCACAAGCTAAAGGTCTTATCGAAGCTGATGCTGACGCAGTGATCTGGGCTGGTAAGCGCTACTACCAACGTCACGACATTCACATCACTGACTTCTACTACTGGAACACATCTGGTGCTGGTGGTGGTATCGAAAACCTATCTGCTGGCCCTGGTAAGCTATCTCTTGCTTGGATCCGCGATGACGTTGACGTGAAAACAACAGCTGAAGAATTCGTTTTCGACTCAAAAACTGGCACTAGCAAAAAGCAAACAGTTCAAAAAACTGAGTCTGTAAACAACAACATCATCGATGTTCGTTACGCAGGTCTAGGTCTTTGGGAAAATGGTTCACTAGAGCTAGGTGTGAATGCTTTCATTCCTAACGAGTCTAAATCACAAAAAGACGCTGAGCTTAAGTCTGAAAACAGCTACATGCTAACTGCTGAGTTAACTCAAGGTGATCTACTAGGTGGCTTCAACAAAACTGTTCTTCAATACGGTACTAACGGTAGTGCAGAACAAATGACCACTTACGGTGCTGGTATGGGTGTTAAAGCGGTAACTAACGCTGATAAAGGCTTCCGTATCATCAACTGGGGTGTGATTGAGCCAGCACAAAACATCGAAGTTGGTCACCAGCTAATGTACGCAAACACTAGCTTCAAGAAAGAGCAAGACGACCACAGTGTTTACAGCATCGTTGTTCGCCCAATGTACAAGTGGAACGACACAATGCGCACTATCGTAGAAGCTGGTTACACAGCTGAGAAGAACGGTGACCTACGTGATGGCGCTATTACAAGCGACTACCTACCAAACACAATGACTGGTGACAAAGCACTTAGCAAGTTCACTGTTGCTCAAGCATGGTCTGCTGGTTCTAGCTTCTGGGCGCGTCCTGAAATCCGCGTATTCGCAAGCTACATCACTGACCACGAAAACGACAAAGCATTCGGCGACAGCAAGTCTGAATACAATGTTGGTATTCAAGCTGAAGCATGGTGGTAAGCACCCGCTTATAGCTAAATTGGCTATCAATGCACTGTCTATGACCGTCATGTTTAGCTAAAAACGCTTAATTTCAGCCAGTCTGCAGAGACTGGCTGTATTTGGTTTAGCCGCTAGCCAAACAGAGTGACTAAACCAAATATAAAAGGAGATAAATATGAAAAAAACAGCTTGTATGCTTATGGTAACCGCACTACTAGGCGGTTGTGTCTCCACACCTGAAACGGTCAATACGCAAGCTCCAACAACAGCTGCGCATCAGATCAATCAATCTATTGCCGATCTCAACTGGCAACCTCTGCAAGCCCCAAGCAGTAGCCAATTCACTATCACAGCAAACAGCCAAAAACTTACGAATGAATTAAGTGCTGGTAACATTGCTGCCTTCAGTTTTCCAGCAACAGAAGGGGCGCTCACTTTCACACTCGACAGCTTTGCTAAGCAGACTGTGTATGCGCCAACGGTGTCGTTTTTTGATGATAACAACACGCTCATCAATCAAATCACAGCCGATCAATTTAGCTACGTCCCTGCGGCAATGCTAAAAGACGATCACTTATCTGGCTCATTAACACTAGTGCCGCCAAAAGATAGCAAAAACATCCGCGTCTTGGTTTCAACCACCCAAGACTCACTAGCAACAACCACGACTTTACTTCACCCAGCAAAAGCCTTTGCCATTGCCCGTAGCACCCAGCCACCAGCAATCAAAGATCCTATTGCTACTCATACCGATCAAGGCAACTTGATGCTAACGGTCGATATTGTCTCTGAGCAAAAAGTACAGGCTACACAACGTACCGACTACGCCCCAAGCCCAGAAGAAAGATCTTCTTACTACTTGAATTCCATTAAGAATGCGGTAAATAATGGAGATCTAGACAAAGCTATGAAACTGCTTGATGAAGCAGAGACGTTAGGCATTCAAGAAGCGCGTCCTACTTTCATCAAAGCGGTTGAAGCTAAGAAGTAAAATCAGGACTCGTATCGTCATCCCACGACCTAACATCATGAATGTTTGATGAAAATGCCTATTTGTGATGTTAGGGATTAAAATAATCAAAAGGATGAGGAGAACAAAGGCTGCCAAGGCAGCCTTTATTGCGTATTGAGGACCCCATGGACTGGCAAGTAACTAAAGGCACCCCTTCCCCACTTGGTGCCAATCTCACAACATCGGGCTGCAATTTTGCAATTCACGCCCCAAATGCAACAGGCTTATCACTGGTGGTGTTTGATCATAATAATGATCATCACACGATCAAACTGCACAAGCAGGTAAACCACATCTATTCCGCCCACGTTGAAGGGCTTAACGCTGGTATGCGCTACGCTTATTGCGTAACTCATAAGGCTAAACCTACCCAATGGCTGATCGACCCATATACTCAAAAGTTGGCTGCAAATCCACTGTGCGAATCGATTCCCGCAAGTGTGTTAGTCGAACATCACTTTGATTGGCAACAGAGTAGTCACCCTAATACCCATCAAGCCAATAGCATTATTTACGAATTGCATGTTAAAGGCTTTACCCACCTTCACCCCGATGTGCCAGCCGAGCTCAGAGGGAAGTACCTAGGTTTATGTCACCCTGCGGTCATCAAGCATTTTCAATCTTTAGGTGTCACCACCCTTCAATTAATGCCCATAGCAACCAGTTTTGATGAAGGGCATCTATCTGAAAAAGAACTCACCAATTTTTGGGGGTATAACCCGCTATGCTGGTTCGCCCCTGATAAGAAGTTTGCAATTGATGACCCAGTAACCGAACTGAAAACCATGGTGCGTACCCTGCACCAACACGGGATCGAAGTGATTTTAGATGTGGTGTACAACCACACGGCTGAAAGTGGTGATGGTGGCCCGGTATTTAACTTTAAGCAGCTAGCACCCAAAACTTACCTCAAAAACAGCCAAGGAAAGTTTGAAAACTACACCGGTTGTGGCAATACGGTTGATCTCAATTACCCACCCGCCTTACGCACAGTGATGGATTCACTACGCCACTGGGTTGAGGAATACCACATCGATGGCTTCCGCTTTGACTTAGCCGCCACGCTGGGGCGTCGTGGACCTTTGTTTGATCGCCGCTCAGCTTTCTTCCAAAGCATTCATCAAGATCCGGCATTGCAGCATGTTAAATTAATCGCCGAACCTTGGGATATTGGTCCCAATGGCTATCAACTTGGCGGCTTTCCTCTAGGTTGGAACGAATGTAACGACAAATTCCGTGATACCACACGTAGCTTTTGGAATCACAAAGCATCACTTGGCGAATTTGCTACCCGCTTAATGGGCTCCCGTGATTTATTCAGCGCCTCTCGTTGGCCTGATAAATTGAGTGTCAACTACGTCAGTTATCACGACGGTTTTACCCTTCAGGATTTGGTGTCTTACAACCAAAAACATAACCACGCCAATAAGGAAAACAACCGTGATGGTCACGGTGATAATCGCTCTTTTAACCATGGCATTGAAGGGCCAACCAACACACCTGCCATCGTTATTCTACGCGAGCGACAAAAACGTAACTTAATCACTAGTTTGCTGTTTAGTTTCGGCATTCCACATATGCTGGCTGTCGATAGCCTATCCCATACTCAGCAAGGCAATAACAATGCTTATTGTCAGGACTCAGCCATTAGTTGGGCCAATTGGCAGCTTGATAACGAACAAACTCAGTTTGCTCAGTGGCTAGAGCGCATAATTAGCGCCCGCAACCAGTACATGGTGCCTTTCATTGAGAGTTTCTGTGGCGAAAGTCGTGGTGAGCACAGAATCAATTGGATGAAGCCAAACAGCCAGCGGTTGCAAGTCGAAGACTGGCATCAGCACGCGCCAATCATGCTGCATTTAGGGCTCTATCATTGCGGGTCTGAACTACTGTATTTAATCAACCCTGATAAAGTTCCAACCCGATTCCGCTTACCAAAAGGTAGCCCGTGGAAGATCGTATGCGATACCGCAGACCTCACCCCGAGTCAGCCAACCGTCTGTACGACTTACATGCAATCAGCGCACTCGATCACGATTTTGCACCGCAGTTGATATCAATGAATTCGACAAACTCCGCACGGAGCTAGATACAAAAACGCCCGAGCAATATGCCCGGGCGTTTTTCATTTTACTAAACACATCGCATTACACGACAAATGCTGCCACTTTATCGTTCAGCGCTTGCGCTTGAGTACTTAGGTGCTGTGCTTGTTCGCGAGAAGATTGTGAATCTAGCGCCAGCTGATCAGTCACGTCTTTGATCGTCGTAGTATTTTGGGTGATCTCATCGGTAACGTGAGTTTGTTCTTCCGCAGCCGTAGCGATTTGGGTCGCCATATCGCTGATCAACGCCACTGAGTTATTAATTTGCTCAAGTGCTGACGTCGCTTGTACGGCATCATCTACTGAACATTGCGCCAGTTGGGTACTGGTTTCCATCAAGCTTACCGCTTTAGTGGTTGTCGTTTGCAGAGTCGCAATCATACTTTGAATTTCTTCAGTTGAAGTATGTGTACGCTGCGACAGCACTCGCACTTCGTCTGCAACTACCGCAAAACCACGACCTTGTTCACCTGCACGTGCAGCCTCAATCGCGGCATTCAGTGCTAGCAAGTTAGTTTGTTCAGCAATACCTTGAATTGTCGACAAGATACTATTAATGCCCTGTGCGTGGCTATTAAGCTCACTGATCACTTGGGTCGCTTCGTTCACTTCCGTCGCCAAGTTATTGATCGACTCACGACTTTGAGTCACGAGTGCGTGACCAGTGGTCGTGTGAGTCGTTGAATCTTGCGCAGCACGTGCTGTCTGTTCAGCGTGAGAAGCAATTTCTTGAGTCGCAGAAGCCATTTCCGTCACGGCTGTTGCCACCAAGGTAATCTCTTCTTGTTGACGGCCCAGCTCATTCGCCGAGTGCTCCGCACGTTTTTGCGCTTCTTCTGACGTATGATTCAGCTCTTCACCCTGAGAGCGAATATGACCAATCAAGGTTTGAAGACTTGCCACAAAACGGTTGAAGTTACGGGCTAAATCACCGACTTCATCTTCAGTATCAATGTTAATACGCTGAGTCAGATCACCGCCACCTTGTGCGATTTTCGCTAACGCATCTGACACTAACTGTAGAGGCTTAAACAAGTAAGCACATAGCATATTGAACAAGAACGCACAGATCACGACAGCTACTAAAGTAGTGAACAGCTGGCTATAAAGTGATTGGTAAAGCGGCGCAACCACAGAGTCGTAATCAACCACAATAACAGTATTCAGGTTTGTACCATGGATTGGAGACACAAACACATAGCTTTCTTTGCCTGTAATATTTTGTAGCGACACTTGATCTGTCATCGCCAAGCGCTTAAGTAAATCGTACGTAAGATCGCTGTCTTTGGCATTTACTGGCTTATTTAATAGCGATGTATCAGCATGCGCGAACACGTTACCTTGGTCGTTAACGATGAACATGTAACCTTCACCAGGTAAAATCACTTCATCAAGCTGCTTAATGATATCAACCATTTCAACGTCGGCACCCAGCACGGCTTGGCGATCAAAAATATTAATCGCTTTACCCATAGATACCACGATCGCACCAGTGGCAGCTGCCACAGTTGGATTCTCTACTGTAACTTGACCATTCAACTTGATGGCATTTTGATACCAATGCCATTGGCGAGGATCGTTGTTACCTGGTGGCAGCACAACTTTATTAGCGTTAACTTGAGAGCCATCATCGAAAGCAAGAAAAACGTTATCGAATTTACCAGAGTCGCGTACTTGGCTAAGGTGGGAAAGTGTGGAGTCAGAAGCGATAGAAGTTGGCATCGCCGAAAGTGCTGTACCCTTAGCATCAAGCCAATCTTGCACATAGTGATTATAGGCAGAAGCCACGCCTTTTAATCGATCACTTAAGTCCTGATCTAAGCGACCTAAAGAAGAAATAAATGATAACGCCGTGACAACCAAGCCACCAAGGATGATAGCAATGCTCGCAGAGACAGCTAACTTCTGCCTTAAAGTTAAATTCATTATTCTTATTACCTTTGTTTCACACCCCTCTGACCAAGCATCAAACCTATCTTATTGAGCTAAAAATGCTAATTTCTCTCAAAAACACGAGTAAAACAAATAATATGTGTTACATGCATTTTTTAATGAGCTTAACCCTCACTCACACTCAATATGCGCCTCAATGACTGATTAGAGTTCGTATTAATCCGTTTTGGAAGTTAATTTGCGCTTTTATGAAAAAATTTATTTTACTTAGTAAAATAAATGTCAATTATGACACTTTTTTGCAATCGAATAAATGACAAAATAATTATCAGCCGTGCATATCAGTCACAACAAAATATATTTATTAATCTTATAAATTTAACCACCACATATAAAAAAGCCCTCGCAATGACGAGGGCTGTGTTCGTTGATATTGAAATTAATCCGTTATTGATTCAGAACTTAAATCATTCTGAACAGAATTTAATTCATCACACAAATACATTTCTAAATAGCGCTCTGCAGACTCTTGCCATAAGAACTTACACGCCATCGCATTTTGCTGTAGGCGTTTAAACTCTTGCGGTTGCTGGCAATAAAGCAACAAACTGCGCTGCAAACAGATCAATAATGCTTCAGGCGTTGGCGCTTCAAACATAAAGCCGGTTGCAACTTGTGGTGTCTGATCATAATCAATCACAGTGTCTTTCAAGCCACCCACTGCGCGGACAATAGGCAGTGTACCGTAAGCTAAGCTATACATCTGATTAAGACCACAAGGCTCAAATTCAGACGGCATCAAGAAGAAGTCAGAACCTGCTTCTACCTTGTGTGCCAAGGCATTATCGTATGCTTCAACAAACGCCAGTTTTTCAGGATTTGCCGCCACTAACTCGTGTAATTGAGCTGCCAAACGCGGATCGCCAGTACCCACAATAGCCACTTGCACATCGTGTACAAGAAACTGCTGCAAAATTGGCAACAAGTAATGAATACCCTTTTGCTCTGTTAGGCGACAGACCATGCCATAGACTGGTACATCTTTTTCAGGCAAGTTCACCTGTTTTTGCAAATCACGCTTACACGCTTTTTTGCCTCGGTTTAAACTGACCTTATTCGCTTTATAATGCTGTTTAATATTCGGATCGGTTTCAGGGTTCCAATCGTTATAATCACAACCATTAATAATGCCAAATAAATCGCTAGCGCGTTGATTAAAATCGAAATCCATCCCATGCGCACCCAGTGGAGTTAATAACTCGCTCGCATAGTTAGGGCTTACCGCATTAATTTTATCGGCAAACGCTACCCCAGCTTTCAACATACTAATATTTGCAGAGTCCATTTCTAGCTGCATATATCTATGTTGAATTAACTCAGGGATTAATCGGAACTGATCGTAATTATACACACCTTTAAATACCGCATTATGAACCGTTAACACTGATTTTGTATTAGCGAAAAACGAATTATTTGCATAACGCGTGCGTAATAAGAAAGGGACTAAACCTGTATGCCAATCATTACAATGAATTAAGTCAGGTTGGAACTCGACTTTCTCACATAAATCTAATGATGCCGCACTAAAGAAGGCAAAGCGCTCACCATTATCTTCGTATGCCTCATTACTTTCAGCGTACAGTTCAGCACGATCATAATATTGCGGTGCATTAATGGCATAGACTGGCACGTCGCCACTTTGAAGTGGCATCACCTGATATGGCACAGTCACTGACTGCGCCGGCACTGCCAATTCCGTATCGAGTTGTGGCTCAACATTTTCGCGTTCAGCCAGCACTCGGTAATACGGCATAGCAATACGCACATCGTGCCCCATCGCCTTTAATGCCGCTGGAAGAGACTTAGCCACATCGGCTAGCCCCCCAGTTTTTACTAAACCTTCAACCTCAGAAGAGACAAATAAAATCTTTAACGATTTTTTAGTAGCCAATTTTTGCTCCTTTAGGGATAACGACGATTCCTTCGTCTGAAACGTGATACTTCTTGCGATCTTCTTCTAGGTTCTCACCAATGATTGTTCCTGGGGCAATCATCACGTTCTTGTCGATAATTGCACGGCGAATCGAACAATTTGCGCCAATCTTCACATCACCCAAAATAACCGATTCTGAAACAGTACTGCAGCAATCAACGTTGGTACGGAAGCCAAGTACTGACTTATGAATGCGCGCACCACGAATATAGCTACCTGCAGAAATCATACAGTTATTGATATCTACCTTGCACTCTTCGCTATCCAGCACTGTTGCTGGTGGTAGTGGCGGGTAGTAAGTATGTAGCTGCCATTGACGGTTATATAGCGAGAATGGTGCATCTTCAGATAGAAGATCCATATGCGCCTGCCAGTACGATTCAATCGTACCTACATCACGCCAGTAACCATTATTTTTCTCACCAGGGATGACGTTAGAGTTGAAGTCGTAAACGAACACTTTTCCTTGAGGAACTAGCTTAGGAATAATGTCTTTACCAAAGTCATGGCTTGAATTTTCATCTTCGGCATCTTGCTCCAGCTCAGAACACAATACGTCAGTCTGAAAAATGTAGTTACCCATAGAAACCAGCGCATGTTCAGGATCACCAGGGATAGACTTTGGATTTGCTGGTTTTTCTTCAAAACCAACCATACGACCGTCTGCATCGACTTCAATCACACCGAATGCACTTGCTTCGCTCAGCGGCATACGGATTGCGGATACAGTAAGTTGTGCTTCTTTTTCCTTGTGGTAGGTCAGCATTTGCTTCACATCCATTTTATAGATGTGATCACTACCAAAAATACACACTTGATCAGGCTCTGCTAATTCGATGAATCGAATGTTTTGATAAATGGCGTCAGCTGTACCGTCATACCAGCGCTTACCCATACGCATCTGAGCAGGGATCGGATCGATAAAACGATCAGTGATACCAGTGATGTTCCAGCCTTTTTTCATGTGGACATAAAGCGACTGAGATTTAAATTGAGTAAGAACATAGATTTTCATTAAGTCTGCATTGACAAAATTGTTCAATGCGAAATCAATCAGTCGGTAACTGCCACCAAATGGCACTGCTGGCTTTGTACGTGAATCCGTTAACGGACGAAGACGAGATCCTTCTCCGCCTGCCAAAATCATTCCTAAAACGCCTGCCATGGTGTACCTCCGTGTTTAATATTAAGCAATCGTTGTCATATATATCACAGTCTGCAGGGTATTGAGAATATCCTTGCACTGAATATTGATGAATATTTCCAAAAACAACGAGACGATCAAATAAAAGAATATAGTATCAACAGCACATTTACTTTATAAAAACATCAATAAAGCCTGCAATACCAACATAAAACACTGGTGAAGCTGCAATAAAAAGATATTAAACCCAGCTAATTAAGACATCCGTGAACTACAGGTCTGTAATAAATTTAGAAAAAACAGCAACCAGATGTTTGCTACTTTCTTATGCTACCAGGTTAAATGCAACAAGAAAGTGACAAGAAAATGCCAATTTTATTACGTTTATTGAAATAGAGAGGCTACAAAGCTTGAAGTTAAGCTCAAAATAGCAGCGAAGTGCTTGCGAGAAGAACGCAAGCATGATTTCGCCGCTAAAATTGCTATTTATTGTTAATTTACAACACAATAGCAACCTAATTTAGTAGAAAGAATGTAGCGTGAAAGGAATAACTCGGCTTTTTTTGAAGCGATAATTAGTATAAGGAATACAAAGCGCGTGCTCTTCTTCAAAAGCACACGTTATGTAACTGAAACAGAGGGAAAGGGTTAGTCATGCTCTATAGTGAGGATTTGTCCTGAAAACAAATCTAGTTCGACCTCAACTTTATTGCCTAATTTATTGCGAGCTTCCACCTCAATCTCATTTTCATCATGTTCAATTTTGATTTTACGAAAATCGTAATAACCCTGATTTTGTAATAGGCGCATCGCTTTTTGCACCGTTAAGGCATCTTTAGGCATAGTACTTACCGGATCAGCAAGCACCGAGCCAGAGACCATAAAACCGAATACAGCCAAACCAATGAGGCGGTGTTTTACAACATTCATACAGCTTCCCCAAAAATTGGATTCAAACATCATAATAAGGTTAAACCTTTGAGATGTATTGTTATTTCGAATTTGATCACACAATCAAAGCTCATAGCTGAGTACAGTGTGGTGATTAAGATTAATCAATGAGTTGTTATGTCTACATCGTCTACGCAGTCTTTTGACCCGATCCGTTTCCGTCACCATCTTCATCGTTATCCTGAGCTTTCCCTACATGAACACAAAACGGCATCAGAGATCATCGATCAATTACTCAAATTCGGTTATTCACCCCACACTAATATAGGTGGCTACGGCATCGTCGTTGACATCAATAGTGGGAATCCGGGCAAAGAAACCTTGCTACGAGCAGATTTTGACGCGTTACCTATCACAGAACAAGCGCAGCACGATCACGCTTCACGCCATCACGGCTGTATGCACGCTTGTGGACATGACGGTCATACTGCGAGCCTACTGAGTGTGGCAGCCCATTTGAGTGAACACCCTCCGCAAACAGGACGCGTGATCCTACTATTCCAACCCGCTGAAGAAATCGGGATGGGTGCACAAAATATGCTGGCAGATCCGCGCTTACAACACTTCAATCCAGACGCAGTCTTTGCGTACCACAATCTACCGGGCTATCCACTTGGTACAGTGGTGGTGAAAGACGGTCCTTTCGCCTGCGCATCGACTGGCGTTAGCATTCAATTACAGGGCAAAACCTCACACGCAGCCAAACCAGAAAACGGCCGCAGCCCTGCCAAAGCGGTAAGTGAAATCATGAACTACCTCACCACCTTGCCAGATAGCATTGAGGACGCATTCTGCTTGGTGACTTTGGTACATGTGAAAGTGGGTAACCCCGGCTTTGGTACTTCACCGGGTAAAGCCGATGTGATGGCAACGATTCGTAGCGATAGCGACCAAGCATTACACACAATGCAACAACAACTTCAAGACTTCGTCCAAGCACAAGCGCAGCAACAAGGGCTCACAGCGACCATTGAATGGGTGGAACCTTTCGCTGCAACGCTCAACGATAGCAAGTGTACACAAGAAGTGATTTCTGCAGCAGAAGCGCTGGACTACCCTGTCGTGATCCCAACTGCACCTATGCGGTGGTCTGAAGATGTGGGTGAATTTCTGCAACGTTGGCAAGGCACCTTATTTTGCTTAGGCAGTGGCGAGCAACACCCTGAACTGCATAACCCTGACTTTGATTTTCCCGATCCGTTACTCGATATAGCAGCCAAGTTGTTCTTACAATTGCTTCATACCCGTCACAACGTTGCGCTGTAAAGACTTAGATAGATGAATATATAGCGATACAGTTAATACCTTCGCTAGAATTAATACCCATGCGCAAAGTCACGCTATTCATCTCCGCCAAACAAAATCCGCCCTGCTTAATACAGAGCGGATTTAATAGTTAATTCACACGTTAATGATTAGAGCGAAGCCTGATGCGCATCGATCAAAGCCGTCATTTGCGCTTCAGCACGCTGTTTGGCTTCTTCATAACTCTCATCTTCCAACATCTGCTCCACCACTTCGTAGTAGCATTTCACTTTTGGCTCAGTACCAGATGGACGCACCACCACACGGACACCATTCGCTAAGTGATAAATCAACACGTCACTCGCTGGCAAATCAATTGTTTCGGCAGGTTTATTCGCAAGCTCGCCACTGAAGCTGCGCTCTAAGCTTTGCAAATCATCAGTTTGGACGATATCAACACCCGCAATACGTGACGGTGGCGAAGCACGTAAGATACTGCCAATGGCTGGCGAATCAGGTTGCAATGCGATGCTACGCTGGGCATTCAAATAGAAACCGTGCTGGCGGTAAATCGCTTCAAGTTGAGACCAAATGTTCTGCCCTTTCGCCGCTAATTCGGCAGTCATTTGGGCAAAAGCGACCAATGCAGTCAGCCCATCTTTATCCCAAACCTTATTACCAACGGTGTAACCAAGCGCTTCTTCGTAAGCAAATAAGAATTGGCTATCTTGCGTTTGCTTTTCCATTGCAACATTGGTTAACCATTTGAACCCCGTCAGGGTTTGGTAGAACTTAGCGTTATGCGCAAGAGCAATCTTTTCAAGTAAGCTCGACGACACAATCGTCGTACCAACTAGATTTTCATTGGTGCCTTGAGCAACATTCAGTAAGTAATTACCAAATAAAATGCCCACTTGGTCGCCTGTTAACATGCGATATTCGCCGTGAATATCACGCACCGCAACGGCAAAGCGATCGGCATCTGGGTCATTAGCGCACGCCAACAACGCATTATGCTTTTTCGCTTCAGCAATCACTAAATCCATAGCCCCAGCTTCTTCAGGGTTCGGGAAATTAACCGTTGGGAAAGTACCGTCAGGCTCACGCTGTGCGGCAACACTGTGAACTTGTGTAAAACCAACACGTTTTAGCATGCTCTCTGCCATCTCAGCACCTACGCCATGCATCGCCGTATAAGCCAATGCTACAGCCTCTGGTTGAGTATTGTTTTGGAGTAACGGGTTGGCGAATTGTGCATCCAGATACGCTTGGTAATAGTCATCACCTAGCCATGCTAACAAGCCTTGATGTTCCGCTTGCTCAAGCGTCATCAAGTTCAGAGGTTGTTGGGCGGCTTTATCAATTTCAGCAGCAATACCTGAGTCATGCGGGGCAATAATTTGTGCGCCGTTTTCCCAATACACTTTAAAACCATTGTACTCTGGCGGGTTATGGCTCGCAGTCACGACAATACCGGCAGCTGCGCCCAATTGCTTCACCCCAAAAGCAACCAACGGAGTTGGCGCAACTTTGTGAGTAAGGAACACTTTGATGCCTAACGCGGTAAGAGCCGAAGCGGCATCTTGTGCAAACTGCTTCGAGTCCAAACGCCCATCGTAACCAATCACCACCCCACGATGATCGGCTTCTTCAATTTGTGATAACAGATAGTGACCAAGCCCAGTAGCGGTTTCTTGAATCACTAAACGGTTCATGCGGTTAGGTCCTGCTCCCACCACGCCACGAAGACCTGCCGTACCAAAAGCTAAGCGCTGAGAAAAACGATCAGCTAAGGCTGCGTCATCGCCCGCATCCAGTAATGTTTGTAGTTCTTGTTGAGTTTTTGGATCTGGGTCGCGTGCGATCCATTGGGAAATAGTTTCATTCATGGTCTGATTCCTGCCGCGTATGTTTCAGGAAGAAATTACAGCAAATGATAGTCATTCTCACCTACTATCCACTAGCACAATAAAAAACTGTGCACGGTATCGATTACGGCTATCACAATTTCCACCGAGCTTAGACTAATTAACACAAGTATTATTGAGAGAAGTATATACCTTGCGATTCCACGCAACTGGTTTTCTGATAGTTTTCATTTCATAACGTACAAAGCATCACATCTACTTTGACTCCCCTTCCGTTACGCGGCTTTAACGACGGCTACAACCAAGTGCGCACAAAGACGTAAACATCAACCCAATGCCCTAGATGTATGCTAAGTGTCAGATAAAAGCAGGAAAAAGCTAACGAAGTTTCAACTCGTATTTCGCTCACGAAAGGGCTTGCGCACCAATTTTAAACATGTATTATTGATGCAACTTAAACGTGCATCGCGAATGCAACTTTTATCGCGATAGCAAAAATATAAGAGTAAAGCTCATGTCAGACTTTCAACACACACACAAAGAAGCCAGCAAAATTTCCGAGCGGGTTGCTTATCGCATCACGCAATTTCTTAAATTCATGCTCAATATCTTTTACGGCAGTAAGTACGCTAAACGTGCTGTCATTTTAGAAACTATTGCCGCGGTTCCTGGCATGGTGGCAGGTATGTTTAATCACCTTAAAGCACTTCGCCGTATGCGCGACGATGAAGGTTGGATTCGAGAACTACTCGAAGAAGCAGAAAATGAACGTATGCACCTGATGATCTTCCTTGATATTGCGAAGCCAAGTTGGATTGAACGTGCTTTGGTATTGCTTGGCCAAGGTGCTTTTCTGGTGGTTTACAGCATTATTTATCTCTTGTCGTCCAAGATTGCTCACCGCATCGTCGGCTATTTTGAGGAAGAAGCTTGTAAAAGCTATACCGAGTACCTCAGCAAAATCGACAATGGTGAGGTTGAAAATGTGGAAGCACCTCAAATTGCGATTGATTACTACCAACTTGCAGCCGATGCCAAATTACGCGATGTAATTTTACGTATTCGCGAAGATGAAGCGCATCACAGAGACAGAAATCACGGCTTTGCTGATGCCTACGAAAGCGCAGTACTTCCTGCCCATCAGCAATAAGACAACAACCCTGCTATTGGGCTATAAATAGCTATAACCGGATCTACGACGGGTAGAAAAACAACAAGATCGTAATTCATCACAATACGACTCAAAAACCACACACATAGTGGGCAACGCTTCACGGTACTGGCTGATAAAAGCCTAAGAGGGGATACTGTGAGGCAAACACATTGGCAGCTGACAGCCAATATCTGTCTGTAATTTTTCCTTTGGTTATAGACGTTACAGGGAGGTGGGGGATCATGCTAAGTCCCGCCTCCCTTTTTATTTTCTTACTTCCACTTTTATCATTTAAATCGCATTCAAACTTGCTTTAAACGCGATTACACCTGTTGGAATGGATACACTGAGCCTAACTGCAAAATCTGAGTTAATTCATCAAGCGCTGTGCGCGATTCAATCAACAATTGAGGGTCCGCCAAATCAACCTCACGCAGCTCATCGCGATAGTGGAAGTCTACCCAAGTATTAAGTCGCTCAAATAGCTCATCATTCATCAAGGTAGCAGGATTCACCGCCGCTCTTTCTTGCTCATTGAGCACCACACGCAAACGTAAACAAGCGGGGCCACCGCCATTTGCCATGCTCTGCTTCAAATCAAACACTTTAACGCTGTCGATCCCAACTTTCTGCGCCAACATAGATTGTACGTACTGCCACACCGCCTCATTCTGGCGGCACTCATCAGGCAAAATCAGTACAGTTTCACCCGATGGCAAGTTCAATAACTGGGAGTTGAACAGGTAACTCGATACTGCATCATCAATGGATACCGAGTCTGTCGGCACTTCAATGATCTTAAAGCCCTGCCCCATTTTCTCTCGCAACGATTGATACACTTGTTCTTGCGCTAAGAAAGCTTGCTGATGGCAGAACAACACATCACGGTTACCTACCGCAATCACATCGTTATGGAACACCCCTTGGTCGATTACCGCAGGGTTTTGTTGAGCCAGCACAACATGATCTTCGCGTAGCTGGTGCAATCTTGCTACAGCTTCGCAGGCTTCATAAGTATGACGAGCAGGGAAAAGCGAAGGAGCGGGTTGGCTGGCATCAAAGGCATGGCGCCCATAAACAAAGAACTCGACCCCTAGCTCACCGTACTCATGACAAAAACGAGTGTGATTCGCCGCCCCTTCATCACCAAAGTGCTCAACACTTGGCAATGCGGGATGATGAGTGAAATAACGACTATCGGCAAAAGTGGCTTGTAAGATCCGTCCTGTGGTTTCGTGCTCGATTGAACGATGGAATTTATTGGTCAGATTCGCTGGGGTGAAATGCACTTTTCCGTCAGCGGTATCAGCAGATGGAGAAACTGTCGCCGCATTCGCCGTCCACATACTAGAGGCTGAGCAACAGGCTGCTAGTACTTTTGGGGCTTGCTTAGCCGCTTTTGCAATCACCTCACTATCACTGCCCGAAAAACCCAAGCGGCGAAGAGTGAAAATATCGGGTCTTTCTTGTGGCGCAAGCACTCCCTGCACTAGCCCTAAATCAGCGAGTGCTTTCATTTTCGCTAACCCTTGTTTAGCAGCTTGCTTAGGATTAGAAGGAGCAGCTTCATTTTTTGCCGACGCCACATTACCAAACGACAGACCACTGTAGTTATGGGTTGGACCTACCAAACCATCAAAATTCGCTTCATACGCTTTCATAAACATTCCATGTTGATTAGCCACCAAGGAAACATAACAAAGTATTTACATTTTTATCAAGTATCGAATAAAGCGCTAGCCTACTCTGCATCAATAGATAGTAATTCTAAGCATTCACATAGCTATGCATGATTTCCAACCGTATCTATTTTGTTTCTATATCATTTATTTAAGCTTAGTTCCCACCAAATCTCGCTTTCTTTTCCTAAAAAAGACTTAAGGATCAGCCGCTCCACCCCATACCAATAAAAAGCAAAGAAAATACAAATTACGTATTTTTCTGCGCCTTCATTTTCAAAAAGTTCATTCCTAGATTAATACTTATATAAATAACCAGCCTTTGAACCTTGCTGTTTTTCAGGAAGATATGACAACAAATGGTGAAAAACGCGAAACCGATCAGTGATCAGCAGCTCGATTTTGTCGATGACAAAAGTGCCGCTTTGCTGTTAAACACCCCATCCAGTGCCCGCCGTATGCTGTGGGTGATTGTGCTGTTTTTCATTATTGCGCTGGTATGGGCCTCCCAAGCCAAACTCGATCAAGTCACCGTGGGCAATGGCAAAGTCATCGCTTCCTCTCAGCTACAAGTGGTACAGAACTTGGAAGGTGGGATTGTTGAAACGCTACTGGTGAAGGAAGGTGATCAGGTCGAGCAAGGTCAGCAATTGTTGATCATCGACGACACCCAATTTCAATCAGACTTTAACGAACAAAGCCAATCTCTCAATGGCTTGCAAGCCGACAGTATTCGTCTTAATGCCCTACTCGCTAGCATCAATATCAATCGTCAACGTGCGCAGAGTAATTGGCGACAATCAATCGCAATCCAACCACAAACACTCAACTTCCCTGAGGCGCTCAAACAAGCGCATCCAGAGTTAGTGCGTCGTCAACAAAATGAATTTAGCGATCAAATTTCTCAGCTAGAAAGCCAACTTGCCGTTATTGAACAACAGATCAGTCAGAAAACTCGTGAGCGCACTGAAACCCAATCCCGCGTTAACAGCTTGCGTAGTAGTTACGGCATCGCCAGCAAAGAGTTGGCAATTACGAAGCC
Organism: Photobacterium jeanii; assembly: GCF_001650345.1. Taxonomy (GTDB): domain Bacteria; phylum Pseudomonadota; class Gammaproteobacteria; order Enterobacterales; family Vibrionaceae; genus Photobacterium; species Photobacterium jeanii. Next base: position 435,299 of record NZ_LVHF01000033.1, on the reverse strand, counting down.
ACTCGCCGATGAAGGCGTGGTACCGAAAATTGAACTACTCAAATTACAACGCCAACTCAACGATACGCGACGTGAACTCAAATCCGCTGAGTTGCAATTGCCCATCATTAAAGCTGCAATCCAAGAAGCGATCCTAAAACGGATCGACACCGCCCAGCTTTTTCGCTCCAACTTGCAAAGCGAACTTAACGACATTAGCGATCAGCTTGCCAGCCTATCGGCATCGCAAATTGGATTACAAGACCGCGTTAACCGCACCATCATAGTCTCGCCAGTAACAGGCATAGTCCAGACTCTGCATACCAACACAGTCGGCGGGGTGATCCAGCCGGGAATGGACGTCATCACTATCGTTCCCACCGAAGACAACCTCTTGATTGAAGCGCAAATCGCACCCAAAGATATCGCGTTTCTAAGACCAAATCTTCGCGCAATGATCAAGTTCAGCGCCTATGATTTTACTATCTACGGTGGTTTAGAAGGGGAGCTAGAGACCATCAGTGCCGATACGATCACCAACGATAAAGGCGACAGTTTTTACCAAGTTCGGATCCGTACCGCACAAAATTACCTCTTAAGCTCAAGTGGCGAAAAGCTCCCTATTATTCCGGGAATGACTGCGTCCACCGACATTATTACAGGGAAGCGAACCGTGCTGGATTATCTCCTTAAGCCGATCATTTCAGCACAGCAAAATGCGCTAAGAGAGTAAATAATGAAAAGAAATGCTACTGCCTCCACGTTATCAACCCTCAGGTTATCCTTGCTAAGCTGCGCACTGTTAGCCACTCCTGCGGTTATGGGGCAATCGTTAGAACAAGCCATCGCGCAAACCTTGGCAAGCAACCCTGATATTCGTAATGCCTATCATGAGTTTATGATTCGTAACGAACAAATCCGCTCCGCCAAAGGTGATTACCTCCCCGATCTCAACCTAGATGCAGGCGTTGGCTACGAAGATTACAACAACGAACGTGGTAGCAAAGGCAGTTTCAACCCTCGTGAAGTCCGCCTGAGTGTGCAGCAACTGATTTGGGATGGTGCCATCACTTACAATGATATCACCCGCAACAAGTCTGAAACCGAAGCCCAACGCTTTCAACTCTTAGCCGACGCACAAGACAAAGCCTTACGGGCAACCCAAGCCTACCTTGATGTATTAGAGGCTCAGGAAGTCTTAGCTTTATCAGAAACCAACTTTACTGTTCATCAACGTATTTATGGTGACATCAAAAAACGGGCAGATTCGGGTATCGGCTCTACCGCTGATTTGGCGCAGGTCGAAGGACGCTTAGCCCGCTCTAATACCAACTTACTCTCGGCACAAAGTAACCTTAACGATCAAGTTACCGAGTTTGTTCGCATCGTCGGGCAATACCCAACCGCATTAGAAAAGCCTGAGGTCGATATCAATTTCATTGCCACCTCGCTTGACGACGCAATGAAGAAAGCCAAAGAAAACAACCCTATCGTTCACGTTGCTAAAAACGATATCGATGCAGCGTACTCCCAATACGATCAAGCCAAAGGGACTTTCTACCCGACTTTCTATGTTGAAGCGTCGCAACAATGGGGAGAGGAATTAGACGGTGTTCCGGGTAGCAACGATGAATTCAAAGCCATGCTCAGAATGCGCTATAACCTCTACAACGGCGGTAGCGATCAAGCCAACAGTCGACGTGCCGCTTATCAAGTCAATCAATCGAAAGACATTCGTGACCGTGCGATGCGCCAGTTAGAAGAAGGGACACGTTTGGCTTGGAGCGCGATGGAATTAGCCAACGACCAAACCGAATTTTTGCAACGTCACGTTGATGCTTCAGCGCGAACCGTTATCGCCTACGAGAAACAATTTAAGATCAGCAAGCGTACCTTACTCGATGTGTTAAATACCGAGAATGAATTATTCGAAGCGCGTAAAGCTTACCTTGAAGCGCACTATAACGGCATTTTAGCCAAGTACCGCTTACTCAATGCCACTGGACTTTTGTTATCAGAACTTAGGGTCGATGTTCCAGACCAATGGCTCACATCGGTGAAATAGATCGGAGGTTCAGGATGAACATACACTCGTTATTCACCTCACTACTATTCGTCTGGGTCATCGCCTTAACAGGCTGTGCCACCAGCGTTGACGATAACCCACCGATCGCCGACCAATCTCGCGACTTACGTGATGATGATGACGATGGCGTGATCAATGCTCGCGACAAATGCGCAGGGACACCGCACTCAGCCATTGTCGATAACGACGGCTGCCCAACGTATGTTGATAACCAAGAAGAAGGCAAAATTCACGTTTTGTTCGCCAATGACTCCAGCCAAATACCGCCCGAGTATCAGGCGCAAATCAATGAGATGAGCCAGTTTCTAAAAACACATCCCTCAACTTATCTTGAGCTCAAAGGTTATGCTAGCCCCGTAGGCAGCCATAAATACAACATAGCCCTATCACAACGCCGAGCTTTGGCAGTGAAAAACCAATTACTCTCAGCAGGGGTGCCTGAAAGTCGAATTAAAACCGTTGGTTTTGGTGATAACGAACCGATATCAGCCGACAGCACAGAACTCACTAATACCTTGAGCCGTCGCGTCGTTGCGCAAGTGAAAACCTCAACCAACAAAGTGGTCGAAGAATGGACCATATTCACTGTGCGACAGAATTAAACATGTCGACCATGCACTGCAATGCCTAGTTTTTTCAACCTTTTATGCTATTCGTTATTAATAGCGGTCGGCTTAATACCCATAAGGTGGATAGTGGCGAGTGCGTATGCCACAGAGCAAAATGCGCCAGAAAAAGTAACCAGTCATCAACACCAGTTAACACAAACCGACCAACAGCATATACACACTATTCGCCAATTTTACGGTGAACGAGCAGGCAAACGTGCCAAGGCATGGCGGCTGTTATTACAACAACTCAGCCACAAGTCGGCACATAACTCAGGCTCTATATCTGGACAACTCAACCAACAACAGCAAGAAAATGACAAGCTGAAATCCGTTAACCAATTTTTCAACCAACTTGAGTTTATCGACGATATTGTGCTGTGGGGAATACAAGATTACTGGGCGATACCGCAAGAATTCATCGGCGCAGGCGGTGGTGACTGTGAAGATTTCAGCATCGCCAAATATTATTCACTACTAGCGCTTGGGGTCGATGATAGCAAGCTGCGGTTAGTCTATGTGAAATCGATGAGCTTGAATCAGTTTCACATGGTGGTCGCCTACTATCCGCGACCGGAAGCAGTACCGTTACTGCTAGACAACATAGATGGTGAGATCAAACCTGCGACCAAGCGACCGGATTTGATCCCAATTTACAGCTTCAACGGTAGCAAGCTGTGGCTCATGAAACAAAAAGGGCAAGGACAACTTGCAGGTAATGCTTCTCGCCTTAGCGCATGGAACGAAGTACGCCAACGCACCGAGCAGCAAGACTTCCGCCGCCCTATCATCAACTTGGATGAGTAAGATCATGACTTTATATCGACAACTGTTCAGCGGGATGCTGATACTACTTATCATACTGATCTTCGGCGTCTTTTTGATTCAATTCAACACGACTCGTGATTTCCTGCGGTTGCAACAACAAAACGAGCTGGATAACACCATCAACTCAGTGGGTATGGCGTTAAGCCCTTATCTTGATCAACAAGATATGATCGCCGCAGAATCGTTAATCAATGCGACCTTTGACGGTGGATTCTACTCATCAGTAACCTTGGAAGTCTTCGATCCCAAACAAAATATCGAGCGCGAATACCAACTCGATATCGAAGGTGTACCCGATTTCTTCACGCAACTGATCACCATCAAGCCATTAAGCCAAAGCCGCGTGTTAACCAATGGCTGGCTGCAAGTCGCCGAGCTTTCGGTCACCACCAACACCTCTTTTGCTTACCTCAAATTATGGCAAGCCAGTGTCCAGCTCTTCTGGGGCTTCATCGCCACCTGCTTGCTCGGCACTGTAATGGTGTCGATCTTTCTGCGCCGCGTTTTAACCCCGCTCACCGCGATTCAAACTAGCGCAAAAGCGATGTCAAACAATGAGTTTCGCCAACCATTAGTGGTACCTGAAATACGCGAGCTCAAAGATGTGGTCATGGCGTTTAACCATATGAGCCAACAACTGAAAGCGCATATCAATCATCAAGCCCAAGAAGCCGATAAACTGCGGATTCGAGCTTATCAAGACCCCGTTTCTGGACTGGCGAATCGTCCGTATTTGATCACCAAACTCGATACCCTAGTTGAGCACGGTATTGAAGGGGGAGTAGCTCTTTTACGCGCTGATTTTCTTGCCGATTGCTATGAAAGACTAGGCTACGAGGCAGGCGACGACCTGACCGTAAAACTCGCCAAAAGCCTGCAGGAATTAGCCTCAGATGAAATCACCATTGCACGATTAAATCATGCGGAATTTATGCTGTTGCTGCCTCACAACAGCAATACAGAATTAACTCAGTTAGGACGGGCGATTTTAAATAAATGCGCAGCACTGCAAAGCGATCCACTTGATATTAGCCCACTCAATGCCGCAATTGGTTTGGTGGTACGCAGTGAGGACGACACCACCAGCAGCTTGTTGGCACAGGCAGATAACGCGGTGAATCAGGCAAGACAGCAAGCCTCTGAGCACCTGTTTTTGATCGACAGCAGTGACCACACACTGCGCCTAGGAAAGCAGCAATGGAAACGTCTGGTCGACCATGCCATCAGCCACAACCAAATCACGATTAATCTCCAAGCCGCCACCGATATCAAAGGCAAGGTGCTGCACCAAGAAGCCTTTAGTGCTATTTACGATGGTCAGAAAACTTACTCTGCCAGCCAATTTTTAGGGGCGATAGAACAGCTTCAAGCAGGACCTGAGTTTGACCGCCATGTCACGGCACAAATCGTGGCAATGCTTGAAGAAGGTCGCATTCACGGACCAAACCAAGGACCAATTGCGATCAACATTACTCAAAGCAGTATTAACGACACTGGGTTTATGCGCTGGTTAGGTACCTTGCTCAAGTCAAAACCTCACCTAAGTGGACAATTACTGTTTGAACTTCCCGAAATCAGCTTTTTAAATCAGCTTGATAATATCGAATTACTTTGCGACATCATTCACCGCAACGGGTTTGATTTTGGGATCGATAACTATGGACACAACTTTAGTTCGGTCAGTTATTTACATCGCTTTAAGCCCGCTTATGTCAAATTAGACTTTGCCTATACCCAGCATGTTGATGATCAACTCAAAGCCGATGTACTGGCCTCTATCACTCGAAATGCGCATACCTTGGGGATCATCACGATTGCCTCTCGGGTCGAGACGACTGAACAAAAAGACAAACTCACCGCCTTAATGATCAAAGGCTTTCAAGGCTACGGACTTCATCCTCAATTGCCGCAGGAGGATGAATGAAAGATCCGCTGCTGCACTGCCTCACCTACTTATGCCGCTACTATGGGCAAGCCAACTCGCCTGAAGCCATCATCGAAGGTCTTCCCTTAAATGATGGTTGGTTAAGTCCGTTGTTACTACCTCGTGCGGCAGAGCAAGCAGGGCTTCATGCTCAAGTTGAACAGCAGCCACTCGATACCCTTTCCGCTTTGCTACTGCCTGCAATCTTGGTGCTCAAACACAAAGATGCCTGTGTCTTACTCAGTATTGATAACGAGCAGCAGCAAGCCGAAATCGTCCAACCTCACTTACAAAACGAAGCTCAGACAGTGCCACTTGCTACTTTATTAGCTAATTACGGCGGTCAACTGTTCCTCATTAAAAAGCAATTTCGTTACGATGAGCGCTCGCCAGAAGTACTCAAAACTCAGCAAGGGCATTGGTTTTGGGGTACGTTATGGCAATCACGTTCTATCTATCGCGATGTATTTATCGCCTCAATCCTGATCAATCTATTTGCCATTGCCACGCCGCTATTTACCCGCTTGGTGTATGACAAAATTGTGCCTAACTTTGCCTTTGAATCACTGTGGGTACTTGCTAGCGGGATGGCGATCATCTTTATTTTTGATTTGATCCTGAAGTTGATGCGCAGCTTTTTCATTGATGTTGCAGGGAAAAAGTCTGACATCTTATTGTCAGCCAAAATCTTCAATAAAGTGCTCGGCGTGCGAATGGAAGCCAAACCGCCCTCGGTAGGTGCCTTTGCTCGTCACCTCCAAGAATTTGAATCCATTCGTGAATTTTTCACCTCGGCTACGGTTGCGGCACTAATCGACCTTCCCTTTGCCTTGTTATTCTTAGCTGTGATCGCACTTGTAGCTGGTCCTTTAGTGTATGTGCCGTTAGGTGCAATGTTGGTGCTGGCAATTTATAGCTGGCTTATACAGCGTCCTTTAAGAACCAGTATTGAAGAAGGTTCGCGACTTGCCGCGCAAAAGCACGCCAACTTAATTGAAAGCCTTCACGGCTTAGAAACCGTCAAACTCTTTGGCGCTCAGCATCAGTTCCAATACCGTTGGGAAGAAGCCGTGGCTCATTTAGCCAATTGGGGGATCAAATCACGACGCTTAACGGATTCGGTACAAAACAGCGCTGGCTTTTTACAGCAATTTGCCTCCGTTGCCATGATAGTGTTTGGGGTGTATTTAATTGCAGATGGTCAGCTCACTATGGGTGGCTTGATCGCCGCTACTATGCTCAGCAGCCGCGCCGTTGGGCCTTTGGTGCAATTGTCTCTGCTTTCTACCCGATATAACCAAGCCAAATCTGCGTTCAGTATTCTGGAGCAATTAATGGCAATGCCTTCCGAGCAAGATAGTCAAAAGCGCTACATTCATCGCCCTGTCCTCAACGGCAAAATAGACTTCGATAACGTGAGTTTTGCCTATCCAGACAGCGATAAGAGCGCACTCAACAAAGTGAGTTTCACCATTGAGCCGGGAGAAAAGGTGGCAATAATCGGTCGCATTGGCTCGGGGAAAACTACGATTGAGCGACTCATCATGGGCTTATACCAAGCGCAAGAAGGTGCGGTACGAATTGATGAAACCAATATCAATCAACTCCACCATATCGACGTTAGGCGCAATATCGGCTGCGTGCCGCAAGATAATTTGCTGTTTTACGGTTCGATACGCGACAACATCACCTTGGGTCGCCCACTAGCCAGTGATAGCGACATCCTTCAAGCCGCACAACGCGCAGGTGTTACCCAATTTAGCCAGCATGATAATGCCGGACTAGAGAAACAAGTCGGCGAAGGAGGCAGTGCGCTGTCTGGTGGGCAACGCCAAGCCATCGCTATTGCTCGTGCCCTACTCGGTAATCCGCCAGTACTACTAATGGATGAGCCCACCAGCAGTATGGATAATCGCTCAGAAGCGGGGATCAAACATCAACTCGCCAATTTAAGCGATCAAGAAACCTTAATTCTAATCACCCATAAAACCAGCATGTTAGAGGTCGTTGACCGCTTGATCGTGCTAGAGCAAGGGCAAGTGATTGCGGATGGCGCTAAGCAGCAAGTGCTGCAACAACTCAAAGACGGACAAATTAACCCAGCTTCTTCAAACCACAACCACAGTGATCATTCACAATCAACGAACACGATGAAAGCCAGTAATATTCGTGCGACGTCCCGACCCGCTAAAAAAGCCTAAAATCACGGTTATTGATATATACTATCCGCTTCAATTTTTCAGGGCTTAATACCAACCCAAATAAGCACCTCATCATTCTTTATTGGGATAACAATGAACAAGCAAGCGCTTATCGAACAAATTATTGAACAGTTGACCCTCACTCATCAAACAGCAGTGGATGCTGCTCAGCGTGCGCATGAAACGGCAACCAACGAAGAAAACGCCCCTGAAAATGAATACGATACCCTATCGTTAGAGGCTGCCTACTTAGCTCACGGACAATCACAACGCGTCGCTGAATGTATTGCCGATCTACAAGCTTTCAAAGCGTTAGATTTCGCAAACCCTATGACTCAGCAACAAGTTATTTTAGGTAGCTTAGTTGAACTTGCCGATGAGGACGATAAGGCGAAATGGGTTTTCTTCGGCCCTAGCGCGGGTGGTTTAAAACTGCAGATGCCATCTGAAGAGAACGCCAACGCAATCATTGAGGTCACTGTCGTCACGCCAAGTTCACCACTAGGAAAAGAATTACTGAATCGCGCTGTTGATGATGAAGTGGAACTGACCATCTGCGACAAAAAGACGTTCTTCGACATTATTGCTTTGTACTAAACCACTGTCTGCCAGAGGCGCTAAATCGCACAAAGCCGCTGATATCAGCGGCTTTGTTTATTATGGCTGTCACTTTTCTGAATTAAGCAAAAAGAGCTAGCTTGTCAGCAAAGCGTCTTCGGTTTCCATATCGAATAAATGGCAGTGAGACATATCAAAATGCAGTGGCATAAGATCACCATGATCGATATGTTGCGCTGGGTTATAAGGCACGCGAGCGATCAGCTGATCGTCTCCAATATTAAAGTACAAGTAAACTTCGTTACCCATAGATTCAACCACGTTAATGGCCGACATCTCGATGTCTTGCATATTGTGTTGGTCTGTTACTTCCACTGTGCTGATGTGCTCAGGGCGAAGACCAAACCACACTTGTTGCCCGACTTTATCCGTAACCTGACGCGCCTTATCTTGAGGCAAGATAAAGCGCGAGCCATTACCAAGATGGACGTAGTAGTGACCTTCTTCAAAGGTAATCGTCGCCTTAATTAGGTTCATCGCAGGTGAGCCAATAAAGCCAGCCACAAACTTATTGGCAGGGCGTTGATACAAGTTCATTGGCGTATCTACTTGCATGATCTGCCCTTGGTTCAGCACGCAAATACGATCTCCCAGCGTCATCGCTTCTACCTGATCATGAGTCACGTAAATCATGGTTGCGTTTTGCCCTTCGTCTTTTAGCTCATTGTGAAGCTGCGCAATACTGACTCGTGTTGATACGCGCAGTTTGGCATCGAGATTAGATAACGGCTCATCGAACAAAAACACATCCGGCTTGCGCACCATCGCACGACCAAGCGCCACACGTTGACGCTGCCCGCCCGACATTTCACCCGGCTTTGACTCTAACAAGTGACTAATTTCTAAGGTTTCGGCAGCATCGCGAATACGACGGTCGATACGGTGCTCATCGAGCTTTTGCTGGCGTAGGCCGAATGCCATGTTCTCGTACACTGACATGTGCGGGTACAACGCATAGTTTTGGAATACCATCGAAATGCCGCGATCTTTTGGCGGCAAGTCGTTCACGCGCTGCTCACCAATATAAATATCGCCCCCCGTGATCTCTTCCAAGCCCGCAATCATGCGCAACGTGGTCGATTTAGCGCAACCCGAAGGACCCACAAACACCATAAACTCACCTTCTTTGATAGTGAGATCGACCCCTTTTACGGCTTTAAATCCGTTAGGGTAGGTTTTTTCAACTTGTCGCAGTACAACTTCTGCCATGAGGTTATCTCGCTAGTAATTCAGGTTCAAAATCTGCCACCGACGACAAAATCACATCGGTGTAAGGTTGCAATTCATCAAGGGTCGCAGTACCCGTCAGCACGCCCACTTTGTGTGCTCCTGCGTTGGTGCCAAATTCCATATCTGACACCGTATCGCCAAACATCACTACTTGTTCAGGGCTTAACTCGCATTGCTGACAAAAGCCATTGAGCAAGGCAGGGTCTGGCTTAGGCGTAATATCGCCATCGGAATACCCTAGGTAATCAAACAGCTCAAGGAGCTCTGCTTGTGCCAAGCTAAACAAGGTTGCCGCTTTAGTATCTGCTGTGGCGATACCTAGCTTATAGCCCATTTGTTTCAGTTTAATGAGCTTATCTTTAACCCCAGGCAGCGCTTGGATCAGCAGAGGGTTGTCTTCAACTTGCTGATTGAATAAAGCTTTTATTTCAATCGAGAACGCCTTTAATTCTGTTTGTAACGCTAACATCTCAAACCAAGCTTGCGCGGTATCTTCAACCGGATTCGAAGCCAATAAGCCGTGGTTATCGACGTAATCACCGTAAATACCAATCGCTTCAAGTAAATGCTGCTCGGTAATTTGTTGGTGCGCCATTTCGTTGCGGTATTCATGACTAAGTGCACTCACCACACCTTGCGATACCTTGAGCCACATTTGATGAAACTCCAGCAAAGTGCCGTCTTTATCAAACAATAAACCTTTAATTTCCATTGCGTTCCAAACTCTCCATCACTTCGCCCCAAGTCGACAAAGTGGGTGTGGTAAATTGAGCATAATTGCTGTTGTAAATAGGGTTGATTAGCCCTTCAAACTCACCGTCAGTTCGGCGAATATCAATTCGTAACCACGCGTATTGGCTCATATCAACACGAAATGATGTTGTATCTTTGCTTATTGAATAACGCGCAATCACCTTGCCGTCAGCCACGAGCTCGGCTTGATAATCATGAAACTCATCGTCTACAGACAAGCAGTAATCCACCGCTTGATCACCCGCATCTTGCCCCGGCAGCAGTTGCCCGCGATTAATGGCAAACCGTAAACCGCATTTACGCTCAAAATACACATGCCCAGCACGAAGCCCAGCCAGAATACCTTCGCCGCTCAACCCATTGGCATAAACATAGGTCGCAGGATCGCCATATAACGACGGTTCTTCCGCTTGAGGATTACGCTCGTGGGGTTCGAGGTGAGAATCACTGCCACCGACGCCTGCAATACGATGTCCTGCGTTCCATAACGCACTGAGCACCTGTAGTGCACCTTCGGTCGCTTGCGGTGACGTCGACCAAGTAGGATCGCAACACACTTCCATCGTGTTTACTTGCGCCAACGGCATGGCGTTGTAATACCAGTGCCAAGGTTTCATCATCGGATGATTGATGCTAATCGAACCTTGAGATGCTGCACCGACGAAAGCACTTGTTTCATCAGGCGCAATCAGAGACAGTCCTTGCTTGATCAATGCTTCGCTACTGTAGTCAGCATTTTGCATTGCCAAACCTCGGTGCGGCCCATGCACATTGAAGTGACCTTGGTCGGTCGTGACTTCAACCCCCGGCAACACCAAGGTGTTGGCAAGCAGAGGCAACTGGGGATGACAGATGTTGTGCTCGGTTAAGAAGAAAAAGTCGAGGTGTTGCTGCTCTATAATTTTTGCTGCCGCGAGCAAACTATTATGTCCATCCGACAAACAAGTATGAGCATGCAGATCACCACAATACCAAGCCGAGTCAGGTTTCTTTACTTGGCTATAATCAAACACAATCTCGTTCGTTGCGCTCAGCGAGGTGGTAGTGGGAAAACTATTATTTGGTAACAGCGCATCGACAGAATGACTATCTTCAGCACCAAAAACACCACCAGCACTCTCGTTAGAGTTGAATAACACTTCACACTGATACTGCATCGCTTTCGGGGTGCGCATTTCGCCTTCGAGGTTATACAGGTGCAGTTGCCACTCACCTGCTGGCAGCCCTTGCGAAATACAACCTCCAGCAATTCCCCCTAAAGACGCTTGCGTTGAAGTAATCACCAAGCGCTTCTCGGCCTTTTGCCACAACACACTGGCGCGTAATTGCTGCTGAGGCGCGTACAAATAAGCATACATAAAGCCTTTTTTGACTGTCGTGCCCGTAATAACCAACTCAGTGGTGTTCGCTGGTACTTCAAAGACAATCATCTGATGACCAAAAGTCAGCTCACCATTAAATTTCAACATCGGCATTCTCATTTAACCAAAGGGCTGCTCAGAGCTAATTATCTAGCTTAAGTACTTAGCCTGAGCAGCATTTCACGATAACGTTACATTAAGAACGATTAGCGCGATCTAGCGCTCGTTGAGCGCGTTTCGCCGCTTGTTTCAGTGCTTTTTCGGCTGGAATATTCTCGATTTGCACCTGATCTGCTGCAATCGCTAGCGCATCGAGAATTTTGCCGTTCGTTGGGTCAAAGAAATTCATCTGAGCAAAGCCAGCCTGTTTTAGAGGGATCAACGCGTGTGGGTTTTCTTTGGTAAACGCTTGATACTCTTCTACCTCTTCAACGCTTTGACGAACTGGGATGTAACCAGTGAACATTGACCAACGCGCTGTATTTTTCGCATTGGTGTAAAAACGCATGAACTCAAACGCCCCTTGCGCTGCCTTGTCATCCGTACCTTTTGGCATCACAAAAATTTGTGCCGCGGCTTGTGGCTTTGATGGGTTATTCCCCCACCCGGGTTGGGTGGTTGCGGCAAGACGAGTGAAGTCCAAATCACCTTGGTCACCCGATGAACCTGTGTAGCCTAAAGCGCGATTTTTCATCACATCATCAATGGTTTTGTACCAATACTCCCAACCTTGACCACCGTGGTGAATGCGCATCACTTTGTCATCGTGGATCCACTGACGGAAAGCATCCCACACTTCAACCCACTCTTTGGAGTCGATCATCACGGTCTTGCCGTCATCACTCAGCACTTTAGCGCCGTTTGAGAAAGCGGCATCGATCATGTTGTCTTTGCCCCACATCGGCTCCCAACCATAGAAGGTCACGTTACCTTTACTATCCGTTTTGCGCACAGCGGCAGAAACCTTTGCCACGCCTTGCCATGTTCTCAGATCTGCTTCACTGAAGCCGTGCTTCGCTAACACCTGCTTGTTGTAGTAAAACACTTGGGTTGTGCCATAAGCTGGTAAACCGTAAACCTCACCATTGGTTTTGGTGACTTGTTGACGAAAAGCAGCTAGAAAATCGTTAAAGTTGAAGCTATCGTCGATGTAAGTCGCCATATCTCGCACAAGATTGCGCTTTGACATCGCGGACGCTTGCTCGGCTTTTAGCAGGACAAACTCAGGGGCGGTTTTTGAAGCCATACCCGCCTGTAGCTTCTGGTATGTTTCTGCATAGTTACCTTGCAAGGCACCTTTGATAACGTATTCATCCTGACTGCTATTAAACTCTTCGATTAACTTGGCCATCATTTGCTGAGGTTTCACCCCGCCCGAATACCAAAAGTCCACTTCCGTTTTTGCCAAGGCATGATTAGTGAATGCCAATGAAGCACAAGCTATCGCTAAGGTTTTTAGTTTCATATCCATTTACTCTTTAACACCGCTATCGTTGGTGATTCCCGTTAGAATCGTCTTTTGACATAACACGAACAGCACCAGTAAAGGCATTACTGCAATGGTGCTTGCCGCCATAATTTGTGACCAATTAAGCCCGTAGTTCCCTTCTGCGATAAAGAACTGACGAATACCCGTGGCAATCAAATTTAGCTCTTGTGAAGTGATCACCAAGCTTGGCCACATGTAACTGTTGTAATTGGTAATAAATGTAATGAGGAACAGTGTTGCTAATGCGGCTTTGCACTGTGGTAACACTATCGCCCACAGAATTTTTAGCTCGCCCGCACCGTCAATTCGCGCCGCTTCAATCAAAGAAGGGTGAATTTTCAAAAACACCTGACGCAGGTAAAACACCCCAAACACGCTGGCTGCATTCGACACAATCAAGCCAGCGTGTGAGTCCAGTAGCCCCATTCTTGCCAAGGTGATGTACGAGGGAATGTAAGTCACCGCCCCCGGCAGCATGTAGCAGCCCATCACCACAAAATAGAGCACAGTTTTCGATTTAAACTTGAGCTGCGTAATGGCGTAAGCGAACATGGCTGAGTTCAAAATCACAAACAAAGTGGTGCACAGCGCGACCGTAAAACTGTTGAAGATGTACAAGCCAAACGGCGCACTTTGAAAAGCATCGACAAAGCTCTGCCAGTTAAAAGTGCTGGGAATGATCATCAGCGGATTAGCAAAAATCTCATCATTCGATTTCAGCGAGCCCGATAGCATCCAAATAAATGGAAAAACCATCATCAAACCTGATACCAGCAAGAAGCCGTGTTTTAAGCTATTTTTCAGCGATAAAGCCGATTTCGCTGTTACGCCTTGGTGCGCTTTCTCTGTTCCGCTTGCCGTTTTTCGACTTGTCTCGCTCTGACTTGCAACACCCTGTTGTTCACCACAAATGGCATTCGCAAAGTGACTTGTTACTATTGGGCGTGATTTATTGGCTGGTAGCTCCAGCGTATCCATAGTGCTCATGGTTATGTCCTTATGCTTAGTAGTAGACCCAGCGTTTACCCATGACGGTATTCACTATGGTGAGAGCGCCGGTGATCAGCAGGATAATCAATGAAGTTGCAGCCGCCGGTCCCATGTCGTATTGCTCGAAAGCTTGCTGGTAGAAGAGGTATAGCAAGGTTCGGGTGCTACCACTTGGACCGCCTTGGGTTAGAATTTGGAACTGATCAAAGGCTTGAATCGCGGTGATCATATTGACGATCACCAAGAAAAAGGTGGTTGGTGAAATCAGAGGTAACGTGATTTTGTAAAAGCGCGTCCACGGACTACAGCCATCAATTAATGAAGCTTCATACAGCGAGGTCGGGATCTTGTTCAAAGCACTAATGTAGAACAACATCGTCCAACCCACCGCTTGCCATACTGTCACGACAATCACAGCAAACATGGCGGTATCACCACTTTCGAGCCATGCAACCGGGCCGATACCAACCTTGTCTAATAACAAATTGACCAAACCGGCTTTCGACTCAAACACCCACGACCACACGATAGAAATCGCCACCGTTGGTGTGATCCAAGGTGAGAAAATCACTGCACGATAAAACTGACTGCCCTTAAAGTTCTTGTGTAAGAGCAGCGCGAACATCAAGCCAATCACCACGGTTGGGATCACCACACCAAGGGCGAACAAAAAAGTATTTTGCATTGCCTGAATGAAATCGCTGTCTTCCAGCATGTACTGGTAATTTTCCAATCCCACGTAGTAATAGTCAGGCGAAATGTAATCCCAGTCAGTAAAACTGATATACACACTCCAACCGAACGGCACTAGCCAGAAAGTAATAAGCGGGATCATTAAAGGTGCAATAAATAACAAAACTTTGCTGTTATCTTGCAGCTTTTGGCGGTTAAACTTCATAGTCGTTATCACTTGTTTATCAAGATGGGGATAGCATAAGTTCGCTGTATGACAGGCTTATTTGCATCCACAACAGTTTTTGCAAACACCGTCATAAGAAAAACTATTGGGTTACGTCACAGAAGGTGCATTTTCCTTAATCCCTCCTTCTGAGGTAGGCGTATTCACTGACAATCCAGTTTTAAACGCTTCATCCCGTGACACTGTCGGCTCACTAAACTGTTGGTGCAGCCAATCGCAAAAGAAATTCACTTTGGCTGCCCGCTGCTTTTTGGTGATCAAGTAATGAGCTGATTCCGATGGCATCGCGCCCTCGACTGCGGTGACCACATCACCGCGCTCTAACCACTCTTGCGCCACTAAAGAGCGCACCAAGAGCACGCCTAATCCGTGCTTGGCAGCCTGCAAACCATGTAATGAATTGGTAATTTCAAGCTGTACCGAAGGAGGATGCAAAGTACAGTGATTATGATTGAGCCACTGAATCCAGCTCTCTTCGTATCCTTTCACTTGAATTGCGGGCAGTTCAGCTAAATCGGCTTGCGCTAAAGGCTGAGCGTACTGGCTTTTAAACTCAGGGCTACAGACCAATAGCCAAGATTCTTGGAACAAACGCTCCGCGCGCGTATTAGGGCTTTCTGTAAAACCATTGGTGATTTCAACATCCGCCTCTTGGCATGGCTGCTGAGAAGGCCAATCCACCAAACTGATATCTAACCGAATAAAGGGATGTTTCTGCGCAAAATCGCCCAGTTTAGGCAGCAGCCAAGTGTGACCAATCGAATGATTCACCTTCACCCGCAACACATCGGCTTGCTGTTCACCGAACAGAAATTGGGTCTGGGCTTTTAAATGATGCAGGGTACCTGTCACCACGGGGAGGTATTGTTGAGCTTCATGGGTCAGCGACACCCCGCGTTGGCTGCGGTAACACAGCGTCGCCCCTAGAAAGAGTTCTAAGCTTTTCAATTGCTGACTAACTGCCGCTTGCGTGACATGCAATTCACGAGCAGCCGCGCCGATAGATCCTAATCGCGCCACCGCTTCAAAGGCGACTAAGGCTTTTAATGGAGGAAGCATACCTTGCCCTCTCGGAAATAAGGGCAATGTAATGGGAGGAGTTGACAAAAAAATGAATCAATTAAGTCACTTAGATGACAGCGAGCAATTTTGAGCCAACAGCGACAACTCATAACGAAAAACGCCGCGTTATCATTAAGCTAACGCGGCATCAGGCTATTTATTGTTTAAACAACTTATGAGTTCACACTCGCAGGTGGCAAATCCATCGTAGCTTGTTGCTGACGACGAACTTTCCACTGCAAAATGTAACCATAGAGTGATGGGATCACCAACAAGGTTACCAACATCGAAATCACACAGCCCCAACCAACCACTAACGCCATCGGTGACATGTAGTTATCGTAACCACCTAAGCCATATGCCAACGGCACCAAGCCCACCACAGTGGTGATTGTGGTTAAGATGATAGGCCGCACCCGACTCTTGGTCCCTTCGACAATAAAGGCAGTGATATTGTTAGGGTTTAACTTATCCATGGTCGAGCGGAAGTGCCAAATCAGCACCAAGCTGTTGTTCACCATTACCCCTATCAACGCAATCATGCCGATCACCGAGAAGAAGCTCAGCACCTGCCCGTGGATGTAAAGGATAAACAGCGCCCCACTCACACCAAACGGCACAACCAGTAACACCAACAAACCTTCAATCCAGCTATCAAACAACAATAGCAGCAAGATACTGATCCCAGCGATGGCTAGCACCAAAGCAACGCTAAAGCCTTGTTCCGCTTGCTGTGTTTCTAGGATTTGTCCTGCAGCCACCAATCGTGCACCTTGGTAATCCTTACCCGCAAAAGCTGCCGTTACTTGGTCAAAAACTTTAAGCGGATCGGTCACACTTGGATCGACACCGGAAGAGACTCGGATCACTCGCTCACCATTAAAGTGAGTAATTTGCGACGCTGTGGTGGTTTCCTGCCAGCGGATCAATTTCGACATTGGCACCAAACTACCGTCGGCAGCGCGTACCATCAGGTTATCTAGCTCAAATAAGGTTTTATCGTCATTTTCCAAACTAACGCGGAAGAAAACCTCTTCTTCACCGTTGAAGATCCGCGAAATACGCTCACCTTCAACCGCATACTTAATGATATTACCCACTTGCTGAGCTGAAATACCGTAAAAATTAAGCCACTGGTACTGCAAAATAGCTTCAACCCGAGGCTGGCGATCGTGCAAGTCACGATTAACACGCTTAGTACCCGGCACGGTTTCTAAGAAGGCAGCCAAATCATCAGCCATCGCATTGCGTCCTTCATCGGTCCCGCCAACCACTTTGATATCAACAGGTCGTCCCGCAGGTGGACCACCCGCATCAATATCAAACTCAACCTGTGCCAGACCCGGTATTTCCTCGCCAGCCGCTTCCCATTCTTCAACCAAATCTTCAGCATTACGTTCACGAGAATTAACGGGCGTTAAAGAGATGATCCAATAACTGTTTGGCGTCCCAACTTCACCGTACCACGAGGCAACTTCAGGTGTATTTTCAATCAACGCTTCAAGCTGCTGAGTACGTTGCCATACCTGATCGAGCGACAGCTCTGGATCGGTTTCCGCTGACACCTCAATCAAATACGCGCCATCAGTTGGAAAGAACAGGTAACTCAGCTGGTTATATGAGTAAACACCCAAGCCAATGCACAATGCCGCAGCGCCTGAGAGCACCCACTTACGCTTGGTTTGCGCCCATTGCACAATTTGATAAATAGGTTTAAAGCGATCGCGGCTTGATACCACACCACGCGTATTTTTCGTTTTACTCAATACCCCCTGCATATGAGCAGGTATAAAGAACATCGCATCGACGAACGAGAAACACAGCGCAACAATGACGGTCAGAGGGATCACATACATCACCTGCCCAGCATCGCCTGGTAAGAACATCAAGGGAATAAAGGCAATCATGGTACTCAGGATGCTGGCACTGATAGCGGGGAACACCGCTTTGATACCATTTTTCACCGCATCTGGTACCGATTGACCTTCCTCGACCAATGCCATGATCTTATCGCTGACCACCACCGCATCATCAACAATGATCCCGATAATCAAAATCAAGGCTGATAAGGTGAAAGCATCCAGAATTTGCCCCAATGATGGCAGCAACGCCATCGTACCGAGCAAACAAACAGGAATAGATACCGCGACCCAAAACGCAATCCGCTTTTCGAGGAACAAGGCCAGTACAATCAGCACCAAACCTAAGCCGACTAAACCATTGTTACGGACGATATCGGCTTTGGCTTGAATTTCATTGGCAAGATCAAAACCAACACCCAATTGGTAATCGTCGCCAAACTGGCGGCCAAGATCGGCTAAAACGGCTTTAACATCACTTGATGTTTGCAACACATCGGCCTGCTGATCGGTACGCAAATCAAACAAAATACTGCGCTTACCGTTCATTGAGCCATAAGCTTCAGCTTTTTCAAAGGTGTCTGTAATGTCACCCGCGACATCGCGTAACCGAATGTTCGGCTGGAAGCTAATAAACATCTCACCCAACTTATCAAGGCTATTAAGCTCAGCTAAGGTGATTAACTCAGGGTTATCTTGCAATAGCTCTAGTCGTCCGCCACTGATCAGCACATTACGCTCTGCAATAAACTGCGCTATCTCATCTATGGTCAAACCGTAGCGTTTCAATTGCGCTGGTTCGAGGGCAATTAAAAACTCCGGCTCGCGAAGATCAATCGGGTAAACCTGTCCTATCCCTTCAACCCGACGTAACGCCAACTCAACACTCTTTGCGCGATTACGCAGTTGTTCGTATGGCAGATCTGAGCTGATCCCAACCACCATAAAATCCAAGCTATAGGACTTCTCAACCACCAGCTGAGGCGCATCGGTAACACCTGTTGGTAGATCCGAAACACGGTTAATGGCATCGCGCACATCTTGATAGACGGCATCAGGATCTGCCAACCCACCGTTTAAGCGAAATTCGATTTCAGAGACACCAGCTTCAGATACCGAGTGAAATTCTTTGATCCCCGATACCGACAACAACTCTTTTTCTAACTTACTGGTGACATTACTCTCTACATCCGATGCCGAAGCCCCCGGATAGACAGTACGTATTACCCCTTCGCCCATATCAAAACGCGGCTTCTCTGCTAGGGGCAAATGCTTCAGGGCCAACAGCCCTAACACAATGACAATTAAGGTTAATATCTTTGCAGCCAAACGTCGTTGGCTTAGCAAGGTCAGTAAATATTGCATAACGAATTACACTCCTTGTTCAGCCCATTCCACTTTGGCTTGCATCCCTGCTTTTAAGATTTGTTCAGGGTTATCAACCACGACCTCCACTAAAAAGCCCGGCTCACCCGCTTCAAAAGCAGGAGCAAGAATATCAACCTTACCCGCCATCACTTTATTATTAAGGGCAGGAATAATGACACTCACTTTATCACCAACTTTCGTTGCTAAAATATCCGACTCTAATAAATGAAATTGCACCTTCACTTTATGTAAATCGACTAAGGTATATAACGCCTCTCCAGATGGAATAAACTGACCCAGTTCGACATTTCTTTTTAAAATGGTGCCAGAAAAAGGCGCTTTAATTTCCGATTTATCTTTTTCTCGCTGTGCCATTGCCAATTTGATTTTATCGACTTCGACCTGTGCCCGACTCAAGGTCGTCACTCGATTTTGCTCATCATAATCACTGGCTGAAATCCCTTTAGTTTTATACAAGGATGCAAAGCGTTGTAGCTGCTTCTCTTGCGTGATTAACTCATTTTGACTAACCCCCAATTCTGCTTTAGCTAGCTTTACATTCAATAAGTTATCAACAATTGATAATTTTACCAATACCTCTCCTTGAGCAATTGCATCACCAATTTCTGACGAGTATTCATCAACAATGCCCGTCACTTCACTACTCACGGTAACGCTGCGGATAGGCGCGAGATACCCCATTGCGTAGTCCTTGGCATAAACAACCTGACTACACACAAATAATAATCCAAGGCATAAATACTTTTTCATCACAACCCACCTCAATATCCTTATTCATCACAAACAAGGCGTATATCTCTACTTATAACGCCACTTCAGAATAGAATACTGTATAGAAAGTGAATTCAAGATGAACAAGCACACATTTACATTCAATATAAGAATACAATTAACTCAAATGAGAGCTTAAACGAATATTCGGTTCGCATTGAAACTAACAAAAGTAATAATTAAATAAGAACTAAACCTGACGCATAGTTAAGTTGAAGAACCATGGAGAGCTAAAAATACCCTAATATTAAGTGTTAACAATTTGACAGTTTCACTATCTCAAAATGGTGATAGTGACTAACTTTCACTATATTTACTGCGCATTATGATGGCATCTAACAAGAGGCTACTTAGCCAACAGATTCAACAATAACCAAAAACAGAGCGACCACTTATGCCGAAGTCACTGAAAACCTCAATTAAACACGCCCTACTTACGGGTGGCTTACTGTCATCAGGACTGGCTTTTCATGCCAATGCCGCTTCACCGCAAGCCGATATTATTTTTACCAATGCCAACCTATACCAAGCGCCATCGTCGCAAGCTATCGTGGTGCATCAAGGTCGCTTTGTGTTTATTGGCGACACCCAAGCTGCAATGCAATACCAAGGCGAGCACACTGAGACCATTGATCTGGAAGGTGCTTTTGTCATGCCTGGTTTTGTTGATAACCACAATCATATTTTTGAGGCTGCTTCCGATGTCGGTGGCAACTGCGAACTAGGGATGGATGCCAGCTTAGAAGAGCAAATTCCATTTTTGGAATACTGCCGCAAGCAAGCAAAAGACAAAAGTTGGATCATGGGATACGGCTTTACGTTGGAGAACATCCTCAACGAAGACAATAACCGCACACCACTCGCCGTGCTTGATAGTATCTTTCCTGATCAACCCGTGGTGTTAATGGAGCAAACTTCTCACTCTATGTGGGTAAACTCTATGGCGCTAAAAAAAGCAGGTATCACGCTTGATACCCCGCAGCCACAAGGTGGGCGAATTCTTCGTGATGAGGAAACGGGCGAGCTAAACGGTATCTTGCTCGATAATGCAGGCGATCTGGTGATGGAAATGGCGTGGAATGGCGTCAAAGACAAGTTCAATCAAAGCTACGAAGGGTTGATGAACGGCTTGGATGAAGCGCGTAGCCACGGTATTACCACTGTCGGCGATGGACGCTTGTACTGGAAGCGCGGCTGGCTCGATGTATGGCAAGAGGCAGAGCAAAACGGTGATTTAACCGCACGCGTTTCACTACGCCCGTGGATTTACCCTACTGAGCCTATGAAGCCACAATTAGCTTTCTTGAAAGATATTCAATCGAAAGAGAAGACGGCACGTTTGGTGATCGACCAAGTGAAAATGTACAGCGATGGTATTTTTGTAAACGGCACCGCGAAAACCCTCGCACCATACCTTGCTACTTATATCGAAGATAGCCCGTACGGTTTGAATTACATTCCTGAAGGACAGATGGAAAACTGGCTAACGGAGCTCGATAAGATCGGCTACGGCGCTCATATTCACGCGATTGGCGATGGCGCGATTCGCGAGTCGCTCAATGCGGTCGAACACGCCCGTAAGATGAAATCCCAACGCGACTACACCTTAACCCACGTAGAACTAGTCAACAGCAAAGACATTCCCCGTTTTAAGGCATTGGATGTAACGGCTGATTTTCAAGTGGGCTCGGATTACGTTGCCGAGCACGACCATTCATGGGCAGAAGCTTTCCTTGGAAAAGTACGAGCTCGCTCACTGATGCAAGTCAACCGCCTCTACCAAGCTGGCGCCAATATCAGTTTAAGCAGCGACTGGAACGTGCACGACATCAACCCGTTAGTCGGGATTGCAAATAGCTTATTGATGGATAAATCAGGGCTTCCTGATATCGACACCGCCATTGCTGCCTACACCATAAATCCAGCCAAGAGCTTAGGGCTTGCTGATGAAATCGGCACGATTGAAGTAGGAAAATCAGCTGATCTTGTGGTGCTAGATAAAGACATTACAAACCTAAAACCAGAGAACATCCCTAATGCACAGGTACTGATGACGGTATTACAAGGCGAAATCATATTTGATATAGATGATGAAGAGTAACCTCTTTCAACCACGGTTAAGTAAACCGTTATGTCTAAGTAACCCTAACCCCGTGTACCACTAAATTTCTAGTGTTGCATAACGCATGACTTTAAAAATCGAGTGGACACTCAAGAAACAAAAAGGCAAATAAAGAACCTAGCCACTTCCTTCTTTTTGAAGGAAGTGGCTCGTGATAATCCAGCGCGTCATTGCTATACCTGTTCTAATATCCATTCTCCGAATAGCAGTAAGAGCATAAAAATTAAGTAGATACACCAACAAGACTACACAAACGGCTTTATATCCATTACATTTTCCGCATGAATAATAACGATGGATTGATAACGTGCTCTTACAAGATCTTGAAGTTATCTTAGAAGTGGCTCAATTTCGTAGCATCACTGCCGCCGCGACAAATTTAGATATGCGCACAGCAACCGCCAGCGCAGCAGTAAAACGTGTTGAAGCCGCACTTGGCGTTGAATTATTCATTCGTACCACTCGCCAACTCAGGTTATCGCCGGCGGGTGAACGCTACCTGCCTCAATGTGAGCAAGCACTCTTGATGTTGCGTCAAGCTAAGCAGAACCTCCAAGAAGATCAAAGTAGCTTGGATGGGGAAATTCGCATTGCCCTCTCTTCAGATCTTGGACGCAATACCATCACCCCTTGGCTGGATCACTTCCTTGCCGACAACCCGCAAGTCAATTTACGTTGTAACGTTACCGACAGTAATATCGATTTTTATCGAGACGCAGTTGATATGGCACTTCGCTATGGCTCACCAACCGACGCCAGCATGTACGGATTTAAAATCTGCAATGTCCCTCGATTATTATGTGTCAGCCCTGCATACCTAAAAAAACACGGCACACCGCAACATCCCGATGAATTACTCGACCATAATGGGCTTTTCTACCAACTACATGATCTGCTGCAAGATGAGTGGACATTTAGTAAAGATGGCAAAACACATAAAATCAAACTGAAAGGGAACCGTGCATCTAACGATGGCGATTTAGTAAAACGTTGGTGTGTAGCGGGACAAGGTTTTGCGATCAAATCCAGCTTAGATATGGCGCAAGAATTACTCAATGAAGAGGTTGTGAGTGTCATGTCTGATTATCAGCCAACAGGGACTGAATTATGGCTAATTTGTCCAAGTCGCCAGTCGATCACTCCGACTGTACGCCTATTGAGAGATTACTTTAGAGAAGAAACTCACTCTCTTCTTAGCCAATTGGTAGATAAAGGAATATTAAATAGCGATGTGTTGAAATAACGCAGCTACAATCACACAAACGGTGAACACTGGCACCATTAATAATTACATCTTCTTAATGGTGCGCAGCAAACTTTGATTATTGTTGATCTAACCAACGACGAGTCACAGTATCAAGATCTTGCCCTTCTCGGCAGACTAGATAATCAAGCTCTGCAATAATATCATTAGAGAAACGCAGCGCATCTAATTGCGAGATTTGTTCCGCAGTGAGTTTATCTGCGCGATCTTCACGAAGCAGTAATACCGCTTTATCAACGATACCTAATAAACCTTTTGGCTCTTCAATCTCACGAATCATGTATTTATGATGAAGAAATTGAGGTTTCCAAAGTGGCACAACCATCCATTGCTTGTTCTCAACAGCCTGCTCAAATGCAGTGAAGCAGTCTTCTTCGGTACCGGTATGGAAGCGATATCCAGCATCATTTAGCCCATACTCATCCATCATCTTAATCGAGAAACGAGTAATGCCAGCTCCAGGGTTAATCCCCTGAATATCTTTCGCCATTTTTTCAACAACGTCAGGTTTTAGCAAATCACTGACTTCATAAACGGCATCTTCAGGCACATAATCTGGCACACCCCATAACGCATATGGTTTATAGTGCAGGCCAAGCTCCATTAATGGCTGAACCTCTTCCACATCGGCTTTATAAATACCGTGACTTGAAGGTAACCATGCCGAGCAAAGCATATCAAGCTCACCGGATTTCAGTTTGGCAAAATTATCTTGATGTGGTGAGAAAATACGGTTTACTTCAAAACCCATGTCCATTAGTACATGACGAACAATAGATGCAGTGACGCGATGAAAAGAAAGATCTGTCACACCGATAGTGATTAAATTTTTCATAATTAACTCTTTTTATTCATTTATATTTTGGTAGAGAAAGCAGGCCAACTTACGGTTAATGAAATGGATTGAGGTGAGCAGTACCTGAGTATCTTACAGTCTCAAGTACTACTCATGACGACCCCATTAAGCAATTTGCTTCATTTCGTATAGAGTAAAGAGTTCAATAGCACCTTCAGTGGCTGCCATATATTGAGCAAGATGAGCACTACCCATGTGCGTTTGCCACAATTCACGTGACGTCCAGTTTTCGTAAAATAAAAAGTGGGCTGGATTTTCATTATCTTGATGCAAATTGAAATCAATACAGCCTTCTTCAGCACGAGTAATATCAATCATCTTTAATAGCTCAGCTTTAACAAGTTCGAGCTTGTCTTCTTTCGCTACAATGCTAGCGACAATTGTCAATTTCGACATGATTTATATTCTCAATTTGTTACCAAAGCAGCTTTACTCGCTGTGTTGCAGAGCATAGTAGGCGACTCTTCACACTTATTGAACAGTGTTATATTTGTTTCACTATCAAATTAAATTTGAAAATATCGAGCGTTTTATTTGAAGATGATTATCAAAATATTTTTGACAATGTTTCAATTAATACCCTGTTTTTAGTTTTTAAAAAATCGCTATGATTTTCGTAACAGCAAAACGCTATCTCAATAAAAGCAATACCGATAACAACGGAGAATACGAATATGTCATTGCCATCAACCATCAAAGCATTTGGTTTCACTCAATCACTACCAATCAATGAACCAAACAGCTTGATTGAATTCGACAAAGCACTACCAGAGGTTGGTGAAAACGACCTACTTGTAAAAGTAAAAGCAAACTCAATTAACCCTGCTGACGCGAAAATTCGTGTGCGTGCAGCAAAAGACAAAGTGCTAGAACAACCGCGTGTGGTTGGTTTTGATGCTGTGGGTGAAGTGGTTGCCATGGGTGATAACGTCGATGGCTTTCTAATAGGCGACCGTGTTTACTACGCTGGTGATGTTACTCGTCAAGGTTCAAACGCAGAATACCAAGCCGTTGATGCCCGCATTACTGCTCATGCTCCCACGAGTCTATCTGACGAAGAAGCCGCTGTAATGCCTCTTGGCGCAATTACAGCTTGGGAAGCACTATTTGATCGCTTACGTGTTCGCCCTGAAGAAAAGAAAACATTACTCATTATTGGTGGTGCTGGTGGCGTAGGTTCAATTACAACACAGCTTGCCAAGCAACTAACAAACCTGACGGTTATTGCCACCGCTTCTCGTCCTGAAACAGAGCAATGGGCGAAAGAGATGGGGGCAGATTATGTGGCAAACCACCGAAATCTAGTTGAATCTGTCCGTGAGCAAGGCATCCAACATGTCGATTACATTTTCAATGTCGCTGACACCAAAGGGCACTGGGAGTCTATGGTCGAGTTAATTGCGCCCCAAGGCATGATTGCCTCTATTGTTGAATTTGATGGCGGTGTCGATTTATCTGCCTTGCAAGGTAAATCGGCAGGATTCATCTGGGAATTAATGTTTACTCGCTCACTATTCAACACTGAAGATTTACAAAAGCAGCAAGATATTTTATTCCAAACCGCAAACTTAATTGATTCTGGTCGTATTAAATCAACGCTGACTAAAACCCTTAATGGTTTCCACCTTGATACTTTCAAAGAGGCACATCGCTTAATTGAAAGTGGCACTTCAATTGGTAAAGTCGCAATTAAGTTTTAATAACAATTCAATTTATAATAAATCCATGGTGCTGCTGCATTAGTTGCAGCACCTGTTTTCCTATCTGACTATATTCAAGCGCAGGATCCCACAAAAGCTCAACCCGCCGTAATATCTCTGTTTGTTCAAAATCACTCGTCAATACAACTAATTTACCTTGCGCCACTTCCCTTTCAATTAGCGATTGTGGCAAAAACGCAAAGCCTTTCCCTTCACTTAATACCGCTTTCAACAAGCCGAGTTCAGAGACCATGAGGTACTGGTGGCTAAAGCCAATTTCGTCGTCATCACCGCTTTCTTCTCGGCTCCAAATCAACTCTCGGTATTGAGATAATTGATCGATAGTCACCTTCACTTGCTTAGCCAGCGGATGATGGCTGGCAACCACTAAAACCTCGCCGTAATGACCCAAACGGCTGAAGCCGTACTCGTGGTGATTCAGCGCCATGCCTTCACTCACAATCGCAATATCGAGCGTTTGTGCCGTCAGCATATTCACTAACTGGCTACGATCTTGATTCACCACTTCAAGGTTGATGTTTAAATCGAGCAAATGAGACAGCGCGCGCTGCAAACACGTCGACGGAATGTAGTTATCAATGCCAATAGTAAGGCTTAGCGGCTCATTATCTGTCAGTGCCTGAGCACCCAATGCCAGCTTGTCAGCTTGGCTCACTAACCCAGTGATCACAGGTAGCAAGGCTTGCCCCTGCTCACTTAAATAAATGCGATTACCTGTTCGTTCAAAAAAGCTGATCCCAAGGTCAATTTCTAAATCTGCAATCCACTGACTCACCTGAGATTGACGCTTACCCAAGGCTCTCGCCGCAGCTGAAATAGAACCTTGTTGATGGGCGAGCAATACCGCTCGTAGGTGAAGAATATTCATTGCAAACTCATTGCGTTAGGTAATCTTAATAAGACTAATACTAACAGCCACAATCGAAATAGAAATGAAAATTCACCAATAGTGCAAGTTAGTAATGAAGTAAGAATGAGGTAATGCGTTGAAAATAAAAAAGAGAAGGGAGCCACTTCACCAAGCCTAATAAACAGCCATATTAGGCTTGCTGTACAGGAATAATCAGTGCGCGACCGATTTTGAAAATACGTTAATGATAATCGTGCCCGCCATGATCAAGCTAATACCCAGTACAGCGAATTTATCAAGGTATTGCCCAGAGAACATCCATCCCAGCATGGCAACCAACACTATACCGGCACCACACCAAATAGCGTAAGCGACACCAACAGGCATAGTACGAACAGTCACCGACAACATAAAGAAAGCGACCGCATAACAAAGAAGAACGACAGCAGTTAAACCTAACTTCGTGAACTGCTCTGTCCGTGGCAGCAAGCTGGTTGCGATAACCTCACACACAATCGCGATGCCGAGTGGGATCATCGGAGGTAAAGAAGATAAAAATTGAACCATAAGAATACAAGTAGATTTAACAACAAACCAAGCATCTTACTCTTAAAATCTTAAATTAAAATATCAAAAGCCATTAAATCTTCTTTCTATCACAATAAAGTTTATTTATGTGCAATGTCATTCATCAAACATATTAAATTTTGAGTCCAAGTTTACTCATAATTACAGTTCAACCAATAAATTTAATCATCCCATTCAACCACTTGCCCGCTATCATACACACCATCACTATAAGCTGGCGTAAAGTTAATAAAGATGTTGTTTTTTGCTGTTGGGACTTGCTCAGCCAAAGTATTCGCAATTAACTCTAGCATAGAGGCAATCTGCTGTTCGGTGTTAAAGCTTGGTGCGATTAAGTCAATAATGAGAGGATGAGTATTAATAGGCTGATGATGAACCGCTTTACCCGAATGCACATAATGCCCCGGAGCTAAGTACTCCCATGTCAGCATAATATGATGAGGCTCTATATCAGTCGCGGCTGAAACAGCTTGAGATAAACTATTGAGCACTTGAGGAATAGGTACTTCTTGCGTGAAAGGTAGTGACTTAATACGGATCAGTGGCATAGCTCAGCTCCTTATTTGGCAACAGCCCTACATAGATCCTAGTCAATCTTCAAATCTAAACAGCATCTTATGTTTGAGAATCTAGCACTTACTCTTAAAGTTATCCCAATCGTGAGAAACCACTGACTACCGTAAAGAGATTCCAGTAAGCCTTAATCACTCCCTTACCTATGGCATAAAAAAACGCCAGCAAAAGCTGACGTTCTTGATTGAAGTGAATAATGATAAGCGAGCGCTTAATTCAAATTACTATTCGCTCTTATTACCTTGTTCACCGCTATCATCACAAGTACCTTCACAGCATGGGTTCATCACTCGCTCAGCGCATGTGTAAGGTTCAATGTGAATGATCACATCTACCACTTCTTCAATTTGCTTCAAAATGTGACTTTTGAAGTTTTCAGCAATGGTATGAGCGCGATCTACACTCATTTCTGGGTCAACCAATAAGTGGAAGTCCAGTAGAATACTGCTACCAGTACGGCGGCTACGGATAGCATGTACTTCGCGAATATCAGGGTCTTCATCCGCATATTGCTGAATCTGGCTTTCCAGCTCGGTATCCGCCTCTGCTTCAGTCAGTTCCCAAATCGCAGGCCATAGAATCTCGAACGCCGCTTTTAAGATCATCGCAGTAACTAATAATGCTGCGACCTGATCCAAATAGTGAAGATCCGGTACCACCCAGTTAGCAATCACTGCTATGGCGACAGGCAATGAACTCAAGGCATCAGATCTATGGTGCCAAGCATTGGCATACAGCGCACGGCTATTGATTTTCTTCGCTTGAATTAACGTCCAGCGATACAACACCTCTTTCACTAAAATCGAGGCGACAGCAGCGACAAAAGCTAACATTCCCGGCGTGGTGGTCTGCTCATGCCCAATGCTGCTGATAGAATCCCAGCCTATGCCTAAACCGACAGCGGCAAGCAAAACACCGATGAAAATATTAGTAAGAGTTTCAAATCGTCCGTGACCGTATGGGTGACCTTTATCTGCTGGCGCTGTCCAATAGCGTGAACCGATCAAAATAGCAGTATCGGTAACAAGGTCTGAGAAACTGTGAACACCATCGGCAACCAAAGCCTGACTACCTGTGATTTTACCCACAGTGATCTTGACTATAGCCAGGGCGACGTTGGCAATCGAACCAACCCAAGTTGCCTTTTGGATCAGTTTTACAGGCTGATCTGACATAACATTCTCAAATTATTAATTAGTAGTGCGACGATAATACCAAATAGGCACATGAATGGCAGAAAATTACCACTATTCTCTTAATCTTGCTTACCAGTCAACAGGTTGTTTTTGGGCACTGATGACTTTTTGATAACAAGAACAATTCACCACATGATCATTCACCATGCCTGTTGCTTGCATAAAGGCATAACAAATTGTTTCCCCAACAAACTTAAACCCTCGTTTCTTTAAAAAACGGCTCATCGCTTTTGATTGCTCGGTCGATGTGGGTACTTCTGAAACTGATGTCCAGCGATTGTTCATTGGCTTATGCTCAACAAACTGCCACAGTGCCTTAGCTAACGATCCATACTCTTGCTGCAAAGATAATGCAGCACGCGCATTGCCAAACACCGAAGCGATTTTCCCTCTGTGTTTGATCACATCAAACTGCTGAATGATACTTTCAACCATGGTTTCATCTTGCTGTGCTAACCATGCCAAATCGTAATCACGAAATGCGGCCCGATACTGCTCTCGTTTCTTCAGAACTGTTAGCCAACTCAAGCCAGCTTGAGCACCTTCAAGAGTGACAAATTCAAATAAGGTTAGATCATCATAAATAGGTATCCCCCACTCGTTATCGTGGTAGATTTTTTCTAACTCATGATGTTGCGCCCATCCACAAATGATATTTTCCATAACAGTAACTGTTCCATAACCAACAATGTCTATATTAACTGTTTTGTTATATTTCCTTTATAAACAAAAGGAAATAGCAATTATTTACATATATTAAATTAGTTCAGTAAATATAATGCTAACTAATTTGACTTTCTATCGTGCTCTGTTCACAGATCGCAGTATTAATGGTGTTTTTTATTTGCTAAATTTAAATCTCCTTCCATAATGTCTAAATATCAATACATAAATTATTGATGGTAAAAAAGGACTTTTATGAAAAACATCACCGCCTTTATCGAACAGTTAGACAGACTGCAATCACCTATTGTTTGTTGGGTTTTCTCTGAGAATGATTGCTACAAGGAAATTGATGGTGGCGGCATTATCAGTGTTAGTAAGCTTAAGAGCATCTTAGATGCCCATCTACATCTTGTAGTACAACCCATCGAACATGATGCCTTCACGCCTCATCTGCTGTTACCCGAAGTTTCTATGGCGGTACCCGTTAACTTTATTAACGGTAAAGTAAGCTCAATGATTGAAAGCGAAGCTGCATAAAATTCATACAATTTCATGCAATACCTTTAAGTGCTCAATTAATAAGCCAAAAAGAGAGTCGATATTAATCGGCTCTCTTTTTATTTTGTCTAACAAATGCAAAAAAGCACCACGAAATATCTTCGCAATTATTGGCTGCTGTTATTTGATAAATATTCTGGAATTGTTCTTGGCACACCATCTGCGCAGGCTTTTTTCCCCGCTTCAACCCCATCACTATATTTACTACTACGACCTTCGAGTGTTGGATCCACAGAGACAGGTAAACGTCCGCTCGTATCACGATACGTTTTTAACGCACATCCTTGATTGAAACCATAATAGTAAATACTGTCATATTCAGTTTCGACATCGTACTCATCAGGTAAAAACTGATAGTTATCGAGACCTGTATCTATGTTACTCATCTCGCTATTGGTACATCCTGATAAACCCACGGCCGCAATCGCACACACCAACCACACTGCTTTAGTTTGTTGCATACTGGCTCCTTCTCCATGAAATCAACCTTTTAAGCTTATACCAAATTAGCATCTTAGGTGTGACCCGCTTCATATCCTTCAATCTCTGAACGCCATCAACAAAAAAGGCCACCTTGCGGCAGCCTTCCAACATGCGAATCATGTAATTTCGTTGCGGGATCTCGCTGCGATTACGTGTTTTTCAGCACTTCATTAAAGCGCTCAAATCCAAGCTCAAGATCGCGGATCAAATCGTCGGTATCTTCCAGGCCAATATGAAGTCGTAACATAGGGCCAGCAAACTCTTTTTGCGTTGCCGTACGAAGGCTATTGATGTTTTCATTCGCTAAAATCAGGCTCTCAAAGCCGCCCCACGAATAGCCCATACCAAAATGTTTCATTCCATCTAGCATGGCGGTCAGTGCTTCGGTATTGCCTCGATTCAGTACCAAGGAAAATAAGCCATTGGAGCCTTTGAAATCACGCTTGAAGAATTCGTGACCTTCACAGCTTGGCAATGCTGGATGACGGACATGATCAACTTCCTCACGCGCTGCCAGCCACTTAGCGACTTTCAGTGCATTTTCTTCATGCTGGCGCATGCGCACACCTAGCGTACGTAGGCCACGCGTTGCGAGGTAAACATCATCAGGAGAAGCGCATTGTCCCATGAGATAACTGTATTCGCGCAGACGATCCCAACAGCGCTCGTTAGCAGTTGCTGTTCCTAGCATCACATCCGAGTGGCCCACAATGTATTTGGTTGCCGCTTGCACCGATATATCAACACCGTGTTCAAACGGCTGGAAATTAATAGGTGACGCCCAGGTGTTATCCAACATCACCACAATATCTTGTTCGTGAGCAATACGCGCTAAAGTGGGTACATCTTGAACTTCCATCGTGATTGAACAAGGTGACTCCAAGAACAACACGCTGGTGTTGGGTCTGATCAACTCACGGATTCCTTCTCCGATCATAGGATCGTAGTAAGTGGTCTCAACCCCCATATTGGCAAGGATGGTATCGCAGAAGTTGCGGGTTGGCTCATAAGCCCCATCGACCATCAAAATATGATCACCCGACTTTACAAACGAGAGAATCGCATTACTAATTGCCGCCGTCCCACAAGGATACAGAGCACAACCTACCCCGCCTTCGAGCTCAACCATGGCTTCTTGAAAAGCAAAATGGGTATTGGTGCCACGACGACCATAGAAAAGCGCTTTATTCATGCGATTCTTAGTGGCGGCTTTCATATCAGCCACACTATCAAACACTATGGTCGAAGCACGACTCACTGGCGTATTCACCAGTTTTTGGGTCCATTTTTTATCACGACCCGCTGTGACAATACGAGTATCCAAGGCTTTCTTTTCCATGAATGATTCACTTCCTTAGGCTGATTGAATATTACAAAGTCAAACTTGATGCTACTCAACTTACCATAGAAGAAAGCCAAAGCCACCAACTAAAACGGCGCTCATTCGCGCCGTTAAAGTTCATCAGTTATCTGTCTTATGCAGAAGCATATTGTGGCGTCACTTTTGTTGGCGCTTCACGATGTTCTTCTATATCGCGCTGCCACAACAGCTCATCGCTCATCTCCAAATGAGCGCGATAATTCAAACACGCTCGCATCACCTCTTCCACACCGCTCACTTTGGCAGTCAACATTGCTAGCAATAGCGCTTTGTGGGCGTAATAACGATGTAAGGATACCGCTAGCGTTGCAGAGCAAGGTTTACTTCCTTGTGGTCGCAATACTTGTAAAGCTTGTTTCTTAGGGTAGAGCTGAAACACATTGTGATTGATGGTTTTTGCCTGCTTGATCGTACTACGTATTTCACAACGAGAAACCGGGCTGTAACATGCCTGACACTCGTTATTCGTCACGCCTTTTAAGTAGGCTTTATGAAGTGCTGTGAGCTCTCCATCCAAACAAGGCAAACTTAAGAAAATAATATCTTCATAGTCATCCCCCAAGGTTTGGAAAATACCACGCGTTTGCGCCACAAAGCCGTGTTCAAGCAAACAACTTATCGCTTTTAAACCGGATTGGTACTGTTGCAAGATCTGCAACATCACTTGAGGTCCTTGCTGGTAAGGCAATTGTGAGCAAGGCTGTTTTTCCGCAGTGGACGACTTCAATCGCTGAATTTGCGATTCCACATACTGCGTAATTTTATGGTTAATTTTCATATCAGATAAATGCATATTGCCGTCCTCTGCCATGAATCAATGAAAGATAAGAAAGTGCAAGCAAGGACAATGCCTGTTTTTATTTACCTGATTTACTAGCAAAAAAGACAGAAGCACCGTGCTGACTATGTGCATTTTGCGATTGAGGTTATTTGTTGTCTTATTTTGCGAACCTATCTGCAACAAGTGACACTTTTTGCCTTTTGTCCCCAAACCCAAGTCAAAGCCAAAGCCAAAGCCAAAGCCAAAGCCAAAGCCAAAGCCAAAGCATGAAAGCCTTTAGCAATAAGCGATGACGATAAAGGTGATGCTCAACCAAACTGACATTCTTTAGATACAAAAAAGGGTGAGCATTATGCTCACCCTCTCATCATGATTTCTACGGCTTATACAATACGAAAACGCGTCATTGCTTGCTGTAGGTTCACCGCCAGTTGGCTTAGTTCATGACAAGCCTGAGTAGTGTGACCTGAGCCCTCAACTACTTCAGCTGAAGATTCGTTAATTTTCGTCACGCTACGACCTAGCTCTTCTGTCACTGAATCTTGCTCACTACATGCACTTGCAATTTGCACGCTCATATCTGCAATCTTACCAACCGTTGTTTCAATTGATTGGATCTTGTCACCCGTGTTTTGGCTCTGCTCAACACAAGAATGGATCAAGGTACAGCTTTCGTTAGTCGCTTCACGCGCTTCGTTAGCGCTCTTCTGGAGCTTCTCGATAATACCAATGATTTCACCCGTTGATTGCTGAGTACGACCAGCAAGCGTACGCACTTCATCTGCAACCACGGCAAAACCGCGACCTTGTTCACCTGCACGTGCCGCTTCAATCGCTGCGTTCAGTGCTAGCAAGTTAGTTTGCTCGGCGATATCACGGATCACATCAACCACCATGCTGATGTTCTCAGATTCTTTCACAAGCTGACCGACTAAAGCACCTGCATTTTCAATCTCGCTAGAAGCGCTTTGAATATGTTTGATCGTATCAGATACTTCAGACGCACCTTGTGACGCTTCAACACTTGCTTCAGACGCAGAAGACGACGCAAGTTCAGTATTGCTTGCCACTTCTGCCACTGTCGCTTTCATTTGATCCATCGCCGTCGCCACCATAGTGATTTCACTCTGTTGGCTGCTCATGCCTGCCGCTGATTGCTCTGCTACTGCGCTCACTTCTTCGACTGCTGAGCTAAGCTGTGTTACCGCCGCAACGATTTCTTCAATCAAGCTACGTAGGTTCATCTGCATAGAAATACTGGTATCAGCAAGCTGACCTAGCTCATCATGGCCAATCTCATCACGGTCAATACGATGAGTAAGATCACCACCAGCAATCGCTTGTGACTGTGCCATTACCAAGCTAAGCGGACGGCAAATTTGGCGAACCAGCAACATGTTCATCAACACCATAAAGACAATCAAACCCAGCACGCTAAAGATGGTCCAGGAGATCACATTGCTTACGCTTGCCAGCATAGAAGTACGGTTATTCGCAACAAAACCCAAGTTCATATCAAGCAAGACATCCATCGCTTTCTCTAACGCTTGGAACTCTGACAGCGTGCCCGCCAAAATTGGCTGTGCCGTTGCAATATCACCACGTCCTGCCGCTTCATTAAAGCCAGCTAAAGATTGGTTATAAGCACGCCATGTCGCCATAATATTATCGAAAACACGTTGTTCTTCAGGCGAGGCAACAGTAGCGCCGTATTCCATCATCATTTTTTCAACAGTACGGTATTGCTCGTTCGCTTTAGTAATACGAGAGCGAATCGCATCCAACTCTGAGTAAGTCAGAATTGCGTACTGAGTACGACGAGCGTAAGACAGCTCGAACATCATATCTTCAACGCTAAGTACACTTGGCAACGTTGAATCAGTGAAATTGACAACACCATCACGAACAGTTTTCAGCTCAGTATTAATGAAGAAACCAAATCCAATTAAAACCAATACGATCGCTGAAAACACACTGGCAATCTTCTTACCAATGGATAAATTACGAAAAGTTATCACTTAGAGACACCTTATTAATATGCAGAAAGTCGTCGACAAATATAGAGGAAGCCTTTACTGACAGTTGTTCAGCAAGGTTAAAATTATAGTTATATCCAGAGTGGCAGCAGGTATCGCTGGTTGAGTCTCATATGAGCCCCACTGGTAATGGTTCCTAGTGTTTTGTCTCTAGCGCACCAAGCAGAGTAATTGCTCTAGTTCTTGGCGCAACGAAATACTTTAGCGTCAGATCACATAATTTTTTTAGCTTTTATAAATTGAGTGAACAAATTATCAACGAAATTGCATATTCAATAAAAAAGGCGGGTTAGGTTTGACTCATAATTCCGAGTTATACCATGTAAAAGATGATGAGAATTAAATGCATTTAGTTTGATTTGGAATATACAAAAAGACGCCAAGCTGACGATTATCTAGCTTGGCGTTTTTGATAACTAGTTAGTTGCAACTATTCCATTACGGCTCATCACTAATCGCCACAGGCATATAGTGTTGCGCTTTCACCCCAAAATATTCTGGTAGCGTTGTACCCACCGAAATAGATGACCATGTACCAGTAACAATCCCGATGAACATCGCAATCGAAAAGCCCTGCAAAGGTGCGCCGCCCAATAACCACAGCGCACTCACTGTGATCAAAGTGGTTCCTGATGTCACCATAGTACGAGAAATAGTAGCTGCTATTGCTTCGTTATTGGTAGTTGCCGTGTCTTGATTTGGCTTAGCTATCAAGATTTCACGGATACGGTCAGCGATGATGATGGAATCATTCAACGAGTAACCGAGAATAGCCAATAGCGCCGCCAGCACGGTTAAGTTAAATTCCATCTGGGTCATCGCGAAAAAGCCCAGAACGAAGATCACATCATGGAACAACGCAAACAGAGAGCCCGACGCTAAGCGCCACTCAAAACGATAGCTGAGGTAGCCCAAGATACACAGCATAGCGACTAAAATGGCCATACCGCCTTGGTTCGCTAATTCAGCCCCCACTTGAGGACCAACAATCGACGTATTCAACACTTGGACTTGGGTGTTCAGCGGCGCCAAGATTTCAGTGATCGCAGGCGCATTATCACCAGTTTGAGGCGCACTGTAACGAAGCACCCAGCGACCCGATTCACCAGCAGCAATAACATTCACATCTTGGTGCAATGCTGCTTTCATCAAAGGCGCAATTTCACTGCTGGTAATTTGTGGGGCGACTTGTATTTCAGTGACCACACCGCCAGTAAAATCTAACCCCCAGTTCAGCCCTTTCACCGCAATCATGGTGATAGACATGATCATCAATAACACAGATACCATGCTGGTACGGTAGCGCCATTTTGTTGCATTTTTCATCGTAATCAACATGTTTTAAATCCTTACTTCTCGACGTGAATCACGGCCCCACACCAGGTTAATCATGGCGCGAGAGGCAAAAATACCAGTGAACATACTGGTCAATAGACCTAAGCCTAGGGTTAGCGCAAAGCCCTGAATTGGGCCATTACCGATGGCATACAACACCACAGCAGTGATCATGGTCGTAAAGTTGGCATCGAAGATGGTGCCAAATGCACTGTCAAAACCACGGTCGATAGATTGCGCCAAACTACGCCCTTCACGAAGTTTGTCTTTGATACGCTCGAAAATAAGTACGTTGGTATCTACTGCCATACCGACAGTCAGTACCAAGCCGGCGATACCCGGTAGTGTCAAAACCGCTCCTGGGATCATCGCGAGCAAACCAAATAGCATGATCATGTTTGATACCAAGGCCACGTTAGCTACCCAGCCAAGACGACGGTACCAGCACGCCATAAATAGCAGAGTGACACCTAAGCCCAAGCCCAGTGCAGCAAAGCCATTTTCGATATTCTCAGCCCCTAGAGTTGGGCCGATGGTACGTTCTTCAACGATAGTTACAGGTGCGGTTAATGAACCTGCGCGAAGTAAAAGAGCAAGTTCTTGCGCATCTTGAAGTGAGCCTGCGCCCGTAATGCGGAAGCGGTTACCCAATTGAGATTGAATCGTCGCGACACTGATGATCTGATTTGTTTGCTTCGCTTTACCCTCTGCATTACGGCTGTATTCGCTGTACGACGTTGCCATTGGTTTACCAATGTGACGACCTGAGAAATCCGCCATAATACGACCGCCAGTACTATCTAAGGTGATGTTCACCTCAGGCACACCCATTTCGCCAAAGCTTGCGCGCGCATCAACGATATGATCGCCACCTAACACAGGACGACGCGCCACTGTAACTGGCTGACCATTTTTATCGTTAATGACCATGCCACCCGAAGTACGCACTTCGTAGAAAGCCAAACTTGCGGTAGCACCAATCACGCTTTTCGCCGCCGCCGGATCTTGAACACCTGGTAACTCAATACGAATACGCTGCTCACCTTGGCGCTGTACCAAAGCTTCGGTAATACCCAACTCTTCAATACGGCTACGCATGGTTTGTAGGTTCTGCTGTACCGTTAAGTTACGCAGTTGTACTTTCTCACTTTCTTTCATCAACAAGGCAAGATCATCACCACGGCTGCTGCGTACTTGCCATTGTGGGTATTGTTTTGCCATGAATTGGCGCACTTCATTATTGGCAGCTTCATTTGGCAAACGCACCGCCAAGCTATCACTTTCGTCTTGAGAGATATAAGCAGAACGGATCCCCGCTTTGCGTAAATCTGCACGTAGCTCATCTGATAATTGTTCAGTGTGAGCGCGGTACACTTGGTCCATATCAACATCAAGCAAGAACTGCACGCCACCGCGTAAGTCCAAGCCCAATTTGATTGGCGCAAACCCCATTGATTGCAACCATTGCGGTGCAGCCGCTTCAAGTGCTAAGGCAACTTGTGAGCTGTCTTTTACCATGCCAGCAATCAGTGATTTTGCCTTCGCTTGCTGGCTCTCATCTTTCAGTACCACAATGGTTTTAATGTCATTGTGATCAATGCGTTTAGTTTCAATTCCCGCTTTATTGAGCGCTTGTTGCAGCTCAACCGGAGTGGCTGTTAATCCCGCTTTAGGGCTGATTTGAATGGCAGCATCTTCGCCGTACCACGTTGGAATGGCACTTAATAACATCACCGCTAAGGTGACAATCAACACCACATACTTCCATGCTGAGTAGTGGTTCAACAAACGTTGATTAGGACGTTTTTTCATATTTGATATACCAACTATCCCTG
The DNA here is from genome assembly GCF_001650345.1 of Photobacterium jeanii. Taxonomy (GTDB): domain Bacteria; phylum Pseudomonadota; class Gammaproteobacteria; order Enterobacterales; family Vibrionaceae; genus Photobacterium; species Photobacterium jeanii. The sequence goes on along the minus strand of NZ_LVHF01000033.1, from coordinate 396,987 downwards.
CTTTCTCTCGCAACTATTCGCTGCCGAAAACAGAGTTAAAATCGTGATAGTTCAAGTACCTGCACTGCAAATACTCAGATTTAAAAACGATGTGAGTACCTACTGACTTTTGAGTTTCAAAAACTCAAACAATCGATAGCAAAAGCAATCAAGCCATAGGTAGATAAGGTCGATACCGACAATGAAAAAGGTGAGATAGCGTTTACCCTATCCCTCTTATTGCACAGGCATCAGATGACCTTAAGCAAGGGATAGACGGTGTTGATATTGAGTATGAGTGAGGTTGGACTCTTTCCAGCCCGATAGACGCGACGATGACGACACATGACTCAGCATCCAATCCAAAGTAGGACTAAGTGGAGACTGGTAGCCGATCATAAACTGCAAGGCAGGCGCAATAGGAATTTCAATCGCGAGTTGGTAACCCGGATCGATAGTTTCGGGATCATCACGCAACATACTGCTATAACGCGAAGTACTGATCATACCGAAATGGTAGTGATACATATCACCAGTGTGAGAGTGATTATCTTGCTCATCAGACGTTTTACGATTATTAACTTTCGCCAAGTTAATTTGGCAATCGGCTAATGGGAAACCTATCCCCTCAGAATCGCTTGGTGTCGATTGAGTTAATGAGTCATGAACTTGCTGCGCCAACGGATGATTCGTTAGCGATGACATTGCGCTTACATTACCGACCGTTGACCATGTTTCAGTCGTGCGCAATTCGTCAGCATGCGCAAACACACCAACACACAGACAAAACATCATCACAATAATTCGGATAAAGCGGGACAAGATTACAACTCATAGTTTTAACAAGCTCACACATCATAAGTTCGCTTTCATCCTGTTACAAGCGAATATTTTTGCAAAATGAATAATTAAATCTTCTCGGCTCTAGCTGACGAATTAAAAAAGAAAAATCGTTATAAATTCACCATTGCAGGGTCAACGATAGGGCTCGATTGGTATAAGATGCTTAGACCCGATTTACCCTAGCGGCTCACTCAAGTATTTGAATACCTGAACATGGTGCTAAGGGGAACAATAGCAATGACAATAAAGGATGTGAGACATGGCAACATACAAGATCGCTTTCATTGGTTTAGGCACTATGGGTTTTCCAATGGCTGGACATTTAGCCAATGCAGGGCATCAGGTAACGGTATTTAACCGCACCACAGCAACCGCTGAACGTTGGATGACGCAATATCAAGGAAAGATGGCACTCACTCCTGCACTCGCAGCACAAGATGCTGACTATGTCTTCACTTGCGTGGGTAACGATGATGATATCCGCCATGTCTACACGGGTGCTGATGGCATTATCTCAAACGTAAAAGCAGGGGCTGTGTTAATCGACAACACCACTGCATCGGCAGAAGTGGCGCGTGAAATGGCGGCAGCCGCCAAAGAAGCAGGTGCTCACTTTTTAGATGCACCAGTATCAGGCGGTGAAGCAGGTGCCGTTAACGGCTGCTTAACTGTGATGGTGGGTGGCGAGCAAGCTGTATTTGAGCAAGCACAACCTGTAATGGCCTGCTTTGCAAAAGCAACCACGTTTATGGGCGATGTTGGCTACGGTCAAATCACTAAAATGGCAAACCAACTTTGTATCGCGGGTGTACTGCAAGGGCTTTCTGAAGCTATCACTTTAGCCAAATCCGCAGGGCTTGATATTGCTCAGATGACCGAGGTGCTAAAACATGGCGCGGCAGGTTCATGGCAGCTAGAAAACCGTGCAGCCACAATGGCGAACAATGAATTTGATTTTGGTTTTGCCATCGACTGGATGCGCAAAGACTTAGGCATTTGTTTCGATGCCGCTGACAAACTCAATGTCGAGCTACCACTTGCGAAACAAGTCGATGAGCGCTATGCCAAGTTACAACAACGTGGTTACAGCAGAGCTGATACTTCAGTGCTGATCAAACAGTTTGATGATGAGTCTCGTTAATCTCGATTAGCATTAAAAAGTCAGTGCTTTGAGTTGGCACTGACTTTTCTTTATTAATGTTCAGCAACCACATCTATTTATCTTGAGCCTTGATTAGCTTCTATCTGACCACACCGCAAATTCGTTACCACTCGGTTCAATAAAGTGGAAGCGTCGACCACCCGGAAAAGAGAAAATAGGACGAACAATAGCGCCCCCCGCTTGTTCTATCTTAGCTTGGGTTTGTTCCAGTTTTTCACTGTACAACACCACTAATGCCCCACCTTTGGCTGTAGTGCTCATCAAATCTGCTTGATAAAAGCCGCCCATCATACCGGTTGCAGATTGCCCATTAGCTGACTCAGAGAAAGCCGAGTATTCATCACCATAATCTTCAAACGACCAATGAAACACCTGACTAAAAAACGCCTTAGTTGCAGCCAAATCTTTTGCCGGAAACTCTAAATAATTAATCGTCTCATGTTTGAGCATAGTGCTTTCCTTCCTTTCTCTTCATCCAGAGCTAAAATTGATTATAATTCACCCAGATAACCGATGAGATAACAACAATGCCGTTGACCTTACCCTAAGGGGAGGCTTTACGCTCCGTTGTCTATCTGTTGAGATCAAAGTCATCTACTTCTAGTTTGAGATCACTTTGGTCGATAAGTTTTCGTTCATCCACAGAGATCAGGTATGCGTCACAACTCTAAGCATACAATTTGGTTAACACTGCTGACTTCGCTGATGTTTCTCATCTCTAGCGTTGTTAATAGTGCCCCGCTGATGAACATTGAAATGATGTCTAAAGGCATGATGAGTCATGGGCAATCCATGATGGATCATAGCGAACCTTGTGGTATGTCTAATATGACAGACCTCGCCTTATCAGCCGAAAACGACATCAATGACCACCATGTCAAAACTAGCCCACAAGCAGAAACCAACATGAATTGTGGTGGTAGCACCAGCATGGTGCATACCTGCTGTACTGCGGCTTGTTCGATAGTCTTCACCCCTTTACCCATTCCTGATAATCGCACTACCCCCATTGAACAGCGCGCGTCAGTCACTCCTGAGCAAATATCCCCTGTCGTCCAAGTCAGCCGTGACTTGTTCCGCCCACCAATAGCTTAAATCCATCTAAGAATTCGATCCTGCAATACACGAGTACGTGTTGTAGGTTGTTTTATTGCGCCGAATCTTGGTTGACCAGCTTATAAACAAGCAAAGACTCGAATCTGATCATCCCAACCAGAGATCCGGCAATACTGGATTTAGATTATGGATTTAAAACCACATCACTGTGTCGCCCCTGCGTGCGCTTTGGTTATGGTTGCACTCCCAACCCTTGCTGCGGCGACTGAACAACCGACTCAGCCAGCCATCAATCAAGCAAGCCAACAGCTCGCTCAGCTCATTGCGATTGCCCTCACTAACGATGGCAATCGCAAACAATATTCCGCGCAATCAGCAGCCATGCGCGAAACGGGCATTGCCAGCGCAACCCTGATGGATCCCAAACTGAAAGTGGGTTTTGGTGGTCTGCCTGTCGATAGCTTTAAGTTCGATCAAGACCCTATGACCAATATATCCGTGGGCTTGATGCAGCAATTCGAGCGTGGCTCAACGCTTGAGTTACAACAAAAGAAAGCCAATCAACAAGCTGATGGTCTTTCACTTCAAGTTCATGCGCGAGAATTGGAAGTAGCGAACAGCATGACCCAACTTTGGTTGGAACTTGGTTACCAACAACAAGCTGAACAAATCCTACTTGAGAACCGTAAGCTCATGAAGGAAATGGAAAACTTCATTCAAACCAACTATTCAATCGGTAAGAGTGAGGCACAAGATCTGCTTAATGCCCAGCTGCAAGTCAGTAAGCTAGACGAAAAACTACAAGCCAATGCACAAATGCAGCGTCGCCTAATCTCGCAATTGTCAGAATGGTTAGGTTCAGCTTGGCTCGGGACAGAATGGTTATCGAACAACAAAGTGCTCACCACCAGCAATCAACTAAACTGGGACACGCTAAATCACAAGCTAGCGACCAACAATCATTCCACTCAGCACTACCAGCTACTCAGCCTGCACCCTATGGTGAAAATGGCCGATATCAGCATTTCTGCCAACAAAACGCAGGTGGAGATTGCCGAACAAGCCTATACCCCGCAATTTGGCGTCGAAGTCATGTATGCCAACCGACAAGCCAACAACATGATGGGGGAACCCGCTTCAGATTTGGTGAGCGCCTACCTCACCATGGACATCCCACTGTTTACAGATAACCGCCAAGACCGAACCGTCAGCGCCGCGCAATATCAAGTCGGGGCTGCTCAGTCACAAAAAGACACCTTACTGACGCAAATGAACGCCAAGGTAAATACTTTGCTGGTAGATCGTAGCAACTTAACCGAGCGTCTCACTCGTTATCAATCCACCTTATTACCCCAAGCCAACGCGCGTATTCAAGCTGTTGAGCGGGGATATCAAAACAACACAGCACAGTTTAACGATGTCATTGCCGCAACCACAGACGAGCTAGCGCTCCAGTTAGAGCAGCAACGCCTAATCACGGATTTAAACATCGCAAACAGCAACTTAGCCGCCCTACTCGGTGGTTTCGATTTGCAAGTGGAAAAACCACAACTGTCTGAATTTAAATAATAATTGGATTACATAATGAATAAATTTCAAATTGCGACTATCGCTTTGATTGTCGGTGGTGCTTTCGGGGTTGGTGCTAATCATTTTCTGACGGGGTCGACTCACGACATGAGTGCAACGGGTGGCGAGTCTGCTGCAAGCTCTAATGAACCGCTCTATTGGGTTGCCCCAATGGATCCGAATTACAAACGTGACAAACCGGGTAAATCCCCCATGGGCATGGATTTGATTCCAGTTTACGCAGAAGACCTATCCGGTGAACAAGACGCACCGGGTACAGTGACTATCGACCCTTCAGTTGAAAATAACCTTGGGGTTAAAACCGCAAACGCGACACTACAGCAGCTATCACCACGCATCGAAACCGTTGGTTATATTGCCTTTGATGAAAGTCTGTTATGGCAAACCAACGTTCGTGTGGCGGGTTGGGTAGAAAAACTTTCCATCAATGCCGTAGGTGAGAAAGTGAAAAAAGGCGATGTGCTGTTCACGCTCTACTCTCCAGAACTGGTTAAAGCACAAGAAGAATTGCTAAATGCGTACCGCACTGGCCGCAAAGGTCTTGTAAAAGGGGCGACCGAGCGCTTGGTAACGCTTGGTGTTGATCGTGCCCAAATCCAATCCATTACTCGTCGTGGCAAAGCATCCCAAACCATTGAAATTAAAGCACCTGCTGATGGCGTTATCGCGAGCTTAAACGTGCGTGAAGGTGGCTATTTGTCCCCTGCTCAAGCGGTGATCAGTGCTGGTCCTTTAGACAATGTTTGGGTTGATGCGGAAGTCTTTGAGCGTCAAGCACATTGGATGAAAGCCGGCTCTCAAGCCACGATGACCCTTGACGCGATTCCGGGCAATGAATGGCAAGGTGTCGTAGATTACGTGTACCCAATCCTTGATCCGAAAACACGTACGTTGCGTGTGCGTCTTAAATTCCCTAACCCAGATGGCGCATTGAAGCCAAACATGTTCGCCAATATTGCCTTGCAGCCTGTCACTGACGATGCGGTATTAACGATTCCTAAATCATCTGTTATTCGCTCTGGTGGTATGACTCGCGTCGTTCTGGCTGAAGGTAATGGCAAATACCGCTCAGCTCGAATTGAAGTTGGCCGTGAAGCTGGCGATCAAATCGAAGTATTACAAGGACTTAAAAAAGGCGATAAGATCGTTACTTCATCTCACTTCATGCTCGATTCTGAATCAAGCCAGTCGGCGGATCTATCTCGCATCAATGGTGTAGAAGCGGCAGCAGAAACGGCATGGGCCAAAGGTGAGATCACGGATGTGATGAAAGATCACCGTATGCTGACCATCAACCACCAGCCCGTACCAGAATGGGATTGGCCTGGCATGGTGATGAACTTTACTTTCGCCGATGGCGTCGAGATGGGTGACTTGAAAAAAGGTCAGGCTATCGAATTTGAAATGCAGAAAACAGAATCTGGTCAGTACCAAATCATCAACTTCCATTCATCAAAAAGCACAGCTGACAACAGCGTCATTGCGACAGAAGTTTGGCTAACTGGTGACATCACCATGCTGATGCCCGACTTTGGCATGATCACCTTAAACCACCTACCAGTAACCGAATGGAACTGGGATGCGGGCGAGATGAACTTCTCGGTGGGTGAAGACGTGGATTTATCAGGTTTTGAAGAAGGACAGAAAGTTCGGTTTCTAGTTGAAAAGCAAGGCTCTGACTACGTTCTTAAACAGCTAGTTCCTGCAACAACAGCGGTCGAGGGTTAATTATGATCAATGCTATTATTCGTTGGTCACTGAGCAACCGCTTCCTCGTGTTGATCGCGACCTTAGCGCTTATTTTCGGCGGACTTTACAGTGTAAAGAACACCCCTGTTGATGCGATCCCAGACCTTTCCGATGTTCAGGTGATCATCAAAACCAGCTATCCGGGTCAAGCCCCTCAAGTAGTGGAAGATCAAGTCACTTACCCTCTCACCACCGCCATGCTTGCTGTGCCGGGTGCTGAGACGGTTCGTGGTTATTCCTTCTTTGGTGACTCTTACGTTTATATCATTTTCAACGATGATACCGACATGTACTGGGCACGTTCACGCGTGCTGGAGTACTTAAGCCAAGTTGCGCCCAAGCTGCCGCCGAACGCAAAACCAACCCTAGGTCCTGATGCGACTGGTGTAGGCTGGGTTTACAGCTATGTACTGCAAGACAAAACCGGCCAGCATGATTTGGCGGATCTTCGCAGCCTGCAAGACTGGTTCTTGAAGTACGAATTGCAAACCGTGGATGGCGTTTCTGAAGTCGCTACCGTGGGTGGTATGGTGAAGCAATACCAAGTGCAGATTGATCCTGCCAAGCTGCGTGCTTACAACCTCACTTTGCAACAAGTGAACATGGCAATCCAAAACGGCAACCAAGAAACCGGCGCGTCCGTTATCGAAGTTGCGGAAGCCGAGCACATGGTTCGTACCACGGGTTACCTAACCAGCATCGAAGACATCAAATCACTGCCTCTCAAAGTCACTGAGAAAGGCACGCCGTTGCTATTGGGTGACATCGCAGACATTAACCTTGGTCCACAGATGCGCCGTGGAATTTCAGAACTGAATGGCGAAGGTGAAGCCGTGGGTGGCGTTATCGTGATGCGCTTTGGCGAAAACGCCAGTGAAGTGATTGCGAAAGTCAAAGACAAGCTCGCAGACCTACAACGCAGCCTACCCGAGGGCGTGGAAATTGTGGCAACCTACGACCGCTCTACCCTTATCGATTCAGCGGTAGAAAACCTATGGAAGAAGCTTGCTGAAGAGTTCATCGTGGTTGCGATTGTGTGTGCCTTATTCTTATTCCACATTCGTTCTTCATTGGTTATCGCTCTGAGCCTACCGGTCGGCATTCTTAGTGCATTTATCGTGATGCATTGGCAAGGCATCAACGCCAACATCATGTCCTTGGGTGGTATTGCGATTGCCATCGGTGCCATGGTGGATGGCGCAATCGTGATGATTGAAAACGTTCATAAGCACATTGAACGAACGCCACTGACCGACAAAAACCGCTGGCAAGTGATTGGCAAAGCCGCTGAAGAGGTCGGCGCACCGCTGTTCTTCTCATTGCTGATCATCACTCTGAGCTTCGTGCCTGTGTTCGCCTTAGAAGGCCAAGAAGGCAAGATGTTCTCGCCGCTTGCGTTCACTAAGACGTACGCCATGGCAGCGGCAGCAGGTTTGGCGATCACACTCGTCCCTGTTCTTATGGGCTACTTCATCCGCGGTAAAGTGTTACCGGAACACAAAAACCCGGTTAACCGCGGCTTGGTCGCGTTGTACCGCCCGCTGTTGAATACCAGCCTAAAATACCCTAAGACCATGATTGTTATTGCATTAGGTCTAATGGCGTCGGCTTATTACCCAACCAGTAAACTGGGCAGCGAGTTCATCCCGCCGCTGGATGAAGGCGACTTGATGTACATGCCAACGACCTACCCGGGTATCTCGATTGGTAAAGCGCGCGAGCTTCTACAACAAACCAACAAGCTGATCAAAACCGTTCCAGAAGTGAAAACCGTATGGGGCAAGATTGGTCGAGCTGAGACCGCAACCGATCCAGCGCCACTCACCATGATTGAAACCGTGATTCAGTTGAAACCGCACGATCAATGGCGTGAAGGGGTAACAACCGAGTCACTGCGCAAAGAGTTCGATAATCTGGTTCAGTTCCCTGGTCTTACTAACGCTTGGGTAATGCCGATCAAAACGCGTATCGACATGCTCGCAACGGGCATCAAAACCCCTATCGGCATTAAGATCGCCGGACCCGATCTGAAAGTGATTGAGAAGATCGGCTCTCAGTTGGAGCCAATTCTTAATGGCGTACAAGGCACGGCATCGGTTTATGCGGAACGTGTGGCGGGTGGTCGTTATGTCACGATCGACATTAAACGTCGTGCCGCAGCGCGTTACGGCTTGAGCATCAAAGACGTTCAGCAGGTGATCTCCACTGCGGTCGGCGGCATGAATGTGGGTGAAACCATTGAAGGCTTGGAGCGTTACCCAATCAACGTTCGCTACCCACAAGACTACCGAGATTCAGTGGTTAAACTGCAAAACCTACCATTGGTGACACCAAATGGCGCTCGTATTGCGCTGGCTGATGTAGCGGACATTCGTTACGAAGACGGTCCTCCGATGATCAAGACGGAAAACGCGCGTCCAAACGGCTGGGTGTTTGTCGACATCGATGGTCGTGACCTTGGTTCTTACGTCGTGGAAGCACAGCAAGTCGTGGCCGATCAGTTGGAGCTTCCTGCGGGTTACTCATTGGCTTGGTCTGGTCAATACGAATACATGGAACGTGCGAAAGACCGCTTGAGTGTCGTGGTACCAATTACCATCGCCATCATTATGCTGCTGCTTTACTTCAGTTTCCGTCGTGTCGGCGAAGTGATGATCATCATGCTTACCCTACCGCTCGCTATGGTCGGTGGCTTGTGGCTCATGCATATCCTCAACTACAACTTCTCGATTGCCGTTGGGGTCGGTTTTATTGCCCTAGCTGGCGTCGCGGTTGAGATTGGCGTCATCATGCTGGTCTACCTCAACCAAGCGTGGCACTACAAAAAGCTCGATGCGGAAGAGAAGCAACTGAAACTTGAGGCGAAAGACCTAACCGATGCCATTCGCGAAGGTGCAGGCTTACGTGTTCGCCCCGTAATGATGACGGTACTAACGGTCATTATTGGTCTGATTCCGATCATGTACGGCGAAGGTACTGGTTCAGAAGTGATGCAACGTATCGCCGCACCAATGATTGGTGGTATGGCATCGGCGCTGCTGCTGACGCTGTTGGTACTTCCTGCCATCTTCAAGCTGTGGAAGCAACGCGAGTTGCGCCCGGATAACTCAACTCTTGGTCAAACAAGCACGCAAACTGGCAACAAGGCTTAATCCCTACCTTCCTCTCAAACACTCGGTTTTGAGGGGAAAATACCGAATTATTAATGAATTAAAACAAGGATATAAAAATGAAAAAGACACTAATCACGCTTACTCTAGCCCTAACAACAACGACCGCTTTTGCACAAATGGATCACTCGAATATGAACCACAGCCAGATGAACCATTCCAGCATGAATCATTCAAACGTGGATCACAGCAAAATGGACCACTCAAACATGATGGATATGCCGGGCATGTCGGCCGTTGGTATGCCAGCAAAAGGGGCAAAGCCAGACAAAGTGGTACACGTCATCTTGGGTGATGACATGACCATCAAGTTCAAAAAAGATGTCAAAATTGAGCCAAACGATGTGGTGCAGTTTGTGGTGATGAATACAGGTAAGATCAACCACGAGTTTACGATTGGTTCGGCAAAAGAACAGCTAGAGCACCGCGAGATGATGAAGACCATGAGTGGCGATCATATGCATGATTCAGGCAACGCAGTCACTGTTGCGCCAGGTAAAGCAAAACAGATGTTGTGGCATTTCCACGGTGACAACAAAATTGAGTTTGCGTGCAACATTCCAGGTCATGCGGAAGCGGGAATGACGAAAAAGATTACGCTGTAAATTTTACTCTAAAATGCAAAAGGAGCTAATCATTCAGCTCCTTTCTATCTAAGCCAATATCACTTTTTATCTCATCACAAACAACTCTTCGTGATAGCTTCTTTCGATATTAAATTGACACGCCTCTAGCTCTTTTTTCAATGTTTTTGAGAACGCTTCAGGTCCACAGAAGTACATTTCATACTGATTCAAATGACCACATTGTGCGGCAATACGTTCTGCATTCAAACGAGGCGACTTCAGTGTATCTATCACATGCAAACTGACGTTTTCTTGGTGAGCAAGGTGCCACAGTTCATCAACTAAATGGCTGTCCACACCACGCGTACAGTAAAACAAATGAACATTATTGTTCCTCGCTTTCGTTTTTAATGCTTCCAAAGCAGCAAAGAAAGAAGCAATACCTACCCCACCAGCAACCCAAATTTGCGGTTTATCTAAATCAAATGCTAAACGACCATAGGGGCCTTCTATCGTTACTGCGTCCCCATTTCGCACTCGTTCATAAAGCCCAGTGGTAAAGTCACCCAGCTCCTTGATTAAGAAACGCAGTTCGTTACTTTCACTACCGGATACGATGGTAAATGGATGCGCATCTTCGTCACCAAAACGTAAGTAGGCAAATTGCCCAGCTTTATGCCCTTGCCAAGACGTATCTGGTTCTAAAACTAACTCCATCACCTCTGCTTGTGGGAAGTAACGTGTAGAAGTCACCATAGCGGAGTGTTTATTTCGACGCCCAACCAAACCAAATAAGCTGTAAAGCGCAGCGATCGAACCTACGACTGCAAAGGCGACCGTAATGTAGTAAACAGGCTCACCCCAGTACGCGTGTTTTAACAACAGCACGGAATGGATAGCAATAAGTAGATAAGCAGCCGACATCAAACGGTGAGAGAGTTTGAATGGTTTGTACTTTATCGCACTCCACAAAGAAACCGCCAACAATACCAACAGCAAGTAGAAACCCCACTCACCAAGGCTCTGCCCAAACTCACGTAAACCACGAACCCAAGCTTCAATGCCAGACAAATTACCAGCAGGTCCTGCTCCCGTGTGTTTTACTGGTCTCGCCAATACTCCCGACATAACCAACCATTTCGGCACCTGATACCAAAGCCAGTGCGCAATACCCAATGCAACACCGCTGATACCTAACCATTTGTGCACTCGATACGCTTTGTCCATGCCATGTAGCCAGTTTTCAACCACAGGCAGACGCATCGCCAACACCATGGTGATCGACATCAACATCAAAGACAGAATGCCTGAATATTGAATCATGGCAGATCGCCATTCAAAGACATTGCTAGAAGAGAAAAGCTGCGGCTCCATCGCAAACCATAATACGGACATCACGGCGATCATTGCCCAGATGATATTGCGGATTGTTTTCATGATTGGTTACTCAAACTAACGATACTTTACTCTAACTCACTAGGTGTAAAGCCATGTCAATATCAGTAAAGCTAAGTAAACCTTACACTAAAATGGTTGTTCCATCAGAGAGAAGCAAATCATGAAATAATTCCTACCTCCGCACTAGTAGAGAGCAATAAAAAGCCCCTCTACAAGTTCATCGCAAAGGGGCTCTTTCGTTCAAATTAGGTCAACCAATGACCGGAGCTTCACGCGTTACCAATACGCAGGACTATCCAAACCTTGCACGCAAGAAGATGTGCCTTCGATTGGTGTCAACTCACCAGTCAGTGATTGCGCTAGCCAACCGTGCGGATAACTCAAGGAATGCGGTGCTTTAAATTGTGCTTCCGTCACTTGCTGGAAGCCAACGCGCGAGTAGAAATTAGGATCGCCATAGGTAAACACCAACTCAACACCCTGTTGCTTGAGGTGTTCAAGACCAAAGTTAATCAGCGCTTGTCCTATACCTTTGCCTTGGTACTCAGTTAAGGTTGCCATTGGTGACAATAGGTAACCCATTTCACCATTTTCAAAGCGTAGTGGCGTAAACAACACGCCCGCAATCAAGCGTTCACCTTGCTTAGTGACAAAACCTTGTAAGTCTTGCTCTAGCGTTGTGTTCAACAAGTCGCTGACTAGCGAGCCAATGGTTTTACCTTCCGCTTCTCCCTCTGAATCAGAGAAGGTTTGGGTAAATAGTGCGACCATGTCGTTATGCATGTCTTTGTGATAAACCGCTCTCTCGTATTGAGGAGGTAGGTTGTTTGTTTTTTGAATATTCTGATTCGTTGCTTGGTTCATTTTTCTATCAATCTTTTTGTAAGATATACATCTGATACGCCACTTCATTACCTCGGCGTTTAACCATGTCTATCTCTTGTTGGATATCTTTTAATACTTGAGATGCTAGCATCTCAGCTTTCAAGCTCTGTACGCGTTGCTCTAAAGGATGGTAGTAGTTATCCCACGCCTGTTGGCTGATAGGGAAAGTCTCTAACAGCCGATAACCTGCCGCTTTCGCCTGCGCAATACGCTTTTCAACGCTACCGATATCTGGGTATTCTTTCTGCCAATAAGTGACAGCGTCTTCGCTTGGCGTTTGAGTGCTCCACACCATATCGCTCAAAACTAAGATGCCATCTTGAGCTAACAAAGGGCGCCATGTTTGGAGTGCACTCTCGACCCCCATAATGTACGCACTGCCTTCTGCCCATATCAGCTTGCTCGTGCCTTCCGCAAATGGCAGTTCGGTCATACTGGCGCACACAGTGGTGATCTTGTCACTTAAGCCAAGTGCTTGAGCTTTACCTCTCAAGCGTTGCAAAGATGGCTCATCGTTATCGACTGCGGTCACATGCGCATGTTTTGCTAAGGTGCGAGTTGCAATGCCTTGCCCACAGCCGATTTCCAATATTTCATTAGCTTGAAAAGGTAACAGGCTAAGCGCCTTTAGTGTGTCTTGCTCAGATCCCGGTCCCCAAAACTCTAGGGCTTCAAATACGCGGAAGAAATCCGCCATGTAAGTTTCATGTGTATTCATATCTTTTGATAACCAACGTAAGTGCAAGGCTTCTTTCTCACTAAATCCTTGTGTCATCAACCAATTCAAGTGGGCATCCGGCGCGACTTCATCCAAAGATTCATGCCATTCGGTAAGTGGTGTTTCGCCAAGCAAAGCCGCTAATAACTGGCGAGATTGTTGTTTTTGCTCGATCTCGTGATCCAACTGCCGCAGACGCTCAACCAATACCTCGCGTTCCACTTTGGCATTTAGGCAAGCTTGACACTCTTTTAAGGTCAGTCCCCCCGCTTGCAAGCGCTGCATTAATCGCAATCGCTGAAGATCTGTTTCGCTATAACTGCGATAACCGTTCTTTAGCCGCTGACCTTTTATCAATCCGATCTTTTCGTAATAGAGCAAAGTCGTTCGAGATAGCCCTACTAGTTCAGCCAGTTGTGATATTCGGTACATCATTGCTCCCTATTACAGATAGACAAACAGCCGTGCCTTGTCTTCATCGCGATAATTGCATCATAAACTGTAGAGTTATAGACAGGTCAACACTCGATTTTGATCGTTGCAGAAAATAATTTTAAGCATCTAAAACACTCAGGCTTCGCTTTCAGCAACACCAAGCTCCTAATAAATCATTCCAACACGAAACATTTCGCTGTTAAAAGTTGGTTAAAGAACAAGGAAAATAAATTTTACCTGTTATTTTTCAACGCCATAAAAACACAAATTAAATTAATCGCAATATAAACACCATCTAGCACTAAGCATCCAAAAGCCACAATTAAAGCCATTAATTTTGATGACTTTTCGCATTATTTTTTCTCATTTTACCTTTGTATTTTTTGCGATATAGTCGCGCCATCTAACGAATTCTGCCCACATTTTCGGCGACCTCAGCGGTAGTTCTTACTGGCTGTACGCCTTCGCAAACCCGCAGATTTCATTAACTAACGCATATATCAATACCAGTTTATTCGCTGGTATTAACTTCATTAATCTATCGACTGGAGATCACGGTAGTGACACATACCACTACTATTAGCCGTCGCGGAGGTACTTTTGTGCCTGTTGCCGGCCTAACTATTTTTGCTATCGCTTCTGGCTACTTGATGAGCCTTATTCCATTGATCACCAATGAGTTTAAGTTAAGTCAGGATTTAGTGAGTTGGTTGGCAAGTAGTTACTACTGTGGTCTATTGCTTGGATCACTGCTGATCGAGCCGATCGTGGCGCGTATCGGCCACCGCATTGCTTTTATTGGCTTTGTGGCGCTATTAGCACTCACAGTGATCACCATGCCACTATTACCTTCACAGCAAGTGTGGCTGTTTGCGCGCTTTATTGCCGGCATTGCAGTCGCAGGGATCTTTGTGGTGATCGAGTCATGGCTATTGATTGGCGATAAAAAAGAACGTGCGAAACGCCTTGGCTTTTACATGACATCGCTATACGGCGGTACAACCCTAGGGCAGTTCGGTATTTCAACCGTCGGCACTTCAGGCTTTGAACCGTTTATCGCAATTTTGGCGTTACTTTGCTGTGCAATGCTGCCACCTTTGTTATTTAAGCAAGGTCAGCCAGCACTCTCGCACCCACAAAGCATGTCATTAGGCCAAATCAGCCAGCTACGCAAACCCGCGCTGATAGGCTGCTTAGTGTCAGGCATTTTGATGGGTTCAATTTACGGTTTGATGCCATTGTCACTGCAACAATCTGGGATCAGCAATGACAAAATCAGCCTGTTAATGGCGGCAATTATTTTGGGTGGGATGTTGATCCAGCCAGTGATCAGCTGGCTATCGACTCGCGTGAGCAAGTCTTTATTGATGGCGATGGCATCGTTAGTGGGTGTATTTGCTATGGGGATCATTCACTTCGATAACAGCTTCAACATAATGCTAGCGATGTTGGCACTACTGGGTATGTCTGCGTTCGCGCTTTACCCTATCGCCATCACATTAGCTTGTGATGATCTAGACAGCAGCTTCATTGTGGCAGCCACTCAAGTAATGCTATTTAGCTACAGCTTAGGCTCTGCGACAGGACCATTAGTTGCGGATAAATTCATGAAAACCGAAGACGGCTTAACCGCGTTTTTCTTCGTGATTTACCTAGCAACCGCGATCTATATGCTAATCGCGAGTGCCAAACGCAAACCAGAAGTGCTGGCGAGTTAATCAATACAAACAGAGAAGGTAAATTGGAAGGCTTATTCTGATTTTCCTAGCGCCCAAAAAAGAGCGGGCGCGACTTACGTCGCGCCCTTAGGTCTTACTTGCAGCAATCCCGCTACTATGGTGCTCCCTGCATCATTCCATGAACACGCTGAATCCGTCAGCTTAGTCCTTTATCTCTCCATCCTAGAGATGTCCTACCGATCAATCCTTGACCCGTCGATTCGTCCTGTCTCGACTCTCTTCTCCTTCCTGGAGGTGTCCCTACTTCATCCTGAAGTGTTCCATTTGTCATCCTGACGAGTAAATTTCCTATTTACTCCACTGAATCCATTCAGTTATCCCTTCACAGTCCCTGTTCGATAAGTCATCCTAACCTACCGCCCTCTTCCTGAGGCTACCAAATCCTTGGTCTGTTCCTGTTCCGTTCCGTCAGTTCCTTCCGACGAGGTAAAGATTACTTGATTTCAGATTCTAAACAACAGCTTTTGATCACATTTCTTTTTATCCTATTAATCAATTTTAATAATTTAAAGTTAAGTGGTTGTTTTAAAATAAAATGATGAATATATGCAGAAATAACAATGCGATTTTTCTAGGATTCTCTCACTATCTTGTAAGAGATCTCTCACAAGATGACAGGCGATCTTGCCAATCTCTTTTGTCACACAAAACAGCGGAAATCTCGGCAATAAAAAAATCCGAGAGGACAATGCCCTCTCGGATCGTTCTTTTGTATGAAAAACACCCAAGATTTGCTTAGGTGTCATTCATTCTGTCTTAGCCATTCTTTGGTGGCATGAACGCGGTTAGCGTTAACGACTCACCAGTGTACTTCTCAATTCTCACCAAAGATGAGTTCGCAGCACAACCATTCGCAAGACGTGAACTAGGGATGTCTTGAGTCAACACATTACATGCACCGTTCTTACATAGGCCATGCTGTTGTTCCATATCCGGCCAGCCACCTTCATGAACACACACAGAACCTTGCTTGATACCGTCTGTTACCAATGCACCCACCAAGATCTGGCCACGATCGTTATAAGCACGAACAAGATCGCCTGTCTTAATACCGCGTGCTTTTGCATCTTGAGTATTAATAGAGATCGGCTCACGATTAGCGATTGCGTATTGCTCACGAATCAATGCGTAGTTCAACTGGCTATGGAGACGATGCGCTGCGTGTGATGTCATCAGCTGTAGCTCACCCTCTTTCGCAGCACCAACCCACTCTTTTGGCGCCATCCAACTTGCGTGCGGTGGACAATCTGGGTAATTAAAGCTTTCAATGGTTTTCGAGTAGATTTCAATCTTACCACTTGGTGTACCCAGTGGATTAAGGATTGGATCCTTACGGAACTCAGCATGACGAACAAACTTGGCATTCTCAGCGTTCCACTTCATTTCGATAAGCTGGTTTTGTTTCCAGAAATGCGTGAAGTTAGGCATAGGAACACGGTTCTGGCGACCAATCTTCTGTGCTTCTTTGTAGAAGCCGTTTAGCCATTCCATTTCCGTTTTGCCTTCGGTGTAAATGCTACGTCCGTTTGGCTCTAATAGCTCAGCCATGTCAGCAAATACATCGAAATCATTACGCGCTTCGTGCTGCGGCTCAACCACTTGCTTCATAGGTACAAGGTGCTGGTTCGAGTAGTCACCCGTCATCGTTAAGTCGTTACGCTCAAGCGATGTAGTGATTGGCAGTACGATGTCTGCGTGCTTAGCAGCCGCCGTCCAGTATGGTTCAGAAATAACAATCAGCTCAGGCTTTTGCCATGCTGAGATCAGACGGTTGGTATCTTGGTGATGAGTAAAGTTTGCACCACCAGCCCACCAGATCATCTTGATGTTAGGGAAGGTTTTCTCATGACCATTGTGCTGGTAAGTACCCATTGGGTTTTCCAACGCTTCTACAATACGGGCAGCAGGGAAGTTATATGTACCTGTTGTTGCAGAGCGTGCACCAGATGCACCCACACCGCCAATCGCGGCTGACAACGCAGGCAATACACCAGCATCACGTGTAGGGTTACCACCGTTCGAGTAGTGGTAAGAGAAACCAAAGCCACCACCAGGTAAACCAATTTGACCCAGCATCGAAGCTAGCGTTACTAGCATCCAGTGTTTTTGCTCACCGTATTGCTGACGTTGGATACCCCAACCAGCCATTAGCATGGTACGGTTGCTGCTAAAGATATCAGCTAAGATTTCTAGTTGCTTCGCAGGTACACCACAAACAGCAGATGCCCACTCAGGCGTTTTCTCAACACCATCCGTTTGACCAAGTAGGTAAGCTTCAAACTTATCGTAACCTGCGGTGTATTTGTTCAAGAACTCAACGTCATGTTGCTTCTTGCTCACAAGCGAGTGAGCAATACCCAACATCATTGCTACGTCGGTACCTGGATGCGGTGCAACCCACTGTGCGTTTTCACCAAAGAATTCGATGGTTTCTGAGCGCATTGGGTCAATTGCAATAATGGTCTTGCCTGATTTTTTCAGCTTATGGAAAAACTCTAGACCCGAACCATCTGTGCTCGACCAAGCAATCTTCAACGTATTCAGTGGGTTCAAACCCCAAAGTACAACTACGTCACTGGTTTCAAGTACTACATCATGAGTCGTTTGTTGTTCGTAAACTTCAATTGAACCCATAACGTGTGGCATGATCACTTGCGCAGCACCTGTTGAGTAATCACCCAAGTGACCGGTGTAGCCGCCAGCCATGGTCATGTAACGTTGAAGCAGAGTTTGCGCTTTGTGAAGCACACCACTTGAACGCCAACCATACGAGCCAGCAAATACCGATTCATGACCGTAAGCATCACGAATACGTGCTTCTTGAGTGCGAATAAGCTTTAACGCTTGATCCCAAGTTACACGAACGAATTCATCATCACCGCGTTTACCTGTTGGTTGCTCTGGGTTCTCAAGGAAGCCTTTACGTACCATTGGGTACTTAACACGTGTTTTAGTGTGAACCTGATCTGCGGCTGTTGATTGCAGGCTGTTTTCAACTGTTTGTGGCAGAGCATTTTTAGACGATACGATTTTGCCGTCTTTTACTTCAACCAGCATCGCGCCCCAACGCTGTGCTGTTAAAACAGCCGAACCTGTACGCTCATTCGCGTAAACAGGCATTGCCGTTACATTAGAAATAGCCAAAGCACCCGCAGTTGCACCTGCGCCTTTTAAGAAACTACGACGAGAAATAGTAGCCATCACTTTTATCCTTATAGTTATTAGTGACCAACAACGTCTTTAGCGTTGTATTGGAAGTACTTAGTCAGAATTTCTAGGTCTTCAGCAGAAATCGCAGTACGGTCGCCCATACTCTTCGCAACTGATGGCCAAGCATTCACTGTAAAGTGGTGACCTGGGATTTTGGCGTGACACGTTGAACAGTACACATTATCTAGCTGCTCTGCATAAGCCCATAGCGGCTCTGTGCTTGCTAGTACCGGTTGTTCAATGTTCGCTTCCAGCGACACTGGACGCCATTTGTTACCGTATGGGTCTTCTTTGTATTCGCCAGTAGTTAGTGCTTGCTGACCTTGCTCAGATACCATTGCGATCACCGCACGTTTACCTTCGCCCATGTACATTACTTGCTCAGCACCCGCCATTTGGTAACCGTCGATACGAACAGTACGCTGGTTGCCATTTTCAGCAACAACGGTCAGCGGCGTTGCAGGGTTAATCGTACCGAACTCACCCATTGGCGTAACTTGTAGTGGGTAAACCACTTCAGTACCCGCAGGCGTCGCTTGCGCTGTTTCTACTAAGTGTTGAAGAGCGCTGCTATCCATCTTCGCTTCTGGAAGTAGGTGAGCGACACCTTTGTGGCAATCGATACAAGTTTGGTTATTTGCCACTGCGTATTCGTGCATCTTGCGAGCATCAGCAGATTGGTCGTACGTTTCCATTGCATCTTGGTCGTGACATGAACGACAGGTTGCAGAATCGTTTTCACGTAGCTGCGCCCATACTGTTTCAGCCATTTCAGCACGGTGAGATTCGTATTTTTCTTCCGTGTTGATCTTACCGGTTACGAATTCATGGTAGATGTCTTTTGTCGCGCGGATCTTAGTGGCTAGGTAGTCCACGGTATCTGTTGGAATATGACAATCAGCACACTCAGCACGGATGCCTTTGGTGTTACTGAAGTGCACTGAGCCTTGATATTCTTTGTATGCCGCTTCCATAGTATGACAAGACAAACAAAACTCTGTGCTTGATGTTTTTTCTAGCACTGCATGTGTGCCACCTAGGGTTAACCATCCGATCCCAACACCTAGTGCTAGAACGCCAGCTACTGCTCTCTTTTTATTTTTCATTATTACTCACAAGAAAATGTGTCATTTTGTGACAAAGTGTATTTATACGTGCCACATACTACCCATAAGGGGGTAATTTCCATTGACCACCATCAAAATTGCGAAATAAAAAGTCACATTATTAACAACAAACTCAAAACAGATGACAACTAATGAATAAACATTAACCGTCGTGCTTAGCCACAGACCAAAAACAAGAAAAACCGCCTATTGGAAAATAGGCGGTTTTCTCTTGAGATAAAGGCAAATTATGGGTGATTACGCCACTTCGTTAAGCTTCTCTAGCTTGTCGAGCAAGATCTCTTTCTTAAATGGCTTAGCAACATAGTCATCCATACCGGCTTCAAAGCATTTGTCGATATCCTGATCTAGCACACTGGCTGTCAGAGCAATGATTGGCAGGCGAGATTTGTCATGCTTACCTTCCCACTCACGAATGGCTTCCGTGGCTGTAAAGCCATCCATCACAGGCATCATGCAGTCCATCAGCACAGCTTTAAACTGCTGACCTTCTGTCACGGCATCGACAGCTTCTTTGCCGTTATTGGCTAACACAAAATCATAACCGGCTTTTTTTAGAAACAGCGAGGCAACCTTCTGATTAACAAGATTATCTTCAACGACTAACACCACATCTTTTTCATTCAATTCCGCTTCACCAACATGATTCGCGGCTTGTTGAACTTGCTTGCGGTGGTCAGCCGTTCGTTTCAACGCTTGCGTCGTGGCTTTAACAAAACGTCGACCAAACAGTGGCGCGGTGAGTACACCGTCGATATGAGTGCCAAAGTCATACTGCTCATCGCTATGGCTCATGCATACCACCACGGCTGCTGGTGCTTCAATGGATTTAATTTCAGCAACGGCATCGATGGTTTGCATCAACGCACCTTGGCAATAAATAATCAAATCATAATTTTTCGATGCCAATACCGGACTTGGTAAACTCATCTCCATATCTACTGACAACCCTTGTTCCGCACAGTGAGTACGAAGTGCTGTCACATAACTCACATTGTTACCGACAATCAGCGTTTTCACATTCTGTAATGTCGGTACAGGTAGCGCTTGCGCTTTAACCACATCGACATCAATGGTGAAATGGAAAGTACTACCAAGCCCTTTTTCAGAATCAAGCTGTAGCTCACCATCCATCAACTCCACCAGCTGGCGACAAATCGCTAAGCCCAAGCCAGTTCCACCAAATTGTCGGGTGATCGAACCATCTTCTTGAGTAAACGGCGCAAACACTTGCGCTTGCTTGTCTTTCGCGATCCCAATCCCAGTATCTATCACTGCAAATCGTAATGCCGCCTTGCCGTTATCGCGCATTTGTTGACTGATCGATAAGGTCACCGAGCCGCTCAGGGTAAATTTCACCGCATTTGACATCAGGTTCATCAAGATCTGGCGCAAGCGGTGCTCATCAACCATAGAAAGCGCAACCACATCAGGTGCGATATCCACTTTGAGCTCAAGATTTTGCTCAGTCGCTTTAGCGGTCACAATCGACATGGTGTCGTAAGCCACTTCGCGCACGTTACATTCGGTTGGTGCAATCACCAAATTGCCCGATTCGATCTTCGATAAGTCCAAAATATCGTTGATAAGAAGCAATAAAGTTTGCGAGGAGGTTTCGATAATTTGCAGGTATTCCGCTTGCGATGGATTCAAATCGGTATCCGATAAGATAGAAGACATCCCGATGATCCCATTCAGCGGCGTGCGGATCTCATGGGACATATTCGCCAAGAAAGCACTTTTCGCCACATTGGCTTTTTCCGCTTCTTCTTTCGCTAACAACATTTTGGCTTGGTTATGATAACGCTCATCGATCAACACATTCAGCTTTTGGGTAAACACGGTAAATTCATCCTTACCATCTTGCTGCACTTTGATACTGTTATCGGTCGACTCTTCAATCTTCGACATGGTGCGAATAACACGGCCAAGATACTGAATAATACGGCTAGCAAGGTTCACACCTAAAATGGTTAACACGACTAGCGCCAACAAAATCGCCCCGGCTAATAGCCCCATTTTCACTTTGGCATCGGCGATCGTTTGCTGGATCTCCGCCACCAATTGCTCACCCACTTCTGCGACCACAAACTGGATCAATTCGTAGCGCTCATCTAACGCTTTTAAACCAATATTCACTTCATCGGTAGAGACCTCTCCGGCTAACAAGGCTTCGCGCAAAATGTAACTATTAGCAAAGGCGGGATTAGCGAAGGTGTTTTTCAAGAGATCGATTTGTTGTGGGTCGGCATTAATGGAAATGAAGCGATCGATATAAAGCTGCTGATTTTGGATCACACTCAGTAATTCAGGCTTTAGATCTTCTGTCATCTCAGGCGACAGTAATAATTGACGAATGAACCAATTTTCCTGTTGCGACCATAACGATAACCATTGCAGTTGATACAACACACCAAGGTTTTGCTCAATCTTCTTGTTTTCAATATTCAGCGGTGACTTTTCTAACGTCATTAACGCGCTATATATGGTTTCATCAGACCAGGTCGACCAATCTAAAATATCGGCTTTACCTGTTTGTGAAAACTCAGCCACAGCATCTGCTAAATCATCCGCAATCGCATTCGCCTCTCTTACGCCATTAGAAGAAAATGACAGGGGAATTAAATTTCGGATATTTGCGAGTATTTTTTCAAGTTCGTTTGAAGACGAATTAACTGAAGTGACAGAGCTCTCATTTTGCAACTCTATTTTTGCCACGTGTGCCTGAGATGAAAAACGTGATGTCTCTCCCATTAGTGCCACACGATTATTCAACATATTTAAGGTATTCACATTCTCATACAGGTTTTTTATCTCTAAGCCCGCGAAAATACTCATAAACCCTAAGGGAAGAATAACCAAGACAAGTAGCCTCGATTTAATGGAAATGCGGTTAAGAAGGCTCATATCTTCTCCTTGAACGTGAACCCGAACATCTTTTCACCATGTCTATTTGTAGTTACATCTTTGTCAACTATCATCAATACTAGGACGGTTTTTATACGAATGGTAAATAATTGATGATGAATGGACTCAACTTAAAACCTATTGTGACCAAGCTCATAATTAGCTGCTTTTCCATCGGTTTGACGTTTACAGCAGTGGCGGAGGAGAAATCCTATAAAGATATTGAATTTGCAGTATTTTCAATGAATAAGGACATTCCGCAATTAAGTAAGAGCAAAGCAAGAATGCTCTATAAAGGAAAAACGAAAAAATTAAACGGCAGTATAAAAATTGTATTGGTTGATTTGCCTGAAGCTTCTATCCACCGCGAAGAGTTTTACGACATGTTACTGGGCAAATCGGTGTCACAGATGAACGGGTATTGGGCCAGCCTATCGTTCTCAGGCAAAGGGAAACCACCTGAAGAACTCAACAGTGATGACATTAAAGACATTATCGAATGGCTCAATAAAAACCCCAATGGCATCGCCTATGCACCTATCAATAAAGTGCCTGATAACGCCAATATCTTGATTACTGTTTTACAAGGAGAGTAAACATGAGAATCAAATACCCCCTTCTTGTAATGTCAGCATTACCTTTACCTTTGTTTGCTGCAATTAACATTACTGACGATCTGTCGATCAGTGGCTTTGGTTCTACCTCTATTGCGAAAACCAACAATAAAGCACCGCTCTTTATCCACCGTGAAATCACGGAAGATACCTGTTACGACTGTGACACCATTTTTGGATTGCAACTTGATTACACCATTACAGAAGCACTTAATGCTTCAGTACAGGTCGTAAAACGCCCTCAAGACCAATGGTCTGATCCTGAAGTTGAATGGGCTTACCTGAGCTATGAGATCAACGAGCTCACCCTTAACGGTGGCCGCCTGCGTTTGCCGCTGTTCCTTGCTTCCGAGTATTACTATGTCGGTCAAGCGTATACATGGGCGCGCCCGCCACAAGAGGTATACGACAGTATTCTCGGCTTTACGTTCTACGATGGTTTCTCACTCCGCTGGGATACCTCAATATCAGATGAACTCACAGCTTCTGTTATGCCGTTTTATGGTTTTGGACGTGAGAACAAAACCAACCTCGGACAGTATAAATTGGTGTTCGACACCGATTTCATGGCCGGTATCTCTGCTGATTTAAGCGGATTTAACTATCGTATCCACTCCGCCTATATGCACACCAAATTCAAGCAAAATGGTGGTCCTGAAGAGCACATGAATATCTTTACCCTTGGCGGCGAATATTCGTGGGATCAATGGCAGTTCATGGCAGAAATCGAGCACGATAAACTGCAAACCAACTGGTATGCATCAGCGGCGTACAATATCGATAAATTCACCCCGTATCTTACCTATGGACAAAGCCATGAGCGTCGCTTTACCAAAAGCGTCACCGCAGGGGTACGTTACGATGTAACGCCACAAATATCGCTCAATGCTGAATGGCAAGGCGTTTACATGCCGCAGGACAAATATGAACAAGGCAAAGACGGACAATTTGTTATCCCTCCAGTCTTGCTAAAAGAAGATAAAGACGTGCAGCTTTATACCTTAATGGTGAATTTCGTGTTCTAGCCCTACGAAAGCACACGGCACAAAAAAGCCCTGCTTTTCATTAATAATAGAAAAGCAGGGCTTTATCAGCGAATAACGGTTTAAGTTGTTATATTACGCGATCAAAGGCTCACCGTTAACAGTCACCTCAACGTCAATGTTTCCGCGTACTGCATTTGAATAAGGGCATACTTGATGCGCTGTTTTCACCAATTGTTGCGCTGCTTCCATTGGCATATCTAACTCAACGTGCAGACTTACCGTTAACGCAAAGCCACCCGCTTCGTTAGCACCAATACCCACTTTTGCAGACACAGGCGCACTTTTTAGTGGCTGCTTTGCCATGTTTGCCACATGCAAAATAGCATTAGAAAAACACGCTGAATAACCCGCAGCAAACAGCTGCTCAGGGTTTGTTGCTTCACCGCTACCGCCCATTTCTTTCGGGTAACTAAGTGCTAAATCAAGCTTACCATCGTCTGTTTTCACCTGACCGTTACGACCTGCAAGTGCTGTAGCTGTTGTTGTGTATAGGGTTTTCATGTCTGTCTTCCTTTTTGATTTTGTGTATCAGCGCGTTAGCTCATGCTTATCACTGATTGATATTCATTGAGTCTCTTAAATCACCTTTGATTGCCAGCAATTAGATTGCGCGCAATTAATTTGCAATTATTAAACTCGATCTCATGAACAAATGCAAGTATATTGTGCGCAATCAATTTGCATTTTTTATGAGTACCGCAAATGAGCAAACCAAACCGAGACGATTTATTGCTAAACAAACAAATTTGTTTTTCACTCTACAGCGCGACAAATGCCATGACCCGCGCCTATCGCCCCTTGCTCAACCAACTCGATCTCACCTACTCACAATACTTAGCTATGCTGGTTTTGTGGGAACAAAATGGAATTAACGTCAAAGCCTTAGGTCACCAACTGCATTTAGACTCGGGCACCCTGACCCCATTGTTAAAACGCATTGAAACCAAAGGGTTAGTAGAGCGTCGTCGTTGTGATCACGACGAGCGTGCTCGCGTACTTTTCTTAACTAGTGCCGGTAAAGCTCTAAAGCAACAAGCAGAATCTATCCCAAGTGAAATGATGTGCAAGAGCAAGCTATCCGTTGAAGAACTCACCCAACTGAAAGCAACCTGCGATAAGCTTTTTGAGCAATTAACCAAGTAACGGCTCGCTCAAATCCGCCCTAAAAGAAAAGCCAGAGCAAATGCTCTGGCTTACAAACCTAGAATTTAAAGCGTTACTTAGCTCGCTTGCTGATGCTTCATGACTACCACAGGGCGCTGTTCGACCATTATGATATGCGAATCGACATCGAATAAATCCCATATCAACTGCGATGTGATTGCATTGTTAGGGCTGTCATAAGCAAATAACTTACCTTGATGAAGCGCGGCTATTTTATCTGCGTATTGGATTGCAAGGTTTAAATCATGGATCACCATAAGTACACAAGCACCCTGCGTTTTAGCGTAATGCTGAACATAATTTAATAACCGCAATTGATTTTGCATATCTAATGCTGATGTCGGTTCATCCAACAACAGCACTTTCGGCTGATTGATGATCGCCTGCGCTAATCCCACCATCTGGCTCTCGCCACCCGATAAATCGGTACAGCTCTTATTAGCCAAATGCAAAATACCCATCTCTTTTAACAGTGCTAACCCAGTTTCGGCACTGTTTTTCTTGGCGAGTAACGAACCAGAATCAATGTTGAGCGTTGTGATCAACAACTCAATCACAGTGATACAAGCTGAGATCCTATGGTCTTGCGGCAAATAGCCGATATCGTGCAAAGTCAGCGGTCGTTCGCAGTATTGAATATGCGCGGGGTGGTGGCGAAGTAAGGTGGTCATCTGGCGTAATAACGTCGACTTTCCAGCGCCATTCTTACCAATTAATGCGACCATTTCACCACTGAAAATACGAGGGATCGTGAGCTCATCCAGCACTTGGTGTTTGCCAAAAGTGACCGACACCTTAGTAATATCTAGACTCATGCGAAACGCCCTCCTTTCTTAATGATCAGGAAGATAAAGAAAGGGATACCAACAATCGACATCACCACAGTGAGCGGCAAAATAATCCCTGGCATGATGGCTTTACTGGCTATCGAAGCAAGCTCAAGCAGCACTGCGCCAACAAGAAAGGAGGCGGGTAAAAAGAAACGTTGATCTTCCCCCAGCACCATACGTGCTATGTGCGGAGCGACTAAACCAACAAAACCGACCGCTCCTACAAAAGACACGGACAGCGAAGTGATCACCGACACCAGCAATAAGGTTTTCATTCGTAAAAACTTTACGTTGATCCCCATCGCTTCTGCTCGTTCAGTACCAATTTTAAGGCTAGATAAGCGCCAAGCATCTTTCATCATGATGATTAGCACGATAGGCAATACGATAGCGAGTGCGGTTATTTTCTCCCAACTGCCGCGATCTAACGAGCCCATTTGCCAAAACACCAAGGTTTGCAGCTGGGTTTCACTGGCAATGTACTGCATCATAGTTAGCAGACTGTCGTACGCAAACATGACGGCAACCCCGAATAGCATTACCCCTTCAATCGAAATTCGCTTGGCCGAAGCAATGCCTGCAATCAAAAACGTGGTGAGTAAACACATCACAAATGCCATTACGGCAATTTGATATTGTTCCGGAATAAAAGGAATGGCAATTACGTTGGTGATCACTAAAGAAGCGCCAAAACCTGCGGCAGCTGAAACACCGAAGGTATACGGGTCCGCCAAAGGGTTATTCAGCGTGGTTTGCATTTGTGCTCCCGCTAATGCAAGTGCGCCCCCCACAAAAGGAGCCATCAGTGACATCGGCATACGAATGTCCCACACGATGATCTGACCCGCAATCGGGCTATGGCTCGGGTCAAAAATAGCCTTTATCACTTCGCTCAAGGTTAAGCCTTGCGAACCAATCAACACATCCGCAATGACGCACACGATGCTCAAAACAAAGAAGGCTGCTAACGCAACCTTCTTCTTGTTGTTACGAGCAAGATGAGCGTTTAACTCAAGTTGCACAGTACTCACTTCGCCAGTACCTCTGCGTTAGATTGACCAAAGGTGCCACTCACAGTGCGCGCGCCAAACTTAAGGTTCATTTCTTCAAAAGTGCTTTCAGGATCAAGCGAAGCAAATACCTCAGGGTGCAGCCATTTTGCAAAGTATTCCATTGCCACTAGGTTATACGGTGAGTTGTAAAATGGCATGTAGATTGAGTACACATCATTATTTTGATAAGCCGTTAGCGCTTTTAACCAATTGCGATCCATCAAACGTTTGGTCGCTTGCTTGATTGCTTGGTGATTCGGGCTATAGCCAAGCGGGATACCATGCATCGGTTGCCCATCTTTATTGATCCAGCCAGTGGTTTGCATGATATAAACGTCAGGTTGCGAAGCAATCACTGTTTCAGGCGACATTTGTCCAGTGTTCGCCCCTTTTAGCGGCTCAATCGCGATATTTGTTGCATTTAAGTAGGGGATGTATGCGCCCATATTGCCTGTGGCAAAGGTACGACAGCAAGACTCTTCATACCCTGCCGCACGTTCAATGAACACTCGCTTGTTTTTACTTTCTGGATGCTGAGCCAGTGCAGCTTGTAGCGACGCAAGATGCTGGTTGTAGTAATTAGCAAACGCAGTACCTTGTTGTTCACGGTTAACGGCTTTCGCCACCACTTCAACCGATTTAACCGTGTTTTTGATCGGAGCTTCACGAAAATCTATCGCTAAGGTTTTGATGCCCGCTTGCTCTAGTTTTTCCAGTAATCCCTTTTCTTTTGCCAACTTAATATTGGATATATCAACAATGAACAGCTCTGGCTTTGGCTTCATATTGATGAAGCGCTCTGCATCAAATTCCCCTGATTTGATTTTGCCAATCACAGGGACTTTATCCAGTTTAGGGTACTGCTTGAGGTAATTCGCGTACATGCTCGGCGCTGACATACGCATATCATCACGCGCTGCAACTAAATGCTTTGCAGCATCTTGCTGATAGATGATTTCTAGCAAAGGAAAAACGCGCGCTGAAGATAAGGCAATATGCTCTGGCTGATGATCAAAAGTCACCGTTCGACCCGCCACATCTGTGACTGAAATTGGGTAATCAGCAGCTTGAGCTGAAAGAGAAAGAAGAGAGCCAAAAGATAATGTTATTAATGTTTTAGTAGTGTTGAGCACGTAAATATCCTCCTGGGGAATTATTCACGAATAGTAATGAGAGTGGTTATCGTTATAAATGATATTTATCGAAATATAAGACTACTAAAAGGATCTTTTACATCTGCTCTATAACGCGTTATCCGCGCTACAAATTGCACTCAATTGCACATTTTTCGCTCTCACTTTGTACCTTTGTCTGTTCACACTTTTTATTGGCTCGGCAGTAATTAGCAACTCGACGGCAGGTTTTGGCTAGTTATCCCCCATGGCTTCACCGATGATATTCACAGCACACAAGCCCGTATAAATTTTCATGCCAAAAACGGCATTAAGAAGGGAAATCAAATGCTAACAGGATATTGGTCAATCGATGCATTCATCACAGCGAACATTCTTTTGTGCCTGATCGTTGCTGTCATTTTTGGTTATAACCAGATCACCAAGGGTGGAATGCTTTGTGACCAATCAAGTGAACAGGATCAAAGGAGTAAGTCATGAATACCAAAACCTTGGGCTATTCCACCATGATAGTCTCAGCAGCCCTGATGGGATGTGTTGGGTTGTTTGCCCGTAATATTAACACCAGCGGTGATGTGATCGCTTTTACCCGCATGACGGTAGGCGCATTGTGTATTTTCGCCTTAATGCTTCATCAAGGTAAGTTTCACCTCATCAAATCAACCAAACTCTCACCAACCGTCGTTCTTAGTGGAGCATGTTTAGGGCTATGTTTAGCCGCCTATGTTTCCGCCACCCAATACACCACTTTGGCTAACGCGGTATTTTTGATTTACACAGGTCCGGTCTTTTCAACCGTTCTTGCAGCTATCTTCCTAAAAGAGCGGATATCGCCACTCACTGGCGGTCTACTTACAGCTGTATTTATTGGCTGTTTGTTCATCATCGGCATCATCAGTTACGACCCAAATAACGGAATCACCATGTCCCTCTCGTTTTCAAAAGAGACATTTGTAGGTGACATGCTCGGTTTAGCGTCTGGCTTTGGTTATGGCTTGTACTTGTTCTTTAGTCGCTACCGTACCGATGTTAGCTCCGATTCACGTTCGTTCTTCAACTTTGTATCTGGTGCTGTGGCGATTGGGATCTGTTTTATGATCAAGCCACCATCATTAGCTGAGATGGATACCAGTTCATGGATCTGGCTACTAGCTATGGGCTTCTTCATTGGCTTTGGCGCACTCACATTACTGACCATTGCCGCGAAACACTTAAAGGCAGCAGAACTGGCTTGTGTGTCTTACCTCGAAACCGTGGTCGGGGCAGGTATCGGCATCATGATGTTTGGCGAATCACTCACCATGCTACAAACCTTAGGGGGCATTTTAGTGATCGGCGGTGGGATGGGAGAAATCGTGATTAGTATGGCGAAAAAACACCAATCCATTAAAAACGCACAGCTAGATAGCTAAGGAGCCACTATGATCACCTCATTGAACTGGGTTCTCCTCGTGGTGACGGTGATCATCATGGTTGGACTGGCGTTACACAGTAATAACATTATGAAAACCCAACAAGGCGAAGGCGGGTTTCTACTCGCCGCCAATTGCCTTGGCCCATTCATCGGCGCTGCAACCATCGTTGCCACAGGGTTTTCTGGCTGGGGGTTTATGGGCTCCCCCGGCGTCGCCTATAAATACGGTGCGATTGAGTTACTTGGTAACTTCTTTTTTGCCCCTGCCATGGTGTTTGCTGTCATTTTCTGTGCTCGCTTTCTCCATCAAAAAGCGCAAACCATGGGAAGCCTGACTATTCCTGAATACATCGCACGCAGTCACGAGGGACCAAAATCGATCAAACGCCTCACCCAAGCCCTCGCCGCTCTCATCACCATCGTTTTACTGTTAGTGTTTTTAGTAGGGCAAATCAAAGCACTCGGATTATTGGCTGGTCAATGGCTAGGCATTGATACCCAAACCGCTTCGCTATTGATGGTTGGGATCATTATCCTTTACACCTCAATAGGCGGTTTAGCAGCGGTGGCCTTTACTGACGCCTTCATGGTAATAGGCATGTGCGTCTCCGCGTTGATCATTGTTGTTACTATCTTCGCCGATCTATCGCCATCTGAGATGATTAGTGGACTAAATGCCATCGATCCTCACTTGCTCAGCCCAACCGATTCAGGGCCTTATGGCGCGAGCGTTTGGCATGTCTTCTTGGTACTCCCTTACGCTTTCATCTACAGCGCGACTTTACCTTATATGTCGGTGCGCTTTATGGCATTTGCCAAAACCACCAAACTGCACCATGTTGCTGCCTACATGACCCCCATAGCTTGTCTGCTAAGTCTTGTGCCTTTAGCCGGCCTCTATACCCGCCTCAAAATGCCAGGGCTAGAAAACCCAGACCAAGCCATGCCGGTATTCTTAACAGAGTTTCTATCACCATCAATCTCAGCGGTAGTCACTTTATTCATCTTATTTGCGATGAAATCCACCGCCAATTCGGTATTACACGCCATAGCAGGCTCGGTTTCCCACGATTTACGTCAAGCGATTTGGCCGAAATGCCGTTTATCTGATCAAGCGCTATTGCTACTTAACCGCTCTGCAGTGTGGATTTTAGGTAGCGCAGGCTTTTTGATCATGCTGCTAGCACCACCTTTCATGCTTTCAATGTTAGCTATTTTAGGTTCAGGGACTTTAATGGCAGCCTTAGTTGCCCCTACCCTACTGGCTCACTTTATTCCTGCCAATATCTACGCGGCACTAACTTCGATTGTAGTGGGCTTTGGTGCTGGGTGTATTTTCTTTTTCTACTTCAACCTTGGTTGGGTCGAAGCACCTATTTATTCCTCACTGCTTGCATGTGGCAGCTACTGGGGCGTTGCCAAAGTAACGGTACTGCAAGACGACGTAATATCCTTCTCTAATCAAGCTTAATACTCAAAACTCTTACTTAATCACAAAAAAACGCTGGCATCATGCCAGCGTTTTATATTTAGTCGAGCTGCTTATCTAGCGTACATTACAGCTAAGGCAACACTAAGCTGATACCATCATCACCTCTGCCACTTGTTTTTGTAGCTGCCCAGTTACCGCTTTACTCACTTCTATATCTTTACGCATATCAATATGATTGGCGCGATATTCTCGCGGTGTGACCCGTAATAAACTTTTAAACTTAGCATTAAAATTAGAAAGCGATGAAAAACCAACTTCAGAGCCTATTCGTGCTATTGTCCAATCCGTTGTCACTAAATAACGAGCAGCTTGTCGAACACGTTGCTCTATTAAGTATTGACGAAAAGTGATCCCTAAATTCGCATGAAAGAAGCGCGAAAACGTGCTATCTGCCATATGTAACTTTTCCGCTAATAAAGTAACAGATAAGGGTTCAGCTAAATTATCGGCAATATATTGCTGCACTAAAGACACTCTGTTTTCAGTACGCTTGATATTGCTAATTTCAAAGCATTGTTCAATTAAATGTGTTTGTGGTGATAATTGAGATAATATTTCAAGCAGACTTAATAAATTCAACACTTGAGTAAACTCAAATGTATTTTCCATTTTATCTAAGTATTGGTGAACGGGAGTCGTTTGCTCACCAGCGGCGAAGAGTAATCCATGCTTGGCATCATCTAACATGGCTTTGATTGGCTTGAACTGTACGCTATCGACAAAAGTTTGCCCTAACGCATTCAGCCGAAAATGCAAAACATCGCAATCAATTGGTCCTGCTGGATGGGGCGAATCAAACTTGAGCCTAAAGGGGTTAAAGGGCGCTAGCAGCACCAACTGGCGCGAACGCAACCGATAGTTGTTATTCGCTAGATGCAATATACAGCCTGCAGTTTTAGGGCGGATCAATATGAAATCGGCACCAAAGATCATGTGTTCGGTTTCTTCTACTTTTTGTAAATCGAACATTAGAAACTTGGGTGTATTGGCAATAACACGTTGAGTCATGGTCGTACCTCCCTCGTCGTAAGACGATATATTTACCTGACTACAACAAACCCACCAATCTATAAGTGATCAAAATGTGATATTTAACCAAACAAACCCCACAATATGACATTAGTGTTACTTTTATAAAAATCAATTAGAGACATATTCCATTAATTAGAAAATTAACAACGTATAGTTCTGCGGCAATATCGAGCTATCAACATGTGAACAACTGTTATTAATAAGATTATTTCCCTATTTTTCATCTCAGCATAAAAACGCCAGTCGTCAGCATTAAATGACTATTTCATGCCATCAATTTGCGGGATAGTAATTCTATTGAAGAGCACAGCAAAGTTCATGCTCATCAACACTAACAATTCCCATTGAATAATATTGACCACGAGTTTAACCAGAGCGAATTCAGGTCATCATTTTACTCAATAATATCATTACTATTATATTGGAGATTTTGTAATGAGTATTTCCAACGATCTATATCCAAATGCTTCTTTGCCTCTAGAAAGAAAAGATTCTGGCGTACCTTATGTTCGCCAAGGACTACACGTTGAGTCTTATAATGACTTTGACCCACTTCGTCACGTTATCGTGGGTATTGCTGATAACCAACACATTCCTGAAGCTTGCCCGGCAAGTAATGAAAAAATCCCTGCGGATTCACCAATGCGCGGTGGCAAAGCGGGTCGCCGAACTCAAGAAACCATCGACCGTGCTAACGAATGCCTAAACGGCTTTGCCAAGACCTTAGAAGATCGCGGCATTATCGTAGACCGCCCAGGAGCTGTAGACTGGCACGATCGCATCACAACACCAGATTTCACCATTAGTTCAGGCTTTGGCTGTATGCCACCTCGCGACTGCCTATTAACCATGGGTAAAAGCATTCTGATGGCACCGATGAGTTTCCGTAGCCGTTACTTTGAATATCTCGCTTATGTTGATCTTCTACGCGAATACTTCGAATCAGACCCTGAGTGTTTAATTGAACAAGCACCGCGCCCTCGCCTATCTGACGATAGCTTCCGTATGGATTACGTCGCCGCGTACGAATTCTTATCAGATGAAGAAACCATGGCGCGCTCTCTTCGCAAAGAGTACAGCACCAAGGAGACAGACATCTTATTCGATGCTGCTGACGTTATGCGTTTGGGTAAAGATATCTTTGTTCAACACGGCTTAACCACTAACCTTGCTGGTATTCGCTGGATCAAGCGTAAATACGAACCTCAAGGCTACCGCGTTCATACGCTCAGCTTTGAAGATAACCACCCAATCCATATTGATGCGACCTTCTGTCCGCTTCGCCCTGGCTTGATGTTATTGAACCCACACCGTCCGCTATTTAAAGGTCAGCGTGAAATCTTTGAGAAGAATGGTTGGGAAATTGTGGAAGCCGTGGCACCAGCATGGGATAACCCACCACCACTATGCTACTCAAGTACATGGCTATCTATGAACACCTTGATCCTTGACCATAAAACTGTGTGTGTTGAAGCATCAGAAACAGGTCAGATGGAACAATTCGACAAACTGGGCTTTGAAGTGGTTCCTGTGGATCTTCGTGATGCTTATGCATTTGGTGGTGGTCTCCACTGTGCAACCGCCGATGTGTGGCGTGAAGGTACCTGTGAAGACTACTTCGCGCACCAATTCACTGGTGCTCATAGCATTGAGCATTGGGAATACTAGTCGTCATTGGCTAGCTGTTATTGGAACTAAGCAAATGGCTTCTTCGGAAGCCATTTTTTATTTAATGCGCTATCGCTTGGGAGCACCATTTGCCATCAAGCTTCAAGGGACTTTCAGCTCCGCAATTAACTACTGCTGCTATTCGCCACCAGCATGATTGGCTACCAACATGGCAGCACCAAAAACACCAGCGCTATCACCAAGGGCTGGTTTAACAATTTTAGTCGCCAACCTCGGGTTAAACAGGTGCGGTAAAATCGCTGCTTCTGCGCCTTGATAAAGCTCATCAATATTTCCGACTCCACCACCGATGACGATCACATCAGGATCCAGCACATTGATGATTGGAGCGACTGCCAAACCAAACTGATTCACTAACCGAGTTAAGGTATGCTTTGCCGCTGGCGTTCCAGCACGCGCTTGAGCCACGATCTCAGGTAAAGTCAAATGATGTACTTCGCAAGCTCCATCACTGGTAGGTTTAGGTTCAAACGCATGGTGTGTAAGACGCGCGTGATAAGCTTCAAGCCCCGGTCCTGACAATACTGTCTCAACACATCCTTTCTTGCCGCAATAGCAAGCAACACCATCAGGCTCTAATACGTTGTGTCCCCACTCGCCAGCGATACCATGACACCCATGAAGTACCTTACCGTTCACCACAACGCCAGCACCAACGCCGGTTCCCATGATGATGCCAAACACAGTTTCAGCCTGTGGTGCCACTTGCGGCACAATACCCATTTTAGTTTCAGCTAACGCAAAACAATTGGCATCGTTGGCTATCACTACCTCAACACCTAGCAATTGCGATAAATCTCGATCAAGGGGCTGATCGTTAAGCACGGTTGAATTGCAATTTTTCATGACCGCCGTGATAGGGTCGAGCGTCCCCGGTGTGCCAAAACCTATACTATGCGGGTAATGCCCCACCAATTTTGCACATCGTTCAACGAGACGTTTAATTTGTTGCAAGATATGTTGATAACCTTTGTCTCGCTCAGTCGCGATACGCTCACGAACGACGCAATCAAATCCTTCACTGCTTAGCACTGCACACTCAATTTTGGTGCCACCTAAATCTATTCCCCAAAGATACGATTGAGGTTGAGAGGGAGTATGTTCCATCCTGAACTCCACTTATGGTTCCATCTTGTAATTGTATGATGCGATATATAGATCCCCAACAAACACCCATTGTGAAATAACAAAAGAGTGATCGAGGCTGCTATTAAGCCTTCATAGCTAAAAACAAAGGTGCTGCACAGCGATCAAACAAAGCCATTGAAGCTACTTACTTTTTTCTGACCAAACTAACCGCGATAAATGAGAGAGCTCCCCAGACGCTTTGTCATGAGTCGCAGATATACCAAAATCAACCATAATTAGGGATACCAAGAGACAGGAAGGAGAAGGCACGATGTTCCTTAAAGAAACACGCTCTGGCGATTTGGTGGATGTAATTGATATGTCTTCGCTCACCAACCCATTTAACCAACAGGTGACAGTACAATATCAATCAGGCGAAGATTTGGCCGACCCCGTCGCCATAGATAAACAACAACTCGCCTTCCCTTCTGGTGAGCAACTGCCTGAATGCTGGTTAAACGGCTATTACCGCATAAAGCAGTAGGCACTCAATCGTGCCTACTCGTGCTAACAACTATCAGTATTTGATCAGCCTTACTCGCGGAAATGAAACGTCGTTATGTAAGGCTCATCAACATCGGTAATTTATTTCAACGCCACGCGCTGAGCGA
Source organism: Photobacterium jeanii (assembly GCF_001650345.1). Lineage (GTDB taxonomy): Bacteria > Pseudomonadota > Gammaproteobacteria > Enterobacterales > Vibrionaceae > Photobacterium > Photobacterium jeanii. The sequence continues at coordinate 361,248 of NZ_LVHF01000033.1, read as the reverse complement.
TTTGAGTCGTCAGTTGATCAACCCCTTTCGACAATGCACTAACTTGGGCGTCGTAGCCATCTTGGCTTAAAGGAACGCGCAACGAAAATGGATATACGCCTTGCAGCTTACCGCTGGCATCAATCAACAAATACTCACCGCTAAGCACTGCATCCCCAGAATAATGCCCATTAAACTGAGTGAACTTTACCTGTAATTTCGCCAGTCCAGCGGATGATAACGCAGGAGTCAGTTCGCTTGGCCAATACTTGGTTTGCTTACCTCGTAAATCGGTAGTGATGCGCTGCGTTAACTGCTGAGCGATACTGTCTGCCCACGTATTGTGCTGCGCTTGAATCACCTCTGTATCACTGGTTTGATACACCAACCCCATACCCGATAAGTGCGCTGCCATCTCAACAGGGCGAACCACCAATAGAGGTTGATTCACGCGTTGCGGCATCACAGCTGCGACCGTGTTTGAGGCAATCGGTAAAATATAGGTTGCCCGTAGATCTTGAGGCTGACTGCTACATCCTACCAAGGTGCTCAATGCCATAGCGCTACCCAATAGCCATGCTTTCATTATTTTTGTCCTCGCGCTGCTGGGATCGGATCTCGTGTCGATTCCCCACTAAATATCAATGAGTTTGGTTTTTCATTTAATTGTCTTAGCACTGGCTCAAGCTCGGCCATTACATTTTCAAACCGCGCCAATGCCTGCTCTAAGTTTTGATATGGCGCAGCATCAGGGCCAAAGCCATTCAGTGTGGTCTGAATTTCTTGCAAGCTCTTACGCACATCAGCAGGAATTGCCTGCGTGTCTTTTTGCGACAAAAGTTTATTAAGCGAATCCGCCACTTTCTGCGCTGAGCGCATCGTCTGCTGAGACGCAACCAAGCTGTTATTCAACGAGCCTAATGTTTGTTCTAGCGGTAAGTTATTAAACTTATCCAACAAGGTAGTGACTTGCTTTTGGATCTCAGCGAAACCGCCAGCTTGTGTTGGGAAAATGTCGTAATCTTTATAACGCTTAACATCATAATTATCTGCTTTCTCATACACTTCAGTATCAATAAACAATGCCCCGGTTAAGAAACTCCCTGTTTTCAAACTGGCTCTTAGACCTTGATTAAACTCTTTATCTAAACTGCGTTTCAGCGCCAGTAAATCCGCTTCCCCCACATTGTTATAGATTCGACCAAGCTCGATACGCACTAACACTGGAATTTGCTTAGTCGAGAAACCTTGTTCTTTCGACGGTAATTCCATAGGCACTTTCTTCACGGTACCAATACGAATACCACGATACTCCACAGGTGCGCCTGAGTTTAACCCTCGAACGGATTCATCAAACATCATCACGTACTCAAGGTATTGATCAAACACCCGCTCACGAACCTGCTTCAAGTTGTTATATAGCTTGAACTTCTTAAGCTGAGTCGTCACTTGCTCTCCCGGTTCAGCCCCTTTAGGTACGCGGAAGCTCACCCCCCCAGTGATCAATGATTCCACCGAGCCAATCTTCAAATTAAAACCTTCTGCCGACATTTGTAAATCGACACCGGAAGTTAACCAGAACTTGGTGTGTTTGCGGATCAAGCTATCGTAAGGCTGAAAGATAAATAGCTGATAGTTCGCTTTACGCGTTTCAGGATCAAAACTTACTTTCTCAACCCGCCCAACCGTAAAACCTTCGTACAACACAGGATCGGTGACACTCAATTTACCTGCTTCACGATGAGTTAACACCAACCGCAGCCCTTTCGCATCAGGCGGTGCTACTGGTGGCGTTTCTAGCACGGTAAAATCGAGTTTTTCTTTCTCTTTCACACCGGGTTGTAGCTCAAGGTAAGCCCCTGATAAGAGTGTTTCTAGCCCTGAGATCCCTTCTTTACCAATCCTTGGTTTCACTACCCAGAACAAGGTATCTTCTTTGAGCATGCGCGCTGCATCTTTATTCATCTGCGCGGTAGCAATAATGTAGCTGTAATCATCACTCAGCTTTACGCTGTTTATCACCCCAACTTTCACGTTGAGCGATTTGATTTCGGTTTTACCGACTTCAATCCCTTCCGCTGTATTGAGCTTCAAAGTCACCACAGGGCCTTTACTGCCAACGAACTGGACGAGCATCCATATCCCAATCGCCACAGCCACTAAAGGCACCAACCAAATGGTTGAAAACTGTTTCATTTTTTGTACTTCAGCCTGTGCTGGCTTGTGATCACTCATAGTGTGTATTCTCTTTTAAAGGCACTATTTCATCACTGAGGTGAGGTGCCTGCTCCTTTGTTTGTCGCTCTGTTTGATTCCAGAAGACACGTGGGTCGAAGCTCATCGCTGACAACATGGTAAATATCACGACAGCTGCAAACGACAATGCAGCAGGGCCGGGATAAATCGACATCAAATTATGTAATTGCACTAAGGCCACCAAAATGGCGACCACGAAAATATCAATCATCGACCACCGCCCAATAAACTCAGTAAGCCGATAAATCTTTAAACTTTGAATGGCTTGTCGTGTTGAGCTGTGAGGATTACGACCAGCATTCACAAGCAACCAAGCTAATGCCAACATTTTTGCCAATGGGATCACCACGCTAGCAAGAAAGATCACCATAGCAATTGGGTAAGAGCCAAGTTTCCATAGCAAAACCACCCCACCCATAATGGTAGAGCCGTCTGTTTTCCCTAAACTCACGGTATACATCATGGGGTACAAATTAGCAGGGATATAAAACACAACAGATGTGATCAATAGCGCCCAAGCACGATGCAAACTGTGCTGCGGTGAATACGGATGTAGCCGACTACCGCAGCGCACACAACGCGTATGCTTTTGGCTGTGATCAACAGGTACATTTAGCTGCGAACAAACATGGCAGGATTCATGATTACCTGTGATATGGCTATCACCTTCTTTCACCCCTTCCAGTGCCACCAAAGGCTGTAACTGATGCCACAACCAAGTGCGGTCAACCATAGATACAAACTTCACCACCAGCATGGTGTAGATACAAAACGCCCAAAACGACATCCCGAGCCCGATATCAGCCAAAGAAGCGATCTTGATTAAACTGACTAAAACGCCGATCAAAAACACATCAACCATTAACCATGGCTCAACCCGAAATACTGTTCTCGCCAATCGCTTTAGCATGGGTTTGGATTCGAAAGCCAATCGCTGTTGCTGAATCTGCTGCGCTTGACGATACAAATACATCACAATCGCGATATAGCCACCAGGCAGCGCTACCACCGTCAGCAGCAACAACATTGCCAATAAGCTATTTTCAAAGTGCTGCAACATCTCTGCTGCGTGTAGCAAGGTGATATTCTGGCTCAACCCTTGAACACTGAACGACATAAAAGGAAAGCTCAGGCTCAACATCAACATCACCAAGGTCGCACTACCATAGGCAAGCGGCTTTTGAAATGGATGGTCAATATGCTTAACCACACCATGATGGCATCGTGGACACGTTGCCTTTTGCCCTTCAACCAACTCAGGCACCGCCATCACTAAGCCACACTCTTCACAGGCAATTTTGGCGTCAGTTTTAAAATGCTTTGTCATAAGTTGAACATACCTGTGAGATAACCCTGTGATCTGATTATAGAAAAGATTTAATGGTCGTTTGTTTCTCATCGCTTTGCATGCATCAAGAGAGAGAAATCACCGTAACGAACCACAAATTGCGAAAACTATAGCAATAGAAAGTTAAACCATTAATAAAACCTTTTTATCGTCAAGCGTACTTATCTCTATCGATACAGAACCTAATTTAGCCATTTAATCGCAAAGCAATTTTTGACTTTCTTTCTACGGTTTTATTCGCCATAATAGCACCAATAAAAAACATCGTTCAATAAGACAGATAACATGGAAAGAAAAATCAGCTTACTTCTAGGAACGGCTTTACTGCTCACAGGGTGCAATACCACCGCAACCAATGACCCAAATACCTTCGTATCAGAGTGTAGCTATAGTGAATTACAAGGCGATAAGCCCTTACAGTTCAAAGTAACAGGGCAAAAGCAGGCGACACTGAACGGCATCATTTGCTCTGGCTCTCTCGATGCTTACTACAACATGCTGGCAACCTTCCCTTTTATCGAAAAATTCAACATAGAGACTATTGCTGGCAGCGCGGATGATGAAACCAACCTCTTGCTTTCTACCACACTTCACCAAGACGGCATTAACACTCACTTAAAAGCAGGAGGCATGATTGCAAGTGGTGGTACGGATCTATTTTTAGCGGGAGTTAAACGCTCTGCTGAAGATACAGAGCCTAAAATCGGCGTGCATAGTTGGTCTGACTCTGAAGGAAGGGCGGGAAATGAAATTCCACGTGATGATGCAGAGCACCAAAGCTATCTGAACTACTACCAAGCGATCGGGATTGATCCTGAGTTCTATTGGTACACATTAAATGCTGCACCTGCAGAGAACATGCATTGGATGACTCGTGATGAGATTGCCCACTATCAGGTGTTAACGCCTTAAATCCTCATTCAATCCACACGCTCAGTTCAAATGACAAGCATAAAAAAACCACTGGTAAGCCAGTGGTTTTCAATGCTATCTAATTTAAAGGTATTAGATACCTGCACGTTTAAGCAGACCAGCCATCAATGGTGAGCTTGCTTTCACTTGCTTAGACTTATTTTTAAATTCACGCGCTAAAGCGGTATCGTGCATTTCATTAGCGATATGGATCATAGACTGATACATATCACGCGGGCTCTTGATACGCTTAGTGTCGTTCAGTGGGCTAATGATTTTCACCACGTCGTTACCCGTTTTCTTGTTGGTATTCGCATACTCAAGAACAGAATCAAGTAGCTTATCCAAATCAAGCATGAACTCAGAGCTTTCTACGCCCTGCTTTTGCATCTCTTTAAGATTGCGTTTGCGCACCTGACCAATAATGAATGCTGGCGTATTGATTTTCTTGTAACCAAAGAATCCCGCCAAAACAAGTAACGCGACACCGCCCGCAACATAGCCCCAGATAGAACCAGAAGACTCGGCAACAGGTTGGATTACTTCAGCGGCAGTGGTAACAGATGCTGGTACATCAGACATATTCGTAACCTTTATTACTTCTACAATTACTTCACTGGCAACAGTATGCACTCATTGCGGCAATAACCATGCGTTTTATCAATTTTTACGTTAAATTGAGTGACGCACTTCAAGGTTTCAAGAATAAATCCGCTTTTATGGCTGCATAATTCCAGAGCTACAGCCCAGTATTTATGCCGCTTTGCGCTACATTGCTCCCGCGTATTTAGGCATTGTGCCTTATCACTACCTCATTTATCCAAGTCCCATTATTCATAAACCACCCAACAAGTGACAACGTCACACAGACTAATCATTTCAAGAGTCAATGATTGGCTTGTAACCAACTGTAATTTTACGAACTGAGTTTGATATTTTTGCAATTGTCTGAGTGTTTCATCTGCTATATAGTGCCCGCGCACACTATTAAGTGGATTTTCAACAAAGAACCAACAGTAAAAGCTTCTTTTTGATCCACATACAGATAATTATAAAGGTAACCTCATGACGTTTTCTAAGCCTCTACTGGCTATGTCAGTGATGGTAGCCCTATCAGGCTGCTCACTTAGCTCATCACCAGTAAACGACAACTTCACGCTAACCGTCGCTCACATCAACGATACCCATTCTAACTTTGACCCTGTTAAATCGAGCTTCAAAGCAAACGATACCCTTGTTTACAACGAGTTTGGTGGCTATCCACGTTTGATGACCATGGCTGAAGAGTACAAGCAAGCAGCAAAAGATAACAACGACAGCTTCTTGTTCCTTCATGGTGGTGACGCTTGGCAAGGCAGTGCATACTTCAAACTCAACGAAGGTGCAATGAATGCAGAGCTACTGAGCCGCATGGGTCTTGATGCTATGGCGCTTGGTAACCATGAGTTCGACCTGAATAACGCTAAACTAAACCAGTTCATTAGCGATATTAACTTCCCGGTATTAGCCGCTAACGTAGATATCAGCAAAGACCCAGATCTAAAAGGTCAAACCAACCTCAAGCCTTACATTATCTTTGCCTTCGATGGTAACGAAAAAGTTAAAGTCGACGACATCAACAACCTGCCTAAAGATAAAGATCTTGTCGCGGTATTTGGTATTGCGCTGGATGACATGCCAAATCTGTCACCAAACACGGGTAAAGTAGAATTCCATAACATGGTGGAATCTTCACAAGCCACTGTTGATATGCTGCAAGCCAAGGGCATTAACAACATCGTCGCTGTAACCCATATCGGTAATGCAGTAGACCTTGATGTTGCCTCGAAAGTTAATGGTATCGACCTGATCGTTGGTGGTCACTCACACACGCTACTCGGTGATTTCACCAATATTGGTCACGATCATACTGGCACATACGCACAAATGGTGACCAACCCTAACGGCACCAGCAAAACTTGTGTTGTACAAGCAGGTCAATACGCACAAGCTATTGGTCAATTAAATGTAAGTTTCGATAAGCAAGGTACAGTGACAGAGTGTGCTGGCTTAAATACCCTGCTGAGTAACGATGAGTACTACCACTCACCAACACGCGAAGCAGAGAGTAAGTTCTCAGCGGCTGACAGTGCCAAAGTAGTGGACTTTATTGAAGGTGAAGACAATATCACCATAACAGAAGAAGAAGCTGCTATGCGTCAGCTTATTAATAGCAAATACAAACCAGCGGTTGATAAAGCCTACGGTAAAGTGATTGCCCAAGTACCAGAGGAAATTAACCACGAGCGTCGTCCTGGTGATAAAGGCACTGACGAACATGGCTCAGACGTTGCCGCAATTGTAGCTGCAGGCCAATACTACTGGGCAAATAGCCCTGAAGTCACGGCAGTAACAGGGATGAAAGTAGATTTCTCTCTTATTGGTGCAGGTGGTATCCGTACCAATATTGAGGCAGGTGAGTACCGTGAAGGTAACGTATCACTAGAAATGCTGCCATTTTCTAACTTTATGTCTGTCGTACCAGTAAAAGGTAAAGACATTAAAGATTTGATCGCTGGTGCAATCACAGCAACACTACCTGAAGGGGCGCACGCAGGTAAATTCCCATACGGTGGCAATATTCGTTATCAATTCACGGAAACAGCAGCTCATCAAAAAGGTAAACTCGACTACGTTGAAGTAATGACAGGTACGCCAGAAAACCCAAGCTGGACTGCGATCGATAACAATAAGACCTACAACGTTGCAATCAACAACTACAACGCAACAGGTAACGATGGTTGGACACCGCTATTTACCTCTCAGCAAAAAGCTTCAGGTCGCGTTGATCTCGTCTACGTCGATGGCAAGTTAACGGGCTTTAAAGTAAAAAACATCGAAGAAGTAAACGGTAAATACAAAGTACATTACCAAGGTAAAGCGCCAAACTGTAAAGCTGCGAACACCCGTTGTAACACCGATGCCCAAGGTGTTATTGATTACATCGCAGATAAACACCCTACGCTTAAACCACAAAGCTATGAAGTAGTGACCTTCAAGCGCGCTAAGTGATATAAATAACTAACAGCTCTAAGGGTCACATGAGTCATCATTTGGCCCTTTTTTATTAGTGACAATACAATCAGACGTATCAATATCAAAAAAAACTGACAACAGTAAATTTCAAGGGCTTGAATACAGAATCAAAAGCAGGATTATAACTCACAGATTAACGGATGAACGAAGTCAGCTAAAAGCTTTTCTCATAAGCGCTTTGTGATCAAGCACCTCTATTTGACCAAACTGGGCCAAAATAGAGAGGTGTGCAAAAATATTAACCTTATTAAGGTTTGCTAGCTCACTTTCACCACCAACAATTAAACTAGGCACAAAGCCAAACATTTCATCGCTACCTAATGCGCCATGTTTTTTAATACAAGCATTAAATAAAGGCTTGCCTGACTCACTGGTTATGTCGTGGCTGTCAACGCGAGCAAAACCAAAAAATCTTTCAATAGCAATATGATGTTGCTTACGCGGTTTGCCATCCTTCTCAATGATCCAGCCATTGGCGACAGTTATTTCATACTTGTAGCCTGTTTCTTCCCCCCATAAAAACAGATCACCAAAAGCGTTACGCGCTATAACATGGTAAATGTCATTATCAGGTATGTCGGTGTGCTCTAGCCATTCATCTAGGGTATCTTCATAGTCTACTGGATTAACTATCCAGAATAATCCCTGCTTAAAACCACAAAAACCATAGGCTTGCCAATATTCAAGTAGCCTATCAGGTAATTTACCTTTAAATTCTGCTATCGTAGCTGGCGAGCAAGGGGTACTGGTAAAAGGCTCACCAAAATCTTCTAAAAAACCTTCAAAATCTTCATCAAGTTTAAATTCAGTTATCATATTATTAGCTACTTATTCAAAGTTTGGCTTTAGCTTCTCTCTCATATCAAACATAGTAGCTGGTGTGATTGCAGTTGATTTAGCGCGTCGTAGCTAAAATGCAGGCGCCACGGCTATCAAAATCACACTGTTGGGTAATACCATTCGATTGGTGGCACTCAAACTCTGATCCTAGCTTGTCTCTTTGCATCTTAAGTATATCGGCACTATTGAGTTTGATAGCACTCAGTTGCCGTTAATATGATCGTGCAGCCCCACGGTACGCTCAGGTGGTATACTCAGCTTATCGTTGATTTTTGTTCACTCGTTATTTAAACGTTCAACTTCATCAAATAACGCTTGATCCCATTCAAATTCCATATTGAACTTACCTGTAGGTTCCAGTGTGAACTTGGCTCTATTCCATTTACTAAAGTTATTTTCTATTGTCATTTGATGTAAGCGATGAAAATCGTTAATGATACGTCTATCAAATTTACGAAATTTAAAAGATGTAAACAAATTATCTTTAGTTGTAAAACCACCTCCCATCTCTAAAGCATCCTCACCATAGTATTCAACATCAATATGTGATGTTATCCAGTCCTTTGACTGGATGTTTTCAAGCATATTTCCAGCTATGCTTAAATAGATTTCATCAAAACTCATAGTAACTTACCTTCAGGTTTATTTTTAAATGAGACAAATTTCTCTACACCATCTATTTCATAAAATACATCAAAAGTACTCGGCCTTTTACTATCACCATCATAAATGGCATTGATTTCAACCTCTACTTTTTTAGGTGGGTCGCCTTTTAAGGCTTTAGCCCATTTATTTTCCATCCGCTTCCATTCGCCTTTATTTAGATTGCCATCCATTGCTGCATAGTTTATTTGCTCACCCGGCCCTTTAAAGATAGAAGCAATTAAGTGCCCACCTTCATCGTCGATTAAACCATCTTTGATTCCGTGCGTTTTACCCGCTTTCGCTTGCTGATAAGTATTCCTATCTAGCTTAGATAAATCAAGCTCTCCACTTACTGATTTTACACGGCCTAAGTCATCCGTTTTATAAGTGTAATTACCTACTTTATATATCGCATTCGATTGAAGATCTTTATTCAGTGTTTTATTCCACCCGCCTTTTTTACCCGGAGCAAGTTTAATCACAGGTTCTAAATTTTTGTATGCCGGTGTCACATTCCCTTTAACTAACGACCTCGGGTTAACCACCATCCCAATCGCAGCTAAGTTACTACCAAGTCCTTCCCAGTTACGGCACTCCCAATTAGCGACAGTGTTTGCCTTCAGCTCTTGCGCTGCACCCAATGCGTCGTTGATTCGCGCATTGGTTCTATCAACTGCATGGGTGGTAAAACCAAACGGGCGAGTCATAATATCAATAGGATAGTATGCAGCATCAACTACTGTATAGAGTGTATCCCATGCTACAGCAAACGGGTCTGCGTATATTGCCTCAGCCGTTCCTGTTACCGTATCACCAAAGTACTTAGTAATCCCTCCAACTAAATACGCTGAATTTAAGAGAGCATTTCCTCCCCCCTCCTTACAACTCAACCCCAATGGATCAACCCACTGAATAGGGTTAGGTGCATAGCGGTAGTGGTTGATGCCACCGAGTAATCCAATTGGGTCTTGGTGAATGAAGCGCCCTGTCAGGGGATCATAGTAACGGAAGCGGTTGTAATGAAGTTCTGACTCCGCATCAAAATACTGCCCTTGGTAACGCAGTGGGTTTTGAATAATTTCAACAGTAACATCGGCATAGCCAAACGTTTGGTAATTCGCTTGCCATACCACTTTACCTTGCCTGTCAGTAAGAGTATGTGGCGTGCCGATATGATCTGTGTGATAGAAATAGACTTGCCCATTCTCTATCAACAAAAGAGGTGTGTAATCATCTGGCGCGTAAACATACCATCGATAACAACCTTGCTGATGCTCACCTAACAGTTGGTTGTCATCCCAAAGGAAATCTATTTCACCTTGCTCAGTAATTTTTTTACTACGGCGGCCCAAGGCATCGTATTGGTAGTCACTAATACGACTATTATGATTAGTCTGACTGAGTTGATTTAAGCCATTAAACTGTCTGAACTGCGAACAGGACTCACTACGTGATTTCGTCTGATTTCCGCATTTATCATAGCTATAAGTGCAATCTTTATAACGATGTAACCTATCTTGATACACTTCACTTTCATCAGTTTGATGATTACCAAAACCATCAAACTGATAGGCAGTTTTTGTAGCACCCTGCTCATGGTATTGCAGCTGACTTAATGCGTCATACCCAAATGATTGCTGACCACGCTGCTGATCGTGAATTCGGGTTAATTGCCCTGCATCATCGTATAAGTAATGACAGTGGTGCTCATACTCGGCACACTCTGAAGATAGACTGCTATTAACGGCTTGCCATTTTTGCTGTGCAATATACCCACGACCATCAAAATGGTGTTCTAAACAAATTCCATTAGCTTGCAGGCGACGAAGCTCTCGACCTTGATTGTCACGTTGAAACTCTAACAGCACTTCGCCATTAAATATTAACTTGGTTAACTGCTGATTATCATCATACTGATACACAAGCTTGGTGCCATCAGGCAGGGTTAAGCTGTCACGTAGCCCCTTAGCATTAAAGTGGTAATCAATACGCCAATGATCTTGCCAAACGGTTATCGGCTTATCTTCATGGCTCCATTCATAGCTGAGTCGACGAGCCGGCGTGTTGGCATTAATGCACCTACCTATTTTATCGTACTGATAATGATGACAGGTTCGCTCTCCAGTATTACAAGTCGCGTATAACTCAACAATTCTCCCCGCCGCATCACGCATCATACGTAATTGACGATGATGCTCATCAACTTCAGTCAGTTCACCGTTTGCATCGTAACGATAATGCTGTTCACGACCATCAAAGCCAACGGTACGAGATAAACGCTCATCTTCATCCCAGTCCAACTCAAAAACACACTCATCGCTTCGACGGATTGCAACAAGATTTCGTTCTAGATCGTAATCGTAATACAGCTCACTGCCATCAGCTTGAATAGTGGCTTCGGGTTGAGATAATCCCCCCCATAAGGTTTTGGTTGTTCGACCAAGCGGATCAGTATATTGGGTTACTCGCCCTGCATCATCGTATTGATAGTTATGCGTCTCACTGGCTTCATCGCTTTCAGGAAAATGATGAGTAACTTGAGTAATATTACCGCTGATATCACGAGTGAATGCCGAAACGCGACCATCAGGATAAGCGATACCATTCATCTCGCCTTTGCGATCATAACTATAACGGGTAGTGGCTTGATTATGCTGAACAGCATCAAGCAAACCTCTTTCATTCCACCAGTATTGGCGCTGCTCACCAGTCGGTAAAACATGCTCAACCACTCGGCCTTGATGATCGTAACGGTAACTTTCCTCACGCCCATCAAAATGAATGGTCGCCAGCAATAAACCCAAACTGTTAAAACGATGGAGTGTTACCTGCCCTAGCGCATTTTGCTCCTCAACACACTGACCAAAGCGGTTATAGCGATAACGGTTAATAGAGCCATCCGCCGTTTGTAACTCAGATAGCAGGCCTTGCGCGTTATAACGATAGAACGTCATACCATCATTAGGATCAATATCTGCCGTTTTAAGACCGAGCTCATTGTATCTATATTGCCAAACAGCCCCTGTAGGGCTTTCTTTTCTTAGCAACAAACCTTGGTGATCATGGGTATATCGCCATTGATGACCACGGCTATCGGTACTAATGGTGGTTTGATTTTGCTCTGAGTAATCAAATTGGTACTGGTAAACCCCTTCGTCACCAGACTGCGCGCAACACTTCGCTTTTGCCCCTTCCCCTTGCCATTCAAAGTAGTGACTAAAACCAAATGCACGAGTACGACAAGTTAATAAATGATCATCGCGATATTGATATTGCTCAGTTTGTTTTTGGCGGTTGATTGCTGAAATCAGGTTCCCCTGAGCGTCATACTGATAAGACGATAAAACGACGATAGCTTCTGACTTATCGTAATGAGGGATCTCCGTAGAAACGAGGTGACCACTCGCATCATAACGAAGCGCTAATGAATGGTAGCCATTAACATCAATACCTATCATGCGACCTGCAAGGGAATAGCGGAAGCTGTATTGTGTTGTTTGATCGATACGTAACTTATCAAGTCGCCATGCATCATGAATAAAGCTGAATTTAAGCTGTCGACCGTCTTGTAAGCGCAGTAGGTAATACTGTTGAGGGTGGTGATATAAGCTCGCGCCAGCACGTACTTGATAGCTCACCGCGCCAGGCTCTATATCGTCAAAAAAGAGTTCAGCCCCTTCGTTATCAATAAATTGCCATTGCGCTGGCGATACTTCATCCGATGGACAAAGAGTAAGCTGATAATCGTAATGACTTCGCCAGCCAAAACCTAACCCGGTATCAACATCACACAAACCTGAACGGTAAGTACGCCCCCACTCAAGCGCATACGAACCTGCAAGAACGACATCAATTAAAGGCAGGATCTCTTCACCCGTGACCATCGAAACAGGATCGCCACAAAATGAAGTAGCAGCGATAGGTACTTGTGGTGTATCCGCTCGAACAGTATCTTGACCATTCGTTGGCTCTACACCTTGTTCAGCGCCAGCCTTGGGTAACGACGACTGTTGCTCAGACGGTGGAACTTCTGGCGCTTCTTCATGAAGAATGACTGGCTTCGTTTCTGGAATCGTCACGCAAAACAGTTTTTGGCTGACCAAGGCTTGGCTAACGACCTGCAATACTTCTGTTTGGTGAGCCTTAGGATCTAACCTCGCACGCCTCGATAATGTGTAATCAACCAGCCCAGCAACAGAGATAAGATCGCGCCCATCACCGATATCGTAAAGATGCTCAAACATCTTTAATAACAAATGTACCGCGGCTGAGTGATTAAAGGTAACAGCATCAGCAACCGATACATTACCGGCACGGTTTACAAATTGATAAACCATGCCGTTACTCGCTTTGAGTTTGACGCCTATGATCTCTGCCATTACTACTTCACTTTATTCATCTAGCCAGCCAAACAACGCTGCGCTTCGGTATAAGCCATCGGCTATATCCAATTGCATTACTGTTTGATCATCATCAAGAATTTTTTTTTGATATAAATATTGCGTGTGTAACACGTTAAACATCCCGGTTAAACAACCTAAGTCGCCAACCCGAATACCATTGAAAACCGTTTTAAGTTCATCATTAAAATAAGAAGCCAGCGGTGGTAATTGAGTAATCCACTCATCGACCATAGGCTGTGAGTTATTCAGTGGTAGGTGTATCGCATCGATATTTTTCAAACACTGCTTATTAAAGTGTCGAAACAAATTAGCCACTGCGGAGCCAGATGTATTTACATGCGCCTGCGCAACTTTATTTTGCCAATAAAGCTCAAGTCCCTCAGAGTCTACTTTTACTTCGATCAACGCCATTCCATCGCACGCAGTTACACCCGACGCATCAAATGGGTAATGGGGTAAGCAAGAAGAGTCGCTATCTAGGCAAAGGCGACGATGACTATCTACGGCAATCACTAATACTGATTCTGTCGCATCATCAGATAACAATTCTTGCAATTTTGTTAACGCAAGGAGAAAAGCAGATCGGCCGTAAGGATATAAATGTACCTGCGAGTGTTCACTCAAAGCTGGTAGCTGACTTGCATATAATTGAAATAAATTAGATGGCGCATCTGGAGAAGATGCAGCAAATGCAGGCATCAAAATAACAATAGGCTTTGACTGCCAATCTTTTGGTAATAAAGGAATTAATTGATGAAATAGCCAATTAAGCCGAGCCATATAATGACTATCTAACTTATTTGTTGCTAAATGCGCACGACCAGTGAAACTGGCATTTTCAATCCATTTAGGCGCCAATGCTTCTTCACTAAAGAAAGCATCTAATTCACTGCTCGTTCCGATTTTTAACGCCAATGGCGACAATACAATTGGCATGATCACCTAACCGATGTTATATCGTCATTCTTTCTATAACTAACAAGGTGATAAAAAATCTGTGCCTTATTAACAATGACTTAAGTTAATTTGAACCCATGCTTTTACTCATGGCTTAGTTCAGCGTTATTTGCCCTGCTTGCAGAGCAATCGACTGACCATTAATTTCAACATTTGAGCCTTGAATACTGATATCACCACCGCTTGACATAGTAATGGAGGCTGAACCAGTTTTAAGTACGATTTCACTACCCGCATCAATAACAATTTGGTTACCAATTTTATTAGATTGGTTATTTTTCACTTCAACCAAATGATCATTATTAACCGTAAACTGTTGGTTATTTTCGATTAAGATAATGCGATCATTTTTCACCGTCAGCTGATGATTGTTTTCAATTTCTTCAAGGTGATCATTTTCAACTGTGACGAAATGATCTTTTTCAGCATGAATTGCTAAATGCTCGCTATCTTTGGTGTCATCAAAGCGAATTTCATTACAGTTACTGGCTTTGCCTTCAAGCGAATGCGTTCTAATTCCGCTTAGATTTCCGCGGTTATACGGTGGTGGTTGACTGGCGTTGTATAAAGACCCACAGATAATTGGCTGCTCAGGATCACCATTTACAAAATCAACCAAGACTTCTTGGCCAACACGAGGGATAAAGAAACTTCCCCAGCCAGCACCAGCCCAAGCTTGCGCTACGCGAATCCAGCACGAGCTGTTCTCGTTCGATTCACCTTCTCTATCCCAATTGAACTTCACTTTCACACGACCAAGGTTATCAAGATAAACTTCTTCACCTTCTTTACCGGATACAATCGCGGTTTGAATACCGTGAACCCTTGGCTTAGTGACAATATTATGCGGTCGATAAGCAACCGTTTCAGGCACACAACTAAATTGATTATGGATAACCTGTTGTGATTCTTTTTGTGCCCCCAGTTGTGAATGAATAGCAACGTGCAAATGCAATTGTGAAATCACAAAAGCCTCACCCACCAGCGCAGGATCTTCATGTTCACTAAAGCTAAAAGTTTTTCCTACAGCAAAAGAACGGCAGTTACTCGACCCACTACAAGCATGGGTATCTTTCTGTAAGCCTTCAAGGATATTGCCTGCGGTAAAATCAACCCTAGGATTAAAACCAGATTCACCTTGATACTGATAAAGCTCACTTTCAGGTGGGTTAAACCCCGTTTCAAAATGACTATGTTCGGCAGAAGGCGGATTATTGGGGCTTTGTAAATTAAAACCTGACACTGCACTTTTACCCGCAGCAAGTTGTAAACCCGTCGTCCAATGATGAACATGCGGTTCATTTAATGAACCCGTCATATGACGAACACTGCTTTCCTCACACTGAGTATAATTTTCAACAGAATCAGCAAGTACCAATACGTGTTCATCTTCAGTATGCTCAAAGAAGAAAAAGATCCCTTCTTCTTGAAGTAGTCGTAAGACAAAATCTAAGTCGGTTTCGTGGTATTGGACTTTATAGCCATAAACTGGATAAGTCTTTTGGCGATCATCTCGAAAAGCAACTTGATGACGAGAAAACACTTCTGACAGAATTTCTTCCAGCATTTTCTCTTGATAGATTTTGTAATGATTTTTAAAACTCGCCAAATATAAATTGGGACGAATCGTTAAAATATAATCTTGATAAAGTTTTCCATCTGCACTATCAGGTATACGACTGCCAACGCATTCTAATTGTGCAACAACACCGTTAAAATAACGGGTCACAAATTCTGTATTAAGATTATACTCAAGCTCAATTGTTACATTAGTACCGATTAATGATTCACGATCTATTGTAATTCCGTTAGCAAAAGCATTTGCTTTCAGAGAAAACAATCCTGAAAATTCCTCCTGATAATCGAAACTTGTTAAGATTAGGCTATCATTCCCTAATCCTGTAAGTAACTTAATACATTGTTTCTCTTGAGAAGTACTGATCATTACACTTTCGCTCTAATTAGGGGTAGAGAACATCTACCCCTATAATTTTAATATTAACCCACTTTACCAATAGTGTGCTTGCCGCTGTATTTGTACGTACTATGACCTTGCTTGATATTCTGATCACTTGTTGGCCAAACTTTAAGTTCCATTTCAGTAAATGAAATAGTTAAAGTTTCGATAGGACGATCATCTTGTACTGAAATTGAGTAAGCTGAAATCATTGCATCAGTAAGGACATAAGTAATAATGTCTTCGATGCCATCTTCACCTTGCTTTGTAATATGGAATCTAGCTTCTGCAGACTTACCAGTAGTCGCTTCTTTAAATAGCAAAGTTGACGCAGAGTCTTGAAGCTTAGTCACTGTCATATCGTAAAGACGTGCTGCACTTGCCTCACGGTCTTTTGCTGTACCTGTGAACGAAGTGATTTCACGCCCCACCCCCCAATCGACAGAAAGCACAGTAATTAAACCATCATAAGTACCACCTTCTTGACCAGTACCTTCACCTTTAATACCGTTGTAATACATATACGTATTAGATTGCATGCAAATCTCCTATTAGCATTCTTTAATTTATACACAGACTAATTATTAAGCACAGGCATTCACTGCATCATTTTATTGATAGCAATGTTTTTAAATGAGTTATTAAATAACTCCGTTAATATTTAATTACGCGAGCATAGTTACACAGCTAGTAAATAGCGCAATTTCAAACTTTATTTTTTTGAAAATGGCTCACAAATATCACTGATAAGAAATAAAAGTCACTCAATATCTACGATGAAATTATCACTGTTATATGTAACCATAATTTTATTTATAGATTCATTATTAGATAATTTACCTAGAATCTCAGTCGATAATAATGGCAATAACGTTTTCTGTAGGTTTTGTTGAATTATACGAGCTCCCGCTGTTGGGTCATTAGATAAATCAACCAAATAATCAACCACGCTATCATCAGCTTCAAGTATTGCACCGTAGTTGTTTTTGAACCTTTTCTTTAATCGGTTTAATTGTAACTGGGCAATCTCTTTTAATACTTTTTGATGTAATGGTAAATAAGGGATGATGTTCATCCTTCCTAAGAAAGCCGGTTTAAATACTTTCAGTAGCTCATCTTGAATGGCGTCTTTCAACCCATCCGTGGTGGGTGCAAGCTCAGGATCTTCACAAAGCTGCATAATAAGATCGGTTCCAACATTCGACGTCAGGATGATAATGGTATTTTTAAAGTCAATATCACGCCCTTCACCATCTTTTATCGTTCCCTTATCAAAAACTTGGTAGAAGATGTCTTGTACTCCTGGATGGGCTTTTTCTATTTCATCAAGCAATACCACACTATAAGGCTTACGGCGTACAGCTTCAGTTAACACGCCACCTTCGCCAAAGCCAACGTAACCTGGAGGAGAACCAAGAAGCAAAGATACCTTATGCTCTTCTTTGTACTCAGACATATTAATCGTCGTAATATGAGCTTCGCTGCCGTAGATTTGCTCTGCTAAAGCCAGTGCTGATTCCGTTTTACCTACCCCGCTCGGCCCTGATAGCAAAAATACCCCATTAGGTTTATTTTCTTCATTCAAGTTAGCTCGGGAAATTTTCACTACTTCAGCAAGGTGATGCAGTGCATGATCTTGACCAATAACACGTTTTTTCAAATGCTCTTCAAGGGTGAGGATTTGTTCAATCTCATCAGCTTGCATTCGACCAACAGGAATCCCCGTCCAATCCGCGACAACTTCTGCAATTAAGTGCTCATCTACTTCATAGAACACCATCGGCTCACTGTTTTCGGCCAACTCAGTTTTTATTGCGCCTAATTCAGCTTTCACCTCCAGCTGTTCTTGATCACCAAGTAACTGCTTTGTCAGTGCTTGCGCTTTGTCTATTTGCGCCTTTTCTTTTTCCCAATCATGCTGGCAGTGCTCATAATCGGCTTCTACTTGCCTCAATTTATTATTGAGTAAACCAATCGCATCTTGATGATCACTGCCTATGACAGATTCTTTCTCTAACAATGCAATTTCAGCTTGAAGTTGTTCTTTCGTTTTAACTAATCGTTCCAACTTCGCAGGTACCGTAGCTTGACTCATTGCCACACGAGCACAAGCAGTATCAAGTAAACCAACGGCTTTGTCTGGTAATTGGCGACCACTAATATAACGATGTGAAAGCTTTACTGCCGCTTGTAACGCTTTATCTGTAATCGTGACCTGATGGTGCTTCTCCATTACAGGTAAAATACCGCGTAGCATTACAATCGCTTTATCTTCACTCGGTTCATCAACTTTCACTACTTGGAAACGACGTGCAAGCGCCGCATCTTTTTCAAAGTACTTTTTGTATTCAGCCCAAGTTGTAGCAGCAATAGTACGCAGCTCACCACGCGCTAACGCAGGTTTCAAAATATTGGCAGCATCACTCTGCCCCGCTTGCCCACCGCTACCGACCATGGCATGCGCTTCATCGATAAAAATAATGATAGGAACAGGAGATGACTTAACTTCTTGTACGACTGACTTCAAGCGGTTTTCGAATTCACCTTTCACCCCAGCGCCAGCTTGCAATAAAGCCAGATCTAACGAGCGTAGAACGACACCTTTTAATGAATCGGGCACATCGCCAGCCGCAATACGTAAAGCCAAACCTTCAACTACGGCAGTCTTACCAACGCCGGCTTCACCGGTCAAAATAGGGTTGTTCTGCCGACGTCGCGATAAAATATCAATCATCTGGCGAATTTCATCATCACGACCCACAATCGGATCAATTTCCCCATTATGAGCTTGCGCAGTAAGGTCAATTGTAAACTGCTCTAATGCAGGGCTAGAGTGCGAAGATGTCGACGCTATTGACGAAGCACTGGCAGCTTGTTGAGACAGTTCATCCCACGCATGAACTAATTTATTCGGTTCTATCTTCTCCAGCTCAACGCTATATTGACCCACTACCATTGTTAATGAATCATCCGCAAACATGGCATAAAGCAAGTGAACAATATCAAGCTCTGTAGCATTAAATTCTATCGTCGCAGCTAACCACGCTTGACGTAATAAAGTGACAGTATGTATTGCCAACCCAGGTGCATCAGCACACCCCGTCGGCAATTGCTCTAACCTTATTAGCAAATCGTGCTTTAAACGCCCCTGGTCGATGCCAAAAAACTGAGACACCGTTTGATATTGCGCCGAGCCAGACTCACCAATGCTATATAACCAATGCAATAATTCGACGCTCGCATGACTGCGAGAATTCGCTAATGCCGCACTGGACTCCAGTGTCCTTTTTGCCTCTGGCGTGAGTTTATCCACCAAGGCCTTTAGTGTCATTGTCGACATACTTTACCTTTCTTAAACTGAAGTTAACTAATCGAAATTGTGACGGGTTCCGATGCCATACTGGCAGGCATGCCAAGCATTGCACTCAGCCCTAATTGCGACTTGCCATTTAAACAAGCCTGCGGGAGGTCGCGATATTGAGTTTGTAATTGCCAATTCACTTGAGTTGATTGCGGAACAAAATGCTTAGCGAGATGATCGAGTTGTTGAATGCGCTTTCCTTTGTGAATCAAATCGCCCGCTAAGTCCGGGTTATTCACTCGTAACACCACACGAATCGCGGCGTTCACATCCCAAACTTTAGTACCTAATACTGTGGAGTTTCCTAGCTGGGCATGCTGCCCCTCAGGATCAAATGAGGTGCCCAACATCGTTTGTTCGCTTTCTTGCAGAGGCACCCAACGACCAACAAACTCTTCAATCTCCACTTCACACTGCAAAGTTTCAGCTAAAATTGCTTTTAACGAAGCGCTGCTACGTACCGTTTTTGCCAGTAACCCGCCCCAATAAATATCCCCTATTTGCTTTGCCCCAGTTAATGCCTTCAGCGCAGTATGCAAGGTATTCTCTTCACCCCATAAATGGCGTTGATAATGCACAGGGAACTGGTATTTTTCCCAAGCTTTATAATGCAGAGAAATAAGACGGTGATTAAAGAGGTCAAGAAAGTCCCGAAAGGCATAATCTTTCTTTTTTGCACGTTGCAAAATCATTTCACTATAGTGCCGAGGTAAAACGCCCGATACCCCAGTTAAGCCCATAGAGCTAACTTCAACTACCGTTTTTCCTTGGTCACTTTGTTGGACATCAACCTCTTTGGCAGCAAAGCCTAAATGTTGAGAAGTGACGAACCGCACAGGTTCATCATCCACAAAGGCATCCGTACCTATTTCGAATTTATCTTGTTGCATCTCAAAATAACGATGCAAGGCAAAAACAACATCGAAGAAACCTTCACCATTAAATATGCTCGGGTCGAGTTTGGTTGTCATAGCAACACCTGCCCACCCGCAGTAGCAGGCCACTCATGAAAAGCTTGCTCTTGACCTTGGAGCCACACTCGTAAACGAGTAAAACTATTTACCGCCGCATATTGAGCAAAGAAGTGAGCAAGTACATGACTAAACATAAATATCGTCGACTGCTGCACGTCATTTGCAGAGAATGTAATATCGATATCAGAGCCATGACAAAAACCAACTCGGCCATGTTGATTAACACGCGCTGTCGCAGGCGTAACTTTCAAACCAATAATGGCATCAATTAATACCTTGGTTTGTGGCGACGCTTTAAAGTCATATAGCCGTAATGTTTCTTTCAATGTTGACAGACTATCTTGATCACTAAAACTGTTCAGCGTTAACAGCTTTGCTAATTGCCAACGAGTACTGTCATGTAGGCGTGGACGTACAGGCTCTGTTGGCGGGAAAAGACAGCGGGCTTGCTCAAACACATCACCTTGTTGTCCCAAGAACACCTTAGGTTGCCCGCCACCAAATGGTAAACGAGCTGCTAAGTTTCGATTACTGCACAAAGTATCAATACGTAAACTCCAGCGATCTTGCTCTTCCGGCTCAAATTGATGAGATAAACGGTCAATAACAGCGATGTATGTTTCACGCCCCGGCTCGTCAAAACCACCAGCCCAGTTCGCATCTTCACGACGAATATTCCAATACAGCTCATGCTCAGATAGATAATTGGGATGCTCGCCTCGATAAAAAGGCACTACATCCACTTCGGCATTATTCCAGTTGTAAGCTTTAACGCTCTCTACCCGAATCACTTCATTAGATTCAGACTGATTAAAAGAAGGCGTTATCCTGTATTCATAATTCACGCTGTCGAGCGCAATAGGCTCAACTTGCTTTTCAAATAAATTGATAATGGGTGTGCAACCAAGTAACACATTATCCGATGTTAGCTGCTTTGGCATCACATCCGAAACATCATCAAAATAGAAATAGATATCCGCCTGTTCTAAATCTCCAAACCAAGCTGAATCTAAATCAAATAACTCAACGAATAGGTACTTTTCAGGCAATAAAAAGTACTCAACCAACATACGGTAACCAGCAAAACTCTGCTTACCATAAGGAAGTACCGCCTGAAATTCATCAAAACCTGTAGCACGAACATGTTTTGGTGATATGTACTTAACTTGACTAGATTCCCCTCTAGATACAATGGCAATTCCCACCAAGGAGCGCATTAATAATTGATAAAGCGGATAACTTAAGTGGGGTAATCCACTGAGATAAAAACGCAAACAAGAGAAATCAACCTCAGATAATATTTGTTCTTCATCATGACAAGCTAAATTCAACTTCATAACTGAACGAGCTGTCTTAGGAAACTTAGCCTCAGGTGCAGTAAAAGGAGCATTTTCAAACTGCACGCCAGCCAAATCAAACGGCCACAGCTGAGTTTGATAACACGTTTGGAACTGACAACGTTTAAAATGATCCGCTACCAACTCAACAGTGTTTGCTTTAGGAACGGTAAAACCAACATTTACATTATCTTTTGAGGTCAACTTGATTACGCTCATTGGTGGAATAGTAGCGTGGTAATCAGGATATAATTGACCAATTAGCGCCTCAGTTAATTGTGGATAGTTGTCGTCTATACTGCGGCGGATCTGGGCTGTTAATAATGAAAAGGCTTCGATAATGCGTGAAGCATGGGGATCTTCAACTTGATCATCACTGATCCGTAGTCGCCCCGCTATTTTAGGATATTTTTCCGCATACTCAGCCCCCATTCGACGAATATAAGCTAACTCACGATTGTAATATTTTAGCAAATCATCGCTCACGCTAAGATTCCTCTACCTTAATTCCTAAACTGATAGGCTCCACTTCTGAGTCGAAGATAATCTCTTCCTCTGCCTCGCCGACGCGAAAAACAGCTTGAATACGAAGTCTCAGCACACGATCGTCCGGCTCATCGTCGCCAAGCACCGATACAATTACTGAGTCAAATCTAGGCTCGAAACGTTTGATCGTATCTTCTACCATACTGCACAAAAGGCGCCTGCTATCTTTGCTACCAAAAGGCATGGATGAAAAGTCAGACAATCCATAATTTAATAACGAAGAATCTAATTCACGTAGATGACTTGGCCACTTTCGCCATGTCTTTCGAGAGTTAAGCAAAGATTCTAAGTCTCTACGGACACTATTCTTCAACATTTGTAATGAATAAGGTTTAGGTCGTTCAGCCTCATTCTCAGGCGACTCATCAATCAAGTTATCTAACAGTGATGGCTTCAGTGGTACATACATAACTCATTACGCTTCTGTTACAACTTGACGTTTTTCTTCCGCTTCAACAACTTCACACTGTGACAAAGCAATCGCTTCTTCACCTACAAGCCACATTTTTAACCCTTGCCCAACTACTGTTTGCGTACCTGAGATTTCTAGCCAATCAGTCTCTCGCCCAAGCTTCTGGGCATCTGTTTCGCTGGCGATATAAGTAATAGGAACAAAAGCATCGCCGCTTGGTCCTCCAGCCACTTCGATATCAACCTTGCGCCACACTAACTCAATCAAAGATGTGACAGGCTTAAACTCAAGGCGATCGATAGCATCAAACGGCACCAAGTAATAGCCGCCATCAGTACCAAATAACTCAAGATACCCAGCTAAGCTATCATCAAGCTCTCGACAATCTTCATGTACCTTGCCATTTACCTTCAATCGAGCAACTTTTCGTGTGGCCTCTAATTGAGTCGTTCGTTGCTCAATATCTTCAATATCATTTGATAAACGTGCCATATTCAGAGCAACAAAATGCTCAAAAGTCTCTGTTTCACCAACTAATAATTGTGCCGAGGCATGCCCATTAAAGTAATCTATGCGAGATTGCGCAGCATGAATAAGCTGTCGTAAATTATTACCGCCTACTAAATATTCTGGACGTTGCTTAATTAATAATGATACTTGCTGATCGGCCCGCTCAAACTGACCATCAATACATAGCAGTTCAATAAAGCTACAGCGTAAATCACAGTCTGTTGGATTAAGCTTTAGCTTTTCAATAAAGTCAGCAATGATAACGTTTAAGCTCTCTTCCCTAAGGCGAACATTCAAATTTTTCATTATTTATCCATGACGATTTAATATTGGTGATAATTCTGTAATCAAACGTATATTAGATACCATTTGGTCTAACTGAAAATGCGGTCTCAAGTGCATGACAGAGTAAAAATGCCCTGGTTTTCCTGCAATTTCTTTTACTCTAACCTGAGCTTCATTCAAAGGGTATTTCGCAAGTAGCTCATCTGTTAGATCATCTGATGTTGAGGTGTAATTTAAAATCCAACTTTGTAAAAATTGATTTAATTGAGCTTCAGTTTCAAAGCCACCAACTTTGTCTCTGCATATAACTTTTATATAATGAGCAAATCTTGATACACACAAAATATATTGTAACATCGATGCTAATCTCGCATTAACAATATCAGAACTACTTCCTGTTCTCTTCGGTGTATTAACTGAAGCATTACTGTAAAAAGTAAGTAAACTTTCATTACTGATTGTTGATATTGGAATAAACCCACTATCAGCTAATTGCTTTTCAAGCTTATCACCTACTTGTAAATTAACCGACATTTTATGCTTATTTAATCGACGAGTAACACAATAACTACTATATGGGACCCGGACAACAACTCCCTTTCTCAGCTGCCCTTGTTGAACTCCGCGAATTTGTGAAAACCAACCTGACTCGCAAAAAGCACGAACACATACGGCACCAAATGCGTAAGCTGCATTACCCCAAAGAAAATCTGATTCTGAATCACACTGTACTTCATGAAAATAAAACTTTTCACGCCTTGAACCATCTCGCTTATAAGGTGCTCTCATTAATATATCGGGTAAGGTTATGCCTAAGAATTTAGAATCATCCATTTCTCTTAAGCTATTCCAGTTGATATAGTCCATCTGAGAGAACTGTTCATTAATATCTCTAACTGACGCTAGCTCAGAAAAAGTATCAACCCCCATAAAGCTCGGTTCAGCTGAAGTTATAAACGGAGCAAAAGCTGCGGCAGAAACTTGAGTGACTTTCCTTAAAACATCGATATCATTGATACCATCTAATCTATCTATTTTATGCGTTATTTTATAATCACCGATTAATAGATTGAAAGGCTCCCCACCGGGCATATTAAATTCATTATTATAAATAATTCTAAAAAAGTCACTTTGGTCAAATTCAATCGCTTTAGTACAGTCTCTCGATAATTCTTTCCAAGAAAGGTGTAGAAGCTTAACTTTGCAATCTTGATCTTTGTCATATATTGCTTTCTCATCAACTAAGTATTTAACACCTCTCCAGCTAGCCTCTAGTTTTTTAAACTTCTCACTATGAATAATCGAATTCAGCTGATTATTCATTTTATTGTCAATAGCCGTGATAGCAAAACCAAGCAAACTCATTATATGCTTTTTATCAATATGACCAGAAGCACTTTTTCGCAAAGCCTCATTATGAATATCGAGCCATACTTTTAAAGCCACCCCGTCATCTTGAATATCTAAAAAAGCATCGATCAACTGACTTTCAGCATACTTACCATATATTTCATGATTATCTATTTCATACGGTGTCAATGATTTTTCAGATACAAAAGATAATGTAGATCGCAACTCGTATATTCCTTTTTGACTAAACTGGCCTATTAGCTAGGCCAGTTAATTTTTTGGGAGAGTTATCCAATTTCTGGAATTTTTGCTACAAGTCGCATCGACGTTGTTAACTCTTCCATCTGTAACCATGGACGAAGCCAAGCAACAGCGTGATAAGCACCAGGCTGCCCAGGAATTTCTTGCACTTTAACTGCCGCTTCTGCAAGAGGGTACTTTGCGCGGCTTTCTTGGTCAGCCCCTTCCGTTGTATTAACATAAGCGTTAATCCAGCGATTTAACCAACGCTCTACATCATTAGTTTCCATGAAACTACCAATCTTATCGCGTGCCATCACTTTCAAATAATGAGCAAAACGAGAAGTTGCCATGATATAAGGTAAGCGTGCAGATATTTCAGCATTTGCGGCGGCTTCTGGCGTGTCATATTTAACAGGTTTTTGACAGGTTTGCCCGCCAAAAAATACTGCATAGTTAGTATTTTTATAATGACATAAAGGTAAGAATCCTAATTTGCCTAATTCAGCCTCACGACGATCAGTAATACCTATTTCGGTCGGACATTTTAAATCAGGATCGCCCTCATCACTCATAAACATATGAGCTGGTAGATTATCAACTAATCCTCCACCTTCAGCTCCTCGAATAGCGGTACAAAAACCTGATTTCGAGAATGCATCTGTCATTTTTGCACCTAATACATAAGCAGCATTCATCCATGAATAATCATCATGCTTAGCATTAATTGCTAAACCACTTACAGGATCAAGGTTAAATTCTTCATAACGGAACTCCTCTACAGGTAATGTTTCTTTACCGTAAGGAAGACGCGAAAGCACACGTGGCATAGCTAAGGTAACAAAGCGTGAGTCAGGACTTTCACGGAAAGAACGCCATTGAGTATATTCAAGGGATTCAAAAACTTTTTCCAAATCACGAGGTTTAGTTAACTCTTCCCACTCATTAAAGCCAAATAACCCTGGTGATGCTGCTGTTAAGAACGGTGAGAAACCTGCAGCGGCGACATTAGACATCAAGCTCAGCATCTCGATATCTTCAGGGTGGTTGGTAAACTCAAAGTCGCCAACTAATGCCCCATAAGGTTCACCACCTGGAGTGCCAAATTCCGCTTCATAGACTTTCTTAAAGATTTGGCTCTGATCAAACTCTACTGCTTTACTCAAATCTTTATGTAATTCTTTTTTACTTACACTGAGGACTCGAATTTTTAGTGTCTGACCAGTATCTGAATTTTGTGCTAAATAATGGAGGCCTCTCCAGCTTCCTTCTAATTTTTGAAATTCATCTTGATGCATTATCTCCGCTAGTTGTTTCGAAATTGCATTATCGATCGATTCAATCGCCTCATTAAACGTTACTGTTAAGTTTTTATTCCAAGTAACAGTACCTTTTAGCGCTTCTTCCGTTAAAGTCCGAAGTAATTCTTCGGCACGAGAATTTTCAGTTTGCTTTGTGGCAACAATTGCTTGCTCAAGAAAAGAGGTGCTTTGCGCTTCAACTGTTGGATCCAGTGTTTCTTGCGTCTGCATATTCATTAAGCACCTTCTCCTTCTGGTTGTTTTTCAGAAATATCTTCACCCAACTTTAATTCACCAGCTAACTTATTTAAGTTTTCTGTATTGTTTAATACCGTTTCTAATACATTTTCAAGATCTTCCGAGCGATCCACTTTTGTCATTAGATCACGTAATTTATTGCGTGTTTCTAACAACTTCTTCAATGGTTCTACCTGATTGACAATTGCTGTTGGCTCGAAATCATTCATTGAATTGAAAGTAAGGTTTACACTCAATTCGGTACCATCATTAGCCAAAGTGTTGTCTACTTTAAAGTTCAACGTAGGGCTCATGCGCTTCATCACATCATCAAAGTTATCGCGATCAATCTGTACGAAACGTCGATCTTTTAATGGTTTTTGTTCATCCGTGTTATGACCAACAAAATCCCCCATTACACCCACAACAAAAGCTAACTCTTTCTTCACTGTTAGTCCTTCTGTTTCCACATCATAAGTAATGTGAACACGTGGTTTTCGTACCCGAGACAGCTTCCCGTGGATACTTTCCATATTTCTCTCCCTTCTCTATAGCTGTAGTCTTAATTTATGACGTGGCGTCGTTATCAGACGAAATACCTACCAACTTAAAATACCCCTCACGAGCAGAACCATCATCTATTAGCTCTGCAAGTAAGTCTGGTAACGCTAAATCACTCCATCTCACAACTTGATCGATGGCATATGACATCGGTGAATGAGGCTCTGTTTTTCTAAAAAAAGTCGAAATTCTCTTTAATTCAGCAATTGCAT
Source organism: Photobacterium jeanii (assembly GCF_001650345.1). Classification (GTDB taxonomy): domain Bacteria; phylum Pseudomonadota; class Gammaproteobacteria; order Enterobacterales; family Vibrionaceae; genus Photobacterium; species Photobacterium jeanii. The sequence continues at coordinate 333,550 of NZ_LVHF01000033.1, read as the reverse complement.
CCTGACGGGAATTTAATTGCTGCTGTGCAATATTAGCGGTTTGATTTCCAGCATCATTGACTGGCATATTAGGGCTAATATCCAAGAACTCAGATGCAATATCATTTTCTACTTCGAGTTTATCGCCAGCTAAATATTTCACGGCTGTTAACGCATCATGTAAGCGTTTTGATATATGTGATGTCGATAATGACAATCCAGTCGCCTGATCCATGACTTGAACTAAAGCATCATATGCCTGAATTGTTTTCTCTATATCAGTAACTAACTCAATAAAGAACTTCGATGAAGACATCTCAACAGCGGCTTCAACTCTCTTTAATTCAATAGCTCCTTGATCTAAGCGATAACGTTTTTTTTCCTCATCAAAGCGCTCAACTTCACATGCTTGTTCATACTCCCACAGTGCGTAAGCTTGCTCTCCATCAAATTCAGTTAGAGGAATACACGCAATAGGCATCAACAAAGTGCCCTCACCTTCTACACCATTTAAACCAACTAATGGCGCAACTCGCGTTTCGATACCATCTTCATCAGGCATCGGATATAAGGTGTCCCAAAACTCCTCAATCAATATTTTGGCTATCGTGAAACCATGGCACAGGCCCGCAAAACCATAATTTCGTGTTAGCGCTTCGATGTACCATGCTGTGTATTCCAAATCTTTGGCTTCTTCTAAAAGAATATTTGGAACACGCTCAACTAAAGGTCGCCATTGGTTAGCAAAACTCAATAACGGTTCACCATCAATCAAAGCACTACGTTCAGCTGTTCTAGCGTTGTTACGTACATTTTTAAGCTGGTAATAAACCGACGTTGGTGATGCATCCATTCGAGGGTCTTGACCACAAGGTTGTTCCGCGTCAATAGGCGAAACTAAGCTATCGATATCAACTTGAGCGCTTTCTTCAAAAGGCAAAATAGCCATTATTCACCTCGTGTTCGTATTCTTGGCTGACTAAACAAAGGAACTGTGGCATCGGCATAATTTGCCGATACTTGCACCGCATCATGATTAGGCGCAACAGCCTTCACCACAGCACAAGTCACATTATCGGAAGCGCCATGAACCAGTGCAGAGTGCATTAAAGCCTGGCCAACATCATTCACGCTTTGCGCCTGAAAGCAGGCTGCAATTTCCCTAACTGACAGCTCTTTGGTTAATCCATCGGAACACAACAGAAACTGATCGCCGGCCTGCAACGAACCTGAAATATGATCAATACTTACCACCTCATCGACACCAACGGCACGAGTGATCACATTAGCAAGCGGGTGTGTCTCCGCTTCCGCTTCATCCAACAAGCCTTTATCAACCATCTCCATCACTTGACTATGATCTTTTGACTGCTGAATTAATTGCCCGTCTCGATACAAATACATCCGGCTATCCCCCACCCATAAGCAGTGAAATTCTTCGTCTTTGATATAAAGAAGTACGGCTGTCGTCCCCATGGTGGATTTTGCTAAATCATGAAAGCCGTAATGATGAATTTGATGATTCGCCTCTGTTAATGCAACAAATAAGTCATTAAGTGTTAATAACTCGGCACCAATAGCGGCTACATTTTGCTCGACAATATCAACCAGCATTCGGCTTGCAATATCACCGGCGGCATGACCTCCCATACCGTCAGCGACAACCCAAACCCCCTCTTTTTGCATCGCAAGGCAAGCATCTTCGTTATATGTGCGAACCTTACCCGGATGCGATTGTGTAAATGAAAAGTAATTCCATTTTTGGTGTAGCATTACCAACCCCATTGCTCCCAACGCCCATCAAGAAAAGCCGAAAATTGGCTCACTAAAGGTAATCCATTTGAAATAACGCTACATTCAGGAACGTATTCAGAACCGCTTGTCCACCACAGGCAATAGCGCCCATATTGCTGCTGGTACGCATGATGGAGTAACAAATTGGCATCAACGGGCTCACTTAAAATACAGTGCTCACTACTTTGACTCAGTACAGAAATCGGTGAAGCTGGTGGTTTGACTTCATGGTGCCAACACGCCTGTTTGGTTTTCTCGACCCACTCTCCCAAATCCACTTCATCATCAAGTACCTGCAAAATATGCTCTTCTGATTGCACGCTCCACTCGCGGTCTAACCAATAATCCAGAGGTGGTTGATCGATAACGGTCGCTTGCGAAAAAAAGAACTGGCGACCCACACTGTCGACACTAGGCATTAGACTGCCAATCAGTGCTTTTTCACCGCAAACACCGGCCGAAAAACCGAAGTGCCATATAGGTCCAGTCATGTAATACTCTTGCCAAGCTTCTTCCAACTGCTCACGACTCACCGCCACCGAAGCTTGAAGCCACTCACTCCATGAAGAAATGAAGTTCGCCGACAGCTTGTCTTGAATGAAATCACCACGTTGTGGCACTTTGCCAAAGTAGCCAAAGCCTGGCGTTATAATGTTGTCGGGCATGAAAAGCGCTCCATATCTCGAGACCAAAATGGGTTAATCGCGCTATTTGGTATTAACTCTAACTGCGCTTTATTTCCTTTCAGCTCAATGACCAACATATTGTCTTTTCGTGACTGTGGGCGCGCTTTTAGTGATTTATCTAGTAAGCGGAACAACCCCCAGGTTCCACCATACGACTCGGTCACCACATGACCTGCATCCGCAGGAGTGAAGACAACGCGGGTCTGTCCACCATCTGGCCAGTACAAAGTCTTCGCTCGTGGTGGCTCGTGTTGATACGATAGTGACTGACGACCTACTTCAAATTTAAAACGCTTAATATGCTGATCGAGAGAGAGCGGCTTAATACCAAATTTTAATTTCGCATTCTGCGTTCCCGCCTCAAAGAAGGCTTTACGAATCGCCTCTGCTTGAACAAAGACTTGGAGGCTTTCCTCTTTCAAACCAATCGATTTTTCAAAGCGCCATTTGTTCTTCGACTTATCAACAAAAGGTTCTAAATATTTATTGAAGAAACCATCTAAGGTGCCGCCATAGCCAAAGAAGCGCTCAAAATCCCTAAGTGGCAATTCACGTGACGACTTAGGATCAAACGGGTATTTACCTTTAATGAGAGTTTGATACTCCTTCAACACCGTTGACTTCCATAAGTCATTAACATGTAACTGTGAGCCTTTTTTCGCTAACTTGGACGTCTGCGTAGAGATCTTGCCCAGCCAGTTAGAGAATGGATAAGGTAAATTTGCCCGCGCCGTTTTAATCGCAGCACCAATGGTTTTATTGTTGGTTTCCCCTAACAAACTCTTATACGCAATACGCTCGTTATTACCTGAACTCGTCATTTCCGCTAAGTAATTGTTAAGCTGTACAAAAGAGGCATGAACGGCTTCAAGCTGGTTTTCTGACACACTCAATAGTTCACCAAATGCATCTTCCACTTCTTTACCAGGCAGAGTAATTTGTTTTTTCCCAATGTCAGACGGTAAGTAACGATTAAGCCGCTGTTTTTGATCGTAAAAAGCAACACCTGCAGCTTTTGCTGCAACTTCTCCAGCAGCCTTCGCTTCTTCGCTTATTTGGATATGGGTTAACCGAAGTTCCTTCTGCGCCGCTAAAATCAGTGATTCAACAGGACGTTCAGGTCCAGCCAAAATTTTAGCTTGGCTCAAACCCTGATCCGCTGTTTGATACTTTTTCAACTGCAGATCATTTAGCAACTGAGTCCACTCGTAGATGTAATCGCGGTAATACTTAAAGCGCACATCTTTCACCACATGATCGGCGCTGCTTTCATTGAGTTTCAGCTCATCGCCATAAACCCAACTGTCTTCCATCAAACGCTTAACCATGCGACTACTTTCGAGCTGGAACACACCATGGAAGCCGTTATAGGTATAAAAACCTGGGATCCCCATACTTAGCGGCTTACCACTTTTACGCTCAAAGATGGCTAAGCTTTGCGAACCTAAAACATCAGTCAAACGGAAAGATGGCACATGGCTTTCGACAAACTCCAACTTCAAACGCTGGTAAGCACGCTCCGATAACGGCATAGCCGTCAAGACTTTACGGGCCGCTTTAACAGCATCTTCATTCATCGCAACATTGAGCACGCCCGCTTTTTGCAAGTTCTTACTATGAACCAGTAATGCCGCACGTAAGGTTTCATTAATTTCACCCGGGTATTCGCGCTCAAAGTAAGACTCCAACCAACTTATCACTTGTGTGGCTTCATAATGTTGAGGCATAAACAGCATCAGATACGTTTTCAATGTTTCGTATAAATACTCACGATACTCTTCGTTCTGACGCATTTCTTTTTCTAAGCCCGTCGTCAAAAACTGAGCAAAGATCCCTTGCAGTGCTTGGTAGTAAGCAGATACCGCTGGCTGCCCCAGCTTTTCACCTTGATATAAACCAAAGTGCTTAATACTGTCGTCATCTAGCATATTCTTGCTAAATCCAGCAGGTAACGCTTGCAGGACATTAAGCCCTTCAACCAAGCTCACTACATCCGATTCAACTGTTAGCTGCTCACCCACAACCCCGTGGTATTGATCAATGGCATTCATCGACTCATCAACCAGATAGGTGTTCCACTGGTAGCTCTTGCCCCAAATCGCTCCCATGATCAGAATCGCAGCGCAACTCGTACCAACTACACCACGATGCAACCAGCGATTTTGCTTTTGATGTACACGGTTTACAGTGCCAAGGAACTGCTCTTTGATGATCACATCTTCAAATAAGCGTTTAATGAAGAAGCCTTTTGCTTCTCCGCCAGCCTGACGCAGTGGTACTTGGCTTAAGCCTAATCCGCCCGAGGTTTCTTTCATTACCCGATCAATCGGTACCCCTTCTTGGGTGGCACTGGCTACAAATACCCCGCGAAGCATAGGCGGCTCTTCAAACGCATTGGCAGCAAAAATTTCTTTTAAGAAATCATCAGCCGCCGCTTGTAAAAGGCGTAACTGTTTCGGAAATTCGTAGATCAATGTGCGCTTGTCGATATCGCGTTCACGACTCAAGCGATAATTCATTTTCTCCAGCAAGCCCGTCAACAAATGGTGAAACTCTTTATTAAATAAGCTCACTACGCCTTTATCGGATTGCGGTGTCGATTCAGGGAAAGTGATCCCCCAGATCTGATCGCGCTCTTCTTGATCCAAATCGGAAAAGAACTCATTAAAGCCAGCGATCAAGTCCGCTTTGGTCAGAATGACATACACAGGAAACTGCATCCCAAGTTGGTTTTTCAACTCAAGGATCCGCTGCTTAATGGCACGAGCATGAAGATTACGTTCAGTACGCGTTTGAGTTAGCAGGTTCGCTAAGCTCACCGTAATGATGGCGCCATTGATCGGGCGACGGGTGCGGTGCTTTTTCAGCAAGCCCAAGAAACCAAGCCATGCGCGTGAATCTTGTTCTGAATTACTGTCTTGGGTTGTGTATCGACCTGCGGTATCAATCAGAACGGCTTTGTTGGTGAACCACCAATCACAGTAGCGTGTACCACCAATGCCGGCTAGTGGGTCATTACCTAAGCTTTCTTGCAGTGGAAACTCCAGCCCCGAATTTTGCAAAGCTGTCGTTTTACCTGTTCCCGGCGGACCGATCATGATGTACCAAGGCAACTGATAAATACCACGACCACGCTTACCTTTGGTCTCATTCAGCACATCGAGTGCCTGAATAATACGGCTTCGTAGTGTCTCGATTTCTTGCTGCGAGGCTTCATCCGCTGGCTGACTGTCGTCACCATCAAGTAGAGTCTTTACTGTTTGTTCATTTTGTTTCTTGCTTTTCGCTTGGTGAACAATGTTGTAGAAACCCCACAACATGGCGAAAACAAGCAGCACAACCAATCGTGATACAGGGCTACTTAATGGTTCAGAGCCTGCAATTGCAACCAATGGACCGCCAAACCAAATCAACAACGACAGTGCGATAAGACCTAATAAAGTGATCACCCATTTCTTGCGGAAGAACGCAATCAAGGCACCGAATACACGCTTTAAAAATGCCATTATTTTTCCGCCCTACGTTGTTGGTATAAAAGATCAATCTCGACACGGCGATTACTTGCTCGATTCACATCACTGGTATTTGGTAATCGAGGATTCGCATCCCCTTGCCCTTCAGGCCACAAACGCCCACGAAGTTCTGTTCCCATCGCTAAGACATTGGCAACAGCAGTGGCACGAGCTAACGATAAGTGCCAGTTAGATGGATATTTACTGGTAAAAATAGGACGGTCATCGGTGTGACCGACAATCATGATGCGCCCTGTGGTCGACTCAAGCGCTCGGGCAATTTTAGATAACAGCGGCATCACAGAGGCTTGGACCTCATTGCTACCCGACGCAAACAATTCGCTCGATTTGATCACCAAGCGAATACGATCTGGATGAGATTCAAATTCTAGTAAACCGCGCTCAACTTCCGATTGCAGCAGTTGCTGCAGCTTCAACGCCGCTGGGTCTTGATAATATTCAACTTCCTCAGATTCCACGTGAAGTGGAACTAAGGTACTTAATGACTGAAAAGCTTGATTAGAATAAGCATTGATGTGGTAACTAAAGCCCATGTACATTGCTAGCAGCAGCAGACCAAAAAACGATCCTGTCACCCACAGTGGGATCCCTTCGTGTGTTTCACTGCCTGCTTGAACGTTGTCTTGCCATTTCGGTGATAGCAGCTTGTTATGGCTACCACGTACTTGAGTTAACGCTTCAAAAACTTGACTACGGTAGGCTTGTAATTTGTCCTCACCACGCTCAGCAATACGCAATTTTCCGGTAAAACCTAGGGCCAAACACAAATGTTGTAACTCTAATAATTGATAAGATTGATGCGGTGTTAGCAGCGCTTTATCGAGTAGAGAATAAAAGTATTCGCCACCCCAAGTTTCAGCATGAAAAACCGACAGTAAACTTTCAGAACGCCATACAGAACGCTCACCCCAAGGGGTGTTCATCACAGTTTCATCAAGGAAAGAACATAAGCAGTAACGTGCTGCTTCAATATCTTCGCTAGATACCGCTAGCCCTCTGAGCTGGTTTTCATAATCGCGGATTTTCTCAATGCAGGTTTGGCGTAAAAAGCCAACATCGTTATGATCGTGCGTTGAGCGCATTTGACCGATCAAAGACAAAATACTGCTCGCTTGATCTACCAATGGATTTTCACCCAATGAAGGCAAACGATGCGCATTCGCGCCCTTATTTGCCTGCATCACCAACACTGTTTGATTCAGATCACCACTATTCGATAAGGTCGACTCGGGTGATGATGCAGCCTTTTTGCGTCTTCCTGGCTGAGGCTTTAAAACCGTTTGGTCTGACATAACCGATTCCCTACTACTATTGGTTAACAGCCCAGCACTGCAAATTCAGTGACGGATAATGACCAGATAAATGGATAGCAATACCGCCACTCGCCATTAAGCGCGCCCAGTATTCGTTGCTCTTATCGAGTTGGAAATAGTGGTAACCGGCATGGTATGGAATTTGACGTGGCGCAACAGGCAACACATCCACGGCAATCCCTGGCAATTGGTTATTCACCAGATCGCGAATATGCTCAACAGGACCAATTTTGACCTGACTCGGGAAACGCTTACGAAGATCTTCCGGTTCAAGATCCGATTTAACAGCCAACACGAACTGGCTACTACTAAGCAGCTTTTTATCTGGTACTTGCGCAATGTGAATACCAAATTTGGTCATTTCGATTTGAATTTGTACCGCGGTTTGCTCCAACACCGTGCTTAAACACAATTGGAGATGCTGCTTTAACTGCGCAAATACATCGCTTAAACCACTGTGAGCATACGTTGGTAACTCTGCCGGACGTTTACGGCTATTTGAGTAAGTCGACAGCTCCCCTGCCATACCGTAGAGCAAACGACATACCGCTTCAGGGTGAGTTCCTTCAATCGCAGCCAAATGTTTAAGCGTTGGCTCATAACGATTAAGCGTTTGCAGCATTAAGAAGTCAGCAATCGAGGTCGCATTACCTTGTGACTGGTTTAATCGCCCAGCCAAAGTATCTGCACGAAGCTTGATCTTGCCAACTAAATCAGACAATAAGCCATGAATGTTCGCGTTGCGTTGGGCATTCAATGTTGGCGGAATAAAGTGTTCATCAAGAATGATATTGCCTTCATTCGTGACTTCTATAATGCGCGCAATGGGCAGAGTGTAATACCCCGTTAAGCGGTCATTATCTAGCTTCAACTCTACAACTAACGAAGCAAGCTGAAGTACCTCTTCACCTAACTCACCACTGTTATCAACAACAGTTTGATCTTTATAACGGTAACGCGTTATTTGTTTATTATCTGCAGTAGAGATTGTTGTGTTATTTGCTTTTTCAACAGGTACGGCAAGCACCACAACTTTATTTTTAACACTCTTATCAATAATTAAAGGTTCAGGTAACTGGTCACGCTGTGGCGCCATGACGACACGACTATCAGGCATAACAACTTGTGCATTTTTTAATGCGATAGTTGTTTGAGCCAATAAAGAATGATCTAACTCTAAGTCAACAACTCCCCAAGGGAAAGCTGTTAATTGACTCGCAAAATTAGAACTCTCATTTAATAAATAGCGCTCTTGCTGTTGAAAGTGTTGTGGCCTTAAAAACATCCCTTCACACCAAGCAACACGTTCCCAGTTACTCATAAACAACCTTACCAATTAATAGACTTTGAATCGTTACGTATGTATCTAAAAGTAATTATTTAGACTTAATAATAAAATAAACAATGAATTCGACTTAAAACCTAACATTATTTACTGGGCATATCTCCCAAAAATAATTACGATTGGTCTACGTAGATAGATAACTTATCAATAACAAGCTTATGCGTTTTATAGCCTGTATGGTCTAGTTCTATCACTTCACGCCATTTCGCATTTTCTAGATCGCGATAACCAACTAACACCCCAACATATTTACTACCAGGTGCCATTTTCAAGTCATAAGAAAGTTTATCGCCTGGTGATAATGACAATTCATCCTTTGATACCAAATCAGGACCAAAGATATTTTCAGATTCGTCATAGATCATAAAAAAGTCTTGGCTTTCAAAGATTGTTTTTGACTGTAATTCAAAAATCTTCACCACTACAGGCGATGAACGACCATTTAAATCAGGGTTAACTTTATTACTTACAGTAAAATCTAACGTTGTATAAGGGTCTACAACTAAGTTGGCTACCGTACACCCTTGTAATAAAGAAACCAAAGCAACAGATGTGAAAAAAGTGCGTATTTTCTTAAGCATAGTTATTTCTCTCCTACCCCTTTTAAGCTTGCTTCGTAATGTTTCACAAAATCGTCTAAATAGAATGGTTGCTCTTGACGTAAATCACTCTCTAACTCATAAAACAAGGTTTCATAGCGCTGCCAATTATTTGCTTTTTGCTTAGAGCCAAACCAATTACTTAATACGCCTTCAGGTGCTTCCACACTCGCGATTCGTGCAGGTTCAAGTGCCGACATCACTCCGCGTACCGCACCTTTGGTGCCATAAATCATGGCCTTTTCGTGCTGATCAATATCTGAAAATGCTTCTTGAATCGCACGCTGAGCAGATAGGAAACTGGGTGACTTACGATGGTACAGGTTGTGAATGGCATCTTCGAAATTTGCAGAGAATTTCAATGGGTTATTTTCTTGGCGCTTAAAAGAAGTATGCATCAAACGGTTAGACTGCTTGAAGTCAGCCCGCTTTTGCAGTGTTGTCATTAACCCCGTTAGAAGTAAGTACACACTTTCACCCATTTCAAACCACCACTTTTCACTCATCTCAGGGTGAATTTGATGATTTTGGCTATGTGCGTTCATGCCTTGGATAAAGGCGTTTAATAACTCGGTTTGGTCTTGCTCCCAAGGAAGCGACGAAGCCACATTCGGCTTTACCCTTTTGGCAACAGGTTCTGGTGTTACCTTTGTTTTCTTAGGTCTAGGCTTGGCTTTTGGCTGTGATTTTGCTTTTACTTGGGATTTTGGTTTACTTGCAGCCGTAGGCTGAGGCTTTTCAATCACAGGAGTTAGCACTGAGGTATCAACAACAGCTTCGCGCATCTCCACCGAAGGTGCAGTATGCTCAGGAACAGAAACCGGTTCTGATTCCATCAATGACACTTCTTTCTGAGCGGCTTCTTCAGCAGCACTCGTCTCTGCCATTAGTTCTGTCGATACTGACTCAGGCTCATCATCCAGCTCAGATTCCACGCTCGATGTCGCGGATGACTCAAAAGCATTAGGCGCTGATAAATCGAGTGAAGAAAATACTGTGTCTTCGTTACTACTTAGCTCTACGTTTTCGTCAATATCACTATTTAGCGTTTGTTTAGATTCTTCAGGATTCTCAAATAATGCACTCCAATCTTCAGGAATAGTTTCATTGAATTGCATTAAATCTAAGCTTTCGTTCTGGGGTGACGTAAAACTGTCATCAATATTTCCAATAAAGACTTCATTATTCACATCAGATAAAGGAACAGATTTAGAACTAGGTTCCAAATTAAAATTTTGTTCTGAGTTATTTAACTTATTATCTTGCGATGTATTTTTAGATTCAGTGTTTGCCTGAACTTCTATCTCATAATCACCCAGTGATATTACATCGCCAATTGATAAATAATGGTGATTGTTCTTACCTAAAGGCTCAACCGCACGATTAATAAACAACCCATTAGTTGATAAATCTTTAATAATTACTTTACCTTGGTGCTTTTCAATCACGGCATGTTGGCCTGAAATAACACGCTCAGGATCAGGAAGGCACCAATCACATTGCTCAGCCCGGCCAATATATAGTGGCGCATTATTGTTAGCACTAAATAAAGGCTTGATTACTTCAATTTGAGATGTATAGCGATGATAGCTAATAATAGAAAGCTGAAAGTCCATAATATAACCCACATCTCTAAGCCTTTATTAACTTAAAGATTAATAACATTTTTAAACTGAGACATTATTATGGTTATTCAATCTTTATCATCAATATTATCCACCATTATTTGCGAGGTACTTGGAGTTAAACATTACTATTTATTTTATCAGTTACATTGTTTTCATTTTTACTCGGGGACAAAACAAAGTATCATTAATTTGTGATTGCAATGATCTTTACTGATTATATTATCTCCGATAATTAGCATCGGAGATCTCTCATGGCCAAAAAAACATCTAAAGAAACCACGCAACACAAAAACAACTCATCCCATGAGACAGAAAACAAAGAAGATTTAAATAATCAAACTGTAATTAAAAATACCAATAACGAGACCAAACATACTCGTAAGCCATCTCCTAATTCAGCCAAACAGCCTGATGAGAATACAAATACTGAATCTAATAACGCTGACTTATTAAATACCGTTATCAAAGGGCGCTATCGTATAGAATCTCGTATTGGTCATGGTGGAATGTGTAACGTCTATCGGGCGACGGATTTATTATTAGAAGCAGCTGGAGTTGCAAACCCTTTTGTAGCCATTAAGGCACTACAAAATGAATTTATCAATCAGCCCGACGCTGCGAAGGTGCTGATCCACGAAGCACAAACAACACAAAAGCTAAGTCACCCCAATATCATTCGGGTGTACGACTTCGGGATCGACAAGAAGATCTACTACATCGTGATGGAATACCTTGATGGTGAAACGTTGGATGTTGTGATCCAACGCTCGCGCCCACACGGTTTACCATACAAACGCGCAATTCCGTTACTTGATCAAATGATGTCGGCACTCACTTATGCCCATAAAAACGGGGTAGTACACGCCGATCTTAAGCCGAGCAACATCATGTTGACCCGTGATGGTGAAATTAAGATCTTTGATTTTGGCATCGCGAAAAAAACCGCTATTAAGCAAGATGAATATGCTGCCGTTCAACCGGAGAACGATGTTGAATTTGGTGGTTATACACCTAACTATGCTTCAATTAACTTACTCGAAGGCAATGCACCGAGTGTCCAAGATGATATCTTTGCGCTGAGTTGTATTAGCTACGAACTTTGCTCAAGTAAACACCCTTACCACCGCAAACCTGCCGATCAAGCGCTCAAAGAGAAGATTCAGCCGCAACGTCCTAAACATTTGACGTCATCGAAATGGCGAACAGTGCAACAAGGCTTGGCATTACAGGCGAGTGAACGCCTCGATAATATTGAGCAAATGCAGCAGCAACTTCATAAGCAACATAAGCCAGCCATCATGATTACGGCGGCTATCTTAGGGCTAAGTTCGGTGCTTGGTTATGTGTTCTATCAGCAGAAAGAAACCATTACAGATCTCACCACGACAATTGCGCAGCTAAAACAAGCTCAACATAAAGAAGCGCAACTGAAATACCTCAAACCACAAGAAGTTGTGGATCAGTTAGCAGAGTTACAATCTCAGTACCCTCTCATTGCGCAAGGGCTTCTTCGTGAAAAACAAAATGCGATTATTGCAATTTACGATCATCGAATCGATCAAGTGCTCAATTCGCGTAATAAACGCTTCCCTGATTACTACGCGATTGAAACTGAGCTTTCAAAAGCTGATGTGCTGTACCCTGACTCTCAGCGACTCCATCGCATGAAAACCGATATAACGACGAGCTGGCAATCCGCAATTGATTCCACGGTAAGTCGTATCAATAATGCATTAGAAAAAGGGAACTATCAGCCAACGGCAGAAACCGATATTTACCAGCTGCTTACCGAGCTACAAACGCTCCGTCACGACAGCAAGTTCAACCCAACGTCACTTGCAGAAGAAACCTATGCCAAACAGTTTGCCACGGCGATGAAAACGCAAAACTTAGAAGATATCGATACTCTTCTCAAAGTTGGTGATACTTTCTTCCTCGAAACTGAAGGGACTGTTGAGCAACTCCAGCAAGCGAAAATGCTCAAAAAAGCCATCACTCATTTAGAGATGTACCGTAAAGCCAAATCTGATGGTCTTCCTGCGCCGTTCCCATATGAATCAGCAGAGCTGATCTACGCTCAGCAATTTGACCAATTCAAATCCCAGCTTAAGCGTGTACGCAGTGAAGCTAAATTGGATTCCTTGTTGAATAAAGTTGATAAAGTGGCGAAAGAGTTACCTGCTGACTTTTCATCACTTATCTCTATCCGTTTAGCCAGTGCAAATCAATATTTAGACTTCTCTGAGCAATGGCAGCAGAAACGTAAACCACGTGCAGCACGTGATGCAATGAAAAAAGCGACTCAGCAATTTAACTTGGTAGAAAAAGCGCGCTCACGAGGCTAACGTTTTCAGCCACATTCCACAGCAGTAACACTATAAAAACCAGCTTCATGATAAAGCTGGTTTTTTTGTTAACAAAGCCTATTAGCCTTGCTCATCAAACAAACGATCGGTTTTTGCTGCGCAGATAAAATCGTTCTTGTGCAATCCTTTGATTGAATGACTCCACCAGCATACAGTGACTTTACCCCATTCCAGAGTAATAGCTGGGTGATGAAATTCCACTTCAGCCAACTCCGCGACTTGATTGGTAAATACCCATGCTAGTTTAAAGTTTTTAAAACGGTACTCCCGCTCTAGCTGAAAAATACCGTCTCTCTCTAACACTTTCCAATCAGGGATATTCACCCTGAGAGCGGCCATTTCATCTTCAGTAACACGTGGGGCATCCGCTTGGCATGCTTCACATCCAAGTTCGTGTAATTTCATTGTCATGCAGTTCTCTCCGTGAAAAATCAGCATAAATAAGTAATAGCTAGCATTTTGCTAAGCGCTAGGCTGAAAGTGGATCTTGAGTTGTTGTTTTTGGAGGGAAGAGCGGTCGATGTAGCCCTAATTGTTGAGCTTTTGCGACCATAGCCATCATGTCTTGCTGGGCTAATTGATAGAGGTGTTTAATGGCTGGCAGTTTGAAATAGATAGGTTGCATAATGTCGATACGATAAGGAGTTCGCATAATATCGACAGGATCAAAAGGTTTAATTAGCGGTTTGGGATCTGTCATCGCATAGAGAGTTTCACCTGGTGAAGATAAGATGCCACCACCATAAATTCGCAAACCGTGAGGCGTTTCGAGCAAGCCAAACTCAACCGTAAACCAATACAAGCGCGCCAGAAAAACACGTTGCTGGCTATTGGCTTGATAGCCCAAGCGCCCATATGCATGGGTAAAAGCAGCAAAATCGGGGTTAGTCAGCATCGCGCAGTGGCCAAAAATCTCATGGAAAAAATCCGGCTCTTGCAGATAATCAAACTCTTCACGACGACGTAGGAAAGTCGCTACAGGAAATTGCTGATTGGCAAGCATTGAAAAGAAGCGGTCAAAGTTTATCAAAGCGGGAACTTCAACACAGCGCCACCCCGTGGTGCTTTCCAGTACCTGATTGACTTCATTTAACTGAGGAACGCGATCTGTGGGTAAATCTAATAGCGTCAGTCCTTGGCAATATTCATCACATGCCCGACCTTGAATACAGCGTAGTTGGCGCGTAATTAAGTCATGCCAAATTAAGTGTTCGTCATCACTCCAATGGATCACTCCAAACCGATCCGGCTTTTTTGATACATATTGCGTTGCACTTCCCATAATCTCACCTTTCCCCCTTCCCCTACAGCAAAAACGTCAATGTCATTTTTATATTTAGAACGATGTGTAGCGGTTATGTTTAAAGGTTAGAAAGCAACATGAAACGACGATAACCCATTATTAAGAAAAGCCGTCGCTCATGGCGTAACAAATTATTTACAACATTATTAATATCTCATTGTTCGCTTATCCGTATTCAGCACAGAGATACCAGCTTCTATGACGAAACTGTCAACCTCTGCCTACAATCCCCCCCTAATTTCCCTAACCTTCAGCAGTCAGCCTTTATAGTGATAACAAGCCGTTACCTTGCCGGATCACCAACTCTCAACCAGAGTTAATACAAGCAAACAGTTTTGTTGAGGGATCACAAAATGCGTCAATGGTTTCAATTTCCCATCGTTGAAGGTAATGCATCGCGACAAGCCCATTGCGACTTGCCAGAAGGTACCTTTGAGCGTGAGTGCGGCAAAGAAGGCTTCTTCGGCCCTGCGAGCCATATGTATCATCAACATCCTCCAACAGGCTGGATAAAATGGGAAGGCGAACTACGCCCTCGTGCAATCGATACAAACCGTTTAGCTCCGAAAGGTGATAGCCCATGGGATGCCGAGTTACTGCTTTACAACCAGCAACTTAAAATGCGGTTATGGCGAAGTTCAAAGAATATGGATCATCTGGTTCGTAACGGTGATGGCGATGAAGTCTTGTTTGTTCATCAAGGTAGTGGCGAGTTATTTTGCGATTATGGGCACCTGAGTTTTGGTGACGGTGATTACATTTTATTGCCGCGTGCCACCAGCTGGCGTATCAATATCAAAGATAATGAAACCGTCACGCTATTGATGATCGAAGCGACTAATGGCAGTTACCAAATGGCGGAGCGAGGTCTCGTGGGTCAACACGCTATCTTTGACCCTGCGGTCTTAGAATACGCTCGTATTGACGATGCCTTTCTCGCTCAGCAAAGCAATACTCAAGAGTGGCAAGTCAAACTCAAAGCCCGCAATACTCTTAATACCATTACCTACCCGTTTAACCCATTAGATGCCCAAGGTTGGAAAGGTAACCTCACCGCCTTTAAACTCAACTGGCGCGATATTCGCCCTTTGATGAGTCATCGCTACCATTTGCCACCCTCAGCACACACCACTTTTGTTGCCAACGGGTTTGTGATTTGTACCTTTGTGCCTCGCCCTATTGAGTCCGATCCTCAAGCGCTTAAAGTTCCGTTTTTTCATAATAATGATGACTACGATGAAGTGCTGTTTTATCACCAAGGTAACTTCTTCAGTCGCGACAATATTGATGCAGGCATGATCACGCATCACCCTTGTGGCTTTTCACACGGACCGCACCCCAAGGCATTAAGAAACAGCCTAGAAAGCCCCAAACAACAAACCGATGAAGTAGCGGTGATGATAGATGCGCGCTATCCGCTCGACATCGCGCCATTGCCAGAAGGCGTTGAAAACAGCCAATACGTCTATTCTTGGTTAGATCAACAAAGATAACAACAGCAACTAACCTGAAAACTATAACCCTATTAATCAGGAGCTTATTGTGAAACTAGCCTCATTAAATCAAGGTCGTGATGGTCAACTCATCATAGTCTCCAAAGATCTTCGCCTTGCTGTTCATGCCCATGACATAGCCCCTACGCTTCAATTTGCCCTCGATAATTGGGATATCGTCGAATCGGACTTACAGCACCTATCGCGCGATCTCAATAACGGCGATGCTCAGCACAGCTTTTCTTTCAATCCTGATCATTGCGCCTCTCCTCTGCCTCGCGCCTATCAATGGGCAGATGGCAGCGCATACGTCAATCATGTCGAACTCGTTCGTAAAGCGCGAGGTGCTGAAATGCCGGAAAGCTTTTGGACCGACCCACTCATGTATCAAGGCATGTCTGACCGTTTTATTGGCCCAACGCAAGATATCGAAGCTGCCGATGAAAACTGGGGAATTGATTTTGAAGGGGAAATTGCGATTGTCACCGATGACGTACCTATGGGACTGCGTACCGAAGAGGCGCATCACCACATTCGCTTACTGATGTTGGTCAATGATGTTTCGCTGCGTAATTTGATCCCCAATGAACTCGCAAAAGGGTTTGGCTTTTTCCAATCAAAACCCGCCTCCAGCTTTTCTCCCGTCGCAGTCACGCCCGATGAACTAGGCGATGCATGGTACGACTTTAAAGTCCATCACAGACTCCGAGTTCACCTCAACGACACCTTATTTGGTCAACCCCATGCCGCAACCGACATGACGTTCAATTTCGCTAATTTATTACAACATGTCGCCAAAACGCGTCCTCTCGGTGCTGGCACCATTATTGGTTCTGGCACCGTGTCAAATCGCGACCGTCGTAATGGTTCTTGCTGCTTGGCAGAACAACGTATGCTGGAAATGTTAGAGTACGGTAGCACGCAAACCCCATTCTTACGCTTTGGCGATCGGGTACGCATTGAAATGCTTGATGATGAAGGGCAATCCATCTTTGGTGCCATTGATCAGCAGGTAGTGAAATATCAGCACAAATATTTAGCAGAAGATCTCAACCATCATGCGGTTCATCATCAAGAGCCAAATCCAAAATAGAAAAGAAAAATAAACATAGAGATAAATAAAGGATAGCGACCATGAAACTCTATGATTACTACCGCTCCTCTGCAGCTTACCGGGTTCGGATTACGCTAAATTTAAAGCGGCTTGAGTACGAAGCGATTCCTATATCATTGCTTGATGGCGAGCAATTTAGCGAGAATTACCTACAGCTCAACCCTAACCAACGGGTACCTTGCCTAGATACAGAGCATGGGACGCTTAGTCAGTCGTTAGCAATCATTGAGTACCTTGATGAGTTGCACCCTCAGCCTGCTTTATTACCCGCAGATCCTTGGCAGAAAGCGCAATGCCGATCACTCTCTTTACTGATTGCGTGTGACATTCATCCACTTAACAACTTAGCCGTGCTTAACTACCTCAATAGCGAATGGCAAATCCAACAAACCGAAAAAATGATCTGGTATCACCACTGGCTTAAGCGCGGCTTCACTGCTTTTGAGCATCATTTGATGCACCGCACAATGCCTACCGACTTTTGCTGTGGCGATACACCGACTCTTGCCGATATCTGTTTGATCCCCCAAGTGTATAACGCACTGCGGTTTGATTTTGATTTAACGCCTTTTCCATTAATCCAAGACATTCACCGCGCCTGTGAGCAATTACCCGCTTTTCAGCAAGCGCACCCTGATCGTGTTCATCAAGATAAAACCTAAACAACCTCCCATGAGCAAAACCTCATAGATAACAAAATGAGACGGAAGAGCTGGATATGGAAAAGCAAAGTGCAGAACCACACGGAATAAATAAACAGAGTGATACCAAAGCTGAAAATACGATACCAATGTGGCAGCCCGATAAGCATAAAATTCATGACAGCTTGCTGTATCAATTCATGGTAAGAGTCAGCGAGCAGCATCAATATTTATTTCATGATTATCATCAGCTTCACCGCTGGTCAATTGACCATAGTGACGCTTTTTGGGCTCTGGTGTGGGACTTCTGTGGCATTATTGGTGATAAACAGCTCCCCATCAAATTCTTGCCTTCAAAAGTTGCCTCTCAAACAACAGTATCACTCACAAACAAAGACACACAGTGGTTTGCAAATAGTCAGCTCAACTTTGCCGAAAACTTATTACAACCACTGCTAGCCACTCACCAACATGCCTCAACGAATACCCTGCAACATGAGGAAAAGACAAAAATAAGAGTAGAGCCAACGAGCCTTGCGATTATCTTTCATTGCGAAGGAGAAGATCAGTTTCGACAGCAACTTAGCTGGCAGCAAGTCTACGAGCAGACCTCACAAATAGCGCAATACCTTCAATCAGTTGGCGTTACAAAAGGCGATGTAGTCGCAGGGTATTTACCCAATATTCCTCAAGCTATTATCGCCATGCTAGCAACCACCTCATTAGGCGCAATTTGGACATCGACTTCACCCGATTTCGGCGTGGATAGTGTAGTAGAGCGGTTTGGACAAACCGAACCCAAGGTCTTATTCGGCGCAAATGGCTATCGTTACAACGGTAAAATACACAACCGTGAAGAAAACCTAGCGCAAATACTGGCAAAGCTCCCAAGTGTTCAGCACTGTGTGTTAATTGAACATATTCGCCAAACAGCAACACAGTCAAAGCAGCCCCTTGCTCCCCTCTTGCCTACAGTCCAACAAGTAGAGCAAACAACATGGCAACGCATTCTCAAGCAAAACCCACCCTCAAACTTATCTTTTACTGCCGTCGCGTTTAACGATCCGCTCTACATTCTTTATTCTTCGGGCACCACAGGTAAGCCGAAATGTATCGTTCACAGTGTCGGTGGCACTTTGCTTAATCACCTCAAAGAGCACCAACTTCACTGCGATATAAAGCCAGGCGATAACATTTTTTATTTCACCACCTGTGGCTGGATGATGTGGAATTGGCTCGTGAGCGGATTAGCTTCAGGCACAACACTCATACTCTATGATGGCTCACCGTTTTACCCTAACGGTGAAGTGCTGTGGCATCTTGCTGAACAGGAAAATGTGAGCTTATTTGGCACCTCAGCCAAATATTTAGAGGCACTCGAAAAACAAGGCTACCAGCCCAATCAGCTTGGTGTTTACCCCGCATTAAGAACGCTATGCTCAACCGGTTCTGTACTTGCGCCAGAGCAATTTGATTATGTCTATCGCGCGATTAAATCCAATCTCCAACTATCATCCATTTCAGGAGGGACAGATATTTGTGGCTGCTTTGTCATCGGCAACCCACTGGTGCCAGTGTATCGCGGTGCCTGCCAAGGTCCTGCGTTAGCGATGGATGTACAAGTGTATGACCCTCAAGGTAGCGCTGTGATTGAACAGCAAGGTGAACTGGTGTGTTGTAACAGCTTTCCGAATCAACCGATTGGCTTTTGGCGCGATCACGATGGCTGCCGCTATCACCAAGCTTATTGGCAAACCTACCCAAATACTTGGCATCACGGTGATTTCGTGATGCATCACCACCACGGTGGATTTACTTTCTTTGGTCGCTCAGATGCCGTCTTAAATCCCGGCGGAGTACGGATCGGGACTGCTGAAATTTACCGTCAGGTCAATCCGCTACCAGAGATTGTCGATTCCGTGGTTATTGGTCAACAGTGGCAAAACGACATTCGAGTGGTACTCTTCGTTCAACTACAGTCAGAGCATGCGTTAACCGATGCGCTCAAAGCGACTCTTTGCCAGCGCATTAAACAAAACTGCTCACCACGCCACGTTCCTTCGGTGATCTTAACGGTCAACGATATTCCACGCACAAAATCAGGCAAGCTAGTCGAACTGGCAGTCAAAGAAGTGGTTGAGCACCGCCCCGTTAACAACATCGGTGCTCTTGCCAATCCAGAAGCGCTGAAAGAATTTGCCGATAGAGTTGAGTTGCAGCCTGATAGCAAGCATTGAGTAGTTAGTATTAGGCAAACAGAGCGCATTTCGGTAAAGTGAGTTTTGTAATAATATAACGTTTATTTATGTAGCCATTAAACGGGGCCTTATGAAGCGCATTCCAACTAATATCATCACTGGCTTTTTAGGTGCCGGTAAAACGACCTCAATCTTATCGCTGCTGGCTCGTAAACCAGAAAACGAAAAGTGGGCAATTCTGATCAATGAATTCGGAAACGTCGGTGTAGACGGAGCGATGCTCAATAAACAAGGTGCTCTAGTACAAGAAGTGCCGGGCGGCTGTATGTGCTGTGTGGCAGGACTGCCAATGTCGGTGGGCATCAATGCTCTACTGGCGGAAAAGCCAGATCGCCTGATTCTAGAACCTACGGGTTTAGGGCACCCTAAAGAGATCATCAACAAACTAACGTCTGAGTCTTTTGCTAACTACATCGATTTAAAAGCAACCATCACTTTGGTGGATCCTCGCCACTTCTCTGATACTTTGTACACCGATAACCAAAACTTCCAAGACCAACTTGCTTTGGCAGATGTTCTTGTTGCTAACAAGGTCGATGAGTGTGTCGATTACGATTTAATCGCCTTTGAAACTTTCGCAGAATCATGCGAACCAGCCAAAGCGGCGATCGGTAAAGTAGAACAAGGTGAACTGGCTCTTGAGTGGCTTGAATTAGAACGCGTGCAACGTCAAGCAGCCCATAGCCACCACCATCACCACAGCGATGACGCAGCCCCACTACCGGGGTTTGAATTGGCACCGGGTCAAACATACGTACGCAAAGAAAATTCAGGTCAAGGCTACAAAAGTTGTGGCTGGTTCTTCGCGGCCGATCAAGTTTTCGATTTCTCACAACTATTTAAACTGCTTTCCAACGTTAACGCGATGCGAGTAAAAGCCGTTGTGAATACTGAACGTGGTTGTTACGCCTTCAACGCCGTTAACCAAGTAGTTTCAGTCAATGAGCTGTCGCTAGAAGGGTTTGAATCTCGCTTTGAAGTGATTGATAAAGACCTATTGCCGTACGACGAACTAGAAAACATCCTACTTTCACTCATCCAACAAGCTGAATAGTCTTAAAAAAGCTATGATAGAGAAAAGCCTATCCAATTCATGACACGAGATCATGGCGGCTAGGCTTCTCTGTCATGCTTTATCGCACACATGCTATAGAGCTAACTCATAGAAAACCGCTAGATTAATACTCATCGAAAAGTCGGTATTGAGGCATGTTCTCCCCCCCTTCTTTTTGATCAGTACAAAGGCGGTACAAACATCTATTTCAGCAAGGAGCACCTATGCTAAACCCTGCTATTGCAAAGTCGGTCATTGACCATGCGCTATTTCTGGGCGCCGATTTTGCTGAACTCTTCGTGGAACACCACCAGTCTAGCTCGGTGGAATTAATCTCTGGCAAGGTAGACAAAATTAACTCCGGTATCGATTTCGGTATTGGTATCCGCCTTTTCTTCGGTCACAAAGTGCTTTACGGCTACACCAACAGCACAGAAGAAGAAGAGCTAAAACGCGTAACTAGCCTGCTAGCTGCTAAAGATAAGCGTGAACAAATTGCCCAAGCGGGTGCGCTTAACCTTAACCGTTACAACAGCAAGCACCAATGTAAGCACCCACTGACAAAAGACACCAACCTTGAAGGTAAAATTGCCTTCCTACGCCATGCTAACCAAGCGGCTCGCGATGAAGACGAGAAAATCTCGCAATTCATTGGTCGTATTTTGCAGCGCGAACAACAAGTTGAGATCTTCAACTCAACAGGTCTTCATATCGGCGATACACGCCACTACTCTCGTGTGGCTGCTACCGCGATAGCACAAAATGGTAGCGAGCAATCAACAGGCTTTGAAGCCCCTGGCGCTCTAACAGGTTGGGAATTCCTCGATACCTTAAATGCCGAACAGCTAGGTCAGGATGTCGCGAAACAAGCGATGATCAAACTCTTCGCTGAGCCTTGCCCATCCGGTGAAATGCCGGTGATCATTGGTAACGGCTTCGGTGGTGTCATTTTCCATGAAGCATGTGGACACTTACTAGAAACCACTTCAGTTGCTAAAAAAGCCTCTGTGTTCCACGACAAAATGGGCGAGATGATTGCAAACCCTGTGGTCAATGCCGTAGATGATGGCACCATGAGCAACGAATGGGGCTCAATCAATATTGACGATGAGGGCATGGAAACCCAGCGCACTCAGTTGATCAAAGACGGCAAGCTCACCAGCTTTATGGTCGATCACATGGGCTCACTAAAAACTGGTTATGCGCCAACAGGCTCTGGTCGTCGCGAGTCTTACAAATACGCTCCAACTTCTCGTATGCGTAATACCTTTATCGAAGCTGGCGATAGCAGCTTAGATGACATGGTGAGCAGCGTTGAAAAAGGGATTTATGCCAAGAAGATGGGCGGAGGCTCGGTACAACCAGGAACGGGGGAATTTAACTTTGCCGTTCAAGAAGCGTATCTGATTGAAAACGGTAAGATCACTAAGCCCCTTAAAACAGCGACCTTAATCAGTACAGGTCCTAAGGTACTGCAAGAAATTAGCATGGTTGGGCAAGACTTCGCACTCGCGGCAGGCATGTGTGGTTCTGTAAGTGGTTCAGTACCAACCACAGTGGGCCAAGCGGCTCTGAAAGTCGATAACATTCTTGTGGGAGGCGGTAACTAATGGCAGATTCAAACAAACTACATAACGCAATCAATCATGTACTTGAGCGCGTAGAGGCAGCCAATGCCCAAGCCGATGTCATCGCTAACCGCAGTAACAATTTCTCACTCAAAGCCAATGCTGGTGAGCTAGATGAGTACAAGGTTACTTCTGGGCAAGTGATTGGGGTACGCGTGGTAAAAGAGGGTCATGTCGCCACGAGCTACTCAGAATCATTAGAGCCAACCAGCCTTGATGCGATGGTAGAGCAAGCCCTAACCAACGCTAAGTTCACCCAAGCCGATGAGCATCAAACCATCAGCTGTGTCGATAGCAAACTCACTACAGAGGTTGCTGAAATTTACCAGCAAGACGATGCGACAGTTGATGATAAAATAGCTCTCGCTCTTGCGCTAGAAAGCGGTGTTGTTGCTAAGCCTCATGCCAAAAGTGCTCCTTATAACGGCTTTGGCGAATCAGATAGCCAAGTGATCCTCGCCAATACTCAGGGCACATTGTGTCAGCATCAAGAGCGCTCAACTTATTGTTACGCTTATAGCCTGATTGAAAAGGATGGCCTGCAAGCAATGCATGGCGGGATGTCATCTGGTCGTCGCTTTGAGCAACTTGATCCAGAATTCTGTATCAATCACGGCTACGAGACAGCATTTGCGCTACTAGAAGGCAAACCTATTGCCACCAACAGCTACAGCGTTATGTTCGAATTAAGCTGCTTAAGCAGCTTATTTGGCGCTTTTGGGATGTGTTTGTCAGGTCAAGCAGCCATGAAAGGCATCAACCCTTGGCGTGAAGCATTACACACCCAAGTAGCAAGCCCACTGCTGACCGTGTCCGACATCGCGATGATTGAAGGTGGCTCTGCCATCAAGGCGTTTGATAGCGAGGGCTATGCAACTAAAGATACGATTTTAATCGGTGAAGGTGAGCTGCAAAGCCTACTACACAACAGTCATACAGCCAGCTTCTTTGGCATTGAAAACACAGCTAACGCCTCACGTTCTGCGAAAGGTGGCCTAGGTGTTTCCAGCCGCCACACTGTAATTGCAACAGGCACCAGCTCTGAAGCGGAAGTAACAGCGGGAGAATACCTTGAGCTTGTTGAGCTTCAAGGGGTTCACTCTGGAGCGGATGCTGTAAGTGGTGACTTCTCATTTGGCGCTAGCGGTTTCTTATGCCGTGATGGTAAACGCGTACAACCAGTGCGAGGAATTACTGTTGCAGGTAACTTCTATCAAATGCTGAAAGAGATCGATGCTGTTGGTAACCAACTTCAAAACGACTACGAACGTGACTTCTTTGCCCCGCAAATTCGCTTCGCGCGTTTAAATATCG
The DNA here is from genome assembly GCF_001650345.1 of Photobacterium jeanii. GTDB lineage: Bacteria > Pseudomonadota > Gammaproteobacteria > Enterobacterales > Vibrionaceae > Photobacterium > Photobacterium jeanii. The sequence continues at coordinate 309,502 of NZ_LVHF01000033.1, read as the reverse complement.
CAGGTAGTTAACAATATAGTTCAAACACAGCCCTGGCTTAGGATGAAGCTGGGGCTTTTTCTTCACGATCCCCCAACGCCTTGTATCAAGTCAGGCCAACAACCAACCCAATATTTTGATATCAAAACATTAAAATTAATTTAAACACAACCTATACTGGAAATGAGATACCTTTACCCGATAGCAATATCAGGGTCTACTTCAAAATAAGAGTTAATTGCGCAATCAGAAAATTCTTGATTAATAAAATCCACAACCAAATCAATCGAATTCACCGACCAAATACACTGACAAGTGGCTTCGTGAGGATCAAACATCGCAGTAACGACCTGCATCCCTGCTGGCGGATGGTGTAATTTTTCGCTTGCCTTCTTACGAAATAAGACCGCATCTGTTATTTCGTGCTCAATCGCTACATACATAATCTAACTCCTATGCCTCCCCTTCTATAAATTATAGATGAAGAACGTCACATAAAAGTGCTAATAGCCGCTTCTCATCTCCACAGCGTGACAAAGCAGATAATAGCGATTAAAATCAATAATTAACAATAGAAAATTCATGTTTCTTTACTGCGAATTACTGTAAATAACACAGGAGAATCATTGCCATACAGAGTAATAGGAGCCCCAGTAAATGGTTAAAACGAAATTTCCACAATAAAACAATAGTCAAACAACCATTTATAAAATCGCATAGTTCAGTATTTTATATACTTTTAATCAATAATAACTTTCAGGATAAATCTGAAATTTCACCCTCGCTCTATTAGTTTAATAAAATTGCTCCTATCAATATTTAAATGTCATTTTCCATTAATAATAAAGCAATTTATTTTCAATTATTTATTCTTGTCGACCACGAATTAATATCGCTTTTTTATTTTATAAATAACCATCAAGTTCATGAATGCATGGAAATTGAAATTTATTTAAATTTTCACTTAAGAAAAATGTAAAAGCGTCGATACCCAACCAACAAGTTCAACAGCAAACCACAATACAACATTCTAAATTGATGGAGTCATTAATGCCGCTTTCAATCAAAAACCTTTCAATACGTAAGCAAATTCTTATGCCTACGTTATTCGCCACCGTATTAATCATGGCGGCGCTAGGTGTAGCACAAAATAATATTAGCCATGTTATTGATGAAATTAGCGAAACTACTTCTTCCGCACTTCAACATAAAGACGAAGTCGATGATCTTGTCGATCATGTTTACCTGATGCGTATGGCTGCGGTTTATAGCCTATACGACGAAGATAAAATGCGTGAGTTCCCGCGTGTAATGGCAACTACCCGACAAGATGCACACAAAGTGATGGCTGATCTCGGCACCTTACCAGAGCTGAGTGATGAACTTGCAAATGTAAAACTCGCTCTCGATAACTACATTGCTTTCGCAAAAAACACCATGATCCCATCGCAGGAACAGCATAACAATGGTGCTCTATCAAACTCACAATACCGTTCAATGGTAAACGAGTTCCGCGAAACAGGTAATAAGCTAGTATTGTCGATGGATGCATTAAGCGAGGAAGTCACTCGTGTGATCCAAGAAGAAATTGCTTACGAAGAAGAACTACTTACCGATACTATTTTCCAAGCCGCATCGCTAACACTCTTATTCCTTGCTATTTCTATCGCTGTCGCTTGGTACCTAACCGGCTTGATCACTCGCCCTATCACTAACCTGCAAAACGCAATGCGTAAAGTAGCGAAAGGCGACCTCAACGCTCAAGTGGAGATCGCGGGTAATAACGAAATCGGTCAACTTTCAGAAGACGTAAACTCAACAGTCACTCAACTACGTACGACTGTAGATTCCTTGGTTCGCATTAGTGAAGAAGTAGCATCTGCTTCAACAGAGTTGGCATCGGTAATGACGCAATCTGAAGCCAATGCCGACCAAGAGCGCATCGAAATCGAGCAAGTAGCATCAGCGGTTAACCAACTATCAAGCACTGCCCAGAACGTTAACGAAAGCGCACTCAATGCCGATTCTACAGCGCAAGAAGCCAACCGCATGGCACAGCAAGGCTTAGATCTGTTCACAGAAAGCAGCGAAGCCGATGAAAAAATGGCATCCCAGCTAAATGAAGCCGCTGAGATGGTAACACAGCTGCAGGCTCAATCTGAGCAAATTGGTAAGGTTATTGAAGTTATCAGCAGCGTCTCAGAGCAAACTAACCTGCTAGCACTGAACGCAGCAATCGAAGCAGCTCGTGCAGGTGAAAGCGGTCGTGGTTTTGCGGTTGTTGCTGATGAAGTTCGTATGCTTGCAGCACGTACTCAAGAGTCAACTCATGAGATCCAAAGCATCATTGAAGAGCTACAGTCGAAGTCTGGGATCGCTAACGACAGCATGCAATCTGGCCTTGATATGCTTCAGCGCAACCGTGAGCTTGCCAAACAGACGAACGACGCGCTGATCAGCATCACTGAGTCAGTATCAGATATCACGGAAATTAATACCCAAGTTGCCACTGCAGCAGAAGAACAATCGCAGGTAACAGCTGATATTAACCGTAACATCACCAACATCTTTGAAATTGTAAGCCAAACTGCTGCAGGCATCAGCCAAAGTGCCTCCGCAAGTAACGAAGTATCTGCACTAGCAGAGCGCCAGAAACAAGAACTAGGCTACTTTAAGCTTCACTAAGCCCTACATACGCTATTCCAGCAAAAACGCCGCGCTAGCTAAGCTAGCGCGGCGTTTTTTTATCTATCAAGGAAAGTATCAACATTGTGATTCTTTGATAGCAAAAAGATAAGTTTTTGCTATTGGATTTCAGTAAACTGCACATCAGTAAACTTTGACTCTGACTGATGGACCCAATATGAGCAAATTAACCGTTGTAATGTATCACTATGTCAGAGAGATAAAAGACTCAAGATATCCTGAAATCAAAGGGCTAGAGCTAAACCAATTTATTGAGCAAGTCACCTTCTTTAATAACCACTACCAAATAGTTTCCATGGAAGATGTTATCCGTCACAAAGAAGGTAAAATCGCACTACCACACAATGCCCTGTTACTGACCTTTGATGATGGCTATGCTGAACACTTCAATCATGTCTATCCCGTATTAAAAGAGATGGGGATTCAGGGCTCTTTCTTTGTTCCAGCCAAAGCGATTCTCGAGCACACTTTATTAGATGTAAACAAAATCCACTTCATATTAGCGTCACTAGCGAACACTGCAGATATTCTGCAAGACTTAAAATTTGATATTGAAAAAAACAAGCTGAAACATCAACTTAAAAGCTTTGATGAGTATTACGCAGAACTTGCTGTCGCCAATAGGTTTGATAATAAAGACATCATTTTCATTAAAAGAATACTTCAGCACGCTTTACCAGAAGTGGTGAGAAATGAACTCTCGAGCAAGTACTTCGAGAAATACGTTGGGATCGCTGAAAGAACCTTTGCCAAAGAGCTCTATATGAATACTTGGCAACTAAAACAAATGGTAAGAGATGGCATGCACATCGGGTGTCATGGGTATGATCATTATTGGTGGGATAAGCTAGATAACGGCGCATTGCACGCAGAAATATCAAAGTCTAAGGACTTTCTTCAATCATTAGGCTGCGACATGACAAATTGGACAGCATGCTACCCTTACGGCTCCTCTAGTCAGGATGTGATTGATGAATTAGAGAAACAAGGGTGTAAGTTAGCGTTCACAACCGAGGTGGATATCGTAGATATTGAAACAGCGTCTCCATTTCTTCTCCCAAGACTAGATACCAACGACTTCCCACCTAAGAGTCAAAATTACAAACAGCACGGTTAGTAACGGTATAGATTGTAGCGAGCTGCAGCTGTAGCAACTCAACAATGACATTTCAAAAAGCATAAAAAAGCCCCGATAGCATTGCTATCGGGGCTTTTGAGTTAAGTAACGTTAAGTTCTAATTACTTTTTAGAAGCTTCGCGCTCTTTAACTTCTGCAATTACTGCTTCAGCAACGTTTGCAGGACATGGTGCGTAGTGTGAGAACTCCATAGAGAACTGACCACGACCAGAAGTCATTGTACGTAGAGTACCGATGTAGCCGAACATTTCTGATAGAGGAACGTCTGCTTTGATACGTACGCCAGTTGCGCCAGCCATTTGGTCTTTGATCATGCCGCGACGACGGTTAAGGTCACCGATTACGTCACCAACGTGGTCTTCTGGAGTGAACACGTCAACGTGCATGATTGGCTCAAGAAGTTGAGCACCAGCTTTAGGCATAGATTGACGGAATGCACCTTTCGCTGCGATTTCAAATGCTACTGCAGATGAATCGACTGCGTGGAAACCACCATCGAATAGTTCAACTTCAACGTCTAGTACTGGGAAGCCAGCTAGAACACCGTTGTCCATCATGCCTTCGAAGCCTTTCTCTACTGCAGGCCAGAATTCTTTAGGAACGTTACCACCAACTACAGTTGATGTGAACTTGAAGCCAGAACCAACTTCACCTGGCTTGATGCGGTAGTCGATCTTACCGAACTGACCAGAACCACCAGACTGTTTCTTATGCGTGTAGCTATCTTCAATCGCTTGAGTGATAGTTTCACGGTAAGCAACCTGAGGTTGACCAACGATTAGGTCTACGCCGTAAGTACGCTTAAGGATATCTACCTTAATGTCTAGGTGAAGTTCACCCATACCTTTAAGGATCGTTTCGCCTGAATCTTCGTCAGTCTCAACTTGGAAAGATGGATCTTCTGCAACCATCTTACCGATAGCGATACCCATCTTCTCAGAACCGCCTTTGTCCTTAGGAGCAACAGCGATAGAGATTACTGGTTCTGGGAAGATCATTGGCTCAAGAGTACATTCGTGCTTAGGATCACATAGAGTGTGACCAGTTTGAACGTTCTTCATACCAACAACAGCGATGATGTCACCAGCTTGTGCTGAATCGATCTCGTTACGTTGGTCAGCGTGCATCTCAACCATACGGCCGATACGCTCAGTCTTACCAGTTGCTGAGTTAAGAATCGTGTCACCTTTCTTCATTACACCAGAGTAGATGCGGATGAAAGTTAGGGCACCGAAACGGTCGTCCATAATTTTGAACGCTAGAGCACGTAGTGGCTCTTCAGCAGATACTGTAGCAACTTCACCAGTTGGCTCGCCGTCTTCTGGGTTAGTTAGAGGCTGAGCGTCAACTTCTGTTGGAGATGGTAGGTAATCTACAACTGCGTCAAGAACTAGTTGAACACCTTTGTTCTTGTATGCAGAACCACAGTAAGTTGGGAAGAATGCTAGGTCACGAGTACCTTTACGGATACAACGCTTGATATCTTCGATAGAAGGCTCTTCACCTTCCATGTAAGCTTCCATTAGGTCATCGTCTTGCTCAACAGCTGTTTCGATCAACTCTTCACGGTAAGCTTCTACGTCGTCAACCATATCCGCTGGGATATCTTGGATTTCGTAGTTTTCTGGAAGACCAGTGTCATCCCATACGAAAGCTTGACGGCTTAGTACGTCTACAACACCAACGAAGTCGTCTTCACGACCGATTGGTAGAGTCATAACTAGTGGAGTTGCACCTAGAACGTTCTTAACTTGGTCAACAACGTTGTAGAAGTCTGCACCCATACGGTCTAGTTTGTTTACGAAGATCAGACGAGCAACTTCTGATTCGTTCGCGTAACGCCAGTTAGTTTCTGACTGAGGCTCAACACCACCAGAACCACAGAATACACCAACACCACCATCAAGTACTTTAAGAGAACGGTATACTTCAACTGTGAAGTCTACGTGTCCTGGAGTATCGATGATGTTTAGACGGTGATCATTCCAGAAACAAGTAGTCGCAGCTGACTGGATTGTAATACCACGCTCAGCTTCCTGTTCCATGAAGTCAGTAGTTGTTGAACCATCGTGAGTATCACCGATTTTATGGATTTTACCAGTAAGCTTCAGGATACGCTCAGTAGTAGTGGTTTTACCCGCATCAACGTGCGCGAAAATACCAATGTTTCTGTATTTAGATAAATCTGTCATTGTTTTTCTCTATAAACAATTACTGTCACTATTCAGGGTGGGGAGTATAACACTTCTTGTGATAAACAAAACATAGCTATAGCGTCAATTACAGGAATCACTGCATATAGTGTTGATTGTTTTGCTCACATCGGCATCAATTTGCTCATTCACCTCAAATAACCTGACAACATGCTGTAATAAAGGGGTGAGTGTAGCTTGCTAAAATATAGCACTGTCTGTGCAATACTCACGTAAGCTTCACCCTAAATTTTAGGCACTGTTGAAGTCAGGACGCCTAGATAACCGCACTCACGAGCGAAACTAATGTTTCAACTCACAAACACATGCTATATACGAAAAAACCCGCCTCAAGGCGGGTTTTAAAATGTGGCGGAGAGATAGGGATTTGAACCCTAGATACGCTACAAACGTATGCCGGTTTTCAAGACCGGTGCTTTCAACCACTCAGCCATCTCTCCGTAAGTGCGGCGTATACTAACGTCCAAACTAAAAGCTGTAAACCCCTATTTTCACTAAGTGAACACATTTTCTACAAACAATCATAAAAAAGTGCTACTCAAGCCTAATTCTATGCATGCAGAGCCTCTTTACTCCGCAATAACAGTGCTAGATGCTTCTAATTCAGTGATTTTTTGCCTAATCGTTGCTGGGATTGATGCCTTTTGCTGCTTATTGAAGTCCACCATCACCACTTTGGCACTGCCTTCGGTCGTGATCTTACCTTGGCGTTGGCTATAAATGATGTATTCCATGGTAAAGCGGTCATCACCAAGTTCACAGATTCGCGAACCCACTGACAAGGTATCCGGAAAGGTAACTGGGCGTTTGTATTTGCACTGCGTTTCACTGACCACTGGCCCAATACCGCTTTGCTGAATTTGTGCCATTAAGGCGAGTTGCTGGAAGTAATCTATGCGCGCGGTTTCAAAATAGCGGAAGTAGACCACGTTATTAACGTGATTAAGCGCATCCATCTCGCCCCATGCGACAGGGATTTCAGTGATCACTGGGTAGCCTTCAAGCTGGTCCTTCATCTTTATCTCCTTGCAAACATCTTCCATAGAGTATTAACACTAGACCCAATCGCCCAATTTGTACTAATTGAGCTTATTGACACTCAGCTGCCTACCTACCGCCAAAACAAAAAAAGCGGCAGAAAAACTGCCGCTTATATATAGAAGAAAGATGGAGCTAGTTAGATGGCTACATCCGATTAATGAGGCGTATTATGGTAGATACGCGCCCCAACTGAAAAAGGTACTTTGTTATCATGACCGAGTACAACAAGGTCTTCATCACCGTCCCCATCTAAATCCGAAGTATACAAGCTTGATTGTGTGGTAAAGCCAGATTGATCAACAAGCTCACCTTGGAAAAGGAAATGCCCATTCCCCTCATTTTGAAAAAGGGTGGATGCCCTTGGGATGTCTTGCATCAATAGTACATCAAGGTGACCATCACTATTGACATCAGATAAGATTGCTGACGCACCACCAGAACCTAATATTTGTGAATTCTCACTAAATGCGAGCTGCGAAGCACCATTATTAATAAATAAGCGATTACTCGCGGCATCAGTAACTACAACATCAGGAAAACCGTCAGCGTTTAGATCACCGACAGCGACAGCGCTAGATGAACGCATATACTCATTATCCCATAGTGGTACCGTCTGCTGGAACTGCCCTTTACCGTCATTCAAATACACAATGCCATCACTGTATGTACCAGCGCCAGCATAAACAATATCAAGATGCCCATCGCCATTCATATCATGAACTGCAATCAGATCAGGTTTTGAGGCATTCGTTTTCCCTTCTAACCTAGGAAGCACTTCTAAATACTGCCCTTGCCCATCGTTACTCAAAATAATAATTTCATCAATTTGGGTAGCATGTAACACAATATCTAAATGACCATCACCCGTGATATCAGCAAATTTAGCTGTAGGAATAGAAGTGCCTTCATGAACTAGGCTTGATTGAGAAAAGTTTCCTTTCTTATCATTGATGAAAACTCTCACATTACCTTTATCATCAGAATCAGCAACAAGGAAATCCAAGGCATTATCGCCATTAATATCACCAACATCGACATAACGGTTTGAGTAATTGCCTAATTTGTAATCTTCAAACCCATACATACCATCTTCTTGCATCACACCTATGCGATAACCAGGGCTCCCACTCATCAACAATTCTTTGCTACCGTTACCATTGAAATCTGCAGCAATCACTAAATTTGGGCCAAAGTGATTATAATCACTCACCACCTGTTGTTCGACAAAGTTACCAGTACCTAAATTAGGATCACGCTGTAGGTAAAGTGCTTGGTTAACCACCTCAAGCGGTTTTACCGTTACCGTCTCAAGCGCTACATTTTTCTCTTTAGTCGCTTTTACTTGATACTCACCGCCAATCACGTGCACTTTTAACGACCCAGGGCTGAGTGATTTACCCGTAATGCCAACCAATTCACCGTTGAGGTAAACGCTAGCACCACTTGCAGCTTGGAGGTCTTTGGTCAGCACATTGAGGTGCATCGTGCCTTTAATATGGCTAGTGATCACACCTTCACGTTTTAGTGTGAGCTTACAACCACTACTTTGATTCAAACTAATGTCCAATTCACTCGCACATTTGGCGTATGGCACAGTATTGAATTGCTCAGCCGCTTCATTGGCGTGATGGAACGACATTGTCGCGGTCACATCTGTGTAGCCTTTAGTTTCAAACACACCTTTCGCGTAGTAACCACCTTGGTTATCACTCATGACATCCAGTTGTTGCTCATGAATAAGCTCATCGTTATCGCTTGATGCCATCCGAACAATTAACGCCACTTGGCTTTCATCGCCCACTTCTTTGACAATTTCAGACGGTACGCTAAACGTAAACTCGCCCAAGTCTTTCAACTCATCAAGCTTAATGGTGACATCTGCCTGCAGTGGGATCACGTCCATCTTGGCATCAGAACCTTCGACAATATTTAAAGTGGTGTCGTTTTCATTCTTACCCACCATCAAGTCACCGTCGTACAGTTTCAGCGCCATCGTGTATTCACCTGGCTGAACATTCAGTACCACTTCGGTTAGACCCGTTTCTTTATTAATAGTGAATACACGTTCGTCATCACTATTAATCGTTAGACCAAATTGTGGTTCAACCAATGAAGCGAGTTCTTCAGCAGTAAATGAAAAGTTGAGGTAGCTAACATAGTGAGCGAAGTCTAAATCAGTGATGGTTTCACCCATGTTTGGCTTAAGCACAAACTCCAATTCAGGCTGCTCGTTATCTTCAATCTCTTGACCTAAGGATTCAGCCAAATATTGGTGACCTTTATGATCTTCAACAATCAGTAATAAATCATACACACCCGGTTTTAAAGACAAAGCACGATGAGACTGCACAGTACCATCTGCTTTCTGTGTGATAGGCCAATCGTAATCTTTCACATCATCAGGCTGATTACGGTTAGTAATACGTAATGTACCTTTGTAAGACACCTCTTTGCTGGCATTTTTGGCTGCACTCAGTACTGGATTCTGTGAGTTCGCGCTTTTCGTTAACGCATAGCCTGATGCTTGTGATGACTGAAGAGTTTGTAAGTAAGTGGCTGCAAACTGCGTATTGATAACAGCTTTTGGAGTTTCATTAGTCGTTGGCTGATCGGAAGCGCTGCCATTACATCCCGCTAACGCAGCACTGACTGCAAGGCTAACCAACCAAGTTCCTATTTTTTTTGGTTTCATTGTTGTTATTTTCTCTGCATGTGAATTATTGAGCATATACTCATAAGCGAGCTGGATATTACCGTCCAAATGGATTAAACCCAACAATAAGCACACCAACAGAACACAATTTAGCCGATAAAAATCAAACTGTTACAATTAATTCCTGTTAAGCATGAAGCCTTTATTACTTATACAGCAAAGAGCAGGCAACAAGGCGCTTTCAAGCACAACCTCTCCCCTTAGCAATATTGTCTCCGCTTACTTATTTTCCGCACTCAAGTAGCACAAAGAAGCCTCGCTACAGTAGAAGCTGAGCAACTAATAACCAGTTATGAAAGCAGTGTGTAAAATTACATCTGGAAAAGCCTCCAGACCGCGATTTATCAAGGGTTAAGACCAGTTTTGCGGTATGCTTTCGACCTTTAAATTTTCAGCCTGTAGGTACGCCTGCAAGCGGGTCACCCCCATTTAACATAACCATGATGATGTACAACGACACACTACCTGTAAGGTATCCGAAAGGACCGTTCGCAATGTGGACGGTTTATAGCTTTACCAGCGCCTCTATTTTGGCTTCGATTGTTTTCTCGCTGCTGCTGTTCTTATCCATTGACGAAGATCCGCTGATGCAGTTCTTGTTCGGTGGCTTAGCTGTCATTTTTGAATTAGGTAAGTTCTTCGCGTGGTATGAATTTGGCGAACGCCGTGCGCGTCGTAACTATACCGGCGCCTTCTCAGCCTTTGCGTTCTATGCTGTGCTGGCAGCCATCTCAATTGGTGGTTCAATTGGTGGTATTAACAGTGCAACCAACCAAGCGCAAAGCCACGTTAACGTACAGCAAAGCAAAATCAACACATATAACATGCAGATTGACGCGATTGAAAAGCAAATTGCGCTTAACAATGTTGCCGCTGAGAAATACATTCAGATGGAGCGTATTGCGACCGGTGTTGCTCGCATTCAAAAAGCCAACGATGTACTACGTCAGCAGCAGCAAGAACTCGCCGTTAAACGCGATAGCCTGCCAGTTGTTAGCCAAGGCTCTGTGTTGGGTTTAATTGATAGCTTAGCGAAATCACTTAACGTACAGACCCAAACCGCTCAGCTTGGTTTGGTTGTTTTCTTGTCGGTACTACTCGATTTCTTCGCGGCATTCTTTGTAGGGCTAATTGGTGAAGAGTTACGTTTTCGCAACCAGTTCCGTCGTATGAACCCAATTACAATTGATGCTTACAACCAACCGGAGCACAAAGAGCCTGAACTGCTGGCGCCTGTACACACCACCAGCACAAACAGTGATGCAGAAGAGCCACAACAAACGGCACCAGCAGAGCCTGAAAAACCGAAGACGCCTTACGAGCAGGTGTTTGAAGCATTAAACGAGAACCAAGTAACCTGTACTAAACGTGCAGTAGTGCGATTCTTAAAATTAAGCGCTGAAGAAGTGGACGATATTTTCAAGCAGTTTATGGAAGAAGGTATTGTTAGTAAGAAACCCAATAATCACTATCAGTGGCACGGTTTACCGAGCTAAGCATTATCACTAACCTTCATTATTGAAATTAAGCCTGCAATTGCAGGCTTTTTTAATGCCTAGAGAAATGAAACAGGAAATCACTCAACTTACGTAACAAGTTATCAACTACGCTGCCAGATTCTATTAATGATAAAAGTACAGCGAGTGCTACACTTACGTTTTTCAGGCTCAACAATCATAGGTTAATGAACAGATTACCTTTTCGTGCTTTCGCCTCAGGCTTCTTGCTGCTTTTATCTGGTTGTAGCACCACCTTACCTGAGTTACCCAAATCTGCGAGCTACGCGCTCCCCAGCGACAGCAAGACCAAACTTGCTCAATACACCCAGCCTATTGTTGAACCTTTCCCTGAACTAACAGGGTTTCACCCCCTTGCCGATGGCAAAGATGCCTTTATTGCCCGCTTAGCCGTCATTCAAGCCGCCGAGCAATCGCTAGATGTTCAGTACTACATCTATCGTGACGACATCACCAGCACCATCATTTCCATGTATCTGTATCAGGCGGCAGAACGCGGGGTACGCGTTCGAATTTTGCTTGATGATATGCAAAATCGTAATGATGAAGACATGGTAAGTATTTCCGCTCACCCTAATATTGAAGTACGGCTCTTTAATCCTTTTTCACACCGCACAGTCAGGGCTGTTGGCTTTCTCAACGACTTCGACCAACTGCACCGACGAATGCACAACAAGGCGCTATTAGCCGATGGTATTTTTGCCATCACGGGAGGGCGAAATATCGGGGATGAGTACTTCTCAGCTAACGGTTCGGTAGAGTTTGGTGATTTTGATTTACTGCTCGTCGGCGATGTTGTCCCGCCAATAGCTAACCAATTTGATGTGTACTGGAACAGTGAGTTTTCCACTCCCATTGAGCACTTAGTAGGAAAAGGAAAACAGATACCGCAGCAAGAAATCAAACAATGGTATAACGAGCAATACGAGCATATTGCCGATTCCCCATACTTTTACGCGTTATCAAAACTACCTATTATCGAACAGCTCAAAACACAGGCGCTCCCTTTTTTCTGGGGTGAAGCCGAGCTGCATTACGATCTACCTTCTAAACTCTCAGCGCCAAGTACAGAAAACCCACTTCTCCACCAAATCTCAACCTTACTGGAACACACTCAGCATGAGCTGCTACTGATCTCACCGTATTTTGTACCAACAGAGGAAGGGGCAGAAGCATTAGCCCAAGCAGCACGTGACGGTAAAAAGATCACCATTATCACCAACTCACTCGCCTCTAACGACGTATTTGCCGTTCATGGTTGGTATGCCAAACGTCGCCAAACCTTATTGGCTGCTGGCGTTAAGTTGTACGAAACCAAGGTTGACCCTCAGGTTAATAAACAGCATTCATGGCTAGGGAGTTCACGTACCAGTTTGCATGCCAAAACTTACATTATGGATCGCGAGCAACTGTTCGTGGGGTCGTTTAATTTCGATCCGCGCTCGGCACAGTACAACACGGAAATGGGCGTGGTTATTGACTCACCAGTGTTTGCCGCCAAGGTTTATCAAGCGCTTGAACCAAACTTAAAAAAGAACACCTACCGTTTAGCATTAGATTCCAACGGTGATGTAGTTTGGATTGATGATCATAAACAGCAAACATTAACTAGCGAACCAGATGTCAGCTACTTACGCCGCTTTGGGGCTTGGTTTTCAGGAATATTGCCGATCGAAGATTTACTCTAATAGTCAGCACTTGAATAACTCACATTCTTGCCGCTCACTTGCTCCCCCTTCCCTTAGCAATCACCACCGCCCTCGCAGTGGTGAAAATAGGGCAATAGAGATACATTAACTTTTCACAGAGACTTTACTCAGATGGCGACTTGAGTACCCCGCGACGGATCTGATCAAGCTCGATCGATTCAAATAGAGCTTGGAAATTCCCTTCACCAAAACCTTGATTACCTTTACGCTGAATAATTTCAAAGAACACTGGGCCAATCACGGTATCAGTAAAGATCTGCAACAAGATCCCACTATCATCACCGTCGATTAAAATTTTAAGTTGCTGCAACTTAGCAATGTCTTCTTCATGACCTTTAACACGGGCGTTGATCTGCTCATAATACGTGTCAGGGGTATCCATAAAACCCAACCCACCCGCTTTAAGTTTGGCAACAGTGGCGTAAATATCTTGGGTGCTCAAGGCAATATGCTGGATCCCTTCGCCATTGTACTGATCCAAATACTCCGCAATTTGAGATTTGTCGTCACTTGATTCATTGATCGGAATGCGGATCTTGCCGCATGGCGCAGTCATTGCGCGAGATAACAAACCAGTGAACTGCCCTTTGATATCGAAATGGCGGATCTCGCGGAAATTAGCGATCTTTTCATAAAAGCTCGCCCATAAATCCATATTCCCTTGTTTCACGTTATGAGTAAGGTGATCAATCACCTCAAGCCCAGCGTCTGCCTGTGCTAGACGCTGCTGATAATCTGGATAGAAATCAAAGTCAACGCTATAAATATCTTGCTCACCATAGCGATCCACCAAGTAAATTAACGACTCACCAATTCCGTAAATGGCTGGAATATTTAGCTCCATAGGGCCTGCTTGGGCTGCACAAGCTGTCGCGCCTTTGTCGACCGCATAAGCCAGCGCTGTCATTGAATCTTGCACCCGAAAAGCCATCGCATTCACACTCGCGCCGTGAACGCCCGCAAAGCCTGCAGCTTGGGTATGCTGAGCAGGCTCCCCTTCACCGTTAACAATAAAATTGATGTCACCTTGGCGGAACAACCACACTTGTTTGTGTTTATGTTGAGCGATTTCCGCAAAGCCCATTAGGCCAAAAAGCTGCTTTAACTTTGCGACGCCGTCAGCGGTCGGTGCCGTGTATTCAACAAATTCAAATCCATCTGTCCCCAATGGGTTTGCCAGCGCATTCATATCATCACATCCTTTCGGTTGGTGTTATTAATAGGCTTAGCAATAGTCATTACACATTGAGAAGTTTCACCCTCAATAGCCTCTTCAACGCTGTAAACCAAAGTTGTAAACACTCATTGCCATCACTATTTCGCGCTGACCGATAATGGATTAAAACGCCTTTTTCACTCGTGTTTATTTACAATCGCATCAGCAATCGACGCCCACTTGGTATAGATTTATACATGGAGGTGGCCGCATGAATGTAACGCGACGAGATACGCTTAATTTACCGAAACGCAAATCACGTAAAGTTAAACTGGTCGCCGATGCCACATTCTTACCTCTGCTCCAGCAATATCTGCAAAACGAAATCAGTTATGCCCGTCAACATGAAAAAGGCATCATTCGTGATGATGACACGGAATTTCTTCATCAATACCGAGTCGCACTTCGCCGTGTTCGCGCCTTGCTCAAGTTGCTCAAACCTTTTTGCCCAAACAAAGAGCAACAAGCCATCACCGAACAGCTCAAGCAGTTCATGCAACGCACTAATGCTCTGCGCGATTTAGATGTGTATCTCATGAAAATGGATGACTACTTTGATTATTTAGACCATCCACACCATCAAGGCTTAGCGCGATTTTTTGATGATATTCAGGATGTACGTAAAGCTAGCTTTAAAGATCTGAAGCGTTGGTTAAAAAGTGAGGATTACCAAGCTCAATGGGATGAGTTATTGCCTATGCTTAACCAACCTTGGCAACAAAAGGCGGAGAAAAACAAAGAAAAGCCCCTTTGCTTACCTATTGCGAAACAGGTATTAAATAAAAGCCAAACTCAAGTCTGCCAACGGATTTTAAGTATTGATAACAAAAGCGAAGATGCCGTTATTCACCAACTTAGGATTGATTGTAAAAAGCTTAGGTATAGTTTGGAATACTTCGCCCCCTTATTACATCAAGCGACGGTGAAAACGCACCTCAAGCATCTCAAAGTCTTGCAAGATAAGCTGGGCGACTTTAACGATTCAGCGGTACAGCAGAGCTTTTTAAATACCTACCGAAATAATAAAAAGCCCAATAGCCATCGCTATCGGGCAGTTTCTGAATTAATCACTTTAACCGAGCAACAACACCTTGCCAGCAAAGCTGACATTTTAGGCCAGATCAGCCAAGTAAACGCTTATCTGTCGACCAAAGGTGAACGACTATTTCGCTAAGGCGCGCACAATGTCCGCTTCCATTGAAGCAGGGCTTTTCGTTGGAGCGTAACGTTTAATTGGCTCACCATCACGACCAATCAAAAACTTAGTGAAGTTCCATTTGATCTTACGACCAAACGTACCCGGCAGTTTCTGAGTCAAAAATTGAAACAGCGGATGGCTCTCAGCACCATTAACATCCACTTTGGCAAACATTGGGAATTCAACCCCATAATTAATTTGGCATGCTTGCTCTATAGAATCGTTTTCGCCTGGCTCTTGCCCGCCAAACTGGTTACAAGGAAAGCCTAAAATCACCAATCCTTGGTCTTGGTATTTAGCATACAGGTCTTGTAAGCCTTGGTATTGTGGCGTAAAGCCACATTCACTCGCCGTATTGACGACCATTACCACTTTATCTGCGAAAGCAGACATATCGATCGCTTCACCACGAATACTATCCGCTGAAAAATCATAGAATGTTGTCATCGTCTTGTCCTTTGACTTTCTCTTGTTGCGATTAACTCTAGCAGCTTCATTCCCTAAGTTGGAGTTTTTACTCAATAAATGCCAAGCCAGCTTGTGTTAGTATCACGTTTATACCTATGACTGACGCGAACCGATCACCAATTTTATGTCAAACTCATCTTCATCCTTACTTCAGCAAGCCTTAGAACAAGTTGGGTTACCACGACTGGCATTATCAGAAACCCAGCAAAAACAACTCACTGACTTTATTGAGAATCAACATACTTTTTTTGAGCGAGTCTGTGAACAAAAGCGTGATAAACACCAAACGGACTTACTGCTCGGGCTATTGACTAAGGCACAGCAACAAACAGAACTAGCTTATAGCCAAAATGCTGAAGCCATACAGCGCATGCAACAAGTGTTTAGCGAGACTATAGGTGAAGAGCAAAAAAGTAAGTTCATCTCGCAAGATCACAACCAATTAGCGCTTGAAACTCACCTGTGGCTATTAGTGCAAGGCTACTGTGGGATCGATTTTAGCTATGCCAATGAACAAGCCCAACGCGTAGCGGAATTACTTACATCGAGCGATGAGGCACAAGCATTACGTAGCCAATTTTTAGCCAGTTATTACCATGGAAAAACAACAAAAGACAATAAACAGCCATCAGAAGCAACAAGCTCACTTTGGCAACGCCTGGAGAGATTTTTTGGGCGCTAAGCAGTCTTATAAGTAAGACTTTTCTTAAGAGTAAGCCGCCAAGAAGCA
This sequence comes from Photobacterium jeanii, assembly GCF_001650345.1. Taxonomy (GTDB): domain Bacteria; phylum Pseudomonadota; class Gammaproteobacteria; order Enterobacterales; family Vibrionaceae; genus Photobacterium; species Photobacterium jeanii. Next base: position 292,874 of record NZ_LVHF01000033.1, on the reverse strand, counting down.
GCCTTTATAAGGCATAGGTGTACAGGTTGTTTATTTTCGGCTTTTAGGGGTGAATTTTTCTTCAACCCTAAGTTTTTAACAATAAAGTCATTTAACAAAAGCACATACAAGTTTTACAAAGTTGATCATTGTGTGTTTTTTATACACAGATATACTTCTGCTCAAGCTTTAACCAAGTATGTTGTTCCCTAAGTTATATTTCCCTGCCCGCTCAGCTTTAGAGCGGGCTTTTTTTTGCCTGCCAGAATTGTATTTTCACACACAAATTCAAACCCGCTAGCAAGCTAATAAAAGCTATCTACCGCCAAGATAAACGGGAATTACCCTACTTTCTTAAGACAAAAGCCCCCCACTACGCTCTGCCTATGTCAACGTATACGGCACAAATAAGCCTAATAGGTTGATGAATCATCCAGCTAAGTCGCGTAGTAAAAACTGTCTATTGTCTACCAGACCCACAAATCTATCATTGTGAGTTGGAAGCTAATCTCTATCGAGCTATGTCAGACCAACTATAAATTTCGCCATTGCCCTCTCATCAATATAAAACCAATGAAAGAGAGGCAAGCGCCTGTGATAAATATGACAGTATTTTTTTGTTTGGCTTGTGCGGCAATTTGCTCTGCACTACTTGCATCGAAGAACTCGTGACCACCAGCAGCTAACAAACCGCCCATATCAGCCACAACTTGATGTTGGCCTAGCATGTCACCGAGAGAGATACCGCCCCATAACAATGAAGCCATACCGATAAGAAGAGAAATAAAGCCCCAGCTTTTCTTGAAATCCATGAGGAAATCCTTGAATGCGATACCGAGTTAGGGCACTCGGTATAATTGATAAATTCCTCGATTGTTATAGCGTAAAAATGACTAATTTCTCAATGAAGGTGATCGGTAAATTTCAAATTTGCCAAGTTTAAAAAACTTTGTTTTTTAATAATTTAGAGCAAGATCAACTTTTCTTTTTCTACAAGATAATAGAACGGTATTTTTTATCTAAAAATCACAACAGACATGACATTTAATTGCGACTAAATTTCCCCAACAATATTAACTCACAGCCTAATTATTCATGGGTCTTTATTTCTTTTTATTGGCGTCATAAAGACAAAAAGCGCACCTAAAGGCACGCTTTTACATTCACATCATGACTCGTTTTATTACGCCATCAAAATATGATGGGCAAACAAGTTAAGCTTATTTTTGCTTAGGACGGAATGGTTTGATCACAGACTCATCGCACTCAAGGAATGGACCTTCCATTAAGTCGATGCAGTAAGGAATCGCAGGGAATACCGCATCTAAACATTCACGAATAGATTTAGGCTTACCCGGAAGGTTCACAATTAAGCTATCACCACGCAGACCTGCTGTCTGGCGTGATAGGATTGCTGTTGGTACAAACTTCAGAGATTCCGCACGCATTAGCTCACCAAAACCAGGCATCATGCGATCACATACCGCTTCTGTCGCTTCTGGCGTAACATCACGCTTCGCAGGACCTGTACCACCTGTGGTGACGATAAGACTACAGTTGTCTTCGTCAGCCATTTTGATCAAAGTGGCTTCAATTACGTCTTGTTCATCAGGGATCACTTGGTAAACAGGTTCCCACTCTGAAGTTAGGTAATCGTTTAGCGTATCGATAATCGCTTGGCCTGAGATATCTTCGTACACGCCCGCACTTGCGCGGTCACTCACTGTCACGATACCGATCTTTGCTTTTGTCATTTTTTATCCCTCTGGCTGTTACACCATCTCGATGATCATTAACGCAATGCTATATAGAAAGACGGGCTATCACAAGTCGATAGCCCGCTTTAATCTCAGCTTTTACCACAAAGATGCAAATAATAGTCAGGTTTTATTCGACTTTATGCAGCCCATAAACCGCGTGGTCCAAAATACGCTCACCGACACGTTCTTTATTGGTAATGATCCCTTCTAAAGTCATGCCTAAACGTTCACACACACCTCGGCTCGAGTAGTTATCTTTTGCCGCCGAAATCTGCACTTTTTCAAACTTGAAGTGATTGAACGCAATATCGATCATTTTCTGGCAACAACGGGTCATGATGCCTTGACCTTGATAGCTTTGATCAAGCCAATAACCAATTTCAGTCATCTTTACATCGTGACGCATTTGGTTGAAAGCAATATTCCCTACCAGCACGCCTTGATATTCAATAGCACAAACCATGCTCTTGCCGTTGGCATAATCTGTTAAGGAGTTTTTCACAAAGGCTTTAAAATCATCTTCCGTTTTAACATGTGGCGCCCACGGCATCCATTGCGATAAGTAATCACGATTCGCTTCAACCACAGTCACATACTTCATTGCTAGCGCAGGGTGCACCAAAACCAACTCTAATTCTTCATCCACTCGAACTGAAAACATCGAATTCCTTATTTTTCCGCTACCAACTAAAACCAGAAGTGACAACGTCACTTGTTATCGCTATTTAACTTGCGCTAATTTCAAATAAGCATGCAATTGATTGTTCTTATATTCAATCGCCGAATGAATATTAACTTGGCGATTAGCAATCACACTGTATCGGTAATCATGGTCGTTGGCTGTCAGTGCAATATGGATCACCCCATCCTCTAATCGCCACACCCCTTGAGCATGTTGGCGACGAAACAAAGTGAATTCATCCACTGTGCCATCAGAATGGAAGACGAGCTCAGTAACATGGCCAGCCGAGCACGTTTTTAACCAATGACGGCATTGCGTATCAGCAGGGGTAAAATCACGTTTATTTTCCAGCCATAGGTGAAACTCCGCCATTTCTTGGCTCGTCATGGCAGGTAGTTGATCAACCTCAAGCAGGCGTACCCGATCCGATTCACGGTAGAACAGTTGCAACTGCTGACGTTGTGTGTGACTCGACATCCTTTTCTCCTTGCGGGCAACTTAGCAAACACAATCATACTAATGAGGAAAGAGGAAGTTCGCACCCGCGAAAGTGTGAAAAGTACAGCGAGATCAAATATTGCTCACAGTCCAAAGACTTAACGCCTTCGACTTTAATATTCAAACCATAAAAATGCCCCCGAAATTCGGAGGCATTACGCGCTAAGAACCTAAATAAAATAAAGTCGATATTAGCGACGTTTAGGCTGCTGGTAAGTACGACCCGCAGCTTGGTAAGTCTCTTTTTGCTTAATTTCAAACATGGCGTAGAAGAACCAAGACACAAACACCAGTACGTCATCACCTTGGTTCATCACATATTCAACGAATTCTTGGTCTTCACCTTCTTCGTTCTTTTCCGTGAACACGTGGTAAATACGTTGTTCACCTTCAATCTCAGCCAAGCTAAATTGACCTGTTAGCGATTGAGCTGCTTCTGCGACTTCTTGGTCTTCAACTTGTTTTAGCGCTTCTAGCGCCTGTGGTAAGCCTTCTAATTGGCTTAACTGTTTTACCAAGTCTACAAATTGATCTTGTTGCATTGTTCTAAACCTTATCGATAGATATGCGCCATTTTATACCATTCTTATCGCGATGAAACACAAAAACGGAGCCCTTTGGCTCCGCCTTATCATGATGTGCTATTTTGCTTATTTGCGTAACATTTTGATAATTGAAGTCATACGCTCGCGTGACTCCAAGAATTTTTCAGGTTCGGCATTAACAGCCCAATCTTGGAAAGTCACGACAGAAATGCCAGATTCTAAATCGCTAAAACCAATTTGACCGAATGACCCGCTTGAGTACAACAGGTTATCTTTTGCAACATAATAGGTTTGCGAACCATAGGTCACACCATCAAACAAAGTCGCTGCAACTTCATTGTCTTGAATAAGCTTTTTATTGGCATCAGTTACCGAAGCATAGTAACTCTTTGGAGCATTACCTTGTGCAATCCACTGATGAAACAAAGCATAATCTCGTACCGTTAAACTAATGCCGTAGCTTGGTGAAGCTTTTCCATCGCTTGCTAATGCAATTGAGCCCGCACTATTACCACCGTATTCATTAACCAAGTTTTGCATTAATTGTTGGAATGACTGACCCGACACTTGTTCTGCTATTAATGCCAAGGCATCGGTATTTTTATCAGTGTAGTTCCACGCAGTACCCGCTTCTGCTGCTTTTCGTGCTGCCTTGATCGATTCGCGATGGCCTATACCTTTACCTTGCTTCAAGCCAATTTCCACTTCCCACTCGTAACCCGGTTTTCCTTTGGTGTGAAAATCTAATAGTGTCGCAGCACCGCTGGTCATATCTAGCACTTGTTGTACCGTCGCTTTACCAATTACTGTTCCCGCAAAGTCCGGCAAAATGTTAGCAACAAGGGTATTGAGATCTAGCTTACCTTGGTCAACTAACTGATGAATAATCACCCCCGCAAACGACTTCGATGCCGATTGCAACAAGTTAGTTTGGTCAACATTAAATCCATTATCATAAAACTCAGCCAGTACCTTGTTGTCTTTTAGCACCACAAAAGCTTTCGTTTGCGTATCAACTAGCGACTGTAAGTAGCTCTTACCATTTGCAAATTCACCATTTAAGTCAAAACCATTCTCTTGTGTGTACAGCTTTGCTGGATTTGTTGCTGCGGTAAAAGAGGCTGATGACGTTTGTACATAGTCATCCCAGTTTGCACTAACATGCTTGTAATAAGGCCAGCGCTGCATGTTTTCAGGTGTTATATCTTGCGTTGTAAACGGCTTATAGAAATCTTGAGTATCAAAATTGCCACCAATAGCTGACGGTGATGCCATTGCAGTTCCAGAAATCATCGCAGAAATTACAGCAGCTAGAGTGATTGAAAGCTTCTTGTTCATCATCATTTCCTCGGGTTTAAGCTCGTATCTATCAAGGTGTTTGCCTTGGCTTGACGACATAATCCCAATAATTTTGAAATAGATTAAACTGCTTTCCATCGATACTATCTATACTTAAAACCTAAGTCCCTTTCACAAGTAACAATATGCTTAGCTCCGATTTACTTAAAAGTTTCATCGCCGCCGCAGATACAGGCTCATTTAGTGCTGCTGCCCGTCAGTTACAACGCCAACAAAGCACAATCAGCAGCAATATCGCCAAATTAGAAGATGAATTAAATGTTTGCTTGTTCGACAGAAAAGGAAAGTATCCACAAATTACAGATGCCGGACTGGCTTTATACGATAGCGCTAAACTCGCAGTAGAAAGTGCAGAACGATTTGCCAACAATGCAAACTTGATCTCACAAGGTTCACCTGTGGCTCTCACTGTCGCTATTGATGAAGATTTACCACTACCAGCCTTTAAACCTTGGTTACAAACAATCCACCAACGACACCCTATCGTGCAGTTCAAACTGCTGCGCAAAGCAAGCCATACCATTTTTGAGTTAATCAAGAACAATGAGATCGATTTAGCATTAACCCCGACTCTTGAAGGGAACTCGAGCTTTTATGAATTCAAAGCGGTAGGACACATCCCGTTCGTGTTCGCATGCGGGCAGCGACATGCATTCAGCCGTCAGCGACGAATTAGCAACGATGATCTGGCAACCGCCACTCAAATCATTGCCGCATCCATTCTCGACAGCCAACAACTCCAATCCGCTGCAATGTCTTCTCAACGTTGGTTCTGTGAAGGGTACGATGCTTTGCTCACTGCATTACAGGCTAATGTGGGCTGGGCTTTTCTGCCTGTCGATCACAGCCAACCGCTCCCTGAGGGGATCACCACTTTCTCCCCCGATTTTTCAGCCACTCACCATGACAGGCAATACGACATCATCTGGCCAAAAAGCAAAGTGTTATCAGAGGTAGAACACGCCATTATCCAGCAGCTAACGGATATCTTGAGTAAATTTAATCAGCCACGTTAGCACCACTAAAATCAGTCGCCAGATGTTGTAACGCCGCTAAAAAAAAGAGAGCACGTAATTGTGCTCTCTTTAAATGTTTATTGCCAAACGCTAGCTGCTACGATTGGTTTTCTGCATACTCATCAAGCAAGTGGTTATCTTCCACTTCACTGGTTTGGAGTTCTTGCCACCAGTAATTCGTTGTCACAGCTTGCGAAAAATCTAAGGTTTGCCCCACCATAGGGGTAACTAGCTGTGCTCCCCATTGGTTTGCTTCATCAATCAAATCATTCACAGGCTCATCCCAACGGTGTAAAAACAACTCGTAAGTCGACCAATGAACTGGGAACAGCTTTTCAGCTCGTACATCTAAATGCGCTTGCATGGTATGAGCGGCTTGCATGTGCCCCCAACCTTCCACTGGATAGCCTTCGCCCTGTTTGACATTGGCTGCCACTTCGATGAAAGACAAGTCAAATGGACCTAAACGCTCACCAATTTCTTTGAAATGCTCACCATAAGCGCTATCACCACTGAAGAACACGCTGCCCGCGTCAGCTTGAATCGCCCATGAAGCCCATAATGTCTTATTGCTATCGAACAAACCACGACCTGAGTTATGATTTGCTGGTGCCGCTGTTAGCGTCACACTATTGATCTGACGGTGCTCCCACCAATCCAATTCTTCGATCTGCTCAGGATCGACACCCCAACCTTCTAAATGACGACCAACCCCAAGCGGCACAATAAAGCGTACGCCTTGATCGGCAAAGTAACGAGCAGTCGATTCTTCTAAGTGATCGTAGTGATCATGCGAAATCAAGATCACATCCGGCAAAGGCAGATCTTCACGCGCAATCGGAGCATCGACATTACGTTCAAATAAACGCGAAAATGCAGCAGGAGCGGCATAACCAAACACGGGATCAATCAAAATACGCGTTTGATCAACCTCGATAAATAGCGATGAATGACCTAACCAAGTCACACGCAATGCATCACTCGCTTCTGCCAGTGCTTGGCGATCAACCGCCACATAAGGCAGTGACTGAGCCGGTTTTAGCTGACTACGCTCAGTAAAAAAGCGCCACATTACTTTTGCCATACTCTCATTACTTTCAACTTGCACGAGATTAGAAATCACCTTGCCATCTTTAAACTGTGGTGACTCGGCAATTCGCTGCTGACGCACGTCTTCGCTTTGTACCTGTGCGCCACTGACTGGATTACCGACCAAGCCTGTTAAGCCCAGAACGCCCAAAACAGAAACCAAAGATGTTTTTACGACTGTGTTCATATTGCAGCTAGCCTCAAAAGTAAACGCTGGTGTATACTTTTAGATAATAGTTAAATTCAGATAAAAGTAAACACCACCGTTTACCTTTTAATTCATCGGGATCATGGGTTATGGCGAAAGTAGCTGAAATAAAACAGGAAAATATTGTTCTGGCAGCAATAGAAATTTTCACTGAAAAAGGGCTAGACCAAGCCAGCATGGAGGCCATTGCCAAAAAGGCAGAAGTGTCTAAGCGTACGCTCTATAAATATTATCCGACCAAAGACAGCTTGTTTGGTGTGATAGTCGATCGCTTACTTATGAGCTGTAAGGGTATGAAAGCACTTAGCTTTTGCCCTAACACCGATATAAAAGAACAGCTTGTTGCGATTGCAGAAAAGGAAGTGGCACTGCTGTCTCAGCACGAGTTTCTCGCGCTATCGCGCATGGTGATGACTGAATGTGTTCGCTCACAAGAAGTCGCAGAGCTGATGATTGCGCGATTACAGCAGTTAGAAGGTGGCTATGGCTTAGAACAATGGATTAGCAGTGCCATTGACGCTAACAAACTTGTAGTACCCTACCCGCAAATCGCCGCTGAGCAATTCTTTGCCAGCCTAAAAGCTGTTGTCTTTTGGCCTCAAATTTTGATGCACCAACCGTTAGCCTCAAAAGAGCAGCAAACCATCGCCATTGAATGCGCCGTTAATCAATTCATTGCAGCCTATGCAGTCGCAAAAGCATAACTTAGCTCTAGCCAGTCTATTTTTACCAAAAAGCAGGCTCACTGGGCCTGCTCCAGTGCCAAGAAGACATAAAGCAAAATGATACTGCTAAATAAACAGTAAACTTCAAACGCTTTACTTGCGCTATGGTTGCCGAAAGTGCATATTCATTTGCTTATCAAGGTGATAACACAGCTTCGACGTCATCATCAGTGCCGCAATACATTGTGCTACGGCCTTTACGTTGACCTAAATCGGAGCCATTTAGATAAGGCTTTCCCATGCTTCGGATCAACGCAACTGAGCGCCCACACTGGCGGGCACTAGCAAAAGAATACGGTTTTGGTTTTCACTCAATGTACGACGACCCGTACTGGGATGAAACCGCCTACTACCAGTTTACTCTCAAACAAATCGAAGACGATCTTGAAGCCCCGACCGAAGAAATTCATCAAATGTGTTTGTCTATCGTCGATAAAGTGGTGAAAGACGAATACTGGCTACAACGATTCCAAATTCCCGAAACCATGTGGCAAAACGTCTTGGAGTCGTGGCAACGCCGTGAACCATCCCTGTATTCACGCCTAGATTTTGCTTATGACGGCTCAGGCTTTGCCAAGCTGTATGAAAACAATGCCGACACCCCAACCTCGTTGTACGAAACAGGCTTTTGGCAGTGGTTATGGTTGGAAGATTTGGTTGATAACGGTCAACTTCGCCGTGACGCTGACCAATGTAACTTGCTACAAGAGCTGCTGATCAATCGCTTCAAAGAACTCTCTAGCTTACAACCGGGGCAAACTATTCATTTTGCCTGCTGTAAAGATACCGTCGAAGATCGTGGCACAGTTCAATACATTGAAGATTGCGCCAAAGAAGCTGGGTTAACGACAGCGTTCGTCCACGTTGAAGACATAGGTATTAACGGAAATCATGAATTTACCGATCTCAAAGACAACCCTATCCGCTGGATGTTCAAGCTCTACCCATGGGAAGACATGTTCCGCGAAGAGTACGCACAATACTTAGCAGGTGCGAAAGTTAACTGGCTTGAACCTATGTGGAAGTCTGTCCTTAGCAACAAAGCCTTATTGCCTATGCTATGGCATGAGTTTCGTGGTCACCCTAACCTACTTCCAGCCTTTTTCGCCGACGATCGTGAATTATCGAGCTTAAAAGACTACGTCGTTAAACCGCTTTTTGCACGTGAAGGTGCCAATATCACCATTGTCCAAAACGGTAAGCAAACCTTACGCGTTGATGGCCCTTACGGTGATGAAGGCGTGATTTACCAAGCCTTCCATCCACTGCCAAAATTTGGTGATAACTATACGCTCATTGGTAGTTGGTTAGTTAATGAGGAAGCGGCGGGGATTTCGATCCGTGAAGATAGCTCGCTCGTCACGCAAGACATGTCGCGCTATATTCCACATATTATCTTAGATTAGCGATACTGATGTAATCACTCAGCATCCCACACTATGAGCGAACACAATGGCTGTGCAATTTACCACTCCGCGACTGAAAATTTACCAAGTACCAACTTCGAGAACAGGCAATGAAGACGCATTAATCGCAGCCATTCCGTCGCTCCTCACGCCAAATGTGGTGGCGCATCTGCCACCCTATTTTCATGGCATTGCCAATGCAGATCAGGCACAAGCTTGGCTTGATAAAATGCGCTCAGAAAGTCAGCTATTTATTATCGAAAGCCAGCAATCTGCTCGAACATCGGAAGCAAACGCGACTGACCATGACAGTCCAATCATTGGCTTTATGTTCATCTACAGCGAGCAACAAACTGCCCACTTAGGCTATTTGCTGGCTGAGCCATATTGGGGACAAGGGCTAGCACGTGAACTACTGACGCATTTAGTGCCTTGGGCAAAACAACAACATCAATGGCATAGCCTCGTCGGTGGCGTCAGCACTGATAACCCTGCATCCAGCCATCTCCTCACCAGCTTAGGCTTTACAAAGCAACCTCATGAAGCCAATGCGGATAAGGTGTTTTACTCCCTTTTACTTCAATAAGCTCAACCACTCTTGTGGTACATATAAAAAAGCCCCAACCAAAAGGTTGAGGCTTAGTTTTGCTCGTTGTAACTAATTGAGAGATAAGCTTATGATTTGTTGATCAAACTTAACGCTTCTTCAATAGCCGCATCAAGCTGAGTATCTTTACCTTTCACCACTTTTTCAGGGGTGTTGAACACCACCACATCAGGTTGAAGCTCAAGATTCTCATAGTATTGGCCTTTTAGGTTCTTAAGCGGCAAATATGGGAAGCGGTAACGCACTCCTTCGTACACTTCAGCATGGAAGCCTGTCACTGCTGTACCTGTTCCCGGTACTGGCTCACCAATGATAGGACCAACGTTCAAGTCTTGATAATACTGGCTAAATGCCGATGCTTCAGAGTAAGACGCAGAGTTAGCAATAACCAGTGACGGTTTCATCCAACTACGGCGGCTTGCATCCGATGCACTTTCACCCGTGTGCGGCACAACATCAGCCACTTCTTGAGCGGTGAGGAATTCAATCAAGGTATCTGCCAAGAAGCCACCACCGTTGAAACGAATATCCAAGATCAAAGCTTTAGCATGACGGAAACGACCCAACGCTTCAGAGCGCAAGTGCTGGAACGACTCGTTACTCATATTAGGTAAGTAGACATACGCAATCTGACCATCGGTTTTTGCTGTCACGTAATTACGACGCTCAAGTTCCCAACGTTTTTGTACCAATTGCAGCATGCTGTCAGCATCAACTGGCGTCACCCGTTGAGTGATTGCCTTACCTTTACGTTTTAAGGTCAGAGAGACGGCCTCATCCGCTTTGTGGTTAAGCAAGCGAGCAACATCAGATAAGTTCTTCACTGGCTTACCATTGATTGCGGTTAAGCGATCGCCCACTTGCAGCGCTTGCTCATCAATATCTGCAGGACTTCCCGGCATGATGCCATCAATGATCAATCCTGGTTGCGGCGCTTTCGCACTCACCTGCGCACGTTGTTGTTTGAAGATAAGTCCCAGCGATGCTGTTTCATCACGAGTAAGACCGTCTTCAGTTACACCATAACCGCCAGTATGCGAGGCGTTTAGCTCACCATAAAGCTCGCTGATCAGATCACCAAAGTCTCTGTCGTTATTAATATGTGGCAAATAACGCTGGTAATGTTTGCTGTAGTAATTCCAATCCACTTTACCCATATCTTGGCGGTAGAACAGCTCTTGGGTTTGTTTCACCATTTGCTGATATGCCGCCAGCTTACGCGGCGCTTGCTGGTATTCCACTGGCAGATTGATCACGATTGGCGTTTGATCGCTACTTTCTAAATCAACTTTAACCACTTCACCATCGATGTGAACAAAGGCTAGCCCTTGTTTCGGCAAAATCGTCGCCCCTTGCGCGGATGGTAAATCCGTAAACAAGAACTCGGTTTGCTGCTTGCGAATGTCGTACACAAAACCGCGTGTCACTTCATCGCCTTCAGGTGTGGCTAACGCATCAATCACAAATAGCTGATCACCATACATAGCAAAATCAATAATGTTGCCCGAATACGGGAATTCAAATGCTTGACGATATTCAAGATTACGCGCTGTTAACGGGTAATCCATCGTAGGTGTCGCATTTTCTTCATCACCACTTTCAACGGCAACATCGTTTTTGTAATCCGTTTGCGCACGACCATTGGTGAATACACCACGCAATAAGTATTGTGAATCTTCACCCGCCGTATCTTTTAAGCCACCGTCTGTGGTCATCCAACTAAGGATGCGGTTATCTGCGCTCCATTTCGGCAAGGTATTGTAGAAACCATTTTGCGACACATTAATTGCAGGCTTATTCCCTTTCGCATCCACCACCAAAATGTCATGGCTGTATGGCGCAGGCATCACATGAACGGCAAGTTGAGTGGAATCCGGTGACCACGCAAAATTCAGCGTACCGCTTTCACTCACTTTATCAGGCGTAATCAAGGTTTTACCTACTGATTGCACCGCACCAGCTTTAGTCGCACTTTTACTACTGACTAACTTCGGCGGTAGCAACTTGCCCGAGTTGTCCCCTTTCGACTCATCGTTATCGACGTCGATAACATGCAATGAGCGTCCATCAACGACGAAAGCGAGCTGAGTACCATCTGGCGAAAACTGCGGCTGAGTAATGTCTTGCCCCGCCAGCACCATAAATGGCGTTTCGCTTACCATTGGCGCCGCAGATAGCAGCTCTTCCTTTTTATTTGAAGAAGCAAGGTATAGGCCCCAATGTCCATCACGCAACGCTGAATACAACACCCCGTAACCATCTGGGGTATAGACCATGTCTTTTTCAGCCCCTGCGGTGGTTGTCAGCCGTGACACTTTTTCTTTGTTGGTATCCATGGCAAAAATATCGCCATAGCTGGCAAACAACACTTCATCATCGTGTTGTGAAGGCACAAATTGAGTCGCTTCCGAACTCACAAAGAAACGATCTTTACTCGGGGCAAAATGTGCAATATCGAGATTGATCTTCTGCGGCTTGCTCTGCCCTTTCGCCAAGCGGTACAACTCACCATTAAAGCTAAACGCGATATCGCCATTACTGGCAACAGTTAAGTCACGAACAGGGTGGCGAGTAAAGTGCGTCAACTGCGACTGCTCGTTAGTCGCTAAGTTGTAATACCACACATTGAAATCACCGCTTTGCTCACTCAAGAAATAAAAACCTTGGCGCTTGTGATCCCACAATGGCATTTGTGCAGCGACTTTATCTGGCGTCAGTTGGCGATGCTTTTGGGTCTTAGCATCAAACATCCACACCGATGGCACAGCAAACGATGCTTGGTGCTTACGATAAGGTTGATCTTTGTGAGGCGAGTTATAAAGCAAACGGCTTTGTTGCAAGTTCCAATTCGCGTGGCGAGCAGGAATAGGCAGGATGCTTTGCATCGCATTATCAGCCAAATTCACCGCATACAACTGGCTCCCCGGCGTGCCGAATGAATGCTTACTTGCACGGCTATAAAAGTCTTGGTCCGCATCTGTTAATCGTGTAGTCGAGAACAAAACTTGCTGACCGTCTGCACTAAAAGCTGTCGGGATATCATCACCGGAATGATAAGTGAGTCGCTTCATCACCAATGTAGTAAGCGATAAGGTAAATACATCATCATTACCGTACGGGTTCGCCGCAAAAGCGAGCGTCGAATTATCGGGTGACCACGTTAGCGCATGAGGGTAAAAGCTACCGCTTGTTAGGGCTCGCGCTTCTCCACCAATACTTGGCGCAATATAAATTTGGCTTTGGTAAGTAAAGGCGATTTTTGAACCGTCTGGTGATAGGGCGGCATTTCGAAGCCATAATGGCTCTTGATCTGCCTGTGCAATAGGAGGCAAACAAATCGTAGCCAGCGCACAAAGGTATTTAACCGTAGTTGATGGCATCACAAATCCTATGAATTATTTGAGTGGAATGAATTACGAACAGTGTGCATAACTAACATCACTCGCACACCTTTACAAGCGATCTTACGCCACCAATTTCACTTTTTCTTAACTCAGATTCACAATGTGTCAGACAAACCGAAACACACATCCCAAATTACACAATAAAAGTAAAATAACGTCACCATCTACATAGTCAGAGTTTATAAAACCATTTAAATCAGATCATTAAGTCAACATATATGCCTTTATGGGCATATTTTCTAATGTCTAAGATCCAAAACATCCAAAGCTCCGTATTAATTACCTCTATGGCTGACCTTTCAAGGCTATATCGTCAGCGCGATTGAAGTTCAAGGAGGTGACCATGGCTTGCTTTTTAGGGTTGAAATCCGTTGTTTACTTTAAATCTGTTATTGGCGCAAAATTCATCGCTCTCATGTTCTCGGTTCTATCTTTACAAGGCTGCGCAAACAGCACTTTTTTCTCACCTTCTCAAAGTGCCGAGCTCAATCCTGAAGTTCGCTGGTTAGCATCTCAATCTGGTAACGACATTGCCTACCTCTGGTTACCAACCAATCACGCCATTGCCAAAGGCGCAGTGATCCATTTCCACGGTAACAGTGGTCATATGGAAGAGACAAAAGAGAAAGTCGACTGGCTAACCGAACATGGTTACGACGTGATGGTGTTTGATTACTCAGGATTTGGCCATTCGAGCGGACAGGTCGGTGACAAAGCAGCCTACCAAGACGCCACCAGCATTTTGCATTATATCGAAGCATTGAAAGCTAAATCTGATATTCCCGTTTACACCGTGGCGACTTCAACTGGTGGCAATATCTTTCTGCGTGCATGGGCAGACAACCCAATCGAGATCGACGGCATTATCATTGATTCTTCCTTCACCAGTTACGTCGATACAGCCGAGCATGTGGTTGAGCAAGGGCTATTTGGCGAACTGTATTCGTGGATGGTACATGTTGTGATGCGTGATGATTACGCAGCCAATCAAGTGGCTGACACATTACCTATAGCCCCAAGTTTGGTGCTGCATTGTGAACAAGATAAGGTCGTGCCAATTGAGTTTGGCGAGGGCATTTATCACCAACTGGAAGGTGAAAAAGAGTTTTGGCGCTTAACGGAATGTAAGCATGCTCGTGGACTAACGACTGAATATCCTGAGTATCAAGCGCGCTTAGTTAACTGGCTACAAAAAACCGCCCCTGATTATCCTGCAGAGCAAGCAATCTCAGGCGCGGTTTTAGCGAAAAACTAACAGGCGCTGAATCAACAAATCAGCATCCTGTTGCCTTCATTACTTGGCTTTTAGCTCAAGAAGCGTATGGCCAAGACCGATGTCATCAGTACGGGTTGCAACTTCAAAGCCCGCTTCTTCAACTAGCTCAAGGAAATCTTCGCTGCGGTAGAAACGGCTGTTACCGTTTGCCAGACAAGTGAAGTAAAGCGAGGTTGCATTCAAGCTAAATGATGCCGCGTCGTAACGCTGTGCATCCCAGAATAGTTCTAGAATGTAAACCGTCGCATCTTCGTCCATTGCCGCACGTACACGGCGCAAAATGCTCAGAATTTCCATTGGCGAGAAACAATCAAGGAACTGACTCATCCACCATACGTCTGCGCCGCTTGGTAGCTCTTGGCTCTTATCAAGCATATTCGCTGGGAAGCCATTTACACGCTCACCAAAACCGTTCTCTTTCGCGTTCTTCATTGCCATTTCGATTTGCTGAGGCAGATCGATAATGGTCACTTCCACATCGCTGTCGTGGTTACAACATTGCAGCGCCCACTTACCCGTGTTACCACCAATATCAAACAGGCGTTTTGGCTTATTAGCAAAAACGCGCTCTAGCAGAATAGGGAAAGAGCGATCTGAATAGAAGTGATCGAAGTTGAACCAGCTTTCTTTTGCCTTTTCAGGTAGCTGAGATAATCCTTCGTAGATTGTTGGCCAGTCGCCCAGCTCTTTCAAACCAGCAGGCGTGCCTTCTTCAATTGCCTCAGTCAGGTGCATCATCGCGGCGTAACAAACGTCAGCAGTGAAGTCCATATTGGCGCGCGTCATACCGTCGTGCAATAGGAAGTAGCCCAGCTTAGCTAACACATAATTTGGTTTGTTCCATGTCACGATGTACGCACTCAGCGCCATATCGAGCAATACCTTCACGCCATATTCAGACACACCCGTTTGTGCTGAAATTTGCTCTGCGTTAAGTCCTTCGCTGCCTGCGTCATCTAGAGCTGCAAGAATACCTAAGTCACGCAGCGTACGTGCAGTGTGAAAAACAATAGGAGCAAACGCCAGTTTCTGAGCTTCCGTTTTCGCTTCTAGTGCGTTGAACGGGTCTTGTTGATATTGAGTCACAAAAAAACCTAATTTTTGAATGAGATATTTAAAGTAATAGTTTTATTAATTGCTCACATTATCTATGCAAGCAAATGTATTTATTCATTAAAGAATAAGCCAATAGGAATATTGGCTTATTACACCGAGCAATATATTGTATCCAATTATTGAGCAAGTGTAGCTAGCTTTTTCTTAATGTCTTGGTCAAGGTTAGTAATCCACTTGTTATAGTTACGGTGGATATTGCCGTCTTCGTACTTAAGGTTTTCCGAGCTAACATAATGAATTGAATATGCTTTATTATTATATTCAACGTCGATTACAGCTTTATGAGTACGGACATTGATTTCACCACGAATCGTCCCTGGTTTGGTTTCATTCATGATCCAACCACGAGCAGTACCAGACTCTAGAATAGCAGAGCGGACTTGCTGTGATTGTAAGTTATAAGATACTGGCGCATTTTCGACATTTAATACAGGATGAACACGGCTACAACCAACAACACCTGTAATCATGGCGGCGATAATAAGCCCTTTAATGAGTTTCATAATGGTCCCTTATATTTGCTTAAATGTAATGAAACATTGCTTTATTGTCTGCCAATAATATATCCTCAACAAAAAACTGCTAATAGTTTTATTAACTCATATTATGAGCACAGTTGATTATTGAACTGATAAATTATTGATAATGAATAATATAACCTTTAACGTTAAAAAACTGTTACCTTTATCAGCTGGATTAACATCAGACAAAGATTGGCAATCTTGGGCTAATCAAGCTCATCAATGGCCAATCGATGCGAGCGCCGTACCGCACGATTTAATCCCAGCGATGGCACGTCGACGTATGAGCAAGCTAAGTAAAATTGCTGTGCAAGCCGCCATCGCTGCCAGCCAAGAGCAAGCAATCGACTACATCATCTTTTCTAGCCGTCACGGCGAGCTAACACGCACTGTTCAACTGCTTAAAGACATTATCGCGGGGGAAGATGCCTCACCAACGGCATTTTCTCAATCTGTGCATAATACCGCGGCGGGGTTATTTACCATTCTAACCAAGCAGGCCATTCCCGTTTCTTCATTGAGCGCAGGTGAAAATACGTTCCCATCAGCGTTAATTGAAGCCTACGCTTATCTAGCACAACACCCAAAGCATAAAGTGCTAGTGGTTGATTTTGACGAGCCAACGCCACAAGACTACCACTCGTTTACCAGTGAAACGTACCAAGGTTATGCTGTCGCAATGGTTATCGAACAAGGCGATGAATTTGAACTAAGCTGGCAAGCCCAACATGGTGAGACAGCTCAGTACCCACTGCCACATGCTCTCAATATGGTCTCGCATTGCGTTACCCAGCAAACCCAATGGACAGTCGAGTCACAACGCAACCTTTGGCATTGGAAAAAGAACGCATAAAGCATGAACAACAAAAAATCACTGTTTGCTCGACTTGAACGCCTCTGGCGTATTGCGGCCACGGGATTCTGTTTTGCCCTATTTGGCGTTGGGGCTTTGTGTCTCACCTTCATTGTGTTTCCACTCATGACGATGTCGGCACGCAATCAACAACAACGTGAGATGCGGGTACAGTCGATTATTCAAAAGACCTTTGCGTTCTTCTGCGACACCATGAAATTTACGGGGGCTATCGACTACGAATTTATAGGCCAAGATAACCTCGAAGCGGATCGCAATTGCCTAATCGTTGCGAATCACCCAAGCTTAATCGATTATGTCTTAATCGCTTCGCGTTTACCGCAATGTGATTGTTTGGTCAAAGCCGCACTTTGGCATAATCCATTTATTAAAGGCATCGTCAAAGCGGCAGGTTATATCCCAAACCGCGATCCTGATAATTTGATCGATGATTGTTCGACTCGCCTTGATGATGGCAATGTACTGTTGATCTTCCCTGAAGGAACACGTACAACACCGAACAAGGAATCTAAGCTGCAACGTGGCGCAGCCCAAATTGCAGTCAGAACGAATAGTGATATCCGCTTGATCCACATTACGGTATCGCCATCCTTTCTGACCAAGGAAAGTAAATGGTACGACGTACCAGCTAATAAGCCCTTTTTTCGTGTTGAAGTGAAAGATAAAATACACACAGCACGATTTATTGATGAGGCGGATTCGGTAACGACCGCTGCGCGGCATTTAAATAAACACCTTGCTGAGGTGTTATTTCCGCCTAAGTCATCATAAATACACTCACCGCTTTCATTATTACAAGTAGGTCAAAATGGAACAATTACAGACAGAAATTAAAGCTTTAATCATTGAAGCTCTAAACTTAGAAGATATCGCTGTCGAAGACATTGAAACCGATGCTCCCCTTTTTGGTGACGGCCTTGGTCTAGATTCTATTGATGCGCTTGAGCTTGGCTTAGCGATCAAAAAGAAATACAACATCGTAATCGATGCTGATGACACCAAAACCCGTGAACACTTTGCCTCTGTGGCGAACCTTGCCAACTACATTGCAGCAAACAAAGCGTAATCCATTATGACCGACGTAAATCGTAACCAAGTATTTGAACAAGTGCGTGACGCACTAGTAGAGCTTTTTGAAATTGATGCAGCTGACATTACTCCAGAAGCACAGCTGTACCAAGAGCTTGATCTAGATAGCATTGATGCGGTGGATCTTGTTGTACACCTGCAAAACCTAACAGGTAAGAAAATCAAACCTGAAGAGTTCAAATCTGTACGTACCGTTGACGACGTTGTTGACGCGGTAATCGAACTTGTGAAGGAAGGCTAATGCGCGTGCTGACCCTGCTGTCAGCGATTGCTTTATTAGCTTATCCGCTAGCAGTCTACTATGGGCTAAGCCAATGGGGGCTTGGGGTTGTAGCAGGGCTGCTAGCGTTTTTATTTTTGCTGCGCATTATCGCTGGAAATCAAACACGTTTACGCGAACTCAAATATGTCGCATGGCTAAGCGGTGCAACGGGTATTGTCCTGACACTATTGGGCACTCTATTCCAGCAAGAAGGGTGGTTTACTTTCTATCCTGTCGTGGTCAACGCGCTAATGTTGGGGTTATTCAGTGCCAGCCTTTGGCAAAAAGAAACCCTGATCGAACGCCTTGCTCGTCTACAAGAGCCAGATTTGCCAGAGAGTGGAGTTCGTTACACCCGTAAAGTCACCAAAGTTTGGTGTGGCTTTTTCATTCTCAACGGCACCATCGCACTATATACCTGTTTCCAACCTCTTGCGGTATGGACCTTGTATAACGGCCTGATTAGCTATATTGCTGCTGGCACCTTGTTTGCCGCTGAATTCATCGTGCGTCAATTTGTACGCGAAGATAAAAAATAACACGGGTAGATACACAACCATGAACTCCAGCTCGACCTACCATCCCCTAGCTGATCTAATGATGTCGCCGCGCGCTAATAGCGCCATCGTTGCCATTGATGATGCCAGCCAAGATGCCGTAACCTGGTTGCAATTTACCCAAGACGTTGCCTCGCTGACAGCCTTTTTACAGCAGCGCCCTGAAGCTCGCTGGGCAGTATGTTTTGCTGATAGTTACCACTTTGCCGTTGCTCTTATGGCGCTGGCACACAGCAACAAACACATCATTTTGCCAGGTAATCACCAACCTGCGGCATTAGCAGCACTTGCTGATAAATTCGATGCGCTGCTTCACGATGCCGAGGTCGATGCCATTGCGGGCTTACCGTCAGTAACACTGCCATTAGCAAACGCAGACGCAACGGACATCACATTTCGTTCTCTACCACTCAGTCAGTGCCCTGTCACTCTCTTTACCTCAGGTTCAAGCGGGACACCTAAAGCGATTGAGAAAACCTTAGCGGGGATCGCCGCTGAACTGGATGTGCTAGAGCAAGTCTGGGGCGAGAAAATCACAGATAGCCATATTGTCAGCACCGTATCGCATCAGCATATTTACGGTCTGCTATTTCGCCTTCTGTGGCCGTTGTGCAGTGGTCGCAGTTTCTCGCGTTTCGATCTAATTTACCCTGAACAAGTAGTGGCACATGCTAGCGCAAATATCACCTTGATCAGCAGCCCTGCGCTGTTAAAACGTTTAACCGGCATGGTTAGCGAACAAAGTTTCCGCCACATTTTCTCATCAGGTGGTCCGCTACCTCACCCAGCGGCACTGCAAAGCCAAGCTTTGTTTAGCTGCCTACCGACCGAAGTGTTCGGCAGTACCGAAACTGGCGGCATTGGCTATCGCCAACAGCAACAACCAACCACGCCGTGGCAACTTTTTCCTTGTCACCAAGTCGAACTTAATGCTGAACAGTGTTTACGCATTCAATCGCCTTTTATCGACGGTATCGACTGGTACCAAACCAGCGATCAATGTGACTTACTGCCAGAGCGCCAATTTATGCTCAAAGGTCGAGCTGACCGAGTAGTCAAAATTGAAGAAAAACGCATTTCACTGGTTGAAGTCGAACAACGCCTAACCGAGCTTGAGTGGATTGACGAAGCGGCTGTTTTGCCACTAGATGAAGGACACCGCTTAATTTTAGGCGCGGTGATTACCCTCACGGCTGCGGGTGAAGCACAATTAACGGCTCAAGGAAAAGGTAAGCTGTGGTTGGCGATCCGTCAGCAATTGCGCCAATGGCTAGAGCCAGTTGGGATCCCACGTCGATATCGCGCCGTGGATGAAATCCCCCTCAATAGCCAAGGCAAACGCCAGTTTCAGGCTCTGGTTGATTTATTCGCTGAATAAGCACAACTCGCCAGTCAACGTTAACGCTATACTAGGGTCTAATTGACCCTAGATAAGCCAACAATAACTAAAGTATTCAAGAGTAATGACAAAACGAAAGCCAACCATAGTCGACCAAGTTGTTAGCGATAACAAAGCCACGCTGACACTGAAAGTAGATGCTGATATTGCCGATTTCCAAGGCCACTTCGCACAATTTGCGCTACTGCCAGGTGTAACCCAAATCGACTGGGCGACCCACTATGGTCAAGCGTTACTCAATGCCGCACCTCAGTTTGCAGGAATGGAAGTGATCAAGTTCCAAGAGCCGATCACGCCCGACATGACGGTTACCCTTAATTTAGAATGGGTCGCAGACAAGAAAAAACTGTACTTCAGCTACCAATCAGAAGCCGGTACGCATTCCTCTGGTCGCATCAAGCTGAGTAACTAAGGTATGACAACTTTTCATCCCTGTTTCCTAATACCTTGTTATAACCACGGTAAAACCGTGCCAGCGGTGATCGACGGTCTAGCTGAATTTGGTTTTCCGGTGATCATTGTCGACGATGGTAGTCGCCAAGAAACCAAAGCGATTTTAGCCGAGCAAGCACAACGTGAGCACGTTACCTTGGTGACTCTAGCGGAAAACCAAGGCAAAGGCGGCGCAGTGATTGCGGGTATTGAAGAAGCGTATCGCCAAAGCTTTACCCACGCGATCCAAATTGATGCCGATGGTCAGCACGACCTAGACGCGCTACCCAAACTGATTGATGATGCCCAAGCCAACCCGACTTCGCTGATTTCTGGTTGTCCTGTGTATGATGAATCCGTGCCAAAATCGCGTTTATACGGTCGTTACGCTACCCATATCTGGGTGTGGATTGAAACCTTATCTACCACCATCAAAGACAGCATGTGTGGTTTTCGCGCCTATCCCATTGGTCGCACCGTCAAGGTGTTAGAGCGTAATCAAATCGGCAAACGGATGGATTTCGATATCGAGATCCTAGTACGTATGTACTGGGATGGCTGCGATATCCGTTTCATCGACACCAAAGTCATTTACCCTGAAGATGGTCTGTCACATTTTGATGCCCTATGGGATAACATCAAAATTAGCGCCATGCACACTCGTTTGTTCTTTGGCATGCTGCCACGTATTCCGCGATTACTGAAACGTCGTCAGCAAAACAAAACCAACCAAACAGAATCCGCGGGTTCATTGCACTGGTCAAAACAAAAAGAGCAAGGCACCGTCATTGGGATCAAAATCCTAATGCAGGTTTACGCTTTGTTTGGTCGCCGTGCCTTTGCGGCACTATTAAAACTGGTGATTGGTTATTACTACTTAACCAACAAGCATGCCCGTCAGGTTTCTGCTGACTACCTTGAGCGCGTGGTCGATTACGCCAATGAGCATAAATTACCACTGCCTGATCAGCTCAACAGCTACCAGCACCTGCTGTCATTTGGCTACACCATGTTAGACAAACTGGCTGGTTGGCGTGGCGATCTGTCTATCGACAATATCACTCTGCACGGCAGCGAGTACCTCGCCGAACTTCGCGAAACCAAACAAGGAATCGTGATTTTAGGCTCGCACCTCGGCAACCTTGAACTGTGTCGCGCCCTAAGCCGTGAATACAGCGATATCAAAATCAATGCCTTGGTTTTCACCGAGCACGCAGAGCGTTTTAACTCGGTCATGAAAGCGATCAACCCAGACTCGGCCTTGAACCTGATCCAAGTCAGCACGCTTGGCCCTGATACGGCTATCTTGCTGCAACAAAAATTGGAGCAAGGCGAATGGGTTGTGATTGTGGGCGATCGCACTTCAACCACCCAAGAGCAACGCGCTGTATGGGCAGATTTTCTTGGCAAGCCAGCACCTTTCCCGCAAGGTCCGTTCATGCTTGCCAACGTGTTAAAAGCGCCGGTGTATCTCCTGTTTGGATTACGGGACGAAAGCCAGCGTGAACCGCACTTTAATGTGTACTTTGAAAAATTTACAGAGCAAATGACCCTGCCAAGACGCAACCGCACTGAAGCATTGGAAGCCGAAGTCCGTCGTTATGCCGATCGTCTCGCGCATTACACGATGAAAGCTCCCTTGCAGTGGCATAACTATTTTAATTTCTGGCAGTTAAGCGATAAAAAAGATTAATTATGAAAAAGACCATCACTTTTGGCGCCGAGCGACTAACCATTGAAGACGTGGTAGCGATCGCAAACGGTGCTAATGCCGAACTGAACAATTCAGCGGCGTTTAACGACAAGATTGACCGTGGCGTGGCTTTCCTTGAGCGCCTGCTAAAAGAAGAAGGGGTGATTTACGGTGTAACCACCGGCTATGGTGACTCTTGTACCGTTGCGATTCCACCTAACTTGGTTGACGAATTACCACTGCACCTAACGCGTTTTCACGGCTGTGGTTTGGGCGATAACCTTAATCACCAACAAGCACGTGCGGTATTGGCGACACGTTTGTGTTCACTGGCACAAGGTGTGTCTGGGGTAAGCCACGATCTACTGAACCAGATCGCGACTCTGATCAACCAAGACATTGCACCGCGTATCCCGCAAGAAGGCTCTGTGGGTGCAAGTGGTGACTTAACACCTTTGTCATACCTTGCAGCAGCGTTGATCGGCGAACGTGAAGTCATGTACAAAGGCGAAATTCGCCCAACCCAAGAAGTGTTCAACGAGCTGGGTATCGACCCAATCAAACTAAAGCCGAAAGAAGGCTTAGCGTTGATGAACGGTACATCGGTGATGACAGCGTTGGCTTGTATGGCCTACAAACGTGCGGAGTACCTTGCTCAGCTATGTACGCGCATCACCTCTATGGTGTCTGTGGGTATGCACGGTAACGACTTCCACTTTGATGAAGCGCTATTTGCGGTAAAACCTCACCCAGGTCAGCAACAAATTGCGGCTTGGCTGCGCTCTGATCTACAAGCTGAACGTCCACCACGTAACAGTGACCGTCTACAAGACCGTTACTCACTGCGTTGTGCGCCTCACGTGATTGGCGTATTGCAAGACAGCCTACCGTGGCTACGTCAGATGATTGAAAACGAGCTAAACAGTGCTAACGATAACCCAATCATTGATGGTGATAACGAGCGCGTACTTCACGGCGGTCACTTCTACGGTGGTCATATCGCGATGGCAATGGACACCCTAAAAACAGCAGTTGCTAACCTTGCCGATTTGCTCGACCGTCAAATGGCGCAGCTAATGGACTACAAGTTCAACAATGGTCTGCCATTTAACCTAACGGGCGCAGAAGGCGAACGTAAACCAATCAACCACGGTTTCAAAGCGGTACAGATTGGTATCTCGGCATGGACAGCGGAAGCGCTAAAACACACCATGCCAGCGAGTGTTTTCTCACGCTCGACCGAGTGTCATAACCAAGACAAAGTAAGCATGGGTACAATTGCAGCGCGTGACTGTCTACGTGTACTAGAGCTCACCGAGCAAGTGGCGGCGGCGTCCTTGCTGGCGGCAACCCAGGCGCTTGAAATCCGTAAAGCCCACAACGAGCTTGATGAAGCGCACTTTAGCCCTGCACTCAAAGCGATGACCACGGCGGTATTGACTGACTTTGAGCCAGTAAAAGAAGACCGTCCGCTAGAAGGCGATCTGCGCAAGTTCATGGCGCTGATCCAACAGCAACATTGGGCGCTTTACTAAGGCTCTGAGCTAGCACCAAAAGACCAATGGCGTGCAAGTGCACGCCATTGCTTAAACTCAAATAAGGATACGGTTGATGACAAAAGTGACCCAGCCCTTGCATGCCGAGGTGACCATAGTGACCTCTTTCCAAGATGCTGATCCTATGGGTGTGATTTATCACGGCAACTATTTCCGTTACTTCGAAGAAGCTCGTCATGCCCTGATGGCGAAAATTGGTTATAGCTACCGTGAAATGCAAGCCTCCGGTTATGCCTGGCCGATCATTGATACCCGTGTGAAGTATGTTAAGCCCCTACCGTTTAGCCATGCTATCCGTGTTACCGCGACCCTGACCGAATGGGAAAATCGCTTGCGTGTCGATTACGTTATTTACGATTTAGATAGCGGTACACGCCTTACCAAAGCGCATACCATGCAGGTAGCCGTCCATATTGATACTGGTGACATGTGTTATGTATCACCTAAGATCTTCACCGATAAAATTGAGGCTTACTATGCTGGCAAAATGGCGTAACACGTTTCAATCATTGAAAAAATCTTGGCTGCTGGTGGGTTGTTTAGTGAGTGGCGGGATCAGCTTACCTGCACACGCCATTAGCTTACCTGAACTTCAGCAGCAACTTGCGGCTCATACCTTAGTACGTGGTGACTTTACGCAAACCCGCACCATGGAAATGTTCAGCCAACCTTTGGTATCACAAGGGCAGTTCCTGCTGACCCAAAACCAAGGTTTACTATGGCAACAAACCCTGCCGTTTCCGGTTGCGCTCACCCTAACCCAAGACAAACTCAGTCAACAGTTTGGTGATCAACCTGCTCAAGTGATGGCTGCAAAAGACAACCCCATGGTGTTTTACTTTAGCCATGTGTTCTTGTCTTTGTTCAAAGGTGATACCAGCCAACTCACCGAGCAGTTCGACTTAACGCTCACCGAGCAAGCAAACCAAGCGTGGCAATTGGTACTGAAACCTAAATCAGCCCCACTCAATGCTGTGTTCAGCAATATCACTATCCAAGGGCAAGATCATATTAATCAGCTGCAACTGAACGAAGTTCGCGGCGATCACACCCTGATTGAATTTACTAACCAACGAACAGCACCGGCGGCATTAAGTGCAGAAGAACAACGTGCTTTCCAGCTCTAAGCTGGCATTCGGCTGGCTACTCATCATGCTTTTACTGGCTGTTGCTCTCGGGCAACAGCTTTTTCTCAAGCCAACCAGCCCTATTGAAACCAACATTCTGGCGTTACTCCCTGAAAATCGCCAAGACCCAATAGCCCAACAAGCCTTCGACCGTGTTGCCAATAGTATGAGCAACAAGGTGATTTTTTTAGTCGGCCACCAAGATAAACAGCAAGCACTCGCTGCAGCTGAGCAATTTAGTGACCAACTCACGCGACAACCTCAGCTCTCAGGGCTGTTTGATAACGTGATCGGCAAAGTACCCACCGACACTCAACAAGCGTGGGGACAACTCTACTTTCCAAAACGCTTTCAGCTTCTCACCCCTGAGCAAGAAACGCGTTTAACCACCAATCCGCAAGCGCAAACTCAACATGTGGTGCAGTCGGTTTATAATCCATTTTCTGGTGTCACGGGCAGCGAGCTTGCCAATGACCCATTCCTGTTATTCCGTGATTACCTCAGCGCCTTAACGCGTCAAACAGGTAATTTCAGCCTTAGCGATGGTTTCCTCACCACGGAATACCAAGGTAAAAATTACGTCCTGATCAGTGCCGAACTGGCGGGCTCACCGTACAGTTTCCAGCTCCAACAGCAATTGCCACAACTGAGCTTGCTAGAGCAACAAGTACGTGAGCAACACCAAGTGGACTTGCTGCACACTGGGGTAATTTTCTATGCCCAACATGGCACCGAAAGTGCCAAATCTGAAATCAGCACCATAGGTTTAGGCTCACTGCTTGGCGTCGTCATTTTGCTGTTAGTGGTGTATCGCAGCCCGCTCCCACTGTCGCTGGCATTGCTATCGATTGGTTGTGGTTTACTCGCCGCCTTTGTTGGTACGGTCGCTATTTTTGGCAAGGTGCACCTTTTCAGTTTGGTGTTCGGTGCCAGCTTAATTGGCGTCTCGATTGATTATGCCTTCCACTTTTTAACCGACCGTCTGGCGGCAGGTAAAAACTGGCATGCCCAGCATGGCTTACAGCAAATCTTCACCGCCATCACCTTAGGACTGATCACCAGCTTGATTGGCTATCTGGGAATGCTGATTGCGCCATTTCCGGGTTTGCAGCAGTTATCGCTGTTCTCAGCAATTGGGCTTATCGCGGCATACGCGACCGTTGTCTGTTGGTATCCAACACTCGCTGCAAAACCGTGTCAGCCTCGCCCACTACCACTTACTACAATCATGCACCAGTGGCTGAATCTGTGGCAGTTCCCTGCATTTCGGAAGTGCTTACCAACGGGTTTATTGGCACTGTCGCTGTTTGGTCTTTGGCACGTGCAATACAATGATGACATCCGCCAACTGCAAACCTTGCCTGCAGATCTAAAACAGCAAGAAGACACGATTAAAGGCATTACAGGATTAAGCAACAGCCAGCAAATGCTGGTCGTCACAGCAGATTCAGAGCAAGGCTTACTTGTTCAACTAGAAAAAGTCTCGCAGTCACTTAACGACATGCAACACCAAGGTGTTTTGGGTGGCTTTCAAAGCCTAAGCCAATACTTACCTTCGGAAGCCAAACAGCAAGCCAACTTTGCGCTCGTCAAACGCCTTTATCAGCAACAAGGCGGTGCGCTCAGTGCCATGCTGCCAACCCATGATGCACTCACCTTTGAGCACAGCTTTTCACCGTTAACGCCAGAAGCCTTTTTAGCGTCTCCCGTATCTGAACCGCAGCGCTTTTTGTGGCTCGGTCAATTAACGGATCAACAAGCTGCGATCATCATGCTTAGCGACGTTAATGATATCAATGCCATTGCCGACTTTGCTGACCAAGCGGCGAATGTCAGCTACCTCAACAAGGCCGACGAAATTTCATCACTGTTTGGTGAATATCGCGTACGTGTGACCGAGCTATTAATCGCAGCCAGTTTGATCATCTTTGCGGTGCTGTGGTGGCGTTACGGCTTATCACACGCATGGCGTTTAATGTTACCACCTTTGATTGCGGGCATTGTCGGTTTGAGTGTTACCAGCCTGACAGGCGTACCACTGAACCTTTTCAATTTGTTGGCACTGATTTTAATTTTAGGGATAGGTATCGACTACACCTTGTTCTTTGCTGAGCAACACCAAGCCAATACCACCTTATTAGCCATCACGCTTTCTGCCATGACGACACTATTATCGTTCGGTTTACTGGCACTTAGCAGCACTCAAGCGATTCACAGCTTTGGTATCACGGTACTTACAGGTATCATGGTCGCTTGGTTATTAGCCCCTTTATCAATGCCATTAGCATCGAAAAAAACACCGAGCAATAACCACGCATCTCGAAAAGAAACTCACGTACGACCGTCATCGAGCAACGAACGCGATAACGACAAGCAAGATACCGCCAAGGAGCCAACAGCATGAAACCCAAAAAGTTAACCGCCTTGGCAAATTTAGTCGGCACGGTAATTCTAACGACCAGCCTCAGCGCGTGTAGTTTGCAGCCTGTTTCAACCCAACCCGCGATTGATACTGACGCCCAAGCACAGAACCGCGTCATGATTAACGATCGCCAAGTGGTTACCTTGCCCACCCCAGCAGAGCTTGGCTATAGCATTCATGCCAGCCAACTGATCAGTGCGCAATGGCGCTCGCAGCAAGATGGGGCAAATAAAGGGGCTAAACAGCAGCAACAACTGCCCGTTCAACTCGAAGTAAAAAACAATAGCCTTCAGTTGGCGGGGTTTTCGTCTTGGGGTACGCGCATTCTGACGTTGAGCTATCAAGATCAACGCATTGATGCCAGCGTGCTAACAGGGTTAGAAACGACCCTGCCACAACCTGAGCAAGTGCTGTTTAACCTCATGCTGACCTTGTGGCCAGTTTCAAGCTGGCAACCTCAGCTAGCCCCCATCGGCTGGCAGTTAACCGAATCACACCTTGTGCGCCGTTTGATCAATGCCCAAGGGGAAACTGTGGTTGAAATTCAATATCAAACAAAACCATACCTAAATGGTGATATCATTTTCAACCACAAACAGCTGGGTTATCAAATCACCATCAAAACCTTAAATTATCAGTCCAGCCCTGAACCTGCCGCAGCCTCGAAGGCTAATAAGGCAGGAACAACACCTAACGAATTAAACCAATAGAAACGCGGCTTACGACAATGACTAACACGACTACCCACACCAAGGCAGCTCCCTGTTATATTCGCGGCTGTGGCTTTCACTCTGCACTCGGCCAAAGCCATCCAGAGATTCACGCCCGACTTCACCAAGGACAAAGCTCAGATATGATCGTCAGCCAAGATATGCTGAACGACGGCACGGCCACTGTCATTGGTAAAGTCAGCGCGACGCTACCTAATTTGCCCGCTGAAATGGCAAGCTTTGATACCTTCAATAACCGTCTCGCGTTATCGGCTTTGCTGCAAATCGAGCCGCAAATCCAGCACGCTATCAGCCAATATGGTCATCAGCGTATTGCGGTTGTGATGGGCAGCAGTACCTCAGGCATTGCCGATGGCGAAACAGCCCTTGCCCAGCAACAATCACAAGGGCACTTTCCAGAGAGCTTCCACTACCACCAGCAGGAGCTAGGCAACTTAAGCGAATTTGTTGCTGATTACTTTAAGCTTGAAGGACCGACTTATACGATCTCGACAGCCTGTTCATCCAGCGGACGCGTGTTCATTACTGCGCAACGCTTGTTAGCCGCGGGGCTTGCCGATGCTGTATTAGTTGGTGGGGTTGATTCTCTTTGTAAGCTAACACTCAACGGCTTCCACGGTTTAGACGCTTTATCAGACGAGCTTTGCAACCCATTCAGTGCTAACCGTAAAGGAATCAACATTGGTGAAGCCGCAGGCTTCATGCTGTTGTCTCACAGCCCAGCGAAGAATACCAAAGACGGGACAAATATCGCCTTACTTGGTGCTGGTGATAGCTCAGATGCTCACCATATTTCAGCGCCACACCCTGAAGGTAATGGTGCAGAGCAAGCCATGCGCAAAGCGTTAACCAATGCAGGGCTTGAGCCACAAGACATTGGCTACATCAATGCTCACGGTACAGCAACGCCGCTCAACGATGAAATGGAAGCTAAAGCCATTCACCGTGTGTTTGGTAATCAAGTCCCAGTGAGTTCCACCAAACCACTAACAGGACACACCCTAGGCGCCGCTAGCGCAGTAGAGGCAGCGATCTGCTGGCATGTTTTGATGTATAATCTTTCATTACCGTATCAAGTGAATGATGGCGATATCGCCGATACGCTAGCACCGATTCAGCTAGCAAAGCAGGGTAGCACACTGAATAACAAAGCCATTTTGAGCAACTCTTTCGCTTTTGGTGGCAATAATATCAGCCTGATTTTTGGATATGTGCATGACTAATATTCCACATTTACATCAGCTATTACCGCACCAGCAACCAATGGTGTTGATAGATGAACTTATCGACGTTGGCGAAGATCATATCCACTGCCAAGTGACGATCAGCGAAGACTGCCTGTTTTTCGACCCTAACAACCGTAGCATTCCGGGCTATGTAGGTATCGAGTTCATGGCACAAACCGTCGCTGGTTGGTCTGGCTACCATGCTTGGCGTCAAAACCATGCAGCGCCAATTGGCTTCTTGCTGGGCAGCCGACGTTACGACAGCGATTATCCTCAATTTGATGAACACCAAACCTTCGATATTTACGCTGAAAAAGTAATGGAAAATAATGGTATGGCAGCATTCAGCTGCCGCATTGAGCACCAAGGCACGCAGATTGCCAAGAGCCAGCTTAATGCGTTTGTACCCACCGACGAACAACTCGAACAAATGCTTAATAGGAACCCTTCATGACCCGACATGTTTTAGTCACAGGCGCGAGTAAAGGCATTGGCCGCGCTGTCGCGACTCAACTTGCCAAAGATGGCTTCACCCTTGTTGTTCACTACATGAGTGACAAAGCAGGCGCTGAAGCAACCCTAGCCGACATTACTGCCGTGGGTGGTTCGGGTCGTATTCTGCAATTTGATATTAGTGATCGTCAGCAATGTCGTGAAGTTCTCGAAGCCGATATCGCAGAGCACGGTGCTTACTACGGCGTTGTGAGCAATGCCGGGATCACTCGTGATACCGCTTTCCCAGCCATGACCGAGGAAGAGTGGGATGGCGTGATCCACACCAACCTTGATAGCTTCTACAACGTACTTCACCCTTGCGTTATGCCTATGGTGCAAAAACGCAAAGGCGGTCGTATCGTTACGCTAGCGTCAGTATCTGGCTTAATGGGTAACCGTGGTCAAACCAACTACAGCGCCGCAAAAGCGGGTGTGATTGGTGCCACCAAATCGCTAGCTCTAGAACTTGCGAAGCGCAAAATCACTGTTAACTGTGTTGCACCGGGTCTTATCGACACAGGCATGGTTGACGAACACGTTAAAGAGCACGCTCTACCGCAAGTACCATTGCGTCGTATGGGTGAGCCAGAAGAAGTCGCAGGCTTAGTCAGCTACCTGATGTCTGACATTGCGGGTTATGTTACACGTCAGGTGATTTCGGTGAATGGAGGTCTGATATGAGCCGTCGCGTTGTTGTTACAGGTATGTCGGGTGTTACTGCATTTGGTAACGACTGGCAAAGTGTTGAACCTAAATTACGCGCGTGCGAAAACGCCACTCAGTACATGCCGAGTTACGAGCAGTACGATGGCTTGAACACTAAGTTAGCCGCACCGATCGATGACTTCACCCTGCCTAAGCACTACAGCCGTAAACAAGTACGTGGTATGGGTCGCGTTTCTAAGCTATCTACCGTGGCGACTGAAAATGCCCTGATCCAAAGTGGCTTACTAGGTAATGAAGTACTCACCAACGGTGAAACGGGTATCGCTTACGGTTCATCTACGGGTAGTACACCTGCGATTGGCGCCTTTGGTGTCATGCTTAACGAGAAATCCACCAAAGCGATCACTGCAACCACATATGTACAAATGATGCCGCATACCACAGCGGTAAACGTTGGCTTGTTCTTTGGTCTACGTGGTCGTGTGATCCCAACCAGCAGTGCATGTACTTCTGGTAGCCAAGCGATCGGCTACGCATACGAAGCGATCAAACACGGTTACCAAACAGTGATGGTTGCTGGTGGTGCTGAAGAGCTATGCCCAACTGAGTCTGCGGTATTTGATACGCTATTTGCGACTAGCTTGAAGAACGACAATCCCAAAGGCACTCCAAGCCCGTACGATAGCGAGCGTGATGGTCTGGTGATCGGTGAAGGCGCAGGTACGCTAGTATTAGAAGAATACGAACATGCAGTAGCTCGTGGCGCAACCATCTACGCAGAGCTCGTTGGTTTTGCTAGCAACTGCGATGCAGCCCACGTTACCCAACCGAAAAAAGAAACCATGCAGCTTTGTATGGAGATGGCACTGAAAGATGCCAACCTGTCACCAGAGGTGATCGATTATGTATCAGCACATGGTACAGCAACCGAGAAAGGTGACATTGCAGAAAGTAATGCCACTGCCAGCATCTTTGGCGATCAAGCACCAATCAGCTCACTGAAAAGTTACTTTGGTCATACACTAGGTGCATGTGGTGCTATCGAAGCATGGCTAAGCCTTGAGATGATGAACAGCGGCTGGTTTAGCCCAACCCTGAACCTCAATAACCTTGATGAGCAATGCGGCAACCTTGACTAC
This sequence comes from Photobacterium jeanii, assembly GCF_001650345.1. GTDB lineage: Bacteria > Pseudomonadota > Gammaproteobacteria > Enterobacterales > Vibrionaceae > Photobacterium > Photobacterium jeanii. The sequence continues at coordinate 261,015 of NZ_LVHF01000033.1, read as the reverse complement.
ATCACTGGTGAAGGCCGTGAGATTGATTGTAAGTACCTAATGAGCAATAACTTTGCTTTCGGTGGTATCAATACATCACTGATCTTCAAGCGCTGGGAAGATTAAGCTTCTATCGCCTTTCGCTTTCGCTTTCGCTTTCGCAATAAGCACACCGCGAAAACAAAAAACACACTACCTAAGTAGTGTGTTTTTTTGTGCCATTACTTTCTCAAAATGAATGAGTCTAAAAGGGTAAGCACTACGCTTTTTTACGACGAGCTAAACCCAAGCCCGCAAGACCCAACACCATTAAGCCAATAGAAGCAGGTTCTGGAATATCAGTATCCGGTAAGTCGATAGTTACCATATGCTGTTGATTGTAAGCACTGTATTTTTCGCCATTAAACAGTAATTCTTGTTTATCGTTATACAGGTAGACATCAAAAACATCACGAGATGCACAACAGCCAGTTCGACCAAAAATGCTTAATGAGTCCAACTCACTTGGGCTACCAAGAACAATTTTTAGGAACTCAGATGGGCCTTTTCCATCAGAGTGATACATAAATGGGTAATCCAGCGGGCCTGCACCATCAATCGCTTTATCCGGCGAGCTTGTCGGAGACCAATTACCCGTACCTGATGCTGTCGCTCCTGCCGAAGACAAGGCTAAATCGTTTCCTGTCCCAGTTTCTGTTGCTATCACCTCAGAGATTTGAATCCACAGATCGTTCGAGTTTTTGATAACAATTTCAGAAACCCCCATCAAACCCGCATTTGCATTCAAACTCAGCGCAGCTAGTGAAGCAATGACTAATCCTTTAATGCTATTCATGCGATTTTCCTTAAAAGTGAATTAGGACTAATCAAGTAACAGCAATTCGGATGCCAATAATTTTAAGTCAATAGAATCAGATAATTAGACAAAACCTAGCCACATATTGCTTAAACACTGTAAAGAATACTGACACTTATAATTTGGCATTGTTCTTCTACATCAGCGTTGCTCAAAACGCTCAATCATATAATCAATAAATACGCGCAGCCGTTTGGGGATCAACTGGCGTTGAGGGTAAATGAAGCTCACAGCGACGGTAGGGAGTTCCCAATCAGGCAAGATACGTACTAGCCGTCCCTCTTCTATATGCTGACGGCAAATAAACTCAGGTAACATGGCGATACCTAAGCCATCGACCACCGCCATCAGTGCTGAAGTGATGGTGTTAACGCGCAATCGGTATGGCAGATTGACGATTTCTTGTTGTTCGTCTTGCGTTAGCTCCCAATAGGGTAGCTTTACCACGTTAGAGACTTTCACTTGATGATGGGGCGATACCAGATCACTGGGATGATGAATATGGCCGTTTTGTACCAGATACTCAGGGCTCGCGACTATGATGCGTTTTGATTCATGAAAGGGGCGCGCCACCATACTGGAATCGTTCACAGGGCCCACTTGCGCGTAAACATCGATACCATCGGCAATTAAATCAACATCACGATTGGTCAGTTCTAAGTTGATCGTGACTTGCGGATACTCTTTTAAGAAAGCATTGATGTATTTTCCCAAGACTTTCTGACCAAGCTCTACCGGCATTGCGATATTCAGGCGGCCACGGATCAAGTCTTGGTTGGCACTGACTTCCAGTTCAGCTTGCGACATGATTTCTAGCATCTCGCTGCACGAACGATAGAAATTCTCCCCTTCTTGCGTCAGGGTTAACTGACGGGTTGAGCGTGTGATCAAGCGCACACCTAAATGCTTTTCCAGCTCAGCCACTTTGCGGCTCACCGTTGATTTCGTCATGTCTAATGCTTCTGCCGCTTGCGTAAAACTGCCGCAATCGACCACTTGCGCAAACATTGCGGCACTATTGAGATCCATCGCCTTCACCTTATTGGTTAGATATCTGCAACAGTGTTTCCTTTTTTTCCTATCTAATCAACTAATCATTTTCCCTTACACTTGCGCGCCCAAACTTAATAAACAGACACAGAGTACGCAATGACACGAACTACTAAAAACAAAGCGCCTTTAATTGCGACCGTTATTATGCTCAGCCTTGGTATTGCTGGCGGTAGCTACTGGTATGGCTACGGTCGCCACTTTGAAACCACCGACAATGCCTACCTGCAAGGCGAAATCACGACCATCAGCCCGAAAGTCTCTGGCTATATCACCCAGTCTTTCGTTGATGACAACCAAATCGTTAAAGCCGGTGATCTCATCGCAACACTTGATGATCGTGATTACCAAGTGGCTCAAGACAAAGCCCAAGCCAACCTAGCAGTGAGCCAAGCTGCGATCACCAACTTACAAGCACAGCGCGATCTGCAACAAACCTTGATCCGCCAATCCACTAGCAAAATTGAATCTGCACAGGCAGAATTTGAACGTGCCCAACAACAAGTGACACGTACCCGTAGCCTGCTTAAACGTAATTATTCATCGCAAGATGAGTTGGATGACATGCAGTCACACCTTAAAGTGACACGTGCTCAACTATCTGAAGCGCAGGCGAGCCATCAGGCAGCAGAAGATCAACGTGCAGTTATTGATAGCCAAATCGCACAAGCCACTGCTGCACTATCAGAAGCGCAAGCGCAACTTGAACAAGCTGAGCTGAACATCAACTATACCAAAATCTACGCCCCAGTTGACGGTATTGTGGGTAAACGTAGCCTACGTGTTGGCTTACTAGTACAACCGGGTATGCCACTTCTGAGTTTGGTGCCAACCGAAGAGGTCTGGGTAGAAGCCAACTTCAAAGAAACCCAACTCAGCAAAATGCACCAAGGGCAGAAAGTCGATATCGCATTAGATGCCTACCCTGATCAGCACATTGAAGGGGTGATCGACAGCTTCTCGCCTGCCACGGGGGCAAAATTTGCCCTGCTACCGCCTGAGAACGCAACGGGGAACTTCACTAAAATTGTGCAACGTGTTCCGGTAAAAATCGTGCTTCCTCATAATGATAATATCGATAAGTTGCTGATCCCGGGCCTCTCTGTAGTTGCCACTGTTGATACTCGAGGCTAAACATGAGCGAGCTATCAGCAACGGCTGTGCCTGCTCAGCCATCTGAAAATCACGTGCCACGTCGCCATTGGATCGCCCTGATAGGCGGTCTATTGGGTGCATTTATGGCAATTTTGGATATTCAGATCACCAACTCGTCGCTCAAAGATATCCAAGGTGCGCTTTCGGCAACGCTTGATGAGAGTTCATGGATTTCGACCTCTTATTTAGTGGCAGAGATGATCGCGATCCCGCTCAGTGGCTGGCTATCAAAAGCACTCGGCAAACGCCGTTATCTGACATGGACCACTGCGCTATTCACTGTGTCATCATTGCTGTGTTCTTTTTCATGGAACATGACCTCAATGATCGTGTTTCGTGCGATGCAAGGTTTCAGTGGTGGCGCTTTGATCCCGCTGGCTTTCTCGCTTGTGGTGCAATTGCTACCAATCCAAAAGCGTGCCGTTGGCATGGCGATGTTTGGCGTGACGGCAACCTTTGCCCCATCTATCGGCCCAACGCTGGGTGGGTGGTTAACGGAAAATCTTTCGTGGCACTACATCTTCTACATCAATATTCCACCAGCCATCATGCTGATTTCGATGGTGCGATACGGGCTCGATGATGAACCGCTCGATCTAGCACAACTGCTTAAAGCCGATTGGATCGGCATTGTGACCATGGCGCTCGGCTTAGGTTGTTTGGAAGTGGTATTAGAGGAAGGTAACCGAGAAGAATGGTTTAGCTCACCTTTTATTATCACCCTTGCCATCATTTCAGGCGTGAGCTTGGTGTACTTTGTGATCAACGAGCTACAACACAAAAAACCGCTGGTGAACTTACGACTGTTAGCCAACGGTCACTTTGCGATGTCGTGTTTGGCGTACTTAATTTTAGGGATGGCGCTGCTTGGATCCATTTATGTGCTGCCGCTTTATCTCACCCAGATCCAACGCTACAACGCGATGGAAATTGGTAGCGTGCTAATGTGGATGGGCTTTCCACAATTGCTGATTTTTCCATTAGTGCCCAAATTCACCGCCATTATAAAACCCAAGTACCTTGTGACCTTCGGCTTTATGATGTTCGGCTTAAGCTGTTACGTTAACACTCACATGACAGTCGATTACGGTGGTCAGCAACTGATTTTCTCGATGCTACTTCGCGCTATTGGTAGCCCATTTATCATGGTGCCATTATCACTGGTTGCCATGCAGGGGATCAGCAAAGAGCAAACACCCGATGCATCTACCTTAACCAATGTGATGCGCAACTTAGGTGGTGCCTTTAGTATCGCGATTATCGCCACCCTATTGGACAACAAAACCCGAGAGCACTTGGCGCACATCAAAGCCAGCTTACCTGCGGTTAATTCCGATGCATGGTATCAACTGCAACAGCAAGCCGCGCACTTTGTTCAAACAGGCAGCGATAGCGCTACCGCAATGTTGCAAGCCCAAGCCTCGTTAGCGGCCACCATGCAACGCGACGCCGCGATCATGGCCTATAACGATGTGTTCTTGATGATGTCGGCTTTTCTCGCGGTTGCCGCCTTACTGATTTTCAGCAGTAAGTCGGAGTAATTACGTAACGCTTACCTGTTCTATCAAGTACAAAGCCCCAAGCCGTATTTACGCCTTGGGGCTTTCTTTTATCTTTATAAAATTAATCAGTTAGCTGGATATGACATTTGGTATCAAGAACAATCTCAGCTAAGGTATTAAATGCTATTTGCCAATACGGGTTATAAGGAGAAACGCTTGAACACCACCATTCGCTCCATCTTTTCGAGCCTAATTTTGGCACTGACAATCACAAGTTTTTCATCATTTGCTGAGCAAAGAACAACCGACAACGAGAATGAAAGAAACGCGCCGCTTGTTCATGTGAATGTTTCGCTAGAATTGGATGAAATTGAGCACTCCGTTGCTAATATGGGAAACTCATTTGAATCGATAGCTCAATCACTCGATACCATCGCCCACAGCGATCAATTATCGGCAGAGCAACAGGAAACACTGGCCGCGACTGTCGATAACTTCAACCAGTTAATCGTCTTGTCCAAAGATACTTTGACGCAGTTACCTGCTTCGTTAGAGCACTCCAAAGGCGTAATTGAAGCCAAAAGCCAAGCCTTCTTAAACGACCTTCAATTAAAAATCTTACTCATTGTCAGTGCTGTTGTTGTCGCACTCGTCGTTATCTTATTTTGTATTTACTGGTTTGTGTTAAGGCCACTATTAAGTACCGTTGGTACTGCGACCACCAATATCTCAGCGATGGCAAAATCGATTCAAATTACAGCCCAAGCATTAGAAACCAGCACCCAAAAACAAGAGCAAATCATGAAGCAGCTAGATAGCAAAGAGAGCTAAAACCTTATTCTCAGCCCATCAAACCTCGCGCTGCTAACTCAATCCAAAGAATAAGGCCTCACTAATGTGAGGCCTTATTGGTTATGGGTGATATAGCGTAACAATCGCTATCAGCATTACTTACTACAATTACTTGCTACAGAATGATTGGTCTTTGTTAATTTCAGTACATGGTTGGTCTTCTAAAGCATTTGGGTTACGACCCAGTTCAATCACTTCTTTGCCATTAATATCAAACATGCTGAAGTCGTAGCTTTCAATTTGGTCGGTATCCCAGCGGTCTAACTTCAAAGTTTTATTGTTCAAATCCATTTGGCTTACCCATAGGCTTGGGAAGTTCGCATCATAAGCGACATCCCATTTTGCGTAACCACTACGGAACTCGTGCGCTACGCCTTCCATAATGTGGCCTAGCTGTTTGTTATCGCGAATACCAAAACGTTTTTCGTATGCCTTCACTTCATCCAGCGCATATTGAGCACGGTGGCGACGATCCCAAGCGTGAATCGAGGTAGTCGGGAAGCGTTTTTCACCAAGCAACTCTTTGTCCATCTCTTTCATGGTTTCAAAGGTTGGGTTGTTTGAAATAGCATCCAATGACCCCGTGCCACGATAAACACGTTTTTCGCCTTTCACCATTTCAACCAAAATGGTTTCACCTGAGTTATCAGCAAACATAAAGTGCGCTGGTACATGGTCTACCGTACTTTCCGCATCGTATTTACCCGGCACGCCCGTGAATTTTTGGTCACGAATGTTGGTGCTATTGATTAAGGCTTCCACTTCATCAAGGTTCTTAGCATTCGCCACAACATATTGCATAAACTGCTGACCATCGACGTTTTTATTACCTTTGTTCAAGGTCTTTTCATCTTGCCAATCAGTCGCTAAATAAAGTACCTGACCAAGCACACCGTGTTCATTAATCGCTTCCGCCACAAACTCGGTATCAAAGCTGGCAATTTCAATCATGGCGTATTGCGAGGCATAAGGCTTATTGGCTTCGCCTGATTTATTCAAATCAACCCCGTATGTCACTGGTGCTCGCGTATCTAGCATAGTGCCGCGTGGCACACCGCGAACAACTGCTTGGTCGTAACCTTCCCAGTCTAGTGAGCGAGTTACCATGGTCGTATCTAATGCATCTGAATGGTAAAGCGCACGGGTACAAGCTTCAGCAGCACCAGAAACCGTACCTAGAGTTGTTGCAGCAAGAGCGATAGCTAACAGTGACTTTTTCATAATTTGGTTCTCCGAAAAGAAAAGGAATTTGTCTGTTGAAGTACGCTCCTGCGTACAAGACGAACTTTACGGCAAACCATTCGAAAGGTGAAAACAGCACCTTTTAGCCCAACTAACAGGTTAAACAAAAGGTGCAGTCAAAATATTGAGGATGAATCGCGGTAGTCATATTACTAGCGTAAAAAAGCGGCGACAGGTTTCCCTGCCGCCGCCTTTATCATAGCTAGATAACTAGCTCAGCTTATAGCTTGTAGCTCATCTTCAAGGTTGCATTACGCTCTTCGCCCGGCATACCACCAGCAAACATTGCTTTGCTGTAGTAACGTTCGTTAAATAGGTTATTCACGTTCAGCTGCAGCAACCAGTTGTCTTGACCGTAGCTTACACCAGTATCAACCACGGTATAACTAGGTAGATAAGCATCTGGAATACCAAAAGATGCCGCCGCTACACTTCGCTCACCGACGTATTGACCACCAAGGCTGACGTTGAGAGGATTTTGTAGCGAGAACCATTCAGCCGCGTAAGTGACCCATGCGCCCGCAGCGACACGTGGCACACCTTTCTGCAGCGTATCGAAGCTCTTGCTGTTCGGGTTCTTTCTATCACGCGCTTCTTGATACAAGCCATTGACGTTCATGCGCCATTGCTCGCCAATCACGGCGTTCACATCAAGCTCAACACCTTGAGTGCGTTCTTCACCATCGTAGAAGTGTTTAGCCACATCAGGACCAGACACGCCATCTTCGTAATCAGGGTTCGCGTATCTTAGGTTGGTACGGCGAGTATCAAACAGCACTAGTGATGCCAGCACTTGATCATCAAAGCCTTTAACACGCATACCCACATCGTAGCTGATAGATTCAGAGTCTTTACGATCTTCACCATCCCCCTTAATCGACCCTGTCATGCTGTAGGCTGTGCGTCCCTTAGCGTGGTTAACAAAGAACGACAGATCGTCGATTGGCATGTAGCTCAAACCAATGTTGTATGTCATGCCGTTATCTTTGGTATCAGCTTCTGGAGTCGGCTTAGCAGCACTTTTACGGTAGCGCGGATCTACCCCAAAGTGCTGATAAGTTTGCGCAACTTGGTTAAAGGCAACACCTACACGCGACGTAAAGCCATAACCTAAATAACCCACGTGCTGTACGCCCACACCCCATGCTTTAACACCTTTTTCATAGTTAGAGGTGACAAGCGGATCATAATCTTCAAAGCTACCCGAGCCCCAGTTCGGATTATTAATATCGTAGATATATGGCAAGCGACCTTGATAAGTCACGTTACCTGTTGCTCGGTCTTTGATCACCTTATCAGCATCGTAGATAGACGATTGTTTTAGGCGAATATTGCGATCTTCAAAGTTGGCATTAAGCAGTAATTCATTACTGATACTGCCTAAATCAAAGTGATAGTGAAGATCTGCAAAGTATTGCCATGACTTTTCATGCGCATCGACTTTACGGTATTCCTGACGACGAGCCGCAAACGGATACAGCACGTCATTTTCAATCAACGGTGCACGAGGGGCTTTGTTTTTCTTGAAGTAAACGTAGTTGTACGCACCGGTTTGACGCACAAAACCAGACTGATAATCACGGTATTGAACCTGCTGGTTTAAGAACAGATCGTCAGTGAAATTGATAGTGTGGCTTAGCTTTAATCGTAGCTCTTCACCCTCATTGGCTTTTGCCATAGGAGAGACAAGATTGGCATCACCAATATTATGTGGTTTCAAGCCATCATTATTGCTCATCGTGTCCATCAGCTGCTGCTGTTGGGCTGGTGTTAAATTAGCAAAACCAGGCATAAGATCGGCAGCTGTCGCTTCACCAGCAGGCTTACCGTTCGCCGAAGCGGCATGATAAATCCGCACAGGATCACCAATCGAATCCACTTTGATCGCATCTTTAACGTAGGCCGCAGAAACAACAATATCCTGATCTTCAGTTATCAGATATTTAAGTGAACCGTAAATCTCATCACGATCTTGACCCACGTTACGATAGCCATCGCTACGCGCTGTTTTTGCCACTAAACGGTACGCCAAGTCATCGGTGATCCCAGCCGTGGTATCAACTGCTACCGAGCGTGTATTCCACTGACCCACTTCCGCATCCACTGAATGACTTGGTGTGAACTGTGGCTTTTTCTCGATCAGGTTAATAATACCGCCGGCACTACCCATGCCGTACAAGCCAGTCGCAGGCCCTTTTAAGACCTCTACCGACTCCACATTGGTGAGTGAGCGAGTTGGGTTAAACACATTACCCAAGCCAGCACCGCCGTACATGCCGTCGTAAGTGTAGTTAACGCCTAGGCCACGAATAACAAGGTTATCGCCAATACCGTAGTTATTACCCGCTTGAGTAACACCACTGATATTGCGCAAGATATCTTGCAGATCGGTAGCACCCTGCTCTTTGATTAACTCTGAGCTCACCACTACCACAGGGGCTGGTGTTTGCATCAAAGTCATATCTGACTTGGTTGCCGTGCTCGAATCTAAAACTAGCTGAGGCTTAGAGCCTACAACGGTAATGGTATCAACGTCGTTACTAGTATTGTTCTGTCCGTCTGTCGCAGCAAATAACTGTAATGGTGCAAAAGCAGCTGCGCAGGCAACTGCAATAAGTGAAAGTTTGTAATTTTTCATAAGCTTATATCTATTATTTATATATACGAGCAATAGCGCGCTCGCCGATAATAATTATCATTACCAGAAATAATGAAACTTAATTTACAATCTTTACGCTTATTGAGTTGATTGTTACCCAAATGCTATGGTCGTTAAAAACCCACTAAATCAAAACAACGACATCGTTAATAATGGCTATAACATTCGCGAAAAGAACACTAAAAAACCGATAAATTGGCTGATCACGCTAAATTTACTAGGTACTAGAAAAAGCAAAACCCGAGACAAAGCTCGGGTTCTCTTATCAATCTAATGTGCTAGAACGTAATGCTTGCTATCGGCGCAGTGCGTTCAGTTTGGCTTGTGCTAATCCAAACAAACTATGGCTGGAATAACCGTTTTCACCATCATGTTCATCCGCTTTCTTGCCCGTAAACAACTCCAGCGCTTGAGTCACATGGCTGATCGGCCAGATATTGAATTCGCCTTTCTCGACCGCTTCAACAATGTCTTTTCGCAGCATCAGGTTGTGGACGTTAGATTCAGGAATAATCACCCCTTGTCCCGTCGCACGACCTTGGATCACACACACATCGTAGAAGCCTTCGATCTTCTCGTTCACGCCACCAATGGGTTGCGCTTCACCGAACTGGTTCATCGACCCTGTGATCGCAATATCTTGGCGCAGCGGCTGTTGTGAGAAGGCTGAAACAATAGCACAGAGCTCTGCCATCGAGGCACTATCACCATCAACGCCACCATAAGATTGCTCAAAGGTGATATGGGTAGTCAGTGGGATCTTCGCCGTTTTACCAAACACAGAGGCTAAGTAAGCAGACAAGATCATCACCCCTTTGGAGTGAATATTACCGCCAAGATCGGCACTGCGCTCGATATCGAAAACATTACCTTCACCGTAAGCAGTAGTTGCCGTGATCCGGTTCGGTGCCCCGAATTGATAATCCGACGTTGAGATCACAGACAATGCATTCACTTGCCCCACTTTCTCGCCTTGGGTGCTCATCAAGGTTGTGCCGTTAACAAAGCTCTGCATCACATGATCTTTCAACCGACTCAGACGCATCTCTTGGTTTTGCAACGCTTGTTCAACGTGATTGGCGCGGATCATAGTCGCGTTTGCAGCCTTGGCGACATAGTTAGTTTCACGCAGCAAATTCGCGATATCCGCCGAGTGCAGCGACAACTTGTTCTGATCATCCGCTTGGCGTGAGCTGTATTCGATAATGCGACCAATCGCTTTACGATCACAATGCAACATATTGTTATCGTTCACTATGCTCGAAATAAAACGGGCATATTGCGCCTCTGACTCATCGTTACGCACCATTTCATCTTCGAAATCAGCCGTCACACGGAACAGCTCGCTAAACTCAGGATCGTAGTGCTGCAGCAAGCGGTACGTTTCGTAATCACCAAACAAGATGATCTTCACATCCAGCGGGATCGCTTCCGGATCAAGGGAGATCGCCCCAGATAGAGTCACTTCGCGCTCAAGTGAACTAAGGTTAAGTTTCTTAGCACGCAAAGCACGCTTTAAACCATCCCACACATAAGGGCGTTCTAGCACTTTCACCGCATCCATCATCAGTACCCCACCGTTAGCACGGTGTAAGCTTCCTGGGCGGATCAAAGAGAAATCGGTAAATACAGTGCCTTTGTAAGTGGCGTTCTCAACATAACCAAAAATGCTGTGGTAGTTCGGGCTTTCTTCCACCACCACTGGGAACTTATGCTCGTCTTGATTAACCAGTACATTCACCTGATAGCGACGTGGCATTTTCTTTTCTAGCGCCGCATAAGCCAGCGCCACTTGTTCTTCACTTTCTTCAAGGAAGATATCCAAGTTATCCAAGATGTCTGCCTGCATCGCGGCTATGTAGTGTTTCACCTCTGGAAGGTGTTTGTACTTCTCTTTGAGCGACGCGATAACATGAGCAATGACCTCTAACGCCACTTCTTCATTCAACTTTTGCACTTTATCGGAATAGGTTTCTTCCCACTCCGTCAGTTTGCGTACAATGCCACGCAACTCAATTTCCAGTGCATCAATGGCTTTTTGGAAACCGCGTTGCTCTTTTTCAGGCAACTCAGCAAAAGTAAGCTCGGTATGCGGTTCTTCACCATTAAGCGCGACCAACTGATACTCCCCTTGGGGAGTCATGCTCAAACTAACGCTCTGCGATTTCGCTTTATTCGTTAACGTCAGCAAGGCGTTTTCTTGTTTCTGAACCAGCTGGTTTTTAAGTGTTTCGGCACGAGAAAAGTACATTTCGTTATCGAATGCGAGTGGGATCGCTTTCACCAAGCGAGTCATCAGCTTTTCGATATCTTTTTTAAATTCGTTACCCGTACGCGGCGGCAGTTTCAGCACTTTAGGGCTACGGGTATCATCAAAATTCGCCACGTAGCACCAATCGTATAACGGTGCAGTATCGCCATTGGGTTCATGGCGATTTAGGTAGCGCAGTACCATGGTGCGCTTGCCCAAACCGTTACGTCCAATGGCATAAATGTTGTAACCCTTCTCTTTGATCGACATAGCAAATTCGACCGCTTTTTGGGCACGTTCCTGACCGACGATTTCGTCGAGTGGGGTAAGATTCTTGGTGGATTTACATTCTTCATCCAGTCCATTGAGTGCTGAGCCACGGTACAGTTTGTCACTGCTTAGAGGTTGAATTGGCATAAGCGTATCCTTCTTTTATAGCTCACAGTGATATTTCACCGCTTACTATTTACATCCATAGCCTCAGTGTAGACATAAAACTATTTAGTTTTAGTGACTTATGTTCAGCTTAACCGCTTAACTCAGCAATAAAACCATGCATTTGCTGCTTTTATCGCCAACAATCAAGAAAAAACCATAATAAATGTAGGTTTTTACCGCAAATTCAGCGCTTTAATTTACTCTTAAATACAAGGTGGGCTGTGACTGACAATAAAAAGCCGCAGGCACTCTATTGAGTACCTGCGGCTTGTGTTGTTCGAGCTTAGAAGTAGTAGTTAGCCTGTAGCCAGCCAACCGTATCGTCCTTCTTCATGCCTAGCTTGTCATTCTTGGCAGTGTACTCGACTTTTGCCCCGACACTCACTTTTTCTGCCACCATAAAACCACCACCGGCTTCAACTTGCGCCACATTGGTATTGGCTTTACGCATATGAGTCACTTTCGGGTTTACATATACCCAGTGACCATCATCGAAACCGTACATCGCATACACCCCACCTTGGAATAAGGTATCGGTCGTTTTACTGTCTGCGCCTGTTTTCGGGTTCATGTCAGAGCGGGTATAACCCATGCTCGCCATTGGGAAGACACTAATGTTATCGGTAACTTGGAACTTATAAATTAGGCCAGCAAGTACAGTGTTAGAAGTGGACTTGTCGCCATTTTCAAAGTTGTTTACACCACCCAAGACATCAACCGAGTAACCTAAACCATCGGTTACGTGGAAGTAGCGACCACGGTAATTCACATCGCCCGCTTTGCCTTTGTCATTGGTTTTGTTCTTAAAACCTAAATCCAGTTGGAAAATGTTCGACCCCGCACCGTACATACCATTAAGCTGAGTATGATTTTCTGATGCACTTACCCCTAAGGTACTGAAAGAGGCAGTTGGATCACCGTAGTTAACATTTTCTTCTTCAGCCATCGCACCTGTGCTCAGTGCCGCCATTAGTAAGGTTGCTGTTGTAGCTAAAATTGCTTTTTTCATGGAATACCTCATCGATTTATTTATGCTTTCGCTAGTCGATTTCACTCCATGAAATCATCCGGAATTAGCACCACACTTTGTTGGTTTGACGAGATACTAAACAGCAAAAACTAAGAGATTAAATCAGCTTCTATAAGCTTAATTAATAGGTCGAGATATCTATTTAGGTATAAACTTGAAAAAATAATGGCTTACCACTTTTATCGTTAAGGATGACTCCATGCTAATGACCCCAGAACGCCTGCAATATTTAGTTTTTGTTGCTGACTTAGGCTCATTTTCAGCCGCAGGAAGAAAAATTGGCGTAAGTGCATCGGCTGTCAGTCAGGTGATCCAAAACATGGAAATCGACCTTAACTTAAAGCTCTTTGATCGGGTATCCGGTCAAGCCCCAAAGCTCACCGATGTCGGCAAAACCATGTACTTGCAAGCGTTGGAAATTTTGCCACGCCTTGAAGCTATGGAGAAAAAAGCCTTATCGTTCCAAAGTGGGGTCGAAGACACACTCACCATCGCGGTACACGGTTTTACTATGTACCCCAAACAGCGCGAAGCCATCTCAGAACTATTGAAAGCCTTTCCCCACGTCAGCTTAAATCTGGTCGATGTTGAAGATCACGCCATCAGTTCGTTAGGACAAACCAACGGCCCAGACATTGCTATCGCCCCTGTGCAACTGGCGCAAAGCCGCGGGGTCGAATCCTACATTATCGATCAAATCCAATGGCATCTGGTGGCTGCGCCGTCGCATCCGCTTGCGCAAAAACGCACCCAACTCTCACAGCAAGACTTACTGCAATATCACCAAGTGCTACCTGCAGTTTCTGACTTTGCCAATGAAGAACTCATCGAATCACTGCGCTTTAGCGCTAATACCATTAATTGCTCACGCTTCTACCAATACCGAGAAATCTTGCTCTCTGGGGCTGGATTTGGGCTCTATCCTGCCCAACTTGACCCGCACCTTTTTGAGCAACACGCACTGAAACGATTACAACTCGATTTCATCGAACGAGAGCTCACTTGGGATATTGAAATGACATGGACCAACGCGCTCGGCCCTGCGGGAACATGGCTTATTGAACACATGATGGAATAGCGGTATTCCCCAAAACCAAACAAGAAAAGCGCCCTTTTTCACTTTGTGAGAATTTTATGAGATTTTCGCGAGAAGATTGCCAACTTTGCTCGCCATGCTTGTTGTATCAGCCAAACAACAACGGATGACAATCATGAAAAAATCTCTGGTCACACTGGCGCTAACCACTGTTCTTGGCGCAGCCTCATTTGCCTCTCAAGCCGCTAACATTGACGTTTCTATTACCAACGCCACCAAAGGTATTTACTTCACCCCATTATTAGTCGTGGCGCACAGCAGCGACATTCATCTTTTCCAAGCGGGTACTGCCGCTTCTGCTGAAGTAAAATCCATGGCTGAAGGGGGCGACATTTCAGGGCTATCTTCCGTCGCAGCTAACGCAGGCGCGGTGGTTAGCGAAGACCCAGCTGGCGGGATCTTAAACCCCGGCGACAGTGCGACAGCCACCTTAGATACTGGCAGTGCCGACCGCTTATCTATCACAGCTATGTTACTGCCCACGAACGATGGTTTTGTTGGCCTTGATAGCTGGACCATTCCTTCCACACCTGGTACTTATACCATTCGCCTCAATGGTTATGACGCTGGCACAGAAGCCAATGACGAGCTCAAAGGCAGCATGCCACAACCGCCTTTTATTACCTTTGGTGAAAACGGCACTGGGGTTGAAACCAGTATCACCAATAGCAAAATCCACATCCATCCGGGTAACTTAGGTGACAATGATCCTGCGGGGGGCAAAAGTGATTTAGATAGCAGCGCTCACCGTTGGTTAAACCCTGTTGCGGTTGTTACCGTCACTGTGAAGTAAGGAGGCTCTATGAAAAAGCGCATACTTTTCCTTGCAGCCAGTGTCGGCTTACTGATGGGGTGTCCTGACGATGAAACAACCACGCCACAAAGTAAAACCTTTGAAATCACAGTGACCAATCTCACGGTTGCTCAACCTTTATCGCCCATTGCCATCTTGAGCCACAGTGCGGATTACCATTTATTCAAAGTCGGTGAGGCTGCCAGCCTAGCCATTGAAAAAGTGGCAGAAAGCGGTGATAACAGCGATCTGTTGGCTGAAAAAGACAGCAATGAGCAAGTTAAGGCTAGCTACTCAGGTAGCGGCGTCATTCTACCGGGTGAGCAAGATACCCTTACCGTCAGTATCAGCGATGACGACTATGCCTTGCTTTCAGTGGCTAGTATGTTGGTCAACACCAACGATGCCTTCATTGGCGAAACTCAACTGGATGCCAGTCAAATTGAAGTCGGCGCGAGCTACAGCATGAACATGCCGGTCTGGGATGCGGGCACAGAAGCCAACAGTGAAACAGCAGCCACAATACCCGGCCCTGCTGGTGGCGGTGAAGGCTTTAATGCAGCCAGAGATGACAACGACAAAATCACTTTCCATGCTGGCGTGGTTACCTCTGACGATGGCTTAGCAACCTCAGCCCTAACGGCAACCCATCGCTTCTTAAATCCAGCGGCGAGAGTCACCATCACTCGCACTGAATAAGCAACCATGTTCCACCAGCAAAATGCCACCCTTTTCACCCCTGCAGATTAATTTCTGTCGGGGTGAAAGATAACGCTCGCTACTCGGTCTGTTTTGAAAGATCACCGCTGAGTGGAGCGCAGTATGGCAATGCAAACACCAATATCCACCTTGGAACAAAACCAAGCGAATAAGGCGATAGACAATCAAACCACGCGCCAAATATTGTTAGTTGAAGATGATAACGATCTCGCAGAGCTGATCGCCATGCATTTAAAGATGCAAGGCTATACACCCATTAGAACTACCTCGTTGGCGAAGGCAAAACAGGTAATCGACAACACTGAAATTGATCTCGTGGTACTTGATCGCGGGTTAGATGATGGCGATGGCTTAGAGCTATGCCAAGCCTTGCGACAACAACAAAACTGGCTACCCATTTTAATGCTAACCGCCCGTGATGGCGAAATGGATAAAGTCGCAGGGCTCGAAGCTGGGGCCGATGACTATCTCACCAAGCCGTTTAGCGTGTTGGAGTTTCAAGCGCGGGTAAGAACCTTGTTTCGCCGCCAAACAGTCGAGCAACAAAAGCAGCAATCCATGCGTAGTTCTCATCATAAAGAGCAGGAACAAGGCCAACACAGTACTGAAAAATCAAGCGACCCGAACGCGTTACAGTTTGAAGGTTTGGTGATCAATCCTGAGCGTCATCAAGTCGAAGTGAATCACCAAATGATCACCCTTACCGCGACCGAGTTTACCTTGTTGCACTTTCTAGCCAAGAAACCGGGGCGCGTGTATAGCAAGGAAGAGCTGTTACAGCAGGTGTGGCAAACCGACTACAGTGGCTATCAACACACAGTGTGTAGCACTGTGAATCGGCTACGTACCAAGCTCGAACATGCTAATCCTGATCACCCATTCATCCATACCGTGTGGGGCGTGGGCTATAAATTTGAAGCCGCGTAATGTCGATATCAGCGTAATGAAATGAGCTAACGCGAGAGCCAATATCATAGGAGCAAAACCCATGAACTTTAAGCTTCGCCTGTTGCTACTAACAGCCCTGTGGTTTGCGCTATCTGCCTTAGTGATTGGTAGCTTCATCACCTTGGAGCAACAATATACCGAGCAACGCACCCAGCAAATGCTCCACCGTGATCTTGCCGCTCATATGCGCGACGACAGCCCTTTAATGGAAGGAACCGACTATAACCCCGTCGCCCTTAAATCAATTTTCCACACGCTTATGTTGCTCGGGCCTGATTTTGAAATCTACTTTCTTGACCAACAAGGTAAGATCCGCAGCCATGCCGCACCTGATAATAAAGTCAAACAGCAGCAAGTGGATCTCAGCCCCATCATGCAATTTCTTGATCAGCAAACTTTACCCATTTTAGGTGACGATCCGAGAAATCCGGGGCAAAAGAAAGTCTTCTCAGCCGCTGCCATTACCGAGTTTGGCTCCGTGATTGGTTACTTATACGTGGTGATTGGCAGTGAGCAACGTAGCCTACTTAACGCTTCAACCGACAGCCTTCCTATCAACCATATTCTGGCACTTGCCTTGGTGCTGGTGTTTAGCTTTAGTGTGTTGATTTACGCCTTGGTGAAACGCACCTTACTCAAACCAATTAGCCAACTTGCGCAGAACATGCAGCAGCAAACTCACCATGCTTTTTGCTTACCCGTCAGCGTGCGTCAGCAAGTACCCGAATTACAGCCGATCGGTCAGCAGTTTTATCAAATGTCGCAGCACATCCAGCAGCAATTTCTTCAGCTACAACAACAAGAGAGTCAGCGCCGTGAGTTACTGATGCAACTTAGCCACGATCTCAAAACGCCACTTGCCAGCGTATTAGGCTATTTAGAAACTTGGCTACTGCAAAATAATCAACAAGACCCGCTCCTCTCAACCGCACATCGCAATGCGCAAAAGCTCGCGGATCAACTCGAACAACAGTTACAGCTCGCCCGTCATCAACAAACTGCGCCGCAGCCACAGTTTGAGTCTGTGGCCGTCAATGACATTATTCGAGAAACCAACCACAACCTTGCCATCAGTCGCAGTAACAAAGCACTCCAACTCAAGCTGGCGCTTGATAAACACAGTCAGGTGTTTGGTGATCAGCAACTGCTGCAACGCCTGTTCGCCAATCTATTAGAAAATGCAATTCGTCATGCACCCAACGCAAGCACAATCAACATCAGCACCCGCCAGCAACACGACAAAATCATGGTGCAAGTAGAAAACCAAATCGATCCTCAAGCGCCACATGGCACTCTTGGGCTTGGCACCAAAATCATCAAATCAATCTTAGCTTTGCACCACAGCGAGCTCATAACCCAAGCGACCCCAAATGAATACCGCCAGAGTTTTAGTTTGCTCGTTCAAGATAAGAAAGCAGCGCTTAACCTTAGCGCGACGGCAACGTCTGAATCGCATCAATCATCAACTGCATCGCGCTGTTGATGGGTTGGGTTGCTTGCCATATCAATTCCGTTTGCCATGTATCGTAGCGTTCTTCACCTATGTGAAATTGCTGTACCTGTCCATCAGCCAACGCTTGCAAGCAGCAAAAACGCGGTAAGTTAGCCCAGCCATTACCCGCAATAACTTGCGATAAAATTTCTTGGCTAGTGTTACAAAACAGCACTTGGTTACTCATTAAGTGGGCTTCATCGTGGCCCAATTGCTTGAAAAAGTGATAACCAATTTGGCGCTTACCACGCACCTGTTGACTGGTCATCACTTTATCCTCAATTCCCCAGTCACGAGGGGCAATTTGGATCACATCAAAGGCATAACAGCGGGCTACCGCTATTTCGTGAGGGATGGTAAACGTCGACATCGAAAAACCAAGTTCAGCAATACCCGACATCACCCACTGACGTACTTGCAGCGGATCCCCTGTTAAGATCTGAAATTCCATCACCGGAAAAGCATCGAGCAAAGCACGGTAAATATCACTGATTTCAGCACTCACCAATGAGGCATCAATAGCAAAGGTGAAACGTGTTGGCTCGCCACCTGCTAAAGACTCCGCCTTCATTTCAAAATGCTCAACCTCTCTGAGCACCGCCTTGGCATATTCGTATAGCGCTTTTCCCGAGTCGGTTAAGGTGATCGCACGAGCGCTGCGATCAAACAACTGCAAATCGAAATCAATCTCCAGATTCGCCACTTGCTGACTAACCGAAGTGCCGTGTTTACCAATGCTTAACCCCGCTTGGCGAAAACCGCCTTTCTCTACCGTTGCGGTGAATGCGATCAATTGGTCCAAAGTTACTGCCATCAACTACGCTCCATTACCTGACTATTCCTGAACTATGCCTGATTGCCTGATTGCCTGATAAGGCTTTCACATCACTATCACCCTCACTCACTTTGACATGCATTCATACACGACAAACCAGCAAGGGAGTATCCCTCACTCAGTGAGTTTGAGCATAGTTAAAAACCAGCATAATAACCACCAAGCAAACACACATTACTTTTCACCGCAGGATGCGACCTATTGAAAAGGATAATCAAAGCTATGACTGAGGTGAGTTATGAAAACTTTTAAACTGAACAAAATGGCTGCAATCGCACTAACTGCTGCATCAATAGCGACTGTATCTGGCGCTGCTAATGCCTGTTCTCGTATCACGATGGACACGCCACACGGTGTATCAACCGTTCGTTCACTCGATTGGGGTCAGCAGCTTGGCAACGTGTCGGAAGTACACCCAGTCGGGTTAGCGCGTAGCTCAAAAGCAACTCCAAGCTATAAACATCAAGCTGAGTGGAAAACGAAATACCACACAGTGACGCAGGTAGAGAAAGAAGTCTTTGTTGATACTAGCGCAGATTCGATGAACACCGAAGGTTTAGCCGCATCACTGCTTTACATGTACGACAGTGCAAAATTCATCAAAGATTACAAAGACACTGGCGCACCTGCGGTTAACTTTGGTGACATTACCACTTTCATTGCCGAGAACTACAAAACAGTAGATGAAGCAGTGAGCGCGTTTAACAACAACGAATGGCAAATTGCTTGGGTAGACGGTATTCATGGCACTCAACATGGCCTACACCTATCGATTCAAGATAAGTCGGGTGACATTGCCCTGTTCCAGCTAAATGAAGGCGGAAAAATGGTTGTTCACCGTGGTGACACCGCATCAGATTTACGTGTGATGGCGAATGCACCGCTACAACAAGATCACCGTGAATACGTTAGCAAGGTCGATTTAAGCAACCTAAAAGCCGATAAGGTGCCAAGCTCGATTAGCTCAAAAGACCGTAACTTGCGTGGCCTGTTCTACACCTCGCACATCCATTTGGATAAAGACAAATCATGGGCACAAACCCGCGGTAAACTACTAAGTACCTTCAACGCAGGTAACCTAGTACCGCAAGATTTGATTGACCCAGTGAACGGCGAAACATACGCAACATGGACACAATTTGCATACAACCAAGTGTCGGGTGATTTCCACTTTACCAACTGGGATACCATGACGTCGATTGAATACAATATTAACGATACCGTTAACTTTGACGCCAAGATGTGTGCTGACCTAGTGAAACAAGCCAATGCAGGCGAAAAACATGTGACTTGGACAGCTTGTGAATAATCACACCCCGTTTTAAGGCGGTAACTTAACCAAGCAACTTAGCAACAGTGACTTAGCGACAGTGACTTAACGACAGCCACCGCCCTATCCATCAAAGCCTGATAAGGTATTCCTTATCAGGCTTTTTCTTTATCCCCACTTTTTTCATCGCGGGTGAAATAAAAACCGTTAAACCCATTTCTTCTACTCTGCAGAGGAGAAATGTTATGAATAAAAACGCTTTATTTGGGTGCATCACTTTTACAGCGCTTTCTACATTTTCAGGGATCACGCAAGCGCAAGAACGATTTAAAGATTTCACTTTTGTCGGTGCAGGGGTTGCCGCAGAAGAGTCAGTTTTTTCTGTTGATGGTGCCAAACCTGGCGCGGCCTTATATTTGTTTCATCACAGCCAATATGGCTTTGTCGATGGCGGGTTAGGCAACGTTGCCATCACGCCTTGGTTTGGGATCTCAGGTAACATTCGCTTATCTGAAGTTTCAAGCGACTTTCGCGATATCCCAAACGGGATCAACGATCGCGATAGCAATGGCGAGTTAGGCGTCACCTTTGGCACCTTGGGTGCACGACTGACCTTCCTACACGATGTCACCGATAAGCATAACGGCTATGAAATCCAACTTCATTTAGGGCGTATTTTAGAAACCCCACTCGATGATGTCTTTATCACTCCTTACTTTGAAATCGATTATCGCGATAAAAAATTCTCCGATTACCTTTACAGCGTCTCTTCTTCTGAATCCAGTGCTTCTGGATTAGCACAATTTCAAGCACAAGAAACTTGGGTATACAAAGGTGGATTAATTGGCTTGTACGATTACAGCGATAACTTGTTGGGCATTTCTAAGCTGGAACTAGAACATCACGATAGCGATAGTCCGTTAGTCACAAATAACCTCGGTTGGAAATTTAGCATCGGCGCTGCGTATAAGTTTTAGTATTGAGGTATTCAAGGCAGCACTGAAACGCAAAAGCCGAGCATCAAAATAGCTCGGCTTAGGTTGTTCAATTTACAAAGAAGGGTCAAACGCCTTTCGAGGAATAAAACGGCCATTGCCAGCTTGCCCCGTAAATTCGCGATTACGTGCAACCACCTCTCCACGGCTGATGGTCATGACTGGCCACCCTTGGGTTGGGGTATTCTCAAACGGGGTGTAATCTGCATTGTCGTGCAATAAATTATGAGTAATCGTGACATTCTGCTCTGGGTCAAACAGTACAAAATCAGCATCTGATCCCACCTGTAATGCCCCTTTTTGAGGGTAAAGGCCAAACAGTTTGGCTGGGAGATAGCTGGTTAACTCAACGAAACGACTCGGGCTCAGACGCCCTTTCATCACACCTTCCGAAAACATCAGCGGCATTCGAGTTTCAACCCCCGGCATGCCATTGGGACATGCACTAAAGTTGTCTTTGCCACGCTGTTTCTGCTCGTGGTAGGTGAATGAGCAATGATCGGTCGCAATGGTATCAATGCTCCCATCTACAAGCCCTGCCCACAGCTTTTCTCGTTCAGCGGCAGGTCGTAATGGCGGACTCAAAATGTATTTCAGCGCATCTTCTTTTTCATAGCAGCTATCATCAAGCAGCAGATATTGCGGACAGGTTTCAACCCATACAGGCTGGTGGTTGTCGCGAGCAAGACGCGCATAATCTAAGCCCAAGCCATTGGAAAGATGAACAATATACAGTGGTGCATCCCCCGCTAACTTAGCGAGATTGATCATTCTGGCGATCGCTTCGGCTTCACATTCAAGCGGACGGCTTATCGCATGATATTTAGGTTGGGTTTTACCTTGCTCAAGCAACTGTGTTCGCCGCAAGGCAATCGCAGCGTCATTCTCTGGATGAACCGTTGCCAACGCCCCCACTTGTTTAAGCTGCATCAGTGCCTTTAAGACCTCGGCATCATCGAGCTTATAGCCATAGGTAAGATATAACTTAAAGCTGGATATCCCTTCTTCTTCAACCATTGATGCCATTTCAGCGAGAATATCGTCATTAACATGCTGAATAACGCCATGAAAACTGTAATCAATTGCTGCCGTATCCTTGGCATACTTTTGGTATACATTGAGCTGATGATGAAGGCTACACCCTTTAGGACCAAACCCCATATGATCGATGACCATAGTGGTACCGCCACAAGCGGCAGAGCGAGTACCAGAAAGAAAATCATCACAACTGCGAGCGATACCGACATCGATATTGAAGTGGGTATGAACATCAATACCGCCGGGCATCACATATAAGCCCTTAGCTTCAATCATTTCACACGGTTCAGGAACAGCATGAATTTCTGGCGCTATTTCAGCGATTTTGCCATCAAGGATAAGAATATCGGCTTTTTGCGCTTGTGTATGATCAACCACTATCCCTTGGCGAAGCAGCATTGCCTTGGGTTGCAGAGGAGCTGCACTGTCCGATTGGGATTTTGATGCTTTTTCCGAAGCCGTTGAAAACATAGTCTCTTCCTTCGATCTACGCTTTGCCTTACAACAAACTCAATTAAAGATAAAAAGGAGGAATAAGCAAAGCTTGATATCCTCCTTCTGTCGTTTCAAAAATTACTTGTTGAGTTCACTCAAGTACATTTGAGGGATAACAGCGTACATAGCTGCACAAGTGACTAAGTGATCTTTCCAAGTCTTCTCGTTTGGCGCATGAGCTTCAGGTTCTTTACCTGGGCCAAAGCCAATCACAGGGATACCATAGCGACCCATGATAGAAACGCCGTTGGTAGAGAAGGTCCATTTATCAACGGTTGGTTTTTTGTCGAACAGTAACTCGTAAGAAGCTTCTAGTGTCTTAGTCGCAACGTGCTCTTCATCAATCACCCAAGCAGGGAAATAACATTCTGTCGGGTAAACTAACCCGGTGTAAGCTGGGCGGTCGTAGTTGTACATTGAGACTTTACCACCAAATTTTTTGACAGAGTCTAGCTCTTCAATTTCTTTGATAGCCCCTTCCCATGTTTCACCCCAAGTCAAACGACGGTCAATCGAAATGGCACAGCTATCTGCAACCGCACAGCGACTTGGTGAAGTGTAGAACACTTCCGAAACAGTCAATGTACCTTTGCCTAAGAATGGGTCATCGCCAAGGTTGTGAGAGAGTTTCTCGATATCGTTGAGCATATGGCCCATTTTAAAGATCGCGTTGTCACCACGCTCAGGTGCAGAGCCATGACAGCTCACCCCAGAAACATCAACTCGAATTTCCATACGGCCACGCTGACCACGATAAATCTGGCAATCTGTTGGCTCGGTAGATACCACGAATTCTGGGCGGATATTGCTTTCTTGAATGATGTATTGCCAGCATAGGCCGTCACAGTCTTCTTCTTGAACCGTACCAGTGACAAGTAGGGTATATTCATCTTCCAAGCCAAGCTCTTTGATGATCTTACCAGCGTAAACCATAGACGCCATACCACCTTCTTGGTCCGAAGCACCACGACCGCCGATCACCTCGTCATCTTCCATACCTTCGTATGGGTCGAAGTTCCAGTTGTCCATGTTACCGATACCCACAGTATCGATATGTGCATCCATCGCAATAAGATGAGGGCCATGACCAATCCAACCCAGTACGTTACCCATAGGGTCGATTTCAACCTTGTCAAAACCAACTTTTTCCATCTCTTCTTTAATGCGTAAAACGACTTTTTCTTCGTTACAACTTTCACTTGGAATCGCAATCATGTCACGAAGGAAGCGAGTCATATCCGCTTTGTATTCTTGGGCTTTGTCCAGTACTTGAGTGAATGGAATATTCATTATAATTCTCCTTGAACCGAGCGGTGGTCATCACACTCGGTATGATCTATTTGCACGGCATCCTGCCTTTTTGATGACGCTGACACGACGCTAAATTGGAAATGGGATTTATCTATTTTTGAATCATTCAGTGGTGCTAGTTCAAGTGAGAGCAATACGAAAGCACGAGGGTACAAACAGTAATGAGCGCTTTCATGCAATCATTCGCTAGCTAGCAAAACTCAAAATGTTGGATGTTTTCCGCCCCATACCACTTCACGATAATGGACAGGATCGGTATCACCTTCGGTATTAATGAGAAGTACCACTGAATCTTTATTGAGGCCGAGTTTAGCCATCAATTGCTCTTTTTCTGGGTGAAAATGCACCGCAGCAAGCAAGCCAGCACCGACGGCACCTGACTCACCAGAAACAATTCTTGGGTCGCTAGCTAGTGGGTTGCCGAGAACTCGCATCCCGAGTGCAGCCACGCTGTCTTGGCAAGAAACAAACTGAGTTGAGCAGTCACGAAGCACAGGCCAGCCAATAGGGTTAGGCTCACCGCAGGCCAAACCAACCATGATGGTGGCAAGATCGCCATCAACATTAACCATTTCACCCTTCTCACTGATACCTGAGCGGTAGATACAGTCAGCGTTATCAGGCTCAACCACAACAGAATGCAATTTATCTGGGCCGAATTGTTCACACAGGTAACCAAGCACGCCCCCTGCCATCGCACCAACACCAGCTTGAAGGAAAACGTGAGTCGGACGCTCTACCGCCATGGCTTTCATTTGATCGACAGCTTCTGCCGCCATGGTGGTGTAGCCTTGCATGATCCAAGTTGGTATTTCGGTATACCCTTCCCATGCTGTGTCTTGCACCACTTTCCAGCCACTTTCATTCGCGGTTTTAATGGCAAGACGCACGGTATCGTCATAGTTCATGTCGGTAACAATACATTCTGCGCCCAGCGCCCTAATATTATTCACTCGCTCATCTGCCGCGCCTTTTGGCATATACACCACGGCATTTTGACCTAGCTTATTGGCAGCCCACGCAACACCCCGACCATGGTTACCATCGGTTGCCGTTGCGAAAGTCATTTTTTCTGTAATGTCGTTTTTGAGTTTCGCGAAATCAAAAGCATTGATATCGAGGTTGAATTCATCACACAGTAGACGGGCAATGGCATAAGCCCCACCCAACATTTTGAAAGCGCTCAAATCGAAACGGTAGGCTTCATCTTTGACTAGAATTTTCCCAACACCAATTTCGTTAGCTAGGCAGTCAAGAGAATGCAGTGGTGTTGGTTGGTAGCCTTCCACCGCTTGATGGAATGCACGGGCTTTTTCCGCCTCGATGGCGGTAAATAGTGGAGAAAGCTGACCGTTATAGTGGCGGTTATCGGCGATCTCCATTTTTAGAGTGAACGTAGACACGGCCATACCTCATAAAAATAAGAGAAAGAAAAGGCGGGGTTATTAAATAAGTTAGCTTTAATAAGCTAGATTCAATCAGCTTTATCTAACAACCTAGGAGTTACCCCGCGAGTAGACTTGCATAAGACAAACAGTTTGATTAGGCCTTTCCCTGCCTAGCCAACACCTCAAAAGTATTGTTAGGCAGGGGAAAGTTCATGAGGCGTGTGTGTTATTTAACACGCTTTTTCGCATCATCCAGCAGCTCTTGTAGGATGTGTCCAGGCTCTTGGTATTTACGGTTGAGGATCATTGCTGCAATCACATATGGCTTCCAGCTCGCTTCCTTGTAAGTTTCAATACGGTACTTATCAAATACCGACTCAGCCACTTCACCAGCTTCGCAAGACACGCCCGTAATATCGGCTGGTAAACAGTGCATGTACAATGCTTCACCCGCTTTGGTTAGCTTCATCATTTCTTCGGTACAGTGCCAATCTTTATGGTTAGCATTCTGTGCCAGACATTCTTGCTCCAATGCTTTCAAGCCATCATGATCGTTAGCGCGTAATAGCTCTGTACGACGCCCCATCACTTGGTATGGCGCCCAAGATTTTGGATACACGATATCAGCATCTTTGAATGCTTCTTCCATGCTGGCAACTTGCGTGAAACTCCCGCCAGATGCTTCCGCATTCTTACGGGCTTCTTCGACCACTTCAGGGATAAGGTCGTAACCTTCAGGGTGCGCCAACGTCACATCCATACCAAAGCGAGTCATCAGGCCGATAATGCCCTGAGGGACTGACAAAGGTTTACCGTAGCTTGGCGAGTAAGCCCATGTCATGGCGATTTTCTTGCCTTTTAGCTGATCTAAACCACCGAAGTGTTCTTCCAACCATGCCAAGTCAGCCATCGACTGAGTTGGGTGATCGATATCGCACTGAAGGTTAACCAGTGCAGGACGATGAGGTAATACACCTTCTTTAACCCCGTCATCCAGAGCAGCACCAACTTCACGCATGTAGGCATTACCCGCACCTAAGTACATATCATCACGAATACCGATGGCGTCAGCACAGAAAGAGATCATATTTGCCGTTTCTCGAACAGTTTCACCATGGGCGATTTGAGATTTACCTTCATCTAAATCTTGTTGAGCAAGCCCTAACATATTGATTGCTGACGCATATGAGAAACGAGTACGCGTTGAATTATCGCGGAAAAGAGAAATGCCAAGACCATTATTAAATACGTTAGTCGCAATATTCTCCTGACGCATAGCTTTAAGTACTTGAGCTGTTTTCAGTACTCGCTCAAGTTCTTCCGGTGTTTGCTCCCACGTCAACAGAAAGTCTTTATCATGTAATTCAGATTTCAGCTCATTGATTTCCTTGATCAGCTCATTGATGCTCTTCATAGTTTCCTTCCCGGTTTCAATTGTTATGCGTCCCTGACAATACTGTGTTATCACAGGGCAGTTGCTTAATAGATAATGACAGCCTTCAGCATTGCTCAATTAGCGATCATCTCTTTGTTTTTGGACTTACCAAAAGTAAGTGTGACGATAATGTCCGTAGAATATTCAAAGATAAAAATGGTTAATAAAGTAAAACAACTCAAACTTAACCAGACTTAATCAAACTTAATTAAAGAACAATCAACAACTGTGCCAACATTAATTTCTAAAGAAATTATTTATAAACCGCCCTCTCCTCCCTATGAATACAGGGAGGAGAAAGCCATTAACTGCTTTTATATAAAAATGGAAAGTTAAATAGCATAAAAACTATCAACGATGTATCAGCGATTAAAGCCAAAATGATAGTGATAAGAGTGGTGAGATATCATTTTGATATTTCAATATGATCGCGATAACAAAAATATTTCATTTCCCTCTTTTCAATCAGAAAAGTATGACAAATATCCAAACAGCATGCTTTTTTTTCCTTTATGCTAATTTTATCACTAAAGGAATAGTTAGATAAAAACATGCAAAACACGCCCCCTCCTTCAGAGTTAATGCAGTTACAACCCACAATCCTTCGATTCACAAAAATGTTGTCAGCGGTGTTAAAAATTGATGCCGAAGTCGTCGATGCTGATTTGGTTAGGATTGCAGGCACAGGTCCCTACAGTAAGTTTTTTGGCAAAAAGCTAAATACCAGCTCTAGGATATTCAGGTACATCATTGAAACCAATGAAGAAAAAGTTGTAGTCAAATCTAGAACCGATCCGTTATGTGAAGGGTGTAACAACAAGAGCTCTTGCCGTGAAATGGCCTTCCTTGGCGTTCCCATTATGATTGAAGAGCGGTGTTTAGGCGTGATCAGCCTTGTCGCATTCACTGAAGATTCACGAGAAAGAATCAAGGATAATGTTCAACTTTTTTCTGACTACGTTAAACACATAGCGCAAATTGTTGTATCTCAAGTTGTCGAAAAAAACAGTAAAAATAAAGGACTCGACGAGGTTTTTACTCATCTTATTGAAAACATGGACCAAGGCGTATTAGTTCTCGATGAAAACAACCGAGTAAAATATGGTAACCAGCCTGCGCTTAATCACTTAAATATAAAGCAGGACACTTTATATGACCTTGAAATTAAAATTCAATCGTTGTCACTTCACAATAATGAAATAAAAAGCCACCAACAACATATTATTTCACAAGGCGAATGGCAAAAATTAATTGTTGGTCAGTTTTATAACACGCAGGGGCAACAATTATTTTTGATGGCTTACCATCAACCCAATAGCGATTTTACGCTCCAAGATCATGGTTCCCTACTCAGAACGGTTATTGGTGAATCTCCTCAGATGCGCCAACTCAAAAAGATGATCACGCGTGTTGCCAGCAGCCCTTCCAGCGTTCTTATTAATGGTGAAAGCGGTACAGGTAAAGAAGTCATTGCAAACGCGGTACATAACCTCAGTGATCGAAGCCAATCTCCATTTATTGCTATCAACTGTGCAGCGATCCCTGAACAGTTATTGGAAAGTGAGTTATTTGGATACGTCAAAGGGGCATTTACCGGCGCTTCCAATAAGGGGAAAAACGGACTGATCCAAGCTGCGAATAAAGGGACGCTGTTTCTTGATGAGATTGGCGACATGCCGATGACGCTGCAAGCGAAGTTGCTGCGGGTACTCGAAGAGCGCGAAGTCATGCCTATTGGCTCAAATAAAGCGGTGCCCGTAGATATTCGGGTCATTTCAGCGACCAATCATAATTTCCAAGAGATGATAGCCACCAACAAGTTCCGTGAAGATTTGTATTACCGCCTTAACGTTATCCCTTTCCAGCTGCCTCCTTTAAGAGAGCGAGAAGGCGATATCGCATTGCTGACTAACTACTTTCTTGAGTATCACACCCAAAAAATTGGTGCAGCCTACCCAGGGATCAGTGCTGAAGCCATGCGCCGCCTGAATGTTTATCATTGGCCAGGGAATGTGCGAGAGCTCAGCAATTTGATTGAATATCTTGTCAACATTGTGCCTGAAGGTGACCAAATCGACATTGATCTCCTTCCTCCACACTTTGAACAAGCACCTGAAGCTTCTAGCCCAGATGTCACCTATAACGATGATTACTCGATGAGCTTAGAAGAGATGGAGAAGATGCGTATTGAAGAGGCGATATCTCGGCTTGGTAACCGCAAAATGGTCGCTGAGGAGCTGGGGATCGGGATTGCGACATTGTATCGGAAAATCAAAAAATACGGGCTCAATAACAATCGTCCGTCTTAGTACCCTGCCCCCATTGACTGAAAATAAATCAGGGCAAATACATCAGAGCGAATACAGCAGAAGTTAGGATTAATAAAGGTCAGGATTAATAAGACCATAAAAAAACGGAGGAACCTTGGGTTCCTCCGTTTTTGTAAGGTGAAAATAAACTAAATTGCCCAACCGCCTGCGTAGAAGGCAACCAGCACAATTGCAATGATGACTGTACCAGCGTTCAAGCGTTTTGCTTCACCTGAAACCACTCGACCAATAACCAAAGAACCAAAGCCAAGCATAATACCGGTAACGATATTGCCCGTTAGCACGATAAATACCGCACACATAAGGCCAGATAGCGCATCAACTGAGTCAGACATATCCAACTTGCTGACATTGCTCATCATTAGCAAACCCACGTACATCAAAGCTGGCGCGGTAGCATAAGCAGGAACCAAATAGCTCAGTGGTGACAAAAACAGTAGTAATATAAACAGACCACCAACAACCGTTGCAGTCAGACCCGTTTTACCACCAGCAGCGGTACCAGCCGCCGATTCAATATACACAGCCGCAGGTGCCCCACCCACGAAGCCAGCAAAAATACTACTTACCGAATCCGATGTTAGCGCTTTACCGCCATCAATAATTTGACCGTCTTTATCTAATAGTTTCGCCTGACCCGCCACCGCACGGATAGTACCCGTTGCATCAAAAATAGCGGTCATCACCAATGCCAGTACACTCGGGATCACCACAGGGTTTAATGCCCCCATAATATCCATGGTACCCAGTAAGGATTCACCTTCCCCGCCAAACGATGGCATCGCAAACAATCCCTGATAAGTCACGTTAGGGTCGAATATCAGACCAAAGATTGAAATAGCAATAATCACCAACAGAATGCCACCGGGAACTTGGCGTTTCTCAAGCCCGAAAATCGCAGCAAGACCAATAATCGACATAAGAACTGGTAACGATGTGAACTCACCCAACGCAACAGGTAAGCCATCATGCGGGTTCTGCACCACTAAACCGACACCATTTGCTGCAATCAGTAACAAAAACAAGCCAATGCCTATCCCTGTACCGTGCGCAACCCCGAATGGTAAGTTCGTTAATATCCACTGGCGCACACCAGTAACGGTAATGGCAGTAAACACCAAACCCATTAAGAACACAGCACCAAGCGCAACAGGAATGCTGATCCCCTGCCCTAACACCAAGCTAAATGCAGTAAAGGCGGTGAGGGAGATCGCACAACCGATCGCCATAGGCAGGTTTGCCCACAGCCCCATCAACAGCGAACCAAATGCGGCGACTAGGCAAGTGGCTATAAACACAGAGCCTTGGTTAAATCCAGCGGCGCCCAACATGCTCGGTACAACAATGACCGAATACACCATTGCCAAAAATGTTGTCAAACCAGCAACAACTTCTTGTCTTACGCTACTACCGCGTTGGGAAATTTTAAAATATCCATCCAACCCGCCTTTGCGAGGTGTGTCTTCTTCTACAACTGTGGATTCATGATGAATCGAACTATTCTCAGACATGATGTAATTCCTTGTAAAATTGAGTGTCCGGCTTATTGCCTGAACACCTCGATAAATGTTGAGCTTCCTCTCAACCCGCCCGTAGCAATCGATTGCTTTTAGGGGCTGTGACTTGTCCGTCACGTTATAAATGTTGCTGACTTTTATCGACACAACCCCAGTTAGCAGAACCCATCAACTTCCACACAAAAGCATTCCTAGAACGAATAACCGGGGCTGAGCAAGGTAAATTGGCGGCGATTATACGCCTCGCGCCCCCTGCATTGTCAAAAAATCATTTCCAGACGAAACCGTTTGCGTAAAATTTAACCTCGCTCGTACACTAATCGGCCATCGACATAGGTTCGGTAGATACTTCGGTCGTCACCCAACGTCATCAGCATGAACAATTTTTCAGGCAAGTTGCTCGAGCTGTCGTAGCGAAGTTGCTGCAATGGGGTCGAGCATGGATCGATAATGACGAAGTCAGCCTCTTTACCCACTTCGAAGTTACCAATCAGATGATCCAAAGAGAGAGATTTGGCTCCCCCAAGTGTGGCTAAATAAAACGCCTCAAACGCTGATAACCTATGCTGCTGCAACTGCATAACCTTGTAGGCTTCGTTCAGGGTTTGCAGCATATTGAAGGTTGTCCCCGCACCGATATCGGTCCCCATCCCCACTTTTACCTTACGTTTCCAAGCTTCCTGTAACTTAAATAAGCCACTGCCCAGATAGAGGTTAGAGGTTGGACAGAATGCCACCGCCGAGTCAGTCTCTTGTAGGCAGTCCCATTCCTTATCTTCAAGGTGGACGCAATGAGCAAATACACTCTTAGAGCCAGTCAGGCCATGATGGTGGTAAACATCCAAGTAACTATCTTGTTCAGGAAAGAGCTCTTTCACCCACGCAATTTCATTTTGGTTCTCACATAAATGGGTATGAACATAGGTATCTGGGTATTCTTCTTTGAGGCGACCAGCCATCGCGAGTTGCTCAGGGGATGACGTTGGGGCGAAACGAGGTGTAATCGCATACAGCAAACGACCACGCTTATGCCAACGTTCTATCAATTCTTTGGTTTGGTTGTAGCCTATCTCTGGCGTATCCAATAAATACTCAGGCGCATTGCGGTCCATCATCACCTTACCGGCGATCATCCGCATATTGATCTTCTCAGCCTCTTCAAACAGTGCATCAACCGATTCAGGGTGAACCGTGCCAAACACCAAAGCAGTTGTGGTACCGTTTCGCAGTAACTGCTTAATAAAGAAGGTCGACATTTCGCGAGAATAATCTTTGTCTTTATAGCGAGCTTCCGTTGGGAAGGTGTAGTTATTTAGCCATTCCAATAGCTGTTCGCCATAAGCGCCAACCATTTCGGCTTGAGGGTAGTGAATATGGGTGTCGACAAAACCTGGCATGACAATCTTGCCCGGGTAGCTTCGAACACGAACAGTCGATGGGATTTTATCTTTACCTTCAGACCATTCGCCAACCCACTCGATACGTCCGTTATCAACTAACATCAAACCATCATCAATAAAGCGAATGTTCTGCTCTATGTCTTCTGGCTTATCGACAACTTTGGCGATATCTAAGATAGATGCTCTAATTGCTTTAATAGATTGGGTATATTCCATGATTACCTCTTATCTTTCAGTGCTGGTCAGTGGTAGGGTCACCGTTATTACCAACGCTTGGCTTTAACAAATTCACTTCATGTGAAACTTAAGCTTGTTGTTCACGTGATTGCTTGGCCTCTTCCTCAGCCAATGCTTTTTCACATTCTTCACACTCTTTAATCTGATCTTTCAGTGCTTCACGTTTTTCGTTCGCACTTTCCACTTCATCGGCACGGTTAATGCCCAACACAATATTGAGCCCCAACGCCACTAAAGAGCCCGTCGTAATACCTGAGCCTAAGATGACGCGGATTGAATCTGGCATATAAGTTAGGATTTCAGGGCGAACCGTTACCGCCATGCCCGAGGCAACCCCGACAGCAATGATGAGCATATTGCGTTTGGTGAAGTTAATTCGTGACAGGATGCCAATACCTGCGGAGATGATCATCGCAAACATCACAAGCCCTGCGCCGCCGAGAACGGGAGAAGGAATAGTGACGACAATCCCCCCTAGTTTTGGGAACATGCCTGCAATTACCATGATCACCCCAGTCACTGCGACCACATGGCGGCTAGCAACACCGGTAATAGAGACGATACCGACATTCTGACTAAAGGATGAAAAAGGCGTTGCACCAAATACCGATGCAAGGGCACTACCGACACCGTCACACAAGATCCCTTTCGATAGTTTCTTGCCTGTCAGCTTGGTATGAGTGGCATCGCTCAAGGCTAAAAAGTCGCCTGTCGATTCCATGATGGTGACCAGATAAGCGATAGACATCCCTATCACGCCACTGATCGTAAAACTTAATCCGAAAGGTAATAGCTCTGGCAAAGAGAAGAATTTGGCGTCTTTTACTGGCGTAAAGTCCACCACTCCCATAAAGATCGCAACAATATAGCCAACCATCATGCCAATCACGATAGCGGCAGCCGAAACCAGCCCTTTCCCCAGTTGCGATAACACAATCACCACAACCAGTACCAATAAACCCAGCATCAAGTTATTGATTTGACCGTAATGTTCTTGCCCAACAAAACCACCCGCCAGCCAATCGACAGACACAGGTAAGATTGTCAGACCAATTAATACCACCACGGTGCCAGAGACAACAGGCGGAAAGAGTTTCCTGATTTGTGGCATGAAACGACTACCAACAATCATCACTAATGAACCCACCAGTGATGCACCGAACACCCCTGAAATACCCGAGTCCATGCCAATAGAAATTGATATCGCCACAAAGGTAAAGCTGGTTCCCATCACCACAGGAAGCCGGATACCAACAGGACCAACCCCTTTGCACTGGATAATAGTCACCACGCCCGACACCATCAGAGCGGCATTGACCAAAACAACCATTTGTTCAGTTGGTAAACCAATCGCACTCCCGACCACCAAAGGGACGGCAATAATCGCTCCCATCGCCGCGAGCATATGTTGAAGGGCAAGGAGAATCGACGCCCCCATTGGAGGCTTATCTTCCACGTTATAAAGCAGTTTCATTTCAGTTCCATCCGTAGCCAGTGAAACACGAGGGGCTTTACAACGTGATCAACCAGAGCCTATCTCTGTTTACCCGTCGATACCCCGACAAAAAAACGGCCATTTCCCATCCACTGGAAATGACCGTCTTCGCTTTGATTACAGCTTATTCATACCTTGTAGAACCTTCTCTGGTGTAAAGTGCCAATCTCGGATCCAGACACCACATGCGTCATGAATGGCACTGGCAATCGCAGGCGCTGCGCCGTTGACACCGATTTCAGAAATCGATTTCGCACCGTAAGGGCCAATCGGATCATCACTTGGTACTAACACCGCTTTGAAATCACGCGGGATATCGCCAATCATTGGCGCACCATAGCTCTTCAAATCGCGCGTTACAGGGACGCCATGCTCATCGTAAATCAGCTCTTCATATAAGCTGTGACCAATGGCGCGCATACTGGCACCGTAAATTTGCCCCAACGCGAGATCAGGGTTAACAGGCGTACCGCAGTCGAGCAAGGCATAGAACTTATCAAGACGGATTTGCCCTGTACGCGTATTCACCGCGACCTCAGCGAAATTCGCGCCATAAGGGAAAGCAAATTCAGGCGTGGTGAAACAACCCGAAGCCAATAATTGCCCCCAACCTGTTCCGCTTTCGGCTTTGTGGGCAATATCGAAGTAGCTCACTTCGCCCTGCTTTCCTTTCACCAAACCCGGCGCGACAATCGCGACATCATCAACAGGTTCACCCAACATTTCAGCACCGCATTGAAGCACTTTCTCGCGCATCGCTTCTGCTGCTCGTTTCGCTGCATTACCAGAGAAACACGTGCCAGATGAAGCATAAGCCCCTTTATCAAACGGCGCGTGATCGGTATCCCCAGAATGAATCGTGATGTCATCCATCGGGCAACAAAGCACTTCCGCGGTCAGTTTGCTTATCACGGTATCAAGACCAGTACCGATATCCGCGGCACCAGAGTGAACAATGAAGGTACCATCCGATGCCATTTTGATTTGGCAGTTCGCTTGGTCGATATCAGGAATACCGGATTTTTGCTGGATAATCGCCACACCACGGCCCACTCTCCATTCACCTTCATCCTGTTTCGGGCTATCCCACTCAATCAACTTACGCCCTTCGCGCAAAATAGGCCCAAGGGCACAGCTGTGAACTTTAGGGGCATTGGCTGGCATTTTACCTTCACCGATAGCCGCGAGGATTTTCAGCTCTTGACCTTCAACCACCCGGTTCTTCTCAACCATATCAAGATGGTCAATACCCAGCTCATCAGCCATTTCGGCCATTGCCATCGTCAGTGCAAAGTTACCTTTTGGCGCACCGTATCCTTGATAAGCCCCCGTCGGACAAATATTGGAGTAATACGTGGTGACCCTGAAATCCACATTGTCACAAGGGTACAAAGGTAAAGATAAGGCAGGACCATTAGATGGTACTGTCAGCGCATGGTTTCCGTAAGGGCCAGTATTGGCACGAAAATCCATATCAATCGCGGTGAGTGTGCCGTCTTTCTTCGCACCGAGTTTCACCACCACTTTGGCAACATGACGGCTTGAGTTAGAGATAAACTCTTCTTCACGAGTATGATGGAAATACACAGGACGACCCGTCGTCCACGTAGCCCATGCACACACATCTTCCAGCAAAATATCTTGCTTCGAGCCGTATCCGCCACCGACACGCTCTTTAACGATGTGGACTTTGTTCTGCTTCACATTAAGAATTTTTGCTATCTGACGGCGCACGTGCCAAGGCACCTGAGTCGAATCGTGCATCACAATACGATCACCATCCATATAGCTGTAGCAGATATGGGTTTCCACAGGCAGTTGTTGCACCTGTTTCGATTCGTAAGTGCGCTCAATGATCTTATCCGCTTGCGCAAAACCTTTATCGAGATCACCAATATGGCCGCGAACACTGGCGGCAATATTTTTGCGCGGGAAACAACCAATCGGGAAATTAACGATTAACTTACCTTCACGTGGATCGGCGTTTCGGTTTTGCTCTTCCAAGTCATCAGGCGCACCTACGCCATACTCGATTGGCTCGTTATGAATGATCGGCGCATTTGCAGCCATCGCCTCATCAATACTCATGACAGGTTTAAGCACATCGTATTCGACGTCGATCAGTGCCAATGCTTGCTCTGCAATTTCCACCGATTCAGCGACGACAGCAGCCACACGATCACCTACATGACGCAGCTTTTGACCAAACATACGGCGATCAAGCGGTGACGGCTCAGGTGCACTCTGACCACCTGGGGTATAAGGAATATCAGGACAATTCTTGTGAGTGATCACAGACACTACACCCGCGAGAGCTTCGGCTTTAGACACATCCAGATGCTTGATCCAAGCATGAGCGTGCGGGCTTCTCAGCATCTTAATCACACAAGCGTTAGCGGGGATCCGATCTTCAACATAACAAGGTTTGGCTTGCACCATCTTCGCTGAATCAATCTTCGGACAGTTCTTACCAACTATCGTTAAGTCATCACGAAATTCTGGCGCAAACTGTTGCGAATAAGCCGGATCGTCAAGGCGTTTCACGGCCAATTCAACCACTTCATAGAACTGCTGATAACCCGCATCACGGCTAAACAAGCCAGATAACGCATCATCAATGTCATCGCGCGTTGGCTGTGGAATACGCTCTAGGAGATCGGTCAGAATCAGCGCCAATGCAGGATCGTTATAACCCGATTGCACCACGCCCACATCAATCATCGTCCGCTGAACTAAGCTTAACTGATTCCATTCACTAAGCGCTTCCGCTGTTTTTACTTCTGCGCCTTCAAGCTGGGCTGCAATCAGTAAGGAGGCGTTAATTAATTTGCCATTAAGCAGGATCACATCCGACCCCGCGTACCCCCAGCCATCATCGCTATTACGAACCGAGTGGTAACCCATAGAATGCAACAATGTTTGTACATTTTCGCCAAGGCGGCATTCCAAAGATTGAGGACGGCCATTTAAGGTAAATTGAATCGTCATGATTAAGCCTCCCCTACCATGTACTGACATTCAGCCATCAAATCCGTGATCACAACACCGGTGATATACCGCTTGTACTCCACACTGCCGCGAATATCGGCTTCTGGGTGAATAGCATCGGCAACGGCTTGCTCTAATAGCTCTCCTTTTAAATCTTGTGTTTCGACATCACGAAGACGAACAGGGCGAGCCGCACCTTGATGTAAGGGCGACACCCCATCCAGCGCGATAACCTTATTGCCTTGCTTATCAATTGATACCGCCGCCGTCACAATCGCAAGCCCCGCCGCAGAGCGAGTAATGCTGTAACCAATACAAGCCAAACGGCTATCTGGAATAACGACAGTGGCGATAAGATCTCGCTCATCGTTATTGATGTAATCTTCAACGTCCATCTCTTGGCCGTTCGCCAGTTTTAGTTTTGCTTTCAGCGCAAGTAGGCTCGGCATTAATAACGCCTCTTGCTGTCGGGCGGCAATCTCACCACCCAAAGTGGCCTGATTACGAATATGACGGGAATAGATGAATGCAGCAGATTGCTTTAAGGCCATAGGAACAAGTTCATGGTCAATCAACTGCTGGATGTGGCACATCGCACCGATATATAAGCTATCACCTTGCTGTTCGATCTGAGATAAATTCAGTTTTCCCAAAGAAATCGCGATCGTTTTGTTCGTTTTAGTCGGCGCTGCATTGATTTTAGATCCCCCACCAAACCAAATGGCGTCATTGCCATGAAGCTGCTTGAGTTCAAGTGCCTGAGCAGGGGTATCAGGCGTTAGATATTGTTCAATCATATTAATTGCCTTTTCGCATTATCATTTATTCCTGCACCATGCGTTCAACCTAATGGCTCTACGGAACGTAATTAATGTCTTAAAGACTAAAAAGGCAACAAACACGCCAAGCTGCTAAAACCGATTATTTAAGGAAAATATTCGTGAGCGGAGTCAGAAATTTAGCCCAAATTGGCATCGCCGTCGGAGCAAATATTCCTTTTTATTTGCTGATTATTCTCGACCTTACCCGCTAAATAATAACGGTTATCACTAAGGCGCATAGTGATATCAAAATAATATCTGAAGCTATCAATATGATATGAATAGCGGTGATAGCATGGAAACTATCACCCTATGGTGGCAGGCTTATCTCTGAACTAGACTAGCTCCTCTGCTTAGGGCTTACTCATTGCCGTTAAGCAGGCTAGTCCCTTTGCGCTGAATCTAATCATATTTAATTTAATATTTCGCAGGAAGCGAGTGAATATAATCCAGTCTAGTGCATTGCGATTAAGCAGTGAGATCGCATCGTCTGTATTTGGGAAAAAGCGAAGCATGAAAGCTTAATAAAAAGTCCAGCTGATGCAGATCATGTCATCACGTTAGCCTTGATCTAGTTCTAGGCGTTTAAATGCTTTTTGCTCTAATTCCTCAAGCAACTCTTGGGTCGGCGCTTGTTGGTGAAGAGATATCGTATCTAAGATTTCCGCAGAATATGCGTGATATTCAAACTCCTTTAGATAACGAGCGTGCAGCAAAGCTACTACCCCGAAACTTGAACCACCGATATTTACCATAGTAGTAAACAGATGTTTCGCTTCATCTTGTTTTCTAAATCTCTCATTCTCAGGAACGTCTGGATACTTAAACTTGATACGCCCAGCATCATTTCTAAGAAGATCACACAACAGACGTATTCTACTTTTTTCCTCTACAAGCTGCTTTATGTTTACCAATAATGAGTTATCAATCTCAAAACCACTTTGTAGAAAACGGAGATTATGTGCAAGATCTATAAAGTCACCATACTTATGGCTTAGGCAAAGCTCCTCAATCAAAGGAGAGTCGTATTTCTCCATATCAATTTCTAGTATCAATGGATTATCGGAGTTTTCAGGATTAAATACTTTAAAAAAACCAATACAGTCATCTAATGAAGCCTTATTATCCAACGTACCATGGAAAGTGACTCGCTCTATACCTTTGCTTGAAATACTCCCGAACTCGATAGAAAACAGATTGGTTTTAAACAACATTCTAGCTGATCTTTCTAAAATACTTGGTACTTTAACTAGCTCAGCATCAAATGAGATCGCTGGTGAGTACTGCGCTGTTTTAAAGCGTAACTTGCAAAGGTCTTCTCTCTGTGGAAGTAGTTCAATCTCAGCCTCTTGTGATTCTTGAACATTTATCCCTTCCAATTGAAATCTCGTGTCTAGCATAATGGTATCTTTAATATTGAGACTTTTTGCTACACCGAGAGCTCTTTTCATGAGGTAATCTTCTAATTCATCGGGTACCGCATTGAACCGGAATTGATAACCACCATCTTCATACCCAACAGTTTCGGTAAGGACATGCTTGTCTTGTTGGTACTTAACAATACCGCCAGGCACAAATGTCATTATTTTGTCTCGTAGTGCTTCACCATCATTACGAGAAAGTTTAAGGCTGTCGTTATAGTTCACCCATAATTTTATATGATTCAGCTTCTCAGGCTTATCTAGAAGGTCATTCTCACGTATCTTCTTCAATACACGATAAATTAGCGTCTTGTCCACATGAACTAAATATGAGTTTTCTAGGACAGGGGCATCCGAATCATCGTACTCATAGAACACGATGAACGTAGGTGAAGTGTAATCAACTAACCGCTTCAAAGCTGACAGTTTGATATTCACTCCACCGTCGGTTCTTTGTGTCGATTTAACTTGGACTTTACACTCAATTGGCTTCGGTTGCTTATCTCGTGGGCCATCAAACTTGAGATATGGAAATTCGATCAGATGATCCCATCCGTTGGTATCTTCTTCCAACGAACGGTTTGCAACAAGCTTTGCCGCAGTACACCAGCGAGAAAACTCCTCTTCACCAAGTTTCCCTAAATTCACTTCGCCTTCAAACTCTGACAATTGATACCTCTATTCCATGTAATGTTAACAACATTTGATATTGTACAGATATAAGGTTGCGGTACCGACGTAACCTACAAGCTATTTGGTGTAGATCAATATTCAAGTCCGTATTGACAGTCATGCTAGAGGGAATTATAGAAAAGGATGTTATCTGACAAAATTTACACATCTAACCGAGTGGTTACACTTAGAAAAAAAGGGGCCAAACGGCCCCAACTCGAATAACAAAGGAAAACACGAAACAGAGTAAAATTAACTTCGTGACAGTATTTCTAACCAACGGGTGAGTAGATTCAGCGAGGCCTGCTGGCGATAAGCTGCTGTCGAGCGTTGATCGTCTATTGGGCGAATGATTTCGCGATAGCAATCTACAACCTGAGCAATAAATTTCGGTTTAGCCAATGTTTCTAATGACCGACCAATAACCAAAGACTCCAATTCGCGGCTTCGCACTACAGTGGGCCCCACCGCACCGAATGCAACGCGCCAATCTTCAAGCACTGGTGCTTTCTTTGGAAAACGCTTGATACGAGCCAAACCAGCCACCGATAACTTGCTCAGCGCATTCGCCGCTCTTGTGCCGACTTTGTGGTAAAACACCTCAGGCAAATCTTGCTGCGGAATAATGATATGAGTGAGCATTTCATCTTGCCTTAGCGCGGTAACCCTTGGTGCTAAAACTAAGTCTTTTA
Source organism: Photobacterium jeanii (assembly GCF_001650345.1). Lineage (GTDB taxonomy): Bacteria > Pseudomonadota > Gammaproteobacteria > Enterobacterales > Vibrionaceae > Photobacterium > Photobacterium jeanii. The sequence goes on along the minus strand of NZ_LVHF01000033.1, from coordinate 220,612 downwards.
ATGGCATCTCCCTCTGCCCATGAATGGATGACAAAACCACGCGGGCATCTAGCGCATACAAGGCTGGCAATGAATCGGCAGCAGGTGACGCATTGCAAATATTCCCAGCTAATGTGGCGCGATTACGTAAGGCGGGGGCCGCAATTTTAGCGACGCTTTGACGAAGAATCGAAGGCACCAAGGGATTGCATTCAATATCAGCCAGTACAACACCGGAGCCAATATATAAAGCTTGCTCTTGGTTGTGCTCATCTTCGTGATCGGTCGTCAAAATGTACTGTAATTCGTCGATGCTATCGACAAACAAGACATCATTCTCAAATCGCGGTGACATCCCAGCTCTGACGCCATGCTGAACCATCAAATCAGTGCCCCCAGAGAACACTGTCATCTTGCCTGTCGACAAGGTATCCAATGCCTGAGCCAAAGTTTCAGGCCGATAGACGTTTACCATAAGCCCTCCCCTTTTCGCGCAGCAATCTTGGCGGCTTCAACAATCATCCCGTAGCCCGTACAACGACAAAGGTTGCCTGAAATGGCAGTGCGAATAGCATGTTCAGAAGGGTTAGGATCAGCGTCAAGTAAGGCATAAAGCGCGAGTACCATTCCTGGAGTACAGAACCCGCATTGCACGCCTTTTGCTTCAAGCAGCGCATTGATCACACACAAGCCTTTTTCTGTCTGCCGTAAGCCTTCAAGGGTCATAACATCACCGCCCTCAACTTGGCTGATAGGCATCATGCAAGCATTAACCAAGCGCCCATTGAAAAGTACCGAACAGGCACCACACTCACCTTCCCCGCAACCTTCTTTGGTTGCAGTATGCCCCATAGTGCCGCGCAAGGTGTGAAGCAAAGACTGCATGGGTTCAACGTCTACAGCGACAAGTTCGCTATTTAGGTAGAATTCAATCTTCATTGATAGGCTCTCCATTGCCAGCACTTCTTGTCTTAATTTGAGTGCGCTTTCCATCAGCCAGTGCCTCACACACTTTTTCTGGCGTTACGGGTATTGATGACAGTGGTACGCCAATGGCATTCTCAACCGCAGCAACAAAGGCAGCCGCGCCGCCATTATGCGTCAGCTCACCACCACCTTTGGCGCCATTTGGCCCATACGGGTACGGGTTATCGACAAGTGCGCTACCAATGGCAGGAACATCAAGCGCTGTCGGGATAACATAATCGGCCATTGACCGTTGAGCAAAAACGCCATCTTGGGTGAGCTCTAATTTTTCGCAACTGCCATAACCCAGAGCCTGCACCAAGCCACCTTCAATCTGGCCTCTGAAAATCGTGCCGTCGATCGCCTTACCTATGTCATATACCGCCCAAGCGCCCGTAATTTCAGCTTCACCCGTTGCCATATCAACCTCAACTTCGACCACGTTGGCGCCGTAGCTGGTTGCTTGGTAGGCATTGCCTTGGTAAGTGTCTTGGTTCCACTGGTGATAGTCAGGTTTACAGTAAACCTCGACGATCTCTTGTGGTTCACCTTCTAGCCACATTTTTTGCAGCTTTTTCGCGGCTTTTTCGAGGATATAGCCGACGATCAAGATCGAGCGCGACGCCACTGTTGGACCGGAATCAGGGACGATGCCTGTATCAGGTACTGCAATTTGAACAAGATCTAGGGGTTTATTGAGCGTATCTGCCACGATCTTACGGAAAGTCAGGCTTAGCCCTTGGCCTATGTCGGTATTAGACGCGAGGATTTGCACCGTACCGTCAGGCTCTTTAACCAATTTAACTTTGGCCCTGACTAAGGTGTCTTCCAAGTCACCCGCAAAACCACAGCCGTGCTGGAATATCGCTAATCCGATACCTTTATTTTTGCCTGTGCTTTTGCCTTTAAGGCGCTCAGGGTGTGTTTCTTCCATCTGGCTAAATTCGGCAAATTTGCGCTGATAGTCCGACATATCGAGCACTTTTTGCAGCATCTCATCAAGCACTAACTCACCGAAGATTTCAGCGCCCGTCAGCGATTGGGATTGAGATGTCAGCATATGCTGTTGTTTAAATGCGACAGGATCAGCGTTAATTTCTTTAGCGACATGATGAATGTGGGTTTCCATACAGAAGCAGTTCTGCGGTGAACCAAAGCCACGGAACGCCCCCGTCGGTACGGTATTCGTTGCCCAAGCATGCCCTTCGACCCGGACATTAGGAATGTCGTACACATTGGTTGCCGTGGTGATGGTGCGTTGCAACACGATGCCTGATAGGCTCAGGTAAGCGCCGGCATTGACATCGAATTTGATGTCCATGGCGACAATCTTGCCATTGGCATCAACACCGGTTTTGTAGTGGAAAGTAACAGGGTGACGCTTAGAGGTAGTGGCAATATCTTCCCCACGCTCAAAAATAAGCCTGATGGGTTGCTGCAACTTCTCGACCGCAACCGCTAATGGCGCAGCAAGCACATCGGGGAAGTCTTCCTTACCGCCAAATCCGCCACCAGTTGGACACTGGATCGCCCTAACGTTGTCATGGCCCAGAACAACCGCCATGGTGTGGTGCACATACCAAGGACACTGCATCGAGCCTTCAAGCACCACTTTGCCATCTTGTGGATAACAAACCGCCCCTTGCGTTTCGAGATAGATATGCTCTTGATAGTTCGTCGAGCAGGTTTCTTCAATGATGGTGACCGCATTGGCAAAACCCGCTTCAATGTCCCCTTTGGTCAACATGTGACTATCAAGGACATTGTTATCAGCGTGAATGGCGCCGTCTTTCAGGGCCTTGGACTCATTGATGGTATAGGCAGGTGTCAACGGCTCATAATCGACATGGATTTCATTGAGCAGTGAATCAACGACATCGGGATCAGGGCCGACGACCAAGTAGATCACCTGACCGACAAACCGTACCTCTCGGTCAGCAAACGCTGGCCAGTCGATTTCGACAATGGGCAGCACATTCTGTCCGGGAACATCATCTGCACCAAAGATATGATAGCCGTCAGGCAAGGATGGAAGTGTTACCGATTTAATCTGCCCACGAGGGCAAGAAGAGCGATAAAACCGCCCTTCTAATAGTCCCTCGTAATGGCGATCGGCAATGTATTTCGCAGCTCCTGTGGCTTCCTCCCACTTAAAGCGCGTATTTACCGTATCCATAACGGGATCTCACATTAATCCAACTGATCCATGGTTTGCCATAAACGCTGAGCAACCTTGCGAGCCTCTGCGTATATCGGCGCCACATCGAACGGGAACGCTCGATCTTCATAAACAAAGCGACCTTCCACCACCACGCTATTCACATTGCCCGCATTGAAGCCAAAGGCAACATGACCTGCGAGGTTATCCGCAACCAATGGTGTCGGGCTGGTGTAATCAAGAATGGTTAAGTCGGCTTTGTTGCCTGCATCGAGACGACCGAATTTCGCGCCGAAGTTACGGGCCAGAATTTCATTACCGTTCCATAAGTGGCGTAAGAAACTGTCAGGCCACAACGGTCCTCCTGCATCACGGTGTTTGAAGAAGGCGAACTTCAATTCTTCAAACATATCGGCACCAATACCATCGGTACCCAAGGCAACATGTTGGAAGCGCGTCAGCCTGTCGTTATAGCCAACGTTGTTGTTCATATTCGAACGGGCGTTGTGGACTAAGAAGCCGTTCTTGGCGTTCAGGATGGCAATGTCTTTGTCGGATAAGAACAGGCCATGTGCTAAGAGCGTCTTCTCGTTGATCAAGCCGAAGCTATCTAAACGCTCAACAATGTCTTGGCTGTAGTGATGGTGACTATGGGTCACGTCATAGCGGTCTTCTGCCACATGAACATGGATCCCACGACCTGTTGCCTGCACCGCCTCAGCCATCATTGAGAGGCCGTCGTTGGTGACGGTAAACGGCGCATGCGCGCCAATGTGGGCTTCGACTAAGTAAGGTTCATCACCCTTTTCTTTAGCACTGTCAATCAGTTGAGCAAACGCGATATTTTCTTCAACACCTGCCACCATTTCTTTCATGCCGTGGTTACGATCAGTGGTTTCAAAGCAAGTCATGCCACGCAAACCCGCCTTGATAAACCCTTTGCGTAAGGTGTTTAGAGAGCCTGCGATATAGTTTGGCGATGCATGGTGATCAATCACCGCAGAACAGCCGCTCTTAATCGCTTCGAGTGAGCAAATCAAACCGCTGTAGTACAGCGCTTCTTCATCCAAGGCTCGGTCCATTCGCCACCACAGGTTCTTCAGTATCGAAATGAAGTCTGGGCTTGGCTTAATATCCGCCATGATTCCGCGCGCTAATCCCGAATAGAAGTGATTGTGGGAGCAGACAATGCCCGGCATCACCAGTTTGCCAGCCATATCCTTGATGACGGCATCAGGGTAATTGGCAGCTAAATTGGCGCCAACTTCCTTGATTTGGTCGCCATCAATAACAATATCGACGCCTTCTTTGATCAGTGCAGGCTCAAACTGCACCGCTGTTGCGTTTCTGAGTACTAACATTCCCTGACTCCTCACTAAACGTCTACTTTGCCAAGCAAGTAGCTGTGGTTAGCCATGACATAGTTAATAATCGTCGCTTCATCGGCGAGCGATTCTGGCATCTCCACATTGCCCTGCTCATTAATACGGAAGGAATAAATCTCACTGTGACTGCGAACCAAGACCTCCTCACCATCAACGAAGAATCCGGCGTTGGTGCTGTTGGCAAAGTCTTCACGCAAGTTAAATAGCGTGAACTTGTCTTTGTACGGCTTGCTATCCCATGGGCAGAACTGAGCACAGTTACCACATTCATTACAGTACGCATCGAGGTGTAATGTCTGGAACTGATCACGGAAGCCCGGAATTGGCAGTGAAATATTGGCGCGGTTCGGACAAACATCGACACACTTGCTGCAAATGTACGAACATTCCAAACAGCGTTTTGCTTCTTGATCGATGAACGCTTCACGGTCGGCTTCTTCCAGTTGGTTGGCTGCAATCAACTTAACTTGGATATCACCTTTACGTGCGTATACCGCTTCAACCTGCACATCAGATTTCGCTTCTAGTTGCTCATCGGCCTGTGCTTCACGGGCCAAGATGGTTGTTGCCGCTTTGCGACCACCTGAAATTGCCGACACGATTGACGATGGGCCTGTCTGGGCATCACCCATCAAGAACACATTTTCAACCTCGGTTTCACCGCTATCTTTGTCGACGACAGGCCAGCCATCGGCTCCCATCGGGATCCCCATGCGAGAGAGCACTTCGCAATTTGATTGCTCACCCACCGCAGTGATCAAGGCATCGACTTGAAGCTCAATCGTCATGTCAGTCGCAACAGGACGGCGGCGTCCTTTCTCATCGGGCTCACCCAGCTCCATGACGCGCGCGGTCAACTTACCACCCGCCTCAAATTGCTCAGGGTTGGTTAAGAACATGAACTGCACGCCATCTTCTACCGCTTCTTCATATTCTTCTTTGTAGGCTGGCATTTCCGCGATAGTACGGCGATAAAGAATCGTCACCTTCTCAACACCATCAACTTTCAGGGCAGCACGGGCACTGTCCATGGCGGTGTTACCAGCCCCAACAACCGCCACATGTTTGCCAAGTTTGAGCTCGTCGCCATCGTTGAAACTGCGTAAGAATTCCAGTGATTTGTAGATATTGGTGTTACCACCAGATAGCGCAATTGGGTTGCCTTTGTCTGCACCTATCCCCAAGCAGACGTATTTGAAACCACTTTGTTTAAGGGCATCTACCGTCAGCGCTGGGTTACAGCCGTACTCAATATTCACCCCGTGATCTTTCACGAACTGGATATCGTGCTCTATCGCTTCCGCAGGAATACGGAACTGAGGGATAATATTCTTCACCACCCCACCAGCATTTTGTTCTTTCTCAAACACGGTAACAGGGTGACCCGCACGTGCCATGAAATAAGCCGCAGAAAGCCCCGCAGGACCGGCACCGATCACCGCAACAGGGTGTTTGGCTGTATCTAGGTTTGGCTGATGCCATTTGGCTTTATACTCATCCCAGCCTTTGGACAATGCGATTTTCTTCATCTCACGGATATTGAGCGCACCTTCGTAATCACGACGAGTACAGTTGTACTGGCACTGGTGATCACAAATATGCCCCGTGATAGAAGGCAAAGCGTTACGGGCGTAAATGACTTCAAGCGCTTCGGTGTACTTATGCTCACCCATCAAGCGGATATATTCTGGAATATCCTGACTAATCGGACACGCCGTCACACAAGGGGCGACATAACAGTCAGTCAGAGGTACGGCTTTCTTAACACTGATTTCTTCAGGGCCACGCCACTGTTTCTGGACGTAATCGGCATCGAGGGATTTCACCGCCAAGGCTTCAAGCTTAACCAAATCCACTTTGCCCATGCCCCACTCATCACTGCCTTCTAGCTCTTTGGCACAGTCAGACAAGCGAAGGTAACCACCCGGTTTCAGCAAGTCAGTCGCCATGGTGATAGGACGGATCCCTGCTTCGAAGATTTCGCGAATATTGAATTTGCTGGCACCGCCCGAGTATGAAATTGGCAGTGTACCGTTGAATTCGCGAGAGAGTTCTAACGCGACATTGATAGATAACGGGAACAAGGCACGGCCTGACATGTACATTTCTTTATCAGGTAGGCGACCTTTTTTATTGAGCGTACCTAGGGTGTTGGTGAGTTTAACGCCAAAGCCGATCCCTTTGTCTTTACCAAGATCGACCAAACGGTGAAGCATGGCTTTAGCATCTTCAATTTGAAGATCATTACTAAAAGACGCTTCACTCAGCGCAACATAATCAAAGCCAGCGTTGTCGAGGATCCCACGGACACGTTCAAAGCCCAATAACGTTGGGTTTAACTTAACAAAGGTGTTGATCCCTTTCTCTTCGATCATGTAGCGACAAATCGCTTCAATTTCATGAGGAGGACAGCCGTGCATAGTAGAAAGGGTGACACCACGGGTTAACTGGGCAGGAATAGCATCGATCATGGCATTCAAACGATCGCGTCTATCTTCTAGCTGATACTCATGAATAAACTCAGGATCTAGGATGAAAGCTTTCAGCTCGTTGGTATAGCGGGAAAAATTGGGGTGCTCACTCGCATCCAGCATATCGTGGATGTATGTCTGCATTGCTGGCGTTTGGATTCCAGACAAGTCATAACCCACACTCATATTGAAGATAAATGACTTATTCTCACCGTCTGTTCTCGGCGCAAACACCTCTTCTAGTAGGTGTAAGGCCATCCACGCTTTCAGATACTCATCATACGCTTTGATAAGTGTAAATTCGGTCGACCATTCGGTATTGAAACACTCATCTTCCGCATCTATACATGGCTTTGCGAGCTCAAGTTGATCAAGCTTCTGGACGGTTTTCAGCTCCATGAAACGACCGCCAGCTAACCATGATGTAATGATATTTTGGGCAAGTTGAGTATGTGGTCCAGCGGCAGGACCAACAGGGGTTTCACAATACTCTCCCCATACCGACAACGAGGTGTTACTCGTTTTACGGTAGAACTGTTGTTCTGGAATACCGAAGATAGATTTACTCTGCTTATATTCACTGAACATTCGGTTAAGTAGCTCACCGAACGGAACGGGACGCATGATGTCTCCCATGATAGATCTCCTTGATGTTATTCTTGTTCTTCCAGGCACGTTTATTTACACAATGTGTAGGGCAAAACCGCATAAATACGTTATTAACTAAAGAGCAACTACTAAGCCAAACTTTTTAACCGGATTAAAACCTAGTAATTTATTAATTAATTTCGTGAGCGAAGTCGAAAATTCAACGTGATTTATCACTAGAGAAAAAGAACTGAATTTATTTACACCAAGAAACCTGCAATAAATACAATCTACAAATGAGGATGATTATTAATTAAAGGAAAAAGCTATCATATTAATAAAAAGCTATCAGTTTGATATAAATCATACTGATAGATATTAGCGATAAAATGAAAAAACAGGATTAAATAGAAACTATGATAAAATGTGATATCAACATGCTATTTCTATCACATTAATAATAACGCCAAAATCAACTATCAATTTGATAGTTCTGATGTGACCTTTGACACAAATATTTATAAGCTTTTGGCGTATCGACATCTAAATATATTTCTTCTACATCCATCTCTAAATATTTAGCTTGCTCACTAAAGAGAATGGCTTTCATCGATGATTTCACATCGGCATGCATCACTGTATGTTTCAACCTCTGAGGGATCAGCACTGGATGGCCCGGTCGTGTGGGACTACCAGGAAACACAGTACAACTGCCTCGTGCTGACCATAATTGTTGAAATATAGACGAGGGAATACAAGGCATATCGCCATGGGTAATGAAAAAGCTATCACTCTCTACATGCTTAACGCCCTGCTGAATAGAACTAAACATCCCCTGTTTGTAACTCTCATTGTGCACCAATAAAATTCTTTCATTATCCTTATACTTTTCAATAAGTTCTAACCTTCTATAGCCCACAACCAAGATAACTCGACTACAAAATGAGAGCGTGTTTTCGATACTTGCATCAAGGATTGTATGCTGTTGGTAAGGTAGCATGAGCTTCCAACTTCCCATCCTTGATGATAAACCTGCCGCAGGTATCACGCAGTCTATACGCTTGGGACTTAACGATTTATCCATAATAAAGAAACCCATTAAATAACATTTATGGTTTATCAGATGAAGACACGATTAATTGAAAACAATCCAAGTGAATATATCTTGCCTGAGTTATATCAATACACTTTAACATCTAAAGATAGCCCTTTATATATTACTTTGGTCGGTGGGGGAGGAAAAACATCCGCTGCATTTTGGCTAGCGAAAAAGTTCAAGCAATGGGGCTGTTCGGTATGTGTAACAACAACGACAAAAATGTATTTGCCTACTCAAGAACAAGCTGACTCTATTATTCCTATCGACGAAATAAATAGCGTTTATCATTTTTCAGCACAACACGCTTTTGGTATTTGTGAGCCTACAATCACTTTCGTCTACAAATCTTTGATAACGGATCATTTAAAAACGCCCCAACCTAAAGTATTAGGCTTATCTGAAAAAGAGATAAAATTTATCGAAAACCACTGTCCCTTCACTGTTTTTATTATTGAAGGCGATGGTGCGCACTCACTACCAATAAAAGCGCCTGATAGGAATGAACCTTGCATTCCTAGTTATTCAAACATGGTGATTGGTGTCACTGGCGCAGAAGCCATCAACCGCAAAGCAATGCCCTGTCACATCCACCGTTGGCCAGCTTTCTCAGCCATTACAAAATGCCAACCGGGTGAGGTGATAGACACTCAAGTATTGCAGCGGTTGGTATCTCATCCACAAGGACTCTTTAAATCAACCCCAAAAACAGCAAAAAAGATTTGGTTGATAAACAAAATGGATCTCGCCAACGATGCCCAAACCGTAAGCAAGATAGCCGAAGAAGTGCTGGCAAACAGCCCGCAACTCAACGCAGTTTGGCTAACGGAAATGCAGGCGGAAACACCAATCAAAAACGTTATTTTGAAGGAACAAGTAGCTAATGCTACTGAGTCATGCCACTGAATCATAGCAGCTACCTGACTTCGTCAGTACAGAGGTCATAGAACATGAATATCTTTGCCAAGGCAGCCCAACTAGAACAAGAGAACGTGCCATTCGCACTTGCCAATATCATAGAAACCCGCGGCTCTGCACCGCGCCATTCAGGCCAGATGATCATCAGGGCTGATGGCACCATCGCAGGCACAGTCGGCGGGGGAATGATTGAGCGATATGTGATCGAGCAAGCCTTGGAAGCGCTACAAGAGAGAAAGCCGCGCGTTGTGAAAGGACGTATGACCCGCAGTGGCCCTGATGCTATGGGGATGGATTGCGGTGGCGCGATGACAGTATTTATCGACGTTTACGGCTTACGTCCTAGTTTGATTCTTATTGGCGCAGGACACGTCAACCGTGCCGTTGCCCAAGCCGCCCACGTACTGGGTTTCGATATTTCGGTCGCCGATGCTTATGCTGATAGTCTTGCTGAAGAACATTTTCCAATCGGTACCAAACGTCTACTCGGCGAGACTATGGTACAAGCCATCGAACAGCTCGATATCAACAAAGACAGCTATGTCGTCATCGCGACGAATCACCAAGATCAAGATGCCATATCCAAAGTCGTCGATTGTGAAACTCGCTATACCGGCCTTATGGCAAGTCGTCGAAAAGTACAGGCGCTCTTTACTCACCTACGCCAAAGCGGCGTCAATGAAGATAGGATCAAAAATATCCACTCCCCTATCGGTTTCAATATCGGCGCAGAAACACCGGAGGAGATCGCCATCAGCATAATGGCTGAAATCCTCAAGGTGAAACATGAGTCAGTAGGCGGCCAAATGAAAGATGATGCCCGCCTTAACCGCAATAAATTGGTTTTACTACGCGGCGCGGGTGACATATCAACAGGTGTTGCTGTTCGCCTATTCAATGCCGGCTACAAAGTCGTGATGACAGATATCGCCAAACCCACCATGATTCGCTGCGGCGTATCGTTCGCGCAGTGCTTATATGGCAGCCCCGTCGAAGTGGAAGGGATCACAGCGTGCAAAGCCAACAACAAAAGCGAAGTGTTCGATATCATTGACCGCAACCAAATTCCGGTTGTGATCGATGAAGATTGCACCTCGGCTGATACTCTCAAGCCAACCTTCTTGGTCGACGCGATTCTTGCCAAGCACAATCTCGGCACTCGCAAAGACATGGCGCCTATCACCATCGCCTTGGGCCCAGGTTTTACCGCGGGTAAAGATTGTGATGCCGTAATTGAAACCAACCGAGGCCATGATTTAGGTCGCGTGATTTACCACGGTTCAACCCAACCAAATACTGGCGTTCCCGGCAATATTGCGGGCTACACACACCAACGTGTGCTTCGCTCGCCATGTTCTGGTGTGATGCATAACCACGTTAAACTCGGCGATCTGGTTGAAGAAGGTGATGTCATTGCCCATATCGGTGACAGCCCGGTCATTGCGCCACTGGGAGGAATGGTACGCGGATTATTGAACGACGGTCTGACCGTTCGTGAAGGCTTTAAAATTGGTGATATTGACCCTAGAGGTTCAGAAGCGGATTACACGACAGTATCAGATAAAGCACGCGCAATAGCAGGGAGTGTCTTGGAAGCCATGCTACATCTTGAACACAAGCGAGTAAGCTAACCAATTAGCAACCGCTTACTAACGAATTATGGTCAGCTCCTGCAACGACTCATCCCCTAAATTGTGTCTATGCTTTATAAAAAACGCAGGGGACTGACCATGAGCTCGCAACATAAGGCTTCACCGCAATCACGCTATTCGCAACCCGAAGTATCGGATCCACAACCTCACCCCATTCCGCAAGAAGCCTTTGATTGGTACGACGAATATGCTCATGGCGTTATTGATCGTCGTGAGTTTCTCGCACGGCTATCAAGTTTGGCGGTGGTTGGGCTGAGTATGGCGGTACTCACTCAAGCCCTGATGCCCAATTACGCTCAAGCAGAACAAGTGTCGTTTAACGATCCTGATATCCGTGCTAGCTATCAAACCTTTCAATCACCACAAGGACACGGGGAAGGTCGAGGATACCTAGTGATGCCGCATCCGATACCCAAAAGTGCGCCTGTGGTATTGGTGATCCATGAAAATCGAGGGCTCAATCCCTATATTAAAGACGTTGCCAGACGGCTCGCCAAAGCGGGATTCATTGCCATGGCGCCGGATGCACTGTTTCCATTAGGAGGTTATCCGGGCAATGATGATCAAGGAAGGGAAATGCAAAAAAGCATGGACCGCGCCAAAATAGAACAAGACTTTATTGCTGCGGCAAACTTCTTAAAAGCGCACCCACAGAGTAACGGAAAACTCGGTGCGGTCGGCTTTTGCTTTGGTGGCTATGTCGTCAATATGTTAGCCGCCACCATAGGCGATACGCTCAATGCTGTCGTCCCTTTTTATGGTACACCCGCAGCCAAAGAAATACGCCCACAGATCAAAGCGCCACTTCAACTTCACTTTGCGAGTTTAGATAAGCGCGTTAATGACACATGGCCCGATTACGAAACCGATTTGAAAGCCATCAACGCGAACTATAACGCTTACATCTACCCAGATGTAAATCATGGCTTTCATAACGACTCCACCGCCCGTTATGCCGAACCAGAAGCAGAACAAGCTTGGCAGCGAACCTTAACCTTTTTTAATCAGTACCTCAGGGCATGAACGGGCAAGAAAAGCACCAAATAGCAGGCATAAAAAATCCCCATCACTCTGTTGATGAACAGCGAGGTAGCTGTCACAGCATGATGGGGACTTCAGAAAACTAATTGGCGGCTAAGCCATAAGGCTACTTATAGCGATGCCATTGCGCCTTTGCCAACACCTTCGTAAGCAACAACGTCTAACGCATCGTCTGCTGATAGCGTTGCTTTTACTTCATCGGCAATGTAACCCGCTAATAGTTCTACAGTGGTGTCCGTTGGCAAAATTTCTGTTTCGCTACGGGCAATCGCCAATTCAAACTCACCTTGCGGCGCGGTGTAACGGAAACCATAGTGGCTTTCATCGCTAATCGCTTGTGCATGTGCGCTTAGAGCAAGTTCATCAATCGTAACTTGATCTTCTTGCGAGCCAAGGTAAATGTCTTGCCAACGCTGCGCCCATGCTTGTTCACGTTCGCTGTCACGCTGACCATTCACCAGTAATTCGATTGGTGAACGATGACCGTGAGCAATACGCTGACAGTTACCATCGTGCTTTTTCAAGCCGTGAGAGTAATGGTAAAACGCACCATCAATGTTCTCGTGACGTAAGGTAATTTCTAACCCTTCAACGTTCTCTGGCAATTCACCTTTCAATACTTGGTAAACATGCTCAGTCACGGTTTCAATGGTGATTTCATCAGCATCGACCAAACAGAACGCTTCGTCAGGGCAATGGAGGTGAATACCTTTCTCGCCACGCAGCAGATCTAGGGTTGAGTAACCTTCTTTGGTTGCAGCCAGCTTCATCGCAGGATCACGCATCGGCACCAACAGACGGTGATCGACATATTCATCGACCAAATGCTTAATTTGCTTTTTCACGCGTCCAAAATCAAGCACCATGCTCATTTCATTTAGCTCACCAGACATCACTACATCCAGAATCCAGCTTTCCCCTACCATACCTCGTGTTGCACACAGGTAAGAGGCATCGATAACGGTGAGATCTCTAACGAATAGCTTCAAACTGAAGTCCTTATTGATAATGGTTGTCGTTTTGCTAAGAGGGGGCATTATACTCGGCAAATACGGTGAGTAAACCACCTAACCATTCATCAAGCTATTGTGACAATTATCACTCTCTGGATGACGCTTAATTCACCTATTTGATGACTCTGCGCTTATAAGCAAAAGCGCTACAATTAACTGCGAAGCCAAGCCAAAGCATCAAGCGGCTCGTCGAAATAGCGCACTTCTCCCGCCACAAACCAGCCACCGACTTTCGCCATGATTTCTTGCCAACGCTGATTGCCATAAATCGCCACACGATGGAATTTCTTACCGTGCTTTAAACCCAAGCGAAGATCGTCCCACGCTGCTTGTAGCTCCCAACCTTCAAAGTCGGAACCATCGATATAAGCATCAATTTGTGGCTTTTCGACACTCGCCAAAGCGTCATCCAGTATTGGGGTGATCTTTTCAAAATCACCGTGCGTCAAAGTACCAATCGCTTTGATTTCAATAAAGAAGTGATCATCTTTTTGATCGATGTCCATCGCTAAACCGTGTGAAAGCGCCATCTTAGCCTCCTGAGTTTGCAAACAAGCAAATCCAAGGCTGATGCAATCATATAATCCACCAGCCTGTTTTGCGGTTATTAGGGTGCCCCTAACTCAGTGTAGCGGCTTTCTGACACCAAGCAGCCAAGCTGACACTTTATTGAAATAAGGGCTCCCTAAAAACTAAGATGCAGTGCGACGGAACAAACCTAAGGTGCAAATCAGTGCTAATAAGGCACAACTTATCAGTACCAGTCCCAATTGCTGCCACCATGCCGCAATCGCCAAGCCCGCACCAATCAGCAAGTAATAACCTAAGCCAAATAAAGCGCCAGCGGTGCCTGCCACCTGCTTATAGTTCTGTAGCGCTTGGCTTAATACATTCGGGATCGCGATACCAAAGCTGATCACCACCAGCATCATTGGCAATAGGAACCATAAACTGGTTTGCAACAACCACACACCGACGCTACCAATCAAAGCTCCCACTGCTGCGAACAAAATCAGCGTAGTCGCCTTAAACTGACGGCTGTGGAACTGCTTGTTTAGCAAACTGCCGATAAAACAGCCTAACGCTAACACCACGCCGCTATAGCCAAACTCGACCGAACCATAGCCCATGCGAGTGAATACAAACGGTGCTAACGAGTAGTAACTAAACAGCATAATATTGAACAAAGCGACAAGCGCGGCATTGAGCCATAGTTGACGATCGCCACACATGGTTACCGCCACAGACCACACTGATGGGCGTTGGCTTGATGATAAATGTTTATCTTTAGGTTGCGTTTCAGGCAGCCATTTCGCGCTCACGATAAACAGCACCAATGCCATCACAAATAACAAGCTAAACACCCATTGGTGTCCGCCTAGACTTGCCAAGCTGCCACCTGTTGCTAGTCCAATCACAGGGCTAAGTGCAATCGCCGCGCCCATGATAGAAAACAGCTTAGCTAAATCAGTGCCTTCATAACTATCGCGAAGCATAGTCTGAGTAACGACTGAGCCAACCGCAGCACCGAATGCTGATAACACCCGAGCCAGCAATAACACATCAAAGCTTGGCGCATAAATGGCTACGACAGAACCGACACCGTAGGTTATCAATCCAAGTAATAACGCAGGTCGACGACCTAGCCAATCCGCTAACATCCCCCAGCAAAAAACGCCGAGCGCAAAAGCGGTGAAATAGACAGATAATGTCTGTGCCGCTGTTGCTTCTGTTACAGCAAATGCATCGGCAATATGAGGAAGTACTGGGCTGTAAATGGTTTCGATGATCTGGGGAAACATCATCAAAATGGCCATCAACCAAGTATTGGGTTTTCGAGTCATGTCTTTTATCTCTCGGTAACAACGAATGGCGCACACTATATCGAGCCACCAAAAGTCCAGTTACAACAATTAAGACAAAAAACATCAAAATAAAGACAAGCTGTATTTCATGGCGTATGCTGATCTTCTATTCCAGTCATCTCTTGGTTAATACGGAGCGAGGAAAACCATGGCGCTGATCACAGGAGAGAAGCCTTTTAACCCCGATACCCTAGCCACAGATGTAGTCGGCATCGCTGCCGATGTCGGACGCCATGACTCTGGCTTTCATCACCACCAAAAAGCACAACTCTTGTTTGCTCCAAAGGGATGTATGACGCTGGCGTTTGAACAACAGGAATGCGTGCT
Organism: Photobacterium jeanii; assembly: GCF_001650345.1. Classification (GTDB taxonomy): domain Bacteria; phylum Pseudomonadota; class Gammaproteobacteria; order Enterobacterales; family Vibrionaceae; genus Photobacterium; species Photobacterium jeanii. Next base: position 205,153 of record NZ_LVHF01000033.1, on the reverse strand, counting down.
GCCACCAACACGAGCTGCGTGGATCCCACCAAATACTGTCCATCGCGCTCACATGTATAACGTGGTCGCGTACCGCTCAATCTATTTTTCACCTGAGTTATACCAAGCGTTACTGGAAACCCATCCACAGCTGGCAAATGTTCACATAGTCAGTGTTAATGAGCTGCTGCGGGCTTTGATTGAACGAATGGCCTTTTGGCAATGGAGCGTGACCTCACACGATCAGCACACTTTGTTAGCGTTATTTTGGCAAGAGCTCACACAAGCCCCAGTTCAAGATTTGCACCTACCTAGCCCACAAGACCCGCGCTTACAGACGTGGTGGCAAACAATAAAAACCAAGCAAGCGCTACCCAGTTCGTTAAAAGAGATGGCGAAATCCATAGGAGCCAGCGAGAAAACCATCACCCGCATTTTCCAGCGTGATACCGGGATGTCATATCAAGAGTGGCGGCAACAATGGCGTTTATTATCAGCCATTGAACATTTGAGTATCGGCAAATCAGTGGCTGCCACCGCCAGTTTGCTGGAGTTTTCCAGCGACAGCGCATTCATTAGTTTCTTTAAACAGCATACTGGCGAAACCCCAAAGCAATACGCAGGCTAGCCATTGCCAACACGTGCCTTGTTCACCCCGTCATAACAGTTCACACAACAGATCATTGGGGATCTGGCAGGGAGCTTGTTATACTTGCCTCAACCAGACTTGATACAACAAGTCGATTTAGCACCCAAAGGTAATGAAATGAATCTAAAGCAAGAACTTCAGCAAGTGAATAACCGCCTAGACAAGTGTCGTCATAAGCTGGCAGCGGCAATGAGCCGTAGTGATCAACCTATGATTGATCAGTTCAAAGCTGAAATTGCTAAGCTTGAAAAGAAACGTGATGGCATTAAGGGCACACGTTCACGTCAAGCAAACGATAAGGGCAACGACATCAAAGCGATGGCATTCAACCGTGCGCTTACTAAAGCTGAACAAGCTGACATGGGTAAGCTGAAAAAATCGGTAAAAGGTCTTGTTGTTGTTCACCCAATGACGGCAATCGGCCGTGAAATGGGTATCAAAGAAGTAACAGGTTTTGCTAACAAACCTTTCTAAGCCTTCATTGTTTAGCGGCTATCCGCATTAAAACTCGGCTTAACACAAACAGCCCATCACAGTGTGATGGGCTGTTTGTTTTTAATTCACCACACCAAGCAAGCCAATTCAAACTAGCGCCATATTGATGTTAGCGTTTTGTGAGAAACACTTCGCAACCTACCCGCTCAACGAGTACATTTAAGCAAACTCAATCACCATAAAATCAGTAAGCACGTTAAGCATCCACTGAAACTCAATAACAAAAACTCGGACAAATCATAAGATGAAAGCTAATTATGTTGTAAAATTACATCAATGCTTTCAATGGCTTGATCATCATTAAGCTTTACTACACCGATATTTTGCTATTTTTTAATCTAATACGTCTAATAAATTAGTCGTCATTATGCACTTCTTCGTTTCCTGCAATCACCTAATTAATTCTGCTATTAGACACAAAATATGTGTTACACCCTTGTTTTCTCTGCGCCCATTGTATTTATCACAATTTAAAACAAGCATTAACATTTACCCTTACAACTAAAAAGGCTTTATTAAACAAAAAAACAGCCATAGCCATTCATTTTTTCCGCTTTAGAATGTCATCCCCACCAAAAAGCCGCTTACAAAAATTAACGTTTTTTCAGTTTGCGTGTAATAAAAACAACAAAATGATAAATAAACCCACATGGAGTGGAAGCACATGACATCTTTATTTTTATCCATTATCCCTATCATCATTCTTATTTGGATGATGACCAAGAAAAACGGGTTGCCCTCTCACATTGCCCTACCAATCACAGCCCTAATGGTTGGCGCTTTACAACTGTTTTACTTTGGTACTGATTTAACCTTAATTAGCGCCAACATCATTGCCGGTATCCTTTCAGCTATCACCCCAATTTCAATTGTTGCTGGCGCTATTTTGTTAAATCGCATGATCTACCTTTCCGGCTCAGAAGACATTATTCGTCGCTGGCTAGAAGGGATCAGCAAAAATCAAGTCGCGCAATTAATGATCATTGGTTGGGCGTTTGCATTCATGATTGAAGGCGCGTCTGGTTTTGGTACTCCTGCAGCCATTGCAGCGCCAATTCTCGTGGGATTAGGCTTCAATCCACTCAAAGTCGCCATGCTTGCTTTGGTAATGAACTCGGTACCCGTTTCCTTCGGCGCAGTCGGAACACCGACTTGGTTTGGTTTTTCAAATTTAGGTTTAGATGACGCAACATTACTCGCGACAGGCAAAATCTCAGCCCTGATCCACTTTGTGGCGGCATTTGTTATCCCTCCACTCGCGCTGCGCTTTATTGTAAGCTGGCAAACAATTCGCCAAAATTACTTATTTGTCTTAACCAGCACACTGTCATGTACCGTTCCCTACTTCATGCTGGCGCAATGGAATTATGAATTCCCAGCATTAGTTGGTGGCGCTATTGGCTTAATTCTCTCTGTGGTTGTGGCTCGCTTTGGCCTTGGTTTAGCTCATAAAGAACCGCAAGAAAGCGTTCAAATGGCGACGGGAAATGAAACATTTGCAAATGCAGATACCTCTGTGGATTTACAAGTATCAGTACGCACAAGCAACTCCCACTCAAACCCATTAGGCACTAACAGCAAAGGCACTGATCAGGCTGTTCCATTTAGCCAAATAATAAAGGCCATGACCCCCACTATTTTGCTCATTACGATTCTTATCGTGACGCGTATCAAGCAGTTGGGTATCAAGCCTTTACTCACCGATAGCACTGAAATCTTCACACTCTCATTGGGACCATTGGGTGATTTCAGTATCAGCCAAGCATTGATACTAAAACTCAGCCATATTTTCGGTACTGATGTTTCATGGGCTTACAAAACTCTGTATGTACCAGCACTGATCCCATTTTTACTGGTGGTATTAATCTCAATTCCGCTGTTTAAACTGGAAGGTCATGTGGTAAGACAAATGTTTTCGGAAACCGCAAACCGGATCAAAATGCCATTCATTGCTCTTGTAGGTGCACTGATCATGGTAAAGCTCATGATGACAGGAGGAGAAAACTCCCCAATCATGACAACAGGACAAGCCTTCTCTGATTTGATGGGGACCAGTTGGCAATTTGTAGGCGCATATCTAGGCGCGCTTGGTGCTTTCTTCTCAGGCTCAGCAACAGTCTCTAACCTTACCTTTGGCGCGATTCAACAAACTATTGCAATTAACGTAGGGTTACCACAAACCACTATTTTGGCATTGCAATCCGTTGGCGGCGCAATGGGGAATATGGTGTGCATTAACAACATCATTGCGGTATCGACTATTCTGGGCATTGCAAATAAAGAAGGCTATATCATTAAGCGCACCGTGATCCCAATGTTAATCTACGGTATTGTCGCGGCAATCATGAGTACGCTGGTATAAAAATGACGCTGTTATTACCAATATACTAAATGTCAGCCAATCAAATAAAAGCGAAAAAACTAAGGTCAATTCACCCTTCTTTTTTCGCTTTTCTTACTCGAGATTAAGTTTGGTTTAAGTACGCTTATACGAATTTAACTTACGATGAAAACTTGGCTTCATGTTTCTGATAGCACTGATAAAGGTGCTCAATAAACAACTTCACTTTCATAGGTTGATGGCGGGTGTAGGGATAGATCGCATAAATACCAAGACGCTTACCCACCTGCTCTTGTAACACTTCTATTAAGGCTCCTGATTGTAAATCTTCCGCCACCAACACCCGAGGGACATACACTAAGCCTTGTCCAAACAGAGCAGCCCGACGCAATGCCGAGGCATTATTGGTCGTGAAATTACCATCCACTTTAAGGGTGTAAGGCTTGTCATCATCTTTAAACAACCATTCTTTAGCGCCCGTTTCCTGATAGCTATAAGCTAAGCAATTATGCTGAGTAAGCTCCGCGGGCACTTTCGGTACACCTTGACGAGCAAAGTATTCAGGTGCACCACAAATCACCCAGTGCGCCTCAACTAACCGCCGTGCAATAAAGCTTGAATCAGGTAAAGCACCCGTTCGGATAGCCAAGTCAAACCCTTCAGCCACAATGTCGACAAAGCGGTTATCCAAATCCATATCAATATGAATATCAGGATATTTAGCACTAAATTCAGCGATCGCTTGGGGTAACAATAACTCGCCTGAGATCGTTGGTACTGTAATACGAATCGTCCCTGTGAGACTTTCTCCTAACCCACTCATCGCTTGCTCGGCGTTTTGTACCGAGTAATAAACCTCGCGCGCATGGGCAAAGAACACTTCCCCAGCTTCGGTCAGCGTTAATTTACGGGTTGTTCGATATAAGAGTTGAACGCCAAGGTCTTGCTCTAAACGGGTGATCCGCTTACTGACTACCGATTTGGTGAGCCCCACCAGATCGGCCGCCTTACTGAAGGAGCCTTGCTCAATCAGGTGATAGAAGATCAAGTAATCATCAGTGCTTCGCATCATTAGTATACTTTTTGCAACAAACTTGTGTATTGGTGGCAGTATATCAACCAAACAAATGTTATTAAAATATTAAATCTAACAGCTTTCAAAATAGGCAGTCGGGCGCAACACAAAAGACCCGCTCATCGATATCCTGCCTATGTAATGAGTTATAAGAAGCCGAAAAGGCCAAGTGACACCATAATTACAATTAACCCCAGCATTTCCTGTCGCGATAAGCATTAAGACAGTGAACGCCATGGAGCACAAAAGATGCAACATCCCTACACCACATTGATTGATCAGCTTGCCAATACTATTGATAAAAAGCGCATCATTACTGATCCGACCCTCACTCTGGCCTACGGCACAGATGCCAGTTTTTACCGCTTAGTACCAAAAATCATTTTGCAGCTCGACTCGCTTGATGAAGTCGTGACTGCGCTCAAAGCCTGCTACGCACTCACTATTCCAGTCACCTTTCGCGCAGCGGGTACGAGCCTGTCAGGACAAGCTTTGTCAGATTCGGTACTAATCACGCTGACCAACAATTGGCGTAATTACAAAATCAGCGATGATGCCCAGCAAATCACTCTGCAACCGGGGATCATCGGCGCAGAAGCCAACAAACTACTAGCCCCACATGGTCGTAAAATCGGCCCCGATCCCGCGTCTATCAATACCTGTAAAATTGGTGGTATCGCGGCGAATAACGCATCGGGCATGTGTTGTGGCACTGCGCAAAACAGCTATCAAACGCTGGCGGGTATGACAGTGGTGCTTGCCGACGGTACTGTGCTCAATACCCTTGATGAAGCAAGTCGCCAAGCGTTCCAACAATCTCATGCTGAGTTACTCAATGATTTGGCCGAGCTTGCCGACGCTTGTAAAAACACCCCTGAACTGGCTGATAAAATTCGCCACAAATACCGCTTAAAAAACACCACGGGCTATAGCCTTAACTCCCTCACCGACTACTGCGATCCGATTGATATTTTGCAGCACCTCTTCATTGGTTCAGAAGGGACGCTCGGGTTTATCGCAGATATCACGTATAACACAGTGATCGATCACGCCCACAAAGCATCGGGCTTGTATGTGTTTAAAGATATCGAAACCACATGTCGCGCAGTGAGCGAGCTTAGCAAAACCACTGCCGCAGCGGTCGAGTTGATGGATAGCCGCGCATTGGCTTCTGTGGCTGATGAACCGGGCATGCCTGATTTCATTGCTCAATTAGGGCAAGAAGGTAATACCGAAGCTGCCGCACTGCTTATCGAGATACACGCTGAGAACGATGACGACCTCAAAGGGCAAGATGCCGCTATCTCGACCCTCATCAGCTTGTTTGAACCGATGCACCAAGTTGCTTTCAGTACAGATACCACAACCTGTGCACAGCTCTGGGGTATTCGTAAAGGCTTGTTCCCTGCTGTAGGCGCGGTGCGTGAAACGGGGACCACGGTGATCATTGAAGACGTGGCGTTTCCGATCGAACAACTGGCGCCAGCCGTGCGCGAGCTCCAAGAACTATTCACCCGTTACCACTACCATGAGGCGATCATCTTTGGTCATGCCCTCGCTGGTAACCTTCACTTTGTGTTCACACAAGCCTTTGATAGCCAAGAAGAGATCCAACGCTACAGCGATTTTATGGATGCCGTTGCCCAGTTAGTGGCAGTCGATTACCAAGGCTCACTCAAAGCAGAGCACGGTACTGGTCGCAACATGGCACCTTACGTCGAACTGGAATGGGGTCAAGAAGGCTTCGCACTAATGCAGCGCATTAAGCAAATCTTCGATGTTACTGGCATCTTAAACCCTGGGGTGATCATCAATGATGACCATCAAGCCCATGTAAAAGATCTCAAAGCCATGCCTGCGGCCGATACTCTGATCGACAAATGTATCGAATGCGGTTTTTGTGAGCCGGTGTGCCCATCGCGCAATCTTTCGCTAACACCGCGCCAGCGAAATACCGTGTTTCGTGAAATTAGCCGCCTGCGTCGTACTGAAGAAGATCCAACCCGTTTGGCTGAAATGGAAAAAGCTTTCCAATACCAAGGGGTGGATACATGTGCAGCGACTGGCTTGTGTGCCGATCGTTGTCCTGTGGGGATCAATACTGGCGATTTGATGCGAAAACTGCGTCAGCAGCACTCTCCGATGGCAAAATCCATCGCTCGCTGGACAGCGGAGCATTTCTCCACCGTCACTAAAGCGACCAAGCTAAGCTTAGGTGCCGTCAATGGTGTTCACTCTGTGATTGGCACCAAAGGCATGAAAGCGCTCAGTAAAACCGCCCACAAACTCAGTGGTGAAAAGCTACCATTGTGGAATGAACATATGCCTCGTTCAGCTGGCAGTATGAAAGCCCCAACCATCTTTACAATCGGCAAAGAAAAAGTGGTCTACTTCCCAAGCTGTGCATCACGCAACATGGGGACAGAGAAGAATGCCGCTGATCCGCGTCCATTAGCCGAAGTGACGATTTCGCTGCTGGAAAAGGCTGGTTATGAAGTGGTGTTGCCACAAAAACTCGACAACCTTTGTTGTGGTATGCCGTACAAAAGCAAAGGTTTTGCTGATACCGCCAACGACAAAGCCCAAGAGCTTGAACAGAGCCTGTGGCAGATTTCAGAACAAGGTAAGTTGCCCGTTCTGATGGATACCAGCCCATGCGCAAGCTTAAGCAAAGAAACCATGCGCCAAGGGATCACCATTTTAGAGCCGTTTAAGTTTGTGGCGGATTTCGTGCTACCTAAACTCACCATTACACCGCAAGAAGAACCTGTGATGCTACACATCACCTGTACTTCACGTCGCAATGGCTTAGCAGGTGTGATGCAAAAAGTCACAGAAGCGTGTGCCAAAGAAGTCATCATTCCTGAAGATATTCTGTGCTGTGGCTTTGCGGGTGATAAGGGCTTCACTACCCCTGAACTCAATGCATCAGCTCTGGCACCGTTGAAGCCTCAAGTGCCTGAAAACTGTAATGAAGGTTACTCTAACAGCCGTACTTGTGAGATTGGCTTATCAGCGCATAGCGGTATTGAGTATCGCTCTATCTTGTATTTGGTGGATAAAGTGAGTCATGCGGCTAATGCCAGCGCTGAGAACGCAAATACCGCAACTTCAAACCGCTAATTAACCAATAACGACTGCTTGTAAATGGGTTAACAGGTTAAAAAGCACATAAAAGTTAGGCTAATCATTAAGTGATGAATCGCTCAGAAACCATAGCGTGGCTGAGCGATTTTTTATTCCATCACTGTAAATCCATATTACGTTGCAACGATGACAATAAACTCTCAAGTACCGGCCCTGTTGGGCGTGACCGAGAAACTAAGCAACCAACACTGGTAAGCCAACCTTGCGGTTCAAAATCAATTGGCAACGCCACCAGCTTGCCTTGGGCAATACTCGCTTGCGCTAACTGCTCTGGCACCACTGTCCATCCCAGCCCTTTCATCGCCAGTTGCAGCATGATTTGATGGCTATTGGCATACCATGTCTTACTGCTGATCCCATAACTAAACCACAGCTCCTGCTGTTGCGAGCTTCGGTGCACGATCTGGCGATACTCTTGTAAGTCATGACTTTTCACCGACGATAACGCCGCCAACGGATGATCGGGCGCTGTGACGGTAATAAAGCGACTGTAACCCAAGGAGACAAAGTCCATGTCTTCACGAAACTCACCATCGGTATATATCACGCCTAGCTGGGCGTCACCGCTTTTCACCATCGCAATAATGTCGAAAGTGGAAGCCGACACAATATCAATATGAGTGATAGGAAACTGCTCAGCGATACCGCTAAATACAGACAATAACTCATCGTTAACCAAACTTTCTTCTATCGCGACCACCAGCTCATGCTCATCCTCGCGCTCAAGCGATTCCACTTTCTGATCAAAATAATGCTGTTGATGCAATATCGATTTGGCTATCGGTAACAACGCCTTACCATTTTTGGTTAACGTCGGTGTGTTCTTTTCACGGTTGAATAGCTCTTGGTCTATCGCAATTTCCAAGTTGGCTATGGATTGACTCACTCCCGACTGCGCCCGCTTTAACTTTCGTGCCGCTGCAGAAAAAGAGCCACATTCGCACACGGTCACGAAAATCTTTAACTGCTCGAAACTGTACATCGTCATTCCTCTTACTCTCGCCAGTTCACTAACCAGCAAGTCATCACGAGTTGTGATGGCTGTTAACTTTTCAATCAATAAGCATAACGCAATAATCCCGCCTGCTCACAGAGCGCACTAAGCCTAACATGGGCTTCATTAACTGAAACCTAATCACGAGAAACCAACAAGGTCATGACTGTTGACCTGTAAAAATCGAGAGAGAAAGAAAAATGGGAGCGATTGAGCGTATTTTTCACGCTGTATTGTTTGAAGTATTGGCTGTCAGCCTATCTATCGTTTTGATGATGGTATTTACCGATCATGAAGTGAGTGCCGTATCAGGAACCATGATAATCATTGCCACTATCGCAATGGCATGGAACTTCGTTTTCAATTGGGTATTCGATAAGTTTTTTACCGAAGATAAAGAAAAACGCAGTATAAAACTGCGTATTTTCCATGTCATTTTGTTTGAGATCGGCTTGCTGGTTTTAACCATTCCAGTCATGGCATACATCCTACAAGTCAGCATGATTGAAGCCTTCATCATGGATGTGGGTGTGACTGTCTTTATCACCATCTATGCCTTTATCTTTAACTGGGTGTACGACAACGTAAGGGCAAGCATCATAAAGAAGTCGATCAACTCTTCTCCTTCACTGACCTAACACTGGATTTTGATGATGAAGAGTTAATGTAAAGCCTCCGCGCTGAACCTATCGAATGGGCAACCACGAGTAGGAACAATCAGCCAAGAGCAAGAAGTCAGCCCACCAGGAAACAACAGGGCGTGTAGAAGAAAAACAATATCATAACTATAAATTTCGCTGCTCAGTGGTGTTGCACCGCCCTGAGCAGCCTTTTTATTTACAGTGTAAAGTGCGAGCAATCTATCACCAATTATGAACATTCAAAAAAAATTCAGCACAGGCTGTCGTATTGCTCACTACTCACATCACTCCAGTTCAACATTTCTGCCAAGTTATGCCAATCTTCACTTTCTGAACCAAGATACTTGAGTGAAAATGAAAAAAAGCCCGCAGAAAAAAAAGACATTAATTCCCCTTTATCTCGTTGCAGCTTTGGCTGTTATTGCCTCTTGGCTGTTAATCAACAATACAGAAGATCTCATTCTGGCTCATATTCTCATCATTGCATGTGTCATATACGAACACGTTTTTAAAGCCAAAAAGTAACGCCAATTATTTAAACTCTGACTGTGTTTTTTGCGACGGTGCCATAGCAAGCCGACGTCCTAATCCATCAGGCAAATCTTTCAACATATACTTACGTGTACCTGAAGTCTGATATGTAATGTCACCTTGATGATTTTTTCCAAGCGTCTCAATCGTCAATAAAAGAAAGGCTTGGCTAGGGTAAGGGGACCACTGAAATTCATACTTAAAGATTACCTCATAGCTACTACCACGGGCCATTCGAGGGTAACCCATGCCAGCTTGTAACTCATCCTTCACTATCGCTGCAATTGTACCTACCGTAATACCAACCATACCTCCGGTCATCAAAGTTAACCCCGTTGTAAGCGCAGCCGTTCCCATATGCCCCATATGTCGAATTCGCTTTTCCCACTCAAGGTTCCACTTAGTCGCAAGCTCATCGGTAGGAAAGCTATAGGTATGAGAGAGGGTACGTGAATGTCGCTCTTTTACCGCGCAATTAGGCGCTTTTCCTTGTCCAATCCAGCGTCCTCCGTCAGACCAATTCATTCGATTTTGACACTGTTTCTCTAGTTGCTGGCGTGACAATGCATCAAGTATGACAGGCCTAGTTACGCTATTTAACGACATAGTGATTCCCTCTACTATTAAATAAACAGAACCTACGTAAGCCGTTTATCTAGAGCAAATTTGAACCTAGCGCATTTCGAGACATCTCGATCTATTAGCTGAAATAAATGTATGAAGACCAACAAGGCTAAGCAAATGATCAGATAATTGTGTAGATAGGGCGACGAAAAAAATGACAAAAAAAGCCCCGCATTGCGGGGCTGTAAATAGAGTGATGTGAGTAGAAGAACTTACAACACGATACCTGCGAAGATGAAACCAAAGATGATGCTGAAAATCATGCTCAGCAAACCTGGGATCATAAAGCTGTGGTTAAAGATAAACTTACCAATGTTAGTCGTACCAGTGCGGTCAAAGTCGATTGATGCGATGATAGGACCGTAGTTTGGAATGAAGAAGTAACCGTTAACCGCCACGAATGTCGCAATGATCACTGCTGGTGGTAGGCCAAGTGCGATAGCTACTGGTACCAGTACTGCTGTTGTAGCACCTTGGCTGTTCACCATAACGGATAGGCCGAATAGCGCAAATGCAAAGGTCCATGGTGCAACTTCAACAAGGCCAGAAACCGCTTCTTTCACCATATCGCCATGACCACCGATTAGAGTGTCACCTAGCCATGCAATACCGAAAATAGCCACGATAGCGCGCATACCCGCGTGGAACACAGATCCTTGTGTAATCGCGTAACCGTCAGGCTTACAAATCAAAATAATCAGTGCTGCAATAGAAAGCATTACGATTTCAATCGTATGCGCCATACCCATTACGTGACCATCAAAACTTGGACGTAGTGAAGGGAAAGCACCCATGATTACTACAGCTAAAGAACCAAACAAGAATAGCGACACAGCGCGTGTTGCTTCAGGTTTAATTTCGATTTCTTCAACTTTCACTTCTTCTTCCATCTCAGCGCGGAACGCTGGATCTTGAAGACGGCGTTGGTATTCAGGATCGTCTTTTAGCTCTTTACCAAGCTTGTTCACAATCACACAAGCAGCAGCTAGACCAAGGAAGGTAGCAGGAATGGTTACCATCAGCACATCGGCTAACGTGATACCTTGAGGCTCAAGGAAAGCCACCAAAGCCACAACAGCGGCTGCAATTGGGCTAGCAACAATCGCAAATTGTGATGCGATAACTGCCATTGCTAATGGACGTTCAGGGCGAACACCACTGCGACGACTTACTTCAGCAATAACAGGTAGCACTGAGTAAGCTACGTGACCTGTACCTGCCATCATGGTGAAGACATAAGTCACAATCGGTGCAATGAAAGTAATTTGACGTGGATTCTTACGTAAAATGTTAGACGCAATTTTGATTAAGTAATCCAAGCCACCTGCCGCTTGCATTGATGCTGCAGCAGCTACAACCGCCATGATCATCAACATTACGTCGATTGGCGGACTGGTCGGTTGCAGCCCAAATACGAAGCTCAGTACCGCCAAACCGACACCGCCCATCACACCTAGACCGATACCACCAATACGCGCACCGACTAAAATACAACCAAGAACAATTAAAAATTCAACTATAAACACATCAATCTCCCTGATGACTACGTTTAAACAAATGTTACCTGGCGCACATGATACTGACTTAATATCCATAAGATTTATACATTCATCACACAAATAATGAGTAGTCACGTTTTTTGCATGGTTATTGAGTTGTATCAAATTAGCGGCATAAACAATCACTATCACATCAAAGCAATTGCGCATTAACCGTCAAATTTTCAGCACTTATCAACTGCCTTAAGCCATGGTGACAGTATAAAAAATGGGCATATGTCAAAAAAACCATGAAATAAGTGAAATGATAATTGATATCATTTTTATTTAGATGCATTATGCCCGCCTTTCGAATAGCACTTTCTTGCTATCTGCTTTGTATGCCATAAAAATAAATAAGAACCCAAACTATGAAACTTAATGCTGTTGCTTTCGTTATTTCTGGATTATTACTAAGTCAACCAGCCCTGAGTCATGATTCGGTGACGAGTGCCCCCTCGCAACCATCACCAGTTCAACAACAAGAAACTCAGCAACAGCTACTTCCATCGGTTTCAGACACTTTCGCATGGCTACGTGATGACAGCCGTCAATCTCGCCAAGTGCGCCATTTTCTTACTGAACAAAACCAGCATGCAGATCAAGCACTAGCGCAATATCACCCCATTCAGCAGCAGCTTTTGCAACAATGGCAGGACTACGCACCACAAAAGGCGGAAAAACCATGGAAAATCGATGGTGACTACCGATACCGTTTTGAAACGCGTAACGATGAACGCGTATTAGTTCGTCGCTTTGCTAATGAATCTGAAGATCATGCCGAGGTGATTTTTAACCTCACCCAACGCGCTGCACTCTCGAACTACTACTCGCTTGGTCATTGGGCTATCAGCCCTGATCGCAATACCATTGCGGTATTGGAGGATCGCCGTGGCGATCGCAACTACACACTCAGCCTTATTGACATCAAAAGCCAAAAAGCTACCGAATTAGCGTCTGGTTTAAGCACTGAAATTGCTTGGACAACCAACAGTGATGCTCTGTATGTAGTTACCAACGAAGCCCACACTTATCGCCCTTTTCAGATCGTAAAAATTAATCGTCACCAGCCGGCTAACCCACAGGTCATTTGGCAAGACGACAACCCAGCATGGTTGGTATCACTGTACCCAACTGGTGATAAAAACTATGCCTTAGTACAAAGCAACAACCACGATACCAGCGAACAATACGTGCTATCGCTGACATCTGGCGAGCTTTCTGCACCGCTTCAACAGCGTGAGAAAGGCACTGAATACTACAGCGACATTCTGAATCAACAGCTGATCAGCTTTAGTAATCACCAAGGTGAAATGGCACTTTTCCGTGGTCCTTTAGGCAGCCAAATTGAACAGCTCACACCTGTGTTTGTGCCAAAAGCAGGCACTGAAATCAAAAACTGGTATCTGTTCGATAAAGGCATCGCGGTGATCTTGGGCCAACAAGGCAGTGATGAGCTGGTGGTCTTGGATCAGAACGGCAAAGAACGTTTCCGTCGCCCAATGACGGCAAACGGTACTGTCGCATGGCTATCACAAAATGGTGATGCAAAAAGTAACCTTGTGCGCATTCGCTCAATGTCGATGACCACTCCTGCAACGTGGTCTGAACTCGACATTGAAACGGGTGAAGAGCGTCGTTTATCACAAGATAACTACCCTAACATTGCACCTGAGCACTACCACTCAGAGCAAATTCGGGTGCGCGCCAATGGCGTTGAAGTGCCTGTTTCACTGGCATTTCGTCACGATAAAATCACCGCAGACAGCCCTGTATTTTTATACGGCTACGGTGCTTACGGTACGCCAATGAAACCTTACTTTATGCCGCAAGTGATCAGTTTGCTCGATCAAGGCGCTATTTATGCTATCGCCCATGTTCGTGGTGGCGGCTACCTCGGCAGCGAATGGTATCAAGCAGGTAAAGGGTTGAATAAACCTAATAGCATCAAAGACTTTGTTGCGACTGCTCAAGTAATGCAGCAATACATGCCAAGCATTTCAGCAGGCACTGGCGCTAATGCCCATTCAGCGTTGCCTCAGCCACGTGAGATTTATGCCATTGGTGGTAGTGCTGGTGGCACTTTAGTTGCTGCAGCCATTAATGCGGCACCGAACACCTTCAGTGGTGCTGTACTACAGTCACCGTTTGTGGATGTGATCAACACCATGTCTGATCCATCACTACCACTGACACAACAGGAATACCAAGAGTGGGGGAACCCAGCCAAAACAAAAGATTTGGCTGTGATGAAAACTTATAGCCCTTACGACAACCTCAAACCACAAGCTTACCCACCTATGCTAGTTCGCACTGGGCTTAATGATAGCCAAGTGCCGTATTGGGAAGGGGCGAAATTCATCGCCAAGCTGCAAGCATTAAGTACAGCTAACGCCCCTTATTTACTGACTACCGATTTCAATGCTGGCCACCAGAAAAACCGCAAAACGGCAATGGCAGCGCAAGCAATGGAATACGCCTTCTTACTGGGCTTACATCAACAAAAGATGACCTCGTCGGCGGCAAATACAACATCGCAAAACCAGTCGTCGCAAGACTCGATGCAACCGTCATCATCGTGATTGCAAACGCAAGCCAGTGAATCAGTAAATCCAATAAACCATTACACAGAGCCTAATAACTAGCTAAGTTAACGCAGAGAATAACAACATGAAACTTCACCCATTGGCCTTCGCTGTACTCAGCGGATTGGCTTCGCACGCCTTTGCATCAGAAAACAGCACAGAATCGGCGGATATTTCAGCACCTCAATCTGTCATTGAGATGGAAACCGTTGTTGTCACCGCAACCAAAATCGAGCAACCGTTATCGAAAACTAGCGGCTCAATCGCGGTTATTTCTGATGAACAAATCAAGCAAGAAGGGGCAACAGAACTCTATGATGCCCTCAACCACCAACCAGGTGTCACCGTAACCGGTGGTGCTGGTCGTCCGCAAAATATCACCATTCGTGGTATGTCAGGCAACCGCATTGCGATTATCAAAAACGGCGTCAAAGTGGGTGATGGTTATGGTGCTGCAGATCTTAACGATGTGACCGGTCGCAACAGCTTTGATATGGCGAACGTTAAGCAAGTTGAAGTGATCAAAGGCGCAGGCTCATCACTGTATGGCTCGGGTGCAATCGGTGGGGTGGTGGTAGTAACTACTAAACAACCAGGTGATTACCTCGGTAAGCAAGACAGTCATTTTGAAGTGAATGCGGGTTACGCAGGGATCAGCGACAAATACAAACTAGAAACTACGTTAGCTAAGCGCTTTGGCGATCATGAAAGCTTGTTATTGGTTTCTGGCTGGAAAGGTGGTGAAACACGTAACTTTAATCGTGATCTCTACGAGCGTGATGTCGACGGTTACGGCACGGAATTTACCCATAACTACTTCTTGAATGACTTGGTGATGCTAAAAGCCAACCTGTCGTATTACAAAGAAACTATGGTGCGTCAGGACGGTATTGCACCAGTACAAGAAGATGGTAAATGGCTTGCTGATAAATACTTTGAAGACGGCAAAACCACCAGCTTTGATGCCCAAGTTGGTGCTGAATTTGAAGTGCTGGATAACCTACTGCTTGATAGCTCAGATATCAAAGCTTACTACCGCCTCAAGAATTCTGACACGTTCAAAGATGTATACATGCATCGCGAGCAAAGTGGGATCACAGAGAAGCGCCGTCAAGTAGAGCAACGCATCTATGAAGATGAGCTGATCGGGCTATCTGCTGATCAGAAAAAAGACTTCCTTTTAGGTGACAACACCAAACACCAAGTGGCTTGGGGGTTCGTATTTGAACAAAATAAATACCGTCGCCCTATCACGAAAAACATCTATGACTGGCGTGGCCTGAGCGACACGGTGAAAGACTCTTTTGCTGATGCCACTATGCTAACGGCAGCCGCATTCATCCACGATAAAATTGAATGGCAAAATTGGACCATTACACCCGGGGTTCGTTACGATCTGCAACGACTCAGTCCAACCAAAGTCACTCAGATTGGTGGCCACGAGATCACTGAAAATAACAGTAGTGAACTATCCCCTAGCCTATCTGTGGCATACCAATTTACGCCAGCATTTAACAGCTACCTAAGCTACTCACACGGTTTTAGGGCACCCGCTTACGATAAAACTTACGGCTACGTGCCACACCTATTTAACCCGCTTAAGCCGTTTGTCATCATTCCAAACGCAAAGCTTAAACAAGAAACCAGTGACAACTTCGAGCTAGGCAGTAAATACGACGATGGTCAGCTATCGCTTTACGCAGCCGTGTTCTACTCCAAGTTTGACAATTTCATCGAGCAAAAAGCTGTTGGTCAAGCTGCAGATAAAACTCACTGGGAATTCCAATACCTAAACCTAGCTGGGGTGAAAACGTACGGTATTGAGCTGTCATCAGCTTACCAAATCAATGAAGCAATGAAGCTCTCAGGCAACATTGGCATTGTTGATGGTAAAGATAACGAAGGCGAGCCAATTCGCACCATTACGCCTGTAGAAGGCAACATCAAATTTGACTACTCACTGGATCAAATCACGGCCTACTCTCGCTTGAATTTCGCAGGGGCAATGCCGCTATCTCGCACTCCTACGTGTTACAACAATGTCGAAATGAAAGTGCCATGTGCGACTACAGATGCATGGGCCACCGTTGACTTGGGTCTGAGCTATAACATCACCAAAAACTTCCGCGTTAACGCCAACGTCATCAACCTATTCAACAAAGAATACATTCGTTACCAAGACGTAGCTGGAATCGGTGAAAGTGCGAAACAGTACTCAACCGAGCCAGGTCGCTACTTCAATGTCAATGCTAATTACCAATTCTAAGGATGGATGTCGGATGAAAACGCATGCTTTAAATAAAACCACACTTTGCTTACTCTCCCTGCTGGCTAGCCAGCAGGGGGTAGCTGCCGAACTGCTCTACCCAGCCAATGCTGCCATGATCAATAACAGCGCAGAAGCGAAGCAATACTTGCTTGATTACTTCCAAGCGCAGCCGACAAGTGTTGTCACCGATCTCACTGCTCGTTACCAGCGTGAAAGTTTAAACGGTACTCACTACAACTTTGATGTGATTGATGATCAAGGTAAGAACTGTCATAAAACCTTGGTGCTAAGTGTTGATAAAACACAAAAAGTACAACGTATTTACGCGCAGCTTGAAGCACTGTCTGGCTCATGTGACGGTACCATTGAAAAACCGCGCACCAATTTTGATATTACTCAGCCAGCGATCCCAGCAGCGGCCAAAACAGTGAATGTCACCACTCAGGTCTACAACCCAGACCCACGCACCATGAATCAAGAACCGGTGCCAACAGATGGTGACTTTGCCAACTATACACTGCCCTCTAACTACCAACAGGTTACTATGCCTGTGCTTTGTAGCACCGCAGCTGACGCAAAGTGTGTGCTTGCCAATGACAAGTTAGTGGCAATCGACATCATCAATCTGCCTGATGGTGAAACGGGTAAACAAGCGCAGCAGCCACAGCAAGGGCACCTCTCCTTTGTTGCAGACGGCATCGCTAACATTGATATTACCAAGCTTGATCCTGCCAAGGCGGCTGATAATACCTTTGTCCATAATTACTTTTACGATGTAATGGCTTTCTACCATCTTGATAGCTCGTTACGTTACGTTGAGCAACTAGGCTTTGATCAGCTGTTCTACAAGAAAGTTCAATTCGATGCGCAGGCTTCAAGCGAGAACAACTCTAAGTTCTTAGCTGACATGAATTTGTTGTCGTTTGGTCTCGGTGGTTCACCAGATACTCTCGATGCCGATGTGGTCTTGCATGAATTTGGGCACACCATTAATTTCTACGTGGTACCTGACTGGTCATACGGTGATACCGGCGGTATTGGTGAAGGTTTTGGTGACTACTGGGCAGGTATGTCGTCATTCCGCACTCAATACCAGCAAGGTTCTGAATTCGAGCTTGATGAGGTATTTAACTTTGATGGTCACTTCGGTGGCAAAGGTGGCACCCGTCGACTAGATGATCACCAAGCACGCTACTACCCAAGTGCGGATTACCAAGCCCATATCTCAGTTAATGGCTCGCTATCCGATCAATTGTGGTCAACACCGCTATTCCAATCACTAAAAGACGCGGTTGCGCTCTATCATGGTGATGCCTTTGATGCCATGAACCGTATTATCATCGAAGGACTTTACGGTTTAGGGCGTGGTGTGAAAATGCACCATACCGCACAAAGCATTCTTGACGCCGCACAAACGCTATACCCAAATCAGGAGTATGGTGCAATTTTACGTCGCCACTTTACTCAGCATAACTTGCTACCCACGAAGTTAATGCTAACGGCTACACCACAGTTTATTGATAGCAAAACATCAAAAAACAATGGACAAATTAGCGCTGTTATCTACAACCCAACGCAACAGCCAATGAGCTTAACGGGTCAACTATCAGCGACAGGGCAAGCAAGCACACAAAAGCTAGCAACTGCTGATAAGCCGCTAACACTTAAAGCGAAACAACACCATAAGCTGACTTATCCACTCGCTAAGCAGCCTCAGTGTGGTCAAACACTCGATCTCACACTGGATGCTTCACTGCGTTTTGATAGCCAGCAACGCATGCAAGATCTCAGCTTCCAACAAAAGTTTGTGTACGGCACGCCTAAATTTACGCAGTCACCAAAAACGTTAAATCAAGCACTGATTGACGCCAAAAAAAGTACGAATCCACTGACGCCAATGCGTAAAGGAGTGACTTACGCCACTTTCTTTAGCAACAGCGATCAAGCGACGGTCGGCGATGATTTTGCGGTGATCACCCAGTTAACGCACCCAGATCACCGCGAATTGAAAGTCATTTTGATTGCCCCTGATGGTCAGCAGATCACCTTGCACGACCATCAAGCACATTATCAAACCGATAAATACACAGTGTACCGCCTAGCAGATCACCCACAGCTCAAGGAACTGTTAGGGACTCGTATGTCTGGTGCATGGCGCCTTGAAGTGACTGACATTGCAATTGGCAACCGCGGTCAACTGGTGTCATTTGGTGTCACTCATATCAAAGATTACGAGTGTAAAGACGCCAACGTAACCCCAATTCCAACGCCACAACCTAAACCCGATAACAACAGTGGCGGTGGCGGCAGTGCACTCTGGTTAGCACTCCTTGCCCTAGTACAGCTGGGCTATAGCAAAGCGAGCTTATTTACGCGTCGTTCAATCAAGCGTTAATGCCAAACTATTTGTAGAGAAACAGCATCATGAAAAAAACGTTACTCACTATCACTATTGCGACCCTGCTTGCAGGCTGTAATGGTGGCTCAAGCAACACTATTGATAACAATGCCAAGCCAGATCCAAAACTGGACTACACCATCACAGGTGAAGTGCAATCTAACTACCTAGATAAAGACACCACTGTTTGTGTTGACTTAAATGCAGACTGGGTTTGTAACCCTAGTGAACCAAAAGTCCAAGTACAAAGCGGCTTATTTAGTATCACTAGCAACAACAAGGATATTTTACTGTCACGTTTACTTGCAGTTTCTACCTTGAATGCTGCCGATGATCAGAGTCGAGCTTACACCAGCAAGAGTGTTACCTTAGCGACACCATCGCTGCAAAAAGAAAAAGGTAATGTTATTAATGGTATCAGTACCTTAGTAGCCGCTAATATGGAGCATGGTTTTAGTGCTCGTGAAGCAATCAGGGATGTACAAGCCAAACTAGAAAAGCAAGGTTTGAGCATCTCGGGTGATCTTAGCGATAACTTTAACGATCCCGCTTTGACACAGGTTGATAAAAACATTCAACTGCTATCAGCATCTGTGAAAGATGAGCAACGTAGCCGAATTTTGAGTTCGTTGGCGAAAGACCTGCATAGTCAAAAAGACTTCATTACTGCAGACTCTCTCACCGAGCAAGAGATTGCAGATAAAGCCGCGCAACTAGAGCAACAAAGCCTAGCCCGTCTTGTGGGTAATGATACCGGTATCACTCAATACTTTGACGGTACTGATTTCACCGATACCCCACAAGCCGGTTTCCCACTGCAAGATGCCAACATTGGCTTTGATGCAACCGAAAAAAATAGCCACTCTGGCAATGGGTTTAAATTTACCAAGCTAGATGCCAAAGGTCAGGCATTACCAGATAGTGCTGCCGAATGGAGCTGTGTTCGAGATGAGCGCACCAAACTTGTTTGGGAAGTGAAATCTAACGATCCAACCTCCCCGCGTTGGAAGAAAAATGAATTCGCTATCCAAATCAAAGGTGGTATTCAACCTCATAGTGAAGCGATCAAGCTATCTCAAAAAACGAATAAGTCAGGTATTAACACCACAGGTCAGTACCAAGAGATGGTGAATAAAGAGCAGCTTTGTGGAATCAATACCTGGCGTCTACCAACCTTTAACGAGCAATACGATCTACTTAACTTTGGTTCAACCGCCACTGACGATGACGACAACTTAATCGGTCTAGAGACTAAGTACTTCCCGAATGTTGACGGTGGATCAGAAGGCTTTGGCTGGTACTGGTCCTCAAGCTTAATGTATGCCCCGAACCAAGCTAAAGAAATGCATATTTACAATTACTTAGATCAGGTTAGTGATAGCTTCGGTGAAGCAGGCGTACAACTGTTATGCAAACAAGAAAATGTCGAATGTAATTACCCAACAGTAATGAACGTACGTATGGTTAGCCAAGGAAAATAACAATGAAAAAAACAGTTACCAGCACTCTAATTACCGCTCTTTTTGCTTTAATGACCACCAACGCGATGGCAACCAGCCAAGAGTGTGATTTAAACTTAACCAAATCTGCGCCAGATGTACGCTTTAAAGATAACAACGACGGCACAGTAACAGATCTACGTACTGATTTGGTATGGCGTCGCTGTGCCCTCGGCCAAACTTGGAATAAAACCAACAATGTCTGTGAAGGCAAAGTAACGGGGATGTACTGGCAGGCAGCCTTGCAACGAGCTGAAATCATTAACAATGACGTATCTGACCCTCTTCACCAATTAGGTGGTCGCCAAGAGTGGCGCTTACCTAACATTAAAGAGCTACAGTCATTACGAGAATCAAGCTGTGTGTCACCCGCGGTAAACAAACGTTTCTTCCCACTGAACTTTGATTACCTCTCACTAGAAAGTACAGCATGGAGTTCAACACCATCCTACTCAAATAAAGGCAATATCCTTACTGTGGGTATGGGTGATGGTTTAACTACAACTTTTGATGCTTCAAGTACAAAACTAGGTGTCTTACTAGTTAGCAGTAAATAAGTAATAATCATTACAAACATTTATATTAATAACCGAGCATATGCTCGGTTATTTTTTACAACAAATACGTCAAATATACCCATTTAGTGCGACATCGATCCTTCTGGTTAGCTAGGAATAAAAACGTTATGATTAATAAAAAAACAACGTTTGATATTTTATGCATAGCACTCCAACTTATCTGTCATCATTACCGAAATTAGCCAATAAAATTCACCCAAATTCCAAAGGTGTAAATAAAATAAGAAAGAATGCACGCTTTTGCTTATTAGGCTTAGTTTATCGCCACTCACTAAAGACCATCATTAACACCTTTAATACTGAGGCGTTAAAGCCGGTTCTAGATAAAAACCCTGATATTATTGAAAAGCCATTAAAGCCGTATTTATGCGTCAATTGGTCATCACGAGAGCGCGCTCAACACCTTTGCGAACACTACCAATTTATAGAGCAAACTTTTGGTTTGAATGCAGAAAAAGTAACGTCATACCAAGGGTTAACCTTGCTTGAGTTTGAAGACAGGGAACAAGCCAAATACCGCGTAAACCTTTACTGTGGCGCGAGCCGAGAAGGCGGACTTGGCCTTAAGTTGATCAATGAAGATGCAAAAGAAGTGTACTCATTATCATTTAATATCTCAGGTTCAGATAAACGCGTTTTACACATAGGTATGTTGCAAGGTCCTGCCTCACAAATTGCCGATCGCAACGAAGTCATCAAAACTTTAACCCGCTCGCTGCATGGATTAAGAACAAAAGCCTTAATGGTTGAACTAGTGCTAATGCTTGCCAAAATTTGGCAAATCGACGAAGTAAAAGGCGTTTCAAATAAAGGGCATATATATCAGGCCCTGCGTTATGTTGGCTCTAAACGAAATTCAGTGACATTCGATTACGATGATTTATGGGCTGAATATAATGGAACGAAAACAAATAAATTCTTATTTTCGATCCCAACTGCACCAGAACGAAAAGATCCCTCAACCCTAAATAAAAATAAAAGAAGACTATATACCAAGCGTTATCAATGGCTTGATGAAACAGAACTCGCTATACGCCAAAACCTAGCCGCATATACTCACCATTAAGCGATGAGTTATAAAATTCTAAATACCAGATCGTAACCTTAGATCTGGTATTTAATTTACTTTCCCCACTCCGATATATTCAGCAAAATTATGACTAACGTCGTTCAATCGGAGGAAAACTCACTCTCTCCCCTTCGGCGGTTAAAATTGCAATATCAATGGGTTTACCTTCCGCATCTAATCGCAACTCGCCAATTGCACTGCGGTTCACCAATCGATGATGACCTTGAGTATCAGGATCGCGCTTATAAATCTTTAATCGCTTACGTTTCGTCAGCCAATTTAGTGGTGACCTCGGGCTGTATAGCAAGCGATCCATCAAATCACAAAAGCGCAGTAAGCGGTTGGGAAATTCATTTTTGATCCCACTTGAGGTGATCTGGAAGATATTCGGACTTGAGCGACGAAAACGCAGCTTAATGTCGTAAGCAAATGAATAATGAACATCACCCGATAAAATCACAAAGTTCGTGGGCGTTTTAGTATGGGTAAAGATACTGAGTAGCGTATTTGCCGATCCTGGGTGTGCCATCCAGTTTTCTGCATCGATCAATAGCGGTTGTTCAAACCACGTCATGATCCGCTGCAGCATTTCAATAAACTTGACCCCAAACATTGGCGCCGCCGAAACAATGATCACCGCAGGCTGATTGAGCATCGCTTGTTGCATTTCCACCAGCGCCTCCCAATCCATTAACCCTGATGGCTTATTCATCTTAGACTCAGACCGCCAGCGACGGGTACGAGTATCAAGCACCAACATCTTAGGCTGAGTCTCTATGGTGTAATGCCAGTGCTCAAAACGGTAGAGATGGGCAATAAAAGCATCTTGTAACTCAGCGCTTGGGTTAACAAAGTAACGCTGAGCATGGGCTAAAAAGGCGGCATCAAAATGCTCAGGGGCATTACCCCAGCCTTGGCACAGCCAATAGCTCAGTAAACCATTACCTATCACTCGACGTGATAATAAATTATCAAACGCCGCTTTCTCCCAACCAACGGTTAAGTTCCAATCGTCAGTCACATCGTGATCATCAAAAATCATATAAGTTGGAATGTGTGCCATTAGCCGCTGCACTTGCGGTAAGCCTACGATAAAGCGCTCAATGTGTTGTTTTTCTTGCTGCCATAACTTTTGCCACTTATCTGCTAATGGTTCGCCATTCACAACAAAATTGGCTTTCTCCAACCTTGCGATATCAACGTACTGCCACATGGTTGGTGACCAGACCAACAAGTACATCGCAAAATATTCAGCAAAAGTGATGAGATGGTTTTCGCTCTCACGCGAGCTAAAAATCGCCTCTTGCCAAGGAGATAAGCGAGGAAGCCAGCGGCAAAGACGATTCCAGTTACGTGTATTATCAATATGATGTGGCAGTAGATGATCACGCCCGTATAGGTGATACGGGCTTTGATATAACTCTTGGCTTGAAAGGAGTGGTTTACCCACACCTGCTTCCCCTGCTGTCGCTTGCTCAGCAAGGGGAAAAGTCTCGTCAGGTAAGCCTAATAAGGAAATAACTTGCTCAATCGCATCCAACGTTGGCCCTGCAACATGATCAGCATAGATTTGATCGCCACTCATCATCAGCAGTGAAGGACGCTCCATCACCGCTTGGGTCGCTATTTTGGCATCTGCGGCAACCAAACTATCAGCACTTTCGTGGTGTGGATTACGACAAGAGCCATGGAGTACATAATCGGCCTGAGTTTTAATAATGAGGCTTAACCTCTCCTCACCGCCATAACGCAAATGAGGCAGCAAGGTGACGATATCACCCTCCTGAGTTAACAGCTGGTAATCGAGCGCTTCATCAGTGGGGAACTCCCCTTCAAACTGAGCAAGCACGACCCACGCATGCCGTCCTACTTGAAGCTGATCTTGCGCTGTAATTTTGGCTTGATAAATCGGTGTCGTTTCGCCGGATAAATAGAGCGAAAACAGCCCTTCTAAAGGCTGCGAGCACACTAACCATAAGCACAAGTGTTGAGCCGTTGCTTTGCGAACAATCGGACCCGCCAGCACCAAAGGTAATTCAGTATGCTTAACACTCACTAAGGTATCGTTATTATTTTTTTCCGCCGTCATGCCCATACCGTTGAATATACCTCACGCCAACCAATCTAAAGCAAACTTGCAATAGCCTCCCATACTACAACAACTTATCGCAAAATGAAGACACCGAAAGATACTGCCTCAAGACTGAGACAAAGCGTAATATTGACACATCTATCAAGCTGACAGTCAGGATAAATACGATATTATTGCACTACAAAAGCACTAATGAGCATATCAACGCATCGCAAGCACATAACTAATAATTTGCTTACTATGTCGAGATAAAAGCGATCTCGTTGACCATCACTTCACTAAAATGTGAGAGATGACTTTAATTTAAACAATAAGATAGCGGCTATCACTTTTAATATGTCTTATAAGTGCTACAACTAAATTAGCGGCTGAAACTTGATGGAGACAGCACGCTAATTACTATAACTACAACATTTCAGGCAATGGATTTACTTTGGCATTATTGCAATGAACGATAAGCCGAGTACTGCCTTTATGCGCAAATTAAGGTTGATTAATGAAAAAGCAATTAATGATGGCTATGCTGCCGCTATTCATTTCCTGCTCTGCTTTCGCAGAAACAGAACCAGACTCACAAGTATCTTTTTCAGGCTTTCGAGTAGGTGGCGGGGTCATAAATCACGAGTCAGACGAACTGATCGATGATGCAACGGGTTTTGTTCTTGAAGCCGGATACGACTTTAACCGTATTGTCGGTATCGTAGGACGCTACTCAGACGCGACTTTTGATAACGATAATGATCAAAATCCTTCTCGCTTACCGGGTAAAGTGGATATTACAACTTGGGGCTTATATAGCGATATTGGCTACACGTTTGTGGGCAAAAATAACTTCCAAATTAAGCCTTATGGGCTCATTGGTATTGAGAATATCAATGCGCAAACAGACACCAATCAAGGGAAGTTCGACGAAAACGAATATGCGCTTGCATTAGGTACAGGTGTACGTGCGACATTTAATGAGCATTTTGTTCTTGCCGCTGAATACAAATTCTCTTCGGTTGATATTCCGGAATACAATGACCTTGATCTCGATACAGTAAGCATCATGGTGAACTACAAGTTCTAATATCACCAAAACTGCATCCATAGCCCAGCTTGATACCAGTTTTCAAGCTGGGCTTTTTACTTCCCCTTAAACGAAAAAACCCCGCCTAACATTAGGCGGGGCAAAAAGAAAAGGTCTCAGAGTATCGGCTTACCAGTAAACACGTGCACCGATTGCAAATAGGTTTTCACCGTCTTTCACTTTTGTTGGACCAACAAAGCTGTCAGAACCTTTATTAGTGAAGCCCGTTGTTGTACCTTTCGCATAACCGTACTCACCATAGATACGTGCCCAGCTGTTAAACTTATACACTGTACCTAGGTAGAAGTTTTTACCGTCACCATCTTCAGTATCTAGACCACTGGTTTTCTGTTTAACGTATTCAAAACCAGAGTAAACTGTTGCTTTATCTGTCACTGCGTAAGTACCACCGACAGTGAAAGCATCTTCTTTAATTTCTGCTGGTGATTTCAGATCTTCAAGCGTTGCATTGTAGTAAGTAAAGCCAACTAGCGCTGCACCAAAACTATATTCCGCAGTACCTTCAAAGTAGGTATTACGAAGATCAGTTTTTACATCTGCTGGTTTCGTAGGATCTGTCGTTTTATCTGTACCTACTTTGTAATTTTTCGCGGTATTTTGACCACCACCAACATGTAGGTTGAAATCACCAATCGAGGTACCTGCATACAGTTCTGCCAACTCTTGTTTAGAATCATCTTCATCTAAACCGTAGTTTGCTGCTACCCAGAAGTTTTCGCCATCGTAATTATATTTGATCAGTGCATCGTGACGTGCACCAGAAAGTGTTGCGTGACGAAGACCCGTACCACCGAAGAAGTAAGAATATTCCGCACCCCATACTTCATCTGATACTACCCACTGACGACCAAAAGAGAATTTACCAAAATCCGTCGCCACCCCCGCAATGTGGAGACGGTTCTTCATTACGTAATCGCCTTTACCTTCAAGGCCAAACTCGACCTTACCGAACACATCCACACCTTCAGCCAGGGTGTACTGCGCTGTTACACCGGCACGCGATGAACCTGCACCTAGAGTGACTTCTTTATCAGGGTTCTTTTTAAGCTCGGTACGTAATTGGCCATAAAAGTCGACCGATCCTTGATCTGACTTATAAATTTCTGCCGCTGAGGCCATGTTTGCAAAAAGAAGAGAAGGGATTGCTACTGCTAGAAGTGTTTTTTTCATCATACTATCCTGTATTTTTATATTCCTTAATTGCAGATTCTTTCCTTAACCTGCTGACAAAAACCTATCAGGAAAAAAATGCTGACACAACAGCAAAACGCACAACGAAATCACAATATTTTAACAAACAAAAATATAAGCTGAACAATTAGCACAATTAACACACAATTTAAAACTAAAAAAATATTCATTTTAATTTGTTAAAAAACGAACCAAAAGTACAACAAAACACCATAAACACTGGCATCAACAGTATTCATATGGCGATAAATTAAAGAATATCCCACTTAACACTGACTAATATTTATTCAGTTATCATTCATTACTTTTTATAAGATAGGTAAAGGTTGTTATTCTTTTTTATTCTAGATATTTAACAATATTTTTGAACTTTATTGACTATGACTTTTTAACGATATTCATAGCCAGCACATAATTATTCTTGACACGAATAATTCACACAAAACTCAAAACACAAATCAATACCAAATCAGTTAAATAAAACCCATCATGCTGAGTGCTTTTCTCGCATTTATATTGCGATCGCCCCCTTTTCTGATATAACATCGAACCAACAAAATTTGCAGTTATAAGCTAAAACTGCAACAAACTCTGCATTTTATAGGGCACTACAATGACGACTATCCAACGTGAACAAACCAACCAGCGTATGAGTAAAATTGTTAAGCACGGCAACACTGTTTACCTTTGTGGCCAAGTTGGTATCGCGGGTGACAGCGTTGCTGATCAAACAAAAGAAGCACTACGTCGCGTAGAAGTACTACTTAACGAAGCAGGTAGTGACAAAGAGCACATGCTACAAGTTATCGTATGGCTTGCAGATATGGCAGATTTCCAAGAAATGAACGAAGTATGGGACAACTGGATCCCAGAAGGTCATGCGCCGGCACGTGCTTGTGGTGAGGCGAAACTAGCGCGTCCAGAGCTAAAAGTTGAGCTAATCGTAACAGCAGCACTAAAAGATTAAGTTACAGCAAGCCATTAATGACAAAGCCGCTGAATATCTCAGCGGCTTTTTAGTATTTGAGCAAAAGCGGGTTTACTCTTCTGACTGTGGCTTAGGAAATAAGGTTAAGGTTAAGCGAGCCAAATTGTACGCATCGATATAACCGGAATGCTGACGCCCTTCCCATTCGACTCCCGCCATCTCCATCGCTGCACGCTGACCACATCGCTTCTTATGAACTTCAGGCTGTAAACGGAATAAAGTCGCTACGTTTAAATACTCCTGAAACGGCATTTTGAGCCCTTTGGCTTCACATTCTGCCTGCAAAATACGATCATCATGCCCCCAAGCAGCATAGATCTTATGGCGACCACCAAACTTTTGCTCGATAGACTTGAGGATTGTCGCCAATGGTTTACCGTTCTTTTCAACGATTTCAGGTTTGATCCCGGTCAGCTCAGTACAAAATGGGGAGATTTCATCATGCTCAGGCAACACATAATGCTGAGCACGGCGGACCACTTCACCACGCTGCAAGTCTATTTCAGCAACCCCGATCTCTATGATTTCACCTGTTCGCGCTTTGCGATCATCATTCCAGCAACACATTTCGAGGTCAAAACAGACAATTCGGTTATAATTCATTATCTTTCCAGCATGGAGCTACACACAGCCCGCAAGCATACCATTTTTCACCTCAAATAACGCCTTAGCCAATCAGTTTGCTTAAGATAAAACCACCACCAAAGCTTATTTTCGGATCAATGATCAAGATGAAAAGAAAGAGCGCCTTGATCATCGTTCCAAGATCTTTACCGCAATGTCGTCATCACTCAATCGGCTTAATCGGTTTTGCAGGCGATCCGACACAGACAGTATTAGCTGGAAGATCTTTAGTCACCACACTGCCCGCACCAATGACAACGTTGTCACCAATCGTCACTCCAGGACAAACAGTCACATTTGCACCAAACCACACATCGTTACCCACTGTGATTGGTTTGGCAAACTCATCCCCTGCCGCTCGCGTCACAGGATCAAGCGGGTGTCCCGCTGTGGCAATCACGACACCTGGTGCTAACAAGCAATTATCACCAAAGCGCACTGGCGCGCCATCTAAGATGGTGCAACCATGATTGGCATAAAAGCCCTCGCCCACTTTGATGTTGTAGCCGTAGTCACAGTGAAATGGCGATTCTAGCCAAGCATCACTTACATAACCCAATAACTCATCCACAATTGCTCGGCGCTGCTCTCGCGCTGTTGAGCAAGTCTGATTCAAACGAAAACACAAGCCTTTCGCCTTATCTCGCTCCGCCACCAGCGCTTCATCGAACGCTTGGTAAATGTCGCCAGCGAGCATCTTCTCTTTTTCAGTCTTCATCTTTTTCATCATTTTGGTAAAAATTATGTGGGCAGCATAAGTGGGGATGATGCAAAACAACATCCCCCTAGGATAAGAAAATAGTCAAAAAGCCGCTGGAATACAGGCGCGATCACATTCGGTGAAGAAACAAGAAATTAAGTTAGCACACGGGCGCTTTTAGTTGGTAGAAAACATCAACAATAAAAAAGCAGTGAGTATTATCACTGCCTTTGGCTAATTATTGTATTTAATCACGAATGAATAATAACCCTAGTTTTTGACGGTATTACCCAGCGTAATATAGAAGGAGTCTTCACTGCCTTCAGCTCGACCATAAGCAAAATAGACAGGTCCAAGCACCGAATCAACACCAACAAAAAGGCTACCTGCGGTGATAACATCTTGCGACGAGATCTGACTCATATCATTCCAGATCCCGCCTTGCTCGAACGAGCCACCAATGTAAACCGGCGTAGAAAACGCACCAAAGTTGTTATCAGCCAACTGATAACGATATATCAAAGCTCCTAGCACCTTATGACGACCATTTAACTCGTACTTGTGATAGCCAGACAAGTTAAATAAACCACCAAGATCTTGCGCGAAAATAGGCAGCAGCTCATTGGAATCAGAGCCCGCAAACTCAGCCATCGCGACTAAAGAGTGGCGCTCATAATTGAACGGTTTAAGAAGATGAAAGTTATAGACAAACGTATCGTCGTTAGTGCGATTAGATTTAATTTCGCTCTCTGTTCGCAGTAATCCTAGCTCTAACCAGCTTTGCGTGCCTCGGGTCGGAAAGAACTGATTATCCAACGTATCATACACATAACGGTTATACACACCGTAACCTTTAAAGCTCTCAGTCAAGTCCATTGACGGTATAGTGACATCCCCTTGCAAGCCAATCAGCCCAAAACTGTAGGAGCTCCATCGACCAAGGTTAACCCCTAACTCGGTGCTCAACTGGCTCTGTTGATAGCGCCCTTCGACACTTGATGATCGGCTGTTTAACTCGAATCTAGGTGCTAACTGATCCACTCGGAAACTGCGCAATTCGTTACTGTACGAGACTGAGGTTTGTGAAAAAAATCGCTGCGAGTAATCTAGCGGCAAGTACAACTCAGAATGAAAGTTTTTCCAGCTGCCTAACTCCGCTTCAAATAACCACTCTCCGCCTTTATCGGTCAAATTGGTGTAAAGGTATTGCGCACCAAAGGTAAAATCAGAGCGTTGCGAGAAATCGTCTTGGAACGTAAATTTGAAGTTAAGGTAGCCCGGTCCCCATGACTTTTCAGTGACATCAAGCACCAGTACATTTTCATCACCATTTTGCTCAATCTGATAAGTGATGCGGGAGAACAGATCTTGCGAGTTAAGACGATTTACCGCCGCTTCCAACTCTTGATTAGTGACCACTCGTCCCGCTTCAAGATCGAACAAGGTCAATAAGGCGTGATCGCTGCGCAGGGTTTGATTCTTAACTTCGACGCGATCAATGTAATACGCCGAGCTCACAAACAATTGACTGCGACGATCCTGCTTTTGCTTCACGTACTGAGCGTAATCTTGCTCCGATAGCTGATAGGCCAATAATCGAGGTAGCGCCTTGCTCGCGACCTCACGACCCGCCAAATAAGCCTGACCCATTTTGTCGAAATCAGGCGCCGTCATGAAAGTAAGATCAGGTCTTAAGTAAATATCTTGATCGGTCATCAAGGATTTTTGATGATCCGCACTGCTGTTGGTCATGTAGGTAGTGAGCTGAGAAATAATTGTCAAAGCACTATTGAGTTGC
The DNA here is from genome assembly GCF_001650345.1 of Photobacterium jeanii. Taxonomy (GTDB): domain Bacteria; phylum Pseudomonadota; class Gammaproteobacteria; order Enterobacterales; family Vibrionaceae; genus Photobacterium; species Photobacterium jeanii. The sequence goes on along the minus strand of NZ_LVHF01000033.1, from coordinate 174,258 downwards.
TCATCATCGACCAAAGGATCGCGCAAATCCACGGCAATAATCACATCAGCACCCAGCTGCTGCGCCACATCAACCGGCATGTTATTGACCACTCCGCCATCAACCAAGCTCTTGCCTTGCCATTCAACAGGGCTAAGCGCCCCCGGCACCGTCATTGATGCCTGCATCGCAGTAGCAAGATGCCCTTGGTCAATCACCACAGGTGTCATATGGGCAATATCGGTTGCCACACTACGGTAAGGGATCACTAAATCATCAAAAGAAGCCAGAGTCGGTAGGTTATCGGTCAGATCTCGGAGCAAAACAGCCATTCCCTGCCCCTGAAAAGCACCGGGTTTAGCTTTAAACTCCCCTTTTGGTGTCACGCCAATGTCGGTATGAAGCTGGTAGTTATCGCTTTGCTGCTTACGACGCAGCAACAAATCATCACGGCTGGCACGATCCACATAGCCCGTCGCCCAATTGGCGGACAAGGTTTTTTGTTTCAGCTCTTCAGCGGTTAGGCCCATAGCATAGAGGCCACCGACATACGCACCGATACTCGTCCCTGTGATGACATCAACAGGAATACGGTTAGCTTCAAGCACTTCCAGCACGCCAATATGGGCAGCACCTTTCGCTCCACCACCGCTCAACACCAAGCCCATTTTCGCGCGTTCTTGCGCCATCAAGGCACTGGGGGTTAGCACCAAAGCTATCGCGCCAACCCAGCATAAGATCCCTTTACGTTTTTTCACACAGCCTCTTCAATGTATTGATGACATTACACGCCACGGGCGACATCATCTAACGCAGTCAGTACCTGCTCGTTAATATGCCCTTCATGGACAAGTTTACAGACTTTACGGCGAACCGCTAAACCAGAGATTAACCGCTCAATTGATAAGTGGCGATCATCTTGCTGACTATTGTACAACTCGACCGTTTTGCTCAAGGTTTCGTAACTCACTACTTGATCCGCTACCCGAAGCCAATCTAGCTTCTCTAATAGCTCATGGCACTCTTCAGATACACTTGAAGCAGAGTGCCCAGTCATAGCAGATAATGCTGTGATACTGCGTTGTAGCGCTTCTGGTGACGTGTATTTCGATAAAATGATCGTTAACTCGTCAGCGTTGATCTCAACCAGGTGCTTACGCAACTTCACGCGACGACCTAAACGACCTTTGGTGCGACCCTCTTTACGCTGGATCGGTTCAAATTCCCCATCAATGATCTGGGAAAGCTGATCAAGCTCGCGTTTAGGTAAGATCTCATTGCGTAACGGGTTTGGCATGGTTGGTGCCATGGTGCGCTTACCTTCGTTAGAGGTCTTAGCTCGCGAATAGCGGATCACTTCATCGGCATCACAGCGAATATCGATTTGATAATCACAGTAGCGTTTATCGTTTTCTAATGGAGAAATCGTTAAATGATAGCCCCAAAGATTCACGGCAAACACATCATCGCTGACTTTATCATCCGCCAATTTACGCAACTCTCGGATCAAATCACTCGAAAAACGACGCCATTCAATGTTACGCGCCAGTTTTTGATTCAGTTCGCTAAGCAGCATGGCATCGTTAACACGGCGTGACATACGGCTTCGGAAGAAGGTGTACAGCTGGAAAACCAAAGTATGCTGACGCAAAATTTCCGGTGGAAACAGGAAGAAATAATCGCGAGTGAGCAATTCATCGAAGAACGACGGCTCCCATACCAAGATATACAAGTTTGGCTTGATCTTGATCTCACCGTTATCGCCTTCTTGCGGGGCTTCTTCGGATGCAGTGATCGTGCGAGCAATGAAGCGGAAGCGATCACTTTTGAAGCCTTCCGGCATGTTTTCACTTAGCCAGCGACCGGTTAACTCATGCAATTGAAAGTCAGTAAATTCAATGCGATCAATACTTTCACGAATTGAATCACGGGCAGGACCACTGTCTTTTTTACCCCGTAACGCCAAAATATCCGTGATATAAACTGGTGTTTTGTTCGCCAATGAACGCGCTTGGATCTCATAATCTTCAATATGATGATCATGGTATTGCACCGTTAAGGTGAATAACGCAAACAAGGTCATTAGATCATCTACCGTCATGATCGACTTAGAAGATCGTGTCTCGATGATCGCTTTCGTGCCACTAATGGCGACCATGGATTTCTGGTAACTCTTCTTGGTACGCGGAGGCGCTAACGCTTGATCAATGATCCCAGCCCAGCTGGTGGGAGAAACCACAATTTGATCCGCTTCATCGGGCATTGAAGGCGGAGTGCCTAAACCATGCTCAGTCAGTAAACGGCGATTCACGTGATTTTGCGCGAGGGCTTTGGAGCGCTTTTGCTTTTCTTGCTCTTTGCTCTGTTGTGAGTGCAGGCTACCAGTACCGAGCTGTGAGATCAGCAAGGCCGGATTAACAAAGTGATGAAGCATGGTTTTACCCGCCAACCCTTCTTCAAAACGAACAGGTTGTTGAGTAAATAAACCTATGGTGACAGCGGCACGTAAACGTTGCTGAATGGCAGCACGAGTTAATTGACCTTCCGTTGCTTCAACCAATTCAGTAGTTGAAACCATTCCGTCTTGGCTTGATAAGCCTCGAAGCGAAATTAAGTTCAGTAACTCAACGATGCTTTTCGTTACCCCTTTAAAGTGTTGGTACTGAGGTAACCAATCCACTAAACCACCAGGGATCGAGAATAAGTGCCCATCTTTGTGGGATCTCGGCAAAGGGATCAATATCTTTTCAACGGGATCATTAAGCTCGTTTGGGGCGCCTTTCATTTGTCACTAGCCGTAGTTCTATCATCTTTCCGAAAGATTAATAGAAATAGAACAAGAAAGAAAGCTCTTTTTATTGAAATACTTAAATAAGATCTTTTTGTTTAAAAGTGATCTTATTGATTAAATGATTATATGATCAGGTTGCCAACTTCACTCTAAGTGACTGAATTTAATAAAGTAAAAAAATGGTTACTTCAGAACGATGATCAACATAGTCACGGATAGATGATCATATAAGTCAAAGAACAATGATCATCATGGCAACGGATCGATGATCATTAGAGACATGAAAGCATGATCATCTTAATAGTGAAACAATGATCATGCAGAAAACACAGTTTATCCACAGCTTATTCTTTGCTGGTAGTGATTATGATCGAAACCGATCGCCAATTGGACCATTTTCAGGCTTCAAATAAGTCGGAAAGATGATCATGTAGTTGTTGATCGCACGTATTTGAGTTGTTTTTACGGTGCTTGGTTGTGAAAGCGAGTGCTAAAACAGGTTGAAATACAAAATTCGAAAAGACAATCACCGTAAACTCGGCTCTAGTTTACATGTGTCCGACGCCGGATGGATGATCAAGCGGTAAATTCTGTTTTTCAATTTAACGAATTGGCATTTTAACGCACTGAGTAGAACCAATCTTGCCGTTCGTTTTTGTCACGAACCCTTATTGAAAGGGCACTTACCGTAGTTTGGCGGCTATTTTACATGCTTCCGAGATAAATGACCTGAGATCCAATTACTTGATCATCGATCCGATCACCCATGATGAGATTTTATCTCAGATCTACGCGTTTTTCAGCTGTGAATTTCCCTTGATCATTGATTCAATGCATCGCTATAACGGCTGGAACAATGATCAAGTAAGTTCTATTTCCTGCGCGTTGATATCCTCCCTCCCCTCTTCATTGTCAGGTTTCTGATATCGCGCAACGGAATGACTCGGATACATGATCAAGGTTGTGTTGTTGATTTTAGGCGTTTTTATTAATTTCAGCCTAATTTGATAGTGAAATTGGACTGATTTCAGCTGATGGCCAAAATAGCGTGATTTTTGATCGCATTTAAATTGAAATGACATGCTCCGTAATTTGGAGGCTGATTTTCACGCTTCCGAGGCTATAAGGGCTAAAAGTTAGATTTACATTGTAAATGCGTGACGCTGTAACACTTTTATTTGAGGTGCCAAAGGTGTGACTTTAGTCGTAAAAAGAGTCACGATAAAAAGTGAAATAGCGGCTTTTTGAATCAATTTTATCTAACTGCAAGTTTGTTCAGCTTTTTATTGTTGATGCTTGATTTTGCTGTACAATAGCAAACATGATTGTCAGGGGTAAAAAGTGATAATGAACAGGGAACAAACAATAGAGAACTTGCTCAATATTGCCGAGCAAACAAAACAGGTTCAGGCGGACCGTATTGAGATCGTTTTGGAAGAGCGCCGCGAAGAGCATTTTCCTCCGATGTCGAAAGCTTTAATGGAAACGCGTTCGGGGTTAACTCGTCGTAAATTGGATGACGCGATTTCTCGTATGGAAGCGACTGGTCATCAATTTACTAAAAATAACGCAAACCACTACTCGATCACGCTAGAAGAAGCACACCAGTTGATGGATGCTGCAAAGAAGCCGGCGTTTTATGAGCGTGAAGGTGCCGGGCGTAAACCTTGGGTGGTGAATGTTCAAAACCAGAAAGGTGGTACGGGTAAATCCATGACGGCAGTTCACCTTGCTGCTTGCTTGGCGTTGGACTTAGATAAACGTTACCGCATCTGTTTGATTGACCTTGATCCCCAAGGTTCATTGCGCTTGTTCTTGAATCCACAAATCAGTATTGGTGAGCAGGAAACGATTTATTCAGCCGTTGATGTGATGTTGAATAATGTTCCTGAAGGTCAAGAAATGGACAAAGATTTCTTGATGAACAATGTGGTTTTGCCAACCCAGTACCCAAATTTAAAGACCATTGCAGCCTTCCCTGAAGATGCGATGTTCAATGCTGATGCATGGCAAGATCTGGCTGTAAACCAAGATCTTGATATTGTTCGTTTGCTAAAAGAGCGGGTTATTGACCCAATCGCCGACGAATTTGACATTATTATGATCGATACTGGTCCGCACATTGACCCATTAGTATGGAATGCGATGTATGCATCCAATGCGTTGATCATTCCATGTGCAGCGAAGCGTCTTGACTGGGCGTCAACGGTTAACTTCTTCCAACACTTGCCGACTGTGTATGAAATGTTCCCGACAGAGTGGCATGGGCTTGAGTTTATTCGTTTGATGCCAACCATGTTTGAAGATGATAACAAGAAGCAGGTCTCTGTATTGACAGAGATGAATTACTTGTTACGCGATCAAGTGATGATGGCAACGGTGCCACGTAGTCGTGCTTTTGAAACTTGTGCTGATACCTACAGCACAGTGTTTGATTTAACAGCGGCAGAGTTTGAAGGGGGTAAGAAAACCCTTTCAACAGCGCAAGATGCTATCCAACGTGTAGGCCTTGAGCTTGAACGCGTGATGCACAGTCACTGGGCGAATCTGAATAAGGAGGCGTAGTCAGATGGCAATCAAAACAACAGATTTGAACGCACGTTTATTTGGTAAAGCAGATAAACGTCGGGCAACCAATGTGGTTGAAGCGCAAAAAGCAGCGCAAGATAAAGCGGCAATTATCGAACTTGCTGTTGCGGGCGAAGAGACGGTCGCTTTTGAGTTAGTGAAAATCGATGCGGGAAAAGTCGCGACACAAACACAAGTGTTTGCTGAAAATGCCCGTGAGCAAGCTTTTCTTAATGAGCATGCGTTAGCCGATATTTTAACCACCCTTAAAGAGCGTGGGCAGCAATACCCGGCTGTTGGTCGTTGGCTTGAAGACGGTCGCATCGAAGTGCTTGACGGTAGTCGCCGTCGAATGTCGTGTATTTTGGCGAACAAAGACTTTCTTATCTATGTAGCCAAAGGCATTAATAGCGAGCATGCGAAGTTCTTATCTGATGTTGCTAACGCCCATAAACCTCTGTCTTTGTATGAGCGTGGTAAAGAGATGCAGCTGTTGCTGGCACAAGGCAAAGTTGACGATCAAAAAGAGTTGGCTAAATACTGTCAATGCAGTGAAGCTTTGGTAAGTGGTGCACTTAAAGCGGCAAGCTTACCGATGGAGCTGCTGATGGCATACCCAAGTGTGAGTGAATTGGGTCGCCCAACTATCGTCAAATTACACCGCTTATTCTTTGGTTTAGCCGAGCAAGAGCAGCAACAATTGATTGGTCAGCTTGCTGATAAATCAGCGCCACTATGGCAAACCATGGATGTACAGGGCATTGCTCGTATTACTCGAGAAGTCACTATGGTACTTGAGAATATGGGTGAAGCGATCAAGCCTCGTGAAGTTGTGACTAAGCCACAGCAGCAAGAGCTGATCAAAGGTAAGGTGAGTTTTCTGCGTGACGAAGACAAGTTGCAGCTGAAAATGAAAAAGTTATCGAGCAAGCAAGTTGACGACATTCTTGCTTACATCAGCGATTACCTGAAATAAGCCTTATTTGGGAAAACGCCTCTTATTGAAGCCACGCATTTGCGTGGCTTTTTTTATAAGCCAACATGGTATGATCTTACCGTAATTCTTGTTTGAGTATCGGTATGAGCAGTCCATTAAATTATCCCTCCCACCTCGTTGAGCAACTACAAGCGCGTCGTCATCGCGGTTTGGTTGTCCTTGAAGGCGATGCCGACTGGCAACATTATCATCTTGCTGCTTTTATTTCTTTGTATCGCTCTCCGCTCTGGTTGGGCAAAGCAGCTTCTTGTTTTGATGTACCAAGCGTTACGCCGAAGAAGGCCAAAGCGTGGCTAGGGCAAGAAGTGGATTGCTTGATCGTCGATGCTAATGAAACTTTTCATCCCGACGCGTTTGGTACTTTGAGCGGTACTGTATGTGGTGGTGGGGTATTGTTGCTGCTGATATCACCACAAGATGGTGACCAAAATAATGCAACGACAGGCTCGATGAAATGGTTACGCCAGCAGATGGCACAGTCGCAGTGTTTGCGTTTGTGTCAAAGTGATAGTGCTGAATCTTGCGAGCAAAAGGTGAATGCTTGGCTGTTGGCGAACGTTGTGAGCGAGGATGATAACGCTCAGCAGACGAGTCAACTTGCGTGGGGATGTGTGACGACAGAGCAAGTGACTGCGGTTGAAGCGATCCGTAAGGTTGTTACTGGGCATCGTAAACGTCCTTTGGTGTTAACAGCGGATCGTGGTCGAGGTAAGTCATCGGCACTGGGATTGGCTGCGGCCAGTTTAATGGTCGAGCGTAAACTTGATATTGTGGTGACGGCGCCAAGCATGGCTACCGTGGCAACGCTGTTTCAACACGCTAAGCAGTTGTTAGCGAATTCAACCGTTTTAAATGATGACCAAGCGTTAGGAGTAAATGAACACGATTTGAGTTGGCAACACAGCCGATTACGGTTTGTTGCTCCTGATCGCTTATTACAAGATGGTATTAGTTGTGATTTTTTGATTGTCGATGAAGCGGCAGCAATACCAGCGGCACAGTTACAGCAGCTGCTTAAAAATTATAATCGTATCGCGTTTGCCTCGACCGTTCATGGTTATGAAGGGACAGGGCGTGGTTTTGCGATTAAGTTTAATCAGTACCTTTCTCAAACCCAGCCGCAATGGCGGGGCTTGCATTTATCACAACCTATTCGTTGGGCGAGCCGCGATCCACTAGAAGGGTGGACTTTTTCAACTTTAATGCTGGATGCTGAAATTGCCGATGAGCATCCGTTGATTGAACTGTTAACTCAACAGACTATCAGCAATGATGACATTCAGGTTGTGTCGCTATCAAAGCAAGATTTGCTTGCTAACCCGAAGCGCTTGTCACAAGTTTTTGGCTTGCTCGTCAATGCCCATTACCAAACATCACCTGCTGATTTTTTTCAACTGCTTGACGATCAAGCACTGCAAGTTTGGTGCATGAGTTGGCATGATGAAGTGATAGGCTGCTGTTTAGTTTCGCTTGAAGGTGAGTTTACGGCTGAGTTAGCAGATTGTGTTATGCGTGGTCAACGTCGTCTTCGTGGTCATCTATTACCGCAGTCGGTTGCTGCACATATTGGTTTGTCATTAGCGGCGCAGCAAAAAGCGGGGCGCATTCAACGTATCGCAATTCACCCCCGTTTATGGCGTCGCCAGTTAGGCGCTAAGTTATTGCAAGCTGTTTTGCGTTGGGCGCAAGATTACAAGCTTGATTATGTTGGTACTAGTTTTGGCATCGCCCCTGAGCTATTAGCGTTTTGGCGCCAAGCGGATTTTGCTGTGATTCGTCTTGGTGTGACCAAAGATATGGCCAGTGGTTGCCATTCAGCGTTGGCTGTGAAGCCGCTTTCTGTTGAAGCGCACCAATGGTATTCGTCAGCGAGTTTTTTATTCGAACTCAATTTTAGTTATCAAGTTGGCGAGCAATTCTCTGAGTTATCGCCACAGCTGGCTTTGCCTCTTTTAAAGCCAGCACTTGTGAGTTTATCTTCTACTCAGCAGCAACTTGTGAAACATCAGTTGTGTTTATATAGCCAAGGTGGCTTGGGATACGATCAAGTTGTGGGATCGCTTGCTTGGTTTACCTCTCAGTTGCTCTCGCGAAAAAGTGGCATCCTAAGCGATGATTTTTATTTGGTCACCAGTAAAGTTATTCAGCGCCAGAGTTGGTCGACAATTATTTCGCACTATGGTTTTAGTGGTCGAAAAGAGGCGGAGTCTGCAATGCGTACGGCTTTGACACAGTTACTCTCGGAGTGGTAATTGTCATCGCTTTTTACTGCGGGCAAGTTAAAGGAAAGGAGCGTTATGGAAATTTCAGTTGATACTCATACACACACAATATCGAGTGGTCATGCTTATAGTACTGTTCTCGAAAATGCTGCAGCGGCAGCGCAACGTGGTTTGTCGATAATGTGTGTAACGGATCATGCCCCGACGATGCCGGGTGCCCCACATTTTTGGCATTTTGCCAATCAGCGAGTTTTGCCTCGCTTTCTACATGGGGTCGGTGTGATTCGTGGTGTTGAGACTAATATTTTGAACACCGCCGGTGAGATTGATATGGATGACAGAATTCTCTCCATGCTTGATTGGGCTATTGCGAGTTTTCATGAGCCTATTTTTCGCCCCGCTGATGCTAAGCAACATACGCAAGCATTACTCAATGTCATTCAGTCTGGAAAGGTTGATGCTATCGGCCACCCTGGCAATCCGAATTTCGACTTTGATTTCGAAGCTGTTATCAAAGCAGCGGCACGCCACAATGTGGTATTAGAAATTAATAACTCTTCGTTGTCTGGATCTCGCGCTGGTAGTGAGCAGCGTTGTGAAGATATTGCCGCGTGTATTAAAGAGTTTGGTGGACGTATTACGACGGGGTCTGATGCCCACTTTGCTTATGATGTCGGTAACTTTACTTTTGTGAAGCAGTTATTAGCTAAAGTTGATTTCCCGTGCGAACAAGTTGTTACATACACGCCATCAAGCTTTCTTTCTTTTCTTGCTGAACGTGGTCGAGCTCCGATTGAAGAGTTCTCCGTTTTCCACAATGCCTAATTAGCTCGTTTTTATTTACAGTGTAAATTCCATGTTTTTAGATTTACACTGTAAATGCCTCTCTGTAAATCTCGCCATCTTATCTTTGCTACAGACTGATTATTGAAAAACGCTATGCTTTCTCAATGAGTGGTCTATTGTTAAAAATACCCCTCATATTTCTGCTCTACTATATAAGGTGCGATAAGGGTCTACAGGATCAACACAAGGAGCGTGGTTATGCGTCTGACAACCTTCACACGTCACAGTGCTAATTCGATTCATTGGGTTGACGCGTTAGCTAACCAAGTGCGCTATCGTGTCGAGCCTTCTGGTTTAGTCGCTCGTTTAATTAAGCAAAAAGCGATCAGTGATGAACTGACTAAACTTGGTTTACGTGTCAGGATTAAAGAAATTGGTCGCTCGTCTTGCATTATTGAGTCTTCCATTCCGCTAGATATCGAATCTGAATATCAACTGCAACTGCAACTGTTTAGCATCGGTCTGTTACGTAATATTGTTCTTGCGCCGCTGCCACAGGGAGCTGGGCTACATTGCTATCTTGCAAATACAGACAGCATCATTGATGAAGCCTTGTTGAGTCAAATCTATTAATTACCATTGAGAATGGTAATTAATACAGTCAAAAGACAAAAAAAAGCCTCTTCAAAATGAAGAGGCAAGCAAATAGGACAAAGTGGTGACCATAATCGGGGGGAATATCACCACTTCACTCAGAAGTTAGCCCTAGATTAGTTACTCTTCATATAGCCAAAGTCGTGCCAAGTTCTTAAATTTGCGTGATTTAAATTTTTATTCTTTATTTATCAATTGCTTATCTTTGTTCCGTCCTATAACTAGCTATGATGGGGATATGTAGAATGGGTGGATACCTACCCATTTATTATTTTGGGTGGGTAGGTTTGCACTCTTTTAGTGCTAATAAGGACTTAGAATAAAAATAGTGAAAGAGCGGGACTATTTTTTGGTGAGACTTGAACGACGTTATTAAAGCTTGGCTCTTTTTACTGCTTAGTAACTGAGTAAAATGAATTTAAGGATGACTGTTTATTTGTAGGGTAACTGGAGTTTCTCTATGGCGCTATCGCTCCTCAAGTTGAGCAAAGATAAAAATACCATTTCTATTCATGCCCAGCCGTTGCTTGAGCAAGAGACCTTAGTTGAGCGTGGTGATATTTATCAGCAATTAGCCTCCTTGCATGGTGGGAGTTTGTTTCGTTATGAGAGTGCCATCGACTCCGCTATTGCTATCTTAAATGCAGATAAAGCCCTCGAACCTCAAGATATTGTGATTGCTGAGCAGCGCGATGCCTCTTTGATAGTGAAGACTACAAATAACAATATGTCAGCCTCCATTACTGTGATTGGTGCTTACGGTGGTAAAGACATATCCGGAAAAGCTTTATTGGCGGCGCTAAAACAAAACAACATCATTAAAGGGATACGTAAGCATTTACTGCAAACGCTGTTGGCGAAAAGTCGTTGGTTGAAAGCTGGCGAAAAACTCACAATGCAAGTCGCACTCGGGCGTTTACCGCAAAATGGTGAGAATAGCCGCTTTAAGCCTTTAATCGTGGATGTTAGCCATCGCGTATTAAAGCCTAAACAACTCGATCATGACAAAGTTGATATGCGTGACTTAGGTGAGCTATGTAGCGTGTCGGTTGGTCAATCCTTGATGCTGCGAGTACCCGCGAGTGCAGGTGTTGATGGCTATAACGTGTTGGGGGAATCGCTTCCCGCTAAAGCTGGTGAAGACAAGCTGTTTAATCATTACGACGGTGCGGCAGTCAGTGATTATGATCCGAATATCTTAGTTGCGACTCAGTCCGGGGTTCCAATCATTAAAAAAAATGGGGTCCAAGTAGACGATGCATTAGTGATCAAAGATGTGTCACCCACTATTGGCCATGTAGAGTTTGATGGCAGCGTTGTTATCAAAGGCGACGTTAAGCCAGGGATGAAGGTTACTGTGTCGGGGGCGGTGACTGTTCTCGGTTTTGTTGAGCAGGCAGAAATTATAGCCAAAGGTGATATCACCGTCATGAAGGGGATTTTGGGTAAACAAGCCAGCACTGATGAGGGCTATACTTGTGTTATTCGCACTGGGGGAAAGCTGACAAGTAAGTTCGCTCAGTACGTCGAGGTTGAGGCGAAAGATGATATTAGTTTCAGCCATCATGCATTGCATTGTAAATTAACCACAAAAGGTAAATTGACGGTACTTGATGATTTAAAGCGTTACGGCACTCTGAGTGGCGGTGACATTAATGTAGGTTATAGCGTGCATGCGTTAACGATAGGTGCGCTAGCGGGAACCACCACTAAGATCACAGCCTTTGCTAATTACGTTGAGCTTCGCCAGCAGATCGCTGCAACCGTACGTTTGTTTGAGCAAGAGAAGCAACAGCTGGCAACCATGAAACAAGCGCAATTTAAGTTGTTAAAAATCCCTACCGATAAACGCCCACCAGAGCTGGTCGCAAAAGTTGTTGAGCAGCATAAGCGCCACCAGCAGAATTTACGTCATTACAAAGCCAGTTACGAGCAGTTAAGAGAGGAGTACCAACAAGTGCTAGCTCAAGTTAGCGTGACGGCGGTTAAATGTGTTCATGCTGGTGTGAGTTGTCAGATTGAGAAGCATAACCGGTTGCTGACAAGTGAGCATGGCCCGTCAGTGTTTTCTGTCCGAGATAATCAGCTAGAGATGAAACCTCTGTAGCCTCCGTTGTTATTTTCTGTTTCTTTCCTTTTCGTTATTTACACTGTAAATAACGCTCCTTCGTATAAATCCTCTAAGCAGTGTAATTCGTCAATTGGTGATCAAGTGCCAATCGCAACTTCAGTTGAGCTACAAGATTAGTTTCGTCACCGAGATTGTATGTTGCCGTTAGTGGTTAGCTCTCAAATTTAGTGAGCCTGAATATTGGTTAGTAACTATTGGTGATTAGCTTTGAATACTGAAGTCAGAGCTTTTGAGAGTACTGTTACAAGGGAATAGTTCCTAGGTCGCAGCAAGAGAGGTGAATTTACACTGTAAAAGCATTGAGCTAGGGATGGTGTTTACAGTGTAAATTCGAATTAAAGCGTAAGTGGCTCGTGGTGCTTACTTACTTGACGCTCAATAATGAAGCCTTGGAAACCGCTAACAAAAAGTTCAGACAAGCGCTCAAGTTGAGTTTCTGTTTCAACGCGAGTCGCGATGGTGACAATACCTAAACTATGAGCGGTGCGGGAAATCGATGTGAGTACGGCCGCTTGAGCTGGGTTGTTTAGCTGAACGGTAAACGCAAAATCAATTTTGACGTAAGCGGGTTTGAATACTTTTAGGTATTCAAGCGATTTGAAATGCCGTCCGAAATTGTCGATCCCAAAACCGACATTAAATCGCGTCAGTTGTTGGCATAGCAACTGTGTCATATCATTGTTTTCCACAAAACAACTTTCCTGAATCTCAAAGAATAATCTTGAGCACAACAAATGATGGTGTGGTAAGAGCTCGTTAAGCCAGCGATGAAATGCGGGGTCTTGGACACTACTGCGCGTTAAGTTTATTGCCAAAGGTGGCAGTTGAGGCTCGGCTTGCAGCTGCTTAATGCAATTTACAATAACGTGTTTATCAAACTGGGTGCCTTGGCTCAGTTCATCTAACGCACCGATAAATTGATTGGCAGAAAAGCTACTATCGTGCTGACGTACGGTACTAAATACCTCTTGATGATAGACCTGCTCGTTTTGCAGCAACACTGGCTGGAAATGAAAATAGACTTGGCGATTGCGGATCGCGGACGAAACTAACTCGTGCCAATATTGCTTGCCTTTGTTGGTGCTCCCTTCGCCAGGTGACATCGCTATCGGGTTGGCAGGCGATTGTGAGGCCGCAATCAGCGCATTATCAAGCTGAGCCAAAAGTTGACTGGCGGATGTTTTGCTGTCGGTTATGGCTAAGCCGATAGTCACGCTGAGCGGGGTATCAAACTCCGAGGTAAGAGGTTGCAAACTAGTGTGCAATAACTCGGCTAATGCCATCAGCTTTTCTTGGCTGATCTGCGGCAGCAAAATAGCAAATTCCGTTTTAGAAATTCGTCCGAGAGTACAATTGCTATGAATAACGTTGGAGTTTAGGGTCTCGGCGATGTCACGTACCAGTTGGTCCCCTTTCTGGAAGTTCTTATGGCGATAGCTTTGATTGATGATTTTGGCTTGTATCAACATCAGCCCACCTTGCTCATCTTTGGTGAGCCAAGCATTGAGTTGATTTAAAAAATACTCTCGGTTACCCAAATGGGAGATAGGATCGCGATAAGCTTTTTCTCGTAAATGGGCAGCTTCTTTAGCTTGGAGTCGAAAGTGATTTTCAAGTTGCTGCGCCAAATGCTGGAAGCTACGTGCGATGTTATTCAGTTCTAAAAAGCGCGTACGAGGCGCAGGACTGGCACTTTGTGGATTCTGCTCTAGCTGTTCAGCATAGAGGGACAAACGTTGTACGGGCTGCAAGGTACGGCGCAGCCAGACAAAAAGTAAAATGCCATAAACGGTAAAAGCGGCAAATGCTTCCATTAAGTAATGAAGTGCTTTTTCCCACAAGTGATCGCTCAACCATTTTACGTTGTTTGACACGGTAACTAGCATTGTGGCTTTGGCTAAATGAATCGTGTGGCTATACGACTGAGGAGTGCCTGAAAACAAGTTAGAAAACCAAGCTGGTGACGATGACTTATTGTGTGGTGTCGTGATAGTTAACGACTGTTGCTGGCTAAGCGCTGGAGCAATACTAATGGTTTGATAATCACGTGGGTGGAGTTGCATACGTAAAAGTGACGACAATCCAGCAAGACTGCTATCGTAATCCTGTTGTGGAATGTTCGCTAAATCGAGGTTGAACACGTAGCGAATGCGTTCATGCTGCTGGCTGAAGGCTTCATGTTTTTCGCAACTAAAGCGCGCAACGAATACTAAACTGATGAGCAAAAAACCAGTAATTAGGGTGATGCGAAATAACTGCTTAAATAGTGTCATTGCATGCGCCTGACTGAAAGTAAACTATAGCGGAACCACTTACGTGATGGTGTGTAGAGGCAACTTGATTGTAGGAAAGAAAAATCGACTTGAGTGTGATCTCACCTGACAACTTCTATCAATCAGCATTCGTCATTTTTTATTCTGCTGCTTGTCGCCAACTATCTGTACGTAGTCAAAAATTTATCAAAGGCTAATAAAAAAAAGCATTAAGCAAATGGGGGAAGGGGAGTTTTTGCGAGTGAACAGCAAAGCTTGATTGAAAGTGGTGCAGGGATTGCATGATTTTGCAGGCAAGAATCACTGTGATGCTTGCCTGCTTTGCAGAGTTAATGGCTTGATTTGTAATCGTCTTTGTTGATGTTGTGTTTTTTCATCTTGTCATACAATGTCTTACGTGCCAAGCCCAACTCTTCTTGTGCTTCTTTCAAGCGCCCATTGTGGCGTTTTAGTGCATCGCACAGTAATGTAAATTCAAATTGGTTAACGCGCTCGCTTAAACTTAACGGCGTTTGCTCGCTGTTAATGCTGTAACCTTCATTAAAGACCGATGCATCCCCCATCAGTACCAATCGTTCCGCAAGATTACGAAGTTCACGCACATTGCCGGGCCAGTCATGGCTGAGGAGCTTTTGCTGCTGATCTAAGGTAATGGCTGTGGGCTCGATGCTATAACGAGTTGATGCTGAGCGAATGAAGTTTTGAAACAGCATCGGAATATCATCTTTGCGTTCACGTAGTGGCGGAATTTCAACGGAAACAACGTTAAGACGATAATAGAGATCATCGCGAAACTCGCCTTTGTCGCTTTTCTTCTTTAAGTCATTTTTGGTCGCCGCAATGATGCGAATATCTAAATCGACTGCTTGGTTAGTCCCTAAGGGTTCGACTTTTCTCTCTTCAAGTACCCGCAGTAATTTAATTTGCAACGACATAGGCATGGACTCGATCTCATCGAGAAATAAGGTGCCGCCATTGGCGTGGGCAATTTTGCCGACGCGCTTTTTCTGTGCCCCTGTAAAAGCCCCTGACTCAAAGCCAAAGAGCTCACTTTCGATCATCGTTTCGGGAATAGCACCACAGTTAATGGCAACAAAAGGTTTATCGTGGCGAATGCTGTGATCGTGAAGAAAACGGGCTACCAACTCTTTACCTGTGCCTGTTTCACCGTGGATCATTACATCGGCAGGGGTATCTTTTATGTGGGTCAGTATTCGGCGTAGTTGTTTTATTTTTGGATTATTGCCTAAGATCCGAGGCCCCGGGCCGCTTTGAGCTTCGAGTTCACGTCGTAGATCGCGGTTTTCTAAGATCAATTCACGCTTATCGCCTGCGCGTTTAACGACATCTAATAAGTTTTCGGTTGAGAAAGGCTTTTCCAGAAAATCGTACGCACCGAGCCGCATGGCTTCGACTGCCATTGAGATGTCGCCATGCCCCGTTAACAGGATGATGGACAGTTCAGGGTCGATGGTAAGCGCACGCTTAAGAAACTCAATACCGTCCATTTCAGGCATGTTGATGTCTGAGATAATGACCCCTTCAAAGTGATTATCGAGCTCAGCTAGCACTGGTTTGGCGCTGGCGTATAAGCTGACATCATAATCTTCAATTTCAAGTGTTTGCCCCAGGGCGTCACGAATCGGTTTTTCATCATCAATGAAAATGACTTTTTTGTTCATTGTCCTTCCTCGTTACTACGCGGCAAGCTAATAATAAATTCACATCCGCCACCGCTGTGATTTTCAACGGTAATGGTGCCAGCAAAGGCGTCGATAATGCGGCGTGAAATAGTCAGTCCTAGTCCCAATCCATCGGGTTTAGAGGTATAGAAAGGGTTAAAGATTTTGTTTTTAAGTTCATCGTCTAGCCCTGGGCCATTATCCCAAATATGGATGGCAACCGTCTCAGCGGTAGTCACAAAATCAACCCCAATTTGTGGTGGATGGGCATCGTCAAGTGCTTGAATTGCATTGTGAAGTAAATTAATGAGTACTTGCTCAAATTGTACGGCGTCAATGTTGACAACTAAATGGGGCGGTAATTCGGCTACGCGTAGAATCACGCCATGTTTGATCAACTTATTCCGTAATAAGCTGGTTGCAGAGCGGATGGAGTCGGCAACCACAGTGCGGTTATTGTTATCTGTGGTTTTACGGGCAAAGACTTTAAAGCGCGCGATAATGTCAGCAATCATTTGGTTGAGGCTGATGATCTCATCGATATTGCCTGCAACGGCCTCGTAGCGCTCTTTGGCGAGTAATTTACGCGAGTTTTCAGCATAGGTGCGCATGGCGGCTAACGGCTGATTAATCTCGTGGTTAATACTGGCAGAAAGCTCGCCTAGCATGGCTAATTTTGCCGCTTGGATCAGTTCACTGTGTGCCTGTTTGAGTTCCGCTTGGGTTAACTCGTATTGATGTATGGTATCGCGCAGCGCTTGGTTGGTTTCCATTAAATTACGGGTTCGTTCGATCACCAGCTGTTCTAATTTATCGTTCAATAATGCTAATTGACGCTGTGCAAAGCTGGTTTGCATCCAAGACACAATCGCTAAGCAGAGCAATAAGTAAAATACCGTAAAAATCATGACGGCCTGAATAACGTATTGGTATGCAGTATTGATCGGTGAAAATCCGTAAATTGCCCAGCCTGCTTCTGCCATTTCGTGAGTGCTCACCAACATACTGGTTGTTATTTCACTGGTTGGATGGGTGATATGGGCAATATCACGTTGTTTAAAATCGTTAAGTAGTGAGTGCTTACTTATGCTTGATAGTGGTGCATTACCATACTGGCGAGATGCGATGATTTGTTGTTTTAGGTTATCTGGGAGCTGGATCAGTGCACGGTAGAGCCAACTGGCTTCTGAGCTGTAAAAGATAATGCCGTGCTGATCGACAATCGCATAGTCGACTTGGTCGTAATCCCAAATATCCTCGATTAACGATAAATCCACTTTGAGCGCTAACACACCAATAATGCGGTCTTGTTGGTAAACTGGGGCTGAGAAATAGTAGCCACGTTTGTCAGAGCTGACGCCAAGTGCGAAGTATTGACCCGTTGCTCCCGCCATGGCTTGAATGAAATAAGGGCGATAGCTGTAGTTCTGACCCACAAAACTGGTTTCTGATTGCCAATTGCTGGCAGCGAGTGTTTCTCCTTGGGTGTTGATAAGGTACAGCACATCGGCGCCCAAAGTATTGGCCCAGGACTCTAGCAGTTGATTGGTCTTGGTGCCTTGTGTCGATGTGGCGGTATGCGTCTGAGTTAAAATAAACTGGAGCCGAGGGTCGTTGGCTAAGACTTGAGGGACTTGGCTATAACGCGATAACTGAGCATCAAGCTTTTCACCAAGCTGACTCACGTCGTTGATAATTTGTTCAGATAAGTGCTGCTTTACTTGCTGATAAGTGATCATACTGACAAGTGAGCACAGCACAACGCCAACAAAGGCGAGTACCATCAAGGTGGTTCGTTTATTCACTTAGCATTCCTGTGACATCTTTACGATGCGCATGTGGGATTTAGGATTACGCTGCCATAGTATCAAGCTCGTCAGTTGCATTTGTTTGCCTCACAGATAAGATGTGATTGTTATTGCAAACTTTTTGTTTAATAGGGCATATCGTATTATCATCGCCAAAGCTGTAGGTGGTGAAATCGCCACAAATCACAGCTGTGTATCCTGTTAAACAGTGGAGATAACAATGGATTTGTCTGATATTCGTCGAGAATACACCCGAGGCGGGTTACGCCGTCATGACTTACCTGAATCACCGATCCCTTTGTTCCAAAAATGGTTGGATCAGGCTATAGAGGCGAAGTTAACAGATCCTACTGCCATGACAGTGGCAACGGTTGATCAAGATGGTCAACCTTTTCAGCGTATTGTGTTGCTCAAACATTTTGATGAGAACGGCTTTGTGTTTTATACCAACCTTGGCAGCCGTAAAGCCATGCATTTAGCAGACAATGCTAAGATAAGTCTTCATTTCCCATGGCATGGTATTGAACGTCAAGTTCATATTACTGGTGTCGCTGAAAAACTGTCTACGTTTGAAGTGATGAAGTACTTCTCATCGCGCCCTAAAGACAGCCAGATCGCTGCATGGGCCAGTAAGCAAAGCAGTCGCCTAACTGCTCGACAGGCGTTAGAAGGCAAGTTTATGGAGCTAAAACAGAAGTTCGCGAAGGGTGAAGTGCCGTTTCCTACTTTTTGGGGGGGATATCGTGTGAAGCTGTCTTCGGTTGAGTTTTGGCAAGGTGGTGAACATCGCTTGCATGATCGCTTTTTGTTCACCCAAACAGAAGCGGGTTATGAGTGGGATATCGAGCGTCTTGCGCCTTGATTTCTAGTCAGTGAAATAATGTCTTTTACTGACTGCTTTATAATATAAAACTTATTTCACTTATAAAAAAGAAAGCGCATATAGCGCTTTCTTTTTATGTATTAATTTATATAACACAAGATGAGTATAGATAAACGGGACGTGTCATATTTTTAATTTATAAGCGCTTACATTTATAAAGGGAATTTTACTGAAAGATTATTCATCCATATAAAAAATAAGGTTTATTCTTTTAAAATTACAGAAAGTTGCCTAGTAAGCATACTTTCTGGAATATGCGATCCGAAACCATTGTCCAATGCTAAATCGATTAATTCGTTCTTTGAATTAGCATGAAACTTTTCCCGTAGTTTTAGTACGTAGTTTTCAACTGTTTTTACTGAAACATTGAGCACACGTGCTATATATTGTGGCTTCTTTCCATAGAGTAATAGGAATAGCACTTCGGATTCGCGAGTGTTGAGTATGATGTTACTTTGGTTTAGGTCTAGGTTGAATGATGCCTGCTGGCGTGGGTCTAGCCCGGCTGCACGGCAAATCCAATGGCCGACTTCTAATATTGCTGTGTCTTTTAGCTCTATCCCGCTGAAAATAGTTCCTACGGTTTTATTGTCTTCATTTTTCCATGGCGTTTTAGTAAATAAATGTGCCCGCCAATTTCCATCAGAATAAGGATGAATATCAAGAATTTTCATTCTTTTTCCCGAATCCATGACTTGCTGATCTTGAACTCGAAAAGCTTCGGCACATTCAGCTGTCGGGCTCGGCATATCAAAGTCACTACGCCCAATGCAGTCGAGGTGGTGGTCGACGCCGATTATTTTGCCATATTCTTGATTGGCAAAAACAAATATAGAATCATTATCTTTGCATCCCCAGCAACCTGGAAGTTGGCTAAATATATTTAGTAAGTTCTGGTCTATTTTATCTGTCACAGGAAATGCCTTGTTCGGGCTAAAGAACACTATACAGAATGGAAGTTTAATCACTTTCGTAGAGGTTACAAGGCTATACTGACGGAAACTTAGGCAAAAGTGTAAAAAAATAAAAAAAAGCCGGCCTAAGAGGCCGGCAAAGACAAGAGTTTGACTCCGAAGAGCACAATCCTGTACGACGTGTAGAAGAGGTATCCAATGAAGTTCATATATATCAGTATGAGGGTTTATACTGAAATGCGCTTAATTGGAAAGCACCCGTTGAGGGTACTGTAGTTAGCGGGTTTCACCTCGCTGCCTACGGGATAAAATATAACGAACCGTACGGAGTACAGATAGGGGGGAATTCACCTATTGACATTTCTAATGGCTTGTGAGCTTGAAGCGTTTTGTGATCCGACCAGTGTTTTGTGGTGGTGATGGTCTAAAAAGTTAGATCTGAGTCACGATTTGGTGTGGTTCAGTTACGAATTTTTTTTGAATAATTTTCCTTGGTTTGTTGTAAAGGACCTCGTATAAGCTGATTTTGTATCGCGACTTAAACTTTGTTAGTTTGCAAAAAGTGATGCTTAGTAAAAAAGCTGCTCTGATGGTTACTTTGTCCCGTCGTATAGGCAAAAAAAAGCACCCGAAGGTGCTTTTGGTGGGGGAGTAAAGATTTACTCGAAAATCCTTTTCTTGTGTTAACTGCGCTAGCTAGTCTCTTACTTTTTGTGGCGTGTTTACTCAAAAAAGTAGAAATAGGTATAAGCGGTAATGATTGCCGGTATTGTCGAATATAGCGTTGCGACTAAGGCTGCTTTAGGCGCTAGGGCAATTGCAGGGAAGAGGGCATCGCCGTCGTTACTGATCGCATTACCGAGTTGTGCTGACATCGGAATAGCCCCTGACAGATACAAGCTCGTTACGATAATTTGTGGACCACAACCCGGTAGCAAACCAATTAATACCCCCATTAGTGGGATCAGCAGCGCCCAATTAGAGAACAGCGCACCAAGATCAACACCAGTCCAGAACACTGTCAGTTCAAAGATCAGAAATGCCCCAATAACCCAGCTGGTTACAAAGTTAGTATCTTGCGCGATACGTTGATACATATGGCTTGAAGCAGCTTTAGGATCTTCTGATACTGCTGATTCATAGTTAGTTATATCGCGACTGATAGCCCATAAGAACAAGGCCATCAGCACTGCGAGAGTACCTATAATATCAATAGTGCCTTGTTCAAGTTTGAAAGTCTGATCGATATCGATTTGTAGCGATCCCATCACCGCCACCACAATGGCTGGAGCGAGCACCCATTTCCAAAATTGACCTTGCAGCTTCATGACTTTGGCCGGCGGGGTTGCATTTTGCTGGCAACATTCGGCTTGTGCTTCAGTTTTGACTTTAGGGCGCATGAAGTCGGTGCCGTGAATCGCATCAATCAACCAACCAGAAGCTAAACCAACCGCAAAACCGATAGCCATCACCATTAACCCAGTGCTTGGTTCTGTTGCTAACAGAAGAAAAGCGGCATCACCCATGGTGGCGGTCAATACTGCCACAACGGCCCCAAAGCTGAGTTGCCCTCGTACATACTGAGTGATCACCACGATAGCGCCACCACAACCTGGGAGTGCGCCCATAAAGGAGGCAAAAACAACTTGGAAGCGAGAGTGGTTGTTAAGCAAGGTTTTCAGCTTGCTTTCTTTGTTCATCTTACTCGCAATGACATGGTAGAGAGTTAAAGTGGCCGCTACATAAGCTGCAACTTGCCAAAATGCGTCTGAAAGCACAGAGACTGTAAGCTCACGCGTGGTAGGTGAGGCGAGTAAAGCCAGTAGGATCACCGGCAAAATCAGTCGTTTATTAGTGAGCTGCCAGCCTTGCTGCTGCTGGATCTGCGATACTGCACGTTGAATTGATGACATTGGGTTTTGACTCCGCTTACGTCGTTAAGACACTATTCCATTAAACTCATTATATTTAACTGCAATTGAGAATCATTATCAATTGGTTTTTGTGCTTATTACCAACTCGAACCTTTTTGTCCTTATATATAGCTGTATTTAGCGTTCGCTCTAGACAAGGCGGTTAGACCATGCTGTTAGATCAGGCAGTTAGAGCGGGTAGTTCGAGTTATCAGCTTGAGATCAAGCAGGGCGATGGGCGGACGGGAGAAGAAGAGGTAATGAGGTAATAATGAGGCGAGAATATAGTGCTTCTAGAATTATAGAAACAGAGCAGTAATTTATTGATAGGAGTACTGCTCTGTTTTTCTATGGCGTCGTCAAAAACAGTTCGAGTGATGTACCGCTAATAATTGTTAGCGAACAATTAGTTAAGCTGTAGTGTGCCGAGAATAGTGAGCCCTAAACTACAGGTAAAAGTGGAAAAAAGGGTGGTTAACGCAATAATGTTGGCTGCTAATTTGGCATTGGCCCCCATAGCGTGTGCCATAACATAACTGGCTGCCGCTGTTGGTGCGGCCGTCATTAAGAAAATGATCCCCAGTTCTAACTGTTTGAAGCCTAAGTAATAACCTGTCACCGTCATGATAGTTGGTGCAATAACTAACCGTGCCCAACTAGCGAACTGTGCGCTACTCATATCATGTTTTAACTGCCCAAAATCAAGGCTCGCGCCAGTACAGAGCAATGCCAACGGTAAAGTCATATCAGCAAAATAGCGTCCTGACTTTAATAGTACCGCTGGGATCTCAATGTGAAGGTAAGAAATAGGGATTGCGATAAAAATGCTGATGATCAGAGGGTTACGAACAATAGATTTGCCCAAGCTAGCAATGTTTAACTTTGCCGCTTTATCGTTATAGCGGGTTAAAGTGATCACAGCCAGTATGTTGTACAACACGGTAACGGCAGCCACATACAAAGAACCGACCACTAACCCGGCTTCGCCGTAAGCATTTGCCGCATAGGCTAAGCCAATGATGCCTGTATTAGCACGAAAAGCGCCTTGAATGGCGACCCCACGATCGGATCTTCTCTTGATCATGGTTCCGGCCGCGAGTTCAAATAGACCAAATAACAGTAAGTTACCAAGTAGAGCAAAAATGATAAGTTGGAAATGTCCGGCTTGCTGAAGATCGGCTTTGACCACACTCAAGAACAACAGGGCTGGCAAAGTGACGTTAAACACCAACTTAGATCCTGTTTGAGTAAACTTATCGTCGATGAGTCCACGCCATTTTAAGATCACCCCCAGCGCCAACATGATGAAAATGGGCCCGGTGACAGAAAAAGAAAAGCTGAGTTGCGCTAGAAACGTGTGCATCTGACTCTAAGAACTCCTTATCCAGATGAGAATGGTGTTGCTAACCAGAATAAGTCGCTGACTATATTCTTATTTCGGTCAGTATTATGTTGTTGTATCACAACTTTTTACTGGCGAAAGGATGTGACATCAAGTTAATGTCCAATTCATGATTAATCCGACTTTCAACCGACTCTCCCCAAAATCTTGCAACGATGATCAAGTCAGTGTTCGCAGCAATGACCAAATGCGCTCTTGGAACTATGATCAAGTAAGATCCTTCGACAGATCCCGACTAACTACGGAAAAATGATCAAGTAACTGTTGATCTATTCCTTTCTCCTACTCTCGATGGTGGGTGTTTCAGTGTTAGAACAGTGAAACGATGATCAAGGTGCATTTTTATCTAAGGTAATGAAAAATAATAGGTATTTGTAAATTGAAGTCTATTTCTGTTATTGGAACGATGAAAACTGCGTTTGCTTGTTATCGCTCAGATGCCTGATGAATACAGGCCTGATCAAGCTTGTCAAAAAATTGAAATGACACTAACCGTAACTCAAGCCCTTCTTGATCATTGTTCCGATTACAACTGTGCATTAACCCGCACTAGAAATGGAATCGTTACTATATGACGCAGAGTGGTGTTGGCTTAGCCAGTGCCGAATGAGAATCGCTCTGATTTATTCGTTTTTAGGGCATTATGTAGTAGTCTCACTGTCTGAGTCTGCTTAAGAGTGAAATGGTCTAAATACTATGGCCGATAAATACAAACCTTCTGAAATTGTGATGTTACCGGAGCAAATGGATCACCATAACCATGGTTATAACCAAGTGGTTATTGGTCTATCTGGTCAAACAGAATTTGATATTGAAGGCTATGGCAACTTAGTGGGGCCAGGACAAGGTTGTTTAGTGACGGCAGACTCTGAACACGCTTTCTCTGGCTTGGGCAAAAATGAGATCTTGGTATTGAATGTACCCGAGACCGTGACTCATACCGTTCATGCTGATGAGCGGATCGAACGCCTGTTTGCGCAATCCAGCTATTTTCATCTTGATAGCCAAGTACAGACTTTGATCCGAGCATTAACGGCTGAAATGATGGCGAGTCCTGATGATTTGTTGCTAAGTAGAGCTTGCACCGATACTTTGATGTGCGTGTTACAGCGTCACTTCAAACCTCTAGCTTCAGACCGTCAGATCTCGCGCTTGAATATGGATATCATTGATCAGTACATCATTCAGCACATCACCCGCAAAATATCAGTTATGCAATTGGCGGGTTTGGTATACCTAGGTGAAAGTCAGTTTCATCATTTGTTCAAAACCCAGACAGGCATGACACCGCATCAATATGTTTTGCAAAAACGTTTAGAGTTAGCACAGCAACTTCTGCGGGAATCGGGGTTGAGCTTGGCTCAAGTCGCACAATCATGCGGTTTTGGTAGCCAAAGCAGTTTTACCCAAGCTTTCTCACGAACTTACGGTATGCCACCAGCGAAGTTCCGCAAGGATTTCTTCTCATAACAAGGATTTCACAATATTTCGTCCGCGAAAATTGGCTGTTTTAACTACCCTTTCATCTTCTCTCTGTTGTTATTGAACTGTTAATAGCAGTGCTGTCTCTACGGATATTTTCCTTTTTCTCGCACTTTTTGCTTGCTTCTCAAACTTTCGTTTTTCTCCACTGAACGTATTTTTCCGTTTTAGCTATTTTGCACAGCTGTATTTTATTGGTTGAAATAGCGTCTTTTTGCATGCTGTACAAATCAAGTTCGAGCAAAAAATAATGTTCTTTAGTGTTTTTTGCTGCTGTTTTGGGTCTTGTTTTGTTAAAAAACGGACTTTTTCTAAAAAATATCGGAGAATATAGCAAGACTAGGTGAGTGGCGAAAAATATGATCCCCTCAACGGTAACACTGATGTAACATTTATTGGGGTTATATCCAGAGCCAAAATTGAGGGAATGATTATGTTTAATGCGGCAGAGGTACTTCAGCCATCCTTTATTGAACGACCATTAGCTGAGCTATGGGCGTTGATTTCGCCATTGTATGCGGTGGATGAGTCTGAGTGGTTGACCCAGTTACTTCCTTTGGCTGAGCCAAGCGAGCATGAGCGAACGCATACTGCGGAGAGCGCCGCCGAACTTATTAGCCGTGTTCGTGCGGATAAAACAGCGATCCAGATGATCGATGCGTTATTGTTGGAATACAGCCTAGATACCAAAGAAGGGATCTTGCTGATGTGTCTGGCAGAAGCGTTGATGCGTATTCCTGATGCTGCCACTGCCGATGCGCTGATCCGCGATAAGCTCAGCGTTGCGGATTGGAAATCTCACCTGAAAAATTCCGATTCTCTGTTTGTGAATGCCTCAACATGGGGGCTGATGCTAACAGGGAAAGTCGTCACTATGGATGGCAATACTGATGGTAAGCCAAACCATGTGATTAATCGCCTCGTCAATAAAATGTCTGAACCTGTGATCCGCCAAGCCATGAATCAGGCGATGAAAATCATGGGCCATCAATTTGTGTTGGGTCGTACCATCGCTGAAGCGATGAAAAATGGTCATGACAAGCGCGAGCAAGGCTTTACCTACTCATTCGATATGTTGGGCGAAGCGGCGCTGACTAAGCAAGATGCCGAGAAGTACTTCAATGACTATATCAAGGCCATTGAAGCGGTAGGTAAAGACGGTTACCACAATCCAAAATCACCGGATCCTACGGTATCGATCAAACTATCAGCTTTGCATCCTCGCTATGACGTAGCTAATGAAGCGCGAGTGCTGGATGAGATGTACCAATCGGTATTGTCGTTATTGGTACGTGCGCGTGAATTGAATGTGGGTATCACCATTGATGCTGAAGAAGCCGACCGTTTAGAGCTATCGCTAAAGCTGTTTGAAAAACTCTACTGTGCACAAGAAGTGCTTGGCTGGGGACGCTTTGGGCTGGTTGTCCAAGCGTATTCAAAACGAGCTTTGCCTGTATTGGCATGGTTGGCAGCGCTGAGTAAAACGCAAGGTGATGTGATCCCGCTACGCTTGGTAAAAGGTGCGTACTGGGACAGTGAACTGAAATTGGCGCAACAAAGCGGTTATCAAGCTTATCCGGTATTTACTCGCAAAGAAGCGACCGATTCCTCGTACCTTGCTTGTGCTCGCTTCCTGCTATCACCTCAGCTACGTGGTTTGATTTATCCGCAATTTGCTAGCCATAACGCCCATACGGTGGCGGCGATTGTCGCAATGGCAAACCATAAAGATTTTGAATTCCAGCGTCTGCATGGCATGGGCGATGCGCTTTATAACCATGCAATGGCGATGTACCAAACTCACGTTCGTATTTATGCCCCTGTGGGTAGCCATAAAGATCTGCTGCCGTACTTAGTCCGTCGTTTGCTAGAAAACGGGGCAAACAGCTCGTTTGTACACCGCTTAGTTGATGCGAACTGCCCAATTGAATCACTTACTCAACATCCGGTTGATACGTTACGCTCTCGTGCCACCTTGCATAACAGCTTGATTGATCTTCCTCCCGCGATTTTTGGTGATGAGCGCCAAAACTCAGCAGGGATCAATATTGATATTGAATCTGAATGGGTTCCGTTTAACGCAGCGGTAACGGCGTTTAATGATCACCAATGGCAAGCTGCTCCACTAGTGAACGGGCAAGCACAAGCGGGGGATAAGCACGCAATCACCTCCCCTTATGATCGTCGCCAAGCGGTCGGAGAAGTGACTTTTGCAACCGCAGAGACAGTTACTACAGCGATTGATAACGCGCATCAAGCCTATGCATCGTGGTCGCAAACGCCAGTGGCTGAGCGTGCGGCATGCTTTACGCGCCTTGCTGATTTACTGGAGCAAAATACCGGTGAGCTAGTCGCGCTTTGTCACCGTGAAGCGGGTAAAACGATTCAAGATGGGATCGATGAAATCCGTGAAGCGGTAGATTTTTGTCGCTTCTATGCCCAACAGGCTGCGACTGAATTTGCCCAGCCACATGTGGTCGAAACGTTCGATGGACGTACCAAACAATTCACGTATCAAGGGCGTGGCGTATTCGCGTGTATTAGCCCGTGGAACTTCCCACTAGCGATTTTCCTCGGTCAGGTTTCAGCGGCTTTGGTTGCTGGTAATACCGTGGTTGCTAAACCCGCCGAGCAAACATCGATCATCGCGTTCCGTGCGATTGAAATGATGATTGAAGCCGGTGTACCTGCCGATGCCATTCAGTTTGTGCCGGGTACTGGGGCTGTAGTGGGGGCGGCGTTAACAGCCGATCCACGCATTGCTGGTGTTGCTTTTACGGGATCGACGGAAACCGCTCAGCGCATTAACCGTACCTTGATGAACCGCGATTGTGAGCCTGTGCCTTTCATTGCGGAAACAGGCGGTCAAAACGCCATGATTGTCGATAGTACCGCTTTGCCTGAGCAAGTGGTGCGTGATGTGGTGCGATCAGCGTTTGCCTCTGCGGGTCAACGTTGTTCGGCGTTACGAGTACTGTTTGTTCAGCAAGACATTGCCGATCGCATTATTGGTTTGATCAAAGGCGCGATGGCGGAACTCGCTGTGGGTAATCCACATCTCCATCAAACCGATGTTGGGCCTGTTATCGATGCCCAAGCAAAAGAAAAACTGCTTACCCATATTCAAGCATTAAAAAACCGCGCTAAATTGGTTGCGCAAGCGGACTTACCTGCTGATTGTCAGCATGGTGATTTTGTTGCGCCAACAGCATTTGAAATCAGCGGTATTGATGTCTTGGAAAACGAAAAATTCGGTCCGATTTTACACATTGTCCGTTTTGCAGCAGATGAACTCGATACTGTGATTAATCAAATCAATCAAACGGGTTTTGGTCTGACGTTAGGGATCCACAGCCGAAACGAGCGCACTTACCGTTACATCGAACAACGGATGCGAGTAGGTAACTGTTATATCAACCGTGACCAAGTGGGGGCTGTTGTTGGCGTCCAACCGTTTGGCGGTCAAGGACTATCTGGCACAGGGCCAAAAGCTGGGGGGCCACATTACCTCTATCGCTTTACCCAAGATGTTTACAGCGCATAAGCCAGTAAATAACAGATATGTCTCACGGTGGATCACCACCGTGACCGAACAAGATTGAAGGATTAAGTCATGACAAACGTACAGCACACACATTTAGATACTTTGGTCGCGACCAGTCTCGCGGCGTGGGAGAACTGGAATGCGCTGGGTTTTGAACAGCGCAACCGTATTTTGACGCAGTGGGCGGCAGGGCAAAACGAACAGATCCAAAAAATGGTGAATTTCCAGTGCTTGAATGCATTGGAACACGTTGGCCAAGTGGAATTAATGCCGGGACCAACAGGTGAAACCAATGAGTTATACAGTGCCGGACGAGGGTGCTTCGTTGTTACAGCCGACGAGTCTGCCTCAGAAGTGGCGATCATAGGTCAACTGGTCACTGCTTTAATTACAGGTAATACCGTGTTGTTGTCGCTGCCTGCAAATGCAGCTGTGAGTGGTGAAGCCTTAGTGGCGTCGTTGACTGTCGCGGGTTGCCCACTTAATACCGTGTTAGTGCTCAATGATGAAGAAGGCCAAGCCGCTATTTTGCATACCTCGGTGGCTGGAGTGGTGTATGCCGGTAATAGCAACACTGCGCAGCAGTTTGCGCGTCAATTAGCTGCTCGTGATGGCTTGCTGGCTCAGCTGATTGCAGAAACCGATTGTACCGAGTTGCCGACAATTGGCAGCCCGACTTATTCGCTACGCTTTATTACTGAGCGTACCCGTACCATCAACATTACAGCGGTGGGCGGTAATGCCACTCTGCTTGAGTTGGGAGGAGGAGAAGAACATTAATCTTGGTGATTTTAGGTCAATACGGCCTCGTAATCGTCAAGGGATGTCGATTGCTTTTCGCCACGTATACGCTTGCTGAGAGTACGCTTTCAGTGGGCAGAATGATGGCAAGCATGCTACTTATTCGTGCCAAATTGGGTGATTTATAGCGCCTATTGGCACGAATACATAACCAAAAAGTTTCAGCTATGACTGAAGCTATCAGTGAGGGAACTCTAGAATGATTGAAAATAGCTTTGCGATCACGGCAACCTTTGTTGCCTATCTGATCGCCATGTTGGCGATTGGTTATATTGCCTATAAACGAACGTCTAACTCCGCCGATTACTTCCTTGGTGGCCGTACCTTAGGGCCGTGGCCAGCTGCACTATCGGCGGGGGCATCAGATATGAGTGGCTGGTTACTGCTGGGTCTTCCGGGTTACGCTTTTGCAGCGGGGATCGAGTCTTTTTGGTTAGCCGGGGGGCTGCTACTAGGGACTTGGCTTAACTGGTTGATCTGTGCCAAACGTCTGCGTACTTACAGCATCACAACCGACAATGCGTTAACGCTACCTGAGTTTTTAGCTCGTCGTTTTGATGACAAATCGAAACTGATCCAAACCATTTCAGCATTCTTTATTCTGCTGTTCTTCCTTTTCTACACCAGTTCCGGTTTGGTAGCAGGCGGTAAATTATTTGAAACCGTATTTGGCCTTGATTACAGCATTGCTGTGATTGTGGGTACGGTTTGTGTCGTGTCTTACACCTTGTTTGGTGGCTTCCTAGCGGTTTCTTGGACTGACTTGGTACAAGGTCTCCTGATGTCGGCAGCGTTGCTTATCGTGCCGATTGCGGCAATGAATGGTGGTGTGGGCGATCTGACTGCAGCGCTGGAAATGAAAAACCCAGAGCTGATGACCTTGTTCAACGATGTAAAAGGTGAACCTCTATCATGGATCGCGATTGTCTCGCTCATGGCGTGGGGTCTAGGTTACTTTGGTCAACCTCATATCTTGGCGCGCTTTAAAGCGACTCGTTCGAATAAAGATATTGGTACGGCACGTCGTATCGCTGTAGCTTGGACGGCATTATCTATGGGTGGTGCGATCTTAGTTGGTCTTGTGGGTATCTTGTACGTTGATAACCAATTGGCAGGTGAACTGGCTGACGGCGAGAAAATCTTCATGCTGTTGGTGAACTCGATTTTCCACCCTGTGGTAGCGGGTATTCTACTGGCGGCGATCCTTGCGGCCATCATGAGTACTGCCGATTCTCAACTATTGGTATCGTCATCGGCATTGGCGGAAGATTTCTATAAGCAAGTATTCCGTCCTCAAGCATCAACAGAAGAGATTGTGACTGTTGGTCGTGCTGCGGTTATTATCCTTTCAATCGTGGCGCTGGTATTGGCTATGAACCCTGATAGCACAGTGCTTGGCTTAGTGTCTTATGCATGGGCTGGTTTTGGTGCTGCATTTGGTCCGGCATTATTACTTAGCTTGTTCTGGAAAGGCAT
Organism: Photobacterium jeanii; assembly: GCF_001650345.1. Taxonomy (GTDB): domain Bacteria; phylum Pseudomonadota; class Gammaproteobacteria; order Enterobacterales; family Vibrionaceae; genus Photobacterium; species Photobacterium jeanii. Next base: position 143,952 of record NZ_LVHF01000033.1, on the reverse strand, counting down.
GAATCGTAATGGTGCGCTAGCGGGTATCGTTGTGGGTGCTATGACCGTTGTTATTTGGAAACAACTCAATGGCGGCATTTTCGACCTTTACGAAATCGTACCTGGGTTTATTTTCGCGACAGTGTCTATTGTGGCGGTGAGCTCACTAACAGGTAAACCTTCGAAAGAGGTTCAAGCACAGTTCGATCAATACGAGAAAAACTTGGTCGAGTTTGACTAACAGCGTTGAGGGGCTCGTAGATGATTTTTGATTACGAGCCCACTTGCTAAGTTAAAGAACAAAAGGAAAGCCCATCAATTTAGTTTGGTGGGCTTTTTTGTTATCCATGATTTGTGTATTTCATTGTTAACCTCTAATGACCCAAAGGGATTAGAAGTAGTAAGACACGCCTGCTTTCACTTGCTTATCGCTATCAAAAGCGGCTTTTGATAGGGCTTTCTTGCCGCTGGTTCTGGTGTAACCCAACTTGATATCAGCCCATAACTTGCCTGATTCGGAGAGTGGTAACCCGTAACTCACTTCCATTTTCTTGACGTCAATATATTCAGTGGATGTATATTGCGGTTGGAGCATCAGATATTGGCCTGATTCATCTAGATAGATTGAGGCAAAGAGGTTGGCTTGGTAACCCTTAGATTTGTTTTTAATCTGGCTATCACGAGCGCTTAGTTCGACATATGCTAGGTTCGGGTAGAGGGCAAGCCAATCCAGACCTGTCTCCACTTTGGCGATGGCACCGACAGCCAGAGTATCTAACGGGGTATCGTTATGGCCTTTGATGTAATCCACCGATGCCCCCACTTTTGAAATTGCTCCCCAATTAACATCTTGGGTACCAAACAAGCGTGCCCGAGTACTGTCGTTTGCATTGCCTGTGTCGCGTTTCCAGCTACGACTGTGTTCAAATAATCCTAAGTAATTGAATTTGCTTGTTAGGCTCCCTGCGATGCCGCCCGTTACTGTGTAATCTTTATTGCCTGCCTGTGCCCAAATAAACGTATTGGTTTGGGTTAAATCAGCAGGATCTGGCTGATGTTCCTCGGCGTGAACAGGAAGAGCTGCGACTGCTAGCAGTGGGAAAATTGCGGGTTTCATAAAAGGTACCTCTAAGCTTACACGTCTATAATTATTGTTCGATGTTGAGCTATTAGGTTAATTGTTTGATGTCGTAGTATCAATGGGTGGGTTTGACGTAGATCATGAAAAGAAAGAAAAGAAAAAGCGGTTATAATTTGACGATAGATTTGCTGTAAAAGTAATTTTTGCGGGGAAGGGGGGAACGGTATTTTGCAGTGTTGATGGTATGATCTTCACTTATCAAGCTTGAAATTACTTGCTCTAAGCTGTTTGATTGAACAGCACATAAATGATGACTTGAAAATAAATGTTAGGAAATGTGTTTTCATTTGACATCAAACTGAATGTTGATATTATGTTCGACGTCACAGTTGCTTAGTAAGCTAACTGTCTTTTTCATGAAAATCCTATTTTGGTTCAAGTGTATTATTGAATTACTTACCATAAGTATTTTGCTTACCAGCCCAACTGGGCTGGTTTTTTTTCGCTTAAACCATAGGTCATTGGCTGAAAGATGTTGGGGATAGCCAGTGGAATTGGCGAATTGATAGACAAGACAATGACAAAATCTAACGTAAAAGTACTTCGTGAAGAGCTTGGCTGTACACAGCTAGAAATGAGTGAAAAGCTACGCATGACCTTGCGTAACTATCAGTATTTAGAAGGTGGTAAATCGCCTTCAGCACAAACTACGGCATTATTGAATATTATCGAAGTGATCCGTAGTGAACAAAGCAATAAGCTTCAGCAAATAAAGTCGATATTGATGCTGCCAAAGCGTTAATTTAGTTCGACTTATCGACTAAATTGTCAATAAAGCAACATTAATAAGAGCTAACCCCAATTTTTTTGCAAAAATAAGCAAAAATAGCGGTATCATACCGCTTCTGTTTGCAGAAAAAGGGGCTTGCTTTGTTTTCATGGGATCAACTTTCTACCATTGCCGTTGGTGCGGCAGGCTTGACTGTGCCCCTAGCATGGCTAATTCACCGTTATTTCAAGGCGGCGCGTCGCAAAGAACAAGAGCAACGCGAGCAAGTCAGTAAGGCAGAGAAGTATCAGTTGGTATTGGAAAAAGCCAAGGCTGCTGAACATGAAGATAAAGTGTTTAAAGCACAAACGGGTCATATTCCTAGTTTGCTCTCGCTAGCGAAGGAGTGTGAGACTAATAATGTTTCGCTGGCAGTTCGCTGGTATCAAAAAGCGGCTGAACAAGACAATGAAATTGCCCAACATGCGTTGGCGCGATTATGTAAACTCGATCCTGAGGACCCTCACGGCGAAGCTCGCTCAAAATATTGGGAAGCTTTCATCAAAGCCAAACGCCGAGATCAGCAAGCTTTGTTTGATCTAGGTCGCTACCAACTTCGTGGTTACGGCACCGATATCAATTTTGATAGCGGAGTCGAAAATATTCTCGCAGCCGCTCGGCTTGATTTCGTACCTGCCCAACTTTTTTTAGGCGATTGGTATGTGTCTGAAATGGCTACGCAGAATAATCCTCAGGAAGCATTTCGCTGGCGATTGCGTGCCGCTATCAATCATGATGCAAAAGCCTTTTTAAAATTGGCGTTCTGTTATCAAACCGGCTTAGGGGTGATTAAAGACAAAACCAAAGCATTGTATTGGTTAGAGCGTGCCGCAGAGCAAGGTAATAGCGAGGCGCAATACCTTGCAGCCAAAATGCATTTAGGTCTGACGGCTAATGATGCCGCGATTGCTTATATTTGGTTATCGCTGGCGTATGCGGGTGGCTTGAAAGAGGCGAAAAAAGAGCGTGATGATGTGGTACAAGTGGTAGGGATTACCTCTATTCTTGATGTGCAGCGCCTTACAAAAACCATCTATCGTCAGATGGCGCAAGATGTGATCCCAGAGCATAGCGTTATCAAACTCATCGACAAAGTGTATAACCGTAAAGGCTATCGTCCTACCGAGGATGACCTACGCCGTTTAGCTCACGATGATCTATTACTTGATGGTGAAGAGTTCATGTTTGAAAACGCGCAGCAAGAGCCAGCTGTCGAGCACGTTTCAATATATGCGAAACCTGTATCGCCAGTATCATCAGCAGGCTATCAGGCTGAGTCGGCTACTTCGCCAATCGCGGTATCAACGCCATCACAAGCCGAATTTGAGACAAGTGTGGAAGGTGTAGCAATGACTTTTGATGGTGCGGAGCAAAATACACAGGTATTGAGTGAGCCTTTGGATGATGCGAGCCGAGAGAATCAAGAAAAGAGCCCTAAGTCATCTCAGCAGTATCAGACTATGAATTGGTCTACGTCGTGGGACTCAATGAATAATAGCCTTGAAGAGAGCGTTCAATCATCGAATGGTGAACGCTCATCGGGAGTCATGAGCTAGAAGCATTAAGCTCCTTCACAGCAAGTGTTAACTTGGCTGTGAGATGGACTGAGATAAGCTAACAGCTCTGGCATGCTATGCAGCGCCACGACATCTGGGTGTTCAAACTTCTGCGCACTCGGGTTAGCTTGTAAATGGAAAGTGGGAATGTGCGCATTAATGCCTGCCTGTACTCCGCGCACCGTATCATCTACAAATACACACTTCTCTAATGGCACGCCCATTAGCATCGCAGCATAGTGCAGCAAATCTGGGTCTGGCTTCCAGCTGTTAGTATCAAACCCACTAAAGACACGACCTTGGAAGTAATCGCTCAGCCCTGTGAGGTTGAGCAGTTCGGTGATCTTATTGCTGGGGGCATTTGAGGCAATACATAGCTCATAACCTTGAGTGCTAAGTTTATCCAATAACTCAGGCACACCTGCGACAGGTTCAACCCCTTGAAGGTACAAGCGTTGGCAAGCTTCGCGATAACGCGGTTCTAGCTCGTCGACGGTGACGAGTAAATTGTAGCGATCCCGAGTGTCAGCCAAGATATCCGTCATCTTACCCCCCTGAAAATGCTGCCAATGATTATCCGCGTTTAGCTGCACACCATAATGGGCAAATGTTTCACTCAAGGCTTGTTGATTGAGCTTTTCACTATCGACCAGTGTGCCATCGCAATCAAAAATGATGCACTCCACGTTGGCTAATTCTTTCATCGCTGATCTCCTGTGTTGTCGCTCTTGAGGTATAGGGATAGTACGACTCGTGTTGAACAACAATAGCGTCGAGATGCTTTTGTTATCTTTATCATAATTGACGAACTAATTGCGTTAATAAATGAGAGCTAGATAACGACAACCTATACTTAACCTGTCTCAGCAAGGGGCGGCATTGGCAGTGACCGTAAGAATGTTCTGGTTCGAACAAGATGGAACTTCTACTCAGGCTGAGCGCAGCAGTGGTAAAAAATAATAAAAGGATAACAATATGACAGCGCCAATTTTCCCTACATGGTTGAGCGGGCACGAGATCCGGCACCATATTACTAACCCTAACATCGAAGTCGGCGAATACAGCTATTACTCTGGGTACTACCATGAAAAGCAATTTGAAGAGTGCTGTGTGCGCTACTTGATGGGCGATAAACCGAGTCGAGAGGTGTGGGAGTCGGGGATGTTTACCGATATCGATCGCCTTAAAATCGGTAAATTTTGCTCTATCGCATCCGGTGTCACGATTATGCTGGCGGGTAACCAAGGCCACCGACACGATTGGGTATCAGCGTTTCCGTTTGATTACAAAGTCTTTGGCGATAAGGTAAAGTCTGGCTTTAAGCGTGCAGGCGACACTGTGATTGGTAATGACGTTTGGCTTGGCACTGAATGTGTGATTATGCCCGGTGTAAACATTGGCGATGGCGCAGTGATTGGTGCTCGTGCTGTGGTGACCAAAGATGTTGAACCCTATTCCATTGTGGTAGGTAATCCAGGACACAGCGTAAAGAAGCGTTTTAGCGATGATGAAATTACCATGCTGCTCGACATGCAGTGGTGGCACTGGCCGCTAAGCCGTCTGCAAGACAATATGGATTTGATTTGTAGTAACGATATTGCCAGCTTGCATCAGCGCTTCTTATCGTGGAATCAAGCTATGAGCGATAGTGAATGATCCTAAATGTTTCGCTAGTTGTCGGTTCATGACTCCGACATGGTGGCACTATTAGGGGCGTGAGTATTAAACGCCCCTAATTGATTGGGGTGTAGCTAAGCGTTCAGTGTAATAGACCTAAATCGCGTGCTTCTTCCAGCGTTAATCCACTTTCGCGGATCTCACGCATCATTTCAATTTTACGGCGAGCTTCTGCTTGTTGTTTCTTGTTATCCGTTAAGTTTGAAGCTGTCTCATCTTTGAAATCCCACTTTGAAGAGACATCGGACATTTCTGCATGATTGATAGAATTGATAGACACAATTTCCTCCTAAAGACGTATGCATCGACATCGCTGATATGTTTATCAAAGGAATATGACAGATATAAGACAAGATAATCAGGTCTGTGAGCAGCAGCAAAAATGTTATAAATAAAGCTGAAAGTAATGGCTCTCAAGCAAAAATCCGCGTAGTCTCGATCATTCCTCACTATAGAAAACACTGTGATTTTTGTCTCTTTTTTGCTCTCTAGTGCAACCGCAGGCATTTAAAATCTTCCATTTAAGCTGATAATCAAATTAATTCGCTATTTTTGTTTAAATTGCGGCCACTTAGACAATTGAGGGGTTTACAGGTTTTCGGGAACTGCGTATTATTCGCCGCACTACGGAGAGATGGCTGAGTGGTTGAAAGCACCGGTCTTGAAAACCGGCATACGTTTGTAGCGTATCTAGGGTTCAAATCCCTATCTCTCCGCCACATTCAAAAGAGCCAGCTTAATTGCTGGCTTTTTTACATCTGTAACATGGGAAATGATGAGATAGGGTGCCGAACCCTAGAGTAGGGTTCACCTGAGCGAAGCGAAAACACATTGCCCGTGCCGAAGGCGCGAAAAGGCAATAGCCCGCAGGGCGCGAGCTTGCGAGCAGTAAATCCCTATCTCTCCGCCACATTTAAGAAAGGCGCTGATTTATCAGCGCCTTTTTTGCATTTGAGTTTTGAGAAATCAGGTTTGAACAAATCCGCCATATCCAAAGCCTCAACAAACTCTCATCTTTCTGTTGCTTGAAAATCCACATTTAAACCTGACTAGCTTGATGCGAATCACAGTGTCATTTTTCTGCTTGCTTACAATGCATCGCGTTAATACTAATTCTATTAATTAGCTGATTTAGAAAGCGAGTTAAGAAGTCCATAACACTGTCATCAAGGTGATAAACCGCTAATGGCACAGTGGCGAATGGTGTTGGCATAATAATAATCAAATAATAAGGATGATTATGCGTTCGAGTGTAGCAGTGACAGGGCTATGCCTTGTGTCAGTATTTGGGCTTTATGGCTGTGGTGGCGCAGAGAGTGGCGATAGTGGTAGTAGCAATAGTGCTGAACCGAGTCAGTTATATAGTCATATCAAGGTAGAAAACGATAACAGCGCGTTAGATCAGCATGGTCACTGCTTTGATACCAAAGCGAAATTTCGAACTGATCATTTTATTGTTGGCGCTAAGGGTAATGTTAGTGATGCCAAAATGCAGGAAATCGCGCGGATTGCTCAACATACCTTTAATACCGATCTCAAGGCGTACAGTTGGAATAGCTGGGCAGATCTTAGCATTGATTATGCTCATCCTCTTGAGGTTTGTGTGTTAGCCAAGGAAGGAAAAAACGGGGCAGGAAACGAGCTAGGCTTTGTGATTGGCCCTCAACGCGCTGGTACTGAGCTTGAAAAGTTAGTGAAGCACGAGATTAAGCATACTTATCAAGCTCGTCTAATTGGCCCTACAGGCTTAAATTTTGCCCATACTTGGTATGCCGAAGCGGTAGCCACGGCACTATCGACCAATGAAATGGCGAGTAATGAGCAGCTGAATGCGTTTATCGCTCAAGTGGGCATGACGCCAACGCAAGTGACGCATGATGGTTTGCAACAGGCGGTGATGTTGAGACTTAAAGATGGTAGCTCTGAGTATGGGGCTTATAACCGTGTGTTGCGTTACTTGAAGTCTCAAGGTGCTTCGATTCAAGATTTTTGGCAAGTGTTTAAGGTGATCAACCAGATTGAGCAGAGCTGTAAAGCGGTGCACCAAACTGCGCTTGATAACGGAGAAATGTTGGCGCCGATTGATGAAAAATCAACATCGTGCTCTGGTCATGCGGCGACCTATGGCTCTGGTCCAACTCGTTGGCAGGGGATGATTATTCGCGGTAGCTTTGATGATCATATTGCGCCTCAATCTGAGCCGGGTACATCACTGTTTGAGGCGGCTTTTGATCATGTGATGAAGCCGTATGGAGTCAGTTATGACAGTATCGATGATAAAGCGGCGTTTACGAATACTGTGGCGACACAATAACGATGCACGTTACATTGCGTAATAAATAAGAAAAACCGCTGATTGGTTCAGCGGTTTTTTTTCGCGTGTCGTAAAACAAAGATGTTTAAACGGCAGGTACTTGTTGGGTAATACAGTGAATATTACCGCCACCGAGTAGAATTTCTCGCGCATCTACCCCGGTTACCATGTAGCCTGGATATAACTCGTTTAAGATCGACTCCATTTCGGCATCGTGATTTTTATCCAGCAATGGATAAACAATTTGATCATTTGTGATCAGGTAGTTGGCGTATGAGCCTGCAAGGCGTTCACCTGCTTCACGCTCCATACCGTCAGAGGCATCAACGCCGTTTGCTTCGCTCTCAGAGATATATAAAGGCCCTGGCATTGGGATTTTATGTACCTTGATTTGACGACCTTTGGCATCAGTTTGGGTTTCTAGTGCATCTAAGGCTTTACGTGATAGTGCGTACTGCGGATCTTGTGGGTCTTCACACCAAGTAAGAACGACTTCACCCGGACGCACAACGTGGATCAAATTATCAACGTGTCCGTTGGTTTCATCGTTATATAAACCACTTGGGATCCAAATAACTTTTTCAACAGCCAGGTAATCATGCAGCACTTGCTCAAGTTGCTCGCGGCTGAGATCTGGGTTGCGGCTTGGGTGTAATAAACACTCTTCAGTGGTGTAAAGCGTACCTTCACCGTCAACATGAATTGATCCACCTTCAAGCACGATTGGCGCACGGTAGCTCGCATCTTGGTTCATTTCACACACTTTTTGGGCTACAGCATCGTCTTTGTCCCAAGGGAAATACAGACCGTCAACCAATCCACCCCATGCATTGAAGTGCCAATCCACCCCACGACGTTCACCGTCACTATTAATGACGTAAGATGGACCGATATCACGCATCCATGAATCGTCGCTGCTCATCTCTACCAAGCGAATGTTGTCTGGCAACATAGTACGTGCATTTTCAAATTGCTGCGCACTGACCGTCATGGTTACAGGTGTTGTCTTTGAAATCGCTTTTGCGACTTCAACAAAGGTTGCCTGCGCTGGTTTACCACCGTAGCGCCAGTTATCACAACGCTCTGGCCATGCCATCCATACCGCGTCCTGTGGCTCATGCTCACCCGGCATTCTGAACCCATCTGTGAATGGGGTGGAATTTACTCGTTTGCTCATAATTAGGCTTCCTTTTTCATGTTGTCAGAAAGGTTGGATAAATCGATTGAAGACTCCGGTTCAGTTTTGCGTTCGATGGCTTGTTTCAGCAGGTATTCACCAACCAACACAGTGATGATCACCCCGATAAGTACTGGTGCGCTGTATACCCAGTCGACGGTTAATGTCAGTAGATCTGGGAAGATGAAAAGCACAACGGCTTGGGCGATAACCAGAAAACAGATGATGCTCAGACCCCATTGCACCGTCATGTTGCCAGGTACACGGAATGGACGCGGTGTATCTGGATCGCTGATGCGCAATTTCAAGAAAGAAGGGAACATGAACAGATAAGGCAGTAGGAAAATACAGCTAGAGAACGCAAATACCGACCAGAACAACTCATCGCTGCTTTGGGCAAATAACGCGTAAGCCAAGATAACAATGGTAGATAGGATCCCGGTGATGTTATTTGCCCCGATTGGGGTGTCGTATTTTTCTGAAAGTTTACCGACTACTTCAGGTAGCTCGCCTTCGCCTGCCGCTTCAGCTGCCGCACGGCTAGCGCCCATAGTCCAAGTCACCATGTTGCCGATAAAGGTGAGCAGTGCCATAGTGCCAATGGCATAAACCATGAATGAGCCAAATGCCGAGTCACCAAACAGTTTACGTAGGGTATCGATGATCCCTGCAACTAAGCCGATATCTTGCACAGGCAAGGCCATTAAAATACCGACAGTACCGAACACATACAGGAACGCGGTGATGCCTGCGGCAAGGAACACTGATTTCGGCATGTCACGCACGTCTTTCATTTCTTTGGTCATGGTCGCGACCAACTCAAACCCCATAAGGTTAAAGACCAAAGCGGGTAGGAAAGCGACCCCAGTGTCTAAACTAGGCATCATGGCTGATACTGAAAACTCGTTGGCAACACCGTGTTTAGCGGCGTATATAAAGCCACCCACACCCAGTACGCCAATTACTGTCACTTTCAGTACCGCACCAATGTTGGTAACCCATACACCAACATCAACCGATACGTTACAGATCCAAATAGTGAGCCAAGTTAGGATGATACAAATTGCGATTTGCCAGAATAAGGAAAGATCTGGAAAGAAGAGTTCGGCAAACATGCCAGCAAACATAATGTAAACCGCAGGCATCCATAGCCCAACGTTAATCCAATAAAACCACGTTGTACGTACTGCCCAACGATAACCAAAGGCTTTTTTTACCCAGTCGTAAATACCACCATCACCAGGATAAGTGGTACCAAGTTCAGAAGTAATTAATCCGTAAGGTATTACAAAAACGATTAAAGTTACCAGCCACCATCCAATGGCGCTGACCCCAATTGAAGCGGACGCAGTTAAGGTATCAACCACAATGACGGCACACAGACTAAATAACGCCAGACTGCCGACCCCCATTTTCCCACCAGAAGGTTTGGTATCCATAATATATATCTCCGTGAAGAATTTTACTTATTTCCTGAGCCATTTCTTTTTCACGGATAATAATAAGATTCTCATTGATGACTTCTTGTTATTAGAATCACTTATCGGGTGACCGCTTTAAATGGCTGGTTAATTCGTGAGCATCAACAGAAATAAACTAGGAGAAACTTCATCAGGCGAGAAAATTGATTCCGATCAAACTAGCTGAAATATCAATAGCGCTAATTTAAGTGTCACCATTTCACATAAAATCAATGTAGGTGATAACAATGAGTACCCATAAGCCAATTCTTGTTGTAGCTGTTGGCGGCAATGCACTACTGCAACGTGGCGAGCTAATGAGTTACGAAAACCAAGCGAAAAATATAGATGTTGCAGCAAAAGCATTGGCGCAACTCAATGAAGACTACCGTGTTGTTATCGTGCACGGTAACGGACCGCAGGTTGGATTACTGGCGTTACAAAACCTCGCTTATGCCGATGCTCCGCCTTACCCAATGGATGTATTAGGTGCTGAAACTCAGGGTATGATCGGCTACATGATGGCGCAGGCAATGAAAAAATACATGCCGCAAAGTAATATAAGCACTCTCTTAACTCAGATTGCCGTTGATGAGCAGGATCCTGCTTTTGCTGATCCAAATAAGTTTATTGGCCCTGTTTACGATAAAGAAACCGCAGAGCAGAAAGCGCATCAATATGCATGGCACATTAAGCCTGATGGGGAATATTACCGTCGGGTAGTACCGTCACCTCAACCACAACGAATCCTTGAAATTGATAGTATCCGCACGCTTTTGGATAGCGATCATACGGTAATATGTTGCGGCGGTGGCGGTTGCCCAGTGATTGAAAGCGAAGCAGGACTGCGTGGTGTTGAAGCAGTGATTGATAAAGATTTATCCGCAGCAACACTAGCTAAGCAACTGAATGCGGAACATTTCTTGATCCTCACTGATGGCGATTATGTTTGTGTTGATTGGGGTAAACCAACAGAAAAACCACTGCATGATATTAGTGTAGAAGCAATTTCTCAGTACACTTTTGCTGCGGGTTCTATGGCACCAAAAGTGGATGCATGTTGTGAATTTGCGAAACAAACCTCAGGGACTGGCCATATCGGTTCATTGCATAAAGCTGCGCAGATAATGGCAAGAGATTCGGGTACGCACATTCACCTATAGGTAGACAGAGCGATGAAAAAAGAGTCGACAGAACAGCGATTAGAACGGATACACAGCGCCGCAATACGGCTGGCATCACAACGGAACGTGAACTCGATTTCTATATATGATGTCGCCAAAGAAGCCGCCATTGCCGCTTCTACCGTTTACCATCACTACCCCAATATCGAAGCACTGATTTGTGAATTGATGAACGATATCTTCAAAGATTTCACGAGTGTGCTCGAAAATGCGGTGGATGATGAGCAAGTGCATCATTGGTCTGATATTAATCGGATGATAGAGCAAGGTTTTGTCGACTATTATCGCAGTACGCCTTTGGTACAGCATACTCTGTTAGGGCAACATACCTACACGTCTGTTCGTCAAGCCGATGCCAATAACGATCAGCTATTAGGGCAAAAAGTTGAGGCAATATACCGTCGTCATTTTGCTTTGCCAGAACTGCCTGCTGACGTCAATATCTTTGCGATTGCGTTGCAAGTGGCAGATAAAGTCTACTCAATGAATTACCGTGAAGATGGGGATATTGCTCCTGAAATGGCACGTGAAGCTATTGTGCTCACAGAAGCTTATTTAGGCGCGTATTTACCGCGTAATTTACCACCTGCACATGCAATGTAAGCCTGTTTTTATTAGCTTAGATTTATAAAGTTAATAGGATTAAAAAGCTCCCGGTTGGGGGCTTTTTTTGTTTGGTTCTTATATGTATGAAAGTTCGGTAAGTCTTTATATTTCTGACTGATAAGACTAATCACCTTCGGTATTAATAATACAGTTGGCTAGTATTTTATTGCTTGGCGTGAGTATTAAAATCAAATATCGAAAATATTAACTAAAGACACGTTTTTATTTTGATGTTCTTCATACAATTTTTTCTATTCTAAAAGTAGCCACCGATTAGTGATTCTAATTTAAGATCTCAACGCCGATATTTCAGATACTGAACGCATCAAAACAAACACGGCAAATTGCCAAAATAAATCACCGCGTAGAAAAAGGATCTGACTATGAAACTTCCATCTTCAAGTGCAACTGACCTACATAAAGCAAATCTTCGTCATTTTCTAAAAACTCAAGATTTCACTAAACAAGAGTTAACTGAAATTCTAGATTTGATGGCGATGCTTAAACAAGCTCGTCGTGATAATGCGGTTCCTCAGTTGTTCAAAGGTAAATCGGTAGCGATGATTTTCGAGCAACCATCAACGCGTACTCGCGTTTCGTTTGAAACGGCAGCTACTATCCTTGGTGGACATGCATTGTTCCTATCTCCAAAAGACATTCACCTAGGTGCCAAAGAATCGCTAGAGGATACAGGTCGCGTGCTGTCTCGTATGGTTGATGTCATTATGGCGCGTGTTGACCACCACGATACTGTTGCAGGCCTAGCTGAACACGCAAGCGTACCAGTTATCAATGGTTTGTGTGATTGGTTACACCCAACGCAAATCATGGCTGACTTGTTTACAATGCAAGAGCACCTACCTGAAGGTAAATCACTGAGCGATCTCACTGTAGCCTTCGTAGGTGATGCGACCAATGTTGCTTCTTCACTGATGTTTGCTTGTACCAAGTTCGGTATGACCTTCAAACACATTTGTCCGGAGCGTTTCAAAGCGCCACAAAAATGGGTTGATATTGCATTAGATAATTGCGAAACATCAGGCGGTAAACTGGTGATCACTGATAACACAGATGAAGTCGAAGGCTGTGACATCATTGTGGCAGATAGCTTCTACTGGTTCGGTCAAGAAGACGAAAAAGAAATCCGTCTATCAACCTTCATTCCAGAGTATGTAGTAACACAAGAGATGATGGATAAAGCGGGTCCAAACGCAATGTTCATGCACTGTTTGCCTGCAAACGACCAACGTGAATGTACCCGTGAAGTCATGGAATCGGATACTTCTGTGATTTTCGATGAGGCAGAAAACCGTCTGACTGCGCAAATGGCCTTGTTGGTGTACTTCACTCACAAAGACATGAAATTGCCAACAGAGCAAACCGTACAAATGCACCAAGACAAAATTGCCTCTTTCCTTAACGCACTATAAAGCAATATTGGGCGTAGTGAGTGCTACGCCCACATTACTCATCGAGATGTAACCTCTTACTTTTTTGCCACCACTCAGTGTTTGAGTGGTGGTTTTTTATGTGGCTACTTTGGGTGATTTATTATTGCGGCAGCGATTCTTCTTGGCGCAGGGTTAATACTTCATAGCCTGTGCTTGTAACGACAATGGTGTGCTCGGATTGAGCAGACAGCTTTTTATCGCGGGTGACGACTGTCCAGCCGTCTTTTTTGGTTTTCAGTTTGTACGAGCCTTGGTTGATCATCGGCTCGATAGTGAACACCATGCCTTCTTTTAACTGTAAGCCTCGGTTTGGCAGCCCAAAGTGCAATACTTGTGGGTCTTCGTGCATTTCGCGACCGATACCATGACCACAATATTCACGCACCACACTGTAGCCGTGAGATTCGGCGTACTTTTGGATCGCATGACCGATATCGCCTAAGCGTGCGCCTGGCTTAACTTGCTTGATCCCTTCCCACATCGCTTGATAGGTCGTTTTCACCAGCTTCTTGGCTACTGGTGTTGCATCAGGCATTACATACATTTTGCTGGAATCAGCAATAAAGCCGTCTTTTTCCAGTGTGATATCAAGGTTGATGATGTCGCTGCTTTTCAAAAACTGAGTGGCTTTTGGCACACCGTGACAAACGACTTCGTTGATCGATGAATTGAGCACAAATTGGTAATCGTATTGCCCTTTGCTGGCAGGACGCGCTTTGAGTTCATTCACGATAAAGTCTTCCACTTTATCGTTGATCTCCATGGTCGATAGACCGGGTTTCACAAAGTCATCAAGCATATGGAACACTTCAGCCAGCAATTGACCTGCGTTGCGCATGAGCGCGATTTCCGCTTCATTTTTGATATGAATATTTGCGGCCATGACTTTCTCCTTATGCCTTTTTTTCGCTAGGCGCGTCGTTTTCACTCGATGCTGTAGCAACGCTGGTGATTGAAACGTCTGCCGACTTCATGAGTTCAGAGACAATTTGGTTAAAAGTATGCTGAGGGTGAAGTTCTGCCAGCATGCCGATTTTGATCCAAAATTCAGCTTGCGAGTTGATCGAGCGTGACATCACAGAGCTGGCTTTTCGGATCTCTTCATGAAGTTGCTCCGAAATCTTAACAATACCCATCTTTATATCTTTCATATACAAAACGTATATGGATTGTATTTGATGTGTGTGATGAGTCAAGCGTTGCGATATTAGCTCACTCTGGTGACGGGTGGCGCTTAGCCGAATACGTGTCAGGCTAGTACAAATAAAATTGCGTAAACCAATGAAAAATAAATTATTTTAATGACGTAGATAAAAAATCGAAAAAAATTGTGATTTTTCGTCGTCTTTTTCGGTTCTGATTCGTCTTTATCTGTATTCAGTGATTTTTGCATGCTGACAAACTCAGCATGGATAAGAGCAGCAGATAACATGAGTGAACTACTATTGACGAGCCGTGGTTTAGCGGTAAGAGAGTCGCAATTAAATGAGTCCCAACGACAGGATCCAAAAATAACCCAAGCTGCGTTAGCTGGGATTCGACGAGGTATTGAACGGGAGTTGGTACGTACATCACCACAAGGCGAATTAACCACAACCGCTCACCCAACAAGGTTAGGCGCGGCGTTGACCCACCCGTATATCACGACGGATTTTGCTGAAGCGCAATTAGAGCTCGTGACGCCAGCACTGACCGATCGCCAAGCAACATTTTCGACCTTAACTGAGTTGCACCAGTTTGTAGCGCGTAATATTGCGAGTGATGAAACCCTATGGGCAGCGAGTATGCCGCCTGTACTGCCTGCTGAGCACGACATTAGGATTGCTGATTATGGGAAGTCTAATGCGGGTCGCTTAAAAGTACGCTATCGCGAAGGTTTGGCTAACCGCTATGGCAAACGGATGCAGCTAATCTCTGGTATTCACTACAATTTCTCGTTGCCGAATACGGTGTGGCAATTGTTGTATCAACAGCAGACGGGCGTGGATGTTGAAGAGTCTAACTTAGCGGCGTTTATCTCAGAGCGATACTTTCATTTGATCCGTAATGTCTTACGTCATGGCTGGGTGATCCCGTATTTGTTTGGCGCGACGCCTGCGTTAGATAAAAGCTATTTGCAGGGGCGCGAACATAATCTTACCCAGTGGGATACCGATACCTATTATCTGCCGTGGGCAACGTCATTGCGTGTTAGTAATTTGGGTTACAGCAGTAGTGAACAGTCGGCTTACCCGTTGAGTTTTAATAATCAAAAAGCGTATTTAACCGACTTATATCGTGTACTGACGAAGCCAAGCGAGCGCTATACCCATTTTGACCATGAGCAGCAATTGAATGCCTCGGTATTGCAGTTGGAAAATGAGCTTTATGGTTCGGTTCGACCAAAAATTGTGAGTGCTGAGTTACGCCCGTTAATGGCGATGTGCCATCACGGGGTGGAGTACATTGAGCTGCGCAGTCTCGATAACAACCCGTATCTACCGCTTGGGATTAATGAGGCACAAAGCCAGTTTTTGGATCTGTTCTTAACGTATTGTGCCCTTGCGCCCAGCCCTGAAATTGACGAGCAGGAACGCCAGTTGCTCATGGCACGACAAGAGTTGGTGGCGACCCAAGGGCGGCAGCCAGATTTAATGTTGCCAACGTTAGATGGAGATGTGTTGCTTGCGGAACTGGGTCATCAGTTATTGGATGCAATGGGGACGTTGGCGGCAGGGTTTGATCAACACAATGACATCCAACACGATAAACACGTTAGCGCTATCAGCAATCAAAGTTACTTTGCTGCTATCGAGCGTGAACGAGCCAAGTTTAACAACAGCGAACTCACCCCATCGGCGAAGCTATTAGCGGATATGAAAAAGCATCAGCTTGGCCATAACGCTCTGATCCATGCGTTATCTGAGCAGCATACTACGCAGCACCGTGAGTCTGGTCTTGATCCTGTTGCACAACAGAAATTGGTCGATTTGGCGCAAGAGTCATTGGTTGCTCAAGCCCAAAGGGAAGCGCAACAAGAAATGAGCTTTGATGAATTTCTCAAACAGAAGAACAACTTACAGTGTGACTGTGAGATTTAGCAATAACCAACAGCGAAAGTTATGAATATTCTTTGGAAATTAAGGGGCTACATAAAAATGTTTGCCCGACAGTACCTGATTGCCATTGTGGTGCTGCAATTGGTCGCGTTACTTAACCTCGTACCTTCGTGGTTGATTGGTCGCATTGTCGATAGCATCAGTGCTAATACCTTAACGCTAGATTCGTTATTGATGCATTTAGCCGGTATCGCGTTTTCAGCGCTGGCGATGTACGGCTTACGCTATGTGTGGCAAAGCAAATTGTATGGGGCGGCGATTGGCATTACGCGTGTGCTTCGTCGTGACTTGTTCGCTAAGTTTGCATCGTTGTCGCCTGCCTTTTATGCCCGTCGTAGTACCGGGGATTTAATGGCGCACGCCACCAATGATATCAATGCCGTCGAAGAAGCGACGGGCATGGGGATCATGACGCTGGTGGATTCTTTGATTGCTGGCTTTACCGTGATCTTCGGGATGATTTTTGTCGTCAGCGGTGAACTTACCGCCGTGGCATTACTCCCATTTCCACTCTTGGTGCTGATAACGCGCATTTATGGCACCAAGTTGCATCAGGCGTTTGGACAAGCACAAGCCATGTTCTCCAACCTAACGGAAGAAACCCGCGAGACGGTTTCAGGCATTCGCGCAGTACGCTCTCACGGTATTGGTCAACGCCAAGAAACGCGTTTTGGCAAAACGCTTGATGACACCTTAGGTGCTAACTTAGCGGTAGCTAAAGTAGATGCCGCTTTCGCGCCAACAATTCAGTTGGTTTACGGATTATCGTTTGTGATGTCACTGGGTTACGGCGCATGGCTGATAGGCCAAGGTGCTATTAGTGTTGGCTTGTTTACCACTTTTACTTTGTATCTTGGTCAGTTGCTGGGGCCGTTTTTGCAATTTGGTTGGCAGTTTAATGTGTTTCAGCGTGGCAGCACTTCGTGGCGCCGTTTAGAAGGGCTGTTTGCCGAGCAAAGTGAAGTTAAAGAAGGTGAGGTTGCTTTGCCATCGGATGCGGTGGCTAATATGAGCTTTAATATTAAAGCCTTTAGCTATCAAGGTGATAACTCCGAATCAGGCCATGCGCCACGCCGCGTATTAGAAGATATTCAGTTCGAACTACCTGCGGGGGGTTTAGTGGGGATCACAGGTCCAACAGGGGGCGGCAAAAGTACCTTGTTGCAGCTAGCGTTGCGCCAGTTCCAACTTAAATCGAGCTCAACTATCAGCATTGGTGGTTATCCCATTGAGAGCCTGACGTTTGATTCGCTGCGTCGAAAAGTTGCATGGGTGCCACAAAAGCCGTTTTTGTTCTCAGGCTCTACAGCCGACAACATTGCGTTAGCTAAACCAGATGCGACGCTTGCTGAAATCAAACATGTCGCAAAGATGGCAGGGATTCTCGATGAAATTGAAGCCATGCCAGATGGTTTTGAGACCGAACTTCGCGAGGGTGGGACTAACTTGTCGGGCGGTCAGCGTCAGCGTTTAACACTGGCACGTGCTCTGTTATCGGATGCCGATATTTTGCTGTTGGATGACCCATTTAGTGCACTTGATATGAAAACCGAAGTGGCTGTGCGCCAGAACCTGAAAGCGCATTACAGCCATAAAACCATGCTGCTAGTGACGCAGCGATTAACCAACCTCATCGAAGCGGATCATATCTTGGTGCTCAATGATGGGCAGGTTGAAGAGCGAGGCTCGCATCACGAGTTAGTCGCAGCCCAAGGTTGGTATGCCATGGTGTACCAGCGTCAGAGCCAGCTAGGTAACAATTTGGATCCTAAGCCGAGCGATACTCAGGATATGAGTGCAACACCTAAAACAACAACTCAAACGAATGAACAACAAGGAGAGGTGTATGCCTAATTCAACGCACGCTCACTCTTCCAAACAACAGCAGTCTCAACCACAGCAACAGACGTCTTTGTATCGTCGTTTATTACGCTATTCATTGCCGCATAAGCTTCGTTTTGGGTTGGCATTTGTGATGCTTGCTATTGCGGTGAGCGCTGAGATGGCGATCCCATGGTTGGCAAAAGTGATCCTTGATGAAGTGATTGTGCCGCAGCAATTTGAATGGCAGCACCTCGCGGGTTTAACTGGGTTGGTGATGCTGTTCTACTTAGTGTCGGCGCTATTTAGCTATTTGCAAGCCGTGACCTTTCGACACAGCGCTTTGCTGGTGGTTAATGATGTGCGCAGGCAGCTGTTTAGTCATGTACTGCATTTTCCGATCAGTACCTTTGATAAGTTGCCTGCGGGGAAATTGGTGTCGTATATCACCAACGATACTGAGTCTCTGCGCGATATGTTTGTGTCGACATTTCCTACCATTATTCAGGGGAGTTTGCGCATTAGCGCGATCTTTATTGCGATAGCCCTCCTTGATTGGCACTTGATGCTATTGAGCTTGGTATTGATCCCGATCTTGCTGTTTATCATGCACTTGTATCGCAAAGTATCGATGCCAGTGTTTGATGGTATTCGTACTCAAATCAGTAATATTAACGGGCAGATCAACGAATCACTTCAAGGTATGGCGTTGATCCAAGCGTTCCGTCAGCAAAAAGCATTTCAGCGTAAGTTTGAACAGGAAAACCAAGCCTGGTTTCAATTCCGTACTCGCTCGATCGCGATCGACAGCTTAATGCTGTTGCCGTTAACTCGCTTGGTATCAAGTTTAACCGCGGTTGGCATTGTTGCTTGGTTTGCGGGTGTTTCTTTAAATCAACCTCAGATCGCAACAGGTGTGGTCGAAGTGGGTACCTTGTATGCGTTCCTGAATTATATCGAGCGTTTCTTTGACCCGTTTCGTCAACTGTCGATGGAGCTGCGTAAATTGCAGGTGGCGACAGTATCGTCCAAGCGTATTTTCGAGTTATTGGATGATGAATCCGAACGTCCGCAATATGCGCAACCTTTTGCGCCTGTAGCCGAACCTCATGATATTGAGTTTCGTAATGTCACCATGGGGTACGAGGCTGATAAACCTGTCCTCAAAGACGTGAGCTTTACTGCCAAAGGGGGCAAGTTCACCGCGATTGTGGGTCACACAGGCAGCGGGAAAAGCTCGGTGATTAACTTGTTGATGCGTTTTTATCAGCATCAGCAAGGTGAGATCTTGGTGGGTGGTCAGCCTATTCAAGCCATTCCTGATGGTCAGTTGCGCCAATTGTTTGGTTTGGTATCGCAAGATCCAACGATTTTCAGCGGTAGCGTGTTAGACAATATCAGCTTGTCACAAGCTGAGAATAGCGATTCACAACAAAGCAGAGAACAAGCGATGCAGGCGGCTGAAAAAGTGCGTGCTCATAAGTTCATTCAGCGTCTTCCGAATGGCTATGAACATCAACCGGGCAATGGTGGCGCGTCGCTGTCGGTAGGTGAGCGTCAGTTACTGGCGTTAGCGCGTGCTATTTCTCATGATCCTAAAATTTTCTTATTGGACGAAGCGACTGCCAATATCGATAGTGACACCGAAGAGGCGGTGAAAGATGCTTTAGCGCGTGTTCAAGATGGACGTACAGTGATCACCGTGGCACACCGTTTATCAACTATTCAACATGCCGATCAAATCTTGGTGATGAATAAAGGCAAAGTGGTACAGAGCGGTACGCATGAGCAGTTGATTGCCTTGCAAGGGGATTATCGCGACCTGTATTTAGCGCAAAAGGCGCAAGAAGAAAACGAACATCAAAACAGTGCACTTGGCTTGGCGGAAAGCACCGCGAATGTATCCATGTAACGCATTGAGATACTCAGAATAGAGAATTAAAGAGCATTAGCGAATGAACAACCAACAACCTTTTGTTTCTAATCAAGTGATTGAAGATGCCTGTGAGTGGGCAATCATGCATGGTGTGGCGTTTCGTCAGGCTGATAATACGGCTCGGCATTGTCCGTTTAGTATTGCACCGACGACAATGGAGCGCCCTGTGTATCAGCATTTGTTAAAGGTCACGCCACTGATCGCTAAGTTGATCAGTGCGGTTTCAGAAGATCATGATTTTCTGCAATCTTCATTGCGCGATATGGCAAAAGCCGATCCGTTTTTTGGCAGCTTGATGGCGCTCCATCAGCAAGCGCATGGTGAGCAAGAGAGCCGCCGTCTACCAGCACGCCAACCTTTGTTATTGATGCGCACCGATTTCATGGATGATCGCCAGCATGGCGCTAAAGTGATTGAGTTTAATGGTATCGCAGCAGGGATGGGACCTTTCGGTCAGCGAGCGACCGAGCTACATCAGTTTATGTCCAATCAGTGGGGAGCGATATACCGCGAGTGGTTGGAAGATGAAAATGCTACACCTGCCGATAATATTGGTATGGAGCAGCTCGCGCTCGGCATCGCCACTGCCGCGAATAAGATCAACGCTGAGTTTGCTTGCATTCAAGGTATAACTAGTACTCAAGGTGCAACTAGCATTCAAGGTGAAAATAGCACTCAAGCGGTGAATCACAAGCCGACATTCTTAATGGTGGTGCAAAACAACGAAGACAATGTTTACGATCAGCACTTATTAGAAGTGGCGTTACAGCAGCGTGGCATTCGCACCGTTCGTCGCACCTTTGAGCAGCTTAGTACTCAGCTCTCGAGTGGCGACAATCAACGTCTGATGTTGGATGGCGTGGGCGCGATTGATGTGGTTTACTTACGCGCAGGCTATCAGTACATGGACTATTACGCCCCTGCACTAAACGAACCTGTGTGTTGCCATACTTTGAGTCAGACCCGTTTGTTTATTGAGAAGCACCGCGTGGCGGTTAATGCCACCATTAGCCAACAATTGGCGACCAGTAAATCGATGCAGATGATCCTGACCATGATGCCTGCGGCAGATTATGCGCGTTGGGGATTGAGCTTGGCGGAAGCGGAGCTGGTGAAAAGTGTGCTGGCTGACATGAAGCCGATTTCGACAGAGACAATCACGTGGTTCAATACACAAGCCAATAAGCAAGAGTGGGTACTGAAAAACCAAGGTGAGGGCGGTGGTCACTGTGTGTTTGGGGATGATATTAGTGCCAAGCTGAGTGAGCTTAAACCTGCCGAATACGACGCATGGGCGCTCATGCAACGCTTGTATCCACACGAGCGTGAGAAACCGACCATTGCGGTGCGCGATAGCAAGCAAAGTTTGGTAACGGATTTAGTGAGTGAAATCGGTTTGTTCACGGCGCACTATCAAGGTCAGCCCGTTACCGAGTTTAATGGCTATGCGGGGTATTTGATCCGCAGTAAACCCGCAAGCGAGAACGAAGGTGGGATCCACAGTGGCAAAGGGATCCTCGACTCTCTGACGCTGGTGGATTAATCCCTCTCTAGTCGCCAAAAGAAAGCAAAGCTCATAAAGCGCAGTTTAGGCTGCGCTTTTTGCTTGATGTGTAGCGTATTTTTGCGCTATGTAAGAGAGGTGAAGTGTGAAGTCGACGACTTAACTTGCGTGCCTTCATACAGTCTTTTCATCGTAATGATTAATAAGTGTAAGGACGTTATGGCTGTTTTAGACATACTGACTATCCCAGATCCAAGACTGAAATTAAAAGCAGAGCCTGTCACTGATATTGCTGCTGCACAGCCTGTTATTGATGACATGTTAGAGACCTTATATGCCACAGATAACGGTATTGGCTTAGCCGCGCCGCAAGTTGGCCGTCGTGAGGCGATAGTCGTGATTGACTTGTCAGAGGCGCGCGATCAGCCTTTGGTGCTGATTAACCCACAAGTGGTGAGTGGCGAGAATAAAGCCATGGGGCAAGAAGGTTGTTTATCTATCCCTGATTATTACGCTGAAGTTGAGCGTTATACCTCGGTAACCGTGTCGGCGCTCGATCGTCAAGGTCAACCTATCACTATTGAGAGTAGCGAGTTTCTGGCGATTGTAATGCAACATGAAATCGATCATCTTGAAGGTAACTTGTTCATTGATTATCTCTCACCGCTCAAGCGCCAAATGGCGATGAAGAAAGTGAAGAAACACCTTAAAGCGGTGGCTAAAGCCTAGCTGCTGTATTGTTTATCTCAATTGCCTTTTTCCTCGATTATTTCTTCTTAGCTGTAAGCTAGGCTTACAGCTCCTCGTTGTTGTTTATTTCATTGTCGCATTAATCTTTACCCAACTTCAGATGACGAAATGAGTAGATGACATGAACAAGACAATCTTAGCAATCGCTTTAGCAGCAACTGCAACCACAGCAATCGTAGGTACCGCACAGGCTTGTACCACTGCGGTTTATCACAACGGCGAAGCATCGCTATCGACACGTTCTATGGACTGGTTTGGTCACGATGAAGCGGCCGTGATTGGTACAGGTAAAGGTGTGAAGAGTGTTTACGCTGCGACGAAAAATGCCGAAGCAACAACCTCGAAATACGCAACGCT
Organism: Photobacterium jeanii; assembly: GCF_001650345.1. Classification (GTDB taxonomy): domain Bacteria; phylum Pseudomonadota; class Gammaproteobacteria; order Enterobacterales; family Vibrionaceae; genus Photobacterium; species Photobacterium jeanii. The sequence goes on along the minus strand of NZ_LVHF01000033.1, from coordinate 121,172 downwards.
CAAAATCAAATCTTTCTCAGAGTCGAAAACTGAACTGGGTAAAGGGATTGTTGCCGAGGCGATGAATGACGCAGGCTTAGAAGCGCGTATTCTGTACTTGGGGCGCGATTACACCGCTTTCCCTGAAGGCACGGCAGACACACCAGATGTATCAGCTCTAGAAGTACCCAACTGGGCGGCAGATAACTTTGCGACAGTCGCAGAGGTGTTAGACGCTATCGAAAACTCAAAAGTCGATATCATCGAAGCTGAAATTTGTAACTTACCAAACAGCCATGGTCACTGTACGCAGGCGCCAGTGCATTACCAATTTGCTGATAAGACAGGCGATGTTGCTGTGGTTGAATTCGTCCAAGGCGAACTTAAAGTGTATCGCGGTAAAGACGGAGAGGCGTTAACCAACAACCCTGAGCTTTCCGTGCATCTTGAGTTTAGTGCTAACGGTAAAAAATCAGATGGCAGTATTCACCCAATCGACCGTCGCCTACGTGCTAAAGAAATCATGACAGACATGTATGCACGTGACGTGACCGATAACATTGCGGCGAAAAACGCAATGAAAGCAGTCGCTAACAGCACCTTTGCTGGTTACGAGCAGCTTGACCATAGCCTAGAAACGCCAGATGTTTTCCCAACATTATGGACAGTTCACACAGACCGCAACGCAGGTGAGTGGGTACTTGATCGCTACGATACTTGGGCGGCAGAAACGTACAACTTCACCATGTTTGATGTAAACAAAGCAGCACCGACAACGCTTGGTATTCATCCGCAGGATAAGTAATTGCCTAGGATGATGGTGTAAAGAGGCTCAATTAATTTAAATAATAAATAGAGTGACTTATTCCGATTGGTGTAAGTCACCCTTTATGTTTTTCTAAATCAGAGTCTTTTGTGGTGCTGACAATTACTAAGCGTATGACTAGCCGAAATAAACGGTTACACCTTGTGCTTTTAAGAAGCTGATATCGTCTTTAGGTGCCGAATCGTCAGTCAGGAGGACTGATATATTGTTTGTCGCCCCGATAGTAGACGGAAAGATTTGCCCAAATTTGCTTGCGTCGGTCAGTATGATATTACGGCGACGTTTTGCCATAATAGTGGATGCGATGTCTGCTCGCATCATGTCGCGGCTGGTGAAACCTGTATCTTGGTGGAAGCCATCAATACCTAAAAATGCGGTGCTGAAATGAATATTTTCAATGCATAGTTTGGTCAATGGCCCAACTAAGCTCTCACCTTGAGGTTGATATACACCGCCAAGCAAGATGATGTTTGCTGAGGTATTGCGGATCAGGTGAGCAATGTAAGCCGATGGTGTGATGATAGTAACGTCACCGCGTTCTGCGAGTGTTCTCGCAAGCAGGGCGTTGGCGCTACCACCTTCAATGAGCACGGTTTCATTCGGAGCCACTAAATCAGCGGCTTTATTCGCGAGTGCTTGCTTAATATCAAAACGAACTTCTAAACGACTGTCGATATCATCAATTTGAAGTGTGGTTGCCGCGCCGTGTACGCGTTTTAAATATCCTTCTTGTTCAAGGTAAGTAAGATCTTGGCGGATTGTCACTCCTGACACCCCGATAATTTCAACAAGTTCAGTGACTTGAATGCGTTTTCTGTCATTCACTAATTGTAGAATTTCGTTTTGTCTAGGATTCATCTTGCGGGCTCTAAATACAGGAAGAGGCACTATTATAGTGCCTCTTCCTTTCATTTGAAACTCAAGTGAAGCTTCAGTTATAACTCATGCTCAGTGCGCGCAATAATGTCGTCTTGCGCATCTGGTGATAGCGCGGTGAAGAAGGCTGAGTAGCCTGCAACTCGCACAACAAGATCACGATATTGCTCTGGGTTTTTCTTCGCAGCCAACAAGGTCTCACGAGAGACGATATTGTACTGCACGTGCCAACCTTTGTGATGATTGAAGAAGGTACGAATTAACATAGAAAGCTTGAGCTTATCCCCTTCAGACTCAACCGCTGCCGGGCTTAACTTCTGGTTAAGCAGCACGCCACCAAGGATCTTATTCGCTTGGATCTTACCGACCGAGTTGTACACAGCTGTTGGGCCTAAACGGTCTGAGCCAGACGATGGGCTTGCACCTTCTGCCAATGGCGTTTTCGCTTTGCGGCCGTCTGGCGTTGCCATGGTTGAAGCGCCGAATGGGACGTTTGCCGAAATACTTGATGTGCCTGCGTAGTAACCGCCACCAATTGGACCACGATCATGACGCGTATTAACGAACTGCTCTAGCTCATCAATGTACACTTGGTACGCGTCTGCCAGTAGTTGATCTACTGCATCATCATCGTTACCGTATTTTGGTGCAAAGTTGATAAGACGTTGGCGAAGCTGCTCGTTCTCCATGCCGTCGAAATCTTCTGCCAATGCTTTTGCAAGCTCTGGTTGAGTGATTTGTGCGTCATCGAAAACAAGGTGCTTGATGGCTGCTAGGCTGTTCCCCAAGTTGGCGATACCGACTTGCAAGCCTGATACCCAGTCGTATTTCGCGCCACCTTCTTTCACGGTTTTACCGCGAGCTAAACAGTCATCTACCAGCGTTGAACAGAAGATGTCTTGAGCTTGCTGTTCAAGTACGCTGTCGACTACTGTATCAATCTCAATCGATTTACGGGTGTAGTAGCGGATTTGCTCTGCCCAAGACGCCGTCACTTGTTCAAAGTTCTCAAAGTTGCCCTTTGCTAATGACTTATCGTGTGGCAGGAAAGCTTTACCCGTTGTTGCATCCACACCTTCGTTCAATGAAGCGAGCAGAATACGGGCGAAGTTAATGAAGCTCATGCCCGTACAACGGTAACCCCATTTGCCCGGAACCGCCGTCTCGATACAACCGATAGATGCGTAGTTGTACGCGTCTTCTTTCTCTACGCCAAGTTTGATGAATTCAGGAATGACAATCTCATCGTTGTTAAACGCAGGCATACCGAAGCCACATTTAATCACTTCAACACAGCCCATCAGGAATTCTTGGTTTAACCCCTCATGGTAACGCACACTCAAGTTAGGTTGCGTCGAACGTAACTGACCACAAGATTCCAGAATCGCCCAAGAAAGTGGATTCACTGCGTCTTCAGGCTCACCCTTTTCATTCAACTTCTGACCGCCGATACACACGTTTTGATACAGCGGAGAACCTGCCGATGCTTTCGAGTGCGCACCAGAGCGAATCTTGTTTACTTCAAGCAGCTTCAACCAGCAGCTTTGTAGCAACTCTAATGCGAAGTCTTTCTCAATTGTGCCGTTTTCGATATCACGAACATAAAATTCGTTGAGGAATTGGTCCATACGACCGAAAGAAACCGAGTGACCGTTCGATTCGATTTGTAGCATCAATTGAACGAAGTAGCTCAATTGCAGTGCTTGCCAGAAGTTTTCTGGCGCATCACTCGCCACATGACGACAGTTTGCCGCAATGCTTTCTAACTCAGCTTTGCGCAGCGGGCGCGTCTCTTCAAGCGCCATTTTTGCTGCTAATTCAGCGTAGCTCACCATGTGATCTTTAATGGCAAGCAACACGATTTCGACCGATTTGTAGAACTGCTCTTTCTTCAAGCCTTCAAAGGTCGAAACATCATTGTTTACGCGGTGCTGACGAACATCCTCTAGCAAACCGTTCATGCCTAGCTTCAAGATTTTCTCGTTATCCACCGCTAGGTGCGCGTCACCCGAAGTCATGTTGCCTTCAGCTTTAATGATGGTGCTGGCTAAGATTTCTTGCTGCTCATCGGTAAACAAGCCATAACAACGATCTTGAACCGTTTTACCGCGCCAGTACGGTGTGATGCTGTGGATGCTTTGCTTATCTTCTTCGGTGACCGCAAAGCCTGCACCCGGACGGTCGGCTAGTCCATCAATTTCCGCTTCAATCCAACGGACTGTATATTCCGGGAAAATAGGCGCAGCGCGCACTTTGCTCGCTTGGTTACCGACGATTAACTCATCGTGCTTAATCCAAATCGTACGAGTGCGTAAGTGCTCTTGCAGTGCTAGCGCACGTTGGACAATTACAGGTTTGTCTTCGTTTGCTTGATAAGCACGAGTGTATGCCTCTGCACGCTCGGTACAGACAGGTGGCGTTACAATGTTTACCAGTGCCGATTTGTGCGCTTTGATACGCTCAGGAAGGGTGTTCAGGTCCATAGTTAACCTCTTACAATCACGTTAAGTTGGGTGTTTTCGCTTGCGTATTGCATGGCGCTTTCTAGCAGTTCTGGTTTGTTTAATGGCTTGTCAGAACACTCGTAAGGCATATCGAGCAAACGGTATTTATTGATGCCGAGCGTGTGGTACGGCAGCAAGTGAAGTTCTTGGCAGCTTTCTAGTGAGGCCGCAAAATCGATGATGTCTTTCAACTCTTCGATGGTGTCATTGAACCCCGGCACAACGGGAACGCGAATCACAATGCGTTTCGCGATAGGTGCCAGTTTTCGGAAATTGTCTTTGATGCGTTTTAGTGAACCTTTCGCCCAACTAAGAAACTTTTCTTCATCGGTGTGTTTTAAATCCGCCAACCAACAATCGATATGCGGCGCGGCTTTTTCGACGTTCTTCCATGGCACATGCATGCACGATTCAATAGCAGTCGAGACTTGGTGGTCATGCAGACGCTGCGCGAGTTCGGCCACTAAATCCGCTTGCATGAGAGGCTCACCACCGGAGAAGGTCACACCACCTTGGCTTTGGTCATAGAAAGGTTTGTCTTTCATCAAGGTGTCGAACAGCATGTCTGATTTCGCCTCTTCACCGCAGACGGTCAGTGCTTGCGTAGGACAGACGTTTCGTAGCGCGATCAATTGGTCTTCTTTAATTGCCTTGCGATTGATGATGAGCTGGTTGTCGATGCGTTGAATACCATCACCCACCGTTTCGCTACCCGCTATGGATTGAGTTGTGGTTTGATATGCAGAAACGCAAAGCTGGCAGCCTTCCATGCAGCTTCGCTGATCAAACAACAGTGAATGCTTTTCGCTGCGACTTTCTGGGTTTTGGCACCATGGGCAAGACAAGCTGCATCCTTTAAGAAAAAGAATGGAACGAATGCCATCGCCATCATGGGTAGAGAATCTTTGGATATTGAAATACATCTCTGCTTGCCTCTTGGTCTGTGCTACCGCTGTGTACTTAATTCGTTTCTTTTTGCTGGTTAAGTCTTATGAACGGCTTTTCTGTGTTCTAACTGAAAGCTTCATTTGAGTGTTCACAAGTTTCACTTTGCTTTCATTTGGTGAAATTATTGTGATTTCAAATGAAATTTCAATTGATCAAAATCAAGATCTCGTTCGATTGTCAGATCTATAGTGATCCCATCATCAAAACGAAGATTTTGTTTAAGGTAGAAACCATGATTGAACTTTATTTAGATACTGCTGATGTGGCAGAAGTAAAACGCTTTAACCAGTGCCTACCGCTAAAAGGCGTGACGACAAACCCAAGCATTTTGGCGAAGTCAAAACAGGGACTGAATGAAACCCTAACAGGCATGCAAGAAGCACTTGGCGGGACACCGCGTTTTCACGCGCAAGTCGTGAGTTCAACTGTTGAAGGCATGGTGGCAGAAGCACGTCAACTGAATGAATTGCCTTACGATATGGTGGTAAAAGTGCCAGCAACAGAAACGGGTTTAGCGGCAATTAAGTTAATGAAAAAAGAGGGAATTCAGGTTCTTGCTACCGCTATCTACTCTGCTCAACAAGGTTTCCTTGCAGCACTGTGCGGTGCAGACTACCTAGCACCTTACGTAAACCGCATTGATGCGATGAACGGCAACGGTGTTGAAGTGGTCGCCGATCTTCAATTGTTGCTCGATCAAAACCAACTACCAGCGAAGATTTTGGCAGCCAGTTTCAAAAACACTCAACAAGCGATGGAGGTGATGAAACTGGGCATCGAAGCCATTACATTACCAACCGATGTGGCGGCGCAAATGTTCGCTCATCCAGCAGTCAAACCTGCGGTTGAACAGTTCGATAAAGATTGGAAAGAGACGTTCGGCGAGAAGCTTTCATTTGAAAGTTGATCGTGTGTCATTTCTCAAAATGAAGGGAAGCAATGAGCTTCCCTTTTTTAGCGTTATTATTTTCAGTGGTTTGGGTTAACTCGCTATTCAAACCGATAGGGTGACGTGTGAGCATGTTTTAAAATTATTAATCTATTCTCACTTCTTTATTACTGCGGCTTCTTTTGCAGAGTTAATTGCTTCTGGTTGAGTGATTAAATTGGTTTGTCTATTGGTTTTTGCTCCTTAAAGTTATGGCGGGTTTCAGTTTTAATTAATTTTCCTTTTTTGTGCATTTGGGGATTACTTGCCTCATCAAAGAGGAAAACCGCTTGGTCAACACGGCGGTGAATCACCACCTCAATGTATAAGGTCTCATTGGGTTTAAGTAACGCATCAATTTCTGCTGTTTCATCACGAAATTCAACAGGGTGATAAAAACTAAAACCTTGGTCTGGTCTGGCAATAATCCTAAAACCGGTTAGTTTGCTTTTGATGATGACATCGTAATCTATGTAATAGACGAGATGATTGGGGTTGGCTGCATTTTTTTGGCGGTCGATGAAGAAGCCTTTTGATAGTTTGTCGGGTTCGCGATTTGGTCCACCAAGTAAAACCAGATCGTAGTCGGTTATAGGTACTCCTTGGTCATCTTTAACGATAAAAACCAAATTGATATAACGATGGCTTCGTTTTTGTGTTTGTTGGGTCAGTGCTGAGAGTGCCAGTTGGCGCTGTTGGTAATCGTCAGGTGAGGTGACTTGCAGGCATTTTAGAATCTCAGCAAGTTGGACTTTCTTTGAGTTAGCGCTAGCGATACTACGCATGATCCCTTTACTTTTTCCTGAGTGACTGGCATTTGGGACTACACCGATGGGAACTGGCTCGGGACGGTTGAATCCATTCACGGGTTTTAACAAACTCACCGCGAGGTTCTCAGACATGTGTGAGACAGTATCTGTTTCTTCTGACTCTACAAACTTCACCATGCTGAAGTTCATATTCGCTCCCGAGACCCGAACGACACCATCAGAGCCGGGCTCGGTTAGGTAGTTGTTTACAAAATCGTAGAATTTCTTGTCGATGGATTGACCCGTTAACACAAACGGATAAAAGCGGTTAGATGCAGGTTGGTAGTCAAGGTAGGCTTTAGCTAAATCGATTTGTTGCTGGCTGCCAAGAGATAGCCAATCAAGTATCAACTGACCAGGCTCTACGCCATCAAACCAAGCTTTAATTCGACCAACCCTCTGTTTGCCGAGTGCGGCTAATGGTGAGCCATGATTAGCAGGCGCTAACATCACTAAATGACGTAACGGACTCTGCGCTAAATTGTGGCTGCCATAATAGTGATTCAACCATTCACGAACAACTGGACCACCCGTTGAGTGGGTTATGCAGGAAAACTCAGCGATATGATCGCCTGCTGGAATTTGGTCTCGTAAGGCTTGGTCAAATGCGCGAATGATATCAGTCATATTTACTGTGTCGTTAAAACTGATATATCGCCCCAACCAAATATGTTTTATGTCGATATTAAGCCCGTAGTTGCTGGCTTGCTTGGCGATAGCTTCAGGCAATAAGCCATAGGTATTGGTATCTGTAACGCTCCATCCATGAACAAATATCACAATCATGTGTTGATTCCCTCTCAGTAAGTTAATCGCTATTTGCCGATGCTCTAGGTGCAATGAAACGACCAGAGCGTTACGTTTACGCTCTTGATTTACGATAATGGCAACGGTTGCTTTGAACCTAGTTAATAAAGATGGTGACAAGGGAGAGGAGAGTCACAAAAGGCTCAATGGGTGAATCACTTATGGGACAGGGTCTTAATGTTGACTGAGCACTTCTTGCAAGTGTTGAAGAAACACAGATACACGATGCGGGGTATGTTTTAGCCCTGAGTACATGGCGTATAGCACCAGATCGGCTGGTGTGGCTTCCATATCAACTATGCTCAGTGTGCCAGCTTCAAGCTCTTGGCGGCACGATTCTTTTGGTAATATCGCAAAACCTAACCCTGCAATGGCGGCAGTTCTGGCGGTTTGTCCGCTATTGACTTTAAATGATGCGTTGACGCTTTGTTTGATGAACTGATGTTTGCCTGTTTGAAAGACCCATGGGCTGGCGTTGAGTGCGGTTAAACTGCTAATACATGGCATTTGGATTAACTCGGTAAGCAAATAAGGTTTACCTACTTTGCTAATCAGCGCAGGAGAACCGACTACGACGCTTTCTAAACGGTGAATTTCTTTCGCGACCCAACCACAGTCGGTGAGCTTGCCGCGGTTAAAGCTGATGATGAGATCAAAGCCATCAAGAAGATCTTCTTGTGGATTTAAACTGGTCTCGCAGCCAATGTTAATATCAGGGTAACGACAACTAAACGACACCAGGGCTGAGGATAAAGGCGCAATGTCGGGCATGATGAGCCTAAGTCGTCCGCTCATGGTGTGGGTGTGTTTAGCGATATCTTCTAATGCGTCGTTTAAGTTTGTGAATATAGAGTGAGTGGAAGAATAAAGCTGTTTCCCTGCCTCGGTGGCATTGACACGGCGAGTCGTGCGCTCAAACAATCGTACATTTAACGCCTGTTCTAACAAGGTAATGTGACGGCTGATATTGGAAGTGGGGAGCTCGAGTTGCTCGGCCGCGTTTTTAAAGCTATTGAGCTCAAAAACAGCATGAAAACTTTGTAGCCATTTCTGTTCAATTTTATCTAGCACTACCCACCTCGCTGTCATTGCCTCTGTTGATGTTCTTTTTATGGCTGGAGCTTATCCGCCACAGATTATACGAGAATTATTGTTATCTTATCTGGGATTATCTAACCAGCAATTGCATCTTTATTGCAAAATCACTCTTAATTACATTGCGTTATTCCTGTTGATACCTAAATCAAAGTGAGTGCTATGGATAACGTCACCCCTTGCTCTACAAACAAGCTGGGATACCAGCAATGGTTTTGTTTTCTCATTTATTTTCTTGTTGCCCTCGATTCGTTAGTGGTAGTGCCGTTTAGTGCCTCTATGGCATTAGATACTGTAGGTAGTAGTGCTTATGCTGGCTACTTGGTCTCAGCTTACGCTGTTTCAGCGGCGGTGGTTTGCTTGTTTGTTCGCGGTACGCAGCATCACATCAATGAGCAAAGGAAGATAAATATCGCGCTGACGGGGATCACTCTAATGACCTTAATCACAGCTCATATCAGTGATTTTTATCTGTTGTTGATCGTACGGGTTATCACTGGTGGGTTTGGCGGCATTTTAGCGGTGCGGGTACTGAATTATGTGTTGTTGATTTCCAGTGATGAGCAGAAAAAACGCAATTTGGCATTGCTGTTTAGCTCCTTTCCTTTGGCGCTAGCTTTGGGCGTACCTTGCCTGATATTTCTTTCATCGACGGTGAATTGGCAGCAAGGGTTTAGCGTTTTGGGCGCAGTTCTTATTGGCGTGGCTTTGTTAGCTATTTTTGTGGTGTTTAATACGCGAAATGGTCAGCCTGCGTTTACATCAAAGCCTACTTTAGAACTTTCGAATAATGCTAAACCACATCGCCAATTATGGCGTTTAGGCATTCGTAATAACTCGCAAGTAAATAACCGGAAAATCGTTTTTTCAGCGTTAATCTTGGTTGCGGCAGTACTTAGTACCTTTACGGTTTCCACACAGTTTCCGGTTCTATTGATAACCAACCTTCATATTAAGAGTGAGTTATTGAGTAGCTGTTATACCGTAAGCGGGGTAGGTGCTTTTGTACTTATGCAGGCGTACGCGCGAAAGCCGTTTCATCAGAAGGCTGTCATGGCTTTAGTCTGGTTTTGTTCACTCTTGATGGTTACTACATTAGTGATGGGGTTTGAGTTTGAAAATCTACACTTAGCCGCATTCGCTTTTTGTTTATTTGTCGTCGTGAGTTCAGCCCGTACTTTGGTCGTTTCAACTGAGTTAATCACAGGACTAAATGAGGTCGAAAGACCAATCTTTATTAGTTTACAAAATGCGCTGCAGCATATTTCGATCGCCATTGGTGGCGCAGTTGGTAGTGTTTTTGTGATGGTGGAAATTCATTCACAGCAACTGGATTTTTCAATGCTGGTTTATGTTGCTTCTGCGCTAATTTTATTGGTGCCAGTGTTGTGGGTGAGGTTCATTAATTATGGTGATTGATTATGGTGCTCGCAAGGTATTGAAGCGTTTGTTTGAGTCGACACTTGTTGCGGCTGAAGATAAAGGCTATGAAAAGCTGTTCTCTTATGTGCGCGGTTAATACATTGATGAAGTGTTAATTGAGAAATTCTTGTAAGCCTCAATTTAGCCATAATTTACACATTGAATCGCAGTGCCTTTAGCCACAGGTACTGCGAGCATTCTGATCTTATCCTCCCTGCCCACAAAACCCTACACCACAAACTCTTTTATATACGTATCGTTTGACATATTAGTTATGTCAATAGGTCCTATTTCGCTCTTAATTTCACCATTACGTAAAGTCTGCCTCACCTAAGGACAGGGGAATTGAGCACGGATGCCTTATTTGTGATTTAGAGGTATTTAGGATGAAAAAGGCAATCTTGGCAGTGTCTATGATGGCACTACTTTCTGGTGGCGCAGTAGCAAGTGAGCTAGCAGGTGGTTTAGAACTGGATCAGAAAGTGAACTCTCAGGGCCAGATTGGTGAAAATAAAGCAGGTCTTAAAGCTTTTGTAAGTTATGAAGGCTTTGGTTTATCTGCTAAGCGTGCAGGCTCAAACAACGAATATAACGCGAGCTACACCCACGATTTTGATAGCTTCTGGCTAAAAGGTGAAGGCGAGTATGTACACCAAACTCAACTTCCAACAAATGTTGGCAAGCTAGGCCTATCGGCAGGTACTCAGTTGGGTGAAGTTGATGTATTTGGCCGTGTTCGTAACGATGTTGCATTGAAAAAAGTAAAAGATCTGCAATCAAATATCGTACGTGTTGATTTAGGCGCAGGTGTGCAAGCGACGGATAACGTGTACGTAAGCGCGAAGTTTATTAATCAATCTCAATTGGATAACGCAACCAAAAAAGTATCGGCGCGTAACCACATCCAAAACTATGAGTTTCGTGCCACTTTCAACAATATCGATGGTATCAAGCCATACGTTGAAGTGGGTAACGAAGGTAGTTTCATCGAAAAAGATAAGCGTAACTCCTACGGGAAAATTGGCCTAGTGCTTGATTTCTAATAACAGGCTCTCTGTTAATAACTAATTTGATGTCGTCGCCAAGGAAGGCGAAAGCAATAATTTTATTAAAGGCTTAGTGGGTTTCATTGCCGAAGTACTAAGTCGAGAAAGAGTGTAAAGAGATCTGTTATGAAAAAAGTTTTGGCTGTTTTGCTCGCGATGGGCTCGATGAGTGTGATGGCAAATCCGTGTGAACCGCGTAATGAAATTACCGATGCTATTGAAGGCGCGGTAGTGGGTGGTGTTGTTGGTGCTGTGGCGGGCGATGCGTCGACTGGCGCCGCGATTGGTGCGAGTGCCAATGTGATTGATGGTGCTTACGCCGACATTGAATGTCAGGAAGCCATTCAAGATGCGATTGTTGTCGACAGTATTGAGCAAGACATTATCGATAGAGAAGTCGAAGATGCCGTTATTGAGGATGCCATAACGGAAGATGCCTTAATTGAAGCTGAAATTGGTGCGTCGTTATTGCCTTAATTTTTACCCTCTCTCTGATGTAATGGCGAATGAAGACGTTAGTTTACAGTTAGCGGGCAACTTTAAGGTCATTCGTTGATTGACCTTATGGATGCACACTACTGCATCGGGTTTTTTCATTTTATTCATTGTCGACCACCCCACTCACCTGCATTTTGAGTGGGGTCTTTTTATATCTAGTAATTTGGATAGAGCTCTTGTTCCGCTTATTCAAATTGACTGTGCGTGAATGTGATTGGCTCACAATATTGAGGTTTTGATTCGCCTATATAAGAGCCAGCATCAATAATCAATGTATCAATAGGCTTAATATCGTATGCGTATGCTTAATTTAGATCAGTTATCCGCTTTTATGACCGCGGCAGAGAAAGGTTCATTTTCTGCTGCTGCTCGTCACCTTGGTAAAAGCCAAGGGGCGATCAGTATTAGCATTAATAACCTTGAACTTGATTTAGGAATGACTCTGTTTGATCGTTCGGGGAAATACCCAGTGATGACAGAGCAAGGCATACGTTTATTCGATCAAGCTAAAGTGTTACTGAGGCAAGCGGAGCGAATCCAAAATTACGCCAAGCAAGCCAATATGGCGGTTGAAGACTCATTAACGATTGTGATTGAAGAGTTGATCCCCGTTGAGTTAATAGAAACCACGCTGGAAAAAGTAGCGCAGCGCTACCCACTGACAGTGATTAATCTGCTGCGAGCATCTGGGGCTGAGTTTGAGCAACTGGTGAGTGAGGGAACGGCGTTGTTTGGGGTCTGTTTAGTGACTGATGCTGTGCCTAGAAACATGGATTTTGCTTCTATTGGTAATATTGAATGGTCATTTATTTGCAGTCCAGATTTTCCATTGGCAGATCTGGAATCCGTTTCGATAGACGACATGCTAAATGAGCGTCAAATTGCCTGTAAAGCCATGTTAGAGCATCCATTTTGGTCATCTCAGGGTAAGATCTCGCAAGAGATTTGGTGTGCTCAGTATCAACATGATTTATTACATATGGTTGAGCAGGGTATTGGCTGGGCGACCGTTCCGTCATTGCTACTTGAGCATAAAATTGAAAGCGGCACCCTAAAAGAGTTTAACCCTGTATTTCAAACCAATAGCACTGCGTTCTTGGTAGATTTGATGTGGCGTGCTAACGAGCGACTCGGCCCTGTGGCTCAGTTTCTTCGCTCCAGTTTGCAGCAGGAGTTTAGTTTGAAATAGTTCACACTTTATTGCTTCGCCCTTCTGCATGATGAAGGTTGTTTTCAATCACTTGGCAGCTTTCATTGATTTCAATCAAGATTAACTGGCACATTTATCGCGACCTATAACTTGAGGTTATAGGTCCTGATTCTTCAATTGATACCTTTCTTTTTATGATCTCCGCGATTTTAATCCTTCTGGAGATCCACATGCGTACATCAGCCAAAGCCCTCGTTGTTTTGATGCCGTTACTCTTGGCAGCGTGTAACGAGTCTATTATTCCTTCTGCATCCGCAGAGGTCACGATGGCAGCACCTAGCCCTCAAGTGAAAGTGCTTCCGTTAGCCCTACAAGAAACCAGTTTGAGTGAGCAATTTGTGGGAAAAACTCAGGCGGTCGATAAAGTTGATATCGTTCCGAAAGTGTCAGGTTACATTACCGAGCGCTTATTCACTGAAGGCGAAATGGTGAAAAAAGGCGAGGTATTATTCCGTATTGATCCTGTGCCATATCAAATCGAAGTGCAGCGCCTTGAAGCCATGGTGGAACAAGCCGATGCGCAATTTCAAATCAGTGATAAAACTTACCGCAAAGCGAAAAAACTGGTCGCGAAAGCCGCACTCACCCAAATTGAGCTTGAGCAATTAGAAGCGGAGCGCAAAGAGTTAGCTGCCCAAGTGAAAGCTGCGAAAGCGGATTTAGAACGCGCTAAGTTGGAACTGTCTTACACCAAGGTAACAGCGCCATTTGATGGTGTGGTTGGGGCGAGTCGTGTGAGTACAGGCAGCTTAGTTGGCCCTGAAAGCGCCGCTTTAACGCGTTTGGTGAGCTACGACAATATGTACGTCAGCATCAAGCTTAACGAGAAACAATATTTAAACGACCTCCAAGACAAGATGCAGCGTGGTGAAGCGATCACCGCACCGGATATTCGTTTACAACTTGCCAATGGCACAGTTTATCGCCACCAAGGTGAAGTGAACTTTGTCGATAACCAAGTGGACGGTAGCAACGGCACAATCACTTTTCGTATCAAATTTCCCAACCCTGAAGCACTTTTGGTGCCGGGGCAGTTCGTGACGCTAACTACCACTAATAGCCAGGGTGAGCAAAAGATTGTGATCCCACAATCGGCGGTGCAAGAAGATCAAGCGGGTCGTTTTGTGATGGTTGCCAATCAGCAGGATTTAGCTGAGCAGCGTTACCTAACGCTGGGTCAGCGTTTAGGGAAAAACTGGGTAGTTGAAAATGGACTTCAAGATGGTGAACGCCTGATTGTGGAAGGCTTGCAGCAAGTGCGTGCAGGTCAACCGATTGAAGTAATCCAGTAGAGGTTGATGTCATGGCAGAGTTTTTCATTAAACGGCCGAAATTCGCGATCGTTATTTCGATTGTGATGACGCTAGCGGGTTTACTTAGCTTAGCGAAAATGCCGATTTCACAATTTCCGAATGTCGTACCACCTTCGATTGAAGTGTTTGCAGTTTTCCCCGGCGCAGATCACAACACGTTGCGTGATACGGTCGCTACCACGATTGAACAAGAGATCAATGGCGTTGAGGGGATGATTTACCTCGACTCAAAATCGAACAACGATAACACCTACATTGCGTACGTGACTTTTGCGATAGGTACTGACCCTGATAAGGCGCAGGTGCTGGTGCAAAACCGCGTTAATAAAGCGATGGCCAAGTTGCCAGAGCCAGTGAAACAGCAAGGGGTGACAGTCGAGAAAGTCTCGAATTCAATTTTGATGACAGTTAACCCGTTTTCACCTAACGGTACCTACGACAACTTGTTCCTGTCGAATTACGCTTCACTCAATATGGTTGATGCTTTATTGCGTGTTAAAGGCGTAGGTAAAGTGCAGGTGATTGGTGAGCAAAAATACTCGATGCGCGTATGGTTAAACCCAGAAAAAATGGCGGCAAAGGGTATTACAGCCAACGATATTTCAGCGGCGATTGCGGCTCAAAATACCACGGTAGCAGCGGGTAAACTGGGTGAGCGTCCGGGAGCGGGTCAGCAGGTATTTCAATACACCATCCAAACCCAAGGTCGATTGGTTAATGCAGAGCAATTTGAAGAGGTTATTCTGCGCGCAGAGCCAGATGGTAGCTTCATTTACCTTAAAGACGTGGCGCGAGTGGAGCTGGGTTCTGAACAATATGCTGCAATGTCTACGTTCGCAGGTAAAGAGAGTCCAATCTTAGCGATTTACCAAGCGCCGGGTGCGAATGCGGTGCAAGTTGCTGAAGATGTGCGTGCTGCGATGGAGAGCCTTGCGGATCGCTTCCCAACCGATATGGACTACGAAGTGTCATTCGACTCGACCACCTTTATTAAGCTGTCGATGGATGAGGTTTTTGAAACGCTCTACATTGCTGTGTGCTTAGTTGTGGTAGTGACCTTCTTATTCTTACAAAGCTGGCGTGCAACCTTGATCCCAACCGTGGCGATCCCGGTTTCGTTGGTGGCAACGTTCGTGGTGATGTCAGCACTGGGTATTGATATCAACACCATCTCTATGTTCGGTTTGATTCTGGCTATCGGGGTGGTGGTGGATGCCGCTATCGTGGTGTTAGAAAACGTAGAACGGATCATGGAAGAGGAGCACCTTGCTGCGCCTGAAGCAACCTCGAAAGCAATGAAGGAAGTGACTGGCCCATTGATTGCTTCAGCCTTGGTGTTGTTGGCGGTATTTGGTCCTGTTTCAGTCGCACCGGGTATGGTGGGGCAGATGTATCAGCAATTTGGTGTGACGATTTCGGTATCGACGGCGATCTCAACCATTGTGGCATTGACGCTTACTCCAGCGCTTTGTGCGGCATTAATGCGCCATGAAGAAAAGCCAACCCGTGGTGTACTGGCTGCGTTCAACCGTTTTGTTGATTGGGTAACCCGTGGTTACGTAAATTCTGTGGGCTTTTTGGGCAAGCGCTTATTGATTGCTGGCTTCTTGTTTGCCGCCATGATTGGTGCGACGGCTATGCTGGGTAAAACCATGTCGACTGACTTTATACCTGCGGATGACCAAGGTTCATTCATGGTCGATGTCAGCTTGCCTGAAGCAGCGTCGATGGATCGCACCGATCCTATGATCGATGACATGGTCGCGAAAGTGAGTGAACTGCCGGGCGTGAAACACGTCGTCGCAGCGAAAGGCTACAGCTTGCTAAAAGGCGCTGCATCATCGAATGCCGGTATGATGATTGTGGTTCTGGATGATTGGCATGAACGTAATAGCCCTGAGGAAACAGAGTTTGCCTTAGTCGCGAAAGTACAGGCCATGATTGATGGTGATCCCAATGTCGCGGGTATGGCGTTCTCGATGCCTCCTATTCCGGGGCTAGGTAATGCGGGCGGTTTGACGTTACAAGTGGAAGAGCTGAATGGTCGTCCAATCGAAGAGATGGCACCAGCACTTGAGAGTTACTTAGCGGCGTTAAATGAAGCGGAAGAAATCGACTTTGCATTTACTACCTTCAGCGCCAATGTTCCTCAGCTGTATCTCGATATTGACCGTGCAAAAGCAATGGCACTAGGCGTGGATTTGGCAGAAGTGAATGCCACACTGGGCGCTATGATGGGTAACGCCTATGTCAATGACTTCACTAAGTTCGGTAAGAACTACCAAGTGAATTTATTGGCAGAGCAAGAGTACCGTAATGAAGAAGCGGACTTATCACGTGTCTACGTTCGTTCTGCGTCAGGTGAGATGATCAAGCTTTCTAGCTTTGCTGAATATCGCCCATTGGTGGGTGCCGACTCTACCGCACGTTATAACTTGTACAATACAGCTCAAGTATTAGCGATCCCAGCGGCGGGCTTTAGCTCGGGCGATGCGATTGCCAAGATGGAAGCGCTAGCGAAAACAGCGCTGCCTGATGGCTATGCAGTGGAGTGGACAGGGATGACTTACCAAGAGCTTGAAGCGGGTGATTCTGCGCCTTACTTGTTTGCGCTGGCTCTCTTGTTCACATACTTGTTCTTGGTGGCTCAGTACGAAAGCTGGATGATCCCATTAGCCATTGTATTGTGTGTGCCGACCGGGGTCTTTGGTGCGCTTGCCTTTGTTGCTTCACTCGGTGGCACCATTAACTTGTACACCCAAGTGGCACTGATTCTGATGATTGGTATGGCAAGCCGTAATGCCATTCTGATTGTCGAGTTTGCCAAAGTGCTACGTGAAGAGCGTGGTCTGGGTATCCTTGAATCAGCAAAAGAAGCGATTGCGCTGCGTATTCGTGCGGTAATGATGACAGCCTTCGCCTTCATCTTGGGTGTCGTGCCATTGGTATTGGCATCGAATGCAGGTGCAGCCAGCCTGAATGCCCTAGGTGCAGCCAGCTTTGGCGGCATGTTAGCAGCGACTATCATTGGTTGTTTGCTAGTACCGATTTACTTTGTGGCATTGCAGCGCTTACGTGAATGGCGTCGCCCATTAGCGACAAAGCAGGTCGAGCAGCAATCAGAATCTCAGCTTGAACAATTAGAGCAAGCGCCACAGCAGGCGTGATAACAAGCTTTAAATTGTTCTCAAAGTTTAGTGTTGGTGACTTGCACTAAAACGACATAACCACAGGTTTCCTCTTGATGTTTGGCTGATACATTGAGGGGAAACCTTTTTTCGTTTCTGTGCTTAACCTTTATTCCGTACAAAGATAGAGTAAAGGCGTAAGTCGATATTGATGATGACAAAGAATGAAATGAGCGATAAAGGAGTATCACCATGGAATATCAGTTCGACCTCAGTCCCAGTGATGATGATATTAAGGTGATCCGTGATGGTTTGATTCGTCATAACACTCCGCACCTAGAGGGGATCCGCAAACAGTCGTTGGCCTTGTACGCCATTGATGAGCGAGAGCAAAAACAAGGTGGGATCTACGCGGAAGTGTGGGGCAATTGGTTATTGATTAAGTTTTTGTGGGTCGATGAAGCAGTGCGTGGTCAGCAGGTGGGCAGTCAGTTGATGGAGCGATTAGAGCAACAAGCAATAAAGCTAGGTTGTCGTCAGTCGCTGGTGGATACGTTAAGTTTTCAGGCTCGCCCTTTCTATGAAAAGCTGGGCTATCAATGCCAAATGACCCTTGAAGATTATCCGCAATCCAGCTCGCTGCATTTTTTGACGAAAACCTTAAGTGCATAGAGATAAAAAAAAAGAGAGGCATCATGCCTCTCTTTTGCTGGTGATTAGTGCAATGGTATTTTGCTTTTAGCGCTATCGCTTAGTGGAAGTAATCTACTTGGTTTTGTAGCTCTTCTGATAGCTCTTGCAGATTGGTTGCACTCTTTGATGTTTCTGCAGCAATATCTCGACCTTGGCGGTTCAGGTTGCTGATTTCGGTCGCATTGGTCGCAATCTCTTGTGATACTTGCGCTTGCTCTTCAGACGTTGCGGCAATCACTTCTGCTTGAGCGGCAATTTCGGTTACCTGCGTGGTAATGCCTTCTAAAGCCAGACCTGCTTGTGTCGCTTGCTCGGTTACCAGTTTTCCTTTCTTCTGGCTCTCCGACATCATAGATACCGCGCTGCTAGTACAGCCGCGAAGTTGGTCGATAATACCGACAACTTCTTTTACTGACTCTTGGGTGCGGTGCGCTAGGGTACGTACTTCATCTGCTACGACAGCAAAGCCTCGCCCTTGTTCGCCGGCACGCGCAGCTTCGATTGCTGCGTTTAATGCCAGCAAGTTGGTTTGCTCGGCGATTTCATCAATCATGCGGGTCACGGCTTGAATGTTGTCGCTTTCGCGGCTCACCATATCGATGGCTTCTGCTGATTGCTTGAGTTGTTCGTTTAGATCTGCCACTTCTACGCTCACTTGCGATACCAAATCAGAGCCAGATGTACTGTCTTGGTTCGCTGAGCGGACACTCTCAGCAATGGCCTCAACTTGTTCAGCAACGGATTTCGCCGATGATGCCATCTCTTCGATTGCTGTAACCACTTGCTCCACTTGTTCTTGCTGAACATCCGATTGGCTGAGGCTTTGTTGAGCGTCGTTAGACACATTGCTTGCTTGGCTATGGACGGTTTCGCTGGTGGTGCGAATGGCGCCAACCAATTCGTTTAACTTGGCAGCCATGTTATGAACACCACCTGTTAGGCGTTCAATTTCGTTGCCTGATTGGGTATTGCCTTTTTCCATGGTCAAGGTTACTTCACCTTTACCTAAGCGATCCATGTAGCCTGTTAGTGACACAAGTGGGTTGATCAGCTTATTGAGGTAGAAACCAAGGATAATAAAGGTCAGCACGCCAGCAACAAGCGCAACAATAACGATGATAGTTAGAAGCTGTTGGCTACCTTGGGTGACTTCTTTAATAAAAGTACCGCCTAGTAGTTTCCAGTTCCAACCAGGTACTTCGGTGTAAACTAGGTATTTTTCACCGACCATACCATTGAACTCAAATGGGTATTTGATAATACCGTTGTTTGATTCAAAAATCTGACCAAATGGTTTATTACCACTGGAGTCAGCAATGTTGATAATGGATTGACCGAGTTTGGTGCTATCTGGGTGGTAAAGATAAACACCCAAGTTGCTTTTATCGTTATCGGTCACAATGGTATAGCCAGAATCACCCCAGCGGATATTACTTACGCTATCAAACACCGCTTTAGATGCGCTTTCAATCGATAGACCAATAAAGGAGATCGCTACCACTTTGCCATTGGCATTTTTAATTGGTGCGTAATAGGTAAGGTAGTCATGATTGAAAAGAACAACTTTCGCGTAGTAAGGCTGACCATTTTTTAGTTGCTGATAACCAGGGTGATTTAGCCCCAGTTTCGTGCCTAGTGCACGGTTACCATTATGATCTTTGAGTGATGTCGCTACACGAATGAAGTCATTGCCTGTGGCAACAAATAAAGTCGCAATTGCACTGGTGTTTTGGGTAAAGCGATCGACAACATCGGTGTTGTTGATCATAGATTGTCCGTTAAGCGTGACATTGCGAACTTGCTGTCCTGCAAAGTTAATCGTGTCACCTTCAACGGTTAATCCATGTAGGTAACCAAGACGAAAAGCACTTTCGAGCTCTTTGGCGCTTTCAAGGTAGATATTGAATTGTCCGGCAATACTTGCTGCCATCGCGTTTAGTTTCGATTGCTGCTCTTGTAATGTATCTTCGAGTAAGATCTCGGCAGAGTTTCGATAAACAATGGTGGCTACCGACGAGAAAGAAATAATAAGCAATACGCTTATTACAAACTTTAGTTGGAATCCTATGCTTTTATTATTAAGTGCTTTCCACATTTTCTGTTTTTAGAGAAGACGCTTCTCTTACCCCTCTGGAAATAAAAACGCAATAATGTATTCGTGGAAGGGATGTGTAAATGAATGCTTATTAATAAGAGTGACAATTATGTCTTTTTTTGATCTTGGTTATTTAAGTTTATTTAAAAATTGAAAAGTTAAATTACAGTCTAAATATGCAATCAGTTCGTTATTTTGGTGAACCAATTTATTCAGTTAGGAATGAAATGCATTTAATAAGCGACTGATAGTATAGCTGGGCTGGAATAACGAAAGGTACCATGAAATAAAAAGCTCTCCAAAGAGGAGAGCTTTATTGGTGTTGTAATTGTGCGTGAGTTAACGAATTACTTAACCTTGGATAAGCGTCGCGGCTTTCTTCATCGCTTCTTTGGTTGAGCACTCAACGACATTGGCATTTGCGAAGCGTTGGGCGTCTTTCACTTGAATATCGTGAGCCAAGATAACCAATTTCGCGTTAGCTACATCTAGGTCGGTAATGCGGTTTTGCACCCCGTTTTGACCTTGGGTTTCAACTTTGATTTTGATCCCCGCAGCCGCACCTGCTTTTTCTAGCGCTTTCGCTGCCATGAAGGTGTGAGCCACACCTGATGGGCAACAAGTTACGGCAACCACATCGTATTCACCTTCGCCAGCCACTGGTGCCGCAGTTTGTACTGGCGCTGCTTCAATTTCTTGTTCGTCATCTTCAACAACCACAGGTTTCCAGAAGCCAACGATAAGCGCGGTTGTGAGCGAACCTAGTGCGATACCAACCACATACATTGGGATGTTGCTTGATACCGGTGCGGTGATTAAACCGCCCCAAGGAGCATGAAGTAAAACGTTAGTTAAGAAGCCGAATACACAGCCAACGATACCGCCCGCAACGATAGAAGGAAGTACGCGTACAGGGTCGTTCGCAGCGAATGGGATTGCACCTTCAGAGATACCGATTGAGCCCATGATAGCGGCGGCTTTACCAGCTTCTTGTTCTTGTTTTGTGAATTTCTTTTTGAACATGAAAGTTGCTAGCGCCATACCTAGTGGTGGGGTACAGATCGCGATACCAACACCGCCCATTAGCCAAGGTTGGGTATCAACTTGTGTTTGAGCAAATAGGGTTGCTACTTTGTTGATTGGGCCGCCCATATCAAATGCTGTCATACCACCAAGAATTGTACCCAGTACCATTTTTGATGCGCCAGCCATAGAAGCAAGGAACTCGTTCATTGCTGCCATGAAGATTTTGATTGGTTCACCGATACCCCAAAGCACGATACCTGCAGAAATTAGGGTGCCAAGAAGTGGGTAGATGAAGTAAGCACCAAGGGCTGTCATGTTAGCTGATAGTGGGATTTTCTTTAGTTGGAAAACGACGCCACCAGCAATGAAACCTGCCACGATACAGCCAAGGAAGCCGCCGCCCATGTCTGCCATAATGCCAGATGAAATCATCGCAGGAGCAAGAGCGGGTTTATCCGCGATGGAATAGCCAATGAAACCACCAAGAATAATTGGGAATAACACTAAACCTTTAATACCAATATTAGAAATATCAGCAAGGAGACCATCAGCAGGTACAGCGCCTTTACCTGATGCCATTACCGCGAGTGCTAATAATACACCACCGGCGACAATGAAAGGCAGCATGTGAGAAGTACCGAATAAAAGGTGACCTTTTAAGGTACTCATGAACTTTTTAACATCACTATTATTTGTTGGTTGAACGGCTAGGGTACTCATAATTACTATGCCTTATGAATTAATTAAAATAGTCAGAATTTGGTCTTCATCTTTTGCGTTATGGATATTTTCAATAAATTCTTCGCTGAATTTTCCGAATAATTCTTGAAGAACGTAAATGTGGTGATCAGCGCCATTATCAGGAGAGGCAATCATAAAGAACACGGTTGGTTTGATGCCGTCTTCGTCATCGTAGTCAATGCCGTTAGCCTTAACACCAACAGCTATAGCAGGCTCGATAACAGCTTTACTTTTTGAGTGAGGGTAGGCGATGCCATCGGTTGATGTCACACCAATAGATTCACGCGCTGCGATATCGGTAAGGAAATCAGCTTTGCTGCTAATACGGCTATTTTCAAACAGCATTTGAGCTAGCTCATCAAACACTTCTGCTTTGGTATTTGCCGTTAGCTCTTTTTTAATTAGGTTTAGGTTGGTTAATTGCGTGATCATTTTTTAACTCGTTACGTATTTAACTGATGTGTTTAATTTAAGGCTTGAGCTAAAAATCAGAAATAGTAAAAAAAGATCATCAACTATATTTTTGTATCACCCTATTTTAAGTGTGACTAAGGTCATTAATAGAACCTCGGTGTGATCACATTTATTTTTGTTGCTAGCAAAGTTGATGACAAAAGAAAGCCTCGCATGAACGAGGCTTATTAATATGTTTGTTAACGTTTTTTCTTAATAGCTGGATTATTAAAGCAAGGCGATTAAAGATTGGCTATTAGCAATAAGCGCGGGCGATCCTTCCTTTACAATCGAGCTGATAACTTTGTGCGTAGGCCGGAATAAACACAGATTGTCCTTTTTCAATCACGCAAGATTCTCCATCTGGGTGAGTTAGCACTAATGTATCGTCCAGTGGCAGTAAGATCTCAGCGCTATTGCTGACAATAATGCGCTGGTGAGCACGTTGAATAATAGCGAACTTAAAATCGTCGACTGGAATTGGGTATTCCAGCATGTCCTCACACTCTATCGGCGTTAGCAGTAAGTCTTGATAAGGCTTTTCTACAAATCGTGTGCAGGCGATCAGTTCGTCCACGTCCATGTGTTTAGGGGTGAGCCCTGCGCGCAGCACGTTGTCTGAGTTTGCCATGATCTCAAGTCCAGTCCCTTTAATGTAAGCGTGGGGGGTTTCAGCATCTAAAAACATCGCTTGACCAGGTTCTAGAGTGATGACATTGAGCAGTAGTGGGGCGAATAAACCAACATCGCCAGGGTACTGTTTAGCTAACTCGGTAATTAAGGTAAACAGCGGTTGTTCGGATTGGCTGGCATAGTGGATTAGTTTATTAATTGCTTGAGCTTTGGCTTCACCTTCGATTGAAAGTAGCGCGGCAAAGAAGTCGGCTAACGCTTGTGGTGTCGGTGATGATTCTAGTTGGTTAATTAAGGGCTCAAGCTCGCTGATCGCCAGTTGTTTAAAGTTATTGATGATCTGCGCCGTCGATCTAAATCCATTCATTGCCTGATACGGTGTTAAGGCATATACCAGTTCTGGCTTGTGGTTAGGATCTTTGTAATTGCGATGGCTGGCAGTGAGCGCAATACCTTGCTGTTGTTCTCGCGCAAAGCCCCGTTCGGCTTGCGCTTTATTTGGATGTACTTGGATCGATAGCGCTTTTTCAGCCGCCAATATTTTAAAGAGGTAAGGCAGCTCACCAAAATGATCGGCAATCGCATCGTTTAAAAATAGGGCGGCATTGTTGTCGATCAAGGTAGAGAGTTTGGTGGCATTAGCGCCAATTCCTATGGTTGAGCAGCCGTTGGGGTGCGCTCCCATCCAGACTTCAGCTTGAGGTTCGTGGTTTGGGTTAGTTATGCCAAAGAGATCATGGATGGAAGAGGTGCTCCCCCATGCGTAGTTTTGGATCACATTGGTCATCGGAAAAAACTTACGCAACATAGTCGGTAGCAAGGTTAGTTCCACTTGCATTGAATGGCGCTGGTTTAACGCCGTGTTCGTGTTTGGCGCAGTAGGTGCAGCTTCAGGAGCGTATCCTTGGTGAGATACAGTGGCAGCATGTAGATCAGACATGAGGATCACCTGTCATCATTAATGTGAAATAGAAGAAAGTTTTTGGTTTGGCTTGAGCGTTATTGCTCAAGCCATGACGATGAGAGGAATGTGCGTTACGCTGTCACTGCGACCAGTTTTGCTTTGCGCATTTTCTTGAGTGCGACACAGGTGAGAGCTGTCACTGTCGCACCTGCTGCCATGCAGATCAGCGCCAGTAGCGGGTGGTTCATTGCGCCAAGTAGCGCCACTACAGGACCACCGTGAGCAACGCTGTTGGTAATGCCGAAAGAGAACGCCATAACAGCGGCAACCATCGAGCCCAGTACGTTGGCAGGAATAACAGACATCGGGTCTTGAGCGGCAAATGGGATCGCACCTTCTGAAATGCCTACTAAACCCATCGCACCAGCGGCTTTACCGGCTTCTAATTCAGAGGCTTCAAACAGTTCGAATTTACGGCCCAATGCGGTTGCGAGCGCCATACCGAGTGGAGCGACTGGGATAGCACAAGCCATTGCCCCCATGAATTGGGTTTGACCGCTAGCAATCATGCCAACCGAGAACAGGAACGCGACTTTGTTGAATGGACCACCCATATCAAAGCCCGCCATACCACCGAGGACGATACCCAGTAGGATCACGTTACCTGTGCTCATGCTGGTCAATAGCGCGGTAAGGCTGGTCATCAAATCCGCAATCGGTGCGCCAATCACAAAGATGAATAAGCCAGCGATGAACAGTGAGCCCGTTATTGGTGCAATCATGATTGGCACCAGTGGCTGAATGAATTTGTGGTAGTTAATGGAGACAATCCATTTCACGAAGTAACCCACTAACAAACCCGCGACGATGGCACCAATAAAGCCAGTACCAGCATCAGCGCCGTAGAAAGAACCGTTATTGGCGATCCAACCACCAATTAAGCCCGGTGCTAACGCTGGACGGTCAGCAATGGCGTAAGCGATATAGCCTGCAAGGATGGGGATCATCAGCGTAAAGGCGACCACACCCACATCCAAAATTTGGTTCCACATGCTGCCTTTAGGAATCGCCATGCCTGCTTCTGAAGGCTCGCCACCAATGGCAAGCGCAAGGGCGATCAACAAGCCGCCTGTCACCACAAATGGGATCATGTGCGACACACCGTTCATTAAATAACGGTACAGATCAGAGCGTGCATCTGAGGCTTTGCTTGCCATTGAATTGGCTGAGGTTGCGGCTTGTGATGCTGGATTTGCTCCTTGTTCGACTTGGTATTGCGGTGCGGCAAGTGCTTGGTTAATCACGCCTTTGGCATCTTTGATCGGCGCTTTAACATTGGTTTTGATAAGGCGCTTACCAGCAAAACGCGTCATGTCGACTTGCTTATCACACGCCACCACAATGGCGTCGGCGCGGGCAATGTCATCTGCGCTAGGGCTGTTTTTCACCCCGATGGAGCCATTGGTCTCGACTAAGATGTCGTAACCTAACTCGGTCGCTCCTTTCTGAAGGGCTTCGGCTGCAAGGTAGGTATGTGCAACACCTGCAGGGCAACCCGTCACGCCAATGATAAAGCCTTGGTTTGCTACATCTGTATGAGAAGGGGTTGATGGTGCTGCTTGGTTTTGCTCAGCGAGTAGCAGGGCTAACGCCGCTTCGTTCGATGGGGCGTTGATGAAATTGTCGATAAAGCCATCTTCGATCAGTTTAGAAGAAAGCTGAGCGAGCACTTCAATGTGATGATTGTCACCACCGTCTGGTGAGGCAATCATGAAAAACAGTTTTGAAGGCAAGCCATCTTCTGCACCATAGTCGATCCCTGACTGACTAACCCCAATAACCACCGCCGGTTTTAATACCGCGGCACTTTTGGCGTGCGGGATCGCCACGCCTTCTTCAAAGCCAGTGTTCCCGACGGCCTCACGCGCTTGGATATCTGCGAGAAATTGCGCCTTGTCTGAAATACGCCCTTGGGCAAATAAGATCTCGATTAATTCGTTAAATACCGCTTCTTTTGAGTCGGCTTGGAGATCGAGCTTAATCAAATCTTGATTGATTAACGTGGTGATCATGAAAAACCTCTAATACTGTTTTCTTGTGTTAAAGGTATTTTTCACTGGCTGAAACAGAGTCTGTAGTGAAGATAAAATGCATTTACTAGACGATTGTAGCTAGAGAAAAAGAGTGTGATTTTGATCGGTGTTGAAGGCGGGTTTAGTGATGGAAATACAGGGGTGAAAACAATTTAATCTAATTATAACAATGGATTATGTTTATTATTGGTGTGGGTTTAACGCTTTGTAGAGCTGTAAATTTAAGTCTTTTTCTGGATTATTGTAACGCTTATCGTAAGTTGTGATTTTGCTCAATAGCCAACAAGCTCAACAGCAGGTATATCTATATCTGCATAGCATTAAGCATGCTTATTGAGAGTGTAATAATGGTATTTCATGATTTGATTTCGTCGGTGCTCAATGAGCGCGAACCATTCCATCACATTTGGTTTGCGGGGGATTTTCATACCCCTCCACCGTTTAGCTATCAGGTTAACTTTCCACGTTTAGAGTTAGTGCTAGATGGCGAATACATCAATGAAATGGAAGGGCATGACCGCACCATTACCAAGGTCATCGCTAAGACGGGAGACGCGATTTTTGTGCCGCCTAACTGCTGGAATAAACCGGATTGGGATACTGATTGCTCGGTCTTAAGTATGCTGTTTGGACGGCGCCAGTTAGGGCTGAGTTTGGTGAGTAAACGTAAAGGTGAGGCGAGTTTTTACGACATTCAAAAGCACAGTATTCAAACTCGCTCGGGTTTTGCGATTGATAATATTTTGGAAGCTTTGAGTTCGTTGGCACGGGAAAGTAACAAAAAACCGATGGACGAGTTATTGCTCCAAGCCTTGTTGCAATACAGTAAAACCATGCTGGATGCACCCGTCGAGAAATCACACAGTCGCGTTCAAGATCTTTACCAAGGCATTTGTATTTATATTCAAGAGAACTTTCATCGTTCGATCACCCGTGACAGTATTGCCTCTCGCTTTAGTATTTCGGCGAATCATCTATCACGCTTGTTCCGTCAGCAAGGGCACATGACATTGGCTGATTACATTACTTGGGTACGGATTGATCGCGCCAAGTTCATGCTCAAGAAATACAATTTTAAGCTGAATGAAGTGTCGCTACGCTGTGGCTTTAAAGACGTGAACTACTTCTGCCGTGTGTTTAAAAGCCGTACCGGTAGAACGCCAACCGAGTACCGAGGCTCGATGTGATACCCGTCAGAATAAAGCTCACCCGTTAAGGTAATAAACGTGACATCGAGTACATCAGCATGGCTTGAAGTGCCACTCGGCTTTTGGTGAGTTTTAAGCGCTCGCATAACTGATCGCACAATAAGTTACGGGTGAGGTTAGTCGCAGAGACGATCTGTTCACGGGTGGGTTTGGCTGGCATCACCAGTGCTATTGCTAAGTGCACCTCGCCCATCTTTGACTCCCAATCAATCGGTGTCTCGCTGGTGATCACCGCAACCGAAATATGGTTGGTATCGGCAAACATCACATGCGGCAGCGCGATCCCTGGTGTGACACAAGTGGCTGAACGTTCTTCACGTTTGATGAAAGCCAAAATTAACTCATCAGGATCTTGTGGGTAGATAAGCTGCGCCAGCCCTTTTAAACACTCAAATTTGGTCAGCTCGGTTTGGGCTTTGGCGTAGTGCCAGTGGATCTCACTTGGTGGACAAATCTGCGGAAAACGCTCGGTGAGCTGGCTTGAAAATTCGTAATTGATTTGCGCACCCACAATTGTAAAGTGCTCGGCAATGATGTCTTTGAGAACAAAACAGGCAAGCTCGGCATCAATGCCCACCGCTGTGATTTGGCAGAGATCGCCTTGAACTAACCCTGCTTGTAGCATGGCGACAGACTTGCTCAGTTCAGCGGTACGATTGCGGGTAATGTTGATAATACGGAGCGTACTTTTGAATTTTTTCGCCAACTGGCGCAGCGGTTGGGCGACGTAAGTGCTCGCTTCGGCATTATCCACCAGAAAGGTGATTTGGTATTCGTTCATGCTTGTATGGTTTGTTAATGACGGCAGTGAACGAGAAAGACTTTATCGACGTTGAGTAGCACATCTTCAATCGAAATCTTGATGGTATCCATGGTCTCAAATCGAGCGGCTTGTTCGATTTCAATATCAGATACAATCAAGACTTTATCGGCTTGGGCGATATCGTGCGAGGTAAGTTGGTTTTCGATGCCCATTGCGCCTTGGGTTTCAACTTTGATGTGGACATTGTATTTCGGTGCCGCTTTGGTAAGCGCATCGGCTGCCATATAAGTATGTGCAATACCAGTTGGGCAGGCAGTGACAGCAACAATTTTCATGCGATCTTCTCAACGTCTATTTTTTGCGGATATTAGCACAGCGCAAAAGGAATGCCTTGTTTTGCTAGCAATATATGAAAGACCCAAATCACAGTTTGCCAACCATGTTACATTTATCCAGTTAATGGTGTTTTAGTCCTATATCTCATAGGGGGGCCACTGGGTACTCTTATGGCAAAAAGTGACTGTGACACGAGTAAGATCCCAGCGTCAAAGGGCAGAGCATCCAGCACGGGCTGTGATGGTATGGCGACTTGGAGACATGACAGGCAAACACATGGATATAACCGATCTGATCGAGTCTGAGATCATTTGTTTGGATCTCAAGGCGACAAACAAAGAAGACGTGCTCGCAGAGCTGACCGACTTACTCGATGCGGCAGGTAAGCTCGTCGATAAGACTCAATTTTTGGCCGATGTTTGGAAACGGGAAGAGATCGGGAATACCGGTTTCGAGGAAGGGATCGCGATCCCTCATGCCAAAAGTGGAGCAGTGGCGAAACCTGCGGTCGCGGTTGGGATTAGTCGCAGCGGGATAGATTATGGCGCTGAAGACGGTGAGCTTTCCGATGTGTTTTTTATGTTGGCCTCGCCCGATGGGCAAGATCATCACCACATTGAAGTGCTGGCGCAACTCTCAACCAAGCTAATCGAAGAAAGTTTCATTACAAAGCTCAAGGGTGCGGAATCCGTGGAGGAAGCACTTGAGTTACTGACTGATATTGAGCCAACTCAGTTTGGTCACACTGCTTTTGATGTACCTGAATTTATCGCAGAGCCATTAAGCCCGTTCAAGCAGCGACTGGCGCACATTAAAGAACACTTGTTGTTTGGCACTTCTCATATGATCCCTTTTATTGTTGCCGGAGGAGTACTGCTGTCGCTTTCGGTGATGATTTCAGGTCATGGTGGTGTACCTGAAACTGGGATGCTGGCGGATATTGCTGAAATGGGCATTGCCGGATTAACTCTCTTTACTGCAGTGTTAGGTGGCTATATCGCCTATTCCATTGCTGATAAACCGGGTTTAGCACCGGGGATGATTGGCTCGTGGGTGGCGGTAAATCATTATCACACCGGTTTTCTGGGCGCGATTGTCGTTGGCTTTTTTGCTGGCTTTGTGGTGCAGATGCTCAAGAAAATCACCCTACCCGATAGTATGAGCTCGCTCGGCAGCATTTTTATTTATCCTCTGGTAGGGACGTTTGCTACCTGTGGTGCAGTGATGTGGCTGATAGGTAATCCGATAGCAAGCGCGATGTTGATGTTAAACGAGTGGCTAACGGGGATGGCTGGCTCTGGTAAGGTATTGCTCGGCAGTATCTTAGGGGCGATGACGGCTTTCGATATGGGCGGGCCAATCAATAAGGTCGCGACGTTGTTTGCTCAGACCCAAGTGAATACTCAACCTTGGTTGATGGGCGGGGTGGGTATTGCGATTTGTACTCCGCCGCTTGGGCTGGCGTTAGCCACATTTTTGTCGCCAAAGAAATTCAAACGTGATGAGAGAGAAGCGGGAAAAGCCGCTGGCATCATGGGCATGATAGGGATCAGCGAAGGGGCGATCCCATTTGCCGCAGCCGATCCTGCAAGGGTGCTTCCAGCGATTGTTGCTGGTGGTATTGTGGGTAACGTTACTGGATTTATGTTTCATGTGCTCAACCATGCGCCGTGGGGCGGATGGATTGTGTTACCCGTGGTTGATGGCAAGCTCGGTTATTTAATCGGGACCCTACTAGGTGCTCTAACAACCGCACTTATTGTTATTGCGCTCAAAAAGACAGTGAATGAGGATGAAGATCATGCCTTAGCCTCAGGTCATTACAGTTCGGTAGAGGGTGAAGGCGAAGCGGATATATTGGCTGTTACTTCGTGCCCATCAGGGGTTGCCCATACCTTCTTGGCGGCAAAATCGTTAGAGAAAGCGGCGTGTGCGTTAGGCGTTAAAATCAAGGTGGAAACTCAAGGGGCGAACGGGATCATTAATCGGATCACCGAGCGTGATATCGCGAAAGCGAAGTTGGTGATCTTTGCCCACGATGTCGCGATTAAAGCGCCTGAGCGATTTACGAATATCGCGACTATTGATGTCAGCACCAAAGATGCGATGCTAAATGCAGCCGCGTTAATTCAGTCCAAGCGTTAGCTTATTAAATTCATACCAACTCAATAGTTCCCCCAAGCTATTGTGCTCCTCGGCTCCATAATTTTATGGAGCCTTTTTCTTACCTTGATTCTATTCTCGCCAGTGAGTTAACTCGGGTGTGTGCGCCATTTTTGCCATAGCCGACCATCAATGGCTGATAAGCCCAGTGCAATGATCATCATGCCAATAAAGTGGGTTGTTGCTAATGATTCATTAAGAAATGCCGCGCCAAGTAAGATAGCGGAAACGGGAACGAGTAGCGTCACCAGTAACACATTGGTTGCACCTGCTTGCGCTAATATTTTGAAATACAGAACATAAGCCATTGCTGTCGAGAATACGGCAAGTGCGCTGATGGCAAGCCAAGTGATGTTGCTGACACTCGCGAAAGTCTGTGAATTTCCCTCTACAGTGATTGTAATTGGTAGTAATACTAAGCTTGAAGCTGTTACTTGCCCTGCGGCTGTCAGCACGGGGTTAATGCCGAGCGTTTTAAAGCGGCGCCCATAAACGCCTGCTAATGCGTAGCAAATAGTGGCGGTGACAATGGCGAGCTGAGCAAGGAAGTAAACACTGCTTTGATGCCCGTTTTGTATGGCGGTTATTGATTCTAGTTGCGGTAAACCAATAACAGTGACGACCCCAATAAATCCAATCGCCACGCCAAAGATTTTTAATGGGGTCGGTTTTTCATCGGGTAACAATAATCCAGCCACGACCACAGCAAAAATGGGTGTTGCGGCGTTTAAAATAGCTGCCAGCCCCGAGGCGATTTGTGTTTGTCCCCAAACGATCAAAATAAATGGCAACACATTGTTTAATAATCCCATTCCTAAAAATGATCCCCACACTTTAAGGCTTGTAGGTGGACGAAGCCCGATAAAGAAAGCAAATAGCCATAAAGTGAGTGCAGCTAAGGTGACTCGCAGAGTGACTATGGTGAGTGGTGGTAGCTCGTGAACCGCGATTCCGACAAAGAAAAACGATCCGCCCCATAATATGGAAAGTAAGATCAACATTGCCCAGACTTTGGCGCTCATGGTGTGAGTAATTGAGTTTGTCATCAATTCCTACCTGTTTGTTCGTATTCACTATAGATGATGAAGCGCTTCGCCTGTGGCGACACGCTATTTGCCACTGAGTTTAGGAATGAGAGTAATGAACAAACATCCGAATTTTGCCTTTGTCGTGTTTTTGTTAGCAAGAATCGGATAGCCGGATCCAGCAAACTGTGATGATATTAAGTTGATAGTCGCAACAGAGATAGTGAGAAGCCCATGGTACCGCTAAGTGAAAATGAAATGAGACAAGCCGTCGCTCAACGAGATCCTCGTTTTGACGGTCGTTTTTATTATGGCGTGATCACGACTGGTGTTTTCTGTCGTCCCTCCTGCTCGTCAAAAGCGGCAAAACCAGAAAATGTACGTTTTTTTGCTGATAGTTCGGCGGCGTTGCTAGCGGGTTTTCAGCCTTGTCAGCGCTGTTTTCCACTGGGAAAAAGTGAGCAAACTCAGCAGATGATTGCGGTTGCCCGTTATATTGAAGCTCACCTTGATGAGAAGATCACCTTAGCTCAATTGGGTGATATTGCAGCGTTGTCACCATCGCGATTACAACGGGTGTTTAAAGCCATGTTGGGGATCTCGCCAAAGCACTATCAAGATGCTTTGCGGCTGAATCATTTCAAACGTTCGTTGCAACAAGGAGAAGGGGTAACTGAAGCGATTTACGGGGCTGGCTATGGCTCACTGAGTCGAGTATACGGTGAGGCGACTCGTACTATGGGTATGACGCCCAAAGCTTATGGTGCTGGCGGGGAAGGCGAGAATATTCATTATGCTTGTCGAGTAACCGCGCTGGGTTTGATGATCATGGCTGCGACAGAAAAAGGCGTATGTTCGGTTCAATTTGGTGATGATGAAAGTCATTTGGTTGAGTTGCTGTCGGCTGAATTTCCTAAGGCTACCTTGGTCCCTTCCGCCGCACAAGATACGCCGGAATTAGATAACTGGATGACCGCCCTTGATCACCATATCAGCCAAGGCGCCCCCAAGCCTGAGGTGCCGTTAGACATCCGAGGCACCGCTTTTCAAATGAAAGTATGGCGCTTTTTACTCAGTATCAAAGAGGGGGAGGTCATGAGCTACAGTGAAGTGGCTGCTCACATTGATAAACCCAATGCAGTCCGTGCTGTTGGCACCGCTTGCGGTAAGAACCGAATTGGTATTCTGATCCCCTGCCATCGCGTATTGCGCAGCGATGGCTCTCTCGGTGGTTACCGCTGGGGGCTGGAGCGTAAGCAAGCATTGCTCGTAAAAGAAGGTATTCACCAGTAATTCCATCTTTCGTCTGGTGACAAGTATAGATAATAAACACGGTATAAAAGGCGCCAGCTTAGTGAGCGCCTTGATAGAGCAAGGAGTGATCAGTTAATAGAGAAAAGAGTAGAGAATAACTGACTCACCTTGGGGGGAATTAGTTTTTCTTTTCTGCTTTTAGCAAAGCACATAAATCAGTGAAGGGGGTGATATTTGCCTTTGCTTCAGTACGAGCCGCCTTTGGATCGCCATTAATAATTGCATCAATAATTGGTTTATGACTCAGTCCACTTTGGGAAATATCGTAGTCATAGTGAGTCATGCAAAGGTAAGTCTTAAGCTGATTTGCAATTTGACTGTAGATCTTTTCCATTCGTTTACTGTTACTTGCTTCAACAATTCTGTTGTGTAACGCGAAATCTGCATCGATGATCGCACGAAGATCCGTTGGGTTTTCTTCACAAAGCTGAAGGTAATCATTTAAGATTGCTTGAAGTTCTTGCTTATCTTTGTCGGTTGCTTGCTCGGCAGCCATAGATGCCGACTGGCTTTCTAGCGCTACTCGCAAGTTATACAACTCCCACAAGTCATCTTCATTTAACGAAATTACATGCCAACCAGCATAGGGTTTCGAGATCACTAATCCTTCATGCGACAACGAGTTAAGTGCCATTCGGATCGTACTTCGTGATAAATCGAGCTCTTTCGCCATGGTGCTTTCGATGATCTTTTCGCCTTGACTTATCTCCCCACTAATAATTTTTTCGCGGAGGTAATCGGTCACTTGTTCTTCGAGGCTCTGTTTATTGAACTTCATTGTCTTTACTTGTTTGTACACGGGGTTCTGTCGAACAATCTTACGATGATCAACCGACTGCAAACAACAAAAGATCTGCGATCTGTCACAGTTCGGTGAATTGCGCCGCAAAGACTCAACCGGATATTGACTAAAATCAATTATTGTAAATCTGTTGTTTGTATTAATGTCGATTGTCCGACAATAAACAAGAGATCGAATAATGATTAAAGCGATCCAGCTTTCCAAAGCTGACAATGTGGCGACGCTTTTGGGTAATTTGCGCAAAGGTGAAGAGGTAGAAATCATCTCCACAGAAAACCAGACCGTTGCAAAGGTCATGGTCCTACAAAACATCCCTTTTGGTAACAAAGTGGCGTTATGCCCAATCGATAATGGTCAGGAAGTTATTAAGTCTGGCTTCACTATCGGGAAGGCAGTTACAGATATTGCCTTGGGTCAATTAGTACATGTTCAGAATGTGCGCAGTATT
The DNA here is from genome assembly GCF_001650345.1 of Photobacterium jeanii. Taxonomy (GTDB): domain Bacteria; phylum Pseudomonadota; class Gammaproteobacteria; order Enterobacterales; family Vibrionaceae; genus Photobacterium; species Photobacterium jeanii. The sequence continues at coordinate 87,086 of NZ_LVHF01000033.1, read as the reverse complement.
CGCCTTGATATTCCTGAAAATATTATCGAGTTGATTATCGAAGAGATGGAGATTGAACAATGAGCACTTTTAAAGGTTATCCACGCCCAAACGGTACGTTCGGAATACGTAACCATTTACTGATTATTGCGGTTGATGAATGTTGTGAAGGCATTGCACGCAATATCAGTAATGAAGTGAAAGGTTCAATAGTCGTCACGAACTACAACACCTGCATGCTGGGTGGTAACGAAGAAATGATCGATACCATGATTCATACCGGAATTAATCCAAATGTGGCCGGTGTATTGGTTATCGCAATGGGGTGTGGCTCGATTGATCCTGAGCTAGTTGCTGCACCTATTCGTGCAACTGGTTTGCATGCTTACTCAATGACCGTCATTAAATCAAAAGGAACGCGTACCACGATAAGTGAAGGTATAGAGTTGGGTAAAAAGCTTGAAGCTTATGCTAACAGTATCGAGCGTGTGGATGTGCCCGTATCTAAACTGGTGATTGGTGTGAAATGTGGTGGCTCGGATACCAGTTCTGGTATTGCTTCTAACCCAAGTGTTGGAGCTGCAGTTGATAAGATGGTGGATATGGGCTCAACCTGTATGGCTGGTGAGTTAATTGAGCTGATTGGTTGTGAAGACATTCTTCGCCAGCGTGCAGTGAGTACTGAGGTTGCTGACAAGATTTGTCAGTTGATTGCAGAAGAGGAGCACCGCTGGCATGTGGAAGGCACAGATGTGGAAACCATGTCGATTGGTAATAGTGTCGGTGGCTTAACCACAATTGATGAAAAATCCCATGGTGCGATGCATAAAACGGGGACTCGTGCTATTCAAGATGTGCTTCGCATTAACCACCTTCATCGTGAAAAACCAACTAAACCGGGCTTTTACCTCACAGAGACGACTCACCTGTGTGGTTCAGCAGCAATGCACTTTGCATCGCTTGGAGCACATTTAATCTTATGGACGTCAGGTGGTGCTGGTTTCAACAACGCCATTACGCCAGTAATTCGCGTCTCCGGTAATGAACATCTGATCACTGAAGATATGGATATCAATGCCTGCGGCATCATGAAGGCGACCGATACTATCGATAATGTTTCAGATGAAATTGTGAAGAAAATTCATTTTGTTGCCAATGGCGGTCTAACGAATATTGAAGGTGTTGGTTTTGCTTATGCGTCTTTGTATCAGAAAGATCAAAGACTTGAGCGAGTGCTGAATATCTGTCCTGAGTAAGCAATTTCCCTACCATTCAATTATTAGCCGTACATTACTAAAATGTGCGGCGGAGATCAGACATGAACAAACAAGAAAAAACAGGGTTAGTCTTAGCGATTATGTGTGCCGTGATGTGGGGGGCTTCGTTCCCATTTTCTGGCGTGTTAGCAGGTAAACTTGATCCGGTGGTTTTTGCGATTGCGCGTTATAGTCTTGCAACTGTGGGGCTAGGCATTGTGTTTTTCTTTTTCACGAAAGACCGTAAATGGTTGCAGGTGAAAGATATTCCGTTAATGGCAATTTCAGGTATTGCTGCTCAAGCTATGTTCTTTTATACCTCACTGCTGGCGTTGGAATATATTTCAGCATCGGAAGTGGGGGTGATTAACGGTATGATTCCAATCTTCACTGTCTTGGTATCGATTCCGCTTTACCGAAAGTTGCCAACCTTGATTCAAACTATTGCGGTAATTATTAGTTTCGTCGGGGCGTTCTTTATTGCTTTCGATCCTACCAATCAATATACAGGTTTAAACATCGGCCACATGTATATGGTGATTGGTGTTATGGGTTTTATCGTTTCTTGCTTTATTAATAAGAACTTTGCAGATCGTTACGATGGTCTTTCTACTATGCTGTACCAATTTTTATTTGCGACCATTTCATTGGTTATCTTGGCTGCATTTAAAGGTTCCGACTTATCAGAAGTGAGCGTGGTGTTTGCGAGTGGCATGAATTTATTTAGCGTGCTCATGTTAGGTTTAGTGTGTTCTGGTTTGGCTTATGTGATGTACTTTAAATCATTAGTCTTAACCGGTGTTACTCGTGCCAATATGGTACAAAACTTAATCCCATTATCGGCATTTGTACTGTCTATATTCTTATTGGATGAAGCTGTTACAACACAAAAAATCATTGGTCTAGTATTGGTAATTGGTGCTTTGATTTTGTTCGATATGGATATCAATGTCATTAAACGTAAATTGGGATTGGCAGCGGCAACTGAAAAAGAAACAGCTTAATTGCTGCTAATAAGCAGCGGTAACACTCTATAAAAAATTGATTTTTGATATGCATTTCACCTGCTTGTTAACAAGCTGGGCGGGTTTAGTGTTGCCGCTGTATCACTCTTAAATAAAAGCAAAAAAACGAAAATAAATTAAAAATAGTTAGGAAAGAAAGAATGAAAATTACAGATATTGAAGTGATTACCTTACGCGTTCCTGCATTAGAGGCTGAGTGTGAATGGGGTGAAGATGCGGTAGTGGTAAAGGTTCACACCGATCAAGGTATTGTGGGTATTGGTGAGTCAGATACTAGCCCTGCGATGGTCAAAGCATGCATTGAAGCGCCACAAACTAATTTTTATTGTAATGGCTTAAAGCGTTTATTACTGGGTGAAAACCCGCTAGAGATTGAACGCCTATGGAACAAAATGTACTGGGCTTCGAATTACATGGGACGCCGTGGGGCTGGTATTCATGCAATCAGTGCGATTGATATTGCCCTATGGGATATTGCGGGTCAGTTTTATGGTGTACCTGTACATACTTTGTTAGGTGGTAAATATCGTGATCGTATTCGTTGTTACGGGACTTTTATTCCTGCTGATAACCCAGAAGATAACAGTGTTATTGCAAAGGCTCTTATTGAGCAAGGCTTTACTAGTATTAAATTTGGTGGTGGTGTCTTTGGTGATGATCCTGAAATCGATTATCAAATTGTTAAAGTTGTACGTGAAGCCGTAGGACCTGAAGTCGAAGTGCAGATCGACTTGGCGTCTAAATGGCATACGTGTGGTCATTCAGCGATGATGGCAAAGCGTTTAGAGCCTTTTAACCTCAACTGGATCGAAGAGCCAGTATTAGCGGATAGTTTAAACAGTTACAACAAATTGACTCAGCAAGTTTCGCAAAAAATTGCTGGTGGTGAATCACTGACAACACGCTACGAGTTCCAAGAATTTATTACCAAGTCAAATGCCGATATCGTTCAGCCAGATATTACACGTTGTGGTGGTATCACTGAGATGAAAAAGATATACGACATGGCACAGCTTCATGGTACCCAACTGATTCCACATGGATTTAGTACTGGAATTCTACTTGCCGCATCAGTGCATTTCTTGGCTTCTTGTGAGCATGGAACTTTGATGGAGTTTTCTCAAAGCACTAGTCCGTTATTTACGTCGCTTGTGAAAAATCAGCTTCAATTTGATAACGGTTATGTGAAGGTGTCAGATGCGCCGGGGCTAGGTATTGAACTTGATGAAGCGCTTATTGAACAGTATCGCATTGATTAACAGCACTCATTTTAATAACAACGAAAACAGTTGAAAAAAGACTAGGGCAAATCAGTAAAATGGTCTGCCCTGTTTTTGTAATGAGGCGCAATACACGGTTTTAGAGCTGCTGAAACCGCTCAATTAAATAATCAACAAACAAGCGGATGCGTTTGGGTTGGTATTGGCGACTCATGTAAATCACGTTCAGATCTGCGCCTGTGGCAGAGGTTGAAGCGTTGAAGTTCTTCATATACCCATTGAGTAGAGTAACTAAGCGCTGCTGCTTAATGTCTTCTTGCACATCGAGAATCGACTTCAGGGCAATGCCAGCACCGTCCAATGCCCATTGACGGATCACTTCACCATCATCGGAACAGCGTTTGGGCACTACAGTGATCACATTGTGCTGTTCACTGTCTTGGAAGTGCCAAGTTTTAAGTTCTTCGTTGCTACGTACCATGGTTAGGCAATCATGGTGTGCCAAATCTTGTGGCGTTATCGGCGTGCCTTTTCGCGCCAGATAATCAGGAGATGCGCACAAGACCCGTCGGCTTGATGCCAGTTTGCGGGAAATTAAATTGCTGTCAGCCAGCTCACCATAACGGATGACGATATCCAGTCCCGACTCCGCTAAGTTCGATAAGTTATCGTTTAAATAGAGATAGGGGACGACATCTGGGTATTGGTCAGCAAATTCAGAGATTAATGGTGAGATAAATTGCTTGCCAATATCGCGAGGTGCCGAGATTTTTAGCGAACCGCGGACTTCTTTCGTACCGGTTTGAAGAAGATTCTCAGTTTCTTGCACACTATCTATGATTTCTAAACAGGCTTGATGGTACATCGCACCCGCATCGGTCAGTGAAATATGACGGGTGCTGCGGTTGAGTAATTTGACGCTGTAGCGATCTTCTAAAGCTTGCAACCTTGCGGTAACCGTGGCAGGGGAAAGTCCAAGCTCTCGTCCAGCGGCCGCTAGTCCTTGATTCTTCACTATGCTGACAAACAATGTCATATCTGAAAACTTATCCACTTTCGCCTCTATTGTTCATCTCAGTCGAATAATTAATTTGATAATTACTCAATTATCAAATTATGTCGAATGAATATACTAACTCCATCGAAACAATACTGAGGCAGTCATCATGAAAACAGAGCAAACAACTTATGTGGTTATCGGTGGAACATCAGGCATTGGCGCAGCCGTTGCCAAACAACTGGAAGGTGAAAACAGCATTGTGCATGTCGCGAGTCGTCAAACCGGCTTAGATATTAGCGATGAACAAGCGGTGTACCACTACTTTGAATCTATTGGTGCGTTTGATCATCTGATCATTACAGCAGGTTCTTCTGCACCGGGCGGTAAAGTTGTTGATGTTGATACTACAGAAGCGAAAGCGGCATTTGATACCAAGTTCTGGGGGGCGGTGAATGCAGCGAAACATGGTGCTCGTTATATCAAACAAGGTGGCAGCATCACGCTAACCTCAGGCATGTTGTCGCGCAAAGTGGTCGCCAATACCTATGTTAAAACAGCAATGAATGCTGCACTTGAAGCCACAACCAAAGTGTTGGCTAAAGAGTTAGCCCCTATTCGCGTTAATGCCGTAAGCCCAGGTTTAACTAATACCGAGGCATATCAAGGTATGGCTGACGATGCGCGCCAAGCGATGTTAGCTGGAGCGCAACAGAGTCTTCCTGTTGGCAAAGTAGGCGAAGCTAGCGATTTGGCTATGGCATACCTGCTTCCAATTCAAAACACTTATATGACTGGGGCGATCATCGATGTTGATGGTGGTGCACTGCTGAATTAAGCCGCATCAGTGCGGCGTTGATAAACAGCGCCGCGCCCTGAATAACTTATTTTGAAAGTTAACTGTAATCCCGCTCACTTAACGAATTAATAATAAAGAGATCCCAATGAATAAAGAAAAAATGCCGTTGCAGGTATGGATTTTGACGCTTGCAGCGTTTGCGATTGGCACTGCTGAGTTTGTTATTGCTGGAATTTTGCCACAAGTGGCGAATTCATTATCCATTACTGAAGGACAAGCCGGTTACCTCATTAGTGCTTATGCACTGGCGATTGTGTTCGGTGGCCCACTACTGACGATTTACCTCGCCCGTTTTAATAAGAAAGCCGTATTGGCAGGTTTGATGGTGTTATTTATTGCCGGCAACTTGTTATCTGCCTTTGCGCCTAACTATCTCATTTTGATGGTAAGTCGTGTGGTGACAGGGTTAGTTCAGGGGCCTTTCTATGGGATTGGTGCTGTAGTCGCAACCAACTTGGTATCTGAAAAAATGGCGGGTCGCGCTGTGGGTCAAATGTTTGCCGGCCTGACTCTTGCGAATGTATTAGGTGTGCCAGGAGGCACTTGGATTGGACTTAATTTCGGTTGGCATACCACGTTTATCACAGTAGCGGCATTCGGTCTGGTGGCACTGTTCTTCATCGGCACTGTGATCCAATCAACAGGTCACAGTGAAGCGAAAGATGTTAAAGCACAATTGCTGGCGTTTAAAAATCCAATGCTGTTACTTAGCCTTGCGATCACCGTGTTTGCTTGGTCTGGCTTCATGACTTTGTACGGTTACATTGCGCCTATTGCGATGCACGTGACAGGTTTTGGTGAAGATGCTGTGACTTGGATTCTCGTTATCGTTGGTGTGGGCTTGATTGCGGGTAACACCCTTGGTGGACATTCTTCAGATAAGAATCTGCAAAAAGCATCAATGTTCTGGGCCTTTGCGATGATTGTGTCACTGGTGCTAGTAGGGCTGGTGGTTGAAAGCAAAGTGATGTTTGTAGCGGCAGCATTTGTGTTTGGTATTGCATCGTTTGCCAACGTACCTGCGATGCAGCTTCGAGTAATGAACCACGGTGGTGAAGGACAAGAATTGGCTGCCACTGCCAATATTTCAGCCTTTAACTTAGCGAATGCTTTTGGTGGCTTCTTAGGTGGCATGGTGCTCGATAGTCAAATGGGCGCGGGCATGATCCCATACGCTGCCATCATTGTTCCTGTGATTGGTTTGCTGTTTATCGCACATGCTAACCGTCGAGAGAAAGGTCTACAGGCAATGACACCAGAGCTGGATAACGCCTAAGTACAAACTTTTAGCGAGTGGCTTACCACTGAGTCACTCGCTATGGATAACACAATACAAGAAAGCCCACTTCAAGTGGCATAAATAAGAAATAAAATCAGAGTATTAGGATAAAACATGAAACTGTATATTTACGAACATTGCCCATTTAGCGCTCGCGTCCGTTATGTCGCAGGTATGCTCAACCTCTCAGTTGACGTCATCACAATCGATTATGATGATGACACCACAACCACCGATATTATCGGCAGCAAACAAGTGCCTGTTTTGGTGAAAAATAACGGTGAAGCGTTAGCAGAAAGCCTCGATATTATTCATTACTTCCTAGCGCAAGCGAAATCAACCGAAACTCACCAACCGTCCCCCGCAGTGCTTGAGTGGCAACGTGAAGCCTTTAAACCGTTGCAGAAAATTGGTTACCCACGTTGGTCATCGATGCACCTAGCTGAGTTTGCGACAGAATCGGCGAAAAAAGCATGGCGTAGCAAGAAAGAAACGGAAGAGCTAAATTTTGATGTTTTGCTTGCCAATACACCAGCCATTGCCAAAGAAGTGGAAACCTTGATCCGTCTTGCTGGCGACATACTCAAACTCGATTCTTACCAGTACGTGAGCTTGGTCGATGAAGCCGTGATCTTCTCTATTCTTCGTGGCTTTTTTAGCGCACTAGAAATTGAATGGGATCGCACTGTCCGAGACTGGATGGAGTCGGTCAGTAAGAAATCAAAAGTGAAATTACTTACACCTAATTACTAATTTTTCAGGATTGAAGGAACAAAACAATGAGCCAATTATTTGAAAAAGCACAGCTAAAACAACTAACGCTACAAAACCGCGTGGTGATGGCACCAATGACACGTGCCCGTACAAGCCAGCCAGGGAATATTCCTAACGATATGATGGCAACCTACTATCAACAACGTGCAACGGCAGGGTTGATCATTTCAGAAGCAACACAGATTTCTGATGACTCTCAAGGCTATTCGTTCACTCCGGGTGTTTACACCAACGCGCAAGTTGAGGGTTGGAAAAAAGTCACTAAAGCCGCTAAAGATCAAGGTGCCGCTATGTACTGTCAGCTATGGCATGTAGGGCGTGTTTCTCACCCAACATTCCAACACGGTGAGCTACCAATAGCACCATCAGCATTGGCGCCTGTAGAGACCAAGGTATGGATTGCGGATGAGCAAGGCAATGGCAACATGATTGATTGCGTGAAACCACGCGCAATGACTCAAGCTGATATCGACCGTGTGGTGAAAGACTTTGCCTACGCAGCAAAACGTGCGGTGGAAGCGGGCTTTGATGGCGTTGAGATCCACGGCGGTAATGGTTACTTGATTGATCAGTTCTTACGTACTAACTCAAACCATCGTAGCGATAATTACGGTGGTAGCCGCGAAAACCGTATTCGCTTCTTACTTGAAGTGGTTGATGCGGTTATTGCCGCTATCGGTGCTGATAAGGTAGGCGTGCGTCTAGCACCATTCATTACTTTTAAAGATATGAACTGCCCAGACATTGTACCGACGATTCTTGAAGCATCAAAACAGCTACAAGCCCGTGATATTGCTTACATGCATTTATCTGAAGCTGACTGGGATGATGCCCCTGAAATCCCTGAAAGTTTCCGTATTGAATTACGTCAATTGTTTAGCAACACCATCATTGTTGCAGGTCGCTACAACCAAGCTCGAGCTGATGAGATCTTAGAAAAAGGTTACGCGGATTTGATTGCCTTCGGTCGTCCGTTTGTTTCGAATCCAGACTTAGTGGTGCGTCTTCAGCATCAAGCTCCTTTGGCGGATTTAGATGGAGCAACGCTCTTTGGTGGTAACGAGAAGGGCTACACGGATTACCCTGCGCTAGAGGTAGAGACTGCGTAATTTCACCTGATATTAAAAAGGATGGTTATTACTAAACCATCCTTTTGTTGTTTCATCCTCTTTACTCGCCACGACTAAAACGCCTATTCCGATCTTCTAAATTTGCACTTACTGACTTTCCTATCAATAAGTGTGATGATAACCTACTCCTCCGTTACGACCTTTCTTATTATTTGCTGCGTTTTTCTGGCGTGGCTGAAGTTTCATCCCGAGCTGGTTCAAGTTCTCTTATCTCCCTCTCTATTTCGACTAAGTTTTAATAAAAAGGAATATCTATGAGTGCCATGAAAAAACGTGTCGTTTTCACAGGTGGTCCCGGCTCTGGCAAAACCTCAGTGCTTAGTGCATTGGCTGAATTGGGGTATGCCTGTGTGCCTGAGGCAGGGCGCTCAGTGATCAAGCAACAAATTGACTTACTTGGCACGGCATTGCCTTGGGATGACAAAACGGCTTTTCGGGATGTCATGCTGGCGACCGATATTCATCAATTTCATGCTGGAGCGTCAATCGAAAAGCGATTTGCTACAGACGCCCAGAAGAGTGGGTCAGTGACATTCCAGTCTACAGTGCAAGGTGAGTCATTGTGCTTTTATGAGCGTGGGATTATTGATTGTTATGGTTACTCCCTGCTTGAGGAGTTGGCAATGAGCTTTATGCTCAACCATGCTTGCCAGTCTCACCGCTATCATCCAACCGTCTTTATTTTCCCGCCATGGCAGGAGATCTATGTTAATGACAAGGAAAGGAAGCAAGATTTTACAACCGCAACTGCTACTTATCAGGCAATGATTAAAGCCTATCAAGCATTCGATTATCAGCTGGTGGAAGTTCCCCAAATAAGTGTTGAGCAAAGAGTGGCATTTATTTTAGAGGAGCTAAATGTTGAAGCGGTTCATTATTAACAAATACTGTTACTGATATATAGCAATTAAAATATCGATAAAGTGGTGAGTTTTATAAACCAAGCGCTGCTTTTTAGTCAAAATTCGGATGATAGTTCCAATAATTTTGTGTCATTTAGACGTTTTTGGGATGCGAACTTAACCTTATAAATGCTGTGGATTATGTGCCACAAGCAAAAATTGACTATTTTTTAACAAACTGAACAATCAAAGTGTGTTATTCAAATTTTTACAAGGTTTGATGTCAATTCTATTAAAAGGTAATTTATATACAAATTTTAACTATTCGCTATAGTTGTTTTTATATTGGTACCGTATTTTCTTTTCGCTCTAAATTTAAAAATTATAAGATTAAAACTGTCAAAATATTATCGCGCGATGACATTATTTTGGCTGTTTTTTTGATGTTTTTAATAAACTCACCACTTCTCTAAATGAATCTTTAATCCTATTAATAGAATAATTAATAAGCAATTTCCGTTGTCGCGAGACTAGCATATCGTTTGTGGTTTCATTATAAGTTATCTAAAAATCAAAGGCTTTACGCTTGTGGTGATCAAAATTCGACCATGATCTTGCGTGGTCTTTCTGCTTGTTTTCTATCAATAGAACAAAGCGGTGGAGGGCATAGCAAAATTTAGAAAAACTGCGCTTTTAATCAACTTAACATGGCTTTCGACTATATTAAGCTATAGTTGTTTTTCCGTATGGTGAACAATAAAAGATGCAGTGTAATTATTTTTACAGCTGCTTTTTCATTGCATTATTTTATCAATGTTGTACGTCATTAAACTCATTTGTAGGACAAGTCATCCGACCAGATATTAATTGACCTTAATTTTAAATTTGAGATTCTTGTTGCACTTCCTAATGGTCATATTGCGAAAGAAATCATGGTATTTAGCTCAATTAACGTAACTCTGTTATGCGGTTCTACTGTGCTAACTGCAATGTGCGCATTGTTGACTATTCGGGTGTCCAGAGAGAGAAAAAAACGTTCCTTTGCTCAGCTTCGATTAGAAAGAGAGCAAAAAAGACAAAAACTAAAAAGCTTATTTTGCGAAGAAAGTAAGCTACCTAATATTAATTATATTCAAAAAAAAATACTTAAAATTAATGAGGTCAATGATGAAGTCCACCATATTATGCATGTGGTCTGTGTTGGACGTTCGTCGGATTATTATCGCTTCTTTGACTCGAAAACGAGTCGTAAAATTAAGGCGCAATTACATCAACATCTAGATCAAGCACTGTCACCAACCGTGATGGGATTGTTTGAAGATAGATACATTGTCATGGTGTTTGTGAAAGACACGCCATGGACGCAAGAGCAATTGATTGACCAACAGCAAAAAGTGCAACGCGCGCTACCGAATCAAAAGGTTGTAGAAGATAAGTTACTGCCATTTGATTACTCGATTGCCAGTATGTCGTTTTCAGATGTGGATATCTCTAAAGGGAAAAGTTATCTATTCAAGAAAATGGCGTATTGCGTAAAGAAGTCGCTTAAATCGCTCAATGGTCTCTACAGTTATCGTGATAGTGACTACCAACGTAGTCTTCGTAAACGCCAAATCATTCAAGACTTAAGTCATGATATCCGCTTAGGTGGTGACAGTTTCGATCTGTGTTACCAACCGATTTATCACAGTACAGATACGGCTAAAGTTGAAATTTGGGAAATTTTATTACGTTGGCAACGATCTGAATATGGTGGTCCTGGTGAGTTCATGCCTTTAGTGGCAACCAAGCCGCATTTGCATTATTCACTCACTATGATGATTCTGCAGAAGGTGATTGATTTTGCACTTGAAAGTAAGCAATCACTACCTAATATCAGCATTAATATTAGCAATACCGATCTTATGATGATCGATTTTTGCGATGATGTGATGGTTGCGACTGAAAGGGTACCAGAACTGCGCTCAAAGATTATTTTTGAAGTGGTCGAGTACAGTGAAATGCTGTCGCAAAAACATGCCAAGGATAATATTGCCAACTTAAAGCAAGCTGGGTTTCGGTTTGCGATTGACGACTTTGGCTGCGGCTACTCCAATATTAATTTGTTGTCTGAAAAGCACTTTGATTTCATCAAAATTGATAAGTCGATTATTCGTACTTGTGACCATGACATTGTCGCTAGTGAAACCTTGAAATTCATGCTGACGTTGTCAGAAAGTATTGATGTTGGTTTAGTGATTGAAGGGGTCGAAACCGAAGAGCACCTTGCATTATTGCCGAAAAAATCAAATGTATTCTTACAGGGCTTTTTGTTGTCTAAGCCGATTAAACTGCCTTCCTTTTCATCTGCCGCAGAATCTGCAAAGCCTAGCGCGATTTGCTGTGGTGGAGTAACGAGCAGAGGTGAATAGTGAGTATGACCAATGCTATTGCTGCTGCCAGTTTGTGTTGTCATTTCATTATAACGAAGTGTCAGCCGTCGAAAGCAAACCATTAATAATAAAAATATTAACAGACAGAGTGAGCGTTAACTTCATTGAAGTTAGCGGAGCTTGATATTTATAAAGTTCCACCAAAGAGTGGAAATTAAAGGAAATACATTGATGTTCTTGAAAAACTTAACGATAGGCAAGAAGATTGCAGTTTCGTTTCTTGTTATTACGATAATAAACGCCGCTGTTGCCTTCGTATTTCATTCGGGGTTAACGAATATTGAGTCAAACATTCTTAACTATACCGACGACACTTTACCTGCCTATGAAAAAGTAAATCGCATATACGATGAAGTGGCAACATTGAGACGTAATCAATTAGCCATGCTGGTGAACATCGATTCGGAAGTGCAATTGACGAATGAGCTCAATGACAGCAAAGCTTTGATGAATGATATTGATCAGCTAATAACCGCTTACGGTAAAACAGTCTGGCCGGGTGAAGAGCAAGAAGCGTTTAACCGTCTTGATCAAGCATGGACAAACTACACCAATATTGTTCAGAGCTTCAACCAAGCTGCTATGGCGAATCAAAAAGAACAAGCAGCGCAGCTACTACTGAAAGATGCCTATTCATCGTTCAAAGGCATTGAAAGTGAAGTATCGACATTGAGCCAAATTCTAAAAGGCGCAATGAACGACAACCGCTCACAAATTTTGGGTTCAGTGCAAAGTCTTTCAAGCTCATCTATCTTCAGCAACATTTTGATCTTGTTGGTGATGGTATCAATGACTCTTATCCTTTCTCGTTTAATTTGTAATCCGCTGCACTTGATTGTGAAACAAGCCAATGCGATTGCCGAAGGCGATCTTTCAACGCATGTTGATCGTGATGCGATTGGTAATGATGAATTGGGCGTGTTGGCCGATGCATCATCGAAAATGCAGAGTAACCTTCGCCAGCTTATTGAAGAAATCATTTCTGCGGTAACCCAGCTAAGTAGCGCCATTGAGGAAATGAACCAAATTTCTGAGCTTTCGACTCGTGGTATGCAAGATCAGCAGTCCAAGATTGCCCAAATCGCAACAGCGATGACAGAGATGAAAACCTCGGTATCAGATGTGGCGCAAAACACCGAAAAATCAGCGCTTCAAGCCAATAACGCGAACCAACAAGCGAAACAAGGCGCCAAGAGTAACCAAGAGATGGTGGACTCTATTCAAGAGATCTCAGCGGTAATTGGTGATGCGGGTAATACCGTCCTTGAGTTGGAAGAGCAATCTAACCAAGTGAACATCATTGTTGACGTGATTCGTAGCATTGCTGATCAAACCAACTTGTTGGCACTGAATGCAGCGATTGAAGCGGCGCGAGCGGGTGAATCTGGTCGTGGTTTTGCCGTGGTTGCTGATGAAGTACGTACCCTTGCTGCGCGTACGCAAGACTCAACAGGTGAAATCACAGCGGTGATTGAGAAGCTACAGAACTATGCGAAGCAAGCGAAAGATGCGACCGAGAAGTCGTGCGCATGTATTGAAACTTACTCAGATCAAGGCACCCAAGCGTTGAAGCTAATGAGTTCGATTGAAGATACGGTGGCAGATATTTCTGATATGGGGACTGAAATTGCCAGTGCCTGTAGTCAACAAGATGCGGTTGCCGGTGAGCTAAGCAGCCATATCGAAACCATTAATATGGCATCGCAAGAAGTTGCTGAAGGTGCACAACAGACCGTGCTTGCTTGTGGTGAATTGAGTCAATTAGCGACTTCACTTCATAACGCGATGAACCGATTCAAGCTTAATTAATTGCCTTAGAACTTAATTCCTCAGGCTAATTTCTACAGAATGGAAACCTTATGAAATTTAAAATGACAGTACTTTCGTTAGCGATGGCGCTACCAGCGTTTTCGACAATTAGTGCACCGTTAGCGATCGATCACCACATTCCAACCGCGAAAGAAATCAACCAATCGAACTCGTGGTTGGAAATTAGCTTGGGGCAATTTAAGTCCAATATCGAGCAGTTCAAAACGCACATTAAAGCAGACACCAAAATCTGTGCAGTGATGAAGGCCGATGCCTACGGCAACGGTATTCAAGGTTTGATGCCAATGGTCATTGAGCAGCAAATCCCGTGTGTGGCGATTGCGAGTAACGCTGAAGCGCGTGCGGTACGTGATAGTGGCTTTAAAGGTCAACTGATGCGTGTACGCTCTGCGAGTTTAAGCGAAGTGAAGCAAAGCGCAGATCTTGATATTGAAGAGCTGATTGGTAGTTACCAGCAAGCAAAAGATATTGCTGATTTTGCTGCGCGTAACAACAAGACCATTAAGGTACATGTGGCGTTGAATAACGGCGGTATGGGTCGTAATGGTATTGATATGTCGACGAAAGCGGGCAAAGCAGAAGCGGTTGATATTGCTTCTCAAGCTAACCTTGACGTTGTTGGCATCATGACGCACTTCCCGAACTACAATGCAGATGAAGTGCGCGAGAAGTTAAAAGCATTCAACAAAGATTCTGCGTGGTTAATGAACAAAGCTGATTTGAATCGTGATGATATTACGCTTCATGTGGCGAATTCTTACGTATCGTTGAATGTACCAGAAGCGCAGCTTGATATGGTGCGCCCGGGTGGTGTGTTATTTGGTGATTTGCCAACTAACCCTGAGTACCCGTCAATTGTGTCGTTCAAAACTCGAGTGGCATCAATTCATCACTTGCCAGCAAACAAAACTGTCGGTTACGACAGCACCTTCACAACTGATAAAGACAGCGTGCTAGCCAATATTCCAGTGGGTTACTCTGATGGCTACCCTCGCAAGATGGGTAACAATGCTCAGGTGATCATTAACGGTCAACGCGCAAAAGTTGTGGGTGTAACGTCGATGAACACAGCCATGGTAGATATCACAGGATTGGAAGGTATCAAACCTGGTCAAGAAGTGGTGCTATTTGGTCAGCAGCAAGGTGAGACAATTACCGCAACAGAAATGGAAACACACTCAAGCTTGATCTTCCCTGAGTTGTACACGGTTTGGGGTCAGACTAACCCTCGCTATTACATCACAGACTAAATTTAGCGATACCTTAAATAATAAAAATAAATACAGACTACTTTGGCTTTAGGTGAGTTATCGCATGAAGACAAAGTAGTTTTTTCTTTCTGCGTCGAAAATATCGTTCATGAAAATAGCATGTGATGTTCGATAAGGCGCTTTCTAAGAAGCGACATTGAGCGCAATTAAGCGCTGTTTTAACTAAGGGAGCCAATTGTCAGGGCATCAATTTGCTGCTGAAAAACAATTGGTATTTGATAAATGAATAAACGCAATTCGTACTTTAAAGGTCAATGGTCTAAGGCAAACCGAGTAAACCAACACGCACAAGATAGCGGTGTGCTTCCTCCTCTTCCTGCGCGATTTCCGCCTAAGTTATCAGCTGAGCACCTTGCTCGTGTTCAGCAAATAGCGAACTGGAAACCATCTTCTCTACAAGCTTCAAACGCTAAAAACGAAGACGCACCTTCATCGCCGTCCTCTAAAGATAAGCGAGAGCCAGATTCGAATCATCGCGGTGAAGCAGAGCCTCAAAACGAGTCAGGGGAAACACTTCCTGATGATGAGCTTTTTCTTCAAGAAGTGCTTCGTTCACTGCGAAAACTTGAAGGAAAAGTGCAGATCCGTTGACGCAATACTTGTTTTGATTGCGTGGGGAGGGGAAAGCTGAGAATGATGCTGATAGAGTGTGATTAAAGTCGATAGCGTTATAAAGCAAAGAGGCTGAGACTCTTCACCTCAACCTCTAGTATTGCTTATTAACTTTGCACGACTAGTTTATTTTATACCGCTTCAGAGCTCGCGATTTTACCTTCTAGATTCGTACTACTTTGTTTCGCGTTTCTTTTATCCAAACGAATGATAACGCAAGTAAGAACAATCAGTGTCACGGCGATACAACCAAGGATCATAAAGACACCATTCCAAGAATAGGCTGCTTCAATCATTGCAATTGGCGCACCGGCTAATGCGGCACCAATGTAGGTAATACCACCTTTAAGGCCCGTTGCAGCACCTGCGCCATCGGCGTGTGAAGCTTCAATGATACCTAATGCGAACAGCATTTGAGGGGCATAAATACCTGCACCAATGACAAAGAAGCAGCCTGAAACGAGGAGGTAACTTACATCAATGGTCAGCACAACACCCACCATACCAGCCACTAAAACAAACGAATAAATGAGGATGGTTTTCCAGCGGTCTGCACCGAAAAGCTTATCGGAAATAATCCCTGACGTTAAACCACCAATGATGCCGCCAGCTTCAAACCAAGCGACAAGTGAATTTGATTTCACCAGATCCCAGCCTAGTTCTTTTACGAAGTAGACCGATACCCAGTCGTTCGTTACCGTGCGGATAACGTAGATACAAAGGTCACCACTAATGGCTAGCCAAATGATAGGGTTGGTTAAGATGTAACGTTTAAACATCACCCACATGGTTAAGCCAGCTTCAGAGCGCTTGTTGATCTCAATTTGTTTGGCGTCACCTTTCCACTCACCCACATTTGGTAAGCCGTAGGTTTCAGGTTTATTACGCATTAGCCAGAAACAGATAATCGCTTGTACCGCTGTAATGCCCGCTGGTACATAGAAGGCATAACGCCAATCACCTGTCGCTGCAATCACGGTAGAGGCGATAAGAGGCGCTAAGGCACCACCTAGGTTATGTGAGGTGTTCCAAATAGAGTACCAGCCACCACGCTCTGATTTTGAATACCATTGGCTAATAGATTTGGCGATTGGTGGAAAACCACACCCTTGTACAACGGCTGTTAGGCAGTACAGCGCTAATAGCATTGTCACGTTGTCTGTCATACCGATGCCAACGTTGATGATGGCGACAAGTACTAAAACAGAACCAAGGAAGGCGCGAGGGTTGATGCGGTCAGCAACTAAGCCAGAGCTAAACTTTGCTAGCCCGTAAACGATGTAATAGATAGAAGATGCTGCGCCAAACTGGACCACTGTCATACCCAAGTCTTCCATAAGAAGAGGCGCAGCCGCTGCAAACGCTTTTCGGGATATATACATCACTGTGTAGGTTAAAAAGGTAGCTAAGATTATTTGCCACCGAAATTTTCGATACGTCGCATCTAATTTGGAGGTATTCATTTCTTGTTAATCCTATCGAATAAGTAAAATTGGATTGTTAGGTCAATAAAAAGGTGACCTGAGTTTGTGAATTCTTTTGGGGATGCCCCTGTATGGGAATGGATAATAAAGAGGAAAAATGAATCAACAAGAGGGTGGATTTGGGAAAGAAATGTCCCAAACGCCTATTTCTGTGAGACAAAAAAGCACATTTAGAGAGGCTAAAATAGAATGAGTAATAAATTTAATCGATGGCCAATAATCTTATGTTCCGATAAAGGCACATTTATGATTTTAGCGAATTTCTACTTATTTACTGAAGTTTGACCTAACACACAAAATGCAAGAAATTAATCATTAACATTGCGGATTATTATTAAAGCAAAGATATGAAGCAATGTTGGTATGAGCAGATTTATTCTCTTTTCGTTTTTGATATCAATATCAACAGCGGTGATGGCAGCAAAAGAAAAGCCGATTGTGATTCTTACTACCTTTTCTGAAGGGTCAATTTCACAAATGGTGAGTCAGTTTCAAGCGATTAACCCGAATGTCAAAGTGGATGTCATTTTTCGCCGTAATCGTTCAGCTGTTCGGTTATTAGAGCGAGAAGGGGCGAGCAATGTTGATATTATCATCTCTTCATCGTCAGTTCTTTTTCATGAGTTAGAAGAAAAAGGGAAATTACTATTAATCGACAATGAGAATAAAACACCGGAATGGTTAAAGCCTCATGTTTTAGAAATGTCGGGAAAAGTCACCGCATTTGCTTATTCTGGTTTTGGGCTGATGTATAACAATGAATATTTAAAAAGCTATAACTTAGCATCACCTAAAACATGGCAGGATTTATCAGATTCTAAATATTTCAACCATATCACCATGAGTACACCTGCGCGTTCTGGTACAACTAGTTTGATGGTTGAAAATATATTGCAAAATTATGGCTGGGATAAAGGGTGGCAACTGTTAATGAAGATTGGCGGTAACATTGCTTTTATTTCATCACGCAGTTTCGGTGTGAGTGAAGCGATTTCACAAGGGCTTATTGGTGCTGGGCCTGTGATTGATAATTACGCAATAAACAGTAAACGTAGTTTTGATTATGTTGATTTTAGCTATATGCCAAAATCAATATTAATGCCCACCTATATTGCTATAACTAAAGACAGTGATGCCAAAAAAGAAAGCGAGAAAATCATTGATTTTCTGTTATCAAATAAAGGGCAGGAATTACTTAAAACTACCTCGATCACTAAGTTTTCTTTAGCGCAACCAGAATTAGCCCAAAAGACAAGTGTTGTACTGAATAAAGAGCTGGTTTATGAGCGAGATGGACTTATTTCGTTACTTTTTGACCAAGCGATCACAGAGCAACTCCATCAATTAAAGGTTACTTGGCAATCAATTTACCAACTCGAGAAAAAAACGGATTTGTCACAAGCTGACAAGAGAAATCTTACCTTGGTAAAGCGTTATGCATCTAAAGTTCCAGTAACGGCTCAACAAGCGCAATCAAGCGATTACTTAGAATTGTTTAACCAAACAGGAACTGCGCACCGCCTTAATACGGCTGTGGCTGAAGAGGTGCGTCGTTGGCAACAAACGCTAAGCGAGAACTTAGTGATAGCCAACCAATTAATTAATGAAATTAATCAAGAGTAAGTCAGGTTGCCAAAGTTTCCTAATACCCTGAGCTCAAGGCTTGTCGCTGCATTTAGTTGTATCT
This sequence comes from Photobacterium jeanii, assembly GCF_001650345.1. Classification (GTDB taxonomy): domain Bacteria; phylum Pseudomonadota; class Gammaproteobacteria; order Enterobacterales; family Vibrionaceae; genus Photobacterium; species Photobacterium jeanii. The sequence continues at coordinate 68,409 of NZ_LVHF01000033.1, read as the reverse complement.
TACTAATGGTTTTCTTTATTAGTGCGGTGGCTTTTATTACTTGGAATATGCTCGATGATAAAGTGGACGCAATGCTCGATAATAATATGCCATCATTAAAGGCAAGTTATCAGTTAGAGCGCAGTAGCACTCAACTACAAGCGTATTTAAACGAAATACATACGACGCGAAATATTATTCGACTTAACCAACTTGATGCTAGCTTGGACAAAACGCTTGATGATATTGACCGCTTTACCGCAACGTTAACGAAATCATCTGTGATTAATAAATTGAGAGGTGAATATCAGTTGTTGGGTGTTGATATTGATGCGTTTGTCCCACTGCTATCGCGTAAGATTCAAATCAAACAAGAACTAGATAAAATTTCTGAAAGTGTATCATGGCTTCACCAAGATATTGTCGATGAGGTGAATCCATTAAGACAAGAAATTGAATGGCAAATAACCAGTGAACGAACAAGGTTAAGTTCAGAAACAAAATCTATTCTGTACGAAGACTTCACAACGTTGCAAATGATGACACTCAAAGAAAATGAACTTGTTTCGTTAGTGAATGAAGTTATTCGACAATATAAACAGCGTAATTTAGAGAGTGCTTTTCACTTTATTAGTTACAAGACCGATGAAATTGCACGGCTGAGTGAAAAGTTAGAGCATAACGCCGCCAGTATTACTTATCGCCAACTCTTGTTAGAGTTTTTTGATTTAGTCAAGCCGGATGGTAAGTTATATAACAACCTTAAAGCTCTAAAATTATTGAATGAACACGCTAATCAGCAGCGCCAGAACATTCAAAACCGCTTGGAATATCAACAGCAACAAATCAAGCACCTGGTGAGCACGACCAGTGTCGATCTATCTGGCATAAAATTGAGTACTCGTAACATTATTGAGGCGGGTAATGTCTTTTTATTGCTTGTTTTAACCACATCAATATTGTTGAGTGCACTTATTTACTTTTATTTTGTGCGTAAGCGAATTGTTCAGCGTTTGTATCATTTAAGCTTGAATTTAAACTCGGTCGCGACGGGAGAGACAAATAGATTGATCCCCGTCACAGGAAATGACGAGATAGGACTGCTGGGTAAAACATTAAATGATTTTTGTTTTCAGCTTCAAGAAGTTGAAAACACGAATGCGCTCAATTTAATTAATAACACCCAAGCTAGCCTTGTGACTTGCTCAATTGAAGGGGTGATTGAGTCAATGAACTCTAGTGCTCGTCACCTTTTTAGTTTATGTGGTCGATCATTTGAAAATGAATATATTTGGAGCTTGTTTGACCCTCGTTATCACTTTCAGCTGCGGACATTATTTGCATCCGATAGTGCGTTATTACTTAATGGTGCTTACACCATTACACTGGAAATCGTAAGTGAAGAGCAGCAAGTTAACTATTTTCGCTTAGATTTACGTGTTTATTATCAGAACACGATTCCCAAGATCATCATTACCTTAACCGACATTACCGAACAAGCGAATGTGGCGCGTTGGCTTGAACAGAAGGTGGAAGAAAAAACCCATTCACTGACACAAGCAAACATCGAGCTACATAGCCAAATTGAAGATAGAAAACGAGCAGAAGCAACCTTGGTTGCCACCCAAGAAGAGTTGATTCAAGCGGCGAAAATGGCGGTTGTGGGGCAAGCGATGACGACGCTGGCACATGAACTCAATCAACCATTGTCAGCGCTTTCAACATACATCTACACGGTGCAGATGACTTATAACGCCAATGACTATCCCGATATTTACAACACTATGGCGAAGATGGATGAGATCAGCGATCGTATGGAGCAGATCATCACGAACTTACGTGGCTTTTCTAAAAAGACCTCATTCATGAACCCTGCCGTAAAGGTCAACCTTCATCAAGCTGTTAACAGTGCGATAGGTATCGCTGACTCAAGGGCGAAGCAACACAATATCAACTTGTGTAACCAGCTGGGCGATGACTGTTGCTGTGTAGGTGATCTTATTCAAATAGAGCAAGTAATAGTGAATTTGCTGATTAATAGCTGTGATGCACTAGCGCCTGTTGGCGGAGATCAAGGCGTTGTTACCCTCAGCAAACTAGAGTGTAGCGAGCACTCGATAGTTTTGGCTTGTAGCGATAATGGACCTGGTTTTGACCCTGCCATTATCAACCAGATATTTACCCCTTTTACGACCACAAAGGAAGTTGGGTTAGGGCTTGGCTTAAATATTTGCCATTCAATAATGGCCCGTTTAAATGGCTCAATTCAGCTAGCATCGACGTTAGATGGTGGTGCAATGATAGTTTTGGAGTTCCCGATACAATGATTTTAGGTGATGATGTTCAAGTCGTGCTTATCGATGATGATCAACATGTTTTAGATTCTAGCCAGCACCTATTAGAGCTCGCTGGATATAAAACGAAAGCCTTTTTAGACCCCCATAAAGCGCTACAGCAAATTCATCCTAATTGGTCAGGGGTGATACTGACAGATATCTATATGCCAACCATGAGTGGCATGGAGCTTATCGATAAAGTGAAAGCGATTAGCCCTCATTTGCCGATTATTACTATTACGGGTCATGGCGATATCGAAATGGCGGTGGAAGCCATTCAGAAGGGGGCCAGTGATTATCTTGAGAAACCGTTGAAACCTAAAAAGCTCTTGAGCTTACTGGAAAAAGTCATTAGTGAGCGGTCAAAGGTTGTTGAGCAATGGCATCTGATTGAAAGAGATTTACCGAAAAAACTCTTGGGTAAAAGTGTTGAGATCGTCGAAATACGCGAACGCATTAAGTTACTCGCGATGGCTGATAAAGATGTGCTTATCGAAGGTGAAAATGGTGTTGGGCGATATACATCCGCGACCTTGCTGCATGAATTAAGCCCGCGGCAAAGTGGCCCGCTTTTGTTCAAAGTTGGTGATAGTTTAGCAACAGTGACCGAGTTAGAAACGCTGATCAAAGATGCTGAAAATGGCACCATCATCCTGAATGAGCCGAGTAAAATGCCGGAAGAGGTGCAAGGGTATTTGAGCCGTTATCTTCTTGAGCAAGAACGCAGTGGCAAACATACCGTTAAGTTCGTCTCTATTTTTAGTCAAGCGCCTGAGCTTGCGCTGCAAGAGCATACATTGTTACCTGAGCTCTATTATTTGCTCAATAATGCCAGATTCTCGATACCGCCTTTACGCAAGCGGAAAGAAGATATCAAAATTCTGTTTAAACATTTCTTAAAAAATAGCTGCTTGCTACTGAGTAAAGAGATGCCAAAGGTTGATAGCTCCTATTTGAATACGCTCAATGATCATTGCTGGCCGGGTAATGTTAGGGAGTTAAAGAGTGTGGCTGAGCTTTATGCCATTGGTATTGTGAAGTTGTCGGTTGCTGAGCGGGTTTATCCGGTAGAACAAATGGATGGGGCACTGGATGAGCTAGTCGAAAAATACGAACGACAGTTGATTGAAGATGCTTTGTATTTGTTCTCAGGTCAGATTAATGATGTTTCTAATTACCTGCAGATACAGAGGAAAAAATTGTATTTGCGAATGAAGAAGTACGGATTAGATAAGGCCAATTACAAAAGAAATTAATTCTTTTCTTGGTCTGAACGTTAGCGCGCAGCTGTCAGCATTGGCAGCTGCGTGTTAGTACTCACATCGTGAGTTACATGCCCTGTAAGCGTTGTTTAAGAAACTCAACCAATAGCCTTGTGCGCTTCGGCAAATGCTCCCGTTTGGGGTACAGAATATACAGCGGCAATATGGCGCTGGTTTGCCAATTGGGGAGTAATTCCACCACCTCTGCTCGCTTGTCTGTTGGGAGCTTGGCAAGCGCAAACTCATCCAGCATTGCAACACCACATCCAGCCATCATGGTATCAACCATGGCGTTGACTAAGTTAACGCTAAAGTCATGGTGCAGCTTTACCTTTACAGTGTGATTTGTATTCGCTTCAGTAAAAGTCCATCTATCTAAAGTAAATTCCGTATTGCGGTACAAGATATGACGGTATTTATTGAGCTGAGAAGGGTGCTCAATGGTGCCATGTCCATCAAGGTAACTTTGGTGTGCAAAAGGTTTGCACTGACGTGATCGTAAGTAATGCCCGACATAGCCTTCTGGTGGGCTTTCGGTTAGATAGATTGCCACATCAAACCCGGAATCGATCAAATCCAATGGCTTTTCGGTGTATATGATTTCAAGCGCAATCTCAGGGTAATCTCGTTTGAATTCCGCAAAAGGTTCAGCAAGAAGTAAAGCCCCGAATGATGCCGATGCAGCAATGCGTAATTTGCCCGTTAATGTTTCTTTTCCACACAGCGAGTCATTGATGCTCTCTGCGTTTTCAAATAAAGCTTTGACCTGTTTGTAGAAGGCGATGCCGTCTTGCGTCAGGTTAAATTGACGGGTGGTACGCTGTATTAACTGAACCGCAAGAATATCTTCTAATTGCCTCAGTTGACGGCTGGCATGGGCATTTGAGCAACCTAAGCGGTTTGCTGCTCCAGCAATACTTCGCTCTTCGCACAAGGCGATATAGAGAGGGACGTAAGGTAGCCACTTTATTTCCATATGGTAATTCTGAATGTCGTTATTTGCTCTACTGGAAATAATAGGGGTTATTTAAACTCACGCCAACTTCCTTTATCTCAACAGTTTTATGAGTTTTTTAATTGCAGAGGGCGTATGAAAGTATTCAATAGTTGGCTCGAAGGGCAAAACTTACAGCAGCAGGTTAATCACCCGAATATCGAGGTGGGAGCACACAGTTATTACTCCGGTTTTTATCACGGTAAATCGTTTGAAGAACAAGCCGTCCGTTATCTACTTGGCGACGATTTTACACACGATGTGTGGCAAAGCGGCGTGTTTGGTGAAGTCGATAAACTGATCATTGGCAAATTTTGCTCTATTGCCTCAGGCGCTACTTTTATGATGGCGGGTAATCAAGGTCATCGCATTGATTGGGTGTCAACGTTCCCGTTTTCAAGTGAGGTATTTGGCGATGAAGTTAAGAGTGGTTTCCAACGCGCGGGTGATACTGTTATTGGCAATGATGTGTGGATTGGTAGTGAAGCCATGATCATGCCCGGTGTTCACATTGGTGACGGTGCTGTTATTGGGGCGCGTTCGGTGATCACCAAAGATGTAGAGCCCTATTGCGTGGTGGTTGGTAACAATCAAGTTGTGAAGCGACGTTTTGATGCGCAAACAACCGAGTCTTTATTGCGTATTCAGTGGTGGGATTGGTCATTGGAAGAGATCAAAGGGGCGATGCGTTGGCTATGCAGTGGCGATGTCACTGCCTTGGAAGATTACTATCAAAAGCACATATTGCATCAATAATGTCACGCTAGGTTGGGCAATCATCGCTTGTTTGGCTGATTTGGCGGAAATAATAAAAAAAATGTGCATCCTTTGGTGAGCTGCTGCGTGTTAGTAGTAGATACATGATTAGGGTGCACGACAGTGTTAGCGATTTTTACTCATCTTGCCGATTGGTTAACTTACTCGGTTTTTCAACTCTCGCCTGATACTTCTGTTGGCGTCGGGCTGCATTTCTTTATTGAAGATACCAGCAAGATCTTGGTACTGCTGGTGGCGCTGATTTATGCCATTTCATTTATTCGCGCCAGCTTGAGCGTTGATAGGGTGCGCGATTACCTGCAAGGTAAGCACAAAGGCGTGGGGTATTTCCTCGGCTCCATGTTTGGTGCGATTACGCCGTTTTGCTCTTGCAGCTCTATTCCTTTGTTTATGGGGTTTGTATCAGCGCAAATTCCGATTGGCGTTACTATCGCGTTTTTGATCACTTCCCCTTTGGTGAACGAAGTGGTGGTGATCATGCTCGGCAGCATGCTGGGGGTAAAATTCACCGTAATGTATGTGGCGATTGGGATGTTGTTAGGCATGATCGCGGGTGTCGTGCTCGATAAATGCCAAGCCCACCGCTGGCTACAACCCTTCTTGGCGAAAGCGTATCAACAGGTGAATCAAGCCAGTGCTCAGGCTAGCTCTCAAACTACAACAGCAATACCGACAACGCCCCAAGTTATCACCTTGCATGATCGCCACAATATTGCCGCGCAAGAGACTCGCACCATCTTTGGCCGAGTATGGAAATGGGTGATCATTGGCGTTGGGCTGGGCGCATTTATCCACGGCTTCGTGCCTGCCGAATGGTTTGAGCAAAACCTTGCCAGTGGGCAATGGTGGACTGTGCCAGCCGCAACACTAAGCGCGATCCCCATCTATGCCAATGCTTCTGGGGTTGTTCCTATCATGGGTTCATTACTTGATAAAGGGATGCCGATTGGAACCACATTGGCATTTTGCATGGGCGCAGTGGCGGTAAGCTTGCCGGAATTCATTATGTTGAAACAAGTGATGCGCTATCGCTTATTAGCGGCGATTGCGGGTTATTTGTTGATAGCCATTTCTATCACAGGTTGGCTGTTTAATGCCTACTACTGATATTTCATCTGCATTTAACGAAACAAGCGATCACAAGGAGCTTTTATGAAAACAGTTCAAGTTTATGGTTCAGGTTGTAAAAATTGCACCGTCACAGCAGAGCGCATTGTTGCTGCCGCGCAAAAGTTGGGGATTGATGTCCAAGTTGAAAAAGTCACCAGCCTAGAAGCTATTATGAATGCGGGCATTATGAGCACGCCAGGTGTGGGCGTGGATGGTGTGGTTAAACACACAGGTTCGGTGCCATCTCTTGAGCGAGTGCACGAATTATTAACTGAGGATGTTGTAGCCTAATAAGGGGTCGTTAAGACGTACTCGTTTATTCTGATAGGCGTTAGTGCATTACGATTTAACTACTAGAAGTCGCTTTGCTTTGCAATGTTGCATGAAAATGTAATGTTGGAATGGCAATAGCGGCTTTTGTCGTTCCATTTATTCGCAATTTATTCTGTTTGCTATTAGCTGGGTATGTTGCCGAGTATGTTTGTTGGGTGAGCCATGAAGTGTTTGATGAAAGCGTGGGGTGAGGCAGAGCCACAACTTTATGCTTGGTTGATGAAGCAGACGCAAAACCAGCATGAAGCTGAAGACATCATGCAAGATGTGTTTCTCAAGGGCATGCGTCATCGTCAGCGTTTTTGTAGTCTGCAAGATGGAAAGTCTTGGTTGTTTAAAGTGACCAAGCATCAGTTTATCGATCATCTTCGCCGAAAAGTGCCTACCGATCAGAATGATGAACTCTCGGAAGCGAAGGCGAGTACGCCTGTGATGACTCAACTGCAAACTTGTTTACCACGTGTATTGCCGCTCATGCCCGATAAAGAGCGCGATATCATCGAACAATGCGATCTTAATGGTTTAACTCAGCTTGAGTATGCTAACCGTCATCAATTGACGTTATCGGCCACCAAAGCCCGCCTTCGCCGAGCGCGTATGACCTTAAAAAGCAAATTAGTGAGCGAATGTCGAGTCGAGCAAGATCACACAGGCGTGTGCTGTTTTAAGCGCTTGGCTATTGCCCCTGAGGAGTGATTTCTTAGTGGCTAAGATGATTAGAGCCAAACTCTAATCATCTTTAAAAACTAGTAACTTGGTTTGTTATTTGTGCTTGTTACTTTTGCTGGCGTGACTGTTTACGCAGCTCTGTGAGCGTTTTTAATTTTTGGCTGTAAGCTTTTTGGAAGGCTTTAGGGTTAACACCTTCGGCTACTTGGGCGTAAACTCGCATTTTGTTTCCGCCGTAAATCTTAGCGAGATCCTCGTTGCTGTATCCACGTTTCCATAATTCATCGGTCATTGCTGCTAAGATTTTGGCTAGCTCGCCATTGCCTGTGGCCCCTTTATTAAAGGCTTCTATCATGTAGCCGCCATCGTCGTACATTTTGGCGTTCTTGGTAGCAAAATCGACCACCATTGCGGTTGAAAACATATCGTCAGTCGCGATCCCTACATGATCAACACCGACTAATTTTACATAGTAATCGACCATATCTGCCGCTTGCTGAGGGGAAATGTCTTCCGGCCAAACACCATCCATCATCCACTCGGTGAAGGTTGGAGCAACGTAGCCGCCAGATTTGGCTGCGCGTATCGCTTCATCATCGGGAATGGCACGATAACAGCCTTTAGGTGTGGCATCGGGTTCGCTTTTGTAAAGACCCGCGGGTACAGAGTGGGTGTAAACGAATGGGACACCAGGGTATGTTTTCTCCATGTAGTCCATTGCATCATTGGCTGTTTTCGAGCCGGTATGGCTTAAATCGAGGATGATACGGTATTTCACCATCTCATCAATGACCGATTTTCCCCACGGTGTTAGCCCAATATCACGTCCGTTGTAAGCCGCTAATTGCCCCGAACCTGTTCTGAATATGTCGTTATAAGCCAAGATCATGGTTTTTAACCCCATGTCTTTGAGTAGTGCTATACGGGTAACATCTTCTTCTAAAATAGTTGCTGTTTGGCTATTCCAAATTACCGCTGTTTTACCTTCAACATGAGCACGCTCTATATCTTGGTTGGAGTAAGCAATGATGAAATTGTCTGGTTGTTTTGCCATTGCCGATCTGTGTTTGTGGTGGTGGAAGATGAAATCATCAAAGTTATGATCAGCAGCGGTAATGGTATATTCATGTCCGGTAATGCCTGCATCACGGGCGGCTTGAAAATAGTCGAGTAACTGTTGATCGTCGGTCCAGCCTGCACCATAAGGGCTCGCTAACATGCCAATCACGATAGTGTCTTGCACAAAGGCTTTTGCCTTGTCGGAGGCTGGCCAGTTTTTACTTTCGATACTGGCATATGTCGAGTGAGTGAAACAGGCGACCCCAATTGCGGCGAGTGATAACGTCTTCAGCATGACAACCTCGTGAAAGTGACTCAAATGATGCTTCTTTAGTGTGAAATACGCACCTTAGTATTGATGATAAGCGTGATTGTGCAATTTCCTGTTTGAGACGCGGGGGCTTTGCTTCAATAAAAAAATCCCTCGACTAGGTCGAGGGATGGGGTTTAGTTTACGTTTTAAGGCGTCACTTTGCTTTAGTTGCTATAACTTAGCGAGTTAACATTCAGTGGGTTGCTCGATGGCTTTTTAAGGTTAAGCTCAGCTAGTTTTGCTAACCCTTTCGCATCAATACCACCACCGTAAACCTTGCTGCCGTCTGGGTTGGTCATTGAGGTTTCGCCGACATTCCACTGTTGGAAGAAGTCACTCAAATCGTAGCCAGAGACATAAGAGCTACATACCATCATCAAGTTACCACCTGATAGGCGAGTATCTTTAGGGCTACAGTAATTGATGCCGTTACGACCTTGCAGTGTATCGCCTTGTACGTCGCCACGGGCTTTACGGTGCATCAGTTTGATCATATTCCAGCCAGCGTCTTTGCCGTAAATTGCAGGTTTTGTGTCGTTGCTTGCGTACCAGTTATCTAACGAGAAGTGATTCTTCGCCCAGATCTTGAGCTGACCAAACATCACCAAACGCATACCAGCATCACCGTTCGCCCAAGCATGGCCTCGATTGCTGCTAAGCCACATTGGCGCCTTGCGAATGTCGGCACTAATGCGATCCATTTGTGGATTAGCATTACGACCTTCCAGTTCCTGCATGTACAGCGCCAGTAGGTTGTTGGTTACTTCGGTACTCCCTTCAGCCACAAAGGGTGCCGATGCCAAGTTGTGGCCCACTTCGTGCCAAATTAGCCAATCATCAACGGCATTGGTTGGCACTGTGTTTCTGCTGGCATTAAAGCCCGTGTTCATCACAGGGTAACCCGAGTGCGCAGCACCAATGGAGATTTGCACATCATTCACAAAGCGATGACGGAAGCCTTTCAGCTCGGTGTAGGTGAAACGACGATGCTTACCATCTTCAACCATTTCATCACGACCGTAGAAATCACTTGCCGCTTCTGCGAAACGGTTCATGTCTTTTGCGAACTGATCAAGATCGGTGCCGCTTAGGTTATGCATAGCAGTGGTGTAGATGAAAGAACCTGTATCGACTTCAGCAATGGGTGCTTGCGCTGAACTTGGCGTATTCACCCAATGCCCATCTTTCCACCAAGCGGCTTGCTCAACACCATTGAAATTGAAAGTTTGCTCGCCGCTGTCTTTCACTTTCGGTTTGATGTAAATAAGACCACCGTAAGGAGCCGTGAAGTTAAGGCTACTACCGTCGTAGTGATAACTGGTTTGCATGCGTGGTGGGCGTTTTAAGCTCACTTCGTGCTTTGGTTTCCCCGTTAAATCATCGGCCATCATGACAGTAATCGTCGCTTCAACACCGCCACTGACGGTCACTTGTTGTAGCTGAGGTGCCCATAACCCTGTCGATTGGTTATTCCCCGCTGAGTACGTTACCGCGTTACCATCGGTTTCAATGGTGGCAGTAGCACTTGAGCCTGCGCCCGTGGTGCGACCCGGATATTGCGTGGTATCGACAACAATTTGGTGATCCCAGTATGAGCGACCTAGCATGATGCGCGTCAGCGGTTTTTCCATGTAGTTCAGTGGGTAGCTAGGGTTCAGTTGATCACTGAGCTCGCCAGAGCCGTGGATCATCTTATTTGCCACTAGCGACGCTTTAAGATCGACCGGACAATTAGCTTCACCTGCGTTAGCTTGATGCTGACCTGAGGTGTAACAGTTCAAGAACTGCACCGCTTGTTTGAAGCCGAGCTCGTCTTGTACGTTTGTTTCGTAGCGGTACGGGTTGTCGTTCCACATCCACACAGCCAGATTATCGTAGGCTTGGTTGAGGGCAGCCGTAGACAGACGTTGACCTTGCTTGCCCTGGGTGCGGTAGTAGATTTCATGGTTGTATAGCGCAGTGAAGTTCGACCCTAAGTTTGCCGCTTTCACCATGCTTTCAATCACATCTTTACTCACAGGGTAGCGATCAAAGTCAGAACGACCATAGCTGCCACGATCTGTCATCCCATCGCCAGAGCGAGTTTCAATACAGTTGAACTCGTACTCGTAGGTATTTGAACAAACAGGTGTACCTTTAAAAGCGTGTTGGAGTTCAGCGATGGCTGCATCACGCTCTTGTGGTGTTTCGACGAAAATACGCGCTTGTTTTTCAACCATGACAGGTTGACCGTTGCTATCTAGCTCTGGGTTGCCTTGGCTATCAAGTTTTGGTGCTTGATAGGTTGGAATTTCAAGCTTCGCTTTCTCGTCTGTCCATTCAACCGAGCCATCTTGTTGAACAACAAAAGGCTGCTTGCCATCTTTATCTGGGAAGCGCTCTAGCACCACCATATCCTTTTGCCCTTTCACATGCGGGTTTGGATAAGGTGACTGACAGTAATACGAGCTACCGCAGAATGTTTGGTTGGTTGGCGTGACATTTTGCCCACCTAGCATCACGCCAGCGGCATCCGCTAAGCGACCAATTGGCTCTGGGTTGGTGGTTTGGATCGCATCCATAAACAACACGTTACCGCCATCGTTGATGTATTTGATCAGCGCGGTGATATCGTCTTGGTTTAGGTTCGGGTTTTCCAAGTCGGCAAGTAGACGGTTACTTTGCCCATCTGGTAAGGATTTTGGTGGATACGCCTGCAAGATCAGAATTGGCGTATCGTCAGCAGAAAGCCCCTCAAAGCCACCTGTGGTTAGTGGAGTGACAGAGCCTAAACCGTACTCTGAGCTAATAAAGAAACTGTACTCTCTACCTAGGTGAATACCGTTGTATCCGCCGTTATGGTAAGCCGCATAAGCGGTACCGATATTGGTGGCAACATTGAGTCCTGCCGTTGATTCGCCATTGTTAAACCATGTAAACAAGTTAGCGAAGAAGCGTTTCATATCGCCATTGTCATTATGCTTTTGGTTTTCAACCGCAGTGGCAGTACACGTCTTAGCTGCGCTGTCGATTTTCAGTTCACGGTTGGCCCAGTAGTTGTCAGGACAAGACAAAATGCTTGGATACATGGCGTTACCCATGAACACAACCTTGCCTTTACCTATGCTACCTGCGGTAACAAACGGGAAACCGTAAGTCGCGTTGTCTTTCGATACCAACGGGATTTGTGGCATTTTAATACCCGGGTATTCAGCGATGTAAGGTTTGCCCTCACGTGTCCATGCTTGTTGTAGACCGAACGGAATAGTGCGGTTTATATCGGTGCGAGGCATCATGATTGGGAATGCTTCGTTCGAGATATTTAGCGCCCGCATACCACGGGTATAACCCGTTGAGCCGTAAAAACTCCCGTTATCGTTAAATACATGGAAGCTACTTACATTGGCAAACAGCTTGTGCAGTGTATTGGTAACATACTTACCGCTGCTATCTATGCTCAGTGCTTTTGGCACGGGTGCCGAGTAAGCGCGGTACATAATAGGCGCTACCGTTCCTGCTACACGCAGCTCACTGTCTATGTCTGCAGTTAGCCCATTACTAAACTGCGCTTCAAACTCGTTAGGTAGCGAGAAATTAGACCCTTCTAAACGTTCACCGTTAGGTAGTGCTAGATTGATCAATTCATTGATAACATTCGGATACTTAGCAAAAGTTTGGTGAATGTTGTCGGTGATTTGATACGACGAACCTTGGTTAGTGGCGTAACGTTCAACCAGTGCTTGAATATTTTCTTTCGTCACTGGGTTATCGGTGACATCTGTCAGCTTGTAATCCACCTGATTACCAGTGACTTTACCGAATTCAAACGTGTCGATACCAAAAGTAATGGTGTCGCCCCACTTATACTCAAATTCACCTTTCTCATCTGTCATCCCGCTGGAATGGGCAGAGAAAAAACTTATGCCAGCAATCGGAGTACCTTTGCTGTCAGTCAGTTTACTGCGGGTAAGAACTTGAGCCTCAGCACTTGGTTTGTAGGCATGGCTCGCCTCTGCATTAGCAGAAACAAAGTTAGAGTTAAGATCATTATTGGCAGCAGGGTCTACCGCTGGCACTACCGTATTATCAACGTGTGAACTTGGCGCTTTGCCCACTTCATCCGTCGCTTTTTCTTCTTTAGCGGCAAAGTAAGCATCGACAGCGTCGTTATCGTCTAGGTGCTGGTAGACGTCTTCAATATCGTAAGAATCGATTTCTTGCAGACAGATCTTATCGTCAGATTCACAGCTATTGATAGATTGCAGGATCTTAGCTGCGTTTTGATTCCCGTCTTTTGTTAGCTCAAAAGAGAGTGTTTTATTGTCGTCGTGAGCGGGTGGGTTCGCTGACGCAGTGAGCGCTTTGCTTTGTGATTCTTGTGGGAATGGGGCAGTGAAATCCCCCAAAGTAACAGAGCCTAAAGAACAGGTGAAAGACGTACCTTGTGAAACGTCGAATGTACCATTGGTTAGGCTGGTGCCGTTACAGTCAACATCGCCAGTGATCACTTTTCCTGAGGCTAATAAGCTCGCGGTATAAGTTGTTGGTGGAATAATATCTGTCGGTGGAATCGTTTCGGTTGGCGGCACGATATCCGTCGGCGGTGTTGTTTCTGTTGGCGGCTTGCCAGTGTCAGGTGTTTGGGTGTTATTGGTTACTACGTCATCATTGCATCCAGCAAGGAATGAAGAAGCAATAGCAACAGCAAGCAAACTTTTATTGAGTGAGCTAAGGCTGATCATAGATAGGCTCTATAAAAATAATTATGAAATAGGCTTAATACTTCACTGATGAACGAATAAGGCTAATGAGTTAACGTTATTCGTAAAAGATGAAGTGAGTGCCAATTATCCCTATAAAGATGCGTTTGATGCAATTACTGAATGTTTAATTGTCTAGATATAACTGAAAAATATACTTACGATTCTAATCAATTTAACCCTATCTACTCTTTCTAGTTTAAACAATAGATTACAGCTAAAACCAAACATCCTTTGTGACATGTAAATAAACATTTCAGCATAATGGTTCAGCGGTTGTTTTATAGAAAATAATAATCAAATGCGTAGAATTATTAATTAACTTGCTAGCGATTTATTGCAACTGGTTGTTTATTCGTTCTCAAATTAAAACCCAGAAAATAATAAAACCAAGTGATTAACGATTGCTCGATTTATAAATTTATTTAGGCGTTGAGTGCTGGGTCGATAGTTGGCAAAAAATAAGGTCAGCATGGCTGACCTTATCGGTTAACTTGAAATTACATTACACAAGCTCAATCACAGTATGTTGTAGCAATTTAAGTTGCCGTCATATTGCATTCCTGCCTTAACAGGGGTCTTGCCATGGAAAACACGGCTAAAGAAATGCTTAATCGTTGGGTTTTCAACTGCGGGTTTATGCCATAAACGGTGGCTGTCGTTTGCACCAGCGGCATCGGTGAAGTTGTAGTAAGTAGCGTACTGAGCTGTCATGTTTGCGGCTGTATTACCGATACGATCAGGGTTAATAAAGTCAGAGAAATCGAGCACGTCATCGGTTTCATTGACGGTCACTAGCACACGGCTGTTTTGCCCAAGCGTATCAAGCCACGATGCATGGCCTGGGTTATCAGCATCTGCTTGATGAAGAAGAATGTTTTTAAACATTGCGGCTTGGTGATCATAGTCTGGCACCTGCACCATAGACTGCATGAGGTAGTTGCCCAAACTATGAATCGCAAGCGTCTGGATTTGTCCTTGCTTGCGGGTTTTACTTCGGTTGGTTTCAACAAAGCCGTTTAACTTATCGAGCAAGCGTTCAAACGCCATCGCAGAACGACGAGCATTCTTACGGGCGCGTTTGTATTCGCTGATCTTACGTAAGATAAAATTAGGCCCCGGATTCGACGGCCAAGAAAAGGCAATCACATTCACACCGTACGCTTCAATTTCACGGCATTTTTTCAGGTTTTTCTTCATGTCTTGATTAAACCCATGAACAAACAACACGCATGGGCTATCTGCATTATCACATTGTTCAAAAACAGCTTCTAAAGGCGTTTGCACCTCATCGGCAATGTCGCCGTTATGCATAATTGGCGTTTCATCCATCAGCGCCAGTGAAAAGTTTCCCTCATTGTCTTGATCTGCTTTCGCCACCCGCAAAACTTCGGCACCTTGCGCATTGAAGCTATCGCCAAACAACAATGGAGAATCTGTGATGTTTCGGTTAGAGACAAAATAAATCATGGCATTTTCCTTCGCTATTTATCGTGAATCAGTGAATAGCATCTGAATCCATACATACCTGTTGGTCTGATAGTGCTGGCCTGAAACTACATCAATTAATACCGAGGAAACGTGCTAAACCTTAAACCTGTCAATGCCTGTAGGGTAGGGCTTGGAGGTACGTCAAAAGGAAGAAATCAGGATTTTCCTTGAACCGTCAGGCTGTTGTGACCAACGCCTTTTCTGCTGACAGCATCAGGGAAGTGAATGAAGCAGAAAATTGAATCGATCTAAGTTTAGTAGAGAGGAGGTTGTTTACCATTATTTGATATGTGAAAGAGTGAGTATTGCGAGCGGAATATTCTTAAAATGAAAATATTATATTAATCATTTGTTGTGATCTGTTAGTTGCTCCGAAACATTAATTGTTACTGATTTAAATACAGGTGCTTTAAATATAGCGTGCTGTTGAGCTTCTCAACCGAGTCAGACATATGAGACCAATAGCCTTATTATTAACACTATTTTTATTTTTCAACATATCTGTTAGTTCAGCAAATACGCTTCGTGAAGCTGGAGGTTTCAGTGCCTTCATATTTGAAGACTTCACTGCACCGAGTGGTGACGCTGATGGCCCGCTATATGTGGGCAGAAATATGCAGATTAATGGTTATAGTATTGGTGATGGACTTCCTCCGGAAACAAGCGGCTATATTCTCTATGTTGGTGGAGACATCACTTTCCCTGTGGGTCGCCTTTACTATGGTGATGCGATAATTGGTGGAAGGTTGAATGGTATAGGGAAGTCTGTTTTTGATGGTTTGTCTGAAAGCCAAAAAATAATGAATGGTGATTTACCACTGGATCTTCCCGAACAGAAATTATATCTGAATGATCTCTCACGCCGACTCTCTGTTTTTCCTGCCAATGGTTCAACTAAGTTCGAATGGGGAGGTTTATATCTTCAAGGGGATGGAAACAGTAATTGGCAGGTTTTCGATCTTGATGCTTCGGCGGTTAGTAAAGCGCATACTTTTTCCGTTTCCAACATTCCTGAAGATGCTACTATCGTATTCAATATCAGTGGTACCGATGCCAGCCTAACCAACAAAAGTTTTGCAGACTTAATTCCTCATCGCAGTCGTACCATTTTTAATTTTCCAGATGCCGTAAATATTCGTTTAGCTGGTGTAGCCATCGAAGGTACTGTATTAGCCCCATCTGCCCACCTTGATGCGCCTCATGGCGATGCTTATGGCCCATTGATTGCCAAGTCTTTTGCTGGAGCAATGCACCTCGGTTTTAATACATTTGAAGGTGATCTGTCATTCATTAATCGTGCACCGATTATTGTTTCAACGGCTCTTAACTCAGTAAACGAACGTGAGACGTATGTGTATGAAGCAAAGGCTATTGATGAGGATAATGATCCTTTAGCGTGGAGCGTTCTTCGAGGCCCAGAAAATTTCAGTGTTATTGCTGATACAGGGATTACTACTTGGCAGCCAAATAAGGAATTTGTTGATACGTTAAAAGGCGTAAATGGCTACTGCTCTGTTCCTCAGAAGCCTACAAAATTGGTTCAGGGTGCGGCCGATATCTTGATTGCTATGGATGAATCGGGATCTATGGGAGGCGAGCAACAATGGTTGACAAGCATTATATCTACACTTGAATCACTCTTAATCGAAAGAGGTGTTGGCGCACAGCATGAGGTAAATCTTTATGGTGCAGTAGGCTTCGGACATCGTGGCTCTGGAGCAGCTTTGTTACGTATGCTAGCTACAGATGGTGACATTTTCGTCAATGCAGAACAGTTTAATAAGATTACTAAGCAGTTTGTAGCTAGCGGTGGTTTTGAAGATGGTTGGTCGGCAGCTCAGTTATTGCTGAATGATTACCCTCTTCGTCCAAAAACTGCAAAAAATATTATATTGATCAGTGATGAAGATCGCGATAATGGCAATTCATCGATCACATATGAATCGATAAAAACTCAACTCATTGCCCAAAAAGCGGTACTTAATGTTGTTATCGACGGTGGATTCGTATGTGAAGACGGCCGCGCTGCACTTGGTATGGATGCTGATGGTAGCGGTTATGTTGCAGAGAATGACGGTAGCTTTAGCCTTTGTAACAATGCTAAACATAGTGGTAGGGCCTATGGTGCTACAAATGCTCATTACATTCAGTTAGCGCTTGAAACTGGCGGCGCAGCGTGGGACCTAAATTATTTGCGCCGTGGCGGAGTTTATGCCCAGGCTTTCAGTAAAGCCTTTGTTGAAATCAAAGTTCGTGAAATTATCAGTCAGTTGCCACCACTGCCTCAGTCTGATGTTATCGTTAAACAAATTTCGCTACCTCATGATGCAGCAGAGTTAGAGCAACTCAATATCCCGGTAACACTGTATAATCGTGGTCTATTAAATATTTCTTCAGAGGCGACACTCTCCTTATTTGAAGTCCTGAACGATGGCACTAGAAGGGAGCTTGCAAGTCAAACACTGGCGTTAAATTTAGCAACTGATCAGGAACAGCTTATTAGCTTTAATGCCGTCAAGATGTCAGATAATGCGATTACGCTAGGGGCTAGCATTGGTCTTGCTGATGCAAAATCTGAATGTTTAGCTGACAACAATCAGACACTACGGGCCCTTGTTACACTACAGGTGGCAGATGATTGGGGTGGTGTGGACACACAGTTGTTTGAAATCGGGGTGAATAATATCAATGATCCACCATCGGTTGAAAATACTGAGGTTTTTCAAGATATCAATGCAGGTGGTCAGTTCTCCTTTACCCCAGAAGTTAATGATCCTGATCTTGGGGACCAATTGGAGTTTACGCTAAGAAGTTCCCCTGCTGGCGTGAAGATCGATGCCAGAACTGGCCAGGTATCATGGGATACAACCAATGTCGATCCAGGAGTGTATACCTATGATGTCGTGGCGACAGATCTGGCCGGTAATAGCGTTACAATTTCAGTTATCGTAACCGTAAACAAAGCGCCTAATTTTCCGCCGAAGATCACATCGCTACCTGAATACTTGAGCCAAGAAGGTAGTCAGTACCGTTACCTAGTTACTGCAACCGATCCTAATGAAGGCGATACACTCGTATATTCAACAAGCTCAGGAGCAATAAATGGCGCTTCTGGTGAATTACAATGGAAAAGTGCAGCCCCAGATATGGGGTGGCAAAGCCCAGAAATTTGTCGTCAGCCATTATCTGCTCCAAGTGAATTTAAGCCGACAATAAAATGGCATTGGAGTAAAAGTTCATCAATGGGCTCATACAACCAAGTGATGGCCGCTCCTATTGTTGTTCAGCTCAATGATGATAATGCTGATGGTGAAATTAATACACTGGATTACCCAGATGTGGTTTTCCCAACCTTCAACAGCAGCCAATATAGCCGTCCAGGTATTGTTAGAGCGTTGAACGGTGCAGACGGTAGTGAATTGTGGGCAGCCTCAAATCAAGGCCCTTGGGCAGACCCATCTTATGGCTTGGCGGCGGCTGATATCGATTCCGATGGTTTGGTTGAGATAGTGGCTGGTCAGCCGAATGGAGACTTAGCTGTTTATGAAAATGATGGCGGCTTAAAGTGGCGTAAGCCTGCTGGTGGCCGTGGCCATGTCGCTATTGCTGATTTGGATGCTGATGGAGCGTCAGAAATTGTCTACGCCCAGGGTGTCTATGATCTAAACGGTGACCGTTTATTCAGTATTGATTCAAGTATTTCACCAATTGTTTTTGATGCAGATGGTGATGGTATCCAAGAGGTACTGTCTGGCGGGAAACTTTACGACATAAATGGTAACGTTCGTTGGCAAGGTCCTGCGATGTTATTTGCCGGTGTCGCTGACTTTGATGGTGACTCGTTACCAGAAGTGGTCATAGCTGGAGACAACAAACTCAGTATGCTCAATCATGACGGTAGTTATGTTTGGGGGCCGATTACGGTACCGGGCACTGGTGGTGGCCCAATAACCATTGCTGATGTTGATGGTGATGCTAAACCAGAAATTACCTTAGCCGCCAAATTCTACTATTTTGTTTTTGAAGCCGATGGCAGTGTTAAGTGGCAGAAACAAACACAAGATAGAAGCAGCCAGAAAACAGGCTCATCAGTATTTGACTTTGACGGTGATGGACAGGCTGAAATCCTTTATTCAGATGAGCTGAATTTCCGAGTTTATGATGGCAATACTGGTGATGTTATTTACCAGCTTCCGAACCCGTCGGGCACGTTATATGAGTATCCGTTAGTTGTAGATCTAGATAATGATCGTGAGGCGGAAATTGTTTTAGTCTCAAATAATCGTTGGTTTAACGGTGTTAATGGCGTTCGAGTACTAGAAGGTAAAGGCTGGGCGCCAACCCGTTCAATTTGGAACCAGCACGCTTATCACATTGATAACATCAATGATGATGGAACGGTTCCGATTGGCCAGTTACCAAGCTGGTTGTCACATAATACTTACCGTCTGAACACGTTTCCTGGGCGGACGCTTACTGCGGTATCTGATTTAACGGTTGCAGATTTCACATATATTGATGGTGAACTGAGTATTGCAATTGGAAATGGTGGTGAAGCGAAAAGTCAGGGCGGATTAACACTGACGTTGCTGGATCCTACTACTTCTCAGTCTTTAGCTACTTGGTCATTGCCATCTATTGAGCCAAATAGTCAATTTGCCTTTACTGAAAACATTGACTTTTCTGCTTTCTCGTCAGTTCAATTGTTGATTGATGCAGAGGGTTATGAAACGGAGTGTAACCGCTTTAATAACACGGCAAACGTGGTGTTATTGACTGTCTCTGTAGCCGATCAGGATGGGGCTAGTGATAAACAGCAATTCTCTGTTCGTACCGAGCCCCTGAACGTCGCGCCCTCTTTTGTACAACCACAAGATCTGACGCTGAAAAGTAATCAGCTGTTGTCGTTTAACCTGAAGGCCAGTGACCCAAATGCCTGGGATGTTATTACTTGGCGAGCAACTGGCTTACCAGCAGCTGCACTCTTTGACCCTGTAAAGGGTTCGCTGAACTGGACGCCAACCGAGTCAGATATCGGAACGCATGTCTTTTCATTCGTTGCGGTTGATACCTATGGTGCAACATCGCAGGCGCAGATGAAAGTGACGGTTATGGCAGAAAACCAGCCGCCGGTTATTTCATCTACTCCGAAGCTCACTACAGTAGAAGGGCAGGAGTGGCAGTACCAGATTCTGGCGTCGGATCCTGATGATGACTCCCTTATTTATGAAGTTATGTATCCGGGAGAAGTTCAGGTCGATGCTACAGGTCTTGTGACTTGGTCTCTGCCTGTAGTCGGAACACATGATATTTTGGTACGTGTCAGGGATGGACGTGGCGGGAGTGTTGATCAATCCTTCCAATTGGAAGTTGAAACTACGCTTAATCGTGAACCCAAAATCACATCAACACCGCTCTTGTCCATCGAGCAAGGTGGTATTTATCAGTATCAGATTGTAGCTTCGGATGACGATGGCGATGTTCTTTCCTTTGCTTTGGTCCAGTACCCGCAAGGTATGTCCTTAAGCGCCTCTGGTGATATCCAATGGGTTATCCCTGCAAATTTAAAACCAGGTAACTATCCGGTAAGCATAGAAGTCTCAGATGGTATTTCTACTGTTGTGCAATCGTATGAAATTACAGTGATTGGCGCTAAACCAAATCAGACTCCGGTGATTACTTCTTCTCCACGGTTAATTGGAACTGCAGGTCAAATTTACCAATATGAGGTGAAGGCAACTGACCCTGATGGTGATGCGTTAACATATACACTCACTCGTTATCCTGAAGGAATGACCGTGAGCCAAAGCGGGCTAATTGAGTGGGCAGTACCGGCAAATATTCAGCCTAGCACATACTCTGTTTCTATCGCGGTTAATGATGGTTTTGATAGTGTTGAACAGAGCTATACGATAAAAATTGAAACTGGTTCAAATAATCAACCACCAGTTATTACCTCACAGCCGGTTACCTCTGTTGTTGCTGGTACTGATTATCGCTATCAGGTTATTGCAAATGATCCTGATAAAGATTCACTTGCTTTCCGCTTAATTAGCTCACCACAAGGAATGACAATAAGTAGTACTGGTTCGGTTCAGTGGGCTGTGCCTGCTGGGTTTAATGATACTGTGTCGGTAGAAATTGCTGTATCTGACAATAAAATTGAAACACGTCAGAGCTACGAGGTTGTTGTCAGCACTGCCGGAGGCAATGTTGCTCCAGTCTTGACGGGTTCTCCTGTTCGTGAAGCCGTACAAGGTGGGCAATACGTATCGGTTATGTCAGCTACTGACGCGGATGGTGATCAGCTAACCTTCCGCTTGATTGAGGCGCCGTCTGGGATGACTGTTGACGCTAAAGGCCGTATTGCATGGTCAGTGCCTGCTGAGCTGACAGGGCAAGTTGCCGTCTCACTCGAAGTTTCTGATGGAACTCATTTTATCCACCGTAGCTGGACTATCACTATCTCTGAATGGGCATTGCCGCTAGATGTTACGATTGGCGTGAGTGCTGGTCAATTGAAGGTGGGGGAGGTTGCTACGGTTCAAGTACAGCCAACAGGCGGTGTTCCTCCATATCAAGTTGTGATGACAGCTAATGGACAGTTGCTTGCACTTGATGGCCAATTAACATCTGAAGCGAAAGCGGATAAGCCTTCTCTGATAAAACTTGTTGCTACCGTTGTAGATAGCCAGGGTATAGAGGTATCGACGAAGGAAACCATTGCAGTCATTACGGGTACAGATACCGCCGCCCCAGTGGTCTCAATTACCTCACCTGTTGAGAATGCAGGAATCAGCTCAATGGTAGATGTAGTTGGTACTGTAGAAGACGATAACCTGGCTAGTTATGCGCTGATCGTATATCCCGATGGTGAGCCGACTAAACGTCAGATTTTGATGGAAGGTTTCCAATCCGTTTCTAATTCAGCTTTGGCAAGTTTTGACCCGTCGATGTTGAACAATGGTGTATACACAATCGCCATTGAAGCTATTGATTTAGATGGTAACCAGAGTGTTGCAGGCGTAGATGTCTTAGTTTCTGGTGACCTGAAGGTAGGTAACTTCTCAATTACCCAGCGGGATGTTGATATTCCTATGATGGGATTACCGATCACAGTAGATCGGACATATGACAGCCGGAGTAAATCTGAAAGTGGTGATTTCGGATATGGCTGGAGCCTGGGCTTAGCAGACTTCAATGTTCAAGAATCTGATAAGTTGGGCATGAGTTGGACGTTAAATAAGTACGGCAGCATGCTGAATACGAAATATTGTATTGAGCCGAAAGGTGCTAGGCCGGAAGTGACTGTCACTTTGCCAGATGGTGATGTTGAACGCTTTGAAGCGGTCTTAACGCCAGAGTGTAGTCAATTAGTACCAGCTTTGGATGTGAAGTTGTCATTCAAACCTGTCGGCGATACCCAATCTACTTTGGCGGCATTAGAGCATGTTCAGCTTCGATATGTAGGTGGGCAGTTGTATGACTTCTCAACTCTGATTGATGTTGCAGATCCAAATCGCTATGCGCTGACATTGAAAACCGGTGTAAAGATGGAATTGCATCAGGGGGAGGGGCTGAAAAAGTTGGTATCAACAAACGGTCATTCGGTTCAGTATACCCGTGATGGCATGATTCACTCAGCTGGGAAAAGTGTACTCTTTGATCGCGATACCCAGGGACGTATTACCCAAGTAACCGATCCTTCTGGTCAGGCTCACCAGTATCGTTATGATGGTTTAGGTAACCTGAGGTCGGTGACGGATCCTCTTGGTCATACAACAACATTTGATTATAACCGTAATCACGGTCTGTTGAAGATCAATGATCCACTGGACCGTCGTCTGGTTCGCAATATCTATGATGATGGCGGACGATTAATTGCTCAAGAAGATGAACAGGGTAATAGAACTGAATTTTCGCACGATATTGCGGGAAAACAGTCGGTAGTGACAGACCGCAACGGTAATACAGCATTCTATTACTACGATGACGATGGAAATATCACGACTGAGGTGGATGCTTTGGGTAATACCAAACAATATACCTATGACGAGAGAGGAAACAAATTAAGCTCGACCGATGCTTTAGGGAATATCAGTTATTCAACGTTCAATACCAAAAATGATCAACTGACGGTTACCGATGCACTGGGAAATACCACTGAATATAAATATAACGATCGAGGACAGGAAACTGAAATCATCGACAGTCGAGGTAATCGATATGTAAATACCTATGACGGTATTGGTAATTTGGTGACGTTGAGCGATCCAACAGGAAGCCAGGCTACCTTTGAATATGATGCCAAAGGGAATCTAAGAACTTCTAAGGATATGCTTGGTAACATTACCTCATATACGTATGACAGTACAGGTAACAAGCTTACAGAGATAACACCGACAGGCATAACAAAACGGTTTGAGTACGATTCAAATAACCGTGTGGTACGTGAGATTGTTGAGCGCAAGCTTCAAGGGGGTATGGCAGAGGATCTCGTGACGGAATACCGCTACGACAGTGCTGGAAATATAATTGAGACAATTAATGCCCTTGGCTATTCGCGTCAATCTCAGTTTGATGCAATGGGCCAGCTAATAGTTTCAACAGATGCGCTTGGCCATAAAACGTTAACAGACTATGACGGCTACGGTCGGGAAATTGCCATTACGTATCCTGATGGCAGTCGTACCCAGAAAGCCTATGACGCCGAGGGTAATCTGATCAGCGAGACTGACGCCGCTGGTTCAGTAACGACTTATGTATATGATGCGTTAAATCGACAGGTTGCCATCATTCAAGCTGATGGTAGTCGGGTTGAGACCGAATACGATGCTGCCGGCAGAATAGCGGCTGAAGTCGATGCCAACGGGAACCGAACCACAAATGTTTATGATGCTGCTAATAGACGTATTGCGACTAAGGATGCCCTTGGTAGTACAACGCAGTATGAGTATGACAGCGAAGGTAATGTAACGGCTACTATTGATCCACTTGGCAATCGAACAGAGTACGAGTATGACCAGTTAGGCAATAAAACCGTTACCCGATTTGCCGATGGAACAGCGATTAGTGCTGCGTTTGATAGGCTTGGAAGGAAGGTAGCCGAAACTGACCAATCCGGCGTGACAACACAATATGAATACGATGCTGAAGGTCGTTTGATTGCTGTTGTTGATGCGGCAAATAGCCGAACTGAGTACCGTTACGATGAACTGGGTAATCGCATTGCACAAATTGATGCTCTTGGCCAGGAAACCCGCTGGCAGTATGACGGCTTGGGTAATGTATTGTCGCGTACATTGCCGATGGGGCAGATTGAAACCTTTACTTACAACGCACTTAATCAAGTTGAAAATCACACTGATTTTAATGGTGAGGTGACAACGTATACTTATGATGCAATGGGTCGATTGATAACCGAAATATCCGGAGTGGGGACTCTTCATGAGCAGACTCAGCGTTATGAATATGATGTAGCAGGCAACAAGGTACGTACATCGATAGAAACGGCGAAGAGCGTGCAGGTGTGGGAGTATCAGTACGATGTGCTTAACCGCCTAACCACCGAGTTACAACCGAGCGGCGACCGTTTGAGCTATCAGTATGATACGAATGGTAATAAGTTAAGTTTGACCGTTGAATCTCAGGGACAGACAAATACAACCACTTACACTTACGATGCAGTCAATCGCCTTTCAACAGTAACTGATAATGAGGGAGGCATTACTCAATACAGCTATACAGCATTGGGTATGGCCGATGTTATTTATCATCCTAATGGTATTTCAACGCACCATGTGTACGACAATTTAAATCGATTGATTGAGAAGTACACACAGTCGACCTCTGGTGCGGTTGTTTCGCACTACCGATATTCCTGGTCGGACAGTGGTCAGCGTACGCGCCTCGAGGAGCTCCATAGAGGCAGGAATGTCGATTATCAATATGATGTGTTAAGCCGACTCGTCAAGGAAAGTTACCTTGAGGCAGACGGTAGCCGTCAGGTGATTGAACATGAATATGGCGTGACAGGGAACCGGACGAAGGAAACGCTTGACGGTGTTGTTTCACTCTATAACTATGATGCCAACGACAGATTAGTCACTAAAGACTTAACGCAGTATAGCTACGATGCCAACGGTAACCTATTGGCTGAACGAACATCCGGTGCTATAGAGAAACGCTATTTCTATAATACTAAGAACCGTTTGACTAGTTTTGATGACGGTACGCAGTTTGCGGTATATGAGTACAATCCAAATGGCATCAGAACATCAGCCAGCATCAATGGGGTGATTACACACTATATAATTGATGAAAATAGAAATTACGCTCAGGTAGTGCGCGAATACGGTGCGCAGAACAAATCCTATGTTTATGGTGCAGATCTGTTGAGCTTTAATGCTCAGGGAACAAACAGCTATTTTGTTTATGATGGTTTGGGCTCAACACGTGCGCTTGTTGATGAGACAGGTTCAGTCACTGACACTTATGACTATGACGGCTACGGCACAGTATTAAAGCAGACAGGTGCATCTGACAATGCGTACCTGTATACCGGTGAGCAATATGATGCGGAGCTTGATAAGTATTACCTGAGGGCTCGTTATTACGATCAATCTGTGGGGAGGTTTACGCAGATGGACGAGTGGGCGGGACATGCAGTTCAACCGATCACGCTAAACAAGTACCTCTATGTTAACGGCTCCCCGTCAAATTATGTTGACCCTACTGGATATTACGCGATGAGTTTGCCGACTTTTTCGGTTAGTTTCTCCATTATGAGAGCCGTCTCGTCAATTTCAACATCAGCGACGAGTCTGTTGGGCCGAAATCTAATCTCTCGTGCAGTATTTGCGACAACAGTTATTGGAGGGGCTACAGCATACACTCATACCGAGGTGAAGAGATGCCAAATGTCAGAAGGTAGAGATTGTGGTCTGGATAATATAGTTGTTATTGGCTCAGATTATGTGGAAGCGAAAGAGCATATTAGTGACTCAATTAGTGGACAAGGATCTAATGGATTACCTTTACCTTCACTTCTGACATATAGCAAGGGTAGAAATAAAGATAGATATTGGCTGAAGTCTACCAACGAATGTCGAGGCAATATTACTAGTAACACTGGCTTATCCTGTGATGAGTATCCCTTTGCTGCGTCGTATCAGGGAGGGAAAGATATGTACTATTCCAAGCGTGTATCGCTAAGGTTGATTAGTCACAGTGATAATATTCGCTCAGGGCAGGTTTGGGGCAGAGCTGTGCGACGAGGTAATGATGGTGATCAATATCTGATAATAGCATCTGGTGACGTCAGTTTCTATTACAGTAATGGTAAGTTTGGATACTAATGAAGTATACAATTTTTTTACTAATGAGCTTTTGGAGTTTTAGCGTTATGGGTAAAGATAAATTAGATGTCGAGTTTGTAAGAGATCTAATTAATGACATTGAATGTTGCGATTATCAACCTGTAGAGCTTCATATTGAGCATGTTGGAAAAATACTGCTCCCGAAGGAATACTCTGCTGTCGTTGATGCTTATAAGAAGCATTACGATTTAATGACCAATCTTTTCCAAGGGCATGCTGTTCTATCGGTTGAAGAGATTAAATCTCAGTATAAGTGTAATAATGAACAGTCATTTTTCTATTTTTTTCATTTAGATGAAGAGTATCAAATCATAAATGGAGAGCCATTTGTAATAAACGAAGCACAGATGGGATTAGGTGATGAAGTGGTTTATAACTTGTCACGTTTTGTTCCGATATTTACCTTTGAAGTAGGTGCTGGTTATATACTTTACGACAATTTTGAGAAGAACGTTGGAAGGCTAATTATTACATCCTATTATGTTGATGGTGATGTAATAGGAAGTTCAATACTTGATTACCTAAAGGACATTGAATCAGGGTTAATTTCTGGAAAATATACTGTGCACACCAATGGCTATATAGAGATGTGACTGTTGGATATAATCTCTTTACTGATTTAGTATAACAAGTTCCTAGATTAATGATGGCGATGAGAGGGGGCTTGTAGTTAGTGTTTAATGAAATTCCATCAGGTTGGACATTAACTGGCGGCACTTTGATTATTTTAGGTGCGTTAATCAATGTATTTGTTGGAGTGAACTCTAAACCATGAAGCCAAAAGAGGCAACTTGATAAGTTTTGTTGATTACCGACAAAGCTCAGCTCCTCTAACTATACTTATTTAAGAATGTTTTTGAGGGCTAATTCATGGCTAAAAATAAAGTGCAATTTTAAAAAAGTATTTCTATTCATCATTTTATGACTATTTATGGTACAGAAGAACAATACCAGAAAAAACTGTTCAATATGCGTTGCCCTAACTGCCATCATGACAAATATTGCCAGTTACATTCTCGTGCTTTATTTCAGTGTAATCAGTGCCATTATCAAGCTTTGTTGATATCAGGAACTCTATTTGCACATTCTAAATTGCCTTTAACTGTATGGTTTCTCGCTATTTACCTTATAACTCAAGAAAAAAATGGTATCTCTGCTCTTGAACTTTTAAGACAACTCGGTGTGTCATATAACACGGCATGGCGCGTAAAGCAGAAGCTCATGCAGGCGATGAAAGAACGTGATGATGAGTCACCGCTAGATGGTTATGGTCAAATTGATGATGCCTATTGGGGCGGTGTCCAACGTGGTATCCGTGGACGTGGCGCGAAAGGAAAGCGTCCATTTGTTGCGGCAGTATCAATGAATGAAAAGTGCACCCTATACACATGCGCTTTACTGCTGTTCATGGGTTTAAGAAAGCAGAGCTAACTCGTTGGGCTAAATCGCATTTACGACCAAAATCACTCGTAATTTCCGATGGACTTGCTTGTTTTCGTGGCATCGAAGATACCGAAAACTTTCACCATGCGATTGTTACTGGTGGCGGAGCAGATTGCGTAGCGTTGCCTTATTTTAAATGGGTAAATACCATGATTAGTAATGTAAAAAACTCAATGCATGGCACTTATCATGCCATCAACAAAAAACACTTACCTCGTTATCTTGCTGAATTTTGCTTTAAGTTTAATCGGCGCTTTGACCTAGCAAATATGCTGGAGCAGCTCATATATTCAAGCATTCAAACCGCTCCGATGCCTCAACGCTTACTTAAGCTAGCTGAGGTTCGGTGGTAATCAGAAAATAAATTGCCATTTCCTGTATGCTTGGTAAGCCATGAAGATCCAGAACGCAACACAACCTTCGATGTCGCTGACTATGCTAGCATCGTAAGTTACTTTGATATGTTGGCGACAAATCCCGAATGTACGTTGGTAACAAATTGGCGCTATTATGAAGACGATTTTTCACAGTGGTACCCAGTAGGAATTGCAGACTCATGATGTATAAGTGAGAAATGATAAGATCAATAACTTTTATTCTGCTTTTATCAGTGTGTTTTAATGTAGCGTTTGCAGGGAAAAAGGATAAAAAAATCATGACAGGTATTAGGCTCAGTTCTCTTAACTCTGGTTATCATTCATCATCGGATAGTTGGCAGCAGTTCTTATCCTGCTGGTTAAAAAAACAGGATGAGCTTAGCTCTGATTTTAACTTTATTAAATTAAATAACGTTCCTGACGAAGATAAAATACCTGCTAATCATATTGAACAGTGGAAATATGTTGCTGTCGCTATCCCCAAATCATTGAGTGACTTCTATCGCGCGTATTTCTCCTTAGGTGGAGAGTTCTTATCTATTAGTGATAAGGAGGAGGTTGGAATTTACTCTCCAGATGAGGTACTTCATTTAAGAGACTTTGATCCTGAGTTGCTGGCAAGTTACCAACTGTTTCCGATTGAATCAGAAGATGAACAATATTATCGATATGGTATCGCGCAAGATGGCTCTGATGGTAGGTATTCATATGTCAAAGAAGCGATTGTTCTTGGGAAGTATGGTTATTCTTCGTATGAGTTAATATTAATGTATCCTAGCTCACGTACTGAGGATGGAGAGGTGGAGGTCGCCATACTCTCTCATGCTTATGAGTATAGAACACCATCTTTTGCTGAGATGATGCGGCAACTCTCCATGCTTTTTTTGAGCGACCCCGAGCTATTACCACCATATAGTCAGCAGGTTTTGAAAGGTACTTGTGCTGATATCATTAAGCCGAAAGATGCTTGGTGGGAATAATTGGAGTGGCATCAGAAACCAATCTAAACTGTTTGGATTTTTTACGTGTAAGCTGTATTACCACTTTGGGGTCAGATTCTATTAAAAAAAACGGCGCAAAAATAGTTCAAAGACATTACTCGTTTACGGGAATGTTCTTGCTGTTAGATTAATTTTATCTAAGAGTTAGGTTTTTAGTCGCTTGGCTGGTGGTAACTGCCTTTGTGCAGTGGTTAGCGAAATCATCTCTTCAATCCTACATTTAGCGTCTATTTAGATAGTATTTTGCGAGAAAACGCGGATAATCTGGGTATACAACACTCAAAGAAGAAATTACCTATGACTAATTTTGAATACTACTTTCATCAACTACCTTGTTTTGACTGTAAAAAGACCAAAGTAAGCACTGATCTTGGTTGGTTGACTGCTGCGATGAAAGAAGATGTCGTAGCGCAACTGAATGAGATTCTTGCGAAAGGCAACGTTGAAGCAGATCTTTCAGTAAACGTGACTTGTACTAAAGAAGAAGCGCGTGAGTACCTTCTACTGAACTTCTACGGTTACTCAGAAGAAGAACTAGCTGATCAAATCGAAGCTGAAGACGAGCAAGAAGTAGCGGAAGAAATCGCTGAGCTACAAGCTGATGGCAACGAGAAAGCGGTATTCGAACACGAAGTGGCACTGCAAAGCTGTACTGATTGCGGCATTGTAGAGTAATCACTTAGCTTAAAAATACTGAATTAAGGCGTTAGCAGCATTGAGTTTGCTAGCGCCTTTTTGTTTTGCCTTTCATTGAACCCATCCCATAGTGATATATCTCACACTAACTTAATCCAGATTAAGGATTTTCCTCGTTTTTAGCGTCAGTATGGCGGCCATTCATCGCATACGGTATTAGCGCTTACTTTGGAACTTGGCAGCTAATGCAGGGTAGATGAGTTCCCTACATACGATTTAAGAGGACTGGACTTGAGCATTTTGTTTTCACAAGCCCGTATTGGCAACATGACCCTAAAGAACCGCTTTGTACGCAGCGCGACTTGGGAAAATATGGCAACCGAAGATGGGCACATGACAGATAAGCTGTACGCCATCTACGAAGAACTTGCGCAAGGAGAAGTCGGTTTAATCGTGACTGGCTACGCGAACATTGTTGAGGAAGAAAAGCCCAATGCTGGCATGATGGGCATGTATAACGACTCTTTTATCGACGAGTACAAAAAGCTGACCGAGCTAGTGCACGAAAACGACTCAAAGATCGTGATGCAGTTAGCGTACGGCGGCACGAAAACCACTCACAACGTGGGTGAAAGGGTTATCTTTGCGCCGAGCGAAGTGCCTGAGCGTGGTACACAAACGCTAGGTAAAGCCATGACCAAAGACGAGATTGATTACATCGTTCAGGCTTTCGCGCAAGCAAGTCGTCGAGCGCAACAATCGGGTTTCGATGGCGTTGAAATTCATGCTGCCCACACGTATTTGATCAACCAGTTTTTAAGCCCATATTACAACCGTCGTGAAGATGAATACGGTGGCAGTTTAGAAAACCGTATGCGTTTTCTGGTCGAGATCTATACCGAGATCCGCAAGCTGGTGGGCGATGATTTCCCAATTCTTGTGAAGCTAACGGCAACTGAATTCTTCGAGGGTGGTTTAACCTTCGATGAAACACGCATTATCTGTAAGCAACTTGAAGCGATGGGCGTTGATGCGATCATTATCTCGGGTAATATCCACGGCAAAGCAAATGAGCTGATTGGCGAGCAGTTTGACGGCTATACCTTGCAACAAGAAGGCTATTTCCACGAATATGGCGACGTGATCAGTAAAGATGTCAACGTACCTGTTATCACCGTGGGCGGCTTGAGCGATATCGATGCGATTGAAGCTATTGCCGACAACACCAATATTCAATATTTCGCGTTATCGCGCCCGCTATTGGCTGAGCCGCATTTGATCAAACGCTGGAAAGAAGGCGATAAAGCCGTTGTTGATTGTGAGCGCTGCTCTAAGTGTCGTACTCGTCGTGGTAACTTCTGCGTGGTGCACAATAAGCGTAAGTAAGCTGACGGCATGAGTGTTTAATACATAAAAGCAGAGCGTTATTTTTAAAGCCGTAGTGTCTTCACTGCGGCTTTTTTACGTGTGGTTGTTTATGTTTTTTATCCGTTTTTTAGAAATTGGCATTTAGTTTCGTCTTTTCTTGGTCTGCTGCGTCTTATAGGTGTAAGTAAAATGAATTGACCGATGTTGGAGTCGCCAAATGATTAAACTAATTAGTTTCAAGAATTGCCCTTTTGTTCAACGTGTAATGGGGGCGCTCATTACCAAAGAGATCCCATTTGAAATTGAATACATTGAGCTAAGTAACAAGCCACAGTGGTTCTTGGATATTGCGCCAAACGGTCAAGTGCCTGTGTTGATCACTGAAGATAAAACGGTGCTGTTTGAATCTGATGCGATTGTTGAATACCTCGATGATAAATACGCGCCAATCGAAGCCCTAACGCCGGAGCAAAAGGCGCAAGATCGCGCTTGGTCTTATCAAGCGAGCAAACACTATATGCCGCAATGTGGCACCATGGGCAGTAAAGACAAAGAAACCTTTGAGACCCGTTTAGCGAATTTATCGAAGGCGTTTGCTAAAGCCGAAAACAAGCTGGGTGATAGTGCGTTCTTCAAAGGCGATTACATTTCTAATGTGGATATTGCTTGGTTGCCTTTGTTGCACCGTGCGGCGGTGATCAAAGAGAAATCGGGTGTTGATATGCTAGATGGCTTTCCGAAAGTCCAACAATGGCAAGCCGCCTTATTGGCGTCAGGTTTACCTGAAAAGACAGTGCCACAAGATTTTGTCGCGACGTTCAGTGGTTTCTATCTAACTAACACTTACCTAGCTAGTGTGATGAATGGCGAAGAAGGGGAGTGCGCAACGTCAAGCTGCAATAGTGCTGCGAGCTCTTGCTGTAATTAATGAAAAAAGAGTGACGCGCCTTACGTAAAATATTGGCGACAAGGCGCGTCAGCTTTGAGCTACAGAGGGTGAATTAATTGACTAACACCATGACAGCGATGAAGTGAACCACGAAACCTACGAGCATTGGTACACTGGTTCGTTTAACGACTTCAAAGGTTGATAGTTTTGCACCACCTGCTGAAACAATGACACAAGCCGCAACAGGGGAAGCCGCTCTCGCGAGTGCCGAGGCTTGTTGCATGGGTAGCATCATCGCTACTGGGTTGGCACCCATTGAGCTGGCAACGGTTGGTACGATATCAACAAATGATAAGAAGGCGGCATTACCTGAGCCCATTACTAGCGCAGCTAAACCTACTACAACGGCAAAGACTAACGTCAGCATTAATGCTGGCATACCTGCTCCTTGCGCAGATTCAATGAGGTGATTAATCGCACCAGTAGATTGGATACCATAGGCGAACACACCCGCAGCTACCAGTAAGAACACGACGCCAGTTAAAGCGTTGCCGCATCCTTTCATAAAGGCACCAAAACAGTCTAAACACTCTTTGAGCGAACGTGTTCTGATCCCTTCAAATAACAGCGAGATGAACACAGAAATCAGCACGATTGTCACCACATCAAGGTGGATAGAACTGATCACGAGTTTGCTGAACACGATTGCCGCTATGATTGGCAGCATAGGCAAAATAGCGTAGATGTTTGGTGCTTGATCTGAGTCGGATGCCGTTGACGCTTCAAGGTTAGGGTCAATAACGTGACCTTCTTTTTTATCTTGGTATGACTGCCAAAGTACATGCGCAACACCAACTGCAACAATGGCTACCGCGCTGGTGGGAGCTTGGTAAGAAAGGTAATCCATCAAGCCCATCCCAACCGATTCACTGGCTTTGATGGCATCAACACCGAGTGGCGTTAACGTTAAGCCCAGTGTCGAAGCAATAACCCCAGCCGCAGAGGCTTTAGAGATCCCCAACCCTGTCAGGATAGGATATAAGGTGACCATTAAAAGCACCGCGAGAGCAGTGGCGCTTGGAATCGCAAGTTGAAGCGATGCCCCAATGATATAGCCAAAGAACAACAGAATATTACGATTCTTAACTACGGATAAAGGTTTGACGGCAAGGCGCACAATCACGGCATCGGCTTTGATTCGGGTCATGAGCTCTGCAAAACCCATCAATACCATGATGGTCAGCCCTAGCCCGCCGGCACGGTATCCCAACATGTAACTGATGAACTTAAAGGGATCAAACGCGGCAAGGTTGGTTGAGGCGACTTTCGCAGGTAACACCTCTCCCCAACCAAAAAGCCCTGTGCAGGCCATTAACACAATACCAGCCATGAATAACACAGCTTCGGTTTTGTAGCCTTTCAGGATCAGCCGCGCTGTTGCGACGATAACCAGTAAGACAATGAGGATTTCAATCATTGGTTATTCCCTTCGGCGATCTTGGTGATGATGGTTTGCACCACGTTAGAAGCTGCAATCAAAGAGGGCAGAGGAAGATATTCGTTGATGGAGTGGAAGTTATGAGCGCCCGTGAAAATGTTCGGACAAGGAATACCATTGGCGGAGAAAACAGCGCCGTCGTAGCCACCACGCATTGGGATCACTTTCATATCAATGCCGTTACTTTCGTAGGCATTTTGAGCAAGTTGTAGAGCTTGTTGACCAATGTCGTTATCGAGGTAATTGGAGACATTTTCGTATCTGTCCGCGATTTTGTAGCTAAGGCACTTTTCACCGTAAAGGTTAAGGAAGGACTGACATGCTTTTTCAACAAAGACTTTACGGTGCTCATAGCCCTCTTTGGTGAAGTCTCGGATATCAATGTTGAGCACGGTTTGCGCTGAGTTGCCTTCGAGCTTTTTCATCCAATAGTAACCTTCGCGCCCTTCGGTGTTTTCTGGGGTCTCAAGGCGTGGGAAGAGGCTGATGAAATCATGTGCCATTAACAGTGAGTTCTTTAAGTTGCCTTTTGAATTCATTGGGTGAGCACTCTGCCCGTGGAAGGTAATGACCGCACCGCCAGCATTCCAGTTTTCTTTAACAAACTCGCCAATCCCGCAGCAATCGAGGGTATAACCAAAGTCGGCAAAGTCAGGGGTATTGAATGCGCTGGCTCCGAGCAGCCCTTGTTCTTCATCGGGTACGAACGCAACTTTTACTTCACCGTGCTTGATGGAAGGATCTGTAGTGAGGGTTTGTAGGGCGTGCATTATCGCAGCGATTGCTGCTTTGTCATCGGCACCTAGCAAGCTGGTGCCATCGGTGACGAAGATGTCTTGATCGCGATAGTCGTTGAGCTCTGGGTTGTCTTCCACAGTAATAGTGGCGCCATGGCCGAGCTCAATATCACCACCTTGGTAATGGATCAAAGATGCATGGGTATCACCAGTATGTTCACTGGAAGTATCAAGGTGTCCAAAGAAGGCCACGGTTGGTAAGTTTGCAGTGCAATTTGCTGGAAGGGTTGCTGTCACTATACCGTTATCGCGGTGCTCGATATCGGTTAAACCCGCCATCGCTTTGAGCTCGCTAACGATCAGCTTACCTAATTCCATTTGACCTGGAGATGAAGGCATGATCCCTGCTGCACCCGCTTTTTGATTGGTGGTGGTGTTGATTTTTGTGTAGCCAAGAAAGCGATCTTTAATATCCATAATACATCTCGATTTGTGTGACAAAATGTCAATATATCCACACATAACTTGAGATGTTTAATGTGCGTTATTCATACCTATTGATATATAAATGAATAAAAATAATACAGGTGCGCAAAGTGTGACCAGCTCCTCACAAAACAGCCTAGTGAGGGTGGTGATTCCAATATTGGTTATTTAGTTCTTATTCACGATCGGTCAGATAGCCAGATTTGAAAGCATAATTACTCTTTCTTACATCATGATTTAAAAGCACTTTTGATCTTTTTGAGTGATATTTGGGATCTTTGTGGATACGGACGGGCTCGTCATTTTAGTAGGGGATAGATAAGTAAAGCCCAGCGTCATGCTGGGCTTAGCGGAAGGGATGTCATTAACGGCGAGATTAACGGGGGTATTATCTCGCTTAAGAGAGCCGATTAGTGGTGCAATTGTTGATCGACAGCCACTGCTAGTGCCACCGTTGCCCCTACCATCGGATTGTTACCCATGCCGATGAAACCCATCATGGCGACATGCGCAGGCACTGATGAGCTACCGGCAAACTGAGCGTCAGCGTGCATTCGGCCCATGGTGTCAGTGAGACCGTAAGAGGCAGGGCCTGCGCCAACATTATCTGGGTGTAGCGTACGACCTGTACCGCCGCCTGAAGCCACAGAGAAATACGGTTTTTGCTGAGCGTAACGTTCAGATTTGTAGATCCCTGCGACTGGGTGTTGGAAGCGTGTTGGGTTAGTTGA
Organism: Photobacterium jeanii; assembly: GCF_001650345.1. Lineage (GTDB taxonomy): Bacteria > Pseudomonadota > Gammaproteobacteria > Enterobacterales > Vibrionaceae > Photobacterium > Photobacterium jeanii. Next base: position 32,803 of record NZ_LVHF01000033.1, on the reverse strand, counting down.
GTTACCTGTAATGCTCACATCGACTTGTTCGCGATGCATGATGGCGACCCCTTCGCGGACATCGTCGGCACCGTAGCATAGGATCTCACCGCGAAGTTCGTTGGAAAAACGACGGCGGCTCACTTCGACTAACTCTCCTGTATCGTAATTGAATTCAGTGCGTACATAAGTAAAGCCGTTAATGCGTGAGATAAGGTATGCGGCGTCTTTACCCAAACCATTTAAGATAACTTTGAGTGGCGTTTGGCGAGCGCGATTAGCATTCATGGCAATTTTGATCGCCCCTTCTGCTGCGGCAAAGGATTCATGACCTGCAAGGAAAGCAAAGCATTGGGTGTCTTCGTTTAATAGGCGAGCGGCAAGGGCACCATGACCTAAACCGACATGACGTTGGGCTGCAACACTTCCTTCTTTACAAAAAGCTTGAAGTCCTTCACCAATGGCATTGGCCGCCGCTTCAGCGGTTTGGCTGTGGCGAAAAAGCGCTAATGCTGTGCCGAGGGTGTAAGCATCGCAAGCATTATCAAACGCGATAGGTTGAGTGTCTAATACGACTTGGTGTGGCGCAATACCAAAAGACTGGCAGTACTGGTTCGCTTCTTCCAACGAGGCCATATTCATTTCTTGTAGGTAGCGGTTGATTTGAGTATTCATGATGTGGCCCTCGTTATGCTTGGCGTGGATTGATGGTGGTTACAGCATCGGCAAAGCGCCCGTAAACGCCAGTTGCCTCTTTCATTGCATCATCGGCTGCGATGCCTTTTTCAATGCTTGCCATCATTTTGCCGAGGTTGAGATATTGATAACCAATCACTTCGTTATTGTCGTCGAGGGCGAGTTTAGTGACATAACCTTCTGCTAATTCCATGTAGCGAACCCCTTTGGCGCTGGTGGCGTAGCTTGTACCTACTTGGCTGCGTTGGGTTTTTCCTAAATCTTCAAGGGCAGCGCCGATCTCTAAGCCACCTTCTGAAAAGGCCGATTGGCTTCGACCGTAAGCAAGTTGGAGGAAAATTTCGCGCATTGCGACGTTGATGGCATCACACACTAAGTCGGTATTAAGCGCTTCGAGTAGCGTTTTGCCCGTTAATATTTCGGCTGCCATGGATGCTGAATGCGTCATGCCAGAACAACCTATGGTTTCAATGAGCGCTTCTTCGATAATGCCATTTTTTACGTTGAGGGTGAGCTTGGCTGCGCCCTGTTGAGGTGCACATGTGCCGACACCGTGGCTTAAACCTGAAATGGCGATCACGTCTTGCGGACGGATCATGCGACCTTCAACTGGAATAGGTGCAGAAGGGTGTAAGTCGCCACGTTGAATTGGGCACATTGATTGGATTTCAGCGGAATATTGCATGGTGTTTTCCTTTAGTTGCAGGAAAACAAGTGAGGGTTGGCGCTCTCCCTACAGAAAATATATCAATGCGACAGTGCGAAAACCCATCGAGGATCTTTATCTTGTGCATATTGATATGAGCAACATCCGCTGCTCGACCAACAGTTTCACCTGTTCTCTTTTCTGTAGGAGTCATCAGCCACATGGCGGTTAAGTAGGTGGAACCCCATCACCTTTGCCAAACATGTTACGGCTAATGCGTTATGCGTCGCAACCCACTTTTTAGATTCGTTTTCTCTATAAATCGGTGCCTTTATAGTTATATCAATATAAAAACGTGACGGTGATCACTCGTATATCTTCCATTCCAATGAGTTAGCGAAAACGTTGACTGAGTCGAGGTGCTGCGATCAGCAACTAGGTATCCCTTAGCCTGATTTAAACAAGCGAAAGTGATGAAACATTGGCTTATTTCGCTAGTGTTAGTACAAAGCTCTGGTGCCGCAGCATCGGCGCTTTTTAATATCTGACAACCTATGGTTTTATGTTTGTTGTTACCTTTTAGCAATCTATCAATGCTAATTGTCTGATGGCGTGTTAAGGGAATATGTTAGTAGGTAAATAATTTTATTATTGCTTTTTTTATATTCACTCTCAGAAGTACCTGTTTTTTCTGTTATTGAATATGGCGATGCTAATACCTTTAAGGTTAACGGCGAGTAAGGCGCTTTTAGTGGTTATATTCAGGTTAAAAATCAGTTAATAATACAAGTGAAATGACAAAGCAGTAGCTGAATATTTAAAACGTAATTAAATAGAAATATGAAAAGCACTTAAATTTTGGAAACACTTTTTTGGTGTGTATTTGTTGAATGGGTGATGATGAGCACATAAATTAGGATTGGCAACATTCAAAAATAAGGTTTTTATGAATACACCTGCACAGTTTATTAATATAACTAAAATCAATATTGAGCAGCTTCAGCGCGGTAAAATGACGTTGAAAAGGATAAGAGAAGAGTTTCGCCGTGATTGTACCGATCTAGTCCAAGGTCTAAATATCCGCTTTAAATCCACGCTAGACACAATTGAAGAGTCGATTTACTCGATCAGTACAACGGGCAGAAAGTGTGTTGCGTTAGCTAACATGAAATTAGCGGTAAATGTTGTTGAGAAAGAACTCTTTATTAATCAGCTTGAAGGAAAAAAAGCTAATGGAATGCATCAAACATCGAGCGACCTTGTTGAAGGTGTCGTCATTAATGGCAGCATAAACAAAGATGGGAAATGCTATTACCTGACAGACTTAGTCGATATTAAGGAGGTCAAAACCGACATAAAGTCACAACAATATCACTCGATAATTATACTAAAAGATCAAAAGTGGGCTTTCTTTTACGGTCATTACGATAGGAATAAGGTTGAAGAGAAAGTAGAAAATAGCTTTTCAAAGTATACGTCAGAAAGGCTGCAGATAATTACGACCGACAATAATCAGAAAGCCATTGATGACGCTATTGCTGATCAAAATGAACTGATTGTTAGCTCTACGGCATCGGCATATGTTAAGTCAGTCAGCAATAAGACATTAAAGCAAATTGCAGATTATTACGGATGTACAGCAGATAACCTACAAGTAAAATTCCACTGCAATAAAAAACAATTTCAAATTATTGTTCACGGTGTACTTTCAATGATGGCTATTGAAAGTGCCTGATGATTTTGCAGTAAAAGCTTTGCTTAGAGTAATTGCCATTGAAAGCACTATTACTTTTGAAATAACCAATAATAAATACAAAAGGTCAATTCATGATTAATGACGGTTATGATGCCAATACAAAAATTAACTATAAAGGTGTAATTATTACACTTGAATGGGCAGCACAGAACTTAACGTCATACGTAATGCAAACAATTTATGACGTGATTGATGGCGAAAAACGCTTAGGGATCAGCTTAGTGTGACGTGTTCTGATCATTACGATAAACCTTATCTATTTTAAATAGTGTTAGAAAATTTGCGAACGCACCTAAACCGTCAAGTGTACTCTGCCTAAAATCGCTCAACGCTAGTTAATAGGTTGAGTGCTCTCTTATCTTTACCACCCTAATAAGTAATTTTATGCCCCGTGAAACAGAAGAAAAAATCAATATTTTGCTTGAAGATGTAGAAAGCATTAAAAAGCAATTAAGCTGGTTACAAAATGCGATGCAAATATTTGCCATTGCCGCTTTTATCGCAATCGTAAAAATGCATGTGTTTTGAGCACGAATAAATAGATGAATACATAACTTGCCTATATGGCGGTTTATTCAAGCGGCTGCCATTGGCAGCCGTTTTACTTTGTATGGGAGCGCGAATTACCACGCGCTACCAAATTGTAGAGTTACTGTTGATTCATCTTTACTTTGCGCAACATCGACACCCCATTTTAGGCCCAGTTGACGAGCAACGAGGTGACGGAAACCTGCGCCGTAAGCCCCGTGAAATTTAGGATTTTTGTTGCCAAGCGTATCGTTATCGTAGGCAGTACCTGCACCAGCAAAGCCAAGTACACTCCAACGTGGATCAATCTTATAGGTGAGCTGAGCTTCACCTTGGAAAACGCGATTACCTTGATGGCGTAAGTTAGCCATACCACGTAGATCTATGCTGGGTTTGTTATAAAACGCAGCACCGTCAGACAGGTTGATCGCTTTCGTACGCCAAGACGCAATCCATTGTTCATTGAGTTTGTGATGCGATTGTACGTCTAACTCAAGTTTATCGTAATCAAAGTCACCGCCGAGTGCTTTGGCGGCACGGGTATAGGTTAATCCCGCTTTAATGCCTTGCTCTGGGCTAAATTTGTTATCTAGGCTGTCGTAAGCCAGCTTAACGCCTAACGTTGAGTCTTTATCGGTTAGCTTAAGATCTTTTTGATTATCGAAAGTGATATCGCCACTGGTGTAGTTATAGTCCGCGCCTAACCACCAGTTTGATTTTTTACCTAAACGAAAATTTATTTTTTGGTAGATCCACATGCCGTCAACATTCATCTTGGTCGCATCGCCAAAACCATAAAACTGAACGTTTAAATTGGCTTTGTACGCCCCGCCTTCGTAGCGAATAGTATCGTCATTCCAGACACCATTATGAAAACCGCCGTAAATGTTTGAGCCGTTGTCCGTACCTAACGCCACTAATCCAGATACGCTAGGCGCAATAGAAGCCACTTTATCTGGGTTTTCTGTTCGCACTTTCTTTTGCTCATCGGTTTCATGAAAAAACAACAATGCAGCCCCGCCGCCATTACCGATATCTGGGTCGGTCAACATAATAGGAAAAGGCATAAAGCCGTAGGCGTTATCGAGTAGCCATTTGGATGCATCTAACTGCCCATCGACAGGGTCGATCCAGTCATTAGCGAAAACGGATGAAGGGTTAAAACCTGCTGCTATAGCGCAGGTAAGCGCTAGTGCTGCTTTGTTCATGGTGTTGGCCTCGGAGTTATGATCGTTTTACGAAGGGGTTGATCATTCATCCGTGGATCACATGCCCTGATTGGCTGGGTTGTTGAATAACACAGCAATATACAAAGCGAGATTATCTATGTAGGGGGCTTTTGCGCTAAATGAGGATGTATTAGCAGGGCTAATACATCGGCGGTGAATGGCGGGAGATATGTTGTAATGTCTATGCATTTTTTATTGCGTTGATGCTTACCGTTACCAGCAACCTAAAATGACAATCATGAAAAAAGCCAGCAACTTGCGTTACTGGCTTACTAAAATTTAGGATGAGACAATTGTAACAAGCCTATACTGTTGTATGACGATGAAAAGTCGCTGTATTTCCGACCATAGTTATCTCGCCATTATCAGATCTCCAACCATTACTATTATCGTTATTTGGATAATAGCCTGATGGCACATAAGTGTCGGTATACTCTACCTGAACGTTTGCAAACACAAATACTGGCGCAAGGGTTTTAGCTCCCCTTGGTTCTACACATAGCTGTGCATTAGCATAAGGTTGATGAACTCTTATTCTTTCAATTGTGGATTCAAAGCCTGGATTTGAAAAACCGGCTTCATAAATGTAAACCGTGTCATCTTCTGGATCTTTACCTATATACTCGATGTACCCGTGTAATACTGTTCCTGGTTCTACGTGAATATGACCTTGAGGCATGACGTTGTAACCATGTTCTTGGGTATAACCCCAACCCGTATTAGTATAACCACCTTCAGACTTTACTGTGTAAGCTCTCATTTGGGTGAAATTACCACCATTTAAAATCCCCAAAACAGGTTGTATAACTTCGCCATTCGCAGCGGGTGCTAAACCCGGCCAATAAAAACTCTGGTGACTATTTCCAGCAGCATCAACAAGCTCGTCATAACGAGGAACTGTCATATCGCAAGAAAGTTTCTTTATTAGCCTAACTCTAGTTACGCCATGAACGCGATCAAATTGGTAAGTACAACTTTGTAAAATAGCCATATCGTTTCTTTCCTTATGTTAGTAGCCGTTACCAATTTAAAATTGCACAATACAAAACACTGTGCATATTGTTTTTTTGCAAAATGACATTTCAAATTCTTGTGAGGATATTGTCTGAAGCATTAAGTTGCTTACAGTTACTGGCACCGAAAATGACAATCCCCGCCAGCAAGTGCTAAGCGGGGTATTGAAGTTATGAGTGGTAATTAGTACGCAGTTTGGGTATTGAAAATACTGGTTGTGTGGTATTCCGCTTTTGAAAAATCGATGTTGTCTAAATCAATTTTACGCACGTTCATGTTGTCGTAGGTGCGGTAGTAGTAATCTTTGTTGTCGATATCTACCACATTGGAATAAGAGGTAAATTGCGGCACTTCCTCTGAGGCAAAGCGCCAGTATAAGGTGCCTTGAGGAATATCAACGGCATTCACCATAGACCACGCACGGTTTACGGCATCGAAGTCGGTTTTGACTTGGCTAAGATCTTGGGTGTAGTTAAAAGCGACCATTTTTTGGAAGCGCCCAATCGGTGAGTAATCGAAGGCAGCAAATGTTTCTTCCGATAATTTCGCTTTACCGCCATCTAGCATCATATGTGCTAGGGCTTCTTGTTGTTCATAGGTTGGGTCATTGGTCATAACGCCCAGTTTATTTTCATAAATGTTTGGGTAACCGCTACCATCTACGTATTCCACCACAATGGCTTTTTTACCGTCATTGAAAGCGTAGTGCATGCCTAGCGCCAAGCCATCAACCACATCGTATTTCGCCACAGAGACTTTGGTCTTCTTCAGCAGTTCAATAACTTGGTCAACGTTTTTAGCTTGGCTTAATACGAAGCCAATGACATCACCAGAGCGAATTTTTCCGGTACCTTCTGGTGCAAAATCAGCGGCACCAAGCGCAAGAGCTTCACCACTTAGTCCATATTCATTCAGTGCTGAGCTAAATAGCTCTTCACCGTGTTGAATGCCAACAAATCCGTATTGCGCTTGTGCAAAGCTAAATTTATGTTGCTGTGGAACTAGGGCAATTTGGCCATTAATTTCCCCCGGCCACTCCATAGTACGACCAATGATGGTATTGCCTTTATCAGTATTGAAGTGGAAGTTGGTACAAGCTTGAGCTGTTGCGGTTAAACCAACAGAAGTGGTAGCGGCAAGGGTGAGTGCTAAAAGTGTCTTTTTCATGGGATACCTCGAAAACTACGTATTGGGTTAGGACGAGGGAGATTATGATTGGGTTTGTTCATTTCATTAACTCGTATAAGAAGGGTTTTATCCTGCTATATTGATGGAGCAGTTTAGGCGTGATAAGAGTTAATTCAGATAGAACGACAGCAGCGAGGAGTCCAGTGCGGTGAAAAGTAAGGCGCAATTTTCTCTTGAGCAATTAGCGGCTTTTGTGACGACCAGTGATGAAGGTAGCTTTAAACAAGCGGCAATCAAATTAGGTAAACATGCCACGACAGTAAGCCAGCAAGTTGCGACATTGGAAATCGATTTAGGGTTTCAGCTTTTTGAGCGCAAAGTGCGTAAGATCCATTTAACTCAGCAGGGGCAAGAGTTTTATCGTTATGCCAAACCTGTGTTGGTTGAGTCGATGCACCTTTCTAGCAAATTAGCCGCGATGGAAATGCATCAGCCAGATTCGTTTACCTTGGCGCTTGATGTGACCGTACGTGATCGTCAGTTACTGCGTTGTGTGAAGGCGATGACGGCGCAGTTTCCGACGTTGGCGATTAGTGTTCTTAGCGGTGATCCTTTGCAGGTCGCGCAGTGGGTGCGAGAAGGTCAGGCCGATGTAGGGATTATCACCACCCTGTTTCAAAACTTGCCTCAGTTAACGGTTAAGCAGCTATTTAATTTTGAATTGGTTTATGTGGCATCACCTAAATGGCTAGCTGATAAGGATAAAGTCTCAGAACAAGATATACGTCAGTTCCCGCAGATCATCTATCAGTTTGTGGAGCAAACGCCGCAGTTGAGTGGTCATATTTTGGCAAATCGACATTTCACCGCAAAGAATTTGGCAGATTTGATGGATTTGGTAGCGTTGAATATGGGGTGGGCGATAGTGCCACGTTACCGAGTCGAGGAGTATTTGGAATCGGGTGAGTTAGCCTTGTTTACCGTGGATGGAGCAGCAAATGTGAATTGGTTTACAGAGCTGTTGCTGCCTGCTGATACTGTGGCGAACTCTGCAGTCGCAGCTTTTATTGAGCAAGTGAAAACGTTGTCGGATCGTTAATGTTGGCGCTGCATTGACCTAAAAACAAAACCGAGCTTTTTCGCTCGGTTTTGATATACAGAGTCGGAGGAAGTGTTTTGGTTAACCCTAAAGCACAGTCACAACTTGCTCTTGAGCTAGACGCGCTTTTGGTTGCCCGTGGTTGTAGTCTTCACGTTCAAGGCTATAACCCATCGCCAGTGCAACGTCACAAATGTAACCGTCGAGCTCGTCTTTAAACAGTTCACTGATCATCTCAGGGTCGACACCTTCCATTGGGGTCGAGTCGATACCCAAGCGCGCCAATGTGTGTAGCGTATTGCCTAACGCGATATAGGTTTGCGCTTTAGTCCAATGACCGTTAAAGCCATTTTCATCTGTGTTAGCTTCTGCAAAACCGTACGCACCGTTTAGCATTGCATCGTAGCGATCTGCTGGTAGGTGACCTGAGCTTACTTCAGCGTCTACCACTTTTTTGTAGTTTTCTTTGGTGTAATGCGGGTTATAAGCAAATAACACAATGTGTGAAGCTTCGGTTGCGTGTGGTTGATTAAACTGGTGTTTGTTGACAAAAGTATCGTGGAAACGTTGTTTGGCGGCATCACTTTCAATCACGATAAATTTCCAAGGCTGTGAGTTGATTGATGACGCTGAAAGACGAAGTGCTTCTTTAATCACATTCATGTCATCAGCCGAAATACGTTTAGTCGCATCGTATTTTTTTGCTGTGTAACGTGTGTTTAGATCTTTAATGATTTGGTGAGACATGTGCTTCTCCCGCGATTAATTATTGCAAAATATGACCACGATAAAGACAGCGATTGATTGCAGGTAGGCTGCGCTATTCATGCTGCTCCGTGTTGTTGGGGGCTAGAATAGTGATGATTGTCACAAGGGGAAATAGCCATATCGTCCAATCATTATGGTATTAAATGTCCATAATTAGCGTGAGGGAGCGGGTTCTATTGAACACGAAACTAAACATTCTCAGATAAACCTCACGCTGTTGCGTAGTTGTTTTCTCTCCTTTTTTTACTTTATAAATGGCAATAACCATTTTAAAAAGGTGGTTATTATTGGTTATAAGACACAAGACATACCCTTGCTTGCTAGTTTGATATTGGGCGCAAAAAAGCGCACCACAAAATATAAAAACAAGGGGAAATGGGCGTTACAGCCCAGCTAAATCCCTAACAATAATCAAGTTGGCTAGAGGGTAGTATTAATGAATACTCCTAAAATGATCGCGATGGCTGTCGTCCTGACATCCGTCGTGGCGTGTGATGATGACGCAAATGAAGAAAGTGCATCCCCTGTACTTTCAGTAACAACCGAAGAAGGCCGTACCCCCGCAGATGAAGCGGGCGAGATTGAAAACCCAGAAACTGATGGTTCTGGCGATCAAGGCGGCGTCACGCCTCCTCCCGAGGGGGGCGGCAGCACTGGTGATGATGGTGCTGGTGGAGATGATTCTGGAGGTAGCGGCTCAGGAGGCGATGGCTCTAGTGGCGGTGATCAGAGTGGAGGTGGCAGCGAAGGTGGTGATAGTAGCGATGGCAGCGGTGACGGCGATAACCCACCACCAGAGCCGGAACCTGAGCCTAAAGTGGATATTGATGGCCTCGCCCTTCCAGATCTCAGTGTAACACCTGATTTTGAGGCGTATGTTGACGCCCAACCTCGTTACTACACTCGTATTACGGCCAGCTTTGGTAATGTAGCTGGACAAGATACCGAGCCGTTTGAAAACCGAATGAATAACGCCGGTGCCAACCTTGGGCGAGTGCTTTTTTACGATAAACGCTTATCGCAAAATAACACCGTTTCTTGTGCTTCTTGCCATCAGCAACAGCATGGCTTTTCCGACCCCAAAGTGTTCAGTGATGGTTTTGAGGGCGGAAAAACAGGGCGACATTCGATGAGTTTATCTAATGCACGTTATTACACCCCAAAAAGTTTTTTCTGGGATGAGCGGGCAGAAACCCTAGAGCAACAAGTGTTGATGCCAATTCAAGATGGTGTCGAAATGGGGATGAACTTGCTCGATCTGGAAGTGAAACTCCGTCAAACCAGCTTTTATGGTCCACTCTTTACAGCCGCATTTGGTGATGAGGCGATCACCAGCGAGCGAATCGCGCAAGCGTTAGCACAGTTTATTCGCACTATGGTGACTTATCAGTCGAAGTTTGATCAGGCATTTACTGCTGGTAGTTGGAATGACCCCGATTTTGAAGCCGTGTTTACCGAGCAAGAGTTATTAGGGTTACGTTTATTCTCTGGCGTACCGGGCGATCGTAATGGTTCGTTACGTTGCGATACTTGCCACCATACCTCTGCTCATACCGGTGATAGCTCGCACAACAATGGATTAGACGCCAATACCAGTGACGATGAAGGGGCGGGTGGTGGTTTCTTTAAAGTGCCATCGCTTCGCAATATTGAAGCGAGTCCACCGTATATGCACGATGGTCGTTTTGAAACCTTGATGGATGTTGTGGAGTTTTACAACAGTGGCGTGCAAGCCCATCGTAATCTCGCACCAATTCTGCGTCGTAACGGTAGCCAATCGGGACCGCCAGCACGATTCAATCTCACTCAACAAGAGAAAGAGGCATTGGTTGCTTTCATGGAAACGCTCACTGATGAGACTTTCTTAACATCGCCATTATTCCATGATCCTTTTCCTCAGGAGTAAGCGTATACATGGTTCTTGTACCGTAATGATTGCTTGAAGTGATTGTTTTCCCTGCTTGCCGAGTCATGAAGACTCGGCATTTTTTTAGCTCGGGATCGTAAATCACATTATTGGATTTGTTCGCTAAACAGCATGGCGCAAGTGCTTGGCGCTAGAGTGAGTGTTTGTAGTTCGGTATTAACTGTAACTCCGTCGAGTTTGAGTAATTCATCACGGACTTTAACTGGTAAGCGCATGGTGGCGGCTTTATCGCCCTTGTTAAGAGCGACTAGCCCATGAATACGCTGTTGATCTTGCGCGTCTACGCGGGCAAACAGCAGGCAATCGTTATCATGACTGATAACCTTCATCGGCAGACCATGCATGAGATTGTGGAAGTGGATCATTTGCTGTAACTGAGGATCTTGCCAGCTATCAAACCAGCGCGGATGCTTGGCATGATTGGTAATGCCACTGGTATCAAGATCGGCATAGATCAAAGGTACGCCCCCATCACGTCCTAGTAAGTAGCAGTAGGCAAGTCGCTCAGCCGCTTCTGGCATGACTTGATCAAGGAAGACTTCATTGTTGGGGATATCGTGAGTGATGGCAAAGGTAATAGCGCGATCGTGTGCTAATGCCGAACCCAGTGAATAAGGGTTGATCAGGCTTGCCATGTTACCGTCTTTTTCAGTTAACGTTGCCTTGAGGGTATGAAAGAGCGGAAAGTCGTACGCCCCTAAGTAGGTATTGGCTAAATAGGGTTGTAAGAATAGCTCATACTCTTCCTTGGTCGCACCACCATCGGTAATGATTTCACCAAAGATATGGCAGTCTTTACAAATTTCCTCATCCCACACTTGGTGCAAGTGTTCCATGGTCATGTGCTTAGCGGCATCGATGCGAAAACCTTGCACTCCAAGATCTTTTAGTGCTTTGAGGTAAGCTTTTTGCTCATTAACGACTTTGGCTGAATATTTCAGGGTCGGTAAGCCGGGGTCTCGATCACCATTGCTGATCCGTCCATGCTGTACTTCCCACGGATCGGTCCAGTCTTTGATCGGGAATGCCAGTACAAAATCATTTGCGTTAAATAAAGGTTGGCTTAAATCGCCAAACAGTGTCAATTCACGGTAGCGCTCATGGTTTTGTTGGTAATTGGCCAATACCTTGAGGTTGGGATAGATCAACCCATCATTAATGTCTTCTTCGTTTGCCATGTGGTTAAACACCACATCGACATACACCTGTAAGTTAACGGCCTGCATTGCCGCTATCATGGCTTTAAAATCTTGGGTATCGCCTAATTGGTTGTCGATCACCCGATAGTCCTGCGGTTGGTAGCGTTGCCACCAAGGCGTGCCAGTTTCACTTTTTAAAGATTTCATTGGTGGTGAAACCAGTACTGCGCTAAATCCCGCTTTGGCTATATCTGAGGCATAGTCCGCAATGCGGCTGTAAGGCCAGTCAAAGGTGTGCAAAATCACATTGGTTGCCTGTGACTGCAGTGCCTTGATTGGTGTTGAAATCGCGTTCATGGAGAAACAACCTTGTTAAATACTGCATGCATAGTAATGGCAGTTTTGTGGGAAAACCTCCTCTCTTTGTCAAAATCAAGGGTAGGAGTCACAAGGATGAGACGCGAGGAGCTAGGGGATAACGGCTTTGCTGATGTTTATTATTTTTATGTGACAATAAGCACTTATGCCAGTGACTGCGATATTTAGGCAGTAATATTGGGAAAAGCGATTGATGCGACGGCTAAATATGCTAACCAGTTAACAAAATTGTCAATTAATGGGAATTATTCAGGGGAGGAGGATGTGGTCATAAAGCACAGCTTTTATGATTCACTGGTCAGGTTTTTTAGCCATAAAAGACAGAAAGTGCGGTGCTAAGACCAGAAAAGCCTGTGCCTAGAATAATAACGAGATTGAGTTCATGCCACTGTTAGCTGATAACCATTATTCCCCTTTTAATAAGCCCTCTGTAACTATCGGGGTGATAGTGCCGTTATTGAGCGGTTTTTATCTAGGTGAGATCACTTCAAGCCTTCGTGTTATCGCGCAGCAAAAAGGGATTAACTTAATACTTATTCGCTCAGGTGGCTTTGACCAATATGATTTGACACTCGCATTTGATCACCTTGATGGCTTAATTTCGATATTAGATTCCGCTTCACCTCAACTGATGCAAAAGGCGATAGAGAAAGGCATTAAAGTTATGTCGTTGGGGGGGATCTACCCTGAGTTGGAAGTGGAAACTATTACGAGTCACCAACAACAGGGGCTTGAATCAGCTTTTGATCATTTAGTTTCGCTTGGGCATCGTCAGATCGCCTTTTGTGGTAACACCGCAGTGAAAGATATCAAACGCCGCTTTTCAGCTTATTGTAATCGGTTTACTCATTGGGATCTGGACTATAAACCTGAGTGGTTTTTCCATGCTGGAGAATCAACGCTTCCTGGTGGACGTGAAGCTGGTCGGCAATTTATCCGTCGTCAATCTCCTTGTACTGCGGTGATTTGTGCTACCGATTATAACGCGGTTGGGTTTATCGAGCAGCTGAAGGTCGCGGGTATCCGCGTGCCTGATGATTTGGCGGTGATCAGTATTGATAATACTTTGCTTGGCGCACGATTTGAGCCAGCGTTATCGACAGTAGATCAGCAATTAGAAGTGCTGGTGGAGCGAGCGTTAGATCGATTATTAGCACGTATTTATGGCGCACCTTATTCGTCACCGGCGATTATTATGCCGCAGCAGCTGATTGTACGAGATTCTTGTGGCGCTCCAGACGAAAAGAAAAATCAAGGTCCTTCGATTAGTGCGGTGCGTCAGCAGCTTTTGGATGATTTGGTGAATCGACCGGAAGAAATTCATGAATCGTTTTTTAATTTGGCACAGCACGGCTTTTATTCTTTGCTTAATCTACCCAGTGTTTATAACGCGTCGCTTAAATGGGCATGTTTCGCACTGAATTATCAGCAAAGAGACAAGGATAAGCTCTATGTTACGCAGGTGTGTTCAGTTGCTGAGCAAACACAGCGTTGTACCGAAATTACCAAGGTGTCATTTACGCCTGAGCAGTATCCGCCTCGCCAGTTGTTTGATCATCATTTACCTGATTCCTATTTAGTGACACTCATTCCTATTCCCCAAGATACTGATGGTTTATGTGGGGTCGTCGCAGTGGTGGATGACTTATACGCGAATTCTACGATGAGTGGTTATTGCATGTTTAATAACTACTTAGATATGTTGTCACTTTTTATTGAGCGCGATGCTTTGATTGAATCGATCGAGTTGCGTGAGAAAAAAACGCAAAACATGGCGCAGAAAATTCGTCATTTGGCTTATTTCGATACTTTGACGGGGATCCCAAACCGCTTAATGATGAAAGAGCAGCTCGATCGTCATATCCGTGAATCCCCGGCAGTACCACATGCCGTGATGTTGATGGATTTAGATCGCTTCAAATTCGTTAATGACACTTATGGTCATGATGTCGGTGATGCTCTATTACAGCATGTCTCGGCTTCGCTGCGACGCGTGGTGCGAAAAAATGACTATTTGGCTCGTTTAGGTGGCGATGAGTTTTTATTTTTTTGTGATGTTTCGACAAAAGAGAGTGCAATGCAGTTAGCGCAACGGATGTTGCGAGAGATTGAAACACCGTTTAGCTACCAGTCTATAGAGCTATCCACACGTGGCAGCATGGGGATTGCCTTTTACCCTAAAGATGGCGCAACCGCTGATGACTTGATTAAAAAAGCAGATATTGCGATGTATCGCGCTAAACGTAGTAGTTCGGTGAATGTAATGCTGTATGACTGTTCAATGGACTTAGATGTACAGCTGCAAGCAACCTTAGAACAACTGCTGCGTCAAGCGATTGAAAACGATGAATTAACGGTTTATTTTCAGCCACAGTTTGATCCTCATACTGGAAAAATTTACGGAGTGGAAAGCTTAGCTCGATGGCATTCACCAGTACTTGGCGTCGTGAGTCCGGCTAAATTTATTCCTGTTGCTGAAGACAGTGGCTTGATTGCGAGGTTGGGTGAAGTTGTGACCCGAAAGTCAGTGCGAGAACACGTACGTTGGGCAACGATGTACCCTGATCAGGTGCTTAAGCTGTCGATCAATGTTAGCCCTGGTCAGTTAATGCGCCCCAATTTTGCGGAAGATTATATTGCTATCGTACTCGAAGAAGGGGGCGATCCATCTAATATCATTTTGGAAATCACAGAGACAGCGGCGATCACCGATTTGGCTTATTGTGAGCGAGTGCTGAATAAGTTTATAAAAGTTGGGTTTGAAATTGCGCTGGATGACTTTGGGACGGGTTATTCTTCGTTGTCGCTGCTTAAACAGCTACCGCTGAAATACGTGAAAATCGATCGCTCATTTATTATGGATATTGATACCGAATCATCCAGTAGTGAGATTGTTCGCTCTATCGTGATGATGTGCCACTCGTTTGGGTACTGCACGCTTGCTGAGGGGGTCGAAACTCATAAGCAAACTGAATTAGTGAAAGCCTTAGGGTGTAACCTTATTCAAGGCTATGTGTATAGTCGTCCTTTACCAGCAGCACAGCTTGATGATTTTCTAGCGCAGGCGTACCGCGAAAATCCTTAAAGGATGAAATGTTGCAAAGCCCTAGATTTCAGATTGATATTCGAGAATAGCTATCTCGGTTAGTATTCTGTAGTAATTAATCATTGTGGCTTATGATTTTGTGGTGTTTATTTGTAAGCAAAATATCGTCACCTTCACACTTTCTTTCTTCGCTTCTCTACATAGTCTGATGGGAGTCACAACCTTGGGCTGTGGCAGTCTATTTTTGTATTCAAATTGTCTACATTTCTGTGCGTTGCCATTTAGCGTCTTACCTCTAATTTAAATATTTTCGCAGATCGCAACGTCACTTCCCCGATGCGTTCACTTATCACATTGCATGATAAGTGGCGACTTTTGCTGCACCCTTTACTGTCGATTTTTAACTATGCCTTTGGCATAACACGATGATTTGTCGATGGTTAAGTGCAACTAATACCAATAACGATGAGAAACCCTATATGTTTAAAAAACCATTACTGCTAGCGGCAGCGTTTGCGGGCTGTGCGCTGAGCTCTACGGCATCGGCTGACGTGATTTTGCATGCATTCAACTGGAAGTACAGCGACATCACAGCCAATGCCAGCGCAATTGCACAAGCTGGATATAAGAAAGTCTTGATTGCGCCTGCTATGAAATCTTCGGGGAATGAGTGGTGGGCCCGTTATCAGCCTCAAGATTTACGTTTAATCGATTCTGAGTTAGGTAATAAGGAAGACTTAGAAAAATTGATTGCCGTAATGAAAAAGAACGGTATCGAGGTGTACGCGGATGTGGTGCTCAACCATATGGCGAACGAAAGTTGGAAACGCGCCGACCTTAATTACCCAGGCAAAGCGTTATTAGATCAATATAAAAATAACGCTGAGTATTTTGAACGCCAAAAGCTATTCGGTGACTTGAGCAAAGGACTATTTTCTAGCAATGATTTCCACCCAGCAGGTTGCATCAGTGATTGGGATAATCCGGGTAATGTCCAATACTGGCGCTTATGTGGCACAGACGGTGATACTGGATTGCCTGATTTAGATCCTAATCACTGGGTGGTTGATCAGCAACGTCAATACCTCAAGGCACTAAAAGCGATGGGGATCAAAGGCTTCCGCATTGATGCTGTGAAGCACATGAGCCAGTACCAAATTGATCAGATTTTCACTAACGAGATCACGCAAGGCATGCATGTGTTTGGTGAGGTGATCACCAGTGGCGGTAAAGGTAATAGCAGCTTTGATAAGTTCTTAGCCCCGTACTTAAACAATACAGCACATGGTGCTTACGACTTCCCTCTATTTGCTTCGATGCGCGCTGCTTTTTCTTATAACGGTAGTATGCAGTTATTGCATGATCCTGAAGCGTACGGGCAAGCGCTATCTTCACAGCGTGCAGTGACTTTTACCATTACGCACGATATTCCAACCAATAAGGGCTTCCGTTATCAGATCATGGACCCAACAGATGAGAAGCTGGCATACAGCTACATTATGGGGCGCGATGGTGGCACACCATTGGTGTATAGCGATGAGTTACCCGATCATGAAGATGCAGACCATGGGCGTTGGGCGGATGTTTGGAATCGCAGCGAGATGGTGAAGATGATCAGTTTCCATAATGCAATGCAAGGCAAAACGATGGAAATGATGCATAGCGACCAGTGCTTAGTGGTGTTTAAACGTGAAAAAGCAGGGTTAGTGGGCATCAATAAATGTGGCACAGATAAGTCTTACACCATAGATACAAATCGTTATGAGTTTAACTGGTATCAGCCTTATCAAGATGTATTAAGCGGCCACGTTGAAACCATCAACTCTCGTTATCATACGGTGACAGTGCCAGCTAGAAGCGCCATTATGCTGAAAAATTAGTGAGAAAAATGGCAATTTTATTACAGCACTAAACATTTATTTTTGTGTTGTTGGTTTAAACTAACTGAAAATAACTGAGTTCAAGTTGGACTTTCTGTTGAAGTATTCAATAATTATTTAGTGTGCAAAATATAGTTAATCATGGTGAGTCATGGTTGGACTATTCCTTTAACAGCCGCTGGCAACCTAAAACAGGTAAACGCTTTGTATAAATGTCCATACGAAAGTTTATCTATAGGTTGCTTACAAAAGCGGCTGTTTTGCTACTTAAGGGATCGCAGGAAGCGGTTATCGTGTAGCTGAAAAGGCGAAATCATGGATATCAAGACACTGAAATAAGGAATGTTTTATGCAGAAGACTCTGGTAACGGCGTTGATGTTGGCAGGGGCGTCAATGTCGGCGTCAGCACAAGAGTGCGGTAAGGTGACCATTGCCGATATGAACTGGAACTCAGCAACTTTGATTGCCCATATCGATCAGTTCATCTTGGCGCAGGGCTATGGCTGTGATGCCGAGCTTGTTCCCGGTGACACCATGCCAACGGGGACCTCGATGATCGAAAAAGGGGAGCCTGACATTGCGCCTGAGTTGTGGAGTAACTCAATGAAAGAAGCGCTAGAGCGCGGCGCAAAAGATGGGCGTTTGGTGATCACTGGTTCTACTTTGTCTGATGGTGGTGAAGAAGGATTCTGGGTACCTGCGTATATGGTCGAGAAAGATCCAAGCCTTGCCACCATTAAAGGCATTATGGCGAATGCCAAACTTTTCCCTCATCCTGAAGATGATTCAAAATCGGCCTTTATGGGCTGTCCTGCTGGTTGGAACTGCCAAATCTCAGCCAATAACCTTTTTAACGCAATGGAGTTGGATAAGTCAGGCTTTGAACTGATCGATCCAGGCTCAGGTGCGGGCTTAGCGGGTTCAATTGCTAAAGCTTATGAACGCAAAGAAGGTTGGTTTGGCTATTACTGGGCGCCAACAGCGGTACTGGGTAAATACAAAATGGTGAAGGTAGATTTTGGCTCGGGCATAGATGAAGAGCACTACCAATCTTGTATCACCAAAGAAGAGTGTTTAGAGCCTAAACCGACGATGTATCCGCCATCACCAGTTGATACGGTGATCACTGCCACTTTTGCTGAGCGTGCCCCTGATGCGGTGGCCTATCTGAAAGCGCGTTCATTTGGTAATGATCAAATGAATGACATTCTAGCGTGGATGGAAGAATACCAAGCGGATGGTGAAATCGCGATGGAGCACTTCCTCAAAGAATACCCACAAACTTGGACGCCTTGGGTCTCACCTCAAGCCGCTGACAAGATCAAGAAAGCACTCGCAGCAATGTAAGTGTTCACTCTCACTTTATGCCCGTCAATGATTGACGGGCTTCTTAGTTTTATCTCCTGAATGATGTATTGCTCTTACCTAGGGGGATTGCATCTAAAAGCAGGAGAGGTTGTAGATAGAAATCAAGGATGAGTTATGGCTGATCAGTCTTGGCTAACGGAAATACCGCAATTGGATCGCCATCAATTGCTAGAAATACGAAAGACCTTAGACGGCGCGTATCGGAGTTTTTCACGAGAATACGGTGATGCAATTGAAGCCGTATTTGACCCTTTATTGTCATTTTTAATTGGTTTTGAAAAGCTGTTATTGGCCACCCCTTGGTGGTTGGTTATTGCCGTGTTGACAGGGCTTGCTTACCTTGCGAGTCGCTCGTGGAAGCTATCTTTAGGCGTGGCAGTGGCTTTCTTTTTGATTGGCTTTTTTGGCATGTGGGATAACACCATGCGCACCATGAGTATCATTTTGGTGTCAACGCTGGTGGCTATTGGGCTTGGGATCCCGATTGGGATTGCGATGGCGCGATCGAATCGGGTGCAGTCGGTTGTGACGCCTTTGCTCGATATTATGCAAACCATGCCCGCGTTCGTTTATCTCATTCCTGTGGTGATGTTACTTGGTATTGGCAAAATCCCAGGGGTAATTGCGGTAGTGATTTACGCTATTCCACCTGTGATCAGGTTAACTAACTTAGGGATTCGGTTAGTTGATAAAGAAGTGCTTGAAGCCGCCACGGCTTACGGTGCTAGCCCAATGCAGCGTCTGTTTGGCGTGCAGTTACCGCTGGCATTGCCAAATATTATGGCGGGGATCAACCAAACTATCATGATGGCATTGGCGATGGTGGTTATAGCTTCCATGATTGGGGTGAAAGGTTTGGGGCAACCTGTACTTAAGTCCATTACCAACCAATACTTTACATTAGGCTTGCTTAACGGCTTAGCCATTGTCGCCTTGGCGATCATTTTCGATAGGGTTTCACAAAGCTATGCCAAACGCACGCAGCAGCACCTTGGAGGGCACGAACATGGCTAAGCAAGATAATAAAACGCCGCTGATCAGTGTGAAGCACCTCTACAAGGTGTTTGGCCCCAATGGTGCTAAAGTGCTTGAGCAAGTGAAAGCCGGTAAATCGAAAGATGAAATCTTAACGCAAACGGGGCATACCGTTGGGTTAAGTGACATCAATTTAGATGTGTACCCGGGCGAGATATTTGTGGTGATGGGACTCTCAGGCTCGGGGAAATCGACTTTAATCCGCCACTTTAATCGTTTGATTGAGCCGACTGCGGGAGAAATCATTGTTCATAACGAAGACGTGATGAAGCTTGATCAAAAAGCGCTACAAAACTTCCGTCGCCATAAGATGTCGATGGTGTTTCAACGCTTTGGCTTGATGCCACACCGAACTGTACTTGAGAACATTGCGTATGGCTTACAGATCCAAGGCGTAGCCAAAGCTGAGCGTCATCAAAAAGCCACAGAATGGCTCGATACCGTAGGTCTTAGCGGCTATCAAAGCCAATATCCCTCGCAATTGTCGGGTGGGCAGCAGCAACGGGTTGGGTTAGCACGTGCCCTGTGTACTGATGCCGATATTCTATTGATGGATGAGGCGTTCTCGGCGCTTGACCCATTGATCCGAAGCGAGATGCAAGACCAACTGATCGAGCTACAAGAAAAGCTTCACAAAACTATTGTGTTTATTACCCATGATCTGGATGAAGCGTTACGTCTGGGCGATCGCATTGCGATTTTGCGTGATGGGGTATTGGTACAACAAGGGGCGCCAGTCGATATCTTGCTTAATCCAGCTGATGATTATGTGGAAGCTTTTGTTAAAGACGTTAATCGTGCCCGTGCGCTGACGGTTGAAACCGTGATGAAGCCGCAAGTGGTGCGTATTTCAGCAGATACCATTGGTGAAGCGGTGGCAGAAATGCGTAAAGCCAAAGATGATTACGGTTATTACGTTAATGATGACGGCTACCAAGGGGTGATCACTCAAGAAGCATTGGAGAATGTAGAGCAGGAAGATTACAGCAAAGCGATTGATGCATCTTTGCTGGAAGACGTACCTGCTATTCCAAGTGATGCTTTGTTGGAAGAGGTGATCCCTGAAACCTTGGATAACGAACACCCATTACCCGTCGTGAATGCGGAAGGTGATGTCGAAGGGCGTTTATCGCGTTCGACGTTAGCTGAAGTGCTGAGTGAGCATCACAATCAAGACGAGGGTGATGACTCAAAAAAGTCGGCTAGTAAAAAGGAGTTGGCGGCCTAGTTGTTTAGCTGTGCTTTCAGCAACAGGAATAGCCAAAGGTGTTTAAATGGTGGAAAGTAAAAGGCAGTGGGTAGTTAATACTACTCACTGCCTTTTTGTTGTTAGTGTCTTTTGCAGTTATAGACAGCTGTAGCGGAAGCTATCGTTTAGATCTTCGGGTAGCACTAAGGTGCTGAACTGCATCTGTTTTGATTGCTGGCACATGGCGTCGCGTGCGCTGGCATCGTTAACGTATTTTTGCTGATACTCGGCATTGAAGACCGCTTTTCCTGCATCAATGAATGGCTTGAGTAAATGACATTCGTTGTAGTCGGTGCAAGATTCATTAATGGCAAAGTCAAAGTAATCGACTAACTCTAGTACTTGCTCAAGATCGTTCTTCAAGCCAATTGAGAGATTAAGCGAATGCGCATAGTTAGCTACTGCGCGGTTAAATGCCAATTGATCGCTATTGGTTAGGTTAAAGCCGGTGTTATTGCTATAACCGTCAACATTATCAAGCTCAACCGCATCACACCCTTTTTGCTTCGCAAGGGTCATACGATCTTTCATGATCGACAGTACGTTAGCCGAGCGAATATCAAGCCAGCGTTCACCCGGCCAGCCATCTAAATTATTACCAAGATCACTTTCGTTAAATTTATTGGCATCAGAGCGCCAATTTTCATAAGAACCTGCTGAGAAATAACAGATAACCTTTTTGCCTGATTGCTGTAGTTGAGCAATTAAATCTTCGGATGAGTCAAAAAGATCAATATCATACACATCAACGTTATACGAAGTATTTACTGTGCCTGTTAACTGCCATTGCCACGTGGTAGATGGTGTTGGTTTATACCAATTACCTTCAGGTGTCGGTGGGACATCCGGTTTTAAGTCAGGATCAGGAACCGGAGGTGTAACCGGCGTAGTATTGTTATCTCTATTGTTATTTGTGGCAGATTCGCCCGAGCCTGAGCCACAGCCAGTTAGCAATAAAGATGAAAGTAATACCGCAGATAATAATCGCATAAGCACTCAATTTCTTTTATTTCACAGCAGTGAAAGGTGTATTTACTTAACTAACTGTTATTGCAATGTTTAATTAGATTTAATTCAAAGCAAGTGAAGACTCATAGAAAGTAATATGAGATCAAAGGGTTAGCTAAGGTACAACCATAAAAGGTTGATTGGTAAAGTGTTACCTATTCTTAGAAGTGAGACTGTCTCGTTGAACCGGTGATAATTTAACCGTTTTCACTATAGTGTGCAATATGCATGCGTTTTAATGCTGATAACTCTGACATAAGCATGACAATGTACTGCTTCATTTGTAATTAATAATCGTCTGAAATAAATTAAATTACCAAGAATATTAGTGTTATTAATTTGTGGTACTTATTTGTTTTTATTTGGTGGTTAATATTTATCTTATTTGGGTAAGGGCGTTGATATTAAAATTAAATAACAAAGAAATAATGATTAATTTGAATGTTTATTTGATAATTTTGCTGATGAAAATTAAATTGTTTTAAGCCGCGATGAGAATAAAAAACTAAAAGGAATATATGCAAAAAAGAGTGGGATGAAAAAGAAAATGCAAAGTGTAGAGTGGATAGGAGTTAGGGGAGAGTGTTGTGTAGAGGAAATGGGTACTGCTAAGTCAATCGATCGAATGCTCAGCAATACCCATTTTATGCGATTAGCCGCCCCAGCTCTTACTTGAAGAAGACTTACTGCTGCTCCAGCTTGATTTAGCCGAAACGCTAGAGCCAAAACCACCACGTGAAATGGTTTTGCTTTGTGTCGCTTTAGGTTTCATCTGATCTTTGCTGACACGTACCGTCGATTTGCGGTATGAACTGCGTCCGTAGTCGTAGCCATCAGCGGTGACCCAGCGGTCGTAGAACACACTACCAGGGTAGTATGAACGGAACATTGGCTGAGAGTAGTAACCAGTGTTGTTGTTGATCAGACGTGCAAACATGAAGCCCGCCATTGCTGGCATAAACCAGTTGTTGCCCGGTGATTGCATACAGCCGTTAGCACCAAATTCCGCCACACAGTCATCCATGCGTTGGTATTTAGGGGCAGTTCGTTGTGCTTCTTGAAGGGCAAATTGGTATGCAGAGCGGCATTGCTCGCTGTAACTTGGGTTATCGCTAATACAGTCATCTAGAGTGTGATAGATTTCTGCTTCGCTGCTGTTGTCGCTACAACCGGTTAAAGCGATACCAGTGAAGACCGCAGTTAGCGGAGTCACCATGTATGGGCGCCAGTTTTTGCGCATACTAGCAAGAACGACGCGTTCACTACGCTTTTTCATTGCCGCCTCCCTTAGTAGCTCATACAAGCGGCATTAAGTAGGCCTACAGACACTGACGTTGCAGCCATCAATAAACCCGCAGGGACTTCGTTGGCTTCAATACGCTCAACCACTTTAGGCATAAAGCCAAAGCGAACAAGGTAAAACGCCGCTAGTTGCGCGATAAGAGCAACCACACCCCAAATAGCAAAGTCGATTAGGTTCACTGAGTTAGACGCTGCACCTGCAATGGCTAGGCTGTAACCCAATACAGATCCTGATAGCGCGACAGCAGCTGCTGTGTTTTGCTGCTCTTTAACCAGCTTCCATTCATCATGTGGAGTGAAGCGTACGTACACAAATTTAAATAGCATCAAGAATACTATTGATAGTGAAAAATAGAGTAGAAACGCCCCTAGGCCAGCAAGAGATTGGCTAAAAACTTCCATGAATTATCCTATAAATCGTTATTAATTATCCGATGACAGTGAAGTCAGTCGGGGTTAATGGGAATCCTGTACTAGTGACAACACACCATTCTGCACGGTCTTTAACAAACTTCTCTTCACCCGCGATCATCATTGACTCAAATTGGTCATTGCCGAGTTCGCGTTCGTAAATCATCACAAACTGATCGGTTTCACTGCTGGTGCCATCGCTGAGGTAGGTTTTTTCCGTCATCGCCACAGGGCGCTCGTTTTCCCACACTTTGTCGAAGTGGTGACCTTCAAGCTCTTTGCTATCTTGCACAATGTGATGGTTTAGCGCGTCATTCCATTGGGCTTGAGTATCAATCGGTTTAGTGTGGTAGAAGTAGTACAGCTTCACTTCACTGACATCAGCATCAGAGCGGCCATGTTGCAGCACTTGAATGAAGCCATCGTCGTCGGTGTAGTAGCGTAGTAAGCGGGTTTGCTCATCAAGGTTAACGACGCCCACAGCTTGAATGAGCTGGGTGCGTGCTGCACCTTCGATGATCAGATCAGGCTCAATGAGCTTGAGGCGAAGATCGTCTAATTCCACAGCGCCACCTAAACGTAATCCAAGCACTTCAGGGGCTTGGATTTTAGGTTCTTCCGGCGTTAATTTCTTCTTAAACCAATCAAACATGCTCTTCTCCTAATTGCTGCCAATTAAAGTCATCGACACGTTCATCCGCGATATAAAACAGTTTATCGCCCGGTGTTACTGTGCGATCTAATGGTGGATTCAGCTCCACACCGTTGCCTGAATCAATGGCGATTAAAATCGCATCGTGTTGCTGTTTAAAAAGCGGAAACAGCGGGGCTATGGTGGTGGTAGGTTTATCTTGCGGATAGATAACCGAGTACTGAGTCATGCCTTTTTGCGTGCTCAGTAATTCATGGTGCAGTTCGCTTGAACCGGGATCAACCGCCGCTTTCGCAAGCATCTCGATTGATACCGAAGGAATACACTCAGCGTTCGGACAGTGCTGCTTAAGCAATTGGCTTAAGGCTTCATCGTTAAAATACGCCAGTAAGTGAGCATCAGGGTTTTGGTTCGCGCAGTAAAGCGCAGCTGATAAGGTCACATCATCTTCTGGGTTATCGACAATGATGCAATCGGCATCAGTAACACCTGCGCGTTGCATGCCTTGATGATCGGTAAAGCTCACGACGCGTACAAATTCAATTTTACCCGGCATTGGGTTTTCAATTTCAGGTCGGACACATAACACGATATCGCGTCGTCCTTGCTCTTCGTGCAATAGCATGTTGAGTAGACTTAGCGTGCGTTGTTCATTCCAACCTAGCACGAGAATGTGTTTTTTCACTTTCAGACTCCGTTTCCCCATTAATCCACCTTTCCAGTAGTGGAGTAATAGGCTCGCGATACGGCTGACTCCAATGGCAAAAAGCCCTAATCCGCCCGGAATAACGAATAAAGAGACGACCCATTTGCCTAAGTCTGTGGTTGGCGACATGTCGCCGTAGCCCACGGTTGATGCAGTAACAAAGAGGTAGTAAACGAAATCCGTTAATGAGTGAGTTAGCGCTGTTTCGCCAGCAAGGCGTAATAACAGCCAGCTGATTGCTGCGTAAGCAAGTAAAGACAGCGCAAGGTTGCGGCTACTAAGTTGACCGAATTGAGTCGCTACCCAGCGGCGCAGCATTAACCAGATTGACATTCACTACCTCCGAGTGGGTTATTTACCCAAAATACGCGCTAGTTCGTCTTCTGCTGACTGGCTACCACCTGGAGTGATACCTGCTTCAGCCAGTTTCTTATCTAGGCCGCTGCCAGATTGCTCTTCAGCCATTTCAGCTGCCGCTTCAAGCTGAGCTGATTTCTCTGCTTGGCGACGCTTAATGCGCTCTAGCGATTCAACCGCCGTGTGCATTTTTGCATTTGCACCCACGTTAGTTGCTGAAACAGCAGATTGTGCTTTTTGTACTGCTTCGTTCGCTTTAACAACATCAACTTGTTGCTCTAGTTGACGTAGTTTGTCTTTAGCTTGCGCAATGTTAGTGCGCATGCTTTGTTCAGATTGAGTGAACTGCTCTAGGTAAGTTTGCTCTGTTTGCTGTTCGTTGCGAAGGTTCGCGACTTTTTGTGCACACTCAAGTGCAAGATCTTGCTGACCTTTTTCCATTGCAGAGCGAGCATGGCCTTCGTACTCAGCTATGCCGCTTTCAAAGCTAGCCACTTTTTGTGAAGACAGCTTACGTTTGGCAACGATCTTCACTAGTGCCTCGTCAGAACGACGTAGCTCAGCTTTTGCTTCACGGATTTCTTGGTCAAGAATACGTAGCGCTTGATTGTCGGCTACCGCTTCAGCAGCTTCATTTGCGCCACCTTTAAGGGCTGTCACTAGTTTTTTCCAAACACTCATGCTGCATTCTCCGCTAGGTGGTCTTGATAAAGTTCGATAAAGGCTTCAACGTTTCGGAACAGAGTTGCTACCTCAATAACAACGCTTTCTGCTTTTGATTGTGAAGACAAAGAGCCAAAGGCAACGTAGTAGCTTTCGCCATCAATGTCGTTAATACCAATGGTTGATAGTGGGAACATTTTGTGAGTGCGTAGAACAAAGTCGTTCAGTGCGTTTGCATCTTTTACTTGCTGTTGAGCAAATAGCAGCACTTCTACCAAAATTTGTTCGCCTGCAACCGCTAGGTAAGCTTCAATTTGGTCTTCGTTTTTGATGATGAGCGTTTGTTCAGTTGCTTCAACTTGCCAGCCATCATGTTCTGCTAGCAGCGTTTGCAGTTCAGGTAGTTGCCACGTCATTGTGAGCCCCTTTCATTGGTCTGTTTAAAATAATGGACAATCAGGTATGGAACTTAGGTCCCAAGATTGTGTAAACGTTCAATGTTGTTTAAATGAAGCGGAAAAATGCCCCATTTATTATGGCGTTATCTCCAAGATATAGCTGCAAGTTTAAACAAATAAGGTGAGAATTGTGAAGGGTAGAAGCACTTTTGTGGAACAAATTGTCAAAAAAAAGGCGGTTTGTTGCAGCGCAGTGCCTTATTGGAACTGTCATTAATCCTAATTAAAGGCAAAGTGAATGCGTACTGTAAGGCTGGTTTCTGTGTGTACGAAAAGGTAATTCTGCGCTGAATTTGGGGTTACTCAACCTCGCTAGGTACGAGACGAGATGTAAGAAGTTGGCTGGTCATTGCTATCGATGGGAAGTGTTGTTGTTCATTCAGCAATAGGGTGCAAACTTTGCCAAGAAGGCGCGGTAAGTCTTCTTCGAGAACAGTTTCCCCTAATTCTGTTTTGATTTTGGTTGCCATCAGTAGCCATGTCCGCTCTGCGATGATATTGGGTGCACCTTGTGCAATATGGCGGATCATCAGAATGAGGATGGTGCGAAACTCTCTTTGTTGTAAAGCGAGCTCGAAGGAATGAATAAAAGCATCACGGCTACTGAAATCAAGCGGAGAGAGTAAACAGAGGTGAAAATCATGATCGAGTGCGATCAAAAAGTCAGCTTTTTTATTAAAGTGATTGAGGATGCCACCGCGTGATAATCCGGTCATTTCTTGTAGACGTGTGTACGTCATTTTATCGAACCCGATACTTGGATCGAGTAAGCAGTGAGTGACGGCTTGGAGGATCTTTTGTTTTGTTCTTTCAGCTTCGCTGCGCGTTACACGTGCCATGTTTATTCCATTATTGGTGCCCACCAATGCCATCAAAAGATTAAATTTTAAGGTTTTGACTCAACTGGATGGTGCCTTTTGAAAGTCAGAGAAAAAAAGGGGCAGTTAGAACAAGAGTAACTGCCTTAATACTTAGCGAATTAGCAAACGCTAAGGAAAGTGATTTGAAAAAGACTAACCATTAAATGGTATGGTAAACGGTAAAGTGTTGCAAGTAATTTACTATGACACCTATTGAATTTTATTGTTGAGCGTTTTTTCGCCAGAAATGTCGTTAGTCTAGTTTGGAGGCTCTTTGCTCTATCTTGCAGTTGTTATTACCTTACCGCGCTATAAATTTGCTTAATCTTAATTAACGTCACCTGCTTTACTAAAAATAAAATATCGTTAATTCATTGTGTTGCAATAGAGTAAAAAGTCTAAAATCTTATTGTTGGACTTATTAATAGTTGCAGTAAAACAATAGGTTAAGCGAAAATTAGAATTCTCCACTTAACAGTTTTTTCACGCAATATTTGATATATGGTATTTCGTTCTGTAAATTCCCCGCTGAATCCAAAATCAAAATGATGAGGTTTTCCCTCAGTAAGTCAGGCAGCGAGGCGGTTAGGATGAAGAATAAAAAGAAACTGATAGCACTGAGTATGCTAGGTGCATGGAGTGGTATGACAGCGGCAGCTGGGTTTCAGATTGCAGAGCACTCAGCATCTGGCCTAGGACGAGCATTTGCTGGTGAGGCTGTCATTGCAGATAACGCAGCGACCTTAGCTCGCAACCCTGCGTCGATGAGCATGCTAGAAGGTACCAACATCAGCTCGGGTATTGCGTATATCGATCCCAATATTCAAATCGAGTTCAGTAAAGGCACCACGGTTGATGCGTTTGAAGAAGAAGCGGCGCCACCGGCTTTTGTGCCAAACCTATTCATGACGCATGAATTCAACGACAAGTTAACAGTCGGCTTTGGCTCGTATTCTGATTTTGGCCTTGCGTCTGAATACAGCGATGAAGTGAACCAAGAATTTGGCGTTATTGCAGGCGATACCGCCGTTACTGTGATTAACCTTAATACCAGTGTTGCTTATGAGATTAACGACAGTCTGGCGTTGGGGGCCAGTGCGAGTTTATTGCTGGCTCATGCTGAGTTAAATCGTTATTCACCTATCGCGGAAATGGTGACGAAAGGAGAAACCAATAAATTCGCCAGCCTAGAAGGCAATGGGATTGGTTTTGGCTATAAAGTCGGGGCGGTTTATAAGCTAAATGACAATCATCGTTGGGGCTTTGCGTACACAGGGGCTTCCGATATTGATATGAGCGGTGAGTTCAGCGGTATTCAGATGGACACTGAAAATGCCAAATTAGAGTACGTAAAAAATGTTGATGGCGAGCTTACGTTAAGTCTGCCTGCAATGTTTGAGTTATCTGGCCATCACCAACTCACGCACAAATTTGCCCTTCATTACAGCTGGGTGCACATTGGCTGGAGTAGCTTCCAAGAGATCAAAGCCACCTCTGTTGGCAATGAATGTAGTACCAAAGGTGACAACGATAAAGTCTGCCTCCAAAAGCCAGAAGAGTGGAAAGACTCTAATCGTTACTCTTTAGGTGCCACTTACCAAATTACCCCACATTGGGCGGTACGCTCCGGTGTCGCTTACGATGAAACACCAACCGATCAACATGTTACCGCCAGTATTCCTGACTCGGATCGTATCTGGTACTCCGCAGGGGTGTCTTACTACCGTGGTGCTCACCAATTCGATTTGGGGCTGACTTACCTTGAAGGTGAAACCGGTGAGATCATTGAAGAGGAAGGACTTTTCTTCAAGACCACCACCAGTAACGCCATGCTTTACGCCATTCAATATTCATACACCTTCTAGTAATACTTTGCTCTGCCATCGGAGCAGAGTATGAATCGCGAGGATCTCATGAAACAGAATCTAATTACGAAAGCGATGCTGGTGGCACTCACAGCCAGCACATTAGCGGCATGTAACTCATCTGACGATGACAGCAGTAGCGAAGATAAGCTATTGCCAGCAAACTTAGCATTTACTTTTGGCATCGAGAATACCAAGCAGATCGCCAGTGATAGCAACCTACCTATGCCAAATGATTTGTATTTTCTTGGCAAGGATGGTGTTCAAAGTATTGATAACCAACTGATTATTTTCGGTTGTGGCGATACTGACGATGGTGCGACGCCTGAGTCAAGCGTTGAAAATGCGACTAAATGTGCCTTAGAAGATCTTGATGGCTGGTCAACCACTGCGCCGTTTTCACTGCCGATGGAAGGGGATGTATCTCAGTTAGATAGCGGTACATTTAAAGATAATGTGCGTTTGTTTGCGGAGCGCTCTTTCCCATTAAGTGGCTATGGCGAGCTTAAATTCGGAAAAGATTTTACGGTACAAGCAACTCGTTTTGGTCATTTACAAATTTTACCGTTGCGCCCTTTTGCGGCGGCAACTCAGCATGTTTTAGTGGTATCAAATGGCCTGAAAAGTACCAGTGGCGATGCAGTTAAACCATCCGTTGCATTTAATGATTTGCTCCAAAATGAGCAAACCGATCCTCTTTTAGCGGCTTATAAGGCGCAGACTGAGGCTTTATTTACAACGCTGGGCGATGAAGCGATCACCCCTGACAATACTTTTTATATCGCAGCCATTAAAACTCAATCAATTGGCAAGGTTCTGAAATCATTAGTTAAGAATCCAGAAGCCGATGCTAATGGGTTAACTTCTGCTGATACGCCTGAAGAGCATTTGGTTGGTGCAGGGCTTCCGCCTGAAGTCTTAGATACTATTGTCGGGCGTGTAGTTGGCGGCATTATTGGTAACCCAGATATCGACCCTAACTTCTGTGATAGCAACGTCGGCGATGGCTTGTTGGTTGAGTGCGTACGCAAGTTACAAGCGACAGTCAAACTGCCTTATTACCTTGCTGACTCCTCTGCTATCAATCACACCAATTGTGCCATTGATAGCAATAATCAGGCTGATGCGCGTTTTTGGTTTAAAACTGACGGTATCAAAGTTGATGACAATGAAACCTACTTTGATAGCTATCGTTTCACCCGAGAAAGCTGTCAGCCGCTCTATAGTGCTTGGCACGTAGAAGGTGAGGGGACAATTCGCGATCCGCTTATGCCGATATCTACAGCTACTCAAGAGCTTCAAGTACAAGTGGTACTGCCAAACCCCGATCGTACCCCAATGCCTAACGATGGTTGGCCTGTGGTGTTGTTTGCTCATGGTATCACGGCAGCAAAAGAGTTCGGCAACGGTGGCATGTTGCTACTGGATAACTTTGTGCAAGCTGAATTAGCCAACCAAGGTTATGCTGTGATTGCTATTGATCACCCATTGCACAATACCCGAGCGGTGGATTTCGATGGTGATGGCAGTTATGAAGTGAATGTGAGTCAGTCACTGCGGGGCTTATTTAGTGGTCATGAGCAGGCTGATGTGAAGAACTTCCTGAAAGCGGATGCGTTGCTGACATCGCGTGATAACTTGCGTCAAAGTATCGCAGATTTGATTAACCTGCGTGCGTCGCTAGACCAAGGATTGAACTTTACATATCCAACGAACATTGCTGAACGTTTTGATAGCGAGAATGTATTTGTGATGGGTCACTCGATGGGCGCTATTGCTGGGGCGAGTTTTAGTGGCATTGTTGCTGAAAGCGATCTTGCGTTAAATGGCGCTATCCTTGCCAACCCAGGTGGTGGTATCGGTGGTATTTTGATGAATTCAGTATGGCTAGGTCACAGCGAAGTGCCACCCGCGATCAAAGCTATGCCTGAATTTCATCAACGTATGGCGACAGAGCTAGGTCTAGAAAGTGTGGCTGCGGTACGCCAATATGCAGAGCAAAATCCAAGTGACTACAAACTGAAATCAGATGACGTTGCGAAAGTTTATTTCAGTGAGTTTCAATACTTGATGCAAGCTGTTGTTGATACGGTTGACCCGCTTAACTATGGTAATGAGCTGAAAGAGACTCCGATTTTATCGTTGTCAGTGACCGGGAGTATTTCACAACAACCAGCACTACAAGACATTGCCGGTAACTACTTCACTACTGCCGATCAGACGGTGCCGATTAAGGTTGAGCATACGAATCCGACCATGTACGAAGTGTGTAATCAAGCAACCGAAACGACGGGAGCTAATGCAAGCCAAGATATGGGCTGCTTTAATGGTTCGGCATTTAAACCTTATTACTCACTTGATACCACCGAATTTCCGCTAGCAGGGGCGACACCGCTTGAGACGGTTTACGGCTTAAAAAATACATTGAATAGCTCGGATCGTTCATTTACCCGTTTTCTGACGGGGACTCATAATATTGGAGCAGGCACACTGACGACATCGGAAACAGAAGGTAATGGGGATTATCGCTCGGTTGACTCGGCGGCAACTGAATTGGCTATTCAAGCGGCATCCTTTGTTGAGTATTCACTGAGCGCTGGTCAGTACGTAGAAGGTTCTCACCGCATTGCGCCACAAGACCTTACCATTATCGATGTAAGTGAATAGCTCGCACCTAGGATGTAAGTGAAATCTCGGATGGAAGTGAAATAATGAATGCCTCAGCTTATGCTGGGGCGTTTTTGTTTCAGGTGCTTAAACTTTGGTCTCATGTGATCAAACATGGGCGGGCAAAGGGTTTACAAAAAAAGCCGAACGTCATGTTCGGCAATGTAAGAAGGGATTCTGTTCTAACAGTCTGATGAAAGGTAGAACTTATTGTTGTTAGAATTTTGCTTGCTATGGGCAACAAGCGAAGGATTCTTGTTGCCCATAAATACTGAATAGTGTCAGTACTAACAAAACAAGGGCGCACAGGTGCACCCTTGATTCGTTATCAGCAAATTAAGCTAGTAGCTCTTTTGCTGTGTTCACAACGTTTTCAGTGGTGAAGCCGAACATCTTGAATAGCTCGCCTGCTGGTGCAGATTCACCGAAGGTAGTCATACCGATGATCTTGCCACCGAAACCTACGTACTTGTACCAGAAGTCTGCGATACCCGCTTCGATAGCGATACGCGCTGTTACGTCTGATGGTAGTACTGCTTCACGGTATTCAGCGTCTTGCTTGTCGAATGCATCTGTTGATGGCATTGAAACAACACGTACTTTCTTACCTTCTGCTGTTAGCTCTGCTGCTGCCGCTACTGCTAGCTCAACTTCAGAACCCGTTGCAATAAGGATAAGCTCTGGCTTGCCTTCACAATCTTTCAGGATGTAAGCACCTTTAGCGATGTTCGCTAGTTGCTCTGCATCACGCTCTTGTTGCGCTAGGTTTTGACGCGAGAAGATTA
This sequence comes from Photobacterium jeanii, assembly GCF_001650345.1. Classification (GTDB taxonomy): domain Bacteria; phylum Pseudomonadota; class Gammaproteobacteria; order Enterobacterales; family Vibrionaceae; genus Photobacterium; species Photobacterium jeanii. The sequence goes on along the minus strand of NZ_LVHF01000033.1, from coordinate 203 downwards.
GTGACGTTGGACCGTCTTTACGCTCGATAGCCAGTTTCCACGCTACAGCTGACTCAACTTGGTCACATGGACGCCATGTGCTCATGTTAGGTGTTAGACGTAGTGAAGAGATTTGCTCAACTGGTTGGTGCGTAGGACCATCTTCACCCAGACCGATTGAATCGTGAGTGTAAACTTGGATGTTTTGCACTTTCATTAGCGCA
>NZ_LVHF01000032.1 GCF_001650345.1 Photobacterium jeanii | reverse complement strand
AGAACCTGAAACCGTGTACGTACAAGCAGTAGGAGCCCACTTGTTGGGTGACTGCGTACCTTTTGTATAATGGGTCAGCGACTTAATTTTAGTAGCAAGGTTAACCGTTTAGGGGAGCCGTAGGGAAACCGAGTCTTAACTGGGCGTCACAGTTGCTAGGATTAGACCCGAAACCAGGTGATCTAGCCATGGGCAGGTTGAAGGTGAGGTAACACTTACTGGAGGACCGAACCGACTAATGTTGAAAAATTAGCGGATGACTTGTGGCTAGGGGTGAAAGGCCAATCAAACCTGGAGATAGCTGGTTCTCCCCGAAAGCTATTTAGGTAGCGCCTCGGACGAATACTACTGGGGGTAGAGCACTGTTAAGGCTAGGGGGTCATCCCGACTTACCAACCCTTTGCAAACTCCGAATACCAGTAAGTACTATCCGGGAGACACACGGCGGGTGCTAACGTCCGTCGTGGAGAGGGAAACAACCCAGACCGCCAGCTAAGGTCCCAAAGTTATAGCTAAGTGGGAAACGATGTGGGAAGGCTCAGACAGCCAGGATGTTGGCTTAGAAGCAGCCATCATTTAAAGAAAGCGTAATAGCTCACTGGTCGAGTCGGCCTGCGCNGTTGGCTTAGAAGCAGCCATCATTTAAAGAAAGCGTAATAGCTCACTGGTCGAGTCGGCCTGCGCGGAAGATTTAACGGGGCTAAGCTATACACCGAAGCTGCGGCAATGCATTTTATGTATTGGGTAGGGGAGCGTTCTGTAAGCGGTTGAAGGTGGTCTGTAAGGGCTGCTGGAGGTATCAGAAGTGCGAATGCTGACATGAGTAACGATAAAGGGAGTGAAAAACTCCCTCGCCGGAAGATCAAGGGTTCCTGTCCAACGTTAATCGGGGCAGGGTAAGTCGACCCCTAAGGCGAGGCCGAAAGGCGTAGTCGATGGGAAACAGGTTAATATTCCTGTACTGCTTATAACTGCGATGGGGGGACGGAGAAGGCTAGGTGGGCTTGGCGACGGTCGTCCAAGTTCAAGGGTGTAGGCTGATTTCTTAGGTAAATCCGGGAAATCACTAAGGCTGAGACCCGATGTCGAGTCACTACGGTGATGAAGTCATTGATGCCATGCTTCCGGGAAAAGCCTCTAAGCTTCAGGTTATAAGCAATCGTACCCCAAACCGACACAGGTGATCAGGTAGAGAATACCAAGGCGCTTGAGAGAACTCGGGTGAAGGAACTAGGCAAAATGGTACCGTAACTTCGGGAGAAGGTACGCTCCTAGCGGTGATGAGACTTGCTCTCTAAGCTGCCGGGAGTCGCAGATACCAGGTGGCTGCAACTGTTTATTAAAAACACAGCACTGTGCAAAATCGAAAGATGACGTATACGGTGTGACGCCTGCCCGGTGCCGGAAGGTTAATTGATGGGGTTAGACTTCGGTCGAAGCTCTTGATCGAAGCCCCGGTAAACGGCGGCCGTAACTATAACGGTCCTAAGGTAGCGAAATTCCTTGTCGGGTAAGTTCCGACCTGCACGAATGGCGTAATGATGGCCACGCTGTCTCCACCCGAGACTCAGTGAAATTGAAATCGCAGTGAAGATGCTGTGTACCCGCGGCTAGACGGAAAGACCCCGTGAACCTTTACTACAGCTTGGCACTGAACATTGACCCTACATGTGTAGGATAGGTGGGAGGCTTTGAAGCGCAGTCGCTAGATTGCGTGGAGCCGTCCTTGAAATACCACCCTTGTAGTGTTGATGTTCTAACGTCGCCCCCTTATCGGGGGTGCGGACAGTGCCTGGTGGGTAGTTTGACTGGGGCGGTCTCCTCCCAAAGAGTAACGGAGGAGCACGAAGGTGGGCTAATCACGGTCGGACATCGTGAGGTTAGTGCAATGGCATAAGCCCGCTTGACTGCGAGACTGACAAGTCGAGCAGGTGCGAAAGCAGGTCATAGTGATCCGGTGGTTCTGAATGGAAGGGCCATCGCTCAACGGATAAAAGGTACTCCGGGGATAACAGGCTGATACCGCCCAAGAGTTCATATCGACGGCGGTGTTTGGCACCTCGATGTCGGCTCATCACATCCTGGGGCTGAAGTCGGTCCCAAGGGTATGGCTGTTCGCCATTTAAAGTGGTACGCGAGCTGGGTTTAGAACGTCGTGAGACAGTTCGGTCCCTATCTGCCGTGGGCGTTGGATGATTGAGAGGGGCTGCTCCTAGTACGAGAGGACCGGAGTGGACGAACCTCTGGTGTTCGGGTTGTGTCGCCAGACGCATTGCCCGGTAGCTAAGTTCGGAATCGATAACCGCTGAAAGCATCTAAGCGGGAAGCGAGCCTCAAGATGAGTCATCCCTAGAGCTTTAAGCTCTCTAAAGGGTTGTCGGAGACTACGACGTTGATAGGCAGGGTGTGTAAGCGTTGTGAGGCGTTGAGCTAACCTGTACTAATTGCCCGTGAGGCTTAACCATACAACACCCAAGGGGTTTT
>NZ_LVHF01000031.1 GCF_001650345.1 Photobacterium jeanii | reverse complement strand
TCGGGAGGATTCGAACCTCCGACCGCCTGGTTCGTAGCCAGGTACTCTATCCAGCTGAGCTACGAGCGCGCAGAAACTTGTTGTCAGCACCGACTATAAAGCAAAAATGCTTTGTAATCCATGCATTTGTAAATAATGGCGCGCTCGGGAGGATTCGAACCTCCGACCGCCTGGTTCGTAGCCAGGTACTCTATCCAGCTGAGCTACGAGCGCGCAGAAACTTGTTGTCAGCACCGACTATAAAGCAAAAATGCTTTGTAATCCATGCATTTGTAAATAATGGCGCGCTCGGGAGGATTCGAACCTCCGACCGCCTGGTTCGTAGCCAGGTACTCTATCCAGCTGAGCTACGAGCGCGCAGTGCAAGTAAATTTTCAAAAAAAGAANTGTAATCCATGCATTTGTAAATAATGGCGCGCTCGGGAGGATTCGAACCTCCGACCGCCTGGTTCGTAGCCAGGTACTCTATCCAGCTGAGCTACGAGCGCGCAGTGCAAGTAAATTTTCAAAAAAAGAAAATGGCGGTGAAGGAGGGATTCGAACCCTCGATACGGGATAAACCGTATACTCCCTTAGCAGGGGAGCGCCTTCAGCCTCTCGGCCACCTCACCGTCTTGCGGGGGCTCATATTACTGTCAGGCAAAAATAAGTCAAACACTTTATCGATAAAAAACGACGATCACGACACGGATGCACACTTAATAGCCAAGACGGGAATTTATCGGGCATCTCTGTGAAGTATTTAACTAATTTTTCATTAATTTAGCAGTAAGATGAGCTGGCAGAAGCAACTGCCAGATACAAAAAAGGCCAGCAATCAATAGGCCGACCTTCCTCGAAATTAGAAGTTACCAGTATTTGGTGTTCCAGTTTCTTTTTCCGCTTGAATACGCATGTAGATTTCTTCACGGTGAACAGAAACTTCTTTCGGTGCATTTACGCCGATACGAACTTGGTTACCTTTTACACCTAGTACAGTGACAGTTACTTCGTCACCAATCATTAACGTCTCACCTACGCGACGAGTCAAAATAAGCATTCATGTGCTCCTTGAGTAATCTCTTCTATCAGTATTTAACAGGCATTATCCAACAAATTTTACGACTTCGTAAATAGTTCCCTTCTAAGAAACTGCCAGAAGTGATGGATTGCCCAAAATTTCCTGACTATTAACAAAGTCACGATGGATGGTTTCCATGGCAACTTGGTGATCAGTTTCATCGATTAACAATGAAACGCAGTCAGTTATTTGCTTGTTATGATGCACCTGAATATTTGTGTTGTTTAATGCTGTTGTCACTGCATCAGTGACCGTCATAACATTATCACCCACCATAGATAAGGTGGCTACATCACTAATATGGCGCATTTTATTATCAAACACTAGTCGCAAACGTGGTAAATCATCAATTGCGACAACAATTTGTGCACTCTGTGCTGTATTCGCAACCATCCAAAATCGCAATCCAAAGAGCTCAAGTTGTTGCTGTAACGCATCCATAGATTGAGCAATTTCAATTAACGCTTGTGAACGCTGCACAGCGATACCCACCACCTGCGATGAGTATTGAGTATTAAATGTCACCAAAGTCCCTTCGCCATCTTCAAACGAAGACAATACGCGTAATGGTACCTGGTGCATCTGTGCATACTCAACTGACTGTAATTGTAGCACTTTAGCGCCACAAGCAGCCATAGTTTGCATATGGTCGAAGTGAATTTCAGGCAAACGTAATGCGGCTGGCACAATGCGCGGGTCTGTTGTATAGACCCCATCGACATCGGTAAAAATCTGACATTCGTCAGCTTTCAATGCGCCAGCAACGGCAACCGCGGTGGTATCTGAACCACCGCGACCAAGGGTCGTGATATTGTTATCGCTATCACGACCTTGGAAACCAGCCACCACCACAATCTTGCCTTGGTCGAGCTGGCTTTCTAGTTTGTCTGTATCTATCGATATGATATTGGCATTATTAAATGCATTATCCGTTCGAATAGTGACTTGATCTGCTGTCATCGAAACAGCATTGAAGCCTCGTTTATTGAGGGCCATTGCCAGCAAGGCGATCGATACTTGTTCACCTGCAGTCAGCAAGACATCCAGTTCACGAGGTGTCGGCACCTCGTCGATCTGTTTTGCCAAGCCAAGGAGACGATTGGTCTCACCCGACATTGCCGATAACACAACAACCACTTTATGACCAAGCTGGCGTGTTTGAATCACACGCTCAGCCACCGCTTCAATACGTTCGATACTACCGACCGAAGTACCACCAAATTTCTGCACTAATAGTGCCACTTCACCTCTCCAGTTTTACAGTTTGTCAGCTAACCAAGGTGTTACAGAGTCTAGTGCTGCTGGCAGTGCCGCTGCATCCGTGCCACCTGCTTGTGCCATATCTGGACGACCGCCGCCCTTACCGCCAACTTGCTGCGCCACTAGGTTAACTAGTTCGCCAGCTTTTACTTTGCCAGTTAGGTCTTTGGTTACGCCCGCGATAAGACCAACCTTGTCGCCGTTTACGTTACCAAGAACAACAATGCCGCTACCTAGTTGGTTTTTCAGTTCATCAACCATGCCACGTAGTGCTTTGTTGTCCGCTCCATCTAACTTAGAAACCAGCACTTTAACGCCGTTAATTTCTTGCGCTTGATTGATAAGATCTGCACCTTCTTGTGCCGCTAACTTATCTTTTAGTTGCTGGATTTCTTTTTCTAACTGCTTACTGTGAGCAACCAAAGCACTAACTTTGTTTGCTACTGAAGCTGCGTCTGATTTCACCAGACTTGCGGTTTCTGCTAGCAGTGCTTCTTGCGCGTGAAGCGCTTCAATTGCTGCTGAACCTGTTACCGCTTCGATACGACGGATACCCGCTGCGATACCACCTTCAGATACAATCTTAAATAGACCAATATCACCCGTGTTGTTCGCGTGGATACCACCACACAGCTCAGTCGAGAACTCACCCATGCTCAGTACACGTACTTCGTCATCGTATTTCTCGCCGAACAGTGCCATCGCACCTTTTTCTTTCGCAGCTTCAATGTCCATAACATTGGTTTCGATCGCGTGGTTTAGACGGATCTGCTCGTTCACCACACGCTCAATTTCGCGTAGTTGTTCTGGCTTCACACCTTCTAGGTGAGAGAAGTCAAAACGCAGTGAATCAGCTTTTACTAACGAACCTTTTTGCGCTACGTGCTCACCCAGCAAGTTACGTAGTGCGGCATGCAACAAGTGTGTTGCTGAGTGGTTCAAAGTAATTGCTTTTCGGCGTTCAGCGTCAACCTTTGTTGATACTTTGTCGCCTACTTTGATTGTACCCTCTGCCACTACGCCTGAATGGCCGATAGCATCGCTGAATTTTTGCGTATCTGCAACGTCGAACTTCATTTCAGAAGCACTAATCAAACCCGCATCGCCACATTGGCCGCCTGATTCTGCGTAAAACGGCGTGTTATCTAGAACAACCAGTACTTCTTCACCAGCATTCGCAGATTCAACCGCTTCACCTTCACGGTAAAGCGCGACAACTTCGCCTTCACCTTGGGTGCCGTCGTAACCGCAGAACTCAGTTGATGCGTCTACTTTGATTGCGCTGTTGTAATCAACACCGAAAGAACCCGCTTCACGAGCACGCTGACGTTGTGCTTCCATCGCCGCGTTAAAGCCGTCTTCATCGATAGAGAAGCCACGCTCACGCGCTACGTCGTTGGTTAGATCCGCTGGGAAGCCGTAAGTGTCGTACAGTTTAAATACTGTCTCACCATCTAGCACTTTACCATCAAGGTTCTCTAGCGCTTCACTTAGGATTGCTAGACCACGATCAAGAGTACGACCAAAGTTGTCTTCTTCAATCTTCAGTACTTTCTCAACCATTTGTTGCTGTTTCTTCAGCTCTTCACCTGCAGTACCCATGATCTCAGCCAATGGACCTACTAGTTTGTAGAAGAAAGCACCTTGCGCACCAAGCTTGTTACCGTGACGAACTGCACGACGAATAATACGACGCAGTACGTAACCACGACCTTCGTTTGAAGGCATTACACCATCAACGATCAGGAAGGCACATGAACGAATGTGGTCAGCCACTACACGTAGTGATTGATTAGAAAGGTCTTCGTAACCGATAACCTGTGCCGCTTCTTTAATTAGCGTTTGGAAAATATCGATTTCGTAGTTTGAGTGAACGCCCTGCATGATTGCAGCGATGCGCTCGATACCCATGCCAGTATCAACTGATGGCTTAGGTAGCGGTTCCATAGTACCGTCAGCTTGACGGTTGAACTGCATAAATACGTTGTTCCAGATCTCGATGAAACGGTCACCATCTTCTTCAGGTGTACCAGGGCGGCCGCCCCAAATGTGCTCACCGTGATCGTAGAAGATTTCAGTACATGGACCACAAGGACCGGTATCACCCATCTGCCAGAAGTTATCTGATGCGTAAGGTGCGCCTTTGTTATCGCCAATACGTACGATGCGATCTGCTGGAATACCCATATCTTTATTCCAGATATCGAATGCTTCGTCATCGCTCTCGTAAACGGTAACCAGTAGACGATCTGCAGGCAACTTAAGTACGTCAGTTAGGAATTCCCAAGCGTACTTGATAGCGTCTTGCTTGAAGTAGTCACCAAAGCTGAAGTTACCCAGCATTTCGAAGAACGTGTGGTGACGCGCAGTGAAACCTACGTTTTCAAGGTCATTGTGTTTACCACCCGCACGCACACAACGCTGAGCTGTTGTCGCTCGTGTGTAGTTACGCTTTTCAAGACCTAGAAAAGTGTCTTTAAATTGGTTCATACCGGCGTTGGTGAACAACAGAGTTGGGTCGTTCGCAGGTACTAGCGAAGAGCTTTCCACAATCTGGTGGCCCTTGCTCTCAAAAAACGCAAGAAACGCACGGCGAATCTCATCAGTGCTCATGTACATTGGCAAATCCTGAATAAATGCTTTGTATTGATGACAGAATAATCACGTAAAGCGATTACCTCAGCAGGTTGAAAGGTACCCTTAAGGCGGTATACCTCTTATTTACTAAGGAACGAATCGCTCTAAGATAAATTTTTTGGGGGCTATTGTAAAACAACGGTGGCGGTAACAGGTAATGTTATGTTGTGAAATAGCACAATTATAGAAAGGATTTTTTAATATTCTTCGTCTTGATCGAATGCATACGCTATCTGCTCGAAGTCAAAACCGCGAGACTGCATAAAACGAAAGCGTTTTGCTTTTTCTTTCTGCGTCTCCATTGGCGTTTCACCATATTTACGTTGTGCCACAGCCCTGGCGTGCTCAAACCAATCAATTTCATGGACCGCCATGACTTGTTCAATCACTTGGCTATTCACCCCTTTCAGTTCCATCTCTTGTCTGATCCGCAACTCACCCCACCCTTTAGCAATACCATTACGTATCGTGGTGCCAGCATAGCGGACATCATCAAGCCACTTATAGTCTTGGCAAAAATCTATCGCTTGCTCAATATCGCCATGACTATAACCACGCCGCTTAAGCTTTTGCCTTAGCTCTTTTTCCGCATGGTCACGGCGAGATAAATACGCGACCGCAGCTTCTTTTACTGGTGGTAGCGGCCTTTTCTTACGCGGCGTGCTTTCATCTGTCATCTTGATTTCCTGTGATAAAACAAAACGGGCCCTGTATCGAATACAGAGCCCGCTGTTTACTTAGTCATTCGCTGTGCGAGAAGGAAGCCGTGATTAAAACGCTTCACCTTCTTCTGCATCGATATCTTCGATATCCGCACTTTCAGCATCTTCAAGTGGTGCTGTGTTTAGCAGCATGTCACGCAGTGCTTTTTCAATTTCAGCCGCAATCGCTGGGTTTTCTACCAAGTATTTGCATGAGTTTGCTTTACCTTGGCCGATCTTATCGCCCTTGTAGCTGTACCATGCACCCGCTTTTTCTACTAGCTTGTGCTTAACACCTAGGTCGATTAGCTCACCGTTACGGTTAAAGCCTTGACCGTAAAGAATTTGAGTCTCAGCTTGTTTAAACGGAGCTGCAACCTTGTTCTTCACCACTTTAATACGTGTTTCGTTACCAACTACTTCGTCACCTTCTTTGATTGCGCCAGTACGACGAATATCAAGACGAACAGAAGCATAGAATTTCAGTGCGTTACCACCCGTAGTTGTTTCCGGATTACCGAACATCACACCAATCTTCATACGGATTTGGTTGATGAAGATACACATACAGTTAGACTGCTTTAGGTTACCTGTTAGCTTACGCATTGCTTGCGAAAGCATACGTGCTTGCAAACCCATGTGCGAGTCACCCATTTCACCTTCGATTTCCGCTTTTGGTGTTAGAGCGGCAACGGAGTCAACTACGATAAGGTCAACGGCACCTGAACGTGCTAGTGCGTCACAAATTTCCAGTGCTTGTTCGCCAGTATCTGGCTGAGAAACAAGTAGTTGGTCGATATCAACACCCAGTTTTTGAGCGTAGATAGGGTCAAGCGCGTGCTCGGCATCGATGAAAGCACAGGTCTTACCCGCTTTCTGTGCACAAGCAATCGCTTCAAGTGTCAGAGTTGTTTTACCTGAAGATTCAGGACCATAAATTTCAACAATACGACCCATTGGTAAGCCACCAGCACCTAGTGCGATATCTAGCGACAGTGAGCCTGTAGAGATAGTTTCGATATCCATCGTTCGGTTGTCGCCCAATTTCATAATTGAACCTTTACCGAATTGCTTTTCAATCTGGCCTAACGCTGCGGCAAGAGCCTTCTGTTTGTTGTCGTCCATTCGACTCTCCAACGGATGATGAAATAAGGTTGATGAGGGTTAGTATACTGTCTATTCATACAGTATCAAGCACTGGTTAAAACTTTTTTATGGTAAATAGCACCAAGATCACGCTCAGCCCAGTGATAGCAAGCGATCCCGCATACCTTGCAAAGCAAATAACACCGCTTGCTCGCGAACTTGAGCGCGATCACCCGTAAATATTTGGGTATTTGTACAGTACCATCCAGTAGTATCCGCCCAACCAAAACACACGGTGCCAACAGGCTTGGTCTCGGTGCCTCCTGATGGACCCGCAATACCACTGATCGCCACACTGATCTGCGCTGCTGAATGGGCTAATGCCCCTTGCGCCATTTGAGTGACCACCAACTCGCTCACCGCACCTTGGTCGATAAGCGCCTGCTCGGTCACTCCCAGCATTTCCATCTTGGCCTCATTACTATAAGTAATAAAAGCACGATCAAACCAAGCTGAACTGCCCGCTACCTCGGTGATCGCCATCGATACCCCGCCACCGGTACAAGACTCTGCAGTGGTAGCCACCCAGCCTTGTGCCTGTAGATCCTCACCAAGCCCTTGCGCTACATCGACAATTTGACGATTTACATTGTCTTCTATCATCGTCACTTCCCTCTTCCCCAAGTAATGCACCGATACTATACCTATGAACGAGTAAATAAAATCTCAGCTACCTCTTTGCCACTAAAACGGTTTCACGTATCCTTACTCTCCAGAATTTATCTGGCATATTTTGAACGAACTAAGTAGGCAATATCGTGACAGTGAAAGGTTTAGAAAAACACACCCCAATGATGCAGCAATATCTCAGGATCAAAGCTGAGAATCCAGACACGCTGCTGTTTTATCGTATGGGGGATTTCTACGAACTCTTTTTCGATGATGCGAAAAATGCATCGCAACTGTTAGATATTTCTCTGACCAAGCGTGGCTCTTCAAACGGTGAACCTATCCCGATGGCGGGTGTGCCATACCATGCGGTAGAAGGTTACCTTGCCAAGCTTGTTCAACAAGGTGTGTCTGTCGCGATCTGTGAACAGATCGGCGATCCAGCCACCAGCAAAGGACCGGTTGAACGCCAAGTGGTGCGTATTGTCACCCCGGGTACCGTCAGTGATGAAGCCTTACTGAATGAACGTCACGATAACCTGATCGCGGCTATCTTCCACTCTGGCACTAAGTTTGGCTACGCTACACTCGATATCACTTCTGGTCGTTTTATGCTGTCAGAGCCTGAAACCGAAGAAGCGATGCAAGCGGAGCTACAACGCACCAGCCCTGCCGAACTACTATACCCAGAAGATTTCAGCTTCCTGCACTTGGTAGAGCCAATCAAAGGCACACGCCGCCGTCCACTGTGGGAGTTTGAACTGGAAACGGCCCGCCAACAACTTACGATGCAATTTGGCACTCGTGACTTGGTCGGTTTTGGAGTAGAAAACGCTGAGCACGGTCTATGCGCTGCTGGTTGTTTGCTTCAGTACGTAAAAGATACTCAACGTACCGCCCTGCCTCACATTCGTGCGATCACGCTAGATCGCAAAGATCATGCAGTGATTTTGGATGCAGCGACCCGTCGTAACCTTGAGCTAACCCAAAACCTTGCGGGCGGATTTGATAATACCTTGGCATCGGTACTGGATCACACAGCAACCCCTATGGGTAGCCGCCTTCTTAAACGTTGGTTACACCAGCCGATCCGTGACCACCAGCAGCTTAATGGTCGCCTTGATGCCATTGCTGCTTTTAAAGATGCTGGCTTGTTTGTTGATGTGGCGGGCAACCTGCGCAACATGGGCGATCTTGAGCGTATCTTGGCGCGCCTTGCGTTACGTTCTGCGCGTCCACGCGACTTAGCGCGTATGCGCACCGCACTTCAGCACTTACCAGAGCTGACCGATATTCTATCTGAGCTTGAGCAAAGCCGTATCCAGCAGCTAGCCAAAGATGCCGCGCCAATGGATGAGATTTGCGAGCTATTAGAACGAGCAATCAAAGAAAACCCGCCAGTAGTGATCCGTGACGGTGGCGTGTTAGCTGAAGGCTACAATGCAGAGCTCGACGAATGGCGCGATCTAGCTGACGGCGCGACTCGTTACCTTGATGAGCTTGAACAACGCGAACGTGAACACCACGACATCGACAGCTTAAAAGTGGGCTTCAACCAAGTTCATGGTTTCTACATTCAAGTAAGCCGTGGCCAAAGCCACTTAGTACCAAGCCACTATGTTCGTCGCCAGACGCTGAAAAATGCTGAGCGTTACATTATCCCTGAGCTCAAAGAGCACGAAGACAAGGTACTGAACTCTAAGTCGAAAGCCCTCGCGCTTGAGAAAAAACTGTGGGAAGAGCTATTCGACATGCTATTGCCACACCTTGAGCAACTGCAATTAATCGCCAACGCCCTATCTGAGTTAGATGTATTGGCGAACTTAGCCGAGCGTGCTGACACCTTAAACTACTGTCGTCCTGAACTGTGCGAACAAACAGGGATCGACATCACCGCAGGTCGCCACCCAGTGGTTGAGCAAGTCCTGAGCGAACCATTCATCGCTAACCCAATCTCACTGCATCGCGATCGCCGTATGCTGATTGTGACCGGTCCAAACATGGGCGGTAAATCGACTTACATGCGTCAAACAGCGCTGATCGCCTTGATGGCACATGTCGGCTCTTTCGTGCCAGCAGAAGCAGTAAAAATTGGCCCACTCGATCGCATCTTTACCCGCATCGGTGCATCCGATGATTTGGCATCAGGTCGCTCGACCTTCATGGTTGAAATGACGGAAACAGCTAACATTCTGCACAATGCAACCGAAAACAGCTTAGTGCTGATGGATGAAATTGGCCGTGGTACCAGTACCTACGATGGCCTCTCGCTAGCATGGGCAAGTGCCGAATGGTTGGCAGAAAAAATCGCCGCAATGACACTGTTCGCCACTCACTACTTCGAGCTAACCGAACTGCCTTCGCTGATGGATGGTCTTGCCAACGTTCACCTTGACGCGGTTGAACACGGTGATGACATTGCCTTCATGCATGCAGTGCAAGAAGGTGCAGCGAGCAAGTCATACGGTCTAGCCGTTGCGAGTCTAGCGGGGGTACCGAAAGCGGTGATCAAACGCGCCAAGACAAAGCTTCAACAGCTTGAAGCCAGTGGCCATCAGCAAGCGGTGAAGCCGGCAGGTGGCGTACCAAAAGAAGAAAATCAGCTGACTCTGATCCCAGAGCCAAGCGAAGTGGAAGAAGCACTGTCAAACATCAACCCAGATGAAATGACACCGCGCCAAGCCCTCGATGAGCTATACCGCCTTAAAGCGCTGCTTTAATCGCGACGGGCTAAAACAAGCACACCAAAAAAGTAAGAGGACGCATTCAGCGTCCTCTTTTGGATTACAATTTATGACGTCCAACCGCTACAACATATCTTGGTTAAACAGCGATTCAATATTCAATCCTTGGTGAGTCAGCATATCTCGTAAACGACGTAGACCTTCCACTTGGATCTGACGTACGCGCTCACGGGTTAAACCAATTTCACGCCCCACATCTTCCAAAGTTGATGCCTCGTAGCCCAGCAAACCAAAGCGACGCGCCAAGACTTCGCGCTGTTTCGGGTTAAGTTCTTGGAGCCAAGCGACAATCGAATGTTTGATATCGTCATCTTGGGTCGAGGTTTCTGGTCCACCATTCTTTTCATCTGGAATGATATCAAGTAAGGCTTTTTCCGAGTCACCACCAATTGGGTTATCAACCGAGCCGACTCGCTCGTTTAAGCGCAGCATACGATTAACATCATCGACCGGCTTATCCAGTTTCTGGGCAATATCTTCAGCCGTCGGTTCATGATCCAGCTTTTGGGCAAGTTCACGAGCCGTACGCAAATAGACATTCAGCTCTTTCACCACGTGGATAGGCAAACGTATGGTGCGGGTTTGATTCATGATCGCCCGTTCAATGGTTTGACGGATCCACCATGTGGCGTAAGTGGAGAAACGGAAACCACGTTCAGGATCGAATTTCTCTACCGCACGGATCAAACCGAGGTTACCTTCTTCGACCAGATCCAGTAATGCTAATCCACGGTTACTGTAGCGGCGGGAAATTTTCACCACCAAGCGGAGGTTACTTTCGATCATACGTTTGCGGGCAACGTCATCACCACGGAGGGCGCGGCGGGCATAAAGCACTTCTTCTTCAGCAGTTAAGAGGGGGGAGAATCCGATTTCTCCTAAATAGAGTTGGGTCGCATCAAGTGCTTTTTGGGTGTTGCCGTAGCGTGAGAGTTCAACTTCATCGGCAGCGGCGTTTTCCGCCTCTGCCTTAGTTTCAATCTCGGTGGCATCCATTTCCATGTTTTCATCAAAATCAAAATTTTCGATGTTCTTGGCTGTGCTGCTTCTACTCATAGCGCCTCCCAGATGGCGAGTTAGCAAACATTTTTATCGTGGTATCAACCAGCGTGTGATATCACTATTTAGGCAAGTACCTCATTGGATTAACCGACTTACCTTTGTAACGGATCTCAAAGTGCAAACGGACGTTCTTGGTGCCAGAGCTACCCATAGAGGCAATCTTCTGACCAGCTTTCACCGCCTGCTTTTCCTTCACCAATAACTTGTCGTTGTGCGCATAAGCACTGAGGTAGTCATCGCTGTGCTTGATGATCACTAGGTTACCGTAACCACGGAGCGCGTTACCGGCATAAACAACATGGCCAGCCGCCGTTGCTTTTACCGCTTGTCCGCGTCGCCCTGCAATATCGATCCCCTTGTTACCGTTTTCTGCATTAGAGAAACCGACGATCACTCGACCTTGAGTTGGCCATAGCCAACTATCAACCTTGTTATTGGAACTGGATTTATTTGTAACAACTTTGTTACTTTTGCTCTGAGAGTACTCCTTTGTGCGACCTTGATCAACTTTTTTGTTGGCTGTTTTTTGTGCAGTTTGTGCCTGAGTCTTCTTCGCTGGGGCGGTAGACTTAGGTTTTGGCTTCGGCTTCGGTGCTGGTTTTGCCTTAGTTGCCTTTGATTTCGAAGGTGTTTTGGCGACGACCACAGGAGCAGCATGGCCATAAGAAGGCGCCTTGTACTTGGGCTTCCACAGCTGAAGTTTTTGTCCTGGGTAAATGGTATAGGGAGGGGTGAGTCGGTTATGGGCAATAATGTCTTTTACATCACGGCCTGTCACGTAAGAAATAAAATAGAGCGTGTCACCTTTGTTCACTTGGTAATAGCTACCACGAAAGCTACCACGCTCTATATTGTTGTATTTACTGTTAACGCTTGATACAGGTGCTGGCGGATGCGAACTACAGGCTGACAACAATAGCAAACTGCTTGCTACTGCAGACAAACGCCAATACTTCTTCCCCAACCCTGTTCGCTTCATGCTTTACGCTAACTCTCCTGCTACTAGCGGAACAAAACGTACAACTTCAATATCTTGAGACACATACTCATTGCCCTTACGAACAATCAGTTTCAGCACTTGCTGATGCTCACCAACAGGCACAATCAGACGACCACCATCACTTAATTGTACCAACAACTCTGCTGGAATCGATTCTGCTGCTGCTGTCACAATAATGGCATCAAATGGCCCTTTACTGCGCCAACCTTGCCAGCCGTCTCCATGTTTAGTCGAGATATTATGCAAATCTAGCATTTTTAGACGACGTTTTGCCTGCCATTGCAGGGCTTTTATGCGCTCAACCGACCAAACGTGCTCCACCAGCTGCGCCAAAACCGCAGTCTGGTAACCTGAGCCTGTCCCAATTTCCAACACTTTAGATTGCGGCGTTAACCCAAGCAACTGGGTCATCTTAGCCACAATGTAAGGTTGTGAAATCGTCTGGCCACTGCCGATCGGCAAGGCATTATTTTCATAAGCTTTATGAGAAAAGGCTTCGTCGACAAATAACTCACGTGGCACATTTTCTACCGCCGCTAGTACCGCCGTATCGGTGATCCCTTGCTGCTGTAAATAAGCCATCAAGCCATGTCGCTCTCTCACATAGCGCATCCTTAATCTTTCTCCACATCTTGGAGCCATTGCTGCATACCAGCAATAGCATCGTGCGCGGTGAGATCAACCTGTAGCGGGGTGATCGACACGGCACCTTGTTCTACGGCGTAAAAATCAGTCCCAGGACCTGCATCCTGACAAGCCCCCGGAGGACCGAGCCAATAAATCGTTTTGCCTCGCGGATCCGTTTCTTTGATCATGTTCTCAGCACGGTGACGCGCGCCTAAGCGAGTAATTTGCCACGGCTTAAGCGCGGCATACGGCACGTCCGGTACATTGATATTCAAGATCTTATTGGTTGGCAGCGGGTGAGTCTTGGATTGCTTAATCACATCTTTAACCACCTGCGCAGCCGTCGCAAAATGCTGATCGCCAACCAAAGACACGGCAATGGCAGGGACACCCAAAAAGTGTCCTTCCGTCGCTGCTGCAACAGTACCCGAGTACAGTACATCGTCACCTAAATTAGCGCCGTGGTTGATCCCCGCCACCACTAAATCAGGGCGGTAATCCAACCATTCGTTCAATGCAAAGTGCACACAATCACTCGGGGTACCTTCAACCGATACATGATTAGGTTGCGGTTGACGAATACGCAATGGCGTTTCGAGCGTTAACGAATTCGAGGCCCCTGAACGATTACGATCTGGCGCCACAACAACAACTTCGCCTAAATCCGCTAATGCGTGCGCGAGCGTGTTGATCCCTTCAGCAAAGATACCGTCATCATTACTGATCAGAATTCGCATAGGTACGTCCTTCCTGTTCACGCACTTGCATTAACTCGCGTACCACCGACGTTGCAAAACAACCGGCTGGTAATGCAAACGACACCACGATGTCATTTTCTTCCTGACGCCAAGCCAACTCCGTTGGTTTCAGCAGCGCAGGACGACGCTCGTGACGCATACGGTTATCGCGGATCAGCTTCAGTAAAAGTGGTTCGGCTTCAATCACAGCCATTTCAAACGCTTCTGCTTCACCCGCACTCGGCAATGCATTATCACCCACCATCGGAATGGTAATTGCCAACTCGCCAGCATCAACTTTCGCTTGCCATTCATCCGACACGGCTTCGATTAAAGTAAAATCGCTACGCTCAGGTGCTTGCAAGCAATCACCCTCAAGTACCGAGTGTACTTTTTGCTGTTCAATACGCGCTGATAGCACCATATTAAACAACCATGAACGTGCCGCTGATAGGTAAAAGCTACGCTTGCTTTTATCGCGTACGCGGAACTCGTCGTTACCCCATGCGCGTGCTTTCACGACATTATTGCCACCGTGACCAAAGCGTTGCTCACCAAAGTAGTTCGGCACACCAAGAGCTTTCACTTGTTCCAAGCGACGCAGGATATCAGCACTGTCTTCCAGCTCTGTTAAACGCAGCTCGAACCAGTTTCCTTGCAAATCACCTGGGCGTAATTTTTTATCGTGGCGTGCCGTTTCTAGCACAATCACACCTGGGTGCTCGGCTTCAAACTGAGATAGGTCCGGATCCGCTTTGCCCGGTAAATGCACACTCAGCCATTGCTCGGTCACTGCGTGACGGTCTTTTAGACCGGCCCAACTTACATCGCGAGATTTTACACCACAGGCTTTTGCCAGCTCGTTCACCACATACTTGGTGTTTTCACCAACTTTGCGGATTTTCACCATGAAGTGCTCACCGTGACCGGCAAAGCTAAAGCCAAGGTTTTCTTTTACTACAAAGTGCTCAGGTAGCACTTTGATAGCACCTTGACTGGTTGGCTGACCATGTAGCCAGTGGAAGTTGTCCATTACATCAGACATAGTAATACCGTGTGTTTGGCCGCGCGTTAGCCGACCTTGTGAATAAGAACAACTGCTTCACACGCAATCCCTTCTTTACGTCCAGTAAAACCTAAACGTTCAGAAGTGGTTGCTTTGACATTAATATTTTCGATGTCTGTTTCTAAGTCTTCAGCAATTGCCTGACACATCGCTTCAATATGCGGTGCCATTTTAGGAGCCTGAGCAATAATAGTAACGTCAAGGTTACCAAGACGGTAACCTTTTGCTTTTACTTTTTTGTATACATCACGCAGTAAGAAGCGGCTATCTGCCCCTTCCCACTCGGCATCGGTATCAGGGAAGTGTTTACCGATATCACCAGCCGCAATAGCACCAAGCAGTGCATCACTAACAGCATGCAGTGCAACATCACCGTCGGAATGAGCAAGCAAGCCTTGCTCGTATGGGATAGCAACACCACCGATGATCACTGGGCCTTCACCACCGAATTTGTGTACGTCGAAACCGTGTCCAATTCGCATCATGCTTGTTCCTTTCCCCATTGTTGCAAATAAAATTCAGCCAAGGCTAAGTCTTCTGGCTGCGTGACTTTAATATTATCAGCCCTACCTTTAACTAAGGCGGGCGTTTGACCGCAATACTCAAGCGCCGACGCTTCATCAGTCACCGTCGCGCCTTGGCGTAATGCGGTCTCCAGCGCGCTACGCAGCGCACCGGCTTTAAACATTTGTGGCGTTAGTGCGTGCCATAAATCAGCACGATCTACCGTAGTTGCAATACCTTGTGCACCATTACCACGCTTCATGGTATCGCGCACTGGCGCTGCTAAAATCGCACCGCAATCACTGCGCAATGCACCTGCGATCAACGCGTCTAAGTCGCTATGACGTAAACACGGGCGAGCAGCATCGTGTACCAAGACCCAATCATCCTCTGCCACTTGCGCTAACCCAGCAAAAACAGAATCAGCACGCTCTGCCCCACCATCAACCACGGTTACTCGTGGATCGTCACCTAAGGCTAAAGTCGAAAAGTACGGATCAGTCGCGCTGATCGCTATCACTACTCGAGCAATCGCAGGATGGCTAAGTAAGCGGTTAACGGTATGTTCAAGAATGGTTTTACCCGCAATGGATAAATACTGCTTAGGTCGGTCGGCAGCCATACGACTGCCTACTCCTGCCGCTGGCACGACAGCAGTGAATTGTTGGGTCATGTCTCGATGTTCACTATCAATCAAAAGACGATAAGCCCACGTTCAACGCTTACTTATCGCCAACAATACGGAAAAATGTTTCGCCCGGCTTAACCATACCCAGTTCATTACGGGCACGCTCTTCCACCGCTTCAACACCACGATGGAGATCGTAGATTTCGACATACATTTGTTGGTTTCGCTGTACCAACTCGGCATTGGCCTGCTGTTGGATCTCGACATTATCTTTGACTTGAAGGTAGTCCATCATGCCGTTTTTACCCAACCAGAAATCATATTGTAGCCAAGCCAGCACTGATAGCATCAGTACAGTTAACAAACGCATTGAAATCTCACTCATTGATTTTAGTTTTGTTTCTTTTCCGCCTTTGCTACCAAGAGTAGCAGCCAATCACAACGGGCGATCAGTATCGAAATCAAGGCGTTCCAGAGAGCGGTTTAATCATCCCACAATAGTGGTTTGGTGACTAGGGGCAGAGAGGGGGATAGGGATAAAAAAAACCGCCTCTATTGAGGCGGTTTGGCAATCTTAAGTTAAAGTTAATTCAATGAAGAATTAAGCTTGACCTTTAACTTCTTTAAGACCGTTGAAAGGTGCTTTTTCACCTAGAGCTTCTTCGATGCGGATAAGTTGGTTGTACTTAGCAACACGGTCAGAACGGCTCATAGAACCAGTTTTGATTTGACCTGCAGCAGTACCTACCGCTAGATCAGCGATAGTTGCATCTTCAGTTTCGCCAGAACGGTGAGAGATTACAGCTGTGTAACCTGCATCTTTAGCCATCTTGATTGCAGCTAGAGTCTCAGTTAGAGAACCGATTTGGTTGAACTTGATTAGGATTGAGTTAGCAACACCTTTCTCGATACCTTCAGCTAGGATCTTAGTGTTAGTAACGAATAGGTCATCACCTACTAGTTGAAGCTTGTCACCTAGTAGTTCAGTTTGGTGTTTGAAACCATCCCAGTCAGACTCGTCTAGACCGTCTTCGATAGAAACGATTGGGAATTGGTTAGCTAGCTCAGCTAGGTAGTGGTTGAACTCTTCAGAAGAGAAAGTTTTACCTTCGCCTTTCATGTTGTAGATGCCAGCTTCTTTGTCGAAGAACTCAGATGCTGCACAGTCCATAGCTAGAGTAACGTCTTTACCTAGTTCGTAACCAGCAGCTGCAACAGCTTCTGCGATAACTTCTAGAGCTTCAGCGTTAGACTTAAGGTTAGGAGCGAAACCACCTTCATCACCAACTGCAGTGCTGTAGCCTTTAGACTTAAGAACTTTAGCTAGGTTGTGGAATACTTCAGCACCGATACGTAGACCTTCTTTAAGAGTCTTAGCACCAACTGGTTGGATCATGAACTCTTGGATGTCAACGTTGTTATCTGCGTGCTCACCACCGTTGATGATGTTCATCATTGGTAGAGGCATAGAGAACTGACCAGCAGTACCGTTTAGCTCAGCGATGTGCTCGTATAGAGGCATGCCTTTAGCAGCAGCTGCTGCTTTAGCGTTCGCTAGAGAAACTGCTAGGATTGCGTTAGCACCGAAGTTAGATTTGTTTTCAGTACCGTCTAGGTCGATCATTACCTGGTCGATGTCAGCTTGTGCTTTCGCATCTTTGCCAACTAGTGCTTCAGCGATTGGGCCGTTTACAGCTGCAACTGCTTTAAGAACACCTTTACCTAGGAAACGTGCTTTGTCACCGTCACGTAGCTCAAGAGCTTCGCGAGAACCAGTAGATGCGCCAGATGGAGCTGCCGCCATACCAACGAAACCGCCTTCTAGGTGTACTTCCGCTTCAACTGTTGGGTTACCACGTGAATCGATAATTTCACGACCTAGAACTTTAACGATCTTAGACATTGTGTTTCCTCTTGCTTTATCTTCAATTTAAAAGCTAAAAAATAGCAGTAGCATCCCCCGCTACTGCTACCAGTAATCCTTACTTGTTAAGCTCACCGCGTTGGTTTACACCAGCCGCTTTTACAAAGCCTTCGAATAGTGGGTGACCATCGCGAGGCGTTGATGTGAACTCAGGGTGGAACTGAGCTGCCACGAACCATGGGTGGTTCGGGATCTCGATGATTTCCACCAATTTCTTGTCTGCTGATAGACCAGAAATTTTCAGACCTGCTTTCTCTAGTTTAGGAAGTAGGTTGTTGTTAACTTCGTAGCGGTGACGGTGACGTTCGTGCACTGTTGGGCTGTTGTATAGCTCACGTGCTTTTGAACCGTCCGCTAGGTGACATAGCTGAGAACCAAGACGCATAGTACCGCCTAGGTCAGATTTCTCTGTACGCTCTTCAACGTTACCTTCGTTATCAACCCACTCAGTAATTAGACCAACTACTGGGTTCTTGGTTTCTGCATCGAATTCAGTTGAGTGCGCGCCCTCAAGACCTGCAACGTTACGTGCAAATTCAATCAGTGCCACTTGCATACCTAGACAAATACCTAGGTAAGGAATTTTGTTTTCACGAGCGTATTGTGCTGTCAGGATCTTACCTTCAACACCACGACCGCCGAAACCACCAGGTACTAGGATTGCGTCCAGACCCTCTAGTACTTCAGTGCCTTTAGATTCTACGTCTTGTGAGTCAACATACTTGATCTTCACAGATAGACGATTCTTAAGACCTGCGTGTTTCAATGCTTCGTTTACAGATTTGTAAGCATCTGGTAGTTCGATGTACTTACCAACCATACCGATAGTAACTTCAGCAGTAGGGTTAGCTTCTTCGTAGATTACTTGTTCCCACTCAGATAGATCCGCTTCTGGCGCTGTGATGCCGAAACGCTGACAAACAAGATCATCCAGACCTTGTGCTTTGATCAGTTGTGGGATCTTGTAGATTGAATCTACGTCTTTCATTGAAATAACAGCTTTTTCTTGAACGTTACAGAAAAGTGCAATCTTCGCACGTTCGTTCGCTGGGATCATACGGTCAGAACGACATACTAGGATGTCAGGCTGAATACCGATAGAAAGAAGTTCTTTTACAGAGTGCTGAGTTGGCTTAGTTTTCACTTCGCCCGCTGCCGCTAGGTAAGGTACTAGTGTTAGGTGCATAAACATTGCACGCTCACGGCCTAGTTCTACAGCTAGCTGACGAATAGCTTCCATGAATGGTAGTGATTCGATATCACCTACAGTACCACCCACTTCAACGATAGCAACGTCGTGGCCTTCTGCACCTGAGATAACGCGTTCTTTGATTGCGTTAGTAATGTGTGGGATAACCTGAATGGTTGCACCTAGGTAATCACCACGGCGCTCTTTACGTAGTACGTCCGCATACACACGGCCCGCAGTAAAGTTGTTACGCTTAGTCATCTTGGTGCGAATGAATCGCTCGTAGTGACCAAGGTCAAGGTCGGTCTCTGCACCGTCTTCCGTTACGAATACCTCACCGTGTTGAATTGGGCTCATAGTGCCTGGGTCAACGTTGATGTAAGGGTCTAGTTTCATCATAGTCACTTTAAGACCACGTGCTTCTAGAATAGCCGCTAGAGATGCAGCAGCAATACCTTTACCTAGAGAGGAAACAACTCCGCCCGTAACAAAAATGTAATTCGTTGTCATATTTAACCTGGAAGATTGGTGTAGAGGATATAAAAACTATCTGGACGGAGAGTAATCATACCAGACAGCTTTTATCGCCACAACGTGAAAACTATCACAGCAATCATGAGTATTATTTGTTTCAAATCAATTATACCGGTTGCACAAACTGTTCGTGTAAATTTACAACACTTTCAGTGCCACTACCTTGCTCGCAAAATATTCGCCAGCTGTATACATTGCTCACTGATTAGCCTTTTCACGCTGTTTTACTTGGTCCCAAATCGCATCAAGCTGGGCCAATGAACATTCTTCAAGCCGTAGACTTTGTTCTAGCACATTTTCTTCCACTTGGCGAAAACGTCGCTCAAATTTTTTATTTGCTTGCTGCAAAGCCTGCTCTGGGTTGACCTCCAGATGGCGACTCAAGTTCACGGTCGCAAATAACAAATCACCAACTTCTTCGGCAATCTTGGTTTGATCGGGGGCGATTTGGACGACTTCATCCATCACTTCGTCGATCTCTTCGCGCACTTTATCCACGACTGGACCCAGGGTATCCCAATCAAAACCGTGCTTGGCACAACGGCGTTGTATTTTTTCTGCGCGGCTTAATGCGGGCAAGGCTAAAGGTATATTAGCCAATACACTCGGATCCTGCCCTTTTTGCTCACGCTCTTTGGCTTTTTCTGCTTCCCAATTCGCATTAATCGCCGCTTCATCGCTAAATTCTTGCTCATCGAACACATGCGGATGACGACGCGTCAGTTTCTCGTTTAACCCTGCGACCACGTCATCAAAATCAAACAAACCCTGCTCTTTCGCCATCTGACAATAAAACACCACTTGGAACAGCAGATCCCCCAACTCCCCTTTCACGTCCTGCCAATCTTGCTGGTGAATAGCATCGGCCACTTCATACGCTTCTTCAATGGTGTACGGCACAATGGAATCAAAAGTCTGCTTGATATCCCACGGGCAACCTTTTTGTGGGTCACGTAGGGTCGCCATGATTTCAAGCAATTGCGCCATAGGGTGAGTCGCTGTCTGCGATGAAGAAGATGGAGATTGTGGGGCGCTCATAGGGGGCTCTCTTATGATGTAATAAATTTTCAAATGACAAAACGGGAAGCCATTGGCTTCCCGTTGAGTGTAATTAAGGCTAACGCGATTCGCACTTAGTACAAGCGTTTTACTTCAGCGACGTCTTTCACTTGCTCAAGACGCTTGATGACCTTCGCCAGCACTTCTAAATCGGTCAGCTCAAGCTCGAAGTCCATGATCGACACTTGTTTCTTGTAGTCGATACGGTTCTTCATGCCCGATACTTTGGTTTTTTCATTGGCTAAGGTATTGGTTAGCTCTTTGATCAAACCATTACGCTCAGAAGCAATCACACGCACGGTGATATTATAGTTACCAACAAAGCCACCGCCCCAAACCGTTTTGATCAAACGCTCAGGCGCATGATGGCGCAACTCTTCAAGCTGCTCACAATCGCTGCGGTGCACCGAAATACCACGCCCTTGGGTAACAAAACCGGTAATGTCATCGCCCGGGATCGGCTGACAGCAACGCGCCAAGTGGGTCATCAGGTTATCAACCCCTTCAACCACCACGGCATCACGCTGTGGCTTCTGCGCACTGGTGCTGCTCTTCTCGCTCGCTTCCGTCAGTTTATCAAGCAGTTGCTTGTCTTCTTCTTCCGCGGTCGGTTTATTTGCCAAAGTGTTGATGTGGTTGATCACTTGGTTGATGCGCAAGTCACCACTACCGATCCCCACATACAGCTCATCAAGCGAACTCGCATTAAAACGCTTCAGCGCATAGGCTTCGGCATCTTTCATGGTTGCGCCGATCTTGTGTAGCTCAGCGTCCAAGATTTCACGCCCTGCGACTTGGTTTTTATCACGCGCTTGTTTGCGGAACCACGCATGTACCTTGGCACGGGCACGACTCGAGGTCACAAAGCCCAAGTTAGGGTTCAACCAATCACGAGAAGGGTTCGGCTCTTTCTGGGTAATGATTTCGACCTGATCACCCATTTGTAGGTGGTAGGTGAACGGTACGATACGCCCCTCGACTTTAGCACCAATACAGCGGTGACCCACTTCTGAGTGAATATGGTAAGCAAAATCAAGCGGCGTGGCATTCATTGGCAAATCAACCACATCCCCTTTTGGCGTAAAGGCATACACACGATCATCAAACACTTGGCTACGAAGCTCATCGAGCATCTCACCAGAATCTGACATCTCTTCTTGCCATGCCAGTAGTTTACGCAGCCACTCGATTTTCTCATCGTAAGCAGACTTACTCCCTGTGGTGCCTTCTTTGTATTTCCAGTGGGCAGCCACACCCAGTTCCGACTCTTCGTGCATTTGCTTGGTACGGATCTGGATTTCAATCGTCTTGCCTTCAGGGCCAAGCACCACAGTGTGGATCGACTGGTAGCCGTTCGGCTTTGGATTCGCCACATAGTCATCAAACTCTTTTGGCAGATGACGATATTTGGTGTGCACAACCCCTAGCGCGGCATAACAGTCTTGCAGTTGATCAGCAATGATACGTACCGCACGCACATCGAATAGCTCATCAAACTCAAGGTTCTTCTTCTGCATCTTACGCCAGATGCTATAGATATGCTTCGGACGACCTTGCACTTCCGCATTGATATGGGCGCTCTTCATCGAGTCCGCTAAATCCGTGACGAAGTGCTCGATGTATTGCTCACGGACAATACGACGCTCAGACAACTGTTTAGCAATGCGTTTGTACGTATCAGGGTGCTTGTAGCGGAACGCGTAATCTTCGATTTCCCACTTAAGCTGACCAATACCCAAGCGGTTCGCCAGCGGCGCATAGATATTGGCACACTCTTTAGCAGCAGCGCGACGCACCTCATCCGGCTCGTCTTTCACTTCGCGTAAGTGACAAATACGTTCAGCCAGCTTGATCACCACGCAGCGGAAATCATCCACCATCGACAGCAACATACGGCGAATATTATCGACTTGGATCGATTGCGAAGCCCCTTCAGTGGTCGCACTCAAATGGCGGATCGCTGCCATTTGCTCAACCCCCGCCGCCAATTGCATGATGGCGGTGTTGTAGTCTTCCTTCACTTGCTCAAGCGGATAGATACCCGCTTCCACGATAGGGCAAAGTAAAGCGGCAACTAACGTCTCGGTGTCCATGCTTAAGGTCACCAAGATTTCGACCATTTCACGGCCACGCCACAACAGCAGCGTCGCTGATTCTTCCTTTGATGTTATGTCGATACAATGCTGATAGGTTTTTAACAGACGTTTTGAGGTTTTCGCATCCTGCTGCAAACTCTCAACCCATGCTGCTAGCTCAAATGTATCGTTTTCCTTTAAGTGCGCACCGCGAACTGCGACCATTATTCTGTCCTGTTTTGCTTTCGGTAATGGCGATTAAGCTTTTACAAACAACGCCATTGATTCTAAATGCCCGGTATGTGGGAACATATCCATCATACCTAAGCGTTCCAACTGATAACCTTGTTGCAGCAATGGCTGGCTGTCTCGTGCCAAGGTTGCCGGATTACACGACACATACACCACTCGTTGTGGTTGAAGCGCAATCACATGCTGCATTACCCCTGCTGCGCCTGCGCGTGCAGGGTCGAGTAATATTTTATTAAATGGCTCTTTGGCCCATGATAACAAAGTAACGTCCTCTTCCAAGTTTGCTTGGTAGAAGGTTGCGTTGTTAATACCGTTTTGTTCGGCGTTATTTGCAGCACGATGAACCATTTCATCGACACCTTCAACACCGACCAGCGCTTTTGCGCGCTTCGCCAACGGTAAACTGAAATTACCTAACCCACAGAATAGATCAAGCACCCTATCGTCCGCCTGAACATCCAACCACTCGATGGCTTGCGCCACCATAGTTTGGTTCACGCTCGCATTCACCTGAATAAAGTCTTTCGGAGAAAATGTCAGGTTAATGTCTTCCAAGCGATACAACGGCTTGTCACCACGGCAATGCTTCAATTCATCACTGCTTGGTGCCAAAAACAGCATCAAGTCATGTTGCTCAGCAAAAGCGAGGATCTTAGCACTGTCTTGGTCGTTAAACGGCTGTAAGTGGCGGATCAACAACACGCGGCCATTGTCAGCTTGAGTTAGCTCCACATGACCAACATGCTTTTTGCCTTTAAGTCCGCTTAACAGAGTGCGTAATTGTGGCAAAAGTTCATTTAATCCTTGCGCCAATACTGGGCACTGCTGAACTTCAACAATGTCTTTACTTTGCTTTTTGCGAAAGCCAAACGCGAGTTGCCCTTTTTTATCGAGCTTAACCGCGAAGCGAGCACAACGGCGATATTGCCATTCATTCGCCACAATTGGCTCGGCTTGTTGCTCGGTAAAATCCGCTTTCGCGAACTTAGACATTAGCTCGCCCAGCGATTGCTGCTTGGCTTTAACTTGTGCCGGATGAGATAAATGCTGCAAGTTACAACCACCGCACTGGTCATAGATAGCACAATGCGGTTTAATACGGTCTGCATTATCGGTTAGACGTTTAATTACAGTCGCGCGCGCGTACTGTTTTTTGTCTTCTGTTAACTGAACAACAGCTTTTTCGCCCGGCAGCAAACCGTCAACAAATACCGGCTTTTTATTCAGGTGGCCCACTCCCGCGCCAAGGTGGTCTAAGCGACTGATCTGAATTTCCTTGTGCTTAGTGTCGGTAATTTTTCGTTTTTGAGGCTTAAAAAAGCGTGCCATAGGTGTTTCGCTCACTGTTCAGACATTGAGAATTTGTCGAATGACCCGAGTTTCATTAAGCTATGGGCCACAGATGGACGCCAATTCTCCCACAGAATCGCATTCTTGTAATTAAGAGAACCATGACCAAATATGGACTTCGTGCCAGGGTTTTCACCCTGACATTAGCACCGACGCTGATTATCGGCTTACTTTTAAGCGCTTTTTTCACCATGAGCCGCTATCAGGACTTGGAACACCAACTGGTGTCGACCGGTGCCAGCATCATTGAACCTCTCGCTATTTCGACCGAATTCGGCATGACCAAAGACAACCGTGAAGCGGTGCGTCGGTTAATTGGTTACGCCCACCGTAAACATTCACAAATTATTCGTAGTATCGCGGTGTTTGACGCCGATAACGAACTCTTTGTGACCTCGAACTTCCATCGTAATTTCGAGGCTTTGATGTATCCTGACGATGAGCCGATCCCGCTACTGCTCAATACCCGCTTGAATGAAAACTCGATGATCTTGCGCGCGCCGATCATCAGTGAAAGCCAATTTGGTCAGCTATCTGGGATCCAAGGTCAAGAACGTATCCTTGGCTACATTGCCATTGAAATGGATCTCAGCAGCCTGCGCCTACAGCAATACCAAGAAGTCTTTACCGCCTTGATGGTGCTACTGCTTGGCTTGACGCTATCAGGGCTGTTCGCTTTCCGCCTAATGCAAGATGTGACCCGTCCTATCTCCCATATGGTAAGCGTAGTTGACCGTATTCGTCGTGGTCACCTTGATATCCGTATCGAAGGGCAATTATTGGGTGAGCTGGATACCTTGAAAAACGGGATCAATGCGATGGCAATTTCGCTGGCGGAATACCACATCGAAATGCAGCAAAGCATCGATCAGGCAACCTCTGATTTACGAGAGACCCTAGAGCAGCTCGAAATTCAAAACGTCGAGCTCGACATTGCCAAAAAACGCGCCCAAGAAGCGGCCCGTGTGAAATCAGAATTCTTGGCGAATATGTCGCACGAGCTTCGCACCCCGCTTAACGGTGTGATTGGCTTTACCCGCCAAATGCTGAAAACACGCCTCAGCACCAGCCAACAGGATTATCTGCAAACCATTGAGAAGTCAGCTAACAACCTGCTGACCATCATCAATGACATCCTCGACTTCTCGAAACTGGAAGCCGGTAAACTGCTCTTGGAAAACATTCCATTCGACTTTACCGAATCGCTCGATGAAGTGATGCGCTTACTAGCGCCAAGTGCCCACGAAAAAGGCCTTGAGCTGACCCTGAAGATCGACGAGCGTATTCCAACCGGCTTAATTGGTGACCCTCTACGTATCCAACAGGTACTGACTAACCTGATCGGTAACGCAGTTAAATTTACCGAGCGTGGCAACATCGATGTTTCGGTGGAGCTCAAAGCCGACAAAGATGAAAACGTCGAACTGCAATTTGTGGTTCGCGATACTGGTATCGGTATTTCTGAGCGTCAACAAGCCCAGTTATTCCAAGCCTTTAGCCAAGCCGATGCCAGCATTTCACGCCGCTACGGTGGTACAGGTCTAGGTTTGGTGATCACCCAGAAACTGGTCACGCAGATGGGCGGCGAAATCAGCCTAACCAGTCGTCTGCACCAAGGTTCAACCTTCTGGTTTAGTCTACGTCTGCTGAAAACCGATCTGCCAGTGTCACAACCGATTGATACAGCAAGCTTAGTCGGTATGAAGCTGCTATTGATCGAACCAAACATGCAAGCCGCATCGATAACCCAGCAACGCTTGATCAGTGCTGGTCTGCAAGTGACTTATCGCTCAACCATGCCAGATGACGATCTTGAGCAGCACCAATTTGCCTTGTTGAGCTTAGCGCCAGGGGAACAACCACCAATCGCGACCTTGCTCGATAACGTCTTTAAAGCCGAGCAGATCGCCGACAAAGTGATTGTCAGTCTGCCAGCGACAGAGCTTGCTCTATCAGAGCGCTTGTTGGCATCTGGAGTCTCAGCGTGTCTTGGTAAACCGCTTCCACAGCGAAAACTGTTTGAAGCACTGGCAGGAAGTAATGAACTGAGCCAAGAGCCAGAAGTACCACTGCTACCTGAGGGCGAGCCTGCGATCTTGCCACTGACAGTGATGGCGGTGGATGATAACCCAGCGAACTTAAAACTGATCTCTGCACTATTGAGCGAGCGGGTTGAAACCGTGATCACCGCCACTGGTGGTCGTAAGGCGGTGGAGTACGCCCATCAGAAAGATTTCGATTTGGTGTTCATGGATATCCAGATGCCAGAAATGGACGGGGTAACCGCTTGTCAAGAAATCCGCAAAACCGAGCTCAACCACACCACCCCAGTGATTGCGGTTACCGCTCATGCTATGGCGGGTGAGCGCGAGCGTCTGCTCAATGCTGGTATGGATGATTACCTCACCAAGCCAATTGAAGAACATATTCTGCAGCAGATGTTGGCGAAGTGGACCACCAGCAACGACAACCACCACAGCCAATCTGTGGATGAAGGAACGATTGAGGACGCCGAGTTTACTCCGGTCACAGACCAACCGGCTGTCGAAAAGGTCAACACGAATGTCAGCTGGGATTGGGATTTAGCCTTGAAGCAAGCGGCAGGTAAAGAAGACTTAGCCAGAGACATGCTGCAAATGCTGCTCGATTACATGCCGGAAGTTGAGATGTTAGTGAATGAAGCGCTAGACGGTAAAGATATCGAGCTATGGCCGCCTATTCACAAGCTTCATGGTAGTAGTGCCTACAGCGGTGTACCGCGCCTAAAATCGCTCTGTCACACCATTGAGACCGAGCTAAAAGCTGGGGCTTCCACCGACGATATCGAGCCTGAACTGTTCGAGTTGATCGATGAAATGAACAATGTGGTGAAAGCTTCGAAGCAATATCGCCACTAACCATATTCACATCACGATATACGACACAAAAAAGGAGAGCCGAGGCTCTCCTTTTTCATAACTAGTGGCTCACCTGTTAGGCGTCATCCCCTTGGGGGTGAAAGCTAGCTTTCCAAGATCACGGTCGCCACCGCATAACGGCGCTCATCAGCAATCGTAAGGTGAACATGGTTAACGCCCATTTGCGCTGCCAACTCTGCCGCCTTACCTGATAAGGTTAAGATCGGCTTACCGAGTTCGTTGTTCTCAACATTAAAATCTTGAAAACTCACGCCACAAGCAATACCTGTACCCAAGGCTTTAGACCCCGCTTCTTTCACTGCAAACCGCTTTGCAAGAAAGCGAGCTTGGAGCTTGATGCTAGCAAAGGTTGCCAACTCAGGTTCGGTTAGCACTCGCTCTGCAAAGGCTTGCCCCGTACTGCGCGACAACACCTTTTCCAACCGAGCAATCTCAACGATATCGGTGCCCAAGCCAAGGATTGCCATTACTGACGCGCTTCCTGCATGATGGCACGCATATCAGCAACCGCTTTACTTAAACCGTCAAACATTGCACGTCCCATGATTGAGTGACCAATGTTCAGCTCGTAGATTTCAGGTAGTGCAGCTAGTGGCTTCACGTTGTGGTACGTCAGACCATGACCTGCGTTCACTTTGATACCAAGACCGTCAGCGTAACTTGCTGCTGCCGCGATACGTTTAAGCTCTGCTTGCTGCTCTTCTTCGGTTTCCGCATCCGCGTAGTGACCCGTATGAAGCTCAATGTAAGGTGCATTACAAGCAAGCGCGGCATCAATTTGCTCGCGATCAGCATCGATAAATAGCGACACTTTAATGCCAGCGGCAGTCAGTTTTTCGGTCGCTGCTTTCACTTTCTCAAGTTGACCTGCAACATCCAAACCACCTTCAGTAGTCAGCTCTTCACGCTTTTCTGGTACCAGACACACGAATTCTGGTTTAGTGTTCAAGGCGATCTCCACCATTTCATCCGTTACCGCCATCTCAAGGTTCATGCGGGTTTGGATTGTCTCGCGCAAGATACGTACATCACGGTCATTGATGTGACGACGGTCTTCACGCAGGTGAATAGTAATACCATCAGCACCGGCACGCTCAGCTA
Source organism: Photobacterium jeanii (assembly GCF_001650345.1). GTDB lineage: Bacteria > Pseudomonadota > Gammaproteobacteria > Enterobacterales > Vibrionaceae > Photobacterium > Photobacterium jeanii. The sequence continues at coordinate 34,373 of NZ_LVHF01000031.1, read as the reverse complement.
CTTCTGCTGCATGCACAGGATCAGGGTAACGCGTACCGCGCGCATTACGCAGGGTAGCCACATGATCGATATTGACGCCGAGTAGTATGTTGTTCATTTTTCGAGACTCCTTGAACGAGGGATAAATAATTCCCTACTTTTTAATGGTTTCCCGCCAAGATACGGTTTTAAGGCAATACGTGTAAAGCGTTTTGCCGCCCGAAGCTGATCTGGGGTGGTAAAATGACGTGCCGCTATCGCTTTGAGCTGTTCACCCGTAAAGGTCAACTGACTCACCGTCATCGATGCGGTAAAGCCGCGCTGTTCGCGATAGTTGTAGGTCATGGTGTCTTCAACCGGTAAACCGCTTCCCGCGCAATGAAGAAAGTCGATTCCGTATCCGAGGTGGTTGAGCAAAGCAAGTTCAAACCGTCGCAATGCTGGCTCTGGGTTATCCGCTTGTGCCAATTCTCGCAGCACATTCAAATAGTCCAGAAACAACACAGGGTATGGGGTGTTAGCTTCTAATACTCGAGCAATTAATTCGTTGACGTAAATCGCGGAATACAAAATATAACCGCGCATTGGCAAACCAATCGAAATCGGTTCTGCCTGAGTCAGAGTTGGCATACTGCCACGCCCCGTCCACTTCATGAATAAAGGGGTAAAGGGTTGTAAACAGCCTTTGAGATTGGAACGTTTTCGGCGGGCGCCTTTGGCAAGTAAAGTAAGACGGCCGTGATCCTCGCTAAAGACGTCAAGGATCAGGCTCGTCTCACTGTAAGGACGAGTATGGAGGACAAAACAACGCTGTAGCCCTTCCATAGTGCCTTCTTATAGATCGTCGATGTAACCTAGGCTACGCAGTGCGCGTTCGTCATCTGCCCAACCTGATTTCACTTTCACCCACAGTTCTAGGTAAACTTTACGCTCGAACAAATCTTCCATATCAATACGTGCTTCACGGCCAATAGTTTTGATCTTATCGCCACCTTTACCGATCACCATTTTCTTCTGGCCTTTACGTTCAACCAGAATCAAACCATTGATATCGAAACCATCGGTATCAGGGTTGTAATCGAAACGCTCGATTTCTACCGTTACCGAGTATGGCAATTCATCGCCAGTGAAACGCATCAGTTTTTCACGGATGATTTCCGAGGCCATAAAACGTTGCGAACGGTCAGTCACGTACTCTTCAGGGAAGTAGTATTCACATTCAGGTAGGTGCTCGCGCACGATTTTCTCAACCGCGTCCACGTTAGTACCGTGTTTCGCAGATACAGGCACAACGTCCACAAATTTCATCTTCTCAGATAGGTGTTGAAGATGTGGGAACAGCTCGTGCTTGTCTTTCACGTTGTCGACTTTGTTAACCAATAGCACTGTTGGCAGCTCAGCTTTCGCTAGCTTGTTCAGTACCATTTCATCGTCTTTAGTCCACATGGTGCCATCCACCAAGAACAGCACTAGCTCAACATCGGTCAATGAACTGCTTGCTGCACGGTTCATCAAACGGTTGATCGTACGCTTCTCTTCGATGTGAAGCCCTGGGGTATCAACGTATACCGCTTGGTAACCATCACGGGTATCAACACCCATGATACGGTGACGCGTAGTTTGCGGTTTACGCGAAGTAATCGAAAGCTTCTGGCCCACCAAGCGGTTCAGGAGCGTCGATTTACCAACGTTCGGGCGACCTACAATGGCAACAAAGCCGCAATGTTGTTTATCTGTCATGATTCCAACTGCTTAAGCGCAATTTCTGCCGCTGCCTGCTCTGCCTTGCGCCGACTGCCGCCTTTACCGATCACAGGCTTATCCAAACCTGTTACTTCACACTGTACAGTGAACTCTTGGTTATGAGCTTCACCGTGTACCTTAGTTACAGTATACGCAGGCAGTGGCAAACGACGGCCTTGCAAGCATTCCTGTAGTCGTGTTTTTGGATCTTTCTGGTTGATACCCGGCTTGATCGTCTCTAAGCGAGTTTTGTACCAGCTCAATACAATGCCGCGTACCACTTCGATATCGCTATCAAGGTAGATAGCACCGATGATCGCTTCCACACAGTCCGCCAAAATGGAATCACGACGGTAACCGCCACTCTTCAATTCACCCGGACCAAGTAGCAGGTGATCACCCAAATCAAACTCACGACCTAGCTCTGCTAGCGTTTTACCACGTACGAGTGTGGCACGCATGCGGCTCATATCACCTTCGTCCACTTCAGGGAAACGGTGGTACAAGTCATCAGCAATCACAAAGCTCAGGATCGAGTCACCTAGAAATTCTAGACGCTCGTTGTGAGTACCATTGGCGCTGCGGTGAGTCATCGCCAAAGTAAGTAATTCTAAATTGTTAAATTGGTAGCCCAGCTTACGCTGAAGTCTATTTGCAGGAGATGTCATCTTATCTCGATCAGTCTATGCCACCGACACGGCTAAAACGCACGTCGGTAGGAATCCAAGAAGGTAGTGCACTATCTGCACCTCGTTCAAACTCAAAGCTGATCCAGATCCCGACCGCCTTGCCCACTAGGTTAGCTTCAGGTACGAAGCCCCAGTAGCGGCTGTCAGCACTGTTATCGCGGTTATCACCCATTACAAAATACTGGCCTTCCGGCACTACCCACTCGCTCACGCCAGGACGTGGTTGATAGGCAAGCGTACGGTCACGCTTAAGTGGGTTCACCAAAATTTGGTGACCAGTTTCTGTCAGCTGTTCATCAAACTGGACCAGTTGTGTACGACCGTCAATGAAGTCAGTATCCACCATATTAGACAGCGGTACTGGCTGACAGTCTGCGCTTCCTTTTTTCGCCACACACAATTGCTTGTTGGCGCCGTAACGCACTGTGTCACCAGGTAAGCCAATCACACGTTTGATGTAATCGATGTTTGGTTGAGGTGGGAACTTAAACACCACGATATCGCCACGCTCTGGCTCACCAGTTTCAACCAACTTGTGGCGGAACACAGGATCACGCATGCCGTAGCTAAATTTCTCAACCAGAATGAAATCCCCCACGAGTAACGTCGGCATCATTGAGCCGGATGGGATCTGGAACGGCTCATAAATAAATGAGCGAAACACCATTATCAGTGCGATAACCGGAAAGAGCGAAGCCGTTTGCTCAACCCATACCGGTTGTGGGGCAACAGAATTAAGAACTTCGGCATCTACATCTTCGCCTGCATTGGCGGCGGCTGCCTCAATCTTTAACTGGCGCTTTGGCGCCCAGACAAATTTATCCAATGCCCAAATGATACCGGTCGCTAAGGTTGCCAATACCAAAAATAACGAAAACAGATTTGCCATTATAATCCCTAATAGTTGAACCCAACTCTGCCTAACAGCAGAGCTACTGTTGTATAAGACAGCAAAATTTACAGCCTTACTCAACAAGCAAAGAGAAAGTACAAGTTTACGTAAATAAACTCAGACTTTCTCTTTTTCTTAATAAAAACCATCAGTTATTCTTTGCTTGCAAAGAGCTAACCTCACGATCCTTATTTATCTTTACCTACATGCAGAATAGCGAGGAAAGCTTCTTGAGGCAGTTCAACGTTACCGATCTGCTTCATACGCTTCTTACCTTCTTTCTGCTTCTGTAGCAGTTTCTTCTTACGGCTCACGTCACCACCGTAACATTTCGCGATTACGTTTTTACGTAACTGCTTAACGGTAGAACGCGCAATGATGTGGTTACCAATCGCCGCTTGAATAGCAATATCGAACATCTGACGAGGGATGAATTCTTTCATCTTCTCAACCAGATCACGACCACGGTACTGTGCGTTGTCTTTGTGCGTAATGATAGCCAGTGCATCAACACGGTCACCATTTAGCAGGATATCAACACGTACCATGTCTGATTCTTCGTAGCGGTGGAAGTTGTAATCCAACGATGCGTAGCCGCGAGACGTTGATTTCAAGCGGTCGAAGAAATCCAGTACTACTTCAGACATTGGAATGTCGTAAGTTAGCGCTACTTGGTTACCGTGGTAAACCATGTCTACCTGTACACCACGTTTTTCAACACACAGTGTAATTACGTTACCCAAGTAATCAGAAGGTACTAGGATGTTACAACGTGCGATTGGCTCACCAACAACTTCAATGTCGTTCACAGCTGGCAGTTTTGCTGGGCTATCAACATACATAGTTTCGCCGTCGGTCTTGGTCACTTCGTACACTACTGTTGGTGCCGTGGTGATCAGGTCCAAATCGTATTCACGCTCAAGACGCTCTTGGATGATTTCCATGTGCAGCATGCCAAGGAAACCACAACGGAAACCAAAGCCTAGTGCCGCAGAGCTTTCTGGCTCGTAGAACAACGATGCATCGTTCAGGCTTAGTTTGCCTAGTGCATCACGGAAGTTCTCGTAATCGTCAGACGATACAGGGAACAGACCCGCGTATACCTGTGGCTTCACTTTTTGGAAACCCGGTAGCTGTTCTTCACAACCATTTTTCGCATGCGTTAAGGTATCACCTACAGGTGCACCTAGGATGTCTTTAATACCACAAACAACCCAACCTACTTCGCCAGTGTTTAGCTCTTGTGTGTCGATTTGTTTCGGCGTAAAGATACCCAAGCGATCCACACCCCATACTTGGCCGGTGCTCATCACTTTAATTTTGTCGTTTTTCTTCAGCTTACCGTTTTTGATACGTACCAAAGAAACAACACCTAGGTAGTTATCGAACCAAGAGTCGATAATCAGCGCTTGTAGCGGCGCTTCTGGATCACCTTCTGGTGCTGGAATTGCAGATACGATGTTTTCTAGAACATCTTCAACACCTAGACCCGTCTTCGCAGAACAGCGCGTCGCTTCTAGGGCATCGATACCTACAATTTCTTCAATCTCTTCTGCCACACGCTCAGGATCAGCAGCTGGAAGGTCAATCTTGTTCAAGATTGGCACAACCTCTAGATCCATTTCGATAGCGGTGTAACAGTTAGCCAGAGTTTGTGCTTCCACACCCTGACCAGCATCGACAACCAATAACGCACCTTCACAGGCCGCCAATGAACGCGATACTTCGTACGAGAAGTCAACGTGCCCTGGGGTGTCGATAAAGTTTAATTGGTAGGTTTCGCCATCTTTAGCGGTGTAATCAAGGGTTACACTTTGCGCTTTGATAGTGATACCGCGTTCGCGTTCAAGATCCATGGAATCCAGAACCTGAGCAGCCATTTCACGATCGGAAAGGCCACCACAGACTTGAATCAAGCGGTCGGATAAGGTCGACTTACCATGGTCGATATGTGCAATAATCGAAAAGTTACGAATGTGCTTCATGAATTGGCGTGACTAACTCGTGATTAAAATGAATGGGATCAAACGATCAAGTTGACGGATTCTACCGAATTTCCCGCCTAGTCGCTATCTTTGCTTGCGGCATTTATTACTGCGCCAGTCGATATTTTCGCCCCAAGTACGCGAATTAAGCTCGGGGTATAGGCAGATTGCCCTTCAATGCGTCGTGCAATAAAGCGCGCGACCGCTAATCCGATTGCTGCGCAGCTCACCGCACTGGCAATCACCCCGAGTTCACTCCCTTGGGCCAAATCAATAAACCACCACTGACCTGCCACTGTCCCTACTATTAAAAAGAGTAGCGGAAGCAGGTAAACCAGCAAGGCTGAACTCAACATACTTTTTTCAGCTAGACCGATTTCGACCACATCACCCACGGCCACTTTTTCAGTGGTCGTGATTGTCATCGTATGCGCGCGGCCCGGTACGGCTTTTGACACTATCCCTGTGCCGCAACTATCACGCGACGCACAGTGCCCGCAGCTGGTTTCTTGCTGACAGCTCACCGTGATCGCCTGAGGTTCCACAGCCACCACAGTGGCTAATGATCGCATCATTGTACTTGTTCCGTTTTCGCCGGACGATTAAACGACACCGACTCGGCAACACGACGGGCGGTGGCTGGCGGAATATCACCCACCACAGTCACCTCGATATTGCCTTTCATATAGCTGTGTAGTGTGCGGCGCCCTTGGCGTACCAATTGCTCACGCACGGTAAAACCATCGGCTTCACCCACGTAGATAGAGAAGCTAAACAACCCATCGCTGAACATTTTGCTCTCAACGGGACGCTCGGTCATCAATAAACGGTGGCGATTACGCGACACCGACTCAAAGCCTTGTGGCAACCATTTCACTTGCCAAGCTAACTCAGCTTGCGGTTGCGGCGGCACTTGCACCACAACGGGACGTTCAACACTGATCAAACGCTGCTTGAGCACATCGCTAATTTTAGGGTTCACAACATAAGACACAGCACGGTATTGCTCTAACGGCTCACCATCACGGTCAAGCAAATCAGCACGCATCACCAAGTTACTGCGGGTATCAAGCCACAATAAGTAGGAATAACGAGTACCATCTTTGGGGGCAATACGCACTACATCACAAGCCACACCCGCTTCGCGAGCTCTGCCCATGGAGATGAAGTCGTAGTTATCGACTAAATCATCCACATTCACTTTCATCATTGGCGGCAGAGGTGCCACCATTTTATTGCTGTCGATAGTGAAGGCATCTAGCCCAGGCTCAAAGTAACTGACTTCGCTGCCGCGCTGGATCACCTCGCGCGGTGGACCGCTCAAATACACGAGCTGGGCAAAGGTCTCGCCTTCAACTTGTGCATGAGAATAGCGCAGTGGCTCAATACTGTTTTTCTTAATAAGAATGTACGACAACTCGTAGCTCAGCTCGCGGCTTGCTACATCCATTTGATGCAACAAAGCCTCCGCAGAAGAAACCGGCTCTTCTGCGGAGGCTTGCCATGGCATCAATAGGCTGACCAGTGTCGCCGCACCGACCAGGAATTTTTTCATTTATCCGCCATCAATTACGCCGAACCTCACCGTCGTCAGATTCGGCTTATTTTTGAATTACTGATTTTCCAGCAACGAACGATCAATGCTGCCATCTTCGGCATTGAGGCGTAGCTGTAATTCATAATCTTGCAACATCGCGTTGATGCGACGACGCTGCTCCATGATTTGTGCTTCGCTTGGCGCTTGGTTATGCGCAGGACGAACACTTTCACGGGTTAAACTAACGGGTTCAGCAGTACCAGCAAAAGGTACAGTAGGTAAAACGGAAAGCTGAGAATCTGACGCCGTTTCGATCATAGTGCCATCGCCACCATTGTATTGTTGTACGCCAACAATTACAGCTAATGACACCCCTGCCGCCATGGCAACCTGACCAAACTGAGTTAACCAACCTGGCAAGCTACGACGCGCTTCACGTGGTGTTGGCTGAGCTTCTGGTGTTTGGCGAACCGTATTGATGTCCACCACAGGCGCCAACTCTTCAGCCGTTTCAACTGTCGTCACCGCACCTGTATGAGCAGGCTCGGCTTCGAGCGCCAACGCGACACTGTCAGCAATATTCCATTCCTTGCATTGCGGTGCATCGCCACGCATGACATCACCAATAAGGTTGAAGTCTTGCCAAGCTTGCTCGCTTTCTCTGTCGACTGTCAGCGCATTGATAATGCTCTGATCTAAATCTTCACCGTCTAACAACGCCGAAATTTTTTCTTTATCAGCCATCTTTTTTCACCGTTTGGCTCAACATTAATGTTGTTGCATCAAAGGACGGATGCGTTTTTCGACCGCTTCACGCGCTCGGAAAATACGAGAACGTACCGTACCCACAGGACACCCCATTACCTCAGCAATTTCCTCGTAACTTAGACCATCCAGTTCACGTAACGAGATTGCGGTTTTGAGATCATCAGGCAGCCCTTCAATGGTACTGAACACAACCTGCTTTAATTCTTCTGACAACATATGGTTCTCAGGGTTCGATATTTCTTTTAACGCACTGCCACTTTCGTAATATTCCGCATCTTCAGCGTCAACATCGAAAGCTGGCGGGCGACGCCCCTGAGCCACTAAGTAATTTTTTGCAGTATTAACCGCGATACGATAAAGCCATGTGTAAAACGCACTTTCGCCACGGAAAGTCGGCAATGCACGGTACGCTTTAATAAACGCTTCTTGTGCCACGTCTGGCACATCACCGGAATTGCTCACATAGCGAGACACCAAGTTACACACCTTATTTTGGTACTTCACCACTAATAAGTTGAAAGCTTGTTTGTCACCGCGTTGTACTCGCTCGATTAATACCTGATCAGTTTGCTGCTCGCTCATTCGAGCGGTTACTCCTATATCTGTCTTGCACTCGTGCGTCACTAATTTGTTACTAGCGAATCCAATGCCTTCACCTTGCCCTTGTTGAATATCAGCACATTGGCTTCACTTTCAATTGGCTATAACCCTTTCGGCTACAAGGCAAAATAAAAGCAATTTACAGCATGAGCACTAAGTAAGACTTACCGAACTAGGTAAAGTTCCCAATGGTAAAAAATAAATTCTCTACAATAATGCGCGATTTTTTTATCACAGTGGCGCAAAATACCACCAGTATACAAGGTTACGCCCTCGATGAATCAATCTCAGTCAAGATAATTCGAGGTTGAGCCGTTTTTATAATAAATAAAATGTTGGCCTACTAACCGAAAAAGGAATGCAGCGGAGTGTGAGCATAGTTGCGCTGAATAATCATGCAACTTAAGCCTGAGTCGATAGCCGCCACCACAACAATAAGTGGGGTGAGATTCACATAGTTACGCATATTGGTATACCATAATGCGGATTGCCACAGGGATATGAAATTAATATGAACGAAACTCACGAGCATCAATGTGATGTACTAGTCATTGGTAGTGGAGCGGCGGGTTTATCTCTCGCCTTGCGATTAGCACCACTGGGCAAAGTCATTGTATTGAGTAAAGGATTGCGCAGCGAAGGGGCAACCTTCTACGCTCAAGGCGGGATCGCCGCAGTATTCGACGAATCAGACAGCGTTGAATCTCACGTTGAAGACACCCAAATTGCCGGTGCCCATCTTTGTGATGAAGACGTGGTTCACTTCATTGCTGACAATGCAAAAAATTGTGTGCAATGGTTGATTGATGGTGGCGTACCGTTCGATCAGGAAGATTCTGATGACGAACAACCGCGTTACCATCTAACGCGCGAAGGCGGCCATAGCCACCGCCGTATTCTCCATGCCGCAGATGCCACAGGTATGGCAGTGCAAAACTCTCTTCAAGACAACGTTCTCAACCACCCTAATATTGATGTTCTTGAGCGCCATAACGCGCTCGATTTGATCACTCAACAAAAGTTAGGCAACCAAGACGAGCCAAACCGTGTACTCGGGGCGTATGTCTGGAACCGTGATTTAGAAGCGGTTGAAACCGTTCGCGCTAAATTCGTGGTGCTCGCAACGGGCGGTGCGTCAAAAGTGTACCAATACACCTCCAACCCCGATGTGTCTTCTGGTGACGGTATTGCGATGGCGTGGCGTGCAGGGTGTCGCGTTGCCAACTTGGAATTTAACCAGTTCCACCCAACCTGTTTATTCCACCCGGAAGCTCGTAACTTCCTGCTTACCGAAGCCTTACGCGGTGAAGGGGCTTATTTGCGTCGCCCTGACGGCAGTCGCTTTATGCTGGACTTTGATCCTGAGCGTGCTGAACTCGCCCCTCGCGACGTGGTGGCGCGGGCTATCGACTTCGAGATGAAGCGTTTGGGTGCTGATTGCATGTTCTTAGATATCAGCCATAAACCTGCTGATTTTGTCGCTAAGCACTTCCCGACTATTTACGAAAAACTGCTGACCTACGGCATTGATATCACCAAAGAGCCGATTCCTATCGTACCTGCCGCTCACTACACCTGTGGTGGCGTGATGGTCGATAAGCAAGGCCGTACCGATCTCGATGGTTTATACGCCATTGGTGAAGTGAGTTACACTGGCTTACATGGGGCCAACCGCATGGCTTCAAACTCACTATTGGAATGTGTGGTCTACGCGTGGGCGGCAGCGGAAAGCATAACCAAACAGTTTAACGACGTTTCCTTACCGAAAGATTTACCGCGCTGGGATGAAAGCCAAGTCGGCTGTTCGGATGAAGAAGTGGTGATCCAGCACAACTGGCACGAGTTACGCCTATTCATGTGGGACTATGTCGGTATTGTGCGTTCAACCAAACGTTTAGAGCGCGCGATGCGCCGTATCCAACTGCTCAAGCAAGAAATCCACGAGTACTACAGCAACTTTAAAGTATCGAACAACTTATTGGAGCTGCGTAATCTGGTTCAAGTCGCAGAGCTCATGGTGCGCTGTGCTATGGAACGTAAAGAAAGCCGAGGTCTGCATTACACCTTGGATTACCCTGAACTCAATGACGAAGCTAAGCCAACAATCCTAACTCCGGATCAACCTTGCTAAGCAAGTTCTCAGCGCTTTGAATCGCGCATAAAAAAATCCCAGCCGATGCGATAAAACAATCGCGTACTGCTGGGATTTTTTATATCTAACAGCTCTCGTTTTAGCGAGATTATCAGCAACGAAGTCTTTCTACTTCGCACTGATACATGACAAACGACAACTTAGCCGCTTGGTATTTAACTGAAACTAAGCATGGTACTGGGCAATTGCCTGACCTAAACTCTGCGCCTGAGTCGCCACCGCGCTTGCCGCTTGCGCGTTCTCATGTGAGATTTCAGCATTGCTGGTGGTGATATCACGAATGGTCGTCACGTTCTGTGCGATCTCATCCGACACATGGGATTGCTCTTCAACAGCGGTCGCAATCTGGCTGCTGGTATCTAAGATCGCCTGCATGTCCGTCATGATTTGGTTGATCTTAATTTCCGCGCTATCAACCTGCTCAACACTCATGTCACCTTGCTCACGACAGCGGCTAATGTGTGATACCACTTGCTCAGTCTGTCCTTGCAGCGAGCCAATAATGGTCGTGATTTCTTCGGTCGATTGACGGGTACGTAACGCCAGCGTGCGCACTTCATCTGCTACTACCGCAAAGCCACGACCTTGCTCACCGGCACGCGCCGCTTCAATCGCTGCGTTCAACGCCAACAGGTTGGTTTGCTCAGCAATGCCCTTAATCACATCCAGCACAGAGCCGATATTATCGGACAATGCCGACAAGCTGGTGATCTCTTCACTGGTTTGCGCCAATTCATCCGAAAGCTGACGAATACGTGCTTTGGTTGCATTCACTTCTTGCAGACCTTCAGTCGCGCCAGTGTGGCTGCTTTGCGCATTGCCCGCAGCAGTTTCAGTATTCGCGGCGATATCGCGAATGGTCACGCCCATCTCAGTGATAGCTGTCGCGACCGAATCAGTTTCTGCTTGTTGCTGCGCCATCGCAGACTCAGTATCACTGCTACGACGTTGTAGCTGCTCTGAGGCCGCCCCTAGCTCGGTGATCGCTGTTTGTACATCGCTCACCAACTGGCGTAACCCCGTCAGCAAGTAGTTGAAGTGTACCGCCATCTCACTAATTTCATCGTTACCCGTTTCGTCTGCACGACGGGTTAAATCATGGCTGCTAGCAATGTCTGTCATGAGTTGACTCATCGAGCTAATGCGACGCTGAATACCTTGGCTGATCATCAACGACAGTACCAATAGGCCAACGATAACAAGCACAACAGCAAGCACAGTGATCATCACTGTCTGTTGACGCTGCGCGGCACTGATTTCAGCCAGTTGCGTCGACATTTCATCAAATGCTTGCTCAAGCTGATGGGATTGACGACGAATATCGCCGCGTAATCCTGATTTATGATCCAGCCCCACCACTTTGTACTGAGCCAATACAGCCTCTAACGCAGCATTAAACTGCACCAGTTGCTGCTTAACCGCAGGTAAAACACCACCCAACTCTTGTTGATACAAGCTTTGGTAGCTCTGGTAATACTTCATATCTTGAGTAAGAGCGAACAAAGTCGCGTCTTGGATCAGATTCATCACCACTTGCGCATCGTACTGACCCGCCGCCACTTGCTGCAAACGATCGGTTTGCTCGGTGAAAGTGCGATTCAATCCTTGCTCAGGTGTTAGCCCTAAGGTTTGGTAACCAGACATCACTGCCATCATGCCTTGCTGATAGTTTTTCATCAGCGGTGGTAATGCGCTTAATTGAGCTAACTCAATATCCAATGCAGTGACATTTTGTTCAAGCGCTGCCAATTGCTGCTCAAATTTCGTCACATTGGCGTTAAAAGTGCCTTGATACTTCATATCAAAGCGCGCCAAAAAGTCTTTTTCGTTTCGGCGTAAGTTCAATAAGGTCACTTCTAATTTGCTAACCGTTAAAGTCGCTTTATCGATCGCCGCCACACGTTCATTCGCCAACCAACTAAAGAATAACGAAAGTAGCAGTGCACTCACTGACAATCCCGTCAATCCAAATAACTTATGTTTAATTTTCACAGCAATAGGTCCTCAACAACACCCGAGTATCTCCAAGGTCGGTGGTCCACCACTACGCCTTGGATAATTGTTATTAGGTTATTCAACCTTCTAGGATGATATCGACCAAAACTTATGAAGATTTAACACAAAATGTGACAAATTTAACTCCTTATTAGTCATGGAGTTATGAGCGAGCATTTACTCTAGTTTGATATGCAACACGATCAGCAATATGCAACCAATCAAAGCAAATAGTAGCGGGTATAAAAAGAAAGAGTACGAAAGTCAGCATCGCTGCACATATCGCGGCTGATCACCCAGTGCTGACTATTTGCATCACCTTTGCTAGTCACGCGCAGTACTATCACTTGGCTAGTGATTAACTGAACCGCTCGCAATTTGCCTTTGTTGATAGAATTAACGTGCGCTGGAGTTTGCCAGTTAAAATCACCGCTCTCTGTAACGGTGACCGTGCCCGACATTCGGTAACAACGCCCAACTAAGCGCAGCCACTCGGTATGAAGCCACTCAAATACAACGACTATCGACAACAGGCTCAAGAGAGGAAATTGGGCGAACCACTGACATTGCACCCAACAAACAAAAATAGCCACCAGCGCATAACCAAGATGCAAGGCAGCTATTTGATAGGAAGAGGGGGTAAAAGAAAGATTAGCGAAGCTTACTTTCGTTGTGAGCAATGATTTTATCTACCATAGCGGCGAGGGCTGGGTTCTCACTGCGACCGTGTTTCATCACCCAAGTGAAAAGATCTGGATCATCGCACTTCAATAACGCAATGAAATCTTGCTGTTCTTGATCCGACAATTCATCGAAGCGTTCTTCAAAGAACGGCATGATAATTACATCCAGTTCTAGCATGCCACGGCGGCAAGCCCATTTAACTCGTGCTCTGTCATCGGCACTAATCATGTTCAACCTCAATTGCTAACTTGGCTGGAAAAATTATAGCCATAGTAACAGCGACCTATAGCCACGACTATGCGCCAGAACAAGCAATCATCTAAGATGAGAGCTAAGTCAGATCCACAGCTGACAAATTCGCCTTCGCCCATTACCATAGCAACATCGACATTCTTTATTGTGGAACACCTTATGAGCACTTGGTCAGACGCTTTACACTTTGCCCCACTCTCTTTAACGTCCAGCGATAGCTTACCTACGCTGGCACTGGTTGATCTTGCCGATTGGGCATTGGTTACCTTAGTGGGCGACGACAAGAAATCTTACCTCCAAGGTCAGGTCACTTGCGACGTCGTATCACTCTCCCCAGAACAATCGACCCTGGGCGCACATTGTGATGCCAAAGGTAAAATGCGTACCATTTTCCGCCTGTTCCATCATCAACAAGGCTATGGTCTTTTCCAACGCCAAAGTGTCATGGCAACCCAACTGCCAGAACTGAAAAAATACGCGGTCTTCTCTAAAGTCGACATCGAGCCAAGCGAAGATGTTTTGCTTGGCTTATGTGGCGAGCAAGCCCAAGCACGCATCGACAGCCTATTTACAGGCGATAGCGATGTTCGCCAACAAGACAATGCCACCGCAGTCAAAATCGATGACCAACGTTGGTTAATCGCCGTTGCACCACAACAGGCTGAAGCACTAGCACAAACCTTGGCTGCAGACGCCCAGCTGAGCACCAGTGCACTGTGGGATCTGTACGACATTCGCGCTGCCCTGCCACGTATCGACGCTTCCACAGAGCTAGAGCACGTACCACAAGCCCTAAACCTACAAGCGGTTGATGGTATCAGCTTCAAAAAAGGTTGTTACGTAGGTCAAGAAACCGTAGCCCGCGCCAAGTACCGTGGTACTAACAAGCGCGCGATGTTCATCATGCAGGGTGACGCGGCACAATGTCCGCAAGCGGGTGATGCCATTGAACGTAGCGTGGGTGAAAACTGGCGTAAAGGCGGTACTGTGATTGCGGGTTACCAATTTGCTGACCAACAAGCTATCGCCTTGGTAGTACTGCCAAATGATTTGGATGACGACACCCAGTTCCGTTTAGCTGATGCCCCTGAGTCGCGCTGGACAGTACAAGCGCTACCTTATTCACTGGATGACGAATAAGTCATGAGCTCACCTGTAACACAAACCCGCGTTACCCGAGTGCTCGAAGAAGAAGGCGTCACATTTCGCCTTCTTCCTCACACTAAGCCCGCGAAAACCATTGAAGAGGCCGCCCAAGAGCGCGGTGTCGACCCAGAGCAAATGGTAAAATCTATTTTGCTGCGCGATATGAGTGGTTTTCATGTGCTGGCGTGTGTGCCAGGGCCAGCCCAAGTTGATCCGAAAAAAGTACGCGCTTTATTTGGTTGTCGCCGTATGACCTGTGCTGATGCTACTGACGTCGAGAAAGTCACAGGCTTGGTGATTGGCACTGTCGCTCCGATTGGCTTAAAACGCCCACTACCGCTGATTTTTGATCACCAGATCCAACAACATCAAAAGGTGAACATCAGTAGCGGTGATCGTATGGCTGGCGTTGAGTTGAGCACCGAAGACCTCTTGATTTTATGCGACCCTATGTTTGCGGATATTTGCCGATAATCGCCAACCATAGTGAGCTTTGACTAGCTAGGTTTTGAAAGTAGGGATAGAAGATGAAAACAATTAACTGGCGTGGGGTCGATCTTAATTTGTTGGTTGCCTTTGCAACCTTGATGGAGCACCGCAGCGTTACCCGTGCTGCCGACAAATTATCGATCGGTCAATCAGCGATGAGTCATAACTTATCGCGTCTACGCCAGTTACTTGATGACCCTTTATTCGAACGCCAAGGGCACTTAATGGTCCCGACCGAGCGCGCACTTGAGCTTGCTCCGATTGTCGAGACGATTTTAAGCATGATCACCAACGAGGTTCTAAAGCCGGATCGTTTTGACCCGAGCGCCTATCAAGGCACCTTCACCATAGGTCTCACCGATTATGCCGAACTGCTGTTTGCGCCTTCACTGTTTGATACCTTGCAGCAACTTGCCCCACAATGTCATTTAAGCTTTTGCAATATTGATCGTCATAACTACCAAGCCGCTTTCGATGAACGTCACGTTGATCTCGTGATCGGCTCAATGGCCGTCACCGCCAAAAAGCTGGAAAGCCAGTATTTATATACCGAAGATCATGTGTGCTTATTTGATGCCAGCGCCACTGGGCTAACGGCGCCAGTCAGTCTTGGCGACTATATTCGCACCCCGCATGCTTTAGTCTCGCCAGAGGGGCATCTTTCGAGTGGTGTCGACAAGCAACTCGCAGAGCAAGGTTTTCAGCGCCACATCGCCATCGGCTCGCGCAACTTCCTCACCATCCGCCGCCTACTTACCGACCGCAATTTGATTTGTGTGGTGTCACGCTTAATGGCGCAACTGGCGATTTTTAACGACCAACTCAGTCAGTGCCCACCACCAGTCACCATTCCTGACTTTGATATCAATATGCTGTGGCAACGGCGCAACACCACCCATCCCAAGCTATGCTGGCTGAGAGAAGTGGTGAAAGACACCATCACCCAAGAAGTGAGTCGTTTACGACAGCGTTAACGCTTCTCGCTAGGTTCTTGAATTTGGTAAAGCTTATGCGTGTCACACACTTCTTCGCAGTCACACTCTTTTTCAATCCCAACATTGGCTAAGCCACCACAACTGCCTGCAATGGTTTTCTTTTTCACAATCCAACCAATTGCCATTGCTAAGATCACGGTCAAGAAAATGGCCAAAGTAAGTACGTAAGTCATGAGATGTTCCTTATTTCAGCTTAAAACGAGTAAGACCGGATAGCGCAGCATTCATATTCATCATGCCCACTTTCGGTGCTGCTTTTTTCTTGCTGCCACAACCACACTCGCCTTTTTCGCGTTTACACGGACGACCTTGCTCTGCCGCTGTCAGCGTTAACATATCCGCGCTGCCCGCCAACACATCCGCCAACGGAGTACGTGCAGCCACTTGACGTACAGTAAAGCCAGCATTAAGCATTCGCGCGAGTGATCGCTGACCAATACTTCCCAACACCACTTCACTTACCCCACGATCGCTAAACTGTTTTTGCAGCATTTTTTTATGCTTACAACCTACCGCTCTGCTACCCGTATTGGTAATACGTTCGATGATTTCACCTTGTGCATTAGCAATAACAAACGTCGGTGCCTTGCCAAAGTGACCAGCCACATTATCAGCGGCATTAATCGCAATTGCTTTTAACATGATTTCGTTCTCTCTGATTGTCATCCCCTTTGCATGCCATCAACATGGTGAAGTAAAAGCAGGGGAAGCAATACAAGTGCACTGGCACATAACGCTATCTACCACACTTGTATCGTAAATTGATTGTTATTATGGGCGCTTACTCGTTACGGCTTAGGCGCGGTTTCCAATTCCAGCGCCATCCCTTCCACCAAAGCTTGAGCAACCTTTTTTCGGGCGGAAGACAAGATATTACCCAGTGTCTGACGCGACACACCCAGTTGTTCAGCCGCAGGTTGTTGCTGAAGCCCTTGGAGATCCACCAGACGTAATGCTTCCAGTTCATCTGCCGCCAACTGATTGTGTGCCAGTTCACTCATAGGTACACCGTTAGGCTTAAAGCAACTATAAGCCGGACGACAACCGATCCGGCGGGCTAATTTAGGTCGAGGCATCATTCATTCCCATTAATTGGCATATGCCAGAAACCTATTATTGGCATATGCCAATAATAGAGCTTTGATCCAAAGCAAGTTCACTGCTAATACCAGTGAAACAAATCAGCACAAAACTCTGCAACTCACCGCCCCACGCTTAAAAACTGGATAAACTTCAATCAACTCATTACACATAAAACAGGGGCAAATACGACATAACAGACGAAAAACATGCCATAAGATCTTATAAAACAAACACTAAGCAATGAATTTTATGCAAAATATTCAGCTGTTATTTTTTGCTTTTATTAACATATAAACTGAACACAAACAGAATAATTCGCTACCAAGAAAGATCTAAATAAATAATTAAACCAATCAATAGTAGCTAACAGATTAGATATGCTAAATATGTCACAAAAGTGAAATAGCTGTTGTTTTATAATGGCCGCATGCAAAACCAATGGAAGGTTAATGTTTTATGCGTATGTTCAAACGTTACATGCCAAAGCTAGTCGCTAAACATGTAAGTCGTTTATTTAGTGGCCGGGTATATATCGATGGTCGTGGTGGGTATGAATTTGACAAAGGATTGTTACTGGTACCTATTAATGCTCAACAGCGTCATTATCAAACAGTCAAAGAAGTGAATCAGGAAATCCGTCGGATCCGCGAGTTCTAACGCCTTTTCCCTTCGAGTACTAAGCCCACTTTGGTGGGCTTTTTTGTATTTGTTAGTCAGACGATAGCTACTCATCATCTGCGATCAGATCTTGATAGCGCTCAGCATCAAGCAACTCATCCAGCTCTCCATCATCCTCAGCTTTGATTTTAAATAACCATCCATCGCCATAAGGGTCGCTATTAACGAGCTCAGGTGAACCTTCCAACTCTTCGTTGATCTCCAACACAATCCCTGTCAAAGGGGCATAAATATCAGAGGCCGCTTTCACCGACTCGGCAACTGCACACTCTTCACCAGCATCCGTTGCCGCATCGATTTCCGGTAAATCGACAAATACCATATCCCCTAATAGCGCTTGGGCATGATCAGAAATCCCAATGGTGTAAACCCCATCGCCTTCATCTCGGATCCACTCATGGGTATTGGTAAAACGCAGTTCAGTCGGCACGTAACTCATAGCTAAACATCCTTTTGAAATACAGCCGCAACAAAAAGCGGGCTGGCAATAACAACAGAACAAAACTGATAAGTGGCTGCGTAACATGATCGATTGCTATCCAGTAGAAGCCATTACGCATTATCGCACTGATAATTAATGTAGATGAAAAGTTGAAATAGGAGAAATTTGTTGGTGTGACTCGAATCGTAAACCTATTAGGCTGTCGTTCATTACGGGTAATAAAAAACCCTGTCATCGGTGATCACAGGGTTTGAAAATACTGTTACTTCAAGTAGTTACTTATGTTTTGCCAACTCAGGTAAACTTCCGCTTAGCCCTAAAGCACGGCGCATAAATTCGTCTTTCACGCCCGGCGCATGGTTCGCAAACATCATCCCGATATCGCGCACCAACTTCTTCGCTGGATTGCTACCAGCAAACAAGTCACGAAACGCTTGCATGGCAGTGATCATCTTCGCCGCTTCGGTCTTACGCCAGCGTTCATACTGACGTAAATGAACACGCTTACCGATATCTTGCTCACTCAACCACAATGATTTGAGTTCCTGCGCCAAGCTGGCTGCATCAAGCAAACCAAGGTTAACGCCCTGCCCCGCCAACGGGTGAATGGTATGTGCAGCATCGCCCACTAGAGCAATACGATCGCGAACAAAGTCACGGGCATAACGCATTTTTAACGGAAATGCCTGACGTTCGCCTTCGACCTGACACAAGCCAAGCTTGCTATCAAACGCCACCGTCAGTGCTTTATTAAATTCTTCATCACTCATGGCGCACAACTGTTGTGCACGCTCTGGCGATACAGACCACACAATCGAGCACAAATCCGGTTCGTGTAACGGTAGGAAAGCCAGTGGACCTTCAGGGCAGAACACTTGACGTGCGGTGTGGTTATGCGGCTCGGAACAACGAATGTTCGCTACAATCGCACTATGACCGTAATCCCAATGCGTTAATGGGATCGACATCTGGTTACGTAGCCACGAATTGGCACCGTCAGCCCCCACCACCAGCTTGGCGGTTAAGCTCTTGCCCGAGTCTAAACTTAGCCAAGCTTCGGTTTCACCAAAAGCGATATTGTGGCAACGCTCTGGCGCCAATAGCGTGACATTGCTCAGTTGCTTAACACGATCAAGTAATGACAGCTGAATCGTGCGGTTCTCGACGATATGACCTAAGTCAGGTTGCGACAAACGCGTTGCATCAAAGTCGATGCAGGCAAAGCTGTCTTGCTCCCAGACTTGCATTTGCGAGTATGGCGTCATACGACGAGCAGCAATACCGTCCCATGCCCCGACACGGCGCAGAATACGCTCACTTGCACGACTCAAAGCCGATACACGTACGTCGGGTAAATCGGCCAATTCCGGCTCAGGAAGCTGACCTTCAATTACTGCTACTCGCAGTTCGGTATCAGCCAACGCTGCTGCCAGCGTTAACCCCACCATGCCGCCGCCGATAATGGCAACATCAACACTTTGCATCATTATTATCTTTCTACCTGTCCCAAAGCACGCTGAACCAGCGGCGCTTTTAACGTATCGAAGGCACTCATTGCCATTAAACCTAAGTTTCGCCCAGCCACTAGCGGTAAGCAATCATTGGCAAAAATACCCACTAAGCCCGCCGTCATCGTAATGGTTGCTTGGCGATCAGGCATTCGACGTTGGCGATAACGGCTGAGCATCGCGCTGCCACCGACATCTTGATGCTGCTCGTAAGCGGCAACCACTTCTTCCGCTAGACTCATCACATCGCGCAAGCCTAAGTTAAACCCTTGTCCCGCAATCGGATGAAGCGTTTGGGCGGCATTGCCAACCACGGCTACACGGTGGGTAGTAATTCGCTCTACTTGGCGCAACAATAAAGGATAAGACGCTCGCTGACCGGTTTTCACCATGGTCCCCAAACGCCAACCGAACGCTTGTTGCAATTCAGCAAGAAATTGTTCGTCACTCCAACTCATGACTTGGTGATGATGTTCGGGTTTCACGCACCACACTAAGGAGCTACGTCCTTCTGACATTGGTAACAGTGCCACCGGCCCATAAGGCGTAAAGCGCTCAAACGCACGACCTTGATGCGCTTGCGAAGTCGTCACATTGGCAATCACCGCCACCTGCTCGAAATCATATTCAGTGCGACGAATACCTAGCATGTCACAACAGCCAGATAACGCGCCATCCGCCGTCACCAGTAAACCTGCACTTAATTGCTCGCCCGAGCCTAAGGTCAAGTTCACTTGCTGTTGCTGACGCTCGATATTAGCAATCGTATCAGGGCAATACATGGTCACGGCTTGGCAATCCGCCAAACGCTGGTGGAACACCCGCCCCGCGTCCGCCAATTCAATCACATAACCGAGCGCATCGACTGCTTCGTCATCAGCACCAATACGCACTATGCCTGCATGACCACGGTCGGAAACATGAATATCTGCAATCGCGGTCGCTTGCGGCAATAATTGTTGCCACAAGCCAATGCGTTCCAGTAAGGCTACCGAGCCAAGTGACAAAGCAATACAGCGCGAGTCATAGCCAGGATGACTATCGAGTTGAGGCTCAACAGCCTCAACGACCGCCACGCTTAACCCTTGCTGGCTCAAAGTATCGAGAGCAATCGCTAACGAAGCGCCTGCCATTGCACCACCAGCTATCACCACATCAAAGTGCTTCACATTTATCCCTTATTACTTATTGCATCCAAATGATGTTATTGGATTAGTGTAAGGTTGGTTTTAGATCTGCTGGCATGCCTGGGATCTCAGGTTGCTCAACAGAATCAGGACGTTGACCTAGGCCCACCAAACAGCTCAACACACACTCAGGTACAAACGCGATGATCTGTTCAAGCATATGCGCTTGCTCTGCCATATCTTCATCTTCGTCGACACCCAGTTGGGCAATTTCTTCTAATGAAGCAACCGCTTCCGTCACTTCAGGGGTAAGCTCAGCTTTTTTCATCCCCATCAGACCCATGCCCGAAATAAAGTTGGTCACCCACTCGCCCAAAGCTTCTGCACGCAGTTCCAATTCAACATCGGCATCCGGTAATAGCAAGGTCACTTCAAACTGACTTTCCGCTAATTCTGAAGCAGTTGAAGTAAACAGTACCTGCGCCATGCCGTGTAACTCAGCAGATGCCGCATCAAAAACTTTACGCACTGTTGCTTTAGCACTGTCGATTAACGGTTCACCTTGGTTTGCGTAGTCCGAAACCGCAGCGACCCAGCTATCGTCAGAAACTGCCATTCCACCACAAATCATCCCCATCAGTAGACCGTGTAATTCAGAAGGAGACACAGCTAAACCGTGACTTTTCAGTTCACTATCAAGCACATTGTAAGCGGGTAATTTTGCTTCACTCATTGTGGGAAACCTTATCTAGATTGGCGTAAATCGTTATTGTGGTATGCTACCACTTATGCCTTGTGGCATAAATAACCAAGGGCGAGCGGAGCCACTGCATCGCTTGATCCGTTAGACAATTTTGGGTGATGTTTACACCAAGCTGACTATTAACTGTGTAGTCAAACGGCATTAAACCGCAAAGCACAACACGCATACTTGCATGTTGAAAGGGCTTTATTCTATATTTACCCCCTATCGCAAGCAGCGTGTTACTTTAAACCCGCTGACATGGAGCAGATAAGAGACTTTATGAGTAATCAGGCAGTTGAAATCAAAATTCTAGGTCGCACCTTAAAGGTAAACTGTCCAACAGGCCAAGAAGATGCGCTTATAGCAGCCGCCGAAGATTTTGATAACCGATTAAAAGAGTTATCGGAACGCACCAAAGTCTCTAATCCAGAACAGTTATTGATGTTCACGGGGCTAAATATTTGTAGCGAACTGCACAATGAACGCCGTGAAAAGAACAACTATGCAGATGATTTATCTAATAAGATCAGTCAATTGACAGAAAATCTGGATAAAGCATTGCAAAATCAACCAAAGCGTTGATAATGAATTGACCCTGGGGTGTACGTCAGTGAATTAACGTCCCCGAGCCGATAAGCAAATACCCAGGATTAGCTTTTTATTAGCTATTGAGCATGCTCAGCCCGACTGAGAAGCCTACGGTTAATGTTGCTGATCCACCTTGAACATCTGGTTCAAGGGCCACAATTCGCAACGGCACCTTGGGGCATACCTTCCCAATCAAACATTCCTTTACCGCTTCATTTAGTCATTGGATGACCTATGAATTCAACGGTTACACCTTCGTCACGTCAGCAAATTCGCCAACATATTCGTACTCTACGACGTGGCTTAAACACCCAGCAACAAGATAGCGCCGCTCAAGGGCTACTTAGCCAGTGTCAGCAATCCGCTTGGTTTAGTCACGCCCAGCACATTGCCTTGTACCTATCGAATGATGGGGAAGTCAGTACCCAACCAATCATCGAATGGCTGTGGCAGCAAGGTAAACAGGTTTATCTACCAGTCTTACACCCATTCAGTCGCGGGCATTTACTTTTTCTGCGCTATTGCTCTGATACTCTTATGGTCAACAACCGTTATGGGATCAGCGAACCTCGCCTCGATGTACGGCTTGTGAAACCAGCCAGTGAGCTCGATTTAATTTGCACCCCGTTGGTCGCATTTGATAACACTGGTCAGCGCCTTGGCATGGGCGGCGGCTATTATGACCGTACCCTCGCTCCTTGGCACCAAGCGCGGCTATTACCTCGCCCACTCGGCTTAGCCCACGATTGCCAACAAGTCAGCGCCTTACCCCATGAAGCGTGGGATGTACCATTACCGACAATCTTAACGCCTTCACAAACCTTCAATTGGGAATAGTGCCCAGTACCGCTTTTACGTACTAACAGCGAATTAGACGGTTATCGCGCCCATTAAGCGCAAACGTTTGGCTTGATGGCGTGTTTTTTGTAGCCCTAAGTCGCTGTTCTACAAAGCGCTCTTTGTTTTTATTGATGAAACAGAGACATAGGTCAACATTTTCTCCTGACGAAAGTCACACTGTTAGCTATAATCAGCGCTCCCAACGCTCGTCATCATTTACGACCAGGAGATAAAGCATGACTCAAGATGAAATGAAAAAAGCTGCCGGCTGGGCCGCACTAGAATACGTGAAAAAAGGCAGCATTGTCGGTGTGGGCACAGGCTCAACCGTGAATCACTTCATCGATGCTCTTGAAACACGTAAAGAAGAAATCAAAGGTGCAGTATCAAGCTCGGTTGCCTCTACTGAGCGTCTAGAGCAAATTGGTATTCCAGTATTGGATGCGAATGAAGTCTCTAGCTTCGACATCTATGTTGATGGTGCCGATGAAATCAACCACGATTACGACATGATCAAAGGTGGCGGTGCTGCGTTAACACGCGAGAAAATCGTAGCAGCGATTGCTAAGAAGTTCATCTGTATTGTCGACAACACCAAGCGTGTTGAGGTACTGGGTGAGTTCCCACTACCAGTTGAAGTGATCCCAATGGCTCGCTCTTACGTGGCGCGTGAACTGCTGAAACTTGGCGGCGATCCAGCATACCGTCAAGGTGTGGTAACCGATAACGGCAACGTGATCCTTGATGTCCACAACCTTAAGATCACCGATGCTAAAGAGCTAGAAAAGCAAATCAACGCAATCCCTGGCGTAGTGACGGTAGGTCTATTCGCAGCACGTGGCGCAGACGTATTGCTAATGGGTAGCCCTGAAGGCGTACAAAAATTCGAAAAAGCGTAATACAGGCAGATCCAGACGCAGGATCATGTCATTAGATTACAGAACGGCACTTAGGTGCCGTTTTTTTATTCAACTTTTTGTAATATTCTTACCCTTAGCGATTATTTTTTGATAGGTTATTAACCAATATATGCTTTCAAGCTAGGCTATAAGTATCGAGCTGGAAAAACAGCATCCCTACAAACCACTGATATTAAGTAACTTTACTTAAGCATCATGCCAACGCTTCCTAGTGTATCTAGACTTCACTTGCGTTTTTAAGGATAAGAACCACATGGCCAAAAATTCACTGGATAAAGAAAAGATCAAAGTCCTTCTCCTCGAAGGTGTCCACCCTTCTGCCATTGAAGTACTGCAACAAGCAGGCTACACCAATATCGAATATCACAAAGGCTCCCTAGCTGGTGATGAACTGCTTGAAGCCATCGAAGACGCACACTTTGTCGGGATCCGCTCCCGTACTCAACTGACTGAAGAAGTCTTTGCTGCCGCGAAAAAACTGACTGCCGTGGGCTGTTTCTGTATCGGGACCAATCAGGTCGAGCTTGATGCCGCCACCAAACGCGGTATTCCGGTGTTTAATGCCCCATTCTCAAACACCCGTAGTGTTGCCGAGCTGGTACTGGGCGAAATTCTATTACTGCTACGCGGTATTCCAGAAAAGAACGCCAAAGCCCATCGTGGCGAATGGTTTAAATCCGCTGACGCTTCGTTTGAAGCGCGTGGTAAACGCCTCGGTATTATCGGCTACGGTCATATCGGGACTCAATTAGGTATTCTGGCTGAAAACTTGGGGATGCGCGTCTACTTCTACGACATCGAAAACAAGCTGTCGTTAGGGAATGCCACCCAAGTACATTCGCTGACCGAGCTTTTAAATAAGTGTGACGTGATCAGCTTGCATGTCCCTGAGACACCTGAGACTCAAGACATGATGGGCGCTGATGAGTTTGCCCGCATGAAGCCGGGATCGATTTTCATCAATGCCGCGCGCGGTACTGTGGTTGATATCGACTCTTTGTGTAGTGCGTTAGAAAGCAAGCACATTGCAGGGGCTGCGATTGATGTCTTCCCTGTGGAGCCAAAGACTAACAACGACCCATTCGAATCGCCATTGATGCAATACGACAATGTACTGCTTACCCCACACATTGGTGGTTCGACTCAAGAAGCACAAGCCAATATCGGCCTTGAAGTAGCAGGGAAAATGGCGAAATACTCAGACAACGGTTCAACCCTGTCTGCGGTAGGTTTCCCTGAAGTATCGCTGCCAGAGCACCGCGATTGCTCTCGTTTACTTCACATTCACGAAAACCGCCCAGGTATTCTAAACCAAGTCACCACCATCTTTGCGACCGACGGCATCAACATCGCCGCGCAATACCTGCAAACGGGAGCTGAGATTGGTTACGTGGTGATTGATGTCGAAACCGAACGAGCGGAAGAAGCATTGGATAAATTGAAGCAAATCGAAGGTACGATCCGCGCTCGTATTCTTCACTAAGCACTGACTTCCTAAGTTTACTTAGGTACCAAAACCACAAAGGCCGCAATCGCGGCCTTTGTTTTAAAACTCAGTGTCTAACTGGCTTCTGATTACAATTAATCAGCCAATTTGAAAATAACATCCACGCTATCTTCAATCACAATCTTATCGTTCTGGTACGACTCACCAACATCATTGCTCATCAATGACATGGTACGAGCCTGCATGACATAAGGCTGCACACTTTGTGTTAGGTAAGTGATTTGCCATACCCCATCGACACTTTCCCCAAAGCCATTCGCTACTGATTGCGCTTTTTCTTTGGCATCTTTGATCGCTGCGGTACGAGCTTGTTGTTTCAGCTCTGCTTCTTTGCTGCTCTTAAGCTCGATATTACGAATGCGGTTAATGCCGTCCACAAGCGAGCCATCAAGATAGGTATTCAGCGCTTCCAATTTGTGTACCGTAACGGTCACTTCACGTTCTGCACGGTAACCAACTAGCTGCGGCTCTTTATTTTTCGGGTATTTGTATTCAGGGTGCAGTGAAATGTTCGCGCTTTGAATATCAGCACGCTTCACCCCTTGTTTTTCCAAACGGGCAATAAAGGCAACGACGGCTTTATCAACGGCTTGTTTGGCTTCTTTGGCTGTTGCGCGTTTCTCAGTCACTTCAACGTGCAGTTTTGCCATATCTGCCGTAGCGATGATTTCGCCATGGCCTTGAGTCACAAGATGAGGAAAGCTCACTTCTGCCGCTTGCAGTTGTGTCGATAGCAGTGCTGTCGCACCCAATACTGTAGCCAGTAATTTCTTATGCATGTTCTCTCTCCTACGAGCAGTGATACTCACCAGAATAAGTGTTCATTCCGATTGGTATAATTCGGGTTGGATAACCAACAATGGTGCTAATCCTAGCAGAGCACCCTTAAAATGAACAGTGTTTTATTTATCAGAAATGCCAACTGTTTAACTTTTGCTCCCTTGCTCACAAACTAATGTAATCGCAAGTAACAGTGGGGAACTTCTGCCAATTTGAACAATCCAATGCCGCTAAAATCACCTTTAGCTCTGACTCGCCTCACTTTATCTCCGTAAGAAAAGTCGCGATTCAAGAGATATTTACACTAGCTTTTAGAGCACTCTATTGCGGTAATACTTGCTGGGCATGATTAACCAATTGGCTCGACAACTCGGCTAACACCCCACTTTCAAGCGCCCAGTGGTGCCAGTACATACGGCGGATCAAGGTAATATCTGGGGTTAAGTTCACCAGCTCACCACTTGCCAGCTCATCGATGATTTGCACCCGAGGGATCAAGCAATACGCCACTCCTTCGGTTGCCATCTTTACGAAAGCTTCTGATGAACGTACCGTGTGTTTCATCATGCTGCCAGCAGGTAAATTAAAGTGCTGCTGGATAAAACGCTCGTGCATATCATCATGCTGATCAAACGCCACCGCCGGTGCCGCGCATAAGGTTTCGCGAGTAACCCCATCTGGAAAATAACGTTCGCGAAACTCGGCATTAGCCACACACAGAAAGTCGACTCGTCCTAAATAATCAGCGACACAGCCCGACATTGGCGTTGCTTCCATACTGATCGCGCCTACCACTTCACCACTACGCAATCTATCTAAGGTGCGGACTTCATCTTCAATCAATAAGTTCAGCTCTATGCGACGTGCCTTGAGCAATGGACTGAGTGCAGGCAGCAACCAAGTCGCTAAACTATCAGCGTTAGTCGCCAGTGCTACAGATAGTGGTTGGCTAATATCATCTGGCGTCAGCTCTGGCAAAAGCTCTTGCTCTAGCAGTCTGACCCGACGGTACAACCCTAAGATCTTTTGCCCAGCCGCTGTCGGACGTGGCGGTTGCTCACGAACCAATAGCGGTTGTGCCATTAACTTTTCAAGCTGCTTCACCCGTTGTGATACCGCTGATTGAGTAATACACAAATGCTCTGCTGCCCGCTCAAAACCTCGTTGCGCAATCACTGCATCCAATGCTTCTACCCAACGATAATCTAACCCTCGCATTCCGCTCCCTCTCAGTATTAGGCGAACTAATGATATATAAGTTTTATTAGTTGTACTTAATGCTATCCCTAAGTGTACGCTGACGCCATTCCTTTCTTTCAACCTGAGCATACCACTCAGAAAACAACACTTTAGGGCGATTTAGCACATGGGCATTGGGGCACTTTTACAAGGTTTTTTCTTAGGCGCGAGTTTGATCATTCCTATCGGCGCGCAAAATGCTTATGTTTTAAATCAGGGCATCAAACGCAATCATCACTTAACCACAGCTACTATCTGCAGTATCTGTGATGTGGTTTTTATTAGTTTGGGCGTCTTTGGCGGTGGTGCATTACTATCAAGCAACGAAACACTGCTCACCACTGTCACTGTTGGCGGGATCTTGTTTTTACTCTTCTACGGCAGCATGTCACTACGCAGCGCCTTGCAATCACAAGATCAAATCGAGCAAGCACAACAGGTGAATGCTCGCGGTCGCCGCGCTGTGATCCTCGGTGCATTAGCCGTAACTGTACTTAACCCGCATTTATACCTAGATACAGTTGTTATATTGGGGTCAATTGGCGGACAATTTGAAGGCAACGATCGTATTGCCTTTGCCGTTGGCACCATCTTCGCCTCTTTCACATGGTTCTATACCTTGTCGATTGGCGCAGCCAAATTAGGGCCAACACTGTCAAAACCTAAGGTTAAACGCGGTATCGATTTTGCTGTTGCAGGCATGATGCTGTTTATTGCCACTCACTTAGCCAACGGACTGTGGATCAAGTATGTCGCATAATCAATTAGATCAACTTTATCAATTCAACCTTGCACTGTTTGCCAACACTGAGGTTGCGTACCAATCATGGCAGCATGAGCCCATTCTCGATTATGAAGCCGACGCTAAGATGGCCGAACAACTCGGATGGACAGCGGCGCCAAGTAAAAGCTTGTTCATGAAAATTAAAGGGGGCGGTCACTGTTTGTTACTCACTCACAGAGACAGCAGACTCGATAGCAAGCTGGTTAAGAACCTGATCGGCAAGCGCGTCTCGGTGTGTAACAACGAAGAGATGCAAGCTGCCATTGGCTGTGAGCCGGGGGCAGTCTGCCCATTTGGCTTACCTGCAGACGTGATTATCTTGGTTGACCCTGTGCTCTATCTTCACCTCGAAATGATGTACACTCCGGGTAAACCAGACTATACCTTTGCCTTTGCAACGAAAGATTTAGATACCATCTTAGCAGCATTACCTAACCGTATAATCCGCTTACCTGCTGATATTCCGGCTTAATACGGCAAGTGGCTAGATAAAAAATGGTTAGATAAAAAAATGGCGCTCACTGAGCGCCATTTTTATGTATCTGAGGCTATCTGATTAGCTTTCTAGCTTGTTCAGATGAACATCCATTTGTGGGTATGGGATACCGATATTTTCTTTATCCAACTCTTCTTTGATCGCTTGAAGCAAATCAAAGTACACACCCCAGTAATCTTCGGTTTTCACCCATGGGCGAACCACAAAGTTCACTGAAGAGTCTGCTAGTGCAACCACACCAATGGTTGGCTCAGGATCTTTTAGAACACGAGATTCAGCCGCAACCACACGCGCTAGCACTTCTTTGGTCTTTTTCAGATCCGCATCGTAAGACACGCCAATCACGTAGTCGATACGACGGGTCGCGTGGCGAGAATAGTTAGTGATTGGGCTACCAATAACAGAGCCGTTTGGTACCACCACCATCTTGTTATCTGGGGTTTTTAGCACTGTTGAGAAAATTTGGATCGATTCAACCGAACCTGCAACACCACCGATTTCTACGTAGTCACCCGATTTAAACGGACGGAAGCTAACAATAAGCACACCTGCCGCAAAGTTAGATAGTGAGCCTTGTAGCGCAAGACCAATCGCTAAGCCCGCGGCACCGATCACGGCTACCACTGACGCTGTTTGTACGCCTAAACGACCTAGCGCAGCAATCAGCACGATCACAAACAGCAAGTAACGCACTAGCGAATGCAGGAACTCAACCACTGCATCATCCATGTTTTTCTTACGCAGTACTTTAGCAACGCCGTTAGCAATGCCTTTCACGATCATGTTACCAATGAACAAGATCAGCAGTGCTGAAATCAGGTTTACCGCGTATTGAATGAGCAAGTCTTGGTTGTCTGCCACCCAAGTACCAGCGTTTAATACACCTGTTGTTAATTCATTTTCAGTAATGGTGTCGACAACCTTGTCGGCTACACTCTCGGTCATATTTACTCTCTCTCTTTTTTATTAATTGCCACTTTGGGCATCCCTGTTGAGTGGGGTAACCAATCAATCTGGGGCAATACTCGAATTACCGCTAGATCGCAAACCAGCACCTAGCCGCACCGGATTGCGCGCATTATCAGTTATTCTTCCCTGACAATAAAACAATAACGTTTATCGTTGTAACAAAAATACTTTATACCAGCCTCGGCGAATTATTAAGCGCTTTATTGCTACGATGCATCTATCCGTTTCGTGATATTCGCAATCCCGCTAAGCCGCTATTTATTCTAGACAAAAAAAAGCCCGCTAACTGCGGGCTTTCCAAATCTTCAGCGCTTACGCTGCAATATCAGACGAATTATAGTACGTCGATTGCGTTAAGGTCAGCGAATGCTTTCTCAAGACGAGCAACCATTGATGCTTGACCAGCACGTAGCCATACGCGTGGATCGTAGAACTTCTTGTTTGGCGCATCTTCGCCAGTTGGGTTACCGATTTGACCTTGTAGGTAATCACGGTTTTCAGCTTCGTATGCACGGATGCCGTCCCATGTAGCCCACTGTGTATCAGTATCGATGTTCATTTTGATAACACCGTAACCGATAGACTCTTGGATTTCTGCTTCAGTTGAACCAGAACCACCGTGGAATACGAAGTTTAGTGCGTTTGGTGCAATACCAAATTTCTCAGCACAGTAAGCTTGAGAATCGCGTAGGATAGTTGGAGTTAGAACAACGTTACCTGGCTTGTATACACCGTGTACGTTACCGAAAGAAGCTGCGATAGTGAAACGTGGGCTGATAGCAACTAGTTTCTCGTATGCGTAAGCAACGTCTTCTGGAGAAGTGTATAGCTCAGATGCGTCCATGTCAGAGTTATCAACGCCGTCTTCTTCACCACCAGTACAACCTAGTTCGATTTCTAGCGTCATGTTCATTTTAGCCATGCGCTCTAGGTACTTACCAGAGATCTCGATGTTCTCTTCTAGAGACTCTTCAGAAAGGTCGATCATGTGAGAAGAGAATAGAGGCTTACCAGTTTGAGCGAAGAACTCTTCACCCGCGTCTAGTAGACCGTCGATCCATGGAAGCAGTTTCTTAGCAGCGTGGTCAGTGTGAAGAATAACTGGAACACCGTAAGCTTCAGCAACAGCGTGCACGTATTTAGCACCTGCAACAGCACCTTTAACTTGTGCTTCTTGACCTTCTAGTTTCAGACCTTTACCAGCGAAGAATGCAGCACCGCCGTTAGAGAACTGAACAACAACTGGAGCTTTAACTTTTGCAGCCGCTTCTAGAACAGCGTTTACAGAGTCAGTGTTAACAACGTTAACTGCTGGAAGTGCAAACTTGTGCTCTTTAGCAATTTCAAAAACTTTCTGTACGTCGTCGCCAGAAATAACACCAGGTTTTACAAAATCGAAGATCTTAGACATAACAATAGTCCTATTTGCCTTGTTGTCTTTGTGAATTTTAAATCTTTGCAAACGTTTGCTTTAGGTCAAGCATTCTATAAAAACTTGCTTGAAGAAACAAACGCTAAAAAGGAGGGAGCCAAGCTCCCACCTATAAAAATTAAGCTTTTGCGCGCTCTTCTAGCATAGCAACTGCAGGAAGTACTTTACCTTCAACGAACTCAAGGAATGCACCGCCACCAGTAGAGATGTAAGAAACGTCAGCTTTGATACCGAATTTATCGATAGCTGCTAGTGTGTCACCACCACCTGCTACAGAGAAACCTTCAGACTCTGCGATTGCGCGAGAGATACCTTCTGTACCTGCTTCGAAGTTCTTGAACTCGAATACACCTACAGGGCCATTCCATAGAATAGTTTTAGCGTCTTTTAGGATTTTCGCTAGCTCTGCAGTTGAATCAGGGCCTAGGTCGAAGATCATGTCGTCGTCTTGAACTTCAGAAACGTGCTTGATTTCAGCTTCTGCGTTCTCGTCGAATGCTTTCGCACATGCAACGTCAGTTGCTACAGGAATCGCACACTCATCCATTAGCTTCTTAGCAGTGTCTACTAGATCCGCTTCGTATAGTGATTTACCAACGTTGTGACCTGCAGCTGCGATGAAGGTGTTCGCGATACCACCACCAACTACAAGTTGGTCTGCAACTTTAGATAGTGACTCAAGAACAGTTAGCTTAGTAGAAACTTTAGAACCACCTACGATAGCAACCATTGGACGTGCTGGCTTGTCCATTGCTTTACCTAGTGCATCTAGTTCGTTTGCAAGTAGAGGACCTGCACATGCAACTGGCGCGTGCATACCAACACCGTGTGTTGACGCTTGTGCACGGTGAGCAGTACCGAATGCATCCATTACGAATACATCACATAGTGCTGCGTATTTCTTAGATAGTTCTTCTTCGTTCTTCTTCTCGCCTTTGTTGAAGCGAACGTTTTCAAGAACTACTAGCTCACCAGTGTTTAGCTCTAGGCCTTCTAGGTAATCTTTTGCTAGCTTAACTTCGCAATCTAGTGCGTCGTTTAGGTAGTTAACTACAGGTTGTAGAGAGAACTCTTCTGCGTATTCGCCTTCAGTTGGGCGACCTAGGTGAGAAGTAACCATTACTTTCGCGCCTGCTTCTAGGCAGTGCTTGATAGTAGGTAGAGATGCAAGGATACGTGCATCTGAAGTTACTTTACCGTCTTTCACTGGTACGTTTAGATCAGCACGGATAAAAACGCGTTTACCAGCAAGATCTAGGTCAATCATTTTGATTACAGACATTCTTCGTCCCTTCTCAAAGTTAGCTAAAATTTTTAAAGCTCGGCACTATGCCTAACTCACGAATTCTTTACTTAATGTCTCTGTGCCCTTCTTTAGCTCTAAACCTGAGCTAAATTGCTACTCTCCTTCTTGGAGACCTTCGTAGCTTTGGTGCATCGCCAAGGCGGTATCTAACATCCGGTTGGCAAATCCCCATTCGTTATCGCACCACACCAGCATTTTGATCAAATGCTGATTACTGACCCGGGTTTGTGTCCCATCGACAATCGCGCTATGGGGATCGTGATTAAAGTCGATTGAAACCAGCGGTGCTTCGGTGTAATCCACAATGTTGGCTAATGTACAACGAGTCGCGTCCATCAGTGATTGATTTACGTCATTAACTTTCACTTTTGTCTGAACTGTGACGCTTAAATCCATCGCCGTCACATTTATTGTCGGCACGCGCACAGAAATAGCTTCAAACTTGTCAGAAAATTTCGGAAAAACACGACCAATACCTAAATGCAATTTGGTATCAACCGGAATAATTGACTGACTAGCAGCGCGGGTACGACGTAAATCCGTGTGGTATGCATCAATGACCTGTTGGTCATTCATAGAGGAGTGAATCGTTGTGATAGTGCCAGACTCGATCCCGAAGGCTTCGTCCAGCACTTTAATAACAGGAACAATACAGTTGGTGGTACATGAACCATTGGAAACAATACGGTCGCTGGCTTTCAGCGTCTCGTGGTTCACACCATAGATAATGGTATTGTCGATATCATTTGCAGCAGGATGAGAGAAAAGTACTTTTTTAGCGCCAGCTTGAATGTGGGCTAAACCATCCTCGCGTGAACCATAGAACCCGGTACAGTCGAACACAATGTCGACCTCGAGATCTCGCCAAGGCAAAAGGTTGATGTCACTTTGATGGAGGATGCGGATAGAGTCTTGTTCCCCATTTTGATGGGTAATAAACAAGTGCTCCTGATCGTGAGAGACAGGCTTAAAAAAGCGACCGTGGCTAGTATCGTACTGTAACAAGTGCGCCATAGCTTCAGGCTCAGCTAACTCGTTAACCGCCACGACTTGAATCTGCTGGTGTTTACCACTCTCATAAAGAGCGCGTAAAACACTGCGGCCAATACGGCCAAATCCGTTGATTGCGACTTTTAGTGTCATATCCGTGCTACAAAAGAAATAAGCCGCGTAAGTGTATACCAAGCTCGGCACAGAATCACCTTAAATGTGACACTTCTCACCATTATGGACTTTTATGCTTCTAGCACATAAATAACGCACAAATTGCACTCTATTTCATAAAAAGCAAAAAGGCTTCCCGCAGGAAGCCTTTCTTTCATCCGACACGCCCGACAAAATCAGTCGTACGTTGTCATCGCTAACAGCAGATTATGCTAGTAGCTCTTTTGCTGTGTTCACAACGTTTTCAGTGGTGAAGCCGAACATCTTGAATAGCTCGCCTGCTGGTGCAGATTCACCGAAGGTCGTCATACCGATGATCTTGCCACCGAAACCTACGTACTTGTACCAGAAGTCTGCGATGCCCGCTTCGATAGCGATGCGCGCTGTTACGTCTGATGGTAGTACTGCTTCACGGTATTCCGCGTCTTGCTTGTCGAATGCATCTGTTGATGGCATTGAAACAACGCGTACTTTCGTACCTTCAGCTGTTAGCTCTGCTGCTGCCGCAACTGCTAGCTCAACTTCAGAACCCGTTGCGATAAGGATAAGCTCAGGCTTGCCTTCACAATCTTTCAGGATGTAAGCACCTTTAGCGATGTTCGCTAGTTGCTCAGCATCACGCTCTTGTTGCGCTAGGTTCTGACGCGAGAAGATAAGTGACGTTGGGCCGTCTTTACGCTCGATAGCCAGTTTCCACGCTACAGCTGACTCAACTTGGTCACATGGACGCCATGTGCTCATGTTAGGTGTTAGACGTAGCGATGCAATTTGCTCAACGGGTTGGTGCGTAGGACCATCTTCACCCAGACCGATTGAATCGTGAGTGTAAACTTGGATGTTTTGCACTTTCATTAGCGCA
>NZ_LVHF01000030.1 GCF_001650345.1 Photobacterium jeanii | reverse complement strand
TCAGTTTCATTGATAAATCTTTTTGACTATCATTTCACGAGTGCCCACACAGATTGCATGGTCAAATTGTTAAAGAACAATGTTTGTCACAACCGCTCTTAATCAGTGCTTTATCGTGACAACGGAGACGCATTATAGAGATTTAGATCGGCTTGGCAAGGCTATTTTTCAAAAAAGTTTCAATTTATTTTTGTTTGTATAAATTCCCGCCAAGACGTCAAAAAACACAGCTAAAACTGCTTAAATTCGGTACTAAATCGCGATACTAACTGCCAATCCGTGTATTCCACTTCTTTACTCGTATCGGTTTCACCGCCAGTAATACGCATAATGAGCTGAATCATCACACGATCAAACCATTTATAACGAGGGTAACGCAGCGCACCGGCAAATACTGCCTGCAGTTTTGGCTGCCATGGGGACTTCGCATGGAACTTCTTCATGTATGCACTGGTTTCAGGGGTGTTCTTCCCTTCTTTACGCGCGGTTAAATTTACACAGAAAAAGGCCACTTTATGCTGATTCAACGCTTCGAGGTTAGTTTCGATGAATTGATACAGTTTTTTATTCAGATGACCATAACGAACCGAAGCACCAATCAGCACCCGATCGTATTGCTGCCAATCAATGGTTGGCAACACATTAAGGTCTTGCATGGTGCACTGACAATCGGCGCCTAACTCTTCCTTTATATAGTTAAGAATTTTGATTGTCTGACCATCGGTACTCGAATGGAGCAATAATACCTGTTCCACAATAACTCCTTAGTTTCGCCAGAAGGTCGGCGTAAATAAGACTAATAAGGTAAAGACTTCAAGGCGACCAAACAACATCGCGATGATCAGCACCCACTTCGCGGCTGAGTTCACTTCACCAAAGTGAACCGCGACTTCACCAAGGCCAGGACCTAGATTGTTCAGGGTGGCTGCAACTGCAGAAAATGCAGTCAGCTCATCAATACCTGTAGCAATCAATGCCAGCATACAAATAACGAACACCAACGCATACGCAGAGAAGAATCCCCACACGGCATCAACCACCCGTTGCGGTAGTGCTTTATTACCCACCTTGATGGTGTAAACCGCCCTCGGGTGGACCAAACGTTTCAGCTCACGCACCCCTTGTAAGAACAAGAGCAGAATACGGATCACCTTCATCCCGCCACCGGTCGAGCCAGCACAGCCACCAACAAAAGATGAGAACAACAACAGGACGGGTAAAAAGAGCGGCCATTCGGCAAAACTGGTAGTAGTAAAGCCCGCGGTTGTCGAGATAGAAACAGTTTGGAATAGCGCCTGATCAAACGCATCGTAGTAAGAGTCGTAAGAATGGTGCTGAAGCAACATGCCAAAACAGATCAGCAATAAGATAAACTGCGCCCCGAAGAAGGCGCGAAATTCTGGATCACGCCAATAGGTACGCAAGTTCACACCGCCGCTTGCAAACGCCGCAAAGTGCAGTGAGAAGTTACACGCAGAGATTAATAGGAACACCACGGTGATCATATTAATGGTCGGGCTATTGAAGTACCCCATACTGGCATCGTGAGTTGAGAAGCCACCAATGGCGATAGTCGAGAAGCTATGTGAAATGGCATCGAATGGTGTCATGCCTGCTAACCAAAAGGCGAAAGCACAACTGACGGTCAGGGCTAAATAGATATACCACAAGGTTTTTGCCGTTTCGGCGATACGCGGGGTCATCTTCGAATCTTTTACCGGACCCGGTATTTCGGCTCGATACAGCTGCATACCACCGATCCCCAACACAGGCAGGATTGCCACCGCTAATACGATGATCCCCATCCCGCCAAACCACTGTAATAATTGGCGGTAGAACAAAATCGCTTTCGGTAACTCATCCAAGCCGACTATCACCGTCGCCCCAGTGGTCGTCAGTGCGGAAAAAGATTCAAAAAACGCGTCGGTCACCGATAGATCTGGCGTTTTCGATAGTAAGAAAGGAACAGCACCGGCGCTGCCGATTACGGTCCAGAATAAAACCACAATCAAAAAGCCATCACGAGCTTTCAATTCATGACGATGACGACGATTAGGCAGCCATAATACGGCACCGCCCATTAGCAGCAGGAAAAAGGTAACAACAAAAGGGAAACCTGCACCGTCGCGGTATAGTAAAGCCACCATGGCTGGCACCAGCATGGTAACGCTAAACAAGGCGAGCAAAAGCCCGACGATCCGGATGATTGAACGAAATTGCATGAACTAGCTGGCTCTCATTCTTAACTAGGGTTAACGCTCGATGAGCTTGGCCGCGAGCGAGCCACCACTTCGATTAACTAAAGTAAGACAGAACGCCTCAACAGTGCGGCAATCCATCTCAATCACAAATTCAACATTATCGGTGTAGTTAGCGCTCAGGGTTGAACCGGCATACTCAGCCAACAAGGTTTCCACCAGCGATACCTGATTGTAGGCACAAGATAGCGTCAATTCCGCCATCATAACCTTCTCTTGGGTCTGCAATAACGCCAAAGCTTGTTGAACGCCACCACCGTATGCTTTTACCAGTCCACCAGTACCTAACTTGATCCCGCCGGAATAACGCGTTACCACCGCAGTGATTTCACCCACGCCCGAGCCCGTTAGCTGTGCCAAAATGGGTTTACCTGCCGTGCCCGACGGTTCACCGTCGTCACTAAAGCCCCACTTCATGGAGTCTTCAGGCCTCCCAGCAACAAACGCCCAGCAATTATGCCGCGCATCGGCATGCTGAGTTTTGATCTGTTGGACAAAAGCTTTGGCAGCTTCGACCGTAGGAGTATGAGCTAGGTAAGTAATAAAGCGGCTTTTTTTAATTTCTTCTTCGAAGGAAGCGGCGGCCGCTGGCACTAAATACGGTTCAGACGCTGTCATAAATCAAATTAGTCATGGTTTGGTAACCGCGCAGGATATCACAACCCAAGCAATAACCCTTCCAATTCTGGCGATATCCGCTACTCAAATACCACTTTTTATTAACAGCCCAATCGGTTACGCCTCTTAATCCTCACCTTATTGATCACCTCAACACGGTATTGAACGCAACATTTTAACAAGGTATTTACCGGTTAGCGCGACCACTTAAGATGTAAAAAAGCTTGCATATCAATAAGCAAGATAACCTCACAGCATTTTATATGTTTATTTCACCCTTAAAAGTTAAACAAATGTTTTAAATAAGTGTTGTAATTGCTAAATATCGGGTTCACACTAAATTTGTCTGGTTATAGGTCAAACCAATAAATCAAGCCAGCTTAGACTGGAATTCACGGAGATAGAACATGATTTACCAAGGTGACACCCTATCCGTCCGCTATCTGGAAGATGGCATCGCGGAACTCAACCTCAACGCCCCTAGCAGTATAAATAAATTCGATATCAAGACCTTAACGTGCCTGAGTGAAGCGCTAAATGCCCTTTACCAGCAAACCGATCTAAAGGGTCTGATCCTCACTTCAGCCAAAGATGCTTTTATCGTCGGCGCTGACATCACCGAATTTCTTGGCCTGTTTGCCCAAACCGAAGCCGAGCTGTCACAGTGGTTAACCCGTGCCAACGACATTTTTAATAAACTCGAAGATTTACCGGTTCCGACACTCTCTGCAATCAACGGTCATGCGTTAGGTGGCGGTTGTGAGTGTGTGCTGGCAACTGACTTCCGCCTCGCAGACACCACAGCCCGTATCGGTCTGCCTGAAACCAAACTGGGGATCATGCCGGGCTTTGGCGGCACCGTTCGCCTTCCGCGCCTGATCGGTGCCGATTCAGCGATGGAGATCATCACCGCAGGTAAAGATAAAAAAGCCCAAGATGCCCTGAAACTCGGCATGGTGGATGCCGTGGTGGCACCAGAGCAGTTACGAGATGCCGCGATTGCAATGATCAAAGATGCCATTGACGGCAAACTCAATTGGCAACAACGCCGAGCACAGAAACAAGCGCCACTCCAACTGAACCGCACCGAGGCCACAATGAGCTTTACCATGGCCAAAGCCATGGTGGCAAAAGTCGCGGGTAAACATTACCCCGCACCGATGACAGCCGTGGTCACAATCGAAGAAGCTACGCGTTACCAACGCGATGAAGCCTTACAAGTCGAGAACAAGCACTTTGTCACCCTCGCCAAAACCGAGGTTGCACAAGCTCTAGTCGGCTTATTCCTCAACGATCAACACATCAAAGGGCAAGCCAAACAAGCAGCCAAAGCAGGAAAGGCCACTCACAAAGGCGCGGTACTGGGTGCAGGGATCATGGGCGGCGGCATTGCCTACCAATCCGCTTTGAAAGGTGTACCTGTATTAATGAAAGACATTGCCGAGCCATCCCTTGAGCTAGGCATGACCGAAGCCACCAAGCTACTCAACAAGCAACTTGAGCGTGGGCGAATTGATGGTTTCAAAATGGCGAAAGTTATCTCAGCCATCACCCCCAGCCTTAACTATGCGGGTATTGAACATGCCGACGTAGTGGTTGAAGCCGTGGTTGAGAACCCGAAAATCAAAGCGGCAGTGCTTAATGAAGTCGAACAGCATGTCAGCCCAGAGGCGGTGATCACCTCCAATACCTCAACTATCCCTATTAACTTACTGGCGCAGTCACTTGAGCGTCCTGAAAATTTCTGCGGCATGCACTTTTTCAACCCAGTACACCGCATGCCATTGGTCGAGATTATCCGTGGTGACAAAACCTCAGAAGACACCATTAACCGCGTAGTGGCTTACGCTGCCAAAATGGGTAAATCCCCTATCGTGGTCAATGACTGCCCAGGGTTCTTCGTCAAC
The DNA here is from genome assembly GCF_001650345.1 of Photobacterium jeanii. Lineage (GTDB taxonomy): Bacteria > Pseudomonadota > Gammaproteobacteria > Enterobacterales > Vibrionaceae > Photobacterium > Photobacterium jeanii. The sequence continues at coordinate 74,889 of NZ_LVHF01000030.1, read as the reverse complement.
CGCGTGTTGTTCCCTTATTTCGCTGGTTTTAGCATGCTGCTACGCGATGGCGCGGACTTCCAGCAAATCGATAAAGTCATGGAGAAACAATTTGGTTGGCCAATGGGTCCGGCGTACCTACTGGATGTTGTGGGTATCGATACCGCGCACCATGCACAAGCCGTGATGGCAGAAGGTTTCCCTGAGCGCATGAACAAAGATTACAAAGACGCCGTCGATGTGATGTTTGAAAACCAACGCTACGGTCAGAAAAATGGACACGGCTTCTACGCTTACACACTCGATCGTAAAGGTAAGCCAAAGAAAGCCGCCGATCCAGAAGTGGCAAACTTGCTCTCCACGGTCAACGGCACGGCCACTGATTACAGCAGCGAAGCTATCATTGCCCGTACCATGGTACCCATGATCAACGAAGTCGTGCGTTGTTTGGAAGAAGGCATTATTGCCTCACCCGCAGATGCTGATATGGCACTGGTGTATGGCTTGGGCTTCCCTCCATTCCGTGGTGGCGTCTTCCGCTATCTCGATACCCTTGGCCTTGCCAACTATGTCGCCATGGCCGATCAATACGCTCACTTAGGTGCGGTATACCAAGTACCGGCTGGTCTACGAGAAAAAGCCAGCAAAGGTGAAACCTACTACCCAGTTAGCGACGCGCCAGCTTCATTTAACGCTTAAGGACGAGGAAAGAAAAAATGAATAACGCTGTTATTGTCGATTGTATCCGTACCCCAATGGGTCGTTCTAAAGGCGGGGCGTTTCGCCATGTTCGCGCTGAAGATCTGTCAGCGCACTTAATGAAAGGCTTACTCAGTCGTAATCCGCAAATCGACCCACAACAAATTGAAGACATTTATTGGGGATGTGTTCAACAAACCCTAGAACAAGGCTTTAATGTCGGTCGTAACGCCGCGTTACTGGCAGGGATCCCACACACCGTCGGCGCAACCACGGTCAACCGCTTGTGTGGTTCATCGATGCAAGCCCTCCACGATGCTGCACGTGCCATCATGGTAGGCGATGCTGACACCTGCATTATTGGTGGTGTCGAACACATGGGACACGTACCAATGAATCACGGCGTCGACTTCCACCCTGGAATGTCAAAGTCGGTCGCCAAAGCGGCTGGCATGATGGGCTTAACCGCAGAGATGCTCGGTCGTCTTCACGGTATTAGCCGAGAAATGCAAGATGAGTTCGGCGCGCGCTCGCACCGTCTTGCTCATGCTGCCACCGTCGAAGGACGTTTCCATCATGAGATTTTGGCGTTGGAAGGTCACGATGAAAACGGCGTACTCAGGCTGTACGATTACGATGAAGTAATCCGCCCAGAAACCACAGTGGAAGGACTGAGCGGATTACGCCCAGTCTTTGACCCAGCCAATGGTACCGTTACTGCTGGTACCTCATCGGCTCTTTCCGACGGGGCTGCTGCTATGTTGGTGATGAGCGAAGCACAAGCCAAAGCACAAGGGTTGAAAATTCGTGCCCGCGTGAAATCCATGGCTATCGCTGGCTGCGATCCATCGATTATGGGTTATGGCCCTGTGCCTGCGACCCAAAAAGCGCTAAAACGTGCCGGACTGACAATGGATGACATTGATCTGGTCGAGCTCAACGAAGCCTTTGCCGCCCAGTCACTACCGTGTGCCAAAGATCTTGGCTTGCTTGATAAAGTCGATGACAAGGTCAACCTCAACGGCGGCGCTATTGCCTTGGGTCACCCGCTAGGTTGTTCGGGCGCTCGTATCTCGACTACCTTACTCAACTTGATGGAGCATCGTGATACCCAATTTGGTCTTGCCACCATGTGTATCGGCTTAGGCCAAGGGATCGCAACTATCTTTGAACGAGTCGAATAACGGTTCAAACCCAGTGACAACTTCGCCTCACGAGCATGTCGCTGCGAGGCGATTGCCCTACAATCACAACGCCCACTTCGGTGGGCGTTGCAGTCTTTGTTAATTAATGCACAAAAAGCATAGATGAAATGACAAAGTTTCATTTTATTCATACTCAAACCCCAGCTACACTCAGACCATATTCTTGTTTTGTTCCTATTTACCGGAGAATTCCTATGTTTAAGGCACTTGTGCTCGAGCAGGAAGATAAAAAAACCATCGCCGATATTCGTCAACTAGAGCTTAGCGCGCTTCCAGAAAACGAAGTACTTATCGATGTAGATTACTCATCACTGAACTACAAAGACGGCCTTGCTATTACAGGTAAAGGTAAGATTGTGCGCCAATTCCCTATGGTGCCGGGTATCGATCTTGCCGGTAAAGTTGTGGAATCAAGCGATGACCGCTACCAAGCTGGCGACAGCGTCGTTCTTACTGGCTGGGGTGTCGGTGAAGGCCACTGGGGCGGCATGGCACAAAAAGCACGCCTAAAAGCAGATTGGTTAGTGCCACTACCAAGCAAACTTGATGGCAAGCAAGCTATGATGGTAGGTACTGCAGGTCTCACAGCGATGCTATGTGTACAAGCGATTGTCGATGGTGGCGTTAAACCAGAAGCAGGCGAAATCCTTGTAACGGGTGCCAGCGGTGGTGTGGGCTCTGTAGCCGTTACTCTACTATCTCAACTAGGCTACCAAGTGGCAGCTGTAACTGGTCGTATCGAAGAAAATGGCGAGCTACTAAAACAGCTAGGTGCCAGCCGCGTTATTGAGCGTAGCGAATTTGAAGAACCTGCACGTCCACTTGAAAAACAAGTATGGGCAGGTGCCGTAGATACTGTCGGTAGCAAAGTACTAGCAAAAGTACTGGCACAAATGGATTACAACAGCGTCGTGGCGGCTTGTGGTCTTGCAGGCGGTTTCGACCTACCAACCACAGTGATGCCTTTCATTCTGCGTAATGTGCGTCTTCAAGGTATCGATTCGGTAATGTGCCCATTCGAACAACGCCAACAAGCATGGCAACGCCTTGCTGAGCTACTACCAGAGAGCTTCTACCAACAAGCGTGCCGTGAAGTGTCACTGGAAGAAGTACCGGAATGTGCCGATGCCATCACCCGTGGTCAAATCACAGGTCGTGTGGTGATCAAGCTGTAAGCCAGCTTTAACAAGAGCTAAAAAAGAATGACTACCTTGGCCAGCGCAAGCTGGCCTTTTTTGGGTTGGTGCTTCGCGCCCCACGCAAGGCGGTTTACCTGTATCGCTCTTTAACCAACACTATTTCATCAACCCCATATCTTGCACTCGCTTCGCTATCAACTTGCCACACTCTTCTTGGATCAAATTACGCAACCAAATCTGTGCTGCCGAATGCTCGCACCTTGGATGCCAGATCAGCGAATAATCAAACGGCTCAAAGTTAAACGGCAGCGGTTTGATCACCAGGTTGTAGCGTTCGGCTACCAAGTATGCCAAATCAGCTGGGACGGTGATCATCAACGGAATTTTATCAAGAATGGCAAGCGCGGCTTCTAAATGATACGCCCTTAACACCATCTTACGCTCAGGGTAACCACGCAGTGCCTCATCGATTAGCGCCTTCACCCCATCGCTGATCGCAATCATGGCATGAGGTGCGTTTAAGTAATCTTCCAGCGTTAGTGGTTTATCGGCTAACGGATGGTCACGAGACAACAAACAAAACACACTCACCAAGCCTAACGAATCTTTGCGCAGAGGCTCCACCGGCCCTGTCGGACGGCACAGCGCCATATCACAGCCATCGGTCGTTAACTGAGTCAGTAAGTGGTCGTGTTGCAGCGGAGGGAACTCCAGCTCAATATTCGGCGCTTCTTCATAGATACGAGAAAGCGCGAACGGCAAGATGGTTTGCATCGCATAATCCGTGGTTGCGATAACAAAGCGCTGATTACACAACGCAGGTTGAAAATCATTAGGAGTAAGCAAAATCCGCAATGCTTCAAGCGGATCGTTTAATGCTTCACTGAGCTCTAACGCGCGCTCGGTGGGTAAGAGGTGTTGTCCTTGACGGGTAAATAAAGGATCGCCCAGCAAATCACGTAATCGCCCCAGCACCCTGCTCATCGCCGATTGACTCAGATTCAACCGCACTGCCGCACGACTAACACTGCCTTCTTCCAGCAGCACTTTCAGTGCCACCAACAAATTTAAATCACGACGATAGACTTCTTCCAGCTCCATACCTTACCCCTCAGTTAGACAGGTAAATTATGCAGTGGTTAATAAAAAAAATCCCGCTCGAATCAGCGGGGAAGCCCAAGAAAATAGGGAGAGTGTATTTGTTTATCAAACTCGACTTTATTTAAGTTTTTCTTCTTCCATATCGGAGTCTGAGGTATGCATGAGTTCGAACCATAAGCCAAGAGCAGAGGCAATCACGCCTCCAAGGGCAAATAGGCTGGCGTTGTCTGGCCCGCGAAGTACCAGCGAGCAGAAGGTGATAAAGCACAGTACGCTATAAATAGTGAGACGATCTAGGTGAGTCAACATAATGCCTCCTAATCCTTTAGAAAAACGTTAACCACTTGTTAACTAAATTACACCCTAAATTTTGATTTGCCAAGCCTTATTGATTAATTCTTATCCATCAGTATGATCGTCGATTCAGAACTAAAGATGTGCGTGTTATGACTGCAATTTTTGACAACCCAACACATAGCTTGGAAGCACAAGGGCTACGATGCCCAGAGCCAGTAATGATGGTTCGCAAAACGGTAAGGAAGATGACCGATGGCGAGACCTTACTTATCATTGCTGATGATCCATCGACCACTCGAGATATCCCGAGCTTCTGTCGTTTCATGGATCATACCTTGGTGGCAGCAGACACCGATTCCGTGCCTTATCGATTTTTGATCCGTAAAGGCAGCGAAAAGTAAAAAGGCAGCTCAATGAGCTGCCTTTTCGTTATCTCTCTTGTTGCTCGTAACTGTCACGTACCTGCTTACGGGCATGCTCTAGTTCATGGCGCAACTCGCGTAACTCTTTCTTCATCGGGAGAACATAGCGTATCCGCACCAACGACTCGACCGATAAATAAGTCGTGACAACCGCCCCGACCACCATAGGCACCCACATATCAGTTAACACCATACCAAGAATATTCAACGCTAATGCAAAGTGAAATAGCAAGCACTGGCTCTTGGGCGAAATGGCGATATTACGGATCATAACAGCCTCCATTCTTGGCTCAACTTAGGCACCTTCAACTTACCACGTGTTGACCAAACTGCATGCTGCGGGGGTCACAGTTCATTGATTTTCCATTACAAATCTTGCTTTGGGCATCGCTAAACCTTGCTCTATGGGTTACCGAGTATTCTCATCCCAAATCTTGCCACCACTGTTCCACGTGGAACAGTGAAACAGCGGCAGTGACGCTCACAATTAGAGACCAAAGGCCGCAGCGATAGCCAAGCCACAGAAAATGGCAGCGGTGATTTTACGGATCAAGCCTAGTGGCATTTTCTCAGCTGACAACTTCCCGATCAGAACCACTGGTACATTTGCCAACAACATACCCACGGTCGTCCCCACGACCACCAACATCAAGGCATCATGGTATTTCGCCCCTAACATGGTCGTGGCGACTTGGGTCTTGTCACCAATCTCAGCAATGAAGAAGGCAATGAAGCTCGCCACAAACGGCCCACGATTAGAAATATTCTCATCGTCATCGAGTTTATCGGGGATCAAAATCCACCCCGCCATCGCAACAAAACTCACCACCAACACCCACTTCAACACATCAGGGGTTAGGTAATCAGCCACCACCACACCTAACCAAGCGGCCAAGGCATGATTTGCAATAGTGGCAAGGAAGATCGCTAAAATGATAGGAATAGGTTTGCGATAACGACTGGCCAGCAATAGCGATAACAATTGGGTTTTATCACCAATTTCCGCTAACGCGACAGTAGTAATGGAGACAGCTAAAACACTCACGACATGCTCATTGGGGCGAGGATAATTATAAAAACCATAGGCAAACGCACACGCCCCACCCCGGTTCGTGTTGGTTTACCAATGGTCTCGCCAAACTCACTAGTAGGATTAGTGTGAGTCACAAACGCCATGAAGATTTTGCTTCAATTATGTTGACGTTTATCTTGATAGAACAAGAGGCTACTCCCCAAAGGAGCGGCAATAATAACGAGTTCACCTCTCAGGTACAAGCCAAGAACTGTAAAGATGAATGTAAACCAGTGCTAAGCTAGAGTACCGCGAATAAAAAAGGCCAGCGTTGATCGCTAGCCTTGGTATTTTGTCGCGGTTACTGCGATTAAGAAAGTGGGCTTAGTACAATCTCAACACGGCGGTTTTGCGCACGACCGCTTTCCGATTTGTTGCTCGCAATCGGATGAGCTTCACCCATGCCTTTCGCAACCACACGGTTTACTTTCACCCCTTGACGGATCAAGTAGTTGCTCACTTCGCTAGCACGTACTTGCGATAGGCGTAAGTTGTATTGCTCTGAGCCTTTGCTATCGGTGAAGCCGTACACGTTCAGTGCCGTCTTGTCGTATTCTTTCGCGACCACAGCCACGTTGCTTAATGCTGTTTTTGCTTGGCTGCTCAGATCCGATTGGTCAAAACCAAAAGTGATGCTGTTTGGCATGTTCAGGATAATGTCATTGCCGTTACGCGTAACACTGATACCCGATGCTTCTAACTGCTGACGCAGTTTTGTTTCTTGCACATCCATGTAGTAACCAATACCACCACCCAAAGCAGCACCTGAAGCTGCACCGATCAACGCACCTTTACCACGGTCTTTCTTGCTCGATGAGGCAACGCCAATCGCCGCACCAGCAACAGCACCAATCAAAGCACCGCTAGTTGCTTTCGCTGTTTGGTCTTCGCGCGTGTACGGATTAACTGTCGTACAACCCGTCGCAACCACAGTTACCCCTAGTGCCAATACGGCACTACGAAGTGCTTTCCCCGTCTTCAAAGTCATCATAATTGTAATTCTCACTGCCTGTTATACGTATTTAGATACGCTCTTTGCCCCGATAATAGGAGCTCATTGTGGGCGCGATTGTAATGTTCAGCGGTGGAAAAATCATCATCACAATGTCAAAAATACACCCACGCCCTATTTCACTCGGCTTATCCTGTTTTTCTACCAGCAAATAATGCAAACATGGGCAAAAAACATGCACTAGCTCTACTCGGAAAATGGCTGGCAAGGTATACTGGGTGGTTATGAAATTTTCTTTTAATCCACTAATCTCGCGAAGCTGACAATGCAGAAATACGATATTAAAACCTTTCAAGGCATGATCCTCGCGCTGCAGGATTACTGGGGCCAGCAAGGTTGTACCATTGTACAACCACTAGACATGGAAGTAGGTGCAGGTACCTCTCACCCTATGACCTGTCTACGCGCGCTAGGTCCAGAGCCAATTGCAGCAGCGTACGTACAACCATCTCGTCGCCCAACCGACGGTCGTTACGGTGAGAACCCGAACCGTCTTCAGCACTACTACCAGTTCCAGGTGATCATCAAGCCATCACCGGACAACATTCAGGAGCTATACCTAGGCTCACTGGAAGCACTGGGTATCGATACGCAAATTCACGACATTCGTTTCGTGGAAGACAACTGGGAAAACCCAACGCTAGGTGCTTGGGGTCTTGGTTGGGAAGTATGGCTAAACGGCATGGAAGTAACGCAGTTTACTTACTTCCAGCAGGTTGGTGGTCTTGAGTGTAAGCCAGTAACAGGCGAAATCACTTACGGTATCGAGCGTCTTGCGATGTACATCCAAGGTGTAGATTCAGTTTACGATCTAGTTTGGACCGACGGCCCACTAGGTAAAGTGACTTACGGTGATATCTTCCACCAAAACGAAGTTGAGCAATCAACTTACAACTTCGAACACGCTGATGTGGACTTCCTATTCACTTTCTTCGACCAGTGCGAAAAAGAGTGTCAGGAACTACTAGCACTAGAGAAGCCACTTCCTCTACCTGCTTACGAGCGTATTCTTAAAGCTGGTCATGCATTCAACCTGCTTGATGCACGTAAAGCGGTTTCTGTTACCGAGCGTCAACGCTACATCTTGCGCATCCGTAACCTAACGAAGCAAGTGGCTGAAGCTTACTATGCTTCACGTGAAGCACTTGGCTTCCCTATGTGCAAAAAAGACAAATAAGGGTAAAGCATGGCTGAACACAATTTCCTAATTGAGCTTGGTACTGAAGAGCTACCACCAAAAGCCCTGCGTACCCTAGCAGAAGCATTTGCAGCAAACTTCGAAGCTGAGCTAAAAGCAGCAGACCTACCTCACCAAGGTGTGAAGTGGTATGCAGCACCACGTCGTCTTGCCCTTAAAGTGGCAGGTCTTGCTGAGAATCAACCAGACAAAGTGGTTGAAAAGCGTGGCCCTGCAGTTTCTGTGGCATTCGATGCTGACGGTAACGCAACCAAAGCCGCACAAGGCTGGGCTCGTGGTAACGGCATCACCGTTGAGCAAGCGGATCGCCTAAAAACAGATAAAGGCGAATGGCTACTGTTCAAACAAGAAGTAAAAGGCCAAGCGGCTGACGCACTTCTTTGCGGCATGGCGGCGAACGCACTTGCGAAGCTTCCTATTCCTAAGCCAATGCGTTGGGGCGATAAAGAAACCCAATTCATTCGTCCTGTTAAAACCCTAACTATGCTGCTTGGCGACAAACTGATCCCAGGCACTATCCTAGGCGTTGAATCGGCGCGCACTATCCGCGGTCACCGTTTCATGGGCGAAGCTGAATTCACTATCGATAACGCAGAGCAATACCCTGCGATTCTAGAAGAGCGCGGTAAAGTCATGGCGGATTACGAAGCTCGTAAAGCCATCATTCTTGCTGACGCACAGAAAGCGGCTGAAGCCGTTGGCGGTAAAGCCGATCTAGAAGACGAGCTAGTTGAAGAAGTAACATCACTGGTTGAATGGCCGGTAGTACTGACAGCTTCTTTCGAAGAAGACTTCCTGAACGTACCGTCTGAAGCGCTGGTTTACACCATGAAAGGCGATCAAAAGTACTTCCCAGTGTACGATGCTGAAGGCAACCTAGTACCTAAGTTCATCTTCGTATCGAACATCATCTCGAAAGACCCTCGCCAAATTATCGAAGGTAACGAGAAGGTTGTACGCCCTCGCCTAGCTGATGCAGAGTTCTTCTTCAACACCGACCGTAAACGTCCGTTGATTGATCGCCTACCTGAGCTAGAAACGGCGATCTTCCAAAAGCAACTGGGTACGATCAAAGACAAGACTGACCGTATTACCGAGCTAGCTGGTTACATCGCAGAGAAAATCGATGCTGACGTTACCAATGCTAAGCGCGCAGGCTTGCTAGCAAAATGTGACCTTATGACCTCTATGGTATTCGAATTTACCGATACCCAAGGTGTTATGGGCATGCACTACGCACGTCACGACGGTGAAGCAGAAGAAGTTGCCCTAGCACTGAACGAGCAATATATGCCTCGTTTCGCAGGTGACGAACTACCAAGCACTGGTGTTTCTGCTGCGGTTGCGATGGCAGATAAGCTAGATACCCTAGTAGGTATCTTCGGTATCGGCCAAGCACCTAAAGGTTCTGACCCATTCGCACTTCGCCGTGCAGCACTGGGTGTGCTACGTATCATCGTAGAAAAAGGTTACAACCTAGACCTAGTAGACCTGATCGCTAAAGCACAATCGCTATTCGTTGATGCCGAAGGCACCAGCAAGCTAACTAACAACAACGTAGCTGAAGAAGTTATCGACTTCATGCTGGGTCGTTTCCGTGCATGGTACCAAGACGAAGGCCACAGCGTTGATGTGATCCAAGCGGTACTAGCGCTACGCCCAACGCAACCTGCTGATTTCGATAAGCGTGTGAAAGCGGTAACGCACTTCCGCTCTCTAGACGCAGCTGAATCACTAGCAGCAGCGAACAAGCGTGTAGGTAACATCCTAGCGAAATTCGACGGTGAGCTAGCAGCAAACGTTGATAACAACCTATTGGTTGAAGATGCAGAGAAGGCACTGGCTGCTGATATTGCTGCCACGCTTGAAAAACTAGCACCAGTATTTGCTGCCGGTGATTACCAGCAAGCACTGTCTGAGCTAGCGACCCTACGCGACGCCGTTGATGCATTCTTCGATAACGTAATGGTAATGGCTGACGACGAGCAACTTAAAGTGAACCGTCTAACCATGCTAAGCCAACTACGTAATGCGTTCTTCAAAGTAGCGGATATCTCTCTACTTCAGAAATAAGCGCAGCACGCGTTAAGCAAATCATAAAACCAAAGCCCAGCCTCGCGCTGGGCTTTTTGTTATTCCTTGGCACGCTTACCACCATCATTCATCCTATAACCTACTCACAATACAGTGTTTCACATGAAACGCGCTCAGGGTGATATTTCCTCGCTTCGCTACACAACCAATACACTTATCCCTCCTCTCGAAAAACCATTACTGAGCTTCACCCTCTACACTTATAAGGTACGCAGCGGTGTCGTGCTTGAACTTGTTATTCAATCGTTAAAAGTCACTTTTCCTTCGGGATTGGATCAGGTATGTTGACAGCTGAGCATAAGTTATACAGCTATGTAATAACGATAAAATCAAAGATAGGCTGAGGTCGGAAGTAAAGATGGAGTTTTCAAAGTTCGGAGATAAGTTTGGCCGTTATTCGGGTATCACCCAATTAATGGAAGATCTAAACGATGGATTACGTAATCCCGATGCAGTGATGCTGGGCGGTGGTAACCCAGCACAAATCCCAGAGATGGTAGAGTACTTCAATCAACTCACCCAAGCGATGGCAGCCAGTGGTGAACTCACTGCCGCCATGACCAACTACGATGGTCCACAAGGCAAGAATACTTTTATCAACGCCCTTGCCGCATTGTTAAAGACAACCTATGGCTGGGATATCAAACCTAGCAATATTAGCCTCACCAACGGCAGTCAAAGCGCGTTCTTCAATCTGTTCAACTTGCTGGCAGGTCAGTTCGAAGGGCAACATAAAAAAATCCTCTTACCGCTTGCACCAGAGTACATTGGTTATGGTGACGCTGGATTGAGTGACGAGATGTTTATCTCCTACAAACCAGAAATCACCCTACTCGACAACGGTCAGTTCAAATACCACGTTGATTTTGACCACCTGGTGGTCGACGACAGCATCGGTGCCATTTGTGCCTCACGACCAACCAACCCCACCGGCAATGTGCTTACCGATGAGGAAACCCAACATCTCGATGCACTGGCACGCCAACACAATATCCCACTGATCATCGATAACGCCTACGGGATGCCATTCCCCGATATTATCTTTGCCGAGGTGACCCCGTTCTGGAATGACAACACCATCTTGTGCATGAGCTTATCGAAACTGGGATTACCGGGTTTACGCTGTGGGATTGTCATTGCCAGCGAAGAAATCACCACCGCACTGGCAAACATGAATGGTGTATTGAGCTTGGCACCCGGCAGTGTTGGTCCAGCCATTGCCCACAAAATGATTGAGCAACAAGATTTACTCACCTTGAGTGAACAAGTGATCAAGCCTTTTTATCTTCGTAAATCTCAGCAAGCCGTCGAGCTGTTACAACGGGCTATCCCCGACCCGCGTTTTCGAATTCATAAACCCGAAGGGGCGATGTTCTTATGGCTATGGTTTAAGGATTTACCGATCACCACCATGGAGTTGTACCGTCGTTTGAAAGCTCGTGGGGTGTTGATTGTGCCGGGAGAATACTTCTTTATCGGGTTGGATCATGACTGGCAACACGGCCATGAGTGCTTACGAATGAACTATGTACAAAGTGATGAAGACATGAAAAAAGGCATTGCGGTGATTGCGGAAGAAGTTGCGAACGCCTATGCCCACGGCTAACTACTCGCCGATTTCATCTAAGTCGCTCATCTAAACTGTTCATCTAAGCCGTAAACCATTTCGTCACTTGGTTTTACCATCACTGATAAAACCTTAATACTTAACAAGCAGCCTTGCGCTGCTTGTTAACGTTTAGCCAGCGTAATATCAGCCATCAGCAAATCTGTGCTTCACGTGAAACATGGTTTCACCTTTCTCACATCGATAGACGCGCTTTGATGAATAACAGAGTTAAGTATCACCCCACGACGCCCACACACAAAATTCAGGCATTAAAAAAGGCCAGCTTACGCTGACCTTTCACTACTCTTTCCGAGCCCTATCTTAACGATCGGTTACTCACTTTCTAGCAAGCGTTGACCGTTAATGGCGATTTTACGTGGCTTTTGTTCTTCTGGAATTTCACGCTCCAGTTCTACGTGCAGTAAGCCATTTTCCATTTGTGCGCCTACAACTTTTACGTAGTCAGCCAATTGGAATTTACGTTCAAAATCGCGCTCTGCGATACCTTGATATAGGTATTCACGCTCAGGGGCACTCTCTTCACGGGTACCACGCACAATTAAGATATTTTGCTGTTGGGTAATATCCAGTTGCTCTTCAGCAAAGCCTGCCACTGCCATCGTAATGCGGTAGTGATTTTCGTCTTGCTGCTCGATGTTGTATGGAGGGTAACCGGCATTGTTATTGCTGCTAAAGTTCTTTTCCATTTGGTTAAACAGACGGTCAAAACCAATTGCAGAGCGGTAAAGAGGGGTGAAATCTACGTTGCGCATAATACTATCCTTCTAAGAAGCAATATAAGTTAATCTGTGTATGAAGTGGTTTTCCTCTGTAGGACAAACCTCGCGCTCGACCCAGTATTTGGCGTCTTGCTCTTCATAAATAGATATAAGGCTTAACGCTGTTTTTTCCAAGGGCTGAAGCGAAAAAATTTTCAAAAGTCACATCCCCCTCCTAACAACCTGAATAAAAAGCAAAAAAAACGTCGCTCTTGGCGACGTTTTTTAGACCGAATCGTGTATTTATAAAAAACTACACATCTAGGTTAGCGTTTAGGGCATTTTCTTCGATGAAGTGACGACGAGGCTCAACCTGATCACCCATTAGCGTCGTGAACAGCTCATCGGCAGCAACCGCATCGCTGATAGTCACTTGCATCATGCGACGTGATTCAGGATCCATCGTTGTTTCCCAAAGCTGCTCTGGGTTCATCTCACCCAGACCTTTGTAGCGCTGTAGTGATAGACCACGACGCGACTCTTTGATCAGCCAGTTAAGTGCTTCTTCAAACGACGCAACAGGTTGTTTACGCTCACCACGTTGCACGTAAGCAGACTCTTCCAGTAGACCATTCAAGGCTTCGGCCAACTCAGCTAGCTTCGCGTACTCTTTCGAGTTCAGTAGATCGAAGCTCAGTGGGTATTCGTGATCAACACCATGGGTACGTACCACGACTTTCGGTAGGAACACATTGTTCTCTTCGTCACGTACCACAGCTTGAGTAAAGTGACTCTCGCCAGCTTGCTTAGCATTCAACGCTTCCACTACAGGAGCAACCCAAGCTTCAACCGAAGCTTCTGTCGCTAGCATGTCTGTAGTTAGACGCGGTTGGTAAACCAACTCGTTCAGCAAAATGCGTGGGTAGCGACGGCTCATGCGATCCACCAGCTTCATACCCGCGTTGTACTGCTTCACTAAGTTTTCCAGTGCTAGACCTGTCATCGCAGGTGCACCTTCGGTCGCAAATAGCGCCGCGTTATCCAATGCCAAAGACACTTGGTATTGGTTCATGTCTTCATCATCTTTGATGTATTGCTCTTGCTTACCTTTCTTCACTTTGTAAAGCGGTGGCTGAGCAATGTAGATGTGACCACGCTCGATCAACTCAGGCATTTGACGGTAGAAGAAGGTCAACAGTAGCGTACGGATGTGCGAACCATCGACGTCGGCATCGGTCATGATGATGATGCTGTGGTAACGCAGTTTATCCGGGTTGTATTCGTCACGACCGATACCACAACCCATCGCCGTAATCAGGGTTGCCACTTCTTGCGAAGATAGCATCTTATCGAAACGTGCTTTTTCTACGTTAAGGATTTTACCTTTCAGTGGCAAAATCGCTTGGTTCTTACGGTTACGACCCTGCTTAGCGGAACCACCCGCAGAGTCACCCTCCACAATGTAAAGTTCAGACAATGCAGGATCTTTTTCCTGACAGTCTGCAAGTTTGCCCGGAAGACCGGCTAGATCCAACGCACCTTTACGGCGGGTCATCTCACGCGCTTTACGCGCCGCTTCACGCGCACGAGACGCATCGATGATCTTGGTACAAACCGTCTTCGCATCGTTCGGGTTTTCTAGTAGGAATTCACTTAGCTTCTCACCCATTGATGATTCAACGGCTGGTTTCACTTCGCTTGATACTAGCTTGTCTTTGGTCTGGCTAGAGAATTTTGGATCCGGCACTTTCACCGATACCACAGCCGTTAGACCTTCACGCGCATCATCACCAGAGGTCGCAGTCTTGGCTTTCTTCGAATAACCTTCTTTATCCATGAAGTTATTCAAAGTACGCGTTAGTGCACCACGGAAGCCCGCAAGGTGGCTACCACCGTCGCGCTGTGGAATGTTGTTAGTAAAACAGTAGATATTTTCTTGGAAGCCATCGTTCCACTGCATTGCAACTTCGACAGAGATACCGTCTTCACGCTCAAAATTGAAGTGGAAAACTTTCGGGTGGATCGGCGTCTTGTTACGGTTCAAGTGCTCAACGAATGCTTGAATACCACCTTCGTACATGAAGTGGTCTTGTTTGCCGTCTTCACGCTCATCGATCAATTTGATTGATACGCCTGAGTTTAGGAACGAAAGCTCACGCAGACGCTTCGCTAAAATTTCGTATTGGAATTCAGTGGTAGAGAAAGTTTCCGCACTTGGCCAGAAACGAATACGAGTACCAGTACGCTCACCTGCATCACCAATCACGCTCAGTGGCGCAAGAGGCTCACCGTGACTGTATGTTTGTTGGTGGATATCGCCTGCGCGGTGAATAGTCAGTTCCACTTTTTCAGACAGGGCGTTTACTACCGACACACCTACCCCGTGCAGACCACCCGATACTTTGTACGAGTTGTCATCGAACTTACCACCGGCGTGAAGTACCGTCATGATAACTTCAGCAGCAGATACCCCTTCTTCAGGGTGAATTTCAGTCGGAATACCACGGCCGTCATCGCTTACCGATACCGAACCGTCTTCATGAATGGTGACAATGATGTCTTCACAATGGCCAGCAAGAGCTTCATCGATAGAGTTATCGACAACCTCAAAAACCATATGGTGCAGGCCAGTACCGTCATCGGTATCGCCAATGTACATCCCTGGGCGCTTACGTACCGCATCTAGGCCCTTAAGCACCTTAATGCTTGATGAATCGTAATTGTTGGACATTGAGTTACTCTCGCTTAAATTATCCTGCGGTTATTTTACCGTGTTCCACATGAAACAGCTTGCCATTTTCATCTTGGAGATCAGCCACGTGATCGTCACTGATGGCACTGATGAACACCTGGGCGTTGGTTTCCTTTAACCGTTGCGCTAACAGCGCACGCCGATGGCTATCCAGCTCGGAAGCAAAATCATCAATTAGGTAAATACACTGTTTGCCGGTTACTTCTGTTAAATGGATCCCTTGTGCCAAACGTAGCGCACACATCATCAACTTAAGCTGACCACGGGACAACACATCCTCAACCGGCGTTCCAGCCACTTTTATTCGCAAGTCAGCCTTGTGGGGGCCACTTGCGGTATAACCGAGTTGGCAATCGCGCTCAAAATTGCGCTTTAGCAACTCGGCATACGGGGTTTCTTTTTCCCAGCCGCGGTAGTACCCCAACTGGATATCAAATTCAGGCAAAAAGCCTTGGCAGATTTCATTGGCTTTTTGTTTTACCGCCTGCAGATACTCATCGCGCCATTGGCTGATGTTTTCTGCCAGTTGGGCTAACTCTTGATCCCAATAACTGAGTTCACGGTAGCTCTGGGCGGTTTTTAGCAGCGCATTGCGTTGCTTGGTAAGGCGCTTTACTCGACTCCACGCTTGATAAAAACGCGGCTCAACATAAAACACGCCCCAATCGATAAACGAGCGGCGAAATTTAGGACCACCAATCAACAGCTCAAACCCTTCAGGGGTGATCAACTGTAACGGTAGGATTTGCGCCAACTGCGCCATCTTTTGCCCGGTTTCACCACCGATTTTAACTTCGGTAGTCCCGTCGCGCTTCTTATTTAAACCAACTGGCAATTCAGCTCGACTGTCGGGCTGGATCCGACCATGAATGAACAACTCATTTTGCTCATGACGGATCACTCTACTGGTTAAATGGCTGCGAAACGAGCGACCGTGCCCTAAATAGTGCACCGCCTCCAATACACTGGTCTTTCCGCTGCCATTGGCACCAATAAGAAAATTGAAGCTTGGCGATAAGGTTAAATCGCAAGCTTCAACATTCCTAAAGTCTTTTATGATTAAACGGGTAAGTGCCATGCCTTATAGTCGGATTGGCATAACCACGTACATGGCTTCGTCGGTTGCGCAGTCTTCGATCAAGGCACTGGCGTTCGCATCGCTCATCGACATACGGATCCGCTCACACTTCAACGTGTTCAACACATCCAGTACATAGCTCACGTTAAAGCCAATCTCAAGATCGTCACCCTCGTAGCTTACATCAAGAAACTCTTCGGCTTCTTCTTGCTCAGGGTTATTGGCGGTAATGCGCATTTCGCTACCGCTGAAATTCACACGTACACCACGGAATTTCTCGTTCGACAAAATCGCCGCACGAGAGAAAGCCTTACGCAGTTCATCACAGCTCGCTTCCAACGTTTTGGTGGTGTTTTGTGGCATTACACGACGGTAATCAGGGAAACGACCATCAACCAACTTAGAGGTAAACACAAAGTTGTTTACCGTAGCGCGAATATTGGCATTACCGATTTGGATCGCCACTTGGGCATCCGGCGTATCAAGCAAACGCACTAATTCCAATACCCCTTTACGCGGTACGATAATTTGTTTGCTTGGTAGCGACTGTTCGATATCCAGCGCGCACACAGCCATACGGTGACCATCGGTCGCCACCGAACGCAGGTGTTGTTCGTTGGTCTCAAATAGCATCCCGTTGAGGTAGTAACGCACATCTTGGTGCGCCATGGAAAATTGGGTGCTATCAATTAGCTGACGCATTTGGCCTTGCAGCAAAGTAAATTCCACTTCGCTTTGCCAATCGTCGATGTTCGGGAAGTCATTCGCAGGTAGCGTCGATAGCGAGTAGCGGCTACGACCACAACGAATGATGACACGGTCGCCTTCAAGAGCAATCTTGATAGTAGAGCTATCAGGCAGTCCTCGACAGATATCAAGGAACTTACGCGCCGGTACTGTGATAGACCCTTCGTCGTATTCACCGTCTAACGCCAATTTCGCCACCAATTCCACTTCAAGATCGGTGCCGGTTACTGACAGGTACCCTTCGGCAACTTGCAGTAACAGGTTACCCAAGATCGGTAACGAAGGACGACCGCCCAAAGCACCAGATACCTGCTGCAGCGGCTTTAATAAATGTTCGCGTTCAACGGAAAATTTCATATTAAGACGACAATGTTCTAATTAGGTTTGAGTAATCTTCTTTGATATCGTGGCTTTCTTCACGCAGCTGTTCGATTTTACGGCAGGCGTGCAGCACCGTGGTATGGTCACGGCCACCAAACGCATCGCCAATTTCAGGCAAGCTGTGGTTGGTAAGCTCTTTCGATAACGCCATCGCCATTTGACGTGGACGCGCAACCGAGCGCGAACGACGCTTAGACAGCATATCAGCCATCTTTATTTTATAGTATTCGGCGACAGTCTTCTGGATATTATCTATCGTTACCAGCTTCTCTTGCAATGCCAGTAAGTCACGTAGCGCTTCACGCACGAAATCAATGGTGATAGCACGGCCCGTAAAGTTGGCGTTGGCAATCACACGGTTCAATGCCCCTTCCAACTCACGCACATTCGAGCGCAGACGTTTAGCGATAAAAAACGCCACTTCATCTGCCAAGCGAATATTGTTGTGCTCGGCTTTTTTCATCAAGATCGCCACGCGAGTTTCCAGCTCAGGCGGCTCGATCGCGACCGTTAAGCCCCAACCAAAGCGTGACTTCAGGCGATCTTCAACTCCGCTGATCTCACGCGGGTAACGATCCGAGGTTAGGATGATCTGTTGGTTGCCTTCCAACAGGGCATTAAAGGTATGGAAAAACTCTTCTTGCGAGCGCTCTTTGTTAGCAAAGAATTGAATGTCATCGATCAACAAGGCATCGACGCTACGGTAGTAACGTTTAAATTCTTCGATGGCATTGTTCTGCAAGGCTTTCACCATATCTTGCACGAAACGCTCGGAATGCATGTAAACCACTTTGGCATTGGGTTTACGATCAGCGATGGCATTGCCTACCGCATGCAATAAGTGAGTTTTACCTAAACCAGTACCACCGTATAAAAACAGTGGGTTATACGCTGCGCCCGGGTTGTCTGCAACCTGACGGCAAGCCGCCAAACCCAATTGGTTCGACTTACCTTCAACGAAGTTGTTGAAGTTGTGTTTCGGATTGACGTTAGAGCGGAACCCGACTTGCGTCTCAGGTTGCACCGGTGACGGTGCCGGCTCCCACTGCGGGCTTGGAAGATCGTCTTCCAGCACAGGCGGTGCCATACCTAAGTTCACATTGGCTACTGGCGGTGGAGTTGCCACCGGCTTCGGTGGTGGCGGTGGCGCAGACACAGGACGGCTGCCCACTTCAAAGCGCAGAGCAGGCACATCGTTACCGCAAAATTCATTCAGCATGCGGTTGATGTGATTAAGGTACCGATCTCTGACCCAATCCAGCACAAAGCGGTTAGGCGCAAACAAAGTCAGCGTATTATCGTTTAGCTCAGCTTGTAGAGGGCGGATCCACATGCTGAATTCTGTCGCAGGGAGTTCTTCCTGAAAGCGTTGAAGGCACTGCAACCATAGCGAAGATGACAAGTTCGACTCCACACTGAATAACAAAACACAAAAAGGGAATCAATTTTATACTTGCTGGCGCAGGATCGCCAGCAAAGAGATCGCAGATCCAGTGAATAAGATCAGACTTATTCACATAGATCGCACAATGGAACCCCAGATCAGCACAAATTCCCCCCCGATTACCCACAAAAATATCAACAAAGGCCAAGATCCGGCTAACCTTACTAAAAGTTATTTTAAATAACTCATCGTTATTTTAAATAACTCATCGTTATTTTAAATAACTCATCGTTATTTAATTAACAGAGTTATAAACAAGTAGGATGATTCAGCACTTTTTGATGTCTTGCTAGGAGTAGACAGAATGAAACACTGGATGAAAACCACATTAACTGCCCTTGTACTTGCCTTAGGCACCAGCCAAGCGGTTCAGGCTGCCACGGACGTCAAAGTGGGCATGTCTGGTCGTTATTTTCCGTTTACTTTTGTCAAACAAGATAAGCTGCAAGGCTTTGAAGTCGACCTGTGGAATGAAATTGCCAAGCGCAATGACTACCAAGTGGAGTTTGTAACCGCTAACTTCTCGGGCTTATTTGGGCTTTTGGAAACGGGTCGTATCGATACCATTTCGAACCAAATCACTATCACCGACGCGCGTAAAGCCAAATACCTGTTTTCGGCACCTTATGTGATTGATGGCGCGCAGCTGGTGGTGCGTAAAGGCAATACCAGCATTAAGGATACCCAAGACCTAAACGGTAAAACCGTTGGTGTTAACTTAGGGTCTAACTACGAACAGCTACTACGTGGATTGGATAACGCCGCCAATATCACCATCAAAACCTACGATGCTGGTATCGAGCACGATGTCGCTCTTGGCCGTACCGATGCCTTTGTGATGGACCGTTTGTCGTCAGTGGAGCTGATCAAAAAAGCCAACCTGCCATTACAACTTGCAGGTAAACCATTTGAACGCATTGAAAACGCATGGCCGTTTGTTAATAACGCTAAAGGCGAAGCACTGCGCGATGAAGTGAACAAAGCGTTGGCGGCAATGCGCCAAGACGGCACGCTCGCAGAGATTTCAGTGAAGTGGTTTGATACCGATATCACCCAATAATCACCTTTCCGCGTCACTTTTCGTCATAGCCAATACACTTAAAACTCACCCTCGGGTGAGTTTTACCCCTTTTAAGCACCAACTCAACTAACAACAAACACAATCAACCTGCGTCACCACTATGCACTGATGCACTGACATACAACCACACAGCACACATTACGGAACACGTTTTATGGGTTTTGATTTTGACTACATGCTCTCGCTAGTGCCTATATTACTAGGCTACCTTGGCATTACCCTTGCTATGGCACTTTGGGGCTTACTGTTCGCTTTGGTCATTGCCATCGCTATCGCGATGATCCGAGTCTACCGCTTACCGGTATTGGATCAGCTCGCCCAGCTCTACATTAGTTTTTTCCGTGGTACGCCGCTTCTGGTCCAGCTATTCCTGCTTTATTACGGTTTACCGCAAATCTTCCCACTGTTTATCGGCCTTGATGCCTTTACCGCCGCAGTGATCGGTTTAAGCCTCCACTTTGCCGCTTATAAAGCCGAAAGTATCCGTGCCGCAATTTTAGGCATCGATCGCAGCCAACGTGAGGCGAGCTTGGCGATCGGGATGACCGAATGGCAAACCATGCGCCGAGTGATCTTGCCACAAGCCACCCGTATCGCTCTGCCATCGCTGATGAACTACTTCATCGACATGATCAAATCGACCTCACTTGCCTTTACCTTAGGGGTCGCTGAAATCATGGCACGGGCGCAAATGGAGGCCTCTTCCAGCTTTAAATTCTTTGAGGCTTTCTTAGCCGTCGCCCTGATTTACTGGCTGATGGTGGTAGTACTGACTCGCTTACAACACGTAGCAGAGCGCAAACTCAATAAGGCGTACATACGATGATGACATTCTCTCAATTAACCAAGCGCTTTGGTGACAGCACGGTATTTGCCGATCTCGATCTGACCATTAATAAAGGTGAAATCGTGGTGATCATCGGCCCATCCGGCACCGGCAAGTCCACCTTATTACGCTGCATCAATTTCTTAGAGCAAGCCGAACAAGGGCAAATCACCATTGATGACGTCAACGTCGACAGTGCCAAAGCCAATAAGGCTGATATTTTGGCTCTACGCCGTAAAACCGGCTTTGTATTCCAGAACTATGCCCTGTTTGCGCACATGACAGCCAAACAAAATATTGCGGAGGGGCTGATCACCGTCAAAGGCTGGACCAAAGAGGACGCCTATCGCAAAGCGCAACAAATTCTCGATGATATTGGCTTGGGTGATAAAGCTGAGTCTTATCCCGCGGCACTATCTGGCGGACAGCAACAACGGGTTGGGATCGGGCGCGCGATGGCGCAAGATGCCGAGCTACTGTTATTTGATGAACCGACGTCAGCCTTGGATCCGGAATGGGTCGGAGAGGTGCTAGGTTTAATGAAAACGCTGGCACAGCGCCATCAAACCATGCTAGTGGTGACCCATGAAATGCAATTTGCACGCGAAGTCGCCGATCGGGTGATCTTTATGGCCGATGGTCGCTTCGTTGAGCAAGGCACACCGGATCAGATCTTCAACCATCCACAGGATCAGCGACTACAAAAGTTCTTACGCCAAGTGGGGATCAACAAAGGATCCTTGCACTCTGAGCTGTAAAACGTATAATTCAGCGCCCGTCTGTATAGATGGGTTAATGATTGACTCTTTAAGAGTCAGTGATTACAATTCCGCCTCTTTGTTAGAGGTCGCGGATGAAATATCATCCGAAACTAAATAACAAACTTAAAAACTGATCAGTTAATTTTAAGGTAAAACCATGAAACGCACTTTTCAACCTTCAGTTCTAAAGCGCAAGCGTACTCACGGCTTCCGTGCTCGCATGGCTACTAAGAACGGTCGCGCAACTATCAATGCACGTCGTGCTAAAGGCCGTAAGCGCCTTTCTAAATAATCTCTGATTATTTTGAATAAGCTAGGCTTTTCTCGGGAGTTACGTCTGTTAACTCCCGAAGATTATAAAAATGTCTTCCAGCAAGCTCACCGCGCTGGCTCTCCTCACTTAACTATTCTTGCCCGACCTAACGACCTAAACCACCCTCGCCTTGGTCTTGCAGTGCCGAAAAAACAGATCAAAACAGCAGTGGGTCGCAACCACTTCAAACGTCTCGTACGTGAAAGTTTTCGTCTTAAGCAAGCAGACTTACCTGCGAAAGATTTTGTCGTTATCGCCAAGAAGAGTGCCCAAGAGCTGAGCAACGAAGAGCTCTTTAAACTGTTAGATAAATTATGGCATCGCCTGTCTCGCCCTTCGCGTGGCTAGTCATTGGACTAGTCCGCTTTTACCAACTCGCTATCAGTCCGTTAATCGGGCCTCGTTGTCGTTTCACCCCTACTTGTTCGCAATACGCTATTGAAGCAGTAAAAACACATGGATCGATAAAAGGTTGTTGGTTAGCAGCGAAACGTCTATTAAGATGTCATCCTTTGAACAACGGAGGTTTCGACCCCGTTCCGCCCACCAAGCATAACGACAGAGATAATTAACGATGGATGCCCAACGCAATATTCTGTTAATAGCCCTACTGTTTGTCTCTTTCCTACTGTTCCAACAGTGGAATATGGACAACAACCCGCAAGTACAAGGACAGGGAGTAGCGCAGCAAGTTAACAACAGTGGTGATGTGCCTTCACATTCGGCAGATGGCCAACCAGTTACTGACCAAAGCACGTCCAATAACCTCATCACTATCAACACAGACGTACTGGCTCTAACAGTAGATACGCTTGGTGGTGACGTAATCGAAGCTAAACTACTGGCTTACGATAACGAACTAGATTCAGAAGACCCATTCGTACTGCTTAAAAACGACGAAGGTCACCGTTACATCGCGCAATCAGGCCTGATTGGTGCTAACGGTATCGACTCGACTGACGGTCGTGCACAACTTCAAGTTGAAGGTACAGAATTCACTCTTGCTGACGGTCAAGACGAACTACGCGTTCCAATGACGTACAGCAAAGACGGCATCAACTACACCAAGACTTTCGTAGTGAAACGCGGCAGCTACGCTATCGACGTTCAATACACAGTCGATAACCAATCAGACAAAGCGGCGAACGTACAAATGTACGCACAACTTCGCCAAAACCTGATGGACGACGGTGGTAGCCTAACCATGCCAACTTACCGTGGTGGTGCGTACTCAACTGACGAAACCAACTACAAAAAATACAGCTTTGATGACATGCAGGAAAAGAACCTTAACCTGACAACGAATCAAGGTTGGGCTGCAATGCTACAACACTACTTCGTATCAGCGTGGATCCCTCGTGCTGATCAAGCATCGAACCTGTACACCCGCGCAAGCAACGGTCAAGGTTACATCGGTGTTCGCCTACCAGCAGAAACGGTAGCACCAGGTAGTGAGCAAACACTAACATCTACCCTATGGGTAGGTCCTAAGCTTCAAGACCAAATGGAAGCGACAGCGAAAAACCTTAACCTAACTGTCGACTACGGTTGGTTGTGGTTCATCGCAAGCCCACTTCATACCCTACTGTCTTTCATCCAAGGTATCGTGGTGAACTGGGGTCTGGCTATCATGGTACTGACCTTCATCGTACGTGGTGCGATGTACCCGCTAACTAAAGCACAGTACACCTCAATGGCGAAAATGCGTATGCTTCAGCCTAAGCTGACAGCAATGCGTGAACGTTTCGGCGACGACCGTCAACGCATGAGCCAAGAAATGATGGAACTGTACAAGAAAGAAAAAGTGAACCCACTGGGTGGCTGTCTACCTATCTTGCTACAAATGCCTATCTTCATTTCGCTGTACTGGGCACTAATGGAGTCGGTTGAGCTACGTCACGCGCCATTCTTTGGCTGGATCCACGACCTATCAGCGCAAGACCCTTACTTCATCTTGCCTATCCTGATGGGTGCGTCGATGTTCATGATCCAAAAAATGAGCCCAACGACAGTAACCGATCCAATGCAACAGAAGATCATGACCTTCATGCCTGTGATGTTCACTTTCTTCTTCCTGTTCTTCCCATCAGGTCTAGTTCTATACTGGCTAGTATCGAACATCGTAACGCTAATTCAGCAAACACTGATTTACCGTGCCCTTGAGAAGAAAGGCTTACATAGCAAGTAATTGCTAACCTACTTCGACTAAGGCGACCTTCGGGTCGCCTTTTTTCTATCTCATTTAGCCTATAGTTGTAACCAAGTCAGGGTTCACCGCAACCACCTCCCATGCCAAGCGATGAATGGGTGGCTAGGTTTTCCGGTCAACTCTGTTTACAATTAGCGCGAATTTTACGAATTAAGCCAAAGTTATGATCGAACACACTGATACCATTGTTGCGCAGGCAACCCCACCAGGCCGTGGCGGCGTCGGCATCATCCGCGTTTCTGGCCCGAAAGCCACTGAAGTAGCTCTTGCGGTTGCGGGTCGTGAACTGAAACCCCGTTACGCTGAATATTTGCCATTTAAAAATGAAGACGGGAGCGCACTGGATCAGGGCATCGCGTTATTCTTTAAAGGACCAAACTCGTTCACTGGCGAAGATGTGTTAGAGCTCCAAGGCCACGGCGGTCCTGTACTGATGGATATGATGATCAAGCGTATCTTGCAGATTGATGGTATCCGTGCCGCTCGCCCGGGGGAATTCTCTGAGCGCGCTTTCATGAACGACAAACTTGATTTAGCCCAAGCCGAAGCCATTGCCGATTTGATCGACGCCAGCTCAGAAGAAGCGGCAAAAAGTGCTTTTAAATCGCTGCAAGGCGCGTTTTCGACCCGTGTAAACGAGCTGGTGGAAGCCCTTATTCACCTGCGCATTTACGTTGAAGCCGCGATTGATTTCCCGGAAGAAGAAATCGACTTCTTATCAGATGGCAAAGTCAGTACCGACCTTAACGGCATCATTGATCGCCTTGAAGCAGTACGCCGCGAAGCCAATCAAGGTGCCATTATCCGTGAAGGGATGAAAGTGGTCATTGCTGGTCGCCCGAACGCGGGTAAATCGAGCCTGCTCAACGCTCTCTCTGGTAAAGACAGCGCTATCGTGACCGATATTGCCGGTACTACCCGTGACGTCCTTCGCGAGCATATCCACATCGATGGCATGCCACTGCACATCATCGACACCGCCGGCCTACGTGAAGCCTCTGACGAAGTCGAGCGCATTGGTATCGAACGGGCGTGGGAAGAAATCCAACAAGCCGATCGGGTGCTATTTATGGTCGACAGCACCACCACAGATGCCACCGATCCTGCTGACATTTGGCCTGACTTTATCGAACGTCTCCCACCAAGCATGGGGCTGACGGTGATCCGCAATAAAGTCGAGCTAACAGGCGAAGACGCTGGCATTTGCCACGTCAACAACCCAACCCTCATCCGCCTATCAGCACGTACAGGCGATGGCGTTGAAAGCCTACGTGAGCACCTCAAAGAGTGTATGGGCTTCTCAGGTACGACTGAGGGCGGCTTTATGGCCCGTCGTCGTCACCTAGAAGCACTAGAGCGTGCCGCAAGCCACCTTGAAACCGGTAAAGACCAACTTGAAGGCTTTATGGCTGGTGAAATTTTGGCAGAAGAGCTTCGCCTCGCACAGCAACACTTAAGTGAAATTACCGGCGAATTCAGCTCCGACGATCTTTTAGGTCGGATCTTCACTTCATTCTGCATCGGTAAATAATCGGATCCTGTCGCTATCGCGACTGTGACGATCATCACCCCAAGTACGATCCGTGCTTGGGGATGCTCCCCATCTCAATACATTTTCTTGCTAACTATCCACAGTTATCCCCAACACACCGCAAAGTAACGCTCACGCCCTCTTTCTTGCTCTTCACGCGTAAGGCTCACCCGCGCTATCGCTACACAATATTCAAACACCGCAACCCTCGTGGTCTTTCATCACCAACCAAGGCAAATACCCCTACATTTCTTCTCTTTAATCTTGCTCTCGGGCGCGTACAATCAACACCAAGACAAGAACCTAGAGGTCCCTTATGAGCCACATTACCCTGATCACAGGCAGCACCTTAGGCGGTGCAGAATACGTTGCTGACCACCTGTCAGAGCTTCTCGAAGACGATGGCCACAGCACCGAAGTTATCAACCAAGCCGATTTAAGCGAACTTCCCCTCAATGGCCACTGGTTAGTGGTCTGTTCAACCCACGGTGCCGGTGAACTGCCCGATAACATCAAGCCATTTATGGCGCAGCTGCAAGCTCAACAACCGGATCTTAGCGGGCTGCACTTTGGTATGGTTGGCTTGGGCGATTCGAGCTATGACACCTTTTGTGCCGCAGCCAAACTACTCGATCAGCAGCTCTCGCAACTGGGCGCGATCCGTGTTGGTGAGCGTTTAGATATCGATGTATCTCAACATCCGGTACCTGAAGATCCTGCTGAAAACTGGCTAATGACGTGGAAAAACCAATTGTAAGATGAAAAAGTAGCCAATTTTCATCCCAAAATTCGTGTTTTTTTCAACTTTATTCTGTGGATAACTATAGATCTAAACGGTGATCAACCCATAGTTATCCATTGAATAAGTTATGCACCGCACTCCCCCTGTTGATAAGTCCCCATTTTGATCCCAGCTACTCCTAAAGATGATCCATGCTACTCCACAATTAATGATCCTCTCTAAATACATGATCATTAGGATCATTTATCACTTATCCACACGATCAGGCGATCCTAATAGTAGATCTAACAGAAGATCTCTTTAAAAGATCTTTATATATATTTAAGAGCCATACTTTGGATGATCAAATGATCTTGATGAAAGATTCTCTCTTCAAGCGAAACAAGATAGAATACACCCCCTTTGCTTGAAGCTAATTCACTGGCGATTTAAATACCTGAGGTAGTTCCATGTTTTACCAGGAAAATTTTGATGTCATCGTTGTTGGTGGTGGTCATGCCGGTACTGAAGCCGCGCTAGCTGCAGCTCGAATGGGTCAGAAAACGTTATTGCTAACCCATAACATCGATACATTGGGCCAAATGTCATGTAACCCAGCAATTGGTGGGATCGGGAAAGGACACCTGGTTAAGGAAGTGGATGCCCTTGGCGGTTTAATGGCACGTGCGATCGACAAAGGCGGGATCCAATTCCGTACCTTGAACTCGTCGAAAGGCCCTGCAGTACGCGCAACTCGTGCCCAAGCGGATCGTGCTTTGTACAAAGCCGCAGTACGTGAAGCGCTTGAAAACCAACCAAATTTAATGTTGTTCCAACAGTCGGTAGACGACCTTATCGTTGAAAATCAACGTGTTGTTGGTGCAGTGACTGAAATGGGTCTTAAATTCCGTGCGAAAACCGTTGTACTGACAGTCGGTACTTTCTTAGGCGGTAAGATCCACATCGGTCTTGAAAACTACAGCGGCGGCCGCGCGGGCGATCCACCGTCGATTGCACTTGCTAATCGACTACGTGATCTTCCATTCCGTGTGGATCGTCTAAAAACCGGTACTCCGCCACGTATTGATGCGCGAACCGTCGATTTTAGCCAGCTTCAAGCACAACATGGCGATAATCCGACCCCATTGTTCTCTTTCATGGGCAAGCAATCGGATCATCCACGTCAGATCCCGTGTTTTATCACCCACACCAATGAGCGCACTCACGATGTGATCCGCAACAACTTGGATCGTAGCCCGATGTACTCTGGGGTGATTGAAGGGATCGGCCCGCGTTACTGTCCGTCGATTGAAGACAAGGTAATGCGTTTTGCTGATAAAGATAGCCACCAGATCTTTATTGAGCCTGAAGGTCTAACGACGCACGAGCTGTACCCGAACGGGATCTCCACCAGCTTGCCATTTGATGTGCAAATGGACATCGTGCGCTCAATGAAAGGTTTTGAGAATGCAGCGATTGTGCGTCCAGGTTATGCGATTGAGTACGATTTCTTCGACCCACGCGATCTGAAACAAACATTTGAAACCAAGTTTATCGACGGTTTGTTCTTTGCGGGCCAAATCAACGGTACCACTGGTTATGAAGAAGCCGCTGCACAAGGTTTGCTGGCAGGTATGAACGCCGCGCTGCAAGCACAAGACAAAGAAGGCTGGAGTCCACGCCGCGACCAAGCTTACATGGGCGTGTTGATCGACGACCTTTCAACCATGGGTACCAAAGAACCGTACCGCATGTTTACTTCACGTGCCGAATACCGTCTGCTGCTACGTGAAGACAACGCTGATATTCGCCTGACCGAAATGGGTCGTGAATTGGGCTTGGTTGACGACGCGCGTTGGGCACGTTTCAACGAAAAAATGGAAAACATCGCCCAAGAGCGTCAACGTCTGAAAGATATTTGGATCCACACAGGATCTGAACACGTTGATAGCGTTAACGCGATCCTTAAAACGCCGATCAACCGTGAAGCAAGCGGTGAAGATCTTCTGCGTCGTCCGGAAGTGACTTACGAGCAATTAACGGAACTTGAAGCGTTTGCCCCTGCTCACCCTGATGTTCAAGCGAGCGAGCAGGTTGAGATTCAGGTGAAATACCAAGGCTACATCGAGCGTCAGAAAGACGAAGTTGAAAAATCCCTTCGTCATGAGAAGACCAAATTGCCGTTTGATCTTGATTACAGTGTGGTGAAAGGGTTGTCGAACGAAGTGATCGCCAAACTGAATGACGCTAAGCCGGAAACCATTGGTATGGCATCGCGTATTTCGGGTATTACCCCTGCGGCAATCTCATTGCTACTGGTTTACCTGAAAAAACAAGGTTTACTGAAGAAAGGCGAATAGGAGCGTTATAGTGAAACAGCGTTTAGCGCAATTAATCGCGCAAACTGAATTACAAGTGAGCGAGCAGCAGCTGGATCAACTGATCGGTTATGTAGAGCTGCTCCACAAGTGGAATAAAGCGTATAATCTGACGTCGGTCCGCGATCCTCATGAGATGATAGTGAAACATATCATGGATAGTATCGTGGTCAGCGAACACCTTGCGGGTGAAAATTTTATCGATGTGGGTACTGGCCCTGGTCTACCGGGTATTCCGTTGGCCATCATGAACCCTGATAAAGCCTTCACCTTACTAGATAGCCTAGGCAAGCGTATTCGCTTTATTCGTCAGGTGCTGTTTGAGCTGAAAATCACCAATGTCACGCCAGTGCAAAGCCGAGTGGAAGAATTCCAACCTGAAACCGGTTTTGACGGTGTTTTGAGCCGCGCTTTTGCCTCAATGACCGACATGGTGTCTTGGTGTCGCCATCTGCCAGCTGAGAACGGCTGTTTTATGGCACTGAAAGGTCAGTTCGATCAGCAGGAAGTTGCAGAGCTACCAGAGTGGTGTTCTGTGACTAAGGTCAAATCTTTGCAAGTCCCTGAGTTGGAAGGGGAGCGTCATCTAGTAATCTTGACGGCAAAGGATTAATTGCTTGAGGTTTTTTCGTGGGAAGAGTTATAGCTGTCGCCAATCAGAAAGGCGGAGTGGGTAAAACCACTACATGCGTCAACCTAGCAGCATCACTGGCTGCGACGCAGCGTAAGGTGTTATTGATAGATTTAGATCCGCAAGGTAATGCCACCATGGCAAGCGGTGTCGATAAATATCAAGTGGATGCCACAGCTTATGATCTTTTGGTCGAAGAAACCCCATTTGAACAAGTGGTAGTTACCGATACAACCGGTGGCTACCATTTGGTTGCAGCGAACGGTGACGTCACAGCTGCAGAAATTAAATTGATGGAAGTTTTCGCTCGTGAAGTGCGCTTACGCAACGCGTTGGCTGCAGTTCGTGATAACTATGATTTCATCTTTATTGATTGCCCTCCCGCGCTCAACCTTCTTACAATCAATGCCATGACTGCTGCAGATTCGGTATTAGTGCCGATGCAGTGCGAGTATTTTGCCCTCGAAGGCTTAACCGCATTGATGGATACCATCAGCAAGCTGACAGCGGTCGTAAATGCCGATTTAAAAATCGAAGGCCTTCTGCGTACCATGTTTGACCCGCGTAACCGTCTCGCTAACGAAGTCTCGCAGCAACTGAAAAAGCATTTTGGCGACAAAGTTTACCGCACCGTGATCCCACGTAATGTGCGACTCGCTGAAGCGCCAAGTCATGGTCGTCCTGCGATGTATTACGACAAGTATTCCAGCGGCGCTAAAGCTTACCTAGCCTTGGCGGGGGAAATTATTCGTCGTGATGAGTTAGCGCGAGAGCAAGCATAAGCAAATTCGCAGGCATAAGGGTTACCCATGAATATGAATAAACGCGGCCTTGGTAAAGGGCTTGATGCGCTATTGGCAACGAGTTCTGCGGCACAAACGAAAAAGCAAGATGCTGAACGCGCGCAGTCGCTGTCAGCGGAAGGTACTTTAAAAGATTTACCCCTCAGTCAATTACAGCCGGGTCAATATCAGCCACGCAAGGTGATGGCGGATGAAGCACTGGCTGAGTTGGCGGAGTCGATTAAAGCCCAAGGCGTGATCCAACCGATTGTGGTACGCCAAGTGGGGCATGAGAGTTACGAAATCATTGCCGGTGAACGCCGCTGGCGGGCGTCTCGTCAAGCTGGGCTTCAGAAAGTCCCTTGTATTATCAAGGGAATTGACGATCGCGCAGCCATTGCGATGGCATTGATTGAAAATATTCAACGCGAAGACTTAAACGCGATTGAAGAAGCACAAGCGCTGGAGCAGCTGCAAAGTGAGTTCTCACTTACCCACCAGCAAGTGGCGGATGCGGTGGGTAAATCCCGTGCCAGCGTGTCGAATTTATTGCGTCTTAATCAGTTATCGACGCCAGTGAAAACCATGGTCGAGCAACGCCAACTGGAAATGGGTCATGCCCGTGCGCTATTGGCGTTAACCGAGGCGGAAATGCAGCTGGAAGCCGCGCAGACGGTTGTTAACAAATTACTAACAGTTCGCGATACTGAAAAGCTGGTTAAAAAGCTATTGAGCCCGACGCCAGCACCGGCAGAAAAGACGCCGGATCCTAAGTTGATTGACCTTGAACGCCGCTTAAGTGAGCACTTGGGGGCCGATGTTGCTCTCAATCAGCAAAAAAGCGGGAAAGGCAAGATAGTGATCGCTTACGATGAACCCCACAAACTGACGCAAATCCTTGCAATGTTTGGTCAGGAAGTGTGAGGTTAAACGTGGATAAGATGTTGCAATATTTACAATGACGTGATCAGGTTATTGTGTTGTAAAATCTAACACTTTTTTTTGATGCAATTAGATTGCTTTCAATCTAATGAGCCGTATAATTTTTGCAGTTTTCCCAGCACGACACTTGTGCAGTGGAATGGACTCGAGGAACGAATACATGGTATCGGCGCTAGTCAAGCCGGGACGTCAATTGGCGAAAAGGCTGTTGTTGTTACAAACTGGCGTCGTTTTAGCAACGGCAATAATGGCAGTGTTTGCTGTCAGTGTTGACTGGGGGATCTCAGCACTTATCGGGGGTAGCATCTTTGTGGTTGCTAACGCCGTATTTGCGGGTTGTGCTTTTCTCTTTAGTGGGGCTTCAAAAGCTCGCTTGGTGATGGCTTCCTTTTACGGGGGCGAAGTACTCAAAATTCTCATCACAGTCATCCTATTTTCGTTGGTTTACCTGTATACAGAGGTGGAACTTGTTCCCCTCAAACTGGCCTATTTGCTGGTTCTAGGGATTAACATCTTCGGACCGGTTTTATTCATTAACAACAACAAATAGGATGAGTTATGGCTGCGCCAGGTGAAGCGCTAACGCCGTCAGGATACATTACTCACCACTTAACCAACTTGGCAGTGGGTGATGGTGGATTCTGGACGGTTCATATCGATAGCCTATTTTTCTCTGTCTTAACGGGTTTAGCCTTCTTATGGGTTTTCCGTTCAGTGGCGAAAAAGGCTACATCAGGAGTACCAGGCAAATTACAGTGTTTTGTGGAAATTTTGGTGGAATTCGTTGATAACAACGTTAAAGATACCTTCCACGGCCGTAATCCGCTGATTGCTCCGTTAGCACTAACAATCTTTTGCTGGATATTCCTAATGAACGTCATGGACTTAGTGCCAATTGACTTCTTACCGTACCCAGCAGAGCATTGGTTAGGTATTCCTTATCTTAAGGTAGTACCGAGTGCGGATGTTAACATCACCATGGCAATGGCGTTGGGCGTTTTCGCTCTGATGATTTACTACAGCATCAAAGTGAAAGGTCTTGGCGGCTTTGCGAAAGAACTGGCTCTTCACCCGTTCAATCACCCAGTTATGATTCCGTTCAACCTACTTCTTGAAGTGGTATCGCTACTAGCGAAGCCTATTTCACTAGGTATGCGTCTGTTCGGTAACATGTTTGCTGGTGAGGTGGTGTTTATCCTAATCGCGGCATTGATGCCGTGGTGGGCTCAATGGCTAGGCTCAGTACCGTGGGCAATTTTCCACATCCTGGTCATTACGATTCAAGCATTCGTGTTTATGATGTTGACTATTGTGTACCTGTCTCAGGCACATGAAGACAATCATTAACGATTATTTGTTAAATATTTTTTTCAATTTTTACTGGCACTTTAGCCGACAACAATAAACTGGAGATAGTGATGGAAACTTTACTTAGCTTTTCTGCAATTGCCGTGGGCATCATTGTAGGTCTTGCTGCACTTGGTACAGCGATTGGCTTCGCACTACTAGGTGGTAAATTCCTTGAAGGTGCTGCTCGTCAACCTGAAATGGCACCAATGCTACAAGTTAAGATGTTCATCATTGCAGGTCTGCTTGATGCGATCCCAATGATCGGTATCGTAATCGCACTACTATTCACATTCGCAAACCCATTCGTTGGCCAACTAGCTGGTTAATAAAACGAACGGACCCGTAGCAACCCTTTTTAAGGAGATGCAGTTGTGAATATGAATGCAACTTTGCTGGGTCAGGCGATTGCTTTCTTCCTTTTCGTGGTGTTCTGCATGAAATATGTATGGCCACCAATCATGAAAGCGATTGAAGAGCGTCAGAAAAATATTGCTGACGGTTTAGCAGCGGCAGATCGCGCTGCTAAAGACCTGAACCTAGCGCAGGCAAATGCTTCTGACCAACTAAAAGAAGCAAAACGTACTGCAACTGAAATTGTTGAGCAAGCTAATAAGCGTAAAGCTCAAATCGTTGATGAAGCGAAAGCGGAAGCTCAAGCAGAACGCGATAAAATTCTAGCTCAAGGTCTTGCTGAGATCGAAGCTGAACGTAATCGCGCTCGTGATGAGCTACGTAAACAAGTTGCAACTCTAGCCGTGATTGGTGCTGAGAAAATCATTGAGCGTTCTATCGATAAAGATGCGCACGCTGATCTTCTTAACAAAGTCACAGCAGAACTGTAATTAAAGGGGCAAGCACATGTCGGATTTGACTACTATCGCACGCCCCTACGCTAAAGCAGCTTTTGATTTTGCGGTTGAGAAAGGTGAGTTAAGCCAATGGGCTGAAATGCTCACCTTTGCTGCCGAAGTAGCGAACAATGAGACTATGCAGGATATTCTGGATAGCGGTTTTGCTGCTGACAAACTAACAGAAATCTTCGTTTCTGTTTGTGGCGAGCAACTTGACGACTTTGGTCAGAACTTACTGAAAGTGATGGCTGAAAATGGACGCTTGAAAGCCCTTCCTGCAGTCTGTGATGAGTTCATGTTCCTGAAAAGTGAACACGAGAAAGTGATTGAAGCAAGTGTGACCTCTGCGGTAACACTGGACGACAGTCAACTTGTTGCGATTAGCGAGAAGCTGGAGCAGCGTTTAGCACGCAAAGTTAAACTGAATTGCAGTGTAGACGAGACCCTGATTGCCGGGGTCGTGATTAGAGCTGGAGACTTAGTCATCGATAACTCAGTTCGCGGTAAGCTAAACCGCCTGAGCGATACTTTGCAGTCTTGATTTGGGGAATTGGAGCATGCAACTTAATTCCACGGAAATTAGCGCACTGATCAAGCAACGTATTGAAAACTTCAACGTTGTAAGTGAAGCGCGCAACGAAGGTACTATCATCTCGGTAAGTGATGGTATCGTTCGTATCCATGGCCTTGCAGACGTAATGCAAGGTGAAATGATTGAATTACCTGGTGGCCGTTATGCACTAGCACTTAACCTTGAGCGTGACTCGGTTGGTGCGGTTGTAATGGGCCCATATGCTGACCTTCAGGAAGGCATGAAAGTAACGGGTACTGGTCGTATTCTTGAAGTACCAGTAGGCCCTGCGCTTCTAGGCCGCGTAGTGAACACACTAGGTGAGCCAATCGATGGTAAAGGTCCAATCGAAACAGAGACTTTCTCTCCTGTTGAAGTGATTGCACCTGGCGTAATCGACCGTCAATCTGTTGATCAACCAGTACAAACTGGTTACAAGGCAGTTGACTCAATGATCCCAATCGGCCGTGGTCAGCGTGAGCTAATCATCGGTGACCGTCAGACTGGTAAAACAGCAATGGCGATCGATGCGATCATTAACCAGAAAGGTTCTGGTATCTTCTCTGTATACGTTGCTATCGGTCAGAAAGCATCAACTATCGCGAACGTAGTACGCAAGCTTGAAGAGCACGGCGCACTAGAGAACACGATTGTTGTTGTTGCATCTGCATCTGAAGCAGCGGCATTGCAATACCTTGCGCCTTACTCAGGTTGTGCAATGGGTGAGTACTTCCGCGACCGCGGTGAAGACGCACTGATTGTTTACGATGACCTGTCTAAGCAAGCTGTTGCTTACCGTCAAATCTCACTATTGCTAAAACGCCCACCGGGTCGTGAAGCATTCCCTGGTGATGTTTTCTACCTTCACTCTCGCCTACTAGAGCGTGCTGCGCGTGTTAACGCTAACTACGTAGAAAAATTCACTAACGGTGAAGTGAAAGGTCAGACGGGTTCCCTAACTGCGCTTCCTATTATCGAAACGCAAGCAGGTGACGTATCGGCATTCGTACCGACTAACGTAATCTCGATCACTGATGGTCAGATCTTCCTACAAACAGAACTGTTCAACTCTGGTATTCGTCCAGCGGTTGACCCAGGTATCTCTGTATCGCGTGTAGGTGGTTCTGCGCAAACCAAGATCATCAAGAAACTGTCTGGTGGTATCCGTACCGCACTAGCACAGTACCGTGAACTTGCAGCTTTCGCTCAGTTCTCGTCAGACCTTGATGAAGCAACCAAGAAGCAGCTTGATCACGGTCAGAAAGTAACTGAACTGATGAAGCAGAAGCAATACGCGCCGATGTCTGTTTTCGAACAAGGCATGGTGATCTTTGCGGCTGAAAAAGGCTACTTGAATGATGTTGAGCTAACTAAGCTTGCTGATTTCGAATCTGCGTTGCTGTCATACGCCAAAGGTCACTACGCTGAGCTTGTGTCTCAGGTTGATGAAACGGGCGCTTGGAACGACGAAATCGAAGCTCAGTTCGTGAAACTGGTTGACGATTTCAAAGCGACCCAGACTTGGTAATTGGTTGGTGATCGCTTGCGATCACCTACTAACGGAGAGTAACAATGGCCGGCGCAAAAGAGATTCGTAACAAGATCGGTAGTGTTAAGAACACTCAAAAGATCACAAAAGCGATGGAGATGGTTGCAGCGTCTAAAATGCGTAAAACGCAAGACGCTATGGAATCATCACGTCCATACGCACAAACTATGCGCAAAGTGATCGGTCATATCGCCCTTGGTAGCCTTGAGTATAAGCACCCTTATCTCGAAGAGCGTGAAGCCAAGCGCGTGGGTTACATCATTGTTTCTTCTGACCGTGGTCTGTGTGGCGGTTTGAACATCAACATGTTCAAGCAAGCGATGTCAGACATTCAAGGTTGGTCTGAGCAAGGTGCTGACGTTGAACTAGCGCTTATTGGCGCGAAAGCGACAGCATTCTTTAACAACTACGGTGGCAACGTGGCTGCTCAAGTTTCTGGCTTGGGTGACGCACCAACAGTCGATGAGCTGATTGGTACTGTAGGCGTGATGCTGAAGAAATATGATGACGGTGAACTAGACCGTCTGTACCTGGTTTACAACCGTTTTGTAAACACCATGGTACAAGAACCCGTGATTGATCAATTGCTGCCTTTGCCTAAGTCAGAAGACGAAGACATGCAGCGCAACCATTCTTGGGACTACATTTACGAGCCTGAGCCGAAAGCCCTACTGGATACCCTATTGGTTCGCTATGTCGAATCACAGGTATACCAAGGTGTAGTGGAAAACCTTGCAAGTGAGCAAGCGGCACGAATGGTTGCAATGAAAGCAGCAACAGACAATGCAGGTAACTTAATTGATGATCTGCAACTTGTGTACAACAAAGCCCGTCAGGCTGCGATCACACAAGAGCTATCAGAAATTGTTTCTGGTGCATCTGTTGTTTAAGGCAAAGAATTAATAAGTTTAGAGGATTAACGATGGCTACAGGTAAGATCGTACAGATCATCGGTGCGGTAGTCGACGTAGAGTTTCCACAGGACTCTGTACCACAGGTATACGATGCCCTACACGTTGATGCGAAAGAAAACGGTACGCTAGTACTGGAAGTTCAGCAGCAACTTGGTGGCGGTGTTGTTCGTGGTATCGCAATGGGTACTTCTGATGGCTTACGTCGTGGTTTGTCTGTTGAAAACACAGGCCGCCCAATTGAAGTGCCAGTAGGTACTGCGACTCTAGGACGTATCATGAACGTACTAGGTCACCCAATTGATGAGTGTGGTGAGATTGGTGAGAAAGAGCGTTACTCTATCCACCGTGCTGCACCAAGCTACGAAGAACAATCAAACACAACTGAAATGCTAGAAACTGGCGTTAAAGTTATCGACCTAATTTGTCCATTCGCTAAGGGTGGTAAAATCGGTCTGTTTGGTGGTGCGGGTGTTGGTAAGACCGTTAACATGATGGAACTTATCAACAACATCGCGATTCAACACTCAGGTCTATCTGTATTTGCCGGTGTTGGTGAGCGTACGCGTGAAGGTAACGATTTCTACTTTGAAATGCAGGAAGCTGGCGTTGTTAACGTTGAGAACCCTGAAGAATCAAAAGTAGCAATGGTTTACGGTCAGATGAACGAGCCACCGGGTAACCGTCTACGTGTTGCACTGACTGGTCTAACAATGGCTGAGCGTTTCCGTGACGAAGGTCGTGACGTTCTGTTGTTCATCGATAACATCTACCGTTACACCCTTGCGGGTACTGAGGTATCGGCACTTCTAGGTCGTATGCCTTCAGCGGTAGGTTACCAGCCAACACTAGCAGAAGAGATGGGTGTACTTCAGGAGCGTATCACGTCAACGAAGAGCGGTTCTATCACCTCTGTTCAGGCGGTATACGTACCTGCGGATGACTTGACTGACCCATCACCAGCAACAACCTTTGCTCACTTGGATGCAACCGTTGTACTTTCGCGTCAGATCGCATCGCTAGGTCTATACCCTGCGATTGACCCACTGGATTCAACATCTCGTATGCTAGATCCATTGGTTGTTGGTCAAGAGCATTACGACATTGCTCGTGGCGTTCAGTCAACTCTGCAACGCTACAAAGAGCTAAAAGACATCATCGCTATCCTAGGTATGGATGAGCTATCTGAAGAAGATAAGCAAACTGTATCTCGTGCACGTAAGATTGAACGTTTCCTAACTCAGCCTTACCACGTAGCAGAAGTCTTTACTGGTTCTCCTGGTATCTACGTGTCGCTGAAAGATACGCTACGTAGCTTCAAAGGTCTTCTAGCGGGTGAATACGACGATATCCCAGAGCAGGCATTCATGTACTGCGGCGCGATTGAAGACGTATTGGAAAACGCGAAGAAGCTTTAAGCTAAGTAGGAGGCGATATGGCAGCGATAACCTTCCATCTGGACGTAGTAAGCGCAGAGAAAAAACTGTTCTCTGGTCGTGCTGAAAATATTCAGGTGACTGGTAGCGAAGGTGAACTCGGCATTCACGCTGGGCACACCCCGCTGCTGACCGCAATTACGCCGGGGATGATCCGCATCGTTAAGCAGCACGGCGAGGAAGAAGTGATTTATCTTTCTGGTGGTATGCTTGAAGTTCAGCCTAATGCAGTGACTGTATTAGCTGACACTGCGATCCGTGGTGAAGATTTGGATTCAGCGAAAGCTGAAGAAGCGAAACGTCAAGCTGAGGAGCGTATCCACAATCAGCATGGCGATATCGACTTTGCCCAAGCGGCCAGCGATCTGGCTAAAGCGATCGCGCAGCTTCGTGTTATCGAGCTGACGCGTAAAGCGCGTTAATCAGACGCCTGAAAAGAAAAAAGCGACCTTAGGGTCGCTTTTTTTATGCTTTTTGCGGGGCATTGCAAGTTATTACATGGAAAAAAATAACGGTTAAACCTTAAATCCTAATTATTAGACGGCTACAATGTTGGCTTATTTGTTTTAGAACTGCACCCAAAAGGATACGCTGTATGAACTTCAGCGCTGTGATTCTCGCCGCGGGAAAAGGCACCCGTATGTATTCCAACCTGCCTAAAGTGCTTCATACTCTAGCGGGTAAGCCGATGGTCAAACACGTGATTGATACTTGTAGTGATATTGGCGCTAACAATATTCACCTCGTTTACGGCCACGGCGGTGACACCATGCAGCAGGTATTGGCGCAAGAGTCAGTGAACTGGGTCCTGCAAGCGGAGCAATTGGGTACTGGTCATGCAGTAAACCAAGCGTGCCCTGATGTAGCGGATGATGAAAAAGTACTGATCCTATACGGTGATGTGCCGCTTATTAGTACTCAAACGCTTGATAACTTATTAGATGCGCAGCCTGAAGGCGGTATTGCTCTTTTGACTGTGGTGCTGGATGATCCTACGGGTTACGGTCGTATCGTGCGTCGCAATGGTCCTGTGGTGGCGATTGTTGAGCAAAAAGATGCGAGCGAAGAGCAAAAGCTGATTAAAGAAATCAACACTGGTGTGATGGTCGTCAACGGCGGCGACATGAAACGCTGGCTGGCGGCGTTGAAGAACGATAACGCGCAAGGCGAATACTACCT
Source organism: Photobacterium jeanii (assembly GCF_001650345.1). Lineage (GTDB taxonomy): Bacteria > Pseudomonadota > Gammaproteobacteria > Enterobacterales > Vibrionaceae > Photobacterium > Photobacterium jeanii. The sequence continues at coordinate 35,919 of NZ_LVHF01000030.1, read as the reverse complement.
TACTGACATTATCGCCATTGCTCACGATGAAGGTCGTGCAATTGAAGCGGTTCACCCAGCAAACCCTATCGAAGTGGAAGGGGTTAATAACCGCGTTCAGCTAGCGAAATTGGAGCGAGCGTATCAAGCGATGCAAGCAGAACGCCTGCTAGAGCAAGGTGTGATGCTGCGCGATCCTGCGCGTTTTGATCTACGTGGTGAGCTGCAATGCGGTACCGACGTTGAAATCGATGTGAACGTGATCATCGAAGGTAGCGTGTCACTGGGTAATAACGTAGTGATTGGTGCCGGTTCTGTCCTGACCGATTGTGAAATCGACGACAATACCATTATTCGCCCATACAGCGTGATTGAAGGCGCTACTGTGGGTGAAGATTGTACTGTGGGTCCATTTACTCGTCTGCGCCCAGGTGCTGAGCTAGTGGGTGACTCTCATGTCGGTAACTTCGTTGAAATGAAAAAAGCGCGTTTGGGTAAAGGTTCGAAAGCTAATCACTTAACCTACCTTGGTGATGCTGAGATCGGTGAGCGAGTAAATATTGGTGCTGGTACTATTACTTGTAACTACGATGGCGCGAATAAATTTAAGACTGAAATTGCCGATGACGTGTTTGTTGGCTCTGATAGTCAGTTGATTGCACCGGTGAAAATTGGAGCGGGTGCGACCATTGGTGCGGGTGCGACCATTAATCGCGATGTGGGTGAAGGTGAACTCGTGATCACTCGTGCTCCAGCACGTACCGTGAAAGGCTGGAAACGCCCACAAAAGAAAAAATAGGCCACTTATTATACAGTGAGTCATTTTGATGATGAGAGGCAGGGATTTCCCTGCCTTTTTTGTTTCTCTCTACACTTATTTCCTTCACACCGACTTTCTTCTCTGCCTCGCTTATTTCCTCTTTGTTTGACGGCTTTATTCTCCTGACATTATTCGCATTGATTAATAACTGCTTAGCTATTGATCACATTTCTTTTGCTTTGCTATCCTTAAGTTTCAGAACGAAACTTACAAATAACAATTCAAAACTTATGTCGAAGCGAAACACTCAGCAACGCCGTCATGGCATCGTGGCTTATATCAATGAGCAAGGCGAAGCCAGCGTTGATTTTTTGGCGCAACATTTTGCAACCTCCGAAGTTACCATTCGTAAAGACTTGGCAAACTTAGAACAAAATGGGTTGTTGCTTCGTCGCTATGGTGGCGCGATTGCGATGCCATCTGAGTTGGTTGCCAACGAAGACAGCGAAGAGCATGTTTCGGTTCGTAAGTTAGCGATTGCCAACGCGGCTGCGGCGCGTATTCGCGACCATAACCGTCTGATCATTGATAGCGGCAGCACTACCGCCAGCTTGATCCCCCTGCTTAATGACAAGCAAGGGCTGATTGTGATGACCAATTCCCTCAATGTTGCCAATGCCCTTAATGAGCTTGAAAACGAGCCGACGTTATTAATGACGGGCGGTACTTGGGATCCGCACTCAGAAGCCTTTCAGGGCCAAGTTGCGGAGTCGGTGCTGCGATCGTATGACTTTGATCAACTATTTATTGGTGCCGATGGCATCGACATCGCACGAGGGACTACAACTTTTAATGAGTTGATTGGTTTGAGCCGAGTAATGGCGGAAGTCTCCCGTGAAGTGGTGGTGATGGTGGAATCGAGCAAAGTCGGTCGCCGGATCCCCAACCAAGAATTGCCGTGGCAGAGCATTAGCACGCTGATCACCGACGATGGTTTATCAGCAGACGCGAAACAACAGATTGAACAATGTGGTGTGCAAGTGATTTGCGCATCCGTCGAATAAGATTAGGAGAACACTGATTATGTGCGGAATCGTGGGTGCGGTAGCACAACGTGATGTTGCGGAAATTTTAGTAGAAGGACTACGCCGATTAGAGTACCGCGGCTATGACTCTGCAGGTGTCGCGGTGGTTGATCCGCAAGGTAACCTGAGTCGCATTCGTCGTTTGGGTAAAGTGCAAGAGTTGGCGGATGCGGTAGATAGCAACCCGTTGATTGGTGGCACGGGCATTGCGCACACTCGTTGGGCGACCCACGGTGAACCTTCTGAGTCTAACGCTCACCCGCATATGTCCGGTGAGCACATTGCTTTGGTACACAACGGTATCATTGAAAACCACGAAGAATTGCGTGAGCAATTGACTGAGCGTGGCTACATCTTTGTTTCGCAAACCGACACCGAAGTGATCGCTCACTTAGTTGAGTGGGAACTACGCAGCGCAGCGACGCTATTGGAAGCGGTGCAAAAAACCGTGGCTCAACTTGAAGGTGCGTACGGCACTGTGGTGATGGATCGTCGTGACCCTGAGCGCGTTGTGGTGGCACGTTCTGGCAGTCCATTGGTGATCGGTTTAGGTGTTGGTGAGAACTTCTTGGCCTCTGATCAGCTAGCGCTTCTGAATGTCACTCGTCGCTTCATGTTCCTTGAAGAAGGTGATGTGGCAGAAATCACTCGTCGTGAAGTGAACGTATTTGATCACAGCGGTGAGCCTGTGGTGCGTGACGTTCACGAGTCTAATTTGCAGCAAGATGCGGCAGATAAAGGTCAGTACCGCCACTACATGCAAAAAGAGATTTACGAGCAACCAAGCGCGCTAACCAATACCATGGAAGGCCGTATCAGCAACGATAGCGTGATTGTGGAAAGTATAGGTAACGGTGCCACAGACATTCTAGAAAAAGTAGAACACGTACAAATCGTAGCCTGTGGTACTTCGTACAATGCCGGTATGGTGGCTCGCTACTGGTTTGAAGCGATGGCGGGTGTGAGCTGTGATGTGGAGATCGCCTCCGAGTTCCGTTACCGCAAGTTTGTGACTCGTCCAAATAGCCTGTTGATCACCCTTTCTCAGTCTGGTGAAACTGCCGATACACTGGCAGCGCTACGCTTGGCGAAAGAAAAAGGTTACATGTCGGCGATGACCATTTGTAACGTTGCGGGTTCATCGCTAGTTCGTGAATCTGATCTGGCCTTCATGACCCGTGCTGGCACGGAAATCGGTGTGGCCTCGACCAAAGCGTTCACGACACAGCTTGTTACTATGCTGATGTTTGTTACTGCGCTGGGTAAAGAAAAAGGCATGATTTCCGCTGAGAAAGAGCGTGAAATCGTCGCTTCGCTCCACCAGTTACCGACTCAAATTGAGAAAGCGCTGGCGTTCGATAAGCCAATCGAGCTACTGGCAGAAGATTTCGCGGACAAACACCATGCGCTGTTCTTAGGTCGCGGTGAGTTTTACCCGATTGCAGTGGAAGCGTCGCTGAAGCTGAAAGAAATCTCGTACATCCATGCTGAAGCTTACGCTGCGGGCGAGCTAAAACACGGCCCACTGGCACTGATTGATGCGGATATGCCGGTTATCGTAGTGGCACCGACCAATGATTTGCTTGAGAAGTTGAAATCAAACATTGAAGAAGTGCGTGCCCGTGGTGGTCTGCTGTATGTGTTCGCAGATAGTGAAGCAGGCTTTGAACCATGTGAAGGGATGAAGATCATCACTATGCCGCGTGTCGATGACATTATTGCGCCAATCTTCTACACAGTACCGATGCAGCTGCTGTCATACCATGTCGCGTTGATCAAAGGCACTGATGTTGACCAACCACGTAACTTAGCGAAAGCGGTAACCGTGGAGTGATCCACTGACCAAAATGTGCATTTAAGTGCACGTATTAAGTTTGAGAAAAGCACCCTTTTGGGTGCTTTTTTCGTTTCCCTCCCCGCTAGCGTCCTTGGTTAGCGTCTATTCTCTAGTACATTGATGATGATTTTTTAGCAGATCGCTTCCGTTAGCGACTTGTTCGCCTAATTTATTTGATAGCAATGCCGAGATATTGCGAAATGAAAATCTAGATAGCGGTGTACAACTTTCTGCGAATCAAAATACAAACCGTCATTGAGGGTGTTTTTTTAAGTGTTTGATTTATAGGGTTTGTACTGTGTTGGTCATATTGGCGCACCATGTGCAGGTAAGGTCATGAACACTAAGTCGTCTTCTATTTGATGTGTATTGGAGGTTAGCCATGACAGATTCCAAAACCAAAATTGCCGCACGTATTCGTGAAGCGCGTGAATGGAAAGGTCTTACTCAAGTGCATATGGCGCAGCAATTGAAAGTTGCCCGTCAGACTTACTTGGATCTTGAAACCGGAAAAACCGAACCGCGCGTTCGTTTGCTGTCGGAGATCTCAGAGATCACCGAACGCCCGCTCACTTGGTTTGTGTATGGGGATGAAGGGATCGAGATCCTAGAGAGTGAATACAAAGAAGAGATCGATCGTTTGCTGCAATACTTTAGTCGTTTACCCCATTCGGCACGTAACGTTATTTTGCAGCAAAGCATTAACTTAGCGGGCTTTATGGCTGAGTACACCAAGGCGTTAACTCAGCGCGATAAAAGGTAGTTAACATTTATGTAACTGTATTCATAGTGTTTGGTTGTATGACCTTGTGGGCAATATGGAAATAACTATGTCTACTTAGGCTGACATTGGCGGTTTAGGGTCACAGTTTCTGTTTCCACTCGGTGACGCGCTGTACGCGGCAGGCATAATTTCCTATCTATTAACAACTTAGTTATGCCTTTAGGCGATCGTTAGCAGCCACGCAAGCTACAACGATGAAGTAGATGGTAAATGCATGAATACTTCCAAATTACTGATCGCCAGTAAAATTCGTGAGGCGAGAGAGTGGAAAGAAATCACTCAAGTTGGAATGGCCAAAAAGCTCGGTGTTGCGCGTCAAACTTACCTCGACTTAGAGTCGGGTAAAACTGAACCACGTGTATCGACTTTGGTAAAAATTGCTGAAGTGACCGAGCGGCCATTGGCTTGGTTTTTATTTGAGGAAAACACCGGTTGTAACCCATGCGATCTTCAGGAAGATACTCAGCAGCTGGTAAATATGTTGGCAGAAGTGCCACCAGCCTTACGAGCACGCTTGATTGAGCTCAATCTTAGCTTTATTTCGTGCTGGTTTGAGCAACAAAATAAAAAGACCTAGTAGGGCGGATATCCCATTCACCCAAGTAGAAAAGCAGCCAAAGGCTGCTTTTTTTGGGTCTGTTGCTGCAGGGTTACTGGGCGAGGAAGAAACGGTAAGCCGGGTTTTCGGTTTCATCTTGCCATTGGTAACCAAGCTCACGAAGGTAACTGGTAAAGGACAAGATATCTTGTTGTTCCAGCTCAAAGCCACACAGCACGCGGCCGTAATCGGCACCGTGGTTACGGTAGTTGAATAAGCTAATGTTCCAGCGAGTGCCCAAGGTGTTTAAGAATTTAAGCAAGGCACCTGGGTATTCAGGGAATTCAAAGCTGTACAGTCGCTCTTGGAGCGGCTTGGATGGACGACCACCGATCATATAGCGCACGTGTTGCTTGGCCATTTCATCGTCAGATAAATCCACCACCGGATAACCACCGTGACGTAGATCGGCGATGATATTGTCGAGCTCGTCTTGTCCTTGCTGTAAGCGCACCCCGACAAACACATTGGCTAAGCTGTCATCGTTATAGCGGTAGTTAAATTCGGTAACCGCTCGTCCTCCTAAGATATGGCAGAAATCCAAGAAGGCGCCTTGGCGCTCAGGAATGGTGACCGCCAAAATACCTTCGCGTTTTTCCCCGAGCTCACAGCGCTCAGATACATAGCGCAAGCCATGAAAGTTGAGGTTTGCACCTGAGAGTACTGCTGCTAACTGTTGCTGGTGGATCTGGTGGGTATCGGCGTATTTCTTCAAGCCCGCCAAAGACAGCGCGCCAGAGGGTTCGGCAATGGCGCGAGTATCTTCAAAGATATCTTTCACCGCCGCACAGATTTCATCTGAGCTGACAGTGATCACGTCGTCCAAGTGTTGCTGGCAAAGACGAAAGGTTTCATCGCCGATCCGTTTTACCGCGACCCCATCGGCAAACATGCCGACATGATCGAGCGTCACGGGCTCACCTGCATCTAGTGCGGCTTGCAAACAGGCTGAGTCTTCAGCCTCGACACCAATGACTTTGATTTGTGGTAGCAGTTGCTTAAGAAGTACTGCAACGCCAGCCGCTAAACCGCCGCCCCCCACGGGTAGGAATACATAGTCGAGGTGACCGTTTTGCTGCAATAACTCCATGCCGATGGTGCCTTGCCCGGCAATTACAGCAGGGTGATCAAACGGCGGAATGAAGGTAAAACCGTGGCGCTCGGCCAGCTCAATGGCGTGGGCTTTGGCTTCATCGAAGTTGTTGCCGTGTAGCACTACTTTGCCGCCAAACCCTTTAACCGCTTCGACTTTGATATTCGGAGTGGTCAATGGCATGACAATCGTGGCTTGAACGCCAAGTTGTTTTCCCGATAGGGCTAACCCTTGGGCGTGGTTGCCCGCTGAAGCGGCTATCACCCCTGCTTGTTGTTGAGCGACAGTTAATTGCGCCATCATGTTGTAAGCGCCACGGAGTTTGAATGAGTGGACGGGCTGGCGGTCTTCTCGCTTTAGGTGGACGTGGTTACCGAGTCGCTCGCTCAAGCGAGACATGGTTTGTAATGGGGTGACTTGCGCCACCTCGTAGACAGGGGCACGCAAAATATCCCGTAAGTATTCGGCGCAGGTTAATGGCTGCGGGGCGAGTTGAGGTTGTGGTTGACTCATAACACTACCCTTCCAGTTTACTTTTATCGCGTACTGCACCTTTGTCAGCACTGGTTGCCATACTGGCGTACGCTCTGAGTGCCAACGAGACTTGGCGTTGGCGATCAACGGGTTTCCAGCCTAATTGGTTTTGTTGCTGGCGACGGTTATCGAGCTCTTGCTCGCTCACGGCTAACGAAATCGTACGGTTGGGAATATCAATCTCAATGGTATCGCCGTCTTGGACTAAGCCAATAGCACCACCGTTGGCAGCTTCCGGTGAAGCGTGACCGATTGATAGCCCTGAAGTCCCGCCCGAGAAACGGCCATCGGTCAGTAAAGCACACTCTTTGCCCAAGCCCATTGATTTAAGGTAAGTGGTTGGGTATAGCATTTCTTGCATTCCCGGTCCGCCTTTGGGTCCTTCGTAGCGGATCACCACCACATCGCCCGCTTTTACTTTACCGCCTAAGATCCCTTCTACCGCCGACTCTTGGCTTTCAAACACCACGGCTGGACCCGTAAATTTGAGGATACTTTCATCAACGCCTGCGGTTTTAACGATACAGCCATCAAGGGCGATATTACCTTTAAGCACTGCTAAGCCACCGTCTTGGCTAAAAGCGTGTTCTTGGGTGCGGATACAGCCGCCTTGGCGATCATCGTCCAAGGTGTCCCAACGGCAATCTTGAGAGAAGGCTTTGGTGGTACGGATCCCTGCTGGACCTGCGCGGTAGAAGGTTTTTACGTCATCTGATTCGGTTTGCATGATGTCGTATTGGGCTAGTTGTTGCGTCCAATCAAGCCCTAGCACGGTTTTGGCTTGGTTGTTGAGCAGCCCGGCGCGGTTTAGTTCGCCCAAAATGCCAATTACCCCACCCGCGCGGTGGACATCTTCCATGTGATATTTTTGGGTGGATGGTGCGACTTTACACAAGTGAGGCACTTGCCGTGACATCCGATCGATGTCATTCATGTCGAAGTCGATTTCCCCTTCTTGTGCCGCCGCGAGCAAGTGAAGCACGGTATTGGTTGAGCCGCCCATAGCAATATCGAGCGCCATTGCGTTTTCAAACGCGGCTTTGGTGGCAATATTGCGTGGTAGCGCAGTGGCATCGTTTTGTTCGTAGTAACGTTTGGTCAGCTCGACAATACGGCGACCTGCGCTGAGGAACAGTTGTTCACGGTCGGCATGGGTCGCCAGTAGTGAGCCGTTACCCGGTTGACTCAGTCCAAGAGCTTCGGTCAAACAGTTCATCGAATTGGCGGTAAACATGCCAGAGCAAGATCCACAGGTTGGGCAAGCGGATCGTTCGATCTGCTCGCTTTGCTCGTCTGATACCGTTGGATCCGCGCCTTGGATCATGGCGTCGACTAGATCCAGCTTAAGGATTTGATCGGACAGTTTGGTTTTGCCCGCTTCCATTGGGCCGCCTGAGACGAAAATCACCGGAATGTTGATCCTCAGCGCGGCCATTAGCATCCCTGGGGTGATTTTGTCACAGTTAGAAATACAGACCATGGCATCGGCACAGTGGGCGTTGACCATGTATTCAACCGAATCGGCGATCAGCTCGCGTGAAGGCAGTGAATACAGCATCCCACCGTGGCCCATCGCAATACCGTCATCCACGGCAATGGTATTGAATTCTTTGGCGATCCCGCCGGCTTGCTCGATTTCTCTCGCAACCAGTTGGCCTAAATCTTTAAGGTGAACGTGACCCGGTACAAACTGGGTAAAGGAGTTCACCACCGCAATGATGGGTTTACCAAAGTCTTCTTCTTTAACGCCAGTGGCGCGCCAAAGGGCGCGCGCACCAGCCATGTTACGACCGTGGGTAGTGGTGGCTGAGCGGTATTGTGGCATGTCCTTATCCCTCTTACTTCTTTTGTGGGTATACGTAATCTAACCAGCCCCACTTGTCTTCAGTGGTGCCGTTAAAGAGACCAAAGTAGGTCGCTTGCAGATCTTGGGTGATAGGGCCGCGTTTGCCGCAGCCGATTTCAATTTTATCGACGGTGCGCACAGGTACGATTTCCGCCGCAGTGCCAGTCATGAAGATTTCATCGGCTAGATAGAGTGCTTCGCGGGCAATGTTGGCTTCGCGCACGTCATAGCCTTTATCACGGGCGATGGTCATGATCGAATCACGGGTGATCCCCGGAAGGATCGCGCTGGTGGCGGGCGGTGTGGTTAGCACGCCATCTTTGATCACAAAGATGTTTTCCCCTGCCCCTTCAGACAGGTAACCGTCCACGCTAAGGGCGATCCCTTCATCATAGCCATGACGACGGGCTTCACCGCCGACGAGCAATGATGATAAGTAGTTACCGCCTGCTTTCGCAGCCGTTGGAATGGTGTTGGGTGCGGCGCGGTTCCAGCTCGAAATCATGGCATCAACCCCGTTCTCGAGTGCTTCTTCACCTAAGTAAGAGCCCCAAGGGAAAGCGGCGATGATCAAATCCATTTCGGTATCTGCGGGTGGACAAACCCCTAACCCGACATTACCGACAAAGCCGAGCGGGCGGATGTAGGCACTGTCGAGTTTGTTTTGACGCAGGGTTTCGCGGGTCGCTTCCATGATGTCATCGACCGAATATGGGATTGGGAAGCGGTAGATTTTGGCTGAGTCTTTTAAGCGCTGGGCATGCTCACGATGACGGAAGACAATTGGTCCGTTTGGGGTGTTGTAGCATCGTACCCCTTCGAATACCGAGGTCCCGTAGTGCATCGCGTGGGTTAGCACGTGCACGTTGGCGTCAGCCCAAGGAACCATTTCACCATTGAACCAAATGAAATCCGCAGTTTTCGTTGCCATAGTATTGCCTTCCTTATGCGTAAATCTGTTGTTGTAAGTTGTTATTCGGGAGCGCATTGTTGCTGATCACACTGACATCGACGGTGCGGATATCCCACAGCTTTTCGATTTGGTTGGTCAGAAATGAAATCGGGCGATCGCTGTCGACAATGATCTCGACGCTCGCGACTTTGCTCTCGTGATTTTGGGTTGCTGCGACTTGCTTAATGATGAAGCCCCGATGACGAATGACACGAAGAACACGCTCTAATAGCACGGGTTTATCATCGGCTTTGATATCGATTAGGTAACGTTCCATCTTAGGTGTTCTCCAGCATGTCGTTGTTTGAGGCGCCCGGTGGTACCAGTGGCCATACGTTTTGTTCTTCGTCGATCACTACGTGCAATAAATAAGCAGTGTCACTGGCAAGCATTTCGGCCAGTGCTGGCGCGACTTCTTCTTTGCGTGTAATGGTTTTGCCCTGAATATCGAATGCCTTTGCCAGCATTACAAAATCAGGGTTGTCATCGAGGATGGTCTCGCTGTGGCGACCATCAAAAAACAGCGATTGCCATTGGCGCACCATGCCCAGTCGTTGGTTGTTTAACAGCACCATTTTTACTGGGATTTGGCGACGCTTCAGGGTGCCGAGCTCTTGGACATTCATCATGAAAGAGCCGTCACCTGAAATAAGAATAGACTGATCATTGGGTCTTGCGACGGCAGCGCCCATCGCGGCGGGTAAACCAAAGCCCATGGTGCCTAACCCTGCCGAGGTGATGAAGTTTTGCGGCGCGCGTGGCTGGATATGTTGCGCTGCCCACATTTGGTGTTGGCCCACATCGGTTGCCACCATGGCACTGTCAGGCATTGCATCAGATAATTGTTTCAATAACGCAGGGGCGTAGATTAAATCCCCCGGATGGTCGTAACGCCATTTGCAGTCGCGGCGTAATTGATCGCAGTGGCTCAGCCAAGGGGTGATCGATTGGCTTAATTCAAGCTGAGGCAAGATGGTATTGATATCGCCGCGCAGTGGCGCATGAGCATGACGCAGTTTATTGAGCTCGGCTGCATCGATATCAAGGTGGATCACTTTGGCATGAGGGGCAAATGTGTCTAGCTTGCCCGTCACACGGTCATCAAAACGAGCGCCCACCACCACTAACAAATCGGCTTCTTGCACGACCAAGTTAGCAGCTTTGGTACCGTGCATGCCCAGCATACCTAAGTAGTGTGGGTAGTGGCGTTCAATGGTGCCAAGGCCTTTCAGGGTACTGACGGCAGGCATAGGGTTTAATGTTAGGAATTGGCGCACAGTGTCGGTCGCTTTGGCTAACTGCACGCCCCCACCGACATATAACACTGGGCGTTGGCTGTGGCTCAGCAGTTGCTGAGCAGTATGTAGAGCTTGGGGACAGACCGCTGGCATCGCGGGTGGCGCAAAGAAAGGAAGGTCGACAACAGGTGCTTGCGCCAGTTGAACATCTTTGGCGATATCAACAATTACCGGCCCTGGACGCCCTGTTTTTGCCACTTCAAACGCTTCAGCCAAAGTCGGGACGAGTTCATCGATATCGGTCACTAGGTAGCTGTGCTTAGTACAGGCCAGCGACATTCCGATCACATCCATTTCTTGAAACGCATCGGTGCCGATGTGGGAGCTGGCGACTTGGCCTGTGATCGCGACGATGGGAATTGAATCAAGAAACGCATCGGCGAGTCCTGTGACTAGGTTAGTGGCCCCCGGTCCTGATGTTGCCATGCATACCGCGACATCTTGGGTAGCACGCGCCATGCCTATGGCTGCCATTGCTGCGCCTTGCTCGTGGCGGCAAAGGATATGTTCGACTCCCCCATCGTATAGGGCATCGTAGATCGGCATGATTGCCCCACCCGGATAGCCAAATACCGTGGTTATTCCTTGCTGCTGCAGCGCTGATACAACTAACTCTGCCCCTGTCATCACATCCCCTTATTCCATGTTGCGGATTGTCTATTGCTTGCAGTGTGTCGGTGCCAACTTGTGTTTCATCTTGAATCGCATTGGCTTTGTTATAAAAAAGCCCCCGTACCTGGTTGGGTGACGGGGGCTTGTGCGTTTGTTTGCATTTGCGGCTATTTAGCGCCTAGCACTCCCCGTCGCGGTGAGAATAATCACCACGAAGACGTTAATAATGAGAGCGAGTGCTGAAGCGTTAAATTGCATTGGTTCTTTATCCAAACTAATTGTCTATTTGTTGCGCTTCTTTAGTGGTAACACAGACATGAGTCGCATGACAAGCAAAAACTCAGGATTTGTTTTCATTTTCTCTGCATATATAGGCTAAGCATGAAACGAAATGATTAACTTTCATTAACTTATTGGTTTGATAAATGTGCAAGGTGAATGAAGAATGACATTAGCCATAGTTCATAGCCGCGCTTGTGTCGGGGTTGAGGCACCACCAGTGACAGTCGAAGTGCATATTAGCAATGGTATGCCTGCCCTCACTTTGGTGGGGTTGCCTGAAACGACAGTCAAAGAAGCGCGCGATCGGGTACGTAGCGCGATTGTGAATGCCAATTTTGAGTTTCCTTCGCGGCGGATCACGGTGAACTTGGCACCCGCGGATTTACCCAAAGAAGGCGGCCGATTCGACTTGCCGATCGCGTTGGGTATTTTGGCGGCTTCTGGGCAGATCCCTACCACTAAGCTTGCTAATCATGAATTTTTAGGGGAGTTAGCGCTTTCTGGGCGATTGCGTCCGGTTAAAGGTGCTCTGCCCGCTGCGCTTGCGGCGCAGCAGGCCAAACGTTGTTTGTTGGTGCCTGATGGCAATGGCGATCAAGTGGCGCTGGTGGATGATAGCCAGCATAAATCGGCACCGGATCTGTTAGCTGTGTGTGGCTATTTGTGCGATCAGCAGCCGCTCAGTTTATTTCAACGCTCAGCCGAGGGGGATTCGGTTGTTACCGATGAATCGCAACGCGATATGCAAGATATTATCGGTCAGCAGCAAGGTAAGCGTGCGTTAGAGATTGCCGCCGCAGGTGGGCACAATTTATTATTCCTTGGCCCACCGGGTACCGGAAAAACCATGCTGGCGTCGCGGCTGGTTGATTTACTGCCACCGATGTCGGTGACGGAGGCGTTAGAAACCGCAGCGGTCACCTCGCTTACTCAGCAAAGTTTGCATCAAGGTAATTGGCGGCAACGCCCGTTTCGTACTCCTCATCATTCGAGCTCAATGGCGGCGCTGGTTGGTGGCGGCTCGGTGCCACGCCCAGGTGAGATCTCACTGGCGCATAATGGGTTGCTGTTTTTAGATGAAATGCCAGAGTTTGAACGTAAAGTACTCGACTCGCTGCGTGAGCCGTTGGAGTCAGGGGAAATCGTGATTTCACGGGCGACCAGTAAGGCGACGTTTCCGGCTCGTTTTCAATTGATTGGTGCGCTAAACCCAAGCCCCACCGGCTATTACGAAGGCAATCAAGCGCGTACTAACCCACAGGCGATTTTACGTTACTTGAGCCGCTTGTCAGGACCTTTACTCGACCGATTTGATATGTCGATTGAAATCCCGTTATTGCCTCGTGGTACTTTAACTCAAGGGGGCGAGCGCGGTGAGCCGACAAAAGTGATCCACCAACGGGTGCTGACGGCGCGAGAGCGGATGATGGCTCGGGCTGATAAAGTGAACGCTCGGTTATCGACTCGCGAATTAGATCGAGATTGTGCCCTCAGCAAAGCCGATGCCGCATTTCTAGAAAGTGCTTTGCATCAGTTGGGGCTCTCGATTCGGGCGTACCATAGGATCATCAAAGTGGCGCGTACCATTGCGGATTTGGCAGGGGAAGCTGAGATTCAACGTTCACATTTGGCGGAAGCGCTTGGGTATCGAGCGATGGATCGGTTGCTGAAGCAGCTCAGTGCGCAAGTGGTGTAATTGATTCTGTTTGGTCTGAGATAGCGTAATGCAGCGATCAAAAAAGGGCGAACAATCGCCCTTTTGTCATTGGTATGCACCTAGCCAGTGGCTGGGCTACCTTATTTTTTCAGCAGGAAGTTGATCAGCGCGAAATATTCGTCAGCCGACTCGATTTCACCTGTCTGTACTAGGTATTTGTTATTGACTACCACTGCTGGTACACCGCTCAGACCGCTGTCTTGGAACGCTTTGTTGTAGCGATTAACCATAGAGTTCACCGCAAAGCTGTTGAACGCGCCATCGTAGTCTTCTGCCTTCACGCCTTCATCCAAAAAGATTTGGCGCAGGTCGTTATCGTTGCGCGGTGGCTTTTGCATGTTGTGAATGCGATTAAACAGCACGGGTGTCATCTTTTCTTCAATGCCAAGCACGATAGAGGTCGCGTAGGCTTTGCTCAATGATTTACCCATTGAACCGCCCATGAAAGACACATGGTGTTTCTGGAATTTGGCATTTTCAGGCAGCGTTTTTTTCAGCTGCTGGATCATTGGTTCGAAGCTGTAACAGTGCGGACAGAAGAAGGAGAAAAACTCGGTGACAATTGGCGTACTGGATTTCGGTAAATCCAACACTTTGTAGTAATCCCCTTCTGTAAATTTCGCCGCTTGTACAGAAAATGACAGCATCACAGCGCTGCACAAAGCTAATAATGTCTTCATTGGACGCATGAAGTCTCCCTATTTTGGTATTGAACGGCACTTCCCTGTTGGCGTTAAATGACACCTTATTGTTCGGTCCGCGCCTGTGGTGGTGGGATTATTCCCTTGTAATTATTTATTGATGTCACAGTTGATTATTGGTAATCACGGCTGTGATTACCATTGTGGCATAAGTTGCAATGGTGGCTCGTGGAGCGCTGCAATTTGTTCTTTAAATGCCAATACTTGTCCTTCCCAATATTTGTGATCGGCAAACCATGGGAAAGCTTGCGGAAAGGCGGGGTCTTGCCAGCGTTTTGCGAGCCATGCCATATAGTGCACCATTCTAAGACCGCGCAAAGGCTCAATAAGTTGCAACTCATTGTGATTAAAGTCAGCAAATTCGCTATAGCCCTCTAAAATCGTGTCGAGCTGAGCTATTTGATCGTGACGTTCGCCGTTAAGTAGCATCCATAAATCTTGTACTGCTGGACCATTGCGGGCATCGTCGAGATCGACAAACAGCGGCCCGTCACGCCATAAAATGTTGCCTGGGTGACAATCCCCATGTAAACGCAGTGATTGCCAATTGGTGTGCCATTGTTGACCAATTTCGTTGATCAAGCAGTCAAGATCGGCAAAAAAAGCGTTTTTCAGATGATCGGGAATAAAATCAGCTTGTTCCAGAATTTGGCGTGGTTGGTGAAGGTACTCTTCCAAGCCGATGGTTGGGCGGTGCTGAAATTGTGAGTTTTGGCTGGCGCGATGAATACGGCCTAAAAAACGTCCCACGCCTTCAAGTTGGTCAAAGTTATCGACTTCAAATTGACGCCCACCCATGCTTGGGAACAGTGCAAAGCGGTGACCTTGGAAATGCAGCAGACTTTGACCGTCAATTTTGATCGGTGCTGCAATGGGAATTTCTTGTTCTACCAACTGGTGACTGAAGTCGTGCTCTTCTTGAATTTGCGCATCGCTCCAGCGCTGTGGGCGGTAGAACTTCACCACATAACGGGCACGGTCTTCGGCTTGGAATTGATAAACCCGATTTTCGTAACTATTGAGAGCGAGCAAGCCAGATTCGGCATAAATGCCAATGCTATTGAGGGCATCGAGCAATAAATCAGGAGTGAGATCGGAAAAGCTAAAGCTGTGTTGAGTCATAAGAAAATCCAGCGCCAAGAGAATCTTTCCAGTATATCACCACTCGGGAGGCTGTCGTGCGGCGATCAAAAAGCGCCCTTGACGGGCGCTGGGTGAGAAAAAGGTGTCATAAATGAGATTGCTGGTTTAGCGCAGTTCACCGATGAAGCGACTTTCGGTGACGACTGGCTCGCTGTCATCACTGCTATCGCTCAGGGTAAAGCGAATGTCGACAATCGGGGTGGTGAGCTCGTAGGGATCGACCCCAAGGCTGATCGGTAAGGTATAAACCTCACCAGCTGCGACGGCCACTTGTTGTGGTCCATACCATTCGATCCCTTCTATTCCCTCGACTTTGAGCTGATAAGTGCGATCTTGTTGGGTTTTATTAAGGATTTTTAAGGTGTAAGTGTTCTCGACTAAGCCTTCGTTATTTTCACGGAATAACTGACTGCGATCGCGGATCACATCGAGCCCCATTGGACTTACAGCGCTCAGTAACACAAAGAATAACCCAACCATTGCCACCATTACCGCACCGTAACCGATCAGTTTCGGACGCATGACTTTGGTGTGCTTACCTTCTAGCTTGTGCTCTGTGGTATAGCTGATCAGGCGCTTTTCGTACCCCATCCGCGTCATGGTCTCATCACAGGCATCGACACAGGCACCGCAGTTGATGCATTCGTATTGTAAGCCATCACGAATATCGATCCCCGTAGGACAAACTTGGACACACAAGTTGCAGTCGATACAGTCGCCGAGCCCAAGCGCTTTAGGATCTTTTTTGCGTGGACGCGGTCCTCGCGCTTCGCCACGCTGGGTATCGTACCCCACGATGTAGGTATCTTTATCGAACATTGCCGATTGGAAGCGGGCGTATGGGCACATGTGAATACAGACAATGGAGCGCATCCAACCCGCATTGGCATAAGTACAACCGGTAAAGAACAACACCCAAAATGTGGCCGAGAAACTGGTATTGAAGGTAAAGAAGTCGACAAACAAGGTTTTGATAGGCACAAAGTAGCCGACAAACGTGAGGCCGGTGATCAAGGCGACCGCTAACCAGGCGATGTGCTTAAGTGTTTTGCGCACTATAAGTGACTGGGTGAGCTTGAGGCTGTCTTGCTTGCGACGCTTATTGGCGGCGCCCTCCAGTTTTTCCTCAAACCAGATATAGATAAAGGTCCATACGGTTTGTGGACAAAAGTAACCGCACCAGACCCGCCCTAAAAAGGTGGTGACAAAAAACAGGGCAAAGGCGGCAATCATAAATACGGTCGCCAACAAGGTCAGATCTTGTGGCCATAAGGTGGTGCCGAAAAAGTTAAATTGTTGTTGCCCGATATCGAGCAAAATGGCCTGGCGATCGCCGTAAGGGATCCAAGGTAGCCCCATAAAAAGTACCATCAATACCCAGCCCATTCGGCGGCGTAATTGTTGGTAAATACCAGTGACGGCACGAACATAAATCCGGTTGCTAGGATTGAAGCGGTCGGCGGCACCCTTGTGGGTCTTGGGATTAAATTGCTGCGGGGTCACATCCTTTATCTTGATCTTTTCTTGCGTCATGACATTGCTTTCCTTAGGCGAGTATCGACTGAGCATAGGTCGATACACAGACGATCAGATACATAGTCTGATCAATTAATGATACGAACATGTTATCAAGTGATTATATAACAGCCGATGGTGCGATTAATCTAGCAGGGTCATAGTTTCGTGATTCGCTTAAGCAGAAGTTTGCTATGGTTGGAGTAGTAACCGTTGGTTTTGGGCGTGATGGTGTGTTGCAGGGCGAGCTTGATGGAGCGGATTGTTGATAAACGAAGTGCGGCAGAGCGCCGCACTTTGGAATTTGCTTTTACTGGCTGCGGGCGTTACTTGATGATGCCGCGCGCGCGTAGGATCGCGGTTTTGAAGTCATCTTCGCAGTCTTTGGCGATGCCTGGGATCATTTCTTGTTGATCGCTGTTACGCATTTTTAGATGGTAAATCAGAACATCATCGGTCAGATCTTCTAACTTGCCTTCAAATTTGGCTTCTTTGGCTAGTTCCAATAGGAACTCAACCAAGTTGAGTTCTGGGTTTTTCTGCCACTCAGGGTGGATAAGCTCGATAAGCTCATTAACGCGATGGGTTTTCATTGTTTCTCCACAATCTAAGGCTGAGTAATTGTCATATTTTTATTGTGGATAAAGTATACCAAGTTGGCTTGCGAAAGAAAGGCAGCGCGATGGCTGCCTGACTGGAAATTCATATCGCTTACGCGGCTTGCTCGTTATGTTTGGTATTCACGGGGCAAGACGGCGCTGGCATAGTGTGAATATCGGCACTTGGTTTGGTGGCTTGAAAGCGTGGTGCGTGTGAGCGTGGACGAGCACAAGAAGGACTACGAGTATTACGACGAGCAAAAGTCATTGGGCGCATGGTTATTACCTATTAATTGGGCACATCCATGGCCAGTCAATGTCAGGGTATCTGCAAAGTGGGCGGCAGATACGTCATATTGGAAAACGTGAGCAGGATACCAACAACCCACAACCGAGTCGAGCAAATTATGAACAATGATTTATTTTTTCTCAGTTGTGAGATTGGGTCATAAAAAAGGCAAAAAGACACTGTTTTACCGCATCTGTGAAGATAAGCCGTTTCAGCTCATTGGCTTTGTGGTCTAATTGCGCCCTATAAGCTTTATCAATATTGGTAAGCGCAGAAAATATAAATGGCAACTACTATAAAAATAGCCTGTAGAGGGGGAATGATGGAGCAAGATCAGCAACGATTGGTCAGCAACCGTAACCTATCTTATCGACTCGCCGAATCGATAGGACAACGTATTTTAAAAGGTGAAACACCACCGGGAGAAATCTTACCAGGTGAAGTGGAGCTGGGTGAAATGTACGGCGTTAGTCGTACTGCAGTCCGTGAAGCCATCAAAATGTTGGCTGCCAAAGGTATGGTATTACCGCGCCCACGTATTGGTACTCGTGTGTTACCGAAACGCAATTGGAACTACCTCGATCAAGATTTATTGGCTTGGCTTGATTTTGATGAGTCGGGCGAGTTGGTTGATGAGTTTCAGCGTGTCCGCCTGACTTTAGAGCCGGAAGCGGCTGCGTGTACCGCCATTAACGCCAGCGAAGCCGATCGCCAAGAGCTCGCTAGCTTAGTGGAAGAAATGCACAAGTTGGGTGAGCATTTTGATCAAGAGCGTTGGATAGCGGTTGATACCCGTTTCCATCAGTTGATTTACTTTGCTTCTGGTAATCACTTTATCAGTCCGTTTGGTAACTTGTTCAAAGCGGTGTTTGAGCGTTATTTCCGGATCATCACCCGTGAGCGAATGCTAAAACTCGACCTTCATCAGAAGGTGGTTGATGGTATTTTGGCTCGCGACCCTGATGCGGCGCGTCAGGCGACGATCACTTTGCTGAAATAGCCCCTCGCGTTTCGCAGGGAGTGTTGCTCATTGATATCGGGTAGCGAAGTTAGCTGACTTCGCTACTTATCCCCTTGCCTGACAGGCGCCCTCACCTTCTTACCTCTCTTCTTTTTCTGTTCTTCATTATGCGACTATCTCGTTTAGCCTCAACGTTGCCCTTTAACTTATCCTGATTGGTATGCAATGTTTTGCTTGTCAAAGCGGGTGGTTACCTCTAGATAGTGTTGCGTTTTAGACGGTAACCCGCGATGAGGATTTTCTGGGATTCGCGATGGAAAGGGCTTGCGGTTTCATTACGCACTGCGCAAGATAGAGCATATTGATTGTCGCAATCTGTTCGCATTATCGGTGCGGCTGATCGTTGAATGCGTGAAGGAGGATGCATGTCTTTATTTCGTAAAAGTCTCGCCAGTTTTGGGATTGGCGCGGCGAAAGTGGACACCATATTGCCGCAGGACGCTTTGATCCCTGGGCAGCCGTTACCAGTGGAAATCGAGGTGCAAGGAGGGGCGACCGAGCAGCAGATCGATAACATTCACCTCACTCTATGCTGTCGCTACCTTGAAGAAGTAGCGAGTGGACGCGGCGAGAGCGAACAACGCACCGAGAAAGTTCCGCAAGTGTGCCGTTTAGCGCACTGGTCGCTGCCGGAAACTTTTGTGATTGGTATTGATGAACAGCGCCAATTCACTGCCACGCTCGACTTACCCTTCAATACACCGGTCACAATTGGGGATGCCCAAGTCTGGCTCGATACTTCCCTCGATATCGCGCGCGCGATCGATCCGAAAGATAAAGATACCCTGACTGTGCGTCCTGAACCTTTGATGGATGGTGTGTTTACTGCTTTAGAACACGCAGGGCTGCGGATCCGCCAAGTGGAGTGTGAAGCCGCGAAAGGGTTCGCGCTGCCGTTTGTGCAAGAGTTTGAGTTTGTGCCTGTGTCTGGTCCGTTCCACGGGCGCTGGCGTGAGTTAGAAGTGGTCGCTTATCGCGATGAAGAAAGCCTGCAACTGTGGTTCGAGGTGGATCGACGTCAAAAAGGGCTCACTGGAATGCTGTCGAGCTTCTTAGGTCGTGGTGAGCTAAAGCGCCAGCTTACCATTAGCGCTGACTTATCGCCGGAGGAAGCCGGTGATGAAGTCCTGACTTTCCTTGATCGCACGACTTAAGCGTCGGCTGGTTTTACGACAAAACAACAGACCCATCCGTCATGAAAAAGGCGTTGATGGGTCTTTTTTTCTTTAGTTTATAGTCTTATCAACAGCTTAAAACCCCCGCCCGCTCTGGCTTGCGAGCCGTTTGTTACATGTGGTGAAAAAAATTACAATTTCAGCTTACAAGTGTAAGCTAAGTTGTGCGATACTGCGTTAAAGTTGAGTTTAAACTCTATTTCTAGGAGCAATAACAATGACAAAAAATGTTGCCCCGCAGTATTCAGTCGCAGAAGAAATCGCCAACAGTGTCAGCCATGGTTTGGGGATGATTTTCGGTATTGTTGGTCTTGTGCTGTTGTTAATGCAGGCCAGTGAACACAATGCCGATGCGATGAGTATCGCCAGCCTCAGCATTTACGGCGGCAGTATGATTTTATTGTACTTAGCCTCCACTCTTTACCACGCGATCACGGTTGAAAAAGCCAAGCGGGTACTGAAAACCTTAGATCACTGTGCGATTTATTTATTGATTGCCGGTACCTATACCCCATTTTTGATGATCACTTTACGCACTCCGCTCGCCATTACCTTGATGACGGTGATTTGGGTGCTGGCTTTGATTGGTATCGCGCTCAAAATTGCATTCGTATATCGGTTTAAAAAGCTGTCGCTAGCAACGTATTTGGTGATGGGGTGGCTGTCTTTGATTGCCATTTACCAACTGGCTTTGGCCCTAGATTTGGGCGGCTTGATCCTACTGGGTGTCGGTGGAGTGATTTACTCGCTTGGGGTGGTGTTCTACGTCAATAAGCGTATTCCGTACAATCATGCAATTTGGCATCTGTTTGTATTGGGCGGGACCGTGTGCCACTTCTTTGCAATCTACTTCTACGTCACTCCGGTATAGTTGATTTAGTCGTCAGTAGACGAGCACGACAGAGATACCAATATAGGTATAAAAATAGACATACAAAAATGGCGCTGTAATTCAGCGCCATTTTTATTTTCAGACTGCTGGTGAGAGTCTGTTTAGGAGCGGTGGTTTAGTTACGCCAAAACGCAGGGAAGAACACCACCAGTACCGTAAGGATCTCCAGACGCCCCATCAACATGCCAAAGCTTAAGGTCCATTTCGCCAGATCAGGCAGGGTTGCAAAGTTACCCGTAGGACCAATCACATTGCCCATTCCCGGTCCGACGTTTGCCACAGCAGTCACAGCTCCTGTCACGCTGGTCACAGGATCTAGCCCCAACATGCCGAGAATGGCGGCGACAATCACTATGGTAATAATAAATGTCAGCGCAAACGCCACGACTGAGCGCACGATACCGTCGGTTACAGGACGTCCGTTGTAGCGTTGAATGAACACCCCAGATGGGTGGATCAGTTGCATCATTTGTTTGCGTAGCAGAGCGAATGCCACTTGGAAACGGAAGATTTTGATCCCGCCGGCGGTTGAGCCGGAGCAGCCGCCAACCAGCATGATGAAGGCAAACACGATACTTGGGAAAGCGCCCCAATTGGTGAAATCATCCAAGCCAAAGCCGGTGGTGGTCACCACTGAAATGATGTTGAACAGCGAAACCCGAAACGCGTCAATAAAGGCATAGTCTCTATCAAAGGTTAGCCACAGCGCGACCGCTAATCCGACACCAAACACCAATAAGCTAAAGCCACGTACTTGAGCATCTTTGAGCAGCGCTGCGGCGCTTTTCTTACGCAGAGCTTGGACGAATAACAAGAACGGCAAACCGCCAGCAAACATGAACACAATCGCGACCCAGTGGGCAGCATGCGAGAAGTGATTCATTGAGCCGTCAGAGGTCGAATAGCCGCCTGTCGATAGTGTGGTAAAGGCGTGGTTGATGGCATCGAAAGTATTCATCCCTGCCAACATATAACCCACTACACATAGCGCAGTTAAGATCAGGTAGACGTTAACGATGTTCTTGGCCACGCTTTTGGTACGTGGTGAGCTCTTATCTGACCAATCCGAGGATTCGGTTTGGAACAAGCGCATCCCACCGACATTCAGCATCGGCAAGATGGCGACCCCCATCACAATAAAGCCAACCCCACCGAGCCATTGCAACGTCGAGCGCCACAACAAAATGCTGGGCGCCATATCATCAAGACCACTGAGCACAGTTGACCCTGTGGTGGTGATCCCCGACATGGTTTCAAAGTAGGCATCGGTAAAGCTGATGTGATTGATGAACACAAACGGCAGCGCGGCAAAGGCGCTGGCAATGGTCCACACCAAAGTGGTGATCAAAAACATATCGCGCACCCCAAGCTTAAACTCGCTGGTGCGACCGAATGTGAGACATAAAAAAGCCACGACGTGGGTGATGATCACCGCAGTAGCAAAATCGATAAAGCCACTGGTACCGGTGAAAAACGCCACTAACGTCGGCACGTACATGAACAGGGCGATCTTAGATAAGACCAACCCGATCACGAATAAGATAGGACGGTAATTGACCATAATGTTTTACAAGAAGAACGGACTTGGTTGGAACAGGCGTTCTACGTCTGGGATGTATTTCTTATCAACCAGGAACATCACTACGTGATCATCCTGCTCGATGACTGTACGGTCATGACCGATTAACACTTCTTCACCACGCACAATGGCACCAATGGTGGTACCCGGTGGCAGTTTGATATCGCTGATAGCGCGTCCCACCACTTTGGAAGTGGTTGCATCACCGTGGGCGATGGCTTCAATGGCTTCTGCTGCGCCACGACGGAGCGACGATACGTTCACGATATCGGCTTTACGCACGTGGGTGAGCAAGGCCGAAATGGTGGCTTGTTGCGGTGAAATTGCAATATCAATGGTGCCGCCTTGGACTAAATCAACGTAAGCACCACGTTGGATCAGCACCATGACTTTTTTGGCGCCCATGCGTTTAGCCAGCATGGCCGACATGATGTTGGCTTCATCATCGTTGGTTACTGCAATAAAAACATCGATTTGCTCGATGTGCTCTTCGCTAAGCAGCTCCTGATCCGAAGCATCACCACAAAATACGATGGTGTTTTCCAACATCTCCGACAGGTTTTCGGCACGCTCTGGATTTCGCTCGATCAGCTTAACGC
Organism: Photobacterium jeanii; assembly: GCF_001650345.1. Classification (GTDB taxonomy): domain Bacteria; phylum Pseudomonadota; class Gammaproteobacteria; order Enterobacterales; family Vibrionaceae; genus Photobacterium; species Photobacterium jeanii. Next base: position 13,029 of record NZ_LVHF01000030.1, on the reverse strand, counting down.
TGTAGGTTTGCTCCAAACGGCGTGCTAAACCAGCCCCGATATTACCGCCGCCGACAATCATCAGACGTTTGTACGGTTTCTCAAGACGCTGCAGTTCACTCATTACCGAGCGAATGTGGTTGCTCGCCGCGACAAAGAACACTTCATCATCGGCTTCGATAATGGTGGTACCTTGCGGGCGAATAGGACGGCCTTGACGGAAAATGGCTGCGACACGGGTATCGACGTGCGGCATGTGTTCGCGCAGTGCTGATAGCGCGTTCCCCACCAGAGGACCACCGTAATAGGCTTTAACCGCAACCAAACCGACTTTGTCTTCGGCAAAACCGACCACCTGTAAGGCGCCAGGGTATTCGACCAAACGCTCGATATAACCCGTCACCAACTCTTCAGGGGCGATCAGGTGATCGACAGGGACAGCATCGGATTGGAATAGCTGTTCTTTTTCTTGAAGGTATTCAGGCGAACGAATTCGAGCGACACGGTTCGGAGTGTTAAAGAGGGAAAAGGCAATTTGGCAGGCCACCATGTTGGTTTCGTCGGAGTTGGTGACGGCAACCAGCATATCGGCATCTTGAGCGCCCGCATCGCGTAAGGTGCGAGGATGACTTGCAAAGCCTTGAACAACGCGTAAGTCGTATTTATCTTGCAGCTCGCGGAGACGCTCAGGGTCTTTATCGACGATGGTGATGTCGTTGTTTTCACCAACTAAGTTCTCAGCGAGGGTGCCTCCGACCTGTCCGGCCCCGAGGATGATAATCTTCATAACATTCGCCTGATTGAAATCTCGATCTAGTTAGAGCGACTCGGGCTGAGCCGCTCCAATTTTCTCTCTCTGAACAAGGCTTTTTGGCCAGAGAAAGGTGTCGTTAGCTTACTCTGTTTTTACCATCGTACCAGCGACATTTGCACTGATAATGATGCAAAACATGAATATAAGTCGCTTACTGCTTGGTTAATACCGCGTAGTAGAAACCGTCCATTTGCTCTTCACCTGGTAAAATTTGGCGACCAGGGTTAGCTGGATCGCTGTCGACCAAGGTTGCATCTGGAGTGCGGGCTAGGAAGGCTTTCACTTGCTCGCTGTTTTCTTGCGGTGTGATCGAACAGGTCGCGTACACCAAAGTACCGCCTGATTTCAGTTGTTGCCACATGGCATCAAAGATCTCTGCCTGCAAGGTTGCTAGGGCGGCAATATCATCGGCGCGGCGTAACCATTTGATGTCAGGGTGACGACGGATCACACCCGTTGCTGAACACGGCGCATCCAACAAAATACGATCGAACTTGTCGCCCTGCCACCATTGGCTAGGGTAGCGTGCATCAGCACACAATACTTGCGCATCAAGCTTTAAGCGTTTGAGGTTGTCGTGCACGCGAGCCAAACGGTTATCGTCACAGTCGATAGCAACCACTTGGGTATCCGGTTGACGCTCCATAATATGGGCTGTTTTACCACCCGGTGCCGCACAGCAATCTAAGATCAGCTCACCAGCTTGTGGTTGAAGGTATTCAACGGCTAGCTGTGCTGCGGCATCTTGTACCGATACCCAACCATCAGCAAAACCAGGGAGTTGAGTCACATCACACGGTTTTAGCAGACGCAGAGCATCGCTCGCTTGAGGGTGAAGTTCGGTTGCAATGCCTGCTTCGTCTAGTAGCGTGCGGTATTGGTCGCGGTTGTGGTGTTGACGATTGACGCGCAGCCACATTGGCGCTTTGGTGTTGTTAGCATCAACAATGGCTTCAAGCTGCTCTGGGTAGCTCGCTTTAAGCATTTTCACAATCCAGCTTGGGTGACCGTATCGGCCAGCATCGTGGCTGATCGCGTGTTGGTCTAGGCTTTCTTGCTGACGCTGGTAGTTACGCAAAATGGCGTTGATCAAACCACGCAGTTGCGGTTTTTTAAGGTTCTTGGTCGCATTCACGGTTTCGGCTACCGCAGCGTGCGCAGGAATACGCATGTGACCTAGCTGGTATAAACCCACCAAAATGAGGTGATGGAAAACACGTTGTTTGCCTTTAAGTGGCTTGTCCATCAGCTTGTTGGTGATGGATTCTAGGCGTGGCAACCAGCGTAAAACGCCATAACAGATCTCTTGTAATAGCGCTTGGTCGCGGTCTTTGATCTCTTGTTGCGCAGCAGGAAGGACATTGGACAGAGATTGGCCCTGATCAACAACCTGATAAATCACTTTGGCCGCAGCGGCTCTTACGTTCATTCGGATATCCTGACGTTTCTTTTTCCCTGATTTGCATGGCAACTCAGGCGGTCGAAAAGAAAAGCCAGTGCATGCACTGGCTTGGTATTCGTTAGTCGTCGTATGACAGACTGGGTATTGTGGCTTACAGTACGCTACCTACTTCGAACCACTCACGACGAGAGTTCAGTAGATCTTGTACTTGCATCGCTTTCTTGCCCGGTGGTTGCAGTTCGATAAGGCGTAGCGCGCCTTTACCCGTTGCAACCACAATGCCGTGCTTGTCAGCTGCGAGCACAGTACCGGCTGGTTTACCTTGGTTATCGGCAACCACTTCGCTGCGCCAAACCTTGACGTTTTGCTCAGCCACGGTGAAGTAGCTCATTGGCCATGGGTTAAATGCACGCACGCAACGTTCAATCGCGTCGGCATCCATAGTCCAATCGATTTTTGCTTCTTCTTTGCTTAGCTTTTTAGCGTAGTTAGCCAGCTCATCATCTTGCTTCACTGGTTTTGCGTTGTCGCTTGCGATATCGCCAAGGCAATCGATCAATGCTTCAGGGCCTAGCTCTGCCAGTTTTTCGTACATGGTTGCACTGGTGTCATTAGCTTCGATTGGCAATGATGCAATCTTCAGCATGTCACCAGTATCAAGACCGATATCCATCTGCATGATGGTAACGCCTGTTTCAGCATCGCCCGCCCAAATAGAGCGTTGGATCGGTGCAGCTCCACGCCAGCGTGGCAAGATCGAGCCGTGAACATTGATACAACCCAGTTTCGGGGTATCCAGTACCGCTTGTGGTAGTAATAGGCCGTAAGCCACTACAACCATGATGTCAGCGTCGAGATCAGCCAGCGCTTGCTTGGCTTCGTCAGACTTGAAGTTTTCTGGTTGGTAAACCGGAATCTCGTGCTCAAGCGCCAGGTTTTTTACTGGGCTGGCAGTCAGTTTCTTACCGCGACCGGCTGGGCGGTCTGGGGTGGTGTACACCGCAATAACATCGTGCTCCGAAGACAATAACGCCGCCAAGTGACGGGCGGCGAAATCCGGAGTACCTGCAAAAACAATTTTCAAAGGTTTGCTCAAGGTAGCTTCCTTAACATTCAAATTTTCGAATTTAAGCGTTGTTGGCGTTTTTTTCGTTGAAGCGTTTGATTTTAGCCAGTTTATCTTGAATGCGCTTACGCTTCAGTGGCGATAGGTAATCAACGAATAGTTTGCCTGCTAAGTGGTCAAGTTCGTGTTGAACACAGATAGCCAGCAGATCGTCAGCTTCAAAAGTGAATTCTTCGCCATCGCGGTTCAGGGCTTTGACGCTTACTTCAGCGGCGCGAGGCACAAGAGCACGTGCACCAGGAACAGATAAGCAGCCTTCTTCGATACCATCTTCACCACGCTTTTCGGTGATTTCTGGATTGATCAGAACCATTGGCTGATTGCGTTCTTCTGAGATATCGATCACCACGATACGTTGATGGATATCAACCTGAGTCGCAGCCAGACCGATCCCTTCTTCGTCGTACATGGTTTCTAGCATGTCATCGACGATTTTTTGAATTTCAGGGGTCACCGCTTCTACCGGTTTTGCTACGGTGCGTAAGCGATCATCAGGGAATGTTAATACTTGCAATACAGACATAGATACTCGAAAAGTGAACAGTGCCAAAAATAATTTGCTCTAATTCTAGTCATTTTAACGACCAAATAACAGCATCGGCGTTCATTGAGGAAAGTCGAATGGGTATCGCAGCGCTGACGGCTGGGTTTTCGGGGCAAGCAACACCTGTCAATGTGGGGATTGTAAGCGGGAAAACGAAAGCGTGAACCAGACCGAAAACCCGAGGCAAGAGCTTGAGCTGCAATAGACAATTAGCTGACTCGACTGCCATTCTGGTTAGAATTTTCAGTCGGTTGGCTGAACCTTCTATTTGTTGTGCAAGGATGGCGGAATGAAGCCCAGCTCTCTTTTATGTTCGTGTGCCCTGGCTGTAATGATGAGTTTACAACCCAGTTGGGCCGATCAGGAACTGATCCTGAATAATGACATTCCTGATGTGTACACAGTGAAAAAGGGCGATACCTTATGGGATATCTCCAATCACTTCCTCGCCACGCCTTGGCTATGGCCTAAGTTGTGGCAGGCAAACCCAGAAATTAAAAACCCTCACCTTATTTACCCGGGCGATAAGCTGTATTTGGTGTGGATTGATGGTCAGCCTCGTTTGCAGCGCAAGCCGATGAAAGTCGTGAAGCTGTCGCCAAGCATCAAGGTGACTCGTTCGCCCATCACGACGTTGCACTCTTCTTTGGTGATGCCGTATTTGGTGGAGCACCGTTTATTGTCGGAGCAAGCCATTAACGATGCGCCGCAAATTTTAGGCAGCAGCGATCAACGGCAAAAACTGTCGGAAGGCGATCTGGTCTGGGCCGACAGCGAATTACCCATTGGCGAAGAATGGTGGGTTTATCGACCATTGGAGAGCTTTAAGCAGCCAGATGATCAATCGGTCACCGTGTTAAAAGAAGTCGCTAAGTTATCGGTCAAAAGCCATTACCAACAAACCAGCGCCTTGACGCTCAAATCGTACCGTCAGGAAATCAAACCTAACGATGTGTTATTGCCTGCCCCGGCATTAGGGGCGACTGCGGATTTGCACTTCTCACCGTCGATGCCGCCAGAGCCGGTCTCGGCAACGATTGTGGGATCGGTGAATGGTCAGCAATACATGGCCACGAAAGATGTGGTGGTGGTCGATAAAGGGCATCTTGATAAGCTTCAAGCCGGGCATATTCTTCATCTGTATCAACCATCAATCGAAGTGGGTGGTAAAAAAGGCGAGTATCGCTACAGCTTAAATAAAGGTAGCGAGAAAGATTTCCGTTTGGCGCCACGTGCGGTGGGCGAAGCCATGGTGATCCGTGCATACGATGCTTATAGCTTTGCGGTTGTCCTGAGTAGCTCCGAACCGTTTACCAAGGGCGTGATGGTGGTTTCGCCGCAAATGACGCAATGAATGAAGTTAGTGACTGGTTAGCCTTGTGTGCCGTTCCCCAATTAGGGGCGGTGCGCATTGGGCGTTTACTCCAACACGGTCCTCCTGCCTATTTACGCCAACTTTCAGTTGAGCAACTGCAAGCGCTCGGCTTACGTCCCAACCAAATTACCACGCTACATCAGCCTAATTGGGCGCGTATCGAGCACTGCCTGCAATGGGCCTCTCATCCTGACCACCATATTTTGACTCTCGACTCACCTTTTTACCCACCGTTATTAAAAGAAATTCCTGCGGCGCCTCCGGTGTTATTTGTTGCTGGCGAACTTGGCTACTTGAGTGCGCCACAATTGGCGATTGTGGGGAGTCGTTCTGCCAGCATCGATGGTCGAGAGCTGGCGTACGAGTTTGCGGCTGCCATGGTAGCGGCGGATTTTGTGGTCACTAGTGGCTTGGCGTTGGGCATTGATGGGCAGGCGCATCTAGGCGCTTTGAAGCACGGCGGGGCAACCGTGGCGGTATTGGGTGCTGGGCTTGCGCAGCTTTACCCTGCCCGCCATCGTGATTTAGCCGCTAAGATAAAAGAACAAGGGGCATTAGTCTCGGAGTTTTGGCCTGACGAAAAACCAAGGCCGCAGAACTTTCCGCGCCGTAATCGAGTGATCAGCGGGTTATCGGTTGGCGTACTAGTAGTAGAGGCGGCACAAAAAAGTGGTTCTTTGATCACCGCCCGCTATGCATTAGAGCAAGGGCGAGATGTTTTTGCTCTGCCCGGCTCGGTTCGCAACCCTGAAAGTCGGGGCTGTCATGCATTAATTAAATCCGGTGCTAAATTGGTAGAAACCCCGGTCGATATATTTGAGGAGGTAGGAGCCTTAACAGAGTGCGCAATTAATAACCAATTAAGCCGAGCTCTGCCACAGGGTGATGATCAGCAATTGCCATTTCAAGCCTTGTTGGCTAACGTAGGCGGTGAAGCAACACCCGTAGATGTGGTTGCTGAACGTAGTGGACAACCCGTACATGAAGTCATGATGCAATTGCTCGAATTGGAATTGCTTGGGGTTGTCACCTCAGTACCCGGTGGCTATATCAAAACGAGGAGGGGCAAATCATGATGGACATTCTTATGTACCTGTTTGAAACCTATATTCACAGTGATGCGGAATTATTGGTGGATCAGGATGAACTCTCCGATGAACTGCTTCGCGCAGGCTTTCGCCAAGACGACATCTATAAGGCGTTAACTTGGTTAGAGAAGCTTGCAGCACTGCAAGAAACCGAACAGCAACCGTATATGAAAACCAGTGCGGTGACCTCGTTCCGCGTTTATACCCCGCAAGAAATGGCACGGTTGGATGTAGCGTGTCGTGGCTTTTTGACTTACCTAGAACAAATTCATGTCTTAAATGCGCAAACCCGTGAGATGGTTGTCGATCGTGTGATGGAGCTGGACACTAATGAGTTTGCTCTTGATGACCTTCAATGGATCATCTTGATGGTGCTGTTCAATGCGCCGGGTAATGAAAGCGCGTATAGCCAAATGGAAGAGCTATTGTACGGCTTAGAAGACGGTTACATTCATTAATAGGCGGTGAACAGTACTCATGACTGGGAAAATTAATCAGGCGCTCTTTAGTGCTCACGAACATGCGCTAGACCAGCAACTTTGCCCTGAGTGTGGCGGTGAGCTGACGATGCGTTTTGGCAAGCGTGGGCCTTTCTTAGGGTGTAGTCATTACCCGAGTTGTGAATATATTCAGCCGTTGCACCAGAATGATGGTCATATTGTGAAGCACCTAGGGCAACCCTGCCCTGAGTGCGACAACGAAATGGTCTTGCGCCAAGGGCGTTACGGGATGTTCATTGGTTGCAGCCATTACCCTGAGTGTCAGCATATCGAGCCTTTAGAGCAAAAAGCGGCGCCGAAAGATCAAGTCGCTTGCCCTAGCTGTGCTCAAGGTCATCTGATTGAGCGTAAATCCCGTTACGGTAAGATGTTTTACGCTTGCGATCAGTATCCAGCTTGCCGTTTTGCGGTTAACAGCAAGCCGATTGAAGGCAGTTGTCAGCAATGTGGCTTTGGTTTATTGATTGAGAAAAAGCTCGCCAGTGGCACTAAGCTGCAATGTGCTGATCGCAAGTGTCACGCTTATCAAACTCCGGCGTAAGCGATATGCCCGCCCAAGAAAAATAAAAGCCTGCTGAGATTGCAGGCTTTTTTGATCAGGGTGTCTTTAGGCAGATCGCTGTATTGCAATTAACGGTGAAAGACAGGAAAGGCTTCCGGGTCTAGCTGCTGACCAATTGCGGTTAGTTGTTGTTGCAACTCTGCTTGGCTGGCGGCACAGACGTTGATGTGTCCCATCTTGCGACCTGCGCGTTTGTCTTTGCCATACCAGTGAATATGACAACCCGCGTGTGCCAATAGGCTTGGTGGTAAGCTATCTTCACCTAAAATATTGATCATTGCAGTTGGACGGATCAGACAAGTATCTCCCAAAGGATAACCACACACCGCACGCAAATGGTTTTCAAACTGACAGGTTTCCGCGCCTTGCTGCGTCCAGTGACCTGAGTTGTGAACTCGTGGTGCGATCTCATTGACGAGTAACTCGCCCTGTACATCGAAGAACTCCAGTGCCAGCACACCGACGTAGTCCAAGCTCTCTGCGACGGCGGTGAACATGGCTTTGGCTTGCGCCTGTAACGCTGCATCATCAATCGCGGTTGATAGGCTTAGTACCCCATTGATATGGACATTTTCCGCCAGTGGGTATACCGCGATTTGACCGTCTTTACCGCGCGCACCGACCAAGGAAACTTCACGATTGAACGGTACAAACTCCTCTGCGACAATGGCTTGAGTTGGTGTGTCAGCAATGCACTGCGCCATTTCTTGCCAGATCAGATCCGCATCGGTTTTCTCTTTTAGTCGCCATTGTCCTTTGCCGTCGTAACCCCCTAACGCGCTTTTTAGCACCATAGGTAAGCCAACATGGGCGATGGCATGGTCAAAGTCTTCACGGCTTTTAATCACGGCATACTTGGCATTGCGAACACCTGCATTATCTAGCAGGACTTTTTCGATTCGGCGATCGCCACCGGCTTTGATAGCGTCCGTGGTGGGTAGGAATTTCCCGCTTTTCTCACACACATCCAGCACATCATGAGGAATATGCTCGAATTCGGCGGTGATAACGTCGGCACTATCAATCGCCGCTTGGAGACCGTGTCCGATCACCGCTTGGGTTAAAGGGTGAACGATATTTTCACTGCCAACATCGAAAGCGGAAATGTGAATATTTAATGGTGCACCAGCCAGCGCCATCATACGTGCTAACTGCCCTGCTCCTAGAACCAGTACCTGCATACCATTAATCCTCTGCTGGGTTTGGATTTGCTAGTACAGTTTCGGTTTGCTCGTTACGGAAGGCTTCCACTTTAGCCATGACCGCTTCGTCGTGGGTGCCGATGATTTGTGCCGCTAAGATCCCGGCATTGGCTGCGCCTGCTTCACCAATGGCGAGGGTGCCAACCGCAATACCTTTTGGCATTTGGACGATAGACAGTAACGAGTCCATTCCTTTAAGCGCACGAGATTGCACCGGAACGCCCAGTACTGGCAAGCTAGTGAACGCCGCAGCCATGCCCGGTAAGTGTGCAGCCCCGCCAGCTCCGGCGATAATGACTTTGATGCCACGTTCTTTGGCACTGTTAGCGTAATCCGCCAGTAGCTGAGGAGTTCGGTGGGCCGAAACTACTTTCGTCTCATATGGCACATTGAAGCGATCTAGCATTTCAGCAGCGTGCTGCATGGTTGGCCAGTCAGATTTAGAGCCCATGATAATTCCAACTTTCATTCCGATCTCCTGTTGGTAACTTAAAACGCAGTCATGAAGAGGTGTTGGCGGCATTATACGGTGATTTTTCAATAAGGAAAACGTTTGCGTCTGGGTATTTGCTTCATTCTTAACCTTGCGTGGCGATGGCTGGGGAGAGTGGGTACACTAAGAGCTGAAAGTAAAAATGATAATTAGCTAGATAAGGACAGGATGACGTGGAAAATTTTGCGCAAGTGATCGCGGCATTACAACAAGGTGAGGTTATTGCTTATCCAACCGAGGCGGTTTTCGGGGTAGGTTGTGATCCCGACAACGAACAAGCGGTGATGAAGCTACTGGATATTAAACAACGTCCGATCGAAAAAGGGTTGATTTTAATCGCTGCCGATTATGAACAATTACTGCCTTACATCGATGATAGCCAGTTAACGGATCAACAGCGCACCACGATCCAAGCCTCTTGGCCTGGACCTGTCACTTGGGTAATGCCAACCAAGCCTAATGTTCCTGCTTTCTTGACCGGGCAGTTCGAGACCATTGCGGTACGTGTGACCGATCATCCTTTGGTACAACAATTGTGTCGTGAGTTTGGTAAGCCGATCACTTCAACCAGTGCCAACTTAACGGGGCAAGAACCGGGTCGCACAGTGGCGGAGGTTCAAACTCAACTAGGCCACTGTTTACCTGCTATTCTCGAAGGAGAAACGGGCGGCCGTACTAATCCATCTGAGATCCGTGATGCGGTGACAGGGAATGTTTTTCGTCAAGGATAAGACCGAATGCAAGATGTAAGTAAGTCGGCGGTAAAAGCGTTTTTGCTCGAGCTGCAAGATCGCATTTGTCAGGCACTGGAAGCTGTCGACGGTGAAGCAAAGTTTGAGCAAGATGAATGGCAACGTGAGCAAGGTGGTGGCGGTCGCAGTCGCGTCTTGCGCCATGGGGCTGTGATTGAACAAGGCGGGGTGAATTTCTCGCATGTGTTTGGTGACCAGATGCCAGCATCGGCGACAGCGCATCGTCCAGAACTTGCGGGACGCCGTTTTGAAGCCATGGGGGTGTCTTTGGTGATCCACCCTAATAACCCTTATGTGCCGACATCGCATGCCAATGTTCGTTTCTTTATCGCCGAAAAAGATGGCGAGCCGCCAGTTTGGTGGTTTGGTGGGGGCTTTGATTTAACCCCTTTCTACCCGTTCGATGACGACTGTCTGCATTGGCACGATACTGCAAAAGCGATTTGTCAGCCTTTTGGGGACGAGGTCTATGCGGAGCATAAAGCATGGTGTGATAAATACTTCTTCTTACCACACCGTAATGAAACACGCGGTGTGGGCGGCTTGTTCTTTGATGACTTGAACCAATGGGGATTCGAAAAGAGCTTTGCTTACATGCAAGCTGTCGGTAATGGCTATTTAACTGCTTATTTACCAATAGTGGAGAAGCGCCATCCCCTGCCCTTTACTGAGCGTGAGCGTGAGTTTCAGTTATACCGTCGTGGTCGTTATGTTGAATTTAATTTGGTTTACGACCGTGGCACTCTGTTTGGCTTGCAAAGCGGTGGACGTACCGAATCCATCTTGATGTCGATGCCGCCCCTAGCCCGTTGGGAATATTGTTATCAGCCAGCTGAAGATTCGGCAGAAGCGCGTTTGTCCCAACACTATTTGAAACCGCGTGATTGGTAATGAACGGTTTGAGCTTCCTTTAATGGAGTGATAGGGTCGAGTTATCGACCCTATTTCAGTTTGGAAGCCTGCTCACATGGATCAGTATCTCGTCTTTGGAAACCCAATCGCACAAAGCAAGTCCCCTTTTATCCATACGCTTTTTGCTCGTCAAACAGCGCAGCAGATGGAATACAAAGCGCAGCAACCTGAGCTGGGACAATTTCAGTCCCAAGTCGCGGCTTTTTTTCAAGCTGGTGGTCGTGGCTGCAATATCACTGCGCCTTTTAAAGAAGAGGCTTATCAGTTTGCTAATCAATTGACCGAGCGAGCTAAATTAGCTGGTGCGGTCAATACATTGAAAAAGCTTGATGATGGGGTCATTCTGGGTGATAACACTGACGGCGAAGGCTTAGTTCAAGACTTACTGCAACATCAGGTGGCTTTGGCGGGGAAGCGTATTTTGTTGGTTGGTGCGGGTGGTGCTGCCCGAGGTGTGATTTTACCGCTATTGGCTCAGCAGCCGAGTGAGTTGGTGATCACCAATCGTACTGTGACCAAAGCGCAGCAACTGGCCGAGCTGTTTGCCACATATGGCAATATTCATGCAGCTCCCATGACAACATTGGCAGATCAAGCATTCGATGTCATTATCAACTCAACGTCGGCTGGATTAAGCGGACAGCTCCCAGCCCTACCCGCGTCACTAATTCAGCCTCACACCACTTGCTATGACATGGTATACAGCGCCCAAACCACTGCCTTTAACCAATGGGCGAAAGATCTGGGTGCGAAATGTGTCTTGGATGGCTTAGGGATGTTAGTTGGCCAAGCCGCTGAAAGCTTTATGTTGTGGCGTGGCATTCGTCCTAGTGCGAAACAAGTGCAGCGCGAACTGCGTATGCAGCTATTGAAATAAAAGAGAGAAACCATGAACCAAGATATTCTATTTGCCGATCTACAAACATGGACACCTGAGCGTCAAGCAGTGATGTTTCCGGCACAACAAGCTGGTGCTTTGATCCAATGTTGGGTTTCACTGGCGCGTTTGCAGCAGAGTGCAGCGCAGCCGCTTAGCTCAGAAGCGGAAATCTTGGCTGCGTTTGCTGCTCAACGCTTCGATCTTGAAGAAATAGCCGAGACGCTAATAGAAGATGAAGACTTCGATGTTAACGGCGATATCCAGATCGACTAGCATTGTAACGATTAAGCTTCATCGAGGTAGTCTTGTTTTAATCGCACATAGTTATCCGCCGATTTAGGCAAGAAAGCGCGTTCTTTATCGCTTAAGGGGCGCGCCTGTTTAACTGGGCTACCTATATAGAGATAACCACGAGCCAAATGTTTACCTGGCGGCACTAAACTTCCCGCACCAATAATCACATCATCTTCAACTTTGGCACCATCTAGAATGATGGCCCCCATCCCTACCAGTACCCGATCGCCAATCTGGCAACCATGTAGCATGGCCTTATGGCCAACGGTGACATCATTGCCAATAATTAAAGGATAGCCTGCGGGGTTATCATCGGTTGGGCGGCTGACGTGCAGTACTGAGCCGTCTTGGATATTTGAGCGCTGCCCTATCTTTATAACATTAACATCACCGCGTGCCGCCACTAGGGGCCAAATACTGCTGTCATTGCCTAAAGAAACATCACCGATCACAATCGCTGTGTCATCTATATAGGTGTTAAGCCCTAATTTAGGATGAATTCCTTTAAAAGAGCGCATGGAATCTGGCATGGCGAATTACTCGAGTGCTTATTAATAAGGAAATAATAGAGCTGATATAGTGTGAAATATACCTAAAAAAGCCGTTATTGGCTGATAGTTGAGCGTTTAAGCGAAAATGTCATATTTTTTTCAAAATAGCCCTTGCCAATGTGATCGAAGTCTCTATAATGCGTCCTCACTGACACGGAGCAAGGCGCTAAGCCAGCAACGATAAGTCAGTTTGTTCTTTAACAATTTGACCATGCAATCTGTGTGGGCACTCGTGAAATGATAGTCAAAAAGATTTATCAATGAAACTGAGTGACCAAATTGATACTTCGGTATCAGCAGAGTCAATTCATTCATTACTTCGGTAATGAATTAACAGTATTCATTGAGCCGTTACTTCGGTAACACCAAAACTTTAATTGAAGAGTTTGATCATGGCTCAGATTGAACGCTGGCGGCAGGCCTAACACATGCAAGTCGAGCGGCAGCGACATCAACAATCCTTCGGGTGCGTTGATGGGCGGCGAGCGGCGGACGGGTGAGTAATGCCTGGGAATATGCCCTGATGTGGGGGATAACCATTGGAAACGATGGCTA
>NZ_LVHF01000029.1 GCF_001650345.1 Photobacterium jeanii | reverse complement strand
TACTTCAGCGATATCAGCCATACCCATTGGCGCACCAGGGTGACCTGAGTTAGCTTGTTGAACACCGTCCATGCTTAGCGCACGAACTGCATTAGCTAGATGCTTACGATCCATAGTCATTACCGTGTAAATTCGAAATAAAGAATAAAAATAGGGAAATCAAATTATAGAGATAGATAGCAAGAAGGGGGGAATAAGTGCGCATCAATTGATGACTTAATGCGCACCTGAAGTGATTTCGTGCTATCTAGCCAAAATTCTTACAGCATGTCAGCAATCATTGCTTCCAGTTTGCCTTGGTCTACTGCGAAGTTGCGGATACCTTCAGCTAGTTTTTCAACCGCCATTGCATCTTGGTTGTGGTCCCATAGGAACTCAGCGTGAGTCATCGCTGCTGGACGCTCTTTAAGCTCAGTTGTTGCTACTAGTTTTTGAACCACTTCGCCTTGTGCATCTTCTAGTTCTTGTAGAAGTTGTGGGCTGATTGTTAGACGGTCACAACCTGCTAGTTCTAGGATCTCACCTGTGTTACGGAAGCTTGCGCCCATAACAACTGTGTTGTAGCCGTGTTCTTTGTAGTAGTTGTAGATGTTAGTTACAGAGATAACACCTGGATCTTCTTGCGCTTCAAAGTCACGACCTTCTTTCGCTTTGTACCAGTCCATAATACGACCAACGAAAGGTGAGATTAGGAATACACCAGCTTCAGCACATGCACGTGCTTGAGCGAATGAGAATAGAAGCGTTAGGTTACAGTTGATACCTTCTTTTTCTAGGATCTCTGCCGCGCGGATGCCTTCCCAAGTAGATGCTAGTTTGATCAGGATACGATCGTTAGTGATGCCAGCATCGTTGTACATTTTGATAAGCTGACGTGCTTTTGCCACGCTGCCTTCAGTGTCGTAAGAAAGACGTGCATCAACTTCAGTTGAGATACGACCTGGTACAACTTTTAGGATTTCTTTACCAATGTTTACTGCAAGCATGTCGCAAGTGTCTTGAACTTGCTGTGCTTTGTCATCGCTCTGTGCTTTCGCGTAAGCAATAGACGCTTCGATAAGAGGTTTGTATTCAGTGATTTGAGCGGCTTTCAGAATCAACGATGGGTTCGTTGTTGCGTCTTCTGGCTTGTATTTGCTGATTGCTTCAATATCACCAGTATCAGCAACAACAGTAGTTAGCGCGCGCAGTTGTTCAAGTTTAGTGCTCATATCTTTAGACCTTTTACGTATTGGACCTGTCTCAATGCTAGTAAGGATAACTATCAGTGCAATACCAGCTTGCGACATCTTATGTTTGTACCAAATATCCAATGAGTGAACATTTGGTTTGCTTGAGAGCAATTGATGGTTTGATAATTATCTTTTTCGCATTTTCTGTCAATTTGAATGCGCAGTAAATCGTGCTTTGATCTCACTTTTGGCAGCTTTTTCTGTGTTTTGACCGTTTTTATGCAGCGTCTATGCGATTTCAAAACCCAAGACACAAGCTTACAGTGTGAGCGTATGATCTTTGGTGTGATCAAATGTTCACATTGTAAGCCATCTTTTTCACTTCTATAACACCATTTCGCTTTCTTTTTGCGCATGGCTGCGAATTTCTTTTACCAGCAAATTGAGTTGTTCACGCAAGTTGGCGATATCTGCCTCGGCAGGGATCGCGTTGGCTTTGACTTGTTTTTCCACCAAAGTGGCGGCTTGGCGAACGCCATCGGCGCAAATACTGCCTGATGCCCCTTTGAGTGAGTGACTGATCAAAATCGCTTGGCTGAAATCTTGTTCGCTTAGGGCTTGCTCTAATTTCTCTATATCTTGAGCATGCTCATCGGCAAACATCACTAAGAAGGTTTGTACGATGTCATGATCGTTGTCCATCATCTCAAGTAAATCTGAGAGGCTGACATGCTGATAAGACCCTTGCTTTTTATGTTGTGGTGCAGCGTTGTCACTGTTGTGGGTTAACGGTTTGTTGTTTTCACCTGCCGTTATTTTCTGGGGTGAGGTACTCCCTCGTTCTGAATCTTCTTTCAGTTGTACATTTTCTGCGAGCTGCGCTTTTTCTCTTAATTGCGCCATGGCGGTGATTTTGGATTTAAAGCGTTGTAGGGCGTCCAGTAACTTGCGCTCATCTAAAGGCTTAGTGATGACGCAGTCGACACCAGCTGCCAGCATGTTGCGCTGAGTTTCTTCAAATACATCTGCGGTACAAGCAAAGATAGGTACTTTGCGCATTTCGGTGCTTAGGCGGCGAATACGGCGTGTCGCTTCAATGCCATCCATGACCGGCATGTGGTTATCCATCAAAATTACATCGAATACCTTGTGCTGGAGGATCGACAAAGCTTCAGCGCCATTTTCAACCGAGGTGGTTTGAAAACCACGTTGCTGTAAGAAGGCTTCAATGATCAAGGTATTAAGGTGGTTATCTTCAACGATTAATACTTTGAGGTTTTCAAATGCGCTGTGGTCAAACTCAACATGCTGGGGCTGGTGAGCTTCAAAGTGACCTTGCTCTAGCATCAAATTAACCGTGAAGGTCGATCCTTCACCTTCAACACTGGTGAGTTCAACCTTGCCATCCATCAATTCGGTTAATTGACGCACTATGCTTAGCCCTAATCCTGTACCGCCAAAACGGCGGCTGGTTGAAACCTCAGCTTGGGCAAAAGGATTAAAGATTTGATTGATACGCGACTCTGCGATACCAATGCCGGTATCTTGGGTCACTATGGTGAGCTGCTTTTGTCCTCTTTCATTGCCATCTTGTAGCTTGAGGATCACAGTCACTTGTCCTTGGTCGGTGAACTTGATGGCATTGCTGATCAGGTTAAATAAGATCTGACGAATACGCGCTTTATCTGCGATGAACCACTGGCTCTTATCAAACTCACATTGGATGTGAAATTCGATCCCTTTCTCTTTTGCTAGTGAGTGGTAAGTACTCTCGATAGTGCCAACCAAGTCGGTGAAGCAGAAATTGGTTTTATCCAGTTTGAGCTGACCTTGCTCAATCTTTGAAAAATCGAGAATGTCATTGAGCAGCGACATCATGTGTTTACCTGAATCAAGCAAGCTGTTGAGGTGATGTTCTTGCTCTCGGGTCAGGTCGGTTTTGAGCAGAAGCTGCGATAACCCGAGCATCCCGTTCATTGGGGTGCGGATTTCATGAGATAAGTTCGCTAAGAACGCAGATTTTGCCCGATCAGCAGCTTTCGCTTTGTGCAATGCCTGATTCAAGCGGTTGGTATCGTAGGAAATTTTATCAGCCCCTTGGTTTAGGGCGTCATGCAGAACCTGAAACTCGTGCGGCCCTTCAAAGTTGGCACTGTGCGAGTAATTGCCTAATTTAAACTGCGCCGCAAAGCGTGATAGCTTGGTGAGCGGGGCGGTGATCCTACGTGTTAGGCCAATCGAGAGCACAATAATTACCACTGCGGTAAATAGTAGTGCCAACATAAAGTAGCGGTGTAATTCATCGATCGATTTAGTGACCGCCTTCTGTGGCGTAACGGTAGCCAGTGACCAATTTGGTAGCCCTTTTCCTTGTAATGCTGTAATTGGCGTTATGGTGGCGCTAAAGCCTTCGCCATAGCGGTCTTGGTACTGGAAAAGTTGCGCTTTCGGCGCGAGAGTCGGTTGCGCTTTTATATTGAATTTAAAATCAGCAAAAGTTTGTAGGCTTTGCCCTTGATGAGCTCCGGCTAACATCACTTCGCCGTGTGAGTTAATAATAAAGGCGTAATCAGTTTCACTAATGGCATCGCCTAAAAAGATCAAACGCTCGTTGATTTCACTAAGTCGATATTCAATAAGTAAAAAACGTGGGGTTTTTGAGTCTGCCACGCGAGTGATGAAAAATAAGCAGGGCGCTTGCGCGATGTTTGGCGGCACATAAAGCTCAATAGGGCGGTTAGAGTTCGCGAGCTTTTGTTCAAGTTGTGCGAATTGATCAAGACTGAATTTCGCCACTTCTTTCTCTAAGTTCACCGTGCCGGGTTGCGATGAAGCCACAATGTTGTAATTGGCAATACCGTATTGATTGCTACGTTCAATCAAGTGAATGGCATTAAAGGCATGATGCGATTGGCTTAAATGAGCAAGGTAATCGGATGCTAGGAGCGCTGTATCACTATTTTGCTGATTTAAGCCTTGTGAGGCCAACGCTGGCGCATAAGCGAGATCGGATAAGTAATCGATATTGTGCTGGAAGATATCATCTAGGTTTTGAGCGGCAATTTTACTGCGGCTTAACATGCCATCGGCGATCTGCTCTAGCGCAACGCTGGATAATTTTTCACTACTGGTCCAGCTATACATGAAGGCGGGCAGAATGCCGACGCAGAGCATACTGCCTAATAAAATAGGTTTTATACGTTTAGGAAAAAACTGCATTTACCACTGATCCCTGTTTTGAATACACAGTTATTCTTATATGCAATGTTAGTAGATGGTGCCTTTATATCTAGGCATAAAGCACTAACAATTCACACATTCGCGTTAACATAATGTAAACAAATATATCAGTGGAGCGAGGCTAAAGCGCTCCTTTGGCGGGGAAATCTGGCAGCAGTTAAAGAATGTGTGAGCAACCCATCAAATCCCCGCGGATAAAAATGCAATCAGTAGCATTAAAGGATGAGGGCTAAAACTCTTGATTCATTTTCTCTAAACAGGCGAGAAAGATAGCTTCATGTTCTGGCTCGATATTCCGCGTTAGATCTTTAATCAACTCAAGGTGTAATTGATTGTGATGGCGGTGGATCTCTAATCCGCTAGGAGTGAGTGCCACCACAATCGCACGGCGATCTGTTGGGTGTGGGCAGCGTTCTATTAACTCTGCTTTCACCAGCTTTTCGATTTGTACCGTGAGTGTGCCTGTGGTGATCCCGAGTTTTTGCGCGAGCTCTTTCATGCGCAGTGCACCGTGGATACCTAAAACTTCAATCGTGTGAATTTGTGCCAGAGAGTAGCCTGTCTCTTTAACAACAGACTGCTCCCACGATGACATTTTGTCGTAAAACTCAGTGACGGTTTGATTTAATTTTTCTAGGTTTCGCATAGTGCCGCTGGATGAACTTCAAGAGTAAGGTGGTGAATTTTATCAAACTTCTCGAGCATTTGTTTATATTCCGCAACGGTTTTATCACTGTGTGAAGTGATAGTGATGGCTGCGGAGTAATGATGACCACTCACTTTCCACACATGAAGGTCTTGTACTGTGGCATACGGGGCGAGTTGCGTCAGGATTTGCTGCTTGTAGTTATCATCAATGCTTTCATCTAACAGGATCGGGCTGGTTTGTTTTAGTAAGCCTAGTGTCCACTTACCGATCACAAGCGCACCAACAATACCCATCAAGGCGTCGAGCCAGTTCCAGCCTAAATATTTACCAAATAGCAGAGCCACTATCGCTAATACCGAGGTGAGTGTGTCTGCCAGCACATGCAGGTACGCGGCGCGTAAGTTGTGGTCGTGATGTTTGTGCGTATCTTCTGCGTGATGATGATCGTGGTGATGATCATGGTCGTGCAGTAGTAGCATGCTGGCTAAGTTCACGATGAGACCAATGATTGCCACCATAATGGCTTCATTAAACTGAATAGCTTGAGGGTTAAAGAGGCGGTGCGTGGATTCTACAATCATCAACAGCGCCACAATACCCAAGGCAATGGCACTGGTGTAGCCACCAAGAATACTGACCTTACCTGTGCCAAAAGAAAATTTACCGTTGTTACTGTGTTTTTTGGCGTAACGATAAGTGAAAAGCGTGATACAGAAAGCAGCGGCGTGTGTGCCCATATGCCAGCCGTCAGATAATAGCGCCATAGAGCCGTAGATGGTGCCTGCGGTAATTTCTGCAATCATCGCTGTCAGCGTTAACAGCAATACGTACAAAGTGCGTCGTTCACCTTGATGATTGATTGCCGTGAAATTGTGGTGGTGCTCAAGAGTATGCATAGTGTTGTAATTATAGTTTGATTATCAAGTTATTTGATTATTGATCTATTTTGATAATCAAACAATATTAAATTTAAAATTGGTCTGATCTGAGTGTAGTAACGAAAATCCGAGGCTAGTTATCATTAATGTTTTAGTGCAAACTGTTCTTATTATCATTTGGATGGAATGAACGATGAAAACAGTAGTGATTTTTGGTGCAGCAAGTGGTTTAGGCGCAGCAATGGTGGAGTATTTTTATCATCAAGATTGCAAAGTGATCGCAGTCGCGCGTAATCCGCAGAAAAAACCAAAACTCGCAGAGTTATCGATTGAGAGCTTGGCGTGTGACGCCGTTGATGAAGCGCAAGTGAAACAAACCGTTGCTGCTTTGCCGAGTGATGCTTGGGTAATCTCAACCATGGGCAGTTATAAAGCTGAAGTGCCAGTGGACTACATTGGGCACCGTAATTTGATTAACGCCCTAGAAGCCAATGAAATTAAACGCTTTCTATTGGTGACATCGTTAGGCTGTGGTGATTCATGGCAGTATCTATCTGAACGCGCTAAGCAAGGGTTTGGCTTTGTATTGCGTGATAAATCACTGGCTGAATCTTGGTTGCAAACCAGTACACTGGATTACACCATTTTGCGTCCGGGGGGCTTGAAAGACGGTGATGTGACCGAGCAAGGTGTGTTGTCTCAAGGTGTTGAAACACACGGGGTGATCACGCGAAGCGAAGTCGCTCGTCTTGCACATCAATTATTAGTGGCTGACGATAGCTTAGGTCAAATTTACCAGTGCGTAGATCCAAACTTAACCTATTGATTTTTAAAGCTGACATCGTTAGTTAGCTACAGAAAAGCCTAACCGAAGTTAGGCTTTTGGTAATGAAATGCGCTGCTATAACAGCGATTAGCTCAGTAGCTGCTCCAGCGTTAATGGCGCGGCGGTTAAGCCCATTTGCTGCGCTGGGGTTTGCCCGTTACGGTCTTGGCGACATAAGTTGTGCCACGCGCGGTAAATATCCAGCAGTGGTAACAAGCCTGCAGGGCGCAGTTTACGGCGTGGTTCATCCACTAGTTGAGCAAAGTGATCGTGGAAGCGTTGTTGGTATTGCAAAATTGCCCGATCGCTCGCGGTATTGAGCCAGAAACGCTCGTTCTCACGTTCGCCAGCCAAGTGACAGATACCTTTGCTGATCTCATTGATGCGGGTAAATGCCCAACGATCTCGCCACCAACCCAGTAACACGATATCAATGCGTTCCGCCTGCATGTTTTCTTGCCACGCAGTATCTTGCTCAATATAAATTGGGTGGATGGTTTTCTGCTTAATGCGATCCAAGAAAATGGAGACCACAGCTGAGCGCATTAGTGGTTCTTGCGGCATAAACAGCGCCAATTGCTGATTGTAATCAAGCTGGCTTTGAAGCTGTAAATAGTGGGCATAAACCGTGTACTGTGGGCGGATCAAACAGCCTTTGGTAGGGTAATTCACCCGTACTTGGTTACTGAGTGGGTCTTCCAAGTGCGGACGGGCTAACACTTCACGATACTTGCTATCAACTCGTGCCAAAATACCTTGTGATGGCTGTGTTGTTACCTCGGTGAGTTTGACCGATGGCGGCGCCATAAAGCGCGTGCCTACTTGGAATGGGTCGTGCTCAAGGTGTTTATCTTCGTGATCCGTTGCTTGGTAATTTAAGTGCTGACCAACCACATAACCGGACGAAGCTTCACAACTGGCAATCCACAATACACCGTTGTCACTGTGAGGTTGAAGCGGGGTGAGATTCGAGGCCAACGACAACTCTTTAGCATGTTTGAATAAACGCGCATCGAACATCGCCAATTGGCGACGACAACGGCTGGCAATGTGTGACAGCTGATCGTAAAAGGTTTTCGGATTCATACTTAGGCGACGACAAATATCGCGCACGGCGTGACCGGTAAATAACATCGCCAGTAATTTTTGCTGCACCAAGTGTTTATTATTAAAGCCAGACCAGCGATCAACAAAGGTTGCTTGGCAGCATTTACAACGGTAACGCTGACGATCACCACTATAGCCAAAAGCATGATAAAGATGGCGATGAGTGAGTACAGGTAAGCCAAGGTTTTTACATTCTTGGTTGCTACACGCAGGCAAGCCACTGCTTTGGGTGAGTTTTAAACGGGTGAGTTCGTCAACCACATCTTGGTTGTTCATTACAGGCGGAAAAGCACCACACTCTCGGCACACCAATGTCGGTCGGTTAGGGTTGGTTCGCTGAATGACATAATCATCCGGATTTTTAGAGCCATAATTGCTACACCCAACCGTTTTACAATGGTTGAGTTGTAAGTGTTCGGCCGCCTCTGGAAGCAAAGGCTGGCTAGATACTGGTGGCTGTGATGTCATCATTTCAGCTTATTACCATCTGCAAGCAATGTATATTTTTATCAATTAGGGTGTGAGCGTGGTCGCGAGTTGGGGTATTAGCTGCCCACAAAGAAACATAAGAAAGGATGCATGACAGAATTAGCGTTGTGTTTGCTTATTCTATGCAATCAAATTGTGTAAGACGCCACATTTTACAAAATATTGAGCTGCAACCTTGCTATCGCCTTGAAGATTCAAGATGAGGTTTCCTTGTGGGCACTAATACCGAACCAGACTAACTGAAGACGCGTAAAAATAGCGTAAAAGAAGACTAATCTGGTTTGGTATTAGGGCTGGTGGTGATGCCTCGGGGAAAAACACCACCACCTTTGGGCAAAGCCCAGTTTTTAGATGCTGATTGCTGTTTCTAGCGCAACTTTCATCATGTCGTTGAAAGACTTCAGACGATCGTCTGAGCTTAGTTTTTCACCGCGTTTGATGTGGTCAGAAACAGTTAGAATTGTTAGTGCTTTTGCACCTAGTTCAGCAGCAACACCGTAGATACCAGCCGCTTCCATATCAACACCAAGAATGCCTAGCTTTTCCATTTTCGCGAATAGCTCAGTTTCTGGGGTGTAGAATAGATCTGCTGTAAATACGTTACCTACTCGAACTGGTACTTTTTGCTCACGTGCATGATGAACCGCTTTTTCTAGGATGCTGTAGTCAGCAATCGCAGCGAAGTCATGGTTGCTTAGACGAATACGGTTTACTTTAGAGTCCGTACATGCACCCATAGCAACAATCACGTCCATCAGTTTCACGTCATCGTGCACTGCACCACAGCTACCAATACGGATAATGTTTTTCACACCAAAGTCTTTGATTAGCTCGTGAGTGTAGATTGAGCAAGATGGGATACCCATGCCGTGGCCCATTACCGAGATACGCTTACCTTTGTAAGTTCCCGTGTAGCCGAACATATTGCGTACATCACACACTTGCTTCACATCTTCTAGGAAAGTCTCAGCAATTAGTTTTGCACGTAGCGGATCACCTGGCATTAGGACTGTTTCAGCGAAATCACCAAGTTCTGCGTTAATATGTGGGGTAGCCATAGCTTACTCCTGATTTGAATGTTGTTCTAAAAATAAAGCCTGATTAAGAGAAAAAGCGTTCAACAATGTTTTGATACGCCACACCGCCGAGGTAAACACCTACGATTCCCATGATACCCGGCAGTACTGGTGGAGCCGGAAGTGGAAGTTTAATCGCTGAAAAAAATACGCCAACGATTAAACCTGCAAAAGTTGCAAGTAGAATCTCGCTCATGTGTTTACCCTCGTTGTGTGTCGCATAGAAAAAAACAATGTTGACGGCATGTTAGCTCTAATGGCCTTTTGTTTTATTGCCGTTCGATATGGGGCTAGTTTAGGGAGCTGAGCCGGTTTATCTCGCGATCATGATCACATTTTGCCTTACCCTAAATCGAAAAACACCTGTTGATTACCATTTGTGTTGAAATAGCGAACGTAATCGTTTGCTATTCTGGCGTGTTTTATTGGTAGAAATGTCAGTTGGTTTGATTTTTATCCATTTAAGTTGTTGAATTTAATCTTGTTTACCTGTGGTGTTGGTGTAAGGAAATGCTTGCATGAAATTTCACTAAATATGCCTATTTGTAATGGATTGCATTGTAAATCACGGCAAAATTTCACAATAAAAGCAAATTTTGTGATCTAAGTAGATAGACAAATTGGCACGGTGAATGGTTAAGAACGATGATTATTTTGGATGAAAGATTTCAAAATAATGAAGCAGGGGACGGCTGTGATGAAAAATGGTTTTGCGATGAAAAGGTGGCTGGTGGCGGCAATCGCTTTGCTGCCGATGGTGGCATCGGCAGATTTACTTGGGGTATCGGTAGGCGCAAGTGCTGGTGGTTCACGCATCTCTTATAACGGAAACAGTGACTACGGTTATGAATACGGTATTCATGGTACTTACCATATAAATGATATTTTCAGTGTGAATGCAGGCTTGGCACAAGGGAGTGCCGAGGTTGATTCGAAGTTTGGTTCAGCAAAGAACGACATTGATTACACCACTTTTCCTATTACCTTGCGAGGTGATTTGCCGTTAGTGATAGGTTCTGTGTATGCGAAAGCGGGTACTAACTACTACAACGTAGATCGCGAGCTTGCAGGGAATAAGCAAACCGAAAAAGGTTGGGGTTTCACTGGCGGTGCTGGGGTAGTGTTTACCATGATCCCCGTGGTGGATTTAACGTTAGGTTACGAATATCGTGATATGGGTGAAGTAGAAAATAACGCCATTATTTTCTCTGTTGGTTTTGGTATTTAAAGCCAGTCTCTAACTTGAGCTTCAAATTTCAATATAATCAGACTAGTACCGAAATGATAAATGTGCGCCATGAGTTTGTGATGTTTTATGTGGCTACCTGCCTCGTAGTTGCTTAGCCATCAATGATGGCGCACTGTTATCTAAAGACGTCATTTTATTGCTTCCTCTTTATATAACTGCCTGATAACCCAACACCGTCATTGAACTTCCTACTGGTTTAGTGCGTATCTTTGTAGAGTCTTTTTTAAGACACAGCTTTGATAGTAAATCGTCACTTGCCGTGTATTTGTGGTCGTTGCTCTTGTTGGAGCTTGCTACAATGCTGTGGTGAAATTTTATGCATATTAAGGGTTGCGATGAAAGATAACGACAAATCTTACGCTGCGGTGCCGCGTAGCCGCCTTTCTCGAATGACGAAATTGGGCTCGCTTGCTTCACGTGTTGCGGGTGGGATGGTGGCTGAAGGGGTAAGGCAAATCGCCAAGGGTAATAAACCCAAAGCCAGTGATTTGTTACTAACGCCTGCCAACGCCAAGCGGGTGGCCGATCAACTGGCACAGTTGCGCGGTGCGGCAATGAAGGTGGGTCAGTTGTTATCTATGGATGCGGGAGATCTGCTGCCACCTGAACTGACAGAGTTACTTTCTCGATTGCGATCTGATGCGAAACCTATGCCGATCAGCCAACTTAACCATGTGTTAGAGCGCGAATGGCAAGATGATTGGCAAAACCAATTTGAGCAATTTACCTTCTATCCGATTGCTGCCGCCTCGATTGGGCAAGTGCACTCTGCCCATACTAAAGATGGGCGCTACTTGGCACTAAAGATCCAATACCCAGGCGTTAAAGAGAGCATCGAAAGTGATGTTGATAATGTGGCAACCCTGCTGAAAGTTTCGGGTTTGATCCCCAAAGAGGTGGATTACCAAGGTTTGCTTGAAGAAGCGAAAATGCAGCTCCGTGATGAAGCGGATTACCTGCTCGAAGCTAAATTGTTGCGTCAGTATGCTTCGTTATTAGCCGATGATAACAACTTCTTATTGCCTGAGATCTACGATGATCTTACCACCGAGCATATTTTGGCGATGAGCTTCGTTGAAGGTGAGCCGATTGAAAAACTCACCAATGCCGCACCTTCGGTTCGCAATCGTGTGATTGAATTGGCTTTTACTTTGCTATTTCGAGAAATGTTCGAGTTTCGTTTGGTGCAGACTGACCCTAACTTTGCCAACTTCCAATACAACCATGAAACTCAGCAGTTAGTGCTGCTCGACTTTGGTGCGACACGCGCTTACCCTGAGTTTATCGCAGAAGGTTATCAACAATTGATGAACGGAGCGGTAGATGATCGCCGTGAAGTGATGGATGATGCACTAGCATGTATTGGCTTTTTTAGTCAGCCAATTCGAGATGAACAACGTCAAGCCGTGATTGATTTGTGCGAGTATGCGTGTGAGCCGCTCAAATTTGATGGTGAGTATGACTTTGGTCAAACCGATATTGCGAAACGTATTCGCGATGCGGGAACCGCGCTGAGCATGGAGCAAGGTTATTGGCATACACCGCCAGCGGATGCCATTTTCTTCCATCGTAAACTCGGCGGGCTGTATTTGTTGGCTGCGAAGTTGAAAGCAACAGTGGATGTAGGTCGTTTATTTGCACCGTATCGTCGACAATATTAGGCTACTTTCTAGAAATTAATGGGTAAGGAATGCAGGGAAGCATGATAAGAGCAATGACAGCCAAAGATACCCAAGCGGGGATCAGGTTAATTCGAGAAGCGATTAGTCAGTGTGTGACGACTAACCTTGATGAAGCCGATGATTTAGCGGCATGTTGCGTGGAAGAAATGCTCACCAGTTTGCTTTCAGCCGCAATAGAGCCAGATATTCATCTGGCGTACGAGGTTGATGAGCAAGTCGTTGGTTTGCTGTTGCTTAAACATCCTCATCGCTTATCTAATTTGTTTGTATCTCCTTGCTATCACCATCAAGGCATCGCACAAGCGTTAATTCAACGTGCAGTAGAAATGACTTATCTGCGTTACCCTGATGCCGTCATCACCCTTAACTCTTCAACCTATGCTCAAGGCTTCTACCGTGCAGTTGGTTTTGAGCAAACCGGAGAAGGTGAACTTCACCCAGGTGGATGTATTCCTTTTCAATTATCTGTTGCGCGATATATCGATAACCTACCAGCCTCACATTAAGCAAATATTTGAAATCTAAGCGTCATCCTCTGCTAGTTTTAGTAATAGCACTAACTAGCAATGCCATCTTTTAGGGAGGAAAGATGTTCTTAGATTACTTTGCATTGGGGTTACTTATCTTTGTCGCCTTGGTGCTGTTTTACGGCATCATAGTGATCCACGATATTCCCTACGAGATTTCAAAAGAGCGGGATCATCCGCATCAAGATGCGATCCACTATGCCGGGTGGGTAAGCTTATTTACCTTGCATGCCTTGTGGCCTTTCTTATGGATTTGGGCAACCTTGTGGCGCAAAGATCGTGGGTGGGGCTTTCAGAAAATCCAAGCTGAACAAAATGAGCTTCATCACCAGATCAATACGCTATCTGCGCAAGTGGAGTTACTCAGCCATAAAATTGCTCTGCTAGAGCAACCATCATCTCAATCCTATCGAGAGCCTGAGTTGAGTGAATCAGGGGCTAACGAAGCGGCATCTCAGCCACAAACATCATCGACAATTAAACAGCAGGAGGAGAAGTAATGGATCTACTTTTAATCCTCACTTATGCCGCCTTGTGTGTGTTTATTTTTAAAACCTTCAATATTCCGTTAAACAAATGGACGGTGCCAACCGCGGTCTTAGGTGGCGTGATACTCATTGGGACTTTGATTTTGTTGATGAACTATAACCATCCACATACTAATCAAGGTAGCCAGTTCTTTGTGAGTACCCCGATTATTCCCGGGGTCCGCGGGCGGGTAACGGAAGTGCCAGTACAGCCTAATGTGATGCTCAAAAAAGGGGATGTGTTATTTAAAATCGATCCAACGCCATATCAAGCTGAAGTGAATCGCTTACAAGCGCAATTGGCAGAAGCCGAACAAGATGTGTTGGAGTTAGAAGCAGCGTACAAAGCCAGTCAAGCAACGGTTGCCAAAGCCCAGGCTGAGCGGGATCGTACTTTGGCGCAATATCGTCGGTACGAAAAAGGCTTTAAGCGCGGAGCATTTACTAAGTCTGATGTTGATAATCGACGTCAGTTTTATCTAAGTGCAGAGGCGTCGTTTGAAGCGGCAAAGGCAGAAGAACGACGAGCTAAACTGGCTTTTGAGTCGGAAATTTTAGGTGAAAATACCACCACGGCGCAGATCCAAGCAATGTTGCGAAAAGCCAAGTTTGATTTATCAGAAACGGTCGTGCATGCCCCCACTGATGGTTATGTGTCTCAGGTTACTTTGCGTCCGGGCATGATGGCGCTGCCGATGCCACTGCGTACCGTGATGACTTTTGTCCATAAAGAAGATTTGTTTTTCGTTGGGGCTTTTCGTCAAAATTCATTATTAAGGCTGAAGAAAGGTTTTGAAGCCGACATGATTTTCCGTGCCATTCCGGGCAAAACCTTCAAAGCGGAAATTGTAGAAGTATTACCTGCTATCGGTGAAAGCCAAGTGCAAGCACAGGGAACCTTGTATGGTTCTGAGATGCTGCAACGCCAAGGGCGTCCTTTGGTGAAATTCAAAATGATTGACGATCTAAGTGAATACTCACTACCGCAGGGAACTAATGTTGAAATTGCTGTGTATTCAGATAGCTTCGAGCATGTGTCTGTGATGCGAAAGGTATTGATCCGAATGAAAAGCTGGCAAAACTACCTGTATTTAGATCATTAAATATTGACGAGATATAACATCGGCAGCCATTGGCTGCCGATGTGGTTTATATGTTAGCTAAATCTCAACAGTATTAGGATTACAGCTGTTTTTTCACGTAGTCCAGTGCGCCAACAACGGCTGCGACTTGCGCGTTATTACAGTCTTGATCTGTTACGCGAGGGCTGTCAGGGTACACTTCGGTGGTGGTGCCGTAAGTACACTCAGTAATGCCGTTACAAAGGCTCAAGGCTTTCATTGGGTAGTTGATCACGCCTTCTTGCTCGACTTTAGAGCCAATGATATTGCCTTCGCTATCTGGTGGTGCAATGTGAGTCACTGTGCGAACGGAATCGATCACTGCTTTTTGGAATGCTGGCTGTGGGTTTTTAGTATCACCTACAGTGTAGAAACCGTCAGGCACAGAATCTTCAATGTAATCTTTGCCATCACGCGCCGCAAGCGCTGGGCGGAATTCCTGCTCGTCGGTATCTGTGGTTTCATGCAAGTCGATGTGAACCAGTACATCACCTAGAGAATCAGCTAACTTCATTAGTGCCGCAGATTCTTCTGCAGGGCTATCGGCATAGAAAGAGCGGTTTGGATCAATCGCTTTTGGGTTCCAGCGGTTGATTGTTTCGTAACCCCAAGGGCTCACGCATGGTGCCACGACAATGTTGAAGGTATCGCTGTAGTTTTCGGCTTCAGTATCAAGGAATTGCAGTGCGCCATGAACGCCACTGGTTTCGTAGCCGTGAACACCACCAGAAATTAAAACGGTTGGCTTGGCAGGATCCCAGTTTTTGGTTTTTAGTGAGTACAGCGGGAAACGTGCTTCATCATAAGAAAGCGCACCATATTGCTCTAGCGTAAAGCGCTTGGCGAGTGCGTTGATTTTGGTAACAACTTCTTCTTGATATGAACGTTTAACGGTTACCTGAGCTAGCCATTCAGCTTTCTCTTGCTCACCCCAAGGTTGTCCTTGAGTACCAATTGGATATGTGTGCGCGCTTTTCATAATGTCCCTTAGGCTTAATTTAGCGGAAGATTTGAGGATAATACCAATTCACTCAATGATCTAATGATTAATGACCAAATAACGAGCTAGGTTTTAAGTCTTAGGTTTTGGTGTTCAATATTAGGATTTAGGTAGCCACTTTCCTTTGGCGTCTTTACAAACTTCTGTGGCTCGTGATTCCAACTGGCGACGTTTTTTGGTGAGTTCAATTTTCAGCACTCGGCACTGATTCGGATCATCATGAGAAGTGAATAAGGTGACTTCGCCACCAATCTGGCTGCTGGAGTTGAACCATGACTGCTGACTGCCTACTTTATCAACGTCTAACAGGGTCACGACGGCTTCTTTCATCAGCTTTTCATCTTTATCTGACAATGAAGTGCGTGAAAACAAGGGGGTCCCGTCCGGCAAGATTGATAGTGGCGCTTTGAGAATGCCAGTAAATACGCCAGAGACAAAGCCTTCAGAGGCTTGTTGCCCTACGGTTTCCACATCGCTTACTAGACGTTGAGCATCGGCAAGCAAAATAGGTGCGTCATGACGAATGGCTTGGCTTTCTGCTAACACGGTAGGGATTTGGCGCGATACACCTTTGATGGTGGTGTTGGTATTATCGACCTGCTTTAAGATACTTGGTACTTGCTGACGCAGTTGCTGGCTCTCTGCCAAAATAGGTGGGATCTGTTTTTCTATCGCATCAACCTGCGCCAGCACCGTAGGGATCTGAGCATTAATGGCATCGATACGGGTTAAAATAGGCGTGATTTGTTGGTTAACGTCATCAACTTGCTTTAAAACCGCAGGGATCTGCTGATTAATGGTATCAACCCGTTGCAAAATATCGGGAATTTGTGCAGTGATAGTATCGACTCGCAACAGAATACCGGGTACTTGTGCTTGTACCTGTTTTACTTCCTCAACGATGGGCGCTAACTGCCCGAGTTGGTGGCTGAACTGAGTAATGCTGTACCCGACGTAGCCAATGCTGATTGCTAACGCTAATCGGGTCAGATTGGTAAAACCATTCACCACTTTGCTCATATTCTCAGCCTTATACGTTTGAAATTACACTAATATTCAAACAGTAACAGCATTAGCTGAGAGCGTCGAGCGTGGCACGCTTTTTCAGTATTGGTAGGAAGGTGTGTAGTAAGCTCGCAAAGATAATCACACTCACTCCTAACACTTTATTCCATGCCATGCTTTGTTGGAAAAAGCAGACTTGCCAAATGACGGTGAAAATTAAGTTAGTGAAAATCAAAGGTGCCAGTTGAGAACCTGATTCCGCTAAGCGATAGGCTTTTGCTCGTGTGACTTGGGTATTGATGATGCACAGCGACAGCAAGATGAGGAAAGCCGGTACCAGTAGGCTATTTTGAGCCTCTGTTGCGAACACAATTTCACTGACTTCATTGATACTGGTACTGCTCAGTGTTGCGATTGGCAGCAGTAATAGCGCGGCGAGCATAAATGTCCATGCATTCAGTGCCGATGGTGACAAACTGCCTTTGCTTGCACGGTACAAGCTTAGTTGCGAGCCTGCGTTACAAATCCCAGCCGCTAATCCAATCAATAGCTCTGGTTTGAGTGAAAAGCCCTGAGGATCACCCGCTTGAAGCATCACACCAATAAACATCAAGGTTAGATTGAGCATGGTGAGCGGCTTAACCTTAATTTGAAAAAACAGTTTTTCTAACAAGGGGATGAAGAGGGGACCTGTGCTAAATAACACCACGCTTTCCACTAAGCTGAGATGCTTAATGGCGTATAGAAAACACCATTGACTGGCTGAGATACATAAAGCGCGAATGAATAACCCTTTCCACATATTACGTGGTGGCGTTTGCCATTGTTGAAACAGCATAAAAGTAAAAAGTAGCAGTGCAGGTAAAGCAAAGCGGAGCAAGCTGAGCCATTCCGGTGTGAAAGCGTGACTTAGCCATTTGGCGAAAACCCCATTGAGCGATAGGGTAAAGGTGCTGGCTAACATCAATAATGTCGGACGGTGATCTAGGGTCATGCTTGTCTCCTCTGATACTGCGATCCTAAGTCAGCCATTGGCAGAGAAAAAGCGAGTAATAGTGAACATCTTTGTTAGGAAAACTTACAGATGAGAAAGCTGGTCCCTTTAAAATCGATTTATGCTTTTGTTGCCGTCGCTGAATTAGGCAGCATGACCGAAGCGGCGGAGGCATTATGTGTGAGTCACTCGGCGGTGAGCCAAGCCATTAAGGGGTTGGAAAGTCAGCTTAATCAGCCACTTTTTCATCGAGTAGGGCGTCGTGTAGAGTTAAATCACCTTGGTAAAAAGTACTATCGCAAAGTGGCTCCCGCGTTAGAGCAAATTGTGCAAGCCACGGAAGAACTCAGCCAAACGCAACATGAGAATCGCCTCACCATCAATATGGTGCACTCGTTAGCGTTACATTGGTGGATCCCACGGGTGCCGGATTTTCAACAAACGATGCCGCAACTCGATGTGAGGATCTCTAGCATCATAGGGACATTTGATTTGGAACGCGAAGGCGTCGATGTAGCGCTTATTCACGGAAAGCCAAATGAATGGCAAGACTATTATTGTGAAAAGCTGGGTGAAGATGAGCTGGTGATGGTGGCAAGTCCGCTGTTAGTGGAAGCCGCTCCTTTTGATGGGCAAGATTTACCACCAACAGCCAGCTCAACAGATTTAGCCTTAGCACGATGGTTATTGGCGCATCACCCTGCGATATTTGTAACCAATGATCGTCGTAAATTCGATTGGCAAGTGTGGTGCGAACATACGCATACGCCTATGCCAATTAATCAGAAAAACTTAAGCTTTTCGGCATCTATCCAAGCGGTTCAGGCAACGATACGTCGTTTAGGTGTGTTGATCACTCATCGCCAATTTGTGCGAGATGATATTGCAGATGGTTTGCTGGTGGAGGTTGGCCCTATGGTCCAAAATCCGCATCAAGATTTTTACTTTGCGTGTCATCCTGACAAGTTACGACGTGAGAGTGTATTGATGCTGCGTGCGTGGTTGCGAGAGCAATTTAGATAAGCGGTAAAGCCAAATACGAGAATGGCTTTACCGCTTTCAGTGACGACGTTATTTGGTTGCTTCTACAGCTGTGAAGGTATGGCGAGTTTTATTGGCGTAAGCAACCAGGGATAGCATCACCGGAACCTCAACCAGTACCCCGACGACTGTCGCTAATGCAGCCCCAGAGTGAATACCAAACAAGCTGATAGCGACAGCAACAGCCAATTCAAAGAAGTTTGATGCACCAATCATGGCACCCGGTGCAGCAACGTTATGTGGCTGCCCCCACTTTTTCATCCAAACATAAGCAATAGCGAAGATCAGGTAGGTTTGGATCAAGAGCGGTACAGCAATCAGTACGATATCTGTTGGGTTTTCGATAATGGTTTGCGCTTGAAAACCAAACAGTAGAATTACCGTACCTACAAGGCCAATAATCGAAAACGGTTTAAGTGTCGCGCCAAGGGTATCTAGTTTCTGTTGATTATTGATCACACGGCGCGTTAACACGCCAGCGACCAGCGGCACTACCACAAACAGTGAAACAGAAAGTAATAGCGTATCCCACGGTACGGTAATATCCGTTACCCCTAGTAAAAATGCCGCAATAGGGGCGAATGCAACTACCATGATCAAATCATTGATCGAAACTTGGACTAAGGTGTAGTTCGCATCTCCTTTAGTTAGCTGGCTCCACACAAATACCATGGCAGTACATGGCGCCACACCAAGCAGGATCATGCCAGCAATGTATTGTTCGCCAAGATCGGGCGAGATCCATTCTCCAAAAATATGACGCATGAATAACATAGCTAATAGCGCCATGGTGAAAGGTTTAATTAACCAGTTTACAACCACAGTGACGATTAAGCCTTTCGGACGGCGATGCACATTTTTGACTGCCGTAAAGTCAACTTGCATCATCATTGGATAGATCATCAGCCAGATAAGCACTGCGATCACCAAGTTAATTTGTGCGTATTGCAAGTCGCCCAAGAAGGTGAAAAGTTGAGGAAATTGGTTGCCTAATACTAAGCCTGCAATCATGCCAAGCCCGACCCAAACACTGAGGAAGCGTTCGAAAATACCCATGAGAAGCCTCGTTATTTAGTTTTTGTTTCAGCCGCGCAAGAAGCTGAAGGACAAATGGAATTCGATGTTGGTGTTGTGCAGCTTTCATCCTCGTTCGCACAGCACTCTTCTGTCATATAGCTAATTAAATCCAGCATTAAAGGAATGTCAGCGCGATAGCGTTGAAAGCGTCCTTCCTTCGTTACTGTAACTAACCCCGCATGGAGCATGGCTTTTAAATGAAACGACAATGAGTTTGGTGCTACATCCATCTCGGTAGCCATTTCGCCCGCAACCAACCCTTTGCTACCTGCTTTAACCAATAGACGCCAAGCATCTAGGCGAACGCCAGAAGAAAGGGATTCAAAAATACTCGTAGCTTGTTCTCTGTTCATATTTCGATAATACAAGAAATGTTGAAATGATCAAGTATTGAGCTGTCGAATAAAATGGTTTTGTGGTTTCCAGTCCTGTTCTGGATTCTTTCCGGCCAAACTGGACTGGCTTTTTCATCTTATCTATTTGTTTTTAAATAACTTATAAAAATTCGATGAATTTGCTGAAATTCCGGTTTCCAGTTTGGACTGTTTTTGAGTGGTTTTTACTGAAGATACGGCTTGCACGACGTAACACCGACACTAAGTTCAGGTGTTTGATGTTCAATTAAGTGATGTGTGTTACATTGCTTATCCTGTGTGGCGATATAATGCTGAGCCAGCAGGTTTAAATGTGGATATTGAGCTGAAGAGATAAGACGATATGTGCACGTATTATTTCTTAAGTTATTCATGATATACGCAATGGCTGCGTAGAAAAGAGCTGTTATATTCTGAGGAAATTATGCAGAAAGCATTGGAAACATTGAAATCCTTCAATAAGAGGGTGGAACGGTTAGAACGCTCAGGGTTCTCAAAGCAATTTTTGGATAAAGAACCGGAAGCTTTTGCTGAATTTAAATCAGTAGAGTTTGAAAGTTTAGGAAATGGTGAATTTTCCTTAACTGGTGAAATAATATCAACTTTGCCTGATTACAACGAAGATCAAATTGATGCAGTTATATTAACTTATAGGGTTTTAACTCAAAACAATGATAGGTTATCAATTGCATCTATATCAAAAATATATAATTCTGATTGGTTCCCTGAAGAAGGTCAAAAATTATTCAATGAAGCTAGGGAGAAAGTTAATGAGTACCTTGATTCTCCAGCCACCGTTTCTTTCCCTAAAGGTCAAATATCCATTAGAAAATTAATGGAAGTAATAATTTATGGTGGACTTGCTCACTCAAACAAAGAGAAAGAAGAAATTTACGAATCATGGTTGAAATCAGGTGTGTCTGGTTTCTTCCAAGTTGAGTTTGTCGCAGCTTTGCGGTTCATGATTCAGTATTTCATATACTTCAAAGATCTAAATATTGTGGCTATACAGTTGATAGAAAATCACTTAGAAGAGAATGCCAGTTAGGTTGTAAATCAGAATATAACAAAGCAATCAAGGTGATACGTTACACTCGGCGGTTTTGATATGGAGTCCGGTGCGCTTTGCTGGTTCAGTGGGGTACACCTTATTGCAGGCGTTATGCCACCCAGCTTAACCATGCATAAAAATGGATATGATGACCCACAAAACGAATAAAGTTATACCAATTGATTTAGCATCAAATTGAGTGCTTTGCTTTCTATATTTTTCGTCTTCAAGAGCGATTTTTTTGTCTAGTTCTCGAATTTTCTTATTATGGTGCTGAGATTTTCTTTCTTGTTCTTTCATCCAAGCTTGATGTTTTTCTTCCTCTCGTTTTTCTTTAGCGTCTGCAAGTTGCATTTTTCTGCGGCTATCTTCCATCCAGCGACGGTGTTTTTCTTTTTGGAGTTCATGTCTTTCTTCTTCAGACAAACGCTTGGTAGTTTTATACTTGTTACTCGAATGTGGGGTGTCAGGGGATTGACGTTCCAATAGATCTTCCACCGATGAACCCTCACCACCTTTTTTAAGGTTCCAAGCCATGTTGGCTTCTGGACGGAGACTTTCTTCTAATGAAGCAACTATTTCACGTTCTTTAGCTTCGGTAACTATAGTAAACTCTAGTTCATAGTCGTCATACGCATCTTGGAGCATGAAATTTGGGTGCTCGCCTCGACGGAGTTTTGAAAAGTGTTCTTCGCGTCTTCTGTTCACATCGTCGGTAATACCAATATACCCATCGGCATAAATACCTGGTTTAGCTTTTTGATGGATATGGTATAGATAGAACATAAGTGACTCACTGTTTGGGTATGACATTCTGATTGTATCAAATAAATATGGTTGGCATAACAAACGAGTATGGCGTCAATAACTAAATTTTGGCGCTGTTTTCATCCCATATAGTTCCATCTCTCAACATCGAATTTAGAGTTATAACCATCTTCTTAACACAAGCAATGATAGCGACTTTCTTAGACTTTCCTGCACTCAATAAACGTTTATATGTCGTTTTAAAAACTGGGTTGCATTGCATAGCGGACATTATTGTGAATGTTAGGGCATTGATTTTATTGCGACTCGTGTAGTATTTGAAGAGCACGCATCTTGCTTTCAATCTTTTGTGTTTGTGGTGAGTTCATTAGATCAGAAGGTAAGGTGTGTCTACTTATTGAACTACAAAGGTATTTTGTGGGGATTCGTGAGCTACAAGGGTTAAAAAACGGCGCTGAACAAAATGACAATAAAGCATCAGCTACACCTGGTCACTCAGGTGCTTTTTTGTCTGAAATTTACGTTACAGGAATACAAAATTAATATTGATGTTAATATTGCTAAGTTTTCAACTACACTTATGACACATCTACGGCAGTAATAAGCTAATACCCTATCTCTATTTTCTTAAGCTCTGCTAATAATTCGGATTATTATTAGAATTCTTTTCTTAATCCAGCTTGTTAACGGAAAAATTAACTTTTTAAACTGGAAGTCGTTTTGTAAGTTATTAATTTATATTTGGGCTAGTTCAGTCCAATACTAGAAATGACAGATGCCCAATTTGTGATGTGTGTTACATTGCTTATCTTGTATGGCGATATAATGCTAAGCCAGCAGGTTTAAATGTGAATATTGAGCTGAAGAGATAAGACGAAATGTGCACGTATTATTTCTTAAGTTATTCATGATATACGCAAGGGCTGCGTAGAAAAGAGCTGTTAACACTACAAGTTTAAATTAGGAGTAAAATTGAGGAAATATTTTGATTCAGTTGCTGGTGATATTGAGCAACTTGTTAATACAGGTGCAGCATTCGGTGAAAATGCTTCATATTGGTCTCACCTTAAACATAACGAAGACTACAGCGGAATATTCAATATAACTGAAAAACAAAAGCGAGTATTAGTTGAAAGCCTGTATGTTAAAGGTCGCACTCTTGCATTGTTTTCTCAAAATGAATTAGGACTTATCAATCATGATGTAGTCAAGTTTCCGAATTTAACTGCAGTTGTCGATAATTTTGAAGGCTCTATCCTGTATGCTAATTACAGTAACATAGTTGAAGAGGCACTTGAAGTATGTAAAGAATTTGGTGTTTCGTTATGGTCTGTTGATCAAATGGTAGAGCTGTTTAATGAACAAAAAAAGATGTCATTAACAGTTAGAAATACTTTGGAAAATTTAAAAAACAGTAAACTATATAAACAAGAAAATGGTATTGAAGTGGAAGATGAAGCACAAACAAAAATTCAAATTTCAGGAATCACTGGATCTAATATAGTTGTTAACTCAACGGGAGTTAATGCAACTATAACAAGTGAGTATGTAGAACCAGAGATATTTACATCTATGAAAAATGCTGTAGCTGAACACACATTATCTGAAAGTGATCGCCAACTGATTAATGATCATATTCTCGTTTTATCAAAAAGTCATAAAGAAGGTAACTTTGTTGAAGCTTATAAAGAATTCACGCAGGGATTGTCAGCACACCTAACAATACTATTACCCTTCTTACCTGCATTATCATCGTTAATGTAGTGTTAACAAAGGCATCAAGGTGACGCCTGACACTTGGCGGTTTTGGTTTGAAGTGTATTTGGTTTTGTAAGTAATGCGCTGGCGCACCTTATGCCAAGCGTTATACGATTGGAGTAGAAATGAGCTGGTTTATTGAAAACAAAGAGTGGTTTTTTAGTGGTATTGGTGTTTCTGTTTTGATGCTAGTTTTTGGGATTTTCAAAAGTAAATCACACAAGAAACAGGTTCAAAAATCTGGTAACAACTCAAAGAATTATCAAGCGGGTGGTGACATTAATATAGGTAATAAAAATGATTAACGATCATATCCAAAAACAACAAGGGGGAGATCATTCCACAAATGTACAAGCTGAGTCTGTGACCATCAATGGCATTTCTTATTCAGATGCAAGAACTATTGCATTAGATGTATATAAAGCCAACTTCTTAGAGTTATCTCAGAGTGCCGCACAATTGGCTCGAGCACGTGCAGAGGAGTTGACCGACAGTTTCTTACGTAAACTAAAAGAAGAGCATGAATCAGCTATCACTGAATTACAGCAACCTGCGATGCAGGCTGCTTTATATGAAGCCCAAAAACAGTACGCGAAAACCGGAGATGCAGATCTTGAAGGGATGCTAGTAGATATCTTGGTTCAACGAGCATCTACCCCAGAAAGAAACACTAAACAAATTGTTCTGGATGAAGCACTAGAAGTTGTCAGTAAATTAACACCTGACCAACTTGATATGTTGTCTATGAACTTTGCTTTGACTCGTCTATCGAGGGGAGGCGTTACTTCTCAAAATGCATTAGTCGATTTTTTTACTAATGAATTGCTTAAATTCGGAAATGGGCAAAATCCGCATCAATCTTGGGTTGAACATCTTGCATATAGTGGCTGTGTAACGTTGATGGATGCGTCTTGGTACAAAGAAATACCCGAGCTGATTCTTGGGCAATACCCTGCTATGTTTCAAAAAGGTTTTGATGAGGAGCAATTTGTAGCATCAATAGGCGACAGCAGTGAAAAGTATAAGCCTCTTTTAAAGCATTCTTATCATACGGTTTCATTACTTGAGTTTAATCTCCTCACTGAAGATGCCTTGGGCGAAAAAGCGGAAGAGCTTGGTTTTGAAGAGCAAGATATTAGTAAGTTGAAATCGTTATTTACATCAAATCTGATGAATAAAAATGAAGTAAAAGATTGGTTAGTAGAGAAAGTTCCAGGTTTAGCCGACCTCATTAACAATTGGGGAGGAGAAGATAGCCGTCTATCTAAAATGCAACTTACAACAGTGGGCATTGCTCTAGCGCAAGCTAACTATACTCGGAAAGTAAATCTCAAGTTTGATTTGGGTATTTGGATTAAGTAATCGTATAACAAGCTGTTTAAGAGTGATTCGCAACGCATGGCATTTATACCATGCGTTGCTTTTAGTGTTTAAGGTGGTATGCGGTAGCTTCAGTATTGCGTTGCTCACACCTTAACAGGGCGTTATAGCTCATAATCTTTCATCTAATTGTTGGGGATTTAATGGAAAAAATAGAAATAAAAGACTCAAAAATAACCAGCACTCAAATGGTCGATAGTTTGCTTACAGGTGGAGATATAGGTACATGGCAAGCTGACTATTTATTGCGTGAGGTTGAGTTTGAGCGTTTAAAAAATGGAAAGCCAGTAACCTATAACTGGGCAAATAGTATTGGGTTAACAACTTTTGGTTTTGCTCTTAACCTATTTGGTAAGGGATATTCAAACTATACGGTTATTTCAAAGGGTGAATGGATAGCGTTTGGGGGTGGAATTGCTGTGACAGTGACTTTATACCTAATCGGTTTATGCCTCAAAGACAGTCGAAAAATGGTAATGGAGAAAATTGAGCAACATTTTGAAAATGCACCAACACAAAAACGAATGATGGGAGGTAACGATGAATAACAATCTTCCTTCAGGCTATCAGCCTTTAAAGAAATTGACAATTTGCAGCAATACTCTTACAGGCGGGGGTAATCTGGTTTCGATAGGCAATGAATTACCTGTAGTTATAGGCAGAGGAAGTACTCCACAGATTTGGCTGAAAGCTATTGGAGATTCAACAACCAATGAACTAGTGCCTATAGTCGAAAAAAATAAATCAATGCATCCCGCGATCAAGGTTACTGTTAACAATAATTCTGTTCTGGTTCTGATTTCAGGTGAAGTGATTTTATCCGTTAAGGCAACATCACAAGATGTAATGATTGTTGATAAGTTAGACCTACGCCCAATAGGTTTAAACCTATATGGTGACACTTCTTCTCTCAGTGTCGGTGGAAACACCTTCTCAAGAAACTCAATGCATGGTGGTGGCACATTAATTGGGTTTGGCGCATAGAGCTATAACAAAGCAATTAAGGTGACCCGCTACACTCGGCGGTTTTGGTATGAAGTTCGGTGTGTTTTGTTAGTTCAGTGCTGGGCACCTTATTGCAAGCGTTATAAGAAAAGGGAAAATATGCGTTTATTTCATTACACAAGTTTGTCTGCATTATTGTCGGTAGTTAGAAATCAAAGTGTGTGGTTAACAGACATACGTTACCTTAATGACTCTAAAGAGCTTCATGATGGAATTGAACGTTTAGTTGCTGATGTTTCATATGCACAAACAGATATGTTTACTAATTTTGATTATCACGACAAAGCATCTAACTTTGTTGTAAAAGCTCTCACCGATTTCGCTGAGTTTGGTTCATCGGAAGACCCGTTGTTTGTATTTTCATTAAGTTCACAATGGGATTGTTTAAGTCAGTGGAGAGCATATGGTAGCTATGCTATAGAGTTTCATCATGATGTTCTTAGTTCTGAGCTTGGTGAAATTAAACAATGTATCTACAGTAATGAAACAAAG
Organism: Photobacterium jeanii; assembly: GCF_001650345.1. GTDB lineage: Bacteria > Pseudomonadota > Gammaproteobacteria > Enterobacterales > Vibrionaceae > Photobacterium > Photobacterium jeanii. Next base: position 475,353 of record NZ_LVHF01000029.1, on the reverse strand, counting down.
AATAAAATATCACGCAAAGAGGTGTCTGCTTCAATATCTGACATTAGCGCAGATATGGGGAAAAATCATGGATGTCAGAGCGTCGACAGTTTAGATTCAATAACCTCGTTAATCAATATAGCCGCTACTTTTAAACATAATGGGTTTTCTGAAGAGAATGAGCAGAGAATTATTCTGTCATCTTCAGTTTCTTCTGAAAGTTATCCAAGTAATGTGAAATTTAGAAACAGAGGTGAGTTACTAATACCTTATATAGAAAAAGAGATTAGTTTAGATTCCATAAAGTCGATTACGGTCGGTCCAATAAAAGACCAAGAGTTGGCTTATCAAGCTATGTGTGAATTTATTGATGGTATAAATAAAAATTGGCAATTTGAATCAAATAATACTGAGTTTGAGATTCAAGTAAAAAAATCAAAAATACCATACCGAGGTTAAAAATTTCTTATAACAAGGCAATCAAGGGTGACGCGTTACACTCGGCGGTTTTGGTACGGAGTTCTGTGTGCTTGGTAAGTTCATCGTGGCGCACCTTATTGCAGGCGTTATACAACTCATTGAAGTTTCGTGTCAGTAGGAAAGGCAATATGAAAAATAATGTAAGATTTGATTTATCAAATTATCTAATACATTTCTATCGAGATGTAGATCTATTAAGTGATGATGCTATCGCATTTCCAGAACATATGGGATTCGATAATATCTGTTATGAGACTAATCTAGACGCTTTATTTTTATTACGTTGTTCTATTCGCAAGGGACGAATTTGGGCGAGCTGGTCATATAGGAATGGAAAACCAACTATTTATGGATACAATCCGGCAGTTTGTTTTACTGATATGCCAGTTGCTGCATTTTTCCAAACTAGCTTTGAACGCAAAGCAAGAGGTGAGAAAATAAGTCAACACGCACTATGCATACCCAAGCCACAGGGCTTTGCCTATGGAGCTAGACCTGTAATTTATGCATTAACAGACTCCAATGTTACTGTCACCACTTCGCATTGCGGGCAAATTAGGGTAATAGACACCAACAAACTCCCTTTATCAGAGCAGTATCGCTACGTAGCCTATGACCCCTGTCGCCCGATTCCATTAGATTGGTCGCATGAAAGAGAGTGGAGGTGGTCGTATAAAGGAGACTTGAGTCAATACTTTTCGGAATTAGAGGATGGCGTGTTAGAGGATGAGAGATTTATCCCAGCATTAAATCTGAATGTTAACTCTTTTAATGGACTTGGTGTGATAGTCGAAAACTCCAAAGAAGCTAAAATGATACTTCACGACATTATTAGATTGGTAGACCAAAAGATAATTCCATTAGGTTTTTATGAATTCATATTAGTTAGCGAAGCATTGAGTGATATTTCTAAAATTATCAATCCAGCAGGTTTAAACTCTGAAATAGCCAAAGCTCAGATTGATCTTTCACCATATTTTGTCAGTAGACAAAAAGATGCAGACTATTTGAACAACCAAATTGGTAAAATTGCTAACACTGTTCGTGAAAACTCTAAGGGAACTCCGTCTGAGGTGTTTGAATATGGTACAGCTTGGGTTTGGGTGTTAGATAATACGTCCAATTTAGCTCGTTTGTTAATTCAGACTGATCGCATGATAGTTAGTCAGGAAGGGCGATATTTGATTAAATTACCAGAATTTGAAGTTGATTGCTCTCTGAGTGATAAAGAGAAGATGTGTGAAGAGGTAGCACAATTGCTCTCGGCTGAGTATGGGGTTGAATGTGTTTATTACTCTGTAACTAGCTCCTCAAACGAAAATAGTGTGCCATTTTATGCTGGAGATCATGATGGTAACCTATTTTATAATAGGTCTTACTAGCAAAATGCTATAGATTTGTATAACAAACTGCTCAAGAGGGATTCGCAACGCGTGGCATTTTTACTGTGCGTTGAATTTAGTGATTAAGGTGGTTTGCGGCGGCTTCGGTATTGCGCTGCTCACCCCTTAGCAGGGCGTTAGTTTCATCGGAGTAGTACGAAACAATGGTAAAAGAAACAATTAACTCTTTGAAAGGAGTTTTATATGAACGTATTAGTAGCCCTTTATGGGGGACGTACTTTATCTCCTTTGTTGTATACAATTGGAGCGCAATCCTAATATTAGCCAGTGATCCGAAACCAATGGCTGAAAAGGTCGAGTTAATTAAAACGACTTATGTGTACACTGATGGCAACTTCAATATAGGGGTTGTTTTGTATCCCTTAATGATGTCGGTATTCTTACTGCTAGCCATCCCTTTCTTGCAAACTCTGCATTATATTTACTCTGAATATATGAAGACTCAGGGTAAAGTCAGACGAGACAAATTTGAAGAAAAAACGCGATTGACGGTTGAACAAAGCAATGAGTTAAGGCAACGCATTTTTAACATTCAAACTTCTAGCCGAGAGATGACATCGTTTCAAGATCAGGAAATCAACTCACTTAAAGAAACTATTTCGTCATTAAAATCGCAGTTAGAATCTAGTGAGCAGGACGAAGAAATGGGGCTGTTGGTTGAACAACTTCAGAAAGTTCAGTCAGAGAAAGCTGAACTATCGGCGAAAGTGGCAAAAGTAGAATTAGAGTTGGCTAATAATCGGGCATATATCAAGACTGATGCAGTTGATATTGAATATGCTTTTGCTCGAATCATTGGTAATGAAATTGGAGCTAGAGGCACAGAACATGATGCTGATATCTTTAGAGGCGGAGACATAAGTCATATTTCTGATGCACTGGATAGTGCTATAGCTAGCATTGAATTGCGCTTAAATAGTATCCATTTTTTGCCAAGTGACCATGAAAGTGGTGGAATTGCTGCTCAACTAGGGGTGGCAATTATGCAATTGAAGCGCACAAGTAAGTCGATGAAAGAACTCACGGTGTACGAGCCGAATGATTATCATTGGGGAATAGTTGCCAACCTAATGACTGTTATCAATACACTTCTGGAGTTTGCTGAAAGAAATAAAACTAACAAACTGTTTAAGAGTGATTCGCAACGCGTGGCATTTTGACCATGCGTTGGTTTAAGTGTTTAAGGTGGTATGCGGTAGCTCCGGTATTGCGTTGCTCACACCTTAACAGGGCGTTAAGCGCAAAGTAAATTGTCAATTTTATTAGGTGGTTATGATACTTACAGCTTTAGTCGATAACTCTCGGTTGGAAAATAGAACAGATCTTACTGTTGAAAGAGGGTTGTCTCTTCATGTGAATACAGGGGGGCGGCAGATACTATTTGATGCTGGTAGCAGCAAAGCCTTTTGTGATAATGCAGCGGCATTAGACATAAAAATCCAAGATGTAGATGCCGCTGTTATTTCTCATCGTCACCATGACCATTGTAACGGTGTAACTCATTTTCTTGACCGTAATTCTAAAGCTCAAGTGTATTTTCGCGAGTGTGAGGAAAAAGATTATTGCTTTAAGGCTTTTGGTTTTAAAAGCGACGTCGGCATTGATAAGGATTTATTAGTTAAAGCGAAGAGACAGTTAAGTTTCGTCAATAAGACAACAGAGATACTCCCTAATGTTTTCCTTGTTACGAATTTAAGCAGTAGGTATGAGCAACCGAAGGGAAATAAATATCTCTATGCTGATTCAGGCCAAGGCTTCAATCCGGATACATTTGATCATGAACTTCTTATGGTCATCAAAGAAAGTGATGGATTAATAGTTTTTACAGGCTGTGCCCATAATGGTGTTCTTAATATGGTTGAAACGGCTGTTGAGCTATTTCCAAACACAAGAATTAAAGCTGTTGTTGGTGGTTTTCACTTGGTTGGTTTACCACTATTCAACAGTATTGGTGGCAGCAAGGAAGATATTGAGGCTATCGGAAAATCACTATTAACCTATCCGATAGATAAGTTGTATACAGGTCATTGTACCGGCATGAAAGCCTTTGGTTTATTGAAAAATGTGCTTGGTGAGAAGCTTGAGCATTTTCCCACAGGGCGTAGCGTTGTCATTTAGTTTGATGCGCTTAACAAAGGCATCAAGGTGACACGTTACACTCGGCGGTTTTGGTGTGGAGTTCGGTATGCTTTGCTGGTTCAGTGGGACGCACCTTAATTGGGCGTTATGTTTTTGAGGAAATATGGATATACGAAAGGTTACCACAGCAGAGGTTTTACCCATTAGACATCTTGTTTTGTGGCCAAATAAGTCGCCTTCATTCTGCGAAGTCGAAGGGGATGACTCTGCTACTCACTATGGTGCATTTATTGGTGGGAAACTGGTTTGTGTGGCATCTGTTTATAACAGTGGTCATGAAGCTAGACTTAGAAAATTTGCTACTCTGCCTGAATACCAAGGGCAAGGAATTGGTACTAAGGTCATTGAGAAGCTGGTGCGTGATTTGAAGCGAGAAGATGTTAGCTATTTCTGGTGTGACGCACGAACTTCCGCACTGTCTTTCTATCAGAAGTTTGGGTTGTGCGTTGAAGGTGAAGAGTTTCACAAATCAAATGTAGCGTACTTCAAAATGTCTGCTTCGTGGGTGTAAGAACCACAAACATAACAAGCGTTTAAGACGGATTCCCAATGCTTGGTATTTTCAGTTTGATTCAGCTTTAATGTCTACGGCACAATGGTTTAGGTAAGGTGGCAGCGTTGCTCACACCTTAAAAGGGCACTATACCTAAGGAAAGATGGAGTAATGAATACCACAATACTTGAGACAGAATATTTTACTGTAAGTCAGTGCAACGATTGTGATCTACCGGGTTACTTAATCGTGATGTATAAAGACCATCTAAGAGAGTTAAGTGAACTTCCTCATGAAGCTAAATGTCAGCTTGGGGTATTGCTTAGCGAAGTTGAATCAAGTATTACAAAAGTGTTAGCTCCTGAAAAAGTGTACTGCTGCAAATTTGGAGAAGCGGCCAGTATTATTCATTTCCACCTTTTTCCAAGAACAGTCTTGTTAAGTAAATCGTTTTTAAGCATCTATCCAGAGCAGCAAGGTTTAATTCATGGCCCTCTGTTATTTGATTGGGCTAGAGATTACTACAAAGTTAAAGTCGGTTGTTTCTCACCTAATACCATAGCTGCTTTCAACAAAATCAAGGCTATTTTGAGTTCTGTTGGTATAACAAAAGCATCAAGGTGAACATCACGTGTTGCACTAGGCGGTTTTGTTATGGCGTTCGTTACGCTTTGTTAGTTCGGTGGTACACACCCACTATATTGCAAGCGTTAGCAGTCAGAAGTAATAAGGAACTATAAATGGAACTAAAATATCGTTCAGCTGATTTTGAAGATTTGGAAAGTCTTGTTGCTTTGCTTTCAAATGACCCGCTTGGTAACAAAAGAGAAGACGCATCCGTTCCGCTGAATCGTGCGTATATTGAAGCGTTCGAAGCAATTGTACGAGATTCAAACAACGATTTAGTTGTTGTTGAGCAGGACAACGTTCTAGTCGGGATGCTTCAAATTACCTTTATTCCTTACCTAACGCATATTGGTAGTTGGCGTTGTCTTATCGAAGGTGTTCGAATCCATAGTGACTATCGTGGACAAGGATTCGGTGAGCAAATGTTCACACATGCTATCGAACAGGCAAAAAGTAGAGGCTGTAAAATCGTACAGTTAACAAGTGACAAACAGCGTCCTGATGCAATCAGGTTTTATGAAAGACTTGGATTTAAAGCAACACATGAAGGGTTTAAACTTGCGTTGTAAGCAGTTTGCTCACAGATGAGTATGGCGTCAATAATTAAATTTTGGCGCTGTTTTCATCCCACATAGTTCTATCTCTCAACATCGAAGTTAGAGTTATAACCATCTTCCTAACACAAGCAATGATAGCGACTTTCTTAGGTTTTCCTGCGCCCAATAAACGTTTATATGTTGTTTTAAAAACAGGGTACATTGCATAGCGGATATTATTGTGAATGTTAGGGCATTGATTTTCTAGCGATATTATATGTCCTCCTATTAGAGCGCATAATCGAAGTCATTCCAGTTGAAGTTAGCATATTTGGTACACTTGGTGACATATAAAAATCTAGTTCGACTCAAAGGAAGCTATGAAAATTATTTCAAAGAATGACATTGATAGGTATATCGGTGTGGATATCGAACCAACAGCTTGGTTTGTTGTAAATCAAGAGCAAATTAATCAATTTGCAGATTGTACCTTAGATCATCAGTTTATTCATACGGATCCTGTTAAAGCACAAAGTACAATGTTCAAGTCTACAATTGCACACGGTTTGTTATCTCTGTCTATGATCCCATATTTTGCAGAGAGTTTTGGGTACCATTTGGAGGGTTCTAGACTTGGTCTCAATTATGGGTTCGATAAGGTGCGTTTTATTCACCCTGTAAAAGTGAATAGCCGTATTCGAGCTCATGCCAAATTGATTGCTGTAGAAGAAAGAAACCCTGGGCAGTATGTATTTAGTACAGAAGTGGTTGTTGAAATCGAAGGTGAAACAAAACCTGCGTTGAGCGCTATATGGCTAGCTATGCAGGTCGTGCCTTAGGGGCAAGATATCGAATAATATATAAATTGTTTAATGGTAATTCGCAACGCTTGACACTTTCGTTATGCGTTGCGTTTAGTGTTTATGGCGCTTAACTAAGATATTTTTCCACCTGATTTTTAAATCTCACTAAATCCTGCTTATTAAAAATAGAAGGAGAAACCGCAATCCCTAGACCTACTTTGTTACCATATGGAATAAGAGTAACAATCAGGCCATAATGCCCTTGCAGTGGGAAATTGAAACCGCCAGCTCTAATTGTTGTCGCGCCAGAAAACTCAAGTTGTTCATCCTGGTTGCGATTATAATGGCCAAAATTCGAGATATAGAGATTAGATTTAGAGCTGATCAACCTAAAGCCATTCATTAGTTGTTCTGGTGTTGCATTGGCAAAGTTTGTTGCAAACCCTGCGTAAGATACCAATGCTCTTAAAGGATTCATTTTAAAACTGTTGATTTGCTCTTGAAACGCCGGTGCAATATGTTCCATTTCGCCTTGTTCAAGCTTGACCGGAATCGCGCTCACAAAATTCCCGAACAATTTGTCTTCATTTTGACGTACATTTGCGGTGATAGACATAGAGATACGACCTTGTAATGTATCCGCCTTCAATTCCATAACCGCCTTGGCAATAGCGGAAGAAATCAGCGTATTAAGAGTCATGCCTTCTGGTCTTTTAATTGTTGCGGTATCAATATCAAAGAAGTCAAAAATTACTGAATTATCCGTACTTTCTCGATAGAAAAGATCAACCTGGTTAGCTTCAGACAAAAAGTAGGTTGATAGTGAACGTTGCTGCTCTATTGCTTTATTAAAAGCGGCGTTATCATTAACCTGTTGCTGTATAAATTGTTCATCTGATAGGCTCAGTTTTGTATCAGATAAATTTACATTTGTGTTGTTGTACCCAGCCACTAGTTGCTCTTTAAATAGGTAACCAGATGGTGCATCACAAAAAACATGGTTGATAAGAAGGCACAGAACAGACTCATCGCTGTCACGTCTGTCAAATTTTATTGCAATAAAGGGGGCAAAGTTCGCCTGTGATACTAGTTCTTGAAAATTATTGTTCAACGTAATCTGAAGAGCGGTCACTGGGCACAGATCAGTATCTTCTAGTAAAAAGTTGTTTTGATAGTCAAATGGTTGATAAATATATTGATTGTCTTGATAGACCAGTTTGGTTTGAAGTTTCGGAATGGCTTCATAAACGTTTTTAAAAGCGCTTTTTAAGCGTTGGTTGTCCAGGTGCCCATCTAACTGCCAAAACTGAACAAAATATTGTGGATTATTATATTTAGCGATTTCAAATTTAACTTTATCGAGAAAGTTAACGGGTAAAACTGTCTTCATATCTTTAATTATAACATTATTAATTATTAGAGTTACTGACATACCTTAACTTTAACAATAAGGACTAACAATATTAAACAGGTCTAACTTGTTGGCCCTTTTCGTTTTTATAGGGCTAATTGACTTAACTAATACGGTTCTAATGTTACAAATAATTATATGAAGCAGAGCAACAAAGTAATGAGGTCATGACTTCAACTCGTTGTCTGCATACTTGAATCTACGTCTTTTGAAACATCATATATGGCGACTATTTTGGTTGATTGTTGATTTTACAATTAGTGCCGTTCGGTTCGAAAGCATGTAAGGGGCTGCTGGCTTGTCACGATGCTTAAGGAGAGGCTAGACGAAGGCTATCACCAAGGAATTGCCTTGCCATCAAAACTGTAGAACTTACCTGTATCGTTCGAGGTAAGTTTATCTAATAGTTCAAGTAAGCATTGTGCGACGTATGTGGCGGTAAATAGCTTGTGTGGTGGAACATTTTTTTGAAAGGGCTTGGATAGGGCTGTGTCAGTTGTTCCCGGGTGGAAAGCAATGACACAGCAATTCGGCTGTCGAAATTTCCATTCAATACTTATCGTTTTTATTGCCATGTTTAATGCTGCTTTTGAGCAACGATAGCTAATCCATCCGCCAATTTTGTTGTCCTCAATGCTACCGATTCTTGCAGATAACGAGACGAAATAGGTCGTGTGCTTTGCTTTTAGGTGACTGGAAAAGTACTTGCCAAGTAAAAGCGTCGGGATCGTATTGGCGTTTAGGTTATGTTGGAAGAACTCAGTATCAAACTCTTTAACTGACTTCTCTGGCGTTTTACTTGCTAAAGATAGGCCTCCTGCGGCGTTAATTAAAATATCTAGGTTTGTAATGCTTTCGGATAGCTTTTTTACGTCAGAATCAGATGCAATATCGGCTTTAAACCACACTAAATTATCGTGCTGTATTTGTGGTTGAGTAGAGCGATAGGTTGCGTACAGCGTGGCCTTGATATCAGATACGATAAATTGTTCTAAAAGTGCAGCCCCAATCCCGCCAGAGCCGCCAATAATGAGAATCTTCAATTGCTTATACTCAATAGTTTGGATTAGTAAAAGCATAGAATAGTAACTACATTACAGCGAATCATGATGGGTTATTGCTGTCTTTTAAAGCTAGAGCTCGTATTCTTCGGTGGGTGAGTGCTTTCTTGATTTAATCTTTGATGAATGAAATTTTCCCTCCTTTCTTCTTTCTATACTTAGAACAGATAAGGAGAATCTCTATGACTATCGTGACAAAACTGGCTCTTGTGTTCACTCTTTGGATTGGTTGTTGTGCGTCCGCTTTTGCATTAGAGCCTGTTTATAGTGATTTTTTTGGCAAAGCCATTAAGGGATATGACGCGGTATCTTATTTTACAGAGAGTGCCGCCGTTAAGGGTGATAGCGATTTCACGTATCAATGGAATGGGGCTAAGTGGTACTTTTCTTCTGAAGAAAATCGCAAGGCGTTCGTTGCTAACCCTACTAAATTTGCGCCTCAATATGGTGGCTATTGTGCGTGGGCTGTAAGTAAAGGCTACACCGCGAAAATAGACCCACATGCTTGGAATATTGTGGAAGGGAAGCTCTACCTAAATTACAGCAAATCTGTTCAACAGACTTGGCAGCAAGATATAAAGGGCAATGTGGCTAAAGCTGATTCAAACTGGCCGCAATTATTAGCCGAATAGAGGGCGATTTTACTCTGTGCAGATAGGCGGCTATTGGAAAGTGCTGAGCGGAAAAGCGCTGTCATTCTTTTGGTCACTAAAGCGGAAAAGTGAGTCAGCGCTTGATTCAAATTCTTAGTGTTATTGCTATATTGGGGCTTTCCTGATTAATGTGTTGTTGAAATCTTGAATAAGAGCCTCATGTTGAAGAGTTCGGTAGAGCAAGCAATAGAGAATATTAGGGGCAAGTCTCAAGGCGAAGCTGCGCTAATGCCGCATGCGGTGACGATCAACTTTCATCCAGATCGTTTTACTTCAGAGCATAAACCATTGCTTGAAGCTATTGCTGAGGCTGGTTGTCTTAAATCCCAATTTGAAACAGGCACCAGTAACGGCGGTTTAACTGCATATCACGGCGGTGAACGTTGGTTGTGGGAGCAACGTGTGTTTGATGGTGCTTATGATAATGCGCCGGATCATCTGAGACCTAAGTATGGTGCGTTGAACTTTCGTGGTTACGAAATGGGCGCATCGCCACGTTTTGGCTCTGCTTATTTCCAATTAAAACCTCACGTGTTATCGCGCACAACATTTTGCTATCCCGATAGTTATTTTGAACCCGAGAATTTTGCGGTTTTTGATCGTATCAGTACGCTTATTCATCAAGCATCACTATCTGATGTTGATTTGTTAGATGATTATATCGAAGCCCACATACATGGTGTTTTATCGTTAGCAGACGATGTCGACTGCTTGGTACTAGATCCTATTTTTCGAGCAACTGATATTGAACAACAAGCAGTTCAACTTGATGTGCCCGTTAAGTGGCATAATGGTTATGCGTTGAGTATGGCGCAGATGCGCCTTTATCCTGAGTATCGAGGGTTGGAGTTTATCGACTTAGCGCAAGAACTTGCTCAAGATGGGAAGATTAATGCCAAGTTGTTAGGTACTGCAGTGACGAAACAGGGCTATAACGAGCAAGATATTAAGAAAATTTGGCATTACTTAGCGCGCTTTGGCTACCAATTTGGATTGGAATAGCCAAGGCGATTAATGATTGAGTTAGTGATGTTGGTGAACAAGTTTTAGTAGTTAGAATGTATGAACAATCACGATCTTGAAGGTGTTCTCGATTTTCTTCGTGGCGCCGAACAGTTAAAAAACACCTTACGTACCGCGCGAACATCAAACGGTAGAGAAGAGAGTACGGCTGAGCATACTTGGCGTTTATGTTTGATGGTGATGATGTTTGCTGATCAATACCCGAATATTGATCCGCTTAAACTAATGAAAATGTGCATTATTCATGATTTGGGTGAGGCGATTAACGGCGATATTGCAGCGGTTGATCAAGTGGAAGGTTCTGATAAAGGTATTCAAGAACGGGAAGATTTGATCACCTTGATAGCGCCTCTGCCCACCAAGCTGAAACAAGAGATCTTAAGTTTGTGGGATGAATACGAACATGCTTCATCTGAAGAAGCATGTTTAGCGAAGGCGTTGGATAAGCTTGAAACGCTATTGCAGCATACTCAAGGGAGAAACCCTGCTGATTTCAATTATGGTTTTAATTTATCGTACGGTAGAAAATATACCGATAGCGATGAATTAACCATGCGTGTAAGAAGCCTTATTGATATCGATACTGAGAAATTGGCGCAACGTAATAAGTCGAATTAAAAGCCCTCGGTATGGCTTAAGTGAATTTACTTTTTCCATTGAATTTTGGATTAATCGTTCGTTATAAAGGAGTGATAATGAAATACACAACGACAGAAACTATGCCCGGTGCTGAAATTGTCGAGAGTCTGGGTGTGGTGTCCAGTAATGTTGTTCAGTCTAAGCATGTTGGTCGAGACATAATGGCGGGCTTAAAAGGTGTGATTGGCGGTGAATTAGTGGGTTACACCGAAATGCTGACTGAGGCTCGTAAGATCTCTGTCGAGCGAATGCTTGCTGAAGCGCAAGCGTTAGGGGCTGATGCCGTTGTTGGAGTAAGGTTTACAACTAGCGCAATTACTCAGGGCGCATCTGAGGTGATGGCTTACGGTACAGCGGTTAAGTTGCAAGCGTAGTCGCAATCACTTCTTGATGTTGCGAATAGAAAAGGCACCATCCTCTTTGTTAACAACGCTGTGGTTTTAATACCCGTTAGCGGTTATACAAAAGAAGATGGTGCCTTTTTAGTATCAAACAGTTATCCGTTTCTCTGTGAAAACTGTTTATATGAAGCAGGCTTACCTATGAAGTCACGGCTTCTTTGCTTGGTTTGATTTGACTGATGATGGTTGAGTCTTTGATTTTGTCATCGGCGGCAAGCATCACGGCTTTGGATAGCAATAACGCAAAGCCGCTATCGCCCTCAAACGGTAGCATGACTTTATTGGTATCTTTACGTGCAGGCACAATACAGAGGTAACTGTCGTTAGGTGACATAAGAATATTGGTACTGCCAATATGGATTTTGTACTCCCGAATATTCCCCTTCACATGTAGGAAGCGACCTTCAATATGGCAACGTTCGCCAATGGCGAGCCCTGGTAGTAGGGTCTCTAGAATTGCTTTACGTTGCGTTGCAGCACCTTGTAATTCACCAAAACTATAGCTGTGCCAGTAGTCTTGATAGCCTTGAGTATATCGTTCTGGATGCCAGTTAGGATCAGCGCCAATCGTTGCCACACCTACAAACAAATCACAATCGCGAAGCACTTCACTTAATGCGCGTGGTGGAATTGCGCTCATCGCAATGTCTTGCTCGGTGTTTGTATCGACGAAACGCACCCTGTCGGTGATCATATGGGTATAAACACCCATATCGTTAGATTCGTTATCGTATGGCTCTAATATATGCAGGCGTGCTTCCATACCTAAATGCGCAAGAGGGGTGGAAATGTAAGCGAGTGGATCACCGCTTTCGTAATCCCAGAAGGTCATTAACTTCGCATTCCAACCACGGCCTCGAGCCAAGGTCACAAATTGATGCTGGCGTACAATGTGCGCAGCCATTCGCAGTGAGTGGTCATGGGTTGCCACTTCTGCATCGGTTAACAAGTAAATCTCACGGAATACCTGTTTAATCGCCTGAACCAAGCCCTGCTGCAAAATGTAGTGACGCCATTGAAGCGTTTCTTCTTCAGAGGCTTCAATTGGGTGCCACAAACAGATTGTGCAGTTATCGCTAATTGGCTCGCTTGGCTGACCATTCGCATCTCGCCAAGCACCATCATGGTAAATGGCTGAGGTCGTGGTTTGATCTGATGTGAATGTCCACACTAAGGTGCGGGCAATAACCGCCATTAATGGATGTTCAAAATAGTGCTGTTTAAATTGGCTGACACTCCAGTTACGGGGTTCTCGCATTTCACGGTCGATACGGCTCTTTTGAGCGCTTAGATCGTTTTGAATCGCTTTCACTTCCGCTCGGAGTGTTTTGAGCTCCTCACTATGCTGTGTTTTAATCGCAGCCGGTACACTTTTGAGCGCTTTGCCTTCTGGATTAAAAAATGCCAGCTTTACAGGGCTTCCGCTATCGAGGTTGATTTCATAACGGTATTGACCAAGCTGCCCGGCTTTTTGTCCCAGCGCTAAGCCGTGATCTGGAGTGGCAAGATCTTCTAATTCACCTCGTGATAGCCCATGATAACTCGCGAGTTGCTCGATGCTTTTTTCGATCAGCTTACGAGTTTTATTGAGCTTAAATTTCATCTGTAAGCGATTGAGAAGCACAATGGCACTGAGATCATGACTGTTGCCGAGCATACGAATGATGGCGTTACCTTGGCTTTCAAAATACTGCAGGAATGTTAGCGCATTACCTGCAATACCTTGGCTGTTGCCGCGTGGTACAACATCAAGTAAGCCATAATTAAACCAAGCTTGTTCAAGCTCTGGGCTTTGTGCATAAGGTGTCGCGGCCAGCAAACCTCGAATTAAATCTAACGTGGCAGGTTCCAAATCCCAGCTATCGTCATTACAAATTGGTGAGACTAACCAAGGTTGGAGAGCTTGGCTGAAAGTGCGACTACCTATCGCTTCAACTTGCGCTTGTAGCTGTTTTAGTTGTTTTGCATTGGCTTTGGCACCTGTCACAGTGGCTGCTGTGGCCAATAACGTCTGCCATGCAGCAAGAGCCTCTGCATTTTGTTCAGTTAAGAATGCGTTGATGCGCGCAATGAGAGGGCTGTTGCCCGCGAGCGAGAAAGTTGTCGTCTCATCTTCGTCTTCACTGTATTCATGGATCAGATCGGTGACGAGCTGCGGCACTTTCTTATTATCAGACAACCAATTGTTGTGTTGCCAATTATCGTCCTCGGTAATGAGCTGTTGCAGTTGCGCTTTTAACCAAGTTGGCATGCCATTTTTGCTTACCCAATGTGTGATATTTTTCATTAGGTAGCCGCCCGAAGTTTCAAGGTAATGCTTCAGAATGTACTTAACAGCCCCTTCACTAAGATCCAATTTTTTGCGTAAGCTGCTGGCAATGAATTGAACATAGCCATGCGTTGGTATGGCTCGCTCTTCTGCCCAACTATGGCAGGCGCGGACGAGCTCGATTTTTGAAATTAATTCTTTAGGTTTAAGGGCTAACCAGTCTTCAAATAAGCCCGTGTTGGCATAACGCCAATGGTTTTTCGCTGTTGCTTGTAGTAACTGCTGTTTTTCTAATTGATGGAGTTCATCGGCAAATGGACCATCATAAATTGGCATACCGCGAACGCTGTATGTGAAGCTTTCTTCTTGGGCGTTGATTAATGCAGGGCAGATAGCAGCGATAGCTTCTTGGTCAAATGGAACTTCAACATTAAGAGCAAAACGTGCCAAATGAGCAGCGAAAGCAGCACCAAGTTCATTTTCCGTTTCGAAGTCAAAAGTGCCTTTTAAACGAGGACTGCCATTTTGCTCGCCAAAATTAAGGTTAAATGTCTCAGCTAGCGCTTCGATGGCTTTGGCTTTGAGTTGGCAGGGATTACCACTTTGTTCAGCCAGCATAGGTAAGCTGCGAATAACTTGATCGCCAATGATGGTGTACAGTTTTTCGTGGGTGGTATTATGAACAAAGCTTACCCATTGGTCTGGGGTGATTAACCCTTCAATCATGGTCTTACGGAGCAATTTTAAGGTGTCGGCTAAAGGTTCTGCCACGGAACTACCTGAGCGAAAGCTGTTAGGGTAATGATCTAGCGCTAGTTGGAAATAGCGCATTCTGCGCAGCAAAGCTTGCGCGACTTGCGTGCCCATTCCTTCTCTATCGGCGAATACGTCTTTAGGTGTTGGTAAATCTTCGGGATATTCAGATTTACGACGTCCGTAAAGATCCAATTTATGAAAGTGGAAGTATTTTTCTATCCAACTTTCTGCATCAGCGAGCGGATCATTGTTATATAACGGGTATTCACCAAATCCAAATCCGGCAAAGTTGTCATCACTAGCGTGTTCATAGCCCGCAAGCTTAGCAATGGCTTGATGACCTACACCGTAGCAAAAAATTCGATGGTGATAGTTTGCATAGCTTTCTGTGCTTGCGGAATCTTTGAAGGTGCTTTGCATCGCTTGGTGTTGATAGTTTTCATCAACCCATGCTTGGTAATGAACAAGGGAATCAACACCACGCATTGATTGTGCGTCGTGGCTAATGGCCTTTGCTAATGCGGCAATTCTGTCAGCGTTTTGCCAGCCATGAAGCTCAATTTCTTGTGCTAGCGCAATCAGGTAACTGCAACGATGGCTAGTGACACTTTCTGCCCAATGTTGACTGGCTTTGAGATGAGGTACTAACGCGACAACTTGATTCGCAATGGCTTCGCTAAGCGTTGGTAAGGCGAGAATGCTGCTGCCAATAAAAGGTTGAAGAGGCTCAATCAGCAGAGGGTGTTTAGCTTGGAGCTCTGTTAGCTTAGCAAGAAAGTCGATTAATTCGCTTTCTTCTAATAAAGGAAGTTGCTCAAGAGTAACGGTTAACCAGTTCATGAGACATTGGTTAGCAATGATTTTACCTTCAGCATAGATACGTTCGATAAGAACCCATTCACAGCCCGGTTGCTGTAATTTAGAAGCAAAGCTGGTGCGGTTCAGATCATCTTGATCGTAACCAAAATAATGTTGCCATGAGTTGTTTTCTAAATCGGCATTGGCACTTAAAGCAAAGTGGAATAAAAGGTGTAGCTCGCGGTGTGGGGTGTCTTGGGTGACGGTAAATTGATCAAAACAGACAAAAGGGTATGAGACATCCGCTAGGAATGCGTTTTCCTGACTGGTTAGTGTCATTATTATTCTCCGGCGTTCAGGATATATTTTGTAGTAATAAGTTGTTAGTTAGCCGCCAATTAATGGCACTAGCTGTAAGAAGGTGATGCGTAGATCTTCCCGCCATACGATCATTTGATTTAGGGCGGTAATTTGTTTGTCATTAACAAGAACAAAGAAGCCATTACGCTGAAAATGTTCGATAGCACGGTTTACTTCCGCATCAATATCGTAGTGCTCAACGTAAGACTTGGCGTGAGCGTTGAGTCGCCATTCTTTGCCTTCGCGACGAAGCTGTGCCTCATGCACTTTGTTCGCTATTTCTGCTCGAACTTTTAATTCGATAATTTGTTTGAGTGAGACTAGCTTGTCGGTGAGTTGAATATGCACGACGGCAGACACGGTATTATCGCCTTGGCGCTGTTCGATAATGAGGGGAAATTTCAAGCTGAGAAGACCTTAATTACGTTAATCTATCGAGAATGAAAGCAAGCTGAATGCGTGTTTAAGGTAAGCTGATGGATTTTGCTATCCAATACAGGAAACAAATTGTGAGTTTGTTCAAATGACAGTCTGAGGCGAAGTGATTTCGCTAATCATTTTGTCTAGAGTTGATGTAACTATTTGCGATGAGCCAACCAAAAAACCTTAGCAATCATAAGTATGATGGGGTTTTAGTGTCAACTTATATGCGGTTAGTTAATGCTGTAATTGAAGGGTGATTACAGAATTCACGGCTAAGAAATTCGCTTGGGGTGACTTCGGAGCAAAATAGCGATAAACCGATGTGAAGTTTGTTTGATTTTTACTTGATACGCACGATGGGAGTTTAACATGGAAAATGTTGTTCATACGGCGAAATGCCTTTGCGGTAAAGTTGAATTAAAAGTAAAACCGAAATCGAATAAGTTTGTTGTTTGCCATTGCGATACTTGCAAAAGGTGGAATGGCGGCCCTCAATTTGCGATGCCTTGTGGCACCGATATCACCATGAAAGGTCAAGATCATCTCTCTGTATTCAGTTCATCCCCTTGGGCAACACGAGGCTTTTGTAAGCGTTGTGGTACGCACTTGTACTATCGCTTAAATCACTCCGGCGAATACAATATTTTACTTGGCGCGTTAGATATCGATAAAGATGAAAATTTAGAGATTGAAGTGCAGTACTTTATCGACCGAAAACCAGCATACTATAGTCTCGATGCTGATAGCCCAGTACTGACAACCAAAGAAATGTTGGAGTTATTTGGTGCTTAAGCTAGTACATCTTTAGTGCATACAGCGCAGCAAAGGGAAAACAACTGTTGTCTATTTCGACCTTGAATTTGGCAAGGTATCAGTATCACACTCCGTTCCGGCATTTCTCGCTAACCTAGCATGTTGTGATGGTGCAAAGCGGTTACGCATCATCACAAACATCAGCGTGATTTTCTTCCTCTTGAGTTACGTTTTTGAGCGTCAGTTTATCTTATATGACAGGATGTTAAGGCTTGAACTGTAAGGTATCAGCGATGGAAATTCACGTTCTTATTGTTCATTTATTCTGAATACTATTTTCATAGAAAGGTCAATTATAAAATTGGAGTGAATGATTATACTGATGGCGTAGCAATAAAACAGAGAGTGCCACGAAGTAAATTTAGTCCATTTGCAAAATGAAAACTCATGATTGTAGGACAGCCATTCTCTGTTGCGTCAGCTGGTCGGAAATAAAAGGAAATTATAATGAAAAGTAAGAACGAACATTGGTTGTTTTTACAAGCAACCTCAATTTTATCGTTAGTTGCAATTTTGTATAAATTAGGAACTTTTAATGATGTTTGGTTAAGCACATCGCTAGTCATATTTGGTGTTATTACACCTATCTTAGTTTTTGTGTTAAGAAATCATAATCGGCTTTCCTTTTTAATCACTATAGTGCCAACACTCGTTATTATTCGTGTTGCTGATCAAAACGATATTAGCTTAGTAGGTTGGTTAACGGCTTTATCGATTATTCCTCTTTTAATTCAGTTTGTTGGTATCGCAAGAGAAGTATATAAAGAAAATCAATATGAGTTTGCGCTCATGTGTATTCGATTATTTGTAGGTTTTAACTTTATCACTCATGGCACTGAAAAAATCTTCGCAGGTACAGCAGTACACAATGGTATGCGAGGTTATTTTGGGCAAGTCGCAGGTTTTGACCAGATAGGTCCTTGGTTTACTGACTTAATGATCTATGTCGGTGGTATCACTGAAATTGGGGTTGCGCTCTTGATTGGCTGGGGCTTCTTCACTCGTATTGGCGTGCTATGGGCTATTGCTTATCTTGCAGCAGCCGAAGTGTTATCGGGGCACTTTATTACCGGGTATACTTGGGCGTTGCCTGGTGGTGGTTGGGAGTTCCCATTCTTTTGGGCAATGGTGATTTACCCATTCTTCTTCCTCAAGAATCAAGGCCCGATGTCGTTTGATGGTATGTTGATGAAAAGACGCTACGCAACGAACTAATAATAATAAGATTAATTTCTAACGATATAAGGGCATAAGTCTTTCGTGGCTTATGCCTTGAATTATTTTTAATCGTATTTAACTGCAAAGTAATTCCTATTCGCAGTGATTTTAACGATGTAGATGAACTTATTTTAATGGCGTATATATGAGAATAATACTCGCAATGTTAGCTCCTTTATTGTGGGGCACGACTTATGTGGTTGTATCTAACTATTTTACTCATTGGTCACCTTTTGCATTAGCAGTGTGGCGTGCATTACCGGCAGGGCTACTCTTACTGGCAATAAAACCAAGTTTTCCACGATTCCATGAATTATTAGGCATTCTTCTTGTTGGCTTTTTGAATATCGCTTTGTTCTTTGGCTTACTGTTTAATAGCGCCTTACATATGCCAAGTGCTCTTGTTGGAGTCGGTATGATGGCATTACCTGTGGTCGGTGTACTTGTTGTTGGGGTCATTCATCACCAGAAGCCATCTTGGGTTCAAGTCGTATCTGCCATGTTGCTGGTGGCTTGTGCTGGGTATCTTTTTTTGAGTAATAACCCACATATCAGCTTATCCGCAGTGTTATTTCTTATAGGGGCTATGACAACACTGATCACAGGCAGCATAGTCACTAAACATATTATGAAGTCGATTCATTGGTGGAAGTTACTGACTTGGAAGCTAATTTTTGGTGGCATGATGCTTATTCCTATTGCTTGGTGGGATATAAAAAGTCATCAGAGTTATGTTTCTCCATTACCGCATTCGTTAATGCAGTGGGGAGCAATGTTTTGGCTTGTTGTTGCGCTTACATCATTAGCCTACAGTGTGTATGTGTATACCATTCCCTTGATTACAACCACAGAGCTAAGTTTCTTTGGTACTTTTAATCCAATACTTGCGATGATCTTGGGGGCGACGTTAGTCAATGATGCATTCAGTACCCAGCAAATCATTATTATGGTGGCTATGGTAGCGATAAACCTCGCGACACAATATTACGAAAGTCGGAAATCTATCGCCTCAGAAGATGCGATTATTGAGTATTAATAACAATAGTTATCATCCGATAAAAAAGTGTGAATTTTAGGTTTACAGTTACTGCTGGTTTTGGGTAATTTGACTAGAAGGCAAATTACCGCACTCAAATAATCATGGAGATAGAGTATGGAATTAGTAAACCCATCACTGGCGTTAGAAACCGAATTTTTACAGTTTTATGCTGATTATGAGCATAATGACAAAGAAAATGGTGAGTATTATCGTGATGGTAAGTTGAACTTTCCTAAATATGTGCAAAGCCTGCTTGATGAAGCAAAAGGTATCAACCTTAAAGACGGATATGTACCGTGTAATCACTTTTGGTTGATTGATAAAAACAATTCGATCTTAGGTATTATTCGTGTTCGCCATAATATTGATACCGAATTTCTTGCAAATGAGGCTGGTCATATTGGTTACGATATTGCTCCCTCTTGCAGAGGTAAGGGCTATGGCAAGAGTATGTTGAAACAAGCCTTGGCAGAAGCACGAAAATTGGGCCTTAAAAAAGCATTGATCACCGCAGACAAACACAATATCGCTTCACGGAAAGTGATTGAAGCGAATCATGGTGAATTTGAAAATTACGTAGAAGGGAAGGTCATCCCTGGCTCTATCGCAAGATACTGGGTGCCTTGCTAATAAGCATATATGATCGGTTGATTGTTTTGTTGTAAAGCGCAGTTTTTCATAAAGAGTGATTGAAGGCTGCGCTTATCTAAAGAGGTGTGGGGCACATTATTATTGATAGCGTGCTGAGTTTGTATGAAATAATTGCGTATCAAGTGGTGGTATTGAGACCTTAGTTCAAGGTGATAAGTGTTAGTATAAAGCAAGCCTGAGTTATAGAAGTTAGGTTAAGTATAACCAATAACCTGACTTTATTTTGGTTATGTAAAGGAACTACTTTGAGCCAATCTAAATGTTTTGTTTTATTACTTATTATTACAGCCCTCATTGGTTGTAAAGACCAATCTTCACAGAAGATACAGCATGCTTTTAGTGATATATCGAGCCATACACCAGGGTGTGCTGTCGGCATTATTAAAAATGATCGGCTTGCTGTTGAAGAGTATTACGGATCTTCAAGTCTTCGATACAAAGTGCCAATTACAGAAAAGACGATTTTCAATATAGGCTCAATCAGTAAACATATAACAACCTTCTTAGTTTTAAAGTTAGAACAGGAAGGTAAGCTATCCCGTAGCGATAACCTTAAAAGCTATTATCCTGATGCACCTGATTGGTTTGAAGATATAACCATATATCATTTAATCCACCATCAAAGTGGTCTTCCTGATTACTTAAATAACCCTAAAACTCGCTTAAAGTTAAACAAAGCCTTAATTCATGCTCCTTATTTGATAGACGGTGTTGTTTCAGGTGTTCCGATTCCTACCGATGTTCTTACTTCTGCGGTTATTTCTCAGATGAAGTCTTTATCGTCAGCGGAGTTTAAATCTGGCTTTTTGGCGCTCTACAGTAATACTGGCTATCTAATGTTGGCAAATATTATTGAAAAGGTGAGTGGTGAGTCGTTTAGGCAACTCGCAGAACGTGAAGTTTTCCACCCGTTAGGAATGAAATCGACAACTATCAATGGAATGCGGGACACTGAAATTCCTTGGCGTGCAACAGGATATATAGCCGATGAAGATGGTCAGTATTTTTCATCAGAAAACTACATCATTAGCCAAGGGGATGGTGGGGTACTCACAACCTTGCAAGACTACGCAAAATGGGTACAACACATGATGAAGCCTCATCAAGACGAAGCTTTGTGGGAGGTGTTTTTGAATCCTAATGACCCTGAGTTCGGATTAGCACCCACATGGAATAATTCAAGGTTATATCGCTACTCTAATGGCTTGATCGTGAGCGCCATAAAAGGTGCCAATGTATATACCCATGGTGGTTATTCGTTAGATAGCATGAAGAGTGACTTTTGGTTTTCACCAAAGTTGAAGCTTGGTTATATACAACTTTGTAATTACAACACATCAAGAAGAGTCAGTGTTACAGACGTCATTGAACTCTATAGTCAATAAGTTGTTTTGTTGGTAGTGGCTGAACAGAAAAGTTATCTCGAAAATAGTCGCAGCTCTTAAGGATGAAAAGGATAGCAGCATGCCTGAAGGTGTAGCCTCGCAAATGGCGATATCTAGCTATTTGGCGGTGTTTATTGTTTTACTACTGACGTACCCTGTTGCCGTTGTGGTCATTAATCTGATGTTGTATTGCAATGAGCAGAGGAAGCGTTGGTCGCGGCGAATTAATTGGGCTTATTTGATACTCATTTTGGTTATGTTGTTTATGCACATGCAAACAGAAGTTTTCTATGGCAGAGAATTGCTTGACTGGATTCAGTCTCCAAACACATAAATTAGAATAAAAAGCCCGAATTACAGTGTAAATTCGGGCTTTGCTTTTATGTGTTGTTAATGGATTAGACTGCGATTTCGATTATGCTTCGACAGCGGTTTCGCGGCGTTGTTTGGCACCGCGTAACATAGCGTGTACGAGTTCGTTAGCATCAAACTTGGTTAGCGCTTCATGGGCGCCAACTTGGTGTGCGCGATCAACACAGATCTCACTTGATAGTGAGGTGTGTAGGATCATGTAGGTATTTGCTAAGTGAGGCGTGTTTTGCACTTCAAATGCTAATTCGTAGCCGTCTAACCCCGGCATTTCGATATCACTTACTAGAATATCTACTGGCGTTTTAGCTTGAGCTGATTTTTGCATAATATCGAGTGCGTCGTTGCCATTGGTGGCGACGAAATAAGGGATATTGATGCTGTCCAATGCGTTACACAATTGACGACGAGCCACACCCGAGTCATCAACTAGCAGAATACGCATAGGTTTTAGTTTCTCGCGATCAACATCAGTCAACGTTGGGTAGAGAGAATTTGGATCGTCAGGATTGATGTGTGACAAAATAAGCTCAACATCAAGCAGTTGAACAAGTTGTTCTTCTGTACGCGTAATGCCAGTCACGTAAATGTTATGCCCTAACGTTTCTGGTGGTGGTGCGATGGCTTGCCAGTCGCAAGCCGTGATTTTTTCAATTCCACGAACGAGAAAACCAACT
This sequence comes from Photobacterium jeanii, assembly GCF_001650345.1. GTDB lineage: Bacteria > Pseudomonadota > Gammaproteobacteria > Enterobacterales > Vibrionaceae > Photobacterium > Photobacterium jeanii. The sequence goes on along the minus strand of NZ_LVHF01000029.1, from coordinate 452,947 downwards.
GTTGTGCGGCTGCAATCGGTAATGATAATGCTGCAATCAGGGTATTCTTCCGGTGTGATTGGTCGGTAGCCGATAGCTGCAGGCATATCGATCACAGGCATAGTCGTACCACGGATATTCACTGCACCAAGCACATGTTGCTGCGAATAAGGGATTTTGGTGAACGAGGTGAAAGGAACGATTTCCTGAACTTTGAGCGTCCCCATCGCAAACATTTGTGTTTGTGATAATCGGAACAGGAGTAGCCCCTGTGATTGACTCGCCTTGCTTTTCATTCTTATGCCTATACTGCTGAAATGGTCTCACCACGCTAAAAATATCAACCTGAATAAGTGCCTGAGCACTGCCTTATCTTGGTCGGTAATAATCTCGCTTGTAACGTGTTGTTTTAAGGATAAATGGTGAATTTATATCTAAAATCGTGTTTTTGGTGCTGAGTTATCGTTTATGTTGGCGCACCAAATGACATTGTGCCTCAATTATTAAGTGAATTGCTTTAAAGTAGATCATATAAAAGAAAGGTTTATACAATTGATTGTGTCTTTCTTGTTACCTTTCGTTGTGCACATTTTTCTTCCACTCCATTCCTTTAGACATAATTAGTCTAATTTTCAATTGCATACCTATTTAGTGGTATGTGTTTTGGGTCAAAAAAATGACCTTTGGTCAAGTTACTGACGGTTAACATAGTTGTCCGTTATTTTTGATAAATATATTGCATTCTTTTAGCGTATAGTTGACGTGGATCACACGCATTTTGTGAATAGTTATCCGACAATATGAGTCATTATGTGTTTATTACTCCCTTATGTGAGTATGTGTGAATATTAAAGGATGATTCATGTTAAGAAAGTTGGCGTCTATCCGGTTAAGCCATGCGTTGGTGTTAATTTCCGGTATCCCACTTTTGCTGGTGCTAGTGCTACTAGCTAACCAATTTTCCTTGGCTCAGACCAAAAGCGATAACGCAGCGGTAACACGCGAAGCGATAACCCTAATCAATCTTTATGATGATGTAGCGCATAATTTTGCTGTTGAGCGTGGTCTCACGGCGGGCGTTCTCGCTAGTAAAGGGCAGGGTTCGCAGGTTGCACAATTAAAACAACAAAGATTGAAGGCGGATGCTGCTGAACAAGCGTTGCGTGATTTTTCACCACAATTCCTTAATCCAAGTGATGTCGCGGCAATTAGCCGTGATGTGTTAGCTGAATTAAGCCAAAAATCGTCGATTCGTAATCAAGTCGATCAGCTGAATATTAGAAACTCACCTTTTGCTTATTACTCCAACCTTAATCAGCTTGCGATCGATAACGTACGTCTTGTGATTTCTCAGCTCGATGATGCCGAGATCAAGCGCAGTAGTATTGGTTTGCTGTCCTTGCTCATCATTAAAGAAGAGGCGGGTAAATCACGTGGTGCGTTAAATGGCGTATTTGCGGCAGGGAAAACCGATGCGATGCGTTATGGGCAAATTAGCAATTACTTAGCGCAAGGCGATTATGCATTGCGTCAGGCGGAGCTGTTGTTCGAAGGCGATAACCTCAATGCATTAACCAAGGCTAAGGGCGCGAGTATTTGGCAGCAAGTGGATCAAATTCAATCGCAGTTTTTAGCGCAAGGCCAGAACCTAGATGCGATTAAAGGCCCTCAAGCGACCACTTGGTTCAAGTTAGCCACCGATCGTATTGGTATGGTCAAGGCGATTCGTGATCAGGTGAGCTCTCAACTTTTACAAATTTCGGATCGTAATTTAGCGCAAGCGCAACAGGCTAAATTGTTCATCCTACTTGGGTTGCTGCTGATTGTGCTGCCTATCATGGTGATGACCAGCATTTATGTGCGTACGATGAAACGCCGCGTGAAGAATGTGACGCAAAAGCTCGATCAGATGACGAGCCAGAACGATCTCACCATTCGTCTTAGCGATGATCATCAAGACGAAATTGGTGAAATTTGTGAGAGTGTTGATGGGCTTATTCGCGACATGGCGAAAATCATCAATGGAGTTACTGTGCTTGCTAATACGACCCAAGCAAGCCTGCAAATGGTGACTCAGTCGGCTGAACAAGCAAGTAGCGCCAGTGAGCGAACGCAGCGTCGCTGTGAAAATATAGCGACAGCGATGACTGAGATGGCACAGACCAGCTCGCAAGTGGCGAGTACCACAGTTGAAGCGCAGCAAAGTGCTGATGATGCTCGTCGTCATGCGCAAGCCAGCCACCAACAGAGCGACTCTTCGTTTAATGCTGTGAATGAGTTGATTGAAGACATTGATAAAACTTACCTGCACCTGCAAACCTTAGAGCAACAAACACAAAATGTATCGACCATTCTCGACAGCATTAATGCGATTTCAGAGCAAACTAACTTGCTGGCGTTGAATGCCGCGATTGAAGCTGCCCGCGCAGGTGAGCAAGGACGAGGCTTTGCGGTGGTGGCTGATGAAGTACGTACATTGGCTGGGCGTAGTAAGCAATCGACAGAAGATATCCGTCGTTTGCTTGATGAAATCTGCACCAATGCGACCGCATCATTTGAAAATATGCAGCACAGCAAAGACTTCAGTTTAAAAACTCGCGATGTCGTTAGCGAAACTAAGCAGTCTATCGATCAGCTTCATATTTTGGTTGATGATATCAGCGGCCATAACGCCAATATCGCTCAAGCAACAGAGCAACAGTCAGATACTGCCAAGGTAGTGGATACCGATGTTGATGAACTGCTGGAGCTTGCCAATGCATCAGGAGCATTAGTCAATGAAATCAACGAGGAAATGCGAGGGTTAGAAGCGCAAATGGCTGAGCTACTAACTAAAACACAAGTGTTTAGAGTGTCCTAACCTGTTCGCTTTTAATGACTCATAAAACAAATAAACGGCCCGTGATGGGCCGTTTTTCTTATTAGCGCCAAACGCTAGTTGCAGTGGATTGACGTCCTTATCAAACCGATTAGGATTAGAATGTGTACGCTAGAGAAGCTTTGAAGTTACGACCAGCTTCGTAGCTGGTGTACTTCTCTGAACCCCAAGAGATACCAAAGCCAGTGTGCTCGGCGTATTTCTCGTTAAATAGGTTATCTACTGCTAGGTTCAGTGTTAGGTCTTTCGCGAACGATGGGTTGTATGCCGCCCATAGGTTGTGAGTCGAGAAGCCTTTACGCTCGATTTTCTCTTCTACTAGCTTACCTTTCTTATCCAAGCTCTTGTCTGTGTAGCTGTTGCTTGGTACGTAGCGTGCATCCCAACCGAATACGATATCTTCGTCTAGGTGGTATTTCACACCCGCTTTGAAGTTATGAATCCCCGTCTTATTCATGTGGCTCTTAACGCCAGTTTTCAGGTTAGTTTGCTCACCTTTAGAGTAAGAGTGGTTCGCGTATAGGTCGAAGTCGCTCAGCGTGTAAGTGAATACGGTCTCTGTACCCCAAACCTGCACATCGTTTTGATTTGATAGCGTGCTGTTGTTTTTGGTTGGGTGCATTTGGTTATCGACGTTGTAACGGTAACCTGTGAAACCAATGATCGCGTTATCGCTCGCTAGCAGGTTAGTTAGGTCGTAGTCGAAGCCCGCTTCGTAGTTGTGACCTGTCATCGCTTTAGTGTCAGACTGGTTTACTTTGTTTGCTGGCTTCATAGTTAGCGCTTCAGGTAGTGAAGCACCTTTAAAGATACGGCCGTAACCTACACGGAATTTCAGCTCGTCAGTCGCTTGGTATTCACCTTTGAACTTAGGCGATAGCTGGCTGAAAGAACCTTTAAATACGCCACCTAGCTTATGCATGTCGTAACGTAGACCCGTAGTAAAGCGGAATTGGTCTAGTTCAAACATGTCTTGGATGTACAAACCGTGCGCCGTTACTGTGCCACCGTCCATCGCGTACTTTTCAGTTTCGCCTTTGCGCGAGCCTGAAATGATTGTGCCGTCTTCGGCGTCAATCCACTGTTTTGCGTGGTAGGCTTCGTAACCGTAAGTTAGCTCGTGCTCACCAACCCAAGTGATGTTACGAATATCACCACCTACAGTTGTTACGTTGTACTCACGTTTAGGAATGTTAACTTTACCGTCTTCAATCCAGTTACCATTGCTGTCGCGATCCCATACCGAGTCTTGTTGCTGGTCACGATTTAGGTATTGACGGTTGTAGTAAAGCTGGGTTTTCAGGTTAACGAGATCGCTACCTGCATCGTAGTGGTGCTGGAAGGTAACGGTGTCACGGCTGATTGCGTTGTAGTTGTGCTCATCGTGGGCGTAAAGACCGCCATTTTTCTCACCAGAAAGTTGACGCTTACCACCGTCTTGGTAGTGGTTTACGCTCAACTTAAATTCGTTATCATCGTTTGGCATGAATACAACTTTTGCCATACCCGATTTCAACGTACCTTGTTTAGAGGTCACAGCATCGTGGTCTGGAATGTAAAGATCGCCATCTTCAGACCAGTTACCAATACCCATGAATTGCCATTGGTCGTTGATTTTAGTGTAAACAGAAACATTCACACCTTTACGTTCGTAAGCACTTTGGTAGCTTGTTTTAACACGCGCACCAAAACGTTCGCCTTCTTTCAGTAGATCTTCAGGATCTTTTGTTTCATAACGGAACGAACCATTTACTACACCAGAGCCACTAAGCGCAGAGTTAGGACCAAGCTCGATTTCAGCAATTTTCAACAGCTCAGGATCAATGGTTTGATCGCCTGTGTGGTGGAAAAGCTGACCTTCTTGACGAGCACCATCAATAGTCACAACCGCGTATTTATCTTCCATACCACGAACAAACACTTTACGAGAGTAACGTGCGTTACCGTCTACGGTTACACTCGGCATCGTATTAAGAATGTCTTTAATATCAGATGCTTGTTTTTGCTCAAGTGTTTCGTCGTTGATTGACGTTTGGATGTGGCTGTCAAGGGCTGTACCCGTAACAACAATGGTTTCTTCTTTTTGAGTGTCAGCAGCGAAAGCAGCTGTTGAGGCTAGTGTGGCAGCAATGGCCAACGATAAGGCTTTAATTTTCATGTGTAATTAGTAATGGTTCGTATGTTGTTATAGTCGATTGAGCGCGCATTTTTACATGCAAACTCAATGAGAATCATTATTGTTTACGTTATTTACATTTAGACACACTTATTGGATGAGTTAAGTTGCTTTTTTTATGCAACTTATTTGAAGAGGGACCAGAGGTAATGTATATTGCATCTGAAATGCAATTTTAATCGATAAAAGCAACAACGCTAATGGTGAGTCGTACTCGCGATAAAAAGCGCTTTATTGGTTTAAGTCATCAAAAGGGAAGGTTATGAGCTTTAAGTCTGTTTTTATGTTTTATGTGGGTTTTGCATTAGTACTAAGCATGGTTGCACCTATTGCTATTTTCGCTTAATCCTCATCGAAAAGTTGAATACTTTGAAAGGTCGCAGTAGCGGCCTTTTTTCATTTTATTTTACTGTGAATAGGGTAGCAGTTAGTTAAATCTCTCATTTGTTGTAGCTCTATTCTTTATAACCAGCAAATAGTGCATAACTTATAAAATACAAAGTATGCGTAAAAGTCATTATAAATTCATACGCAAAACGTTGCGCTTATTCATCTTGATGCATGAATATGACGCTTTACATCACAGTTTAATAACAAGTTGAGAACTTGGTTTAATAATGTCAAAAAAACGTGATTAATTATTGTTGATTCAAATTCAATAAAATTGCAACAATATTCAGATATTGTGATGAATAAACAGAGAAATATGAAATGAAAGAATATTTAGGCGTAAGTCGGAATATTCTGAAATAGGGTAGATATTTACTAATAGGTCACTGTGAATTGATTCACGAAATAAATAATTCACATCTTTTACGATTCCTTTTGTACCGAAGATCTCTGGTTAGATACGATCATAAAGACAATAAGGAATAGTCATGAAAAAGAGCTACCCTCGCTTATCGGTGGTTACCGCGTCTGTTATTGCAGCATTGGCATTAGCTGGTTGTAATGATGACTCATCAAGCAACGACACTTCTGGTAAAGAAGCAAAAGTTGCCATGCAAAAAGTATTTGACGGCTATCAAGAGCAAATGAAGACTCTTGATGATACCAGCTTTGGTCAAGTGACTGATCAAATGGCAAAATCTCGTCAAGAGCTAGATCGTCAATCTCTTGCGGATCTCGAAAAAATCGACCGCAGCTTGCTCTCCGATGAAGATAAGATCTACTACGACACCTTCAAATTTGACCGTGATTTAGCGATTCGTGGTGGTGATTTACCTAACCAACGCTTTGGTACTTTTAATATTCCAAGTACCCATTTCTATAATTACATTGAAAGTAATGCTGAGTACGCAGGTAAAGCATTAGACTCGATCAAAGAGTACAAAGATCATTTAGCTGTTGTGCAAGACTACACGCGTTGGGTGACGACTCTGCATGACCAATATATGAAAGGTCAGATTGAAAACATTCAATTGCCAAAAGTATTAATTAAGCGCTACGTCGATAGTTCAGCCGAATTAATTAAAGATGCTGACGATGCAATCTTGAAAAAAGGGTTAACTCACCTTAAATCATTGGTTACTCAAACAAGCAATAAAGACGATCAGTTACTGGCACTGCAATATGAGCAAGCGGTCGATGAAGCATTAGCCGCAAGCCAATCTATCGTGGCTTACCTAGATGGTGCTTATAAAGGCGCTGCGCGTGGCTCTGGTACTGACGGTAGTATTAACGATGCGAATATCGGCTGGGGAGACTTACCAAACGGCAAAGCTTGGTATCAGTGGCAATTGGATCGTAACAGTACCACAGGTAAATCAGCAGACGAATTACATAAATTAGGTGAAGATCTAGTCGCTGATGCGAAAGCGGAAATGGAACGTGTTGCGCGCTTTATGGCGGAAAATCGAGATTCTGAGAGCTTAACTGCAGAATGGAAAGATGCGAGTGGCGCTCCACAAACCAAGAGCTACCTGATTATCAATCCAGATAAGAGCGTCAACCTAGATAACTTCTTTGAGTACCTCAACTCAGAAGCCTTCTTCTATGGTCGCGATGGTCAAAAAGTTAGCGGCACAACGTATGCAGATACCTGTAAAGTGGCATCCTCTCAAACCGCTTGTGAAGCTGCGTTAACCGATTACTACAAGTTCAAAAACGACGCTAACAATGTGGTGGTGAAATACTTTAAGCCAATCAAGACAGACTACAAAATTGTACCTATTGCGGCAGAGCGTGAGTTGTACGATGGCGTTGCATCTTACAGTGGTAGCAAAACATCGTTTAACTTAAATACCAACCCTAATTACAGTCTCCAGAAATGGAACGTATCAACCTTGTTGTTGCACGAAGCAGCACCAGGTCACCACTTCCAAAATGCTTACTCGCTAGAGTATCCGCCACAAGCAAAACCAGATTACATCAAGAATGTTTGGTATACCTCTTATGCAGAAGGCTGGGCGCTATACACCGAATGGCTTGGTTTAGAAATGGGTATTTACGGTGAGCTTGATGCTGACGGTAAACCAACGTTCAAAAACGGCACTGGTATGTGTAAATCGGATGTGGATTACACGACCTTCCAAGGTGGTATCTACAAAGATGCAGCAGAGTGTAATGCACTGCAATACTTTGGTAGCTTGAACGAAGCGCAACTGCGTAACATGCGCTTGGCGGTTGATACCGGTATTCATGCCAAAGGTTGGAGCATTCAAAAAGCGCGTGATTACATGAATGCAAACTCGGCCTTGGGTGATGGTGATATTGCATCTGAAAGCTTCCGTTATGCGGCGTATGTTGGTCAGGCAGTATCTTACAAATCTGGTTTCTTGGTGATTAAAGAAATGCTTGATAAAGCCAAGGCTGAACTGGGTGATAAGTTTGATTGGGTTGAATTCCACGACCAACTACTTAAATACGGTGATCAACCAATGGAAGTGGTAGAAACAAGTATTACCAACTGGATTAAAACGAAAAAATAATCTGAGTCTCGCGGCGGTGAAGTAAGACCAAAGCGAACAGGGTTTCTACCCATTACGGTGAATGGCAAGAGGTGGCGTGATGCGTCACCTCTTTTTTATTGGTGGTTTTCATTGCTGATTAATATGGAAGCTTAATAGTTCAATATGTCGTAATGGTGATCTTGGTTGGCATTTTGTGTTGATTGATAACTCTCACAGTAGCCCTACAAACAGTGAGTTACAGCCAGAAAGAGGCAAAAAATGCAGGCATTATTTGTATAAAAATGCATACATCACAGTTTGTGGAATAGGAAATTTCATACCTTCTTGCGCCAGATATGTTAACCAAGGAATGTAACGTGAAATTTCCAATGAGCAAGTTGGCGCAAGTCATGATCCCGCTGTTATCTGCAACAGTCGTGGTTGGCTGCAACGACAGCGATAATAATAAAGACGCTTACTTCGATACCACCAACCCACCTAAGATTAATATCGTTATCCCTGATACATCAGGTCCTGTGGCAAAACTAAAAGCATCAGGTAAGGTGGATGAGCCGATTAAAGCGGGTGATAACGAAGCTGTCTTGTATTTAGTTGAAAAGCCAGTTGAAGGTGCCAAGCCTAATTACAGTGACTACAACTTGTATATTTGGAATGACGATAAATGTGGACGCGCCAAAGAAAGTATTGTCTCGCAGGCTTGGGATAAACCTAATAACTTTCCAACAGCCGTTGATGAAAATGGCCCATATTGGCGTTTACCGTTACGTGAGAGCCGTCTTGATTGTATGAACATCATTGTTCGCCAAGGGGCGAATAATAAAATCACGGATAATATTAAGTTCGACTTTGGTCAGATCAAAGATCGTACGGGTTCAATTACTGCGGGTAAGAGTGAACCGTTTGATAGCCGTGAAAAAGCTTTCTTATCTTTGGCGGGAATCGCTAAAGCCGAAGCACATCTTGTGGATGCACATACGCTCGTTTGGGATGGTGCTGCGACAGCGAAAGAAGTACGCCTGTATTTATCGCTCGCTTCTGATATTACCCCTAAAGGTAAAGACTACCAGTTTGATAACCAGTACATAGTGCTCTCAAGCGGCGCAATGTCAGCGGATGCGAAGAAGAAGTTTCCGGCATTGGCTGGAAAAACGGCTTACAGCATAGATTCCAAAATCAACATGCGACCAATCATCAAAGCTGAATTGGTGGCAATGGCGGTGGATGAAAAAGGTGACGTTATTGCTGCGACCAAAGTTCAGCCTGCGGGTAGCTTAGATAATATGTTTGCTGCTAATGCTCAGAAAGCAGAGCTTGGCGCAATGACGGACGGTAGCACGACATCATTCCGTGTATGGTCGCCATCTGCGCAAAACATTGTTGCTGTGTTGTTCAATAAAGATAAGAAGGAATTTGGTCGCCTACAAATGCGCTACAGTGAAGCGTCGGGAGTATGGTCGGTCAATACCGATAAAGCACCAGCCGGCACTTACTACCGCTACTTGGTAAATGTGGTACACCCAGTCTCGTCCAAAGTTGAAAGCTATCAGGTGACTGATCCTTATGCGCTGAGTTTGTCACGCAATTCTGAATATAGCCAAGTGGTTGATCTAAATGATCCGGCTTTAAAACCTGATGGTTGGGATAGCTTAAAAGCACCGAATGCGCAGGATAACCCAGCCAAATTCGTGATTTATGAATCTCATGTGCGTGACTTTTCGGCATTGGATCAAACGGTGCCAGAACAAGATCGCGGCAAGTTTACCGCTTTTACTGACAGCGATAGCGAGCCAGTAAAACACTTGAAAGCGCTGAGTGACAGTGGCGTGACACACCTTCACCTATTGCCGTTTTTTGATATCGCGACAATCAATGAAGATCCAACCAAAGTTGCCAATATTAACGACCCATTTAGTGAGTTATGTGCGGTTAATAAGGCCGTCACGACTTCACGCTTTAGTAACTACTGCGTGTCGGGGCTTACCATTGCTGAAGTGTTGGACATTGAACGCGATAACGACACGCCGACGAACCCTGTAGTACAGGAGCTGAACCGTTATGTATCCGCGACCGATAGCTTCAACTGGGGTTATGACCCATTCCACTACACAGTGCCTGAGGGCTCTTATTCCACGAATGCTGAAGGTACCCAGCGTATTCTTGAAACTCGTGAGATGATTAAAGCGGTGAAAGAAAACATCGGCATGAATGTGGTGATGGATGTGGTATACAACCATACCAATGCGGCTGGTCCAACTGAAAGAACCTCAGTGCTCGATAAAATTGTACCTTGGTACTACAACCGCTTAGATCCTGTCACTGGTAATGTAATGAACTCAACTTGTTGTTCAAATACTGCACCAGAGCACGCCATGATGGCGAAGTTAATCAAAGACTCGCTGGTGGTATGGGCGCGAGATTACAAAGTCGACTCTTTCCGTTTTGATTTGATGGGCCATCATCCTTTAGCGCAAATCAAAGAATCATTGGCAGCGGTAAAACAAGTTGACCCTAACACCTATTTCTATGGTGAAGGTTGGAACTTTGGTGAAGTCGAAAACGATAAACTGTTCGTACAAGCGACTCAGCCTCACTTAGGTGGCACAGGAATTGGTAGCTTCTCTGACCGTTTACGTGATGCGGTACGAGGTGGTGGTCCATTTGATGATGCTGGTGCACTGCGAACCAATAAAGGTTTCGGCAATGGCATCAATGATCAAACCGAAGCCGATGTGGTTAAAAATGCCCTTCACCTTGCGGATCTTACGCGCTTAGGTATGGCGGGTAACTTAAAAACCTTTAGCTTCGTCGATAGCACAGGCACAAAAGTGATGGGTAAAGACGTGGATTATAACGGTCAAGCCGCTGGCTATGCTGATGATCCAACAGAAATCCAAAACTATGTGTCGAAGCACGATAACCAAACACTGTGGGATAACAATCAGTACAAAGCACCAGATGCAACGTCGCTTGATACACGAGTTCGCATGCAAGCGGTATCGTTAGCAACGGCGATGTTAGGTCAAGGTGTGCCGTTTACTCATATGGGATCAGATTTGTTGCGCTCGAAGTCGATGCAGCGCGATTCTTACGATTCTGGTGATTGGTACAACCATGTTGATTTCAGTTATCAAGATAATAACTGGAACAAAGGCTTACCGCGTAAAGATAAAGATGGTAAAAATTACCCAACAATCGATGAAGTGTTAAATCAAAGTGGTTTGAATGCGCAGCCTGCCGCTGAAGAAATTCAGCAAATGGCAGCTTACTTCCAAGAACTAGCATCATTGCGTAAAGCATACCCATTATTAACCTTGGGTAAGGGCTCTGAAGTTAACCGTCGCGTGGCTTTCCACAATACGGGTCCTAAACAACAGCAAGGCTTGATTGTGATGAGTGTTGATAACGGCGCCGGCGCTGGGATTGATCTTGATCCGAAGAAAGATGCGGTCGTGGTTGCAATCAATGCTTCAAGCCAAGAGAAGACCTTCACCTTAAAAGATGTGAAAGGGCTTCGTGTTAGCTCATTCCACCGTACCGATTTAGCGAAAGGCGCTAAAGTCTCGGGTGATACCTTAACGATCCCTGCATGGACACCTGTGGTATTTGTATTGCCTCGTGGTGAACAGCGCGGTACGGGTATTCCTGTGAAAGCTTAATGTTTGTCCTTTGTCGTCACTTTCGTTGATGATGACAAAGTATGAATAATGACAAAGCGCCTATCTTGAGGGAAAGGCGCTTTTTATTAGGTATCGTTATTACTTCATGGTTGCGACTTTCTTTTGCAACTCATCAAGTTGATTCATCTTAGCTTTTAGACCGAGAGACTGATAATCGATGCTTGCAGGGTTCATGATCGCCCCTTGCTGCATTGGGTAGTCTGGCAAGGTTTTGAAGAAATCACCTAGTACATCTTGGATTGGAACGAACAACCACATGTTATCGGCCATCCAGCGTAGGTACATGCCAGATTCGTGTGGTGCTTTCTCAAATGGGTCGGCACGTAGGTGGATGATCTTCGGCCAGTTTGGTGAGAAGCGCACGGCATCGGTGATGTTACCTTCAAGGGTTGCGAAGTGCAGTTTCCAGTCATTCCAACGAACTGCATTTAGCTCACCATTGGCTGTGAAATACAGCAGTGAATCACGTGGACCTTTGTCTTCTTTGCCTTCGAAATACGGCTTGAAGTTGTAGCCATCGATGTGAACACGCCAATCTTTACCATTCGCTTTGTAGCCCTTGGCAAGTTTCTCTTTTACATCATCGACACCCGCAGCAGCCAATAGGGTTGGTAGCCAATCTTGGTGAGCCATCATTTCGTTGATTTTCGTACCAGGCTTGATCACTCCCGGCCAACGGACAAGTTGGGGAACACGCATACCACCTTCCCAAGTGGTACCTTTCTCACCGTGGAATGGGGTTGCACCGCCGTCAGGCCAAGACACAGTTTCGGCACCGTTATCGGTCGAGTAAATCACAATGGTGTTATCAGCTACGCCAAGCTCGTCCAGCTTATCGAGCAAAATACCCACTTGATCATCGTGTTCTAGCATACCGTCGGCATAGATACTGATACCGGACTTACCTTGGTATTTCTCTTGAAGACGAGTCCAAACGTGCATACGGGTGGTGTTGTGCCAAATAAAGAAAGGCTTGTCGGCTTTGACGGCTTTTTCCATGAAGGCCAATGAGGTTTCTAAGAACTCTTCATCAGCGTGCTCCATACGTTTACGCGTCATAGGACCTGTGTCTTCAATCTTGCCGTCAGCGTAAGATTTGATCACCCCGCGTGGACCGTAGTTTTTACGAAACTCAGGATCTTTCGGGTAGTAATAGGTTTCCGGCTCTTCCTCAGCATTTAAGTGGTAAAGGTTACCGAAAAATTCGTCGAAGCCGTGGTTAGTCGGCAGGTGTTTATCTTGGTCGCCCAAGTGGTTCTTACCAAACTGAGCGGTCATATACCCTTGATCTTTCAAGAGATCGGCAATCGTTGGTGCCCAGTCAGGAATACCTTGGTCGGAGCCTGGCATACCAATGGTTAACAAGCCTGTGCGGAACGGTTCTTGACCCGTAATAAACGCAGCACGCCCCGCAGTACAGGATTGCTGTCCGTAGTGGTCAGTAAACAATGCACCTTCGTTAGCAATGCGGTCAATGTTTGGGGTTTCGTATCCCATCATCCCTTGGTTGTACGCACTGATATTCCAGTAACCCACGTCATCGCCAAAAATGGCCAAGATGTTGGGCTTGTCAGCAGCAACAGCGGCACTTGAGGTGGCTAGCACACCAATACCGACGGCCAGTTTACTCATTTGGTTAGCCATAAAAACTCCAAATTGGTTGAGAGTTAAGAGTGAAGCACGGATAACACCATGCTTTGTTGACGACTAACTTAATGATGGTATTGGGGATTGTCGCTTTATAGTGGTTATAAACGTTGGTTATGACTGCTTGTTAAGTTTATGTATTTATTGGTTTTATCTCAGAAGTGAACCATTGATGGAAACGAGAAAAGCGAGATTGAGATCACGCAAAAGTGGCTGAGTAAGCAGAGCTTAGATGATAGAAAAGTTGGCTGACGTTTTTGAGATTGCGTTGTTTAAAAGTGGCAGTGATCTTTTATTTCTGGAGTTCGGTATAAGGTTTGAGGTGCGTTTTATCAGCATCGGGCTTCTCGCAATTGTCTATTTTGTGAACTATATCTTTTTGTGCAGGAAGCTCATTTCTATTGGAGATAGAGGTTTATATGACAGCGAAAATAGGCGTTAAACGCCGACTAGCGATTGTTGCCGCCGTTTTACTCGGCGCAGCAGGTAGCAGCATCGCAGCCGAAAAACCGAACATTTTGGTCATTTGGGGGGATGATATTGGGCAAACCAATATAAGTGCCTACACTTTCGGCTTGGTTGGCTACAAAACCCCGAACATAGATAGTATTGCCAAAGAAGGCATGATGTTCACCGACTACTACGGAGAACAATCTTGTACCGCAGGGCGATCAACTTTCATCACTGGTCAATCGGTACTAAGAACCGGATTAAGTAAGGTTGGTTTACCGGGCGCAGACTTAGGCTTGCAAGCCGAAGATGCCACCATTGCTGAAATGCTCAAGCCACTTGGCTACATGACAGGGCAGTTTGGTAAGAACCACTTGGGTGACAAAGACGAACATCTTCCGACTAACCACGGCTTCGACGAATTTTTTGGCAACCTTTATCATTTGAACGCCGAGGAAGAACCGGAAAATGTTGATTACCCGAAAGACCCAGAATTTCGCAAGAAGTTTGGTCCGCGTGGGGTGATCAAATCTTACGCTGACGGCAAGATTGAAGATACGGGTCCGTTGACGCGCAAGCGTATGGAAACGGTCGATGATGAAACGCTCGATGCGGCGCTTGATTTCATGGATCGTGCTGTGAAAGCTGAGAAGCCTTTCTTCGTGTGGTGGAATGCGACTCGTATGCACTTCCGTACTCATGTTAAAGCTGAGAACTCAGGCAAAACCGGCATTAGCTTCTATGCCGACGGTATGGTGGAGCATGATAATCACGTTGGTGCCTTGCTCAAAAAGGTCGATGACTTGGGCATCAAAGACAACACTATCGTGTTCTACTCCACTGATAACGGCCCTCACATGAATACATGGCCGGATGCAGGTTTAACGCCATTCCGTGGTGAGAAAAATACCAACTGGGAAGGGGCATACCGAGTGCCTGCTATGGTGCGTTGGCCGGGTAAAATTGAACCAGGCACAGTGTCGAATGAAATCATGCACCACATGGATTGGATGCCGACCTTGGTGGCGGCAGCCGGTGATGATCAGATCAAACAGAAGTTGCTCGACGGTTACACCGCAGGTGATAAGAAATTTAAAGTACACCTCGATGGTTATAACTTCCTGCCATACCTCACTGGTAAAGAAGAAAAAGGGCCTCGAGAAGAGATTTTCTACTTCTCCGATGACGGTGATTTAACGTCACTGCGTTACCACAATTGGAAAATTGTCTTCCTAGAGCAGCGTGCAAAAGGGACATTGCGTATTTGGGCTGAACCCTTTACGCCGCTGCGTGTACCTAAGATCTTTAACTTGCGTATGGATCCCTACGAAATTGCCGACGTCACGTCGAACACTTATTACGATTGGATGCTAGATCGCGCTTACATGTTGGTGCCTGCACAGGCATATGTAGGCAAGTTCTTAGAAACCTTCAAAGAGTTCCCGCCAAGGCAAAAAGCAGCCAGTTTCTCGCTCGATCAAGTGATGGAGAAATTGCAAGAAAACCCGAACAAGTAGCTTAGGTGCTTCATATATCAATACAGGGCTCTTCGGAGCCCTTATTTGTATGAGGGAAGTTTGGGAATTGGTGGTTATTAATCAGCCATTGCTGTGGTTAATGAATTGTCTAAAAAGGAAAATTCTTTCTATCTTTGATTAGAGAACCAATCAACAAGGAATGTTATGGCGCTAGGGCAATGGCTTACTCTTCTTAACTCCGTTATGTGTATTTTGTTGCTGGTGGTTTTATCCATTATCGCGCCAGCATTAGCCAACGAAGCCAAAATTGCGGAGCCCCAACTTAAAGAGGCGGGGCTGGAGTATGTAGGCAGTGAAGCTTGTGTTGATTGCCACCAAGAAGCCGTGACGGCTTGGCAAGGCTCGCATCATGATATGGCAATGCGGCACGCTGACACTGAATCTGTGCTGGGGGATTTTGATAATCAGACAGTTGATTTTAATGGCAAGCCAAATCGATTTTATCGTCAGGGAGAGGAGTATTGGGTCAATATTCAAGGTCCTGACGGTCAGTGGCACGATTATAAAATTAGCTATACCTTTGGTTGGCAGCCATTGCAGCAGTATATGGTGGCCTTAGATGATGGGCGAGTACAGTTGATCCCCTTTGCGTGGGATACCAGAGCAGCGGAGCAGGGCGGACAACGTTGGTTTCACTTATACCCAGAAACAACACCCAGCGATGAGTTCTATTGGACCAACGCCGGACAAAACTGGAACTTCATGTGTGCCGATTGTCACTCGACTAACTTGCAAAAGCACTACGATCCACAAAGTAATACCTATGCGACGACTTGGTCAGAGATTAATGTGAGTTGCGAAGCTTGTCATGGCCCTGCCAGTCAACACCTCACCTTAGCGCAGCAAGCGAAAACGGAGTCTGAATTTGATCCCCTTTTTACGTCTAACAAGCATTATGGCTTTGAGCGTGATTTATCACGGGCGGTTGAAGAGTGGGTCTATCAGGAAGGGCATACGAGCTTGCAACCCAAAGCGATAGAGCAAACCGATCAAGTACAAACCTGCGCTCAATGCCACAGTCGACGCACGCAACTTAACGAGACTGAAGATCATGTAAAAGGGTCGTTTTTCGACAAATACCGCTTGAGTTTGATCACCCCAGAGCTTTATCACCATGATGGTCAGATTTTTGATGAAGATTATGTGTATGGTTCTTTCTTGCAATCAGCAATGGCACAAAAAGGGGTGACCTGCACCAATTGTCATGATCCGCATAGCGCTAAGTTAAAAGTGCCTGAACAAGCCGTGTGTTTGCAATGTCATATTGCCTCGGAGTACACGCCTGAAAAGCACACGTTCCATCAAGCTAATAGTGAAGCATCGCAATGCACGACTTGTCATATGCCTGAGACTACCTACATGCAAGTTGATCCTCGACGTGATCATAGCTGGCATGTACCACGTCCCGATCTTAGCCAGCACATCAATACGCCAAATGTGTGTACGTCTTGTCACCAAGATCAAACCGATCAATGGGCATCTCAACAAGTGGCAAAGTGGTTTCCTGACTCTCAATATCGTAATCAACAACACTTCTCGGTCGCGTTTTACGCCGGTGCAATTGGTCATCGCGGGGCACCGGATGCGCTGGCATATTCCGCGCAAGATGCATCACTTAGCGACATTATTCGGGCGTCAGCCTTAGAAAGAATGGCAGGAAACACAGGGAAAAATACCTTGGTGGCGTTAGCGAGAGCCGTGAAGCACGACAGTGAATTGATCAGGCTTGGCGCTATCGCGGGCTCTGCGGGGTATGCCTTCAGTGACCGTTGGCAAATTCTTGAACCATTACTTGATGACCCGGTTTTATCGATTCGTGCCGAAGCGGCGGCGGCCTTAGTGAGTGGTTACCCACAAATGACGCAGCAGCAGCGTAAAGCAATAGCAACGCCGTTAGATCAATACATAGAAATTCAAAACTTTAATGCTGACCGTGGCTTTGGCAGAACCAATTTAGCCAATGTTTATCGTGATTTAGGCAAAACAGAGCAAGCGATAGCAACCTATCAGCAAGCCATTGAAATCGAGCCGTATTTTGAAAATAGCTACGCTAATCTTGCTGATGTATATCGCGCTCAGGGTAGCGATACCAAGGCGTTAGAAACGTTGAAAGCAGGAATTAACGCACAGCCGAAATCGAGTGCCTTACCTTACAGTGCGGGGTTGACTTTATTGCGTATGGGGAAGGAGAAGCAAGCTACGCAGTATTTGAAACAGGCTGCTGAACTTGCGGTGCGCAATCCGCAGTATTGGTACGTATATGGATTAGCGCTGGAAAAATGGGATGTTGTCGCTGCCAGCAAAGCATTAAACACTGCTTATCAAGTCGGTGGTAACCCTCAGCATTTGTATGCCGAGTGTGAGGTGTTAGCGCGAAACTATCAGCAAGGCGCGGTGGCACTAACGTTTGCGCAATGTCGTCAACGTTTGGCAAAAGTCGCACCGCCTGAAGTGGTCGCGCAACTCGACGCGATGATCAGGCCGTAAGGCTGATTGTCTGTCAGCAAGACATCGATAAGGCGAGAGGGTTTGTATTAAGTATATAACCAATAGTTATGGCGTTTGAAGGTAGGTTGTACCCAGTGGAAAATTGAATACGAGGGCAGGTTATGAACCACGCGCAGCAAGCCATTAATACATTAATTGAGCAAACGGAACGCAGTGTAATCGGGCAGAGTCATGTGGTTCGGGCTTTGGTGATAGGGCTGTTAACGAATGGTCACGTGCTGTTAGAGGGTTTACCGGGAACGGCAAAAACCCGTTCGGTGAAATCGTTAGCTAATTTGCTCAATACAAGTTTTGGTCGTATTCAATTTACGCCTGATTTGTTGCCTTCAGATGTGACTGGCACCGAGGTGTATCAAGATCTTGATGGCAAACCGCAACTGCATTTTCAGCCGGGTCCTATTTTCAACAGCATAGTGCTTGCCGATGAAATCAACCGTGCGCCCGCAAAGGTTCAAGCGGCGTTGCTTGAAGCGATGGCGGAAAATACCATCACTGTGGGTGATAAAACGCACCAATTGCCTGCGCTTTTTATGGTGTTGGCAACTCAAAACCCAATTGAGCAGGAAGGCACCTACCCATTACCTGAAGCGCAAATGGACCGCTTTATTATGAAAGTCACGGTGGACTACCCTGACGATGATGCTGAGTTAGATATCATTCGTCTTGTTCGTGGTGAGGAAGTGGTAGAGCCTGAACCTTCGTCTGCTATTGATGCTCAAAGCGAACAACATGACTCTAATGAACCAAGTGCTGTTACCATCGAACCCGACCATATACTTGCTGCGCGTCGTGACTTGCCGAAAGTGGAAGTGTCGGAAATGGTTGAGCGCTATATCGTTGGCTTGGTCATGGCAACGCGTAAGCCTGAGCGTTATCCCGACTCTCGATTAGCCCGCTGGATTGAAGTGGGTGCCAGTCCACGAGCTTCCATTGCCCTCGATAAATGCGCACGTGCCAATGCGTGGCTGAAAGGTAAAACGTTTGTTGAGCCTGATGACATTCGTGCGGTCGCAGCGAATGTGTTGGGGCACAGATTTATTCTAAGTTACGACGCCCTTGCTGACGGCATCTCTCGTCAAGATGTTATTAATGAGCTGCTTGATCATGTTGTGATTGGTTAGAGGGTGGCGATATGGTTGAGCATACCAAGCCGCTAGATAGTCGCATTTATTGTGATTATCCTCGTTTAGTGGCACTCCAAGCCCAAGTCGATGGGTTTAGTTTGTTGCCGCAGCGTAAAGCGGGCAGCGCCTTATCGGGGCGGCATCACTCTTCGTTTCGTGGGCGTGGTTTGAATTTTGAAGAATTGCGCCATTATCAGCAAGGTGATGATATTCGTAACCTTGACTGGAAAGTAACGATGCGCACTGGCAAGCCACATGTGCGGAGTTACACCGAAGAGAAAGATCGGAGCGTGTTGATCTGTGTTGATCAGCGTAGCAGCATGTTTTTCTCATCGGTTGAAGTGATGAAATCTGTGGTTGCCGCTGAGATTGCGGCGTTAACCGCGTGGCGGGTGCTAAAAGACAGCGATCGGGTTGGTTTTGTGGTTAGTGGTCACGCCAATATTGAGTACAGCCTGTCTAAGCGTTCGCAAGCCAATGTGTTATTTCAGCTCAACCAACTCGCTCAAATTAACCAGCAACTGGACGTTACTTGTCGCGATAGTGAGCAAGTGAGCTTTTCCTCCTTGGTTGGTTTGTTGGCACGTTTAAAATGCCGCAATCACACCATTATCATGCTGAGTGATTGGTCGGGGGTAACGGCAGATGATGTGGTCCACCTTAAACATCTGCAAAAGCATAATGATGTGTTAGGTGTTTTGATTTCCGATCCCTTAGAAACAGCATTTTTGCCTACCTCGTCACTGGGAACTGCGACATCATCTACATCACTGCCACAGCCAAATACTGGTACTTTCACGCCTTGGGTGGTGGGGGATGGTCACTATCAATTTAATCTTGCTAATAAGCACCAGTTTGAAAAAGCCCAGCAAGGGTTGGCACATCATCATGCTCTTAAAAAGCAGCAATTATTGCAGCTAATGGCGGTGCAACAACTGCCTATGGTTGAGCTAGATACTCAAGGTCAACATATCGAACAATTTAAACGTGCGGTAGGAGGTCGCTAATGAGTATCCATACGCCCCCTAGCACTTACATTTTACGAGATATGATTGATGTGGCAGTGCCTGATTCCGTGTCATGGTGGCCGCAAACGCATGGTTGGCAATTACTTGCATTACTCGCCATGGTCGCTGCACTCGCTTGGTGTTATCGCCGAATAAACCATTGGTGGCACAATCGCTATCGCCGTGAAGCTATTCAAGCATTACAGAAAATACCGTCATCTTCACCTCATGACAGTGCTCAGTTATTACTGCTGATCTTAAAAGCCGTTTTGGTGTACCTAAACCCTAAAAACGCAGCATTGTTCGGTGAGGCTTTGTTGCAAAAGCTCGACAGTTTGCTCCCTCAAGATGCGCCACATCAGGCGCAGTTTCAATATCACAGTGAATTGGGACGCAAATGGTTAGCAGCAACGCTATCGCAACAGTCAGCTATCACAGACTCTGAGATGATGACCTTGCTAACTCACACTCGTAGTTGGCTTGTTGAACATCAAGATGAAAATGCCATTAGAGGTGTGTCCTCAAAGCCATCCGTTTCGCTGTTGACTCGATTTAGGAATGCTCGATTAAGGGATAAGCCTAGCCAAGGAGCGCAGCGATGAACACATTGTTTTCGTGGGCGGGCTCGTTGGAGTTTGTCCATCCTTATTGTTTTTTGGTATTGCCACTGCCCTTGTTGGTTTATTGGCTGATACCTGCCTATCGCACCAAGAAAGCGGCCATCAAAATTCCTTTTTTCGACACCTTGATGACAGTGCTTGGAGAAACACCTTCAGAAGGGGCAAGTCAGTTAGCGCCTAGCTGGTGGCAGCGAATTATTCTGATCTTTTCTTGGCTAATGGTGGTGACGGCACTCGCTAAACCCATGATTCTAGGTGAACCGCAAGTGCGTGAACAGTTTGGGCGCGATGTAATGGTGGTGGTGGATCTCTCTGGTTCGATGGCAGAAACCGATTTTGTGGCAAGCAAAGCCGCTCCTGAATTAGGTATCGAACAAGGCCAGCGTATCGCTCGTTTAACGGCGGCTAAGCAAGTGTTGGCGGAGTTCGCGCAAACTCGACAAGGCGACCGCTTAGGTTTGATTTTGTTTGGTGACGCTGCATTTCTACAAACACCTTTTACGGCCGATCAACAAGCATGGTTAGATTTGTTGGCGCAAACCGATGTTGCGATGGCTGGTCAAAGCACTCATTTAGGTGATGCCATCGGATTGGCGATTAAAGTCTTTGAGCAAAGTTATGACTCAAGCACAGACTCGCGACAAACCAAAAGTAGCGATGTTGCAGAAAGTGCTAGCCGAGAAAAAGTGGTGATTGTTCTGACCGATGGTAATGATACCGGCAGTTTTGTTGAGCCTATTGAAGCTGCGAAAGTCGCTGGTGCGAAAGGTGTGCGCATTCACATGGTGGCAATGGGAGATCCTGCAACGGTTGGTGAAAAAGCATTGGATATGAACACCATAAAACGTGTAGCGGCTCTTTCCGGTGGACAAGCGTTTGAAGCGCTAAATCAAGATGAGTTAACCCAAGCTTATGCCACTATTGGTGAGCTCGAACCTTCGCTTTATAAAGCAACAACCTACCGACCTAAGCAAAGTATTCATCATTATTTTATTGCGGTGGTGGCGGTGATTTATTTACTGACGTTTTTTCTCTTAACGTTGCAACGTGTGGTTGTCGCAAAGAGAGCGGCTAAGCATCGTCAATCAACAGTAAATAATGTTGGGGGGCAAGTATGACCGATCCTATGTTTTGGCAGCAGTTGCTAACCTCATTTCATTTTATTCGCCCGTGGTGGTTACTGGCGTTGTTACCTTTAGCTGCAACGGTGTACTGGCGTTGGCAATTAGACGAGGCATCAACTTGGCAACAGGTGTTACCTAAGCACCTTCGAGACGCGTTAACTATTGGTGACAAAGGCTGGAAGAAGCAATTACCACTCAAGGTACTCACTGTGTTGATGGTGTTAGCCATCGTGGTGTGTGCAGGTCCAAGTTGGCAGCGCGAAGCCTCACCGTTTGGTGAAGATAAAGCCACCATGCTGGTGGTGATGGATGCCAGTGAATCCATGCTGGAAAAGGACGTTGCGCCTAGCCGTCTAACGCGCGCTAAGCAAAAAGTACGTGATTTATTAGCGTTGCGCCAAGGCGGGAAAACAGGCTTGGTGGTGTATAGCGGCTCAGCCCATACCGCGATGCCGCCTACTCAAGACAGCGCGGTGTTCACGCCTTTTTTAGCGGCAATAGAGCCGAGTCTTATGCCGGAAGCGGGTAAGTCGGCGGAGCAAGCTTTACCGCTGATTTCCACCCTTTTGAAAGACGAGGTCGCGGGCTCGGTATTGCTGATCACCGATGGCGTGAATCCCAGCACAATTGATACTTTTAGCGCTTATTTTGCAACAAGTCCTCATCAGCTACTGGTGTTGGCGATGGGGAACAATGATGTGGTGAGTCATCAGCCGTTTGATTTGAAGGCACTGCAAACCTTAGCGGATCAGGCTGATGGTAAGTTGGTGACCGTATCGGTCGATAGCAGTGATGTGCAAACATTGAATCGCTATGTTGAGCGTCACATGCAGCTTAATAATGAATCGGCGATGCCGTGGAAAGACATGGGGTATTACTTGTTAATCCCTATTACCATCATCTTACTGTTGTGGTTTCGCAAAGGGTGGTTAGTGCAATGGTGTCTTGCTCCTTGCTGTCTGGTATCGAGTTATTTAGCGGCGTCGATATTGCTTTCACTTCCTTTTTCAGCGCCAGTATCCGCGCAAACTGTCCACACGACAGCAGCACCGACTCAAACGGTTGAAGCGCAGGAAATCACAGCTTGGGATAAAGTTTCTGCGTGGTGGTTAGATCTTTGGCTAACGCCAGATCAACAAGGGCAGTATTACTTTAATCAGCAGGAGTACCTTAAAGCGGCTCAGCATTTTGTCGACCCATTACGCAAGGGCGTGGCTTATTACTACGGTGCGGAATACCAGTTAGCTCACAGTGCGTTTTTACAAGTCGGGAAAGTACCAGTGGCGGCGGAAGGGGGAAGCACTGCCCAGCAAGCGCAGATATTGCAAAAACAGGGGCGCGAACTGGGTTTATTTAATGCCGCTAACGCACTCGCACGTCAACGAGAGTATTTGGCTGCGCGCGATATGTTTTTGCAGCTATCGCAGCATGCGCAAACGGCAGAAATTCGCCAGCAGGCGCAACATAACTATGGTGTGATCCAAGGTATTGTGGAGGAAATAAATCGTACCAGCGAAAGTCAATCAGGTACTACCGATGGTCCTGAAGAATCGTTTGAGTTAGGCGATAAGCCGCAAACGGCAGATGGGGCAGAAGAGCAAGTGAGCTCGGCCATGATGGTGCGTGAAACGCTGAATGCCAATGAGATCTTAGGGAGTGATGAACTTGCCGATAAATGGCTACGTCGGGTAGAAGCCGATCCTAAATATTTCCTACGTGCCAAGTTTCAATTACAACGAATAGAGCAAGGAGATCGCAATGAATAAGCAATTAATGAGTTATTTGTTAGTTGGTTGCCTGACTTTGCTGGGCTCTTGGGGAGTGATGCCAGCGCAAGCTGCGACAAATTCATCCACAGAGAATCAAAACGCCGAAAATCATCAAGACTTGGTGCAAATCTCAGCGTGGTTGGATGGTGAAGGAATAAAAGACACCGCGAGCGATAGCCATAAGCAAGCTACAGAGAGCTCACCTTCATTTGCGATTAATGAGCAAATCATCATGGTGATTGAAGTCGCGACACCTCGCTGGTTAACCGGAGGGACTGAGATTGGCAATATGGAAATACCGAATGTAATAGTGAAGCAACGTAATCCGTTAGCGACGAACTACACTCAGCGCCGAGATGGTCAAACATGGTCGGTTCAACGGTGGGAGTTAACGCTTTATCCGCAAGCTTCGGGACAGTATCAAGTGCCGGCAACGCCAGTCTTTGCGCAAGTTTCTGCACCCAATGGGCGAAATGTGAAAGCCAAGCTAATGACGCCACCATTGACGTTTCAAGTTAATTTACCGTCTGCGATGCTAAGCAACGAAGAACCTTGGGTTGCGGCGAGTGCGTTGTCGTTATCACAACAATGGCAAGTCTCGAGTGAAGACGAAGTATTAAAAGTGGGTGATAGCATTACGCGTGTGGTGACGATAGAAGGGACAGATACGTTATCTGTCTTGTTGCCGCCGTTACAAACGCGATCGGAAACCAATGGCCAGGCTAATAATATCCATACCCACACCCATGCCGATACGAATACCAGCGCCATGACTACGGCCAGCAAAAGCTATCATCGGTATGCGCAGCCTAATGTTTTAAAAGACAGTCAATCGCGAGGCAACTATCAATCCAGCCGCCAAGAAGAGGTGGTGTACGTTTTACAGCAAGGCGGTGAAGTCAGTTTTTCCGCTTTGAAACTGCAATGGTGGAATACCAAAACGCAGCAGCTACAAACATTAACGCTCGAAGGGCGCACGTTTACCGTTAAGCACACCTTAGCTTCTTGGTTTGCCTTGTACGCGCCAGTATTACTCTCTGTAGTGGTAGCTTTGATTGTGGGCTGCTTCTTGGTTCGCTTTATGGTGCGTTATTACCGTCAGAAACCGACGCCGCAATGGTGGCAATTTAGCGCAGCATTAGGGCGCAAAGATTGGCCTGTTGCCCGCTTGCTTACTTATCGCAAGTTGCGACGTCAAAGCCAGCAGCTTGAACTGGGGCAGTATTCTTCCTCATCTTCTTGGCAAGTGCTAAGTCAACGGTTGCAGCAAGCAAAATTAACTCGGTTTGGCTTTGTCCAGCTATGGTTGAAATTGAAAAAAGTCACGCAACACTGGCAGTCTCGAACAAGGCTCCTTCTATCCATTCAAGGTATTCAGTTACCAAAGGCTTTACCTGAATTAGAAGTGATGATGAACAGAAGCTATTTACAAAAATCAGCCACAAAACCGAGTATAAAAACGAATGAGATAAAGAGCGAATAGACTCACGAAAGTCGCTTTGATCAAACTATTGAGTCACAACTCTCGCTCTGACTCAGACGATTTTCTACACTCATTATATCTATTTATTCAGCCCGTTAAGCAAGGCTTATGGAACAGGCATCAAGTGATGATGCGTATTCTGTAGGTGTTAATTTTGCTTAATGGGTTTTGCTCTATTAGCAGGAAGAATGAAAAATACCGAACTGAACTTGATCCCTATTTTTGTGGCTATTTTTGAAGAGCAGAACTTATCGCGGGCGGCGAAACGAATGGATATCAGCCAACCAGCGGTCAGTAAGGCGTTAAAGCGTTTGCGCGAGATTTATGATGATCCACTGTTTCATCGAAATACCTCTGGTGTTGAGCCAACCACCTTTGCTTGTGATATTTATCCGGCAATGTCGGCGGCCTATAAAAACTTCAGCTCGACCTTGTCGGCCTCGCGCGCTTTTGATCCTAAGGTTTCCAATCGTATTTTCTCGATTGCCTGTGTATCTGCCGCTAGTTACGAATTAATGCCGCAAGTGATGAAACAAATTCGTGAGCAAGCACCGCAAATTTCGCTAGAAGTGCATCCTTTGTTTACCGAAGACTTTGAAAGTGATTTGCGACTTCAGCGCTATGATTTGATTGTGGACTTAGCACCGCGAGGTCGAACCGTGCTCAAGGTTGAGCCGATATTCTCTGAGCGCTTGCTGGTGGTGTGTAGTGCTACTCACCCACGAATTAAAGACAGTATTAGCCAAGAGCAGTTTTTAGCGGAGCAACATGTGGTGGTGTCTCGTTGGCAGAGCCGAAAAAGTTTACTTAGCGATGAAGATATCGCGGATCTTGATAAGCGTAATATCGTTTACCGTGCGCCAGGAGTCGTGGAAATGCTGCCGGTGATCAACGACAGTGAATACATAGGGATGTTGCCTGAATCAACGATCAAAGCGTTTGAGCACACCTACAACGTAAAAGGACTGCCTTTACCTTTTGCTGATAAAGAACATGATTTATGCGTTATTTGGCATCCAAGCCGCACGAGTGAAAGTGCGCATAAATGGTTGCGAAATCAGGTTAAACAAGCGGGAAAAGTGGTAAAAAGAGCTTAATTGGTCATACTCCCCGCGCTTTGCGGGGAGTGAGCAAAATGAGTAGAGGTTAAATTAGTACACGCTGCACCATTCGTTTTTCATGTCGATTAAGTGCCAATTATCACGGGTCTTGGCTTCATCCATGGCTTTATCTAGGTGGCCGACACTCGATTTACGGTCATACTTCCATTCGCGTTCTGCATCGGTGTGATGCACTATCATTGCCATCGAGTTAGCTTGGCTTGTGGCCCATTGCATCATCGCATGATCACCATCTGAGTTACCGACCGCAAGCACGGGTTTCTTGCCGATAATATGTTGAATGTTTTCAGGTTTGCCTGCCTTGTCGTCAATGGTGAGAATTTCACCTTGTTTGGTAATAGTTGGCTGACCGTCATTGAAGTTGTATTCGTACTTTAAGGCGCTGCCAATAATTTGCTCTGCGGGGATATTATAAATATCAGGTGCCCAAACGCGCATAAAGTCGACGCCACCACCTGACACTATGTAGGTTTTAAAATCATGGGCTTGTAGGTATGCCAGCATTTCTCGCATCGGTTTGTAAGTGAGCTCGGTATAAGCTTTGTTAAAGCGCTGGTCTTTCGCCGTTGTTAGCCACTGAGCAACGGTTTGTTGGTACTCTTCGACTGTCATCCCACTGTGCGTGGCTTTTACTATTTTAAGTAGTGCTTTTTCACCACCGGCAAAAACACTGTCGATATCATCTTCTAATACAAACTTGAAAGGGGCCTGCGTTTTCCACTCAGGATGATCTTTTGCCATTGCTTTCACCTGGTCAAGGGCGAAAGCGAGTTGGAAGTAATACGGCTTTTCTGACCATAAAGTACCGTCATTATCGAATACCGCAATGCGATCGGTTACGGGAATAAAGGTCGCTTTTGCATCATCTGTTGATTGATTAACAAAATTTATAATCGCATTTTTGCTATCGCCATCTTTCCATGAGGGAAGCAAATTAGGATCGCAGTCCATTGCCATAGTTGAAAACGAGAGTCCGGATAAAATAGCGAGGGTGCAGAGGTGTTTTTTGTTCATATCATGAGTACCTACATTTGAGTGCATAAGTTGAACGCTAATCTGCGTCTTTAGCCAGTCGAAGCCCCATATCGGACATAATTATAGACTGGCTGGCGAAGTCACGACGGAAATTCTCTGATTCATCAGGGTCATAGGCAAAGCTGCCCCCGCGAACGGATTTATGCGCTAAGCCCGCTTTTTCATCTTTTGCATTGTTGGGATTATCTGTTGGTCCGTAGCGGTAGAAGGTGTCATCGAAAGCGTCACTGACGAATTCCCCGACGTTACCTGTCATGTCATACAGTCCAAGTTCATTGGCTTGCTTTTGTCCCACCGGGTGGGCGCGGTTGTCAGCATTGCCTGCGTACCAAGCCACATCACTAATGTTGTTTGAACCGCTATAGATAAAGCCTTGACTTTGGTTGCCCCCTTGCGCTGCAAACTCCCACTCAGCTTCGGTGGGTAAGCGGTAGTGCTCGCCAGTGAGTTCATTAAGTTGGCTGATAAAGAAATTGGCTTGTTGCCAACTTAGGTTGTTAACAGGGATGTCATCACCTTGGAAATAGCTGAGTGATGAGCCCATTACGGCGTTAAATAGTGCTTGAGTGACTTCAAATTTGGCGAGGTAGAAGCTGTCAACCGTCACGACGCGTGCAGGTTTCTCCGCTTTTTTAGCATTATCCGCATTAGAGCCCATTTCAAAGCGACCGCCATCAATTAGCACCATGTCGGTATTGATCTGCTGAGCAATGGGGTGAGGTGTGGATGACATGCTGCAAGCAACAATCCCTGTGGCAGACACGGCAGTTATTACTATCGCGGCAAGCGTATATTTGGAACCTAATACTGACATGAACACCTCAAATCATAACCAAATCGAATGAGTACCCATTCTATGTGATCCCTCCATACCCATTGGTTATAAGGGGTATAACAAGCCTTGGCGCAGTGCAGGTTTTATTATGCTTGCTCCTCGAATGTCGCTTGAAAGGTGAGATATGTTAGTCACTCAAGGTCCACAGTTTAATGGTAAGGCGTCTAAGCGCTTACATGTGATGGCAAAGCCTATTGGTGCTGCCTGCAATATTGATTGCACTTACTGTTATTACTTGAGCAAACAGGATTTGCTTGAGTATAAGAAAGGCTGCTCGCCAATGATGGATGACGACACCTTGGAAGCATATATTCGGCAATATATCGAAGGGCAAAATACGCCAGAGATTATCTTTTCGTGGCAAGGTGGTGAGCCAACCATGCTTGGTTTGGCGTATTTCCAGAAGATTGTCGCTTTTCAGCAAAAATACCAACCGGATGGCATCAAGATCTCCAATGACTTGCAAACGAATGGCACATTATTGACTGATGAGTGGTGCCAGTTTCTCGCTGAAAATCAGTTTTTGGTTGGTTTAAGCATTGATGGTCCCGAATTACTTCACAACACCTATCGCACCAATAAAGCGGGGCGTGGCACTTTTAAGCAAGTAATGAAAGCGGTCGCGTTGCTACACAAACACCAAGTGAATTTTGCCACTTTGACTTGTGTGAATAATTTAACCAGCCAAAACCCACTAGAAGTTTATCGTTTTTTGCGCGATGTGGTGAAGTCGCCGCAAATGCAATTTATTCCAATTGTCGAGCAAAAGACGTTCCGCACGACCGCTCCGCAAAAGTGGCACCCGAACGATCAACTTGTTCAAGGTGATGTGCGCTTACAGCCAAGTCATAAAGCATCCGTGGTGGAACCTTGGTGTGTCTCTGCTGAGGCGTGGGGGGATTTCCTGATCGCTATTTTCGATGAATGGGTGAGCAAAGATATCGGCAAAGTGTTTGTGCAATATTTCGAAGCCAGCGTTGAAACTTGGATGGGAAGGAAGAACCCGTTGTGCACCTTGGGCGAGATCTGCGGTAAAGGCTTAGCGATGGAGCCGAATGGGGATGTGTTTACTTGTGACCATTACGTTTATCCAGAATACAAAGTGGGCAATATTCACCATCAAAAGCTGGATGAGATGGCGTATTCCTCACAACAACAGAAGTTTGGTTTCGCGAAATCGCGTACTTTAACTACGCAATGCCAGCAATGTGATTATCGGTTTGCCTGCTACGGAGAATGTCCTAAGAATCGTTTTATTCGCACGAAAGACGGTGAACCTGGCCTTAATTATTTGTGCTCTGGTTGGCATAAGTTCTTCCGACATGCAGACAAGGTGATTGCTTATATCTTGCGGATGACAGGTAATCCGGTTGCTCATGGCAAATATCGTGATGAGTTGGTGGCGGCAAATGCGCGACGCTCACCAGTATTTCCAACCCAGTTTTAGGAGTTAGGTGATGAAGCTAATAACGGTATTAACTATGGCTGCAGTATTAACCTCACAAGCGTATGCCGCTACGAATGATGTGTCCGAGCAAGTGAGCCAAACCAGCATAAATCAACAGCAAAATGTGTTGCTTTCGCAGGCTGATATAGGGGCAGGTGCGTCTGATAGCACTAAATCACAACAAGCGGTATCAGATAAGGCGAGTATGACGCCTTCCACTGCAAGTGCAGAGCAGGTGCAACAGTGGGTCTATATCGCACAGGATAAGCGACAAACAGCGCAAGTGCGTGCCAAGGCCTTACGTCAATTGGCGCCTTATCCAAGTCAGAACAGTTTGGTTGCGGTAGCAAGATCACTTCAAGATGACAGTGATTTAGTACGCGAGGCGGCAGTTATTGCCGCAGAACCTTATCAATTTGCTCATCGCTGGCGTATGTTGTCGCCACTATTACAAGATCAAAGTCAGCAAGTGAGAGTGACGACGACGGCGAATTTGATCCGTGACTTTGGCAAGATGACGCCAGATCAACAGCAGAGCATGACTGTGCCGTTTGAGGAGCTGAAAAACTACCTAAAAGCGCAAACGAACCCTAAGTCGATGTTGTTATTGGCCGATGTTTATCGCTGGCATCAAGACTGGGATAAAGCGCAATCATTGTATGAGCAATTGCTTAAATCTGAACCTCAGAATGTGCAAGTTTGGTTGAGTGTGGCAGATAATCTCCGTGCGCAAGACGAAGATAGCCAAGCCTTAGATGCGTTAAATAAAGCGATAGCATTACAACCTAATGAAGCCAATCTCTATTATTCGAAAGCGCTAACCTTAGTACGTTTAGAGCAGAAGGAAAAAGCGGCCAAGGCCATTGAGCAAGCGGCCCAAATGGCACAAACCAACAGCTATTTTTGGTATCTCAATGGTGTCCTTCAAGAGCCGCTTGATATTGAAAAGTCGGTGACGTCATTTGAGCAAGCGTATTTAATCTCAGGGGCTCCAGAACAACTCTATGCGGTGTGCGATATTTATGTTCGAACCCAAAATAGCAAAACCCAAGCATGCTTAACCGAGCTTGGCAAAATCGCCCCTGATTATGTGATAGAGCAGCTTGAAGCAAAGCGAAAAAAATAACTGTAGCGAATGAAATAGATACTTTAGAGGAGAGGTGAACTCTCCTCTATTGTCTTAGAGCTTGTTATTATAAATATAATGAAAGCGAAAAAGCTCCATTATGCGATGTTTGTCACATTCGAGAGAGGAGGTGATACTCTAACTGGATGTAGTTTCATATCATGCCGTTCAAATTTTCTTTAATATCAACATAATGGCACATAGTACCTCATCATCTACTTCTGGTATTTCCGTTCCAGAACCTGAGCTTAACGATACTGAGCATCTGGTAAGTCAATCATCACATGAAGAGCCACAGGTTCCAATTGACGATGTAATTATTCTTCGATCTCCTCGCTCTGCTGGGTGGGAATTTTTCCTTCATTTTTCTACCTTTGGTATATATACCGCTTTTTGGTTTGTGAAGCGTATCAAGGAATTGTCTTTACTTTCTAAACAGCCTTTAATTTCTTGGACATGGTTTTTTGTGCCAAATCTGGTACCTATTCAGCCATTCGCTTTTCGCCGAATGAATCGTGTGCTTCAGCAATTAGAAAAAGATAACGATAGCTATTATCCAGTGAGTTCCTTTTGGATTTGGGCGCTATCTACAATGGTGCTATCGGCTTATTTGTGGTTGGATTCAGAGTATACAGTCAGTAGTGGTTATTGGGTTGTAGGGCTTTTGCTATGGTCGGTAGCCTATTGTGTTTTGGGAGTACGGTTTAACGCTCTAAAGCGAAAATTAGTAGGAGTCGAATTTAAAGGTAAGCAATCGGGTTACGCCTTTTGGGAATGGTTGCTTGTACTGTTAGGCTTTCCTTTTGTTATGTTGATACTCTTTTACTCAAGTATATTTCCATATACGCCGATTGATGGAGTGGAATCTTTCGCTGATCAAGATGTTTATATTTCACCGGATAATGCTTATCGATTAAAAATCCACGGTGACAGTTGGCGAGAAGTTAAGTCAGGTACTTTTTCGGACGGCTCTGCGGATTTAGAGTTAGCAGGTATGGGTAATGATGCTAATTTTCTTGTGTTTATCTCAGGAAAATCCACAACGATTAATGATATAGTAAATTTTAGAGTTAATGATATTCAATCTACTACTCCTTCTACTAAGTGTCATGAAAAGAGAGTATTACTTAACTCAACTGCAAATGTAATTACTCATGTAACATGTAAAGGTCAAGAAATCTTTGGGCCTAGACTTTATACAATCACTGTTTTTGAATCAGGTGAACATTATTATGAGTTATTAGGTGATTTAAGTACATCAAAGCATTCTTATGTTAAGTACGCAGAAAAAATTAATAAAATGGCAGGGGAGTTTTATCCACTATGAAGATGACTGGTTTTATTCCTTTCTTTGTTTTTTCTGTGTTTATCTGTGGTAATGTGTTTGCTAATGAAGAAATAAAATGGAAAGTTTCTGAATCGGGAGATTTGTTTAACAGAGCACGTGAGTTTCAGCGTCAAATAGAAAAGCCTGAAGAAGTAACACAAATATTGCAGTCTAAAAATGTGAGTGTTGTTGGTGACAATATAACTGAACACGTTAAAGAAATATGGTTTTACCCAAGTTCAAGAGATATTGGTAATCATGCAGACCATTCAATTTACTTTAATGATAGAGTGGAAAGGTTGACGATTATATCGGCCTCATCAATTGATAAGCAAGGCAGTATAAAGTCAATTGAAGCATCGTCATTACAAATATTGGATACTGATAATTACAGGAGTTTTACTGATGACAAAGAAGTTGTCCTTACTATTCCTGGCTTAAGTGAAGGTAGCCTTGCTGTTATAGAGTATGAAATTAGTAGTGATAGGCTGAAGCTGCAAGGTGATTGGTCACAAATCTTCTATACACAAGGCCGTTATCCAATTGCAAACTTAGATATTAATGTCAGTTGGCAACTTGATGAACCACTTTATTGGTCATCAAACAGTAACAATGTGGAATGCAATCAAACGGAAAGTCAACTTTACTGCACTGGTCAAGATATTGCTGCTTTTAAAAATGACAAAGCTATTTTTTGGCGTGACTACATTGGTCAAGTTGCAATTGGTGAGTCTAAAGAATGGCAGCAGGTTGTAAGTATCATTAATGATGAAGTAAATTCTGCACTCAGTGATACTACAGGGCTTGAAGCTTTGTTAGAACAAATTATTGGTGATAATAAAAATATTGAAGATCAAATTAAACTGATCCATGAGTTTGTTGCGCGAGACATTCGTTATGTTTCAATGTCTGAGTTAGGTCATACTATTACCCCTCATGATATCGCGTCGATTATTAAAAATAGATACGGTGATTGTAAGGATAAGTCAGCCTTGTTGCATGCTTTGCTAGAGCGTATTGGTATAGAGTCTTATCCCGTATTAATAGCAACAGATCGAACTCGTGCGGATCAGCTTATTATTCCGACCTTTAGGTATTTTGATCATATTGTGATGTGTTTTGACTATTTAGGAAAGCAATATTGCTTGGACGCTACAGATCAAGATACATTTTGGAAATTTACACCGTCTTGGATTCAAAATAAAGTATCTCTTGTATTAAAATCCAATCAGCAACCGTCACAAATATTGAATAATAAATACCGTTGGAAAATGCATGTATCGACGAGTGTTGAGTTTGATTTGTTAGGGGGACAAGAAGAACATCAAAAACGAACTTATTATGGAGAGTATGCTTCGTCGTATCGTCGCCTGTTGTTACAAAAATCACCATCGGAGCGTGATGAATGGCTTACTCAACAGTATCATAACGAAGTATCAACATATGCTGATCCGCAATTTAATATTGTGAAGTTGGCAAATATGGCGCCAGAGTTGGTTATTAAATCTGAAGCTAAGTTGAGCCCATTTCTGGATGTGAAAAGCGATCTCATTTATGAAGAAAATGATGCATGGCTTAAGGATGAACTTGAACTTCTTCGCTTGGATAATAAGCACTATGAGGAGCATTTTCCTGGGTTAAAAATACAGTCAGAGTATGTTTATGATCTTAGCGAGATATGGAAGATTCAAAAAGTATCGCCAACATTGAGGTTTGATCATAAATTTGGATCAATGCACCGTGAAATTCATGTAACAGACGATGGTAAATTGAAAATTGCGACATTTTTATTAATCCCTCAGCAGTTAATAAAAGCTAGCGAGATTCAGTCTTTTAATCATTTTCTGGATGTTATGCGTCGTGAGTCTTTAATTCAGTTTAAAGGTAAGTTGGCAGAATCGTCGGCTTGATTTGGATTAAGTCATATTCACTCTAAATTAGCCACAAAAAAAGAGCTGATATCAGCTCTTTTTTTGTGTAGGGAAGTACTGAAAAACTAAATTAATTAACGGTTAAGAATAAAATCTTCAATAACTTTTGCGACACCGTGTTCGTTGTTGCTGTCGGTAATGTGGTTAGCAATCGCTTTGATATCGTCGGTAGCATTGGCCATGGCAACACCTAAGCCCGCGTATTCAATCATGTGTTTGTCGTTGCCCGCATCACCCATACAAATGACTTCGCTCGCATCAATACCAAGGTGTTCTGCTAGCATGCCAACACCTGTGCCTTTGTTACTTTTTGGGTTTAGGAACTCTAAGAAAAACGGTGCGCTTTGCACGACAGTGTATTGCTCATAAACGTGTGGCGGTAGTTTTGCAATTGCTGCAGATAGACGCTCTGGCTCGTCAATCATCATCACTTTCATGATGTCTTCGTTGTTATCTAATTCTACAAAATCAAGTTCGGTAATGGTCAGCCCATTAATCTCGGCCTCATGGCGAGTGTACTCGTTGTTTTGCGGTGTGATTAAGCCAAAGCGACGTGAAAATGCATGAACATTCACACCAAGATCTTGACTTAGGCTGGCAAGGTTTTTTGCATCACTGCCTTTAAGAATTTGGCTACGGATCACTTCTTTACTCGCGACGCGTTGAACAAGTGATGCGTTGTAGCTCAACACATAGTCTTGATCGCTATTCATATCCAATTCGGCAAGATATTTGGTCATACCTTCAAGTGGACGACCTGATGCCAGCACTACATGTACGCCTTGTTGGCGTGCTTGGGCGATGGCCTCCTTGGTGCGTGGTGAGATTTCACCTTGAGAGTTAAGCAGAGTGCCATCCATATCTAAAGCAACTAATTTGTACATGTAACCTTTCCAACCGTGAAAATTTTGAGGCGGTATAGTACCCAAAGTTTGTGACAGAAACGACAATTTTATGAGCACATAGTATGTGTGTTACACGGTGATTATTGTCATCTTGAGTAAAGGATTTTTGGCTTATTACGCTAATGCTTTGTTAATTAGGTCGAAAGTAGGGAGGCTAGATAAATCAAAGAAGCCGAGTGTGGCTTCTTTGATGCTGTGTCGCAGTGGGTAGTAAGAACTTGCTAGCGGCTTAGCCAAGGTTCTGTTATGGCAACTTGCTGTTGGTCGAAATCAATTTCGATTTGGCAACCAATCGGCATCGTTAGCATAGGGTGGGTGTGGCAAGCATCAAAACCATTGATGATGGGGATATCTTGACCGTTTAAGATCTCGCGGTAAATATCGATAGGTTGGCGACCTGTTCCTTGGTCTTTGAATTGTTCGTGCTTACCTAAAATAATGGCGCTGACGCGATCAAAGACACCAGCTAGTTTTAGCTGTGCTGTGGTGCGCTCAACGGTTGCCATATCGGATAAGCAGTCTTCTACCAGTAAGATATCGCCTTGCTTAATTTCAGGGAAATAATCGGAGCCTATGATTGCGGTCATCGTATTTTGGTTACCACCGATCAAATGTCCGGAGATCTTACCAGTGCCTAAGAATTCACAGTTGTTCGCTACTAAAGGTTTAGGCTCGGTTTGGCTCTCCCAATCGATAAAGGCATCAGTCCAGAGTTGAGGTTGCTGATAAGTGAAAGGTAAAGGTTGTGGCTGAGTGGCAGCTTGAAAAGCGGCAAAGGTTTCTTCAACTAGCGGCGGCAGTTCACCGAAAGAGGCTACGAGGGCTGGGCCATAAAACGTAATAAGCCCAGTACGCTGATAAATGCCAAGCAGCAGAGCGGTAACATCTGAATATCCAATGATGATCTTTGGATCTTGAATTAAGGCATCGTAATCAATGTAGGGGAGCAATGAGTTACTGTTCATGCCACCAATTGTCGACATGATGCAGCGAACCTGTGGATCGCGGATTAGTGCGTTAAGCTCATCAACACGTTCTTTAATATTGCCAGAACGGTAGTAGTCGGATTGTCCCGTTAATGCCCCAGCTTTAAGCTGGTAACCTTTGCTTTCTAGGAAAGTTTTGGCGCGGGCGAAACGTGTGGGAGCAAAGGCAGTTGCTGGTGAAGAAGGTGAGAAAAATCCAATGGTATCACCGAGTTGTAATGGTGGTGGCTTAATCATGATAAATCCTTTTATTCTTGTGTTTGGTTACTATGTCAAAATAAGTAACTTACTGACAGTATTGCAGTTATTGCCACACCGTCAAGAGTCAGTAGCTATTCCATCTTTGTCTCTTTTTCAGTTGTTTTTTCTTTGTTTATCACAAGCGAAATAAAATATATTTGTACGGCTTTGCTATGATGGAGCTTCATGGATAAGGAGAGAAGATGTTAGCGATTGAAGCCCAGTGTGAAGCATGGATAGATAGCTTAGCCCAAACCGATGCCGCGCATGACAAAGCCCATATTCAACGGGTGGTGAAACTGGCTCGACAACTTGGTCAGCAAGAGTTGGCCGATCTTAATATCGTGCTACCCGCCGCATGGTTACACGATTGTATTACGATGCCGAAAGATCATCCTGAGCGCCATTTAAGTTCACAATTCGCCGCTGACGCGGCAATCGAATTCTTAGTTAAACAAGGTTATCCCGAGCAGTATTTGGCGCCAATCCATCATGCAATCATGGCACACAGTTTTAGCGCCAATATTGTGCCTGAAACTCTAGAGGCTAAAGTGGTGCAAGATGCCGATCGATTAGATGCGCTTGGGGCGATTGGGGTTAGCCGTTGCATGCAAATTAGCGGTATTTTGGGTTCAGCCTTGTATAGCTCAGACGATCCTTTCTGTCGAGAACGTCAACCCGACGACAAGACTTTTACCATAGATCATTTCTACGTTAAGTTATTCAAGAT
This sequence comes from Photobacterium jeanii, assembly GCF_001650345.1. Taxonomy (GTDB): domain Bacteria; phylum Pseudomonadota; class Gammaproteobacteria; order Enterobacterales; family Vibrionaceae; genus Photobacterium; species Photobacterium jeanii. Next base: position 416,372 of record NZ_LVHF01000029.1, on the reverse strand, counting down.
TGCAGAAACACTAAATACTCAAGCAGCAAAACAAGAAGCGGAGCAACGTGTGAGCTTCATGAAGTGCTATCTTGATCAACTTGAACGCGAAATTGTGTGACAGGGTAACAACAAGTATGGCATTAGTGATTGATAACTTGACCTCTGGCTTTGAAGCGAGTGCCATTCTTGCGCCGAGCTTTCAATTATCAGCGCCTCAGCATTTGGCAATATCAGGCCCGTCAGGGTGTGGGAAGAGCAGCCTATTACGCATATTGGCAGGACTTGCCGCACCCAAGTCGGGTCAGTTTCGCTGGCAAGACACAGTGATTACTGCGGACAATATTCGCTGGTGGCGGCAACAGATTTGTTATTTGCCTCAACAAGCCGTAATGGGCGGTGAAACGATCTTCAATGTGCTTTGTTTACCGTGGACAATGCAGGCCATGCAAAGTCAGGCTCCCTCTGAGGCTGAGTGTTTACATGCTCTTGAGAAAGTAGGGCTACGGCATGGGCTAGATAAGGACGTTGAGCCGTTATCTGGAGGAGAAAAACAGCGTTTGGCGATAGCACGGGCAATATTAATGAAACGCCCCGTATGGTTACTTGATGAGCCGACGTCAGCGCTGGATTTGGCGAGTCGAGATCGGGTGATCGCACTGTTAGCGGATCTTGAGGTGATCAAAATATCGGTATCTCACGATCCGCATTGGTTGATCCATTGTGATCATGTGTATGACATGCAACAGATAAATAGCGAGCCTGATACTCAAAAGAAAGAAATTAGCGATAATAGAGATACTAAATCAGGCGAGGCTAGTCAGCAGGGTACTTCGCGTCGTGCGGGAGGCTTGTCATGAGTGAAACCGTAGCTATTAGCGCATGGGGGATGGGCAGTTTCTACCTTCTCTTACTTATTCCATTGGCTTTATTCTCTCGTTGGCAGCTTGGATTATCACGTAGCATAGTGACTGCTGTACTGCGTATGACCCTGCAGCTTGCTGTGGTTGGTATTTATTTACAAACCTTGTTCGATTTTCAAAGCCCAGTTTTAAATCTAGTGTGGCTTGGCGTAATGGCGACAGTGGCTGGAGCGAGTATTTGTAAGCGTGCCGGCTTGCCGCTAAAGCAAGTGCTGCCTACGGTGCTTACAGGGCAAATTGTTTCGCTTGGCGTGGTATTACCAATGGTGTTGATGGTTGCTATTCAGTTAGAGCCTTGGTGGCAGGCGCAATATTTGATTCCTGTAGCAGGTATGCTGTTAGGTAACAGTTTAGCGGCCAATGTGTTGGCATTAGAACGTTGGCATAGCAGTTTAAAAAGCCGCATGAATGAATACCAATATTATTTAGCTTTAGGAGCGCCACATCCTGCGCAACCCTTTGTTAAAGAAGCGCTTAAAACCGCACTGATGCCGCAACTTGCTTCGATGACGACGCTGGGGATTGTGAGCTTACCCGGCATGATGACGGGGCAAATTCTAGGAGGAACCGCGCCATTGCTGGCAGTGAAATATCAATTAGTGATCATGGTTGCGATCTTTCTTGCTGCGGTATTTTCTGTTGCTACAACTTTAACTTTGGTCAACCGTTTTGCATTTAATGCTTATGGGCAATTACGGTTGTAGTTATTGCGCCAATGTTGAGGCTAGAAATACAAGTGTGAGTAGCAAAAACAGCGCTTTTAAGCGCTGTTTTTGTATCTGCTTTGGCTGCCTTTCGGTAACAAAGAGGGCTAAACAAAGATGGTTTATGCGTTTAGCTTGTTTTGCGGTAGCAGTGGTAGATTGGTTTGAACTTGTTGCTCTAAATCGTCGATGAACTCGTAGCGAAGACGATACATTTTACGCTTGCGTGATACGACATCGGCAAAATCATGACGAACAGATTGTGAAGTCATGATAGACCAAGCGGCGTTATATGCTTCACCGCCGTGCTCTGTGATTAGGCTATCAAGGTCGAAGCTACGACGGCTTTGAGTTTTACGCTTTGATTGATATACGTGGTGCGAGTTTGATACCGCGTAAATGTTTTCACACCCAAAGTGACGAGCCATGATTTTTACGTATTCGATCATCAGTGATTTAGGGCGTAGACCATGGCAACCACGAGTCAGGCTTTTCGTAATTTCGTTCTTATCACGTGAACCTTGTACCGTACCTAAGTAAAGACAAGGTTGACGTTTTTCATCTGTTCCTAGAGTAACAGGCGCAGAGTAAATGCGTTGGTCATTTTGGCGTAGGGCTAGAGTAAGCTCACCTTCCCGCTCGTGGAAGTTTTCGTACGATAGTGTCAGATCAAAAGGGATTTCGCGACATTCAAATTGGGCGACACTGAATCGTTGAGTATAGATATTCTCAAGCTGCTGCAGGCTAACAAGCTGACACAAACGATCGTAGTGTTCCACGATAAGGTGGATACGATCACGTGAGGAGAATTGCGTATTAAGGAAGCTACGGAGTGGCTTTTCGATAATTCGAGGGTAATTTTTTAGTACCGTAGGAATTAAAGGATGACTATTGATTTGAGATTTAAGCAAACGGTAGTTTGAGTATTGAATTGTCGCTCGGGAAACAAACTTGATGCGGTTCAGTTGCTCTTTGAAGGAATTCTTTGGATATAGACAAGTGGCAAAGCCCCATGCTGTGTTTGGTAATGTATTCATCGGCTTATCTCTAAAATACGCAAGTTATAAATTAAGATGTAATATTTATTTTATAAATTCCATTCTCCAATTTAACTGCGTTCTCGCTTGTCTAATTGGAATAAAACGATATTTTATTTTTGGGGTTGTACTATTTCAAATACTATTTTAAAAATATCTCAATATAATCCTTAAGGGATGTTCTATTGCGTATCATTGGGTGGATCAATAAGAGCATTATTGCACTTGTATGCGTTTTTTGTGGTAAGCATAGGTTATATATGTATATTTTCATTTTGTAAGCAATTTGTCGCTATGCTTTTTGTTGCGTATTTTGAGGGGTGAAATTCAACAAATAATAATAGATTGTCGTCAAACCTCTTTGTTTGATAGTTAATGAAATTAAGTTTCTTCTTCACTCTGATTGCATTGAAAATAATAACATCTCACTAAGCCAATAATGGTGAAGTTTATAAATTGATATTGAATTTCAATAACTGGCTTGTGTAGATAATAAAAAATGCATGGGTGTTAATATCATAAACATAAGCGATTTATTTAAATTCAGGGTTTATGCTTCTTTTTTAATTGTTTATTTGGGAATAAGAAAGAGTGAAAAATGTCACTTCATTTATTAGTTAATCAAGATAATCCTTAATACTTTCATTGACTAAGAATGAAGTAAATTGTGGTAGCGATTTTTACTCACAACCATAAATTACAAAGCTTGATGACTTTACAGTCAGTAGCCATAAGCGTTAGTTTAGTTTGTGGTGACTTATCGATAGATGTTTAAAGATTAGACTCGGATTAGCCTAGAACGTTTGATTAGGTTGCTCTTGTAAATGGTAACAGCGAAAAGGATATCAGCTTGAATTATCAAATTTTATTGGTGTTTATACCCACCTTTTTCTTTGTCTCTATTACCCCAGGTATGTGCATGACATTAGCACTGGGACTTGGCATGAGTGTTGGCTTTAAGCGAACACTTTGGATGATGCTTGGTGAAGTCGTAGGCGTAGCTGTGGTTGCTGTTAGTGCGGTGTTAGGGATAGCCGCCATTATGGTGAAGTTGCCGTGGTTGTTTGTGATTTTTAAAATCATTGGTGCTGCATACTTGGCTTACTTAGGCTACGAAATGTGGCAATCTCGCGGCAAAATGGCGCTAAGTGATCTCGAACCTCAAACTGAAACCAGCAGTAATGTTGGGCTGATCCTTCAAGGTTTTGTTACTGCGATTGCTAATCCGAAAGGGTGGGCATTTATGATTTCGTTGCTGCCACCGTTTATTAACCCGCAAAATGATTTTGTTGTTCAATTGAGCTTGCTAGTTAGCATTATTATGTTGTCAGAGTTTATCTGCATGTCGATTTACGCGGCAGGAGGGAAAGCCTTACGTCAATTACTACTGAATCAGCAGAATGTCAAAATGATGAACCGTATTGCGGGCAGCTTGATGTTTGGGGTTGCGGTGTGGTTACTACTGAGCTAACTCAATTCAGCGACTGTATTGAATGGGCAGTCGCTGAACTGATGTAAAGCATAGCAGCACCTGAAGTGAGAGCTGTTAATACAATGGCTTATTGTATTAACTAGCGTAGTAGCTGAGGTAGTCAGGATGCTCAGCTTTGATAATGTTTTGCATGACTTTGATGATCATCGCTTGATGTTCAGGCGGCACTCCTTCCATGCTTCCTTCTAGTTCTTGATAAATAATCGGATTCAATTCATCAAGCAACTTTTTACCGTACTCAGTCAAGTGCAGCTTTTTTGCGTTTTTGTGTAAAGGATCTGGGGTCGAGCAGATCAAGTCATTCTTCTGCGCATGTTTAATTAAGCTGGAAATTGTTCCTTTGCTTCGTAACATACGATCAGCCAACATCGATGGACGAAGCCCTGTCTCTTTATCTAATTCCATTAATAGGAAAAGCTGCTCGATGTTAACTGACTCATGAACTTCGGCTATGCGAGCTGAAATACGATTATAAATTAGACGAGTAGCGATCCAGCTAGCACCTGCTGCTGTATCATGAGGCTCAGGGAAATTGCTCATAGAAATTCTCAAGAAAACTGATGCCAAGGATAATAACTCAAGGTTTGTAGTTAAACAATGCCTTTAGTGTATTATTTGCAATGATTTATTTTATGTTGTTTTTGAAAAAAAGTAATAAGAATGACTTATGATGCTTCACTTCATCTAAGGTGGTAAAAACAATGAAAGTAAAATATTAAAGGCAGGTTTGGAATATATGTTTGTTGTGATTTTGAATATGTGGTTTGTAATTCAAAACTCGATTTTATTCGTGTTTGGTATAGTTTTAACACTTTATTATATTGTTTTGTTTAAGACTCGATTAAATAACGATTGGTGTTTGTCTTGTTTGTAAATCGATCACAACGAGTAAGTGATAGGAGCAATTAGGCTGCATTTAGCAGCCTAATCGGTCTAGAAAAATGATAGCAGATGAAGTTATGTTATCGACAGTCTATTTGTTGTATTCCTCTTTTTTATCATGACGTTAAGTCTGGAAGTTAAAAGTCCCAATCCTCATCTTCGGTCGCTACTGCTTGCCCAATAACATAAGAGGAGCCTGAGCCTGAAAAGAAATCATGGTTTTCATCTGCATTCGGTGACAGGGCAGCCATAATGGCTGGATTGACTTGGCAAGTCTCATCGGGGAATAAAGGTTCAAACCCTAAGTTCATTAATGCTTTATTAGCATTGTAATGAAGGAATTGTTTAACGTCTTCAGTAAGACCAACATCATCATAAAGTGATTCAGTGTAAGCAACCTCTATTTCATACAAATCTAATAGAAGCTCATAAGTGGTATTTTTTATTCTTGTTTTCTCGGTTTCAGGTAATTGGTTGTAGCCAATTTGAAACTTATAGCCAATATAATAACCGTGCACGGCTTCATCGCGAATAATTAAGCGTATTAGGTCGGCGGTATTGGTGAGTTTGGCACGGCTTGACCAATGCATAGGTAGATAGAAACCAGAGTAAAATAAAAAACTTTCTAAAAACACGCTGGCTACTTTTTTATGCAGTGGGCTAGCATGGTTATGGTAATAATCTAATATCTTCTGTGCTTTCTGCTGTAAATACGGGTTTTCTTCCGACCAACGAAAAGCCTCGTCTATTTGCGGTGTAGTACAAAGGGTTGAAAATACCGAAGAGTAGCTCCGAGCATGTACCGCTTCCATAAATGCAATATTGGTGAGTACCGCTTCTTCATGAGGGGTGATTGCATCGTGAATAAGCGATGGTGCTCCGACAGTATTTTGGATGGTATCGAGTAGCGTTAACCCAGTAAACACGCGAATGGTTAAGCTTTGCTCTGCGTCTGTCAGTTGTTCCCACGTAGTGATGTCGTTAGATAGTGGGATTTTCTCTGGTAGCCAGAAATTCACTGTCAGGCGATTCCAAATCTCAAGATCTTTGTCGTCCTCTAGTCGATTCCAGTTGATAGCCTTAACACTATGCTTGTTGTCCTGACTGACAGGGGCTTTCGTTTCCATGATGATTCCTTTTAAAGTGTGCAAGAGACGCAGCCATCGACTTGAGTACCTTCGAGTGCTTTTTGGCGTAAGCGAATGTAATAGAGCGTTTTTATCCCTTTTTTCCATGCGTAAATCTGAGCTTTGTTGATATCGCGGGTGGTTGCATCGTCATTAAAAAACAAAGTCAGCGATAACCCTTGGTCAACATGCTGGGTGGCAGCGGCATAGGTATCGATAATGGCTTGAGGGCCAATTTCATAAGCGTCACGGTAATATTCGGCGTTTTGATGATTAAGATATGGGGCAGGGAAGTAGACCCGTCCAATTTTGCCTTCTTTACGGATTTCAATTTTGGCGGTGATAGGGTGGATAGAGGCTGTTGCATCATTGATATAGCTGATTGAGCCTGTTGGTGGGATGGCTTGTAAGTTACGGTTGTAAAGGCCGTGATCCATTACCTTTTGGCGTAATATTTGCCAATCTTGCTGACTAGGAGGGATGAGTTTAAAGCGCTCAAACAGGGCTTTGATTTTTGATGTTTGAGGGATAAACGCTTGCTTAAGGTATTTATCAAAAAATGCGCCAGAGGCATAACTCGATTGTGCAAAGCCATCAAAGCTGGTGCCACGCTCAATTGCGAGTTGATTTGAGGTTCGCAGGCAGTGGTAGAGCACAGTAGCAAAATAGACATTAGTAAAATCCAGTGCGGCTTCACTTCCGTAATGGATCTGCTCACGAGCTAGAAACCCGTGTAAATTCATTTGCCCTAAGCCAATGGCATGGCTAGCGTCATTACCATGTTGTACGGAAGGCACGCTGGCGATAGCACTCATTTCCGACACGTTATTGAGGGCTCTTACCGCAACTTCTACGGTATTGGCGAGTGCATTGCCATCAAGGGCTTTTGCAATATTGATCGAACCTAAGTTACACGAAATATCTTTGCCTAGTTCGGCATAGCTAAGATCATCATTAAAGGTTGAGGCTTGGTTAACTTGCAAGATCTCTGAGCAGAGGTTCGACATACTGATCCGCCCTTCAATTGGATTCGCACGATTAACTGTGTCTTCAAACATAATGTAGGGATAGCCTGACTCGAATTGGATCTCTGCCAAGGTTTGGAAAAAGGCACGGGCATTGATTTTGCGCTTATGGATGCGCACATCATCGACCATTTGGTGGTAATACTCGCTGATGCTGATTTCAGAAAAAGGCACCCCATAAATACGCTCAACATCATAGGGTGAGAATAAATACATTTCTTTATTTTGCTTGGCGAGTTCGAAAGTAATGTCTGGGATCACGACACCAAGGCTCAAGGTTTTGATCCGAATTTTCTCGTCAGCATTTTCACGTTTGGTATCGAGGAAGCGCAAAATATCAGGATGGTGTGCGTGTAAATAAACGGCGCCAGCCCCTTGCCTTGCCCCTAATTGGTTGGCGTACGAGAAACTGTCTTCTAACAGCTTCATGACGGGGACGACACCTGACGATTGATTTTCGATCCCCTTAATTGGTGCACCTTGTTCTCGAAGGTTAGTTAGCATCAGGGCTACACCACCGCCGCGTCGTGACAGCTGTAGCGATGAATTCACCGCTCGCCCGATACTTTCCATGTTGTCTTCAACTCTTAATAAAAAGCATGAGACCAGCTCACCACGACTCTTTTTACCTGCATTAAGAAAGGTTGGCGTCGCGGGTTGGAAGCGCCCAGTGATGATTTCGCTCATCAGCTTCTTTGCCGCTGTTTCATCACCCTTCGCCAGTGTTAGAGCCACCATTACGACTCGGTCTTCAAACCGCTCTAAGTAACGTTTGCCATCCCATGTTTTTAGGGCGTAAGAGGCATAGAACTTATAAGCCCCTAAGAACGTGCGAAACCGAAACTTATATTCGTAAGCATCAGCCCAGATAGCGGTTTGAAAATCGGTGGAGTATTGCGCTAATACGTCGCCATCGTAGTAGCCTTCATCAATTAAATAATCGAGTTTTTCCCGTAGGTTGTGAAAGAAAACCGTGTTTTGGTTTACGTGTTGGAGGAAGTATTGCCGCGCTGCATGTTTATCGGCATCGAACTGAATTTGCCCTTGGCTATCGAGTAAGTTCAGCATCGCGTTTAGCGCGTGATAGTCCAAGTTGTTATCGAACGTTTGGTCAAAATGGTTCATAGCGAGTACTCATTCGGTTAAGGCAACGAAAGATCCCTTTCTGGGTGTGTAGTCAGAGGTTCTTGTAAAGGCGGAGTTTGTATCTGTTTGCTTTGGCTCGGTGCGCTATTTTGCGGCTCTGTCTGGCGTTGATGATGCCAAAATTGTGTGATCCCACGGCGTACCGTCGCGACATCACTTGCTGTGCCTGAGAGTTCAAAGCGATACAAAATGGGGACGTGGCATTTGCTGGCAATAATATCGCCAGCCTGAGCGAACAAGTGACCAAAGTTACGATTGCCAGAGGCAATAACACCTCTTATTTGCTGTCGAACCTTGGTGTTGTTGATAGCATGGATCACGGCTTTAGGCACTGCTCCGATACCTTTACCATCGGCGTACGTTGGACAGATCAAAATAAAAGGCTGGTTGATTATAGAAAGTTCACCGACGGGCGGTTCAGGTAGCCTTATCGCGGGCATTTGGAGCTGTTCAACAAAGCGGTGCGTGTTACCAGAAGAGCTAGAGTAATAAACGATCATTGTGTGATCCTATTGATTAAATCAGGACGAAAACCAGACCAATGATCTTTTCCTGCTACCACGACTGGCGCTTGACGATAACCTAATGAAAGTACGTGCTCTTGGGCTGCGCTGTCTGTCGATAAATCAATATAGCGATATTGAATCCCTTTGCTCTCCAGTGCTCTTTGAGTTGCCGTGCACTGCACACAAGCAGGCTTTGAATACACAATGATGTCCATAATTTACTCCTTTTAAATTCATGGTAATAATAATTATTATCATCCGTATGTCAATATGTGGTGTTTTAATTTGCTTTGTGATCAATATGTGGTGTTGGTAGGTCATTTCCATACTAAAGTTAAGGTTGAATACATTTTGATAATGATTATCATTTGGTTGTTTTCGCCAGCATCAAGGTAGGAAAAATGGAAAACAATGCAGGGGTTACCACTGAGGTTTCGTTGGCAAGTATGACTTGGCAAGGAGTCACACTGACACCGTCAGCAGCCAAGCAGGTGGCGAGTTTAACGAAAGCAGGTCAGTGCTTTTACTTATCGGTGAGAACATCGGGTTGTACTGGCTATGCCTACGATATCAAGATGATTGAGCAGCCAAAGGATGACGATTTAACGTTCGAGTCACACGGGGTGACCATTTTTGTTGCCCTAAAAGCGATGCCTTTTGTTGATGGAACTGAAATTGATTATGTTCGTCAGGGGCTTAATCAAGTGTTTATTTATACCAACCCAAATGTGAAAAATGTCTGTGGTTGTGGTGAAAGCTTTGGGGTATGAGATGGATAAATTAGACGTCCAACCCGAAGTGGAAGCAATGATCGATTCCAGCCACTACAAAGAAGGGTTTTATACCGAACTGGCGAGCGATACCTTCAGTAAAGGTTTAAACGAGGAGGTCGTGCGCGCTATTTCTGCTAAGCGCAATGAGCCTGAATGGATGTTGGCTTTTCGGTTAGAAGCTTATCGCTTGTGGTGTCAGATGGAAGAACCCCATTGGCTAAAAGCTGAGTATCCTCCCCTTGATTACCAAGACTACAGTTACTATTCAGCTCCTAGCTGCGCTTCTTGTGATGGCGATGATGAGTCATCAGATTCTGATTCAAGCCAATCCCATGTTCAGGTGCAGACTCAGCAAAAGCATGACGGAGCAAATGCTTATTTAACGTCGGAAGTTGAAGAGGCCTTTGAACAGCTGGGGGTGCCTGTTCGTGAAGGTAAAGAAATCGCAGTGGATGCGATTTTCGATTCCGTTTCGGTGACCACGACTTACCGTGAAGAACTGCAGCAACAAGGGATTATCTTTTGCTCTTTCAGTGAGGCAATTCAAGATTACCCTGAGTTATTGAAACAATACTTAGGGACTGTTGTGCCACCTAAAGATAACTTCTTCGCAGCCCTTAACGCCGCAGTTGCTTCCGATGGTACGTTTGTCTACATCCCGCCTGGTGTGCGCTGTCCTCGCGAACTCTCTACGTATTTTCGTATTAATCAGTCTAAAACGGGTCAATTTGAGCGCACCATTTTGGTGGCTGATGAAGGCGCGTATGTCAGTTATATCGAAGGTTGCTCAGCGCCAGTGCGTGATAGTTATCAACTGCATGCGGCAGTGGTAGAAGTGATTGTCCACAAAGATGCTGAAGTAAAGTATTCCACGGTGCAAAACTGGTTTGCTGGAGAAGAAAATTCACAAGGTGGCATTTTGAATTTTGTTACCAAGCGAGCGGTTTGCGAAGGTGACAATAGCAAGATGTCGTGGACGCAGTCAGAAACAGGCTCGGCGATCACGTGGAAATACCCAAGCGTTATTTTGAAAGGTGATAACTCGGTAGGGGAGTTTTTCTCCGTTGCTTTAACCAGCGGTGATCAGCAAGCCGATACCGGGACTAAGATGATCCACATTGGTCAAAATACTCGTTCGACCATTATCTCGAAAGGGATCTCAGCGGGGAAAAGCCAAAATAGCTATCGAGGTTTAGTCAAGGTACTGCCGAACGCAAAAGGGGCTCGAAACTTCACTCAATGCGATTCAATGTTAATTGGCACTCAGTGTGGCGCGCATACCTTCCCTGATATTCAAGTTCAAAACCCTACCGCCCAAATTGAGCATGAAGCAACCACTTCCCGCATTGGCGAAGATCAGCTTTTCTACTGTAGCCAACGAGGGATCAGTGAAGATGATGCGATCTCCATGATTGTGAACGGTTTTTGTAAAGACGTCTTTTCAGAGCTGCCGCTTGAGTTTGCGGTTGAGGCGCAAAAGCTACTATCAATTAGCTTAGAACACAGCGTAGGATAAATAACACCATGTTAAATATAAAAAATTTACATGTGCAGGTTGGAGATAATCCCATCTTGCACGGCATTGATTTAACGGTACGACCCGGAGAGGTACACGCCATTATGGGGCCAAATGGCTCAGGAAAAAGTACCTTATCTGCGACGCTAGCAGGCAAGGAGGATTACGAAGTTATTGAGGGGGAAATAAGCTTTAACGGTAAAGACATTACGGAATTAGATCCTGATGAACGTGCTGGAGAAGGGGTCTTTCTTGCTTTCCAATACCCGGTCGAAATTCCCGGCGTCAGTAATAAACTCTTTTTAAAAACGGCACTAAACGGCATTCGCCAATACCAAGGCAAAGATGAGCTCGATCGTTTTGAATTTGAAGATTTGCTAGAAGAAAAAGCGGCCTTGCTCAAAATGCCGATGGACTTGCTTGAGCGTTCTGTTAATGAGGGATTTTCTGGCGGTGAAAAAAAGCGTAACGATATTTTGCAAATGGCAGTGTTATCGCCTCAACTTTGCGTGCTGGATGAGACAGATTCTGGGTTAGATATTGATGCCTTAAAGGCGGTTTCTCATGGGGTGAACTCGCTGCGAGATGGTAAGCGCGCCTTTATTATGGTGACGCATTATCAGCGCATTCTTGATTACATTAAGCCTGACTTTGTACATGTGCTCTACAAAGGAAAAATCATTAAATCAGGCGATCATACTTTAGCAGCAACCCTTGAGGAAAAAGGCTATGGCTGGCTCATTGGTGAAGAATAATCACATGGCATTGTTTGAATTTGCGAATTTGGCGAAAGAAGTCACTTGGCAACAAGCACAGTGGCAGCAATTGGTCGCAATGGGTTTACCTAGCCAACAGCATCAAGATTGGTTGTATACCCCTTTATCTGCTTTAGCGACGTCACCTATTAGCGAAACCGCGCATTACCATATTGATAGCCTCTCTTATGAAAGTTTAAGCCTAAGTTTTGATTGTTACCGTTTGGTCTTTTTCGATGGCAAGTTCAGTACACGTCTGTCTGATTGGATCCCGAATGTTGAGGTGACGCCAGTTAAGAAAATGCCAGAGGAGGCGCAACAAGGTTTGCGTCAGTCCGTAAATGGGGATGCATTGTCGCTGTTGATTGACGCCACAGCGAGCGCGGGTGTTTGGATGACAGTGAAGCCGCGCGCGAAGATCGACAAACCGATATATTTGTTCCACTTAAGTTCTGGCAATAAAGGTGAAGTGGCGAGCTATCGCCATCATATTGAAGTTGGTGAAATGGCGCAGTGTGAGGTGATAGAGCATCACCTATCATTGCAGCAAAGTGCCCAACACGGTGGTGGTGTGAGTCTGTCGCGATTCAGCGCCAAGGTGGCCGACAATGCGAGTTTAAACCATACCAAGCTCATCGAAGAAGGCGATCATCAAGCACATTATGCACATAATGATGTCGCATTAGCGCGTGATAGTCAGATGCAAAGTACTGTGGTGATGTTGAGCGGGGCGCAAGTTCGCCACCAAACAAGCAGTACATTAACTGCTGACAATGGTTATGCCGAGATGAATAGCTTGGCATTGCCACGAGGCAAGCAGGTGTTTGATACCCGTACGTATTTACGTCATCAAGGAGCGCATTGCAGCAGCCAACAATGCCATAAGGTTATTGCTCAGCAACAAGCCATTGGTAGTTTCGATGGCATGATTTTAGTGGATTCAGAGGCGATAAAAACCGATGGGCAAATGGATAATCATAATTTGCTTTTGAGTGATAACGCTAAGATCAGCAGCAAACCTAAACTCGAAATTTATGCCGATGATGTCAAATGTAGCCATGGAGCAACTACAGGGCAATTAGACCCAGAACAACTCTTTTATTTGCAAGCGCGGGGGATTGCTAAGCCCCAAGCAGAGCAAATGATCATTTATGCCTTTGCGGCTGAAGTGATTGAAAAAATCCCGAATGACTACGTGAGGCGCTACGCCAGTCGCCGTTGGAATCATATTTGGGAGGTAAAAGAGTGATGGTGACATCAACGACAGAATTATTAACCCCATCTCGATCAGCTTCAGTGTTAACAAGCCCGTGGCGTAAGGATTTTCCAACCTTACAAACTCAGGTTTACGACAAATCTTTAGTGTATCTAGATTCCGCAGCAACCGCACAAACGCCAACGGCTGTGATTGAGCGGATGAACCAGTTTTATCATCATGAATATGCCAGCGTTCACCGTGGCGTTCATAAGCTGAGTGCCAACGCGACTGAAAATCTTGAATTTGTACGTAGCAAAGTGGCTGATTTTATCGGTGCTTCGGCAGCTTATCGTCAACACTCACCTGAAAGTTCAGCGACTAAAGGACTGATTTTCACCAAGGGGACGACAGAGGCGATTAACCTAGTCGCGAACAGTTATTTAGCTCATAACGTACAGGCGGGTGATGAAATTATCATCACGGAAATGGAGCATCACGCCAATATTGTGCCTTGGCAGATGTTGGCAGAACGTTTGGGGTTAATCATCAAAGTATGGCGGCTCAATGCGCAACATGAGCTTGATGAACAAGCTTTGCAGCAACTGATCACTCAACGCACGAAATTGTTAGCGATCACGCATGTATCTAACGTATTGGGTACGGTAAACCCTATAAAATCGTTTATTGAAATCGCCCATCAAGCCGATGTTGCTGTGCTGGTGGATGGCGCGCAGGCGGTCATGCATCAGCGTATTGATGTACACGAGCTAGATTGCGATTTTTATGTTTTCTCTGCACATAAACTCTATGGCCCTACGGGTGTCGGCGCACTGTACGTTAAGCCAAATCGTTTAAGCCAGATGCAACCGTGGGAAGGCGGTGGTGCCATGATAGAGCAGGTCAGACTGCCGACAGGTACGGGCTTTACTCAAGCGCCGTGGTGTTTTGAAGCTGGAACGCCCAATATTGCTGGCATCTTGGGTTTTGGGGCCGCGATTGATTACCTTACATCGATAGGCTTGGTTGAGATTGAAAAACATGAATCGAGCCTGATGCGTTCTTTGCTTAAAGGCTTGCAAGATATTGATGGAATAGAGATTTATGGCTCATCGTCACTACCTACTATTGGTGTGGTGAGTTTTAATCTTAACGGTTTGCATGCTTTTGATGTTGGCGCATTTTTGGATCGTTATGGTATTGCGATCCGCACCGGCCATCTGTGTGCGATGCCTTTGCTTAAAACGTTGGGGCAGTCGTCAGTATGTCGAGTGTCGCTAGGGCTATATACCGACCAGCACGATGTGGATCAGTTGATTGAAGGTTTATGTCGCATTCAAGGTTTGTTTGGAGAGAGAAAATGACCCCCGATAAGATCAGTCGTAACTTTAAACGTTGCCGAGATTGGGAAGATCGCTATCTGTACTTGATTGAGTTGGGCGAGCGATACGCGACCTTGCCTGTTGAACAGCGCTGTGCTGAAGCATTAGTTTCAGGTTGCCAGAGCCAAGTATGGCTCGTGCTGACGATTGAGCAGCAACCATCAGAGACAAAATCGAGTGAAAAGTTATCTTCTAAGCTGGTTTTAAATGCTTACAGCGATGCCGCCATTGTACGTGGTTTATTGGCTTTGGTTCGCATTGCCTATGATCAACAGTCGCTTGAAGATGCCAGAGCGTTTGATATTCGCGCTTGGTTTGAACAGTTGGAACTGACTCAGCATTTAACACCGACACGAACTCAAGGCTTGCACGCTATTTTGAACGCAGTGGAAGCACAAACTCGACAGAGTGATGAGGTGGTGAATACTACGAATGCATAGCTGAAATGTTATGGCTGGTATCTCAAGCAAGAGGTGCCAGCAGATTGGTGATCCTGGTAATTCTTCGCTGCATTCTTATTATTTTTATTCCCTTGGCTTATTTTCTTTCTACTTCTTTCTTAAGCGACAAATTTTCAAGCTGAGTTGCCAAAAAGGCTGAATTTAAAAGAAAAAATCATATTAGCGTCACAATCTTGCTTATCTTATTTGTGTGCGCTGTGGTTCATACTAGGTTTTATTTTACTCATCGGAGGTCACACAAGGAGAGTAAAATTGAAACGTTTAATGATATCCCTCTTATTTTGCTTCATATCAGTATCTAGTTTTGCAGCGACTAGCGCAGATAGCGCAAGCCAGAAAGGCTACACTGCAACTAAGTATCCCATTGTTTTAGTTCACGGTTTGTTTGGTTTTGATACATTGGCGGGTATTGATTATTTCTACGGTATTCCGCAAGCGTTAACCAAAAGTGGTGCCAAAGTATATGTAGCGCAAATCTCAGCGACCAATAGTACCGAAGTGCGCGGCGAGCAATTGCTGAAACAAGTGGAAGAAGTACTTGCGGTTACTGGGGCCAAAAAAGTGAACCTGATTGGTCATAGTCACGGTGGTCCAACGGCGCGTTATGTTGGCTCTGTCGCACCAGATTTAGTGGCATCTGTGACTAGTATCGGTGGGGTGAATAAAGGTTCTCGGGTGGCGGATATTGTGCGTGGTACTGTACCTGAAGGTTCAATTTCTGAAGGTGTGGCTGTGAAGTTAGCCGAAGGGTTGGTGACATTGATTAACTTGCTCTCAGGCGGTGGTGATTTACCGCAAGATCCGTTGGCGTCACTGGCAGCGCTTACCACAGAAGGCTCACTCAAGTTTAATCAAAAATACCCTGAAGGCGTGCCGACAACGGCATGTGGTGAAGGGGATTACTTGGCACCTAATGGCGTGTACTACTACTCGTGGACAGGAACACGCAATTTTACGAATGCACTGGATCCAACGGATGGCGCCATGGTGGCATTGGGCTTAGTGTTTGATGAGCCAAATGATGGTCTTGTCGGTCAATGTAGTACGCACCTTGGTAAGGTGATCCGTAATGACTATAAAATGAATCACCTAGATGAAATCAACGGCTTGTTAGGTATTACACACTTGTTTGAAACGGCGCCAACGACGATCTATCGCCAGCATGCCAATCGCTTACAACAACAAGGTTTGTAAGCTTATAGTTGTGATTAGGTTGCTGTGCTAGCGCAGTAACCTGATGATGTTAATTGGTACAAGGAGGTTATTCATATGAAAAGGGTCCTTTTGTCAATTCTGTGCCTCGCTGCAGTGGGTGGTGCAGCGTACCAATCCGTATTACCGGATGCCGAGTTTAGTACGTTTCAGGTTGCTTCGCAGGCTGATACTGCCGTTGATCAAGACTCTGCGCGTGATACTTTCGATTATTTCTTATCTGGCGTCGGTGAAGCGGAATTGAGTCAACTTCACCAGCATTTCACTACCTTCAATCAAGCCCAAGCAAAAGCCTATCAGCTTGATCCTGCGCTTTTTGATCGCTTTATCGAATATCGCGCAGCGTTAGTCGCGATTGATCCTGATAATTTACAATTGACGGATGTTAATGGGTTACAGAACCTTTATGACCAATTGATTGCGCTCCAATTACAGTTTTTTACTGTCGACGAGCAACAGCTATTGTTTGGTGAAGAGAATCAACTTCGCCGTTTGGCACTACTGCAGTTGCAGTTAAAACAGCAAGCGATTGATATCGAAGATTACGAGCAACAATGGCAGCAAGAGCTCGAAAAACTACCGCCTGCATTACAAGAGAGTTACCGCAATGCCAGCCTGCTGATTAACTTGCAGCATACGCAAGCGTTAGACGATCAGGAGAGGTTTTTGCAGCAGCAAGCGTTGGTTGGAACTGAAGCTGCGATTCGCTTAGAGCAGTTGCATGATGAGCGCGTGGCATTTCAATCAACCCTCAATGAATATTTGGTGCATCGTGAGGCAATTTTGGCTGATGAAAGTATCGATCTACAAACGCGTCAGCAAGAAATTGAGCATCTAAGAAAACAGACTTTTCCACCGAATCAACAGCGTCGGGTTCAAGCCTTAGAAACGATGGATACGCTGGAAGTAAAGGCGGGGTAAGTTCGAATTGTGATGAGAGTGATGAAGCTGCTGCAGTGACATAGCAAATAAGGAACTATGTCACTGCCAAGCAAGCGTCGTTTGTAATTACAGTTTACCGTTACTGCTTTTGAACTTGCTTGAAAGTCAAAAAAGATAGCAGTAGAAAGAAGGCAGGATCGCTCCAACCAAATCCGGTGAAAATACCGGTAACGCCAGCGTACCCTGTGATTAATACACCTAACAGATTACCAATCAGTAAGGCTTGCAGTAGCTTTTTGGCTGTTTCTCCCGGTTCGATGTCTTTTAGTAACAAGCTCACCGCTGCAATGGCGCCTAAGAAAATGCTGGTATGCTGTGACAAGAAGTACGCATACTTATCATTGATTTCTACCCCATACATAGGCCACATCACTGTTGGAAGTACAAAGAGTGCTAAGGCAAATACCAAGTAAATGATGCCGTGAAGCTGCAGAAAAGTACGGTTACTCATGGTTTGGTCCTAGTTAAAAATGGGTGCATGGTTAATCGTAGACAGCGGTTGGTTGATATCGAAAATCACACCGCGCACTTCGTTGACACCTAAGTTTTTCAATCGAGCGGTATGCATTGTAAGGTAGGCTTCTGCACTCGCTTGATCTTCAAATAGGTAAACCCCACCGCCGAGTTTTTGCTCGCTATTTTCTGTCCAAATTTTCCAAATCATACCTGGTTCATCATTGATGGATTTAGCAAGGTCTGTCAGGGCTTGCGCCATCTCATCACCAAAAGGACCATCAAAAGCGAAATCAACTTGTAGTAACTTTTTCATCGTGTGTATCTCCGTTTATGTTTCGTTTGATTGCAATCTTAGCTATAAAAATTAAACAGAAAAGTTCATAATTTTGCGGTTAATGGTAGATAAAATAGACCAATGAGATTAAAGACGACGTTAGAGCAGTGGCTTACCTTATCTGAGGTAGAGCGAGCAGGTAGCATTCAAGGGGCTGCAAAGGCATTAAATAAAAGCCATACCACCTTGATCTATGCGATTAAAAAGCTGGAACAACAACTTGGTGTTACCTTACTGAAGGTGGAAGGACGACGTGCGGTGTTGACGGAAGATGGACAGTCTTTGCTACGCCGTGCTGGGAGTATGCTTGAGCAAGCTCGCGAACTGGAAGAGATGGGGACGCAAATTGCCAAGGGGGTTGAATCTGAGATCGTAATTGCGGTGGATCACCTTTGCAATTTAGATTGGATTTATCAGCCAATGGCTGCGTTTTTGGCGACGAATAGCACCACATCCATTCAGGTGGTTGAAACCTCGCTATCGAAAACCACGCACATGGTCACCAATGAGCAAGCGGATATTGCGATTATCACTTTGCCGATCACGAACTATCCAGCTGAAGCTTTTGGCCATGTCAGCATGGTGCCTGTTGTCGCGGCAAGCCATCCGTTAGCCGAATGTCAGCTTGGGTTAACAGCACAATCTGAGCCAATTGAACAAACAGAGCTGCAAGCAATTGGGTTACATGACTTAGCGACAGTGCCACAAATTGTGATCCGCGATTTAGGGGATACAAGTTTGTTTGATGATGCTGAAAAATCAAATGTTCAGAATGTTGGTTGGCTAAAATCACGTCAGCGGATCACCGTGGATCATTTCTCGCATGCCTTTGCGGCGGTCGAAAATGGGGTAGGGTACTGCCGTTTGCCTACTCATATGCTGGCTAAACAGAGCAATGAAAATCTTGTGGCGTTGGAGATTGAGCAAGCCAGCTGTTACCAAGTACCGCTGCACATCACTCTACCCAAAGGGGGAAAAACGGGAGTTGCTGCCCAAGCGTTTTATGAGCAGCTACTCGTAAGCCGTGGTGAGGTTAGAGGTGAAAACTAAAGCGTGACGAACACTGAAACCTTCGTTCTACTGAGAGTTAAAGCTATATTTCAGTTCAATTTCATCGTCTAGGCGTCGACCTGTTGGGGTAAAACCATGCTTTAAATACAAAGGTAATGCGTTGCCCGTTTCTTGATCCATGGTGGTGAGGGTGACACCATTTAACCCCATTAACTTGGCATAGTCTTTCGCAAAGTTGATCGCACTTTTGCTGAGCCCTTTACCTTGATAGTTTTGATCAACCATAAAACGCCAAACATATAAGCAATCGGGATGAAAATGCTCATCAGGGGCTAGGATTCGCGGATCGATCAGTGAAATCAATCCCGCAGGTTGACCGTCAAGGTAGATCCCATAATCAATGCTGGCGCAATTGTTGGCCGCTTCTAGTAGCCATCGGGTGTTGCATGAAATGAGATGATCCTGATCTTCTTGAACGCTAAGCCCGATGATCGCTTTGGTGTTAAAACGACTGACTTTTTGATAACTGATGTTCATTGCTCTACATCCTGTAGTGAGGTCAATTTCCTGCAATCCATAGTATTGCAACTTCTCTTTGACGGTCAATGATATACCTAGTGCGTGTTACCATCGGTTTAATTCACTTGCCAGTAGCTATTGATAGAAAAATCAAAAGGGTAAATGATAATTATTATCATTGATCGCGATAAAGTTTAGTTCTACTATGTGGGCACTTTGTACGCACTTGTTCATATCTGCGGGTTGTCAAAGGATGACGGTATGAAAGCTCACTCTAATCAATGGAATGTTAACCAGCGCTTAAATGTGCTTTTTGCCCTTGATGTTTTTCCTGTAAATGCCGCAACTGGGCGTACATCTCACGCTTGCCTTATCGCGACTTGGCTGCTCACGCCTTCTTAAATTCTCTCCACAGTTCCTTCGCATTGTTTGGTTTTTTGCCTTCTGTTTGGGCTCAACCTTGTGCGGTATTGCATGTTCTTAATGTGTTTTAAATTTTGATTTAGGGATGAAATATGAAGAACCAATCCTTCCTCTGGCTGATGGAATTGGTCGGCACACAGAAAAAACGTGTCATCACGTCAATGTGCTTGGCGGTTGTCTATTCCTTATTTGCCATTGTGCCGTATTTGATTATCTACCATATGGTTGATGGTTTTGTGCAGGGCACAATCACAGATAGTAATGAAGTGTGGTTGTGGGTGTTAGCGGCGGGTGGGTCGCTCATCGCGAAACAAGCCTTTCAACTGGCCTCGGGCTTGCTATCTCATAAAGCGGCTTTCCAACTGTTGTTTGAGGTGCGCCAAACCGTGGTTGAGCGGGTCGGGCATTTAACGCTAGGTGAAAGTAATAAAAAGGCATCGGCAAGCATGAAAAAGATCATCTCGGATGATATCGAGAAGATGGAAAACTTCATTGCTCACCATTTGCCTGATATGGCGGCAGCGATAGTAACGCCACTCATGGCGACATGTGTACTGATCTACATTGATTGGCGGTTGGCTTTTTGGGTATTGCTACCTTTGCCGATTGCGATTTTCCTCCAGATGCAGATGTTCAAAGACTTTAATCACAGAGTCGAAAGCTATTACCGAGTGGTGAATAACCTTCACATCAGTATTGTCGATTACGTGAAGTCTATTTCGGTTGTGAAAGCCTTCAACATGAAAGTGGACTCGCATAAAAAATACCGAAACTCGGTTGATGAACACCACCAATTGATCACTGATTGGCTGTGGGACAGCAAAACAGCGGCTTCTTTGTTTAAGTTGTCGTTAGAACTTGGCTTTGTCTTCTTGCTGCCGGTTAGTGTGTGGTTGTATTCGACGGGCGATTTAGCGCTACCTACTTTGTTTGTATTTATGCTGTTGGGCGTAGGCTTGATGGATCCGCTGAATAACTTGCTTCAATTTGGTGGCATGTTTAGTGAAATGCTCAAAGGGGTCGAGTCCATCAAGCAGTTCTGTACTCACCCTCCGCAAGACGAAGGCAGCAAAGAGCAGTCGATTTCCTCAACCGATATTGTGTTTGATAAGGTCGATTTTCGTCATTACCAAGCAGCGCAAAATACCTTAACCGATGTCAGCTTTGTTGCTGAGCAAGGTCAAGTGACCGCGATTGTCGGCCCTTCAGGGGCGGGTAAAACCACCATCGCACAATTGATCCCGCGTTATTTTGATCATCAAGCAGGCACCATCTCGATTGGTGGCGTCGCGATAGAGACAATGCCAATCGATCAATTGATGTCGTTGATCAGCTTTGTCTTCCAAGACGTGTTTATTTTCGAGCAGACCATTGCCGATAACATTCGAATGGGTAACGAAGCGTTAACGGTTCAAGACATTGAAAATGCAGCGAAGGCAGCTTGCGCCCATGAGTTTATTCAAGAACTTCCGCACGGTTATCAAACCAAGGTGAAGCAAGGCAGTTTGAGTGGTGGACAAGCGCAACGTATCGCCATAGCGCGCGCGATAGCGAAAGACTCACCCATCTTGATTTTGGATGAAGCCACAGCGTATGCCGATGCCCGTAACGAAGTCCGTATTCAGCAAGCAATTTCGCGCTTAATGAAAGGAAAAACCGTGCTGGTGATTGCTCACCGCCTTAATACCTTAACGCAAGTCGATAAAATCGTGGTGATGAAAGATGGCTGTAAAGTAAGTGAAGGTACGCATTTACAGTTACTTACAGGGTGTGAGCTTTATCGCTCGATGTGGGAGGCTCACCAGCGTTCTAAATCATGGCATTTAGGAGGTCAACAACCAGAGTTAGAAGAGACGGTGGCTACACGTGAAGGAGAGCAAACATGTTAGTTCTTAGACGGTTAAATAAACTAACGGGCAGCGCATTAAAAGGCTTTCGTAAAACCTTGATGCTCACTGTGTTGGATGCGTTTTTAGCATCAGCACCGTTTGGTTTTCTGTATTACATCTTGCTCGATATGTTATCGGTAACACCCAATGTGCAGTATCAATTTGGATTGGTGTTTGCGTGTGTGGTGATGATGGCAATACGGGCTTTATTGGCTCGTACCATTTATATGCAAATCAATTTGATTGGTTTTGGCGCAGGGCGACAAATTCGTGAGCAACTGGGTAACCATTTACGTAAGCTGCCGATGGGCTTTTTCCAGCGCTCCGACTTTAGCAATGTGAATAACAGCTTGCTGAAAGACATTGATCAAATTGAGCGGATCTTCACTCACTTGTATGCCCCAATGATAGCTACGATTGCCGTGTTATTGTTTTTTGCTATTGGCTTAACAGCAACCGACTGGCGGATGGGGTTAGCCATGTTATCGACTTTGCCGTTGGCGATGTTGGCTTACTGGTTAACCCGCAATTACGCCAGAAAGTGGCAAAGCTATATGCAAGGTTTGATGCATCAGCTTAACGATGCGGTAATGGAGTATGTGGATGGCATCAAAGAGCTGAAAGCGCACCGTATGGTGGGAGGGATGTTCGCTCGCTTAGACGAGGTGCTGCGCAATACCCGCAACAATGCACTAAAAGCCGAAGTAGCTGCGGTGTATCCGGTGTTTAGCTTTAACTTCTTAGTCGAAGTTGGATTCATTATCTTGCTGGTGGCAGTGACATGGGGTTGGTTAGGTCAAACGTTGACTTTAGCCGAAGTCTTATTGTTCTTGATTGCCGCGACCCGCTTTTTCAAACCATTGTTAAGTATGTCTATCTTTATGGCTGAGCTTAATTTCTTTGGTTTAGCTGTTGGGCGATTAGAGAAAATCATGGCATTGCCTCAGCTCAAGAACGGAAATCAGACCCCGATTTTTGACCAACTGAATGTTGAGCTTAAGGATGTGACTTTTGCTTATCCCGGCGCTAAGCCATTGTTTGAAGACCTTAATCTCTCGATTAAACACGGCGCTGTGACTGCGTTAGTAGGACCTTCAGGTTCAGGTAAATCGACCTTAGCTGCCTTAATTGCCCGCTTTTGGGAGTTAGATAAAGGCGATATTTGGGTTGGAGGCAATAAAGATAGCGTGCCACTAAGTGGGCAGCCGCTAAGCCAGCAACATATGGTGAGGCTGACCGACATGGATGAAGAGTATTGGTTGAAACATGTCAGCGTAGTGTTCCAATCCAGTTATCTTTTTAATGATACTGTCGCCAATAACCTTCGCGTCGCCAAAGCCGATGCCTGTGATGAAGAACTATGGCAAGTACTTGAAACTGCTAAATTGGCTGAGCGTGTGCGCATGATGCCTAATGGCTTAGCAACTGAGTTGGGGGCGGGTGGGGTGCATTTATCGGGTGGTGAGCAACAAAGGCTCGCGATTGCTCGAGCGATTTTAAAAGATGCACCGATGGTGATTTTAGACGAAGCCACCGCATCGTTGGATCCGGAAAATGAGTTTGATATCCAGCTTGCGATGCAGGCATTGGTCAAAGGCAAAACCGTATTAGTGATTGCCCATAAGCTCGCAACGGTTCAGTACGCGGATCATATTGTGGTGCTAGATAAGGGTAAAATTGTCGAACAAGGCAAGCACCAAGCGCTACTCCACAATCACGGCTTGTACCATGAGCTTTGGCACTTGCAACAACAAGCCCAAAGCTGGGTGTTGGCGGCAAGTTGAGCTTAGTTTGTGCTAACTGTGTTGGGCAACCTGTGTTAAATACGTGTATTAGTATGAAGCATTAATAGTTAGTCACCATAGGTAAACCGAGTAAACAGCTCCAAGCATCATTTGTTGCTTGGAGCTTTTTTGTCTAGCTCTAAGCGTGGTTTGGATACTGATTTATACAAGAAACATTTAAAGACGTTGAATTACTTTAAGTAGCGGGTTTGATGTTATCGCCTAGGTCTAAGTGAAATTATGTTGTCGAGAATCTAATGTTACAGCGAGATGGTTAGAGAGTCGTCTATATAAAAGGTGAAGACTCTGAATGATAGAGTAAATACTCTTTAAGGATTGGTGCTCAATAAACTAAAAGCAATATGCTGCATGGTGAATAATAT
Organism: Photobacterium jeanii; assembly: GCF_001650345.1. Lineage (GTDB taxonomy): Bacteria > Pseudomonadota > Gammaproteobacteria > Enterobacterales > Vibrionaceae > Photobacterium > Photobacterium jeanii. The sequence continues at coordinate 392,516 of NZ_LVHF01000029.1, read as the reverse complement.
TGAAATCCAAACACTCTAAAAACACACGAACATTTCCAATAAATAAAGGTGTATTATATTTATATGAAATTTAAATTTTATATTTTCCTAGTGGTATGTATATTTTTTTACGCTTAAAACACTGTTCAATATATTTCCCCTGTCAAACATTGTTTAGTGAATTGTCAAATTAACGTCACCATGCAAGTATAAAAGGATGGTTTATGGTGGCTTTTACCAGTCAATTGATATAAATATCAATTGAAAAGATCGAAATATCATATTTTAGATGTGATTTATAAAATTAGGGTGGTATATATTTACATATAACTTCATCCAAATGTAATCGATTAATAAGAAATATAAACGGTGGTCGGATTTGTAACTTTTATTTATACAAGTACTATCGCCTCAACTTAAATAAGTCAGTTAATAAAACAAAAAAAGGAATAAAGTTATGTCAATTACTTTTCAAGGAAACCCTGTTTCAGTATCAGGTTCTTTTCTACAAGTAGGTCAAAAAGCACCTGATTTTACATTATGCTCTGCAGAACTAAGTGACTTTAGTTTAGAGAGTCTAAAAGGGAAAAAAGCTGTATTAAATATTTTCCCAAGTATTGATACGCCTGTATGTGCGATGAGCGTGCGCACGTTTAATGAAAGAGCTTCAAGCTTAGACAATGTAACAGTACTGTGTATTTCGGCTGATCTTCCATTCGCGACAGGTCGTTTTTGTGGCGCGGAAGGTTTAGATAAAGTTGAAATGGCTTCTTTCTTCCGTTCTCCTTCATTTACTGAAGATTACGGTGTAAATCTAGATGAAGGTGCGCTAAAAGGCCTTGCGTCACGTGCTGTTATTGTTCTAAATGAAGAAGGCACTGTATTACATAGCGAGCTTGTATCTGAAATTACTGAAGAAGCAAATTACGAAGCGGCACTTGCTTCTCTATAAGCTTAATGTATTGATACAAAAGGGCGCCTTTGAGCGCTCTTTTATTCTTCTGACTACATATGACAACGTCTTAAACGCTAAGACGTAATTATTATAGTGTCGCATTTAACCATATGAAGTACAGAATTTATCTTAACCATCCCCCCTTCAGGTTAGGATGATTTAGTCGGAATATTGTATTTACGGCCTTTAAATAGTTTACTTGGCGAGTGTGAGTTTGGTTGTTGGTGTGTGCCAGTATTTAAATTAGCGAGTATAAGCACTTACTATGAAAACTGTACTTGAGAAAATCGAAGAGTATCAGGAAGTCACTGGAATTGAAGGTGATAACATAGATAAATTAAAGCTATATGTTAAGTGCTTCTATATTAAAAGTAAGTTTCTTGATACTCAAGATAAAGATATTTTGGCGAAAGGTATCTTACGTAAAATTAAATCTGAGTTTATATTTTGCGACTTAACTGATAATTATGAAGCTCTTGATATCTTAATTGATATGGAAAAACAGCTTAAATTAAGTATGTGTTAGCATAACGAGTATCGTTTAAATACTTTTCGTTTAACATTACCATTAGTAACGTCGATAACACGATAATTCCAAGGTTAAGTACATTTTAACGTGGTTTGTTGTGTGACAAAACATAGCAAAATAAAATGATAATAATAGCTATGTTATTAAAGTCTCCAAAAGGATTTTTTATGAAAAAAACTTTAGTTTCTGCATTAGTTTCATGCTTGATATCAACTTCTGCGTTAGCAGCTGATAAATTTACAACTGTGAATGATTCAGCACCGTTAGGAGTAGGTAATATTGTGACACTTGAATCATCTCCTTTACGCTTAACAGGTCAAGCTGTGAAAATTGGCGAGAAAATGCCAAGTGTTTTATTGAAAAAAAATGATTTAAGTGACTTTGATACGACTATCACAGCTAAAAATGTTCGTATTTATAGTGTTATTGCTTCTGTTGATACTCCGGTATGTGACGAGCAATTACACGAACTAAGTGATTACCTTAATGCAAATTCTATCGCAGGCATTGAATTTTTGGCTGTAAGTGCTGACACGCCTTTTGCTCAGGCGCGTTTTGCTAAAACCGCCAAGATTAGCGATAAAGTCACTTTCTTATCAGACTCAGTATCACATAGCTTTGGTAATCAAACGGGGACGCAAATTGATGGCATTGGCTTATTAACTCGAACCATTATTGTCGTTGATAAAACAAACACGATCCGTCATATCCAGCGTGTGCCTGAGTTAACGACTACGCCAGATTTGGCTAAAGCGGTTAAAGTTGCTCAACAATATATCTAAAGAAGGTTGGTAACTTTTAGCTTCTTACTTTCACCATGAAAAGTAATCTCAGACCATAAAGTGACCACCGTATAAGGTTACGTACTATTGCTCGATGTAATGGGCAATAGTGCGTGATATCGAAAGATTACATCGTAATTTCTATAAACCGCCGACAAGCTTCGCATTGCTTTCAGGCTGGAATACTAACCAGGATATGAGGATAACCGAAAGTGATCACCAAGGCAGTATTATTGATGTTGGTTTGTTTGTTCGGGCTGAGCTTAATCTGGATTGCAAGAGCACTCGACGAGCATTTTGATAATGAAAAGCTCGATGCCATGATTCTAAATTCAAATGTCTTTTTTCAGTGCCAAGTCATTTGTTCAGCAACCAATAGTAAATAGCTCTCGCTTATTGACTGGAATGGTCAGTGTATTGAAGAAACGCCTCTGTGAGTTTTTGATATAAGGTATCAACGGCGAGCGGTGTTTTGAGGTGCGCAAAGAGCGGGGTATGCACTTCTGCTTTTACTACCGTCGGGTTATCGCAGAGTTGATTGAAGAGGTTTACGGGTTGCACCGCTTTGACTAAATCAACGTCTAATAATATACAGGCCTGAGAGAGTACTACCTGTCCGCCACCTTTTTTCAGCAACACGCGTTGCGCAGTTCCCACCACTTTCTGCCCATTAATATTTAAGTTGTAATCGCCGTCACAATACGAATCTGGTGTGGCATGGATATCAACTTTAACATCTAATTCCGCGAAGAATGCAGTGAGTACATGACATAGGCTAAGGTAAGCTTGTTGGATATTGTAAGCCTCACCTTGTGGCCAATGATAAATATGGGACAGGTTAATAATCCCCGGTTGTTGCGGTACAGGAGCGCCACCAGTTTTGCGTGCACAGAGTTGCCAACCTGTTTGCAGTAATTGCGCTTCGTTTTCTGGGGTATTTTGCCACTTATTGCCAGCAGGTAGCACTAGAGTTGGTGTTTTGGCTTGCCACAGCAAAAGCACCTGCGCTAATTCATTGTTTTGAACTTGCTGAAGTAACTCACTCTCTTTTTCAAACGCAGCGTTAACTTCAATACTTTGGTAACGTACCAGTTTGTTGTTTGATGGCATAGATGATCTCCAGAAGCGAGTGAGGCGAATGATCACTGTATAGTAGTCGAGTCGTTTAATCAGTAACTTTTTGTATTGTGGCAGTTTTTCAAAGCTGACAGATAGTACAAACTTTAGGTGTTAAAGAGTGGCAGGCTGATGAGCATGAATCATCATTTTGGTAAGGTTAATTTTCCTTTTAACTTATCGTGTAAGGGGGATTTGATAGGGTAAATCCGTTAACATGCTGACAAACTAGTTATTATTGTTTCTATATGTCTAAGCTTGATGTTCAATCCTCCTCTTTGCCAGAAGAAGTCTTACCTCGCCTGAAACAAGCTTTCATTACTGGGGTATGGGCAACACTAGCCAGTATCTCGGTTGGGTTCTTGTTTAAAATCTGGTTGGCACAATGGGTGCCAAAAAACGATCTCGCTCTCTTTAACAGTGTGATTGATATTATCTCGTTATCTTTGATCTTAATGACCGGCTTTCGTTCATCGATGGTGGTGAGCTATGGTCAGACAAAAAATGATCACGATATTATCAATATCTTTCGTTTTAGCTTGATTCTGATGGTGTTGGTTACTTGGGGGATAGTATTGCCATACATCAAACATGAGCTACACATCAATGTTGGTTATCTCCAGTTGGTAGGGGTTATCGTCAGTATGGGGCTGAAGGTTTACTTTACGAACTTGGTTGCCATGTATCGCCTTTACAGTATCTCAAACCGGGTCACGTGGCTGGAGCCTCTGAGTAATGTGGTGCTATTTTTGCTCTGTTATTATGTGGTTCAGCTTGATGCGTTGTCGTCATTATTCTATGGCTTGAGTCTGTCGTCATTGGGTGTTGCACTCTTTATGTATGTTAGCCGTCGAAAACAGATTGCAACTAGACCTTTGACAACCGTTCATCTTGATCCCACTTTGATCAGTTATGTGAAAAAAAGCTTTACGGCATCACTTGAAGCTGGAGCCAGCATTCTGATGATTTACATTACTGTTCTGTTAACGATCAGCCACTTCAGCCTTGATGAGCTCGGGGATTTCCAAGTTGTTGTTCGTCCAGTATTTACTTATATGACGATGTTGTTTGTCTTTCCTATTTATCGGTTTGTGCTGCCTGAACTGTCGGTATGTGTTCGTAAGGGGTTACATCAGCAAATTAGAGACATTCGTCGTTGGGTCTTTAGATTGTCATTTGCTGTCGGGGCTACGTTTTTCCTTACCATGCTATTGTGGGGAAGAGAAATTGTAATGTGGGTATTCCCGCCACAGTACAGTGGTGCTGTACCTGTGCTATTTCACTTCTCGATTTTCTTTGTTTTTATGATGCTGAACGCCTATCAACTGGCTTATATCAAAGCGCATGGTCACTTTACGCAAAGCTTACTGATCCGTTTGAGTGGCATTGTGACCTTAGTTGGTGCGTATTATTTGTTATCTTTGTTTACTGCCAACGTTGTTGCGATCATAGTGGCGCTCTGCATGGGCTATATGATGATGTTTGTGCTTTCTAGCATTGCAGAGCACCGCATTCTGCGGGGGCTGTAATATCGAGAGTTAATTTATTGAAGATGACGTGAAAGTTGTGAAATGGGTTATTTTAAGCTCAATTTTATATAATTTAAATTTTAGTTAAATCACGTTATGCGAACTAAAAGTGGTTATTAATAAAGCAGATAACTACTTTTATGTTACGTGTCACTTTTTATTGTCAGTGTTCATTTATAATCCTGTTTCAAATTTGTAATAAAACAGCCTGAGTCGAATAATATATACCAAATCATTCATTTGATTATGGCGATTTTCTTATATCCTATTGAATATTATAAATTAAGACGGTTTCTAGCCGCTTAGCGCAAATATTATTCGTTAACGAATAAGTTAATCGCTTATTTCTCTCTTTGTGCTTCTTTCAGTGCCTTAGGTGGTTTTGTTTTACTTGGAATTACTTGTGTATTTCTATAAATGGATTGAGAAATCATATTATGAATAAAGATAAAAAAGTGAAAAGCGAATGGTCTTTGATCATTAAGCTTCTAATGGGCATTGTGTTTGGCTCTGTCATCGGTTTATTGGCAAATGAATCTGTGATGGAAGTGGTTGTTTCTATCAAATATGTGTTAGGGCAGTTTATTTTCTTTACTGTACCTTTAGTGATCATTGCCTTTATCGCGCCTGCGATTACTAAGTTAAAAAATAACGCCAATAAAATGTTAGGTATGGGCATTGGCATGGCGTACCTATCGGCGGTTGGTGCGGCAACTTTTGCTTATACGGCTGGCTTGGTGATTATTCCGCATTTGTCAGTACCCGATGTAATGAACAGCTTGCAAGAATTGCCTGACGCCAGTTTCAAACTTGCTATTCCACCTGTGATGTCGGTGATGACAGCGCTGGTTGTTGCAATTCTATTAGGTATCACCACGCTTAAAACCAAAGCGGAAGTGTTTGAAAAAGCACTGCATGAGTTTGAAAAAATGATGCTGTTGGTGATCAAATCAGCCGTGATCCCAGTGCTACCATTCTTTGTTGCAAGTACTTTTGCTGGGTTGGCATACGAAGGCACGTTGACGCTGCAATTACCCGTGTTTTTAAAAATCGTGGTGCTTGCACTGATTGGTCACATGATTTGGTTGGCAGTGCTTTACACGCTAGCGGGTGCTGTTTCCGGTAAAAATCCGTGGGAAGTGTTAAAGCATTACGGCCCTGCTTATCTAACTGCTGTCGGCACTATGTCGAGCGCAGCGACTTTGCCCGTGGCATTAAACAGTGCTCGTCAGTCGAAAGTGCTAAGTAAAGAAACGGTCGACTTTATGGTTCCACTAGGCGGCACCATTCACCTATGTGGTTCGGTTCTAACTGAAACGCTATTTATTATGGTGATCTCACTGATGCTTTACGGTGCTATTCCATCAGTTGGCACTATGGCGTTGTTTGTGTTGTTGTTTGGTATTTTCGCCATTGGTGCGCCAGGTGTTCCAGGAGGAACTGTGATGGCCTCTATGGGGATCGTGGTCGGTGTCGTTGGCTTTGATCCTGCCGGTGTTGCCTTGTTGATTGCGATTTTTGCATTGCAGGATAGCTTCGGTACCGCATGTAATGTGACAGGTGACGGCGCGCTTACTCTAATGCTAGAGGGTGTGTTTAATAAAGAGGGTGAGTTGAGCTCGGAATTAGAGCGAACAGAGGTATAGGCACGTACACGAGTCTAACTGATTTAAAGCAAACATCCCCACATTGGCATTACACAAGGTGGGGATGTTTTTACTCATGTAGAAGGATTGTTATCCTGAGTAATCATTAAGCAAACATCGAAGTGAGTAACAAAAATTAGCTACAGGTAGTAAAGGTTAATTTACCGCCATTACTCGCTTGTGAGACTAAATCAGCACACATTGGCGTAGTAAACTGCTTGATATCGTTAAGGTTCATTGAGACTTGTGTCGCGGTATCAGCATTAAAGTACGTGATCTCTCCGTTTTCTAGGTTGTAAACGAAAGTCTCCCATGTTGCGTATGTTGCACCATTCGTTGGGTCGATAACATCTTGGCTAACGAGGTTACCAGCATCAAACATTGCTTTCATTTTTCCTCTAGTTTGTTCCCAAGTTTCATCCGCAGTCCACTTTGTATTGGCTGAGTTATATAAGCCACGAACATTGCGATCACGGGATGAAATAGAACCTGGCAGTTTTTCAGCGTCAGTCATATCAAATGTCTTAACATAAGCACGATGATCTTGCTGAAGCGGGGCATTTGCCATAACACGTAAGTCAGAATTTGCATCGCCACGGTGAACTTTCATTTCTCCGCCCGCATTAAGTTGGAACAAGGCGATATTACCTGCTTTATCTTGCACAGATACGTGGAAGCCATGTTGATGACCCGCAATTCCGGTTTTCCAAGCAACTTGCCACTCACCGTTATTAAATGCATTTACGGCTTCATCAACAGTTTTAAAGTTTTCAACTAAGAAAGGCACAATATCTGATAGATGAAGAGCTGGTGTACCGTTATCAGCCGCATCTTTAATAAAGGCTTTTGATGGGTCTTGATAAAGCAATGAAGCTGAGAATCCTTCGGTATTAATTGCTTCACCTGTTGTGCCATGGAATGTTTCAATTTCTTCAAAATACACAGTTTGGTATTTCGTATTCCATGTTGCTGGGTTGGTATATTCTGGCACTTGGCGAGATGAACGCTCCATACCAATTGGTGATACCTTAGCAACACTTGATAGACGCTCCCCCCAATCGTATGAGCGTGCAACGGTAATGCCATGAGCTTCCGTATCGGCAATGATACGAGAACATGCGTTCGCAGTTGAGATTGCACCTGAAATAGAAACAGCAGCAAGAGCGGCAATGGTAATTTTGTTTAGCTTTGTCGATTTCATAATCACACCTTTGGCTTGGGAGGTGCAGGTAATAATGATATGACCTGCAAATCTTTTCGTTTGGATGGCGCCATTATCATCGTTACGTCGTAGACAGTGAACATCACCAAGAGTGGCTTAAACCCTCTCTAACTGCTATTTTTGTTAGTGAAGTAAATGTGGGGGATATATGGCAGTAACTTTGGAGCAACTTGAGGCTTTTGTTGAGACGGTAGAAAGAGGAAGCTTCAAGCAAGCTAGCTATCGTTTAGGAAAACACACCACAACAATCAGTGGGTTAGTGGCAAATCTTGAAGCAGAAATGGGGTTAGATCTTTTTGTTAGAAAGCCGCGTTCGTTAGAAATTACTCAATATGGTAAAGAGATTTATCAGTATGCCAAATCTGTGATTCGTGAGAATGAACATCTAGCAATAAAGGCAAATAGCCTGTTACAAGGTGTGCCAACTAAGCTATCGATTGCTGTTGATTTGTGCTTAACGGATGACCGATGGTTTAAGATTTTATCTTCAATCATGACAAAATATCCAACGCTAGAGTTACAGGTTCTAAACGGTGATCCAATGCAGGTCAGAAGTTGGGTGCTGACGAGCCAAGCAGATATTGGCTTTAGTCTGAATACTTTTCATCGTCATCATGAGTTGTCGGTTGCGGATGGTTATCGTTTTAGAGTGATTTCGGTTGCTTCGCCATCTCTTGGATTGAAAAACAAAGTGGTGAGTGCGGAAGAGCTCCGAGGTGAGTTGCAAGTTGGCGCTTTGTTTATGAAGCAGTTGGGCCAAGAGGAAACGCATAACTTTAGTAATCGAATGCTATATAGCAATAATATGCAAAGCACTCTAGCACTAATTAAGTCTTCCCCTACATGGGGGCTGTTACCTGAGTTTTTATGTTATTCAGCTTTGAAAAATGGTGACGTAGAACAGTTTTTCTTAAGCCCGACGGAAACGACTCGGCCAAATCAATGGTCGACAGAAGTGATATGGGCTTTAGGTAAACCAATGAATGCTGCTATGGAGCTGTTTTTGTCAGAAGTGACAGCATTAGCTGATAGAGAGTAGACATATGAAAGGAAGAGTAAAAGGTTAGATATGTCATACGTATCCTTTTTAGTAATAATTCTAAAGTCTTCATTAAAACTTTTCTTAAAAGGAATATTTATTAGGGCAGTCTCTACCCATTCTTCTTCAATAAAATTTGTGAGATGTGATTTAGTTGACAGAACCATGAATTACATACTGGTACGACAAGTATAAATTGATCTAAATCATGAATCGGAATTGCCATATCACTAGTATTTATGTGGCTTATTTTTACTGCTGCATAAATATGAATAAAGCATGCTGGTGTCGTACCACAGAGTGAGTGTGCGCGAATGAAGTAGTATATAAAATGTTTATTTAAATGGATTTAATTTCGAGCGATGAAGTACAAGATTAATGGATTTCTTTATTATGATGCTACCGATGCAACATTAAGCATTGATGATAATGGTACTTCAGATACCCACCTTTCTATTACTGCGAATGCCTTACTGTATTTTTTATTACAGCACCCTGGGGTGATCACTCGTGATGAAGTCATGAAAAAAGTATGGGACGATAATGGGCTGACTTCATCAAACAGCAATCTTAATCAGTATCTGAGTTTATTACGCAAATCGTTTCGTAATTACCAGATCGATGATGTGATTGTCACCATTGCTCGTGGTCGACTGGAAATTAATAAAGATCTGTTGATTGAAGTCGTTGACGATAATCCGCTGCATCCTATCTTTTCCAATCAAGAGGTTACGCCGGAAAAAGCAGCGAAGGCTAAACACAGTGATGATGACTTACCAGAGCAAACAGAGGAGCAAGAGCGTAATTGGATGATGGCTAGTGCAGCCTTGTTTACTGCTGCATTGGTGTTGTTATGGACGGCTATTATTTCTGAACGTTCGATCAATATCGTTCAACTGAACCAAGTGACATCGGGTGTTTGTGAGCTGTTTTCGAATGAAAACATGATTAATTCTGAAATGGCAAAAAGCTACCGAAATAGTTTCGATGCGGTGAGGAAAAAACTCGGCTTAGAATGTAATGATGATCGGCGATTTATTTTTTATTACAGTGATAAATTTAAAAATAAAGGATTAGGGCGCACTTTCATGGCGCAGTGTGCCAAAAACGACAATAACCCCTATGCCTATTGCGATAACTACTTTTACTATTCTTGGAAATAAGCATGCACTCAAATAAAGGCGGTAAGATCTTTTTCTTTTATGCGCTTATTCTGTTTTTGCTTTGTACTTTGCCTTTTTTATCTAAAGTGATGCCTGAGAATAGCGGCGAAATGAAGTGTGCCGCTCGCGCCATCATGCACTTTGAAGATACTGAGACAGAAACCGTGAATGTAAATGTGCATTTCCATTTTGCTACCGGCGGCACTGGCTCGATGGTGGTGGAAGGTTATTCAGATTCCAAGGCTGGCTGGCTTTACATGCAGCGGTATGTGAAGTTTGAGTATTATAGCCAGCGGGTCTCTGATCTTGAGCGGATGTACAAAGTAAAAAGCTGGTCATCAAGCAAATCTTCCATTGATGAAACGCCGGATGTAATTTTCGATTACTTTATGCGTGAAATGTCCGACAGTAACCACGCGTTGCAAATACAAGTGCAGCAACTTAACCACGATACTGTGTTGCTGAGCTCAATTAACTCGCCTCTGTTTGTCTGCTCTATCACGGGTTAATCTGGTATCAAGTAGGAATGAGTCTTTGCTCATTCTTACTTGTTTTTAGCGGTTTATCTGACTTCTTCATCTTGCCAAGCCCCAAGCCCCAAGCCCCAAGCCCCAAGCCCCAAGCCCCAAGCCCCAAGCCCCAAGCCCTAAACTTAAACGCAATCAGAACTGACCTATCTATAACCGGTCACTCATTTATAACTGCGGTTTACTAATAACTGAATGTCGTTGCGTGATTTTGTCGCTCTAAGTGCTCAACGTTTTTAGCTCCAGGCCAGCCTGCTGGCAAAGTTGGTCACGCCGTTTTTTACCATTTTGCGTTATTTTGAGTGGCTTGGCTGTCGGTCGAAAACCCTAATAAGCAAATTATCATTAGTTACTTACTCTTGGCCTAGTGCTTGGCTTTTCATTTGCTTGTTCAACACTGACTTGTGCCGTATTTGCTAGTCAAATTCCGCTCAATTCTTCCTTCACCTTACTTTCAAACTGCGATTACAAGACGGCGCAGTTCACAGTTTTAGGACTGAGTTTGCCTGCAGATAAGAACCATTTTCAATAAGGATTTCTAACGGCGCTAATTCGCTATATAAGGTGAAATATGCTGTTAGGCAAAATCGTAAAAAGATAAAAAACAGGAATAACCCATAAAAGAAAAGATAAATAGCGCTTATTTATAGAGTAATAAACTAAATATCTCACCCATGCCGAGTAATCTGCCATTGGCGATCTTGGGGCGATATAGTCGTTCCGAGGTCGCTAATGGCTTGTTCAATTCGTTCTATCACAACAAGCCTTCAGTCATTTAGCAGCCTTCCAATAACAATATTTAATCCCAGTAACGGAGGAATCAAACATGGGTGACGCATTAGGTTTGATTGAAACAAAAGGTCTTGTGGCGTGTGTAGAAGCTGCAGATGCAATGTGTAAAGCCGCTAACGTCGAGCTAATTGGCTATGAAAACGTGGGTTCAGGTCTGGTCACTGCAATGGTGAAAGGTGATGTAGGTGCGGTGAAAGCTGCGGTTGATTCAGGCGTTGAGTCTGCACAACGTGTGGGTGAAGTTGTGACTTCGCTTGTGATTGCACGTCCACACAACGACATCGACAAAATCGTTATTAAGCACAAAGCCTAAGGCGAGCAAGGAGTTTAGTAATGAAAGATGCATTAGGGCTGATTGAAACCAAAGGTTTAGTAGCTTGTATCGAAGCGGCAGATGCGATGTGTAAGGCTGCCAATGTTGAATTAATTGGCTACGAAAACGTGGGTTCAGGCTTAGTGACTGCCATGGTTCGTGGTGATGTGGGTGCGGTTAAAGCAGCAGTTGATTCTGGTGTTGAATCTGCTCAGCGCGTAGGTGAAGTCGTGACTTCGCTTGTGATTGCGCGTCCTCATGCTGACATTGAGAAAATCGTTTCTCAATACACAGTGACTGAATAAAGGAAAATCCTATGAAAGACGCATTAGGTCTTATCGAAACAAAAGGGTTAGTTCCGAGTATTGAAGCGGCTGATGCTATGTGCAAAGCGGCAAATATTGAACTTATCGGCTACGAAAATGTGGGCTCTGGCTTGGTCACCGTGATGGTGAAAGGCGATGTAGGCGCTGTGAATGCAGCGGTTGAGTCTGGTATCGAAGCGGCTCGTAAAGTTGGTGTGGTTGTATCGCATCGTGTGATTGCTCGCCCTCATAACGACATCGAAAAAATTGCCTCTCAGCATCAAGCATGAGGGTGATCCTGCTGGCAAGGCGCTTGCCTCGCTAGCGGGAAGTAAGATGAAGGATTATTGGTCATGATGTTAGATAAAGATTTGCAATCCATTCAAGCCGCTCGCGAGCTGGTGAAGAATGCGAAAAATGCACAGCGCCAATTTGCGAAGTTGTCACAACAACAAGTCGATAAAATTGTTGCTCACATTGCAGCAGAAGCTGCCCGCCACGCTGAACCATTAGCAAAAGCGGCACACGAAGAAACAGGTTTTGGTCGTTGGCAAGATAAAGTACTTAAAAACCTATTTGCTTCAACCCAAGTACACGAACATATCCGCGATATGAAAACTGTGGGCATTATTGCTGATGACTCAGCGAATAAGGTCATGGATGTCGGTGTACCTCTTGGTGTGATCACCGCACTTGTTCCGTCGACAAACCCAACGTCGACCATTTTCTACAAAACGCTGATTGCGCTTAAAGCGGGTAACGCGATTATTTTCTCGCCTCACCCAAATGCAAAAGTGTGTAGCCAACAAGCGATTGAAGTGGTGAAACGTGCAGCTCAAGAAGCAGGTGCGCCAGCCGGAATCGTTGATGGTGTGACATTGCTAACTATGCAAGCGACTGAAACGCTAATGAAGAGCAAAGACGTGTCTTTGATCTTAGCAACGGGCGGTGAAGGCATGGTACGCGCGGCTTATGCTTCTGGTACGCCAACAATCAGTGGCGGTCCGGGTAATGGTCCAGCGTTCATTGAGCGCAGCGCGAATGTGCCGCAAGCGGTGAAAGACATTATCACCAGCAAAACGTTTGATAACGGTGTGATTTGTGCGTCTGAGCAATCCATCATTGTAGAGCGTTGTATTTACGATCAAGTTCATCAAGAACTTATCCGTCAGGGTGCTTACCTGATGAACGAACAAGAGTCAGAGAAATTGGCTGCGCTCTTGCTACGTCCAAACGGCATGATTAACCCTGAAATGGTTGGTCAGTGTGCACTGACTGTGGCGCAAAAAGCGGGCTTTAGTGTTCCTGCTCACACCACAGTATTGGTCTCGCCTCAAACGACGGTTTCACCGAAGAATCCATACTCACGCGAAAAACTTTGCCCAGTGCTAGGTCTGTATGTTGAAGAAGATTGGCATACCGCTTGTGCGCGTGTCATGGAACTGCTGACCAACGAAGGCATGGGTCATACCTTGGTGATTCATACCCAAAACACCGACATCGTGCGTGAGTTCGCGTTGGAAAAACCTGTTTTCAGAATGTTAGTGAACACCCCAGCTGCGCTTGGCGGTATCGGTGCAACCTCAAATCTGACGCCAGCACTGACTCTTGGTTGTGGTGCGCTTGGTGGTGGTTCAAGTTCTGACAACGTGGGCCCAATGAACTTGCTTAACGTGAGAAAAGTGGGTTACGGCGTACGTTCGATTGAAGAGTTGCGTCAACCGACAGCGCCTGCTGCGTCTGTTTCTGCGGCAACAGTACCTGCTTGTGAACCAAGCTACACCTCGTACCAAGAGCCAGCTCCCGTAGCTCCTGCGGCAACGAATAAACCTGTCAGTATCTTTGAAGATACCCGTTTCACTGGCGGTTCGCCTGCCGCGACAGCACCAGTGGCGACGACTTCAAATGGTGATGATCGTTTTACCTCAACCGCAGCACCTATTGCGCCAGCCAATGACACTGTAAAACACGATGCGTGTAATGACATCTCGGAAGCACAAGTCGAGCAAATCATTAAACAAGTCATGGGTCGCATGGCGTCATAACCGAATAACCAAGGTGGTAAGAAGATGATTCTTGCAACAGTGACTGGGCACGTTGTCGCGACCCAGAAGAGTGATGAACTACGTGGCTCGAATTTGTTGTTGGTTACGGCATTGGGTGATGACCTAGAACCGATTAAAGATCGCACTTATGTCGCGGTCGACAGTGTTGGTGCTGGGGTTGGTGACCAAGTGTTAGTCGAAGAGTACTTCGCATTGCACAAGCATGATTACAAAGCGATGTCGATTGTCGCGATTGTCGAAAAGATCCATCAAGGTCGATAGGAAAAGGCACAACCATGAATGATTTTCAAATCAAACCAGCAATTCAATTTGGTGCGGATGCACTGAATAAGCTGCGTGCCTTACAAGGTCAGCGAGCATTGGTGATCACAGATCAAGCCATGGTGAAATTTGGTATTGCCGAGATGGTAACTCAACCATTGCAAGCCAATCACATGACGGTTGATGTGTTCGCTGATGTCACGCCAGACCCTGATCTTTCTGTGATTGCAAATGGCATGAAAGCCTTTGTGGCAGCACAGCCTGATGTGGTGGTGGCTGTGGGTGGTGGCTCGGTGATCGATGCAGCGAAAGGGGTGATTTACACCTTGGCGCAAGGCGGTCAATTGGCGCAAAAACCTTACTTTGTTGCCGTGCCAACAACGAGTGGTACTGGTTCAGAAGTAACGGCATTTTCGGTGATTAAATCGAATACCGAAAAATGGGTGGTGGTGGATGAGTACATGCTGCCAGATCTCGCCATTCTCGATCCGAACCTTGTGAAATCAGTGCCAGCCAGTATTACCGCTGATACCGGGATGGATGTGCTTTGCCATGCGCTTGAAGCTTACGTGTCTAACCAAGCGTCGGACTTTAGCGATGCGCTGGCTGAAAAAGCAGTGCAGTTGGTATTCCGTCATTTGCTTGATTGCTACCAGCAAGGCAGTGACTTGCATGCTCGCGAAAAAATGCACAACGCATCGTGCATTGCAGGGATGGCGTTCACTAATGCTTCGCTTGGTATTACGCACAGCTTAGCTCACGCCCTCGGCGGCAAGTTTGGTGTACCGCATGGTCGTGCCAATGCTTTGTTGATGAGCCAAGTGGTAGCGTTCAACGCCGATTATCAAGGCCAGTGCGACACACTCGCAGCGCAAAAATACACCCGTCTTGCAGCATTGTTGGGTTTACCAGCCGCAAATGCGCGGGAAGGTGTACGTAGCTTGATTGTTGCCATTGACGTGTTGCGTGAGCAATTGGGTTTGCCTGCCAATATCCAAGCCTGCGGGATCACAGAGTACGACTTTAATGCCACGTTAGCTGCGATGGTGACACTGGCGAAACAAGATAACTGTACCCCAACCAGTCCACGCTCAGCGAGTGAAACAGAACTGGAAACCTTGTATCGCCAGAGCTTTCTATCGGCCTCGTTAACTTAGCGTTAGCCGTTAATCTGATTTCAGTTTTTATCCAATATTCAAGTGGCCAGTTCTGCTGGCCACAGGGAAACAAAATAGTAGGAGAGGCTAAACATGGCCAACTATTCTCTAACGCCACGCGTAAAAATGCTGGCAGAAAAATTACTTGCGAAGAACAGCTCAATTAATTCTGAGCGCGCAACCATTTTGGCATCAATCGGTGAAGATATTGCTGGTATGCCACCACTAGTGAAAAAAGCGCAACACTTTAGCCAATTGATGGCAGATCTACCGCTCTACATTGGTCAAGACGAACTGATTGTGGGTAGTCAATCATCAGCCCTTCGTGGTGCTATTTTCCACACTGAAGAAGAGCTAAACAGCCCATCAGTATTTGGTTTCTTAAATAGCGACAACACAGATACACCCGATTACATGACAGTGATTAGCACAGGTTTTGATGTGCTAGCACAACACATGGAATCACGTCTGAAAAATATCGGTAGTGCTATTAGCCGCAACGGTATGGACGAAGTAAACCAAGGCAAAGCAATGCTGCTTGCGTGCAAAGGTGCTGAAACCTTAACGCAACGCTTGGCGGCTGAGCTTGAAGCGAAAGCAAACCTTGAAATGCACCCATACCGCAAAGCGGAACTTCAAGAATCAGCAGCAACGCTACGTCATATTTTGGGTCAACCAGCACGCACTTTTAAAGAAGCGTGCCAGGCGTTCTACCTAATTCAATTGATGATGCACCTTGATAACGGCGGTTACGCAGTGGGTCATATCGGTTTCGATAAGGCGCTATACGGTTACTACCAACGTGATATTAATGCCGGTGTGATCACCCCAGAACAAGCGTACGAAGTGATTGAATGCCTATGGCTGAAATTGGTTGAGCTGTCTGAAGTGCGTGCCGATATGGCGAATACAGGCTACCCAATGTTTGACTGGATGGTGCAGGGCGGTGCAATGACCGACAGCCAACTGGTTCAAAATGAACTGTCAGCTATGTTACTGGCGGCGCGTAACAACCTTGCCAGCTTGAACAACGGCCTGCAAATGCGTTTGTTCCAAGCGGGAGCGGTTGCACCACAAGCAGCAACACCTTGTTTTGCGCCAGCAACGGATAGCGCGTGCGATGTGAAAGAGATGGAAGGCTTAACGCCACGTATGCAGCGCCTTCGTAACAACTACTTGAAAGCGCGTCCAAGTGTGTCTATCTACCGTGCGCAAGCGTTCACCGAAGTAACCAAGAAAAACCAAGGTTTACCGCTGATCCTATTGCGAGCTAAAGCTTTTCGTTACGCGTGTGAAACGGCACCACTATTGATCCAAGATGACGAGCTAATCGTTGGTCACCCATGTGGTAAGCCTCGTGCAGGTGCTTTCTCACCAGATATCGCATGGCGCTGGGTACGCGACGAGCTTGATACCATGAGCACGCGTCCACAGGATCCGTTTGAGATCTCTGAAGAAGACAAGCGCGTGATCCGCGAAGAAATCGTACCGTTCTGGGAAGGTCGCTCACTGGATGAAATCTGTGAAGCACAATACCGTGAAGCCGGTCTGTGGGACTTCAGTGGCGAGACTTTTGTCAGTGATTTGTCTTACCACCAAATCAATGGTGGCGGTGATACTTGCCCGGGTTACGACATCCTACTGTTCACCAAAGGTATGAACGGCATCAAAGCTGACGCGCAAGAGAAACTGGCGTCGCTAAGCATGGAAAACCCAGACGACATCGACAAGATTTACTTCTACAAAGCGTCGATTGAAACTTGTGAAGGTGTGGTAGCTTACTCTCACCGTCTCGCGGCTCATGCTCTTGAACTAGCAGAAAAAGAAACGGATCCACAACGCCGTGCAGAACTGCTGACTATCGCGCAAACTAACGAAAATGTGCCAGCTAATCCCCCGAAAACACTACAAGAAGCGCTGCAAAGCATCTGGACTATTGAGTCGCTATTTGAAGTGGAAGAAAACCAAACAGGCTTATCGTTAGGTCGTTTGGACCAATACTGTTACCCAATGTACCGTGCGGATATCGATTCTGGTCGCCTGACGGAAGATCAAGCATTGGAAATGATGCAGGCTTTCATCATCAAGTGTGCTGAGCTGATGTGGATGTCGAGCGAACTTGGCGCGAAATACTTTGCAGGTTACCAGCCGTTCATCAACCTAACGGTTGGTGGTCAGAAACGTCAAGGTGGTGATGCGACCAATGATCTAACCCTGATGATCATGGACGCTGTTCGCTACGTCAAAGTGTACCAACCATCGCTTGCGTGTCGTATTCATAACCAATCACCACAGAACTACCTTGAGAAAATTGTGGATGTGGTTAAAGCGGGTATGGGCTTCCCTGCGTGTCACTTCGATGACTCTCATATCAAGATGATGCTACGCAAAGGGTATGACTTTGAAGATGCACGTGACTACTGCTTGATGGGTTGTGTAGAACCTCAAAAATCAGGTCGTATTTACCAGTGGACATCAACAGGTTACACCCAATGGCCGATTGCAATTGAGTTCGTGCTAAACCGTGGTCGTATGGTGCTATTTGATAGCTACCAAGGCTTGGATACGGGCGATCTCAATCAGATCCACACTTTCGAACAGTTCGATGAAGCAGTGAAAGCGCAAGTCGCACACATCATCAAATTGTCGGCGATCGGTACCGTGATCAGCCAACGTGTTCACCGTGATGTTGCACCTAAACCACTGATGTCTCTGATGGTTGAAGGTTGTATGGAACAAGGTAAAGACGTTGCTGCTGGTGGTGCGGTGATCAACCACGGTC
This sequence comes from Photobacterium jeanii, assembly GCF_001650345.1. Classification (GTDB taxonomy): domain Bacteria; phylum Pseudomonadota; class Gammaproteobacteria; order Enterobacterales; family Vibrionaceae; genus Photobacterium; species Photobacterium jeanii. The sequence continues at coordinate 374,353 of NZ_LVHF01000029.1, read as the reverse complement.
CTGGTTTGATCTTCTCGGGTCTAGCGACATACGTCGATTCAATGGCTGCGATCCGCAAACTGGTCTTTGAAGATAAGAAATACACCCTAGAGCAAATGCGTGATGCGATGCTGGCGAACTTTGAAGGTTTTGAAGAGCTACGTCGCGATTGTTTGAACGCACCGAAATTCGGTAACGATGACAACTACGCCGATGAGTTTGCTTTGGATATTACCGAGTGGACTGAACGCGAATGTCGTGATTATCAAATGCTGTACTCCACCATGAGCCACGGCACCCTGTCTATCTCTAACAACACCCCAATCGGTGAGCTAACCAATGCGACACCAAATGGTCGTCTAGCATGGATGCCATTGTCGGACGGTATCAGCCCAACTCAAGGTGCAGATAAACATGGCCCAACGGCAATCATCAAGTCAGTGAGCAAGATGAATGTTGAAACCATGAACATCGGTATGGTGCACAACTTCAAGTTCTTGAAAGGCTTGCTAGATACGCCAGAAGGTAAGAACGGTTTGATCACCTTGCTACGTACCGCATCAATCCTTGGTAACGGTCAAATGCAGTTCAGCTACGTTGATAACGAAGTGTTGAAGAAAGCGCAGCTTGAGCCAGAGAAATACCGCGACTTGATCGTGCGTGTGGCGGGCTACAGTGCTTACTTCGTAGAGCTTTGTAAAGAAGTTCAGGACGAAATCATCAGCCGTACCGTACTTGAGAAATTCTAACCCAGCCTAAGGGGGCATAAAGCCCCCTTAATTACAAACCAACACCAAGCCTGATCTCGTGAGCACAGGCAAGCGCACAGGCGAAGTGAGGAGAATAACAATGACTGGGATAGCACAAGTGAGTAATGAAACAGAACTAAAGGGACGTATTTTTAATATTCAAAAATACTCCATTTATGACGGTGATGGGATCCGCACGCTGATCTTTTTCAAAGGCTGTAATTTGCGTTGTGACTGGTGTGCCAACCCTGAAGGGCTAAGCAGTAAGTTCCAAGTGATGGTAAGCCACGATAAGTGTGTGCAATGCGGCAAATGTGCTGAGGTTTGTCCGGCGGGCGTGCACCTGATGTCCACTGATGCCAACGGTAATCGCGTTCATAAAGTGGATCGTACCGTGGATTGTATTGGCTGTCGCAAATGTGAAGAAGTGTGCATGGGCGACGCGCTCGATGTGATGGGTAAAGACGTCACTGTGGCGGAGCTGATGGAAATCATTATGCAAGATTATGATTTCTACATGTCTTCAGGTGGTGGTGTGACCCTGGGTGGCGGTGAGTTAAGCATGCAAACCGATTTTGCGGCGGCGCTGCTAACTGAATGCAAAAAGCAGATGATCAATACCGCGATCGAAACCCAAGGTACAACGCGAATTGAGAACTACGAAAAGTTAGCTAAGTGCGTCGACTTGTTCCTATTCGACATCAAGCAAATCGATACCAATCAACACCGAGATTTATTCGGAATTGGTAACGAAGGGGTGAAACGTAACCTTGAACGCTTGGTTGAGCTCGGTGCCAATATCGTGATCCGCATGCCGCTGATCCGTGGTTATAACGATTCTTATGATTCGATCACCGGTGCATTTGAATACGTGATGGATCTTGCGAAACGTGGCAACGGTAATATCCAACGCATCGATGTTTTGCCTTACCACCAGTTTGGTAAGACCAAATACGACAAGCTCGACATGATCTATCCCATCAAACAAGACCTTGGATATAGCGAAGAAGAACTGACGAAACTGAGTGATTTCTTTACCCAGTTCGATTTCGACATTCGCTTAGTTCGACATTAAGGAGCAATTATGACGATAAGTCTTGGGGTGATCGAAACCGTAGGTTTAACCAGTGCTATTCACGCCGCCGATGCAGCGTGTAAAGCGGCAGGGGTGCACCTAACCGGTTACCGAAAAGCGGGTTCTGGTTTAGTTTCGGTTTATTTCGAAGGTGAAATCAGTGCGGTAAACGCCGCTGTGGAATGTGGTTTGGATGCGATTCGTGATCAGGTGACAGAGTGCATGTCGTTAGTGATGGCTCGTCCTGATAGCAGCGTGCTTGCGATGTTAGCGCATGGTCCGCTGGTACAAGTAGAGAGCAAAGCACTTCAGTCGCAACCCGTGCAAGAAACCCCTAGCGAGCAACAGACTTCGACAGAAGAAGAGGTAACCCCTGAATCCGTGATTGCGAAGGAAGGGAATACAACAACAATTGCGGCGAACACAACCTCTGAGCCGCAAGGCGAGCAACCATCAGAGCAGACTGTTCCACCAGCAATGGAGCAACAAACTGCGGCGTCTGCTGATACTTCAGCAACACAAGAACCAACAGAAGTATCGGCAGATAAAGCATCTACCCGTAAGTCTGCGACTTCACGTCGTAAGCGAACTAGCGGTAAGTCGCAAGGAAGTAAGAAATGATCAATGCAGCATTAATGGATCAGATCCAACAACGCCTTCCTGCGAGTCAAAACGTATCGCGATTTGAAACTCACAGTGCGGCAATGGGGATCCCAACAGGGGTGTCTAACCGCCATGTGCACTTATCACAGGCGGATATCGAAGCGCTATTTGGTCAAGGCTATCAACTTACGCCATTAAAAGAGTTGCGCCAACCGGGGCAGTTCGCGGCGAAAGAATGCGTGATGGTGGTGGGGCCGAAAGGCAGTATCAACAAGGTACGCGTATTGGGCCCAGCAAGACCAGAAACTCAGCTCGAAGTATCGAAAGCCGATTGCTACGCCTTGGGGATTAAAGCGCCAGTGCGTGAGTCGGGAGACTTGTACCAATCCGCCGATGCGTTATTGGTTGGCACCGCAGGGCACGCCAATCTGCAATCGAAAGTGATTTGCGCCCAGCGCCATATTCACATGACACCGCAAGATGCGCAGATGCTTGGGGTGGAGAATGGCCAGAAGGTGCGTGTTAGTGCGGGTCAGCAATGTGGTTTGGTGTTCGAGCAAGTGGTAGTGCGAGTTGATAGTCGCTATGCGCTTGAATTTCATATCGATACTGACGAAGCCAATGCAGCAGGTATTCGCAACGGTGAAGCGGTTTATATTGTTGAGTGATGGAGTTGACCATGGATGCACAAGACTTCAATGACAACACCATCAAAGCACTAGTTGAGAAGGTGCTGGCACAGATGGCAAAGCCAACCTTACTGGTACTGACGGCTGCGAATGGGTATCGCCAAGAAATCGCATCGCAACTGGGTACTTGGCAAGGTATCCAATGGCATATCTTGACGCTACCCGACACACCAAATGAGTTTGCTGCGGTGCAGCATTTAGGTACTCAAGTGCAATGGGACGCAAGCAAGCCCGTAACTTGGCTGGATCAATATCAACAGGTGCTGTTTCCATTTTTGGATGTCGCTACCTTGGCGGAAGTCAGTAATGGCTTACACCTGACCCCCGCAGGGCAGGTATTTCAGTATGCGTTAATGAAAGGTTTACCAACCTATGCGCTGAATTATCAGTGTGATTTAACCAGTGAATTGAACCAGCTATTGGGGCTCGCCAGCAATCAAACCATGTGTGAGCGCGCCACATCACAGCTAGCAACACTAACGCAGTTAGGGGCTGTGACAGGCTCATTCGCTGAAATCAAAGCTGCAATGTTGGGACAAGCCGAGGCCAAACAGGCAGAACCTGCGCCACTCTCGTCAAATACAGCAGTATCAGAACCATTAGCACCAGAATCATCAACATCAGGATATATCACCTTGAACGAGGTGATGAGCAAGGGAGTAAATGCATTCACGTTGCGAGATAACTTAACCGATCTCGCGGCGGAATATTTAAAAGAACAACAACAAATTCAGTGATTATTTTTATCCAATCGTTAGACAAAAATTTAAATAAGTTAGGAGGCATAAAATGTCTGAATCAGTAAAAAAATGGTTGTGGATGGCGCTAGTTATTGCGTCTGAAACATCAGCGACCTCAACCCTCAAAATGTTTGATACCAGTGTGGGCTTTACTAAAACTGCGTTACTAGCCGTGATCGTGCTGCTATACGTGGTGTGTTACTACTCACTGTCTCAAGCAGTGAAATACCTTCCTGTTGGTCTTGCTTACGCAACGTGGTCGGGTACTGGCATCTTGTTGGTATCAACCTTAGGTATGGTGTTCTACGGTCAGCACCCTGATATGGCAGCAATGATCGGGATGACCATTATTGCCAGTGGCATCATCATTATGAACCTGTTCTCGAAAATGGGTGAAGAAGAAAGTGAAGAAACTGAAACCGCACCAGTAGTACAAAAAGATGGAGAAGCACAATGTTAAATGCAGGCGTATTATGGTTGGCTCTGTCAATTTGTTCAGAAATCACAGGCACCTCTTTCATTAAGAAGACCAATAACTTCCGTAAATTAGGTCCTTCTGTTTTGGTGATTGCGGCTTACAGTACTTGTTACTTTGCGCTAACGAAAGCGATGGGCTACATCCCTGTGGGTATCGCGTACTCACTATGGTGTGGTTTCGGTATCATCGGTGTGACCATTTTCTCTATGGTGCTTTACAAGCAAAAACCTGATTTCCCAGCCGTGCTTGCGATGGGCCTAATTATCACTGGTGGTGTGATAATGAACATGTTCTCGCAAATGTAACTGTTCCATTGAATGGTTAATACAGAGTAAGCCGACCTTGGGTCGGCTTTTTTGTGTCTGTATTTTGTCGATTTAGAATGTTTAATTGTACTGTTTAGGGAACTAACCAAGCGCTGATCAGTCATAACCTACTTCGTACCAACATTGACACTCGATTTCATGTATATCGCTCAGCGAAAACAAACACAATTTACCAACCTGACACTCTTGTTAGTGTGGTGGGTTATTGGTGTGTGTTTAGCGAATAACATGGGATTACTCAGTGGATGTACTCAATCGCTAAGTCACACTGAATCGGTACAAAAGGTCACTTCAGTTGGTTATGTCAGTGTAAACCATCACGCTATTGATACCGCCGCTGCACAGCATGATAGTAAAGGTTTGAGCACCAAGTGCGATCTATCTGAACACTTGATTACGTTCGAGCAACTGCAAGTTGCCCAATATGCTTTGCTGACGTTGTTGGTTGCGTTGATCTTAGTTATAGGGCTTCGCTCCGCATTTCATTCTCTTCCTATATTTACAGAGCCTATTCTCCAACAGGGAAGGCGGCTTCATCTTACCTTGTGTGTCTTTCGGGAATAACGCCTTAGCCTTTGGCCTAAGACAACTTTAAGGCGTATGCCTGATATCGAATATCACCTCTACTTTGTGAGTGACGTGGTTCTGTTGACGACTGTGTTCTATTGACTACGTTGAGAGCGATGCTTAATCGGCATTAGCTCTTCGTCATTATGATGTGTTCACGAAAGAGGGGGATGAGTAATGCCAATACAGTAAATCAGCGTTAGCTGGTTATTTGGGTTGGTATAAGACATTAGCTCGCAACTCGATTTAGTGTGCGAGCGCATAGGAAAAATAAGATGAAAACCTCAATTAAAACCAAAGTTAATAGCCGTGTAACTCTGTCCTTAATGGTAGCGCTGGCTTTCGCTTTTTCGCCTTTATCTTTTGCTAAGACTCAGCAACAAAAGATAGATGAGATCAATCAGATGCTTCAGGACAACCCAAGTGTTATCGATCCGCTATATGATAATTTGCATGCTTACTTTACACAGGAAAAGCAGTTTCAAAAGGTGTTAAGTGATAATCATGATTACATATACAACAACCCTGATCTGCCGTGGTTTGGAGCTAGTGATCCCAAACTGACGATTGTTGTATTAACTGACTTTAGTTGTCCGTGGTGTAAGAAGCTAGATCCCGTTGTGCATCGAATCGCGAAGGAGCACCCAGAGGAGATCAAAGTGATCAATATTTTGGTGCCGTTGAAAGAAATGTCATTGACTACCAACTCGACTACCTTTGCCCTCAATGTATGGAAAGGGCAGCGTGATAAGTTTGATGCGGTGAATAAAATGCTCATTAGTAAACCGGGTTTGCATGATGCGCGTTCAATTATGACGGTGGCGAAAGCCAATCATGTAGAGCAATATGTGGCAGAAGACGCAGTCTCAACCCAAATGGCACAACGAAATTACCAGTTATTTAATGATCTCGGGGTGCGTGGTACACCAGCAATCTTAATTGGTGATCAATTAATTCCGGGTTACATTCCTTACGAGCAGTTATCACCAATGATTGAGAAGTTGTTGGCAGATAAGAGCTCAGCATTTTAGCTATTTGAAAAAGAAAAAAGCCTCCTGATGGAGGCTTTTGCTTATTGTGTTATTGCAGACTGATTACCAAGTGTACTTAATACCTACACGGTAGCGTAGTTGACGTTCATCCGTGGTGCGGCTTTGTTTTACTTGACCGACTTCAACGAATGGGCGCCAGTTTTCACCATCGGTTGTTTTGATTGAGTACATAACGCGCACGTTGTGAAGGTAGTCGGTTGAACCGTTATCAAATAGTGGCTGCGCGTTGCTGGCCATTTCTTTCCAGAATTGGAATTCGTATTGGAAATCCCAATCACCTGTTTTATAGCCTAGCCATGTATCGAACTGTTGGATTTTCGAATGGTAGCTATTGCCGTCAGTACCTTGTTGACCGTAGTCCCAGAATTTCCACTTATAACGGCCTTGGACACGGAAGCCATTATCAAACGCGTAGTTCAAGCGTACATAAGGCACGTATACAAGACCAGCCGAGGTGAAATCCAGTGAAGCGCCAGCTAGACCGACAATGTTTTTGTTGAGTTTTTTGTAGTAAAACGCAGAAAACTCAGAGCCATTCATTGTCATGTAATCAAACGCACCCTCTTTGTTGGAGTAACGGGCATCTAATTCAAAACCAATGTTTTTACCTGTATCTAGGAATGCTTTAAAGCGGTCAGCGTGTTTTTCTGAACCATCTAGATATTGGTGGCGGTATTCAACCGTGGTTTTATAGTCGTTGGCAAAGGCTTGTGCTGATGATGCTGCTAATAAAGAGGCAAGCATAATTTTGGTTGTTGTGTTCATAATAACCTTATTTTTAAGTTGGTATTGGATCTAGTTGTGATGGGTAAATTAGGTGTAAGCATTCGCTGTATTGGCTGGCACTTCTGTCGGGCGCCAAGGATCACCGGTATGCTCAAGCCAAGGCATCAATTCCTCTTCTACTAATTGACGAACTAGGCTTTCGTTTTGCTCGGCGATGTTTTGCATTTGATAAGGATCTTGTTGGTTGTCGTGCAGTACCACGGTGAGCGGTTTGCCTATCTTGCGATCCATCATCAAGGTGTAACGATCGGTTCTTACGCCGCGACGACCATAAGATTGCCCGCCGTAAGGCATAAAGGTGTAGAACTGGGATGTTGGCTTGGTATCGCCTTCAAGCCCTTGCAAGGTATTGGCGAAGTTGGTGCCTTCTACGGTATCTGGGATCAGCTCAGGCATACCCATTAAGCCAAACAAGGTTGGGTAAATATCAGGGGCCGAGAAGAGAAGATCGTCTTGGCGCGGAGCCAGTTTTCCAGGCCAGCGGAACATCATAGGGATCCGCATGGATTCATCGTAGTGATTGTTTTTGGTTGGTTTTCCGTGTGAACCAAGGCAGCAACCGTGATCAGAGAAGAACACAACTAAGGTCTCTTCTTCGAGACCAAGACGATCCAGTTCATCGACAATACGACCAAACTGTTCATCAACGCCATTTACCATGGCCATGTATTCTTTAAAGAACTCAGGTCCGTACCCCTCAAGGTATTCTTTATCCCACTGCACATTTGGGCGGGTATTTAAGCTTTTTGATGTTTGTCCTTTGAGGCGATCGAGATACTTTTGTGGTACTTGATCGTAAGGAGAGTGCGGTGGGTTCATCGACACCACTAACGTGAAAGGTTTGTCGTTATCACGGTAAGCACCGTTTTCGTTTCGAAGGTACTTAATCGCAATATCGGCCTCATGTTCAGGGCTCCACTGATTAACGCGAATAGGTTGATCACGCGGTGTTTCATTGGTCCAGTACATTGGGGTGAGGTGTTTATCGTAAGTACCGTATGAATACCAGAAATCAAAACCATGGCGTCGATCTGGCGCTGTCCAATCATTCCAATAACGTCCTTCCATTGGGTTGTTATAACTCGGCACGAAAGGCGCTTCAGGCGTATCAAGGTGCCATTTGCCGATATAACCCATGCTGTAACCTTGATCTTTCAAGATATCAGACCAAGTCGTGGTCTGTTTTTTCAGCTCAATACCAAAGTCTTTCCCGCCGAATTTACCAGGCATCGCAGTATGGCTATTGCCTTGGATACCGTTGCGATACGGGTATTGCCCTGTCATCAACATGCCGCGAAAAGGGGTACAAAGTGGAAAATTAGAGACTGCTTGGCGAAGCACCACACTTTGTTTCGCAAAACGGTTTAAATGAGGTGTGCTCGATGGGTCTTGCTTCATAAAGCCCAGAGCGTGAGCGCGCATTTCGTCGGGAAAGACGATCAGCAGATTGGGTTTCTTTTTCGGCGTTGCCAGCCCTTCACTCGATGCTAACGAGGAAGGCGATGTTGCACATCCTGCTGTTGCCGCAACAGCACTGGTGGCTGCCATGCCTTTAAGTAAGCTACGTCGCGAAATAGACATAGGTTCTCCTGAAGTGAAACGTATTGGATGTTTAAAAACAAATGAAAGGGTGTATTCCTTTCATCGCCCTTGTGTTTTGTTATTTTTTACACCTAGCCAAGCAATTAAATGTTCGATTGCTTGCGAATTGCTTCGGATCGTAAGTGATCGAAATGTCAATGGCTGTGTAATTGATCACAAAAAACAAATCGAAAGCTTTTTAGCGCTATGACCGAAAGCTACCGACGGTGATATGTCACACAAATCGTGTAAGTTGGAGGCTGGATTGTGGCTTTACGTTTGGCATTCGCTATTACGAGGGTTATGATATGAACAAATGCGTAAGAGTACGTAAGAGTAAACGCAACAACACGAAAGATTGTGAAAGAGATCAAAAGTTTTCATTTCTTGCGTTGTTGCTTTCGTTTTTAGGTGTAAGCTGTATTCGAAATCAAGCGAAAGAGATTTCGCTGGTTTCGTAAGGAGACAAGGTAAAAGTGAAAAGTGCAGTCGAAAGGCGCATGGAAATTGTCAACGTGGTTAACCGTGATGGAAAAGCCCGTGTCGAGGACCTTGCCGCACAGTTTGATGTCTCTAGTGTCACTATTCGTAGTGATCTCAGTTTTCTGGAAAAAAATGGTTATGTTGTTCGTTCACACGGCGCAGCCATTCCAAATACTGGGGTGATTGCTGAGCTGACTGTTCATGAGAAGCGCCGCCAAAATGCCGGCATTAAATCTCTTATCGGTCAGGCAGCAGCGAAACTTATCGAAAGTGGTGACACTGTAATTCTGGATTCGGGAACGACTACGCGAGAAATCGCAACCAGCTTGAAGTCGCTGGAAGATGTAGTGGTTATGACCAATGGTCTGGATGTTGCAATGGAGTTGGCGTCAGCACCTGGAGTAGAGGTTCTGATGTCGGGTGGTGTACTTCGTAAGAATGCACTCTCTTTTTCGGGCTCACAAGCCGAACATAGCTTAAAGAATTACCGCTTTGATAAAGTGTTCTTAGGCGTGGATGGCTTTGATTTAAGAGCAGGTATCACAACACACAACGAACAGGAAGCTAGTCTTAACCGTTTGATGTGTGAAATTTCTGAACAAGTGATCGCAGTTGCTGACTCAAGTAAGTTTGGTAAACGTAGCTGTCATATGATCCGCGAATTCGGAAACATTGATACTTTAGTAACCGATTCTGACATTCCTGAAGATTACGTACAGGGTCTTCGTGAAATGAAAGTTGAAGTGATTATCGTCGATAAAGAGTAATTTCCCGCCTAACTCCATAACAGCATTTCAGATGTGGATTATGGAGTTAGTACATGAACACCCTTCAAAATCTCGTTCAACGCCATAAAGCAGGTGATCAAAATGGTATCTATGCCGTTTGTTCTGCTCACCCTCTGGTGATTGAAGCGGCGCTTAAACAGGCGTTGAACGACGATTCGTTATTATTAATTGAAGCTACCTCCAATCAGGTCGATCAGTTCGGCGGTTATACAGGCATGACACCTGTCGACTTTCGCAACTATGTATTGGAGCAAGCGGAATTACTTCAATTCCCAACGGAAAACCTCATTTTAGGTGGCGATCACCTAGGCCCCAACCGCTGGCAAGCGCTTAACGCTGAAGAAGCTATGCGTAACGCTGATGATTTGATTGCGGCGTATGTGGCGGCTGGTTTCAAGAAAATTCACCTCGATTGCAGCATGTCTTGTCTTGGTGACCCTATTCCTTTATCGGATGAAATTGTTGCAGAACGTGCAGCAAGATTGGCGAAAATTGCGGAAAGCACCGCGATCTCAACTTTTGGTTCAAGCGATCTTTCCTATGTGATTGGCACTGAAGTACCGGTACCGGGTGGGGCGGCAGAAGCGCTTAATGAGCTGGAAGTTACCTCTCCTGAAGCGGCGGTAAAAACGATTGAGTGTCACAAGGCTGCTTTCGAAAAGGCGGGAGTCGCTGACTGTTGGTCTCGAGTGCTTGGTTTAGTGGTGCAACCTGGTGTGGAGTTTGACCACACAGGTGTGATTGATTTCTGCCCTGACAAAGCCGTCGCGCTGAGCGCGGTCGTCAATGATTACGATCATTTGATTTTTGAAGCCCATTCGACCGATTACCAAACCGATAAAGCCTACCAAGCTCTAGTTGAAGGTCATTTTGCGATTTTGAAAGTGGGCCCTGCGTTAACTTTCGCAATGCGAGAAGCGCTCTTTAACCTTTGCGATATTGAAGAAGAAATTGTCCCTAAAGCGCACTGTTCCAATCTGCGAGAAATGATCGAGCAGCAGATGTGTAGCGCACCCGATTATTGGAACAAGTACTACCACGGTGATGAACATCAACAGCGCTTTGCCCGCTGTTACAGCTTCAGTGACCGTATTCGATATTACTGGCCAGATGAACAAATTCATCATGCGCAAGAAAAGTTGTTTGCCAACTTATCGCGCATAGGCATTCCACTTCCCCTATTAAGTCAGTATTTGCCTGAACAGTTTCAAGCGGTTCGTGCAGGGCTGATTGAATCTGAGCCGCAAGCTTTGGTTCTCGACAAAATTCAGCAGGTGCTTCGCAGCTATGCGAAAGCCTGTAAGCAAATTAAAGGTTAAGAGGTACAACATGAACCAATATTTGGGCTACTCAGAGCAAGATCTCGAAAGCTTAAAAGCTTTCTGGACCGCGAAAGAAGTTGAGCAACAGCCTGCCTGCTGGCGAAAAACACAAGCGACATTCAGTGAGTGTTTTACTGCTATCGATACGTTTATGAGCAAGGTGTTAGCACACCACGACTTGCGTATCGTGATGACGGGAGCGGGAACTTCGGCTTTTGCTGGGCGTGCGTTAGCACCAGCATTAGCAGAAAAAACAGGTCGCCGAGTGGAAGCTGTAGCAACAACCGATTTGGTGTCAAACCCATATCAGTATTTTGCGGAAGATTTACCGACGTTGTTGGTGTCATTCGCTCGCTCTGGTAATAGCCCTGAAAGTGTGGCGGCGGTTGAGCTGGCTAATCAATGCTTAAGCGATTGCTATCACTTAGTACTGACGTGTAACGGTGAAGGAAAACTTTATCAAAAGAGCCTTGATGATAGCCGTTGTTTTGCGCTGTTAATGCCAGAAGAAACCAATGATAAATCCTTCGCGATGACCTCAAGTTTTTCTTCGATGATGATGGCGGCATTTTCGATTCTTGATCACAAACAGGATCATTCGAAAGAGATTGAAAGAATATCCTTATGTTCTGAGGGGCTGATCAAGGAAATTAATATACCTATCAGTAATATGGCTAGCATGGATATTCGCCGCGTCATTTACCTTGGAAGTGGTGGTTTGCAAGGGCTCGCTCAGGAATCGGCATTGAAACTCCTCGAACTAACAGCAGGTAAAGTCGTGGCGACATACGACTCACCATTGGGCTTTCGTCATGGACCTAAATCCATTGTGGATAAGCAAACGCTGATCGTGGTGTATATCTCGAATAATCCATATACCCGTCAATACGATCTCGATCTACTCGCTGAACTTCGACGCGACAAAATCGCATGCAAAGTCATTGCAATTACTGCCCAACTTGATGAGCAAGTTACCAGCGGTGATTACTGGCATGTACCTGCAATGGAAACCGCGACCGATATCGAGCTCCTTTTTCCATACATTATTTTCGCTCAAATCTATGCGTTCCACCGTGCATTAGTGCTGGGCAATACCCCTGATAACCCTTGTCCTACCGGTGAGGTAAACCGAGTTGTTCAAGGTGTCACTATTCATAACTTTAGTAAGTAGACAGGAAGAACTCTTATGACTGCACCTAACATTGTTTGGACCCGAATTGATGAGCGCCTATTACACGGTCAAATCCGCATCACTTGGGGTAAGCACACGGAAGCTAACTTGATCCTCGTTGCCAATGATGAAGCCGCTGAAGGGCCTAATGCTGCCTTTATGCAAGCGGGAATGAAAGCCTCTGCTGGTGGTGAGTATGCTGTTCGCTTTTTCTCTATCCAAAAAACGATCGATGTGATCCACAAGGCATCGGAGAAACAGAAGATCTTCATCTTATGTAACAACCCTACAGATGTTGCTCGGTTAGTGGAAGGTGGAGTGCCGTTAACGCACTGCAATGTTGGCAACATGCATTTCCATGAGGGGAAACGTCAGATCGCCAAGACGGTCTCGGTCGATGAGAAAGATATTAATGCCTTTGAACGTATGGTGGCTCGTGGTGTGACTTGTACTGTGCAAAACACGCCAGATCAATCACCGGTTAACGTTCTTGAACTTGCCATGACGTCGGCGTAAGCCGCGTCATACCCCACTACAAACAGAGATTTAAACAAGGAATAAATCATGTTTTTTGAAGCTACGCTGGTCGCAATATGGGCGTTCTTCTGTGGTATCGATAAATACGATGTCGCGTTGAACATCCACCGTCCACTCATTACAGGCCCGGTGGTGGGCTTGATTATGGGTGATATGCAAATTGGTCTTATTGCTGGTGCAACCTTGGAGTTGGCTTGGCTAGGCTTGGTGCCGAACGCAGGTGCTCAGCCGCCTGATGTCACCATGGGTACGATTGCTGCGGTTGCTTTCGCTGTCATGACAGGTCAATCAGCCGAAGTTGCAATGGGTGTGGGTATGCCGATTGCGGTATTGATGCAAATGTTGGTGATTGGCTTCTTCGCACTGACTGCATTCACCATGGGTAAAGCGGATCGTTTTGCTGAAAGTGCAGACTCGGCAGGAATAGACAGGCTACTGATCACCACCATCTCGTTACGCTCTTTGCTGTATGCCTTGGTTGCTTTCATCACCGTTTACTTCGGTGAGCACGCAGCAAGCTGGATTGATGAAAACGCACCGAAAGTATTGCTAGAAGGTCTAGGCATTGGTGCCAAGATGGTTCCTGCGATTGGTTTCGCAATGCTACTTAAAATCATGTGGTCAAAAGAAGTGGCGGGTGTGTTCTTCATTGGCTTTGTGATGACAACGTACCTCAAGCTCCCAATTATGGCGGTTGCAATTCTAGGCGCTTCAGCCGCAGCACTTTACTACTTCTTCAGTGGCAACAATGGAAGTTCAAACAACCAACAAGTAGAGGAATTCGAAGATGGCATCTGATATCACAGCAGGCACTTTAGCCGGTAAAAACACCAAGGTTCAGGAAAGTCTGGTTGATGATATTGATTCATACGAAGACACCACACCACGCAAAGTGATTTCGAAAAAAGATCTTTGGATCTGTGCGTTACGTGGCCTGTTCATGGAAGGTAACTTTAACTTTGAACGTATGCAAGCGGGTGGTTTTGCTTATTCCATCATCCCAGCACTGAAAAAGATCCACGGCGATAACAAGCGTGATTTCGCGAAATCATTAAAGAACCATCTGCAGTTCTTTAATGCCAGCCCTAAGTTGTTCACTTTCTTGCTCGGCACAGCTATCGCAATGGAAGAGAACAAAGAAAAACCATCGACCGTTAACGTGATGAAAGTTGCGGGTATGGGACCAACGGGCGGTATCGGTGATGCAATCGACCACATGACCTTGATGCCACTGACTCTGGCACTGGGTGCTTCGATTGCGATGGAAGGCTCGATTGCTGGTCCATTCGTGTTCTTCTTCCTATACCAAATTGTGCACTTCGCGGTTTACTTTGGCTTGATGTTCATGGGCTACAGAGCGGGTACCGCTGCGATGGTGAACATGAGTGACGCCACCGAGAAGCTCGCCAAAGCCGCCAATATCATGGGTATCTTCGTGATTGGGGCACTGTCGGCCACCTTTATACGGGTGCAAACCACGGCCTCACTCGAACTCGGCGGTAAGGTCGTAGAGCTGCAAAGCGCCTTGTTCGACAAGATCATGCCGAACATTCTGCCGCTGGCCTTGGTGTTCTTCATGCTCAAAATGGTGAAAGGCACAGGTTTCTGGGCGAAACCACCAGTGTTGATTTTCTCAACGCTTGCCGCTGGTGTAGTTGGTCACTTCCTCGGCATTTTGTAACTCAGACGTTTCGATAGCTTGGGGGGAGTCACTCATCCCCCCCTTATCAAGGATTTTAAGATGATTGGTATTGTAGTTTCAGGCCACATTAATTTCGCCACCGGCATGCAGTCAGCAGTGAAAGCTATTGCTGGCGAGCAAGAACAAATGGTGTTTATTGATTTTGTGGAATCAATGTCGACTGAACAGCTAGAAGCGCAACTTCGCGCAGCAGCGAAAGACGTAGATTCAGGCGAAGGGGTCTTGTTTCTGACCGATATTCCGGGTGGTTCACCGTGTAATCGTGCACTAGCCATTCTAATGGATACCCCGAATATTGAGCTGATTGGCGGTGCTAATTTGCCAATGATTGCGAATGCAGCATTCGAGCGTGAAGACGCTAACTTACCAGATTTGGTCGCGATGTTGTTGGAAATTGGTACTTCGTGCATGCAAGACATGCGCAAAGAAGTCGAAGCTTTGATGCAGCCAGAGCCAGTGGCTGAGTGCGAAGACGGACTATAACTATGCGTTACGCTTTACACGCCGATCGGGTGTTTACGCCCAAAGGCATAGAGACAGATACCTTAGTGATTGTCGCTGATGGAAAAATTGAAGCTGTCACGACGGTGTTTCCTGATGATTGCCCGATTGTTCGCCTTGAAGGTCAATCTTTGATGCCCGGTTTCGTTGATATCCATATCCATGGTCGCTTGGGCGCTGATGTGATGGATGCCTCTGATGAGGCGTTGCAAACCATCGCCAACGCACTGCCTCAAACGGGTGTCGTCGGTTGGGTCGGCACAACGGTTACTGCGCCGTGGGACGATATTTTGAATGCGCTTGGTCAAGTTCGTCATTTCACTTCGCAAGCTCAGTCTCAAGGCGCTGAATTGTTAGGGAGTTTTTTAGAAGGGCCGTATTTTACCGAGCCTCATCGTGGCTCTCATCCAACGGCGTATTTGAAATCACCTTCTATCACTGAGTTAGAGCAGCTGCACCAAGTCGCTGGTGATTCATTACTTCGCGTGGCGGTTGCGCCAGAGGCAGAGGGAGCAATGGCTGCGATTAGCTGGTTAGCCGAGCAAAAGATTAAACCGTCAGTTGCTCATACTGATGCAACGTTTGAGCAGGTGACTGAAGCGCATCAACGCGGTGCGGATTGCGGAGTGCACTTATTTAACGGGATGCGCGGTTTACACCATCGTGAACCGGGATGTTGTGGCGCGGTGCTCTATCACAACATGCTCGCTGAATTGATTGCTGATGGGATCCATGTGAATCCCGTCATGATGGAATTGGCTTATCGCCTTAAAGGTCATCAAGGTATTGCGCTGATCACAGACTGTATGCGCGCTGGTGGCTTGGACGATGGTGAATACTTACTTGGTGCGCAGACCATTACGGTAACGGATGGCGCAGCTCGCACTGCTTGCGGTTCCCTTGCAGGCAGTACCTGCAGTTTAGATCAAGCATTACGCAACATGGTATTCGACTGCCATGTTCCTGAATGGGAAGCGGTGCAAATGGCATCGTCTGTTCCCGCAAATTACCTAGGGCTTGCTCATCGTCTCGGCAGTATTGCCGCAGGCATGGACGCCAGCCTGATTGTGATGAATGAAACATTACAAGTGCAAGGAACCTTAATTAAAGGCGAGTGGGCCTATCAAACACAAGTGACCCAATAGGGTCAGGTTTTTTGCCAAACAAACGAATACGAGGTTTAACATGGAAATTCGTCAACCAATTCATAGTGAACACGCTAAACAATTAGATACCGCCGGGCTTCGTGAGCAGTTTCTTATCGAAAATATGTTTCAAGAAGGTCAACTTAATCTGACTTATAGCCATATCGACCGCATTATTGTTGGCGGTGCTGTACCGACTGATGAAGCGTTAATGCTTGAGGGCGGTAAAGAAATCGGTGTTGATTATTTTCTTGAGCGTCGCGAACTAGGTGCGATCAATATCGGCGAGCCGGGTTTGGTGATTGTTGACGGTGAAACTTACGAGATTGGTACGCGTGAAGCGATTTACGTCGGCAAAGGGGCTAAAGAGGTTAAATTCGAAAGTGTATCGGCACAGAAACCTGCACGTTTTTACGTGAACAGTGCGCCAGCCCACATGACGTACCCAACCCGTAAAATCACTCGCGAAGATGCCTCACCAGAAACCCTAGGCAGCCAAGAAAACTGCAACGTTCGTACCATCAATAAGTACCTGCATCCTGCGGTATTGCCAACATGTCAGCTATTGATGGGGCTAACTGAACTGGCTCCGGGTAGTTTGTGGAATACCATGCCTTGCCATACGCATGAGCGTCGCATGGAAGTGTACCTGTACTTCAACATGAAAGACGACAACATCGTTTTTCATTACATGGGCGAGCCACAAGAAACCCGTCATATTGTGATGCGTAACGAACAAGCGGTGATCAGCCCTAGCTGGTCAATTCACTCAGGGGTTGGCACAGCGGCTTACACCTTTATTTGGAGCATGGTGGGAGAGAACCAAACCTTCCATGACATGGACCACGTCGCGATGAGCGATCTGAAGTAACACTCTCTCAATTAGCGGTATAGCGAATAGCAATTGGCTTTTCATTGCTTGCTATACCGCCCAGCTTAAATTAGGAATTCCAAATGAATATGTTTGATCTTTCAGGCAAAGTTGCCATCGTAACTGGCTGTAATACGGGTCTTGGTCAGGGTATGGCGTTAGGGCTGGCGAAAGCGGGCGCAGATATTGTTGGTGTGGGTCACCAAGCAGCTCCAGAAACCCAACAACAAGTGGAAGCGCTGGGTCGTAAGTTCCACTACATTACGGCTAACCTAATGGAGCAAGACAAGCTTGAAGCCATTGTAGCGGAAGCGGTTGAGGTGATGGGGCAGGTTGATATTTTGATCAACAACGCAGGCATTATTCGCCGTGAAGATCTACTGAAATTCTCAGAATCCGACTGGGATGATGTGATCAACATTAACCAGAAAACCTTGTTCTTCTTATCACAAGCGGTTGCTAAGCAATTTGTTAAACAAGGCAATGGCGGCAAGATCATCAATATCGCTTCAATGCTGTCTTACCAAGGCGGTATCCGCGTTCCTTCTTACACTGCGAGTAAGTCAGCGGTGATGGGCTTAACCCGCGCCTTGGCAACGGAACTTGCCGAGCACAGCATTAATGTTAATGCGATTGCACCGGGCTATATGGCAACCGACAACACTGCGGCTCTGCGTGCGGATGAAGCGCGAAATGCAGCAATTTTAGAGCGTATTCCTGCAAATCGTTGGGGTTTGCCTGCAGACTTAGAAGGCCCAGCGGTATTCCTTGCTTCTTCTGCGAGCGATTACGTCAACGGCTACACCATTGCAGTTGATGGTGGTTGGTTGGCGCGTTAAGCAAGCAGGCGAAAGAAAAGGGAATAAGGGAGAAGCAAGATGACGTTAGGCACGAAACAAGCCATTCTCGATACCATGAAGCGGGTATATCGCTATCAAGCGGCTAATCAAACCCGTAGCGTGATCCGTCGTAGCGGTAAAACGCGCTTTATTAAAGATACCGATTGGGAACGAGGTGTATTTTGGTCTTGTACCTCGGCAGCATGGCTAGCAACCGATGACTCTGAATACCTCGACGGCGTGATGAATTACGCGCTGCACACCGGTTTTCGCACAGGTCCCAATGCCCGTTTTGCCGATGACCACATCTGTTGTCAGGCATACCTTGATGTTTACCCTGTGGTGAATCAACCTGAAGCCCTTGAACCGACGATCAAAGCGTTGGAGATGATGGTTGAGAGCCCAGAGCCAGGACGTAAAGATTGGTGGTGGTGTGATTCATTATTTATGGCGCCGCCAGCCTTTGCTGCCTTGTCGCAGCAAACCGGTGACAGTAAATACCTTGATTACATGAACACCGCTTACTGGGATTCAGTTGATCATTTGTTTGATCCAGAGACCGGTTTGTTCTATCGCGATCATCGCTACATTCCAGATGGCAGTGGCAATGAATTGCGCGAAGCGAATGGCAATAAAGTGTTCTGGAGCCGAGGTATCGGTTGGGTATTAGCCTCTGTACCGCGATTAATGGCACGCATGCCAGAAGACTATAGCGAACGTAGTCGTTACCTTGAGTTATTTAATAATCTTGCGGCTGAGGTAGTGAAATACCAACAAGATGATGGTTTTTGGCGAACCAGTTTGCTCGACCCTGAAAGCTTCCCTGCACCTGAAAGCAGTGCCACTGCGCTGTTTTGTTATGGCTTGGCATGGGGGATTAATACCGAGCAACTTGATCGCGATACCTACCTTCCAGTGGTTGAAAAAGCATGGGCCGCTTTGCAGGGCTGTATTCACGACAACGGCATGATGGGCTGGGTACAACTCCCTGCCTTTAATCCGCGAGATGTGAAATTTGAGCATAATATCGATTACGGTGCAGGTGCGTTTATGTTAGCGGCGACAGAAGTTGCGCGACTTGCTGAATGATCATCTTCGTTATTTAGTTTTAATTATTATTTAAATTTTTAGAAAAGCCGAATCAGCCTGATTCGGCTTTTGTTTTTGTTCGTCTTTAATTTTCATTTATATAATAGGAAGAAATGTAATGAAAAAATTGAGCACACTAATTGCAATACCTTTGATAATGAGTAGCGGGATTTCGTTTGCCCAAGATAATATTAATTACCTTGAATTATTACAGGATAATGGAAAACTGATTTATTCAGATGGATTTAATCATTCGATGGAACAATGGGTGGTTGAAAAAACAGATAAAACAGAAGTAGGTATTATCGAACAATCATTAGATATTGATGATGGTGCGGGCGTAACAGTATGGTTTAAGGAGGATATTGGTACGCCTTCTGTGATTGAGTTTAATGGTAGTGTCGTGGTTGCTGGTGGCAAAAACGATCGTGGTACAGATCTGAATTTTTTCTGGATGGCGCAAGAACCAGGCAGTACGGATTTCTTTGCGAAGTCTGAGTGGCGCTCTGGTAATATGCGTAAATATGATCCGATGCGACTGTATTATATTGGATATGGCGCTAATGATAATTCAACAACACGCTTTCGTCGTTACCCTGGCGATGGTACTCGACCACTTTTACCTGAATATGATGTAAAAGATCCTGCTTTTATGAATGTTCCTAATAAATATACCAACATTAAAATATTTAATTTAGATGATGAAGTTCTTGTTTATGCGAATGATAAATTGTTATATCACATCGAAGACGAGAAGATGTTTGAATCTGGTAAGTTTGGTTTTAGGACTTGGAAAAGCCATTTAAGAATTGATGATTTTAAAGTCTACGCGATTGAGCAATAATTAATAAATAAACCAGCAGCTGTAATCGCTGCTGGTTTTTTCTTACTTATACTTTTTTCAGCATGAATTTTTCAGGTTTAGCGTCTTTGGTGGTAACACGTACTTTGGTGTTTCCTTCGGTAGTAGATTGGACAGAGACTTGGCTGTTGCTGCCTATCAACTGCCATTGCCCTTTGAGCGAAAACTCGCTGCTGACGGGTTGTGATAGGTTAAAGCGCCAATCTCTATCGTAGATACTGACTTCGACTTGCTCACCATTGGCGTCTACTTGGTCAGGATCTTGCCCTTGGTAGAGCGCGAGATCTGGATTCACCACACTCAGTGATAACTGATCTTGAGCTGGATTTGCTTGAAGCATGATTTGGCTTGCGCTTGCCGATGACAATACCCAACCTGCTTGATTGGTTGTTGTTGGGCTAAAGAACGCATAGCCTTCGACACCTTGCTCTGTTCTTACCGCGTGCAGTTTTTGGTCTTTTTGCAGCACAGTATAGATTGGCTTCACAGCATCTTGAGCCGCAATCTTAATCGCATACTCATAGCTGCCATTGGTCGGCGCTTTGCCATGCTCTATCACCGCGGTCGCAAATTGACCTGTAGTTGGGGTGCCATCATCTTCATCATTGGATTGCTGCGTTTGATAGGTGAAGTGAATTTGTTGTCCCGCACTGCTGGTCACAAAGTAGCGATTGCCTGCTGGGTCTAGCAAAGTGGTGTCGTTGGCGTAGATAGAATCGGTACCAAGTGTATCAATCTGTTGTCCATTGATTTCGACAGGCTCAAGGTTTTTAACACTGTGCTGGAATAACGTCGTTTGGGTTTCGTGCTCAGCAATATCGTTTTTGATGCCAGACCCCAGCGCGACTACCTTATTCCCAAAGATGAAATAGGATTTATGGGCGTAGAAGCTCTGCTGTTGGTATTTTTTATGCCCGTGCAGCGTCATCGCAAACATTGCATTGTCGTTGCCTAGCGTATTCGCGCCAGAGTAGCTTTCTGTTGATAACAGCATCTCCTCAATGCCAGCTCCCGGCAATTGGTTCAACTGAGCACGAAGTTCGTTATTTGGCATTTGAATCGTGGTTGTGCCCGGGTAGCGATTCCAGTCCCAGCCATCATGACTAAACGCCCGTTTGCTCAGATCGGCTGGGGTGATCTCCAGTTGACCATATTGCAGGTAACGCCCATACAGGTTGTTGGCGGCGTAGGTTTCGTTGCCCACTAAATAGCGACTAAATCCTCTTGCGGTCGCGAGCCAAGACTGTGTGGCATCAACAGGGTTAGCGCCTCGTGCGATCGCCATAGATGCGTAGTTCATTGCCCATACCCCAGTCGGTTCTTTTTCGGCAGGGATTCCTTCAAAGCTCGGCTTATTGGTTAAGTTCGCGTAGGCAGCAGCAAGTTCGTGATCGATAGCATCGGATTGATCAGGAGCGCCAGATTGTGCCATCCACTTAAATGGGGTCGCAGATATCTTTTGCTTACCGTCTGGGTGACGACCACTTAGTACTATTGGGGTTTGAGTTTCTTTGGTGTAAACCCGCATTTTGAGTAAGACGTCTTTGATCCTTTCATGCGCTTGTTGAGAGATCTGGTAGTTACTGTGACTTAAACCAAAAATAACCCCAGATAAGCCGCCAAAAGCATCTTT
This sequence comes from Photobacterium jeanii, assembly GCF_001650345.1. Taxonomy (GTDB): domain Bacteria; phylum Pseudomonadota; class Gammaproteobacteria; order Enterobacterales; family Vibrionaceae; genus Photobacterium; species Photobacterium jeanii. The sequence continues at coordinate 352,785 of NZ_LVHF01000029.1, read as the reverse complement.
GCCGTAGGCTGGGTAATGTTGTGAGTGATGGAATACACTGCCATCGGGTTTAAAGCCGCCGCCTAAACCATCTGAGCTTAAGAGTGTGGTGCTTAACCATGACTGCAACTGATGAAGCATGGTTTGGCGCTGCGCCTGATCGGGCAGTAACAAAAAGCTCTTTGTCATCCACTGCAATTGGGTATTAAGAATATCCACGTTAGAAGAGTTAATGTCCTTTTCTTGTTCGTATACGCGGCCTGTCGCGTTAAACCACATCATGGATTGCTGGGCTTGTTGCAGTAGCTTCTCTTTTGCCAACAGTTTGCGGCTAAGAAAGAGCGCGTCAAAGAACTCTCGTGTCTGGTAACCAACATGAGTGATGATTTGGAAACCAGAGCCACCTTCCCAACCTTGGTCAAAGGCGTATCGCGCTGCGTCGGTGAAGGCTTTTTCTAGCGCCGCTTTGTTTTCAGTTGAGAGTGATTGGCTGCGAAGGTACTTGGCAGTTTCAAGCATGGTTTTACCCAGCGTCCGAATACTCATGGTGTCGGTGAGCATGGCCAGAGTATCGTCACTCACTATGCCTGTTTTTAGGAAGTTGTGCCTTTTAGGGTGATCGAGTGGTTTACCCACATAGCTGCCATCACTGTTTTGGCTGATCATAAATGCTTGGTATTTCGCTAAGTTATCATCAACCTTTTGTTGGGAAATGACTTGCTGACTATTTACCCCTAAGTGTTTATCGAAGTTTTGATACAAGACAGCCGTATCACCTTGGCTGTCATCAAAGGCAAGGTCGTAGTTAAAGCTTGGCTGTTGGTCGCGCAGCATTTGATCGTACATCAATAATGCCGTCCAGTTTTTACTGGCCATGTTAACGACATTAGGATTAACAAAAGGCTGCTGAATATCGGCGGTCGGCCAGCGGTTATCGACAGGAACTGCCATCATTGCTTGATCAAAATAAAGCGTACCACTGGTGTCGGGAGCTGTAACGGTTAAGCGGTTCATGCCTGCGCTAGGCGTGCCTTTCATATCCCTAAACGGCACAGATATACCGCGCCACCCTTTGAAGTTTAAGCCATAGCTAAATTGACTTTGCTGGCTGTCATCAGTGCCAAATTGAAAAGTGAGGGATTGATCCGACGGCGTTTCGTTGTAGATCCACGCCATGAAAGTGTAGGGGGTGATGTCACTGTCATCGGTTTTGTAGCCAATATCTTGGGAGAAAACTAATTGGCTATTAGGGTTAAAACGCCACTGCAAAGCATTATTACCATCTTTAAAGTGTTTATTGCTGATCGTTAATGGCTTTATCGACGTTGTTGTAATGGATGAGGGGAGTCCCTGTTCAAAAAAATACATATAACCGCCGGGTTCGGTTTTTCCTGCTCCGCCTTTGTCGCTTTCAACATTTTCGCTATTACAGCCCGTTAAGGCCAATAACAAGCTGACTGCGAGGTAGCTTGGTTTACACCATTTTGTTGTGTTCATTGTTTTCCCTTACTTACGTTATTTGATAACGAAGGGTAATGAAAGTTTTTAGGTGTTTTATTGAGCGATCTCACAGTGAGGAGCTATTACCGGCTTTCAAATGTTTTCATCTTTGCTTATTTGATCGGTTGTCACATTTCATAGTGTTTCATTATTAGTTTTTGTTGGCATTTTTAGACTTGTGTGCTTTCGATTTTAGTTTGGGATGACTTTCGAGAGTGATATTTTGCATGTATTTTAAAAGATCATATGCTGCATTGTTGGTTATTTGAACTCTGTTGTTTTTCGGTTTGTAGCTTTTGTTAGGGTGCTTATGCCAATAACGAAAATAAACGGAGATAAAAATGATAAAACCTTCCACATTGAGCGTGCTGCTTTCTTTAACCTTAGCGTCGACGTCGAATTGGGTTTATGCCGATCAATCCCTTAGTGGTGTTACGACAATATCCTCATCCCAGCCTGTAATTCAGGCTGTTACTGCTGATGTTGCACAAGAATTTCAGCGATTACGTACTCGTTGGGCACAGAATTTCTTAGGTGACCCGAATGCCCCTTTTGATGCAACGCTACAAAAAATGGTAGTAAGCACGAACAACAGTGCACAAAAACAATGGACTGCAATGAATACTGGTCCGAATCGCCAAAACCTATGGGATGATTTGGTACTTGATAAAGTGACGCCAGATGGTCAGAAAAAGCTGGGAGCCGCAATTCGTTCTTCTTATCAGCGTTTATTTACTATGGCGAAAGCTTATCGCCTTCGTAATGGAGCATTGGCGGGGAATACCCATCTATTGGCCGCTATTGTTGATGGTATGACATTCCTTAACCAAAACTACTATCAAGTTGGTGGTAAAGAATGGGGGAATTGGTGGCATTGGGAGCTTGCTATTCCACGAGATATTCATAATACGCTTTCTTTGATTTATGACGATGTACCAGCGCAATTAGTAACAGATCATTTAGCAGCAACAAGTTATTTTACCCCTAAAGCAACCCATCTTGGTGTTGGGCCGGGTGCGAAATATTCGTCAAATCCGAGATACCGTGAATCAACTGGCGGTAATAGAACTGATAATACTCAAGTTGTGTTGATCCGCGGTATTCTGTCGAATAATGAAGCGGAAGTGAATGCGGCAATTAGTGGTTTGCCACCTGTATTGGAGTATGTCACGAGCCATGATGGTTTCTATCAGGACGGTTCTTTTATTCAACACGGTGATATTGCTTACAACGGTACTTACGGTAACGTGTTGTTGGGGGGACTAGGGTTACAGATAAACCTAATGGCGGGTTCAAAGTGGCCTGCCAATGATCCTGCATTGCAAGAAATCTATCCGATCATTGTCAAAAGTTATGAACCACTCTTGTACCAAGGCATGATGCTGGATTTTGTGAATGGGCGTGCAATTTCACGTAATAGCGAACAAGACCACGATGTTGGTCATCATGTAATGAGCTCTATTCTTTACTATATCGATGGGGCGCCAGTGCAATACAAAGCGCGTCTTCAATCATTGATTAAAGCTTTGATCCAAGAAGATACTTATAAAGACTTTTTTGCGTCGCCATCAAATATTGCGAATTACCAAAAAGCGCAGGCGATAGTACAAAGCAGTTCAGTGACGCCACGCTCTGAATTGATTGGGCATTATAATTTCCCAGCTATGGATCGCTCCGTGCATCGTCGCCCTGGCTGGGTGTTTGCGTTAGCTATGCATTCAAGCCGTCTGGGTAATTTTGAGTGCATGAATCGTGAAAACCGTAAGGGGTGGTTTACTGGTGATGGTATGACGTACCTGTATAACGGACAACAAGATCATTATGAAGATTATTGGCCTGTTGTGGATAGCCAGTATTTAGCGGGTACCACTGTCGATAATCAAGTCATGCAAGAGTGCAAAGGTCAACGCAACCAGATTAAAGGTGGGCGTAAATCTAGTATGCATTGGGTAGGATCCGTCAAACTTGGTAATTATGGCGCTGCGGGTATGGCATTTACCAACTGGGATGACACGCTTTCAGCTAAGAAGTCTTGGTTTATGCTTGATGATGAAGTCGTGATGCTAGGTTCAGATTTAGTATCGTCGACAGCTGCACCTCTGACGACGGTATTAACCAATCGAAAAGTTGCGTCTAAAGGCAGTACCAGTGTGTGGGTTAATGGCGCTGCATGGAGTGGAAACAGCGGTGCTGTGACAGGTGTAAGTTCGCTAAGTATTCGTAACAACCAATTGGCAAATAGCGATCTAAGTTATGTCTTTTTTAATCCGACGACTGTTGCGATGAAGCGTGAACAGCGTCAGGGTAATTGGTCTGATATTGGTACCCGTAAAGGTGCTGTTACTGGTGAGTTTATTACAGCGCTATTGGAGCATGGTAATAGCCAAAGTCAGTATGCGTATGTGTTGTTACCTAATGCTAATACTCAGCAAACTGCGAGTTATACGAAGAATCCAATGCTGACGGTGGTGAAAAATGATGCTTTTGCCCATGCGATTCTAGATAAGAAGCTAGATTTGCTCGCGGTGAATGCATGGCAAGATGCTGAAGTAACAATTACTGATCAATTGACCGTGTTTAATCCGATGTCTGTGATGATACAACCTGCTGCTCAAGCGACTCAGCAAGTGGCAATTGCCGATCCAACTCAACAACAAACAAGCTTGCGCTTGAAATTTGCTCGTCCAGTAAATGTGGTGAACGATCCACAAAACCGTGTTCAAGTGAATGGCCTACATGAAGTAGTGGTTGACGTTAGTGGGTTAAAAGGGCTGAGTTACCAATTCTCTGTACGATAAACTGTGTATTTGAGACCGATAGTGGGTGCTATCGGTCTTTCTTCTTTACATTAACTTTTGTTCTTTAGTTAGTGTTTTAGCTTTCATTTACGCCTATCAATATCTTTCATTTTCGCTTTATATCGACATTTAGCTTTTCCCTGGCTTTCAAATTCTTTTGATATGGTCTTTATTGTGACTTTTGTCATTTTATCTTTACGATTTCTTTCGTATTATTTTCAAACTTCTTCGATTTAGAGAAATGGTGTCAAGATGAAGCCTACACAGCAAGCCCGTTTTCATATGATGGCAAAACCTGCGAGTTATCGTTGTAACTTAAAGTGTGACTATTGCTTCTATCTTGAAAAAGAAACCATGCTCGATAACGGTGAGGCTACGCCTGCGGGTATGTCATCTGATCGTATGTCGGATGGGATGCTAAAGCGGTATGTGCGTGATTACATTCGATCTCAAGATGCCGATACCATCGACTTTGCGTGGCAAGGTGGTGAGCCAACACTGGCGGGATTGGCATTTTATGAATCCGTTGTGAAATACCAAGCGCAGTATGCCAACGGTAAAACCATTACCAACAGTTTTCAAACCAATGCCATTGCGATTAATCGCCAATGGGCGGCATTTTTTAAGCAGCACAACTTTTTGATTGGGGTATCGATTGATGGTGTAGCGGAAGTACACGATCAGTATCGTATTTCGGTAAACGGAAGACCAACCTTTGAACGTGTTAAGCAAGCGATTGATTTACTCAAAGAGTATCAGGTTGAATTCAATACCCTCACGGTGATTAACGATAAGAACTGGCACCGTGGGAAAGAGACTTATCACGCACTCAAACAACTGGGTGCCGAGTTTATGCAGTTCATTCCTATCGTTGAAGTTGAGCCTAGTTGTCAAAGCGCCGATAGCGGCCATTACACACCAACGCCGACAGCAACATTAGCCCCATTCTCTGTGCCCGCAGACGGTTATGGTCAGTTCATGACTGACGTGTTTGATGAGTGGGTGAAAGAAGATGTTGGACGTATTTTTGTTCGGATGTTCGACAGTATTCTCGCCACTTGGATGGGGTATCCAGCGTCTGTGTGCGTGCAATCCAAAGAGTGTGGTCAAGCCATGATCTTGGAAGCGAACGGCGATATGTATTCTTGCGACCATTATGTCTATCCCGCCAATAAGCTGGGCAATATTGCGACGACAAATATCGCAGCATTAGCAACCAGCAAGCAACAACAGCGCTTTGGTAAAGCGAAACACAGCAAATTAACGACCCAGTGCCAGCAATGTGATGTTCATGCGCTTTGCTATGGCGGCTGCCCAAAACATCGTATTACGCCTATCTCAGGTGAGAAACATAAGCAGAATTACTTATGTTCCTCCTATCAACGTATTTTTCATCATACAGCACCGGCAATGCACCTAATGAGTCAAGAGATCCAACGTGGTGGTGTCGCAGCGAGCGTAATGCCGATTCTTAAAAATTTAAAGCATAGCGAACAACCTCGTTAGTTTTACTCGGATACAAATCAACAGTTATATCCCAAATAAAGGAGTGGAGAATGGATCTGTTACTGCCGAAAAAAACCATACTTGCTGGTTTTGTTGCGGCTGCTTGTACACTTACTCCGGCGCTGAGTCAGGCCGCAGAGAAAGTGGAACAGCCCAATGTGTTATTGATCGTGATGGATGATTTAGGTTCAGCGCAGCTGGATTTTGCGATGGATAACATCAATAAAGAAGAGTTGGTTAAACGTCCGGTACCTGAACGTTACGATGGCAATTTTGATCAGCTTTATGATGCCGCTAAGCGCTCGATGCCAAATATCACTAAGTTGGCGAATGAAGGCGTGCGTATGACAAACGCCTATGTGGCGACACCAGTTTGTGGCCCTTCACGGGCGGGGATGATGACAGGGCGCTTCCCACATAGCTTTGGTACCTATAGTAATGACGACGCTAAATTGGGTATCCCACTCGATATCAAATTGTTGCCTGCGCTAATGAATGAAAATGGTTACGCAACGGCCAATATTGGTAAGTACCACAACGCCAAAGTTCGCAAAGAGTTCATTCCGAAAGATGAACAAAGTCGTGACTATCACGACAATCAAATCTCGATCGCCGAGCCAGGCTATGGTCCTGAAGAGCGAGGGTTTGATTACTCTTACAGTTACTACGTTTCTGGTGCCGCGCTTTACAACTCGCCAACGGTATTTCGTAACGGAGAAAACATTCCAGCGCCGGGCTACCTTACTTATAACCTGACCAATGAGGCTATCCAGTTTATTGAAAAAGCGGATAAAGAAAAGCAACCTTTCTTTATCAACTTAGCCTTTAGTGTGCCGCATATTCCATTGGAACAGCCAGCGCCAGCAAAATTCATGGAGCGCTTTAATACTGGTAATGTTGAAGTCGATAAATACTATGCCCATGTGAATGCGTCGGATGAAGGCATCGGCAAAATCATCGCTAAACTGAAAGAAATGGGTGAGTACGAGAACACCTTGATTTTCTTCCTTTCAGATAACGGTGCCGTGCATGAATCACCAATGCCAATGAACGGTATGGATCGCGCATTTAAAGGCCAGCGTTACCGTGGCGGGGTGCATGTTCCGTTTATTGCTCATTGGAAAGGGCATCTTCCAGAAGGCCGTTCAGACAATACGATGATTTCTGCGATGGATATTCTGCCAACTGCACTGGCTGCTGCTGGCATTAAGATCCCGACAGAAATGAAAGTGGACGGTAAAGATATTATGCCGCTGCTAAAAGGGAAACCACAGCAGCCTCACCCATACCTGTACTGGGCAGGTCCACGCGCACTGCACTACGATTCAAGCAATGCTGATTTTTGGAGTAACTACTGGAAATGGATCACTTTTGAAACCAATGAATTCATTCCAAGCCCTTACATTGAAAAGCATTCGAAAGGGGAGTGGGCGATTAAAGATCAAAACTGGTCGTTGCATTATTACGATGATGGCAAAGGTGAGTATGAGCTTTATAACTACGCCAAAGATCCAGCGGAGTCTAAGAACTTAGCGAAGCAGTATCCAGAAAAAGTGAAAGAGCTAAAAATGGCTTTTTACGATTGGATCAAAACCAAGCCAGCACCTATTGCGTGGGGGCAAGATCGCTATCAGATATTGACTGACTCAGCGAAGTAATCACACCCACCACAGGCCTCTTAGGAGGCCTTTTTTATCTTTATAGCCGAATTAATACGATAAATTACCAAGAGATTGACCATGTCTAAGATCATTACTGCGACGCCTCGTCCAACGATTCCTTATGAACACCCCGACGCGGCGATGTATATGAAGTTATTCAAAGAAAATATCATCCGATTACGTCACCGTAAATCTGCATATCAACAGCATGATGACACCATTCGTCAGTGTTTCGCTAACGAGGAAGCTTCGCTTCGAACTTTATGCGAAAGTCTAGTGAGTTACACCGCAGAAGCGTTTGAACATTATGCGGTTTGGGATTACAGCCATGCGTATTATCCGGGACGCCCAAGCCAACAGACAGCCCGTACCGATGCTATTGAAGGAGTCAGCCGAGTGCTGCCGACACTGGCAACTTGGTTGTATACCCAAGACAGTGATGCGCCACAATTAACGGGGTTAAATGGTAAACCTATTGATGTGGTTGGCATTATTCGTTCTGCGCTACTTGCTGGTACAGATCCTCACCATAAAGGGTACTGGGGCAAGTTGCATGATTATGATCAGCGGATTTGTGAAAGCGCTGACTTAGCGCTCACGCTTTGGTTAACTAAGTCCTATATCTGGCAACACCTCAACCCTAAACAGCAGCTTCAAATTACAACTTGGTTCGAACAAGTTCCGCCGCTGAAAACACTTGATAATAACTGGCAGCTTTTCACGTTAACCGTGAGTTTCGTTTTAAAAGATCTTACGGGTAAAGACTGGGTAGATGCGGCTAAGTACGACAGGATCAAAGAGTTTTATGTAGGTGATGGTTGGTTTCGTGATGGCGCCAATGGCAATTACGATTATTACAATGTGTGGGGGTTCTTCTATTCATTGTATTGGATCGATCAGATAGATCCTGACTATGACCCGCAATTTATTCGTCAAGCGATGTCTGAGTTTGTGGCGGGTTATCGTTACTTCTTTACTCCTCAAGGTTTGCCATTGTTTGGGCGTAGCGCTTGCTACCGTTTATCTGCTGCTGTGCCTCTACTGGCGGCGGTAGATTATCAATCCGATGCCATCACAATCGGGCAGGCCAAGCGAGCGTTTAAGACCAACCTTCAATATTTCATTTCGAATGGCGCACTTAAGTCGGGGGCGCCCACCCAAGGGGTTTTCGAAGATGATGGTCGCCTCGTCGATAACTATAGTGGCCCCGCCAGTAGTTTTTGGTCGCTGAGGGCGTTGAACCTTGCGTTATATATGGGTGGACGAACAGGTTTATGGCAAGCCGAAGAGCAACCATTGGAGATCGAAAAGGGGGATTTTGATTTTCGTCTACCTGCGATTGACGCGCATGTGATTGGTACTTTCAAAACGAAAGAGGTGACAGTGCTTTTCACGACTGATTATACCCAAGATCAAACGCCGTTATCTCGCCGTTTATTGCGTCAGAGCTTGCCTAATAAGGTGTTGGAGGTGATATCAGGACGTGCATTACGACCAAAAAACAACCTATTACGCAAAGGGATCACCTGTTATACATCGAAAATGTCTCATTTCTTTTAGTTTCGTAAGTTTTCACTTTGAAAGCGCAGTGTGATCTTGATCTATTTACTTTCTTTGTTTTTCGAATAAGATTAAATCGAAAGTTAACGAAGGTCTTTTGGGGTTTTATATGTTTTTGGTTTCATCGCGAGAAATGCTTCATAAAGCGCAGTTAGGCGGTTACGCCGTGCCTGCATTCAATATTCATAACTTAGAAACGGTACAGGTAGTCGTGGAAACGGCAGCAGAAATGCAGTCGCCAGTGATTTTGGCTGGCACACCGGGCACCTTTGCTTATGCGGGTACTGATTATTTAGTGGGGATCTGTAAAGAAGCGGCAAAGCGTTATGAAATGCCAATTGCTTTACACCTTGATCACCATGAGTCGTATTCAGACATTCGTCAAAAAATAGAGGCGGGTATTAAGTCTGCCATGATTGATGGCTCTCACCTTCCATTTGAACAAAACATCGAGTTAGTGAAACAAGTTGTGGCTTTTTGTCACCGCTGGGATTGTTCGGTTGAAGCTGAACTGGGTCGCTTAGGTGGACAAGAAGACGATCTGATCGTTGATAGCAAAGATGCGTTATTTACCGATCCAGATAACGCGATTGAGTTCATTGAAAAAACAGGGGTTGATTCGTTAGCGATTGCCATTGGCACCGCGCATGGCATGTATAAAGAAGAGCCGTGTTTAGATTTTGATCGCCTTGGCATTATTCGTAGCAAAACCGACGTGCCATTAGTACTTCATGGTGCATCGGGTGTGCCTGATCAAGATGTTCGCCGCTGTATTGAATTGGGTATCACCAAAGTTAACGTTGCAACTGAGCTTAAAATTGCTTTCTCTGATGCGGTTAAACAGTATTTCTTAGACAACCCTACTGCAAACGATCCTCGTCACTACATTGTTCCGGGAAAGGCAGCAATGAAACAAGTGGTCATCGATAAAATTCGAGTGTGTGGCAGCGAAGGCAAACTGTAACCCTGCTGGTCAAAACACTCCCAAATGCTCCTGGCTATGAATATTGGTGTTCCCCCATAACTAATACCATAGCCTTTTTTATTTTGATTCTTTAGGGCGAAAAATGGTGAAAAATTCACAGCCAACTCCCCACAAAAAAATAGCCATCATTGGCGAATGTATGATTGAGCTGAGTGGTAAACCATTTGAAACTCAATCCCAACATTTTGGCGGTGATACTCTCAACACCGCAGTGTACCTTTCTCGACTTAGTCACGATTTAACACCTTTTTACGTTACTGCATTAGGTAGCGATAGCTACAGTCAGCAAATGCAAGCCATGTGGCAACAGGAAGGGATTGATACTTCTTTGGTACTGACAACCGAAGATAAGTTACCGGGTCTTTACGCCATTCAAATTGATGACTTTGGTGAGCGCAGTTTTCATTACTGGCGAAATGATTCTGCAGCGCGTTATTTGTGCGAACACAGTGGCTTTTTTGCTGTGGTTGAACAGCTTAAATCCATGGATCTTATTTATTTGTCGGGTATCTCGTTAGCGATTTTGTCCGATGAAGGAAAAGCCATATTGCTTGAGGCACTGCGCAAGGTTAAGCAGTGCGGAGTGACTATTGCTGTGGATTCCAACTATCGCCCACGTTTATGGGAAAGCGCCTCTATTGCTAAGCAATGGTTAGATCAGCTCTACCAACTGAGTGATATTGCCTTAGTGACTGGGGATGATGAAGACTTGTTGCTCGGACAAAGCAATACGCCATCAGTGCAAATTGCAGAGCGCCTTCACAAGCTGGGGATTGCGCAAGTTGTGGTGAAATTAGGTGCCGACGGTGCCATGTGGTCGACTCATACAGGGCATGGCGTTGTCGCTGGAAACGGTGTTGAGCAAGTGGTCGACACAACGGCGGCGGGCGATTCATTTAACGGGGCTTATTTAGCGGCTTGGTGTCGCGGTATGGAGATGGCGGAGTCGTGCTATTGGGGAAATCAGTTAGCTGCTCAAGTGATTCAATTTAAAGGCGCCATTATTCCTGCTAAAGAAATCAATCATATAACTACAGCGATGAGTGAAGAAAATGAAAACTAATACATGGATAGATGCGCTACGTGATTTACGTGTGATGCCTGTTATTCAAATTGAAAATGCGAATGATGCAGTGCCGTTAGCAAAAGTGCTGGTGGAAAATGGCCTTCCTGCCGCTGAAATTACGTTTCGAACTCAAGCCGCAGCCCAAGCGATTGCCAATATTCGTGCGGCATACCCAGAAATCACCTTGTGTGCGGGTACTGTACTAACACCAGAACAGGCTGATGCAGCAATTGCCGCTGGCGCAGATTTTGTCGTAAGCCCGGGCTTTAATCCGACCACAGTTAAATACTGTTTAGATAACGACATTAAAATCATTCCTGGGGTTAATAACCCTAGCCAAGTTGAGCAAGCGCTTGAAATGGGCGTTCAAGCGATGAAGTTTTTCCCTGCCGAAGCCTCAGGTGGGATCAGCATGCTGAAATCACTCACTGGCCCTTATGGCAATATTCAATTAATGCCAACGGGTGGGGTAAAGCCAACTAACTTGATGGATTATCTTGCTATTTCACAAGTGTTTGCCTGTGGCGGTACATGGATTGCACCAACAGCGGCAATTGCAGCGAATGACTGGCAAAGCATTGCGACTAATGTGCGTGAAACTTGTAAGTTGCTAGACCAAAGCCCTAACCAGAGCCAAAGCTAATAGGAGTGATGACAATGGGAAAACATGTAGCTGTGCTATTGGCCGATGGCTTTGAAGAAGGTGAAGCGGTGGTATTTATCGATATCATGCGCCGCCTCGATATTAAAGTGGATGTGTTGTCGTGCATGGAAACCACGGCGCTGCAAACCTACTTTGAAACACGGATCAGTGCCGATGACACCTTAGCGAATAAATGTCACCACACTTATGATGCGGTGATGATGCCGGGTGGGCCAAAGGGTACAGATAACCTTTCCGCTAACCCTATGGTGATTGAGTTTTTACAACGCCACATTGCCGCTGATAAATACATTTGCGCGCTATGTTCATCGGGCGCAAAAGTGCTTGCAGCACACAACTTGTTACAGGGACGTAACTACACCACAGGTGGTGGTCTTGAGAAGAAATTTGCAGACGGTCATTTTGTGGATCAGAAAGTGGTGATTGACGGTAAATTTATTAGCGGTAAAGGGCTTGGCGTTAGCTTTGAGTTTGCTTTTACCGTGGCAAAAGCACTACTTACGGATGACCCTCAAAAAGTCGATTGGCAAGCAAGCCATATTTATTTTGAGCATTGGTAAATCAGTAAGTTCTACATTTCTGTTTTCTTGTTGTCCAATTTGCCAGTAGCTTAGCGCTGGGTTATTTGAAGAGGCATAGCAAAATATGCCTCTTCTTTTTTATTACAAGCTGATCACTTCTTTCTGGTTATGATAGATACCAATCAAATCATGCATGGTACCGATACGGCCAACCGCCAGTTTGTCTTTGATACCGAAAAAGTCTAAGCAGGTACCACAAACGATGATCTCGGTGCCTTTCTCTTCTAACTTTTGTAGCGCGGCAAGGGCATCAGCCCCTTCAACACAAAGTTTTGCGGCTGTATTCATGAAGAAAATAGAGGCTGGAGCTTGTTCGTAGTCAGAGCTGACATTAAAGAACGCGTTCATCAGTTTGTGACCAATCACATCGTCACCTTTGCCTAAGGTGTCTGAACCTACCACATAAGATTTTTGCTTCATGACTTGTTCAGCGGCAAAGCTAGCAATGATGGTTTGCCCTTCTTCTGCTTGAAGCACTTCACAGCTAGCACCGTGTTCGGCAAGGGCTTTCAGTAGTGCTGTCGTGTTTTCTTGCTCTGAGCTTTGAATTTCCAAAGATGCGTGCTTTTCTGCGGTTAACGCTTGTTCTAGCAGCGTAAGCGCTTGATCGAGTTGGATACCGCGAACATCAATCTTGTTGTGCATAGTGTTTCACTCCATCGATAAGTTGTCTGGTGTAAATATGTGAGAAGGCTACGGTCAGCAGCTCCAGCTTGTTGGCTAAGTCTTGGCAGTCACAGTTTTCAAGTAAGAGGCAAAAGCCGCATTGTGAGCTGATTGCTCTTGGCGCTGAAATAAGGCGTGAAGCCATTCCAGCTTTCTTCAAGGCACTTTCTGCTTTGAGCGCAAAATGACTTGAGGTGAAGGTCACGATGTAATCCATCGCTGTTACTGCTGACGCTGTCATATTGTTTCCTGTTACTGATTTTGCGATACGGTTTGGTGGCCAATAATGGCGGCGCCCAGTGCGCCTGTCAGTTGAGGGTGACAAGGCGCAGTAATGGTGGGATCGCCGACCTGCTCGCGAATGGCTTCAAGAACACCTGGGTTTTGTGCCACTCCGCCAGTGAAGACGATTTGTCCTTGGAAACCAATTTTGCGCCCAAGTGAAACCACACGCTTGGCGACTGATTTGAACACCCCACGTAAGATCACCTCGGCAGGAATGCCTTTGTGCAATAGCCCTATAATTTCAGACTCGGCAAAAACGGCACACATGGAAGAGATTTCGCAGGTTTCATTGCTTGATAAAGCCGCTTGACCGATTTCGTCGATCGGCATGTTCAAGGTATGCGCTACCATTTCAATGAATTTGCCTGTGCCTGCTGCGCAGCGATCGTTCATTACAAAGTCTGCCACTTTACCTTGTTGAGATACTTGCACCACTTTGGAGTCTTGACCGCCAATATCAATGATGGTGCTCGCTTCAGGGCACAGAAAAGCAACGCCAGCGGTATGACAAATAATTTCTGACGAGGCTTTATCTGCCAGCTCGAAATAGTTTCGCCCGTAGCCTGTTGCTATGGTCATTGCGACATCTGAGCGGGTTAAATGGTTAGCCGCCAGTAAGTCGAGAAAGGTGCGTTCTGTATTTTCTTGCGGGGCTGACCCGCTCAATGTAACGGCGGAGTCGAGAACCTTTTCGCCATCAAAAAGAACCACTTTGATAGTGCGTGAGCCGATATCGACGCCACATGTGATCATTGTGTTAGCTCCAATAGGGTTTGTACGCGAACTTTGAGTTGTTCACGGTCTGAACTTGAGTAATCGGTTTCTACTTTCATGTAAGGTAGCCCTAGCTCATTACGCACGAAGTCGTGGATTAATACCGACTCGACGTTGTAGGTGTGGCAGGCTTGCCAAACCAAATCGATCACGGCATCAGCCTGATAATCACGCGCTAGGGTTTGTAGCATGTCTTCACGTTTCTTATTTGGCGTCATGCATGAGCATGGAATATTGAAGTGTTTGCGAGCAATGGCTTCAAGAGGATCGCCTTGTTCAGACACTTCTTCGTACACGCCTTTAATGCCAGAGCAGGCTTCTTGAACAACGACGACACCGCCACATTCTTCGATGATCTCTATGAGTTTTTCAGTGCCGTGTCCGGTTGGACAACCCGTCAGCAAGATGCGAGGGGCATGCGTAGGGGCGGCTTGATAGCCTTGCTCAACCCTTTCCTGTGCCATGGCTAGGAAGTGTTTCATCTGCTCTAAGTGCTGTTGGAAACCAGCAACGCGGTAGCGAGTTTGAGCAACTTCATAGCCAGAAACGATAGCGGGTTTGTGTTTACCTAACTCTTGAATAGCCAAGATCAGGCGGCGCTCTTCGTTCATCGCTTTGATCGCATCACGTAGCTTTTGCTCTGTGATTTTGAGCTGAAAGGTTTGTTCAAGCTTTTCTTTAAGCTCTTCAACTTCGGTTAACCAATGCTGGAAGGCGCGTTCTTCATCTTGCTTTTGGGTAAGCTCAAGTACGTGCATGTTTTTATCGCGTGATAGCACTTCGTACATTTTCTTTTTGCCATCACAAGTGGTTTCAGCAACCAAAAGATCAGAGTCGTTGAGCAGTGGACAACCACCTGTGAGCGCATAGCCAAATGAGGATTTGATCATTGGGCACAGGTTGGCAGGAAGCACTGTTTCAGCATGGCTGATGGTGTTTTGACTGGTGCCACACAAACAAATTGGCACTGCATCAGCAGCGAGGATTAAATCCCGTGGGGTGAATTCACAATAAAAGCCAACAATACCGCGTCCTGCGGCTTTTTGTTCCGAAACATAGCGAATTTCATCGGAAATCGCGCTCTTGAAGTAGTCAAGTGCAGCGTTATCAGGGCTTTGAGAAGCCGGTGTTTGTACCGCAGTATTGCTCATTGCCATCGTTGCATTCCTTTTTGTTAAAGGTTTTTATCTATTTGATTTTTAACAAGTATGATAAGCCGCACTGTTAGGTGAACACCTCCAGTACTGGAATATCATGATCCGTATCTCTCTAAGTCGTCGTTATCAACGACGCGCGTTTCGTTAGTCGGGGATGACTATGACTAAATGGGTTATTCAGCGATTTGCTTGATCACCGCGATCACTTGGTCGATATCTTTGGCGGTGGTAAATGCGCCGACACTTAAGCGAACGGTGCCATTAGGAAAAGTCCCCATGGTTTTATGGGAAGCGGGTGAACAGTGCAGTCCTGTACGACAGTAAATTTCGTGGTCATAAGCAAGCGCTTCATCGACTTCACCATTGTCTTTACCTTCGATGATCAGTGAAACCACACCCACACGTGGCATATCGGCTGTAGGACCAAACAGTTTTACAGCTGGAATGGCACTTAAGCCTTCGAGTAGCTGCTGTGTGAGTTGTTTTTCATGCTGGTGGATAGCGGCGACACCTTGTTGCTCAAGCCAGCAAAGACCTGCATTTAAGCCTGCGATACCGGGTAGGTTAGGGGTGCCACTTTCAAGTGCATCGGGTAGAAAATCTGGTTGTGTTTCCAGCTCAGAGTTACTGCCAGTGCCACCTGTAATGAGAGGCGTAATGCCTGCATTCTGTGCTTGTTCGCTAAGAATTAAACCGCCAATTCCCATCGGTCCAAGCAGTCCTTTATGACCAGTGAATGCTAGAAAATCGATATTACTTTTCACCATATCAATGGTAATACAGCCTGCTGTTTGTGCTGTATCAACCAGAAATAAGCAGTTTTGTTCGCGACATAGTCTGCCGATATCCTCGATTGGCTGTAGGGTGCCAAAGGTATTGGAGGCATGGTTAATCGCAATCAGCTTGGTGGCAGGTGTAATGCTGGTAGCAATGTCTTCGACATTAATGCGCCCCGTCTCTGAGTCGCAAGCAACAACGGTAATAGTAATGCCATCTTGCTCAAGCTGGCGTAATGGTCGCATCATGGCATTGTGTTCCATGCTGCTGACGATGACGTTGTCTCCGGCTTTTAATAAGCCTTTTAGTGCCAAGTTGAGTGATTCGGTGATATTACCGGTGAAAACGGCTTGAGCGTTTTCTTCTGCATTAAAAAAGCTCAGTAATCTTTCGCGGGTTTCAAAGATAAGTCGCGCCCCATCGTTAGCAAGTGGATGACTTGCACGCCCGGGATTAGCACAGCCTTGACTGATGAAGTGGGTCATCGCATCAACAACGGAAGCGGGTTTAGGGTTACTAGTGGCTGCGTGATCAAGGTAAATCATGGCTACTCTCTTATCTAACACCGAATACGTTTCCCGCGTACGGGACAGTGCCGCCGACTTAAGGAGGCGATGACTATAGTCTTGATTTACATAGAGAGTTTCAGTGAAGCAAGTCTCATATCAATAAGAAACAAAGGCGAATAACGGCAGTAAGATGTAATAAATCATGATGATGTTTTGAGTTTGTTGCAGTTAATTATCTCTCGTCACAAGCTGATAAAAATTGATGTGATGTATTTACTTGTGACAGTCAAACTCCGCGAGTGGAAGGGAAGCTAAATGGAAGTGAGATAATGACTTGAGGCTGGCAGCGTTGAGGTTGGCAGAGCTTTCTCCATTATTTCGAGATCCCATATTTCGCCATTGAAGTTACGAGTCCCTGATTCGACTTTTGTGGTGACGAAACCCAGTGAGTGGTAACAACGTTTTGCTGGGGTATTTTGCGAAAAAACAGCGAGGCTTAGTTTGTTAGCACCGAATTCAGCACAAGCCTTGTGGATGGCGAGATCAATTAGTTTGTGCGAATAGCCCTGTCCACGAAACGGAGCGGAGATAAACACACGACATAATCGAAACTCACCACCACCTTGGCGAAAAAGCTCAATATAGCCTGCATTACGACCATCAACTTGGCAAAGATAAGGAATCACTTCCTTTTGTTTGTAGTGGTCAATGATTTGCGCCTCGGTGAGTGGAAATTGAAAAACAGGACCACTCCATAAATAGTTAAGCTGAGGCGAATCGATCCATTTGATCAGCTGAGCTATGTCAGCTTTTGAAAAAGGTGTTAGTTCCATCTAAATCATCTCTGTGTCGAGCTAAATCGCGCGTAAATCAGGGTAGTCGAGGCGCTTAAGTTTATAGACTACATGATGAATGTCTTGCTGGATCAGGGCATGGATCAAAGTATTGCGATCGGAGAGGCTGATCACCCACCGTCCTTCATGTTTGAAACGCTCTACCAGTGCATTGGCAATATTACGAATAATGGGATCACTATGATGGCAGCCGAAATCAAGTGTCATCCAAGCGCCCACTTTTAAGGCAAGGGCGTAGAGGATGTCGCTATTTTCGTAAATGACCCAGTCTATATTGGTGCTACTGCTTAGACTGTGAGAGGCAATTTTTTGGATTGGGTGTACATGCTGATTAAAGACACGCTTAGCTGCATGAACACCGAAGACTTGTGGTGAGTCTTGTTCGCATAACCATTGGGTTAACGTTGCGATACCTTCAAAGTAGCAGTTGGCAATCACGGTATTGAGTGACCATTGTTGGCTGTCTTCATCTGTTGGATCAAATTGCCCACTCTGTTCAAGTAGAGTGCGTTTCTGCTGGTATTTGTGTTCGCTTGAGGTGTGTTGATTTTGGCGGGTGATCACTAAATGGATCAACTGGTGAAGCCAAATGGAGTATTGCGTCTGCTCTATTGGGTTTAGCTGCTGAACCTGATAACGCTGGCAGATGGCACTGAGTAACAAATGTGAAGAAATAGATAGTGTGACTTCATTGCTTGTTGTTGATTCACTTTTTAATTCAGTGAGTTTCAGCGGAATGTCTTGGCAGAGATCATTACATATTCCAATCTTAAAATAGGTCTGATTGCTGATCAGTTCGGGCGCAATGGCACGCACTGTATTGAGTGCCGAGCGAAAGTCCATTTCGATAATATTTGCCAAATAATTATTGTCGCTAGCAAAGCAATGTTGAGGTAACTGGTTTTTAAGCGCACGTAATTCGTTTAGTAAAAACTTGTGCGTCATTGGCGTGTGGCTGCTAATAGCGATTTGAGGTGATATGGCATTGGCAGGCTGTGTTTGAGCGCCTTGAGGTGTGCAGGTACGTATACTGCGAGTGATAGTCGCTTTCATAAGCACCTCCTTGTATAAAATCCTATTTTCTCTAAGCATAGCTTAGATTCTCGGCATTAAAGTCAGGGTAAATGTGTTTTTGTGGCGCATCAATCACTTGGGCGTAACTGAATATGTGCTTTTATGCGTACTTGCCTTATTTTATGTTGTTAGATGTCTTAAAAGTTAGCTTAGCAATACTAACTTACTGATAGGTAGTGACTAATCCAAATATCTTTATTGATGGTTTTGTCAGTGTTTTGTCAAAAGAGCGCTGATTGAGCTGGTGAATATTGCATCGATTTTCTTAACTCTTATAGTGATTCGCACAAAAGATAGACAGTTTTCACCATTTATTAGTCTGTAAGCACCAGGCTTAATAGTCTTTTTGTTGGCTAATTAATGGTTAAATTCATAAATATATTGGATGTACCTATGCGAATATTTTCATTATTGTTACTAACAGCATTAACAGTCACTGGTTGCGGCGGATCAGGATCGTCTTCCGATAACTCCGGTGGTTTCAATGGTGATAATACTGGGAATTCAGGTAGCGGCGGTAATGGTGTCGATGATGGCGGTAATACCGGCGGCGGCTCTGGCGGTGATACCGGTGGCGGCTCTGGTGGTGATACCGGTGGTGGTTCAGGCGGTGGCGTAACACCAGATCCAAACGATGGCACTTTTGCTGAGCAAATGCTAACTGCAGTAAATGCTGCCCGTGCTGTAGGCCGTAATTGTGGTACAACATTTTACCCGGCAGCAGCTCCGCTAACTTGGGATACTAAGCTTGAAGATGCTGCGAGAGTTCACTCAGGCAATATGGCGAACTATAACTTCTTTAGCCATACCGGCCTAGACGGAAAAGGCGTTTCACAACGTGTGGATGATCAAGGTTATTCTTGGAGCGCAGTAGCAGAGAATATTGCAGCAGGTCAGCAAACTATCGATATCGTGATGTCAAAATGGCTAGACAGCCCAGGGCATTGTAAGAACATCATGAATAGCAATTACACCCAAATGGGCGCAGCTTCAGAAACCAATGCAAGCTCTCAATATAATATTTATTGGACTCAAGTGTTCGCTCGTCCACGTTAAAACTGATTTTTCACAGTCATATTGCACTATTCAAAACAACGCCAAGTCACTTTGTGACTTGGCGTTTTTGTTTGAGTAAGGCAGTTCAATAATCGAATTCTGTTTGATAGGGTTTAAGCATTAGGTTAACGCTTAGCGATGATATCGTTCTTCGCTTGAATGACAGCGACTTTGCCATCGGTAAAGTAATGGCTTTCTTTGCTGTATGCCTTTGGGGTTAGTAAGTCATGCCACATGACTTGCCAACCTTTGTTATGGCTTTGGGTTGCAAAACGGTCACGCTCTTCATCAACGTTAGGGTCTATAGCGTGAAGAATAGTGACTATGCCTTGATAATGAGCGACTTTAAGCTTGTTATCGTAACTGATAGCACCGACCCACAATGGTTGTTGCGAATCTTCATCGAAGCCTGCGTACCACCAACGGATATGACTACGTTTTAACAAATCCCCTTTGAGCTGATAAGCCGACCATTGTGGCTGTTGATCCCAATAAAGATCAGATACGGGTGGTTGCTGAATTTCGATTAAATCAAGATAGTTATCTAGCGTGATTTTATCTTTTGAAAACGTTTTGTTTTTTTGCCAGCCCAAGTCAGTCATCAGGTTATTGGGATTGTTGCCTAAATAAATCACATTAATGGGTTGTGCTTGGTATACAGGCGCAAGCCCAGGGTAGATCTCAAACGGCAAGTCACGGTAATCAGTGATAGTGCCGAGTTGTTGCCATTTCTGTTTAGTGTATGGCTGTTTAGTGTATGGTTGCTTAGTGTTTGGGTACTCGCTCGTTGCCGCATGGCTTTGACTGATAAATGCGGTATCTATTTGATGGCTATTAATAAAGAAGTGGACGTAATTCATCGCACTCAAGCCAACCAGCCATACGCCTAATATTTTGAACCATTTCGCTTTATGTTGGCGGTAAAACCAAACACTTGCTGCGCCACATATAGTCAGGGTTGTGAATAACAACCAATGCTCTTGAACAAATAGCCAAATGCTATCGGCATTGGGTAATAAGCTAATGCCATGACCCATCATCGCGCCTGCAAAGATGAATTGACCGACTCCCAATGTCACACCAACAAGGGAGCATGCGCTGAATTTCCACCATGTCATGCGATAGCTACCCGCCAAGAAAGGCATCACCCAAGCAATGGGACCGAGTAAGCGAGCGGCAACCACAATCACCATGCCGTATTTTTTGAGGGCAAGCTTGGCTTTGGCGGTGGCGCGGCGTGTTTTGGGGAAACGACGACGTAATTGACGTTGCCCTTTACTGCCCATGGTTTGCCCAATCGCGAAGCTGAGTTGGTCACCTATAATGGCGCCGATTATCACGGCAATCACCCCTGTCATTATCCCTTGATTGAGCTGAAAACCCGCAGCAAGGAAGAAGGGTTCACCCGGTACCACTAGGTTAGGGCCAATTAGTGCGTCCATAAAGCTACCAACAAATAGCCACCACCAAGAAAAGTCCATATTGCTTGCCTTAGTCAGTTAAGACTGACGGTAATGATCGAATTGGTATTGCATTTCGTTGTTACGCATTTCGCCTAAAAAGAAACGACGAACGTTAGCTTTGAGGTAGGTCAGCCCCATGGTAAAGAAACCATCTTGCTCTAAACGACGTGGGTCGAACCAGAAGCTGATTGGTAGCATGCGATAGCGCCAGATTTGAGCGGCACGGCGTACGTAATCACAGTCTTCGCACAGCACAATGTCTTCATCGAAACCGCCAATATCGGCGTGAGCGCGTTTAGTCGAGAAAATGCAAGCGCCGACCGCTGTTGGGAAGAAAAACGATGTTGCCCAAAGCCCAGCATTGAAAGCACCGTAGCCTAAGCGGTAGGTCAGCGATAAGCTTTCTGCGCCCATATAAACACCTGCGACTTCGAGCTTACTTTTTTCTAGCTTGTGCAACGCTTCGGTTAAGAAAGTGGGGCTTAGGCGAACGTCAGCATCAAGGAATAACAAACGTTCGTGCTTAGCGAGTTTTGCTCCTGTGTTACGGCCTAAGCTGGTACCACGCTGTTCCATTTTATGAACGGTGAGATCGGGTAAGGCATTGTCAAAGCCTTGGGCGATTGCACGGGTGTTATCGTCACTGTTGGAGTCAACCACAATGACTTCAAAGTGCTGGTGGGTTTGCTTGCTGAGATCGTCCAGTAGACGACCAATGCGTTTTTCTTCGTTGAGGGTGATAACAACAATACTGATAGGGTTCATAACATACTCCTAAAGTGACCGAGTTAAGGAAGGGAGTGTCCGGTCGATTTAGGAGTAGTTTGAACCCTGTGGTTTGAATAAGACGTGAGGGCTTAATTCATTTTCCGTTCACTATTCACTTTCGCTATCTGTTGTCTGAAGTGTGAATCACGAAAGTGAATGTGAAAGGATTAGGTGTTGCGTTATGACTTGTCTCGCGCTGACTTGAGGCGGAAATCATCGGTGGCAATGACCCATGCCGGTTTGTTGATGAACTTCGCTAGTATGAAAGCAGGGATACTACAAAGCAGCAATGGAATCGCTTCCGTGATGAAATTGGCTGCCATAGCATCTTCGTGTGTCATGTAATTAAGCATGGCGAGTATAGAAAATAGCGTGCCGATCACCGCCATGACCGACAGAATAATTACCCCTAGCCCTAAGATATCGCGTAGGTAAATTTTGGATGCGCTCACGGTTTACGTCCCTCGTATGTCGTGAAGTGTAGAAAAAGTGTTCGCATCAACTATACGCCTAGTTTAATAACCTATTTTGATATATGTCATACAAATCAAATTGTGCCATTACGAATTAAATATTGCTTTTAATCTAAGATGGTCCCATTTCCTTGTTCGGCACAGCCGATGATCCAGTAGGGCTCTTGTTGAGCATCAAAGTCCGCCAGTACAGCTGCGAGATGCTCTTGGGCAACTGAAAAGAGTAATCCACCTGACGTTTCAGGGCCGAAGTAGAGTAGGGCATTCTCAGCGCTTTGACCGTCAAGGTGTAGTTGTGCTTGGTAGGCTTGTTGATTGCGCCTTGCTGCACAAGGGATCACACCTTGGTCAAAGTAGGCTTGCACTTCGGGTAATAATGGTAATTGCGCGGAGTGAAGACGTAGTGCCACTTGGCTCTTTTCTGCCATTTCGTGAGCATGGCCTAGCAAAGAGTAACCAGTGACATCGGTGCAGGCTTTGATTGGGTGACGAGCTAAGATTTCTGCGGCTGCTTTATTTAGCTTTTTCATGCTGTGAGTGGCAGCTGCTAGTGCTTCTTGGCTGGCATGCCCTTTTTTATGGGCGTGGGTGACAAAGCCAGTGCCTAGTGGTTTGGTAAGGATCAACATATCGCCAATCTTAACATCCGCTTTGGTGAGCACTTTTTCCGGATGAGTCATCCCCATTACAGATAGTCCGAATTTGGGTTCGCTGTCTTCGACGGTATGACCGCCAACTAATACCGCGCCAGCTTCACGGACTTTTTCAGCACCGCCTTTAAGGATTTGCCCGACCGCCTCTTGAGGTAGATCTTGTGGAACACAAAAGATATTCATCGCAAGTGTTGCTCTACCGCCCATGGCGTAAACATCACTTAATGCATTGGCAGCAGCAATGGCGCCAAAGTCGTACGGGTCATCCACAACTGGGGTAAAAAAGTCCAACGTTTGGATCACAGCCACGTCGTCGTTAACTTTATAGACCGCTGCATCATCGCTGACGCTTAAGCCCACCATTAAATTGGGTGACGCCTCTGCGGGAAACATGGGGGCGATAGCGCCAAGTACTTCGGCCATTTTTTGAGGACCGATTTTAGCCGCGCAGCCACCTTTGGCGCTTAATTGAGTCAGAGCTGGTGTTTGAGAGTGTGTCTTCAGTGTGGTGGTGTCCGTCATAGCAAAGTCCTGCGTCTCGTCATAAACGAGAGAAGTGTAAATGTAGTGAAAATGGGGTTGAGCAGAGGTTGGTATTCAAGTTTTGATGTTTCAGCAAGGGTGTTGAGGGGGTAATACTAGCAGTGAGTTTTTTTGCTCACTGCTAGTGGTTTAGCCTTATTTACCAATACGTACCGTTCGGTAATAGAGGTATTTAGACAGGGCTAGGCGCGTAGGCTTTTAATACTTGGCGATCGTTATCAACCCGTTTGATCCAGCCATCGGATTCCATCCGGTTCAGTAGTGGGATCATGTATTTACGCGATAAGCCTGTTCTGTCTTTGGCATCTGAGATACCAAATTTTTCATCGACAGCCCATCCCGTCATCACATCGGCGACCAGTTGTTCGTATAGGGCTTTTTCGTAGTAAATCTTACCCTCTAACGGTACTGCAAATCCTTGGCGAACTAGGTTGCGTAGCTCTTTTTGCGCGCCCGGGATCTTCTCTTTCTCTGCCTCGTAGCCTTGCTTACCTGCTTGGCTCATTCGCGATAAAATTTGCTTCGCGATAGGCGACAGTTGGGCTTCGCTGCGACCGTTGCCAAGCGAGTAAAGATCTCCGTCTTGGCGAAGCTTGCCATCGCTACCATAGAGCGCTAATAGCGCTGATAAGGTTTCGACAGGGAGCTGTAATTTACCGCTTAGCTCGTTAGCGGAAAGGTCGATGTTTTCTTGATTAAAGATGGTTTCTAGCTGGCTGTAAGTGTTGTCGTAGAATTCTTCGGTAAACAACCATTCGCCACTGGATTTGTAACCAAATTCATCAAGCTGATGCTCGTTACGTTTGGCATAACCGTACAGTGCCATGTTGATCATCACATAGTCTTCCCATGAAGGATGATCTGGCATAGCCGTTAACAGCTCGTAAAGCTTGGTACGGTGTTGTTTCTCAACTTCGCCACACCAAACAATGGCACCACAATTCAGGATTTGGCTACCACCGTGCTGAATTAATAGCGCTCGTTGATTCCAAAAACAACAAGCGGGTTCGTTAAGTCGCAACCGCGCTAAGTTCGTGCCTTTGAATACAAAGATCTTCGCCAGTGTATTGAAGGTACCAAATGCCACTTCGATTTCGCTGTTGTTACGACACTTGTTTTTAAACAACAAGCTATCAAGGCGAATGATCATGTCGTTGGTGGTAAAGCCTGCTTGCGGTGTCGTGGTTAAGCAAAAACCGCGTTGGACATCTTTTTTCTTAACCCCTTTTAGGGCAATGGCAACCCGCGATACCGCTTCGGCTGTTTTGATGTTCTGGTGGTAAGACTGCAAGCTTTTTACTTGCACGCGTTCGCCAGATGGTTGCAATACCAGTTTTTGCCCCACTTCAAACTCACCGCCACACAAGCTACCCGTTACCGTGGTGCCCATGCCGTTAACAGTAAACACACGATCTATATAAAGGTGCGCTTGTTGTTGGCGAGGGTGCGTTTCCGATGGGGTATAGCGATCTAGTTTTTGGCAAATGTGGTGGCGTAGGGTATCAATCCCTTTTTGCTGGTGGGCAGATACCACGATGGAATCAGGAATAAAGCCTGCGATATCTAAGAACTGCTCTAGCGCTTCTTCTTCGACGATAGAAATCATGTCTTGGTCGACTAAATCAGACTTGGTGATCACCAAGGTGACATTTTCGATCCCCATAGAGGCAATAACCTTGAGGTGATCTGTCGACATTTGCATCCAGCCTTCATCGGCAGCCACTACAAACAGCACCATGTCGAGGCTCCACACCCCAGCTACCATGTTGCGTAGAAAGCGCTCGTGCCCAGGGACGTCAATCACACCAATCGGTGTACCGTCTTGGTGTTTGAAGAAGGCAAAACCTAAATCTATGGTCATGCCGCGCTTCTTTTCTTGCGGCAAGTGAGCGGTATCAATCCCAGTTAAGGCTTTAATAAGAGCAGATTTACCGTGATCGACGTGTCCGGCTGTTCCTACTACATAACTCATTGCAGCACCTCCGCAAGTTGGCGGCGTAGATAATCAATTTCAGCATCATCTATGGTTGCCATGTTTAGCTGAACTTTATCGTGTTTGATCACGCCAATGACAGGTAGTGGCCAGCTGCGCATTATTTTCAGTACTTTCTCAGCAGAGCGCTGCAATTTTTGATCTTGCGGATAGAGCTCTACTGACCACGATGGTGTGGTTTGGTCGGGCAGTGAACCGCCGCCTACGGTCATTTCTGAGCGTACGACTTGAATTTGTTCGCCAAAGCCTTCTGCCAGCTGTTCGGCACGGTGCTGCAAACTTTGTTCTGCTGCTGTGCTGCGGTATTCGGCAACACCTTGTCCGCTTTCAAGCTGGTTAAGTTTGCGTACTGCTAATTCTTCGATTAACGAGTAAACAATGCGACTAGGGCGGAATGCACGCATCATCGGGTTCTTCTCAAGGCGTTTGATGAGATCTTGTTTACCTGTGATCAAACCTGCTTGTGGTCCGCCTAAGATTTTATCGCCAGAGAAACACACAATGTCTGCACCTGCGTGGATGTAACTGGTAACGGTTGGTTCGTCTGGCATGTTCTCTGTTGTGGTGCCAGAGCCTTGGTCAACCGCCAGAACCACATGATCGGGCAGATTTTTTGCCAATTCTTTGATATCTGCCGATTTGGTAAAGCCGCGAATTTTGAAATTCGAGGTATGGATGATCATCACCATTGCAGTGTCTTCGGTGATGGCATCTAAATAATCTTGGGTGGTGGTGATATTGGTGGTGCCCACTTCAACCAGTTTGGCACCCGAGAGGGCAAGAATATCAGGGATGCGGAAGCCACCACCGATTTGAATCTGCTCACCGCGTGACACAATCACCTCTTTACCTTGCGCCAACTCGTGCAGCATAAGGTAAATAGAAGAGGCGTTATTGTTCACCACTAGGGTATCTTCACCATCAACCAGCTGGGTCATGAGCTCGGTGATAATGCCTTTGCGCTTACCACGCTTACCTGTGTGGAGGTCGATCTCAAGGTTGTTGTAGTGGGTATTGACGTCGCCCACGCTCTGCCATAGCTCGGCATTAATAGGAGAACGGCCTAAATTGGTGTGAACAATCACTCCGGTTCCGTTTACAACACGTTGTAAACGTTGTTGATGCATCTGCCAACAAGCGTTATTTATATTTTTATAAAGTTGGTCGAGAGAAAACGAAGTATTATTTTGTTCGCTTAAAATTTGTTTTTTAAAGCGACTAACTTGATCTCGAATAATATTTGTCACTATAGGTCGACTAAGTCGCTCAATATAGGGAGAAATAAATGCTTGCTGCAGGATTTTTTCAATTTGGGGGATGGAAGATAAGGTACTTACAGTCATATAAAGCCTCAGTAATGACTAAGTTATTGTAGACTGTCATCAAATTTTCAAGTGAACTTATTCTGACTGCCTATTTAATACTTTTCCAGTGTGAGGGAATTGTTAACGGGGTAGAAAGATGAAGCCAATATGACAATGCTTAAGAGAAGTCATACCGCCATTAACATTACTTTTCCTACTGCTTGCTATTAGATTTGCTAATCAATAGGAGGAATATTATACAAGGCACTGAGTAATTTGGCGGAAGGAGCAGGAATCGAACCTACCAAAGCCTATTCAGCTTACATCGGTTTTGAAGACCGAGAGGGCCACCAGACCCCATCCACTTCCGCGTTTTGATGAGTCAATATAACCATGATTTTTAATGACTTAAAACTGTTTTACCTAGGTTTTGTGATATCTTTTGCAAACTCAAAATTTTATGCAACTTATATCTTAATAAGTTACCTAGTTAACGTTTTTTCATATCAGAACGCGCTAGTAGCGTTGCGTATGACACTCTATAGGTGTGGGTGACAGCCAAAATGACACCGAATAAGCATTAGAAAAACTCACTTATGTTGCTGAATTATTAAATTGCCATTTCTATTAACAATATTGATAACAATCATAGTGTTTTCTTAACTTGTAGTGGTTTATTTTGAGCGATAGGTAGAGTTTTATTAAATTGGTTGCGGATGATTCCCCGTATCAGATTTAGATCACAATAAATAATCTGTTGCTACATATAATCAAATCATCTCGAGATTAACGTTAAATGAAATATAAAATCGCTCTCTATAACTTAGTTATAGTTAATAAATTTAAGTTTTGGCTTTATTTAAAGTATATAAACCTTTGAACTTAGTTGTCGGTTTTATTTATTGTCAGCAATAGCGTTAAGGCTTTTAAGTAAGCTTAGTCAACACTGAGTTTAGTTAAAGGCTATTAACTACCAAGCTAAGTGAAAGGTAAGTAGTAGCTGCTAATAGCTTAGGTTTAACACAGTAAGGTGTTGAATGTGAGGTGTTAGTGACAGTTTGTTTAGCATTTACCTGTGTAGAGCAGGCAAGAAAAGCAAACTGTATGGGTACTAGATAGGGTACGAAGTGCTAAACCAAGAGATTGAGTTTAGTGACAACGTCACTATTTGGTAAGGAACGCAGCAGGAATCGTTTTTCGAGATTCGTGCGCTTACTGTCCACTGTAAAGGATCTAGAGATGACAGAAGAAGTACGTCTGACTCAGATGACCAAAAAAGCTGGGTGAGCAGCGAAAATTGGCCCTAAGGCCATGACGCAGGTTCTGCAGTCAATTACCCCCCTATTTCCCGAACAAGCGTACCCCGATCTTTTGGTTGGGCTGACGGTAAGTGATGATGCTGCCGTCTATAAGATCAACGACGATGTTGCCGTTATTCAAACATTGGATTTCTTTACTCCAATTGTTGATGACCCGTACGACTTTGGTGCCATTGCTGCTGCGAATGCATTAAGCGATGTTTACGCCATGGGCGGACAAGTAACATTGGCGATGAATATATTTTGTGTACCAGCGGATCTTCCTCAGGAAGTGGTTGGCCAAATCCTCAAAGGTGGTGCGGAGAAAGTCCGTGAAGCTGGCGCGGTATTGGTTGGCGGCCACACAGTGGAAGACAGCGAGCCAAAATTTGGCTTGTCTGTAATGGGCACAATCTCCCCTTCTAAAGTTCAGACAAAAGCAGCGGTAAAAAGCGGTGACGTATTGATCCTGACTAAGCCAATCGGCACAGGTTTGGTATCAACAGCAGCGAAACGCGGTAAAGCTTCAGCCGAGGCGATCAAAGCATCGACCGACAGCATGAAGAAACTGAACCGTAAAGCGGCTGAAATTTTTGCGAAATACCCGGTAAGAGCATGTACCGATGTGACTGGTTACTCGCTATTGGGCCACGCCCATGAAATGGCAGAGAAAAGTCAGATTTGCATGCACTTCAAGGCTGAGCAAGTTCCGTTTTTACCAGAAGCTGAAGACTACGCCGCGCAAGGATTATTCCCTGGCGGTGCGAAACGAAACCTTGATGCTTATCGTCAAGATATCGAATTCGATCCGTCTTTAGCTGAAAGCTGGCATCGCAAGCTATGTTGCCCTGAAACCTCAGGTGGCTTACTTGCAGCTGTGCCTGCTGATTGTCTGGATGCGTTATTAACTGAATTTAGCATCAATGAGGAACCTTGTTGGGTTGTCGGGTTTGCTGAAGAAGGCGCAGGTCTTCGTGTTAGTTAACCTAACTTCATAATTATAAGTGGCTCGGATTTCTGGGTCACTTAGCTAAATCGTTATCTCTTCAGGGCTCAAGCCCACACAGACGCTTGTTTGGAGAAAAAATGAAACTCGAACTAGGCAATATCCATGTTCGCGATCTGGCCTTTGGCTCAGTGAGCGAAGTAAAAGAAAACACTGTGGTGATCGATAAGCAAGCCTTAACTGGCTACTTGTCAGAATTGGATCACCGTATCCGCTCTCTTGAACTTTCAATTGCAAAACCTGGCGACAGCATTCGCATCATGCCAGTTAAAGATGCGATTGAACCTCGCGTGAAAGTGAGCGGTGGCGGTAGCATCTTCCCAGGACGTCACTTAGGTGAAGAGTCTATGGTTGGTGAAGGTCGTACCCATGTACTTAAAGGTATGGCTGTTATCACAACTGGTGAAGTTGTTGGTTTCCAAGAAGGTATTTTGGACATGAGCGGCCCAGGCGCAGACTACACGCCGTTCTCTTCAACCATGAACCTTGTTATCCAGTGTGAAGTGGATGAGAGTTGTGACCAATACGATCACGAAGGTGTACTTCGTTTGGTTGGCTTGGAAGCGGGTCGTTGGATTGGTAAGTTGGCTGCGGATGTAGAACCAGACGAGATCCATACTTACGAAACTAAACCTTTGCTTGAGCAAGCTGCTGAGTATCCAAACCTACCAAAAGTAGGCTATGTGTACATGCTGCAAAGCCAAGGCCTTCTACACGATACGTACTGCTACGGTGTAGACGTGAAAGGTATGCTGCCAACACCTCTTTACCCAACAGAAGTCATGGACGGTGCAATCATCAGTGGTAACTGTGTGTCTGCGTGTGATAAGAACACCAGCTTTGTTCACCAGAACAGCCCAGTTATTTACGACCTATACCGTCACCACGGTTCGAAGTACAACTTCATGGGGGTAATTGTTACTAACGAAAACGTTACTCTTCGTGATAAAGAACGTTCTTCTAACTACGTTGTTAAGCTTGCTAAGCAAATGGGCTGGGAAGCGGCAATCGTGAGTGAGGAAGGCTTCGGTAACCCAGATGCTGACCTTATGATGAACTGTGCCAAGCTAGAAGCGGCTGGCATCAAGACTGTATTGCTAACTGATGAATACGCTGGTCAAAACGGTGAAAGCCAATCGCTAGCTGATTCTCATAAGAGTGCAGATGCCGTTGTAACAAACGGTAACGCAAACCAGCTAATCACCCTTCCTGCAATGGACAAAGTGATCGGTCATGACCGTTACGCTGACATGGTTGCGGGTGGTTTCCAAGGCAGCTTGCACGAAGATGGCTCTATCACGGTTGAACTTCAAGCTATTCTTAGCGCAACCAGTGAACTTGGATACCATAACCTGACCACTAAAGCGAGCTAAGCGAGGATACTCACATGACATTGAAAGTCGTTTACTATTTGAACCAGTTCTTCGCTCAGAAAGGTGGCGAAGAAATGGCACACATTCCAATGGAAGTGACCGAGGGCACCATCGGTGTTGGTACTCAGGTTAACACCATGCTGGGTGAAAAAGCTGAAGTTACGCACACTATTGTTTGTGGTGACTCATACTTCAACGAAAATGAAAGCTTGTGTTGCCATAGCTTGCAAGAGATCCTAGCGCAGATCAAACCAGATCTAGTGGTAGCAGGCCCTGCATTTAACGCCGGTCGTTACGGTATGGCTTGTGGTACGGTAGCAAAAGTGGCTCACGAAATGGGCATCACTACTATCACTGGTATGTATCCTGAAAACCCTGGTTACGAGCTATTCCGTCAGTACGCTTACATGGTTGAAACTGGTAACAGTGCAGCAAGCATGCGTAAAGCGATCCCTGCAATGGTTAAGTTAATTGACCGTTACATCGATACTGATGGCGAACCAGGATACCCAGAAGAAGCGGGCTACATGCCTCGCGGTATTCGCCTAAACTTCTTCGCTGAAAAACGTGGTGCAGAGCGTGCAGTTGACTTGTTGATTGCTAAGCTTGCGGGTTCTGAGTTTACTACAGAATACCCAATGCCAGCGTTTGACCGTGTTGAACCACAACCACCAGTAGAAATGATGAGCACAGCTAAGATTGCGCTTGTTACTTCAGGCGGTGTTGTTCCTAAAGGCAACCCAGACCACATCGAATCATCAAGTGCTTCTAAGTACGGTGAGTACAGCATTGCTGGTCTTGAAACGCTAACGGCGGAGACTCATGAAACAGCTCACGGCGGATACGACCCAGTTGCTTGTAACCAAGACCCTAACCGCGTTCTACCAGTCGACGTGTTGCGTGACATGGAAAGAGAAGGCGTTATCGGTGGATTGCACGACATGTTCTACACCACGGTCGGTAACGGTACGGCGGTTGCGAAGGCGAAAGAATACGGCGCAGAGATTGCGATGAAACTGCAAAAAGCAGGGGTTACCGCAGCTATCTTTACTTCCACTTGAGGCACTTGTACCCGTTGCGGCGCAACGATGCTAAAAGAAATCGAAAAAGTAATGCCTGTAGTTCACGTACTTACAGTAGTGCCAATCTCTAAAACAGTTGGTGCAAACCGTATTGTTCCTGCGATTGCGATCCCTCACCCATTGGGCGATCCAAAAATGCAGCCTAAAGAAGAGAAATACGCTCGTCGTCAATTAGTTGAAAAAGCACTTAACGCGCTTCAAACTAAGATCACAGAGCAAACTGTTTTCTAATTTGGCTTACTAAGCAGTAAACAATGATTCAAAAGCCAGTTGAGCAATCAACTGGCTTTTTTATATTTTCACTTCCTGTAAGCAGTAAGCAGTAAGCAGTAAGCAATGAGGGAAGACAGGCGAGGGGAGAAGAATGGCAGTAAATAGAAAACGCCGCTGATAGCTAAGCTTATCAGCGGCGTTTTATTTATTGGTCTAGCGTATTAATAAATAATAAATGTTGATTGGTTTTATTCTAAGCCAAGGCGTATTTAAACCCTAACGATGCCAAACAAGAGAGAATAAGCTGTTTGTCGATTAAACGAAAGTCGTTAGCGGCTCTTGCCGGGAACTTGGTTTCGATGTCTTCTGGCGAGAAGGTTAAAATGTCTGAATTTGACTTACATAATAGCTGGTAGCGTTCGATAGCTTGTTCGATAGTATTTAATGACTCCATATCAAGTGTGTCATTTTGATTATAGATAATGATACTTCGGTATGGGGTTTCGTGAGGTTTTACACTTCCGGCCAATGGGTGGGAAATAATCTCACTGCCAGCGTGCACTTTATTACGAGTGGTGGTTAAAACACTATTCACGTTCGGCTGATGGTTGATGTTAATTTCTGTGTGCAGAGCGGAAATGTTTGGGTTGTTTGTAATAATTTCTAGTTTATCGAATCTCATGGTATTACCTTTGGCAAACAGGGTGCGCAGGAAGATATCATCAAATTATAGACCTAAATAAATCCATATAATACCGAGCATCTCCTGTTTTGATATGTTTACTGGCAAATAATTAATACCATTAAAAACGCAATATGCAGATGAATATAAGGTGCGGTCTCTACCATTATGTAAGTAATTATTTATTATGATTTATATTTAATACCGACTGGCATGCTATATGTGAAATAGGGATTTATAGCAATAATATAGGAATATTATGACGGTAAATAAGAGTAGAACGCTAACGAAGATATAAGTGGATAGATCCAGAAATAAAGGCATGTAAAGACGGTAGCAAAGTAGAGCACCATGCATACATTGGAAATGTTGACTAAAAACAGCGGTTTAAAATAGCTTGGTTAAGGTGGCCGTTCACCTAGTGTCTCTACCTGCACGCCCATGCGAGAGAATGCCTTGTTTTGAGTGAGGTTTTATGACGAATTAAATTCTGTTCGCTTTGGCTTGTTGTGGTTGTTGTTTTATAGCGAACATGGTGCGAGGGGAGCAAAGAGAAGATGTCAAAGAAAAGCCGCATAGCGAGGCTATACGGCTTTGGTTTTCCTTGGAAAGGCTGTAGTTATTATATCGTGCTACGGCTTAGCCGTAGCACGAGTATCGATTATGACGCTGTTTGTGCTTTGTCTGTGTCGACTGGTGTCTCCACATCCGCTTCAATAAGTTTGTTAAGACGCGGTGCCAAGAATACACACACCACACCAACAACCGCAGAGGCAATAGCTAGCATGTAGAAGTAGCTACCGTATGACGCTAAGCTCTCAACAGGTGTCATTTCCACATCACCGCTTGACGACAAGCCTGCCACCCAAGCACCGGCTACTGATGCTAATGCTAGGGTCATGTTCCACGCACCGTAGATGAAACCACGAATACGGCTTGGGAACAGTTTGGCAATCGCAGATAGACCCAGTGCAGAGATCAATAGCTCACCAATCGCGAACAAGAAGTGAGGCGCTGCAATCCAGAATGGGCTTAGCATGCCGTTCTCGTCACCAAAGTATTGGGAGAAGCCTGCACAAGCGAATGCTGCCGCACAGATCAACATCCCTAGCGCAAACTTACCAGGCATGGACAAGTCTTTTCCTTTCTCACCTAACGTAGTGTAGATATGAGCAAGGATAGGGCTTAGGAAGATAACCCACATAGGGTTGAGCGATTGGTAAGACACAGGGTTAACTGGAATACCGAAAATCTCAGGCTCTATGTTGTTGATAGCGAAGAAGTTAAGTGATGTTGGCATTTGGTTGTAAAGCACGAAGAACGCCAGTGCTTGTACCATTAATACCAAACCTACTACCATGCGTTTGCGGCTGATTGGCTCTTCTTTTTTCATCTCTTTCATGATGAGGAACAGAATAACCAAGGCTGCAAAGCCCAATACTGCTTGTGCTAATGGCAAGTTAGTTAGTAGGTAACTTGCTGTCGCAATAGTCAGCAAAGTACCCACCAAGAAGATACCATTGGTTTTAACCGGTACAGGTTGCATGTCTGCTTCGGTTGCATCCTTGATTTTCTTATTGAACATCAAGTACGTCACCACGTTGACTGTCATACCTACGGCCGACAAGATAAACGCTGAAGTCCAACCAATGCTGTACGCCATGATAGGGGCGCCTAGTTGCGCTAAGAATGCACCAATGTTGTTAACCATGTAGAACAAGGTGTAAGCACCATCTAGGCGTGGATCGTCTTTATCATAAGACGCAGCAATAATGGTTGGTGGCGCCACACTACCAATACCGCGACCCACAGCGACTGTACCCAAACCAATGAATACAAAGTGCGGTTGAGCTGTAATTGCCGAGTAAGCAATGATGAAGTAGCCCAGACCTTGGAAGAAGTAACCCCATACCAAGGTACGTTTCGCCCCTAAGACCTTATCGGCTAACCAGCCACCGATAAACAGAATCGCTGCACCTAAGGCAGCGAATGCGCCAAAGGTAGCAAAAGACGTTTTCTGATCGATCCCAAGTTCATCACCTAAAAATACTGGCAAGATTGCCCATAGGCTGTAGAAAGATAGCGCCCACCAGAATTGGCAAGTACATAGGATATAAAAGGTCAACGGATGACGTTTTTTCATGACTAAGTCTCCCCTAGCGCTGGATTAGAGCGCTTTTGCGTAGAAGGCTTTGTAAGCCCGGTAAAGTTCATAGATGTCGAACTTAGACGCAAGCTCGAATGGAGAGTGCATAGACAGAATTGCTGCCCCTGCATCAATGGTGTTGATACCGTAATGCGCTAAGTATTTAGCCACAGTACCGCCGCCACCTTCGTCTACTTTACCTAGCAGACCGGTTTGCCAGCTGATTTCATGTTCGTCGAAGATACGACGTAGTGATGCAACGTACTCAGCATCAGCATCGTTTGAAGCCACTTTACCGCCATGACCTGTGTATTTGGTTAGCACTAAGCCATAGCCCAGTTTTGATGCGTTTTGTGCATCGTGAACTGATTCAAACAATGGGTTAAGACCCGCGTTAACGTCAGAAGATAGGGCGTAAGAGTTCCACAAGCAGCGACGAAGTAGCTGATCGTTGTAGTTAGCACCTGCTTGACGCAGTAGAAGTTCACCAGTGAAGAATTCAAGGTAACGAGACTCAAGACCGGTTGAACCCGTAGAGCCGATTTCTTCTTTATCAACCAAGAAGCACACCGCAGTTTGCTCTGGGGTATCAATATCTAAAATCGCTTCAAGTGAAGTGTAAGCACAAATACGGTCATCTTGGCCGTAAGCACCTACGATACCTTGGTCAATACCTACATCGCGAGCTTTACCTGCAGGCACAAGCATTAGCTCAGCAGAGATAAAGTCAGCTTCTGTGAAGTCGTATTTTTCGTGCAGCTTGGTCAGAATATGGTGCTTCACTTTGTTTTTGATCTTGTCATCGTCAAATTCCATTGGAATAGAACCAATGATGATTTGAAGCTCTTCACCTTTTAGTACTTCAGCAGCGTTGCGCTCGCGTTGTACTTTGCGATCAAGGTGAGGAAGGAGATCAGGAATTGTAAATACAGGGTCTTGTGGGTCTTCACCGATAGCAAGCTCGATAGTGCGGCCAGATTTGGTCACCACCACGCCATGCAAGGCTAGAGGACGAGAAGCCCATTGGTATTTTTTGATGCCACCGTAATAGTGGGTGCGCATTAACGCCAACTCACTTTTCTCATGAATTGGGTTTGGTTTGATATCTAATCGAGGGGAGTCGATGTGAGAAACAACATAGCGAATCCCTTCACTGATTGGACGTTGACCAACAACAGTTAACACTACGTTTTTGTTACGGTTGATAAAGTAAACTTTATCGCCAGCTTTTAATTCTGCAAATTCGTTAATAGGGCGGAAGCCGTGTTGTTCAGCTTGCTTAATTGATTCCTTAACGCATTGACGTTCTGTTTTGCCAATATCTAAGAAATGTTTGTATTTATCACAAAAATGCTCAATTGCCTCAACTTGGTCATCTTTGAGGTTTAGCCAGCCGTTTTTAAATTCCAGCGTTTCCATTCCATTACTCCAGATGTGTGTGTTGAATACTCGGCTGGAGATTATCATTCTATGTTATTGATGGTTTGTGAGAATGATCTTCTTATTAATATAAAATTTCCAAAATTATTGCCTTGTTAATTGAGTTTTTTGTAAATAAATAAACTAAAAAGTTACCAGTGAGAAGTTATCCTTGTTCTCAAGAGGGAAATACCATTTTTAATAAACTTGTAATCGAGGAGGGCGGAATACAAAGGCATGAAAGAAAATCTTATACAAATAAACTGACAATAATTAAATAAATTACATAAGCTATAGCTGTAAAAATAAGCTTTGAAAACTAGAGCGATAATTAATGAAATAAAGAAAAAATGCGCGCACTAGAATATCTAGTGCGAGAGATTATTTTTTCTAATCTTGTAAATGAAATGTTTTATTTGCAATATCTTGTTGACATAAAGCGTGATACAAAAATGAAAATAGTGGTATTTTCTTCTTATATAGAAAGCTTTGATGATTATAAGCGTCAATATTTCCTATATTAGCACAAAAATAAGCGTTTATATTTCATTTGGTTATATTGGCGTGGTTACATATGTCTTTTGGTTTGGTTTATTTATGATTTAAGTATCATATTTTTAGATGGTGAAAGATTTTGTACTGTAATTAGCTTTTGCTCACAAAAAAATAAACATTACTAATTATAATCACCTACAAGTTAAATGAATAAGCAGTTATATCTAGTTGTAAGATTAGTATCGGTATATTTAACTGCCCTCGTTCTAAATTCACAGCTCATTAATACATAGGTCTAATTAAACTTAGTGAGTTCTTTATTGCTGCTACCTAATGAGTGAAGCTGTCGAAATACTGATTTGTTTTAAATATGTCCTCTATATACCTGAAAGGGAATTGGGCATGTAGTCGTGAAATAGCAATCGGTGGAAAATATGTCAGAACTATACGATGTCATCATCATTGGTGGCGGTGCTGGTGGTATGTCAGCAGGGGTTTACGCCGCGCGCGGTAAAATGAAAACCCTAATCATTGAGGAAAAACGCAACACGGGTGGTCAAGCGGCAACGACCAGCGAAATGGAAAACTACCCAGGTATCTTGGAAGCGACAGGTCCTCAACTAATGGACATGTTCCGTGAGCACTGCGATAAGTTCGGAGTAGAGTTCGCTCGTGGTTTGGTGACTGATATTGCTATTGCTGAAGATGGCTTTATTAAAACGCTAACAACGAATAAAGGCGAAACTTTCCAAACGAAAAGCATCATCATTGGTACCGGTGCAACACCACGCATCTTAGGTATTAAAGGTGAGTCTGAATTCCGTGGTAAAGGTGTTTCTTACTGTGCAACCTGTGACGCAGACTTCTACGAAGAACTAGACGTAGTTGTAGTGGGTTCAGGTAACACTGCAGTTGAAGAGTCTGTGTTCCTTACTAAGTTTGTGAACAAAGTGACCATGGTTGTATTGCACGATCAAGGCGTACTAGATGCAGATCGCACAGCACAAGAGCAAGCTTTTGCTAACGATAAGATTGAGTTTGTATGGAACTCAGTAGTTGAAGAAATCACCGGTGATGAATTGGTGAACGGCGTTAAGCTGAAAAACCTAAAAACAGGTGAGATCAGTGAGCTAACTACTGATGGTGTATTCATGTTTGTTGGCACAGTGCCAAAAACAGATTTCGTGAAAGATATGGTTGCGCTAACACCGCAAGGTTATGTCATCACTAACGAGAAGCAAGAAACCAACGTACCAGGTATTTTTGCGGTAGGTGATGTTACCGACAAATTCCTTCGCCAAGTAGTGACGGCGGCAGGGGACGGTGCAGTAGCTGCGGTTGCGGCAGACCGTTACATCGAAGAAGAAGAGAACTGGCGTAAGTCAGTGGCAGAGTTCGGTGGCACCGCGATGGTGGCATTCTGGAACCCACTGAGCAAAGAAAGCTTAGATGTGATCAACCAACTTGAGCTGAACTGCAAAGAAAACCCAGAGCAGCGTGTTGTGACCATTGATACCTATAAGAGCCAGAATATTGCTAGCCGCTTCTCGGTTACCGATGTACCGGTAGTGATTCGATTTGACGCTGGGAAGGAAGCCAAGCGTGTAGACGTGAAGGATATCGCTGAATTAGAAACGCTGTATTAAGGGAAACACAATGATCGAATTGAATAAAGAAAATTTCGATGCGGAAGTGAAAGTAGACGGCATCGTGCTAGTGGATTTCTGGAGTGAAAGCTGCGGCCGTTGTATCGAACTAATGCCAGATGTAGTGAAGTTATCAGAACAATACGGTGAAAACGTGAAATTCTGCAAACTGAACATTCAGGGCAACCGTCGTCTAGCGATGGCACAGAAAGTAATGGGTCTTCCTTCTTTCGTGTTCTACCGCAATGGCGAGAAAATTGAACACCTTTCTGGCGAAGAGCTAGAGATTGAACATGTTGAAGGCATGATCAAAGACTTATCAGCACAGCCTGCATAAGTGTAAAAGAATTTGTTTTTAATGGGATTTCCCATTAGCGCAAATGGGTGAGTGATCACCAATAGTTAACCCTCATATCGCGTGCTTGCACAACGTATGAACGTAGT
This sequence comes from Photobacterium jeanii, assembly GCF_001650345.1. Classification (GTDB taxonomy): domain Bacteria; phylum Pseudomonadota; class Gammaproteobacteria; order Enterobacterales; family Vibrionaceae; genus Photobacterium; species Photobacterium jeanii. Next base: position 314,332 of record NZ_LVHF01000029.1, on the reverse strand, counting down.
AATCTGTACCCTTGGAGTGAACAATGCTCAAAGATAAGAAAGTAGTTATCTTGGGAGACAGAGACGGTGTACCAGGACAAGCTATCGAAGCTTGTATCAAATCAGCTGGTGCGCATGTACTTTTCTCCACAACTGAGTGTTTCGTCTGAACCAGCGCAGGTGCTATGGATCTGGAAAACCAAAAGAGGATCAAAGGTTTTGCTGACGAGTTTGGCCCAGAGAATCTGGTAGTCGTACTTGGCGGTGCAGAAGCGGAAGCTTCTGGCCTAGCATGTGAAACCGTAACAAACGGCGATCCAACTTTTGCCGGACCATTAGCCGGAGTCCAGTTAGGACTCTCTTGTTATCATGTGGTTGAGCCGGAAATTAAAGACAATGTGGACCCTGCTATCTATGACGAGCAGGTAAGCATGATGGAAATGGTACTTGACGTCGATGCCATCGTGGCAGAGGTAAAAGAGTATCGTGAGCAATTTGGTAAGTATGTTTAATCGGGAGCAAGATTGTGTTCGCTAACAAAACAGTGATCATTCTTGGAGACCGCGATGGCGTACCTGGACAAGCTATTGAAGCTTGTATGAAAACGACAGGTGCTCACGTTGCTTTCTCTACTACAGAATGTTTCGTCTGAACAAGCGCTGGCGCAATGGACCTGGAAAACCAAAAGCGGATTAAAGCACTAGCCGATGAAAAAGGCGCTGAGAATCTAGTCGTGATTCTTGGTGGTGCAGAAGCTGAAGCTTCTGGCCTAGCGTGTGAAACTGTCACCACAGGTGATCCGACTTTTGCAGGACCATTGGCGGGAGTCCAGTTAGGACTCTCCTGTTATCACGTGGTTGAAGACGAAGTTAAAAATGCCGTCGATCCGGCTGTTTATGATGAGCAGGTTGGAATGATGGAAATGGTACTTGATGTCGATGCTATCAAAGCGGAAATGCAACAATACCGCAGCGAAACTGCATTAGCATAAGTATATCTCAATGCTGGTTCGGATCTGTTTATTACGGCGGGTTCGAACCTTTTATCCGGCTCGGATGCAGGAGTAACAATGGGATACGCAGTAATCAAAGGTGTGAGCTATGTGCTCGCGCATACCCCTGATGTATTAATTCAACACGGTTCAGTACAAGTACAAACCAGAGCAAAAGACCCTTCTGATGAGTACTTAAAACAACTAAAAGACCACCTTCGCCCATTTGAAGAAGTCGTCTCTTACCCAGCTAACCAATGTTACATTGGTAACCTAACCCCACAACAACTGGCAGATATCCCTCAACCTTGGTACGAAAACAAAGAGCACAATGCTCACCAAGGTAAGTACGGTGAAATTTACAGCCAACCTCAGTTTTATGCCATGTTGAATCACGTTGACGTGTTCAATTTGGTTCATCTTACTCAAGAGTTTGTCGACAACCACAAAGCGACTGCGGGTCAACACCCGTTATACGATGACGTGGATCTGTTCGCTAATCACCAAGTGATCACCAAAGATGAAATCTTAGCTTTGGCTGAGCTACATCAAGCAGAAGTCTTGATGTTAGACGGTGAGTTAGTCGGCTGTGTGAAAGCCGCTCACGATGAAGATGAAAACTTGTCTGCACATATCATGCTGGAAAACCTTTGCACCAAAGCCTCTGGTGTAATGGCAGCGATGCTTCTTAAGCAGCAAGGTATCGAACTGGATAAAGTCGACTACATCATTGAATGTTCTGAAGAAGCGTGTGGTGATATTAACCAACGTGGTGGTGGTAACTTCGCGAAAGCGATTGGTGAAGTCATCGGTTGTAACACTGCAACAGGTTCAGACGTTCGTGGTTTCTGTGCTGCCCCTGCGCATGCAATGACAATTGCTGCAGCGCTTGTTAAATCTGGCGTATTTAAAAACGTGATGGTTGTTGCGGGTGGCGCTGTTGCCAAACTGGGTATGAATGGTCGTGACCATGTGAAACAAAACATGCCAGTGCTAGAAGATTGCCTAGCTGGTTTTGCATGCATGGTAACGGAAAATGACGGTGTGAGCCCAGAAATCAACACCGACATTATTGGTCGTCACCAAATTGGTACAGGTTCTTCACCACAAGCTGTAATGACAGCATTGATTGCTAACCCACTTAAAGCGGCTGGCATGAAGATGACTGACATCGACAAGTACTCGGTGGAAATGCAAAACCCTGAAATCACTAAACCTGCTGGTGCAGGTAATGTGCCTGAGTCTAACTACAAGATGATTGCAGCACTTGCAGTGAAAGAAGGTCAAATGGAACGTACAGAGCTTCCTGGCTTTGTAGCGAACCACGGCATGACTGGTTTTGCTCCAACGCAAGGTCATATCCCATCGGGTGTACCTTTCTTAGGCTTTGGCCGTGAAATGATCATCAATGATGAAATCAAAAACTTCATGATGGTAGGTAAAGGTAGCTTGTTCCTAGGTCGTATGACGAACTTGTTTGACGGTTTGAGCTTTGTAGTTCAGAAAAACAGTGGTCAACAAGATCAAGCGTTCGATGAGCACCAAGTGAAACAAGTGGTTGCGCAAGCAATGCGTGACGTGGCTGAAAACTTGCTGAGTGCAGCGCAGGACAAGCAGTAACCGGAGGCTGAGATGGCGAATATGAATCAACAGCTGGCCGATACTTTCAATGCTATGGCAGATGGCTTGGTAAGTGGTCAGTTTGGCAAAAAACTTCGCATCGGCCTGACCTTAGTTGGCAGTGAACATGGTTCACAAGAACTGTTGCGCGGCGCCCAAATGGTGGCGCGCCAACACAGTGATATTGAACCTGTCTTAATTGGTTGTGATAGCCCTGAATGTGAATTCGAATGCTACCCAGCTGAAGACCTCACAGCATGTCATAAGGTGATGGAAAGCCTGTTTGCTGAACAGAAACTCGATGGTTGTGTCACTCTACATTACGCTTTCCCACTCGGTGTGAGCACCATGGGTAAAGTAGTGACCCCATCAACAGGTCGCGAGATGATCATTGCATCAACCACAGGTACAACAGATACCCAACGCCAAGCGGCGATGCTGAAAAATGCGATTTACGGCATAGCACTAGCGAAAGCGACAGGTATTAAAAAACCGACTGTGGGTGTATTGAATGTTGATGGTGCAGCTTTGTGTGAACGCGGTTTACGCGAACTTCAACAAGGTGGCTACGATATTCAATTTGCAGAATCCGGCCGTGCCGATGGCGGGATTGCAATGCGAGGCAATGATTTATTACAAGGTACGCCAGATGTCATGGTCACTGACAGCTTAACGGGCAACCTGCTGATGAAGATGTTCTCATCGTTCACCACAGGTGGTAGCTACGAAGCGTCAGGATTTGGCTACGGCCCAGGCTTGGGCGAAGGATCGACCAAACAACCTGTAAATATCATCTCACGTGCATCGGGTGCTCCTGTTGTGGCTGGCGCCATGAGGCTGTGTGCAGATGCAGCCAAAGGAGAGGTAATGAAGCGCGTGGATGAGGAATGGGAAGCGGCAACACTGTCAGGGATGAATAGTGTGCTCGCGAAATACTGTCAGGCGAAGCCGGCAGCAGAAGCCAAACCTACAGTGACTGCTCCACCTGAAAAGGTGACTGACGCTGATATTGGCGGCATCGACATCCTTGAAATCGAAGATGCCTGCCAAGCGCTATGGCAAGCCAACATCTTTGCGCGTACTGGTATGGGTTGTACTGGCCCGATTGTACTGGTTGCCAAAGATGATTTGGAAGCAGCGAAAGCTGAACTGGTCAAAGCGGAATTTATTAGCTAAGTAAAGTTAATATAATAACAAGCTTATCCTAACGTTATTGAGCACGATGAAAATCGTGCTCTTTTTTTATTTATAAAAGATGGTTATTTCTTCTTGTGTTTATATATCTATTTGCTGGGTTTAAACAGATGAGGCTGAATATATTGCCCAGAGGTAATAATTGTTAATTAGTTGCTTTATTGTGGATTGGTTAATAGTTCTTTGATTATTGTTTTTGCTTTTGATGATTTGAGATCTTAATCTTCTTTTTATATTTCATGGGTTTATATAATTCATCTCAGTTAAATATCTCAGAGAATTAATATAGGTTCGCGGATGAATAATATTACTAAAGTTATTCTACCAGCGTTAGCCTTGGCTAGTGCTGGTTCTCAAGCCATGACGTTTAATGAACTGTCGGCAAAATCACAGGATGAAGTACAAGTGATCGACTGTCGTTCAAGTAACTTCTTTAATGGCTGGCCCGAACATCAAGCAGAAAAAGGCGGGCACTTTCCCGGTGCAATCAACGTCGATAGTGGTTGGCTACCCTTGATGGAAAACGCACAATTTAGTGCGATTATAAAAGAAAAACAGTTGGTTAAAGATAAGCCAACGTATCTTTATTGCAGCAAAACTGCGCAACAAGAGATGAAAGGTGCTCTTGAAAAACAAGGCTTTTCGGATCTTCACTTAATGACTCAATCTTTGGCTGATTACCAAGGTGAGCTAACCGCTTTACCACAGTTCCAGCAGTTGGTGTCACCAGAGTGGGTTAAGCAAGTGATAAACGGTGAGCCAAGTTTATATTCACCGAAAAAAGGTTACCGCGTGGTAGAGGTGGCTTATGGACCGCCAATAAAATACCTTGCATCTCATATTCCAGGCGCTTTGTATTTAAATACCAATGATATTGAAACCAAGCCGCTTTGGAACCGTGTTAGCCCTGATAAATTAAAGAAAGTATTTAGTGATCTTGGAATTAGTCACGATACTACGGTGATTTTATATGGGCGCGATAATATGGCTGCCGGACGGGTGGCGAATATTATGATGTACGCGGGCGTCGAAGATGTACGCTTATTAAATGGTGGTTGGAAAGCTTGGGTCAATGCTGGTTTTATTACTGAGCCTATGCTGGTTAAAAATACCGAGAAAGTGGAGTTTGGTCGTGAAATCCCCGCTAACCCACAATATCTTGTCGATATTGAAAAAGCGCGAGAGTTGCTGAATGGATCGCAACAGACTCACTCTTTGGTGAGTATTCGTAGCTGGGAAGAGTTCATCGGTAAGGTGAGCGGCTATAACTACATTAAGCCGAAAGGACGTATTACAGGTGCAAAGTGGGGGCATGGTGGTAGCGATGCTAATAGCTTGGAAGACTTCCGCAACCCGGATGAAACCATGAAGAGCCCTGACGATATCGAGCGTTTCTGGCATCGCTGGAATATTGATCGTAACCAAGAAGTTTCCTTCTACTGTGGTACTGGCTGGCGTGCGTCGGAAGTCTTCTTCTACACCTATGTCATGGGATGGAAAAACATCAGCGTTTACGATGGTGGTTGGTACGAATGGAGTGGCGATACAATAAACCCGACCTCGACGGGTGAAGTTGAGCGACTATAAACTTCGGGAGAGACCCCTTTCAAACCTACTAATGCTTTTTATCATGAGGCTTGGTAGTGAGATCAAAATGATCTGGTCTCATGGGACGTAGGGTGATGAAAAGGGGATGTGTAGCGGGCATTTGCCCGCTATTTTTATGTCTAAACTGAAGCCTAAGAAGGAAATAGAGAAGAGTTAATTATTTGTTGGTGATGATAGGCGAAGGTGATTTTAGTGCCCAAGCAAAAGCATCGGCAAAGTATTGTTTACCGTTTTCAGGGATTAACTGACCGTGCGATAAGATAATCCGCTCAAACGGCCAAGTGAGTATTTCTTGTAATGATTGGCGTAAGCGTGTTTTGTCTTGGAACGAAACTCGCCAGTAAAACGGCATGGCGGGTTTGTAATAGCAACCGTTGAGGATCGCTAGGCTTATTGATAGCAGGTTGGTACTGTTTTTGAGCCATACCAGGGTATCACCCAAGATCAGTGTTTGTGATTGTGGATCACAGAACACTACTTCCTCCATGCTATCACTGCCACGCACCAAAGTTTGGAAAAGCTGATCACGCCATAGTGACGGCGTTTGCGCGCTAAGCGCGTCATCAAAGATCAGATCTGAACGTTTTTGTTGTAAGCCCGGCGGCGCAAAAAAATAGGCGTCGGGGTAGGCTAACCACCACTCTGACAAGAACAGATGATGGCTCATATTCGGGGTGACAATGGCATGCACCTGCCCCAGTTTACTCAGGGCGAGTTGGAGTTGAGTTGTTAGCTGGATAGGGGAGTGGATCAGCAGTTTATTGTCTGCCAATTTAACCACCGTCATCCGTGCGCCAACAGGAATACCGCTCACCTTGAGCGGTATATCTTGATACCAAATTCGATCACGACACCATTCTATTAACACAGGGTCATCCTTAACGTTGTGTTACACCATAGAGTTTGCCAGCCTTGAACCCACTTATCGCTTAACACGGTTTATGGTTCAAGGCTCGGCATCGCTTTGTTATCCAGCAAAGCTGGTAGCTAGTATCCCATCAATCCTAATAGGCTTTCTGCTGTTTCAATCGCTTGCTGACGGTTTGCAATATTGAGTTTTTGGTACAGGTTACGAATGTGAGTTTTGATGGTGGTTGATGCCACATCCAGCTCAGAAGCAATTTGCTCGTTGCTGTAACCTGCGTAAATCAAACCTAGAACTTGCCACTCACGTTGGGTTAGCGGGCTAGTGCGTACTAACTCAGGGACATCCGGTAGGGTGAGTAGTTTATCAACAAAGTTTTCGTCGAAGTGAACTGAGCGGTTACGTTCTTTGCTGGTCATATCGCGAAGCAGTTGTTGCGCACGATGCAGCTCTAGCTCGTTTAATTGTCTGGTATCGACTAGCTCTTTCAACAAGTCACGAATGGTGTCTGCTTCACAAAGGAAGTTACCAATCATGCCCGTGCTGTTGGTGAGATGGAGCGCTGATTTAAGATGCGCCAACGCCGACAGACGATCATCCAGATGTTTGCTTAATACCGCTTGTACCACGAGATTGCGGTTTCTGTCTGTGACTAAATTGTACTTTTGTGCATCTTCTTGCAGTGAAAGTGCGATTTCTTGTGCCTGAGCATATTCACCTAAGGTGATGTGAGCGCGGGCAATATTGCGCCACTGCAATTGCTGGAAGTGGTTACAGGCACCGTCAGGGCGCTCTGCGTGTTTTAGCCAGTTTGCCAAGCTGTCGTTATCACCTTTGGCTTGCCAGTAAAGGATATTGGCAAAGTCAGTATTTGCACGCCAGTCAATGTGGTACACCGAGCGGTCAACCAAGCTATTACATAGTTCAAGATAACGTGCAGCTTTATCGAGTTCGCCACGCGTAATCGCGACCCTTGCGAGCATGGAGTAAGCATGAAGTGATTTAGTTTCATCAAACGGGGCTAATACTTCCAAACTTTTATGGGCGCATTCTTCTGCTTCGTCTAATCGGTTCCAGCACCACAGAATTTGCGCACGCAGGCGTAGGAGGAATTCATGCAGTGGTACTTGTTGGAGATGCTGCTCTTTAACCAGTTTGAAGGCTTGATCCAATAGCTCAAACGCAGATTGAATATAGCCTTGTGCCACCAATATCTCGCTTTGTTGCAGTAGCGCCCACAATGCTTGATGGTACACGTGGTACTGACGTGCCATTTTCTCGGTTTGCTGCATCATAGGTAGTGCTCGGCTTAGATTACCTAAGCAGTGGTGGACTTCACCTACTACCGAGGTCGCCACGATACGGCTGCGGTAGGTGGTTGATGGTAGCTGACCGAGTGCTTGTTCCGATAACAACAAGGCATCTTCAGGTTTACTTTGGTTTATTGCCACCTGCGCCAGTAAGGCATTGAACTCACCTTCAAGGGCATCGTCAAGGGCGATGTTACGTTCGTTCAACTCAGCTTTGGTTTCGTTGATCAGTTCACCAACATCGTTATACCTATGCTGACTTTGTGCTAACCACGCACGCAATAGCGCTAGGCGAGGGGAAGAGAACAATTTGTCGCGAGTCAGCGCCGCAATGGCATCTTCCAGCAGTTTTAGCTCACCGTGGTGATACATTTTCCAACCGTGATCAGACAAGATCTCAACCGTTAGGTCTTGGTTTTCGCTCTTCAGCGAATGGATCAGCGCTTGTTGTGGGCTATTTTGTTTTAGCCATGCGTGCGCGGCTTGGGTATGAAGTTCGCTGCGTTGTTGTGGAATTTGCGAGTAACGCTGGTGGCGAAGAAATTCGGCAAACAGATTATGGAAGCGATACCAGTTGTCTTTACCTTCCAAGGTGTTCAGGAATAGACCAAAGCGATTAAGCGATTCGAGCATTGCCAATGCATCGTTACGCCCGGTTAAATCAGTGACGAGCTGAGCGTTGAAAATATCGAGCACCGAGCATTGTAGTAAGAACTGTTGTGTGTCGTGATCCAGTTGATCAAACACTTCCTCTGCAAGGTAATCCCATAAGTGACCACGATTGAAGTTTGCCATCGAGTTGGCAGATTCTGCTAAGTGTTGCGGTTTCTGCTGGGCGTGAAGGGCAATCAATTGTAGTGCTGAAGGCCAACCTTCAACTTGTTCACGCAAGGCATTTAATACCGCCAGCTCAATGTCATCACTCACTCGTTTATGGAAAAAACGCTCGGTTTCTTCCTGATCAAAAGCAAGATGCTCATTATCAACTTCAATCAGTAGATCGCGCACCCGTAAGTTGGCAGTGCCAAGCGGCGGTTGGGTGCGGCTGGTGACAACTAGGGTAAAGCAGTCTGGCATGTGTTTTAGGAAGAAACGCATACCATCGTGGATATCATCGTTCACAATCACATGGTAATCATCGAGAACAATGTAAGTTTGTTCGTGATATTCGGCGATTTCGCCAAAAAGTTCGCTGAAAAGGGTCGCTAAGCAGGCAAATTGGCGACGCTCCGCCATCGACTGAGTCCGTAAACAAGCACCGTTGGTCGCTTTGTTGATGGCTTGGAGTAAATAGTTAGCAAAGCGGAAAGTGTCGTTATCGCTTTCATCAATGTTAAGCCAACCCGTGTGGGGGTGATCACTTAACCATTGGGCTGCCATAGTGGTTTTGCCGTAACCCGCAGGTGAGCGAAACAATACCATACGGTAGAAAGGTGCCTGATCTAAACTATCAAGCAAGCGAGGGCGAAGGATGGCATTGTGCAGGCGTGCAGGACGCGTTAGCTTCGATGGTATCCACATAATCGTTCTTTTGTTTAATCCGTTATTTGCAGCCACACTTGATCGCTTCATCCTAATAACCCATTGAAATATAATTATTTGCTAGGTAATTAGGGACTGAGCACTAATCCATTCGCATCGCTATCCCCAAGCGAAAACGTTTTTTGCTCAATCAGCTGAGTGCTTTAGGCTGCTGATTATAATATGCGCCATTGGCACAAAGAATCATGCCTCAAATGCATAGTTCACCATTTGATCTTGACCAATACTTTACCTAGCAAAACTTGAATTTAATCCAAACATCGGTCTCTCATCCCCGTATTTATGAGCTAAGTCACAAATGCACTAATCCCTCAAGAATAATTTATGACAATTTGCACGAACAAATTAGCTTGTATTTTGTGAGTCTAGTTGCATTAAATTTCACTAAATGGATTGCTCTCCACCTTGAACTTTGTGGCTGGTCACAAAAAGTAGCGTTTTAACTTAGCTACGCCCCTGCTACTCCTCCCTCATCCCAGCATTTTAGGAGGATGTTTCCACTGGGAATTACGGGCAGCATAGAAAACAGTTGAGAGCACCCAGAGAGAGAATGAACCATGACTACACGTGGTCAAGCACAACAATTTGACAAAGCGGCTTTTAAGGCTTCAGTAGAAAAGCACCTCCAAGCCACTTACGGGAAAACTAAAGCAACTGCCGATGCACGCAGCTGGTATTTAGCTGTTGGTCGCGCACTTGCAGAAATAAGTACGGGTAACCTACTTGCAACTGAACAACATGTTGCTGAGAAAAACGTACGTAGCGTTAACTACCTATCACTTGAATTCCTTATCGGTCGTCTAACAGGTAACAACCTGATCAGCCTAGGCCTTTACGATGAAGTGAGCGCTGCGGTAGAAGAATTAGGTTTAAATTTAACCGATTTACTTGAAGAAGAACGCGATCCTGCACTAGGTAATGGTGGTCTTGGTCGCCTTGCTGCATGTTTCATGGATTCATTAGCAGCACAAGAATTCCCTGCTGTAGGTTACGGCCTACACTATGAATACGGTCTATTCCGTCAGTCTTTTGAAGATGGTCATCAAGTTGAAACACCGGATGCATGGCGTGGCGTTGAAGGCTACCCATGGGAAGTGGTTCGTCCTGAACTGACTCAGTCTATTGGTCTTTACGGTCACGTAGAGACTTACACGGATGAAAACGGTGTCGCTTGTCGTCGTTGGGTTCCAGGCATGCAATTTGAAGGTGTGGCTTGGGATCTACCAATCGTTGGCTACGACAACAAGAGTGTGTACCCACTACGTCTATGGGAGTGTCGTTCATCAGCACCATTTAACCTACAACGCTTCAACGATGGTGACTACGTTGGTGCACAGTACGGTCAGTTAGAAGCGGCAAACGTGACTAAAGTGCTGTACCCGAACGATAATCATGACCAAGGTAAATCACTACGTCTAATGCAGCAGTACTTCCACTGTGCATGTTCAATCGCTGATATCCTACGTCGCCATGAAGCGGCTGGTAATAAGATTGAAGATTTAGCGAAGTTTGAAACAATCCAACTTAACGATACTCACCCAACAATTGCGATCCCTGAGTTGATGCGCATTCTGCTTGATGAGTACCACCTAGGTTGGGATGCTGCATGGGCAATTTCTTCAAAAGTATTTGCTTACACTAACCATACATTACTGCCTGAAGCGTTGGAGACATGGAGCGAGAACCTAATTGCGAGCATGCTACCTCGCCACATGGAAATCATCTTTGAAATCAACCACCGTTTCATGCTTGAAGTTGAAGCGAAATGGCCGGGCGATAACGATAAGAAACGCAAGCTTTCTATCATCCAAGAAGGTCCACAGCGTATGGTGCGCATGGCGAACCTATGTGTAGTGAGCTCTTACGCGGTGAACGGTGTGGCAGCATTGCACTCTGAGCTGGTGAAGCGTGACTTGTTCCCAGAGTTCAATGAGCTATTCCCAGGTCGCCTGCAAAACGTAACAAACGGTGTGACCCCACGTCGTTGGTTGAAATTCTGTAACCCAGGTCTAACTGAGCTGGTTAACGAAAAAGTGGGCAAAGATTGGCCTGCTAACCTTGAAAAACTATCTGGCCTAGCGAAATTTGCGGATGATAAAGCATTCCAAAAACGCTACATGGCAGTGAAAAAAGATAACAAACAACGTTTGGCTAACTGGGTAATGGAGAACATGGGGATTGAGTTAGACACTAACGCAATCTTCGATGTGCAAATCAAGCGTCTGCACGAATATAAGCGTCAGCACTTGAACCTGCTTCATATCCTTGCGCTTTACCATCGCTTAGTGAACGACCCAACATTTGACATGCACCCACGTGTATTCATCTTTGCAGCGAAAGCAGCACCGGGTTACGCACTGGCGAAAGACATCATCTTCGCTATCAATAAAGTGGCAGAGAAGGTGAACAACGACCCACGTCTAGGCGGCAAACTGAAAGTGGTATTCGTTCCTGATTACCGCGTGAGCCTAGCTGAGATCATCATTCCAGCTGCGGATGTGTCTGAGCAAATTTCAACCGCCGGTTTTGAAGCATCGGGTACAGGTAACATGAAGCTTGCCCTAAACGGCGCGCTGACTGTCGGTACTATGGATGGTGCGAACGTTGAAATCCGCGAAGAAGTGGGTGACGAAAACATTTACATCTTCGGCCTACTGGTTGATGAAGTACAAAAACTGAAACAAGAGGGTTACGACCCACACCGTTACTACAATGCAGATAGCTTGCTACGTGCAGCGCTAGATGTACTAGAAACCGATGAGTTCACACCAGGTAATCCGGGTCAATTGGCGGCTATTCGTCAGAACCTATTGAACGGCGGTGACCCGTTCATGGTATTGGCTGACTTTGCCGATTACGTGAAAGCACAAGCGCGTGTTGATGCTGAATACCAAGATCAAGCGCTATGGGCACGTAAGGCGATTCTGAACACGGCGCTAGTTGGCAAGTTCAGCTCAGACCGTAGTATCCGTGATTACGTGAAAAACATTTGGAAACTAGACGCGGTGAAACGTTAATCGCTTCCGGTGATTAACACAAAATAAAGGGCGTACATACTGATACGCCCACTATTAAAAATATCAGCAAAACATCGTAGCGGCTTGAGATGAGCCGCTAACGGAGAGAACGATGAAAGACAATCAAGCATTAAAACAAGTTGCTGAAATGGTGGGAATTGCCGACAGCTACGTCAGCGCATGGGGCGATGAGGCTAGCGTTAAAGATGAAACCATTCGACGCTTACTCATGGCTTTAGGTTACGACACGAAAAACGATGAAGCCTTGTTAGAATCGGCGCGCAAAAAGCACCGTCCAGATGTACTGGCACCGGTGAAGGTTGTGCGTAGTGGTGAAGAAATGCACATTAGCCTGCAGCTAGGTGTAAGCGCACGAATCAGCGATTTTAGCTGGCGCTTAACAACAGAGCAGGGCGATGTGATGGAAGGCTGGCTACAGTCTCAGCTTGTCAAAGACGAGCGTGAGCAAGGTGGCGAACTCGTTTTCTCACTTCCAAACGATTTGGCTTGGGGTTACCACAAGTTAGAGGTTTTCCGTAAGCGTCGTAAATCACCGTTTGAAATGACTTTGATTGTTACTCCGACTTCATGTTTCAAGCAGGAAGCACTGCTAAATGAGAAGAAACTATGGGGTACGAGTGTTCAGCTGTATTCAGTACGCACCAACCACAACTGGGGTATGGGCGACTTTGGCGATCTGAAGCAGTTGGTTGCTGATATTGCAGCCCGTGGTGGTGACTTTGTTGGGCTTAACCCAATTCACTCTTTGTTCCCAGCGAACCCAGAGGGAGCAAGCCCGTACAGTCCGTCATCACGCCGTTGGCTGAACCTAATGTACATCGATGTGAGCTCAGTGGCTGAATTTGCGCAGTGTGATGAAGCACAGCAATTAGTAGGCAGCCCTGAATTCCAACAGCGTTTAGTAGAAGCGCGAGACACGAACTGGGTGAACTACAGTGAAGTGTCGTGTCTGAAGATGGCGGTGCTACCACTGCTATTTAAGACATTTGTTGAGCGTCACTTATCGAAGAAAACAGCGCGTGCTGAGACATTCTTGAAATTTGTTGAAGAGGGCGGTGAGAGCCTATTGCACCAAGCAGCCTTCGACGCATTACATGCACATCTCAAAGCACAAGATGACAACACTTGGGGTTGGCCTGTTTTCCCACAAGAATACCGTCACTTTGATAATGCAGCGGTTAAGACTTTTATCAAAGAACACGAACACGAAGTTCAGCTATACATGTACCTGCAATGGTTGGCAGATAGTCAGCTAGCAGAAGTCAACGAATTAGCTGAAGAAAAAGGCATGGTAATGGGCTTGTACCGCGATTTAGCGGTTGGCGTGTGTGACTCAGGCGCAGAGACTTGGGCTGACCACGGTGCCTTGTGCCAAGATGTGAGCATCGGTGCGCCACCAGATATTTTAGGCCCTCTAGGTCAAAACTGGGGTCTGCCACCGCTTAACCCACAAGTGCTGCAAGAGCGTGCTTACCAGCCGTACATTGATCTGCTTCGTGCCAATATGCGCAACTGTGGCGCACTACGTATCGACCACGTACTTGGCCTGCTACGCCTATGGTGGATTCCGAAAGGTGAATCGGCAAAAGAAGGGGCGTACATGTACTACCCTGTGGAAGACATGATGTCGATCCTCGCCCTAGAATCACACCGCCACGCATGTACCGTAATCGGTGAAGACTTAGGTACAGTGCCGGATGAAATCGTAGACCAACTTGCCGAAGCGGGCATCCATTCTTACAAGGTATTCTTCTTCGAAACAGCAGAAGATGGCGGTTACTACTCACCAAGCCATTACCCGAACCAATCTATGGCAACCTTGTGTACTCATGACATGCCAACCTTACGTGGTTTCTGGCACTGTGATGACCTGAAAATGGGTGAAGAATTAGGTTTGTACCCAGATTCAGAGCAACTCAAAGGATTATTCGACAGCCGAGCTGAAAGTAAGCAAAAAATCCTTGATAGTTTGAGCTGGCACGGTTACCTTCCACAAGGTGTTGGGCATAATGCTGCATATGTACCTATGGATCGCATTTTGAGTGAAGGCATGCAACTTCACCTTGCGGCAGGTTCAAGTGCCTTATTAAGCCTACAACTGGAAGATTGGTTAGAAATGGATAAACCAGTCAATATTCCAGGTACGGTGAATGAATATCCAAACTGGCGTCGTAAGCTTTCTACTACTTTGGACGATCTATTTACCCGCCAAGATATCATTGACCTGACTCGTCGTTTAACGGAAACACGAGCGAAAGCTAGTCCAAAAACAAATCAGGAGTAATGCGTTGGACACCACCCAAGTGACCCGCAGTGATAAGGAATACGTGCAGCTCGAAAGAGCTGCATTTTCAGACCCGTTTTCGTTCTTAGGTCCGCAATACAAGGCTGACGGCATTGCCTACAGGGTATGGATGCCGGGCGCTGAGAGCGTGACGTTAGAACTGTCGAACGGTGACAAACACCCGTTAACCCGTGAAGCCGATAGCGGATTCATTCTAGAAGGCGATACGGACCTCACCACTGCTTTTTATCAGCTTCATATTCAATGGCCGCAAGGCGAACAAACTCTTCGAGATCCATACTTTTTCCACGGTATTCAGCCATCAGTTGAAGCGTTGACAACCCCGTCACAAATGCACAGTGAAATGGGGGCTCAACTTGTGACGCTGAGCCAAGGTGGTCAATCAGTATCAGGTGTACGTTTCTTAGTGTTTGCACCGAATGCGTCTGCCGTGAGTGTTGTCGGAGACTTCAATGCTTGGGATGGCCGTCGTCATCCGCTTCAGCGTTTAGATGATGGTGTTTGGGGGCTATTTATCCCAGGCCTTGAAGCTGGCGTACTGTACAAGTTTGAGTTAAAAGATAGCCAAGGTAACGGTCTTCCTCATAAAGCGGACCCTTGGGGTTATGCGTCTGAGCAGCATCCCTCTTTTGCCTCTAAAGTTTATGACCAATCTGCGTACCAGTGGCAGGATAGCCAGTGGCAACAACGCCCAGTAACGCCGAAACATCAGCAAGCCCTGTCTTTCTATGAGCTGCATGCGGGTTCGTGGCGTCGTCATGAAAATGGTGACTTCTACACCTACCGTGAACTTGCAGAAAGTTTGATCCCTTATATGGTGGAAATGGGCTATACCCACCTTGAACTGATGCCAGTTTCTGAGCATCCTTTTTATGGTTCATGGGGTTATCAGCCGATTGGTTTGTTCTCTCCAACAAGCCGCTACGGTTCGCCAGATGATTTCAAATACTTTGTTGATCAGTGCCACCAAGCAGGGCTAGGTGTGGTGTTGGACTGGGTTCCAGCCCACTTCCCATCAGATGATCACGGCTTAGCAAACTTCGACGGTACGGCGTTATACAATGATCCGGACCCGCGTCGTGGTTGGCACCAAGATTGGCAAAGTTACATTTACGATTACGGGCGCGAGCATGTTCGTCGCTTCCTTGTGTCGAATGCACTGTTTTGGTTCGAGCATTTCCACATTGATGGTTTACGCGTTGATGCTGTGGCCTCTATGCTATATCTCGATTACTCACGCGAGCATGATCAATGGATCCCGAACCACAATGGTGGTAACGAGAACTATGACGCGATCAGCCTGCTACGTTGGATGAACGAAGAAGTTTACCGTCATTATCCAAATGCGATGACCATTGCTGAAGAATCAACAGCGTTCCCAGGCGTATCTAAGCCTACCGATATGGGTGGTTTAGGCTTTGGCTTTAAGTGGAATATGGGCTGGATGCACGATAGCTTATCGTACATGCAAGAAGAGCCGATCCACCGTCAGTACCACCACAATACCATCACGTTCCCGCTGGTTTATGCCTTTAGTGAAAACTACGTACTGTCTTTGTCCCACGATGAAGTTGTGTACGGGAAAGGTTCGCTACTGGACAAAATGCCAGGTGATGAGTGGCAAAAAACAGCTAACTTACGTGCTTATTTAGGTTACATGTACGGTCAGCCGGGTAAGAAATTGAACTTCATGGGTGCTGAAATTGCGCAAAGCGCAGAATGGGCGCATGAAGGGCAACTTGAATGGCATTGGTTGCAATACCCTCGTCATAGCGGTGTTCAAGCTCTTGTTCGCGATTTGAACAAGCTATACACCTCTGTACCTGCGTTGCATGAGTTAGATTGCTCTCCAGATGGTTTCGAGTGGCGTCTAATGGATGACGCTGAGCAAAGTATTTTGGCTCACGAGCGTTTTGCACTCAACGGCGACAAGGTCTTAGTGATTTCAAACTTTACTCCAGTTCCTCGTCAAGGTTACACCTTAGGTGTGCCAAAAGCCGGTCGTTATGAGCTATTGCTAAATAGCGATGATCAGCAATATTGGGGCAGTGGTGCATTGATTGAAAAAGACATCGCCACTCAAGAGAAAAGCTCGCACGGTTTGGAAAATTCAATCTCGATTGACTTGCCACCATTATCAACTGTGATTTACGCATTTAAATCGTAAAGCTTTATTTCAGTAATACATTAAGCCCACATTTCTCATGTGGGCTTTTTTATATGTATCAAAGGATTAGTTAAAATATTTGTTCGTGAAGTAAGATTTTACTCACTGGTCAAACCTTAGCTGCAAATGTATTATTCCCACGTTGAATATTTCTTTAAGGGATATTTTTCGCTTCTAATCGACGTATGTTCAATTAAAACATTAACTTACAAATTATGCGTAAAACCTTGCGCCTAAAAGACCGATAGCGGGTGTTTGATGCTGTTATTGGCAAATTAATACGTCGTAAAAAACATTTGTCGTACATTTAAACGCTTTACACGAATAAAAGTAAATCTTTACTCATCCTTATTCAAAATCGGCTGGTTGTGATTGCTCCGCAGAAGAGCTCGTGACGAGTAAAAAATAAAATCGTTAGGGAATGAGTAATAGGTAACAAGGTTTACTGAATAAAAGTTGGTGATGGGAAGGCTGCCGTTTGTAGCAATCTCATCGGGATATTGCCAACTTACGCACCTACAACAAGAAGTCTTAATGGAATAGACCGCAGGTGAGCGTTATTACTAGTTGAGAAAATACATTGAGAACCACAGCCGCTGTACTTTTGTTGGCCTCTATGCTCGTGCCAGCCGCAAAAGCACAAGATTCATTTTTTCCTATTTGGGGCGATGAAGCCGAAAAGCTAGGCTACACCTTGCCCAAGCCTTACGGTCTGTCCATTTCCTATATGGATATGAGTAACCCAATCACAGTTGATAGCATTGTGCTTCGCGGTCATCCATTACTGGAAGCCATTGATGTTGATGCTAATAAAGCTCACTTTACGGGTAGCAATATTACTGTGCGTGGTGATGTATGGATTTTCCCTTTCATGAACGTGTACGGCATCTTGGGTTACACCAAGGGAGAGAGCAAGGCAAAAATTAACAGCGTCAGCTGCGATCAAGCCAAGTTTAGTAAGTGGAATTTAGGCTGTGCGGTGGTTAATGCTGTTGGTTCTCGCCTACCTGAAAGTGCCGAATTCAACCTGAAAATGGATGGTGGAACCTACGGCATTGGTACTACTTTAGCGGGCGGTGTGGGTGATTGGTTTGCTCTGCTGGATATGAACTACACCTACACCAGCATTTCAGCCATTGATGGTGATATTCGTACTTTCGTTGCAGCACCTCGCATTGGTCATCGTTGGCAGTACGATAGCGGGCGTGAATTACGTGTGTTCGTTGGGGCGATGTACCAGAGTATCGATCAGTATTTGTCAGGGGATTTGGCGAGCCTTGGTTTGCCATCAGTAGTGAATGCGGTGGTCGACAAGTTAGCACCAGATGCCAGCTTTGAGGTGAGTCAGCACTCGAACCAGAAATGGAATGGCACCTTAGGGGCGCAGTATGCCTTTAACCGAGATTGGGATGTACTGGTGGAAGCGGGCTTTGGTGATCGCAAGTCCATGTTTGTTGCCCTTGGGCGTCGATTCTAGGTGGTCATCATGAAGCAATTAGTACCACTGGTTATGGGGTTAACGCTATCGGGTTATGTTGGCGCAGTAACGGCGGCTAAATCCGAACTGGATCTCAATGATCATGCAGAGAACAGCGCTGTTAGCAACGCAGAAAATGCGAGTGAATCGCAAGAGCTCACTACCTATCAGCGCTATCAGCAATGGCTAAATAAAATGCTGCTGGAACTCGGTGCTGATGGGCAATTTAACCCAGATAAAGGGGTAGATTGGAGTGTTATGCCTGGGCCGTTTTATACCCCAGAAAAGCAATTTGGGATCGGCGTTTCAGCGGTCGGTTTATACCTGCCTGATGAGGATAGTACTTCTCAGCCAAGTTCGATCACCATTAATGGCTTTGGCTCTATCAATGGCGCATACGGTGTGGCACTGCGCAATGCTAATTACTTGGCTCATGATAAATACCGCGTGTTTCTTGATGCGGAAGTCATGGATTCGCCCGATATCTTCTACGGTATTGGCATGGACGCTGGGCGTAATAATGCACGAGTGAATTACACGCGTCGTACCTATGCCGCCTCTGCTATAGCTCTGATGCAAGTGCTTCCCAATACGTACCTAGGCGCGGGGGTAAAGCTATCGCAAAACGAAGCCTCGAAAGTGGAAAGTGTGGATCCTGACAAGCCTTGGCAGGGTGATACGTTAGCGATGTTCCCTAACAAGCAATTCAGCGCTGGGGTTACAGCATCCATTACTTATGATTCTCGCGATTTTGCCCTTAATGCTCGTGAAGGACGTTTATTGAAGTTGGATTACACCCACTTTAGTACTCGATTGGGCTCGGATAATCCGTTTGATCGGGTTTCTGTAAATTACAGTGATTATTACTCCTCGACTTCATTTGATGGGGTTATAGCTTGGCAAGCTTTGGTACAAGCTAACTTTGGTGATGTCAGCTGGGATCAAATGGCTTTACTCGGCGGTGCCGATGCACTTCGTGGTTATGAGCAGGGACACTATCGCGATCGTAATATGCTGATTTCACAGGTGGAGTACCGTCAACCGCTGGCTGGTCGTCATGGCATGGTTTATTGGGCAGGGGTAGGCACGCTTTCCGATAAAATTAGCAATCTGGGGCAAGAGAAATGGTTACATACGCTTGGTGTCGGTTATCGCTTTGAGATCAAGCAACGTGTAAACCTTCGTCTTGATATGGGCTTTGGTAACGGTGAGAGCGGTTTCTACTTTGCGATTAACGAGGCGTTCTAACGATGAGCAGATTGATAGCGCTAAGTTTTACTAAAAAGAGTGTCGCCAAGCCGTTAAGCGCAAAGGTAAGCCCTAAAGCATACGCAGTAGCGGCAGTGATGGCGGCTGTCAGTATTATGAGCGGTTGCAGTTCCTATGCTTGGCAAGTGTATCCGCAGCCATCTCATGCTCAAGTGCAAGCGATGTTGGCTGGTGACAAGGTTTCTGCAACGGCATGGCAATGGGATGAGCAGATTGGCGCGTCGCTGACTGTGCCACAAAATGTTCGTCCGTGTTGTGCTTTTGGTGACATGCAACGGGTAAAACTGGGACCTATCCCAGTTCCCTTCTTTCGCTTAAACAATGTGATAAGCCCACAAGCGGTAGGACCGCATAAATTCGCTAGCGGTATATACCATTACACTTCATCATCAGCTTCTGCGTCAGGTGTGGCAGGGGGCGAAAATAATGGTTTGATGTATACCCAGTATGGCGGTTTTATCGATCTTGCCCATGTGCGAGACACTGCTGATGATACGATTGGACTGTTTTTTGAGGTACTCACTCACTTAGGCAAAGAGCATCGAATTGAGTTACCCAGTGAGTTAGGGCCTCGATATGTGAATATGCAATCGTTTGATGTTAAGGGATTGTCTGCAGACCAACAGTGGCAACTTGCCGCGCATTTAGCTGCACGGTTAGCATATTTTAAAGCAGAATCTCACGAAATAGCGCAATGGCATGGTTACAGCAGCTTCTCACAATGGCCTGAAACTATTTCGGCTTATTCGTTAGAAGATCTTTATTCCAATATGCTGGGCGCGAAATTATCACTGACTTTGATCCAACAGCGGAAGATGCTGAGTGAAAGCCAATACAATCAGAACCTGACCTTGTGGTTGAATGCGAGCTTGGCAGAGCTAGGTGCGCAACCAAAAGAAGCCGTTAAGGCGGTTTTAGCTGCGGTTGATGGTCACTGGTGGGACTCAAAGCAAAGTATTCCCAGCAAATTTATGATCTTAAAGCGCCACTATCAGCTTGGTGATCATCAAACGCCGTATCTTTTGACCGCAGATTTAGTGCCAACCACGAAGGCAGCGGTGAACAATGATGCTACTTTGCAGCAGCTAGCAAATAGCCAGCCGACTGAGTTAGCTTTGGCTGATTCTTTATACGGTTTGCCGCTTGATGAGTTAGCGCAATTAGTGCTGGAGGTTGATGAAAACTACCAGCCAAGCTTTGCTCATATGCCCGACTCTGTATGGCAGCAAGGCATAGTGCATACCGCGTTTCAAACCATTGCTAATTACGCTGAAATTGAAGACAACAAGGTGTTAGCGAACTTAGAAATTCAAGCGCAGCTTGATACAGAAGGAGAAAGGAAGTGAGAAAAAAGTTATCGCTGATCGCGGCTAGCATGACGTTTGCGCTACTTTCGGGCTGTAGTGGTCATAATCATTATGATCACTTATCGACTACCGATATTGAGGTTCCTTCTGCTACTTCTGCAACGCACGCTGCGTCTTCACAAGTATCAGCTGAGGCAGTTTCATCACAGCGTGTCAGCTCTCTTCATGCGAGCGATCAGAACACAGGTTTAGAACATGCGCCAAAGTTTGCGATTGCTTTTGGTGGTGGTGCAGCCCGAGGCATGATGCACCTTGGGGTAATAAAAGCGCTTGAGGAAGCGGGGATCAAAGCGGATTTAGTCACAGGCACCTCGGTAGGCTCTATTGCTGCTGTGATGTACAGTGCGAAAACCTACCCTGAAATAGAACGTACACTTTACGAGTTTTCAGAACATGAAATTACGGATTTTCAGATAGCGAAAAATGGCTTAATCAAAGGTAAAGCCCTTGCGAACTGGATTAACAAACAGCTTGAAGTGGACGATATTACCCAGCTCCCAATTCCTACCGGCGTTGTCGCCACTAACCTTACAACGAAAAAGGCCGTTATGTTTACCGCAGGTAATATAGGTCAAATCGTTCAAACGTCATCAACCGTGCCAGGTGTGTTTGTGCCTGTTGAACACCAAGAACAATGGTTAGTTGATGGTGGGGTTGTATCGCCTGTGCCTGTGTATGCAGCGCGTCAGCTAGATGCCGATATCGTGCTGGCGATTGATGTATTCTGTAGCCAACCACCTCCGCTCTCTGAAAGGGCGGTTGATGTAATGGCAAACACCTATTGGCTACAAAGTTGTGAATCATCGCGAGCTGAAACCAACAGTGCTGATATTGTAATTCGCCCTCAACCAAGCGATCCTAGTTTGGTTAATTTTGGCGATCAGCAGGCGCGAGAAGCAGCGATGCGAGCAGGTTATCAAGCAATGAAGGCGCAAATACCGCAGCTTAACGCTTTGTTGGCTTTAAAGCCTGCCGCGACTAATTCGGTTAAGATTTAGCGTAATGATAATGGATTAAAGTTATGTAAGATTTTGCGTGCAACAACCAAATAATTGCTTGTTAATTTTAATTCATAACTTGTTACCAGTTAGATGCTTAACAAATAAAAGCATGTGAATTCTGTTCATATGCTTTCTAAAAATAAACATAAAATGATTGATATCAAATCACACTGACAAAATAACACCAATTTTCTGCTTTGTTGACTTGTTAACTCCTACCACACCCCTATAGAATTGAATCCAGATCACACTTCTTCAAAGAATAATAATATGCCGCTATTCTTGTGCGGTATTTGATTGCTGTATTTTTTAAGGGCGAACATGAGTCAAACAAAGCCTCAGATGGATATCACGTCTCAAGGAAAAGAGCGTGAGTATTCAGCGTCAATCAATTTGATTTCGACAACCGATGCGCAGAGCCACATTACTTACACTAACCAACATTTTTGCGATGTAGCAGGCTATCAAGCTGATGAAATGTTCGGTCAGCCTCATAATCTTGTTCGTCATCCAGATATGCCGAAAGCTGCGTTTGCCCAATTATGGCAATACATTCAATCGGGTAAAAGCTGGATGGGGATTGTAAAGAACCGTTGTAAAGACGGTGGTCACTATTGGGTATCGGCTTTTGTAACGCCTATCACCGATGAGCGTGGTCAGATTGTGGAGTACCAATCGGTACGTAGTCGCCCTAATCGTGATGAAATTAATCGCGCTACTGAGATTTACAGCAAGCTACAAAAAGGCGAAAAAGCGGGCATCGCAGATCGTCCTCGTTTACGCCAAGGTCAAATTTTAACTGGCTTATTGTTAGCTGTAACGGGTTTGGCTGGCTATCAAATGTTTGCTTCTGATTTTAGTTTCGCCTCTATTGGTATGCTTACTCTTTCATCGATAGCGCTTGGTTTATCGGGTGTGATGGGTAAACGTCAGGCGCAGGTGAATCAGTTAGCGGCACAAGCTTACGATAACCCATTAATGGAAGCGGTTTATACCGGCCGTAAAGATGATTACTCGGCGGTAGAGCTTGCACTTCGTATGCGCCAAGCAGAGCTTCGTGCGAT
The DNA here is from genome assembly GCF_001650345.1 of Photobacterium jeanii. GTDB lineage: Bacteria > Pseudomonadota > Gammaproteobacteria > Enterobacterales > Vibrionaceae > Photobacterium > Photobacterium jeanii. Next base: position 291,535 of record NZ_LVHF01000029.1, on the reverse strand, counting down.
TGTTGGCCGTGCCAGTGAAACTTCGTCTGATATTTTGATTTCAGCGGAAGATGAACGTGCTAATTCACAAGAGATCAAAACAAACCTAGCGCGCCAAACTGAAGCGACCGAGCATGTTGGTGTTGCGATGGGGCAGATGACTTCGTCTATTCGTGAAGTGGCAGAAAGTGCAGCCCAAGCATCTGAACTGACATCACAAGCACAGTCGATGTCGGAAGATGGTCAACACCATGTATCGGCAACGATTGACTCAGTGCAAGCGCTTCACAGCGAGTTAGATAATTCGAAAGACGTAATTAATGCGCTTTCTGACAGTAGCCGTCAGATCGAAAGTATTTTGGATGTGATTGGCTCAATTGCCGATCAAACAAACTTGCTAGCACTTAATGCTGCGATTGAAGCTGCACGTGCTGGTGAGGCAGGGCGTGGCTTTGCGGTTGTTGCTGATGAAGTACGTTCGCTTGCGCAGAAAACGCAAACTTCGACTGAAGAAATTCAGGCAATGATTGCCAACCTTCAGCAAACGGCAGAGCAAGCCGTTAATGCGGTTGAGCGCGGTGGTGAGCTTTCTGAGCAATGTCGTGAGCGCGCACTTGAGACAGGTGATCAACTAACACGCATCAACGAAATGCTAAACCGTGTGACTGATAACAGCCACCAGATCGCAGCTGCCGTTGAAGAGCAAGCGGGTGTCTCGGATGAAATCGGTCGTAACGTTGAACACATCAACGAGCTTTCTTTTGCAACATCATCGGTTAGTGATCGCTCTGTAGAAAGCACCCAGCGTTTGGTTGAGCGCCTTGAAGGACTTAGCCGCTTAATGCGCCAGTTCCAAAGCTAATGTAGCTGTCGCTAAAATATTTGATTAAGCCCCGATGTTCACAGCGTCGGGGCTTTTTATTTTCTGCGCCTAACCTTGAGTAATGCTAACTGATTCACTCCTTTTTTGATTCGTTCGCCTAATATAGAAGCAATGATAAGAACAACTTCTCAGTGTTTTTTAAGGAAGATTATGAGTCAGAAGGTATTGGTGCTGTTTGCCCACCCATCGCAACATCGTTCTGAAGTGAATAAGCCGCTTTATAACGCCGCTAAGCAGGTTGAAGGTGTTACCGTCATCGACCTTTACCACGAATATCCTACATTCAACATTAATATCGACCGTGAGCAACAACGTTTGGTTGAGCACGATGTGATTATTTTTCAATTCCCTTTGTATTGGTATTCCACCCCGGCAATTTTGAAAGAGTGGCAAGATTTAGTATTGGAATATGGCTTTGCCTACGGTACTGACGGACATGCCCTTGAAGGAAAAACCTTCTTTTGTGCGTTAACTGCTGGTGGTAAAGCAGAGGCTTACCATGCTGATGGTTATAACCATTTTACGATTCGAGAATTGTTGTATCCGCTGGAACAAATGGCAGGTCTAACCGGAATGCATTATCTGCCGCCTTTTGCACTATTTGGTTCTCGAACGGCGTTGGAAGAAAATCGGATCCCCGCTCATGTTGATAAATGGCGCGATTTGCTTGAAAAGCTGGTAACTGGCGTGATCGAACGTGAAGTCGCGGCTATTCAACCTAAGTTAAATTACTACCTAGAATCGCTCCATAACCAAGCGGAGGCAGTGAAATGACCAGCATTTTTCTACAAGCCTTCGTTTATCTTGTTGCTGCTGTTATCGCAGTGCCTATCGCCAAACGCTTAGGGTTAGGCTCGGTCTTAGGGTATCTCATCGCTGGGGTTGTGATTGGCCCTATTATTGGTTTAGTCGGTGAAGAAACCACCACGATCCAGCACTTTGCTGAATTTGGTGTAGTGATGATGCTGTTCTTAGTCGGTCTAGAGCTTGAGCCTAAAATGTTGTGGGCGATGCGTAACCGTTTGATGGGGCTAGGCGGTTTACAGGTTGGTGGCACGGCAGCCGTTGTTATGGCCGTAGCTCTCTTCTTTGGACAACCTTGGACAATAGCGCTCACTATCGGTTTGATCTTTGCCTTGTCATCGACCGCGATTGTGCTGCAAACCTTTAATGAAAAAGGATTAACCAAAACGGAAGGTGGGCAAAATGCATTCTCAGTGTTGCTATTCCAAGATATAGCCGTGATCCCAATGCTGGCTTTCATCCCATTATTGGCGTTACCCGAATTGGTTGCGCAGGCGCAAAGTGCAGTGGCACAAGCGGCAGAACACCATGAAGAACTCAGTTTGGTTGCCGGGCTACCGGGATGGGCATACGGCTTAGTGATAACAGGATCAATCGTTGCCGTGGTAGTGGGTGGTCACTTCCTTAGTCGTCCGCTGTTTCGTTTTGTTGCCAGTTCTGGTTTGCGTGAGATTTTCACCGCGACCGCATTAATGCTGGTGATTGGTATTGCTGCATTGATGAGTTTGGTCGGTTTATCGCCTGCGTTAGGTACTTTCTTGGCTGGCGTGGTGTTGGCGAACAGTGAATTTCGTCATGAATTAGAATCGAATATTGATCCGTTTAAAGGCTTGTTATTGGGCTTGTTCTTTATCACCGTAGGTGCGGGTATTAACTTCTCGGTACTGTTTAACGACTTCGCTGTCATTATTGCTCTGACGTTTGGTGTAATGGTGGTGAAAGCCCTTGTGTTGTTTGCGCTAGCGTTGATATTTCGTATCAAAGGTAGCGATCGTTGGCTGTTTACCTTGAGCTTGGCACAAGCGGGTGAGTTCGGCTTTGTGCTGCTGAGCTTTTCACTGCAAAACCATGTTATTCCAGCTGAGATCGCGCAAACTTTATCGTTAGTGGTGGCATTGTCGATGTTCCTAACCCCGGGGCTCTTTATCTTGTTTGATAAGGTGATTTTGCCTCGTTTTGAACAAAGTTCTAACGATCGTGAAACAGACGTTATCGATGAGCATGGCACAGTGATCATTGCTGGTATTGGTCGCTTCGGACAAATTGTTAATCGCCTATTGGCATCGAATGGCGTCAAAACCGTCGTTTTGGATCATCAAGCTAATCAAGTTGATACGGTAAGACAGTTTGGGTTGCCAGCTTATTTTGGTGATGCGACTCGTCCTGATTTACTGCATACCGCAGGGATTGAACATGCCACCGCATTAGTCGTTGCGATTGATCATCAAGAGCACAGTATTGAACTGGTCAAATACGTTAAGCACACCTACCCGAAAGTTAAGGTTATCGCTCGTGCCTTCGATCGTGGTCATGGTTATCTACTTCGCCAAGCGGGTGCGGATATCATAGAGTCTGAAACTTATCATTCAGCCTTAGAGATAGGTGGTCATGCGATGAAAGCCATGGGGCTACACCCGTTTTATATTGAACAGCAAAAGTTCACCTATAAGCGGGTTGAAGACCGTAAATCTGACAAGCTTTATGCAGCGTGGGAAGCGGGTTCAGAAGAAGAACGCTTTGATAATAACTACCGTGAGTTGTTTGTTCGTCTTGAAGAAGTGATGGCGGAAGAGATGAAAATCGATCGTAGTGATAAACATGCGCGGTCTGAGCGCGGTTGGACACCACCACCAAAAGGCTATGCTGAAATTATTGAAGAGGATGACTCAGAGCAACCACAAGCCAGTTAGCTAGGCTTGTCGTCTACTGTCAATAGATTAAGGCGCACCGTTAATTTGAGGAAGAGCTAAGACGTTCTGTAGAGAATGTTTGAGTTATCTGAACAAATAACGGTGCGCGCTTTTTTATCTTAAGCTTTGAGCGATAGCATAGCGCCAAAGCCAATGAGTCCGGCACCACACAATTGATTGATGCGCTTTTTCATTTTCAATAAGCCTTGCTGCAAGCTTTGGGAAGTGAATAGCATTGCGACTGCACTAAACCAAATCCCATGCAATACGATCATATACACGCCATAGATTAACGCATTGCTGTAAGTGCCCGAGTCAGGAGAGATCACTTGGCTGAAAATGCTAAGAAAGAACAACATGGTTTTTGGGTTGAGCACGTTACATAAAAAGCCTTGAGCAAGATAGCGATGTGGCTTAATACTTTGTTGCTGAGTGCTTGGATGTGATGGAGTGTGATCGGCTTGATCGTTGCTACCAGCGGCCAAGATGCCTTTGATCCCAAGGTAGATCAAATAAGCAGAGCCAGCATAGCGGATGCCATTAAATAACCATTCATTTTGTGAAATTAGGTAACTGATCCCCAGTAGCGAGTAACTGATATGCACGCATATCGCCAAGCTCACGCCTAAGGCAGTCCAAATCCCTGCTGTTCGCCCTTTATTAAGGCTGTTTTTTAACACCAAGACAAAATCCGCTCCCGGACTAATAACGATGAGTATGCCAAGTATGGCAAGACTGATAAATTCCATGATTGCTCCCATTGAGTTGTCGTTGTTATATCAATTTCCTGCATTGTAAGAGCATAACGGCACGACTATAATCGAAATAAACGCCAACAACCTGTGAGATAAATTCACACATGCGACATCTCAAAGCATTTCATGTTTTCCATGTGGCGGCTTCTTCCGCAAGTTACACTCAAGCTGCGCAAAAACTCAACATTACCCATGGTGCGGTGAGTAAGCAGATCAAAGTGCTGGAAGATTATCTTTCTCGTCCGTTATTTTATCGTCAAGGGCGAAATGTACTGCTAACTCAAGAAGGTGAGTTACTGAAAGCGTATACAGCGCAAGCATTTCAGGCGTTAGATGTGGGAGTCACCAAGGTGCAGCAACTCAATAATCAGTGCCTTGAAGTGTCTTGTGAGCCGACGCTAACCATGCGGTGGTTAATGCCAAGATTAGCTGACTTTCATGGTGAAACCGATGCTGATGTTAGGCTTTCCACGGCAGGCGGACCTGTGACATTGGGGATGACGGGCTTATCATTAGCGATACGACGTGATGACTTTGAAGACATTCACAATTACAACAAAACGCTATTGGTAGATGAGTGGGTTGGGCCTGTATTTTCTCCTGAATATTGGCAGTTAGTTAAAGATGATTGGTCGCAGATAAAGCTTTTACACAGTGATACTCGTCCTCACGCATGGGATCATTGGTTAACCAGTGAAATACAAGGTGATCAATTTGGAAGTGGTCATCAGAGTTTTGCCCATTTCTATTTTTGCTTTCAAGCAGCGGTTGATGGGTTAGGGGCGGCTTTGGGTTCTTATCCCTTGGTGGTCGATGATTTGAAACGTGGAAATTTGGTGGCGCCGTTTGGTTTTAAGTTATCGGGGCATAAGTATATTCTATTGAGCGAAAACCGTGAACTCGATGAGCTCGAAGCTGAATTTGTGGCTTGGTTAAAACACAATTTGAAAGCTTGTGTACCCAATAGACAGTCATAAACTCATAATGAGAAATTGCTCACTGAAATGAATTATTGAGTAGTTTTTGGGTACATGAGTGCTAGTGATATTGCTTACAAGAATTATCAAAGGTCCTAATTCATCCTAAAACAATGGCTTACCTCACGGTATTCAATCAGTTGATTAATACAATGCGTCCATTCATCTTACTGAAGTGGAAGCTATTGTGGAAAGCCGTTCATCTCTTAATCAAAGAGAAGATATCCGACGCCCCTTTTTTGGTGAAGCGGTATTCTTACTCTCATTTATTACCCTATCGTTAATTGTTGGCATCTTGGTTTTTCACCTTGATGTCCACATTCTTCTGATCATCTCTGTTGTGCTGACAATGTTGTTTTGCTGGCGCTGTGGCTACAACCTCGACAAGCAAATAGAGATCATGGGGGAGAGCCTTAAAAACGCCACCGGTGCGATGTTCGCATTTATATTGATCGGCATGATCATTGGGGTGTGGATCTTAGCAGGTACGATCCCTGCGTTGATTTATTACGGGCTCGATATTGTCTCACCTGCCTTTTTCTTGCCTGCGGGTTTTCTGGTGTGTTGCGGTATTACGTATGCTACCGGCACTAACTGGGGCGCAGCTTCTACCATTGGTGTTGCTTTAATTGGGATGGGGATCAGCTTGGGTGTGCCGCTTCCAGTGATTGCTGGGATGATCATTTCAGGTGGCGTTTTCGGGGTGAACTTATCGCCTTTATCCGACGTGACTATTCTAGCGTCAGCCACCGTTGGCACTACAGTAAGTAATCACTTAAAAGCCGTAGGTAAAGTGAATCGCTTGGTCTTACTGTTATCAACCGTTGCTTATTACTTTATGGGTACCTTGTACGTAGGAACAGAAACGGGCGGCACAGGGCATATTACTGAATTACAAACCACCTTAAGCCAAGCTTTTAACATGAACATCTTGGTGTTATTACCGATTGTGATCACCTTGGCGATGACGTTTGCCAAAATTCCATCGCAAATTGCCTTGTTCTGCGGTGTGGTAGTGGGCGGCCTCGTAGCTGGGTTCGTGCAGCAAAATAGTATTACTGACATCTTTGCCGCGCTGAATTATGGCTTTACTCACGCAACAGGTCATGAACTTGCTGATAAGCTGCTGATGCGCGGTGGCATTCAAAGCATGATGTGGACGTTCTCGCTTGCTTTCATCGCTCTTTGCATGGGCGGGTTATTGGAAAAAGCGCATTTCCTTCAAGTGATGCTAGAGCGCATTCTGCCAAAAATTAAAAGTAACGTGAGTTTGGTTTTCACCACATTGTGCACTTGTGTGTTGGGGAATGTGACCACCAGTGAAGTCTATCTTTCGATGATCCTTAATGGTTCGCTCTACAAAGGCGTTTATGCCGAGCGAGGCTTTAAACCTGAAATGCTAAGTCGCCTGCTAAGTGAAGGTTCGATGACATCTGGCATGTTGTTACCTTGGACAACAGCTGGCGCTTTCATGACTGCCACTTTAGGCGTTAGCCCATTGGTGTATGCCCCTTATGCTGTGTATGTCTGGCTGACCCCAATTGTGTCTGTATTGCTGGTGGGGATGGGACGTACATTGATCAAGCAAGATCCTAGTGAGCCTTTGCCTGATGAAAGTGAGATTGCTGCGTTAAGCCAACCTGCTGTTGAAGTGGCTTATGAGCCTAATACAACAGATATCAAGGCTTAATTTACCCTGTTAGAGCACTGGATATTAAGGAGTTAGCCATGTTTCATTTCTCTGATTTCAAACCATTGGCACCGCAGCAACATAAGCAGTTCAATACTAGCTGTAATATTTGTGGTGGTGGCTGTCGCTTAATTGTTTCTCAACAAGCCGACGGGAAAATGAAAGTCATGGGTGATAAAACTGATCCTGTGTCGCGAGGTCAGTTATGCCGAAAAGGGCGCCATGTGCTGGAAATTATGAATCACCCACAGCGATTAACTCAACCGCTTAAACGCGTGGGTGAAAAGGGAAGTGGGCAATGGCAAGCGATTAGCTGGCAAGAAGCGATTGATTACACTGCTAAGCAGCTACAGCAAACTCAGCAGCAGTGGGGGAATAACAGTGTCTTTATGGCTTATGGTCATTCGAAAGACTTTATTAATACCCAATTACTTCGCCTAGCAAATGGAATGAAAACAGCCAATATTGTAGGTCCTGAAACCGTGTGTTGGGCACCGACCAAGCTTGGACGGGAATATACCTTAGGCTATAACCCATCTCATGACATTAGTGCCCAAACGCGATGCATTTTGCTGTGGGGTGTGAACAAATACAAAACGCGTTTTAACGATGTCAAAGCATTGAAAATAGCGGTTAAAGCGGGGGCGAAAACTATTGCGATAGACCCTCAATGTACTCGCCATAGCCAAAAGGCAGATCACTGGTTGCCACTCACACCAGGGAGTGATTTAGCACTGGCACTAGCCATGTTGAAAGTCATCATTGAAGAGCAGATTTACGATGCACAATTTGTGGCGCAATGGTGTGAAGGTTTTACTGAGCTCAAACAGCATGTGGCAAATTATGAGTTATCTGCATTAGTCCAAGAGACAGGGCTTAGCGCGATCGAAATTAAAGCTGCGGCTCGCCTGTATGCAGAGGCAAAACCTGCGGTGATTGTTAGTGGTAATGCGTTAGATCATAACGCTGACAGCTTTCAGGTAAATCGAGCTATCGCCTGCTTAATGGCAATAACGGGTAACTTAGATGTACCTGGTGGGCAATTCTGCAGCCAAGAACCATCGTTAATCTCTGGTCGCTGGCCTTATGATGATTGCGATGTCGATGCGATCTCTGCTGAGCACAGAGCTAAAAGTGCTGGTACGCCCGTGCTCCCTGAATATTTCCGCGCAACCAATCAAGGGATCACTAAAGCGATATTGGAAGGCGGGGCAGAGCCAGTAAAAGCTGGGTTTATTGTTGGGGCGAATGCGTTGCTCAGTTGGCCAGATACGCATGCTGTGCACCAAGCTTTCTCGCGGCTTGAGTTTTTGGCGGTATCCGAATTGTTTATGACCCCAACGACAATGATGGCTGATATTGTCTTCCCTGCAGCCAGTTTTCTCGAATACGAAGGGATAACTCAAGGTAACGATGGCAGCGTGCGCTTCCAACCTAAATTGAGCCAAGTCGGTGAAGCCCGTTCTGATCACCAAATCATTGCTGATATTGGTGCGGCGATGGGCGTTATGCCAGCGCATGATGAAACTCAATATTGGAATGCATTTTTGGGAGCCGATCCGGCTATTTCAAATCATAGCTCAGACTTAGATTTTGCTAAGTTAAGGGCGAAGCAAGTCGTTACGCCTGAAGAAACACTAGAAACCACTCCGAAACGTTATCGAAAATACCTTACTCAAGGTTTTCCTACCGCTAGTGGCAAAGTTGAGTTATACAGCCAAACACTGGCAAAGTTAGGGAAAGATGCAGTACCAACCTACAGAGCAATACCAGAAAACCCTGACTTTCCATTGCGGTTAACAACGGCAAAATCAAAACATTATATGTTTTCTCACGGTCGTCAAATTACTCAGCTTCGTGAATCTGAGCCGCAACCTTTGGTTAGAGTGCATCCTGATACCGCCTTGCAATATGGTTTAGTGGAAGGGCAAAAGGTGACAATAGAGGCTGCTAATGGGCATGCAATTCAGCAAATACTTAAGCTGGATGACAAGCTAGCCCCGAATGTCGCCGTCGCCGATCTTAGCTGGTGGTATCCTGAACAAGGCGAGGCAACCTTAGGCGGAGTATTTGCATCTAACTATAATGTTTTAACGTCAATCGATGTTAATGAACGTGGCATGGGCGAAGCCGGAAGTTTTGATATAAATGGGATAGCGGTACGGTTGAGTTAGCGCTTGATGGTGTTTGGTCAATTTATCCAGCTCTAGCTAATCTTGATTTTTTCCGTATAATTTTGGGTGTTTGCTTCGTATAACCCCAATGATATGGTTTGGGGGTCTCTACCAGCTCCCTTAAAGTGCTGATTACGAAGAGTTGAGATCACCGTGGATCTGACTCTTTGTAATGGCGTTCATTTTTCTCCAATTTGTTCCTATTCTTAGAGTTATTGCATCCACCATAGCCATAACAATAGTGGGATAAGAATATGAACGCATTTATTCAGGGTTTACCAAAAGTAGAGTTGCACTTACATATCGAAGGTTCGCTTGAGCCAGAGTTATTGTTTGAGTTAGCGCAACGAAACAACATCGACATTCCATATCAATCCCCCCAAGCACTGCGTAAAGCTTACGAGTTTGAAGATCTACAATCTTTCTTAGATATCTACTATCAAGGTGCTAATGCTCTGATTACTGAGCAAGATTTTTATGATCTGACGTGGGCGTACTTGGAGAAATCCAAAGCTGATAATGTTATTCATACCGAGATCTTTTTCGATCCGCAAACCCATACTGAGCGCGGTATTCACTTCGACACTGTGATTAATGGTATTTACCGTGCGATGGAAGATGGGCGTGAAAAGCTGGGCATTACCTCGCAGATCATTGCGTGTTTTTTACGTCATTTATCAGAGCAAAGCGCGATAGAGACATTGCAATCAATTCTTAAGCATCAAGATAAAATTATTGGTGTTGGTTTAGATTCTTCCGAACAAGGGCATCCGCCAGAGAAGTTTAAGCGTGTATTCCAACAAGCTAGAGAAGCAGGCTTACTGACTGTAGCTCACGCTGGAGAAGAAGGACCGGCACAGAATATTGTGGATGCGGTAGAGATGTTAGGGGTGAGTCGTGTTGATCACGGTGTTCGCTGCGTTGAAGATCCGCAATTACTGGACGCTCTCATTGCAAGCAAAATGCCGTTAACGGTTTGCCCGCTTTCTAACATTAAACTGTGCGTTTTCGATGAAATGGTCCAACACAATATCGCCGATCTTCTTCGCAAAGGTGTTGCTGTGACCATTAACTCTGATGATCCTGCGTATTTTGGTGGCTATATGACGGATAACTTCTTAGCGGTAAATCAGGCACACCCAATGAGTAAGCGAGAGTTAGCACAATTTACGATTAATGCGATTAACGGCAGCTTTATTAGTGATGAACTTAAAGCAAATTATCGCGCTCAAGTAGAGATGTATGTAGCGAAGCATTGATGGCTTAAATTGATATCTCCCCAGTGAAATGTTTGATGTTGAAGTATCTTTTGTGTAAAGTGTTCAATATCGAAGTATTTGCTGGGTTGAGTTCTCGATACCCAGTTACCGTTTAGGGGTATCAAGATGAAAAAATCACTTATTGCGCTTGTTGTAGCTATGTCTGCGTTTAATGTTAATGCTGTCACCTATCACGAGCCTGTGAAGGACGTGGAAGTTGGCTTGAATCAGTTTGGTGCAGGAATTGCGAATTGGGAAATGGCGCACTTAGGCGCGTTTACTTATCCTGATGCGCATCTTTACCATAAGCATGCTTACATCGCGAATAATGCAAAAGACAAAGCGCCAATGGTGGCGTCTGATACCCAAGTTGATATCACTAAAGTGCAGGTATTTGGTGGTACTAAGATGATGGATCTGTATTCTTTTATGCGTGATCGCGCCAACATCCATAACTTCGTGCTCATGGATAGTGAAGGTAAGATCATGGCTGAAGATTACTGGAACGGTACTGATATCAATACCGCAAACCATGCAATGTCAGCAGGTAAGTCATTTACAGCGATGACAGCTGCGATTGCGATGGAAAAAGGTTACTTGAATATGAGTGACCCTATCGAGAAATGGATCCCTGAATTCAAAGGTTCGCCATTAGAAGGTGCGACAGTGCAACACTTTGCTGATATGCGAGCGGGTGTGCGCACCATTGATGCTAAATACGATGATGAAAATGGTTACCATTGGTCAATGGGTGAGTGGTCAACATGGGATTGGGCTATGCCTCTTGCTGCGGGTTATAACGGCTTTGATACCGATGAAAATGGTAACCAGATCAACAAGCAAGGTGCACATGGTCGCTTAGATGGGATCGAAGATTTCCTCACTGTATTAGCCGATAAAGTGAAATTAGGAAATGCTCATGGTGAAGGTTATAACTACAAGTGTGTTAACACTGAAATCCTTGGCCTAGCAACCGAGCGTGCAATTAAGCAGGCGACAGGACAAACCTTTAATGAGTTCATGGAAACTGAGCTTTGGACTAAAGGTGGATTTCAAACTCCGCTTGCTGTGTATTCAGACTTAAATCATGGGCGTATGCCGTATAGCGGAGGCGTGAACCCAACCGCTCGTGACTTTGCGTTGATGGCGCAGATTATGTCTCACGGCGGTAAAAACTTTAAAGGTGAGCAGTTAGTGCCTAAATGGTTTGTTGATGCGGTGCGTGATGGTAATGATGAAGTTCGCAGTGCATGGGCATACAAAGATAACCAAGAGCAAGTTGCCGATCCTAAAGGTTTTTATACTAACCAATTCCGTACGGTACACATTAACGGCCGTAAGATTTCAGCGATGGTTGGTGTAAACGGTCAGTACAATGTGATTGACTGGACAACAGGTAACACGCTTTCTATTTTTTCGAGCTTTGGTAAAGCATCTGGTCCAAGCATGATTGCGACTTTCTTTAACGTGATTGATGGTGCCTTTACTGCTGCAGAAGCGGCGCAGAACGTAAAATAGCGAGCTTGAGTACAAACAAACTTAACTGGCTATTGGTTATATTAAGTTTGTCTCGATAATGTGTTGATTGATTATGTAAGCCAACAGCTTTGCTGTTGGCTTTTTTTATGCCACTTACTTAGGGTTTTCATTCATTGAGTCAGTGTCGATGTTTCCTTGAACATGACAGAGTACGTACTAGATCGTGGCTTAGTATTTTTGAGTTCAGCTGTTTTTTGAATTGGTTATGTATTTCTTGTAATCGTTTTACTTTGCGAAGGTGTGAGATTGGCTTTATAAATTAATCCTAAGATTATAAATGTGGTGAGTGTATCTCTTTATTATTTAAAATGACTTTGTTGATAGGTTCAATAATATTTTTTTGTTGATTTGACCTTCTTTAACTGAGTCAAAATAAACAAGTTAAATAAGATCGTTTCTAATATTTATTAGAGTAATATCACATTTGTATTACAAAAGCAGAGTGTGCATGTAGATTTTTGCTATCTATTTCTATATTTATGACATATCTAAATTATCAGACATAACAAATGAATTAATTGAAATTGAGAATGATGGAACTATCACTACATTCATAATGTGGTGCTTTTAATTATAAAGTTTCATATTTACCTGATACTAAACAATGACTTGCAATAGTGTGGTGCTTTGTGATTTGGGTGGGTAGTTGCGTGTTTCATTCATTATTATAAGGGGTGATCCTTATTTTACGTTCACTTTATGCCTATGGCGTATAACTCAATTGTTATGTCTAAAATAATAACAATTTATAAAAATTACCTGGCTTTTTATTTAATCAATAAAACAAAAAATAAGAGGCACAAGTAAGTCTTGGAATAACGAAGCCTTAAGAGGTGTAACGTATCTTCGTTGCGCTCTTTTGATGGCTTTGTATTTCCATAAAAAAGCAATATTACACAACACATACAGGAGACAATCATGAAATTAAATAAAACGAGGTTACTCTTAACTCTCGCGTTATTTTCTAATTCCTCATTTGCAGTGGAGCATGTTGATGCTTCAATCTTTAATGAGCGCGTTATCAACTTTGATTTGGCTGCAGATGTTGCAGCTATTGCAGATGAAGAACAAGCCAGCCCTTATTTTTCATTATTAAGCGTTGATAGTAGTAAAGCGATGTTTGAAGCGAAATTAACATCGTTAACTATGGCTAAAGTGAAAATGGCGGATGGTAATGTTTACGATCGTATTATCTTACCTGATGGCGGCGGTCCAGTAGAGCCGGGTAAACCGAACCTGACGGGTTACCAACAAATGGTTCGTATTCCAGATGGTGCGAAGTTAGATATTATTATTGATGATGTTGAATGGTCTAAAACGTTTGAAGATACTGTTGTTGATCCTGTTCAATTACCTTTCCCAGATGTAGTTGAAATGGATGGCACTCGTCCAGACCAAAATATGCCATTCGTTAAAGATGAAGAAGCATACGGTTTAGTTGCAGATACTCAATTGCCTCCTGTTTCAGTTGTTGAAACTGTACGTGTTCGCGGTAAGAGTTATGCGGTAATTTCATATCGCCCAATGGATTTTGATCCAATCTCAAAAACCATCCGCTTTGCAAAAAAAGTACGTTTTCACGTTAATTACGTTCTATCCGAAAGCCAAGGTTCGCGTGCTAAGCGAGCAGATCAATTAGGCTTTGAGGCACCAGCCAATGCTGTGCTCGATATTCGTTCCAAAGCAGAGCAAGCTGCTTCGGCTGTGCCTGCGGGAAAGCAAAATCCAAATAATGCGGCACTAACACCGGCACAGAAAGCAGATTACCTGATCATTACCGCAGATCGTTTCAAAGATGCGATTGAACCACTGGCGGCATGGAAGCGTCAGAAAGGCTACCAAGTACATGTTGCAACGGTGACGGAAACGGGTAATACCCAAGCTGACATCAAAAAGTACATCTCTGATTCTTACAGCAAGGGTACGATGACCTCGTATGTGCTATTTGTTGGTGATCATGAAGATATTCCTGGCTGGGAAATTACAGGTCACGGTTATCACGGTGCAAACCACAAGTGGCATACTGACTTTGAGTACACGTTAGTAGACGGTAATGATAAATACCCTGACTTAGTGTTAGGTCGTTTACCGGGTGATACTGAAGCACAAATCACTAGCATGGTGACGCGTACAATTAACTACGAGAAAACACCTACAGATTCTCAGCGGTACAAAGACGTTCTGTTAGCCGGTCAGTATCAAGATAATGACGGAAACAGAAAAGCAGACCGCATGTTTATGGAAGATCTCCATCGCGTAGCTGATTTCTTAGGTCCTGATTTTGATTTCTTTGCGGGTCGTGGCGACCTATTTAACAAAGGCTTTAATATTCACACCGCGCTTCAGTGGGATGCAGATCTAACTAAAGAGCTGAAATACGGTGGCTGGGATTACGGTAGTGCACGTGTATTACCACCAAGTGTAGTGCCACAAGCGTGGAAAAACCAAGGTAACGGTAACCATGTTCAAATCACGAATGCGATTAACCAAGGGGTTAGCTTAGTGATGCACCGTGACCACGGTTATGCCGATGGTTCGGGGTGGGCTGATCCTCGTTTCACTGCGACAGAAGTAAATGGTTTAGCCAATGGCAACATGTCGCCAGTTGTTTTCAGCCTTAACTGTGCAACGGGTTGGTTCGATGGTAAGGACTCATTTGCTGAGTCTTGGATGCGTAACCCGAATGGTGGTGCTGTAGGCTTTACTGGTGCGGTTCGCGTGAGCTACTCAGGCTACAACGATTTAATGCATGCAGCGATCATGGATAGCTTCTGGGATGACTATGACGGTAACTGGTCGAGCGATATTTACCCTGTATCATGGCGCCCAGCCATGGCAATGAACCGTGCTAAGCACCGTTTATTTGGTCATTACGGCACTCGCGGTACAGCATTATCAACCGCTCGTTTCTTTAGCTGGTTCGGTGATCCTGAACTTGAACTACGTACTGATCGTCCTCAAGAGCTGACTGTCACTTACCCTCAAAGCATGGAGAGTGGTAGCCAATCAGCCTTTGATGTTGTGGTTGAAACTAATGGCAACCGTCTTAAAGATGCACGCGTAGCCTTGGTTGAGAAGTCTGGTCAATCTCATGTTGTAACAACGGATGAAAACGGTGTTGCGCACTTTGACATTGCGCCGACTGAGTCAATGACAGTAACAGTGACTGAGCACAACGCAACAGCTTACGAAGGTAACATTACGGTAGGTGGTAACACTGAACTGAAAGCGAAAGTAGCGGCAAGCCAAGTTGCGCCAGCTTATCAGTGGGTAGCACTTGATGGTACTCAATCTGTTATCGAGCAAGGCACTAACGTGCGCTATCAGTGGACGCAAGTTGAAGGCCCAAAAGTACGCGTTGATCACGCAACTAAAAGCTATGCTTATGCGATTACGCCTGATTTCAGTACCACACTGAAGTTTAAACTAACGATCACAGATGAGCAGGGCAATACTGACTCTGCGATCCAAACGATCGTTGTTAAAGCGAAGAATGAAGATAACAACAAAGCGCCAATCGCACACGTGGCGAAGCAGCAAGTGGCTTCATTCTCTCAATGGGCAGCGTTGGATGGGCGTAAATCTTCAGATCCAGACGGTACGATTAGCAGCTATCAGTGGAGCCAAGTTTCTGGTCCTAAAACAGAAATTGCATACCCAAACAGCAGCTATGCTTACGCACTGACACCTGCTACTAATGCAGTATTGACGTTCCAATTAACGGTAACTGACGATAAAGGTAAATCTTCATCATCAATGCATACCATGATTGTTCAATAATCGCTGACTATTGATTCATTATTGTACTAAAGCAAAAGGGAGCCGAATTGGCTCCCCTTTTTTATCTTTCATTGGTTTTAAGCAAATTCAAGAACATCACCATCGCTCGGAATGAAGACTTTCTCACTTAAATTTTGCGCTTGTAGTGATTGGCGAAGCGTTGGTCGGTCGACAGGGCAGTGGTTTAAAGCTTCCATATGATTAGCGATAACTTGCCCCGGTGACAGTTTAATGAACTCCATGACTTCATCGGTTGGCATCAATAGAGGTTGACCGACATCCATCTGTGCTTGCCCAGCGGCGACCACAGTAATATCAGGTTTTAATTCGGTAAGAGCACGTTTTACATTTTCAGTTAGTACAGTATCACCACTGATATAAATAGACGGTTCGTTTGGTAGCGCTAAAAAGAAACCGCTGCCATTTGCCATCATTTTGTGGATCCAACCGTGCCCGTGCTGTGCCGGTATTGCGGTGATTTGGCCATCAAGAAAGTCTAGGGTTTGCCAGTCATCAATGCCGTGGGAAACGGTGATACCGTATTTTTCTAAATAACTTTTGTCTTTGAGAGGTGTGATAACAGGAATATTCTTCTCAATTAAAAAGCGTTCACCTGCGGGATCTAAATGATCGCTGTGTTGAAGGGGTTTAAATCCGAAAGTTTGGCTATGAGTAATCAAGGCGTGGGTGACTTTACTCAGTAGACGTTCGGCATTATCAGGTAAGTCGACGGTTGGATTGCGCTCTAACTTAAAGCGGACCATAGAAAAAGGTGGTAAGGAACCTTTTTCGCCCAGCATAGGGTCGATCAAAATAAAATGTTCGCCAGATTCAATAACAAAAGTTGCGCTACGTAAGTGGTGTATTTTCATTTTAACCAGCCTTTTATTGAACAATACTTAACAACAAAGATTCAGTGTCATCTAGTTTGCAATAGGCTTTAGCTGTGCAAAACTGTCCTAAAGGACACTAAACGCGCAAATTGGGTCAATATGGGTAAATCATCAGTTAAAAAAGTCGCTTTGGTCGCTTTTGAAGGGATCAGTGCTTTTCATTTGTCTGTACCTTGTTTGGTATTTCAAGACGCTTTTATTGATCGCCAACCCATGTTTGAGCTTAGTCTTTGCAGTTTGCATCAGCGGGAAATTTCCACCGGATCAGGCTTTGGCATTGTGGTTGATGAAGGGCTCGATATTCTCGATGCTGCCGATATTGTGATAGTACCGAGTTGGCCGAATTCGTTACCGCCAGTACCCGCTGAATTACGCGAGCGATTAGTACATGCACATGCTCGAGGGGCAATGTTGGTGGGCTTGTGTTTGGGCGCTTTTGTTATCGCAGAAACAGGGTTGTTAGATGGAAAAACAGCAACCACGCATTGGGCTTTTTCAGAGGCGTTTCGAACGCGTTTTCCTAAAGTCGAGTTTGATAGCCAGCCGTTATTTATTGAACATGACCAGCTGATCACATCCGCAGGAACAGCGGCGTCGCTAGATTGTTGTTTGCAAATTATTCGACGATTGTGCGGGAGTGAGTTAGCCAATCAACTGGCAAGAGTCATGGTGACAGCACCGTTTCGATCGGGCGGTCAGCAGCAATACATTCCTAGCCCGATAGCAGCACGTCCTGAAAAAGTAACCAGCTTAACGCAAGTTATTGATCAAGTGGAAAAAGCCATTAACCAAGCTCACAGTATTGATAGTTTAGCTGCGCAATGTGCGATGAGTCGACGCACCTTTACACGTCAGTTCAAAGCGGCTTATGGCTGTACTTTTAACCATTGGTTATTAGATCAGCGTCTTAAACTTAGTCAGCAGTTGCTCGAAAGCTCAAACTACTCAATTTCGCAAGTTGCTGAGCTATCAGGCTTTGGGTCTGAAAGTGTATACCGCAAGCATTTTAAAACCGCGTTTCAGATCACTCCAATGCAATGGCGAACAACCTTTAGCGGTACCGCACCTGTTACGCCTTAGCATGCTAAGTAAATGGTTGATAGCTAATAACTTAGCGATAACCTTGCTTATGCTATCTTTGCAAAAGATAAAATAGCCAGAGTTGAGTTAATAAATGATTGTTTTGATGATTGAAGATGACAAGGTGCTCGCCTCGGCGTTAAGTGATTACCTTGCGTTAGATGATATCGAATTGGATTACGCATATAACGGTGAGTCAGGGCTGAAGCTGGCGACAGAAAACGCTTATGATGTGATTTTATTAGATATTATGTTGCCCAAATTAAATGGGTTTTCCGTCTGCAAAGCATTACGTGAGCGTGGTATTTCAACCCCTGTTTTAATGATGACCGCCCGTGATTCGCTCGATGATAAGCTCGAAGGCTTTAATGTCGGTACTGACGATTACATCACTAAACCTTTTGCGATGGCGGAATTGTACGCCAGGCTTCATGCCTTGGTTAAGCGCAGTAAAGGTAAAGTTGCCACTCGAATTCAGATTGAAGACTTAACGTTAGATCTTGATAACCACCAAGCTTACCGTGGCGATACATCATTAATACTTTCCCCTCAAAGCTGGAAGATATTATTAGTGCTTGCTCAGCGGAGTCCGGCAGTGGTGACAAGGGAGGAGCTGGAGCAAGAAGTGTGGGGCGATGAAATCAGTACGAATAACCTTAAAGTGCAAATTCATAAGTTACGCCAGTCTGTCGATAAGCCTTTTGCCTTTTCTTTGATCCAATCGGTTCCTAAAGTTGGTTTCGTACTGAGGAGAGAGCATTCATGCTGAGCATTAAGCGCGAAGTGGTTAAGCTGCTGAGCTTGTTTGTGGTGCTACTTATCTTGTTATTCGCGTCGTTAATGTTCATTAATGTGAATTATGGAATTAGCACGGATACGCGAAACACCATGATTTACCAAGGGGCGTTATTGGCACAAGCGGTGGATGAAACTGGCGTTTTGCCACCATCGACGGACAGCGGCATGCTGACTATTTATAACGATATTGATGAGATGCCGGCGTACCTAAAAACGCACTTTAGGTGGTCTGAAATGAAAAATCGTCAGATGCTTGAGCGATATGTAGTGGATGATGAGGGCAATAAGCGTTACATCTATGCCATGAAATATCCTATCGAACATCTTGGTAAGCACGTTTATATCGTATTGAATTACTTAGATGATTTAGAAAATGAAATAAAATACGACGACAAAATTCAAAGGGGAAATCTTGTTTTGATCTCCTTTGGTTTGATACTTATCCTCGTGACGATCATCGCTTTTACATCCATCTTATATTGGCGCTTGCTAAACCCGGTTGAAAGAATGTTTCATTGGATCACGCATTCAGAGCAAGTGCAAATACCGGCAGAAAAAGAACTTAAGTATAAAGAGCTGAATCGAATTGTTGAGCGTGTTGAGACAAATCGCGAGCAACAAAAAGAATTTATTAAACGTGAGGAATTTTTCTTACGTACGCTGAGCCATGAACTCAGGACGCCTATCGCAATTATTCTATCGAGTGTTGAGTTGATGGAGCGAGTGATAGCCACTCAAAAGGTTAATACCAATCAAGATGCAAAATTAAGCCAAGGCGCGGAGCGTGCAACGGCGCGTATTATGTACGCCGTGACCAATATGAAAAAATTGGTACAAACGCTGTTATGGCTATCGCGAAAAAACGATGCATCTTTGCCTACCGAAACCGTAAATCTATCGTCAGTGGTGCATAGAGTCATTGAAGATAATCGTTACTTGCTGCAAGACAAAAGCGTGGATTTAGATATCGTCAATATTGATGACGGTGCTGAAATTATTGCGAACGATAATGTTCTTCAGTTGTTGTTTGAAAACTTAATCCGTAATGCGTTTCAATATTCACATCAAGGTCAGATTAGGATTGTAGTGGCAGATCGTCTTTTTACTATTGTGAATCCTGTGGACAGTGACGAGAGCGAACAAGATTATGAGTCTTATGGTATTGGCTTGTATTTAGTCGAAAAAATTTGCGACAAGGTACATTACCGCTATGAGATGGAAACAGATGCTGACACGGTAACAGCAAGTTTGCGTTTCTGATTTTGATAACCGGTTGATAACCGCCCCGCGTGTATTCTCATTACGACAAAAAATGATGAGAAAGAGGGGCTGAAATGAAAAAGGTATCTAAGTTAGTTGCTGTGATTGTCGGCGGACTGTTGCTTTCCGCTAACGTCAATGCCGATGTCAATGCCAAACAAAAGGAATATGACTATATCGTGGTGGGAGCGGGTGCTGCTGGGCTTTCTGCTGCGTTCACGCTGAATGAAGCGAAGCAAGATTTTTTGATCTTAGAGAAAAATCATCGCGTTGGTGGTATTGCTGAAAATGGTCGAAAAGGGCAGTTCCATTACGCTAAAGGCACTGAATATTTAGGTGAACCGTACGGTGCTTTAAGAAATATTGTTAACAAGCTCAATATTCCTATGGTGGAAATTCCGACGCCAATGGATGCAAGTTTTTACCAAGGAAAAATGCACGTTGGCAGCGACAAAGTAGCGCTGCTGACTGATAAAGTCTCAGGTGAAAAACAATTTAAGCACTTCCTGCATGTGTTAAAAAGTAACTTGCGGATGTTGTCGAAGGCGGAGTTAAAAGCACTAGATAATATAACGGCCAAGCAATGGTTTGACGACAATAAGGTCGATCCATTTATCCAGCGTCGTTATGACGTGATGGCGCGTGGCTTGTTTGGTGCCAACCTTAATGACATTTCAGCCTTGAGTGTGTTACCTGAGGTGGCTTTTGATTATTTAGATACGTATTCGTATAGCGAACTATTAATGCCATCAGATGAATCGGGTTCGTGGACAACCAAGCAGGGTATTAGTCTTATTACAGATACCATCGCCAAAAGTTTGGGCTCGCGTCTTCGCTTGAATAGTGAGGTGACTAAGGTGGCTAAAGTAGGAGATAAATACCAAGTCACTTTTATTCAATCTTTGCCTGATCGCCAAACAAAAAAAGAATCTGTCGTCTTGACGAAAAAAGTCATTGTTGCCACACCTGCTCCAATTGCAGCTTGGATTGCGAAAGATGTACTGACTGCGCAGCAAAAAACATTATTGTCACAAGTGAAGTATGCACAGTACGTCACGATAGCACTGTTTTCAAAGACACCGATATTTGACCAAGCGTTTGATTTGGCGATCTTAGATGGTGAGGTGGTGACTGATTTGTATGATTCAACTTGGGTTGAACGTCATTATAATCCAGAGCTGAAAACGGTGAAGGAGTTCATTGCAAGCGCCTACCTTGCTCCGAAAAGTGCGGCAGATACATCGCTATTGGCATTAACAGATGAACAGCTTATGGCAACGACTTACGATGAGTTATCGAAAGTTATTCCAAACATCAAACAGAAAGTTACTGGTTATGATATCAAGCGCTTCAAATATGCTTATCCAGTCATGACGCCGGGAGCTTATTCGCGTCTTGCGACATTAAGAAAGAGTTTCAATGGTGTTTATCTCGCAGGAGACTACATGAAATATCCCACGATTGAAGCGGCTTTTAGCTCTGGAGATGAAGCTGCAAAACAAGCTATGCAGCAATAAAACTATTAGTGACATGATAAAAATTGGAAGTTGAGGTGTGTTGTGAATAGTTTATTTTTTAAAAGGTATGAACCATCATATTTTGATAGCTGCGTTAGCCTTGTAAAAGCGACTTGGAATTTACATGCTGGTTTTGAAGCCATTACAGATGATGAGCTTGTATATGCTTATTACCTTAAAATGTGCCTAAATTGGAATGATCATTTAGATATCATTGTTGATCGGCAAGAGAATGTGAAAGGGGTATTGTTTGCTTCTAAAGAGAAAACCTCCTTCATTAAAGAGTTATTCCACATTCGCGAAGATAGGAAAATTAACAAGTGGAAGAACCAAAAGCTTAAACAAGGTGCTTTTGGTGAGCTTAAACAAGCACAGCGTGAGTTCGCTCGATTTGTTCAAAACGATAAACTGGGAGAACAAGACGCTGAGTTGTTTGACAGTGAAATTAATTTGTTCATTGTAAGCCCAGAATTAAAAGGAAAAGGGCTAGGACGGATGTTGATGGACCGTTATATGGTTTATTGTAAAAACAATGATATAGAGTCAACATTTCTATGGACAGATATCGAATGCGATTACTTTTTCTATCAAAAATACGGTTTCAAGATCCATAAGAAGTTCACGTCAGAAAAAATAACAGTGGACCATGTTGATAAAGCTGACGATGGGATGATTTTTTATCTTGAGATACCCACCTGAATAAGTTGTTGTGAAGAGTTTGCACACTGACTGATTGCAAGTGGTGTGACGATTTAATCAAGAATTGGTTTAGGATCAAAAAAGCGGCTCGGAAATTACCGAGCCGCTTTTTATTTATTCCACAATTTATTTCGTATTGAGATAAATTGAGGCACTTCTGGATTGCTTACTTAAATTCAGCTTTACGCATGCGGTTTAGTACAGCCATCACTTCGATAACGCGAGGTTTCGCTAAGTCACCGTAGTTTGGCATCATGCTGTACCAGCTTTCGCCAAGCATTTGGTCGAAGGCTTTGCTTGGGTTTTTCTCCCAGCCTTTACCTTGCGCCAGTTGGAACCATAACCAACCCACAGTGTGTAGCTGGCTTGAATCTGCTACTTGCTCAAGGGCTTGTAGATCGATCAACTCACGACCAAAGCGCATTGCAGATTTATCTTTCACTTGAACACGGAATTTACCGTCTTCTAATAGTGCTTTTAATGCAGCACGGTTGATTTGACGTGTGCGAGGGCGTTGTAGTGTCTCGGTGCCTTCAAGTGTGCGGCGTGTTGGGTGAGTCGCTACTACTTCTTTTGCTTTTTCTGTTACGTCAATGGCTTGGTAGTTGTGCATTTGAATCACAGTGTCAGCCACATCTAGGTAGTCGCCAGAGCCGCCCATCACCAATAGTACCGATAAGTTTAGTTGATCACGCAGTAGTGATACACGGTCAACCAGTGGGGTGATTGGCTCATCGTTTTTAGCAATCAGAGCTTGCATACGCTCATCACGGATCATGAAGTTAGACGCTGAGGTATCTTCATCGATCAGCAGGGCACGCGCACCCGCTTCGATAGATTCTTGTAGCCATGCTGCTTGCGAGGTTGAGCCTGATGCATTTTGTGAGCTGAAAGACGCAGTGTCTTTGCCCATAGGTAGGTTTGAAATGTACGGCGACAAATCAACACCATGTACACAACGGCCGTCTTCAGCTCGAATTTTCGCAGCGGTTTCATCGGTCACAATGTATTCACGACCATCGCCCGGAACGTGGTCGAATACAGAGCTTTCAATAGCGTTAAGTAGAGTCGATTTACCGTGGAAACCACCACCAACAATCATGGTGATACCTGTTGGTACGCCCATACCGCGGATCTTACCTTTGTGCGGTGCTTCTAGTTCGATAGCCAGTGATTCAGGAGACGTAAATGGTACTGCGTCGGCAAGTGGTGAATCGTTGTTACCTGCTAGACGCGGCAGCACACTGTTATCAGCCACGAAAGCTAATAGGTTATGTTCTTTAAGCTGGCGACGTAGCGCAACTTGGTCTTCTACTGCTTCACAGTGACGTTTTAGCGCTTCGATATCCAGTTCACGTGCAATAGTGGCACGACGGATAATCTTAGGCATGGTGAACGTCAGTAGGTTTGCTGTTTTCTTAGCAATGATGGTGCGACCATCTGAAGGCAAGTTGATGCGGAAACGAAGTTCGATGCCTTCATCGTCAAAAACAACCGCAGTGCGATCAAGAATGGTTTGACCCGGACGGTCGATTCGAATCGCATTCTCTTGTTGCGCGAGATCGGCAAATGCACGAGCAATGAAATCACGAGCAGCACGTTGGTAGTCAGCTGACTGGTCTTTTAGCCAAGCAAGATCGGTTAGCGACCATGCACGACGTGCGCGCACACGTGAAGCGGGCGCATAAGGGTCGGCTTGAGTGATATCGATATAAAAGTCGAAGTCAACGAAGTGGTATTCGCCACGTAGGCTTGAATAGCTACGATAGTTGTGTCGATCAATTTTGTGTAATTTGGCTTCGAGAAGTTGCATGTTGCCTCGATATCAATAGTTGTTCATTTCCGGGGACGCGATACTACACCAAACCAGTGAAATAAGCATGCAGCTTTTAAGGTAATTCATTGAATTCAACCGAGCTGATTGACGTTATTCACTGTAGCCAAGCACGGAAATTGCCCACAAGACTGGTTTGTTATCGCATGATGCTATTTTAGACCTAGATGCCAAATAGGGTGGGTAGCTTGAGGTAATAGAGAGTCGAGGTGGATATTCAACTGCTTTGACCGACTAAGGTCTAATTGTGGTGTACGGAAGGTATCGTATGCTGAAAGTACAGTAAAAGCATCATAGTTATCAGATATAGTTCAGATACTAAGGGGTTACCATGCTACAAACTAGCTTAGTCGTTGCAGAAATCGTGTTGTTAAGTCTTGGTGTTCTGATGATTATCAAAAGTATGGCCCAGTTTGGGCAACGCACTCAAAACTGGCTTGGGGTACTTACCATGTTTTATAAGCGCGTCGGGATGGATATTGCCGAGTACCGCTGGTATCGCTTAGGGGTTGCTAGCTTTGTGCTGGGTGTGGTGCTGCGTATTGTAAATCTGACGATCTGGCCTGTTTGATATCTTTGCAAAATTTCAATGAAAACGAGAGGCGGTGCCATGACACCACCTCGTAATAACCTTTGTTACCCTCTGGGTATCGGTAATAATAGATCCACTCGCAAACCACCAAGTTGACTGCGCGATAAGGTCAATTCACCACGGTAACTGTGAGTGAGTTCGTTGGCAATGTTGAGTCCTAAGCCTGTGCCTGGTGTGGTTTCATCTAAGCGTACTCCACGCTTCAACACTTCTTTACAACCTGCCTCATCAATTCCGGGTCCGTCATCTTCAATCACAAGATGAATCAACAGTTGGTTGTCTTTATCATCATGTGGAGCAAGATACACGCGGATTAGACTCTTTGCCCACTTGTAGCTATTTTCAATCAAGTTTCCGATGATTTCATCGAGATCGCGAGCTTCGACTGCCACCAATACATCGCTTTCCACTTCATTGACTAAAATCACTTCGCGATGGCTGTAAACTTTGTCCATCGCAAGAGAAATAGCATCAATGCGCGGTGAAGGTGCGGTTTTAGCCGCGAGGATATTGGCAGCGCCAGCCATACGAGCACGACCAAGATGATAATCAATGTGCTGCTGTAACTGGTTGATAGCAGGTACTAACTTCGCTTTAGCATCATCAGGTAACACTGTGACTTCATTGTTCAAAATTGCGATCGGTGTTTTGAGGGCATGAGATAAATTCCCCGATTGGTTTCGAGCGCGTTCAAGCAGTTCTTGATAATGGAACAGCAGGGCGTTCAAATCATCAATGACGGGTTGTACTTCCGTTGGGTAATTGTCTTTTAGCTCTGTGGTCTCACCTTCACGAACCTGCTTTAAATTGGTGCGCAGCTTTTTAAGTGGCAGTAATGACCAGCTCACTTGCAGCCAAGTGAGGGTTAATACACCAATAGCCATGACTAACAGTAGCAACCACAAACCGTGGTTTAGCTCTTTGATGGTTTGGTTGAGGCGACTTTTATCAATTGCGATGATGAGAGACACAGGATCATCTAAATCAGGCAAATAGATATTACGACTTACGGTAAGGAGATCTTGCTGATTTGGCCCTCGGTAGCCTTCTTCTTCATCACCGGTAATGCGGCTGTCCCACAAAGAGCGAGAACGTAGTTGGGCATTGTTTGAAGTCAGTGACCAATACAAACCGCTATAAGGTGATTGAAACCTTGGGTTCGACATGGTACCCGATAATGTGATTTTGCCGTTAGCATCGGTATCGGCAAGGGCGGTGACTTCATCTAAATAGAGATAGAGCTGAGATTTCTCTTGGTCGACGAGGTAGTTGTGAATGAAGTTCGGCACAATATAACCTGCCGCCGCGACAATCAGAAAAAGCCAAAGTGCAGCCGCAAAGAGTAAGCGGCTGCGTAAGCTTGAAGGTTTAAGCATGTTAGCTATCAGCATTGATGCGGTATCCCAAACCGCGCACTGTCTTGATCACATCACCACCAATCTTGCGGCGAATACGACCAATGAACACTTCAATGGTATTCGAGTCGCGGTCGAAGTCTTGTTTGTAAATGTGTTCAACCAGTTCAGAGCGGGAAATAACTTTATCAGTGTTGTGCATTAGGTAAGCCAACACTTTGAATTCAAGTGCAGTTAAATCAATCGCTTGCCCTTGCCACATCACTTTTGAGGTGCGGGTATCTAGGCTTAAGTCGCCTACTTGAATCACAGGAGATGCATTGCCGGAAGCGCGACGAAGCTGCGCACGTAGACGGGCAATCAGCTCAACCATTTGGAAAGGCTTAGTGAGGTAATCATCAGCGCCAGCGTTAAGACCTTCAACGCGTTGGGTGAGTTCGTTACGCGCGCTTAAGATCACAACAGGCGTATTCACATTTTCATCGCGAATGCCTTTTAGCACGGTCAGGCCGTCTAATTTGGGTAAACCTAAATCGAGTACAATGGCATCCCAAGGTTCAGAGGTTGCACGGTAGAGCGCGTCAATACCGTCACCGGAAAGCTCGGCAACCCAGCCGTTTTGTTCTAAACCTTCAACGATTTGGTTACCAAGGGTTTGTTCGTCTTCCACCACTAAAATTTTCATTGTGTGCCTTTGATAATTTTTTCTAATTGACGCCCTGAAATTTTAATTATCGATAGGGTACGAGCGTCGTATTCGACTTTGACAATATTGTTTTGTGGATCGAGTAGTTTTAGCTCATAAATCCAAATATCGTCATCTTCTTCTAATTCTACTTTGATGATCCGACCATGAAGTTGATCGGCAACGGTATTTTGCAATGCAGAAAATGGTTGGATTAACCCTTTCTCTACCGCTTCGATCACGTCATCGTGATCTTCATCTATTTCTAAGCGCGGACTGTTTGGCGCTGCGTTGGCGATAACCGACCAACACAGTAACGCGCTGAGAGTCAGTGATTTGATGATGGTGATTATCCTCATAACAACCTCCGCCGATAGTGCCTAAGTTGATGCTAATTACTCGTGTTTGCGACAGCAATGTGCTGGTGGCAGTGTTTAAGCATTGATAAAAGCAGTATATCTGGCAGAAAGTGAACCCTAAATGAACATTTTTTCGGCATGCAGTATTATGCAATTAGATTTGTTTGATATGCGTCCCGAAACTTATAAAGTAAATCATTATTATCCCTTATGAATACATGCATGGATAATAATAAGGGACATTATGCAGTTATCTTTGAAGAAGAAGTTAGTTTTATCAAGTTTATCCTTGATTTTTGTGACAATTCTAGTTGTTGGCTGGTTTTCATACCAAAGCATGAAAGAACAAGCATGGTCTGCAATTCGTAGCGAAAGTTTTAATACAGCAACCGCATACAGTAAAGGGATCGGCGATTGGTTTAAAAGTCGCCAAAATGCCATTGAGGCGTTAAAAGAATCGATTGAGCGTGATCCGCAGCTCGATATCGTTTCTCACCTTAAACAAACTTTGGTCGCGGGTGACTTCGGTTTAAGTTACTACGGCACCCAGCAAGGTGTGATGCACCGTCATGATCCGTCGTTGAATAAAGCAGGGTACGATCCTCGCTCTCGCGGTTGGTATAAAGAAGCCTTTTCTGCACGCCAACCTATTACGACTAAACCGTATGTGAGCCATACCATGCAAACCTTGGTGGTAACGCTGGCAAATCCGGTGTTTGAGAATGGGCAAATCGTGGGTGTTGCCGCATCGAACTTAGCGATTGGTGAGCTAGTAAAAGATGTTCTGAACATCTCTGTACCTGGCGATGGTTACGCAATGTTGCTAGATCTTCGTGATCAAATTGTGGTGGCTCACCCGAATGAGGAGATGCAACTTAAACCACTGACTGACATTGGTGCTGATTTTAGTGCTGATAGTCTTAACCGTGAGATTGCACGCGATCACTTCTTCTTCACTCAGATCAATGGGGTAGAGAAAGCGGTTGTGGTAACGCCTGTGCCAAATACCTCGTGGGCGATCACCTTGGTGATGGATCAACAAACCTTAGAAGCGCCACTGCGTGATTTGCTATTTAACCAAGTGATGATTGGCTTGGTGATCATGTTGTTGGTTTCAGTTTTTGTTGCTTGGCTGCTGACGCATCAACTGCGCGAGCTGAATACAGTGTCTGATGCGCTGGCGGATATCGCCACTGGTGAAGGCGATTTAACAGTACGTATTGATGTTAAAACCGACGATGACATTGGTAAGCTAGCGAGTAACTTTAATCAGTTTGTTTCTCGTCAGCATGATATGGCGGCGAAATTGCGTGATATTACCGAGCAGTTAAATCATGCGGCAGCACAAACGGCAAGTTCAGCCGCTGAGCGCAGCGATAGTATTCGTCATCAACAAGATGAAATAACTATGGTTGCGACGGCAGTGGCTGAAATGGCAAGTGCTACCCAAGAGATCGCTAATAATGCGGAAAACACCGCGAAAAGTGCTGAGCAAGCGGTGGGCTTATCGCAAACGGGTCATAGCCAAATGCAGCAGAGCCAATCTTCAATTGGTAATCTTGCCAATGAAGTTAACAGCGCGGTGAACATTATTGAGCACTTGAATGAACATGCCATGAAGATCAGCTCAATTTTGGCAACGATTCGTGATATCGCAGAGCAAACTAATCTGTTGGCGCTTAATGCTGCGATTGAAGCGGCACGTGCTGGCGAACAAGGTCGCGGTTTTGCTGTGGTAGCCGATGAAGTACGTGTACTTTCGCAACGTACTCATACCTCGACAGAAGAAATCCAAGGCATGATCGAGACACTGCAATCAACCACTAAACAAGCGGTGGATGTGATGTCAGATAGCCATCAGTTGGCTGAAACCAGTGTGCAAGATGTTGATCAAGCGGGGACTTGTATTGAAGACATCGCGGGTCAGATTAGCGTGATTAACGATATGTCGACGCAAATCGCGTCTGCGGCTGAAGAGCAATCGAGTGTTACTGCTGAAATTAGCCGTAATACGGAAGGTGTTCAAGAAGTGGCGAACAAGATGGCAAGTGATGCAATCGCCGCTGCTCGTCAAGCAGAGGACTTGAAAGTGTTAGCTGATCAGCTAGAGGCGGAGGTTCGTCGCTACAAGCTTTAGTTGATGATGAAGCGAAATAGCGGTTAGTACTAGCCTGAAAACAGATAAAGCCCAACGATGGTTATAACGTCATCTGTTGGGCTTTCTTGTTTTTATATTACTTTTCAGTGTGGGGTTGTTTATCGGAGATATTTAACTTAGCTCTACAATAGGAATTTATTCGAATACCTTTTTTAATAACGAAGCTTTAATAAATCCCCTCATTATTCATTCTTGGTAGATGCAAAAAATATTGTTTTCTTTCTTTTTATTACAAAAATATTTGCACCTGAGTTTAAATGAAATATTGAATTCACATCCCTTATTGATAGTGATGTTAACTATGGGTGCGGATACTTAATTATATTAAGTTTTTAATGTTCATAGCGGTTAATTACTAAAGTATAGATTTCATTTTTAATAACTATGATTGTTTGTTACGTGTGATATTAATAGAAGTTCATAATTAAATGCTCAGGTAGTAAACAAAGTGGACACAACGAACTCGATAGATAAAAGTCTTATAAAAAGTCAGGTATTCAATGTAACAACCATTACTTTCTTAGGTCAGTTTGCCTCTTATTCTATTATGTCTATTTTCATTCTTTTCCTAACGATGCCGTTAGTAAAAGATGGTTTAGGTATGACAGAAAAAGAAGCCTATGAATTTATGGGGGTTACTCAAGCGATCGGCTATATGATGCCGATATTAGCGGGTTTCATCATCGATAAGTACTTAGGACTTAGACGCGGTATAACTTTAGGGATTGTGCTATTAGCCGTTGCTTATGGTCTTGTGTATTTAGGTAGTTCTTACGTACATGTCTTTGGTACCACGGCATTTATCGCGGCTTATGCTTTAGTGCCTGCCATTAACGCTTTAGTTGGTTCACCTTCATCGGCACTAGTCAGTAAGATCTACAAACAGGATGAAGTGGGTAGTAAATCCGGTATGACTTACTACTACATGTCTATCAATATTGGCTCTTTGGTGGGTATTGGTATTGCACCTATGTTGATGGATAGCCAATACGGTGTTATGTCAGTTTTAGGTATTGTTGTTATTGGTAAAGCTTTAGCGGCATTGAATTTCGTGGCTAAGCATAAGCTGTATGACAACGTTATTGATGACAAAGATAAAACTAAAATGACCATAGATAGAATCATCCCAGTGGTGTGCTATTTGGTTGCAGGCTACGCAGTTGCTTTCTTTGCTTATCTTAATCCTCATGTGAGTACTTACATCATTGGTATTGGTTGTGTCGCTGGTATTTCTACCTTCTGTATCAGAACGCTTTTATTAACAGGCGACGATCGTACCAAGCAACTTGTTGCTACTTTTTTAATTGTTGTCGCTATTATCTTTTTCGTGCTTTATAACCAAATGGCGACAACCATGGTGATGTTCACCAAGAATAATACCGATTTATCTTTACTGGGTATTAGTTTGTCAGCAGCACAATTTCAAATGATTAACCCATTTATTATCTTATTAATTGGTTCTGCGCTGCCTAAGTTTTATACCAAGTATAAGAACTTCACTATTCCTTATCAGTTCTCAGTAGGGGTTGTATTGGCTGGTGTGTCTATGATGGCACTTTGGTTTGGTGCTACTCAGTCTTACGATACAGGTATTGTGAATGCGAACTATGTTGGGTTGTCATACTTTCTGGTAACTATTGCTGAATTGTTTGTGAGTGCGGTTGGTCTTTCTATGATTGGTTTGTACTGCCACCCTAAAATGATTGCCTTCGCGATGGGGGCTTGGTATTTAGCATCATCTATGTCTAATTTGATCTCTGGTCAGTTAGGTAAGCTGGTGGCTGTGCCTCATGGCAGCACTGATAAAATAGGTTCGCTACACGCTTATGCTGATTACTTCTTTAGCATGGGTGAAATTGCGATCATTGCAGGGGTAGGTTTGTGTTTTGTCATGTACGTTCTGCAGAACTCACTGAGAAGACGTAATATCTCAATTGCTTGCTAATCGCTTGTAAGCCTAATTAGCCCACCATTGTTTGTAGAGCCCTAATGGGCTCTATTTTTATCTATTCATTAAAAGCAAGGAAGGTAAAAAAGCCATGAGCATGACTTCAAGTGTTGAACAATAATAAACAACATAGGAGAATGCGCGGGTTCACATCGATGAATCTATTCATGAGTGTAAAAGGTAAGAATCAACATGGCTAACACAGCAGCAGCGCTTCACATTCTTGTTAAGCACAAAGAACAAGCGGACGACATCCTAAAGCAATTGAAAAAGGGTGCTAAGTTTCAGACATTAGCGAAGAAGTATTCAACGTGTCCTTCTGGTAAGCGTGGTGGTGACTTAGGTGAATTCCGTAAAGGTGCAATGGTTCCTGCTTTTGATAAAGCTGTGTTCTCAGGCAAGGTGTTAGAAAACCTTGGTCCTGTGAAGACGAAGTTCGGTTATCACATCATTAAAGTGCTATATAGAACCTAATTGAGCGATTACCATGAAGGTCAATAAGTGAAAGCTTATTGGCCTTTTTTATTGCGTATTGATTACGCTGCTTTAGTGCCATGTTCTCACTTTTTGGACTCTTTTTGCTTAGATTGCTATGAACAATGTGCTTCATATTGGATGTTAGTTAGGTAGTGAATGAGGTTCAGCGTCTAATAAGCTCTATAACTATGTTCGGTTTTCTGGTTTAATATGGGCATTGTTATAACTATATTGCACTTAGCTATGTAAGGTGCCTCATGAAAATTCAAAAAGGTTTTACCTTAGTCGAGCTAGTTGCTGTGATTGTCGTTTTAGGCATTATCGCGGTGACGGCTGCACCACGCTTTTTGAATGTTCAGTCTGATGCGCGTATTGCGACTTTGTTAGCAGCAAAAGGGGCAATTGAGTCAGCGAATGGCATTGTTTTTGGTAAAGCTGCGATTGATGGTAAAGAGAGTGGTAAGGCAGCGATTGGTGCTACTGCTATCGATACGATGCACGGCAATATTGTAATGACACGCCCCAATTTCCTGAAAGCTGTCGATACCGATATGGTTGTGGTTGATGCAAATCCGACGCAAGATGCTGAATTATCAACAGCTGTCGCGATTGTGACCGCTGAAGGTCACACGGAAAAAGATAAGTGCTTTTTGGAAGTGGTGAATCATTACGGCTACCAGCGAATCATTTATAAAATGGTAACTACTGGCTGCTGATGAACTGACTGCTGATTAAGTTGGTTTGCAGCGACACACTCTTCTGTCGCTAAAAGAAGAGTGTGTGATTTGCTATGACTTATCAATTGGCTTGAAGGGTTTTCTAAGCCGCTAGCTGTAGCTCTTGGCTGCCATAATATCTCCCCAGTCGGCATTACCATATTCGATAAAGCCAAGGGTTGCGTAAAACTTACGAGCAACGGTATTTTCTTCACAATAACCAATATGAATAGATTTAGGATTATTGGCTTCAATTTCGGCGATAACTGCTTTCATTAGTTTTCGCCCGTATCCTTTTCCTTGGTATGCTTTGTCTGTCATTACGCGAAAGATGTAATATTCTCCCGGTTTGTTTTCCTTAGCCCAGTCAGCATCTAACCACTCACTGTACATTACGAAACCGACAACTTCGTCATTGATTACAGCCGCACGTGGTTGATATTTAGGGTTTACGGCAGCTTGTGCCATAGAAAATACATTGGGTGAGAGTAGTGACTTTTGGCTTTCTTCTAGCTCTAAGTTAATGACTTCGCGTAAGTTGTGTGGCGTAACTTTCTCTAATTTTAATTCCATTTATTTGTCCAGTTAGTTTTTATTTATGCTCTGCCTGCGTAACTTTGGGCGCTAGCTTATTACGAATAGGCTGAGATCTATGCGTAAGTCGGCAAGCACGATTATTTCGCCAAAGTTTAACATGTTTGTTTTTTATGTAACTTTGATAATTGTGTCATTGCATTTCAGAACGATACGTCATCCGCAGATGCAAACCTGCGGATGATGTAGTGAAGGGTTAGTTGTGTTTTAGGCTTTCAAGATGAAGGTAATCTTTATCGCTGTCGAAATCGATCAATAGCCTAAATTCTGAGTCTACGATGTTATCTTGATGAAACCAAGATAGGCCATGTAGCTTATTGAACCAGAGGATCAGCCCGTTTTGACGGTATAGCATCATGAAGTGGACTTTGTCTTTGCCCTCGAAAGCTTTGTTGAGGTTGCGCTCTAGCTTGCCGGCAGGACCGTCACTGCGTCTTTCAATTTCCTTAAGTGGTAAGATTGAGTGGATACAGTGTGGCGCAAGCACAGCTTCAGCGATAAATGGCGCTTGCTGTGTTGAGTTAAGTAGCATTTCTCCACCAGTAAAAGTAAGCGGAACAAACCTTTCGTTAGGTTTGAATTTACGATAGTTCACCAGTGTGAAATTCCAACTGTTACCTTCGTCTTTCTGGAGATATAACTGGTTAATGTTTGAAATGAATCTGCCTTCATCAATATATTGATTATACGCTTTACCGGTATTTTTCACGTTCTCTTGGTTTCGCATTAAAGCCATATTGATATTCGAGTTGGCATTTTTTGCTAATTCACGCCAGAAAAACTCCACATCTTTGTAGTAAAAAGTGATAGAGCGAGCAGTAGCAGGATCACACTGGTTTTGCTCATTCTTGTCACAAAAGGCAACAGAGTAATAGTTTTGGTATTTACCAATGAAAAAGAAGCGATTGTTTAGCTTGGTTGGTGTGATGTAAGTGTTGGCGTATTTCTTCAAAAAATACACGCTTTCTTTGGACTCACTAAAGTAGACGATAGTGTTGTTGTCATCATCGTAAACGGTTTGGTAGTGGTAACTCGGCTCTTGTAAGTATGAAAAAAAGATAAAGGCCGTGAAGGCTGCAATAACAAGGGCAAAGCCGCAGGCAAACAGTTTTTTGTTGTGACTTAGTTTGTCACTTTTATCAGCCTGGCTTTGTGGGTTGTCTGCTTCAGTGATTGGATGTTCATCTGTCGGTTTTGCTTTTACTTGATAACCAAGGTTCGCGACCGTTTCAAAAATTTCACCTTTGGTTGTTTCACGCAGTTTTATTCGCAAATTGCGAATGGTTTGGATCAGTGAGGTACGTGAAACCGATTTATGTGGCCAACCTGCTTCAATCAGTTCGTCAAAAGGCACCACGCGATGGTGGTTTTGGATCAGATAAGTTAAGACTTCACGCTCGGCACGGTTCAGGCTGATCGTCTGTTTTTCACAGTAAAGCGTCTGTGTTGAGTAAACAAACACAAACGCATTGCCGAGTTGATAAGCGTCATTATTTTGTTGTTGAGCAGACATTGTTGGCCTATGACTCTAAATAGCTATGGTTTGATGGCTAATTACTATCAAATATTTATATGTTTTATGCCAAGCATTCTGCCAGAATATACATGTACAAGGCAACCAGTTATAGATGTATTACATCAAATTACATGTTGATATCAAAGTGCTCTTTGGGGGGCGAAATATTGGCTGTAGAGTGAGTGGGAGGTGATAGCGCTGTTTTTTCCGAGTGGCTTTAGGTGGGCTTATCACCAAGGTTGTCGCGAAAGTAAGATGCTTTTTAATGCGAATCCTCTTGGGCAAAGAGGCGAGGTAAAGCACTGCTGTCTATGCTTTAGGTATTACTTTTACAGTGTGCTTGGAGTTTTCTGAGTTCTGAGATGTGGCATGGATGACGCATAAGTATTGAGCGTCAATGGCTTTTACCATTGACCAATTGATACCTGTTGAAGTGACTATGATGAATTTGCGCCAAAGAGCGCAAAGTTTTGCAGCTTCAGTTGTGTGTTTTGGGGGCGTGTCATGTTCATTCAGAAGAAGTGTGTCTGTGTATTTGTCATTTCGGGGCTTTCTACTTGGGTCACTCAAGCGATGGCTTCGCAAGAGCTAACTTACAGTGAAGCGGTTTATAAAGCCTTATCCTCCGGTGTTAAAGGGGTGATAAGTGATTTTCGGCATGACACTTATAGTACTAATAACGAGGGTAAATCTTCGGTACATCATCATGGCTACCATAACCAAGCTGGCCACACGACTATTTATCAAACCACGCCTGCTCAATCTTCTCTATCTAGTTATCATTCAAGTACGACTTCAGAAACACTTCTGTACAGTGATGGCGGTTTCGGACGAAAAGAGCAATCGCGATTAGGGGCGTACGTTCGGATAGATCAAGAAACAATTCCTTCCCAATCTCATGCTAATCGTAGCCATTATGAAGATGGCTACACAGTGACGTTGGGCGGTGATTACTTGCTTAATGATCATTACCTCTTTGGGGTGGCGCTGGGGTTACCTTATCAGCAAAACGGGATTACTGAGCAGTCGGATCTTGAAGTTGATGGCTTAATGGCATCGGGGTATTTCAGTTATTTTCAAGATGATTGGTATATCGATTTCAGTGCCAGTTATGCGGTCATGGATACTGATATTGAGCGTCGCGTTTCCACCTTTGATAGCTCTCCATTTGCGCGACAGGAAAAAGCAGACTCAGATATTTGGGTATTTTCGCTAGGAGCAGGATATCTGATCAGCCATGAACATTGGGATATCGCACTTGAAAGTAGCCTTCAGCATATTTTGTCTGATACTGATCGTTATACAGAGCGACCTTCGCGTGGTAATGCGAACTACTTGTTGTCGGTTGTTGATGATATCAACCAGTTAGGTTCAAGTATGCTGATTTCAGGAGCAAGCTTTACCTATCCATTTCGCACCAGTATAGGCTTGTTTCAGCCTTATATGAGAGGTTATGTTCATTACGATTTCGATAATGGTGGCCAAAAAGTGATAAGCCAGTTGCAAACGGAACAATATGGTTCGTATTTACCATTAGTGATTGAATCTGATGACGCGGTATTTGGGCGTTTTCACGTCGGCATGGCAGGGCAGTTTCACGATGATTGGTACGGCTACATAGAAGCCAGCTCATTAGTTGGCTTAAAAGAAGTGGATGCTCAACGTATTACACTCGGTGTTCAGTTTAAGCTCAAGTAGCACTTCTTTCCAGTAAAATCCTTTATAAACAATGGCTTAAATTTATTTTTAGTTTAGCCCGTGAATTACGTGCGATATTCGCGGGCTCAACTACACTTACCCTTAACGAAAAAATAGACATGCTTGTCTGGTTTTCATTTATGACTCACTCTTATTGAGATCAGAGTAATTTTATCGTTGAGGTTGATATGGATAGTTCAGATCATGACGGAATCAAACGTGATATTTCAGTCACGGTGACAGATATCTTTGATAGCTTTGAGGAGGAAAACAATCGCTTACCGACGATGGAAGAGTTTCGAACGATTTTTTCACATAAGGCAGAGCAGTATATTGGCCCAATGGATGAATTATCCGTCGAGGGGATCCATCATACGACGGATAAACATCAATTGCGGGAACAGAAGTTATGGCGAGCGGTGAATGAGCTTGAATCTGAGCAGCGTTGTTTGCGTTCTGAAAGTGATTATTCTTAATTATCAAATAATCACTTTGCTATTTAAATGTATATTTTAAATATCACTTAATAAAGGATGACTTTATTCTGAGTGATAAACTATTTCATGTTGTTTTTCTTGGCTCTTCGGCGGTATTCCAGTTACCGCCTTTTTTTCTTCCGTAAATGTAATCGGTAACATTTAATGAGATGTTATAAAATTAACTTTCTTCAGCTGTGACTTGAAATGGTGATATTAAAGTTGCATTTATAAAGCAGGTATTTATTTACTTATTAGGGTTTGGTTTTATATCGCACCAGTTCTTTTGTTTTATTTTATTCATATTTTAAAGTCTTTAAATAACCAAAAAACACATGCGCTAATACCTTTGGGGTATGTTTTGGCTTAAAGTATTTCTAAATGTAATGAAATGTATTGATCTTGTTTTCATATTAAACCTATAATTAGCGCCTCAGAATCATCAGTCAAAACCATTACAAGTTGCCATTAAACTACGATGGCAATCATTAAGGCTGCTTAAATCATGAAAAAAATATATTTAGCACTATGCATCAGTGCTTCGCTTGTACTTAGCGGGTGTGGTGGCGGTGGGTCGTCATCTGACAACAGTTCAAGTGTGCAAGCACCAATAAAGAAAAAAAATGCTCGTGATCCTTTGATGGCGCAAGATGTTAATGCAGTCTATTCGGATGATCCCAATTACAAGCCTAAAGCAATTATTAATAATGTCTTCGGTCAGTTGTCTTATCGTTTAGCTGATGGCCAACCAACAGATGTTATTATTATCAATAAACAGACAGGCCAGATTTCCTTTTTAAATCCAGGAGATGCAATCGTAGTGGTTGAAGATACCAGTTCGGTTTATCAAACGTCTTCTGATACTTTTACTGTGCATGTTGAGCAAGCGACTAACTCTGATCTAGATGCTGATTTTCAAACAATTCCGACATTATCTACTAAGAAAATTAAGTTACCAGTAAGTGGTAAACGTGGGGAGTTGATTTACAGTGTGGCGTCGGACAGCCAAGACTTACTCGCTATTGATAGCCAAACGGGGGAGATGACGCCACAAGGTAGGGAAGGAATTGCGACCGTTATTATTAAAGATATGGGAAACCGCCGTTATCTTCCAACAAGTAAAGAAGTGCAGGTACGTATTAAAGCGATAGCACCAGGTGAGCTTAGCTTTGAGGATATCAATAAGCAATTTACTCGTAATATGATCCTAGAGCCTCAGAAATTAAGTGGTGGTGAAGAGGGGGAGTTAAGTTACTCGATTGCTTATGAAAACCCGAAAGATGGTGTATTAACTATAGATCCAAAAACTGGCTTTATGGATGTGTCAGGCGTTGGTGAGGCAAAGATCAAAGTAACTCAAGACTTTAGCGGAGGTTACTCTGTTACGTCTCAAGAGGAATATTTTGATGTCAATATTTCTCAAGGAGAGCGTAAGCTTCTCGTTGTGGATAAAATGTCTGATGTTTATGTTAAAAATGAAAGGAAAGAGGTTATTGCTAGAAATGCAATCGATGATCTTTCTTTTGAAGTGGTTAGTGGGAACTCAATTGAAATAGACTCGCATACGGGTGAACCCAAAATTGTTGGGGTCGGCACTTCAATAATTAAAGCTACGGATGATAAAAATAAGAATTTCAAACCATCTTCAACAACTTTTGAATACACGATTGAGCGTGGTACGCACCCCGGTATTGCTCAGGAAAAAATAGAAACTAAGTTTAGCGATGTTCACACTAAATTCATCCCTCATTTAGACGGACAGCAAGGCGTACTAACTATTAGTGCTCCTACTAGTAGTAATGTTGTTGAAGCAAATGGAAATGAGCTAACCATTAAGCACGCTGGTACTGTGAAGCTTCAAGTTACTGATAATGGAGGGGATTTTTATCATCCGACAACAAAAGAAGTTTCACTAGTTATCTTACCTGCAACGCACCCTAAAGTTGAAGTAAAAGGTTCAGTTAAAGTATACAGTGATGGTCTATTTATTCCTCAAAGTGAGTTGGTTGTTAAGGGGATTAAAGAAGAACTACTGAGTAATATTACGATTAAGCCGCTGGATAGTGATACGAATGCTGCAGTAAAGTATGAGTCAGCAAATAAGCGCTTTGTTGTGCAAAAAGCAGGCACTGCTCGTTTTGCGGTGACTGATGACGGTAATACTGACTATCAATCTTTTGAGCCTGCGGAATTTGCAATTGTGATACAACCTGCGGATTCTACGTTAACTGTTGAGCCTAAAGAAGTTGATGTAGTCTTTTCACCCGGTTTAGAAATAAAAGCTCCGCAAGTAAATGGAGCAAAAGGTGAATTGACTTTTTCCTTTGTTGATGGTGAAGATAAAGATGTTGTTACGTTAGGCTCTAAAGGTGCTTTGAAGGTTTTAAAAGCGGGTCAAACTATCATTAAAGTAACGTCTGCAAGTACATCTGGCTTCAAGGCGGCGACTGTTCTTTATCCAGTAAAAATCAAAAAAGCAGTGAATCCTGTAACTGTTAGTTACCCAACTAAGACATATAAAAAAGGTGATTCAATCACACCTGTCAAGGATAATGTTGAATCGATTTTAACTTATAAAGTTGAGAATAATGGCGCAGTCGTATCACTCATAAATGCTAATACGGGCGAGGTACGTATTGAGTCTGCTGGTAAATATGAAATAGAAGTGGCTGCACAATCATCAAGTAAGTACGAGCGTAAGAGTTTCCTTGTTCAAGGTGAAGTAAAGAAAGCCAAACACCCTGGTATTGCATTTAGCTCTGAATCTTTTGAGTTTGAGCCATTAAAGAAGGTTACTCCAACCTTCTTGCCACAACCTTTGGGTAAGCGTAGTTATGGTATTTCGAGTAAGCCAAGTGATTTAAATCAGCCCTTAGATCCTAATACTGGCGAGTTAACTTTAGTCGATTACTTTAGCGAAAATGCACTAGCGAGTGTTACGCTATCTATAGCTGAAGAAGAAAGTGATAACTACTTAGCGTTGGATTCAGAAACTGGGGAGTTGGGTAAAAAGACAATTCGTATTCTGCCCCCTAAATTGGGTTCTGCTAACAATGATATTACGATTACAGATCCATCCGGTGTCATATATTCAAGTGATCGTGTAAATGGTTCTAAATTTAGACATTTGCAAGATTTGGAAGTTAGATTAGCGGGTGTCGTCAAGCAATTGCCTGCGAATCAAGAGCTTAAGGATAAGTATGGTGATGGTGTTAGGTTACTAACCACGGTTAAGCCAGTTGGAAGTAAAGATGCTTCTGAACAAAGACAGGCTATGGTTTATGTTCAACGCTATGAAGGTTGTAATTTAAAACATACTGAGATGCGTAAAAGCATTGTGAATGTAAAAGATGGTGATTATTGTAAGTACACAGGCTTTGATACGAAACGTTATCTATCTTTCGTTATGATAGGCGCTGAGAAGTTATCACCAGGACAGTGGGAAAGCGTAACGCCATTTGTTTTCTACTACTATAGCCCAAGAGAGTTTGCTGCAACTGATTTTGGTGGTTTGTATACTGACGGTGGAGCCCATTCTCATGGCCAAGAAAAGCCAAGCCATGTCATTGAATGGAACCGTGTTGATCTTAATTTTACTATAGATTAAACGCTTTTTTCTCTGGCAACTGAGAGGTTGCCAGAGAGCTTTATGTTGTAGCTAATTTGATTTACCAAGCAACGCTAACGACACATTTGACTGTGGTGCTTTGTTTAAGTGTCTACATATTTCCCAACCTGCCTTGGCAATCGCTTCTATATCAACGCCAGTCTTAATACCTAAACCCTCACATAAATACAGTACGTCTTCTGTGGCGACATTACCGCTTGCGCCGGGCGCGTAAGGGCAGCCGCCAAGGCCTGCCACGCTAGCATCAATGGTTGATATGCCCATTGATAGTGCTTGGTGCACATTCACTAAGGCTAATCCCCAGGTATTGTGAAAATGAACGGCGACTTTTTGTCGTGGGATCTGGTTGAGCACGGCCTCAAGCATGGGGGTAATGCTTGCCGGTGTTCCGCGTCCTATGGTGTCGCCAAGTGAGATTTCATCGCAACCAAGCTCGTAAAGTGACCGTGCTACCCGAGCAACTTGAGTCGGGGCTGTTGGGCCATCGTACGGGCATTCGACCACGCAAGAAAGGTAGCCTCTAACGGGCACTCCGTCTGCTTTAGCTTGTTCGATGACAGGAGCAAAACGAGCAAGACTTTCTGCAATCGAGCAATGAATATTAGACTGACAAAAACCTTCAGAAGATGAGGTGAAGACCGCGACTTGATCGACGTTTGCTTTACGCGCGGCTTGGTAACCTTGCAGATTAGGCGTCAGGGCT
This sequence comes from Photobacterium jeanii, assembly GCF_001650345.1. Taxonomy (GTDB): domain Bacteria; phylum Pseudomonadota; class Gammaproteobacteria; order Enterobacterales; family Vibrionaceae; genus Photobacterium; species Photobacterium jeanii. Next base: position 250,799 of record NZ_LVHF01000029.1, on the reverse strand, counting down.
GAGTAGCAAATATCCGGTGAGCGGGTAATTTGTTGTAGTACATCGGCAGAATCCGCCATTTGAGGTATCCGTTTGGCAGAGACAAAGGCGCCTGCTTCGATGTGAGTTAATCCTGATTGTGATAGGGCATTAATGAGCGCTACTTTGGCAGTTGTGGGCACATTCGCTTCGTTTTGTAGTCCATCACGAGCTCCCATTTCTATGATGCGGACGGAGTCAGGGTAATTAGTCATCTTCATCTCCGGTTATTTTTTCCTGTTGTGGAGATTGTGATTGTTGCTGAGATGCGGGTGATATGTGGCGATACCAGTGTGGACGACGTTTTTCAAAAAAGGCATTAAGCCCTTCTTGTCCCTCAGGTGATACTCGCAGAGTGGCGATGGTTTCACTGGTGATATGACGTAGATTGTCATCTATTGGATGATTATCGCAATTTAGGCATAACGATTTCGCCGCACTAACGGCACTCGGGCTGTTCGCTAAAATATGCTGTAACCAAGTTTGCCGTGCTTGGGTTAGATCATCGCTTAGTTGATGGATCAGCATCAGGTTTTGCGCTGTATGGGCATTGATTATTTCGGCGGTGAGCATATAGCGTCGAGCTTGACGATTGCCCATTGCTCGTAAGACGTAAGGGCCGATTGTGGCGGGAATTAATCCCAGTTTTACTTCGCTCAAACAAAAACTGGCTTGTGGGTGGGCTATGGCCATATCACAGCAGCAAATCAATCCTAATGCCCCGCCATAGGCGGCACCTTGAACGAGACATAAGCTGGGGTGAGGAAAGTTATCCAGCTGGTGCATCAGCAATGAGAGTTGTTCGGCATCGGCTTGATTTTCTTCGGGTGTTTTCGCTGCCATCGAGCGCATCCAGTTAAGGTCGGCACCAGCAGAGAAGTGTTTACCATTGGCTTGTAAGACTAACGCACGGATCTCTGGGTGTGTGCTCAATAGCGCCAGTTGTTTGATGAGCTCAGCGATTAGATGATCATCAAAGGCGTTATGTTTATCGGTGCGATTAAGGGTTAGAAAAGCTACGCCCATTTCATCAATCGTGAGCGTCACTGTTTGACCAGATGATGGTGATGATGTTGACGCGATAGAAACTGGACTCATGGTTACCTCACATCGGCTGCTATATGCGGAAAATGCCAAATTGGCTTTCTTCTACTGGTGTATTAGCAACAGCATTGAGTGCTTGTTTTAGTACGTTACGTGTATCTTTAGGATCGATGATCCCATCATCCCATAGCCGAGCACTGGCGTAATAAGGATGACTTTCTTGCTCGTATTGTTCGAGAATAGGTTGTTTAAATGCGGCTTCTTGTTCATCACTCCAAGGTTCGCCATTACGTTGTTTGATTTCTCGTGTAACTTGCGCCAGCACACCTGCTGCTTGTTCTCCACCCATAACGGATATTCGCGCATTGGGCCACATCCACATCATGGTTGGACTATAAGCGCGCCCACACATGCCATAGTTTCCTGCACCGTATGAGCCGCCAATCACAACTGTAAATTTAGGAACATCGGCACAGGCAACCGCCATCACCATTTTGGCGCCATCTTTGGCGATGCCGCCTGCTTCAGCGCGGCTGCCGACCATAAAACCAGTGATGTTTTGTAAAAATACCAAAGGAATTTTTCGTTTAGCGCAGAGCTCTACGAAGTGCGCCCCTTTTTGGGCAGATTCTGAAAACAAAATGCCATTGTTGGCAACGATACCAATAGGGTGACCATGCAAAGTGGCAAAACCACAAATTAAGGTACTGCCGTATAACGCTTTAAATTCATCAAAGGCTGAGCCGTCAACCAAGCGAGCGATCACTTCTCGAATATCAAAAGGCTTACGTAAATCGGCATTGGTAATGCCGTAAATTTCATCGATATCGTATTTTGGTGGTGTAAAGTCAGCGTGTTGGCCATGCAATAATGCTGGTGATTTGTGCGTGCTGTGTACCGCTTGGCGTGCAAGCTTGAGGGCATCATGTTCATCGTTGGCGTAGTAATCCGCGACACCTGATTTCATGCAATGCACGTCGGCACCACCAAGGGCTTCAGCGGTGACTTCTTCACCTGTTGCTGCTTTGACTAATGGCGGACCGGCTAAAAAGATGGTGCCTTGGTTTTTGATGATGATAGACACATCTGCCATGGCAGGAATGTACGCGCCCCCTGCGGTACATAAGCCGTGAACCACGGCTATTTGAGGAATACCTTTGGCAGACATTCGCGCTTGGTTATAGAAGATTCGCCCAAAATGATCGCGGTCGGGAAATACGTCAGCTTGATGGGGTAAGTTGGCACCGCCGGAATCAACCAAGTAAATGCAAGGTAGTTGGCAGCGTTCGGCAATTTCTTGGGCTCGTAAATGTTTCTTAACGGTCAGCGGATAGTAAGTCCCGCCTTTTACTGAAGGGTCATTAGCAATGATCATGCAGTTGATTCCTTCGACTTTACCAATGCCAGCCACTACGCCAGCACAAGGAATGTTGTCGTCGTAAACACGCCAAGCGGCAAATTGACCGATTTCTAAAAATTCACTGTCAGCATCGAGTAGGGTGCTAATGCGTTGACGAACAGGAAGTTTCCCTTTGCTGATTTGGCGTTGCTGTGCTTTGTCGCCGCCGCCTTTTTCGATGATTTTGAGATTTGCGTTCAGGTTTTCCACCATTACCGACATGATCTTATGATTGGTAACGTAAATGGGATCATCAGGATCGACCTTGGTGTGGATCACTCGTGTGCTAGAAAGGGTGTTATTGGTTAGATTCGTTCTGGCTTGAGTCATAATGCGTTCCTTTATCGTGACTCGTTAAAGAGCTCACGACCAATGAGCATTCGGCGGATTTCAGAGGTACCTGCGCCAATTTCGTATAACTTGGCGTCGCGTAATAGTCGCCCAGCAGGAAATTCGTTGATATAGCCATTCCCCCCCAGCAGTTGAATGGTATCTAGTGCTATTTTTGTTGCCAGCTCGGCGCTGTAGAGGATCACACCTGCAGCATCTTTGCGGGTGGTTTCACCGCGATCACAGGACGCTGCTACGGTGTAAACGTAACTGCGTGCTGCGTTCATTTGGGTGTACATATCGGCAACTTTGGCCTGCACCAGTTGGAATTCCCCAATGGCTTGACCAAACTGCTTCCGATCGTGGATATAAGGAATGACTAAATCCAAACAAGCGCGCATGATGCCAAGAGGACCTGCGGCGAGCACCACGCGTTCATAATCGAGCCCACTCATTAAAACTTCAACGCCTTTATTCAGTTCGCCTAATAGGTTTGAGGCTGGCACACGGCATTGATCAAATACCAGTTCGCAAGTGTTTGAACCGCGCATGCCAAGTTTGTCCAGCTTTTGAGCATGGCTAAAACCGGCAAAGTCGCGCTCAATAATAAAAGCACTAATACCGTGAGCACCTGCGGTGGGGGCGGTTTTGGCATACACCACTAACACGTGGGCATCTGGGCCATTGGTGATCCACATTTTGTTGCCATTAAGAACAAAGTGATCACCTTCTTGTGTGGCGGTAAGCTGCATGCTGACAACGTCGGAGCCAGCGTTAACTTCACTCATGGCTAACGCGCCAATGTATTCACCTGAGATTAATTTGGGGAGGTACTTTTGCCGTTGTGCTTCATTGCCATTACGGAAGATCTGATTGACGCACAAATTAGAGTGCGCACCATAACTAAGGCCGATCGAGGCTGAAGCGCGGCTGATTTCTTCCATCGCAATAACATGAGCGAGATAACCCATATTGGCACCGCCATAGCGTTCATCGACGGTGACGCCAAGCAATCCCATTTCTCCTAATACAGGCCATAGTTGATTAGGAAACTGGTTATCCTGATCGACTTGTTGCGCTAGCGGGGCGAGAGCTTGTTGCGCGAAACCTTGGACATGGTCACGCAACATATCGAGGGTTTCGCCTAAGCCAAAGTTGAGCGGAGTATAGGCATCAAGCATGGTGATTTTCCTCAGCAATATTGAAATAGCGAAGTCGCATTACCATTACGAAAATTCCCATTACGAAAACAGTTTGCGCATAACCCTATTTGCTTAAATCACTATTACCGATCGCCAGTAAGCAACGCTCACGAGCGGCCGTTAATTCGTTCATCACTACATTAATGTCATTGAGTTGTTGTTGGAGTACGGCCTGCTTTTCATCAATGATGGTGAGCATTTGATTGAGTTGTGCATGTGTTTGATCGGTATCGTAGAGATCAAACAGTTCGCGAATTTCTGCCAACGAAAAACCTAGCCTTTTGCCCCTTAGAATGAGTTTTAATCGGATTTTGTCGCGCCGCTGATAGATACGGGTTGTGCCACTGCGAGTGGGAGCGAGCAAGCCAACGTCTTCGTAGAACCGAATGCTACGGGTGGTGATGTCGAACTCTTTTGCCAACTCGCTGATCTTGAAAGTTTCCATGGCAAAGCTCCTGTAATCCAGCGTGTCACGAAATGGTGCCATTGGTACGACTAGGGGCTGCAATGTTTGCAATTTGTTTCTTTACGTTTACGTAAATGTTAGTGCTATGCTTACGTATACGTCAAGAAATCGAAAGGACGATGTCATGGCGAAAACCGTTCATATTATTGCTGCTAAACGCACGCCCATTGGGAGCTTCCAAGGCACATTAAGCTCACTCTCTGCCCCAGAGCTAGGGGGCTGGGCAATTGCGGCTACCTTAGAGCAAGCCAGCGAAAAGCTGCCATCTTCTACTTCCTTACCTTTCACGATTGATGAAGTTTACATGGGCTGTGTACTGACGGCGGGGTGTGGTCAAGCGCCTGCGCGACAAGCAGCCATTCAAGCGGGGCTGAGCTACGCGACGCCGTGTACCACGGTGAATAAAGTTTGTGGTTCAGGTATGAAAACCGTAATGATGGCCTTTGATCAGATCCTGCTTGGTCATAGCCAGTGCATTATTGCGGGTGGGATGGAAAGCATGACTAACGCGCCGTATTTGTTGCCTCAAGCACGACAAGGGTTTCGGGCGGGGCACAAAACAGCGCAAGACCATATGTTTTTTGATGGTCTACAAGATGCCTACGAAGGGCATTTGATGGGTGTGTACGGTCAAGCGACAGCCGATGAGCAAGGTTTCAGTCGTGAACAAATGGACGCGTGGGCAATTCGCTCGGCAGAGCGGGCAAAAGCCGCCCAAAGTGATGGTCGGTTTATGGATGAAATTGTACCCGTGGTATTGGCTCAACAGCAAAAGTCGCATTCGAAATCGGGCTATAAATCGATACCTGAGATCGTTTCAGATGATGAACACCCTAATGAGATTCAGCTAGATAAAATCCCCAAACTTAAACCTGCCTTTGTTTCGTCTTCAGCGTCTAAAGTAACGTCTGATGGTGAAAGTGCTGGCAGCATCACAGCGGCCAATTCGAGTGCTATTTCAGATGGTGCGGCGGCGTTGATGTTAATTGATAGCGATCTTTCTATAGCGCATCAGATATTACCGCTGGCGATCCTTCACGGTCATGCGACTCATGCCAGAGAACCCGCGGAGTTTACTCTTGCTCCACAGTTTGCTTGCCATGCCTTGCTCGATAAGTTGGGTTGGTCGGTAGAGAAGGTTGATCGTTGGGAAATCAATGAAGCCTTTGCGGTCGTCACCCAAGTCGCCATTAAAGGTTTAGGCATTGATGAAGAAAGGGTAAACGTGAACGGCGGTGCTTGTGCGCTGGGCCACCCTATTGGTGCGAGCGGTACGCGAATCATAGTGACTCTGATCCATGCGTTGCAACAATTACAGCAACAGCTGATCAACCAAGGGGAAAACCGCGCAGTTTATGGCGTGGCATCACTGTGTATTGGTGGTGGTGAAGCCACTGCTGTGGCGATAGAACTGCCTAAATCAGCAGGTTTGTAGGATAGCCATATCAAATTGTTTTGGATGTTTTTAGGATTTTTCAAACGATATAAAGCGTGATGAAAACGCGCCGTGAGCGACTTCCATCATTGCTTAAGCAAAGAGGAATACAACTATGGTTCAGTCTGTGCCGCTTTATATTGAAGGCGAGTTTCGTCAATCTGCGACTCAACGATGGGTTGATGTGACAGATCCGGCCTCAAATCAGGTGATTGCCAAGTTACCTTGCGCAACCGACTCCGAAATTGAAGCGGCTATTGCTGATGCTAAGCGTGCTTTTATGAGTTGGAAAGAAGTAGCAACCCCTGAGCGTGCCCGCTTGATGCTCAATTATCAGCACCTCCTTAAACAGCATCACGATGAGATCGCGGCTTTGCTATCGTCAGAAACGGGTAAAACGACCGTTGATGCCAAAGGCGATGTATGGCGTGGGATTGAAGTGGTGGAGCAGGCTGCCAATATCGCCAGTTTGATGATGGGCGAGACGGTAGAAAATGTCGCGACCGACATTGATAGCTACTCGCTGATCCAACCGCTCGGTGTGTGCTGTGGGATAACCCCGTTTAACTTCCCCGCTATGATCCCATTGTGGATGTTTCCGATGGCGATCGCCTGCGGTAATACCTTTGTGTTGAAGCCTTCAGAACAAGTCCCTTTAACTGCGATGCGACTTGCGGAATTGTTCGAACAAGCAGGTGCACCTAAAGGTGTGCTGCAAGTGGTTCATGGTCAGAAATCGCAAGTTGATCAGTTGTTAGCTCATCCAGATATTCGCACTATTTCGTTTGTGGGTTCAGTGCCTGTGGCGCAATACATTTATCAAACGGCAACTACGCATTTTAAACGCGTCCAAGCTTTTGCTGGGGCGAAGAATCATATGGTGGTGATGCCTGATGCCAATAAAGAGCAGGTACTCACTAACTTGGTGAGTTCATCTGTTGGTGCCGCTGGACAGCGCTGTATGGCGATTTCTGTGGCGGTGTTTGTGGGTGATAGCAAGGCGTGGATCCCTGAGCTGGTGGCTGAAATGGCAAAAGTGAAGCCGGGCGTATGGAACGATGAGACTGCCGCATATGGTCCTTTGATCAGTGCTGCCGCGAAATCACGGGTGATTGGGTTAATTGAGCAAGGTAAACAGCAAGGTGCGATATGTGAGCTAGATGGTACGGGTTATACGGTTGCTGGTTATGAACAAGGGAATTGGCTGGCACCAACTGTCTTTAGTGGGGTGACACCCGCAATGGAGCTCTATCAACAAGAAATATTTGGACCAGTTTTACTGTGCATGACAGTTGATACCTTGGAAGAAGCAATCGCGTTAGTGAACGCCAACCCTTACGGTAACGGCACTTCTATTTTTACCGCCTGCGGTGCGGCAGCGCGTAAGTATCAGCATCAGATTCAAGTGGGTCAGGTCGGCATTAACGTGCCTATTCCTGTACCACTGCCATTTTTCTCATTTACAGGTTGGCGAGGCAGCTTTTACGGCGATTTGCATGCCTATGGTAAGCAAGCCGTGCGTTTTTATACCGAGACAAAAACAGTCACCGCTCGTTGGTTCGATGATGATATTCCGGCAGCGCTCAATATGAGTATCCAATTAAAGTAACGCAGGGTTGGGCATTGCCGGTTGCCTTTTTCTTAACCTTTCTTTTGCCTTGTTAAGGCAGCTATATGCGTGAATAAGCGTTCATGTTGCGAGCTGTCTTGCTGAAATGGAGGTGTGAAGATGAACTTTGATTTAAGCCAAGAGCAACAATTCTTTGTTGATGCCGCCAAGCAGTTTTCTGAGCAGCAGTTAGCACCCAAAGCTGCGCGATGGGATCAAGAATCAACCTTCCCTAAAGATGTTTTGCAAGCTGCTGGCGAGATGGGCTTTATGAGTCTTTATACCCCAGAAGCACAGGGTGGGTTAGGGCTCAGTCGGTTAGATGCATCTATTATCTTCGAACAATTAGCCATGGGGTGCACCTCTACTACGGCATTTATGACGATTCATAATATGGTCACTTGGATGATCGCCAGTAGCGGTACCGAACCCGCCACTGCTGAGTTTTGCCCTGATCTCATCGCTGGTGCCAAGTTAGGCTCTTATTGTTTAACGGAAGCCAATGCAGGTTCGGACGCGGCATCACTGACAACTACAGCGGTGAAGCAGGGCGACAGTTATGTTCTTAATGGCGCAAAAGCGTTTATTTCTGGCGCGGGTGATACCGATGTGTTGGTGGTGATGGCACGTACTGGCGATGCAGGAGCGGCAGGCATTTCTGCCTTTGTAGTGGATGCGCACAGTACTGGCATTAGTTACGGGCGCAAAGAGCCCAAAATGGGCTGGCATAGCCAGCCAACTCGATCTGTAACCTTTGAAAATGTGCAGGTTCCACAATCCGGTTTGCTTGGTAAAGAAGGGGAAGGCTTTAAGCTTGCTATGAAAGGGTTGGATGGTGGGCGCATCAACATTGCAAGTTGCTCCATTGGTACGGCGCAGCAGGCATTGAATCACGCCACCCAATATATGAATGAACGCCAGCAGTTCGGTCGTCAGCTCGCACAGTTTCAAGGATTGCAATTTAAATTGGCGGATATGGCGACCGACTTAGTGGCTGCTCGGCAATTAGTACGCTATGCCGCTGATAAGCTAGATAAACAACATCCCGAAGCAACAGCATATTGTGCAATGGCAAAACGTTTTGCTACCGATGTCGGGTTTACGGTATGTGACCAAGCATTACAGATATTTGGTGGCTATGGTTATATTCAGGAATACCCGTTGGAGCGTCATTTTCGTGATGTGCGTGTGCATCAAATCTTAGAAGGTACTAATGAAATCATGCGTTTAATCATCGCTCGTCGCGTATTAGCGGAAGGCGTAGAGCTACTGTAATTGTTATTGTCATACTGTTTTTGTCGTTAATGCTCTATCTATTGTGCTTTGAACAAGAGGAAGAATCATGGGTTCGACATCTCCACAGAAAAATGAAGCAATTCACATTCACTATGATGGGCATGTTGCTGTCCTGACCATGACTAATCCGCCAGCCAATACTTGGACCGCAACCAGTTTGCGCGACTTAAAGCACCTTATTGAAACCCTAAATGACGATAAAAATATCTACGCCCTTGTGATAACCGGTGATGGTGAGAAATTCTTCTCAGCAGGCGCGGATCTCAAGTTATTTGCCGATGGTGATAAAGCCCGCGCTCTTGAAATGGCGCGCTGTTTCGGTGAAGCGTTTGAAACATTATCAGCGTTTCGTGGTGTCTCGGTTGCCGCTATTAATGGTTATGCAATGGGTGGTGGTTTAGAAGTCGCACTCGCTTGTGACATTCGTATTGCCGAACAGCAAGCTGTGTTGGCGTTACCCGAAGCCAAAGTGGGGTTATTGCCTTGTGCGGGTGGGACGCAAAACCTAACTTGGTTAGTTGGCGAGGGCTGGGCAAAACGCATTATTTTATGTGGCGAACAACTGAAAGCAGAGCAAGCACGAGCGATAGGTTTGGTCGAAGAAGTGGTGGAACAAGGTGAAGCCCTTTCTAAGGCGCTTGCGTTAGCCCATAGCGTTGCCAATCAATCGCCTTCATCGGTCACGGCGTGCAAAGCGCTGATCCAAAATAGTCGCTTACACTCTCATCAACATGGTTTAGTGCGCGAACGGGAACTCTTTATTCAACTGTTTGATACCCAAGATCAACAAGAAGGGGTACAAGCATTTTTAGAAAAACGCCCTCCTGAATGGAAGAATCAATAGCGAGGAAAAGCCAATGGCAGGCACGGTAAATTTTCAGCAACTCTCATGTACTAGCGGCCATCAAATTGGGGTCGCAGAGCTTGATAATACGTCGTCCTTGAATGCCTTAACTTATGACATGATCAAGCTGCTCTATACTCAACTTCAAATATGGCAAGACGATGACACCATTAGCTGCGTCGTTTTGTGCGCGGCAGGTGATAAAGCCTTCTGTGCTGGTGGTGATGTTCGCGCCATGTACCATGCAATGCAAAACTCTCCCCCGAAAAAAAATCAGGTACAACCCTTTCTTGCCGCGTATTTCACGCTGGAATATCAGTGTGACTATTTAATTCATACCTATACCAAGCCCATTATTGTGTGGGGCGATGGCATTGTGATGGGTGGGGGAATTGGCTTGTACATTGGCGCAAGCCACAGAGTGTTGACTCAGCATTCCAAACTGGCGATGCCTGAAATTACGATCGGTTTATACCCTGATGTGGGTGGGACTTGGTTCTTGAATCAGCTCCCAACAGGGATTGGTTTGTTTCTAGGCTTAACGGGCGCGGTGATAAATGCCAGCGATGCGATAGATCTTCGTATTGCCGATCACGTGGTGCGGGCTGAGCACAAAGCAGAGCTATTTGAGCAACTGACACATAACCCGTGGCGAAGCGTTGAAGAGAACCATTTAATGGTGGATGAGTTATTGGCTAACCTCGCAATCGATGTTGTACCAGCGATGCCTGCGAGCCAGCTGATTCCGTATTTTGCTCAGATCCAAGCCGCTTGCGTCAGCCCCAAACTGTCTGTGGTTTATCAACAAATTATGGCGATTGACGGTTTAGGACGCTGGATTGAAAAAGCCAAAGCGACGATGCAAGCAGGTAGTCCTATTTCTGCCTACATCTGTTTTCGACAAGTGAATGATTACCACCATATGCCGCTGGCAGACTGTTTTCGTCTTGAGCTGGACTTATCGCTTCGTTGTGGCGAGTTAGGTGAGTTTCAAGAGGGAGTTCGAGCCTTACTTATTGATAAAACAGGCGATCCGCAATGGCGCTTTAACAGTGTTGATCATGTTGATCAGAGCGTGATCGATCAACTCTTTACCTCTTATTGGAAACCACAAGACCATCCGCTTGCAGAGCTCGGCTGTTAATCGTTGAGTGTGAAGATCGGGCGTGAAGCGTTGAACGTAAAGAGTGAGCACTAAATACTGCAGAGCAAACTTGAACCTGAATTCTAGGAGTCATCATGAAAACTATCGCGTTTATCGGCTTGGGTAATATGGGTACGCCAATGGTGAAAAACCTATTGACGGCTGGCTGCACAGTGCAGGTCTTTGATATCAATGCCCAAGCTGCACAGGCACTAGCTGTTGATGGTGCTGTGGTTGCGGCCAACCTAGATGAAGTTGTTCAAGGTGCTGATACGGTGATCACTATGCTCCCCGCCGGTGAACATGTACGCGCTGTGTATTTGGGTGATCATCATGGTGGTGTTGGTTTGTTGAACTTGGTTGCCGCTGATACTTTCTTGATTGACTCCTCAACCATAGATCCGGATTCAGCGCGTTTAGTGGCAGCAGAAGCGGACAAGAAAGGGTTAACCTTTGTTGACGCGCCAGTATCAGGTGGAGTCGCTGGCGCACAAGCCGGAACATTAACTTTTATTGTTGGCGGCAGTGATCAAGGCTTTCAACAGGCGCAGCAAGTGCTCAAACATGTCGGAAAAAACATTTTCCACGCTGGTAAAGCGGGTGATGGGCAAATGGCAAAAATCTGCAATAACCTGATGCTTGGCATTTTAATGGCAGGCACTTGTGAAGCGTTGAATTTAGGTATTGATAATGGCCTCGATCCTAAGGTTTTGTCTGACATCATGCTGCAAAGCTCTGGGCGAAACTGGGCACTAGAATTGTATAACCCATGCCCACAAGTGATGCCAACCGCGCCTGCGAGTAATCAGTATCAGCCTGGTTTTATGGGCAAGTTAATGCTGAAAGATTTAGGGTTAGGAGCGGATGCGGCGCTAAAAAGTGACTCAGCGATCCCGATGGGCAGTTTAGCGCGAAATTTGTATGCATTTCACAATGCGAGGGGACACGAGGCGTTAGACTTCTCCAGTTTGTTTGAGTTTTACAAATCAAAATAAGGATATAGCCAATGGACATTAAGGAAAGTGTGATTGCTATTACCGGAGCTGGGCAAGGGTTAGGACAAATGATGGCGCTGACCTTGGCACAAGCGGGAGCGGATTTAGCGCTGATTGATGTAAACGAGGCGGCGCTGCGTCAGACTCAAGACCAATGCCACATGCTCAGTGCCCGCGCCATGGTGTATAAAACTGATGTCACCAATGAAGCGGAAGTCGAGCTGACTTTTAATCATATTATTGAAGATTTTGGTCAACTTGATGGTTTGATTAACAATGCTGGCGTATTACGTGATGGCTTATTGGTAAAACAGAAAGATGATGAGCTTACTAAGATGTCGCTTGAGCAATTTGACTTGGTAATGAAGGTGAATGTTAACGGCACTTTCCTATGTGGTCGCGAGGCGGCAGCAAAAATGATAGCCACAGAACGCCAAGGGGTGATCATCAATATTTCCAGTGTTGCGCGAGCGGGGAATATAGGTCAAACCAATTATGCGGCATCAAAAGCGGCAGTAGCGACCATGGCAGTCTGTTGGGCGAAAGAGTTAAGCCGTTACGGCATTCGTGCTGCTGCTATTGCACCGGGCGTGATTAAAACAGCCATGGCAGATCAGTTAAAACCCGAAGCAATAGAACGGCTTGAGAAAATGGTGCCACTAGGGCGAATTGGTGATGCTGCTGAAATAGCCCATACCGTGAAATTCATTCTAGAAAATGATTATTTAACAGGGCGAGTGATAGAAATTGACGGTGGGATGCGCATGTAGCGCGAAACGGCGAGCCACTTCGCTGGGTTTATTTATGGCCCATAAAAAAGCACAAACAGTGCTAAACCACCGCCAATAACAAACATTAGCATCGCGATAATAGCAGCGACTTTGTTGAGTAAGGTAAATAGTTTGTTCATAGTGACTCCTGTTTTGGCGCTAATGTGCCACAAACAAGCAGTCGTTTCGAGCGGAAAGTTGCAACAAAATTTTGAAGCCCGACTAATCGAGATGTCATCCTGACTTTACTCAATGGGGCGGGCATTGTTTATGGCGGCTCAGTTCGTGAAAAACATCAAATCTAAGTCATGTTATCAGTTAGTCAGTGACGGTTACTGTTTGTTTGGCTAACACGCTGCTTTTGCCGTCGCTATCGCCGAATAAGTAAAAATCATACTCGCCAGCTTTGGCATTTGGCATCCGCGCTTGTAGCAACGTCTTTAATGATGGCAAAGTTACGCTACCTTGTTCATTGCCTTTACTTGGTTTGCTGTGCCAGTCAGCTAACGATGATGTCTCTGTGAGATCGGTTCTTGTATATAACCAGCCTTTGCTTTGCTCACTAACACTTTGACCTTTTGTGTAAATACCAATCCATTGATTTGGGTTTTGTGTCGCGTTTTCCCAAGAAAATGGGATCGCTGCGTTGATATTTAAACTCTGCCCATTATTGATACTGACAGTTGGTACCTTCACATCGACGATTTTTTCAATTTCATCGAGAGTAAAGGTTTTCGACGCCAAAATTTTTGGTGAAGGACCACTCATGGTAAACAAGCGTAATTGCAGCTTTTGTTCATTGGCTTTTAAGCTTCGCAAGAAGGTTTCATCAACAGTCACCGCCAGTGGGTGTTTGGTATCCGGTTTTTGTTTAATTGCAACGCGTCCACCAGAGTACGAGCTCGGGCTCGCGGCGTGAGATGTGATGAATAGCCAGTAGTCGCGTTCTGCTTCATGGTGTTGCCAGTTGCTAATGTTAAAGCCAACAGTGAGGTTCGTACCATCTGTACCTAATAGGGTGTTTTCAAATTTAGGGTTGAAATTGAGGCTTGGCTTTTTACTGGTTTTGTTTGGCGTTTTAATGTTGAAAGTCGCGCTGTACCACAGATGATCAGACGGAAAATCATTAATGGCGTATGTTGGTTCACCACTTGCGTCGACTTGGATACCCTCGTGCGGTTCGTAAGTGGTGAAATCTGAGCCATGCGGCGCTTTAAAGTACGTTGAGTAACGTGGACCGATGAAAGCCACTTTATCTAGCTTCACCCCATCGGCTGGGTTGTAGTAAATAAAATCGATACGATCGCGATCATCAATTGCTCGTTGGCAGCTTTTTACAACGTTAGCTCCTGTGGTCCAACTATCGGCATTTCGGAATGGCCAAGTGATCCCTGGGTAACGGTTCGCATCTGGGTAGAGTTCGCGGAAGCTGTCTTTTAATCCCGCTTGACGAAGTAGTCGATGAGAAAGGAAGTCATGACTGATCCCTTTATGGTCAAAGAGGGCAGCACTAGCATCTGTCCAATCTAAACCACTGGCTTCATTGAAGTCGCCACCGCTGATCACTAAAGTATTGTTATCCAAGTAAGGCTTGAGCTGGTGAAGCTTATTGCGTACTTGGTTTGGGCGTTTAGATTGTTCATTTAAGCGATCAAGCTCTGCGTTGTCGCTGACAGGCGTACAACCATCGAATGTTGTACCGTTGCCTTGTATGCCCCGAGGGGAAACCGTAGTGTACTCTTTCCAATCGAGGTGGTTGTTCCACACGATGACGTCACGCCCGTTAATATCGAGTAAAGCGCCGATTTGATGACCGCGATCTTGATCCAGCCCTTCGCCCTCACCATCAAACACTTTGGTAATAGGGAATTTTGATAAAATCCCTATCGATGCTCGACCGTCAGGGCCTTGCCACATGTGCATGTTGAGATCTTCAGCCAAGCGGGCATTCACACCATCAGATTCTTGGGTGAAGATGATGTCAGCTTGGCTGTGCTTCATTTCAGCTAAACCTGCGTCATAGCCTTTGTTGAGATCGTGCCAAAGGTTCGCGGTTAATACTTTAACCTGTGTCGTTTGTTCCGTTTGTGTGTCGTCACAGCCGATGAGTGCGCCTGCAATTACCAAAGAAATAAGGGCTTTTTTCACGGTTTACCTCTAACGTCGTCAAATAAATTCGCTATTGAACTTCTTTTTTATCTTGACGGCGGTGAGTGACGCTCTGTTGACGGCAATCGTTAGATTTTGTGAGGTAAGTGAATAATTTTGTTATCGACTCCTTTCATACAAACTACATGTTCATTTCCGCATTCATCTCTGCACATTGTATTTTTAGCCAGCGACCGAGTTTCTCGATATGTGGGTCTTGTGCACGCGTTGATTTGTAAGTGAAATAAAAATCATCGCCAGTGGGAAGATCATGCAGAGGTAGTCGAACAAAGCTATGGTGGCGTTCTTCTTCTGTCATGAAATAGTGGTTTAAGAAGGTGATCCCTTGGTTATAGCGTGCCGCTTCAGCGGCTAATAGCATGTGGCTGAAATAATGCATTTGTACTGAAGATGGTAGCGAGATATCACCCGCTTTACACCATAAACGCCAATCGTCCCCTTCTTTGCCAGAAGCTGTCGCAGAAGTAACCGATAGCAGCGGGTATTGCCATAAGCTTTCAGGTAGAGGCTGATTTTTAAGTTTTTCCCATAAGTACTGGCTGCATACAGGGTAGAGACGCTCTTGGTATAAGTGCTCAATATGAAAGTGCTTTTTAGGTGGTTTAACCGTGATAAAACAATCAGCCGTGTGATCGTTAAAGTTAGGATCGTCGGACACCATGATCAATGAAAGATCGATTTCAGGGTGCTGTTGGCGTAAGTCATCAAGTCTTGGGATCAACCATTTCACCGCTAAGGTGCTGTACATTGCCAGTCTGAGTTTGCCTTGATTACCTTCTTTAATGCTTTGGCTAGCATGAGCGATGTCGTGCAGTGCATGGCGGATAGACTCATAATAGTGTTTACCTTCATCGGTCAGTGACAGCAAGCGCCCTTGGCGCACAAATAAGGGTTTACCAAGGTATTCTTCAAGTAATTTGACCTGATGACTGACCGCACTTTGGGTCACATTGAGGCTTTCTGCTGCTTGCGAAAAACTGTTACAGCGCGCCACGGCTTCAAAGCAATAGACTGCGCGTAGAGGTGGTAGCTTCATTATCGAAATAGCTCATACTAAGGTAATATTAATCATTATACTTCATTGCTAACTTTGCATACTCTGCATAAAAATTCCACCCTCTGTGCAGAGTGTATTCAATGTCTAATAAATCTGTTGGCTATGCCATGATGTTGTTGATCTTAGGCAATATCATTGCAGTCTTCTCTGATGCCTTAATTAAAACGCTGGACGATGGCGTACCTGTGTTTCAATTTGTCTTTTTCCGCCAATTAAGTGCGGTGTGTATTGTGCTGCCTTTTTGCTTGAAAAGTTCACGAGCAGAGCTGACGGCAGGGCTAAAATGGCATGCGTTACGCGCACACATTTGGCTGGTGGGTGCGATTTTCATGGTATTTGCCATTAATGCGATGCCATTGGCGACAGCGAATGCGATTTTCTACGCAGCGCCTCTGATCATGTTGCCACTTGCTGCGTTTTTCTATCGTGAGCAGCTCACCAAATATTCAGTGCTAACTGGGGTCATTGGTTTTATTGGCGTGCTGGTGGTGATCCGTCCAACCCATATTGATTGGGCTGCAATCGCGGCCTTGGTGGTTGCATTGACCTTAGCGGGTAACAATTTGTTGATCCGCAAGTTACCGACCACGCAAAGCGTGCCGCAAACCCTGCTACTGACTAATTTAGTCGGCATGCCCGCTTCGTTAGGCTTGGCACTGTGGGAAGGGCAAACTTGGCAGTGGGAGCCGCTACTGACGGCAACAGGTTCGAGTTTGTTTATTTTGATTTATGCCGCAACCTGTGTAGTCGCTTACCGCTCTGCTGAAAGTAACAAAATTGCCAGTGCCGAATACAGCGGTTTGCTTGGCGCGGTAGTTGTTGGTGTGATTTGGTTTGGTGAAATGCCAGAAATAGAAATGCTGATAGGTGCCGCATTGATTATTGTGCCATTAATTTGGTTGGCGAAAATCGAACAAGCGAACAAACAAAAGCAAGCTTTGGCTGCTGCATCTGTCTCAAGGGATGACAATTAACTCGAACTTGCTTCGGCTCACACTTGGTAGGCGACAAAGTGTGAGCCTTATCTCTCAGCCTTACTTCTACGCCTGCGAAAAAGTGTTACTAGGATGGGGTATTGCTTTTCATCCTATTGGATAATCACGATAAAACATAATGTTAACTACCTGACTCTACACTTATTGCCGCTTCAGGCTTTCAAGGACTTTATCGTGAAAAATCGGATTTTACCTCAGCCATTATCCCTCATTCCTTCTCTTTCTTATTTACGTTCGGCTGCTGCGGTTGCCGTCGCAGTGTCGCTAATGGGTTGCCAAGCCAGTTCAACCACGAACGAACAGAGCGCTCAGACTGCCAACCTCCAAGGTTACTTAACACAACCGTATGTTTGTGATGCAACCATGATGGATCAATCGCAAGATCTGCGCATTTATCAGATCATGGTGGAAAGCTTTGTGAATGGTGATGACAGTATCGGTCACGGTACTGGCTACGGTACCAGCCATCATAAAGGGGATTTACAGGGCATTATTGATTCACTTGATTACATTCAGTCACTGGGTATGAATGCGATTTGGTTAACGCCAATTTTCCATTCTATACCTGCTGAAGGTCAGAACCATTGGGCTGATCGCCTTGATGCAACAGGGTATTTTACCAGTAACTATTTTGCGATTGATCCGCGTTTTGGCGATATGGAAACCGCGAAAGCCTTAGTGGATGCGGCTCATGCGAAAGGCATGTATGTCTTCCTTGATGGTGTGTTTGGTCACCATAAAGAAAATGTCGTGCCGTCGCCACAAGATCGTTTACCTGCTGGTAAGAGTAATCCGGTTGATTATCCGCAAAGCCTCGCTTTTTATCAGGAAGTGGCGAGTTACTGGGTTAAAGAGCTCAAAATTGACGGTTGGCGATTAGATCAGGCCTATCAAGTGCCGCCACAAGCTTGGAAAGCAATCCGAAAATCCGTTGATGACGCATCTAAGTCTGTCACCTATACCAATGCCGCAGGTGACCAAGTGCATCCGTTGGGTTATATGGTGGCTGAAATTTGGAACAATGAAAATTACATCACTCAAACCGGTTACGGCAGTGATGATGATCCTGCGTTGTGTTCTGCATTTGATTTCCCGCTACGCTACCGGGTGCTAGAAACGTTTGCGGTTAATGAAAATGCAAACGGTGGCAAGGGCGGTGAATGGCTTGCTGAAGGGCTCTCGCTTCATAGTCTCTATCCAGATCATGCTAAGCCTAATTTGATGTTGGGTAATCACGATTTAGTCCGAATCGGTGATTTGCTGCAACGAGGTAATATTGCGAATCCTCAGCAACCTGAATATTGGCAACGTCACCGTGGCGCTCTGTCTTTCCTTGCTGCGTATAACGGCCCAATTACCTTGTATTACGGTGAAGAGGTGGGTGACGAAGTACCTAACTTTGCCGATAAAGCGTCAAGTGATATTTGTGCATTACAGGGTTATTGTGATGATCATGTTGCGCGTAGCAGTGCCAAAATTGATGGTGTGACCACGACATTGAATAAGCAACAGGGACAACTTCGTGATTATGTCGCATCGTTAATGTCACTGCGTGCTGAGCACCCGGTAATAGCCAAGGGTAAACGGACCCAAATTAAAGCGGATGACGCCGTGTTTATCGATCACAAGCAAGATGCCAATGAAGCCTTGTTGTATATGGTAAGCACACAAGAGAAGCCGCAGATACAGGTATTACAAGCAGCAGACATTGGTTCACAAGGTGAGATGGTTGATCTTTTAACTCAGCAGGTGTTTACACTAGCGAATGGTGAGTACCGTATTCCACTGAATGGTTTTGAAGGGCGCTTTTTAGCCATTAAGCAGCCAAGCAAAAGTGGTGTGATAGCAAAAGCGGCGGCTGTGAGCCTAACGGGTGAAGGTTTTATGGCACAGTGTGATAATCCAACGGTAGAGGAAAAAGGTCCACGAGCTGAAACTTTATATGTCGTGGGTGACTTTGCCGATTCTGGTTGGCAGCACAAGCCACAGCGCGCGTATCAGTATAAAGGCAGTAATGTTTACCAAGCTGTAGTGGATGAAAAAGCGGGTGCGTACCGCATGCAGTATGCCAGTAAAGATTGGTCACCACAGTTCACCGCCGAAGGTTTAGAGCTCAAAGTAGGGCAAGAAGCCAAGTTAGCTTACGGTGGTTACGGCAAAGATACTGCAGTAACGATTCCGCAAGATGGTCGATATGTATGGAGCCTGAAGTTCAGCGATGATGGTCGACCTCGCGAGATTATGGTGTCAAAATGCCAATAACATATTGTAATTCAGCTGATAAGTGAGTGCTGGTTGGCTGAAACTATAATGGTGTTGACTTTGTATAGAGGGAGCTGCGGCTCCCTTTGTTCTTACTATGACCGCAGGAGTTACGGGCGATGGCTGAGCAATATTGTGTAGTGATGACAACCTTTGCTGATGACAAAGTGGGTAAAAGGATCATCGATAGTTTGATTGAGAAGCGCCTTGCTGCCTGTATTCAGGTTCAGGCGATTGAAAGTTACTATCACTGGCAAGGTGAAGTGAATTGCGATGCTGAAAAGCAGGTCATGATCAAAACTAAGTGCGCGCTCTATTCGCAAGTTGAAGCTGAAATTCTTCGTTTACATGATTACGAGACGCCAGAAATTATCCAATTGCCGATCATCGCAGGCTTTAAAGATTACCTTGGATGGATCAATGATGAATGCCAATGATCTTGCCACCAACGATTTGGCTGATTATGTCAGGGCTATCCAAGCATTTGAAAAGTGTAATGACAGTGAGTGCATTGCTGAACGTAGAGTGATAGATAACTCGTATCTGGATGATGATATTTGGATTGAGAGCGTTGAAACCCAGTTTAGGTTTAAAAACGGTGTGGTCATTGAGCGCCTTGTCGAGTCTGATCACCCTGTTAAAGCTAAACAAGCCGAAAGCCAAACCCTAGTCGATGATGCCGCAAGTAATATGGTTTGTGCTGAATGCTGGATTAGTTATGAAGTACTAACCCAGCCTAAAGAGCGCCATATTACACCAAGAACAAAGCAGTTTATTAATAGCTGTCAGCAAGCCTTTTGGCTGAAAATAACAGCAGCGCAATCGAGTTAAGAATCTTCTCAGAAGCTTGATGGTTACATTGACCGATAGTTTGGACCGCCGCCGCCTTCTGGTGGCGCCCATGTAATGTTTTGCGATGGGTCTTTAATATCACAGGTTTTGCAATGTAAACAGTTGGCTGCATTAATCACAAATTGCTTGGTTGAACCTTCGCTTTCGACAACTTCATAGACTCCCGCAGGGCAATAGCGCTGACTAGGCTCACCATTGGTTTCTAGATGGTTATTAATTGGGATATCGGGGTCTGTCAGATTCAAGTGACAAGGTTGATTTTCTTCATGCTGTGTCCCCGATAAATAAAGGGATGAGGCTTTATCGAAACTCAAAATGCCATCTGGCTTTGGATAAGTAATTGGTTTGAATTCGGCGAGTGGTTTGAGAGTGAGATGATCGGGCGTATCGTCATGCCAATTCCAATCGACCTTTTCTCTTAACCAATTCTGCTCAAGGCTTGTGACGACGCCACCTAAGAGTTGCCCAAACTTGTGAATACAAGCGCCCATATTACGCGATTGAAAAAGCTCGTCATACAGCCATGAATGTCGAAATAACGCATCATAACCCGGCACTGTATGAGTGAAGCCTTGGCTGAGTTCAGTAAAAACCGCCTCTGCAGCCAGCATGCCTGATTTCATCGCGGTATGGCTGCCTTTGATTTTGCCAAAGTTTAAAGTACCCGCATCACAGCCAATAAGCAGACCGCCGTGAAATTGCTGTCGAGGTAGCGCATTTAACCCGCCTTTGGTGATGGCACGTGCACCATAGCTCAAACGCTCTCCGTGTCGGAGATATTGTGCATAGAGTGGGTGATGCTTCATGCGCTGAAATTCCTCGAAGGGATTGAGGTAGGGGTGATGGTAATTGAGATCAACGATCAGGCCGACAGCCACTAAGTTATCCGCTAAATGGTACAAAAAGCTGCCGCCCGTTGTATCGGATTGAGATAACGGATATCCCACGCCATGCAGTACCAAGCCTTCTTGATGATGTTCCGGTGGGATCTGCCAAAGTTCTTTCAACCCTAATGCATAATGTTGAGGTGGCTTATTATGATTTAAGTGAAAGTGCTTGATCAGTTGTTTGCCTAAATGTCCTCGACTGCCTTCAGCAAATAATGTGTATTTTGCTTTTAGAAATATTCCAGCTTCGAAATTTGCTTTGGGTTGAGCATGTTTGTCTAGCCCCATATCAGAAGTGATGATCCCAGTGACATTGTTGTCGCGATCGAGGCAAAACTCTTTTGCAGCGAACCCTGTAAATATCTCGACACCCAATTGTTCTGCTTGATTGGCTAGCCAGCGACATAACTCACTGAGGCTAATAATGTAATTACCATCATTAACCATGCTCTCTGGGGTAACAGATTCTGGGATCGCAAGGTGGTTGCTAGGAGTGGTTAGCCAGTAAGTGAGGCTATCTGTCACTTGGGTTTTTAACGGGGTATCCATCAAGCGCCAATCGGGAAAGAGTTCGTCAAGGGCACGAGGTTCAAACACTGCACCTGAGAGAATGTGGGCTCCCACTTCGGCACCTTTTTCAATAACGCAAACACTTGGCGGGCTTTGTTGTGCTTGTTTGGCGAGTAGCATTAATTGACACGCAGCGGCTAATCCAGCAGGTCCTGCACCCACGATCACCACATCAAACTCCATGCATTCACGTTCCATCAGACGACTCCTACAGCAGGGGATTGAGGCCGATTTACAGTATAAATTTAAATATAGCGCAGTTGACGTAAACGTAAATTCAACTAGGCTCAAAGAATCCTATGCCATGCGTTTATGCTTTGTCAGTTAGGTGTTGGTAGTGATTTATCGTTATGAATTAAAACAATAAAAAAAGTATAACTGTGTGGTGTGCTATCAAGGGTGAATCGTTTTTTAGAAGGAAATGATGATGAAAATCCTAGTCGCCATAAAGCGGGTAATCGACCCTTACGTCAAAATACGAGTAAAGCCTGATGGCAGCGGTGTTGAAGATACCAATGTCAAAATGGCGATGAATCCATTCTGTGAAATTGCGGTTGAAGAAGCCATTCGTCTCAAAGAAGCTGGACATGCGAATGAAGTGGTTGTGGTATCCATTGGCGATCAGGCTTGTCAAGAGCAACTGCGAAATGCGCTGGCGTTAGGCGCGGATCGTGCCATTCAAGTTGAAACAGAAAACACCCTAGAACCACTTGCCGTTGCTAAGGTTTTGCAAGCTGTTGTTGGTCAAGAACAACCTCAATTGATCCTATTGGGGAAACAATCGATCGATAGCGATAACAACCAAGTACCGCAAATGTTAGCGGCGCTGTTAGGCTTACCTCAAGCGACTTTTGCGTCAGAGTTAGTGATGTCAGATGACACAGTTACTGTTACGCGAGAGGTTGATGGTGGGCTCGAAACTTTGAACCTCACTATTCCAGCGGTGATCAGTACCGATCTGCGACTAAATGAGCCCCGATATGCGTCACTCCCCAATATTATGAAAGCCAAACGTAAGCCGCTCGATGTATTGCCACTGGATACCTTGAATATCGTAACGAGTGCGCGCCAAGCAGTGGATGAGGTGATGGTGCCGCCAGCTCGTCAAGCGGGGATCAGAGTAGGATCTGTGCTTGAGCTAGTGAACAAGCTAAAAAATGAAGCCAAGGTGATCGAATGAAGACATTAGTGATCGCAGAACACGACGGGCATACATTAGCGGTAGAGACGTTAAAAACGATTAATGCAGCTGTTCAATTATCACAGCCGATTGAGTTGTTATTAGCGGGGGAAAAACCAGGTGAGATCGTTAACTATGCACAACAAATAGCCGGTGTAGAGCGGGTATTGGTTGCAGATAACGCTTGTTATCAACATTTACTGGCAGAGAACCTTGGTGCGCTTTGTCATGACGTCATCGCTAGCGGCGAATATAGCCATGTTATGGCTGCGGCAACAACATTTGGTAAAAATCTGCTGCCGAGGCTCGCTGCATTACTGGATGTTGGCATGTTGTCGGATGTGATTGAGTTGGTATCGGCTGATACTGTTATTCGTCCCATTTATGCTGGGAACGCGCTAGCAAGGGTTAAGTCAAACGACAGCATTAAGGTCATTTCAGTGAGAGCCTCAGCGTTTAATACGGTAGAGGTGCAAGGCGCGAAGAGTGCAGAGATTGTGGAATTAAATATGGTTCACAATTTAGGGCTAGCACAGTTCGTGTCACAAGAAACGGTGGAGAGTGCTCGCCCCGATCTACCTGCAGCACGCGTGGTGGTGTCTGGTGGACGTGGACTTGGCAGCAAAGAAAACTTTGCCATGGTTGAGCAGTTGGCAGATAAGCTTGGCGCTGCCATTGGCGCTTCGCGTGCCGCGGTTGATGCGGGTTATGTGTCGAATGATTTACAGGTGGGGCAAACGGGTAAAATTGTTGCTCCAGATTTATACATCGCAGTGGGGATCTCTGGTGCGATCCAGCACCTTGCAGGGATGAAAGATTCCAAAGTGATTGTGGCGATTAATAAAGATCCGGATGCGGCGATTTTTGAGGTAGCGGATTACGGGTTGGTTGGTGATTTGTTTGAAATTTTACCTGAGTTAATCGAACAACTAGATGGCTAATTTGATGATTAATTAATCGTTATAGACTTAGACGAAAATACAGAAAAAGCAGTGGTGAGCGACATCCAATAGACGAACAGCACGCGTTTAAGCGTGCTGTTTTATTGATACTGTTAGTGGCTATGCCCATGTATGCTTGTGGGTTAACAGTACGAATTACTTACAAACTTTGCTGGTGTTGATTGTAAATTCACAGGCTTGTGAGTAGTTCTTCTTCCAGTGGTGGTATTCAAAGCTACCGTTACAACCTGCGTCTTCAAACAGGGCCGTATTACCATCACATAGCAGTAACACCGTGTTTTTACCTTGAATATCGATTCTTAAATCGTAGTCGCGAAACTCTTTCAGTTGTTCCGGGTATTCAGCTTGTAATTGTCGTCTAGCTTGGCTTTCTGTGGTGATTGGTGTGTTGCTGAATTTCACTAATCCATCAATAAGCTGAGACAAGTCTTTAAATTTTGAAGCCATAGGGTACATTTCATCGGGCTCATATTTGCCAGCACACCCTGTCACTAAAGTTAGAATGAAGAATAAAGAAATCAATCTCATTGTGAGCTCCACATAGTTAGTTGTTCGTTTTCGCAGCGGCCTGTGTCTAGGTTCCAGTTCAAGAACATACTGGTATTACCGTTATGGAAAATAGCCTGTCCTAAATGCTGCCAATAGGTGAGAATGTTGGTGACAGCGCGTTGAAATATGTCGTCGTAGTCCAAAATACCGATTGGTGTTTGTAGCTGCTTGATATAGGAACTATGAACTTCGTCGACTGTAGGGTAGGTAAGCCCTGCTCCTGATAACACATGGCGAGCAAGAGGAAAGAGTTTGTGTCCTTCTTCTGCTTTATCAACGATGGCGAGAAAATGGCGATGCCAAGCGTCAATGTCAGGTGTTTCCTCACTAAATTCACTTGGATATGTCGCTTGTAGGCTCTTTTGCCATAAGGCTTTAATCGTGGAATCGAGTTGAGAAGTGTCATTGCAGTTTTGGGAAGATGAACAAGCGCCAATGTTTTCCCGAACGCGCTCAGCGTAACCTAATTCACCTAGATTGAGTCGCTGCCAAATGAAGGTATCTTGATGCATTTCGCATACTCGGTGGGCTTTGGCGTTTTCTTTGTATGGTCCAACCCTAAGTTCGACCACAGGGTGAATGGTAATGTCGGTGATGACATGCGCCAGATAACCACAAAGCCAAGCAAAGGCTTTTGGTTGATGCTGGCTGTCGAGCTGCTTTACTTCCGCTATCGCTTGTTTAATGAAGTCGCCGACCTTGTAATAATGCATGAAATCAGCCCAGTGGTTTTGAGCTTTATCTGCCAGTTTAAGGTAGGGATAATCTGGGCTGACACAGCCTAATTCTAAATAAGCTTTTTGGGTGATTAATGCGAGTTTGGCAGGATTAGGAATGTCGATATCTTTTATATTGTCGTTTGTTCCTGCGAGATTCACTGCTGTGAGATGTGCAAAAGCTCCAGGCATACTAGATCCTTGTTATTCTTCGAGCTTGGGATTATTACTCTAAAAGTTGCATAGCGAATTTATCATAGCCAGTGGATAAAAAAGCGTTTGGGGATGACTTTGGCGAATGTGCATAACCAATATCATTGGTTTTTTTGATGTGTTTCCAATCTTGGCGGGGAGTTGGGGAAGAGAGGAAAGAAAAAACGGTACACAATGCATGTGTACCGTAGAGATAAGATCAATATTTGCAAATTGATTGATGTAGACTCTCAAAAAAGTGATATCTATGTTCGGTAAGCTAATAAGAGTACGTATAGTGCTACTTTTAAGCTGTTCAAGTATTAGAACAGGTTTCTTAGCTGAACCTTACAAGATGCAAACCTGAGCAGCATCGCTATGTAATTTACAGTATTGTCGGTAAATACTGGGTAAACGGTGGTTATGGTATTTGAGCGATTCCTCATTTATATAAGTCAGGATCTACCATCGTTTATCACTCATTGCCCACCACTCATTGCCTAAATTAGCCTTCTAAGTGATTAACTAACGCCTTCATAAACCGCGCCGCTTCTCCGCCAGTACAAGCCCGATGATCGAAGGTCATTGATAGCGGTAACACATCGACTTCAGTCGCTTGTTGGATATTCGTTTGTTGGATACTGGCGTCTTGATTCAACCTAATTTTCTTAATGATCCTACCTGCGCCGACGATCGCCACTTGTGGCGGACTCACGACAGGCGTTGCGTAGATGCCAGCAATTGCGCCAAAGTTAGATAAGGTGATCGTACCGTGTTGTAACTGCTCACGGCCTATCTTGCGTGCTTTGATTCCGGCAACAGTATCGTCTACCCATTTACGGATGCCACTGGCATTGAATTCATCGGCATGACGTAACACGGGGACATACAAGCCATACTGGCTGTCTACGGCAATCCCGATGTTAACTCTGTCGTGAACACAGCGTGTCATGGTATCAGGATCGAACCACGCATTAAGGGCTGGCTCGTGTTGGCATGCGGCGACAATCGCTTGTACTAAGCGTGTCGTAATATCTTCGTTTGTACTCCAGCGGCTTAAAATAGCTTCCTCGGTAATTGTTACAGCGGCGATTTGTTGATGCGCTTTTGCCATGCTAGCCGCCATACTGCGACGAGCGCCTTTGAGCATTTCTGTACCAGGACGCTGTTTATCGCAAGCTTGATAGACATCGCCATCTAAAATTACGCCATCAGGGCCGCTGCCCTGAATATTGGCTAGGTTGATCCCCATTTTTTGCGCGAGCACCCGTGCTGAGGGGAGCGCTGTAATAAGTGGCTTATCAGTATTCGATTCGTTGCTGTGGTTGTCGCTGCCAATCCAGAATTCATCAATATTGATGTTGTGACTCTGCTGCGAAACATTACCAACTACGGTGGCTGCGTCGTTTTTATTGTTTTTGCTGCTGGTGGATTGAACTTCAGCATTAGATACACTTTGAGATGCCGTTACCTGCGGCATTGTCTTCAAGGTGGTTGTATTGAGGGACGCTGTATTTGACTCGCTGGTGGCGGTGACTTGTTCGTCTATTTCAACAAGTAGACTGCCAATATTGATGATATCGCCAGCTTGGCCGTGGCGACTCACTATAGTACCACTATAGGGGGCTGGTACATCGACGGTTGCTTTTGCTGTCTCCACCGTTAAGATGACCTGATCGATTGTGACAACGTCACCAATATTGACGTGCCATTCAATAATTTCCGATTCGGCTAAGCCTTCTCCCAAGTCTGGGAGCGTAAATGCTTTCATTTCCAACCCTCCATTAGCTCGCGGGCTGCTAATACAATGTCAGTGTCTTGGATCATGAAATAATCTTCGTTGCGGTAGTAAGGCATCACGGTATCCATGCCTGTCACTCGTTTCGGTGGTGCTTTTAGTAAGCACATCGCTTCTTCAGCGGTGCGGGCTAAGATTTCACCGCCAATGCCACCTGTTTTGCAGGCTTCATGTACAATCAGCAGTCGTCCTGTTTTTTCTAACGATGCAAAAATAGTTCGCATATCAAGTGGGTGAATAGAAGCAAGATCGATCACCTCCGCTTCAATGCCTTGTTTCGATAATTGTTCGGCAGCTTGCAGCGATTCCACTACACACGCGCCCCAAGTGACTAAGGTGATATCGCGCCCTTTACGCAGGGTGAAACAGGTATCTAGCGGTAGCGCTTTACCATTGTCTTCAACATTGGATTTCACGGTGCGATAGATGCGCTTAGGTTCGAAAAACATTACGGGATCATTACTGCGAATTGCTGCAAGTAACAGACCGTATGCCCGCTGTGGTGACGATGGGATCACCACTTTAAAACCGGGAATGTGGCTAAACAGGGCTTCGACGCTTTCAGAATGGTGCTCAGGGGCGTGAATACCACCACCAAACGGAGCACGAAACACTGCAGGGCAGGTAAGGCGACCGCGGGTACGGTTTCGCATACGAGCGGCATGACACATCAAATGTTCTAATCCCGGGAAGACAAACCCCTGAAATTGAAATTCTGCCACAGGGCGTAACCCTTGGGTTGCCATCCCGACGGAAACACCGGCAATCAATGCTTCAGCTAGCGGTGAATCAATAACGCGTTTGCAGCCAAATTTGTCTTTAAGCCCGACGGTGGCGCGAAAAACCCCACCGTTATCACCAACATCTTCACCCAACACCACAACGCTAGGATCTTGCGCCATTTCATGGTGGAGCGCTAAATTGACCGCTTCAAGTAATGTCATCTCAGCCATGTTTCGCTCCTTGCATACGCATTGCTTTGTTGATGATGGCGTCACGTTGCTGGTGCAAATCGTCATTCAAAGACTCATAGAGATAATCAAAAGCTGACTCAGGGGCTTGCGGGATCAAAGCAAGGTAATGCTCAACCGCTTGCTCAACGGTTTGTTTACAGTGCTCAAGCCAAGCTTGTTCTTGTGCTTCATCCCAAAGATTTTGTTTTTCAAGAAAGGTTTTAAGGCGTGAGATTGGCTCGTATTGCCATGCCTGTTGTAGTTCATCTTCACTGCGGTAACGGCTGGCATCATCAGCCGTCGTATGGTCACTTAAGCGGTAACTTACCGCTTCAATCAAGGTGGCGCCTTTACCGACATAAGCATGTTCAAGGGCAGTGTGAATTGCATCAAACATCGCGACAATGTCGTTGCCATCGACGGTCATTCCTTCAATGCCTGCGCCTTTGGCCTTATCGGCTAAGAATTCAGCGCCACATTGGATTTCTCGGGGAACAGATATTGCCCACTGATTGTTATTGATCACAAACACTAACGGTAGGTTCCAGCTACCAGCGCAATTTATGGACTCTAAGAAATCGCCTTTGGAGGTGGCACCATCACCACAGGTGACCAGCGCCGCTTTATGATTGCCTTCTATTTTCAGTGCTGCTGCTACGCCCACAGCGTGGGTACATTGGGTGGCAATAGGCACGCAGAAAGGTAGATCGCGACAATTTTGATTAGCAGGCATGTCTTGTGGTGAAAAATCACTACCGCGCTCATCACCTCCCCAATATTGCAGGTTTTTCTCCATCGCAATGCCTCGTGCCCACATGGCAGGCATGTCACGATAGTAAGGAATGAAAACGTCATCGCGATGCAGTGCGCGACCCACAGCGATACCTATGGCTTCAGCACCAAGGTGAGAAGGGTAGGTACCGAGTTTCCCTGTACGTTGAAGGGCAACGGCTTTGTTGTCGTAGACACGGGTGAGTACCATGTCTTGGTAAAATTGCACCAGTTGCTCTGTTGTGAGCCAAGCTGGCAGTGGAGAAACGAGCGTACCAGTATGATCAATAAACCGGTGCATTGGCATTGCTTGAACACTCATATCAAGCTCCTTGTCTGGTAGTCAATTCAACTACAAATCAGGGCATGTTTATCCAGTTGTTCTCACCTAGCCGTTTTCCTACTGTTCAAGCGTCAATCTCATTGAACCATATTGAACGCCTGATATCTTTCGTTGAGCCATTAAGCAGAGTAAGCGTCTGATTAATAGGGTTCTTTCCTTGGTCACTATCGATCTTAAAAGGGTCGATTAGCATGACTGATAGCTTGTTCTGTGCCAAATAATGTAGAGAGAACAAGGTATTGTTTGCTCCATCAAACTCAGAGAGAAGTGAGGATAAACGCAATAAGTTAAGTGTAACCAAGATGTTAAATTTCGCTTGAGATACTGAGGAATAAATCAGTAAAGTAATCAATACAGAATGAAATGCTAATTTATTGCGTCGTGCTGGTTTTAAACTAGTCGATTATTTGGTGGAGATTAAATATACAATTTGTGGCATTATCGCCAGTAAAACAGCAACAAAAGGAAGCATGATGGAATTGTTAGCGATTGCAAAGCGTGAAAAGTCACGGGCACCAATGGAAGAGATGCAACACGCGAAAGTGACAACCGCTGAAGGTGTGGTAGGTGATTTTCGTGGCAAGCCGGGTAAGCGCCAAGTTACCGTACTTAGTTTAGATTCATGGCAAGATGCTTGTCAGCAAGTAGACACAGATCTGCCGTGGACACTGCGCCGTGCCAATTTGCTGGTACGTGGTGTGCGTTTTTCTGAGCAAAATGTCGGTGATGTGATCCAAATTGGTGATTTAAAATTAGAAATTACGCGTGAGACAGATCCATGTCCTCGCATGGATGAACAACACCAAGGCTTAACACAAGCATTACGTTCAGAATGGCGTGGCGGAGTGTGTTGTCGCGTGATTGAAGACGGTGAGATCAAAGTTGGTGATGCTGTGGCTTTGCTGTCGTAACCCCTAAATGTCTCAGTCATAAGAATAACAGCGCATCCGAATTTCGGGGCGCTGTTTTCGATCATACTTACTTAACGTGCTGGCTAATGTGTCGTTAACCTTGTTTTGCCCTTAAGCCAAAGCATGTAAGCGAATGGGGTATAAAGTGCCGGGTTTTGTCTGATCGAGTGGTGGCTAATATGAAGTACCTGTTGTTAGTGTTAGTCATGATGCTGACCGCGTGTAGTGCTCAGCAAGATAATGACCAAACGATGGATGTCAGTCAGTACGTAGAACAAACTTGCTATAACACCTCTACTCAAGCTTTGTCGGCGTCATTCGATGAATACATTGATGATCGTAAAGACGAGCTGAACGCTATTCGTTCTGAGCTGACGGATGAAAATTTTCAGCAATTAAATTTCGCTCTTAATCACTTTTCTACCTACTGGAGCAAGCTAGAAGTTGAACGAAATCAAGCTTGTGAACAGTTTGCTGCTTGCCGCTATATCGCATCTAACGCCAGTGATCTTTCCCAAGTGCAACCATCGCCTTATTGCGATGCGCCTCGCTTTGAATACAATGTCAGCCGCGTTAAAATGGTGACCTTTCTCAATGATGTTGCCAGCTTAGAGCTACAGCGCACACCAGAATAATCCCTGTCTGCGATGACTTCTTGATCATGACACTTTTCTTAACAGCTTGATTTTAAAGTTGTGTTTGCTTATACATATAGTTAAAGCAATGTAACCTTGTGGTTGTTATATTGTGTTGTGATTAGTGTCGTTGCTAAATTCATGGTTTTGCCATTTAAGTGACGGATTGATTATTTACTATCAAATTAATTTTTAACGAAATATAGGAGGTTCTATGGCTATTTGCCGTAAAATCAGTAAGGAACGTTTAGCACTGAAATTGTCCCTTGTAGGTACTGTTCTACTTTCTGCAATGGGTATTGGCTATGGATTGTATGTCGGATCCAACGCTATTCTTCTCGACGGCATGTTTTCACTTTTAAGTATGGGGATGACGGGGCTTAGCCTTTATACCGCTTACTTAGTCACTAAGCCTGATGATAGGCAATTCCAGTTCGGCTACGCGCATATCGAGCCTTTGATCAATGTCGTCAATGGCTTGCTTATCTTAATAACCTGTCTTTTGGCATTTATCGGTGGTGTGCAATCCATTGTCGAGGGCGGACACGATATTGTGCTTGAGCATGCGCTAGTGTATGCCGTTATTTCAACGGTGTGCTGCTTTGGAATTTATTTTACTGAAACCCATATCGCCAAAAGCACGGAATCAGAACTGGTGAAAGTCGACTCTCAAGAGTGGATGATCGACGGTATCTTGAGTGCGGCATTGCTTGTGGGCTTTTTGGTTGTGATGGCACTCGATTCGATGGGGTATTCTCGTTGGAATAGCTATGTAGACCCGATTTTAGTCTCTGCGTTAGCCATTGCAGCATCGGTATTGCCGATTCGAGTATTGAGCCGAAACCTAAGGGAGGTGCTGTTAGTTGCCCCTGAAGGTAAAGTGCAAGAGCGGGTTGATGGGGTGATCGCCTCTGTTTCTAAGCAATATGAATTTGACCACTATACCCACCATTTAGCGAAGACGGGTCGTCAGTACGATTTGGAAATTAACATTTTGGTCGATAAAAGTTCTCGCTGGACGCCCCAACGCCAAGATGCCATTCGTCAGGTTATTTGGGAACAATTGAAAGATGAGTTAGGAGATACTTGGCTTTCAGTTTGTTTTACAACTCAAGCTCGTTGGTTGTAGTAAGGTGAATTCTCAAAACGTATAAACTCTAACTGATTGAACTTAAAGTCAATAATGCAGAATTTTGCATTGTTGACTTTTTGTCATTAGATTTTCTAATTTTGGGTTTGCGATTTATTCATTCGTCGCGCAAGTTATTGCAAGGCAAAATACGCACGTTACGAAAAGGCAATCAGTGTGCTACTCGTTGTTAAACTGTATTACACATTCTTAGATCTCAATTATCTGAGTCACCGCTTTTTCATAATTGATAGAGATAACGTTAGATGCGTACTGGTGTTGAGCTATCCTATAGATATTGCTGTTAATGTCATATCTAAGTGAGATTGCATGCGCAGGCTGTATCTAGCATGATGGGTGTAAGCTCTGTAGCGTATTCTTTGTCACAAAATTATAACCTTGTGATGAAAGAAAAGCCGATTTGCGTTATCTTATTTCGTGTCTAAAAATTGCTTCTGGTCAGAGTCATTTTTTAGACCTACTAAGTGGTTGAAAACTATTGGTTAAGAGCTAATAGGATTCATGTGTAACCTTATAAGGTCAGTTTATGGAAGTTTTATTGGTACTTGCATTCATCGTCGGTGGTATCTTTGTTATTACTCGCGAAAAGAAATGCACCAAGAATGTTGATTATTCGCACGACGCATTTTAATTATTCCTTTGCGAAAATCTTCAGATAAAGCCTTGCTTGAGAAATCAAGTAAGGCTTTGTTGTTTAGGGCTTTTGTAAAATAAATTTGGTTACTACTTTAATGCGTAACTGTTTCGATTTCGATTGGGTGAGATAGACTCTGACAAGTGCTTCGTCATTCGATTGAGACTTATCCTCAAATTAGTTCGAAGTGTTTCTTCATACTTCACTTGAATGCTAGTTATTGCTCGCATAATTATTTCAACTTATAAAATAATCAATCAGGACGTGATCCAAGTCGTATAGATATTCACATTTCTGCTTGTTAATCCTTCAATTTCTCAATATCTTGATGACACTGTTTGGATGTGTGCTGTTGCACATGGGGTGTGTTGTTTGATTTCTAATTACCTACTTAGCTATGTCTGTATTTAACCACTCGCCAACCAAGTTGAAAGTTAGTGAGTTGTTTACTTCAATGAATGTCCGTAACTGGTTATCCAGTTTTGTCATTTTAATTTTGTGTGGATTACTTGCTACTTTTTGCAGTGGTTACGTATCAAAGCTTTATCTTCGCCATACCATAAATAGTGATGCTGAAGCGATGCTTGGTATCTATAGCAAGCAAATTGAAACTTATGAGCGAAAACTGGCTGAATTTTCCAATCTTTTTCTTTATGACTGTGGCCCTTTAGATCAGTATCAGCTCGAGAACCTTGCATACAAGGACTACTTTATTCGCCGTTTATCCTTAAAAACGCGTACTGGTAAAACTTGTACAAGTTTCGCTGGAGCCAATGGTGAACGAACGTTGTCGCCGCTATTGCCTTTCTTAACACCAAATACGTCATTATGGGTAACCAACTCTGCAGGGAATGATCAAAGCTTGTTAGTTGTTCAGCGTGAAGATGAACGTGGTGCTTTGTTTGTGCATATGGAGCCTTTAATCACGGATTCGCTGCGAAATAATTACTGTCGTGAGTGTGTACTGACCGCGATTTCTGCGGACAGCAATCCGACGGTTGCGTTTTGGCGTGGTGATGCGGCTTTGTTTTCTCAGCTTCTACTCTTTAAGTATGAAGTGGATAAAGGCTTAAACATTCGTGTTTATGTCAGTGATAAGTTATTGCAAAAGTACCGTTTGCAGATTTTACCTGTGCTCTTTTTTGTTGGGGTAGCACTGGGCTTGGTGATGATAGTCGCTATTAGGTTGTCAGAATTCCGGAAACTATCGCTTCATACACTGGTAGAGCGAGGGATCCAAAATCGTGAGTTTATTCCCTATTACCAACCTATTGTTGATGTTTCGAGTAATAGTCTTTACGGCTGTGAAATGTTGGCAAGGTGGAAGCGAAGAGGGCAGGGGCTAATTTCACCGATGGAGTTTATCCCTTATGTCGAAAAGAGTGGCCAGATTTTACCAATTACCGACCAGTTAATAGAAAAAACAGTAGCGGAGATAGGCAAGCTAAACTGGGGAGAAACGCAGCAGGTCATTAGCGTAAATGTAGTGCCAGATCAGCTTGAGCAGTTAGAGACACTAGAAAGTTCATTGAAGTTGATCCACCAATCTAGGTTACAGCCTTCACAAATTGCGTTTGAAGTGACAGAGCGTAAACGCTTCACCAACCTAGCTATGGCTTCGCAGGTGATAGAAATGCTTCGTTGCCAAGGAATTGATGTGAAGTTGGATGACGCCGGTACGGGTTATGGCGGGTTTAGCTATATTCAACAATTGAACATACGTAGTTTGAAGATAGACAAAATGTTCGTTGAAACCATAGGGACAACAGACTTAAAACTGTCGTTACTGGATTCGATCATTGCTTTTGGGCGTAAAGCTAACATGGAAATGATTGCAGAAGGGGTAGAGACGCAGGAGCAATCTCAGTACCTCGCTGAGCATGGTGTTACGCTTCAACAAGGGTTTTACTTCGGTCGTCCGATGCCGTTTCGTGATTTTGCGTATTACTGTAAAAGCATCGTCTCTCGTAAGCCGTTAACTGAACGTTTTCAAATCCCTGAAGCGGTACTCTACGATAGGTAATGTCGGTAGGAAAGATACTAATTGCAGAAAATAGCGATGGAAAACAAACAAGCCACTTTGATTAAAGTGGCTTGTTTCGTTGGATATGGTAACGAGTGAGACAGAATATTAAGCGTGCTTGGCTTTCCACTCTTGCTGTAAACGGTAGATAGTTGCTTGGGTATTCTTCCAACGTTCAGTACGAATCAAATCGCTGTATTCACCACAAGGGCGTTTTAATAGTGTCTCAAGCAGCGGTACTTGCGTTTGCGGTAAGCCATCCAGCGCTTCTACTGCACCTTCACGGTTATTACATAGCATTACCATGTCGCAACCGGCTTGCTGGGCAGCGATAGCGCGTTCACTGTAATTACCCAGCACATCAGCTCCCTTCATGTTGAGGTCGTCTGAGAATACAACACCTTTGAATTGTAAATCTTGGCGAAGCACTTGTTTAAGCCAGTAATCAGAGCCGCTGGCTGGTTGAGGATCGTAAGCATCGAAGATCACGTGTGCTGGCATCATGGCATCAAGTAATTGGTTATCAATCAACTGTTTAAATACTGTCATATCATGGTGTTTGATATTATCACGAGGATCGACCGGTGTTTCGAGGTGAGAGTCGGCAATGACGCCACCATGACCAGGGAAGTGCTTACCTGTAGCTGCCATTCCAGCTTCTTTCATACCAGTAATAAACTGTGAAGCGTAAGTGAAGACTTGTTGTGGATCATCAGAAAACGCACGATCTCCAATCGCTTTACAATCAAAGCCTAAATCCAGTACTGGGGCTAGGCTGAGATCGATGTCCATCGCAAGCAACTCTGCTGCCATCAACCAACCGCCTTGTAGCGCCAGCTCTAGCCCATTGTTTTGTTCTGCAAAAGCTTTAGCTGGTGGTAACAGGGTAAATTCATCACGAAAACGTTGAACGCGGCCACCTTCTTGATCAACGGCGATCAAAAGTGGTCGTTTGGCAGTTTGACGAATGTCTTTCACTAGAGCACGAAGCTGGGCACGATCGTGGTAGTTGCGAGCGAAGAAGATAATCCCGCCAACAGTCGGGTGTTGAATAATTTCACGTTCTTCTGCATCAAGCTCGTAGCCTGATACATCAAGCATTAATGGACCCATGGTCACTCCGCTAAAATACTGTTTTTGATGCGATAACTTAACATAGCACAGTTTATCAAACTCGTTGTTAACCGAAAACGTTATGCGACTGGAATCAATTTACGACTATCGTTCTGCTTACATTGTTTTTATATGGAAACAGTAAGTTTATTAATTAACAGGCAGGGAATTTAATACGTAGTCAAACCAGCTTTCAATTGTCTTGTTTATCCTGCATTAAGTGACTAAGATCTCAATTTTATGAGATATGGTGATTGGGTTTTTCATTTTGTGTGATCTGTATAGATGCAGTAAGTGAATAGGTTAATTAGACTGTTTCCTTAATGGTTACTAAGGTTGAAACACGATGTCTGTATTAATTGCTATTGCTATCACAACAGGAATTCTGTCTGGCGTATGGGGCTGGGTAGCCACAACTTTAGGTTTGCTGAGCTGGGCGGGATTTCTTGGATGCACTACCTATTTTGCATCTCCAAAAGATGGAGTTAAAGGTTTAGCGTTAAGTATGGCGACTAACCTGAGTGGTGTATTTTGGGCGATGGTGATCATCAAGTTTTCAGATATGATCAACCTAGAAATCATGGGCTACGTGATTACAGCTGTTGTAGCATTCGTGATGTGTGCTCAGGCAAAGCTAAATTGGCTGAGCTTTATTCCAGGCACTTTTATTGGTTCATGTGCAACGTTTGCTGCAAATGGTGATTGGGCTCTGGTTATACCGTCACTATTGGTCGGTGTATTATTTGGTTACTGTATGAAGTCGTCAGGCATTTGGTTACGAGAAAAGCTAACGCCTTCTGATACCTTACCAGTGACTAACCCTGCTGCCGAGTAATGCCGCGCAGATACTAAAAATCCCCTTACAAGGGTTTACTTGTAAGGGGATTTATTCTTATAAAGCCTAAATCAATTAAGAGCAATTTCTTCACCGACCATTTTGAACATTATGGTTGGATAGCACTTGTGATTTCTACAACTATTAAGCTTGTCGATAGAATGTGATGATTCATCGAGCAGGCTACATACTTATCAGTCCCCCCAAGATAAGTACGAACAACCTGCTAAGACAAAGGAATCTTAAAAGGTTTCTGACAGTGCTGCTTTTTCGAGTATCGGTGCTGTTTTAACTTGGTTGAAGTTTGGCACTGTAGCACGACCCAACATGGATAGAGTAACTAACCAAGTTGCGTAAGGAATTTTAGCTTCGCCGTCACGCCAGCGTTTAATCATACGACCAGCATTGCCACGTGAGGCTGAGGAGCCAAGCATGTAGGCGATATCGGTTTCAGATAAACCCAACAGCGATTTTAGTGCGTCGAGTGCTTCGTTGATCTCTTCTTGAGATGGGTGCTGCCAACCAATTAACGGTGATTTTTGGTTCTGAGGAGCGTCGTGGTTATCAGCAAGCCATTGTAAAAATGTTGGTGTGGATTTCATAAATCTAAAGTCAGTTGTTAGTTTATCCATAGCATCTTCGCTTCTTGTAATTTTCATGATTAGGCTATGACTACCTCTTATTGAGTAGTTTATAGCGTTAATACTGTCCGCACTAAACTATCAATAAAAATAATAGTTAGATGTGAAAATATCATTATTTTATGCTTACGCCATTCTGTATTTGAACGGTGTATTATTTGTGTGTGATTCTATACTGATATATGTGTGTTTAGCAATATTTTACTGATGGCTTTTTGACGATCAAAGCTCAAATTGGAATCATTTAACGATAATTCTATGTTTTATATATACTTGCAATCCATAAAGGATGTTTCATATAAGGTGCTAAAGTATATGTGTCGCATTTTATATGCGCAACAATAAGCAAAAGCTAAATTATATTCGTTGATTGAAAACAATTTATCGCAATTGAGCATCAAGATTCCATCCGTGTGTAAATGTTTAACTATACTTAGTGCAAATAGTCTAATAAAAAAAAAGTCATTGATGCTGTGTAATTTTGGGTTCAAATGTATTTTATAACTAAATAAGTAGAAATAGAAAATGTTGTTTTATTGTAAGGCCTGCTTATTTGAACAGTATTCGAATCGCTAATAGGTTTGCTAGAAGTATTTTCCAGAAAATATGTTTTCTTTTCATTAACTTGGTTGGTTTTATAAAAAAAGGGGGAGGTGTTTAAAACTTATTAAAAGAGATAAAGGCACGGTAAATGATTGTATGATTTTTGTTCTGCTATGAATGGCATCAACCCGGAGGGTTGTCCTTTAGGGATGAGGTGGGTGAGCTATAGTTATACTGATTGATAGTGATAGATGACTCAATAATGGGTCATTTGTTGAGTTTGAAAGGAGGTGCTCATGGTACTTTCAGAATGCAAACATCTCTACCAACAACATGGCATAGTTGAAGCAAGGGTTGTACATGACTTTCTCAGTGCGGGATGGAGTGTGACTTTTATTGATGGGCAAGGAAATTCGAATCCACTCACAGATACCTATGGCATCCCATGTAGCTACGATTCATTACAACAAGTAGAAGATGTTGTTCACCAAGTTGGTAATTGTCCGATTGCCATCGATTCTTTGTTTCGTTTTGCTGAGCGCTAATACAACAAAGCCCAACTTTGGTTGGGCTTTGATTTCTGTAAGCTAATTGTCGTCTGGTTTGCTAGGGTGTTAGCTTTTGGAATTTGCTTCAGCTAGTACGTTAGTCTTACCACTTTCTATCGCGCTAATTTCTGCATCGAGCTCGGCAATTTTGTCTGCCATTAGCTGGTGACAATGCTCAGCAAGTTCACGCGCTTGAGTAATATCGTAACCAGAGACATCAATCGGCTTTAACATTTCAGCGATAACAACACTATTATCACGACGGTTTAGATCGATCTTATTGTGGGTTGTGCTCACACAGACTGGAACGATAGGAACACCAGCTTCGATGGCCATACGAAAAGCACCTGTTTTAAAGGGCAGCAGACCGCGTCCTTTGCTTCGTGTTCCTTCCGGATAAATCCATACTGAAAGGTTACGTTGGTGAATCGCTTCAACCACTTGCTTGATGGTGTTACGTGCCTTGGATTTATTCTCACGGTCGATCAATATGTTACCAGTGATCCAGTACAACTGACCAAAAAATGGAATCCAAACTAAGCTTTTTTTACCAATAGACACTGTGCGAGGTTGCAGCATGCCTGGCGCCGTCACAAAATCTAATACGCTTTGGTGGTTAGATATGTAGATACTTTTACCCAGCCCTTTTGCATTCTCAAGACCACGTTGATCAAGTTTAACACCGACAAGTTTATGGAGTTGGTTGAACCAGCGGCAGAAAAAGCGAACATGCTTAGGGTCACGGGGACTGAATAAACAGTACACCAAGGCAAATAGACTGGTAAAAACGATAAAAATGACCGCAAGTACGATGCGGATAAAACTAAGCACATTAACTCCTTCACTGAAAGCGTTTCTCGAATACAGAATGCGGATAACGTATAAATTCAACTTTACTCTACCGATTTTAGAGTAATAGTTCTGGATTTAATTCACAGAATAGTAACAAATTCAGCGGTTTGATCCAGCTGATAACTGTTAATCCTGCAGTAGCCAAATTCAAGAGGTTTGTCAGTTTAACCTCTTTTCTATTTTGCGCAACATACCAAGTGCCTCGCACTTGTGCTCACCTGATTTTTACTTTGACCTCTGTTGGGTGATTAAGTGCCCGACGAAGAAATATAAGTTATTGAGTTATAAGTCAGCATAACTTATGGAGATGCTTAACTTCTCTTTATACTTGTTTGATCATGACTTGCATTTTTTCTGTGAAGTGAATTCAATTGATGAATAAGTAACTAAAAAAGAGTTGGATCTATTCAGTGTTCAAATGTAAAAATGCTTCTCGATTCAATGTTAAATGTCAATTCACATTATCCTTGTTTACCGAATTGATTCGGGTTCTTAAATGCAATAATGATGGTAAGAGACTGATTTTGTATGTTGAATCTCTTCTGTTGTGTGGAGTTTGAGGCTTGCGTCTGCAAAGCCTCTTTTTTTTTATCGCCAATTTGTCTTCCTAAATGACACTGTTCTGAAATTGTATCCATCTGTGTATTTTCTTTGTTTGTCACGAATAATCATCCATAATCAGCTTTATCTGTGTCGTTTAAGACAGTAAAAATACGATATAGGCACAGAGTGACTACTATTGCTGGGGAGCTAAGGTACGCGTGCCTAACAAATTGTTTTTTATTGGTCTTTCGACTGTATTGCTACTAAGCGGTTGTTCCTCGACGCCTTCGTCAGTTGCACCTGTTTCAGCAGTGACACCTTCATCTAAACCATCCCATATAGCGAAAAAGCCGACGCCACAGGTAAACTTTGTCAATGTTTACCAAGAGTGGAAAGGGACGCCTTACCGCTTGGGCGGAACAACAAAGCGTGGAATCGATTGTTCTGCCTTTGTTCAAGTCGGCTACGCGGATGTGTATCAAACCATGTTGCCTCGCACTACCTCTGAATTAGCGAAAGTAGGGCAGTGGGTATCTAGGAATAAGGCTCGTTACGGTGATTTAGTGTTTTTTAAAACGGGCTACCGTACCCGTCACGTTGGTATTTACATCGGCAATGATGAGTTTTTGCATGCCTCAACGTCGCAAGGCGTGATTGTATCGCGACTTGATAATCCATACTGGCGTCGCACTTTTTGGCAAATACGAAGAATGCCAACAGCTCGCTAGTCTTTCCTAGCTACAGCGAAGGCACTAGTAAGAAAAGGTGACGAGTTTATTCTTGTACCAACTGGTTAACTGTTTATTCAACACCCATACTTAGCCTGTACAACAATGGTTAACCAAGATTGTTGGAGGTGTTTATGGCTATGGCGATTAAAGTGGGCCAGTTTCTTTGCGCCAATCACATTGATTTCAGCTTAACGCATCATCGGCATACTGATACATCATTCAGTTCTGCGATATCGGCACACATTCCACCGGCTAATATGACCAAAGCGGTGCTGCTAAAAACAGTGGCAGATGAATACTTGTTAGCAGTAGTGCCTTCAAACCGACGAGTGATGGTTGAGAAAGTAAGTATGTTAACGGGAAAAGATTATCACATGGTGAGTGAGTATGAATTGTCGCAGGTCTTTCAAGATTGCGAGCCTGGGGCGATTCCATCATTGGGTGGGGCATACTCTGTGCCTATGATAGTGGATGATGCTTTGCTTGAACGAGATGATTGGTTCATAGAAGCAGGAGATCACGAAAGCTTAATTCATCTTGATAAGAAGCAGTTCACGAAAGTACTGAGACATTGTCAGCATCATAATATCAGCAGTTACAACATGCCTATTTAGCTGTAAATATGATACGAAAAAGGTAGAGCTCAAATAGCTCTACCTTTCATCGTTGTGATAGGGGATGAGTTTTAACGCAGATTAAACGTCGTCAAAACCGCCAAAGTCGTCCCCACCAAAGCTATCATCCCCAAAACCACCACCAAACAAGCTGTCATCGCTGTTGTTTGCTAGGGTATCTTGCTCAAAGCCTGCATCGCCGAAACCTGAATCACCAAATCCAGCGTCACCAAAACCTGTATCGGTAGAGTCACTAAAGCCTGCGTCGCCAAAACCACCAGTGCTCTCGGTGTGATCTGAAGCGAAGTTGTTAGCTGAGTCATCGAGGAAGCTGCCAGTATCTTCTGAGGTTGCCGCCATAGAATCAGCAGCTGCTGGGCTATCATCATTGTTAAATAGCGCGTTGCTGATCATGTTACCTGCCACCATACCCACAGCGACAGATGCAGCCGTTTGCATGAAGCTACCAAAGGCACTTGGTTGGTGCGCTGGTTGTGGCGGCTGAGGAGCTGGACGATTTCCGCCCATCATTTTGCTGAACGTACCACGGTTCGCTTCTGATTTATGATGCTCGACACACTTCTCTAGGTATTCGTTTTTTTGCTTCATCTCTTTTAGTGCCATTTCTTGCACTAAAACAGCTTGTGTTAGTTTGTAGATTGCATCTTGTTGAGAGCCAATTTCATTATTGATCAAATCAGCTGCATCTTGATCTTTCGTTTTTTCAGGGCTTTGTTTTAGTTTGCTAGCAACGTTCTGAATTAGCTCTTTTTCTTGAGGGGTCATGGTTACTCTCTCACTGTTTGCCAAGCGCTCGGAAATCGGCGCTTTGCTTGTTGTTATGTTATTACCATCAATGCTCTGAACACATAATTAATAGTATTCATATTACTTGGTCAACAGATACTTATCCTTTGCGTTAAAACAGATGTTTCTATCTGTTAACTGGCGTAACACTTGGCTTGAATAGCTGAAATAATCACCATATGAGGGGGAGGAACAACTTTTTCTTCGTTGGCTGAAAGGGGACAGGGTATAGCTGTGTGATCAGATGTAGCAATGGATGAAGCAGAATAGGAAAAACAGGCTAAAAGCCTGCTTCTCCGCGAGGTACAAACTCAGTTTTAGAAACTAGGCGGTAAACTATTGCTTCACACCTTCAACGTGAAGCTCAAGATCAGCATAGCTAGAGTCACCCATTACTGGAATCTCGAAATCAGCGAGCTCAATGCGTGTTGTACCAACAAAACCAGCTCGGTAGCCGCCCCAAGGGTCGTCACCTGCACCGACAAACTGAGCATCAATAGTGAGGGGCTTAGTTTGACCATGAAGGGTTAGGTTGCCTTGAATTTCAAGATTGCCATTGCCTTTATCGACAACCTTGGTACTGGTGAAATTGGCTTTACCAAACTTTTTCACATCAAGGAAATCGTTACTACGGATGTGCTTATCGCGTTCAGCATGGTTTGAATCCAAACTGGTGGTGTCGATATTCACGTTTACTTTAGAGGCGGCAACATTGTCTGGGTCGTAGCTAAAGTTACCATCGAAAGTGTTGAAGCGACCTTTTATCCAGCTATAGCCCAAGTGTTGGATTTTCCAGTTAATAGAGGCGTGCGCACCTTGGGTATCGATAACATAATCTGCTGCCGTTGCTAGATTCGGGGTTAAGGCTGCACCTAATAGGCTCAGGGCAATTAATGACTTTTTCATGACTTTGTCGCTCCTAACATTTTTCTTAAGGTATTGTCTTTATTAATGAAGTGGTGCTTAAGTGCTGCAAGTGCGTGCAGTATAGATAAACCAATCAAGCCAAAGGCAAGGTAGTAGTGCACTTCACCAGCAATGTCTGATTGGTTTGGAAATAACTCTCCTAATGCAGGGATCGCAAACCAGTCAAAAATTTCAATCGCACGTCCGTCAGCGGTAGAAATTAAATAGCCTGAAATGAACAAGCCAAATAACATGAGGTAAATGACCCCGTGCGCGAATTTTGCTCCGACCTTCTCCCACTGCGCACCTTCAATAGGAGGGTGATTGGCAAAGCTTTTCCATAGCAGGCGAAAAAGGGTTAATGCAGCTAAGCATAGACCAATGGATTTATGCCAGTGGGGCGCTGGCTTGTACCATTGAGAGTAATAATTGAGATCAACCATCCATAGCCCAAGAGCAAAAAGCCCAATAACGGTGAGTGCGGTAACCCAGTGGATAGTGATTGAAACGGGATCATAGCTGGTGGCTTTGCGTTTCATCGAGTTCGTCCTTTCAAATTCTTTTAGTGTGTACCTTGTTTAATTGCTGGTCACTTTGTTGACCTTGCTTGGTACGCCTGACCTTTGATTTCATTGTAGGTTGAATTTGAATAGTGACCAGATGGTGGGCTTGAACGACTCGCTCAAAAAATTCGAATGAACCTTATAGGTTTTTTATTATTTTTAAATTCATCGCGTTAGTTCTAAGGCTGGCATGACATTGGCGTAAAACAATAAAAGCCCTCAAGGTTGAGGGCTCAATAAACAGTATGATTTGGGTAAATCAGGTGGGGAAGCGTTTAATGCCAACATTAATCGCTAACAAGCCAAACGGCGCTTAGCGCAGAATGTTATTGTCGTGGCGCCAATCCATGATGGTCCAATCTTTCATTTGTGCATGCATCGCTAGCGTTGGATCGGGATTGACAGCGAAGGGTTTATCGACTGCGTTTAACAAGGGTAAATCATTCACCGAATCACTGTAGCCGTAACAGCCTCGGTAGTGAGTTTCGCTATCTGCAATCCATGCTTTCATACGGGTCACCTTTCCTTGTTGGTAACTGAGAATACCTTTGGTGTTGCCTGTGTAGATGTTGTTTAGCATTTCGAGTTCGATGGCAATGGCATCGTCGACACCTAGCATATTGGCGATTGGCTTCACTAAGTGCTCAGAGGTTGCAGAGGCGATTACCACGGTATCTCCTCGCTTTTTATGCCATTGAATACGTTCAAGCCCATCTTGATATAGTGCTGGTTTTATCTTTTGCTCAATAAATTGTTCAACTAGCGTTGCAATGCTCGCTTTGTCTTTTCCTTTTAGTGGCTCTAGGGTTGCTTGCATATAGGTGTGCATATCCATGTCACCTTTGGCATAAGCCACCATCATCTCTTGTTCTTCTGTCAGTAAGTTTGGTCTAGCGAGTTGTTGCTCAACAAGAAACGCTGCCCACAAACTTGCGGAGTCTGCCGCAATTAGCGTTTCATCTAAATCA
The DNA here is from genome assembly GCF_001650345.1 of Photobacterium jeanii. GTDB lineage: Bacteria > Pseudomonadota > Gammaproteobacteria > Enterobacterales > Vibrionaceae > Photobacterium > Photobacterium jeanii. The sequence goes on along the minus strand of NZ_LVHF01000029.1, from coordinate 206,974 downwards.
AAAATAGCTAAATAAGGCTGATGATGTTGTACGTTATTCACTGACACTAAAGTTATTCCATCAATATTACTGTTCTAAATGATTGCATTCAGCCTAGACACGGAATGTGACGATTCTTTTTCAAGAATGTGTATTTTTGATGGTAAGACATGCTGGATTTTGGTCTTGGTGTGCTAAAGTTCTGATATGTAAGGTGTTGCACTAAATTTTGTAGCGCTATTGCGCTTTTAGTCAATAAATTGTTTAATGCGCGCCGTTATCGGTATTTTTTTGACGCAAGTTATATAATCTTAGACTTGTATGTGTAAGTATCTCGACCATAGATATTATAAATATCCTGTGCTGGAGTTTTAACCGTCGTTATGTTGTTAGGTGAGATTGTTAGTGAATAAAATTCTTCGCACAGTTGACGATTTAGAATGCCATTTACGTGGCACTGCGAGTGATGGTTATAGCTTTGTTTATAAAGACAAAGTTATAAAAAGCGCGTTTCAGCCAATCATAACGCATGATGGACAGGTCTTTGGTTATGAAGCATTAATGCGTGTTTATGATCTTGATGGTTCTCGCTTTCAAACCGAGCCATTTTTCACCGCTAATGACTTGCCAATCAACGATAAAATCAATATTGATCGCCTTGCTCGTGTGATCCATCTTCGCAATTTTGCATGTTTTTTTGACGCTGGTGCTTTGTTTTTGAACATGAGTCCAGATGCGCTGATTGATAACTTTAATAACAAAAGTGGCCCTAAACTCTTGTTTCCGCGTGTTAAATCTTTGGGACTAGATTGCAATAATATTTATTTTGAATTGCTTGAACACCATTGCGAGGCCAAAGACGATCTGTTTACCGTCATTAAGCAAATGCGTGACAAAGGTGTAAAGCTTGCGCTTGATGATTACGGCAGTCAGGCTTCATCGGAGTCTCGTGCTAAAAGTGTATTGCCTGACATCATTAAGATGGATAAATCGTTGTTGCAGGAGTACATCGCTGGGGACACTAAACGGCTAACGGATGCTATGGCATTGGCTAAATCCATTGGCGCAAGGGTGTTATTGGAAGGTGTCGAAGATCAGCTAGCATATATTACAGCGATAGAGTTAGGCGCTGATTACTTGCAAGGCTACTATTTCGGACGCCCGAAGTTACTTAATGAATTTCGCCAGCCTCTTTCGACAGCGATATCTAGCTAATAGCAATTAACATCAGTTTTTAAACAGAATACAGAAACGCCACCAAAGCATAAGTTTAGGTGGCGTTTTACTTTTTATCTCGACGATATGGTTAATGGGCGATCCCGCCTTGGGTGAGTTTAGCTGGGTCGAGTAAAGCAGTGAGCTCTTCACGGCTTAGCTCAGTTTCTTCCGCCGCAACGTCAATGATAGCTCTTTGCTCCTTATAAGCTTTTTTGGCGATTTCTGCAGCTTTTAGGTAACCGATAACAGGGTTAAGCGCAGTCACTAAAATAGGGTTGCGAGCCAGCGCTTGTTGTAGGTTATCTTCACGTACCGTAAAGCTGGCAATCGCTTTGTTAGCAAGTAACGCTGAAGCATTCGCAAGTAACTCAACACTTTGGATCACGTTATACGCAATCACAGGTAGCATAACGTTGAGCTGGAAGTTACCAGATTGACCAGCCACAGTGATGGTGGTGTCGTTGCCTATCACTTGCGCAGCGACCATAGCGGCTGCTTCTGGGATCACTGGGTTCACTTTACCTGGCATGATAGATGAACCTGGTTGCAGCGCTTCAAGTTCAATTTCACCCAGCCCAGCGAGTGGACCTGAGTTCATCCAGCGAAGATCATTGGCGATCTTCATGATGGCAACCGCTGTGGTTTTTAGCTGACCAGATAGGGAGACAATGGCATCTTGGCTACTGAGGTTATAGAAGAAGTTATCACTGGTTGTGAAAGGGATTTCAGTTGAGATCGAAAGGTTATTGGCAAAAGTCGCGGCAAATTGAGGATCCGCGTTGATCCCTGTGCCCACTGCGGTACCGCCTTGAGCGAGTGCGCAGGTGTTTTCTAGCGCATGTTCAATTCCCTGTTTGGCTTTCTCGACTTGCGTTTTCCAGCCTTGTAATTCCTGAGCCAACGAAACTGGCATCGCATCCATGAGGTGAGTACGCCCAGTTTTGATCACATATTCTACTTGAGCACTTTTCTCGTCTAATATCGCCATTAAATGGGTAAGGGCGGGCGCTAATTGGTGGTGGTAGCTCAGTGCTGCACTGACTTGAATGGCAGTAGGGATAACATCGTTACTACTTTGGCCCATATTTACATGATCATTCGGGCTCACGGCACGACCAAGTTGCTGACTGGCTAGCGTGGCGATCACTTCATTGGCATTCATGTTGGAACTGGTGCCCGAGCCCGTTTGGAATACATCGATAGGGAATTGATCGTGGTGCTGTTTATCAATGATCAGCTGGCAGCTATCGATAATGGCATGGGCGATATCGCCATCAAGCAAGTTGAGCTCAAGATTACTGCGAGCTGCGGCTTGTTTTACATACGCTAGCGCTTGAATGAATTGTGTTGGCATTGGGATGCCACTGATTGGAAAGTTATCAATGGCGCGTTGAGTTTGTGCTTGGTAGAGCGCATCTTTGGGTACATGAACATCACCCATGCTGTCTTTTTCAATTCGGTATTCGGTTGTCATTGTTATTCCTTAAAAGCCCGAGCTATGTTGGACTTGTCGTATTTCACGTTGTAGTCGTTGGAATCGGCGGCGGCCATCTTCTGAATTGCCGTAAAACTTTTTCAGCGCGAGGAGGGGACAGTGTAGGTAGTCCCAACATACTCGACGGAAAATGCGAGAATGCCCTCTATGGTTAATGGCTTGGAGTAGATTGAAGAACACACGCCTTAGAAAGAGTTCTTGTAATAGTGGGTTTGGCATTTGGGTTCCCGATTGATAACAGCCAGCGAGTGTTAAGCCAGATTGAATAAAATCGACAATCACATCAGGTTCAAATCCCGGCACGATGTGCGGGTTGAGAAAGCGGTCTTCAGCGGAGAAGAAAGCTTGGTAACAGCTGGCTGCTTGTTTCATACCAAATCCAAATCATTAAATTGAAGTGATAATTATTATCATTTGAGGTGTGCGAGCGCAAGCGGAAATAGCACAGCATGAAGAAATGCTGTGCTTGTGAGTAATTTTAGGATGTTGGCGTTAACTTGCTCGTTTTTCTGATATCGAACAGCCAAGTTAGAGGTGAGGGCTATAAGTGTATTGATACCCTCAAAAGGCTAATTCTGTTCTCTTGGTTGGATTTGCCAGTTCTTTCGTTGAGCTAAAGCGAAGAATTGTGCTTGCTCTTGTCTTACTTGCTGCTCTAGCCATTCAATAAAGGTACGAGTGACTCGGCTGTTATTTTGGCAGACATAAGCGTATCGCCAAGGCCCTTCTATGATGGTCGCGGGCTGAGGCAACTGTAAGAAGCCTTTCTCTAGTTCATCGACCACCAATAATAAATCAGTCATTGCAATGCCTTGACCGGCCATGCATGAGGTTAATGCCATGTCTAAGGTGTCAAAGGTGAGTCCATTATCTTGGTGGGTGAAGTTGATGCCGGAATAAGCGAGCCAATTACGCCAGTCTGATCTGTCTTTAGTAGGGTGCAATAGTGGAAAACATAAGGCTTCTTCAAGCGGTAATGGCGTTTTATCTGCAGATATGAGTGCTGAATAAACAGGCGCTAGCATCTCAAACCGAAGAAAGGTTGAAGGTCTTGGATCTTGTGGCTTTTGTTCGTAGTTATAGATGGCAATATCGTATTCATCACTGTTCAGGCTAACCTCATCGCTGGTATTGCCAATAATCGATGACAGCACGATATCGATATCGGGTTGCTGTTCTTTAAAGGAATGCAAGCGAGGGATCAGCCAGCGAACCGCTAAGCTCATAGCAACGTTTAATCGTAATGTGTTGTCATCTTGGTTTTTTAGCTGGTCTAGATGACCATTTAATTCACTAAATTGGCGTGTCAGTAATTCAGATAACGATTTACCTTCATCTGTTAAACTTAATGCTCTATGTTCCCTTATAAATAAAGTAATTCCGAGTTGTTCTTCTAGCTGTTTTATCTGGCGACTAACCGCGCTTTGGGTCACATTGAGTTCATCTGCGGTGAGGGTAAAGCTCAAATGACGGGCCGCGGTTTCAAATACGCGTAATCCATTAAGTGAAGACGGCAGCATTGCGTGTCGTTTTTTCATTTGAGTCACCTTTCGCATGAGTTTTATGAATGCAAGAGTGCCGAAAACTCGTTTGAAAATCAATCGATATCCCACTACTTTTGGAGTGTGTGAAAGATCACATTTTTCTTTCAAGCTAAGCCAAATTAAGCGGCAGTTTATAGGTAAGTCATACTCTGTTGAATCCTCTTCTTCGCTATAACTGCTTTTTGCTTAGCTATTTAATCTGAGCGCATGCTCAAGCATTAGCTGAATTGTTCAGCATTCCATTGATAGATTTTTTGTATTTAGATTTTGTAGGTAGGCAAATAACGAATGAAGAAACTGGTTAGCCTGGCATTTCCTTTGATCATCTCGCAATTGATAGCGCAATTGCTGATGTTCACTGATGTCTGGATGATGGCGAAACTCAACATCATGGCCATTGCTGGCGGTGGTTTGGGGGCTTCTATTTATTCTTTTATTTTCATCATTGCTGGTAGCACAGTGGGCTGTGTCGCCAACTTGATCGCTATTGCTTATGGCAAGCAGGCTCGCCAACCAGAAAAAGCAGACAATGAGGTTCGTATATCGCTAAAAGGCGGTATTTTGTTAGCGGTGATCTTAACTTTGGCGCTTCAACCGCTGTTTTACAGTGTTGAAACATGGCTTCAAAAAGCAGACCAAGATCCGCAAGCTGTGGTACTGGCAATGGAATATTTCCATGCTCTGAAGTGGTCTATGTTGCCAACATTGTTCTTATTGGTATTGCGTAGCCTAGTGAGTGCCTTTGGTGATACCCGTTCGGTGATGGTGATGTCGCTGGCGACGGTGGCATTGAATGTGCCGATCAGTTACTTGTTTGCTTTCCACATGGATATGGGGATCGCAGGTTTAGGCTACGGAACATCACTGGCGGCACTACTTATTATGATTGGCTACGGCGTGTGGGTATTCACTCAACCTAAATATGCGAAGTATTTGCCTTTCAATCGCTTTAATGAATATCGCCTAAGTGCGATGACACCATTGTTGGCAATTGGTGTGCCAATCATGATTGCTACCTTACTTGAGCATGCGTTGTTCTCAGGGGCGGCTTTATTGGCGGGTACGCTAGGGGCGGTGTCGTTAGCGCTTAATCAGATTGCAATGCAGTGCTTAAACTTTTCGTGGAATATTGCCTTTGGCTTTTCGCAAGCGGTATCGATTTTGGTTAGCCAGCATGTCGGCAGTAATGAGCCTAAGTTAGTACGCCATTATGCGAAACAAGGGTTAGTGGTTGTAACCGCGACCAGTGCTGTGATTGGTATTCTGTTGAGCATTTACCCAGAGTTTCTAACGCAAGTCTTTACGGTTGAAGGAGATGCTTTAGCATCTGAGCTAGTTAAAGCCTTACCGGGTGTAATGATCATGGTGGCGCTGTGCTTTGTGGTTGATGCATGGCAACTTGCGGCAATCAGTATTCTGCGTGGCATGAAGGTGGTGATAGTCCCGACTATTTCAACTGTGGTTGGTTATTGGGTCGTAGGTTTGCCTGCAGCGTGGTTCTTAATGCACAAAATGGGGCTGGAAGGTATTTGGGGCGGTATAGGTTTAGGTCTCGCTGCGACAGGTATTATGCTGATTACTATCCTCTATAAGAGTGTTCAGGACTTTGAGCGTAAGGTGGCAGCCAACGAAGGTGATGCCAATACTGACGAGCAGATGGAGCTAGCGGTGTAGCTTTTGTCTGGAAAAGTCGCATAGAAGTAAACAAGCCCTCATGATGTGAGGGCTTGTTTGTCTTTGCGTATCAGTGAAATGTTTAGATGTACACGCTAACCAGTAGCGTCGCAGCCGAGAGTCCAATGAGGACAAGCAATAGTGGCATGACGAACTTGAGCCATTTATCGAAGGTCACATTCACCATCGCCAACGAGGCAAGTACCAAACCTGTAGGGGTGATAAACGCCATTAAGCCCATACCGAATTGGTAAGCGCTGACGATATTGTCGCGTGGTACGCCCACAACATCAGCCAGTGGTGCCATGATAGGCATAGAGAGTACCGCTAAGCCAGATGATGACGGTACGAAGAAAGAAATCCCTGCGAACAAGAACATCATCACAACAATGAAGAATCCTTTGTCCATGCCATCAACCATAGCGGCACTGGTGTGAAGGATAGAATCACTGATCATACCGTTATCCATTAGAACGGTAACACCACGAGCGATCGCGATGATCAAGGCAACGCCTAGAAGATCATTAGCACCTTGGATGAACTCCCGAACAAACTGTTTCTCAGGAATACGATCAACAATCGCAATGATGATTGACGATACGAAGAACAGTGTCGTCATCTCTTCAAACCACCAGCCAAGTGACGATACGCCATACACCATAATAAAGAAGGTAGAAGCGAACAGTGCCAAGATAAGCGAGTGATGCTTTTTGAGTTTGGTATTGTCTTCACCAGAAGTCATGTTGCCAAGGAAGCGCTCTTCAATCTCTTTTTTCTGGCTGTAGATCAGAGATTGCGTTGGATCGGCCTTCACTTTTTTTGCATAGCGGATGATGTACAGCATGCAAGCAATAGTACCGATGATAAGTAGCGCAAGGCGTGAGTTCAGACCTAGCGTCCAGTTAATGCCTGCGGCGTTAGAAGCAATGATGGTTGAGAATGGGTTAACGGTAGAACACATAGTACCGATTGAAGAACCCAAGTAGATAGCAGCAAGTGCAACAATGGCGTCGTAACCAGCGGCAATGAAAATGGGTACGAGAATAGGGTAGAAGGCGATGGTTTCTTCTGCCATCCCAAAGCTAGTACCGCCCAATGCAATCAAAGCAGTAACAATAACAATTAACCAGGTTTCTTTCCCTGTCATTGCATGTGACAGTCGGTTGATACCGGCACTGAACGCCCCCGAGTGGTTAACGATACCAATGAAGCCGCCAATAACGAGCACAAAGAACACTACGTCAATCGACTGATACATCCCCTGAATAGGTGCTTTGAACAGATCCATTACACCTTGCGGATTCGACTCAACTTGGGTGTAAGAGTTTGGAATACCGACGGGTTTGTAAATATCGCCATTAACAAACTTTTCTAAGTCAGCTTTAATGCCGACACTGTCTAAGCTTTCTTGGGTTGCAGGAAGGCTATTGGTTGAACCGTCAGCATAGGTAATGACAAATTCATTCCCTTGGTATGCCAGCTTGTTATACACCCCGGCATCTACAAACCAAGTAAGTAGGGCAACCAGTGCCGCTACAGCAAATAACACAGTGTAAGCGGAAGGAAAGCTAAGCTTTTTCTTTCCTGGCTTTTGTATCGCAGCATCACTCATACGTTAACAACTCCATGTTGGGTGATTGATTAGGTAAAATTTAACTACTTCATTAGAACTTTGTTTTGTTGCTGGTAATTTGCGTTTAATTTAATACCAATCAGAAGTTGAAAAGTGGCGGTTTGTCTCAAATTTATACAAAAATATAGAGCTTTTTTCTGGCATTTAAACATAGATCAAACACCATAATTTGTAGCACTTAATTGCTGCTTTTTTATCGCTATCTTGCTCACACTTAAGCCGCATTTACTCTTGTTTAAATTTAACGCCCGCATAGCGAATACCTGATAACTCTGCCATTTCTTTGTGCCAAGTAGCGAGATCATTAGGATTGAATTTTGAAAGCGAATGGTGACCACAAGCACGTGCCATGACTTGCATTAAGGTAACCGATGCCTCGAAAAAGTTTTGTAGTTGCTTGGCTGACTTATCAACATTTAGCCGCTGGCGTAAGTCTGCTTTTTGAGTGGCGATCCCTGCTGGGCAGTTATTGGTATTGCACATTCGAGCAGCAACACAGCCAATAGATTGCATGGCACTGTTGGCAATCGCGACACCGTCAGCACCTAATGCCATTGCCTTAACAAAGTCCATTGGAAGGCGTAATCCACCGGTCACAATCAGTGTGACTTTACCGCTCATGCCTTGTTGATCAAGATAGTGTCGAGCGCGAGCAAGGGCTGGGATCGTCGGCACACTGATATGATCACGGAAGATCTCGGGTGCCGCACCTGTACCGCCACCGCGACCATCTAAAATGATGTAATCTGCACTGGCATCAAGTGCAAACTGAATATCTTCTTCGATGTGATTGGCACTTAATTTAAAGCCGATAGGAATACCGCCAGTGATGTCTCGAACATGATCCGCAAAGGCTTTGAAGTCGGCTGTGGTCGTAAGGTGAGTAAAAGTCGGTGGCGAAATCGCCGGTTCTCCTTCGGGAATACCACGAACCTGTGAAATTTTACCCGTGTTTTTGTTGCCCGGCAGGTGGCCGCCAGTTCCTGTTTTCGCACCTTGTCCACCTTTGAAGTGAAAGGCTTGAACGCGAGTCAGCAGTTTTTCATCGTAGCCAAATTGAGCACTGGCAAGCTCGTAAAAATAGCGTGAGTTTGCGGCTTGTTCCTCTGGCAGCATACCACCTTCGCCAGAACAAATTCCCGTACCTGCTAACTCCGCTCCTTTGGCGAGAGCGGTTTTGGCTTCTTCAGATAAAGCGCCAAAACTCATGTCAGAAACAAACAGGGGAATGCTGAGTTTTAACGGCTTTTTTGCTTGTGGGCCAATGATCAACTCGGTGGCAACGGGCTCTGTTTCTAGTAAAGGTTTAGTCGCCATTTGTGCCACCATGATTTGTAAGTCATCCCAATGGGGCAATAAATGACGAGGAACACCCATGGAAGTCATCGTGCCATGATGCCCTAGCTTGGATAATCCTTCTCTTGCCAGTTGATGAATAAAAGCAACCGTTGGCTCTTCTGGCGTTGGCGCAGCCATTGGTGCTGCTGTTGAAGATGCTTGTGAAACAGGAATGGTTTGTTGGGGCTCTGGCGCTTCAATTCCGACTTTTTCTGTGGTGAATTGCTTGTGCGAACCGTCGCAAAAAGGTGCGTTAGCGGTCTGTTTGCACTGACATAAATAGTTGTCACCGCTCTCTTCTGCTACGAACGCTTTGGGTGTCAAGCTGGTTCCTACATGGGAGCCATCGCAAAAGGGTTGGCTTTTTGAACGTCCACAGGCACAAAAGTAATACTCTTGGCCTTTAGTCAACTCAACCTTGATCGGTTTATTGTCTGCAATGATTGGCTTATCCATGATTTTCCCTCTGCGCATTGCTCGTTATTTTTAGCTGTTCACTTTTGCTCTCGGGTTAGACCATTATTACTCGTAATTCTTGGCTACGAGATGAGTAGGGATGGTGTGGTCGAGTTGCGAAGTGAACAATGTAGCTATTGAGTGAAAGTCTTGACCATGATTGCTAAACGCGCCATCAAAAACGCCATCATATCTGATGATGGCGTGATATTAGTTTAGTATCGGTATGTAGCTAGCGCTTATTTACCGCTGAAGACTTTATTAAATTCAGCGCGTTCGATTTTACCGTCGTTATTTACATCGAATGTTTTGAACTCTTTTTCGACTTCAGCTCGGGTTTGACCTTGCGTATCTTTTTTCCATGACGCGATATACTCAGCTTTTGATATTGATCCGTTTTTGTTGGTATCGACTTCTTCTAGAAGGGAGTCATAAAAAAAGTCGGCAGATACGCAGCCGGTTAAGATTGTCGTTAGAATTGCGCCGCAAGTAAGTAGCTTTTTCATTTGTTATTTTGCTCGTGGTAGTTGTGTTTATAGCAGGTAAGTAGCTGTTATTAATGGAATGTAGTTAGATTTTGTATATAAATTTAATCATACGACCATTTTAAAACACACTGTTTTTATATCTGTAATCCTGAAGTTTTCTTAACTTTTATTAATTAACTTACTTTTTGTTTGGCTTGAGCAGGAAGAGGGCAAGGTGGAACGCTACCTTGTGAATAAACAGGCAGCGCCTAATCAGTGTGATATTGAACGACCAAGTTTGCCGTTGATTATCGCGTGCGGATGAAGGTATTTTTAACAATACAGCCAAGAAGCTGTTCAGATTCTTGGTGCTTAAATTTGAGAGGTGATGCCAGTTCACCAAAGAGTGGAATTCCTCCGCCTAATAAAACAGGGATAGTGGTGATAATGAGTTCATCAATCATGTCTTGTTTTAAGAAGTTTTGAACGGTGATGCCGCCATCGATGTAGAGGCTGTTATAGCCTTTTTCATTGATGGTTTTGACAACTTCTTCAAGCTCACCGCTGACGAGAAAAATTTTATCTTCGTAGCCTGCAGGCACCTGCTTGAGAGTATTGCTCAATACAAAGACAGGTTTTGGGTAAGGCCAATCACAATCGAAGCTTAGTACCATTTCTAGGGTATTTCTGCCCATCACTAGCGCATCAATGCGATCCATAAACGCGCCAAACCCCATGTCAGAACCTTCAGGGTTTGGGATTTCATGTAACCAATCTATTTTATTGTCTTTGTCTGCAATGTAGCCATCAAGACTGGTTGCAATATATACGATGTTTGACATTTTCAGCTCCGTTCGCGTTGAGCGCAACGCTGTGTATTAAGGATGTATTGGCAATAACAAGTAAACACGATAAAATAATTCTACGGTGTAGAAATTAATTCTAGCGAGTGTTTGCGATGAGTGTCAACGAGAAAAAAAGAGGGCGACCAAGTGGTAAAGGAAGCCAACTGAGCCAAGCTACAATCATTGAACAGGCAAAAGTGATGATGGCGGAGGAAGGAAAAATCCCAAGTATCCGTAAGTTAGCTTTGGCTCTAAATGTTGATGCGATGGCGATTTACCACTATTTCAAAAACAAAGAGGCACTGTTAGAAGCCATCACAGTTTCGTTAGTGACAGATATTTATGAGCCGCAATTTGGTACGCCATGGCGACAAGCACTTGAGTCGCTTTGCCATAGCTATTTAAGTTTGTTGGCAAGTTATTCTGGGTTACTCGAAACTTTGCTAACGATGAAATCGACAGGGCCTGCACAGGTCTTTACTGAACGCTTTAACTGTATTTTGGAGCCACTAGCGTTGGATGAGAGTATCCGTAACGATGCTTTGGGTCTGCTGGTGGATTATTTGCATGGCTTTGCATTAGCCATGAAGTGCAGCGCTGGCGCGCTTACGATTGAAATGTGCGAAGGGGCAGTGGCGATGTATTGCCGAGCGTTAGAAAACGAGAGTGCGTCTGCACAATGACTTACTTGTGAGATTAATTGCATTCAGCCACCTTAAACAGGTGGCTTGAGCATCAATTAATTTGACGGAATGGCATTGAAGGTTTTTCCGTTATCCGTGCCTTGAATGCTGGCTTGATAATGAAGCGCAACGTCATTAGCTGGGATACCGGTGCTGCTATCAACTCCCCATTGCTCCATGGTTTCTTTAACCATGCTGGGGCTGACAGCGTTAATGCGTTTGCCAGAATCTAATTCTAATGCAGCGGTTGCAACGAAAGCATCAATTGCGGCAACACCCATTGCGATTGCAGAAGTATTGGGCATTAGGATATTTGCAGCCTGACCAGAGGTTAGCGTAATAGAGCCTCCTTCGGTTAAGTACGCCAATCCAATGCGCGCAAGGTTGACCTGCCCCATGACTTTGTTGTGTAACACAGTTAAGAAGCCAGATTCAGGCATGGTTTGTAAGCTCCCCATTTCGCCATTGCCCGCCATGCAAATGATGGCATCAACTTTACCTACGGTTTCAAATAAGGCAGTGATTGATTCCGTGTTTTCAATATCCACGGTTAAACCTCCCTGGTGATGACCAACACTAATTACCTCGTGATCCTGTTGTAATAGACGAACGACAGCACTGCCAATGATACCGTTGGCACCAATTGCGAGAATTTTCATTGTATTTTCCTTTAAGAGATAGGAGGGGGGATCGGTCAAAATTGCGTTTGTTTTAGCCAATGGATCACTTTGTCTGCGATGATTTGAGATTGATCTTCTTGGAGAAAGTGTGAGGCATTACTGATAACTGCATGAGGTTGATGTTTTGCACCGCTGAAGTTTTGCTGAAACTTCTTGTCATAATCACGCTCAGCCAAAAATGGGTCTTGAGCGCTAAATAAAGTGAGCACTGGCTTAGACCATTGTTTAAGCTTTGCCCAGTCTGCGTTTACTGCGTCTAGGTCTGAGGCAACAATTTCAGGCATTTTGCGCGGACCCGCATAGTATTCTGAAGTAGGAAAAGGGGCGTCATAAGCTTGAATCTCTGCCAAGCTTAATGTTTGTGTGGTTAGTGCTTGTAACACTTGTCCAATTTCGAGCTTTGATGCATGGCGAAAATAACCAGCCCAGTTGCCATAATTTATTTTATTGGTCAGTGTTGATAACGAGGGCTTACCCGCGAGTGCTGCCATGACTTTTAATACTTTTGGCACCATAAATTTTTCGAGTCCACGCATCTCAGCAAGTGCGGTATTAGAAACCACTAATCGATCGAGCCATTGTGGTTGTTGCGCCAATACTCTCAAGCCAATCATGCCGCCCCAATCTTGCATAAATGCCGCTGCATGCGTTATCCCTAGTTGTTCAATAAATTGCTCCATCCAATTGACGTGATTGGCGTAGCTGTGATCTTCGCTAGATAAAGGCTTATCAGATTTACCAAAGCCAATGAGATCAGGGGCAATTACGCGGTAACCGGCTTCAACAAACAATGGGATCATATTGCGATAAAGGTAACTCCAAGAAGGTTGCCCGTGAAGCAGGAAGATAGTTTGGCTATGGTGACTACCTTCATCTAGGTAGTGCATACGCATGCCATCGATTTCAATGTAATTAGGAGGAAAAGGGTAATCTAATAAGTTTTGAAAGTAATGCTCAGGAGTCGTCAGAAATTCAATGTTCATGGTGAGTTCCCTATATCGTGATTCTTAGCTTTAAGTGATTGCCTCGGTGGCGATATGATTAATATAGGGTGGTCTTATGTTCTAAAAAAGCATAGCTTTTAGAATGTCTTGGTCATATTATTAGACCATGATTGCATTAGAACATTTACACGTCGTCAACGTTATTCATCAAGAAGGTAGCTTTCGCAAAGCCAGTGAACGGCTTTTTAAAGCACGTTCAGCGGTTTCTTATTCTGTGAAGCAAGTTGAAGAGTATTACCAGATTGAAATATTCAATCGTGAGACTTATCGCCCAGAACTAACTCGTAACGGTAAGATCTTATTACAAAAAATTCAGCACTTGCTTAATGAAGCGAATGAGTTTGATATGTTTGCAAAGCAAATGAGCAGTGAGGTGGAAACGGAATTACGGTTGAGTTTTAGTGCTATTTTTCCGATGGAAAAAGTCACGCAACTTTTATCAGAGCTAAAACAATCTTTTCCTTCAACAATCATCCATTTAAATATTGAAACGGCTTCTGGTGAACGGATGTTGTTAGATGACGTTGTCGATATCGGTATATACTCCGTGTTGGAGCGAAGTCAGCAAGTGAAGTATCGCTGTATTGAGCAGTGTGAATTACCTGTTTTCATCTCCAATACTTTCCCGTTGGCTGATCAGCCAGTGATCACGCTATCTGACTTATTGGCTTATCCACAAGTTGTAGTGAAGTCATCGTATAAAAGTGGTCCTGATTCAGGGATTATGAAAGATGGCTTGCAGTGGTATGTGTCTGACCACAATACAAAAAAAGCATTGATTCATAGTGGTTTGGGATGGGGGCGACTCGCTCTACACGAAGCTGAACAAGAAAGTCAATCTAACTCATTGATTAAGTTAGATAACCTGCCTGTCATGACTGTGCCAGTATATGTTGCTAAGTTAAATAGTAAGGCCTTAGGACCTGTGGGTATGATGGTTTGGAATTTTTTTGAATCTCACAGTGGATAAAGTAGTAACTAAATAATTCGAAATAAAAAGCGAGCTACCAAATGCGGCTCGCTTTTCTACGAGAATGTGAAGATTCTTTAGTGCTTTTTACGCTTTGGACCTGTACGAACTAGGTCTTTACCGTTTTCATAAACGTCTTGCGAAACCCAGCGACCAAGTAGAAGCTGATGCTTGTCATCAAGCACTGCTACGAAAGGGCGACCATCTGCATTGCTGGTTGCCATTGCAACGCCTGCAACATTGGTTAGACCCAGACCACCGTCTTCCACAGAGGTAAGAAAACTTTCTAGTTCGTCTAGGGTTTCGATTACTTCATTTCCGATATTCATAACAAATATTCTGTTTAGCCTGTGTAATTGGGCAGTACTTTACAGGTGAACTGCAGCGAAAGAAACCTCATGACGCCTCAGCGCTCTAAAGCTGATGGTATGTTAACCGATCACTGTCATTTCATTTACGGTGAAACTCTCAACACAGCCTTCGGTTGTACCAAGGTATTCAGCGATATGTTTGTTTGCCATGTGTTGTTGCCACAACTCGCGTGAAGCCCAGTTTTCATAGAATAAGAAATGGGCAGGATTTTCATTATCTTGATGTAAGTCGTAATTCACACAGCCTTCTTCAGCGCGTGTGGTGGCAATGAGCTTGAGCAATTCCGATTTTACTAACTCAACTTTGTCTTGTTTGGCAATGATATTGGCAACAATAGTAAGGTTTGTCATCGTGGTTATCCTAACGTGAATGAGATGATTCTAGAGTAGGCTGAGATGAGCTTTATTCCCAGAATAAGTTGCGTCATAATCACGCTTCGCGGCTGCACATGGTTACATTAACATTGAGAGAATTAAATGATTGTAGAAAATGTGCTTCCTACCGATTACGCAGAACTGCTTATCGTGTGGGAGAATTCAGTCCTAGCAACCCATGACTTTATTACTGAAGCTGATATCAGCTTTTTTAAGCCCATGATCATCGACCATGCTTTTCCTGCAGTAACATTGCGCTGTGTGAAAAGTTGTGGCGGCGATATTCTTGGCTTTATCGGTGTTAATGAACACAAGGTTGAGATGTTATTTGTGCTTGATGAAGCAAGAGGGCAAGGTGTAGGCAAATGCCTTCTTCAATATGCTTATGATGAGTTTGCAGTTAATGCGGTTGATGTTAATGAGCAGAACCCCCAAGCCGTTGGTTTTTATGAGCACATGGGGTTTAAAGTGATTTCTCGTTCACCGTTAGATGATATGGGAAAACCGTTTCCTATTTTGCATATGAAGTTGTGAGTATCGGTTGTTAGTTGAATGCTAAAAACGAATTTGTCAGAAGAAACGCCCAAGGCTAATAACCTTGGGCGTTTCCGTTTTATTGGTATTTGACGTGCTACATCAATAATTCATTGTTTTAATCGTTTTACACTAACGCAAATACTAAAATCTTGTAGATTATGAGCCAAACTGACATCCAACAAAAAATAGCCAGCTTTACCTGTCTTGAGCAGGCGTTTGAGCACTTTGAAATTGAATGCGATAGCCGCTTCTTGAATGAATACCGTACTGAGCTAATGAAACGCTTTAATGGTTATTTGCTGATCTCAAAGCCTGATGATTGGTTCTCAGCACGTCGTGCATTAAAAAATGCATATTGTAAGGTGCAGCGTGGTCGGTTAGATAAACATACTCGTTCTGCGTGTCGCGGTTGTACGTCTTGTCAGCGTCGTTAATGGGCGCAATGTTCCAATAATGTTTTTTTAACCGCGCTATCCTTATGTTTTTAATGAACATTGGAGGGATGTATGTATCACGGCTCTTGCTTATGTGGTGCGGTAAAACTTTCAGTTGATGCTAAATTATCGCCTGTTGAATTATGCCATTGCACCAAGTGTCGTAAATTTTCTGGTCACATAGGTGCAACTACCGAAGTGCCGTTATTGAGTGTCAAAATTGAGGGTGAAGACGCAATCACTTGGTTTGCATCATCATCGAAAGCACGTCGTGGCTTTTGTTCAAAGTGTGGAACGTCATTGTTTTTTGATCCTATCGATAAGCAGAAACACCAATGGATTGGGATTTACATGGGTGTGTTTGAACAGCCGACACATGTAGAACTGGCGCAACATATTTTTGTGGCAGAAAAAGGGGATTATTACGAGATACAAGACGCACTCCCTAAGAATGAATACTGATGTGTTGAGCATGCCAAAGTTGTTTTATTCCTAGTTAGTAGAGATCATTCTTTCATAACAAAACCTACGGGTTGTTTGCCGTTACACGCGCCTTTTTCTAGTTGTTGGAGAGGAGAGGTGCCTTTTACTGCCCAACGATGATCATTCCTGCTCAGTTTGCGGTATTGGGTTGGGGTCACGCCCAAATAAGTCTGAAATGTTTGATAGAAACGGCTGCTAGAGTTAAAACCCACTGTGAGCGAAATATCTAGGATCGTGCGTTCTGTATCGCTCAGTAACGCCTTGGCGTGATTCATCCGCATGGCTGTGATGTATTGCTTAATGGTAAGTTGCATCATGCGCTGGAAAATCCCCATTGCGTAGTTAGGGTTTAAACCGACATGTTCTGCTATTTGATTCACGGTTAGGGGCGAGTCATGGTGGCGAGCGATGTATTCCAGCATTTGACTGACATAAAACTGAGAATGTTTCGAAACACCCGATTGCGTTGGTTTTTCACCACTTCGCGCTAAAGTCGCGTGCCAACCATCAAAACACAGCCTTTTTAACATTAGGCTAATTTCATCAGCGGCTAATTGCTGACGGCTTTCATTACCCGTGAAATGAACGGTTTTTGCTGTATTTGCAGTTTCAGCTTTATCTGTTTTTGTTTTACTGGTTTCAACAACAGCCTGCGTCAGTTCTTTCTCCCACCGTTCAATTTCAAATTCACTGACCAGCATAGGGCTGTTCGATTGCAGTACTGCGCCATGTGTTATTTGGTTGACCAATTCTTTGTTCAGTGGCCATGCCAAAAAATGGTGAATAGGGATATTGATGATCCCCATGTTATGGCATGTACCGCAGTCAGTGAGACGATGAGGCACCGATGCCCAAAACAACCCTATGTGTCCGTCTTTAATCACCATAGGGTTGCCATTCACTATGTATTCGACATCACCGCCGAAAGGAATATTGACTTCAACTTGCCCATGCCAGTGATAGCCGGGCATGTCATGAGGTCGCCGCAACTCCACATCGACTTTATCGTATGACGAGAAAAGAGACAGTGGGCTGATAGAAACACTTTCTGCTGAATAACTGTCTTGGGTTGAGATCAGCACGGGTTCAGAGTGGGGAGAGTTCATGTCTTTGCCTCAAAATCGTTGTCGCTTGGATATAGCAAACCGATCTGAATTTCACCAATGGTAAGTTATGCTTTAGAGCGATAGATCAAAGATTCCAATTCCAAATCGAGATGTGGCTAACACTTTGTTGTTTAGCTGCTTGGTCTATTTTAAAAGCTCATCAAAATGCCTCTTTTTCTCCTGTTTTCTCATATTTTTACCTGCTTGAAGATAAATATGAGAAAACAGGAGATGGGTTTTGCTAAACGAGACGAAAAAGCGCTTTGTCGACAGGTAATGTTGAATCATCGCAAGATTCATTGAGTGTTAAGGACAAAGCTATGAATGCTCCAAAAATTACCTTTATCGGTGCGGGTTCTACCATTTTTGTAAAAAACATCTTAGGTGATGTGTTCCATAAGCCGGCGTTAAAACATGCGCAAGTGGCGCTAATGGATATTGACCCTGTGCGTCTCGAAGAGTCTCACATTGTGGTGAGCAAACTGATGGAATCGGCGGGTGCAAAAGGGGAAATCCATTGTTACACAGACCAGAAAGCGGCATTAGAAAATGCTGATTTTGTTGTTGTGGCGTTTCAGATTGGCGGATTTGAGCCTTGTACTGTGATTGACTTTGACGTGTGTAAACGCCACGGGTTGGAACAAACCATCGCTGATACCTTAGGTCCTGGCGGCATTATGCGTTCGCTGCGTACCATCCCGCATTTATGGCAAATCTGTGAAGATATGACGCAAGTGTGTCCTGATGCGACCATGCTCAATTACGTCAATCCAATGGCAATGAATACGTGGGCAATGTATGAGAAATACCCACAGATCAAGCAAGTGGGTTTATGTCATTCGGTACAAGGAACCTCTGAAGAGTTGGCTCGTGATCTTGATATTGATTACCGCGATATGCGTTATACCTGCGCGGGGATCAACCACATGGCGTACTACCTCACGCTAGAGAAGAAAAATGCGCAAGGTGAGTATGTCGATATTTACCCTGATTTGCTTGCCGCTTTTGAGTCGGGGCAAGCACCTAAACCAGGACTGCACCATAACGGGCGCTGTGTGAACTTAGTGCGCTACGAAATGTTCAAGAAGTTAGGGTACTTCGTAACCGAGTCTTCAGAGCATTTTGCCGAATACACACCTTACTTTATTAAGCCTAACCGTCCTGATTTGATCGAACGTTATAAAGTGCCGTTGGACGAATATCCGAAACGTTGTATCGAACAGATTGCGAATTGGAACGCTGAATTAGAGACATTCAAACAAGCTGACACTATTGAAGTGAAAGAGTCTCATGAGTACGCGAGTACCATTATTAACGCGATTTGGACCAATACCCCAAGCGTGATTTACGGCAATGTTAAAAACGAAGGCTTAATCGAAAACCTACCGCAAGGGTGCTGTGTTGAAGTGGCGTGCTTGGTTGATGCTAATGGTATTCAACCAACCAAAGTAGGGCGTTTACCTAGCCACCTTGCGGCGCTAATGCAAACCAATATCAATGTGCAAACATTACTGACCGAAGCCATTCTCACTGAAAACCGTGAGCGTATTTACCACGCAGCGATGTTAGATCCGCATACCGCAGCAGTACTAGGTATCGAAGAGATATACGCGCTGGTGGATGACTTGATTGATGCGCATCAAGGTTGGCTACCTGAGTGGATTTATCAGTAACCCCGCGTCAAAAAATAATATAACGACAACAATGGGCGTGTGACTGCGCCCTTATCAATAACGTGAAAATAACGGAATAAGCCTTTAATGAATTAGGGGCTAAAGGAGTCATCATGAGTGTTTCTATGAACACCAAGTTGAGCTATGGATTTGGTGCGTTTGGTAAAGATTTTGCGATCACCATCGTTTATATGTACCTGATGTTTTACTACACCGATGTGGCTGGTATTTCAGCGGGAGTCGTCGGAACTATTTTCTTAGTGGCACGTATTTGGGATGCGGTTAATGATCCTATTATGGGTTGGATTGTGAATAACACCCGCACTCGTTGGGGGAAATTTAAACCTTGGATCTTAATTGGTACAGTGGCGAACTCGGTGGTGCTTTATATGTTGTTCACCGCCCATTACTTCGAAGGTCCATGGCTGATTGTTTACGCGGCTGTAACTTACATCCTGTGGGGGATGACGTACACCTTAATGGATATTCCGTTCTGGTCTTTGGTACCGACACTTACCCTTGATAAACGTGAGCGCGAAGAATTGGTGCCATACCCTCGCTTTTTCGCTAGCCTCGCTTGGATGGTAACGGCTGCGATTGCGATGCCCGTCATTAATTATGTCGGTGGTGACGATAAAGGATATGGTTTCCAGATCTTTAGCGTGATGCTGATTGTCTGTTTCGCGTTCTCAACCTTTATTACCCTGCGTAATGTTAAAGAGCGTTATTCAACCGAGAAACTTGATAGTAGCCAAGAAGAAAAGCGTATTTCCCTAAAAGAAATGGTGTCACTGATTTATAAGAACAGTCAGTTAACCAGTTTGTTGTGTATGGCTCTGTCTTATAACTTGGCAACAAACATCATTACAGCATTTGCGGTCTACTACTTTACCTATGTGGTCGGTAACGAAGAGTTGTTCCCTTACTACATGGCGTATGCTGGGGTAGCGAACTTAATTACCTTGGTCTTGTTCCCTAAACTGGCGAAGATGTTCTCCCGTCGTATGCTATGGGCTGGTGCTTCAGGTTTCCCTATCTTAGGGAGCGCGGTATTGATTTACATTGGCATGTACGATCAACAAAATGTTCTGCTTATCTCTGCGGCGGGTATCTTCCTTCAAATCGGAACGGCTTTATTTTGGGTACTGAACGTTATTATGGTGGCAGATACCGTTGATTACGGTGAATATGAGCTAGGTGTTCGCTGTGAAAGTGTAGCGTACTCAGTGCAAACTTTGGTGGTAAAAGCAGGCTCAGCATTTGCGGCGTTCTTTATTGGTATTGCTTTAACCGCGGTTAATTACGTACCTAATATTGAACAAACACAGGAAACCATATTTGGTATGCAATGCATTATGATTGGGCTTCCTACAATCTTCTTTGCTATCGCGCTGTTTATCTACTTCCGATACTACAAGCTAAACGGAGCGTTCCACCAGCGAGTGCAAGATCACCTCAAAGAGAAGTACAACGCACTGTCAGCTGATAACGAGTCAGAAACCCCAAAAGATACCAAGCCAGTGGCTGCGGTTTAACATTGAAATTCAATTATTAAGTCTAAAAATTAAAGCCTCTATATGGGGCTTTGGTTTTTTGTCTTAGAAATTTGAGCGAAAAACGCTCAAAATCATAGTGTTACGTAGCATAGAGACAATTTTTTGCTGATACATGTCACAATATTACGCTACTGGATGATTTGTGATAAGTTTCATATTGTATGATTTAGGCGTCTAATTGGATGACCTTCTCATTAATACATTTAATGTAAATAGCAGAGTTAATTACTACACCTTAAATACTTATGTATTCCCTGATTATTAATCGGGGGGCTAGGTATATCTTTGCATTTGAGATTTATTATTACTGGGATAATTATCCAATAGAAATAAATACAAATTGTAATTCTATGGTTAAATATAATGAATAAAAAGTTATTAGCAGTGGCGATTAGTGGTTTATTATTAGCTGGATGTGGTGGTGATGGTTCTAATTCACCAGATCCAAAGCCGGGTCCTGATCCTAAACCTAAAGCGCGTATTGATGCGGTATTTTTAGATTCACAAGCTGTTCTTGGTGTTCAATACCAATGTGACACTGGTGATAAAGGCCAAACGAATGACATTGGCCAGTTTAAAGTCACTGAAGGTGCTATTTGTACTTTTGACTTAGATGGATTTGTTTTAGGTAGCAACCGAGATGCTATTACCGAGAAAGCTAGTGTTGTTACTGCATATTCACTTAAATCATCTGTAAGCGGTCGTGCGTTTGGTGCGACAACGGCAAGCGCTAACTATACTGCGAATATTTCAGCGCTACTAAATACAATTGATGTTATTAAAACGGATAACAAAATTGATACTACAGATGTAGTAGGGAATACCATTCCTGAAGAAGTATTAACTGCATCAACTGATGACGCTTTTGTTCAAGCTGTAAATAAAGTTGCTATTGTTGTTAAAGATAGCAATGGTAATAAAGTTAAGAAAACAGTTGAAGAATCAGTCAAAGAAGATCCTTCATTTATTAAAAAACCATCTGAAGCTAAAGATGATTTAAATAAAACGTATAAAAGTGAAAACGTTGCTGAAGTGATTGAACGAGTTAATACAGTTCTCGCTGGTGATATTACTAAAGTAAACATTGAATCTGAACTTGATACGGCTCGTCAGTTATTAGATGCGACAGATAATAGTAACGGCCTTCATCAGAAAGCACTGAGTGCAATTTTAGAAATTGCAGAGATCCTAAATGAGCCTGAAGTAGCTAATCGTGTGAGTATTGAAGGCTCAAGCTACAGCGAGATGTTAGCACAAGCTATTGATTTGTCAGTAAACCCTAAAGCGGTGGCAAAATTTATTGAGACATCAACAGGTACAACTGAAAATGAATCAAAATTACTTACAGACTTAGCCTCTCGTTTGGTGAATGCGAGCGAGCGTTTAGCTGTTGCTCTTCCTGGTGAAGGTTATGTATTGCCTTATACCGATGACCAAATTACTTACCAAGATTCGCTAGTGGTTCGTGTAGGCGCTTTATCGGTTGCAAATGCGTTATACACAGCGGCTTCATATAACGCAGGAAGCGATGAGTTCTACTTCCCTGTGCAATATAAGTTGCAAGATGTTGATATGGTAATTGAACGTGGTGGGCAGCGTATTACTTGTAACGATGACGAAAATGGCTATTGTGATTACGAGAATATCCCAACAACGTGGACTGAAGAAAAGCAAAATATTTCTGTTTCTAATACCGTAAATGGCTGGGATCCAAAATCTAATATTGAATCTGCAGAAATCATGACATATCGAGCTGAAGCTAAAGAGTTGTTGATTAAAGCAAAAGCGAGTTTGGTTCAAGCTACCGAAACGGCAAAACTTGTAGCATTAGAGAAATACATCGAAGATGAAAATGAACGTAATGCTGTACATAAATTGATTGTTAATGTAGATGGTCATTTGTCTGGCAAAGTTGCTTACATTGAAGATGATGATGTTTTTGTTAACTTGAATAAGTTTTATAACGTTAATACCGGTGTTGATCGTAGTGATGTACGTATTGATGTTTCCGAATACTACTGCGACGAGTCAGATCTGAACGGCGCTCATGCAGAATTTAGTGAAGAGTTGTCGAAAATCTTTGGTGTGCCAACATGTAGTCATGATGCTAATTATATTATTCATCGTAAAGATGAATATGGAGAATATAAATACACCAATTACAATCTAATTCAAACACTATCAAATAGCAGTGATACGACGAAAGAAGAGGATGGTTCAGAGCTTACAATCTGGAGTCATACATTTATTCCTACGGTTAGCGCTAAGTTTGATATTTCAGTGACTGAAACAGCAACATCAAACTTCAGCGACGTTGTTTGGTGTGGCATGAAAGATGGTAAAAAAGTAAGTTGTTTAGATAATAACTAACAGAGTTTGCCAATGAATAAGCTTTTCACGCTTATTCTGTTGATAACGCCATCATTAGCCTCGGCTTTTGATGGTGTTTTCACCATGAATAATGTTAAACAAGTCAACTACCATGCTATCAGCCATGATAGGGCTGAGGTGTTTTATCGCTTATTTGCAAAAAAACGCATTAATGTCGAAAACTCTGACAAGTTGATAAACAGTCGAAGTAAAGAAGGTGCTAGAGAGGTTCTGAGGTTCGAACAAGGGCGTTTAGTTTTTTCACACTCAACCATTTATTTTAAAACGGCTTACTACTTTAGAGGGGAGTTGTACCTTGAAAATGCATTTGGTGAACTTTATGAGCAATCTTTTAGTAGTCCTGAGTTAGTATTCGAGCCTAAGCAAGGTCAGTTATCAGCAAAGATGATGACAATATCCCTAGCGAAGGGGTTGAGTATTACTCATGGTTATAAAACACAGATGCTTGATGAAAAGTTTATAAAACTAAAGTCAGTTCGTGTTGAATAAGCGTAAGTATAGTAACTAGGTTTAATGACTAACTTGTTGGATCGCTATCACCCCAAAAACAGCCATGATTAAGTGATTTGATCGTCTCATCTTATTCACTCAATCATGACCCGCTTATCATTTCCTATCTAAACCGCTTGTCAGTTAGAATTACTTCAATTGCGCCAGAGCTGATTTCAATTGATCAAGTAGCTCTGGGTTCGTTACTGCACCTGTTTGTGGGTCGCAGTTATCGTAAAAGCTTGGGATTGATAAATGTGCTTTTACGTCTCCAGCAAAGTAGGGCGCTGAATTAGCCGCTGCCGCTAACACGTTTTGTGCACCACCAGGGCCTGGTGACGTTGCTAGCATCACCATAGGTTTGTTTTGGAAGACTTTTTGGTCGATGCGTGATGTCCAATCGAATAAGTTTTTATAAGCAGCGGTGTATGAGCCGTTGTGTTCAGCAAAGGCGATGATCACTGCGTCTGCATCCCCAATTTTCTTGAAGAAAGCTTGTGCTTGCTCTGGTTGGCCAAGTTCGGCTTCGCGATCAACACTAAACAGCGGCATTTCGTAGTCGTTGATATCAATGATTTCGACTTCAGCATCAGTTAGGTATTGGCTTGATGCTTGGATAAGTTGTTTGTTGATTGATTGTTTACTGCTGCTTGCGGCAAAAGCGAGTACTTTCATGGTTAATCCTTCCTGTTTCAGTTAGGGCAAGAGGCAGCTGGTGGTGCCTTTTACTTAGTATATTCAAAGAATTTGGCTTAACGCCGATTTCGTTGTTGATGTAGTTACTATAGATTTGTTCTATCAATTCATTAATAGGGTAGATGTGGATGGATTATTTCCATATGACTATTAATGTGGGTTGGGCTAAGGTATTGTGATTGAAAAGTGGATAGTCGTGTCGGCTTCAAGACCAACAATACACAGGAGTAGCTATGGCGTTTAATCCTCATTTGCTTGATGGCATGCTGATTTTTGTCGAGGTGGTAAACAGCGGCAGTTTTACCAAAGCTGCGGAAAATAGTGGTCACTCAACATCTTACATCAGCAAAGAAATCAATAAATTAGAAGAAAGGCTTGGTGTAAGGCTACTGCATCGGACGACTCGCTCTTTAAGTTTGACGCCTGAAGGGGATGTGTATTTTCAGCAGTGTCAGCAGCTGATTTTAGATGCGGAGCAAGCTGAGCAGGCCATTACGGGGGGCTTGGTCGAGCCCAGAGGCTTATTGCGAATATCTTGTCCTATTAACCTTGGTGTCTCTAAAATACGTCCGATCTTGGCTAAGTACATGGAAAAGTATCCAGAAGTGAAGCTGGAGCTAGATCTTAATGATCGCCGTGTCGATATGGTGGCAGAAGGGTTTGATTTGCTAATTAGGGCCTCATCAGTGATGGATGATTCCAGTTTGATCTGTCGTCCCATTTTTCATTCTGAAGCCGTAACATTGGCATCGCCTGCGTATTTATCACAGCATGGCACACCGCAACACCCATCAGAGTTAGTTGATCATGATTGTATTTGCTATAGCAATTTAAAAACGCCAAATCAGTGGTTATTTCATGATAAGCAAGGCGGTGAACTTTGTGTGGAAGTTGATAGTAAGGTATTGACCAATAGCTCTGAAATGGAGCTCGCTTTATGTATTGCAGGCAAGGGGATCACCCGTTTGCCACGCTTTAATTTACGTAATGAAATCAATGAGGGATTGCTTGTACCGCTTTTCCCTGACTTTAATAATCCATCGATTGTCGTTTATATGATGTACCCGAGCCGTAAGCACATGTCTTCTAAGGTACGCAGCTTCATTGATTTTATTTTGGATGAATTGGGGGAGTACAAGTAAATAACGTATTTTCTACGTTCTAATTCCTCAGTAGCCTGCTGTAAGAAGTCTACAGCAGGCAAGTGTAAGTCTAAGATTATAGACTTTGGAATGATTAGGCGATTTCCATCACGATTCGACCGTTAATTTCGCCTTTAATCATGTCATCGAAGATGTCATTGATATCGTCGAGTTGTTTAACTTCGGTAATGGCTTTTACTTTTCCTTCGGCAGCGAACTGTAAGCACTCTTGAAGATCTTTACGGGTGCCAACAATTGAGCCAATTACCTTAATGCCGTTTAGTACAGTATCAAAGATAGGGATTGGCATATCTTCTGGTGGTAGACCAACCAGTACGCAAGCACCGCCACGGCGAATTGCACGGTAAGCTTCTTCGAACGCAGGTTTTGAAACTGCGGTACAAACAACGCCATGAACACCATTGACCAGATTATGGATGGCTTGAGAAGGTTTTTCCTTCATGAAGTCAATACAATGCGTTGCTCCAAGCTCTTTGGCGAGCGACAGTTTTTCTGCTCCAGTATCAACCGCGATTACGTTCATGCCCATCGCCACTGCATATTGAATCGCGAGATGACCTAAACCGCCAACACCAACAATGGCAACCCATTGCCCCGGTTTTACATCGGTGACTTTGAGTGCTTTGTAGGTGGTGACTCCAGCACAGAAGAGGGGAGCGGCATCAACATAGCTGATATTGTCAGGGATTTTTATTGCATAATCGCCGTTTGCTAAACAGAACTCGGCGTAACCACCATCGACGGAATATCCGGCGTTATGCTGATCCAAACACAGTGTTTCTTGCCCCTCCAAACAGTAATCACAGTGCCCACAAGCACTGTATAACCATGGTACACCAACGCGATCGCCTACTTTTAGGTGCTGGATTTCACTGCCGACTTCAACAATTTCCCCCACACCTTCGTGCCCAGGTACCAGTGGCATCTTAGGTTTAACGGGCCAATCGCCATGACAAGCATGTAAATCGGTATGACACACGCCACAAGCATGGATTTTAACCAAGATATCGCGAGGCTTAACTTGTGGTAATGGGATGTCCTTGATTACCAACGGGCCTTTAAATTTATTAACAACAGCAGCTTTCATGTCATTTCCTTTATTTTTACTGTATTGATAATTATTCTCATTTAAATAGTAAGGAATTAAATTGATATGCGTCACGGTGGTGAAAAAATTTCGCATGTTTTTTCAGCGACGTTAAATTGCTCGCATTATGGTGCTTGTGTTCAGATACGGTTCATCTTGGTTCAGTTAGGCTAAATCAAAAGGTAGAAGAGGTAGAAAGATGAAGAATTTATTGACTGGCATTGTTGCTTTGATTGTTGGTGCGTTTACTTTGATTTTTGCCACCATCGTAGGTTTATTTGTAAGCGTAGCAGCATTACTTACTACGCCATTTATTAAACGCAAAGTGGCTTATGCTCAAGCTGAAGCACATTTTGAGCAAGGTTCACGTCCAGCAGGTTTTGGTCGCCAGCAGCAAAGTCGTGTGATTGATGGCGAATATGAAGATATTAGTGCTAATAGCGATAGAAAATTTTAAATGCGCCAAATAGGTTAACGTCTAAATTATCTTCCTGATAATTTTTTGAGTTAGCAGCCATTGTGAGGTTGATCCCCCAACGTTGACGGTAAAAAGTCACACCAGCAACGACCCCAGCTTGCCAGTGCTGAAGGGTAACATCATCAACCTCCTGTGGTTTATCACCTTCAATTGTGATGTCGTTGAAACGATAACGACCTTCAACGCCAGCAAATAAGAAATAACCCGACTGGCTAGCAGACAACATAGCAACATCACTAAATTGTGAAGTGCTGAAGCTAGCTGCTCCCATGTTGTCGGTTAAGTTTTTTCCCCACCGAAACATGCCTCCAATGGCAGCCTCACTGCGAAAGTTACCCACATCAAGTCGACCTACTCCTGTGAATTCCCATTGACGCCCTAATGGTGTACTTGCTCGATGAAGCAACCGCTGTCCTTCATAGTTGAGGTTAACAATCACCTGATTATCGATTTGGTAGTCCCAACCTTTAGGTTGTTCAGATGGTGTAATGCGGTGGACAAACTTTTGTGCATCTTCTGCAAAAGAATTTGGTCCTACGGTGCCGAGTTTTAAGGTAAGTTTATCAGTGGCCTGATGATTAAATTGATGAACACCAAAATCTAGGTATAACAATCCAGCGTAAGGGCGCTCATTGGGTTGTGGTGTGGTTAACGTGATATCACTCGGAGTCCACATTTGCTGACCAAGGCTGATACGCCAACCTTGCCAACTGTCATCGTGCAGAGGTAACCAACTTGCGACAGTGGCAAAGGGGGAAGGTGCCGTTTGATTAATGTCTTTGCTGGCTGCGGAGGCATAGTCGAGAAAAATCCCATTGGTGTAGTTTTTATCTTGTTGCACTATGCCATCGTTCTCCATCGAGAACGAAACTGTTTGCTTGGTATCTGCAAGCGCATAATTAGGGCAGGAAGCAATAATGACGCTACCTAATATGGCTTTTTTCAATGCTATTTTTGTTATTGTCATCGCTGCCTAATAAATGCTTTGAGTAAGTACACTCTATAAATTTATAGTAGGAAAGACGTTAATACCCTGATGGATCTGACAAATTGACAATTTTGTAAGGACGAACTGTGGAAATACCTTCATCACTCGTAACAGCTGCTTGGCTTAAGCAGCACATTGACCAACCTGATTTAGTTGTTCTTGATGCAAGCTGGTTTATGCCGGGATCAGAGCGAAACGCAAAAGAGGAATGGCAACAGCAAGCGATTCCAAGGGCTCGCTTTTTTGATTTTGATACTGAGATTAAAGATCACGCTTCGCTTTTACCGCATATGCTTCCATCGGCTGAATTGTTTGCAGAGCAAGTGACGCAACTTGGGATCACCAATCAAAGTAAAATTGTGGTTTACGATAGCCAAGGTATTTTCTCAGCACCGAGAGTGTGGTGGATGTTTCGAGCAATGGGACACCAACATGTTGCAGTGCTTGATGGCGGCTTGCCGGCTTGGGTACAAGCGGGTGGACAACTTAGTCAAGGTGAGATGCCTATTAGCGCTACCGTTGATTACCGTGCTAACTTTCAGCCACATTGGCTGGTGGATGCGGATACTGTTAATCGTCAACTTAACAATTACGCGGTTACCATCGTTGATGCTAGGCCAAAGGCGCGCTTTAATGGCGAGCAACCAGAACCCCGAGAAGGTGTTCGCAGTGGTCATATGCCTAATGCTCAGAATCTACCTTTTGCTAAATTAGTTGTAGATGGACATTTAGCGAAGAGTGAAAAATTAGCACAGTACTTTGAAGCATTATCGTTGGATAAAACCGACATTGATGTTCAGCTGCAAGAGCAGCAGTACATCTTTACATGTGGCTCAGGTATTACTGCCTGTATTCTCGCGTTAGCAGCAGAGCAGACAGGAAGAACCAATTTAGCTGTATACGACGGTTCATGGACAGAGTGGGGCGCAGAGACGCGTTATCCAGTCGAGTGCTAGATAATATATTTTATAAAAATAAAATGACGAGCAGTGTGCTCGTCTTTTTATTTAATTATACACTTGTATCGTAATAAATATATTGTCATCCATCTATACCTCAATGGAATAAATAATTCGATATCTAGCACAAAATAAAACTTATATTATTGTGGGGGCATTTTTGTGCAATTAATATCATGCAGGCAACATTCAAGTAAGAATTAATAATAAATTCCATCTAACCAATAATTGGAAGGTAAAATGGTGAATAAATATAAGTTCGCACTCACGCCGCTTGCTGCAATATTATTTTCTTGTTCAGTTCAGGCTAGCCAATATCACGAAGCAGAAGCATTCTCTATGTATGAACCAGTAGGGGATGCTGTTAATATCGTTAGTCGTATCAATGACCCAGAAGGTTTGCGTTATATTAACGCCAAATATTGGCTCAATGATAATGATGATCTCTCATTAGGATTTGACCGAGTTGATCAGATTGTCAAAGATGAAGGAGGAAGATACTTAATCGATTTTACTGAGATATTTGATTATAGCGATAAAATAAAAGCGAAAAAGCTATTCAGCCGTATTTTTGGTATCTCATTTGACGCTGATTATGTCGCAATTACTAAATATAAAGAGTCATTGTTATTTACGGAATTAACGGGCAGTGGCGATCAAAATGTCACTATTCTTAATCGTACCTATGAGCCAATGGCGTTAGCGTTAATGTCTGACGACCCATATCAACCGCTAGTACCTAAACAGATTCCTGTTCCTAATGTGGCTTTCTACGTAAATGCTAGCCGTCAAATCTCTGATCAAGACTGTAAAATCGAGTGGAATACCTTTGATGGTAAAGAATCTCGTGATATGTGTCAGGATGCTAATATCTCCTTGATCTACAAGGTTAACATGCAGCGCTCTTTAGCGTTTGGTTCTATCGGTGACTCAACACCTGATGCCAAATT
The DNA here is from genome assembly GCF_001650345.1 of Photobacterium jeanii. Lineage (GTDB taxonomy): Bacteria > Pseudomonadota > Gammaproteobacteria > Enterobacterales > Vibrionaceae > Photobacterium > Photobacterium jeanii. The sequence goes on along the minus strand of NZ_LVHF01000029.1, from coordinate 177,252 downwards.
AGTAAGGGTTGCGATTGATGACTCTACTACAGGGGGCGGGATCTCACTGAATAAAAACTTACGCGGTTTATACTTAACGAGCCACGGCATTTCATGGCCTAATGGTGGTAATGAGGCCGAGTGGACAACGACAGCGATAGCTCGAGATTACACTTTTGATTTCACCGCTTCAAACCGCAAAGCAAGAGTTTTAAGAACGATTCCATCTAATAACTTAAATGCCAATTATGATAATAAAGAAACATCATCTTTCCAGTTTGGTATTAGTGGCACGCTAGAAGCTAATAAAGATGGAGCGAAAGGTAATTTCGGCGCATCGGCAGTTTGGAAGCAAGAAAAACACCTAACATTTAAAACTTTTGACTATGGCGTGACGAAAGCTAATCGAAATGAGCAAAACGTATCTTTTAAATGGGAGCGTGAGCAATATCCTACAGCATATTCTATTTTGAATAACCCTGTTTACGGTTACACTGCACCAAATGGGATTCCTGCTTACTTGAATAAGATTAACCCAATTGGTTATGCTAACTTTACACCTAAAATGGAGGTAATCTACTCTGCAAATCCAGAAGAAACAGGTGCGACTAAAGTAAATATTAACTCTTCTGTTGGTATTACTGGATTTAGATATTACTCATGGATACGTCCGTTTATTAGCTTACGTCATTTTTATTCTAAGGACGAAGATAATCAAGTTAAACGTGTTGGTAAGAATGTAAGCTTTACTATTAATTGGGAACATCCGGTATTTACAGGTGCTCGCCCTGTTAACTTGCAACTTGCTAGTTTTAATAATCGTTGTATTGAATTAAATGCTAATGACACGGTTAAAACTCGTCGTTGTGAATCGTCTAAACATTCTCAAGCGTTTATTTTTGATGCCGATAATCGTTACGTAAGTGCGACGGATTCAAATCTTTGTCTTGATGGTATGGATGTGACCAAACTTGAGACTTGTAGTGCGAACCTTTCTCAAACATGGGAGTGGGTAAGTAACAAACGTTTCTTACGTAATAAATTCACGAAAGAAGTCTTAGGTTACAAATTGTCTAATGGTGAACTGACTAACATTCCAGTTGGGACTGATATGGATAACCTAAAAGTGTTAGATTTAGGTGCTGAATACCAATCACGCTACGTTGATGTGTTCCGCGATAAGTAAGCAATTAAGCGAGCTTACTAAGTATAACTAAACTCAATCTCCACCATGGCTTTGCTGTGGTGGAGTTTTTATTGGTTGTAGATTTTTTTATTTAAATAACAGTGCATGCGGTTTGTTATTACTTTACACGGAAGCGAAAAAGACAGCCCAGCTCTATCTTTGTGCTTACTAGATTAAGCTGTCAGATTGAGGTGGGCTGTATCATTTTACGATGAGATTAGAGATCTACTTTGATGGTTTTGGTGACGATAGCACCATCGTTATCCATTACTCGTAGAGTAACATCGTGATTTCCATAGCTAGGGAAGAGGTGCATGATGACTTTGCCGCGTTTTACTTTACCGTTTGGTAAGTGCCACTCGGTATCAACAATGCGTCCATCTTCATCTTCACTGGTTGACCATAGTGTGGTTAAACGTCCTAAGTGAATGTACTTAGCTGAAACTTGAGGCAGTTTGTTCGGCTCAATCACTTCAATGATTTGTGATTGGGTTGCAGTTGCGCCACGATCATCTGTCACTGTTAAGGTAACAGTGTAACTACCTGCTTTGTCATAGGTGTAGGTTGGCGCAGCTTCATTGCTGCTAGCACCGTTACCAAAGTCCCAAGCATAAGAAACAATATTACCGTCTTCATCACTACTTGTGTTGGTCGTGGTTAAGGTTAGAGCCTCGGTCGCTGCTTTGAAGGTTGCTACTGGCGCCACGTTTGGCTCTTCTTTAACGGATAAACGAACAACGCCATAGCTGTTATTGGCAGCTTGCTCAATGACATCAATTTCTAAACCAAATGGAGTCAGCTTACGACCTGAATCTGGGATTTCAGGAGAGGTGTAATCATCCTCGTCTTTGAATTGCGCGTTAGCAATCAGGCTGCTGTCTTCTAGTACATCGCCATTAGCAGATACTAAACGAAGCGGTGCTTGGTCCTGATTTGAAAATGCAGCGTCACGTACTTGATATCGGGTTTGTGCTGGTGTTCCTGTATTCGCCCATTTAAGAGCTTGTTGATCAGCATCGACAACACCTAACCAACCTTCACCTGGGTGTTTGCCTACCCAGTTGTTGGTCAATGACTTATCGACATACCAAACCACTAAGCCAGGTTCAAAGCTCATCATTTGTCCCATGCGCTTGATGTTTGCTAAGCCTGCATCAATATCATTGTGGCTACGCCATTGCAGTAGGTAGTAATGATCTGCCTCGTGGAAACCTTGATTTAGCGCGTAACCCTTCATATTAAAGGCGAGGGTATCGTCACTTTCCCCTTTTGCGACAGCAACTTGGCTACCATCGGCTAGGATTGTAAGGTTATCAATGTAAACCCCTTCTTTAGCGACACCGCCATCAGTGAGGTAATCAAAACCAAGCGTGATTTCTTGGCCAGCATACGCGGTTAAATCAAACTCTGCGTTTACCCAACCGTTTGAATCACCTGTTAGAGCAGGGACTAGTCCTGTTTTATATGGATCATTATTGGTGGTGATATTACCTGCGATAGGTTTTCCATTAACCAATATACGGGCAAAATCGTAGCCTTCTTCAATGCTATACCAGACTTTAAAGCTTAGTGTGACTTTACTCGCGTCTGGAATTTGTACATTGGAAGCCATTGAGTTGCGAAGGTTATTACCGCGATCAGAATAGAACTGAGTATCACCTTCGAATGGTTTGATAGCTGGAATGTGTTTCTTCGGCAGGTCAATACGAACTTGGTTTGGTTTTCCGTTATCAGTTGTTTGGTATAGCTTAACGGTTTGCGCTTCTTTAGTGAGATCTGCTAAAGAGAATTGTTGGTTGTTAACCCAATTACCACCGATAGCTTCTTGAAGGAAACTTTTTGACCAAGAACTAAACGCTGTTGGTTGAGTACCGCCAATTTTACCAGCCCAGCTTCCTGATGACATGATAGACCAGTAAGAAACAGGCTCACCTTTGCCTGTGTATTTTGTGTCGTATTCATCTGGAAGGCCAAGGTCATGGCCGTATTCGTGAGCACATACACCTGCGGCAGCATCAATTGGTTGAATGGTGTAATCATAAGCCGCGTACTGACCATTAAAGCGATCTGCTATACCACTTGATGTACCAGCTAATACATAAGGTTTGCCAAGGTTAAAGCGGTGAGACCAAATGGCGTCATCGCCTAATACACCACCACCGGCCTCTTCACCGACAGATGCATGGAAGATCATCAAATGGTCGATCACGCCATCGGGTTCGCGGTAATTACCATCGCCATCGTAGTCGTATCGATCTTCGATATCGTAATCAGCAAGGTTAATGCTAGGATCTTGTGCTAACTGAGCTAGTGCTTCTCGTATTAACTCTTGCGCATTTTTATCACCATCGGTTGTTGGTGAGTTACCACCATAGTAACTGGCATTTTTACTGGTGCGGTACCAGCCTTTAGCTTCACCAGACACACTGTAGGTATTACCTGATTCGCTTTCATAATACTGGCGCATTGAAATGAAGTTTTCACCATTAGGACCAGTGTAACCAGTGTCTGAGAACAACAAGCTTTGATAGTGGTCGTGATCGTAGTTATCGTAGAGCATTTGGGTATGCTCACTGGTGAGGCGATTGTTGTCCCAGTGAAGATCGGGAAAATCTACTAACAGAGCCAGTACTTTGTCGGTTCGCTTGGTCGCAACTTCAAAAGCAAGCAAACGTTGTTTTTGCGGCCCTTTGTTGGCTTCAATAGATTTTAGGACTTTTGCTCGTTCAATTAAGGCTTTTTTGCCAAATTGGGCATCACCTTGCAACCCATGGTTTAGCTTGCGTTCAATATATGCTTGAACTGCGGCTTCACGTTGTTGAGGTGAGGCGTCAGCGCTTAATTGCCCTTTACGTACAAGCATATTTGCAAGTTGGTCTTGATCGGCAATTGCGAGATCAATTGGAGTATGTGCCAATGCTGATGTTGATCCGAGAATAGCGGCTATTGAGGTCGCTATTAACGTTTTATTTATAGTAAACATTATTATTCCTTTAATTAAGTAACTTGTGTGAACACAAGGTGTTTCAGTTGTGCTCAACTCTGTGAGCACAAGGGCTGAGTACTTTTAGTACTCATCAACGCTTGCTTTGCAATGACATCAAAGCAAGGTTAATTGTGATGAAATGGCAAATTGCTTTGCCATATATCATTCAATCCATCGAATATATTTACTGTTAAGAAGGCGCTAGATGATTAACACCTAGTTTTAAGGCGGCAGAAGTTATACCAATCAAATAAAGAAGATAATTGGTATTGTCACAGTATTTTATATTGGTCTGATTAGGCTTTATTACTTTTAAGGGGAGATATACATGACGGGGTCTCTTTGGGTTGTTGTTGAGAGTTTTGAACTTTAGGTTTGTTTTTATTTTGTTGTTTAGCCAACTTTTGTTGCATGTAAATATTGAGTGCCGTTGCTTGCTCTTCAGGGGATAGCCCCGAACAAATAACGCCTCTTTTAATTAGAGATTGCAACAGCCGTTCATCATCAAGAGAAGAAGGTGATTTCATGGGCTGTTGTTTTGTTGATTCGGCATTCATTAGCTTACTGTCAATTGCTGTAGAACCTGCAGACACCGGCATTGCATCTGCTGCTGTAGAAGAGGATGCATGACTTATCGAAAATAATGTTGGTGCGGTAACAAGTAGAGTGAGTGCGACTTTCAATACAGAATGCTTCACGTTAATTCCTCACAATTGAATACTACTGAGGCTAGTTATTCACCTAGCTGATATCAAATGGTATTTCATAAATATTACAAGATGTTTCCCATTGTTGCGTAAGAGTCACATATTCAACAGGTTTCTATATTTCCACGGATATAAAACAGCAGGCTTGGTGATGATTTGTAAAAAATAAGCTTGCAAAGAGTGTGCTTAAAAAATGGAGTTGAAGTACAAAATACTGCTAGTTAATAAGCTTAATTTTTAAATGGTCTCTATAAGTTGATATTAATTAATAACTTTTCTATTTATAAATTTAACGTGTAAGGTGAGGATGATAAATCGAAATTCTACTTGCTACTAGAATAAGAATCTGCTTTTAAAATAAGAGCAAAATAAAAAGGTAAGATTATCTTTTCTATAGAGCGGTGGAAATGATTATTTAACTATAAGTTTTTATTATGACTTCAATGTTCTTTGGTTGAGAGAGATTTAATTAGTTAACTATAAATAAGGATTAGCAGAGTAATTATTTCTTTTAATTTTCTGTAGCTAGTTGTTATTACTTTTGCTTGGGGTGTCTAATGTCACATTTGCTGCATGTAAATTTATGCAATTATAGTCGTATTGAGATTAAAAAAGACTTTGTTTTGTAAGTTTACCCATTGGGTGTGGCTTATTTATAAACTAGATGTAAATAGAGCACTCCTCTTTAAGAGGAGTGATCTAAAGTTAAATAGGCAGGGGAGAGTGTTGTGATTTTCTCTGACTATACACAGCACCCACTATTGATTGATTTGCGATGCCAAGTACCCTCGCTCATCAATAATTTTCTGACCTTGTGGAGAAATCACGTAATCTAAGAAAGACTTCGCACTCTTTTCTGTCTGCAATGTTTTCTCTTTGTATAGCATCAAAAATGGGCGGGAGATTTGGTATTTACCCGCTTCAAGGTTAGTAAGCGTTGGTTCTACACCCTCAAACGATAAAGGTTTGATGGAGTTATCGATAGAGCCTAAAGAAATGTAGCCAATTGCATGAAGGTTACGTGAAACTAAACTCTTCACCATCCCATTGGTGTTAACGACTAACGACTGCGGGTTAATATCTGAAACACGCATGCCTTTAATGTCTTTGGTTAAGCCCATGAAATCTTCAAAAGAGAATCGAGAACCTGAGGCATTCTCTCGTGTGACTACCGCCATTACACGATCAGGACCACCCACTTCTTTCCAGTTAGTGATTTCACCGTGATAAATCTTTGAGACTTGCTCTTTAGTAAGGTTTGTTACTGGGTTGTCTTGGTTAACAACCAGCGCAATGCCATCGTGCGCAAACGTCACGCTTTTCAGCTGACTTTCTTTTTCATCTTTGCTCAGCACGCGTGAGCTCATGCCTAGTTCGGCCGCATTTTGCTGTACTGCCGTGATCCCTCCTGACGACCCAATGCCTTGTACGGCAATTGTCGTGTCTTTGTGGGTGGCTGAATAAGTTTCAGCTAACACCTCAACAATATGACTAGCAGACGTAGAACCAGAAACAGTGATGGAATCTGCTTGCGCATTGAATGCAAAGCCAGCGCAGAGTGCCAACCATAAAGTTGCCTTAGGGAACATTATTCTTTCTCCATATAGAAATATTTCGCGTCATCTTATTACGGGTGTATGACATTTATGTGAAAAGGTGCGCAGGATCTCGTGAATGTCAGTGTTAAAACCATGTTGCGAGCGGAGTATGAAAAGTGCACAAAAAAGTGATCTCGCTTCATTTCAAAATGAAAAGTACAAAATAAATAAATTTGATTTGAGGTCTTACTCGAAAGTTGACGTCTGCTACATTTAATTATGCTAACAGTTGCAATTAAATTTTAACCGTATATATATGAAACCATAGGCATCAATAAGGTGTTAGCTATACCTGTTTTTCACGATTGATGCTTGGTTTATGCCTAATGGCGATACTGGAAAGGAGGTGAAGCGCAATACTTGTTTGATGAAGTATTGTTCAAAAAACATGGCAACAGGATGTTGTAACTCAGTTAGGTATTGAGAACCAAGGTAGGGACAGACTATGAAGGAAGTCGAATTTGTCGAATTACTATCAAAGATAGAATCATTAGATAATAATCAGCTACGTACACTCTACTTGCAGTCTAAACAAGCGTATCAACAGCACCAACAGGTGGAAGTAAAAGATATTGTGACTCAAGAAGAATTAGAGATGTTGTTGCATCATTAAACGCTCTTTAAAGCTCTTACGTAAGCTGTACAATGACAGTTGTTCAGTTACTTAGGAAGCGAGTTGTTTACTCGCTTTTTTCTTGTACATTTCTCGATCGGCATGCGCCAGAATACTATCAGGATCTGATAAGTTACCAGCGTGGTAAGGCACCAAGCCAATACTTAAATCTATCTCAAAGCGTTGGCGTAGATAACGTGTTGTTTGGCAGAGTTGATCAGCCCATTGCTGGCTTGCAATATTGCTATTAGCTGGCATGAGCACCGCAAATTCATCGCCACCAATTCTATAAATATCACAGCCTTGAGGGCTAATTTCGCGTATTGAACGAGCGAGTTCGACAAGCAATTCATCACCGCGCTGGTGGCCAAAGCGGTCATTCACTTTCTTAAAGTTATCGATATCTATATAAGCTAATACGCCGTGATCGCGCTCTAAAGCAATGGTATCGAAGCGGTGGAATAGGGCACGGCGATTCTCTAATTGGGTGAGATCATCGTGAAGCGCCTGACGGTGTAAAGCTTGCTCTAATCGCTGTGCTTTAGCGATTTGTTTATTTAAGTCGGCAATCAGTCCGTGGCGTTGTTTGAGCATCTTAATAAAACATAAACACATTAAGAAAACCCCAATGTGCATGAATATATCGTCGGATCTATCGACCAGCCAGTGATCATTGAGTTCTGGAATTTCGTCTAGTAGGTCAGCAATCACTCCTACACCGTAAGTGCCAAGCGCAAGCATGAGCCAGCCTTTCATCTCACGGCCAAAATCTTCACGCAATAGCATGATAATGAGGACTAATGTCATGACTGATGTCAGTGCTTCTAATGTGCCGCTGGAAGGGACAAAAGCAGAGATGAGGACACCAATACATACCACCACGGTTAGACGTGTTGGTAACTGCGAGACTTTTTTCATTGAAATGACTTGTTTATAAAACTGACTTTATCTTCGCAAAGTTAATAAAGTGGGACAAGTCTGCGATTTAATAAAGTAAACAAACACAGGGAAGAGTCTTTTTTGACCCGAATCAAAAACGACAGCATGAGTTAAATCTGACTCTTTTTGAATGAATTACCGCCAAATATTCATATTTCTTTCATGCATAGTGACAGATTGAAAAGCAAAAAATTGTTATGAGTTCAAATGTATATTGTTTGGGGTTTTAACATCGTACTTATAACTTGTGATGGTCATCTCAAATTTGCAAACAAAGATTCCGCAGTACCTCGACTGAGTCACCTTTGGTATATAGGTATGTAACAAGATATTTCAGTTTACATAATTGTAACATTTAGGGGTTTGTGTCTATTCTTGAAGTGACATAAGGCTTGTGCATCACACATGCTTTATGGGCACAAGGAATGGCAGTAGAGGTCAATAATATGCTAACTATGGCTAGATCAACTCAGCCCAATGGTGCCTTGATTTCAGAGCGAATTCAGAAGCTCATCAAAGCACTATCCAATGGGGTTTATGAACGAGAAGAAACGATCAAATTATGTTTGCTTGCGGCACTAGCTGGTGAAAGTGCATTTTTATTAGGCCCTCCTGGTATTGCAAAAAGTTTGATTGCTAAGCGCTTAATTCAAGCTTTCGATAACAGCCGCTTTTTTGATTACCTGATGACACGTTTTTCCACACCTGAAGAGGTGTTTGGCCCCCTTTCAATTCAGGAATTAAAAGATAACGGTAAATATGTTCGTCTTGTTGATGGCTACCTACCAACAGCAGATGTTGTCTTTCTGGATGAGATCTGGAAGGCGGGTCCAGCAATTCTAAATACCTTATTAACCGTGGTGAACGAGCGCACGTTCAAAAACGGACAGGATGTTTTGCCTGTGCCTATGCGTTTGTTGATCACAGCCTCTAACGAACTCCCAGATGAAGATAGCGGTTTAGAAGCCTTATACGACCGTATGCTCGTGCGTGTATTCGTCAACCGTATTCAAGAGAAGCAAAACTTTAAAGCCATGCTGATGGGGGAAGGGCCGAGTATTCAGGAAGTCGATCCTAGCTTGGCAATTACCGATGAAGAATATCAGCAGTGGCAAGCCCATCTGGAAAATGTTGAGTTGGATGAAACGATCTTCGAGAAGATCTATCAGCTTAAAACCATGATTGAAGCGCAAGTTGAAGCGGGTGGCTCAGCAGAGCACGATAGTGAGCTTTATATTTCTGACCGTCGTTGGAAAAAGTCGGTTCGCTTGCTTAAAGCCAGTGCCTTCTTTAATGGTCGTAAATCCATTAATCCGCTTGATTTGCTCTTACTGCAAGATTGTTTATGGCACAGCCCAGAGTCGCGCCATGTAGTACGTGAGTTAGTGCGTGAATTTGCAGTGAATAAAGCCTTCAATCAAGAAGCTGCTCAACATGATGCGAATGAAGCACAGGCGATCCTCGATAGCATCAACCAAGAAGTGGTTGGCGAGCTATGCATGAGTTTTAGCCGTGAAACCATGATGCGTAAAGAGTGGTTTAAATACGATTTTTCAGGTGCGAAACGTTACAACGTCAACCATAACCCACGCATGATCAAGTTGGTGATGCTGCAAGCGAACCCTTCGGTTTCTGAACAAGAAAAAGGGGACGGTCGCTGGGTGTATGTTGATGGCGATGAGTTCGAGAAGAAGATTAAAACCGGACAATGTGACATCTATGGTTTTGTGAATAAGAACACTAACCTATGCCGTTTACAATTTGAAGTGGATGCCAATTTGCGCTTGGTGATCAAAGACATTGCAAATCGTTCTGTGTTTGTCGGTATTGCTGGCCATAAAGGTATTACGGAAACTCAGAAAGCCAATTGGCAGCAAGATCTCGATCGTGCATCGGCGAAAGTTGTAGATGCTGAGCACAATATCAAGAAGTCACGTAGCTCATTCCATGGCGCGTTACCTCATAACTTTGTTGAAGCAGAATTGCCTGCTTTGATTGAACAGAGTATTGCTGAAGCAGCAGATTCTGTTACTGAGTTGAAAAACAAAGTAGAGAAGGGCGCGTTCCGTGTAGCACACCTTTCTGACTACTTTGCTTAGTTCTCCTCTTATACTGTTATAAATGTTGTTCCGAGGAGTTTGACTTATGCCAGTGTCTGAAAGCATTAATCTTGCCTTGATGATGACTGAATCGGGCATGATTGATTCTGCGATCCATGAACTCTTAATGCAGCCACAAATCATCATGGCAGCGGAAACCAATCCAGGGATTAAAACCGCGATGAAGAACCAGCTCAGCAAATGGCGAGCTCAGGTTCAGCAAAGGATCAGCAAGGTTAGCATTGAAGATCGTTTCAAGCAGGAAATCGGTCTTTATGAACAAGCGATACAATGGGATCAGGCTTACTTTATTAGCCAAGCTGATCATATTGTGAAGCAATTAGAAGGGCATTCCGCCTTCTACTTTAAAGCCAAGTCTTTGGTAGCGAAAGAGCACGCCAAACACAATCCTATGTTCCAAAGTTACTTCTGTAACCAGTGGTATTTGCACCTAACAGAAACCCTTAAACAGGCTCAGTTCGATGAATTAGAGCAACATAAAGAGCATCTGTTGGCGGATTTGTACCAGCGCATCGAGACCATGCAGCAAATGGAGCAGGTGACCGAAGCCGGTGATGAAACCAAAGCTGGTCGGTTATGGGACATGGCAAAAGCCAAACTCACTCGCACGGATATCGATACCATGAAGTCGGTTGCGCGTTTCTTAAAGCGTAACGGTGGCTTAAAAGATATCGCTGAAAAGCTGGGCCGAATGGCAAATGAGATCGACGATCCAAACAAAGAACGGGTAAAGTCTGAAGATCTTCGCATGGTGGAAGAGCGCAGCGACAATGTCTCTGACGATATTGTCGGCATTCATGAAAGTGACGACCTTTCTAAATTACTGCCGAATGAAGCGATGTTCTTAGCCTACCCAGAGCTTGAAGTCGTGTTCTACAAGCATTTGGTTGATAAGCGTTTGATGAACTACCGGGTTCAAGGCACACAACGTAAGCTACGCAAAGTAAAAGCATACAAGCGTCAAACGAAACAAGTAGAGCAAGATAAAGGGCCGTTCATTGTTTGTATCGATGCTTCGGGTTCTATGTCTGGCTTTCCGGAACAATGTGCTAAAGCGTTAGCGTATGGCTTGATGCAAATCGCGTTGGCGGAAGATCGTGATTGTTTCGTGATCATGTTCTCGACGCAACAAATTACGTATGAATTGACCAAGCAAGATGGATTAAGTGAAGTGCTAAACTTCTTATCTTATTCTTTCCATGGTGGTACTGATTTAGCGCCTGTGTTAGATCAATCTATTGATTTGATGTGCGGTGAGAAATACAAAAATGCTGATTTGGTCGTGTTGTCAGACTTTATCGCACCGTCACAGCCAGAAGAAATGCTGCGTCGAATCGATAAGCTAAAAGCAAGCCGTAATCGCTTTCATGCGGTCACCTTGTCTAAATATGGTAACCCTGCTTTGATGGATATTTTTGATCACTGTTGGTCTTATCATCCTTCCAAGTTTAGCCGTTTGATGAAATGGCGCTAGCTATAAACTAAGCGATAGTAATCACCTAAAACGCCCTCGCTGATCCCGAGGGCGTTTTTTTATGAGTAACACAACGGGTGTTGACTGGGTATTACTCTGCAAAGTATTGGCTCAGTGCTTGACGCCATTCCGGGCTTTTACGAATTTTCAGCAGTGCTCGATTGAGATCTTCTTCGTACGGGCTGTTATCACTGATAGCAAAACCGTAGTTTTGTTTTTCAAACTGATAAGGCAATACAGAGATATCCGAGTATTCGCCCGCTTCTTTTGCTTTCTTGATCAAATACTTTAATACCGCATCATCGGCAACGATTGCATCAACTTCACGTTTATTGAGTGCTTCAAGCATCTCATCGGTAGACTCATAAGTACGATGGACAATGCTTTGGTTGGTTAAATAAACCGATGAGGTAGAGGCGAGCTTCGCGCCAACTTTGATATTGGCTAAATCTTTCGGACTTTTTATATCGCTGCTCAGTAAGCCTAGGGTGAAGGTACTGGCGAGAATCGCAGTGATACTGGCAATAAAAAAAGTGGTCGATACGGCGAGTAACACAGTAATAAAACGCCCTGTGAGGGTTTTGAATTCGTAGTAGTTAAATGGGCCTTTGGTGATAAAAAGTAGACCGAGCAAGAAACCTTCTAACAACCTCGCAGGTCGCGATGACATGGAATAGAGTTTGTCGTTGACCTTGTGCTCCAGCAGGTAATAAATTGCCCCAACAAATGCCGCGACAGCAAACACAACGCCTAAAATCGTGAGTAACTTTTTATTGGTTAAGATGTTGAAAAGCGTATGCAGATGACCTTTCTCTTTTACCGCAATGGCGAGTGAAGTTTCATAAAATGAATGTGAGAAATCGAGCACTAGTTCCCGCTCTTCGGTAATCGAAATACAAGATACCCCGATATCAACTGCCCCTGATGCAACATCATCTAACAGTGGTTTTAGCTCATGGCTGGTGATTTCATAACTTAATCCCAAGGAATCTGCGATTTTCTGCCACAGTTGAATGCTTAAACCCGTATAGGTGCCATCTTCATTCTTCATCACGAAGGGGGGACACTCATAGCTACCCACATTGATGCTTTTGCTATGGCTGGGTGAAGCGAATAACGCGCAGAACAGCAAGATCAAGACATAAACGAGAGGGGAGGTGGGTTTAGTTACTGCACTCATCTACATCTCCTATTGCAATGCCTGTGTTTGTTTCGTTTTGCGAGCTTTCCAAACTAAAGGTGATCAATAACTTATTGCACAAGGTATTAGTTGGTAGCCATAGTTTGCGTGAATAAGCTGCTAAAGTTTATGAACTGGTATCGAACATAACGTTTGAGTATTCAGTATAAAGCTGATTTAGAACAAGGCATGGTTAAACAGTGAGACGCCAAGCCATTAAAAAATACAGCGTAAACTATCCTTAGAGGAAGATATTTGAGCGCAGCAAGGCGATTTGCTCGCAAACAGTAAAGCGCAAGCTGCTTCGGAGCGTATCAATGAAACGGTTGTGGTTGTTATTACTGACGTTATTGATGTGGCCGCTGAGTACGTTAGCGGATGATGTTTGGGTCATCGATGTGAAAGGAGGCATTGGCCCAGCGATTAGTGACTATGTGTCACGTGAGATTGATTTAGCCCACGAAGAACAAGCGAAGTTGATTGTTCTGCGTATGGACACCCCCGGCGGGCTCGATACTTCTATGCGCGATATCATCCATGCCATTACGGTTTCTCCCGTACCTATAGCTACTTGGGTTGGGCCCGCGGGTTCTCGAGCAGCAAGTGCTGGTACTTATATTCTATTAGCGAGTCATTTAGCTGTGATGGCCCCCGGCACAAACTTAGGGGCTGCAACGCCTGTTTCCATGGGCGGTCCACCCAAAGATAGCGATCCTGCCGATTCAAATCCTTTTGCGCCAAAAAAAGAACCTGCGCAAGAATCTCAGCAAGACAAACCAGCCAGTAATGATGACAGTGCGACCGCGAGCAAAGAGCAATCAGAAGCTAGTCAAGAAGGCAGTGACGATGCTAGCGCTTCACAAGAGGATGAACGCATAGCGACTAAGACTGCAATGGAGAAGAAAGTGATGAATGATGCGGCAGCGTACATTCAGAGCTTAGCGAAATTGCATGGTCGAAACGAAGTGTGGGCTGAGCGGGCTGTGCGTGAAGCTGCCAGTTTGGATGCGGAAAGTGCGCTGAAAGAAAACGTGATTGATTACATTGCGCCAACGCTTGATGACTTGATTGAACAAGCGAATGGTCGCACGGTGAAAATCAACGGTGTAGAAACGACCCTAGATTTTGCTGATGTTGCTTATGTTGAACGAGAGCAAGACTGGCGCTTTAAATTGCTGACTGTGCTAACCAATCCTAATGTCGCTTATATTTTGATGCTGATTGGTATCTACGGTTTATTACTTGAGTTCTACAACCCCGGCGTCGGTGTTCCTGGAGTTCTGGGTGGGATCTGTTTGATCCTTGCGATGTATTCGTTACAGCTATTGCCAGTGAGTTATGCCGGGCTTGGGTTGCTGATGTTAGGCATTGCCCTGATGGTGGCTGAAGCCTTTAGCCCGAGTTTCGGGATTTTCGGCTTTGGTGGCATCGTAGCGTTTGTGTTGGGCTCGATAATGTTGATGGATACCGAAGTGCCCGGTTATCAAATCGCAATGCCATTAATTATTGGTTTGACCGCAGTATCAGCGGTGTTCTGTTTTGTGATAGTGGCTCTACTGCTCAGAGTGCGTCGACGCCCTGTGACGACTGGCGTTGAGTGTATGCAGGGGCAGGTAGCGACTGTTGTGAGTGGTTTTCCCGGTGAAGGGAAAGTCATGGTTGAAGGGGAAATCTGGCAGGCAAGATCGCCGACTAACTTGGCACAAGGAGATCGCGTGGTGATCACCAAAGTAGCGGGATTGTGGCTAGATGTAGATACTGGTTCGAAGGAGTAAGCCTATGTTTACCTACTCGTTAGCGACAATCGTGGTGCTGGTAATTGTTTTAATTGCCAGTATGTTCAAGGTGCTACGTGAGTATGAGCGTGCGGTGGTGTTTTTACTTGGTCGGTTTTATGAGGTGAAAGGTCCGGGTCTGATCATTATTGTACCTATCGTGCAACAAATGGTGAGAGTTGATTTACGGACTATTGTACTAGATGTCCCAACTCAAGACTTGATCACCCGTGATAACGTCTCGGTACGTGTGAATGCGGTGGTCTATTATCGGGTAGTTGATCCTAAAATGGCGATTAACAACGTAGAAAATTACCATGAAGCCACCAGCCAGCTTTCGCAAACTACATTGCGTTCTGTGCTTGGTCAGCATGAATTAGACGAGCTTTTATCGGCACGCGATGATCTTAATAATGATTTGCAAGGCATTTTGGATCAGCACACAGATAACTGGGGGATCAAAATCGCCAATGTTGAAATTAAGCATGTGGATTTAGATGACAGTATGGTACGAGCGTTAGCACGACAAGCTGAAGCCGAACGTTCTCGTCGTGCAAAAGTGATCCATGCAACCGGTGAGCTAGAAGCGTCGACTAAGTTGACTGAAGCGGCGCGAGTGCTAAATCAATCACCGAACGCGGTTCAGCTTCGTTATATGCAGACGCTAACTGAAATCGCCAATGACAGAACATCGACGATCGTTTTCCCAATGCCGATTGATTTAGTTGATAAGATCTCAGAGTTTGTGTCGCCACAAGTGAAATCATCGGTAAAAGCTAACGCTTCACCCAATAAGCCGGAACAGCCTAATGAAGGGAATGATTAGCTAACTTTAGGCAATGGCAATTTAAAATAAAAGCGCCCTCAAGTTGAGGGCGCTTTTTGATCGGAGAGCTTTTTAGAGATTAAGTGCGTTGCAGCATGAAAGTGCGGTATTCCAAATCGTTGAATTGGCGATCTAGCATCACCAAGCCAATGATGGTGGTCAGCAGCATGGTTACTGCGAAACCATAACCATAGAAAACAGGCCCCATTTCAATACTGAGGTGGGCGAGAACATAGTTACTGAGTGCCATAAAAATAGTGAGTATCAGCGCTGAATAGCGTTTATCTAGGTAATACATTACGTTGAGGATCGACATTACCAAGACCTGCAAGCTTACCCCCACTAAATCAACGTACAGTAAGTGAAGATAGGAGAGATCGATGTTTAGCGCGACTAAGATATCTTCAGCCCACAGTAGAAGCAGTGCGAGTGTCATACCTTGGACTTTAAAGATCTCGTAAATACTCTGACGACACGCCAGTACCATTTTGTCTTTTAATAGATAAATGGATTGTAACGTAGCCCCTTCTCGCACTGACTCGTAGAAATTAAGGCAGGCATCAGCAAAGTCCGTTTCCATCCTAAGCATGAATACGGCCATACCCGGTACAATCGCAAGGTAGGCGATGAAGATCGGGAGATCGTAAATGTACGATGCACGGAATAGGTCGATCACTTGGTGTGAGGTTTCATCGCGAAACCAGAATACGAATTTATCTAACCACACGCCGAGGTTGTAGAAAAAGCCACAGAAGATCAGAGAGAAAAAGGTTTTTTTCTTATTAAGGAACTCAAACGAGACTAATTGGTTCGCGGGGAAATCTCGAATCACGTGGTAGAGAAATGCAAAAGTGAGCACGGCCTGACAGGAGGTGAAAATTAGCATCAACCCTAGTAAGCCTTTGGAGGTGAAGATGAAGCTGAGCGCAACCATGAGCCCATAACTAAACATCATGGTAAGGAATATGCGGTAGTACTCTTTCATCCCGCTTAAAAAAATCAAAATCAGCCATTGGTTACAGAGTAAAACCAGTGATGTGAAAATGGTGACTTTCACCGCTGGTTCGATGTTGTGACTCATCGCGAGAATGCCACCGCCGACAAGCCCTGCGAGTACACTGGTTACTAGCATAGAACCAAGTAAGTTAGGAACGATCCTGTGTTCTTGTTTGGAGAATAAGAGATCAGAAATAAAGCGGGTCAGCAGTAATTGGAACAAGCCACTAATGATCAGCGATCCTGCCATCAAATAGGTGACTAAGACCAGAAACTGGACGATGACATAAGTGGGGAACACCCAGCCAATGCTGAAAATACCGATGGCAAGCAATGCCAAAATTGAGAGCACCCAAGGACCAGAGCTTATCAAGCCTGCCAAGCCATAAGCTTCAAGCATGGATAGCAGGGTATTTTTCTTTAGTATTTTTCTTAATTCAAACCCGATGCCAGCCATCAATGGCCTCCTGATACAAATTGCGATATGAGTCGTACATGAGCTCTTCATCGTAATAACGAATCACACGAGACTTACCAACATCGCCTGCATGACGCCATTTTTCGGCATCACCTAGAATTTTCACAATTGCGTTAGCGCCATCAGTTGGACTGGCGATAGGGATGATTTCGCCACAACTACCAAGCGCAGCATCTTCACCTGCAGCGCCTTCAATAATTTCACGACATGCTCCAACTTCAGTCGCAATACATGGAATGCCTGCTGCCATGGCCTCAAGCAGCACCAAAGGCTGAGCTTCACTAATAGAGGTCAGCATCATCACACCCAGTTGCGGCATCATTTCTGCGACATTTTGGCTACCCAGCATTTTGACATTGCTCTCTAAGCCAAGGCTTTCGATTAGCAGTTCGCATTCGTGCACATAAGCTTCGTCTTCTTCTGTTGGACCAATAATCCAACCCTCTAATCCAGGCAGCATTTCTACCGCGCCACGAATGGTACGAATGAAGGTTTTGATATCTTTGATTGGAACCACCCGACCAACGAGACCGACAACCATAGGAGGCGTGTCAGGACGAAGTTGATAAGCTTTGCCAAAGCGCTCAGTATCAATGCCGTTAACTATGACTTTAGTACGCGCATCGGGGGCTCCATCCTTGTGCTGGCGTTGGCGATTTCCTTCAAATAAAGCCACGATTTTATTGGCTTGGTGGTACGCGGTTAAGCCTAGTTGTTCAAAGAAACGGATCCATGTTTTACGGGTTATATCCATATCTTTGTGCATGCTGATATCGATCAGTTTGTGGCGATCTTTGATCCACGTGGCTTGGGCTAAATCGATCTTACGTTCTTTGGTGTAAATGCCATGCTCGGTCAGTAGGTAAGGGCGCTCGGTACGTTTGCGACATAGAGCACCGAGAAAACCGGCGTAACCAGTCGACACACTGTGATATACCTTGGCATCTGGTAAGTTTTGCGCGATTTCAGATAACACAAATAAAGGCTGATAAATATTGCGGTAGGTCCAGAAATAATCCACAAAGGATTGGTGCTCTGCTGCGTTAAGGTAGCGGTTGGTAAGGACATCCCACGAGGCTTCGCTATACAGGAAGTCGCTTAACGTCAGTTGGTTGTTTTTTCCCAAGAAGTCAGAAACATCACGTAGTAGGTCTGGTGGGATCGGCTGATCATTTCGCTCGAAGAAAGATAAGAATTTTCCCCATGCTCTAAAAAGCTTATTGCTGCCACGGCGCGCTTTAGGCGGTAAATGGCTGTTGTTTGCCAGTAGGTAATGCACCTCAAAACCGACTACGTTTTCCGGAAATTCATACGCTGGTTTTTTATAGAACTCAGGATGACCACCTAGGAAAATTAGGTGAAAGTTAAACTCAGGTAAGCCACTGATGATTTGATGGACCCAACTCGATACGCCCCCTCGTACATAGGGGTAAGTTCCTTCGAGTAAGAGGCAAATATCTACGTCCTTGCTCATGCCCAGTACTCCTTAATTTGACTCAACTTCTCACCTTTCTGCTCAGGGAAATAGTTGATGTAATACTTAGCGGTTTCATAGTCGCCCGCTTCATAAGCGGCTTCAGCCAAATATGGCGCGACTTGTTTTACTAATAATCCGCCTTCCATTGCTTGGGTTAAACTGCGCATCGCATCGTGCGGGCGTTGTTGTTCTAATAAAACACGTCCGAGTAATAAATGACTCGACGCATCAGGGGTGATTTTGATTGCCAGTTTGAGGTAGTGCTCAGCTTGTTCTAGGTAGTGTTTGCGAAGCGCACCTTCTGCAATGCCCAGATAACAAAGCTCCCAGTATTGTTGGGCTATCTCATAGGCCTTGCTCGCTTGTTCTTTAAACTGGAATTGATTCTTAAACAGGGCAATGGCTTCATTAATTTGGGTTTCTATGGTTTCGAGAGAGGCGTAAGCCAGTAGACGCACATCGTCTGAAAGATCTTTTAATGCCAATTGTAACAAAGGCACAGCTTGCGGTTTTGGCAGATGTCGAATGGCGCTTACGGCAAGTAAACGGCGCTCAGGATCTGTGTTATGCAGCAAAATTTCGCGTAAAGCACCTGAGCCAAATTGAGTATTAATAACATCCCCTGGACTTTGTGGCAGCGGTGCTTCTTCACACTCTTCCCACGTCACCATGTTTTGTTTTCGAGGAATGTACAAGGCAACCAGTAAGGAAGCCGCAGTACCTATCATGCCAAAGAGCGGCAATAAGAAATTAAATAGAAATAGGAAGCTCACCGAACTGATAACCGGTGTTTTGTATTTCTTAGGCAATAAGATCCAACATAGCAGGGTAAAACTGGCGCAGGCGAGGGCATGGGTTGCGGCGAACCCAAGCCAGTGCTGCAGCGTCATATCCTTGTCGAGTAGGATATAAAAGCCAGCAGATTCAAATGCGATTGTCTGAAGAAATAACCAGACTTTCATCTACGGCTCCTAGTTCATCCATGATGGTTGTAATTTGTTTGCTATCGGTATCAAGCGAGAGAGGGCCAAGAATATCGATATTGCGTATGTCATCACCGATATGATTCTTCAATAGTTCGGTGACGCGGTTGATGTACTGCTGGCTGTCAAAGGTTGTCGTCAGCGGCAGTAACACCATTAATACAGGTTGATTGCTGGTGGATTGACATGTCCAGTACACATCAGCGCCACGACGGTAGTTAACGACGTTATGTAGTACTTTGCCATGTTTGCCCGTGGTATCGACAAAGGCGACAAGGTTACTATCAGCACCGTAGTGACGTTTGTTGTATTTGGCTCGCGCAAGATATTGCTGGAATAGATCGCGCTGATTGGCTTTCAATACTGGCGTCAGTAGCGAGTCGCTGAGTAGGTCGGCTGCATGGTTAGAAACCAGTGATAACAAGGCAACGTTGGCTGGTGTCAGCATAAAGAATTTCGCATTTTCAGCCAGTGCAGCCGCTTGTAAATTCCCCATGGTATCGAGCAGAGGAATGCACAGTTGATAGCGAGATTTATGCACTTCGTTGTCACCAATTTTGGCTGGTGAGAGGAGTTTTCGCGTTTCCATCATGTCTTGCAACATAGGGTCATTGAGCACTAATCGGTGCTGATCCCCTAAGACGGCATGGACGTTTGGATCAATTTTGCCATTGACGACTTTATAGATCCCTGCTACTTGAAGACCACCAATTTCAGATAGCAAATTCAACAGCGGGCGGCCAATAAACTCCAATCGCTTGTCAGCATGTGATGAGGCGATTTTTTGCAGGGTTTGGATACTGGCGCGTAAGCTGATGGTTTGCCCTGCGGTGCGTTGCTCAAGCTGATCGTGAGAGACTTTGAGCAAATGGTAGTTTTTGGTGAAACTCTCAAGTTTCTGACTCATGTATTGGTGATCGAGAATGTGGCGCTGATTGATGTTGTGCCAATAATCTCGAAATTCGCCAGCGATCATCGCCGTTAGTATGGTGCCTACCGCAAGGGAGAATGGGTAGAACTCCAATACGCCCGTAATCCGCATAGCTGTTGCCAGCCCTGCAGTGGTCAGTAAGGCGCAGATGAAGCCTTTAGCAAAACCGTAGCGAAGGGCAATGAGCAAAGGACCAAACAAAGGCCAGAAGAAGTTATGCTCGGTTGAGGTCGGGGCTAGCGAATCTGATTTCATCCAGATATAGATAGATAACACCGCAATGACGGCTGTTTCCAGCCATGCGAAGCCATCCTCTTTAAAGCCAATTATTAAGCGGTTCCAGAGTTTATTCATAAGCTATCCCGCACGCGTTTATTCTGTTCTTCTTAGTTGGGTTATTGCTGTTCGATATTCAGGCCATCGAGTAACTCATCAATAACGATATGTCCTGTGCCGCTGACGCTTTCGCGTCCCCAACCACCGCGAGAACCTGTTGCACGCCAAAGTGTAGCTTTACTTTTCGCCGACTTCACTTCGAGGGTAATGCCTACCGCAGGTTCACCATCAAGGCCACTTTTATAGTGCCACTCTTCTACTGAGCCAGTAATAATGTAATCCGCAGGTTGTGAAGCTAGCCATGCTTGCGCCTGCTTGCGTTTCGCCGAATCATCAATGATAACGGCAAGATTGTTACTATTTAGCTCAGGATAAAGCGTGGCACGGATTCCTTTGGCGTAAAGCTGAGCATTGAGAATTTTCTCTACTTTTTCAGACGCCATCGGTGTACTGGAGTGATTTTCGAGTGGCATAATCACCCAATTTGAATTGGCGGCAAACAGTGGACTATCGGGTACTTGATAGCTAGAACAAGCACTTAGCCCTATTATCGATGCTGCTAGTAAGATGCGTTTCATCTGACTTCTCCCTGTTAGAAGTTGTAGTAGTAACCGAAGGTTAGTTTTAACGACTCATCGCCATTGCGATCTTGGCTTTGCCAGTCAACTCCCATAAAGAGTTCATCGTTACCGATAATGCGCCAGCCTAAGCCTGCGCTTATTGTCATGTCGATTTGCTTGGCCTCAAAGTTGTAGCCAATGGAGTTATCCAACCAATAATGTGGTGACGGTACCGTTGCCCCTGGTACGCCAGGGTTGCCGTGCCATAAGCGTTGACCGATGGCGAAGCGCTGATAGCGTTCGGAAACAAAATCTTGCGGTCCTAGTTGGTTTGGTCCTTTATTCCATGCGTTCGCACCTGTGAGTGGGCCATCGCTATAATTCACTTTTTGATAGCTGTACTCGCTATAAAGCTGCCATGCAGGATCGTTAAAGAACAACTGCTCACTAGCACGTAAGGTCATGTCCCATCCAGTACCGATATCATCGCCAAAACGGGTGCTCATATCGTGTAATGTCACCTGCATGGCAAGGTTTTCACGTGCTGTCGGTTGGTAATTAAGGTTAAAGCCCAGCTGATTGTCTTGACCTGCAATGGTCATTAGTTGGCTGGCTTCAAGGTGGTTGTTAATGCCAAATTTGATGCCACCTGACCAGTAGTTATCGAGCTGAGTTTGGAAAGCTGCTTGTAAGCCAAGGCGTGGGTCGCCAACACCATCGGCAATATCGGTAGCTAAAGTCCATAAGCTTTCGTTTTGTTGCCAATGGACGCTGCCGCGGATACGAAATTCGTCATCAATAGGTGTTTGATTGATAATCTCAGGGGCATCCGCTTGTTGGAAGTCCAAGCCAAGTCGGTAGTAACCATGATAATAAGGCGCAAAATAATCGAGACTGGTTCGGTTTATATCCCATTGAGTAATGGCGGTATTTTTTGCACGAACGCTATGCACCTTGTTTGGATGCTGATTCACATGATTTTTGCGCAGTTGCTTTTCCGCGATCTTATCGCCTAAGGTGCCGATTTCCTGCTGACCTTGCTGCCATGCTTGCTGGTGACGTCCAACCGCTTGTAACGCATAGTTTTTATCTGCAACTGGCAAAGTCAGAGACTCTGTAAGCAGTTTCTCCATTGTTGGGCGATCATGCTTTTCAATCGCAAGCGACAGCTTTTGCCAATCCGGCAATTCATATTGGCTTAATGCGGTTTTTTCATGCCAGTAAAGTACGGTGTCAGCGCGCCCTTGCGCGAGGTAATAACGAAATAGTTCAGCGACATTATTGGTTGTCGGTTTAGCCAGCGTGTTTTTCTCGACGAGTTGCAAGGCAGTACGTTCGCCAGCAAAAAGGGCGATTAAAGCGCGGTGTGAGATATCGCCATCAACCTCCGTCATCAAAGAGGTGGCCATATTTTTTGCGACATACTTGCGTAGTTTATATGCGCGGTCGTGTTGTTCTCTAAGCTCAAGTAAAGAAGCGTAGTTAAGGAGCAATGCGGCACTTGGCTCATCGGTATGTTTGATCAAACGTTGATACCAAACATCGGCCTCATCATTTCGGTCTAGCATTTGTGCCGCTGCAGCAAAGGCTGACCAGTAATCAGGTTCATTGGCGAGAGGCAAACGGTAGCTATCATAAAGATGCGCAAGTCTTTGCTTATCGTTACTCGCAATTAACCACCATAAATAACTGTTCACAGCAGGCTGGTAACTTTGCGAACTCGTAATGGCTTGTTGGTACAACTGGTGAGCGAGCTCGATATCACCGTTTTTCACTGCCAGCAAGGCATGGTAATAGTGCACTTCGCCACTGTCGGCTAAATATTTGTCCTTACTTGCAAGTGCCAGCAATGCAGGCATTTGCTGGTATTGCTTGGCTTCATGGCTGACACGAATCGCTAACAAAAGGAATTCACTGTTACCCGATTCGCGATATAGCTGGGTTAGTTTCTCAATATCTTCTGCATCAAATGGCGCGTGAAGTTGGATATAACGGTAAACATCGACGTTGGCTACTGAACGTTGCAATAGGTAGTTTTGACTCTGCTTGGCAAGTGCTTGGTTGCTGGTATCCCACGCTAACGCAGCTACCATAGTCAGGTATTGGGTATCCGCCAGAGCCCAATCTTTTGGCTCAGTTAGTACTTTCAGAGCGGCTTCAGGATCATTTAAATAAAGGTAAGCGTCAGCAAAACGCATTGCTTCTTCGGTCGTGGGTTTACGAAGGCGCTGTAATTGTTCACGTTGTTTGATGACTTGTTGATGATCACTTTTGTATGAGTACAGTCGCGCTTTATGATTGATCAAGGCTGCATCATAAGGGCGTTTATGACTTAACGAGATTAGGCTGTTAAGAGTATCTGGCGTGCCTTTGGCTTTTTCATAAGCATTTAGCCATGCCGTGTATTCACTGGCTTTTAATGCGTTACGGTTGGCAAGAGCATTAAAGAAAATACCCTCGTGGTAAATATCGCCCAACGCTTTGGACTCTTCGATACCAGCACGAACCTGGTGCTCGTTTGGTTGATATTTCAGTAGGGCTATGCTGGTTTTCAATGCACTTGGAATATCACTTTGCCAGCGATATACGCTGTGAAGGCGGGTAAGCGTATCGGCATTTTCACCTTGCTGGTTAGCTTGTGTTAGCAGTTTTGCCGCTAAGGTGAGATCGCTATTGGCAATAGCGATATCTGCGGTATCTAACAACAGGGCTTGGCTAGGTTGAATGGCTAGGAGTTGTTGTGATTTTTCTAAGGCAAGGGGTAAATCACCCGCGGCTTTTGCTTGGTTTATCACTAAAGCAAGATAGTCTGGTTGAGCTGTGAGAGCCCCTTGGTAACTACGGAAGAAAGCCAAGTTGGCTGCAGTATTGTTAGCTTGAAGGTTTAATTTGATGAGCGCATTGAGCGACTCCAAGCTCTCGTATTCATAGAAAGCTTCTTGCTGTAGTTTGGCTGCATTCGGGAAATCGGAAGTTTGCAGCGCAAGTTCAATTAATTCGCGGTAGCTGGTTTCGCCACTTTTAAGGTGAGGTGATAAAAATTTAAGGGCGTACTGGGGCATACCAAGTGATATTGCAGCATCAGCAAATTTTCGTGCTGCAACTGCTTCAGGGATGTAATCAATGCCAGAGAAAAAGACATCAATCGCGGAGCGAGATCGGTCTTTAAGGTACTCATCTTGGTCATAGGCTTGTTGTAGCAAGAGATCTAAGTAGAGATCATGGCTCTGCCAATCACGTTTTCCGTCTTTGAAAAAGAGGATTGGAAGGAGTGAGCCGGAAGCCTCACGAAACTGACCTAGCTCAAGCTGATTCTGCGCCTGCATGAACAAAATATCGCGGTTAGTCGGTTCAAGCACTTCAAGTTCGTTAAGGAATGCTAACGAGACTTCTGGTGATGTTGAGCGAGAAATCAATTGCACTAACATGGCTTTTGTCGGCGCAACTAACCACAACGCCCACAATGAAGTTAGCGTCAGTATGACCAAAGATAGGCGATTGACTAATCGGATTCTTGGCGGTTTTTTGTAGTTGTCTTCTGATCCAAGCTTTTTCATAACGTCGTAAAGCAACCTTTGTTTCGGTTAAGCGCAAAACTAACTTGTTCTTGTTTTTATAATGAATGCGTTAAGCTCATTACTTATTGTTATTACTGGCCTTTTATAATTGACGACAAGTTAGGGTACCTTTGAATACACCGGGTTTTGTAGATTGATAGCGAACTGTATTGTTTTTCTGTGTTGTACGTTTTAGTGGTGTTTCACTTCTAAACTGGCATTGCCCCGTATTCGCTAACTCCATATCGAATGGGACATGGCTGTTAAATGCCCAATGAATGGTATTGCCATTTTGTTGCCACTTAAGGAGTGGGGCATTGGCGCTGCGTAATCGTGGCGCTTTGGTTTGATTTTGACTAAATGCAATCTGCGTACGAGGTTGATTCAAAATGAGGTAACGCCCATCAGGACCTTGCTCCCAACCGGCTAGTTTGCCAGTGCTAGTGGCAGGGTAGCCAAGTGCGTTAGGTACTCTGAGGCTTTTGATCCCCGTGGTGGTAATTTGCCATTTGTTGTCTAAGGTGCGCGCTAAGCCTGTTTCATATAGAGTGCGGGCGCGCTCAGCGTATTCACTTAAATACAGCGGTGTTACTTTTTGCTGTACTGCCCAGTCGTACACATTTAATAAGCCTTTGAGAGAGGCAGGGTAAGCGCCTGAATACATGTGGTAGTAAATGGCGATAGTTTTGAGACGGCGCGGTGAGCCAAGCAACTTAAAGGTTTCTACTGCACGCCCGTAACCGTCGTGATGCTCTGTCCAAAGGTTGGTGTAGAGGTTTTCGTTAAGGACTGGCGCGTACACATGAACCGCAGACGGATACCAAGTGATGGTTGGTGATACTTGGGTGAAGTTGTCGTTGCCGCGAACGACATAGGTATTGCCACCATTGACATTGAGTAGGTTGGCTTTCTCTGCAATAGCTAAGATATCTTCTTTAGGATCGGCTTTGCCTGACCATAAAATCACTCGGGCTTTTTTATTTTTAGGCGCAAGGTTTTGGTTGATATAGTTGATTGAGCCGATGATCTCATTGTCGTAATCCACGGTATAACCGGGTATTGGCAAGTGCTCGCCGTATTGGCGAGCATCAATTTTTTTATCAAAGTCCCAAAAGAACGGATGACTAAAGGTGTGGGAAGCCAACTCAATGTGCGGAAGGCGGAAAATATCACGCGCAATTGACTCTAACTGCGGGCTTTGTTTTGGGTATAAGCCGCGTTTGCCAATTTCGCCTTCTATGACAGAAACGGTTTGTGGAATGGTGTATTTCTTAAATACATGTTCGAGTAAGACTTCGGCGGTATAAGGCTTACCGGGGAACCAACCTTTAGATGGAAAACCATCGCCATCAACATGGCTTGTTAAGACTCGACGTCCCGACTCTGTGGTGGCATCAGCGGCAGGAATCGTTGGTAAGTACAGCGTCTCTTCAACAAGGCGGAAAGGGTCGATTTGCCACACTTCGCTTTCATTCGCCAAACTTGCCACAGGGAGAGGATTTAAAATTGCGCCACCCCAACCAGCTTTGAAAAAGAGCGCGGATTGCTGCTTATTTTCATCTTCTAGCGTGATGATAGGGGTGATTGATTGACGGTCGATAGTGACTTTGGCATGAGTTTCAAATTGACTGAACGACAGAGGGTAGCGTCCTTTTAGCCAGTCTTTACCTGAGGTAATGTTGATTTTTCCAATTAGCTCGCCTTGTTTTTGAATCCCAAGGCGTGAAAGCAATGCAGTGTCAGTCGGTAACTGATTAATAAATAGAATTGGCGTTTTAAAGATAACTTTATTTAGCCACTGAGACAGCGCAGGGACGCGCTGAAATGAAGATTGCTCCAACCAAGTATAAACCGCTGCGTAACGGCTTAAATCGACCGTGCTAAAATCGAAAGTGTTGACGTCTTGGCACTCAGGAACGTAGCCATCATATTCCAATGGCATTGCTAACATACGGTGGCATTGAGAGCTGTTCATCGCGCCATAGCGACTATCAAAAAAGCCCAGTACGCGCTTTGCGATTGGTTGTACTGTGCTGGTTCCAAACTCGTAGAGCAGACCATCACTCACATAAGGGGTGTAACCTTCATCCATTAATCGTTTTGCTGCTTTACGTTGTTCATCACGGTCGGATGCTGGAATGTAATCTATGGCTATTGTTTCAATACCCAGCGCTTGAACTTCAGCTAATTTTTCCTTCAACCATGTTCGGTCGTTCTCACTGACCTTTTGATAGCTGTTATCGCTTGGATGGTAGCTGTCGTAAAGTGATTCAGCCGCCACAGCGTAAACAGGCACTTTTAATTGTGGGATCACTTCAAAACCACGGTTAAGCAATAGCTTTGGCTGATTGGGTAAATTGTGAAACTGCGTAATGATTTGGCTGAGCGCTTGTTGCTGCTTTTTCTGCTCGGTAACTTCTTTGGCAAACAAATAGTAGCTATCAAGAGTATCTAGAAATAGACCATCAAAGCCTCGTTCTGTCATTTTCTTAGCTTCTTGAAGCAGATATTTTTGCCATTCAGGTGCGGTCAATCGCATAGCATGGCTTTGCCAATTTTCATTCTTGATTGGAGAGGCTTTTTTTAATTCAGAAGGCAGCATTTCACCGTCATATTCGCCGACACTGATGTAGGCGAAAACGAGTGAATCTGCTTGATGTAAGGTATTGATTTGCTTGTCAGTAATGAGATTGGCGTTCACAACAACGCGGTCGTAGTTGATTAACTCACGAACGGAATCGACATCGTTGTAGTAAAACACGATGGAAGGAGGTGTTTTAGCAAATAAGCTAAATGACATGCTCATTAGCAGCAAGAGTGTCCAACGCATAACAACAATCCTTTGTATGACTTGAACCGTAAAAAAAGCCGACATTAATACGCCCTATGTATGATACTAATCGCAACATGATGACTTTGCTATAAAAATGTTAATTTCTATGGGTCGATTTAAGGATTCTGTGTTTTAGTTAACGTTATGATTTGCTGAGTTTTTGTTCACTCTTTTATTAATTACAGCTGCTTTCTAACGTTTAAGGGGGGCGCAAGGTACAATATAGATACAGAAATTTACCTATCGCGTCTTATAAACGAGATCATCATGGCACAGAAGAAAAAACAAACCGCTCCCAAGAGTAAAGGTTTGCACCCTAGAAACCCGCATCGTCAGCGTTATGACTTTCCAGCCTTAATAGCCTCTTGCCCAGAGCTAAAAGAGTTTGTGGCGGAAAATCGATATGGCGATCTTTCGGTGAACTTTTCTGATCCTAATGCGGTGAAAGCGTTAAATAAGGCGTTGCTACGCCACTTTTACCAAATTGATTACTGGGATATTCCTGCTGGCTTCTTATGCCCGCCAATTCCGGGGCGTGCTGATTACATTCACTATCTGGCAGATCTATTAGCGGAAAGTAATGAAGGCGAGATCCCAACAGGCAAAACGGTTACAGGGCTAGATATTGGGGTTGGCGCTAACTGTGTGTACCCGATTGTTGGTCACCGTGCTTATGGCTGGCGTTTTGTTGGTGCTGATGTCGATCCGCTGTCGATCAAATCAGCCAAATTTATTGTTGAAAGCAATAAAGCAGTGAAACAAGCGATTAAGTGTCGATTACAGCGAAATGAGGCTCATGTCTTTACAGGTATGATCAACCCTGACGATGTGTTTGATTTCACCATGTGTAATCCACCGTTTCATGCTTCACTGGAAGAAGCGCAATCAGGCACTGAGCGTAAAGTTCGCAATTTAGCCGCAAACTCGGCGAAAAAAACGGGTAAAGCGAGCTTTAGTAAACAAGCTCAAAGCAAAGCTGGAAGTATCGGAAAAGAAGATAAATCAGCGCTGAACTTTGGTGGTCAGAAAGCGGAACTATGGTGTGATGGTGGTGAAGCGGCGTTTATCGAACGAATGATTAAACAGAGCGTGGCTCATGCAGAACAAGTGTTCTGGTTTACTACTCTGGTTTCAAAGAAAGACAACTTAGCAGGCATTTACCAAGCGCTGAAAAAGGCTAAAGCGAAAGATGTTCGCACTATTGAGATGGCGCAAGGGCAGAAGTTAACGCGCGTAGTGGCGTGGACATTTCTTGATGATGAGCAACAGCAAGTGTGGCGTGAGGAACGTTGGGCTAAGTAGTTGTTTTAATCCGCTTTACTTAGTGTTTACTTATTCAAGATGATGGTATCCCCATGATTTTCACGATAGTAAGGTGAAATATCATGGGGCTCGATAGTGAAAAGCGGTTAGCTAATGGCGTCTATTACTTCTTTTCACTTAAGTTTGCGTAAGCGTGCAGCAATTCTGTTAGCACTGAAATCCAACCAAATGCATTTTCTGGCGCATTAGCTAGGATCTTTTCCACTTCTTCACAATGCTGTTCTAGTGTTACTGCTTCTTCAAGATTGAAAGACATCGCATAGAAGTGCCATAACAATAGGCGAGTCATACGCTCGGTGTTTTGCTTAGCATTATCAGAAGCTTCAAATGCACCTTTTACTTCGCCGAGAGCAATCGCTGTCATGCGTAGCATGGCATCAAATTGTGCTGATTTAAGACGATCTTCGCTGTCTACTTCTTCTTGTTCGAACGTGAACAGCTCTTGCATCATATCTTCAGGTACCATACGGCTAAGTACACGCATGCTGAATTCTTCCAGCTCGTGGCGTGGCATAGTTACCAAGCAATCAAATTTGTAGTCACGTTCCATAATACGTCTCTGTTTAGGTACCGAAAGGGCGCGTATTTTGAGGGATTTTCTCCTTAATTTCCACCTCTATGCGTTTCTGACAGTCAGATGACATCAAACAAACACGGTTTGCCTATAGTCGCTGTTTTTTGATTACAGTGAACGCACATGTCTGATCAACCAACATCCTCTACGCCTCAGTCGCCATCCCCCCAAAATCCTTCATCAGCAAAGCCTTGCCGTCGCTACGGGCGGATTGTTGCTGGTGTCGTGGTCGTTGGAGTATTGGCGATGGTCGCGCTTGGCGTTCACTTACAGCAAAAGGTGGAAGAAAGGTTTACGGGTCAGCTTTGGCAGCTACCGTCTGTGGTTTATGCCCGTGAATTGGTATTACAGCCGGGCGCTAAAATTCGTTACGACGAGGCGCTGAAAGAGCTAGAAACCTTGGGTTATCAAGCTGTGAAAGCCCCTGCACGTTCAGGGGAGTATAAAGCATCTCGTTTGCAGCTAGAGTTTGTGCGTCGCCCGTTCACCTTTAAAGAAGGACAAGAAACCGAACGCCATGTAGTGGTGAGGTTCGATTATTCTTCAGTGAAAAGTATCCATGAATGGGTAACGCGAGACGGTAAACCGCAACAGCGTGAGCTGGGTATTTTACGTATTGAGCCTAAAATGCTTGGTATGCTAGAGGCAAAAACGACTGAGCAACGTATTTACCTTCCGAAAGATAAAATGCCTCAAGCGTTGGTTGATGCACTGTTAGTAACGGAAGACCGCCATTTTTACGAGCACGATGGAGTGTCAGTGGTCGCGATTGCGCGTGCATTCGTTGCTAATTTAAAGGCAGGTCGTACAGTGCAAGGGGGCAGCACGCTTACACAGCAACTTGCTAAGAATATGTTTCTCAGCAGCGAACGTAGCTTGTGGCGGAAAATTAAAGAAGCCTATATGGCGCTCTTGATTGACTACCAGTTCGATAAAGATCAGATCCTTGATGCTTACCTTAATCAAGTTTACTTGGCGCAAAGTGGTCGTCAGGCCGTGCACGGTTTTGCGCTAGGGGCGCGGTATTACTTTGGTCGACCACTTTCAGAATTGCGTGTCGATCAATTAGCGTTACTCGCGGGCTTAGTAAAAGGGCCGTCGTATTATAACCCTTGGCGTTATCCTGAACGCGCGAAAGGGCGCCGTGACTTGGTGCTTCAACTCATGGTTGAGAATCAGTTGATTGATGAGAAAGATTACAAAATTGCGATTTCTCGCCCATTAGATTTGCAAGCCAAAGGACAGCTTTCACAGCGTCAACCCGCGTATTTTGATCAACTTCGCCGAGAGCTTACCGAAGAAGTTGGCGAGAAGTTTGAATCGGGTAAAGGGCTACGCCTATTCACGACGCTAGATCCATTGTCGCAGCAAAAAGCAGAACAAGCCGTTCGTGAAATGATGCCGAAATTGGATAAAAAAGCAGGTAAGTCATTAGAAACGGCAGTGGTGATTGCCGACCGTATGACGGGTGAAATTCGCGCTATGGTTGGCGGTAGCAAGCCTGGCTTTGCTGGATTTAACCGTGCAATCGATGCAAAACGCCAAATTGGCTCTGTGGTAAAGCCGGCGATTTATCTTGCAGCGTTAGCGCAACCGACGCGCTTTTCATTAGCAACAACCTTGGCAGATAAACCGTTAGTGCTGAAAGGCGATAAAGGGGAAGAGTGGAAACCTCGCAATTACGATCGTCAATATCGTGGGGCAGTACCTTTGTATCAGGCTCTAGCGAAGTCTTATAACATTCCCACGGTTAACCTTGGCATGGCTGTAGGGCTGGACGATGTGATTGCGACAATGGAGAAATTAGGTGTAGACCGCCAAGAAATTCCACCTTTGCCTTCAATGCTGCTAGGGGCGTTTACCTTGACTCCATTTGAAGTCACGCAAATGTACCAGACTATTGCTAGTGGCGGTCGTAAAGCGCCTTTGAAAGCGTTAAGTGCGGTAGTTAATGGCGAAGGTGAGGTTATATTTCAGCAGTTGCCTGTATCGTCGCAAGCGGTGCCTGTGCAAGCAGCGTGGCTAACTATGTATGGTTTACAAAAGACAGTCACGGAAGGCACAGCACGATACTTGAACCAACAGTTACCTTCTTCGCGATTAGCGGGTAAAACAGGTACATCTGATAAAGGACGAGATAGCTGGTATGTTGGCGTTGATGGCCGTGAAGTCGTTACTGTATGGGTAGGGCGAGATGATAACGCATCATCGTCTTTGACTGGCTCGTCTGGCGCATTGCGCTTATATGCTGACTACGTGTTAAGGCGCGATCCTGAACCATTAATACTTAAACAGCCTGCGCAAATTAGCATGTTTGACTACCAGCAGAGCGCTAATCAAACATATCAGCAAGCCTGTTTAGGACAGCATCAATTGCCAGCATGGGACCCACAGGGCAACTTAAAATTGACTTGCGTTAAGAAGGTGCAAAGCTTCTTGCATGATCTCTTTAGTTGGTGATCTCCCATGGGGAGATTGGCGAAATAGCAAACACAAAAAAGGCTTCATAATTGAAGCCTTTTCTATATATGTTGGTTTGCGCAGTTTGAATTTTGAGTTTGTAAACTAAGTGCGTTTGCTTAGTCTTTCCACTCATCTTCACTCCAGATAGGGTGAAGGCGCTTAATACATGTAGCGAAAGCTTTTTTCATTACATCCTGCTGCTCAGCAGGGATATCTTGAACGCTGTCTTCAAGCATTTCAGTTAGTACTACAGAAAGCTCGTCGTGAATTAGCTTACCTTTCTGAGTGATGAAGATACGCTTAGCGTTTTTGTTGTCTTCATCTGGTGTAGTAGCAACTAGGCCGTGTTTCGCAGAGTGGCGAAGGATACTACTGATAGTACCTTTTGAACGACCCATACGGCGAGCAAGAACACTTGGACGTTGACCGTCTTCGTGATCAAGTTCAATAAGTAGTGCTAGTCGCTCAACATTAAGCTCAGGATGACGACGAACAACTTCAGCCTGAACCTTGTTTTGTAGAAAGTGAGAAAAAGTTACAGTTAGACCTGCAAGAGTTTCATGTGGTTTCATAATGCTCTCCTATATGTTTAACATCTTATATGGTTTACTGATAAATACAAACAGAGATTGTTGTTTTTTTTATATATTTTGAAGTCTGTTTAGGGATTTAAATTGAACAGGATGCATAAAGGTGCAAAATTGCCCCTTTGAGTTATAACTATAAGGGGCTGATTTTAAATTATATTGATGGTTAAGATTAATGTTTTTATGCAAATGGTGAATATCGTACCATCTATTACAGTTGTTAATGGATTTAACAAGATTTAAATTTAAACAACACCTGATAAGCGGTGGAATATCTCTTAAATTGACGTGGATCGACGTAGTATTATGCGGTCTGGTGAGTAAAGAGGTTTGGGGTAATTCTGGAAACAAAGTGAAAAATCATTAAAATGTCGCCTTTGTTTTTTCCAAGAGTGCTTTACCATGCGACTACTAAAATCATCCACCCATCCTGAACTCACAGATTTAAACGGGTCGATCTTCCATCGTCGCGCAGCTCGCGGGATCATTCTTGATGGTGAAAACATCCTTATGCTTTACACCGCCCGCTACCATGATTACACCTTACCGGGTGGTGGTGTTGATGAAGGTGAAGACCTGATTGAAGGTTTGATCCGAGAGCTGGAAGAAGAAACTGGTGCGCAAAATATTCGTGATATTCGCGAGTTTGGCATGTATGAAGAATACCGCCCTTGGTACAAACCAGAGCATGATATTGTTCATATGGAGTCGTACTGTTATGTCTGTACTATTGATGCTGAGCTAGGCGAAACCAAGTTTGAAGATTACGAAGTAAAGAATGGTATGAAGCCAGTATGGATGAACATCCACGAAGCGATTGCTCATAACGAAGACACCATTGCTAACAGCGAAAAGAAAGGCATGTCGATTGAGCGCGAAACTTTCCTTCTGAAGAAAATTGTAGAAGAGCTACTGCCAACACCTTTACAAAAAGCGAGTTAAGCCAGTCACCCACGACGTTATCTCCAGCCTTAGTAAAGCCATTGCATCAATAGGTGTGATGGCTTTTTTATATTTATCACCTGCCAATAATGCGCTGTCTTAGTGCTTGAACATCATGCATCAGGATTTCTTCTATAGTTTACCCATCTAATCAACATCAAAGGATCATGAGATGCGTAACTTAAAAACCTTGCTGGTGGCAATGGCTTTTGTGCAAGCACCGTTTGCATCAGCAGATTGGATGCTGGATAACGACCAATCTTTGATTAACTTCCTTTCTATCAAAAATGCCAGCGTTATTGAAACTCATCACTTTAAACAGTTAGAGGGAACCTTGTCGGATAAAGGCAAGGCGCATGTTGTGATAAGCCTAGCGAGTGTGGCGACTAACATCGATATTCGTGATGAACGCATGCGCTCAATGCTGTTTAACACCGACTTGTTTCCATCGGCATTGTTGAACGCTGATTTGGATTTGGAAGCCCTTGAGACGCTCGAGATAGGGCAAACTAAGGCTGTGCCCGTTCAGTTTACGCTCGAACTTCACGGTCAGGAGCAGCAATTAGAAACTCAACTTCAAGTGACTAAGTTAGAAGGTGGTGACATTTTAGCGAGCACCTTACAACCTGTGGTGATCGATGCTGCTAAATTCAAACTAAATGAAGGCGTTGAGGCTCTTAGGAAAGTTGCTAAGCTCGATACTATAGTGCAGAGCGTACCAGTTAACGTGCAACTGTATTTTAATAATTCGGATGTCGCGATTGCCAACGAGAAATAATTTAACAACGCCAAAGCTTGAGTTACTATCTTCGTTAGAAAAACTTGGGATGAATACATGTTTCAAAAAGAAGATTTAATCAAGCTTGCGAATATGCCAATGCCATTTGGCAAGTACAGCGGTCGAGCGCTTATTGACTTACCAGATGAATACTTGCTGTGGTTCCAAAAGAAAGGTTTCCCAAAAGGGGAGCTAGGCACACTTATGGCATTAGCACTCGAACTCCGCATCGAAGGTTTAGAGTCAGTTGTTCGACCGTTGAAGCAGCTGTAAATACAGTTTGAAACATAGACTCTTATTTATTGAATAAAGCCCACGCCCGAGTGGGCTTTTGTGTATTAAGTAAAGAGAGGTGTGATGGGCAAAGATTGCCATACCTCAGTTTTGCGTTAGTGTTTATGTAGTAACAAAAAGTTTGTCAGTAGCGGGTAGTGACTTGTTAAGTATTCGCAAAGAAAAGGAATAATGATGAAAAAGACAATCTTACTAACCGGTGCAACGGATGGGATTGGGTTAGAAACTGCCAAAATGTTGGTGGCTGATGGTCATCATGTGCTGTTGCATGGACGTAATCCGACTAAGTTAGCGGATGTAGCGCAAACACTGGCTGAGCTTAATGCAGAGGCGATAATTGAAACTTATATCGCTGATCTTTCTCATTTAGCTGATGTTGTTGCACTTGCCGATCAGGTTAAAGTGACTCACCAACACTTGGATGCCGTTATTAATAATGCAGGGGTGTTTAATACCTCAGCGGTGTTCACTGATGATCACTTGGATGTGCGTTTTGCGGTGAATACGGTTGCCCCATATTTACTTACGCTTGAGTTACTACCGTTACTGGATGCTAACAGTCGAGTTGTGAATTTGTCTTCAGCGGCACAAGCCAGTGTCGATATTGCAGCGTTAGCGGGTGGTGAAAGCATTATTAATAATCCAATGCGTGACGGTGATGCTTATGCGCAGAGCAAATTGGCGCTAACGATGTTGTCGCGTAGCCAAGGCTCGGCTCTGAAGGGGATTGGTCCTATGGTGGTATCGGTGAATCCTGCTTCAATGCTTGGCAGTAAAATGGTGAAAGATGCGTTTGGAGTCGCTGGCGGTGATTTGAAAGTTGGTGCTGATATCTTGTATCGTGCAGCATTGTCGGACGAGTTTGCTAATGCGCACGGTTTGTATTTTGATAATGATATCGGTCAGTTTGGTGAACCTCATCCAGATGCTCTTAATGATGCCTTGGTCGTCAGTGTGATGAAAACCTTGGATGATATCGTTGCGCGAGTGAAAAGTGCTTGAGGCTGGCCATAAACGTTAGCAGAGAACCCACTGAAAAGTTGTGATAAAAACGCCCCTTCTGTGTAGAGGGGCGCTTTTGTTAGAGGAGTAAATCGATGTGAATTAAAGCAACGTGGATCAAACCATCATTTGGTTTTCTACATTTTCGTTGGTTTTGGTTGCCGGGCTTAGTTCCAAGCGTTTATCCAGTACACCGCTATAGCGTGTAAGTGCTAGTGCTGCTAAGACCACTAAACCTCCAACCCATGGGGTATCCATTAGTTCGGCTTTCGCGACAATCATTCCGCCGCCCCAAGAGCCAAGGGCAATACCAATATTGAAGGCTGCAATGTTAAAGCCAGAGGCAACATCGACGGCATCAGGAGTATACTTCTCCGCTAACTTAACGACATAAACTTGTAGTCCCGGTACATTACCAAAGGCGAATGCACCCCATACTAAAATGGTGGCCACTGCGGCGATTGGGTTGTAGGCCGTCATACTAAAGGTGAATAGCACTACAGCTAAGCCGATGAAAATGATGGTGAGCGCTTTTACTGGACCAAAACGATCTGCCATTTTTCCTCCCCAGATATTACCCACCGCAACGGATACTCCGTATACCAGCATGATCAAACCTACAGCATGAGCATCGAAGCCTGAGATCTGCTCTAGGATCGGCGCTAAAAAGGTGAATGCTGTAAAGGTGCCGCCATAGCCGAGAGCTGTGATGGCAAATACCAGTAATAGTCGTGGCTGGGCCAATACTTTGAGTTGGGTCGTCAGCTTTGTTGCTGGTGATTGTTTAAGATTTGCAGGCACGAGTAACGCACTACCGATTAACGCAATTAAGCCAAGTAACGCGACAACTAAAAACGTAGTTTGCCAGCTAAAGGTTTGTCCTAAATAGGTACCTAGAGGAACTCCTGTTACTAATGCGACGGTTAAGCCTGTAAACATAATGGCAATGGCACTGGCGGCTTTTTCTTTGGCGACTAAACCCGTAGCGATGGTAGAGCCAATAGAGAAAAATACCCCATGAGCTAAACCTGTAAGCACGCGTGCAGTTACTAGTGTTGCATAGTTTGGTGCTTGCCAGGCAAGGAGGTTACCTAAAACAAAAAGTGACATTACAGCGAGCAATACACGTTTACGAGGCCAATTTCCGGTAAGTGCTGTTAGGACAGGTGCACCTACAGCAACCCCAAGTGCGTATAAGCTCACTAATAAGCCAGCTGATGGAATAGTAACGTTTAAATCAGTCGCCATTGTGGGTAGTAAGCCGACAATAACGAACTCAGTCGTGCCAATGGCAAAGGCACTTAAGGTTAGGGCGAGAAGGGCTAAAGGCATAATTCCTCAGATCTTTGTTGTTCAATACAGATAGTGATTGGGCGGTGAGCCCTATTCGATGAGAGGATTATCAGAGGAATCTTTGTTGTTAAAAACAGTGATAACAACAAATGATATTTGTTATTTGTGCAATAATACTACTGGTCAATAACTCGACTCGTAATAAAGGGCATGAAAGTATGCTGACTCGTTCTGATGATTTAATGATCTTACTGGCTGTGGTCGACCATGGTGGTTTTTCTGCTGCGGCCGAGGTGTTGGATTTGCAAGTCGCACGTGTATCTCGTGCAGTAAGTAAAGTTGAGCAACAACTTGGTGTTTCTATTTTAAATCGAACGACACGACGAGTAGAGCTGACGGAAGAAGGGCGAGCGTTTGTAGAAACAGTGCGTTTGGGTCTGAACCAAGTGCTGCGCGCAGAAGAAGAGTTGATCAATCGAGGTGAACTGCCACAAGGCAAGTTAAGGGTTGATGCTGCAAGCCCGTTTATTTTTCATCAGTTAGTGCCTTTGGTAAAGCCGTTTCAAGTGGCTTATCCAGATATCGAGTTAGAGCTGACATCCAATGAAGGTTTTGTTGATTTACTGGAAAAACGAACCGATGTCGCTATTCGGATCGGCAAGCTAGAAGATTCAACGCTACATGCACGATCGTTAGGACGAAGCGAGTTATTTTTGGTGGCAGCGCCGTCGTATATTGAAACATGCGGGGTGGCATTTGAAAGTGCAGAGGCGGATATTCCCCATTTGCTGTCGCAACATCGTTTGATTGGTTTTACGGCGCCGAAAATTTTGAATCAATGGCCTCTCGCCAATAGTGGCGTTATTCAACCAAGTCTTAGCGCCAGTAATGGTGAAACTGTACGACAGTTGGCTTTGGCGGGGAATGGTATCGCTTGTTTGTCTGGTTTCATGGTGAAGCAAGATATAGCGGCTGGTCATTTAGTTAGTGTGTTCGAACATCATCGTTTGACGAATACTGGGCGTGAACAAGTGAACGCGGTTTATTACCGATCATCGAATGTCGCAAAGCGGATCAGCGCCTTTATCGATTTTATTCAGCCGCAGTTAACGTTATGAATCACAATGATTCAATGTTGTTTAAATAGATATTGGCTTGGTCGAGCACTTCCTGTTGTTGCTCATTTGAGAGTTGATCCCAGCTACGATAAATCATTCGTGTGCGTGGATTTTTTGCAAGTTGACTTTGGTGTTTATCAAGAAAACGCCAATAAAGGCTGTTAAGAGGGCAAGCGTTGTCACCAATCTTCTGTTTTACATCGTAATGACAACCAGTACAGTGATCGCTCATCTTGTTAATATAGTTACCGCTGGCAGCATAAGGCTTAGTTGCTAAAATTCCGTTGTCAGCATACAGCGCCATTCCACGTGTATTCGGCATTTCTACCCATTCAATGGCATCGATATAAATCCCTAAGTACCACTCATCAACTTGCTCGGGAGCGATCTCTGTGAGTAAACAGAAGTTACCAGTCACCATTAGGCGTTGAATGTGGTGAGCGTATGCATATTCTAACGACTGATCAATTGCGGATTTTAAACACGCCATATTTGTATTCCCTGTCCAAAAATAATCAGGGAGTTTTCTGTTGGCGCCAAGGCCATTGGTTTTCGCGTAGTGAGGCATATTGCCCCAATAAATACCACGGATAAATTCACGCCAGCCAAGGATTTGACGAACAAAGCCTTCGATCTGCGCTAAATCAATGTCTGACTGATTTGCTTGATAGTGTTCGATTGCAGTGTGGATAACCTGCATGGGATTGAGCAATTTGGCGTTGAGCGCGAATGAGATTCGTGAATGATAAAGACTCCAATGATGAGGACTGTTATCTGTCATCGCATCTTGAAATCGACCAAATAGTGGCAAACAAATACGGCAAAAATGGTCTAATAACTCAATGGCTTGTCGGCGATTCACTGGCCATAGAATGTGTTCGTGCGATTGCGAATACTGATTTTCAAGCTGACCAATGGTGTTTACTTTGTGTCTTGCTAAGCGCTTAACAATATCTGTCACTGGGTTAGCAAAAATAAGAGGTTGTGGGATCTCAGCTAAGTCCTTCGCTTTGAGTTTATTGCGGTTTTGTTTGTCGTAATTCCATTTCCCGCCTAATGGCTTTTCACCGTCCATAAGAATATCGAAGCGTTTACGCATCCGGCGGTAAAAGTGCTCCATTACCAGGTGTTTGTTAGCAGGAAAAGCGTCGGCTATTTCCGAAAATGGCAACAAGAAGTGCTCGCTATCGTATTCGCGACAACTTACCTCTTGCGGGAGAGTAAGGGTATGGAGTTGTTCATAGAGGCGATATTCGTCAGGTCGTTGAAATTCGAAATGTTGAATACCGTATTCTTCGATAAGCGCTGATATTAAGCTTGGCAGATCAGGGTAGTGGACAGTGTCATCAAGTGTAAGATG
This sequence comes from Photobacterium jeanii, assembly GCF_001650345.1. Taxonomy (GTDB): domain Bacteria; phylum Pseudomonadota; class Gammaproteobacteria; order Enterobacterales; family Vibrionaceae; genus Photobacterium; species Photobacterium jeanii. The sequence goes on along the minus strand of NZ_LVHF01000029.1, from coordinate 137,984 downwards.
AAGTACATGGAGTCCGGCTTGTTGCAGAGCGTGTGCAAACTGCTCCATTGCCGCAAAAAAGGCGCAAACCTTTTGAATGTGATGGCTAACGTAAGCGGCTTCTTGATGTAGCTCTGCAATTACATAAAGGGTATCAGTTTGAGAATGAATGTCGTGATACCAAGAGTGTGAGGCATTAAGTTGATCTCCGAGGATCAAACGTAGCTTGGTGTACTTTTTGGGTTGATTTTCCAAGGCGGTCTCCCTCACTAAATGCGTTATGCCGAAAGATATAGCTTAATCACGAATGGGCCAATCAGCGGCATCGACTGTATCAATTTTTCCATCGTGCTCATTGCCTTTCCATTTACGAATAAAGTGGTGGTCGGGATCATAAATGGTTGTTTGTTTAGCTAAATCAAATTTTCTGTGACCTCTTGGGTCTGCGCCTACGCCTGCTAGATATTGCCAATTTCCCCAATTCGATGCGACATCATAGTCCAGCAAATGTTGTTCAAAGTACGCTGCACCATAGCGCCAATCGAGATTTAATTCGTGCACAAAACAACTAGCAACAAGTTGGCGTCCGCGATTTGACATATAGCCAGTTTGATTTAGCTGTTTCATACAGGCATTTACAATCGGAAATGGGGTGTTGCCTGCGCACCAACGCTGATAGCGCTCAGCATAAAAGCTCGTATTGGGTGAACATGATTTAATACCTTGAAATAAAAACAACTTTCCTTGATGGCTGTGGGCATACCATTGGAAGTATTCTCGCCATAACAGCTCAAATAATATCCATTCGGTCGATGAGTTTTGTTCGACTTCTTGGTGATAGCGTTGCAGCCTTTCAATGATGCGACGTGGAGAAAGGCAACCAAGGGCTAGCCAAGGTGAGAACTTGGTTGAACTTTGCCAGTCATCTAATGCATTTCTGGTTTCTTTATAGTGGCTGGGGGCTTGAGTGGCAAAGTAATGTTCTAAATGTTGCAACGCTTTTGACTCCCCCCCCATGAAATTGTGATGTATGGAGTTGGGGGAAACGGGGGGAGTGATAGTTGTCACTGTAGGCAGTTCTGCACATACGGGTAAGGCTTTTGGCGGCTGTGGTAATGCTGTAATACTTGGTAAGCAAGATTGAATGGGGTGCTTTTCTATATGTTTACGAAACTGCGAAAAAGTTGTTGGAAGATCTGACAGAGCAAAAGGGAGTTCACTAGTTTCAAATAAGGTATGGCTGCTGGTCGTGGTAAAGGTTAAGAAAGGGTAGTGCGTTTCAAGGTACGACCATATGCGATTCTCGTTATAACCAGCATGCTGACTACGATATAGAGCGGTTACGTTGTAACGTGAAATTAAAGTCGGAATTGCATCTAGTGGATGAAGCAAGGTGATAACCAACTCTTGTCCTTTGTTCGCAAGAGACTGCTTAAGCGCGTCTAATGATTGCAGGAGAAAGCGCATTCTGTGCTCACCAAATTGACTAACGGTATACGGAAGCCTGTTGGGACCTTGAATGGGCAGGCAATACAAACAGATAAGTTGGTCAACCTCTTCGCAAGCAAGTTTAAGTGCAGGATTATCATCAAGACGAAGGTCGTTTTGAAATAAGTAGAGTCCAGTAATCATATGCAATTTTCTCATTATTTGACGTCTATCACTGTTACGTAGCGGAATAAGAAAGTGGACAAATTCCTCACTAAAAATTATCGAACATAAAGGATGAGTCTGTGTTCATCATCAAACTAGGCATCGTGACTTAGAATAAAAGCAATTATTAGTAATGTTATTATAGAATTGATGGTTAAGTTAGTAGCATCTAATTGCTTAATTTGAAAAGGTAATGTTTTCTTAATTATTAGATTTATATTTACGGACTAATTATTTTTTATCGTAAAATAAAGAGGTTTAACTCTGACATTAAATGTTTGAATTTAAGGAATGACGCCATAAATAGAAGTATTTGACTTAATTGTTAATAATAACCACTGATTGATATTTACTCTTTTATCATCTCTTGAGTTTTATTATTTAAAATAATAACTTGCGAATAGTTTTGGTTTATTAATACCATCTAAATTAATTTATGTGGTTTGTCAGTAATTTAACTTAATTCGCATTGATTAAAAATTAGACTTGCATAACAGATTTATAATGTTTGCGAATATTAATATAACTCCTGCCATGTGGATTAACTTTAATAAATTAATGCATTTATCGTATTGGTTAATTCATCAATAATAGCTTAGGAGAGGCAAGTATGAAGATATTTCTTTGCTGTGCAGCTGGTATGTCTACCAGCATGCTCGTTAATAAAATGGAACAAGCAGCCAAAGATAAAGGAATTGAGTGTGAAATATCCGCGCACTCCATTGCGGAATTTGAAGATTGTTTAAAATGGAGTGATGTATGTTTAGTTGCCCCTCAAGTTAAATTTAAATTTGAAGAATTTAAACAAGCTGCAGAAGCCCAAGGAAAGGCTTGTGGCCTAATCGATATGATGAACTACGGCATGATGAAAGGTGATGTCGTCCTTGAACAAGCTATAGCGCTGCACGAGTCACAGCTAACCATGGAGGGTTAGATATGTCTTTTTTTGATAAGGTCTTAAATTTTGTAGAAAATGTCGTCGCCCCCGTCGCTGGTAAAGTCTCTGCTCAGCGACACGTAAATGCTATTAAAGATGGTTTTGTGGCGACCATGCCTTTTTTGATCGTTGGTTCATTATTATTGGTATTAGCTTTCCCTCCATCTGAAGGTAATTTCTTTTTCGATGGCTGGCATGGGTTAATTAATATCATCGGTAAGAAAAATATAATGGCACCCTTCCAACTAAGTATGGGGATATTTGCGCTATATGCTACATTTGGGATTGCGTTTAGTTTAGCGGAGTCCTACAAATTACGCGCAATGAACTCGGGTATGTTGGCAATATTTGCATTTTTGCTATCCGTTGCCCCTATGGTAGATACTGATATTGGTAGCGTATTACCGGGCTCATTTTTAGGTGGTACGGGTGCCTTTACTGCTATTTTGTGTGGTTTATTAGTGCCTGAAATGCAGCGTCTGCTAATTAAATACAATATTCGTATTAAAATGCCAGATGCAGTGCCACCTAAAATTTCGGCATCGTTCGATCTACTTATTCCAATTGTTTTCATTTCAGTTATTGTGATGGCGATTAACGTCACGCTTGGAAATTATGAACTACAAATTCCAAGTGCCATTATGAAACTGTTCCAACCTTTAGTCATGGCGTCTGATACTTATATTGCCTGTTTGATTGCTGTGTTGATGGTTCAACTATTGTGGTTCAGTGGTATTCATGGCGGCTCAGTGGTTGGCGGTATTATCGGTCCTATGCTGTTAATTAACTTAGGTTTAAACCAAGATGCATTGGCTGCAGGTCAACCGCTACCGGCTATCTTTATCAACCCAGTAATGGACTTCTTTATCTTTGTTGGTGGTGCTGGTGGTACTTGGGGCTTAGTGGTTTTACTTATGCGCTCTAAAGCAACGCAATTAAAAACTATTGGTAAGATGTCGATCATACCGGGCACATTCAACATTAATGAGCCTGTAATTTTCGGTACGCCGATTGTTATGAACCCAATCTATTTCATTCCTTGGCTACTTGCTCCAACCATTAATACTTCGATTGTTTGGTTAGCATTCAAAACTGGATTTGTTGCCAAAATTATCGCAATTCCACCTTGGACTATGCCTGCTCCAATTGGCGCCATCATCGCAACCAATTCAGGTACCGCGGCTCTGGTCGTAATAAGTAGTGTTGTTGTGAGTATGTTGGTGTTCTACCCATTCTTGAAAGTACATGAGAAACAACTGCTTAAAGAAGAGCAAGCAACGGCTGAAGCAACAGCGGAAGCGGAATCAAAAGCAAAACCACGTGTAGCAGAGGCGAACTAAATGAGCTTTGAAATTAACTGTAGTGAAGATATCACTGAAGAGTTTTTGATGACGCTGTTGTGTCAGGTTGGCGAAGCGCGAGCTGCGTGTATGCAGGCGATGAAAGAAGCGCGGGAAGGTCGAGCTCAAGCGGCACAGGCGCTATTAAAAGAAGCAGATAATGCACTGATCACGGTTCATAAAACGCAAACCTCATTGATTGGTTTCGATGAGGGGGCGGGTAAGGTCAAGATGACTCTGATCCTGACTCATATTCAGGATCACATTATGACCACCATGCTATGCCGCGAGTTAGCGGAAGAGATTGTAGGAATTCATCATAAAGTGTTAAGGAAAGAAGAATATGCAGAAGCGAATATTTGATTACACAGCGGAAGATTTTCGCCTTGCCGACCGCGAACAGCTAGTGACTAGCATTCGTAACTCTGAAGGTCGCACTATCATGGCGGAAAACGTGGTCTCTATAGATCCGCCGATTGATGTAGTCTCGGGTGCTGAAATCTTAGCGGCGTTTGGCGCAGATATGATCACCTTAAACTGCTTTGATGTGATGAACCCTAAAATCAGAGTGTTAGGGGATGATCCAGAACACAACATGACAGTAGCCGAAGTAAAAGCGGCAACAGGACGTTTGATTGGTTGCAATCTTGAGCCAATTCCTGCTGGCGTTAAGCATCTTGAAGTGGGTCGTACTGTTACTAAAGAAACTGTCGAGCAAGCGATTGAGCTTGGTTTAGATTACGTCATGCTCACAGGTAACCCTGGTAACTGTGTGTCACAAGAAACCATTTTGGATGCGATTTCTTTGGTTCGTAATGTGTCTAAAGACATTATGGTTATCGCTGGCAAGATGCACGCTGGTGGTGTGGGTAACGATTACAACTTAGGTATCGTGCCGCACTTTGCTGAAGCAGGTGCAGATATCATGATGTTCCCTGCGCCATACACTACACCGGGTGTATATCCTGAGCTGGCGCGTGAAATGATGTCGGCTGTTCATGAAACAAACATGCTTGGCATGCTGGCTATCGGTACATCACAAGAAGGTGCGTGTGAAACCTACATCGAGCGCCTCGCTATGGACTGTAAAGCAGCAGGAGCTGACATTGTTCATATCGGTGATGGGGGCAACGCAGGTATCGCACCACCTGAAAACCTCATGCGTTTAGGTGTGACCTTACGTGGTCGTCGCCATCAATACAAACGTATGGCGAATCGCCGTTAGTTTTTGCTTCTACTTATGAATTGAGATTACACATTCTCATTTAAGGCGCATGTCTTAGTGCGCCTTTTTTACGCCTGTACTTTGGCTGATCAGACCCTAATCATGGAGTTGATTTCACTATGAGTAAGCTTAAAGTTCCACTGAAGTTATTAACTGTTGCACTGATTTCACATCTTTCATTTTCTACGCCTGTGTTGGCTGAAAGCTTCCACCCTCAAGCCCAAGAGCTTGATTTATTGTGGAAGGTTATTGACCACGATATTGGCGAGAACATTTTTCTTGGCAGTCTAACAATAACAAATAACGGCGCAGAGCCTTTGGGTGCGCAAGATTGGGCACTGTATTTTAACTCAGTAAGGCCGCCAGCCTCTGTATTGCCTGATGATAGCCCTGATGGCATTAAGGCTCGTCAACAAATTGCCGAGCAAGGTTTAATTTTGACTAACGCTGATGACGCAAAAAGTGGTGATTATTTTGTATTAAAACCAGCTGCGAGTTTTGCGCCGATCCATCCGGGTGAATCTCGGGAAATCAAAATTACAGCTCAGTATTGGCAGATGCTAAAAAATGACTCACCATCGGGTTTCCATATTGCGTTTAATGGCGGTGACCCTCATGCGGTGAGAGTGAATGTGAGCATGGATCCAAACGATCCAAAACAAACGCGCCAAAGCATTCATGACATTATGCCTGTTCAAACACCCGCGCTGCGTTTTGCTGAAAATACTACGCTCAAAGCCAACGTTGATGTTGCCAATCAGGTAGTGCCTCAGCTTCATGATGCGCAGCTTCAGCAAGGGGCATTTCTCACGCTATTAGGCTCAAATGCCTCTATTAAAGCGCCAACATCGTTAGATAAAGAAGCGAAATACTTGCAAAGTGCGCTCCAAGATCTGATCCAAGGTCGCTTTCCTATCAACCAAGCCGATGCAGTACCATCGGGTTTGATAGAGCTGAAAATAAATCCAAACCTTGATGTCGATGGCGATAGTCAACCCGATAACGAAGGCTACACCATTGCGATTGATCCTTTTGCTGGGGTTACAATCGAAGGGAAAGATGCCAGTGGTGTGTTCTATGGTATTCAAACACTGCGTCAGTTGATCCCAAATGATGTTTACCGTGCTTCGGTTAGCACCAATAAATTGTCACACGCGGTATTACCTGCAATGACAGCGGCAGATGCACCACGTTTTGAATATCGCGGCATGATGCTTGATGTTGCGCGTAATTTCCAAAGTAAAGAAACGATCTTCAAACTGATTGATTTGTTGGCATATTACAAGATCAACAAGTTTGAAATGAACGTGGCAAATGATGAAGGGTGGCGATTAGAAATTCCGGGTATTCCAGAGTTGACTGAATTTGGCGCTAAGCGTGGTTATGATCTGGATGAGAGTCATATGCTGCACACCTTTATGGGGTCTAGCAATGGTTTCAAAGAAGGGGATGGTATCAAGGGGAAACCTGTAAACGAAGTTGATGCGAATAATGGTGTTGCGCCAATATACCAAGGTTTTGAAATTGCACAGCAAAACTTCCTAGGTCAGGGGTGGGGCTATTATACGGTTCAAGATTTTAAAGATATCTTGAAATATGCAGGCGATCGTCATATTGATGTGATCCTTGAGTACGATTTCCCAGCGCATGCGCGCGCAGCGATTAAAGCGATGGAATACCGCTACAACAAGTACAAAGATACCGATCTTGTTGAAGCTAACCGCTATCGCTTGATTGATCCTTTGGATGAATCTAAATATTACACGCCGCAGTTTTACACTGATAACATTGTTAACCCAGCACTTGATGGCACATTTGCATTCTTAAACAAGGTGATCAGTGAAACGAAAGCCATGTACGATGCGGTGCCTAATGCAAAACTGACGCGTTTACATGGTGGTGGTGATGAACTTCCTCACCTTGGTCCAAATGAATGGTGGGCGAAGTCACCAGCGGTAAAAGAGAATCCTGTGACAGCAGGTAAATCAGATGCAGAGCTATTTGATTATTTCTTTACCCGTTGGGCAGATATCATTCGTAACAACGGCTTCCAAATGGCAAGTTGGGGCGATGTATTAACCCATAATGGCACGGGTAATGTGGATTATGGTGACTTGTACCCAATATTTTGGAATAACGTTTGGGGCTGGGGTAACGAGCACCAATCTTATGTGTTTGCTAATAAGGGATACCAGGTGGTGCTTTCACATGCCACGAACATGTATTTCGACTTAGCCTACAATAAGCACCCTGATGAAGTGGGTTACCATTGGGCTGGATATACAGATACCAAGAAAACCTTCGAGTATCGCCCATTTAATATCTACGCTAATGGCACCATAGATAAGTTGGGTAATCCTGTTGAGTGGAACCCTAACTGGGTGAGCCTGACCGAAGAAGGGAAGAAAAATGTGGTTGGTTTGCAGGGGCAGCTTTTTGCTGAAAACTCGAAATCACCAAAAATTATGGAATACCTTGTTTTCCCTAAAGTTTTAGGTGTCGCAGAACGTGCTTGGGTGCAGGATATGCCGATCGAGCAAGCGGCAGATGCTACAGGTAAAACACCGATGGATCACGCATGGGATGTTTTCTCTAATGCGCTTGGTCAGCATGCCCTCGCTAAGTTGGAATATATTCAGCCTGTGGATGTATATGATCAATTGCCACCATTACATGGGGTGAACTACCGTATCCCATTACCGGGTGCGGTTATTGAGGCAGGTAAGTTGAAAATCAATACGCGTTTCCCTGGCTTAACTAACCAGTATTCGCTTAACGATGGCGCTAGCTGGCTCCCTTATTATGAACCAGTTGATGTCAGCCATGCGGCAAATGTGAAAGTTCGCAGTGTTTCTGACTCTGGACGTAGTAGTCGAGTTGAAATCGTGAATTAATAGTTCCATATCATTCTTTAACATTTATGCGCTGTAAAAAAACGCCCCTTCATGTGAAGGGGCGTTTTTGTTTATTTGGCGTAGATTTGCGATTAAGGTTGCTGACGAGTAGCAGCTAGAACCACTTCACGAATACACACATTTTGAGGTTGGTTGTATGCGTAGCTAATTGCGTTAGCAATATCTTGTGCAGACAGAATGCCGCCCATATCTTGCTTCCAGTCTTCGTAACCCGCTTTGATGTCGTCGTTCGTTGTGTGGCTTAGTAGCTCGGTTTCTACAGCACCTGGTGCGATGGTAATAACACGAACATCGTCGTTAGCAACTTCTTCACGAATGTTTTCGCTCATTGCGTGTACCGCAAACTTAGTACCACAGTATGCAGCGTGGTTAGGGAAAGTTTTACGACCTGCAATCGAGCTGATGTTGATGATAGTACCGCCTTTACGTGCCTTCATATCAGCAAGTACACAGTGAATACCGTTCATTAGGCCAAGCACGTTGACGTTAACCATATTTTGCCATTCAGCAGGATCTTGCTCATGAGCCAAGCCTAGTAGCATGACACCAGCGTTGTTAATCAGGCAGTCTACTTTACCAAACTGCGCTTCTGCTTCTTCAATCGCTGCTTTGAAGCTCACTACATCGGTTACGTCAACTTTACGGCAAAGCGTATTTGGAAGTTGTAGCGCTTCAAGACGTTCAATACGTCGCGCTAATAGTAAAAGGGCATAACCTTGCTCTGAAAGATGACGCGCAGTCGCTTCACCAATACCTGAACTTGCACCTGTAATCACAACTAATGGCTTAGACATAATGATAATCTCTTTAAAAATAACTGAAATAACAACCGCTTAAAATGCGTTTGCTCATTTGGTAAGACATAATATAAGTGGTTCGTTCTAATTTGAGAAATATCAATTACTAAGAGTTATGATAAGTAAAAGCTATGGTTAGCTAGTTTCCTTGCGAAGAACGATAGCGTTAACTTATAGTGATGGTCGTTCCATTTGTTAGTCTAGGCAATAGGCTAGATAAGTGGGAGCAATCAACAAGTCATTCCAACGTTAGGTATCTTTATGGATTTACGCTTACTCCGCTTTTTTGTTGCGGTTTACGAAGAGCAGAATATTACGGCAGCAGCGAATCGCTGTTATGTCTCTCAGCCGTCGATTTCAAATGCGATCCGTCAGCTTGAAGATGAATTGGCAGTGACTTTGTTCGAACGTCATAAGAAAGGGGTGACGCTTACAGAAGAGTCGCATCATCTTTATCCGAAGGCTGTGCATTTATTGAATGAAATTAATGCCTTACCTTCGTTGTTCAGTCAGCGTCGTCAAGCGACACCGATCAGAATTGCGAATTTTCCCGATTTAAGTCAAAGCGAGCTAGCAAATGTGCTTGCTCATTTAAGTAAGCATTGCCCTGAGTTGCGTTTAGAGTTGGTGGATGTTGGCGATCCTTCGATTGATGCCACGTTAACGCTTGATATTTTAAAAGCAGAAGACGAAATTTTCCTTCCACTGTGGGAAGAAGATTATGTGTTGTGCATGCCAAAGTCTCACCCGTTAGCGCAGCGTGATGAAATTAAGCCAAGTGAGTTGCATCAGTTTGATTTTATTGAATGTCCACCTTGTGAAGCGCATCAGCAGACGATCAGCTTATTAGCGTGTGATGGGTTATCTTTGAATTTGGTAGCGCGGGCTGAGCATAAAATGCAAGTGATGCACTTAGTACAGGCAGGTGTCGGGATTTCATTTTTACCGACTGGCGTATTAGAGCAGTCTAAGCAGTTGGTCAGCATACCGCTTGTCGGCCCACGTATGTTCCGCCGTCTTGGTCTTACATACGCGGCAAGTAAAGCCAATAACCCTGAATTATCGGCAGTGATCCGTGTATTGCGTGATTATGGCGAGCAAGCCTAGGTACTTTATTGCTGATCTTGACTCAATGTTTTCAAGGCTTCTAATGCAGCTTGTGCTTTGTCGGCTTGAACGAAGATATGATCATGGAAGTAGGCGGCAACCACATTGGCACTTATCCCCTGATCTGCTAAGGCATTAGCAACAGCTGCGGTAAGTCCTACGGCTTCTAAGCTAGAGTGCACAGTGAGTGTGATTTGCTTATAACTGCCTTCAAAAAAGAAGCCTTCTTGGCTTGCAATCTCTTTTTCTAATATGAGTGTTAAACCTTCACTTTCATTGAAGCTTGCTAGCGGATTGAGGTGAAGGTAGTCAGCTAATTTGCCTTGCATAGTACAAAAGACAAACTCTCCATCATTAATCGCGGGAGACATGGATTTGAGAAGTTGTGTAAGTGAAGTGATCCCCGCCATTATGTTTGCCTTATATGGTTAACTTTTAATGCTTTATTCGTTTGTGTGCTCACTGTTTTTGTTACTACGCCGCTGATGGTATTGATCAGCAGTGAACCAACAAGCGATACATACCATGCAAAATATAGCAGATAACAGCAAACGCTCAGGCTGAAAGTAATAGCTTTCGAATTTGCTGCTGTACGAGATGAAATTAAAAGGAAAACCGATCAGTCGTTCAGGGCTGAATACGTGAATAAACTGGATTAAAACGAGTGATAGCATCAAGAATCTTTCGGAGAAAATAGGCATAGTGAATTCGGTTGTAATTTTGATTCAACGTAAAGCTACATGCCTTTTAGGGTGAGTTCAAGTAGATTACAACTTATGGGAAAGAGGCGGAATAAAAAGCATGCCGAAGCATGCTTTATAGGTTTACTTCACTAAACAATGAGTTAGCTGATTTTGTGACCATTTTTCGGATCTGATCTAGCCGAATTTTCAAATATTGATATTGTGTTTTACATACTAACCACTCTGATTTGTCTGGGTGGGTTTCTGTAGTTATGCATTCACCCTCTATGGTGCTTTGATCACGAAGCTCCAGTTTGACTTGATAGTGGTGGAGACAAGCGAGCTCAAAGCAATCGTGTAATGCACAGTCGATAGGCTGATAAGCATGGCTCATAAGGCATTCCTAACGCTGCGAAAATAAATAACCCAGTATTATCCCGATTTGTATTGCATGTATTGGTACTCAGGTTTCTTTTGGTAATCGTGACACCTAGGCTACAGTACTAATAGCGTAGTCAATAAGGTGTGACTTGTCGCACTTTCGCTACATTTCGTTACGTTTTCGCGACTAAGTTTCAACGGTAAGCTGGTCACGCTTACGCTACTCATAGGGGAGTGCTTGATAGTACGAAGAAAATCGCGGGGATCAAAAAAGGTCGCTGAGCGACCTTTTAGTATGAGCTTTATATTAACGGTATAACCTTACCGCGAGAGAGCATTGTTAGACTGCGATAGTCTCAGGCTGTAGGTATTGTTGCCATGCGTTCTGGTAAAGGGCTAAAGATTCAGAACGTAGTTGTTTGATTTTCGCCGTTTCAAACTCTGACAATTCGCGTTTTTGAGCTAGACCAACACGTTCAATTTTTTGGATTTGCTCATAAATCTCATGTTCAGCACCGTTTTTGATATCTGAGATACCTTGTAAGTGAAGCTGTACTTCTGCAATCACATTACTTTTAGGTAAACGTACAAGCATTTTTAAATCACGGTAGCCTGATGGGGTTGGTGATTTAAAGCGGTTTTTTACCGCAACAACAGTGACTTCTTTGTTCATCAGCTCGAAAGCTTGAACAAGATTGCCGATATCATCAGCAACAATGGAACCACGAGCGAGGTCGGTAATTTTGGTAACGTCACCTTGTAGCTCAGTTGTAATTTTTTTCTCTGCGCGTTGCTGGCTTTTGACACCAGGCATAACGGCTTGTGTGTGGCTGATCAAACTAATTTCTTTGATCAGCGTGTCTAATTCTGTTTGTGCATGAGTCGCAGCAGTGTATAGCGAACCAAAGTCTGAGTACGGCTGGGCAATGTTACTGTCTTGCCAGCTTTCAATGCCGTAAAGTCCGCTCAAACTGCGTTGAAACGACTTCTTGCTTTGTACCGTTTCCTTGGAAGATGGCTCTAGCTCTGTATCGGTGAAATTTGGTAGTGGAGCAGCAACTGAGCCGCGACCCACAACACACAGCAATACACAACAAGCACGAATAACAGATTTAATATCCATTCAACAACTCCAGTGATGGCTTATGTGACAGCAGCTAACTGTCAGATAAGCAATCAACAACTTACTAAAAACGGTGTGACCTGATTTTCATCGGCACATAAAGTGTGTCGTAGGTTGTTTGTTAATCGCCTTGTTGTACTGCGTTCCTTCTTTTGCTTTACGGGGCTAATGTTAGCAACCCTAGCTGAACATAAAATGAATATCTCTGTCAGGTTTATGTCAGCGTTTTAAGGGTTTGAACTCGCTCACTTTTCCCGTAAAAAATAGTAGCGATGCATGCCTGCTTTCACCTTGCTACAACACATATATATGGGGTGAATGGTGGGAATACAAGGGCAGAAAACATAACAAGATTAACTGGTGTTGCCTTTTGTGATCTCACGCTGATCTTCATTTGTTTCAATAGCAAAAGGTGGCTGGTATTTAATCAATTAATGGTTTGGTTGGTAAAGCTAACGGATACAAGTGCTTGCAATTTTTACCTCGATTTGGGCTATGGCTTTAAATAAGTTAAGTGAATAGATGAGGGGGAATAAGGTACACTAGAGGTAGCCAATTTCGATAAGTGATTGGTATCAGTACAAGAATTGGATGGTAGATAGTGCAGCAAAATTTATTGATTATTTTAGCCGTGATTTGGCTGGGTTTATCTGTTGGTAGCATGATGCTGTTCCAACGAGGAAAAGATGCAGAGCGTAAGCGTCAATTATGGCCAAAGTACACCATTTTCAGTAATACGGTACTTGCAGGTTTCATTGTGTACATGCAGCCGCCATTGCCATTAATGATTGGGTTATTGGTGTTTATGGTGCCACTAACTGTCTTAACGATCCGTTCAACCAAATTCTGCGATAGCTGTGGTAGCGCGAGCCGTGCGCCATTCTTTATGAAGCCACCAACTACGTGTGGGCACTGCAAGAAGCCATTAAAGTAGTTGTTGGTTTTGGGATGTCGGTTGAGACCAAATTGAATCCAAATATAACAAAGGGGCATTGCGCCCCTTTGTTGTATGTACTTAGTGTTTGCTTGCAAAACTCTTACTTGGTTTTACGTGCTTGCTGTTTTAGCTCAAAATCGAACTCATCAGGGAATACGACTAGGCCTTCTTCGTCCTGATTTGGGAAGATAGCAATGGCTAGTTCGTCGTCTTCTAGGCCGTAAGTCCAGCGGCTATGCCATTTGTTCAATGAAATCGCTTCTGCTTTACAATTATCCCAATCACCGGTAGCCCAAGCTTCTGCAAACTCTTGGTTCGGCCAAACTGGAACGCAGTCTTCATCTTCACTGTTTAGCATTACGCAGCCGTGTTCATCGGTAAGGATCCAGATTTCACGATTAGTGACGACTTCTTTAAGTAGGTATTTGTAACGTTGCTCAGTATCGTATTGATTGATGGTGTCGATTTGCGCTTGATCTAATGGGGTTGCCATAGCTATTCCTGTTATGGGCGATGGAGTTGGCTATAGGATAGTGCATCTCGACAAGGGATTGAAAGTAAAAGACAAGGAAATCAGGCTAGGTAGAATAAAATTGCGCCAGATGAGCATCTGGCACAATGAGAGTATTGATGGTTATTTTAAGGTGATAGGAACTCGCACCGATAACTGGAAGTCAGGTGCATCGGCGGTTAAACCCGCAGTAGCACCAATATTAATTGTGGTATCGCGACTGATAGCGTAGTTAGCACCAAAGGAGAGTGAATCAAGTTGTAGTAACTTCGCGTTATCTGGCGTTTGCCCATTTATTTTCGACTTCAATATGGTTTTGTGGCTAAGCCCCATACTGAATGAAAACTTAGGGTTAACCGCAAAACCCATACCGGCACTGAACGAGATAGTGTCACCAAGATCGATGGTTTGTGATACACCTTCTACGTCAACGTCATCCTTGATATTCCAGATGTAGCTGGTGCTGGCGTAAATTACCGCTGGGTCGATCGGTAAGATCATGGTGATCCCCGGTTCGATGCTCGGGAAACCAGAGCCCGTTGGCAGGGTCTCAAACTCGTTGGTTTTCGAGTCGATATTTACATCGTATGGGGATTTACCCGTAGTACTTTTAAACCGCAAACTACCAATCCAGTAAGGTGCCGTCTCCATATTAAACTGGTACTTAAACGCCGCTTCGACATCGCCTAAGCCGTTGCCATCAATATCAATAAGCTCATTATTATTAGCCCCTGTTTGTGCTTTTCGTTTCGAAATTGAGTCAGCACGGTACACCAAGGGGACACGTGCCTCTACTTCAAAACGATTGGTAATACCGTAGCGCCCAGTAAAACCAACTGTGAGTGTTGTTCGGTCAACATCACTGGCCTCAATTAACCCCACGATTAAAGAAGGGAGCACGGTGTAACCGACAACTGATACTGAGTTTGAAGAGTTTTGTGTGTAAGAAAATGAAGTATCTAACACAAAAGAACCACGCGGCGTTAGCACACCTGGTTGTTCAAAAATATCGGCGACGGTTTGTACTCTTTTAGGTTTTTCATTTGAATCTTCGGTTTGGTCTGCAGAGGATTCCTCGGCAAAAACAGCACTAGAACAGAGCGTTAGGAGTGCTACCAAGCTTTTATATTTGAATGTTTTCACAACTTCCTCACTTTAACGCAAATTAATCCCAAAAAGGTCGGAGAGTTAAACGTCTTTGACCATAAAAAAAGCGTAGTAGAAAGGGCAATAACATCTATTGAGACAACGCAATTCTTGTCTTATTCCTGAGATGCTTATAAGACCATCTCAAAACTAATAATTTGCGTTGTAATTAATATTATTTAACTGAAGTGCTACGGGTGAAATTAAATAAAAATAATGTTTAACTTAAGTTGTTGTTTATTTGGCTGAAACCAATCTTATTAAAATTAATACAAGCTAAAACTTGGTGCTAGCTAAATTTAATGTATCTCGCAGCGGTTTTGCGAGTAATAGAAAAATAACAAGACAACATATTTGGAGTAATACCATGCGTAAAACTAATCTCGCACTTCTAGTAGCAGTACTTGTTAGTTCGCCATTAGCTCTAGCTGATGATTACGGTACCCAAGGCGGTTACGATGGTTACCAAGGTGGCGGCGGTTATGATGGTGGCCCAGTAGCTGGCGACGATGTAACGAATAACACAGATGTAGGTAATAAAATTCTTACCGTAGATAATAGTGGTAATAAACATAAACATGTTACTTACACTTCTACTTACGATAAAGACTTAAAAGTTACTGACTCATTTAACACTGATTATAATTATGATGTGGACAAATCTTGGGATAAGTCATATTCAGTGAATGACAGTTACAACCAAGACAATGACGCATTACTCATGCATAACTTAAATAATGACCGTAGTCATCGTTACACTGATAACAGTGATAATAGTAAGCACTGGGAAGATAATAGTACCCATGATTACAGTCAAGACTGGCATATCGATATGGATACAAATCACTTTGTATCAAAAGCAGAACTTGATGGCTCTGTTGCGCAAAGTTCAGTGAAATACGGTGGCGGTTGTTGTGACAGTGGTTACGGTGACAGCCGTGGTCGCTACGGTAGCGGCGGTGGTGCAGGCATGAGTGAAGTAATGGTTACTCAATCGAATGAAATGAACAATTCATTTGCTGGTGCGTCAGGTATCAACATGGCGGGTCAGAATGCGGGTAACAACTCTTTGGTTCAACAAAGTGCTAGTACTAACGCCATTTTATACTAGTTGACCTTGCCGGACACAACAGGCTGAGAGTTACCTGTTGTCACTTGTAACTCTCAGGAGGATGTTATGAAATATTTAACGCTGATAGCTGCTGTTTTTATTTCCACAGGGGCAGTTGCAGATGAGTTGGATATTCTAACAAGCTCTGAAATGATATCTGAAGATTTGATGGGGCAATCTCGTGGCACCAATTACGAGATCCAAATTGATAATATGCAGGCTCATTCAGAGATGAACGGCGATGTTGCAGGTAATAGTGCTTACCATAATACCACGGGTGATAATGTGATAGATGCAGGCTCATTTGCCGATTCATCAGGGGTATTTAGTGTAGTGCAAAATACGGGTAACAATGTATTGATTCAAAATGCAACCGTAGTAAACCTGACATTGAAGTAACTGTTAGTTTATCTATGTGCTGGTGTTTAATTATGCCAGCCCGTTTGCTCAATACTTATTGAGTGGCGCCTTTCGCAGGGACTAACAACATTACTTCAGTCATTGTTAAATGGCTTAAAGATAATAAAGCTGATAATCAGCAATTAATGTGGTGTAAATAATAACAACAATGCACACAACATATTTGGAGTAATATCATGCGTAAAACTAATATCGCAGTAGTAGTAGCAGTTGTAATGGCATCACCTTTTGCCTTTGCAAACGAAAATAACCAAAATACAGATAATGTTGATGTTCTAATTCAAGATTCTTTTAATCATGATGCAGACTACGACGTGGAAAAATCTAAATCTAAATACATTGGTGTTGAAGGTTCTGGTAATCTTGATGTAGATAAATCTTACTCAGAAGATTATTCAGCATCAAAAGACATTGATTACAGTGGTAATCAAGACAACGACTTACTTTATATGTCTGATATTGGTAACGACGAGAGCGTGAAGAAAACTAATAACAGCTATAACGCACACAAATACTATGACAACAGCCAGTGGGATGCATCTAAAGATGTTGATATTGACATCGATATCGATCATTACTTAGCGGAAAGTAAGCTAAATGGTGATGTGATGGGGGCATCTGTTACTTACGGTGGTGCATGTTGTAGTGATCATGGTGATCGCGGTTACCGTGGCCGAGGTGGCAGCAGCGAAGGTAGTGATTCAGTTGTGAAAGTTGAGCAAATGAATGCTATGAATGATTCGTTTGGTGGTGCATCGGGTATTAGCATCGCTGGTCAAAACGTTGGTAATAACTCTTTAGTACAACAAACTACAAGTACCAATGCAGCGTTGGTTGGCTCGCAATAAGATTAAGAATGGGCCTAGTAATAGGCCCATCTTTTCTTGTCTACTATCGTGATGAAGTTGTGATTGATAATAGTTGGAAGCCGTTGTTATGAATAAATCGATAGCGATGTTATTTGGTTTAACAACCTGCTTCTCGGCTTTAGCATTAGACTATTTTCCTAGCCGAGGAGGGTACAGTGTTAAAGTGAAAAGTTATCAAGAACAACTTTTTGGTGATGTATTAAGGCAGCAATATGATTTTAGTTGTGGTGCAGCAGCCGTCGCATCATTAATGACTTTTCATTACGGTATCGAAATCCCTGAAAATGAAGTGTTTGATTATATGTTTGAGCATGGCGATAAAGAAAAGATTGAGAAACAAGGCTTTTCTTTACTCGATATGAAGAAATATATTCAATCAATTGGCTTAGAAGCTAATGGTTATAAATTACCATTAGATAAAATCAAAAAACTCGGAATACCAGCTATAACAATTGTTAATTTTGATGGCTATATGCATTTTGTCGTCATTAAAGGCATTAACTCAAAACAGGTTATTTTGGGTGACCCATCACGTGGGACAGTCGTGATGGATATTAAAGAATTTGAAGAGTATTACAAAGGCCTTGTCTTGCTAGTTAAAAGTCATGTAGATGTCGCAAGAAATGGGTTTATAAAAAAAGAAAATTACAGTGTGTATGCGGCATCGCCAACAGCGGATGCAATATCGCGTGATTCGCTTGCAACCTTCAGTATTACCTTACCAGGGGCAAACGATTATTAGAGGCTAGTATGAAAAAACTATCACGGTTATCCTTATTATCTGCCATTGGAGGCATTACCTTTGTCGCCAGTGCATCTATCGGCTTTTTGTCGTTAGATGATAAGAAGCACAGCCTTGTGGCTATGAGCGAACAAGAAATGTCATCGGTACGAGGCGGGTTTATATCAATTAACGACACCATAATTAATATAGGTCTGACGATATCAACAGCGTTAAATGGTAGTAAAGTTTATACCTCGCAAATTGCTAATTTAACTATCGACAATGGTGTACTTACTTCCGTAGAGAGCGCGGAAGTCGAAGACCCGATAAAAATAGTACAGAATGAAGCCCCTGGTACGGGTGAAAATACAGTAAATCCTGGATTGACTTTCCAAGAGGGCAGTATTGCTAATATTATTCAAAATACGGTTGATGGCGCCAATATCAAAATTCAAACTGAGCTTAATATAGAAGCCGATGTAGAAGGTTTCTTAAAACAGCAAGGCAATATTAATCGACTTGAGAACGCAATTTTGAGTCACAGCTATTAATGAATAGCTAAAGTAAGATAAATAGCATTTCAGTTAACTTTAAAGGCACAGTGTTCATACTGTGCCTTTTTTGTTGTGTTTTTTTGTCATTGGTTATGATATTGAGACTTTAATCTTAATGTTTTGCTGGTGATATAAATATTACTAACTTCTTGAAAAAGAAATGAACTTATCTGATATAAGGATTTGGAATTGTAATTTTTGAACCCTTTAAGACAATTCTTATATCTGATACCCTGCAAAATTATCGAATGTCGCCTATATTTTTTGTATGCCTAAATGAATGAAGTTCTAGGTATACATTATAAAAAATGCACATTGATAAGAAGGTGACTTCGATGGTGGCTCAATGTCAAAATAAATCAAATGGTCGTTTAGTTGCAATTGGATGTAACTACGAACCTTGGATTGCGCTGTTAGAACAATCGGGTTGGAAAACACATTGTTGTTACGACCTACGGACCGCTGACTCAATCTTGGAAGAGTACAGCCCATGTATTTGTATCGTTGATTTAAGCAATAATGATTTTAGCTTAAATAGCATTGCTTTGAGGGCAAATAAAACCAAACACGTCAAATGGATTGCCGTGATTAAAAAAGAGCAGTTACAAACGGATGCCATCTGCCAATTTATCAATAACTTCTGTGTTGATTACTTCTCTGTTCCAATCCCTACTAATCACTTACTTGAAACGGTTGGGCACCAATTAGGGATGCTTGAAATTGAAGCCAGTTCTTGGGTGGAAATTACTTCTCAGCACGATATGGGGCTGTTTGGTGAGTCTAAGTCGATCAAGCAGTTACGCGACATGGTACGCCGTGTGGCGTCCACTGAGGTTAACGTTTTTCTTACCGGTGAAAATGGTACAGGTAAAGAATTGATTGCTAAATCAATTCATAACCTCTCGAAGCGTAAAAACGATGCTTTCATTACCGTCAATTGTGGGTCGTTGTCTAAGAACGATGAGCGTGTTGCTTTCTTGCATGGTGCTTCCGAAGGGAGAGCAGAAGAAACTGATGACGCTATCTCAACCGGAACAATTTTGCTGGATAATGTAGAGGAGTTGTCAAAAGAGTTACAAGACGAGCTGCTTAATTATCTTCAAGCTCCAGCGAATGATTCGTTAGAAGACGATTCACATTGTGATGTCAGGATAGTAGCTTCTTCAAGTTCAGATCTTGAAAACGCAGTGTTGAACGGGGAGTTTAGCAAAGAGCTTTTTTACCGCTTAAATGTGTTCCACATTAAGGTACCAACGCTACGCGAGCGTGGATCGGACATTTTTATGTTGGCTGAAAAATTCTTGGCTAAATTTGCGAAAGAATATAGCACTATGGCATCGTCTTTCTCGGAAGATTCGAAACAGCTATTACTCCGATATAGTTGGCCGGGTAACGTGCGCGAACTGATCAATCAGGTTAAACGTGCTGCCTTGTTAGCGGAAGGTAATGAGGTAAGAGCTGAGCACTTTGATTTACCAAGTAAAGCGAATCTCAAGCAGAGCTTGCGTAACATTAAAGATGAAGCGGAGAAAGATGTGTTAGTCGCTGTGCTAGAAACCCATAGAGGGCAGGTGGCATCGGCGGCGAAAGACCTCGGTGTTTCTCGTGCCACAATGTACCGCTTATTGAATAAGCACAACATTGTACCGGACGTTCGACACTACAATAGCAGTTATATGCGCGAATAGTGTTTGAATGGCTTCGTCGCTAATAAAAAACCAGCCAAATGAGGCTGGTTTTTTTATGCGGGTATATACCTACATGAGTATAAATAAGGTTATTTTTTACGACGTAGTAGACCAATTAAGCCTAGAGCCGCGAGACCAAATAGTGGCATTGAACCGCCGCCACCTGAACCAGAGTCTGAGTTTGAACTTGGTTGTTTAGGTTTTGCTGGTGGTGTATTTTTCACGATTTCAAATGGGTCTTTTGCATAGCTTGCTTTTGGCTGCGTATCTAGTGCTAGACCTGAGTTTGTTTCAATCCAATCACGGTAGTGGGGCACTTGAGTATAAAGACCATTGCCGCTCGCATAGCCTTGTGATTTGAAACTACAGTATGGACCATTACTGGTCGCGCCAACTAAGCGAAGACCTTTATCGTTATCTTTCGCGTTGCTTGGGTTCTGCCATACCAATGGACCACCTGAGTCACCACGACAGACATCTTTGGCAACAGATGCTCTGTTAGAATCAGCACAAACGAAGTAATTGCCGTTGAATTTTTGCGATACTTTACATTTGCTATCTGGAATACCGGCAAGTTTTACAACTTGAAGATCATTCGATGTTTTATCTTCAGTACCTAAGTGACCCCAGCCCGAAGCAATGAGTGTTGCTGGAGAGTCTTGACCTTCAACGTAAGAGTTTTCAAATTGACGATCAGCCGCTTGCTGTTCAGCGATTGTCGCGATGCGAATAGCTTTTCCGCCACGAGCAAATAAAGATTCATCGACGCGAATAAGCGCAATATCGTTATCAAAGCGAGTTGCTCGAACAGTAGGATCATAACCTTGGTGGGTAATGACCTGAGCAATTTTAGTCGCTTTGCTACCATCTAAGTAACCTCCACTCGTATGTGGGTTGGTAGTGCCAGCAAAAATGTAATCACCCGCTTGCAGCATGGTAATTTTCTTACCTGTGTCTTCATCAATTCTGAAGGTACAGTGTGCAGCCGTTACAATCCAATGGTCAGAAATAATTGAACCACCACAGAGGGTGCCACTGTTGCCAAAAACCATTACCTGCCAAGGTAATAGTCCTGCTGTAGCTGTTTCACCGTTCATTACTCGTGGTGAAACTGTAGGTTCTTGCGCGGCCATGACGCTTGTTGAAGCGATTAAGCCAGAACTGAATAAGCAAAGTGTCGCTAATAGAGTCTTTTTCATTATGTTATCACCTAAATGCACGGTGTTTTTATGATAAGCGAGACACTATACAGGCAGATTTGTGCTATTGATAATTTATCTCATCTAGATGTGATCTTTATCAAGAATGATGAGTAGGTGACGGGATGGGATAGGTTAGTTGTATCAATTTTGACCGCTAGGTAAGCACTAGAGCTAGGGTTAGCCAGCTCTAGTGATGTTGCTTGGCTAGAAGTTACGACGACGCCATGCTGCGATGGCCAATAGCAGTGAAGAAAAGAAAGCAATAGAGCCACCATTTCCTTCTGGATCTGGCTTTTTCGGATCAGGCTTAACTGACGGAGTGTCTTTTACCACCTTAAACGGATCGTATTGGTACGCTGGCAGTGGCAATTTCTCAAAATCTAATTGGGTTTGATCTTTGATCCATTGGTAATGGTGGCTGATTTGAGTATATAACCCGTTACCTATCGCACGGTCGTGGTGCTTTTCACTGCAAAGTGGACCATTGCTGGTGGCACCGATCAAGCGTAGCCCTTTATCACTATCTGCAGTATGACTCGGATCTTGCCAGATCAACGGACCACCAGAATCACCGCGACAAACATCTTTTTTTACGTCGATGCGGTTTGAATCTGCACATACAAAATGCTCGGCAGGGTATTTATTCGCTTTGCATTGATCATCAGGAATACCTGCAAGTTTTACAACTTGAAGATCATCCGGCATGCCCGTTTTACTACCGTATAATCCCCAACCGGATGCAATGACCGTCGCTTTCGAATTTTGGTTCGCGACATAATGCTGTTTAAAACTGCGGTCGATATCAGCTTGCATTTCTTTTGTATTGGCTAAAACAATGCGCTTACTGCCTTTAGCGTAGAGAGAGCTGTCGACTTCAATTAGCGCGATATCGTTTTCAAAGCTTATAGCAAAGTATTTATCATGAACGATCAACTGCTTAATTTTGACCGCTTTTCGCTCGTCTAAATAGCCTAATGCGGTGTGAGGGTTAGTTGTACCTGCGAAGACTAAGTCACCGGGGGATAGAAGAGGGGCTTTATTACCAGCTTCGGTAAAATCAGTGACACAGTGCCCGGCTGTGACGATCCACTTATCAGCAATGACGGAGCCACCACAAAGTGTCCCTTCTTTTTTTCCATAAACCATGACCTGCCATGGGAGAAGATCTTTTAGCGCTTTTTCGCCATTCATTATCTTTGGCAAGGATAAATCCGAGGAGCTTGGCATAGATTCGTGTGCAGAAACAGTCAGAGATGCACTTAATAAGCACACTCCGGCGAAGAGATAAGATGTTTTTTGCATAGTCCACCAAAGTTAACGAAATGTAGATAATTCACTATACCGAAAGTGGAATAAGTGCCTTGTTGGTTTGTTGTTAAACGTGAGGGTGTTCTCAGATAAAAATGCCATGATTGTGCCTGCTTTATGCGTTATTTGTGAGCACTCGCAAAAAAGTAACCTGATCCAGAGCAAGTTTAGTGGCGGGAGTGTTAGAAACTGACGTAGATGCTGATTAAGATAGCTCAGGTCAACGCGCTCTAAACATTTATATTAAGGATTATTGTGTTATGGCTTTTAGAGATGTAATTGGTTTTGGTGTTGCAGGTAACTTTGCTGGTCATTTAGAGCAAGCGGGTGAAGCGAACGATTTTCTCGCGGTTGAAGTGAAAGAAGCCATTCAACCTAAAGCGATTTTTCCATTCTATGTACCAGCACAAGCGGCTGGATTCTTATCGACTTATCCTTTGTCATCAAACACGATAGTACCGCCCAATGATGCTGATAATTTGCAGATTGAGCCTGAGGTAGCACTTTTGTGCGATATCGAATACGACGGTCAGAAAGTGGTGGGCTTAACGCCGGTTAAATTTGCAGCCTATAACGATTGTTCTATTCGTAAGCCTAATGCGAAAAAGATCAGTGAAAAGAAAAACTGGGGACAGGAAACAAAAGGTATTGCGGCAGATCTAATGGCACTGGATCACCTAACGGAAGGTGGTGTGCTTGATAATTACCGTATCGCGAGTTTCCACAAGCGTCAGGGTGAAATGGCAACCTACGGTGAAGATAGCCCTGTTTTGGGTTACAGCTACTTTCATCAACGCTTACTTGATTGGATTGTCGATCGTATGAACAACCAACAAGATGTTGGTCCAACAGAAGATATTGCAGCTTTGCTGGCTCATGCTAATTACCCACAACAAGCGCTGATCAGCATTGGTGCGACTCGTTATACCGAATATGGCGAAACACACTTCTTGCAATCTGGCGATACCAGTATTGTGGTGGTGTACGATGGCACTAAATATAAGCAAGATGAAATTGTGAAAATGGCTAAGGATAATCAGTTCCCACAAGACGGGATCTCAGCGCTAGTTCAAGCAGTCGCCTAGTTCGCCATTAGTATTCCCCTGAACATTACAACGCCACTCATAGTGAGATGAGTGGCGTTGATATATCGCTCTATTTCCCCTCTTAATGCCTCGTTTTTGATGAGATTACTAGCATTAGCTAGTAACAAGGATCAGATGATTGGTAAAGTTAGTGTTAGATATCACTAATTAATCGCCAGTCATGAATCGTTTTCACCTTCCTTCTCAACTTTCTTCTGACCTTGAGTTAGAGCTTCAGCATATTTACTTGGAAGTAAATGCAGAGCGTTACCATTACTTGCCACAGTTTTTTGAAGCTTATTATTGTCATCGCCATAACTTAGTGACTAAACAAGGCAAGGTTGATTGGGAGGCTATTTTTGACTTTGCACCACGCTCACAAGCGGCAAGAGGTGTCAGCCAGCGCAAAGAGTTGGTACGAGAATGGTTACTGCCGACGAGTGTTGTTGTTGGTCAATTAAAAGCTTTAGTACGTGATGAAGAACTTTCTTTAACGAATATTCAGGCGGTGCTCGATTGCGCATTGCAATATGTGATCTTAACTCGTGGAGAAGCACAAGCATTAAAGCAGAAAGGATTACAAACCACGATGCCAGCCTCTTACTACCAACCAAGTCATCAAGATTATCAAAAATCGACAGCTCGTTTCGATAAAGTAAATATTCATATTGATGGTGTATAGCTTCGGTTTGTGTTGTGAAGCGCGGTATATGCACTGCTGATGTTGTGTTTCCACTTTGTTGAAAATTGTTAACTCAATGCGTAATTAGCCGTTGACCAACCAAAACGAGCTGATTATTCTAGCGTACACTTGTTCGCTGAGTTGAGAGTTATGCAAATGGAAACGAATAAACCACCAGTGATTTGGCTAAATGTCGCGATTTTTAGTGTGACATTTGCCATCGCCGCGATCGCTACACCTTTGTACGCATATTATGTTGGCTTTGATTGGGCACAAATAATTATGCTGTTGGTTGCCTTTAGTTACTGTGGTATGTCGATTACGGCTGGTTATCACCGCTTATGGTCACACAAAGCCTATGAAGCAAACGCTGTGCTTCGTGTGATTTTTGCTATTGGTGGGGCATTTGCACTGCAAAACAGCATTCTTCATTGGTCTTCTGATCACCGCATCCATCATCGTCATGTTGATAACAACGATAAAGATCCTTACTCAGCGAAACGTGGTTTCTTTTACAGCCATATAGGTTGGATGCTGCGTGAATACCAAGCATCCCGCTATAGCGATTACTCAAATTGCCGCGATTTACAAAAAGACAATGTTGTTATGTGGCAGCACCGACATTACACCTTGCTTGCGATTGCGACTAACTTTGGTATTCCGTTGCTGTTTGGTGTGATCCACGGTGATATTTGGGGAGCATTACTTTTGGTTGGTGTGGTTCGTTTGGTATTGAGCCATCATACGACCTTCTTCATTAACTCTTTGGCACATATTTGGGGATCTCAACCTTACACAGATAAGAATACGGCCCGCGATAATGGCGTGTTGGCTTTTCTTACTTTTGGCGAGGGTTACCATAATTACCACCATATTTTTGAAAACGACTACCGAAATGGTATTCGCTGGTGGCAGTTTGATCCGACCAAATGGCTGATCAAGTCATGCTCATGGTTTGGTTGGACAAAGAATTTACGTGTGTGCCCAGCTGATAAAATTGAAAAAGCCCGTGCAACTATGGTGCTGCAGAGTTTGCAAAAGAAGTTGGCAACATCACCTAATAACCAAGCTCGCTTGGCGCGGTTAGAGGAAGAGTATGACGCCTTGATGGTGAAAATCTCAGATTACTATGTAGCTCAAAAGCGCATGATGGAATTACGTAAAGCCAAGCTGGTTAAACACTACGAAAACTTTGAATTTGTGCAGCAATACGAGCAAATGAAGCACCATCTTGAAGAGCAACGTCGTGCTTGGAGACGTGTCACAGCACAATATGCATAACGGCAATCGAAAATAGTGAAATTACGATAGCGGACTCAGTATTTAAAGCTGACTAATACTGAGTGCAGTGAGTAAGACTATTTTGGTGACAAAGTGAAGGGGAGCTACGGCTCCTCTTTTTTTTGATGAAATTGATATCTCCTTTGTTTCTTTGATTATCAATTGACCAACCATCTGATATAAAGATGGCTAAGACATAAAAATAGCTAGTGAGTGAGCCTCGTCATGTAATTTTGACAATTTACTGACTTTCTCAATGCTGGCATTGGTATAACGCAACGATTAAGAAAGAATTTGCCATACTTAATAATGTTGATTGTTAATATGGCTGGAGATGAAGCAGTGTATCGCAAGTTATTACTCTCACTTACTTGTTTAGCATCCTCTATCGCGAATGCGATTGAGTACCCGTTGCCAGAAGATGGCAGTAATTTGATTGGTACAATGGAGTATTACCAAGTAGAAAAAGGCGATAGCTTGGCGGATATAGCCAATGAATATAATGTCGGCTTTCTTGCGTTGTTAGAAGCGAACAAAGGCGTCGACCCTTTTTTACCTGCACCCGGAAAGCTACTGGCGATCCCCACTCAGTTGATTCTACCGACAGTGCCACGTGATGGGATTGTTATTAACCTTGCGGAATTACGTCTGTATTACTTCCCAGAAGGTGAGGATGTTGTTCATGTTTTCCCAATTGGTATTGGTCGAGTCGGGCGTGAAACACCATTGATGACAACCAAGATCAGCCAGAAAACTGAGCACCCAACTTGGACGCCAACTGCCAATATTCGTAAAGAGTATCTGGAAAAGCGCAATATAGAGCTTCCCGCCGTTGTACCTGCCGGTCCGGAGAATCCGTTGGGTGATTATGCCATGCGCTTAGCTCATGGGAACGGTCAATATTTGATCCACGGAACCAATAAAGACTTTGGTATCGGTATGCGAGTGAGTTCAGGTTGTATTCGTATGAACCCTTGGGATATCGAATGGTTATTCCCAGAAGTGGCGAAAGGCACCAAGGTACGTATTATCGACCAAGCTTTGAAGCAAACTGAAGAGCCAGATGGTTCGCTTTATGTTGAAGTGCATCAGCCGTTATCTAAAAGCGAAGCACAGTTAGGGCAAGAAAAAACAGTAAAAGCTGATGAAGACCTACTGTTAGCGATAGCCAATGATGATCGCGCATACTCTCGATTAAATGCTGCGCTAAACCTACAAATGGGCATTCCGGTTGAGATCAAGGTGATGAATTGATCACAATGCAAAATGTAGAGTAGAACAAATAAAAAGAGGCACATGAAAATGTGCCTCTTTTTTAGTTAGATAAAACGTCTATTTTGTGTAAGAGCTAGCCATATTATCAATACGCTGATTTGCACGCATTGCTTCTTGGTAAGCTGCATCAGAAGATGCTTTCGCATCGTTCACTGCACCAGCCATTTGATCTTGTTGGCTCTGTAAAGCACTAACTTGGTCAGATAGCATGTCTACTTTGTTGGTTAGTTGTTGCATTGCATCTGGCTTATCTGAGTTAGAACAACCAACAAGTGCTGCACTTAAGATAATACCAGCAAGGATAGGTAATGAACGATTCATTTTTTTACATTCTCCTAGTTTGCCACTACAAACCGAGTAACAAAATGTTTTAGTCGGCAAATTGATTATGGCATAACTTCCTAAAAATGCTTGCTAAAAACTCTTTTTGCTTAAAAAAAGAGCTCTCAATCCCGAGAATAATGACTCTAGCCCTGATGTTTACTTGGTTTTGCGAGTATTGCTTGGTTTCTATTTTTTAGTGATGAGCATGTGATTTTTTCATTCCTGCCATCACTTTTTTCACTGGAACCGATAAAAGTTGAGTTTCACCATTGGCGTAGGTCAAGGTGAGTTCGAGATCCATGCCTTCCTTTAAAGGCTGATTTAGCCCAAGTAACATGACATGCATACCGCCAGGTTTGAGATCTACCATACCGTTTGCAGGAATATCGATGCTATCGACTTTACGCATTTGCATCATGCCGTCATGCATTACATGGTTATGGAGCTCAACGACTTTAGAAATGTCGCTCTGCGCATTAATAATTTGACGAGCTTTGTTTTCGTTATTCATTAGGTGCATGAAAATCGCACTGTTGACGGCATTGGGTGGCGTTGCTCTAGCATAGGCATCGTGCACCATGACATCAGCAGAAGCGGCTGACGTGAAGAGCAAAGAGGCGAGGGCAATAGCATGGTATTTCATTTAATTTCCTTATTAGCTTTTTGTAGGCAAGTGACGTGAAATAGCATCAACAATAATGGCGCTACTTAACGTGTGTGGCACTTTTTCAAGTAAGGTGCCATCTGGTTGTAATAGGTAAAAGTAAGAGCTGTGATCGACTGCGTACTTCATTGCTGAGTCTTTCAATTCTGTGCGCATGTAAAGCACGCCGTATTTTTCCGCAAGCGCTTTAATTTGGCTGTCGCTGCCTGACACCCCAATAATGCTTTTGTGGAAGTATTGGGCATATTCCGCACTTTTTTCTGCGTTATCGCGTTCAGGATCTAGGGTAATAAACACAGGCCATATGTGTTTCATGCTTTCTTCTGGCAGCGTTTGTAATCCGGCTGATAATACCGCTAATGAAGTCGGACAAACATCAGGGCAGTGGGTATAGCCAAAGTAGACGATACGTAATCGATCGTCCTCATTTGAGAATAAATTAATGGAGTCAGACCCACTTTTAAGTTGGGTTAGATCGCTGACTTCTGTGGCTGATTGAGCTTGCGTTGTAGCACCGTTGTCACCGTCAACGAGGTGTCGCGTTAATAAGCCAGCCCCAAGAGCGACAGCTAAAACAATCCATTGAAATTTCATTGCGTCATCCTTACTGAAATATGTAATGGCGAGATCTGCGTCTGAGCTGCTAAAGGTGTAATTGTGCCGTACCAAGTCATGGTTTCGGAGGTGCAGAAAGGTAGCAGAAGTTCACCACTGAACGTATCGTTAGTTGTACGTTTTAGCTGTAGCTTGTAGATCCCCATCATCATTTCATGCCCCTCAAGCTTAAGTTCTAATTGCTTAACGTCTTGCGGGATTGAAGACCAATCCACAGATAATGTATTGCTAACCATAGGGTTAACAATGTCGTACTCTAAACTAAGGTTAGCATCATCTATTTGGCATACAGTGCTGCTGAGCTGACAATCGGATTCGACGCTTTTCTGTACCGCTGGGTTAATAAAGAACTCATAGGCTACAAGCCCAATACAAAAGAAGATCGTGATTTTCAGCCAAGCGAACCATGGCGATTGAAGGAAACTTTTTTTATGGGATGCTGAAGATACAAACATAATGGTAACAAGGCTTGTTGCGAGTTTGTAAATGTTAACATTGCTGTTAACTTTCAGCAGATTGTTCAACGTTTTCTGTGATTTGTGCCAAACCAAGCCTGTGAAGATTTAAGGTTGCGGCATAATTTTTAATGTATTCATGACTATGCCGCATCTTTAAGGTGCTCTTTTTTATGCCTCTACTCGGTTAATTTTAATGAGCTCTGATTCAGTAAAGTCACACTGTGAAGCGTAATCACGCAGTGCGCATTGATTGCGGTGTTCACAGCCACAGGCCATACAACGTTGCGCCTCAATGGATGCAGCTTGTTGGGTAACGCCTTTTTCAACTTCATCAAAACTTTTATCGCGTTGTTCCAGCGTGAGCTCTGGTACCGATAAGCGGAGAATATGAGTCATAGCATCAGAGAAACGTACTTCTTGCTGCTGTTCAGTTTGCCCTTTAGCTAAGGCTCGCATGACTTTGGTGACATCGGTAAGGTGTGTGGAATGGATGTATTTTTGTTTACTGTCTTTGTTTAGCGTAAATGCATTTTGACTCGTAGTAGCCATGTTTGCTAAGCCTTGATTCAAAAATGCATCGATTGCTTCGGCTGCGGTTTTGCCATCAGCGATAGCTTCAATGGCAGTAGCAGGGCCACGACGAAAATCGCCAATACCAAAAATGTTATCTATGCCGCTATACATGTTGGCTTCGTTACAATCGATAGTATTCCAGCGCGTGAGTGCTAGCTGAATGCCATCGTCTTCTAAGAAGTTAAGATCGGGCGCTTGCGAAACAGCGGCGATCACAGTGTCGTATTCTTCTGTGAAGTATTCTCCGGTCGGTTCAGGGCGAGAGCGACCGGAAGAATCTGGCTTACCTAACTTCATGATTTCCATTTTAACTTCACTTACCCAACCATCTTCATTAGCAATATTTTCAACTGGGTTGGTCAAGAAGTGAAATTTCACGCCTTCTTTCTCAGCTTCATCAATTTCATAAGCTTCCGCTGGCATTTCGGTTCTTGTTCGGCGGTAAATCAAGGTTGTGTCAGCACCTGCGCGAACCGCCGTTCTTGCACAGTCGATTGCGGTGTTACCACCACCGATAACAGCAACTTTTTTGCCAGTTGTGAAGTGACGGTCAGTGACAAAGTCTTTTAAGTAATCAACGCCAAGATAACAGCCTTTAAGCTCGCTACCCGTGTAGTTCATGGCAACGGCTTTGGAAGCGCCAACCGCCATACAAACCGCGTCATACTGTTCGCTGAGCGCAGTTAGGGTGATATCACTGCCTAAAGTGCAATTAGTTTGTATCGCCATGCCATTACGACACATAAGGTCGATTTCTTTATCAAGAATGGCTTTAGGTAGGCGATATTCAGGAATGCCGTAACGTAGCCAGCCTCCCGCGAGTGGCATGCTTTCAAACACAGTGACGTCGTAGCCTTTGTTACTCAAGTAATAGCCGCAGGTAAGTCCGCCAGGTCCACTGCCGACGATAGCAATAGATTTTCCAGTGTCTGGAGCTTTTTCCGGAACATAGGATTCAAAAGCAGCCATATCAATATCAGCGGTATGGCGTTTTAATTGGCGGATAGCCAGCGGTTCATCAATAAGCCCGCGTCGACACCCTGCCTCACAAAAAGCAGGGCAAACGCGTCCGATGGAAAGTGGCATAGGTAGTGCCTGCTTAATGACTTCAATTGCTTTTCGATGATCGTTATTGGCGATATGCGCGAGGTAACTTTGAATATCAACTTTTGCTGGACAAGCGGTTTGACACGGAGGCTCACAGAACTCCGTTTTATGCTCAGACAGTAAGCGAATTAAGGTATTGCGACGCCGCTGCGATAAGCGCTCAGACTCTGTCATTACTGTCATGCCATCAACCGCTGTTGTTTGGCAGGCTTTCTTAATGCCAATACCTGCAACTTCTATATCGCAAAGTTCGCAAGAATGGCCATGGCTATCATTATCTGAATCGCAGAGTGAAGGTAGGGGAATGTGGTGCTGTCTCACGATGGAGAGTAGGGTTTGATTATCCTCAACCTCAAGCAACTTGCCATTTATTGTGATGGTTATCATTGTTACCTCGGTATTCTATTGTTTTAGCCCTATGAACTTGAATTAATTACTGATTATCCAAGCAAGCTTAGACGAATACTCGATTAGTAAATTTGCTCCTGCTCTAGTTTTAATGACCGCGCTGCGAAATAAGTCTATGAATAACAACGGGTTGTTGGGTAGGTCATGTTTTCGTGTGAACGACGTGCTATCTAGCGCACTTTCGGAAGGTAAGCTTGAAAGTAAGGGCGATGTGCTAGGTATAAAAGCTTAGAGGAATGAAACGCCAGGTTTAGCGGATAAGTGAAGCGCGTAATGAGTGATGAACTCATTACGCGCTTTTTTATCAATCAAAGATGACTTTTGATTGCGATGTTGTGTTGCCTTGTTGTTTAGTTATCTTGTTGTTAGTAGCCTAGGTGGAATTGTTTTTTACCTCGACGAATAATCCAGTATTTGTCATGAAGTGGACGGCAATCTGAAAGCTGTTCATGATCAACTACCTCACCATTAATGCTGATCGCATTATTGGCAATAAACTCTCGCGCTTGGCGCAGCGATGAGGCTAAACCGACATCAACCAACGTTTGCGATAGTTTCTGTTGGCTATCGAGTTTGCTTGCTGGCATGCCGTCTTGCTCTAATTGTTGTAACTCAGCCATGGTAAGCGTATTGAACTCGCCAGAGAACAAGGCTTGGCTGATTCGTTCGGCAGAGACGAGAGCATCATTACCATGGACTAACTTGGTGACGGCTTGTGCCAAAATTTGCTGCGCCTGTGGTTTACCTTGGTGAGCTTTATCCGCTGCTTCAATTTGGTCAATTTCTTCTAATGATAAGAAGGTGTAGTAACGCAAAAAGTGGTAAACATCTGCATCTGCGGTATTGAGCCAGAACTGGTAGAAGGCATACGGAGAGGTTTTACTTGGATCAAGCCATACCGCGCCGCTTTCGGTTTTACCAAATTTAGTGCCATCTGATTTGGTGATCAGCGGCAGCGTCATACCGTATACTTTTTGCTGGTTCAGGCGGCGTGTTAGGTCAATGCCGCTAGTGATGTTGCCCCATTGATCATTGCCCCCAATTTGAAGGCTACACTCATAAGCCTTGTTTAAATGAACAAAGTCGTACGATTGTAATAGCGCGTAAGAAAATTCAGTGAACGAGATCCCTTGATCGGGACGGTTTAAACGCTGCTTAACAGACTCTTTGTTGATCATCGCGTTTACTGAGAAGTGCTTACCGATATCACGAAAAAAGTCGATCAGGTTGATCTGACCGATCCAGTCGGCATTATTTACTATCTTGGGTGGGTTTTCTTGTGACTCAGGTAATACCGCCGCAATCTGCATACTCAAATCCGCTACCCATTGTTGCACTGTATCTGCGCTATTTAGGCTACGCTCAGTCGCTTTAAAGCTCGGATCTCCAATCATGCCCGTCGCACCGCCGACTAACGCCAGTACTTTGTGCCCAGCTTCATGAAAGCGTTTAAGCATCAGTAAAGGAACAAGGTGTCCGATGTGTAAGCTGCCTGCAGTCGGATCAAAGCCACAATACACAGTACGAGCATGAGTAAGGTGCTGTTCTAATTCATCGCGGTTGGCTGCTTGGGCAATTAAGCCGCGTTGCTGTAAGTCATCAAAAAGTGTTGGGTTGACTGTCGGCATGCTCTTTCCTGTATTTCGCTTTTTAGCACGAATTGTCGCGCTTGAATGGTCGATAAAGGGGTTATCGTGCCGTCTGTGGTTCGTTTGACTATTATCCCTATAGGGATGGTTCTTAGATATTGTGATTTACGCGTTGTGGCTGACTGTTTACAAACTAATCGAATGGTTGGTGATATTGATTATCATTATGTTTTAATTGCGAAAACATAATGCACATCAAGTTTTATATGTTGTGAGTTGATATATTGCAGGCGCTTTATTGCGTGTATCGCTGTGTATGACAGTGAGCATATTCCAATAGACTTCATATGTTTATTAACTTAGTGCGGTTATTGAGTATGGCATTCATGCAAAAAATTAAGTTATATAACTAATAAATAGGAATGAAATGAAAAAGTCTTTGGCCGTTATTTTGTTTATGTTGTTTTCAGCCGTAGCAAATGCAGATGTAGATCAAGATGTGGAATGGGTTGTTAGAGCTATTTATAACGAGCAGACAATAGCGGCACTGAATGAGCAAGCTACTGTCCAATCAGTACATAGTATGATCCCTATTATTGAGAACAATTTAGATCGGAAGCTATCGCAAGCAGAACAAATAAGGCTCTATACGTTTTGGTTCGAAAGAATCGAAAAAATTGTGACTGCTGATGCTATGGTTTCTGTTGTAGCTCCAGTCTTAAAGCAGCAATTTTCAGAATCTGAAATTAAACAGTTGAAAGAATTTTATACATCTCCTATTGGGAGTAAGTGGGTTGCGGCAACACCTGAAATTATGAATCAAATGCAAACTAGTACAATGAGTTATGTTAGTGCAACGCTAAAAGATTCAGATTTTCTCGAAAGCTTTAAATCTAACTTTGAATCAGAATTTCCTGGGTGGTTATGAGACATCATTATTGATGTGGAACTCTTCTTAGGCTCAATCGTTCTGATTGAGCCATTTACTCTCACTAAGTCTTTTTCCAATAGTTCAAATACGTTAGTGTAGAACACTATAAGTTGTTGATTATAAGGGCTGACCTCGTTAGCTCGTGAATGATTGCTTGTTCGGTGCACTAATATGAGCCATGTGACAAAAACTATGACAAAAACAGATGGAAAAACGTGGATAGAAGCGCTTACTAGCGCAATAGCTGCAGTGAATCAGCCCAACTTTGCTTCTTCGTTGGTGGAGCTTATTCGCTTGCTGGTGGATTTCGATTGTGCGGTGATCCTTGGTTATAGTGCTAAGCGTCGTCCGGTTTATTTATTTGATGAGCTACCTATTCAACGCGAGCTGTTATTCCAGTACTACCTTAACCGTGCTTATCTTGATGATCCTTTTTATCGAATGCTTCAAGATGATGAACGAACAATGCAAGGGGTGTTTGATCTTGCTTCGCTAGCTAAAGATCTCGGCTTAAATCCTGATTATCTTAACGACTTTTACCAAGCAACAGGTTGGCAGGAAGAGTTAGGGTTAGTTATTTCTATCGAGCAGAATCGCTGGGTAGTGATTAATTTAGGCTTTATCGCAAACAAATCACAGCCTGTGTCGTTTAAGAAAAAGGCGATGCTCAATCAGTTAACCGAGGTGTTTGAGTTAATAGCGGCATTGTGTCGTCAGCATTGGGGGACTAAGCCGTTTGTATTGGCTGAGCCACCACTGACAAACCAAGCTATGCAGGCGCATGTGAACGCCGCACTGTCTGATTTCGGTGCCGCAGTGTTGACTAAACGAGAGCACCAAGTCGTTCGCTTGATCCTGCAAGGTTTCGATTCTAAGGCGATTGCTGAGCAATTAGTGATAGGAGAAGGCACGGTCAAAAATCATCGTAAGCGCATATATTCACAGTTACATGTTGCGTCTTTAAGTGAGCTGCATGGCTTATTTCTTAACCATTTGCTAACTTACAGTCCTTAAGCAGGTATACATGTTGCCACGTAGATAAAATCGCGCGGCTAAAGCAGGGTTAGTAGTATCGACCGTTTTATTAAGCGTGATAAGATGCAGTCTTAATTCGATTATTTTTGATTTTGCAATTGGCTAAGTCTCATAGTTTGAACTTTTGCGCGCAAGTATCAATCTAAGTCCTGTTCCAACCATAGCGTGAGTACCCACCGTGAGCTTACAAATTTCTAAAGATGAGAAAGTATTCATAGACTCTCACTATGGTGTGGTGGTGCATCGCGACTTTAAACCTCTCTATGCTGATGATACGTATGCCAATTACTTTGGCTACTCAAATGCAGACGCTATTTTATCTTTACCCTCTCTACTGGATTTAATTGCACCTAAAGAACAGCAAAAAGCCCGTCAAACTTATCAAGATGTGATGAGTGGAAAGCTGAAGCCGGGTGTGCGTTCATACAAAAATATTGATAACAGCGGCAATGAACTCATTGTATTAACGGTTGATCACGTTATTGAATGGCAAGGTGAACCTGCGATGCAGATCACCATCATTGATTTGAGTTCGCAAATTGAAATGCAGCGCCAGCTTAAAGCAAGCGAAAAGCGATACCGTGAATTGGTTGATGGTTCTATCCAAGGCATTTTAGTCCACCGTAATTTTAAGCCGCTGTTCTGCAACAGGGCATATTCCGACATGCACGGTTATCAGAGTGAACAAGTGCTGCTAGCGCAAGATTCCATCTTGCCTTTGATAACGCCACAGTTTCATCAGCAAGCATGGGAAGAAAATGCGGCACTGTTAAATGGTGATGTCGAGAATATTAAAGCCGAAGTCAAAGGGATTAAACGTAATGGTGAGACCATTTGGCTTAGTTTGCTGTCGCGCCATGTTATTTGGGATGGTGAACCAGCGGTGCAGGTAACCGCAATGGACATTACTGAGCAGAATTTATTGAAAGAGAAGTTAGAGCATCAAGCAAATTATGATGGTTTAACAAACTTACTTAATCGACGCGCCAGTTCTGAACTATTGGTACAGCAGTTTAATTTGCTGAAACAAGCAGGCAAGCCACTAAGTTGTGTGATGATCGATCTAGATAACTTCAAACTGATTAACGATCATTACGGGCACCTTGTTGGTGACGAAGTTTTGCGCCAGTTTGCTAAAGTGAGCAGCCAAAATATTCGCCAAGACGATATCATGGCACGCTGGGGCGGGGAGGAGTTTATCTTGATCTTGCCTGAGTGCTCTCATGCTGAAGCCAATGTTATTGCTCAGCGCTTGTGTCAGCGATTAAATCAAGTTCAGGTTGATACAGAGCAAGGTAGGTTAAATTTCTCTGCCAGTATGGGGATCGCGACGATGGAGCCCGACACTCTTGCTAGCGCATGTGTTGCCGGAAAAATCAGTACGGTTGATCAACTTCTTGTCGCCGCTGATCGCGCTTTATACCAAGCTAAACGTAACGGCAAAAACTGTGTCGTGTGCGCGCTTCAGGGATAATCCCTTCTCTTTCAACGTCATTTCTCGTCGTTATCTTTGGGCATTTGCCGCTTAATATCGTTGAGTGGTTGGTGTTTTATGCTTGTGATGTGCATATTTTATAAATTACTCTCTTGTTACTCAAC
The DNA here is from genome assembly GCF_001650345.1 of Photobacterium jeanii. Taxonomy (GTDB): domain Bacteria; phylum Pseudomonadota; class Gammaproteobacteria; order Enterobacterales; family Vibrionaceae; genus Photobacterium; species Photobacterium jeanii. Next base: position 101,748 of record NZ_LVHF01000029.1, on the reverse strand, counting down.
TGTTACTAATACTCAATTGAAATCATAATATTGCCTCTAACTTCGATGTTGTTGTGCGTTGGCTCACACTCAAATTGACCATGAAATAAATCTCTTAACAAATTGCTTACATTGTGGTTATTATTCTGTACAAGAATTAATCGCGCAGTAATGCAAAACAGGGAGTGTTTCATGCAAGCAATCGTCGATTTTTTAAACGGCATTATTTGGAGCCCAGTGCTCATCTACTTATGCCTAGGGGCCGGACTTTTCTATTCGGTAACAACGCGCTTTGTACAGCTACGTCATTTTCGTGAAATGTGGCGTCTGCTGTTGTCGGGCAAAAGCACCGATAAAGGGATTTCATCATTTCAAGCGTTAGCGGTATCGCTTTCAGGTCGTGTCGGTACGGGTAACATTGCCGGTGTCGCTGCGGCTATCGGCTTTGGTGGTCCGGGAGCAGTATTCTGGATGTGGGTTGTTGCTTTTTTGGGGGCGGCAACTGCGTATGCAGAATCAACACTGGCGCAAATCTATAAAGAGGAAGACGAAGGTCAATTCCGTGGTGGTCCGGCATATTACATTGAAAAATGTATGGGGCAATCTTGGTATGCATGGATCTTTGCTATCGCGACTATCTTTGCGTGTGGTGTGTTACTGCCGGGTGTGCAATCAAACAGTATCGGTAACGCGGTTGAGGCAGCGTTCGGTTCTGGCGCTATGATTGAAACCGCAGTCGGTACTTTTAGTTTTGCAAAGATCGCAACAGGCACCATTATTTCCATCATTTTGGGCTTTATCATTTTTGGTGGTGTTAAGCGTATCGCGCACTTTACACAAATTGTGGTGCCTTTCATGGCACTGGCATACATCATTATTGCGTTTGTTATCATTCTGCTTAACATCAGCGAAGTACCGGGTATCGTCGCCATGATTGTGGGTGATGCGTTCACGCCTATGGCTGGCTTTGGTGCTGCAATTGGTTGGGGTGTTAAGCGTGGTGTTTATTCTAACGAAGCAGGTCAAGGTACAGGTCCTCATGCCGCTGCGGCAGCACATGTACAACACCCAGCGCAGCAAGGTTTGGTGCAGTCGTTCTCTATCTATATTGATACCTTGTTAGTGTGTTCAGCGACCGCGTTTATGATTTTGCTAACGGGTGCTTATAACGTACATGGCGGTGGTGACGGAGCATTTATTGTTCAGAATCTATCTGCTGAAATTGGTGCTAATGGCCCTGTGTTTACTCAAATGGCGATTGAAAGTGCGCTACCTGGTTTAGGTAAACCTTTCATTGCGTTCGCACTGTTCTTCTTCGCCTTCACAACTATTTTGGCGTACTACTACATTGCTGAAACCAATATCGCGTTTATCCGCCGTAAGTTAAAAATTTCAGGCATGATGTTTGTACTGAAGATCGTGCTTATGGTGTCCGTATTTTACGGTACGGTGAAAGCGGCTGATTTAGCGTGGGCAATGGGTGATGTTGGTGTTGGTCTGATGGCGTGGCTAAATATCGTGGGTATTTTGATCATCTTCTTCATGGCAAAACCCGCGATGAAAGCCCTAGAAGATTACGAAGCACAGCAAAAAGCTGGCGTGACTGAGTTTACGTTTAACCCTGTGAAACTTGGTATCAAAGGTGCTGATTATTGGGAGAAGAAGTACAACGGTCAAGCACAAGCTAAGGCGAATGGGGATGTTGAAGGCGGTCAGCCAGTGAAACCGACGGCATCCTAATGGCTAGGAATATATTGAATAAACGGCTTTGACTGCGGTTTAATAGCCATTATCTAAGAGAGGCAACCATTGGTTGCCTCTCTTTTTATTATCCACACACAAACCAGGATTGGGCTGGGGCTGTGATGTAGGCTCTATCGTGCCAATGCTGGAGTTCGAGAGTGGGGGCAGTACGGATATCGCCTTTTAGTTTACGGGTGACGAGTACGCGAACTTTGCCTAGATTGACATTCTCGACCACGCCTTGATAGGTGTGACCAAGCTGATTGGTATTTTCTTGGTTATATAAGCACACGGTTTGCCCTGGTGAGTTATAGATATAGAGGCTTTCTTGATCCCACATATCGATATCTTCCACAGGGGTGGCAGGTGCTTGATAAAGCTGACCATAGCTGTCGTTACTTGAAACTAGCTGACGGGTCGCTGTGTAGGGTTGATAGCCTAATACTTTTGCCGAAGCTAACCATTCATCAGCAGGGGCATTGGTGTTTTCAACCACTCGAAGGGTAACAAAAGGACCATCAAGGCAGAGATCGGCCCAAAGTTCAGTGCTTGAGATCCGCGCATAAAAAATGGGGAATTCATCAGATGTGTTTGCGTTATTGACGCACCACGTCCCCGTTTGCTGGTGGACTAGTTTGCCGCCATTTGCATCACAAGTACGTTTTGCCAGTTGTTGATATTCTGCAATGTCGTTAAGGGCAGACTCTGGGCTGACTGCGCAATAACGGTAGGTGAAAGAATAAGTATCTTTAGGGTAGAACAGTCCTTTATCGACAACAGCACCGTTGCGGCGAGTTTCGTTTAAATCAATAAAGGCGAGGGTAGATTGCTTAAAGTAAAGTTCAGGGGCTTTAGTTAGTGGTGTCTTACTACTACAGGCCACCAAGAAACTGAGACATGCAATAAAGAGCCATCGAGCTTGCCTTAACACCTGCACCATAACTACCTCTCAACTTGCTGTGACTGCTGTGTTTGGCGTAAAGGCGTGTATCGATTAAGTAAAACGATACAAGTGTCTTAATGCCAATATAGGGAGTTGCACGAACAAGCTATAAGTGTAAAAGAGTGCTCGGTAGCGCGTGTGTCTTAGAAATGAAACAAGTTAGTGATGGATACAAAAACGCCTTAGCGTCATTGGCTAAGGCGTTTGTAGTTTGCTAGCGCTAATTTTCCAAGGGCAGTAGTGCCGCTGGTTAACGCAAGATCATCTTATTGGCTGATAACAGCATCAAGCCACTGGCTGAATTGACCTTTTGGTAGTGCACCGTTTAGTTGGTCAATCATTTGGCCATTTTTAAATACCATGATGGTAGGAATGCTGCGAATACGGTATTGAGCAGCCAGCATTTGCTGTTCTTCAGTGTCGATTTTCACAAAGCGTGCTTGACCGTCTTTTTCTGCAGCAACATCTTCAAAAATTGGCGCAAAGCCGACACAAGGGTTACACCACGGTGCCCAGAAATCGACGACAACCGGCTTGTCACTCTGGATCAGAGATAAAAAGTTATCCGTTGTACCTTCAACAGGCTTACCGTCGATAAGCTTTTCTTTACATGAACCACAGGTCGCTGTGTCTTCAATACGTTCAATTGGCAAGCGGTTCATTGCTTTACAGTGTGGGCAGCGGGTGGTCATTGTGGTCATGATTATTCTTCCTTTAGCTGATTTGCATTGCAATGTAACGGTTTCAGCCGCAAAGCAAAAGCAGATTATATCAATAGCTATGATAGACAAACCCGATTAATTAAAGTCGGGAATTGCACACAATTAGGACATGAAATGAAGAAATAAGGTGAAGTGCTGATTTCTGACTTACAAACAGAAAAGCGATAACCCAATCAATACATTGTGTTATCGCTCTTATGATTTTATTAGCGAGTGATTTTATTTCGCCATGCGTTCGATAGTGCTAATTCAAGTGGGGTATGGTCAGGCTTGATGGTCAGGTTAGCGTTGCCTTTCGTCGTGATAATACTGCCTTGTTCCCAAATGCTACGTAGGTGCATAAAGCGCCTAAAGAGGGGGGAAAACAGGCTAATGACTTCCATGACTAACCAAGGTAGTGGGGTTACTTTGACGGGTTTGCCCGAACTTAGCGATAGGCAGCGTGCGATGTCATCAATACTCGCTTCGTGCCCCGAGTAATAGCTGATGTTTAGCGCGGGCTCTGATGCCGTTCCTTTAGAGAGGTGATTAACAATGCTGTTGGCGGCATCGGGTAGGTAAGTCCATTTGTGCTGTATATGGCTTGCCCCTGGCGATTGAATATAAAGTTGGTCGGCAGTCTCTTTTATTAGCAGCCCCAAATAGCCTTCGTCGTTGCGGCAATCAAGAGTGTGGCTAAGAGAGATTAAATGTATCTGCTCACAACGCTGGCTTGCTTGTTCAAGACGCTCTAGTAGCTTGGCTGGGATAGATACAGGGATAGGTTGCTTCTTTCGCCAGAAAGCCAATGACGGTAGCCAGTTAGGGCTAAAGTCATAGTAGTTACTGGTGATCACCAGTTGAAGGCGCAATCGCTCACACAGTGAAATAATGGTTTCTAGTGAGAAAGGAGTACTGTTTGAGGTGTTTTCGTAAGTTTGGTGGAAAAAAACGGTATCAACTTCTTCTGCTAGTTGATACAAAAAATCTACATCTTCTGGTAGTAACTCTGCCAAAGTGAGGTTCGCAAGGATAGGTGCGTTGGCATCCGTGCTGCTCACTATTCCCAATACATCCCAATCGGCTTGGGTCAATGATTCACACAAGCTGGCTCCCATCAGATGTTCGACGCCTAGTACTAAGGCTCTTTTCATTTCAAATCTCCTGCTTGCTTTAGTCATTCTGTTATAGCGAATCAGAGGAAGGCCTGACTATTGTTTTATCTTGAATTCGGAAGGTTTGCGATTATGGTCGCAATACATTTGTAGGATATGTGTAAAGTGTTGTTTTAAATGCGGTATATGCTGTAGCTGCATAATAGGTGAAAACATATTAACTCGCAGACTAAACTTGAGTTGAATTTTTCAAAAGGGAAATAAATGTGCCACAAGGTGCATTAAACTTTTTTTGAATAATATTTCAGGTGTTTTTCTAACTTTATTTGAGTTTGAGACAGTTTTGTCTAATCAACCCAAACAATAGTTTAGAAAATGCTGTATTTGTGAGCAAAGGCAAACGTTTTCTAATCGATTTATTGATCTTAACCAGTGATTTTTCAAATTTTCACAAATAACTGAAAACAAAAGTTGAGTTTTTCAAAAAAAATTGAATAATACCGACATAACATAAAGCGCTAAGAAAATGCTGCTCCACACCATTTTCATTTAGTGACAGTTAATGACGTGTACGGGACAAGATGTCCTCTCTACCCTAGATATGATGAGATAACCATGAGCAATTCACTAGTTCTTGTAATTAATTCTGGTAGTTCTTCACTTAAGTTCGCACTGATCGACACAGTAGTTGGCGATGCAGTACTAAGCGGTCTTGGTGAGTGTTTCGGTCTTCCAGAGGCGAATGTTAGCTGGAAATACAATGGTGAGAAAAAAGAGTACGCGTTAAGCGAAGGTAATCACCACCAACTAGCTGTAGACCGTATCGTTGCACTAGTTGACGAACTTGGTCTTAAAGACGACATCGTTGCAGTAGGCCACCGTGTTGTTCACGGCGGTGAGAAATTCACAAGTACTGTGAAAATCGATGATGAAGTTCTTAAAGAAATCGAAAACCTAAGCGATTTAGCTCCGCTTCACAACCCAGCTCACGTTATCGGCATGCGCGCTTCTCTAGCAGCATTCCCATCACTATCTCAGTACGCGGTATTTGATACAGCATTCCACCAAACAATGCCTGCTAAGGCGTTCACAGGTGCTATCTCTCGTAAGCTTTACGAAGACTACGGTATCCGTCGTTACGGTTTCCACGGCACAAGCCACTACTTCGTTAGCCGTGAAGCTGCGAAAGTACTTAACAAGCCAGTTGAAGAAAGTAACTTCATTTCTGTTCACCTTGGTAACGGCGCATCTGTATGTGCAATCAAGAACGGTAAATCAGTTGATACAAGCATGGGCTTCACCCCACTTGCAGGTCTAATGATGGGTACACGTTGTGGTGACCTTGACCCAAGTATCATTGAGTTCCTTCTGAAGAAAGGTTGGTCTCAAGAAGAAGTATTCACTGAGCTAAACAAGAAATCTGGCCTACTAGGCGTTTCTGGTCTAACAAGCGACTGTCGTGGCATCATCGAAGCGATGGAAAATGGTCACGAAGGTGCGACACTAGCATTTGAAATCTTCTGTTACCGTGTTGCTAAATACATCGGTTCTTACATGGTTGCGCTAGACGAACTAGACAGCATCATCTTCACAGCGGGTATCGGTGAGAACTCTCAGCCAATCCGTAGCAAGATCCTAGAGAACCTAAAAATCTTCGGCTACCGTGAAGACGAAGAAGGTAACGCAGCAGCACGCTTTGGCAACCGTGGCATCATCACTAAGCCAAACACACCAGTTGCAATGGTTATCCCAACTAACGAAGAGTGGGTAATCGCAAACGAATCTATGGCGCTACTACACGCTTAATAGATTGACCCTGCGGGAACGGGGTTATTTGGAACGGGAAAACGGCTCTGAAGATTTTTCAGGGCCGTTTTTTCATTTGTGCCTTACCAATTTCTTGGCTTTAAGTAATTGGCGTAGAGATCATGCTCCGGTGTGTTTGGCGCGATATGATAATCGTATTGCCAGCGAGCCAGCGGTGGCATCGACATTAAAATAGATTCGGTTCGCCCCCCGCTTTGCAGACCGAAAATCGTGCCACGGTCGTACACTAAGTTAAACTCCACATAGCGACCACGGCGATACAGTTGAAACTGGCGTTCACGCTCTCCATACGGCAGCAGTTTGCGCTTTTCGATAATCGGGATATAAGCGTCAAGGTAGCCTTGTCCAACCGCCTTGATGTAATTAAAGCAGCGCGTAAAGCCCCATTCATTTAAATCATCAAAGAATAAACCACCGACACCGCGAGTTTCGTTACGGTGTGGTAAGAAGAAGTAGCCATCGCACCAAGCTTTGTGCTTGGCATAAACACCGTCACCAAAAGGTTGGCAAAGCTGTTTAGCGACTTGGTGCCAGTGCTGGCAATCTTCTTCAAATGGATAAAACGGCGTGAGATCAAAGCCGCCGCCAAACCACCATACAGGCGGTTGTCCTTCACGTTCTGCAATAAAAAAGCGTACGTTAGCGTGAGATGTCGGCACATACGGATTTTTCGGGTGAATAACCAATGAGACACCCATTGCTTCAAATTGGCAGCCTGCAAGTTCAGGGCGCTTCTCCGTTGCGGAAGCGGGTAGGCTAACGCCTTTCACATGGGAAAAGTTTACTCCGCCCTGTTCAATAAGGTTACCGTTACGAATGACGCGCGTTCGACCTTCTCCTTGTAAACCTTCACCACTGTTATTGCGCCAAGTGTCTTGCTGGAAAAGAGCTTGTCCGTCTTGTTGTTCTAAAGCGGAGCAAATTTGGCTTTGGAGTTCAGTTAAAAACTGAAGCACAGCTTTTTTATCGATAGCTTGTTGAGTCATGATTTTCTATTTCTAACTGCTAGTGTTATTAATTAAAAACTTTTAGGTACAACTGGGTTAGGGCAAGCGGGAACCAGATAGAGAGTTTGATCCCAGTTACCATTCCCATCAGTGCAATAACGTATTTGCACTGCGAGATGGTAAGTGACAATGTCACTTTTGATTTTCTGTGAGCTAATACTGCTTGGTGCGTTTCTTTATCTTCTTGTGGTGAGTAGCTTGGTATGTCAGCGGCTTTATTCATCTCAATACCCTCGTTGGTATTATTCTTGTTCGGTTGTTTTAGGTAATGACCAAAAATTCAAGTTGAATTGAGCATCATCACTTAGTTCAACACGGTGCCAGTATTGTGGTGGGCTGGTGGAGAATTGCCCCGCAGAGATCACGACTTTCATTTCATGTTGCTCAGCTTCTTTGCTGTCATATCCATAAAATGTAACTTCGCCTGCCATAACACATAACTGGGCAAAAACACCTTTACGGGTGTTATGGCGGTTGAGCAGGGCGCTTGGCACTGTGTCTTTAGTGAAGAAAGGGGTTGAGCGTTGAATAGTCCAATCAGCTGGAATGATTTGATGAGACATAATGAACTCCTAAGTTTGATAATGCTGTATTAATTGGTGAATGCGAAACCGAGTATGTCTGGTGACCAAATTTTAAAGGTGAACCAAGGCCTTAAAGGTGGAGCCAGCCATTGCCCCAGAACCAAGTTGCAAGGCGTGATTTGATGGCTGACCCTTGTGTTGCTGTATATGGCTTTTGAGGTGGTAGCTCTTTCCTAATTGAAGGTGCTAGTGAGTGCTGGCTTTCAACTTGTTGGCATTGAAAGCGCTCGATGCCTAATTCAGGATGTGCATTTTCAAGATATAACTCGTGCATGGTGACCTCGCTTTCTAGTTCGGCTTTCGCTGTTAACTTTTCACGTTATTTGTTTACTTCGCTTGATAGATGTATTGCAGAGCCCATGCCAATATTTAAACTTCAATATAAACAAGTGCTTAATCTTTTTGTGTGATTGCTTTTTGTCCAAAAGACAAGGCTGGGCTATTGTTAAATTGATAACTTCATTATCATGATGACAATTGTGATTTGTGAGGCTCGTATGATGGAGCAAGTGAGTAAAGAGTGGGTACAAGTTGCGCTTGGCATTACCTCGGGAATGTCGAATGCAGAGCGCTTTACCCAACTACTTTCAACCGTTAATCAAACCTTAAAAAGCGATGCATCAGCATTACTTTTATTTAAAGATCAGCAGTTTGTGCCATTGGCTATCAACGGGTTAAGCCACGATGTGTTGGGGCGGCGTTTTGATATCCAACAGCATCCAAGACTCGAAGTGATTGCTCGCGCAGGTGATGTGGTGCGTTTTCCTGCTGATAGTGATTTGGCTGATCCTTACGATGGTCTGATCCCAAATCATGATGATGAATTGAAAGTGCATGCTTGTATCGGATTGCCATTGCTGCAAGAAGACCGTTTGATTGGTGCACTGACCATTGATGCGTTCGATCCTGAGCGTTTTGATCGTTTATCGAATAACTCGCTGCGGATGATCAGTGCGTTGGCATCCAGCAGCCTCAATACAGCGCTGTTACAAGAAAAGCTCGAAAAATCGACGGGCTTTACGCCTACCGAAAACCACTCATTAAAAATGGTAAGTGAAGCAGTTGATATTATTGGTCAATCTGCGGGAATCGCGATGCTTAAACAACACATTGAAGTTGTCGCCAATACCGATCTTTCAGTTTTGATCATGGGCGAAACGGGTGTGGGTAAAGAGCTGGTTGCTAAATCAATTCATCACCAGTCTGGCCGTGCTGATAAGCCGATGATTTACCTAAACTGTGCGGCCTTGCCTGAATCTGTGGCGGAAAGTGAGTTGTTTGGTCACGTTAAAGGGGCCTTTACTGGCGCGATCAGTAACCGTAAAGGGAAATTCGAACTGGCTGATGGTGGCACTCTGTTTCTCGATGAAATTGGTGAGCTGTCGTTGCCACTGCAAGCCAAGTTACTTCGAGCACTGCAGTACGGTGATATTCAGCGCGTGGGTGACGAGAAGAATATCAAGGTTGATGTCAGGATCATTGCTGCAACCAATAGGATCATGCATGAGGAGGTGGTTGCTGAACGTTTTCGTGCTGATTTGTATCATCGTTTGAGTGTGTTCCCCGTAACTGTGCCACCGCTTCGAGAACGTGATAAAGATGTTGTGCTGCTGGCTGGATTCTTTGCTGAGCGCTGTGCAGCTAAGTTAGGCGGCTCAACCATACGCTTGGATGCTCAAGTGCTGCGTATGATCCAGTCCCACCCTTGGCGAGGAAATGTACGTGAGTTAGAGCATGCCATTAATCGTGCGGCGGTATTGGCAAGGGCAGAAAGTGTTGATGAATTCTTACTACTTCAACCACATCATTTCAATTTTGCTAAGCACGGTGCATTAGGGGCAAGTACTGGTTCAGTTAGTCGTGCGGCAGAAAGCCGTGTGAATGATTCAGCTGTCAATGCAGTGGACGGAGAATTAGATTTTGCGGCGTACCGTGAACTGGGACTAAAAGAAGCCTTGGATCAGTTTCAAGCGGAATTAGTGGCGAAGGTATATAAAGCGAATGCGCAAAACCTGAGCCAAACGGCTCGTGATCTCAAAGTGAATCCAGGTAATTTGCATCGCTTGATGAAGCGGTTGCAACTAAAGTAAAGATGAAGGCACAAGCATTGTTATATTAACAATGCTTTGTGTTTTTGAGAATAAAATGGTTTTGTCATAAAGATAATTGTAGGTTGGTGTATTCAATAAAATCAATAGGTTAAATTTTGGCACGAAAGTTGGTTTACAAGGGCGAACGTAAACCGCTTTTGGAGTCAAAAATGACAAAGCAAAAATTTTCCCTGATCGCGCTCGTGATTGTATGTGTGACCTCATTCGCCATACTTTTGAGCTTAGGGAGTGAGATTTATCGTCAAGCGCCACCGATCCCAGAACGTGTCGTAACACTATCTGGTGAGGTGGTATTCACTAAAGACGATATACAAAATGGACAATTGGTATGGCGCTCGATGGGTGGTCACCAATTGGGCTCGATTTGGGGACATGGTGCGTATGTTGCGCCTGATTGGACGGCAGATTGGCTTCATCGTGAGGCTGAAATGTGGTTAGAGTCAGCGGCGCAATACCAATTTTCCTCGTCATTTTCTGAACTGGACAGTTATCAGCAAGCAGGGCTTGAAAGTCGCTTGCGTGAAGAAATGCGTCCAAACCAATACGATCCTGAATCAGGTGTATTGGTTGTGTCAGAGCGTCGTGCGCAAGTGATCCGCCAGCTACAAGCGTATTATGCGAGTTTGTTTGGTGATGATCCTGCGATGCAGCCAACGCGTGAAGCTTACGCGATGAAAGAGGGCACAATTGCCTCTGAGGAAAATCGTGAAAAGCTCTCTGCTTTCTTCTTCTGGGGCGCATGGGCGGCGGTAACAGAACGTCCAAACGAGAACTACACCTATACCAACAACTGGCCATACGATCCGCAAATTGGTAACACTCCTACCTCAAGCAACATTGTGTGGTCAGTAATGAGTGTGGTGCTGCTGATTGCGGGGGTTGGTGCTTTAGCTTGGTATCACGCAACACTTAAAGAACATCCATTACCTAAGTTGCCTGCTAGCGATCCACTTTTTGGTGTTAAGCCAACCGCATCACAACGTGCACTGGGTAAATACTTCCTGACTGCGGTAGGTTTGTTCTTGCTACAAATTGTATTAGGTGGCGTTACGGCGCACTACGCGGTTGAAGGGCAAAACTTCTATGGTATTCCACTCGCTGAGATCCTTCCTTATTCTGTAACCCGTACTTGGCATACTCAGCTAGCGGTATTTTGGATAGCAACCGCTTGGTTAGGTACAGGTCTTTATATTGCACCAGCACTTTCAGGTCATGAGCCTAAATTCCAACGTCTTGGCGTGAATGTCCTTTGGGTTGCGCTTGTGATTGTTGTACTTGGCTCAATGGCGGGTGAGTGGCTGGCTATTCAGCAGTACTTTGATATTGATATGAGCTACTGGTTGGGTCACCAAGGTCAGGAGTACATTGATTTAGGCCGTATCTGGCAGATCTTATTACTGGCTGGTTTGTTGATTTGGCTAGCACTCGTAACACGAGCAATTAAGCCAGCACTAAATCATGATAACGACATGAAGCCAGTGGTTTGGGTGCTGTACGCATCTTGTGTGGCTATTGGTTTATTCTACGGCGCAGGTTTGTTCCAAGGTAAACATACAAACCTTGCGATTGCAGAATACTGGCGCTGGTGGGTGGTACACCTATGGGTAGAAGGTTTCTTTGAAACTTTTGCGACCTCCGTGATTGCGTTGATGTTTGTGCGCCTTGGTTTGGTTCGTGCTCAATCAGCAAATAGCGCAGTGCTGTTCGCGACTGTCGTATTCCTAACGGGTGGCCTGATTGGTACTTTGCACCACCTATACTTTACTGGCACACCAACTTCTGTGATTGCATGGGGTTCTGTGTTCTCAGCTCTGGAAGTTGTGCCACTGGCATTGATTGGTTTTGAAGCGGTTGAAACATACCGTATGCGTAAGATGACGAGCTGGATGAGCCGTTACAAGTGGGCGATCATGTTCTTTGTTGCGACCGCATTCTGGAACTTGGTCGGTGCTGGTGTACTGGGCTTCTTGATCAACCCACCGATTGCGCTTTACTACATTCAAGGTTTGAATACCACGGCAACTCATGCTCACGGTGCCTTTATGGGCGTATATGGCATGTTGGGTATTGGATTGATGCTAACCTGCCTTCGTGGCTTAAGTAACACCACCACCATGTGGGATGACAAGCTGTTGAAGTGGAGCTTTTGGTCACTGAATCTTGGTCTACTTGGAATGGTGTTTATGTCGTTACTACCTGTGGGGATCGTGCAGTTTTTTGCCGCGATTGATCACGGTTATTGGTACGCACGATCACCAGAAGTGATTCATAGTGAGCTGGTTGAAACACTTGTTTGGCTTCGTGTGCCAGGCGATATCTTATTTGGTATGGGCGGGATTTTCCTTGCTGCTTTCCTTGCTAAGCTTGTGATGGCTGCGATTCAGAAACAACCGCAACCTCAAGCTGAGAGCCAAGCTTAAATGGACGAATGTCTCTAGGCGAAGAGAGATAATAACTAAAATTAGATTGTGAATTAACATTGCGCGTAATTACCTGAATATCTCCTTAATTTTATGGGTATTACGCGCCTTTTCTCGGAGTATTGAGTGAATGTATTTTATTATTAAGAATATACACCTAACATCTGTCACTTTGAGTATATTGCTCTACGTATATCGCTTCGCTATGTATTATTCGACCACAGAGGTAAAAACATCACCTAAATGGTTAAAGGTGATCCCACATATTAACGACACTTTGTTACTTTCTACTGGTTTGGCATTAATTGGTATTACTGGTTTTATCCCTTTTACAGATGCGGCGCCTTGGCTAACAATAAAATTAGGCGCAGTATTCGGTTATATTTTTTGTGGTTTTTACGCGCTGAGCAAAAAACAAACTGTGTGGGTGAGGTGGGGATTTTTCACTGCGTCGTTAGCATGGCTCGTTACTGTCATTTGTCTGGCTGTGTTTAAGAACATTGATTTGTTGTTTGGTTAAGTTTTTTGCTGAACAAGCTCTAAAGACCTTATTTTTAAACGTGGTAACATATTTCTGCTAAGACTGGTTCATAGGTGAACCATTGGTTTGCTTGCTTAGCTTGAAATCAGCCCCTTCTGCAATAGTTTCCTCCTTGAATCTTGCCTAGTCAGATGCTTATTTATCTGACTAATTGCTGAACAAAACTACGAATTATTTTCTCTTTATCATTTTCATTACACACACCAAGTGGTTTAATGGCGAACCTGTGTGTATTTGTGCTGTTTCCTTACCTCAGCAATAAAGTGTTTTCGCTTATTATTAACATTCAGTTATGAATGCGGTATGACAGCAGGAAATATTTTGAAACAAATAGTGTTTTTGCTATCGAGATAGCCTGTCGCTATTCAGGTTTCATTAATCACGGATTGTTACTTTATAGGCGAATAATAATTTATAGCACGCCTTTTTTGGTCGAATTTACATTTAATTGGTTTCACGTAATGAATAAGAAGATTATTGCTGCGGCGATTTGTGCAGGATTGTTGGTGGGTTGTGGTGATCAACTCAGCGGTCAACATGCAATGCCAGCGCCGTTAGTAGCTACCCAAGCGGTTAAAGTGATTGATTATCAGCAAGGTAAACAATACGTAGGACGTACCGAAGCACAAGAAGATGCGGCTATCATTGCCCAAGTGTCAGGTTATCTAAAAGAACGTTTTTTCACTGAAGGTCAAATGGTAAAAGCGGGTCAGCTTTTGTACCAAATTGATCCTGCGGCTTATGAAGCCAAAGTAGCCAGTGCTGAAGCTGCGATAGCGCAAGCGAAAGCAGAATTGAGTAACGCAGAGCAAAACTGGCAGCGTAACAAAAACTTGTTGCCAAAAGGCAGTATCAGTCAGTCTGACTTCGACCGTTCGACTGCAACCAAGTTGAGTGCAGAAGCGCAGCTAAAAGCAGCTAAAGCGCAACTGCATTTAGCGGAAGTGGACCTTTCACATACCAAGATTGTGGCGCCTTTTGATGGTCGTATTAGTGATAGCAAAGCCAGTATCGGTGATTTAGTTTCTCCATCGACAGGTGCTTTAACGACGCTAGTTAGCCTAGACCCTATGCACACGACTTTTAAGGTGAGCGAGCGTGAACGTCTGAACTTGGGTATTGATGCGTTAGATGGTGCAGGTAGCGGCAATGAGAATATCGAAGTTGTGATGTCGCTAGGGCAGGGTAAAACTTACGATCACCTTGGTTTTGTTGATTACATTGGTAACCGTATTGATCTGAAAACCGGTACGATTTCACTTCGTGCTAGTTTCCCTAACCCTGATCATACGCTACTACCGGGTCAACACGTGCAAGTATTCTTACGTGAAAAACAGCCAGTGCAAGTTAACGTGATCCCTCGTCGCGCAGTACAAAGTGACCTTGAAGGTGATTTTGTAATGGTGCTTACCGAAGACAAAGTTGCAGAGCGTCGTAACGTTGAGCTTGGTCCTCAAACGGAACAAGGCGTGATCATTCGCCAAGGTATTACTCAAGATGACGTCGTGCTAACGAAAGGTCTGCAAAGCGTGCGTAATGGCATGTCGGTACGTATCGAAGAGCCAGTTGCTGCACCTAGCAAAGACCAACCTCAGGCGTAAGGAAAAGAAGTATGCTTAGCCGCTTTTTTATCCAGCGCCCGAAGTTTGCGTTGGTAATCTCAATAATCATGACCCTTGCAGGGGCGATTGCATTATTGAATCTGCCTCTCGCGGAGTACCCAGAGATCAGTCCGCCGTCTGTAAACGTAACGGCATACTACTCAGGTGCAAGCGCCGAGGTTGTGGAAGAAGCTGTTGCCGCGCCGATTGAAGCGTCGGTCAACGGTGTAGAAAACATGATCTACATGTCATCGAAAAGTGCCAATGATGGCTCTTACTCGCTGGATGTGACATTTGATATCGGCACCGATCCCGATATGGCACAGGTTAACGTTCAAAACCGTGTTTCGCAGATCGAATCTAAGTTGCCATCTGAAGTTCGCATGGTGGGCGTGACGGTAGAGAAAAGTTCACCAGATATGTTGATGGTACTGAACTTCTACTCACCAGAAGGTAAGTACGATGATCAGTTTTTGATCAACTACATCAACCTTAACGTGAAAGACCAACTGGCACGTGCGAAAGGCATTAGCAAGGTTAATGTTGTTGGTGGTGGTGAATACGCAATGCGTGTGTGGCTTGACCCTGAGCGCATGGCGAATTTGGGGTTAACGACCTCGGATGTCACTGCGGCATTGGCAGAGCAAAACGTACAGGTTGCCGCGGGTAACATTGGTGCGCCACCGTTTAATAATCCGCAAGAAATGCAGTTTAGTTTGGTAACTAAAGGTCGCCTTGAATCAGCTGCTGAATTTGAAGAGATTGTACTGCGTGCTGATGCTAACGGCTCTGTCGTTTACTTGCGTGACGTTGCCCGCGTTGAGCTAGGTAAAAAGTTTTACACCGCGAACGGTACATTCCGCGAGAAACCAGCTTCTATCGTGATCTTATCGCTGCAAGCGGGGGCTAACGCACTGGAAAGTGGTCAAGCCGTGATGGAGTTGCTTGAAAAGCTGAGCGTTAACATGCCGGAAGGCATGACTTACGAAACCAGTTACGACACGACCTTGTTTGTGACCGAGTCAATCAAAGGGGTTGTGACCACCTTGATTGAAGCGATTATTTTGGTAATTGCGGTTACTTATCTGTTCTTGGGGAGCATGCGCTCGACCTTGATCCCGGTAGTAGCAATTCCTGTTTCCTTGATTGGTACCTTTGCCATCATGTTGGTGACGGGCTTTACCATTAACACCATTACCTTGTTCGGTTTGATCTTGGCGATTGGTATCGTGGTGGATGATGCCATATTGGTTATCGAGAACGTTGATACCAACATGCAGCGCGATCCATCGTTGTCACCGCGTAAAGCGACCTTGATTGCGATGAAGGAAGTAACAGGGCCAATCGTTACATCGACCATCGTTCTACTTGCAGTATTCCTGCCTGTCGCCATGCTACCGGGTATCACTGGTATCATGTATCGCCAGTTCGCACTGACAATCTGTATCTCAGTAGTGATCTCATCGATCAACGCCTTAACGCTATCGCCAGCGCTTTGTTCACTGGTGCTTAAACAGGGCGGTGATAACACGGCACGTTGGTTCCAGAAGTTCAACCAAGGTCTTGATAAAGTCACTCTCAAATACGGCGCGATTGCCGGCTTCTTGGTTCGCAAAGTTGCTATTTTAGGTACTTTGTTCGTGATCGCGGTTGGTGCGGTAACCTTCTTGGCGAAAACCACATCTTCTGGTTTCGTACCACAGGAAGATAAGGGCATCATGTTGGTAAACGTTCAGTTGCCAGATGCCGCTTCATTAAACCGCACTGAAGAAGTGACATTGAAACTTCAGAAGATGATTAATGAAGAGCCAAGCGTTGAAGGGATCACGGTTGCGAATGGTTACGCATTCTTAACGGGCGCTGCGGCATCGAACGGCGCATCTATGTTCATCAAGCTAAAGCCTTGGGATGAGCGTAACGCAATGGAAGGTGATCACTCGGCATTTGCAGTGATCAACCGTGTTAATGCTCGCGCAGCAATGGAAATTCCTGAAGCGGTTGTGTTTGCAATGGGTGCGCCTGCGGTACCGGGGATGGGTGTTGCCTCTGGCTTTGAGTTTGTACTGGAAGATAGCTTAGGGCGAAGCCGTTCAGATCTTGCCAAAGTGATGGGCGAGCTGATCCAAAAGGCGAATGAACAACCTGAAATTGCTTATACCTACAGTACGTTCCGTGCCAATGTTCCGCATTACTACATTGATGTTGATCGTGTGAAGGCGAAGCAGTTAGGTGTACCACTAACAGAGGTATTCCAAACACTGCAAGGTAACTTGGGTTCGATGTACGTGAATGATTTCACTATGTACGGTAAGAACTTCAACGTAACGGTTCAAGCTGACAGCGATTACCGTAATACTCTTGAGTCGTTAGAACGTTTCCACGTGCGTTCAACATCGGGTGACATGATCCCACTCAGTACTTTGGTGAGCGTTGAGCAAGTGTTTGAGCCTGATGTGGCTTGGCGTTACAACATGTACCGCTCGGCAATGGTTCAAGGTGCGCCATCGCCAGGTTACTCAAGTGGTGATGCGATTGCCGCTATGGAGCGTGTAGCCGCAGAGGTGTTACCGCAAGGCTATCAGTTTGAATGGACGGGGATGTCTTACCAAGAAGTAAAAGCGGGTAACCAAGCGATCTATGCCTTCGCATTAGCCTTGCTGTTTATTTACTTGTTCATGGTTGCTCAATACGAAAGTTGGAGTATTCCACTGGCAATTATCTTGGTCGTTCCGGTCGCGACTTTGGGTTCTTTCCTTGCGCTAGCAATGACAGGCACACCGCTTAACTTGTACGCACAAATTGGTTTGGTTCTGTTGATTGCGCTTGCCGCGAAGAACGCGATCTTGATTGTGGAATTTGCCAAAGTAGAGCGTGAAGAGAAGAATCTGAACATCGAACAAGCAGCGGTACGGGGTGGTAAGCTACGTTTCCGTGCGGTGAATATGACATCGTGGTCGTTTATCTTGGGTATTTTGCCGCTGATCTTCGCATCGGGTGCCGGCCACATTAGTCAGAACTCGTTAGGTGTGTCGCTCACTGGTGGTCTGTTATGTGTGCTATTAGCGGGTACTTTCTTGATCCCTGGTTTCTTTGCTGTGGTTCAGCGTCGCCGTGAAAAATTCCACGGTGGTTCAACCAAGCTGGTAAACCTTGATGATGAGTGATCATGATTGGTGTTATAGATAAGCCATATCGTTAAACATTCAGATAGTAAAAAGGCTTCACCGATGTGAAGCCTTTTTTATTCGTTCATTTTGTTCAATATTGTCTGAATAGTCAGCCAAAGAGTTTGCATCAAAAGCGGTGCAATGACCGCTTAACTGATTGGCTGACTTTTGCGATTACAGGGTGTTAAGGATAATCACACTGTCTTCTAATTCGGTCGTAATATCACTAGAGCAGCTTTGTTCCACTTGTTCTAGTAGTAGCTCATCGTCAGTTGGTGCGACGAAAGTTGTGTTATGAATCGTATCCATTTTTTATCTCCTTGATTGTTGCCAATCGCGATAAGTCGTTATTCTTTACTGACTTATCAGATTGGTCAGATACCCACCTTTAAAGGCATTGTTTGAGTTTTGTGTGAGGCAAAAAACTGCTGATAAAAACATGAACCTCAACATTCAATAACCTGCAAAATGGGTATTTACATCTTCTTAGCGCAATACTCTTCCTCTAGAGCAACACAGTTAATCCAGCTAAGCTTTAAAACTTGAGCGAACAGGATCAATGGGAAATGACAAACCACAGACATCTTTAAAGGGCGTCTGTGTGAATGGCTTAGTACCAGTGTGTATACGCAAAATAAGAAAATGACTTACCTTAAAAACTACAATTAGTCTTAATCATCTTCGATGAATATCTCATATTTATGAAAATTGGTGTTGGATCTCAAAATTTCAATGGTATGAGAGTCTATGTGCTTAACTTTTGTCCAAATTGCCCGTTTGGATCATTGCGGTAAGTACAGTTGGCTGATCAACGGGCAGTGATCGCTTAGCTGGTATTTATCCAATTGCTCTTGGGTGTAGATGTATTGGTAGGTAGTAGGCGGTGACGGCTGTTGATCCAGCAGTGCTTGTGATACCAAAATGTGATCAATTAAGTCGGGATAGGGGCGCAGGCGTTTACCATGTTTGGAGTGAGCTTTAACCACGCAGGTATCCTTTGTGTGTTTATTTTCATCGTGATGCCATAACGAGATCAATCGAGTACCTGGGTGGTTTGATGTTTGGTTCAGCGTTTGGCTAAGTGCTTGATTGAGAGTCTGGGTTAGCCAGTCGTTTTGACTGGTGAGAATATGATTAAAGTCACCCATAATCACCCAGTTCTGTTGCTGACTTTTTTGTTGATGGCTTTGTTGCTTGTTATTTTGTAGCCAATCCCCGAGCTCGGCGAGTTGCTGTTTGAGTAACTGGCAAGAGCCTGAAGCTTTATGGTGCTTATTTGGGGTGTGGCAGCCGCTTTTTAGATGGACGGACATTAAGGTCACACTTGGAGCATCAGGGTTTGCTTGGATCGCAATCACGCTACCGTAACGTAGTTTGCCTCGTTTATGGGATGAATAGCGAGATACGTTTAATCCGGCTAAGTCTTCAATATCGGTGACCGTGATGCCTTTACGCACAGCAAAGCCAGTGAACTGATTAACGTCTTCAAAGATTTCGTGGCTTTGTTGTTGTCGTTCAGAAAAGTAAAAATCGTAATGATCGCCTGAAACCACTTTCTCTAGTGCAGTTATTGAGTCAACTTCTTGAAAAGCCAAAATGTCAGGGTTTATAGATTCAAAAATCTGGCGAAGGGCAGCAAAGTCTTGCTCTTGGCGTGATGGCGCATATTTAAACTCATTCAGGGTTAGCCATTCCATGTTCCAGCTCATTAAGGTCAATGGGCGATCTAGGGTTTGTTGGCTATTGATATTCGCTTGCAGGCTTGATGCATCATCTTCTGGTGCTAGCCAAGAATAAACCGTGCTAGCGGTGATAAAACAGGTGATGATCGCTGTGATAAAAATGAGCTTAAGGGGTGAGTTCATATTGATACGTCGCTACATAAGAGTCTAGAAAACAATGACGAGCTACCTGTTTAGCATGCGCTTTTCTATTTAAAGTAAAAGTGACCTTAAGCACAGAAGTGTATAACTGCGAGTGGTATCACTTCCCCGGCATAATGTGTGAAAGGTTGCGTTGCCCTGTGATGTTTTGCAATTCAAAAATTTGCTTGTAGATCGTGTAGTAGCGGCTGATATTACCGACATACACCACAGGTTCGAGTCCGATTTTTTTGCGTACAACGACCTCGACATTATTGAACCACTCATCTTCATTAAACCCTTGTTCACTCGCAAGGCGACGCATTCGCTTTATACGTGCAGGCCCTGCGTTGTAACTGGCGAGGGCAAAGTAGATCTTGTTTACTTCATCGATATTTTCATGCCCAAAATAGTGATCGAGAATGAAATCCATGTACTTTACGCCCGCATGAATGTTGTTATCCAAGTTGTAAATATTGGGGATGTTGACATAAGGTTCGCGGGCGGTTTGCGGGAGCACCTGCATGATGCCGATAGCCCCAGCGCGTGAGCGTTTCGACTGATCAAATTGTGATTCTTGAAAGGCTTGGGCTGCGATGACTAGCCAGTTGATATCGTACTTATCACCGTAGCGAGTGAAACGGGTTTCGAGCTTTTTGAATTTTTTAATATTGTCAGGGCTAACCACTTTCTTAAACCATGCTTGGCTATGAAGGTAGCGTTTAAAAATCACATTACCGTTTAATGTGCCGTGACGATTGTTCTCGATAAAGCCATTAATGATTTTGGCAAGTTCAGGGCTGTTTTTACGGAACATCCAACCAATTTCACCACCTGTTCGAATAGGGGCTTGAGTATGAAGTTGGAGATCTTCGGTCACTAAGTCCCAAAACTCCGCTTTATGGCTGTCGAGCACAGTCATGGTGATCATGCCTGATTGCAGCATTTTGATCAGGTCATAGTCTTGCAAGGTTTCCTCGATGAAGTGAATTTGCATCGGTTTTAGCTGTTGCTGGCGAAGGGCGGCGTTGATTTTGCGTAGGCTTTGGTAATAGCTTGAACTGGGTCTTACCCAAACGCTTTGTCCCGCCAGTTGTTCAAAACTCTTGATGGGCTTCACTTTATCTGTGGTGATGAAAAGCTCGTTAATGTCTTTGAGAATCGGGGTGCTGAAATCGGCTTGCTTCTGTCGCTGGGTGGTGATGGTGAGGTTTGCCGCAGCTATATCGCCCAAGCCTGATACAAGTGCGGGTAGCAGTTGATCGCGAGGTACTGGGATCACACTTAAATGCAGTCGCTTTTTACTGTGTTTAGTGAGGTACTTTTCGAACAAAATCAGCATTTCTGATACCACACCTTTAGGCTTACCTTTATCGAGGTAGTAGAAACCAAGATCGGCAGCGACTAATACACGGATCACTCCCTCATCTTTGATGGTGTTGAAGTCACCGGTATGACGAACGATGGGAAGTGGCGCTACTTCAATCGCGCTGACTGGGCGCGGTAGCCATAGTAAACACAGCAAAGAGGTTAGCCCCAGTATGGTGTGCAGCTTTAGGTGCGATGAAAGCGGGTAGTTATGGCAAAGGGATATGAACAAAGACAAGTAGCTTTGTACTTTGAGTTGCAGTGATTCAACATAGGCCATCATTCCACCTCTGATTTGGTCTATTCCCTTCATCATTTGTTGGTATCACAGGGGGAGTGAAGGTGAAGTATTCTGCGCAATCAGCACTTACTGACGGTTAACTCAGTATAGTCGAGATGATTGACGCTGATGGAATGACTGTTTTGCTTAAGCCGCTTATTAAGCGGCTTTATAGCAGTATTGGTTACGACCAGCAGCTTTGGCTTGGTATAAGTGTTGGTCGGCTTCCTCTAATAAAGACTCAGGACCTGTGTGATCTAGCCACTGCGCAATACCTTGGCTGACGGTAACCCATTCGCTGGTGGCTGAGTTTGGATGCAACAGCGCAGCGTTAGTGAGATTTTGCTTGATACGTTCAGCCACTAAAATAGTGCCCTCAATGTCAGTGCAAGGAAGCAGCACCACAAATTCTTCACCCCCGTACCGAGAAACACTGTCAGTCGTGCGCATCAAACTTTGCTGGATCACTTGTGCGACGTCTTTTAAGCATTTATCCCCTTGAGGATGGCCTAATTTGTCGTTGTAGTCTTTAAAGTGATCGATATCGAGCATGATAAGTCCAAGCTCGCTGCTTTGGCGTTTCGCAATGTTGCATTGCTTATTTAATTCATACTCAAAGTAACGTCGATTATGAATGTCGGTTAATTGATCTTTGGAGGCCAGTTCTGCCAGTTGTTTCATCAGGCGCTGGTTTTCATGCTCTTTTTCGATGTTATTGATGAACCAGCGGTACAGAACATGTCGACCAGATTCAATGATGATGCAGATAGCAACGAACTTCTCGATCGGTAAGACGTAGAAGGTGTCCATTTTGTCGAAACCAATCCAAGTTGTGATCACGAGCAGTGGCGTGACACAGGTATACAGCATTGGACGGTAAGCAAAGAAGGCGAGCAGTACAATCATCAACATCAAGTCTGTCAGAATGTCTGCGGCAGCAAAAAAGCGGGGCTGATCTGAAAGATAAAGAATAAGGCTAGCCCAGCTTACGCTGAATGCGGCGCCATATGCGGTTGTCGCAATTTTCCAGTAAGGCTTTATCTTTTTGAGCTGTTTGGCTTGTAGTCCAAGAATAAATACTCCCGCGCAGATGCCAAGTAATACCAGCAAAAAAACGAAATAGGGGTGAGCAAAACGCCATAATTCAGATCCTACGGAAATGACAACCATAACGAGTAAGAAAAGGGAGAGGGCGGAAGCAAGTTGTAATCCAGTTGTAATGTTACTAAGTGCGGCGTTGTCAACGCGACGCATTAAGCTGAGCTTATCCATGTCAATTATACGTATTATTATCCACTGCGATTAGTGTACTTGAATTTATAGAATGCAAGGACTTTTTTCGTGAAAAAGTGAGTTTGAAGCTAATAAATTGATTGACAAAAAGGGTTGCAAAATAAATTACATTTCAAATTTTGCAGCTGCTCATAATCATCGTTCGATCCCTATCCGCCTATTGTGAAAACTTGATTTTGATCAATGTTTATTGAGCGTAAATTTTGCTTAATACACCCCCATATATTGTAGTGACTGTTAACCAGATACCTATATTTAGTGTTTTAAGTGACAGTGTCATTTTATAGGAGCCAGCTGTGAACCCTGTTGTTATTAAGCGTGATGGATGCCGTGTACCATTCGATACACTACGCATCAAAGAAGCTGTACTTAGCGCTGCTAAGTCAGTTGAAGCCATGAATGAGGCCTATGCGGCTTCGGTTGCAGATGGTGTGCTGTCACAGTTCATATCGGCGAAAGAAGTTGAAATTCACGCCATTCAGGACGCAGTTGAAAACCACCTTATGGCAGGTCCTCACAAAGAAGTTGCGCGTGCGTACATTGAGTACCGTCACGACCGTGATATCTCGCGTGAGAAGAAAAGCCACCTAAATAATGAGATCCGTGGTTTGATCGAGCAGAGCAATGCTTCTCTGCTAAACGAAAACGCAAACAAAGACAGCAAGGTAATCCCGACTCAACGCGATTTGCTAGCAGGTATTGTAGCTAAGCACTACGCGAAACAGCACCTGTTGCCGCGTGACATCGTGCAAGCACACGAGATGGGTGACATTCACTACCATGATTTAGATTACTCACCGTTCTTCCCGATGTTTAACTGTATGCTTATCGATTTGAAAGGCATGCTAACGCATGGCTTTAAGATGGGTAATGCTGAAATTGATACGCCAAAATCAATTTCAACAGCAACAGCAGTGACTGCACAGATCATCGCGCAAGTTGCTAGCCACATTTACGGTGGTACAACGATTAACCGTATCGATGAAGTGCTAGCACCGTTTGTGACAGTAAGCTACGAGAAACATCTTGCTGTAGCGAAAGAGTGGGATATTCCAACGCCGGAAGATTTCGCGATCAAGCGTACTGAAAAAGAGTGTTACGACGCATTCCAATCACTTGAGTACGAAGTAAACACACTGCATACAGCAAATGGTCAAACACCGTTCGTGACGTTTGGTTTTGGTCTTGGTACGTCTTGGGAATCTCGTCTTATTCAACAATCTATCCTAAAGAACCGTATTGCTGGCCTAGGTAAAAACCGTAAAACAGCGGTATTCCCGAAACTGGTATTTGCAATCAAAGATGGCTTGAACCACAAAGCGGGTGACGCGAACTACGATATCAAGCAACTGGCGCTTGAGTGTGCATCTAAGCGTATGTACCCAGATATCTTGAACTACGACAAAGTGGTTGAAGTAACGGGTTCGTTCAAAACGCCAATGGGTTGTCGTAGCTTCCTTGGTGCTTACGAAGAAAATGGTGAGTTGATCCACGAAGGTCGTAACAACATCGGTGTTGTGAGCCTGAACTTACCGCGTATTGCGCTACAAGCTAAAGGTGATGAAGCGGCATTCTTTACGCTGCTTGATGAGCGTCTACAGCTTGCACGTCGTGCACTAGAAACTCGTATTTCTCGTCTTGAAGGCGTGAAAGCTCGCGTAGCGCCAATCCTATATATGGAAGGTGCATGTGGTGTTCGTCTAAATGCTGACGACAACGTATCTGAGATCTTTAAGAACGGTCGTGCATCGATTTCTTTGGGTTACATCGGTATCCACGAAACGATCAATGCGCTATACGGCACAGAAACGCACGTTTACGATAGCGAAGAACTACGTAACAAAGCACTAGCGATTGTTCAGCGTCTGAAAGATGCTACTGAGCAGTGGAAAGCTGAAACAGGTTACGGCTTTAGCTTATACAGCACGCCAAGTGAAAACCTATGTAGCCGTTTCTGTTCTATCGATACTAAAGAGTTTGGTGTTGTTGGCGGTGTAACCGACAAAGGTTACTACACAAACAGTTTCCACTTAGATGTAGAGAAACAAGTAAACCCATACGACAAGATTGACTTTGAAATGCCGTACCCAGACATCGCGAACGGTGGTTTCATTTGTTACGGCGAATACCCGAACATTCAGCATAACGTAGAAGCGTTAGAAAACGTATGGGATTACAGCTACTCACGTGTACCTTACTACGGCACGAACACACCAATCGATGAGTGTTACGACTGTGGCTTTACTGGTGAATTTGACTGTACAAGCAAAGGCTTTACTTGTCCTAAGTGTGGCAACCACGAGCCATCTCGTGTGTCTGTAACGCGTCGTGTATGTGGTTACCTAGGTAGCCCTGATGCGCGTCCGTTTAACTTCGGTAAACAAGAAGAAGTGAAGCGTCGCGTTAAGCACATGTAATTGCTATTAAAAAGCAAAGCTGACTTAACTAATATCAATAAAGAAGTGCTCACGGGCACTTCTTTTATTTTCCACCTACCGCAGTTCTTAGCGACTGAGTGAGGCTCATAGTGCATTATCATAATTATTACCCTGTTGATGTAGTGAACGGACCGGGCACGCGTTGCACCTTGTTCGTGTCTGGTTGCGTGCATCAATGCCGTGGGTGCTACAACAAAAGTACATGGCGGTTAGATAGTGGTCACTTGTTCACTCAGCAGATGGAAGATCAAATTATTCATGATTTGAATGACGATCGCATCAAACGCCGTGGTTTATCACTTTCAGGTGGTGATCCATTGCACCCTGAGAATGTTTCAGCAGTGCTTAAATTGGTGAAACGAGTGCGAGAAGAGTGCCCAGGTAAAGATATTTGGTTATGGTCAGGTTATTTGCTAGCTGAACTGACACCAGAGCAACAAGCTGTGATTGAGCTAGTGGATGTCATGATCGATGGCAAGTTTGAGAAGGAGAGGCATGATCCTTCTTTGGTTTGGCGCGGAAGCGATAATCAAGTTATTCATTACTTTAAAGACATTTCATAGCGTTCAAAAGCCCAGTAGCATACCTCTTTTTGTTGCTGGGTTTTGTTTTATAGCCCTTCCACTGACTCACCATTATTCTGAAAAACTGTTATCTTGCCCTCAAATACGATTGAGCTATATTCTTTTATTAAATTTATGCCGTTAGAACAAGCCATTGCTGTTGTAGCTATAAATGAAGCTTTATTAACGAAAGAAGCTTGAATACATAGCTTTATATCTGAACCTAACTTGAATTAATTATAAACGGTATCTTTGCTAATTTTATGTTCAAGAACAGTTAAGTTTATAGTGCTACTGTGAATGCGTAAAAGGAATTAATTGAAATGAAGAGGTCAGCATTAATACTATTTTATTTCTCATCATTGGAATATTTATAAAATAGCTTAATGCAGCTCTAACTTTATTTCTCTATATGGAAAGAACTCTGATTATTAAATTAACCAATTGAGGTGATTTATGAAAAAGTTACTTATTCCTGCATTGTTTATTTCATTATTTTCGGTTAATGCAATGGCGAATAACAGCACAACTGAAAACCAAGCTAAACCTACTTCTGTTGTTTGTCAGTCAGCTAAATTGACCAAAGCGAGCAACAATATGGATGGTATTGATGCTGCTAATTACCATTCATGCAAAATGCGCCAAGAAATTCAGGAAGGGCGCTAAGCGTTTAACTTCATAAACTTGTTGTTGATATCCACTGTCAGTTCACCCTTTAGCAATGGCTAAAGGGTGTTTTTTATGCCTGAGGTTAGGTGCTGCGGTTAAGAAAAGAGGGGAAAAGTTGGGTCTGGCGGCAAAATAAGGTAAAGTCAGCGCCTATTTGCAAAATTGGTAACTTCTTATGTCTCGCACAATCCTATATACCTACAAAAAACAGGAAAAAACTCTGACATTTTCATACGATCAGTTCCGTACTATCCACGAAGCGGTAGCTGCTGCGGAAGGTATTGATCTTACAGAGTTCTTGAAGATGGAACTTCAGGTAGAAATGGTATCTAACTCATCGAAAGCAGCGAAAGATTACCGCGATAACTACTTCAAAAAATTAGGCTTCGGTCGTATCACTCTGGCGCAAAAAGAAAACCGTGGCGTTGGCCATAAGTAGTTGTGCTATTGGTCTACCTAAATGGCTTACATGAGTAGTTATTAGGTAGACCTGATTATGTTATTGCTGAACCTGCGTTACACCTCGCATTCTGTCTGCATGATGGCAAGCCCATCAGCGAATGCTTCTTGCCATGCCCTCGCAACTTGATCTGAGAATCTAGGATCACATTCTTCAATGGTTTTCAGTAAACACTCAAACCAAATCTTGAGATCGTCTGTGGTAATGCCAATTCCATCTTTACCGTGGCGTTTGGCGTAGCCTCTTACTGTTTGGCGTGCAGAAGCCGACGTTGGCGCAAGCATAATGATGATCATCGACGCTTTAATCATGGTCATTTGCTTCGCCATATCAACGCCTTCAAACATTTCTTTAAATTTCTGATCTTTTAGAAAAAAGCGCGCATAGAACTTCTTGAGGAATGCTTCGTTACGATTACAGCGGTCAAAACTGTCGTTAAAAACCTGATGAATGTCCATTTATCCTCCTAAGGCTGCTCCATGCCAATGTGGGGAGATTCGTTACTTAACAAATTTAAGATCAACTACTTAGCTTACTGATTATTATAGTGGCACAGATTTCACCAGATTAACTCTGATGACAACAAGAAAGGTGATTTGTGTGATAGGTGTTGTGTTATGCACGTGTGTGCAACCAGATGGAAAAAAGGCTTAGCGAATTTTCCGCTAAGCCTATCCATATTTGGATTTGCGCCAGTGCTGACCCTAGCTCTTACTCTAAGAGCTAACGACAAGAGCTAACGACAAGAGCTAACGACAAGAGCTAACGTTTTAGCTGGTCTGCATTCGCTTGCGGCGCTTTACCATACGAAGCACTGCCTCTAGTGTACAAAGTATGAGTCCTAGCCAGATAAAACCAAAGCTTACGGCTTTAACGCCGTCAAACACTTCATTAAATAGCACGACAGCTAAGATGAATTGTAGGCTTGGCTCGATGTATTGCATCAATCCCACCATAGTTAGGCTAGTGCGGTTGATCGCCAGCGCAAAAAAGACCAAAGGTGCCAGCGTTACAGGTGCAGAGCCTATATAAAGCATCAAGGTGCTACTGTCGGCATAGAGCGCCGTACTGGTGCCATCTATGTATGTCCAAGCGAGGAAGCCGATTGCCAAAGGTGCTAGCAAAGCCGCTTCTAAAGTTACTGATGTCATCGCATCGAAGCGAATGTTTTTCTTACACAGGCCGTAAAGCGCGAAGAAGCTACCCATGATCAATGAGATCCAAGGAAGTTCGCCGTAATGCCAAACTTGGTAACCAATACCTAAAATACCCAAAATTACAGCCATGACTTGTGCATGGGAAAGACGCTCTTTTAGGAAGAATACCGCCAGAGCGATCGCAAATAGGGGATTTATAAAAAATCCTAGGCTGGCTGCTAATACTTGCCCATGGGTCATGGCCCAAGTGAAGGCATACCAAGAGACACACATAATGAGGCCAGCGATAAAAGCCATAACCAATGAGCGTTTATCTTTTAATAATTCAGCCAGTTTAGGCAAAGGCTGGCGCAACATCATGCAAATCAAAAACATACATGGCACAGAGAATACAATACGTAGTGCCAGCAAGTCGTTAATATTTGCTTGTGGCAAATATTGATAATAAAGAGGTAACAAGCCCCAAAGTACAAAAGAGAAGGCCGCTAACGCGTTGCCTGCACGTTGAGATTGCATGGTTGAATTCCATCGAGAGTGAATTAGATGAGTGCGATTCTGTCACTAAACTTAGTCGGATTGAAGCGAATTGTGTAAATTTATTATGAAGAATTCTAACCAGAGCTACTTTTACGTTAAAGCATGACGAAATTAATGATATCTCGTTAAACCACTTACTGTCATGCTTATTTTTTCAGGGCGGTAACTGTATAGACAGTCCAATACCTTTGTTCACCGGTGAGCTGTGCAGATCGTTCTTTTTTCTCTTGCCAAGCAATAATATAAAAGTTTGCGAGTAGCGTTTCGATGTCATTTTTGCTGTGAGTGAGAATGGGTAATTGTTCATTCTCATCACTGCCGTCTTTGCCAATAAAGTGACCACAAAAGATCCCACCGCTGAATAAACTCTTTTCCATGTTTTTCCAGAAGGTATTGAATTCATCTGGTTTACTGTAAAACAGACAGGCACTGGCGTTGATCAAGTGTGCTCGAGGAAATTGGTATTCATCAAAGGTGCTGATTTTGACATCAAGCATAGGGTTGTCTGCTGCTAGCGTATGCTGAGCGAGCTTTTCAATCGAGGCTAAATCTTTGTCAAAGGCATAAACTTGAAAACCTTGCTCTAATAGATATAGAGCATCACGACCCGAGCCACAGCCACAATCAACCGCAATATTGGTAGATTGGCGTTCACCAAGAAACTGGTTGGCTTCCACCACATGTGAACGAGGCGGTAACAGGCTTTGAGTATTGAGATAGTTTAACCAGTCCACAGTTGCCATAACGTCTTCAGTTCCTACTTACCAAATCCAATGCTATAAGCCTTCATAAGGGCTGAGAGTTGCTTGATAAGTATAATGAGCACGCAAATATCTGATTGCTCACTTTTTGGACTCGTCTATCAAGTAAGTAGAGTGCTAGGGCGATTCACAGCATGAACACGCTAATATTTCAAATAAAGTTAATCTGGAAATATCGTCTAAGTCAGGTTTTTTGGTAGAATAGGCGGCAATTATCGCCAAGTGGCAACGAACAGTAGAGAGAAAATTATGACCAAGTTAACGTCGGATATCCAAGCGAATCAGGATCTATTCGTGACTGAAAGCCAAGAAACGCGTTTTGTTTGGGGTCTTCGTAATGAAGAAGGTGACTGGCTAGCTGTTGAATCTTCAGAGTTTGAAAATTCAGAAGTAATGCCATTTTGGTCGAATAAAGAAGACGCACAAGTTCACTGCGTAGACGAGTGGGCTGAGTTCTTTGTATCTGAACTACCACTAGATATCTTCCTAGAAGATTGGATGATCACTCTAGCTGAAGATGGTGTGCTTGTTGGTCTAAACTGGAACGAACAACTTGAAGGTAGCGAGCTAGAACCACAAGACGTGGCTAAGCTTTACCTTTAATTTCATTGTTAACGCTGATAAAGCGTTAAGGTTGAAAGTGAAAACGGCGCTGATTTTTCAGCGCCGTTTTTTGTTTTCACTGTTTTGATTAGGAAATATTTGGCCTGTAACTCAGAGTGGTAAATTACAGCTGTAATCCCCGTGTTATTACAAGGCTTGTTTCGCAAGTTCGCGCGTTTGGTGCTGATGGTAGTAATAACGCACGTATTGATAACCCACCCAAAAGACTAAACAGGTGGCCACGGTAATTTCCAATAACCCAAGCTTTTCAAGCCATGCCCATTGCGGGAAATCGTCTACCAAGAACTGACGTAGACGTTCACTGGCAACGGCACTGATCACTGACGGGAAAGTCACCGCAGCTAAAGATGGCTGAAATCTTTGTTTCAATAAATCGAAATAACAGAGGTACACCAAGATAGTCATGGTGATACCTACACCGCCTAACGCGCCAGTTAAAATTAAATCTGGCTCTGATACATTCAATAAATACGCGGCAAGGGAAAGGTTAACTGGTGCTGCCATTATGGCAAGAGTCGGACGTGCTTTACGTGGTAAACGACTAGCAAAGCAAAGGCGGTAAAGCACCACGGGTAGCATGATGAAGTAAATCATGATGCAAAGATCAGTCATGGCTAGTGAGAAGGTGTGATGACCAATTTGAACACCTGCCAAGGTGCCGCTGATTGCGCCAACGGGGTACAGAAACCAGCTTGGGTAGAGGTTAATCAACCGAAAGTTTTTTAATTGGTAATAAAAGAAAGTAGACAGCATGACATAGTGCAAGCTAAGGGCTGGGTACCACAATAACCGTGCACTATTAATATGAATTGAAGAAAGGTAATCAGCCAGTACCAACATGGTCATGGTCATTGGTGCCATCAAGCTGCCATATAGTGGATGCTTGAGATCTTGCAGAAATAGACTCGGGTGGCACAAATATTTGAGCACAACAGGAATGAGTAGAGCAGCGCCAATAACAGCACAAATACTACGAAGCAGGTGGGCGTGATCGGGAAAAAATAGCGACCAAGCCAAACCAAGCCCGGTCGTGCCAAGCGCTAACGAGGCTTGCGCGGTTGGAATGCGTTGTAGTCGATGCGCCAAACTGATCATTTGTGCTGCAAACTCCTTAATTGAGTTATTGAGAGGTTGGTTATATTACACTAATCCCATATTTTTCCTTAGATCTAGGTTGGCATTTGAAAATCTGATGTTTATTTTTCAATAGCTTAGCGCCATGTTCTAGAAATGTAGATCTAATGCAGAAAAATGGATTAATTAATTTGCCAATTACCGAATTAATGACCATATTTATAGTGAACCTGCAATGAGTTGTTTCATAGCATTTCGGAGGAAAGCTGTTTTAATCTTGCTCAAGGGTGTAGGTTCGGGTGTAGAGAGTGGAAACTGTACTCTTGCATCGTCAAATGCGTCGATGGTGATTGAATCGGCACATTACAATTTGGATAGCAACACACAAAAAACGATACTTCTTCGCCAATAAAATAAGCGCTCGGAAAAAACGATTATCGTTACGAGCACGGCAAACTCAACGTAGTGAGTGGCGAAGCCTGATACACGTTATATTTGTTACGCTAAACGTCGCAGTAGGCGGTTGTTACACGAGTCACAATTCATATTTGGTGTGATATTGCCAGTATGTAAGTGCTGTACTGAGAAAAGAGATACACGGTAGCAATAAGTAGTAGCAGATAGCCTCGAGTGTACTGTTCTAGGTAGACTGGGGTCCAAAACAAACCAAGCCGCACTGCAATGGTGCGGCTTTTCTTTTATATTTTTTATCTGGATTTCATTTCTTTTTTATTGTGTTCAGCACCTATCACTGATCTTTGCCTGTTCATCTACTTGTTTGTGCTGCATTGTGTTCTTCTTCACTGCTTGCTGCTCTTCGTAGCCAACAAAGGTATTTCGACCTCGGCTTTTAGCTTGATAAAGCGCTTTATCAGTTTTCTGGATCAGGCGATTTAGCCCCATATTATAAAGGTCGTGGCAACAATAACCACCGATTGACAAGGTGAGTACTGAGCTACAGGCTGACTGACTGTGCGAGATAGCAAGATCTGCCACTGCTTTCTCAACGATCGCTACTTTTTCTTTTGCTTGTTGCAATGTTTGCCCGGCAAGCAGCATTAAAAATTCGTCACCACCATAGCGGAACACATAGTCATTGGGAGCGTTAAATACTTGCTGGAAGGTTTTGGCGAGTGTCACTAGCACTTGATCACCTTTGTGATGACCGTAGAAATCATTAAACCCCTTGTAGTAATCAACATCTATCATCAAGCAGGTTAGTGGCTCATTCTTTTCTACTGCATTGGCAATGACTTCAGGAACGACTTTCTCTAGTTCGTAGCGGTTATAAAGCTGGGTTAGAGGATCTTGGCGCGACAACATATCAAGCTTTTGATTTATAGTCGCCAAGGCAAGTTGTTGTTGATGCAAAGCTTGGGTTTGTCGTTGGTTTTCTAGCGCGACAGCAATA
Organism: Photobacterium jeanii; assembly: GCF_001650345.1. Classification (GTDB taxonomy): domain Bacteria; phylum Pseudomonadota; class Gammaproteobacteria; order Enterobacterales; family Vibrionaceae; genus Photobacterium; species Photobacterium jeanii. The sequence continues at coordinate 69,512 of NZ_LVHF01000029.1, read as the reverse complement.
AAGCTGGCTAACTGCTCGGCTAACTCACAATGATAACTTTGATATAAAAACGCAGTGCGGTGCTCTAAGAACAAAGCACCAATGGTTTTGTTGTTCAATTTTATCGGGGTGATAATGCCGGATTGATTTTGTTCACCATCGCCAAAATACATTTGTCTATCAAGGTACTTAGGATCAATGTACCCTGTCACTTCATCTAATGAGCTGGTATTAAGCAATAGAGTTTGCTGGTGGTAAATACAGTAGGCACCTAGGCTCGAAATGTGCTCACAATTGATGGTGAAAGGAGCAATTAAAGTCTCATCTTCGATGAAGTGGTTATAATTTAAAACCTTATTTTCTTCATCAAACAACGCAATCCCAAACACATGGATAGGGATGATTTTGTTTACTTGCTGGCTTACATCGAGCAAACAATCATTAAGGTTGGTGATCGTTGCTATGTTTTGTCCGATCTCGGTGATGATTTTCAGCTTGCTATGCAGTTGCTGTAAAGTGTCGTGTTCGCGTTTTTGTTCGCCTAGCTGCAGGATACTCTCGATATAAAGCGTTTCACTATGAGTAGCACGTTTGAGTTCTTCAGCGGAAAGCTTTGCTTGCTTTTCGATGGCTAGGTTTTCAAGCAGTAATTTGCCTTGTCGCTTGTAGATCTTGGCTTCGAGTTCAAATAAACGAATACGTAGCTGGTAGTTTTTTTCTGCTTTTATCAGAGCAAGGGCTTGGTGAACATGTTGTAAGGCAAGCTCATAGTCATTGAGCTTAAATAGCAGAGCGGCGAAGTAACATAAACAGTCACCTCTCCCATAGTATTCGTAAGACGCTTTGAAGTGTGCATCGGCCTGTTCAAAAAGAAGTTTTGCTTCTTCGTCATTGTTTTGCATTGCTTCTATACGGGCTTTATAGCCAACCGCAAACCCGAGTGAGCGTGGACACGCTAACTCATGAGCAATGGTAATGCTGCGCTCAATATAGAAATTGGCCGCGATGAAATTGCCGATATAGCCTTCTGCAATAGCGGCATTGTCTAGCGCAAGTGTTAAGCAACTTTTGTCGTTTAATAGTTCGGCAAGGCCAATAGCTTTTAGGCTATAGCTCTTGACTCGTGAGAAGTCACCAAGAGAGATGTAAGCATCACTGATGTTTAAATTGAGGAGCAGCTTGAGGTTATCATCTTCGATACTGTTGTTTGATAATGCTGCTAAAAAGTGTTTCAGCGATTGATGAAATTGCCCTATGAGAGAGTAGATAGTTCCTAAGTGAAGATCACAGTAAATATAAAGTACTGTATTTTGGTTGTTCTCGCACAGCATCTGGCAATGAATGAAGTGAGGGATTGCTTCTTCAATGGGACGACAGCGGTAAACGTCGTAAGCATTCAGAAAACTAACGTATTCTTCTGGAAGCGTTATATCCGCTTCTTTAATCATTAGCTCGATTTTCTTACGAACTTGCTTAACAGCATCTCGACCTTGCTCTTGTTGCAAGCGCGTGAGCATGGTTAGTATTTGTGAAAGTATGCGGGCTTTGATCATGGTTCACTATCCATGTAGGCATCCATTTTTATAAACGGTATGTTATACCGTATTTGTGTCAGCTGGACAATAATATAATTAACTACACATTCCGTTGTTTTTATTAATAGTTACAGATTTGCATAAAGTATATCTTGATTCAAAAATTGAGAAGATATTACATGGGTAATAGTTTTGTTATGTGATCATGCGATATGCAACGTTGATGTTTGCTGTTGGTTTGCTTAAAACTTTTTCGCTTTGTTGGGTTACTGTTCGGTCGGTGTTGCCACGTTAAATTTAGTCTTTACAGCCTTCTGAGAACCTTATATTATTCGCCGCACTTACGGAGAGATGGCTGAGTGGTTGAAAGCACCGGTCTTGAAAACCGGCATACGTTTGTAGCGTATCTAGGGTTCAAATCCCTATCTCTCCGCCACATTTAAGAAAGGCGCTGATTTATCAGCGCCTTTTTTGCATTTGGCTATGGTGGTGGAATTGGATTTGAATCAAATCCGCCATACCCAGAGCGCTCCGCCACATTTAAGAAAACCGCTGAACATTCAGCGGTTTTTTTTTCGCCTAAATTTTGTGATGATGAAATAGGGTGCTGAATCCTAGAGCTGGGTTCACCTGAGCTAAGCGAAAGCACATTGCCTGTGCCGAAGGCGCGAACAGGCAATAGCCCGAAGGGCGCGAGCTTGCGAGCAGTAAATCCCTATCTCTGTTGCCTCTAGGGCTTTTAGCGCATGTCTAGAACTAGCATTTTCAATTATAAAGCTCTAATGAGTTTAAAATAGCTTAAGAGATGACTTAACGGCTATTTGATTGTAGTAAGAAATTAATATTGAAAGTAAATAATATTTATGAAATATGATGAATTTTATTTTTCATTAAAAAGCAATCGTTTGTCATTTGATTTGTTGCACATCAATTGAAACTTTTTCAAAAATATCTTTATAGCTGTGGTATTTATTTAGTGCGTAAATATTAAGTTTGTCATTTATAATCAATTAATATGGAATTTAATAATGAAAACTGTATTAGCATTAAGTTCTTTAGGCTTGCTTTTTTCTTCAGGGGTATTTGCTCAAAATATGAGTAATGAAGAGATTCAGTCTATTCTTACCGGAGCTGTTTCTTATGATGAAAGATGCTTTGTTGATCTTTCTAATTTAGAGACAGAAATGATACCTAGTGGTTGTAATCAATATGTATTTATCAACTCCAGTGCTGTTGACATTGAACAAAGAAAAGAGAAAACGGCACATTTAATAGGTGTTGGGTTTGAACACCCTTATCTTCTCATTAAGAACCCATATAGCCAGTTAAATAGCGTGATTAGCTTGTTGAATGAGATAAAACCTGATGCGTTAATCACTGAAGTCGACCAACCTGTCAACTCTTATAATGAGGAAGCGGTAAAATCACCTACGAGACATAAGCGCTCTACAAGTTTTAGCAGTGGTAGTACCCAACAGAATCTGGTTACAACGAAATATGTTAGAGAAGAAATTCCATTTTCAAAAACAGAACGTTATGACGGTAGCCAAAAAGCGGTTTTTGAATATAAACTTGATTTCTTTTCTCGATATCCTTTTTTCCACCAATTTGGCTTAGTTTCACCTGATAACAAGAAGTTTGTTAGGGTCAGTTTGGTGAAAAGTCCTGGTATAAATTTCCATGCTACAGGTAAGTCGCCTCGAGGCTGGACTCAGGATGGATATGCACCTCATCAGTCTCGCTATTATTCTTACCCAGATTATCTTGATCAAGTCTCAATTAACACATCTCTAAATGAGAGTGATGTAGAACTCTATGATTTTGAACCAAAAAATACGGATAAGAATCTTTCCAAGTTCAGCAAAACTTCAACAGTAGATATCAATATTGGTATTAGTGTTCCTAAAGTGCCTATTAAGTCTATTGGCGTGAAATCGTCTGAGACAGTCACGTACGAAAATGGTGACTTTATGGGATTTGATGTCACAAATGACACCAAGTCATTTAAAATCACCTATCGTAATAAACGTTATGGATCTCATATTACTGATCACAAAGGATACTGTAATCTGTTAAAAAATACAGAGAACTGGTGTTGGAATTACGCAAGTAGTTCTTATGATGATCCAATGGATTTATATAAGCTAAAAGGCACACCTTACTCCAATGGTTTTGTACCAGTCTTTTCATCAACATATGCTAGCCCATATTATAAAACAGGGCTCTCTACATTGAATATTAATGCAGAGGTTACAGGTATGAATGTGTTGGGTTATAGCTACTGGGCTGCAGGTAGACTTTATTATCATGGTTCTCAGGCAGGTTATAATCCATATGATAAACAATTTATTCTACATCAATATCGAAAATCGACTCAGTTTACTATTGATTGGAGTAGTTCAATTTTCTCTGGGGCTCAGCCTGTAACATTATCCTCCTTGAAAGGCTCAGATCAGCAATCACAGTGTATGACCGTAGGAAAAGATGATTCTATCTCACTGTCAAATTGTGTTGCAGGTGATATTCGTCAACTTTTCTACTATACGCCAAATAACAAAAAGTATGTGTATGCAAATGACCTCAACAAATGTTTATCAACTCAGCAGGAACAATTAGCTGTGGCTGATTGTTCTCGTACAGTGAATAACAATAATTTGGTATGGCAATGGCACGATGAAGCTCGAAACTTCTCACTTTTATACACGCAAACTATTGATGGATTAAAAGTGCTTCAACCATCTGATAGCGGCGATAGGATTGATGTTTTAAAAGTCCAATCTGCTGATATGGCATCGAATGATAATTTGTTCGACTCTCGTCTAGGTGACTTTAAAGTCGGTGGTTAATCTCAAAATCAGAAACTTAATATGATCACAAAGTCAGCGTTAAGTAACTTTAGCGTTGGCTTTTTTATTATTTACATAGTTTGTAACTTCGCGTTCAACAAGCAACGACAGGCTTTACTTTCATTAACTTCCTTGTTTTTCATTTAAATTCCACCATGACCGTGCCAGAAAACCAAAGCTTTTTTTGCTGGCTGATTCTGTTGGCTTTTATCTCTAACCTATTGTTTTTAAATTGCTAATTACGATTGATTAGATGGCTAAATCAGCGATTTGGGTTTAGTTATTTACTGGATTATGCGTATTGGTAATGTCAAAAATGCAAACAATTCATTTTACTCATACTAATAAATCAATAGTATTTTTGTGGTTATCAAGCTGGAAAGTATTGGTTTTCATATTAAAAATACTTGTGTTGCGACAGTCGGAATGTAGGTGCCTTTGATATGAGAATTAAGCTGTTAAAGGAAATTATTTATGACTCAGTTAGTCGATGAAATTGTATTTCAATCAGGGGTCAAACTGCACAATCGTATCGTGATGGCACCGATGACGATTCAATCTGCATTCTTCGATGGCGGCGTAACGCAAGAGATGATCAATTACTACGCGGCACGTTCTGGTGATGCAGGTGTGATCATTGTCGAGAGTGCGTTTGTAGAGAATTACGGCCGTGCTTTCCCGGGTGCGCTCGGTATTGATACCGACAGCAAAATTGCAGGTTTAACTAAGCTTGCCGATGCGATTAAAGCGAAAGGCTCTAAAGCAATTTTGCAAATCTACCATGCGGGTCGTATGGCAAATCCTGAGTTCAATGGCGGACACCAACCGATTTCTGCGAGCCCTGTGGCTGCACTTCGTGACAATGCTGAAACGCCACTTGAGATGACCAAAGCGCAAATCGAAGAGATGATCGAACGCTTTGGTGATGCAGTCAATCGTGCAATCCTAGCAGGCTTCGATGGTGTTGAAATCCACGGTGCTAACACCTACCTGATTCAACAATTTTTCTCGCCGCACTCTAATCGTCGTAAAGACAAATGGGGCGGTAACATTGAGAGACGCACTTCCTTTCCACTAGCTGTACTTGCAAAAACTAAGCAAGTGGCTGAGCAGCACAATAAATCTGATTTCATTATCGGTTACCGCTTCTCTCCTGAAGAGATTGAACAGCCGGGCATTCGCTTTGCTGACACCATGTTCTTACTAGACAAGCTTGCGACTCACGGTTTGGATTACTTCCATTTCTCAATGGGGAGTTGGTTACGTAACTCAATCGTTACGCCAGAAGATCAAGAACCACTTATCGATAAATACCGTAAGCTTCAGTCTGAAAGTGTGGCGAAAGTGCCTGTGATCGGTGTGGGTGGCATTGCTCAGCGCAAAGATGCAGAAAACGCACTTGAGCAAGGTTACGACATGGTCAGTGTCGGTAAAGGGTATTTGGTTGAGCCAACTTGGGCAAGCAAAGCGTTAAACGATGAAACCTGTGCTGAGTTTGCTGATATTGCTCAGCAAGAAGCGCTGCAAATTCCCACACCGCTTTGGGAAATCATGGATTACATGATTGTAGATAGCGCAGCGGAAGCATTGAAGCATCAACGCATCAAAGAATTGCAGAACGTTCCTATTAAATTTAACACGGGGGAATACACAGCATACGGACGAGGCCACAATGGTGATTTGCCTGTGACTGTGACTTTCTCAGAAGACAAAATTCTTAATATTGTGGTCGATTCATCAAAAGAATCAGACGGTATCGCGAACCCAGCTTTTGAGCGTATTCCACAGCAAATCCTAGATGGTCAAACACTGAACATCGACGTGATTTCAGGTGCGACAGTCAGCAGCCAAGCGGTACTGGACGGGGTATCGAACGCGGTTGATCTGGCGGGTGGTAACTCAGAGGCACTGCGCTGCAAAGCTAAAGAAGCGGTGGCATGGTCATCGAAAACCATCGAAGAAACCGTGGATATCGTGGTTGTTGGTGGCGGCGGTGCTGGCTTGAGTGCAACCTTGACGGCACTAGACAAAGGCAAGTCGGTTATTTTGCTTGAGAAGTTCCCTGCAATCGGTGGTAACACGGTGCGTACTGGCGGTTGGGTGAACGCGGCAGAACCAAAATGGCAAGGTGATTTCCCAGCACTCCCTGGCGAAAAAGAAACCTTGATGCTGTTAGCGAAAACAGCGGAATCCGAGTTTGCGGGTGAGTACCTTGAAGATTTCAAAGTACTTAAAGCACAACTAGACGGTTACTTTACAGACCTTGAAAACGGCAAGCAGTACTTGTTTGATTCTGTCGAGTTACACCGCATTCAAACCTACCTTGGCGGTAAACGTACCGACCTAAACGGTGAATCGATTTATGGTCAATACGATTTGGTTGAAACCCTAACATCTCGCTCTATGGAATCTATTGATTGGTTGAGTGAAAAGGGCATTGATTTTGACCGTAGCGTTGTTGAGATCCCAGTTGGTGCCTTGTGGCGTCGTGCACACAAACCTAAACGTCCAAAAGGCGTAGAGTTTGTCGACAAACTATCAAAACGCATCCAAGAGCAAAACGGTCGCATCATTACAGATACACGAGCGACGGATTTGATGGTTGATAGCGGTAAAGTGGTGGGCATCAAAGCGGTTCAAGCGGACGGTACCGAGCTTATCCTACATGTGAATCATGGTGTGGTGTTGGCTTCTGGTGGTTTCGGCGCAAACACTCAGATGATCAAAAAGTACAACACATACTGGAAAGAAATCGCGGACGACATCAAGACCACAAACTCACCAGCATTGGTTGGTGACGGCATCGAAATTGGTGAGAAAGCGGGCGCAGAATTAGTTGGTATGGGCTTTGTGCAATTAATGCCAGTTGGTGACCCTAAATCAGGTGCGCTGCTAACCGGTCTGATTGTGCCACCAGAGAACTTTGTATTCGTGAACAAGCAAGGTAAGCGCTTTGTTGATGAGTGTGGTAGCCGTGACGTGCTTTCTGAGGCGTTTTTCGATAATGGTGGTCTGATTTACATGATTGCTGACGAGAACATTCGTCAAACCGCAGCGAATACATCAGATGAAACCATCGAACGCGAAATCAAAGAAGGCATCATTATTCAAGCTGACACGCTAGAAGAGTTGGCAGAGAAAATTGGCGTTCCGACGCAAGAGCTAACTAACACCATCGCACAATACAACGCTTGTGTGGATGCGGGGCAGGATCCTAAATTCCATAAGAGTGCCTTCGGTTTGAAAGTGGAAAAAGCACCGTTCTACGCAACGCCACGTCAGCCTTCGGTTCACCATACAATGGGCGGCTTGAAGATTGATACAAAGGCGCGAGTGATTGGTAAAGATGGCGACGTTATTCAAGGTCTGTACGCTGCCGGTGAGGTAACGGGTGGCATCCATGCGGGTAACCGCCTCGGTGGTAACGCGCTGATCGATATCTTCACTTATGGTCGTATCGCTGGTGAGAGTGCGTCTGATCTTGTTTAAGCTCTCATTCAAGAGCGAAACAGAGCAAGATAAGTAATAAATAAGAGGGGAGTAATGCTTCCCTCTTTTTCCGCATTCAGCGTTTGGAGAAATCGATGAGTACGAATAAATACAGCGCTAGATTTCAGATGATGGGCACCTTTATCGATGTGGTGGTGTATCACTCGAACGGTGAGCAACTGATCAGAGAAGCCTACGCCCAACTCGCCGATTACGCAGTGCGATTTACGGTCAATCAACCTGACTCTGAGTTGATGCGCGTCAACCAACATGCGGGCATCGCGCCTGTCGGCGTAGCGCAGGATCTATTTGGCTTAGTAAAGCTTGCTAAACAGCACAGTGAAGACACAAGAAATCCTTTTAATATTGCAGTCGGTCCGCTCGTAAAAGCTTGGCGAATTGGTTTTAAAGATGCCAGAGTGCCTTCACAGAAGATCATTGCTGAAAAGCTTTCTTTGGTTGATCCCACCAAGATCATTTTGAATGAAGATGATCACTTGGTGTTTCTCAGCCAAAAGGGGATGGAGATAGACTTGGGCGCGATTGCTAAAGGTTACTTTGCCGATCAGGTAAAAAACAAACTGGTTGAAGCTGGCGTGCAAAGCGGGTTTATCAGTTTGGGTGGGAACGTACTGACCATCGGTCATTCGCCAGATAACAGCAACAAAGCATGGAATGTAGGGATTCAGAACCCATTATCAGATCGTGGTGATGTGCTTCGTGTTGTGCCTTTACAGGGGATGTCGATGGTGACATCAGGTATCAATGAGCGATTTTTTGAATCAAACGGGCAGCGCTACCATCATTTGTTGGATGCTCAAACTGGGATGCCAATTTCAACGGACATTGCTAGCTTAACCATTATTTCTCAGCAATCGGTTGATGGTGAAATTTGGAGCACAGCTGGCTTTTTACCGTCAGTTGAAAGTGCACTTACATATTTAAATGCGCAAGCAGGAATTGAAGCTGTGATAGTGTCAAAACAAGGGCGAGTGAATGTGACTCGTGGTTTTCAAATGTAATAAAGCCAGCTTTACGCTGGCTTTGAACTATCAATAACTCGTGTTTCACTTGAAAGTGACCAAGGTTACTCAGCTACACTCGGTAGGTATTTAGCTACCGCTTCTTTTACAACCCGTGAGCGATCTTTTGCGAGTAGGGCGATGAGGTTTTCGGCATCGCTTGCTTTGCTAAGTATCTCTGGTAGTTCTGCGCGACGACCTGCATGAAGGTAGGCTAGCGCCTTTTTGAAGCTGCTTAATCTTTCACGAGCATGCTCATGAATAAATTCACAACAAGCATCGAATTGCGAATACTTAATGCAGAACAGCGTAATGTGGGCAGGGTTTACTTCCAATTCCATTAGCCAGTTAAGCAAGAAGCGCATGCCAGTTTCTGTCGCTTCATTTTCATATTCGCGTACGCGCTCAAGGTAGGTCTCGAAGTTGATTTCACCTTGAGTAAGCTGGTGGTGCAGCCATGGTTTCTCGTAGTTGCGCTCAATGATCTTGAAACCACGATAGTTGTGGTTGAACAACAATTTAGTGAAGCGATCACGGCGCTCAGGTTCCATAGTCCAAATGAACTGATCCAAGCCGTACATGGTGTACTCTTCAGCGTTCGGGCTGAAGTATTCGCCGGAGAGGTGCTCAGCATACAGTGACGCTATGGCGTCGAAATCAACATCGCCATCAAGGTAGCTTAGAGTTTGTGCCACAATATGCTCAATACGCGCTTCTAGGTTTTGCAGTTCAGCGATACGTGAAACTATAGCTTGGCTATCGACATCTTCTGCAAAAATGAGCAACGGACCACGTGGTAGCGCTTCTTGGTATAACTCTAACGGTACTTCATGATCGGCCATGATGATTGCATGATGATCACCATGCTCTGAGCTAGCACGTTTTTGTACAACAGTGAGCGACATCCAACTCATACCGTCCATATGACAAGGCTTGTCATGCACTGTATTTTCATCGCTAAGAATAGGAAGACGAAGTTTGGCGGGTGTTTTATCGCCATCACCATTGAACAAACATGCTTTGCCGTATTCGTGAGCAAGGGCTTGCTCCCAAGAATGAATATTCAGCTGCACCATAATGTTAAGCGCACGCTTTAAATCATGCTTGAGATCGAGTGGGATCTCAGGGTATTTAAGCGAAGCATGATGAAGAAACTCAATTTTGTCGTGTTCGTTGATGTATTTTAAACCGTCAGCCATCGCTTCTGCTTTTTTACGGTCGATGCTGCCGAACATACTCGTACTGGTACTTGTGATCTCACTGTAGATGCTCAGCCATTGTGAGTAGCGCGTTTCATCATAGAACTGACGGCTCATTTCATAAGCACTTAAAATGCCTTGACTGATCCCCGCTTTTTCAAGTTGCTCATGAATGTTGATGCTATCAAGAACATTGGCAAATTCAATATCGTAGGAATCATCCGAGTAGGCACGTAAGACGTTACGAGCAGCCCGTACTGGCGCTAGAGTGATAATAAATTGCCATAGACGATCGGCTTGTACACGAATAGGCAGCGGAAGTTGGCGTAGCCAGAATGCAATGAGAGTAAAGCGCTGGAAGTCTTCATCATGATCATTGAATAGCTTATAGCCCGGCTGATATTCACTGTACTTGTTGATGTAGATGTTACTCCTGCGGCAGCAATCGTCACGGAATAGTTGTGGTTCCAGCAAAGCTAATAGACTTGCTTGGTCATCTTCCGGTTTTTCTGCGCTGAAGTAAGCTTTGATACGAGCAATATCATCTTCTTTTAAGCCTCTATCATCAGGGCAGTAATAGGCACCATGACTATAGGCTTCTTTGATGATCTTTGAAGCGGCCATTTCCCAAACATTGTGTTCATTTAAATAATTGAACAAGGCATGGGTAACATCGTCGCCAATTTGCTCGTTGAAATCGCGATATAGCTGGTAACTCGCTAGAGCCATAAAGCCCATATCAGGTTCAGGCCAATGTTGCGGGTGGCACAGTTCACGTGATGTTCGCAGCACTTCATCTACGTGTTTTAAGTCTTTGCTGTAAAGGATCTCATCTTCATCGGTGAACTGAGCAAAGATTGATTCCACATCGCGTGAAAGTGCTGGCTCTAATGCCTCGCTGTCAGCTTCAGAATCGTTGTCTGAATCGATTTCAGCGTTAGATAACTGACTGTAGCGACGAAAATAGTCTTGACGTGAAATGAGTGGCTCATCATCTTCAGTAAGAGACTCCATCATGTATTCTCGAAGCTCACGTTTACCTAGTGCATGATAGAAAACGTCAATCACGCGAAGGTATTGTTGGCGGCGAGCCTCGAGTAGCGCTTTTTTGCTATCTGGAGTGACAGTTAGTGTAGTAATTAACCCATTTTCATGTTCAATAGTGGACTCATCACCGAAATGATTGGTTAGCAGATCACCGCGCACCAACTCTAGAATACTACTGAGTTCTTCTGTAATACCTTGGTTGTTATATTCAAAGCTACAAAGATGATCTTCAATTTGAGCTGACATCTCAGGCGCATGCGCTTTGGCAAGTGGGATCAGCTCAATTTCTTCCAATGCATCTAACGCACTTCGGTCTTCACCATTCTCAATGTAGAGCCAAAGATCCTCACCTTGAGGCATGGCCAGGATCAGAGGTTTAAGCACTTCGGTGCCGTAGTTAAGTTCGCATTGGCGCTCACCACGAGCCAGATAAGCGAGGTATTCTGCTCGTTCTTTTAATGCACCTTCTGAAGGTTTAACTAAGATGTTTGAAACTTGGTCACGAATGGTAGCTTCAAGATCATAAGCTTCATTTTCCAACGTGCTTGCCATAAATGGCTGTTGCATGAAGGCATCGAGTGCTTCTTCCTCATCGTAAAAACTGGTGTGAGGGAAAAGGCTCTGGTATAGCCATACCACAGGGCTATGCTGGCTGTAATCTTCCTCTTCTTCTTCCGTGGTATCAATACGGCACAATAAAACAGGCTCAGCTTGAAAACGTGCGATCACCATTTGCTTAAAGCTAGCGTATTGATCGGGATTTTCTTGCAAGTAATCACCAAGCGGTTGATAACTAACTGTATTGCTGTAAGGGTCATTCATGAACATCCCTTTACGGAACGAGGGATTATCACACCAAATGAAGGCTTTGATGATTTCTGGATGCCAGCCGTGTTTTTGTAATAACGAAGCAAGATAGTCTTCATACTGAGTGGCGTGCTCATCGTCCCAGTAAGGAATGAAATATTGCCCGATAAGGTAAGCATATTGCAGGTCTGTGCATGTCAGCATGTACAAGGCTTCAATACCAAAGACACGCATGTCATCAATCCACATATCGCTGGTATCGTTCATACGACGAGTGATGGCAACAATGGCTTTAGCAGTATCGACAACGGTATCTTTGAGTTCAGGATATTGAAGTGCAGCCGCGAACAAGATCACTTCAGAGATATAAGTTTCGCAGTCGTCGGTGATTTCATGATCGTAATAATGGGAACCGCCTTCTTGGCCCATATTTAATGCAGATTGTAATAACGTTAGGTTACTGCCAGCATCACTTGGCTGTAAGCGTCGCTGTTCATCGTTACTACTATGTATGAATTCCACATCAAACTCTTGGTTATGGAATGCTTGATCTGTGTTCAGTAGCGTTTGGTATTGGATTAACGCAGTTTTGATTTGTTGTGGGTCTTGGACATCGAGGGGGATGATTTTATTTTTATCGAATTGGTTCATAGCGCGGCATTATTAAATTAATTACTTTTATAACAGTAACTTTTATCTGCTAGTGGTAAAAGCAAGTTTGCCGGATAGTGCGCGTTTGAGCCGAAAAATTTGATGTGTTTGCCTATATGCTCATACAGGTTGTTCGTTATATGAGCGAATTGGTGAGTGTCATCTTTCCATGTTGAAGTATGCGTATTGTCGTTATTCAGCAGTCCCAATAGGGTGGAGTACCATAATATTGCGCAAAGTAATCAATGAAAGCGCGTACTTTGGGTGCCAATAAGCGAGAACTTGGGTATACCGCCCAAATGGCGGCATTATCAATCAAAGGGGTGTCTTGTAGCACTCTGACTAAAGAGCCGTTGTTAAGATGCTGATAGGCGATCCACGTCGCGCACTTAGCGATTCCCATTCCATCCGCGGCAGCATCACGAACGGCTTCACCATGGTCGATTCGAATTTTACCTTTGGGTTTTATATGCAGTGCACCGTCTGGTGTGTCAAATGTCCAACCATCGAGTCCTGCTTGATTGATGCACAAGTGATTTTTTAGATCGTTGGGTGATTTGGGCTCACCGTATTGTGCTAAGTAGTCAGGAGAGGCGCACATAATGCGCTGATCAGAAGCGAGTTTTTTGGCGATAAGGCTCGAATCTTTTAGATCTGCATTGCGAATGGCGACATCAAAACCCCCTTCGACTAAATCAACCATGGAGTCGGTAAGCCGTATATCAATCGATAAATCAGGATATTGATCGAGGAAGCCATTCAAAGCGGGTATTAAATGCATACGCCCAAAAGAAGCGGGTGCCGTGACTCTTAATGTTCCTTTAGGTTGGGCTTTACCTGTTCCTACGGTAGCGCGAGCAGCATCAACACTGTGAATAATTTCTTCCGCATAAGGCAATAAAGCTTCACCTTCTTCGGTGAGGGATACTTTTCGGGTTGTACGATGAATCAAACGGGCGCCAATACTCTCTTCGAGTTTGCTGATGTGCATGCTGGCCACAGGGGCTGACAGATCCATCTCTTTTCCTGCTTGGCTAATATTGCGGGTAGCTGCGACCCTGACAAACAGTCGAAGATGGTCAATGTTCATCGCTAACTTCCTTATATTTCAATCGCCTGTTTACAAGGTTCAGGTGTGCGCATGTAGAGTCTGAGTCGGTACCAAGCATAAGTGCCAGCTAGTATGTTGGCAACAGCTGCTGCAAATACCGCATTTAGGGTTTCTCCGGTCGAGGCGCCAATCCAAATTGCTGGAATGTAGAACACAATAAGTCTAACGCACGATACCTGCAGTGCTTGTTTTGCCACACCAAGCGCATTAAGCACAGAGACCACTAGCATGCATAAACCTAGCGGCGCATAGCTAAATGGGATCACCCAAAGTGCAGTCGAAAGCCAATCTTGAATAGTGGGTTCTTGGCTAATAAATGGAATTAACAGGCTTGAGCTCGTTGCGATCACTAATGCCATTGTCAAGTGAAAGAAGAGTAAGAACTTGGCAGTCGTTGTAAGTAACGCTGCGATTTTTTCGGGTTGTTTTTCACCTAAATAGCGCCCAATCATAGGTGGAACTGACATGGTCAACGCGAGCGTGAACACCAGCAAAAAGCTTTCCATTCGAGTAAGCAAGCTCCAAAACGCCATCGCATTGGTGCTGATGCGTGAAATCAGTACCATGCAGGTAAAGGCACTGATCGCAGGAAGTAATTGATTGAGAGTGGTCGCTAAGCTGACTTGTGCAAGTTCGATCAGATAATTGAAGCGGTTTAAGCTGTCGCTGATTGCATTGAACCAATGTTTGGCTTTTGCTTTTAGCAACATATAGACGGCACAAAAGGCATAGCCTGTGGTTGTTGCGACGGCTGCACCTACAATACCCATATCAAAGGTAAAGATGAAAAGAGGGTCAAGAATAAGGTTTATCACACTGGCTAAGAAGAACATTTGCCCAGGGGTTTTGGTATCGTCGTTTGCGCGAAATACACAGGTGACTAAATAGAGTGCAGCGACCGAGGTCGCGCTCAATAACCAAAATGGCCAGTACGAATTGAAGATATCTTGCAGAATCTGAAAGTGCGATGATGACACATCCTCTGTCACGAAAGCGGCAAGAATGGGACCTTTCAACGCCCAAAGTCCGACACAGATTAAAGCCACTAAGCTGGTGCCAAGTGTAACTGTCATGGTGGCGGTTGAAGTGGATTTAGTTGTATCTTTAGCGCCACAAGCTTGCGATATGATGGCAGTAGCGGCAACACCAATGCCGACTTGCAAACCAATTATTGCGGTTTGAAAGGGGAGGGTGACCCCTTGTACAGCAAGCTCGTTAATCCCCAACATGCCGATAAAAATCGAATCGACTAACTGTACTAGCATAATTGCAAACACGCCCATAGTTAGGGGGAGTGTCTTATGAAGTACAAGTTTTAGTGTCGGGGAAAGCATGGGCATTACAACATCACCTCAGTCATTAAAGTAATATCAACCTGAATGATTAAGTGATCAGATTGATATGTAACGAATACAGTAAATGAGGTCTACATTCGCAGACCTCAAGGTTGATCGTAAAAATTCATGAAATTATGTAACTACACGCTTATATTGTGACGACAACTTTACCAATTGCTTGACCACTTGCAAGTCGCTTATGTGCCTTTCCAGCCTCTTGAAGCGTAAACGCTTGGTTATCAAGTACAGGCTTTAATGCGCCAGCTTCTGCAATGGTTGCGAGTTCTTTAAGGATTCTACCGTGCTCACTGCGGTTGTGATTGTGGATCATAGGGATCAGCATGAATACGACATGCAGTGAGAGTCCTTTCATGTGAACCATAGTTAGATCTTGCTCATGCATGGCTAGGGTAGTGGCAATTTGTCCGTTAAGCTTTGCCGCTTCGATGGAGTTATTCAGGTTAGCACCACCTACAGAATCGAAGATGAGATCAAAGCCAGTACCAGATGTGTATTTTTCAACGTAGTCAGCGACTGATTCTGCTTTGAAGTCGATGGCGGTAGCGCCAAGGTTGCTGATTAAATCGGTCTGTTCGCCTGCTGCGCCAGTAGCGAAGACTTCAGTACCAAAGTGTCGTGCTAATTGAACGGCAATATGACCAACACCGCCGGCACCACCGTGCACCAGTACTTTTTGATTTTGTGTGATCCCAGCTCGCTGTAAACCTTCATATGCAGTAATGCCGACAAGAGGTATTGCAGCGGCTTCACGCATTGAAAGGTTTTTGGGTTTGTGTGCGATTAGCTCAGCGTCTGCGACCATGTATTCTGCTAATGAGCCTTGAATATCTCCAAGTCCTCCAGCGCAGCCAAAAACTTCATCGCCAATGGCATAACCAGTGACACCGTCACCAATAGCTTCCACAGTACCTGCGAAATCCATACCTAAAACGCCCGGTAGTTGAGGATGGAAAGGCAGTGCCTCACCCATTTCACGCAGCATCATATCAATGGTGTTGACGCTCGATGCGGCGATTTTAACAACAACATGACCCGCTTTAACTTCTGGTTTTGGGATTTCTGCTAATTCAAATACTTCTGTTCCACCAAACTGACGAATGACCGCTGCTTTCATTGCACTTAACCTCTACTGTAATTTGTATGGTTTCAGTATAAGTACTCAGTTTTAATTGATAATGGCGCTAAATGACGAATCAGTTTTAACTTTTCTTTAATAGTTGAGCAGGCGTTCTGTTCTTATTCTTTAGTTGTTGTTTGCAAGCGCAGTAACTTGAAGAAAGGAAAGTGTTATGGCTTACGAAGGCTACGCAACGTTTACGGCAAAACAAGAAGACGCGATTCTCTATGTAACATTCGACTTTGGTACAGTGAATGTACAAGGGCAAGAGATGCTTTCTGATTTGAATGGATTAGCTTTGCGCCTTGAGCGAGATCGCCGTGTGAAAGTGGTGGTGTTTCAATCGGCTAATCCTGAAATTTGGGTTTGTCATTACGATACCGACTTGCTTAAAGATATGTCGACAGAGGCGGTCTCTCGTGAAGATGCGCAGCTACTTGATTTGCAAGTGGTATTAGAGAGGATCAGTAAACTACCGCAAGCCACGATTGCCAAGCTTGAAGGCTTTGCTCGTGGTGGTGGTCATGAATTTGCGCTTGCGTGTGATATGCGATTTGCCGCACGAGGTAAGTATAAATTCATGCAAATGGAAGTGGGGATGGGGATCTTACCTTGTGGTGGCGGTGCATCGCGTATGGCTCGTCAGATTGGGCTAGGTAGAGCATTAGAAATTGTGCTAAGTGCAAGGGATTTTGATGCGGATGAAGCAGAAGCTTACGGCATAATTAATAAAGCGTTAGAACCTGATGAAATTGGTCCTTATGTTGATGCGTTAGCGCAACGTATTGCGAAATTTCCGGCTGAATCAATTAATGCATGTAAACAAATGGTGTATGAATCGATTGATCAGCCTATTAAGGATGCCTTGAAAGCAGAGGCGTACTGGTTATATCAAGCGACCAGTAAAACGCCTGCAGTGAAACGCTTCCAAATTGCCGATGAACAAGGCTTAGAACACGATATTGAAAATCAAAGGAACTGGGAAACCTTGGTGATGAAGGTGCAAGATATTAAATAACTTCTGAGGCTAAGTGAGCAGTGCTTTTGTTGCTATTCATTCGCCCCGAGATACTGGGGCGAAATTATTCTTGTCCCTTAGCTCAATAGCTGGCTTGTTGCCTTGTTGCTTGTTTATTTAAGGAAATAACGCAGCATTTGTACATTCCGCCGTGGGTATCTAAATTAGTTTTAGGCTTTGTTATCAGTACTGGAATAGGAGTGAACATGGCACATTCGGTGAAGCTTAAGGCAGGAGATACTTTCCCTTCATTAGATGCGACGTTGTTGGATGGCAGCAGGGTAACGTTGGGGAAACCGCAAGGTGAAGCGACATGGCAGGCGGTGTTTGTTTATCGTGGTAAGCATTGCCCGCTTTGTACTAAGTATTTGAATGAAATCGAAAGTTACAAACAAGCATTTTCTGATGCAGGTGTTGATATTCTTGCTGTATCGGGGGATGCGAAACATCAACTAGAAGCGCATTTAGAGCAGCTAGAGGTAAGTTTTCCTATCGCTTACGGCTTAACCGAAGAGCAAATGAAAACCTTAGGCGTGTATATTTCATTGCCGCGCTCGGAAAAAGAAACGGATCATAACTTCTCTGAACCCGGTTTATTTATCGTAAATGAGCATGGAAACTTGCACGTTGTTGATATTTCCAATAATCCTTTTGTTCGTCCAGAGTTGGGGGCGTTGACTCGCGGTCTTGCTTGGATACGAGATCCTGAAAATCATTATCCTATTCGCGGGACTTTGGATTATTAGCTTTAACTTATGTCCACCATGAGAATGCTATTTCAGCCCATTTTTATCGAATGGGCTGATTTGTTTATGGTGCCTTGTTTAAAAGCGTTTTTGAGGTGAGTTAGCGCTAGCTGTTAAAGCTCTGTAGCCAAGGTTGCTGTGCCTCGACCATTTTTTCAAACATGGCGTTGATTTGCTCCAAGGTACAGACGGTTGCGGTAACTGGGTCTAAGGCTAATGCGTAACGTGCGGCATCGAGATCGCGATTAAGCGCAGCCTCAACAATTAGCTCTTGTACGGCAGTATTGGATTTAATCAAACTCGCGCACTGTGTTGGTAAACTTCCCATCGCTTGTGGCTGAAGCCCTTTGTCATCAACCCAAATTGGCACTTCTACCACACAGTTTTGCGGAAGGTTATCAATTAACAAACCATCGGGTTGTTGGTTTGCCACATTGCCATTAATACGTGTGCGCTCACCACTAAGCATGGCATTAATGATTTTCGGTGCATTCAACATATTGGGTGCAATGATAAAGTCTTGTTTGCCTGCTAGCTGAGCGTCAATTTCGGCTTTACCCGCGGCATGGACTTTTTCTTCTAGCGCGAGTAGATCCCAACGCAGTGGCAAGAAGTGATTGATCATTTCTTCATTTTTACGGAAGTAAGGTACGTAATCGCTGCAATGCCAGTGGTTTTCAGTGCACCAGTAGTTGAAGAATTTTAGCATTTCACAGCGTACGCCATCGGCTTGGTAAACCTCTGATTGGTTGGGAAGTTCACGGATCTGCGCCATAAGATCTTCACCGTTGGCGTGCATCTTGGTGACCCACGTCATGTGGTTGATACCAGCAAACTCATAATCAATATGGTCAGGCACTTCATGGTACATCAATTGTTGCCAGCGCTCAGGAGTTGAAGGGTGATCAACCCAAGCCCCTTGTTGTAAATAACCCGCCAGTTGAGCCACTGTGTATCGCACGCCGTAGCACAGACCAATAGATTGAATAGAGCTGAACTCTTTCGCTGCCCAAGTTAGTGGCGCAAGTGGGTTAGCATAATTGATGAACAGTGCTTGAGGGCAAATGTCTTCCATATCTCGCAGTATCGCGAGCATAGGTGGAATGTGGCGTAGAGCGCGGAAAATCCCTCCAGGTCCCATGGTATCGCCCACTTCTTGGATAACACCGTACTTGGCTGGAATATCCATATCTAATCGCCAAGGTTCAAGCCCGCCCACTTGAATTGCATTAATCACAAAGTCAGCACCTTGAAGTGCTTCTCGTTGATCTGTGCTCATTTTGACGGTAACGGGTAATTGGGCTTGCTCGATCATTTTAGCGACTACTTGTCCGCTTTTTGCCAGTACATCTTGTTGGATATCCATAAGCATGATGGTTGAACCTGCCAGCGAAGGATAAGACAACAATGCAGAGCAAATTTGGCGAGTGAACATAACGCTGCCCGCCCCAATGATAGTAATTTGTGCCATAACGAATCCTTTTACTATGAAACCAAAAAACGAAAATCACTCAGACGAGCAGCGATGAAGCCAACTATGATATTGGTTGGCTTAACTCCTTAGGAGTCTATTGTGAAAAGCTGTCGCCATGAGCGTGAATGCTGTTTGAGTAGAACACTGTGAACGACCAGTGATAACAAGATGATCACGCCGTAAATCAAGCGGGTCCAAAACCCTGCCAATCCTGCGCTGATGATCCCAGCTTCTAAAATACCGATGATACTGGCGCCAAAGAGAGTGCCGATTAATGTACCTCTGCCTCCAAGTACCGAGGTGCCACCAATAAATACCGAAGCGAATACTAGCAACATGTATCCTTGCCCTTGATTGGGCCACCAACTGCTCATTTCGAGGCTGACAAAAACACCGACTAAGGCTGAAATCGCGCCCATTTGCATAAAGAGCAACATACGTGTGCGAGCAACGGGGACGCCCATCATTTTTGCCGCGTTTGGGTTGTCGCCAATGAAGTTGACGTTATCGCCAAATACATGCCAAGCGAGCAAGAGCCAGAGTAAGGCAAGGAGCGCGCCAGCCCATAGGACTTGCGCTGGAATGATCTCGGCAATGCGTCCGACTAACAAACCATGAAGCGCGGTTTCACGCACCTCTGGAATGCTGAGTGCAATACCATCGGCTAAGACCGTGGTTAAGCCGCCAAGGAAGAATTGAGTACCAATAGTGGCGATGATGGAAGGAATGCGAAACACCACCACCAAACAACCATTCAAAACGCCGCATGCAATACCAGCTAATAGCGCTGCAACCAAAGCGATTATTGGCGATTGCGTTGCTTTGAACATCGCAGCAAACACATACCCGCCTAGTGCAACCACGGAGGGGAAACTCATGTCGATTTCACGGGCAATGATTAATAGTGTCAGGGCAAAAGCCAACATTGCAGTGAAAGGAATGGTTGACATGAACGAGGTGTAAATCCGCAAATGAAGGAAAGTTTGCGGACTGAGATAGGCAAAAATCGCCCATAAACCGATTAAGATAATCGCGGTTAAGGTTGGAATGCGGTGACGGGATAAAAACGACATCATTATGCGCCTCTCCCAACTGCATCGAGCAGTGCTTTATGAAGCGCGTCTTGAGTCATATCTGATTTGTGGTATTCCGCGACAATGTGTCCGCGATCCATGACGACGAAGCGATCAGCAACGCGGAAAGCATCATTCATGTTATGGGTAATTAATAAGCAAGCACGTTGCTGTTCTTTGAGCGTTTCGATGAATCGTAAAACTTTGTCGACTTCGCCAAGAGAAAGGGCGGTAGTGGGTTCATCTAAAATGACAACGCTAGCATCAAATAACATCGCGCGACCAATAGCAAGCCCTTGGCGTTCGCCACCGGAAAGTAAATTGACGGGAGTATCTATGTCAGCACCGACACCACGTAAATCAAGTTTGCGAAGTAGCGCAGCCGCTTGGCGGCGTTCTTCTTTTTGATCGATAAAGCCCAGTTTGTTTCTAAGGTGCCTACCCAAAAACAAATTGCGCCAAACGCTCTGTTGCTCCCCTAAAGAGCCAGATTGATAGACGGTTTCAATGCCTAGTTGACGAGCGCGTTTTACTCCATAGTTTGGGATATCAAGGCGATGACCGTTAATGCGCACCTGTCCTTGCTCTATGGTTTCCACGCCACTGATTAATTTGATTAGGGTTGATTTGCCAGCACCGTTATCGCCGAGCAAGGCACAAACCTCGCCACGACGAAGGGAGAACTCGATATTTTTTAACGCATGAACAGGGCCAAACCACTTGTTCAGCCCTGTAATTTCTAACACATTGTTGCTCATTAACGCACGCCTTTGGCAGCCAATGGCGCAATGAAATCAATGTTGCCTGCGTTGACAAAGCCAGCACCAGTATTGATGTCTAGACCTGAGAAGCCATAGCGTTTGCTTAGTACAACTTGAACCACAGAGAGGTAACCCATTAGGTAAGGTTGGCTGTCCGCAACTAGCTGAACATAACCCGTTTTAATGGCATCTGATGTTGCTGGTGAAAGGCTAAAACCCGCGACAAATAGCTCATTTGGACGAACACCTGCATTACGAAGAAAGTTACCCATTTGAGAGGTCAGTGCGCCGTGATCCACCATGATGAGTTTTACGTCTGGGGTGCGAGCAAGGTAAGCAGAAAGCACGCTAGTACCAAGTGATGGGTCTTTATCGACTTCTGGTGAGATTTGAATGAAATCGACGTTTAAGCCTGCTTTTTCAAGGGTTGAAATTAAGCCGCGAGTTGAATCACTTCGTTCTGCGATATCTTTAATACCCCAAACCATAGCGCGATCACCCGCTTTGAATTTGCCTTCGCGAAGTGCTTGGTTTGCTAATTGAATACCGCGTTCGGCATTGCTTACGCCAACATAACCAAAACCGTTTGCTTGCTGGGCAGCCATGGTTTCAGGTAACGCAGTATCAACAGCTGTGACTTGAATGCCTTTGGTATAGGCTTCGTCAATGAGTGGCTTGTATGCGCTGTCTCCAGGGTGGCCCATCACTACTATTCCTGTAGGCTTAGCTGCAATAGCCTGTTTGAAGTTTTCTACCATTTTCTGTGGTTGCCAATCAGAGTAGATCACACGTAAATCAACGCCAAGATCTTCTGCTGCTTGTACTGCACCGTTCTGTACTACGGTAGCGTATGGGCCGCCAACCGGGCCACCCACATCAAACCAAATTGACATATCTTTGCCTGAAGGCGCTGCGTTAGCACTCAGAGAGGCACCAGCCAGTAGTGCGGCTGTAGCTAATGTTGTGCACGGTTTTTGTACATGTGAGCAGAGGAATGTTCTGATCTTATTCATTGGAATGATACTCCGATATGGTATATACACTAATTGCGCATAATAATCCTACTTATTGATGACTAGATCAAAATAAAACACTAAAAAATAAGATATCGAATCATTACGATTGTGAGAAATATGACAGTATTCGCAGAACCTATAAGTTCGAAATACTTAACTGAGGAGAGCTTGGTAACGAGCTTGTTAATTACTGTTAATGCTTTGAGTTTCACCCCCTTATTGAAGAGGGTGGCATAAAGGAGGGGGAGGCTACGTCTCAGAGCTAAATCGTTTTCGCATCTGAGAAATTTCATTTTCATCAATACCGAGTGAAGTTAAAAAACGCTGGTGGGCATCAGGCTCCATTTTCTCAAACTGAATGTGCCAGTTAGTCATGTCATCTTCACTCATTCCTGATGCAGCCATCATTTCAACCCAACGTTCTTTGGAAATGATACTAGGTTGAGCTTCGTGATTTTGATTGAGCATAACGAAGATGGCTTTTTGCTGTTTTCTGAGCTTTTGGATTTCGTTTTCTAACGCGTTAAATTGTCTGCGTAAAATATGCTCTTGTTCCTGCTCATTGGCTGTTTCTAACAGTGGCGCAATATCACTGACCGGAACGCCAAAGGAGCGATAAGAAAGAATGCTTTTAAGGCGTTCGACTTCTCGATGACTATACGTACGATAACCGCTCTCTGTTCTAGATGCCGGTTCTAATAATCCTGCTCGTTCGTAATATAGTACTGTGGTACGAGAGACATCACACTGTCGAGCGAGTTGAGTGATGGTGAACATAGCTTGTTTACTCCGAGACTTTGCTTGGTGATTTTTCATTGCTTTGACTTTCGTTATATTGCGTTTTCCAATTTTGGTAAAGCAGTGGTAGTGCAGCACTTAAAATCAATACACCAGTGCCCGTTATCGCAATCAGGTTTGGAGTTTCTGCAAAAATAAGAAAGCCCAAGATAAGAGAATAAATAATGCTGACATACTGAACATTAGCAATGATATTTGCCTGACCATACTTGTAAGCCGTCACCCCAACCCATTGTCCAACAGACGAAAGCAAGCCAACCAGTATTAATAAGCTTAGCTCTTGCCAAGTTGGCCAATGCCAGTGATTCAAGCTAGGGATAAAGGCAATCAATCCGATAAAGACAGCTTGATAAGTAAGTAATGTAATTTGTGGCTCTGTTTGTGCCACTTTTCGCACGCAGATAACAGCCACTGCAGCGCCTATTGCGGCAATCACCCCTGTAATTACATAGGTAAAGCTGGCTGCGTAAAAACTTGGCTGAACGATTAATATTACCCCGACAAAGCCGACAGCAATGGTAAACCAGCGTGATGGGCTGACAGTTTCTGCAAGAAAACTACGCGAGATAAGTGCAACAAATAATACTTGCAAGAAACCCAGCGCCTGAGCGTCGGCAAAGGGAAGCTGACTAACGGTAACAAACCCCAAATACAAGGCGGTGAACGCACCTATGATCCGCATGGTGTGGAGTTTTATTTGTTTAGGCTTAACCAAAATATCAAGGTTACGTGCGATTGCGGGCATGAGCACTGCGATGAAAATCAACTGCCTAAAAAATAGAATTTGGAATGTATCTATCGTATCGCTCAGCATGCGCACTATCATGCCTACCACCACAAACAACGCAGTGGATACCAAGGCGAGTAAAACACCTTTTGTGGTATTGGGAATGTTGGCCAGCAAATGGTTAAGTTGGCATTGAGTATTTTGCTTGATGGAATTGAAAGAGCAACTAAACATGGAGATCTACATTTTGTGTTAAGGCTCATTATCATGAACCCGACACTTGTAGACAGGTCAACACAAGTTCGACTGAGTTAAAAGAACAAACCACCTTGAGAGCAAACCACCTTGGGAGCAAGGTGGTTTGATTTAGCGAGTTTGCGATAGGCGCTACATAACTCTAGCGATAAAAATTATGACCCGTTTCGTCGGTGAGGTGATTCAAAATGGCATCGCTGATTTTGTCATGCTTATTGGCATCGATAATGTTTTCACCAAAGCAGCGTTTGTAGACTGGTAAGCTGTTGTGATGGTCGAGTTCTTCATCATCGTCGTCATCACCTTTCGCTTTTTCTCTATGGCTAAATTTGACGAACAGAAGATGAACGTTATGCGATTCGCCTTTACTGTTATGGCTCAATGCGCGTTTGATATTCTTGCAAAGACCAGCTTTTTCAAGCTTATCGAACATATCGTTATTTTCTAGCCCGTCAGATAAAACAACAATTACACGTTCCTTATTGGTAGCACCGTAGAATTGAGAAGGGGCAGCGAGTAAACCTTGATACATATCAGTGCCGCCATCTTCTTCCATTTCTTCTATTTTATCGAGGAAATGCTTGTTGAGATCTTTTGTTGAATAGTATTTACGGCGATCTAGGACATAGTGTTCAGGAACATTATCATCGTCTTCCCATTCTGCGCAGTGCCTTTCAAAATCGATACCGTCATCATCATCGTCGTCAAAGAGACCATCTTGAAGATGATCGTAAGGAATAATGCTTGAGAATAGTGGCAGTTTGGAAAGGTTGATTTCCTTGGCTGTTCGTTTGATATCAATATGATTATTCCATTGTGGAGAATTGGTCATATCGGTTGGGTTGTAATCTATACGTAAGTTGTTTTTATACCGAAATGGCATCTTACTGCACTCGTGACCAATGATGTAATCCTCATCTTCATCGCAATCATCATCGTTATCTTTAAGATCAAAATGGCTCTTGCTATCACTGTCTTCAAATGGGCAAAGCCAGAAAAGATAACGCTCCGCAACGCTAATTTGTTCTTTTGTAAAACAATAGTCGTTATAGATGTGAGTTCGCTCTTTCCTGCCATACGCTTCGGTGTCTGATGTTTTACATTTATGATCCTTTTTATGCATGGTAAGAACTAACTTAGGAAAAGCTGGAGATTTTCTGACTGATTCAAAAACTGAGCCCTGAGGAGAAAGGAGGGGGGAGACGCAATAAAAACGAAGCTTGCCTTTGGCGTCGGTTCTTTGGATAACAATACGTTTAGTAAAAGGAATAAACGCAAAACTAGATTCAGGGTTGTTTTTATGAAGAGCTGTTGTCACATCTGTAACTATTTTCTTTAGAAGATCGATTTTATCATCGTCATCTTCTTTACCATTTGGTTGATAACCTTTTTGGTCGTTATCCATACTCTCAGAAAAATCAGCGACAAAAACGATATCGATCGGAGCTCCCTGTATTCGTCCAGCAGCGCCAGTGTTGGCTACTTTTACTTCTTTATCAAATGCAGGCCAGTTGGTGAATTTAAACCAAGATTCATGTGTAGATACAGCTTCAATATCATAACGATAGTAAGCAAATTTGGTTGGTGAGTTGTTGCTTATACCGTAGTGGTTTTCTTTTATTTTGCGTGAAGTGCTAATTTCCATTTTCTGTGCGTCAGTAACAAGATGACCTAGCCACTGTTTTGCTAGGTGATTGGCCTTAGCTTGATTGAAATCGGCTTTGGTAATGTCGGCTTCGGCAACCGCAATAGATGCCGCTTCCATCGCATCACCTAAGCGTGCTTTTTTGCCTATATAGCGGCTACCTTCTATGGCTAAAACGCCCATAGACATAATGGCACCAATAATAAAAATGAAATAGATGGCTGCCGCGCCTTGTTGCTTCGCTATCATTTTATCTACCTATGAATGTGGAGTGGGCGGTGATCACACGATCCTTCTTCTTGGGCTCGTTCCCCATGACACGCTCGAACCAAGCTGGAACGCGCTGGCAAATCGTCACTTGATAGATAGGTGCAGAGGAACCACTCCTCTCACGCTTAACATCTAACGTGTTATTAGAGAGTGGTTTTGGAGAAACACAGTTTAATTGAGGCGCTAAAGCAACAGAGGGGGAGGTATAGTTACTATTGACCCTAGATTCAATCACAATTGAGACATTGTCTTCTGTTGTATTTAATAGCCTTGCCCCAACAGTACGTAGCTGCTGAGCTTGCCCGGATGTGATTATATATTTGGCTTGTTTAGAACTTGATTTATTGTAAAAAAGCGATCGCTCTTTTAGAAGCGAGACGAGAGAGTGTGCAGCCCGTTCTAATTGGCTTTTGCGTATTTGCTGAAAACCCAAATCGAAGCAAAAATAGAGACAAGCTGTCATACCCATTAATACAAAGACCATCTCAATTGAAAATACGCCTTTTTGTTTATATCTTCGCACTTTGTTTTCTCTCAAATTCATCAATAACGAGAACATGGCGTTTAATTTGACTATCGCTAAACGACCATTTAAAAAATATTGGCTGGTATTTATAAGTTACTTGATATAGTGAAACGGAGTTTTTATTCCATCCCGAACTTGGTCTATTAGCGGCAAGTGCGTATAGGTTTTTGTAGTGCTGAGCAGTAATCGTCATTTCATTGCGTGCAGTAAATACTTGCCATAGTTTGCCGCCGTTGTTATTGATGAAAGTATGAAACCAAATCGCAAATTGGTCGCCAGAAAAGGACTGTATGGTTTTACACTTTTGCTTTTCATTCTCAGATACATCGGTGTCGCAGTTTTTACCTTTATACTTAATAAAGTCATCACTTTTATTAAGTTGAACTCTAGTGTCACGGGCGGCCTCTGCAGCTGTATAATCAAGAACGGAGCATATATAGGTTAACCGGCATGCTTCAAAAATCAGCATGGTAAACATAAATAGCACAATAAAGCCAAGGGCAAACTCGATAGCAAATACACCGCCTTGCTTGTTTAACCTTCTGATAATCATGTCAATTTTCTTGTTGTGAAACTTTTGTGACAGCTTAGAGTTTATTCGTTGAACGTTCAACTCCGATCAGTTGCTCGCAATGAAATAATATATTTATCATTAATACTTTGCTGAATAAAAGAAAGGTTGGTAGCACGTTATAATTATTTAAACTTTACATGTGGAGCATGATACCTAGTGGCTCTATGCTACGTGGGAATTAAGTGGGCTAATATTAAGTTACAAATTTAAAAGCGCACTATTAATTACATCGTTAAGCATGATTTAGAATTTAATAAATACTATAGAAAAGATGTGTTTCTTTTTACTAAGATTTAAATCGCAAAGGTGACCATTGAATCTATCTATTGAGCGCTATTGAACGTGTGAATACTATTAGTTACTCCTACAGTGCATCAAAAATGAGAAAACTGGAAATTTACACCTCTAACATTTAGCTTATCAGCTTTAATTGTATTGATTGTTGAGGAAGTAACATTGCAATTGTTGGTGGTGATATTTCTTAATAAGTAGATAGGTACAGATAATAAAGGAGAGCAGTGATGAAAAATCTAGGATGGGCGAGTGTTATTTTGCTGGCGATAAGTCTGTTTTCGTTTTCAGCACAAGCGGCAACAGCAGATAAAGGATTGAAAGCTGAAATCAAACAATGTGAGACTAAGTATAAATCTGACAAAAATAAGAAAACAGACTGTATAAAGAAAGCCGAAAAAGCGGCTAAAAAGAAAGCACAAACAGCGAGTAGTAAGTCGAGTAAAGACAAGGCAACAGCAAAAGCAGATAAATCCAAGCCTGAGAAGGCTGCATCGAGTAAATCAGCAACCAAAAAAGCACTTAAACCAGTGAATGTGAATACCGCTTCTGCTGCGCAGTTAGCTGAATCATTACCGGGTGTTGGTGAAAAGAAAGCGAAAGCGATTGTTGATTACCGTAAGAAACATGGAAAATTTAAGTCAGCGAAAGATTTAGAATCAGTACCAGGCCTTGGTGAGAAGAGTGTTTCAGGTATGAAGAAGTATCTGAAGTTTTAAGAGTCTTATTTATAATTAATATCATAATAAAGCCGCTTAAAATAAAGCGGCTTTATAATATTCAGCAATGTATTAGTCCTAGATTAGAACTTGTATTTCATACCAATGTTGAATGCAGAAGCTTGGAAATTTAATTTTTTAAAGTAAAGGTCATATTCTTTAGACTCACCAAGACCTGTGTATTCAGCTGTGATAGCAAGTTCAGGCATTACGTTGAACTCTGCACCGATCGCGTAGCTTAGACCGCCGATATCAGTTTTTTCTGTCGCTTTAAAACCTTCGTTGCTAAGAGCATCTTTTGCTTCGAAGCTTGATTCATAATTCATGTTGGAGTAACCAACTTTTGCGTATAGACCAAACATGTCGTGTACTGGTAATTTACCTACAGCATAGATACCGTAAGACATACCTTGCTTATTTCCTGTTTTGCCTTTTAGGTGAAGGTTTTGCTGTTCTGTAGCCTTGATAACACCTGTATCGAAAGACTCAGAGTTGCTACCCATGCCTAGGCCAAGGTTACCTTCAACAGCGAAGAACTCGTTGAAATCATAACCCGCGACAAGGTTTAGAGTCTTTGTGTCGTTTTTGAATACTTCGTTTAGCTCAGACGTTGTAATTTTGTTGAACTGGTAGTTAGCACCAAGGTACATACCTTCGTTTGCTTGAGCTGTTGTTGCTGAAAGAGCTAGGGCTACTGCTGCTACAGAAAGAACCTTTTTCATTGTCTTACCTTTTGAATGTTTGATGTTAGGTTTTGCGTCGAATTATATGGTCATGTTTTCGATTGTCAAAATAAAAAATGTCGTTTTTTAGTTTCTTATTGAGCTCTTTGTAAGAAATAAAAATTATGAATGAATATTGTTTTTTATTTTTATGTGAGCTGTTGCAACTTGGCTGTAGATGGGTTTTTAGCGTTTTTTCAGGGAGCGGTGGATGAGTGTGATTCACTCTTTAAAAAGAAAAAGACCTAAAGATAAAGCGAAAAAAATTTAGCATTAATAATATTTATATTATTACTGTTCTAAAGGGTTTTCAGAATCTTTATTTGGTTTTAGTTTGATAATTAACTTCTTGGCTAAGTGTGGGATGAGTTTGTAGAAAGGAAGGCGTTTAAAGTGACCGCGTAGATAGAGAGTGCTGGTAGACTTAAAGTGCCCTGAGTGGTTGTGCGGAGGGTACATGGAAGTAAATACGTAATAGAAAGCGGGATTAGTAAATGCCCAGATCAGAGCATTAGGCTTAAATGCTTGATAGAACTGATTTACTTTATCGGGAACATCGCTTTCAAAAAGCCACTGAGAAAAGTGGAGTGCGTAAAAAGTACTGCTAGCATTTCCGAGTTGCTGCTGAAGCTCTATTAGTTGTGACCAGAAATGATCGTCTTTGCCAAATTGCTTGATGAGTAAATGGATATCAAAGAGATCGCGAATACCTTTGTGATATTCGCTTTCATAGAACAGATGGATTGCACTGTGGATCAGAAGTGCGGCAGGGGAGAGACTCGCTGCATGGCTTCCATCATTGAGTGATTGTGCCTGCTCTAGTAATAATTCGGCCTTTGGTGCGCTATTGAGCTTCTTCGGCAGAATATTGAAGTGGACATCAAGCTCTGTTTGACGTTCAAAATGGCGAAGTGGTGGAATTTCTTGTGACCATTCACGATAAAACTGCTCGTCATAATCTGTGAGCTTCTTATGGGTCCAACCGTGTTCGTTAAGCGCAGCTTCTACTCTCGGTAATTCTTGCTCATCGACAAGAATATCAATGTCATTCATTAGTCGACCGAAAAAACACGGTAGTTCCAGCATTTGATAGGCAGCACCTTTAAGGTACACCCAGCGGCATCCTAAGTGATGCAGTGCACTATGAATGGCTTGATGCTCGATTTCTAGTTGTCGGCGTTGATTTTTAAATGAATGTTCAGCTGAGCAGATATGCTGTTTTACTCTTAGGGGCAGTTGGTACCAAATCCCGGCATCTTCACAAACGAATTTCAGCTGTGCCAGCATATTAAAGTAGCGGGCTTCTGCAATTAGTTGTGATTGGCTGCGAGGTGAGGCGTGGATCAATTTCTCAGGAGAAGTCAGTACATCCACTAACATCAACGGCCGTTCTTTTTTTTCTGTTTGTGTCGCTTGTTCCGCTGTCTTGGTTGATTTGTGGTTGGTTACCTTTTGTGTTGATGTTGGCGGATTTGGCATTTAAGTACTCCTCAATCACAGACTCACAAGCTTCAAACTGTCCGTATTCGATAAAAACGGCATCAGCTTGATTAACCAACTGACTTGCGGTCGAGAAGCCATCTTGGTTCAGTAAGCCAAAGTTAAAGCTGTTCTGAATGACTTCAGTTAGTGCGACACTTTTTGATACGGGCTCGGCATAGCAGACCTCGTCCGCTTGGTAATTCACGAAAATAAGTAGCTGAGGTATTGCTGTTAATGGTGAGCTCTTATCATTTTTATATTGGCCCTGATTCAATGGTTTAACCAAACTTATTTGCCCTTTGTGGGTATCTTTTATGATGCGGCTGAAAGAGTCTGTAGGGTAGTAGCCTCGCATAATATCAACAGATTGGTTTTTTAAGTTTATTGGACGCCCAAGTCCATGTAACTCAAGCGTATTGGGATCGACTAAAGCAAGCTCATCTGAAAGGAGTCGCCAGCCATTGGCGGCGAGGTAGGCACAGAGGGTGCTTTTCCCTGAACCAGATGGCGCTGAAATGATAATACCTTGACCATCTTTTTCTAATGTAGCGGCATGAATTATTAGGTACTGGTGAGCGTAACTTGCGATAACCCAGTTCATTCCCCATTCAAGCATTGCGTTAGCCTGCTCAAGTGGAAGTGGTTTAAAGGGTTCGTGATGATTAAAGTGAAAAGTGGCTTGTTGTTTGAACCAGCGCCTTAAGCCTTTGCCGTGATTGAGCTCAAGGTTAAAGTCGATAAATGTGTTTGGGGTCTCATCGCGTAATTGGTCGCCATAATGGCTTTCAATATAAGTTTGCACATCTTTAATTGAAGTGCTTACGGCTAACGTAAAGGGGCCTGTTTGAATGAGATATTTACGTTTAAAGGAGAAATTCAACATGTGATCTCTCCGAAAGTACAGATTGAGATTGGTGTTGCTGCAGGATCTTCATATTTAATAATTGCTGAACGATGATCTGCTCTTCATGTGTGAAATCAGGTTGTAAGCCACTGGCGTTAGATGTGTCTTGATTGAATGATGCAGTTTGCGATTGACCGTTAAGATGGGTTTCTAGTCGTTGAATGAATGCCAATGCGGATAACTCGCACAAGAGGGTTTCAGAAGTTGCAGGGCTAAAAATAACCCCGTTCTGATTATCAGAAAAGGTGCATGCCTTCGTATTGAAACGAGGGTGAAAGTTGAGCTGTGCGCTCTTAGGGACTGTCTCTGCCATAGCATTCCTTTGCTATATGCCGCACTCATACTTCTGTATGGCGGTGTGGAAAGTATTAAGGAAATAACACTGGGTTAATTCCTTAATACCTGAGCATCAATGTCGATGAAGGTTTACGTCCATCGCGCTAAATCTCGTACTAATCTGGTAAACGGTTGATGAATGGTAGCCTGTTGGTTGTTAGGCTTTTTCCCTTTATTGAGCTCATCCATGATCAGATTAGCAACGTCCATCATGGTTTGAACGACAGACGTATTGATTTGTTCTGGGTAGTAACTGTAGCTAATTAAACCTGGTGTGAAGTAGCTATTTAGGTAAGCCGCGACAACGGTTTGGTGGAAGTGGCGAGGCTCAAGCGTGATCACAAAGTCATCACCCATGTTCTTGTTCTTTTGAGACGTTGGCTTGAATGCAATGGTGATCTTGTATTTTTTATTGAGACCACCTTTTAAAGTGTGCTTGAACTTAGGGTTACTGCTTTTACGAAAAGACACCTTGAACATCCAGCCTTTTGTCGGCGAATAGCGCCATTGGTTAAAAGGGCGCAGGAATTTACCATTGAATGCAGAGTTACCACTAACACCACCACTTTGAAGTGATTGTCGTAATGGATATTGCGGTGAATCACGTCGGCTGTTTAAAATCTTTTTCCACTCGCGCGGAGCAAGTGGCTCAGAAATACAGTTTTGTGGATTCGAAGCATTACCAGAGAGCATAATACTGCAATTTTGACCGCCTAAACCGCTACCCCAAGCAGTAGGGCTTTTTAGTGATAAAAGCACCGGTGAAACCGCAGCAGATGAACGCAAAAAGCGGCGGCGCGAGAAACGTGACTCCGCTTGCTCGTTCTTAGCCTGCTCTCCATGCGGGTTACTATGTTGCGCATATTTGTCTTGCATATTGTCACTTTGTGCCACGTTATCTCTATGTGCAGTTTTACTACTGCTCAGCGATTGATGCTCATTGTCCATAACATCCCCCAATCAGCCGCCAGCGAAGGCAGGTTTGTTCCCCTAAATGAATGTGTTGTCCTAATTTTTCGCTTTTTGCATCACTCTTACTGCAGTTAACTTAATTATTCGCTGTAAGAATTTTGCTTGCGGATAGTGCTGATGTGGTTTTTTTAATATCACAACCGCAAATAGATACCTTAAGTAAAGACGAGGTTTTCGTATTCGACAAGCTTGTAACAAGGCTAATTTATCCTTTTGTTACTTCTCGATTGTGTATTTCTCCATCAATGAATAAAGGGTTGGGCGAGTAATGCCTAGTAAGTTGGCTGTATTCGACATGTTGCCGTCACTCATAGACAGAGCTCGGCTTACTGCGGCGCGTTCTGCCTCTTCGCGTACTTGACGTAAATTGAGGGCAATTTTCTCTTGGTCTAGATTAAACAGTGCTAAGTCCATTTCTGTGATTAATTTGCTATCAGCCATGATTACCGCAGACTTCACTTTGTTTTGCAGTTCACGAATATTGCCCGGCCAGTGGTGTGTCATAAGGGCATCAATGGCTTCATCAGAAAAGCCGGTCAAATTGCGTTGGGTTTGTTGGTTTGCCATATGAAGGAAGTAGCGAGCGAGCAGTAGTACATCTTCGCCGCGATCTCTTAATGGTGGAATATTGATTGTGATTTCACTAATGCGGTAGAAAAGATCCTCCCGGAATGTCTTATCTTCCACCATGCCTTGTAGATTTTGGTGTGTCGCACAAATAATTTTCACATCGACAGGGATCTCTTGGCGCCCCCCGACACGTTCAATCACTTTTTCTTGAAGAAAGCGTAAGATTTTCGCTTGCAAAGGATAGGGCATGTCACCGATTTCATCTAAGAAAAGGGTACCGCCATCGGCGCATTCAATTTTTCCTTTGGTGGTTTTATGAGCGCCAGTAAATGCGCCCTTTTCAAAGCCAAAGAGTTCACTCTCTAGAAGCGTTTCTGGAATAGAGGCACAGTTGATGGCGATGAAAGGTTGATCGTGTCTTGGTCCTTTGTCGTGTATCGCCCTGGCGAGCACTTCTTTACCTGTACCGCTTTCACCAAGTAAAAGTGTGGTTATCTCAGTTGGCGCGATACGTTCGACCATACGGCACACTTGCTGAATTTGTGGGCTAGTACCAATGAAGCCGTTTGCATCTAGCGACGTTTGTTTCAGGGCGAGGTTTTCAGCTTCTAGTTGCGCAATGACAAAAGCACGTTGGACGATAACATTAATAATCTCATCATCAATAGGCTTTTGATAAAAATCGTGTGCACCTAATTCGATGGCTTTTAACGCGTTATCTTTGTCATTATTACCTGTGATAACAATGACTTTTGTTTGAGGGCACAGTGAGAGAATTTCTTTCAGCGTCGCTAAACCTTCTGAAGCGTTCGCTTCATCGGGTGGTAAGCCTAAATCCAAGGTAACAACTTTGGGTTCATGACGACGAAGCGCTGTAATGGCACTCTTGCGGTCGCCAGCAGTAACGACGTCGTAATCAGAAAAACACCATTTAAGTTGTTTTTGAATACCTAAATCGTCTTCAATGACAAGTAGTGATTCCATGCGCCATCCTCTTAAATGTTGGTGATACCAAGGCTCTTTAATGTAAAAATATTGAGCTTATTAATATTTTCTTATCTGCAAATAAGTGCCATTGGTATAGAAAAGTATATACCTACAAATTTACACTGTGCTGTTTTCGCTAATCGTTTGTGGTGCTTTTTCTGTTTGCTGTCGCAGTGCAATTTGCGGAAGAAATAGCTGAAAATCTGAACCTTTACCTAGCTCAGAGTGCACTTCTATAAATCCGCCTAGTTCTTCAACTAACTGCTTAGCATCGTAGGCGCCAATTCCCATCCCCGCGTTACCTTTGGTGGTATCAAAAGGTTTAAATAAGCGGTTCTCAATGAACTCCTGACTCATACCTGAACCTGTATCTTTAATACTTATCACTAAGTATTGATTTTGATTTGTGGAGTGGGACATTTGCGCCGTTACGGAGACGCCAATCTTGCCATCGTTTGGCGTGGCATCTTGCGCATTTTGAATGAGATGGCCAAGAATGTTGCTAAATCTTTCTTGATCGGCGGAGATCTTAAACAGGCTTTTGTCTGTATTTCTATCTGCTTGCGGTAACTTCAGTTCTGGCTTAGGTAGGAAGACTGAGCGACGTTCGCAGGCTGAAGCGAGAGTCGCGATAACATCAAAGTGTTGCTGTTGCTGTGAGTCCACTCGCTTGTTGTTAAGCTGGTCGAGAACTTTGTTTAAACGATTGGCCGCTGAATCGACAGTCTCGAAAGCATCATCAATAAACTCAGGATTTTGTTTATGCTTGATGGCGTTTTTATTGATGAGTTGTAACTGGGCGACCACATTTTTTAAGTCATGAACCAAAAAAGCTGACATACGATTGAAGGTGTCGAATTGACGACTTTCTGCTAGTTTCTGGTTGGTGTGATATACGTTTAAGTACACGGACAACTGCATACTAATAGCCCGCATTAGATCGCGATCTTCCCAGTTTAACTTGTCGGTTGACGTTGGGCGCGATAGCAAATACACACCTTTGACGCCAGTGGCACAAGTAAGCGGGACAACATAATAAAACGGATGCTCGGTGGGCAAAGTGAGTGTCTGGGTTTCAAAAGGTGTTTTTTCGCTACTGTGATTGAGCAAAGGAATATCAATGATCCATTGGTAATCAATAGCGTGGTTTGCGAGCTGCTCAAGAATTTGTTGAGATTCTTCGGCCACATCTTCAGTTTGATAATGCGCTTTAATTTTAAATTTGTTGCCATCTTTGATTGCGAGTAATGCCTTTTCGCAACCGAAAGGACTGACCATGGCGGTGAGCGCGTTATCGTAGGGAGTGTGGTCTTGGTTATCGAGCACTTCAGCGACTTTCATCCATTCGACACGGTATTCATATTTATTGGCGAAAAAATGCTTAGTAATGAATACTTTAATGTTATTGCGAAATGATTCTGATAAGAATAGGCTCGCGAACACCACACCGCTTAATGCGAAAAAAAGCCCTTGGGCTAGTGTTCCCCAAGTCTCGCCTTGTAACTTTAAGTAATAACCCGCCACCGCCATGACTAACAAGTAGCCTCCAGCGGCAAGTAAGAGAGTGCTGTGGTAGATCACCTCTCGTGAAACGTAAACACGGCTTCCCCAGTTGGTAACGCGTCGTGCTGTGAGCAAGATCAATGGAATAGCCAATACCGCAACCCAACCTCGGCCCAGCCAAAAGCCTCGTTCGATAGAGTTGGTGAGTAGGGCATCAGAGTAGAGGGCAAAGTGGTAGGCAAAAAATACCCCTAATCCCAAGCATAACGGTTTTATCGCCCATGTTTCGCTACGGTGAGTGCGGCGGAAAAGTTGCTCTGTTGCCCATAATCCGATGATGGCCTGGGTAAGAAATAGGATTAAGAAGGTTTTGAGGCTAAGAATTGGTGTAAATAGCCGCGTAGCTGCTAGCCCAGCAATGATAATAAAGGTGAGCACAAGCCCTTTTTGTAATGGTGAGGCAAGGGCTGATATTAAGCGTTGCTGGTTAGATAAGCTGGCACTGAGTAATAGAAATAGACAAAGGTTAAGCAGTGATTCGGCAACCAACACACTAGCAATGCTGCTTTTTGTTGTGAGCTGGAAGTAGGAAACAACGCTCCATACCGCGCCAATGGCGCAAATACTGTAAAGCAGCTTCTTTTGAAGGCTGTATTTTTTTGTGGTGAGTAGAAGCAGCGCCAAGAAGATGAAACCGCAGCCTGCGACAATAAAGCCAAGTTGCCCAACTAAAATGTTCACAATATGCATCCTTGCCATTGATCATTAGTCTAATCATAGACAAGCATGGCTATTAGCCAATAACGGATGTTTACTTAGAAGTGATGGACGCGCTTTAACATTGAGTGGGGAATAAGTGCGAGAGCTTTAGTGATTAAGAGGTCATTAAGAGTCGCTAAGGTTGTTTTGCTCACATAACCAATTAACGTCTTCAGCAGAAAATAGGTTAAGAAGACTGTTAAGCACTGAATTGCAATCAAGAGGGAAAATATTAGCAACTAATAGAATAACAGGGACGCTATTGAGTGCGAGTATGAGTAATAATTTAATCATCCGTCCCCCTATCTATAAGGTCGTTGAGTTGTTTAGTGGCACTTATTCCATGTTTATCCCACTCCTGTGTTCACATCCGTTGTTTTCTCATTAAAGTGTAATGATTGAGTGTGAGTCTGCTGACTTATAGTTAAGAATGGTGATAAAAACACCAATTGATGTTGCAGCCAGCACAGGGATCGATGCTGCAAATTTAACGCCATTATTTTAGGTGATAAAATTCAAAGGCTTGCTTAGTGTGGCGAAGGTGAAGTGTGTTTACTGTTGTTGATCTGTAAAAGATCCCGACAAAAAAACACCACCAAGATAGGCTTGGTGGTGAGCAAACAAAGGCAGTGGTGTTGTACGTTTAAACTTGACGGAATATCCAGAGTTCATTCAGATGACAGCGCATGACTAACCAACTGAGTGGAGTGGGTGTTAGATTACTTGTAGACGGTCAACTTCGATTTCAGGTGTATTGCCGCCTTCGTATTCACCGTATAGACGAAGTTTAGTGTCTGCGTTAATGGCTTGAGGCATATGAATATCATCATCTAACTCAACTTGAATCTCTTTAGTGCCGTCACTGAAAATGTAGGTATCAGCATTGATTTGGCGTAGTAGTACACCTTCGACAACGGCTTTACGCTCAGTGAACATGCTGGTGTTTTCCAATAATTCAGCCACTGTTACTGTGTCTACTGGGCCTGTGTAATTAATGATTGCGTTGTCTTTATGTTCATCTGCTAGCGCAATGGTTGGAGCGAGTACAAGAGCGGCACCGATAGCGATAACTGTGTTTGTTAGGGTACGTTTAGTAGTCATAGTATGTTCTCCTTCTGTTGATGGTTGTATTAAACAACACTCAAACTGAATTAATGATGAGGTCGATATTCATAATTCGTTCATTTTGGATTTTTTTGGCTGTCAGTACCCAATTCATCGTTAAATCAATACAATATGGCACTAAGAACTCGCGGAAAATTTGATATTGAGAAAAGCATGCAGCAATCAAAGGAAGCACAAAGGACGGAGCTAGTATTAGGTGGCGCTCGCTCAGGTAAAAGCCGCTATGCTGAGGCACAAGCGGTGGCGAGTGGGCAAACCGTCATTTACATTGCGACCGCAGGCGCGGGTGACGATGAGATGTCCCAACGTATTGCTCAGCATAAAGCGCAGCGACCATCACAATGGCAAACCATTGAAGAACCACTTGATTTAGCTGGCGTTATCCGTACTCATAGTGCGCCACATACTTGTTTGCTGGTGGATTGTTTAACGCTGTGGCTCAGTAACTGTTTATTTGATGACAGCAACACAGTGCTTTGGGCTAAGCGAAAAGCGGATCTTCTGGCTGCTTTACGCGATGTTGAAGGCAAGGTCATCATGGTCAGCAACGAAGTTGGGCAGGGGATTGTGCCGTTAGGCGAAGTGTCGCGCCGTTTTGTTGATGAAAGCGGCTGGCTGCATCAAGAGATTGCGGCGATTGCGGATAAAGTCGTGTTCGTTGTTGCTGGGTTACCACAAGTATTGAAAGGCGCGAATAACTGAAAAGGAGTTTGAGTATGTCGCAACTTACCCAAATTGATATCTTGCGTCACGGCTTGCCTGAAGGTGACGGTCATTTTCGTGGTGTCACGGACTTTGCTATTACAGAGCAAGGTTTGGCACAAATGGCGACCGCAATTGCTGATATTACAGAACTTGAGGCTGTTGTGAGTTCCCCGCTTCAACGTTGCAGTCAATTTGCTCGCCAGTACGCGCAAGAAAAAGCATTACCAATGACACTGCAAAAAGAGTGGCAAGAATTAGATTTCGGTGATTGGGATGGTCATTCCCAACAACAGATTTGGCAGCAATATTCAAAAGAACTCGAGAGTTACTGGCAAGATCCGTGGTCGCATACACCACACAAAGGTGAAACATTAGTAGATTTTGATCAGCGTATAAAAGGCGCGTGGCAGAGTTTGCTTGCACAACACCACGGTAAGAAAATTTTGGTAGTGACACATGCGGGAGTCATGAGGCAGTTATTGCGTCAATTGTTGGAAATGCCGCAGACCGCGGGCTTTTTACAACGCTTACATTTGCCTTATGCCTCACGCTTAAGAGTGACAGTTTATCACGACGACAACGGCCAAGACTGGCCGCAAGTGCAATTGCCGATCAGCCAAGATTTTGAACAGAAATAATGATTAACCTAGCTAAGACGAGTATTAACAACATGTCGCTATGGGTAAATAAGGAACAAGATGCAACCAACAATTAAAGCACTGATGGTGCAAGGTACCACGTCTGATGCGGGGAAGAGTATTCTTACTGCAGGATTATGTCGAGTACTGGCACGCCAAGGGATCAAAGTCGCGCCGTTTAAATCGCAAAACATGGCGCTAAACAGTGCTGTGACGAAAGATGGCGGTGAGATTGGTCGTGCTCAAGCGGTACAAGCACAAGCAGCCAACATTGAACCCACAGTGCACATGAACCCTGTGTTGCTGAAACCCAATACTGACATTGGTGCACAAGTGATCGTACAAGGTAAAGCCATTACTGATATGGACGCCATTGGCTATCACGGCTACAAAAAGGTGGTGATGGGCTCTGTTATGGAATCTTTTGGGCTGCTTCAAGATGAATACGAAACCATCATTGTAGAAGGTGCCGGTAGTCCTGCTGAAATTAACTTACGCCAGAACGATATTGCGAATATGGGATTTGCTGAAGAAGCAGATATTCCTGTGATCATCGTGGCTGATATCGATCGTGGTGGCGTGTTTGCCCACTTGTATGGCACCTTGGCACTGCTTTCTGAATCGGAACAAGCGCGAGTAAAAGGATTTGTGATCAACCGTTTTCGTGGCGATGTAAAGTTGTTGGAATCAGGTTTAGATTGGTTGGAAGAAAAAACGGGCAAGCCAGTGCTGGGTGTCTTACCTTATCTTCATGGGTTGATGCTCGAAGCTGAAGATGCCATCAATAGCCAGCAGGTTGAAGCGGCTGAGCAACAACTTAATGTCGTAGTACCAGTACTTACACGAGTGAGTAATCATACGGACTTTGATCCGCTGCGTATGCATCCGCAAGTTAATCTTCAATTTGTCGGCAAAGATCAGCCATTTCCTCCTGCTGATTTGATTATTATCCCAGGTACTAAGAGTGTGCGTAGCGATCTCACATATTTATGTGAACAAGGTTGGGATAAACAAATTGCTCGTCACCTTCGTCTTGGTGGCAAAGTGATGGGGATTTGTGGTGGTTACCAGATGTTGGGTGAACATATCGCCGATCCTGATGGCATTGAAGGCCCTGCAGGTGAAAGTGAGGGGCTAGGGTACTTGGCAACAAGTACTGTGCTCGCTAAGCAAAAGCAGCTTAAGCAAACCACAGGAAGTTTGACCCTGCCAGAACAAGAAACCGTCCCTGTTCGTGGTTATGAAATTCACGCAGGCGTGACTTCGGGTGTTAGTGCTGATGCACCGGTGCAATTACAAGATGGTCCAGATGGTCAATTGGGGCTAGATAACCAAGTGTTTGGTACTTACTTGCACGGGATTTTTGAACAACAACAAGCTTGCGATGCCATTCTGACTTGGGCGGGTTTAGAAGCGACACAAACCCCTGATTTTGATCTGATTCGAGAGCAAGGAATCGATCGCGTGGCAGATACGCTAGAGCAGTACATGGACTTAGCCAAGCTTTGGCCGCAGTGGGCAGAGAAGTTTACAGCGGAGAAAAGTACGGATTATTAAGGTAAGAGAAAAATGTAAAAAAGGATGGTTCAAATCATGAACCATCCTTTAGTGCGATGGGCTAGCGAGCTCTTAGTGGTAGAGGTTTAAGAGAGCGCCAACATCGCTATAACTAACTAAGCGTATGGATATGTTACGGCTTACATTTTCTTACAGTAAGCAGCAATGATAACCATGTTAGTACCAGCAGCTTTACCTGTGATGTGTAGTGGGTTGTCTGTTAGACGAATACCACGTACCGCAGTACCTTGCTTAACAACTAGGCTTGAACCTTTAACTGGTAGATCTTTGATGATTGTTACGTTGTCACCAGCTTGTAGTGCGGTACCGTTAACATCAACAGTTTGGATTGATTCTAGCTCTTCTAGTGCGATGCCTTTTTCAGCCCACTCGATCATGTCTTCTTCCATGTACATCATGTCTTTAAGATCTTGTGCCCAAGACTCAGATGCAGATAGACGGTTAAGCATGCGGTAAGCCATGATTTGAACTGCAGGAGTTTGGCTCCACATGCTGTCGTTTAGACAACGCCAGTGGTTTGCTTCTACAGTGTCTGCGTCTTCGATTTGTCCACGACAAGTATCACAAACCATTACACAGCAACCAGCAGTCTGATCCGGAGATGCAGGAACTTCATACACGCTTAGGTTGTTGTCAGAAGAACAAAGCTCACATTTAGACTCGCTGCGCTCTTTTAGAATATTTTCAATAGTCATTAGAAATTGTCCGTAGATTTTGTGTGGGCGTATTATGCCAGCATTTTCCATTATTAAAAGGCAAATGGGCATATATCACACAATTATATTGTTGTGATATACGGTTTAGTAAAACACAAATGGTGCGAAAGTAAAAAAACGCGACCATTTTTTCCGTTTAGTATAAAGAAACGGTAAACTGTGACGATAAAGAGTAACAACACAACAAATACGTTCATGAATAAGAACGGAAGGACCATGATGAAAAAAGCAGTAGCACTTTTAAGCCTTTTGGCACTTTTTGGCTGTACGGAAGAAGAATTGAAAGATACCTTGCAAGGAAAAACTAAAGTATTTGCGGTAGAGAGCGTTCAAGTTCAAGGCTTAGGTAGTCTTGGCGATGGCACTCACTCGGTGAATGAGGGCGAAATTGCCAAAATTATTCCCCAAGGTTTTCCTAACGGAACACGTGCAGACTTGGACAATGTAGGGGTTGGTGTTCACAGCACGACTTGCGGAAAAATCGATACTACAACGCCTGTATGCTTTGATGACAAAAAAGAAGAATGTACACCTAAAGAGCTGAAACAGCTGAATTTGAAAGTGTATAAGATCGATATCACTGATATTAAAACGGCTTATAACGCTAAGTTTTTCCCAACTTTAGCTACCGAGCTTGGTATCGAAGGCTTGAATCAAATTGATATTCAAGAAGTTGCTTGTAATTAATTTTATTTAGTAATAGTACCTTGATTGATGCAAAACCGTACGGCTTTACCGTGCGGTTTTTTATTGGATGGAGTTAACGTTATCAGTGTTAAGTTATGTGAGTTGCGGAGCAAGCTATTAACTCACTCGCATAGCGAGCAATATTGCTGTGGTTAATAAATAAGCGTGTGTTTATATCTCCTGATAGTACAAGGATGTCCGTCAGGTTTATTATGTCTAGAAACAAACACTTATTAGAATTACAGCATCACGAATTTTTACCGTATTGTTCATTTACGCTTAAACCTTTGCTTCTAAGCATTGGATTAGCAACCGCAACTTTTTCTCCTGCTATTAACGCCAAAGTACAAAATACACCGCAAGGTGATGATTCACATCAGGTTGTACCACGCATTATTGATGGTGATAGAACAACGGTAGAGCAACATCCTTGGATGGCATCGCTACGTTTAAGTGTGATGAATGAAGTGCCACTATGTGGTGCCACGATCATCGATTCTCACTGGGCTTTAACGGCCGCACACTGCGTGGTTATGCCGGGTGAAGATCCGAGTCAGGAATCGGGGTACTTTGTTCTGAAACCTTATCAAATCAGTGTAACGGCGGGGATCACGACTTTATCTACTGCACCCATCGATAGCTTTCATGCTGTGACTCACGTTGTGGTTCACCCCAAATACACACGATTAGCTAAAGTTGAAAAGAAAGTCGGCTCCAATGGCAGT
The DNA here is from genome assembly GCF_001650345.1 of Photobacterium jeanii. GTDB lineage: Bacteria > Pseudomonadota > Gammaproteobacteria > Enterobacterales > Vibrionaceae > Photobacterium > Photobacterium jeanii. The sequence goes on along the minus strand of NZ_LVHF01000029.1, from coordinate 27,049 downwards.
GTTGTGACTGATGTAAAAGCGCTAGCTTTGGATAGTGATATTGCTTTGCTTAGGGTGTCGCGTCCGTTTCCTGATCACTTAACCCGTATCAAGCTAACAGATAGTCAAACCGCGGGTGAAATTGTTGATACCTTAGAGCAGCAGTGGGCTGAAGGGCAAAAGCAAGGGGAACGTCCTAGCAATCTTCGTGTTACAGGGTGGGGGGCAACTGCTATTGATGGTAGCAGTGATAGCGCGGCAGATGAGTTACAAACCGCGAAAGTCTCATACTTGCCAATGGCGGATTGTTATGAGCGCATGGAAGGTGGTGATACATCACCATCCATTGTCGAAAGTCCATTTAACCTGAGTAAGGTTTGTTCTTTACCCTTTAAGATAACAAACCAAAACATCAACAGTGATATTCCACCTTACGGTCCAGATGTGTGTAAAGGTGATAGTGGCGGACCGTTGACCTATGAAGACAATTCAGGAAATATTACCCAGCTAGGTATTATGAGTGGCGTATCTGGTGGATCACCCTTATGTGGTTCAATCAATCAACCTGCTTTTTATACTCGTATTGGCACTTATTACGACTGGATTCAATCTTATCTAGGCACAGTGCCGGATCTAGCGGTCATTGAACCTGATTTCATTAAAAACAAAAATAAAAATCCGAATGTTGATCCTCGTTGTGATCCAAATGTAGATACTGGTGCTATCTCACCGAACAACTGTAACTTTATTGAACACGATGGTGGTTCGGTGAATTTTTACTTAATGGGCCTTCTTAGTTTACTGGCGTTTTGGCGACGTAGAATCGAGTGATATCTGCCGGAATAGTGATTACTTTCGGCTGGACAGACTAAAAATAATGAAACACAGATAAATGTGTTGGCTAGAAAGAAAAGCCCCTGCAAAGCTTAGCTTGCAGGGGCTTACTTATACGAAAGCGACTGAGAGTCACATACGCGATTTAGAAAATTAGCGGCGGAATGTCACAGCTTCTTTCTCGCCATTTTCGCCAAGTGTAATGTGCGTAGTTGCTGGTTGAGTTTCAGCAATTACATTACCGCCACGGATTGAGTAACGCACTGGTACTTGACGGCGCACAGCATCAAAACCATTCTCTGCTGGCAAGATCAGTAAGTTCGCTGCTTTGCCTGCTTCAATACCGTATTGGTCTTGAATATTTAGGGTGCGCGCTGACTTGGTACTGATCAGATCAAGTGAGTTGTTGATTTGATCGTAGCCCATCACCTGACACACATGCAGACCCATATGCAGAACTTGCAGCATATTGGCAGTACCTAGCGGATACCATGGGTCGAAGACATCATCATGACCAAAACAAACATTGATATCAGCCGCTAGCATTTCTTTCACACGGGTAATACCACGACGTTTAGGGTAATCGTCGAAACGGCCTTGAAGGTGAATGTTGACCAGTGGGTTAGCAACAAAGTTGATACCTGACATTTTTAGTAAACGGAACAAGCGAGAGGCGTAAGCACCATTGTATGAGTGCATTGCTGTAGTGTGGCTTGCCGTTACGCGAGCACCCATTTCGTATTTATGTGCAAGCGCTGCCAGTGTTTCAACAAAACGCGATTGTTCATCGTCAATCTCATCGCAGTGAACGTCAATTAAACGGTCGTATTTGCGTGCTAGCTCAAAGGCAAAGTGAAGTGATTCGATCCCGTATTCACGTGTGAACTCGAAATGTGGAATTGCACCCACGACATCAGCACCCATCTGAACCGCTTTTTCTAGCAGCTCTTTACCGTTAGGGTAAGAGAGGATACCTTCTTGTGGGAATGCCACAATTTGGATATCAACCCATTCTTTCATTTCTTCTTTTACTTCAAGCATGGCTTGAAGGGCAATCAAAGTTGGGTCTGAAACATCAACGTGGGTACGTACGTGCTGTACGCCATTAGCAATTTGCCATTTCAGTGTCTGCTTGGCACGAGCTTTAACATCTTCGATTGAAAGCAGCGCTTTACGCTCCGACCAGCGCTCAATCCCTTCAAAAAGCGTTCCTGAAATATTCCAGCTTGGTTCACCCGCCGTTTGAGTGGTATCTAAGTGAACGTGTGGTTCACAAAAAGGAGGGATCGCCATCCCGCCTTCACCGTCAAGGGTTGTACCTTGATAGTCAATAATGTCATCAGCTGAAGCAATCTTGGCAAATTCGCCATTTTGGATCAGGATCTGATGCAGTCCTTCCTTGCCTTGTAGTGTTACGTTTTTAATTAGCATGTCTGACTGATGCATCGTATTTACCTTATGCGTTAGCTTTTACTGTTTGAGCGTCACGGTTTAATAGTGGGTTTAGAATCAAGTAACTGATAGCGCCACCTAGTACAGCATTGATAGGTACTACGCCAGGTAGGAAGTGACCCGCAGCAACACCAACACCTACGCCAATGATGGCAGCCCAGTTCACCGTATTGAATTCAGCGTTAGCAAAATCTTTGTAACGATGACGGTTTTTCAAGAAATCTGCAATGATAATACCGCCGATTGGTGGAATGGCTGCTGACAAGAAAGTTAGCCAGCCTACAAAGTTATTGTAGAGCCATAGCGCACATAGCGTACCGATAATGCCATTAATCATTGATAGGTACTTACTTGGAATCCCAGTTACGTTCGAAAAGCCAAGACCTGAAGCGTAAAGTGCGTTGTCGTTGGTCGTCCAAATGTTTAAACCCAACACAATGATTGCTGGCAATAGTAGCCCTTGAGCAATCATCACTTCAGAAATGTCAGCTTGACCCGTAGCGGCACCACCTGCAGCGCCAAAGATAAACATTAAAGAGTTACCAATAAAGAAAGCCACCATAGTGATAAATACCGCTGCTTTTGGTTTCTTACCAAAGCGCACGAAATCTGCGGTTAGTGTACCTGCCGAGATGAACGAGCCAACAACGAGCGCTAGGGCTGTCGAGAACTCAATGGGATCTTTAGGTTGAATGGCTTTTAAGCCATCCATGCCACCCACACTGCTGATGGCTTCGATAACAGAATAGCCACCAAGTAGGGCAATGGCTGGTACAGCAATGGCTGACAAAATCATGAGCGCTGCAATACCGAAGTAGACAGTTACTGTCATAAGTAAGCCAGCAACGACAATTAGAATGTTGGTATCAATGCCCATTGCTTTATGTACCGGGATGGCAAACATAGCAACACCTACGCCGAACCAACCGACTTGAGTACCACCAAGAAGAAGAGAAGGAAGCCAAGAGCCTTTAGAGCCAAAAGAGAATCGAGCAAGAAGGTGAGTAGAGAGGCCAGTAGAAGAGCCGATGTAACCAAGAAAAGAAGTGTAGATACCGAGAATGAGGTTACCAATGAGAACAGCAAGAAGGAAATCATCATAAGTTAAGCCAGTGCCTAACTTACCTCCTGTCCACATACTGGCGGAAAAGAAGGTTAACCCTAACATGACCATTGTTAGTGAAATAACGCCCTTTCGTGCTGATTGCGGCACGGGTCCTAAGCTGTAGTTATTATCGCCAGCCATTCTTTACCTCTAAACGTCGTAATTAAAATGTAGTTGTCATATTTTTGATAAACGGCGCGTATTCTATTGATGTAAATTATTAGATCAAGCGTTTTTTAAGCAAAAAGCACTTAATTTTAACTGTGATTTTTATTGTTTAGTTTATTCAATGTCTTAGGTTGGTGCTTGGTGATTTAAATGGTAGTGCGAAACGTTTGCTTTGTGTTTGTTTGTTGCTATGCAATCGATACATTTGTTTTTATTGTGCTTTGGTGGCTGTAAATGGCTTTTATCTAGTGTGAGCGAGTGAGGGTAATGACTAGGCTGCGATAATTTTAGGCGGGAATGTTGCGTGCTAGAGCTGGGTAAAACAGTTTAGAAAGTTAACATTGGATTGTGAAAAAGAATATATTTCAATAAATACAGAACGTTAGGTTGAACATTAGATGGTTTTTGGTTTGTTATCCACAAAAGCTGTGTATAAGTCTGTGGGAAATACTTGCAAGCTAGCGCTGGTGCCGTGTTTGCCAATGTCAATACTTGATGGTGAGAGAAAATAGTGAAAAAACGCTTGCTTTGATTTAGTTCAATTCTCGAAAAAAGATTGCCTAGAGATAAAGCAATATGCGTGTTTTTTATTATCTTATGACTTGCGCGCAATATATCGCTTTGCTTATAACCGCCTGAATAATTGGGAGGATTGTGGGTAAAGTTATGAACGCCTAAAAAACATGCAAATTAATAGCAACTAAAGCATTTAGACAGTTGCTCCCATTGATAGTGTTAATTAAAATGCGAATAGTTTGTGTTAATGGTGTTTGTTGTTGTGTCTCGTATTTTGCTTGTGGATGATGATATCCAACTGTGTGAGTTGCTTACCGATGTGTTAACGGCTGAAGGCTATGAGGTCGAGTGTAAGCATTGTGGTGAGTCAGCATTGGATTACATGCAAGATTACTCGGTTGATCTTGTCTTGTTGGATGTCATGTTACCTAACATCGACGGTATGCAAGTGGCGAGGCGCATATGCCAACGTTTTGCGACACCGATTTTAATGTTAACTGCATTAGCAGACGAAGCTTCTTTGATGGATGGTTTGCAGGCTGGGGCCGATCATTACATGCCCAAGCCTTTCCGTGTGCCTGAATTGCTTGCCCGCATGACCGCGATTTTACGACGTGTTGGTTTAGAGCGTCAGCGTCAGTCGCAGCATTGTTCAGAGCCGGATTTATCAGAACAAATAGCACGTTTGCCGTTAACGGGTACCGAATCAGAGCTGCTGGAATATTTGATCAAAAATAACGAAGTAGTGGTTTCGAAAGCTGAATTACAAAAAGAAGTGCTGAAGAAAGACTTAAGTCCGTTTGATCGTAATTTAGATATGCACATCAGCAACATTCGTCGCAAAATGGTCCAGTCTGGGCTGTCGAAACAACACATCAAAACCATTCGTGGCAAAGGTTATAGCTTTTTACAAATGGTATCGTGAGCCTCTTGGTTATCACGTCAGAACTTCAAGGCTACGCAGCAGTGCGTAGCCTTTTTCTATTGAGGATATATGGTAAACCTACAAGCGATTAATACCTTTTCTCGCCATCACAAAGGCTCGCTGGCGTATCGGCTCTTTTCTTATTTTGCTGTTATTTTGTTGCTCATCTTAGGGGCGCAGAATGCCGCAGAACATGCTTTGGTCAAAACCTTACTTCAAGTACCGACTAAGGTACAAAAAGAGATGCTGGACTTAGCCATACAAGCAGAGGTTATGCTAGGTGAGGGCGATATGGATGAACTTGCTGACTGGGAAAAAGCCCAAGACTATTATTTGTTTGTATTGGATAAGGATCGGAATGTTTTAAGCGGTAGGAAAATGCACCCGCATTTTGAGTTCAAGCTTAACTTCATTCGTAAGCTTGATTCGATTCTCGATTCTCAGGTCAATCAGCCTATCATTGCGGTGCCGTTGAATAATCAAAATCAATTGGTGATCCAGTTTCCCCATGAAAAGCACCCAGCGCATCAGTTCCGTTATTATTTCGCTATTAGCCAAGTGGTGATTGCGGTACTCATTCTTACGGTTTTTTCATGGTTATTAGCTCGTTACTTACAAAAGCCTTTAACGCAGCTTCAAGAAGCTAGTAGACGCTTAGCAGAGGGGGATTTTTCGGTCAGAGTGGGCAATGAAGTTGGAGACGGTGTGCGCGAGTTCAGTGAGCTGGCAAAAGACTTTGATCACATGACTCAGCGCATTTACGACTTAGCGGAAAAGCAGCGTCGTTTGATTCGAGATGTATCGCATGAGCTAAAAACGCCACTGGCGCGACATAGTCTTGCTCTACACTTGTTACGCCGTCACTTGACGGAAGACCAGCAAGCCATGGCTGATAAGTTAGAACGCGAGTCGGAAGAGATGAACGACTTAGTCAGTGAGATTTTAGAATTTAGCCGACTAGAAAATGCGAGCTATGCGCCAGAACTTGTTCCTCTTCAGCTTGAAACGCTTTGTTCATTGCACACGCTGGAGTCGCAATATGGTAAAGGTGACGGACAGACCATTCTTTGTCAGGTACCGAAAGGGTTACCACTGGTTATGGCTGATAATCGTTTAACGTCACGAGTGATTAAAAACCTACTGAGTAATGCGATGAAGTATGCTGGCGAAAAAGCGACGATCACGATTTCCGCGTATGAGTTTGGTGAATATATCAATGTTGAAGTGACCGATAATGGTCGTGGGATCCCTAAGCAGCACCTCAAGCATATCTTTAACGCTTTTACCCGGATAGAAGAAGCTAGGGATAAAAAGTCTGGTGGTACAGGTTTAGGTCTAGCAATCGTGAAAGAAGCAATGATAGTCATGAATGGCAAAGTGAAAGCTGAAAACTGCCAGCCGAGCGGGTTGCGTATCACTTTATCTTTTCCTGCCTACCGCTAACCACAAAGGGTTGGCTTAAACGGTTAAGGTGAAACATGGCTTTGTTTGAGCGGATTAAGCAAAGCCGTTATATTCCAAGTTCTACGTCATTAAGGAGCGGGTGGGATCTTCCGTTTTTCTTCATCGTATAAAAAATATTTATTGTGTTAATTAACACGCTTATTAAAAAGAATCCCTAATCTTCAACTAATTACGATATTTGTCAGACATTTAAGGGCATTTATACACAATATTTACGTTCTATATTCATTGAGTGGATGGATTAAATGCGTAAAATGGCGTGCACTCAAATCGGTTGGTAAAAACCGAAAGCGTAAACGAGCTTCATCATTTAGCGGCACGAATAAATAAAAGAACCATTTTATGCAAAGACGTATCTGTACTCTGTTGATTTCTGCATGGCTGACAGCTTGTGGTGGCGGTGGTGGAGATAATGCCCAACCGCAAAGAGTTTCGGTAAAACCTCAGGCGATTAACGTCGATTTCAAAGAACCGAGAACAGAGAAAGAAGTGGAGGCCGGTGAGCAACTTATCGGTCAGTATACCTTTTCCTCAAAGAGTGTCCCTCCCGCTATTGATGCCTCGTGGGTGTATTGGGAAACGCTGTCAGGTCATGCCGTTCACCGTGGCTTAGAATATCGCGTTCCGTACGACAACAGCCTCGCGGGGGAGCGCATACGATTTTGTGTTGTGCCTGTTAATCATGTCGATCGTAAAGTCGGTGATAAAACGTGCTCTCCATATTACTTAATTAACAGTCGACCTATGTCCGATTTGCCCAGTGTTGGCATTATTGAGCATGGCTATTTTCCTATTTATGTTGGTTCCTTAGTTCAGACAGCGTTAGTCGACCCTGATGGTACGCCTGTATCTGAAGAGGAAGCGAAGAAATACTTGTTTGAGTGGTACAGCGACGGACAACTTATTGCTGGTGAAAACGAAGATAGCTATACCGCGAGAGCCGAAGATGAAGGCAAGCATCTATCGGTGTGCATCATAGACACCAAAAGCAATGTGCTAGTGTCATGCTATGAAATGGCAAACAAGGTCGCGGGGTTAGAGGGTGAGCCTCCCGTTGTTGATCTTCAGCCATTAGGTGAGACCATTGAGGTTGGTCTACCTCAGTATCTTATCTATGAGTTCATCGACTTTGACAATGATAAAGAAGATAGCTTCACCACAGCATACAGCTGGTATGTTGGTGACAAATTCACTTCAGATTCCCGTCTTTTTATTCCCACCGCTGAGATGTTAGGCAAGCAAGTGAAAGGGTGTGTGACACCTTATTCATTAACTGGGCACCCAAAAGCGCAAGATATATTCTGTACTGCACCTAGCACGGTTACTGCGGTGGCTGATACAAAGCCGAGGATTCAAAATCTCGCAATTACTGGTTCGCGTTTTGCTGGTAACACTTTGATGGCTCAATATGATTATTTCGATGCTGATCAAGATGAGGACACCACTAAGCGTTTTGAGTGGTTCATGGTTAGAGATGATGAGTTAAGCCTTGTTAGCACCACGCAAAGTTATACGGTAGCAACGGGCGATGAAGGTGCTAAAAATCAATTGGCGCTGTGTGTTACCCCTGAGAATGCGAAAGAAACAGGCGCCACTGTATGTGTTAACTACGATATGCCGGCTCTAGAGGCTAGAGGTGAGTTGAATGCGAATGGTGAAGTCAAGGTTAGCCTTAAAGGTTATCCAGAGTTTAAGCGCTCTTATTGGCTTTCCACATCGCAAACTTTGCCATTGCCTATTGGGTTAGTCTCGGAGCCAAATCAGCCCGCAGTGCTAAAGATTGATGAAGCCATCGCTAGCATTAATAACCTTCACTCGCTTAAGTTTTGTATCTCGCCTGACGAACGCGTGTTGAATGAAGATGATGTTTGTCGTGAGGTAACACTCAACAACAGGCTACATCGTGGGGTACAGCTAGATCTGAGCGATCAAACGCGAATCGCGATGAACGTCAATCAGCGTGTGAAGTACAACTATAAAGGCTTTAATTATGACTTACGTCGTCCATTTACTTGGGCGGAGTTTGTGCAAACAGGGCTTGCTGATAACGATGAATACAACAGTGCTGAGCCAGTTGTTCTTACTGGTAGTGATATTGTTGGCTTGAAGATGACGCCAGAGCAAGCGAATCAATTCTGTCGACGTACTTTTGGTGCTCAAGGCGTTATTTCATCGCCACTGTTTGCGAGTTTACGTGCGAGTAAGACTGATTTATACGGTTGGCCAATGGCGCTGATGGAGCAAGCCTTTTTGACTAAACAGTATGAAGGTGCTTATGTGATTGATGCTGATGTTGAGCAAGTGGCTGAATCACAGAAAAAATATCCATTTATTTGTTACGTGAGCGAAACCAATCAGTTCTATGGTGAGCGTTAAGCAAAAACGATATAGCTAACAGTCTGCATAAGCGTGATGGAATGTAAGCATTAAAAAACGGCTCTTAGATCCTAACTTGATAATAAGTTGGAATCTAAGAGCCGTTTTTGTGTTAAACGCTCGGTCAAAAATGACGCGTCCGTCTGACTAGGTAAGGAGCTTAAGCCGTAATGATCACGTTTTTGTATTGCTTAGGCTTAGATCTTAGGTAGTCAACATCAGGTGGGAAGTCTTTGTTTGCCTTCGCATGGCGCATAACATCAAACACTTTAAATTCAGTCAAAATTGCATAGCGATAAGGTTTGAAATCGCCTTTGATCTGCAGTGTTGGATCATAGTATTTGTCGCCAGATTTAATGATGGCGTGATCAATCACTTCATCTTCACAACGATAGCCCAAAACATAACGATCACCCTTGCCGAAAATGACATTCATGTAGCTGTTATAAAAGCTCTCATCTTCAGTTGTTGTGCAACTTTCCAGTAGTTCAGGATCCATAGCCTCAACAGTCACAAAGCGCATGTTTTCAGGTTTTAGGTTATGTGCTGCTAACTGTTCGTGAGCAGCTTCGAGGGTCAATTGAGTCACATTGTGTTCCGAATTTTCAATAAAAACGTCGGCATTATACATGGATAGCGCTGAATTACATCTTTCACAGTAATTATGTGCATTAAGTGCATATTAGTACGGTGATAGTGATTGTCTTTACACAAGTTTACGAATGCAAAGAATGTAAATTTGACTGAAAATAATAACGGTTATCACTAACATTCCGCTCGAAATTGCAGTGGGCCGAGAGGCTGTAGATTAAGTTATTGCTGAATCCTAATAAAAAATGGCTTAACTACACATTATTGGAGATAACGGAATATGTTTTCAAAAAGCCAGTTGGCGTTAGTGATTGGTGCTGTTTTAGCCGTACCTGCCGCTTACGCTGAAACAACAAAAGTTGACGAGCACATGGTTGTTACGGGTCGTGACCACGGTTACAAGGCCGATACCAACACAACCGCGATGCGTATTGAAGCAACACAACTGGAAACCCCAGGGCAGGTTGCCATCATTGATGAGCAAATCATCGATGAGCAACGTGCTAGCACACTAGGTGAAGTACTTGCGAATGATGCAAGTATTTCTGCTGGTGATAAGAGCCGTAACCGTGAACGTTTCAAATCTCGTGGTTTCGATCTACAAGTATTGCGTGACGGCCGTAAACACTGGTCTCACTATAAGCAACCAATCGAGCTTCTAGAGCGTGTTGAGATTCTAAAAGGTCCTTCAGGTCTACTTTACGGCACATCCGCGCCAGGCGGCATGGTAAACATGGTGTCGAAGAAGCCAACGCACGAGACGCAAATTAATTTCAGCCAAGATGTTGGTTCGAATAATCACTCTCGTACCGTGCTTGATGTAAGCGGTGCGTTAAACGAAGACAAAACGCTTCGCGCACGTACAGTATTGTCAAAGATGACAGAAGATTCTTGGCGTAAATACAGCGATGGTAGCGAGCATTCAACTGAGCGTTTTGTTGGTGGTTTGTTTGTAGACTACGACTTCAATGACGATGTGACGCTATCGCTTCACTACGATAATACCCAAGATAAAGGCAACGTTGACTCAGGTGCCTACATTGTAGACGGTAACGTTGTTAATGGTCGTGACCATATTTGGGATGCACAGTGGTCAACCATTGATAATAGCTCTGAAAATATTGGCTTTGATATTAATGCTCGTTTGAACGATACATGGGCATTAACAACAGGCTACAACTACCAAGACTTTAAGCGTCAAGATATTGAGAGCTTCCCAGATTTCTCGAAGTACCAATCGCAGGGTGTAATTACCCATGGTGGCTCTGATCGTAAAGATCATTGGGTTTTCCAAACGGCATACACTGACTTTGTTGGTAATTTTGATGCGCTAGGCATGACTCACCAATTGCTATTAGGTGCTAACTGGTTAGGTTATACCTATGACCGTAATCAGACTAGCTTCAATAAGGTGGATGTGAAGCCGGGCGAGCCTGTGCCTACACCGACACCAAAAGCAGGCAAGCCGCGTATTTCACATAGTCACTACGATTCTTACGGTATCTATGTGCAAGACATGATCACGTTCAATGATCAATGGCAAGCGTTGGCAGGTGCTCGTTTTGATGAAACACGTGATGAAGGTCGTAAAGATAACGCGCTGTCTCCTAAGTTTGCCGTAATTTACCACCCAGCAGTGAATGGTTCGATTTACGTGACATACTCTGAAAGCTTTGAGCACCAACGTGAAGTTTCAGGTAGTGAGTACGTGAATGATGGCGAACAGCTTGATCCTCGTCGCGGCAAACTTTACGAAGTGGGTACTAAATGGAACCTTCTTGACGACACCTTGTACCTAACAGGTGCATTGTTTGACATCACGGAAGAAGGTCGCACTATTTCTGAAGAAGTGGGTGGTGGTAAGAAGAAGCTGACTCAAGCGGGTGAGCAAAACCACCGTGGTGCTGAAGTAGGCGCACAAGGTAATATCACAGAAGACTTCTCGCTAAGCGCAAGTGCAATGTACCTAAAAGCTGAGTACGTTCGTCACGAGAGCTACCAAGGCAACCGTCCAGCAGACGTGCCTGAGTTCAGTGCAAGTGTTTGGTCTCGTTACAGCCTAGACACAGGTACAGATATGAACCTTGGGGTGATCTATGTTGGTGAGCGCTACGGTGATGCGTCTAACACCTTTAAGAAAGATGGCTACACTCGTGTTGACCTAGGCGTATCGCACACGCATAAATACGATGACAAGCTAGATATTATTGGTCGCTTGAATGTAGAAAATGTGTTCGATACTGATTACCTTGCTGGTGGCGGTTCAACGAGCAAGAGCTACCCTGGCGCTAAAAACGTAACTGTTGGAGAAGGTCGTAACTTCATGGCCTCAATTCAATTCCGTTACTAATTAATCTTTAGGGGAAGGCATTAGCTTTCCCCTTTATTTGTTTAAATGAGATTTGTTTTCAATTAGTATTGTAAGCAATTTGCCCGCACTTGAGTCGGGATTCTTTGTTTTTACACTGTCTGTTTTTTATTTTTGTTTACGTCTAATTCCATATTTAAGAGAAAGATCATGAAGGGATTTAAGCCTTCGCTAGTGTTTCTAGCTTTAAGTGTTGCTTATGGCGCGCAAGCGAATAGCCTCGATAGCGCTCGTGCTGTCGAGAATAAAATCAATCACGCGTCTAGTGTTAGTCAGAAGAAAATCGATAAAAGCGCAGAGCAAGCGTTATCGATGAAAGCGGAGATTGAGCAACTTCAGGAAGAAGTTGAAAACTTGACTGTTTACCGAGATCACATGGCACGCTTGGTCGCAAACCAAGAGGAAGAAAGCGCCAGCTTGAGCGATCAAATTCAAGGCATTAAAGAAACCCGCCAAGGGGTAGTGCCTTTGATGTACAAAATGATCGATGGTCTGCAAACCATTATTACTGACGACAAGCCAATCAAACGCGATCAACGTTTAGCGCGTGTGGCTAAGTTGAAGCTGATGATGTCGCAAGCGGATATCAGTGATGCTGAAAAATACCGTCGTATTTTAGAAGCCTACCAAATCGAAATGGACTACGGCACTAAGTTAGGTGTTTACCAAGGTGAATTGGCACTGAGTGATGCTGATTCTATTGAAGCTGAATTGCTGTACTTAGGCCGTATTTCGCTAGTGGCGCGTAGCCTTGACGGTCAACGCTACTGGGCGTGGAACGAGCAACAAAGTAGTTGGCAATCTCTTGATAGCCAATACGCAAGTGATGTTGATAAAGCGTTTGCGATTGCGAACAAGCAAGTCGCGCCAAGCCTTATCAACCTACCTGTATCACTGCACACTGCCGCAACTAACGTGGAGACAAAGTAAGATGAAATTGAAAGCGTTAGTAACGGTTCTGTGTTTATTTAGCGTCCCGTTTTGTGCATCAGCGACAACTGAACTACTAAAAGACACTCGCCAAGAACAAAAAGTACAAGTTGCACACAATAAAGATCGTGAAGCTGGCTTTAAGCAAACGGAACGTAGCATTCGTGCACAACGTGATGCGCTTATTGCTCAGCGAAATCAACTGCAAAAAGAAACAGAGCAGTTGAGCGATACCTTTAGTGATAATGAAAACAAGCTTGCTATTTTGGAAGAGCAACTGCGCCTAGAAACAGGCAGCTTGGGTGAGCTATTTGGTGTGGTTCGCCAAACGGCTAAAGATGTGAAAGCCGAGCTTGATACTTCGGTAACAGCCGTCGATCGTCACCAAAACAATGCGGTAATTGATGCGATTGTTGATGCAAAAGTATTGCCATCATTACCACAACTGACAGGTTTGTGGCTGGCAATGCAAGAGCAGATTCAAGCAAGTGGTGAGTTAGCCAATGTTGATGTGGCTTACATCAATGGTGAAGGTCATAAATCACAACTAAATGCTTACCGTCTAGGTAGTATCGGCATGGTGGCAGATCAAGGCTACATCGAGTGGGATGGGGCAAAAGAAACTGCTAAGCCTTACTTAAAGCAACCAGCGAACGGTCCTGTCGCTGCTAACTTCGCTCAAAACTCTTCTCAACAGAATGCAGTTCAATCCATTGTTGTAGACCCATCTCGTGGTGTGATGCTGTCACAATTGGCAAATGCGCCAGAGATGAAAGATCGTTTAGCGCACGGTGGTGTGGTAGGTAAGATCATTCTTGGTCTGTTAGCGATTGGTGCCATCATTGCGGTTTTCCGTGGTGTGAAACTGATGGCGATTCGCCAGCAAATTCGCTCACAACTGAAAAATCCACAACAACCGGGTGATAACCCGCTAGGGCGCGTACTTGCTGTTTACGATAAAGAACAAAACCGTAGCGTAGAAGCGCTAGAACTTCGTTTACTAGAAACCATTGTTGATGAACAACAGCAGCTTGAAAAAGGTTTATCGATGCTAAAACTACTAGCAGCGTTGGCTCCTATGCTAGGTCTGCTGGGTACAGTAACCGGTATGATCGAAACCTTCCAAGTGATCACTCAGTTTGGTAACGGCGATCCTAAAGTGATGGCGGGCGGTATCTCAATGGCATTGGTAACAACGGTGCTAGGTTTGATTTCAGCAATGCCACTTCTTCTTGCGCACAATATTTTGGGTACGCAAGCGGAGAACATTCGCAATATTCTTGAAAAACAAGGCATCAGCCTAGTTGCTGAGCAAGCCGAGAAAGTAGGAAAAGCAGCCTAATGGGATTCAGTCTTTCAGAAGCCTTGCATTCAACGGTTTTCGAAGCCTGGTGGTTATCGCTGTCTCACTTTATGCACCAAGGTGGCCCCATCTTATGGTGGTTGGCTGCTGCGGTGGCTGTGTGCTGGATCTTAGTGGTTGAGCGAGTGTTGTATCTTTACGTTTCGTACCCGGCACAAAAGAAACACTGGTTAACTCAGTGGCAGGCACGTGAAGATCAAACGTCTTGGTACGCACATGCTATCCGTGACGGTTGGTTAAGCGAAGCCCATATTGCCTTAAACCAAAACATGAATCTGATCAAAGTGCTGGTGGCAATTTGCCCAATGTTGGGACTACTTGGCACAGTAACAGGCATGATTTCAGTGTTTGATGTAATGGCGACGCAGGGTAGCAGCCAACCACGTTTGATGGCATCAGGTATTTCATTAGCCACCTTGCCGACCATGGCAGGTATGGTTGCCGCATTAGCTGGCATGTTTGTTCACGCACGTTTAGCAAAAGCATGTTTGTGGCGTGAACAGAAATTAGAAAAATTATTAAGGAGCCGATGATGAGACTTAGTCGTCCATCTTCCGCACGCGATGAAGCGCAAATCGATATGACCTCTATGTTGGATATCGTTTTCATCATGCTGATCTTCTTTATTGTGACCAGTTCGTTTGTGCGTGAGTCAGGTGTTGAAGTGAATCGTCCGCAGGCTAGCAATGTGGTTAGCAAAAAAGATGCGGGTATTTTTGTTGCGATTACATCTGCCAACGATATTTACATCGATAAGCGTGTTATTGACGTTGAACGCGTACAAGCAACCCTTGAGCATATGTTACTTGAACAGCCAGAAGCGTCTTTGGTGATCCAAGCCGACGAACATGCCTATAACGGCACGGTTGTAAAAGTGATGGATGCCGCGAAAGGGGCGGGTGTTAAGAGTATTGCTTTGGCTGCGGAGAAGAGTTAATGCGTCGACTTTTACTCGCCTTGCCGTTAGCTATGGCGGTGACATTAGGTTTGTTCACCTTTATGGCTTGGATGGTGGATAACGGTCACCGAGGTAAACCTGAAACGAGTGAAACATTGGCATTTGACATGGTGATGGTGGAACAAGAACGTGCGGCGCAACGACGTCAACGTGCTGTGCCAGAACAGCCTGACACACCAGAGCCGCCACCACAAGCGACACCGACTGCGCAAAGTCAAACGGTAGCGGTATCATCGCCGGTCATGCCAACATTAGCGTTGGATGCTGCGGTAAGTGGTGTTGCGATCAATATGCCTAAGTTTTCCGATTTTGGATCAAACCAACAGGCGATGCCACTCTATCGTGTCGAGCCTCGTTATCCGCCTCGCGCATTGAAACAAGGGGCTGAAGGTTATGTGGTGATGTCGTTTACGATTGATCCGCAAGGGCGTCCAACAGATGTCAAAGTGTTAGAAGCCAACCCACGTCGTTTATTTGAAAAAGAAGCGATTCGAGCACTGCGTAAATGGAAGTACCAGCCTAAAGTTGTTGATGGCAAAGCAATTGCGCAACTTGGACAAACGGTAAGACTGGAGTTCAAAATAAGCAAATGATCAGATCAATTACTAAAACTTTGGTGCTTTCTATCGGTTTAGCTTTAGCGAGCCAAACCGCCATTGCTGGACCACAGTTATCACAGTTTACCGCCGGTAAAGTACAGCGTGCTCATCAGTTGCAACAAGATGAGAAAATGGCGGAAGCCATTGCTGTACTGGCTGAACTTGAGCCATCAAAAGCTTACGACAAAGCGTTTGTTCAGCGTATGTTGGGTGTGTTTTATTGGCAGCAAGGTAAAACCAAACTGGCTGTGGTTAACCTAACTAAAGCCGTCAATAGTGGTTTGCTTGATGACGATCAGGCGTGGATCACGCAGCGGATGTTGGCTGATATTTTACTCTCCAACGAAGAGTATAAAAAAGCACTGCCACATTATTATGCGTTAACAAAATCGATCCCTGAAAATCAGAAAGCTGATGAGCTTTGGCTGCGTATCGCGCAGTCTCATTATCAGCTTGAAGATTGGAAGCCTGTACTTTCTGCGATGAAGCGTTATGAGCAACTGAATAAGAAAGATGAAGTGGCTCCGCTAACCATTAAGTTAGGTGCTCAACTGCAGTTACAGCGTTGGAAAAGCGCCTTGCCGACTTTGCAACGTCTAATAGTGCTTGAGCCAAATAAACTTGTTTGGTGGCAGCAAACCGCAGGTATTCAGTTGCAGCTTAATCGCTCAAAAGACGCCTTAGCAACCTTGGCACTGGCAAAACGTCAAGGTGTGGCATTAAGTCAGCAAAACCTTCGTACCTTGGCACAGTTATATGCCCAACAGGGCATTCCTGAGCGTGCTGCGAAAGTATTGGCTGAAATCGATGACGCGAAGACTGATCCGCAATTACTGGCAGACCAAGCTACCTATTGGCAGTTAGCGAAAGAATGGGATACGTCAATTAAGTATTGGCGTTTGGCTGCGGCGAAAAACAATAAACATCGCTGGGCTCTAGCGCAATTGTTATTGCAAGAAGGTCATCACCGTAATGCATTAAAAGAGTTGGATCGGGTTTCTGGTCGTAAATCAGATGTTGAATTGGCTCGTGTCCGTGCTTATTACAAGTTGTCGTTATTTGAGAAAGCATTGATCCACGCTAAGCGTGCGAACAACATCAAATCAACGGCGGCTTCTAAGAGTTGGATTAAATATCTAACGCAAATGCGTAAGATGCAACAGAACAACAGTGCTGAACAACAATTGACCGCTATATAGTGTTGATAACGAAACCTCAAAAGCCGCTTTATGCGGCTTTATTTTTGCCTATTGTAAACTTTGTAAATTGAATCACAATGAAAATTATTATCAATTAAAATGCGTGCCATTCAGGAATCGTAGCAACCCCAATATCCATGCTTAAGAATAAAACAGTGCAACTTTGGTCTCGACGACTACATGTCTACATTTCAATGGCTTTACTGCTTGTTGTGCTGTTCTTTGCTATCACTGGCATCACGCTAAATAGACCACATATTTTCGTTAAGAGTCAGCCAGACGTTACCGAATTAACACTTAATATTCCGGCTGAACTCTTTCACTCGGACAAAGGTCAGTACCGTCCACAAGAAGACAAGCTGGTTAGCTACCTAACTGCAAAGGGAAAGATTTCTGGTCAACCATCTGGATTGAACGTGTATACCGATGTTGAAGATGGTGAATTGATTGAGGGGGAAATCTCACTCGACTACAAAGGCCCTGGTTTTAACGTTGCAGTATATATCGATATGACTAGCCAAGAGGCGGTTATTGAGAAAACCCATTATGGGCTAGTGGCGGTATTAAACGATCTACATAAAGGTCGTAACAGCGGGGAAGTGTGGCGCTGGTTTATTGATATTACAGCCGTATTGATGGTGCTGTTTGTACTGACAGGCGTTTGTTTGCTGCTACCTAAGAAGAAGACATTAACCACCTCACTGCAATGGATGGGCCTAGGAACGGCTGTGACCTTATTCATTTTCTTCTTCGCCGTACCCTAATTGCGAAATGCACATTTACTAAGAATTCAATTTGCTTTGCTGTCCTGTAGTTGGAAGTAGAGCTGCTAAGTAAACAAGGAATAAAGAATGAAACACGCATGTAAGCGTATGTTGAAGCTGTCTGCACTTGCCGCTGTTGTGGCGATGCCTTTGATGACACAGGCTAAGCCATTACCTCTAGACGCTCAGATGGATGTGTCTTTTGAACTTCCACTGATTCAATCTTCAAATTATAACCGCCCTTATGTTGCGGTGTGGATTGAAGGTGCAGATCGTCAACCTGTTCGTACTCTAGAGCTGTGGGTTGGTAAAGATGAATGGTTAAAAGACCTACGTAGTTGGTGGCGAAAAGTGGGCCGCTACGACCGTGCTTTGGTTGATGGCGTAACGTCTGCAACTCGACCTGCTGGCGAGTACCGCTTTGTGTGGGATGGTAAAAACCATGCTGGTGAGCGAGTTGAACAAGGTGAATACACCTTCTATGCCGAAGTGGTACGCGAACACGGTGGCCGAAGCTTACTACGCAAGAAATTAGATTTTGGCACTGAAGGATTCAGTGTTGATATTAAGCCGACTGACGAGACCGGCAAAGTAAAACTGAATTATAAAGTTAAATAGGACTTAGACATCAAAATGATCAAAAACAATAAACTAAAAGCAGCAGCACTCGCTTGTTCTGTACTGGCTGGCCTAGCTGTTTCTGCAACGGCAAACGCGCACCCACGTTGGATCCTTCCTTCTCACTTTACTGTGTCTAAAGAAGGTGGTGATTGGCTGACTTTTGATGTGACTGCATCACACGGTACTTTCGTTTTCGATAAGCCTGCGGGTAGTGAAGCTGCATTCGTTTTGATGCCTGATGGTCGCTCTGAACGCCCTAACTTTGTGGTTCGTGGCAAACGCCGCTCAATGTTCGATTTCTACTTTGAAGAAGAAGGGACACATAAGGTTGCAGTTAACAACTCACCATCATACTGGACTCAGTACAAAGCGGGTCGTCGTGACACGGTTAAATGGTTAAAAGCAAACAAAGCCGAGCGCGCAGCAGAGCTTCCTGCTAAGTCTCGTGACGTTGTAACACAAATTAGTTTCACTCGTGCTGAGTCTTACATCACGGTAGGTAAACCAACTCAAAAAGCACTTGAGATTGAAGGCAAGCTACTAGAGCTTAAGCCTATCACTCACCCTGCAGATATTGTGGAAGGTGAAGAAGTGGTATTCCAGATGTTCTTCAACGGTAAACCACAAGCTGGCGTAACCGCAGATATTACACGCGAAGGCACTATGTACCGTAACCACCAAGAGCAACTTGATGTGGTGAGTGACAAAGACGGTTTCATCCGCTTCGTACCTGAGCACGCAGGTCGTTACCTGCTACGTGCAAACCACAAAGGTGAATTAAAAGACAACACATTAGCCGATAAAGCAAGTGTGAACGTTCACCTAACATTTGAAGCTGTACTTCAATAATTCTAACTAGCCTGCTTCGGCAGGCTATTTTTTTGATTCGAGGTTGTTATGAAAAAGCAAGCGGGACTATTTCTTCTCTCATGTGGTGCACTATTTTCTGCATCGGCGTTTGCACATTTCCCAATTATGAGCTGCTGGTCAGAGTCTGAACAAATTGTTTGCCACGCGGGTTACAGCGACGGTAGCACAGCGGTAGACTACGATATTCACTTGTATGACTATGACGATACCTTAATTGCCAAAGAAACAACGGATAAAGGCTCTAAGGTACGTTTTACTAAACCAGACACTGACTTCTACATTGTTTTCGATGCTGGCCATGAAAGCCCAGTTGAAGTTGATGTCGTTGAGATCAAAGAAAAATGATCATTCAGACCGTACGTTCTGACAACGGTGGACGTGAAGGTAAGTGGGTTGCGCTCTGCATCCTAATTATTCTGACTGCAGCTGCCGTGTTATTACCTTTTCATCAACAGCATCATGCACGTCTCTCTCTTGCTTCTCATCAAATTGCATTAAAAGACGTAGATCAAGCATCGCTTGGTTTGTTGGCTGACTTACGTTTAGCGCATGAGGAAATTCGTAATATTTATCTTGAAAATATTGATGAGTCTCATGCGGATCTTAATGTTCAAATTCAGCAAAGTGAACGCCTTGATTGGGAGCCGATTGATTCGCTGAAAGAGCAATGGTTAGCCCCTTTTGTTGAAGATAAAAGCTGGGATTTCTATGGCAAACACCAATGGACATTGATCGCGCCAGCTATGTATCAAGGTTTAGTTCAAAGCTCAGACCAAGAAAAAACAGCGCGTTCATTCATTTTGGTTGCAGCTCATCAAGAGCCTGAGCTGTGGATTGATTTAGATGGTAAGGCAAAAGCTTTATCTCTTTCAGAGAGCGTGATTTCAGATCAAGCTTTGATTGACGCAGGTTGGTCTCAAGTGGTTTTTGAGCAAGCTACCGCGAATGGTCACGTTCACTAATTTTTTATTTCGCCTATAGGGCAGTAGTGGTAACGCTATGATTAAAACAACAGCAAAAATTGCATCTATTCTTGCACTTTCATTCTTTGCTTCTATCAGCCATGCCGCTGATAAATTGAAAATTGGCATCACACTCCAACCTTATTACAGCTACGTGAATGCGGTAGTTGGCAATAAAGCGGAGATCTTACCGCTTGTTGATGCTGGCTTTAATCCACATAACTACCAACCGCAACCAAATGACATGCGCCGCCTGCGTGAAATGGACATCATCGTGGTTAATGGTATTGGTCACGATGACTTTGCGATGAAAGTGATTCAAGCGGCTAATCGTAGCGATCTGAAAGTGATCGAAGCGAACAAAGATGTGCCTTTACTACCTGCAATGGGGCAGTCTGTGGGTGATGGGGCTGTTAATCCTCATACATTTGTCGGCTTATCGACCACGATTCAAAAGGTTTACACCATCGCCAATGAAATGGCGAAGATTGATCCAGAAAACGCGCGCTTCTACCGTAAAAACGCACGTAAATACGCGACAACTTTCCGTAAGATGAAACATGAAGCCATGACTATGCTGGGCGATTTAGATACCGCTGGTATGACGGTAGCTACAACCCATAACGCTTATGGTTATTTACTGCAGGAGTTTGGTGTGGATGTTGCGACTGTGATCGAACCTGCTCACGGTGTTGAACCAAGCGCCAGCCAACTGCAAGAAACCATTGAGAAGATTAAAAAGTCTGGTATTGATGTTCTTTTTTACGAGTTGAACATGCCAAACCGTTACGTTGATACCATTGAAAAAGCAACGGGCGTTCAACTATATCGCTTTTCACATATGACGCATGGTCCTTACACGGCTGAGAAAGTGGAAATCGAAACCCGCGAAAATCTAGCAACACTTGTTGAAGCGATGAAGTTTGCTGCAGAGAAAAAAGGTAGCTAACTGTGGGACCTTCAATCAAATTAGCCAATGTTGGCTTGAAATACGGTGATAACACCATTTTGCATGACATTAATCACCAGTTCGCAGCGGGGGAGTGTCATATCGTGATGGGACCCAATGGTGGTGGTAAAACATCACTACTGCGTTCCATCCTTGGCTTAACGCCATTTACTGGTCAAATCGATATTCAGTGGCAGCAAGAAAAAGGTGTTTTGGGCTATGTGCCACAAAAGGCAATGTTTGAAGCAAGCCTGCCGCTGACAGTGATGGATTTTATTCTACTTAATCAAAGTAGTTTCCCGCTGTTTTGGAGACAAAACGCTAAGAATAAAGCCAAAGCTCTTGCTCAACTCGATCGTGTGGGCATGGCAAGCCGTGCCTCGCGTCGTATGGGACAGCTTTCTGGTGGTGAACAACAGCGCGTATTGTTTTCTCAAGCGCTATTGGATGATCCGGATCTATTGGTACTTGATGAACCCACAACAGGTATGGATGAGCAAGGCGTTCGTTATCTTGAGTCGTTGATGCATGAGTTGGTCGCAGAAGATAAGACAATCTTAGCTGTGCACCATGATGTCACTGCCGTTCGTCGTTTGAATGGCCATGTACATGTTGTTAACCGCAGTGTTATTGATAGTGGCAGCGTAGCTGAGGTGTTAGTTCCAGAGAAGATTGAACGTTTGTTCAATCATTACAGTGCGACACCAGATACAAAAGAAATGAATGCTAAGGAGCGTGCAGCATGATGGATTCTGTACGTTTATGGGCACAAGCTGGCGTAGACGCCGGAATGTTGAGTGAAAGCTTTTCTTATGCATTTTTGGTTAATGCCGTAGTCGCTGCTTTAATGGTGGGGCCTTTGCTTGGTGGTTTGGGAACGCTTGTTATCGCAAAACGTCTGGCTTTCTTTTCTGAAGCGGTAGGTCACGCAGCACTTACCGGTATTGCACTCGGTGTATTACTTGGCGAGCCGCCTGATAATCCAATTATTGGTCTGTTTAGCTTCTGCATGATCTTTGCGTTGTTACTTCACTTTGTTCGTAACCGCACTAACGTGCCTTACGATACGTTAGTTGGAGTGTTCTTGGCACTGGCATTAGCTGTTGGTGCTGCAATGCTGATGTACGTGGCACGTAAGATCAATGTTCACTTGCTAGAAAATGTCCTGTTTGGCTCGATCTTAACAGTGACAGATAGCGATTTGTTATTACTTGCGGTGAGTTGTTTGTTGATTATCTTGGTGTTAATACCGACCTTTAACCGCATTTTGTTAACTTGTATTAGCCCTGATATCGCCCGTGTGCGTGGTTACGCAACTAATTTTTACGATTACTTATTCGTAATGATGATCACGCTAGTCACCATTGCATCAGTGAAAATTATTGGCGCAGTTTTAGTTGGTGCTCTGTTGTTGATCCCTGGCGCAACAGCCCGTTTATTGACTAAATCAATGGGTAGTTTTGTAGTTCTTTCTGCGGTGCTGGCAACGGTAAGTTGTTTGGTCGGTACGATTTTGCCGATGGAATTAAAACTCCCAGTACCATCAGGTGCGGCGATTATTATTGTTTCAGCTATTTTCTTTTTAATTGCAACTTGCTACCGCATTGTACGGAAGGGGTAATTTGTGAGTCGTTTATTTAAATTGTCATCATCTAAAAAACTTGCAGTAACAGCGGCAGCGTTGTCGCTATCTGTTGTGAGTAGCTTTGCTCATGCCGAAGATATTCTTACTGCGACGCCTGTTACTTATATGCTGGCATCTGAGCTAACTAAAGGCACTGAGCTTGACGTTTCATACTTGCCGCCAAAACGCTACGGTGTAACACGCATGCCAAATTGGTTTAATGGTCAAGGTAGTGAAGTTGTAACAAAGGCAGCAAAAGAGGCAAAAGTTGCAGTAACTATCGGTGCGGTATGGCCAAGCGAACCGCTTTATGTTCATGCTCGCCAAGGTAACATCGGTATTATTGAAGTTGACGCAACTCAGTCTATTTCACCTCGCGCGACTGGGGTAGCGGCATTGCGTTTGGATGACGGTTCAATTTCTCCATTTGCATGGTTAAACCCAGCTAACTTGACTCGCATGGCTGCAATTGTGAGTACTGATCTGCAAAAAGTTTGGCCTGAACAAGCAGACAAAATTGAGAAAAACCAACAGTCGTTGATGATTGCCGTTCGCCAACTTATCAATAAGCAGCAACAGCAACTTATGGATGCTGAAGTTGACTCAGTGATTTTACTTTCTTCTGAGCTAGAAGATTTTGCTTCTGGTAATCAGCTGTTTGTGGTTGAGCGTTTAACAAAACCAGAGCTTGAATGGACTGAAGAAGATAAGGCAAACCTGAAATCAATGCTAACAGAAGATGATAGTGTGTGGGTTTTAACTTCACGTAAAATGAGCGCAAACTTGAAAGCGTTAGTTCCGAATCCTGAAAAAGTCTTGGTTATTGATAGCGTTGATCGCTGGGGTAGAGCTGGGATTGATCAAGCGCAGCCGCTTAAACGCTGGCAGTTAGCTTTGTGAGTCGATAACCAGACTTTACCTGTCTGAACTTAAACCACAATCTGCAACTTATTAAGCTCAGTGAGGGATCTTACTGGGCTTTTTGTTTCTTATTCTTTAATTTTCTACCTCTACCTCTACCTCTACCTCTACCTCTACCTCTACCTCTACCTCTTTTATCTACCAATGCTCACTTTTGTTGGCACGCCTGCTTGAATAATGTTCACCCCAAGAGGAACAGTTTCATATTTAATTGAAATTTATTATGTTTTTGTAAAATGATGGATAATATATTTATTCTTTGTAATTCAGATTCTTACCGTAAATCACATAAATGGTAAAAATTCGAGTTTGGTTCAATATTTTGCTATTCCCGCATTTATTTATCTGTAAAATGACCAGAAAATTATACATGCATGCTAATGCATTGAAACTACGTCTTAAATGGCGTGCGGTAGCGTGCAAGTTAGTTGGTGAGCGAGTCAATAGGGCTGATAGCTCCTGTATGGTGTAGACCTGCAACATGGGTATAAATTTGTGTTGTTTTGACATCTGAGTGGCCAAGTAATTCTTGAATGTTTCGGATATCAGTCTCTTGTTCAAGTAAGCGAGTTGCAAAACTGTGCCGAAAGGTGTGACTGCTTGCTTTCTTCATGATTTTTGTCGCATTGATTGCGAGTTTTATTTGTCGCTGAACTGTTCTGTCCATTATATGGTGTCGCATGCGTTCACCCGTTCGTGGATCTGTGCTCAACTGTTGGGCAGGGAAAAGATATTGCCACCCGATTGAACGAGCATGGTTTGGGTATTTACGACCAAGTGCATAGGGCATATAAACAAAGCCAAGGTTATTACTGAGATCAAACTTGTGTAGGTTACTGACGTGATTCATTTGCGCGGTTAAATACGGTTTTATTATTTTTGCGAGTAGGGTTTGCCTATCTTTATTACCCTTACCACTACGAACTGTGATGGTATTTTTCCCAAGGTCAATATCATTGAGCCTAAGCCTTAATACTTCATTTAAACGCAATCCGCTACCGTACATTATTTGAGCTATCAACTTATACGGATTATCTAACTGGTTTATCACCATTGATGCCTCTTGGTGAGTAAAGACAACGGGTATGCGAGTTTGTTTTTTGGATTTACTGAACTTGAAGTGTTTGGTTTCTTGTTTTAAGAACTCTCGGCAAAGAAAAACGAGAGCATTAAGTGCTGTTTTCTGTGTGTTTGGTGAAACATTTCTATTTATTACTAAATACTCAAGGTATGAGGCAATATCTTCAGCCTGAATCTCCTCTTCACTTTTATAGCATTTAAAGCGTAAAAAGCACTTACACCAATAAAGGTAAGTTTTCTCGGTGCTGTAAGCTAAACCTTTACCACGGATAAAACGCTGGTATCGGTTCATAAACTTGGATTGACCTTGCTTAACGGGTTGTGGAATGTCCATAGCTGTCCAATAACTGTTAAATATACAGTTATGATGGCAGAGCACAGTGAGAGAGCAAGAAAACAGAAAGTTACTTTTTGAAAAGGTGAACTTCACTTGATTTAATAAGTAATAAAGAGAACTAGTAATTACAGAAATCAGGATACACGCAACAGAGGCGTATATCTTCTTGTGCGTATATCAACCTGAAATGGGGGAATAGTATGTCCCTTATGCGTAGAAGAAGCTGTTATGTTTCAGAGGTAGGTTATGAGAATTTTTTGGTTTACTGTATTTATAGTGTTATTAGTATCTGGCTGTTCGTCTAAACATGAAGAATGTACAACGCTACATAGCTGTGCGGTAGGGATTACTAATAGAATTCAGAATAACCTTCTGATTGATAAGAATTTTGCTGGTAAGAGGGCCGTGGTTGAGCTGTCTTTAGATAGTAAAAGCGCCCTTGAAAATGTTGAAGTTGTAGAAAATGATGGCGGCATAGAGTTTGAGAATGCAATTATCAAGGCTGTATCTGCAACCTTTCCGTATGAAGAGTTATTGAACCTTTCTGAAAGTGAATATAGTAAAGTAAAGAAAATAAAATTAACAGTAACACCTCTGTAATTGTTAACCGGGGCTATTTATTTCTCGATACAGAACCATCCGCATCTAGTACTCTTCTGGTTTAATGTTGGGTACCAATAGGCATTATTTTTAAAAGGTAAATATGAAATTTCCTCATGATTCAGATGGAGAGGTTTTAAATCGACTCTATCAAGACGGTTTCGAATTTTCACTGCCAACAACAATTGAATTTATGGTTGATTTTAATTCTTGGCCACCACCTGATAAGGCTATTTATGCTCTTCAGAGTGAGTTTGGTGCTCTAGAATTTTATCAACCGGAAGATGACTGTTTGGGATATGTCTTATTTACCATCAGTGACATTCTTTCCTACGAATTAGTGATCAATACTCAAGCTAAGGCATCTGACTTAGCTCAAGAATTCGATGGTGTTTGCGAAGCGTGGGGTGTGTTTATTGACCCGTACACCCTGAATTAAAACATAACAAAGCCATCAAAACGACCATCAACACTCGACATTTTAGATCTGAATTGGCTTTAGTGTTTGCGGTGGTCAACTAAAGATTGTAGTAATGTGTTGCTGGCGTTTTATGGCAGGTCGTTAGCAATTAGAGGAAATAATCAAGTATGGATAAACAATCTTGTTTTGTAATCATGCCGTTTGCAGAACCGTTTGAGACTTATTACAAGAGAATAATCAAACCAGCTATTGATAAAAATGATTTATATGCTGTGCGAGGTGATAGCTTATTTAGATCTACTCATATTATGGATGACATATGGAATTCCATAAAAGAGTCCTCTTTGGTCATAGCAGAACTAACAGGAAAAAATCCAAACGTATATTATGAGCTGGGTTTAGCTCATGCTCTTAAAAAACCAGCAATCCTAATTGCTTCAAATATAGAAGATGTCCCATTCGATTTGCGTCCATTGCGCGTTCTTATATACGATAAAAACGACCCTGATTGGGGGGCTACATTAAAGGCAAACATCTCAAGCGCAATTCAAGAAACTTTATCTTCACCGACAGAAGCTATCCCTCATACGTTTCGGGAGTATGAGCCTCCAGCGACAAAAGAAGAAGCTACGCTAGCAGACAGGCTTTCAATATTAGAAAATCATGTCAGCGAACTAATTATTGACTCGTATTCGGAAGTCTACAAAGAGGAACCCCAAGTCTCTAAATCAGAATCTGTATTTTCACCAGGGGAACGAGTTGTTCATCCTAAGTTTGGTGCGGGGCAAGTGATAAAATTCGAGGGTAAGGGGGCTTCATCGAGAGTACAAGTTAATTTTGACGTTGAAGGTGTTAAGTGGCTTGTCACCAAATATGCGAAGCTGAACCGTGAGTAAATTGCTAACAAAAACATCAAGGTGACGCGTCACACTCGGCAGTTTTGGTGCGAAGTCCGGTGCACTTGGCGAGTTTATCGTGGCGCACCTTATGTTCGGCGTTATGCGAAGGAGAGCGTAGTGTACCTAGGTGTTCAGCTTTATGCTTTTAATAAAGAGCATATTTTAAATAACCCA
>NZ_LVHF01000028.1 GCF_001650345.1 Photobacterium jeanii | reverse complement strand
ACTTGAACCGGCACAACGCGAACGTCGAGGGATTTTAAATCCCTTGTGTCTACCAATTCCACCACCAGGGCACGCAATTCTTTGCGATGCGCCAACTTGAAAAGTTAAACACCATCTGTATCTAACCGCTATTTAAGCAATTAGATTTTAATTTGGAGCGACACACGAGGTTCGAACTCGTGACCTCAACCTTGGCAAGGTTGCGCTCTACCAGCTGAGCTAGTGTCGCATAATATGGAGGCGCGTCCCGGAGTCGAACCGAGGTCCACGGATTTGCAATCCGCTGCATAGCCACTCTGCCAACGCGCCATATTCTTTTTACTTAATACCATCTATGGTAACGATATCAGTATATTAGATGGTGCCCCGGGCCGGACTTGAACCGGCACAACGCGAACGTCGAGGGATTTTAAATCCCTTGTGTCTACCAATTCCACCACCAGGGCACGCAATGCTTTGCGATGCGCCAACTGAAAAGTTAAACACCATCTGTATCTAAACGCTATATAAGCAATTAGATTTTAATTTGGAGGCGCGTCCCGGAGTCGAACCGAGGTCCACGGATTTGCAATCCGCTGCATAGCCACTCTGCCAACGCGCCATATTCTTTTTACTTAATACCATCTATGGTAACGATATCAGTATATTAGATGGTGCCCCGGGCCGGACTTGAACCGGCACAACGCGAACGTCGAGGGATTTTAAATCCCTTGTGTCTACCAATTCCACCACCAGGGCACGCAATTCTTTGCGATGCGCCAACTTGAAAAGTTAAACACCATCTGTATCTAACCGCTATTTAAGCAATTAGATTTTAATTTGGAGCGACACACGAGGTTCGAACTCGTGACCTCAACCTTGGCAAGGTTGCGCTCTACCAGCTGAGCTAGTGTCGCATAATATGGAGGCGCGTCCCGGAGTCGAACCGAGGTCCACGGATTTGCAATCCGCTGCATAGCCACTCTGCCAACGCGCCAAATTTCGCCTCACCGCTCTAGATGACTAATCATCTGTTTGTGAGCTTCTCCGTGAGAACGAGGCGTACTTTACTAGATTCTGAAAATGAGTCAATTAAAAAAATAAACAATTTTTTCAATCGGTTAAAAACCCGCCTCTAGCGAATAAATCACATTCATTTCGCACAATGAAGGATCAAAAACACCAATAATCCAAGACCTACCCGCTACTATGCAGTGGTTACGAATTCTGCACTAAACTTACCGACACAATAGTGTGCGCAAGCAAAATATCACCCCAAACAAAGAATATAGATAAAACCCTACATCGCTTGCCTCGAGATCTCCTTAACCAACTGAAACCGTTCGGTAACTAGCAGGAAAATTTGAATGAATAGAAATATGAAAGAAAGGAAATACAGCACATACGCAAAAAGCCAGCTTATAAAAAGCTGGCTTTTTCGGACTTTAACCGTCAAACCTCAATTGAGATTTGGTAGGAATATGGAGGCGCGTCCCGGAGTCGAACCGAGGTCCACGGATTTGCAATCCGCTGCATAGCCACTCTGCCAACGCGCCATTTTCTGCCTCACCACTCTAGATGACTAATCATCTTTTTATGAACGTCTCCGTGAGGACGAGGCGTACTTTACTCTCTTCATTGATAGAGTCAACAATAAATCTTGAGATAATTATTCAGTTGCCTATTCAAACAGCGAATCTTTCATTTACCCAACAATAGAGTGAGTTTTTCATCAACTCAGGTGCTAGTCGCCACTAGTTAGTTTCAGTTGGTTTTGTCAAAACAGAATAAGAAGCTGTGCTTGTAGTACTACTAGATGAAGGCTTCACTTCTGAAAACACCGTATTCTCAACCATCACACAATATTTACCGGCTTCAAGCGTGCGCCAACCCGTTTCCTGTGAGCTTCCATTTAATGGCGTAATAGCAGCTATGTATGTCAAACCAGCATTAGCAAAATCTCGATTTTGAGTTGTATCAACCCAAGTCTGATAGTCTGATTCATCAAGAAGAAATAACTCAACACTGTGACCGCCAATTAAACTGGCTCTAACTTTAACTTGCTGTTTTTTATCCAAGGTAAATTGCTGAGCTTTGTAGTTATTAGCTTCAACATACATTGAATCTGATTCAGCTACATCATCGCCACCGTTGCAGCCTGCAATACCTAATACTATCGCAACTAAAAGCGCTGACTTTACTTTCATACTAATCCCCTCTCCATAAACCTAAGCACCCATCCATTCTGACTTACTGATTCCACACAACTTTTCACTGGCGATAAGATAACAAAAAAGCCAGCAATTGCTGGCTCCTAATATCACAATTTTCTGTGATTACCGCTGTTTCATTAAATTAGGCAAACAGCATGCTCCTTTATGAACGGTTCAGCTTACTTCACAGACCACTGCGACAGAGAGCGTTTAAAGTCTTGATAACCAAATTCGTTCAACTTTTGGATTTCACCGTTGGCACGTTCGCAATAAATTGATGGCATCTTCAAACCATTGAACCAGTTTAGCTTCACCATGGTATAGCCAGCACTATCCATAATATGAAGACGCTGACCAATCTCTAGCGGTTTATCAAAGCTCGCTTCGCAGAACTGATCACCAGCAAGACAAGAACAAGAGCCAATTACATAGTCATACTCACCTTGTTCGGATGCTTCCAAAATTGACGCTGGCTCATCATAAATCAAAGTATCTAAACGGTGCGCTTCGGTTGCAGAATCAACAATGGCTGTTTTCTTTACGTTCTCAACAATATCAACCACAGTCACGACTAAATCAGTTGTTTTAGTAATGATGGCTTCGCCCGGCTCAAGATAAAGCTGAACACCGTGTTTGTCAGAGAATGCTTTTAGTGCTGCCGCAAGCTTCTCGATGTCGTAACCCGGCCAAGTAAAGAACACCCCACCACCTAGGCTCACCCAATCCAATTTATTTAGGTGTTCGCCAAACTGCTCTGAAATCGAATCTAGTAAACCGATGAAGGCATCTACATCTTTGTTCTCACAGTTCATGTGGAACATAACACCGTCGATTGAATCAAAAACTTCAGGATTAATATGATCAGCTTGCACACCTAAGCGAGAATACTGGCGCGCAGGATTCGCAAGATCTTGCCCTGCATAACTCACTCCCGGGTTCAGGCGCAAACCAAGTGCAGCTTTACCTTCAACAATGTGGCGATACGCTGCAAGTTGAGATTGCGAGTTGAAGATCATCTTGTCACAAATATCAGCAACTTCACGAACATCATCTTCACTATAACCCACACTATAAGCGTGTGTTTCACCACCAAAAGTTTCGTAACCCAGCTTTACTTCAAACGGACCAGAACTTGTTGTGCCGTCAAGGTAAGGCTTAATGATGTCGAATACGCCCCATGTAGAGAAACATTTCAGCGCTAATACTAGCTTCACGCCTGATAACTCTTTAAGCAGCTTCGCTTTTTCAAGATTAGCGATCAGCTTTGCTTCATCAATCATGAAGTATGGAGTTTTAAGTTGTTCTTTGCTCATAACTTACCATTCATTAAAGAGTAACCCCCTCTAACTCCCCCTGGAAAAGGGGGAGAACAAAAGCTACACGTGTTCTGGCTCTGATCCTCTTATTATTAAGTGGAAGAACAGAAGCCACCAACAGTCATGACCTGCAACTCCCATTATTAAAGAGAAGAACAGAAGCCACCACGGTCATACCCTGCACCTCCCATTTTTAAGAGGAAATACTGAAACCACACGGTCATGCTCTGCTCCTCCCCTTATCAAGGGGGAGGCTGGGAGGGGTTAACCTCATATACAACAAAAGCAGCCACGGCTTTTCACCATGACTGCTCAAATCATCTCAACAAGTTTAACTCTTAAACTTATTTGTTCAGCTCGTGGATAACGGGAAGACCTTGACCTGCTTCAAGCTCCTGAACATGCCAATCCAAACCGATGCTTGGCATTGTTTCTAGGAACGGGTCTGGGTTTAGCTGTTCCATGTTGAATACGCCTTTATCTGCCCATTCGCCACGGAAGAACTGAAGTGCTGCTGTGATTGCAGGTACACCTGTTGTGTAAGAGATCGCTTGGTGCTCAACATCTTCGTAAGCCACTTCGTGGTCAGCGTTGTTGTAAATGAATACGCTACGCTCTTTACCGTCTTTCTTACCTTGTACCCAAGTACCGATACACGTTAGGCCAGTGTAACCCGGTGCTAGCGATGTTGGATCAGGAAGTAGCGCTTTAAGCACGTGCAATGGTTGAACTACAGTACCATCGTGAAGCGTTAGTGGTTCAGGACTTAGAAGACCAATATCGCGCATGCAGTTGAAGTAGTTTAGGTACTTATCACCAAAGCCCATCCAAAACTCAATGCGTTTCGCAGGGATGAATTCCTTCATTGAGCGAACTTCATCGTGCGCCATTGAGTAAACTTTGTGTGTGCCACAGTTAGGGAAATCAAACTCAAGCATACGAGAGTGACAAGGTACTTGTTTCCACTCTTCATTTTCCCAGTAGAAAGAATCGCCTTGGATTTCTAGCATGTTGGTTTCAGGGTCGAAGTTAGTTGCGAACTTCTTACCGTGATCGCCTGCATTAACGTCCATTACGTCGATAGTATCGATTTCATCGAATAGGTGTTTAACCGCGTAAGCTGCAAATACAGATACCACACCTGGATCAAAACCAGCACCCAGAATACCTGTGATACCCGCTTGTTCAAACTTCTCGCGGTAGCCCCACTGCCAATCGTACGCTTCAGGTACTTGCTGACCTTCAGAACATAGATCTACAGCGACTGACGTATCTAGGTAAGAGACTTTCGCTTGGTAACACGCTTCCATGATGGTGATGTTTACCCAAGGAGGACCCGCGTTGATCACAAGATCAGGTTGTACTTCTTTAATCAATGCAACTAGTGCATCAACATCGTCAGCATCCACAGCACGTGCTTCAAGCTTCTTCGATGGATCTTTTAAGTTATTTTTCTTTTTGATCGATTCGATGATCTTTTCGCACTTACTAATGGTGCGTGACGCAATAGTGATGTCACCCAATACTTCATTGTTTTGAGCTGCTTTGTGTGCAACAACCCAGCCAACGCCGCCTGCACCAATTTGTAGAATTGCCATAATTTTATTTTCCTTATTTCACCAGTGACTGTGCCAACTGGCTTATATCGTTCAGTAAAGATTCAAAGTCTGACATCTTTAAACAAGGGTTAAGAATAGTGAATTTCAAAGCAACTTGACCGTCGACAACCGTCTCGCCCAGTACCGCAATGCCTTTCACTAATGCTTCAAGTCGTAATTGCTTATTAAGCTGATCCAAATCGACATTTTCCATGCCCATACTCGGCGCACCGACATAACGCAGCAACACCGTTGAAAGGGCTGGATCGGCCAGCAATTCAAATTCAGCAGAGTGATTAACAAGATCTGCCACTTGTTGAGTTTGACCAAGCAAATGATCGAACATCGCACCCAATGATTGAGTGCCCACACATTGCATGGTCATCAAAACTTTTAACGCATCAAAGCGCTTGGTAGTCGCGATAGATTTATCAACCAAGTTCGGCAGAAGATCATCTTCGCGATTGAGGTAATCTGCGTGATGCAATAGGTACTTAAAGTTCTCTTTATCTTTAAGCAATACCGCACCACAACTGATTGGTTGGTAGAAAAGCTTGTGGAAATCGACGCTCACAGAGTCGGCTTTTTCGATGCCATGTAAACGCGATTTATGGCGGCTTAGAATCAGCGCACCACCGTAAGCACCATCAACATGGAGCCAAAGGTTATGCTGCTTGGCGAGATCAGCCATGCTGGCTAAATCATCAATCGCACCATGATCCGTCGTGCCTGCAGTACCCACTAAGGCAAATGGCATCAAACCATCATTACGCATGGCATCTATTTTGGCAGCCAACGAAGCCACTTTAATTGTGCCATCAGGGTTGGTATCAACACACTCAACCGCATGTTCACCTAAGCCCATTAATGACGCTGATTTTTGTACCGTGAAGTGTGATTTTTTAGAGCAAA
The DNA here is from genome assembly GCF_001650345.1 of Photobacterium jeanii. Classification (GTDB taxonomy): domain Bacteria; phylum Pseudomonadota; class Gammaproteobacteria; order Enterobacterales; family Vibrionaceae; genus Photobacterium; species Photobacterium jeanii. Next base: position 418,854 of record NZ_LVHF01000028.1, on the reverse strand, counting down.
GAATGCGAAGTTTCGCCGCGTAATCGGGCAAACCTTGCTTTTGGATGTTATGTCCTGAGATGGTATCTGCCGCCCAATCACGAGCTAGCAATAACCCCATCAAATTACTTTGCGTACCGCCTGAGGTAAAAATACCATCCGCTTGTTCGCCAAGCTCATACACACCGCACAACCAATCCACCACTTTTTGCTCAACGAAAGTCGCGGCACTGGCTTGATCCCACGAGTCCATTGACTGGTTAAGTGATGCAATGAAAGCTTCTGCTGCAACGGCTGGCAGCAATGGTGGCGTATGAAGGTGAGCAATACAGTTAGGGTGTTGTACCATGATTGAATTCTTTGCGATCAACTCGCCCGTTTGTTCAATCACTAAATCCAACGGTAACTGTTGGTTATCCAAATCAATGTTATTGATCATAGATTTCAGCACTTGCGGATCGAGCCCTGAGTATGGCGCTTGAGTGCCTTCAAAAACGTTTTTCAACACTTGGGTGGTTTGGTTAAGCGCTGTTTCAAACAACGTCGCGCCGCCTTCACCAGTATGAATGAAATGATCACGCCAATTAGCTTGGTTTTCTAACGCTGGTGACTCAACGGCTTTTGCAGCTCCGGCAGTGGCGATAATCGCCTTGCTGATAGCATCAAGTACAAAATCGAGTTGTTCGAAAGTAATGATCAATGGCGGTAGAAAACGCAGTACTGCACCTTGACGACCACCTTTCTCAATGATCAAACCACGCTCTAATGCCGCTCGCTGAATTTGCGCTGCTAATTCAGGATCGGCTTGAGGCTCACCAAATTTATTCTTACTGCCATCGGTTTTGACAATTTCAACGCCCAGCATCAAACCTTTGCCGCGAACTTCAGCGATACAGTCGGTATATTGCGCAATACGCTCCAAACCATCCCGTAAATACTGCCCTGCTTTTTGAGCGTGTTCGACTAAATTATCGCGGCGGATGATCTCAAGCGCTTTGGCACCTGTAGCCATCGCAAGCTGATTACCACGGAACGTACCTGTATGTTCGCCCGGACGCCAAGTATCAATGGATTTATCGAAAATTAAGATCGACATCGGCAAACCACCGCCAACTGCTTTCGATAAACACAAAATATCAGGGTTAATACCTGAGTCTTCAAACGCAAAGTTGCTACCGGTTTTACCGATCCCACATTGAATTTCGTCGAAGATAAGTAAGATGCCATGCTCTTGAGTAATACGACGCAATTCGCGTAGCCAAAAAGCAGGAGCAGGGATCACTCCGCCCTCACCTTGCACAGGTTCAACAATGATTGCTGCAGGCTTTTGTACACCACTTTCATCATCGCTCAACATACGTTCAATATAACGCAGGCTTTGTTTAGCGCTCTCTTCACCTTTCAGGCCAAACGGGCAACGTAAGCTATATGGGAATGGGAGGAAATGGACATCAGCCATCAAACCTTGACGACGTTCTTTGGTACCCAAGTTACCCATCATCGCCATGGTGCCGTTTGTCATACCATGATAAGCACCGTGGAAAGCAGCCATGGTATTTCGACCTGTAGTTTGCTTGGCAAGTTTAATCGCGGCTTCAACCGCATCAGCACCCGAAGGACCACAGAATTGAATTCGTGCATTTTCTGCAAAAGACTCAGGTAAGAAGTCCATGACTTCTTTAATGAACTTGTCTTTTGCTGGTGTTGTCATATCGAGAGTTTGATATGGCAAACCCGCATTGAGTTGATCAACAATCGCTTGGTTAATTTCAGGATGGTTATAGCCAAGCGCTAACGTACCAGCACCAGCCAAACAATCGACAAACAATTGTCCACGAGTATCTTCCACCAGCACACCCGAAGCTTTTGCAATGGCTAGCGGCAAGCGACGCGGGTATGAGCGAACTTCCGATTCGTAATGTTCCTGACTCAGTAATAATTCATCAGGGGTCAAGTCGTACAATTCGTGCACAACCGGCACATTTGAAGCATGTTTTAGATTATCTAAATCAAACACCTTGTTCATGGTCTTTCCATAAATAAAAATTTAGACATTCCATGCAGACCTATCAAGCCTAAAATATTAATTTATCAATAGCTTATGGCAGATAAATAAATACGACTTAACAAGTAACGCGCATAGAACACCACAACCCACTAGCTAGAAACCAGTGAAGTGTATAGTGCACCTTTAAGGGGCTAAATTTTCAGGAAGATCAAGGCTCAGTAATAATACTGCAGTTGGGCAAGACGAAGCTGATATGAAGTTGTAAGAATAATTTATGCACTGTTGGGTTCCTTTAATATGCGCCTGTTTTATTTCCAGGCTAGCGCTATCAATGCCCTTCTACTGATGGACTCATCAATCACATCAGTACCTACGGCACGTTATGACCCTACCAGCTAGATTTGTCATAACGCATGTGCCCCAGTAAACATGGCCTACTGAGATAGGCAGGAAAATAACATAGTCATACCCGGGTTTCCAGCCGATATTTCATTTCAAACCTAATTAGTAGCAAACGTTGGCTTTTTGCTTAGTAAAAAGGCCGCCAATGTCACAAAAACATAATCGCAAGGCACAAAAAAGGCGACCGAAGTCGCCTTTTACTAAAATTCACTCTTACATATGGTCTGCGTGGAATAAGTCATCTTTTGCAGCTTTTAAGTATTGGTACATTGACCAATATGTCAGAATCATTGCTACGTAAAGTGATGCGTAACCTAACCACACCGACCATTCAGTTGGGTGCCACAGTAGAATGAACAAAGCGAACATCTGAGTCGCGGTTTTAACCTTACCAACCCAAGATACCGCTACGTTAGAACGTTTACCCAATTCAGCCATCCATTCACGAAGTGCTGAGATGATGATTTCACGCCCAATCATGGTTACCGCAGGAATGGTAATCCAAATACTGTGATAGTCTTCCACCACTAAAACGAGTGCGGTAGCGACCATTAATTTATCAGCCACAGGATCAATAAAAGCACCGAAGCGTGTTGTTTGATTCAATTTACGTGCGAGATAACCATCGAACCAATCAGTCACACCAGCAACCCAGAAAACAAAGGCTGTTGCGAAAGGCGACCATTCGTATGGAAGGTAGAATGCAATCACGAAAACGGGGATAAGGAGCAAACGAATGAAGCTCAAAATGTTGGGAATAGTTAAACGCATAACAATTATTCTTATATGTGATTGTAATAGAGTGCCGCAAAGCTAGTGTGGTTGCAATGCGTCAAATATCTTTTCTGCCAAAGATTTACTGATCCCTGGGACTTTAGCAATGTCATCTTTACTGGCTCGTTTCAGTTCTTGCAATCCACCCATGTATTTGAGTAATGCTTGACGACGTTTAGGGCCAATCCCTTCAACATCTTCAAGCGCACTACGCTTACGCACTTTGGCACGTTGTGCCCTGTGCCCACTGATAGCGTGGTTATGGCTTTCATCACGAATATGCTGAATCAAATGCAACGCCGGAGAATCACTCGGCATTGAAAATTCTTCCCCTGTTACTAGAAGTAGGGTTTCCAGCCCGGGTTTACGTGTTGTGCCCTTAGCCACACCCACTAATAATGAACGCTTCGGCCAGTCTTGCATGAATGTATTCACTACATCATACGCTCTTGACAGCTGACCTCTACCCCCATCGATAAAAATTATGTCTGGGATCTTATCAGGATCCATTTGTTTACCGTAGCGACGCTCTAACGCCTGCGCCATCGCTGCGTAGTCATCACCGCCAGTAATGCCCGAAATATTGAATCGGCGATACTCAGGTTTTAACGGACCATCTTTGTTAAACACCACACAGGAGGCGACCGTTTTCTCTCCCATGGTATGACTGATATCAAAACACTCCATCCTATTCAGAGTATTTAGGTTCAACGCCTCAGCCAAAGCTGTAAAGCGTTGTTGGATTGTCATTTTATGATTGAGTTTACTGATCAACGCTGTATTCGCGTTGGTTTGTGCAAGTTTCAGATACTTACCACGACTGCCGCGAGGGTTGGTTTTCAGCTCAATTTTACGACCTGCCACTTCACTGAGCGCATCACTAATTACGTTTTGTTCATCACCCAAGGCTTCAGCAAGTACAATCACAGACGGAATAACCCGCCCTTCGGCTTGATTCAAGTAAAACTGGGTTAAAAAACTCGATAGCACTTCAGGTAAGTCAGCATCGGCAGGCATTTTCGGGAAGTAACTACGGCTCCCTAGAATCTTACCTTGGCGAATGTATAAAGCATGAATACATGCCATACCACGTTCGTAAGCAATGCCGATAACGTCGATATCATCTTCGTTGTCATGGCTGACAAATTGCTGCTCTTGTACGCGGCGTAGCGCCTGAATTTGATCGCGATAAGTCGCGGCCTTTTCAAACTCCAACGCCATACTGGCTTGTTCCATTTTATCCACCAAAGAAGCAATCACTTGGCGATCTTTGCCTTGCAGGAACAAACGCACATAATCTAGCTGATCTTGATAGTCCTCATCACTGACCAAGCCTTTAACACAAGGCCCTAAGCAGCGACCAATCTGGTACATCAAACAAGGACGGCTTCGATTGGCATAAACCGAATCTTCACACTGACGCACAGGAAAGATTTTCTGCATCAAGTGAAGGCTTTCGCGTACTGCCCCTGAGTTAGGGTACGGACCAAAATACTCACCTTTACGCTTCTTCGCGCCACGATGAATACTCAGCCTTGGATGCTGATGATTACTGAGGAAAATGTAAGGGTACGATTTGTCATCACGCAACAACACATTGTATTTAGGCAAATACAATTTGATGTAGTTGTGCTCAAGGATGAGCGCTTCGGTTTCGGTGTGAGTAACCGTTACATCCACTTTGCGGATATTTTTGACTAACGCACGGGTTTTCTCACCCGCGACATTGGTGCGAAAGTAGCTCGATAAACGCTTTTTAAGATCTTTCGCTTTACCAACGTAAATCACCTCACCACTGGCATCATACATTCTGTAAACGCCAGGTTGGTGAGTGACTGTTTTTAGAAAGCTTTTAGCATCAAAAGCTGTTTCGTCATGATGTTCTGACACTACAAGGTCTCTGTGTCTAGCATCCCGTGACGAATTGCAAGGTGAGTTAACTCAACATCGCCGCTGATATCCAACTTATTAAACAAGCGGTAACGGTAACTGTTTACCGTTTTCGGGCTTAGGTTAAGCTGTTCTGAAATGTCGGTAACTTTCTGACCCTTAGTGATCATCATCATAATTTGCAACTCACGCTCAGATAGGTCCTTAAAAGGGTTCTCTGCATCAGAAGCAAACTGGCTTAACGCCATCTGTTGCGCGATCTCAGGCGAAATATAACGCTGACCACTATTAACCATACGAATGGCGTTGATCATCTCATCAGGGCCTGCACCCTTAGTAAGATAACCTGACGCGCCCGCTTGCATAACCTTAGTAGGAAACGGGTTTTCAGTATGAATTGTTAAAACGATAATCTTTACATCAGGGTTGAAGCGAAGAATCTTACGGGTAGCTTCAAGACCGCCGATACCAGGCATATTCATGTCCATAAGAATGATATCGGCATGTTCGTTGCGACACCATTTTACGGCTTCTTCACCACTGTCGGCTTCCCCTACCACTTTAATACCACGGACATCTTCTAGAAGACGTCGGATCCCTGTGCGAACCAGTTCGTGATCATCTACAAGGAATACATTAATCAAGCTGTATCTCCAATATGATTTGGCTCTGCACCCAGCCACACTTGGCGGGATAGCTTTATATAGTACCTAATTTTACCTTAACTTGATATCCGAGCACATTCGGATTCTGTGCCTTAGCGCAAAATTTCATATCAAGTTGAGGCTTGACAAATAGAGCCTGAAGAAGATTTTTTACAGGCTCCAAATTAAATAACATCAAACAGCAGTATTTACCAACTCTTTGTAAAAATAAAGCAGAAAAGACAACCAATTTAACCGGTTACAAAACATACACTTAATTTTCAACTAAAGCTGTGAACTTTAACAAGCCTGAAAACAAGCGTGTAACCTTTAGATTTGCATCAAATTAAACGTGAAATAAGGCTTTAAATACCAGAGTAACTTACCACTGAGAATTACTTAATTTTCATACAGATAATTAACCATAATAAAATAATTAAAATCATTTCGATGCTTGCCTAACAATCCTTACTAGCTTAGCGCATTTCGCTAACTTTTCACCTCTGGCATATCTCATTCCTCTAAAGCAATAATCAACTGTTTGCATTTGATGTAAGTATAACTGTACAGGGTTAACATTTACACGCTGTTTAATATCTAGACGTCTAGAAGTAGAGCGTTCCTTTCATGCATTTGTTCATGTATGATTGCCGCCCTCAACGGTCTCTGGCACGTTGATTTTATTACCGCTCTTGGCAAATTAGGGACAATTGACGCAAGGCAAAAAACGGGAGGATCCCGTCACCATGCCTGCCATCAAGAAAGCAAATAGCTTGGTGGAGCAGCCATGACAGCGGAAAGAAAAGTAAAAGAAGATAATTTAAGGTTCTATCATGACACTTTCTGCTAAGACTGTGGTGCTCATTGCAATTGGCGCTGCCCTATACGGCATTGGCGGCCTACCTATGTTTGGTATCCCAGTTTTCGCAAATACCACGCTTAAACCTGCTATGGCTGTGCTGGCACTGTTCGGCGTATTGTTTGGTCCTTTGGTTGGCTTCTTAGTAGGTTTTATCGGCCACTGGGTGACTGACCTTTTTGCTGGTTGGGGTGTCTGGTTAACATGGGTACTAGGTTCGGGCATCGTAGGCCTGTTAATTGGCTTGTATCCAAAAATTACCAATGAGCGTTTAGAAAAAGGGAAATTCACCGTATGGGATTTCTCACTCTTTGTCCTGCTCGCCTTCCTTGGCAACGTTCTTGGCTATGGTTGCTCCGCTTACCTTGACTCTGTTTTATACGCTGAACCTTTTACTAAGGTGATGGCGCAGCTAACCATTATTGCCGCTGGTAATACTTTGCTTATTGCTATTGTTGGCCACTTTATTCTGACCGCTGTTGCCAAGCGCAAACAGCAAAGCTACAACCTGAAAGAGGCTGACTAAGATGACCATTCAGTTTTCTGATTTCTCATTTAAATACTGGGCCTTAGAGCAGCCAACACTAAAGAACATTAATCTGACCATCAATCAGGGCGAGAAAGTCGTGATCATTGGCCCTAGTGGCAGTGGTAAATCGACATTGGGTCACTGTTTGAATGGTCTGATCCCACATGCTATCAAAGGTGATACCACAGGTAGCCTGACCATCAATGGCAATGACACCGCTAAGTTAGATCTCCACGAATGCACCAATATGGTTGGCACTGTGTTGCAAGATACTGATGGGCAATTTGTTGGCTTGAGCATTGGTGAAGATATTGCGTTTGCGCTTGAAAACCAGATGGTTGAACAGCATGAAATGCACAGCATTGTTAAACAAACAGCCGAAATGCTGGACCTTGATACCATGCTGGAGCTATCGCCATTCGATCTTAGCGGTGGTCAAAAACAACGTGTATCCCTCGCGGGTGTGATGGTGGATGATGTCGACATCTTGTTGTTTGACGAACCGCTTGCCAGTCTTGATCCACAAACGGGCAAACAAGCGATTGAAATCATCGATCAGTTGCACCGTGATACAGGCAAAACGGTTGTTATTATCGAGCACCGTCTTGAAGATGTACTTCACCGTCACGTCGATCGCATTATCCTGATGAACAAAGGCGAAATCGTTGCAGATACAACGCCTGATGCACTGATTGCGAGCCCATTACTTCAGCAACACGGCATTCGTGAACCACTTTACATCTCTGCGCTAAAAGCTGCTGGTTGTGAAGTGACAGAGCAAGATAAACCAGCCTACTTCTCTACCCTAGATGTGGAAAAATTTGCGCCACAACTTAGCCACTGGTTTGCACAGAGTACTCCTAAACAGCCTGTTGCTAACGGTGAGGCTCTACTTACGCTTGAAAATGTTGGCTATTCGTACGATGGTGAGCGTCAAACCCTGAGCGATATCAGCTTTACCATCAACAAAGGCGAATTCGTTTCAGTACTGGGTAAAAACGGATCTGGTAAATCGACCCTCACCCGTTTGATCATGGGTGTATTAGAAGCCGATACGGGTTCGATGACCTTCAATGGCGAAGATCTAGCAAACATGTCGATTTTTGAACGTGCACAAAAAATCGGTATCGTGCTGCAAAACCCAAATCATATGATTTCTCATCACATGATTTTCGATGAAATTGCCTCTGGTTTACGTAACCGTGGCATGAGTGAATCAGAAATTGAGCAACGTGTTCACAAAGTCCTGAAGCTATGTGGATTATACCGTATGCGCCATTGGCCAATCGAAGCGCTAAGCTATGGTCAAAAGAAGCGCGTAACCATCGCCACTATTTTGGTGCTAGAGCCTGAGCTACTCATCCTTGATGAACCAACAGCGGGTCAGGATTACCACCACTACACCCAAATGATGAGCTTTATCCGTGAGCTAAACGAAACGTTAGGCATCACGATTTTGATCATCTCGCACGACATGCACTTGGTGTTGGAATATACCCAGCGTGCCATTGTGATCGCTGATAGCCAATGTCTTGCCGATCAAGCTGTAAACCAAATCTTTAGTCAGCCTCAGCTACTTGAGAAAGCCAACCTGAATGTCACTAGCCTTTACACCTTAGGCAAAACATTAGGTATTGAAAATACGGATGAATTCATTCGCTGCTTTATCGAGCACGAGGCGCAAGCAAAATAATGAAAACCAATAAAATCAAATTTGGCATTAGCTATGTCAATACTGGCTCAATGCTGCACAGCCTAAACGGTATCACGAAATTCCTGCTCTTTATGGGTTGGGTAACTATGGTGTTGATCACCTTTGATGTGCGCGTGATCCTTGGCTTAATCGCTGTGGGACTATGGCTACTAAAGCAATCACGTGTTCCATTTACGGTATACAAACCACTACTTGTGGGCACCTCGGTTGTACTAATGATGAATGCCTTATTCATGTTCCTTATTGCACCGCAACAAGGCATGGAATACATGGGTAGCCAAACCGTACTGCTCGCGTTACCGGGCAACTACAGCATTACCACTGAAACGCTGTTTTACTTGGTGACTGTCACCCTGAAGTATTTCAGCATGTTCCCGATTGCGTTGGTGTTTGTTTTCACCACTCACCCAACGGAATTTTCAGCCAGTTTAAATAAACTCGGCGTGCCTTACCGTATCGCTTACGCTGTTAGCCTGACACTGCGTTATCTGCCAGAAGTAACGAAAGACTTCATTAACATTATGCACGCCCAACAAGCGCGCGGTGTCGATATCTCGAAAAATGTGCCTGTGTTTACGCGTATTCGCAACGTCGCTAAAATTTTAGGCCCACTTATTTTCTCAAGCCTAGATCGTGCTGATGTAATTTCTAATGCCATGACCCTACGTGGCTTTGGTCGTAACAAGAAGCGCAGTTGGTACAGCTTGAAACCGATGCAAAGCAAAGATTATTTCGTGATCATGGCTATCGCAGCGGTATTAGCATTAGGGTTCTTCAACCGTTACCAGTCAGAAAACTTGTTCTGGTATCCGTTTTAATTCCTTTTCAAATATTACTAACTGAAGACTCAAAGAGCCGCATGATGCGGCTCTTTTGCTATCGATTGAATAGCTTTAAGTAGACTAATTCTCTGAAACAGTATTACAGATAACTTTTGCTTTAGGCGCTGGGCGCATCATCAAATAAACCGCCATCGCTGCCATCACAAATCCAATCACACCGAAGGCATCAAACTGCTCCCCAAATGCGAGCCACGCTTGAAATGCCGTCATAGGTGGAACCAAATAAAAGACCGAAGCAACCTTCGCTGATTCACCGTGCTTCACCATATAGAGCAGTAACAATATCGCCACCAGCGATAACACAAACACCAGCCACGCCAAGGTAAATACGAACTGACTGTTCCAATCTACCACCATGGTTTCAGTTGACACTGCCACAACCGCTAACAACCCTGCTGTTGCGGTATATTGCCAGAATGTACCACCAATCAAGTCCACACCTTGGCAAAAGCGTTTTTGGTATAAAGTGCCAAGCGTAATACCTAATAAAGCCAAGACAGTAAATGCATAAGCCCAAGCTCTCGCCCCTTCTTGCTGCCAACTCATATTACCTTGCAAGACTAAGCCAATACCCACAAAACCAAGTGCTAATCCTAACCATTGCGTTAAACGTAGTGATTCACGGCTAAACATCACGAGCAGCACTGCGGTCAAGATAGGCTGTAGCCCGACCAACAATGAACATAATCCAGCAGGCATACCTAACGAAATAGCTTTATAAGTGCCACCGAGGTAAAAGCCGTGGATCAACACACCAACCATCATCGAGTGCCACAACATCTTGCCTTTAGGTAAACTGACTTTGAGTAACTTGAGCAACACGGCAAATACAACCAAATTTGCTAGCATTCGCAGCAACAAGAACGTGGCTGGCTCAGCAAAAGGCAAACCAAAGCGAGCTCCGATAAAACCGGAACTCCACAAAACGACAAAAAGATAAGGGGCGATACGCGCTAACATAAGCTTTCACACAATTATTATGGATGTGCTCAGGTTATTAGGGTACAAAGACTATCAAAAGGGACAGTTTTGAATTGTTTTTAGGGTACAGTTATGTCGAAGCCCAATACCAAATATCAGTACGTGGTAGACCATGTCCGCCAAAACATCACCAGTGGTTGTTTTCAACTTAACGACAAACTGCCCTCAATTCGCCAACTGAGTGAACAACTAGGCGTCAGCAAAAATACGGTGATCCGCGCTTACGAACAACTTGAAGCGGTGGGCGAAATCTCCCCTCACCCGCGTTCTGGCTTTCGTGTTGCTAACCAACATCAAGCGCAAAAAACGCAATCCTTACCGCCAAGCCAAGTCGATTTAATCGGTTTAAGCCGTACTATTTTAAATCAGCCGCTGTGTAATAATTTTCTCCATGCTGGCTCAGCGCACCCAAATACAGACTTTCCTGCTATTCGTTCCTTGTATGCAGAAATCGGCCGTCATAGCCGCTATCAAACGCACATTCCGAGTCACTATCAAATCCCACCGGGTAACGAAACGCTAATAAAACAACTCGTCCACATTAACCGCTCTATTGGCATCAACACATCAGCCAATGACATACTTATCACTCATGGAGCCCAACAAGCGATTAGTTTAGCGCTTCAAGCTGTAACAGTGCCTGGTGATATCGTGTTAGTCGATTCCCCTTGCTATTTTGGTACCTTATTGCTGCTCGAATCACTTAATTTGAAAGTGGTAGAAGTACCGGCAAATCCATCAACAGGTATGGATTTAAAAGCATTAGAGCAAGCTCTACAAACTTGGCCTGTAAAAGCCATCGTCGTTAACCCCAGCTTTAATAACCCTACAGGCTACCTTATGCCTACTGCTGCAAGAGAAACCTTGTTAGAACTGGCAGGCGATATCCCCATCATTGAAGACGATGTTTTTGGCGCCCTCGCCTATCAAGAACAAGTGCCAACACTAAAGAGCTTAGATAAAAACAACAGAGTGATTTTTTGTAGCTCATTGTCAAAAACACTCGATTCAAGATTACGTATTGGCTGGATTTTGGCTGGAAAATATCGAGATAAAATCGAACAGCGCCTACTGTGCGATAACATGGGTAGCTTGAATTTAATGCAATCTGCGGTCGGAGAGTTTTTAACTTCAGGCAAGTATCGTCAGCACGTACAAACCATATGTCGCACCTATCGCAAAAACCAAAAGCTTTTCTTTCAACACCTCGTTGAGGCACTCAATCAATATCCCCAATTAGAAGGCCGTTATCACTTATCTCAACCACAAGGTGGTTTTCTTTGCTGGCTCAGCTTACCAAAACAGGTAGATACCTTTGTGATTTATCAGCAAGCACTTAACCACAACATTAGTATCCTGCCTGGTTGTATGTTTGGCACTCAAGGTCAATTCAACCATTGTATTCGTTTAAGCTTTGCCAATTATGAGCCAACAAAGCAATGGGATGATGGACTGAAGGTTTTAGCGGGGATCATTGCGGGGGAAGTGATAGAAATCTAGTCACACTAACTTAGTGTGACTAGAAAAGGTGAACAAGCGGTAAATTCACTATCGATTTCAATTACCCTTGGTTTTTTCTTCATTAAGCTAGGGCTGAGTTTTTTAATATACAGCTCAGCTTCTTCTCGAGTTTGGAATACTTTAGCTTTACCTATCGAATCTGTTTTAATTGGCGATACAACATAATTCTTTTTCAAGAAACATGCCTTAACCGCGATTATGTACTCTTGAGCACAAAGGTTAAAACTTAATAATCCACAGAAAATCATTACTATTAATTTTTTCATATTAGTCACCGATTAGAAAAATAGAGCGGTGTAGGTTAAATTCACTTTCGTTTCTTCAATATACTGGTCCATCTCCCAATCCCACTCAGCAACATTCACATTAATATTTTGCTTACCATAGTGTGCTTCAAGTTTAAGCCCTTCAAGGAAAGGAGCATAATAGCGAAGTTTAAAACCGTATTCGTTTTCATCTTCTTTAATGTTATAAAACTCTTTGCCAATAAGGTAATAACTTGAGAGATGAAGCCCCTCAATAACATTATCGAAACTATAACCTAATTCAGCTTTATAAGTCGCTTCACCGTAATGACTCCCCGGCGATATAATACCACTGGTATAGAATGACTCATCGGTACAACCATGAATAATACCTGGCGCCCAAGAGACTCCCATGGTACCAAATGCTTCACCAGCTTCTTCTACCTTAGATGCCGATAATGCGAAATCAATATTATTGTAAGTCGTTTTAATTTGTGCCGAAATCATATCAACATGTTGATCGCCGAGTTCAGCTTTCGATCCTTTTCGTCGATACTTAGTTCCGAAATCCATATAGAGCGCATCATTAATGTAATAACTATAACTAGCTGCAATCAATAGGTAATTCGAAATATCCTCTTGGTTTCCATAAGAAAAGTAAACACTATAATTATTACCGTAGACCTCACCGCCTATGATGCGAATTGGCTTTTTATCTACGCTGCCAGACTGCCTGTCTCTACTTCCGAAATCGACAAATTTATTCGTGTTTTTTTCGCTACCTTTCTCTACCCAAAGGCCATGTAAACTCAAGAATCCATTGTCAAAATCAGCTTGAGCCATTTGCAGCAAAACAGGAAGCCCATCACTATCACTTTTTAATAAAGGGTGAAATGATTCCATTCGTCCTGCTTTAAATTCAAGATCATCAGATGCTTTAATTTTTACAGAATAAGCATATTTGCTAAAGCTACTATCACCATCTTTGAATAAGTCATTATATGCAGGGCCATCAGAGTTGTTTGTACTATTGATTTTACCTATACCATAATAGCTCGCATCTAAGCCTAATACATTATTGTAATAACCACTTGAATAATGAAGTTTTAATAATTGTGCAATATCCTCAGTCCATTTTTCAGCCTGAGGGCTAGATCCCTTATCTTCATTACTCTTTTTAAGATATAAAGACTCTGTTTCAAACTCCAGATGAGATCCATCCATAAAGTCATTAGCCAAAGTCACTTCTGCATTGCATGCTAATAAAATCAAGCAAGCAAGTTTCGTTTTTGAAAATGCCATGATTGTTACCATAATTATGATTAGATTTTTTCTAATCATAATTTCATAAACAAATCTAAAACCGTGACTAAGCTCTTTTTAAGAAACTAAAACCCGTAAATTAACTTATCAATAACAGGAATTATTTTGAATAAAATTATTCCTAAACACCATTTATTTAATGATACATCACTAATTAGTGTGATATTAATCATTAGTTATGCTTATTAACTCAAATGACTAATTGTTTTTTACTAAGAGGACTATCTACAGTGATTCGGAAGCATAATTTTGCATGATTATATTCTCAATAACCTCATGAACTACATAGATAATAACAAAACACTCAACACTTCACCATAACCATCCATTAACATTAATTATCTTATGTTAAAACAACTGCTCAAATAAAAGTGAAGAAATAATAAGAGCTTGTCCACAAGTACCGCTTTTTTGTGAAGTAATATCTCAATTGGTTTTTAAGCAAGAAATATAAATCTAATCAGTGTTCTGAATATGGCGGAGCGCTCTGGGTGCAGCGGATTTGATTCAAATCCAATTCCACCATAGCCAAATGCAAAAAAGGTGGCGGGTAGATAGGGATTTACTGCTCGCAAGCTCGCGCCCTTCGGGCTATTGCCTTTTCGCGCCTTCGGCACGGGCAATGTGCTTTCGCTCCGCTCAGGTGAACCCTGCTCTAGGGTTCTCACCCTATCTCATCATCACAAAATTTAGACGAAAAAAAACCGCTGAATGTTCAGCGGTTTTCTTGAATGTGGCGGAGAGATAGGGATTTGAACCCTAGATACGCTACAAACGTATGCCGGTTTTCAAGACCGGTGCTTTCAACCACTCAGCCATCTCTCCGTAAGTGCGGCGTATATTAATGGGTTAAGTGAAAGCTGTAAAGCCTAAATCACGAAAATAAAATCAACTGCACAAAAAGCAAACACTTGCTATTCCTCACAGGTATAGAGAAAACATTGAGCGACAAAAATACCGATAAGTTAATGATAACAGTCAAGTTTATCTTAAAAACTTACAAGTAATTTTTTGTTATTAAGAATCCTGTTGATCTTTGAACTGGTATCTTAGTTTCATATAACTACGCGTGCAATTGATTATTTCGCTGGTATAACTCTCGCCCTTTCAATCGTCGTACAAATAAAACCATTACAACAATGACTTATTCAAACACATTCAAACGCTCTGCTTTAGCCCTTGTTTTATCAAGCTTTTGCTATACCTCAAGCGTATTTGCGGCACCAACTTGTGAAGTAAATGCACTCCTAACGACACAAAACCCTTTAAATGCTGTAGAGAGTGCCGATCTTGATTGTCGCAATAACTGGTTCTCAACCACTGCAACTCAAGCACAAACTATTTTTAGCGATCAACTTGTTGAACAAGCTCAAGTTCGTCTTCAAGCTGCGGTAAACAGTTACAGCGGTGAAAAAGAACAAGCAATCATCATCAATAACTTCGGTGAGTACATTCGTGCTGCTTACTATGTTCGTTCAAACAACCAAGCCCAACTTGGTAACTTTTCTGATGAGCTAGACATTAAGCTGGCGCAAACCATCAATAGTTTTATCACATCACCTCACGCGATTAATTATGGTTACGAGCAAAGTGCGGCACTAAAAAGTATGACCATCATGGTAGATAACATCCGTCGTCTACCTCTCACTATGGCTAACCAATTAGCACTGCTACAACACTTCACACCAGAGAGTATCGAACACTCACGCTTTATCGAAGCTTTGAATGATCTGTTCCGTGGCATGAGCGGTCATACTGGTAATGACGCTTTCTATGCAGATCTGGCAAAGCATCCCGAGTACCTTCGTCAACTAGAACAGTTCATCTACGATAATGAGTGGGCACTTGATACCTCTGCAAGCTTCATTGTAAGCAATGCTTCTCGTGAGATGGGGCGCTTATTGGCAAGCCCATACCCTGAGACTAAACAAGCAATCTTAGCGATTCAAAACAACTTACTTAAACGCTATCCGCTGGGTGGTAAAAGCGACAAAATCTGGGTAGGCATTGCTGAAATGGTGCATTACTTCGCACCAGATCAAGCTGAAGCTATGGGCCTAAAAGACGGCAAAGCCAAACTGGAAACCATGGTAATGCCATTTACTTACCGCTGTGATGGTCCAGCTATTGTTCGCGCTCAAAAAATGGATCAGGCGCAAGCTGCTGAAGTGTGCACAACTTTGAACGCCAAAGAAGCTGATTTCCATCAAGTTGTTAACAGCAATAGTATTCCAGTCGCCGATGACAACAACGACAAAGTTGAAGTTATCGTATTCGACACGAACAGTGACTACGTGACTTACTCAAACTTCTTGTTTGGTAACACTACCGATAATGGCGGTCAGTATTTGGAAGGAAACCCAGCTGATCCAAATAACACAGCACGCTTCGTGGCTTACCGTAATGAATACGCTGAAGGGTTCAGCATCCTTAATCTTGAGCACGAGTATGTGCACTACTTAGACGGTCGTTTTAACCTTTATGGTGACTTTGGTGATGTGCTTCGCGAAGGCTCGACAGTTTGGTGGCTTGAAGGTTTTGCCGAATACATGCATTACAAGGAAGGCTACAACGCCGCTATTGAGTTAGGTAAAACGCACCAATACACCTTACCTGAAGTGATTGCGACCACTTACTCTCACGATACCAACCGTGTGTATCGTTGGGGTTACTTAGCCGTACGTTTCTTTATTGAAAACCACCCTCAAGAAATTGAGCAATTGCTATCGCTGTCACGCAACAACCAATTCAAAGCGTGGGCTAAGAAAAGCCAAGAACTTGGTCAGCAATACCAACAAGAGTTTGATACTTGGATTGACACATTAAAAGTAAGTAAAGAGCCAAACAAACCGGGCAACAATGAACCAACGGCAAAAGCGTTAGCACTGAATACTGGAACTGTTCTTGAAGGAGAACGCCATAGCGCACATCACTTCTATATCGATGTGCCGGAGTACACTCGTTCGCTTGAGCTTTCAATTCAAGGTGAAGGTGACGCCGATTTATACGCAAGTTTTGATCGTATGGCGTACTACCATGACTATGACTTCTCGTCGTTCACTTACGGTAGTAATGAACAGGTAACCATTGAACCGCAAGAAAATGGTTATGTAAAAGCGGGTCGTTACTACATTAGCGTCGACGGACGTGAAGCATTCAATGCTGTTGAGTTAATGGCAAAAGCAGAAGTGGAAAACAAGGGGAATAATGGTGGTAACCAAGGCGGTAATACGCAGCAAGATGATTTAGCACCCATCGTTTTAAATGCTGATGAGCCAGTTAAACTTGATATCATCAACACTCGCTACATGGCACTGTACGTACCTGAAGGCAAAGAAACTGTTCGCATCTGGGTAACACCGACAGCCCAAACAGCCAAGCTCGAGAGCAATGTTGACCTTTTTGCTTCGCAGGCGCACTGGCCAACACCAGAGCAGCATGATGCAGCTTCTCAATACACAGGCAGCCGTGAGTTCATCGAAATGCAGGTTGAACAAGCAGGTTATGTTCACTTCATGATGAGCAATAATGGACAAAAAGAAGAAGTAGAAATTTACGCTACTGCTTACTAAGTTCAACTAAGCCTAAAAGCGCACCTCTTAAAACACCCACTGCTTTGCGGTGGGTGTTTTTTAAAGGCTGATTTAATGATTGCTAACCAAACACGGCAACTATCAGAACAAGCAACAATAAAATGACCACCGTTACTTTTAATAATAATGCGAGCTGACGTGTTCCACCGTTTGGCGGCTGATTACAACATCCCATCACCATCTCCTTTATCGTTTTTCAAATCTTTCGTCACATCCAAACTACGCCTTCCAGTAACAGGAAGGTCAACGACCTAGATTGTTTTTCTAAGATTGACGATAAATAAATGAGTTGTTGCGAGAAGTGAAAGGGAACCCATCGACTATTTCAAACAGCCATGACCATTTCGGTGATACAAAAAAGCCAGCATTACTGCTGGCTTATCTATTACGATGATTAGTATCGTTTCACAAAAGTGGATTACACAAAATTAAGCGATGCGGAAACGACTCATCATAGATTGTAAATTTGCAGCTAACTGACCAAGTTCAACGCTTGCATTTGCTGTTTGGTTCGCGCCTGTAGCAACTTCAGTTGAAGAAGCATGAATGCTTTCGACGTTACGTCCTAACGCATCTGCAACAGAATCTTGTTCACTGCACGCACTCGCAATTTGCATGCTCATATCAGCAATCTGCGCGACGGTTTGTTCGATGCTCTGAATGGTTTCACCCGTGTTTTGGCTTTGTGCCACACATTCATTGATCATCGTACAGCTTTCAGTCGTTGCCTCTTTCGCGTCATTGGCACTCTTTTGTAGCTTGTCGATAATCGCCACAATTTCACCCGTTGAATCTTGAGTTCGACCAGCTAGCGTGCGAACTTCATCTGCAACAACAGCAAAGCCACGACCTTGCTCGCCAGCACGCGCAGCTTCAATTGCAGCGTTAAGCGCTAGCAAATTAGTTTGCTCTGCGATATCACGGATCACATCAACAACCATGCTGATATTCACAGATTCACGCTCTAATTGCTCAACTAACACACCTGCGTTTTCAATCTCTTGAGATACACGCAAGATAGACTCGATGCTTTGCTGAACATCTTTACTACCAAGCTTAGCTTCATCGTTCGCGGAAGTCGCCGAAATCGACGCAACCTCGGTATTACTTGCAACATCTGCTACCGTCGCCTTCATTTGTTCCATCGCTGTTACAACCAAGGTGATCTCATCTTGCTGCTGCTTCATACCCTGTGAAGATTGCTCAGAAACCGCACTCACTTCTTCAACCGCGGTGCTTAGCTGAGTCACTGCTGCAACGATCTCTTCTACCAATTTACGCAGATTGTTTTGCATCTTAATACTAGAGTCCGCCAACATCCCTAGTTCATCGTTACCAATTTGGTCACGATCTAAGGTATGTGTCAGATTACCGGATGCGATTTCCCCAGAAAGCGCCATCACTAAGTTAAGCGGACGACAGATTTGGCGAGTCAAAAATTGATTCAAGATCACCATCAAAACCAGCATACTGACGATACAAGCAAGTGTCATGGTGCCGACACGCGTCGCAGTCGCTAGCATTTCAGTGCGGTTATTAGCAACAAAGCCTAAGTTCAGCTCTCGTAAACCATCAAGTGCGATCATCAATTCATTAAACTGACTGTAAGTATTCACAAGCTCAGCTTCCGCTGTGGCACTATCACCCACAGACGCAGCAGCTTCAAAACCTAAGATACCTTTCTCGTACGCTCGCCATGCATTGCTCACACGATCAAAAACTTGACGTTCATGCTGTGATGCAACTGTCGCATCATAAGCTGCTAACATTTGCTTGATACGATCACTGTCTCTTTGCGTTCGTTGCAACGTTGCTTGCATCGCATTAAGGTCATTTTGATGTGTTAAAGTAAAAAACTGGGTTGTACGGTTACTTGTAATTTCATATTTCAGCTCTTCAACCGACAGTACACTCGGCAATGTCGAATCTGTAAAGTTAACGGTGCCCTCTCGAACTAGTTTCAGTTCCCCCGTTAGAAATACACCAAGCGCGATAATAATCGTTGCGATAGCAGCAAAGACCACAGCGATCTTTTTGCCTAACGATAAGTTTTTATATGTCATTGTTATTTTACCTGCCTTCTATGAGGCTTTCTTAGTTGTGATTAATCATCAAGCACACCAATACTATGCATATGAGGTATGGCTTAATGGGTCACACTAGCGACAAAATGACTGCAAGGCTTAAATATTAATTTTAAACTTAATGGATATTGAGATTTATCGGACAAATATCACCCAAAAACATATCAAAACAATGACTTATATATAAATATTACCGTTTAAATCTAGTTACACATCAGCTATTCACTTTCCCCATCACTGTTCATGATGATTCACAATATGATTTAAACTGCACATACCTCCTCAATTACAGTGAAATATTTAATGAGTAAATTATACAGCTTTCATGAAATCAGCGTTTCCATTTATGTACGAATCGTAATTGTAAATAATATTAATTTGGAAATATTTAATTAGTGTTGTAATGAATTAAAAGGACTTAACTTTAATATTCGTACCAAGTCTGTCACTCCGCCCAGCATCCAATTTGGGTCAAAATCACCCCATCAAGATAAACCGCTGAATTTAAAAGATTTATTTTTCAATGTAAATTCTATGGTTATTAGATAACCTCTCTTACCCCACTAAAAAATAACCTTTTGATATCAAAATAATGCTTTTATTGGTGTTTCTATAATTGAGTGTAATTAATAAAATCACACATCCGTTGATACTAATTATCTTTTGCAACCGAATGGAAGGTACTGTTTAATCTGTCTTTCTTTGATACGAAGCACTTAATATTGCTAATTTCAGCATCGAGCTTTCTCAATAAAAGCTAGCACTCGCTTTATTCATCATTTTTAACAGAAATTAAAGGAGACTTTTGTGCGTAAAATACTTGTTTTATGTTCATTAATTATACTTGGTTGTAATACATCTACATCTACATCTACATCTACATCTAACGATATCGAATCAATTGAAATTAGTTACGAAAATATCGTTGAAACATCGGTAGCAAAAATCCCTTCTCACTCTTCACTACCTTTTATTGCTACCGCACACCTAAAGAATAAATCAGAACGTGATGTGACCAGAGATGTACATTGGATTAGCTCTGATACTAGTGTGGCAACCGTAAGCAATACTGGCTTGGCAACAGGTATTAGTGAAGGTGTCGCTAAAGTTATCGCTCAGTATCAAGAAATAGACAGTAATACCATTGAGCTTACTGTCACTGGAAGCCAACTGTGGAATCTTAAACTCGATTTCCCGCAGGAATACTCAGGGCAGTTACCGAAAGGTGTAACATTCCCACTAACTGTTGTGGCAACTTACGATGACATGAGTAAAAAAGAAGTCATGTCAGATCTAACCTGGACAACTAGCAACCCAGCTATTGTAACGGTAAGTAAATTTGGCGTTGTTAAGGGCAATAATTTAGGCACGGCAACTGTTACAGCCATACTCAATGGCAAAGAAAGTAATAAGCTAATAGTTAACGTGACGGATGCTGTAGTCACGAATATTACTATCCAACCAAACACAAAACCTTTGCATACCATTCCTGTTGGATTTACAGACTCAATGGTCGCTGTTGGCACCCTGAGTGATGGATCTGAGTTAGAGCTTAAAGAAGGTATTTCATGGTCTAGCGATAATGAATTAATAGCAAGTGTTACAAAAGATGGGGTTGTTCAAGCTCACAATGAGGGTGAAGTAAAAATTCGTGCTCAGTACGCAAATACTCAAAGCGAGCCATTGTCATTAGTAACTAGCAATGCGTCATTAGATAGCATTGCTCTTTCTACTCAAGATGGAACACATAACTTACCTAAGGGAAATAAACTACAAATTAAGGCAGTTGGAACCTTTAGTGATGGCTATATCAAAGATATAACCAATGATCTCTTATGGTCTAGCGATGACGAACATGTCGCTCTTATTAGTCATTCTGGAATGGTTTCTGGTATTGAAATTGGTCAAGCGAGCATTTCTGCATCCTTTGCCAACATTAAGACTGATTTTAATCTAGACGTGAACAATGCACCTACGCACTTTGAAATAGTCACGCTTGGAAGCTCGACTTCCCACAGCTCAAAAACAGTTACAAGCGGCACAATACTTGTTGAAGATAAAGACATTACTTTGGTGTATCGAGGTGATCACATTGAAGTCTATGTACATTCAACAGCGCAATACATACAAGCAGAAGATGCCGGACATGACTTTGTTGTAAGAAGAGATGAACATAATAATATTGTTGGCTTTTCTGGTTATGTGAAGGTATATCGAACCAGCAAAGAACATATGTACGACGATAGCTTCTATACGACGTTCTTCGCTGCAAATTCCACACGACAGCAAGCAATCGAAAACACAAGCTACAGTGGAGAGCTTTTATACTCAGTATTGTCTGAAGAAGATAACAAACCATTAGCTATAAAACATGGTCGTGTAACACTTGATTTAAGTACGGGTAAACCTTCCTGCAACGTCTCTGGTCGAGATGTATATACATGCGTAGACGCTGAGTTCTATGGGAAGAACTTTATGTCTAAACTCTACGATAAAAACAGAAGACGACAAGGCGATCTGTATGTGAAGTTTTATGGCGAAAATGCTGAATTTGCTTCTGGCTACATTTACGAAGAGGCTTATCAAGGTAATGCCAAGAAAGTGGATGTTTTCATATTGACTAAACAGCCATAAGTCTAAAAGCAAATCTCCTCCCGCTATTTAATACATACAAAAAGCTCAGCATTTCTGCTGAGCTTTTTGTATATGGCGGAGCACTCTGGGTATAGCGGATTTGCTTCAAAGCCAATTCCACAATAACCAAATGCAAAAAAGGCGCTGATAAATCAGCGCCTTTCTTAAATGTGGCGGAGAGATAGGGATTTGAACCCTAGATACGCTACAAACGTATGCCGGTTTTCAAGACCGGTGCTTTCAACCACTCAGCCATCTCTCCGTAAGTGCGGCGAATATTATAGGGTTCGAGTAAAGCTGTAAACCCTAACAATTGTCAAGTGATCGCATTTTATACGATAACAGTCACTTTTTACTTTACCATCACAAGCTAACACCAATAACTTTACTTAACATGATAATTAGTAACGATTTTTTTGTATTCAAAGCCGAATACAAAAAAGCAGTGCTAATCAACAGCACTGCCTTTTCTTAATGTTTTTGCTTAATCGAGCAATTAACGCATGATCATTTGTTCACGGCCTGGGCCTACTGATACCATTTTAACTGGCACGCCCATTAGCTCTTCGATGCGTAATACGTAAGCTTGCGCCGCTTGCGGTAGCTCTTCGAATTTACGGCACGACGTAATGTCTTCATTCCATCCCTCCATTTGCTCATAAACTGGTGCTAATGACGCCGTTTGTGGCCAAATTGGGTTTTCGCTGTGATCACCATCGTAATCAACACAGATCTTCAGATCAGCAAGGCCGCTTAGGCAGTCCAGTTTAGTTAATGCAATTTCCGTGGCAGCTTGAATCTCAACACCATTGCGTGTTGCCACTGCATCGAAGTAACCCATATCACGAGGGCGACCCGTTGTTGCACCAAACTCGTTTGCTGATTCACGGAATGCGTCTTGCTCTTCCATTGCGGTAACCAAAGTACCCGTACCAACCGATGAGCTAAACGCTTTCGCTACTGCGATTACGTGCTCTGGGCGAAGTGCAGGTAAACCACTGCCAATACCAGCGTAAGTTGAAATTACGTTAGATGAGGTTGTCCATGGGTATTCGCCATAAACTAAGTCACGACCCGCACCAAGCTGTGCTTCAAATAGCAAAGTCTCATCTTTTGCTTGTAGTGCTTTTAGTGGCACTGTTACATTGCAAATTGCATCGCGCCATGGAGCTGTTACATCAAGCAGCCATTGGGTCATTTCTTCCGCTGTTTGATTGAAATCGAATGACGGGTATAGCGCTTTAAGCTGTGGCAGTTTCCAATCCATCATAAATTGAAGACGCTCACGCAATACTTCAGGCTGTTTTAACCAACCAACTAGGATGCCCTTTTTCATTACTCGGTCGCCGTAAGCAGGTGCGATACCTTGACGTGTTGAACCGTAAGCACCATCACCAAGACGCTCTTCTTCAAGCGTATCTTCTAGAGCATGAAGAGGCAGACACAGTGTTGCGCGATCCGAAATACATAGATTGACTTCAACCCCAGCCGCTTTAACTTCTTCGATTTCTTTCGATAGAAGCTCTGGGCTAATAACCATACCAGGGCCAAGAACCGCTATGCAGTCAGGGTTAAATACGCCGCTTGGAAGTTGGTGTAGTTTGAACGTACCTAAGTCGTTTACAACTGTGTGACCTGCGTTATTACCACCTTGGAAGCGAATGCTTGCCGATGCTTTTTCTGCTAGGAAGTCGACGATACGACCTTTACCTTCATCACCCCAGTTAGCACCAACAACAACAATAGACGACATAATTAACTCTCCTTAATAGCGAAGCCCTTATGCTATGGCGCATTAGATAATAAGGAAAATTAATAATAATTATTGGCGCAATAAGGATTCCATATGAGCCATATCTATTTTCAGTTACACTAGGGTCTGAAGCAGATAGAAATGGATGCAAGATAACAAATGCTAGATCTCAATTGGTTAAACACTTTTGTCACACTGGCAAAGTTAGAACACTTCGGTAAAACAGCCATTGCTCTTCATATGACACAACCCAATGTTAGCTTGCATATCAAGCAATTAGAGCAAACGACTCGAGTTAAATTGATTGAGCGAAATCCATTTCGGTTAACACAGGCTGGTGAGCGCTTATTACAAAGTGCAGAACGCTCGTTGCAGGAATTGCAGATTTGTCAGGCTGATTTGAACGCGATTAATGATATGTGTCAGGGAACGGTATCTATTGCCGCCAGTGATATTATTTCTCGCTTACTGCTCATCAAACCTTTTCAGTCGTTTAAGCACGAATATCCGGGGATTGATCTCTCGCTGTTTAATACCACTTCAAGCCAAGCCGCTGAGTTAGTAAAAAGTGCAAAAGCCGATTTAGGCTTTGTGATTGCTCAGAAAGAAAGTCAGCCATTGCACTTTACCGAACTGTGGCAAGTCCACTGGTGCGCATTTGGTGAAGGCTTAGCTGAGTGGCAACAACGTGCAGCTACCGGAAAGGAATTTGATAACGATGATATTCCAACCTTGATCTTGCTTGGTCATGACACACGTACACGAGATTTAATTGATTTGGCGTTACCGAGTTTGAAATTGCCAAAATATCGCATCATGGAAGTAGGTAGTGTTGATGCACAAATCGACTGGGCAGAAGCCGGGTTTGGCATTGCCATTGTCCCAGCTTTTTCACTGCATCCGAAATTGAACTTAAAAAACACCATTACTCCCCTGCCCGATTTCCCAACCACCAGCCTTGGTTATATTGTGCGTCAAAACCAAGTGCTGTCTCGCGCTATCAAGCAACTACTACAATGGGTAACAGAAGAAATAGCTCATTACTCAAATCATCGCGCTCAAACAGTTAATACCAACAACAAGAAATAATTATTCAGATAATTAATCAAAAAAAGCCCCACAACCGTGGGGCAATAGGTACTGTTTTTATTTTAGGGGGTATTTATTGTGTAACTTCCTGTGGTTGTTTCATTTCAACTAACCATGCTCGCACTGCCTTTGGTGACATCAGCTGTGGATCACCAAGATCAGCATCTGTTGCATCAACTAGCTCAGGGGGCAAATCGTTAATAATTGCTTCTAAATCTTCATGCGACCCAACTTGTTGATCAAAAATATCCGCCATTTCAATGTTGTAATCAGCATGTCTTGCGCGAACCGCTTTTACTAACCCATCAAGCAATGTGTACCACGTCGTCATTGGCCCTTGAACCACTGAAGCCGATTCCGCAGCAGAATCAATAAAGGCAAAAGGTACCGTCGCAATCGGCTGTTTCATTTCCATTGCTGCCAAAATCCAATCAGTATCAAAAGAGAAGTCATACACAGTTGGCTTAGCAATGATTTGCTTAAGAACATCCTTACCATATAGCTTGAACGCCGCTTGGGTGTCTTTGATCCCTTTAGAGAAAATATCTTTGCCTATCATGCGCTGCATATGACGTAGCGTTTTAATTCCTACGCCCCAACGCTCTTCTTGCTTCACCAATATTGAATCTGGGTGCTTACGATTACCCAGTACCACTTGTTGTTTGTCGGCAAGATATGGTTTTAGCAGCAAACCTAATTGACCTAAATGTACCGAATTATCAGCATCGGTATACATCACGCAATCAACACCATCTTTAAGTGCCGTCTGACAGCCATAAATAATTGCACCACCTTTACGCGAATCATCAGCACTCGCTAGCCCTTTGAGTGGTCCTTCTTGAGTCGGCAATACTTGAGCCAAATTCAACACAGTTACTTGGCTAGCATTCACACTGCTCTTGGCAATATTCTGTGCAATGGCAAAGCTATTATGCGGGCAGCCATCATCCACTGGATACAGTTGCCAATCCACTACAGTGCCTTGAGTTACCCAGTTCAGCTGTTCAATTTTGACACGTAAGGAATCTTCACCATTTGGGTTTGATACCGACTTTTCATTTAAGCGGTTATGTTCACCCCACATCGCAAATACGACACCCACAGTTAATGGTTTAGTCACTGACAATAAATAGCGGCGAGATTCCACCAGCTTCACCGCTAAGCGAAACTCAAGCGGACAATTAGGTTGAGCAGCAATCTCCTGATAACGCTCAATCGAAATATCTTTTAAGCAATATAAAGTATTAGCAAGTTTTAGTAGCTTATGTTGGTGAGCAGCTTCTGTCAGATCGAAATAATCACTCGCTGAAAGGAGCACATCTTGAATCACTTTCTCCGATGCCGTCATCGCTTGTTCTTCCTCTAGTCCTTGTGAGAATGAATCACCCACAAACCAAGCTAAACAAGCAAGTGTTCAGCATAAGGTTGCACATGGTCTATTTAAAGACTAGTAACCATATGCAACTAAATCCAAATTAAATGCCTAGTTTTATTGGCTTTTGTGCTGTCTAACCACTTATGAAACAAAACCAATTGAAAACAGCAAGATAAGATAGAAAGAGCAGAAAAAAGGCAGATACATGAGGTATTTAAACGCTAAAAAACCTAATGTAAGAGCAGTAAAGTGAATAATTAGCGAATGAAATGAACAGACGTGTAAGTCATCAGTCATATACCAACAACTCTATCGTACTATGCGCTTAAAGCATGCAGCACGAAACCCACAATTTATTCAGTGGACTCAACGGGCACTGGCGCAAAACTACGTCTTTGCAACGGCGTGACAGTCGACTCATCAATCACAGCCATATTCCCTTTTGCCATTGGATTCGGTGTGTTTGATTGCTCTGTCGTTTCAGAAGGATGTGCAGAAGGTTGGATGACCTTTCCAGTATTTAAGTTCGTTTCGTGGTAAGTAATCGCTTCAACTGGGCTCACCACAATATGCTCATTCGGTGGCGCATTAGGCGTAACGGGAACACCTTTGACATCAGGTGATTGAGTCTTTTCTTTAACTTTCGTTGATGACAGTGTTGTTTGTTGAGCTGCTTGTGCGGCTTTAGCCTTCGTCACGATTTTAGTTGGATCTGACGGTTTAGTAGGCACTGCTGACTCAGCTTGCAACTCTACGACAGCGGGTACAGGGATCAACTTAGTTTTTGCTGGCGATTCTACTTTTGTTTTTGTTGGCTGAACTGCGGAAGAAGTCGTTTGAGGCACGGGTTCAAAATTTGGTGTTTGCGTAAATCGTGTATTTAACCCACTCAGTTTTTTCCCACCACCAGCTCCACCTAGACTTTTACCACTGGCAGCAGGTTGAGGTGGTCGATAAGTAGGTTGTGTTTGACTGGTAGGCAAACTGCTTTGTGCTTGGTGATCCATCATGCCAAGTTTTGGGCTAGAAAAAGAGAAGAAAGACAGTTTTTCATCCCAAGCTTGCATCGTGGTAAGTTCATTTTGCCAATGTTCATCAATGGTCGCAGCAAAGTCATTCACTTGAAGTTGAGTCGATAGTTGAGTATTTGCCACTTCATAACGCATGTGAAGCTTATGCTTCATTTGCTCCCAATTCGTCCCTCCCGTCATTAAATACCGGGTACTATCCGCCCAATATTGGTAGGCTTTTGCACTGTTATTTTTATCCGCTGCAATGGCGGCAAGGGCTTCCGCTAGCCCTGCATATTGCCACATCTGTTTACTACCCAGTTTGGCTTCAGAGCTAAGAAACATAATCGCCAATCTATGGTACTGATCGGCTGCTTGGCGATAACGACCAGACTGAACCAAAAAAGTGGCTTTACTGTAATAACTCACATCGACATCAACCGCCGCTGCTATAGCTAACGGTGATGCACTCAACACACCCAAAACCCAACAAGTAAGTAACAAAAACCTTCTGGCTGATTTCATCGAAATGTCTCCACTAAACAACGACCTGGGTGGTCAAAGCGTGAATTAAACTTCACATCGCGATATTCTTTGGCTTTCTTCGATTGGTACAACTTGCCATTAGCTTTGTATAAAAGCGCTTCTAAAACACCGGCATTAGTTTTTAAGGTAATACTTTTTTCATAAGCACTGGTAAGCTCATAGCGCCCTTCATACCAGCCTCGATCGGCATCGTACAGCTCACGCACTAACACCATTAATCTATCTGTGTAATCGGTTTTCCATAACGACCACATCTGAAATGCTACTTGGGTTGAAATCAATGCCAATTCATCATGATCACTGCCATCTTCAGCAACCGTGATCCACGGCGTGCCTAGGGCGTAAATGCTATCGTAAACAAAATAAGGTTCACCGCTAACAACATGATCGCCACGTGCGGTGTAGATCCTATCTTGATCCCAGCGAGATTCTTGAACACGATAAAGCGAATCCGCCATTGCAGCTAGCGCATCATTGGTATGTTTAGCATCATGGCTGGTGAGATCATTAATATCATCCCAGTTGAACTCCAACCCCATTAACAAATACGGGTTGCTATAAACCGGGCGTAATACGTCATAATCACGCGGATCACGACCATCAAATACAATATCGATTCCGTTGATTGTCACCACTTCATAGGGATCAAGCATCATGGCTTTTTCAGGAACCACCTGCCAATCAAGGTAACCATAAGAAGTGTATTCTTCTAACCCTAAACGCCCCTCTTTATAACGAAAGACATCACCGTTATCTTTAACAATACCGCCATACAACTCGCCGTCTTGGGTTACTAGCTCACAGAAATTCCAGCGTAAAACCGCCTTGTCGATATATTCAGAAAATTCAGGATTACGCTGTTTAGTGATAGCTAGCACAATAAGCAAACGACCGACATCGATAGCCGACCAGCCAATATCTTTTGGCTGGTTACCATAATCGACCATTTGCCCTGTGGTAGTGTTATATACCTTATTCGGTACTCCCACAGAGCTTAAGGGCATTTCATTTAAAAAGCTCAACACCAAAGACAATCGTTCATCGTGTTCTTTACTTGTAATGAACTCAAACTCTTGGGCTGCCGCCAGCGCCATCATGTAGTCAGCCAACGATGACATATTGGTCGATGGGTAATTATCAATTGAGTTAACTAAGCCAGTTTTAAGCTGGGTGTTATTTTCCATATACACCCATGCGGTTTGTGCCCAAGCTAACTCTTGTTCTGTTAGTTCACCATATCGACCTTGGCGCAGCACCTGCGAGGTGTTTATTGATGTCAAACCACTTTGCACGCCCTGATACACGACTCCACATGAAGTCAGTGCCAACAGCGAGCATGCAATTATTCCCTTTCTCAGCATTTACATCCCTTTACTTGAGAAACTACTTCTTAGCTTGTGGTTTTTTTCGTGGTAAACATTGCCCTTCATAACCAAATGGTGACTCCAATGCTTTATCCCATAAGCTCACTGGAGGGGTGTCTAAATAAGTCAGTAATTTACCTTCTTGCTTATAAAGTAAAATTTCTAACGTAATACCATTATTATTTGATGTGAACGTATTAATTAACCCAGTACCATTTTCAAAGATACCTTCGTAAAAACCTTTTTCACGGTCATACAAATTTGAAATATGATCAAAGACTAAATCTGTGTATTCGGTATCCCACAACACCCAAAGCCCCATAGCCCCTTTAACAGCAACTGCTGAGAATTGAGGTAAGTACTCGCCCACTTCAGAAATAGTATTCCACGCGTAACCATCGGTATAGATGGTGTCGTAAACGAAGTATGGAGGCCCAGCTAACTGGTGCTCGGTACGGGCTGTAATAATTCCAGTGTTTTTATAACGCGCTTCCTGCACTCGATAGATCTGCAAGGCAAACTCGGCCATCCAGTCATTTGAGAAGTTATAATCATGCGGCGTTCGGTCGGTTGTTAAATCCCATCCCATCTCTATACCGTCGAGTACAAAGCTTTCGGTTACAACATAGCTATGCGCTTTGAGTTTACGCGGATCACGGGTGTCGTACGGAATATCATAACCATATAAGTTAATTGTACTGTAAGGCTCAGGCATAGAGGCTTGAGTGGTATCAAATCCCCAAAGCTGAAAACCTTTGGCTGCATATTCTTCGTAACCTAAACGCCCTTCTTGTAAGTATTGAACTGGCTTGTCTTTTTCAAGCAAGGCACCAAACATGGTGCCATTCTCATCGACCACATTACAGAAGTTCCAGCGTAGTACTGCAGAATCAATACCCGTTGCATACTCAGGGTAACGGTTTTTGATGATATGAAGCCAAATCAACAAACGTCCTAAGTCCAATGCCGAATAGCCAATTTCACCCGGTTGGTTACCGTAGTCCACCATCGCAGCCGTTTGAGTGTTATAAGCTTTATTCGGCAGCTCTCCTTTAAAGAGCTGCATAGTATTAAGTGTTGTTAAGAAACGGATTAAACGGCGGTCAAACTCTTCTTTATCAATAATGCCGAGCTCTAGCGCACTCGTCATGCCAGCAAGATACGACGCAGCATCCCACCATGTAACCGATGGATAGTTATTTACCGCATTCACCAACCCCGTAGATTCTTGGTAGTTATTTTCAAAATACTTCCAAGCAATCCTCGCCATATCCATTTCTTTTTCTGTCAGTTTACCTTGACGGGCTTTTGGAATATCCCAGTGATTTGGGCGGTCAACGACGTCATCCGCCAGATTACTGTATTTATTACCGCAGCCAGCCACCAGCAACCCCATTAGGCAAACAATGATATAACGCATACAACACTCCCTATCAAAGTTGCGAATCACTTAGCACCAACGCTCAACAGCGTGCCATTTTGAACATAAGCTAGTGACTCTAATACAATGCCGTTGGTATTGGCGGTGATCGCTTTGTTAGTGCGTCCGTCACTTTCATAGCGACCTGAATACCAGCCTTTTTCTTCTGAATATAAGCTTTGGGCATCATCGATCAGTAGTTGGGTGTAAGGGGTATCGTAAAGTGCATACCAACCAAACGCCGCTTTTGTTGATAGTGTTTTCAGGTGAGAAGCATCGTCACCTTGGTCTGAAATCGCATTCCATTCTTTACCGTCTGAGAACACTGTGTTGTAGACAAAGTACGGTGCTTCATCGACGTTATCTTCACTTACTGCGGTAAGAATGCCTGTACGCTCGTAACGGTTCTCTTGTGCCTTATAAACACGGAAGGCAAAGATTTTCGAGATACTATCTGCACCAAATTCCAAACTATCAAGAATGTAAGATTCACTAACCACGTAGTTGTGAGCATGGTATTTCGCAGGGTCACGTTTATCTGTTGGAATTTCTACCCCATCGATTTCAACAAGATTTAGATAATCGATATATTTCATGGCGTTGAATACGTCACGTCCCATTAGCGACATCGCTTTTGACGCATACTCTTCATAACCAATACGACCTTCTTGTACTAATTCAAAACCATCACCTTTTTTCGATGGGCGTGAACCGTACAAGTAACCATCAATGATCATCTCACTCACTTTCCAGTGATTAAGTACATCATTAACAGGCTTATTAAATTCAGGGTATTGCCAAATCAAGATATTAAATGGCACTAAAATTCGACCAATATCAATCGCCGACCAACCAATACCTTCAGGCACAGGTTTGTTCGAGTAATCCACCATTTCTAAGGTTTGGGTGTTATATGCCTTATTCGGTAAATCGCCATTGATCAGTGGAATACGCGCCAACGTATTTAAAGCTTTTTCCATCCGCAGAGTAAACTCAGCATGGCTGATCACATTGAGTTTTTCAGCCGAAATCAGCCCCATCAAATAAGATGCGGTATCCCACATGGTCGTAGAAGGATAACCATCTACCGAATTCACCAACCCTGTGTTTTCTTGGTAATTATTTTCAAAGTAAGTCCACGCCGTTTTCGCCCAGGTAAATTCTTCATCGGTTAAAATCCGGCTTTCGCGATGAGGAATTGGCTCTGATACTTCAAAGGTGATATTCCCCAATACATGCCCGTAATCACGGGTTTCGATAGTAAATGCAATTATAAGAGCAGTAACCAATCCCGTTATAAAGACAAGGTGATGCCGTGCATTCACGAGTGCTTTTTTAAATTCCATATTCTAATTCCTCAGATCCTTGTTCCTGCTCTTCATCAGACGGCGGAGTCCAGATAGAAGCTGCAATCATTCCCCACATCGCCATCATGTTATTAATGATCCAGAAGGTATTAAGTACTAAACCGCCAAATGAGTGCTCCCCGAATGCGCCCGTGGTGTAACCAACCCAAGCAAATGTCATACTGAATAGACTCAACACGAAGACCAATATTTGCGGTATCACCAACTTAATAAAGGTACCGGTTTGTCGCTCTTTGGGTGTGGTTGGGAAACTGATTTTCCTACCGCGCAATACTGTCCATAGCGCCCGCAAGTTAACAGGGAAGAAGGAGAGGAAGTTGGTTTTCCCTTTATAACCTGCAACTCCCCATGTGCCTATCATCATTGCCAGCTCAGCCGTTAACACGAACGGTAAGAAATGGAGATAGAAAGTCGTATCGTACGCACTAACCGGAGCAATACTGGTTAAGAAGTAGATGATTGGACACGCTAAGAAAATAATGTTCCAGATAGCCGATAAGTTTGACCAGAAACTCGCGGCGTACATCAATTTCTGCTTGAACGTCATGCCTTTGCGGAACAATGGGTTATCGTTCATAAAGATATCGATTGAACCACCCGAGTATTTAAAGCGCTGAACTGTCCAAGTCTGCAAATCCTGAGGTGATAGCATTTTACTTTCAACCTGAGGATGCATTACAGAACGCCAATTACGCTCAGTATCTGAGTGCAATACAATCGAGGTATACAAATCTTCCGATACGTGGAATTTATAAGGGGTAAATTCGGTATCCAGCAAGATTTCCTGGCGCAAGTTATCAGAGATATCGCGGTCGACCGTTTTCTCTTTGGTGAGCTTACGGATCTGACGTTCAACTTCATCGTGCTCTTTGCTGATCTGCTCACTGTAAGCACGCAATGCCGCTTCCATTACCGCTTCACGACGGTGAATAGAGCCAGCACCACAACAGAAGGATGCATTTACCCAATTACGACGGCGTTGAATAACGTCGTAGAACATTTGAGGGTCATTCACAAATGGGTCTTCGCCAAGGGTAACCGGACCGTATAAACGCTCGACACCACGCCCAATGAGACGACCAAATCCACCCAATTTCTTACCTAGCCATTTAGGTAAACGTTCGCCTTCCGGTAAATCGAAGAACCACTGAGGAGTTTGTACCCATGCCACATCAGGGTCACGGAAGTAGCCTAAGGTGTTTTCCAAAATAGAAGGGAATGGGCGGGTATCAGCATCACAGATAACAATGAAGTCCCCGTAGGTTTGCTCCAGCGCATTACGCAAATTACCTGCTTTAAAACCAATATTGCCTTCACGGGTGATGTACTCCACTCCCATTTCTTTGGCGAGCGCTTCCATTTCTGGACGCTTACCATCATCGAGAATAAAGATCTTGGTTTCAATTTCATGCGGATAACGGATCTTCATTGCATCAACAATACTCAGACGCACCAAATCAGGCTCTTCATCATAAGTTGGGAAGAACACATCAACGCTGATTGGTCTGTCTTCATCGGTGTCGTGCACACACTCCGCGATTTTATGCGGTGGTGCTTTTTTCGGTTCATCTTTGGTTTTCCAAAGGTTGAATGTAAACAACATTGAACCAATAAATGCACAAGACTCAGCAAATGCCAGTGGTAGCGAGAACCACATAGCCTCGTAGTTCAGTGCGTAAGTCCATCGCCACCATAAGTACCAGATCCCCAAGGTTAAATTACATGTAGCTAAGTATTGGTAAAGCAATTCACGCGACATGCTATAAGGTACAGGTTCTGGTGGCTTACGATGCTCAAACTCCTTAAAATAAAAATCCATCTAGCATTACTCCATTAATATTGACGAAAGTACGCGTGATGCGCGGCCAATAACCCAATCAGACTGGCGTTATAATCGATAGCAAACTCGTTCACCGCATAAGACTTTTCACTATCAACATAACTCAGCATTCCCATGTTTTTCGGCGCAACCCCTGCCTGCGCTTTTTCATTTGGGCCACCAACCAAATACCCCGGTAAAATCACACCTGTCGCAATACGGTATAAATGATGGAGATTGCGAACAGCATAGGTGCCGCTACCAGTGACAAAACTTAAGTTAAAAGCATTCGCTCCCAACAAATAATCAATTTGCGATTGCACAACAGCACGATGATCCTTTTTACCTTGAATAAAATCAGACCAAGCAACCAAAATACCGGCCTCTGCTGTCATCTTGTTCGAGCCCCAAATAAAACGCTGATTAGCAATACCAAAAGCTGAGTTGTTTGCTTGCTCTACATAGTGATCAGCTTTGGCTTTTAAATCATTGGCTAACTTGGGATACAAAGGATGAGCATTTTCAAGCGTTAGCAATAAATGCCAAACCCCCATTGCAGCTGGGTTTTTCCACTCAAAGATATCCACCCATTGCGAGTCATATAATTTTTCAAACTCAGTGAGGAATTTATCTTGCTCGGTGGTGATATAGAGCTCCGCCAATGCCCATAAACGATCGTCAATATCAGTATCGAGTGAGGCTTCTACATCTTCTTTATTTTTGATGTATGGCCCAGAGCCTGAATCATCACCCTTTTGCCAGTCGATATATTGCTCAGGATGAAGCTCTAAATAACGCCAAGCATGAACAGCGGCTTGTAAATAACGACGAGATTGACTCGGTTGGTAAGGTTCATAAATACGTGATGCCATTGCCATCGTTGCAGCAAATTTGGCAGTTTCAGGTGTACTCACACCGTAAATAAATCGAGTTTGCAAATCTTGCCAAGGCGGGATTTTAGCGGGCCAATGTGCTCCTGATAGTTTACGATACACAGCCCCATCAGCACGCTGCATTTTCAGTAGCCAATTCAAACCATATTGGGTTTCCACCAAAATTGCAGGTAAACGTGGTTCAACTGCCGTATCAGCGCGGCTTGTATTTGTATTCACACCATGATTTTGTAACTCAGAAGGCTGAGATTCAAAAAACTCAGGTGATTGACGAAACGCTTCCATCAAGCGCGCAGCTGTGATTGTAGTAGTTGCCACATATTTACCAAAGTCACCGGCATCGTACCAACCGCCTGTCATATCCAACGCTTTGCCGCGTTTATGGAAAGGGTCACTACGGAAAATCACACCATCTTTGGTATGGCTGATAGGCCTCGCCATGCCCGTTACAGGATCTGTCACGCTTTCACCTGAACGTTGAAGATATAGAGCATGGATCAAACGCTGAGCTAAATCATGGTAGGAATGGCTACTGATTTGAAATGGCGTTGAACGAACGTCACCAACCACTAGCTGAAACCAACCCGTATTTTTCACTCGACTAAAATCAACAACCGCTACAGGTCGCTCATCAGGTAACTGAGCTTGCAATTGAACGTCAAATTCCGCGATGTCGCGCTGCTGATCCAGAGAAAAAAGTGCAACCTTCTCGTATTTTGAAGCTGTCGCATCTATCGCTGTCGGCTTTAGCCAATAAGCCAGTTTGTCTCCTTCAGCCATATACCCAAGCTGATTGACCACTAACATTTTGGCGTTCACTAATCCTGAAAGCACAGTAAACAACAATAAAATGAGCGTCCTTGTCATCATTCCACCTTTCGCGGCAATTAGAGCCAAAGTTGTATGAAGTTCAGTCTTGCAGCTTGTAGTGGTTTTGACTCAGCTCGTTTCCTGACTCATCGGTTAAAACCAATGAGAGGTAACCAGATAACCCTGCAAACACTTGGTTGGTAACAACTTGCTGTTGAGTGTTTGCGGCAATATTGATGTTTTCCACTAGCCACTGCTTGTTATCGTATTGATTTTTAATCCACAGTTTTGCTTTTGAGTAAGACTGCAAACTGTCGTTAATTATGGTTATTGACACCTGTCCATCCGCTTGTGTTACATCCCTTTCAATGACAGCAAGCAATGGTTGATAAGCTTGTTTCAGCGCTTCATAGGCTGGCTTAGTTTGACGATTGACATCAATAACCGACCAAGTGATCGCAGGCCAACTATCAACAAACATAAACTGATAAATGGCAGCAACGCCTTGTCCTTTATTTAATCTTAGGTGTTCAGCTGCATATTTGGTGACTACCCGTTGATATTCTTGGGTATTTTGATGAAACTGTGACAAAGATTCACCTTGAGGAACCTTGGCAATCATTAAGGTTTCATGTGGTTGGTAATTGTGATAACTCAATGTTGCGAGTGCTTTTTTACTCAACGGCCACTCATTGGGCGTTATACCAACATCAGATAAAATCGCTTCTATCATTGCCAAACTTGGCATGGCCTGAGCGCCAAACTCGCTCACAATCGGTGTGAACTGCGCGGTTTTATAATCCTGATATTTCCCTGAATACCAACCAAGCCAAGGGTGCTCTTTGGTGTAAGAGGCCTCACGCACAATACGTTTATCATTAGCCGCTAACAGCGTTTGATAGACCGCTTGCGTCAGTTGCTTATTTTGAGCAGATTGATAACTTGGATATTTGTATTTCATCCAGTCAGCATCCCATGGCGGCTCATTGTGACCGCACCAAAAAGCAATAGAGGCATGATTCGCTAACATGTCTGTCATGGCTTTGGTTTGCTCAACCGCTTGCTGGCGAAAAGTGTCCGAATCGCTATATCCCCATTGCAATGGAAAGTCTTGCCACACCAAAATGCCTGCTTTATCAGCCTGATGATAAAAGTCCTCTCCCGCGACATGAGCATGAACCCGCACACTATTAATATTGGCTTGGCGCATTAAATTGAGATCGTTCTGGTAGTCACCCGCTGTCATCTCGGCAAGCCATTGGCTTCCGATGTAATTTGTGCCACGGATAAAATAAGGCAATCCGTTGACGTAGAACTCACCTTTATCTTCATTAAATGCAAAGTCTCTAAACCCAATAGACGCTTGGTAGGTATCTGAAACCTTGTCATTAATCAGCACTTCAAGTTGGATACGATAAAGGTTCGGCTCACCCCAATCCCAAGGCCACCACAACAAACGCTCTTTCTCAGGTAATTGCCAATATATCGTTTGTTTGCCTTGGCTTAGCTGTACAGTTTGCTGGTAACTTTCCGTTGGCTCTGTTTGACTATCGAGCCCTTCCCGCCACAAGGTATAACGTAATTCAGCCTCTTGCTGCGCTAGGTTGTCTAATTGAAAACGTACATCTGCTGATGTCAGTGCAGATGTACGCTCACTGACTGACGATTGAGTGGTTGCCGCTAATTCAACATGAGGAATTGCGGCTAAATGCTGAACAGCTATAGGGCCTGTTTGTCTGAGGTTAACATCACCCCAAATACCGCCAGAGTTACGATCTTGACCATCGTCAGACCAAGCGCCACCTGGACGAGTATCGTGGTGGTTAAGTACACCTTTGATTTGATTTTTATAAAGCGACCAATCTGCATCTTTAGGATCATCAGGGCTATTCACCCACACCTGAAGTTGATTAGCGCCTTCAGAAATCAAAGAGGTTACTTCGGCAGTAAACGGCGAGAAATAGCCAAGATGCGAAATCACATCTTGGTTATTGAGGGAGACTTTTGCTTCGTAGTCAACAGCGCTAAATTGCAACCAATAACGTGACTGACTCGGTTTATTATTCAGCGCTAATTGGCGTGAATAAATACCCGTTCCAGCATGGTCTATACCTTCTAAAAACCAGTTATTAGGTACATTAACTTCATGAATTACAGATTGACGTTGTTGCTCATCAATTATCTCTAATCGCCACAGTCCATTTAACGATTGCTCAGAAGTTTGCCAGTCATTATTAGGTTGTTGTATAGCGCAAGATGATAATGAGAATAACGCCATCATGGCGAATGCTATTCTCATAAATTCCTCAGCAAATAAATTAAGCTTCTGTTTTTTTATAAAGTTTGAACGTATTTTTCTTTCCGCTTTTTTCGTATTCAAGGTTGTCGGTTAATTGCACCACAATAATGAAACCTCGCCCTGACGTCGTCCATGTTTCTGGGTCTTCAGGATCTGGTTCAATAAAAGTGTTATTAATCGCTTTCTCGAATTCGTCATCAGTCATCGACTGACCGTAATCGGTAATTTCGATAACGAGTTCATTCTCTTTAATATAAGAAATCAGCTCGATGGGCTCACCTTCGGTTGACTGATAGGCGTGCTCATAAGCGTTGTTTACCAACTCCACTAAACAAAGCTCAATTTGCTCAATAACTTCTTCTTTAAGCCCAACATCTAACCAAAACGATTTCACATCTTCAGCCACATCTCGGGAGACTTCCAAAGAGCTCTGGTATTGTTTTGTAAAACGGTAATCAACAGTTTCCATCGAGCAGCTCCTTATTATTTCACTGTGGTGACTTCTTTTACCGGCTCAGTTTGCGGAATAAAGACACCTTGCCCCATATTTTGAGAGAGTAATGGTTGGCTCGTTCTACGATCTTTGAGCATGTGAATCGCATCCATCTCAACCAATGACTGAGTAAAACCATCATGGCTAATAAAGTAATCACCAAAGACCGTTTTATTTTCGACGAAAGCACTTCCAGAAATATGAATGTAGTCACTCACTAAACTCTGAGTAACCACTGCATTGGCTTCTACTTTACAGTTAGCGCCAATAACCGCAGGCCCTGTTATAGTGGCACCAGGTTGAATTTCACAGCCGCTACTAACAATCACAGGCGGCGTAATATTGCAGGCGTCAGGGTCAAATACTGTGTTAATGCCCACCCAAATTCCAGGTTTAACCTGTGTACCAGGAATCGGATAACCAGGTACTTTACCGTGAAGGATCTCGCTAGTTACGCCCCAAATATCGCTGATATTACCTACATCCAGCCACTGGAAGTCCATATTAGTAGCAAAGAAACGGATATTGTTTTCAACCAACGCAGGGAATAATTCACTACCAATATCGTACTCTTGTCCTGACGGGATAAAGTCGAAAATCGCAGGCTCAAAAATATAAATACCGGTGTTAATTTCAGTCGACAACGCTTCTTCTTGAGACGGTTTTTCTTGGAAACTGGTTACCTGACCATGCCCATCAGTCACGACGACGCCGTACTTGTTCACTTCGCTAATATCAACATTGCGCGTCACAATAGTGGCAATACCACCTTTTTCTTTATGGCGACGTACCGCTTCCGTCAGATCGAGATCAATCCACGCATCGCCACAGACCACAACGAAAGTTTCATCGAAGAACCCAGAAAAATCTTGGATTTTTCGCATCCCACCAGCCGAACCCAAGGCTTTACTAACAAACTTGCCATTAACCATCTCGCCTTCGTAAGAGTAAGAAAGCTGGACATTAAAATGGTGACCGTCAGCAAAGTAGTTCTCAATTACCTCTGCTAAGTGACTCGTATTCACTACAATTTTGTCGATGTTATGGGCAGCAAATAGCTGGATCATCGACTCCATTACAGGTTTACCCAATATAGGGATCATAGGTTTAGGGATTGTATGAGTAATGGGTTTTACTCGAGTGCCTTTCCCTGCGGCGAGGATCATTCCCTTCATAACTACTCCTTAAGCAACAGTCGCAACAGCATCTTCCACTGATTCATAGCTCGCAATTAACTTATCCATACGAGTTAGTTTTAGTAGTTCTTGCACTGCACGCTGTGGCTTAACCACACTGATTTTTTTACCTTTTAGCAATTTATAAGCAGCCATCACTGCACCTAAACCACTGCTATCCATAAAACGGACTTCACTCAGATCCAGTACTAGATGGCTATCAATTTCATTGGATTTTTCTTCAATAACAGCACGGAAAGCCGGTGCCAATTTGGCATCGAAACGTGACTCTTTTATTTGAAGAATTGTGCATTGACCCTGGTTGAAAACTTCGTATTGCATGCTTGTTCCCCTTCTGAATAACCTGTCCATTCGACTACGAGTACACTCACATCATCGTCAAACTGTTCACAGCGCTGCCAATCTCTCACGCGATTGACCAGCATTTCGGTTTGTACTGTTGTTGGATGATCTTTTATATCCATTACGGTTTGTCTAAAGCCTTCTTCTGAGAATTGCTCAGTCCCTTTTTCAGCTTCAGTAATACCGTCAGAATAAATCCAAATTTTGTCACCTGGCTCTAGCTGTAGTGATGCTGTTTGGTAATCAACAAAATCAAACGCCCCTACCACAAAACTATCTTGACCAATAAATTCAGCCTCACCTGTGGCAGCATGTAGCCATACCAAAGGCGGATGCCCTGCTATCGAGAATTTCATTTCGCCCGTTTTAGCGTTTAATACGGAATAAACCATGGTGAAATAAAGCAAGTTATGATCATCACTTAAATAAAGATCATTTAATTGCTTTAATACACTCGATGGCTGAGTGATTTGATAATAAGGAGGCTGATCTATCGACGATTTCACAATTGAGCCTTTACCTGAGTTAACGGCGATACTTTGCTGGACCGAAAACGACATCAAAGCCGATGACACCCCGTGCCCTGCAACATCAAGTAAATAAAAGCCAACATTGTCTTCATCAAGCTGCATGTAACCCAACATATCACCGCCAATTTGGGCACTCGGAATCGACACATAACTGATTTCAACACCCGATAACTTTCGCTCTGCCGGTAACAAACGTTTCAACATATCGCCTGCCGACTCCAAGTCTTTTTTCATGATGGCGTAAGCACTATCGAGCTGTTCATTTTTAGTCGTTATTTCATTATGAAGCGCTAAAGTACGAAAACCGGCTTTAATACGCGCTGCAATTTCATCAACATGGGTATCTTTCACTACGAAATCATCAGCACCTGCATTGATGCCGCTGATGATCGACTCTTGATCGTCTTTACCTGATAGCAACACAAAAAAGATATAGCGAGAATAATTGCCTGATTTAAGACGACGACAGAGTTCAATTCCATCCATTTCAGGCATCATCCAGTCACTTAAAACAAACTGGATATCTGGACATTCTTCTAATACATGCAGGGCTTGCGTGCCATCATTTGCAGTTGTGACTTTAAAGCCACGTTTGGAGAGTACACGCTCCATAAACATCAGCATGGTTCTGTTATCGTCTACGACAAGAATCTCATTCATTCAGAAACCACCATCTTTGCAATACCACACAAGTATAGACACCTTATTTCATATAAATCACTTGTGTCAACAAATCAAAAACATACCAATCACAAATCAAGTCTAGTAACTATTACTCCTCTAACCATAAATTCAGACAAAAACTTCTTGCACTGTGATTGATGTCATATAAAGGTATAATAAATGTTGTATTTTAGTACCTTACGACTACACACTGGCGATAATTCTAGGGAGAGAATATGCAAAAACCTTGCTTTATCGCCTGCCTTTGTTTAGCTGTGCCCCCCACTATTGCGAGTGAATACCTGTCTGAAACAGCCAAGCATGCTCCTGCCCCTGTTTCGCCAAATTTCAGTAAAGCGGCAGTTGTAGACAATAAAGATCAAGACGATCCATCAGAGTCAGAGTTGATCTGGAAAGGGGTAACGAGCTCATTTGATGTGCCCTTTGAAGAGTGGGCGGAACGTAGCGAAGATGACAGCTGGCTTAAAGGGCTAAGCGGCAACTTAGGGCTTGGTCATCCTTTACTTAAGACTGAAGCTGCCAACGTGCCAGCCAATGCAACCAATGGTCCAAGCAATAACAACACCATTGCTACCTTATCACTCAAATACGTGATTATTGGTAACTGGTTTGTTTCCGGCACGCTTTATTACTACTTCGATAAAGAACAACAACAGCCTTGGAATCCTGACTTTACCTATGTCTTTGGGTACAGCGATTGGCGTCCTTATACCTTTAGCTTATTGTATTCCAATTACGGTGGTAACCGCTTTAAAGCAACCGAAGAGCAACCTGTAACCAACTTCAATCAAGGTACATGGGCGCTAGGTTGGAAATTTCCAGTCACCAAGCCCGTTGTTGATTGGTTAACCTTTACCGATGATGGCGCTATTGGTTGCCAAGTTGACTTCAACTATACCCCTGAGTATTTCGACCTTGCCTCAACCAGTTATAAAAGTGGACACAAAACCCTAAGCCTTGGCTGTAAATACTCTATCGTCGGTAATTGGTATGTTAACGGTACTGCTTTCTATTATTTCGATAAATCGCAGCAACAACCTTGGAACCCTGATTTTACTTACGGCTTTGGCTACTTTGATTGGCGACCAGGTACTATCACTTTACAATACAATAACTACTCAGGTAACCGTTGGAACCCATCTCAGCGCGGCAAAGATACCGGGCGCTTTATTGATGGTTCTCTCACTCTTGCCTATTCCTTTTCTTTTTAGCTTCCTTTTACATTTCAGAGATATAAGCATCTCGTCAACTTTTCGCATTTTGCAAAAATTAGCAATGTATTTGTGTTCTTATTCCCATTTTGTGACCACGCCGTGTATCTAGAATTTATGATGGCAATGCCTAAAAACCCGTCTACCCTTGATATGAAACAGTGAATCTATGCTGCTGATTTCTTATCAAGCGTTGAATAACAACCAATTAGCCCTTGTTCAACCTTGCTTAAACCCTGAGTGAATTTCACTTCAGCAGGTGCATTCACAAACTTGGCACTCTTTATGCCATTAAGTAAATAAGCGACGTATCTAACGAACAATTTTCATATCAACCGATAACCGTCTGATTTGAACGAGGTGACTATGCAAGGGACTAAAGGAAACGACAAGGTCGTAGGAACGGAACAAGATGATGGCATTAGCGTTCTTTCAGGTAGCGATCAGGTCGAAGCTAAAGGTGGTGACGATTTTGTAGCGGGTGGCGAAGGTAGCGACAAAATCTCTGGTGGTAAAGGCAACGATACCATTTTTGGTGATGTTGAATACGGTGAAGAGCCACCAGCAGAACCCGCAAAAAGCGATGACTGGGGCGATTCTCAGACCGTCTATACCTATACCGCACCAGCTGAGCCGCAAGAGCAAATCACACACACAGCACGTATTGGCAACTATTTAGTTGACGGTACAGGCTCAATGACAACCAAGTTCACGGTTGATCCTAAGTACACCTCTGTGGTGGTGCAACTCACCGATCTTGAAGGCAAAGTGATCACCTCTGTTCCAGCAACAGTTTCAGAAACCGGTGAACTGGTTGTTGATATCACTTATACCTCAGAGCAAGTTGGCCCTGACCAAGAAGTTAATTTTAGCCTGGTTGACCCTGAAGGTAATCCTATCACCGATATTGAAGCGGTCGAATTTGTTGCTCATAACATCTATGACGACACCATTACTGGCGGTGAAGGTAACGATAGTCTATTTGGCCAACAAGGTTCAGATACCATTTATGGTGGCACAGGCGATGACTTCATCGACGGCGATATCAATGACGATAAGCTTTATGGTGACGAAGGTAACGACGTCATTATCGGCGGTAACGGTGATGACGAACTACATGGCGGCACAGGCGATGACACCTTACTAGGTAGTGACGGCAACGACACCTTGTATGGCGACGAGGGTAATGACTTACTCCTTGGTGAGCTAGGTGATGATGTTATTTACGGCGGTGAAGGTAACGATACACTGATAGGTGATGATGGTAACGACATCCTGTCGGGCGGCACAGGCGATGACAAACTCTTCGGCGGCTTAGGTACGGATATTCTGGATGGCGGCGAAGGCAAAGATGAAATCCACGGCGATGCGGGTGCCGATCAGATCACCGCAGGCGCGGGCGATGACTTCGTGCTTGGTGGCGAAGGTGCCGATACTATCGACGGCGGTGCCGACAACGACTTGCTCCTTGGTGGTGACGATAACGACACCATTGAAGGCGGCGAAGGTAACGATAGCGTCTTTGGTGAACAAGGTGACGATATTGTTTCTGGTGGCGCTGGCGACGATATGGTTTATGGCGGTGTTGGTAACGATACCCTAAGCGGCGGCGAAGGTAGTGACCAACTCTTTGGTGGCGAAGGTAACGATATTCTCGACGGTGGCGAAGGTAGCGACGTACTTCATGCCAACGAAGGTGACGACA
The DNA here is from genome assembly GCF_001650345.1 of Photobacterium jeanii. Lineage (GTDB taxonomy): Bacteria > Pseudomonadota > Gammaproteobacteria > Enterobacterales > Vibrionaceae > Photobacterium > Photobacterium jeanii. The sequence goes on along the minus strand of NZ_LVHF01000028.1, from coordinate 374,926 downwards.
TCATCAAAGCTGGTAGTGGCGATGACTTTGTCTATGCCGGTGAAGGTGATGACCAAATCGAAGGTGGTGAGGGTCACGATACCATCTTTGGTGAAACAGGTAATAACACCGTTGATGCTGGTAGCGGCGACGACACCGTTTATACCGATGCAGGCAACGACAACATCACCACAGGCGATGGCCACGACACCGTATTTGCGGGTGCCGGTGATAACACCATTAACACCGGCTTAGACAACGATACGGTTTACGCGGCAGAAGGTAACGATACGATCGACAGCGGTGACGGTCACGATGTGGTTTACGCTGGCGATGGTGACAACACCATTACCGCAGGTGAAGGTAACGATAATATCTTCGCAGGTAGCGGCAGCGATACAGTGTATGCGGGCACAGGTGACGATAGCGTATTTACTGGTGATGGTGCCGATACCATTTATGCCAATGAAGGTGCCGACAAAGTTTACGCTGGTGCCGGTGATGACGTAATCGAAGGTCAACAAGGTAACAATGAGCTTTACGGCGAAGATGGTAATGACACCATTAACGCAGGTGTGAATGCGAGTGCCCTATACGGTGGCGCAGGCGATGATACGCTAACAGGCTCGAACGAATCCGATAGCTTACACGGTGGTGGCGACGACGATGTATTACTGGGTCACCAAGGTGATGACTTACTAGAAGGTAATAGCGGTGATGATGACCTTCAAGGTCATGAAGGACACGATACCCTACTCGGTGGCTCTGGCGATGATAAGCTCACGGGCGGCGAAGGTAACGATACCCTTGTTGGTGGTACTGGTAACGACACCATGCTAGGTGGTGAAGGCATTGATATTCTTGCAGGTGGTGAAGGCAATGACCACCTTGACGGCGGCGAAGGCATTAGCGAACTCTACGGTGATGCTGGTAACGATGTTCTGATCAGTGCTGATGAAAACGACATTCTAGGCGGTGGCGAAGGCGACGATACCATCACATCCAACGCTGGTGATGACATCATTTATGCTGGTGCGGGTACTGACACCATAGATGCCGGTGAAGGTAACGATACCATTTACGGTGAGTCCGGTAACAACACCATCACCGCTGGCACAGGTGCCGATACCATTTACGGCGGTATCAACAGCGATAAGATTGACGCTGGTGATGACAACGACATGATTTACGCTGGCGATGGCGCGGATACCATTATCGCAGGTGCTGGTGATGACCATATTGATGCAGGTAGCGGTAACGATGTCCTTGAAGGCGGCACAGGTAACGACGCCCTGTTTGGCGGTGATGGCGCAGATACCATGGTCGGCGGTGAAGGTTTTGACTTCCTTGCCGGTGGTGCGGGTAACGATACCCTAACCGATGACGGTCAAGATACCCTACTCGGTGAAGCTGGCGACGATACCTTGATTGCTGCGGCAACAGGTAGTCACCAAATTTACGGTGGCGAAGGTGATGATACCTTAATCGGCAGTGACGCAAGCGACACCCTCTACGGTGGAGGCGATGCTGATACCATTACTGGCGGAAAAGGTAACGATACCCTCTTTGCTGGTGAAGGTAACGATAAGGTGGACGCTGGCGAAGGCGATGACGTGGTCTACGGCGAAGCGGGTAATAACACCATAGATCTAGGTGAAGGTAACAACACCTTATTTGGCGGTAGCGGCAACGATACTGCAACCGCTGGTAGCGGAGACGACCTACTCTACGGCGCAGAAGGTAACGACAACCTTTCAGGTGGCGCTGGTGTTGACCAACTCGAAGGCGGCGCAGGTCACGATACCCTATCGGGCGATGACGGTGATGACTTACTGCTTGGTGGAGATGGTGACGATACCCTACTCGGTGGCGAAGGTGCCGATAAACTATTTGCAGGCTTAGGCGATGACACCCTGTCTGGCGGCGCTGGTAAAGATGAACTTCACGCAGAAGCAGGTAATAACACACTATCTGGCGGTGATGATGACGATACCTTGTATAGTGGTTCAGGCAACGACATCTTACGTGGCGATGACGGCGATGACCGTCTTGAAGGCTTTGACGGCAACGATACCCTTGAAGGTGGGCTTGGCGACGATACCTTAAATGCGGGCGCAGGTAATGACAGCCTAGATGGCGGCGAAGGCGATGATATTCTTACCGCTGAGTCTGGTAACAATACGCTAAGTGGTGGTCTTGGTAATGACACCTTAGAAGCTGGTGCAGGCAACGATATTCTCGATGGTGGTGAGGGTAACGATGACCTCAATGCAGGTGCGGGTGATAACACCCTAACAGGTGGATTAGGTGACGATACCCTAACTGCCAGCGGTGGTGATGATAAGCTCTACGGTGGCGACGGCGCTGACACCATTAATGCAGGTGACGGTAACAATACCCTTGAAGGCGGTGAAGGCAACGACAAACTGTACGCAGGTAGCGGCAACGATACCATCAAAGGTGGCACAGGTAATGACTATATCAGTGCTGGCGATGGTGCTAACCAAGTCTCTGGCGAAGAAGGTAACGATACCATTTACTCTGGCAGTGGTAGTGACCAACTCGACGGTGGTATTGGCGATGATTACCTCAATGCAGGTGCCGGTGACGATACCCTAACCGGTGGCGAAGGAAACGATAAGCTCTACGCAGGTAGCGGTAATGACGTGCTGGAAGGCGGTGAAGGTAACGATAAACTGTATGGTCAAAACAATGATGACCAACTTACAGGTGGTCTGGGTAACGATAGTCTCTATGGTGGCTCAGGCAACGATACCTTATACGGCAACGAAGGTGCTGACTTTATCAAAGGGGATGGCGGCAACGACGTGATCTTCGCTGGTGTCGATAACGATACCGCTAAAGGTGGTAGCGGCAGCGATGTCATCTACGGTGAGCAAGGTGACGACAAACTCTATGGTGATAGTGGCAACGACAGCATCTATGGTGATGTAGGTAATGACATTATCGACGGTGGCACTGGCGATGACACCTTATCGGGCGGTGAAGGCAACGATACCATTACAGGTGGTGATGGCAGCGACAACATTGATGGCGGTGTTGGTGACGATACCCTTTCAGGTGGCGAAGGTAACGACTTAATCTTCGGCCAAGCTGGCAATGATACCCTAGATGGTGGTGACGGCGTTGACCAACTCTTTGCCGGTGCTGGTAACGATACCTTAGTGTTCGATAAAGACGATATCGACCAAACCGATGGTGTTACAGTTCACTTCAGTGGTGGTGAAGGCTTCGACTTACTTTCTGTTGGCAGCGATGGCGATAGCCAAATCATCGACATGACGCAAACGGCTTACCAAGAAATAGAAGGGGTCGTGGTTAACGCTAGCGATGCTGAGCTTAAAATTGCGCTCGACAAGGTACTAAGCAATGAAACTGCAGGTGAAGCCAACGGACAATTTGTATGTTCAGGTGCTGAAACACTGGATCTGCAAGGCTTTGGTTGGACCCTAGACAGCAGCAATGCCAGCATGAACAGCGATTTGAAAGCGGCCTACGAAGCCCAAAATATCGATGTCGAGTCACTCACTGGTTACACCTTTAGCAACGCTGAAGGTAAAGAAGTTACCATTTGGAGTGACAGCGACAGTGCCAACATTAGCTTCAATGACAACGATATTTAATCGCGCTACCTGTTACTAAAACAAACGCCGATGCATAATGCATCGGCGTTATTTTTTATATCAGCGATAAAAAGTGATATCCAGCTACAAAACCTGATCCGTGCTGTTAGCACTAATCGGGTTTCACGCGAGTAACAGCAGAACCAATAGTAAAGCGGATCTTCGATAACTCTTTTTTAAACGCGGCTTTATCATCTAAATACGCCATCGCATCATCTAAAAGATCATCAGATACTAGCTCAGTAAAGGTCACATCTCGCGCCGTTTTCACCACGCCAACAGCGGGTGAGTACCAAAACTGGCTATTTACTGCCAAAGTATCTGGCTTGTGACCTTCACAACTTAATTGATACTTGTAGCTCACATCGACAGGCACAGCTTCAAAACTGGTATCTCGCACTTTTAGCAACTCAGGTTGCGAACGTGGGCTAAAAGTCTTTTCAACCCGATATTCACACTGGCTCGCTAATTGCGCTTGAGTGGCGGTATCGACATCAACCCCTTGTAACGTTTCATGGAATGAGAAACCAATCGGGAATAAACCTTCGTAATCAATCAAAGCCGAAACTGAGCGACTAAACGCATCATCAGCAAAATCATCATCCGTGATCACATCAGCATCAAGCGCGTTCACTAAACGAGTCACAGGGAAAAGTAAGGTTTCCTTTTGCTTCTGCGCCAAGCTAATTACCTCAGATAGCGGTAAGTCATAACTTGCGGTGAAGCTCATTCCTTCTTTTAGCGTTTGATAACGGGTTGGGAACATCATTTCAGCTCCAAGGCCATCATGATGTAAGTTCATTACCCAACGGGCACCATTCTCTTGAGTGTCGTAGACAAAGAAATAACGAGTTGTACCGCCAACCTCCTGACCAAAGTGCACCTTAAATTGATACAAGTGGCGATTGTTAGAGTTTAGAGGCTCTTCAAACACATCATCGTAGCGGCTTGCTGCTGCTAATGTGCTGGCTTTCGTTACTCGCTTAAAATCAGATACGGTCGTTTTTTGGTAGAAACGAAGCTGCTTATCAAACTGAATATAAGGCTGGATCGTTACACTCTCAAAACGATCCGGTGTAAAGCGAGTCGATAAAGAATAATCTGCATCACCCAGAATACGATCATTCAATGGCGTTGATGTACTACACCCCGCTAATAGTAAAGCACACCCTAATAATGCATAACGCATCGTATTCACCTAAAACAAAATCAAGCCGTCCAGTATACCCTTTTTAGGCTATTGATAATCATAAAAATTACATTTAAAGACAAACATAAACTAAAAAAATGAACCGTTTTTAAGGATTTCACCTCATCGCTTAGTAAATAGTTGCTCGCCCCATTTCCAAGCCCATACAAATACCAATAGCACCTCAACTATTCGGTAAAGACATAGACTGTACTAAGCCTGAAAAGTGCCCGACTAATGACAAAAAAATCACACATAAATACAAACACCGCCTCAAATATGAGGCGGTGGAAGAAACAGCTTAGCCCTGATAAGTCGGGTTAATATGCATTATTCTTTCAAACATAACCGACGATTTTGAGACGTAATTTGGCTATCGTTTGAAATAACGTAAAAGTAATACTCTTGTTTCATCTCATATTTTTGAATGAAAGTGCGGATATGGTTAAGCACACTCTTCGCTTCGTTATAGCGATATAGATAGTCTTTATCGCACTCATTCACCACATTCAAATCCACTCGCAAACTATTAAACTGTGCCATCAACTTGTCGATGCGCTTTTCATTTTCAACTTCAAGCGCAGAACTTGCGTAAAGCTTATCAAACTCAGCTTTTTTCTTTTCCCACTCACTCACATCGCCCATTTTTGATTTCACAGCCGCTTCTTGTGCCGCTAGCATTTGTTTTTCTTGGGCGAGCGCTTGTTCGCTAGAGCGTAAACGTGCTTTCTCTCTTTTTAGTTGGGAAGATAAATTGCGCTGGTAAGTTGATTTAGTCACCTTCAATTGCTTATCACGATCAGCTAGCAATCCTGTTAAGCGAGTGACTTCTTCATCTAATAAGCTCATTGATAAGTTTTGATCTGCAAGTAACTCTCCTGCGGTACTGATATCCGCTTTCAGAGCAACTTGCTGTTGTAGCTGATCATCTAGCTCAACCAACAACTCATTAATCTGAGTGCGCTGATTAAAAATCACCTGCTCCTGCGCAAACCAATCTGCCTGCAACTTTTGATGCTGCCAGTATTGCCAAGCAATCACGCTCATCAAAGACATTACAGCGACAACGACAGCTAACACACCAAGTTGCAATCTAAGTAACGGCACAGTTATCTGTGACTTTCTCGTTTTCAGCGGCTGATTCAGCAGTTCGCTAGCCTCTGCCGCCGACGATGACAATTCAGCAGATGGCTTGCGGGTTCTTTTCGTTTTTTTTGTCATATTGATCTTCCCTACGCAACGCACATTACCTTTTCACGGCATTTCGGGCAGTAATAGGAACGTTTATGGATTTGCGCTTGGCAGAATGGACACGTGATATGGCGGCGGTCTTTGCTCATACACAGTAGCAAGACCCCAATAGGCCCTAACACATAACCCAGTAACACCCCAGCGACTAGGTTGCCCTTGTAATAGCCAATAGCAATGGCGAGTAAAAAGAAAAACAAATAAAAACATAACCAAAAAACAATCATGGTCAGACTCCTTCCTACGACTCTCTGAATGCGCGATAGTAAGAACTAAACAAAGGTGCGGTGAGGTATTCCCACATAGTTTGACTTTCCAACAAAATAAAGACCTCTGTTGGCATACCTGGGTATAGCTCGACACCTTCAAGACGGCTCACTTCGTTTTTATTCAGCTTAACCTTCACTAAATAGCCCGTTTGCTGAGACTCTTTTTTCGGCAGTAATCGGTCAGCAGCCACATACACCACTTCACCTTGCACAGGTGGAGTGCGGCGAATATTAAAGGCGCTTAACCTAACCTTGGCTTCCAAACCTTGATGAACCACATCAATATCTTCAGGCTTTACTAGAGCTTCAACAATCAATTCATCACTATCTGGAACAATTTCCATCATCACATCGCCCGCATTAACCACTCCACCTACGCTGTGAACATTCAACCCCACCACAGTGCCGTTATGCTCACTACGGATCGTCACGCGCGAGCGTACATCGGTTGCTGCGGTTAGTGCCTGCTTCACATCACGCAGCTCTTTATCGGTTAGCTCTAGTTGAGCGGTGACCGTTTGTTGCAGCTCTATTGTTTCGGTTTCATAGTCTTGCTCCAACGACACAAGCTGACGTGCTAAGACTTCGCGCTCAGAGTCCAATTCAGCAATTTGCGCTTCAATGCTGGCTTGATGACGTTGCAACTCCAGCATTCGGGTCTTAGCAACAAAACCCTTTTTCAATAATCCAGCAGTCATTTCTATTTCTTGTTTCACAAGATCTAGCTGACGACGAATCGCTCGTAATTGAAATTTCGTACCACGTAGCTGTTCATCAAGTAACAATTTACGCTGTTCAAACTGACCAGAGCGTAAATCATCACGAAGCGAAGCTTGTTGAAACTGCATCTTATGGGTGTTGATGATATTGCTGAGCTCAATGTCATCCAACTCTTGGCTGATTGGCATACTTTGCACCTGCCAAATCACCTCTTTGCGTTTGTTTAACTCTGCATCTAAACGGTCACGCTGTGATTGCAGTGACACTGCGCGTAAAATCAAACGGCGAAAATCGGCTTCAGCCTTACTGTTAGCAAGCTCAAGTAGCACCTCGCCCGCTTTCACATGTTGCCCTTCGCTCACATAAATGGCTTTAACCCAGCCGCCTTGTAAGTGCTGAACTTTTTTACGTTGCGATTCAACAACGAGCGTACCCGAGGCAATGGAGGCAGAATGCAATTTAGCCGTCACGGCCCAAGTCACAAAGACGCCAACCGTTAAGGCAATAAATAAGCAACCAAAAACGATAATGCGCTTAGTATCAAAAGTCTGCTTATCCATGAGCGCCTCCTGATTGCGCAACTGCCGCTACTTTTTGCGCCGTTTTAGTGTCACCAGGTTTGGTGTTCGCGGATGATGACGGCACTTGAGCTAACTCAGATTTGCCATCCACTTCAGACATCGCACCCAAGAACTTGTCGCAAGTACCAGCTTTTTCAATCTTGCCGTCTTTAAGCACAATCACCCAATCCATCTGACGCAAGAACCCCGGACGGTGACTGATCATCACCACGGTAATTTTGTTTTCTTTGCAATATTGCAGCACGATAGCAAGGGCAACTTCCCCTTCAGGGTCGAGATTTGAGTTCGGCTCGTCTAACACCAATACGCTAGGGTTTGAGAAAATAGCGCGAGCCAAACCAATACGCTGCTTCTGCCCACCAGATAGCTGCATGCCCCCTTCGCCAAGGTAGGTGTCATAGCCTTTAGGTAAAGAGATAATTAACTCATGGATACATGCCAAACGTGCGGCATGAATAATTTTATCGGCGGGTGCATTACTAAAGCGGCAGATGTTCTCAGCGACGGTTCCGGCAAGTAATCCAACCTCTTGCGGCAAGTAGCCGATGTGGCGACCAAACTGCTCCTCAGGCCACAACTCTATTGCCGCTCCATCGATCTTGATCGTACCCATCGACGGTTTGTGGATCCCCATGATCAAAGCCGCTAACGTAGATTTACCAGAGCCGCTATTCCCCATGATCGCCAGTGCATTCCCAGCCCCTAATTTGAAACTGATATTTTGTAGTACAGGCTCTTTCTGACCATCAAACTTAAGCCCAACATGCTTAAGCAGTAGTTCACCTTTAGGTTCTGGTAGTTCGGTTTGCGCCTGCGCCTCTTTGCTGCACTCCATGTTTTTTAATCTTTGATATGCCTGATAGGCGCTATACCAACCTTTCCAGCCACTCACCGCTTGTTCAAACGGTGACAACACCCTCGCCATCAAAATCGAGCTCGCAATAATCGCCCCCGTACCAATCTGTTGCTCAAGTGCCAACATCACCCCCACAGTCAAGATGATCACCTGAAGCAGAGTGCGGAAAAAACGGCTAATCGCCAGTAACTGACCTGTACGCGAATTGACCTTCCATTGCAGATTCAACAACTCGCTGTTGCGGTTATTCCAAATATTGCCAATGCTGTCTGCCATCCCCATCGCACGAAGCATCGGGGCATTACGTAGATAGTCATTTAACTCCATACTGGTTTTGGCTGCTAAGTCTTGAGAATGCCCGCTGGGTTTACGTGCTGCATACATCATCAATATCGACAGAACCGAAAAAATCAAACTGCCGACCAATGCCACGGCACCGATATAAGGGTGTAATAAGAAGAGAATAAGAAGGAAAACAGGCACCCAAGGAATATCAAAGATCGCAGAAGTCGAAGGGGTAACCAAAAAATTGCGCAGTTCAGCGAGATCTTGCAAGCCTCTCTTTTGAATTCGATTCTGTTGCGATGACATGCGCACGCTATCTGCCAGCAATGCTGGGCTGAGCGACACATCTAACTTCAAACCTGACTTTTGCAACAGCTGGGTACGAATATGCTCAATGACCGCTTGTGCCACCAGCAATAAAACAGCAATGCTGAGCAATGCAAATAAGGTATCAAAACTTGAACTGCTGAGTACGCGATCAAACAACTGCAAGCTGTATATAGGAAGCGTTAGTACCAAAAAGTTGATCGACAAACTGAATAAAGCCACAAAGGCAATATCCTTTTTGCAATCAGCAAACGCATTCTGTAATTGGGTGAGCAGCAAGGTCCTTCTCCATACTCCACTAGTGTTATATGAAGTATAGACATCAATGCTGCTCTGTTAGGTTTTTTAGATAACGGATTATCACTAAATTAGTTGAAATAGCTCACTTATTTCATAACCCGCTGCTTGTTCACGGTGGCTTTCTTTAATAATCCAATTAAGGGGATGACGAACCCAAGGCTGTGGATCGTCTTCAGGAAAACCTGCCACACAACGTAACCCAACTACCTGCCAGCCAAGCGCTTCGCAAGTCGCGATACAACGTTGAGCATGCCATGCTTGCGCGACCACAATCACTTTTCGCTTATCTGTCATCATCATCGCTGAACGTGCGACATCTGTCGTCGTTTGGTATTGCTGCGCAGCAATTGAGAATACCGGATTATTTGCCGCCTGAGCGTGAGCGAAAATTTCTTGCTGCATTAACACAGGCATATTGGGCTTTTGCGCCGCACACTGCTGAGCTACATGCTGCAATTCCCGATTAACCGAAGGAGCATCGCCAAAGGAAAACGCTAACACGGCATCAGCTTGCTGAACATCACCGTATGGCTCAAGGAAAAGTGACGCTTGCGCGAGATAGTCTTTTACACGTAATGCGGAAGTACGCGGTAGAACATAGCTTCGTGAAGCAAAACTTACGTCTAATTGTTCGCTGGCTTGCAGCGTAAGCGTGTCGTCACCAATGATGACGCGATGAGGAAATTCAGAGTGAAACTCTACGATATGAGGTGCAGTCACAGATATAGCCTTTAATTCAGATTACATCCCTGACGAATACACAGTATCCCTGTCTAAAACGTGAACATTATATCGAATTATACCAAGCGCAAAAGTGAAGCTTTGATGATATTTCTCATATTCTCAAAATTGATGCAAACCTAACTATCAGTACTTTAAGTTACAGGTTCACACCCTCGCAAGCTTAACTTGATTTAGCGTTTATTTAACATATAGTTAGGGGACAACGCTGTATGCAACTTGAGCATATCATCACAACGCTGGTACGTATTAATCTTAAACACCATGATGACGCTGTTACTCACCGACACTTGCCAACACATATTGCCTCGTCTCTGGCAAGGCTTGTTAGCGGCTTGTTTATTATCCGTCAGCCACCTTGCTTTCGCGCAAACAGCAACATCAGAGAGCTCAGCCACAGAGCAAACAGCACAACCTGAAGCGCCGAGTTTTTTTGGCGGACGTGCCGTCACTCAAGCGCAAGATAACAGCGAAGCGCCTGTTATCGAGTTTCAGCGTCGTAGTATTGCGCCTGCTATTCCAGTAGAACTTCCCACCAAAACAGCGCAACTACAGCAAAAAAACAAAACCATTAACCCACTCACGGCCGAGCCCGAAGGGAGTGCGATTGAACTCAGCCGTGAAGATCTATTACTACTTAAAAAAGCCCGCTATTACATCGACCGTAATTGGAACGACAACACTGGGCTCATTGATTCCGTTCAAGGTTATTCTCATGCGACCATGTGGGATGTTGGCAGCAGCATAGGTGCCATACTAGCGCTAGAGCATTTGGGGCAATATAACGAAGAAAAAGCCAATGCCATGCTAGAGAAAACTATCGCAACCTTGGCAAGCTTCCCACTCTATCGCGATAAACTCCCAAACAGACAGTACAACACAAAAACGGGTAACCCCTCGGGCTCTTACAGCACGAATAGCACTAACGGCGATGGGTGGTCGGCACTCGATATTGGTCGCCTGCTTATTTGGTTAACCATCACTGCCGAGTACAAACCCGAACTTAAACCCAAGATCACCGCTTTGCTAAGTACGTGGGATCTTGAACGCTCGGTCTATAAAGGCACCTTGTACGGTGAGCAAAAATACAAAAGTTCGACCTCCTATCGTCAAGAAGGTCGCTTAGGCTATTTGCAATATGCAGCGCAAGGTTTCGCGATGCAGCACCTCAACGTTGATGAAGCTCTTGGTCCTAAATACAGTCAACAAGTGTTCGTTGATGATTATTTGCTGTTCATTGATATTCGCAATCTGCCCTACTTCACCACAGACCCTTATGTTCTTCAGGCAATAGAACTCGGCAGCCACGATGTTTGGTGGAATCAATTAGATTCACTTTATGAAGTTCAACGAGACCGGTATGACCATACTCGAAAACTGACCATCTTTGCGGAAGATTCGTTAAGCCAGCGCCCTTGGTTTGCTTATAACAATGTTCATTTTTATGGCAAAAATTGGCTTAGCACCTCAGCGGGGGGGAAACCCATAGAAAATGGACAAATGTTCAGTAATAAAGTCGCCTTTGGCTTAAGTATGTTGTTTAAAGACAGTTTCAGCCGTCTGCTTTACAACACTGTCGTTAATAACAGTGTCGATCACCGCTCTATTCCTACTGGGCTATACAAACCAAACTCGCCCAATACTGCCTATAACATCAATACCAACTCACTTATTTTGGTTTCGCTCTGGTACAAAAAGCGCGGTTACCGTCCTATTTGGCGTTACGAAGCGCCCCTCCCACTCAGTGAATCAGAACTGGCTAAATCCAATAAATAGCTAACAAGCAGAAGGGCGAAATATGACTTCTATCAAGCCAAATATCAAAAGTTCAGTTTGTCTTATGGATGATACAGGCTTAAGCACTTAGGTGATTAATCACGCTGCTAGACTCAATTTACGCCCTTAACAACTTGATGCAGTAATATGTTAACTATTAAAAAATTCACGCCTTTGGCGATCCTTGCTTGCGCGCTACTTTCACCATCACTTTTTGCGGCTAAAAAAGCCACAACCTCTAACACCAATAATTTTGCCGATCCTATGACGAGTCTCGATGATAGCTTATGGTGGAAATCAGACGGATGGAGCAATGGCTTTCCATTCGTGAACCGCTGGGAAGGTGAAGCCATTACCTTTAGCGAAAATGAAGGTATGGCAATTTCACTATCAAAAAATCCATTGCCAGACCAAAGCAGCGAATTCCAGTCAGGGGAATTAAGAAGCCATAAATTCTATCGCTATGGCTGCTTTGAAGCAGAAATGAAACCAGTTAAAGAATCTGGTGTAGTGAGTGCATTCTTCTTATTTGCTGGCCCTTACGACAAAGACGAAAACAGTAATGGCATGCACAATGAAATCGACATCGAGTTCTTAGGGAATAACACCAATATGATGCAGATTAACTTCTGGACTAACGATGATCGTTACACCAGCAGTAATGAAAAACTGATATTCCTAGACTTTGATGCTTCAGAAGATTTCCATCGCTATGGCATTAAATGGACCCCAAAAGCCATTAAGTGGTATGTGGATGGTCAGCTAGTTTATGTTCAGCGTAATAATCCGAACAATCCGACACCATCAGCTGATGACTCAACCCTTCGGATTATGGCAAATGTATGGCTAACCGATTCGCATATTTCAAATTGGGCGGGTGAGTACGACGATCGCGGACAAACATCAACTGCTTATTTCCGTAATATCAGCTACACCCAAGGCAAGCACTGTACGATTGAGTAAGCAATATCAGTAAAGCTTGATACGGACAATTCGCATCACTTCAAACTCGAACCCTGCCACCTTTTCGCTTTCTGGGTAGTAAGTAATATTCACTTTCTGCCCAGTAAGCGATTTGTATTTCTTTTTGCGCCGGAATTTGAAAGGCACATCGCAATCTTCAATCATTAACGTATGTAACACCCAATCATCTTCATCACGCTGAGTGTGCGATGTCACTGTCTTACCGTCTGAATGAATGAGTTCTTGATGCTTGGTCAGTAACTTATCAACTGGTGATTTCATTGAGCTTTCTCATTTCGATTGTTACCGCTCATGTTATCACTTTTAAGACAGCCATTGGCGATGCTTCGCTATACTAAGAAATGTTGCAACTCGTTCCCTTAGGTCTTGCTTCTTGTCTTACCCAGTCTGTTTTGCAAAATCAGGCTTACGAGTAAACCTCTAATGAACCCGCTAAACGCGGGTTTCATTTTGTTAGTATTAAGAGTTTTGCTTAACGCCCTTAACCAAAACTCTTTCTACTCCAACACAATCAAGTTCAACACCATCAAGAGTTTACTTTTGCAACTAGGCATTCTAGTTACCATTTACACATTGCAAGCAGAGTGCCAAGTTTCAGATACAAAAACAGAGAGCCGAAGCTCTCTGTTATTTCTTAGCCGTTCTTAGGGCTCATGTGAGCCTAGCCCTTAGAACGATAAGAAAATTCCTGCGATTGTTGCGCTCATTAGGTTCGCTAATGTTGCTGCAAAAATTGCTTTAAAGCCAAGACGAGCAATATCAGGACGACGGCTAGGTACAACGCCACCTAAACCACCCATTAACATTGCAATTGAAGTTAGGTTCGCAAAACCACATAGTGCGAAAGTCACTACAGCTTGCGAGTGTTGGCTTAGCTGCTCTTTCACTGCCATTAGGTCAGCAAAAGCAACGAATTCATTCACTGCAATCTTCTTACCAATTAGGCTAGCCGCTACAGTAGCTTCAGACCACGGCACACCGATCAACCATGCTACTGGTGCAAATAAGTAACCGAAGATCAGCTCAAGGCTTAGTTCTTCAAGACCAACCCAGCTACCAACATGGGCTAGACCGCCATTGATCAAAGCGATCAAACTGATGATTGCTAGCAAACTTGCGCCAACAGCCATTACGATTTGTAGACCACCCAATGCGCCACGCGTAGCTGCATCAATGATGTTTACAGGTTCGTCTTCGTCTTCATCTGATGCAGATTGATTATCTTCATCAATCGCTTCAGTTTGAGGTACAAGGATCTTAGCCATCATCAAACCAGCCGGTGCTGACATGAAACTTGCTGCCACTAGGTAGCTGATCTCGACACCTAGACCAGCGTAGCCCACCAAAGTACCACCAGCAACTGATGCCAAACCACCAACCATCACAGCAAATAGCTCTGAGCGGCTCATTTTTGCTAGGAAAGGACGAACAACCAAAGGCGCTTCTACTGAACCAACAAAGATGTTCGCTGTTGCCGACATAGATTCTGTACGGCTAGTTCCTAAAACGCGTTGCAACATGCCACCAATAGTGCGGATCACAAAACCCATCACGCCAAGGTAGTAAAGCACTGAGATCAACGCTGAGAAGAATACGATTGTTGGCAATACGTTCACGGCAAAGATAAAGCCAAGTTTGAACTGTGCCAATTCACCAAATAGGAATTCTGTACCAATGCGACCGTAGTCGATGATACCGGAGACTGCATTTGAAACGCTGTTTAGGATTTCACGCCCAACAGGTACGTATAGGATGAAACCAGCAAAAACCAATTGGATAGCAAAAGCACCACCCACGGTACGCCAGTTAATTGCACGACGGTTTTCAGAACATAGGATTGCAACCGCAAACAGCGTAAATACGCCTAAAATGCTGACCAGATAATTCACAGGTCATTCTCCACTGAAGTTGTTTGGTAAACGATTGCGGAGGCATTCTATTCATAAATAAAAGTGTGACAAGGTTCAAAATGTTACACACATTTACAGTTTTGATACACAAAAACGTAATCTTGGTTCTTTTATCAGCAAAGCAAACGAAAATAACCCCATTGGTTCCTATAGGGGATACTATTGTCCCCACCAGTGACAATCATCACTGGTAGTTATCGATTGCTTGCTGAAATTTGCATCATGTGGCGGGTGTTTTTTCATCCTAACAAGACGAAAATTTTACGTGTTGACGGACGAATTCGATAAAGGCATTTACTTTCTGAGGCAGAAATTTATACCTTGGGTAGACTGCGTAAAGCGGCATGTGCTGCGTTAGTTTCCAATCCGGTAATAACCTTACTAACTTACCTTCACTAAATTCTTTATTAATAAGGTAAGTTGCCAGATAACCAATACCGTTCCCCGTTAAAGTCGCATCTAGAATCGCATCAGCGGAATCAACCCGAAAGTTACCCTTCACTTTTAAATGCAAATCTTGATCTTCTTTTTGGAAACTCCACACATTATCTTTTCGTTCGCGGCTGTGGTAAGTAATACAGTTATGCTGACTAAGATCTTGTGGTTCGTAAGGCACGCCATGACGTGCAAGATAATCAGGGCTTGCCACCAGCACGAACTCACAATCCGCCAAGTGACGCGCGACAAAACCATCTGGTGGTGAGTCTGTCATACCAATCCACAAATCTAACTGCTCTGCGATCATGTCAATTCGATGATCGAACAAGCTCAATTCAAGATCCAGTTGCGGATAGCGTTGGTGAAATTCCGAAATATAGGGCGCTATATGATGACGGGCAAACGACTGAGCGATACCCACACGTAACAACCCCTGCATATTATCGGTAGCGTCAAACAGTTCGCTTTCCGCCTCGTTAATTTCATCAACCATTTTGGCGCAATGGGCAGCAAAGCGTTGTCCTTCTTCGGTTAAAGAGAATGAACGCGTTGTTCGTTGCACAAGCTGAACACCTAAGCGTTCTTCAAGCTGTTGAATCTGCTTACTCACTTGAGTTCGCGAAATATCCAGCAACTGGGCAGCTTTAGTAAAGCTCTTCTGCTTAGTCAGTGCATTAAACACTATCATCTGCTGGGCTTTTTTAATCATTGTTATGTTCCTAGGCTTTCAAGCGCTTAGTGTCTAATAATTTTACACTCTCGCCTATTTTCCTTTCTATTTAATTTTTAATTTGTTTAAAAACAAAGCATTAAAAATATGGCATACACCTTGTATTAGTCAGTTTATAACTCATAGAGAAACAAGCTAAGGAAGGTACACCATGTCTATTCAATCAAAATTAGTTAAATCATTAGCATTAGCAGCAACGCTTGGGGCTTCAACTTCTGCACTTGCAGGTCCAATTCAAGTCGATACTTGGTATGAGTTCCTTTTCTCAGGTCCAGGTTCATCAGCAACCGCATGTGGTGGTTGTGTACCTAGCACTGGCACGCCAACAACCTTTGCCGATGCACCACCATGGACCTTCACATCAACCGGTGGCCAAGGTTTTACCGTCGTTGATGCATTCGCTCGTGGTGACAGTTTTAGCGTCTTTGACTTTGGTACTCTACTGTTCTCTACACCAAGTGTCGCTGATACTGGCGGTTGTGGTAATGACCCTGAAGTGTGTTTAGCTGACCCATTAGTAAGTAGCAATCGCGTCATTCTAGATGCAGGTCAGCACTCTATCACAATCGTCGCGAATGAAAGTCCATTTGGCGGCGGTGCTGCTTATTTCCGCTGGGATGTGCCGGAGCCAACATCAATGCTACTACTTGGTAGCGGTTTACTAGGGTTAGGCTTTATCCGTCGTCGCAAACAAGCGCAAGATGTATAACCAGTAATCAACCACTTTAAAAGACAAAAAAATACCGAACCTAGGTTCGGTATTTTCTTTGTTGAGACTAACTTAGCTTTTGAACGCTATACAGAGTGTTCTTTTACTGATTACAGTTTAAAGAATGACAGCTGTTGTTTCTGCTGCTCAGCAAGTTGCGATAGTTCCGCACTTGCTTGCGCACTTTGACTGATACCCGCCACGTTCTGATTGATAATCTCAGACATGTTCGTCACGTTACGGTTGATATCTTGTGTCACTTGCGACTGTTGCTCTGCAGCGGTTGCAACTTGCGTGTTCATATCGCTGATTTCAACAACTGATTCAGTAATACCGATCAGCGCATCGTTAGCTTGGTTAGACAACGCTTGGTTACGCTGCAGCATCTCAAGGCTCTGCTGCATGCTTTCGTTCGCATTACCAGATTGAGATTGAAGCTCTTCAATAATGGCTTGGATTTCTTGAGTAGAAGACTGCGTTCTTGCTGCAAGCATACGAACTTCATCCGCAACTACGGCGAAACCACGACCAGACTCACCAGCACGCGCAGCTTCAATAGCAGCATTAAGTGCCAGCAGGTTAGTTTGCTCTGAAATACTACGGATAACTTCAATCACTTTGCTGATTTGCTCTGATTGATCTTTCAGACGTGTTACCACACCCGCCGCTTCTTCCAAAGTGTTAGACATTTGCTGACTAGCGGCATTGCTTTGCTCGAAGATGCTTAGACCTTCTTTCGCTAGATCATCAGTTTGCTTCGCGGTTGCATCTGCAGTCGTTGCGTTATCGCTCACGTTATCAGCAGTGCTTGATAGCTCGTTCACAGCAGAAGCAACTTGATCAATTTCGTTCAATTCTTGCTGTGCGTTCGCTTCAGATTGCGTCATTACCGCAGCAAGCTCTGTTGAAGCAGAAGCTACGTCTTCACTGATACGAATTAAGGCGTCAACCGTGCTGTGTAGCTGAGTCACTGTAGAGTTAACGTCAGCACTTAGTTGAGCAATTTCGTTTTCGCCGTCTTGGTCAGCTTTAACACGTAGGTTACCGCCAGCCACTTCACGCATTACCGCTTGAAGCTTAGTGATTGGGTTAACGATAAGACCTGATAGCCACCATGCTGCGAAAATCGCAAGAATAAATACAGCAATGATCGCGATAGACGCATTTAGCATTACAGATGCATTAGCTGCTGCACTATTCGCCATGCTGCGCTGACCGTAGTCATTCACATCTTTTGATAAGCGGTTAATGCTTTCAACCATCGCATTACCAACTGAACGGTAACGAGTGATGAATTGATCAAATTCGGTTTGAGACACTTCACCTGCGTCGAAACGGTTAAGCAATGTTACCGCTTGACGTGAGAAGTTGATGTAGTCATTGATAGATTTTTTAACGGCTGCAGCGTCTTCACGAAAATCAGCCACTGTTTCTACTACTTTTAAATCTTCAGCAATTTTAGCTGCCGCTGTATTTAGCTCAGATTGGAAAGAGTCACGACGCGATGAATCGTAGATCGCGTAAACCGCACTAATTCGTAGTGGGTAAACCTGATCATCAATATTCGCTAAAGTATCTTTATAAGTGATAAGTGAGTTAGTGCTCGCTGTAACAGCGGCTTGTTCATCTTCAAGCTTTGTTTTGGTAAAGAGTAAAGACAAGAACAGAACAACGGCCATCAATAGCACAGGTAGCAATACCTGCATGCGTATTGACAGATTTTTCAAAGAAAACTGCATCAAAAACCTCAATATAACTAGCTGCTTATTTCATGTGCGACGTGAATTAATTGTTATTTAAATCGCAATCCGTCGGATATTATCCTTGATTAACCCCATTAAAGGTAGATCTAGATCACACTAATTTTTCGCAATAAAGCAAAAAAGTTAATCAAATTTAGAACTAATCACAGTCAAAAAAATGACAGCACTACACTAAAAACTAGGCTCTGGGAATATTCCCATTGCATACCAAGTACTTACTTAATAATTTTAATTTGGTTACAGGATACACACAAACAGGACGCCATTCTATAAAAAATATAAACGCGTCCTGAAAAGTTATAAAATTTGTGATTCTCCTTCATTTTCATTTTTCGGTCATAAAAGATGAAGCGCTTTTATTTGAGCCAATAACGACTCATTACTCTTATAAGGCCGTCAATTAGCCGCTTAAATGCTCATGATTACATCTGATTTAACATTTTCTTAATTGCTCAATTAAGAAGCAATTATGACTATCGTCATAGAGTGTTCAAACTACTGAAACATCACTGTCATAAAACTCTCCTAATCTTTGCCTCGTTCATACAAACCCAATTGGCAATATCGCCATCATGTAAAGGACCAGGAAAATGAAAACAAAGGTTATCGGTGCACTAGCTCTTGCAGGTTCAATGGCTTTCAACGTAGCTGCTGTTGCAAACGAAACAATCTCTGTTGTTGGCTCAAGCTCAGTAACACCGCTCATGGAAGTATTTGGTGAGACTTACAGCAAGGCAAACCCATCTGTGTTTGTTGAAGTACAAGGCCCAGGTTCATCAGCGGGTATCCGTGCTGCGAAAGACGGTTCTGCAGACCTAGGTATGAGTTCTCGTAACTTAAAAGATTCTGAAAAGTCAGCGGATCTAAAAGAAGTGGTTGTTGCTCGCGACGGTATCGCCGTTGTTGTTCACAACAGCAACCCAGTTAAAGATCTTGCTAAGGCTGATATTACTAAGATTTACAAAGGTGAAATCACTAACTGGAAACAAGTTGGCGGTGAAGACAAGCCAATCGTTGTTGTAACTCGTGACACAGCTTCTGGTACTCGTGGTGCTTTTGAAGACATCATGGGTCTTAAGAAAAAAATCAATGACATCAAAGTATCTGCTATCTCTCAGCGTGCACAAGTTGCTTCTGGTAACGGTCAGCTGAAAACAACCGTAGCAAACAACCCATTTGCTATCGGTTACATCTCACTAGGTACTGTTGATAACTCTCTAAAAGCCGTTTCTGTAGATGGTCATGCACCTTCTGTAGATACAATCAAATCTGGTGAATACAAGGTTCAGCGCCCATTCCTAGTGCTTTACCAAGCAACCAAAATCAAATCAGCGTCTAAGACTTTCCTAGATTGGACTCAAACCGATGAAGCACAACAGCTGGTAACAGGCAAAGGCTACATCGCAGTTAACTAAGATTCATTTTTTATAACGCTCGACGGTCAGCGTCGGGCGTTATTTTATGCCTCAATGTCAGCCATCAGTTTGGCTGGTAGTTGGAGTCGTTATTATGACCATCGCAAATATTGAAAAAACAACGAAAATAGCTTCGCTTCGCACTAAAAAAGCGATTGATTGGCGTGAGCTGTTCTTCAAAAACCTTTTTATGCTTAGCGCTGCGCTAGGTATTTTATCTCTTATTACCATTGGTTACTTTATCTTCCGTGAAGGCTTAGCGGCTTTCCAATTCGCAGGTATCTCAGGCATTGTACTTGGTACAGACTGGCTACCACCGGCGCTTTACGGTATTGCACCTATGATTGTGGCATCGCTGGTTTCAACAGCGGGTGCAGTCATTCTTGGGGTGCCAATTGGCGTGCTAACGGCTATTTTCATTGCAGAAGTCGCCCCTAAACGCCTATCTGATCTTATTCGTCCAATGATTGAGCTGCTAGCTGGTATTCCATCAGTGGTTTACGGCTTCTTTGGTCTCGTGATTATTGTTCCTCTAATCCAAGACGTGTTCTCGATTCCAGCTGGTAACACCGTGCTGGCGGGTATCATCGTACTGGCGGTGATGATTCTTCCAACGGTAATCACAGTGTCTGAAACGTCAATTCGGGCTGTTCCTCGCTCTTATAAAGAAGGTTCGCTCGCACTTGGCGCATCACAAATGTTCACCATCTTTAAGCTTCTCGTACCAGCAGCACGCTCAGGCATCATGACTGGTGTGATTCTGGGTATTGCTCGTGCTTTAGGTGAGACGATGGCCATCATCATGGTGATGGGTAACTCCCCGGCTATGCCTGAAGGGCTGCTCGATTCAGCACGTACCCTAACCGCGAACATCGCAATTGAAATGTCTTACGCGACCGGTGTTCACGCAAGTGCGCTTTACGCGACAGGTATTGTTCTTCTGGTATTTATCATGGTGTTGAACGCCGCGCTCCTTTACCTAAACCGTGAGCGTGCGAGGTAAGAATTATGGCTTTACAATCAACAAATCCAGCCGCGCAGCAGCTTAAAGATAAAATTTCACTGAGCGTAATTTGGCTGTCGGCAAGTATCACAGTGGGCTTTCTGCTATGGGTTGTGTGGTACATCCTAAGCAATGGTCTTTCTTATGTAGATTGGTCTTTCATTTCGTCTAACTACACCACCATTGGTCAAGAGTCAGGTATCTGGCCAATGATTGTGTCAACCTTATACATGGTTGCCGCATCCATCGCTGTCGCAGCGCCGCTCGGCATTATGACCGCGATTTACCTAACAGAATACGCAAAAGTGGGCAGCAAGCTGGTGAAAGTGATCCGCTTCTGTACCGAGTCTCTAGCGGGTATCCCATCGATCATTTACGGTCTATTCGGTATGACCTTCTTCGTTGTGGTACTAGGTTTTGGTTACTCGATTCTGTCTGGTGCCCTAACCCTGAGTATTCTTATTCTGCCTGTAATTATCCGTACCACGGAAGAAGCGTTAATGGCAGTACCTCAGACTTACCGTGAAGGTTCTTACGGTCTGGGCGCTTCAAAAATTTACACCATTTGGAGACTTATCTTACCGAGCGCGATGCCTGGTATCGTAACCTCCATCATCCTCAGCGTTGGTCGTGTTATTGGTGAATCAGCACCTGTATTCATGACAGCAGGTATGGTTGCGCGTGTGCCAGAGAGTGTTTTTGACTCTGGTCGTACCCTAACCGTTCACCTGTACAAGTTGACGCAAGAGCTCTACACCATCCACGAATGGCAACAAGCCTATGCAACGGCAACCATTCTTATCGTAGTAGTGCTCATCATCAACTTGGTTACAAAACTGATTGCCAACCGTTTCAATACAGCGACTTACTAATTTTTGAGGAAGAAAACAATGAACAAATTTGATATCCAAGACCTAGATCTATACTACGGCTCAAACCAAGCACTGAAGAAAATTAACCTGCCAATTCCGAATCGTCAGGTAACGGCGCTGATCGGTCCATCTGGCTGTGGTAAATCAACCCTACTACGTTGTTTGAACCGCATGAACGACCTGATTGAAGGCGTGAAGATTGACGGTAACTTGAGCATGGATGGCGAGAACGTTTACGGCAATATCGATGTTGCTCAATTACGTATCAAAGTGGGTATGGTATTCCAAAAGCCAAACCCGTTCCCAATGAGCATTTACGAAAACGTCGCTTACGGTCTGCGCGCCCAAGGCATCAAAGATAAGAAAGAACTCGATAAAGTGGTTGAAAAATCACTACGTGGTGCGGCGTTGTGGGATGAAGTAAAAGATCGCCTGAAATCACACGCGTTTGGTCTTTCTGGTGGTCAGCAACAGCGTCTATGTATTGCTCGTACTATCGCGATGCAACCTGAAGTGATCCTGATGGATGAACCAACATCAGCGCTTGACCCAATCGCGACCAAGAAAATCGAAGACTTGATGGAAACCCTAAAGAAAGACTTCACCATCGTTATCGTCACCCACTCAATGCAGCAAGCTCGTCGTATTTCAGACCGCACAGCTTTCTTCCTTATGGGTGAGCTGGTTGAGCACGACGAAACACAAAAACTGTTCAACGAACCAAACGATGACCGTACTCGCGGTTATGTGAACGGTGACTTCGGTTAAGGGTTACCACTAATTAGAACGAGAAGGAATATTCTTTCTCAGTCGCCTTATTGAAACGAATAATAATAGCGATGGTACTATTGCCCCTTCCTTGGAAGGGGCTTTTTTTGTGCCCAGTTAACCTTAGTAACTTCACTTAGTAGACTTGGCTCTTAGTGTTATATTTACGACAGTCAACTCATCACTATCCTTCTCATTTTTGGAGGCAAAAATGGAAACAATCACATTTAATAACACGAGTTATAGTTACTACCCTGTCAGTTATTTACCAATGAGCAAAGCAGAATTTAATGCTTATTTTCGCTTTGCATTAGAAAATAAAGGCATCACTAAAATAGTCGCTTTTGATAATCAAGTTCATGGTTTTATGATGAGCAACACACTCTATATGAACAGCAATGAAACTAATGATATAAAACTTAATATATTAAAGTGCATAGCGAAATAAAACGCTTGCCAATATCAAACCAAATATTTCAGCTGCTGCTTACTCTGTCTCAAAGTTAAAGAAATGAATTATCGTAAGCCTCAGCTAGAAGTAACACAAACACTACTCTAATGGCGCTGACGCTTTCGATTACCTAAGATAGAACTAATTATATTCTTATCTTCCTCTGATAAATCAGCAGATAACGCAACAATCTTTGCCACAGGTTCAGATAGTGAAAGAAAGTACGTTGAAGGTACATTAAATAAGCGTACAGCTTTATCGATTACTTTGTCTGACGGGTGCTTCTTACCATTTTCAACCAGTGATAAATACGTTGGTGTAATTTCTAAATAATGTGCGCATATTTCGCTTTTCATTTTATGCT
The DNA here is from genome assembly GCF_001650345.1 of Photobacterium jeanii. Taxonomy (GTDB): domain Bacteria; phylum Pseudomonadota; class Gammaproteobacteria; order Enterobacterales; family Vibrionaceae; genus Photobacterium; species Photobacterium jeanii. The sequence goes on along the minus strand of NZ_LVHF01000028.1, from coordinate 351,604 downwards.
TTAATCGTAAAGCACGTATTTTGTACCCACTAACATTCGTCAAGATTGTTCACCAATAAACATGCAAGTCCATCGATAGTGTCTATCTCTTCAATCGCATTAAACGCTTCATCATTATATGAGCAGCCTTCACGTGCATAAGACAGGTAGAACTCACCCTCTTTCTCACTCAGAACCACATCTGAAAATATTGCACGTTGGCTGATTAAATCACCAAGCGCATCAATATCGCGACGCAGCTTGTCGACAATTAATATTTCAAAACTATAAATCATTTACTCTTCCTCATTAATATAAACTTGAGGTAGCAAAGGGATCCGCGACAAGATCTGCGCTTCATCTTCTCGATTAAGCTTGAAATGAAGAAACGAGCTTTCGAAGTTGGCGTCGTAACTGATCCGCTGGGCTATTCCAAGTGCTTTGCTATTATTGAATACAATCCAGTACTCAACTAAACCTTCAAGGTCATTAATAAACGTGGTTTCATACTTAATGATATATTTACCGAATGGAGTATCACATGGCTTGAAGCTAAGGTTTTCAGCAATATTGGTTAAATCTTGTGAGACATAATAAAGAAGAAAAGCTTTTGACTCTTCCGTTAGTTCATGTAAATCCGTCACACGTATCAACCCCATATTTAAACCTTTTAACTATTTTAATTTCATCTTTTTTATTCCTTAATATGGTCACGTTAATTTATCCATTATTCAACATTTTATTTTTGAAATGTTGATTTTCAAGTTTAATAACTATTATTGGCTTGATATATTCAACAATACTATTAATCTAACAATTCTGCTTTCAGCGTAGAAATACAAACATATAAACTATATTAAAATTTAAAGTAACCATTACTACACATTAATTAAACCGTTTAATTAGTTAATGTAAAAGATCATTTTTATTATTGATATAATCCTATTCGCAGTTACTATATTCACACTAAAAACGTCATTCATCTGACAATAAGATAGTAGTTTAAGTAGACACTTACCCTGCATTTATGCAGGGTCTTTTTAAATTACTGCTTCATGCACACTAGCCTTTTGAATAGTTCCGCTCCCCTTAACACGGTTCACTATTCACCATGCTCATGTTTTTCATGACGCACAATGATCGTCTCCCGACACTATCAACCCTTTACCTCTCTATCTTCATTTAAACGGTAATAGTGATGTCAAAAAAATTAGCGCATAATGCAGGGATCCGTTGGTTCAGCTGCCGAGTCTGTAAAATGAGCTGGACAGCTGCAACAGAAAACTGCTTTTCCACCTTGCAAGAGCGGTGTGAATGTGGACACCTCTGCACCCCATCCTCTTATAAGCACGTAAAAAACATTTACTACGATGCTTTCGGTCTCGTCTCTCATCACGAAATTTACGACCAAGCAAAATACGAAAAGAAATGTGATGAATGCCGAAAAGTACTTACAGTTCATACACTAGGAGTGTTATCAAACAAAGAATGTCTGTGCCGTGCATGTGCTTTCAAGAATAACTTCAAATTTGAAATAAAACTGATTGGTAACTTCTTCCACAATATCGACGACTTAACACATCTAAATGAAGCGCTCTGCGAGGTAGGTTGCGATGATGCCGATGTCAGACTTCGTTATGGCTATGCCTATTTATCCTTTGCTAGAAAAGGAAATAATTTTAAATCGACATTACTGAATGCAGTCAATCAAATTGAATCAATTGAAGGGTTAAAATGTATTGTTCGAGCATAGTTCATCTATTTAACCGAATTGATAGGTAAATAACACCAATTTCTAATTCAAGCACACAACACCTCACTTAAACAGATGAAAATATAAGGATCATTCTATGGCGATTTACCACGATAAATTTATAGAAGCGAAAGTTGTGCAGCAAGGAAAAGTCAGTTCTGGCGATATAATGGGCGCATTTCCACTCGATTTAAAACGCGCAAATGAAATCCTCAAATTCTATTCTGTTAAGAACACAGGCAGCATCGAATATTCTGATATCGAACATCTCTACAAACAAACCGATAGTTTTAGACCGCTTTACCATAATTGTGACCCAGACGAAGTCATCAAAGCTATTGGCTTGCTGTTCAAATAGAGTCATTCTTCTTAGTATCAAACGAAAAAGGTAGATACATTATTGCTGATGTACCTACCTTAAACACTTTAAAACAATGTCGTGTAATAACTACAGTGATGACGTTTCAAAGCCTGCGCCTTTCCACGCAAAGATGCCGCCTGGGTAACGGTACACATTGGTATAACCTAGTTTCACCGCCCAAGCTGCAGCATTATGGCTCCGGCTACATTTCACAAAACCACAGTAGAAGATTAGTGTTTTATTTTTGTCATTACCTAACAGCTTGGTGAAGTCCTCAATGCTTTTCTGATCTGTTAAAGCTGAATCCCACTCTGGCATATCAGGGATCGGAAACTCAAACTGTTCAGCACTTGGAATGTGTTCTTTCTTATAACTGTCTTTGAACGGCATCGCATCAACGATCAGGGCATCCGACGTTTGACCCATCAGCGTTTTTAAACCTTTGGTATCGATAAGTTGATAACCGCCAGCCACTGTCTCGTTATGAAGCTTAATTGCAACATGTTCGGTTTCCACTTCAGCCTTGAACTTACCACCAAACAAACCCGCATTGGCCGAAAACGGAAGAATAAATAGTGCACTGGCAAGAATAAAAATATTAAGCCAGAAGCTACGCCCTGTACGTGTGCTTGAGTGCCAAGTCACTTTATTTTTGGTCATGATCGTATCCTTTTGATAATGGGCTTTTGCCACTTCATACGCTTGATTTCAGCGCATGAGTGCGAGCCAAGCTATTGAAATAAAATAGTGCTGCTGACAGAAGAAGAACCAACAGCATAATGAAAAACTGTAACTGAAGCGTGCTATACACCTCTGACTGAACTGAACCCGGCAGGTAACAACCACAATCAAAATGTAAACCTTGATAAAGAGCCAGCCCCATCAGGGCGATATGCATACCAAACACGACCACGACAGGCAGTAATGATGTAATGCCTAAGCAGGCTGTAACCACACTAATGCCTAGAATGAGAGGGATCGCGAACGCTATTACTCCGCTATACATAACAGGAACAGCACCAGTATCACTCAATAGCAATCGAGTATGCTCAGTAAAGAAGATGCCTTTCACTGTCAGCGCGGCAGCACATAGCAATACAAAAGAAGTAACAAATAGATGAAGCTTGCCTCTCGTTTTCATAACAGGCTCTCTTTTGTGTTTTCACTTATAAAGGCGCTTTGTCCTGCCGCTACAAGTAAATAAAATTTATACGTGAACCTCAGCGATAAAAAATGCCGATTTAAATATAGGAATAATAAAATTAAGTTAAATGCTCATCATTGAGCGTAGAAGCGATAATCAATGCAACAGCAGCATGAATATCATAGTTATGATACTCACAAACAAAAATAGCAAATAAAACCTTATCTTACATATAGTTAAGATTTAAACCGTCGATTATCAACGGCGAAGCCATACTACCTTAGTAGCAAAATATAATCCTTGATAGAGGTATCGAAATCGGTCTACTCTTCGCGTTGTAATGTGACTTAGATTGCTATTTATCACAGATAATAATTAGCAGGAAAACTGCCCTATTAGCAGAATTTAATTAAATGGAGTAATAGCTGAATATAAGTTGAAAATTTAGCGCGGATTATTCATAAGCGGCTTTTTAGTAAAGCCGCTTAATTTTATTTAGGTGTACTAATTCAGGATAAATGCATCCCACTTAGAAGCGTATTAGCAACCGCCAGAGTCCCATTCAAACTGAGAGGTAAAAGGATTCCATTTTTGTTTCGCTTGGAAATGTACTTTTCGCCCGTCTGAATAAGTTCGGTAGCAATTACCATTAGTACACTTGGTGTTACAAGTGACAAAACCTGATTTAGCTTGTGGACGTGCAGGGTATGGATCGTAATTAGCGGAAGCCGTTTTCTTTGGTCTGGTCGCTGACTTTGTTTTTAGCAAGTCTGATTTTACGTAACCAAGTGTGTAATCACTTGGGTAATACACCTCAGTCCAGCCGTTTTGCGATCCTAAGCTATAGACCAGCTCATTTTTGGCGATACGTTTTAGCAGCTTGCTCGATGTCGTTGTTCCTGCAAATACTTCGGTGTTCGCTTTTGCAACGTTAAATTTGTTTAAACGACCAAGTGCATTATCAATATTTCCTTTAGCATAGTTATTACCCTGCTGAGCTGACTTAGCAAACCAATACGTCGCCCATGCATAGTTTTTCTTCACGCCACGACCATACTGATAGGCCAAACCTAAATTGTTCTGTGCACTGGCATGACCCGCGTTCGCCGCTTTTTTATACCAAGAAATGGCTTTGTCGTAATCACGCTTCGTACCTTCGCCATTGCTATACATCACGCCCAAGTTGTACTGAGCTGTAATATGCCCCTGTTTGGCCGCTTTGTTATACCATTGCAAGGCACGCACTTCATTTTTTGCATTGCCATCACCAAAAGCATAGCTGTTACCTAAGCTAAATTGCGCTTTGCTATCCCCTTGCTTCGCGGCTTTTTCGTACCAACGTACTGCAGTGTAGCGGTTTTTCTTCACACCTTGACCAAAGTAATAACGGTTACCCAAACCATACTGAGCTGAAGCGCTACCCTGTGCGGCGGCTTTCTTCCCCCAATAAATAGATTGCTTATAATCTTGCGGAACACCCTCACCTTCAGCATACATTATCGCTAAGTTAGCTTGTGCGGACATATAGCCTTGCTTAGCTGCTTTGCGATACCAATTAGCAGCTTGAGCAAAATCAGGTTCACCTACACGACCAAAATAGAACACATTACCTAAGTTGTATTGTGCTGCATCTTGGTTTTGCGCCGCCGCTTTTAAGTACCACTCATAAGCCTTTTTATGATCACGCTCTACACCTTTGCCCTCAGTGTATAAGTTGGCTAATGAATTCTGAGCGTTAGCTTCACCCTTCTCTGCGCCTTTTTGGAAATACGCCTTAGCTTTGCTGTAGTTACGTGCTACACCTGTACCATCTTGGTACATACGACCTAAATTATAAAAAGCAGTTTTGGAGCCAACATCAATAGCTTTTTTATACAAATCGATAGCTTTAGCGTAGTCTCGAGTCACACCTACACCATTTTGGTAAAAAATAGCGAGGTTATTGAGGGCAAAAGCATCACCTTTATCAGCCGCCTTTTGATACCACTCTGCAGCTTTGGCTTTGCTCTTGGTTAATCCTCTCGCACCAGTGCTGTAGTAGTAACCTAAGTTATACATACTTACAGGCTGCTCAAGTTCAGCCTCTAACATGGTAGTACGAACGCGCTTGTATTTATCTAAAAATTGGGTCGCTTGCGGGTATAGTTGCTTAGCCGCTTTGTCCATATAAGTGAAAGCCGCTTTGTAACTTCCTCGCTTAAACATTTCACGACCATATTGGTACTGCGCCTTTGCCAGACCACCATCAGCCGCTTTTTGTAACCAAGTTAAATTTTCATCCGACACTTGGTTGTAGTTATAACTAGCAACTTCGTACACGCCATACATGGCATCGATATTGCCCTCTTGTGCTAAGCCCAGCCAAATTTCCTGCGCTTTAGCACGATCCCCTTCTTGATACGCCTCCAGTCCGTCTTCATACGTGCTGGCACAGCCTGTTAATAACCCTGCCGAACAGATAGCTGCTAGCATCAACTGTTTTGAATAGTTTTTCATGTACCTAACCCTATAAAAAAGTGAGCACCTAAAATGAAATACTCACAAATACACGTGACTAATTAAGTTATTGGTTTATTTATAATTAGCTAAAACATTATAGGATTGATGAATGGCAAAACCATCCGTTTTGACAGTGTAAGCACTTATTTACCTTACCTTTTTTCCATAGCATGAACCGAGTCACGTTTTGCTTGTATTGGTAATTCGTTGAAAAAGCACTCAAACCTGAATCTTAACTTTGAACTGACATCACACTTTTCCTGCCATCTATACTTCGCCAGACTGAGTATGTACTCAATAACTGTCATTTAACTAAATCGCAGGAGTGACATTCATGCGTTTGCTGTGCATTTTCTTCCTACTCGTTTCTTCACTGAGCTGGAGCAATATCGCTCTCGCGCAAGAAGAAAAACCACAAGAAGAAACCGTTGTAACCACTACGCCAGTGGAAATTACTCAAATTGAAAAACTAACCGCTGAACTCACAGAGCTATTGAACGAATCTAAAACCACAAAAGGTTCAGCACAAAGCGTGGTGAGTTTGCAGCTGATCAACAAAAATGATGAATTGCGCGAGGTAATCGAAAATATCGTCGATGACACCGCGAGTCAGCGCGATCTTAAGGTGCAATACCACCAGCAGATCTTGGCGAAGGTAAAGGAACAAGTTGCCTTTGTTGATGAAGCGATTACTTTTCTAACCAAGAAAATTGCAGAAGATGAACTCAAGCTCGATGATATGCCTGACGAGCAAAAACTGCTGTTTCAAAAGAAAACTCAGGAAACACATAAGTTCTTACTGCGATTGCTTGATCAACAGCGCATCAACTATATCTGGTTAGAAAAGCTCGATGTCGATACCAGCAAACAGCAAGCTGAGCTCAAAGGTGTTATTGAGCATAAATTGGAGTTTTTATCAGCCTCGTTAAACTTCAATAGTCAGCAAGAACAAATGCTCAATAACCAGTTGAAATCAGCTGCCGAGAGCGAAAAAGGATCGTTGCAACTGATCCATATTCTTGCTGATCGTCAGGTAAAAGGGGATATCAGTAGCCTACAAGCACTGATCAAGCTTGGCGATAACATGAAGATCAACACTGCCGAATATAAAAAGCAGTTGTTTGAACAAACCGGTAATGTCACCAATGACCTACTTAACATTGCCGTCATTGTGTCGATTGCCAAAAACAACCTCGAAAACATCACCTCTTGGTTAGGTGATAACGCGCCACAATTAGCCTTTAAGCTACTGATTTTCATCGTCATCATTGCCCTATTCCGAGTATTGAAAAATGTCACGCGCAAAATGGTACGTAAAGCAGTAGGCGCTCCGAATCTACGCATGTCGCAATTAATGCAAGACTTCTTTATTTCGATGTCGGGTAAAGGGGTCTTTTGTATTGGTTTGCTAATTGCGTTGTCACAAATCGGCTTGGATCTAACCCCTATCCTAACGGGTTTTGGGGTTGCTGGTGTGATCATTGGTTTCGCTTTGCAAGACACCTTATCTAACTTTGCCTCAGGCATGATGCTGCTGATCTACCGTCCGTTTGATGTAGGTGATTTTGTCGAAGCTGGCGGCGTATCAGGCAAGGTAAGCCACATGAGCCTGGTTAGCACCACAATCAAAACTTTTGATAACCAAATCCTGATCGTGCCGAACAGCAAGATTTGGGGCGATACCATTAAGAACGTGACCCATGAGCGAGTACGTCGAGTCGATATGGTATTTGGCATAGGTTATAGCGATGATTTAGATCTGGCAGAAAAAGTGTTCAACGACATTATCGATGAGCACCCTATGGTACTTCGCCAGCCAGAGAAAACCATCAAGCTCCATACTCTCAATACCTCTTCGGTGGATTATATCGTTCGCCCTTGGGTGAAAACTGAAGACTACTGGGATGTATATTGGGATGTCACACGTGAAGTAAAACGCCGCTTTGATGAGGTAGGTCTATCGATTCCATTCCCTCAGCAAGATGTGCACCTTCACATGGCTCAAGAGCAGGCAATTGCACTGAACCAAAGCAAAAAAAAGTAATCAAATGACCCAGTTAAGCTTATGAACAATGTAAAATTGACGTAAAGCTTACACATTTTTAGGCTTTGGATATTGCTCGTTTCACGGCATCGGTGATAAAACATTTAGCAACGTGTTGTTCTAAACTTTATCTAGCTTAGGTTCAACATAAACCTATATAATGATCAAATACCAAAGCCTTTCGGCCATTACTGATTGGGGAAACCAACTATGAAAAAGCGTTTATTAGCGACTCTTGCTATTCCAGCAATGCTTGCTGCATGCGCTAGCAGCAATACTGCACAGGTAGCAACAGAACAAGTGCTAACTAACAACAACTGGGTACTAACTCAAGTTGATAGCGAAGCATTGTCACTACCAGAGCAAATGCCAGCACCAAACCTAGAACTAGGTGCTGATATGAACGCTAATGGTTTTGCTGGCTGTAACCGTTACTTCGGTCAAGCTGAAGTAAAAGAAGGCAAAGTGCGCATCGACAAAATGGGCATGACCATGATGGCATGTTCTGAGCCAGAAATGCAGCTAGAAAACACCTTCGCTAAAACACTAAGCGTATGGAGTGAAGCAAGCATTCAAGGTGATGAGCTAGTACTTAAAGGTGCTGAGCACACACTAACTTTCGTACGTAAAGCAAAGTAATTCACATCTAGTTAGTAATGACGTTTAAACATTAAAAGCGAAGCCCGCGTTCCAGATAACGCATACAGGCTTCGCTTTTTTTATTACCCTTTTTCTGTCACACAAAGACACTAACAGAAAGGCACTAACACAAAGTCATTAATTCAGGTTTTGGATTCGGTAAAACGCTGATGGCACGCACCGTATTTCTGCCTGCTGACTTAGCTTGGTACAACGCCGAATCAGCAAGATTAAACAAAGTATCTGGGGTGTGATTTTCTAGTTTACAGCCTGAAACGACACCAACAGAAATAGTCACAATTTTCGCGTGCTCTGCGCTCTTATGCTCAATGGCAAGCCGCTCGATCGCTACTTTACACTGCCGAGCAACCACTTCACCGTTATTGGTATTAGGCAGCAAAATAGCAAACTCCTCACCGCCTATACGGGCAATATGATCAGCAGGACGCTTTAAAATACGCTCAAGCTCTGTCGCCACTAAACGTAAGCAACGATCCCCTGCTTGATGGCCATAAGTATCGTTAAACGCCTTAAAGGCATCGATATCCAACACCAATAAAGCTAATGGCTTTTTCTCCCGCTTTGCCCGCAAAAACTCTTGCTGGAAATATTCGTCAAAGTAGCGGCGATTAGCGATCCCCGTTAGCGCATCGGTTTTCGTCAATCGCTCCAACTTTTCATTGGCTTCATTGAGTTGTATGTTTTTCTCATCCAACGCATTTTGGGTCTGCTGATTTTTCTTTGCGGCGACAAAAGCTAACCAACTTGATAAACCAAAAAATAGGTTTCCCGCTACAAATACCCAAAACGGTGTTTGAGTGCGACGCTCGGAAAAATACAGCTCTGACGGTGTCGCTTCTAATACCCAGCGACGTCCACCTAAATCCATTACTGAGCGGGTATAACGGTATTGCGGCAATAATGACTGCTGCGCTTCACCTTCTATTTGCCGCGCGAATAACAAAGTACGTTTGGCAGGTATCGTGGTATCCCAAAGATTAAGGGCTAACTCTGTATTTTCGCCACCGCGATATATTGAAGAAAATATCGACGAAAGATCAAATACCCCTAATATAAAACCTTTTAAATTCAATTCGTTTTTAGGTTGTGCAAGGTCTTGATATACAGGCAATAACGCAAGTACACCAATATCATTATTTTCTGACTGGACTAACTTCACACCCTCAGATATTTCCATATTGCCACTTTCAATCGCACGGTACATCACCTCACGACGCTGGGCATTTGAACTCATATCGTACCCAAGCGCAGCCCGATTGCCTTCAAGTGGTTCTAAATAGTAAACCGGATAGTAATACTCACGAATAGAAGCTGGCACCATAATGCCTGATGCCAAGCGCTCCGTGATGCTAAATTGAGGATAGTTGCGCTTACCTTGCTGCTCGTACGCGCTTCTTTCTTGGTGTGCGACTTTGGGTATCCACTCTAATGCTTTCACCTTGTTATGGCGGCTAAGAATGAACGCCGAATTATTGGCAAAGGCGCTGGCGGTGAGAATTTCATTATTATCAAAGTGAGACTTTAGCGCGTAGACTCCCTCGAGATGAAATTGTAATCCTTTATAATACGATAAAGCCTTGTCGTTCACTTCATCTTGAAATTCACGCTCAATATTCTTTGTTTCAACCTGATAAAACAACCAAAAGAAGACACTGGATAATACAACACCAACAATTGTAGAAATAACGGTAATGTAGTAGAGGCGACGTCCCATTGGATTCCTTTCCAATTATTTTTGTACCTCTATTGTTAGAGCAAAATCAGTCAATTACCAGTCTGCAATGCCATTATTTTACTCTCATCAACAGTTTTTATTATTCACCTTAAAAATCATGCTATTTATCCATTATTTGTCGCCATCTTCCTGCAAATAGAAAAGACGCTTATCAAGCGCCTTTGTAAGAAAATATAAACCGTGATTTACACCTTATTCAGTCTCGGTTATTTATACCGCCTTCGCCTGCCATTGCTTCCTTAACTGCTTGGCAGCTTTCACTAAATTCGTTAATGCCGCTTCCGTTTCTTGCCAGTTACGCGTCTTCAAACCACAGTCTGGGTTAATCCATAAACGCTCAGCCGGGATCAAACCTTCTGCTTTCTCAATCAAGTGAACAATCTGTTCAACCGAAGGGATGTTTGGCGAGTGAATGTCGTACACACCAGGACCAATTTCATTCGGATACGCGAACTCTTCAAATGCTTTTAGTAGCTCCATATCTGAGCGCGAAGTCTCAATGGTGATCACATCCGCATCCAAGGCTGCCACTGACTCAATGATGTGGTTAAACTCGCTGTAACACATGTGAGTGTGAATCTGTGTTGCAGGCTCTGCACTTGCGGCGGAAATCTTAAAGGCATTCACAGCCCAATCAAGATACGCTTGCCATTGGCTCGCTTTTAGCGGTAACCCTTCACGAATAGCTGGCTCATCAATTTGAATGATGTTGATACCCGCTTGTTGAAGATCTGCCACCTCATCACGTAGTGCCAATGCAATTTGGTTAGCAATTTGCTCGCGAGTTATATCTTCGCGCGGGAAGGTCCAGCCAAGGATCGTTACAGGGCCTGTCAGCATCCCTTTCACGGGTTTATCTGTCAGTGATTGCGCATACGTCGCCCACTCTACTGTCATTGGTTTAGCACGGTAAATATCTGATACCACCACCGCAGGTTTCACACAACGTGAACCATAGCTCTGTACCCAACCAAAGCGAGTCACCGCAAAGCCTTCAAGCAGTTCGGCAAAGTATTCCACCATGTCGTTACGTTCGGCTTCACCGTGTACGAATACATCGAGATCCAGTGCTTCCTGACGGGTAATCGCATCGGCAATATGAGCTTTCAGTGCTGCTGTGTAATCGACTTCGTTTAAACGACCCGCTTTAAAATCACGGCGCTGAGTACGAATTTCGTTAGTTTGCGGGAATGAGCCAATGGTAGTGGTTGGCAATAGTGGCAATCCTAGCGCTGCACGTTGCTGACGAGCACGTTCCGCATATGGTGCTTTACGCTCAGCCAAAGCGGCAGTAATAGCATTAGTACGTTGGCGAACTTCAGCATTATTAACACGCTCGCTGGTAGCACGTGCTTTAATTGGCGCACTGTATTTTTCACACTCAAGTACTGCCAGCTTATCGCCATCAAGCGCACGCGCTACTAGCGTTACCTCACGACATTTTTGCTTAGCGAAAGACAACCATTGACGCACTTCCGGATCGATATCTGTCTCTAACTCCAAATCAATGGGGCTGTGCAGTAATGAACATGACGATGCTACCCATAAACGCTCACCTAGTTTGGCTTTCACTGGCGCAAGGCGTTCTAGTTGAACAACAAGATCGGCGCGCCATACGTTACGGCCATTAATGACACCGGCTGACAATACCCAGTGCTGCGGCAATTGTGCGACCACTTGCTCTAATTGTTCTGGTGAAGCTGATAAGTCAAGGTGAAGACCATCCACATCCAGCGCCACAATTTTATCAAGGTGATGGGTAATGTTATCGAAGTACGTCGTTAGCAGTAGCTTCACATCACTTTTCAGCACTTGGTATGCCAATTTAAAGGAGTCTGCCCACTCTTTTGGTAATTCCAGCGCAAGAACCGGTTCATCAATTTGCACCCACTCAACACCGAGCGCTGCTAACTTAGTCAGAATTTGTTGGTATGCCGTTAGCAAACGCGGCAACAGCGTGAGTCGGTCAAAGTCGTCTTGTTTTTCTTTCCCTAGCCATAGGTACGAAACTGGACCTAACAACACGGGTTTGACATCGTGACCCGCTTTTTTCGCTTCCGCCACTTCTTCAAACAGTTGTAGCCAACTAACGTTGAACTCATCATCTTTGGTAAATTCCGGCACAATGTAGTGGTAGTTAGTGTTGAACCACTTCGTCATGTCAGATGCTGCACACGCACAACCTGTTGGTGCTTTACCACGACCGACACGGAACAGCGTATCAAGATCAGGGAAGCCATTATTGTGGCGTTGTGGGATGTGACCAAGCAGCATGCTGGTGTTAAGAACATGGTCGTACCATGCAAAATCACCCACAGAAACGTAATCAAGCCCTGCGCCAATTTGATCTTGCCAGTGGCGATGACGTAAGTGGCTACCCACTTCTTTTAATTCGTTTTGATCAATCTCGCCACGCCAATACTTTTCCAAAGCAAATTTGAGTTCGCGCTGAGCGCCAATACGTGGGTAACCCAGAATGTGAGTTACTGTTTTTGAATCCGCTGATACTTGAGTTTGTGCTGCTGTCACATTTGAGTCCGTCGTCATTTTTCTAACTCCTTCAGAAGTCTGGATGGCTAAACAATGACGGATTTGATTATTTTCAACAATCGCAAATCGTTCACATTGAACATGAGGAAAATTCATAATCAACCAAACTCATATTAGCTCAGCTTACATTCATACCAGCAATCAATAGACGTCTAGATGTTTACACTGCCACAAAATGCAGGTAGATTGAATTTTATGAATTTATTCAAATGGAAATTGAACAAATCTAATGATTGAACTTAAGCACCTTAGGACACTTACAGTGCTTCGCGATACAGGATCACTCACGGCAACGGCAAACACCTTGTGTCTGACTCAATCTGCGTTATCGCATCAACTTAAAGATCTTGAGCAGCGATTAGGCGGACAACTTTTTCTGCGCAAAACTCGTCCGGTACGCTTCACTCCTGAAGGTGAGATTCTGTTAAAGCTTGCTGATGAAATATTCCCGCGTATCACCAAAGCTGAACATGAATTGGCGAATCTAAAAGAAGATGCCAATGGTCGACTGCATATGGCAATCGAATGTCACTCATGCTTTCAGTGGTTGATGCCAGCACTAAAGGAATATCAAATTCATTGGCCTTCAGTCACGCTTGATTTCTCGTCTGGCTTTGGCTTCGAGCCTCTCCCCGCACTAACGGCTGGCGAGTTAGATTTGGTGATCACATCTGATATTCAGCCACGTTCCGAAGTGCATTACGAACCACTGTTTGATTTTGAAATGCGCCTTGTGGTGTCACCTCAATCACCACTAGCCGAAAAAAGTATTATCACACCGCAAGATCTCAGCGATCAGACCATGCTGAGCTATCCCGTGCAGAAGAACCGCTTAGATGTGGTTAAACATTTCCTGCAACCCGCTAACGTCGAACCTAACAAGTGGAAGCAAGCCGACAACACCCTGATGCTGGTACAAATGGTTTCAGCCGACCTTGGCGTTGCCGCATTACCAAATTGGGCTATTCATGATTTTGCTCGCCAAGGACTGATTGTCAGCAAGCCTTTGGGTGATGGCTTATGGCGCCGTTTGTATGCCGGCATCCGTGCTTCAGAGCAACAACGTCACTATTTACAAGCATTCTTTGCTACCGCAAAACAGCAGTGCCAAACGCATCTGGAAGGGATTAGAGCCGCTTAATGGCTTAGAAATATCGAACACAAAGAAGCCAGCAAGGATGTGCTGGCTTCGTTAGATTAAAATGAGCGAAAACTTATTTAAACTGATTCGTGATTGGATCGTAATGAAAACCAAGTTGCTCCATTTTATCCATGAGATCTTCGCTCTCAAGTTCGTATCGGCTGGTTAATTCATCAACGGAATCACATTCAAGGCGTAGTTTTTCATTCACGATGCCAAGAACTATGTGTCCGTCCATTTTTAGTAAGTTATTGATCTCCATACATCCTCCACCACACATTGTGCTTCCACTATTAAGCTTAGTCAGGAATCACTCACACGCTAGATTTGGCTCATCAAAATGCGCAGCTAAGCATGGATGTAAGCACAGCGGTTCTATGCTTTTCTATGTACAAAAAAGCCAACCGAATCGGCTGGCTTCATTTGCACAAGTGCGTCAACACTTAGCGACTAGAATAAGCTCAGTTGAAGACCGCTAGAGACCACTAATAAGCAAAACGCCCCCACCAGCTGCCAACGGTTAACCGTTTTATTCAGTAACAAGTGACCCGCCCAAACAATCAAGGCGACAACCATCGCAATCAAAGCACCAATCAGCGGTGTGGTGATTGCAGCCAATGCCGCTTCATCAAATTGGCTGAGGAACCAAAGCAAAAACGGTAGTGAAAGAATCGCGCCAGCGAAACCACCAAAAGGCAGCAGACGGTGGAAAGCTTGTAGACGAGTTCGCGCTTGAGTCAGCATCACGTGTGCTAATAATGCGCCCAACGTGCCACCTAAAGTCAGGCTGAGCCCTGCCAAAGGAAGATTAGCGCGCAGTGCCACAGAGACCCATGCCAATGCCGCCAAACCATTCGCAATCGTCAGCATGTTTAGAGGACCTGCATCGCGTGTTTTACCTGTTTTTACTTTTACTGTGAAGTAAGTCAGTGCTAACAAAGGTAATACCGCCAGAGGTAGTTGCACAATCACAAGTACCCAGCCAATCAGTAGCACTGGTAGGGTTTTATGGACTCGACCACGTTGCCCAGGGCAAATTTCACCCTTATTGAGCACCAAGGTAAGAATGAGCTGTGCTGCTAATAAAGCAGGAATTAAAAAGATAATGTAAGGCATCAGCATGCATCGCTTTCAGTATTAATAAGGCGCATGATTATAACGGCATCAATTCGATGAAACAAAGTCGACAGACATCACGTAATCAAGGTAATTCAGTATTTGCTTAATTAATAGGGATCAAGCTCACGGTGTTCCTATTCAATCTAGTGAATAATTCTATAAAAAATCGCATAACGCTAATAAACACACTAACAAGCACTTGCGAACATAATACTCACTAAGCCTTTGAGTTTTATTTAACAATCAGGCAAAAGTGATACCAAGGAAGCAGCCAAAAGGAAGTACCAGTCGTAATGACTATTCATGAGAACGTGCAACAACTCGTTCAGTCCGTTCGTCTTTATTTTCCCGATCTGTGGAGTACACGCACCCACAGTATTACTTTCCGCAACACGCGAGGTGGGTATTTACGCAGCCGATTAACCTTGCTCGGCATTGTCTGGGGCATCTTAATCGTTCTATGGATACCTTTTGATCTCTTTTTTCTACCACAAGATCAAGGTTACCCTATTGCCATTGCTCGGCTCTGTCTTGGTGGAATGTTGGCATTCATTGCTTGGCAGGCGCACTACCGCACCAAACTTAAACACGCGCAACAGCTTATTACGCTCATGGTGCTGTGTTTAAACATCTTTTATATCTACAGTATTTCGGTACTAGATTTCCCACAAGTCTACAGCGGCTTTATCTACGGCTATACCCTACTGCCGATTATCCACGTCGCGATTTTGACTATCTTTCCTATTACGTTGAAAGAAAATTTAGGCTTAATGGCAATCACTGCCTGCTGCCAAATCGGGGTCGATATCTTAGCGAACCGATTACTCTCCCCTGAAAACCTAGCAGGTTACTGGCTACAAAACGTATTAGCGCTGATGGTGATTTGGTCGCAACAATCTAAGCTCTATATGCTGATGCGCTTGTACCGCCAAGCCACGCTTGACCCGTTAACGGGCATATATAACCGCCGCATGCTGTTGCAACTCGCCCAAAAAGCGATGGAGAATTGCGAGCAAGAAAAACAACCTTTCACCGTACTGTTATTCGATATTGATAAATTCAAGCGCGTGAACGACACATGGGGGCACGGCGCCGGAGACATGGTGTTGCGTGGATTTACCCAATTTATCCAATCGCGGATCCGCAAAACCGATCTCTTTGGTCGCTATGGCGGTGAAGAGTTTGTGTTATTCCTACCGAATTGCGATCACCAACAAGCCATTGAGATCGCTGAGCGTACTTTACAATCACTCCGCAGCCTTAAGATTGCGATTGAAATCGATAATGCCCATTTGATGATCACCTCATCCATCGGCATTAGTAGTTTTACCCACGGCGACAGCCTGTCATCCCTCATTGATAGAGCAGACCGCGCCCTATACGAATGCAAAGATGCTGGACGCAATTGCTATCGCTACCATGCTTTAGGTCAGCTTCACCATCATACCGAGCGCAGACGAAAAATAGCCTAGCTCTCCAAGCTTCACTTGTGAGCACAACAGGCGGTCATGTTCATCAAACGAAAATATCGATCGCCCACATGGTTTCATTTCGACAGTTATAGATACAGATGGCTGTACAATCGGGCTTCATTCTATGGCTTAAACGCGCAATATTTCCTTTTCCTCCTCTTTGATAGCTGCGCCGACCGTAAAGTTAGTGCATTTTTTATGCAGAAAATGCAATTTCACGCACAAAGCAATGAACAAGTCTTATTCACTTCGCTCAAAATACCGCAAAACCAATACGCTCAACGTCACATAAGGCGCGAACGAATGCTCGTTCGCTCATTAATGTGTAATAGATCAAATAATACCCGCATAAAAAGTGGCATATTTACCCTATCAAATGGACTTTGACCCTCTCCTACGCGGCAAATTCCTTTTTTATACATTGGTCAAATGTGGCAATTACAAAAATAAGCGAAAACGAGCATGACTACTTGGTATGAAACAGACGTTGTCATTATTGGCGGTGGCGCAACAGGTACAGGCATTATGCGTGACTGTGCTTTGCGTGGTATTCCGTGCATCTTGATTGAACGTGATGATTTAGCTTCTGGCACCACAGGTCGTAACCACGGCTTATTGCACTCGGGTGCTCGCTACGCGGTAACGGACGAAGAATCCGCTCGCGAATGTATTCAAGAAAACCGAATCCTAAAAAACATTGCACGTCACTGTGTTGAAGACACGCAAGGGCTGTTCATCTCTCTACCTGAAGACGATTTAGATTTTCAGAAAAACTTTATTGAAGCCTGTACCCGTGCCGACATTGATGTGGAACAACTCTCACCACAAGATGCCCTACGTCTTGAGCCAAACTGTAACCCGAACCTCATTGGCGCGGTAAAAGTACCTGACGGTACATTGGACCCTTTCCGTTTGGCTTCTTCAAACGTGCTGGATGCGACCGAACGTGGTGCTCGCTTATTTAACCACACCATGGTCACAGGCTTGATCCGTGATGGTCATACCGTAAAAGGGGTGCACTGTTTAAATACCAGCACCGGCGAAAGCTTTGATATTTACGCGAAGCAGGTGGTCAATGCCGCTGGGATCTGGGGTCAACAAATCTGTGAATACGGCGATCTAAATATCAAGATGTTCCCAGCTAAAGGATCGCTGCTGATCTTGGATTACCGCATTAACAACTTGGTGATCAACCGCTGTCGTAAACCTTCGGATGCCGACATCTTAGTTCCTGGCGATACCATTTCGCTCATTGGTACCACTTCCGAGCGCATTGATTACGACAAGATCGACGATCTCCATGTCTCCAGCAAAGAAATCGACGTGTTGCTTGAAGAAGGCACCAAGCTAGCGCCAATCATGGCAAACACACGTGTACTTCGTGCTTACGCCGGTGTCCGCCCACTGGTTGCCGTCGATGGTGACACCAGTGGTCGTAACATTAGCCGCGGTATCGTATTGCTCGACCACGCTGAGCGCGATGGCATGGACGGCTTTGTGACTATCACTGGCGGTAAATTAATGACCTACCGCATGATGGCGGAATGGGCAACCGACTTAGTGGCGAAGAAACTCGGTAACACCACGCCATGTACCACACATGAAGTGCCTCTTCCGGGCTCAGAACAAGCACCGAAAAAAGCACAAAAAACCGCGAGCCTTGCTAAACCGATTTATCAATCAGCTTACTACCGTCACGGCGAACGCGCTGAGAAGTTCTTAAAGAACGATAAGAAAAGCCAAGCGGTGATTTGTGAATGTGAAATGGTGACCAGTGGCGAAGTGGAATACGCCATTAAAGACCTAAATGTTCATAACCTAGTAGATTTACGCCGTCGTACTCGCGTGGGCATGGGGCCTTGTCAGGGTGAACTTTGTTCTTACCGCGCGGCAGGTTTGTTTTCAGAATACGGACAAACGACAGGCAACCAATCAAGCCACCTACTGACTGAATTCTTGGAAGAACGCTGGAAAGGGATCAAACCTGTTTTCTGGGGTGATGCACTGCGTGAAGGCGAATTCACTTACTGGATCTACGAAGGTCTATTTGGTGCCAGTGATATTCCGAATGATATCCCAACTCAAGCTGAATCTAACGCGCAGCAAACACTGCCACAAGAAAAAGAACAACAAGCGCAAAGTGAGGTTGCACAATGAAATATGACAGCATCATCATCGGTGGCGGTGTCGCAGGGTTAAGCTGTGCGATCCGCTGTGCCGAAGCTGGATTGAAAACCGCGGTGATTGCCGCAGGTCAAAGTGCGCTGCACTTCTCATCTGGCTCTATCGATTTACTCAGCCGCCTACCTGACGGTGAGTTGGTTACTCATCCTTTTGCTGCGTTTGATGCCCTACAACAACAAGCGCCACAACACCCGTACAGCAAGCTAGGCCAAGTGCCGGTAACAACGGCTCTGAACTGGTATCAGCACATGATGAGCGACTGCGGGGTTGAGTTAACCGCACAACCAGAAGCGATGAACCATTTGCGTTTGACGCCAATGGGCACCTTCCGTGCAACTTGGCTATCGCAACAAACCGTGCATCAGTATCCAATGTATTCGCCGCAACAAGGCTTATCCCGCATTGCGCTGGTCACTCTTGATGGCTTCCGTGATTTCCAGCCTGAACTTACCGCCGATAACCTAAGTAAACTGCCGCAGTTTTCTGAGGTAGAAATCAAAACAGCCGCAGTTGAATTACCTGATTTTGAAATCATGCAACGTAACCCATGTGAATTCCGCTCGATTGATATTTCACGTGTATTACGTGATGAGCGCAAACTGCATGCATTTGCTAAATCCATGATCCAAAAAGTCGGCAAAGCTGATTTAGTGGTACTGCCATCTGTATTTGGTAACGGTGACGGCGCAGCAACCATCAAGTTATTGGAAGGCCTCACTGGCTTTACGATTTGCGAATTGCCAACTATGCCACCATCACTACTAGGTATTCGCTTAGAAGAAGCAATGAAATCACGCTTTAAATCACTCGGCGGCTTGTTACTAAGTGGTGATGAGGTACAAAAAGGCGAATTTGAAAACGGTCGTTTAACCAAAATCTACACCCGTAATCACAGAGACATGCCATTAGTTGCCGATCACTATCTACTCGCGACAGGCAGCTTCTTTAGCCACGGTATGCAAGCACAACGCAATAGTGTTCGCGAACCGATTTTCGATCTAGATTTAGCGGATATCGCACACCGTGATCACTGGTATCAAGAGGCTTTCTTTAGTGAGCAAGCACACCCATTCATGAAAATGGGCGTGAAAACCAGCAACCAGCTGCGCCCTACCCTTAAAGGTGAAGAAATTCAAAACCTTTACTGCGCTGGTGCTCTGCTCGCTCACTATGATCCGGTTACCGAAGGTTGTGGCAGTGGCGTTGCAATTAGCACAGGTCACTTCGTCGCAGAACAAATGATTGCCGCTCATAACGCGCAACCAATGGCTTCAACACAAAAACAAGAAAGGACATTCGCATGAGCCTTCCAAAAAAAGACACTAGCTTTGATCAATGCATCAAATGCACCGTTTGTACTGTCTACTGCCCAGTAGCCAAAGCAAACCCACAATACCCAGGTCCAAAACAATGTGGGCCTGATGGCGAACGCCTACGAATGAAAAGCCCTGAGTTTTATGATGAAACACTAAAGCTTTGTACTAACTGTAAGCGTTGTGAAACTGCTTGTCCGTCTGGTGTAAAAATCGGTGATTTAATTGCTGTAGCTCGTGATGAGCACGCAAAAATGCCGCTTAATATCAAAACCATTCGTGACTTTGTACTAAGCCATACCGACTTAATGGGCTCTGTTGCAACACCCTTTGCGCCAATCGTAAATGCTGTCACTGGGTTAAAACCCGTGAAAAAAGCCATGCACCACACCATTGGTGTTCATGACCACAAATCACTACCAAAATACTCGCACGGCACATTCCGTCGCTGGTATAAGCAAAACTGCACCAGCCAAGCGCTGTACCCGAAACAAATTCACTATTTCCACGGTTGTTATGTCAATTACAACAATCCGGATCTAGGAAAAGACTTTGTCAAAGTCATGAATGCAATGAGCTATGGCGTGCAATTGCTTGATAAAGAAAAATGCTGCGGCGTGCCTTTGATTGCGAATGGCTTTTTCGACAAAGCAAAGAAAAACGCGCAATTGAATGTGAAGAAGTTTGCGGAAGCGATTGAAAAATACGATGCGCCTATCGTTTCAACGTCATCAACTTGTTCTTTCACTCTGCGTGAAGAGTATCCACACGTATTAAAAGTGGATAACAGCAAAGTAGCGAATAACATCGAATACGTAACGCGCTTCTTGCTTAAAGCCTTCATGAACGGCGATATGCCGAAGATGAAACCTATCAACAAAAAAGTGGTTTATCACACTCCTTGTCACCTTGAGCGCACAGGCGGTAGCTTATACACCATTGAGCTACTCAAGATGATCCCAGGGCTTGAAGTGGAAGTATTAGATAGTCAATGTTGTGGCTTGGCTGGTACTTACGGCTTTAAAACCGAAAACTACGATACGTCTATGGCAATCGGTGAAAGCTTGTTTAAACAAATTCGACAATCAAATGCAGATTTCGCTATCACTGACTGCGAAACCTGTAAGTGGCAGATTGAGGAAAATACCCAACTAGAAACCATTCATCCAGTATCCCTCCTGGCAATGGCTTTAGCGTAGGCTTGCACGTTTAGCTTATTTCTTAGCTTTAACGGGTATTAGTTCCCTCTATGGGTCGTCTCTCTCACCTTACACATGGCTTGTGTTTTCTCGATGACGACCCTTTTTTGAGCCTTATTGCTTAATGTTTGTTTGCTACTCACGCTTGATTTGCTGGCATTTATGGCGTCATTTTCGTCATCACGCTACTCGCTTGCTGATCATAACTGCGTAAGCGATAGCAAAGCCAAAACAGTAATCCATATAAAGCCATACCACCGAGCAATACCCCTTGCCATCCACCATGCTGCCAACAAGCAATTAAGTAAAATCCACCGACACTTCCACCCACATAGTAATGCACCAAATACAACGCAGTTGCCGTTGCTTTTGCAGTTTTGGCCTCACGGCTCACCCATGCATACGCCAAAGAGTGGGTAAAAAACGCACCAGAGCTTATCAATAACAACCCCGCTAGCATGACCATCAAGGATTCATAAGCTGCAATCCACAATCCCAGCATACTAATGACACTGCCCACGATCATCCCTGTAACAGGTGAGAAGTGCAGGCTCCACTTACCGCTGAGCTTGGCAGTCACTGTACCGCTTAAATAGCAGAGGAAAATGAGCGAGGTAATACTCACGGGTAACGAATACGGTGGCGCTACCATGCGAAATCCCATTACCGAGTACAAATTAACGAACAAGGCAAAGTTAATTCCACCAACGAGCATTGCCAGCCATAGCGTCGGGTTACGAAGGTGTTGAACAATAGCACGGTGCTGCGCGCGTAGGTGCCCAATCTTGCTAGGTATTGTATCCACGCTACGGTAAGAAGAATCTGCGTGGCTTGTGGAATATTCTTGTTTAGAGTCATGGGCTATCACAGGCGAAAAATGTTGGGGTTTAGGCAACCAGAGATAGACCAAACAAGCGCCAATAAAGCTAAAGATAGCCATGCCGACAACAGCGACTTGCCAGCTCCAAAGCTCAGTCACTAACCCGCCATATAAGCGCCCCGCTATTCCACCAAGCGAGTTAGCGCTAATGTAAGTACCTACCGCCAACATCAAGGCTTTGCTCGTAAACTCTTCCGCCATGTACGCAACCGCAACCGCAGCAAACCCTGCTAAGGCCACACCCATCGCGGCACGGGCTAACGACAACATCAATAATGAATCTGCCGCTAACATCAGTAAGCCTACACAAGGTAACAAAAACAAACTCACCAACATGATGCGATAACGCCCAAGAGTTTCAGACGCTATAGCCCAAGGCACTAAGCTCAGTGCCAAGCTAAATGTTCCGGCGGCTAACAACCAATTCACTTTGGTCGCACTCACCCCAAAGTGCGAGGCCATTACAGGCAATAACGGTTGGAACAAGTACAAATTACAAAACACCAAGAATGAACCCAACGCGAGGGCAACGGTTGCTTTGCGGTATGAGGGCGTACCTTGTTCTATCATGCTTGTTCCTACTTCATAGGCTATGTGGGGCGATTAAGTGGATGTATGGTGCTCATGCAATTTACTCAAAAGAGAGTTAGTGATGATTCGCTTAAGCTCACGGCAAAACTCTAGCAGTGGCACTACAATAATGAAAATATATTGAAATTATCATTGCTATAAATAAAAGATATGGACAGTCGTCAGCTTTATTACTTCGTGACTCTGGCTGAAATTGGCAACTTCACCCATGCAGCGAAACAGCTGCATATTGCACAACCAGCCTTGAGCATTGCGATCAAGAAACTCGAAAACAGCCTAGAGCTGGATTTGTTCCATCGTAACGATCGTAAAATAAGCTTAACGCCTGAAGGAGAAACCCTGCTGCCCCATGCACAGCGCGTGTTGCAGCAAATCAACGATGCCAAGGTTGCAATGGCGGAATTGAAAGGATTAGAAAAAGGGGAAGTTCGCCTTGGCGTGCCTAGTATGCTCGGCTCTTACTTCTTTCCCGAGATCTTAATGGGGTTTAAAAGTCGTTATCCAAATTTGAAATTGACTATGGTGGAAGCTGGAACTCAATCCATCCGCAGCATGCTGATCAATGGCGAGCTCGATCTGGGGGTGATCATTAATGACGATGTACCCGCATCTCTTGAGGCTGAGCACTTACTACGCTCACAAATGGTTGCTGTGGTCAGTAAGTCACATCCACTCGGCACGCATCGCACTATCGATTTTGAAACCTTTTTCGCCCAAGAATTAGTGATGTTCAAAAAAGGGTATTTTCATCGTGAGTTTATTGATCATGTCTGCGAACAATACCAGCTCATACCCCATATCTCGTTTGAAACCAATTTACTCCCTATGATTTTAAATATCGTGCGACGAGACTTCGCGATCACCGCGCTGCTGGAAATGGTGACGGAGCATGAAGCAGGAGTAAAAGCCATCCCATTTGCACAACCCGTATTTTTAGATATTGCGATTGCATGGCGAAAAGACGGGTATTTGTCGCGCGCTGATCGAGCCTTCAAAGAATATGTAAAAAAGTGTTGCCCATAAAAAATGCGATAGTTGTTTAATTTAACATCACATCAGTGTCACACTTCACATCGAGAGCTAACGCTATGCTTAACAAAGCATAGCAAAGTGGACATTTTAAAATACCTTTTTAATCTCTTATTTACTTCAAATGCAACAAATTTCATCATTCCTGCAGCACAAATTTAACAGCCTACAAAATATTATGTTTTAGATCATAAGAACATCCGATCAGTGTCGTGTCACCTCCTCTTTTTGGGTACATTCCTCTACATAATGTGTAAGAAATAAATACAAATACTCACACGTTTTACATTTTAAATTTTTTATTTGTAGTTTTAAGAGGACATTTCCATGTTGGAGTTAATCATTGGTCTTCTGGTTGCAGCAGGTGTCGGTCGGTACATCTTCAAAGGATACACAGCAACTGGAGTGCTTTTAACGGGTGGTATTATCTTACTGGCGATCACCGCCGCATTAGGTAAAGACGTATTACCATCAAGCGTAACATCGACAGGTAACGCTGTTACTGATGTGTTTGAATACATCAAGTACCTACTCATGTATCGTGCTGGTGGTCTTGGCATGATGATCATGATGCTATGTGGTTTTGCAGCCTACATGACCAAAATTGGCGCAAACGACATGGTAGTGAAAATGGCGTCTAAGCCACTTCGCTTTATCAAATCACCTTACGTTCTAATGGTTGCGACTTACTTTGTGGCTTGCTTAATGTCACTAGCCGTTTCTTCAGCAACGGGTCTGGGCGTATTACTGATGGCAACCCTATTCCCTCTAATGGTGAACATGGGTATCAGCCGTGGCGCTGCTGCTGCAATCTGTGCATCACCAGCGGCAATCATCCTTTCACCAACGTCTGGTGACGTGGTAGTTGCTGCTGAATCAGCGGGCATGGAACTGATTGATTTTGCATTTAAAACAACACTGCCAATCTCTATCGTTGCCATTATCGGTATGGCTGTAGCGCACTTCTTCTGGCAGCGCTACCTTGATGACAAGCAAGGTGTTGAGCACGAACGTCTAGACGTATCAGAGCTAGAAGTTAATGCACCTAAGTTCTTCTGCATTCTACCTTTCACACCAATCATCGGTGTATTGCTGTTCAGTGGTAAAATTCTACCTCAGCTTCACATTGTAACGATTCTAGTAATTTGTATGTTCCTTGCAGCGATGATCGAGCTGATTCGTCACCGTGAATCAAGCAAAGTATTTGAAGGCTTAGATGCTGCATACAAAGGCATGGCAGATGCATTCTCTGGCGTGGTAATGCTACTGATCGCGGCAGGTGTTTTTGCGCAAGGTCTTAAGTCTGTAGGCTTTATTGATAACCTACTACACCTAGCAGAAGTGGCTGGTGCTGGCGGTATCTTCCTAATGATCCTACTGGTTGCTATCACTGCCATCGCAGCGGTTACAACAGGTTCTGGTAACGCACCTTTCTACGCATTCGTTGAGCTTATTCCAAGCCTTGCAGCGAAAATGGGTCTAAACCCAGCTTACCTAGTTATCCCTATGCTACAAGCATCGAACCTGGGTCGTACTATCTCACCTGTATCTGGTGTGGTTGTAGCCTGTTCGGGTATGGCGAAACTATCACCGTTTGAAGTGGTGAAACGTACTTCTGTGCCTGTGTTCGTTGGCCTATTCATCGTGATTGTCGCCACACAAATTATGGTTCCAGCATAACCGCGAGCCGTGTTAGCACAATAAAGCGATTTAAGCGTAAACTTATTACCACCCAAGCCCGCATTCAATGCGGGCTTGCTTTATACTAAAACCAACACTTTCCCTATTCCCAAATGGGAACCCTCACCCCTACTAATGAGTAATTTATGATTATGTGGTTTATTTCCTATAATCACCATCGCTTCATTTAGATAAGCACTCACTAGCATATTTTTATACTACCAAGCAGTCTTTATGACAGAAAACTTGGACCATTCCACTATTGCCTAATTATGTAATCTCGCTTGTATAGAAAAGTTACCTAAAGTTAGACAAGGAGCAAAAGAATAAGGAAATAGTTATGCGTAAACATCGTCACACCACCAACAACGAAGTTTACTTAAAGACAGACGCCCAGCTCGTTACCACAACCGACTTACAAGGTGTGATCACTTACGCTAACGACGAATTTGTAGAAATCAGCGGCTATAGCGAACAAGAGTTAGTCGGTCAGCATCATAATATTATTCGTCACCCAGAGATGCCTCGCCAAGCCTTTGCCGACTTATGGCAGCACCTTAAGCAGCAACAAGCATGGCGAGGTATAGTGAAGAACTGCTGCAAAGACGGCAGTTATTACTGGGTCGATGCTTATGTCACTCCCCTATATGAAAATAACCAAGTGTGCGGCTACCAGTCGGTCAGACGAAAGCCCACCCAAGCGATGATCAGTAAAGCCAATGAGGTGTATAGCAAACTCAATCAGCAGAAGAATCCCTACCGTTTTACGTTATCGGTCACCGCTAAGATGGGAATTGCGGGAATCGTTACTGCTGCAGCCATGTTGTTTACACACTTTTACCTGCACGATTATGCGGCACTTGCCGCTGTGATCCCTTTACTCTTTTTCATTACGCTTTATCGCCAAGAGATCTTTGTCGCGCCACGCTTCTTCCAACAACTTAATCAAGACTACGATAGCCTAACTCGTATTATTTATAGTGATGACGAACTAGTCTCGATTGCTGATTTCCACCTCAAACTCAATGACGCCCGTAACAAAACAGTGCTTGGGCGCGTGGATGATGCCGCCACCAGCCTAAACCTAATGGCAAGCCAGCTAAACGAACATACTAATCAAGCACAAGCGTCCATTAGCGCTCAAGACCAAGAAACACAGCAAGTGGCAACCTCCATCACTGAGCTCTCAGCAGTAGCAACGGAAATCGCTCAAAATACCCAACAAACCGCGGATAAAGTGGCATCGGCTCAGCAACAATGTAGCCACACCACAGATATCTTGCGCACAACCCAAGACAACATGAACGCGCTCGCCCTGGAGACAGAACAATCAGCCCAGACTGCGCAATCGCTGGTGAAAGTCTCGGATCAAATCGAAGCCATGATGAATGAGATCCAAGGGATTGCAGAGCAAACCAATTTGCTAGCATTAAATGCCGCGATTGAAGCAGCACGAGCAGGCGATCAAGGGCGTGGTTTTGCGGTTGTCGCTGACGAAGTGCGAGCACTATCTCAACGCACGCATGGTACAACGGAAAATATTCAGCACAGTATCGAAAACATCCATACCACACTGACCGAATGGCAAAGCCGTAGCCAGCAAAGCATTGAAAATACACAACAATGCGTTGCCTTCACCAACAGTACCGCAGAAAGTATCCAACAAGTGGTCGGAATGGTGGATGAAATCGCTGAAATCTCCCAACAAATTGCCACCGCAGCGGAAGAGCAAGGCGCTGTCGCCAACGAAATTAGCAACAACATTCACAAGATTTCAGATTCTTCAGGCGAGAACTTAGCCTTAGTAGAACAAATGAGGCACGCCAGCCAAGAGGTACAAACTAGCGTTAATGCGCTATCAGGATTAAGTAAGTCGTTTGGCTAAAGCTGTTTCCTAAGCCCCACCAGAGCATGCTCAGAGAATTGTGCAAATAGATATAAATAAGGGAGAAGCTAAGCTTCTCCCTTATCGTCTACGCGCTAAATCCGTCGCTGGATGTATCCTTCCGCAATTCCGTTGCTCACTAA
Source organism: Photobacterium jeanii (assembly GCF_001650345.1). Classification (GTDB taxonomy): domain Bacteria; phylum Pseudomonadota; class Gammaproteobacteria; order Enterobacterales; family Vibrionaceae; genus Photobacterium; species Photobacterium jeanii. The sequence goes on along the minus strand of NZ_LVHF01000028.1, from coordinate 324,243 downwards.
GTCGACCGATTCCACTACATGAGCGATAGATGATACATACACCAGCACAGTAGTAACCGTAGCAATAGCAAACTGCTGACACTTCACTAACGTCGACTCAGGGATACGACCTGTTTTAACCAAATAGATTAAAACAACCCACTTGAGTAATGAAAAAATAGTATACATAGAGCGTCTGATAGAATTAGTAGCACTGACTATGCTAACGCAAACGATTGGGGATATAAACACCCATCAGGCAAACAAATAAATCAACCACTCAAATCACTCAGATTAATACTGACAAGCGACCGCTAACACTAAGATAAAACAAACCTTTAAGGTGATGACAATATCAATCACTCTTAAACCAGACGAACGTAGCGTAATCATGACTCCCATTACAATAACCTCCTCCCCTATATTCCATTTGGGTGTCATTACTTTGATAAATCCTCTACGGCTTTATCAAACTTACAAAACGTACATTTTACAGAATGAGGGACCGTATACAACACCATCTCGTTGTTCTGTTATTTAATTCTCTTAAATTTAAAACTACCAATTGGGAGAGAATTACTCGCATTAATACCATTATCAAAATCGGTATCAGCTCGATCGGTCGAAAGTCTTGTAATTGGTTCTTGTGGCGAAGTAACTAAGTTTGCAGAGTTAAATACAGTGCCACTATCACTACCCGCATCATAAGAAATTGCATCAAGTTCAGTTTCATCGACCCACTGCCCATTTGTAAATAATGGAACACTATTTACACCTGTAAACCAGTCTGGACTTGGGGCTATCATAGTTACTACTGTTGCTAGAGGGTGCTCCTGCGATATATTAAAAGTTACAGTAACAGAAGTTGACGACGCTGGTACCCCATTTCCATCAATTGTAGAGTGGGCATTTCCTTTATTTTGCTGCTCTTCAATTTCGGTCTTTAATATTGTTTTTGAACCCGTTTCAGCCATACTCACAACACCAGGAGAGGCAAGCTGTCCGACCTCATAAAGTTTAATATCACTGTTATGAGTTAAACCAATTAAGCCAGAAAAATGTCTATCATTCGGAAAATTAGTTGGGAAATTAGCTGCATTCCAATTTGTGGTAAAAGTAAGTTCATAAACTGCATCAGAGTCAGGAACAACTGGGCTAGGATTATCATCTCCGTCACTACCACCGCAAGCACTTAAAATAAATGCAAAAAAACTCAAAACAATCAATTTAAACACATTCATAAATTACACTCCTTCGACATCCATCAACTAAGAGACCCAGCTCATAGAAGAAAATTTCATCAAGTTTACTGCTTTCTAAATTCATAGATGCAATTCTCATCATTGTCATAACCAAAATTAACTAACTTATACTCAAACCAACTACAATTATCGGCACGACTAGCCACTGATATAGCTTGCCGCTATAATTCCCGCCTCAGAAAATAGAGGTCTACGTATGCAAACCAAAGTTACACCTATCAATAGCTATCCAAAGTACTGGGCAGAGTGCTATGGAACTGCACCATTTTTGCCGACAACCCGTAAAGAAATGGACGCACTGGGCTGGGATAGCTGCGACATCATTCTGGTTACTGGTGATGCATACGTAGACCACCCAAGCTTTGGTATGGCGATTATCGGCCGTTTGCTTGAGTCACAAGGTTTCCGTGTCGGCATCATTGCCCAGCCTAAGTGGGATAATAAAGATGCTTTCATGTCGCTTGGTAAACCGAATCTGTTTTTCGGTGTAACTGCGGGCAACATGGACTCCATGATCAACCGTTACACTGCTGACCGTAAGCTACGTCACGACGATGCGTACACCCCAAACAACGAAGGCGGTAAGCGCCCAGACCGTGCTGTGCTGGTGTATTCACAACGTTGTCGTGAAGCTTATAAAGACGTGCCTATCGTATTGGGTGGTATTGAAGCCAGCCTTCGTCGGCTAGCACACTACGATTACTGGTCGGATAAAGTGCGCCGCTCAGTGCTCATGGATGCCAAGGCTGATATTTTACTATTTGGTAATGCCGAGCGTGCGCTAGTTGAAGTGGCACACAGCTTAGCCAATGGTCAAAGCCTTGAAGAAATGCAATTTATCGCAGGTACTGCGGTAATGATGCGTGAGCTACCAGCAGGCTACAAAGAAATCGACTCGAGCCGTATTGAAAAACCGGGTCGCGCGATGCCAATGCCAAACCCGTATGCGACTGAAGAGAACTGTGCAAGCAACAAGCAGGAGCAAGCTGCCGAACCTGCGCCTCAAGTGGTTCATGTACAACCATCACGTCATGACTCAAATACCACTGCGGTTCGCCTACCTTCTTACGAAAAATTACGTAATGACCGTATTTTGTACGCTCACGCAAGTCGCGTAATGCACCTTGAGACCAACCCACACTCTGCTCGTGCGCTTATTCAAAAGCACGGTGATCGTGAATTGTGGATCAACAAACCGCCAATCCCGCTAACCACAGAAGAGATGGACTTTGTATTCGGCCTACCGTTTGCTCGTGTTCCGCACCCTTCATACGGTAAAGCGAAAATCCCAGCTTACGACATGATCAAAACCTCAGTGAATATCATGCGTGGCTGTTTTGGCGGTTGTTCGTTCTGTTCTATCACAGAGCATGAAGGTCGTATTATTCAAAACCGCTCGCACGAATCGATCATCAACGAGCTTGAAGAAATCCGCGACAAGGTTCCCGGCTTCACTGGCACCATTTCAGATTTAGGTGGCCCAACGGCAAACATGTACCGTCTTGGCTGTTCTGATCCAAAAGCGGAAGCAAATTGTCGTCGCCCTGCATGTATCTACCCTGATATTTGTAAAAAGCTGAATACAGACCATAAACACACCATTGATCTGTACCGTAAAGCGCGTCAGGTTAAAGGGATCAAAAAGATCATGATCGCCTCAGGCGTTCGTTATGACCTTGCGATTGAATCGCCAGAATACATTCGTGAGTTAGTTACCCACCACGTTGGTGGTTACCTGAAGATCGCTCCTGAGCATACCGAGAAAGGTACGCTGGATCTGATGATGAAACCGGGTATGAGCAAGTATTACCGCTTTAAAGAGTTATTTGAGCAATACAACCGAGAAGCAGGCAAAAAACAATACTTGATCCCTTACTTCATCTCGGCGCACCCAGGTTCTACGGATGATGACATGTTGAACCTTGCGTTATGGTTGAAAGAAAACGACTTCCAGTGTGATCAGGTACAGAACTTCTACCCATCACCTATGTGTAACGCCACAGCGATGTACCACTCGGAAACTAACCCGTTGAAACGAGTGAAATACAAAAAGCGCGAAGACTTATTCGTGGCTAAAGGTGAGCGTCAACGTCGCTTACACAAAGCCCTGTTGCGTTACCACGACCCATTAAACTGGCCATTGATCCGCGAAGCGCTAATCGGCATGGGTAAAAAACATTTAATTGGTGATAAACCAAGCTGCCTAGTGCCGCATGAAGGCAGTGATGCTGAAATGACACCAGCACAGCGTCGAGGTTCTGGTCGTCACGGTGCTAAACGCTTTGCGACCAAGCACCCGAATCAACCTGATATTCGTAACGATGGTAAACGCCAAGCAGGCAAACCAAATGGTAAGCGTAAGCCTAATCAGGGTAGTAATTCAGGCTACCAAGCTAATGGCAATGGCAATGGCAATAACGGTAACGGCAAACGTAAACCAACTGGCAATAAAGCTGGCGATCGTGCGCAGCAAGGTGGCCAACGTGGAACAGGACAAGGTAAGCCATCCAATGGTAAACCGAGTACAGGTGGTCGCGGCAAGCCGCAAAACCGCAGTGGTAACAAGCCAAACCGCAGCCGTGCTCGCGCTTAATCAATACCATATTGGTTAGAGAATAAAACAAAGCCCGCCAAATTATTTGGCGGGCTTTATTATAAAACGAGCATCAAAAGACTTAACGAAAAAGCTCAGAGGCAATGAACAACAACGCCGCCCCACCGAGAATGGCTAACAGCCCTTTCACTATGGTCTTCTGTTGCTTTTCATCTAGAAATTTCACCGCCAGATAAGCTAAAAACAATAAAGCAATAATGACAGCAACTTTTACCATAGTGACCTCCAATCTTTAGGTCAGAACGACCTAAACCAACTATATCTCAAACACTTGGTAGTCTTTTAGTTGTGGGATCACTTTTTGCACTTCTTGTTCTTCTTCTGCGAGCGCTTTCATTGAATCACACAAATCATTGGCTTTGACAGCCATCTCACCAGAACGCGCTTGAATACGGGCTTGTAGGCGATCCTTTAGATCAGAAAACTTGGTTTGCAACTCGCTAAAGCTCATGTCTCCTTGCTTCATCTCCTCAGATAAAGCGGCAAACATTGCTGATGCCGACTCCATACTGACGTGCTTAAGTGCTTGTTCAAACTCAGTTCGCCAACTGGTATCAAGCTCATCAAACATATCTTTTGGCATGACAAATTCACCGTCAGGGTAGAACTTGTCATTGGCTTTTTGTGCATATTCATCGATTAACGTTTGTACTTTGGCAAACGCAGCTTTGGAATCAAAATCAGCCGAGACTTCATCCAACACGTCATTAGCAACACCGACACCATCTTTGGCTAGAGCTGCCATTTTTGGCAAATTCTCTTTTACCGCATTGGAGTAAGTTTCTACGGCTTGTTGCTGCATTTGGTTCAGATCAAGCTGCTTACCGTTTACAAAGACATTGTTATCTTCATCAATTAACAGCTTAGGTTGACCACTGTCATACACAGCAACCTGTTCACCAGCAATACGTACTTCGTGTTGAACATCGATAGGACATGTTTTTGCCTGCACCATAGTTGAGCCTAATGATGCCACCAAAACAGTTAAAGCAAGAAATGACTTTTTCATTCGCAATGAATAACCTTTACGACTAACTTGGCACTCACTATACCTTGAGCAGCAGCTAATACCAATTATGGCATGTTCGCTTACACGCATTCCCACGAATAAGCTCGCAACTTAGCCGATTATTTGGTCATAACTTTGTTTTTCTCATACAAAGAGAGTAAGCTGCGAAAATCACTTCATTACAGGCGTTATTGTGGAAAAAGTCGCTATTTTTGTCGATGTTCAAAACATCTATTACACGGTTAAAGAAAAGTATCACTGCAATTTTGATTACAATGCATTCTGGGCTGAAGCCACGCAAGGACGTGAAGTTATTGCGGCTTACGCTTACGCCATTCACCGTGGGGACGAAAAACAGCGCCAGTTCCAAAATATTCTGCGCGCCATCGGTTTTGAGGTAAAACTCAAGCCTTTCATTCAACGCAGCGATGGCTCAGCCAAAGGCGATTGGGATGTGGGCATTACCCTCGATGTTCTCGAACATGCCCCTGATGTTGACCGCGTGATACTGCTATCAGGTGACGGTGATTTCGATCTCTTGGTTGATAAAGTGCAGGCCAAATACGGTGTCGATGTTGAAATATACGGCGTACCTGGTTTAACAGCGGCTTCACTACAACAGACCGCGAATTTCTATCGTGAAATCGAACAAACTCTTTTGTTAGGTAAGTAGTCGCACTGATTTTACGCGACAGATTTCAAACGATTTCCATAAAAAAAGATGATGCCAAGGCATCATCTTTTTTGTATCTGGTAATCGCATTAGCTGTTTGAGCTAATAGATGCCGGAGTTAATTTTACTGCTTGAAGTTGCTTGACTGCCCCCCAAGTCATTTTCAGTGGCACTACCACAAAATAGACTGATGCGATAACGACCATTAGAGGGTCTGCATAAGGTGCCAAGTGCGCGTACGATGTCATCATCAAGATACTGGCAATGGTAAAACCTAACATAACCGCACCACTGATCACGGTATCCATCAACCATTGCTTAGATTCGGCATCCACCAGCGCAGAATCCGCTTTAACGCTGTATACCGCCATCACTTTGTAGTTAATAAAACAACCAATCACGTTTATCACACCAAAAATCAGCGCCACACCCGTGTTGATATCACGGCCACCTTCTAATATTGCGGTTACCGCAGAGTAAAACGACACTAAACACATGACGGTAATCGCCAATCCTTTAAAGGCAATAACGCTTGATTCAATGGTAATCGCCTTGGCTTCGCTGTGCTGATGCTTATCGCTGTGCAAGTATGCCGCCGCCCCAAGTGAGACAAGGGTTAACGCCAAACTGACAAAGGAATAAGCACCATCAAAAACGATCACAAGCGAGCCAATCCATAGTCCCAGTCCGATGCCCATCATGGCAAAAAGAAACGAAGAAAACGTTGAGAACTGGAGTAACTTACGCTCTAACCTTGTATTGCATGACATATAAACCTCAATAATCGACGTTATTTTCGTCGATATAACCTTCAAATTTTGTAAGCAAAGCCATAATAACGCAGCTACAAAGATTGCTATAATCTCTGAGCGACAATTTTTTCGTCGCTAGAACTTATCTTGAGCTTTACTTTTACGAAGAGCCGTTATGAAGATTTCCCAAATCGAGATGTTTTTACACGCCAGCCAAACTGGCTCGATCAGCGAAGCAGCACGAAAACTGGGTAAGAGCCGCACCACAGTCAGTGCGGCACTGAGTGCATTAGAAGATGATTTAGGCGTAAAACTATTAACCCGAACGGGTAATCGAATTTTGCTAACCGACATAGGCGAAACCGTCGCGACTGACTGTAAACGGTTAACTCAAATTGCCAATGAGATCCAAACCAAATGCCAACAACATATTGATGGGGTTGAATCTGCCATTCGCATTGCCCGCGATGATGCTCTTCCTGAACATTTATGGCGCGAGTTAATAAAACAACTGAAAAAGACTTTCCCAAAAACCAGCTTGTCAGTTTATGTTGCGCCACCACCTGAACTCGAAGACTTAGTCGAGCAAAACATTGTCGATGTCGCTTACGGCTTACTCCCCGCCAACCATCGCCTACCTCGATTACATCACGTCGATTTAGGACAGATTCGCATGATGTCGGTCGCTCATAAAGATCACCCGCTGAGCCAGTTACGCAAAGTACACAGCGCTGATTTAGAGCGCTACACCGAAATCGCACTCGCTTATATTGATGATGAAAGCCTTAAACCAGTAGAGCCCAAATCAACCAACTACATTGCCTTAGCATTCTACGAATACTTACGTAATTCAGTGGTTGATGGCACGGGCTGGTCAAACGTACCGGATATCTTGATCAAAGATCGGCTGCGAGATGGTTCCGTCAAAGTGATCAAACATAACCGCGCCATGAGCTGGCAACCTTATGGTGAAATTGTCGAAAACGAGTCACGACGTGGCGCTGTCGTGCAATGGTTATCTGATCAGCTAGAAGATTACCTACTCGACAATTCTGGCTACAACACTTAACCACTGAGGCAACGACTCCTGTTCCCAACTTAGTGACTGTCTCTAAGATGACACAGTCACTAACCACGCTTCCCTTCCATACTTTTCCAATTAATGCGTATACACCCAAATAAAAACAAAATGTAACGCTCATGATTCGCAAAGCTATTTTAAGAGGGATGACTTATGTTTAAAAAACTTGTCGCGGAGTTTATTGGCACCTTTTGGTTAGTGCTCGGAGGATGTGGCAGTGCGGTACTTGCCGCCGCTTTTCCTGAAGTCGGTATCGGCTTATTAGGTGTTTCACTTGCGTTTGGTTTAACTGTTGTCACCATGGCTTACGCGATTGGTCATATTTCTGGCTGCCACTTAAACCCAGCGGTAACGGTAGGACTATGGTCTGGCGGACGATTCCCTGCCGCTGATGTCGTGCCTTATATCTTAGCACAGGTGCTGGGCGCTATTGTCGGCGCATTTGTGCTCTATATTATTGCCAGCGGTCAAGCAGGTTTTGAGCTTGCTGGCGGATTAGCATCAAACGGTTACGGTGAGCATTCTCCGGGCGGCTACACTTTAATGTCAGGCTTTGTCACCGAGTTTGTAATGACCTTTATGTTCTTGATTGTCATCCTTGGGGCGACGCATAAACTGGCAACACCCGCAATGGCGGGCTTAGCCATCGGTTTAGCATTGACACTCATTCACCTAATCAGTATTCCTGTAACTAATACCTCAGTAAACCCTGCTCGCAGTACAGGCCCTGCACTCATGGTCGGCGATTGGGCTGTGGCTCAGCTGTGGTTATTCTGGCTAGCACCACTGTTGGGCGCACTAGTAGCGGGCATTGTCTACCGCTGGTTAAGCCCGCAAGACGATGATTAATTCCCTTTTAAAACAAACCGCTGTAAAAACAACAAAGCCGCATTAAGTCAATAATGCGGCTTTTTTAGCTCATTACAGTTGGATCTATATAGCTTTTAAATGAGTAAAAGAGCTAGCTTAAACTGCATATAAAACCTGCAGTAAAGCTTGCACTGGATGCTTCAACTTATAATGCTCCAATCGCTTCACTTGGCTTCGACAAGAATAACCTGTCGCCAAGCAGCGCTCGGTATCTCGCTTAGCCAGATTTTGTTGCCAGCTAAGTTCATACACCCCCTTCGACATTTCAAGCTTGTCTTTTTCATGCCCAAAAGTCCCCGCCATACCACAGCACCCAACAGGTACACTCTCCAGCACAGCACCAAAGTGGGTAAAAATTGCGCCCCACTCTTTTTCAGCATTCGGGAGTTTGGTCTTTTCAGTACAGTGAGCGAACAAGTACCACGGCTCACTATTGCCCCTTTGCATCGCAGGAAACTCAACCAATAATGGTAGCAACCATTCATGTGCCGTCAGCACGGTAAAATCGCCTCGTTTATCAGCCAAGATTTCGTTGTATTCATCGCGATAGCAAAGCACTAACGCAGGATCAACGCCCACCAGCGGAATATTAAGCTGCGCGAGTTGGTTCAAAAACTCCGCCGTGTTTCGTGCCGTACTGGCAAATTGACGCAAGAAGCCTTTTACATGCTGCGCTTTGCCATTAGGTTTAAATGGCACAATCACAGGTTTCTTACCTAATTTTTCAGCTAACAATACAAAGTCGCTCACCACATCTGCATCGTAAAAACTGGTAAATGGGTCTTGGACAATCAATACATACTGCTGACGTTCTTGCGCTGATAACGCTTGCAACCAAGTTAAATCAAACCGAGTGGCTTGATGACCATCGAGACGCTCAAACAAGGTCGGTACCGACAATAATGGCATATCAACATAGCCAATGGTGTTGGCTGTTAATGATTTAGACCATTGAGGGCGCATCACGGCATTGAACATTTTGGGTGCTTTCGCCATTAGCGGCAGATAACTTTCAACGTGCGCTACTAAGTAATCCTTAGCGGGGCGTTGATAGCGGCTGTAGTACATATGCATAAATCGAGCGCGGAAGCTCGGCACATCCACTTTAATTGGGCATTGACTCGCACAAGCTTTACACGCTAGGCAACCGTTCATGGCTTCCATAACTTCGTGAGAATAGTCGTAAGCTTGCTTATTACTGCCGTAAGTATTCCTCAAACGATCAATAATTTGTTTCAACGATGGATTCGAGGTTAATAATTTCTGTTCAAGCGCTAGTGGATCAACGCCTTGCTCAGCGAGCTGGCGCAGCCATTCGCGTACGAGCCCAGCCCTGCCCTTCGGTGAGTGGCGGCGATCGGCCGAAATCTTCATTGATGGACACATAGGTGAGCTGGTGTCGTAGTTAAAACACAAACCGTTACCATTACATTCCATCGCCTGTTTAAAGCTATCTCGCGTTTGAACTGGGATTTGACGATCAAAGTAGCCACGTTTTACCGAATCGACCTTAACCAATTCAGCATCACTTTCAAGTGGGGTACAGATCTTACCCGGGTTCATGCGATTGTCAGGATCAAACGCCGCTTTAATACGACGCAACTCAGTAAATAACCCTTCGCCAAAAAACTCAGGACCGTATTCAGAGCGGAAACCTTTACCGTGTTCCCCCCACATTAAACCGCCATATTTGGCAACCAGCGCTACTACCTGATCTGAAATTTCTTTCATCAGTAGTTCTTGTTGCGGATCGCACATATCCAACGCGGGACGAACGTGTAATACCCCAGCATCCACGTGACCAAACATGCCGTAATCCAACTGTTTCGCGTCAAGTAAGGCTCGAAACTCAGCAATGAAATCTGCCAAATGCTCAGGTGGCACACATGTATCTTCGGCAAAAGCGATAGGTTTTTTCGCCCCTTTCGCGGCCCCTAATAAGCCCACGGCTTTTTTACGCATTGCGTAAATTTTCTGAATACTCGCCAGTTCGTTACAAACCTGATAGCCAATGATTCCGTTCTCGCCATTCGCAATCAATTTGTCTAAACGCGCACACAAGTCATCTACTTGGATCTGGTTTTCTTGCTCAGATTGATTGGCAAACTCCACCATATTGATACCAAGCATTTCTCGACCTGGTACATCAGTCAGCAAGTCATTCACCGTGTGCCAAACAATGTCTTTTTTAGCTAAATTCAATACGCGAGAATCAACGGTTTCAACTGATAGTGCATTGGCTTCCACCATCATAGGTGCATTACGTAATGCGGCATCAAAGCTGTCGTATTTAATGTTGACCAATGTACGAGATTTCGGGATCGGGGTAATGTTTAACTTGGCTTCCGCAATAAAGGCCAACGAACCTTCTGCACCACACAATAGGCGTGCAATATCGAAAGCCTGCATTTGCTCATCAAATACATTCTTTAAATCGTAACCAGTCAAAAAGCGGTTTAGCGGTGGGAACTTATCGACAATCGCTTGTCGTTGTTGTCGGCAAACTGATTCACTGGCTTGTAGGGCTTGAGTCGCAATATCTTGAGACTCAAGTGATGCTATCGCATCGCTTGCCAGTGGCTCGGTATTCAAAACAGAACCGTCAACCATCACTGCGGTAAGTGATAAGACATGATCTGACGTTTTACCGTATTTTAATGATCCTTGTCCTGAAGCATCAGTATTGATCATCCCACCAACCGTAGCACGGTTACTGGTAGAAAGATCTGGGGAGAAAAAGAAACCATACGGTCGAAGTGCATCATTGAGCTGATCTTTGATCACCCCAGTTTGTACTCTGACCCAACCTTGCTCAGGATTAATTTCGAGGATCTGATTCATGTGGCGGGAAATATCAACCACCACGCCTGTAGTGAGTGATTGACCGTTAGTGCCTGTGCCGCCACCGCGAGGAGAAAAAGTCACACTACGATAATCACTCGTTGCGCCAATACGACCAATGAGTTGTAAATCATCGAGGTGCTTAGGAAAGATCACCGCTTGCGGTAGCTGCTGATAAACACTGTTATCCGTTGCTACCGCTAAACGGCTTGCGTAAGTGGTTTCAATATCGCCTTGAAACCCAGCTTGTTCGAGGTCACTCAGGTAGTCCAGTACGACAGCGTCGATACTGCTCTGAGTCGTCAGTGCAGGTAACATTGCTCTCCCTTTTCCAGCTTCTGCCAAATCCTATGACACTGGTATAATTCATGATTTCATTCACTGTACCTCACACTCAGCGGAAACTAAAGTGTGAGGCGCATCATGATTAAGCGATGTTAGTTTTCCGAGCTAATTTTCACCTCGAAAGGTCACACACTGACACCTATCTCAACGGCTTAGCCTTTTATGAATCATACTGGTTCCTGCTGTCAGCCAAATAGCGACTAACAAGCCACCAATAGAACGAACAGTTAACACCACAAGGCTCATTGAGGATTGATTTGCCGCCCATAACGTCAACGAAGCAATTGCCATCACACCAACACTAATTACCACAAAGCTAATCGCCTGCTTAGGGTAAGACAATTGTCGGGCGCTAACTTTCCAATCAACGTAATCCAAGCTCAGTAATACCCCTAACAACACCGCAAACAAATACGTATGGTCAGGTGCATGTGAGAAACTGGCAGTTAAACCAACGATCAACGCCATAATCAGCCAAAAGCCTTTGCCGACAATACGCTCATCTAGCGAGTTATCTTCACTATTCAACCAAGCAATATAAACCGCGACCATGCCGCTGCCTAGCATAATGCTGGCAATGGTATCCGTGATGAAATGCACCCCATACCAAACACGTGCAGTGGCTTGCCCTATTGCAAATAAAAACGCCACGGGAAGCAATGAATACATCACTCTTAGCCCACGTTTACGAGCGAGATAATACCAAGCTAATCCCCATAGCACGGTTGCCATTAGGGTATGGCCACTAGGAAAACCAAAGCCGTAAGCATTCGCTTGTTTTAGTTCAGGAATAATATAGAAGGGACGTGGTGAAGCGATAGAAAGCTTCAGAACAGATGCAATATAAGTCACACTCAAGAGGACGAAGGCAAGTCGCAATAGGCTTTTCACGCCAAACATCGCCGCTGTTGCAACAACTAAAATAGCGATAAATACAGTTTCACCCGGAAGGTTTAACACAGTCATCGCGGCTTCAAACATCGCTTGAGCACTTGGTGACATCTGTTTGATGCTTTGCTGAAAACCTTTTATCACCTCAAGCTCGAACTGATGCATGTGGTTAGCTCGTTCGCTAAGATCAGAGTAATAGCTAATTTCACTCTCAGGTGTTTCAGCTAACCATTTCGCTAAACGCGGCTTATCTTTTGGAAAACGGTACTCCTCCGCTGTAACAGCACTTGGTTCAACAAGGTAAACCCGTCTTACCTCTTTGCCGAAATGCTCAGAACTGGATGATTCAACAATCGCAAACCCTGTCGTGTCTGTGGTTGTCGACACCAAAATAGGACTTTTCGCGACACATGCATAAATAGCAGCACGACCTCGATATTGAATGAGATGATCGATCTCAACATCAATGCCGGTTTCTTCTAAAGCTTCACGAATAGCACTTTGCTCAGGACTATCTTTACCATCTATATATCCACCCGGAAGTGCCATCTTTCGAGTGATCATTTCTGACAACATCACCATTTTGTTGTCAGCTCGAATAACACAAACCGCCCCAACTAACTCTCGCTCAGGAGTCACTGGCTCTGAGTTATTAGCAGAAACCATCGTCGAACATAACAAAAAAAAGACGCAAGCAAGTATGCCCGCAATATGTTTTTTCACAGCAAACACGGAATGTCCTTTATCGTTTTTATTTAATTTTTTAATCAACCCTGCAATAGTAAGTTCGGCATAGATCAATTAATGGCATAAAATAAACCATATAACGAACGCCAGCCAGTTAAATGTTCAATAATTTAATGGCAATCCTCGCAAAATAGAGTCAATGGCAGCCCAAAGTGCCAACTTCCCTCAAAGTAATGAATAATTTCATGAAACAGCACTTTAGAAATAAAACAAATACCAACCAAGCATCACATAAATACACCTAATGCAAATAGTGTGATTTTCAATATAAAAACAACAAACAACCTGCGTAATTTAACACCAGATTCAACATTAAACTGGTCTAATTTCATCGCTCCAAACAGATAACTACAATGCCGCCCGCTTAGCGCACTATTAATAAATTACTAAAGAAATAAACACTATGAATAAGAAGCGTCTGTTAAATCAAGCTATCGTCGCAGCGATCGCTTTTTCATCGTCTCAAGCAGTGGCAGCAGGGTTCCAGTTAAACAGTCAATCAGCAACAGGTCTTGGCCGCGCATTTGCCGGTGATGCAGTGATTGCCGATAACGCATCAGCTATGGCACGTAACCCAGCAGCAATGGCGCTGTTTAAAAAAAGCAGTCTATCTCTAGGCTTCAACGTTATTGATACTGATGTGCGTATCAAACAAGGAACTGCAACTCAGTTTCGATATGACGAAGAATATATTCACCATAGTGGCATTATTTCACCAGACAACCGCTACATCGCAGTACCAACAGATATAGGCTTCAAGTCTAAAGACATTTCAGGTACTGATGGTATCGGTGGCACTTCTTTTGTTCCTAATATCTATTTTGTTCAGCCAATTAATGACCAATGGGCATGGGGCTTATCTGCATACTCCAACTTTGGCACTTCCACGTCATTTACCAACGATTTTGCTGGCTCAGCATTTGGTGGTACAACAAGCGTTAAAAGTTTTAACGTAGGAGCTTCCGTTTCTTACCGTTTAAACGATAGCCTAAGCTTTGGTGCTGGTCTGGATGTTATTTACGGTACTGGTGAACTTCATCGTAACCTTAACGGACAATACTGCTCGACACTTAACGGCAACACAAAGTGCCAACTTCTTGAAGAAAACATTCTTGACGCAAATGCCAGTGGTTACGCGCTAGGTTGGAATGTGGGTACTGTTTATGAAATCAACGAAGATCACCGCTTTGGTTTAAGCTACCGTAAAAGCCCAACTCTAAAAGCCAAGGGTGATGTTTATAAAGCTGGCACCGTTGGTTTAGCGAAAAACGATACTCTACATATTCCATTACCAGATATGGCTGAGTTCTCGGGCTACCACCGTTTAGCTGAAAGCTTTGCGCTACACTACAGCCTTCAGTGGGTTGGCTGGGGTGCGTTTGATCAAGTGAAATCAGATGCTCACGGTACTATTAAAGAGTACAAGTGGAAAGATGCAGGTCACGCATCGCTTGGTGGTACTTACTATCTAAATAACGACTGGACTCTTCGTGCTGGCTACATGTACGACAAAGCAGCGACAGTTGATATTAAATCAATCTCAATCCCTGATTCAGACCGCCAGTGGTTCTCTGCTGGTGTGACTTATCAGCTATCAAAAAGCTCAACTATTGATTTTGGCGCTACCTACCTACTAGGTAAAGATACACAAGTTGAAGAAAAACTTGGTGTTGACGCTAAAGAGATTGATCCAAGTATTGCGGATTTAGGCTTCATCGGCACACAAGTTAAAGCAACAACACGTGCTGACGCCGTTCTCATTGGTCTTCAATACAGCCACACTTTCTAATAATCTGAACTAACAGTGCTAATACATCGAAGCCCTTGCTTAATTACAAGCAAGGGCCTTCTTATTTCATCTCAGCCAACAGCCGAAAACTATCGGCTCAACACGAAACGTTATTAGATACCGCCCATCAAGGTGTATTTGGTTTCAAGAAATTCATTAATACCTTGCGCTGAACCTTCACGACCAAGACCTGACTCTTTCACCCCACCAAATGGCGCGACTTCCGTTGAGATCAAACCTTCATTAACCCCAACCATGCCGTATTCCAATGCTTCGCTCACTTTAAACGCACGTGATAGTGATTGGGTATACACATAAGCAGCCAAACCAGAATCTGTGTTATTAGCTCGCGCAATCACTTCATCATCTTGAGTAAAGGTAAAGGCGGCAGCTAACGGACCAAAGGTTTCTTCACTAGCAACACACATCTCATCTGTGACATCACGCAATACCGCGGGTTGAACAAAATGATCGGCCGATTTATCTGCGCTACCACAAAGCAATGTCGCCCCTTTCGCTAGCGCATCAGCGATATGGCTCTCAACCTTTTCAACCGCCGCTCGGTTGATCATAGGGCCAATGGTTACCCCGTCGTCAAAACCATTACCTACTTTTAACTGTGATACGGCATCAGTCAGTTTTTGCATAAACACATCGTACACATCAGCATGAACGTACAAGCGGTTAGCACAAACACAGGTTTGCCCCGCGTTACGGAATTTAGCAATCATAAAGCCCGCGACGGCTTGATCTAAATCCGCGTCATCAAACACAATAAACGGCGCATTGCCACCAAGTTCAAGCGACAGCTTTTTCACCGAATCTGCCGATTGCGCCATTAACAACTTACCAATCGCTGTTGAACCGGTGAAAGACAACTTACGAACCACTTTGCTAGCCGTTAACTCACCGCCTATTGCTTTAGCATCACCAGTGATCACGCTAAATAAGCCTTTTGGTAGCCCCGCTTGCTCTGCCAAAGCCGCCAACGCGAATGCAGTAAATGGGGTATCAGGTGCAGGTTTTAATACCACTGAGCAACCAGCCGCAAAGGCTGGGCCACATTTGCGGGTGATCATCGCGGCAGGGAAATTCCACGGCGTGATTGCACCCACTACCCCAACTGGCGCATGGCTCACCAAAATACGAGCATCCGGTTTATGGCTAGGGATGATTTCCCCTTGAATACGTTTTGCTTGCTCGGCATACCACTCAATAAAACTCGCTGCATAACCAATCTCCCCTTTGGCTTCTGCCAGCGGTTTTCCTTGCTCAGCGGTTAAAATTTCAGCTAGCAGATCGGTATTTTCTACAATGAGATCAAACCAACGGCGAAGTCGCTGTGACTTTTCTTTTGCTGTTGTTTGGTGCCATGCTTTATAGGCAATCTCTGCCGCTGCGATTGCGCGATGCGTTTCTTGCTCGCCACAAAATGGAACCTGCCCAAGCACTTCACCCGTTGCAGGGTTTGTTATATCAGTCACTTGGCGATTATCTGCGTCGCACCATTCGCCAGCAATGAAAGCTTGCTGTTTAAATAGCATGTTGTGCTTTAAGTCTGAATTCATCATCGGAAAATCCTGAATTTTATTTGTTATACAAATAATGATATCGCATCAAGGGCAATGGTGCATCCTTCCTAAGACAATTCATCCTTAAGCGGTAGTTCAAAATGACTAACTTGCATGGAGAAAATTGAGACCTGTGTCTATTCTGAATAAAAAGCATGTGGAAAGCAGCCATGGCAGAAAGAACCAGAAGTATTAAAAAAGTTCGATACGGTATTCGCTCAGGCGCAATGACCGCCTACATTCAGCAAGAAAGCATTAATGAACTCAACCCGTTTGCTCTATGGGATCACTACCGCGCTAAAGACCTCACTCGTGCTGTCGGGCTAGATTTTCATGGTCATTCAGGTGTCAATACATTGAGTTACCCTGTATGTGGTCAAATGCGTCATGTCGACTCTACAGGGTGCCAAACTATGCTACGCGCAGGTGATGTGCAAATGATGCTCGCAGGCAACGGTGTAGTACACAAAGATACTCTCAAGCCAATAAATGGCATTGTTGAAACCTTTGCTTTATGGACACTACTGCCAACCGCGAAAGATGAAATGACCCAAGCCTCAAGCCAGAAATACGCAGCTGATGACTTACCGCTCTTAGAAGAAAGCAACGCTACAACCAAAGTCCTAATAGGCAAGTGCCGGAATGTTAAAAGCCCAATATCTTCACCATCCCCAATCTTAGTCTTAGATATCGCTATCGCCCCTTATGGCAGTTGGCAAATGCAGCCTGATGATAACCTCACCGCCGGTTTTGTCTTTGTTCATTCAGGCAATGCTTTCCTAAGTGGTGTTCACATTCATAACGATCAAATGGGCATTTTCCAACCATCTAGTGAAGCGATTGAAATTCGCACCAATCAATCGGGTTGTAGAGTGATCCTTGCCATTGGTCAGCCTCTAAAACAAAACATTATTGCCTCACCAACCTCGGTGCATTCATCTAAAAATAATCAACAGCAGGCAAACCAACACATCGAACAATTAATGAAAGTAGTGAAGCATTAAGCACACTAAAATATGAGTCAAAAGCAACTCAAAATTAAATTTAATGGCTATCAATAATATTTATAAATGTACAAGAAGTTTAATAACAAAGCTTTATTCATTCTTATTTTGAATTCAAATATTCCTTATTGGCACCTTTTATATCACTTGAGATAGCACAATATCGATTGAGTTAGATCTGAGCTATTTCGCTGTATTTTCTCTTTCTGAATTTCACTGCTTTCATGTTAAAGTTCAGGCAATCGATTGTTTTATCAGGCTGTAGTTTTTCTGTGATAAATAAAGCAGTTACCTTAATTCCCTTTTGTATTCTGGCTTGCTTTTCTAGCGCAATTTTTGCGCACCCTGACAAAAACGACTCTAACCTTAATGCACTGATGTCATTAAGCTTGGATGAACTCTCTAATGTAGAAGCCACCGTTACCTCTGCAGCCAAAAAAACGCAGAATGTCTCTGACGTGCCTGCCGCTATCTATGTTATTTCCAGTGAACAAATTAAACGCAGTGGCGTACGCTCTATCGCAGATGCGCTCGCTTTAGCCCCTGGCGTCGAAGTTAATAAAATCAGTGAGTACAATTGGCAAGTATCGCTGCGCGGCTTAAATGAAACCCTTTTCAACAAGCTATTAGTTATGGTTGATGGGCGCAGCGTATTCAGCCCGCTCATGTCGGGGACTTTCTGGCATACCATAGATATGGTGATGGATGACATTGATCGAATCGAAATTCTTCGCGGTACTGCAGGCACCATGTGGGGCGGTAACGCAACCAATGGTGTGATTAACATCATCAGCAAGGATAGCCGTTCGACTCTAGGTCAACACTTTGAAATCACAGCAGGCAATGGTGATTACCGAGAATTAAGCTTCCGCCATGGCTTTAGTTTCGGTGATAACGCAACCGCTCGTGTATTTGTTAAAGGTGTGAAAGCGGACTACTACTCTGATCGTGATGAACCTTGGCGAAGCTACCGCGCGGGCTATCGCTCGGATCATCAATTTGATGATGCTGAGCTGACATTTCAATTCGGCGGCTACCATAATGTGTCTAATCACTATTGGGAAGAGTACGATTACACCCAAACCCCTGCCGTTGTTTATCAAACAACGCTAGATGATTACTCTCGTGGTGGCTACCTCAGCCTTGACTGGTCTAAGTTTGGTCCTCAAACAGATTACGAGATGTACGTTTGGGCAGACAGTAACTCTAAGGTTGAACCGTCCTCCAAAGGGGCTTTTTCAACCATCAACCTTGACGGTTTAGCACGTCACCGTTTTTCAGACACCCACGAGTTAACCTCGGGGGCTGGCGTACGCTTTATACATCGCGATGTTGCTGGTTACGATGAATTTGTTCTCACCCAGCTCCAGCCTTGGGGGCGATTCAGCAACAATCCTGAAAATACCGATATTATCTATAATGCTTTTGCGCAACTTGAATCCAAACTGAGTGACAAAGTTACGGCTACGCTAGGTGCCAAAGTCGAGCATTTTAGTATTAACAACAGTACCGAACTGCAACCTCAAGCCCGGATCATGTACCAGCATTCAGCCAAAAACCAGTTTTGGGCTGGCTTAGGTCGTGCTGTGGTAACGCCATCAAGCGTAGAGTCACTCACAGATAACTACGGGATTGGTCAGGTCATTGCGCCTGTGATGCCAACGCAAAACGATTACCAGCACTACAATGCGTTGTATTTCAATATTGGTAATCCAAACATGAAAAATGAATCTGTGGTCACTCTTGATATCGGCCACCGATTCACGCCAACAAAACACATTAATATTGATAGTACGATATTTTATAGCCACTACCGTAACCTTCGGATGCTAGATGGTAACTGGTTCTGTGCCTATGGGCGCTGTGCCGACAACACCATGCTACCCAATAACCTATTTGTGTATCGCACCCAAATGAGTGATGAACTCAAGGCAAACACCTACGGTTTTGAAACCGCTATCCGTTGGCAACCGACCGCAAGCTACACATTAAATACGAGCTATAGCTTCATTCAAACCCACGCTTACTGTGAAAGTGGTAGCCAAAACCCTGAGTGTAAAAGTACAGCCAAAGGGGGTTACCGCTTGAAGTACGAACACCAACCAGCCCACTTTGTATCAATACAGTCTCTGTGGAGTATTAACGCTAGCTGGCAATTTGATATATGGTTAAAACATAAGTCGAGCGTAGAGTCAGATATCGTCTTAATCGATGGTTCTAAGCCGCTTGCAGCACCAGAGATCACCACTGTCGATGTTCGACTTGCTTGGCAACAAAAGCCTTCTTGGCCTCGTGTTGAGTTCATTGTTGATGCATTTGGCAAGCAGCCATATTCAGAGTTACCCAAGAAAGCACGGGTGGCTGAAACCGTTTACATACGAAGCTCATGGGATTTCTAATATGATGCTAAGTATTTGTAAAAAACTACGATCATACTACGGGGCAACGCTCAGGCTGCCTCTTCAACTCATGCTATTTTTTAGTAGCAGCTTTCTGTTTAATGCTGATAGCCGTGCCGAAACTGATACAGGTTTTGATGACCACCAAATCAAAGCCGTATATATCTATCGCTTTGCAAGTTTTGTCCGTTGGCCACAAACAGAAGACCACCAAATTCAATATTGCTCGCTAGGTGCAGACCATATCAGTCAAACCCTGCACCAGCTGATCCTCGATGAAAACAACAATAAGCGCTTAGTGTTCCACTACATCGATAACTTATCCCAAGCTAGTCAATGTGAGGTGGTTTATATAAGCCCGAATCAGTTTCCAATGAGTCACGACGTCCCACAACTACCAGGGGTGTTGACGATTAGTGGTTACCCTGACTTTCTAAAACACGGTGGCATGATCGAGTTACGCTCAAAACAGAAACGGATCCGCCCTATTATTGCGCTCAATCTGATCCAAAAAGCGAACATGGCAATCAGCTCTCAGCTTTTACGGATCGCGATTATTGAAAACAATCTGACCTCAACGCACGGCAGAAAAAACAGACCTCACGACCCATTCCCAATACAAAGAGGTAACTATGCGACACTGGGTCAATAGTCTACCACTTGGTCAGCGCATGTCGCTGCCAATCATGGGCTTCATTCTGCTTGTTTTCCTCAGCTTTCAGGTGATCACGTATCAAACATTCATAAAAAAAGAACAAACAAACCTAGTAAACCGAATCGAGATTTTAGCTCAAGGTGTTGGCATGAACCTCACCGCTGCTATTTTGTTTGATGACAGAATTGCCGCTCAAGAAATTATCTCCTCGTTTCAAGCCGAACCATCTATCGCGCTCGTTGAACTTTACAACGACAGCTTACTGGCTCAATACCAAAATCGTTCCCTTAAATACATTGCACCAACAGCTAAACAGCGTTACACCAGCAAGCAACTCGGGTATCACTTCGGCACGCAAATGCTCTATCTAGATGTGCCTGTGACAACAGGGGAAAATACTACTGCGCATTTATATATTGCCGTTTCCCTCAAAGCCATGCATCAGCTGCAAGTCACTCAACTACAATACAGTTTGTTCTTATTCATGCTCTATTTGGTGGTCTGTGGCTACATCATAAACCGGATACAAGCTTGGGTTACCAAGCCCGTGGCCGAGCTGAACAAAGCAATGAAAGGCATTATCCGTAACGAAGGCCATACGAATTTTAAGCCCAATATCACCACCAAAGACGAACTCGGTGAACTCGCTAGCTGTTTTAACGACATGCAAGGCAAACTCAAAGAACGTGAAAGCCAAATCCGCACTACTTTGCAGCAATTTAGCCGAGAGAAAGTTTTCGCTGAAGAAGTGATTGCAACAGTCCAGCACGCATTATTAGTTGTTGATGAGTCAGGCAAGATCACTTTAGCTAATGATGCTTGCTTTGATGTATTAGGCGTACCTCAGCGCTCAGCTATGCAACAACATTTTGTGCAGTTACTTCGCCCGCTACAACCGGAGCGATTCAAACAGCGACTGAAACAAGTGCTAAACAATAAACGTCACTTCAATCACCATGTCGTGAAGTGCCAAGCATTACACCAAGATAATGAGCGCATCTTACAAATCGCTAGCCGTCCTCTTTTCCAACAAAAGAAGTTCTTATTTGCGATTGAAGACATTACCAAACAACATTTAGCTCAACGCCAGCAACGGTTAGCCGCCAATGTATTCGATAGCAGCCAAGATGCCATTGTAGTACTTAGTCAAACGGGAATAATCGAAATGGTTAATCCAGCGTTTGAGCATTTGATTGGATTTAGCCATGAAAACGTGATCGGTAAGCACTTCCATAGCTTGCTCGATATGACCACCTACCGTGCCATTGAAGCAAAAGTACGTGCGAGCTTAAGCGAACGAAATATCTGGCAAGGGGAATATCACCAACGCCGCCAAGATGGCACCATGATCCCATTGTTCCTTCGGATCCACCGCTTGGCTGAGCCCCATTCACACGCTAACAACCCACATAGTGCCTATAACGAAGCACAAGTGGCTATCATTGCGTCTGATCTGCGCTCGATAAAAGAAAATGAGCGCTTAGAATACCTAGCCTCACATGATTCGCTCACCAATTTACCCAACCGCAATAAATTGCGTGCTCATATTCAAACGTTACTCAAGCAACAGCAAAAGGAACAACAAACTTTTGCGGTTCTATTTATCGATTTAGATGGCTTCAAAGGAATTAACGACCAGTACGGGCATGATGTTGGCGACACTGTGTTAAAGATTGTCTCAGCACGTATGTCGCGAGCGATTCGCCAAGCAGATATGGTTGGACGTCTTGCAGGCGATGAATTTATCACGGTGCTAAATCACGTCAATGACGCCAATAAAGTAACGCAAACCAGTCAACGGTTACTCCATAAACTTAACCAGCCTATCAGCATTGATGATTACATTATTAGCATTGGCGCCAGCATTGGTTGTTATTACGTACATCCTCGCGAATACCAAAACGTTGACGATATCCTGCGTCGTGCTGATAAGGCAATGTATGAAGCTAAACGTTCAGGCAAAGGGCAAGTTGTCATCTTTAATCCGTTAACCACAGCGCAACCAACACCAATAAAAAAACAGCCTCGCGAGTAGCGAGGCTGCTTAACAGTTCATCCTGTCGATTCACTTGATACTGGCTTACTTTGGTCGGTGACCTAAAGTGCAATTACCATTTGATTGGAACCAAATCACTTGCGTTTTCTTTTTACCCATTAGGATTGGGCCATCATCAAAGAATAAGAAGTTCTTCCAGTTACGTTTGAAAACGCCCCACTTAGTTTCAATCAAGTTGTATTTCTCATAACAGAAATACACTGTGGTGTTGTCTTCCCAATCAATGAAATCAAGAATTTCTTGTGGAAGCGCGGGCTCATCTTCATCCCAAGCTTGCTGCCACTCAACGGGCTCCGACCACATTTTTTTCTCTGCCGCCCAATCACCTTTTTCAAAGTGATCCGCATCTGGGCTTTGACGACTAATATGTTCGCCCCATAATTGCGAAGAACGAGCTTGAGTAAATGGGCGGATTTGCGCTAAATCATTCTCTTCTACTGGCATAGAAGCATGGGTGAAAATCCACTTGCGGCTGTAACTGTCTAAATCTACGTAATGCATTCGTTGACCTGAATTTGATTAACGAGGCAATGTACCTTAGTCACAGCCGATGTGCCAGATCTTCACCATGATTTTCTGTTACTTGTCGGTATCCCACAAATTGCTGACCCAACCACCCACAGACTCATCAAAGTGATTACCGTTGTAGGTCTGATGTTGCTCAACAATATGAGGACGATGGGCACGCGCTTCGAGTATATGAGAAATATGATTTGCCATCGGATCGTTCTTTTCTGCCAACTGCTTTCTAATTGCGACTTCTTTGATCACTTGAAGACGATAAGCCGAATTCATTTTCTTCATTCCTCTGCCCTCTGTAGTTAAAACCCCAGTAAAAATAGGTCTTGGCTACTAAATCGTCAAATAATCATCATCAAACTGTCACTTACTCCTGATACACATCAACCAATTTAAAAACAAACACTTAGCCACATAACCAGCAACACTACTTAACGCATTATTTTCGCTTTTCACTAAGTATTTGAAAGGTAATGACATTAAATCTTGCTCGACAGCCCATCTTTTTTATGATTTTTTTATGACGCGACTGCAAACGTCAAACACAGCCATAATGAGTGGCATTCGAGAATGACGATTGCTAACTTTATATAGTTGGTTTAACTAGGACTCACTTTTGCGCATTTTACTATCACTGCTACTTACACTTGTTGTTTTTCCCACAAAGGCCATTCCTTTGCCTGATTTCCATCAATGCAAGAAGACGCTCAGCTATCAGCTCTATTTCAGCGGACTCAAAGTGGGCACCTTAGAACGCCACGTCCACTGGCGAGGCAACGGTGCCAAAGTCTATGCCTATGGTAGTGCGAATGTGTTGGTCACTAAAAACAAGTACAACAACCAAAGCCAGTTAGTGTGGTCTGCTGAGAAACAATCCTTCATTACTCAATCTTTCACTCAACAAATTTCAGGGCTAGTTTCACGCAATGTTGTAGCTGCATTTGGTAAAGACGGTCAAAGCGCCACCGTCACCAAAGATGGCGAAACTAAGCACTATGAAGATCCAGAATTTCCACTACTTGATGGTGATACTCTTGGCACCCAATTACGGTTATTGCTAATCCAAGGAAAAACCAAGTTTGATTTCATGATGCAAAGCACCAGTGGCGTTAATCACTACTTTTTTGAAGTGCTGGGAACAGAAGAAGTAGAAAACCGTTATGGCAAGATGAAAGCAATCAAAGTTAGGCAAACAGAAGTCAATGATCGTCAGATAGATATGTGGTTTGCACCAGAGCTTGATTACCAATTAGTAAAAGCAAAATACAAACGTAACTTGCTACGTTTAGAGGCTGAGATTGTTCAATTCAAAAAAGTGTGTCCTGAAGACATTGAAGTTAAACAAACCGCGAAATTAAAGGTGCAGTAAAGATAGTAAGCCTTACGCGACTTTCATATCCCCATTAAGCAGACGGTAAGGTCTCGCTATTTTGCGAAGACCTTACCACCAATCATTTTAAATGCTGGTGTTCCACGCACTAACGTATCACGAGCAAACTCAATCTCGCACTGCGGACAATGACAAGGCTTGACGGTGTGATCAACGGTAATACGTTCTTTAAAACATTTCACCAATGCGCCCTTGCCCCCTTTTCGGTATTTAAAAAGCTGGGTTTTGCAATTGGCGCAAAATACATCAACCGTTTTGGTTGGTCCTTTTTTATTGGGCTTTGCCATTTTAACGTCGTACCGAACGGATCAATTCATCAATCACAGGCAAATGGTTATCAAACACGCCAGCCATATTGCCATACTTAGGTTGATGGCGATCATTCTCAAAAGCATGATGCCAACCTTGGGTCGAATGAACAAAATACTCAGCAAAGGTATCTGATATCGCTAAACATCCAGCCAAGACGGTATCAACATAAGTCTGCATGATAGGCTGATCCACACAGGGGGGGTGTGGCTCATCTTTAATGTATACCCACACATCACCTTCTAGAGATGTATTCGTTTGCTGTAGATCTACATCTTGAGGGGAGATTTTAACTCTGTGATAACCATGTTCACGGCGATCAAACTCAGCCAAGGCTTGCTGATCCACTTCGACAATCACACCATTAGATTGCCCGTTTTCAGGTACCAAAACTAAAGGCGCAATTTTATAGCTACCATCAACTTTACTCCAATGACGCTGGAAACCATTCACCATCGCTGGCATTGCACGTCCAGTTTGACCTGTACGCTGTCGTGAATGATCATTGATTAAACTGCCATAGCCAAAAATATACATGCCTTTGCTTTCGTTCCTTTTCTAACGTTAGATTGGCAACCCGAAAAATCGAGAAAACTGCCACCAAGATTTTGATAATTCAGTCATATCCCCACGCTGGAACATAATTGGTGTGCCAGGTGGTGATTGCGCTAATTTAGCCATATCCTTTCGTGCGACACAACCCATTTTCGGATAGCCACCTAAGGTTTGCCTGTCATTCATCATCACAATCGGTAACCCATCCGGTGTAATTTGAATCGCCCCGTACGCAATCCCCTCTGAAATCAAAGTACCAAGTTTAGAGTCTCGGCCATCAGCATTTACCTTATTATCAATAATAGATTCGCCTTTTAGTCGACACCCCATACGATCACTATGCGCACTCAAAATAAAGGTTGATTGATAAAGCTTAGCGTAAGCTTGAGCACTAAATTGGCTCGCTTGATAAGACTCATAAACTCGTAAGATACAAGGTTGGGCATAATCAGGAATAAAACGATTCGGCGTTGATACTGTATATGGGAGAGAGGAAGGTACAGTATGGCTGAGCAATACATCACCATTGACGAGAGGTTGCCCTTGCACCAAGCCACCTATTTGATTACGAACAACCGTTGAGCAGCTCCCCTTTACCATAGGCACATCGAAGCCACCTTGTACGGCAAAATAAGTGCGCAGTCCTGCCCTAGGGTACCCTAACTTTAAGCGCTCTCCTTTCGGCAGAACAAATGTTTGCCACGCTTTTATTGGCTCTGAACCTATTGTTGCTCGGCAATCCGCACCTGTGAGTACACAATAGATATCATCATCACTGCTAACTTCCAGTTGACCAAACACTATCTCTAGCTGAGATGCAGAGGTTGGGTTTGCCAGCAAGTAATTCGCCCAGCAAAAACTATGTAAATCTGCAGCCCCGCCTTGGCTTAGCCCTGCATCCGCAACACCCAAGCGACCAATGTCTTGCAATAAGGTGTGCATGCCCGCGTTATGTAACGTCAGCTTTGCCATAGCTTGCCACCTAGATTCAAAAATGTGCCGCGATCAATGGGTTCAAATTGCACTTTATCGCCAATATTAAAAGGCGTCATCGGCTGCTGATTAGGAAAGAAAAGAGGCTGTGGACAGTTACCTATAATTTGCCAGCCCCCTGGAGAGTCTGCGGGATATACTGCCGTTTGTTGATTGGCGATCCCGACACTGCCTGCAGGTATTTTATGTCTTGGTGTTGATAATCGTGGCACCGCAATTTTGTCATCAACACTGGCTAAAAAAGCAAAACCCGGCGCAAAGCCAAGCGCGCAAACGGTATAAGTTTGCTGATAATGCCGTTTAACCACCTCTGCAATCTCACAACCTAACGAGTCAGCAATCGTCTCCAATTCAGGACCCACGCTTGGATGATAATAAACAGGCAGAACAATTGTTTTTTGATGAGAAAAGGAAAGTACATCACTTTGCTCGACCTGCGCACAAATGCGTTCAAGATCGGCAATAACTGAGATAACTTGATGGTAACTGTCGACATTAGCTAGGTTGACTTGCAGTAAAACAGTGCAATATGACGGGACAATTTCAATAAAAACCTCAGCCATTTGCAACTCAACTTGATGTACAAATTGCGCAATTTTTGCCGTCAGCTTTACATCGATTTCATTGCCCCAAGTTACCAGCAAGCAAGTTTCTGATACCTGCTGGATGCTCGTCATGGTGATACCACTTGTCGTAATGATTGAATCAAGTTTATGGACGCATCGTTATCGCCATGCACACATAAACTATCGACTTTAATCTCTAAGCGACTGTCATCTTCCGCAATCACATACCCTTGGGCAAAACCTTTAGCCTGCTGCAAAATAGCTTTCTTCTGGTGATGAACAGCATGTGCTTGCTGACGTGAGACTAATTGCCCTTCAGGGGTGTAAGCACGATCGGCGAAGCCTTCTAGCAACAACTCGACCTTATAGCGAGCTGCAATATCAAGAAAAGCTTGGTTATCAACCTTAGCTAAAATCATCAATTTAATTGCAGGTATAAATACCGAATTCATTCCTGCAACCGCTTTTATCACGGCTTCAAAAATCGCCAAGTCAGCCATCATATCGTTATAAAGCGCACCATGAGGTTTCACATAACTGATTTGGGTTCCATGAAGTTGGCAAATGGCATTTAATGCCCCTGCTTGATAGGCCACCAGCTGAGTAATAGATTCAGGTGAGTGCGGAATACTACGACGACCAAAACCTTGCTTGTCGTTATAACTTGGGTGAGCCCCAATTTCGACACCATGTTTAACAGCGCAGGCAACGGTTTCTGCCATCACATCAGGGTCTGAGGCATGAAAACCACAAGCAACATTCGCCATATCGATCCAAGGCATCACTGCGTGATCCTGCCCCATCACCCAAGGGCCAAAGCTTTCCCCCATATCGCAATTTAGTTTCATCCCACCTCCCTATGCGCAATTAATCACTGATAACAACAAATTAAAATATACGCATCAATAAGATACAAGAAAGAGACATCAAAGTTGAGATATCGGTGATAAAGGAAAGAGAACAACCAGCAACTGACTGATATTAATAATCCTTTAGGGAAGGTATAACGCACATACGAAAAAGCCCCGTCATTTCTGACAGGGCGAATACCAATACGATTAATTTTATGGGTAAAGGTTGCGAAGAGAAAATCATCTAGAACAAGGCGTAAATTGAAGTAACTAGCCATCTAATTTCAAAATTTACAACGCAGTAATAGATGATTTTAGCCAGCAAACATAACCGTAAAATTGATTGTGTTGGTATCTTGTTTGGAGCGACACACGAGGTTCCCGATCTTCGAGGAACTAGGCGTGACCGCAACCTTGGCAAGGTTACGCTCTACCAGCAGAGCTAGTGTCTTAGAATCATTTAAAAAATTAAACACATACGAAAAAGCCTCGTCATTTCTGACGAGGCTTTAATGTTTGGAGCGACACACGAGGTTCCCGATCTTCAAGGAGCTAGGCTTGACCTCAACCTTGGCAAGGTTACGCTCTACCAAATGAGCTAGTGCCTTGAATCACTTAATAATTAATCACATATGAAAAAGCCCTGTCATTTCTGACAGGGCTTTAATGTTTGGAGCGACACACGAGGTTCGAACTCGTGACCTCAACCTTGGCAAGGTTGCGCTCTACCAGCTGAGCTAGTGTCGCAAGATGGTGCCCCGGGCCGGACTTGAACCGGCACAACGCGAACGTCGAGGGATTTTAAATCCCTTGTGTCTACCAATTCCACCACCAGGGCACGCAATTCTGGATTGCGGTGCGGTTAACCGAAAGGTTTGACACCATCTGATACTGACTTCACTTAGTGAACAATCAATATCGCAAATTGTTTGGAGCGACACACGAGGTTCGAACTCGTGACCTCAACCTTGGCAAGGTTGCGCTCTACCAGCTGAGCTAGTGTCGCATAGTAATCGAATGGAGGCGCGTCCCGGAGTCGAACCGAGGTCCACGGATTTGCAATCCGCTGCATAGCCACTCTGCCAACGCGCCTTTGCTTTTCGATTTCCGCTTTAGGAGAGAAGCTCTCCGTTGCGGTATGCTGAGCATTCTACGGATTGTTCGATTTGAGTCAATACAAAAATTAAAGAAAAATAACTGCTTGCGCAATTAGTAAACAGAAGTGGTTATTTTAGCACTTTTTACTCACATCTGATGCTTGTAAGAATTAAGCAATCAAAAGGATAACCTTCAATCCGCTACTAGTTCGACGGCTTCGCGAACCAAACGACCAATTTCGTCCCAATCACCAGCTTCAATCAGCTTGGGTGATACCATCCAAGTACCACCACAACACAATACGCGGTCAATCGCTAAGTAATCACGAATGTTGGCTTTACCAATGCCGCCAGTCGGCATGATTGAAACATCAACATACGGTGCTAACAGTGATTTCAGCATATTGATGCCACCGGAGGCTTCTGCTGGGAAGAACTTAAGGAAAGTTAAACCAAGCTCCAACGCTTGTTCAATCTGACTAGGGTTATTCACACCAGGTACAAACGGAATGCCCTGCTGCTGACAATAACGTACCGTGTTTGGGTTTAAGCCTGGTGCAACAATAAATTCAGAGCCCGCTGCTTTGGCTTTATCTACTTGCTCGGCATTAAGCACTGTCCCTGCACCTATGCACATTTCCGGATATGCTTCACGCATAGCACGAATAGCATCCGCTGCCGCTTCGGTACGAAACGTGACTTCAGCAACTGGAAGACCATTTTCCACAAGCACTCTTGCCAGTGGTACTGCCTGCTCAACATTGTTGATTTGAATAACAGGGATAACTTTAAATGCTTTTAGTCTGTCGATTAATTGTTGAGACATGAACCTATCTTCCTAAATAATATCTTTCATCGTATCGAGAGGAATAATAGCACCACGATGCTGGATAACGATAGCTGCCAATTGGTGAGCTAATTCCGCAGAAGCTGAAGCGGATTCACCACTTAACCGTCCAGCTAAATAGCCAGCAGCAAATGAGTCACCAGCCGCACATGTATCTATCACTTTGCTTACTTTCGTTGCTGCAACATACAACACTTCCGGAGAGTCACTCTGTAACTCGGTGGCTACTTTACATGGCTCAGCTCCACGCTTAATCACCACTTCCTGGCAACCAAAATTCTGGCAACGCTGAACTATATCTCCTTCACCCCAAACGAGCTTGTCATCTTCTTCAGTGATCAACGCAATATCGACAAAGGGTAGAACTTGAGAATACCAATACTGCGCTTGTTTTGCTGTCCACAGTTGTGGGCGGAAATTGTTATCAAACAAAACCCTACCACCGTTTTGCTTGTGTTTTTCCAATAGAGTCACCAAAACTGCTTTGGCATCTTCTGATAGGATTGCCAAGCTGATCCCACTGATGTACAAAGCATCAACACTATGGGCATCAATTGCTTGTTCGAGGGGTGAAGCCGTTGGCTCAGCAAAATAGAACTTAGCTGCACTATCATTGCGCCAGTAATGAAAATGTCGCTCACCACAAGGTTCGGTTTCAACCAAATACAAACCTGGTAATTTGTCTTCAATAGTACGAACTAACTCAGTATTAATGTTCTCTTGTCGCCATGCTACAAGCATGTCTTGTGAAATGTTATCAACACCCAATGCCGTCGCGTAACTCACTTGAATGTTACGCTTACCACCTAGCCTCGCTAAATAAAGTGCTGTATTCAGTGTGTCGCCACCAAAGGTGCGCAGCAATGGTTGCCCGCTAAGCTCCACCATACATTCGCCAAAAAATGTAATTTTCACACTGTCACCTTTTGCGTTAAGACCTAATAATAATTAAAGGTAGTCGGAACAGGTCATTTTTCAGTAGCGACAAGCATTGTATTCACATGCCACTAAAGCACATTATTCTACTTTTGAAAGCTATCGCACATCAGCGCGATATCGATTTCAACTCATAATTAACTAACCACAACGAAGGTTAATTGCGCTTGGCGACTTTGCGATAAATACCAAACCCAAACAATAAAAGTAACAACAATGGTCCTAACCAAAGCACATAAGTATTAGGTGCAAATTTAGGGTTATACCTAACAAAATCACCAAAGCGGCTGGTCATAAACTCGATAATTTCCTGATCGGTTTTGCCTTGGTCGACCATCTGATAGACCTTGAGACGCAAGTCTTTCGCCACTGGAGAATTTGATTCGATCAAGTTTTGATTCTGGCATTGAGGGCAGCGCAATGTTTTTGCTAAATCAATAGCACGGCGTTGATCATATGCTGAACGAAAAGTAAACGTTGCAACTTGCTCAACCACAGTTTCATCCGCCGCGACAAAGACATTCTGAGCGGCAAAAACGGCTGACGGAGTGATGACTCCAGTTAACACAAGCAATAAGCCCAACAGGCTCCAGTTAAATCTTGGTTTCAATTGCGCATAACGTTTAACGCTTGAGTTGGCTCTTCGAACAAGCTCCAGCATGAACCCTTGGATAGAAATTAAAGACTTATCACTCACTAGCTACGGCTCTCTTTACTTTCAGTGACATGATTTACATCGCTATCAAGTTGCTCAAGAACGGGTACAAAGTATCGCTGCCAAACTTGTTTATCTAGCGCCCCAACGTAACGCTGGCGAACAATCCCTTGGCTATCAATCAACAAAGTTTCTGGTGTACCTAGCACGCCAAGATCTAAGGCCAGTTTGCCTTGAGGATCAAAAATCACGGTTTGATAAGGGTCGCCTAGCTCTCGTAAACTCGCCATCGCTGCTTGACGTTTATCGCGATAATTCAGCCCAACCAAGCTCAAACCTTGCTGTTCAAGCGACATTAAAAAATCATGCTCCGAACGACAAACACCACACCATGAAGCCCACACGTTTAACAGTTGAACTTTTCCCATCAGCGCATGTTGATCGACCATACCGAAGGCAGCAGACGTTTGTGATTCTAGTACCGTCAACTGAAAATCAGGCACTGGCTTACCCGCCATCGGTGAGACTTCGCCAAGCTCAGGATCTTGCATCGCATACAAGATCAACCCACCTAACAACAACACGCCCAATAGAGGGACAAACCGCTTCATACTTGCTGCTTCCATATTAAATTGGCATCCTTCGCATGCTCGCCTTGCGGTAGATTTCCTTGAGGAGAAAGCTGTGACGAGACATTTTCATTTGCTAGCTGACTGACCATACGTCGCGCTTTCCATCTTGCGACAACAGCACAACTACCGCCAAACACCATCAACACGGCGCCAAGCCATAACCAGCGAACAAAGGGTTTATGCTGAATACGAATTGCATAATCGGTGGCATTCAATTTCTCACCTAGCGTTATGTACACATCACCATGCCACCACCAACGGATCCCCGGCTCACTCATATTCATAGTCCGTACTGTGTAATGACGACGTTGCGGTTTTATCCACCCTAAAAAGTATTGCTGACCAAAAGCACTATTCCATGCTGAAACATCACGCTGATGATCAGGCATTTCAGCCTCATAAGCCTCTTGATTAAACAAGGCAATGTTAGCCTGCTCGGCGGTGAAATTAGCGCCAACCAGATACTCTGTTTCAACATATTCAAATCGAATACCATCCAACACGAGGTGATCGCCAGGCCCCATTTTTTGACTCGACTCACGCGAGTAATGACTCACTAAAGTGGCGCCAACAATCGCAACAGCCACACCAACATGCGCTAATAACATCGCGGTTGAACGCCAACGTATCATCGACGTTTTTATTCTCATCGAGGGTGTGTCTTGCTTGGTCTGTTGTTTACTGGCGGCAAATATCGCAGCACAAAAAGATTGAATCGCAGTCAATGTTACCCACAAGGCACAAATGAGCGCTGCGCAAACCATCAAGTTCACGCCGCGCTCAATCCATACCGATAACACGACGCCACCAATGATGGCCGTCGATAGCGGAGTTAATAACTGAGTGATCAAAAAGTCTTCTTGGCTTGCTCGTAACCGCATCAGCACACCAATGCCCATTACTGCAAATATCATCAAACTGATAGGGGTAAAAACCGTGTTGAAATACGGTGCACCCACGGAGATATTGCCCCAGCCAAAGGCTTGGAACACCATAGGGTAAAAAGTCCCTAGCATCACGGTCAGTGTTGCAACTGCGAAAAGACTATTTCCTACCAAGAATGCCGTTGCTCGCGTCCACATTCCAAGTTGTTCAGGCTGGCTATATTGCCCACCACGCACCGCATACAAAGTCAGAGCTATCACTAAGATCACAGCTAGGATAGCAAGCAACACCAAGCCTCGTGTGGGATCGAGCGCAAATGCGTGAACTGATGTCAGAACTCCAGAGCGAACGATAAAAGTACCGAGTAAACTGAGCGAAAAAGTGAAAATAGCCAGCAACAAGCTCCCACTTGCAAGCATCCGTCGCTGCGCTGTGACAATCAATGAATGCAATAAGGCCGTTGCCGTCAGCCAAGGTAACAAGGAAGCGTTTTCAACAGGATCCCAAAACCACCAGCCGCCCCAACCGAGCTCGTAATACGCCCACCATGAACCAAGCGCAATACCGCCGGTAAGAAAGCTCCACGCCGCAAGAGTCCAACTCCGACTCATTGCAGCCCATTGCCACTGCGGTGTTGGAAAGCTCAGTGCAGCTACAGCAAAGGCAAAAGTAACCGCAAAACCGACATAGCCTAAATAGAGCATTGGCGGATGGAAAATAAGCCCCACATCTTGAAGCATAGGATTCAAATCGCGCCCTTCCAAAGGCACTGGTAATAAGCGCTCAAAAGGATTTGACGCCAGCAAAGTGAATAGTGCTAAAACGGCAACCAAGGCTGCCAAAATTGCGAGTACACGAGTAATGAAATCAAAGTGTTGGTGATCTTTTGTCTGTGCGACATCTAACTTATTAGACGCAGTATAAATACGGAGTAAATGACGATAACGCCAGCCGACCAATGCAGCCCAACCACTTAACGAAAACACCCAAAATAAAAACGACCCTTCGTGCCCGCCCCACACTGCCGCCACTTTAAAAAACACAGGCAGTTGGCTATTTGAATGGTGAGCGACGTATGCCACCGAGAAATCATCAAACGCAAAGCAAAAAGCCAGCAACACAACCGAAGTCGTAATAGCGGCAAAAGCAACATAACTTAATGGCCACACATAACAATTAAGGTATGACGCCTTAGTGTACCGCGCGACAAGCGGTAACAATGCAGTTAACACTGCACAACAAAAACCGAGAATTAACGCAAAGTGTCCGTATTCAGCCAGCATAAAACATCCAATATTCAGACCAATCTCATCAACCCGATTGGTACTAGAAAGTGATGCTGCCTTGTGTTGACTGTCTGCAAACACAAAAGCAGCACCACTCTTTTTACTTACAATGATGATTATTCATCACAGGTAAAGTCATGACTTTACGCGCAATCAAACAACCGTCATCTGTCCTGCATAGAGAATGAAAGTACGCAACATCAGCACGCCTAGCAAACTCAAAGTGGTTACCAACATAATGAAGGCTTTATTGTGTTTCACCCCTTCGGAGCTAACAGCATTCAAGCCTAGCGGTAGTAGCATCCCCGCTCCAATCACGCCATACCAGAACCACGATGCCCAAAAGCCACCGCCAATGGCAGCCATCGCCGCCGCTTCTTTCTGTCCACCACCAAAGTAAAGACCGGTAAAGAAAGCGAACAACACGAACAACTCAAACACCACAACAGGACGCTCAAAACGGTGAACCCATTTCACACTTGCACTATGCGCTGATTCTTTGAAGAACACCACGCCGAACATCAAACAAGCTGCAGCGCCCGATGACAAACTTGAGAACAAGAATAGAATCGGTAGCACAGGGTTGTTTAGTAACGGGAAGGTTTTAAGTGCTGACAACAAGAAACCTGTGTATGCCGCCAGCATCACCGCCAAGAAAGCGAGGAACAGCTCAATCGCATTCTCATAACGTGTCACATACTTCATGACAGTGCCGACGATAGGCAAACGTCCGTTGAGCAATTTTAACAGCTCATCTTTATAGATAGCCGCAATCCAAGCAAACAGCACCACCATATAAACTTGGAATAAAATGACCCCCATCGACATCACCGACGTTGGATTATAGAAAATCATGATCTTCCAAAACGACCACGGCTTGGTCAGGTGGAACACCAAGATCAATAGCCCCACGATAATGCCAAATGGCGCTAAAATCGCGGTTGCCTTAATAATGCCATTGGTTGATGGGTGTCCTTGGATCACTTTACGTTTTAAGTAAATCGCAATCATCACCGCCCCTGCTGACATCCCAGCCAAGAACAAGTAAATCGCGATGATCCAATCCCACACTAAGGAGTCAAAATAGAATGCATCTGCAAAGGTAGTACTCATCCTTTTATCTCCCCTTTCTGATGCGGCACTTTGTATAATTGTGGCTTAGTACCGAGTTCGACCTTATCGCGATAAACCGTCTTCTGAGTGATCAATTGCGATACTTCACTATTTGGATCGTTTAAGTCGCCAAAAGTCAGTGCTTTCGTTGGACAAGACTCGACACAAGCCGGTTGCTTACCCTCGGCAAGATTGGTCTTACGGCAAAAATCGCACTTATCGGCTGATTTTGTTTCAGGGTGGAAAAAGCGCACTTGGTAGGGACAAGCCGCCAAACAATAACCACAACCGACACACTTAAACGCATCAACGTCCACAATCCCAGTTTCAGGGTCTTTAAACGCCGCGCCTGTTGGACACACGTAGACACAAGGTGCATTTTCACAGTGCTGACAGGAAACACGAGTAAATGTGTAATCTATATTGGGGTACTCGCCCTGTGGTTCACTGCGCACAATCTCTAAGCGTGACACCCCTTCTGGTACCTTATTCACTTCGCGGCACGCTTCAGTACAAGCCGTACAACCGATACATAAGGTTTCATCATGCACCATACCGTAGCGCTTAGTGCCATCTTCCATGGTTGCTGCTAACGTCTTACGGCCTAATGCAGCATGACCCGCCACACCCGTGGTGAAAATCACCGCACCAGCACCAGCCAGAAAATTACGTCTTGAACACGTCATTTTTTGTCTCCTTTGGCTTTACGCTGATCAGAGTGACAATCAACACACATCTTGATCTTGGATGATTTGGTGATGCCTTTCATTGGATCAGTGCTTGGGTGGACGTTATGGCAAGAAGCACAAGACAAATCGAGTGCATGTACATCGTGCGTCCAGTTCGCTTGACGTAGCTCGTCAGGGTTATCGTGACAGTTGGTACAGGTTTCATTCTGCTTTTTGATCCATAGAGGATCCGCCGCAGGCTTAACCGTTCCCGCCACAGTTTGTGAAGGCGCAAATTTAGTCACTTGCTCAGCACCGTCGCGATGGTTTTCACCAATCGTACTGTGGCAATCAACACAACCAATATTGCGATTCGTTTGGGAATGGATCGCGCTCGCATGTGCCCCTAGCAATGCATCTTTGCTGTCTTTATGACATTGGGTACAAGCGTAGTTACGATCCCGTATGAATGTTACGACGTGTTCAGTCGCGGGCGAAGAGAGTGACGGCGCAGCTTGCGTTGTGACTGGCTGTTTCTCAGAATCCGCGGCAACACTAAGGGAAAAGCCTGTCATGCCCAATACAACCAAACAGGTTGTAATTGCACTGACGGCCATCTTATAAATGCCCATTGTTCACCTTTTATTCCATTTTGTTTGCTATTAACAAACACTCGGTGCTTACAGTTACTTTATTATTAACTAGATTTAATATGCTTAATTACGCACACCAAGCCCAAATAGAATCCATTCTCATTTACAATAAACATTAGCCACAACGCTTAACATAGATATTAGACGATATTTATTTATGAAAAAAATTGATCGAAGCCCAAAATACCCATTAAGTAGCATCAAAAATAAATATTTTATGATTAAGATCAAAAGCAAAACACGGCTAATTATATGAATTTAAAGAGTAAAAGTTAAAATTCGACTTTATAAAAACACGCAAAGTGTAAATACCACTTTAGGGTTAAATGCATATTCCTGCCATTTAGATCACGATTGTAACATTTCAAATTTGATCCAAAACAAACCGCTATTAACTTTCAATAACAACCTTACATTTTTTGTTATTATTTTATTTGGAACTCCTAACTTTATTTGCAAATTAGTCGCATTCACAACGCTTGGCTTTATTTACAATAAAAAATTCTGGAGTAATTACCGTGAGTAAGAAATGGACGCTAAATAATGCCGTTACGGCAGTTTTATTGTCAGCGTTTTGTTTTATAGGAACAGCGCAGGCATCCGAAGAAGCCCCAGCAAAACAACGTATTGAACCGCGTAACGAGGCTTTTGAAGCCGCACATGCCGATCAATACAAAAGCTGGGAAGCCACTAAAGAAAGTGAGCACATCACTGACGCACTAAAACAAGATCCCAATATGGTGATCCTGTGGGCTGGTTATGGTTTTGCAAAAGACTATAACAAAGCGCGTGGGCACTATTATGCGGTCACTGATGTGCGTGAAACCCTACGTACTGGTGGTCCTAAAGACGACAAATCAGGCCCTATGCCAATGGCATGTTGGAGCTGTAAGAGCCCTGACGTGGCACGTGTAATCGACGAGCGCGGCGAAGACGGTTATTTCGCGGGCAAATGGGCACGCCTTGGTAGTGAAATCAACAACGCAATTGGTTGTTCGGATTGTCACGACACTGGCAGCAAAGATTTCGCTGAAGGAAAGCCTGCACTTAAACTTTCCCGTCCTTACGCTGAACGTGCGATGGAAACCATTGGTATGAAGTTTGAAGATCAATCACGCTTCGACCAACAAGCACAAACCTGTGGTCAGTGCCACGTGGAATACTACTTCACAGGTCCAAACAAAACCGTGAAATTCCCTTGGGATAAAGGCACAACTGTGGATGAGATGGAAGTCTACTACGACAATATCGACTTCAAAGATTGGACCCATGGTGTATCTAAAGCCCCAATGTTAAAAGCACAACACCCAGGTTATGAAACATGGCGTGATGGTATCCACGGCAAAAACAATGTGGCCTGTGTTGACTGTCATATGCCTAAGGTCACTAACGAAGACGGTAAAGTGTACACCGACCACAAAATCGGTAACCCATTTGATCGTTTCGAAGACACTTGTGCCCAATGTCATACTCAAACCAAAGAAGCGTTACAAGGTATTGTTTCAACCCGTAAAGCAAGCGTACTTGAGCTGAAACTAACAGCTGAAAAACAAATTGTTGCAGCCCACTTTGAAGCAAAAGCCGCATGGGACGCAGGTGCCACCGAAGAAGAGATGAAACCAATTCTTCGTGATATTCGCCACGCCCAATGGCGCTGGGATTACGCGATTGCATCACACGGTGTTCACATGCACGCACCGGAAGTCGCATTACGTATTCTAGGTACTGCCATTGACCGTGCAACTGATGCACGTACTAAGCTAGTGCGTTTACTTGCCACTAAAGGCATTACAGAAGAAATTCAACTTCCTGACATTTCAACCAAAGAAAAAGCACAGCAAGCGCTTGGCATGGATATGGACAAGTTGAATGCCGAGAAAGAGGATTTCTTGAAAACTGTGGTTCCAGAGTGGGATAAAAAAGCAGAAGCGCGCGAAGCAACTTACTAATCAACAAAACGTAACTCATAATATCACGGCGCAAGATCTCTGATCTTGCGCCGTTTTTTATCTATTTCACTAAATAGCCGACCTATAATTGCAGAACCCTCCTACATGTACGACACTTTATGCATAAAGCAGTTGCTATCAATCTATATGAATAGCAACACAACCACTATCAATATCGCTGTGTTACTTTATGGATAAAGAGGCAGGAGGAACCAATGAAGAAAGGATTCGGTCAGCACTTTAACTTCATTTTAGTTTTATTGTTTACCATTGTGTGCGCGATACTTTTTTCTTCTGCCGCGCAAGCAAACTTAATTAAAAACGGTGGGTTTGAAGACATTGATGTTCCCGATCGCAGCTGGCGCTATTTTTCGCAAGGAACACCTAACCTTGCTTGGCAAGGTTCAAATGTCGAAATTTGGGATTCATTGTTTGGCTTTGAAGCCGCGGAAGGTGAACAGTATGGCGAGCTAAACGCCCATCCCAACCAAGGCCAGTTTTCTATCTACCAAACCTTCGATACTGTCGCGGGCGGCATTTACGACCTATCGTTCAACTATTCAGCGCGCCGCAACAATAAAAATGAACAATTTGAAGTCAGCGCAGGTGACTTTTCGCAAGTGCTGACCAGCAATATTCGATTCAACTGGCAAGACTTCGCAACTGAATTTACCGCCTTATCTGACACTACCACCATCACGTTTACTGCGCTCAATCGTGGCACGCTTGGCAATCTGATCGATAACATTGTGATCACGCAAAATCGTCTGCCAATTCCAGAGCCTGAGCTTATCTTTCCACTCACGTTCGCGCTTTTATTCTTACTATTACGCGCTCGCTACCACCGAAAACCAAAGCCCATTCGCATCAAGCTTGACTAGCCATAAAGCAAACCGATGATGGCAACAGAAACGACTTTCTAAATAGCGTTTGTCTACAGTAACTGCTTTGCACGATTAATGGCTGCAATCAAAGCGGGGCGATCGGCATCTGGGTGTTCACTATCAAGGATTTGCACCCAAGTATCGATCGCTTTTTGATAACGTGCCGACATGAAATAATCCGAGCCAATCAAAGTTAGAGCCGCGAAGTTATCTTTATCCAATTCAAGCGCTTTATCTAACCATTGTGATACATCGGCTGTCATACGCTGCCCTTGCTGATAATACAGAGCAGAAGCCAGCGCAGAATAAATATTGGCTTGTGGTGCAGGAGCTAATCGACGGGAATAATCAAAAGCAATTACCGCTTGATCAAACGCGTTATCGTACATATAAGCATTACCCAGTGCGTACCACAGCTCACCGTTTTGCTTATTCGCTTTTATGCTCTCTTGGATCATGGTGATGCGCTTTTGATTCACTTCACTTGCCGTTAACCCTGCAAATTCGGCGTTGTCATCACTTTGCTGTGCCAGTTGTTGAGAAGATTGAACGGCAAAATCTGCCTCACCCAACCCTGCGTACATGGCTAATGACATTCCTGACATCAGAGCGATAATGAAAACCACAGCGCGTGGTTTTCGCCCTGCTCTATTCAATTGGCGTTGATGCCAATAAAAGAATACCAGACCTGCTACTGCCACCATGGCAATAACCCCAATCCATGTCTGTAATGTCATTACTTGCTCCTAAAACCTGATCGCACTATAAACTTGCGACTAACCCTCACAGCCTAGCGAACTCTGCGTGTTACAGCACTAACCTACATCAAGCAAATACAACAAAGGTGACCCTATATCAATAACAGGATCACCTTTGTGACGTTAATCAGCGCTTATTATCTCTAAAGTTATTGAGTCTGTCTTAGCTCACCAAACAAGCGATAATCCCAAACCTCAACCTCATTGGTTGCCAATCGCTTTTGCGCCGTTAAACGCCATTTTTCAGTCAGCGTCTCACAAGCCACAATACGCGCCAAACCTTGTTGGTTTAGCGGATCATTAAAGAAATAATCAGCAACTTGCTTCACCGTTAGCGCATCATCACAGCGTGACAGTAAGACCAACTCATCGTCTTGGCTCACCCACCCTGTTTGCACCACTCGGTATAACCAACCACAGTAGCTAAGCTGTTGCATTTGCTCTGACATGCCTTCAGCATTCCAGCGCTTATTTAGCTTATAACATGGAGAACGCGGCTGACTAACTTCAATGATCGCTTCACCCCACTGATAACGATCACCAATGCAAACCGTACTTTCCGTCATACCACGGCTACTAAGATTCTCTCCCATACCCGGCGCTTGCCAACCACGATCAGGAAACTGTAATTGCCAATAATCGTAGTGCTCTGCTGGGTATTGGTGTAGTGCACGTTCACTACCACCGTGGTGTTTAGGATCGGCACATTCATCGCCTTCTAAACCAAGCTCAGATAAAAATACACGCTCAGTAATAGCCTGTTTATCTAAGCCTGATTCAAAACCAAATCGGGTGTTAACCTTCCCTTTAAACAGTTGAATTTGTTGTGACATAGTTATCCTTATTATCTGGCCCTAACCGCATTCAAAACGAAAATTTCAGATAGAAAAAAGGCTCCCACCGGAGCCTTTAACAATCTCTGAACTTACAGTTCAAAATCACTCATGTCAGCGTCAGCAACATCGTCTTGGCGCTCAAGAAATGCCACCAAGTCATCGTGACCACCAATGTACTTACCATCTAGAATAATTTGCGGCACTGTACGAACAGTGGTGTTAGCAACTTTTTCGATGAACTCAATCATTTCTGGCTTTTCAAGATCCGTTCCCAATACCAAAGTCGTGTACTCGGTACCACGATCGTCCAAAATCGCTTTTGCTTTCACACAGAATGGGCAGCGAGGCTGAGTGATCACCAAGTTTTGGTAAGAAGAAAGTTGTTCAATAGTCATTGATGGAGTTGCTTCCGACATAGTTTCGCGCTCTGATGTAATAACCGCAGCTTGTAGCGGCTGACTTAAATATTGATAAGCCACGTAAGATAAAACAAAGCACAATAGGAGTACAAGATTACGAGGCGAAAATATACGAGAAGAAGGTGCTGACATGAGGGTTCTCCGACATTACAAAGCGGTTGTGATAGCCGATTAACACTAACCAGCCTATTTAACCGCCAATTCTAATCGGAATTCGCTGACGTCCAAAACGTTTTTTGCTCGACGTGAAACGTCCAGCCAATTTACCACCGCAATGCAAGCAACTCCCCTCTGCCGACAAGTGATACTCACCCAGCTGATACCAATCACGCTCAATGACTCTTTGATGGCAATGCGGACAATACGTGCTAGATGCCATCGCGTTGTGGACATTACCGACATAGACATATTTCAAGCCGTGTTCTACGGCTATTTTTCTTGCTCTAAGCAGCGTTTCAGCAGATGTGCGTGGTTTATCCATCATCTTAAAATCAGGATGAAAAGCGCTAAAATGAAGTGGGACTTGATCGCCGAGGTTATCCATTATCCAGCGCGACATAGCGGCTAACTCTTGGTTACTATCGTTCTCACCCGGGATCAACAAACAAGTAATTTCAAACCAAACCTGCGTTTCATTTTTCAGATAAAGTAACGTATCTAACACAGGTGCTAACTGCCCCATACAAACTTTGCGATAAAAGTGGTCGGTAAAGGCTTTAAGATCGATGTTCGCAGCATCCATATGAGCAAAAAACTCACGCCGAGGGACATCGCACACATAGCCAGCACTCACGGCGACACTCTTTATGCCGTGTGCTTTACATGCAAGAGCTGTATCGCGGGCATATTCTAAAAAAATCACAGGATCGTTATAGGTAAAGGCGATACTTTCACACCCGTGCTGCTTTGCTGCTAATGCAATTTGCTCAGGCATCGCCGCTGAGCCCAGCGTGTCGATTTGACGCGACTTACTGATGCTCCAATTCTGGCAAAACTTGCAGCCTAAGTTGCAACCTGCGGTACCAAACGACAACACTGAACTACCGGGATAAAAGTGATTCAGCGGTTTCTTTTCTATCGGATCGATACAAAAACCACTAGAGCGACCATAACTCGTCAGCACAATTTCGCCTTGATAAGCCGCCCGCACAAAACAGGCTCCACGCTTACCTTCACGTAGCTGACAATGACGAGGGCAAACATCACACTGAATACGTCCATCTTCCAGCTTTTGCCAATACTGTGTTCTCACAAATCGTGGTGGGGAATTAGCAATAACATTACTCATGGTAATAAACACATCTTGTTGGCATATAAGAATTTTTTGTACCTATACTTACTATAGCTCTACGATGGTAATCCGCTTATGAATATTCGTTATCCCGCTGTTGCGGGCCGCTTTTACACTCACTCTCCAGCCCAACTTCAAGCTCAGCTTGATGGCTGGTTAAATGCGACCGATCACGATAACGAATCAACCGCCAATAACACGGTTGAGCCATCCACAATCCGAGCCTTAATCGTGCCGCATGCCGGCTATATGTTCTCAGGGCAAACCGCTGCGAAAGCGTATCGCCAGCTACTGCCTCTAGCTAACAAGATTAAGCGCATCATATTAATCGGGCCGAGCCACAGATATTACTTTCGTGGTTGTGCACTGCCACCAGCAGATGTATTTGCAACACCACTAGGGAATGTCACATTAAGTACACAAACCATTGCTACCCTAAGTGAATTAGAAGATGTTGAGTTATCGGAACAAGCCCATGCACTTGAGCATAGTTTGGAAGTTCAACTGCCCTTCATTCAAACAATATTTAATAATTTCAGTCTATTACCTATTTTAACAAGCAATGTATCACCCGCAGTATTAGCCAAACTGATCGACTCACTCTGGCGGTCTGATGACACTTTGTTGATCATCAGTAGCGATTTGAGTCATTTCCATCCTTATAGCCAAGCTCAAAGGATCGATCGTCAAACATGCCAACTCATTGAGCAGTTTGAACCCAGTATTACCCCTGAACAGGCTTGTGGCTCGACCGGAATCAATACCCTATTACTGTTGGCTAAACGCCGGGGATACCAGCTTAAACGTGTAGAATTAATCAACTCTGGCGATACAGCCGGAGATAAGGAGAAAGTCGTTGGTTATGTCAGTTACCTCATCACAGACACTTAATAAAGGTGAACTCACTCAATTGCTTGACGTTGCTCGCGAAGCGATTCGCGGTCACTTTTCTGCCGATATTCCAACCTCCCCTGACTTTAGCCTCTATGGCAAAAAACTCACCACACCCGGTGCTTGCTTTGTTACCTTAGAAGTCGATGGCAAACTACAAGGCTGCCTTGGTTCAACCGTGGCACATAATCCTTTGGTGCTTGATGTTCATAACCGCGCCCGTGCCAGCGCCTACCAAGACCGCCGCTTTATGCCATTGTCAGAAGATCAACTCAGCCAACTAACAATTGAAGTCTCGGTACTCAGTACCCCGCAGGTGATGGAGGTCAGTTCTGAACAAACCCTTCTTGATCACTTAGCCACAGAAAAATGCGGGGTGATCCTATCTGATCAACATCGCCAAGCACTATTCCTCCCACAAGTATGGAGTAAGCTCCCTAAACCCGCAGACTTCATTCGCCAACTCAAACTCAAAGCTGGTTGGTCAGCCGATTATTGGTCAAACAACATGGAAGTAAAAACCTTTAATGTCACTAGCATTAAAGGGAAGTATTATTGATTTAATCTCTAATCGTACTAATTAATAAGGGGGCTACTATTAG
Source organism: Photobacterium jeanii (assembly GCF_001650345.1). GTDB lineage: Bacteria > Pseudomonadota > Gammaproteobacteria > Enterobacterales > Vibrionaceae > Photobacterium > Photobacterium jeanii. Next base: position 280,120 of record NZ_LVHF01000028.1, on the reverse strand, counting down.
TAGCCCCCTTACTTTCTTCAAATATAAAAAAACCGCCACCGTAAATACGGGGCGGTGGTAGCGTTGATATGCAGCGAACAACTTAAATCAATATGTTTAATCACATTGATTTAAGGTGTATTACTATTATCATGACTGGCCTCTTTTTCCCGTAGCCAGAGAAAACGGGCAAACCTTGCAGGGTTTAACTTCACGTTATAATTAATTATTAACGTTGAGATTCTGCCTTGGTTTTATATAAATTCGGTCCCACAAGTGAGACCGAATTAGGCTTTATTCTACTGATTCAATTAGAATACGTAGTGTGCGCCAACACCGCCAGATACGTTAGTCTTAACACCTGAACCTGTAGTCACGTTCATAGATGCAGACATAGACCAAGCTGAGTCTTCAAAGCTGTGCGCTGCACCAATAGCAACTGATTGAGCAGAACCAGCGAAGCCAGTACCAACACCTACCGCTGTTTGACCATCTTGAACGAATGGACGTGCGTTTGTCACAGCGTGAACACCAGCCATTACGCTATCCATTTTCTTCTCAACTTTGTCCATGCGATTTTCAAGTGCATCTTGACGTTGAGCCATTTTTGAGAAATCTTGCTCAAGTGTAGTAATACGTGCATCTTGTTTTGCTACGTGTTTAGCTGCCGCTGTGTATTCTTTTTCAACTACATCGTAAGCTGCTTTACTATTCTTATCTAATTCATCACGAATTTTACGGATGTCTGATGCATTATTAGCAGAAGAGTTACGGTTAGCATCACGCTCTGCACGCTCAGAGTCAATCATCTCTTTATCATCAATACTTACAGAAATATGTGCTTCATTTCCATTAACTTTAACAATACTTCCTCGAGAATCAACCTCAAGATCATGTACCATCATCCCATCAAGCACTTTGTATTTATCTCCATTTTTTGTAAATACAACTTTTTGACCAGTTAATGGATTATGAACAGAGATTGCTTTTTCACCACGGTATACAATTGCACCATGCTTTTCAGCTTTATCTATTTGATTCATTACATCATTAACATTAACGTATTGAAAATCAGCAACAGCTGCAACTGAAGTAAATGATGTAGATGCTAACGCTAAAGCAATAATAGACTTTTTCATTTTGCGTATTCCTGCAAGATTAAATTATTAACGTTGTTAAATGAACGTTGTTTTGACGGCAGGAATATTATTAACGCGCCAATAATTCGTCAACACAACCACATTGTTATTAAAACATAAAATTAAAAGCCTCAATAAATTAGATTCAGCTATGGCATAACTGCAATAAATCACACAAGCCCAATTCACGCCAACAATGAAAAACACACTAAACTACTGATTTAAAATATAAACAAACCACATAAAAGCAAGAGCAAGCATTGAGAGAGGTGAGCAAACGAAACACAAGTAGAAGCGAAACATATAATTAAAAAACAAAAGCAACTAGCGAAATGATACTAATAAAAAATATAAAAAAATTAATCTCGAGGTTTAATTTTATCCATCTATAAAAATATCATTCATTCTAATAATGAGATTTAAAAGTAGCATAAACCACAAAGAAAAAGACATACTCTTAATAAAATAATAAAGCACCAACCAAGTAGTGCTTTATATATTTATTTCTTATTTAACTCATTCGTATTATTTGGCTATTAAGCCATAAGGCAAACTGCTGACGATCTTAGGTTGATTTTGAATAGTTGGCCCCATTTGCGGTTGGTGCCAATCAAGTAGCATGATGGCGAGCAGATTACGGTGTTCGGCTTTTTCTAAATTAAAGGTGCCTTTACGGGTGGCTATCATGCCATGCTGGCGATTGATGGATTTTTGGATCACGTTGCGGATCTTATTCACTACAGGATCGTTTTCTTTACCTGCTAATAAGAAGTTCAAACCAACTTCAGCCAACACATCTTCATTAGTACGCTCGATGATGGTATCGATGTTGTTGCGGTAATAATCATAAATCCACTGATGTTCAGCTTCATTGACTGTTTTTTGATAGTACTGGCTATCAGCAATAATGATATGAGTTAGACCGTATATCTTGTTCATATATTGCTGCTTAGAAAGCTGGCTATCCATGCTATCTGGATAAGCCTGTTTGAACGCAGTAACGAAGTCATCCACCACATCTTGCTCGCCAAGCTGACGTAGCCAATAAACTTGGTTAGCTAACTGCGCGGCCCACGCATGGATCATTTCGATATCGGTCGCATACTTTTTAAAATCATACTGACGAATAATTTTACGTAGCGTGTCATCAGCTTGGTGCGCTAATCCATATTCATGGGCTCTCGCCATTGACCCCGTGAGCCCAACGCCAATAACAAGATATTCTGGCATCCGTTTAGTGGCTTTATAACGACGTTGGGTACGTTCGCTATCATCATTGGCGTAATTATCTAAACGCTCCTGGGCATACTCTGCGATTTTTTCCGGTGTATTCACCTCATAAGCCGCCTTGTTGAGCGTTGAAGCGACGCGAGCCATATCAGCCCATATCGCAGCTTTATACTTACTGTCTTGAGTTTGACGGTACATACGCAAACCAAAGTGACCCATTTTAAAAGCAGATAAGGTATATAGCTCTTGCTCAAAAGTTTGGCGGATCAAATGCGCATCGCGTTTGTAACTGGCAGGAGTTCCGAGCTCTAATGTCGGGCTTGGTGGAGAAACAGGTGTTGCAACTGTTTGGGTTAAAGGAGGAGGTGTATTAAGTGTGTTATTTTCACTCTGCTTAGCATGGCTGGGTAAAACAACAAATACAGATGATAACGCTATAACTGACGCTAGCTGACTTAATTTGAATTTCATGTATATCCCTCACAGTAGCAACCCGCTAGTGGTAGCGGTATGTCGCTAAACTATCAGTGACAACAGTTCAATTCATCATGTAAATGTCAATTATCAACCTATATCTGCTGTTTCTTCCTCAAACTATGAACATAAACACGTTCTATAACCTGTTCAGCATGCGATTAACGCTCGCCTAATACTTCAAACTCATCGTAAGTTAGGCGCGATTGTCCGTCAGCTTGAATTTCCCATAGCTCTTTGTGAACAACACCAAAGGCTTTATTCATGGTCCAATCAGACGTCAAAATGTAACCTTGCTCACTATCTTGTTGCCATTGCATGTTCGTGTAATCAACACTGTGAAAACCTTGATCCATGATGTTCTGCCAAAAAGCTTGAATCGCTTCTCGACCTTCAAAGGTCCCAAACGGCTTAGCCACCATTACCGCATCTTCCGCGTACTGCGCTGCACATCCCGAAGCATCTTGATTATTAAATGCAACTTGCCACGCTGAGATTCCTGCTTGAGAACGCGCTAAAACTGATTGAGTCATCTTCTTTACCTATCCTGTAGTTGGTTATGTACTCATCATAGAAGTAGAATTAACAAACAAAAACAAACTAGCCCAAACACACTGTCAGCTAAAACAGAACAATAAGAAGAAACACAAAAATGAGAAAGGAAATATGAACAACGCCCTACCGATGAATAAATTACGCTTAATGTCGATATTTGTGCATATCGTAGAGGCTGGCTCAATTTCTAAGGCCGCGGATAAGCTCGATGTGTCTAAATCCGTTATCAGTGCTGCACTCAAGCAATTAGAGCAAGAACTAGATACATGCTTACTCAAGCGCACCACGCGAAGGCAATCACTAACACCTGCGGGGGAACGTTTTTACTCTCAGTGCGCATTAATGACGAAACAAGCAGAAACCGCTTGGCAAACCGCGACAGAATTTCAGCAAGTACCTGCTGGAAAGCTAACAGTAACCGCACCGCATGCTTTGATGCGCGCGATTGTGCTGCCCGCTCTCACTAACGTTTTCAATACCTACCCTAGCGTGCACTTAAATCTGATCAGTGATGATAAACATATTGATATTATGCTGCAGGACATTGACCTTGCTGTTCGTGTTGGTGCATCTGATGACTCCAACCTCAAGCAACGCAAAGTGGGGAAGTTTCACGATATTCTCTGTCAAGCTCGCGGCTTAACCGCTCAATCCAATACCTCCAGTTACATTGCCCAATATTGGCAGCGCGAACCGATCATGCATCAGCTTAGCAATGAACAAGAACAACAAGCGTTGGAATATAAAGTGACCCACAGAGCAAACACTATTTTTGATGTGGTGACCATGCTAGAAATGAAGTTAGGCGTAGGGTTAGTGCCTAGCTTTTTGCTTGAAACTAACCCCAAAATTGAAGCGGTTCCTAATATTGCACCTTCCAAGGAAAATCCGATTTATATGATCCATCCCTATCACTCACATACACCGCTAACCGTTATGATGGCGATAGAAGCCATTGAAAAGCGCATCAAGGAAACCATTAGGAATTAAGCGTAATATCAACCCAAACTAAGCGGTGATCAGAACCCGCTTGCGCTCGCTCTCGACCTCTATCATCAAGGAGTAAAGCACGCAGTGGATCTTTTCTGTCAGGCCAAAAAACACCGCTTGCCGTCACAGAGAGATCCGCTGACGGCAGTACATAATCAAGCCGTAATCCTGACATATGTGTCCACTCCGAAGGTCGTCCTGCTCGTGCTTGCCAAGTGCGAGCAAAGCGTCCACCAATGCTTTTCGGTGTTAATCGTCCGTTACTCACCTCACGGTGTATTCTCGGGTGATGGAGTAATTGCTTAATGGCTGGCTTAATACCGTCACCATCTTGTACGTCAGCATTGAGATCACCCAGCACCACAAATGAGGTATAAGGTGCTAACCCACCTTGCTGCTGAGCATCATCCATTAGGTAATCTGCGTTATTGATAATGTCAGTCACTAACCGAAGTTCATCGTGATTACGGCGGGCGTTGCGTTTTTCTGCGCCATCAAAAACTGGCGGCGTAGGATGACAGCACAATAGGTGAAGGTGTTTACCGTTAATATTCACTGGTAAAACGAGATGATTTTTCGATGATAAACGCAGCACTTGTTGTGCCTGCTCTGAGTAATAATCAACGGGCATTTTATTATTGGGCATGTCACGCCATAAAAATTGCTGCCACGTTCTTGCACCATCTATCTCGAGCGGATAGCGAGAAAGGATCACGAAACCATAATGACCATGATGATCACCAAACCCTAGCCCATCTTCGGGTAGACTCAAGACACCGTCACCATTGAGATCAACAGGGCTTAACAAGCCAGTATTGGTCGCTGGCAAATAGCAGTATGGGTACTCGATGGCTTCTTGTTCACCTTGAGCATTGCCAAGGTAATGCTGACAAAAATTGGCCAACGCACCGTCATCACCACCGTTACCTGGATGGTCAAATTCACACAACATTAGAATGTCTGGCCGAACCTGCTGGATAATGGCGGCGAGCTGTTGGAATCGAAAAGTCTCGGTGTGCTGTGTTTTAGCGAATATCGCACCTGCTTTTGGCTCAGACATCGCAACATTAAACACAGCCACTCGAATATTGGCTGGCATAAACTCATTCCATGGCACATACCAACATGAATAACGTTAGCGAGTTGTCTATTTAGCTAAAGAGTTATTCTGTCGGTAAAAAATAATGCGCCATGATAGCCCACAATCGCTATTCCACTAAGTGTGAAATAGCTTGGCGTATTTGCTTGGCGTCATCCATCGCACGATGCTTAGTTGGTCCCTGCGCCTCTAACGCATGCTGAAAACGCTCACGAGCGATGCCATTTTCTTGCATCAGCCAATGTCCAACTTCGGTTAACGTAAAAGAAGGTCGCATATGCGCAGCATGATACAAACGTCCGAGCCAAAATAGATCCCATTGGCTATCGCAGAATACGTGCTCGTATTTACCTAGCGCTTGATTTAGGTGCTGACAAACATCAATGACCGATGCGCCAAAACGCTCGATTTCTTTACGTGATAAATGATGGATATGATGCTCAGCATACTCATCCCAGTATTGCCACACATCACTGGCGGAAAGAGGATCAATCAGCAAGCTTTCGCCGCCGCCATCAGGCAAAGAATAACCCACTTCAATTGGATACGACTGATCAGAAAGACCAGACGCTTCAAAATCTAACGTCGCCCACATTGCACACTCCCTGTTCTGGAATATTCATTTGGAATACAAATATGAATAACTGGCTTTAAACCTAGATTGGCTACAATCTTAGCCTTTAAAAACCTAAATCTACTGCCTCTAAACACATGAATCGCAGACTAAAAACTGGTATCTGCATGCGCTTATCTTTATGCCCTAATCCAAACAAAATGAATCCTGTTACTTCCGAAACATCCTTAATTTCTGAAAATAACAATAAAGTTAAATCTTGCTATTCGACTTTCATATCACGCCAACTGATAACCCACTGACTATTGAAAGCCTTACACTCTAAATGTAGTCATAATCTTGCTCGATACATGAATAAATTGTTCAAAACTCGATATTGAGACGAGCTAAATCGAACAAAATTGAAGATGCACCCATAGCAGATGCAAGTTAGAATCGAAGCCTCAACATCTGATACCAAAGACAGCAGAATAATGACACCAACCATCGGCTTTGCGGGCTTCAGCGGCTCTGGAAAAACCACCCTTTTGGAACAATTAATTCCTTTGCTTCGCCAAAGTGGATTAAAAGTGGGCTTACTCAAACACAGCCACCACACCATAGAGCCAGATAAGCCAGGAAAAGACAGTTATCGCCTTCGCCATGCTGGTTGTAACCAAACGCTGCTGGCAACCAAGCAACGCCACATGTTGTATTTTGAGTATCCTGAAGAAGACAGGGATGAGCCTGAATTAATGGAATGCTTGAAGCAATTTGATCACAGCAAACTGGATTTGGTGCTGGTTGAAGGTTTCCGCGATCAGCCTATACCTAAAATTGAAATTCACCGACCGAGTTATGGTAAGCCTTTCTTGCATCAACAAGATCAACACATCATTGCCATCGCCAGTGATGAAGCTTTAACGGGTGCAGAGCCCAAGCTACCATTGCTTGATCTTAATCAGCCCGAACAGGTGGCACAATTCATCATTAACTGGCTTCAAACTCAATAAGCACCATTCATTCGCCGGACTGAACGTACAAAGCTATTGCATAAAAGCTATTAAGTAATAGTAAGATTGAATAAAACCAGCTCAGCACCGCCTCATACTATGCGGGGAAACCTATGCGGGGAAACACTCACTCATTCTCCGCATCCTCCCCCAATCTACAGCCTCAAAAGTAGACATAAATCACACATTTGTGTAATCTTCACGCTTATTTTTTACCATCCAGCTTGGTAAACCGAAAGTAATGTGTGCGCTACGCCCTTTGTCTCCACCTAAAATACTTTCATTCAGGGGGATGGCGTTAAAGCCCTAACGGATAACAATAAGTGCTAATCAAAGCACCATTACAGCAATCCAACACAACAAGAAGAGAAATTACTATGCCTGTTTTCACCCAGCTTAATCACGATATCGAATCACCAATTGCACACGAGCAAGAACTCAGTGCCGCTGAAATTGCACGCCAAGAATTGGTGAAACACCAACAGATCGCTGGCGGTCTTGAATTGATTGAAGAGTAAACAACTCACGACTTTTCGACAGACACCCAATAAGGCGCAGTGGCGCCTTATCTCTACCCCTCAATAACTTCAAGATTTCAGAACCTCAAACTCTTAGTCTCAGCTTCTTTTCTTACTCGATTTTTATCTCGCCCGCTCAACCAAAATGATTTAACGAAGAACAAAATAGACATAACAACACAAATTACCACTCCTATTTGTCATATCTTGATATCCATCGATACGCACAGGCCTTGTCATTTCTGGTTTTCTTCATTTTTACTATACAGTGTTCGCTTTTTTACACTGTTTTTAATAAAATAGTTCGCAAATAAACCAAAGTGGCGAAATTTAATTTGAGCTACAGAAATGCACTTATCACAACTTAACTGTGAAAGTACGATGTACTTAATTAAACAACAAACAAAGCAATAAATCGCCACCGTAACTTCCTCATAATCGACAGTAGATAATCTATGTTCAATTTTGCTTGCTTCAAGAAAAACGATGAAAACGACGCACAGCTGACTTCCTTACAATCAGAGCTGGTCCAACAAAAAAATACAGTCAATGAATTAGAAAAAGAGCTAATTAGCCAACAAAACATGCTGACTAACCATCAGGCATCAGCATCACTTCAGCACAATTTCACAAACCAGCTACTTCATTCTATTTCGCCGCTTGAACAAATTCGCGGCAACATTGCTAATGCGGCTGAAAACCTAAAAAGTTATTTAGACCAACACGTTGAAGAAAACCGTGACGGCATAGCTATCTTAAATTCTTTCCGCGATACCCTTACCTCTTTGATCGAGCAAATCAAAGTCAGCGGTGATTCGCTAGAAGCACTTAAAGGTAACTCCGAAGACATTGGTAAGTTCATCGTCACTATCAACAATGTCTCAGAGCAAACGAACCTACTTGCACTAAACGCCGCCATTGAAGCTGCACGCGCAGGCGATCACGGTCGTGGTTTTGCCGTAGTTGCTGATGAAGTGCGTAAACTGGCGCAAAATGCCAGCGAAGCGGCGAGCCAAATTCAAAACGTGGTGGGTGAAATCAGCACCAACACCCAAGCGTGTTACCAAAGTGCAGAGTTCATCGAAGTTCAATGTGGTCAGCTACAAGATAAAATCGAAGAACTCGTCCACATTGTGACCTCGCTGATCCAACAATCTGAGCAGCTTTTCCAACTGGTGAATGAAAGCTATTCCTCTATCTTTTTACGCTTGGTGCAAATCGACCATGTGGTTTGGAAAGTAAATATTTACCAACGCATTCACAACCGTGATTTTGCTAATACCGATGTTGTCGACCACCACCAATGCCGCTTGGGTAATTGGTACTATCATGGTCGCGGTCAGCAACTATTCTCTAGCTGTCGCGCTTACCAACAATTAGAAAAACCGCATTCAGATGTTCATACCTACGGTCGAAAAGCCTTAATCGCTTTCGCAGAAGGTAAAGAAGATGAAGGGATGACTTTCATGAGCCAAATGGAAAGTGCTGCGGACACGGTAATTGCTTTATTGAATGATCTTGAAGGCGAAATCGCGCAGCTAAAGCAGAGCTACTAAGCTGTCATTAATCTGTTATCAAATCATAAAAGCCAAAAGTTAAGGGTCTGCAATTGCAGACTCTTTTGGTATCTAGCCCTTACTTTTTCCTTACTGATATATCCGCTTCATCCCTTTTTCTTATAGATAGAGCCAAAACATTACCCCGATTAATGACAATCAATTGCTTTCATATTAACGTCATAAAACCGTAAATTGGCTGACATGAAACCCGTGTCAAATGTGCGCCATAACAAAAAGCCACATGACACTGGAGAAAGTCAATGACCACCCGAATGAGCCCTTTTGAGCGTCGTGAAGACGACCAATACCCACGTAACCAAGTCTCTCAACTCACTAAGATGATTGAGACTAACCTCTCACGTCGTAAATTCTTAGGGGCTGCATCAGTAATGAGTGCAGGCGCTTTCATGGCTGGGATGCCAGTAACTGCTCTGGCAAATACATCAAGCTCGAACAGCAAACTTATGGGCTTTAAAACCGTACTGGCAAGCACTGAAGACGCGGTTATCGTGCCTGAAGGATACAATGCCCAAGTATTGATCCGCTGGGGTGATGGTTTATTCCCGGACTCACCAAAGTTTGACCCATCAGGAAATGCACCTTCAGCGCACCAAGCACTACAGTTTGGTGACAACAACGATGGCATGACTTTCTTCCCGCTATCAGAAAATCGCGGTGTATTGGCCGTTAATAACGAATACTGTAACAACGAATACCTTTTTGCCCACCAAGGTAAAAAGATGACAGCGGATGACGTGAAAAAGTCACAGGCTGCGCACGGTATCTCAATCTTTGAAGTAAAACGCACTAGCAACAATAATTGGGATGTTGTGATCGACTCTAAATATAACCGTCGCATCACAGCAAATACCCCAATGGCAATTACTGGCCCGCTTGCTGGTCACCCTGAAATGAAAACCGCTGCCGATAAAAACGGTAAACTCGCGTTAGGTACATTCGGCAACTGTGCAAACGGCTTTACCCCTTGGGGCACTTACCTAACTTGTGAAGAAAACTTCAACGGCTACTTTGGCTCTAAGCAAGACGTAACCGTTAATAAAGAGCAGAAACGCTATGGTCTGGGCAAAGACGATGCGGGCTACGGTTGGTCATTGCACGATGAGCGCTTCGACATTGCAAAGAACCCGAACGAAGCAAATCGTCATGGCTGGATTGTAGAAATCGATCCGATGGACCCAAGCTCAACCCCAATGAAGCGCACCGCGATGGGGCGCTTTAAGCACGAGAACGTTGCTGTTGTGATCAACAAAGACGGACACATCGTTGCTTACATGGGTGATGACGAACGTGGTGAACATTTATACCGCTTTGTATCAAAAAACAAATACGTCGAAGGTAACGATGCCGCAAACCGTAAGCTCCTAGAAGAAGGGACGGTTTATGTTGCTAAGTTCAGCACCGACGATGACAAAATCGGTGGAGTTGGTCAGTGGATTGAATTAACCCACGGCAAAAACGGCTTAACCAAAGAAAATGGTTTCCCGAATCAAGAATACATCAACTTGTATACCCGTTTAGCGGCGACACAAGTTGGCGCAACCACAATGGATCGCCCGGAATGGATTGCGGTTCATCCAAATCAAGATTATGTTTACTGCACGCTAACCAACAACAAAAACCGTGGTGTTAAAGAAGGTCAACCTGTTGGCGGTCCGAACCCTCGTGAAGCGAATAACTACGGTCAGATCCTACGCTGGCGTCAGATAAATGATGATCACGCTCATACTAACTTTGCTTGGGATCTTTACTTGATGGCAGGTAACCCAAGTGTTCACAAAGGCACGCTTTACGCGGGTAGTGACAACATCAACAACGACAATATGTTCAACAGCCCTGATGGTCTAGGCTTTGATGCTGATGGTCGTTTGTGGATCCAAACCGACGGCAAGTACTCGAACAAAGGCGACTACGCTGGTATGGGTAACAACTCCATGTTATGCGGTGATCCAAAAACCGGTGAAGTTCGCCGTTTCCTAACGGGCCCAATTGCTTGTGAGATCACAGGATTAACCTTCAGCCCAGATTATAAAACCATGTTTATTGGTATCCAGCATCCGGGTGAAGAACTTGAACCATCACACTGGCCAGATGGCGGTAACAGCACCCCGCGTTCATCAATTGTGATGATCACCAAACAAGATGGCGGCGTCATTGGTAGCTAGCATGAACAGCAAGCAAATCCATTATTCAGAGGTTACATCAGTAACCGAACAAGCACTGTAAACTCTAATTTAGAGAAACTGCTTTCGGTGCTGATCTAGAGGTTCGCACCAAAATAAAACCCCAGCTAACGAATGTGTTGGCTGGGGTTTTACTTATTATTTTAGACACATCTCTTTTAAAACCAGCCGGCTAACTCGCAGCAGGCAGGCGACTTAGCACATTCGCTACCTTTTCAGCTTTCGCACCTAAAATCACCTGCACGTTATTTTTACCGACCCGAACCACGGCAGCCGCCCCCAAAGCTTTTAAACTTGCCTCATCAACCTGTGTACCATCTTGTAGAGTTAGGCGTAAACGGGTGATACAAGCACCAATCGTGACTAAGTTTTGTCGACCACCAAGAGCGGTCGCAAACTGATGGGCAAGCTCCTCATCTGTTTGCGCTTTAGTTACTGAGTTTTTAGCGACGGACTGCGTATTCGATTCACTCTCCTCACGCCCTGGGGTAGTAATGTTCCACTTCAAAATAGCGAAACGAAACACCACAAAGTACAGAGCAAAGAACACTACACCTTGAACAATGAGCATGTACCAATTCACCGCTAATGGGTTCTTAGACGCCAGTACCATATCGACAAGCCCAGCCGAAAAGCCAAAGCCCGAAATCCACTGCATGCTGGCGGCAATATACAAAGACAAACCTGTAAATATCGCGTGAACCAGATACAAAGCTGGCGCCATAAACATAAAGGCGAATTCAAGCGGCTCAGTGATGCCAGTGAAAAAAGCAGAGAAACTCGCAGCCAACATTACAGAAGCGACTTTATCTTTATTTTCTGATTTCGAGGTCACGTACATCGCCAACGCAGCACCCGGTAAGCCAAACATCATCACAGGGAAGAAACCAGCTAAATACATGCCAGTGACGCCCGGAATACCCGTACCTTCGGCGATAGATTTCGCACCGCCTAAGAAATGAGGGATATCGTTAATGCCCGCAATATCAAACCAAAACACTGGGTTTAAACCATGATGCAAACCAACAGGGATCAGTAAGCGATTAAAAAAACCGTATAAGCCCGCGCCTGCCGAACCTAGCCCTTGCATCCACTCACCAAAGCTAGTTAAACCACTAAACAAAGGCGGCCAAATCACCATAAACACCGCGCTGATCACTATCCCTGCAAAGGCGGTCAGGATAGGCACTAAGCGCTTACCGCTGAAAAATGCCATCGCTTTCGGCATTTCAACACCGCTGTAGCGATTATAAATTTCAGCGCTGATCACCCCGACTATGATGCCAACAAACTGATTGTTGATTTTGCCAAATGCCATCGACACTTGGTCTGCGTCAACACCTTGAATTAAGCTCATTGCAGAAGGCGATAGCAATGCCATCACAATCGTAAAGCAAACAAAACCCGCCAAGGCAGCCGCGCCATCACGGTCTTTTGACATCCCAAAGGCGATACCAATCGCGAACAAAATCGGCATGTTATCGATAATTGCCGCCCCTGACTTGATCAAGAACGCAGCAAAGGCATTGTTAGCTCCCCAAGTAACCGGATCTATCCAGTATCCAATTCCCATTAAAATCGCAGCCGCTGGTAGAGCAGCAATCGGTGCCATCAGAGCCTGTCCGACCCGTTGTAAGTAGCCCAAAATATTCACGGCTTATTTTCTCTTTATTAATTTATGAAGGCGTTTTCGACGCAGATTTATAGCGAGCAAAATCGTGATAACCCATCACTTCAATTTGTTGCTCTTCTAACCAATCTCTAAGTTGTGGTGAAGTTAAGATCTGGGTTTCTTGAAAGCGCATATCGCGGTAACTCGATAATGACGTTAGTGGCTCGTCATCCATTAGCCCCGGATGGCACATAATTTCCAACACCTGCTCCTCGGTTAATGTCGAGCGATAGCCCGCCAGCAAACCTTGTAAAGCTGGATGGCTCACACCACGATCAAAAAAGTGCATATCGAACGCATCAGGAGTCATAACGGTGAGTCCATCTTGCCCATCAAGCTCCATATCAATACGTCTTGAAGGCAAACCCACCTCATTGGCAACCGCAATATACGCCTCACGCAATTTAGGCTGTACAGCAGCAAAGTGATGGGTATCGAGATGGTTGATTGCAATTCCCTGCTGCTCTGCCCAACGGTATTGTGCCGACAATTCTTGATAAACCTGCTCGACATCAACTTGGTCTAAACGCTCAGTTAGCTGGGCACGGGAGTAAAACTGACCTTCAGAATTCACCAATGATGGTACTTGCTGTGCAGCTAACACAGGACGGCCAAGCGTAAGGTTCAAATGCAAGCCAACGTCTGGTACTTCTCTTCGTTTAATGCGGGCTATCGCATCTTGAGTACCCGGTTGGTTCACCATCAAAGTGGTACTTTTCACCAAACCAAATGCCATGCATTCCGTAATGGCTTGATTCACTTTAGGGGTTAAGCCGAAATCATCGGCATTGATGATCAACTTCATCATCACTCTCCTATTTGTCTTGTCATGAATTTCAAATTACTTTCAGAACCACGCCACAAGCGAGCTATTGGTTAAGGTGAGCAAACTGCTGCATAAAGGCGCGATTTTGTTGAATGGTTTCTAGCAGTGCCTGCTCGAGCACATCGCCTGTCGTCACTATCGGGTTTAAAGCCAACGCATCTAACGCCGTATCATAGTTACCTTCTACTGCCGCTTTCACCGTCAGAGTTTCAAAAGACTTCATCAGTTGGATTAAGCGCAAGACTTGTTCAGGTAACGCAGGCACGCTCAAAGGGATAGGTCCGGCACTGGTGATCATCGAACTGACCTCCACCGCGCAATCATCTGGTAAACCTTGGATCGCACCGTAATTTCGCGTATTCACATGCATAACAACACGACTGTCGTTGTAAATCGCATTCATCAGCTCACAAGCCGCTTCGGAGTAATACTGCCCGCCACGCAACTCGAGCTGTTTTGGCTTTTCCGCCAAATTGGGATCGCGGTAAAGCTCAAACAGCTGCGCTTCAACAGCCTTAACCACTTCACCACGGCACCCTTCACCTTGCGCTTCTTTCATCTCTAACTCATACATATTCTGAGTCATGTAGTAGTAACGTAAATAAGCACAAGGGATCATGCCTGAGTTGCGAAGTACATAATCAGGCCACTGAAATGCGGGGATATTTCGTGGCGACATGGTGTCATTTCCCGCCATTAGCTGCTTGATGATAAAAGGCACTTTCTCCTCACCATTAAGCTGAGCGCTGTACATCCATACCATGTGGTTTAAGCCTGCAAAGCGAGTGAGTAATTTCTGCTCATCAAAAGCTTCACCTTGCGTTTCACGTAGCAAACTGGCTGCACTTTTCTCCATATGAGCAGGCACATTACACAGACCCACAGCGTTAATTTTGGTATGTTTCAGAATCGCTTCTGTCACCATACCGGACGGATTAGTGAAATTAAGCAGCCACGCATCAGGACATAGCGCTTCCATCTCGCGGCAGATCTCCAACGCCACAGGGATAGTACGGCAAGCATTGGCAAAACCACCTAAGCCATTGGTTTCTTGGCCTATCATTTTATACTTGAGTGAAATTTGCTCATCGCGAATTCGACTCTCTAAACCACCAGCCCGAAACTGGGAACAGACAAAGTCTGCACCCGCTAAAGCAGCTTGACGATTTTGCGTTAATGTCACTTTGATATTAGCGCCAATTTTGGCAATCATCCGTTCGGTCAAACCCGCAATTATGGTGGCTTTTTCCCAACCTTCTTCAATATCAACTAGCCATAACTCATTTATTGGTAGCGTATTTTTACGTTGCAAAAGACCTTCTATCAGCTCAGGGGTATAACTTGAACCCGCACCAATCACTGTCACTTTTAATGCCGTTTTCTTCATTTACCTAATCCTCAACGCCTTTATCCTTGCGCCTATTAAAACGAGATTTATTGATTGCGACAAACGAATAAAGTGCGACAATAAGTGAATCAATTTCACCTATAAGGTAATTTTCAGGCTATGAACAAACACCATCGAATGTTAACCAACCTGCATACCTTCAATATTGCTGCGCGCGTTCTGAGCTTTAAAGAAACCGCTGAGCAACTTGCACTAACCAACAGTGCCGTTAGCCATCGTATTCGGGCGTTAGAAAAAGAGTTGGGGTTTCAGTTATTTATTCGACGGGTAAGACACATAGAATTAACGGAGGAAGGAAAGAAGTTGTTGGCGGTTTCAAACCGCACCTTTGACGCCCTGTTTAGTGAAGTGGAGCAAATTAGCTCGAATGAACTCAGCGGCGAAATTTATATTGCAGCAAGTCCATCCATCGCCACTTGTATGCTGCTGCCAAGGTTAAGTTCCTTTCAAGCTCGCTACCCTAACCTTAACGTTAAACTTATCGCCCACCCTAGCGCTAAACCTTTTGATTATGAGCCAATCGATTTGGCCATTTTCTACGGTAAAGACCATTATCCGAATTATTATCATAAGCGGATCATCAACGAACGTGTTTTGCCTGTCTGTACGCACGAATATGCCCAGCAACATCATCTCTTTGATGGGATAAAGCACCTTGCAACGGTGAATTTCCTGCATGCTGGCGAGAAAACCGCGTGGCAGCATTGGCTAGATCAAATGGCGCCTGAATTACGCAACTGCAAAATCGACCCACACCATAAATACTATGATTTCAATACCTACGACTTTGCTCATACCGCAGCGAAGAATGGATTAGGCGTAGCAATCGCAAGAGAAAGTCTGGTGACGCATTGGCTAGCATCAGGCGAACTGGTGAGCCCATTTCCCGCCCAACCGACAGGGCTTGGCTACGATATAGTTTGTTTACCGGGCGGTGAACAAAGACCTAAATTTATCGCCTTTATGGACTGGCTTGAAAACGAGAGCGGCATCATTCAGGCGCTGGATTAAGACTTAGCCTCAAGCATGAGCCAATGGTTGAAAAAGTACTGAATAAGAAGTACGAAATGAAAAGTGCAGAATAGTTAATAACGTCGTCAGCATCAGTTGCTGGCTAAAAACATCAGCGCAGCAACTGCATGATTTAAAGAAACTTAATTGTTTTGATAAATGATTATTTAGCGCTTGGCTGCCATAAGCGGTACGACACATCCAAGTTTTCTGGTGCATAAATCACTAATGGTAACTTGCTGTTGTAGCGGTACAGTTCACGACGCGGTGCGCGCACCGTTTTTTCTACATCTGGCTTATCTTCAGGGCAAGCCATTAGCGTACCAACCATGTACTCAATGTTGGCATCGTAGCGGTAGAATGGGTAACCCCAGCCTTTCACATCTTCTTGCTCTAGTGCATCGGGCAACATGTAGTGATTACAATCAAGCTTCATGGTTTTGCTGATCACAACCTCAACTAAACGCTCTCTCTCGTTTTCTAACTTATCGAGAATGAACACATGACGCTGCATGCCTTCTGTTGCTGGCGGATAAGCTTTTAGCTCAGCACGCACTTTCGCAATGTGATCCGTTTTATCTGCTTGTTGTACATCTTGGTTCGCAGCACAACCACTTAGCATTAGAGCTGTAATTACTGCAAATGTCGATAATTTTTTCATCTCAATTTCACTTATCTGTTGAGCGTATATTCTGACGCGCAGCCTACCACAACATATTGACAGCTAACATCAATAACGCCAAAAAGACGGCAGCTATGCACATTTTAAGCAAATAAAAGTAAGCCTCCACACAACTAAGTGCAGAGGCTTGCCATATAAAGTTCAACCAAAAATTACTGAGCTTGGTGCATCAAGGTTTCACACCATCAGCAACTAGCCAGTAATCACAACCTCATCTTAGAGGTTCATGATTTTTTCGAACTCTTCTTCACTGTATTTTTTCTCAGTACTCTTAGTTAAATCCGTCATCATTTTGTAGCGGATCTCAGTTGCCATCGACAGCGTACGCTGCAATTGACCGTAAGAGTAATCAGACGCCATATTTAGCGCCGCTTGTTTATCTGACTTGTACAATGACTTCAAGGTCATATCTAGGCTGCTGACTTGCTGATAAAGTTTGGTTTCTTCTTTATCCCATGTCGCTTTTAGCATAGGTAAGTATTTTTCCTGATCCGCAGTTGCTAGCGCAGTTAAGCTACGGAATTGCCAGTAAGCAGATTGGTCGGTGTAAGTATCACTACCTGTTTGGTACTCGATAGGAAACTCTTGTAAGCTCGTGTATAGCGGTACTAATACCGACTCAGATAACACACCAAAGCTTTGCCAAATCAAGCCTTGAAGCTCAGTAGGCATTTCTGGACGAAGTTGGATAATGTGAGATTCCAGCTGGCGCTCAACACGCATTGGGCGTTCACCGTTTTTCTCTAGTTGCGTGCCTTTGTAAGTCGCACCTAGCACGTTCGCCACATCTTTCACTGACACTTTTTGATCAGGTTTTAAGAACAGTGGATATTGCTCCTGACGGGTTGCCTGTTTCTTAGAAGCTGACAACATATCTTGACCTAACCACTCGCGGTCAATGTTGTATACATCACCAACCACACCAAAAGCTTTCGCAAAGTTAAACGACTTCGCATTTGGCTTTTCTAGCAATTGATGCTGTTTAACAAACTCAAACAAACCTTTTGAGTGCATAACGTCTTTGCTGTCTAAATCAACACCGTGAACACGCAAACCGTTCGCAATCATGGCGTAGCTATCATCCGGCACTTTTACTGCAATCCAGTGGTGACCAGAACCAATCTCGAACAACCAAGCTTCGTTAACGTCAGCAATGTATAAGCTATTGCCTTCCCCTGCGCCGTATTGCTCAATGTATTGACCAAGCAACGTCACCCCTTCTTTTGCCGTTTTCACTTGCGGCAAAATTAGTGTTGGGATCACAGCTTCAATGACCCCTGCTTTAACTAGCGGATCGACTTCCTTCGCTTTGTCATTAACTTCTGCGCTGGTCGTTGCTGATACCGCAACGTTAAATTCGTTAATACCACGTTCTTCGTAGTATTTGCCTTGGCTATCGACAGTATTGGCATCCCAATCCGGGATCGCAGAGTAGGCATAAAATTGTTTAGGCATAGGCACAACTAAGCCGTTACCTAGTTTCCAGTCGCCCGCTTCATTGTTTTGCGCTGGACGGTAAGCTAAATGCTTATTCCAGTTGTTGATACCAAAGTCTTCATTACGCGCAATGATAATACTGCCATCCGTGGTGGCATTTTTACCCACGATCAAGCCAGTACACGCATTCGCGCCCATGCTTATAGCCGATAATATTGCCGCAGACAGTAAAGTAACAGACATCTTTTTCATCGTATCTCTCCATGATGGATGCAGCTGCTATCTGAGTTCATTTGTGAAATAGCACCCGCCAAGTTTGAATATTTATTCACCTTACATGAAATAATCGATTATTTATAGCTTTTATCTGATTTTTATTTCTTTTGCAGTGTAACCATCTGGCTGTATCTTTTTTGTTCAATAGATCACGCCACTGACAACTCAATCAACAGAATAATAAAAATAAGGGCTGGATCGCTAAATCCAGCCCTTACAGGTATATCGATAACAATGTTTTCTATTTAAAACAGCAAAGTAACGGACTCACTACACCATCATTTGATTACTCAGGTGCAAACTGCGCTTTTAGCATTTCAATAGAAGTTTGGTATGTCTGTTCTAACTCAGAAAAGTCCACGCTTTCCAGCGTGCTCGCCTTACCTTGTTTTTCAAATGCTAAACAATGACGATGCAAACGCATCAGACCCATAGTGCCAGCAGCCCCCTTGAGATTATGAGCGTGACTAGCAACAGCAGGATAATCTGATGCTGACACAGCCTCTCCCAGTTTTTGTAATGTTTCTGCCGATGAGTCAGTAAACAAATGGATCAAGCGTTTCACTTGCGCTTCACCCAATACTTTTAAATCGCTCCCTAAGACTTTCTCATCTAATAAGCTCACTTGCTCAAGATCGAATTCATCATTAGTTTGGTCTGGCATTTGATCTGTCATTGAATTCGCTTCCTCTTGCAGCTGAATATCATTATGTAATGCTTGGCTAGTTGCTGGGTTCGCTATTGGGTTGACTAACTGCAATGGCGCACGGCTTAGCGCTGTCTCTTGCGGCTGCGATTGCAGCTGGGACGATGTAGGATGCTCAATAAGATTGTTCTCAAGAACACGATCTGTCCCTAACAGAATTTGCTGTAATACATCACGCAATTCAATTTCGACTAGCGGCTTAGCAAGGAAACCAGCAAAGCCTGCCGCGAGGTACATGGTTACGTCTTCACGGAATACATGAGCAGAAAACGCCACCATAGGCGCAGCTTGACGCCCGATATGCTGTTCAAACTTGCGTAACTCTTTCAGCAAGGTAACACCGTCGGTATCCGGTAAGTTGATATCGAGGAACA
This sequence comes from Photobacterium jeanii, assembly GCF_001650345.1. Classification (GTDB taxonomy): domain Bacteria; phylum Pseudomonadota; class Gammaproteobacteria; order Enterobacterales; family Vibrionaceae; genus Photobacterium; species Photobacterium jeanii. The sequence goes on along the minus strand of NZ_LVHF01000028.1, from coordinate 260,418 downwards.
CCAGATCAAATGCTTGCTGCTGATAACACGCCAACGCACTTTCACCATCCTCTGCCGAAACCACGCTATGACCTAAACGGCTCAAGAAGCCCTCTGCCACCATACGGTTAACCGGGTTATCTTCCACCAGCAAAATATGAGCAGGTTGTACACAAGCAAACTCAACCACTTCTTTTTGTTGAGTTTCACCTTCTTCAAGCGGGATTGAGAACCAGAAGCAGCTGCCCACATTCAAAGTCGATTCAACCCCAATTTCACCGTGCATGGCTTCAACAATACGCTTACTAATAGCCAAACCAAGCCCTGTGCCGCCTAAAGTCTTACGACCATCTTCGGCTTGATGAAAAGCAGTAAACAAGCCTTCCTGCTCTTGCGGAGCAATGCCCACGCCAGAGTCCTGCACTTGGAATTGCAGCTCATCAGACATATCTGGATTGATACCGACTGAAATGCGTATCTGTCCTTGATGAGTGAACTTGATCGCATTGGCCACCAAGTTCACCAACACTTGACGAATACGTGTTGCATCGCCAATCCAATGATCATGAATATTGTTTTCGACGTGAGTCACCAAGCGAATGTGTTTCATCACCGCTCGGCTTTCCAGCAGGTTGTTTACATCTGACAGTAATTCCGACAATGAGAATTCAGCCGAACGAATATCAAGATGACCTGCTTCGATTTTTGAATAATCCAGCACGTCATTAAGAATATCGAGTAAGTTTTCACCGCTTCGGTTAATCACTTCAAGGTACTTAGTTTGCTGATCGCTCAAGCCTGTATCCGCCAGTAGCGAAGCTGTACCTAACACCCCGTTCATCGGTGTGCGAATTTCATGGCTCATGGTTGCCAAGAAGGCCGATTTTGCGCGGTTTGCTTTCTCTGCTTCCACTCGAGCTTTAGCGTGATTTTTCACTTCTTGGTTTAATTTAACGTTCGCTTTTTCTAACTCGCTGGTACGTTTAGCAACCAAACGCTCAAGGCTAGTTTTGTGTTGTTGCAACTCAAAACGGATCTTAGATTCTACCTGCGCCAAGCGGTGACGTTCATAGGCAGTATCGCGAGCAACCATAATGGCGCGCCCCATTTCAGCCAATTCATCTTGGCCTTGCACCGTAAGGTTAATTTCCAAGTCACCACGCGCTAGCGACATCAAAGCTTGGCTGTATTCATTAATACGACGCAGCATTTTTGCATAAACGAAACGCCACATAATCAAGATCAGCGCCAACATGCCTATCGCTGAAATACCAATCAGGGTATTTCGTGCAATGGTCAGGGTGTGATCAACCGTGGTTACCGCTTGAGTGGTATTTTGGTTTGCGACCTGAATAATACGGTCAACCGTGGTGTTCATTTGCTGGAACATGGTCAAGTTTTGCTGTGCTAAACGCTCAACATCTTGTTTGGCTGTCAGCAACAAACCAAGGTTTTCGAATAAGGTATCGCCTTCCGACAAGGTCTTTGCCAACTTGACCAGTTGTACTGAGCGGCTTGGATCTTCTACTGACTTAACACGGTTTTGAATCACTTTACGCGCGTGATTAAAACGTTTTTGCAATTGTGCCAACTTAGCAGGGTCAGTAATACGCATCGAATCATCGAGCATATTGATCACTTGCAGTGATAAAAAGCGCAGCTCGAACAAACGCTCAGTTAAGTCCATATCGACTTCTACCAAGCTATCCAAGGCTTGATAAACATCATCGGTACGTTGTTTGGCAATCAAATCATAAATACGGGAGATATTGGCAACCGCAATCGTATTGGCATTAGAAACTTGCGATTTAGAAAGGGAGTCGATTTGAACGGTGGCGTGGCTCATTTCTTTGCTGATGTCATCAACGATGCCTTGTAACTCAATCTGGCGTCCAACCAGCAAACCCAGCATGGCGAGATTTTCGACAATACGCTTGGTATTACCATTGAGCTGTTGCATCAAAGACTCATCGAACGAATAACGCTCCAACGCATTCAAGCTTTGTTTGAGGGCTTCGATGTGAACAGTCAAAGCGCGACCTTGGCGCAAGCGTTCATCTTCATCTTTTGCCTTAGCCAATACTTGAGCTGTAAAAATGATACGAGTGCTGAGATCGGAGAGCTGACGCGCCTCAACCAATGACGGTACCGCCGTGTTAATCACGGTACGCTCCGTTTTAGCAACAAAGGAAAATCCCGTTACACCAATCACTACTGCAATGATCATCAAACCGGCCATTGCAGAGAAGGCCCACAAAAGTTTTTGACCGATACCGTTACGCGTAAACGCCATACCACTAACCACTTACTTCTTTAGACTGGTATTATGGCATTGACGCCATAAAATAAAGTATTACTATTCTGCCAGCGAATTAGGCCGAGATGCTATTAACCATGCAAAAATTACCGCTATTATACCTGTTCTTTTTAGCTATCCCTGCGTTATTTGGGGCAGAAAGCGTACAAGCACGCCAAGTGTTTAGTCATACGCCGCCTTTTTCGCCAGATCCGCACGCCAAAAGCATAAAATATCCACTGCTTGAAACAGCAAGCAAAGCATGGAAAGTCTGTGCAGTTTACCCGCATCTGAAAGATTCTTACTGGCTTTCGATTAACTATGGCATGGTGCAACAAGCGAAAAAGCTTGGTATCGAGCTAAAAGTTTTTGAAGCAGGCGGTTACCCACACTTAGAAAAGCAGGAGAGCCAGCTAGCAGAGTGTCGAAGCTGGGGCGCTGACGCCATTATTCTAGGGACTGTTGATCGTACCGCTTATAACGGCAAATTATCCCAACTTACGGGTGATATTCCGGTGTTTGCGATGACTAACGACATCGACTTTTCCGATCCTGACATCAAGAAAAACATCAAAGCCCGTGTCGGTGTGAATTGGTATTGGATGGGCAAAGCAACCGGTGATTTCTTAGCAAAACGTCACCCTAAAGGCAGCGGTAAAGTTAAAGTGGCTTGGCTACCAGGTCCACAACTTCGCGGTGGCACAAAGCCCGTTTCAACTGGCTTTAACGATGCCGTCAAAGACAGTGATGTTGAAGTGGTAACGACTCTTTGGGCTGACAACAGTAAAGAGCTACAGCGCGATTTGATCCAGCAGCTTTTAATAAAACACCCTGATATTAACTACATCATAGGTGGTGCTGTCGCAGCAGAGGTCGCTATTAGTGAGCTGCGCTCAATTAATAAAAACGACCAAATAAAAATCCTATCGACTTACTTAAGTCATGGCGTTTACCGTGGCTTGCGCCGCGGTAAAATCATGTTCTCACCAACCGATAAAATGGCACAACAAGCTAAGCTGTCGGTTGATCAGGCGGTACGCTATTTGGAAGGGAAAGCTACCCAGACCGATCTGTCGCCAATGATTGAAGCGTTGACGCCACAGCATCTACCCGAAGATACCATTACCGAATCTCTGTCACCTGCTGAGTTTCGCCCGGTATTTCGTGTCGCTGACCATCAAATTATTCGATAAAAGCTTGGTTGTTAACGAATCCAACTTTGTTAATAACCCCAAGCAAAGATTCATCATCAAACAGCAACTTATTCCGAGTCAGCTTATTCACTTCATGAAGAGCTGACTCCCCTACCTTCCCTCTTTTCTTAACGACAATTTTCGCCTCAAAAACAGGTCTTGTTGACCCAATTTATCCAGCAAAAAACAAGCGAAACACTTATGGTGAGAAATAAGTGTTACAAGTTCATGATTTTCACCAATATGTCTTGTTTCTCAGCTGTGCGCTCTGGTATTAATAAGCCTGATATTTAGGAGCGTCAGATTCTCAATATCTTTTATTGGCTAGATAATGTAATCGTTTTCGTCCACTCCACAAAATAACTCTATCGTGGACCAACTAATGAAGGATTAAACCGCATTTATGCAGATTACAACTCGAAAAATGCAATGTCGTAAGAACATTGCTCTCGTTGCTCACGATAACTATAAGAAGCACTTAATACGCTGGGCCGACGAGCATAAAGAAAAGCTGGGTAATCACCAGTTATTTGCAACAGGTACCACAGGGCACTTGCTGGCAAAAGAGCTTGGTTTAGATGTGACTTGTATGATCAGCGGCCCGATGGGTGGCGATCAGCAACTGGGCGCGATGATTTCTGAAGGTGAGATTGACCTGATGATTTTCTTCTGGGACCCACTTAATGCGGTACCGCACGACCCAGATGTAAAAGCCCTACTTCGTATCGCTGGGGTATGGAATGTACCCGTAGCAACGAACCGTGCCAGTGCCAATTTCTTGATCACCTCACCGTTACTAGACAACGAAGTTGAAATCGAAATTCCAGATTACGCTGCTTATTTAGCAGAACGTGTAGGCTAAGTTTTTGCCTGAGTTTTTGCTTAGCCTATTGCGCCATTCACTTTAAGCAATAGCCACTGTAGCAACCCAAATAAACTTAAACGATCAAAAAACGCCTTTACTGTTTGCTTCATTTTCAGGTTCCAGTGAAAGGCGTTTTTATTTTCATGGCATCGATACTTAACTTATCGCCACCCTGTTACTGCAGATTAACTTGCTTTCTTCATCCGTTTGATTTTATTCAATACCGGATAACTATCGTCGATCAACTCTTGAACGAATGGAGAGACTTTATCTTGATCGGCACACACCCATACATGCTTCTTAGCGCGAGTTAGTGCAACATAGAACAAACGACGTTCTTCCGCATCCGCAAAACCTTCGTTCTTCGCTTGCAAGCATGCTGCTAACCCTGTATCGCGATCAGGCGATGGGAAAATGCCTTTGTTCACATCCACAAGGAACACGTAATCGGCTTCACGTCCTTTACTGGCATGACAAGTCATAAACTGAATGTTCAATTGTGGCCATTTCTCTTGCCACGTCGCCAATGAAGCTGGGCGTTGGTTGTTGTTACGACCAAGCAGCAACACTGAAGTTGGCTTTTCATGCTGACCTGCTAATTGCACTAACTCTTGATCCAGTAAGTCTTGGCACAACAAGGTAACCGCTTTACGCTTTTGCTTTTTGAAGCTCGTTAACGCTTTCGGTAGTTGCTCTGGGTTTTGTTGAATGAAAGTATTGGCCACTTCACCCACCATACTGTTAAAGCGATACGTCGTTTCCAACTTGGTGATATGACATGCGCCAAAGCGTTCTTCAAACCCTGTAGTTAGATTTACATCAGCACCGGCAAAGCGGTAAATGGCTTGCCAGTCATCCCCTACGGCAAATAAAGTTGGTTTCCCTGCCCCTTCATTTTCGCACTTACATAAGGCTTCGATCAAAGCCAAACGGTGCGGTGAAATATCTTGGTATTCATCTACCATGATAAATTTCCAGCGTGGTACAAACTTGCCTTCCAACACATATTCGGTGGCTTGCTGGATCATGGTGTTAAAGTCGATTTCTTTATTGGTTTTAAGGTGCTGTTCATAAGCACGAAAACATGGCCACAGTAGCGCTAACTCTGATTTCATTCGCGCTTGCGATGCCGAATGTTCGCTGGCTTCGATAGCTTCAACCAATTCGGCTTTCTTAACGCCACCACGCTGACCTAGCAACTCAATATGACGCCAAATCCAAGCCAACAGTTGTTCGTTTTTGGCTTGTTGTTCCATTGAGTTATCAGCTTTAAAACCCGGAATACGCCACTGGGTTAAATGTTTTTGCCAACGTTTGCTGGAAGCTGCGTTCTGCCATTGCTCTTTGAGCATGCTCGCCATCCACTTGGCGCGGGCTTTTTCATCCAGCGCTAAAGGTGATACGTTCGGACGCTCACCTTCTACTTCGCGGATAATTTGGGTGCCCAAGCTATGAAAAGTCGCAACTTTGATAGCATCGTTCACTTTCTTGCTCAAGCGCTCGTGCATCTCATCTGCCGCTTTACGCCCAAACGCTAACATCAAAATATCTTCTGGCTGCGCTTGCTGATCCGCAATCAAATAACCGGCACGTGCCACCAGCACACTGGTTTTACCGGTACCGGCGCCAGCTAACACTAAGTTATGATCTTGGTTGATCAACACCGCTTCTCGCTGCGATGGGTTAAGTGGTGATGATTCAAATTTATCAAACCATGAAGACCACTTCTCCGCCTCGGTTTCTAGCCATGTATCGTTTTTATCGCTGACCCAGTCTTGGTTATCAGCCAACCACGGGGAGATAGTTTCAAAGGCATGAGGACGAAACGAAGTCGCCAGCTCTACGGTTAACTCAGTTTCATCAAGCTGCTTAGCCAAAGCATGGTGCAAGGTCATGTGCTCAGAGGTGCGCAGATACCCTTTTTGCTCGGTAAAAGACTGAATTTTTTCCAACATGGTAGGAATAGCGGCATCGAGTTTATCCACTCGATTATGCGCCCATTGGCGATAAGCATTCAGCAGGTAATTGGCAAACGCTTTGCAGTGACGCCAAGGCAAACCATGTACAGACCAAACGTATTGTTGATCTGCAGAGGTGATTTCGAGGGTTCCCCATAACACGCCACGGTGCACGGTAATAGCACCATCCCACTCATCAAACGGGATCACATCAGTTTCAGTTTGACTATCTAAGATCAGGCTATTTTCATGTAACTCGATACTGCAAAAATCACCTTGAACTAACCATTGGGCAAACCAGCTGGCACTTAATCTCATCCTGTCCTCTGAAACACTATGACTATGGGGTTTACGCTTAGCCCTAAAGAGTATCAAGAAGTCGCTCAACGCCATAGTCTTCTAACAAAAATTTGACTTAAACCGTCAAACTTTCAGAGCGACATCCACTTGGTTGATTCATCTTTCACCATTCAGATTATTCCATGAAATATAGATGGTTTTATGTTCAGCAAACGCTTGCAATATTTGGTATATTTTTCTTCTTCGTGAATACCATGCTCATCTCACGAAGCGCTGTGCTTTCCAAGGTTTCGACCTCTCAATAAAAATAAAGAATCAGCCAAATGCCGAACAGCCGCCTTAAATTCACTTTTCGTCGTTATTGGGCCAACGACCGCATCAATTACAGTATCCGTGTTTTCATCGCGTTGGTCGGTGTCGCCTTGCCATGTTGGTACTGGCAAGCCTCTAATGCCGTAACGCCTTTGGTACTAGGTATCATCGCCTCTGCACTTGCCGAAACCGACGATAATATTCGTGGTCGCATAAAAGCACTCAGCATGACGCTGTTTTGTTTTTTATTCGCTTCGTTGTCGATTGAACTGTTATTCGATTTTCCATGGCTGTTTGCCATCGGATTATTTACCTCAACCTTTGGCTTCATCATGCTGGGTGCGATGGGCGCGCGTTACGCCAGCATTGCGTTTGCTTCCCTGTTGCTGGCGGTGTACACCATGCTTGGCGCAGAGAACAGCCCTAACCTTTGGTATCAACCGACGCTACTGCTTGGTGGTGCAACCTGGTACGGCTTGTTATCGCTAAGCTGGCAGTTACTGTGGCCAAACCAACCAGTGCAACAAAGTCTAGCCAGTGTTTTTAGCGAGTTTGCACACTACTTGGATAGCAAAAGTAAGCTGTTTGAACCTGTTGCGAACCTCACTCCGCAGCCATTGCGATTAGAGGCCGCAAGCCAAAATGCGCGCGTTGTTACTGCGCTCAATAATGCAAAGGCCACCTTGCTACATCGTGCTCGCCGTGGTCATCCCAATGAGACTGGCGATAAATTTTTAAAGATTTACTTCTTGGCACAAGATATTCACGAACGTGCCAGTTCATCTCATTATCGCTACCAAGATTTAGCCGCCACTTTTCAGCGCAGCGATGTGCTGTTTCGTTTTCAACGCCTATTAACCTCACAAGCAGCTGCGTGTCGTGAAATCTCCCATGCCTTAGCAATGGGTAAACAATACCGTCATGGCGCAGATAGTGTGCGCGCTTTGGATGAACTCCAAGAGTCGTTGCAATACCTCAAAGCGCAAAATAACCCTGAGTGGCGAGTATTTGTGATCCAACTGGAGTACCTGTTCAACAACTTGGCGACCGTTGAGCGCCAACTATCGAACGTCAGTAACCCAGATGTGGCACAAACTGGTGATGATATTGAATTGGCGGATACAGAAGCGCGTAGCCTTAAAGAGCTATGGCAACGTTTCATCGCGCAATTTACCCCAGACTCGATCTTATTCCGCCATGCGCTACGAATGGCAATTGCCTTGGTGGTGGGTTACGGCTGCATCCAAGCATTAGACTTGGAACGAGGTTATTGGATTTTGCTAACGACCTTGTTTGTGTGCCAACCAAACTACAGCGCGACTCGCCAAAAACTGGTACAACGAGTCGCGGGTACACTCGCGGGCTTACTCATTGGTATTCCGTTACTCTACTTGTTCCCTGGGCAAGAAGGGCAACTCGTATTAATGGTATTAGCAGGGGTGCTGTTCTTTGCTTTCCGTACCGTTCGTTATGGTCTGGCGACCATGTTCATTACCTTGCTCGTGCTATTTTGTTTCAACCAACTTGGCGAAGGCTTTGCAGTAATTTTGCCGCGCTTGGGCGATACGCTATTGGGCTGTCTATTAGCGGTTTTAGCCGTCAGCTTCATCTTGCCTGATTGGCAAGCTAGACGCCTACATACTGTGATGTCGTCTGCCATTGGCACCAACCGAGATTACTTAGGTCAAATCATTGGTCAGTATCGGATTGGCAAAAAAGACAGTCTGCAATACCGTGTGGCACGCCGTGATGCCCACAATACTGACGCACAGCTCAGTACCGCAATCAGCAATATGTTGGCAGAACCAGGACGTTATCGAATGGCGACCGATGAGTGTTTCCGCTTCTTAACGCTCAACCATGCGATGCTCAGTTATATCTCGGCGCTAGGCGCGCACCGTACTCGTTTAGACGATGAGCGCACCCACCAGTTGGTAGCTCAAGCTCATCGCCAAATTCATGAGCAGTTAGACTGCTTAGCCAAACAGCTATCAGGTAATGTCTGTGCCTTAGCGCCGGATACCGATAGCGATCTCGAACAGCGTCTATCGCAATGGCGTGATGAGGACTGTACCTCTGCACGCATGGTGTTGCAGCAACTGCACTTGATCAACCGTATGCTGCCGGAACTACATTCTTTGGCGAACAAGCTCGCTGCTCGTACTAGCAAAGCCGCGCTGGCGAGTGATACTAGCCAATAGAAAAATAACAGCCCCGCTTTTAGCGGGGCTCTTAATTCCAAACAATGGTTCTAGTAACTAATCCAACTTAAATGCTTGTTGGTTAAAGAGTTGAGTTACGATATCTTCACTACTCGCTCCTTCGACTAACCCTAGATCAGCTAAACCAACACTCGATAAATTAATCACCTGATTGCTACCTTGATTGGTAACCACATCGAGGCTCACTTCATTGCTATCACCGCTCGCTGTAATACTGGCGAGCAGATCATCGAGCCCTAAACCATCACCACTTTGATCATCTAAAATCTGCGAGATATCAAGTTGATCGCTGTTCAAGCTAAAGTCTGTCACCGTATCGGTGTGGCTGGCAATATCTTCGCCACGCCAAAGGAAAATATCATCGCCATCACCACCAGTAAGAATGTCGTTACCTAAGCCACCGATTAAAATGTCATTGCTGGCAGCCGCTTCCAAAATGTCATCGCCACTACCCCCCGTTAGGGTTTCTGCATTATCGCCACCGACAACCAAGTTACCTTCTGCGACAGCACTGGCACCAACATCCAAGTTATTATCGAAAGCGACATTAATCGCAATATTAATGGTGTTCACCGACACTTCAGAATCACTCCCTACCGTCGATTCTGCCTGTACCACTAAGTTTGTTGCTCCTGCGCTTAAGCCACTTATGTGCAAATCATCCAGCTCCGCAGGCGTTAATCGCATGCTGTTTGCATCAATCACGGTGCCTAATGGGTTACCGCTACTATCGACTAATACACCGCCATTTAAGCCACTTACGACAACGGTTAATTCATCGGGCAGCGGATTGGCAACCGCAGCCACCAAACCAAGTAACGGGATCAAAGTCGCGCTAGCCGCGGTAATGTTAGCGGTTTGCGGGCGAGTCAAACCTAACGTTGGCACATCAGGTCGTGGCAAGACGCTAATATCAACAGTTTTGGTGTCGGTCAGCGGTCCGGGCGTACCAGTATTGCCATTATCGTTTGTGAACACCGTTAGGATATCGCTACCGTGGAAGTCTTGAACGCCTTGATAACGAATACCCGCTGCAAGTGCAGTATTAATCGCATCAATTTGCCCCACTAAGGTTAACTGATTACTGTTTTGCCCACTGACACTAATGCCTGTTGCATCGAGTAAGTTGAGCGTACCCTGAGTCACACTGAGCACCACATTAATATCTCCGTTGGCTTCACGGGCATCCACATCGGTGATCACCACGTCAGAGATAACCAGTGGGCTATCTTCATCAACCGACAAAGGTCCTGTCGGGACAACATTTACAGGCGCATCGTTTTCCGCCGCAATGTTCAGTACCAAGGTTTCATTAATCGCTAAGCTTTCATCGGCCACCACACCGTTATCAACCGCTTTGATATTCACCGCTAATGAGATAGTGCCGTTAGCATCCACCGGATTAAACACTAGGCTATCTAAGTCAATCGCAGCAATTTCAAACTGCCATACCCCACCACCTAAATTCACTGCCGTGCCATTGGCTGGCACATCAAAGGTACTTGAGTCCGGCACGTTCGAAATTGTCACTAATAAAGTTTCCGGTGGGTTTTCCGTCACATTAGCCACCGGAGGATCGATCCTGGCTTTGTTGTCGCGTGCAGCAAGATTAAGTTCGAGCGTCACACCCTGACTCTCCGTGCCTTGATATTGGGTCGTGATATCACTATCAACCCGATCGCCAACTGGGGTTACTTCAACATTTATCGTGGTGGTCTTCTCGGCCACTTCCGTCAGCAACGTTTCTTTTGTAAAGACGGTGACACCCAGTTCTACGGTGCCGCTAAAATCTTTGGGCGGAATAAGATTGATACCCGATAAATCGAAACTGCTGCTATTGGCCGGCACTGTGACTTTCCACTCTCCGCCACCTAAATTTCGCGCCGGAGAGCCCAGTAAGAAACCATCGGGGACATTGGTGATCAACACTGACACTATGGTTTCTGAGCCATCAATATCTTGCAGTTGAAAGCCAACGCTTCCTAGCGAGATCCCACCAGCTTGTTCTTCCTCACCAACAATCAATTGATCATCACCCACGAAATCCACATCGTCGTTAACGGGAATAACATCAAACTCAACCGTCGTGAGCGCATTACCCGAATCCGCTGCAGTAGCTGGCGTGGTTAGGTCATAACTAACATTATCAACAACCAAGGCATCAACCGATAACGATACAGGGCCGCTGTAATCTTCAAACGGCTTAAATTGAATACTATCGAGTTCGCTACCTGCAACAGTGACAGTTTGCAGCTCTGAGGTTGAGCCGTCAGGATTGGTAACAATAAATGCCCCCAACGCAGGGGCAACCGTTAATGTCGCTTGCTCTACGCTTTCCAAACCCTCTGTCAGGCTGGTGCTGATATCCGCTAGGGTTGCCGCAAGCGCTAGGGTTATCACCCCATCTTCGTACGCACCATCGGTAAGAATTACCTCAGGATTACCCGTTTCGCTGACAGGCTGCCTATCCGCATCAAGCCCTGCGGTTTGAACCACATTGAGAGTAAATTCAGGATTACCTTCAGGAGGTAAATCGACAATCGGATCTATGCGCACAGCCAAGGTGGTGTTTTCAATGTTCATATCGCCACTGGTGATATCCGTGGTCACAAAGCGGATCGGTAACGCAAAATCGCCAGCAAAGTCTTGCGCTAGATTTAGTGTGACATTCGATAAATCCACTGTCCCTGTTGCTGGGTCAACGGGCACTTGCCAAACATATTCGCCATTGACGAAATCAAACTCAGTACCACCAATCGTTACACCGTTTGGCAAATCCCCCGCTTGGATCACAATCGAGAACACATCGTTCGTTTGATTACCATCGACCGCCACTGATACTACATTTGCCAGTTGAACGCCCAAATTCACAACCCGGTCTTCTTCCCCGGTGATCACCTGCTCGGTCACCGTTATGGTGCCCGCTTCATTGGTGTTAGTGGCTGTATTGGGTGAGAAATCGAGGGTAAGTTCATCATCAAAACGCACACGGGTACTAACATCCCCTTCTGGCACGCCAGTATCTGCATTGCTATCGCCCTGATCTTGCACTTGACCGCTGATCAATATATCCAAACTGCCGTTGAAACCACTGGGTGCGACAATCTGAATATTATCGAGCTGACTTTCAGGTACTACCCAGTTCCCCTCACCATCATGAAAGCCGCCAACCACCACAAATCCTTCGGGTAACGGATCGCCGTTACTATCGGTATCAGGAAAGCTGATCACCACACGACGTACAATTTCATCACTGGAATCTTGCGGTGTCGGTGCATCATCTTCGACAAAGTTAATCTGCCCTTGCGAACTCGCTCCGTTAGTTAAATCAATCACACCACTGGTACTACTTTGCACTGTGGTCACCACATTTCCTGCGCTATCTTCTACTTGCAGCACACCATCAGGTTCAACAACCGCACGGATATCGACCGTTAAACTACCAACAATTTCTTTATTCGCTGTTGGCTCACCGTCTGGATCGGTTTGTTCAATTTGCAACCGTGTCGTCAGTATTAAATCACGGTCGCTATCTTCAGGTGCTTGCAATTGAAGGTTTCCGCCCGCAAGCAAAGCAGCAAGCTGAGCATCAGTAAATGTAACGCTGCCATCAGGCGCACGCGTTAGTACTGCCCCATCAAGTAACAGGTTGTAATCAGCTGGGAAAGAATCAATTGCAAAGCCAATGATTTGCTCTTGGTTATCGACAAAACCTTGATCGACAGTTGGACGCCAATCTATGGTGATCAAAGTATCTTCCAGCGCTCCATTGGAGGTTGTTTTATTAAAGTCGACCGCATCAATAACAGGCGCGATATTGATTTTAATTGTCCCTTCCGAGGTCAAGTGGTCACCATCATCTTCTGTGGTCACTAGGGTCGCTTTAAGTTCAATATCTGTAGTGCTATGTAACGGCGGCACCACGCTAATGCTATCGAGTGAACTTAAGTTCACCTCATACATCGGGTTTCCGCTGGCATCATTGCCAACAAAGGTCAGTGTTTGTGGATTACCAGTGGCATCAAAAATCTGCACCCCAGCCGGGATGTTGGAAATAACCAAGGTTAAGGTTTCAGAATTATCGTCCGGCTGCTTCAAGGCATCTTCGCCTGAAACAATGGCGAAATTAAGAGTGGCAGTGCCGTCTTCTAAAATCAGGGTTTCCACCCCCAAGCCATTTTCTAATTTTTGCCAGTCACCCGGATCAAGATTCCCATCAGGATCGTCCGCCACGAGAAAATCTGGCTCATCAGCCACCCCAGTTAATGCCACTTCAAGTTGCGTCGCAGGGGTTAGAAAGACATCTTCCATCACCTGAGTATTGCCATCCGAGTCTGTGATAATAGCGGTATCAACTACCTTGCCTTCGATGGTTAATTCGAAATCCAGATTACTTTCAGGTGTCGGTTGGAATGTCAGTAGCGGCAATTGGTCGATAGGGATCTCGAATTTGCCATCGGCGTTTGGCGTTTGCTCAACATCGTCAACAAACACTTTACTCGCGACGGGCAAATTAGAAATCAAAACGAAGCGCGTTTCAGAGCCATCGGTATCCTCAGTCAGCGATAGACTGATCGAATTACCTAAAGCAATGCGCTCATCTTCGTTCGATTCGATTCGCGTTACCTTGAGCACTGCACTGTCTGCCACTGGCAACACGTTAACCACTAAATCAATCGCGACGGAATCGGCATTTTGCACCTGAAAAACCGCACGTTCTTCACTTTGAGCCACCGCTGTTAAACGAATATCACCACTGTAATTATCATTCGGGTTCACCGCAATTGAGCCTACATTGGCTGCTGATACGCGCCACTGATTAGGTGCAATTTCAACTAAGCCGTTACCTACTAACGTCCCGTTTATCGCACCGCTAGGATCTGGCTCTATTTGCACGATATAAAACAGTACTTCAGAACCATCAACATCATTAAGGTTCGCTGTCAGTTGTAAACCGATGTTGGCGTCATCTTCTTGTCCGGTGTAATGCAGTTCGGTCTGATCTAAATCCCAAGTAGGAATATCAGCAATCCCCAGTACGGTGACACTAAAACTCGCAGTCTGTGGCGGATGAGGCACATCATCAGTGTTAACCGTTACTTGAACATTAAAATCCAGATCACCGTTAAGGGTAGAAAAATCCGCATTCGGCAAAAAGCTGACATTATTCATGGTGTAAAGCACACCATCAGCTGTGGTAAAAGCGGTAAGCGGCACGATATAAAACTGACCATCAGGCGTCTTCTCAAGCTCAACGCCATTATGATAAAAATCACCATTTTCAGTGGTAGGTACGCTGATCAGCACTTGACCTAAAGTCTCGCCACGATCGGCATCACCGATGTTGATTTGCAGCGCGACTGGCGCCCCTGCTGGAGGTTCGATAATACTTTCATCAGGATCAGGCACTCGGCCAACATCTTCCACCGTTTGAATGGCATCAGGGTCGATAATAATGACTGGCGCTTGATCCGAGATATTGATGGTAATGGTGCTAATCGCAATGTCACCATCACCATCTGTTACTTTATACGGAATTTGATGGGTTAAGGTTGCGCTATCGTGATCAATATTGGGCTCAGGCGTAAATTCCACTCGCCCATTAGCGCGAATATTTAACTGCCCTAACAGCACACCACGTTCATCATTGATCGGAATCGAATTAAAGCCCGTGCCAGTTAAGAAGACTTCTTGTCCTTGGTTAAATACCGAGGTGACAGTGGCATCATCCGCCCCTTCTCGCGCGGCGGGCAACAAGTTAACACGATTGGTCGTGCCATCGCCTTCCGTCATCGAAAAGCTAATATCGCGCCCATTGGCTAGATCATCGGTTACCACAACGGTAAGGTTAACAGGCGCGCTGAGATCGCCATCTTGATCAAGCGCTTGAATTGGCAGTAGAACACTCAGGTTATCTGCCCCTTGTACGCTGTGATCTAACGCGCCAAGTAAGGTAAAGATATATGTACCGTTGGGTTGCAACACGTATTCAAATACGACTTTATCACTGCCCCCTTGCCCTGCCCCAGCAACGATACCGCGATAGATACCGCCACCAGCATCAAGCAATTCCACGGTCTCACCCTGACTGGTTAAAACTGGGTTTCGCTGGTTAAAAGTCGCGGTATTGATAACAAAATTGACTATCGGATCACTACCTACTGTCGCCCCAAAGGTCGCACTGTCGATATTACCTGTCCCATTTGGCGTTGACCCTTGGTGATTATCCGCATCACCGTCGATATCACTTTCCACCACTTGAGCATTTATTGGCGGATTTATTACCGGATCATCACCGTCGCGTAAAATCAGCGGCACTACCGCTGTTGCCGTTAATGGATCGCCATCGGTATCTTGCATTTGGAGTGGTAAATCAATGGCAATTTGCTCGCCATTAACTCGCACCAAACCCGTATTGTTACCCGTCGCCAAATGATCTAAAGGGGCGGTTTGAGTTAACGTCAGCGAGACTTCCACACTATCATTACCCTGCGCACTCGCGATATTCACGGCACTAAAAGTAATGGTAAGAATGGCTTGCCCTGCTTGCTCACCTACTATGGTGTTGGTCGCCGCATCATAACTAAACACCAGCGCTTGCCCACCAGCGCTAATATCCGCATTAAGCTCAGCCAATAAACTGGTCAGTTGGGCTGGGTCTATGGTCAAGGTGGTGGGATCTAACCGATCGACACCAGCCGCAAAGGTGAAACTCGCCTGATCGGTAACGGGATAACCGCCCGCCTGACCCGTCGGGATGGATAAGCTCCCTTCTCGCAAGTCAGCGGCATCTTGCGTGGTGAATAAACCGCTGGGATCAACTCCATCATTTATAGTGATCAGCAACTCACCGTTAGGGTCCGTGGCATCATCATCGCTATCAAGCCCTGTCACCGCTAGTACTAATTCGGTGATATCGGCAGACGTTAACTGATCAATCGCGCGCAGTTGCTGCGCCTCGTAACTACCATCGGTTGATAGGGTGACCGTCAATACACTTGTCGTTGGACTATTTTGCAAAAACAAGGTTAAGGTATCACCTTCAATGCGAAAATCTGTCGCCGCACCATTACTGGTTAATCCAACCAGCGTTGGCTGCTGAGCAACAAAGGTGACGGTACGCAGTTCATCACTGCCTAAGTTGATCTCAATTTGTCCGTTGGTCGTGCCGCCTAATTCGGTCCATTCGCTGCCTGCATCTTCAACAAAAGTCGGATCAACCCCATCAGCCACCGCCACAGTGAGCACTGCAGGTTGGAGCAAAAAGTCATCATCACTATTTTGTGCTTGAAGCGGAATTTTCACTTCCAGCAACTCACCAGTGACCGATAACAGGGCTTGGCTTTGCGCTAAATGATCGAGGGGCAAGTTCTGAGTAACTGTACTGGTGAGGGTAATATTCTGACCTGTTTGTGTCGGTGTCATCACTACCGTCAGTACTGTTTCACCACTACCTAGGCTACCCGTAATGGTAATCTCACCATTGGGATCACGCGCTACGCTAAAATTAACGGGCTCTCGACCACTGGTAAGCGAATTTAATTCATTAAGCAATACGGCTTCAAAGTCTGGGTCTAAAATCAGCGATTCAGGCACCATACGATCGACACCAGCTTTAATTTCAAAGCTAGTGGTATTGTTAACAGGGTACTGTTCAGCCACGACCGTACTATCGAGATCGCCTTCGGTAATTTGCACTCGCCCTTTATTCCCACCGTCGGGATCGTTGCCATCCAAAATCTGGATATTCACCGGCTCAACATTACTGATATCACCATCTTTGTCTGTCACGCTGACATCCAACGCAAGCACAGTGAGATCGGTTATCGGGTCTTGATCAAAGGGCTGTGACAAGGTCACGCTATAGGCGCCATCAATACCAATCGTCACTTTTAGCACTTCAATACTAGGCTGATCACTGCGGGTTACCGTGATGGTATCGCCATCAACACTAAATTGGGTCGCAAAGCCGTTACTGGTTAGCCCTTGCAACGTAGGTTGCTGAGCGGCAAAAGCAACCGAGTCGATAAAATCACTACCAAGGTTGAGCGGTACTTGTCCGGTAACCGTTTGCGGCTCGGTTTGTTCTTGTAACGAGACACCGGGATCGGTAGATAAAGCAGGAAACTCGCCATCGTTTAGCACCGCATTCATAGTCACGGGCGCTAACATCGCATTACCGCCACCATCTAATGCTTGAATTGCGAAAGCAACGTTGAGCTGCTCACCATCCACACTCACAACCCCGTTTGTTGCCGCTATATGGTCAATAGGCTGTAATTGCTCAACAGTTAGCGTTACCGCTAAATCAGTACCTGCTGCTTGCGCTGACAAACTAAAAGTCACCACCACACTGTCGACACCATCAACAAGGCTGGTGCCGACAATTTGATTATCAGCCGGATTGTAAATAAAGCTGACACTTTGCCCATTCGAGGTCACGGTTTGTGTCAGCGCATTTAACACTTGCGCTAACGCCACCGCTTCGAATGTCACGCTCGTTGGGTCGAGAGGAAGAGAGCCTGATTGGATCAGCACTGTTTGCTGTTCCGATACCGGATAAGTCAGAGGTTGAAGATCACCCTCGGTGAGAACAATCGTGGCAGCTTGCCCGCCCGCCGCCAATATAAAAGGCGGATTTTCATCGTCAGGATCATCATCAAAACGCTGAAATCGAGTGTCGTAGCCTGCCTGAGCTAAGGTCGATAAATAGTTATAGTCGACCACAATAAAACCATCATTTGAGGAGCCATCATCGGCACCCGCAGCAGGTGCTTCTAGCGTGAGGGTCGGGTCTTCTCCCGACAAAATTGCAGACTGAATAGCCGCGATATCAAAACCGACGGGCTCTTCAACAGTTTGATTTAATGCGTTTTCCACAGCCACGTCTGGCGTAGTCAGTGCGGGAACTTGCGTTCCCTGTTGCACCAACCGTGTTTCATCACCTTGCGACGCTAAACAAGCCGCACAATTGGCATCGACAACAATCAAGTCACCATTAAGAAACACCACCACCTTGGCGCCTTCTGCGGTGACAAGAATTTGTCCGGGTTGAAGCGCCATTCCGGCAGTAACAGGTAGAGCTGAATCACTTGAGGTCAACACAAATGCCGTTCCTTCGACACTCTCTACTATCGCGGCTTGACCTACTTCGACTCGATGCATGGCTGCGTCCTCGCATTCATAATCATGTCATTAAGTATGCACCATGATTTAGAATTTTCTTGAAACAGAAACGAGACTTAGATGTAAGACACCAGCGCTCCTCTTTGGTGCAACAAACAAACCTAATAAGCAATCACTCACCTATTAAGTGCCTCACATTTAGTTAAGAAACTGTTAATAGCAGCCAAGCTAGTTTATCCATCCAAATTAGATCGCTACATCCCTTTAATTCTCTAGCCATTAGTATAAAATTCAGCCCTTCCTCCTGTTTCCGTAAGTTTGATCATGATTGATTTTTCTATTCTGCCGGTTTATCTAACCGCAGTGATTGCGTTGTTGTTGATCCCTGGGCCAGACATGCTGCTAATTGCAAGCTCAAGCCTAAGCTATGGCAAAAAAGTCGGTGTATTCGCCAGCCTAGGTAACGCAACTTCAGGTGTACTACTCACCTTGCTTGCTGCAATGGGTGTATCAGCGCTAATCGCGATGAACCCAATCGCTCTTGAAGTTCTGCGCATTATGGGTGGTGCTTACCTACTAAAAATGGGGTGGGATTGCATGCGTACCGAGCCATCTGATGCCCCTAAAGTCGAACAACAAAAAGGCTTAGCAAAGACCCTCTACCGCCGTGCGGTGATCAGTAACTTGCTTAACCCTAAAGCGCTGATCTTCTTCGTGATGTTCTTACCACAATTTGTATCGACACAATCGACAGCAACCTCTGGCGAGCAAATGTTGGTACTTGGTTTGCTGCTGAATGTACTGGGGCTTCTGTTTAACCTCTTTTTGGTAACCACAGTAGGCAGCCTAGGTAAGTCGTTACTAAAGAATGAAAAATTCCGCACTTACCAACATAAAGTGATGGGCTTAGTCTTTTTTGTACTGGCAATTTGGCTATTGGCATCACAAGTACCTACGCCAAGCCTGTAATCAGACTAACTGTAAAAAGCAGATAAAAAGAAGGCTTCCAAATGGAAGCCTTTTTCGTTTTGTTGTCTTTTCAATAGGTTTATTAAACCTTTCGAGCTTAAGCGGGGGTATGCTCAATTAAAACAACACGACACTCATACGGGCGCAAGTTCATCACTTGCTGTGGCGCCTGCTCTTCACCTGTAACATCAGCGTAGTTACTGATTAAGTAACGTCCTTTGGTCACATCAACGTCAGAAGGCAACACACATTCTGCTGGCTCACCATAGTAGTTATGAATGCAGACTAAGGTTTGCGTTGCCGATTGACGGCGGTAACAAAACAGTTGCGAATGCTCAGGCATCAAATCGGTGTAATCACCTGTGGTGATCACCTCTACTTCTTTACGCAGCGCAATCAGTTTCTTGTAGTAGTGGAAAACCGAATCGTGATCAGCGACCGCTTGTTCTGCGTTAATGTCAGGGTAATTTGCCGCCACTTCAAGCCAAGGTGTTCCTTGAGTAAATCCAGCGTGCTTTTGTGTATTCCACTGCATTGGGGTACGAGAGTTATCACGCGACTTTTGCGCTAGGATCGCCAGCATCTCTTGCTCGCTCACCCCTTGCTCGTTCACCATGATGTTGTACATATTGGTACTTTCCACATCGCGATACTGCTCAATCGAACTGTAGTGCGGGTTGGTCATCCCAATCTCTTCACCTTGATAGACATAAGGTGTGCCTTGCATCATATGAACCGAAGTCGCCAGCATTTTAGCTGACTCAACACGATAAGTTTGATCATCACCAAGGCGACTCACCACACGAGGCTGGTCATGATTACACCAGAACAATGCGCCCCACCCTTGATTGTGCAAGCCCTGCTGCCAGTGGTTGAAAATTGATTTTAGTTGGTGGAAATCAAACGGCGCTTTGGTCCACTTTTCGCCATTTGGGTAATCCACTTTTAAGTGGTGAAAATTAAACACCATCGACAACTCTTTACCGTCTAACGATGAGTATTGCTGACAGTGCTCTAAGGTCGTTGATGACATTTCCCCTACCGTCACCGAGCCATATTTTTGGAATACGGCTTCGCTGATCTCTTGTAGGTATTCATGCACACGAGGACCATCGGTGTAGAAACGACGACCATCACCAATATCATCATTTGGGAAATCTTGTTGCTTTGAAATCAGGTTGATCACATCCAGACGGAAACCATCTACGCCTTTTTCCGCCCAAAAACTAATGATGTCTTTCACTTCTTGGCGTACTTGCGGGTTTTCCCAATTCAAATCTGCCTGCTCTTTAGCAAACAAGTGCAAATAGTATTGCCCTGTTTTCGCATCCAGCTCCCACGCATTGCCACCAAATTTCGATTGCCAATTCGTCGGTGCTTTACCATCTTCACCAGCGCCGCCATCAACAGGATCGCGCCAAATGTAGTAGTCACGATACGGGCTGTTTTTATCGCCCAACGCAGACTTAAACCACGCATGTTCAGTTGAGGTGTGGTTCACCACAATATCCATCACAATGCGAATACCGCGCTCGTGCGCTTGCGCGAGAAGCTGGTCAAAATCCGCCATGGTGCCGAAATCTGGGTTAATGCGGTAGTAATCAGCAATGTCGTAACCGTTATCGACCATTGGCGACTCATACACAGGTGTTAGCCATAACGCATCAACTCCCAAGGATTTCAAGTAATCCAATTTAGAGATAATACCTTGAATATCACCAGTGCCTTTATTTCCGCTATCACAAAAACTCTTTGGGTAGATCTGGTAAATGGTCGCGGTACGCCACCAATCATGCGGCTGTGTCGTCATCATGTCTTGCTCGTCTTTGCTTTTACTACTTGTGCTCATGGCTCTTTAGTATCGAGTGTTAAGCACCTGAAGAATCATTGAATTGACCAAGTGCGCTATCTACGTTTTCTCTATAGGTGGCGCACTTGGCTGAAAGTGTTGCGTTATACGGTTTGTGGTGTTTGCTCGATTTCGCCTTTAGCTTGCGCGCGTTTGTACAAAAACAGCGTCAGCACGATAGGAACGATAATCGCCACCAGCATTGCCACTAAGAATGTCATCCAGTACTGAGGCTGAATCGATAAGATACCTGGCAAGCCACCCACACCGATGCCGTTTGCCATTACCCCTGCGCTACCACAAATTGCAGCCGCAATCGCTGAGCCAATCATGGCGCTCAACATTGGGAATTTGTATTTCAAGTTAATACCGTACATCGCAGGCTCAGTAACACCGAGGTAAGCCGAAATCGCAGCTGGTACTGAAATTTCACGTTCGTTATGTTTCTTACTGATCCAAATGATACCGACTACTGCTGATGCTTGCGCAATATTAGATAGTGCAATCAGAGGCCAAATTGGCGTACCACCCATGTCTTGCATTAACTGCAAATCAACAGCGTTAGTGGTGTGATGAATACCTGTAATCACCAGCGGCGCATACAAGAAACCAAACAACATTGAACCAATTACCGCAAAGTCACCTGTCATTGCCGCTTTCGCTGCGATACCAACACCGTCACCTAACATGCGACCAAATGGACCAATAAAGGCATGAGCTAGAATCACCGCTACGATGATGGAAACGAAAGGCACAATCACAAGATACAAGTAAGAAGGAATAATGCGCTTTAAGTTGGTTTCAATCAGTGCCAGTGCAATACCCGCCAACATCGCAGGGATCACTTGCGCTTGATAACCGACTTTTTCAATCACAAACCAACCAAAGTCCCACACTTCAGGTACTTCTTTCCCTATCAAGTAAGCATTCATCAATTGCGGGGAAACTAAAGTCACACCCAGCACGATACCCAGAATTGGGGTACCGCCGAGCTTTTTAACCGTCGACCAACACACACCAACAGGCAAGAAGAAGAAGATGGCTTCACCAATAAGCCATAAGAATGAGTGTACCGTTGCCCAGAATTGGCTGACTTGGGTCAGGGTCTTGCCATCGAACATTTGGATATCGCCGATGACATTACGGAAGCCTAAAATCAAACCACCTGTGATAATCGCAGGTAGCAGTGGTACAAAGATTTCAGCTAAGTGAGAAATACTACGCTCAAGCAGGCTCATGTTTTGGCGTGCAGCAACTTTGGCTTCTTCTTTACTCACACCAGATTGACCAGAGATTGCAGTCAGTTCTTTGTAGACCGCATCTACCTCAGTGCCAATCACCACTTGGAATTGACCAGCATTAGTAAAGCAGCCTTTTACCATAGGTAAAGCTTCAATCGCTTTAACGTCAGCTTTTTCGTTATCTTGTAGTACGAAGCGTAAGCGGGTTAAACAGTGGCTCACACCTGAAATATTGGCGCTACCGCCAATGTGCTCGATCAGCTTTTCGATTTGCTGTCTGTCTATCTTACTCATATCGATGTCCGTTCTTTTGTTTCACTGCGGCTATTATTTTAGCTTTGGGAACATTCCCAAATTCTTATCGAGCATAATTACAGATCTCTCACCTAGATAAAATGGGAACATTCCCATAACGTGAAAACGCTCACAATACGAGCACTATTATTTTAGCGGTTTAAATTTCAAGCGAGATTAAGTTAGGCAAGCGGTTTGCGTCAGATGAGTAATACTATCTTGACCCGCCAACTGCTTGATCAGCAGCTCCGCTGAGGTTTTACCTGCATCGAAATAGCCAGGATCAATCGAGAAGGTATTCGGAAAGATAAAAGAAAGGAGATCGCTAGCACCTACCCCAGATACTATCACATCGTTGCGGCCCAACTCTTGTAGGCGTTTAGCCACTCCCAGCGCTAACGAATCACTGGCACAAACAATTGCTTGGGTTTTCTTTTTAAGTACTTTATCTGTTAGCTGATAACCACTGTCATGACTCAATTCGCCACAACCATATACGGCTTTGATATCAGCTTGCTCACAACACGTTTGATAGGCTTTCAAACGCATCGCGCCCGTGGTTTTATCGCTAGGATCTACCCCAACAAAGCTGATATGACGCAGATCTTGCGCGAGCAGTTTATCCATCGCGAGTTGGATGACGCCTGTGTTGTCATACCCTACCGAAGACACCACATCAGTCTCAACGGCAATCACCACAGCTTTGTGTTGCCACTCGGCAACCGCCTTAACATCAAAATCAGTAAAGCCAAATACAATTACGCCATCAACATTGCGTTTGCGTAGCACTTGCAGGTGTTCATTGGTTTTCACTGGGCAGAACTGACTCTCCATGATCACCGCATCATAACCAGCAGCGTAAATCACATCTAAAATGCCACTCACGGCTTTGTTTTCCGACGGTGAATCTAAGCGCGACAGAATCACCCCGACCACTTTGGCACTGCCACCTCGCATGGCTTGCGCCGATTTCGACGGCACAAACCCAGCGTCTTGGATCACCTGCTGCACCTTTTCACGGGTCGAAGGTTTCACCTTAGGGTCATTGGTCAGCACACGCGATACCGTCGATTTGCCTACACCCGCCAGTTTTGCAATATCTAAGATGGTCAGTTTTTTTGCCATGAGTACAAGTTCATTTATGAGGTCGTCACCATTTTCAACATAGAAATAATAATTTCAATCTGTTTCCTCAGATTGTGGCTAATAACCCACAACTCCATATTGATTTGACGATAAATTTACACGGTTTAGACATTTATCGCTAACTCACGTCGTATCCTTCCATTACTTACAAGCCATTGATTATTAAATATGGCATGTCGAGCATAATCACAAACGGAAATACATATTTAATTTTGGACACAGATAAGTAATAAAAAACGAGGAACAAATAAGGTCACTTGTGGCTCTAATGAAACAACAACAATGACATAAGTATTTTTAACCATAACCAAAGTTCAAATCACAGATCAAATTAGTCTTGTTGTTTAATTTACGGAGTAATTGCTTGAAATTTAGCTAATGCGACTCCATATCTTTAATGAGCTATTTAAAACGCCTTGCTGCATACGCTTGATTTAAGCAGCGACTTTAATTTAGCTCGGAGCGAGTGATACTTTTTCTTTAGTTGGTTTTCTTTATGTCACTCGCCTCATATTACAATTACAAAATAACCTCGTGCCGTTGTAACGCTAACAATGTGTCGCTTTCAACGAAGCACAGAAAAGGTAGGAAATTATGATTACTCACGTTGGTATTATCGACCAAGACCCGGTTCGATTAATTACACCTCTGCTAGACCATGGCGTACCAGCACATAAAATGATTTTTATCGGCACGCAAACCCAACAAGAACAATACGATCGTTTAGCCTCTATTCTGCTGCCGCGAAATATTGAAGCAGAATTCTTCATCATCCCAGATTCGATCAATATTACTTGTATCCGCCAACGCCTTAACGAGCTCGCAGAAAAACTAAAACAAACACAATCTGAAGTTTGGTTTAACGCAAGCTGTGGTCTGCGTCACCGTCTTCTGTCTGCATACGAAGTGTTCCGCACATTCCATTGGCCA
This sequence comes from Photobacterium jeanii, assembly GCF_001650345.1. Lineage (GTDB taxonomy): Bacteria > Pseudomonadota > Gammaproteobacteria > Enterobacterales > Vibrionaceae > Photobacterium > Photobacterium jeanii. The sequence goes on along the minus strand of NZ_LVHF01000028.1, from coordinate 235,738 downwards.
ATCTATGTTATTGAACCTTTCAGCGATGAAATGTGCTGGCTTTACCCTGCAGACCGCGAACAACAACAAGTTGAAGACCGCATTCAACTAACCGATTACCTCACCATCTTTGGTGCACGCTGTGAACTACCGGAACAACTGGTTCCAGAAGCACTCAGTGATCAACTGCGTGAGCTTGGTCAACGCTGGGCTAGCTCTGCACTGGAGTTAGGTCCAGGTCTTGCCACACTTAACTACTTGGCAACCACTTGTCGTAAAGAGCAGTGTTTAACCGTTGCCTTAAGTGAAAAGCAACAAGGCTACCGTGAGCTTGGCATGTTGCTTAATGATTTAGAAGAAACAGGTTTAGCAACCTACCAAGACGGTGTTCTGACATTCAAACATGAAGAAGCACGCCGCTTTGCTAATGGTGAATGGCTAGAGAATTTGGTTCACAGTACTGTACGAGCCATTCAGAGTGAACTACCTACCATTCAAGACCACTCACTTGGCGTTCAGGTGTATCGTAAGATTGGTGACCGTGAAGTCCGTAATGAGCTTGACGTTGCTACTGTGGTAAATAACAAGCTTCACATCATCGAATGTAAAACGAAAGGCATGCGCGATGACGGTGACGATACCTTGTACAAACTAGAATCACTACGCGATCTGCTTGGCGGTCTGCAAGCCCGCGCTATGCTGGTAAGCTTCCGTCCATTACGTCACCACGATTTAGTGCGTGCTCAAGACCTTGGCTTGGCTATCATTGGTCCTGATCAATTAGGCGATTTAGAGCAACACCTCCACCAATGGCTGAAAGGTGCTGGTGGTTGGGATCACAACATCGCTTAACGCTCGCCAGAGTAAAACACAAAGATAAGACATAAAAAAAAGAGGTCGCATTAGCGACCTCTTTTTTAACTCTAGTTCTTAGCAATTTAAAAACATTACTGGGTTTGAGTTTCAGCCTCGGCTCCACTTTCTCCAGCATCAACTGCTAACTCGGCACCAGCTGTATCAGCAGGAACGTCAGCAACCTCCGACTCCCCTTCAACCTCACCATCATGGTCTGTGGAGACCAGTTGAACAGGTTCATCATTCGCAGTCGCTTGCTCAGCTTCAGGTAAATCTCTTGTAGCTAATTGCAGTTTCAACTCTGCAATTTCCTGCTGCTGCTGTTTCACCAATGCCTCTAACGCTGTCGCACGTTGGCTGACTTCATTAGTTTTCAACGAGGTTTTAGCTACGTATTGTAAACGAGCCGCTTTCACGTTATTGGTGATCATCGTCGCTTGGGTACGAATTGTTTGATCACGCAAATCTTGATCATTCAGCGCCTTAGAAATACGCAGCAGCTTGTTTTCCATCTCAAGAATATAGCCTTCATGCTGATCTTTGCTCAGATCGCGCATGGTACTGACTTCTAACGCAATATGCGCTGCGTGGGCGAGTTCAAATTCGATCTCTTTCACCGCCACTTCAATGGCAGCAAAATCTCGCGGCGTCGCATCTATGATGTTCTTACCGTTTTCGATTTTGATTTCCACTCGGTTGTAACTTAGCGGTGCGTAATACTTCACATCGTTACGACGGTGTTGCTCTAGCTCTTGCTCCAACGGGGCAATGTAGATTTTCTTTACCGTTTTTACTTCAAGGCTATGCGCACGCTCAAGATACTCATCTTGCATTTTACGCGCCTTGTTTAAATCGTCTTTATCGATATAAGTGAAAAGACGAGCATACAAGCGCCCTATACGAGTATATTCCGAACGGTAATATTTTTTCGCATCAAGCCCATCAAGGTACTTCATTTGCGCCATCGCAGGTGCAAGTACTTCGTCGGCTTCCCGTTTCAAGCCTTCAAGCGCCACCATCTGTTTTTCAACCACTTCAATTTCATCATTGAAACGATCTAAATAGGTCGCAGAAGAGAATAGAGAGTAACTTTTCAGTGCTAACTCAGGATCAGCCACTAGCTCTTGATAAATGGCATCGGCTTTTTTCCAGCTTGAAAGCATCAAGCCGAACTTTTCAGGTGAGTAAATTTCTAAAAACTCAATGCCTTGCAGCTTACGTTCCCACGCTTCATGACGTTGAAGGCTACTTTGATACGCATTTTCAGCATTGATTTCTACTGTCTGCGATGTTGGCTCACTTGTACTTTGACAAGCGTTTAATAAAGCAGTGCATAATGCAAGCACAACTGCTTTACGCAATGGATTCATACTATTTCCGTTATTGTTATTTTAGCGTTGGCTGCTAGTTACGCAGCACAATGGGGAGTGCCCCTAAATTCATATTTCAACGCGGACGGCAATAGTAACCGACCCTCACCGAGTACTAAAGCCTTTATTCCTAATAAAACGCTGCATAAATGGACGAGCTTCTTTATTCAACGTTTCCGTTATTTGTTGTGACCATGTAGTGTCTTTTTTACCGCCTGTTCGCGTGCGGTAATAGTTACTTACTTTATCGTCATATTCCGCTAAAGCTTGATGGTTAAATTCCGCTTGGTAGTGCTCTTGATGAATCACCAATGATTGCGGCAAACGGGGCTTTGGTTCAGGGTTTTGAGCCGGATAACCTAAACATAACCCAAATAGCGGCATTACATGGTCAGGTAAACGCAATAACTCCGCCACTTTTGCTGGATTATTACGAATACCTCCAATGTAGACCCCACCCAGAGCTAAAGATTCCGCAGCCACCAAACAATTTTGCGCCATCAGCGCTGTATCTACCGCGCCAATTAAGGTTTGTTCAGTATAACCAAGTTGCGCTTCAGGGTTAATTTGCTGGTGACGATGAAAGTCGATACAAAACACCAAAAACTCTGCTGCAGTTGCCACATAGGGCTGATTGCCGGCAAAAATGGCGAGCTGTTGCCGTGCATCAGGCTCAGTTATGCGGATCACACTGGTGCATTGAATAAAGCTCGATGACGACGCTGCAATCCCACAATCTAATATCGTAGTGAGTGTGTCTTCAGAAATTGGCTGCTCGGTAAACTTACGGATCGAGCGATGGTTGAGTAAGGTTTCAATGGTACTATTCATGGGTATTCTCGTCCTTTAGCTCGCCTTGCGCTTGCTTCACACCGCAGCAATCACAAACCTGCTCCAAAATTTCCAGCAGTCGCGCTTTGTTTAGCGGGAGTGGATTGCCTTTAATCGCATTCGACAGCAATGCATCTTCCGCAACCTCATCAAACATGGTATCGCAAAAGCCGTATTGGCTTACAGCGGGTAGGTTGAGGCGGCGTAAAGTGCGCTTGGTCCACGTAATACCATCAGCAATTTCAGCATTCATTCGCCCTGTCAGCAAACAAGCAAGTTGACGGTAGCGATTAAGCACATCAGCTCGCCCTGCTTCACGTGCAGCCAGCACATTTTCTTGCATCACATAAGGTGATAGTTGGGCTGTGATCAATCCGTGTGGCGCTTGCAGGCGACCACCTAAAGCAGAAGCTAACCCATGAGCCGCGCCTAATTTGGCATTGGCTAGCGCCATCCCACCTAACATGGCTGCAAATGCCATATCAGAACGGGCACGAGGATCATCGTCTTCGCAAGCTGGAATAATGGCATTGGCAAGCCGACGCAAACCTTCTTCACAAATCATGTCGGTAAGCGGGTTAGGATCGCCACACACATAAGCTTCCATCAAATGCGTAAATGCATCCATACCACAGCAGGCGGAACTAATTGGGTCCATGCCATAAGTGAGAGTCGGATCAACAATCGCCATATCAGGCAACATATCAGGGCTGCGCAAGCTCACTTTGACGTTCTCTTGAGCTGAGCGCAGCACTGCATTTTTACTGACTTCAGAGCCCGTACCTGCCGTTGTTGGAATGGCAATAAACGGTAGCGGCTTCGCTTGCAGTGGGACATTGCGCCCTACGACTTCGACGTAATCGTAAACACTGCCTTGATTGGGGATCAACGCCGCTAATGCTTTACCAGAGTCCAGTACGCTACCGCCCCCCATCGCTATGACCATGTCAGGGCGAAACTTACGCCCCATCGCTGCCATTTCTTCGATCATGGCAATCAAAGGCTCGCCGTGAACAGCAACTTGCTGATAACGCATGTTTTGTTGTTTGAGGTAGTTGACTAGCGGTTCTGAGCGCGACATATCTTTGCCCGTCACTAGAAGCACGCTATAGCCAAACTGATTCAAGGTACTGAATGAATTATTTAGCGCACCTTCACCGAATACTATCCTTGTTGATGTCATAAACTGGAACATAACTACCCCATTCAATTCTAAAATCCATTCGCATCATGATTTGCATATTGGTTATACGATGCGAATACACTCTAGTTTTTTCTAAGAGGTGACATTCTTGCTGTGCTTTAAGTGATGAGGCACACATCATCTTGGCGCAGTACTACACACACTTACTGTGAGCACACCACCAGAATTACGCGTTTAAATTGCATAAAAGTGCTCAAATTGAGAGTGCATCTAACATTCACGATAAATATTGATATTAAACAATTTTATTCTGACTTCATGCAGTTACGCATAAAGAAGCGGCGCCCAGTCACATTTATAATGCTGTCATCATATTGCTCGGCTTTTTCTACTACTTTTCATTCTTTACTTCAAAGACAACCACATTTTTAAGTCGCCGTTTGGTTTCCTTCAATTTCATGCTCTAGGCTTGATGCCAGAAACCTAAAACCTTGCGCATTTGCAAAAAATATCATCAATCGGTTTTATCTATCACTACAAGCGATAAATCCCACTTCCTGATCCATCAAAGCCGCGATATAGTGATCACAATTGATTTAAGGAGAGAGTGTATGTTCGTTGTAATTTTTGGTCGCCCAGGTTGTCCTTTCTGTGTTCGTGCAAAAGACCTAGCAGACAAACTAAAAGAAGAGCGTGAAGATTTTAACTACCGTTACGTTGATATCCACGCAGAAGGCATCAGCAAAGCTGACCTTGAAAAAACAGTAGGTAAGCCAGTTGAAACTGTTCCTCAAATCTTCGTCGATCAAGAGCACGTTGGTGGCTACACTGAATTCGAAGCATACGCGAAAGAAAACCTAGGTCTTTTCCAATAAGATCGCGGTAAATCGCCAATAGGTATCATACCTAACAACGCATTTCTGAAAGCCAGTCATTCGACTGGTTTTCTTTTTTATCAGTAGGCAGTTTTTTGTCACTAAACCGCCGAATTTCCATCACTATTTGCATAAACCCACGCCTTTACTGGGCTAAGATTCATTACTGATTTTTCTTGTTTTTTTGAAGCACTTTCCTGAATCAAAAACAATGTATTTTTAACAAAAAATAATTCATGAAAAATCTATTACCGCACATCAAAATCGGCTAGACTTCACACACTCTTCGCGTGTTCTTTGTTCCGGAAAATTTGTTGTGAATATCGACGTTGCAGCTCTGCTTCACCAAAATGATATTTTATTGCTCTTTGTCGTCCTCGCTGTTGGTTTAGGTGTCGGAAAATTCCGCTTTGCTAACCTTCAACTTGGCAACTCTATTGGCGTTCTACTTGCCGCCCTTCTATTAGGTAATGCAGGCTTTACCTTTAATACCGAGGCGCTAAATATCGGCTTTATGCTGTTTATTTTCTGCGTTGGCATTGAAGCAGGCCCTAACTTCTTCGGTATCTTCTTCCGAGATGGTAAGCACTACTTATTACTCGCCTTAGTGGTACTTCTGACTTCGGTCGCGATTACCATGACCATGGCCGATAAGCTCAACCTCGATATTGGTTTAGCTACTGGTTTAATGGCAGGCTCGCTCACAGCTACCCCGGTTCTTGTAGGTGCAAAAGATGCCCTTAACGGCGGTTTGGCTGGCATTACTGAAAGTAATGCAATTCAGCAAATTGTCGATAGCCTGAGTGTCGGCTACGCCATGTCGTATCTGATCGGTTTGGTGAGCTTGATTGTGCTGGCAAAACTGATGCCGAAACTGCAAAAACAAAACCTTGCAGAATCGTCACAACAAATCGCAAAAGAACGCGGGATTGGTGAGGTCGCTCAACGTAAAGTATACCTCCCAATCATACGTGCTTATCGTGTCGGCCCTGAGCTAATTAACTGGATTGATGGTAAGAACCTGCGTGAGCTAGGTATCTACCGCCAAACCGGCTGTTATATCGAACGTGTTCGTCGTAACGGTATCCTGGCTAACCCTGATGGTGATGCCATCTTGCAAGAAGGCGATGAAATCGCCCTTGTAGGTTACCCAGACAGCCACGCGCGTCTTGACCCTAGCTTTAGAAACGGCAAAGAAGTATTCGACCGCGACTTGCTCGACTTACGCATTGTTGAAGAAGAGATCGTGGTAAAAAATGACAGCATCGCGGGTAAACGCTTATCCGACTTGAACCTGTCTGAATACGGCTGTTTCTTAAACCGTGTGGTACGCGCTCAAATCGAAATGCCAATGGATCATAATATCTTGCTCGATAAGGGTGATATTTTGCAGGTCAGTGGCGAAAAGAGCCGTGTATTGGGCTTAGCTGAGCGCATCGGTTTCATCTCGATCCACAGTCAAATTGCCGACTTGCTGGCATTCTGCTGTTTCTTCATCATCGGGATGTTGATCGGTACTATCACCATGACTTTTGGTCACATCGCCTTTGGTTTAGGTAATGCCGCAGGTTTGTTGATTGCAGGTATTACGCTGGGCTTCCTACGAGCCAACCACCCGACTTTTGGTTACGTGCCGCAAGGGGCATTGAATATGACCAAAGATCTCGGGTTGATGGTCTTCATGGCGGGGATTGGCTTGAGCGCAGGTTCCAACCTATTTGACTCGCTCGCTGATGTCGGTTTTGCCGTGTTCGCCACCAGCATCATGGTCAGTGTGGTACCTGTTGTAGTCGCGTACTTATTCGGTGCTTACGTGCTGAAAATGAACCGCGCGCTACTGTTTGGTGCCATCATCGGGGCACGTACCTGTGCACCTGCGATGGATATGATCAACGAGCATGCACGCAGTACCATTCCAGCATTAGGTTATGCGGGTACTTATGCCATTGCCAACGTCCTGCTAACGATAGCGGGTACGCTGATCATGATCCTCAACTAGCACTAACTACTTATTCCTTCTCGATTTTTAATACGAGACTTCCCATAGGGGCTGACTTTTCACAAAGTCAGCCCCTATTCAGTCGTAGCAGTTACACTTTAGTACTTATACTTATTCCATTAATTTTCTTACTCTTGCTGTGAATCAATTAGACAATTGATGGAATGAGTATTTACCAAGACATACTGAATGCGCTTTGCTTAGAATTGCTGATTGTTTACACATTACTAAAGCGCGAGTTTGAGAAAACCTTGAAGCTATCACATATTTAACATGCTGATATTCGCAAGGTTATTATCTATTCAGTATATTCATACTTATACATTTCAAATATCTGGGTACTGTTATTATGCGAATTCTTATCGTCGAGGATGACCCAATCCTTAGCCATCACCTTAAATCCCAGCTTGCCGAATTAGGAAACCAAGTTCAGTGTGCTGATACTGCTGAAGAAGGGCTATTCTTCGCAAAGAACTACCCGAACGACATCGCGATTGTTGATATCGGTTTACCCGATCGTGACGGCATTAGCTTAATCAAAGACATGCGTAAGCAAGGTCTACGCCTGCCGATCTTGATTTTAACGGCACGTTCAAACTGGCAAGACAAAGTAACTGGCTTAGAAGCTGGTGCTGACGATTACCTCGTAAAACCATTTCAAAAAGAAGAAATGGTGGCACGCCTTAGCGCACTCGTTCGCCGCAGTGCAGGTTTTGTAAAACCTGAAATGTCAGCTGGGCAAATCCGTGTCGACCTACTCGCGAAGCAAGTTTACGTGGATGAAAAACCACTGGAACTCACGGCATTTGAATACGATTTACTTGAGTACCTGATGCGCCATAGCCGTCAAGTTGTATCAAAACAGCGTTTGCTGGATGTGCTATACGAAGATCAAGAAGGCGATCCAAACACTATTGAGGTGATGATCAGCCGCCTACGCAAGAAGATTGTCAAAACAGGCCAAGATAACCCTATTTCCACCATTCGTGGACAAGGCTATATCTTTGAGTTGCATGCTCAATGAGTAAGATTATTCAGCCACGTTTGCGCCGCCGAGTACTGGTTACCTCGGTGGCCATCATCGTGCTTATCACCTCGGCTTTGGCTGGGGTGATCAATCAGCTTTACACCCAAAGCTACATCGCTGCGTATTCATCTGAACTAGCAGCGCAAATGCCAATGGTGGTTGCCCAGCTAAATAGGGCAGGCTTGATTAAAGACGTTGATAAGTGGATCCGCTCGATTGACCCATCGGAAACCGACTACATGTCGGTGGTCTGTAATCAAAAAGCAGAAACCGTGTGGTTGTCCGATGATGCTAAAGAAGCCAACCTTTACAACATCTGTAGTAAAGTGCCCCATGAGCTACTCGCCCCTCACCTAGTAACCAATGATGACAACGTCAACTTCATTGCTTCCAGCTTAGGTAGCGAACACAAAGAAGACGGTAACTCGTTCCGCCTTGTGGTACTTCGTTCCGGTGATGATTACGCCTCTGCTCTCTCTCAACTTCATAAACGCACCACCTTTTATTTGGGACTCTTTGTTCTGATCGCGATTGCCTTTTTGATTGCTGCGTTCCATTGGAGCTTCCAACCGCTGCGCAAACTTGCTTTGCAGTTGGATCAAATGAGTGAATCGAAACGTAAAAAGCTCGATCAAGACTACCCGATGGAGCTGCAAGAGATCACCTCGGCACTTAACCGCTTGATCCGCATAACGGAAGATCAGAAAGGTCGTTACCGTCATGCAATGGATGATTTGGCGCACAGTCTTAAGACCCGTTTAGCGGCAACCAATGCTTTACTAGACGACAAAGAGCTAACTCGCGACATGCTCAATCAACGTATTGTTGAGCAAATCAGCCAGATGGATGAGCTAGTTCAGTACCAGTTAAAACGTGCCATGATGGGTCAGCAAGGTCTGCAAAAAGAAACAACTGAGCTGAAACCCTCACTTGATAGCTTTGATCGTTTGCTTAGCAAAGTGTACGGGGATAAAGAAGTGAATCTGGTATACAAATTCAACCCTAAGCTCAAGCTGCCAATCAATCGCAGTGACTTGATGGAGTTATTGGGTAACTTGCTAGAAAATGCTTACCGTTTTTGTATCAGCACAGTGCAGATCAGCGTCAAAGAACATCCTGATCATTACATCATCAAAATCGAAGATGATGGTCCAGGGGTGAGTGAAGACATGCGTGAAGCTATTTTCCAACGCGGAGTACGCGCCGATCAGCTCAATCCAGGGCAAGGCATTGGCTTGTCAGTCTGCCATGAATTGGTCGACAGCTACCAAGGTCGTATTCATGTGCAAACCTCAACTTTAGAAGGTGCCGCTTTCATTATTCGTCTACCAAAACACTAGTTACGTTTAGGTTCGATTAGGTTGAAGCTATCTAAGCTATGCCCATAAAAAAACCGCCAATATTCATTGGCGGTTTTTTAGTATCTACTTCGCAGTCAACTGCAAGCTGTTAATTAGATGTCTTGAACATCAAACTCAATAGCTGGGTTTACATCGGCTTCGTAGTCTACAGACTCAATACCGAAACCAAATAGCTTCAAGAACTCGTCTTTGTACTCTTGGTAATCCGCAACATCGAATAGGTTTTCGTTTGTTACGTTTGGCCATAGCTCACGACAGTGCTTCTGAATGTCTTCACGAAGTTCCCAGTCATCAAGACGTAGACGGTTTTCTTCGTCAACTTCTGGTGCAGTACCGTCAGCTTTGTATAGACGTTGAGTGAACATGCGGTGAATCTGCTCCATACAACCTTCGTGTACGCCTTCTTCACGCATCTTCTTAAATACCATTGCGATGTACAGTGGCATTACTGGAATTGCAGAACTTGCTTGAGTTACCACACTCTTAAGTACAGCAACGTTTGCAGAACCGCCAGTTGCAGATAGCTGCTCGTTAAGCGATTTCGCTGCGCGGTCTAGGTCCATCTTCGCTTGACCTAATGCACCGTGCCAGTAGATTGGCCAAGTAATTTCTGTACCAATGTAGCTATACGCAACAGTCTTACAACCTTCAGCTAGTACGCCCGCTTCAGAAAGCGCGTTAATCCATAGCTCCCAGTCTTGACCGCCCATTACAGTAACAGTGTCAGCCACTTCTTGCTCAGTTGCAGGTTCAATGCTTGCTTCGATCAATACGTCTTTATTAGTATCAACCGCAGTCGCTGTGTAAGTCTCACCCATAGGTTTTAGGCTTGAGCGAACAACTTCACCTGATTCAGGCATTTTACGTACTGGCGATGCCAGTGAGTAAACCACCATATCAATCTGACCGAGATCTTCTTTGATAAGATCAATGGTCTTTTGTTTTGCTTCATGTGAGAAAGCATCACCATTCAAGCTCTTCGAGTAAAGACCTTCTTCTTTCGCTAGCTTGTCGAATGCTGCTGAGTTGTACCAACCTGCTGTACCCGGTTTTTTCTCTGTACCCGGCTTCTCAAAGAACACACCAATAGTTGATGCACCACCACCGAATGCCGCAGCAATACGAGATGATAGGCCGTAACCACTTGAAGAACCTACAACAAGTACACGCTTAGGTGCATTAGCGATAGGGCCTTGTGCTTTAGTGTAAGCAATTTGCTCTTTGACGTTTTCTTCACAACCCACTGGGTGCGTTGTTGTACAAATAAATCCACGAATTCTAGGTTTGATGATCATTTTCAACTTCCCTTACATAATTGCCAGTAAGGATAAAAGGTTACTGACTTTTTCGCATTAGATTTATGCGATAAATGGCTAAAAATGGCAGTGGTTGGAGGTGTTATTGATGCAAGTTTGTACTTTTTCGCTGATTTATTCCCATCTTTTCCCACATTTCACGAGCTCGGCTTCCCTTATGTTTTACCCAATGACTTGCTATCTGGGTATAGAAGACAAGGTCATAGCGCACTCTGTCCTGATTACACAACCTTAGTCGCAAAATACTACTCGCAAGATACTATTCATATGTGATCTAGCATTAATATGGAACAGTGTTTTTAATTGACAGCATATTTAACCAATTAACGCCAACACCAGAAATATAGCTTTGAGGTGGAAGAGCAATGGTGAACTTACTTTACGACGGAATAAAACGAATGCGATTAAGAAAGGCTTTATTACTTTGCGCAGGGCTATTCGCCCTAAATGTTCACGCCCAACCAAACATCCCCACACCAGCTAATTGGAATTTTCCCGACATCGCTGACTCCGCACGAGTCATCGCACCAACCAATATTGCTGGCATCCCCTTCAATGAATATGGACTCGCATATTCTCAAGATATATTAGCTAACCTTGATGTTCTAAATCTCCCTGCAACAGAGCTTCAAAAATACGCCGATGTCGTTACCCACGCCTACCCAGATGCAACCGCTGAGCGCGGAATGCCAGACGATTGCAGTCAATTGCCTTTTGAAGATCTCAACGAGACTTCCTTTGCCAATATCGCATACATTTCGATCAACGCGATCAAAACGAACAATCGGCAATCAGCAGCCAATTGCTTGCTATACCTACAAACAAACTTAAAAGAGTCTGTTAGAGAATAAACAATCACCACTGTTCAAAGCGGTAGTTTTAAGGTGGCAATAAAAAACCTCTGGCACTGCCAGAGGTTTATTAACGTGTTTCACACTGTAGTTGCAAAAAATAAGCGCAAATTAGAACTTAAAGTGACTGATCTTATCGCTCACATCATTGGTGTAGCCGGAGACTTTCTGACATTCTTGTTGTGATAACTCAGATCCTTGCCCGATTTCTTCCGCGGCATCGTTAATCGCAACAATGCTTCTGTTCACTTCTTCCGTCACCGCCGCTTGCTCTTCTGCCGCACTGGCAATTTGATGCGCCATATCTTGGATTTTGCCACTTTGAACGCTGACTTCGTCCAAGGCTTTGACCGCCTCTTCAGCATGAGACATACACAAACTGCTTAACTCGCGGTTCTTCTGCATAGTCGCAACCGCTTCTTTGCTACTGCCGCGCAGGCTATCAATCATGGTCTGAATTTCATCTGTTGAATCCGCAGTCTTCGTTGCTAAGTTACGAACCTCATCCGCTACTACGGCAAAACCGCGCCCTTGAGCACCAGCACGCGCCGCTTCAATAGCGGCATTAAGCGCAAGTAAATTGGTTTGCTCTGAGATATTACGAATCACATCCAAAATACTGCCGATATCGTTCGTTTTAATCTCTAGCTCTTCAATCACCCGCGTCGCTTGCTGAACATTTTGCGACAAATCTCGCAAGCCACTGGCGTTAGCCTCTACCACTTGCTGCCCTTGAGCCACTGAGCCTTGAGTCAATGATACTGCTGCTGCGGTTTCTTGGGCGTTATCCGACACACTATGCGCCGTCGATGACATCTCGTTAGTCGCTGTCACCACCTGCTCAATCTCTTGGCGTTGCGCCATGATGTTCGTTTGACCTTGTGACGCGACCGCAGCGGTCGCTGACACACTTTCGGTTAACGAGCCAACAGAGCCGGCAATATCACTAACAATGCCACGCACATCACCAATAAAGGTATTAAGATGCTTCGCAAGCTGTCCTGTTTCGTCCTTACGCTCAATATCGATATATTGGGTTAAATCCCCTCCCGATTGCGTTAGCGCTTTCACTCGCGTGACAAGCACGCTAATAGGCGAGGCTATGGATAGTGATACAAACCACATCAAAATTAAGCCAAACAGACCCGCACAGAAACCAACGACAGCTTGTCCGGTTAAGTTATCAGAGAAACGTGTGATCACGGTTTCGACTATTGCTTGAGCGTTAGCAAGGGCGATTTCCTCAGGGGCAATCACAATCACTTCCCATTGAGTATGGGTACCGCTGGTTTCAAATTCAGCCGTTGCAATCAGATCGTCACCTTGGTGGATCGTTTCCCCCGCCTGACGAGAAGCTAAGAAGGTTTCTAATTCAGTATCAGAAATATTCTTACCAACATTACCCGCCTTAGCACTGTCAGCACCAATAATGCCAGCGGCACTTAAAATAATGACCCGAGACTGACCATTTAATAAGTTAGCCGACGTGTTATTTGCGAGTGATTGGAGAAACGCGAGCGAGTAATCAACCCCAAACATACCTACGTATTCACCATCACGTAATATAGGTGCCACAAACGAACTCATTAAAGTTGATACACCTTGAATGGTATAACTGGCAGGGTCGATTACGCAGGGTTGTTTCTTTTCCATCGGGCATAAATACCACTCGGAATCTCGAACACCGGTTTCATTTAAGTTGTAATTGTAATAAGGGTAAGAAGCCTCTAATACAATTTCACCAGAAGGCGAGCGGTTATAGTAAGGACTAAAAGATCCATTCGGCTGGGAGTACTTATCGTTGATATAATTTCGAGCTTGACCATTAAATTTATCAAATTCCCATGCGGAATAAATGCCGATAATATTTTCGGTATTATTAATGGTATTACCCATTAACTGAATTAACGCCTCTCTTGATATTTGTGGGTCTTGCCCACTAAACGATTGCGCATAGTTCGTCGCAATATCAATTGCCTCGTTAAACACGATATTGATTTTATCGGCTTCTACCTCAGCAGACAGGCTTAACTGCTCAATCAAGGCACTTTCTGCATCGGTTAAAATTAATCTATCTAATTCATTAAGTAAGTTTTTACCACTGAAGTGGCTATAACCTACCATTGCGAGTGTAACAGTTAGCAAACTCGCCCCACCAAACAACATTATCTGTTGTTTAATACTGGAGAACTGCATATCAATCCCTTTTTGGTTTTATATTTTTTATTACCTCACCATTCAATCTTTCGCATAATTATTTCTAGATTTAAAAAATGAGGTCTGTTTGTGAAATTCAAACTTACATCAAAGGCGCAAACGCGACGCCCTTAACAATAAAAGCAGAATTTATCTTCACGAAAACGCTAACATAGAGAAATAGCTCCCACAAAACACTATTGTCATATAAATAAAAAAAGGGATGATATTGACTCACAGCACTAATTTTAATTTTTTATATTCGTTAACTTAATACAATTCAAAAATAGCAATGTTAATTGCCAATATTGCATTTGTTATTACGCTCAAAAAAGTATTTTGATTTTGATTACACCCAAACAGCTCATTCACCAGGTGAATATGTCATGCGGTCAAATTGAAATAAACGATTGCAAGTGAATAAGCGCCACATAATATGCACTGGCATTAATAAAAAATGAGTGATAACAGCAGAGTAAAACAACGGTTATTTTCTAAACTGACACAAATAAAAGTGCCACGTAAAAACGCGGCACTTTACATATCACTGAATAAAATAGCTTATTTGTTCACTACGCCGCTTTACCCGGCTCTAGCGTTAAGCTCGAAAATCGCTCTGGATTAAAGTCATCCACCGAAATGGCAATACGACGTAACTCATCCGCATTTTCCATCTGTTCAACTTCAGCATCCTTCAATAAACCTTGCTCTTTCGCTAAAACAAGCTTCTCAGCTAACGTAGCTTTACGAGGAATATCCCCAGCTTTCACCGCTTGAGTTAACTTAGCATCTAAAGGTTTCACTTCTTGCAAGGCAATAAAGGCACGCTCCATGATCGCAATCGGATCCCCTGTTTTATTGCCGATATAGCAAAGATGAGTAAGACGGTCACGATGTGCTCCCGGCTTCATCAACAATTTCGCAATGCTGACGGTGATTTCATCTTTTGGTGCTTTGTAGTGAATACCTATTGGGAATAACAAGGTGCGCAGTAAACGCCCTACTCCTTTACGAGGGAAGTTAGCGAAGATTTCATCAAACGCGACGCCACATTGATGTAAACAATGTTGAAGTGCGTAGTGCACCATTGGCAGATCAGTTTGCTGACGACCTTCGTCTTCAAAACGTTTCAAGGTCGCAGACGCCAAATAAAGGTGACTCAGTACATCACCTAAACGCGCAGAAACTAGTTCACGACGTTTTAACTCACCACCAAGACTTAGCATCGCAAAATCCGAGGCTACGGCGAGTGCACGGCTCATGCGTGATAAATGACGATAATAGGGCGCGGTTTCACCACTGACTGGTGCTCGATTAAAGCGCGAGCCACTAAAGGCATTGAGCAGCGATTTCGCCACATTACCAACGGCAAAGCTAATGTGCTTGCTCAGCAAGGTATCGAACGCTTTACTACCTTCTTGTACATCAGGATTCGCTGCTGCTTCCATTTCAGCCAGAACATACGGGTGACAGCGTGTCGCCCCTTGACCAAAGATCATCAAGTTTCGGGTTAGAATATTGGCCCCTTCCACTGTGATTGCTACTGGCATCCCAAAGTAATGGTGACCAAGATAGTTCTTAGGCCCTAACTGAATCGCTCGACCAGCATGAATATCCATCGAATCATTCAGGATGGTTCGCGCCATTTCTGTCATGTGGTATTTAGCAATAGCGGTGATAATTCCTGGCTTTTCACCTTGGTCCAATGAAGTGGTTGTTAAGGTACGTGATGCTTCCAACATATAAGTGAAACCACCAATACGCCCCATCGCTTGAGCGACACCTTCAAAGTTACCAATCGACATACCAAACTGCTTACGCACATAGGCATAAGCACCTGTTGTACGAGCCGTCATATGCCCCACTGCCGTACCAAGCGCAGGCAACGAAATACCACGACCAGCCGATAAACATTCCACCAGCATACGCCAACCACGACCAGCATATTCTTTACCGCCGATGATCCATTCGATAGGAATGAACACATCTTTGCCGCGTGTCGGTCCGTTCATGAATGCCATATTGAGCGGGTCATGACGCTGACCAACTTCAACACCTGGGTGACTTGTTGGGATCAAGGCACAAGTGATCCCCAAATCCGATTTATCCCCGATTAAGCCGTCAGGATCTTGCAGTTTAAATGCCAAACCAAGCACTGTCGCAACAGGTGCTAAGGTGATATAACGCTTATCCCAGTTCAGCTTAATACCTAAGACTTCTTCACCTTGGTACTCGCCATAACAAACAACGCCCTGATCTGGGATACCACCAGCATCAGAGCCCGCCTCTGGCCCCGTTAAGGCAAAGCACGGAATGTCTTCACCGTTTGCTAGGCGTGGTAACCAATAGTCTTTTTGCTCTTGAGTACCGTAGTGCCCCAACAGCTCACCGGGACCAAGTGAATTTGGCACCATGACACACACAGCCGCACTCAAACTACGGGTTGCAATACGGGTGACTATGGTTGAATTGGCTAAGGCAGAGAAATCCATCCCGCCGTATTCTTTACCGATGATCAGTGAAAGGAATTTTTCTTTACGGAGGTATTCCCACACTTCAGGTGGCAGATCGCGATCTTCTTGTACGATCTTATAATCATCCAACATCGCAAGTAGAGTTTCTAACTTGGTGTCGATAAATGTTTGCTCTTCATCCGTGAGCTGAGGTTTTGGATAATTCAGTAAGGTATTCCAGTTAGGAGACCCACCAAACAGTTCACCATCCCACCAGACACTACCGGCTTCCATCGCTTCACGCTCAGTTTCGGATAGTGGTGGCAGCACTTTTTTAAACATCTTAAAAGCGGGATCACTAAGATAGCGTTGTCGCATATTTGATAAAGTGCTCATGTTTCAGGTCCTTTTGTTTCATCTATCGATTATTTTTATTTCTAGGTCAGCATTACAGAGTTCCAGTTGGTTCATCGCATACTAGCGACAAACTTTGTTCTATCGGTGCAGCAACGCCCGCAGCCAAATATGGCACCAGACGATCAATCAAATCAGCCGTTGTGACTTTACAAGCAAAGTCATTCTCGGCAATTTGACGCAAAGCGGTACTTGAGGCCATGGTGAATACCGAGGCGCCAAGGGTAAAGTGCAGTCGCCAAAACAGGGTTTCAGGATCCAAAGAAGGGTTTGCACGGCAAACGGCACTAGTAAACAAATTCAGTACATCGGAATAGCGATTGATGATAAACCAGCGCAAGTGACCTTGGACGTCGGTATACCCACGACCAATCAAAGACATAAAAATGCTGGCGCCGTAAGGGCGGAAGTCATCAAGCTCCACTAATGGACGTTTGATACAGTGAAAAACCTCCTCCATGGTTATTTCATCACGAGACAATAAAGCTTCCAGCTCTTGAATCAATACTGGCACAAACTGTTCTAAATAACGGTCAAGTACCGCACGGATCAGCGTTTTCTTATCGCCATAGTGATAGTTCACTGACGCTAGGTTAACCCCTGCCTTGCTGGTAATCGTTCGCAGCGAGGTTTCATTAAAACCATGCTCAGCAAACAGCAGTTCAGCGGCATCCAGAATTCGCGCTTTTGTTTGTCCTTTCACTGCCATTTTCATTCACCCGTATTAAACACATGTTTGAACTTTACAACTCATTATAATTTTTAACAAGTAATAAACACTTTTCGCCCTTTGTCAGGATCACAGATCCCGTGATCCCCCCCAAGGAAAAGCGAAAGGAAAGCACAAGCTTAAGAAGCGATAACAACACTGGTGACCCCAAGAATGAAATCGCGTCAATGAAGATAGGTAAAGTAAGGAGAGAAGTGCAAAGATAAGAATTAAAACCAGAAATAAGAAATTATAAAATTTCTCAACTTCACGGGAACAATCAGTCAAAAAGCAGGTCATATATTATGCCACTGCTTTTTCTTAGAAGACTTTCTTCGAAGCCTGTCTAGCCATATAGACAGGCTTTCTTTCATTTTGGGCGATGAGATTTCAATGTCGCAGAGATTCACCTTAACTCAAACGGCGAAATACGACAGTATTGTCCAAAATCTCAGTCCAAGGTTGGTAATCTAGCCCCATGTCGAACACATATTCAGTGATCAAACTTCTCGCCGTCGTCAACAAAGCATCCGCTTTCCACGGCTTTTCAAAGTAGCTTTCAATACGTGCGCGATTAATCGCTGCAATTGTGTCTTGATGGGTCGCCTGCCCTGTTAGCAACACCTTTTTAGTGGCACGAAAACGGGCATCTTGAGACACTTCAGTAAGCAACTCAACCCCAGTCTTGCCCGGCATCACGTGGTCGGAAATCACCAAAGCAATAAACTCACCTTCCGCATCGAGCTCGTCCATCAACTCTAATGCTTCATCAGCAGATTCACAGTCTTCAACATGGAAGTAATCATTCAAAGGTGCGAGATCTTTTAAAACCGCACTCAGCACTTCCCTTTGGTCATCTACACAGATGATGTTTAGTTTTTCCATAACTCTTCCTTACAAATTGCTATTTATTGGCAGTTTGATTCTGAATTTTGTTTTTTCCTGATCGCTTTTCAGCGCAATCGTACCGCCGTAACTATGGATAATGCGTTGGACAATCGATAGCCCGAGCCCCAAACCAAACGACAATCCGCCTTTTTTGGTAGTGAAGTTGGGTTGGAAGATTTTGCGACGAGTGGCTTCGTCTATCATGGGGCCGTTGTTACTGATGGTGATCATCAAACGGTTCTTGGAATATCGGGTGACTATTTCGATTTGGGGCTCGTCGGTATGCTCCATGGCATCACAAGCATTTTTAATGATATTGACCCACACCTGTACTAACTCAGTGGCGCTAGCGGTAATTGTGGGAATGACCGCTGGGCGTAATGTCACATTCACCCGCCTCAAATTACTTTGCAGCAATGCCAGCGACTTATGAATGGTATCGTTGACATCGACATCAGGCTGCTTAGTTTGCTCGCTCCCCCCCAATTGCTTAACCGACCTTACGATACTTGCCGCATGTTTGGCGGCTAAGCGCATATCGTGGAGATCGCGCCCAACATCCCAATAACGCAGCGCTTGATCTAAATTGGCAAGCCAATAATCGGGAATATGACCTTGAGGCAAAGCACGTGCTAACTGACGAGCTTGATCGCGGCTGAGCACATGTTTTTCTTGCAACTCTTTGGCGCGCTTGCGGGCTTGGGCTGAGGTAACAGACTGACCTTCACAAATCCCTAAATCGAGGAAAGGAGAAACTTCAGGTTGGTTTTCTTCTAAGAAATGACAGATGGCGTTTTGGAGGCTTTCCGTTTTACTACTCAGGACACCGACCGCATTATTAAGCTCATGAGCAATGCCCGCCGCTAATTGCCCTAAGGTCGTCATTTGTTCTGCGGCATACAGCTTTTGCAGCGCTTTTTCTTTCTCAATCGCTTGCAGACCTGTGAGCATTTGCCGCTGCGCTAATTCATGCATCATGACTGGCATAAACTGCTCGCTAAGCGAACCATAAGTTTCGACATCAACGGCTGGAGTCTCGAGGTCTATCCAAGTCAGGACGCTATCGCGTTCGGCTATCACTGTGGTTGATGCTTGTTTGGTTTGCGCAAAGAAACTGTGAACGCCAAAGAACATCCCCGGCACCACACTAAATACCTTGGCTGTCAGGCTTTTTTTATCGTTACTTAAATACCCTGATAGTTCTCCGCTTTTAACCCAGTACAACCGATCGTTAAAGCCATCTTGTTTTAAGATCTGCGTACCTGCTTTTACCAACTTAGTACGGCTGGAATCTTGGAAATACACTTTGATGATGCGTTGTACGACTTCCGAACGCTCCATTACGGGCAACAACTTAGGCGGCTCTGCGTTTGCCTGTTTGATTAACTCAGACGGGCTTAATGGCTCAGTCTCAATAGGCTCATGAGCATCATCAACAAGGGGCTTTTGTGATTCATTCACTGATGGCATTTCAACTCCATGAACTAACAACTCAATCCCAGTTTGGCGTATTTTTACACGCCAAACTGTGAATTAGGGTTGAGATGATTAAATGAAATTCACTGCGTGGAGGATCCAGATCATAACAAAGCTCATCACCACACCGACCACACCAATAATCACGCCAACACGCGCCATCTGGTTACTCTGAACATGCCCTGTTGCATGTGCCAACGCATTTGGTGGCGTACTGATTGGTAGTGACATGCCCAGCGATGCTGCAAACGTTACAACCAGAATCAGCGTAATTTCACCGCCCAGTGGCACTAGGCTCGCCATCGAAGTCCCCAATGCCGCCATAATTGGCATTAGTAAGTTGGCAGTCGCGGTATGAGACATGAAGTTTGCCATCGTCAAACACAAGATCGCCGAGCCCACCAACACCACGTACGGTGAGTAGCTATCGAATGGAATACTGTGAACTAACAAACGCGCCAAACCGGTTTGATCCAACGCCAAGCCAAGCGCAATACCACCCGATACTAACCACAACACATCCCACGAAATCTTTTTCAGATCTTCTTTATTGATAATGCCAGTAAGTGAGAAAACGGCGACTGGGATCAGAGCGACTGTGTACGAGTTCATACCGTGAGTTGAACCCATCAACCACAGAATAATGGTTAGGGCAAAAGTAATATAAACCGTGATCGCTTTTGGTGTTTTAAGGAATTTACCCTTAATAGTTAGCTCGATTTTCTCTTGCTTTGCTGGGTATAAAAGGTTGATCAGTACCCAAGCAAACATCAGTAAGATCGCGACAAACGGCACCCCGAACATCATCCACTCACCAAAGGTAATCAGGTTCTCGCCCGTTAAGTATTTAAGGGCAATCGCATTCGGTGGGGTACCGATTGGGGTACCAATACCACCAATATTGGCTGCCACCGGAATACACAACGCGAAGGCAATTTTACCTGGGTCGCGATCGCCAAACAGAGCAATCACTGGTGCCAAGATAGATAACATCATGGCTGTAGTCGCCGTGTTCGACATAAACATAGAGAACACTGCAGTGATCAGCATTAACCCGAACATTACGTATTTAGGCTGGGTACCAAATGGCTTGAGTAGCACCCGCGCTAAGTTGACGTCCAAGCGGTATTTAGTCGCCGCCATTGCCAAAAAGAAGCCCCCCAAGAACAGCATAATAATTGGGCTAGCAAAGGTTGCCATGATGTCACTGTAGGATAACAACTCACCGAAATGCGCCTGACCGTGATCTAAACGGAACAAGTACAAGCCCTTATCCGACAGTAACAACAATTCGAGCACAATGATCACCACAGAAGTAGCGTAGATTGGGATCGGCTCAAGCACCCAGCACAAAGCTGCCAGTAAGAAGATAGCAATCACACGTTGCTGAATAATGGTTAGCCCTTCAACCGGAAACGCCGATGCTGGTAGCAATAAAATAACCACAGGGATCAAGATGGGGATCAGGTAGCGAAAATATTGAGGCATATTTGATTATTCCCTTAAAACAAAAAACTAATGTGTGCTGCAAACAGGAAAAACAAACAGTGACTTAGAGGCCAAGTTTGCAATTTCTCAGCTTGATATCCTGTGACATCAAACCAAGCAAGTTAATACTTTAGTAGTAAGGAATATATTGCGATGATACTTCAGCATTTACACCGGATTAGATCAATAAACCTGTGAAATAGAAGATTTTTTTCATCACACTTTTACAGAGTAAACAGGCTTGATTAATACTTTTAGTGCGATGAGAGAGTAAGAAATAGTAACTTAGATCACAAATATTTCGATAGCGTGACTAATATCACCTTTTCTCTTTTGATTTGTTATACAAATCAAACCTAGTGACTGAAAGCCTGAGCGTAAACTCATTTTTAACATTGCAGATAACAAAAGACCTAGCCAAGCTAGGTCTTTATCGAGAAGCATTATTCACTCAGGAATAAAGCGTTACTTCGCTGGTTGTTGTTCACTGGTCAGCGACTCTTCCAATACGTCTTCTTGTCCCATGTAAGTACGAGATGAACAAAATGGTGTCATTGGAACATTGGGCTCCAATACTTCCACTTCTTGCTGTTTTTTCTCGTGCTCGCAAGACATGTTGTTCACCAGACGTAGCACTAATACAAAGCCCAGTACACCAAATACTATCGAGCCCACGGCTTGACCTATCAACACACCACCAGCACCAGCTAATTGGCCACCCACATAAACGAATGGAATCGTCCCTAAGGTCGCCTTACCCATATTCAAAGCTGTCGACCAAGTTGGACGGTTGAGATTATTAAAGGCTGCGTTGGCAACAAACAAAGCGCCATTAAAGATAAAGGTCACGGCAACAAAGCTACAGAACACGACAATCATCGATGCCGAATCCCCTTGCAGGCTGAACAAGCTAATCAAATGATCTTGCAGTAACCACAGCACGATAGAAACCAGCACGCAGTAAACCGAAGTAAAGAGCAATGCATCTTTCAAGGTACGGTTGATCCGATCCCAACGCTCAGCACCAAAGTTCTGGCCAATGATTGGCCCCACAGCGCCCGATAATGAAAAGACCAACGCAAAGCTCACAGGCATGATACGACCGATCACCGCATAACCCGCGACAAAGCTCTCACCAAACTGAGCGATATGACTGGTGACAAATGCGTTACCGATTGGGGTGGCGGTATTGGTTAAAATGGCAGGAAAAGCAATGGCTGATACGCCCGCTAGCGATGCTTTAAACGAACTAAAATCTGGGCGAGTGACTAGATTATGCTTAACAATGATGGCATACAGTGAGAACACCAGCACCGACAACCGAGCAAATACCGACGCAATGGCTGCACCTTCAATACCCAGAGAAAAGCCAAAGATGAAAATAGGATCCAGCACGGCATTGACACCACCACCAATAAGGGTCGCAATCATGGAGCGCCGTGCATCACCCACACCACGCAATGCCGCCCCCGCAGCCATCGAAATCGCAATCATTGGCGCACTTGGTAGCAAAATCACCAAATAAGAGGTCGCGGCTTTCGCTACTTCTCCTTTTGCGCCAATCAAATCAAGCAGTAAAGGTAACTGCCACATCATTAATGTCACCAGCACACAGCTGATCAAAAAAGCGAAAATCATGACATTAACGGTAATACTACGCGCTTGTTCGCGTTGCTTAGCCCCTAGTGCACGTGAGACTAAAGCCCCCATTGCAATCGAGGTACCAATAGAGGCGGAAGTAGAGAAAAAAACCAATGTACCAGCAAAGCCAATTGCAGCTGCAAGTTCAACTTCGCCCAACATACTGATAAACAGCATATCGACAAGGTCGACCAAAAACAGGGCCATTAATCCTATTGCCCCGGTTCCCGACATCACGGCGATATGCCGCATCGGCGACCCAGTTACAAACTTCGCTTGCTGTTCACTCATCCTGCCTTTTCCTCTCCAATGGCAAAAAAGGCGCACAAAGCGCCTTTTACAAACAACTTAATCATCGAAAAACACAATAACTACTAAATATAAGCAAAGTATTCATTGATTTGTGCTTAAGTCGAATACCAAATTTATTGTCCCAATCAGCAATCATTTTGATTGGGTTTATTATTGAGTGGAATCATACTGGATGTTTAAAACAATCACCAATCTGATTACTAATAGCGGTTAACACGTCACGACGGGTAATCACCCCCACTAACTGATCGTTTTCAACAACAGGATAAATCTTAGGTTTTTGCCCAGACATGGTTTCTGCCAATTCGATAATAGAACTCTCAGGAGAAACTGTGAGTACTTCATCACGCATACACTCACCTACTGTGTGTGTATCTTGGCAGTGATAACCAACTTTGATCAGCTTTTGGATCATGTCTTGTTCTGATAAAAAGCCCACTACTTGACGGTTTGCATCAATCACTGGACCACCAATTTGTTTCGCCGTTAACAGCTTATCAAGCGCCGCAGAAAGCGACTGACTCGGATCAAATGTCACCGGGCGCATATTCATATAGTCTTTAACTTTTAACGATTCCATGCATCCCCCTAAACCCTATGTGTGCAGAGAAAAAATGAGCGAGCTTTAAGCTTATTTGACGATGCTCACTACCATCCAAGGTCATGCTTTGTAAGTAACCTTCTTGACATTAAGTGTCGTCTATTTCTTTCAAATTACTAAATGCAAATAATGAATTTCATCAATAGAGGCTATCTATTAAGACAAGCATCTCATTATTGCTTGATGAAAAAAGAAGGTGCACTACACGATAAAAACAAAAAACGCGCTATCACAGCGCCTAACTCCCTAAGAGAGCAAAGCACCACAATAACGCGTTACTGTGCTAAGGCGACCTTATTACACCTTAGCTATAACAAACGGTATCTGTGTTACATAAACAGCATGAACAACATACCCAGTGGTAGCTGATCACCATTTGCTAGGATCACCTTATCGCCTTCCACTTGCATATTAAGTACAAACTTATCGTCTTTAACTTCAACGATTTGCGCTTGCTCCATCATTTTCACACGTTCAGCTGCCACAGGGTTCTTCTCAACCAATGCCTTTGGCACCTCAAGCATGATGGCACCTGTCAGTTTTTCCGCAATTTTTTCAACGCTTTGTGAAGCACGCGCTAAACCAGGAGATACAGTAAAACGTACATAGCTGCGTACATCACCTTCTGGTGTGGTTACGCTAAGATCATCAACCGCTAATGACAGCCCTTTCGCTACCAGCAGATCTAACGCCAGTAATGCTTCTTTTTGCTGTTCGAGTGTCATTTGTTCATTAATGTCATCACTCATCGCACCCAAACGCTGAATGGCAGGGTAATCAAGATCCGCAAACGACAGGCTGAAATTGAAGTTTTCGTACTTCTTGCCGTCAACCGAGACAATTTCAGCAACCTTCACGCCATTGATATTGGTTAAACGGGTATTTTCTTCCGCACCTTCACTTTTGGCATCAGGCTCTTTGAGCACATT
This sequence comes from Photobacterium jeanii, assembly GCF_001650345.1. Lineage (GTDB taxonomy): Bacteria > Pseudomonadota > Gammaproteobacteria > Enterobacterales > Vibrionaceae > Photobacterium > Photobacterium jeanii. The sequence continues at coordinate 211,023 of NZ_LVHF01000028.1, read as the reverse complement.
ACTCATATCTACCGATAGATTTTTCAGCGACATACTCTTGTCATTTTGGCTATCGGTAAAAGTGACAGAATCAAGTGTCGCTTGTTGTGTACCCAACCAGAATTGACCATCCATGCGGCCTTTACCACCACCAGCAAAGTTATGTAGTGCCATGGTTTCATTTGCAGAAGAGGTTACATTCAATTGTGGTAAGTGATAGTGGAATTCACCTGCACCTTTGGCATCAACAACACCTTTAAAGATCATTGGCTGACTTGCTACTGAACCACCAAAATCATCTTTATAAGCGATTGGATTAACAACCACTTTAAACTTAGTGGTACGCGTTAATGCGGTATCAGTAGTAAAAGTTACAGGTGGGATATCGCTTCCCCATAACTCTGCCGCTAACTCCTTAACGTTATCATCCAGTTCTAACTGGCTGAATGATTTCACGCCAAAGAAACCATGTTCTAACTGGTGGTCAACGTGGTAAACCGTAGGTAAGCCTTCTTCTTCAAATACTGGTTTAAACTCATCTTTAATTTCGATGCGTGACACGGCTTGTGAGGTCAAATAACCACGGTCATAACTTTCACTGGTAATTTTTAGATAAGGGTTTTCGTATTTTCCCACTGTATCTAAATAAATACGTTCCCCAATTTGACCAACAGCAATCGGCCAACATAGTGCAACAGAAATTGCACCACCAATTGCGCCAATTTTCTTAAGCGACATAATTTTCCCTGAGTCATAAATAGAATTAGCGTTAGTGTATTACAAACTCTCGCGAGGCTCTATGAATCCTCTATAAATCAGAAAGTAACCCACATCAAAAAGCGTTTAATTGAACAATGAAGTGCCACAATTGCAATCGGGCTCTCAGACCCTATTGACTATTTATCATACACTCAAAATAACAATCTCAGGATGAGGATCCCACGGTGAATAGCTTTGTCATTTTGTGTCTTGATGATGACCCCGAGGTGGTAGAACGACTGCGAGAAGATCTCAGTCATTTCAGCCAATTGTTCGATATTATTGGCGCCGAAAGCATTGAAGATGCTTACGACACCCTAAGCTTTATCGAGCAGCAAGGGCAGCAGGCCGCCATGGTGATTTGTGACAACGACCTTGGTGAAGACAACGGCGTCGACTTCTTAGTTGCGTTAGATAATCATCCTGTCACCAAACGCGCACGTACAGTATTGCTCAACGACAAACCTCAGCTTGATGCCATCATGCAAGCCGTGAACGAAGGTCGACTCAATTACTGCTTAACCAAACCGTGGAAAAAAGACGAATTACACCGTTTACTGATCAAAGAACTCACTACCTACATCATCAAACATCCTGACGAAGACTGGCTTAAATACAGTTTATTGCTCGACCATCGCCGCATTTTAAACGCCCATATCGAACGTCAGATGTCGACCTTCCGCTCTGGCTTTATTCGCCACGGCGACCAATTAGATGACACTACTCTCGCCAACCAAGTAACCGATGCGCTTCACAGTTTTTTCCAAGGTAACGACGAACACCGCGCTTGTCGCACCTACAGCGAAGAGCACATTCTCACCCACGAAGGCGAACCCAATAACTTTCTATGGTTTATCACCCGTGGTGAAGTCGCCCTGTATAAAAAAGACGATGATGGGTTTAAACACGAAGTTGTCCGAGTCGGCCCCGGTAACCTTGTTGGCGGGATGTCGTTTGTTACTGGCGAAGCTTCATTTTCAACTGGCATTACTTTGTGCCAAACCGATGTGATCAAACTCGATCAGCAGCTATTTACTAAAGTGATGAATGCGCAAAATGAGCTATTACCCCTCTTCACTAACCTCTTACTGCGCAACTTTAACCGTCGCTTACAAGGCAGTATTCGCACTGAAATGCGCTTACAGCAAACCTTAAAATCCCTCGATGAAGCCTACCATCAGCTGATTGATAAAGAGAAAATGGCAATGTTAGGTCAGCTAGTCGCGGGGGTTGCTCACGAGTTGAATAACCCAGTTTCTGCCATTTTACGCGGCAGCGACACATTAAAAGAAACCATCTGTAAGTTAACCGAATCCAGCCTTAGTCACGATAACAAAACCCAAGGCAACGCTATTTTGCAACGAGCGATGCAATCACGCCCGCTTTCCACCTCAGAAACACGTCAAAAAGCCAAACAGTTAGAAAGCGTGCTGGGTGATCGTCAATTGGCTCGCAAAGCCGTTACCATGAGTATTGATGACCCACAAACCGTTGAACAGTGGCTGCTACCACAAGGTAGTGACCTTAAATCTGTCATGAGCGAGTGGGAAAACTATTATCAGATGGGCAACTTTTTACGCTCCATCAACGTGTGCGCCCAACGTATCGCCGACTTAGTCAAAAGCTTGAAAAGCTACGCCCGCCAAGATGATGAGACAACCCATGATGTTGATATTCATGAAGGGTTAGAAGATACCTTGGTCATTTTTGAAAACCGCTTGAAGCGCCATCACGTTACCAAAGAGTATGCGGAATTACCGTCACTGCGCTGCCAACCTATTGCTCTGCAACAAGTGTGGACTAACCTCATTTCCAACGCGCTAGACGCTATAACCGAGCCCGGTGAAATTCGCATCCAAACCCGTTTTACTCCCCATAGCCAACAAAACGCGATTGATATCGTGGTGGAAGATAATGGCAAGGGCATTCCTACAACCCAACAACAAAAGATCTTTGAGCTCAACTTCACCACCAAACGCGAAGGGAATTTCGGTTTAGGGATTGGGCTTTCAGTATGCCAACAAATCGTGCACCAACACTATGGCACTATCACAGTCGAGTCTGAACCCGATCAATTTACTCGCATGATAGTGACACTCCCCTTACACCAACCTCATCAGCCAGCCAAGGAGGCACAATGAACAAGTACATGATTTTATGCGTAGATGACGAACGTGAAGTGCTAGATAGCGTGCTCCATGATTTAGACATGCTGGCTGAGCATTTTATTCTGGAAGCGGCAGAGTCGGTCGATGAAGCCAAAGAAGTGTTAGCCGATGCGATTGCCGATCGTATCCCATTGGCTTTGATCTTATGTGATCACATTATGCCCGGAGAAACAGGTATCGATTTTCTGATTGAGTTAAAAAAACAATCAGAAACCCAAGCCGCCCGTAAAGTATTGCTGACTGGACAAGCCGGATTAGAGGAAACGGTCGAAGCCATCAACCATGCTAGTTTGGATTACTTTATCGCCAAGCCTTGGGACGGCACCAAACTACAAGATGCTGTTATTGAGCAACTCACCACTTTCATTATTGAAAACGATCCCGATTTAATGCCGTGGGCACGAATACTCAACGCTCCGAGGATCATGCAAGCACTCAGTGACAAACGCTTATCGCTTTCTGATGGCTAGCAGATTCGCGGTGCCAATTCGTAAACAATCAACACGCCCTACTATCTATAACAAGCTATCTACAACAAGCGACCTCGCGTCGCGTTATCTCACATAAATATGCATAACCATACTTAAAGTATGGTTATGCCACTTGCGCAACCCTTTTCATTGCTGCGTTTGCAAGGTGAATAACTTACGCATAAATTGTCGGACAAACTTTTCGCTGTCACTTAGAAGTGTTATCTTTATCACAAAATCTAAGTTCTCCGAAAAGGTGACACTATGAAAGTCGCAGTCTTTAGCACAAAAAAATACGACCAAAAATCCTTTGAGCTGATCAATCAGCATTACCAACTTGAACTGTCTTATTTTGATTTTCGCCTAACCGAGCAAACAGCCCGTATGGCGCAAGGCTTTGATGCCGTTTGTGCTTTCGTCAACGACGATCTTTCTGCCCCTGTACTCCAGCAATTAGCAGAGTCAGGTATTCGCTTAATTGCCATGCGTTGTGCTGGCTTTGATAAAGTTGATCTAGACACTGCTCGTGAACTCAACATGCAGGTAGTACGTGTACCCGCCTACTCACCAGAAGCCATTGCTGAACACACCATTGGCTTAATGCTAAGCCTTAACCGTCGCATTCACCGCGCCTACCAACGCACTCGTGATGCGAACTTTTCACTTGAAGGGCTTACCGGCTTTAACTTCCACGGTAAAACTGTCGGTGTTGTTGGTACTGGTCGCATTGGTATCGCCACCATGCGGATCCTAAAAGGGCTAGGCATGAATATTCTCGCCTATGACCCATTTGAAAACCCAACCGCCATTGAGTTAGGTGCAACCTATACCAGCCTTGACGACATCTATCGCCAAGCGGATGTGATCACCTTGCACTGCCCAATGACGGAAGAAAACTATCACATGCTAAACGCGGAAGCGTTCGACAAAATGCGTGATGGCGTGATGATCATCAATACCAGTCGCGGTGGCTTATTAAACTCAAAAGACGCTATTGAGGCGCTAAAAAGCAGTCGCATTGGCTCTTTGGGTATTGATGTGTACGAAAATGAGCAAGATCTTTTCTTCCAAGACAAATCAAATGACGTGATCAAGGATGATGTGTTCCGCCGCCTTTCTTCATGTCATAACGTGCTATTTACGGGCCATCAAGCGTTCTTAACCGAAGAAGCGCTCGGCAATATTGCTGATACTACGCTGCGTAGCATCCAAACCTTTACCCGTGGTGAACAATCAGGCAATGAGCTGATCAAGTAAGCGAACATTGTCACAATGATGCGGACAAGATCACGTTGAGCCGACTAGTTTGGTGGTTATTCGACCACCAAATTATCATTTTTGTGAACTAGTTCAGTCTAAACCTGTTATTGATATTCGTTGTACTTTAGAATATCGCCAATTGTATTTTTAACGTCTTTGGAAACTTTCATGCGCAAAACACTTATTGCTACGGGCTTAGTCCTAGCAACAATGGCTTCTGCACACGCTGAAACCCCAGCAACTAATACGATGAGCAACTTTAGCTACGATTACGCTGAAGCGCGCATTGGTATTAGCCCACTGACTTACGGTGGTGGCTTCAGCCGTTCTATTCACCCTAACGCTCACATCACAGGTAGCATCGATACTCGCTTCAAAAGTGATTGGGATGCAAACTTTGGTATTGGTTTTCACGCACCAGTAAACAACTGGGCTGATATTACGGGTGAAATCAAAGCGCTAAGCGTTAAAAATGACCGTTACAACAGTTCAGGCGGCAAATTTGGCGTTGAAGTAAACCTAGGCGTGCGCCAATGGCTTGGTCCTCAACTTGAAGTGGGTGGTAAAATTGGTCACACCACTATCGACCGCGATGACAAAGTGATCGGCTCTATCATGGGTCGTTTCCACGCAACCGAGCTATTCTCGATTGGTGTGGAAGGCAAATTCAATGGTCTATACGGTGATCAAGCAATCATCACGACTCGATTCAAATTCTAATTTGAATTAAAAAGATCAGATAAAACGGTAACTCTAGGGTTACCGTTTTTTTTGAGCTGCGCATAGCGATGCCATTTAGGTATACTAGCGGCAAATAGTTATCTTAGGTTTAGCCTTCATGAAGCAGTTAATCGATTTTATCCCTCTTATTGTTTTTTTTATTCTCTATAAAACCCACGATATCTTTGTTGCAACAGGTGCGCTTATCGTCGCCACTGCACTCCAAATTGCTGTCACTTGGTTTCTCTACAAAAAAGTAGAAAAAATGCAGCTCATCACCTTTGTGATGGTCGCAATATTTGGCAGCCTAACCTTATTCCTTCACGATGAGAACTTTATCAAATGGAAAGTCACCATCGTTTATGGCGTCTTTGCCGCAGGGCTTGCGATTAGCCAATTGATGGGCAAACCAGCCATCAAAAGTATGCTCGGCAAAGAACTCACCCTACCCGATGCCATTTGGCGCCATATTAATATCGCTTGGACCTGCTTTTTTGTTATCTGCGCTATCGTCAATGTGTATGTGGCATTTCGCCTACCATTGGATGTTTGGGTAAACTTTAAAGTATTTGGCTTGCTTGTAATGACGTTAGTCTTTACCCTTGCCACCGGCGGATATATTTATCGCCATATGCCTAAAGACAACGGTTCAGAAAAGCAGTAACTCGGAATCCATAATGAGCACAGAAAACAACATCCCTCGCGGACAACTACTTCTCCGCACTCTTGCAATGCCTGCCGATACTAATGCGAACGGCGATATCTTTGGTGGCTGGATCATGTCTCAGCTTGATTTAGCTGGCGCAATCCTAGCAAAAGAAATTTCCGGAGGCCGTGTTGTAACCGTTTCCGTTGAAAGTATCGCATTTAAAGCACCAGTAGGCGTGGGTGATGTTGTATGTTGCTACGGCGAATGTAAGCGCATTGGTAACACATCAATGAGCGTTGGCCTTGAAGTTTGGGTTAAGCCTGTTGCCCATGAAGGCATTGGCGAGCGCTATCGTGTATGTGAAGCAACCTTTAACTACGTTGCTATCAATAGCGAAGGTCGACCGCGACCTGTGAAGAAAGCCTAAAAGAAGCCCCGAAATGGGGCTTTTTTAATTGTCATAATTCAGTAAGATAATCCTTCAAACAACAACACGCCCTAACTACCCGAAAAAGGAAGACATTATGTGGTACGTTATTTTTTCCCAAGACGTTGAAAACAGCCTAGAACGCCGCATGAGTGTGCGTGAAAAACATCTTGCTCGCTTGAAAGAGTTACAAGAACAAGGTCGCTTATTGGTAGCAGGACCTAACCCTGCAATTGATAGCGAAAACCCGGGTGAAGCAGGCTTTACTGGCTCGACTGTGATTGCTGAGTTCAACTCGCTAGAAGAAGCAAAACAGTGGGCTGACGCCGACCCTTACATTGACGCAGGTGTATACCAAAACGTTATTGTAAAACCATTCAAGAAAGTGCTGCCTTAATACCAAATACATACGCACTGCGTTTATCCCTATTGGTAGCAACAGGACTTCAAGATAAATTATGTTGAAAAAAATACTCCCTCTCGCCGCCCTGCTTGTTTTGTCAGGCTGTGCGTCGAATGAAGATGATACGGCAATCGCGCTGGCAAAAGAGCGAGCAGCACGTATCAATGCTAAAGCGCCTTACGACAAGATTGATGAATATCAGATCATGAAAGCGCAAGCAAAGAATAAAACGGTCATAATCACTGTACTTTACGGCGGTGGTGGCAACGTTGCGCCATCACAAGCTATTAAAGCGGCTGCCGTAAACTACTGCCAAAATGATGAGCTACAACCCGTGTTTGATGCGGGTGTCAGCTACAACATCAAGATCATGGATATGCGTGGTCGTACTATGGTTGAACAAGCCGTTTACGACGCTTACTGTAAGCAAAGCGCTCAGTAATTGTTAGCCAAATAAAAAACGCCCGATAAGCATGGCTTATCGGGCGTTTTCTATTTCAATCATTGTTTAGCGCTGAAACACAAGGGCTTTCAGACCGCCTTCAGGTTCAATATCTTTAAACTCTGGCGGGTTATCTAAGCGCTCAACAAATTTAAGCTCTGGTGCTTCTTGCGCCATACCATCAATCAAAAACTGCGAGCTGATCGCGGGATCATTTACACAAGCCAACACTTGACCGTTTTCTGTTAATAGCTCAGGCAAACGGCGTAAGATTTTGGCGTAGTCTTTAGTCAAGGCAAAGCTGCCTTTTTGGAACGACGGCGGATCAATGACGATCAAATCGTAAGCGCCTAATTTGCGTACTTTACCCCACGACTTAAACAATTCGTGACCTAAGAAGCTTACTTTGCTCAGATCATGCTTATTCAAGTGATGGTTATCACGCCCGCGACTTAGCGCCGCTTTCGCCATATCAAGGTTCACCACATGTTCAGCACCACCTGCGATGGCTGCCACAGAAAACCCACAGGTGTAAGCAAATAAATTAAGCACTCGCTTACCCGCTGCTTGTTCTTGCACCCAGCGACGACCATAACGCATATCAAGAAATAAGCCGATATTTTGTTTACGGCCAAGATCGAGCTTGTAGGTCAGACCATTTTCAACCACGTCTTGATACTCTCGCAATTCACCCCACACCACATCGGTTGGCGCGCCTTGGCGATCACGGTGTTGCAGCAGTAACGATTTCGCACCAGCTTGCAGCCAAACTTCACTATCGACTAAGCGTAGCAATAACGCATTTAGTTCAATAAGAAATTCAGGGCTTGGCTCTTTAAACAAAGCCACCACGACTTGATCTTGCAGCCAATCAACGGTGATTTGTTCTAGTCCTTGCCAGCAGCGACCACGGCCATGAAACAGACGACGTACTTCGGTTGGTGGCGTCTGAAGCGCAAGTAACAAATGTTGTTCTAATTGGGGAAGTGCGTTGATATCCATCTTTGTTTCGTCTGTTCTGAGTTGTGAGGCGCTATTCTAAAGGGCTTTGCCCTGTATTGCACTGACGTTCAAACAATAACTCTGATTAAGCAACGAGCTTATAGTCTTCTTGTTCAATTCGAGATTGAGCCAGTACCACATACTCAGCGGTAATACGCACTTGGCGTTGACGTTTTAGACGGGTTTTATTGAGGTGACGTTGTCGACGGGAGGAAGCCAGATCCCAAAAGCGGGTTTTACTTTTCTTCTTTTTCAATCGCATTCGTAGCGAAACGGAACGGGTCAGGCGCATTCGATTCCTCGGTCTAGGGGTGATCCTAGACCGACATTGTAATGGAAATTGATAATGATCACATTTGAGATTGAACAAGTTTCCAGCAATCAGCACTGACTTTTTTTCGTTTTTACGATTTCTGTTGAAGCGACGATGGAATTGCAGGCCAGTTTAACGACCAAGGGTTATGCCACTCTGCCAATGCCGCTATTACATCCTCGCTTTGCCACAACTTACCTTGTTGCGGTGGACACAAAAATTGCAGCATTTCACCTTGGTACGAGAAAGCTAAGCCATAAGCATGAAGATAACCGCGATCCGCCTCTTCATTGCCATAGATACTATCGCCCGTAATACCAGAGCCGACGCTACGAAGCGCGACACGAATTTGGTGTGTTTTCCCTGTATAAGGCTTACATAAGAACAAGCGACGACCTTCCCCCGCCGCTGTTGAGAAAAACTGCGTCACCGCTGGGTTTTGTTTGCTACTTTCTAATTTCCAGCTGCTACGGCGAGAGCGCGTCATATCACCAACAACTATCCCTTGCTTCTTCTTTGGCTTTTTGGTGCCAATCGCTAAATAAAATTTACTCACCTCACGGTGAGCAAAATTAGCCGATAGCTGAGCTGCAGCAGCTTTATTGCGTCCAAGCAACAATAAACCTGACGTCATTTTATCGAGACGGTGGATCAGATAGAGCTGCTCATCACCTGTTTGTTCTGCGACTGCCGCCAATAACGGTTGCTCATTATCGTCTTTGTGAACACTCACTTCAGGATGTTTGTCGATAATAAGAAAATCAGGATGTTGATGAACAAGAGTAAACATAGCAGGGCTCAACGCGGGTAATTTCAATCAAAGGCGCGAGTATATACCTTCTATCAATCAGGCTAAATACTTGTACTCCACGACTCAGTACAAAAACAGCAAAGCCGCTAATTTCAACGGCTTTGTTGGATTAAACATTTTAAGAGTGACTACTAAAAACCACGCTCACACATCATCAACTAAGCAAAGAACACCAACAGCATAAGTAATGGGCACACCACGCGAACGTACCACGGCCAAATTTTCCAGAATAAGCCTTGTTCTAACTCGGGATAGCCTTGTTTGATTTCTTGTAAGGCTTGGTCACGCTTCCATACCCAGCCAACCAGCAAAGCAAAAATCATCCCCAAAATCGGCTGCGCGTATTCGGTAGTCAGTGAAATCACTAAACCAAACATCTCACCAAAGTTAAACACAATAATGGCAGAGAATAAGGTGATCACCCCACCAATCCACCATACGGCAACTTTACGGTCTTGATTAAGTTCTTCGGTAGCGCAAGCAACTGGCACTTCCAGCATGGAAATGGAAGATGTTAGCGCAGCAATCACCATCAAAATAAAAAACAGTATGCCAACAAGTAAGCCTACCGCCCCCATCGTATCGAACATGGCCGGAAGTACGCTAAATACCAAGGTATCAGAAGAAAGCAGCCCCCCCGTTTCGTTGTAAATCTCAACCCCGTTGTTCAACGCCACAAACATCGCTGGCAAAATCAAAAGACCTGCAATAAATGCGACTGCAGTATCAAGTAGAGCAACTTGTGCGGCCACTTTCGGTAGATTCACATTTTTTTGAATATACGAGCCATACACCATCATTGAGCACACACCTAATGACAACGAGAAAAAAGCTTGACCCATTGCACTCACCACTAAATCTGCACTAAAGTGCGAAAAATCAGGCACTAAATACATTTTCAGCCCGTCCATCGCACCATCTTGAGTCAAGATGTAAACCACCATCAGCAAAAACAACACAAGTAGCACAGGCATCAGACGCGTTGACCAACGCTCTATACCGTCAGCAACGCCATTACGAACAACGCAAATCGTCAGTACCATAAAGATGATCATTAAAATAAGGTTTCGTGCAGTACTGAAAGATTCAAGCCAAGCCGCCGCAGTCGTCATACCGACAGCATCTAACACTGGGCCCACTAAAGAGCCCAACAACCAACCCGCGACAATCGCATAAAAGCTTAAGATCATTGATACGGCAACCATACCCGCTAATCCAAGTAAGGAGGCTACCTTCTTTTGTTGTGGCCAGATTGAACGAAGGGATTTAATCGGATTAGCACTGCCATATCGGCCAATAGTGAGTTCAGCAACCAATAATGGATATGCCAGTGCAAACACCATCACAAGGTAAACGAACAGAAATACTGCCCCACCATTACTCGCTGCTTGGGTCGGAAACCCCCAAATATTCCCTAAACCAACAGCAGAGCCTGCTGCTGCCAAAATAAAACCAATTCTAGAGCTAAACTGCGCCCGCGACTGACCTGCCATACTGCTTCCCTGTCTTCCTATCGTGATATAACTAAATCATCAAATAATTATTCTAGTCACACTACAATGTTTTCGATAAGTTAAATAATAACTTTACTGTGTTAAAAATCAGTAATAACAGCTATCAAACTGAATGTGAAGACAAGGCTTTTAAATATCCCACCTTAATCTTGTAACCTGTTCAGTTCTCCCCCATAAATTAGAATGACTAGAAAGAATACTTGAGGCAGATTTCGCCTTTTAGCCCACTAAAGCGCTAAGCATGAAAAACAACATAAAGTTCATGATATTGATGGCTTAATGCTATGTTTTCACATGAAAAGCATGCAAAATGGGCACAATATAGATAGTTTAATAAATATCGGATATGGAACAGTTTTACCAAATTCTAGCTTGGGTAAGCGTTTTCTTATATTGGCTGCTTATCGCAGGTATCACAGTACGGGTTGTTTTCAAACGCCGCGTGGTCGGAGTGTCATTGGCTTGGCTAATGATCATCTACATCATTCCTGTTGGCGGAATTGTCGCCTACCTGTTATTTGGCGAATTAAACCTTGGCAAAAAGCGGGCAAAACGCGCCCATGAGATGTTTATTCCCTATGCCGAATGGTTTCAGCGCTTAAACGACTGCCCTGAACATCAACCACAGTTGATGAGTCAATACGCACGCCCTATTTGTGATTTGTGTGAAAACCGACTTGGCATTCCAAGCTTGGTGGGTAACAGCTTATCGCTACAAGACTCACCGCAAAAAATCTTAAAATCCATTGTCGAAGACATTGAGCAAGCCCAAGTCTCCATTCATATGGAGTTCTACATTTGGCATCCGGGCGGATTAGCCGATGAAGTCGGTGTTGCATTAATTCAAGCCGCTAAGCGTGGAGTACGCGTTAAAGTCTTGCTCGACTCGGCGGGCAGCATGCGCTTTTTCCGCTCCCATTGGCCAAGGTTAATGCGTCATGCCGGCATTGAAGTCACCGAAGCCTTAGCCGTCACTCCCTTCCGTATGTTCTTGCGTCGCTTAGACTTGCGCCAACACCGGAAAATTGTAGTAATCGATAACACCATCGCCTACACAGGCTCAATGAACATGGTTGATCCTAAGTTTTTCAAAACAGATGCAGGTGTCGGTGAGTGGATCGATGTGATGGTGAGGTTAACAGGGCCAACAGTCACGGTGCTTAATAGTATTCAAGCATGGGATTGGGAGGTTGAAACTGGCGAGCGCGATCTTCCACCCCTACCAAGCTGTACCATAACGCCTACTTCTCCTGAAAATGATACGGTACAAGTGATCCCATCGGGCCCAGGGATGCCTGAAGAAATTATTCACCAAGTACTACTGTTAAGCATTTACCAAGCCCAAGAAAGTATTGTGATCACCACGCCTTACTTTGTGCCAAGTGAAAACTTACTTCATGCCCTACGGGGTGCGGCTCATCGTGGTATCAGCGTCAATATCATCATTCCCGATAAAAATGACTCGACTATGGTGGAATGGGCTAGCCGCTCTTTCTTTGCTGAGTTATTAAGTGCTGGAGTTAGAATTCATCGTTTTCATGGCGGATTACTTCACACCAAATCTGTCGTGATTGATGACAACCACTGCTTAATTGGCACGGTGAACCTCGATATGCGCAGCTTATGGCTGAACTTTGAAGTCACCCTTGCTGTCGATAGTGCTGAATTTACCCAACAGCTAAGCTGGCTTCAGCAAGAATACCTGAAAAACTCAACCCAAGTTGACTGGAAAGAATGGGAACGACGACCAGTACAACACAAGCTAACAGAGCAGTTTTTCTATATGTTCAGCCCGTTGCTGTAAATCATTCAAGCCGTTCACCCTGATACAAAAAATCCCTGTCACTTTGAAGTGACAGGGATTTTTAATATCTAACTACCCTTTAAATCAAACTTTGATTTCTACTCGACGGTTTAGCTCTCGACCGTGATCGCTGCTGTTATCAGCCACAGGCGCTGTTTCACCTTTCGAGGTGGCTTTCATTTGATGACTCGGCATACCGCGAGACTTCAAGAATGCTTCCACAGACTTACTACGACGTAAACCTAGCGCGAGGTTGTACTCTGCACTACCTTTCGCATCAGTGTGGCCTTCAACCTCAAGTAAGGTCTTAGTGTTTTTAAGCTGAGAGGCGATCTTTTCCAGAATACGCACCGAGGTTTGACTCAAAGTTGAGCGATCAAATGAGAAGAATACACGCGCAATTGTTTGACCAGATTGCATCTTAGGCGATGCGTCATTATCAACAATCTTCACCACCCCATTTTGCTCAAGGTACGCTAAACAATCGCGGTTGATATCAGTATTGTCTGCCAATAACTCAGCATAAGCAGACAAATCAAGATCAACTGGGTGACCAGTTAACATCTGGCCATTACGGTGATGAGCAATCACTACCGGCTGGTGCTGCGTTACCGTCAATTCTTGGTTGAACGCCGTTGTTTCACATAAGTGCTGAAGCAGAGTCTCGTCAGCATGTACGCTTGTTGTAGCGATAAATAATAATGGCAATAAGCGTTTCATCATGATTCCTCATCTTGCTCAGCAGAATGCTGATCACTCACTAGGTTATTTTGTGATTGTTGTAAATTATCTAACGCAGGTAAATTCAACGTCGCTGGCTGTTGCAGATCTTCACGAAGTTGCTCAAACATTTCTGCCGCTTCTTCTTCACTCATTTCTTGCAACAATAATTGTCTTACTTTGCTGTATTGACTAGAAAGCATCAAGCTAACGATCAAGTTCGCTTTAATCTGAGCATCAAAACGATTCTTTTGATATAAAGGCATAAGGCGTTCGGCTGCCTTCTCATACTTACCTTCCATCATTTCTGTCATGGCGAGATTATTTTTTATCGCGTCTTCACTTTTAAAACCAACACGAGCTTCAAAAAAATACTGTCGTGCTAATTCAAAATTACCTTGGCGAGCAAGCATAATGCCGTAAAGGTTCTTGACTGCATAAACATCTTTACCTACCGCAAGGCTATAATCGATATAATATTTTGCTTGGCTATAATCTTTATTGTTGTACGCAATATCCGCGCGAGTTAACCAGCAACCGTTTATTTGACTACAATTATCATCAGGTACTTGATCAATGTAATAACTGGCCGCTTCAATATCGCCATCTTTAAAATAAGCCCCAGATAACTTCACCAACGCTTCATAATCTTTTGGATTTGCTTTTAATCGTGCTCGATAATTCTCTTGCAACCCATCATAATTTTGAGTGATCTCCATTCGTTCTTCATCGGAAATCTTATGCTTAGGGGAGTTAGAACAGCCTGCCAAAATAGCAACTAAAGTTAACAAGCATAATTTTTTCATTACCCGATACCTCCCGACTGCATTAGCCTCATAATACCTGGGGCTATAATCAAAATAACAATTGGCATCATAATAAAAATAATCAAAGGCACACTCATCTTGGCCGACAGCGCACCAATTTTTTCTTCCGTTTCCAACATTTGTACTTCACGAATATCTTTTGAAAGCGTAATTAACACCTGATAAATCGAGCTACCATGCTGCAAACTTTGTAATAAGGTAAAAGTAAAACTTCTCACTTCCTGAGTATTTATGCGTACTGCAAATTCAGTTAATGCTGTTTCTAAGCCCGTTAATCGTGCACGTTCTGCGGTTTTATGGATATGGTATGCAAGGTGTTTATCGAAGCCTTGCATTTCGTCAGCCAAGTAAGCCAATGCTGACTCTAACGTCATACCGGTCTGGACACAAACAGCCATCAAATCAATTAAGTAAGGAAGTTCACGACCCACATTGCGCTCAACTGTTTTCTTCTTAGCGGCTAATACCCAATCAGGCACAAGGATCACGACAATCATGACGCCAAAACCAGGGATAAGCGCGTCGTTAAGCTCCCATTCACCCGACATGATTTGAAAAGCACAAAATGCGAACGTGAGAAAAATAATGCCAAACTTCGCTGGTAAGTAATAAATGGCTAACCCTTTATTATAAATACCCGCTTGTTCTAACTTGTGTTCAAATTCTTTCTTATTTTCCGCACTGATTTTATTCATTGCTTTACGGAAATTTCGGCGAGCTTCTGATTCAGTTTCTTCACTTTGCAGCAAACTATGCATACGTTTACGCTGCTTTGCACGCTGTGCTGATTGAATCCAACTAAAAGCAATGATACCAACAAATAAAGCAATAAGAGATATGACCATTGACGACATTAGCGAATTCCTTTGATTAAAAACCAAATAATGCCCATACCTATGGTCTCACTGCCAATGAGGTAATAGAGAATGACGCGACCATTTGGATCTCTCAATACAAAGTCAAAGTTTTCAGGACTCATGTACTGCATACCGAATAAGAACAAAAATGGAATTGCACCAACGATCTTCGCTGACAAACGCGCTTCCGATGTCATCGCATTGGTTTTCTTTTCTACAGAACGCGCATCAAACAACACACGGTTCAAACGTGTCATGACTTCTTTAAGCTGACCACCACGGATCATATTGGCGCGAAGCGTGATAATAAAGAAACGGTAGCTTTTATATGGGCAGTTTTGACAAGAGCGTCTAAATACATCGTCTGGCGACTCACCAATCTGAAGACGCTGACCTACCCACTTAAATTCCTGACCAACCACACTATCGAGCTTGTTACCCACAAATTGAATTGCCTGCATCACACTCTCACCCGAGCTAATCGCACTGGTCATTAAGTTAATCGCATCAGGGAACGAGGCTTCAAACTGCTTCTTACGACGAGCAAGCAAAAACTTAAACAATAAAAAAGTGGCAACAAATGGGGTAATTGTTAACGCCGCCATACCTGAAACAAAACCGAGAGCAAGATAAGCACCAACCACGTAGCTCATAGCAAAACTAATCACGGTAATACCAATAACCGCCTGTGCTAAGCCTTTCTTACCTAATTGAGAAAAAACACCATTAAGACGGATCAGCACTTTATCTTTCAGTCCTTCCCCTTTTAACGATGCCAAGTTCATCAAGTTGATATCATCCTGGGCTTTACTTTTCTGGTCTTTTTTAATCGCTGTGATCTTTTGCTTTTTGACTGTGGTGCTGTACATCAAAGCCGCAGCACCAATCAACAGCAACGAAAAATATAAAGTCATGCTTTTCTTGTTCCTTTAACTACTGTGAAAAGCAGCCATTAACTCTTCATACAAACCAAAGAAACGCGCTTTCTTGGCAAGTTCTGAGCGTTGCATTAGACCTGGAGTCACAAAGCGACCTGAGATTTTGTCACCTTCCCCTTGTCGTTCATCTGCCTCAAATCGGAAGATATCTTCCATCACCACGTTCTCACCTTCCAAGCCGACAACTTCCGAAATAGCTGTTACTTTACGGCTACCATCGTGTAAGCGGTTAGCCTGAATAACGATATTCACCGCACTCACAATTGTGCGGCGGATCGCTTCTAGTGGCAGGCTTAAATTTGCCATCATGATCATGCTCTCTACACGAGCAAGTGCATCGCGAGGGGTGTTGGCATGGAGGGTTGACATGGAACCATCGTGACCTGTGTTCATTGCCTGTAACATCTCAAAAGCTTCCGGGCCACGACACTCACCTATGATGATACGGTCTGGACGCATACGAAGGGCGTTAATCACCAAGTCACGCTGAGAAATCGCGCCAGTGCCTTCAGTACCAGCTACTCGCGTCTCCAAACGTAATACGTGAGGCTGTTGCAAACGAAGTTCAGCCGCATCCTCAATGGTCAAAATACGTTCTTTTTCAGAAATAAACTGAGACAGACCATTTAGCAGCGTTGTTTTACCTGAACCCGTACCACCTGAAATTAAGATATTGCATCGACAACGTGCCGCAATCATTAGCACTTTTGCCATTTGCGGACTCATTGCGCCAAACTCAACTAACTCAGGTAAACCAATACTTTGTTTTTTAAACTTACGAATTGAAATAGCGGTGCCATCGATACTGATCGGGCTAATTACCGCATTGACACGGCTACCATCGGGTAAGCGGGCATCGGCCATTGGGGTAGCTTCATCGATTCGACGACCAACACGCGAAACAATACGCTGCGCAACCTGACGAAGCTGCTTGTCATCAACAAAACTAATTTCAGTTTTTTCAACAATACCAAAGCGTTCGACAAAGATACTATCCGGGCCATTCACCATGATATCGGTGATATCTTCATCGTCCATCAATGGCTGAAGCGGACCTAAACCTGTTAGCTCATCAATTAAGTTGGTAACAAATTGACGACGTAAAATGGCAGGTACGGGTTGCTCCATTTGCTCAACCAGCATGTCGACACCGTTCGTAAGCTGAGCCCGTAATTGCTCTTTTGACGCACTCTCCACCGCGTTGGTATCTAACGCTTCAAAAATACGATTTCGGATATCTAGATACAGTGACTTTGCAGCGCTCATTACTATCTCTTATTTTAATTATTGTTTTTTTAACGATTATTTCTTTAACTTAGTTGTTAGTTGAGCTAACAAGCTTTGCAATGGATTAGATTTTACTTCAATCGAACGACCAAGCACTAAGCCTGATAGCGTTAATAACTTACTGGAGAACTTGCCTTTAATTTCAATAAAGCGCTTACCAGACAATAACGTCGCTGGAATTGAACGCTCATAAGCAATTTCAACATCAACAGCACGCGCTAACTCTTTCTCAATTTCATTTTTGTAAAGCACGCCATCACGGAATGTACGATGCTGGTTCAGCACTAATAGGCTACGTGGCGTTTTTAGCGACATTTTTGCCGCTAGATCTAAGTTATGCAGCATACGTTTAGCCGAGCGAACTGAAGATACGGTTGGATCTGCAACCACGACTATGGTGTCATAGCTTTCGCAAAACGCTTTGTAATCAATAGGGAAAGGGACTGATGCAGAAAAGTCTTCAACAATTAGGTTGAATCGACGTAGTAGCAAAGATGTCACCGCATCACTTTCTTTAAAACAATCTGCAACTGCCGTTTTTTCGCCATCAACAGCCAGTAGTGATAAATCATCGCCGACTTTCAACAGCAAAGCTTGCGCTGAGTCTTCATCAAGTTGCGTTAGCTGAACTGACGATTTACTCATATCCACTTTCGGAAAATCATCTAGCCCCAGCATCACATCCAAATTGCTATCGGTATAATTATGATCAACCAACATCACCCGACTTTGGGTTTCTTTACGTAAGAAACGGGCTAACTCACAGCTAAGTAACGAGGCACCAACGCCACCTTTAGAACCCAATACAGCAATACGCTTTGCTTTACGCTCTTTACCTAAGCCTTTACCACCATGGTGGTTACGCACCACATGGCGCATAAAGTCACTTAGTTCACTTTTTACAACAGGCCAAAATACATAATAAAAGCCCATTTCTTTGAGTGAGCGGATTGTTGAAATGGCATCTTCTTTACCGATCACAATAACCGAAGCGGTATTTGGAATTTGAGGCGCAAGCTCAGCCATACGAGCAACGACATCTTCACAATCTGTTAGCTCGATCAGAACCATGTCGACGCGCAATTGATTCGCTGCAAAATATTCATTCCATGCAGCAACTTTCATTTGACGTAAAATCGGCTCACCCAAAGCATCAAAGCTAAACACTTCTTTTACCAAGTCACGACAATGTTCAGATTGATAAAAGAGAACACTACAAAGGCCTAACGACTCTTCAGACGTCTGGGTTGATTTTAGCGCTTCGGTAAGATCTAACATTATTTGTTTTCTCGCTGCTCAATAGCCATTTCAGATACAACAGGCAGTAGTGTTGACGGCGTTGCTAGCTGTTTATTTCTGGCACGCTCAGAAAAACAACCATCCTGTTGTTCCCAGACATTATATTGCCCCAAAGGGGCACAAGGCGGAATAATTACCTGTGTTTTATTGGATTTAACGAATAAATCAACAGAAGCTCGCGGCTTATTTTCAACTCTGTACTCAATCCACTGCTGGTATTTACCCAGATTGCGCTTTAGTTTTGCCTGTACTTGTTTACCTGCTTTCGTATTTGCCGTCACAACAATACGTTCAGCATCTTGCTCAAACTGCTGAACAATAAAATCGCTGGCACGCTGATAAAGCTTGTCTTTATCACTGTTTTTCTTTGTCTTAACCGCTAACTTCAACTCTGCACTTGTTGGTACTAAAGCAGCTTCAGTTCCGGTAACCGCAGGGCCTTGACTACAACCAACTAATAAAAGTGCACCAACGCCAACAACTAAACGATAAAGTGTGAATTGTTTTTCATTCATCATTTTTTAAATCCACCATTTGAGAGCAGCTCATAAGTCACACCATATTTAGGCTGTGAAGTAATACCCAATAAACGGTTTAATGTACTTGTGCGTTGCATATTTGGCATCTGAATTTCAGATTGGTGTTGCGCTTTAACACGGTTAACCGTTGCGACAATAATCAACTCACGTTTAGTTCGCTCTGTCGTGGTATTGCGAAACAAGCTACCAATAATAGGAATATCACCCGCCCCCGGCAGTTTAGAAATTCCTTCCACATCATCAGAACTTAATAAGCCGGCTAACACAAAACTCTCACCATCTTTAATCTCAATAGTCGTTTCTGCTTTGCGCGTCCGAAGCGCAGGGAAAGAATCACCACGAATTTGATAAGCTTTATCTAAGCTACTCACTTCAGGGCTCAGTTTTAAGCGAATACGACCACTTTCAAGTGTTTTGGCAGCAAATGCCAACTTAATACCGTAACTTTTATACGCAACAGAAGTGCCGTTATTACTTGTTGTTATAATTGGTAATTCACCACCGACAAGAAAACTGGCTGATTCACCTGAAATAACAGAAAGATTAGGCTCGGCTAACATCTGCCCAACAGACTCATCATTAATCGCACTCAAAATAGTCTGCAGCTCGCCAAACTTAAAGTCTTTAAACAAGAACTTACCTTGCTTACCCAGCATATCGCTCCATTTAAAGCCAAGTTCTTCATTTAATTGGCGACTCACTTCTGCGATAGAAAGTTTTACGTTAATCTGATCTGCCGTTGCAATTTTTAACTTATCAACCAAACCTTTATATTCAACGCGTTTATTGAAGTAAGCTTTAATACCACCATCTTTATCATCGTTATCTTTGATGTCATTGGCAACGGTATTGTCTTTCTCTAGCTTTAGTAGCTCACCGATAAGTTTAATTACTTCTTGATGCTGAGTTTGATTAATAATTTCTCCCTTCACCAACACTTGCTCGTCAATAGCTTCAACTTTAACGTTGAGATCTGGATAGTGAACAGCAAGTTGACGATTAACCAAACTTACGTCACGGACTACATTTACTTTACGATCATAAATTTTATTATTGTCTTTATCGAACACCATGATACGTGTATCACCACGACCTCGACCAAAAACAATAAACTTATGTGCATCTAGAATTTGATAATCTGCAATCTCAGGTGAAGTAATAAAGATGGTACCAATTTCTTGCTGGGTAGAAACACTGGTAGCATCGCCCAAAGCAACAGTTAGACTTTTAGCACTAACTGAAAATGAAACTACTGCAAGCAAGGCGAGTGTAGCGAATTGAGAAAAGAACTTCATAACACATCCTTGATTAGCCACGTCGCGAACCTCGCATTTCAACAATACCTTGGTAGCCAGGCAAAATATCTTTGGTTTGAGCATTTGGAATTCTGGAAGCCGCTTTTGATTTGTAAATTTCAAGGGCTGATAAACGACGAGCGAGTGTCATTTTACTAATAAATCGATGAGGGATTTCTAAAACCAAAGTCACAACCGTACTAGCTTCATCTGTACCGTAATTAACAAGATCTTGATCATCGTAAGTTTTACCTTGAACAGCAAGAACACGGATGCGATTCAATAATGGTTTAACGTCAATATTAGCTGCACGAGGAGATTCAACCCGATCGCTTGAAGACATATTTTGCTGAAGAGAGGTTAGTGCTAAGATATCGATATAGTCGCCAGCTTTAATGCCAGCTGCAATAATATGACGCTGCTCAAAGCCAAGAGGGAAAGGTGTCATCCCTGGAGAAATAATCGTATCAATATACTCTGGATTATCTGGTGTAATTAGATCTTCTTGCGTTAACATTTCGCCATCTTTGATATTATGACGAAAAACAGCACCTTGATTATAAGGTAAATCTAATAGAGCAAAATCTGCATCATGCTCTAAACGCATCTCTGATGCTAAATGATCTGTTGTAAAGTTTTGGCCTTTTTTAATATCAGCAGTTGTCAGCCAAACTTTCACTTTTTTCTCTACCGGCACTTGTTGCTGAACTACAGCTGGTTGCTCAGGCTTAAACAGCTCAGTGAACACCCCATACAAACCGATACCCAATGCTAATAAAGCAAATATGTAGGTAATTCTTTGTTTCATAGCCCAGCCTTTCCAAATACTAAGTAACCAATATTAAAAACACTAACCAATGAAATAGCGATGCCATATGGCACACCACGTTGCTTAAGCTCTGCATAGCCAGCAGTCACATAAGCCCAGCCAAGCTGCACTATCACAACTACGCCTCCCACTAGCAAAAACTCAATTAAATTTGTTAACGCCAAGGAAAAGTCAAAGCACAGTGAATAGCCCATTAACAGCTTAATATCACCAGCACCGAAGATCTTAAATCTAAACAGCCCTAACCCGATAACAAATGTAACTAAACAAACAATCAAGCCTTGCCACAGAGGAAATACATCTAATAACAAAGCTAAAGACAAACAAACCGCAAAATTTAACAACACCCAGTTGTTAGATATTTTGCGGTCTTTTATGTCTGAGATAATAATATTGACCGCAATTACGGCCAATATTGATAAAAGTAAATGAAGCATTATTACTTCGCTGCAGCAGCACCTGAAATCGCATTTGAAATATTGTCAAATGCAGAATCTAGACGACTTTTGATACTGCCAGCATCATTACTGAATGCTGCACCAACAACAACAGCCATTGCAACACCAATCAAAGCATATTCGATTGCAGTAACACCGTCTTCATTATTCCAAAATTGTGTCATAAGGTTTTTCATAAAAGACTCACTTTTAAAAAGTTAAATTTAATAAAATATTGTTTTAATCCTATAAGGATTATTAACAGCACCAGCTTTACTTTGATTAGTATCATAATGATTTTTTATAACGATGCAAGTTTTTTGTTATGTTACGCTTTTAAAATTAACCTTAAAAATCAAACAGTTAAGCAAGGCAATTAAATTGATAGTCATTTTTTTGTCACTCTCGCGTAATAACAAATCAATCAATAGTAATCTTTTTGACTCTATTTGGACATAAAAAAGCCACCCATTTAGGTGGCAAAAACACAATCTAAAAAGCACTTACTTATTCCGCTCTACATTATATGAGGTTGTGCTTGATAATAATTCCATAATAACATCTTTTAACTTGCTTAAGTCGTTAACAGTATATATGTGCTTACCAAAGCAATCTTTATACTCTTGGGCGTTATTATTAAATTTTAAACCAATAACAAACATTTCAAATTTTATTGGTTCACCATTTGCATTTATTGACATTTTATTTCGTATTGTTTTACAAAGCCCATTATTCACTAAATATTCAAAGCTATGATTGTTCTCATCACCATCTGACAAAACGAAAACAAATCTGTTTTTATTAATGGCATCATGAAACTGACTAGGGGCAGCTAGTAAAGCTTGATACATATCAGTACCGCCACCAACTCTCATCGGCTTAATTTTATTATTGAAGGCTTCCATTTCTTCTTTCTTAGACATCACAACACGATCGATAACATAATGAGCAGGAGAACTCGAACTCGTTGTACAATAACGCTCGGTTTTCATGTCTCGTTGACCCATTTTCATTGGTGTCATCAACATAAGATTATTCGGTTCTAACTGAATCTCGGTTGCTGTTCTATGGTAGTCAATATGATTTGTATTGAAACCGCCCTGCCTTGAAGAATAATTATAATCAATATTACGGCTTCCACTTCTGGCCCATGAAACGTACTTTTCCATTACATACTGCTCATCAGAGCTGTAATTCACATCTGCCCTTTGGTACCACCTCTTCCTTGACTTACTTCCCATACTCACTAACGTTGAAAAATTCTGTTGAAATCTCGGACGGCTATATCTTGTAAACTTAGGAGGCAACAACATTGATGAGCATAGGTAATCATTACCCTTTTTAAAAACTACGCGCTTAGAAAATGGAACAAATCCAAAACTAGAATCATTTATTTTTTCACCAGGGTGCTTTTTCTTTAACTCTTGAGTCCCTTCAAATATCACTTTTGTAACTTCACTAATCGCATATTTAAGATTTCCAATACGATTATAACTTGCCATTGAACCAGAAAAATCAGAAACAAATACGACATCTACCGGTTCAAAATCAGTCCTTACTCTCGCAGCTGTTGCCTTATTAAATATCTTTTGTTGTTTTTCAAACGAAGGGACGCCTGACATTGCCATCCACGAATCATGCGTAGTCGTACTTGCTAGCTTATAATGATGAATTGTTCGCGTTACTTTTTGCCCTGAGACTTCTTTTTCAAAAACTTCCTTTTCTCGAGATACAACAAATTCTTTCTTCTTATTATCCGGCATCAGATAATCAACCCAAGCAGATGCTATTTTTTTAGCTTGCTGCTGATCGAAATGCGCATCATCGCGGAGATCATCACTCTCAGCAACGGCTATTGCTGTCGCTTCCATTGTATCGCCTAAATGAGCCTTTTCTGTTATGTAGCGACTCCCTTCAACTCCCAAAGCTCCTAACCCTAGAATTCCAACAGCAACAAAAACAAAATAGATTGCTGCTGCACCTTTTTGTTGCTTAATCTTCATAACTACTACCTACCAACAAAAATAGAAGTTGAACTAATAACCCTAGATGTTTTAGCTGTATCTGCTGTCATCGCCTTTTCATAAAAAGCAGGCACTTTTTTACATACTGTTACTCGGTAAACATTCAAATCATGTTTACCACCTTCAGTCATATTATTTCCTATCGGTACACTCTGACATGGAATACTCAAATCACCAGCGTAAAATTTAACTTCTGTCTTTTCACCACTCTTAAAGCCAATATTTACACGTAACTGTGCTGAATTTCCTTGTAACCTCTTCGCCATATCTAAAATTTGCTGTGCCTGTGATTGATTTATATCCCAATTTGTAACTCTAGAATTAGGGCTATAGAATGCCTTTCTTTCCTTCAAGATTGAAACCAAAGAGTATGATGTTCTATGTAACTGGCTTTTTTGAATAACTTGCAACCCAAGATCAAAAATAAAAAACAGCAATGCTGTCATACCTATTAAGACAAAAGTTAATTCAATGCTAAAAGTACCCTGTTGTTTTTTCATTATTAGCCTTTTAGTTTTTCTCTAAATAACGCAGTATCTTGAACCGCCAATAACTTTCTTGTAATTTTACTCTCTAAAAAAGACCACTTAAACATCATTGGCTTATAGGTGTAAGTTACTGTATACTCAGCAATTGTCGCCTTATTCCAATTTGTTGACTTTATATTTTTCTCATAGTGAACAGGGTCTAGATAAGCATCTACTTTTAAAGTGTAATCACTCTCACTAGTAAATATTTTCCACAATACTCCAGCATTAGTACTAATAAACTGATAATACCACTGCGAAAATTGGTCTTTGCCCATTTGCTGAATTCGGTGACAATGCGACCTCTCCACTTCATCCGTTAAGTCATCACATTTGATATTTTTATACTTCTCAAACTCTTTATTTTCACTTAACTGCACCCTTGCATCTCTAGCAGCCTCAGCAGTCGCGTAATCCAAAACGGCAGAAATATAAGTCACTCGGCAAGTTTCAAAAATGAGCATTGTGAACATAAATAGAACAACAAAACCCAGCGCAAACTCAATCGCAAATACGCCATTTTGGCGCTTAATGCATAATTTTCTCATAACAAAACTTAGATCTTATAAATTATAGTGATATTTGTTAGATGTTATAACAAAACAATGTTTATTTGTTCGCCATGTTACATTGCATATAATCCCATGACAATATTTTGACGCAGATAATCTTTGCTTTATTTGTCAATCAGCGCACTTTAAAGGCAAATTTTAGCTTTAACGCCAACAAAATATTCCTTATTGGAATTGAACTCAGCAAACCAATAATCAGCCTAAATGTAATTTTAGGAAAATACGCATGTCTTAATAATCAATCGTCTTCACCTTAGACATCCATTAACCTTCACAACTCCAGGAGGTTCCATGTCTAAACTTATTTTATGCTGCTTCAGTCTCGTTTTACTCTACCCGCTTGGTATCGATCTTTACTTGGTGGGCGTACCACAGATAGCCAGCAATATCGCTGCATCCGAGAGCGATATGCACAATGCTTTCTCATTCTATCTCTTTGGTTTGGCATCGATGATGCTGATTGCAGGTTACGTGGCCGATAAAGTTGGACGTAAACCAGTCGCTATTATTGGCAGCTGTATTTTTATGTTGGCTTCAATCATGGCGGGACAAGCCGAGTCAGTAACAGCCTTTTTAAGTGCTCGTTTTTTACAAGGCGTAGGCGCTGGATTTGCTTACGTAGTTTGTTTCGCCATTTTACGCGACACCCTAACCGATCAAAAACGCGCCAAAATTATGTCAATGATCAATGGCGTTATTTGTATCGTTCCTGTACTGGCACCTGTGCTTGGTCACTTCATACTGTTATTTTTACCGTGGCAACAGCTTTTCTTAGGGATGGCATTATTAGGCGGGGCAATTGGTTTATTCTGCTTAATTAAGTTACCAGAAACTAAATCGGGACAGGAGAATACCAGCGCGAAGGTACAGCTCAATATATTCCTAAATACTTTCTTTTTATCTCGCTTATTAATTTTGAGTTTAGGCATTACCTCCATTCTGACCTATGTAAATACATCACCTTTAATTTTGATGCAGCAACTGGGCTATTCAACGGGTGATTTCGCATTGGCTATGGGGCTGCTTTCTAGTGTAAGTATGCTCACATCATTCTCTACACCTAAATTATTAAATCACTTTAAACAGAACAGCATCATTATAGCAGGGCTTGCTGTATTAACCCTTGCTGGAACTGCAGTGTATTTTGCCAATATGTATCAATTAGAAATGGCTTTCTTACTTGGCTTTTTATTAACCTGTGCAGGCTTTTCATTATGCTTTGGTACTACCACCAGCCAAGCATTAAGTTTATACCCTGACAATGCGGGGCTTGCGAGTGCGGTTCTTGGAGTTTGCCAAATCAGCCTATCCGCTTTGTATATTTTCGTTACGGGGATTTTCGCTGTTTCCCCGAGTCATATGTTAGTGAGTATCTTAGTGACGAGCGGTATTATCGGTGTTTGTCTACTAAACTCAATCAAACCTGCGCAAGAGCCAGTGACGTTATAAAAACGATGTGCTAACGCTAGGCACAAAAAAACGGCAGGGTTTCCCCTGCCGTTGTCGTTATTTCAATATTTAGTTAGGTTTGTCGCTTATAGCGCTGCAGCAAAGATGCTAGAAATCTCTTCGTGCGTCGCTTGCTTAGGGTTAGTTAGACCACAAGCATCATTTAGTGCGTTGTCAGCTAGTACAGGAATGTCTTCTGCTTTAGCGCCAAGCTCTGTAAGACCTGCAGGAATACCTACATCTTTAGATAGAGCTTGAATTGCTTCCAGTGCCGCTTCTGCACCTTGCTCTGCAGTCATCGCTTCAACGTTCACACCCATTGCTTTAGCAACATCTTTCAAACGCTCTGGGCAAACTTGTGCGTTGTAACGTTGTACGTGTGGAAGAAGTACTGCGTTACATACACCGTGTGGAAGGTCGTAGAAGCCACCTAGTTGGTGCGCCATTGCGTGAACATAACCCAGAGATGCGTTGTTGAATGCCATACCAGCCATGAACTGTGCGTATGCCATTTGCTCACGCGCTTCGATGTTTTGACCATCGTTAACCGCAGTGCGTAGGTGTGCTTGAATAAGCTCAATCGCTTTAATTGCTACTGCGTCAGTAATTGGCGTTGCTGCTGTTGAAACATAAGCTTCAATCGCGTGAGTTAATGCATCCATACCTGTTGCCGCTGTTAGCGAAGCAGGTTTAGCAAGCATAAGCTCAGGATCGTTTACTGATAGAAGCGGTGTTGTATTTTTATCAACAATTGCCATCTTAATGTGACGCTCTTCATCAGTAATGATGCAGAAACGCGTCATTTCCGATGCTGTACCCGCTGTTGTGTTAATTGCGATTAGCGGAAGCTGAGGTTTTGCTGATTGGTCAACACCTTCGTAGTCGCCAATTTTGCCACCGTTTGATGCAACTAAAGCAACACCTTTCGCACAGTCGTGTGGTGAACCGCCACCTAATGAAATAACAAAGTCACACTCGTTATCTTTAAGCAGTTTAAGACCTGCTTCTACGTTACCAATCGTTGGGTTTGGCTGTGTACCGTCAAATACCACTGACTCAACATCGCGCTCAGCAAGAAGATCTGCTACTTGCTTAACAACACCGATTTGGTTCAGTACTTTATCAGTAACAATTAGCGCTTTCTTAAAGCCGTGATCCTTAATTGTGTCAGCCGCTTGAGTCAGACAGCCTGCACCCATTAGGTTCACTGCTGGGATAAAAAATGCACTACTCATGATAATTCTCCATAATTACGAATACTTCTTACGCTAGTTACCTAAAGGTGTAGGGAGGAAATTAGATGTAAACAGTATCCTTTTGTTTCCTGCATCTTTATGTATCACCACACCTATGTGTTAGAAATTGATCTAAAGCAATCTATTAATAAGAGCCATTCATATTGGATGAACAATATGACTTAGATCACATAATAACATCCTTATAAATCAGATGGTTAGCGTTTACATACAGAAACACTTATATGCCTATCAGAAACAAAACCGCCAGCATACTGCTGGCGTATATCTTTCTTTGCTATCTAAAATGGGTTACCGCTTCATCCAAGCATCACTCCAATGTGTTCCTACACCGGGTTCGTAATGATTCGCGGATGGGGAGTAAATGCGGCACCAGCCACTGGCAGGGAATGGCTTACATTCGTAAACGTTACCATCTGTGGCTAAGACTTTAGTTCCTGCGTTGTAGCTGCCAATGCTGTCAGGGTAAACAAAATCGTAGCTACCATCTGAATTGCCTTTGATCGTTACTTGACGATTTTGCAATACTTGAACATCGCCATTTTTGTACGTCGCAGTAACATTTAGCAAGAACTGCCCTGCTTGTTCTGCCATTACAGTCATAACTGCTGAAGGTTGTTGAGCACTAAGCTGCGCGCTGTCTGCACCTACTGTGTTACCGCTATTATCTTTCAGTGCCATCACAACTTGATATTCACCTTCAGATTTTACCGTTGCCGCGATCGCAATTTGGTTATTGGCATCAAGCTGATACTCAGAAGCTAAGCCTTCAACCTTAATAACTGGTGGTGTAACGCCAGCTTCACGAACATCTAGCGCATAGTTGTAATCACTATTGGTCACATACACTTGGTTGGCGTATAGGTCCGCACTTTCATACACGATTTCATCGCTTGCATTTTTCACTCCAATTTGAGTGATGCCTGGGTATTTCTGGTTCACCAGTTGCGCTAATTCATAAGACCAAGTATTTAAATCTACGTTCGCTTCTGTGATTGGTAGCTTCTCAAATACCAACTCATTTCCTTGCGCAGAGAAAATGCGATACCACACAGCATCACCTACTTTAGCGGTAACACCCGGCTTAACATAAGCCCCTTTACTTGCCCATGTTGGGGCTGGCGCATCGCCGTCAAATTTAATATCGCTACAGTTATAAAAGCCTTCACCAGCCGGGTCATTACGCTGCCAACGAGTCACTAATGTCGCTTCCCCATTTCTTCCAGCAGGTAAAGTGACATCCATTTGATAGTAGTTAGTCCCATCAATATTTACTTTTTCAATATTGCCGAACTCTTGAATAAGCTCTAAATCACTCCACGCCAAACGACTATGCGCTGCGTTGTAACTTGGTTTGGATAAATAAATCTGCCAATGACTTGGGTTATGCGGTGCTGTCGCAAGATATTTGAGCGTGAAAGTATCACCCGATTTCATGGCAGTACGTTGCCAACTCAGTGATGGGACACTCATTCCGCTTTTCTTGGTATCACCACCAGAACAAATGAGGCCATCTTTCACTGCAGCTTTTACCGCCGTCATATTGTTGTAATCTGGTACCAAAGTGGCAAATTCATTAATTTGAACAAAAGGATATGTACCCGACTCCAAAAACGCAGCGCGACAAGCTTCATTCGGAATTGTTGAACCATCTTGTGAGCCCCAGTGACCGCCTTGTTCATTACAAATCACTTGGCGTGCTTTGGGGTAAGTGGCGTAACCGTGGGCTTGAGCAAGTGTCGGTATCATTGCAACTCCAGCTGCAACAAGACCAAGAGAGAAAGAAAACTGATTTTTCATTGTGAGCTTCCATGTTGATTATTATTAAAGGAAGCCAGCTACCCTAGCTCTAACATTGAACCTTTGGTTGGCAATTTTGCGCCAACCTTTTTAACGTTCTTAGCCTTTAGCTGACTCTCATAATAAAAAATCAGCCCGTAAAATTAGGCAAAATTTTCGTGCTAGATGTGGAATGGCCATCTCAAAATATCAAGCTTAAAGGCAGGCAATTGCTATAGATAATCCAACGCCGAATAAAATAGCTTTATTGCCATAATCTATAGCGTTTATCGCACTATATATTTGATGATTAACCATTAATCATCAGCCCATCATTACTGATTAAAGGTACCTCAACCAGAGAGCCATACTTCATCATCGCTTCAAGTATTTACTCAGCCACCCAGTACTGAATTCACATTATTAAATGAAAACCCACCAGCAAATAGCCAAGAAAACAGGCAGAGAAATCACCTGAAATACACTGACATTCCTTTTTACTCAACCGACTAAAAACCGAAATGCTAAAACCAATTCAAAAACAAGATGCACTTTCCACACATTCCCATAAACACAGTTCCTAAAGCTTGCTGAACTCTCTCCATCGCTGCCATTCATGCCCAAATATTGCAGTTCATGCCGACTCAGTGCGGCTCATTTTATAGTTTTACTGACCTATTGGCGGTGCTGATTCAGTGGCGTATTAATAAGTCACATAAATCTTATAACCCTGACGACGAACGATTTTCGGAGCATAGCAAAATGCAATCATCTAACCGCCAGCCAAGCAGATTATGGACGCTGTTTGGTACTATCCTTACTCAATTTGCCCTCGGTTCTGTGTACACTTGGAGCCTATTTAACGCACCACTAGCCAACAAACTTGATGCACCTGTGAGCCAAGTTGCTTTCTCTTTCGGTATTTTAAGTCTTTCGCTAGCCGTCGCTTCTTCAGTATCAGGCAAACTGCAAGAACGCTTTGGTGTTCGTAAAGTCACTATCAGTGCTGGCATCATGCTAGGCCTTAGCTTAATCATTACTGCTTATGCGCCAAACTTATTCATTTTATATGTGGTAGCAGGCTTCTTGGTGGGCTTTGCTGATGGTACAGGCTACCTAATGACCCTCTCAAACTGTGTGAAATTCTTCCCAGAACGTAAAGGTGTGGCTTCAGCGTGTGCTATCGGTGCTTACGGCTTAGGCAGCTTAGGCTTCAAATACATCAACATGTATTTCCTGACTCACTCAGGCGTATATATGACCTTCAGCGTATGGGGCATTATTGCGATGTGTTGTGTGGTTATTGGTGGTTTGATGATGCGTGATGCGCCAATCCAAGCACCAGCTGCCAATGAAGCTAGCGCTCAAGGTACTGCGTCAACAGAGTTTACTCTTGCAGAAGCATTCAAAACATCCCAATTTTGGATGCTATCGCTAATCTTCCTAACAGTATGTATGTCTGGCCTATACGTAATTGGTGTTGCAAAAGACATTGGTGAAAACTTTGTTCACCTTAATACTGCCGCTGCGGCAACTTCCGTTGCCATTATTGCCGTATGTAACCTTTCTGGCCGTTTAGTGCTTGGGGTATTGTCTGATAAAATCGCGCGAATTCGAGTGATCAGCATTGCGCTTATCATCTGCCTCGTTGGTGTTGTATGTTTACGCCTTGTATCGCTTGAGCAATCGAGCTTTTACTTAGCGATTGCCTGTATTGCATTTAGCTTTGGTGGCACTATTACCGTTTTTCCATCTCTGGTAAGTGATTTCTTTGGCTTGAACAACCTTACCAAAAACTACGGTTTTATTTACTTAGGCTTTGGTATTGGTAGCTTTGTTGGCTCTGTGATTGCTTCTGTGTTTGGTGGCTTTACGGCAACGTTCTCAGTGATGTTGGCACTAGTGGTGATTTCAATTGTGTTCTCACTAATCGTCAAACTGCCAAGCAAAACACAACAGCTACAACCAGTTATGTGTTAATCGCGAACAACCAATGAAAGCGCTCCCCCACTCAGAGTGAGCCGTTATTCATTAGTTTCACAGCCCTTATGATCTCATAGGGGCTTTTTCGTTAATAAAGGAGTCTTACTGTTGTTCCTTGAACATTTACAAATGCTTTTCAACGTGTTGGAACGTGCTGCATTTATGCTGTCAGCCTTGTTCCTACTCACACAAGCGCGCGTATTCAAAGACATCATGAACAAAGATGCATCAGAGCGAAAACCGACCGAGTTGGTGTTCGTTTCGATTCTGTTTATCTTCTTCGCCATTTTTAGCACCTATACCGGTGTGAATGTTGATGGCTCCTTAGTTAACGTTCGAATTATCTCTATTATCTCTGGCGGCATTATTTTCGGCCCTTGGGTTGGGCTACCTGCCGGAATCATCTCAGGGATCCACCGTTTTTTAATCGATATCGATGGACCAACATCTATCCCCTGCCTGATCACCAGTACTTTTGCGGGCGTGTGCGGCACCCTAATTTACCGTTACGGCAATCAAAAGCACTATATTTGTTGGGGCATCGCCGCTGGCATGTTCTGTGAAGTGCTCACCATGGCACTGATTTATCTCCTGTCAGATGACAAAACCCTCGCGCTCACCATAGTGAACAACATAGGTTTGCCTATGGTGCTTGGTGCAGCCAGCATTGGCTTAATCATCAAACGGATCCAAGACGTTCACAACGAACGTGATCGCTTTGCAGCCCAGCAAGCCAAACGGGCGTTAGATATTGCCAACCAGACGCTACCATTTTTCAAAAGTAACCATTCAGACAGCCTCGCCCATATCTGCGATATTATTCGCCGTGAAGTACAAGCTGATGCTGTATTCATTACCGATCGTGAATTCATTTCAGCCTATGCTAACGACTCGACACTCGGTCACTATGACGATCATCAAGCCGCCTGCGGTCCCTTAGTGAAAAAAGTCTTAACGCAGCAAACTCATGTGGTGGCTAATGATTTTGAGTACGAATCCTTCCGCTCGGCTTTGATCATTCCACTCAAAGAAAGCAACCATATTACTGGCACGCTCAAGATCTGTTTTCGTAAAAAGAATCAGATCTCACAGCCATTAATCGAACTAGCCCAGGGCTTATCGGTGCTTATCTCAACTCAAATCGAAGCATCAAGCGCTGAACAAGCCAAAACCATGCTGCAAAAAGCAGAATTTTCAGCCCTGCAAAGCAAAATCAATCCGCACTTTTTGTTTAACGCTTTAAATGCGATTTCCACCTTGATCCGCATTCAACCTGATAAAGCGCGCTCATTGATAGCTAACCTTGCTGACTTTCTGCGTTATAACCTTGAACGCGATGAAGACTTTATTGATATACATGCAGAGCTTCAGCAGGTGCGCGACTACACCGCAATTGAGCTAGCACGTTTTGGCAATAAGCTCTCCGTTGACTTCGATATCGACCCTGTCTATCTACAAATCCCATGCTTACTCATTCAGCCACTGGTTGAAAATGCTATTCAGCATGGTATTCAACCTTTCAGCCGTCCGGGACGGGTACTGATTCGAGTAAAACAGCACAATGACCATGTGTTGATCAGTGTAAAAGACAGTGGTGAAGGGATCCCACAACCAATTATCGACAAGCTCAATAGCGGCACGATGGAAAAACATAAAATAGGCTTAATCAATGTCCATCAGCGCATTAAACTGATTTATGGTCAAGGGTTACAAATTCAAAACCTAGATGATGGCGTCGAAGTGTCATTTAAAATCATGAACCGTCAACCAGAGGCTGTATATGTTGAAAGCGGTAATTGTTGAAGACGAATACTTAGCTCAAGAAGAGCTTAAATACCTCATTAAAGAACACAGTAACATCGATGTTGTTGCTGTGTTTGATGACGGATTACAAGCATTCAAATACCTTCAAGGGCACAGCGTTGATGTCATCTTTTTAGATATTAACGTGCCATCCATTGACGGCATGATGCTGGCGAAAAATCTGCACAACACGCAAAACGCACCGCAAATGGTGTTTACTACCGCGTACAAAGAGCACGCACTGGAAGCTTTTGACATCGAAGCCGTCGACTATTTACTTAAACCGTTAAGTGTAGAGCGTGTTCAACGTGTATTAGAAAAGCTTGAGCATCAAGCCGCTCCTCATACTCACACGTTAGCGTCAAAGGGTAATGAACCCGCAACGACAATACCGTTACAGCAGCAAAATCGCATTTGTATCATTAATATTGAAGACATTCTCTATGCCGTAGCCAAAGAGAAAGTGACCGAAGTTTTCACCCAAGATCAAACTTACATTGCGCCCTACACTATCAGTGAATTACTGCAACGCTTGCCAGAAGATCGTTTTTTCCGAAGCCACCGCTCTTACTGCGTTAACCTTCATAAAATCACGCAAATCACACCGGGCATGAACAGCACTTATATCATCAATGTTCAGCATAGTGACGCAGAGATCCCTGTCAGTCGCAGCAATATCAAAGCGTTTCGGACTCAGATGAAACTCTAAGGTTTAGTACCCTATTCCACCACCACAAAATTAAGACGAAAAAAAACCGCTGAATGTTCAACGGTTTTCTTCAATCTAGCGGAGCGCTTGGGGTATGGCGGATTTGATTCAAATCCAATTCCACCATAACCAAATGCAAAAAAGGCGCTGATAAATCAGCGCCTTTCTTATATGTGGCGGAGAGATAGGGATTTGAACCCTAGATACGCTACAAACGTATGCCGGTTTTCAAGACCGGTGCTTTCAACCACTCAGCCATCTCTCCGAAATTGTTATCATCTAAAAAGATGATGGCGGTGAGGGAGGGATTCGAACCCTCGATACGTTGCCGTATACACACTTTCCAGGCGTGCTCCTTCAGCCACTCGGACACCTCACCAAATTGTCGTGGACGCCTTGCGTCTCAACGGCGGCTAATGTAATCACTCACGCCGATAGGGTCAAGCCATTTTATGAGAAAGATCACCATTTGCCGACTATTAGATCAAATCGTACCAAGTTACGGCAACCCACTGATTATAACTCCAACAATTGTTAGTAATGACTCAAACTCTCATTCATCAGCTTGAATTTATTAAATTAATCAACAAGCTCTAAAATTAGTATAAAATCGTGTAATCACGTGCCTCTCACCCAAGAATATGGGTACTTAAGTGTCAGAAGACGCCATTGGCTTCAATTTTTATGCGCCCGAAAGGATACAGTATGACCTTATTTAAGCATCTCTTCGTCACCGTGATGCTGCTTTGTTTTTCCATTACCACCAGTCATGCTGATGAATTGGCGAATACTCAGCAAACGCTAAGTGAAAAAGTCGAGCAGCTTGAACAAGCACCTAAAACGCCTGAAAACCTTAAAGCCCTCGATGCACTACAAAAAGCCCAACGCCAATTGGAGAAAGTTAGCGACTTCAACCGTCAGACCAAAG
Source organism: Photobacterium jeanii (assembly GCF_001650345.1). Taxonomy (GTDB): domain Bacteria; phylum Pseudomonadota; class Gammaproteobacteria; order Enterobacterales; family Vibrionaceae; genus Photobacterium; species Photobacterium jeanii. The sequence goes on along the minus strand of NZ_LVHF01000028.1, from coordinate 176,244 downwards.
AGTTCCAAGATCTGATGGCCAACTATCCGCAACGGGCTGAAGAACTCAAAAAACAAATTAGCACCTATGCTGTCACCGAGTTTCCTAATTTTACCGATTGGGGAGCAGAACAACTGACACTTGAAATTGCAGATCAAGACGAAAAGCTGCAACAACTCGAACTAACGCGTAAAGAGCAAAAGAATATCTTTGCTGATATCGAGCAAGGGATCGATCTGTTCTCAAGCCAAACCGAACAACTTCGCGCCAAAATTAAAAGCACTGAAAACAAAATCCGTTTAGAAGAAAACACCAGTAAAGATCCTAACGAACTGCTGATTTTAGATATTGCTCGCCAGTACTACATGAGCCAAATCTACATGTTAGAGGCCGAGCAGCTCAGTGCGGGCAATCGTCGTCAATTAGCCAAACTCAACATTCAGCGCATTAACCTCGACATTGAAGCGCGTCAGGCTTATCGCAACAACTTACAAAACACCCTTAATCGTGCAACCCGTGAAACTGTTGATGAAAAAGCAGAAGACAGCGAAGCGCTGCTTGATGACATCAATAATCAACCTGCGGTACTCAAACGCTTAATACTTACCAATAAGCAGCTTTCAAATGCATTAACGGCCATCACAGCACAAACTGAGCAGGTGCAGTTATTACAGCAACAAACCACCAGTCATATAAAAAGTGTTAATCATACTGCCGAAGAGCTTGAACAAGTTTCAGAGTGGCTTCGCTTGAGCCCTGCGTTCAGTGAAACGCTGCGTACCCGCTTAAAAGAGCTACCCGACAATCCGCCGATTGAAGTACTTGATCAGCAAATTGCTCAGCACCAGATCAAAAAGTACGAATACCAACAGCAGCTTGATCGTTTTAACGAGCAACTTAAGCAACCTCGTACTCTCTCGCTTGATAACGAGCAGCAAGTGGTTGAGAAAAATTTAATTGAAGCCAATATCGATCTTCTTAAACAAGTGCTCAACGCCTCTGATAAAGTGATCTACCAAGAGGCCACCTTAAAAGTGGCTTACGACAAGCTAAATAACCAGCTGACAGAGCTGGCAACTCAAGCACAAAAGCAATTGTTCTGGGCTCCCGACACTAATAGCTTGAGTTGGAACTTAGTGGTTAACACGGTTGAAAAGATCCGTTGGTTCTTCTCCCCTTTCCAATGGATAAACCTGTTAAAAGTGCCAGCCAGCTTGTCGCTGACTAGCATTATCGTGACACTTTCCTGTATTGCGGTACTTATTTTCATTAGTAAATGGAGCCGCAAGCGCTGGAAAGTTCGCCTCGAACGTATCCACAAAATGATAGGCAAAGTCACTCAAGACAAGTTCCGCTTTAGCTATATCAATGTGATGATCGCTTTCGTTCTCGCTTGGCCTATTCCCTTATGCGTTAGTCTGTTAGGCGATCTGCTCACCGAAGCATGGCAATACCCATTTTTCCATCATCTCGGCCAAGCATTAACGTTACCACTATCACTGGTGGTATTTTGTTTCATCCGCGAATTAGTCCGTGAAAACGGCTTATTCATTAGCCATTTTGGCTGGGATGAGAAAGTAGTAAAAGACGCCTTTGGTCACTACCGCACCCTGATGTGGGTCTATTTCCCAATGATGGTGATCCAGCAATTTACTTTGCTGTATAGCGATGTAGACGTTCGTGCGACTCTTGGACGCCTTGCCTTTATTATCAGCAATATCGCTATCAGCTACTTCTTATATAAGCTGTGGCGCGACAAAATGCCGATGACCTATGGCGATGTACCAGAAGGTAAAGCGCACCTGCGTCACCACCTCATTTGGTGGAGCTTTATTGTGATCCCCCAAGCGCTCAATTACGCGTCATTAAAAGGCTATTTAAGCTCCTCGCAATCTATTATGACCAAGCTGGAAGTCTCAGCGTTCATTGGGGTGCTCACCCTACTGATCTACTTCCTGACCAAGCGACTAATGTTGCTGCAAAAGCGCCGTCTTGCCTTTGAACGCGCTAAAGCTAAACGTCAGGAAATCTTGGCGCAACGCTTAGCGGAAATGAATGAAGAGCGCGAAGAAGTTCACACCAGTAGTGAAATGCAGATCGAAATTGAAGAGCCTGAAATCGATCTCGATAAAATCAGCGCACAGTCTTTGCGTTTACTGCGCTCACTCCTGTTCTTGATTTACCTATCGGTACTGGCTGTACTGTGGGCAGATCTCTACCAAGCCACCACACTATTAGAAGACATCACTTTATGGGATGTGACCAATACCATTAACGGTATTGATGAGCTCAGTGCGATTACCGTCAAAAGCGCATTGCTCGCTTTGTTAGCTTTCGGCTTAACCGCAGTGTTTGCCCGAGATTTACCAGCTGCAATGGAGCTGTTGATCCTGCAACATATCGAGCTAAGCCCGGGCACAGGCTACGCCCTTACCTCGCTTACGCGCTATCTGACTATCTTCCTTGGGATCATTATTGGTTCCGGATTGATCGGCTTCGATTGGTCGAAAATGCAATGGTTGGTCGCCGCGCTGGGTGTCGGTTTAGGTTTCGGTTTACAAGAGATCTTCGCCAACTTTATCTCTGGTTTGATCATCTTGTTTGAGCGCCCAATTCGTATCGGTGATACCGTCACGATTCGTGACTTAACAGGGGTGATCGCAAAAATTCAAACCCGTGCAACCACCATTGTCGACTGGGATCGCAAAGAAGTGATTGTGCCAAACAAAGCTTTTGTGACCGAACAGTTTGTTAACTGGTCGCTATCAGATGCCATTACCCGCGTCACTATCACTATCAATGTGAAGTATCTTGCTGACAGTGAGTTGGTCACCCAGTTGCTGTTCGATGCTGCCCATGAGTGTGAATTAGTGCTCGATAATCCAGCCCCTGAAGTTTTCTTCTTGGGTCTGTCGGCTGATTGCCAGAACTTCGAAGTACGCGCCTATGCAGCGGAAACAGGACACCGCTTGAGCCTAACCCACGATCTTCATTGTCGTATCAAGCGTAAGTTCATCGACCACAATATTGATATTGCGCACCCACAATTGGAAATCGCGATCAAGAACCAAAAATCGCACCCATTCGCTCGTCGTCGTACCGCCACAGTACGATAGCAAAGGCAAAACAGCCGCAAACAAAAAAGGTGCCACTCAGTTACGCTCAGTAACTTGATGGCACCTTTTTGATATTCATGTTTTACCACATTAGAACAGAGATTAGCCTGAACTAAGTTTGAAGCAGGATTAATGTGCTTGATAGTATCCCGGCACTTTGAACATGCGACGGCATGCATCTAAGAAGTGACCGTAAACCACACCTAGTGCACCAGACACAACGGCATTACTTGCTACTGCCGTAATGATTTGGTCGGTATCAGCACCCACGACAAACAAGATACCTGCGTACACAGGTGATTGGAAAAGCACATACGCACACATATCGGCAATGCTCTTCATCCAACCACTTTCAGACATACGACGCCCCGCACGCAACATCGCATCACGGAACACACCATAAGGCCAAGCAATCGCAATGTTAATTGGGATTGATAAAGTACGTGACGCCAGCGATTGTTCTAACGTCATCCCCGAAATAAACACTTCAATTAGCATGCCAGTAATAAAACTGAAAATAACCATCGCAAACGTGTCGGCGGCTGCATTTCGCACGTTGAATGAATTTTTAACTGACACACGCCCTCCTAAAATCGCCACTGTATAGAGAAAAACACTAGATAAAAAGATGAATTTGGAAATATAAACCAGACAAATAAAACAATGCAGTTTATTTGCGCATTAGAACAGCTTTTAAGTGGAATATGGCACTAAAGTTAAAACCAAATACTGGATTAACTACTGAGTTTATAAATTTATTTGGTATAAAACGCCAAGAATCACCCAGTGACGTGCCACAGGTGATCAATCAACGACCAAAAACATAAGAAAAGCAGCAAAAATAGCCACCAATTTGTTAAGTTTCACTCATTATATGTTGCTCTGAATAAGATATCAGGCAGATGAATCTATTTATTCAAAGCTTGTGTTTTTATCATTAGCTTTACTCACTAAACCAATGAATTTTATTAATATTATGGTAGGTGATCGTCATCACAGCCATCAGATTGCAATAGGAATAGATCGCAAAATCAGCACATTAATTCATGATTTAGCATGGTTACTATTAAAAATGCTATAAGCATCAAATAAACAACCAACTTACTAATAATTAGTGCGATAAAAAGCACAATGACACTCAAATCGGCTGTTCAACAATGAATTTAACAAAAGCAGGTAACAGAAAAGCCATATTACGGATTAGGTGACACCCTATCCTGTCTGGCTCTATAGAAAGCATATTGTAGGTTTTACGCCATCCCGACACGATACTAAACCAGATGCATTAATTGACACTCTAACCAGTCGCGATTTAGTCAAACAGCACCAAAAGACTTGGATGATGAAGACAAACAACAGTCATAAAAAAACGGCAACCGAAGTTACCGTTTTTATCAAAGTATGTCGCGAGCCTTAGCAGCTATGCGCCATTAAGAACTGAATGTCTTGCCCTTGTGCAAAGTACTCTGGCTCTTTACCGTAGCTAAACAGTTTTAGATCTTTACCGTTAGCACAGTGGTAACTAAGCTCACCATCGTGTAGGTGCAGCCAAGTCCCTTCAGGAATACCAATCACAGGCTCGTGCTTGTTCACTTCCAGGAACTCTTGAATGCGCTCGTCACGCGTTTCACCATTGTGACCTTCCACTTTCGCTTCTAAGTAATGTGGGTTAATTTGGAATGGCACAAGATTCAGCGACGGTAGTACCGCACCAGTAATAATTGGCATGTCGTTGGTAGTACGAATTGTTGGGCACGTAATGTTAGTACCAGCACTCCAACCAATATAAGGGACACCTTGATCCAATACCGCTTTACGGATTGGGCCAACCAAACCTAAATCATGCAATGTTTTGTTCAACACCCAAGTGTTACCACCGCTCACCAAAATACCGTCAGCCGCTTTAATTGCCGCAACAGGATCTTCGGCTTGATGCAGACCAGTAACAATACAGTCTAAACCTAGCGCATCAAACGTTTGTTGTACCATTGCCACACGGTCATCGTGGCTAGAACGAATCACAGCATACGGGATCAGTACCCAATTTTTAGCGCCTGTACGCTTCACTTGCTCAACAATCGCTTCGCCTGCAAAGCCCATCACATGTTCGTTACCGGCAATTTTGCCGTTACTTAGCATTAAAATGTCCATTTTTCGTCCTTATGAGTACTTGATCACCGCCAGCACCAATACCACCAGCATACTGCTGATCATTGGCACAGAGGTTCGTTTAATAACATCGATAGGTGTGATTTTTGCCATACCTGCCACGGTAATGATCACCCCAGCAACTGGAGACATGGTACGCCCAATACCTGCAGCAAACAAAATTGGAACCAATGGAAGCAGTGGGTTCACACCGAAGTTGGTCGCAATTTGCGGCACGATAGGAATGAATGCCATAACTGGCGCGTTACCAGAACCGGTAATAAACGCCGTTAGCAAAATAAAGCCAGAGAACACCACCACGATACCGCCAGGACCTAAATCAAAAGACTTCGCGGTGTCGATAAGCGCAGTGATAGCCCCAATGTTTTTCAAACCCGCAGAGAAGAACTCAGCCGCAATCATCAAAGTCAGTACGCTGGCGAAAATCATCCCAGTACCACGTAACCAAGCTTCAAAGTTGTCAAATGCACGCTGAATAGAGCGGAAACGAACAGCTTCAATCACGATACAGATCGAGATAGTCGACATCATCGCAATTGGGATGGTCATGGTAATCGATTCCATCACCATGCTTGAGAAACCAAATAGGAACACGAACGGAAGCACTGGCAGCAATGCGTAGAAACCTGGAACTTGGTCGTTTTCGTCGTGTTGCGCTTCTAGTGTTTGCAGGTACTTACCACGGTCTTGCGCAGGGTCGTAACCCTCTTTCTTATCGCAGTAACGTTGCCATGCGATATTCACCATTGGAATTGATACCAACAGTAACACTTGGAAAATTGTTTGGTGGTTAACCACGAAATCCATGATTTCCACGTTAATCGCATTCGCCCCGATCACCGCATTGATCTGACCCGGACCGTATTCCCATGCCGTTGGAATAACAATTGTTGCTACCGCCGTTTTGGCACTCACCCCAGCATTACGCAATACAGGGTAAAGCGTACCCATCAAGAGTAATGATAACGACGTCGCACCTGTGATGAACACGTACATGATAGACACGAAAATCAACACCAACGCCAATAGCACGTATGGGCTTTTCACCGCCATAACAGGACGTGAGGTTGATTTCACCAATGCTTGAGATGCACCAATGTGGTTAAGGTAGGTAGAAACACCTGCAATAGAGACCAGTGTTAAACCCACTTTACCCAAACGACTGTTGGTAATTTCAGTAAAGCGCTGCCATAAATCAAAGAACATAGCGCCTTGCGTTTTACCATCAGCCAAAATTGGTGAGATGTCAGCAAGCTGAGCAAAAGCTAAAAGTAGCAAGCCCGCTGTGATCAGCGTTGCTTGAGGGTTAAATTTTTTCAGCATCGAGAAGGCAACCATGCCCACTACCGCCAGGGTGAATAGATATTCCATAAAATCAAAGCTCTCCGAATAATTACCGGCAAATACTGCCTAACCAACATCCGAAAAGTTTTGAATTGGAGCACATAAACAACATCAAGCACTACAGTGAATTGCTTATTGCTATACATATCACTAAAAGGCATGCGCTATGCAAAATAAAGCAAACAGTGAAATCACAAAACTCATCTATGAACACAAACAACTGTGCAACATCTTACCTATTACTCCCCCGTTACTCGCACCAGTCGCAAATTTGCACCATTCAAATTATGCAACGCATCCTCCTTTCGTTACCCACAACCGAGAGATACTTACAACACAGTAAACTGCCGCTCCAAATAGGTAACATCCTCTGATCGTAATAATTTCAAACCAGATATAACTGATGAAAGAATCATCAATCTTGAATACCCCTGCTGCAGAAGTGTTGTTATCGCTTGCGTAAAGGTCGATAATATGCAGATCTCTTTCAAAAAATAATATAAGACGGTATGACTGAATACCTGCTACTACTCGTCGGCACTGTATTAGTGAACAACTTTGTGCTGGTGAAGTTTTTAGGCTTATGTCCGTTTATGGGCGTGTCTAAGAAACTGGAAACTGCAATTGGTATGGGCTTAGCAACAACCTTCGTGCTAACGCTCGCGTCTGTGTGTGCCTACTTGGTGGAAACCTACATCCTAGTTCCCCTTGGCATTCAATATCTGCGTACTTTGAGCTTTATCTTAGTGATCGCTGTAGTGGTGCAATTTACTGAAATGGTTGTCCACAAAACCAGTCCGACACTGTATCGCTTACTGGGTATCTTCCTACCATTGATCACCACCAACTGTGCGGTATTAGGTGTTGCCCTACTCAACATCAATGAACGCCACAATTTCACTGAATCTGTTATTTATGGTTTTGGTGCCGCGGTCGGCTTCTCACTGGTATTGGTATTGTTTGCTTCAATGCGTGAGCGTATTGCAGCGGCTGATGTCCCAGAGCCATTCAAAGGCGCATCAATTGCAATGATCACCGCTGGCTTAATGTCTCTTGCCTTCATGGGCTTTACTGGATTGGTGAAACTCTAATATGAGCGGAATTTTAATTGCAGTGATTGCGATTGCAGTCCTAGCCGCTATTTTCGGCCTGATTCTGGGTTTTGCTTCAATCCGCTTTAAAGTGGAAGCCGATCCTATCGTTGAGCAAGTTGACGCGATTTTACCGCAAACACAATGTGGTCAGTGTGGCTATCCAGGTTGTCGCCCTTACGCTGAAGCCATCGCAAATGGTGATGACATCAATAAATGTCCTCCGGGCGGTCAGGCGACCATCGAAAAACTGGCAGATTTGATGGGCGTGGATGTGCCCGACTCTGCACACGATGAAGAAAAATCAGTTAAGAAAGTCGCATTCATTCACGAAGATATGTGTATTGGCTGTACCAAGTGTATTCAAGCTTGTCCGGTTGATGCCATTGTCGGTGGTACTAAAGCCCTACACACGGTGATTAAAGACGAATGTACTGGCTGTGATCTGTGTGTATCGCCTTGTCCGACTGATTGTATTGAAATGGTCCCTGTCGAGATGACACCTGAAAGCTGGAAATGGAATCTAAATCAGATCCCTGTGGTGAACCTGCCTACAGAATCAAAAGCTTCAGCTAAATCAAGCGCCCCTGAAACATCAAGCGACAAGGTAGAGTAACCATGCTGTCTATTATCGAACAATTAAAACAAGGTCAGCTGTGGGACTTCCCAGGTGGTGTGCATCCGCCTGAGCACAAAACTCTATCTAACCACAGCAAAATTACCCCTGCGGCACTGCCAGCAGAACTGGTATTGCCGCTAAAACAACACATTGGTGCTATTGGTGACGTTATCGTCAATGTTGGCGACCAAGTGTTAAAAGGTCAGCCACTAACACATGCCGATGTGGCGATGAGTGTGCCTATTCACGCCCCAACATCCGGTACTGTCACCGCCATTGAATCACGCACCATTGCTCACCCATCGGGGTTGAGCGATATGTGTATTGTTATCCAACCTGATGGCAACGACACTTGGATTGAGCGTACCGCTTTTCCAAACTACCAAGACACTGACACCACTGATCTTATCAACCATATTCGCCGCCAAGGCATTTCTGGTATGGGTGGTGCAGGTTTCCCAACGGGTCGTAAATTACAAAGTGGTTTGGGTAAAACCGAACTGCTGATCATCAACGCCGCTGAATGTGAGCCTTACATCACAGCCGATGATCGCTTAATGCAAGACTACGCATCTGAAGTTATTGAAGGCATTCGTATTTTGCAACACATCCTGTCACCGAAAATGGCGGTGATTGGGATTGAAGACAACAAACCAGAGGCCATTGAAGCCCTGCACCGTTGTATTCAAGATAGCGACAAAATCATGATCCGCGCGATTCCGACCAAGTACCCATCGGGTGGTGAGAAGCAGCTGATCAAAATCCTGACTGGGCGTGAAGTGCCAACCAAAGGCATTCCGGCTGATATTGGTGTCATGATGCAAAACGTGGGGACCACCCACGCGATTAAACGTGCCGTTATTGATGGCGAACCACTAATCGAACGTGTTGTGACGCTAACAGGTAAAACCTTTAAGCAACCAGGTAATACTTGGGCACTTTTAGGTACACCAGTTGATTTCTTGCTTGAACGATTTGGTTATAAAGCTGAGAAGAAAAGCCCGCGTGTGATCATGGGCGGTCCAATGATGGGCTTCACCTTGCCACATAGCAGTGTGCCAATCACCAAAACAGCCAACTGTATTCTAGCGCCAACCCGCAAAGAAATTACTCCGCACAACCATGAGATGGCGTGTATCCGCTGCTCTGCCTGTGCCGAGGCTTGTCCGGTATCTCTGCTACCACAACAATTGCAGTGGTATGCCAAAGACCAAGACTACGACAAGTGTGAAGAATACAACTTATTCGACTGTATTGAGTGTGGCTCGTGTGCTTATGTATGCCCAAGTGAAATTCCACTGGTGCAGTACTATCGTCAGGCGAAGTCTGAAATTCGAGCTCGTAAGCAAGATGAAGCGAATGCCGAGCGTGCTCGTCTGCGTTTTGAAGCGAAACAAGCACGTTTAGAACGCGATAAAGCAGAGCGAGAGAATCGCTTCAAGAAAGCCGCTGATGATCGCCGCAAAGAAATGACCAATGCAGGTGGTGATGATGCAGTAGCCGCAGCCATTGCCCGCGTGAAAGCGAAGCAGGCACAAGCGGCAGCACCAAAAGCGTCTGATGAGAAAAAACCAGCCGTTGCGGCTGCAATTGCGCGAGCAAAAGCGAAACAAGCAGCGGCGCAGCAAGCTGGTAGCGATACGCCAGATAACAGTGAAATGGCCAAACTTCGTGAAGAACGTAAGCGCCAAGCACGTGAGCGTAAAGCTGCACTCGCCGCTGAACAAACAAGTTCAGCTGAAACGCCAGCCTCAACAGGTGATACGAAGAAAGATGCAGTCGCTGCTGCCATCGCTCGCGCTAAAGCACGCAAAGCGGCGCAACAAGCTGAGCAGCCTGCTGAATCAGCACCTGAAGATCAAACAACTGAGCCAGCAAAAGAGGCTGATCCGAAAAAAGCGGCAGTTGCCGCAGCCATCGCTCGTGCTAAAGCACGCAAAGCGGCTCAACAAGCTGAGCAACCTGCTGAATCAACATCGGAAGCTCAAACAGCTGAACCAGCAAAAGAAGCAGATCCGAAGAAAGCGGCAGTTGCCGCTGCCGTCGCGCGTGCTAAAGCTCGTAAAGCGGCACAACAGGCAGCGCAGCAAGCGGAATCAGAACCTGAAGCAGCCGTTGAAACTAAAGCGGCTCCAGTAACAGAGCCTGATGAAGCCGTTGATCCGAAAAAAGCAGCGGTTGCCGCTGCTGTCGCGCGGGCTAAAGCACGTAAAGCGGCACAGCAGGCAGCGCAACAAGCGGAATCAGAACCTGAAGCAGCCGTTGAAACCGAAGCGTCTCCAGTTAAAGAGCCTGCTGAAGAGATTGATCCGAAGAAAGCGGCTGTTGCCGCAGCTGTCGCACGAGCTAAAGCTCGTAAAGCGGCACAACAGGCAGCGCAGCAAGCGGAACCAGAACCTGAAGCAGCCGTTGAAACCGAAGCGGCTCCAGTAACAGAGTCTGATGAAGCAGTTGATCCGAAAAAAGCGGCAGTTGCCGCTGCCGTCGCGCGTGCTAAAGCACGTAAAGCGGCACAACAGGCAGCGCAGCAAGCGGAATCAGAACCTGAAGCTGCCGTTGAAACCAAAGCGGCTCCAGTAAAAGAGCCTGCTGAAGAGATTGATCCGAAAAAAGCGGCAGTTGCCGCAGCTATCGCGCGTGCTAAAGCACGTAAAGCGGCACAGCAGGCAGCGCAACAAGCGGAAAAAGAACAAACCGCTCAACAGAATAACGAGGAAAACTAAGCCGTGGCGTTTAACATTGCCAGTTCCCCACACGCTCATAACCGTCGCAGTACACGTGACATTATGCGTACAGTCATTCTTTGCTGCAGCCTTGGTGTTGCAGCACAGTGCTTCTTCTTTGGTTGGGGAACCTTAATCAATATCGCGTTTGCTTCTATTATTGCCGTAGCAACTGAAGCAAGCATTATGAAGATCCGTCAACGCCCAATCATGCCTTACGTACGTGATAACAGTGCGTTACTAACTGGTGTGCTAATTGGCATTGCCATTCCACCGTTAGCACCTTGGTGGATCACGGTGATCGGCGTGATCTTTGCGATCGTCATTGCCAAACACTTGTACGGTGGTTTGGGACAGAACCTCTTCAACCCTGCAATGGTTGCTTATGTGGTATTGCTGATCTCATTCCCAGTTCAAATGACCACTTGGTTACCGCCTCAATCCTTAGCGGCAGAACCTGTGTCATTTGTTGATAGCCTCATGGCGATCTTTACTGGTTTCACCCAAGATGGTTTCAGCGCCTACCAGCTTCGAGCCTCGGTAGATGGCGTAACCATGGCAACCCCACTTGATACGCTGAAAACATCACTAACGACTGGCCTCACAACTACAGAAGTGCTCGCGAAACCCATCTTTGGCTCAATCGCTGGTGTCGGTTGGGAATGGGTAAACCTTGGTTTCCTAATCGGTGGTTTGATCATGCTGAAAATGCGCATCATCCAATGGTATATCCCTGTGGGTATGCTTGCTGCGCTATTTATTATCAGTAGTTTAGGCTTTTTGATCAGCCCTGACGGTACAGCATCACCACTGATCCACCTGTTCTCTGGTGCCACTATGCTGGGTGCCTTCTTTATTGCGACAGATCCGGTATCAGCGGCAACCACACCACGAGGCCGTATTATCTTTGGTGCGCTTATTGGTATTTTGGTTTACCTGATCCGCACTTGGGGCGGCTTCCCTGATGGCGTCGCTTTTGGCGTCTTGCTCGCTAACATGTGTGTTCCTCTGATTGACTACTACACACGTCCGCGTACTTACGGTCATTCCTAGGAGAGCCTGATGATTAATGCAATGAAAAAAAGCGGCGGCATCCTCGCGATTTTCGCCCTACTTTCAACAGGCTTAGTCGCTGTAACCAATCTGCTAACAGCAGATCGTATTCAAGAGCAGCAACAAAAAGAACTACTGAAAGTATTAAACCAAGTGATCCCAGCTCAGAGCCACGATAACGAGCTATACAAAAGCTGCACTTTGATCACTAACGAACAATACCTAGGTACACCTGTGCCAATGCCGGCTTACCTTGCAAGTCTCAATGGCAAGCCTAACGGTGTAGCGATTGAAGCTATCGCCCCTGATGGCTACAACGGTGCAATTAAAGTGATTGTTGGTTTGGATAGCGTAGGGACTGTTACTGGTGTTCGTGTGCTTAGCCACCAAGAAACACCGGGGCTAGGTGATAAAATTGATCTGAGAGTAACTAACTGGGTTGAAAGCTTTACCGGTAAGAAACTGGAAGGCGAAAAAGACCCACGCTGGGCAGTGCGTAAAGACGGTGGTGAATTCGACCAATTTACAGGCGCAACCATCACCCCACGCGCTGTCGTAAAAGCAGTGAAGAATGTTTCGCTTTACTACACGCGCCACCAGCAAGCGTTACTTAACCAACCACTGAATTGTCAGGGTGAATCATGAGCTCAATAAACAAAGAACTGATGACTAACGGGTTATGGAAAAATAACCCTGCTATTGTCCAACTACTTGGTTTATGTCCACTGTTGGCAGTCTCTGCCACAGTCACAAATGCTTTAGGCTTAGGTCTTGCGACCACCTTGGTATTGGTTGGCTCTAACCTTGTGGTATCTCTGGTTCGCCAGTGGGTACCGTCTGAGGTACGTATTCCAGTATTCGTGATGATCATCGCTTCATTGGTAACCTGTGTTCAGCTACTGATGAATGCGTTTACCTATGGTTTATACCAATCACTTGGTATTTTCATTCCGCTGATCGTAACCAACTGTATCATCATAGGTCGTGCTGAATCGTTCGCCTCGAAAAACGATCCAATTCCTGCATTACTCGATGGTTTGTGGATGGGACTAGGTATGACTGCTGCGTTAGTTGTACTGGGTGCGATGCGAGAAATTTTAGGTAACGGCACTTTGTTTGATGGTGCAGACCGTCTATTGGGTGACTGGGCGGCGGTGCTACGTATCGAAGTGTTTAGCTTCGACAGCAGTTTCCTACTCGCTATGCTGCCACCGGGCGCCTTCATTGGCGTTGGCTTTATGATCGCACTTAAAAATGTTATCGATAAAAAACGCGAACAAAAAGCCGCGAAAACAGAATCAAAACCAACAATTGAACGAGCACGAGTAACATCTGCGAACTAATAACGATCTGCAACGGATGGGTGACTCAACCACCCATCCCCCCTACTCAATAATACCGTTGCAGAGACCTTATCAGCCTGGAAGCTAACATGAATAATGAAAAACGCGTTCAAATATTAGAACGCTTACGCGCTGAAAATCCGCACCCTGAAACCGAACTCAATTGGAGCACACCTTTTGAGCTACTGATCGCGGTACTGCTATCGGCGCAAGCCACCGACGTGAGCGTTAACAAAGCGACCGATAAGCTCTACCCAATCGCCAACACACCCCAAGGTTTGCTTGATTTAGGCGTCGATGGCGTTAAAGAGTACATCAAGACAATCGGTCTCTTTAACTCAAAAGCTGAGAACGTCATCAAGACTTGTCGCATCATCGTTGAAAAACACAATGGTGAAGTGCCTGAAAGCCGCGAAGCCTTAGAAGCGTTACCGGGTGTAGGCCGCAAAACCGCTAATGTCGTACTTAACACTGCGTTTGGTTGGCCAACCATTGCGGTTGATACTCACATATTCCGCGTATCGAACCGTACTAAATTCGCTATGGGTAAGAACGTTGATCAGGTAGAAGAAAAGCTACTGAAAGTCGTACCCAAAGAATTCAAAGTGGATGTTCACCATTGGCTGATCCTCCACGGTCGCTACACCTGCATTGCCCGCAAACCCCGCTGCGGCAGCTGCATCATCGAAGACCTTTGTGAGTACAAAGAAAAGATTTATCCAGACGAGTAACAATCAATACTCTTCTCTCGAAAGCCGCATATGCGGCTTTTTTTGTACCCTTTACTCGCAATAAAGTTATAAGAGATAGCAAAATTATTACAAATTTTTATAGCTAGCCGAAACATACAGCATTCCATACGCATTATTAATGGTATATCATTCTGTTAATTTTTAGTGACGTGAGTATCAGTAATGCAGTTCAATAAAGTTTCTCTTTCTGTGCTTTTAGCACTGACCTTAAGTGCGTGTGGTGGCGGTGGCGATAGCTCTGAAGATAATGTGGGCGATCCTAAATACCCTGATAACCCATCCCCTGAAAACTTCTCGTTCAATATTGCTGGTGCGACTAGCGTAGTATCCACGACTAGTAACCAAGTTCTTGTCAATAAATCCCTTTCATCAGCTTCTAGTACCGATATTTCAAGCAACTTTTACACCCTAGATGATAAAGGCCAGCTCCGAGAAGCAATCGAATCTGCTTACAATTCAAAAGTTAGCTATAGCGTATTGAGTGAAGACGGTAACTACCTCTATGTTGTTATCGACTCAATGAATGCATGGGAAAGCGAGCATATTCTTCGTGCAACCAACTGCGCCATCTTCAAAGTGAATGTGAAAAACAACAATTGGAGCTGCTTAGCTGAAGGTCTATTAGCTGAAATGCCATATGGCTATTGGAATGAAGTAAATGATGGCCGCTTTAAGCCACTGCAATTTGATGGTGCTGGCAATGCTTACTTTTTAAGTCGTAAATTCACCATCAAAGATGGATACATTGAATACGACTATAGCTCGCCTAGTGCGCCACTTACTCGTATTGATACTCAAGGTAATAAAAAATTACTCACCACAGACGTAGATTCAGTGAGCAGCTTCATAGTCACCAAAGCTAACTCATTGGTTTATCGCGCTGAAAAGCTAAAAATGATCCCAGATCTTACTTCTGACAAGATCAGTACCGTTGAGTTAGAAAAAGATAATTGGAACGATGGTTGGTACACAGTTGATGATCACAATACCGTAGTTTACGCACGAAATAGCTACGATAACCAATACAACTTCGCTCAAGCCAGCACAACCTTCATTGGTGGAGTAAACAAATCCACATTGGCTGGTCACAGCAACCAAATGGGTTCTAATTACTTAAATAACATTATCATGGGTGATGATGGCAACATTTACGGCATATACAATGAGTCTGTAAGCGATCCTGATGGTGATTGGTATGAACAAGCCTCTTTAATGCGACGTCTGCCTTTTGACAACAAGAAGTTAGTCACCATTAAGCTACCGAGCGATCACTACTACAACCAAAACCAACAAATGCAAATTGCCAAAGGTCACGTCTATTACATTGAAGAAGAAAGTAACCTCAACTACGGACAGCGCGATATTATCGGCATTACGCGCATTGTTGACGGCGAAACAATCAAACTCTTTGACCAAGACTGGGCAACTCAACGCCTAAGTATTGAGTCATGGAAACTGGCAAGCGATACCCTATTCTTTACCGGTTTTGATAATGCTAGCTCGACTATGGTATCTGGTGAAATTGATACCCTAGCGCTAAGCCAAGGTAAACCCGAGTCTGAGTATTTAACTTTTAACGAGACCACTTCCGTTCATGGTGATGCACTGACTATTGCAGATATGGAAGTATTGCGTCCACAACGCCCTGAAAACTCAGGCGGCTATCCAAAAGTGCTTGACCTGAAAGTGCACGACCAAGATCAGTACTCAGCTACTCTTGAGTTCAATAAATGGATGAACCCACAAAGTGTTGAGGAAAACCTGACCATTACCGATACCACAAATAACCAACCAATTGGCAGTATGGTGGTTTGGTTAAATCGTATGGCGCATATCTTGTTTGACCAAGACAACAATCAAGCGACTGAAAACAAACCATTGGAATGGTCTACGGATCACCAAGTGTTTATCGGTAGCCAAGCTCAAGATAGTGATGGTATTTCACTCATCCATGCTCAAGCAGATGATGCTGACCGTACCTTTAACTGGACGGTACGTGATCAAAACACGTGGAAGGTAGCAGAGTCAGAGCACCAATCTCAATTCACTGATGGTAATGTATTGAAGATGTATGGTGGTGATCTTAATGTTGCACTGCTGACTGGTATTAGCTCTGCCAATGACTTTGATTACCAAGTAAATTTTGCTACTGATTTAAGTGACCGTTTCACCTTTGTAATGAAACAGTCTCCGCAAAGCTCACATCCAGATCATTTCCAAATTAGCTTCGATAATCAATACGAAGCAGATAAACGTATTTGCATTTATGGAGATATTGGTACGCAAGAAGCCTGCATGTCAGTACCTAATAGCCGTTGGTATCAAGTCACTTCAAGCGTATTAAATAAAGGTATGTCCACTGAAGTTCGTGTAGTAGTTCAAGCTGAGGATGGTAGCCAAGAAAGCTTAGCTGTGAACATTCCGGTAGCAAACCCTGCAACAAGTTACGACTTCACCTTTAACGCTCATGCGCAGACTGCCTTTTTAATGGATAACTTCACTTTCACAGAGAAAGGACAAGTGAGTATCAACGAAGCATTTGAAGTGCTACCAAGCGCACCGTTTATCTTCACACCTTATATTCCTGCTTATCCTTAAGATTCAGGAGTACAGAACCTACCTAAAGCCGCTTTAATGCGGCTTTTTTCATTCCAAAAGCCACATCCTAAACCGGTTATATCCATCGCTTACCAACCCATCATCTTCGATAGCTAATTGATAGAATTGGTATAAAATGAAAAAGAATTTATATCGTTAGATCAGAGGATTTATGGCAAACGGACGTATTCTTCACACCATGCTTCGTGTGGGTGATTTAGACCGCTCTATCGCGTTTTACACTGATGTCATGGGCATGGATTTACTGCGCAAGCACGATAACGAAGCGTATAAATACACACTCGCTTTTGTTGGTTACGGTGATGAATCCCAAGGTGCGGTGATTGAGCTCACTTATAACTGGGGCACAACTGAGTATGATCTTGGCTCGGCATTTGGTCATATTGCGATTGGCGTTTCAGATATCTATGCCACATGCGATGCTATTAAAGCGGCAGGTGGTAATGTCACACGTGAACCAGGGCCAGTAAAAGGTGGCAGTACTCATATTGCTTTTGTTCGTGACCCTGACGGCTATCAAATCGAGCTGATCCAACGCGACTAAACTCGAAAATACAGCTAAAAATACTGAAACGAAGCTAACCCTAACATGGCTTCGTTTTTTCTTCTCCCCCTCACTCCTTTGCTGTTATTCCATTTGCAGCAAAACCACATCTTTGTAATACCCGTTGAAAATAAACCATTGAAAGTGTGATGCTAAAAGCAAAATAATCACCGTACAATTCTCGTGGTTGATATTGATAATAATTATCAATACGATATAGAAAAACCAAGAGAGATACGATATGTCATTCACATTTTCTGAACTGCCTTACCCGTACGATGCGCTAGAACCTTATATTGATGCTCGCACGATGGAAATTCACCATTCGCGTCACCATAAGACCTACTTCGATAAATTCATGACTGCCATTGCAGGCAAAGCTCTTGAAGATCAACCACTTGAGCAAACTTTTGCAAAGGTATCTCAGCACTCTGCAGCTGTTCGTAATCACGGCGGTGGCTTTTACAACCACAACTTATATTGGGCATGTATGTCGCCAAATGGCGGTGGTATGCCTAGCGGCTTATTAGCCGAAGCGATTAATTGCCACTTTGGTAACTTCAATGATTTCAAAGCTGAGTTCTCACAAGCTGCGGCAAACCACTTTGGCTCTGGCTTTATTTGGCTATCGGTAGTGGAAGGTCGCTTAGAAATCTCTTCAACCAATAATCAAGACAACCCTTTGATGGATGTCGTAGAAAAGCAAGGTGTCCCCATTTTGGCACTCGATGTGTGGGAACATGCTTACTACATTAGTTATCAAAACAAACGTCCTGACTATATCGACGCGTGGTGGCATGTGGTCGATTGGGAGCAAGTTCAACAACATTACTTAGACGCCCTGCAAGGCACGGCTTCATAGGAGGATCAACTCATGGATGTATCACGATGGGAAACCCACACCCTGCTTGCAAGTGAATCAGATCGTGCCCATAAACCAATGATGTCTATTATTCATTACCAATTGGCTTTAGCTGAAGCACAGCGCCTAGAGCCAATTTTAGGCACGAGGGATGAATTTGAAGAGCTACTGACAATTAAAGTGGTTTCCTGTCATAACCTTGCTAACTTCTGGCGTAATGCTGGTGATACTGAGTACGAGCTTAAGTATCTCCAACTCGCTTCAGAACAGGTCATGGCACTGATCCCGCAATGCCCGCGCAAGGAATGTGATACTTTCATTGAGTCGATTGGTTGCTGTAAATCGGCATTGATTGAGTTCTTAAAACGTCACCCTAATCCCTTGGTGGCACAGCAGGTTGCCAACATAGGCACCAGCAACAACTGCGAACTAATAGCGCGATTTAAATTACATTAACCAGTATTGGAAAATCCCGCATAAAAAAAACGCACGATAATTCGTGCGTTTTTTTTTTCGTCTATTACTACTTAACCAATATTACTGAATTAAGCTTCGACCAAGCGAAATCACCACCCGTCGGTTCTTATTACGCCCTAGCGGAGATTCATTATCGGCAATTGGACGACGCTTACCGTAAGCTTCAACTTGAATACGGTCCTTCGGTAATCCTAACGTCATAAAGTACTCTTCTAACTTCTTCGCTCGACGCTCAGACAAATTTTGATTCACATTCTTACCACCAATCGAGTCGGTATAAGTGGCAATCAAAATCAAATCAATATCATCGCTATAACGCACAAAGTCAGTAATTTGAGCTAAACGCTTCTGTGATGTTTTATTCAACTCGTCACTGTCGCGATCATAATGCAAAACAGTAAAGGCAATATCATCAAAACTATACGGCAATAAGTTACCAATACATTGGCTAAATTGCTGATATGGCGCTTGGAACGACACAGCTGACAAGCCCACTTCCACCAGCTTATTGCGATGCTGCCAGTCTTGATAACTAAAGGTTGGGTAACGCCCTACTTCCAATTCAGACAACATTGACCACGCGGTTTGTCCACCGACATAGCCATCAAACTGCTTAAAGAATTTAATCCGCGTCATTGGCTCTGCGGCATCACCCGGCATCCAACGCGGCGGCATAGAAACTAGATTTACGCTACGGGTTTCCCCCATCGGGCGGCGCATTTTGAGCTCAAAATCGAGATTTATTTTTTTACCCGCTTTCGAGGTAAATTGCGCTTCACCATAATTGGGAATGGTATGGATCAAGCGGCACTCCAAAGGCGTATCCACCGCCACTTTCCACTCAGAACTGGCTGGCGTGGCGACATATTGCTTGGCGGCATACACAGATCCGCTGATAATGGCAGACAACAAAGCCGTACCTGTCACTACTGTTTTCAAAAAACTTGTCATACCTTTCCAATCATTATTTTATGCCGCTCCCCTATTGTATCGAATCGGGAAAAAAAATCTTTAGGACACTGCAAGACAACACTGAATCTGCCATAATGCCGATTGAATTTATCGCCACCCGAATAATATGAGCCAAGATAACGAACTAAACACGTTGAAAAGTCGCTTTCGCGGCTATTTTCCTGTAGTTGTCGATGTCGAAACTGCAGGTTTTAATGCAAAAACTGACGCACTATTAGAAGTTTGTGCCGTAACACTGACCATGAATGAAGAGGGGTGGCTAAAACCGGCAACCACGATTCACTTCCATATCGAGCCATTTGAAGGCGCAGTGATCCACCAAGAAGCCCTAGACTTTAATGGGATCCGTGACCCATTTAGCCCATTGCGTGGTGCGGTATCGGAAGAAACAGCGCTTAAAGCTATCTACAAGCAAATTCGTAAAGAATTAAAAGCGGCATCTTGTTCACGTGCCATTATGGTTGCTCACAATGCGAACTTTGATCATAGCTTTATGATGGAAGCGACCCAGCGTGCGAATTTAAAACGCAACCCATTCCACCCTTTCGCTACTTTTGATACCGCAGCATTAAGCGGCCTAACCTTTGGTCAAACCGTGTTAGCCAAAGCGTGCGAAACGGCAGGCATCGCATTTAGTAACAAAGAGGCTCACTCTGCATTGTACGACACCGAACGTACTGCTGAATTATTCTGTGAGATTGTTAATAAATGGAAACGATTGGGTGGCTGGCCTCTTGTCGCTCCTCAATCCGATGAGCCAGAACAAAGCTAGAACTGCTCACAAAGCAAACTCATCAGACCTCCTACCAAAGCCCTCTACCTGAGGGCTTTTTTACGTCTATCGAACAGAGTCTGTCGATTAATTCAGCAATTTTGCGCGAAATAATTGAACATTGGTCATATATACAGCAAATAACAACAATGCAACATATAACAAGGGGTTAACAAACAAGCTGAGCATATTTATACTGCATTGGTTCGTAATACAAATATATTTTCCTTCATGGAATGAAGAACAAGAAGCATTATAGAGAGGCAGAATAAATGTCCATTACAATAAAACGTACCGCCATCGCCGTTACCCTTGCGTTAACGTCTATCCAAGCGAACAGTGCTGGTTTCCAAGTATCAGAGCACTCGGCTTCAGGCCTAGGTCGCGCTTTCGCTGGTGAAGCGGCAATTGCTGATAACGCATCCGTACTTGCTCGTAACCCTGCTGCTATGACAATGTTTGATAAAGCACAAATCTCGGGCGCTGCTAGCGTTGTTGACCCAAGCATTGATGTAAAAGACCACACAGCAAACCAAACCGCTAAAGACGTTGCTCCTATCAGCTTTGTACCAGCAGGTTACTATGTACAACCACTTAACGACAAGTTTGCTGTCGGCCTTGCGCTATTTAGCAATTACGGTGTGACGACTGATTACCCAAAAGCTTATGCTAGCGGTGATCTTGCAGGTAAAACATCCCTAATTACAGTTAACCTAAATCCGAGTATTGCTTATCGTATCAACGATCAATTCAGTATTGGCGGTGGTGTTAGCCTTGTTTATGCAGATGCAGAGCTTAACCGCCACTTAGGTCGTCTCGCGCCATTATTTGGTGGTAACCCTGAAGATAAACTAATCAGCATGAAAGGCGATACTTGGGATTGGAGCTGGAATGTAGGCGCGTTATATGAAGTCAACGAAGACCACCGCTTTGGTGTTAGCTACCGCTCGCAAGTTACCCTTGACTTCGATGGCGACTTTACCGATTACGAAGGTACAATCATTGAGCCTAAAGCTAAAGGTTCAACAACAGTCGGCAAACTTCCAGTTGTATTACCTGCTATCGCTGAATTCTCTGGTTACCACTCTCTAAATAAAGAATTTGCCATTCACTACAGCGTTCAATGGACACAATGGAGCAAATTTAAAGAGCTTCGTGCAACCAATGAAAAATGTAACTACAACGGAATGTCCGGTGTATGTTTCCTAAAAGAAGAAAAATATGAAGATAGCTTCCGTTGGGCATTAGGTGGCACCTACCGTATTAATCCAGAATGGACTGTTCGCGCAGGCTTTGCGCTTGATGAGCAAGCAGGCAAACCAACATTAAGCATCCCTGATTCTGACCGTTACTGGTATAGCGCTGGCGCTACTTGGGCTTATAACTCTCAACTAAGCGTCGATTTTGGCATGGCTTACCTTCATGGCACTGAAAATACCTTTAAAGAACAAAGTAGTGCTGGCGAGTTAACCTTCACATCATCAGGTGGTGCCATCATCGGTTCTGCGCAAGTAAATTACTCATTCTAAGGGTGTGTTTAGGTACAAAAACCTCTCACCTACACATGTCCTTTTGGAGAACAAAATGAAAAAACAAATCTTAGCCCTGATGGTTGCATCCACTCTGGGTCTAACTGGCTGTGGTAGCGACTCCTCAATTGAGGGTGACAGCACTATTTCTTATGAGCAAAATATCCAAGAAAGCCTAAAAGCACCAACAAAAGTTAAGTTCCAGTTGCAAGGTGCTAAAGCAGATATGCCTCGCCCTAGCTTCCTGCTAATGGACTCACGTGACGGTACGCTAGGCTTACCAGCAAGCTCAACTTCGCTTGCAGACCCACTTGTTGCAATGAATAGCACAGATGGTTGGAGTACCACTCAACCGATCATGATCAGCTTTGAAGGTAATGACCTAGACCCTCGCTCTGTGGCTAGCGCCTTTAAATTAATCAAAGTTTCAGATCCAACAACGACAGATCCTGCAGCGCAAAAACCTGAAGTATTAAAAGCAACTTTTAATCCTGCAGCACCAGATCCGACAGCTGATTACCTTGTTTTTGTTCAAGGAAAATCTGTTATCGCCCAACCGATCAAACCACTAAGCGCTGCAAGCCACTACATGTTTGCAGTAACTGATGGCCTAAAAGATACCAAAGGAAATAAAGTTGGTCTTTCAGGCTCTTACGCATCATTAAAAACGAAGAAGTCTGAGCCTGTAGAAAAACTGAAAGGTGCACAAAAAATCATTCATCTAACCGAAGGTTTGATGGCAGCAACAGGGACTCCAGCTGACACTATTATTTACTCAAGCTGGTTCTCGACAGCATCTACGGGTGATGTCATGTTTGCAGCGAAGGCCGCAATTGCGTCAACGCTAAATGCTTTCAAAGCACAGCAACCTGCAAGCACAATCTGGAAAGGAACTGCAAATCCAAACAATATCTCTGATGAAAAGTTAAATACTTTATTCCAGTTTGATTACACACAAACAAAAAACATCACAGCACAATTACCAGCCCCAGCAGATAAGCTTGGTCAACTTGGTATTACTGTTTATCAAGGTAAAGTAAACCTTCCATACTTCCTTGAAACAGAGGTAAAAGATAAGAAATGGCAAACCACACCTTGGCAAAGTGCTATGCCAAGCCTTGCTATTCTAAAATCTACTTTAACTTCAGGTAGTGATGCTGAAAAAACTGCCGTTAAAGCAAAAATGGCAGATCTTAAGATCACTGAAGATGATTTGAAAAAAGCAGCTGAAGGCGATCTAACAACCCAAGTTACTCTCATGAGTAAACTAATGGGTGAGAAAATCGAAGTGGACGGTAAACAGCTTGACTCTGCACGAGAAATTACTCGTTACAGCCCAATCCCACAATTGAAATCTGTTCAATCAGTTGATTACCTACTAGTGCTACCAAGCCCTGGCGCACCCGGTTGTGCAGGCAACTCAAATATCCCAGTTACAATCTACCAACACGGTATCACCTCAGTTAAAGAGAATATTTTTGGCCTAGCCCCTGGGGTAAGCACACAGCAATGTACTGCATTAATGGCCATTGATTTACCACTTCACGGTTCTCGTAAACTATCAGATGGTACTGTGACAAATAGTGCAAATGCTGATGTTTACATGAACTTAAGCTACCTACCAGTGGGTCGTGATAACTTACGTCAATCAGTAGCTGATCAAATGAGTCTGCGCGCTGCTATCGGCTCTGTTCTATCTGCAAAAATGGCTGGTCAACCAGTGCCAGCACCGTTTGATAAGCTAAGCTTGGGGGCATCAGGTATCGGTTTCCTAGGGCACTCTCTAGGCGCAATTACGGGTATTGATTTTACGGCGGTAACAAACCGCCCACTGAGCTCAGATCCTGCAGTTGAAGCTGGTATATTCAAAATCTCTCGCGCTCAATACGCTAACCCTGGAGCTGGTATTCCTTACCTACTGATGAATTCAACCGCTTTTGGTGGCACGGTAAAAGATGGCGTACTATCAACAGGTTCTGCTGATTATAAAGCTTACAAAGCAGGCAACTGTCAGTCTAATTCAGCTGCAACTTGTGTCAGTAAGTTCTATAACGCACTGCCTACAGAGAAAAAAGCTACGGTTGATAACTTATTCTCTCAATTTGCTTTCGCCGCGCAAACAGTACTTGATAGCGTTGATCCAATTAACCATATTGGGAAAATTGATCCATCAGTACCTGTTTTCATCAACGTAGTGAAAGATGATGAAGTAATTCCAAACTCACTGTCGTTAACAACCAGTAAACCATACTCTCCATTTGGAGGCACTATGCCGCTGGTAGCTGCGTTTGAAAAACTAACAACTGGCACCTCTACAACCTCTCGCATTGCCACTTTATTTAATGCAGGAACCCACAGCTCATTACTGACCCCGCTTGGTGACTCTGTAACGACTGAAATGCAAAAACAAACCGCATCATTTATCACATCAGGTCAAGTGAAAGTAGACGATTCAAGTGTACTTTCTTCGGCACTTTAAACGCCACGACTAACTTAAACAGTCGAAACAAAAAGGCGAGCCTCATGGCTCGCCTTTCTTTTATCTGATTGCTATGACTCTAAAACGGACAATAGAATTTGCACGTCAATTATAAATCGTCAGTGTGCGACGATAGGTACTTAGCAACACCTTCTGGTGACGCATCCATACCGTCTTTCCCTTTTTCCCATTGCGCAGGACACACTTCACCGTGCTCTTCATGGAATTGAAGCGCATCAACCATTCGTAACATTTCGTCAATGTTACGACCCAGTGGTAGGTCATTCACAACTTGGTGGCGCACAACACCTTCTTTATCGATCAAGAATGAACCACGGAATGCCACACCCGCTTCAGGGTGCTCCACATCGTAAGCTTGGCAGATTTCATGTTTGGTATCGGCAATCAGTGGGTATTTAACCGGACCAATACCACCATCTTCAATCGCAGTATTACGCCATGCGTTATGCGAGAATTGTGAGTCGATAGATACACCAATCACTTCGACACCTTTTGCTTGGAAATCAGCAAAGCGTTTATCAAACGCAATCAGCTCTGATGGACAAACAAAAGTAAAATCAAGCGGGTAGAAGAAGATAACTGCCGCTTTTCCCTGAATATGCTGTTTTAGGTTAAATTGCTCAACAATTTCACCATTGCCAAGTACTGCTGCTGCCGTAAAGTCTGGTGCCGGACGTCCAACTAAAACACTCATGAGTCACTCCATTTGATAGGTTGTATAACTGAGCTAGGCTCAAGCTTGTCTCAGTATAGACACGCATGGGGAACAAGACTAAGACATACGACACAATACGCATACAATCCAAATTAATTCGCTAGCAACATGAATTAATCCTCGACATGTGTTGAAAATTAAGGAAACTGAGAGTGAACAAACCGCTTAAAATACGATTGAAGCTTACGATTTGCCGTCAAAGCGGTGAAATTGTAAGTAATCAAACGATGTTAACGACCAAAATCGCTTCGTCGTACTGACATTGATATAAAATAAATAACAATCGATAAGCAACATTCAAATAAAACACAACGAACTGACGGATTTTAGTTTTTATGAACCCAGTAGTAATAGCAGTGTGCGTTATGTTGGTACTCGCATTGATGCGCGTCAACGTAGTCGTAGCACTGACCTTCAGCGCCGTTTTAGGCGGCTTAGTGGGCGGGATGCCCCTCGCAGAAACAGTTGCCGCCTTTGAAGTCGGTTTAGGCGGTGGTGCAACTACCGCGTTAAGTTATGCCATGCTTGGTACTTTTGCCGTTGCGATCTCTCGCTCGGGTATCACAGATGTATTGGCGCAAAAAGTGATTAAACGTATCAGTGGCCATCATAATGCTGCCGCTGCTACAGGCGTAAAATATAGCGTTCTTACCATTTTAATGCTGCTTGCAATCTCTTCTCAGAACGCAATTCCAGTCCATATTGCCTTCATTCCTATAGTGATCCCGCCGCTTTTGCATGTCTTTGCCAAGCTAAAACTGGATCGCCGTTTGATTGCATGTGTACTGACATTCGGCCTTGTAACTCCTTACATGGTATTGCCTGTCGGTTTCGGTGGTATTTTCCTTAACAATATCTTGCTTAAGAACCTACACGATAACGGCTTAGACGTTGTGGCAAGCCAAGTGCCTGTCGCTATGCTTCTACCTGCTGCGGGTATGGTGTTTGGTTTGCTAACCGCCATTTTTGTTAGCTACCGCAAGCCTCGTGAATACTCTGAAGAGAAAATCTTAGCAAACGAGCCAGAGCACACCACCATCAACATGCAACATGTGTACATCGCTGTCGGTGCGATCATCGCAGCACTAGGTGCTCAGCTACTCAGTGGTTCAATGATCATTGGTGGCCTAATTGGCTTTATGGTCTTTACCTTCGGTGGCGTTATTAAGTGGCACGAAACCCACGATGTGTTCACCAAAGGTGTCCACATGATGGCGATGATTGGTTTTATCATGATTGCAGCCGCTGGCTTTGCATCAGTGATGAAAGCAACGGGTGGGGTTGAAACTCTCGTTAGCTCACTAGCGGATGTGATTGGCGACAACAAACCACTCGCGGCACTATTAATGCTAGTGGTAGGTCTGTTAGTAACTATGGGTATCGGCTCATCGTTCTCAACCATTCCAATCCTAGCGACTATCTATGTACCGCTGTGTTTGACGTTTGGCTTCTCACCAATGGCAACCATTGCACTAGTTGGTACAGCCGCAGCGTTGGGTGATGCAGGCTCACCAGCGTCGGATTCTACCTTAGGCCCAACATCAGGCCTGAATGCCGATGGTCAACACGAGCACATTTGGGAAACCGTTGTACCTACTTTCTTGCACTACAACTTGCCATTAATTGCCTTTGGCTGGTTAGCATCTATGGTGCTGTAGGGATATGACGCCCAGAAAGAGATAATCAGTTATCTCGCTTTCTAATCGACTAAGACCGCTTCGGCGGTCTTTTTTATTGCCTTAAAATCACTGCTCTTCCCTGATAATGAACAGGGCTGATATTTAATCTGAGCATATACATAAAAAAACCCTGCACTAAGGCAGGGCTTCTTGTATAGGTAATACCGAGCTTACAAATAACAATCAACGCGATATTGATCATTAAGCTCTAGAGGTATTAATTATTCTGCAGCTTCTTCGCCGTCACGACGTGCAGCCGCTTCTTTGATTAGAGGCTGTAGTTCGCCTTTCTGGAACATCTCGATGATGATATCGCAACCACCGATTAGCTCACCTTCAACCCAAAGTTGTGGGAAGGTAGGCCATTGTGCGTATGCTGGAAGCTCTGCACGGATATCAGGGTTTTGTAGGATATCAACAAAAGCAAATTTCTCACCACATGACATGATTGCTTGTGCAGCTTGAGATGAAAAACCACAGCTAGGTAGTTTTGGTGAGCCTTTCATGTACAACAGGATTGGGTTTTCAGAGATCTGTTGTTTAATTTTGTCGATGGTTTCCATAACTTCCTCGTATGACCATTTGCTTATCATTGCGTCATCTATTTGATTGGCGCGCCTTTATAAAACAAGCCTACCAAATAAATCTTTAGATAGCCCATTCTACTTGGTCAAGAGACGGAAAAAAACGCCTAAAATCTTTATGGGTATATTTTTAGTGCTAGGGGTTTTAATAAAGAAAAAACTTGCTAAAATAGATTTGTCAGTTTCAAAAAATAAAAAATTCGTAGCGGCTTCAAGCCTTGAAGTGCTACAGGAAGCAATGTCGAGGGCTTGCCCTCTCAAATACCAAAATGGAGATCCGAGCAATGGCATTTGAATTACCAGCTCTACCTTACGCGATCAACGCTCTAGAACCACACATCTCTCAAGAAACACTTGAGTACCACCACGGTAAGCACCACAACACTTATGTTGTTAAGCTGAACGGTCTAGTTGAAGGTACTGAGCTTGCTGAAAAATCACTAGAAGAAATCATCAAGACTTCTACTGGTGGCGTATTCAACAATGCTGCACAAATCTGGAACCACACTTTCTACTGGCACTGTCTAAGCCCGAACGCTGGCGGTGAACCAACAGGTGAAGTTGCAGACGCAATTGCTAAATCTTTCGGTTCTTTCGAAGAATTCAAAGCGAAATTCACAGACTCAGCAATTAACAACTTCGGTTCATCTTGGACTTGGCTTGTTAAGAAAGCCGATGGCTCTCTAGACATCGTGAACACGTCTAACGCAGGCACTCCACTAACAGAAGAAGGTATTACTCCACTTCTTACTGTTGACCTATGGGAACACGCTTACTACATCGATTTCCGTAACGTACGTCCTGACTACATGAACGCTTTCTGGGCGCTTGTAAACTGGGAATTCGTAGCGAAGAACCTAGCAGCTTAATTTCTGACACTAAGAGCAATCCTCTTAGCCAGAATTAATCGCTCCCATAAAAAAAGACCTCGCACTGCGAGGTCTTTTTGTATCTAAACAACTGACGCTTATTGAGGCTCCGTTACGACTGCTCAGCCAAGATAATACGCAGCGTACGACGTAGCGGCTCTGCAGCGCCCCATAGAAGCTGATCCCCTACCGTGAAGGCATTAAGGAAATCATCCCCCATCGCCAGCTTACGCAAACGCCCCACAGGAATAGACAGAGTACCTGTGACTTTTGCTGGGCTCAGCTCTTGAACTGTCACATCACGATCATTCGGGATCACTTTCACCCAATCGTTATGGGCCGCAATAATGCCTTCAATTTCATCTAGCGGTACATTCTTCTTCAATTTCAGCGTTAATGCTTGGCTATGACAACGCATCGCGCCAATACGAACACAAGTGCCGTCGATTGGGATTGGGTTACCATCTAGCCCTAAGATCTTGTTAGTCTCGACCGACGCTTTCCACTCTTCTTTACTTTGGCCATTATCGCGCTTCACATCAATCCACGGGATCAACGAACCCGCTAATGGCGCACCAAATTCTTGTGCTGGGAAACTCGAAGAACGTAGGGTATCCGCCACTTTGCGGTCGATATCAAGAATAGAGGTTGATGGATCCGCAAGCTCGCTCGTCACGGTATCGTTAATCACACCCATTTGGCTAATTAGCTCACGCATGTTCTTCGCGCCCGCCCCAGAAGCCGCTTGATAGGTTTGTGAGGTCATCCACTCAACCAAACCCTCTTTATATAGGCCACCAACCGCCATTAGCATCAAGCTCACAGTGCAGTTACCGCCAACATAGGTTTTAGTGCCTGCATGAATGCCCTGCTGAATCTGCTCAAAGTTCACCGGATCAAGTGTAATGATGGCATCATCTTTCATACGCAATGTTGATGCGGCATCAATCCAGAAACCTTTCCATCCTGCCTGACGAAGTGCTGGGTACACTTTCTCGGTGTAGCTTCCCCCCTGACAGGTAATAATCGCGTCAAGCTGCTTTAAGCTCTCAATATCGAAGGCATCTTGAAGCAAGCCTGCATCTTTGCCGTAGTTTGGTGCAGGGATACCTACCTGCGAAGTCGAATAAAACACAGGTTCGATATGATCAAAATCGCGCTCTTCTACCATGCGCTGCATCAATACCGAACCCACCATGCCACGCCAGCCAACTAATCCAACTTTCATTCTTTCTCCCTACGCTCCCTGTTATTCAATATCGAGACTCCATCTATAGAGTTTTAGCGGGTGAAAAACAAGCGAAAATTGTAATTAATCATGCAATATCACGGGCTTTCGGGGTCAGATATGACACGGGCATCGTTTGCTGACATGTCTATTTACAATTGAGCTTTCATTTCAAATGGCGGAAATATTTGGGCTACTAAACAACCTAAACCCGAGCACTTCCTCATCTATTGCCAAGTTTACTGTTGATTTAAGCAACCAATCTCTCTTTCAGAACGGTAACATCTGAAATCATGCATATTTACTTTTTTTGAATTAACTCACACACCCTGATAACCTACGCGACCGCGATATTTAAGGCCATTCATCTGAATATTTGCTACATATCCAATGAATAAACTTATATTTCGCTAAATTTTAAACATTGAAACATCAATCAGGAAACAGGCAGCACACAACATAAAGACAGACATTTAACATTATTAGAACTAGTTAATGACTCTTTTCTCAATATTTGATTCCCATGCAGATAAGAGTCACAGAAAGGTACTTTCTTTATCGCGATAGGATTTTTGTTCCGATAGAGTTAGCGCCGATTAAAAACGAGGGGAATGGTGCTTGCACCTGAACCAACACACAACATTTATTAGCTTCATGATGAAGCTAGTTTAGGGTCTCCCTTTTTAGATACGGCTCGAATAAACAAGGTTAAGAAGTATGGACAAACAGAACACAAGGCTACCTTCGCTGCTGCAAGTAGTACTTGCTCTAGGCATTTTCCTTGCTCTGGCATTTTCTTTCACAGCGAAACTTGATCTGCCTATCCAGCTAGCACTATTTATTGGTTGGTTTGTTATCATCGCACTTGGTATCAAACTTGGTCATGATTACAAATCCCTTGAGAAAGCCGCCATTAAAGGCATCTCAAATGGTCTAGGCGCAGTACTTATCCTACTTGCAGTAGGTGCCCTAGTGGGTACATGGATTGCGGGTGGTATTGTTCCAACCATCATTTACTACGGCTTAAAAGCCATCCACCCTTCTATTTTCCTTCTCGCAACCATGATCATCTGTTCCCTAACAGCACTGGCTACCGGTACTTCTTGGGGTGCAGCGGGTACTGCTGGTATTGCGATGATGGGTATCGGTCAAGGTCTGGGCGTACCTGCACCAATGACGGCAGGTGCGGTACTGTCAGGTTGTTACTTCGGTGACAAACTATCACCACTGTCTGACTCAGTGATCTTGGCATCAACCATGTCAAACGTTGAAGTGGTTGAACACATCAAAGGCATGCTACCAATCGCGCTGATCAGCTACATCATCACAGGTGCTCTATTTACCTTCGCAGGTCTGCACTACGCAGGTAACGTAGACATGGCACAAGTTGAAGCAGTAATTGCAGCAATGGACCAACAGTTCGTGATCTCGCCACTATCATTTATCCCAGTGATTATTGTGCTAGGTCTGCTTGCAATGCGTATGCCTTCATTCCCAGTGATTTCATTCGGTTCACTACTCGGTATTGTATGGGCAGTAATGGTACAAGACATGGATCCGCTTGTAGCCTTCAATACTGCTTGGGCACCATTCTCTATTGAGTCTGGCGTAGACTTCATCGATGCGATTCTAAACCGTGGTGGTATGTCTTCAATGCTTGGCTCGGTGGCCGTAATCGTATTTGGTCTAGGTTTTGGTGGCCTACTGGATAAAGTGGGTGTACTACAGACTATCGCGAAAATGTTTGAGAAACGCGTTAACTCTGCAGGTAGCCTATCAGTATCGACTATCGCAACCGCTTTCCTAGGTAACGTATTTGGCTCTGCGATGTACGTATCGCTAATCCTTACGCCAAAAATCTGTGCGAAGAACTACGACCGTCTAGGTTACAAACGTAAGAACCTTTCTCGTAATGCTGAATTCGGTGGTACGCTAACTTCTGGTATGGTGCCATGGAGTGATAACGGTATTTACATGGCAAGTATCTTGGGTGTTGCGACCTTCTCTTACGCACCATTCATGTGGCTAAGCTTCGTATGTATCATTGTAACAATTGTGACGTCGTACATGGGTTGGTTCGTTGACCGTTGCCCACCAACATCTCAAGAAGAGATCGACGCGAAAGCAGAAGCTGAAACTGAGCTTAAAACGCAAACCGCGTAATAACTCGTTACAATTTGATTCCCTATAAAAGAGCACTTCGGTGCTCTTTTTTTTGGCTTAAATTCTCTAATTAGCAGAAATAATCCCATTGATTATTTTTACTTATCTTACTGTATTTTATGATATTTATTCTTATTTGCCTGATTGTTTTTACAACTTATGAATAGATAATTAATAACGATCCAGATCACACTTCATTTCACCTAACCCTATAGTGTTACATTTCGTGAGCCAAATTGACCCTGGTCAATTACTTAGTAGCACGTTTAGCGAAAATACCCCTGTTTTTTACTTCCTGCGAATATTTAGCAAGTTGTTTGGCATGAAATATTGTGAACAACTTATGAATAAAGTGCAGTTTTTATCGCAATTGCGATTTTTGATTCCTACGAGGTTACACCTATGAGCAATCCAGCGGAACAAGGCCGCAAAGTAACGATTGGCAGCTACCTTGCC
The DNA here is from genome assembly GCF_001650345.1 of Photobacterium jeanii. GTDB lineage: Bacteria > Pseudomonadota > Gammaproteobacteria > Enterobacterales > Vibrionaceae > Photobacterium > Photobacterium jeanii. Next base: position 144,086 of record NZ_LVHF01000028.1, on the reverse strand, counting down.
CTCGCCTTTGCAGTGGTCTTTTTTTCAGGTCTTCTTCAGTCAAACGAATGGTACGGCGTTTTCGATTTCACTACCCTAAACGGTTCATTTGGCAACGTAGTTTACTCAGTAAATGAAACGGCTGACGGTATTCAAACAGCAGCAACATCTATGCGCGGTAAAGGCGGTAGCGGTGCACGTGACGGCTTCCTATTTGCCCTAACGCTTATCCCGACTGTAATGTTCGCACTTGGTATGATTAACGTGCTAGAACACTATGGTGCGCTTGATGCTGCACGTAAACTTCTAACACCGCTACTACGTCCGCTAATGGGTATTCCGGGTAACTCTGGTCTTGCTCTGATTGCTTCTCTACAAAGTACTGATGCCGGCGCTGCAATGACGCGTCAACTTCGCGATGAAGGTCACCTGACTAAGCGAGAAACTGATGTCTTCACTATGTTCCAATTCTCAGCGGGTGCTGCGATTGTTAACTTCTTCTCATCAGGCGCGGTGCTATTCACGCTAACGCTTGCCGACGGTACACCAGCAGTAACGTCTTCAATCGGTTTGGCTGTGGCTATCATGTTTATCTTTAAGTTTGTTGGTGCAAACCTATTCCGCATCTACCTAAACATCACTGAAGGTAAAGAAGATAAGTCTGACAAGAAAGCCAACCTGACTGAGGAGACAGCATAATGACTGCAGCAAAAAAACCTATGGTGACAGACATCTTCGTTGAAGGTGCTAAAAAAGGTTGGACTATTGCAACAACGTCAACGGTTCCTAACGTATTGATGGCCTTTGTGATCATCAAAGCGCTGCAAATCACAGGTGCTTTGGATGCTATGGGCAGCCTATTCTCACCAATCATGGCGATCTTTGGTCTACCAGGTGAAGCCGCAGCGGTACTGATCGGCGCATGGATGTCGATGGGCGGCGCAGTTGGTGTTGTGATCACCCTATTTGACCAAGGTATTCTTAACGGTCAACACATCGCAATTCTGGCACCAGCTATCTACCTAATGGGATCTCAAGTTCAGTACATGGGCCGCATCATGGGTCCTATCGGTACTGAAGGTCGTTACATCCCAGTAATGATTGCCCTATCGGTACTGAATGCGTTCGCTGCGATGTTCGTGATGAACATCTTGGTGTAACCCACATCTATTAGGGAGGCACTGCGCCTCCCTGCTCTTTCTTATGCATTTATTCCCCTTTATTTAGGGTGTTTCGGAGTCACTATGAGCATCTCCCTACAAGATTTCACACTGGAAGCTTACCTTGAAGAGCTACGTCCTTTGATCGACGTAGACTGCGGTACGCTAACCAAAGAAGGCATCGAAGTTATCGCTAACCAAATGGAAAGCAAATACTTGGATATGGGTTGGTACGTGAAGCGCGTTGATTGTGGCGTGGCAGGTACTGGTCTTGAAGTTCGCAACAAACCTGATGCTGAACACATTGATGTGATGATGATTGGTCACATGGACACAGTATTCCCTGTGGGTACTGTGGCTGCACGACCAATGACACACGATGAAAACCGCGCTTACGGCCCTGGTGTTTCAGACATGAAATCAGGCCTACTTAACGTTGTTTACGCGCTACGTAACATCGACAAGGCGGTTACCGACAAACTGTCTATTTGCATTTGCATGAACCCAGACGAAGAAATCGGCTCACTACACTCAGAAGAGTGGCTAAAAAGCGTTGCTGTTAATGCCAAAAACGTACTAGTGGCTGAAGCTGCACGTGCTGATGGTTCACTAGTGAAAGCTCGTAAGGGCATGGCACGTTACCGCTTGGGTTTTGCAGGTAAAGCGGCACACGCAGGTAACGATCCACAAAGTGGCCGCAGTGCAATCACTGAAATGGCGAATTGGATCCTTGCGATTAACGCACTAACTAACTTCGAAACCGGCACGACCCTAAACGTGGGTGTGGTTAACGGCGGCGCAGGGGCGAACATTGTTCCTGACCAAGCTGAAGCAGTTGTTGATGTGCGTTTCTGGGATAACGACGAATACGCTGAAGCTGATGCGAAGATTCGTGCCCTAACTGAAACACCATTTGTTGATGGTGTAACTATCACGGTAGATCGTGAAGCGCACAAACCATCAATGGTACCTTCTGAGAAAACAGAAGCCCTAATGGCACTGGTTGAGCAATCAGGCGAAGAGTTGGGTATCGACATCAAATGGCAAGAAGTGGGTGGCGGTTCTGATGCTAACCTAACCGCTGTAATGGGTATCCCAACCCTTGATGGTTTAGGTCCTGCAGGTGCTGGTTTCCACAGCGCAGATGAATATTTGGAGCTCAACACGATTGAGCCACGTATCAAACTACTGATGCGTGTTCTTGAAAAACTTGCCGCTTAATAGCAAATCGGTAAGCGATACACAGAGATAACAAAAAGGGCGCTAACATCAGTTAGCGCCCTTTGCTTTATAACTAGCTGAACAAACGTCTTTCTCGATTGCAACCTGCATAATCGTAAGAGGGTTTCTTCAGATAGATATAGTGAATCTAGTAAACCAGTGCTTTCACACCCTGATCACTGTGTTCCTTCACTTTACTCGCAGTAGGAAGTAGTCCGCGCTCTTCACACAAGCGACGTAACATCTTCTCTTTCACCTTTTGCATATGCAGTTTTGACTCAACATTTGCCTGCTGTTGAATACTACGAGTCATCTTTTCATAGCTCATTTAATCAGCCCTTATACCTAGCCTATAGTCAGGATGATTTACGTGATCGTCTCGTCACTAGGAGCAGTAGATTACTCACTTTTTCACCAAATAACCAGATGAGATCACACTAGTATATAACCAATTTGAGTCGTTGTAGCATAAAAATCTTATGTTTCATCCCTTTAGGAAATATGTATTTTCTATGCCACTTATGATCTCGATCAAGGACGGGATTATAGGGCGATCTATATCCTTATCAATATAAAGTTGCAAAATAAATACACCTTAAAAAGGATATAGCAATGTCGAACCTCGCAATGTTTTGTCACCAGTGCTCTATGGCACAAACTGGTGGCTGTGGTAGTACGGGTAAAACTCAAGGTACTTGTGGTAAAGATGAGAACCTATCTCGCCTACAAGATATTATGATTTTTGGCTTAAAAGGCCTGTCAGCTTACCGTACACACGCTAACGATTTAGGTGCGAACACTAAATCAGTAGATGATGTGATTGCGGAAACCCTGTACTTCACACTAACCAATGTTAACTTCAGCTTCGATCAGCACATTGCACAGCTAATGAAAATTGGTGGTGCAGGTAGCGAAATGATGTCAATTCTGGGTGAAGCTCACCACGGTCGCTTAGGGATCCCTACTCCTGTATGCGTGCCACAGAACAAAGCTGAAGGTAAAGGTATTCTGGTTACAGGTCACGATCTCGACTTGCTTGAGCGTCTACTGATCGCCACTGAAGGCAAAGGCATCAATATCTATACTCACTCAGAGATGCTACCTGCTCACGGTTACCCAGAGCTTCGTAAGTACGCACACCTGAAAGGTAACGTTGGTAAAGCTTGGTTCGACCAGAAGAAACTATTCCAACAGTGGAATGGCACAATTATCGTGACCACAAACTGTATTGTTCCACCAACGGGCCGTGCTGATTACGCCGACCGTCTATACAGCTACGGTATCGTAGGCATCGATGGTTGCCGCCAACTTGAAGATGATTTTGCACCACTGATTGAGCAAACATTAAGCTTGCCAGACATTGAAGGTTTCGACAGCGAAGAAACCTTGATGACAGGTCACAACTACAAAACCATCCTAGGCTTAGCTCCGCAAATTCTTGAAGCGGTCAACGAAGGCAAAATCAAACAGTTCTTTGTGGTTGCTGGTTGTGACAAACCGGGTAAACCAAATGATTACTTCCGTGAGCTGGCGCTTTCTATCCCTGAAGACTGCATCATCCTGACTTCATCTTGCGGTAAGTTCCGCTTTAATGATCATGACTTTGGTACAGTTCCAGGTACAGAGATCCCACGTTACCTCGACCTTGGTCAATGTAACGACAGCTATGGTGCAGTGATGATCGCACTCGCGCTGAGCGAAGCTATGGGTGTTGCAGTTAACGATTTGCCAGTGAACATTGTTCTATCTTGGATGGAGCAAAAAGCGGTACTGATCCTACTTGCGCTATTCAACTTAGGCATTCAAAACATCTACTTAGGTCCTAACCCACCTGAGTTTGTCAACGAAGATATCTTTGCCTTCCTGCAACAGCAATTCAACCTACAGCTGACAGGTGATGCGCAACAAGATTTAGCAAAAATGCTAAACCCACAGCCAAAAATTGAGGTTGTAGAGGCTTAATCGTCGCTATTAGGGGCAAGCAAATACACAGGCTAGAAGTATAAAGCCTAATCGTTCTTTGCCCCGCCTCATGAGCCGCTTCTGTTACCCACTCTAGAAGCGGCTCCTCTTCATAAAAAGAATCATTACAGTGCTCGTTCGCTGGAGCTTGCTATGTCTAAAAAACCTACATTTAAAACACTCGACGGTAACGAAGCAGCAGCTTCTATCGCGTACCGTTGTAACCAAGTCATTGGTATTTATCCAATTACGCCCTCTTCACCTATGTCTGAGGCCTGTGAAGTTTGGGAAAGCCAACAAAAAACGAACCTGTGGGGACAAGTGCCTCGCGTGATTGAAATGCAATCTGAAGGTGGTGCTGCCGGCGCTGTTCACGGTGCTTTGATGGCTGGCTCAATGGCAACAACCTTCACGTCTTCGCAAGGCTTGCTACTTAAAATTCCGAACATGTACAAAATTGCGGGCGAATTAACCCCGTTCGTGATGCATGTTGCTGCGCGTACTATTGCTACTCACGCACTTTCTATTTTTGGCGATCACTCCGATGTCATGGCTGTGCGCCAAACCGGTTTTGCCATGCTTGCCGCTAACTCTGTTCAGCAAGCCCATGACATGGCGATGATTGCGCAAGCTGCGACCTTAGACAGTCGCGTGCCTTTTGTGCACTTTTTTGATGGTTTCCGTACCTCACACGAAATCAATAAAATCGCCATGATTGACGATGACACCATCACTGCGATGATCAACCAAGATGCGGTTGAAGCATTACGTCAACGTGGCCTAACCCCTGATGCGCCAAGCATTCGCGGTACCGCTCAAAACCCTGACACTTTCTTCCAATCACGAGAAGCTGCCAACCCGTTTTATCTCGCGTGTCCCGATACCGTAGCAGATACCATGGCGAAGTTCGGTTCACTGACAGGGCGTGAGTACAAGCTCTTTGACTACTATGGTCACCCTGAAGCTGAAAACATTATTATCGTCATGGGCTCAGCGACCTCTACAGTACAACAAGCCGTTGATCAACAACTAAAAGCAGGACACAAAGTCGGTGTACTTAATGTGCATCTTTTCCGTCCATTTTCACTCAAGCACTTCTTACAAGTGCTGCCTGCTAGCGTCAAAAATATTGCTGTTTTGGATCGCACTAAAGAGCCAGGTGCGCTTGGCGAACCGCTGTATCTTGACGTTGTCGCCAGCTTAGCCCAAGCCGTTACTGAACAAAAAATCTCTCAGATGCCGACAGTAATGGGCGGTCGCTATGGTCTGTCATCGAAAGAATTTACACCAAGTCATGTCGAAGCCATTTTCAATGCCATGGCACACCGCCAATTACATCACAACTTCACCGTTGGTATTACCGATGACATTACCCATTTATCATTACCTATTGGCGACAGCCACTACACGGAACCGCAAACCCGTCTTCGCGCCCTCTTCTATGGACTAGGCGCCGATGGCACCGTCAGTGCAAACAAAAACACTATCAAGATCATCGGTGAAAATACCGACCTTCATACCCAAGGTTATTTTGTCTACGACTCGAAAAAATCAGGGGGAACCACGGTTTCTCACCTTCGTATCGACAGCAAGCCAATTGAAGCGCCCTACCTGATTGACCAAGCAGAGTTCGTTGCTTGTCATCAGTTCCAGTTTATCGACAAATTAGAAATGGTTGAGCGTGCAGCTCCCAACGGTACCGTGCTGCTAAATAGCCCACATGATGCATCACAAGTGTGGCAATACCTACCGCGTGAAGTGCAACAAACCATCATTAATAAGCAACTAACGCTGTATGTGATTGATGCCGTGAGCCTCGCTCGTGAACTCGGCCTTAAAAACCGCATTAATACCATCATGCAGGCAGGCTTTTTTGCTTTGAGCGAAATGCTGCCAACCGAGCAAGCTCTCGCCAAACTCAACCAAGCCATTGAGCAGTCATACAGTAAACGCGGACCTGCAATTGTTGAAGCAAACCAAAAAGCAGTGGCCGCAACACTAGAGCGAATCGAGCAAGTGGCGATCCCAGATACTGCCACCAGCATTTTTGCTCGTCCCCCTATCGTCAGTGAACGTGCGCCGGATCTGGTAAAACATGTCAGTGCCATGATGATGGCTGACAAAGGCGATCTACTGCCAGTGAGTGCATTCCCTGTCGATGGCACTTGGCCTACCGCCACCAGCCAATGGGAAAAACGTAACATCGCCCAAGAAATTCCAGTCTGGGAATCGGATCTTTGTACCCAATGTAATATTTGTACTTTGGTCTGTCCGCACGCCGCCATTCGCGCTAAAGCCGTCGATGAGCAAGCGCTAACTAAAGCGCCATATAGTTTTGAGAGCGTTGAATACAAACAACGTGATTTCAAAGGCAAGCAATATACCCTGCAAGTATCTCCACAAGATTGTACTGGCTGTAACCTCTGTACCATGGCGTGCCCAGCCAGCGACAAAGACAACCCAGCCCGCAAGGCTATCAATATGCAGCCAAAAGTTGATCATATTGAGCAGCAAAGCGAACACTTTGCGTTCTTCACTGAACTCCCTGAGCTAGAGCGTATCGACATCAAGCGTATCGATGCACGCAGCAGCCAATTGCTACAACCATTGTTTGAATTCTCTGGCGCCTGCTCTGGCTGTGGCGAAACGTCATATATCAAGCTACTAACCCAGTTATTTGGTGATCGTATGCTGATTGCCAACGCCACGGGCTGCTCGTCTATTTATGGCGGTAACCTACCAACCACACCGTACGCGGTCGACTCACAAGGTCGAGGGCCGGCATGGGCCAACTCGCTATTTGAAGATAATGCCGAATTTGGTTTAGGCATGCGCCTTGCCCTAAATAGCAAACGAGACCATGCCCTGATTTTGCTTGAACAAGCAGCGAGCATTTTGCCAACCGAATTGCGTGAGCAAATTAGCTCAGATGCTTTTGATAGCAGTGAAGCGGCTATTCGCCGTCAGCGCGACAATATCGCGGCCTTAAAAGCGCAACTTGATTTTTCTCACCAAGCGCTCATCAACTGTGCTGACGATTTAGTAGCAAAAAGTAACTGGATCATCGGCGGTGATGGCTGGGCTTACGACATTGATTTTGGCGGTCTTGACCACGTATTGGCTGGTAGCGATAACGTCAATGTGTTGGTGATGGATACCCAAGGGTACTCCAACACAGGTGGTCAGCAATCTAAAGCAACCCCAACGGGAGCAGTCGCAAAATTCGCCACTCAAGGTAAGGCAAGTAACGGCAAAGACCTCGCCGTCAATATCATGATGCACGGCAATGTTTACGTCGCCAAAATCGCCCTTGGCGCCAACATGAACCAAGCCGTTAAAGCCTTGCAAGAAGCAGAAGCTTACCCTGGCCCATCATTAGTGATTGCCTACTCACCATGTATTACCCACGGGTTTGATATGGCAGAAGGCGTCGAACACCAGCAACTACTGGTTGAAAGCGGCTTATGGCCTCTATTCCGCTTTGATCCTCGTCGAACAGAAAAAGGCAGAGCCGCACTACAAATGGACTCCAAAGCGCCTAATCGCGATGTAGAAGAGTTGATCAGTCGTGAAGCACGCTTTACCCAAATTCAGCGTCGCGACCCTGAACGCTACCAGCAAAACCTAGAACGTTTACGCCAGCAAGTTAGCCATAAACACCAGTTACTCAACCAGCTGTTGGAATGGAAATAACGCTTTCTGCAGCACCACAAAGCACATACTGGTGACCGATAACTCATCAGTTATTAGCGAAAACTTACAAACCCAGCAGGCACTACGCCTGCTGGAATGAAAACAAACTTACTGCTATCTGGCAGTAAAGGAGACATGATGACAGCACTAACTTCAACGCCTTTTGACAGCACAATTCTTGAAAAAACAGCCGTATTCTTTGGTAGCGATACGGGTAACACCGAATCCATTGCTGAGAAAATCGCCACCAAACTCGGCTTAGAGGCACAAGATATCGCGGGCTGCACCAGTGACATTTTTGATGATTACGAACTCTTAATCTTAGGTACACCAACTGCCAACTATGGTGAAATGCAACCAGATTGGGATTACTTCGTACCAGAACTTGAAGATGCAGACCTAAGCGGTAAAAAAGTGGCGCTATTTGGTTTAGGCGACCAAATTGATTACCCAGATAGCTTCCAAGATGCAATGGGTGATTTAGCCGATCTTGTTACTGAAGCGGGCGGTGAACTTGTAGGAGCATGGTCAACTGAAGGTTATGAGTTTAACGACTCTCGTGCTGTGAAAGAAGAAGGCCAATTTGTTGGCTTAGCTTTAGACGAAGATCGCCAACCAGACCTAACCGACGATCGCATTGCAACTTGGTTAACTAGCCTAGGCTTTGGCGCATAAGACAAAGAAACGACGATTGCGTCTCAATTTATGAGCAACAAAAAAGGCTGCATTTGATGATGCAGCCTTTTCATTTACATACAGTCGCTGGCTGTCCCTTCCAATTCTCTCGCTTGGTTATCCCACTTTGTTACCTGTTGTATGGCCGTTGTTATGATGGTGTGCGCGCCAACCGTCCATCTTAAAATGCATTGCTTTTAATGGGTGTCGCCAGAAAAAGCGTGGCAGTGACCAGCGGAGTACGTGCGTAAGGTGTAGTCGCTTCGCAGGCGGATAACAGGAAGCGGTACACGACTGACAAGTCGGCTTCTCTGCGCCTAAGCGACAGCTCGACATTCTCTTTTCAACATAATCGATAAGACCTTCGCACTCAGGGCACATGATTGCCCCACGATGCAGCGTTTTACAATATAAGCGAATCATCGCCTTCACTGTATCCAGTTCACGCTGCGAACGAACTGAATGTTGATTTTGAACTATCATAGTGCGGCTTATTATCCACCGCGCGCTTTAAGAAGAGTTGATAAAGATCAACTTTGCATTGTGATCACACTTTTATCCTCGAAAGCTTGGATCGTCACAGCATAAAGATCCGATTCCGCTATCGGTTTGCCAATATGGCCTTGCATTCCTGCTTCTCGGCACCGTGCGACATCCGCAGCCATTACGTTTGCTGTCATCGCAATAATCGGTGTCTCGGCGTTTTTTCCTTGCCCTGCACGAATCGCTTTGGTCGCTTCAACCCCATCAAGCTTAGGCATTTGCATATCCATATAGATCACATCGAAGCGTTCATGTTGTGCTTTTTCAACGGCTTCCAAACCATCACACGCGACATCGATAGCAAATCCCGCTCGGGTAAGTAACTGCGTCGCAATCACTCGGTTTATCTTATTATCTTCCACCAGCAAACAGCGTTGATGAACAAACGGCGCATCACTCTCCACCGTATCTAGCTTATCCACGACAAATTGCTCGACGATAACATCAGGCTGCCAACTGGCAACCGTAAACGGCAGCGTCACGATAAACTCAGAGCCTTGCCCCACTTCACTCATCACTTGAATATGCCCGCCCATTAGCTCAATTAACTGGCGAGTAATGGTTAAACCAAGCCCTGAACCCCCAAAGCGACGGGTAGTGGTTTCATCGGCTTGCGAGAATTTATCAAAAATATGTTCTAGCTTATCTTGCGGGATACCAATGCCGCTGTCAGAGACATTAAATTCCAGCACCACCGCATGCTCATCACGCTGCACTAAAGTGACTTGCAAATGCACATAGCCTTGCTCGGTAAATTTAATCGCATTACCCAATAAGTTAATTAAGATCTGCTGCACTCGGGTAGGATCGCCTAGCAACTTAGCTGGTACTGATTCATCCACGGCAAATCGAAAATCAACCCGACTGGCATCAGGTAGTGTCGGCTTCACTAGCTCATGGGCATACCCTGTTAATTCCTTGAGATCAAAAGGCACACTTTCAAGTTCGATCTTACTCGACTCAATTTTGCTGTAATCCAAAATATCGTTAATGATGGTCATCAAACTTGAGGCTGAGTGGCGAATAATCGACAAGAACTCTTGCTGCTGACCATTCATGTTACCCGCTCGCATCAGATCAGCAGCACCAATAATGCCGTTCATCGGAGTTCGAATTTCATGGCTCATATTCGCTAAGAACTGCTGCTTCGCTTCAGCTGCTTTTAATGCTTCTTGGCGAGCGGTAATCAAGCTTTCACTGCGTTGGTTAAACCGCTGGATCAAACGACCAAGTTCATCGTTGTAATGCACAGGAAGCGGTGAAAATTCTGCGCCTTGAGTTTGTGCCGATAACGCTTGGCGCACCTCTTTCAGCGGCTGGAAAAAACGGCGATTAAAAAACACAAAAATCACCGCAATAAATACCAGCACCACAGGCAACATAAAGAGGATCAAACGCCGTTCTAATTGCACCGCTTGTTGGTATAAGTCACGAGCTGGAACGCCTTGCAGCAACATCCATTGCATTCGAGGAATACGGATTGCAGAAACATACGCGGCTTGCTGCAAGATAGGATCAGCTTGATTCGTTAGACTAAACAATGGCTGGGCACGACTCATATCAGGATCAGGGTGCAGTAACTCAGCCGCTACCGACAGTGCATAGCTCATCGAAATATCGAGTGACTGCGCAACCATGGTTTGCGCCAACTGTTGGATCTCCGTTTCATTTTGCTGAGTCGAACGCCGCTGCGCCATAATGTCGTTTATTGCCACAGCAACAGGGGTAAAGTTTGGCTCTTGCGCCGAATATTGGTGACTTAAAATATACCCCGGCACCTCAGCTTGCGCTTCCATCACTTTTTCAGGCTCAGGGTAAGCTAAGAAACGCCCAGCTCTATCAAGCAAAGCAAAATACACGCCCTGCTGTTTACCTTGTTCAATTAAATACGCATTAAGTGCTTTAACCCGAATATCCAAGGTCACCACGCCTGCAAATTGCCCATTATTAAAATACGGCACAGTACAGGTCACCATCGGCTCTGCGGTATAAGGATCGGTATAAGATTGCGACCAATACGCATCACCTTTCGCCAACCAACGCGCAGGTACAAACCACTCAGCACCAAAATACGGGGCTGCTAAGTTTTGGTTATAGCTGTTCACAACCTCGACCACGTCATGGCTGTTTTTATTGTAAAACAAGCTATTCAACAATTTGCTATCGCTGGCGTAGGCATCAGGCCACACGCCGCCACTGGCAATAAATTTACCAATGGCAGGACTGGTTAAAATATGGCGGAAATACTGATCGAGCGTTTCCGTCGAAGGAATAGTTTCAACGGCACTGGAAAGACTAAAAGCGGCGCTTTCAATTTTGGCGCCGAGTTGCACTATTGATTGTCCAACAGCTTCAGACTCTGCTGCGACTGTTTGCTCTGCCGATTGAGTAGCTAACCGAACCCCTACGGTTTGCATCACATATACAATGCTCAAAACCACCATCGATAATAATACCAACAACAGTGCTAAGCCTTTAAAACTCAGGGATTGATACCAGGCGATCGCCTTTGATTTCATAGAGTGAACCACTTCATGGTTATGCGACACCTTCTTCGTGTAATTCAAGATCTGCAGTGCTATCTGCGGTGGCTAAGAAGTGATTCGCCGCATCAATTGCCGCCGATAACCGAATATCAAATTCACGGTAATCAGCATCACTCACTGTTTGTCCCTGCTTCATACGGCTTTCAATATTCGCTGCTATCGCTTTGAGGTTTTGGGCTCCCACACTCGAAGAAACACCTTTGATGCTGTGAACCAAACGAATAGCTTCTTCAGGAACAGGGTCGGTCTGATAGACCAGTTGCGTTAGGCGCTTGCCGTCATTGACATGCTCCTCAACAAAGATTTCCAATAGCATCTGTACTGTTTCAAGATCGCCATCCATGGTCTTCATCATGTAAGCAATATCGATAGCTGGCGCTTCACGATCTTGAAGTTTTACCGTCGAGCCGGCCTCTTCTGGAATTTCAGCCTCAAGAGTAACGTCACTTCTAGAGTCACTACTTGATTCATTAGTAAGCCCACTATCAGGGTCACTATTGGGATTTAAGTGAGAAAACGATTCAGGCTTTTTTTCTTCGTCCTCATTGCTCTCAATTTGCTGAGGGCTTGAGACGACCTCTTGTTTAGCACCTTGCGCCACAAGATAGTCTTGTACTTGAGCGACTACCAAACGAAGGGTGACGTTAAGCTCAGTATAATCTTGCTCGACTATCATATCGTCTTGCTTCAGCGCCAATTCCAAACGCTCAGAAACTTGTTTTAACGCTGCTGAGCCAATACTACTCGCCACACCTTTCAGGCTATGGGCAATACGAGCAGCGTCTTCTAAACGACCTTGCTCTAACGCTTCACGGAAGTGTTCACCATCGGCGCTATGCTCTTGGACAAATATCTCCAGCAGCATGATCACTGAGTCTAAATCATCATCCATATTGCTTAAGATATGACGCGCATCAAATAGCTCGGTGGACGTATGCTCCGTTTCCATTGTCGCACTAGCCACAGCATTTACGTCTTCATTCACTTCTGTTATTTGTGGCTGCGCATGGCTAACCGCAGAAGAAACCTCTTCCTCCATTGGCGATGCCGTTTTAGACGAAGAGACGCTCGTTGATACTTGTGCCGGTGGTTGCACCTCTGCTGATGAAGGTGCACTTTCAGTTGAAGAAATATCGGTTGTTGAAGTATCACTGGTTGCTGGTGCCACATTCACATTGGCTGGCGATGATGCTTTTACAGTAGGTGCTGTTGATAATACTTGTCCTGATGTATCAGCATCGGTGACTTGATCTTCTTTATCGCCGTGCTGTTCTTTAGCTGCATGCTCTTCCTTATCTAAGGGAACGAGCTGGCGCACTTTATAAAACTGGACAAGCCACAAATTAAAAGCAAAACACACAACAAAGACGATACCCAATACCGCCTGCCAAACCGTTAGCTGGTTACGTTCTTGATGTAGATTATTTTGTGCTTGTTGGTAACTTTGCTCGAAAGGAGCTTGGTTAATATTACCTAACGCCTGTTGGAATTGGACATAGCGCGAGAGCAGAGGTAAAACCGACTTCATGGTGTGTTGCGCTTGCAATTGCAACGCAGGAGTTAAACTTTGTTGAGCATCATCAATCGCGGCTAACGACTGATTGAGCGCCCCCATTACCGCTTGGTGGTCTGTATTTGCAGCACCTAATAATTGGATCACATTCATCGAGAATGCTTGAAAAAGCTCGTGAAGCACAGGGTGATGAGCGGCTTGCTGCTCGGCTGTCACCAAAGCATCCACAATGTTAGCAAACGAGTCCTGGCTCATTAATGCCTGATCCAACATTTCAGCGTATTGACCGCCCTGTAATTTAAGCTGATCCAGCGATGCTTGTGTCGCATTCCCCACATTCTGATCACTTAATTGCAATAAGCTTTGCCGAAAAGGCATTGACTGAGCGCTCGGATTATCCACTTTCTCAAACCGATTAGTCACAGCCTGCTGGTGCAAATGGACAGATTGGGTATGAAGCTGTTCGAGTTGAGCCTGAAGACGCGATAAATGCGAAGATTGATAGAAAAGATAAGAAAATACGAATACTGCGGCTACCGCCAAGACAACTGAAGTTCGCCATCCCCATAACAGCTTGGTAGAGAAAATTTGAGCTAAAGACTGCTTTTCAGCTATATGCTTGCTTATGTCGTCATCCATGACCGCTCCTGCTCAAAGGCGCACTAAAATATGAACTCTATAGCACAATACTAGACAAGATTGCCTAACCAAGCCAACAAGGGGGCAGCAATGACAATACTTAGCACTGTCATTGCTCCCCCTTAACAGATAAAACTGGGAAAGATCCTAGTTATCTGAATTCAAACGGCGTTGAAGCTGATCTTTAAGGTTAGGTGGTGTGCCTTTGATCGTCAGCGTATCAGTTTCCGCATCGTAAAACACACGCTCACCTAGCAACATGCTATCAAAGTTGATAGATAAACCGCCGCCAGAGCCAACAAACTTAGTTAGCTTGCGCATTGCTGTACGGTCAGCTGGGAAGCTTTCTTCTAGCTCGTAACCTTGCTGAGACGTAAATTGGTAAAAATCCGTGCCATCTTCTGCTGGTGGCAATTCGCCCGCCAACTCTTTGATTGTCACTTCATCGCCCGCTTGCAATTGCTCGTTGCAGTAATCGTAAACTTGTTTACGGTATTGCTGCTTTTCTTCTTTATCAAGACGAGAATCAGCGCAGAAATCTTCAACAGCTTGCATCAGCACTTGGTTTTGCTCTTTCACATCCAAACCAACTTCAGCTTGAAGGAAGTCGAGGAAGAAATCGGCAATCTTACGACCTACGCGCCCTTTGATGAAAGTCAGGTAACGATTTGACTCAGCGTCCGTTTCCCATGCTGAAAGGTCAATACGCGCGACGATGTCCATTTTGGCAACATCAAGATAGTCGGTCGCACTGATATCTAACTGCTCAGTAACCTTCATGCTATGGCAAGTCGGCATCACGCCAATGAACAGGTAATCTGTAGCCAGTGATTGATATTCCGCCATCACCAAAGTCCCCGCTTCAGCAAAAGGATATTTTGCTAATTCAGCATGAAGACGTTGGGCTGATTGGTTAGAAAATGACAAGAAATCCAACTCGCCTGCGCGACATTGCTTCAACCAATGGCTAAATTCGCTCTCTTCTGCGAAGTGGGCAAAACCTTTTGCGCCTTTGCTGCTGTATACTCGATGCAGCTCTGCAACAAGGTTTTCAGTTGAATCATTGTGATCAAGTGTTTGTTTTCTAAGATGAACTTCAAATTCATCCTTATCATTCTTGACCAATTGGTGCAAAATAACATTCGAAAGGTTAAGACTCATAATTGAAAAGTTTTTCAGGAAACCAAGAGTGTAGGTTATCATAAGTCGCTTTAGTAAACTTTAAACCAAGACTTCCTATGCCAATTACTTCAAAATACAGCAACGAAAAAGTTGAACAAATCATCACTGACGTGTTCGATGTACTAGAAAAGCATGATGCATCAGCAGAACTTGCACTGATGATTATGGGCAACATTGCTACCAATATCATCAACGCTGACGTTCCAGCAGGCCAACGTAAGGCAATTGCTGAGAAATTTGCCCAAGCACTGCAGACCACAATCAAAGACTAACAGAGACCTTTGCCCGAGAGACAGAGAAGATAAGACAGATATGGTCGCCAGCGGAAATAACTACAAAGACAAAGTTTCTCAGCTAATTAGCTGGGGACACTGGTTCAGCTTTTTCAATATCATCGCAGCCATGCTTTTGGGTACGCGATATATTGTGCATTCAGAATGGCCTGAAACTTTATTAGGGCAACTCTATCTATTGCTAAGCTGGGTAGGTCACTTTGGCTTTTTAGTATTCGGGTTTTATATCCTGGTTTTATTTCCAGCCAGCTTTCTGATCCCGTCACAGCGCTTAATGCGCTTGTTTGCGGTCTTATTTGCCACCCTAGGTCTAACCGTATTACTGTTAGATACGCATGCCTTCACTACTTTAGACCTCCACCTCAGTCCACTGGTGTGGGATTTACTTCTAAGTGGTGAAAAGAGCGATCTCAATGCGCGATGGCAATACCTGTTTATCACAGTTCCTGTACTCTTCTTTCTGCAATTGCTGTTATCAGAGTGGCTATGGCGCAAGTTACGCGTCCTTACTCGCAAGCATGTCGGCGGGCCGATTGCGCTCGTATTTGGCCTCTGCTTCTTGGGTAGCCACCTGATTTATATCTGGGCGGATGCATTTTTGTATCGCCCAGTTACTATGCAACGTTCAAATTTCCCACTGTCATACCCAATGACAGCGAAGACCTTTATGGAAAAACACGGTCTAATCGACCGTTCAGACTATGCCAAACGTAAAGAAGAAGCTGGCAAAGAAGAAAGTCCGCTGATTCGTTACCCTATCGATAAGCTCAGTTTTTCCGATCAAGGCACTAATCAAAACGTACTGATTGTGATGGTTGATGGCCTACGCAGCGACATGATGACGGCTGAAATCATGCCTAACCTGACGGCGTTTGCGACCAACAACATCAACTTTGAAGATCATTACAGTACCAGTAACGACAATACTGTCGGTGTATTTGGTTTATTTTATGGTCTGCCGGGCAGTTATTTAGAAAGCATCCGAGCAGAGAGTGCATCGCCAGTACTCGTTTCAACCTTGAAAAAGCGCAACTATCAATTTGGTCTTTTTAGCAGTGATAATTTCAGTTCACCTATTTACTACCAAACGATTTTTGAGCAACAAAAACTGGCTGAAAATAGCACCAACACCCAAGAACCCAACGATCGCTTAGCGATTACCAACTGGCAAACCTGGGTAGAACAAGCACAACAAAACGATGACCCTTGGTTTAGCTATGTAGAGCTTCTGTCGGTACAAGAATTTGAAGAAGGCGGTGATTACACTCCTAAATTTACGCCTTCACTCAGCACCACTGCAAAAAATACCAAGCTGTCGAATACATCTGAACTACTTAAGAATAGCTACAAAAACGCAGCACATTTTGCTGATGAACTCTTAGGTAAAGTGTTCGCCACTCTAGAGCAACAACAGGTGCTTGAAAATACTGTGGTGATCATTACCTCTAATCACGGTACGGAATTTAACGAAACAGGTACCAACAGCTGGGGCTCAAACAGTAACTACAGCCAATACCAATTGAAGATCCCTATGGTGATCCATTGGCCTGAACAAGACGCACAAACGGTTACTCAAACCAGTAGCCACCTAGACATAGTGCCAACGCTAATGGAATCGCTACTGAATATTTCAACCACCAGCGACAAATACAGCAGTGGCCAGAACCTGTTTAATATGGATCCTGAACGACGCTGGGTACTTGCTGGCGATAGCAAAGACATCGTTGTGATTCAAAACCGCACGACCACTGTGGTTGACCGTTACGGCAACTATCAAGTGTATGATGAAAACTACCAGCTCAAAGACGAGCGTCGCCCTAAGTTGTCGACCTTAATGCAAGTGATGCACGAGCTAAAACGCTTTTATCACCCGCAAAACTAACAGCATGAGTTAAGCTCTGACGAAAACAGGTAGCCTTGTGCTACCTGTTTTGCATTCAACGCCCAGAACAAAAAACTGACTAATAATAGTCAAGGTTATTGGCATAACATTGCTCATAACCATCTTGCCAACCATTCGCATACTTAGGCTCGACGAGCATTCGCTCAGGGTCTTGGCGAAAACCATCTAAATAAGTCACTGCTTGCTCTTTTCTTGAGTGACAACCGTCTTGATACCCATCCAAATAAGGACGTGTAAAACCCAGTTCACTAAGCTGCTGATGACGTGAACTGCCGCAACCTGATAAAGCAGTGGTGGTAAGTAATACGATAAAAGTAAAAAACTTTAAGTAACGAGGCGTGGTTGCTGTTGCCTTAATAAAACAAGACCTCCCCACTCCACTCAATAGATTCCAATAAGAAAAGTAAGACCGGCGATAGCTTCTTAGCTTGCTCATTTCCCTCTTCTCCTCAGCTTTAAATCAGCACTCCTATATGCAATTAAATGAGAAATTGCCGCTATTTGCCGTCTCAATATTGAGTTTATGCTTTTATCTACTTAGGCTAATGCAAGTTTGTTCTGATCATGACGATCAACAAAAGAGAATTAAGGAATGAGTATGTCTGCGAGAATTTTAATTACAGGAGCTAACCGTGGTATTGGTTTAGCACTTGTGGAGCAATACCTTGATGCCAATTTTGAAGTTCATGCGTGTTTCCGTAATGAAAAACAAGCTGCCGAGTTAATCGCATTGGCGGCAGCAAAGCCGAACTTGCAGCTACACCAACTTGATGTCACCGATCATGATGCGATTGAAGCGCTTAGCGAGACTCTCAGTGACAAGCCGCTCGATATCTTACTGAATAACGCGGGTTACTACGGCCCTAAGGGCTATGGGTTTGGTAACACTGACGCCCAGGAATGGCGTAAAGTGTTTGAAATCAATACCATTGCGCCACTAAAAATGGCCGAGGCTTTTTATCCGCAGCTGAAGCAAGCACAACGAGGTATTATCGCTAGTGTATCGTCAAAAGTAGGTAGCATGACCGAAAATACCAGTGGTGGCGGTTATATCTATCGCTCTTCTAAAGCCGCATTAAATTCGGTAGTCAAAAGCCTTTCTAACGACTTATTACCGGAAGGCATTATCTCCGTAGCCCTTCATCCGGGCTGGGTCCAAACTGAAATGGGCGGGCCTAATGCTCTTATCGATACCCAAACTTCAGCGACAGGGCTAAAACATGTCATCGATACCCTGACACCTGAACACAGCGGTGGGTTTTATAATTACGATGGTTCAGTAATACCTTGGTAGACGCATTCGCGATTGAAGTGACTATTTAGACCTTAACCTGAGCATTGCGGGTATCACCTTTGGCTCAAGCGACTCCCGACGCTTGAGTCAAACAAGCCCATTTCAAAAAGCCAAAAGAGTGACACTCATTCCAACAATGGGACGTAGTTCTCACTTTTTACCATATGCAATCAAGCACAACTCAATTTGAGAACTGCAACCAAATTTCTGCTTCTTATTTCGCTAACAATACCCTTATTACACAGTTCGAAATAACAAGGAGGTTCGCGTTGGCAGCTCCCCAAACTCAATTATTCCCTCAGCAAGCTTTTTTAGAGCAACTGCAAGCGCTGCATGACATCTCCTTTATGCTATGGCGAACTAAGTCGATCAACGAAATGCTCTTTACGGCGGTTGATGAAGCCAAAAAGCAGCTCGATATCGACCGAATGGCGATCTTTCTTTTCGATGAAAAATTGAACATGTACGGTACTTACGGCACAGATACCGAAGGTAATACCGTTGATGAACACTACTTTAAGTCACCGATCCCAGACCATTGGTTCTCCTCTCACGCCCTAAAAGGTCAAGAGTACATAGTGATCAACAACCATACCGAGCTTTATCATGATCTTGAGCCTGTTGGCGCGGGCTGGAATGCCTATGTGGCTTTATGGGATGAGGACACGCCTGTGGGTTGGATAGCCTGCGATAATTTGATCACCGGACGCCCATTGCAGGACTACCACCGCCAGTTACTCAAACAGTTCGGTTTTATCGTCTCGCAACACTTGGTAAGAAGACAAGCGGAAGAGAGCTTAAAGAGTCTTAATAAAGAGCTAGAACAACGCGTTGCAGAACGTACCCAAGAACTCCAACATGCTAACCAACAGCTTGAACACCTCGCCAAATGTGATCCCCTAACCAATGTTGCTAATCGTCGCGCTTTTGATGTCAGATTAAGAGATGAATGGCGTCGCGCTGAACGGCATCAACTGCCGATGTCATTACTGATCATCGACATCGATAACTTCAAATCCTATAACGATCATTATGGTCATGCGGCAGGCGATCAATGCTTAAAGGTCATCGCCCAAGCATTGAATAATATCGAGCGACGAGCCGGTGCTTTATTTGCCCGCTTTGGTGGTGAAGAATTTGTTTTACTATTGCCGGGGTTAGATCATAAAGCAGCGGTATATGCGGCGAAGCAAGCGCTCCATGCGGTGCAAAAACTTAAGCTTAAACACCAGCAAGCCGATTCAGACTTTGTCACTATCAGTATTGGTGTCGCCAGTACGCATCCATCTTTAGCCAGTACCGCCAATCGATTGTTCAAAAAAGCCGATGAAGCGCTATACCAGGCCAAAGAATTGGGTAAAAACTGCTTCTTTTTCGATTCAGAGCAAATCGTCCACTAGCATGACGAAATGCCGTCCATAAAAATGCCGCACCATAAATGATGCGGCTTTGACTTTAACTCTATTCCCAACCCAAGTTGTATTTTATTAGGCTTTCTTGCTTTTGGTGGATTTACGTTTGGTATAACGACGTTTTTTACCACCGCCTTTCTTAAACTCTGGCGATTTGAGTGAACGTAAGCTCGGTGGTACTTCGCTGTGCTTTACCTTTTCCATCAAGCTCTGAACACGCTCTTGTAATGCGTCCATAAACGGCTGATAAGCACATTTCTTTTCCGCCATATCTTGCAACTGGTGTTCCCAATGCGCTGTCATATCAGGGTATGTCGACTCATCAGGTAACGCGTAAACCAAACCTTTACCCGCCTCTGTCGCATGGATGTTTTTACCTTGGCGCATTAACAACTGACGCTTAAACAAAATATCAAGGATCCCCGCACGGGTAGCTTCAGTACCCAAACCATCGGTATCGCGCAAAATCTTTTTCAACGACGCATCCGACACAAAACGGGCGATCCCCGTCATCGCTTGTAATAGGGTTGCTTCGGTAAAAGGTTTCGGTGGCTCTGTCATCTTGTCTTTGATTTCACCTTCACGACAAGTCAGCACCGTCCCTTTTTCTAGCGGCGGTACTTTATCCGCCAGATCTTCCTCTTTGTCATTATCATTACGCCCAAGCAATGTTCGCCATCCTGGCGACATCAATTGACGCCCTTTGGCGATAAAAGTACCGCCTGCGATAGTAAAGACTAACTTGGCTTCGCTATACACAGCCGCAGGATAAAACTGCATCAGGTATTGTCTGGCAACCAATTGGTAAATTTTACTTTCACCGCTACTCAATGCCGCAGGGTTAACCGACTTAGGCGTTGGGATAATCGCATGGTGAGCATCGACTTTTTTATCATTCCACGCTTTCGACTTAATTGATAAATCTGCACCTTGGCTAGCAGAAGCCAACTCAGTACAGGTTTGGCTCACCGCTTGGCACACTTTATCGGCTTGCTTGAAGTGATCCATCGGTAAATAACGACAATCCGAACGAGGGTAAGTGATCACTTTGTGTTTTTCGTACAGTGACTGACAATGTGCCAATACATCGGCAGCACTCATGTTGTAACGGCGGGCAGCATCGATTTGTAATGCAGATAACGAATAAGGCAATGGCGCTGACTGACGGGTTTCTTTACGTTCAGATTCCGTCACTTCTGCAGGCTGCCCTTTGATCCGTGCCACCACGTTTTCACACAGTTTGCGATTAAGCACTCGACCGTCTTCATCTCGATAAGGATCACACGCCTTACTTGGCTGCCAACGAGCACGAATATCGTTATCTTGGTAAGGAATAAGCGCAAACACTTCGTAAAACGGCTTTGGAACAAAATTGGCGATATCATCATCACGACGCGTAACCAAGCCCAATACTGGCGTTTGTACTCGTCCAACCGATAGTACGCCTTTATAGCCCCCTTTTTGCCCCAACAATGTATAGGCACGCGTCATGTTCATGCCATATAGCCAGTCTGCGCGCGAACGTGCTAGAGCAGAGACTGACAAAGGAATAAAGTCGCGATTACTACGCATGTTCGAAAGTGCACGTTTAACAGCACTCGGGTTTAAATCTGAAATCAAAAGTCGTTGAATATTGGCTTTTTTGCTGGCTGGTACTTTGACGTAATCAATCACTTCGTCCACCAGCAACTGCCCTTCTCGGTCAGGGTCTCCGGCATGAACAATATCGGTCGCCTGCTTAGCTAACTTCTTCACTACTGCCAATTGCTGCTTGGCGGATTTGCGTGGTACCAACTGCCACTGCTGCGGCACAATAGGTAAATCACCCATATTCCACTTTTTATACTTCTCGTCGTACGCATCTGGCTCGACTTGCTCAAGTAAATGACCAATACACCAAGTGACAATATCGCCATCGGCAGTTTCAATATAACCTTGGTTGTTTTTATGAGGACGCGGCAAGACAGCCGCAATCGCGCGACCTAAACTCGGTTTTTCAGCAATAAAGAGACGAGGCATGCAAATTCATCAACTAATGTTTCGTTTCGCTGACTTTAGCGGATGGCTGACCAAAGGACAAGATAGATACTGGATAAAAAAACAGTAAAGGAAGACCCAAGCCTTCCTTTTTTAAACTTTCAAGGCATCATAGTGGCACCCAGTTAACAACTCACAGGGTAACCACACTTATCGAGTGACTAACCAATCAGAGATATTCCACGAACTGGCTAATTTCACGTTCATGCACTTTCGCTTCGCGACAACCCGGTGTACCGATGTAAAGGAAACCAACAATCATATCGTTGCCTTTCACACCAAGAGACTCACGCACCACTGAGTGATAAGCCCATTTCCCAGTACGCCAGAAACCAGAAAAGCCTTGTGCAACCGCGGCCATCTGCATCGCTTGAGTGGCACAACCTGCAGAAAGGTGCTGCTCAATCACTGGGATTTTGTCGCTATCGGTAACATTCGCTACCACAGTGATCACCATTGGCGCACGAAAAGGCGCTTTGCTCGCTTTTTCAATCACGGTGTCATCAAGGCCGTCTGCTTTCGCGGCTTCCACTAAAATATCAGCCAGCTTTTGCAAGCCATCACCTTGAGAGACAATAAAACGCCACGGCATGAGCGCCCCATGATCAGGGGCACGTAGCCCTGCTTTAAAAATATTTTCCAGCGCTTCGCCTTGCGGCGCAGGTTCCATCAATTTTGGTAGTGAACGACGATTTAATAAAAGTGTGAGCGCATCCATAACAACGACCTTAACGAGAATAATAATTATTGATTAACACTATCATAACCAATTTGTTCCACGATGTATCGTAACGCCTATAAATGATAAAACCCCGAATTAACGGGGAATTATCACAATACATTTTGTAACTTGGTTTATAACTTAGCTGCTAATTCCACCGCTTGGCGGATCACACGCTTGGCATCCACTTCACCAGCAACATCAGCCCCACCAATCACAGTGACTTTGACATTAGCCGCCTCTAACTGCTCAGTTAATGTATTCACTGAAGTTTGCCCAGCACAAACAATAATATTATCGACCGGTAACACGCGAGATTGTCCTTCCACTGTAATGTGCAAGCCTTGCTCATCAACCTTGTCGTAGCTCACTCCACCAAGTAACTCAACACCGCGTTTTTCGAGCACTTTTTTATGGATCCAGCCCGTTGTTTTACCCGGCCCTTTACCAACACGTCCCGGTTTACGTTGCATTAACCAGACTTGGCGTTGGCTTACATACTCCTCATGAGGGAACAATCCGCCCGGTTGAGAAATCGCTTTATCAATTCCCCAATCTTGGAGCCAATCATCTAAACCTTGCTCAGTCGGCTCTGTTAGCATGGTAGAGACATCGACCCCGATACCACCTGCACCTATTACCGCAATTTTTTGCCCAACCTTCACTTGGTCGCGGATCAAGGTTTGATAATCGATTGTCTTGTCACTCTCTTTTAAACCTGGGATTGGAGGAATACGAGGCTGAACCCCTGTTGCCACTACGACATGGTCATAATCTTGCAACGCGTCTAACGATGCTGCAGTGCCCAGTTGTACATTGACGCCTGTTTGCTCTAAACGACGTTCGAAATAGCGAATAGTTTCTTTAAATTCTTCTTTACCCGGAATTTGCATCGCCAAATTAAACTGACCACCAATGTGATCATTCTTTTCAAACAAATCGACAGTAAAGCCACGCTCTGCCGCTGCGGTTGCACAAGCTAAGCCTGCAGGCCCTGCCCCTACCACGGCAATTTTTCGCTTATCTGCCGACGGTGTCAGCACTAATTCGGTTTCGTAACATGCTTGTGGATTCACCAAGCAGCTTGCACGCTTTCCAACAAACACATGGTCAAGACAGGCTTGGTTACAGCCAATACAAGTATTGATATCTAACGCTTTATCTTGAGCGGCTTTATTCACAAATTCGGCATCAGCCAAGAAAGGACGCGCCATTGAAACCATATCAGCCTGACCAGATGATAAAATATCTTCCGCCACTTCAGGGGTATTGATACGGTTACAAGTGACTAAGGGGATCGATACTTCGCTTTTCAGTTTTTCTGTCACCCATGCAAACGCAGCGCGAGGCACTTGCGTCGCAATGGTCGGGATGCGCGCCTCGTGCCAACCAATCCCGGTATTAAGAATGGTCACACCCGCCGCTTCTAATGCTTTTGCCAGCATCACCACTTCTTCATGGGTACTGCCTTGCTCCACCAAATCCAGCATCGATAGGCGAAAAACAATAATGAAGTCTTGTCCGGTGCGTTTACGTACGGCTTTAACCAACTCCACAGGAAAACGCATACGGTTTTCGTAACTGCCGCCCCAACGGTCGTAGCGCTGATTAGAGCGCTGACAAATAAACTGATTGATCAAATACCCTTCAGACCCCATCAGTTCGACACCGTCATAACCTGCTTCACGCGCTAACTCTGCACTCTTCGCGAAAGCATCAATGGTTTTGTTAATTTGGCGCTCACTCATTTTACTTGGCGTAAATTTAGAAATTGGCGCACGAATAGCTGAAGCGCTAACCGCAAACGGATGCATGGCATACCGACCTGCATGTAGTAATTGCAACGCAATTTTACCGCCCGCTTCATGAACAGCATCGGTGATCACTCGGTGCGCCCTTGCAGCACGGGCAGAGCTAAATTCCGCGCTCAAAGGATGCAGTCGACCACGGAAATTTGGCGAGAAACCACCAGTGACAATCAAACCTACCCCGCCTCGGGCACGGGCAGCATAAAACGCCGATAGCTTCTTGAAGCCATCACGAGATTCTTCCAACCCTGTGTGCATGGATCCCATCAGGACACGGTTCTTCAGTTGAGTGAATCCTAAATCTAAGGGTGCCAATAAGTGTGGGTAAGATTTATTGTCCATAGCTCATCGCTTCCATTCTTGTATTAATTATGGTCAGACCAGTATAGGGTCAACAAACGATAAAATTCAAACATCTGTTTACATTAACGCAACAAAGATTGATCTATGCAAGAATTTTGATACGTATGAATGGAGAATTATGAACAATATCGAACCTTTTTCTGCGTGTTAAGTCTGAACCTAACACCTAACTAAAAGTCAAAAATTGTGACATACCTCGTTCCTGCGTTAGGATAGAAGCAGGAATCATTATCAGGACGCTCCATGAAAATGTTATTTAAAGGGATCGGGAAAATCTTTCGTATCCTATGGAAATTACTCAGCTTTACACGACAGTTGATCCTCAACCTTTTCTTCCTTGCCTTTATTGGGGTCATTATTTTCGCCCTTACTCAGAGCACTGAAGAGCCTGTTGATATTACGAAGTCAGCACTGGTATTGGATCTGGCTGGTCCTATCGTTGAACAACGCAGCATTATCAGCCCAGTTGATCAGCTCACCAGTAACGCACTCGGTCAGCCACCTGTGCAAGAAAACGTGCTGTTCGACATCGTCGATACTATTCGCCACGCCTCAACCGATAACAACATCACAGGCTTGGTGCTGAGTCTTAAGCATATGGAAGGCGCGAACCTCACCAAGCTGCGCTACATTGCAAAAGCAATCAAAGAGTTTAAAGAGGCGGGTAAGCCTGTTTACGCGTTTGGCGACAACTTCAGCCAAAGCCAATACTATTTAGCAAGCTTTGCTGATCATGTATTTATGTCACCAGATGGTGGTGTATTGCTAACGGGTTACGGTAGCTACAGCCTGTACTACAAAAGCCTGCTAGAAAAACTCGATGTGAACACTCATGTGTTCCGTGTGGGTACTTACAAATCATTTGTTGAACCATACACTCGCGACAGCATGTCGGATGCTGCGCGTGAAGCCAACACTGCATGGTTAAACCAACTTTGGGGCGCTTACACCCAAGATGTTGCTGACAACCGTCAAATCGATGCAGCAAGCCTAACGCCAGATCTCGATGATTTTGTTAAGAAACTAAAAGCCGTGAACGGTGACTTTGCCAAATTGACCCTCAATATGGGGTTGGTTGATGAGCTTGTGAGTCGCCCGCAACTACATCAGAAATTGATTGATGCTTTTGGTGATGATGACAACGACAGCTTCAACCACATCAGTTACTACGATTACTTGCCAACAGTGGTTAGCACTGATTTGCCAAGCGACAACAAAATCGCGGTTGTCGTCGCAAGTGGTGCCATCGTTGATGGCGATGGTCGCCAACAAGGCACGATCGCAGGTGACACAACAGCAGCGATGCTTCGCGATGCGCGTTTAGACGATAGCGTTAAAGCGGTTGTGCTTCGTGTTGATAGCCCTGGTGGTAGCGCCTTTGCTTCAGAAGTCATTCGTAATCAAGTAGATGCCCTAAAACAAGCAGGCAAACCTGTTGTGGTTTCTATGTCTAGCCTTGCGGCATCAGGCGGTTACTGGATTTCTTCAAGTGCAGACAAAATCATTGCTCAACCAACCACAATCACAGGTTCGATTGGTATCTTTGCTATCTTGACGACGTTCGAGAAGGGCTTAGAGAAAGTGGGGATTTACAACGATGGTGTAGGTACAACCCCATTTGCAGGTGTCGGTGTCACCCGTGAACTTCCTGAAGGTGTAGCGCAAGTTTTCCAACTTGGTGTTGAACATGGTTACCAGCGCTTCATCGGTCTTGTTAGCCAGTTCCGTAATATGTCGCTAGAGCAAGCGGATCACGTCGCGCAAGGTCGTGTGTGGACAGGTAAAGATGCACTTGAGCTCGGTTTGGTTGACCAACTTGGTGATTTTGACGATGCCATTACCGAAGCCGCTAAGCTGGCAGAGCTTGAAAATTACGAGCTACAGTGGGTAAAAGAGCAGCTATCACCAGCCGAGCAATTCCTACAGAACTTCACCGTTAAGGTAAATGCTCATCTGAATAATGTTTTGTGGGAACAAGTTCCATCAGCATTAAAACCTGCAAGCCAACAGGTTTTAACAGATTTAACCACATTAAGTAACTTTAATGATCCAAAAGGGCAATATGCTTTCTGCCTAAATTGCATCAATAGTGAAAAGTGAGATCAAGCCCAGCACTGCTGGGCTTTTTTTAACGGGCGTTAGCCGTATAATGCGCGCATCGAACCGATAAAATGCTGTACTGAATTATGGAAAGAAAACACATTTACATTGCTTACACTGGCGGTACCATTGGTATGCAGAAGTCAGACCACGGATACATCCCTGTTGCAGGCTTCATGGAGAAGCAACTTGCGAGCATGCCAGAATTCCATCGTTCAGAAATGCCAAAATTTACCATCCATGAATACGATCCTCTGATCGATTCATCGGATATGACGCCATCGGATTGGCAGCGCATTGCTGATGATATTAAAGCAAACTACGACAAGTACGACGGTTTCGTCATTCTTCATGGTACGGATACTATGGCGTACACTGCCTCTGCTTTGTCGTTCATGTTTGACAACTTAGATAAACCAGTGATTGTGACAGGCTCACAAATTCCACTGGCAGAGATCCGCTCTGACGGTCAAAGTAACCTGCTTAACTCGCTACACGTAGCAGCGAACTACCCAATCAACGAAGTAACGGTATTCTTCAATAACCAGTTGATCCGTGGTAACCGCAGTACAAAAGCACACGCAGATGGTTTTGGCGCATTCATTTCACCAAACCTTCCGCCACTGCTTGAAGCAGGTATCAATATTCAACTTAACAATGTTGAACTTGATAAAAAACCAGCGGAACCGTTCAAAGTACATAACATCACCCCACAACCTATTGGTGTGATCACCATGTACCCGGGCATCTCACCAGAAGTGATCCGCAATACACTGCGTCAACCAGTAAACGCGATGATCCTACTGACCTTTGGCGTAGGTAACGCACCGCAAAACCCAGATCTATTAGCGCAACTCAAAGAAGCGACCGATCGTGGCGTGATTGTGATTAACCTAACTCAATGTCTATCTGGCAAGGTGAACATGGGCGGTTACGCGACAGGCTGTGCTCTTGCGGACGCTGGTGTACTAAGTGGCTACGACATGACACCAGAAGCTGCGCTAGCCAAACTGCACTTCTTGCTATCACAAGACCTACCAACAGAAACTGTTCGTAGCCTAATGCAGCAAGACTTGCGTGGTGAGCTAACACACTAATTCACACTGCAAGTGAATAAATTCTTCAAAGAGCCGCACATCGCGGCTCTTTGTTTTTCTGCCGTTTAAGATCTCAACTACACTTATACCAACCTGCGCACTGGCTTCTTCTCAGTGTCCACGGCAACCTTTGGTATTGATATCTACCTAAATAAGTCAATAACCACTTATCTAATCAGGTAGAAGTCACAACAAGAATGAGAGACTTATGATCTTACATGGCGCCTCAATTTCTCCTTTCGTCAGAAAAATCATGTTAGCCCTTGCCTACAAAGGGATCAGTTACCAACTTGAACCTCTCAACCCTTTTCTAGAAAAAGAGCTGGCGCACAAACGCCACCCAATGGGAAAAGTCCCCGTACTTGAACATGAAGGGCAGAGCATTATCGATTCCACAGTGATCGCCCATTACTTGGATGATCTCTATCCTGTCCCACCGCTATACTCAGGTGATGCAAAGGTTCGCGCCAAAATTCGCTGGCTTGAAGAATACGTAGATACGCGCCTAACCTCGTTAGTCAGTGGGGTGCTGTTCTATCAAAAAATCATGCGCGGCAAAATGCTCAATAAAGATGTCGATCACGAAGCAGTTGAACAATGTATGCAGCATCACTTACCGCAAGCGCTGCAATATTTAGAAGAACAAATGCCCAAAGAAGGGTTTATTGGCGAGCATTTTTCAATGGCTGAAATCAGTGTATGGAGTATTTTAAGAAATGGTTGGATGGCAGGGCTGCGATTAGAGCAAGAGTACCCAAAACTCCATAATTACTTAATGCTAATAGAACACGAACCCATTGTCGCGAACATGGTCAGTGAAGAAGACCACGAGCTAAGTAGCTTTTATTGCTCCCCGATGAGTTTTGCGCAATCAGCCTCTTAATCAGTCAATACTAGACCTATGCTTAGCTCAGTTTCTTACAGTAGAGGTGTGCTTTAACATGGCACACCTCGCTCAGTGCTTGCTTTTACTATCGTGGTCAATAGATACAAGCTAGTTATGATCAACTTTAAAGCGGGCAATTTCTTCCACGCTCGCATCAGGCGTCGCGCCTTGTGATGCCTCAGTCGGAAAATCACGCTTTAGCTCAGCTTTGGATTTAAATTTGATTTCACCACCCGCTTCAACACTCATATGCTCAGCTTCTGTATTATGGCGCGATTGATACAACATCACAGCCTGCATAGTGGCATCACGTTGCTCGGGCGTAAGCGGTGTCCCGTCAGGCCATTTACCAATCTCCACTGCCGTCATCAAGCGCTGATAGACCTCAGGTGTCATCGCTTGCAAAATTTGTTCAACATCCATTCTAGGTAACTCCCACTCTATTCTTTCTCATCGCTGTTATTGTCGTATCAAGGCTTGGCTAATACGTAACTTTGTTATGACGCTATAGTAAGCGTAACGCTACCATTGCCGAGCCACTCAAAAGTGTCAAATCGTAGCGCTGAAAGTGCCCCGACGATCACAGCCTCTCAACCATTGACAACACTCCTCACAGTCACGATGACGGCACCTATGAATTTCGCAGCCGAGTGCGAGGACAATCATTGCAGTTCACTTCGAATCAATTGATAATTCACTTAATAAAAACAAAGCACTTGGATACTGAGATTCCTGAACTGTCCTCACACTTCTCTATCTTTTCATCCTATCAATAATGCTTTGCGCTAGAATAGCAGCTGCGTTTTTCCGCAATGCCGTCAGTCACCACAACAATGAGCAATCCATTAATGCGATCAGCTTTCACCGTCACATTCCGTCCCGCTTTACTTAAATACGTAACCATTGCCAGTTGCGCACTCATTTTAAGTGGTTGTTTTGAGCGCCACCGTTCAACCGATAGTCTGTGTGAAAGCCACCCTCAAATTTGCGAACAGTTAAATGTTCGGGATGGACAGTGCCGTTTGCAACGTACCAAGTTGATTTGGAAACGTTTTGATGTAATGAACAACCCAATCGATACTGAAAAGTTTAAAGAGCTTAAATTTACTTACGATTACCAGATGTGTTTGGAGTATGCGGCACGTATTGAGCCAACCGAGCACAAAGAGCGCAAGACCAAACGAATGAAAGCGCTGATCCACAGTTACGATTCCATCAAACGCCTTAATAATGAATTAGCAGAGTCCATCGATCCTGAAATCATCTACTATCGTTGGTCTCAAGGTGACAAGCGTGCCATGCGCCAGTTCTTGAAACTCGAAGGAAAACCTGCTTTAGAAACCCCAGAGTTACAGTTAGCGCTCGCGACTTATTACAACGGTAAAGATCAGGTCAAAACTCAAAACATTCTGCTGCACGCACTCAGCTTGTATCAGCAAGGTGACAAGATACAGCCAGAGATTATTCAGACTCTCGCAACGATTGCGCACCAACAAAAAGACAGTGCCAATGCTTACTTGTGGATCCAAGTAGGGAAAGAGTTTGATATGCCGTCAGCAGAGCAAGACAAACTTGCCCGCTTCTATCCAATGGCAGAAGACGCAAGAGAGGCGCTTGATAAAAAAGCCAAGCGTATAGTCAAAGCGCTGAAAAAAGGAAAGTTCCACTCGGGCTACCTGTAATAGCCTCTCAGAGAACAGCCGGATCAAAAAAGGTACCCTCGGGTACCTTTTTACGTATTAAGCTCGGGGTTAAGATTTAAAAATCAAAGATACCGAGTTTACACAATAGCGTTCACCCGTTGATGGCGGTCCATCGGGAAACACATGACCAAGATGGCTGTCACAAGCAGCACAACGGATCTCAGTACGCTGCATCCCATGAGAGTTGTCTTCTAGAAAGCGAATCGCTTTATTTTCAATTGGCGCATCAAAGCTGGGCCATCCACAACCCGAATCGTATTTGTTGTCAGATTTAAATAATGGCGCTTCACAACAAGTACAGTGATATAACCCAGTTTCACGATTATGAAGTAGCGTGCCACTAAACGGTGCCTCGGTGCCTTGTTCACGACAGACATGATACTGTTCAGGGGATAGGTGTTCTCGCCAGTACGCATCAGATTTAATTGTCATTGTTTTTCCTGTCTCTTCCTTTTTAAGCTGAGCAGCAAGCTGCTCATCTCTAATCATACGTAGAGTCATTCAAATTCGCTACCAAACCTCACCGAATAGCCTCACTACAAAATTTTGGCTCTCCACGACTATCCCAGTAGTAATAATTACAAAAAATGGCTCTCTTCAGTTTGTTTAACTAAAAAAGCAGCGGTTGAATGTTACAAAGGAAAATAATTCTCATCTCAGCCTAAAACCCATCGGGAGTCACAACTTGAAATGAGTGCAGTGAAAGTTTTGATTAAAAAGTTGCCACTATCCACAACTGTGGCACATACTTTTTGCGCTATGGCTATTTAGTTATCGGAGTAATCGACGCATCATCATATGAAACTACAACGATATTATGAAAAGTTAACAACAGCTCGTGGTGGCTAATTAATCAAGTTTCGTATGATTTGTCGGCAATGTAGTGGGAATGTAAAAAAGATCCGAACTTTTTTTTGACCTTAAGCAATTTAACCTCCTTTTTTGCTTGCAGGGTCACCCAGTATTCTGTAATTTTACTACCAGTTATCTTTCATTAGAAATTAAGTTGTGGAGCAACTACAATGACTATCAAAGTAGGTATTAATGGTTTTGGCCGTATCGGTCGTTTTGTATTCCGTGCAGCTCAAGAGCGTAACGACATCGAAGTTGTTGGTATCAACGACCTAATCGACGTTGATTACATGGCATACATGCTGAAGTACGATTCAACTCACGGCCGTTTCAACGGTACTGTTGAAGTTGAAGGCGGTAACCTAATCGTTAACGGCAAAACTGTACGTGTAACTGCAGAACGCAACCCTGCTGACCTTAAGTGGGATGCAATCAACGTTGACGTTGTTGCTGAAGCAACTGGTCTTTTCCTAACTGACGAGACTGCACGTAAGCACATCGAAGCTGGTGCTAAGAAAGTTGTTCTAACTGGTCCTTCAAAAGATGCGACTCCAATGATCGTTATGGGTGTTAACCAAGACACTTACGCTGGTCAAGACATCGTTTCTAACGCTTCTTGTACTACTAACTGTCTAGCGCCTATCGCTAAAGTTCTTAACGACAAATTCGGTATCGAATCTGGTCTTATGACTACAGTTCACGCAACTACAGCTACTCAAAAAACTGTAGATGGTCCTTCTGCTAAAGACTGGCGTGGTGGTCGTGGTGCTTCTCAAAACATCATCCCATCTTCAACTGGTGCTGCTAAAGCTGTAGGCGTTGTTCTTCCAGAACTAAACGGCAAACTAACTGGTATGGCTTTCCGCGTACCAACTGCTAACGTTTCTGTAGTTGACCTAACAGTTAACCTGAAAGAAGGCGCATCTTACGAAGCTATCTGTGCAGCAATGAAAGAAGCTTCTGAAGGCGAACTAAAAGGCGTTCTAGGTTACACTGAAGACGCAGTAGTTTCTCAAGACTTCATCGGTGAAGTTCAAACTTCAGTATTCGATGCTAAAGCTGGTATCGCTCTAACTGACAACTTCGTTAAAGTTGTATCTTGGTACGACAACGAAATCGGTTACTCGAACAAAGTTCTTGACCTAATCGCTCACATCTCTAAGTAATTGATACTTAGTCAGTGATGATAAAAGGCGGCATTTAAGCCGCCTTTTTTATATCTGTAATTTGGCTAGACATAGTGATAATCTCAGTCTCTCTTCTGGCTTAGTCATAATCAGGAGTCGCATTGAGAAAAGAGTAAACACAGCTCCCTTAAGCGGTAATAGTAGGCATGCTAATGTACCGATATGGCTTATGACCTGACGCCAGCTCTACCATTTGGTATGAATTTTAACTAGCTACAACCGTCTTCTACCAGAACCTCACTCACATCACGCTTAAAATAATTTTGAAGGATTCAAATCGAGTTACAAATTTAACAAATATGTTTTAATTTCTATTGATAATTTTAAATGAAAAATAAGTATTAGCTTGTATTGTTTTTTAACCACACCGCGTCAAGTAGCCATACAAGGTGATATTAGTAAGGAAATAATGATCATGGATTTACGTAATCTCCCAACCGTAAATGCTCTTTCTGATGCTGTTACTGTCTGCGAATAC
Source organism: Photobacterium jeanii (assembly GCF_001650345.1). Classification (GTDB taxonomy): domain Bacteria; phylum Pseudomonadota; class Gammaproteobacteria; order Enterobacterales; family Vibrionaceae; genus Photobacterium; species Photobacterium jeanii. Next base: position 110,839 of record NZ_LVHF01000028.1, on the reverse strand, counting down.
AATGGCATCAGCATCGTTCGTATCATTCACGAAAAAGTAGAAGCCGGCATTTCTCTGCACGGCGGTCACTTAATTTGGTTTAAACCAGCTCAACAAGATGATGTAATTTGGTTAAGTAAAGAAGCCATTATCGATCCGGCGAAAGCCATTCGTGGCGGTATTCCAGTATGTTGGCCTTGGTTTGGTAAAGCGGGTAACCCGTCGCATGGCTTTGCACGTAACAGCCAATGGCAGTTAAAAGAACACCGTGAGAATGAGAACGGTGTTATCGTTGCTCTTGGTTTGCAAGATACAGCGCAAACCCGTGAGATCTGGCCGTACCGCTTTGACCTCACCATCACCTTTGAACTCGGTGATGAGCTTAAAGTGTCACTCACTTCAACCAATACCGACGATAAAGCATGGTCTTATGGCGGTGCGCTGCACACCTACTTTGACATCGCGAGCATTCGTGAAACTCACCTCACTGGCATGGGTGCAAGTTACCTTGATGGTGTTCAGGGCGGTATTGCTTGTGAAGGTGGTGATTCACTAACGATTGATCAAGAAGTTGACCGTGTATATAACGCGCCAGAAGCTGTAGTGACGATTCACGATGCACCACGCCAACGTCAGATCCGAGTGGAAAACCACGGGCACAATGCGGCTGTAATTTGGAACCCTTGGCAAGCGCTATGTGAAGGCATGGCTGATATGGCAAATGATAGCTTTGAGACTATGGTATGTGTTGAATCAACCATCCATGGTGAAGGTGTAACCTTAGAGCCGGGGCAATCACACACCCTAGCGACTATCATTAGCTTGGCTGCGGTGTAACTTAAAGCCTGCAAGTAAAAGCAAGATAGAAAAGTAATAAGATGCGGCCTCAGTGCCGCATTTTTATGCGAGCATGCTAGTGTTCGCTTCTATTAATACCCAGCCGTTGCCATCAGGATCAGCAAAAGTCGCAAAGCGCCCACTGATCAAGGTAACAATTTCCGACAACCCTACTCCTCGCCCAGCCAGTTCATTGTAAGTAGAAGTAATATCATCGGTTTGTACCACTAAGCCTTGTACCGAACCCGCTTTCATTCCAGCGAATGGACGTACCAAACTGATCGTGGTTTCTGCGCCTTTAGGTGCCAATTGCACCCAACGCTTATCGCCCGAGGCATGATGGTCTCGGATCAATTCGAACCCCAATGCATCGCGGTAAAACAATAAAGCCTGCGCCTGATCTGACACCGGAATTGAAACAGTATCAACGCGAGAAATTCCCATAAAAACCGCCCCCAAAATAACACTACTTAACTAGCTTAAGTCAGAGTTGTTGATTTAGCTCACAAAAAAAGCAATAACCTCACAAAATAATCCATGCATAGATCCTATGCATGATAATGCACCAAAATGCAGCTGCAATTTGTCTCAACTCTGAATCATGTATGAAAAAAGCCAAAGATCTCGCATCTCAGACCAGAGAGCACATCTATGTGAAAATCGTGCATCTATTTGCAATTCAATTCACTGAAGTCGGAATTATTTTCAACACATCCGACTAATCACCCACATCAAGTACTCACATCACAAAAACGTTAAACAAATGTAAATATTTTCCATCCTAACCTTCTTGCTTATCCGATTTTTAAGGAGGATAGTAAGAATATGTCTAAAAAACACGCAGGTGTTAATCAACAAACAGGTTCCGAAATTTATTTAAAAACCAACAACTCAGTGACGCAATTTGATTAGTTAGGTCTAGTCTTAAAGATATGAGGGATGTGAAAGTTATCTGTTCTCGTCCTTTCTAATTGATCAGAGAACGATTCAGGGGGCATACCATGAGTATTTTTGACCATTATCGTCAACGCTATGAAGAGTCCAAGGATGAAGAGCTTTCATTGCAGGAATTCCTTGAAATCTGTCGCAACGACCGCAGCGCTTATGCAAACTCTGCCGAACGCCTACTAATGGCGATTGGTGAGCCAGAAATGATCGACACAGCTCAAGACCCACGCTTGAGCCGCCTATTCTCAAACCGTGTGATTTCTCGGTACAAAACCTTTGAAGATTTTTATGGCATGGAAGATGCCATTGAACAAATCGTGTCTTATCTTAAGCACGCCGCACAAGGTTTAGAAGAACGTAAACAAATCCTTTACTTACTAGGTCCTGTTGGTGGTGGTAAGTCATCTTTAGCTGAAAAACTTAAAAGTTTGATGCAAAGAGTTCCTATTTACGTACTGACTGCCAATGGCGAACGTAGCCCAGTGAACGACCACCCGTTCTGCCTATTTGAAAAATCTGAAGATGGTGAAATTCTAAATAAAGAGTATGGCATCCCTCATCGCTATCTCAACACCATCATGTCACCATGGGCTGCGAAGCGCTTACATGAATTTGGCGGTGATATTACCAAGTTCCGCGTAGTAAAAGTGCGTCCATCAATTCTAGATCAACTCGGTATTGCGAAAACCGAGCCAGGTGATGAAAACAACCAAGACATTTCATCGCTGGTTGGTAAAGTGGATATCCGCCAACTTGAGCACTTCTCGCAAGACGATCCTGATGCGTACAGCTACTCAGGCGCACTGTGTAAAGCCAACCAAGGTTTGATGGAATTCGTAGAGATGTTTAAAGCACCGCTTAAAGTGCTGCACCCTCTACTAACTGCGACTCAGGAAGGTAACTACAACGGTACTGAAGGCTTATCTGCCCTACCGTATGACGGTATCATTCTGGCGCACTCCAACGAATCCGAATGGCAAACCTTCCGTAATAATAAGAGTAATGAAGCCTTCCTTGACCGTGTTTACATCGTCAAAGTGCCTTACTGCTTACGTATTTCAGAAGAGACTAAGATCTACGAAAAACTACTGCAAAGCAGTGAGTTAGCTAACGCGCCATGTTCACCTAGTACGCTCGATATTTTATCGCGCTTCTCTGTTCTTTCTCGTCTGAAAGAGCCTGAGAACTCAAGCATCTTCTCGAAAATGCGTGTCTACGACGGTGAAACCCTTAAAGATACCGATCCAAAAGCAAAATCATACCAAGAGTACCGTGATTATGCGGGTGTCGATGAAGGTATGACCGGGCTATCAACTCGTTTCGCCTTTAAGATTCTATCGCGTGTCTTCAACTTCGATCACTCTGAAGTAGCGGCGAACCCAGTTCACTTGTTCTATGTACTTGAACAGCAAATTGAGCGTGAGCAGTTCCCACAAGACACCGCAGAGAAATACCTAGAGTTCTTAAAAGGTTACTTGATTCCTAAGTACGTTGAATTCATTGGTAAAGAAATTCAAACCGCCTACCTAGAGTCTTACTCTGAGTACGGTCAGAACATCTTTGACCGCTATGTGAGTTACGCCGACTTCTGGATTCAAGACCAAGAGTACCGTGATCCAGAAACAGGTCAGCTATTTGACCGCTCAGCACTGAACAATGAGCTGGAAAAAATCGAAAAACCAGCTGGTATCAGTAACCCTAAAGATTTCCGTAATGAAATCGTTAACTTTGTCCTTCGTGCCCGTGCAAGCAATGCAGGTAAAAACCCGAACTGGACTAGCTACGAAAAACTTCGCACTGTGATTGAGAAGAAAATGTTCTCTAACACCGAAGAGTTGCTACCAGTCATTTCCTTCAATGCGAAAACGTCAACCGAAGAGCAGAAAAAACACGATGACTTCGTCGCTCGTATGATGGAGAAAGGCTACACCCGCAAACAAGTACGCTTGCTATCTGAATGGTATCTACGCGTACGTAAGTCTTCGTAGCCGAAACGGACGTATAAGGGGGAGCTTATGGCGCATTTTATTGATCGCAGGCTCAATGGTAAAAACAAAAGCACGGTTAACCGCCAGCGCTTTTTACGCCGCCACAAACAGCAAATCAAAGAATCGATTGCTGATGCGGTAAACAAGCGCTCGATTACCGATGTTGAGAGCGGGGAGAATATCACTATCCCCTCTCGTGATATCAAAGAGCCGAGCTTTCACCAAGGACGCGGTGGACAACGTGAAGTTGTCCACCCGGGCAACGACCAGTTCTCACCTGGCGACCGTATTGAACGCCCTCAAGGCGGGGGCGGACAAGGTGGCGCAGGTGAAGGACAAGCGAGCCCTGACGGTGAAGGCCAAGATGAGTTTGTTTTCCAGATCTCCAAAGACGAGTATCTCGATTTACTGTTCGAAGATTTGGAACTGCCAAACCTAGAAAAGAACCAGATGAACAAAGTGGTCGAGTGGAAAACCTTCCGCTCAGGCTACAAGTCCACTGGGGTGCCGTCGAATATTGCAATCGTTAAGTCATTGCAAAACTCCTTGGCTCGTCGAACCGCTATGTCAGCAGCCAAACGTCGTCATTTACGTGAATTGGAAGCCGAATTAGCCCGTCTGAAGTCAACGGAACCGGCACAACCTTTTGAAGAGGAAAAAGTCAAAAACGAAATACTGGCATTGAAGGAAAAAATCCGAGCAGTGCCGTTCATCGACACCTTTGATTTACGTTACAAGAACTATGAACGCCGTCCGCAGCCCACCAGCCAAGCGGTTATGTTCTGTTTGATGGACGTTTCAGGTTCTATGGATCAAGCCACCAAAGACATGGCAAAACGTTTCTACATTTTGCTGTATCTGTTCTTGAACCGTACTTACAAGAATGTCGATGTCGTTTTCATACGTCACCATACGCAAGCAAAAGAAGTAGATGAGCACGAGTTCTTCTACTCCCAAGAAACCGGGGGCACTATCGTCTCCAGTGCGCTACGCATGATGGATGACATCATTAAGAAACGTTACCCACCGGGTGAATGGAACATTTATGCAGCGCAAGCCTCGGATGGTGATAACTGGGCTGATGATTCACCGGGTTGTCGTCAGTTGCTGAAAGAAAGCATTCTGCCAGTAACACGTTACTACTCGTACATTGAAATCACCCGTCGTGCCCATCAAACCTTGTGGCGCGAGTACGAAACACTGCAAGCCAGTCACGACAACTTTGCAATGCAAAACATACGGACTGTGGAAGACATCTTCCCTGTATTCAGGGAGCTATTTAAGAAACAAGTGAATCATCAATAGCCGATGTCTATGCGCTTTAGGGGAGTGAGTTTATGGTGACAACGACAAAGACAAAGACAAAGCCACTCAGTGATGGACCAGATTGGACTTTCGAGTTACTCGATAAGTACCACAACGAGATCAAACGTGTCGCCGCGCACTATCGGTTGGACTCGTACCCGAATCAGATTGAAATCATCACCGCTGAACAGATGATGGATGCCTATTCGAGTATCGGGATGCCAATCAATTATCACCACTGGTCTTTCGGTAAACGATTCATTGAAACCGAACGTGGCTACAAGCATGGGCAAATGGGGTTGGCCTACGAGATAGTGATCAACTCCGACCCTTGTATCGCGTATTTAATGGAAGAGAACACCATTACCATGCAGGCGTTGGTTATGGCACACGCCTGCTATGGTCATAACTCTTTCTTTAAAGGTAACTATTTATTTAAAACTTGGACCGATGCTAGCTCAATCATCGATTACCTACTGTTTGCTCGTAACTACATTACAGATTGCGAAGAAAAATACGGTGTTGATGATGTCGAAAAGCTACTCGATTCGTGCCATGCGTTAATGAATTTTGGGGTCGACCGTTACAAGCGCCCCCAAAAAATCTCATTAGTTGAAGAAACGGCGCGCCAGAAAGCGCGGGAAGATTACCTACAAACCCAAGTGAATGCCCTGTGGCGAACCATTCCAGTGTCGAAGGACAAAGAGGATGTGTCGGAGGAAGTGCGCTTCCCTGCTGAACCGCAAGAGAATATCTTGTACTTCATCGAGAAACACGCACCGCTACTGGAGCCTTGGCAACGTGAGATAGTACGAATTGTGCGTAAGATCAGCCAATACTTCTATCCACAAAAACAAACCCAAGTAATGAACGAAGGTTGGGCTACCTTCTGGCATTACACCATTTTAAACCACCTCTACGATGAAGGGCTTGTGACTGACCGTTTCATCATGGAGTTTTTACACAGCCACACCAATGTGGTGGCGCAACCGGAATATAATAGCCCGTATTACAGCGGCATTAACCCTTACGCACTGGGTTTTGCCATGTTCCAAGATATTCGCCGTATTTGTGAAGATCCAACGGAGGAGGATAAATACTGGTTCCCTGACTTTGCAGGTAAAGATTGGCTAGAGACGGTCCATTTTGCGATGGAAAACTTCAAAGATGAAAGCTTCATCAGCCAGTTCTTATCACCCAAAGTCATGCGAGATTTCAAATTGTTTGCCGTGAATGACGATGACCGCCATAACTATGTCGAAGTCAGTGCTATTCATAACGAAGAAGGCTATCGCATGATTCGTGAAAAGCTCTCTTCACAATACAATTTGAGCAATAACGAGCCGAATATTCAGGTTTGGAATGTAGCACTCAAAGGCGACCGTTCATTGACGCTACGCTATATTCCGCATAACCGTATTCCACTCGCAGACAGCCACCAAGAGGTACTCAAACACATGTACCGCTTGTGGGGTTTTGATGTGACCTTGGAAGAAGAACTCAGTGATGGCCGTAGCCAGATTATTGCTACCTGCCCGGTACGCAATACCCAATTTGGCGCTGATATTTAATCAGATGGCATTTCAATGAAAAACAGTAATTAATAGCCACATAACAAAAACGCGATGTTTCCTAAGAAACATCGCGTTTATTTATTCGGGCTTAGTAATAGCAAGCTTAATGCTTGCGCTCTTACTGCTCTTCTTCGTGCATGTAGCGAGCAATAGTTTCACGATTTTCATACCAAATCGCGCCACTATCACGGCCGTACTTCTTAATGCAATCTGCAACCATGTCATGACGATGTTCATCACACAGAGCTTTCAGATCACGGTAGAAGCTCAGTGCCAATTCACACGCTTCACGGCTCATGAAGTAGTAACCGCCTACACGAGTGTAGATCTTACGTAAACCGTTAATAGTTAGTACATACAGCGTGTTACCTGAGCGCGATGCCATACCTTGGAACAAGCGGTAATCGTAATAGTTAAATGCGCGTGCGCGACAAATTGCTTCGCACAATTCAGGTTGGTCTTTACCGTATTTATCAACGATTTTTTTCACTTCAGCTTGTAGCTCTAGTTTCGCTTCATTGTCTTCAATGAAATCAGCGAACGAGTCTGCATTAAGCAAAGCTTCGCAAGAATCGATGATCGAATCGATCAACTGGCTTGATTCTTCACTGTTACCTTTCACCGCATAGCGCATAAATACACTACTGATGTCGGTACGTGCAGAAAGCAAATCAGCCAACACGCGTTGTACGTCCTGACCTTCAAGCGTCACAAGCGTGTCTAGAATATTCAGACCCGAAGTGTCCATGTAATTATTTACACGTGTCGGTTTACCATGCTGGATGGTCAACCACCCATCACGCGCCAAACGTTGTAGCACTTCGCGAAGCGTCGTACGTGTAACACCAATCAGTTCTGAAAGTTCACGTTCTGCTGGCAAGATTGAACCCTGCGGAAAGTGATTATTCCAAATACTTTCAATGATGTACTTCTCAGCAAATGTTGCTGGGCTGTCAGCCTTTATAACCATTTAAATCTCTATCCAATCGCTTCTTGCTTATATTTATTCACTCATCATACCACTAGTTAAGGATATGACGAAATCTGCCGGAAAGCTCAATCTTATTTTGCTTTATGCTAAGAGCAAATTTTGACATAGCGCAAGTTTTACTGAAAGCAATAAATGTAAATTGCATGAGCTAATGTTCTAGCACACCTGAACTCCCGTTTTAGAATGTCAATGAATTAATATTCCATGGTTCATAAAGCATTTCTTGACTGATAATGATCAGGCTGTACAGTTAGCACCGAAATGAACTGGGAGCTGAAAGGAAGCTGCTGCCTGCTTTAAGTTAAATACCATCCAAATGGTCTTTAGCTTAGAGAGTCTCACTAGAATACTTAACCGCAATCCATGGTTAACCCTTCTCTTAATGACGACCAAGGCGCCTCTGCTGTCAGTCCATGTATACCCTGTGGGACTAGGCTCGTTTTTCCACCTCCTATTGGGTATCTTGTTACGCTACTTTGATTGCTTTATGGCATGATATTAAACCATTACAACTTAGTAGATTTTTATGCTTAATCCCTGATAGATAAGCATTGGTTAGTAAAATCTTCACTTTTAATATGTCAGCACATAGCAAGCCCTGTAAGTGGGCATCATTGTGGATGCGAGCTATTGAAGGGGGGAGATACGTTATAACTAAACCAATTGTGAACTAGATGGTGAGTTTACAAGAGACTGATTCATGGCTATTTCGCTGGGAAACGCCTTCGTTAAAAACTTTCTAGGTAAGGCACCTGATTGGTATAAAGTTGCGATTATTTCGTTCCTGATTATCAACCCGATTGTATTTTTTCTAATTGATCCATTTACTGCTGGTTGGCTGCTTGTGGTTGAATTTATATTCACCTTAGCAATGGCACTTAAATGTTACCCTTTGCAACCTGGTGGTTTACTTGCCATTGAGGCTGTTGCCATCGGCATGACTAGCCCAGAGCAAGTCAAGCACGAGCTAGTTGCAAACATCGAAGTATTACTACTGCTGGTCTTCATGGTAGCTGGTATCTACTTCATGAAGCAGCTGCTGCTGTTTATTTTCACTAAGATCCTGATTGGCATCCGCTCGAAAATTTTACTGTCATTGTCATTTTGTATCATGGCGGCTTTCCTTTCAGCTTTCTTGGATGCCCTAACGGTTATTGCTGTGGTTATCAGCGTGACTGTCGGCTTCTACAGCATCTACCACAAGGTCGCGTCAGGACAAGAGCCCCATGCCGCTCATGACCACACTCAAGATAGCCAAATCCACGAACTAAGCCGTGATGATTTGGAAAACTACCGTGCTTTCCTACGTAGCCTGCTAATGCATGCGGGTGTTGGTACGGCATTGGGTGGTGTAATGACCATGGTAGGTGAACCACAAAACCTGATCATTGCTGACCAAGCCGGTTGGTTATTTGGTGAGTTCATCTTACGTATGGCACCTGTAACTATTCCTGTCTTTATCTGCGGTATCTTAACTTGTGTGTTAGTTGAAAAATTCCACCTTTGTGGATACGGCGCCAAGCTACCAGAGAATGTCCGTAAGATCTTAAAAGACTACGACAACGAAGAGCGTAAACGTCGCACCAACCTTGATTACGCGAAACTAATTATCCAAGCCGTTATTGCGGTATGGCTAATCGTCGGCTTAGCGCTTCACCTTGCAGCGGTAGGTTTGATTGGTTTGACTGTAATTATCTTTGCAACCTCGTTTACTGGTATTACGGAAGAGCACGCGCTAGGTAAAGCCTTTGAAGAAGCACTGCCTTTCACCGCATTACTTGCTGTGTTCTTCTCTGTGGTTGCTGTGATCATCGACCAACAGCTGTTTACCCCAATCATTTCTTGGGTATTGAGCATGGAAGGTAGCGCTCAGTTAACCATGTTCTACATCGCGAACGGTCTGTTATCTATGGTATCGGACAACGTATTTGTGGGTACGGTATACATCAACGAGGTGAAATCAGCCCTACTTCATGGTGTGATTTCTCGCGATCAATTCGATATGTTAGCCGTGGCAATCAACACAGGTACTAACCTACCATCAGTGGCAACGCCAAATGGTCAGGCAGCCTTCTTGTTCGCACTAACATCAGCACTTGCACCGTTAATTCGTCTTTCTTACGGTCGCATGGTATACATGGCACTGCCTTATACCATCGTGCTAACTCTTGTTGGCTTGGCTGGCATCGAATTTATGTTAGTGCCAATGACCGAATGGTTCTATGATATGGGCTGGTTAGTGCACAACACAGCGGAAGCAGCTTCAAGTCTCGCTCCTGTTGTTGGACATTAATTGAATTTTTTTGACATTTCATAGTCTCAATAAGAATAAAGCCCTGATTGATCAGGGCTTTGTTATATTGTTTACTATCATTTGGTTATTGATGCCACCCGCTCCATAGCGCTGGCTTATTCAACATGTAAAGAGATGAATTAATGCAGTTCCTATACTCCTTTTCAAAAAGCCGACTGTCTTGGCTCCTCCTGTTTGCATTCGTGATCTTTTTTGAAGGCTGCGCGTTATTTTTCCAACACGTCATGAAACTTCCACCTTGTGTCATGTGTATCTATGAACGTGTGGCGATGTTTGGTATCGCAATCGCGGCTATCGTCGGTATGTGTGCACCACAAAACACTGTCGTGCGTTGGTTAGGTTTGGCTGGTTGGGGTTACGCTGCGTATGAAGGTTTAGTGTTATCGCTACAGCATGTCGATTACCAATTAAACCCATCGCCATTTAACACCTGCGCACTCTTTGTTGAATTCCCCGATTGGGCACCATTGAACCAATGGCTACCTGGCGTATTCGAAGCGTATGGTGACTGTGGCAAGATCGTATGGATGTTCATGGGGCAAACCATGCCACAATGGTTGGTGATCATTTTCGCAGGCAACCTTATTGCACTAGCGACGATTGTCATTGCCCAATTCTTTGGCATCAAAGCTGAACGTGAGCAAAAAACGGCTTAAGCGTTAATTGCTAGCGAACCATCAAATACAACAAGGGCGCTCCTAGGAGCGCCCTTAATTTATCTCGCCTCTATGAGCCTTACATTGCCAAAGCTTGTAAAGCATCAACAATTGGCAGATCTGCCGGACAAAGATCGTAACGACTGAGATCTTCTAGCAAAACCCACGCCATTGCCTGATGACTGTGTAACTCAACGTCACCTGCTTGCCAATGGCTTAAATAGCCTTTGAGCTCGATTACCTTATCGCCGTAGTCAAACACACTATCAGCCAACCACTGTCCTGTTACCGTGTTTATCGTGAGCTCCTCATGTAACTCACGCTCAAGCGCTTGCTCGGGTGTTTCTCCAGCTTCTACTTTTCCGCCGGGAAACTCCCACAAACCGCCTTGGCTCGCATTTGGCAATCGCTGTGCCAGAAAATAGTGACCGTCTTTAACAATCACCCCAGCTACGACGGTGATAATCGGCTTATCTACCTGTTGCGTCATTTATTTACCGCAGCATTGCTTGAATTTTTTTCCGCTTTCACACGGACAAGGATCGTTACGGCCTGTGTCTTTATATGGATTAACCGCTTGGGCAGCAGCACCAATTTGTAGCTCATCAGCCGCCATCACCACTTCCGTAACCATCAACTCAAGTTGTGGATACAAGCTTGCTGGCGCTGGCATATTATCAATCCCCGCCTCTGCCATTTGCGCAAGCGTTTCTTCTTCGTTCATCGCCAGCATTAGGGTTGTGATCAATGCCGAAAGCATATTCATCGTGCCATCAGATAGCGGCTGATCCGCCCATGCTGGCTCAATGTGTGGCCATACTGATAGAAAGCCTTCCGCAAAGTGCTGCAAACCTTCATGCACGCCTTCAGCTTCAGACCAAGCCACAGCTTCAGGTAAATCGTACTCACCCGCTTTAATGTGGCGGTACTGCATTTCGAAATGATTCAAGATGGCAACTTTATGTTCATCAGACACAGTCACATCTGTGTTTTCCATGCCATCATCCACCAGCACAGGTAGCCATACTTCTGGCTCCAGCGGCTTAGGGTTAGCATTGGCCGCCAACAGCGCACCTTCAATGAAAGCCGCAGGCATGCCTTCCCAGTCAGCAGGTAAAGTCATTAATGTTGTCATGTCTAATTTTCCGCGTTACCACAATATTCAAAGGCGGGATTATACAGCACCTTTTCATGACTACCAGCGCGACTGAAATTAAGATAGGTCAATAAATGCCATGATTTTGCCGCAAAGATGTTGAAATTCAATGCAAATAGAGGCAAAACTAGACGGCTTAGATGGAGAAGGATCGAAAGAACATGACGCAAAATACCACCCAAGCAGTCATCGCTGGCGCAAGCGGTTTAGTTGGCGATGAGTTACTTCATCAATTGCTTGCCCATGATGAGATCCGCACCGTGTATTCGCTTTCGCGCCGTGAGCTTCCTTTCCATAGCAAAAAGCTAGTGCAGATTGTTCATCCTGAGCTCAGAGTGACCGAATGGAGCGATCAACAAGCCACACCACAACTTGGCTTCATCTGTTTAGGCACCACCCTCAAGCAAGCTGGTAGCAAAGCCGCGCTCAAAGCGGTTGATTATGATTTAGTGAAAGACGTCGCCACGACGATGAAGATGATTGGGGTTCAACATATTATCGTCATTTCGAGCTTATTTGCTCACCCGCTCTCACCGTCACATTACCTGCGTTGCAAAGGAAAAATGGAAAAAGCCATCAAAGCAATGGGCTTTGAGCACTGTACCTTTGTCAGACCAGGGCCGCTAAAAGGTGAACGCTCTAAACCTCGTAGAGATGAAGTACTCACCCAGGGTATCTTGCAGGCATTGCAGCCTCTCCTTATTGGACCATTAGCGCATTTCACGCCAATCCCCGCCGAGCATTTAGCAAAAGTCATGCTAGAGCAAGCACTTCAGCCACTCTCCCACTCTCCAAGTGCAAATACGATCGTAGGAAAAGATCTTCTCGCCTAGATGACATCACTCGCATTCCACACTACAATCACGCCCCTTCACTAGGCGAGATGAATAAGAGCGATGCGAGTAATTTTAGGGCCGATGGAAGGCGTCTTGGATCATTTGATGCGCGAGATGCTAACCGACATTAATGACTACGATCTGTGTGTGACCGAATTTGTCCGCGTCGTCGATCAACTCCTACCCAATAGTGTGTTTTACCGCCTCTGCCCAGAGCTACGCCAAGGTGGTAAAACCAAGGCTGGCACCCCGGTTCGAGTCCAATTATTAGGCCAAGACCCACACTGGTTAGCGGAAAATGCTCACCGTGCAGATCAACTTGGTTCTGCTGGGGTGGATATCAATTTTGGCTGCCCAGCAAAAGCCGTTAACAAGAGTCGCGGCGGTGCTGTGCTACTGAAAGAGCCTGAGCAAATTTACCAAATCGTTAAAGCCGTACGCGCAGCCGTTCACCCGACAAAGCCTGTCACCGCAAAGGTGCGTTTAGGTTGGGATGATCCTGAGCACTGTTTTGAAATTGCCGATGCCGTTCAGCAAGCCGGAGCCGATGAAATCACGATCCATGCTCGTACCAAAGTAGATGGTTACAAAGCCGAGACCATTAAATGGGACTATATCGGTCAACTACGTCAAAAGCTGCGTATGCCGATCATTGCTAACGGTGAAGTTTGGAACTATCAGGATGGGCAGCGCTGTATTGAAACAACACAAACAGACGCCTTAATGGTGTGTCGTGGTGCCTTGAACTTGCCGAACTTGTGTAATGTGGTGAAACACAATGAAGCGCACATGAGTTGGCAACAAGTGCTTGCCCTACTCCTTAAATACTCCCAGTACGAGATTAAGGGCGATAAAGGGCTTTATTACCCGAACCGAGTAAAACAGTGGTTTGCCTACCTGCGCCACGAATACCCGCAAGCCAAAGCCTTATTCGCAGATATTCGTAGCCACAATAAAGCAGCGCCTATCGTGGAAATATTAAAAGGCGCACACGCTGAACTAGACTTATAGCCAGTCTAAATGCTCATTGTCACGCAGCGGGGTAGCATTTGGATCCGCTAACTCGCGCTGACAATTGTAACGATAGCTATAATCATCCCATAAGATATGGTCTAGGCTATCTTTTTTATCGTGACCACTTTCATCATTGAAGTGTCTGGTGCGAAGATCCATCTTAGTTTCACTCATAACCTACCCCATAGATTAAATGATGTGCTTACTCTATTTATAGACCATCACTAGTTACATAAATATGACACTAAGGTATAAAAAGCCTTATCGCTGAAGTTAGCCATTACTGCGCCAACTCTCCCCTGCACTTTATCCAAGCCCAAAACGACGAAAACCCCAGCAAAACTGAGGTTCTATAAATACTTTAATGTACTAACCGCTTATTAATCAGCGATTTGGGTGATTCAAAATGTGGTCTTCCCAGTCTATCACGTCAATTTCGTACACGATTTTACCGCGAACCGATTCATCTGCTTGGTGCATAGCTTCTTTAGAGCCAGTGATCAGCGGGTGCCACTCAGGTAAATCCTTACCTTCGGCTAATAGGCGGTAAGCACAAGTTTCTGGTAGCCAAACAAACTCATCAATGCGCTCACGCGTGAGCTTCAAACATTCTTCGCCAGAGGCAAAACGGTTTGGGTAGTCACGGCAAGAGCAAGTTTTGTCGTCCAGCAGGCTACACGCCACATTGGTGTAGTAAATATCGTCGGTGTCGTCGTCAATCAGCTTGTGCAGACAACATTTACCACAACCGTCACAAAGTGATTCCCACTCTGCGTCTGTCATCTCACGTAAATCTTTTTGCTGCCAAAACTGCGTCATACCTATCACCTTCAATCGAATTACTCTTTGCTAATAGCGCAAAGAAGGCGGTGTTATAACGAGCCAATCCGTAAAGTGCAAGCATTTGCGACTGCTAACCGCACAATTAGCACTGGAATAATAATCACTCTTATCTGCGGCGCTAATTCGATGCTTTTTACGACTCAAAAGGACTCATTTTTGACCCGCTTTACCAACAGTGGTAACGTGCGCGTCCTTAATTCAGCGCACTCAAATTATAGGTAACTTTATGGAATGTCGTTTAGGCTGCGGCGCGTGTTGTATCGCCCCTAGCATCTCATCTCCTATTCCCGGCATGCCAAATGGCAAACCAGCAGGAGTTCGCTGCGTTCAACTCAATGATGAAAATTTATGTAAGCTTTTTGGCAAGCCAGAACGACCAAAAGTGTGTCACCACTTTAAAGCCTGTCCTGATGTTTGTGGTTCGAGCAATCAACAAGCACTCGATAATATTACTGAGTTGGAAAATATTACCTAACATCATGACCTGTGGACATACAGGTCATGATATTGTCTAGTCATCTATTCGTTAGTGACTTTACCGGTCAAAATTCGTAATGCAGACTTAGCATGCTCTACCGCCTGATGGCCTGAGTAAGTTAAGTAGCCGCCGTCTTCTTGAGTCACTAATCCTTTTGCGTACAAACGCTTAGCTGCATCAATCATTTCAGGTGCGGCATCACTGTGCACCTTGATTCCTTCTAAATCGCTATGCATCGGAAATTTAACCAGAAGGTTAAGTTCTGAAACCAAATCGCTGTTATATGGCATAAATACCTCTTATATATGATCGTTGCGCTGAATTAATACTAGCGTGTTAAGCAAAGAAAACTAGGTGGCGAGATCAACTCTCTACCACTCGCTTTCAGCAATAAAGCGACCTAGCTCAAAGATTACGAAGATTCCTCATCCAAGCGAAGTGAATGAAACCTGCGTAGACTTTCACAAAAATCAGAGTTGAACAAAAAGCGTACAAGGCTCAGATACAAAAAAACCGCTCAAAAGAGCGGCTTTATAATCAATAGCTTGTATAGGTTAAGCTTGAATACCTACGATCAACCAAGGTGCATTCGGTGCTGTAAGGTCACGCTCAAGGTGCCAGATATCGGTAATGTCTTCTTCTATACCTTCATGGCTGTCTTTGTAACGTCCAGTAAACTGAATACTTAGCTGAGCAAGACTTGCGTTGTAATCGGCGCGAACCAACTCTGCATCCACATACATCACTTCAGTGTGCTGTTCACCTTCAAGCTTGGCACGCTCAGACGATAAATCAGCAAACAGTGCTGGTGATACGTACTCACGGATCTTCTCAAGCTCGTTATGGTTCCACGCGCCTTGAATGATACGGTAATGATCGCGAGAACCGCTTAGGAATGCATTCATATTAAAGTTCGGCGGCAAGTTAAACGGCACTTCGCTGTCACTTGATACAAAACCTTGATTTGCGTTTGCCGTGTTGGCTGCTGTATTCATCTCAGGCGCTTGGCGATATTGCTGGTTAGCTTGCGGCTGTTGCGGCGAGTTTCCAGCATACGCTTCACGATGCCCCATCGGCGTCGCTTTGTTACTGCGCATGGTTTTAAATAATTTAAAGATAACAAAGGCAATCAGGCCAAAAATCAGAATATCCATAAACTGGATACCTTCAAATGCACCGCCAAAGAAAGCAGCTAGCAGGCCACCTGCTAATAAACCACCAAGCAGACCACCCATCAGACCTTTTTTGCCTGACTGTGCTGCTGGGTTCGCATTTTGATTTTGTTTACCAATCGAGTCCGTTTGTTGAGGCTGTTGTTTTTTAGCAGGAGCTGTTTTGAAGCTCTTACCAAACGACTTACCGCCACCAAATTTCTTTGCATCTGCGTGCGGAGCAACAAATGCCACCGTAACAATCAGCGCAAATAGCGTAAAAAAGCGTTTCATCCAGTAATACCTTTGCCAATAATAAGCTCCCAGCATCCTAACGCTGCCAAAAGGAAAGTCAATCAAACAGGTATCTCAAAATGTTACGGCTGCTGTCATAAAGACACCTTTGCTTTATTTTCATCCGATTAGACTTTCTTCGCTAGTCAGCTAGTGCTAATACTTAACGTAAAGCGATAATATAGTCGCGCTTATATAAATGGCGTAAATGCTTTAAGGGGCACACCAACCATGCAAGTACAAGATACACATAGCAAACTCATCGGCTATCTATTGTGGATTTTTGGTTTTACTGGCGCCCACCGTTTTTATTACGGCAAGCCAGTGACTGGCACCCTGTGGTTTTTCACCCTAGGATTATTTGGTATCGGTTGGTTAATCGATTTATTTTTGATTCCGTCAATGGATCGTGAAGCTGATTTACGCTTTGAAGCTGGTGATATCGACTACACGGTGGCTTGGTTACTACTGACCTTCCTCGGTTTTTTAGGCGTACATCGTATGTATATGGGGAAATGGTTAACAGGCATCCTTTACTTGTTCACGTTCGGTTTCTTCTTGATTGGGATATTGGTCGACTTCTGGACGTTGAACGACCAAGTATCGATTGAAAACAGTCAAAACAATCGCGCTTAAGCGTCATTATTTTGACCAACAACAAGGCGTTAAGGCTAGAGTGAGAGTGGGCTCACAACCTGTTTTGTAATAAAACACCCAGCTTGAATTCACCTTGACCCTTAGTCCAGCTAGCGATTAAAATATCGAACATCGTTCTATATTATACTGTGATGTATCGGTGCTCTAATATAAGCAAAGCAATTAACTGCACTGATGTTTTTTACAAAATTTAAGAGATTATTTAATGGCAAGACGAAATGATCATACTCGTGAAGAGCTAGTGAGTATGACGCTAGAGCAAGTTAAGCTCTTCCTTAGCGAACGCCCTCATCACGAATTAAGTCTTCGTAAGGTTGCGGCTATGATTGGCTACGTACCAAGCACATTGGTTAATGTGTTCGGTAACTACAATCTATTGCTTCTACATTCTGTTGCCCAAACTCTTGATGAAATGTCAGTTGAAGCTGCTGCGGAAATGGAATCTGCAACTTCATCTGAAGATGCGCTACGTAAGCTAGCCTACTGCTACCTAAACTTTGCATCTAAGAATCCATACCGTTGGCAACTCATTTTCCAACACACGATGAACGGCGAAGAGCTACCTGAGTGGCAATCTGAGCGTATCAACAACATGACGGGGATGCTGGAAAAGCTGATCAAAGATATTAACCCAGATCTTGCTAGCGATGCCGTGCTAGAAGCTAGTCGTGTTATTTGGTCAGGCGTTCACGGTATTACACTACTGTCTGTTGATGACAAGCTTTTCACATCAACACCAGTTAACGGTCAAGCACTGATCGATAATCTATTAAACACCTACCTAGCCGCCTGGAAACAATAAGTAACCGAAAATGAGTAACACGCCACAGACGCGGCTATTAACAAAACAGCGTTTTTTACCTTATTTCCTGACGCAAGCGCTAGGTGCTTTCAATGACAATGTTTACAAGAACGTGTTATTGATTTTGATCGCCTTCGCTGCGCCGGGTGCTTTGCCGTTCAGCTCAGACTTAGCCATTAACTTAGCAGCAGGACTGTTCATTCTGCCTTTTTTCCTTTTTTCAGCATCTGCTGGGGTATTGGCTGATAAGTACGACAAAGCACAAATTATGCGAGTAGTAAAACTGGCAGAAGTCGTGATCATGGCCGTCGCGGCTGTTGCGCTTCTGTTTGAAAACTACTTGTTACTATTGGTACTGCTGTTCTTGATGGGCACCCAATCCACTTTCTTTGGACCTGCCAAGTATTCGCTATTGCCGCAACATCTAAAAAAAGAAGAACTGGTTTCGGGTAATGCCCTTGTTGAAACTGGTACATTCATTGCGATCTTGTTGGGTACCTTAATTGCCGGTGTGATTGCCAACCAAGAACAAGCTAAGCTCTTAGCGGCGATCAGCGTTGTGAGCTTTGCAGTAATGGGCTACCTCACCTCTCGTTGGATACCAGAAGCAAAACCTTCAACACCGAACATCACTTTTAAATGGCAACCGTGGAAACAAACACGCCATACCCTTGCGCTGGCGCGTAAGGACAAGACGATATTCCAATGTGTAATGGGGATCAGCTGGTTCTGGTTCTTAGGCGCCTGTTACCTAACGCAATTTCCTAACTTTGCCAAGATTTATCTAGGCGGTAATGCCGCTGCTGTATCTTTCTTGCTTGGCTTGTTCTCTATAGGGATCGCGATAGGTTCTATGCTTTGTGATCGCTTGTCTGGTCATCGAATCGAACCCGGTATCGTGCCATTAGGCAGCTTAGGCATCACTATCTTCAGTGCTGATTTAATGTTTGCTACCCCAGATAGTATTGCGGCAACTGAATCTTTTTTAAGTTTTGTCCAAAACCCTGAGCTATTACGCATCTTTATTTCGCTTACCATGCTTGGTGTTTCAGGTGGTATCTTTATCGTACCTCTGTACGCCATGATGCAGCACCGTGCAAAACCAGAAGAACGCTCTCAGATCATTGCGGCAAACAACATTTGGAATGCCTTATTTATGGTGGCAAGTGCCATTAGTGCCATTGTGTTCTTATCCGTAATTGAGCTTTCAATTCCGCAGTTCTTCTTCCTACTTGCGATAATGAACTTAGCGGTGGTGATTTATATCTATTATCAAGTTCCTGATTTCTTCTGGCGCTTTGTGGTATGGGTTGTGACTCACACTATGTACCGTGTCAAACACAGCGACTTGGATAAGCTACCGTCAAAAGGCGGCACCCTGATTGTGTGTAACCATGTTACCTATATGGACGCATTGTTACTGGCAGGTGCTACACCTCGCCCTATTCGCTTCTTGATGGATCGTGATATTTATCAGCTACCTCTGATCAAATCCTTCTGCGATGCGTGCCATGTGATCCCAATTGCAGCCAAAGATCGTCGCTCGATTGTGAAAGCGTTTAATGAAGTGAAGCAGCGTCTACGAAACGGTGAGGTGGTGTGTATCTTCCCAGAAGGACAACTAACCTACGACGGTGAAATGGGACCTTTCTTGCGCGGTATCGACATCATGCTGAAGACCACGGATCCTGATATCAAGATTGTGCCTATGGCACTACAAGGCTTATGGGGCAGTTACTTCAGTCGTGAAGGTGGCAAAGCACTGCTGAAAGTTCCAAAGCGCTTTTGGTCAAAAGTGAATATTGTGGCGGGTGATCCTATCCTAGCTGGTGAAGCAAACTCACAAACACTACGTGAGCGAGTTTCAGAGCTAAGAGATAACAAAGGCTGATTACTCTTCTCAAGCATAAAAAAAGGCGCTGGTTAGCGCCTTTTTCATATCTATTTGTAGCAAGTGAAAGCTCCGGCATCACTGCGTGCGAAGCCAACTTTGTACTTGAGCACGAGAGATTTTAATGCCACGCGCCATTAACTCTGAAGGTAGCGTAAAGTAACGAACGGGGCATTTAAAGCGTGTCACCGCTTTAGCCATATAGTTTGCTAACTCTTGTTCCAGCTCTGCTGACAACGCCGCTTTCGTCGCCAAAACTGCGACAGGACGCTGCCCAAATTCGGCATCGTCAATCGGCAGAACAAATGCTTGCAGCACTTGTGGGTGTTGTAGCAAGACTTTCTCTATCGATTCAGGCTGAATATTCTCACCACCGGAAATAAACATATTGTCAGCGCGACCTAAAATCACCAGCTCATCTTGCTGCCACTCTCCGAGATCACGAGTACGAAACCATGCATCAGTTGAAAGCTGATCAACGCTCAATTCAGGCTCTATCACAGGAAAAATAGTGCCGTTTTGGTAATACCCCAAACAGAGACTCTCGCCTCGCACCCAAATTTCACCGTCCTTAACCATCACTTCGCGATTAGGCAACACTTGCCCTACACCATTTGAAGCATCTGCTCGCTTAGCGGTTACTGTCGATGCCATCTCTGTCATGCCATAGCCGCACCAACATGCAATCCCCGCCGCTTCAGCTGCTGAAGTCAAGTCGGTAGGGATCACCGCACCGCCTAATAGCACTTCTTTTAAGCTCAACGAAGAAGAGCTAGTACTAATATCATCTGAGTTCTGCTCTTGAGCTTGCAGCACACGTTGTAGCTGAGTAGGCACCAAAGAAGCATGTGTGACCTTAGTTAGCTCTTGCTCCAAATCACCACCAGCCGGGATCGCCATCTGCGCCCCTTGCTGTAACCAGCGCCAGACAACGGCCATGCCCGAAACATGAAACAGCGGCAAAGATAATAGCCAGCTATCCCCTTGCTGATAATTCATTTTCTCCAGCAACCCTTGGGCACTCGCAAGATGCTGCGCGGCAGTATGAACTACGGCTTTAGGCATCCCCGTCGACCCAGACGTTAAAGTAAACGTCACCGCTCGACTCGGTTGCCAAGTCACAGGAACAAGATGCTGCTGATTGAGTTTCTCAAAGCTGATGTGTTGCCATTGCGCTGAAGCAACAAAATCCACACTTTCAGCTTGCCACACAACATTGGGTTGCAAAGCATCAAGTAAATCTGAGAGCTCTTGAGCTGAGAAACGCGGATTTAAGCCGAGATAACGCGCACCAACACGGACAGTCGCTAACAATAGCCATACCGCCTCAAGTGAATTAGGCGTGATAGCAGCAATCAATTGATCTCGTTTTACACCTTGAGCTAACAAGCCCTGAGCATAATCTTCTACTTTTTCGCTTACTTGTTGCCATGTATAGCTTTGCTCACCATACGACAAAGCGGCCATCATCGGCCGCTTTGTTGCCCAGTGTTGCCAGGGCCAAGTGGTGAAAGGAGCAAGCGTTGAACTTACTGCTGCCATACCACCTCTTGTTCTGAAAGTGGCATCACAGGCAATTCGCACTCAGGCCATGCTTGCTCAAGCTGTGCTTTGAACAACTGCATAGTATCAAGACCAGGGATCACATCTGCGGTTTGCCATTTAGCAAAACGAGCAAGTTGATTCAGACCCAAGCTTGATTCCATGCTAGAGCTGATGATCGCTGTCAGGCCTTGCGCGTGCGCTTGCTCAACCAATTCGATACAACGAGCTACCGAGCCGACCAACGTTGGCTTGATCACAATCGCCGCCACACCCGGCTCAGCTTTCACTTCAAAACCTTCATCACGCACGGTTTCATCCCACGCAATGTTGATTCCTGTTTCTTGGGCAAAAGCGAGACTCTCTTCTGGCGTCGTACATGGCTCTTCAAGGAAAGCAATACCACTGCGATGCTCTGGCTTCACATACTTAGCGAACTGATGCGCCTTCGTCGGAGTCCACTGGCGATTTGCGTCCAAACGCAGTTTCACCTCAGGAATCGCTTCAATAAACATGTTTGCCACGATACCGTCGCGTACCGCTTCGTACATGCCCACTTTGATCTTGGCGATTTTATCACCAGACATGGCATTAAGACGCACCACCAAATCATCAGGATCACCTGAACACAATGGGGCCACTTGGTAGTTACCTTCGACTGGTAACTCACCAGCTAGCTCCATGAGAGCCATACTCAAACCGAATGCGACAGATGGATATAGCTCACCAAAATCTTGTTCGCCAGTTGCTTGCCAGTTAGCTAGCCAAGCTTGCGCTTGCTCACCCGCTTGCTCTAACGTTTCATGGCTAAACTCAGGCAAAGGAGCAATCTCACCACGACCAATCGCATCACCATCACGTAGCTCAACAACCCAACCTTCACGGGTTACTAAACGCTGAGTACGCAAAATAACGCCAGTATCCATCGGCAGTTGGTAGCGGTACAGTTTTACACTTCTCATACCAGCTCGCCTTATGGGTTACGTTTGAATTTGCTAAAGTCAGGGCGACGTTTTTCGTTGAAAGAGTTACGACCTTCTTGGCCTTCTTCTGTCATGTAGAACATCATGGTTGCGTTACCAGCAAGTTCTTGCAGACCCGCTTGACCATCACAATCAGCATTCAACGCAGCTTTCAGGCAACGTAGTGCCATTGGGCTATGTTGAAGCGTTTCACGACACCAACGCACAGTCTCACGCTCTAACTCAGCGTAAGGAACAACGTGGTTAACTAGGCCCATATCCAGTGCTTCTTGCGCATCGTAGAAACGACATAGGAACCAAATTTCACGCGCTTTTTTCTGACCAACGATACGAGCCATGTATGATGCGCCCCAGCCACCGTCGAACGAACCTACTTTAGGACCCGTTTGACCAAACTGTGCGTTATCAGCAGCGATAGTCAGATCACACATCATGTGAAGTACATGACCACCACCTACAGCATAACCAGCAACAGCAGCAATCACAGGTTTTGGACAAGTACGAATTTGACGTTGGAAATCCAGTACGTTTAGGTGGTGAGTGCCTTGATCATCTTGGTAGCCGCCGTAATCGCCACGGATCTTCTGGTCACCACCAGAACAGAATGCGTCTTTACCTTGACCAGTAAGAACAATCACACCAACGTTTTCGTCGTAACGTGCATTTGCCAATGCATCGATCATTTCTTTTACTGTCTGAGGACGGAACGCATTACGAACCTGTGGGCGGTTGATGGTAATTTTGGCAATACCGTCGGCTGATTTTTCAAAAAGAATATCTTCATATCCTTCTGAACAATCCGTCCACTCAGCTGGCGCGTAAAGTTCTTCTTCTGTCAGACCTACTGTTCTAGCCATGATTCTTTCCTAATTTCTTCAATTACATTGCTGCGACTAACAGCAATTTTTAACAAACTCTTTGATGTACTGTGCGAACAACTCTGGTTGCTCAACATGTACGTTATGCCCCGCATCAGCGATAGCAATAGCATTCACCTCTGCCGCCGTTGCCAGACATTTAAATTTCTCATCGCGCTCACCATAAAGATAACAAAATGGCACAGTAAGCGTTTTTATCTTGGCAAGTAATTCCGGTTGCTTCGCTAAGCTTGTAGCCAGCATCATCTGTGCAACACAGTGACCAAGATTATCACTGCGTTTTGTGATCAAACTTTGTCTTTGGTCATGATCCAGTGATGAAAATACCGGTTGTTGATACCAATCCGATAAAACATCGGTCATGGGCTGATCGGCAAAACGATGAGCCCATTTTTGGTCATTTGCAAATCTTGTAGCACGTTCTGTCGGTGGTAACCCAAAATGACCACCTTCAACTACTAAGCCTATCAATTGTGGTTGCTTTTTTACGCGCTCGGGTGTCTGTGAGCCGGATTGATTAACCGCATGGTACATACCAACCCTAGCGCCCATCGAATAACCCACCAGCACATATTGTTCGACATTACGTTCAACCAGCGTCTGTAATAAACTCTGATTTACCCCATCAAAATCTGGTGCCGACACAGCATGACTGTGCCCATGGCCCGGTAAATCGATGGTCAAACAAGGGTAAGCTCGGCTTAGCTGATCGATCACCTGACGCCAGTCACTACCATTACCAAGCAAACCGTGCAGGAATACCAGCGTTGGTCGCGACGTACTTTGCACCGTCGCATGAGACTGAACATCCAGCGGATAAAAGCTTTCAGAATAAAGCCGCATCTCTTACCTCAGCCATCAAGGCTTTAAGTCGCTCACCGGCATCACCCGCAGGTGTTTTCACTTCGATAAGCGTCGTCCCCATATGATCTAGCGCTTCATATACTGCCGCTTGAGTTTGTTCAAGATCCGCTGGACAGCGATAGCTTAAATCAAACATGCGAGCAGCATGCTCAAAATCCAAGCCATGCGGCATACGATAGAAATCATCGCGCTGCTTTTCAGGGACAGGCAATAAATCAAAAATACCGCCACCATCGTTATTCGTGACGATCACCACCATTGGCGCTTGAGTTTGGCGTAACAATGCCAAGGAATTTAAATCGTACAAGAGTGACGTATCACCCAGTAAACAAATCATCGCCTGAGCATAATTCTCTTGCTGTCGACCACGCTGTACACCAGCCGCTGTTGCAATCAAACCATCGATCCCTGACGCTCCGCGATTACTAAAGGTCACCGCATTGGGCATGGTACCGCACATATCGAGCAAACGAACTATTAGGCTATTGCCAAGAAACCATTCTGCTGGTGCGGCTTCTCTCGTTTCATCGTGCTCTACAACCCACATCGGTAATTGTGCTGCTAAGCTCAGCTCTGACAAGTCTTGAGTATGCTGAGCCAACACCGTTTGATAACCATTCGCAGCAGTGACCAACGCTTGTGCCCAATGGGCGTTGCTTGAAGTGACTTGTGTTGCCAGCGCTTGTTGCGCCCAAGATTGGCAATTAGCTTGGATGCGTAATCCACGACGATGACTGGCATCAAGACGTGAACTAATAGGATCAACTAACCAATAGTTTTGCCACTCTTGTTTCGCAATCCATTGGCCAAGGCGCTTAGAAACCAGACGACCACCAAACTGCAGCAAGGTATCCGCTTGCGCTAAGTATGCTTGACATTGCGAGTTTTGCAGCCAGACATCAAAACCTTGATAGTCAGATGTGCCACCACTTTGGGGGTCGGCAAGTAACGGCCAGCCCAATTGATTAGCAAGTGCTTCTACATCGGCAAATTCTTGAGGCGCTAACTTACCCGCCACAATCACACCACGACCTTGAGCAAATGCTTGCCACACGCTTTTATCTATCTGTGGTTGTGCAAGTGAATTAGCTTGAAACGCAAGATAAGGCTGGCTATCTTGCTGCCAGTGAGTCACGGGGCGCAAGTAATCGCTAAAATCGACCGCTTCGCCATAAAGAGGCTCAGGGTAATGACAATTGAAATGCACAGCGCCACCATGAAGGATTTGCTGATGCATAGCTTCATCAAGAGTGGTCAGCAACCATGCAGGTGAAATATCGAGCGTTGGCGATGGAATATCGTAAAATGCAGTAACGTGAGATGAGAATATGCCGTGTTGAGTAATCGCTTGATTAGCACCACAATTAATGAGCTCTGGCGGACGATCAGATGTTAGCAACACCAACTTTTCTTTGGTTAATCCGGCTTCAGCAACTGCTGGTAACAAATTAGCGACTGCGGTACCAGATGTCACAATCACCGCCACCGGAGCTTGCTTAGCTTTCGCTACCCCCAAGGCAAGAAAACCTAAACCGCGCTCATCAAAGTGAGTATGCAAAGTCAGATGTTCATGCTTAGCGGCGGCCAAGGTTAGCGGTGTAGAACGAGAGCCCGGTGCAATACAAACATCTTGTACCCCTAACCGCGCTAACTCATCTAACATCAAGCTAGCCCAACATTGATTAAGCGCAGCACGATACGAAGTCGATGGCATCAAAGTTGCTGCGCTAGGCTGAAGCGGTGTTGCACTCATGCTGATTGACGCTCCCACTTCTCGGTCTGCTCAATATTGTGCTCGCTGTTACACACATCAGGTAAATTAGCATCAATTAAGCTGTACAAAGTCGAGGTCTTACGATCGAGCTCTTTCCATTCGCTATCGGCTGTAGAGCCCGGCACAATGCCAGCGCCAGCAAAAAGATGGATTTCTTCACCCATGATCAATGCACTGCGGATCGCAACACAAAACTCACTACGTTGACGGCTCAAAAAGCCCACCGCACCGCTATACCAACCACGCGCGAAAGGTTCATGTTCAGAAATAAAATCGAGCGCTTTATCACGCGGCAATCCAGCAATGGCTGCTGTTGGCTGCAAATTATCTAGCAAATCCGCGTTATACACTTGCTCGTGCAACTGACCATCGATGCTACGTTTTAAGTGCTGTACTTTACGCAGTCTTACTAGTTCAGGGACTTGTGCCACATTTAGCTGTTGGCAGCATGGGTTTAAACGCCCCACAATATCATCGACCACTAAGCGGTTTTCATAGCGGTTTTTGCTGTCGTCTAACAGCCATTGCGCCAGGCGACCATCTTCGGCTTCTGACACACCACGACCAATCGTGCCCGCTAAGGCTTCCGTTTTTAGATCATGGTGATGACGTAAAAACAAACGCTCTGGCGTCGAGCCAATGAAACAATGCTTAGCATCAAGCGCCATCATAAAATGGAAGCTATTGGTATTGCTGTTGCGACTCGCTTTCAGCAATTGCGCTGGCGAAATTGCATTATCGAGTTTTAACGTTGTGCGGCGAGCCAACACCACCTTCTCAAACACTTTCTGAGAAATGGCATCAAGCGCCTGACCAATCATGTTTGACCAGCCTGAAAAATCTGGCGCATAAGAGCGCGAGAGTACCTTCGCTCGAATTCTGCTGATTGAGGTCGTGGCATAAGTAAATTTATGCAGTGCTTTTACCAAGCTTTCACGACTTTGAGTTTCAGCAGGAATATTCGCTGCCAAGTGCCAAGCTTGATCCATTCGAATCACTTCGCATTGTGGCAAAAAGAAAAAAGAGGACAAACAGCGGCGATTACGATCGCTACGTCCGTCAAATGAACGCCCCCCCCAAACACGCTGATCATCGGCAAGGATCTTTTCCGCCGCCATCGGGTCGGTAAAGGTTTTGATTTGCCCAAGCGCCACGACTTCCTCTCGGCTATCACGCGATTGCCAATAAAACTTAGGAAATACAGGTTGAGCATCCATCCAATCGATAAGATCCGTGTTTGCAGGTAAATCCATCTTTACCGTCACACGATGTGTTGATGGGGAAGCGTGTTGAATTTTTAGGATTAGTTCTTCAACAGCAGTTTGTAACGCAGTCAAGGTAACCTCACTCAGCTCTATAGCACCTTTCGGCTCGTCCCTGGCTGATCGTTAATGCGCCTATCACTGGACACATAAATTCTACCTTCGTTATACCAAATAACGATATATGAAAGTCAACCCATTATCGTATTCGATGGCATAACCATAAAATGAATAAGTCATTCTACCCTAGTAATCTCTTTCTGACTAATAAAGTCATGATTCAACATGAGCTGTCACAAGCATTCACATTCCGTCATTAATTTGGTTACGATCTTGATACGGACTAGTATTAAAAATGTGATATCAACCAAGCATTTGCGTTTCTACCTTACGGGAAGGGGCTGCATAATTCTTCACCTAGCGAATTACACTGGATAAAACAGAATTTAATAACATAAAAAACTATTTTGCCTCATTATTTCCTGTAAGGTATTTATTTCCAACCGAATTATCGTGTAATTTATCGAAATAACATTATTTATTGTCAGGAACATAAAATGCAGAACATCGGGATGTCCTCCAAGCTCAACAATGTGTGTTACGACATTCGAGGGCCGGTGCTGAAGCATGCCAAGCGCATGGAAGAAGAAGGCCATAAAATTCTGAAGCTTAACATTGGCAACCCAGCCCCATTTGGCTTTGATGCTCCTGACGAAATCTTGGTCGACGTGATCCGCAACCTACCAACATCGCAAGGCTATTGCGATTCCAAAGGTATTTATCCTGCTCGTAAGGCGGTTGTTCAACATTATCAAAAGCGTGGACTGCTTGATCTAGACGTCGAAGACGTTTACATCGGCAATGGGGTTTCTGAGCTGATCGTCATGGCGATGCAGGCGCTACTGAACAATCAAGATGAAATTCTGGTTCCTGCGCCAGATTACCCGTTGTGGACTGCAGCTGTGTCGCTATCGGGTGGTACGCCGGTGCACTACACCTGTGATGAACAAGCCGACTGGTATCCAGATCTCGACG
Source organism: Photobacterium jeanii (assembly GCF_001650345.1). Lineage (GTDB taxonomy): Bacteria > Pseudomonadota > Gammaproteobacteria > Enterobacterales > Vibrionaceae > Photobacterium > Photobacterium jeanii. The sequence continues at coordinate 82,787 of NZ_LVHF01000028.1, read as the reverse complement.
ATATTAAGAAAAAAATTACTCCGCACACTCGTGGTATTGTGCTCATTAACCCGAATAACCCAACAGGTGCTGTGTACAGCCGTGATTTCTTATTGGAAGTGATTGAAATTGCCCGCCAACACAAGCTGATCATCTTTGCCGATGAAATCTACGACAAAATCTTGTACGACGGTGCACAGCACACCTCCATCGCCCCTCTGGCAGAAGATGTGTTCTGCGTGACCTTCAACGGTCTATCGAAGTCTTACCGTGTCTGTGGCTTCCGCGCAGGTTGGATGGTGCTATCAGGACCAAAATACTTGGCAAAAGGCTATATCGAAGGGTTAGAAATGCTCGCTTCAATGCGTTTGTGTGCCAACGTGCCTATGCAACACGCGATTCAAACCGCATTAGGAGGCTATCAAAGCATCAACGAATTGATCCTTCCGGGTGGGCGATTATTAGAGCAGCGCAACAAGGCCTACGATTTGATCACCCAAATCCCGGGAGTTAGCTGCGTCAAACCTAAGGGCGCTTTATACCTGTTTCCGAAACTCGATCAGAAGAAATTCAATATTGTGGATGATCAGAAAATGGCTCTCGATTTTCTACAACAAGAAAAAGTGCTGCTCGTTCACGGCACAGGTTTTAACTGGAAGAAGCCAGATCACTTCCGCATTGTGACGCTACCACGGGTTGATGATTTAGAAATGGCAATTGGGCGTCTTGAGCGCTTCTTGCACACATACCGCCAATAGCAGCAAGCGCTAACCTAAAGCCAAACGAAAACACGACTCTCTTAGCCCTAGCCTTTTCGCTGGGGCTTTTTCTCTATCCCACCTCGAACTAATACCACCCTCACAGCAAATTCTGTTATTTTTAATACATAATTCTATATCGCGTCTCAACTTCATAAGCTGTATATCATGAAACGTAGTCACTTCTTTGCTCATCTTGCTCGAATGAAACTGATCCAACGCTGGCCTTTGATGCGCTGTGTTGCCACTGAAAATATCTCAGAACATAGCTTACAAGTGGCTTTTGTTGCTCACGCCCTCGCACTGATCAAAAACCGAAAGTTCGATGGTAACCTCAACCCAGAACGTATCGCATTGTTAGGTATGTTCCACGATTGCAGCGAAGTGATCACCGGGGATATGCCAACACCGATAAAATACTTCAATCCCGCGATTGCCGAAGAATACAAAAAGATCGAATTAGCTGCTGAGAAAAAGCTGTTATCTATGCTCCCGGAAGAGTTTCACGATGATTATGCCCCGCTGCTCGATAGTGAAAAAATCAATCAACAAGATTATGCGATTGTGAAACAAGCCGATTCTTTGTGTGCTTACCTCAAATGCTTGGAAGAGTTAAACGTGGGCAACCATGAATTTGCCAAAGCCAAAGCCAACATTGAGCAAAACTTACAAAAACGCTCAACGCCAGAAATGGAATACTTCTTAGCAACCTTTGTTGATAGTTTTAACTTAACACTGGACGAAATCAGTTAATGACCTCATTCACGCTCGACCCTATTTGGCAGGAACGCAAAAGTAACGAGCAGAAAGCCCGCCGTAACGATCACCGCTCCGTCTATCAACGCGACCGTGCGCGGATCTTACACTCCGCCGCTTTTCGTCGCCTACAAGCAAAAACCCAAGTGCATGGCGCTGGTCATCATGATTTCTACCGCACCCGCCTTACACACTCGCTCGAAGCATCCCAAATCGGAACAGGAATTGTTGCCCAACTCAAAATAAAGCAACCCGAGTTTCGACCTCTATTGCCCTCCACCAGCTTAATGGAAAGCTTGTGCTTAGCCCACGACATTGGTCATCCTCCTTATGGTCATGGCGGTGAAGTGGCACTTAACTATATGATGCGCAACCACGGTGGTTTTGAAGGCAACGCACAAACCTTCCGTATTGTGTGTCAGTTAGAACCCTATACCGAACACTTTGGCATGAATCTCTGCCGTCGAACCTTACTAGGGTTACTAAAATACCCTGCTTTTATTAGCGACACCCGCTGTGACGTGCTACCGCCAGATGTAGCGCACTATCGTCACCTCAAAGCCAAAGACTGGCACCCCGCGAAAGGCATTTACAACGATGATGCCGCAACCTTTGAATGGGTTTTAGCCTCTTTAAGTAACAATGACAAAGCCTTGTTTGGGTTAATGCGCGAGCAAAGTGTCGCACCCAATCAGCACCAGAAGACCCGCTTTAAGTCCCTCGATTGTTCAATCATGGAATTGGCTGACGACATTGCCTATGGCGTGCATGATCTTGAAGATGCCATCGTGATGGGGATTGTTAGCCGTGAACAGTGGCTCGAAGTGGCGGCAAGTCAATTAGCAGAATGTGGTGAACCATGGTTAGAAGCACGCATTAGCGAACTCAGTGAGCAGCTGTTTGGCTCGCATCATCAGCGTAAAGATGCCATTGGTGCGTTAGTCAATGCACTGCTGACCTCGATTCATATCGCGCCTAGTATTCAAGACGGATTACACTGCTTTGATGAGCCGTTATTGCAGTGGAATGCTTTTTTGTCTGAACCGATGGAAGTCGTACTCAACATTCTCAAACACTTTGTGAGCGAGTACGTAGTGAAGAAGCCAGAAATCCAATTGCTGGAATATAAAGGGCAACAGCTCGTCATGGAGCTCTTCGATGCTTTTGCCGCGGATCCAGAACGCTTATTACCGGAAAATACACGTGAGCGCTGGCTCACTGCTGTCGCGCAAGGGGATAATGAGATGCGCGTTATTGCGGATTACATCTCGGGGATGACTGATGGCTTCGCACAGCGTCTATATAGCACGCTATTTCACCCAACCAATGCAATGAGTGTTGGCAGTGAAGGGCACGGTTTTTAACGCCACATATAAACCACATCCACAATCCATATAAAGAGTTAGCAGCAGGAACTTAAATAACCACTCTAACTCTTTAGTTAACTTAGCCTTTATTTAACTTGCAACAATGAAACCATGCCCAAATCGACTGGATCACTTACCTCGATAATTACGCTCAAATACCCCTTCCGGCATTTGCTGAATTTGAAACTCAATCATCTGATTAAACGTATCAAGCAAAGGCGTGAAGTTGACGTGTTGGCCCTCCAGCGCTGTTAAAGCAAGAAAACCCGCTTCCACCGTAGAGACACCACTATCACGAGGTGATTTTCTGATCCGGTAATTTCCCGCTACCACATTATCCAAACTCACCGTTGGCAATGAATGAAGGTTGCTCGATAGCTGCCACATCTTGTAGGCTTTTTTCCAAGTGCCATCAAGCAGTATCAAAGTCAGAGGCTTCAACTTTTCACCATTAGTCGATTGCACTTGCCGCTGCTCAGCCAATACAGAGATAGGCGTAGCATCATCTCCTGGGTATATTAGCCATGCTTCTTGCTCATTATCAGACAGTAACTGATTCAGCTTTTCATGGTTACTAAAGTCTTCGCCAACCAAAACATCGCAGCTTGCTAACGACAGCGAAAGGATGCGCGCGGTGCCAATTGCACGATTTACTTCAGAGGGATGTTGTAAAATATACAATTGCGTTTTAGCATCAATAGCTTGTATCCAGTGACAGATACAGGCTTTTTTTGCTTTTCCACATTGTTCGCAATATCGACTCATGAGGTTGCCTTGTCTACTCGCCGTTTTGTAATTGTTGCTACCCTATTGGGTATTTTGGCTCAGTTACCTTTTATCCACCCTTGGTTGGTGTGGGAACGTCAATTGATCCTGAGCGGAGAAGTGTGGCGCATACTAACAGGAAACCTAACCCATACCAATTGGTCACACCTTGTGATGAATGCTTTTGCCTTTATTATCATCACTTTTATCTTTCGTGCCCATATTGACGTAAAACGCTACAGTGCTGTCATTCTAATTACTAGCCTTGTAATTGGCAGTGCGATCTTTGCCAGTTCAATGCAATGGTATGCGGGGTTTTCAGGGGTATTACACGGCTTATTTGGCTGGGGAGCGATTCAAGATATCAAAGCCAAGACCAAAGGCGGACGACTCATGTTATTAGGCTTAGTGGCCAAAATTGGCTGGGAACAATACTTTGGCGGCTCAATGAGTACTGAGAGTTTGATTGATGCGCGTGTCGCAACTGAAGCGCATTTTATTGGTGCGATTTGTGGCTGTCTCTTAGCCCTTGTTCAGCTCTATTTTTACCCGCGCTACAAGGCGTTGAACTTAAGAAAATAAAGGAGAACCACATACCTCTCTCCTTAATTAACTTAAAACGGCAAGCTACAACTTGATACGTTCGCGATTTTTGTCAACTGTCGCTAAACCGATACCTTTCACTTTAGCGAGATCTTCCGGCACTTTGAAAGCACCAAACTGTTCGCGGTATTGAATAATACTTTTTGCCTTTTCAGGGCCAACGCCCACTAAGAGCTTATCCAGTTCTTCAGCATTGGCATCATTAATGTTTATGGTGATCTCAATCCCTTCATGACTGTCAGTATTAGCCGACACTGTCATTGGTGATAGCAAAGCTGCGCATACCACAATTATTCCCACTAGTTGCTTCATAGTTTCTCTCTCAATGCGATGTTAGGAAAAACCACTTATAGCGAGAAAAGCAAGCTAACCAAACAGTCAATAGATTTGATTGTTTACAAAAAACAACGGGCCACACATTGGTGGCCCGTTAAGCAATCTATTGATTACATTTAGTTTGTAGCTGAATCCAATGTTGGGTAAGCCACATCTGATGTATCACGAAGCACTTTTAGCGTCGCCATAATATCTTGCTGTGCATTCAGCTGCTCTAGCTGTTGTGCCATTTGGCTATCTACAGCTACAGGTTCAACATCAGCATCAACGACTTTATCTAGCGCAATGATCATCACATTACCCATTGCATCGCGGCTCATGCCGTAAACTGCTTTATCATCTGCTGGTTTCGCTAATTTAAACACCGCTTGTGCCAGCATAGGATCAGCACCATTACGGGCGATAGTTTGCGTATCAGCAAAGCTTAGGCCTTCGTTTGCAACAATCTCTTTGTTGCCTTCACGAAGCGCTTTAAGCAGCTCATCAGCTTTTGCTAGTGCTTCCTGCTCACCTTTCTGTGCTGCAAGCTTGCCTTTCACTGACTCTGCCACGTCTTCAAACGGCAATACTGTTTCAGGGCGAGATTCATCAACACGAACAACAATCACATGCTCTGGTGCTAATTCAATGAGTTCAGAGTTATAACCATCTTCAAGTACTTCAGGTTTCATCAGCTCAGTAAATACAGCAGGTTTTTTCAAGATCTCTGGCGCGTCCGCTTCAGAGATAAAGCCTGTAGTTTTTACTTCAGCACCAACAGCGGCAGCTGCGTCATCTAGCGTGTCTGATACTTCATAAGCTGTCTTCGCTAGCGTTTCTTGCATATTGTAAAACGCTTCGGCTGCACGTTGTTCACGAAGATCTGCAAGGATCTCGTCTTTCACTTGCGCTAGCGGTTTAACCACTGACGCTTTAATCGCATCTAGCTTAATGATGTGGTAGCCAAACGCAGACTTCACAACACCTGAAATATCACCTGTGTTAGCGAGTTCAAACGCTGCTTTATCAAACGCAGGATCCATCACGCCCGCTTCAAGCCAATCTAGCTTACCACCGTCTTTAGCACTGAAGGTATCGTCTGAATCACTTGCCGCTAATGCCGCAAAGTCAGCGCCGTCATTTAACTTAGCCAGTAACGCTTCAGCTTTCGCCTTCGCTTCATCGCTATCACCTTGAACAAGGATGTGACTAACTTGACGCTGTTCAGCGCTGCTATACTTAGCTTGGTGCTCGTTGTAGTAAGCTTCTAGGTCTTCATCAGACACTGCAATTGTGTCTTTCAAACCTTTACCTGAAAGCTCAACGTAAGACACTTTAACTTGCTCAGGACGAGTAAACTGTTGAGGATTTTGCTCGTAGAAAGCTTTAATTTCGTCGTCAGCAATCTTTGCATTCTTAGTGAAATCATCAAGAGATAAGGTCAGAGTGCGAACTTCGCGTTGCTGAGCTTCAAGCTTACGTAGTGCTGTTAACTCACTACTGAGCGCAAAATCACTAGTTTGGATCGCGCCTAGAAGTTGCTGACGTAGCATGTTGCCACGAACATACTCTGCAAATTGCTCAGGTGTGAAATTAGAACGACGAAGTAGCATATTGTAAGTATCGTTATCAAACTTACCATCACGCTGGAATTCAGGCATAGCCACAATCGCATTACGCACTTGCTCATCACCAATGCGAAGACCAAGCTCGTTAGCACGTTGCTCAATTAGAATGTCGTTAACCATGCGATCAAGTACACTACGACGGAACTGTTCACCGTAAGCAGGATCACCCAATAGCGTATTGAAGTAGTCGCCCAATTGAGCCTGCATGCGGTTTCTTTCGTTATCGTAAGCTTGTTTGAACTGACGCTCGCTAATTTCTTTATCGCCTACTTTTGCAGCTACTGGCTCTGAACCGCCGGCAAGGTAACTACCTACACCTGCGAATACAAAAGAAAAAATGATCAGGCTCAGAATGATCTTAACCCAAATGCTGCTAGCGCCTTCGCGCAATCGCTCCATCATAACTTGCCGTATCTCCTAATTATCCGAGCTGGCAGAACTGCGTTAATACTTGCTTATCAACAAGACTAACAATGATACCGGTATTAAATGTAAAAAAGCGCATCTCAGTGATGCGCCCTTCTGTCGGTTATTTCCAAGTCGAACTTGGTTAATGCGATTGTACGCAAATAACCTCAGGCTAACGCCCTTAGTTTACAGAATCTTTTAAAGCTTTACCTGGTTTGAAACCTGGAACTTTAGCTGCTGCGATTTGGATCTCAGCACCAGTTTGTGGGTTACGACCTGTGCGAGCAGCACGCTCACGAACAGAGAAAGTACCGAAGCCCACTAGCGCTACTTGATCGCCATCTTTCAGTGTTTCAGAAACAGCATCGATGAATGCATCTAGTGCACGACCTGCTGACGCTTTAGAAATATCTGCACCTTCGGCAATTTTATCAACTAACTGAGTTTTGTTCACGATTTCATCCCCTCTATGAACATTGTCCGTAATCTCCAAAATGGCACGGACAATCAAATTAACTTGGACCTAATTATACCAGTACATTCAACCGATGAAGCGTGTAAGCCTTGGTTTTGTTAGGCTTACAGCAAAATTAGACCTCACTTATAGCCAGTGCGAAAAACGCTGACAAGCCTTTTTATACCTGACAGCGTTTTTTCTTCACTTAACTTTGCTGCATGTCACTCTTTTGAGTGTCAACCAGCTCAATACCTGTTGGATTGTCTTGCAACGCAATGGTCAAGACTTCATCAATCCACTGTACTGGGCAAACCTTCAGATCAGCGATAACGTTATCTGGGATCTCTTCCAAATCACGCTCATTCTCTTTAGGAATAAGTACAGTTTTAATGCCACCGCGGTGAGCCGCTAACAGCTTCTCTTTCAGACCACCAATCGGCAGCACTTCACCACGTAAGGTAATTTCACCCGTCATTGCCACATCGGCGCGTACCGGGTTACCCGTTAAGCTCGAAACCAAAGCAGTACACATTGCGATACCTGCGCTTGGACCATCTTTTGGTGTCGCGCCTTCCGGAACGTGAACGTGAATATCACGTTTTTCGTGGAAGTCAGGATTAATACCAAGACGTTCCGCACGGCTACGTACCACTGTCATCGCTGCTTGAATAGACTCTTGCATCACATCGCCAAGCGAGCCGGTGTAAGTCAGCTTACCTTTACCTGGCATGGATTCAGTTTCAATGGTAAGCAAATCGCCACCCACTTCAGTCCAAGCAAGGCCGGTTACCTGACCAATACTGTTGCTTTCATCAGCTTTACCGTAGTCAAAGCGTTGAACGCCCAAGTATTCTTTCAGATTATCTTGGGTGATAGACACCTTAGTGACATCTTTGTTCAACAAAATTTCTTTCACTGCTTTGCGGCAAAGTTTAGAAATTTCACGCTCTAGACTACGCACGCCCGCTTCACGGGTGTAGTAGCGAATAATGCCCGTCAGCGCAGAGTCGTCCACTTCAATCTCAGCAGGCTTCAAACCGTTACGCTTGATTTGCTTGTCGAGTAGGTGGCGTTTCGCGATGTTTAGCTTTTCATCTTCGGTGTAACCCGATAGACGGATCACTTCCATACGGTCAAGCAATGGACCTGGAATATTCATTGAGTTCGAAGTAGCAACGAACATCACATCAGACAGGTCGTAGTCAACTTCTAGGTAGTGATCGTTAAACGCGCTGTTTTGTTCCGGATCTAGTACCTCAAGTAGCGCTGATGATGGGTCACCACGCATGTCTGAAGACATCTTGTCGATTTCATCCAGTAGGAACAGTGGGTTTTTCACTTCCACTTTGGCCATTTTCTGGATCAATTTGCCCGGCATAGAGCCAATGTAAGTACGGCGGTGACCACGGATTTCCGCTTCATCACGCACCCCACCCAGTGCCATACGCACGTATTTACGGCCAGTTGCCGCAGCAATCGACTGACCTAGTGAGGTTTTACCCACACCAGGAGGACCAACCAAACATAGGATAGGGCCTTTCAGCTTATTCACACGGCTTTGTACTGCGAGGTACTCAAGAATACGTTCTTTCACACGCTCTAGACCGTAGTGGTCTGCGTTAAGCACTTCTTCTGCTTTCGCTAGGTTCTTCTTAACTTTAGAGCGCTTAAACCAAGGCACGCTTAGCATCCAATCGATGTAGCCACGAACAACCGTTGCTTCCGCCGACATTGGCGACATCATTTTCAGCTTTTGTAGCTCTTGCTCAGTTTTTTCTTTCGCTTCAGCAGGCATTTTCGATTCTTCGATTTTCTTCTTCAAAGATTCGAACTCATCCGGTGCATCGTCAAGCTCACCCAGCTCTTTCTGGATCGCTTTCATTTGCTCGTTGAGGTAATACTCGCGCTGACTCTTCTCCATTTGCTTCTTCACGCGACCGCGAATACGTTTTTCAACTTGAAGCAAATCGATTTCTGATTCCATCATCGCCATCAAGAACTCTAAACGTTCTACAATATCGATGATTTCCAATACCTTTTGCTTGTCTGCCAGTTTTAATGGCATATGCGCAGCAATGGTATCAGCCAGACGCGCGGCTTCATCGATGCCGTTAAGCGATGTCAGCACTTCTGGTGGGATTTTTTTATTAAGCTTGATGAAACCTTCAAACTGGCTAATCGCAGTGCGTACCAGAACTTCCTGCTCACGCTCGTCCATTTCTGGCGTTAACAAGAACTCGGCTTCTGCACTGAAGAAGTCGTCATCAGTCAGGTTTTCAACTTTTGCACGCTGCTGACCCTCTACCAGTACTTTTACCGTACCGTCAGGGAGTTTTAGCAACTGGAGAATCGTCGCCACTGTACCTACATCGTACAGGTCTTCGATAGAAGGCTCGTCCGTGGCCGCTTCTTTCTGAGCCACCAACAGAATTTGTTTGTTGTTATCCATCGCCGATTCAAGGCAACGAATAGATTTTTCCCGGCCCACAAACAATGGAATAACCATATGAGGGTAAACCACTACATCACGTAATGGCAGAACGGGGATTTCAAGGCGTTCAGAACGCTCCAGGTTCATATTTTTCTCTCTTCCGTTCAGTTGTATACCTGAGTATATGGGGGTAAAGGCGCAAGATTCAACGGCAGAAACAACAGAAAATAAAAAAGGAGGCATTAGCCTCCTTTTTTTAGTCACTCTGGATGGTAATTAAGCAATTACTCAGCACCAGCAGCTTGATTTTCATTGTTTTCGTAAATCAGTAACGGCTCAGACTCGCCTTTAATTACTGATTCATCGATAACAACTTTGCTCACGCCTTGCGCCGATGGCAATTCATACATGGTATTAAGTAGAACTGCCTCTACGATTGAACGTAGACCACGAGCACCAGTTTTACGCTCCATTGCTTTACGTGCGATAGCCACAAGTGCATCGTCACGGAATTCAAGCTCAACGTTTTCAAGCTCTAGCAATGCCGCGTACTGCTTGGTTAGCGCGTTCTTCGGCTCACGTAGGATTTGAACAAGTGCATCTTCATCTAGCTCACTTAGGATAGCAGCCACAGGAAGACGACCGATGAACTCTGGGATCAGGCCGTATTTCACCAAATCTTCAGGTTCAACTTGCTCGAACAAATCACTTAAAGTACGGCTTTCATCTTTCGAACGCACTTCTGCGCCAAAACCAATGCCAGTACCTGTCGCAACACGTTGCTCAACCACTTTATCTAGGCCAGCAAATGCACCACCACAGATAAACAGGATTTTCGACGTGTCCACTTGCAAGAACTCTTGCTGTGGATGCTTACGGCCACCTTGAGGCGGTACAGAAGCAACAGTACCTTCGATCAGTTTCAACAATGCTTGCTGAACACCTTCACCCGATACATCACGCGTGATCGATGGGTTGTCTGACTTACGAGAAATCTTGTCGATTTCATCGATGTAAACAATACCACGCTCCGCTTTCGCTACGTCGTAATCACATTTTTGTAGTAGTTTTTGGATGATGTTTTCTACGTCTTCACCCACATAACCTGCTTCTGTCAGGGTTGTGGCGTCAGCCATAGTAAACGGTACATCCAGCATGCGTGCTAAGGTTTCAGCCAGCAGCGTTTTACCACTACCAGTTGGACCAATCAGCAAGATGTTACTCTTACCTAGCTCCACACCTTCACTGTTGGTGTCGCCATTACGCAAACGCTTGTAATGGTTGTATACCGCAACAGCAAGAACTTTTTTCGCATGGTCTTGACCAATAACATAATCGTCAAGATTAGTGCGAATTTCTTGTGGTGTCGGAAGCTCATTGCCATCACGCTTAGGCATCACTTCTTTAATTTCTTCGCGAATAATGTCGTTACATAGATCGACACACTCATCGCAAATATAAACAGAAGGGCCAGCAATCAGCTTACGAACTTCATGTTGGCTTTTGCCGCAGAAAGAGCAATAAAGTAGTTTCCCACTACCATTGTCTTTTCGCTTATCTGTCATTCGCTAACCTCTTTTCGGGTTTACCCCATCATTGCCTTGTTTTGAGTGTATAACAACTCTGGTTATTTTGCTCCCAAGCTGCTGTTAGCAAACTCGCAGAACTGCAACCATGGTTAGTCACGCTTACTCATAACAGCATCAACCAAGCCGTATTCAACCGCCTGATCTGCAGACATAAAGTTATCACGATCTGTATCGCGTTCAACCACTTCTAGCGGCTGTCCTGTATGCTCTGCAAGCAAGTTGTTAAGTTTTTGCTTGATGGTTAGAATTTCTTGTGCATGGATTTGAATATCCGATGCTTGACCTTGGAAGCCACCTAGTGGCTGGTGAATCATAATACGTGAATTTGGCAACGCAAAGCGCTTACCTTTTTCACCACCAGCAAGTAAGAATGCACCCATTGAACACGCTTGGCCCATACATACTGTGCTCACATTAGGCTTGATGTGCTGCATAGTGTCATAAATTGACATACCAGCAGTCACGCTACCACCTGGGGAGTTGATGTAAAGGAAGATGTCTTTATCTGGGTTTTCAGCTTCAAGGAATAGTAGCTGAGCAACTACTAAGTTAGCCATGTGATCTTCAACCTGACCGGTCAGGAAAATAACACGCTCTTTTAGTAGTCGGGAATAAATGTCGTAGGAACGCTCACCACGCGAAGTCTGCTCGACCACCATAGGAACTAGCGCATCCATAATTGGTGACATGGCGTTTTTTTCTTGGTAGCTCATAACGTTATATCCCTAAAATAAATGGCCCGAATGAAATAACTCACACGGACCATTGTTAGCAGAAGATTTCACGCAAAGTCAAATCTCTGCAGTAATTTCAGCAAATTAAGCAGCAGGTTGGTTCATTAGCTCGTTGAAGCCAACTTCTTTTTCTGTAACCTGAGCTTTAGCAATTAGCGCATCGATAGCTTGCTCTTCAAGAGCAACGTTACGCATGTTGTTCATCATTTGCTCGTTCTTCTCGTAGTATGCAACTACTTCAGATGGATCTTCGTAAGCAGAAGCCATTTCGTTGATTAGCGCTTTAACACGCTCGTCATCCGCTTTTAGCTCTTCAGACTTGATCACTTCACCTAGTAGAAGACCAACAACTACGCGACGCTTAGCTTGTTCTTCGAATAGTTCACGAGGAAGCTCTGGTGCATTCTTCATGTCGCCACCGAAACGTTGTGCAGCTTGTTGACGAAGAACGTTGATTTCTTGATCGATAAGTGCAGCAGGTACTTCGATGTCGTTTTGCTCGATTAGGCCGTTAAGAACTTGGTCTTTGATGCGACCTTTAACAGCTTGCTTCATTTCGCGTTCCATGTTCTTACGAACTTCAGCTTTTAGGCCGTCTACAGAACCGTCAACAACGCCGAACTTAGCAACGAACTCTTCAGTTAGTTCAGGTAGCTCTTGCGCTTCAACTTTGTGTAGTTTGATAGCGAAAGAAGCTGCTTTACCTTTTAGGTTCTCAGCGTGGTAATCTTCTGGGAAAGATACTTCTACAGTGAACTCTTCGCCCGCTTTCTTACCAACGATACCGTCTTCGAAACCAGGGATCATACGACCTTGGCCCATCGCTAGTGCGAAGCCTTCAGCTTTACCGCCTTCGAACTCTTCACCGTCGATAGAACCGTTGAAATCGATAGTTACACGGCTGTCAGCCACTGCAGCTTCTTCAGTCTCAGACCACGTAGCTTGTTGCTTACGTAGTGTTTCGATCATAGTGTCAACGTCTTCGTCTTTTACTTCTACCGCTGGTTTTTCAACAGCGATTTTGTCTAGACCTTGAAGCGCGATCTCTGGGAATACTTCGAAAGAAGCTTTGAATACTAGATCTTGACCTTCTGCAAACTCAACTGGAGTGAAAGTTGGTGCGCCAGCTGGGTTGATTTTCTCTTGAACGATCGCTTCGATGAAGTGACGTTGCATAACTTCGCCCATCACTTCTTGACGAACTGAAGCGCCAAACATGCGAGCAACCATTTTGATCGGTGCTTTACCTGGACGGAAACCATCGAAACGACGATTTTTAGCAATTTTCTGCAGCTCAACTTTTACTGCGTCTTCAATGTTTGCAGCAGGAACTGTGATAGTTAGGTGGCGTTCTAGGCCTTCAGTGGTTTCAACGGTAACTTGCATTTTATTTAACCTCAAAACTTACTCAGATATCTGAGTGATGTTGCCGATCAGTCTTACACTGACGGTGGCATCCTTTCGTGTTATGGCAGTATCGCGTGACACTCACCACAACGCCTTAATTCTGATAATTTCTAACACTACTGACCTTAAGGTCACTGAGATAGAAATTAAAAACGCGGCATTATAACGGTCTGACCCTCTCAGGTCGAGGCCAGTACTTATAAACCATGACTTCTCCACAAAATAGGGACAAAAAATCGATTTTCAAGGGAATTAGCAAAAAAAAGGCATTTAATTGCTGAAAATCCACACAGGCGCGCACTTTTGCTACACACTTGATATCCCTTTAGATAAATACCGCGCATACGAAAAAGGCCCCAGCATAAAATGCTGAGGCCTTAGAATAATGGCACGCCCTGTAGGATTCGAACCTACGACCACATCCTTAGAAGGGACGTGCTCTATCCAGCTGAGCTAAGGGCGCACGGGCAACGTGATTAACGTTACGGGGCGAAATTATACGTTGCTAAGATCCAAGGTCAACGCTTTTTGCCTTTTTTTAATTACATGAAACTTCAATCGGTTAAACTTACAGCACTCCACTCATTTTCACCCCAGGACTGCAGAATTATCAATCTAATCTGTGGAGATAAATCCACCATCAATTGTTTTAATCCCTTATTGTTTAGCAACAGGTAGACAAGCTGTCACCATTTTATCAAAACCATAAAACTTGATAATTCTTTGTTTTAACGCAATGCAAACGTTTGCGCTGTAGCTATTAACCCTAACTTCTGCGACAATAACGCCTAGTGACAAAAGTTAAATCATGCTTTGCTCGCTTTAACCTTTGTTATTCCCTTTTCATCGCGGTACTGGCTTATAAACCAGTATCAATGCGGTAGTTAGTTATAAGGATCACTATGAGCGCGCAAATTATTGATGGCAAACTTATTTCACAAACAGTTCGTCAGGAAGTGGCAGCCCGTGTTAAGGCTCGCGTCGATGCGGGGCTACGAGCGCCAGGGCTTGCGGTTGTTTTGGTCGGCCAGGACCCTGCATCTCAAGTTTATGTAGGTAGTAAGCGCAAAGCATGTGAAGAAGTCGGCTTTATTTCTAAGTCGTTCGATCTACCAGCAACCACCAATGAAACCGAACTCCTTTCTCTAATTGAAGAGCTCAACAATGACAAAGAGATTGATGGCATCTTAGTCCAGCTACCGCTACCTGCAGGTATCGATAGCACTAAGGTTCTAGAGCACATTACGCCAGAAAAAGATGTCGACGGTTTTCATCCTTACAATGTTGGCCGCCTTTGCCAACGAATGCCAAAACTGCGCTCATGTACGCCAAAGGGTATTATTACCTTGCTAGAGCGTTACAATATCCCAACCCGAGGTAAACATGCCGTAGTCGTTGGCGCTTCAAATATTGTTGGCCGCCCGATGACAATGGAATTGCTATTAGCTGGCGCAACCACAACAACTTGTCACCGTTTTACCCAAGTTCTTGAAGGTCACGTACGCCAAGCTGATATCTTGGTCGTTGCGGTTGGTAAACCAAACTTTATTCCTGGCGAGTGGATCAAAGAAGGTGCCACAGTGATCGATGTAGGTATCAACCGCGTTGAAACTGGTAAGCTTGTTGGTGATGTGGAATTTGAGGTTGCGAAAACCAGAGCCAAACACATTACTCCTGTACCTGGTGGTGTTGGCCCTATGACAGTAGCGACGCTGATTGAAAATACGCTACTGGCTTGCGAACAATTTCATAGCGAATAAGCTGTAACAAAGTAGCTAGCGATAAACGTTAGAATAATCACCAAGCCTTAAAATGCAAAAAGCAGCCAAATTGGCTGCTTTTTCATATCTAAATCACTTCAATCACTTAAAGCGTTTTAGCTAGCTCTTTGATGTAAGCCGTAAAGTCTTCACCCAGGCTATCGTGACGTAAACCGTACTCAACAAATGCCTGCATGTAGCCAAGCTTACTACCACAGTCATGGCTGACACCTGACATATGGAAAGCATTCACTTGCTTGTCACGCATTAGCATGTCAATTGCATCAGTTAGCTGAATTTCATCACCAGCACCAACAGGTGTTCTTTCTAGTAGTGTCCAAATTTCAGCTGGCAATACATATCGACCAACAATAGCTAAGTTCGAAGGCGCTTCTTCAACCTTAGGCTTCTCAACCACTTTGGTCATCGCAGCCGTTTCACCTGCTTTAAGCTCGGTACCGTTAATATCGGCAACACCATAGCTTGAAACGTCAGCCATTGGCACAGGCTCAACCATTACCTGACTAATGCCAGTTTCGTTAAAGGTTTTTACCATCGCAGCCATGTTTTCAGTACGCAGGTCACTCGCCGCGTCATCCAAAATGACATCTGGCAATACCACAGCAAATGGTTCATCACCCACTAGAGGATGTGCACACAGTACCGCATGGCCCAAGCCTTTTGCTTGACCTTGACGTACGTGCATAATGGTCACATCTGAAGGACAAATGTGCTGCACTTCTTCAAGTAGTTGACGTTTAACACGCTTTTCAAGTGTCGCTTCAAGCTCGAATGATGTATCGAAGTGGTTCTCGATTGAGTTTTTCGATGAATGTGTTACCAACACAATCTCTTTAATACCCGCAGCTACACACTCAGATACCACATGTTGAATAAGTGGTTTATCAACAATTGGTAGCATCTCTTTTGGGATTGCTTTAGTAGCAGGCAACATACGAGTACCCAAGCCAGCGACAGGGATCACGGCTTTGCGTACTGGGGAAGTCATCGTCATGTTCTATTCCATGAAAATATTAAAATTGGGCAAACTATAACAAAATACAGCTGCTATTGATAAACAACCAATAGGCTGAAATCAAACTAAGCTCGTAAAATTTAAAAACAACAGTGAAATATTGACTATTTTTTCGCTATTTCTTTATTATCCAAGCTAACTGTAACTTGTTTACCTAACAAGTTAATCAACATAAATGAGCGTTTCTCGCCATCCGGCTCTTGGTAAATCGCCTCAATACCTTTAAATTGTCCGCTCTCCAACACCAACTTCTCACCTTTAACGAATGGTAATGTTGAAAGCTTAACTTGCTGTTCAGGGGTGTTCTCATTCAGCATTAAGCCGTACAGAAGCTCAGGTCGAATTGGGCGAGGCATGCGGCCTTGGCGAATAAAATCAGCTACGCCGCGGGTTGAGCGCACAGTCGTATAGCTAATCTCTTCAGGATCAAAATAAACGAACATGTAGCTTGGAAAAAGTGGCTCTTCCACTTGAACTCGTTTACCACGCACAACTTTATTAATCATGACCTGAGGGTAATAGCACTCAACCCCTTGACGATCAAGGTTAAGCACAGCACGCTCTTGCTCACTGCGCTTACAATAAAGTAGAAACCACTGTTTCATCATTAATCCATCTAAATTTCAGTTCCATTTAAGGTTATCAGTTTCACCTCTTATTGCACAGTGATATCAGGTTAGTTGAACATTCCCTCTCCAGCGACTTTTTGGCAGAAGCGGCTATAGCCACCCGGCAACATTTGTAACAATAATGAAAAACATCAACTAGCAAAGCATCAACCCAAAATAAAACCAAAAAACAGAATAAACATCCAATATTAAAACAAAAAGCAGTCAATCCCATCATTTAACCTTGTGAAAGATTAGATTTCAAAATTGACCAACAAACAAGCAAATACTTAAAAATCAAAAGGTTACGTTTTTAATGTTTTGTTTTGCAAATGTAAAAACTTGCAGATGATAATTTTGTCCTTTATAAAAAAGAACGAATATGCAAACACATAACAACCCTTACAAAGAGAATAATTATGAGCAATCGAAGTAGCGGTACCCTATTAGGGCACCCAAAAGGCTTATTCTTACTGTTTAGTACAGAACTGTGGGAACGCTTCTCTTACTATGCGATGCGTGCCATTTTAGTATTGTACTTAACAGATAAGACCATGGATGGTGGCTTAGGTTGGTCGACTCAAAACGCACTTGAGTTATATGGCATCTACACCGGTCTCGTTTACATTACCCCTCTCATAGGTGGCTGGATCGCCGATAACTTTTTAGGCCAGCGTCGCTCCATTATCATTGGTGGTATCTTAATGGCGTTAGGTCAGTTCACACTGGCACTACCAAATAGCATGGTTGATCCGCATGCGATTACAGCTTTTTATCTTGGTCTTGCCCTGCTGATCATTGGTAATGGTCTGTTCAAGCCAAATATTTCAACCATGGTGGGTGACCTATACCAAGACGGGGATAACCGTCGTGATGGCGCATTTACTATCTTCTATATGGGTATCAACCTAGGCTCACTACTTGCTGGTATCATTGCTGGTACAGCGGCAGCAGCGTACGGCTGGAAAGCAGGTTTCCTTACTGCTGGTATCGGTATGCTTATCAGCCTTGTAACACAGCTAGTCTTTGCTGAGCGTCTACTTGGTGACATTGGTAAAGAACCTGCGGCAAAACGTGCAGCGGCAATGACCAAATCTGGTCAAAAAGAGCCATTAACCAAACAAGAACGTGACCGCATGAAAGTTATTCTTATCATGGGTATGTTCGTGGTCATTTTCTGGGCTGGTTTCGAGCAAGCGGGCGGCCTGATGAATATCTTTTCACAGCAATACACCGACCGTATGATTGGTAGCTTTGAGGTTCCAGCCGCTTGGTTCCAATCACTAAACCCGTTCTTTGTGATCACCTTAGCACCTGTTATTGCTGCTATTTGGGTTAAATTAGGTCCTAAAGAGCCAAGTTCTCCGGTGAAATTTGCAATGGGTCTGTTCTTCCTTGCGCTTGGTTTTGTATGCATGATCGGTGCAGTACTTCAGCAAGGTGGCGACCTAAATGTTAAAACATCCATGTTCTGGCTAGTTGGCGCGTACTTCTTCCATACACTTGGTGAGCTTTGCCTATCTCCAATCGGCCTATCAATGGTAACCAAACTTGCTCCGCTTCGTTTGGCATCACTGATGATGGGTGCATGGTTCGGCTTTAACGCTATCGCTAACTACGTGGCTGGTATTATCGGTGCTCACGTTGGTGAAGCTGGCCCAATGGCTATCTTTAGTGGTATCGCTATTGCAGCAACTGTGGCAGGTGTACTACTGCTACTATGCTCGAACCAACTTATTCGCTGGATGCACGGTGCTGAAGGCCATGTCGTTGAAGAATCTGAAGAGCTAACAACAAGCACAGCAAACGCGTAATCACGTTCTTCAAAGTCACTTACTTTGAATAACACGCTGTGCTAAAAAATGACAAAACGAAAAAGGTTGCCCATCGGCAACCTTTTCTTTATCTACGGATTTGATAACTAGGTTATCTCTACAGCTTCGAAGCTGCTTACCTCGTATTACAACGCTTAATGGTGACACTAAAGCTCGCTGAACCAATTTCACTAAGCGATAATCGCCCACCAGATTCAGCTAAATAAATAGTTTCAACCCTGTTGTTAGCAGCACTTTGCCCAAGCCAAGCTTGCGTGGAAATCGTATAGTTGCTGTCACTGGTTTGAAACACCGCTCCTAAGCCACTCGATAACACTTGCAAACTGCGATCACAAGCATCAAAAATCCCGAAAATACCGCGAATTGGTGACGCGTAGCCAGAATGGTGCATCCCCTTCTCTATCAAACGTACTAAATGGTTTAAATCACTTTCATCTGCCATCCGAGTTCGGAGGTAATCATTGAAAAAAGCACGAATGAGTAAGGTTGTTGCAGTACTGTTTTCACCAGCGGCGGAGTCAACCAGATAAAAGGCCAACCGCCCGTCCATCAACCAAGTGTAATCAAGCAATACTGGCTGCACATCGGCCGCTTGCAACACACAATAGTTTAGCTGCCAGTCGCCTTGACGAGATTCGGTTTCAGGCATTAATCCCAGCAACAGCTCTCGTGCCGCTTTAGGATTGGCTTGCAGCTCCTTAATATGCCATTCCAACTCTTCATCAATATCAACCCCATCGTCACCAATATTGAACCAATTGTTAGAAAAGTCTTGTTCTGCTACGGCTGAGTCTTCTGATTTAAGCACAGATAACATGGCAGATTTGAGCACCATAATGTTATCAAGCGGTTTGATCAGGAAATCTTTCACACCATGACGTAATGCATTAGCAACATCAGCCATATCACCAGTACCAGAAATGACAATCACAGGAACCATTGGGTATTGCGCTGCAATTTCTTCAACAAACTCCATTCCCGTCATCACAGGCATCGACAAGTCACACAATAGAATGTCAGGAATGGCATCACGCAACGCTCTTAACCCGTCTAGCCCATCATCAGCCTCACGCACCTGACATCCTTGGCTATTCAAAAAGCCAACGATCATATTTCGGAAGATCGGGTCATCTTCCACAACAAGTACGTCCTTACCCTCTAGCAATGGTGCCTTCCTCCATAATTGTACCGATGCATTCTCTTTACGAGTCTTATGTATCGCTGATTTTGGTCTATCAAGATCACTGTGCATAAGGATTCCTGATTGTCTATCAACCTATAGAAAGCATAGGTGCTAATTACACATTCGTCAGGACAGATAAAAATGCGGCGGCGGTTAAAAACTAAATCTCGAATCCAGTTCAAAAAAACACAGAAAAGTAGGCAATAGTTCGCCTTTCATGACACAATTTATCGTTCAATTTTGATTCATAACAAAACATAAGCGGTTAACAATCGCTTACAAGCTATTTTGTTATACAATTCCCTATTATGAGTTTTCAGTAATGATGTGTTATGAAACTTGACGATTTGAATTTATTCCGCGTTGTTGTCGAGCAAGGGAGCTACACCGCAGCGTCACGCAAGACCCAAGTACCTGTTGCCACCTTAACCCGTCGTATTCAGGCATTAGAAGAATGTTTAAGCATTCGACTTCTTAACCGACATGCGCGCAAATTGTCGCTTACTGAAGCTGGACAACGCTTTTACGATGACTGTGGTCCGTTGTTAGAACAACTGGTCAGTGCTACTCAGCACATTAGCGAAGAATGTAAAGGTGCAACAGGTAGGCTGCGCATTGCTGCGCCATCTAACCTAACCAAAGTAATGCTACAACCTATGCTCAATGCCTTCATGAAACAGCATCCTGCTATTCATTTAGAGCTTCATATGAGCAGCGAACCAGAGCAACTCGATCCTACCGATTGGGATGCGATTTTCCGTGTAGGTCCGCAGCGTGACTCGACATTGATTGCTCGTAAAATCAGTGCCGTTAAAGATATCTTGGTTGCTAGCCCGCTGTACCTAAAAGAAAAGCCAGCACCAAAACACGCGCAAGAGTTGCACGAGCACACCCTACTCAAAGGGAATCCGCTACTGCGCTGGCGTTTAAGCGATCATCAAGGTGAGACTATCACGATTAATGATCGCGGACGCTTTGAAGCCAACCAGCTCGACGTTGTTCGCCGTGCTTGCTGCGATGGCTTAGGTATCACCCTAATGCCGGATGTAATGCTAGAAGAGTTCATCGAATCTGGTGAACTGGTTCAGATCCTCAAAAACTGGTCAGCTAACCCACGCGAAGTGTTCTTACTTTACAATCACAGGGATTACCAACCTGAGAAGCTGCGCTTATTCATCGAGTTTGCCAGCCATTACTTCGAGCTAAATTAACAACACGCTCAGCATCACTTACCTTCTCAGACACGTTGTTATTTCACAACGTGTCTTACCCCCAAGCTTGCGATCCCTCACATTCCTGACTAAATGTTATTACTATGTAAGCGCATAATAGCGGTCGTACATGCCTTACCGACACCCGTTTTGTTAATGACAACTGCGTTCATTGATCGATTCATTAACCAAATAGGTATCAATAATACCAAGACACTTTTCTTGGTATCACATTGGACAGTAATGAGCTATGAGCGAAAACGTAAGCAGAGTCTAATATTACCCAGACAACTCACTGTCAATACTAATATTTGACCCTTGTACCTCGCTGTGACGTCCATCGTTCATACAAAATGAGGACAGGTTATGATTTTGGGACACCTTTTTGGGCTATATGCTCACCCTAAGCAAGAATGGAAGACAATTGATAAACAACATGAAGGGATCAGTAGTTGTATCAGCCATATCATGCTCATTGCTCTACTTCCCTCAACATTTGCTTATATTTCAAGCGTCTTTATCGGCTGGCGGATCGGCGTCGGTGAACCACTATACCTCACTCCTGCTAGTGCGCTCGGTATGTCAGTGGCTATGTACTGCGCACTCATTGCGGGTGTATTCGCCTTAGCCTACCTAAGCTACTGGATGAGTCACACCTTCGGCTCAACTCCAACGTTCACCCAGGCGCTCGAACTCGCCGCTTACACTGCAACGCCACTCTTTATGGTCAGCATTGCGGCTATCTACCCACAAGTCTGGTTCTTAATGATTGCAGGCTTAATCGGCGTCGCCTACTCCGTATACTTACTCTACACAGGCGTGCCTATATTGATGCACATTCCTGAAGAGCGCGGGTTTATCTACGCCAGCTCGATTGTGACTTGTGGCTTAGTGTTACTGGTTTCGATCATCGCATCTACCGTTATCCTGTGGAACCTTGGCCTTGGCCCTGTCTTTAGTCATTAAGCCTGATTAAGAGTAAAGGCTGTTCGCCATTAGAAACCATAACACAAACTAAAACGGGAGCCATATAGGCTCCCGTTTGTACTAACCGCTTATTACTTATGCTTTATCGCGACTTCTTAAGCCGCAAAGCACTCGCAGGTTACACACCTTCGTTGTGCAACTCTAAGTTAGCAAGATCTTGTTGGATCTCACGCTTAGTTTTTGAATCTTCACTGCGTAGCGATTCAAGGTAGTCAAGGTACGATTGATCGATATCGCCCGTCACATAGCTGCCATTGAATACCGAGGTCTCAAACAGCGTCACATCAGGGTTCCCTTCAGCAACCGCTGCCACCAAGTCTTCTAAGTCTTGGAAAATCAGGCCATCAGCGCCGATCAGTTTACTAATTTCTTCAACTTCACGACCGTGAGCAATCAGCTCATTCGCACTTGGCATATCAATACCGTATACGTTCGGGAAACGAACTTCTGGCGCAGCTGACGCTAGGTAGACCTTGTTGGCACCCGCTTCGCGCGCCATCTCGATGATTTGCTCAGAGGTAGTACCACGAACGATAGAGTCATCCACCAGCAAAACATTCTTGCCTTTGAACTCAGAGCGAATCGCATTCAACTTACGACGCACTGACTTACGGCGCATTTGTTGCCCCGGCATAATGAATGTACGACCAACATAGCGGTTTTTCACAAAACCTTGACGGTATGGTTTGTCCAATGTGCGGGCAATTTCTAGTGCGCTGTCGCACGAGGTTTCAGGAATTGGGATAACCACATCGATATCCATATCTTCCCACTCACGCTTAATTTTTTCACCCAACTTAGTCCCCATGCGAACACGAGCTCCGTACACCGAAATTTTATCGATAAACGAGTCAGGACGCGCAAAGTACACAAATTCAAACACACAAGGGTTCAGTACCGGATTCTCAGCACATTGCTCGGTGTAAAGTTGACCATCGAAAGTGATGTACACCGCTTCACCTGGTGCCACATCACGTACAAAATCAAAACCCACCGCATCCAATGCAACAGACTCAGATGCCACCATGTACTCGGTTTGTCCTTCGACTTCACGTTTACCCAAGCAAAGAGGACGAATGCCATTAGGATCGCGGAACGCCATTAAACCATGACCAATCAACATAGCAACGACCGCATATGCGCCACGAACCTGTTTATGAACAGCACGAATCGCAGTGAAAATATCTTGAGGAGTCACAGGAGAAGACTCTGTGCTGTCTAGCTCATGAGCAAGAACATTAAGTAGCACTTCAGAGTCTGACGTTGTGTTGACGTGACGACGCGCTTGTTTAAACAATGACTCACGAACTTCACCTGCATTTGTCAGGTTACCATTGTGCGCCAGAGATAAGCCGTATGGCGAGTTTACGTAGAATGGCTGTGCTTCAGAAGCACTGGAGCTACCCGCCGTTGGATAACGAACATGACCGATTCCCACATTTCCTTGCAGGCGTTGCATATGCTTGGCTTCGAATACATCACGCACCAAACCGTTAGCCTTACGCAGACGAAAACGATTGCTTTCTAAGGTAACAATACCCGCCGCATCTTGGCCGCGATGCTGCAGCACAGTCAGTGCATCATAGATAGATTGGTTTACCGGGGTTGACCCCACGATTCCGACAATACCACACATGTCCTAAAATCCTCGTCACGCATATAAAGCCGGCGCTAGTGCGCGCCGGTGAAAAAGCTTGATGTGTCTTTGATGTAGGAGAAGAACCATTCAATCACTACGCCGAATTGAGGGATCAATTGCGACTGTTTCCACCAGTCAGCATTTGAAAAGCTCGTAAAGGCGTCGATGAAGAACAACAGTGCTGAAACGATCAACACCCCTCTCACACCACCAAACACGATTCCCAAAACACGGTCTGTACCAGACAGCCCCGTCTTTTGTACCAGATGTCCTATCACATAGTTTACAACCGCGCCGACAATCAACGTGGCAATAAATAGAGCGGCGATGGCACTACCGTTACGTACCATTTCGTCTTTAATGTTGGTGAAGTAAGCAGCCAGTTGCGTGTAAAAATTACTCGCGACAAAAAATGCAGCAAACCAGATCACCAACGACAATGCTTCTTTAACAAAACCGCGGATCAAACTAACCAGCGCCGAGAAGCCAATTACGCCTAAAATTACGTAATCAATCCAAATCATCATTTGTTGTTTTCGCCTTGATGTTGCGTATTCTAACAGAAAAAATGAGAACGCAAACGTTTACCTAAGGGTTTAGTGGGTTAAATCTAAGCAATTGCCCTTTTAAACCGGTGATTTTTTCTAAATCTTTGAGCTGACCAGATAACTCCTCTTTGGAGACATTTGGTCCAACTACCACGCGAGCGTAGTCACCAGGTTTTAGCTCTTTTGGAAATACGTGAGCTTGGTAACCTGCTTTGCGAAGTTTAGCCACCAGCTTATTGGCATTATTTACATTGCCAAAAACACCTAACTGCACAACCCAACCACTTTCCTTATACCCCTGCTTTGGCGGTTCTACTTTAGTAGGCTCAACCGGTAGTGGGGCATCCTCAATTTGCGGCTCTTCATCAATCACCACAGTCACAGGCTCTTGCGGTAATTCAACGTCCACAAATTCAGGCTCAGGGATCGTTTCAAAGGCTTCTTCTGCGTTTATTTCAGGTTGAAGCGGAATGCTGGCAAATTGCTCTTGGTAATGTTGCTTCTTACCATCGAACAAATCTGGGAGGAAAATCACTCCCAGTGCCACTAAGATAATTGTGCCGACTAAACGGCTCTGAAACTTACTTGCCACTGTTACTCCTGTTTGGCTGCAATATGGCTAGCGATTTGGCCCACAGTGTAAAACGAGCCAAAAACGATTACCATCTCATCCGGTTGCGCTTGAGATAGGGCGTGATCATAAGCTTGTTCTGGGGTTGCAAAGCCTGAGACACCATCACCCACATGAGCAATAATCTCTTCTGCTTTTGCAGCACGTGGTCCTTCTAATGACGCGGGATACCATGCATCAACCACATCTGTCATCTCAGCTATGGTTGCAGCGATATCTTTATCATGCAGCATAGCGACAACCGCATGAATACGCGCCTTACCTTCTTTTTGCTTTAGCTTGACCAGTTGTTTAGCAAAGTACTGGGCTGAATGCGGGTTATGCGCCACATCCATGATCACCAATGGTTGCTCGCTCACGCGTTCCATTCGCCCAGCTAGCACCACCTTTTTTAAGCCATTCACGATATTGCAATCACTGATATCCAGCTCAGCCGTTCCTAACGCCATCAGTGCCGTAGCCGAATTCGGTAATGGCAGTGCCGGAACAGGAAGGTCATCAAGCTCAAAACAACCGCTATGCCAGCGCCAAGTGTCCCCCTCGACTTGATAGTCAAACTGATAACCCACTTGGAATAACTTGGCACCAATATCATCAGCATGGGCAGCGACACTCGCAGGCGGCGTTGGCTGACCACAGATAGCGGGTTTGCCGCTACGGAAAATGCCCGCTTTTTCATAGCCAATCACTTCGATGTCATCACCAAGCCAATCAACATGATCGATTGCAAGACTGGTGATAACCGATACATCGTGATCCACAATATTCGTCGCATCTAAACGACCGCCAAGACCAACCTCAAGCAAGACCACATCGACACCGTTCGATTTGAACAACTCGAGTGCCGCTAAGGTACCGAATTCAAACAAACTTAAACTAATCTCACCACGGTATTGTTCGATTTGTGCAAAAGCTTGGCTATGTGCATCATCAGCTAGCTCTTCGCCGTTAATACGCACTCGCTCGTTATAACGCACTAAGTGAGGTGAACTATAAACACCGACTTTGTAACCGGCATCAAGCAAAATAGCTTCTAAAATGGCACAGGTAGAGCCTTTACCATTGGTACCCGCAACAGTGATCACTTTCGGTGCGGGTTTGGTTAATTGGCCTCGTTCAGCTACCGCTTGGGCACGATCTAGCCCTAAATCGATAGCACTAGTGTGAAGCTGTTCAAGATATGACAGCCAGTCTGCAAGCGGCGCGGTTGCAGTTGGTGCTTTTAGGTTGGTCATTAAAAATTATTCGCTTAATCACTTACTTGTTGGTATGCACTATACCAAACTGCTGGAATCTAAAAAAACAAAAACGCCGATGAAAATCACTTTCATCGGCGTTCATAATATCGCTATAAGCGACACACTAATCTGTTGCTAAATTATGCGTCTTGCTCGTTGCTTGGCTCTTCTTCTTTCACTTCCGGCGCGCTATCTACAGATACCACTAGCGGAGAAGGTTGCGCAGTTAGCTTAGCAATCAAGCCACCAATACGCTGGCTCATTTCACGACGATCAACAATCATGTCAATCGCACCATGCTCAAGCAAGAATTCACTACGTTGGAAGCCTTCTGGTAGCTTCTCACGTACGGTTTGCTCAATAACACGCTGACCTGCAAAACCAATCAGTGCTTTTGGCTCACCGATGTTGATATCACCCAACATCGCAAGACTTGCCGATACACCACCCATTGTTGGGTCAGTCAGTACTGAAATGAAAGGTAGGCCTTTCGCAGACATACGCTCAAGCGCCGCACTGGTTTTCGCCATTTGCATCAGCGACATTAGGGCTTCTTGCATACGAGCACCGCCACTTGCCGAGAAACAAATGAGCGCGCAGTTGTTTTCCATTGCCGCTTCAACAGCTTTAACGAACTTCGCACCCACAACCGAGCCCATAGAGCCGCCCATGAATGAGAATTCAAACGCACACGCAACAACCGGTTGGTTCAGTAGCGTACCCTGCATCACAACGAGGGCGTCTTTTTCGCCACTGTTCTTTTGAGCCGCAGAGATACGATCTTTGTATTTTTTCGAGTCACGGAACTTCAGTTTATCTTGTGGTTCCATCTCTGCCGCAAGTTCCACTTGATTGTCTTTATCAAGGAAAGTTTCTAGACGGCGGCGTGCCTTCATACGCATGTGATGATCACATTTTGGACACACTTCTAGGTTAGCCTCTAGATCAGCGTGATAAAGCACTTGTTCGCAAGAAGTACACTTGGTCCATACACCTTCAGGGATAGACGCTTTGCGAGAAGAAACAATGTTGCTCTTCGTTAGGATCTTTTCAAGCCAGCTCATGAATGACCTTTTATCTTAAAATTCCCTCGCTCAATAGGTGCGAAGGAAACAAATTCGTTAGTTATCCCTAAGCTAACGCAGCGAGCTCAGGTTTATAAGAGTGGAATTAAAGCACAAAGTTGCCAATCTGTAGATAAAAAACTGGTTGTACCTTGTGGGATGGAAGCCAATATAGCAATGTAATATGCCCTCGGACACACTACATTGCTAAAAATGCTGACTTAATCAGCAATTAACCGACTAGATTTCGTTTCAGCTGCCATCTCTTAGTCTGTAATGAACAACGGACCTGCTGGCACTTTAGGGATGCCGAACTCTTCTGGGTAATCCACTTCGATCAAATACAAACCGCCCGGCTTAGCTGTTGCACCTGCGATGCTGCGATCTTTTTGCTCAAGTAACCAGCCCATCCACTCAGGCTTTTCTTCACCGCGACCCACTTTAATCAAGCTACCAGTAATATTGCGTACCATGTGGTGTAAGAACGCATTCGCTTTAATATCGATGATCACGTATTGACCATGACGTGTCACCTTCAAGTGGTGCAGGCAGCGCCACGGTGAATTCGCTTGACAGTAAGTCGCACGGAACGAGGTAAAGTCGTTCTCACCTAACAGGTACTGACCTGCTTCGTGCATTAGCTTCTCATCTAAATCACCGTGATAATGACTCACACCATGAGACAAAATCGCAGGGCGCAGTGCCGTATTACAAATAACATAGCGGTAACGACGTGCCGTTGCTGAAAAACGAGCGTGAAAATCTTCAGATACTTCTTTTGACCAACGAACAGCGATGTCTTTAGGTAAGTGGGTATTCACCCCCATCGCCCACGCTTTTAATGGGCGATCACAGTCCGCATCAAAGTGAACGACCTGACCAGTACCGTGAACGCCTGCATCCGTTCGCCCTGCACAAAATACTTCAACAGGTTGATTAGCAATCTTCGACAAGGCCTTTTCTAATTCGCCCTGAACACTGATCACATCTTGTTGGCGTTGCCAGCCACGATATTTTGCACCGTCGTATTCGATACCTAAAGCTATTCGCATAATTTACTTCGTCTTAACCAAGGCTTCTCAGCCTAGAATGAAAAATTGTTGAGGATTATAGCAATAATGCAGCCTCAATAAAAAAGCGCAGACTAAATAGTCTACGCTTTACGTTAAATCCGTTGCCTTAAATGGCACTCAATGGTTTAGCGTACCTTGGCGAGCAAAGCTTTAGCTTCATCAGCACTCTGCGCGTCACCATTTTGAGCGATATCTTGCAGCAAATCAGCAGCGCCTTCACTATCGTTCATCTCAAGGTAGGCTTTGGCTAAATCAAGCTTACTCGCATACTCACCTTGGCTATCTACATCATAGGCTGGCACATCAGAAAGAATATCAGGGAACTCATCCAAACCGACTTCAAGGTTCAGTGGCTCACTATCGATGTCCATCTCTTGATGCTCAAGCTCTGACTCTTTTAATAGCTCATCAATACTGATGTAAGGTTTAGCAGCGACACTGTCTTGCTCTTCAAGTAGCTCGCTATCTGCTTCAGGGTATAGCTCAACCTCTTCATCAGCTAGCAGTGAAGGCTCATCAATTTGCTCGCTGTTTGATTGTGCTTCAACAGCATCATCATCAAGATCATCGAGCAAACTATTAGCATCAAAGCGATCAACTTCTTCCACCTGCATTTGCGGCTGTTCAGACCAATCTTCGCTTGCTAATGAAGGCTCTTCAGATGCCGTTGCCCACACTTCGGCTTCGTCATCCGGTACGTCGAATGCATCATCATCAAGCACAGGCTCTTCGTTAAACAGTAACTGATCGCGCTCTTGACTCTCGATATCATCGATGCCAATTGGAATCGTATTATCAAGCTGATTTTGCGCTACTTGCTCATCCACTTGAGGATCAAAAGCCGATAAATCGATCTCAGATTCAACCTCAGGTTGAGCATCTCCAGCAACAGGCTGATCCAACATTAAGCTATCAGGATCAGTTAGCAAAGCGTCCATATCGAGACCAGCACTGTCCACCAAAGCTTGCTCCATTGTCGGTACAGGCTGTGGTGATGTTGGTACGACATTGCTATCAGTTTCCACTGGCGATGCTGTTTCAACTTGGTTTGACGCTTGGTTATCAAACTCAGGTTCTGATTCTTGTTTTAGCTCAGATTCAAGTTCAGGAGCAATACCCTGTTCGATATCATACTGCTCAAGCTCATGTTGCTCATCGAATGACGCTTGCAGCGCTTCATCTTCGCTAAACTCAGGCAAACTTGCAGGGTCTATCGTTTCAAACTCGAAACCTTTATCCGCTTTCGCGACATCGAATGCCGTTGGCTCATCGGCAGCAAATTCAGCCTCACTCTCATTTGTCTTTTCATGAGACAGAGAGCTAGCTTCTTTATGTTGCAGATCGGCATGTTCTTCAACTTGCGGCTCAGATTGTAAGCTAGGTTCAGGTGCTAGCTCATGAGCAACTGACTCTGCATCATGAGAGTGATGCGAACCTTGAGCCGCTTCTGCTGCCTGTTGTAATTGTTTGACGACATTATCCAGCATTGCCGGATCGTCTTGCTCGACCTCAACCTCTGGCTCTAGTGGCCCAGCTTCTGGGTCTGACCATGCCGACTCTTCATCAAACTCAGGCAAATCATTATCACTAATGAAGCTGTCTGCTTGATGTGATTGTGGCTCAACCTTGTCATCACTGGCTGATGCATCTTCTTCATCCAACGCCTCTAAATCATTAAACGCATCTTCCTCTGTAAATTCAGGGAAGTCCGCAAGATCGAGTACGGGTTCAGATTCACCTTGAGGCGCTAATTCTGTAGATTCTGGTGCTAATTCAGTTTGAGACGGCTCAGATACTGTCGTGTCAGGAACACTGTATTCAGAAGCACTTTGCTCAGAAGTAGTGTGTTCAGGAACAACGGCCTCGGCGGCTTCTATATCACTTAAAGCATTCTCATTTAAAGAAGTGTCACTCGAGTCATGCTCAGCTTGAGCATCTTCATGCTCCATCTCTTCCAGCCATTCATCAACACTACGACCAACAGGGAAACCTTGCTGCGTGTATTGCTCTAAATCAGCTTGGCTAAGGTCTTGACCACCCTGGCTATGTGTATCCTGCTCTAGCGCTGGTTGTTGCTGTTCAGCAACTTCAGCTTCGGCAGTTAACTCAACTTCTTCCGCGGTGTCATTCGCAGCTTGAACATCATGCTCTGTAGACACAGCTTCATCGGTTTGTGGCAGAGTATCATCGCCTGCATCAGCACCGTGCTCATTAAACAGTTCTTCAACTTCAGCTAATAACGCATCTTCATCGCTTGGCGCTAATGTCGACTCAGGTGAAGATGTTTCAGCAAACAGCGCATCAAGATCATCAACCGCTAACTCAGGTTCAAGTTCTTTATCTTGATGTTTAAATAAATCCTCTGCTGAAAACTCAGGCTCATCACTTGAATTAACATCTGCACTAGGATCTGGCTCTAAGTTTGCTTCAAACAGCTCATCAGCTTGAGGAGCCGTATCATTACTGTCAGTAGCTAGAGCATCATTTAAAATGTCATTAAATACTGTTGATTCAGGTGCAAAGTCGGCATCTTCATTGTCTTCTGCCGCAACATCAACAGAATCAGCCCCAGCGACGGGCTCGAATTCAGGATCTAGCTCAGTGTCGAGCACTGGCGAAGACGCATTAGAAGCCAATGAAGTGTCAAGCGAGTCAATCGGGTTATCAGCGAAAGCATCAAGGAACGCATTTCGCTCCTCATCCGCTAGCGGTTCATGAACTTCAAACGTACTATCTTCAGCTACGTTAGTATCGAGCATATCATCAGCTAACAACGCTTCAGTATCTAGCGCCGTCAATTCGCCTTCAAGCTGCTCAGCAACGGCCTCTTCAGATTGCTCTTCACTCGCATCTGGTAACTCTGAATCGATTGGCGCAAGCTCAGACTCCAGCTGTTGCAGGGTATCATTAAGCTCGCTCGACTCGAGTACATCTAGCTCGGTGGCAGATTCAACCGCAGGCTCTTGCTCATCAATATGAGTTAGTTGAGATGGCTGCTGAAATTGCGATTCGGGCGCTGGTTCTGGCTCTGCCTGTGACTCTACCGATGGTTCACTTTGATCTTCTGCTACAGGCGCAAATTCAGGTTCAGCCATTTGTGCCAACAAATCGTCGATATCACTATTATCGACAGTTTGATCCCCTGCGATCGACTGATCTTGCAAAGGCTGCGCTTCAGCTTCAGTCTGCTCAACTGGTGAGTCAAATAAGTCTTGGTCATCGAAGCCTGGCAATGAAGTTGAGGAATCAAGCTCATCACCTAGCAGTTCATCGAGTAACTCGGTACTGTTTTCATCGATCACCAATTCATCAATGTTGACGTCATTGCTTTCAATGTCATCAAAATCATTAACCAGACTACCAAGCTCAGGATCTAACTCGTCATCTTCATCGTCACCAACTAACTCATCGAGCAGCGCAGTGCTGTTTTCATCAATTTCAATGTCGCTATTAAATAACGATGACTCTTGCTCGTCTTCATTAAGCAATTCATCAAGCAAAGCCGTGCTGTCTTCCGAGATCTCGATATTCGACTCGTTATCTAAGCCAAGATCATCGTCATCCATCAGTTCATCGAGGAGCGCGGTGCTTGTTTCGTCAAGAAGCGTTTCGTCAAGCAGTGTCTCATCTAACAGAGCATCATCGTCTACCTCAGAGAACACATCATCTGGCAGCGCTACGTCTGCCGCTGTATCAGCAGAGCTAAAAACCGCCTCTGCTTTTGCCTCTTGCGCTTTTTCTCCAGCGGTGCTGTCACCTGCAAGCAAACCCGCTTCAGGATCTGCCATTGCACTTGCTTGTGCCAATGCTTCATCAATCGCCGCTTGTTCAGCAATTTCATCGCTAACCGCTTGTTCTGGCGAATCAAAGTTAGCAAATAGTGCATCTAACTCATCTTGAGCAACAACATCATTACTGTTATCGGACGCGCTATCTTCAACCACACTTGATGCACTGTCTTCTTGCTCAACTTCTGCCAGCAAATCATCCAACAGCGATTGATCAAGCATACCGTTTTCCAGCGCTTCATTGCTCTCGCTATCATCTTCGGCAGAGAGATCAAAATTAGGTTGCTCATCGCTACCGTCTTGTAACGACTGCTCCCACATCGCCGCTAGCGCTTCATCTGAGCTCAGTTCAGAAGACTGATCCATCTCATCAAGCGCACGCTCCATATCTTCCAGACCTAGCGCTTTATCATCACCAGTCACGGAAATACTGCTCGCCGCACCGATTGACGTATCGATATCAAAGTCATCGCTACCCAAATCTAGAGTATCGTCATCTTCTTTTAGGTCTGGGCTGTAAAGACTGTCTTCTGGCGAATCAAACAAGGCATCATCTTGAGCAAACAGATCATCGATATCATCGCCATCACTCAAGGCTAAATCACTGTCATCACTTGCAGCATCAGCCGCTGCCAACATTGGGTCTGCTGGCGGGATCATTGCAGGTTCAGTCGTTTCAGGACCTTCAAGCGACTTCGCTTCATCGCCCTTTTCTTCTTTACGACGACCAAACAGTAAATAAGACACGACACCGGCAATCAAAGCACCAGGAATAAATGCGGCTGCCGCTAATGCCCACGGATTTGCCGCTAAAGAGTCCAGCATCGAAGGTTCTTTCACTTCAGGCTGCACTACAATCGCTTTTTGCTGGGCAAGAAAATCTTTTATTTCATCTCGTAAGACTTCATCGTCTGATTGTTGATCACGCAATGCGGCGACTTCGTGCTGCATTTCTGACAGGCGAACACGCAGTAAGTGGTTACTTTCTAAGAGCTTAGTAATTTGGACATCGGATGCATCTAGCTGCTCTTGTAACTGACCCGCCATTTTTTCAGGCTTGGCTGGGATCAACGCGGTTTCAGATTCTGCAACTTGTGTTGATGATCTTGCCTCTACAGTTGCCGATTCAACAGTTGCCGCTTCGACTGCTGCTGGTGCGGTTGTTGACGCAGGCGCAACAGATGCGGTACGAGTTTGTGCCGGAGGAGTCGAACGTGAAGCTTGCGTATTAGTAGCTGCATTCGTATTTGTCGGACGCGTGCTAGTCGAGCGCGAAGATGCATTCGCAGCAGGCTGAGTATTACGGTTTGCTGACGCGGTACGAGTCGCTGGTGCTGGACGAGAACGTTGATCTTGCTCTAGACGCAATTTCACCGCATCGGTGTTTTCACGGCGAATTTGCGTCAGGGTCGGCATATTTAAACGGCTACCTGGGATCAAACCATGAATATTGCTATTTTCAAACGCGTTTGGATTGGCACGATAAATAGCACCAATCACTTGATAAACAGAAACTGAGCTTGATGGTCGATATGCGGAAGCGATCCCCCATAAGGTTTCGTTTGAGCGCGTTGGACCATACTGGTAGCTACTTCCTACATCTGGAGAAACGGAGGCAGCAGAAGCTTCACGGTATCGCTCAGATACACGTGGTAAAGGCTGATCTTCCTCTGGACCAATAATACGGACAGTATTCGCCTGAGCGGAGAAATGAATCGCTGTCGTAGCAATGAATGCAGGAAGAATAAAACGTTTAATCAGGTTAGATACGTCAGGCACGGCCTGGAGTCCTCTCTGGCGGAAACTCGAAATCAATTGGATAAATACAGTCAAAACTTTCAACACTGCACTTATCAAACAGATCTGTTGTTAGGGTATTACTATATCGGACAGCACGGCTGAAACTGTAGCACGGTTGTCAAAAATGTGGCGTTGCTGGAAAATTTAAGCAGACGAGGTGACACTTTAACCATAGTGGCAACCACAGTGACTACCACCTAGACATTACCGTCACCTCGCCTAATCAACCTACTTAACCAGTAAGCTTCTTAGCTCGCTAATTACAGGTAGTCTGCAATCAGACGTTCCGCAATTTGTACGCTATTCGTTGCTGCGCCTTTACGTACGTTATCTGCCACGACCCATAGGTTCAAACCGCATGGGTGGCTGATATCTTCACGTACACGTGCAACCATCACATGGTCTTTTCCAGGTGCGTCTGTTACTTGCGTTGGGAAGTCATTACCTTGGAACAACTCAATACCTTCTGCATTTTCTAATAGCTGTAGCGCTTCATCAATATGCACTGGTTGACGAGTTTCAATATGCACTGCTTCTGCGTGGCCATAGAATACAGGTACACGCACACAAGTTGGATTGACACGAATTGTCTCGTCAGCAAAGATTTTTTGCGTCTCCCAAACCATCTTCATTTCTTCTTTGGTGTAGCCGTTATCCATGAACTGATCGATTTGTGGCAAACAGTTAAATGCAATTTGCTTGTCGTAAGCATTGTTTTCCGCAGGAAGGCCGTTAAGTAGCTTCGCAGTTTGACCTGCTAACTCATCAATACCTTTTTTACCCGAGCCTGATACCGATTGGTAAGTCGCAACGTTAATGCGCTCAATACCGTATGCGTCATGAAGCGGCTTCAATGCCACCAACATTTGAATCGTTGAACAGTTAGGGTTAGCAATAATATTGCGGTTACGGTACTCAGCAATCGCGTCTGGATTTACTTCTGGTACCACAAGCGGTACATCGTAGTCGTAACGGAAGCATGATGTGTTATCGATCACGATCACGCCTTCATCAGCAGCAATCGGTGCCCAGTGCTGAGAGGCTTCAGCGCCTGCTGAGAACAACGCAATATGAACTTGTGACCAGTCGAAATCTGCAACGTTAGTTACGCGTACCGATTTATTCTTAAAGCGCACGGTTTCACCTGCACTACGCTCAGAAGCAAGCAGGTACAGATTACGAACAGGAAAATTGCGTTCCTCTAATACTTCAACCATTGCTTGACCGACAGCGCCAGTTGCGCCGAGTACGGCAATATCAAATTCCTGACTCATTGCGTTACCTCAATTGTAAAACCTAATTTAGCCAGCGACTCTACCCCAAAACTGGTCTCTCCCGCTACCGTAATCGCACTATATTCACGTCGATCCCAGTAATTTTTCCGCATCAAGTCAAAAGCCATTGCCATCTGTGCGCTATCACCTTGGGTTTGCACCATAGTACGGCGAAATAACGCGTCATCTTTGCGCACATCGTAGATAAGTTGGATCAAGGTAAATAGCTCAGCTTCGTCCCATTGCTTAGCCAAAGTAACAAAAGGAATTGGCGCTTGCGGTAGCAAGCTCGCTGCACTGACTTGAGTTAAATCACTCTCGCTATTTTCGCATGGCTGCTGAGCTAAAAACTCACAAAAACGGTTATAGACCATAGTAGTGCCACGCGCTTTACCCTCTAAACCATAGCCTGCGATATGTGGGGTGGCAAAAGCCAGTAAAGGTAAGAGTTCTAAATCGACTTGCGGCTCGAACTCAAATACATCCAGTACAGCAGTTAGCCTTTGACTCTGCGCTTGGAGGGCTGCTTTTAGTGCTTGGTTATCCACTACCGCACCACGTGCGGCATTGATCAAAATGGCGTTCGGTTGCATCGTAGCCAGAAACTCGGCGTCCACCAAATGATGACTCGGGTATTCGCCTTCTTTGGTTAACGGTGTGTGCAAGGTGATCACATCACATTGCTGGCGGATTTGTTCGAGGGAATGAAAAGTACGAGGATCACCATCTGCTTGTTTCAGCGGATCATTCAGCAAATAACGAATGCCCAATGCATCTAAGCAGCCTGCTAAGTAGGTGCCGACATTCCCCGCACCAATAATGCCGATGGTTTTGTCTAAAATAGAAAAGCCTTGCTGCTGTCCCAATACCATCAAGCTACTAAGTACATACTCCGCAACACCAACTTTGTTACACCCCGGTGCTGCGGTGAATGTGATCCCTTTCTCTGCCAATAAAGCTTGGTCAACATGGTCGTGACCCGCAGTTGCAGTGCCAACAAATTGAAGACGATTCGCTTTCGCTAATAAAGAGGCATTAACCTTAGTCACCGAGCGGATCATTAAAGCATCAATATCGATTAAATCGTCACTGGTTAACGTTCGCCCGGGTTTTAACGTCACATTGCCAAGCTGGCTAAAGAGTTGGTGGGCATAAGGCATGTTTTCATCGATAAGGATGTTCATTGATTCTCCATCAGCAATAAACCGAAAGCCCTATAATACCTTATCGCCTCCATAGCGGATACTAAGCAAAGAGAACACATTGATTCAGATGATGTTCAGTTGAGCTTGGTATTAATAGAGGGTTTCACTTGCGGGTGTAGCAGGTATAAAACAAAAAAACCCAGCTATGCTGGGTTAAAAGTCCGAGAAAAAGCATTTGCACGCTTTCCTTTACCTTGTTATTGCTAGTACTAGCACCTAACAAGGTACCGGTGCACAGCTATGCAAATGGTGCGTCTGTTTACAGGCACTGGCTAATCGTCATTGAATGGTAAGAAGCCTCTGGACAAGTCATCTTCTGTTCAGTGTTAGTCAGTGCCTACCTCGGAAAACTGTCAGGTTGAGCTGTATTAAGTCAGCTACAACCATGGGTAACAAGCTGGTGTGAGTTGTTGTTCACCTTATCACCAGCTTGATTCCTTTACCCGAAACTAGCCTTCGTACTTCTTGATCACTAGCGTTGCGTTAGTGCCACCAAAGCCAAAGCTGTTAGACATTACGGTTTTCAGCTCAACATCGCGCTTCTCAGTCACGATATCTAAACCTTGTGCCGCTTCATCTAGCGTTTCAATATTAATGCTTGGTGCAACAAAGCCGTGCTCTAGCATTAGCGTTGAGTAAATTGCTTCGTGAACACCCGCAGCACCTAAAGCGTGACCTGTCATCGCTTTAGTTGCAGAGATTGCTGGGCAGTTCTCGCTAAATAGCTCTTGAATCGCACCTAGCTCTTTCACGTCGCCGACTGGCGTTGATGTGCCGTGGGTGTTGATGTAATCCACTGGCGCTTCAAGATCTTGCATCGCCATCTTCATACAACGAACC
Source organism: Photobacterium jeanii (assembly GCF_001650345.1). Classification (GTDB taxonomy): domain Bacteria; phylum Pseudomonadota; class Gammaproteobacteria; order Enterobacterales; family Vibrionaceae; genus Photobacterium; species Photobacterium jeanii. The sequence continues at coordinate 45,870 of NZ_LVHF01000028.1, read as the reverse complement.
GCACCTTCACCCGATGGTGCTACCATGTCGTAGCCATCTGAAGTCGCACCGTAACCTACGATTTCGCCGTAGATTTTAGCGCCACGAGCTAGTGCGTGCTCTAGCTCTTCAACCACTAGCATGCCGCCACCACCAGAGATTACAAAACCGTCACGGTCTGCATCGTAAGTACGTGATGCTTTCGATGGGTCATCGTTGTACTTAGTTGATAGTGCGCCCATTGCGTCGAACATCATAGTCAAAGACCAATCAAGCTCTTCACCGCCACCAGCAAATACCACATCTTGTTTACCCAGCTGGATAAGCTCAAGTGCGTGACCAATACAGTGTGCAGATGTCGCACAAGCTGAACTCATGGTGTAGTTCACACCACGGATTTTAAACGGTGTCGCCAAACATGCAGAAACGGTTGAAGACATAGTACGCGGTACCATGTATGGACCTACGCGCTTCACGCCTTTTTCACGCAGAATATCTACGGCTGCAACTTGGTTTAGTGATGACGCACCACCCGAACCCGCCACTAGGCCAGTTCGATCGTTAGAAACTTGTTCTTCAGTTAGGCCAGCATCGGCAATTGCCTGCTCCATAGACAGATACGCGTAACCTGCCGCATCGCCCATGAAACGCATCTTTTTACGATCGATGTGCTCAGAAGGCTTTAATTTAAGATCGCCCCAAACATTGCTGCGTAGTTTCATTTCAGCAAATTGTTCAGAGAAATTAATGCCTGATTTACCTTCTTTTAGCGACTCCAGCACTTCGTTTACGTTGTTACCAATGCTGGATACGATACCCATGCCTGTAATTACGGCTCGTTTCATGATGAATTCCTACTGATATTTAACGCAGATGATAATAACGGCTTTCTCACGCAGAAGTGGTCAGCTTTCCCTGAGTTCAGGTACAATCGACGACAATTTCCTATGATTTATGATGTTTGCCTCGCGATTTACGCTGATGACTCCGCCTAAATTACGCCTTCGAGCAGACATCTACTGCACCACGAATAAGAGGTTTCCCTTGTCTGATAAGACGCCAAAGCGCATTGAACATGCCGTTCTTGATTGGAATGAAGCAGGTACACCCGTTTCTAACGATTTTGACGATGTGTATTTCTCCAACACCAACGGGCTAGAAGAAACCCGCTATGTTTTCTTAAAACAGAACGGACTGCCTGAACGCTGGGAAACCTTCGACCGTCGTCGCTTTGTGGTAGCAGAAACGGGGTTTGGTACCGGTTTAAACTTCTTAGCGGTATGGCAATGGTTTAAAGCTTTCCGTCAAGCGAACCCAGACGCTACCACCAAAGAGCTTCATTTTATCAGCTTTGAAAAGTTTCCAGTAACCAAAGCCGATTTGATCAAAGCCCATCAATCTTGGCCTGAATTAGCGGAATTTGCCGAGCAACTTCACGCTCACTATCCAGCTGCTGTAGCAGGTTGCCAACGTGTAGTACTCGAAGATGGCATGATCACATTAGATTTGTGGTTTGGTGACATCAAAGATTGTATGCCGCAAGTGTGGTGCGGAGAAGAAGGCATTGTTGATGCTTGGTTCTTAGACGGTTTTGCGCCAAGCAAAAACCCTGAGATGTGGAACCAAAACCTGTTTAACAACATGGTGAAATTAGCGCGAACTGGCTGCACCACAGCCACTTTCACTGCCGCAGGTTTTGTCCGCCGTGGCTTGATTGAGGCAGGCTTTACCATGTCAAAAGCCAAAGGCTTTGGCACTAAGCGTGATATGTTGGTCGGCCACGTTGAATCTCGCCAACACGGCTCTAACGTCAAGCCTTGGTATCAACGCAACGCTGCCACCAGCACTGACAATGTGGCAATCATTGGTGGTGGTATTGCTTCCGCTTCGGTGGCAATCGCCCTGATCCGCCGTGGACTCAAAGTAAGCCTTTACTGCGCTGATGAACTGCCAGCTGAAGGAGCATCAGGTAACCGCCAAGGTGCTGTCTATCCACTACTTAGTGGCGATCAAAACCCAGTTTCTAACTTCTTTGCTCCTGCCTTTTTATATGCCCGTCAATTTGTTGAGCAAGCGACACACTACGGCGAGTTTGCCCACCAATGGTGTGGCGTGACCCAATTAGCTTGGGATGACAACACCACTAGAAAGCTTATCAACATGATGGCGGGAGAATTCCCACCAGAGCTTATTACTGCCCATGATATTGCAGAAACTCAAGCACTAACGGGGGTAGAAACGGGTCACTCAAGTGTCCACTACCCGCTCGGTGGCTGGTTATGTCCGCAGCAATTAACGCGCGTTTTAATTTCTCATGCTGAACAAACGGGTTTACTGACCAGTCACTTTAACTGTGATATCACTAACCTCACGCAGACAAACGAGCAATGGCAGTTAACTACAAACACAGGTGAGAGCTTCCAACACGACACCGTCATTGTTGCCAACGGTCATCGTTTCACTGAGTTCAACCAAACAGAAGAGATCCCACTGTATCCGGTTCGTGGTCAAGTCAGCCATATTCCGACGACAGAAACCTTACGCGAGCTCAAAACCGTACTTTGCTACGACGGTTACCTGACACCGAAAAACACCAGCTCTGATACTCACTGTATTGGAGCGAGTTATGGTCGTAACAGTACGAATGTCGAATTTAATCCTGACGAACACGCGAGCAACAAGCAGCGCTTGATCAACAGTTTGCCGAATGTTGAGTGGCCAAATCAGCTTGATATGAGTGACAACCAAGCACGTTGTGGTGTGCGCAGTGCAAGCCGCGATCACTTGCCGTTCGTTGGTGATATGTGCCAAATCGATAACTTGATCGAGCAATACGCCGATCTTAAATCACACCAAGACAGCGCGGCTCCTGTTCCGTGTTACCCAAACCTATTTGGCTTATTAGGGCTCGGTTCACGAGGGTTAAGTTCAGCACCACTCCTTGGTGAGTTACTGGCCTCCCAAGTTTGTGGCGATCCATTACCTGTCGCAATAAACGAGTTGGAAGCACTACACCCTGCGCGCCCTTGGGTTCGCCGCTTGGTCAAAGGAAAACAGCTGAATAAAGATAAGGCGAACTAAAGCAGACATAGCTTGGTTGAAAAACAAGAAGCGCGGTTTAGGCTAAGCCTAAACCGCGTTTTGTTTATGAATAATATAAATAATCTACCGATTGCGAGCATTACTCAACAGGAACCGTAACCGGTGGACCGGAATCTTCACCACCAGTATCAGCAACTGCCACTGCTACCACTACCGCAGCCACACCCACCGCAATCGCTGTTGCGGTTAGACCACCAGCAGAAGCAGCAAGCGCTGTATCAACACCAGCAGCCGTACCTGTGGCAGCCGTCGAATCAGCCGCAGCTTGAGTGGCTGTTTCTGTTACTGCAGACGATTGTGATGACGCATTCGTTGCGACACCCTCTTCAGCCCACACTGCAGTCGACACCATACCCACTACTAACATCATCCCTGCTACTATCGGCGCAAAAAACTGTTTTTTCATATCTACCACCTACTCCACATTCATTATGCTGTGGGTTATTGATATAGATATAAGTATAGCCAGCCTTACGTGCTTCGCCTGTTCTGAGCAAAGATTTCTGATAACAATTTAAACTTAAAAAACCACCAATCTTGAGCTTGAAAAAAAGCAACTAATGACAACTTATGCCTGATACCCAAGACGAACATTCAGGTTTGTTTTTACCGACAAGAGCTTAGCCGCAAGCTCTGTTTGGCTATCAGGCTCTCCATGTACCAAATAAATCTCATCTGGACCTTGCTTTATTTGTTGCACAAACGCCAGCAAATCTTTCTGATCGGCATGAGCTGAATAACCTGATAGCAAATGGACCTGCGCCTTCACTTCCACCGCTTGCTGATCGATAGTAACCTGCCTAGTTCCTGTTGCGAGTTCAGCACCTAGGGTACCTTTAGCTTGATAGCCTGATAAGATCACATCGGTTCGCTCATCAATCAGCAACTCTTTAAGATAATTCACGACTCGCCCACCGGTACACATTCCACTTGATGCCACAATAATCGCAGGCTCTGCCGAAACTTTTAGTCGATTAATTAATGCAAGATGGTCTTCATGGCTATCCACCATCACACACTGATGAAAAGAAAGCGGATGACGGCCTCTTATATAACGCTCTTTCGCTTCACTCGCCCACAACTGTTTATAGAGGTTATATTGCTCAGTAATTTTCGCGGCAAAGGGGGAATCAAAGATCACAGGGATCTTTGACCATAGCTGCGGATCATTTTGCTCTGCTAACTCCGCCAATATGTTTTCTAAATCAAACAGCAGCTCTTGAGTTCTTCCCACGCTAAAGGCAGGAATAATGATCGCACCACCATCTTCTAGTGAGCGCACTAAAATCGCTTTCAGTCTCGACTGACGATGCAGAATAGACTCATGAACATGATCGCCATAAGTACTTTCTAACACCAAAACATCAGCACGTTCAGGCGATACCGGATCAACCAGCAGTGGCGTATTTCGAGGGCCAAGATCACCAGAAAATACAACGATTCTGCTGTCGGGCAGTTTAATCTCAATATAAGCAGAACCTAAGATATGACCAGCAGGACGAAAGCGGATACTGATCAACTCACCACTTGGTAAGGTTAATTGTACCCAGCAATCAAAAGGGATTGGCTTAAGCAAAGAATGAAGGCGCTGGGTAACCTGTTGACACTGAGTTGAATTGAGACCTAATTGGATTTTCAATCCATCTTCAATCAGCAAAGGCAAGAGCGCAGCGGTGGCTTGAGTGGCGTAGATAGGAGAATGGAACCCAGCAGCCAGTAACCATGGAATACGTCCAACGTGGTCGATATGGCAGTGAGTCAGTAAAAGTGCACGAACCGAGTCTAGCGGAAAGTCGATATTGAGTGATGACTGAGCTTCTTTCCCCTGAAAAAGCCCGCAATCAATCAATAAGCTACTATTGCCGATAAATAACTCATGACATGAGCCAGTTACGCCTGTTTTGGCTCCATGATGTTTGATGTGCACCGCTTAAGCTCCACCTGATGTAAAAAGATGCAGGCATAATGACAGAGAACCTAGGCAATAAATGGTAATTAGTCGTCAGACTTAGAGAGAACTCGCAAATTATTCGGTTAATTTTTCGTAGTAATGAATAACCGCTTGAGCCATCACAAAATCAAACTCGGTATCGATATCAATTGAGCGCTCTGTAGGCATTTTATAGCTCAAACAAGATGAAGGATGCAGCAATCGCTCTTCGCATAAAACATGCTCAGTACGGGTAATATAGATCGCGCCATTTAGGCGATAATGTTGCTCACAATCTTGGCTACGCTTGAGCACTTGATCAAAAAGTGGCGAAATGAGCCCTTGCTCATCATCCACAAATGTCCATTGAATAGGATGCTCAACGGCTGTCACTGACACCAAACTTTCTACTTGCTGATCGCAATACATTTGCCAAGCCGTTTGAATATCAACCGCAGTTCGTAGTGGAGAGGTTGGCTGTAGCAGCACCATATCGTAATAGCACTCGCCTTGCGCTTGATGGTACTCCAGTTGGTGTTTAAGGACAGCAATACTGGTTGTGGTATCAGTGGCAAGTTCTGCCGGACGCATAAATGGTACTTGCGCTCCATATTGCTTGGCTACCGCCGCAATCTCGTCATCATCGGTATTCACGATCACACGTTCGAAAATACCACTCTGAATAGCCGCCTCGATACTCCAAGCGATCAGCGGCTTACCTTGTAGCGGTAACACATTCTTACGAGGTAGACGTTTGCTCCCCCCGCGTGCAGGAATAATGGCTATGGGTTTTGTCGATTTGCTCACGCTTAAAAAATCCCCATATCCATCATGTCAGCTTGAGCTCGGCGATAATCATCGATTCGGCCGATATCAAGCCAATACTCGCTAATTTCGTATGATGCCGCCTTACCTTTAGTCGCAATCACTTGTGAAAATACATCAGTAATATCAATTCGTTGGTTTTTCTCAACTTGGCGAACAACATCGTGGTTGAGTACATAAATCCCTGTATTGACTTTCACCTTGTGGGCCGGCTTTTCACTTAAACCATGAATAGCCCCACCTTGGCAGTCGATCACACCAAAAGGAATTTGGTATTCATATTCACGCACACACATGGTGGCATCAGCCCCTTGCTGATGATGGAAATCTAGCAATTTGGTGAAGTCTAAATTGGTCATGATATCGCCGTTCATCATGATCATTGGAAGCTTACTGATGTCATCAGGCAGCAAACCTAACGCACCACCTGTGCCTAATGGCTGTTCTTCATGAACATAAGTGATCGATACTCCCCACTTTTCACCCTTACCAAAATGAGCGCGGATCATGTCTGGGAGATAATGAGTCGAGATATAAAAATGACGGAAGCCAGCTTGAATAAAGCTTTGTAGAATACTTTCCAAAATCGGTTTATCACCGACCTTAAGCATAGGTTTCGGGCATGCATTGGTTAGCGGTTGTAACCTTGTGCCAAAGCCCCCCGCCATAAGAAACACTGGGTTGTCGTGCTGTACTGGATGCAATACCTGATTAAGTGTTTTCAGCCCAGTAAGAATACCGTTATCAAGCAATGGGACAGCAAGAATATCTTTCGCTTCCATCAAGGTTGCAAGCGCTTGATGAGACAAAGATGCACTCGCAGTAATTGGGCTTGTATTCATCACCTCAGTCACTGGCGAAGACATATCTAATCCACGCAGTAAGCCACGCCGTAAATCGCCATCAGTTACCGTGCCGAGTAATGTCATTTGGTGATCGGCAATCAATGCTATGCGCAAGGCTTGGGCGTCAATCACCGCAAGGGCTTCTCGTAATGTTGCCGAAGGTGGCAACACTGCTTTTTTCCAGTTCTTGATCATATATACGTCTCGCCTGCTAACACATCTCGATGTACTCTCGCCCCTGCAGCAACAACTACATTTTCTTCAATCATCAAGTTTTGGATCACCACCGCTCTTGCGCCAATGAAGCTGTTGGCTGCGACATTTACTTGCCCACATAAGGTTGCGCCTGGTGCGATATGACAATGCGCTCCGATCTGGCAATCGTGCTCAACAATCGCCCCAGAGTTAATAATGGAATTATCACCAATAACCGCCCCGGCTTGAATAATGGCCCCAGGCATTACCTGCACGCCATGTCCTAATTGGGCATAAGGCGATACCAGCGCTTGAGATGAGATAACGGAAGCAAAGCAATAACCTTGACGACTAAAGTGTTGAAACAGTTTATTCCGTAACCCTTGCCTTGGTAGTGCGCCAATGCCATTAACCAAAACCACAGTCTCAGGCTGGAACTGCATCACGTCATCATCGTCAGCAAAACAAGGTATAGCGTGCAAGCTATCACGTAAGACAGCATCAGTTACTTGTAGATCTGGGCTTACTAAGCCCGCGATTTCAGTGCGTTGCTGGCGGAGTATATCTACCAACACACTGGCATGACCACCCGCCCCTAAAATGAGGTGTGGTAGTTTAGTTTCAGCAGCTTGAACTGACTCGAGATTATTCATCTGAATAACTTCTGATTAATGGTTACGACTTGATCTAACTCGCTCGCTGCGATCAGTTCACCTTCGGTATAATCACGCTGCGCTTGCTGACCAAGTAACTGCCAATAACAGTAAGGGCTCACACCATCGCCTGGGCGCTTAATCACTAAGTTTTCACTAGTGAAACATTCGCCTTTGGCAATCGCCGAGCTACACACCACACTCTTACGCGCAACCGCCATGTTCTTAACTTCGGAAGGCTGTGGTGCTTTAATCTCACTACCCAACGCCAGTTCAACGCCCCGAATCGCTTGTACCATTTGAGTAAGTTCTTCCGGGTTTAAAGAAGCGACATGATCGGGACCAGGCAAGTTTTTATCCAGCGTGAAATGCTTTTCTATCACACTCGCGCCCCGAGCGGTGGCAGCAACGGGAACAGTTATTCCCTCACTGTGATCAGAATAACCAACGGGAAGCTCAAAGGTTGTCGCTAGCGTATCCATCGCTCGCAAATTAATTTCAGCCAAAGGAGCTGGATATTCAGTAGTGCAATGAAGCAAAGTCACATGTTTTTGCAGTGCCGCTTGACCTTGTTCTGAGCTAAAAGCACTGTCAAATGCAGCTAATGAAGGTGGCGTTTCTTGCTTGGCAGTATAACCAAAAGCGATGACACCTAGTGCCGCTTTGATTTCAGCTAATGTTGCCATGCCTGTCGAAACAATCAAATCACACCCAGTTCGCGCATGCGCTAATACCAAGGGTGCATTCGTGATTTCACCTGACGGGATCTTTAAGCGTTTGAGCTTCAAATCATTAACTAAAAACGACAGACTCTCACTATCAAAGGCCGTTGATAAAAACTCAATGCCCAAGGCCTCACATTGCTGTTTCAGGGCAAAATGTGCTTCAAAGCTCAGCTCTAAGCGACTTAACATCGCCAACTGCGACTCTTGCTGCTGAGTATTCGTCACTTGGTAATCGGCTTGCTTTGCATCTGCTGTCACCAAATTCTTCGCTTTGAACGTTTGAAATTTAACAATATCAGCACCCGCTTGATGCGCCGCACTCACCAGTTGGTGGGCTAATTCGATATCGCCATTATGATTCACGCCTGCTTCAGCAATAATTAATGTCATAGTCAGTATCTGTTTTATCAACTCAGGGGTGGCAAATCGTAAAATGTCTTTACTTCATTTAACGGCAGCGTTTGCAAAAGCTGAACAATTTGCCCACTGGCATTACCTTGACCATAAGGATTTTGCACTTTTTCATCATTCTGTTTGTAATCTTGCGAAATCGCGGCATCAATGGCTTGCGTTATCGCGTTTTGATTCGGCTCACAATGGATCACGCTAGTAGCGGCAATACGCCCTTGCTGGCGTGCGCCAATGTCTACAGTACCCACATCAAACGAAGGAACTTCAATGATCCCACTGGAAGAGTTACCAATCACAGCCGCAGCATGTTTCACCGCGCTTAAATAGCGTTGCTGACCTAATGATGGAATAGACGATACTCGTTCAGGTTGCGAAGCCGCATACGCTTCAAGCAAAGGAATGATCTGCCTACCGCCATCATCGGCATTAGGATAAGTCAGGATCACTTGATGTTCAGGATAGGAATCAAGCGCAGCAAGTAAAGCTTGAAAGGTTTCGACTGCCGGCTCTTGCGCCAATGTCACGGGATGGTATGTCACCAGCAGATAAGGCTGATTTAATGGAAATGAAAGAGATTCACTCAGTTCAGGTAATGACAACAACTGACTGCGTTGCAAATGGTCTAAACCCACAGCCCCAACATTAAAAACACGTTCAGGCGCTTCGCCAAGCTGGATAACACGCTGACGATACGCTTCCATGGATGTGCAGTGGTACAAACTCAGCTTAGAAATCGCATGGCGGATAGCATCATCGTAAGCACCTTCGCTGATTTCTCCACCGTGTAAATGAATAACAGGAATACGTAAAATCATTGCCGTTTGTGCGGCAGCTAGCGCTTCAAAACGATCGCCAAGGATCACCAGAGCATCAGAAGCCATACGTGAGAGCGCATCGGTAAAACCAATCACCCCAAGCCCTATACTTTTGGCTACGCCCGCAGCAGAGTCTGACGAGAGTAAGGTTTCCACCTTCTCATCAATAACGAAGCCATCTTGCTCTATTTGCTGATAGGTAAAGCCAAACTCAGGAGAAAAGTGCGCACCAGAAACCAACAATTGCAGATTAAGGTCATCTGCTGCTTGAATGTCTTTCATCAACCAATACAACAAACCGTATTCGGCTCGAGTACCAGTAAACACTGCGATCTTACGCATTCGCCTTACCTGCTATTCGTTATTTACTCAGTAAATGTGTACTGTGCATTGTAACAAAGCAATAGATAAGGCGAACAATAATATGAGCTTGGTGTCGATTAAATCGACATCAGAACAGGAGAGGAAGGAAGATTCACTAATCTCGCAGCATACCATTCAGAGTTGGTCAATTCGCCACGTAAGCAGTGTTGATACATTGGCAAAGTATGCATCAATTGCCAAACCGGACGTGTCATGACACCCGCTTGGTTAGTTTGCGCTAACAATTGGTCACGCGCTTGCAGATCCGGACACACGATCGCATTTAGCCAGTAATTAGACTGTGCATATTCTGGCTCTTGTACAAAGCAATGTTCCCTAAAATTAACATCTGATTCAAAAAACGACAGGTACTGCATAGCGAGTTCTCGTTTCTTAACAAGATAGTTAGGTAACTGCTCTAACTGAGCACACCCTAAGGCGGCATTGAGGTTCGGCATACGATAGTTAAAGCCCGCTTCATCATGATAAAACTCATAAGGATGTGCGACTTTTGCTGTCGTGGTGAGGTGCTTTAAGTGCTCGCCAGCTTGTTGGTCACGGCACAACACCATACCACCGCCACCCGTCGTAATAATCTTATTACCATTGAAGCTCAGCGCACCAAAACCACCCAAAGTGCCTGTATGCTGATCTTTATAATACGAGCCTAAACTTTCTGCGGCATCTTCAACTAATACCAAGTGCCATTGCTGACAAACCGCCAGCAATTCGTCCAATTGTGCCGGGTGACCAAATGTATGCATGGGTAAAATGGCACGGATCACTTGATTTGTCGCCCGAAGCACACACTGACCATCATCGCTAACAAACGCATGCTCCGCTAAATACTCAGCCAGTGCTTGTGGACACAACGAAAAACTGAAACGATTAATATCAACAAACAGCGGCTCTGCGCCCATGTGAAATAGCGTATTACAAGTGGCAACAAAGGTCAGCGCTTGGGTGATCACGATATCCCCTTGCCTCACCCCCGCTTGATAGAGCGCTGCATGCAACGCCGCCGTACCATTGACTGTCGCAACCGCTTTACCACTATTAGTGAAACGAGCAATATCTTGCTCAAACTGATCGACATAACGACCAACACTTGAGACAAAAGTGCTGTCTAATGTATCAGCGACATAAGCTTGCTCATTACCGTGAAATTGAGGTGCATGAAGCGGGATAAAATCATGAGTTTGATAGGTATCACGCACAAACTCAATCAGGGTTTTAGTTTCAATCGTCACGGGTATCACATCTTACTATCTAAATACTTACCAGTTTCTTTATGACCAAAATCCGGCAACATAGTGAAAAACAAATCCACAATTTGTTCTTTGGTCCAAGCTCGATTAGCTTTCATCTCACCTATCTTATCAGTGAAATGTTCAAGCAAGGCTTCATCATAAAGCGGCTCATTTTTAATGATGCCTAAATTTTCAAATCGCGCCATATCAAGCAGCTCTTGATCGGTGAAGAACTCTTCAAAATCTTTCTCCCCCGTCGTATCGCTTGATGTAAACAAACAAGGCCATTTACCTTGAGCCGGTAAGGTTGCAGCCAATTCACGCGCTTGATCTTCTGACTGACACAAAAATGCCTCATAACCACGCTCAGCAAGGTACTTCACCGCAATATCAGCAAATGAGATGAGATGAAGCGATTCACTTAGCTTAGGGAAGAAGATGTCTCGGTTTTCACCAAAAATGCACGACATTAAACACAGCTCACCCGATTCCTGAGGGGTCACAAAATAACGAGTGATATCGTTGGGCGCAACGATGGGTTGTTGCTTCAGCAAACGTTGATTAAAACCATGTAACAAAGAGCCATCAGAGAACGCCACATTGGCAAAGCGAGCAGTAGAAATGGCAATATCTTTACTACGGCGCATCAAGAACATTTCCATAATGCGTTTAGAGGCTCCCATCATGTTAACAGGGTTCGCCGCTTTATCTGTCGATACACAAAAGTACTTTTTCGCACCTAACTCAATCGCTTGCTGCACCGTCTTATCTGTGTTGAACACGTTAACATCAATCATGCGCATCAAGGTAAACGGGTCTTTCTCGCTACGGACATGTTTAAGGGCAGATAAGTTCAATACGTAATCATAACCCTGTGATTGTTTCATCAAAGCATCGAACTCTACTGAACCTATATCCAATGCAAACGTCTGAAAATCACCATTGATATAACCAAAAGAACTACGAATATCTCGAACTAGCTCAACAAGGTTATTCTCACTTAAATCAACCACATGAAGCGCTTGTGGTTGGCGTTTGAAAATCTCTTTTACAACCGCCTGACCGATAGAACCCGCCCCGCCAAGTACCAAAAAGCGCGATCGAGAAACCTCAGCGGCAAGTGCCTGCTGATGAGAAAATATATCTTGAGAAAACAAAGGGGACAAGCGTCCAATGAGGGAGAGCATAATGATAAGACCCAATTAAGCTAGAGAAGGGTATTCTAGCTTAATTGGGTTAGTAGGAGGGCAAATAATTACAGCTATTAATTTATTTATACAAACGAAAGCTCGTTAGCTTAACTGCCTACAAGTTCGCTTTTTTTCTCAAAAACGCTGTAATTCGCCAAACATAGGAAAGCAACACTGAGTACACACAGAAGCATGCAATAAATGCCCAGAACATGATGTACTCCGCAACATCATACACTTCGCCAAAAATACCGACTGCCGAATACATAATAGCAATGCAACAGATGGCAATTAAGGTTTGCGTTGAATTTAAGCCAAGACGTTGGAAGATGTGGTGTAAATGCTCACGATCAGGCTTAAATGGCGAATCACCTCGACGAATACGACGGATCATAATCGCAGCCATATCCATCAAAGGCACAGCGATAAACCACAAAGCAGTTACAGGGCGAAGCGGCGGTTTTGTACCATTTTGGCTAGCAACTAACAGCATCCAAATGACAGTAAAGCCAATTAGCATGCTGCCAGCATCCCCCATGAAGACTTTTTTCTTCTTACCAAAAAAACCAAGGTTAAGCAGAATATAAGGCACAATAGCTACAATAATAATGATACAAAAGTAAGCCAAATCCGGTTGACCATCAATCGTCAGCATCATGCCAAGAGCGCCGAAAGTTACAATGGATAAACCACCAAGCAGCCCATCAATACCATCAACCATATTGAACGCATTGATTGCGCCGATAACAGCAAAGACAGTAATAACATAGCCTAGCGGGCCTAGATCCAGGTTACCAGCACCAAATAGATTTCCAAGCGAGTGTAGTTCTAAACCAGCATAGTAAATCATTGCGATTGACAAGCCACCTTGAATCACAAGACGTAACTTAAAACTCACATCATATTTATCGTCTAGAGCACCAACAAAAGTCAGAACACAGATACAAAACATATACAACTGAGAATGAAGTAACACCTCTTCGTTGTAATACAAAAACTGAGCGAGTGTAATACAAATTGCTAAACCACCTACTAGCGGAATAGCGCCGTTATGAAGCTTCCTTTCATTAGGTTTATCAACTAAACCAACCGTTTTTGCGAACTTACGTAAAAGAAAAAGCGCGGTAAACGAAGAGAAAAAAACAAAAAATAAATCGATAGCCATAAAAATATTGTCTAATAAAAGCAGGTGTTATCGCACCTGCTCAGCCAACCAAGTAGATTATTTAATCAGAACCAAATAGATCGCGAGTGTACACCTTATCCGCTACATCAGCCAACTCTTCAGCCATACGATTGGAAACAATAACATCACAACTTTCTTTAAACTCAGCTAAATCTTTGACGACTTTTGAGTTAAAAAACTCATTTTCCATAAGTACAGGTTCGTATACAACAACCTCGATACCCTTCGCCTTAATGCGTTTCATAATCCCTTGAATTGAAGATGCTCGGAAATTATCAGACCCAGATTTCATAATTAAGCGATAAACACCTACACGTTTAGGGCTTCTCTTGATAATACTATCAGCAATAAAATCTTTGCGAGTTGTATTTGCATCAACAATCGCTCCAATAATACTGTTCGGAACATCAGCATAGTTGGCACGAAGTTGTTTAGTATCTTTTGGTAAACAATAACCACCATAGCCAAAAGACGGGTTGTTGTAATGACTACCGATACGAGGGTCTAAACCAACACCTTCAATAATTTGACGAGCATTCAAACCATGTGATTCAGCGTATGAGTCCAATTCATTAAAATACGCTACACGCATTGCTAAATAAGTGTTTGAGAATAGCTTAACAGCTTCTGCTTCTGTTGAATCGGTAAAAAGAACTTCGATATCCTTTTTATCCGCCCCTTCAACTAACAAGTTAGCAAAGACCTCAGCACGTTCACTACGTTCGCCAACAATTATACGAGATGGGTTTAGGTTATCGTAAAGAGCTCTGCCTTCACGAAGAAACTCTGGTGAGAAAATAATATTATCACACCCAAGCTCTTTCTTAATACGTGCAGTATAACCAACAGGAACTGTTGACTTAACAACCATAACAGCATCAGGGTTAATAAGCATAACGTCTTTAATTACATCTTCGACAGAAGATGTATTAAAGTAATTAGTATTAACATCATAATCCGTTGGCGTTGCAATAACTACATAATCAGCATCTTTATAGGCAACATCTTTATCAAGAGTTGCGGTGAAACTCAATGATTTATTAGCTAAAAAATCTTCAATTTCGACATCTACAATAGGGGATTTGTTACAATTTAACAAATCAACTTTTTCTTTAATAATATCAAGCGCAATGACATCATGATGCTGTGCCAGCAGCATCGCATTTGACAAGCCTACATAGCCTGTTCCAGCAATAGTAATATTCATATTAATCTAACCAATGGTCATAAGTTTTACAATACTTTACGATAAAACCTAACATAAAAGTAATACAATAAATTAATTCTGTATAATAATTTATTCCAGAGTGGCCTAGTACTTCTTTTTGAAGAAGTTGTAACAGCGAGTTCATGCCGCCGATACATTACTAGTGGTTTGAAAAGGAATGAAACAGTATAAAACTTTGACGCTACCAAACCTATCCATGTATCATGCCCTATAAAAGAGTTTGGTAAAGGTAATGCAGTCTCTAATACTTCTTTTCTAAAAGCCATACAACACCCATGAAAAGAACTTTTATATATAGTACGGTAGAAATTGAAGCTAGGCCTAATTATGTCGAAATAGGACTCACTTGGATTTTTATCTAAATCATCAAAAATCAAACAGTTTGAAACAACAAGATCGGCTTTTTTAAGAGCTTCAATATTAGCTCTTACTTTCCCATCAAGCCAGATATCATCCTGATCAGATAGAAAAATTATATCTCCAGAAGCATGCTCCAATGCATTAGAAAAATTCCTGTTGACATAATATACATTATTATAAATTAATGCTCTTTTTTCTTTGTCGTTGTTATTAAAATATACTTTTACTCGTGAATCATTAAAACCATGAATAATATCAATCGTTCTATCTGTTGAATTATCATCAGAAATGATAACTTCATCATAAGGACCAATTTGATCCAAAATGGAATTTAACTGTTCAAAAATGTATTTTTCACCATTGAAAGTTGCTAAGCAAACACTAATCACTTTAAGCTCCAAAATTCAGACAGCAAAATCTTCACGAAAGAAGTATTTCTTGTTCTATACATTAAGGATAAACAACGTAACAACGTAGTGACACCATACTCGAAATACTCTTTCAAACTTTTTTTTTCACACAGTCTTGCACATTGGCAATACAGTTTAAATCTTTGCTTTAATATCTCAGTATCACTTGAATCATTAGAAAAATCCTGTTCTAAAATATGATTAACAACATAAAACTCGTCGACCTTTTGGGATAAGCGTTCTATAAACTGAAAATCACTAAAATCTAGAAACACTTTTTCATTGTACCCTGATACTGAATCGAATGTTTGAAGATCTACAAGGATACCACTATTTATTGGTGCATACTTCGCAAGTGACAAACGTCTGGACAATAAATTTCGAACAGGTAAACCACGTTTAAACACAATGCGACATGGTGAACAAGGGGCGCCTTTAGCAGTTTTTAATTGCGGTGCGAAAATTTTTATATCAGGATTTCTAATATGAGCTCTTTGATAAGCACTAATAAGCTTGTCATCCAATTTTGTATCTTGGTCTAGAATTAACAACCAATCGTAATTATTTTCAATCGCGTATTTAGCTGCAACATTATAAGCCTTACTAACTCCTGGGTTTGAAGGATCATGATAATAGTTGACTTTATCATGCAACTTGGAATTACTTAGCGCTGCATTTAAATCAGGAGTATTGTCATAAACAAAAACTTCACGAAAAAAGCTGTTTCCAACAAGAAATTCAACAGCCTGAGATTCAATAACTTTTGTTTTATAAAGTACCACTATAGGTAAAATATTCATACGGTTTTAAAACTTCTTGAACATAAATAAAGTTAACAAATGATAATAATGCTATTAATACAGGAATTAAAACAGATAAAGATTTGGGACGAAAAAGATACAAAAGCAAAGGTATTAAATATATTTCAGTCACTGCAAAAAATTCAGATATTCTAAAACCCAATATTGGTGTAGATGAAAGTAGAAGCTTTGATATAATAGATAAATAAAAAACTCTAATGGCTATAGGCGAGACACGAGATATCTCTTGCAATCTATCGGAAAAAAATAGAGCTAGGAAGCAAACACTACTATAGACAAAAAACTGTATATTAAGAACATTGATGACTCTCTCAACTCCATCACTAAAATAGTGCTGAACTTTAATTTGTACAAAATCAATCGGAACATACGACAGCCAAGATAGACCTAATGAAGATAAGTTAAACACTACTAGGATTAATGAACCCAGATATATAGCAGTATATATAATCAGTTCTTTTGGGGTTATCTTATTTTCCCGGTACAAGAAAATAACCAATCCTAGTAATGCTGACATATGAAAAAGAGATGCCAGAGCAACTAACAAAAAAGAACGGAATCTGTTATTATTTGCAAATTCAATCAAAGCAATTAAAAAAAAGCCAGATGCAACTCCAATTCTAATTTGTGTCATTTCATGTAAGAACAAATAACCACAAGAATAAACAAGAAATGCGGTGCAAAACAATACACTACTTCCTGATGAATATCTATAAATAGCAATCAACTTTAAAGTACAACCTATTGCTCCGTAGACAATAAAAATTGCTATTGGATTAAGTGAAAACATATTAACCAGATTTGAGATAATCTTAAATGAATATTCAACATTATAATCTAGTGCATTTGTTAAATATGAATGTATGTTTAAGTAATTTTGATAATCTCGGTCGATATTACCTCTAAAACAAACTAGTGTATAAATATAAAAAATCAACACTAACAACATAGGTTTAATTATCAATTTCGTTCTAGCATTGATATCAAGTGATAAAAAAACCAACATCGAAAAAAAAACTGGAATAACAATATAATTAACCATAATTAATAAATTTATCTAACTTTGAAAATAAAGCTGCACGATTAATAATTTTATTAAGCATTCTTTTATGCGAGGTTTTCTTTGAGTGTGTTTTATAATGAAAAGTTTTATTTACAAACCGAGCATCGTGTTCTCCAAGAGACTTGATGCGCTCATTATTAGACCAGAAAGCATAAACCAAAGATAATTGATCTCGTCTTACACCATTCTTAAAATGAGAAAACCAACATTCCATAATCAAATATAATTTTGGACAATGCTCTCTTATAAGAATATTAGCTTCAAAAAAGTTTGTATCAATATATCCTTCTTTATAGTAATGCTTTACTTGCTTATTAATACGGTAGAAATTATCAAACCCCTCATTCTTCAAGACATTAGCTTCTTCATATAAAGACTTTCTCACCGGGTGTTCATATGCTAAAAAAAACTCGGTAGAAGATTCTAACTCTGAGTAAAGATAGGAGACATCATTTTTTACTATTATGTTTGCATCAATGTAAATTGAAGAATCATAGTCATCGAACAGTAATTGTGGCAGGATTTTGTATTTCCGGTTATATTCTAAACTGCTCTCGCCATTCTCTCTTGGGATTTTCATTAAACGCCAACCATCAGGAACAAAAATATCATCATCAGACACAACAATATAATCAACTCCAACAGCTTTGTTAGCTATAGGCTCTAGCTCATCATAACCACCAGAAAGAACCGTATATAACACTCTCTTCATAACTCTAATATGGGTACCTTTAGTACCCATTCTACTTATTTTGAATTTAATAACTTAACAAAATGCTCAACCCTTAGATTAGCACACCCATTTTGACAGAAAAACCCTTCTTCCAACTCATAATCATCGCCTGTTTTAACAAAACGGCATGGTTTATCGTTAATATACATTTGCGAAGGATTATATGAGCCAAAAATACTCTGAAGCTCATTCACATAGTACTCGCCATTTTTAGTTTCGAATATATCAACAGCCATTGAGTGAAATTTCCCATCGTCACAAATTTGTGACACCATATCTAATAACTTTTTAGGCGGTTGTGCCCAACCATCTAAATTATTACCACTAGCTAACCCGTTTGAACCAAGTAGCTTTTTATAACCGAAAAGCGAATCTCCTATTTTAATGATTCGCCACTCCCATAACATTTCAATCCACTCTTGAAAAAGAGCATACTGTCTTTGTGATTGGCCTATAAGAGGAACAGGAACAACAAAACGCTTCGACAATGGTGACTTGCCTAAAACTAAGTTATTATTAAAATAACCAAAGACACTATTAATAAAAGCTTTAGCTTCACGTTTATTTTTTAAAACCGAAACACCCGCTGATGATGCACCAATATTACTCTTTGTGATAATTGGGTAACTTGTTTCGTTTATAAAAGAAAGAGCCTGTGATTTTTTGAAAAACACATTTGTCTTCGCATGAGGATAACCATACAAATCAAGCCAAGAGTACATATTGCGTTTATTTTCATAAATGAATAGTTCATCAAAGCTAGGATATATGTCTTTACCCATTATTTTATTCAAAAAATAAAGGCGCTCGTCATACAAGCTCTTTCTTTCTTGTATTACACAAGGCGGACGAGCCAAAAATCCATCACAATCACTATTTTTGACTAAATCCAACCAATTTGTATCAATAAAGTTAATTGTTGTATAATCAACATTAAGTTCTTTACATGCGTTGATATAATTATTTTCATCATCAGGATTAAAACCAATTAAAATCCCTAACTTCATATTACCGACCTACAAGTTCATTTAATGAATAAATATTAAAACTATCTAACGTTCTTCCACAATCTCTGAAGTCTACCCCAAGAAGTGAACCCGCAATATTGATAAGTGATGTTGCTATAGGTGTTTCTACACTTGCATAACTAGCAAGGCTCTCAAGTAAAACCAACCCCATAGGAACATCTTCATAAATATATCTTGTGTTTACGCTATCAGGTCCCTTAGGCCCCCCTTCCATCGCATAAGACTTAAACACATCCATAGCATTTTGCTCTAAGTCTCTTTCATTCCTAAACTTACATTCTTCAACATAAGGTGACCCTACGCCTTTAAAATATGAAATAACACGATTTTTTTCACTATCTAATTGCTCGATCAAATTCCAAATAGCGGGTGTAAATGCCTCTTTATACATCCAGAACTCACCACTCGAATATTCAATACGAGAAGCTGACATAATTGCACCAATCGTATGTACAACTAAATTAGGGTTATGTAGTGCAGACTCGACTATGTTTGATCTTACTTTACAATATGTTGGAACCAGACTTTGACAAAAAGATAAAGCCTTGTCAGCATCACATTGTCTTAATACACCTATTGCGTTCCTAACATTTTGAAATAAAACTCTAACGCGGCCCGGTTCAATAATTCTCGCATCATAAGGAGTAGACTCACCCTCAATAACAGTAACACTTTCTGCTTTAGAGAAGTATAAACTCCCTAAATAACCAGGAATCACAAAAATATATTTTGTACTAGGTGATAGATTATCAAGGATTAACTTAGACAACTTCTCGTGCTGTAGCGTTTGTGTCATTAAAACTACGGCATCAACATCACTTAAACCTAATCCTAAGTCACGAGTTACAAGGTTTAACTTAGAAAAACCAACTTCATTATTATATTCATAATAAATTCCTTGCTGTTCTAATACTGCGTTAAAGTTTTCATCATGAAGTGAGTTAGATGTTTTAATCAAGTTAACATCATGACCTTGACGCGTAAACATACTAGCATGTGCACAACCAGCGTTGCCAGCTCCAACTATAGCAATTTTCATTTTTATTCTCCATCTTTATATAGCGCTGAATATTCCGAAACCATTTTTTCGACTCTAAATTTTTCAGTATAGATATCAAAGGCATTCTGCCCAAGCCTATCTCTTAACGTTTGATTATCAATTAATTCAAACATTGCCTCTTTCAAACCAGACACATCGTTACTTTTAAAAATCAAGCCGGTATTACGATCTAGTATAACTTCCGGAATTCCTTCTACATCGCTACCTATACATGGTATTTTAAAAAAGCCAGCTTCGACAAAAACTAGACCAAAAGCCTCCCACTTAGAAGGTTGACAGATAATATCAATTGAGGATAAAAATTTACTCTTGTCTTCAATCCAACCAACCATCTCTATATTTTCATTCAAATTGTATTTGCTAATTAAACTCTCACATTGAGATTTCAACTCGCCATCACCAGCTAATATAAAGTTAACTTTTGATAAATCCAGTTTATTCTCAAGTTTCAAAAGCTTAATTGCTTCGATAAATAAGAGTGGGTTTTTTTGCTCATCAAGTCGAGCCATGAAAGCAACATTTATGATGCTTTTCTTTTCTTTTTTAACTTGCAACTTTGAAAAGTCAACACCATTGTAAATAACTACATTTTTAAAAACAGGATAATATTTTCTGTAGTTCTGATTTACAAGAACATTAATATCGCCAAAAATACAAGAAACAAATTCTATTACATAATAGAATATTCGCTTAGAGTAAGTCATATGCTCATGGAAGGAAACCCCATGCACAGTATGTATTACTTTATTTATTCCAGATATTTTCGCTGCAATTCTTGCCACTACCCCTGGCTTTGTTGAATTCGTATGTACAATATCAAACCTCATCTGTTTGAAGATTTTTCTTAACTCCCAAAAAGCTTTTATATCATAACGGCTAATTTCTCTTTTTAGACTTTCAACCTGAATGATTTTCACATTATTTGCTTCAAATCTATCAACAAAGATCGAACTATTTGAATCTAGCTTTCCACAAATAAGATACTTATCGAATTTTTCATCAGGCAAGCCAGACAATATATCTAAAGATACCTGCTGTACACCAGAAAGCTTAGGTATAACTTGAACATGTGCAACTTTTAATTTATTTGCCACGAGATAACTCAGCCTTATTATTTATAATTTTGAAGTAAGCCCATAAGTAATATATAGAAAAAAGCATTCTTGCGATCGTAAGACCAAATGCACCACCTATCAATTCGTATTTTGCTATTAATACAGCACTTATCACTGCCGAAGATAATGATACCTGTAGTGATATTTTTCTATAAATTGAGTCATACCCTTTGGGCAATAAAAAGCCTTCACCAAATGAGCTAGCTATTGCTAAAAAAAACATACCTACAAGTAAAACATTTAGATAAGGGTTAATAGAAAACTCAGGGCCTAAAAAAACACCTAGCAGCTCATCTCCAAAAAAAAATAAAAAAGAAACTATTGGAGTTGAAATACACAGATTAACTAGTAACAATATTGGGACATGACTCCCTTCGCTTCTTGCTAAAGATGGGAATACTGACTTAGATATAATACCTTGAATAACAGATATTATTCCACAAATTCTTGTCCCAACAGCGAATAATGCAAACTGGCTAGAGTTATATAAGCTACCCATAATAATTACAGGTAATGCATTATATAAATTAGGGGCAAGTAACCCTACAAACACATTAAATCCAGAGTGCAATCTATAACTGATGTTACGGAAAGAAAACAATCGCCCCCCATATTCTCCAATTACATATCGGGATAATAACCCACCAGCAATCAGTATCGGATACGTGCTACCAAACAACACCAAATTAATATCTTCAGGGGATTCTACAAAGAGGACGATAATAAGTAAATTTGAAATTCTAGCAGCAAAAGTGACAAGCATCAGCACTTTCGTTTTACCAACAGCCTGATAAAACCAAGAAGTCATCATTATATAGCCAATTATATAAGGTATACCGAACACAATCAGATTATAAAACTGGCTAAACTCAAGAAATAAATAAGCATATGAGATCGAGATAGTAGAATAAAATATCCCTATAAGCCATCGCACACCTTGCAACTCTTCAAAGCTATTTACTATATCTACTCGTTTTGATAAGCCTGCAACTTCTCTAACACCTACGTATTGAATACCATAATCAATTAAAGTTTGTCCGAAAAACAATATTGATATAAATAATAAATATTGCCCATACACATCAGCACCTAAAGCCCGAGTTAATATTGGCATAGTCACAATTGGAATTAACAGACCTAAAAAATCAATTACTGAAAAACTAATTATATTGCTTAGTATCTCTTTTTTTATACGTCTCATAGATATATTGCTTTATCAAAAGCAGAACCAGTCCGATCTTTATCTGATAAAATTACATCACCAGATAATGGCCAATTTATCGATAGTTTGTCATCATCCCAAATTATAGACTCTTCTGCTCTTGGGTTATAATAATCCGTGCACTTATATACAAACTCAGCTTCTTCACTTGTAACATAAAAACCGTGAGCAAAGCCTTCCGGTACCCATAACTGACGTTTATTTTCAGCCGATAAATATTCCCCCACCCACATACCAAAAGTCGGAGATCCTTTTCGAATATCAACGGCAACATCAAACACTTCACCAGAAACAACTCGAACTAATTTACCTTGTGTGTTTTCGGTTTGATAATGCAGACCACGTAGGATACCTTTCTTTGACTTAGAATGATTATCTTGTACGAATTGTGTCGGTTTACCCGTTACCAATTCTTCAAATCGCTTTTGACTCCAGGTTTCCAGAAAAAAACCACGCTCATCGCCAAAAACATTAGGTTCAATTATCTTCACATCAGGAATGTGAGTCTCTATTACTTTCATTTTATTATCCTGTATACGCTTTAATATTTTCTAATGCGGCTTTCCAATCACTCGCTTCAACAGAAAACGTCTGTGTGATTTTATCAGTGCTTAACCGTGAATTATTTGGGCGTTTCGCTGGTGTTGGGTATTGCTCAGTCGTAATGCTATATAAACTTGGTTTTTTAACGATAATGCCTTGCTCAACAGCAACGTCAAATATCGTGTCCGCAAACTCAAACCAACTTACATGTGGTAATCCTGAAAAATGATAAACACCGTACTCAATCCCTTCACCTTGATTGATACGTTGCGCTATATTTATCAGGGTACTCGCAATATCCGCTGCATAAGTTGGACCACCAAATTGATCACCAACAATACTTAGTGCATCGCGTTCTGCGCCTAAACGCAACATAGTTTTGACAAAATTATTTCCGTTTTCACCAAACACCCAAGCAGTACGTAGTATAATGTGCTTTTCACATGCAGATGCAACTGCACGTTCACCTGCTAATTTGCTTTCACCATAAACCCCTTGTGGATTAGTGATGTCAGTTTCGGTATATTCGCCTTCTTTGTTGCCTTCAAAGACATAATCCGTTGAGATATGCAACATCGCTGCGTTAACACTTTGTGCCGCATGTGCTAAGAATTTGGGTCCATTACAATTAATGGCATGAGATAGTTCAACTTCCTCTTCAGCTTTATCGACAGCAGTATGGGCGGCAGCATTTATAATAATTGTTGGTTGAAATTCAGTAACTGTCGCCTGTACAGCTTTTTGACTAGTGATATCAAGGTGCTCTTTATCTAGCGCTAGCACACTTACATTTTCATTTTTTGCTAATTGTTCAGTAAGATAATACCCAACTTGACCATAACAACCGGTTACTAATATGCGCATTTAATTCACAGCCTTTTTCTGATTATCATTTACTAACCGGGTTAAATATTGCCCGTATTCATTTTTCATCATAGGCTCAGCTATCGTTAGCACTTGCTCGTCATTTAACCAGGCATTGCGCCATGCAATTTCTTCTAAACACGCTACTTTTAAGCCTTGTACGTTCTCAATAGTTTGTACAAATGAAGATGCCTCATGTAAGCTTTCATGCGTGCCTGTATCTAGCCACGCAAAACCACGGCCTAATAGTTCAACATTCAGTGAACCATCATTTAAATACATTTCATTTAGTGTGGTGATTTCAAGCTCACCGCGGTGAGATGGTTTAACTTGCTTGGCCATTTCAACAACACGGTTGTCGTAAAAATATAGCCCAGTAACTGCATAGTTTGATTTAGGGTTCTCAGGCTTTTCTTCAATAGATACAGCTTTCATGTCTTTATCAAATTCAACCACACCAAAACGTTCAGGGTCTTTCACTTGATAACCAAACACAGTTGCTAAGCCTTGCGAAGTTAGCTCACCTGCATGTTTAAGCTGCTCACTAAAAGATTGACCGTAGTAGATGTTGTCGCCAAGAACTAAGCACACACTATCCTCACCGATAAAATCCTCACCAATAATGAAAGCCTGAGCAAGTCCATCAGGGCTAGGTTGGACTGCATACTCAAGGTTAATACCAAAATCAGATCCATCACCTAACAGACGCTTAAAACCAGCGTTATCCTCAGGAGTTGTGATAATTAAAATATCTTTAATGCCTGCAAGCATTAATGTTGATATTGGATAAAACACCATAGGCTTATCGTAAATAGGCAGTAGCTGCTTTGATACACCACGCGTTAACGGGTATAGACGTGTACCTGACCCACCAGCTAAAACAATCCCTTTCATTACTTACTTTCCTCAATTTTTTCTGAATCGAGACCTAAGCGCTCGCGTTGATAACTCCCATCTTGAACATGTTTGCACCACTCTCTGTTGTCCAGGTACCATTGAACCGTTTTCTTCAACCCGGTTTCAAAAGTCTCTTCTGGTGCCCAATCTAGCTCACGTTGCATCTTACTTGAGTCAATCGAATAGCGTCTGTCATGACCTGGTCGATCTTGCACGTAAGTTATTTGCTGTGAATACGCCGTTTCTTTGGGCACTAACGTATCTAAAATTAAGCAAATAGTTTGCACTACTTCGAGGTTTTGCTTCTCGTTGTGGCCTCCGATATTGTAGGTCTCGCCGACCTTACCTTCGGTTACTACTTTGTACAGTGCGCGAGCGTGATCTTCTACAAACAGCCAATCACGGATCTGATCGCCTTTACCGTAAATCGGAAGATCTTTGCCTTCAAGAGCGTTAAGGATGACTAGTGGGATCAGTTTTTCAGGGAAATGGTAAGGGCCATAGTTGTTAGAACAGTTGGTAACTATTGTTGGTAAACCATAGGTTCTTAACCATGCGCGTACTAAATGGTCACTTGATGCTTTTGACGCAGAATATGGGCTCGATGGCTCATACGAAGTAGTCTCCAAAAACATCGGTAACTCTGTACCTTCAAGTACTTCATCAGGATGTAGTAAATCACCATACACCTCATCGGTTGAGATGTGGTGGAAACGAAACGCTTGCTTCGCAGTGTCATCTAACTGGTCCCAATAATTGCGCGTCGCTTCAAGTAAGGTGTACGTACCTACAATATTGGTTTCAATAAACGCCGCTGGCCCCGTAATAGAACGGTCCACATGACTTTCTGCCGCCAAATGCATGACCGCATCAGGTTGATGCTGAGCAAAAACACGATCAAGCGCAGCTCGGTCACAAATGTTGACTTGCTCAAATGCATAACGTTCACTTGTTTCTACAGAGATAAGTGACTCTAAGTTACCTGCATATGTAAGGCAATCCACATTAACAACACTGTCTCTTGTATTCTCAATAATATGACGCACGACAGCTGAGCCGATAAAACCTGCGCCTCCAGTAACTAGAATTTTCACTATTTTAGCCTACTTTGAAATAATACTTTCCATAATACAAAAACATATTTTGCAATGGAGGGTTTTTTATTTGTCATTTAATGAATGATGCCTCTCAGTCTATTTATTTAAACTGAAGAGGATTTGTTTGATTTTGATACAAAATATCACAACACCATCATCAAATCTCTTTTTTACTTACTTAAGAGGAAAAGCCTCCAATATATTTCACAAGGTCAAAAGATAAGTGCATGTAGGCTCCTATCTTTTATTATGACTCATCGATTCACGTTATTTTTTTGACTCATAACTATAATTATAGTAACCATAGTTACCGCCATAATAACTACTTGCCTTACGTACAACAGCATTCAAGATAAAACCTTTAACTTCAATACCATTTTGTTCAAAGCGCTGCTTAGTAACTGCTATTTCTTTTGCTGTATTTTGCCCAAAACGCCCGACAAGTAATGTTGTACCAGCATGAGCACCAACAATTGCAGGATCTGTTACTGCAAGAATCGGTGGCGTATCGACAATAACAATATCGTAATTTTCTGATGCCCAGTTCATTAACTCTTTAAAGCGAGGATGCATCAATAATTCAGATGGATTCGGTGGCACACTACCGCGGTTAATAAAGCTAAGATTTTCAACTCCTGGATTCTTAATTAGATTTTCAATCGAAGTTTGACCAGAAAGAAAATCAGACAAACCAACTTTATTCTCAACTGATAATTGCTGCTCCATTCGACCTTTACGCATATCGGCATCAATTACTAATACTTTTTGTCCTGCTTTAGCAACAACTGCCGCCATATTCGAAGATACGAATGATTTACCGATACCAGGACTCGGACCTGAAATCATTAAGATATTATTTTTCGCTTCCATCATCGCAAAATGCAAACTAGTACGTAAACTACGCAAGGCTTCAATGGATAAATCAGCGGGATTAGAAACCGCAAGTAACGTTTGTTCTACAGGCAATACCGTTTTCTTATTACCACGTTTCTTTTCAATCTCTATTTGCCAATCAGACATAGGTACACTTGCATATACAGGCAGACCTAAAGCTTCTATATCATCAGGGTTTTCCACACCACGATGGAAAGCGGCACGTAATAAAGCAATCGCGACAGCTAACATACCACCAAGTAAAGTTGCTAATACAACAATCAAAGACTTTTTAGGTTTTACCGCTTTGGTGTATGACTGTGCTGAATCCAAGATCCGTACATTACCAACAGTGCTCGCTTTAACAATATTCAGCTCTTGAACTTTATTTAGTAGCTGTACATAGATTTGTTGGTTAACCTCAACATCACGAGTCATTCGCAGAATTTCACGCTGCGTCTTAGGTAACTTTTGAACTTGGCGGTTCAACCGTTCACGTTCACCTAATAAAGTTTGACGCTTTTCAAGTAAGGCACTGTATGCAGGGTGCTCTTTCGTAAAGCGCTGTGAAATTTCACTTTCTTTAAATGTTAGTTCATTTAGCTGTGCTTCAAGCTTTACCATTACATCAAGTGTTGATTTTGCTTCAAGGCCTAAATCAATGGATTCGTTTTCTTGACGGTAACGATTCAACTTATCTTCAGCTGAAACCAACTCAGTTTTAATATCAGGTAAATGCTTACGTAAAAAGTCTAAACTATTCTCAGCCTCAGCAGAGTTTCGTTCAACATTTTGCAAGAAGTAATTTTGGCTAACATCATTAAGAATACTCTCAATTTTTCTACGACTTTCACCTGTAAGTGATAACTGTAAAATACCAGTTTGTTTTCCGCGTTCAGTTACTGATAAATCTTGTTGTAAAGCTTGAATTGCATCCAAGCGTGAGCGTTTAAGTACCGAAAATTCACTTCCACTATTACCAACAAAATTTGATACAAATATTCTAATATCACTTTTTTGAGCTAATTCATTCACTTTACCAGTCAGAATTTCACGCTCTTCCATATCCAGTAATGAGTATGAACCTTTTTCTTCATTCATAACAACAAGCTTAAACGGTTTGCCCACGAAGTAATCAGGCACATCAAAGCGAGTGATTGAAAGAGATGTATTTGAATCAGAAAGTCGAGCCAAACCTTTACCTATAACAGGAATATATTTGGGCTCAACAACCGTCGTTAAATTTAACTTATCTACCGTTTTCCCTAAAACCATACGAGATTTAATAATCTCAATTTCAGTTGTAGCTGATGATTCTTGAGCAAAAAACTCTCCCATCTCACCTAAACCAGGCATACCGTTACTTTTGGTTTCAACTTGTAGTAAAGCATCCGCTTTATAAATAGGGGTTGCTAACAACGCGTAGCATACACCTGCAATAGTAAAGATCGCGGTAATCGCCACAATCATCCAACTGCGATCGACTAAAATACCAAACAACTTACCTAAATCAATTTCATCTGATTCAGTTTGCTTGGGTGGTAAATTTTGAGTAATGCTCATTCAAATTTCCAACAATGAGTATTTAATATTAAACGACAAGCACAACCAACTAACTAAGCTGTTTATAACTTCTTAGCCCAAGCCTGTGCCGCTTCATTGATTAATCGGTATGCATGATCAAAAGCCTCACGACTTTGACGATATGGATCTGGTATATCTTGCTGTCCAATCCATTGACCAAACAGC
Organism: Photobacterium jeanii; assembly: GCF_001650345.1. Classification (GTDB taxonomy): domain Bacteria; phylum Pseudomonadota; class Gammaproteobacteria; order Enterobacterales; family Vibrionaceae; genus Photobacterium; species Photobacterium jeanii. The sequence goes on along the minus strand of NZ_LVHF01000028.1, from coordinate 17,338 downwards.
ATAGTTTTTCCACGTACTTCTGGGGCAATATTTGCCACTGCATCAATATGTCCTTTTTCCATTACCAGAATAAGGTCAAAATCTCTACACAGTTCACTTGTTAGCTGCTGAGCGACATGCCCATCAAGGCTTAAATCATGCTCTTCAGCGACTTGACAAGCCATGTTATCAGCAGCCTTTCCTACCAAGGCGCCTACACCAGCAGAAGCAATTATTTTATTTGGTAACAATTTTTTTAAAATATATTCACCCGATGGCGAACGACAAATATTACCCACACAAACAACCAAAATCTTATTAAACATTACCACGTCCTCATTATATTTACGCCTTCAGTCAAGTTCTTAAACCCACTGATAGTTGGTAGTAACTGTTTAACGACACGGTTCCAACGAGAAATAGGGGCAGCTGTCACGTAAACAATATCGTAAGGCTGTAATTCAAATTCGGTACCAATCACAAGAGCAGCTGCATCTTTAATATTCAATTGGTAAATATCTGCAACAGCTTGTTGGATTGTATCTCCACCTTTCCCTGACTCTAATGACTTACTTAAGTTACTTCGAATAACAAAAATTCCGGTTGCATCCGCTTCAAGTTCATTAATACCGCCAACACCGCTCAGTGCTTCTGTGAGACTCATACCTGCACGGTCAATTTTCAGCAGTTTAGGCTCTTTTACTTCGCCCATCACGAATACTTTTTGTGCATCATTACGTGGTACATGCACAATATCGCCAGGCTCAAGCAAACGGTTTTGCATTAAGTCGCCACGTTGCATTAATGCATATAAAGACAACCGCTGCTCTTCACCATTTCGTGTTAGCGTAACATTTCGCCAATCTGCGTCAGAGTTTAAACCACCAGCACGATTAATGGCATCAAGAAGAGTAAGTGGCACATTGGTAATGGCTTGTTGACCCGGCTTACTAACTTCACCGGTTATATAAGTTTTTTGGGAGCGAAAAGCTGCCACATTAACATCTACTTGTGGCGCTTCAATAAACTTGGCTAAGCGTCTTGACATTTCATCTCGAACTTGGGTTACCGTTTTACCCTCGACTTTCACTAAACCAATGTAAGGGTAAAAAATAGTACCATCTGCATGTACCCAATTTCCCGACTCACTAGAACTACGATAAGAGCCCGCAGGAATTGTCAACTCAGGATGATCCCAAATTGTCACGTTAAGGATATCACCCGGACCTACTCGATATTGGTAACGATTCAGCTGTGCATCTAAGGCTGGGTTCGTTCTTGAGACAAAACGAGGCTTTCTTAACTCATTAACCAGCCCAGTAGTTAATGGATAGACATTTATATTTTGGTCAAATTGCGCCGTGTCTTGTTCATGGTTTTCAACCACATTCTTAGTATCCATACTAAGATGTGAGCCAGGCACAGCACAACCTGCTAGCAATGACGCCGCCACAGTCGTGACAAGTAACTTCTTCTTAACGTTCATGAGGGGTATTTTTATCTTTAGTTTAGTTTTAGCAGTGATAGCATAGCACCCTACTTGAATTCAGACACGCTACCGCCCTTGGGATATCAGCCCCCAATCTGCTATCGAAGTGGTTTTATTTGTATTTCAATTACCTTAGGTAAATACGGTCGTGCTGTTTTTCAACACGTTAGCGGATTAGGTACGAACCCGATCGCCTAACTATTGAGTATACAAGTTAGACAAATACTCTTACCCTTAAGCCCCATATATAGAGACCACCCAAGATAACTCGCATATTCTACGCAATCGAGCATTTAAATTAAAGATTGACTTTTTGCATTACAGCTAATTTCTCGACAATGTTCACAAATAGTAAAGCCAAAATAAATTTACACTGAGATCACCTATACCTGAAATGCTAATTTTATGCTTATAATTTCTGAGTTTGCTATATGCAGTTATTTGACCTGCGCATGCTACGCCATTGCTTAAAATCTGTTATCCACATATTATTACTTCGGATGTTCCTTAATCCAAACATAAATTAAGCTTAAATAAAGGATAAGCGAATGAAAACAAAAGCATTAGCGCTAATTGCCGCGCTTGCACTTTCTGGTGTAGCACAAGCTGCTACTGAAACTGCTGGTACTGCTGGAGCTTCTACAACAACTACGGCTTCAACAGCAGCAACAACAGGTACAGCTACTGGTACAGCAGCAGGTACTGCGGGCGCAGCTACAGCTGCAGTTGGCGGTGTAACAGCAACTACCGTCGCAGTAGGTGTCGCAGCAGCAGTGGCTGTTGTAGCTGTTGCTGACTCTGGTAGCAACAACTCAACAACATCAGTTTCAGCACCTCAAGCATAAGTTTTAGGCGCTTAATACCAACCACATCAATACATTTTACTTTGTGGTAATTGTAATGATGTGGTTTTTCTTAAAATCAGATAACCAAAAGTTGCGCCAGGATGCGAAGATCTCACTTCACAATCCCATTCAGTGGGTTTTTTTTATGCCTGACATTAATCTCAGGCTGTAGCCAAAAATTCCAAGATGTTAATGACACCGCCAAGCTCGCCTTATTAGGTGATGATGATACTGTCCTTTCAACTAGCAAAATTGAACAGCTCCCCTACGCAAGTATGTATGCTCGGATTGGTGATGGGCCGCAAGCTTTCATGGTATTGGCTTTTGCAGAACACAACTCAGTTCAAAATACACAACCTTCATCTCTAGAAATTTCACAAACCATACAATTAAAGTGGTTATCTGCGGACAAAGGCTTAATCGTCACTCAAGCCGGACGAATTATAAAAACAGCGTCACTTTCCGAAGGCAACTTGATCGCAATAAACAGTAAAACCACAGACCCTTTAGCTCTTGGGCTTCATAAATCCTCGACTCCTAAATACTGGACTCGTACTATTGATTGGCAACCAGGTTATCATTTTGGCTATACCCTGCGCTCCACATTTTCAAATGGTATTGAACAGATAGTTATGGTCAATCAAAAACCAACTAAGAGCTTGTATTATACTGAAAGTGTTAATGTTCCCAGCATTGAGCAAAGCTACCAGAATGAATTTTGGGTAGATCCGCAGACTGGTGCAGTTCTCAAAAGTCGTCAGAAGCTCGCCCCAAATCTTCCTGTGGTCGAGTTTTCAATATTGAAACCATTTTCTTAAGGGTAATATCTTGAAATCATTACTTACCCCGCTTCTGCTTATTATGTTTTCTCTAATGCCACTGGCTACGGCTACGGCTACGGCTACGAATATAAACGTGCATTCTGAACCGACAAAATCCGTCACTGAAGTACGTATACACACAGGCCAAATAGAAAATAAGCATATTACTCTTAGCTATAATGATGCTGTACGAACCGAGCAAGTACTAAGAGATGCTCAATTGCAAATAGCCAAACATTCACTTTTGAACAGCCCAATCTATTGGCTTCAAGCCGCAATTTTCACTCAGCCATTAGAGCAAGAGAAACAAGGTTTATTAGACTTAATATCGGCTCAACAAAATAACTTTAAGCAAGCTGATGAACGTTTCCTTGCTCTAAAAAAACTGCATCAATTTATCGCAAGTAGCCACTTTGCAAGACGAGAAAAACTTTCACTTGATTATGATCAAGTACGAATCCAACCAAACGCGAATCCATTGTTATCAGGAGCGCTAACTCTACAGTTACCAGCTCGCCCTCACCAAGTATTTGTACTCGGTGCTGTAAAAAACTCGGGGGCAGTAACTTGGGAGGAACGTAAGTCAGCGGATGATTACCTTGAGCAAGCTGAGACTATTTCAGCGTCAGATAACAACACAGCAATCGTCATTCAGCCCGATGGTCGAATTGAAAGTCATCCTGTGGCTTATTGGAATAGCCGCTACCATGCCATCGCACCAGGTGCGATTATTTACTTACCATTTACTGGCTGGTTCTCAGATTTTGAACAAGTTAATCAAATGGTAGTTGAACTGTTAAAAGAGCGGGTATTGTAATGAATAAAAGCCACATATTTAAGTTATCCGCTATCACGCTTGCACTGTCTTCAATGGTAAATGCCCATGCTGATGAGTTTGACTCTCCAGTATTTATGCCATCTCAATCTGACTTTGGTGGCGTAGGTTTGATGCAAATGCCGACAGGGCGAGTTGCCAAAGAAGGCGAGTTTACTTTAGGCGGTACATTTAATAATGAATACCATCATTACACTGTATCGCTACAGTTGCTACCTTGGATGGAAACCACGATTCGCTATACCTTAGTGCAAGATTTATTGTACAGCGGTGATGAGGGCTTCAGTGGTCAAACAAAATACACAGATAAAGGCATTGATGTTAAGTTTCGCCTGTTAGAAGAGAGTTTCTGGTTACCAGAAACCTCCATTGGACTACGCGACATTGGCGGCACAGGGTTATTTGATGGCGAGTATATCGCCGCGAGCAAACACTGGGGGCCTCTTGATTTGACCTTAGGCATCGGCTGGGGCTATATAGGTAACAGCGCTAATCTACGGGGTGATAAATCTGCCGGACGCGATTGCGGTCGTGATACAACACATTCAGGTAAAGGTGGTCAAGTCGATTACAAGCGCTGGTTCACTGGTTGTGCAGCTGTTTTCGGTGGTATCGAATACCAAACACCGTGGGCACCATTGCGCCTAAAAGCTGAATGGGATGGTAACGATTATAAAAGTGATTTCCCAGTGACACAAAAGCGCATCACAATGCCGCAAGATAGCCAAGTCAACTTAGGCGCGTTATACCGTTTAGGCAGCTGGGGCGACATGCGTTTAAGTTACGAACGTGGGAACACTTGGACCTTTGGCGTTAACCTCAAGACTAACTTCAATGACTTAAGCACAACATGGTTTGATGAGCCGAAAACTGTTTATGCCTCAACTAAAAAAGAGGCAACAATTAGCACTACTGATTGGCAACGAGTAAAAGAACAGCTCGCAACCAATGCTGGCTATGATGATGCCGCTATTTACATTAGCCAAAAAGATGATTTAACAGGTTCACCGTCAGCTATAACTATCGTTGGCAACCAGACTAAATACCGTAACCGAAGTGAAGCCCATGAGCGTGCGGCATTAGTTTTAGCCAATTCAGGGATTAATGTTGATGAGTACCGCTTAGTCGAAACAAGTAATAATCAACCAACCACACAAACACGCATTGATGCTAAGCAATTTGCCAAAGTCGCTAACCATGAGTACGTCAATGCCAAAGTTGAAGATGCGAGCTCTACGACAACACCGACATCAGTCCAAGGGCGACAAGTCGCCAATAAAGATAATGACTTTGACTGGGGAATCGCGCCGACGTTACAGCAATCATTTGGTAGCCCCGAAGCATTCTACTTGTTTAATGTCGGTGTTAACGCCAATGCTTCATACTGGTTAGGCAATCATATTGAAGCAAGTGGCTCGCTCTATATTAATATTTACGATAACTACGATCAGTTCAAATACCAAGGACCGCCACCTGACGGTACTGACCTTAAACGCGTACGAACTTTAGTACGTAGCTACATTAGTGATAACCCTGTCCGCGTTGATAACTTGCAATTAACCTGGATGGATCGTTTTGGCGATAACTTCTACAGCCAAGCGTATGGCGGTTATCTTGAAATGATGTTTGGAGGTATTGGTGGGGAAGTATTATACCGCCCGATGAACAGCAACTGGGCTGTAGGTTTCGATGTTAACTATGTTAAACAACGTGACCCAGACTCACAATTTGGTTTCTACGATCAAGAACGGCAATTTGACCCAAGTACAGGCCGTTACTTTAGAGTACAAACAGGAACGCTAACTGGTCATGCAAGCCTATATTACACCCCACAATGGAGCCTGCTACCTGACAGCTTGCTAAAAGTAAGTGCTGGACAATACCTGACAGAAGATAAAGGTGTCACTATTGATTTCTCAAAACAGTTTGATAGTGGGGTAATTGCCGGCGCGTTTGCTTCATTTACTAACCTTTCAGCTGAAGAGTTTGGTGAGGGGAGCTTCACTAAGGGCTTCTATGTCTCAATACCATTTGACTTGATGACGGTAAAACCTAGCACTAATAGAGCAACGATCTCTTGGATACCGCTAACACGTGATGGTGGTCAGATGCTAAACCGTAAGTACGGTTTGTACCAAATGACGGATGCTCGATCGCCTTGGTATAGTCGTAAAGTCACCAATTAACATTCATTTAATGAATAAAACAACGCAACTGTTAAAGAGGTTTATAAAGTTTTTTCCGACAACCTCATGACAAATAGGGGTGATTTTGGTTAAAATCGTCCCCTATTTTTGGCTAAGCGCCATAACTAGTCTAAGATTTTGATTTATAAGCTTAGCTTAATTAACCTCATTGGAAATTATTGTGTCGACTGGTAGCAAAGAAGTAATGCAGCACTATCAACATCCGCCATCTGCCCCACAATTTAGTGGATTCCATCGCCAAGACGATGAGATTGATCTATTTGAGCTTTTCAATGTTCTATGGGTTAACAAAGTAAAAATCATTGCAATTTCAATTGTATTCTCTCTATGTGCTATTGTTTATTCATTGACAGCTCAGCAATGGTGGACATCTAAAGCCATTGTTATCCCCCCTCAAATAAGTGACTATTCAGCTTATCAATATCAAGTTAGACAATTTCAACCTGTATTTGATATTTATCAACAAGACGGTACAGTTCTGGTCAGCCAAGATCTTGAACCACTTGTTGATAACGATCAACTATTTAAACAATTCATTAATAGTTTCAACTCATTAGCCAATAAAAAAGCTTTTTTGCTCAGTAATGATGATTTTAAAAGCTATCTGCAACAAAATAAGATTGCAGAGCCAGAGGCAATTTCACGAACACTTGATAGCTGGTTTGTAAAGATAAAGGCTGTGCCTAGTGATAAAAAGCGTCAAGATATTTACTCTATCTCGCTTCAAGCGACGACGGATAAGTCTAGCTATGAGATGCTAACTAGTTATATAGCTTTTGTTTCGAAACAAGTTTTTAGCGATAACATGGCCGATTTAAAAGCAGTTACATTTGCTAAAGAAAATGAGTTAAAGCAAATGTTGACGATTTTTGAGTCTCAAGCTGAGAGTTATATCGATGTTGAAAAGCAACGTTCTAAGCTTTCGCTTGAAATTGCCAAAGCCGCTAACTTAGATCAACCTATAGCTAATATTAGTGATAACAAATTATTTGACATCCAGCTTGGTTCTTCAGCATTAGAAGCTAAAGTTAAAGCGCTGGATAGCATTAATAATTTAGGTGTTGTCGACCCTAACATTCAGCAAATTCAGGCTAAACTTCAGTTGATTCGCAACACTAAAATTGATGTTAACATTAAGTTTAAAACATTCCGTTTCCTAGAAAATGTGGAAATGCCTATGGGCCGAGACAAGCCTAAACGAGCACTTATCGTAGTTCTAGGCACGCTACTTGGTGGTATGCTAGGCGTAGCTTGGGTGCTTATTCAACACGCTTTTAGTAAACGTAAAGAAGAAAAATAGTACTTTTCTTCATCTCAATTGCCAAAAAAAGGGAGGTTATCTGATGATAACCTCCCTTTTCAAATTTAAGAAACGGACATAAAAGTTACAGACGTTTCAACTGCTCCCACATCGCTTTCACAATTACTTGATCAGCAGGGCTAAGCTCTGATTGTGCCTCAGCAATGCTGGTTTCAACTGCTTTTTTCATTTCTTCTAGGCAAGTGATTGCTTCTTGCTCGCAGTTGGCAGCGGATAGTGAAATGTGGCCACGTAAATAGCCGCCGGCAAATAGTTCATCGTCAGATGCGGTTTCAACCATTTGGTCGATGTGGTTTAGCAACTTTTCTTCGTATTGCTGAATCATGAAAGTCTCTCTACTTACGTGGAATAATTATGTTGTTACAAAACAAGTTCAGGGAAATTTGTTTCTGTTAGTGGTACTACTTGATAGTGAGCACGTAGTTGATCAGATAGCTGTTTAGCACGTTCTGGCATTGCTGTGTGTAGATACGTGAACACTTGCTCCCTAACTTTTGCGGTAAAGCCTACCCTATCTGGCTCGCAATCACCACTCAAGTTATCGCAGCTCACGCTGAATGGAAAACCGCAGCTTGCAGCTAAAATCCACTCTACGGCTTGGGGTTTTATCTCGACCTTTTCAAACTCAGCTTGCACCTCAGCTGTACGACCATCAGGTTCATACCAATAGCCATAATCTTCAAGTAAGCGACGTTGAGAGCCAGCAATACACCAGTGAGCAATTTCATGAAGAGCAGAAGCAAAATAGCCTCGAGCAAAGATTATTCGATGGTGTGGGTGCTCTTTATCCGCAGGAAGATAAATAGGCTCATCACCGCCGAGTAGCAATTGCGTGTTGTAGCTCTCTAAAAAGGTGTCATTAAAGACAGAGATAAGATCGTTGTAATCGTGTGACATACCGCAGTTTCAATCTTTGTTATGGGTTGTAACTTTGTCGCTATGATAACAAGCCCATTTCAAGTTTGCTCAATCTCTTTTCATGTTGGACGAGTTTCAAAATCACAAGGACGAATACCCCTGACATTAAAAGCTCCACACTACTCGAATCTCAAACCACCTCAATAACGCTTAAGCATTCACTTTTTCTAACTATGTATCTGATGTGTTTCATTCCCCACTCTATACATGAACCAGATTAATGTATGGGCTTTTTTATTTCATTAGATAAGCATTGAGATCACATTTACAATCAGCCCCACTTTTCGCCTTAAAAGCGTTATAGTGGTTTAAAATCAACCATTAACAGGTTATATAACCATCTAACACGCTCGTATTTAGATTGATTATTACTCATGCTATTAACAACACTCTACATTATAGGAATTACAGCAGAAGCTATGACAGGAGCTATTGCTGCAGGTAAGCGTCACATGGATTGGTTCGGTGTGATGTTAGTTGCCAGTGCTACTGCCATTGGTGGTGGTACGGTTCGAGATATTTTATTAGGTCATTATCCATTAGGTTGGGTGGCAAACCCTCAGTATCTTGCGATCACCTGTCTTGCAGGCTTGTTCACAACTATGGTGGCTAAGTGGGTTATGCGTTATCACAAAATTTTTGTGATTCTTGATTCAGTTGGCTTGATTGTTTTTAGCATTATCGGTTGTCGTATCGCGATGGACATGGGCTTACCTGCGATGATCTGTGTGGTTTCAGCTGTTGTAACAGGCGTGTTTGGCGGTTTACTGCGTGATTTAATTACTCGCCGCCCGCCAATGGTACTTCATAAAGAGCTTTATGCATCCGTTGCAGCATTAGCTGGCGGTATGTATTACACAATGATGCACTTTAACTACCCTGAGTTGATTGCCACAGTCGCAACACTCGTCATTGGCTTCATCATTCGTATGGCTGCAGTTCAACTTGGCTGGCGTTTACCTGTATTCAAACTAGAAGAAGAGAGCCAGCAAGCCATCGCAAAAGCTGAAGTACAAACTGAATCGAAGTAACTAACTGCAAATAGAAAAAGGCGAGAGTGGACATTCACTCTCGCCTTTTTAGTATCTTGCGAATTTCTTAGCGGCTCTCACCCAAAAGCTCAAAACAAATTGAGCTCATAGTTTTAATACCTTAGGTGCTAACTTAAATTTTTGGTGTTGCGGTAACAACATTGGCATTTTGCCCACGATGGCGCAGCAAGTGATCCATCAAAGTGATCGCTAACATCGCTTCTGCAATTGGCACGGCGCGAATACCGACACATGGGTCGTGACGACCTTTGGTTACCACTTCCGCTGTCTCACCTTGCTTCGTGATTGTCTCACCCGGCACTGTAATACTTGACGTAGGCTTCAGCGCAATATGAGCAACAATGTCTTGACCCGATGAAATCCCACCTAAAATGCCACCAGCATGATTGGTTTTGAAACCTTGAGGCGTCATTTCATCACGATGTTCACTACCACGTTGCTCAACCACATCAAAACCATCACCAATCTCAACGCCTTTTACAGCGTTAATGCTCATTAAAGAGTGAGCAACATCAGCGTCAAGACGATCAAATACAGGCTCACCTAAGCCTACAGGTACATTACTTGCCACCACCGTTAGTTTGGCGCCAATCGAATCACCGTCTTTTTTCAGTTTTCGGATCAGTTCATCAAAAGCGTCTACTTTGTCGGCGTCAGGACAGAAGAATGCATTTTGCTCGATTTGCTGCCAATCAACTTTTTCGATTTTGACATCACCCATTTGCGACAAATAAGCACGCACTTCAATACCGTGTACTTGTTTGAGGTATTTCTTCGCTACAGCACCCGCAGCAACACGCATTGCAGTTTCACGGGCAGAAGAACGACCACCACCACGGTAGTCACGTACCCCATATTTCTGATGGTAGGTATAGTCTGCATGACCTGGTCGGAATAAGTCCTGAATGTTTGAATAGTCTTTTGAGCGCTGATCAGTATTTTCAATCAATAAACCAATCGATGTTCCTGTTGTTTGACCTTCAAACACCCCTGACAGAATTTTCACTTCATCCGGTTCACGACGTTGCGTCGTATACTTTGACGTTCCCGGACGACGACGATCCAAATCGTGCTGCATGTCCGCTTCAGTCAAGGCTAGCCCCGGTGGGCAACCATCAATAATGCAGCCCAGCGCAAGGCCGTGGCTTTCACCAAATGTTGTAACTCGGAATAGTTGTCCAATAGTATTGCCAGCCATTACTTCCCCTGTCTGCTTGCGACTGTGTCTTTGTTTTCATTAATGAGTACATAGTGCAAATTCGCCCAACGGATTGCAAGCGTTAATAAATGGTCAACAAAAAAGGCTAAACACCGTAGCATTTAGCCTTTCAAACTAGGAATTCATGATAGAAAAAGAATTAGCTCTCTTTCTTAGATTTCCACTTCTTGATGCCACTTGATACTGGCTTACGACCACGAGGCGCATTATTGCCATTAGCGCCTCGGTTACTATTGTTACCGTTACGGCTATTCGTGTTATGACTGTTACGGTTATCGCCAGAACGATTATTGCTGTAACGATCATCGCCTTGGCGCTGACTGCGTCCACCTTCGTTACGATCTTGCGAACGACCGTGAGAGCGTTGACCTTGGCGGCGATTATCACCAGCATCGCGATCGAAGCGGCTACGCTCGCCCTTACCTTTATAAGTCTTAAAGTTTGAGCGCTCACCTTCTTGCTTGGTTTGTTTCGCCTGTTGGCGGCTATCAAACAGTTTGGCATCAGTTGGCTTGGCAATCTGCTTACCTTCACCATCAGTGCGAGAGGCTTCTTCTGTGCTTGAAGAGTCTGCAATCATGGCATTAATTTCAGCCATTTCCGCATCCGTTAGGTAACGCCATTTACCGTTAGGTAAACCATCAATCGTCACATTCATGATACGCACACGACGAAGCTTATAAACTTCGTAGCCAAGAGCTTCAACCATACGGCGGATCTGACGGTTCAAGCCTTGTGTCAGTACAATACGGAAGGTGTAATCTGTCTCTTTAGTCACCTTACACGGCAGAGTAACCGTATCTAGGATCTCAACCCCAGATGACATCTTGCTGATGAACTCATCGGTGATGATACGGTTTACACGAACCACGTACTCTTTTTCGTGGTTGTTGCCAGCACGCAGGATCTTGTTAACGATGTCACCATCATTGGTCATGAAAATCAGACCGTCAGAGAACTTATCCAGACGACCAATTGGGAAAATACGCTTGCGGTGACCAATAAAATCAACAATGTTGTCTTTAATGTGGCGTTCGGTAGTACAAGTGATGCCCGTTGGTTTATTCAGCGCAATATAAATTGGTGCTTCTTTGGCACGCAGTGGGCGACCATCGACCAAGACTTCATCTTGTGGCATTACTTTCATACCCATCTCTGGCTCTTTGCCATTGATGGTCACGCGTCCTTGATCGATCAGCTTGTCCGCCTCACGGCGTGAGCAATAGCCAGTGTCACTGATAAATTTGTTTAAACGAACGGCTTTTACCTCGTTCTGAGACTGTGTGTTCGGCGTCTGATTTTGAGACGTCTTATTCTGAGACATAGCTTTCTTCTACTACTGTGCGTTTTGCAACGGGATCAAAGGAACGGAAAATGGCCTGCAATTCTACCTAAACTCAGCTCAAATAGAAAAGAAACTCCGCTTTGAATATAGCCCTGAATTGAAATAGCGACGTCATTTCCAGCCATTAATCCCCATCCACATATCGTTCAGGCATAAAAAAGGGTCGCACGAAGCGACCCTATCGAAATTAAATCAGCTCAATATAGCCAGATTCAGGGCTATTTATTGTCAGTGATAGGCAACTCACCATGACTAGTTCGCGCCACGTAATCCTGTTGCAAGGCAATCTCTAGCTGCTCAGCAACATAACCTGGAGACTTAGTATTAGCCGATAACAAACGGTACATTGCTGGGATCACAAACAAAGTCACAAACGTCGCAAACGCCATCCCGAAGAACACCACAGTACCTACAGCCATTCGGCTTTCAGAGCCAGCACCGCTAGATAGTATTAGCGGCACAGAGCCAAATAACGTGGTGAATGCGGTCATCAAAATCGGACGTAATCGGCGTTCAGAGGCATCAATAATTGCTTGTTCGAATGCCACCCCTTTATCACGTAACTGGTTGGCAAACTCGACAATCAAGATACCGTTTTTGGTCACCATCCCGATCAACATGATCATCCCGATCTGACTGAAAATGTTCAGGCTTTGATCAAGGAAGATCAATCCAGCCAAGCCACCCAATACCCCCATCGGTACGGTCAACATTACGACTAGCGGGTTAATGAAACTTTCAAACTGAGCAGCTAGTACCAGATACGCGACCAATAACGCCAAGCCAAATACTAATAAAATGCTACTTTGGTTCTCACGGAAATCTTTCGACTCACCCGCATAATCAATAGTGATATCTTTTGGTAGCTTCGCTAACGCTTCGCTATCTAGATATTCCAATGCTTGACCTAGAGTGTACCCTGGCACCAAGTTAGCTTTCAGAGTGATCGCTTTCTGCTTTTGGTTATGGCTAAGCTTTTGTGCCGACGCAATTTCTTCCACACTCGCTACCGACTCCAATGTCAGCAATTCACCGCTACGTGAGCGCACATAAATCTGACTTAAATCGGTCGCATTGTTAAAGCTATCTTCATCACCGCGCAAATACACATCGTATTCTTCACCACGCTCAACAAAAGTCGTTTCAGTTGTACCGCCCAGCATCACTTCTAGCGTCTTCGCGATATCAGCAACTGGAATACCAAGTTCAGCGGCACGAGGGCGATTCACACTAACCAACAACTCAGGCGTTGTCACCGCGTAGTCTAAATCCGCGCCTTCCATCATAGGGCTAGCTTCCGCCAACGCTTTTAGCTCTGTCGCCCATTGGAATAACTCATCGTAATCAGCGCCATTGAGTACAAACTGAATGGGCTCAGAAGAACCGCCACGAAAGCCCGGCATAAATGGCCACACACGCACATCTGGAATGCCCGCTAAAGCTTTACGTACTTGCCCCAGCGCATCTGCCGCACTGACATCACGCTCTAACCAATCTTCCAACTGCATGATCACAAAGCCCGTCTGATCGCCTGCGCGACCGCCAAAAGCAGGGGTTTGAATACTGATAGATTTAATGACGCCTTCACCCACCATCGGCAGCAAGCGACGCTCAACCTCTTCAATATTACCCACCATGCGGTTGTAACTGGTCCCTTCCGCACCTTTTACAAAAGCAAAAATCACACCGCGATCTTCCTGCGGCGCTAATTGTGCAGGTACAGATTTCAGCAACACGAAACTCAAACCGACACAGGCTAACACCACCACTGGCGCACCGTAGCGATAACGCACTGCGGCTGTTACCCACTTACGGTAGCCCGCTTCAAGTTTAGCGAACCCTGCATCGACCCATTGGTTGAACTTGCCGTGTTTAACATTGGCTTTGAGCAATTTGCTGCCCAGAACAGGGCTCAGAGTCAGTGCCACGATTGATGAGAAAATCACAGAAACAGCGAGCAGTACTGAAAACTCAGTAAACAGCGGCCCTACCATGCCATCCATAAAGGAAATTGGTAGGAATACCATCACCAACACCACGGTGGTGGCGACAACCGCGAACCCTACTTCGCGGGTACCTTTAAATGCTGCCAATAAAGGCGGCTCGCCACGTTCGATATGGTGATAAATATTTTCGACCACTACGATGGCATCATCGACCACCAAGCCGATAGCCAAAATAAGTGCCATCAAGGTCAGTAGGTTGATCGAAAAGCCAAGGAAATACGCCACCATAAAGGCAGAGATTAATGACACAGGCACAGTGATGGCTGGGATCAAAGTCGCCCGCGCTTGACCGATAAAGATATACAACACCAACACAACCAGCATGCCAGTAATAAAGAGTGTGCTGTAGACCTCGTTGATTGAGCGTTCGATAAATACTGTCGAGTCGTAATCAACGTACAAAGATGTGCCTTCAGGAATAAAGCGCTGCATACGCTCTACTTCTTTATACACTTCTTTCGATACATTCAACGGGTTGGCATCTGTCATGGTAATGATGCCAAGGCTTAAGTTTGCGACACCGTTATTTTTAAAGGTCGCATTCTCGTTTTGCGCCCCAATTGAAACGTCAGCCACATCTTTAAGGTAAATAGGCGAACCACCTTTCGCAGTACGCACTACCAAATACGCAAAATCTTCCGCGCTACGATACAAACGCGCAGTACGCACCGACATGGTCGTCATGTCGTTACGAACAATACCACCGGGTAATTCCACGTTTTCTTCATTCAGTGCCGTCACAATATCTTGAGTAGTAATGCCGCGCCCTGCCATTTGCTCAGGCTTTAACTTCACATACATTACTCGATACAAAGCACCGCTCAAATCTACCGAACTGACGCCGTTGATTAAGCTAAAGCGATCAGTAAGGACACGCTCGGCATAATCGGTTAACTGAGTGCGGTCCATTACACTTGAGGTCAAATTCACGTAAACAGCAGGTTCGCCGGTGCCGTTGTCTTTCGATACCACAGGATCATCGGCTTCATCAGGCAGACGACGCTGCGCACGCGCAACAGCATCTCGAATATCACTGACCCCTTCGGTTAGGTTCCAGCCCATCTCAAATTCCACTTTGATCCGAGATGAACCATTACGGGTGGTCGATTGAATATTATCGATCCCACTGATACCAGATAACTCATCTTCAAGCGGTGTCGTAATGCGACTTTCTATAATGGTCGCCGATGCACCTTTATAGGTGGTGCTAATCGATACCACAGGGTTTTCGACATCCGGCATTTCGCGCACCGTCAGTTTCGAGAACGATACGACCCCAAAGATCACCAACAACAGGCTAAGTACGACCGCCACTACAGGGCGTTTAACGGAGACATCAGATAACCACATCAGGCACCCGCCTCCGCTTTAGTCTTTTTTGGCTCTGCCTGCTTGGCAGTAAGGTCATTGACCTTGGCACCATCACGCATGTTCACCAAACCTTGTACCACGATACGATCGCCAATCATTACACCCGATTGGATCACAACTTCATTTTCAATTCGCGCACCTAACTGCACTTGGGTACGGTGAGCAATACCAGCCTCATCCACAACATAAACAAAACGTTTAGAACCAGAATACTCCAAGGCTTGTACTGGAATAATTGCAGCGTCTTGCGGAACAAAATGTAGGTTGGCCGTCATCAACATGCCTGGTTTTAGCTTTTTGTCTTGATTATCAAAGTTTACTCGCACGCGAATATTGAGCGTATCTTGCTGGACACGCGAATCAATCGCGACAATTTCACCTTCAAACACTCGAGTCGACCATGCCTGACTATTCGCTTGCACCTTCATGCCTTGACGCAGGTAAGAGAGATATTGCTCTGGCACCTGAATATCAAGGCGCATCTTGGCTAAATCATCAAGCGAGAAAAGCTCACTACCAGAAGTCACTAAATGACCTTGGCTAAAATCAATCAAACCAACGGTGCCAGCAAAAGGAGCGCGTATCGCATGATCATTTAATTCTGCTTTTGCAGCATCTAAACGGGCTTGCGCAATCTGTACGCTAGCCAATTGGGCGTTTAGTTCTGTTTGTGTCAACGCGCCGCGCTTAACCAAGCGTTCAAATTCGGTGTATTTACGTTTTTCATCAGCGAGGTACGCTTTCGCTTCGTTATAGCTGGCTCGCGACTTGGCATCATCAAGCTGGATCAGTAGATCACCTTTCTTGACTTGGCTATTCACACCAACCGCAATATCGTTAACTTTTGCTGACACTTCTGCCGCTAACATTACCGAGCGCTGCGACTCTAACTTGCCAACTAAAGACAAAGATTGTGCTACTGGCTCAGACGCCACAATACCTGTCGTTACCGCAATCGAACGTTGCGCTGCCATTTTTTTTGCTGATTTTTCAGCAGCCTGAGATTCACCGTTGAATACAAACTGACTTCCGCCAGCTAAAGCAAGAGCAACGGCTGCGGCAACAATTATCTTTTTCATGACAAAAAACCATATATTTAGCTATTACTGAATGATATCGGACTTAATAGGCCAACGGAGTAAAGAAATGTAAAGTTAAGCAAGATTTAAGCGAGTCATCGCAATATGTTGAAAAATCAAGCAAGCACGCAAAATTTCAAGAAAAAAGGTTTACAGCCTCAGAGGTTTTGCTATTATCCGCTCCGCACTTGTGGAGGGGTTCCCGAGTGGCCAAAGGGAGCAGATTGTAAATCTGCCGGCTCTGCCTTCGATGGTTCGAATCCATCTCCCTCCACCATTATTTATAGAATTACGCTGTAAGCGGGTTTCTCGGCTTAAGCGCCAACACAATTCAGCAACCCCCCGTGGAGGGGTTCCCGAGTGGCCAAAGGGAGCAGATTGTAAATCTGCCGGCTCTGCCTTCGATGGTTCGAATCCATCTCCCTCCACCATTATTTATAGAAATACGCTGTTAGCGGGTTTCTCGGCTTAATCGCCAACACAATTTAGCAACACCCCGTGGAGGGGTTCCCGAGTGGCCAAAGGGAGCAGATTGTAAATCTGCCGGCTCTGCCTTCGATGGTTCGAATCCATCTCCCTCCACCATTATTTATAGAATTACGCTGTAAGCGGGTTTCTCGGCTTAAGCGCCAACACAATTCAGCAACCCCCCGTGGAGGGGTTCCCGAGTGGCCAAAGGGAGCAGATTGTAAATCTGCCGGCTCTGCCTTCGATGGTTCGAATCCATCTCCCTCCACCATCATTTAGAAATACGCTTTTGCGGGTTTCTTGGCTTAATCGCCAACACAATTTAGCAACACCCCGTGGAGGGGTTCCCGAGTGGCCAAAGGGAGCAGATTGTAAATCTGCCG
>NZ_LVHF01000027.1 GCF_001650345.1 Photobacterium jeanii | reverse complement strand
GAGCAGATTGTAAATCTGCCGGCTCTGCCTTCGATGGTTCGAATCCATCTCCCTCCACCATTATTTAAGAAATACGCTTTTTGCTGATTTCTTGGCTTAATCGCCACACAATTTAGCAACACCCTGTGGAGGGGTTCCCGAGTGGCCAAAGGGAGCAGATTGTAAATCTGCCGGCTCTGCCTTCGATGGTTCGAATCCATCTCCCTCCACCATCATTTAGAAATACGCTGTTAGCGGGTTTCTTGGCTTAATCGCCAACACAATTTAGCAATACCCTGTGGAGGGGTTCCCGAGTGGCCAAAGGGAGCAGATTGTAAATCTGCCGGCTCTGCCTTCGATGGTTCGAATCCATCTCCCTCCACCATTATTTAAGAAATACGCTTTTGCGGGTTTCTCGGCTTAAACGCCAACACAAATTAGCAATACCCTGTGGAGGGGTTCCCGAGTGGCCAAAGGGAGCAGATTGTAAATCTGCCGGCTCTGCCTTCGATGGTTCGAATCCATCTCCCTCCACCATCATTCAAGCCAGTTGCGCAAGCAGCTGGCTTTTTTCATGCCTTTATTTTCTTCTCTTCCACTTCTCTCTTATATCTCGTTCACCACCTACCCTTCATCACTTCTTTGGATCAAAACGTACACAGAATTTCTACCGCTAGAGAGTCTTTTTAGACTTCTCTTCTTATTTACTTGGTAGCTTTGATTTACGCAAAATTCAACTTATTGCATATACTCATTACAAGCGCTCACATTAAGTAATACCATTTTAAAACATGGTATATACCTCGCACCTATTTCATTGATGCAACAGAGATAAGTAATTGTTCCGATTAAACGTCAGAAAATAACCAAAAATAGGACGAGTGATCAGAGACTTACTCTAATCAGTATTAGATAAGAAATTGCAATGAGATTGGTGTCACTATAATTACGGATAGAGCGCGGTGGCTAGAGGATCAAGGATGACAAAGTCTGGGCAAAAACCGCCCCCAAAAATTCATTGGGATAAAATCAAAATTCTGATTGTGGATGATCAGCGCTCCGCTTCGGTACTTTTAAAAAGTTTGTTAACCCAGATGGGTATCAAACACATTGATATTGCAGATACTTACGACGAAGCCGTCCGTGCTTGCCACAAAACCCATTACAACGTGATCATGGCTGATTTTCACCTCAATCATGTGCTCAATGGCTGCGAGCTGATCTGTTTGCTACGCAGTAAAAAGCTAATTTCCTCTGAATGCGGCATTATGATGATTTCAGGCGATCATTCAGCAGAAGTGATTCTGGCAACCCTCTCCATAGAGCCTGATTGCTTTCTTACCAAACCCATAACCAATGCTGCGCTGACTCAAAAAATCACCCAAACTCTAACGCACTGTGCTATTCGTCAGCCAGTTTATCAAGCACTAGAAGTTAACAAACCCGAGCGAGCCCTCGCGCTGTGTAAACAGCAATTGACTGAGTATGGTCATAGTCAAAAACTGTCTGATCTGCTGCTCGACCTCCTCGTCGAACAGCAAGCATGGCAACAACTGGCCCCTATTCTTAAATTCTTAAAAGCCAAACACCCCAGCCATAAAGTGACCATAGTAGAAGCAAAACACCTGGCGCACCAAGGGCAGCTTAGCCAAGCAATTCAATTAGTTGAAGGCTTAGTAGAACGCTCTCCACTGTGCTTAGAAGGGTTTGACTTATTGACTCACTATCAGCAATTAAACCACCAGATGTTCGATGCTCTCACTACAGCCAAACGCGCATTTATGCTTACTCCTGGTGCTAGCCATCGGGCATTAACCGTGGCGCAATTAGCTGCCGATCTCGGCAATAGTGAAGAACTACTCAATGCAGGGCGCACGCTGGCAACTCACCTACCGATCATTGATGTTAACTGGATCATTCGTTTTGCTGAGTTCAACGCCATTTTTGAGCAACTGTATTTTAGCCAACACAACAGGCAAGCCCGCCGCGAAATGTTGCAACAGCTAAAAGGCATCCAACATCGCGCCTTTAGTCGTTTATTGCCAGCCCAACAGCCATTCTTGACCGCATATGGCCACATCGTGCGAGCCCGTATTTATTTGGCGGAAGATAAACCTTTTAAAGCCAAACGTCGCGCTCTGATCGGTATTAGTCATTACTTTGAGAAAATCGCTAAACTGCCTTCAGTCTTGTTAGTCGAGTTACTGCCAATACTGATCCAGCTTGGTGAATTGCAATTGATTGCCGAGGTTCACCACACCTTAAGCATTCGTGATCGCTTTGATGGCCATAGCCAACAGCGTATGGCGCTGCTTAGTACCAACACAGTCGCGATCAAGGCTATTCAAACCTTGGCAAAGCAACTCGCAGAAGCCAAGAGTTATATCAGCGTTGCCCCGCAACATGCTGTATCATTGTATGACGCCATTTTGGTTCGTTACCCTTACAGTTCTGAGGCCAACCTTGGCTATCTCGATGCGCTTAGTCGACTACCAACTGAGAGCAAAACTTATACTCGCTTGCGTCGCCTTGCCATCAGTGCAATGCCACTGCCTGCAGATCTTGCCCTGTGGCGTAATCAGGTGCTATTGCAACTTGATCTCCACGCTCCTGACTTTACTGAGCCACCTAAGACGGCAGTTCCGCTGTTAAACCTCGGTTCGCTCGTTACTAACGTTGATCCTACTGCCGATATCATTGAACTCGCTCCTCCACTCCAAGAGGGCTAGGCATGAGTTAACAAAAAACGCCTTTCGCATTCACGAAAGGCGTTTTCTTTATAGAAGTCCAATTTTCAATTGGTTAACTCACTGAGAATTCACTCTTATCCCAAGACACCAGCGCCTAGCGATAACATGATGGTATTAAGCAAAATAAAGAAACCAACCAGTGGACCAATGAACTTCAGCCACGCAAGGTAAGATACACGTCCAATTGCCAAACCGCCCATCAGAACACCGTACGTAGGGGTTACGAACAATACGGTACCGATACCACACATGAAGGCTGTCACAACCAACTCACGCCCTGTATTTGCAAAGTCAGCGAGTGGCGCCAAAATTGGCATACTCATTACCGCTAAGCCCGATGTTGAAGACACCACAAACGCTAGTAGCATCTCAATCCAGTACACGGCATTGATAAACAAGATAGAGCTTTTATCCGCTACAAGACCTTCTGCGTAGTACAAGATGGTATCGGTAATATTACCCGCTTCCATCACCACCACGATACCGCGAGCAACACCAACAATCAGAGCTACACCAATCAGATCGGCCGCACCAGCAACAAACGAGTTGATCAGATCTTCTTCACTCAAACGACCGATGATGCCGCAGATAATGCCCATGAACACAAACAAGGTACTCATTTCAGCCATCCACCAGCCAAGGGTCGATACACCGTAAATCATCACCACAAACGTCATTGCAAACAGCGCCAACACCACTTTTTGTTGCAGAGTCAAAGCGACATCAAGGTTACTGTCATCGCGCTGCGACAGGAAGTGAGCGGCATTTTCCTTGTTAACACTGGCAATCAAAGAGCGGCTCGGATCTTTTTGTACCATCTTGGCATAACGGATCACGTACAAGCAGCCAACAATCAAGGCAATGACTAAGATCCCCAAACGAATACCGAAACCATCAAGGAAATCGACCCCACCAGCATTAGAGGCAATCACGTTACCAAACGGGTTAATGGTTGAGCCAAGTGTACCAATGCCTGAGCCTACAAAAATGACCGCCACCGCGACTAGAGCATCAAAGCCAGCAGCAATGAAGATTGGGATCAACAGACCGTAGAACGCCAAGGTCTCTTCTGCCATCCCGTAGCTGGTACCACCAAGGGCAAACAAGGTCATTAAGATCGGGATCATCAAGATCTCACGCCCTTTAAGTCGCATCATGATCCGAGTGATCCCCGCATCAATCGCCCCTGTTTTGGTAATAATGCCAAGGAAACCACCGACCATAAGCACGAACAAGCTAACATCCATTGCCCCAATAATATTGGTGGCAGGATCATAAAAGCCTGAGATCGGTGCCATCAAGGTTTCAAATAGCCCTTGCGGTGAAGCATCTATGGTGTGATAAGAACCCGGAACAGGTACATCACGCCCTAGCGCCTCATTAAATAAACGTTCATATTGTCCTGCCGGTAACACATGGGTGAGTAAGGCAAACAGAGCGATAAGCGCGAACAAAATAGTGAACGCGTTTGGAAACTTTTTAATCTTAAACATGAAACCCTCGCGATATTGTTATTAGTATTTCTATCCATAGTTGTGTGAGTGTGTTGCCTTGCTCAGTGTCCAAAGGCTTCTGTACTACTTATGCTGGCGATAACCCAAGCACGCCGAACAAGACAACGAGATTGTGTTTGATACTGACGTTACGCTTTGGCGCGAACATAAGCTTTGTGAACAAACTCAGAGGTCGCACACTGCAATACCCCGCCGTAACCCAAGTCGAATGTCAGGCGATCGCCTACATGATATTCGTGGCTGCAATCGGTCAGATCTACGATCAGGTGATCGCTACTGCCGCCGACCACAGAGATGTGACTATCAGTCGGAATTAGTTGTTCTAATTCAACATCTTGGCGACCGATGGCGCACAAACCACGGCAGCGGATACCTTTATCGATAAATTCAGGGGTATTACCAAACGCATCCAGTGCGGTAGAGTTCACCGGCACTGACGGTTTTTGTTTGATTTCAATAAGTTCAGCTTCAAGATGAATGGCATTTTGTTGCGTGGTAGGCACGGGTTCATCGTTTAAACCTATCCCCATAATAAGAGAAGCACCGAGGCGTAATTGGTTGACTTGCGAAGGCATTTCCCCCGCCAGCATCAAATCTAGTCCAGCAGAGCTGGCGCCCGAAATAACAGAAAGCTTAAGGCCAAATTTCGATTCGATTTTTTCTGCTATTGCCACCAGTTGATTTTGATTTTCAGCGCTCGGTGCCACCCCACCGTAACACGCTAAATTACTGCCCACACCAATCAACTCGAGGTTCGGTAACGACTGCACCAGCTCTGCTAGCCATAGGGTTTCGCTTTCATCAAAACAACCTTCTCGCAAATCCCCTAAATCGTGCATTAGCACAACGCGATGGATTTTATTTGCTTTAACAGCAGCTTCTGAAAGCGCACATAACACGCTTGATTCTGAATTTAGTGATATATCGGTCAAAGCAATCACTTTGTCGACTTCAGAAAATGACGGTAAACGGATCAGCATTTTTTCTGCCGCCAAGTCTTGGTAACGCGCTAAATTCATTAAACGCGCATCGCCAAGGATCTCGATACCACCGTCAATCATGGCTTGAGCCACTTCTGGCGAGCCAAGTAATAATTTAGTGACACCGACAGGCTTAACACCATGAGCCTGACAAGCAGCAACCATATTGCGGGTATTGGATTCGATTACATCCAGATCGATAGAAAGCGTTGGGTACGGCATAATTCGTCCTGTTAATATCACAACTCCTGTAGCTATTAACTGAAAAACCAGCCAACGATAAAATAGTTAATTCAGCATGTTTACTTGGCGAGATAATAAAGTTTTATAAAAGTAACGCTCACAACCGCTAAAAACAAATAAGCCAGCCGAAATAACTTTCAACTGGCTTAACTAAACTTTCACCAATAATTATATCAGTGCCAAGATATAAAGGACGCTTCGATTATTACTCTAATAACTTTTCGTTTTCTACTTTATAAGCATGCGTTTTCGCTATGATCTTTTTCGCATCACAAAAACTGTGAGCTTGCTTTAAATCATCCACTAGAGCTTGGGTGGCGAGTGATAACTCCAGTTGCTCATTGGTAGTTAAGAAGAACTGGGTTGAGTACACCAAATTAGGCTCGACTGGTACTTTTATCATCATCCCCTGCTGCACCCAATGCTCGGCGTAATGATCGGGCAAATAACCAATAAAGTGTCCCGACAATATCAGATGCGCAGTCGCTTCCATATTGGGTGCATACGCGGTGCACTGTGATGCCATAACCTCACTCACTGGCGTGATTGGATGTGCTAAGCCACGTTCCACCAGCGCATTTTCACGCAAGTCGGACAATTTCGCCAATCTATTGATTTCTAATATCTTATGATGAGGAACACAGTAAAGGCTCTGGTGTTCATCGAACAGGTAGTGATAGTGCAGACCGCTCTTTTTCACTTCGGAGGAGGTGATACCAATATCAAGCTTGCCATCTAACAGACTTTTCTCGATTTGATAAGAATCAGACACCGAATTGTCAATCCGCACCTGAGGATGCTTTTTCACAAACATGGCGATGGCAGTAGCGATCTGACAGGCAGGATTGGTCACTAAGTTATCCACCATACCGAGTTGAATATTGCCACAAGCAATACTGCGTATATTATCAATCTGCTTTTGGAACACATCAATATGGCCGAAAAGCTGCCGACTCATTTCATACACTTTTAAGCCATCTGGCGTCAGTTTAAAGCCACTTCGCCCACGGTGGCAAAGTGTCATTCCTAAACGGGTTTCCAGATCATTCATTTTTTTACTGATACTGGATTGGTGCATATTTAATTGATATTGCGCAGCAGAAAAACCGTCACTTTCAACAATAATTAAAAATAACTGTAAGAGGCGAATATCTATATCGTCGATCTTTTTCATTATTATTGCTTCGCATAAACCGTGGCATCATTATAAATATTTCATGCGAAATTAATGCGAAGCAAGTAATAAATTTATCTATTATTTATGCCTGTTCTATTCCTCTGTCACTCTTCTTTAGCACCACCAAGATCATCACGCCCATGAGCAGCAAAGAGATCCAATTCAGGCCCAAGCGGTACAATACGAGTCGGGTTTATAGTGGCGTGACTGGCATAGTAGTGACGTTTGATGTGATAAAAATCGACGGTTTCAGCAATATGCTGATACTGGTACAGCTCGCGTAAATAACCTGATAAATGGCGATAATCAGCAATGCGCTGACGGTTACATTTAAAGTGCCCCACATACACAGCGTCAAAACGGATCAAAGTAGTGAACAAACGCCAGTCGGCCTCGGTCAATTGCTCCCCCGCTAAATATCGGTGGCTGGCAAGATGCGCATCGACCTTATCTAAGGCAACAAACAGACTCAGGTAAGCATCTTCATATGCGCTTTGAGTGGTGGCAAACCCACAACGATAAACGCCGTTATTAATCGCGGGATAAATCAACGCATTCCAGCGCTCAATCTCCTCTTGGAGTGCAATGGGATAGTAGTCGTCGTGGTTACCCGTTAAATGGTTAAAGGCAGAGTTCATCATCCGAATGATCTCGGCAGATTCATTACTGACGATAGTTTGGGTTTGCTTATCCCATAACACTGGCACTGTCACTCGCCCAGTATAATCAGGCTTGGCTTTGCTATAGAGCTGATGAAGGTATTTAAGACCGTAGTTAGGTTCGGGTTCATCAAACTCCCAACCATTGGTGAGCATATCAGGGCTCACCACAGTCACACCAATGTGAGGCTCTAACTGTTTCAGCTGGCGGAAAATCAAGGTGCGGTGTGCCCAAGGGCAAGCCAAAGAAACATACAAATGGTAACGCCCAGATTCTGCTTTAAAGCCAGAGGGCTTATTGGTTTCACTTTCGCCATCGCGTGTTACCCAGTGCCGAAAACCCGCATCTTCACGCACAAAACGGCCATTGCTCTCTTTGGTGTCATACCAAATATCGTGCCATACCCCATTCACTAACTTACCCATACCACCTTCCCCCTGAATCTTATCTGACATATGTCTTTGGTGTGCTAAAACCAGTATAGGTAGCCGATGGCTAAGAGTCGGCAGCAAGGTATCAACCATGATCATCAAATTTTTCGATGAAAGTCATGCTGCTTATGCCACCACTCATAGTGACACTCGAGCCATTTTTTGAATATCCCTACTTTCTGGCTGTGGAAAATCCAAATGGGTTTGATAACATCAGGCACAATTCCCTGACGTTTTACTGCGGACAGGTTCAGCTGAATAGGAAAAAAGATGAAAGTTATTTCATTCAACATTAATGGCTTACGTGCTCGACTTCACCAACTACAAGCACTGATCGAAAAACACCAGCCAGATGTGATTGGTCTGCAAGAAATCAAAGTACACGATGAAGCATTCCCATTAGCAGACGTTGAAGCGATGGGCTACAAGGTTTACCACCACGGTCAGAAAGCGCACTACGGTGTGGCAATGCTGTGTAAGCAAGAGCCTATCTCAGTACAAAAAGGCTTCCCGACCGATGATGAAGATGCGCAACGTCGCATGATCATGGCGACCTTTGAGCAAGAAGACGGTAAGCAAGTAACGGTATTAAATGGCTACTTCCCACAAGGTGAAAATATCAGCCATGAAACCAAATTCCCGGCTAAAGAAAAATTCTATGCCGATCTGATGACTTACCTAAATGACCACCACAACAATGAACAAGAAGTTATTGTGATGGGTGACATTAACATTAGCCCAATTGATGCTGATATCGGTATCGGTCCGGCAAATGCTAAGCGTTGGCTAAAAACCGGTAAGTGTTCATTCCAACCGATTGAACGTGAATGGTTACAAACCCTAATGAACTGGGGTTTTGTTGATACTTTCCGTCAATTGCATCCAGAAGCTGACGACAAGTTCTCGTGGTTTGACTACCGCTCAAAAGGCTTTGTTGATAACCGTGGTCTTCGCATTGATGTGATCCTAGCAACACCATCGCTAGCGGCACGCTGTGTTGAAGCGGATATCGATTACGAGCTACGTGGTATTGAAAAACCATCAGACCACGCACCGATTTGGTCTGTTTTTAAATAATTGCGACTGCAAATGGCATCAGTCATTAAGGTAAGTGGCAACTCACTAAGCTAACTTTTTATACTGAGCAAGATGCTTTATTTTGCTGGGTATAACACGCCACCGTGAGTGAATGCACAAGTAAGCGTTCACTTATAGTGGCAAAGATTTAAAAGGAAACGTTATGAAACTGTTCGTTTTTGATCATTGTCCCTTCTGTGTGAAAGCGATGATGGTCGCAGGACTGAAAAAAATCGATCTCGATATCGTCTACTTGCAAAACCACGATGTGGACGCCCGCATTGAGAAAGTCGGCGCTAACATGGTGCCGATTTTGCAAAAGCCAGACGGCAGTTACATGGCAGAAAGCTTAGATATTGTGATTTACCTTGATGCGCTAGATAACAAACCTTTGCTAATGGCAAACAAGCACCAAGAAGATATCGCACGCTATCAAGAAGCCGCGAGCCCATTTAGCTCCCGTTTGCTATACCCGCGTTGGTTAATGATCGATTTGCCAGAGTTCCAATGCCAAGAAGCCAAAGATTGGTTCCGCGACAAAAAAACCAAGATGATCGAGCAAGACTTCGATGATGCTTTCGCGCGCAGTGAAGAATACCTCGATGGTTTGAACCAAGCATTGGCTGAGCACCTAAACTGGCTACGCTTACCGTCTGAGCGTAATAACGAATTAGCGTGCGATGACATCAACTTATTCCCGTTCTTGCGTAACCTTACGGTGATTAAAGGGGTCGAGTTTCCAAGTCATGTTCGTAAATACATTGACGAAGTCGCAGCCTTGACGGGTATTGGTTTGTACGATCACACCGCTGTCTAGTCATAAGCAGTTAGATAAAAACAATCAAACAAAAACAAAGCGCCACATCATGTGGCGCTTTGTTTTATTGGACTTTAACTTATTTTTCCCTACTTTGTATAAGTTAACTTAATGGTCGCAAGTGGCGTAACCAACGTGTTTCTAATTTTCTAAAGCCCCATAAAATAATAAACGTCAGCGCCATATAACAAAGCCCAGCAAATAAGAAAGACTCAAATGGCGCGTAATAACGGGAATTCACAATCCGTGCTGCCCCTGTTAAATCAACAATGGTCACGATACCTGCCACCGCTGAGCCATGAAGCATAAAGATCACTTCGTTACTGTAAGCAGGTAATGCACGGCGTAAAGCACTCGGTAAAATCACCCGGCTAAACGCTTGAAACTTACTCATTCCATACGCTTTCGCTGCCTCAACCTCGCCTTGCGGGATCCCGTTAATTGCTCCACGGACAATTTCAGCAGTATAAGCAGCAGTATTGAGCACAAAAGCCACCAGCGCACAAAACCACGCTTCTTGCCACAAGGTGCCCTGCACTTCCATCCACTGGCTCAATCCGTAATAAATCAAATACAGTTGGATCAGCAGTGGCGTTCCACGAAAGAAATAAATGTAAGCCCATGCAGGAAGCGATAACCAGTAATGCTGACTATTACGTGCCACTGCCACTGGGATCGCAGCAACTAACCCAATCACCAGTGCAACAGCCACCATCCATAAGGTTGTGTAAAAGCCTTCTAAGTAAATCGGCCAACTTTCGGTAAGAATACTAAAGTCCATCACTTACCTCGTATGTATGCTGAATCGACGCTCTGCCCACTTCAAAGCTGATGTCGATAATGTGGTAAATAACAAGAAGATCACGGCGACTGTCATGTAGAAGGTAAATGGCATTTGCGTTGTCCCTGCCGCCAAGGCACCTTTTCGTACCATGTCATCCAAACCAATAATGGAGACTAATGCGGTGGTTTTTAGCAATACCAACCAGTTGTTACCAAAACCAGGTAAGGCATGACGGATCATTTGCGGTAATAACACCCTTCGAAACGCCAATGCCCCACTCATCCCATAGGCTTTAGCCGCTTCGAGCTCACCTTTATCAACCGCCATGATTGCCCCACGGAAGGTTTCTGCCATGTAAGCACCAAAGATAAAACCAATAGTGATAATGCCAGCCACAAATGGGCTAATTTCAATATAGTCTGGTAGGTAGGAAGTCCATTCATGGTTAGGGTCGGACGATAAAAAGTAGTCGTTCAACCACTCGTTGACGCGATACAAGCTATCGTTCAACAGCATTTGACCGCCAAAAAAGATCAACATCATCAACACAAGATCGGGGATCCCACGGATCACCGTGGTATACAAAGTCGCGATCGCTCTAGCCCACCGATAGGGAGATAGCTTTGCGAGCGCACCTAACATCCCTAATGCCGCGGCCAACACCAGCGAAAGTAGCGCAACTTGCAATGTTACCCACGCGCCTTCCACCAGCGACCACTCATAGCCTTTTAAATCTAACAATTGGCTACTCCTTTATACCAATAGCGATAGATAGCCCAATCCCATACAGTTTAGCGTTGGTATTTAAATGGGGTATCCGCTGTTTAAGATAGCGACAAGCTTGCCACACAGCTACTTTATACAGCCAAAAGCACAGCTCAAAGATGAGTGACTCAGTGCGAGAGCTGAAATTAACGTGTGGACTTCACAACCTATCCACCCTCAACACTGAGCGATTAGCGTTTATTTTTCAGCGAACCCAAACAACTGATTCGCAAAGGTTTTACTTACCGTACACATCGTAAGCGAAGTATTTAGCGGCAATTTCTTGGTAAATCCCTTTTTCACGCAGCGACAAAATTGCCTCATCAAGCTTTTTGGTCAGATCTTTGTCTTGCTTGCGTACCGCAATACCAAAGCCATCACCAAACCATTTCGGATCCGTTAGCGATGGACCAATAAACTCGTAGCCATCACCGCCTGTTTTGTTCAATAGGCCTTCTTCAAGTGCCGATGCATCACCCAAGACAGATGCGATACGACCCGCTTTTAGATCAAGGTAAGCGTCATCGAACGAACCATAGCGAACAATTTCAACCGACTTAAAGTTATCTGTGAGGTACTTATCGTGAGTAGTCGCACGCTGAACACCAATCTTCACGCCATCAAGTCCTGCCTCTGTGAAGTCAATTTGCGTGCCTTTTTTAGCCACAAATTTGTTTGGGATAAGTGCATATTTACCCGTGAAGTCGACTTTCTTCTTACGTTCTTCAGTGATCGACATAGCTGCAATAATGGCATCGTATTTACGTGCTAACAGCGATGGAATAATGCCATCCCAATCTTGAGCAACGATCTTACATTTAGCTTTGAGCTCTTTACACAGCGCATTCGCCATATCAACATCAAACCCTTTCAGCTCGCCATTTGGCTCAGTCCAGCTAAATGGAGGGTATGCGCCCTCAATACCAAAACGAATTTGTTTCCACTCTTTTGCTTGTACTGAAGTTGCACCTAATGCAGACACGACGGCTGCCGCTAAAATCCATTTTTTCATTGCCTGTCTCCTGTTGTGTTTGTTGATAGTCGCTATCCCCAAATAGCCTCTATCATTTATAGCTAGTAAATCGATGAGATGAACTGCTGAAGTCGCTCTGATTCCGGATTGGTAAAGAGTTTGTCAGGGTGCCCTTGCTCTTCCACTAATCCTTGGTGCAAGAACATCACTTGATTCGATACATCACGGGCGAACGCCATTTCGTGGGTTACCACCAGCATAGTTCGCCCCTCTTGCGCTAACTCTTGCATAACACCAAGTACTTCCCCCACCAGCTCAGGGTCTAGCGCCGAGGTTGGTTCATCAAACAGCATAACTTCGGGGTCTACCGCCAAAGCACGGGCAATCGCCGCACGTTGTTGTTGCCCACCCGATAAATGACCTGGGTAATAATGACGGCGTTCATACAGCCCCACTTTCTGTAATAAAGCTTCGGCTTTTTCAATCGCTTCAGCTTTGGGCACGCCCAAGACATGTACTGGCGCTTCAATCACATTGCCCAACACTGTCATGTGTGACCACAGATTAAAGCCCTGAAAAACCATCGCGAGACGCGAGCGGATCCGCTGTACTTGCTTTTCATCAGTAGGAAGGTATTCGCCACGACGATTGGTGGCCATTTGAATTTGTTCGCCATTCACCCAAATCCCGCCTTGGGTTGGGGTTTCTAGCAAGTTGATGCAGCGAAGAAACGTACTCTTACCTGAACCGGAAGAGCCAATAATTGAAACCACATCACCACGATGCGCCGTTAATGATATGCCTTTTAATACTTCATTCTGACCAAACGATTTGTGGAGATCTTTGACCTCAAGCGCTACAGCATCCGTCATGCGCTCTTACTCCTTTAACTTCCATCAAAAGGAAAAATATCCTGCTATAACTGGCAAAATATCGCGCTATATTGTTTAAAGCTTTAACGACGGTATCACCAAGCAGCATAATTGGCAACATTTTGTTAACGCGGAATATTTCGAATAAACACTCATTAATAGCGAGTAAAAAATCACAGCGATGCAAATGCAACTATTTGCCAATCATTCAATCTTACGGTAGCTTACCCCTGCGAATTAATCCTCAATGACTGAGTTATTCGTTGTTTAGCTTTCAACATCATCTTGTTCCGGATAAAAGTATGATTCAGCGTCAGTTTTCTCTTTTGTGGCACGTGTTTTATGCTGCTGTTTTTCTAACGGTTTTATCACCGTTTTCTCTAGCTGCAACACCTTCAAAAGACAGCAGTATTTTGACCGTCGTTCCCGAGTATCGTGATAGGATCACACGTAACTTTAACCCCTTCACTCTGCTCAGCATGCCAACCACGCATGAATTTATATTTGAGCCACTTATCATCTTTAACTCGCTACAGAACAATAAACCAGAATACCGTCTTGCAACCAGTTATCGTCTTAGCCGCGATCTCCGCCGTTTACAGTTCACTCTGCGTCGAGACATACTGTGGTCTGATGGAAAACCATTCACTGCGAACGATGTGCTTTACTCGTACAATTTGTTAGAAAAACACCCTGAACTGGATACCAACGCCATTCGGACCCAGCTGAAAAAAGTTCGCAAGATTAATCAATACGAAATTGAAATAGAGCTCAAACAACCCAATGCACTAGCAGCGCACCAGTTGGTGTTACAACCTATCGTACCTAAGCATCAATGGGAGAAAATCAAAGATCCGGTCAGCTTTACTAACCCCACTCCGATCGGCACAGGCCCTTTCACTCGCATTACCGCAATGGACGCCAAACACTACCAGCAGTGCCGCAACCCTCATTACTGGCAAGCCGACAAATTAAAAATAGACTGCCTACGCTACCCATTAGTAAAAAATAACGATGATTTTATCGCGCGGATCGTGACTGGGGAGTTTGATTGGACCGGTTCATTTATTCCCGATATTGAACGCCATTACGCCTCTTATTCGGAAGACTTTCATTACTGGTTGCCACCCGCGAGCACCATCAGCTTAATGTTCAACTTTAAGCTAGCTGATAGTGAATTAAGACACACCATTGAAAAGGTCGAGTTTCGCCGCGCTATCTCGATGTTAGTCCAGCGCCAATTACTGATTGATATTGCTGCGTTTGGACAAGGAGTACCGTCTTTGTACGCCTCGGGAATGAGCCAACGTTTTACCATGTGGGCCGATCCAGAAATCACGGAAAAATACCGCCCTTATATGACATTCAATCCGCAACTGGCTGCCGATTGGCTAGATTACTTAGATCTAACCGATAAAAACAACGATGGCTGGCGCGATTTACCCTCCGGCAAACCATTAACCCTCTCAATTCTAACGCCTTCAGGCTGGACAGATTTCAACACCACCGCCCTGTTATTAGCTGAAATGTTGGAAGATGCCGGGATCCGCACCCGTCATATTCAAACTGGCTTTGAGGAGTTTGCCGAACGCTTATCATACGGGGATTACGTCGCAGCATTAACCAATTACCCACAAGGGCTCACCCCTTATAAATATTTTAATTCTGGCTTTAACAGTGCCTACCAAGCACCGCAATATCCAAGGTATGCGAAACACTATTTCCAAGACAATGAGATAGATAAGTTGTTGGCAGCCTTCCCTACCGCTTCAACCGTGAGTGAGCGGCAAAAAATCATCACTCAACTCAACCAGCGTGTGGCAAGCCAGCAAATTACTGTGCCGCTCTTTAATACGGTCCAGTTTTACCAGTACAACACCCAACGTTTTACTGGTTGGTTTAACGAGCATAACCCTGTCGCTAGCCCCTTAGTTTGGCCACAAGCACCAGAGCGGTTATTGCATGTGCTAGCGCTGAGACCGAAAGAAGCATCTCACTAGGCGCTATCATTACAATTGTCATAATAAGAACGTAGGTACAAAAAAAGCGATGGCATGACCATCGCTTTTCTTTATTCTGAACCGTGCTAAACAGTAAAGTGACCGTGCGGTTAGAACATCGTCTCTTGATTCGAAGGCACATGGAACACTTCGCCATGTTTCTTCATTTGATCCATGGTTTTAAGGTTAAGTTCCATTTCGGTGACATAGCTATCACCCACAGGGTAACTGCGGATCACGCGAGCACCACGAATAATACCGTCAACGGCACCGTCAGTATTTTCAACTCCGAGCTGCTGATCTTCCATCCCAGCTCGAGCACTGATCCGCATACCATAAACTTGTTCGGTTAATTCACGGTACGCATCGATTTTAGAGGCTCGCATTGCGCGTACTTGTTTCTCTTCGATGGTGCGCCCGCGCTGCTCACTGATAGAGGCGTAACCCACAGCAGTGATCACATTGTCATCGCGGATTTCAACCAGAGGCTGGCAACCTACCAATAGAAGCAGCATAGCTGCCATCCAAATACGCATAATCTCTCCTAGGGCTTAAGCACCACATTACTGCGATCAAAGTCATTTACTTCCGAGCGAATAATAACACCATTTCGCATGCGCATCTTATTAAGAGTATCGAGATCACGGCCTAAACGATCAGCAGGAAGGAAACCTTGTGCCGAGGCAATCACCACTCGAGAGCGCATACCGATAATACGCGCATTTACCAAGACCCCACCACCTTGACGAAGCATAGTCCCCGTTAGAACGTAATCAACAGGTTGCTCTGAGGCCAATTCGCGCCAATTACGGCTGATCGTAAAATCACCATCCGGTGTAACTTTAATTGCGCCTGTTGCTTTGTAGTCTACAACCGTGAAACCGCGCTGCTGCATCTGGTACATGAAGCCTTCAGTGACGGTGTTACCCAACCAATTAGTTTCATTCATTTGCTGTAGATCGACGAACGAAGTAACCGCAAGTGGCGTCTTTGCTGTTAAATACTGGTTCGACTCAACCAACTGCATGGTCAAACCTTCAATGAAATAATCAATCGTATGACGCGGCGTTTGTTTTAGTAGGAACTCGTTACCCGTGTAGGGTTCTTTACCATTGTAAATTGGCGAGTATGCGCATGAAGCCGACATCAGCGACAGCAACATGACTATCCATTTTTTCATTCTATCCCGCTCCGGATGCAAAAAGACGCTTAGCCTGTTATCGTTCAGATCTCATAAAACTTTAACGAGTAATAATTGGGAATAGTCTTTGCATATCCCCTTGCGATAACACAGCCAGATTCAAACTCTTAAGTGATGATTCCGCTTGTTACGCCATAGTCGTTGCCAAATATTAAGCAATTTTTGTACCTAAGTTGAGAAAAGAATGAAAAATATTCTATCGTTTTATCTACTCATCTTGTTAATGATGCCATTTCAAACGCTTGCTGCATGGTTTGAAGTCACAGGGCAAGCACAAGTATTGGAAAGTGATAAAGCCGCACGCAACAATGCATTAGAAGATGCTGTCTACCAGGCGATCTTATATTCCGGTGCAGATGCCAGCTCCTTTTCTCACTTGCGCCCCTACCTCAACCAAGAGCGTAGTGATTATCAATTTAGTGGCAATGAAGTTCGCCATGTACAAATTGTGAAAGCCAAAAAGTCAGGCGGCAAATATTATGTCACGGCACGGATTGATATTTACCCATCGGCAAAGACTTGCCACAAGACCCAATACAAAAAGGCAATTTTAATCAGTGGCTTTACGCTAACAGCACCTCAACATGCGGCGTTAGGCGGCATCTACCAAATCGGTGATGATTTCAGTGTCATGCTACAACGCCAGATCGAGCGTAAATCGCAGAGCTTTGTGGTCTCAGGGATCACCCGCGTGCCATTTCGTATCGATCAACCCAACACCCTCACCATGTTGGCAGAAGATCACGATGCGCAATATTTAGTAACAGGGGCTATTACTGACTTAACTTCGACGCTCGATACAAAGTTTTTGTCTGATGATCAGTACAACCGTCAATTTGCTGCCACTTTTGAAGTGATCAATGGCAAAACTGGCGAGCTGATCCTACAAAAGAATTATCGCGAAGTGGCACACTGGTCTTTCAGCCGTACTAGCCAAGTAGACACCAAAAGTGCACGTTTCTGGCAATCGGGATACGGCCAAGCAGTACAGCGCACCAGCCGTAATATGATGTTAGATCTAGAAACGGCACTTGCCTGCCGCTCTAGCTTGCCGGAAGTCATTAACGTTTACCAGAATACGATCCAAACCAACGTAGGTCGTATTCATGGGGTAAAACAAGGCGATCAACTCCGTTTGTGGCACAACGCCGCTTTCATCGATCAACAAGGCATTAGCCGTAATCGCATGGTGCAGACAGACATCACGCTCACCGTGGAAAGAGTATACGACAAGTCTTCAGAGCTATCGGTAAACCGCGCAGACCTTGCCAGCAGCATTCAACCTGGTGATTTGCTCACCAAACAGATAACTCGTTGATACAAATGACTTAATATTGTGCGAGAAATGCGTATAATGGTGGCCATGCTCCCTTAGCTCAGCTGGATAGAGCGTCCCCCTCCTAAGGGGAAGGCCGCAGGTTCGACTCCTGCAGGGAGCGCCATATTTAAAGGGCAGTCACGGTTTACCGCGACTGTCCTTTTTCATTTACCCTATCTAGTTTCTATTCTTACCTTATCGCACTCTGAATATTAAATAAGAAAATATTCAGCTCATCCAATCCAATAGCTCGCAAAAACGAGATAAGTTTAACGCTAAGCCGCAGTGCTAATTACAAAAAGCTGAACATTGTCAGGAAGGGTTTAAACAAACTAAGCGGCGCAAAAAAGGAATTCTAGTTAAGAGTCATGAATAATAAAGCCAAATAACAGGTATAAAAAAAAGAAGCCTTAGCTTCTTTTTTTGTTTACGTAATGGTTCTTTTAATTATTAAAAGTTGATGCTTGCAGTTAAGCCAACTTCATCACCATTGACGTAAGGAGCAATAACATAGTTACTCATTGAGTAACCCATTTCTGTCACTACGTATTGGATACCTGTAGCAAGTGCTGCACCAGCAACAACATCGCGCCAGTAGTGGTGATTACTGTCTACACGAGAATAACCTACTAAAGCTGCAGCAGCGTACGCTGGTACACCGTACTCCCAACCGTAGCGGAACTGTAGGTATGCAGCACCCTGTGTAGCCGCTGAAGTGTGGCCTGATGGGAATGAGTGATCACCACCATTAGGACGTTCAGCATTGATTGAGAATTTCAAAGCGTGAGTAGCTACAGCAGTGTATAGCGCACCTTCAGCCAACTGAAATAAACCTTCTGTATCACCTTTGTATAGTGAGATTGCACCCGCAGTGAGTGGAATACCAATCTGAGCAATATCACCGTATTTTTCTAAGTTCTTATTATGTGCAGACGCAGAACACGTCGTCGCTGCTAAAACTAAAGCAACAACCCCTGACTTCATTTTCATGCTTTACCTTTTAGCTACAACTCAACCTTGCCATGCGGCAAAGTACCCTCTGTTGGGCTCTCAAAAGTGAGAAAAATAAAAAATAATTTGTCTTACATTTGGCGGGAACGAGACGAACACATCCATGCATAAATAACAAAAACGTTGTTTTATTAGCCATGCATGTAAAACAGTGCGCGATAGTAAAAACTTAGTAAATACATGTCAATAAATGATTGCTCACAATTTTATTCAACTTACAAATATGTTAATTACATCAAACATAAAATTTTGTTGAAATGTTTTTTTATAAAGCCTTTCTTTTTTTACGTAATACCCAAGTAGGTTATTAAGATTTGCAAAATATGATCTTCGCCTACGCTTTAGAAGTGGTAATGAATGGCAGTAGATCATTCATGCTATATGCGAATAAATAAGCAATTGGATAAATCCAAGGGAGATATGATATGAAAAAGATTGCTATGGCTTGCGCGGCCCTACTACTTTCAGCAAGTTTTGCCTCTTCTGCGTTTACGCTTTCAGGCACGCCTGAAGTGATACCTGAAGGTGCGATGAAGTACTGTGCAACTTCAAAAAACTTTTGGGTGTGCGTTGATAACTATAAACAACGTAATAACCTTTAGGGCTTATATCCCAAACATAAAAAACGGGCGCAAGATACTTGCGCCCGTTTTCAATTCAAAATTCAGCAATAATTATGCGTTTGCTTCACGCTCAGCGATGAAGGCTAGTGCCATCTTGATACGCTCAACAACACGCGCTTGACCAACAAGCTGCATTACTGCGTCAACTGAAGGTGATTGACCTTGACCCGTTACTGCAACACGTAGTGGCATACCCACTTTACCCATGCCAAGTTCTAGCTCTTCACACGTAGTTTTAATCACGTTGTGTAGATTTTCAGTTGTCCACTCATCCGCAGCAAGTGCTTCTACTTTTGCCATTGCTAGCTCAAGCGCTTCTTTCGCTACAGGACGAAGGTGTTTCTTCGCTGCACCCGCTTCGAATTCACTGAAATCTTGGTAGAAGTAACGCGACTGCTCTGCAAGTTCGATTAGCGTATTACAACGCTCACCCACTAGCTTGATCACTTCAGTGATTGCAGGGCCATTAATTACATCGATTTCTTTCTGATCTAGGTGCCATTGTAGGTATTTAGCAACGTACTCTGGCTCAGCAGTTTTGATGTAGTGGTTGTTCAACCATAGTAGTTTGTCAGTGTTGAAAGCAGAAGCTGACTTACTGATAGAATCTAGGCTAAATAGGTTGATCATCTCTTCTAGCGAGAAGATTTCTTGGTCACCGTGAGACCAGCCAAGACGCACAAGGTAGTTAAGTAGTGCTTGCGGTAGGTAACCGTCATCGCGGTACTGCATAACACTTACTGCACCGTGACGTTTAGACAGCTTAGCACCGTCATCACCTAGGATCATTGCACAGTGTGCGAACTCAGGTACTGGTGCACCTAGTGCTTCGTAGATGTTAATTTGACGAGGGGTATTGTTGATGTGGTCTTCACCACGAACAACTTGAGTGATACCCATATCCCAGTCATCAACCACTACACAGAAGTTGTATGTTGGGCTACCGTCGGTACGACGAATGATCAGATCATCAAGCTCGCTGTTTGCAATTTCAATGCGACCACGAACGTGATCGTCAAACACTACCGTACCTTCTTTCGGGTTGCGGAAGCGAATTACAAATGGAGATTCTGCTGTCGCGGCTGCGTTAGCGGCAACAATTTTAGGGTGATTAGCATCGTAGCGAGGTTTTACACCCGCTGCCATTTGCTCTTCACGGATCTCGTCTAGTAGCTCTTTTGGACAGTAACACTTGTATGCTTTGTCTTCAGCTAGTAGCTCATCAATCAGTTGGTTGTAACGATCAAAACGTTTTGTTTGGTAGTACGGACCTTCATCCCAGTTCAGACCAATCCATTCCATACCCTCAATGATCGCATCGATTGCTTCCTGAGTTGAACGCTCTAGATCGGTATCTTCGATACGAAGAACAAATTCACCACCTTGGTTCTTCGCAAATAGCCATGAGTACAATGCAGTACGCGCACCACCAACGTGCAAAAAGCCTGTTGGGCTTGGCGCAAAACGAGTTTTAACCGTCATTTGATTTACCTTAAAGTGACTGGATAGGCTTACAGCACTTGTACTATAAGCCCATAATTGGGCGTTATTTTAACACTGTCGCTCAATTCTACAATCACTCTCCCGGTGCAAATAGCAGTTAAGCGGCGCCAAGAGTAAGCTTTCACTCACAATGGCACCTCAACACAGTGTTAATGCCAGTGCCAATAGACCGACACGTTGAATATTACCGAAAGACAGTGCTCTTCAAGATTAAGACGGGTTCTTTAAGTTCTTCATCGCCCACATCATGAATGCTTGCTGCTCATCGGCTGTCATCTCGTTAAAGCCGGCTTCAAGAATCGCACGCTTACTCGATGTTGTTTTTGTTGATTTAATTTGTGTTGTCGTTGGTGCAACATGAGACACAGAAGTATTTTCACTATTTACCGCAATCACAGCAACGCCAGCGCCTTGCTGGTTATATTTACGTACTGCTTTTTCAAAATTTTGCATGCCTTGCATACCGTTAACATGCAAAGGTTCCAATTGATACGGAATCGCATGACCAGATGCTGTAACTAAGTTAAAACGAGGGTCTTTTTCAAATTTTCTCGCCTCATCCATAGTACGGAAAGGCTGATAAGTCAGCATCAGATCATCACGAGATGCCTCAAAGCGAATAATAAACGGTACCGAATTAAACTTAGTGCGACGTCCATCTTCAACCACCACTTGTCCCAAGGCAAAAAGTACTTGGTTCTGTCCCGATCTCAGCGTGAGTTTATCAGGTGAAGAAAAAATGTCGGTGGCCACTTCTTCCCCATTCAGTACCAAAGGGCCAACTTCTTTATTAAAAGTTAACGTTGCCGCATTCAACTGCAACGATATACCCCCTAAGATCAGTGTAAAAAGTGTCATCCATTTTTTCATAATACCTCCACGGCAAAGGGCGAGAATTCCTCGCCCTGATTATTTGCACTATTAGCTACGACGGCTCATCTTAGAACCAGTATTCCACACCGATTGATGCTTCGTTAAAGCTATCTGATTTACCACGGTCTTGGTAACCTTTGTTGTCAGCATCAATACGATCTAAGTCATTCATCGCATAACGTGCATAAAGCACTGCATTCGTATCAACAAAGTACATTAACTGCATTGACGTAACTTGATCTTTGGTATTCTTAATCTCGTTACCATTCACTTCTAAACCTAAGTTTGAAGCATGGGCGATCTTCGCTTGCCACTTATCAAAGTTATACATTAAACCTACAGAGAATGAATCCTCACGCTCATCTTGGTTAAACTTGCTATTATCTGCTTTCGCAATACGGTAGTAACCAAAGTAGCTCAACCCATTTGAGAAGCCCCCTTGAATACCAGCAAGGTAAGTTTGGTTATCCCAGAATGTATCTTTGAACTTACCTTTAGTTTTGTCTAAGGTGTCGTAGTTCATCTCGTAAGCAAGATCTAACTGTGCCCAACCCCAATCACCTTTAAAGTTTTGGTGGGCAGCCATACCGTGCCAGTAGTTTTTCGATGCTCGCTCGCTGTCAGTTGCCCCTGCACGGTCTTCACCGGCACCAGCTGCGATATCCATCGTAAAACCAGACCATAGCTCGTTTGTATCCCAGCGAATGGTATCTGATTGACGATCGTTAAAGTTGTTACCGCCAATATTGCCACCCCAGTCCCACACGTTACCCATACCTGGGTTAGTTGCAGGCCAGTCAATTAACTCATAAATAGGCGTTAATACACGACCAAGACGAATTTTACCTGCCTTCTCATGCTCAAAGCCGACAAAAGTATCACGACGGCCTAAATAACCATTACCACCATTTTCACCAGCAAAAGACTCATCGACATAACCAGATTCAATCTGCCATAGGAAAGTCCAATTAGGCATTTGATCAAATTGAGCCGTACCACGCCAACCTAAGCGAGACTCATTATTAAACTGTACGCCTTCATTGTTTTTTTCTTTATCGTAATCACGGTGCGCTACCTGCATCGCAATCAAACCGTAAATGCTGTGTTCATACTTAGCGCCAGAATCACTTGCGTGCGCTGGAACAGATGCAATTGCTGCAGATGCAATCGCAGCACCTAGTAAGGTACGTTTGAACAAATTACTCATGGAAAGCTCCTAAAAATATTAGCTGGATTCATGCACTTACCTCTGTTGGCCGCCGGAGGTTAGCACAATGAAATTTAATGTTTCATATTGAGAACACGGATAAGACTACTCGCTTTTTTCACGCCACAAATACAAAGCGAGAAAAAGCATGAACCGCTTCAAAACCCCAACAAGTAAAAAAACATAAAGCAAATAAAAACAAACACTTAATCTAAAAACCTAATTTACACTTCAGATAAGAAGAAGACGTTTTCCGTGCCCCTTCTCGCAAATTTGGCTGCAACAAAACACCAAAACGATCAAAATTTAGATGTTTTGAGAAAAGCGTTGAGAGGTTTAGTTTTTTTATGAGTCAAAAAGGTGACCTATATCGAATTCGTTTAGAAAAAAATGAACTTACTTAATTTGAGGATCTCATTAAGGTGGCTAGTGATGCTCTTAATTTAAGGCAGACAATCCCCTAATCAATGTCTATAAACATCTCCGAAGCTAAAGCTATCAGCTTGATATCACAGGGTGTGACTAAGCTCTGAGTTCATCGGTTGGAAAATGAAATTCACTTCTTTGTCACTGCTAAGCAACGTAAAATTGTAGAACGAATTAACTATGCATGGACGACCGCTTTTCATAACGCGAGTCCTTTCAGGGAGAACACAATGAAGGTAAAACCGTTAGCACTTGCGGCACTTTTATTACCGCTTGCACCTTCAGCTATGGCAGAAGTCACACTCGAAATTCCACGAGGTGTTCAACTGCTAGTCGTTAATGAACAAGATGCTGGCGCATCTATGTTTGGCTTTGATCACCAACCACAAATTCAATTACCTGACGGTACCAATCAGATAGCATTCCGTATTGCTAAAATCGTTCGTGAGTCAGGCAGTTTAAAAACGAAATATAAATCAACCGCAGTGGTTGCTCGCTTTGATGCAATGGACGCGACACTCAAGCTTGATATCCCCAACATTGAAACGCTAGATCAAGGTCGCGATTATAATAGAGCGCCAACTTTTACCATCACCAAAAATGGTAAAGCCATTGAAGTCGCACACGACAACTTAAATACCGGATTAGATATTTCGCCAGATTTTGTCTCACTCGTTGAGCGTTACAATAAAACCAATGGTATAGCAGCCACTGCATACGTCGCCGCACCTGTTGCTGTCGCACAAACAACAGCTCAACCAAAAGTACAAAAAACAGTACCAACTAAAAAAGTTGCAGTCAGTGATAGCAATGCTGATCCGGCAATCATGCTTCGTCATTGGTTCGAGCAAGCCGATGAAAATACGAAGAAAGAGTTTCTAAGCTGGGCGGTAACGAATATTAACTGATCAATATTAGTCGAATAAATTTCTTTACTGTCACTAAGAATTAAACGCCCTTCCGGGCGTTTTTTATATCCACCACACATTAAAGACTTCCCTTACCTTGTTCCTTGCTTTATTCACCATCAAAAACCAAACAAGTAGAAACAAGCTCTTCCAATACAAGCCGTTACAAATAAAGATAAATAACGGCTCAAATGATTTCACGGGTAAGCATCTATTATGAAAAGAAAGATAAATAGCGAAGCTGTAACGGGAGGTAGTGAAGAATAGAAGGAAATACTACATTTCATGTGGGCTAGTTAAATACAGCTGAGATACATAGTTACAAAGCAAAACAGAAAGAGAAGTAATCATGCCAATTTAGCAATGAAGAAAACAAAATCCTCCAACAGTTTTTAACGCTTAAAACAAAAAAGACCGGCTGATAACAACCGGTCAAATTTAAAGAACTCAGCAGTAGTAGTATTGAATATAGGGTCTAGAAGTAGTATTCAATACCTGCGCCCCAACCGAATTCACGGTCTGAGCCATCTTTTTCAATTACATACGGACGTAAGTAAGTAAGAGCTGAATCATCTAAGAAGTATTGTGCTTGTGCTGAAATAATTGAGTCAGCAGTATTGTCTAGCTCAGTACCACTCGCTTTCACATCTAAGTTAGCTGCGTAGTTAAGTTTAAATTGCCAGTTTTCTACACCGTTGTAGATAGCACCTAGCGAGTAACTACCTTGCTTAAGATCTAAGCCACGAACTTCGTATGTAACGCCTTTATATTCAAAATCTGCATCTTCATAATCAGCTTGTTCATGTTTATAAGCCGCATTAAATGCAAAGTCTTCTAAGTTAACTTCAAAACCTAGCAAGTAAGCTTGAGTATCAGATGTTGTGCTACCTTCAATGCCAGATGGTGTTGGAGTCACACCTGGTTCTTGCTTCAACCATGCGCTGTATAGAGAATCCAAATCGCTTACACTGCGATCCTGACCGCCTTCATAACCAGCATGGAAGGTAAACATTGCGATTGAGTAGTGTGCACCGATACCAAAGAAGTTAGAATCTTTGTTACTTTCAGTACCACGACCAGCCGCTAAATTGAACGAGAAGCCACTGTAGTTAGCTGAGTCGTAGCGAATCATGTTTGATTGACGGTCGTAACGCGCACCACCAATGATATCACCGCCGCCATCAAAGATTTTACCTGCAGATTGACCTGAGTATGGCCAGTCAATGATTTCGTAAAGAGGCGTAAGCATACGACCTAAACGAATTTTACCAGCATCTTCAAAATCCAAACCAACGAATGTGTCACGTACACCTAGGCCAGAACCTTGACCATCATCAGCAACGTTACCACCTTCCATTTGCCAGAATAGAATTGGACCGCGAGCTAAATCGTGCGAACCACGAAGACCAAAGCGAGATTCATTCTCTACTTTAATTGGCGCATCGCCGCCACCAATTTTATCTTCACCAAGTTGCCAAACAGAAACTGCGATTTGACCATAAAGATCAACCGTATCAGTCGCTGGTTTTGCTTGAACGCCTGTTGATACTAACGCTGCTGCTGCAACGGCAACGCCAAGAACGGAACGCTTGAATAATTTTCCCATGGAATAACTCCTAAAATATTAGCTGTTTACTTGAGCCTGAAAAGGTTGGCCGCCGAAGGCTCAAAGTAACTCTCCCAATATGTAAGCTAAATTTCTAAAATCAGCTAAATCATATTTTTTTAGTTTGTGAATTCGTTCATTCACCTCACCAACAAGACTACTTTCGCAGCGCAAAACATCAATTAGAACTTAATTTATTGTTTAAAAAATATGACTGAGTGCAAACTTTATCGCTAACAGTGATCCACCTCTAATCTTTACTTATTTCATTATCAACAAAAATAAAACCTATTTATTTTCAACAACTTAAAAACATAAAAAAACATAAAACATGAAAGAACACGAAAAACCATTTTCTATTCTTATCTATTTGCAGTCTAAGGATCGAATTGATCACACCTCTTTGATTTGTAAAAAAACAGCTGATGTCGCTCGAATAAAATCAGAGCGTAATATCGGCTGATTTAAATCGTAAATATAAAAAAACGCACCAAGAATTACCCCAGTGCGTTTATATAATTGGATATTTATTCTGTCTCTAAGCAATAAACTCTGCGTATATCACTTGCTCAGAAAAGCAATTCTCATCACTTCACAAAATCAAGTAGCTGTTGTTCATCCCAAACCTCAATCCCCAAATCTTGGGCTTTGGTTAGCTTTGAACCCGCCGCTTCACCAGCAACAAGTAAGTCCGTTTTTTTCGAAACACTTCCCGTCACTTTTGCGCCAAGATCTTGAAGCATCGCTTTTGCTTCTGAACGACCAAGTTGCGATAAGGTGCCTGTTAATACCACAGTCTTACCTTCTAGCGGACGTTCAACACCTTCTTCTGGCTTTTCAATTGCAGGCCAGTTGATGCCAACCTCTAATAAATCAGCAATCACTTGGTTATTGTGTTGTTCACGGAAGAAGTTATGAATATGCTCGGCAACAATCTCACCAACATCGTTCACTTCAATTAACTGTTCTTTCGAAGCTGCAGTGATAGCCTCTAGCGTTTCAAAGTGGTTCGCTAAATTGGCAGCGGTCGCTTCACCTACTTCACGAATACCTAACGAGTACAAGAAACGAGGTAACGTAGTCGTTTTTGACGCCACAAGTGCATCAACCAATTTTTGAGCAGATTTCGGCCCCATACGCTCTAGAACAGTTAAGACACCGGGTGACAACTTAAAGAGATCGGCTGGTGTTTCCACCATCTCACGATCAACCAGTTGCTCAATGACCTTTTCGCCGCAGCCATCGACATCCA
This sequence comes from Photobacterium jeanii, assembly GCF_001650345.1. Taxonomy (GTDB): domain Bacteria; phylum Pseudomonadota; class Gammaproteobacteria; order Enterobacterales; family Vibrionaceae; genus Photobacterium; species Photobacterium jeanii. The sequence goes on along the minus strand of NZ_LVHF01000027.1, from coordinate 55,226 downwards.
ATGCTTTGCGCGAAACAAAGTGCTTCAAAGCTTCTTTACGCTGCGCCTGACAGAACAAGCCACCTGAACAACGAGCAACCGCTTCACCTTCTACACGCTCAACACGAGATTCACATACAGGGCAAGCTTGTGGGAACACAATCGCTTTTGCATCGTCAGGACGACGAGATTCAACGACGGAAGCAATCTGAGGAATAACATCCCCCGCACGGCGGATAATCACAGTATCGCCAATCATAACGCCAAGGCGAGCGACTTCATCAGCGTTATGCAATGTCGCATTACTTACTGTCACACCGCCAACAAATACAGGCTCTAATTTAGCCACAGGGGTAATGGCACCAGTACGCCCGACTTGAAACTCGACGTTATTAAGTACCGTCATCTCTTCTTGAGCTGGGAACTTATAAGCAATCGCCCAACGCGGTGCTCTAGCCACAAAGCCCAAACGCTCTTGCAACGTAATGTCATCAACTTTAAAGACCACCCCATCAATTTCATAAGGTAGTGATTCTCGGCGCTCACCAATTTCCTGGTAGTAAGCGATCACATCATTGATGGTTTCTAGCTGACGGATCTCAGGGCACATAGGTAAGCCCCAGCTTTTCAGTTGAAGCAAACGCTCATACTGACTTTGTGCCAGCGTTAAACCTTCAACCACACCGACAGAGTAAGCATAAAAACTCAACGGGCGAGAAGCCGTAATTTTCGAATCCAGCTGACGTAAACTACCTGCAGCCGCATTACGAGGGTTAGCAAATGTTTTCTCACCTTTCTTGATGGCACGTTCGTTCAAGGCTTCAAAGCCAGCTTTAGGCATGAACACTTCACCACGCACCTCAAGACGTGCAGGCCAACCTTCGCCTCGTAGTTTCAGAGGGATGGAGCGAATAGTACGTACATTAGCGGTGATATTTTCGCCGGTAGTACCATCGCCACGGGTTGCCGCTTGCGTCAGTACACCGTTTTCATACATTAGGCTCACAGCAAGGCCATCAAGTTTTGGCTCACCACAGAATGTCATTGCTGACGCTGCGGGCAGACGATCTAGCAAACGCTTTTCAAATGCTTTGAGTTCTTCATCGTTAAACGCATTATCGAGCGATAGCATTGGTAATTCGTGCTGGATTTGGGTGAAACCATCTAATGGTGTGCCACCAACACGCTGGCTTGGCGAGTCGTCTGTTACCCATTCAGGGTGCTCGGCTTCAATCGCAAGCAGTTGCTGCATCATACGGTCGTATTCTGCATCTGGGATTTCAGGGTTATCTTCCACGTAGTAACGATAACCGTGATAAGTCAGCTGTTGGCGCAAGGTTTCCAGTTGCTGCTGGACTTCAAGACTCATAGCAATTCCTACTCACATATACTTTCTGTTGTTGCCAAGGTTATACCAAGCAATGACAACGCATTAAATAAAAAAGTGGGCTCCCAAAGGAGCCCACTTATCAAACTTTTGCGAAACTCGCTAATTACGCCTGAGTGTAGAACTTCGCTTTCTCACGATATTCATTAATACGATGCGGCGTGATCATATTACGATCCTGATCCAATACATCGGCACTGAGTTCGTCAGCAACAAGCTGTACTGTACGTAGCATGTTGTTGAAATTCATATCTGCGCGACCATGACATGGCAGCATGAGATAGAAGGCAATGCCCGGAGTTTCAAATTGCTCAATGTTATGCTGAGGGAAGTTCCCCGGGTGTACCATATTAGTAACAGTGAAAATCGTCGGCTCTAAACCTGCTTTATCAGCATGACGGTGATAAACCGAATTCTCACCGAAAATTAGACCATGACGTTCAAGAAGACCGAATAATTTCGCGCCTCGAAGTAATTCACCATTACGGGCATGAACATTAAGCGCAATGTATGAACGCTCAAGCGGTGCTGGCTCAGGTTCTGGCTCAACAACAGCTTCAGGTTGTACTTCGGTTTGTTGTGGCTCAGCTTCCGCTGAAGTCTGCGTCATCACTTCAGTGTCAGACACAATGATTGTCTCACCATCAAGCGCTGGTTCTGCTGCGCTTTCTTCAATCACAACAGGCTCTTCAATAACGACGCTTTCCGTTTCAACCTTCGCAGTAGCAGCTTCAGCCACTGACTCTTGTGGTACTGATGCTGTTGTTGTCACCGCAGCTTGAGGTGCTGGCTCAGGTTGTGCAACAGGTGACACTGGCTGTGCCTGTGCTTGTAATTCTTGTGGCTGTTGTTTCGCAACAGGTTCTTCAGAAACAAGATCGAGATTACCCAAACCTGGCTCATTATCGTGCGAAACCGGTTTATGGTGTTGAGCCACTTGAGGGGCTTCAACTGGCTGACTCTGCACAGGTGCTTGAACAGAAGATTGTGCCTGCGTAGCTTGGTTAACTACAGCTTGCTCAGCTGTAACTTGATCAACCGTCGCTTGGGCTGCAATAGGGGCTTGCGGCTCTGGTTGCGCTGAAATAGGAGGTAAGTCTTGTGCAGGCTCCGCTTTTACTGGAGCTGAGTCTAATAGAGGATCTGCCTCTATTTTCTGACCGAAATTGATCGCCCCGCTTGGCTGCGGTGGCGTATTAGGCGCAGGATTATCCGTACCTTTTACGCGAACACTACCAACACCATGTTGATCGAAACCTTCAGCATCGAAAGACTGCTCGCTTTCAAGCTTACCAACAGGCTTAGGTTTATCACCAAACTTCGTCGGTTTCTCTCTTCGACTTGTCCAAAGGCCATGTAACAACAGCGCAGAGATCGCCAACGCACCAACAATAATAAGAACCAGACGCAATTCCGCCATACAATACTCTAAAATTTAGCTTGTTATCCCTGAGAGTCACCGACCCTAGCGAAGTAACTTTGTTAAACATTTATCCGTTAGCACTAAGTATTACCATACTCAGCAGCTAACTCAATCCACCATTATTTATTAGCACACTGACGTTAACAGAGCGTAATCAGGATCACATCTTATGACCTAATTCATCCTTTGTGCAGTGCCATCACTTCCTGCGACTTAGCCGAAAAAAGCATACTGGCTGGGTTACTTTATCAAAACTCACTAACCAATGAGAACATCTAACCGTAGAATCATTGAATATCGTGCCTTTGTGCGCATTTTTGATTACTTTTCAAACGAAAGACATATTCAACCGTTAACTTATATTCAGGGCTAACGTCATTACTAATGCTTGGCAATCGAATATTTGTGAGAGGTATTGTACCATGCAGGCAGGCTCATCCCCTTTTTTCACTGTTTATAGAGCCCTCAAGGAGCAAGCATGTACACACAGTCACCGATTAAAGACCCAATCAGCGGCGCTGGCTACTTTTTCCGTGGTCTATCTTTAGCGCTAGAGCCCGGTACACGTCGTTTTGTTATCCTGCCTTTATTGGTGAATATTCTGTTGTTCGGAAGCGCCTTTGGTTTTGTCCTATCACAGCTTGATCAATGGATCACGGGGTGGCTAGCTATGCTACCGGAATGGCTTAGCTGGTTGAGCTACATTTTATGGCCTTTATTAGCTATCGCCACTTTAGTGACCTTCTCCTACTTCTTTAGCACCATAGCAAACTGGATTGCCGCCCCGTTCAATGGATTATTGGCCGAGCAACTAGAAGCCAAACTGACTGGTGAGAAACAGCCAGATACTGGCATCAAAGAAGTAATGAAAGACATTCCACGTATCATGAAGCGTGAGTGGATCAAACTAAAATACTACTTACCTAAAGCGATCGGTTTACTGATTTTGCTTTGGATACCAGCCATAGGCCAAACACTAGGCCCAGTATTATGGTTTCTATTCAGTGCTTGGATGATGACCATTCAATACGCTGACTACCCGTTTGATAACCACAAGGTACCTTTTACCTCAATGCGTGATGCGCTGAAGGTTAAACGCGGTAAGTCACTCAGCTTCGGTAGCTTAGTGATGCTATTTACTATGACTCCGATTCTTAACTTGTTCGTGATGCCTATCGCGGTATGTGGCGCAACAGCGATGTGGGTCGATCACTATCGTGAAGACTACCGTTCATAATTTTGTTCATCGGTTAACAAGATCGAAATTGTGCTGTTATAGCTTGGTTCTATATAACTTTTAGCTATAACAGCTAAACAATTAATTACTTTGCAAATTACAGAACATGGTTATGCTTAGAGTGTCTTAAGTTGAAACGTGTTACGAAGGAACGGTAATCATGAGCAAAATTTACGAAGATAACACTCTAACCATTGGTAATACGCCATTGGTTCGCCTTAATCGCGTAAGTAACGGTAAAGTCCTAGCAAAAATCGAAGCTCGTAACCCAAGCTTTAGCGTGAAATGCCGTATCGGTGCCAATATGATTTGGGATGCGGAGAAAAAGGGGACGCTAAAAGAAGGCGTAGAGCTTGTTGAGCCGACTTCTGGTAACACAGGTATTGCCCTTGCTTACGTTGCAGCTGCTCGTGGATATAAGCTGACTCTTACGATGCCTGAGAGCATGAGTCTTGAGCGCCGTAAGCTACTTAAAGCCCTAGGCGCAAACCTAGTGCTAACCGAAGCACCAAAAGGTATGAAAGGGGCAATTGAAAAAGCGGAAGAGATTGTGGCTTCAAATCCTAGCCAATACCTACTTTTGCAACAGTTTAATAACCCTGCTAACCCTGAAATTCACGAGAAAACTACAGGCCCTGAAATTTGGGATGCCACCGAAGGTGAAATCGATGTCTTCGTTTCTGGTGTTGGTACTGGCGGTACCCTAACGGGTGTAAGCCGCTTCATTAAGCAAACCAAAGGCAAGGCAATCACGACCGTTGCGGTTGAACCAACAGAGTCTCCAGTCATCACTCAGGCGCTTGCAGGCGATGAAATTCAGCCAGCGCCACATAAAATCCAAGGTATTGGTGCAGGTTTCATCCCTGGCAACCTAGAATTGGATTTGATTGACGAAGTTGAGCGTGTTAGCTCCGAAGATGCCATTGAAATGGCACAACGTTTGATGAAAGAAGAAGGCATCTTAGCTGGTATTTCATCCGGTGCTGCAGTGGTTGCTGCTAATAATATCGCCGCAAAACCAGAATATGCTGATAAAAACATCGTTGTGGTCCTACCAAGCTCAGGTGAACGTTACCTATCAACGGCACTCTTTGCGGGTATGTTCACAGACAAAGAAACCCAACAGTGATCACACTTTTACGTGTTTCATGACAGTTTGTTGACGAAAAAAGCTCCCTCGGGGGCTTTTTTGTTGCTTTTTAAACGGGGTTTTACTATAAATCCGAGGCGTTTTATTTTTAGCATCAAAATAAAAGGACATAAATCAGTCCATTTAATGTAACCAAGGCAAAATAACTCATCAAACTTTGACTTGGATTAAGCAATTTAGACTAACTCTTGGTTAATTTATTCATCGAGATAAACAAACCATCTCAGTTACTATAAGCTAAAATATTTTTACGCAAAGATTACATAATATTTCAAATATCGGGGTGAAAAATGTATCAGAAGCAAGTTGAAATCACAGCAGAAAACGGCCTACACACTCGTCCAGCTGCTCAGTTCGTTAAAGAAGCTAAAGCATTCGATGCGGACATCACTGTGACTTCAAACGGTAAAAGCGCTAGCGCGAAAAGCCTATTCAAACTACAAACTCTAGGTCTAGTAAAAGGCACTGTAGTAACTATCTCTGCTGAAGGCGCTCAAGCTCAAGAAGCTGTAGATCACCTAGTTGCTCTAATGGACACTCTGCACTAATTCGCAGACCGTTTATTACGTCCCTAGTTTTTATAGAATAAGTTAAGGTAAGGCTATGATTTCAGGTATCCTGGCATCTCCGGGTATTGCTTTCGGTAAAGCACTACTCCTGCAAGAAGATGAGATTGTCTTAAATAAGTCATCTATCCCTGCAGACCAGATCGAAAACGAAGTACAACGTTTCTTCGACGCTCGAAAAAAATCATCTGAGCAACTAGAAGCAATCAAAGAAAAAGCACGTATCACCTTTGGTGAAGAGAAAGAAGCGATCTTTGAAGGTCACATCATGTTGCTTGAGGATGAAGAGCTTGAAGAAGAAATCATAGCCTTCATTAAAGAAAACAACGCTTCAGCTGACCTAGCAATCCACTCTATCATTGAAGAACAAGCTTCAACGCTAGAATCGCTAGATGACGAATACCTAAAAGAGCGTGCAACAGATATCCGTGATATCGGTACACGTTTTGTAAAAAATGCACTAGGCATCAACATCGTTAACCTAAGTGCTATCAACGAGGAAGTCATCCTTGTTGCTAACGACCTAACTCCTTCCGAAACAGCTCAAATCAACCTAGATTACGTACTTGGTTTCATCACTGATATCGGTGGTCGTACTTCTCACACTTCTATCATGGCGCGTTCACTAGAGCTTCCAGCTATCGTTGGTACTAACGATATCACTAAGCAAGTGAAAAACGGCGACATGCTGATGCTAGATGCAATCAACAACAAAGTTGTGATCAACCCATCAGAAGAAGAGCTAGCGCAATTCAAAGCAACTCGCGATGAATACCTAGCAGAGAAAGAAGAGTTAGCAAAACTTAAAGACCTACCTGCAATTACCCTAGACGGTAAGCAAGTAGAAGTTTGCGGTAACATTGGTACAGTTAAAGACTGTGACGGCGTTAACCGTAACGGCGGTGAAGGCGTTGGTCTGTACCGTACAGAATTCCTATTCATGGACCGCGACGCGCTTCCAACTGAAGAAGAGCAATACGTTGCTTACAAAGAAGTTGCTGAAGCAATGCACGGCGAGTCTGTGATTATCCGTACAATGGATATCGGTGGCGATAAAGATCTACCATACCTAGATCTTCCACAAGAAATGAACCCATTCCTGGGTTGGCGTGCAATCCGCATTAGCCTAGATCGTCGTCAAATCCTTCGCGACCAGCTTCGTGCTATCCTACGTGCATCTGCACACGGTAAAATCCGTATCATGTTCCCAATGATTATCTCTGTTGAGGAAATCCGTGAACTGAAAGCAGCACTAGAAGAGTACAAAGCAGAGCTTCGTGCAGAAGGTCTAGCATTCGACGAAGAACTAGAAATCGGTGTAATGGTGGAAACACCTGCAGCGGCTGCAGTTGCGCATCACCTAGCGAAAGAAGTTGCTTTCTTTAGCATTGGTACAAACGACTTAACCCAGTATACTCTAGCAGTTGACCGTGGTAACGAGCTGATTTCTCACCTATACAACCCGCTATCACCTGCTGTACTTACCGTGATCAAGCAAGTTATCGATGCTTCTCACAAAGAAGGTAAGTGGACAGGTATGTGTGGTGAGCTTGCAGGTGACGAGCGTGCAACCCTACTTCTACTAGGTATGGGTCTGGACGAGTTCAGCATGAGTGCTATTTCGATTCCACGCATCAAGAAAGTTATCCGTAATGCTAACTTCGCTGATGTTAAAGCTATGGCTGAGCAAGCACTTGCTCTACCAACTGCAGCTGAAATCGAAGCTCACGTAGAAAAATTCATCGCAGAAAAGACCATGTGCTAATAAAATAGCCACAAGGTAAAATAACAACGCTTAGGAGCAACATTATGGGTCTGTTTGACAAACTGAAGAAGCTAGTTTCTGACGACAGCAACGAAGCTGGTGCAATTGAAATTATCGCTCCACTATCTGGTGAGATCGTTAACATCGAAGACGTGCCAGATGTAGTATTCGCAGAGAAAATCGTTGGTGACGGTATCGCAATTAAACCTGCTGGCAACAAAATGGTTGCACCAGTAAGCGGTACTATCGGTAAAATCTTTGAAACTAACCACGCTTTCTCTATCGAATCTGACGACGGCATCGAGCTATTCGTACACTTCGGTATCGATACTGTTGAACTAAAAGGCGAAGGCTTCACTCGTATCGCTGAAGAAGGTCAAACAGTGAAAGTGGGCGACACTATCATTGAATTCGATCTAGCTCTTCTAGAAGAAAAAGCAAAATCAACTCTAACTCCAGTTGTTATCTCTAACATGGACGAAATCAAAGAGTTGAACAAACTTGCTGGCGCAACAACTGTGGGTGAAACTCCAGTTCTACGCATCAAGAAGTAAGATTGTGAAATCTTAATAAAGCGCCACCTTCGGGTGGCGTTTTTGTTTTCTGCGATATAGAAAACAGTAGCAACAAAAAAGCGAAGGCACTGCCTTCGCTTTTATTATTCAGATAGTCTCGCGCAAAAACGCTTATAGGCTTGCTAGCATCTCTGCTGATGGCGCAAAGAAGTAAGCCCCGGTTACTGCCGAAGTAAAGCGCAGCATCTGATCAGTTTTACCGTCAGTTTTACCGTACATGCTCTCTAGCATCGCTTTAAAGTTATGCTGGGTATGACAGTAAGCAATGAACAGAAGGCCGTGATCACCGCTCACGCTACCGTATGGCAAGCTATGACGAACAATCTTCAAGCCCTTACCTTCTTCTTTAATATCAACACGACCCACATGCGACTGTGCAGGAACATCTTCGAGTTCTACAGAATCAGGTTTAGTACGACCAATCACTTTTTCCTGTGCTGCCACGTTTAGGCGATTCCACGCAGGTAGGTTGTGAATAAAGCGCTGAACCATCACGAAGCTACCGCCCGCAAATTCACCGTCTTTGATCAGCGCAACCTCTTTACGAGATTCATCGGTTTTCGGGTTTTCAGTACCATCGATGAAATCTGTCATATCACGTGCATCTAGGTATTTGAAACCGTATGTTTCGTCCATGATTTCAACGTCAGCGGCGATATCAGTCAATAGCTTACGAAGTAGATAGAAGTTTAAATCATGGCGAGAAGCATTTACGTGTAACAGAATATCACCACCCGTAGCAGGGGCTGTAATATCACCTTCACCTAGCGCTTCAAAATCATCAAAATTTTCAGGGCAACCGCGTTCAAGCGAAAGCCAAAAATCCTTACCGAAAGCAACGCTTGCACGAAGATTAGCATCGGTTTGTTGAGTATTGATGCTACTAACAAGAGTGTGTACTTGCTTAAATTGGTCCAGAACCGCTTGTTTATCACCAACCACTTTCAGTACAACATAAAGAGCAAATGGCCCTGCATCAGGGATAATTGCCGGTTGTGCGATAGCCATAAAAATCTCCTAAATGGTTCTAAGTATTATTTTGTAAATTGATTATAAATTGACTTATCAAGAACTTATGATCGCTGCTAACCATCACATAGGTAGGGTTTAGGTCTTTACAGCAATAGCTAACTTTACATATAGTTACCGCCGCTCTTCAACGATTAAAGATGTTGCATATTGTGAGTCAAATAACCTTAGTTATTCTACTACTTTTGGTGATATTAACCAGCCCAGCTCAGGCAGCAGTAGAAGCTGTTAACTTGCAATTGCGCTGGCACCATCAAGCCGAATTTGCAGGCTTTTATGTTGCCAAAGAAAAAGGCTTTTATCATGAAGCCGGATTAGACGTCACTATAAATCAAGGTGGTGATGGAAAAAGCGCGCTTCATGCCGTTCTGAGTAAAAAAGCCCACTTTGGCGTTGGTAATACCGAAGTTTTAGTCGCTTATGGTCATGGTCAACCTCTTGTTGCCCTAGCTAATATCTTCCAGCGCTCACCGAACGTACTCTTGATGAAAGCCGACTCGCCGATTTACCAATTATCGGATTTATCTGGTAAACAAATCATGATGTTTGCTGGTAATGAAGATGCAGAAATCATTGCGATGATGGCAAAAGCAGGATTAACCCTCAGCGATTTTGAACAAGTACCGACTACCGGCAAACTTGAAAGCTTGGTACAAGATCACGTCGATGCTTTTAGTGGTTACCTCACCAGCGATGCTTACATTCTCAATCAGCAAGGCATTCCCCCACGAGTATTTGATCCAACCGATCACGGCATTTATTTCTACAGCGATATCATCTTCACTCATAGTGATATGGTGGAGTACAACGAAGATGTTGTGACAGGTTTTCGAGAAGCAAGCCTTAGGGGCTGGGAGTATGCACTGCAACATATTCCGGAAACATTAGAAATCCTGACCCACTACCCAACCGGTAAAAGCCCAGCAGTGCTTGAGCAAGAATTACTGGCTAGCCGCGATATGATCATGGCTGAACTGATCGAGCTCGGCCACATGAACACGACTCGCTGGCAACACATTGCCGATACGCTGCATCAACTCAAAATCATTCCGCCCACTGTTATCGACGAGCAATTTCTTTATCCTCTCCAAGAGCGCCAAATGTGGCTAACCATAAAGCCTTGGCTTAACACCGCAATCATCAGCTTTTTTATTAGTGTGGTTGGTATTGGTTATTGCACTTGGGCCAATCGGCAATTAAGAAAGGAAATCCGTCGCAGAAAAGAATCTGAAGCCAAAACGGCACTGATTGCGCGTAAAGATATGCTTACCGGTATACCAAACCGTTATGCCTTTTTAGAGCACTTACACCGCACTCTAAAATGCCAGTCCATTCAACATGCTGCTCCCGCTTTGCTGTTCATCGACCTTGATGATTTTAAGCAAGTCAACGACAACCATGGTCACCACATTGGCGATAAAGTGCTGCAGCAATTCTGTTATCGAATGAATGGGTTATTAGGAGGTAATGCGTTTTTCGCTCGCTTAGCGGGAGATGAGTTTGTCATGTTGATCACTAAGACCAGTACAAAAGAGGTTGATAGCTTGGTCGATCAAATCATGATCCAAGCTCGCCGCCCGTTTGTGCTCAACGAATACTCCATCACGATAGGGGCGAGTGTCGGGGTGACCTATTACCGTAACGGTGATACGCCCGATTACTTCCTATCACGGGCCGATAGCCAAATGTACGGCAATAAAAAACGCTCCCAACAGGAGCGTTTTATAGAAAATCGAGTCGTGTAGTTTCAAGCTTCAAAACAATATCCTAATCAGCTTTGCATCAATCCTTGGTGTTACTATCACAGCCACATACGCCATGATTAAATCATACCTACTCTGTCGACGTGACATCATCGTTATACTGACGATACTGCGATATGAAGTTTCACTTGTTGATTTGCTTGATCATCAACTGATTCAAATGAAGCGGGGGTATCTAACCCTGTTGAAAGTGTTGGGGCGATAATTGTGCGCCAACCGCCATCATCCAAGCGCTCTTGTACTTTAAAAGCAATCTTTAACTCTTCAGCCGACACTTCTAACAACTCAGCGCTGCCTACTAATTCACGGCGATGCAGGCCTTGATCGTCGGTGTCAAAGAAAACCGTTTCTTCACCCGGCAGTAACGACAGCGACGTATTCACGCTTTGCTTGCTATCAGCGCCAGTTAATTCGAAATTCACATCCAGTAGCCAATCAGCCATGGCTAGTGGGCTGAGCAAGGCACTAAATAAGACTAACCCTTTACCCCATTCATTCATTTGCTTTACCTCTCTACAGGTTTATCAGCAAACGTATTCTTAACGCGCGTACTCCTTAGCAAATACATGGTTAGCCAAATTGTGAGGACCATCATGACCCCGTTTGACCAACTAAACACACCCTGTGTCGTGATTAAGTGATACGTCTGTAATAAACAATCAGATATATAAGCGACGAGTAATAATAGTTTTCCGTGTCGCCATATCGTATTTATTAAATGATTATTACGATGTCGCAGCCCGCTGAGCCAAGTCAGTAAAATACTGGGTAGCCCGAGAACAAACCCGACATACAAAGTTTCTTTTATTGGATAGAACAAAGTGAGGAGCTGTGATCCTTGCTCGCGACTGGATCCTGCCATCACAAAGACAATCCAAGCTTTGGCGCTGAATGCCAAAACCAGCCATAACATTGGGGACGGCTTCAATAAGCCATGCTTATCAAAAGCATCGAGTGAATATCGCAAGGTTTCTCCTACTACTACACAAGCTTGTTATAGCAATGGTGGTGCGATAGCCAATATTCAACCCAAGATTAAGTTTGTCGTAGTACCTTAGCGCCTTCATCTCAAATAAAAACCCTAGATGGGTAATTCTGTGGTACACCGCACTTTTTCACTTAATGAGTTGTAGCCTCTGTCACACTTTTTTGGGTGAAACTTTCAATAAAAGTGAAACATTGATCGTGTTCACAGACTTATCAGTAGCAAATAAAACCGTTCCCAAACTAAAGTCAAACCAATAAAAATCAACAACTTAAATAGACTGCGCGCAAATATTAATCTATTTTTATTTTGATTAACTTTCTGAAATATTCCTACAAGTTTGAAAATAAGCACAGCACTTTTGCATAGTCATGTGATGCACATTATTTCCCTTTTTCTATTACTGGGAGCGACATCTAAGCCGCAAACGGTGATTTTCTCTTGGTTAGCAACACAAAGCGAGTGACGACACACTGCCTCTAAGCAAGCCTTGGGTATATAATCTATTGAAAATTCACCAACAACGATTAGCAATGGCAAACCAAAAGCAGCAACCTTCACCAGAGACGCAAGCTGATGCGATGAAAATTGCACGCGCGACCCAAAAACCAGGACAAACCAAAGAGCAAACCAAACTCATTGCTCAAGGGATCCAAAAAGGCATTGAACAGTACAAAAAACAACAAAAAGCCAAAGCGCGTGAACGCGATAAATTTCGCAAAAAACAGCAAAAAGAAAAGCACACGACAGTCGAAACATCTGACGTACAAGTAGAGCATCAAGTTAGCTACAAGCAACACTGGTTACCTTGGGCACTGCTTGCTGCCTCGTGGGTAGGATTTGGCTTATACCTTACTCAATTCGCCGCTTAGGTTGCTTGTCGCCACTCGGCGCTAATCGTGCTAATCGTGCTAATCGTGCTAATCGTGCTAATCGTGCTAATCGTGCTAATCGTGCTAAACATGATCATAAAGCGCCACACAACCAAGGATGAATAATGAAACGGATCTTATTATCGCTCCCTCTCATCGCAACCACTCTGCTTGCCGGCTGTTCAAATGGTGATAGCCAAATCGGTAAGCGAGTCGATACCCTATGTGGTGAAAAGCCAAACTGTGTATCTACCCTTGAAACACGCCCTGACTTTGCCATTGCCCAGTATCAGCTTACCGTTGCTGGGCAAAATGATTGGCAACAAATCGCTCAACTCGCCCTTTCTTTGCCTGGTGCACAGCTTGGCCAAAAAAGCGATAACTACCTTCGAGTAGAATGTGTTAGCCGCGTATTTCAGTTTGTCGATGACTTTGAAGTCGCGCAGCAAGGCAGTACGCTGATCGTGCGCTCCGAGTCGCGTACAGGTTATTCTGATTTTGGGGTAAACCGAGAACGTGCTGATCTTTTCCGCCAGAAGCTAATCGATGCCAAATTAATTACCACTAACCCGTAACACTCAACACAATAAGTCGCTTTTTACTAAATACACCGTTTAGCGATATTTCAAACAAAACTCATTGGTAATAATTCTCATTTAGATCTATAGTATCTTCATTCGTTAGTTACGTATGAAGATACCACTATGGACAGACCCTCATTCCTCGCGTTCAGTTTCATCGGCTTGTGGTTGATGGCGTTGTTGCATCTTGCTGAGTTGTGGATCAATTTTGACTCTGTCAGCATAGTGCAATTGATCCTAGAATGGCTTCCAATCTACAGCGTTTGGATCGCTCTGGTCGTTATCGGGCTAGTCAAACGCGTCTCTAACGATGCCGATCTTGATCATCATAGCTATAAAAAAACCACGCCCTAAGACGTGGTTCAAATATGGATATAGCTGACTGTTAGCTCAATTCTTTGTCTTTACCTAGCGACAATAGCCAGATGCAAATGGCAGCAACAGCAGCAAAGCCAGATAAGATGATTACAGGCATTGCGGCATAACCCAACACATGCCAAATAACCCACTCTAATGTACTCATTCTGATTTCACCCCTTAGTTATTACCAACCTTCCACATCTTTCATGTCAGGTAGTTTGTGAGCAATCCCTTTATGACAGTCAACACAGGTCTTTTCACCTGAAGCTAGGGCTGTAGAGTGTTGTTTCACACTACGCTCACCTTGCTCTGAGAAGTCCATGTATTCGTAGTTATGGCAGTTACGACATTCCTGCGAATCGTTGTCTTTCATTCGTTTCCATTCACGGTGGGCCAAATGACCACGGCGTTCTTGGAATTTCTCTTCGGTCGAGATGGTACCCATAGCAAATGCCACCAGCTCTTTTGATGCCTGTACTTTACGCACAATCTTATCAGTCCAGTTATGTGGTACGTGACAATCAGAACAAATTGCACGAACACCTGAACGGTTGGCATAGTGAATCGTTTCACGGATCTCTTTTACGATTGGTGCGTGACAACCAGAACAGAACTCTTCTGTGTTAGTTGCTTCCATTCCGGTGTTAAATGCACCCCAGAATAGCAGACCACCCATAAAGCCCATGAACAACACCAAGCCAACAGCCACCTTACTTGGTGCGCGCATCCGTTGCCAAAAAGCCTTTAATATTTTCATAGCTAACCTCTTGATTCCGCTTATTCGTTGCGAAGCGCTTCAACACGCTTGAAGTCATTACCAACTAAAGGCTTAGCATCTGCTTGAGGAACGTGACATTGCTGACAGAAGTAACGACGAGGAGACACATCAGATAGCACCTGACCTTCACGAGTCTGGTAGTGAGTTACACTGATTTTGGTTGCACCTGATTCTTTCGCGTTTTTCCAGCTGTGGCACGATAAACATTTGTTCGCGTTTAGCGACACTTCGTAGTTACGCACAGTGTGTGGGATCAAAGGTGGCTGGTATACGTAGTCACTTTCGATCACACCTTGGTCACGTGGGTAATGTTTAAATTCGTCGGCTGGACGTGTGGTATCTAATTCAGTGATACCGCGTAGTGATTCAACACCACCATGACCACCCGGGTATAGCTCTTCATTATGGCTATGCGCAACACCCGTGAATAAAAGCCCTACCGTCATAAGGGCAAGCATTAATCGTTTCATTCTTATCTCCGCCTAATGGCTAAATTCGAGGCTTACAACCTTGCTCTTGCCCATTATTGAAGGGCAAAGAGCAAGGAAAGGCTGTCTGTTATGCAACTTTGGTGATCTTAATTGGACACTTCTTAAAGTCCGTCTGTTTAGACAGCGGATCTGTCGCATCCAAAATCAGCTTGTTCACCAAAATACGTGCATCGAAGAAAGGTACGAATACCAACCCTTCCGGCGGACGGTTACGACCGCGCGTTTCAACACGACAGCGAATTTCACCACGACGTGAAGCTAGAAGCACTTCATCACCACGGCGCAGCTTACGTTTTTTCGCATCATCTGGGTGGATGTAACACACAGCATCCGGCACCGCTTTGTATAACTCAGGTACACGACGTGTCATGGTACCGGTATGCCAGTGCTCAAGAACACGACCAGTACATAGCCACATGTCGTACTCGTTATCTGGCACTTCTGGTGCTGGCTCAAACGGTGCGAAAATGATGTTCGCTTTACCATCAGCATGACCATAGAAACGGAAGCCTTCACCTGCAGGTACGTATGGATCCGAACCTTCAGCAAAACGCCACTGGGTTTCTTTACCGTTAACCACAGGCCAACGTAGACCACGTACTTGGTGGTATACATCGTAAGGGGCTAAGTCATGACCGTGGTCGCGACCAAACGCTGCGTATTCTTCGAACAGACCTTTCTGTACGTAGTAGCCTTGCGCTTGCGCATCGTCATTAAGCGGTTGTGCTTCAGTGAGTGGGAACTTGTCTACCTGACCGTTGCGGAATAGCACATCGTATAGTGTCTTACCACGGTATTCAGGCATCTTCGCCAGTAGGTCATCGCCCCACACTTCTTCAATCTTGAAGCGCTTAGTGAATTCCATGATTTGCCACAAGTCAGATTTCGCATCACCTTGTGCTTCAACTTGTTGGTACCAAGCTTGAGTACGACGCTCAGCGTTACCGTAAGCACCTTCTTTCTCAACCCACATTGCAGTCGGAAGAATAAGGTCAGCCGCTTGTGCTGTTGCTGTTGGGTATGGGTCTGAACACACCACGAAGTTTTCAGGGTTACGGTAGCCCGGAAGACGCTCAGTGTTGATGTTTGGACCTGCTTGGAGGTTGTTGTTACACATTACCCAGTACGCGTTTAGCTTACCGTCTTTCAACATACGGTCTTGCAGTACAGCGTGGTAACCCGGTTTCGGTGGAATCGTACCTTCCGGCAGTTTCCAGATTTTTTCAGCAATCGCGCGATGCTTAGGATTCGCTACGACCATGTCAGCAGGTAGACGGTGTGAGAAAGTACCTACTTCACGTGCAGTACCACACGCAGAAGGCTGACCCGTTAGCGAGAATGGGCTGTTACCCGGGGTAGAAATCTTACCGGTTAGTAGGTGAATGTTGTAAACCAAGCTGTTCATCCACACACCACGAGTATGTTGGTTCATACCCATAGTCCATAGTGACATTACCTTGGTGTTTGGATCCGCGTATTGCTTCGCCATCTCAAGCAGTTTCTCTTCAGAAACACCTGACATCTTAGAAGCTTTTTCTAGCGTATATTCAGATACAGACGCTTTGAACTCATCGAAGCTCATTGGGTGCATTTTGCCTGAGTTCGGGTTCGCTGCTTTTTTCTGTAGTGGATCGTCGTCACGTAGACCGTAACCGATATCGGTTGTCGCGCGCTTGAAGTTTGTGTGTTTATTCACAAAGTCCCAGTTCACGGCATCGTTTTCAATGATGTAGTTTGCAATGAAGTTCGCAATCGCAAGGTCAGTTTGCGGCTCGAAAATCATGCCGTTATCAGCCAGCTCAAACGAGCGGTGATAGAAAGTAGAAAGCACGTTTACTTTAACATGAGGGTGACTTAAACGGCGGTCAGTAATACGTGTCCACAATACTGGGTGCATCTCAGCCATGTTTGAACCCCACAGTACGAACACGTCTGCGTTTTCAAAGTCATCATAGCAACCCATTGGCTCATCGATACCGAAAGTACGCATAAACGCACCTACCGCAGAAGCCATACAGTGACGGGCATTCGGGTCGATGTTGTTAGAACGGAAACCCGCTTTCATCATTTTCGATGCCGCGTAACCTTCCATTACCGTCCACTGGCCAGAACCAAACATACCAACGCTTGTTGGACCTTTGTCTTTCAGTGCACCTTTCCACTTCTCAGCCATGATATCGAACGCTTGATCCCAAGAGATCGGCGCAAAATCACCGTCTTTATGGAATTTACCATCCTTCATACGAAGCATTGGTGTTTGTAGGCGATCTTTACCGTACATAATCTTAGAAAGGAAGTAACCCTTGATACAGTTCAAGCCCTTGTTTACTGGTGCTTCTGGGTCACCTTGTGTTGCCACAACACGACCATTTTGCGTACCCACCAGTACAGAACAACCTGTACCACAAAAACGACAAGGTGCCTTGTCCCATTTAATCTTGGTTTGGTCAGAACTAACGATCAGGTTAGTTGCTGACGCAGGCAGGGTGATACCCGCTACAGCAGCGGCTGAAGCTGCCGCGTTTGCTTTCACAAACGCACGTCGTGTCATTTTCATGAGTCTTCCTCAGATTGCGAATCGAAGTGTTCAATTTGGTGATACACTAAAAAAGTGGTTAACACATTGTTTAAGTTATTGATTTTATCTATGGTATCCGTCACGTAGCCTTGGTTTTCCGTCTCAAGTACTACAATGATTTTCCCCTCTTCACTCTCGCCGTGAATCTCGGTATTTGGCATCTCTAAAATCTGAGCTTTTACATCAGATAGGGACTCAGGTTTTACATGCACTACCAGGCTAGAGATATGTACTTCTTCCAGCGCCATACGCGATTTCTCTTCTTATTTGGTGACGAATATAGCTTCGCCTTAACTTGTAACCATAGTGATTGCCGATGACGGGCAGGTCGCTACACAGGCGCCGCATCCGTTGCAGACGTCCGACTCAAGCTGAGGTTGAGCCACTCTGCCGGGCTGAAGTTGAAAGCGAATCGCCATCACTTCACACATGTCACCGCAACTGCGGCATTCAACATTGTGTTGAGCTAAACACTGTTGATTGATTTGCGCTTTCACATCCCAAGCAGTCTCGGTGGTAGGACGAAACAAGGGTTCTGGGCAAGCTTCAGCGCAATCACCGCAGAAGGTGCATTCACCACGATTAAAATCGACAGTAGGAAACCCACCATCGCCTTTAATAATTATGTTTTCTTCACAAGCTGACTGGCATTTGTTACAGCGCGTGCACTGGTCAACGAATGTCTCTTCATCAACCACCCAAGGCATACGTGGGATGCTAGGTGTGCGTCTTCGCGACAAGAGGCTCCGTCGTCCCCGATCAAACATGTAGGATCACTCCGGTCAGTTATGAAATAAAATGAACAAACGGCTGTTGCAGCCCAAAGACGGGCAAAATAAAAGGTATTAAAGCCACCAAAAGCTGTTCATAATTGCTCATTATTCTTCACCGCAAGTCTAGAGCTATTAATAAATGCTTAAATACCTAGTAAGGGTTAATTGAAGGGGTAATTTGTCTTGGATCAATAAACATAAGTGGCAACACTCACACTATTAATCAAAGAGCGACGGCAAAATGCTCGCTGATGAATACCTACACACCCTTTTATCAATAGTAAAAATATAGTTCATAAGGATGCTGCGTGCAGAATAGGCCCCAAAAGCCCGTCACCACCACCATTGCAAGGTCGATGCTGATCATCTTGCTACTGTCGATCGCCACGACCAGCTTTGCACTGTTAACCTTGGCATCCAGCCTTAACGATGCCGAAGCCATCAATGTGTCTGGCTCATTGCGGATGCAGAGCTACCGTTTGGCCTATGATATTCAAGCTAACTCGGCGCAACTGAACGACCATCTCGATCAATTCGAGCAATCCTTGTTTTCGCCTTCTATGGCAGCCCTTGAACACTGGACTGTACCTGCCGATATTCAGCTTCACTATTACAACTTAATTGATCGCTGGGAGAGTCTGAATCCATCGCTATTAAGTGGCGATCATGATGCCTTCTTGGCTGAAGTGGCGACGTTCGTCGACAATATCGACCGCTTCGTGTTTGAACTCCAAGAGTTCTCTATCACCAAATTACAGATCCTTTCGGTAACAGGCGGGATTGGTTTAAGTCTGATTTTGATCAGTGCCCTGTTCACCATTCACTTCACCCAACGCAAGATTGTTAGCCCGCTAAAACAACTGGTGAATGCCAGCGAACAAGTCCAAAACGGGACCTTTGACGTTGATATCAATATAAAAAGTGATAATGAACTGGGTATTCTGGCTGGTGCCTTCTCCAAAATGGCGACCGAGCTTGGCAAGCATTACCACGACCTTGAACAATCGGTGAATGAGAAAACACGCCGTTTACGCCACGCGAATGAATCACTACAAGTGCTGTATAACTGCTCGCAAGAGCTGTCTGTCACTCGTTTAACCACTCAAAGTTTTGCCAACATGCTCAATAATTTGGTGGAAGTCGAAGGGATGACCGCCGTGCGCTTAGTGATCGAAGAAAACAACGGCGCGGAAAGCATCATTTCGGCAGGAATTGAGAACGAACGCCACTGGCATAGTCGTGACCTGACATTAGACGATCAGTTTCTAGGTCGCTTGAGCTGGCAAGAGAGTTTGCCTTGTCCTGATCGCGCACTGATCGAAAACGTCTCGCGCCTACTAAGCCGCGGGATCTACTACAACCGCGCTCAAAAACTCGCGAATCAGCTACTACTGATGGAAGAACGTGCCACTATTGCCCGCGAACTTCATGACTCGCTGGCACAGTCGCTTTCGTATTTAAAGATTCAGGTCACTTTGTTAAAACGTCACCTGACTCAGCAGCAATATCAACATGCCGAGCAGATCATCACGGATATCGATGCCGGTCTATCTGGTGCTTATACCCAGCTTCGTGAACTACTAAGCACCTTCCGCCTCACCATTAAAGAAGCGAACTTCGGGGAAGCCTTGGTTGAAATGATCAAACCTTTGGATGAACAGACCGATGCTATGATTATTGTCGATAATCAACTCTCTTCGCTTAATTTAGATGCACATCGTCAAGTACACTTATTACAATTGATTCGAGAGGCAACATTGAATGCCATCAAACACGCGCAAGCTGATGAAATCATCATTACTTGTCAGCAAGATGGTGACCAAGTCAGTATCTCGATTTGTGACGATGGCTTAGGTTTCGATCAGCACAACGAAAAGCTCAACCATTACGGCATGGCTATCATGTCTGAGCGTGCAGATCGACTTAATGGGGAAGTCACGATAAATTCAGAGCCAGAGCAAGGCTGTTGTGTCACCCTCAGCTTCATGCTCGTGCCATAAGGAAAAATATAAATGACGTGTTGGAAAGTAATGATTGTTGACGACCACCCGCTAATGCGCCGTGGTATTGGTCAACTTCTCGGTTTTGAGCCTGATTTTGAACTGGTTGCCGAAGCCAGTAACGGTGCCGATGCTATTGGCCTCGCCCACGAAAAAGAACCGGATCTGATCTTGTTAGATCTCAATATGAAAGGCATGTCGGGATTAGATACGCTAAACGCAATGCGTGCAGAGGGGATTGAAAGCAGCATTGTGGTACTCACCGTATCTGACAGCCGTAA
Organism: Photobacterium jeanii; assembly: GCF_001650345.1. Taxonomy (GTDB): domain Bacteria; phylum Pseudomonadota; class Gammaproteobacteria; order Enterobacterales; family Vibrionaceae; genus Photobacterium; species Photobacterium jeanii. Next base: position 34,653 of record NZ_LVHF01000027.1, on the reverse strand, counting down.
TGATGTGAAAACCTTAATCCAAGCCGGTGCTGATGGTTATCTTCTTAAAGACACTGAGCCTGATGAACTGATCCGCCTACTTAAAGAAGCCATGTGCGGTGGTAAAGCTTACAGCAGCTTGGTGAAAGAATACTTAACCGATAACGTAGAACAAGATTCGTTGCTCAATACGCTAACTGAACGTGAAACCCAGATTTTGCAGGAAGTGGCGAAAGGTCATCGCAACAAGCAGATCGCAGAGACTTTATTTATCTCCGAAGCCACAGTCAAAGTTCACATGAAGAGCTTGCTCAAAAAGCTACAAGTGAAGTCTCGTACTGCGGCAACTGTATTGTACTTAGAATCGCAAGGGCTATAAGTGAACAAAGCCATTACGCTAGTTGCAGCAATATCTTTGCTGTCAGGCTGTGCTACCAGCCCACTCACAGAGCAAGGGCAGCAAGTAAAGATTGTGTGGAACACCGAAGCCACCAGCCAGCAATGCCAATTAAAGACCACCTTGGTTGGCTCTGAAGGAGCTTGGTATAACTTTTGGTTGATTAACAATAAAAGCCTCACTATGGGTTCGCTCAATCAATTGCGAAACCAAGCTGCTAAACTTGGCGCTAATACCATATTGCTGAACGAGCCGCTTCCCTATGCCACGTCGGTCACCTACGTTGGCAACGCTTATCTGTGTCCACAATCGTAAGTGCATTCAGTTCAAAACGAAAAAACCGCCTTTCGGCGGTTTTTTCATGGTATTTCACTCATACTCAATCAATGCGTTAACGCACTGATCAAATCATTCTCACGCGACTCAACCCACATCGGGTCAAACGGCCCCCAATCACTTAACTTATAATAACCATCATTGTGACGTTTACCGTCTTGAATAAAGGTTAATTCAAACCCCAGCCCCGGCAATGCTTTTAACACATCTTGGATAGTGCGACGCGGCCAGCCGGTTTTCTCGATCAATTTAGGCACGTTAGGGCGCTCTAAGTGTTCTACAAGTAAAGCCAAATACAAGCGGCGCGCAAATACTGGATTCAATTCCATTGAGACCTCCATAATACTCATTTGAGTAATCATCTGATGCGAACTCCGCTAAACATGACGACAAATAACTACTCAAATAGGTATACACCCACTAAATAAACGAGCGCACTCATTATTGCTACTATCCCAATTAACATGTTGCGTTTGATCAATATGCATGCCTGTTTAGTGCACATTCCAAGCGAGAAGTGGGCTACGATCACACTTTACAACTGTCATCTTGGCATAAAAGACACAATCTGAAATATTTTGTCTTAATTTCATCGCTGACAAAACACACACTAACATCCATTACCGCTTCTAAATCTCACCATCTACACTAGTAATTACAGCTAACCTATTCATTTTCTGAGCATGATGCCGTATTGGTGTCATCACTACCCACTAGAGTAAACACTATGACTCCAGCTTTCTGGTGCTTAATCATTATTATTGCCATCAACTACTTACTTGCCGGCCTTGCCAGCTGGCTTACCAAGAAAACCGTCGGCTTCTACGACATCAATCAGCCGCGAGAACAAGAACGTAGTCTCACAGGGGTTTGTGCCCGCCTCAAAGCCGCTCAAGCCAACGGATGGGAATCTTTATTGGTCTTCGCCATTTGTGTCTTTATTGCTCATTTGGCGGGAGTACCCGCTGAACAAGCCAGTTTGCCCGCCTATTTGTTTGTATTAACGCGAGTGTTATACGTCTGCTGCTACGCGTTTAAGCTCAGCCCATGGCGCACTATCGTCTTTACCCTCGGGCTTGTCGCCTGCGGCTGGCTGATCAAAATGGCTGTAATGGTGAGTGGTTAGCAACTTCTAACAACAGCCGTTATTGCACCTCTGTCACAGAATCGCTATAAAGTAGAGCTACACCTCACTAATTACTTTAAGAAAGTCAGCAAAATGAACACAACTGCATACGGCATCAAGAACTGCGACACAATCAAAAAAATGAAAAAGTGGTTTGAAGCAGAAAACATTGAATACCAATTTCACGACTACCGCGTCGATGGCCTAGATCAAGCGATGCTTGAAGCATTTGAAAGCGCACTAGGCTGGGAAGCGATGGTCAACAAACGTGGTACAACCTACCGCCAACTTACGGATGAGCAAAAGGCTGGGTTGAACCGTGAAAACGCGATTGCATTAATGTTGGAATTCCCAGCGATGATCAAACGCCCGCTACTGGTTCACAACAGTGAACATCACCTAGGTTTTAAACCTGCGCAATACCAAGAAATCTTTGCTGCTCAACTGGCGGCGAAATAAGGAAGGATACAAGGATGTCAGATAGCCCGGTCATTGCACTGGCCAAAGACTTTATCAGCCGCAAATCGGTCACTCCCAAAGATGCAGGCTGCCAAGACGTCATGATTGAACGTCTTGAAAAACTCGGCTTCACTATTGAAACCATGGTGTTTGAAGATACCACTAACCTGTGGGCACGCCGTGGCACTGAAGCACCACTGTTTGTGTTCGCGGGTCATACCGATGTGGTCCCTTCAGGCTCTGTTGACCAATGGCACACGCCACCGTTTGAGCCAACCATTATTGATGGCTACTTACATGGTCGTGGCGCCGCAGATATGAAAGGCTCATTGGCATGTATGATTGTCGCCATTGAACGTTTCTTAGCACAACACCCCAATCATAAAGGCTCAATTGCCCTACTGATCACCTCTGACGAGGAAGGGCCATTTATCAATGGTACCACTCGGGTGATCGATACCCTTGAAGCGCGTAACGAGAAAATCGATATGTGTATCGTTGGCGAGCCTTCAAGTACCCACCACGTCGGTGATGTCGTGAAAAACGGTCGCCGAGGCTCTATCACAGGTGATCTGCTCGTCAAAGGGACGCAAGGGCATGTGGCATACCCACACCTTGCGGATAACCCGGTTCATCGTGCCATGCCTGCACTGGCAGAGTTGGCAGCAACGAAATGGGACAACGGCAACGACTACTTCCCACCGACGAGCTTCCAAATTGCCAATGTGGCTGCCGGTACTGGGGCGTCTAACGTGATCCCTGGAGAGTTTGAAGTTCAGTTTAACTTCCGTTTCAGCACTGAGCTAACCGATGAGGCAATCAAACGCAAAGTTCACTCGGTACTTGATGCTCATGGCTTGGATTACGATCTCAAATGGACTTTAAGCGGTCAGCCATTTTTGACCGATCATGGTACGCTACTTGATGCCGTGGTAGCGGCGATTGAAACCGTCAACCACAAGAAGCCTGAGCTGCTCACGACGGGCGGCACATCCGATGGTCGCTTCATTGCCCGAACGGGTGCACAAGTGATCGAGCTTGGCCCTGTTAACGCCACCATTCACAAGGTGAACGAATGCGTCAAAGTCGCCGATCTTGAGAAGCTGACCGATATGTACCAGCAAGTATTGGAAAACATCCTCTAATGGCAACCACGCCAACTCAAGCCCATCGTATTAGCGATGGGCTATTAACAGGTCAAAGCCAAGAGCACCTTGTGCCTGTTCAACAACATCAGATCCATCAAGGCGTAGTCTCAGCTTTCACTGCGATGGCAAACGCTGCCCAGCAAGCGGGCTTTGAACTAACGATTGCCAGTGGCTTTCGCTCGTTTGAGCGCCAACAGATGATTTGGGATAACAAGTTTAATGGCCTGCGCCCTATCCTTGATAGCAATAGCCACCCCCTTGATCCCAACAAGCTTACCGATGAACAAAAAATCGAGGCGATTTTGCGTTGGTCTGCGTTACCGGGTGCAAGTCGCCATCATTGGGGAACCGATATCGATGTTTACGCACGTAACTGCTTGCCAAAAGACACCCAACTGCAATTAGAACCTTGGGAATACCAAACTGGCGGTCACCAAGCTGAATTTGCTGACTGGCTTGATCAAAATATGGCGCAGTTTGAGTTCTTCTTGCCCTATCAACACGATTTAGGCGGCGTTGCCAATGAGCCTTGGCATTTGAGCTATCACCCGATCAGCCAAACTTTGATGCAACAACTGACCCCAGAGTTGCTTCATCGCACACTTAGTCACAGCCAAGTCGCTGGAAGGTCGCAGATTTTGGCAAACCTTGATAGGCTTTATAACAGGTATATCGTTAATATCTGTGAGGTCTAAATGGAATGGCTATTCAACCCTTGGGTGATCACTGCCATCATTATCAGCGTGGTCGTCAGTAATATCATGGCTCTAAAATACACAGCCAATATGAAGTTTACTGAGCGCGATAAGATCAAGTACCTAAAAGAAAAGCATGCGCGAGAACAAGCGCGGAAAGAGGAAGAAGAACGCGAAAAAGCAGAGCTTGCGGAAAAACAAGCCAAACTTGATAACAGCAATAAGTAACTTATTGCCAGTAGCGCGTTCCAATAGCAAAGAGTAAAAAAGGTTGCCGAGGCAACCTTTTTTGATAGTTAAACTATGCGATTAACAAATATTACGAGCTAGGTATTACGAGCGACAAAGGTAATCAGCTTGCCCTACCCACTTGTAGCTTGTCAGCTCTTCCAGCCCCATAGGACCACGAGCGTGCAGTTTCTGGGTCGATACCGCAACTTCGGCACCTAAACCAAACTGAGCACCATCAGTAAAGCGCGTTGACGCATTCACGTACACCGCCGCAGAGCCTGCCGCATTCACAAATTGCTCTGCAGCCTGAATGTTGTTGGTCAGGATTGAATCTGAGTGGCTCGCATTGTGCGTACGCATGTGGGCAATCGCCTCTTGTACGTCTTTCACCACTTTCACGCCAAGCGTAAAGCTCAGCCATTCAGTATCAAAATCACCTTCTTCAACATGACGAACATTGCTCGCCTTGCCTTCAAGCAATTCAAACGCCGCTTGATCAGCAACAAAAGCCACTTTCGACTTATTCAAACGCTCAGCCAGACGCGGTAAGAAAGCTTCCGCAACTTGCTGGTGAACCAGTAACGTATCCAGAGCATTACACGCTGATGGACGTTGTACCTTACTATTCTCAACCACATCTAAAGAACGTGTAAGATCTGCGCTTTCATCAACAAAGACATGGCTGATACCAAAGCCGCCAATGATCACTGGGATGGTGCTGTTCTCTTTACACATCTTGTGCAAGCCTGCACCACCACGTGGAATGATCATATCAACGTATTGATCAAGACGAAGTAGCTGCGACACTAACTCGCGATCTGGTTTTTCAATGTATTGCACCGATGCCGCTGGTAAACCGGCTTTTTCCAGCGCCACTTGGATCACTTTCACTAGCTCCATATTGGAGTAGAACGTCTCACGACCGCCGCGCAAGATACTGGCATTACCGGTTTTTAAACACAGTGCCGCAATATCAATAGTTACGTTTGGACGCGCTTCATAAATCACACCCACAACGCCCAGAGGTACACGACGACGACTCAAACGCATCCCGTTTTCCAGTACGCGGCTATCGAGCTCTGCGCCCACAGGATCGTTTAGACTGATCACATTACGCACATCGTTAGCAATCCCCGCTAAACGTGCTTCATTAAGCAATAATCGGTCAATTAGCGCTTCTGTCATGCCCGATTCGCGAGCAGCGTTAATGTCTTTTTCGTTAGCTGCCAGAATCACATCTTGGTTAGCTTGTAGCTCGTCAGCGATGATCGCCAGCGCGGTATTCTTTTGCTCGGTGGAAGCGGTCGCCAGTTCAAATGCTGCTTGCTGCGCCACTTTACCCATTAATTCTAAATTCACAATGCTTCCCTTTATTCGTTTTATGCTGTCGGCTTAATTAAATCACAACCAAATCGTCACGATGGATCGCGACAGGACCGTATTCGTAACCCAAGACTTGGTGGATATCCTGACTGTGCTTACCGGCAATTTTCGCGATGTCTTTACTACTGTAGCGGCAAATACCTCGCGCCAACAATGCGCCTTCAGTCGAATAAATACGAACCACCTCACCACGATCAAACTCACCTTTGACCGAAGTAATGCCTTTAGAGAGCAGACTACTACCACGTTGTTGCACTGCGTTTGCAGCACCTTGGTCAATCACAATGTCGCCCGCTGGTGGAGGTCCAGCCAAAATCCAGCGCTTGCGGCTTTCTAATGGTGACTCTAGCGGTAAAAAACGAGTACCGACAGATTCATCACCGACGATATCCGCGATCACATCAGGGCGACTACCAGCCGCAATCACCACTTCAATACCCGCACGACGAGCAACATCGGCGGCTTGTAGCTTGGTCGCCATACCGCCAGTGCCTAAGCCACCCACGCTTCCGCCTGCCAATTTACGCAGGGTTTCATCAATGGTGTGAACTTCGCGGATCAATTCAGCATCTGGATTATTACGTGGATCGGCGGTAAATAAACCCGGTTGATCAGTCAACAGAAGTAGCTTATCAGCGCCCGCCAAAATACCCACTAATGCAGATAAGTTGTCGTTATCACCGACTTTGATTTCCGTAGTAGCCACAGCGTCGTTTTCATTAACAACGGGAATAATGCCGTTGTCCAACAACGCCACAATCATGTCACGCGCGTTAAGGTAGCGCTCGCGATCATCAAGATCGGCACGGGTCAGTAGCATCTGACCAACATTCAAGCCGTAGATAGCAAACAAGTGCTCCCACTCTTGAATTAAGCGGCTTTGTCCGACAGCGGCCAGCAATTGCTTGCTCGCCATGGTTTTGGGCAGTTCGGGGTAACCTAAATGCTCACGACCTGCGGCAATTGCGCCAGAGGTAACGATGATAACTTTGTGGCCTTGACGACGAAGCTGAGCACATTGGCGAACTAATTCCACCATATGAGCGCGATCTAGCTTCAAAGTACCACCAGTTAGAACACTGGTGCCAAGTTTTACGACCACTGTTTTTTGCTTAACCATTTGGGTCTCAGACTGGGTTGTCTCAGTTCCCGCGAGGTCCTGCTCTTGAGCATTTAAGTAAGTTTTTTCTGCCATGGGATCAAACAAATTAGTGAACAAATTTTTTGTTCATTCGTTTTATCAATCCCATCTAAAAATCACAAGAAAATACTGCGCGACAGGCAGCATTTTCTTTCATTAACCCTAATTAATGGCACTGATTGCCAAAATTTAGGCAATCAGTATAGAAATGATATGTATTACGGGGAATTAGCCTAATTCAGCTTCAGTGAGATCGTCAGCAGCCGCGATGGTTTGCTCAAAAGTCTCATCCAATACAGAAGTGAGTTTCGGGTAGAAATCATTCAAGGTCTTAAGTACTGCTTCGCTATGTTTGGCAGGTACTTTATCTTCAACCCAATTACCATCAGCATTGTAACGGCCAAAATGATAACGATACTGATAGCCACCTTTGTCACTCTCAGTCATTACCAGCCACCAGCCCCAAAACTCACGTTCTTCAGGCTCTTTTTTGGCACTGATACAACTGGCCAAACAATCAAAGAAGAACTCCCCTTCTTTCGACTGTTGTTGACGCAGGTAAGGGCCAATCGCGGTAAGCTTAGTTACTAAACGTCCATGTGGTGGAAAAGCGGTTTCTGTTGTCATGGCGTGTCTCCCTTCCTTGGTCATGCGCATGTAACTCAAAACTATCAATAGAATTATTAATAGCTTTTACACTCTCTTCTATGCCATTTAAGCCTAAAACCACAGTAGTTAGCAACAATTTATTTACATTATGAGTCAGAATTTTCTGCCTGACTCACAACATAAATCAGCAACTTATACGATTAATCCACGCTGAGCTTGAAGGGAGATCAAGCCAGTTTTTCTTCCAGCCAATCCATAACGGTCAGCATGGTTCGGTGGTATCCATCGTGAAGTGGCTTTTCCGGTAAGGTCATCGCTTTGCCGCCATAACTCGACATCGCAATCAATTCATTATCCATTTCAGGGCACACTGGATCGTTCTTTAAGCTGATCCCTAGCATAGGAACATCAACCTTACGACGTCCTAACAAACCTTGCTGTTTTAGCGACCAAGCTGGCAAATGCGATAACACGCTCTGACGAGATACACCATGCTTACCCATGCGAGAAGCAATCATATCAAGGTACATTTGTGGCATTTGATCCAGTCGCTTAGGTTGAGTCAAGAAGCTGTGGATCACCCCGCCGATACTGACACAAGTTTTCAGGCGGGTTGGTTCTAGAAAACCTAACCGAATAGCAGCATTACCACCAAAACGAAGCCCTAGCATGGCAACACGATGATGATCGACCCAAGGCACATCACGGATTTGTTGCAATAGTGCTTGGTGCAAGCGGCTCGTATCTTCGGTCAGTGACCAACGTGAGCTATGACCGACCGACGGCATATCAAGCGTGACCATGGCAAAACCCGCAGGGCCAAGGTAGTCGCGGTATAGCGGCCATAGATCTGTTTGCAGAGTATCAAGACCACCACTGACAATCACAGTCGGCAGCAATTTATCGGCACGAGGTAAATGGATGTACGCTTGGAAGGTTTTCCCTTCATATTTCACGTCAATGGTTTCCATTCGATATGGGGAAAGCTGCATCGCTTCGTGATAAGTTTGGCTTGATTGAACTTCAGCTTGAGAAGCTAGGCTATCGCCTTTGAGGTGAGGGTATGCGGCAATGCTATAGTAAGTGCTGGCTTTAAGCAGCTCATCAACCGCTTTGTCGTTTTGTTGATTATCAACATGCGCACGGGCTTTTTTATGGTGCTCACCCGCTAACTGAGACCACTCATATATCCAGTTTCCTGGCTTATAGCCCACCACGGTATCGAGCAATTCTTCAGTGGTGCGACGGGCATCGCTGCTTGCCATACGGGCAAACAAGGCTTCCATTTCTAATGGGTCGACCCCTTGCCAAATCCACTGCGGACGACGCAAAGTCCGGTACCACCCATTCTCAGTATCACCATCTAAGGCATTGTGTAACCCCTGACTATGGTTATGCGCGATTCGGACTAAGCTTGAGGTTTCTTTGGATGTCTCGCGTGGGGCAAACAATTTCTCAGATAAGTTAGATTTTGACGGTTCAGACACGATGTTCTCCATGACGAAGGCATTTGTATGAAAGCTGGATCACAAAATGTGACGGATTACTCCTGCAATGTAGGGCAGAAAAACTTTTTCTTCAATGAGAGATGTCTTTTTCTGGTCATACAACGCAAAAGAGACGCCCTAAGGCGTCTCTTTTAAACAATGACATCAAGTAGATCATACTGTTAGCCGAACTACGATCGCCTCATAGTTCGGCAATATAACCAGCTTGATCACTGTAGGCTGGCTTATTTCTTCGCGATTGGATCAACGAAAGTTACAGCCATATCCCACGGCTGTTCAATCCAAGTTTCTTGAGGAATATCAACCACGTAATCATCTACTAGGTGCTTACCAGCAGGCTTAGCACACACAGTTACAAATTTCGCTTTCGGGTACATTTGACGGATCATTTCCGCAGTACCGCCAGTATCTACTAGATCATCAACCACGATGAAACCTTCACCTTCGCCTTCTGCTTGCTTAAGCACTTTCATTTCACGTTGGTGGTCGTGATCGTAGCTTGAGATACAAACCGTATCTACGTAACGGATATTAAGCTCACGCGCTAGAATAGCTGAAGGAACCAAACCGCCACGGCTTACTGCAATGATGCCTTTCCACTGATCAGCCGGCAGTAGTTTTTCTGCTAGCTGGCGTGTGTACATTTGCATGTTGTCCCATGTAATGACGAACTTATTACTCATATCCGATGAACCTCTGAATCAGCGAAACTTGTCACTGGTAATCTTTGTTATAGAAAAATAATTTTAGCAAGAAATAGCGCAGCGATAACCCAAACGCTTGCGTTTACTTCACGTCCTTTACCACTTAGCAGTTTCACTACCGCGTAAGTGATGAAACCAAGGCCGATGCCTTCAGCAATCGAGTATGTTAGTGGCATAAGAAGACACACCACTACAACAGGTGCCGCTTCGGTTAAATCGCGCCAATCAACGCTCACCAAGCCAGACATCATAAGGATGGCAACATAAAATAACGCGCCAGCCGTTGCATAAGCAGGCACCATACCTGCCAATGGGGCAAAAAACAATGCGAAGAAGAATAATACACCAACTGTAACCGCAGTCAGACCAGTACGTCCGCCCACTGCTACACCCGACACACTTTCAACAAAAGACGTGGTATTAGAAGTACCTAGCAAAGCACCCACTGAAGTTGCAGTACTGTCAGCCAATAGTGCGCGGTTTAGGCGAGGTAACTTACCGTCTTCGCCAATCAAGTTCGCTTTTGTTGCGACACCAACCAAGGTGCCTGCCGTATCGAACAGGTCAACAAACAAGAACGCGAACACGATAGAAATCAAACCCACTTCCATCGCACCAGAGAAATCCAGTTGCAAGAACGTTGGCGCAATGCTTGGCGGCATCGACACCACACCGTGGTAAGTCACATCACCAAACAAAATACCCAGCACAGTTACCGCAAGAATAGCCATCAGCACTGCGGCTTTGAAACCACGGTGAACAAGCGCAATCGTTAAGAAGAAACCAAGCGCAGCAAGGGCAGCTGGTAAACTTGTTAAATCACCCACATGCACCAAGGTTGCAGGGTTATCAACAACAATGCCTGAGTTTTGCAGGGCAATAAACGCCAGGAAAAGACCAATACCGGCAGAAATACCCGTACGTAACGCCAGTGGGATCGCGTTAATGATCCACTCACGCACTTTTAATACGCTTAATACAATGAAACACAAGCCAGACAAGAAAACAGCAGCCAATGCCACTTGCCATGTGTGCCCCATCCCAAGAACAACACTATAGGTAAAAAAGGCATTCAAACCCATGCCCGGTGCTTGTGCTACTGGGTAGTTAGCAACAAAGCCCATCACGAAACAACCAATCATGGCCGCCAAACAGGTCGCAACAAATACAGCGCCATGATCCATCCCAGTTTGCGCCAACATGGTTGGGTTAACAAAGATGATATAGGCCATCGTCAGGAAGGTCGTTAAACCTGCCAATAACTCAGTACGGACATCAGTACCGTTCTCTTTGAGTTTAAATAGTTTCTCAAGCATTGCTCTCGATTCCTTGGAGATTGGTATTACGCAGCAAAAGTAAAGGTCAAAAAAGTGTTATCTAAACTCGCGACGAAAACGATTAGGTAATCGTTTGCTATTTCGTGTTTAGGTGCGCAATTATATGCCCCTCCCCGATGAATATCCAGTATTGATATAAAGAGTGATGAAATTTAATGCCAACTGGATAAAAACATAACACTCATTAAGTAATGATATAAAAAACTTATATTAAACATGCAGTTAAAGAGATAATTGCTGTGTGTTTTTTCATCACACTAAAAATTATCTACTTCCTATTAACGAAATTTTCATACCTTTGAACGCTTAATATGGTGCTTAGTGAATAATGTAATCGAATACAGTCTTAAACTTATCATTAATCGCGAGCTTGATATCAGCAGCCCGATTAATCACAAACAAAAAGTAATCACAACTAAGCAAGTCGAAGTAAGTTATTGATCTTATTATTGATAAATCAATAAGCCGCAACCAATTCGCCTTTTGGGAGCTTTACCATCCTCTTTGTTATGACGTTTTTGATCGCAAATTTTACCTATTGGCCTTAATGGTTGGTACAGCTGGAAGCTAGAGAAAAAGTTGGGCAGGAATGGTGCGCGGTACAAGATCAGCAGATAAAAAAACGCCACTCCAAATCGGAGTGGCGATAGAATGTTGCAAATAACTTTGACAGTTATCTTGAATTCTTAAGTAAGGGGGGTGAACAATACTGTTCAAAAGAAAATAGTGTTCATCACGCACTATTCTCAGAAATTAGTAACCGAAGTAGTTCGGGTATTGGAAGTTCGCAGTGTATACAGCGCGGTTGTTCCAGTAAGTTGCAATAGAATCAAATACTTTCATTTTAAATCACCTTTTTCATAAGTTATCCAAACACATGCACTTTCAGCATGGCTCGATTCCTTGGAGCAATTAACCATCACTGGTTACACTTAATCTCAGTTCCGTGGAGGCGATCTCTCGGGTTCATCCTGAACGTTTCGTGTGTTGTTTTCATCTTTTCTTAAGATGGGGAAACTATAACCAAACCGTAATTTACTTACAAGCATTTTCTTTAACTGGATCACACTTTTTCTATTATCCGTCGTTTTTATACGGCTATTTGTAATTTTATTACTTAAGAGTATAAACAACCGCATGCACAATCAAATATCCCGCTATAAGCTGGAATATTTACTCTAATTATGCAGCGATATACATATTATTTACAAGCACGTCAAATACGTATTTCAATATAATGATTTTAATCACCCAATTAACTAGTTGATATCAAACACATTCACTAATTCATCATACATTTATCACCATGCATCCCCACCACTCCAACCTTTAAGAAACGAATTATTGCTACAACACATAAATATTGTGATATCTCCACAACACCTTCTCCTCTCTTTCAAGCCACATTAAAACAAAGGAATAAAAATCAACCGCATTTGGCGCAATTTAGTATCACAAGATCTATGAGGATCTAAAGTCGTGCGTCAGCTAACAAAGGCAAGGAAAAAAGGGATGGATAGTACAAGTTTCCCTGTTCCCCCTATAACCACAGTGGTATGCTTGAATGCAGTTAGACAGTAAGTTGTGCTGCAAAATACTGCTTACTGATATAGATTCGTCTAGCAGATGTCACCTTATTACAAGGATGTCACTGCTGATACTCAAAGGGAGACTGCTGTGTCTGAAATCAGCCAACTGTCACCACAAGCTGTGTGGCAATTCTTCGATCAAATCTGTTCTATTCCTCACCCATCTAAGCACGAAGAGCAACTCGCTCAACACATCATCAAATTCGCAGAAGGCGAAGGTCTTGATGTTCGTCGCGATGACGTAGGCAACGTTTTCATCAAGAAACCAGCAACGCCAGGGATGGAAAATCGTAAAGGTGTTGTTCTTCAAGCGCACATCGATATGGTGCCGCAGAAAAATGAAGATACAGAGCACGATTTCCTTACTGACGCGATTCAACCTTTCATCGATGGTGAGTGGGTTACAGCTAAAGGTACAACCCTAGGTGCGGATAACGGTATGGGCATGGCTGCATGTCTTGCTGTTCTAGCGGCGAAAGATGTAGAGCACGGTCCTCTTGAAGTGCTACTAACTATCGACGAAGAAGCAGGTATGACTGGTGCTTTCGGTCTGAAAGAAGGTTGGTTAGAAGGTGACATCCTACTAAACACTGACTCAGAGCAAGAAGGTGAAGTTTACATGGGCTGTGCGGGTGGCGTTGATGGCGCAATCACGCTAGACATCGCTCGTGAAGCAGTGCCAGCTGATCACCAAGCAGTGAAACTGGTTCTTAAAGGTCTAAAAGGCGGTCACTCTGGTTGTGACATCCACACTGGTCGCGGTAATGCGAACAAGCTACTAGGTCGTTTCCTATTTGGTCACGCTGATGAGCTAGGTGTTCGTGTTCACTCACTAACAGGTGGTAGCCTACGTAACGCGATTCCTCGTGAAGCAAACGCAGTTGTTACTGTACCTGCAGCAAACGCTGACAAACTACAAAGCCTATTCGCTCACTACCAAGAAATCCTAGTGGCTGAACTTGGTCGTGTAGAAACTGACATCAACCTATTTGTGGAAAGCGTCGAGCAACCACAAGATGTTATGGTAGCGAAAGATCAAACGCGTCTACTTTCAGTGCTAAACGCTTGTCCAAACGGTGTACTTCGCATGAGCGATGATATCGAAGGCGTTGTAGAAACATCACTAAACGTAGGTGTGATCACAACGGATTCAGACAAAGTGACTATCCTTTGCCTAATTCGTTCACTGATCGACTCTGGTCGTAGCAATGTTGAAGGCATGCTAAAAGCTGTTGCCGATCTTGCTGGCGCACAATGTGAGTTCTCTGGTGCTTACCCAGGTTGGAAACCAGATGCTGATTCTGAAGTGATGAAGCTATTCCGCGAAACTTACAACGGCATCTACGGCCGCACACCAAACATCATGGTGATCCACGCAGGTCTAGAATGTGGTCTGTTCAAGAAACCATACCCTAACATGGATATGATTTCGTTCGGTCCTACTATCAAGTTCCCTCACTCGCCAGACGAGAAAGTGAACATTGAAACTGTAGGTCTATTCTGGGAGCAAATGGTTGCTATCCTGAAGAACATTCCAGTTAAAGGCTAAGTATCTAACGGATACCAGCAATAAAAACGAGCACCTTCGGGGGCTCGTTTTTTTATGTCTGTATACCCCCTCTAGCTCCCCTTGAAAAGGGGGAGAACAAAAGCGATAAAAACAACAGCACAAAAGCTTTGAGATCCCCTTCCCTTACTAAGGGGAGGGTTAGGGAGAGGTTAGTAAAATTACCCCCTCTAACTCCCCCTTGATAAGGGGGAGAACAAGAGCGATAAAAACAAAAACACAAAAGCTTTGAGATCCCCTCCCCTTATCAAGGGGAGGGTTAGGGAGAGGTTACTACCAATCAAACGACAGCTGCTGCGCCTTCATACCTGTTTCCAAGCCAACACTTAACCCTATCAGGCGGATCTCTCGCCCTTGCTGTCGAGTCAGTGCTTCTTTGAGTAACGGTACGAACTGCTCTTTATCCAGCTTCACTTGGCTATGCTCTACCGTGGTCTGCTGAAAATCGGCAAATTTAATTTTGATCCCTTGCTTAGAGATATTGTGCTGCGGGCGAACTTTGGTTAATCGCTTGTCCAATTCAAGATATAGCTTCTCTACGACCTGCCAACATTCATCATAATCGCGAATGTTGGTGGTAAAAGTGCGCTCGACACCAACGGACTTGCGCTGCCGCTCGACAATCACTTCCCGCTCATCAATCCCGTGTGCTCGTGACCAAAGTGACTGACCAAACTTGCCAAACTGTTGGAGCAATAAGTGTCTGTCATAAGCTTGCACATCGCGGCCTATGTACAAACCTTTATCGTGCAGCTTTTGAATTGTGACTTTACCAACACCGGGGATCTTCTCTAACTTGAGATCGGCGGCAAAGTCAGGAATTTGCTCAGGCGTTACCACAAATTGACCATTCGGCTTATTCATATCAGAGGCAACTTTGGCAATAAACTTCACAGGTGCGATGCCAGCAGACGCGGTCAGGTGCAGCTCTTCTTCAATCGCACGGCGAATATCTTGGGCGATTAAAGTCGCAGAGCCGTGTAATAGCTCACAATCGGTCACATCAAGGTAAGCTTCATCGAGCGATAGCGGTTCAATTTTATCGGTATAACGGGAAAAGATTTCACGGATTTGTTGCGACACTTCCTTGTACACCGACATACGTCCCGGTACTAAGGTTAAGTTTGGACACAGCTTGAAGGCATGACCTGTCGCCATCGCCGAGCGCACACCATACTCGCGGGCAAGGTAATTACAGGTACTGATCACCCCTCGCTGCTCAGAGCGACCACCGATAGCAATGGGAATATCACGCAGACTAGGATCGTCCCGCATCTCAACTGCGGCATAAAAACAATCCATATCAACATGAATGATTTTACGCTGACGCGCTTGTTCCACCTGACTCCCCTACTGCTACGCTGCACTCAACAACTGTTTATTCATACAGTGTAATTATAAGCCGTTCCCATCAGAAAGGAAGCGGCAAAGGCGCGGTTGCTAATAAATCCGTCGTGTTGACCGAATATTCTTGTGAGCGATATCAGAGTCAGACAAATTGGAAGTTACCTTTTGCTCACATTCGTGATTAGAATCTAACGGTTTTATCAGCAGTATGAATACAACAAGGAGAGGACTTTGTGCAATCGCGTATTAGTTGTCGAAGATAGCCAGACCTTTCGTCACTTTCTAGAGCAGCAACTTGAGCAAGCAGGCTTTCAAGTCGTTTTCGCTGAAACACTGCAAGCCGCAGCCGCCATCACTTCTACAGATACCCACTTTCTTTGTGCTGTGCTCGATTACTGCTTACCCGATGGTCAAGACGGTGAAGTCATTGATCTTATCTTAGGACGACAAATCAAGTCGGTCGTTTTAACTGCTCAGTTTAGTCAAAGCATTCGAGAAAAAGTGCTCGCGAAAGGGGTGCTAGATTACCTCTTAAAAAACAGTGCTGAGTCGGTTTCGTATTTGATCCCCTTACTACAGCGCTTACAAGCCAATCACCAACACAAAGTATTGGTGGTGGATGATTCCAAGGTCGTACGTCACCATCTCATCAACCTGTTAGAACGCCAAAACTTAACGGTAATTCAGGCTAGCAATGGCAATGAAGGCTTGCTGCAACTAGAGCGTCATCCTGATATCAGCATGATCATCACAGATAATGATATGCCTGAAAAAGATGGGATCACCTTCACCTACGAAGTACGCCAAACCTATAGCCGTAATCAGATTGCGATTCTAGGTTTGTCTGCAAGTAGTGATCGCTCAATGACGGCGCAGTTCCTAAAAGCGGGAGCAAACGACTTTCTTTACAAGCCATTTAACCAAGAAGAGTTTAACTGTCGGCTACATCATATTCTCAATATGAAAGATACATCCGATAAACTCTACCGAATGGCGAACCAAGATGCTTTAACAGGGCTTTGGAATCGACGGTATTTTTTCAGTCAGCAAGAGAAAATCATCTCGGGGCCGACCAATATTGCGATGATGGATGTCGACTTTTTCAAAAAGGTGAACGATCGCTATGGTCACGATGGCGGTGATACGGTCTTGGTGCAACTGAGCCACCTACTCCAGCAACATTTTGATGACGCAATTGTGGCACGCTTTGGTGGCGAAGAATTCTGTATTCAATATCAAGGGGAGTTTACCGTTTTCTGCCAACGCCTCGATAGAATGCGACTCGCCATCGAGCAGCAGCCTATCGTGTTCAATGGACAAACTATCTGGATCACCATGAGTATTGGTGCTGTTACGGGTACAGCGCCACTCACTGGCAATAAAGTGGATGCTTTACTCTCGATTGCTGATCAACGTTTATATCACGCCAAACAGCAAGGGCGTAATCGACTCATTCATTGCTAACTTCTACGATGTATCGTTAATCGACAAACACAAAAAAGCCTGAGTTCAACTCAGGCTTTCGTCGTGATGGTAGAGACCAAACTCAAGATTAGATAATTTGGTTTTTCTTCCACTCTTCTTGGCGTGCGGCACGGGCTTCACGCTTTTTACGCGCATCACAAGGTTCAGGACAATCACATTCTTTAGCGATGCCGATCCCGTCTAAGCCACCGCAGCTACCACTTACCGTTTTACGTTGGAAAATGTAACCCACAGCCATTGCTGCAATCACCAGTAAAAACACCGCAAAGGTTGTTAAATATACCGCCATAACGATTCTCTATTTCTTGTTGAGGTACGCTTTAAACGCATCTGTCATGTATTCAGTAAAGCCTTGTTCGGTTTTCACCACTAACAAAACCGGTAAGTTTTCAGCTTTTGCTAATTCTATCGCTTTCTCTTCGCCCATAACAGAGAAGGCTGTTGCTAGCGCATCGGCTGTCATGCTCGATTCATGCAGTACCGTTACCGAAACAACATGGTTATCAATAGGTTTGCAGGTTTTCGGGTCAATAAGGTGAGAATAACGCACCCCATTTTCTTCAAAATAATTACGGTAATCGCCCGAAGTCGCTACAGCCATGTCGCCCGGCTCGATAATTTCTTGGATCGCTCGTGAGCCATCATCGGTTGGTTTCTCAACCGCAATACGCCACGGCACACCTTCAAGGTTATTACCTTTAAGACTTAGCTCACCACCGATTTCAACTAGGTAATCCGCAACATGTAACTCATCAAAGTAATCCGCCACCACGTCGACACCATAGCCTTTGGCAATCGAAGATAAATCAACGTATAGCTCAGGAATGTCTTTGGTTAAAGTGTTGCCTTTAACACTTAGGTGATGAATACCGACAATCTTCTTACGCTCAGCAATTTCAGCGGCGGTTGGAGTATGCTCAGGACGCGCTTCAGGGCCAAAGCTCCATAGGTTCACTACCGGGCCGACGGTTACATCCAATGCACCGTCAGTAAGGTTCGCCAAACGAATCGCTTCACGCACCACTTTTGCCGTTGCCGCAGAAACAGCGTATGGCGTATTGGCTTTATGCTGGTTAAATTGGCTCAATTCAGAGTTTTTACGGTACGTCGACATCTGGTCGTTAACCAGTTCTAGGCGACGATCGATCTCTGCCTGCATGCTGGCAGCATCTGGCAAACCGTCTTGCTTAATCAGTTTGATCGAATAGTAGGTGCCCATCGTTGAGCCACGAAGATGAATAAGCTCACGTTGGTCACCACCGCAACCTACCAAGGTCAAAGTTAGCGCTACTGCCACTACCGCAGTAATGCGCGTCCACAATTTCTTCATTTACAACTTACTCCAACAATGAAGTCATGATGCCAATACTGGTCATCATCAATAACAATCTGGATAAGTAACCGCTTTAAGTTCGTAATTTAAAACAACCACTTATCAAGATTGCAATCCACAGAGCCTAGGATGAAAAAAGGCTGACCCTTATAAAGGATCAGCCAATGTCATTGTGCTCGAAGGGCTAATTAGCCACCGAAGTCATCCAGTAGGATGTTTTCGTCTTCAACACCAAGATCTTTCAGCATGCCGATAACAGCTGCGTTCATCATCGGTGGACCACACATGTAGTATTCACAATCTTCTGGTGCTTCGTGATCTTTCAAGTAGTTCTCGTAAATCACGTTGTGGATGAAGCCTGTGTAACCATCCCAGTTATCTTCTGGTAGTGGATCAGACAGTGCAACATGCCATTCGAAGTTCTCGTTTTCTGCTGCTAGCGTATCGAAATCTTCAATGTAGAACATTTCACGCTTAGAACGCGCACCGTACCAGTAAGTCATCTTACGCTTAGATTTAAGACGTAGAAGCTGGTCAAAGATGTGAGAACGCATAGGTGCCATACCAGCACCACCACCGATAAATACCATTTCGTTATCAGTGTCTTTCGCGAAGAACTCACCGAATGGACCAGAAATAGTACAAGTATCGCCAGCTTTCAGAGACCAAATGTATGAAGACATCACACCTGGTGGTACATCTGGGTTGTTTGGCGGCGGCGTTGCGATACGCACGTTAAGCTTAATCAGGCCTTTCTCTTCTGGGTATGACGCCATAGAGTATGCACGGATTGAGTGCTCTTTAACGATTGACTCGTAACGGAACAGGTTGAACTTGTCCCAGTCACCACGGTATTCCTCAGGAATATCGAAGTCAGCGTATTTAATGTGATGCGGTTCAGCTTCAATCTGGATGTAACCACCAGCGCGGAAAGGAACTTCCTCACCTTCTGGGATTTGTAGCACAAGCTCTTTGATGAAGGTCGCTTCGTTGTCGTTAGAAAGAACAGTACATTCCCACTTCTTAACACCGAAGATTTCTTCTGGAAGCTCGATATCCATGTCAGATTTAACGTTAACCTGACAAGCTAGACGCTCACCTTCACGTGCTTCACCTTTTGTGATGTGATCAAGCTCAGTTGGTAGAATGTCACCACCACCTGATTTCACTTTCACGCGACACTGACCACAAGAGCCACCGCCACCACAAGCAGATGAAACGAAAATACCACTACCCGCTAGTGCGCCTAGTAGTTTGCCACCCGCAGCAATCTTGATTGCTTTTTCTGGGTCGCCATTTACTGAGATAGTAATGTCACCTGATGGTACTAGCTTAGATTTAGCAAATAGGATTACTAAAACTAGAGCCAGGATAATCAAGGTGAACATAACTACGCCAAGAATAATATCCATTGACTATTCCTTACTTATCCTGATTACAGCTGTACGCCAGAGAATGACATAAAGCCAAGTGCCATTAGGCCTACTGTGATGAAGGTAATACCTAGACCACGAAGACCTGGAGGTACGTCTGAATACTTCATCTTCTCACGGATACCCGCAAGAGCAACGATTGCCAGCATCCAACCAGTACCAGAGCCGAAACCGTAAACGACAGATTCAGCAAAGCTGTAATCACGCTGTACCATGAAAGATACGCCACCGAAGATCGCACAGTTAACTGTGATCAGTGGTAGGAAAATACCTAGTGCGTTGTACAGAGGTGGGAAGAAACGGTCTAACACCATCTCTAGGATCTGTACCAATGCCGCGATAACACCGATAAAGGTAATGAAGTTAAGGAAGCTTAAGTCCACACCTTCAACAAGGGCACCGTCTTTCAGTAGTAGGTTGTAAACTAGATTGTTCACTGGTACCGCAATCGTTAGTACAACGATTACCGCAACACCAAGACCGAAAGAAGTCTTAACTTTCTTAGATACCGCAAGGAATGTACACATACCTAAGAAGAACGAAAGTGCCATGTTCTCGATGAAGATCGAACGAACTAATAGGCTTAGATAATGTTCCATGTTCCCCTTACTCCTTCGCTTCTACTTGTTCTGGACGAACAATACGGATTGCCCAGATCATGAAACCAATCAGGAAGAAAGCTGATGGTGCTAGTAGCATCATGCCGTTTGGTTGGTACCAACCGCCGTCAGATACTAGAGGTAGAACCTCGATACCAAATAGCTTGCCTGAACCTAGTAGTTCACGGAAGAAGCCAACAGTGATCAGTACGAAACCGTAGCCAAGACCGTTACCAATACCGTCGATTAGTGATGGTAGTGGCTCAGATTTCATTGCGTATGCTTCCGCACGACCCATTACGATACAGTTAGTAATGATCAGGCCAACGAATACAGAAAGCTGCTTAGAAATATCGTAAACAAATGCTTTCAGTACCTGGTCAACCAGGATTACTAGTGATGCAATGATCGCCATCTGCGCGATGATACGTACACTGTTAGGGATGTGGTTACGAACTAGCGATACAAAGAAGTTAGAAAACGCTGTTACGAAAGTAACAGCTAGCGTCATTACGAACGCTGTTTCTAGTTTCGTTGTTACCGCAAGTGCAGAACAAACACCAAGGATCTGTAGCGCGATCGGGTTGTTATCGATGAACGGCGCAAACAGGATCTTTTTCATTTCTTTAGAATCAGCCATTGTTCAGGCCTCCCTCACGAACCTTAGCTAGGAAAGGACCGAAGCCATTATCGCCTAACCAGAAGTCGAAGGTGTGTTGTACACCGTTACCAGTTAGCGTCGCACCAGAAAGACCGTCAACACCGTGGATATCACCAGGAGTTGCACCGCCTTTAACTACGCGAATAGCAGGTTGGTTGTTGTCATCAAACAGTTTCTTACCTTCAAACTGTGCACGCCAGTTCGGGTTCTCGATTTCACCACCCAATCCAGGAGTTTCACCTTGTTGGTAGTAAGTGATACCAGAAACTGTGTTGCCGTCAGTTTCAACAGCTACAAACGCGTACATCATTGACCATAGACCGTTACCGTGTACCGGTAGGATCAATTTTTCAATGTTGTTGTTTGCGTCTTTAACTAGGTAAACAGTTGCAACGTTCGCACGACGGATGATCTTCGCGATATCTTGATCAGCTGATAGCTTCACAGATTGCGCAGGATCTTTAGCCGCAACACGTTGGTTGTACTGAGCCGCAGTTTGACCCGCTTCAGTTTGCTCAACGAACTCACCAGTCTTAAGGTCAACAAGCTTAGGCTCGATGAACTGACCGTAAGCTTCCTGAATGCTTGAAGCGCCTTCAAGTAGGCCAGCAACAGACAGGATGTTACGTTGCACGTCTTCTACTGCATTTTTTTGCTGTAGTGGACGAAGAGAAACCGCCGCAGTTGATACCACGATAGAGCACACTAAGCTCAGCGCGATAACAACAATCAGCGTCTTTTTAATGCTATCGTTATTACTTGACATGGCGAGCTAGTCTCCGTTTGATGTTGCCTTGAACAACTAGGTTGTCAAATAGAGGAGCGAATAGGTTCGCGAATAGGATCGCCAGCATCATACCTTCTGGGTACGCTGGGTTAACCACACGAATCATCACAGCCATCGCACCGATTAGTGCGCCGTACCACCACTTACCTTTGTTGGTAAATGCAGCTGATACTGGGTCAGTCGCCATGAACATCATACCGAATGCAAAACCACCTAGAACTAGGTGCCAGTGCCAAGGCATGCTGAACATTGCGTTAGTGTCAGAACCGATGATGTTGAATAGCGTTGCTGTCGCGATCATACCAATCATAGTACCCGCGATGATGCGCCATGAAGCGATGCCCATGAATACGATCATTGCGCCACCAAGAATGATAGCTAGCGTAGAAACTTCACCGATTGAACCTGGGATACGACCGATAAACGCGTCCATCCAAGTGATCGCTTCACCTGTAACTGTGTTAAGTACAGAAGCTTGACCACCGTTCGCCCATTGGCTTAGTGCAGTTGCGCCAGAGAAACCGTCAGCCGCAGTCCATACTAGATCACCAGAGATCTGAGCTGGGTATGCGAAGAACAGGAAGGCACGACCTGCAAGCGCAGGGTTAAGGAAGTTACGACCAGTACCACCGAAGATTTCTTTAGCAACAACAACACCGAAGGTAATACCTAGTGCAGCTTGCCAAAGTGGTAGCGTAGCAGGAACGATAAGTGCGAACAGGATAGAAGTTACGAAGAAACCTTCGTTTACTTCGTGCTTACGCACCATACAGAAAAGTACTTCCCAGAAACCACCTACAGCAAATACCACTGCGTAGATAGGTAGGAAGTAAGTCGCACCCAGTAGCATTTTGCTACCCCAGCCAGCATCAGCTGCTAGCGTGCCGCCTAACATTTGCGTTAGCCAGTAGTGCCAATCACCTGCGATGATTCCAGCTAGTTGCTCACCCACGTACATGTGGTTAAGTGCTGTAATTGCTTGGTGACCTGTGTTGTACATACCCCAGAACATAGCTGGGAATACCGCGAACCATACCATGATCATGATACGTTTCAGGTCGATACTATCACGGACATGTGAACCAGTACGTGTCACTTGACCCGGTGTGTACATAAGAGTTGCGAATGCTTCGTAAAGCGCAAACCACTTCTCATGCTTACCACCTGGTTCAAAGTGGTGTTCAATGTCTTCTAGGAAATTCTTGAGACCCATGAATTACCCTTCCTTCTCAATCTTGTCCAAGCACTCACGTAGTAGAGGACCAAACTCATACTTACCTGGGCATACGTACGTACAAAGTGCTAGATCTTCTTCATCAAGCTCAAGTGCACCTAGTAGGGTTGCGCTATCAGTGTCACCAGCACATAGATCACGAAGAAGCAATGTTGGCTCGATATCCAAAGGCATTACTTTCTCGTAGTTACCGATTGGCACCATTGAACGCTCACTACCATTAGTCGTGGTTGTCATGTTGAACAACTGACCAGGGAAGAACTGGCTCAAGAAAGCACGTGTAACAGAGAATTTGTTTTTACCTGGTGCGATCCAGCCCATGAATTCTTTTTCATAGCCTTCACGAAGTGCCGTTACTTGAAGGTGGTAACGACCTAGGTAAGCATGTGGACCCGCAGCTTTTGTTGCACTCAGAACAGAGCCTGAAAGAACACGGATTTGACCAGGCATTAGCTCTGAGTCAGTTAGCTGCTCGATAGAAGCACCGATTTGAGTACGCACTAAACGAGGGTTGTTAACAACTGGACCAGCTAGTGATACTACGCGATCTGTGTATAGCTCACCGGTTAGGAAAAGCTTACCGAACGCAATCACGTCTTGGTAGTTGATGTGCCACGCGATGTTATTAGCATCTGCACCAAAAAGTTTGTGGATGTGAGTACCCACAAGACCAGCAGGGTGCGGGCCGTTGAATACATGTTCTTCAACGTTCGCTTCAGTACTACGAGGTAGACTTGCACCAGCTTTACATACCATTACTTTGTCGCCAGTTAGACGAGAAAGCAGCGTTAGACCAGCAACAAAAGCTTCGCTTTGTTCGTTGATCACTAGCTCTGGGTTTGCAGCAAGCGGGTTAGTATCCATAGCTGTAACAAAGATAGCCTTTGTTTCAGCATCGATAGCAGGAACCTTACTGAATGGACGGGTACGAAGTGCTGTCCACATACCAGATTCAACAAGCTGCTCTACGATAGCTGAGCGCTCAAGAGAGGCTAGCTGATCAGCAGTGTAGCTGTTAAATGTGATTTGCTCTTCGCCTTCTACATCGATTACTACCGATTGCAGAACACGTTTAGCACCACGGTTGATTTCAATTACCTTACCAGCGGCTGGAGCAGTGAATTTAACGCCTGGGTTCTTTTTGTCTTCAAAAAGTACCTGACCTTTCTTCACTACGTCCCCTACGCGAGTATGCATTGTAGGACGCATACCAACATATTCTTCGCCAAGCAAGGCAACACGTGAGATGGCATTGCCATCATTGATTGCCTGGGTAGGAGTCCCTGAAATTGGGATATCCAGACCCTTTTTTATTGTAATCATACGCACTTGCACTACATTAACGGGAAAAAAAAATTTTCGATTGCGCAATTAAGACACGACTTTCCATCGTCCGAGGCCGATTTAATCCAACATCGACACCGCAACATCCTATTAACTAGCTCGTCACATATTTCTATGACACGCTTTTTTCAAGCCCGCGATTCTATCATTAATCGAACGGTTTTTACTATGTTAATCCGAACTAATCGGGGCGAAAATCGGCAATGAATGAGAAGGCAATGGTAGCAGTAGTGAATAAATTTGAACTCACCCACAAATCACACCAATAATGCTTTTAAACATCTCATTCTCACTTTGACTCAAAAAAACACATAGCGAAAACAACAAGTCAACACTTGCAACAACTCTTCATCAAGTGATTTTATGCTCACTGTTACCAAACGTTCAGGATGTTAATCAATATTAACATCGGCATTGTCGGTCACTCGCCCATACTCGCGAACAGAGCTTAAAAATCGCTGATATGAGTCGTTGATCTTAGCAACGCTCGGGTATTGTTTACTCAACTCAGTCATCACTTGCGTATTCATCAAACGCAAATGTGCTAAAACAGGCTTTGGAAAGGCTTTGAGAATAACGCCATGCTCATGTTGCAAGACGTTGAGGGCATTGACGTTCCTTACCGTGTACTCATCCAACATATTCTGATTCGCTGCGCGAGCTGCGATAGTCACAATGGCTTTAAGATCATCAGGTAAAGAAGCAAACGCCTCTTTATTGATCAAAAACTCCATGTTGGTACCCGGTTCATGCCAAGCAGGGTAGTAATAATATTTGGCGGCGTTGTGAAGACCAAACGCTAAGTCATTATAAGGTCCCACCCATTCGGTTGCATCAATAGCGCCCGTTTCTAATGCAGTAAAAAGCTCACCGCCTGGCAAGCTAACAGGGATCCCCCCAGCCCGCTTTAGAACTTCAGCACCATAACCAGGTAAACGCATTTTTAACCCTTTGAGATCACTCACTTGGTTAATCTGAGTGTTAAACCAACCACCCATCTGCGCCCCTGTGTTGCCTCCCGCCATTGGGATTACGCCATAAGGCTCATACAGCTCTTGCCATAATTCGAGCCCACCTCCAAAGTGTAGCCAAGCATTCATCTCTTGCGCAGTCATGCCAAAAGGAATCGAAGCAAAAAATGGTGCCGCAGGAATTTTGTCTTGCCAATAATAAGCCGCAGAGTGCCCCATTTGCACCGTGCCCTTAGACACTGCATTGAAAACATCAAAGCTTGGCACAAGCTCACCAGCACCATAAACGGTAATCACCATCCGCCCTGCACTCAAGCGTTGTACTTGCTCGGCAAAATAGTCAGACGCATAGCCTAATCCAGGAAAGCCTTTTGGCCATGACGTTACTAACTTCCATTCCACATGGGCTTTTTGCTCTTTCACGGCCGATGAATCTTGTTCTTCGCAAGCAACTAACCCCGCCAGCGCCACAACCGCTGCGATCATTACCACAATTTTTCTCATCACCGTTGCTACTAACGACTCTCTCATTGCCACATCCTTGTTACCCACGGTGACCAGCCCACATCCAGTATAGTCAGCCCCTTGTTATAGGAAGCAAAATAATACGAGATATGTTGTACAAATACTGTTCATTGCTTCAAAGATCCTCTTGCAATTTATTGCCAATTCTCACGACCTATCACAAATACAAGATCAACTTAAAATCAGCGCTTTATCCGCAAACGCAGCACTTACAACAACGCCCTTATTAGCAACCACTAATAAGGGCGTTGTTTATCGTCTTCGTTTACCGCGTGGTTATTTACCACCACCTCGGCATGACGGTGAAGCTGGTGCACCATCAAACAGGTTTTGCCACTCACTTTCAGTGTAGGTGTGCATTGCCAAAGCGTGGATCTGAGTGGCGAGCTCATCAGCCAACACGGTATTCACTGCGCGGTGACGTGCTAACAAACGTTGCCCTTCAAATGCAGCGCTCACAATCACCACTTTAAAATGACTTTCAGAGCCTGCAGGCACATTGTGCATGTAGCTTTCGTTAAGCACTTCTAAGTGAAGCGGCGCAAACGCCTGTTCCAATTTATCTTGAATATGAGCTTGGAGCATGAAAAGTACCTATTGCGATAAAACGCCTTGCAAAAATCGCCGCAAAGGCTGTCTGAGTAAACAAACTATGTGACGCGTCCCGAAGGTTTTGCGACAATAGTAGTAATTTTGTAAACATACCTGAAAGTTATCCGTAATGAAACCAGCGCTAACTCTGCATGATCGCACCTTACAACTTGCTCGATTTCCTTTACGAAAGAACGAGACCCTGCAAGCATGGGATGCCGCAGATGAGTACCTGATCAACCATACCCATGAGATGGCACTCGACCCACAACGACCAATTCTGATCTTCAACGACAGCTTTGGCGCTCTTAGCTGTTGGTTTGCCGATAAAGCGCCAGTCACCAATGTGAGTGACTCTTTTGTTGCTCAACAAGGCTGCCTACAAAACCTTGCGGATAATCAACTGCCAAGCATCGATATGCGTAGTGCGCTTGACGATTTGCCAGCCAATCCCCAACTTGTGCTGCTCAAAATTCCGAAGAACTACCGCCTACTGAGCTGGCAGCTGCAACAGCTTTGTCACCTTGTGCCTGAAGACTGCATCATTATTGGCGCAGCCAAAGTGAAGGAAATCCACACTTCAACGCTCAAGCTGTGCGAAAAATACCTCGGGGAAACCAAAACCTCACTGGCAGTGAAAAAGGCCCGCTTGGTGTTCATCAAACCCAATAAAGCCCTGGCGCAACCTATGCCGCAACCCGTGCAGTGGGATGTACCTGAACACGGTTTTACCATCACCAACCATGCCAATGTTTTCTCAGGTGAAAGCCTTGATATCGGTGGTCGCTTCTTGCTGGATCATATTCCACAAGACCCAAGCCTAAAGCACATCATTGATTTGGGATGTGGCAACGGGGTGATCAGTTTGA
The DNA here is from genome assembly GCF_001650345.1 of Photobacterium jeanii. GTDB lineage: Bacteria > Pseudomonadota > Gammaproteobacteria > Enterobacterales > Vibrionaceae > Photobacterium > Photobacterium jeanii. The sequence goes on along the minus strand of NZ_LVHF01000027.1, from coordinate 7,265 downwards.
AGGCAGCGCAGCTCAACCCGCAAGCCAAAGTTACCAGTGTCGATGAAAGCCACATGGCAGCGGCATCTTGTCGCGCAAATGCTGAATTAAATTTAGACACGCCAGAACAGATTCACGCCATCGTCAACAACTGCTTAGATAATATGGAAGCTGACTCAGCAGATTTGGTGTTGTGCAACCCTCCGTTCCATCAGCAAAATACCATCACAGATCATATTGCGTGGCAAATGTTCTGTGATGCAAAGCATGTTCTTCGCCCTAACGGACAGTTAATCGTAATTGGAAATCGTCAGTTAGGATACGATGACAAAATGAAACGCTTATTTGGCAACGTGACCAAAATTGCCCAAAACAATAAATTTATTATTTATCGTTCTAGCAAATAAAAAAACCAGTACTGAATCTGATGGTCAGCTTCAGTATCATATGTCGTTCGATTTTGCCTGTTCCACACAACCTAGATCACTAGGCAGGCACAGTTACTTCAGCTAAGGATAAGAAAATGAAGAAGTTTTTATTAGCAGCCTCGGTTCTAGCTCTGTCTGCTTGTTCTGCACCACAAGCGCCGCAATTGACGTTGGCACCAACACCAGTGATTGCGACGCAAGCTAGTGTTAACGGCACTCACGTTAACCTAACAAGCCAAGATCTTCGTCCTGCGCAATTTATCGCGGTTGTTGATACTGGTCGTCAAAATGTTGAACCGATCCACGCTTCTCAAAACTTACGTGTCACTCTGGAAGACGCACTAGCACGCCAACTAACAGCACAAGGCTACAAACTGGATAAAAATAGTAAAGGTACGCTTCGTCTCGATATTCTAGAAGCAATGGTTAACGTTAAACACAGCGTGATGAGCCATGAGCTAAGCAGCAAACTTCAGCTTCAACTCGTGGTTGATACTCCGAAAGGTAAATTTGTGAAACGTTACGCTGGCAAGTCAGATAAAAGCGGTGCAATGAGTGCATCGACCGAAGATATGGAACTAGCGCTAAACAACCTGATGACAGCAGTGCTAAACGACATTTATGCTGATGCTGAACTAAATAACTACATGCAGGAGAACCTATAATGCGCAAAACGCTAACTGCGCTTACGCTGGTTGCTTCTTCACTGCTATCCGCCTCTGTGTGGGCAGCAACACAAGTGGAAGTGTCTACCAACCTAGGTGATTTCACCATTCAATTAGATGAAGAAAAAGCGCCTATCAGCAGCAAAAACTTCTTACGTTATGTAGAAGACGGTAGCTATGAAGGCACCATTTTCCATCGCGTGATCCCTGGGTTTATGGCTCAAGGTGGCGGCTTTGATGAAGATCTAAACCGTCGTCCAACTTACGACCCAATCAAGAACGAAGGCACCAATGGTCTGAAAAATGATCGCGCAACCATTGCGATGGCGCGCACGCAAGATCCTAATTCAGCGACTCGCCAGTTCTACATCAACTACCAAAATAACAGCTTCTTGAACGCTAACGGTACTCAACCTGGCTATGCTGTTTTTGGTAAAGTTGTGAAGGGCTTCGCAGTAATCGAAAAAATGGCGGCGATCCCGACTACAACTATCCGCTCAATGGGTATGAAAGATGTCCCGCAGCAACCTATAGTTATTAAGACAATTAAAACTATTAATAACTAAGTGACGATCACCAGAGTGTGATCCGACACTCTGGTGATTTTATGCTGACTCTAATTTCTAATAACAGCCTTTCCCCGCAGGCCATTACGCAAACCGTACACGCCCATGTTGAAGAGTTTGCCCCTATCCTCGCGCTGGCAACCCTCAATACACTTCACGGTGAAACGTGTTTTTCCTCTCTTGAAAAAACCTGTACCGAACACCTCCATGAATGGTGGGGACTTGCGATTCCTGCGGATCAACCCGACAACCAATACGAAGCCACCTATTGGTACTTATTACACCTACTTGAAGCCATCGAAGAACATCAATTGCTTGGCAATATGTTTGTTCAACACAAGGTGACTTTGTGCGCTAACTTCTTACTGGGAATTGGTCCGGCTCCGGACAATGTCCAAGGCACTCGCCCTTAACTTGCCCATTCGCTGTAGCCCATTCGCTGTAATAGCAACGCAGACACAACTTTGAATGAACATAGTTAGCTTTTTACATCGAGTAAAAAGCTAACAAAACAGGTATTTAATAGTGTTTACACCATTAAGAGTGAGCAACAAATACACCTTTATGTTTATTTCAGGTAAAAATCGCACCTCATCCTTGCTTTCTATCACTAATCTACTTACAACAACTAAATACCGTTTGATCTCAACTCCCATTAGGGTCACCAACTACAACTTACAGAAAAAGAAAGTGTCAGTGTAATTGCCCCTAGTACAACTCATCGCTGATGATTTAGGCTGTAAATAAGCGAGGCTTGGCACGGCTGGGGATGTTGTAACACTCACACTTTTCTTTGAGGAACACATGGAGCAATCATTGAAGGATTCTGACAATCAAGACACAGCCAAACTTGGCTGGCGTGTTTACCTAGAGCGTAAAGTGCTCATCATGCTTGCATTGGGTTTCTCTTCTGGGCTACCTATCCTATTGGTTTTCGGCACCCTGTCTTTTTGGCTTCGTGAAGCCGAAGTGAGTCGAACCGATATTGGCTTTTTTAGCTGGGTGGCACTGGCCTACGGCTTCAAATGGATATGGTCACCTTTGATTGACCGCTTTCCAATCCCTGTGTTTTCATCCTTACTTGGTCGTCGCCGTGGATGGATGGTGTTCTCGCAGCTATTAATTATCGCCTCATTGTGCGGTATGGCGCTTAGTAACCCGCAAGCCGATCTATTCCAGCTTGCGATTTTTGCCGTCATAGTGGCTTTTGCTTCTGCCTCACAAGATATCGTTATCGATGCGTATAGGATTGAACTTGCCTCTGAACGCCTGCAAGCGGCTTTAGCAGCGGCATATATGACAGGTTATCGACTTGCAATGATCATGGCGGGTGCGGGTGCACTAGCCTTTGCCGCATTGTTTGGCTCAGACGAAGCCTACGATGTGGTGGGCTGGAAAATGGCCTACTTCATCATGGCTGGCTTTATGCTGGTGGGCTTAATCACCGCCCTATGCATCAAAGAGCCAAATATTGACTCTAGCGCGATTGATAATACCGAGCGTGACCTTCGCCATGATCTGATCAATAAAGGGACTCACCCTCTACTTGCTCGCACTGTCGCTTGGTTCTACACCGCTGCCGTCATGCCGTTCAAAGACTTCTTTAATCGTTATGGTCGCCATGCGCTATTAATCTTGGTGTTGATTGGCTGTTACCGTATTTCCGATGTCGTCATGGGAGTAATGGCGAACGCCTTCTATGTCGATATGGGCTTCACCAAAACGCAAGTGGCATCAGTATCTAAAGTTTATGGGGTGATCATGACCCTAGCTGGCGCAGGTTTAGGTGGAATCATGGTGAGCAAATTCGGCACCATGCGTATCTTGGCCTTGGGCGCGATCTTATCAGCTTGTACTAACTTACTGTTTGTTGCTTTTACATACATGGGCAACAGCTTGCCAATGCTAACTACGGTGATCTCATTAGATAACTTGAGTGCAGGTATTGCGACGGCAGCCTTCATTACTTATATGTCGAGTTTAACCAATGTGGCCTTCTCAGCGACTCAGTATGCCCTGTTTAGCTCTATCATGCTGTTATTCCCTAAGTTCATAGCTGGTTTCTCAGGGGTATACGTCGATCACTTTGGCTATAACACCTTTTTCTTCACAACGGCGATGATAGGTTTACCTGTGCTGTTGCTTATTCATTTAGTGCATAAACAGCAACCACAGAAAGAACCTCAGGCAAGCGAGCCTAGTTAGTTTGACAGCATACCAGTATTAGCAATAATTCCCTCCTATCGAACGGCATCAACAAAGGTCTAAATTTGTTGATGTCGAACAATATTGACAATCTGCCATACACTTCCAGGCATTTCTGTGGTTATTTTTACCGCAAAAAATCACGCGACTTCATACTTATCCTAAAAAGTTCAATTTATTTCATGACCCAAATCACAAAAAAAAGCAAAATGTAACCGATTACATTAGATCAAGATCACATTCAGCAAAGGATTGCGCAAACGTTACATTCACAACAGTGACATAAACCCATAGAATGCTCGCCATCAATCAGGCAAATGCAAAAAAAAAGCCTGTATACACTGACGACATAATCAACGAGAGTTTGAACCATGCGTAAATCACTAGTGGCACTAACTGCACTTGCTGCTGCTGCAGCACTTCCTGCACAAGCTGAATATCACTACGGCTTTGCTAACGTTTACGGCGACTACCTAAACTGGGAACAAGGCGCTGAGAAAGTAGAACGCCCTGCACACTACACTGTTGGTGCTGAAGGTGGTGCTGGTTTTGACTGGGGTGAAATCTACGGTTTCTACGAGTACGAAAAGCTAAACATGGCTTCTACTGACCGTAGCCAAGCTGCTAAGTTCTCTGTTCACTACAAAGTAGTTGGTGACTTCACAGCTTACGCGCAAGTTTACAACATCATCGATAACAAATTCAGCAGCGAACAAAACCGTGTTATCGGTTTAGGTTACACTGGTCTAACTGGCGACAACTACTGGTTCAAACCTTTTGCTGGTATCCACGATGTATCTGCGGCTGACTTTAAAGATTCAAGCGGTAAAGTTATCGATGCTAACGGCTTCAACGGCTACATGGTTGGTTGGAACGCTGGTTACAAATTCGACGTTGCTGGTCTACCTCTAATGGTAACTAACTGGCACGAAACTGAGCTAGCACGTAACGATGGTTACGCTGGTGCACAACACGGTGAAACTGGTCACAACGGTGCTGTAGGTCTTTGGGTTGATATCACTGAGCGTTTCTACACTGGTGTTCAATACCGTTACTTCTACAACAAACTAGGTTACAAAGGCTACGGTGACGCTATGATCTGGCGTATCGGTATGCACCTGTAATTTTAGTTACAAGTTGCAAAAAAAGGCGCTTCGAGCGCCTTTTTTATTGCATGTATATCAAGCATTTGAATGCCTAACAGATACAACTCGCACTCTTACTTCTCTATTTGCCACACTGTTATCCACCCTGCTATCGACTGCATCGACGCTCTCTCTTATCACTCCGACAGCTCTTCGAATCAATTGCCCTCTTTATTATTCAACCCTCATCTGCTCCATTGCCCCTCTCATTTATCATCTTGTTTTACCTCAAGGATCTATCAAAGCATTTACTTACCGCTAACCCACTACTGATGTGGTACTAATTAGCCTCTAATCCTTGTGAAGCAAGAACTAACTACGTCCATGACTTTGCGGAGTCTTATCACTATTCACTTTCATCTGTACCACGCTCCACTTTATCTATCATGACAAACACAGCTTTAACTTGAGAGAGAGGCTCACGTCAGGCAACTCATTTGAAGTGATTAAATATGAGATAACAGTAGGAAGAATTTGTGGTCGCTGGGCGTACAAGCCTAACAACAAAAAAAGCGCAGCTGTTAGGCTGCGCTTTGATGAAACTCAATGGGGGAATGAGATAACAATATGTAGGAAAAAGTCAGTCAACAAAAGCAGGCGATTCCTTCCGCCAAAAATCAACTAGCCAAGGATAGTTTGGAAAAACAATAGTGATGCCATACCACTCAGTACCACCCACACTAAATCAAAACGTAGGCTCACAATGGTACAAACAATCGCAGCAAGGACACGTGGATTTTCTAGGCTGAAAACCATGTTCGGACCAGCACCTAAGATCTCTACAGCAATAATTGCAGGTAGTACTGTTACTGGTACAAAGCGTAAAGTGCGTTTCATGCGCTCAGACATTTCAAACGAACCCGCCATACCAATCACAGAGAAACGAATTGCGAAAGTCACAGCAGCCATACCTAAAGTGAAAATCAAGAAAGTAGTCATGTCCATCTTATGCGCCCTCTGCTTCTGTCGCTTGTTGTTGAGCTAGTTGCTCTTTTTCTGTTGCACGGTCCATTTGGTAACCTGCAAGTACACCGATTGCTGCAGCAATAACTAAACCAAGTGAATGTGGTAAACCAGATAGTAAGATACCTGAAATCGTTGCAACCACTGCCGCCACAATACATTCACGGCTTTTCACTTGTGGAATAACAATCGCGATAAAGGCAGCGATCATCGCAAACTCTAAACCGTAGTTAGCAATATCAGGGAAAGAAGTACCCACTAGTGCACCTAGCATGTTCGCTAGTACCCAGTTACCCCAGAAACCAAACATGGCTGCAAGGTAGAACCAATGACGACCTTCTTTTTCTTTGCGCACTTCGGTAATGGTTGATGCGTACACTTCATCAGTCAGACCGTAAGACATCAGCATACGAATATGTAGGGGATATTCCTTGGTATGCTCAGACATGGATGCGCTGTATAGCACATGGCGAAGGTTAATAATAAAAGTAGTTAGCATGATCACTGCCATGCTTGCGCCTGATTGGAACAGACCTAACGCCACCATTTGTGCAGAACCTGCAAATACAGTGAACGCCCATAGCGTACTTTGCACTATGTCCATTCCCGCCTGAATACTTACTGCACCCACAATAAACGAGAAAGGAAATGCGCCAATACACAAAGGTGCTATGGCTTTCAAACCAGCATTAATTAATTGTTTTTTCATTTTTACGACTCTCACATCGAGCTATCAAAATTATTTGCAGGCGCAAATATATTTGAGACCAAAAAATTGAACAAGCAAAATTTCATGCATAACATAAAAGTGTTAACTAGATCATAAAAACACAGGACACAGCCTATAAAGCGCCACTTTACGTAACAAAAAGAGCAAAGACATTAAGAAAATTTCGAATTTATTATTGCTAAGTGCAATTTTTTTTGTATTATATTTGCAAATTCAGTTGCAGTAACACTCAAATTAAATTGCAACTGTGAGCAATTTATAAGGTATAAAAAATGAAAACTGTCGTAACTTCAGACAACGCACCAGCAGCTATCGGTCCCTACTCTCACGGTACGGCTTACAACAACCTTATCTTCACTTCTGGCCAGCTTCCTGTTGATGCTGCAACCAGCAAAGTGGTTGACGGTGGGATCAGCGCACAGTCTGAACAATCACTGAAAAACCTAGTAAGCGTTGTTGAAGCAGGTGGTGGCGATGTTGATACCATCCTAAAAACGACTTGTTACCTTGCAAATATCGAAGACTTTGCGGCGTTTAACGAAGTGTACAAAACAGTTTTCAATACTGACTGCCCAGCACGTAGC
>NZ_LVHF01000026.1 GCF_001650345.1 Photobacterium jeanii | reverse complement strand
TGTCACGCCGGGGGTCGCGGGTTCGAGTCCCGTCCGCTCCGCCACTTATACTAAGCCCGAGTCGAAAGACTCGGGCTTTTTACGTTTGTATTTTGGTTAATCATGGATTGGAAGCGGTCGTTCAGTAGGTTAGCCTATTTACCTTGAAGGCAGCGGCCTGCCACGCCGAGGGTCGCGCTGATTTTCGGTATGGGGAGTCCCGTCCGCTCCGCCACTTATACTAAGCCCGAGTCGAAAGACTCGGGCTTTTTTACGTTTGTATTTTGGTTAATCATGGATTGGAAGCGGTCGTTCAGTTGGTTAGCTATACCTTTTTGATTCCCATTTCTTCATTGTTTTTAAGCCCCTCTTGCACTTAGTTAGCGTAATTTGTGGTGTAGTGCTGAGTACGAGAGTGGATTCGGTAACAATTTAAAGCAAAGAGTAATGTGAGTCCTTCTGCGACGGGAAGTGCGATAAGAAAGTGCCATGGAGCAGCAAAGCTGAACCCTAGCAATAACCCCACTGGTAATATTAATCCGCGTAATAAGGCTATGGTGGCAGATTGGCGTGGTTGTTGGGTTGCCGTGAAGTAGGATGAGAGCAGAACATTCATCCCACTAAAGAGAAAACAAGGCCAAATAACCTGCATGTAAGCTTGGGCTTGAAGGCTTGCTGTACTGGTGATGTCATCAAGAAATAGTGCCGTAATAAACTGAGGTGCCGACCATGCAGCCATTGCCAATAATGCACTGATCATCATGATTGTTGTGGTAGCGACTGCCATGATCTGCCGTATGCGGTGTTTGTTTTTTGCTCCATGATTTTGGCTGATCAAGACGTGAACGGCATCGATAATGCCATAAAACGTCATCATTCCGATAAAGAGTAAGTAATTGGCAATGGCAAACCCTGCGACACCTTGCGCTCCTACGTTGCGAAGCAGTAGCCAATGTACTGTAAATATCACGATCCCTACCGAGAGTTCATTAATAAACTCTGAGCTGCCATTGTAAAGTGCGCGTAAAAAGCGAGGTGCAGAGAGTAGTTTCGTAGTGAGTTGTAAACGTCGTTCTGGGCGAGTAAAAAAGAGTAGCATAATCACGCATTGTAGAGTTTGTGCTAACGTTGTTGCCCAAGCCGCCCACGAAATATCTAACTTAAAATAACCAAGAAACAAGGCATCTAAAGCGATATTCGTTCCCGCCCCAACCATCAAAGCTATTGTGCCAAGCACTGGCTGACCATCTACTCGGATAAAGTAATACAACACCATGCCTGTCAATTGAATGATAAGGCAAAGCGACATGATATTGAGATAGTGAGACATGTCTTGATGTAGGGCTAATGGTGCGCCTAAGAAGTGAAATAGCACAGTTGGAAACCAATGTATCAACAGAGCGGCAAGCGTCGTTATGCTAATGATTGTGAGCAATGATTGGCTGAAAATGCGATGAGCGAAGACGTGTTTATTTTCGCCGAGATACTTTCCGGCTAACACTGAACCACCAATAGCGATCATTAACGCAAGTGCAAACATAAAGGTGAAGTATGGGATCAACAGATTCACAGCCGCTAGCGCACTTGAGCCTAAAAAGCGGCCAATGAAAATACCATCAACAATCCCGGCGGTAGATATGGCTAATAAACCCAATAGTGATGGGATGGCGTAATAGAAAAACGTCGGTAATACGGCACCCTCAAGGGCACGGTTGGTTTGCTTTGCCATAGAAATACATGATTTATTATTTTGAAAACCAGTATCTTGTTGAAAATCCTGCTCGACCGCTAGCTTCCTATCTGTTGTTTTGAATCCTACTCAACCTTCCTTGTAACAAACGTAACTCTTATTGAAATGAGAATTAATATCATTAAATTCTTGTGAGCTTAGTCAGTATTTAGTACGAAAATTTAGACATCAAGGATTTAGCTAGAGGGATTATGAGCTTAGATGTGAACAACATAGCGGAGCAGGCATCCTTTCAAGCATTTATGAACTGCTACTTGCGGGAAGTGGAACAAGGAGGGTGGCAAACCGCCCAACAATGGCGTCAGGTCTATCAATCCCAACACGAGCGTGACAATACAACGTTGTTTGCTATCAAGGATGATGCTTGGATTGTAGAGATTCCTTTACCGCATCAATCTGCAAAGTTAGCGGTTGAAGTCACATATCGCACCCAGGTTGGACGGCACAGCTTTGGTCGTCTTTTCCACTACCAAGCGTGGCAATTTTTGCCGCAATGGAGTGTCATTGCGCCACTAAATGCCGTGCTGTTATTGGTACGAGAGATGTACGTTAACGCAGGTTATCAAGACATGGCAGAAAAGGAGCGTGAGTTACTCCGACGGATCCTTGATAGCGAGCAAGTCATGCAGCGCTATGTGACAGCGCGTAAAGATGATGAGCGACTACAAAGCTTACGTTTTATCGACGCCGAGCAAGCCTTGGTCTTTGGACATTGGCAGCATCCGACTCCTAAGAGCCGTCAGGGAATGGCGGATTATCAACATGATGACTATGCCCCTGAGCTGACAGGTGAGTTTTCTCTCCATTATTTTCAAATTCACCGTTCTTTGATTAGCCAACGCTCAGCATTGGCAATCACAGCTGAAGATATGATCCGCCATAGTTTTGCTGTTGGGGATTTAGTCACATCTGAACACGTAGTGTTACCCATGCACCCTATTCAGGCTCAATGGTTGCTACATCAAGACTATGTCCAAGCCTTGATCGCACAGCGGATGATCATTGACTGTGGTCGCCGCGGCATTGCAATGACTGCGACATCATCGGTTCGCTCGCTATATCATCCTGAGTTGCCATGGATGTATAAGTTTTCAATACCAATAAAAATCACGAACTCATTACGAGTGAATAAGCGCCATGAGCTAGAAGCTGGTGTGGTTATGGCAAGCCTCTATCGTAAGACCGGGTTTTCAGAGCGCTACCCAACATTTCAAGTGATCACTGACCCAGCCTATATTACGGTCGATTTACCTGCGCGTGCTGAGAGTGGTTTTGAAGTCATTATTCGAGAAAATCCTTTCCCACTGGGCGATGATCACGACACCGTTACCATCGCGGCGTTAACGCAAGACCCTCTTTTAACTTCTGACTCTCTACTTGCCTGCCATATTAAGCAGTTAGCGGAGCGAATGCAGACGTCATTGCCGCAAACAAGTATGAAGTGGTTTGCTCGTTATTGGGATTGTGCTATCGAGCCAATGATCCGCTTGTACGATGAGCACGGTATAGCGCTTGAGGCGCATCAACAAAATAGTGTGCTGCGCTTTAATTCTCAGGGCTACCCGCAGACTTACTATTTTCGCGATAACCAAGGTTTCTATTTATCCACCGCGTACGCCACCTATTTAGAATCGTTAGAGCCTGACTCTGCGACAGTCCATGATTTGTATTTTGATGATCAGATGATTTGTGATCGCTTTGCTTACTATCTGATGGTTAATCATCTCTTTTCCATCATTGGTCGTATGGGGGCTGATCAATTGATTGCTGAATCAGTGTTATTGCATTTTGTACAGCAGCGCCTAACGGCTTTGAAGCAGGAACTGACAGGGGCGGGCCATCGTTTTGTTGCCAGTTTGCTGAGTAAGCCCAGTATTCCAGCTAAAGCGAACTTGCTTACTCGAGTGCAAGATATTGATGAGTTAATGGTGGAGAACGAGCAAGCGGTGTATACCGCGTTTCCTAATCCACTCTCAAGCGCATTACCCTGTTCATCTCTGGTGGGGACAGAGAGTGATGTATCACAAAACAACGATGAGAAAGCGGTAGTGACAGAGCCTTCGGAGGTGACGAATGCCATTGCCTGATATGAGGATGCTTTCTGCAGAGCAACGTGTATTACGTCAATTAGTTGAGGCGTTGTTATTTGAAGGTGCTTTGCCGATTCAAAAGCAATCGCTGAGTGATGGACGAACACGCTTTCAATGGCGCATGGGTCAACATGACTATCAAGTGATAGCACGAGAAGGTGCTTTTGGTCGTGTCAGGTTGGATATCGGTAGCTTAACTTGCTCGGTGGCTTCTTCCTCACAGTGTAAAACAGCGGATGTATTTGCGCCTTGCCTTGCTCAAGTGGTCGCAGATTTACCGACCACGGAGCAGGTAAAAGCCGCAATGATGGATGAGTTTCGCCAAACGATCACTCTGTGCAAATGGAATCAGAGCCACTTAACATTGCCTTTATCACGTCGTCGAGCGAGCTATACCCAACTTGAAGCCTTGCTGGATGAAGGTCACCCTTATCACCCTTCATTCAAAGCTCGAACGGGATTTTCGTTGGAGGATCATCATGCCTATGGTCCTGAAGGTGCCCAATCGTTCTCGCTGCAATGGTTGGCAATTAAGCAGCGTCACCTGCAAATGAATCTACCTGCCACGCATGATGTGTTTTGGCAAACCGAGTTAGGGCGTCACCATTGGCGGTCTTTAACTCAGAAGCTAAAGGAAAAGGGAGGGGATTGGCAGCGCTATGCTTTGATGCCGGTTCACCCATGGCAATGGCAGCAGCTTCAGCAAGATGACACCTTCTCTCCTTTCTTGAAAAAAAGCACGACAGAAGGGGGAGGTGATGAGGTGATTGATTTAGGGCTGGCGGGCGATAACTATGTCGCTTCACAGTCGGTGCGCACTTTGATTAATCAGAGTTACGCAACCAAAGCGCATATCAAACTGCCATTGAGTATGGTGAATACCTCTGCTAAACGCGTGCTGGAACCGCATTCAATTTGTAGTGCCCCAGCCATTTCACAGTGGTTAATGCAGGTTATTACCAGTGATGTTGAACTTCATGGTCTCACCATTTTGCCAGAGTACGCGGGATTACACTTCCAACCTAGGCACCATCCCTTAGGACAAGCTCCTGCTGATGGATGCTTAGCCGCTATTTTTCGAACCAGTGTTGAAAGCCAGCTCCAAACAGGCGAGCAAGCGATTCCATTTAATGCCTTGATGATGATAGAGCGTGATGACTTACCGTTTATGGCTGGATGGATTGAACGTTATGGGTTGGCTGCGTGGCTGACGCGTTTGCTGGAGGTCGCTGTGGTGCCTGTGTGGCATCTCTTGGTTAAGCATGGAATCGCCATTGAAGCACATGGTCAGAATATGATTTTGATCCACCGCGATGGTTGGCCGGAGCGGATCATGGTGCGTGATTTTCATGAGAGTGTGGAGTATTGCGCGTCATTTTTGGCATGCGAAGAGTTCCTGCCAGACTTTGCTGCGCTTAATGACGTTTATCAACAAGCACCTCTCGATCTCTATTACCAGATGAGCTCTGTTGAGTTGCTGCGTGAACTCGTAGTCGACACCTTGTTTGTTTATAACTTGGCTGAAGTCTCGCACTTATTTCATGTCTGCTACGGCTTTGATGAAGAGACATTTTGGGCATTGGTACGCCAGTGCTTGGATGCCTACGCCGAGCGTCATCCTGGATTGAGTAAACGGTTACATGCCCTCAATTGTCATGCCCCGCAAGTGCTCACGGAATCTTTGATGACTCGAAAACTGACAAGTTCAGCCGATGAGTGTCATCACTGGGTACCGAACGCCCTTGCAAGTAATAAGTGAATATCACAAGGAAAGTATGATTTACGTAAACGATGATCACTATGATCAAGCTTATTTTGAGCGTCATAATGCGGCTTTTTCGCAGCATGATGTGTTGGGGCAATGCCAAGGGAAACGTATTGCAGTTTGCAGTTCAGATCCTGCGTATTGGTTGGCGGTTTGTTTGTACCTCAAAAGCTGTGGTGCTTCGGCGTATCCCATTTATGGCCAAACGCCAAAATTGGCAGCAAAAAGGCTGGCAAAAAAAGCGAACTGTCATTATTTGCTGTTAGAAGAAGGACGCCAATGCCTGTCATTAGGTCGAACTGATAATGATAGCCAAGCCGTGCTAGTGCAAACGAGCTCGGGAACAACGGGGGAGCCTAAAGTGATCATGCGAACTTGGCATGCGATAGATGAAGAGCTTGCCAGTTATGTCGCCAACTTCACTTTACCTAACACCATGACACCGTTAATCGCATGCCCAATTACCCATTCTTATGGCTTGATCGCTGGCGTACTTGTCGCCTTACAACGAGGCTTAGAGCCAATAGTCATCAGCAATATTAATCCTAAGTATTTGATCAAAAAATTGCTTCAGATGGAAAAGCCATTGCTCTATTCATCGCCGACCTTATTGCAATCGGTTGTGAAGCTGTATCCCGCGGATAAGAAGATTCACGCGGTGATGACTTCGGGGACGGCTTTGCCTCAGGCCTGGTTTAATGCGCTCGCTGCGCGTACCGATCATCTTTTCCAGCAATATGGCTGCTCTGAGGCCGGGTGTGTGGCGATTAATTCAGACACTCAAAGTGCTGAGCATATTGGTTTTCCATTACCGCACTTAACGGTATCGGCAGGAAACCATCGTGATGATCCCAAAGAAATTGTGGTTAACTACGGCGAAAAGACGATATATACCCGAGATCTTGGGTATTTTGATGATGTTGGTGGCTTACATTTTATTGCACGATTAGATGACACCATTAATGTCGCTGGGCTCAATGTGTACCCGCAAGATGTTGAAGATGTGGTGTTGGAAATGACAGAAATAACGGATGCCGTGGTATTTAAACGCCAAGATCCATTATCCGGTGAGCGGGTTTGCTTGCAATATGTCGCCACAGAGAAAATGGAGCCGAGTCGGATCCGTCGATGGTGTGGAACTCGCTTGGCGAGTTTCCAGTTGCCGGTTGAATTCGAGCAGGTTGCGCGGATAGAGAAAATGGCTAACGGCAAGGTTAGCCGTAAAGCCTTGGCTGAACGAGCGGTAGCGATACCTGCACTAGGTTGAGGAAAGTGAAATGACTTACCAAGAAATGATCCGTGCGATTGAAAAGGTGCTCACTGAAAATATGCAGTGTCAGCACATGGCACTGTTTAGTGAATCGGCACGATTGAATGAAGATCTGTATTTAGATTCCGTCCTTATCTTGCAACTTATCCTTCATCTTGAGCTTGATCTCGGCTTATCGGTGCCAGATGGCAATTTATCGCCTCAAGATTATGCAACCGTATCGAGTTTAGCGAATTTCTTGTCACAGGTTGGATCGTCAACTTCTGCCGCGACACCACCAGCAACAACGGAAGAATTTGAGGATGTAAAGGTTCACTGTTTTGTGAGTTGTGTTTGTGAATCTCTGAAGCGATTGGGCATAGATCATCGACCTTATTACTTCGGGGTTTGGGATGCCAATTTTACCCTAAATGATGCCTATCAACTGTGCTATCACTCAGAAGACATTCGTCATCAAGAGTTTCGTGATTGGTATCAGCGGCTGTATGGCGTTGCCATCGAACCCTGGTTTGATCCTGCGTTATCGAAACAAGCCAATATTGACCGCATGATGGCGCTGCTGTCGCAAAAAGCAGATAGCCAGCATCTAATGGTGATGCTTGATATGTATCAGTTGCCAGAGCGTGAGAATAAGTTTAACCAGAATCCGTTTCCTCACTATGTCATGTTAGAAAAAACCGACGATCCGACACAACTCTGGATGTCGGATCCTGATTTTCGTTGGGAAGGAGCATTAGCCACTGAGCGTATTTTTAATGCCATTGCCCAACCGAGTGTTGCTGGTGGATATTGGTTTGATGAGCAAGCGAGTCATCCGGCTTTAGATGTTGATGTTAAAGCATATTTTGATGCTTGCTTTATTACTCAAGCTAACCCGCTGACAGATACGATTCGTACTATTTTACACGCTCATCTTGAGGGATTATCTGGTGTAGCGTTATCTGCATTGGGTCGTGCTGCAAGGGAGATCAGAGTGATCGCGGTAAGAAAATATGCTTATGAACATGGCTTTGCTTACTTCTGGCGAGCGCTGGGGCTCGCTGATGATGACTTTGAGGCTTGGTGTGATGTGATTGAAGATCTTATCCAGACTTACTCTTCAATTCAGTATCAGTTAATGAAACTGGCTGAAACCGAAGATCTTAGCTTGGTGACAGGTATTGAAGCGCTCCTAGATAAGCAAGATCGGACAGAGCATCAGATCAAACGTCGCCTGTACGAAGTATATCAAGACTGGTGTGAATTGAACGATTTACCGCTTAATGCCGTGGTAGAGGAGGTCTAAGATGAAGCTTTCAATTTGTACCATCTCGTTTCGACACCAATTAACTTCGCTTGAGCACCTAGCTGAATGGGCACGCCGTTCTGGGTTTGATGGGATTGAGTTGTGGGGTGTGCATGCCATAGGTTTAGAACAACAACCGCAATACGATGCCAAATGGTTACGGAGTATGGGGCTGTCCATCTCGATGCTCAGCGATTATTTACCAATCGTCGGTGATAAGCACCTCGGGCAACAAAAGTGTGAGCATATTTGCCGTCTTGCTAACTATTGGCAAACGAATAAAGTACGCACCTTTGCAGGACACCAAGCCAGTCGAAGTGTTACAGCATCTGAGCGGCAGGCGATGGTTAATCGACTGCGGGCAATTTGCCATTATGCTGAGCAACAAGGGTTAGAGGTATTGGTTGAAACGCATCCTAATACTTTAGCTGATACCCCTGCCTCGACTTGGCAGTTGCTCCAAGAGGTTGATCACCCAGTATTGAAACTTAACTTTGATATCTTGCATGTATGGGAAGCAGGCGCTGAACCGATCGATTTTCATCATCAAGTTGCTGAATATGTTGGGCATTATCATTTAAAAAACATAGCTTCACGCAAACAGTTAGATGTTTTTAGTCCAGACAATGTTTATTCACCGGCTGGTACGCGTCATGGCATGGTGCCACTGTTTGATGGGGCATTCGATTATCGTCGTTTTTTAGCTCAGATTGGGTTAGAGGCTGATAAATCGGCGTCGTTAGAGTGGTTTGGTCATGATGTGAAATCGACGTTACTGCAAGACAAAGCCGCGATAGATCAATTACGTAGATACACACCTCAACATCATGCTGTTGTGGTTTAGTACAGAACGGACCGCGGGTGATGTAAGGGATTGTTAAGTGGGGAGTAAAGGATGTGCAAATGTTTTGTTATGTCTTATGCCCCAAAGTTAATGTGTTAGAGATTGCATATTAATTGCATAAGTAGTTTAATGCTCACAACTAGATGATAACTAATCTCATTAGCATCTTATTATTACAACGAGAAAATAACGTTAACCATGTCAGGGCAGGGATCATTATGGCATCGAGGATATGCCGCCAATCAATGACTGTGCTGATTGTTGAGCCTAATGAAGAAGATAGTCAGCAACTCAGCGAACACTATTGGCAAGAAGGATTTATTGTTAAACGCCAGCGCGATGCACGAGCGTTAAATCATGCAGCAACATTTACTGATATTGATTTGATTGTGTTATCGATGGAGCTTCCTGAAATGGGAGCATTTAAATTATTGAAACAGTGTCGCCAGATTACAGATACGCCGATCATCGTATTGGCTGCTAGTTATCATGTACCGGATTGTACCAGCAGTTTTTTATATGGTGCTGACGATTACATGACCCTGCAACGCCCGCTGCAAGAGCTGGTGTATCGCTCACAGGCGATTTTGCGCCGTATCCACAACGTAGGGATTGGTGCTGAAAAGCGAACTGAGTTGGTGATTGGTGAATTGACGATGGATCGCCAAACATTGCGTGTGACGGTTAATGAACAAGCCATTTCGATGACCCCAATTCAGTTTAAATTACTTTGGACGTTAGCATCGCAACATAGCGAAGTGTTAACCAAAGCCTATCTGTATCGTCAAGTGCTTGCGCGAGAGTTTAGTCCTTATGATCGTAGTTTAGACATGCACTTGAGTCGGGTGAGGAAAAAGCTGGTGGCGGCAGGGATGTCAGCGACACGGTTACAAACCTCCCACGGTAAAGGCTATTGCTTCGCTTGATCTGCGTTTTAGGTTAGTGCCAGCATTTATGTAATAGCGGCTTTTCACTGCCTCTAATATCAATACGAATAAATTCACTATCATGGAGCCTATGCTCTGTGATGGTTTGCTGTATCTGTTTGATTTTGATGTATTTAATCTTAAGTGTAACAGTTGTAAAACTCGTTTACACCAAACTAACAAGTATAGAGAATAGCTCAAATTTCGATAATAGTTCTCATTACTGTTGGATAATAGAATGATACAAGGCCGTACATTTCCCCTCTCTTCACTTACTGCTGCTGTTTCTGCTGTGCTGTTCAGTGGCGTGAGCGTTGCACAAGAAAATCACGAAACGCTGATTGTGACAGGTAATCCACTCACCATGACCGAAGTGGTGATCGATGCTGATCAGCTCGATAAGCGCCAAGCCAATGATCTTAGCGATATATTTCGTAGTGATCCTGAAGTCGCTATTGGTGGTGGCTCAAGTGTGTCGCAGAAAATCTATGTTCGTGGGCTCGAAGATAACATGCTCAATGTCACCATCGATGGTGCGACGCAGTCGGGCAATATCTATCATCACCAAGGACGTCTATCGATTGAACCTGAATTATTACAGCAGGTTGAAGTCGCCGCTGGGGCTGGGCGTGCTACTAATGGCGCCGGTGCGCTTGGTGGTACCATCCGATTTAAAACGAAAAATCCGGAAGACCTGCTACGCAATGGGGAGCGTTTTGGCGCCTTAGTGAAAGGCGGTTACTACGATAACACCAAAGGTTATAAGGCAAGCGTAAGTGGCTATGGTTACTTGAGCGATAAAATCAGTGCATTAGCCACGATTTCTTATAGTGATCACGGCAACTTTAAGGATGGTAACGGACAAGAACAGCCGCATACCGAATCAGAGAACAAGGTTGGTTTCTTGAAGTTAGTAGGTGATTTTACCGAATCGCAAAAACTAACGCTAAGCTATGATCGTCGTGAAGATGAGGCCTTCCGTTACCACCGACCACAATGGGTGCCGAGCCGTAAAAATGCGCCGATCAACCAAGAAATGATCCGTGAAACGATTACCGGTAACTACCAGTTTGATCCTGCCGCCAATCAATGGTTGGCACTGGATGTCACTTTGTACAATACAGATACTTCGCTTAAGCATATTCAAGGCCCTTGGGGTGATTACCTAGGTGAAGCGAGAAGCTATGGTGGTGATGTTCGTAACGTTAGCACGATTGGCGATCACCAACTGACATACGGTGTGGAATACCGTGATGATAAAGGTTCGCTAGGTAGCCCAATTTATGGCTCAGATACCGATAAAGGCACTGCTGCAGGTGTCTACCTGCAAGGTGACTTCCAATTAATGGAAGCCTTGTTGTTGAGCGTGGGGGGGCGTTACGACAAGTATACTTTGGATGAATCAAAAGGCTCGAGCTTAAAGCACAGTGGCTTTAGCCCTAATATTGGTTTGAACTATGAAATTCTATCAGGCTTGAATGTTCACGCGGGTTACGCTCAAGCGATCCGTGGGGCACAAGTACGTGAAATCTTTAAATTGGACGGTGCTAAGAGCAGCGCTGATCGTAAAGAAGAGCAGGCGCAAAACACTGAGCTAGGGATTAACTGGCACAGCAACGGCTTAAGTTTGTCGGCAACAGGTTATTACACCAAAGTGAAAGATGTTGTTGGCGAAACGGAAACGCGTCCACGTGAACTGACTAACCTTGGTGATTTGAAAACCAAAGGCTTTACTGCTCGCGCTGGTTATCAATGGGATGCGTTGCGCGCTGGGTTGAGCTACAACCGTTCTCGTCCTGAGTTGAACGGTCAGCCGCTTAATGATGATACCAAAGGTATCGGTACTGCGATTGGTGATACTTGGGTTGCTGACTTTAATTACCAAGTGTTTGATGGGCTTGAGTTGGGTTATAACGGTCGTTTTGTGCAGCGCTTGAAAGATGTGGCGACAGGTTACGATGAGAAAGCGGGTTACGCCGTGCATGATATTTATGCCCAATGGTTACCGCTGGCTAATGAGGGTCTCAAGCTAACTCTAACCGTGAAGAACTTACTGGATAAAGCGTACCGCGATCATGCTAGCTACGGTAATAACGGTGACATAGCCCAAGGGACTTTAGAGCCGGGTCGAGACATTCGTGTAAGCGCATCTTACGCATTTTAATAATACATCCATGAAAGAGGAGCTTTGCTCCTCTTTTTGCGTTGTGGGGAACAAACTGCCGAGATGAGGGAAAGAATGGTGCATATTAAAAACAAAGGATGGTACCGAGGGTTATTGGTATCTGTGTTTACTGTGATTCTTGCGCTTACCAGCATGACAGCGTCAGCGGCGAAAACCATCGTTGATTTAGCTGGGCGTGAAGTGACTTTACCTGCCAAAGTGGAGCGCATCTTACTGGGTGAAAGTCGCTATATTCCTGCGTTAGCGATTTTAGAAGGCGACCAAGTCTTTTCGCGAGTCGCGGGAATGATGGGGGATCTGAAGATAGTTGATCCTGATACCTATCACCAGTATCAGCAAGCGTTTCCTGAAATCGATAAGGTGCCGTTATTTGGTAAAGGCGCATCCGATAGTTTTAGTTTGGAAACGGCATTGGCACTGAAAGCCGATGTGGCGATTTTTGGTATCGAAGGCCATGGTCCAAGTGCACGTAACAGCGACATTATCGATATTTTAGAGCGCGCAGGCGTGACCGTCGTGTTTATCGATTTTCGCAAAAATCCGATGAAAAATACTACCCGTAGTTTGGCAATCATGGGCGAGGTATTAGGGCGTGAACAGCGTGCTCAAGATTATATTGCATTTTATAACGCCGAATTAGCAAAAGTAGAAAAAGGATTGGCAGCGCTGAAGGGCAAGCCTGCACCTAAAGTTTTTCTTCATAGTCGAGTTGGGCTTAGCAACGAGTGTTGTGAAACGATGGCTCGAGGTATGGTGGCGCAAATGCTGGATTTTGTCGGTGCCGATAACATTGCTAAGCCGCTTATTCCAGGTACTGTCGGGGTCATGAATCAAGAGTACCTTCTGACACATCAACCCGATATCTATATTGGTACCGCGATTGGCTCTACTGAAACCTTGGTGGAAGAGCCGCAATACATCGTATTGGGAACCAGTATTGATAAAGGTATTGCTCATCGCTCTCTAGCTAGCATCACTCAACAATCGCCATTGAAAGAGCTGACGGCAGTTCAAAATAAGCGTGCCTACTCGATTTGGCACCATTTCTATAACACCCCTTTAAACATTGTTGCGGTTCAGACATTAGCTAAGTGGGTGTACCCACAAACCTTTGCTGCTCTCGACCCGCAAGCGACATTGCAAACCTTGTATCAGCGTTATCAACCCGTGCCATTAGCAGGCACGTACTGGATGGCGTTGTAACACAAGGTAAAAGTGAGAAAAAAAGGTTAACGGTGACCTAGTCAATAGCTGCAAATAATGCGTGATTTATCAGCTTGAATAAGCAAATAGCGAGCTGAGCTGATATGTGCCGGAGAAGCTGATAGCGCTTCTCCGGTTTTGCGTTTCAAAACCAAAGAGAAAATGATGAGTACAGAGTTAAAAGTGGATGGCGCTAACGATGGGATCCCACAGCCAACTTCGCTGGCGCAGCAATATCGTTCGTTTGTGTTAAAGCGCTTAATGCTGCTCATTGCGATGGCGGTCGCACTACTGGTGTCATGGACAGTTGATACCGCGACAGGTCCTTCGCTGTTAGGACTAGAAAAGATTATTCAAGCTTTGTTTTCGCCACAGAGTTTAGATGCCGTTGAGCAGGTGATCATTTTTGATGTGCGTATTCCTTACGCTTTAATGGCCGTCGCTGTGGGGGCATCACTTGGGCTGGCGGGGGCTGAAATGCAAACGTCGCTTAATAACCCTTTGGCGAGTCCATTTACGTTAGGCATTGGTGCAGCTGCTTCGTTGGGGGCGGCAGTGGCGATACTGTTTGATTGGTCTTGGCTGCCATTCGGTTTTCACTTTGTGTTGCCTTTATTTGCCTTCCTGTTTGCGTTGGCGGCGGCTTTGCTGGTGGTGATGTTATCGCGTAGCCAAGGTGCTTCGGTGAATACAGTAATTTTGTTTGGTATCTCTTTGTTCTTTGCGCTCAATGCGTTAGTTAGTTTACTGATGTTCATTGCTGACAGTAATGCGTTACAGCAAATTGTGTTTTGGACCATGGGGAGCCTCGCACGTGCCAATATCGAAAAAGTATTGGTGGTACTGACTGCATTTGCGATTTGTTTTCCGCTTTCTTGGCGCCAAGCGTGGGCAATGACGGCGATCCGCTCGGGGGAAGATCAAGCACGTAGCATTGGCATTCGTGTCGAGCGAATGCGGTTAATGGTGTTGCTGCGTGTCAGTGTACTTACTGCGGTTGCGGTCGCATTTGTCGGTGAGATTGGTTTTGTCGGCTTGGCCGGCCCGCACATTGCGCGTTTGTTATTAGGTGAAGATCATCGCTTCTTTCTACCAGGAAGTGCTATTGCTGGGGCTTTGTTGCTGTCATTGGCTTCTATTGCGAGTAAAAGTTTGATCGACGGGGTGATTCTACCCATAGGGATAGTGACATCGTTAATTGGTATCCCATTTTTTATCAGCCTGATTTTGTCGCAAAAAGGGAGAGGCTAAAGTGTCGTTATCCATAGAGCAGTTACAAGTGGGTTATCGTCGTCAGATCATTATTGATGGTTTAACCGTACCGACCATTCCCAGTGGTCAGTTGGTAGCGGTTTTAGGACCGAATGGGGTCGGTAAATCAACCTTATTACGCGCTATAGCCCGCTTGCAGCCTTATCAGGGCGAAGTGCATTTAGCGGGAGAGCCATTAGCAACATTACCTCTGGCTGAATCCGCGAGACGAGTGGGGTATCTGCCGCAAACCTTGCCTCAAGCCACTAGCTTGGTGGCGTATGAAATCGCCTTTAGCTCATGTCGAGCAGTGAAGCCTGAGTTAAGTACTCAGTATATCGAAACCCTCATTGAACAAGTGTTTGCAACATTAGGTATTTCTCACTTAGCCCTTCAGCGTTTGAGTGAAATGTCGGGCGGACAACGGCAAATGGTTGGCTTGGCACAAGTGCTGATCCGCGAACCTGAGTTATTGTTATTGGATGAGCCAACCAGTGCATTGGACTTACATTGGCAGATCAGTGTGCTGCAAACCGTAAAGCGGATTGTTAGCGATAGCCAAGCTATTGGTTTGGTCGCCATTCACGATATTAATTTGGCATTGCGATTTTGCGATCAGCTGATGGTGCTTGGTCCTGCAGGGTTACTGGTAATGGGTAAACCGGACGTGGTGCTCACGCCGAGTATTTTGCAGCAAGCGTATGGGATCCGCGGACGAGTTGAACAATGCTCTAGAGGTTTTCCGATTGTATTGGTTGATGAGGCGATGTAACTCGCTTGGTAACAGAGTGAAAACTAGCATTTCAACATATCGTCTTCGATCATGGCTCAAGCTCGTGACTTAGTTTATGAGAAGGTTTATGAGCAGGTTTAAGAATTGGCTTAATAGTTACTTACACATTATCTGCTGAATTAAACAAGGTGTTAAGTGTATTGAAAGGCTTCTACTTGCGTCGATTATCTGAGTTATGAGAGGGTTAGGCTAGGTTTAGTTATAGGGTTAAAAAGCATGAAGTTTTTTTACGAGCGTACCGAATCAGAGCGAGAAATTTGTGTGGTGATCAAACCGCATTCTTTGTACTTGATGTTTGGGATGTTGGCTGTCTGGTTATTAAATGATTTTATGTTGCAGTCAGCGCCAGTGGCTCAAATCCTGATGCCTGCATTTTTGGTTTTCATTGCGGTGCGTTTCTTCACCATAATTAAAGTGCACCGTGAAATTTTGGTAGCGCTTAAACAAGGTCGAGTGAAGACCCAAGGAAGTAAATTCTCGTTTAATAATCCGCTGACTTACGTTATTCAAAAAGAACAGCCTGCGTCTCAATCGCAAACACACGACGAATAATTTGGTCTGAGTTGTACCACTGCTTATTAACGCCAAGCATCTGTGCTTGGCGTTTTTGTATATAAATTTCAATCGTTTATTTTTCTACTCTGATGTCTATATAGACACATGCCACCACTCTTTCCTATTGGGAAACTATTCCTTATTTTCGCGCTACTAATACTCTTGTCTTTAACGTGCATAATAGAAAAGTGTGCGCAGAGCCGTCGTGATGACTGACTTTTTCTTCGTTTGATGAGGTGTGGAATGGATAAATTTAGCTGGAAACCCCTGCTACTTGCTTGTTTGATAGTCAGTGTTGGCCAGCTAAGCCTTGGGCTTGTTTTTCCTTCTTTGCCTTGGATCGCCAAGGATCTTGCGATCACTGCGGATCAAACCCAGCTGCTGGTGTCGGGTTATTTGCTGATGTTTGGGGCCTCTCAACTGATCTATGGTCCGCTGTCTGATGTATTTGGTCGCCGACCTGTACTGTTATCAGGTTTAACCATCGCTATGGTGGGGCTGGTGATTGTGGTTGGTTTTAGCTCCAGTTTTACCGGGTTGTTGATAGGGCGGATCTTACAAGGTTTTGGCGTCGGCAGTGTGAGTGTGCTGGCGCGAGCGACGATGCGTGACAGTTATCAAAATCAGAACTTTGTCAAAGCCATGACTTGGGTATCCATTGTTGCTGCCTTTACGCCTATTATCGGCCCCGTGATTGGGGGGATGGTGAATCACTACCTTGGTTGGCACAGTTTGTTTGTGCTGCTGTTAGTGTATGTGGGCGTGATTTGGTTATTGCTGATGGTGATGTTCAAAGAAACTTTATCGCAAACCGAGCGTCCGCAATCGGTGAAGGTGTTAGCCCTTTCTTATTTTTCATTGCTGCGTGAACGCCATTTCATGAGCTTCGCTGCCATTGGCTGGGTTAACTTCACCTTGGTGGTGCTGTCGATTTCCCTGATGCCTTTTATTATGCAGGTACAAATTGGGATGAGCTCAGATGAGTACGCGTTATGGGCGATGATGCCAGCGGTAGGTTTATTGAGTGGTGGTCTCTTGTGCCAGCGGGTACGGCCTCGACTCGGCACCATGAAGATGCTGTATTTAACGCCTTTACTGCATTTACTTGCTGGGCTGATTTTTATTGTAATGCCTCTGTCGCCTTATACCGTGAGTGGCGGTCACTTCTTGTTAGCGATGGCGAACGGGATGGCATTTCCGTGTGCTCAGTCGATTTTATTGCAGCCATACGCGGATAAAGCGGGCACCGTTTCAGCCTTATCTGGAGCTGGGCAAATGATCATTGCATCAATCATTAGTAGCTTGTTGTTGCACTTTGGTATCAGCCAATTATGGCATCTAGGAAGTGTGTTGCTGGCTGCTGTATTGATTGGTTGGAGTTTGGTCTTTTGGGGCAGTCACTCTGTCAGTGGTCAGCAAGCCGCTGCTGCGCTCAATTAACTTACGATTAAGCAATACTGGTAATTAGAGTATGCAATCTTCACTGTTGTGATATTCGAGTTTCATCACACGTTTTCTGTCAATTTCAACCATACTTAAATGACTCCCACAGCAGTGGAGTGATTCTGAGCGGGTAACATTTGGCTGGTGGCTTAACGTTATACCGTTTGGAATAAACTGAAACGCCGCCTCAAGCGTATTTCAGTCATGAATAACAACAATGATGCAAGATAAGCGTCAGTGGCAGAGGATGTAAGTATGGCAAAATGGATAAGCATAGCCTTGCTGGCAGGGCTGATCGTGGGTTGTAGTTCGTTTTATGAAGCGGAACTGACCAAGAATAAAGATTGGCAGGCGTTAGGTAATTACCACGGTGAACAAGGGTATCGTGAGCTCAATGAAGACCGATTAGGTGATTTGGGCGCATTAAGTGAAACCGAGTATGAAGAGTACCGAGCCGGTTACCTCAAAGGGCGATTTGATTATTGTAGCGGGCGCCAAACGCCAAATACGGTCGTTAATTCAGGCTACTTAAATGATTGCACATCTAACAGTAGTAGTTACGGTTTGGTTGGGCGTGGTTATTAATCGTAATTTCATACAGTAAAGGCTGCCAACAGGCAGCCTTTGTTATTTGTGTCGCCCGAAAAGGGGACGGATGTTCAGCAACTCAATTAGTTGTTGCTGTGTAGCTCGCTGTTTAGCTCAATCGCAGTCTTGTTGGTTAGACATTCGATTTGACCTGTCATTGAGTTACGACGGAATAGTAGATCCGGTTTGCCTGCAAGATCGCGCGCTTTAACGACTTCTACTTCTTTACCGTCTGCATCAAGCATGCGTACTTTTG
The DNA here is from genome assembly GCF_001650345.1 of Photobacterium jeanii. Taxonomy (GTDB): domain Bacteria; phylum Pseudomonadota; class Gammaproteobacteria; order Enterobacterales; family Vibrionaceae; genus Photobacterium; species Photobacterium jeanii. The sequence goes on along the minus strand of NZ_LVHF01000026.1, from coordinate 84,956 downwards.
AGCCAGCTGTAACGTATAGACCTGATTCAATCGTACAACGGTCGCCCATAGGGAAGCCAAGACCTGCGTTAGCGCCAAGTAGGCTGTTTTCACCGATAGATACGACTACTTTACCACCGCCAGATAGAGTACCCATGATAGACGCACCACCGCCGATATCTGAACCGTCGCCAACCACAACACCTGCAGAAATACGACCTTCCACCATGCTCACACCAGTTGTACCTGCGTTGAAGTTGATGAAACCTTCGTGCATCACGGTAGTGCCTTCACCTACGTGCGCACCCAGACGAACGCGAGACGTGTCAGCGATACGCACGCCAGTTGGTACCACGTAGTCAACCATTTTAGGGAATTTATCAACACAATCGACAGTGAGGGTTTCACCGTTTAGGCGTGCTTCGATTTGACGATCAGCTAGCTCTGGTAGGTCGATTGCGCCTTGGTTAGTCCAAGCGATGTTGTGAAGAAGGCCGAATACGCCATCCAGTACCACGCCGTGCGGCTTAACAAGACGGTGAGAAATAAGCTGTAGCTTAAGGAAGGCTTCAGAAACCGAGGTTGGTTGCTCGTCGCTTGCTAGGATCACCATTACTAGTGGTTGCTTGCTGTCTGCTGCTTTAGCAGCAAACTGTGCACTTTTGTCATCGCCAGCAGCAGCGAAAGCAGCGCTAAGATCTGCACACTGAGCAGCCGTCACTTCAATCGCTTGGTTACCTTCTTTGTATTCAACTACTGCAGCAATTGCGTCAACCAAAGCGTCGCTTGGGTTTAGTACTGGTGTTGGGAAGAAAGCTTCGATGATTTTACCATCACGGTTTTTGGTAGCAGTACCTAAGGCAAGAGCAAAATTGGCCATCTTGAATTGTTCTCCATCTCGAAAGTGCATAGCACTTAATTCGTCTTTATGTTGTTAGCTTCATCATAAAGAGAGTTATCAAAATATAGAAGGGGTGAGAGGGGAATCAGTGAAAAATGACGTAGATCGGACAAAAATGGGTGGCTGGGACTGAAGATGCTGAAATTTGAGCCATAAAAAAACCTCCAAGCGGAGGTTTTAAGGATAGGTGCAAAACAATGCTTACGCTGCGTCTTCTTGTGGCGCATCTGCTACCACTTCAGGTTTCGCGGCTTTTTTCTTTGGTGCAGCTTTCGCTTTTTTTGCACCCAGTGCTACCAGTACTTGCTCACGTTTTTGTGCCAAGAACATAGATAGCTCTTCTTGTTTTGCTTCGTCTTCGAATAGCTCGCTTTCACCTAGTAAAGCAAACATTTCGTCAGCCATATCCAACATTTTGTCGTATGCGTCGGCTTCGGACTTAGAGGTGAAAGTCATCTTTTCTTCTCCGTTGCGCTCAACTACATATTTGACGATAACAGCCATGGTCACCCTCTCCCGAATTGATTTACTGGCTGTTTATACAGTAGCATCAAGGGGTATGTCCAGTGATAAGCGGTGATATGTGATGGTGCAGGAAAAATTTACTCATATTTATGCGCGAGCAGCAGAGCGAAAAGGCGGTGACGAGGCATTGGAATCGATGTTATCGGTGCCATTATCTGCTGAGCAGTTAGCGGCGATCCCCGATGACCGTTGGTTGGCGGCTTTTACCCAGAAAGTCTTTCAATCTGGCATGAGTTGGAAGGTTGTTCGCAGCAAATGGCCGAATTTTGAAGAGGTGTTTTTTGGGTTTGATATCGAAAAAATGCTGCTGATGCCAAATGAAATGTGGGAGCGTAAAGCGACCGATCCAGCCATTATTCGTCACTTAGGCAAAGTGATGACGATTCCTGAAAATGCCCGCATGATCCACCAAGCGACTCGTGAGTACGGCTCTTTTGCCAACATGGTTGCCCAGTGGCCACAGCAAGACATCATAGGTTTGTGGCAGCACTTGAAAAAGCACGGTAAGCGACTGGGCGGTAATACTGGCCCTTATACTTTGCGTGTGATGGGCAAAGATACCTTTATTTTAAGCGGTGATGTTGAAGCTTACTTGCGCAGCACTGGGGTGATCGATGGCGGACGCGATACTAAAAAATCGCAGCAAGCCACGTTAGCGGCGTTTAACGATTGGCAGCAGGAGTCAGGGCGACCACTGTGCCAAATCAGCCAGATTATTGCTTTTAGTACTGGTGATAACCGCCTGTAAGTCAGAATGACTGTAAGTGCTGATACTAGACGGTAAATTGCCATTGCTGGCTAAAAGAGATGAAGAGTTCCATCAGCGGACTTTGGTATTTCTCTTTGTGGTATAGCAACCAATACTGGCGTTGCATATCGAGTGGCAGTGGCAAGATCACCAAGCGTTGATCGGCAACGGCGCGCTGGACCGCGAATTTCGACAGGCAAGTTAAGCCTAAGCCGGCGGCGGTACAGTTTATGATTGATTCAGTGGTATTGAGCTCAAACGCTTGTTGCCAATTGGCGAGACGTGGCGCAAGCCGATTAAGAAAAAACTCGCGTGTGCCAGAGCCGGGTTCACGCAAAATCCACTCGGAATGCTCTAAATCTTGTAGCGAGACTTGGTTGAGCTTGGCAAGTGGATGTTCAGGGTGGGCAACCACCACCATTTCATCGGCAAGCCACGGTAGGCTGATCAAATCCGCTTGCTGAACATTGCCTTCAACTAATCCGACATCCAATTCAAACTCACTCAACATGTGGCAAATATGGCTGGTATTGGCAATAAATAACGATTGCTGGTGGTGATCAGCGTGGCGGCGAAAGTCGCGCAACAAAAACGGGGTGAGTTGATTGCCCACAGTATCGCTGGAACCAATGCGTAGTTGACCCGTAGCGGGACCCGTTTGATTGAATAGCTGCTCTATGGTTTGACTACGGGCCAGTAACTCATCGGCAAGGGGTAATAAACGCTTACCTTGTTCATTGATGATCAGGCGGTTGTTATTGCGGTCAAATAACTTGTGATCGAGCTGCTTTTCTAATTCAGATAACGCCATGCTGACCGCAGGTTTAGAGAGAAACAATTTGTCGGCGGCAGCAGTAATCGTGCCTTCTTGCGCGACAGTAACAAAGACTTTGAGCTGTTTGAGGGCAATCGCTGACGCCATGGTGTTAATCCTATTATTTAACGAAAGTTGCAAATATAATACCTGTTATTGATAACCCAGTTGATAGGCGATTGAGTCGAGTCACTCAACGACGCGGTTTTCCGTTAAGTAATACTTAACCTTGGGTTAAATTTATTCAGATATTCTAAATGATAGCAGCGAGTTAGACTGCATTTTATTCTCACAGTGTGTGTTGAGCACGCAAAATGCAGGTGGAGTGATGTCATGTTAAAAGCAACCAAACGAAAAGTGGCAGGCGCACCGACCCCAATGGCCGGATTAGCTTTAGGTATCGCCAGCTTAGGTTGGTGTTGGGAAAATGCCGTCCCCGCGCAGGGCATGGCGCAGCTAACAGGGGCGGGCATTGCCGCTGTACTGTTGCTGATTTTAACGGTGAAGTTTATTTGCCACCCTCGGCTGCTGTGGCAAGACTTAGCGCATCCAGTGGTGGGCAGTGTAGTACCGACTTATGCCATGGCAAGCATGGTGGTCGCTAAAGCAATCAGCCAGTTTTATCCTGTGGTTGGTCAAGGGCTATGGTTGGTGGCGGTAGTTTTGCACTTGGCTTTCTTGCTGACCTTCATTGTTCATCGAGCACGGGAATTTGAATTACACCACATGGTACCTAGTTGGTTTGTACCGCCCGTGGGGATTATTGTTGCTGATGTGGCTTTCCCAGGAGGCGCTTTTGCACCTTTGGCTGATGCCTTGCTTGTATTTGGCATGGGCGCTTATGCGGTGATGTTGCCTCTGATGATTTACCGCCTGATCTTTAGCGCTGAAATTCATGATGCAGCCAAACCAACCATTGCTATTATGGCGGCACCAGCGAGTCTATCATTGGCGGGGTATTTGACGGTAACGGCTACGCCATCACCAGTAGTGATTGGTCTGTTAGTGGGTATTGCGGTATTGATGACGTTTGTTATTTACCTGACTTTCTATCGCCTATTACGGTTGCCGTTCAGTGCGGGCTACGCGGCATTTACCTTCCCGGTGGTGATCAGCGCGACCGCGCTATTTAAAGTCGCGGCTTGGATGACCCAGTTTGGTTTTGATGTGCAGTACGTTCAGCAAGTTGCGACCTTGGCGCGATTTGAATTAGGGATGGCAACCTTGATAGTCAGTTACGTTGCGGTGCGATATTTAGCCCACTACCGTCCACTGAGTCGTTTGTTCCAAATTCCTGCCACCGCTTAATCTTCACACGCCAAACCTGTTGAACTCGGGTTTGGCGTCAATTCTATTTGCTGCTCGGCAATGATTGGTAGACAATTCCTATAACATTCTCTTTTTCGTGAGATATCTGCGTGTTTACTGTCTATCACTCTAATCAGCTTGATATGCTGAAATCCCTTCTGGTTGAATTAATCCGTCTTCAGCCGCTTGATAATCCCTTTGAGCAAGAACAAATCCTAGTGCAAAGCCCAGGGATGTCGCAATGGCTCAAACTGGAATTGGCGAAGTCGTTTGGGGTTGCGGCCAATATCACGTTCCCACTGCCAGCGACGTTTATTTGGACCATGTTTACCAAGGTACTGAGTGATGTCCCTGAGCGCAGCGCGTTCAACAAAGAGGCCATGACGTGGAAGCTGATGGAAGTGCTGCCGACCCAGTTGGCGTTAGAGGAGTTTGAGCCATTACGTCGTTACCTTGAAGGGGATGAAGATGGCTTGAAGATTTACCAGTTGGCCGAGAAAATTGCAGATATCTTCGACCAATATTTGGTATACCGCCCTGAATGGATCCAACAATGGGAAGCAGGGGAAACCGTTGCCGAGCTTGGCGATGAACACCCGTGGCAGCCGATGTTATGGCAGGCATTGTACGACCATACCTTGTCGCTCGGTCAGTCACCGTACCACCGTGCTAACTTGTACGAGCATTTCATTGAAACCCTAGAAAACTATGCTCAAACCAGCGGCACCTTGCCAGAAGGACTGCCAAAGCGTTTGTTTGTCTTTGGTATCTCATCGCTGCCACCGCGTTATATGGATGCCTTGGCTGCACTCGGCGAGCACATTGATGTCCACTTGATGTTCACCAACCCGTGTCGTTATTACTGGGGTGAAGTGCGCGATCGTAAATACCTTGCCCGTTTAGCGGCAAAGCGCCGTTTGCAGGTGAAATGGTTGGATGATCATAGTGAGCATGGCGATTTAACCGATCAGCTAAAAGGCAGTATCGAAGATAACGTGATCGATGAAATGCACACCGATGCGGTGGGTAACAGCTTGTTGGCCTCAATGGGCAAGCTGGGGCGTGATAATCTGTTCCTGTTATCGGAGATGGAAGCCAATGAAATCGAAGCTTTTGTCGATATTGAACCCGATACTTTATTGCATTCGATCCAAGCCGATATTTTGAATTTAGACGATCGTCAAAACGACGATATTCTCGATTCCAGCCACCATAAGCTAACCATTCAACCTGACGATCACTCGCTCTCGATCCAAGCGTGTCATAGCCCGATGCGTGAAGTCGAAGTGCTGCACGATAAATTATTAGCGATGTTCGACGCAGATAGCAGCTTAAAGCCGCGTGATGTCATAGTGATGGTGTCAGATATCAACGCGTACAGCCCTGCGATCCAAGCGGTGTTTGGTAATGCGCCGGGGAATCGCTATATCCCGTTCTCAATTTCCGACCGTACCGCCGAGCAAGAAAACCCGATCCTGCTTGCGTTCTTGCGCTTACTTACCTTGCCTGAAAGCCGTTGTCAGGCTTCCGAGTTGTTGGAGCTATTAGAAGTGCCAGCGGTGATGGCGAAATTTGGTTTTGATAGCCAGAGCTTTGACAAAGTTAAGCGCTGGATCGAAGAGGTTGGCGTACGTTGGGGCTTAGATAGTCACACCGCGAGCCAGTTCGATTTACCGCCGCAGCAACAAAATACATGGTTGTTTGGTATTCAGCGCATGTTGCTTGGCTATGCCATGCCGTACGAAGCGGGCCTATTTGATGGCATTTCTGCTTACGATGAAGTGCAAGGTTTGGATGCCGAACTTGCTGGTCAATTGGCGAGTTTTATCGACAAACTTGTCGATTATCGCCACGGCTTAGCGCAAGCCCAATCCGTCGCTGATTGGACGGCAACCCTGAACCAACTGCTTGATGATTTCTTTGCGGTTGAGCTCGAAGGAGAGCTCGTATTGAAGTCGATCCGCGATTGTTTGCATCGTTTGCAAGAGCAATTAGATGATGCCAACTATCGTGCACTGATTTCACCGCAAGTGCTGACCGAGTACCTGACCAGCAAACTCTCGGGTGAGCGTGTCAGCCAACGTTTCCTTGCCGGACAAGTGAACTTCTGTACCTTGATGCCAATGCGTTCGATCCCGTTTAACGTGGTGTGTTTGCTAGGGATGAACGATGGTGCTTACCCGCGCAGCATGCCTGCTGAAGGGTTTGACTTAATGGACGGGCGCACCAAAGCCGGTGACCGTTCTCGCCGTGACGACGACCGTTACCTGTTCTTAGAAGCGGTGCAATCGGCGCAGCAGACTTTGTATATCAGCTATGTTGGCCGCTCAATTCAAGATAACACCGAGAAAGTCCCTTCAGTGTTGGTCAGCGAGCTGGTGGAGTATTGTCAGCAAGGCTATTGCTTAGCTGGTGATGAAGCGCTCGCGGTCGATCAATCGGCTGATAAGCTCAAAGCGCACTTATTCCACCATCATGCCTTGGTCCCATTTAGCCCGAGCGCTTTCCGCGGGCAGTTTGCCAGTTATGCGGCGGAATGGTTGCCAGCGGCAGAGCGCCAAGGACAAGCCGCCAGTGCGTTCCAGCTAACAGCCCTCGAATCAGAGCCCCTGCCAGACGACAAAGTATTGGAACTTGATTTAGCCGAATTGCAGCGATTTTGGCGTTTACCTGTGCGTTATTTCTTTAATCGTCGGTTAAAAGTTTATTTTGAACCGCCAATGGCCGTGACCGAAGATGATGAGCCTTTTACTTTAAACGGCTTGGATGGTTATCAGATGCGTGAACAGCTATTACAGCAATTGCTGGACGCCAAGCTTACAAATGCTGATGAAGAGCAGGTGTTCACCCTGTTTGCCGCGCAGCAAAAGGCTGCGGGACGCTTGCCTGTTGGAGCCTTTGGTGATTTGGATTTGGCTGCGACTCGTAGCGAAGTTGAAACCATTTCTGAGGACATTTATCCCCTTATTCATGCGCCACTTGCCGATCACGAAGTGGATCTGACGTTCCAGTATCAGGGGCATACCGTGAAGCTGCAAGGTTGGCTCAAGCAGTATTATCAATCGGGTTTAGTGCGTTATCGAAGTGGTAAGGTGCGCTCGCAAGATCTGCTCACTGCTTGGTTTGATCACCTTTGTCTCGCTGCAAGTGCCAATGGCTCGGGTGCGGACAGTGGCAAAGTGAGTCATGTTATTGGTAATGGTGAGCATCGTCGTTTGCTGGCCATTGATGCCGAGCAAGCCAAGCAATACTTGCAAGAAGCGATTGAGCTGTATTTTGATGGTTTAAATCAGCCGCTACCGTATTTCCCGAAAACGGCTTTGGCTGGGATCCAAGCCCATTTTGATCGCAAAGGTAACTGGCTTGATGATGATGAAACCGAGCAAAAAGCCCTGAAAAAAATGGCAGATACCTTTAACGATGGTTACTTGTTTGCCGGGGAAGGTGCCGATAGTTACATCGCGCGCGTTTGGCCGATGTGGGATGAAAATTTAGCGACCGACGCAGCACGGCTGGCTAGCAGAATATTGCAGGCCGCGGTGATAAATAGTGAAAGTGTCGAAAAAGAGTAGGGATGTAGTGTGGCCGCCAGCAAATCATTCTTATTTGTAGGGTGTTCGCTGTACGGCCACTGGTCCAGAGGTGACCATATTTCTTGCCGGCGATACTACCCAATGCTATGGCGTTAAACTGTGAGAAAACTCTCACATCAATAGAAAGCATAATAATCCCGACGGCTTAACTTTTAATTCTAAGCCATTGATCACACTCAAGAGTGATGAGTGGTAACTGAACAATATGCTGAGCTTAATCAGCAAGGTGAAGTGCATGACACCGACAATATTTAACGGGCAGCGCTGGACAGGGCGTTTACCGTCGTCATTAACGACTCATTCAATCAATAAGGTAGAAAAGGACAACGGGGATGAATAATCAAGCAAATACCCTTCACCCGATGACATTTCCGCTCCACGGTGCGCGTTTGATCGAGGCATCGGCGGGGACGGGAAAGACCTTTACCATTGCGAGCTTATACCTGCGGTTATTGCTAGGTCATGGCAGTGCCGATAGCCGCCATCATACCGAGTTGAACGTGGATCAGATCTTGGTGGTTACCTTTACGGAAGCGGCAACCGCTGAGCTGCGCGATCGTATCCGTGCCCGTATTCATGATGCACGACTGGCGTTTAGTCGTGGGGTGAGTGACGATCCTGTGATCCAGCCATTGTTGGCAGAAATTAGCGATCACAAAACGGCAGCCCAGATCTTATTGCAAGCCGAACGCCAAATGGATGAAGCGGCGATCTACACCATTCATGGTTTCTGTCAGCGAATGTTGACCCAGAATGCGTTTGAGTCGGGCAGCCGTTTTAACAATGAATTTGTGACCGATGAAAGCCAGCTCAAAAGCATGGTGATAGCGGATTATTGGCGTCGAACCTTTTACCATTTACCTCATGCGCTGGCACAAGAAGTGCGTAATGTGTGGGCATCACCTGCGGCGCTATTGGCTGATATCGGTGGTAGCTTAACTGGTGCACCAGTGAAGCTCAGCGTGGAAGCGATGACGGATTCATTGGCGGAACTTCACCAGACTAATTTGCAGCGCATTGATGCGCTTAAAGCTCAATGGCGAGAGCACCAAGCCGATTTTGAAGCCTTGATTGCGGGCTCTGGGGTTAACAAACGCAGCTATACCAAAAAGAGTTTGCCAACATGGCTGGCACAGGTGAATGAGTGGGCTGCGACGCCAACCCATGATTATGAGTTGCCCGATAAACTGGAGCGCTTTCACCAGCAAGTCTTGATTGAAAAATCTAAAGACAATCCGCCACAGCACCCGGTATTTGTTGAGGTAGGGGAGTTTTTAGACTCACCTGCGAACTTGCGCGATCCACTACTGGCGCATGCGATTCAAGAATGTCGTCAGTTATTGGCGCAGGCGAAATCGCGCAAAGGTTGGCTGTCGTTCGATGATTTGCTGACTCAGCTTTCAGCGGCGATTGATAACGACAGTGAGCAGTTGTTGGTCGAGCGTATTCGAGGCCAGTATCCGGTAGCGATGATCGATGAATTCCAAGATACCGATCCGCTGCAATACAGTATTTTCAGTAATATCTATACCACAGATGACGCGCAACAAGCTGGCTGCGGTCTGTTTATGATCGGCGATCCGAAACAGGCGATCTATGCATTCCGTGGCGCCGATATTTTTACCTATATCCAGGCTCGCCGTCAGGTGACCGATCACTACACCTTGGGAACCAACTGGCGCTCAACTGCCGATATGATTGCCTCGGTGAATCAGGTGTTTGAGTTTCCTGATAGCCCGTTTATGTACGATCAAGACATTCAGTTCTTGCCTGTTGCCCATAGCCCGAAAGCGCCAACCCGTAGCTGGTGGCTCAACGGGGAATCACAGCATGCCCTGACATTTTGGTTGCATGATAGCCAAGATGATAAACCCGTTACCAAAGGGGAATACCAAACTGTAATGGCAGCGGCGACAGCGGCGAAGATCCAAGATATTTTGACTCAATCGCAGCAAGAGACCGCTTTTTTCCAAGATAAAGACAGCAAGAAGTCAATTCAGGCTGGTGATATTGCGGTATTGGTTCGTACGGGTAGCGAAGGCAAATTGATCCGTCAGGCACTGGCCGAACAAGGTATCGCCAGTGTGTATTTATCAAACCGCGATAGTGTGTTTGGTAGCTATGAAGCGGCAGATATCCAACGCTTACTACAAGCGGTACTAACACCGGAAAACGATCGCGCTTTGCGAGCGGCACTCGCTTCGAGCTTGTTTGCTTACACGGCGGCTGAGTTAGATCAGCTAAACAATGATGAAAACCGGTGGGAAAACGCAGTTACCGAGTTTAAAGACTACCGTAAATTATGGCTAAGCCGTGGCGTGATGCCGATGCTTCGCGCAGTAATGAGTCGTAACCAAATTGCAGAACGTTTGTTGGCAGAAGAGGGCGGTGAGCGTCGTTTGACCGATTTACTGCACATTGGTGAACTGCTGCAAGAAGCCAGTCAAACGCTAGATAGTGATTACGGTTTGCTGCGTTGGTTGGCAGAGCATGTGGCTGAGCCAAATGGCAACGCTGAGGATCAAATCCAGCGGTTGGAATCTGAACGTAACTTGGTGCAAATCGTTACTATCCATAAATCGAAAGGTTTGGAATACGATCTGGTCTTCATGCCGTTTGTGTGTAGTTACCGCCAAGCCAGCGAAGCTAAATACCACGATGAAGCTCAGCACACCACGATTCTAGATATTACCGCGCAACCAGACTCGCTAGAAAAAGCCGATAAAGAACGTTTAGCGGAAGACTTACGTTTGATTTACGTTGCTCTGACTCGCGCTGTGTACGGCTGTTTTGTTGGGATGACCCCGATCCGTAATGGTCGAGCGACCAAAGGACCAACTGGGCTGCATTTATCTGCCATGGGGTACTTAGTACAGAACGGTCAAGAGGGCGAGATAGCAGCGCTAGAGCTGGCGTTAGCAAAACTGGCTCAAGAGTCGTCGGCGATCACCGTGGATTCTCCACCAGTGCTTAGCGATGAAAAATGGCAGCCACTGACTGAGCAAGGACCAACGCTCGCGGCTAGTCATTTTCAAGCGGATATCGAGCGAAACTGGTGGATGACCAGCTATTCAAGCTTGGTCAAACAGGGACATCAACACTCCTACGACAGTAGTTTTGATTTACCGGGTTTTGATAGTGACTCGGCGCAAGAAGCAACGACCGCGGATGAAGAGCATCATATTGAGCTTGAGCCGGAATACTCGATTTACACTTTCCCACGCGGTGCGCGTCCGGGTACTTTCCTACATACCGTGTTTGAGGAAATTGAGTTTACCGCGCCAGTCGATAGCCCAGAAACCGTGGCGACTTTGACCGAGTTATTAGTAAAAGAAAACTATGAGCTCGCTTGGCTGCCAGTTTTACAGCAATTGATCCGCCAAGTGATGGGTTGTGCGTTAGACGGCGATGCGTTGCGTTTAGGCGAGAAAACCCCTTCGCAGCGTTTGACAGAGATGGAGTTCTTACTGCCGATCGAGTTGCTATCGGCCCCTATGCTAACCAAGGTGATTGCCAAGCACGATCAGGTGTCAGCCAAAGCGGGTGAGTTAGGTTTTGCTACAGTAAGCGGCATGCTTAAAGGTTTTATCGACTTGGTATTTGAGCATCAAGGCAAATATTACGTGCTCGACTGGAAATCAAACCACTTGGGTGATGACCCTTCTGTGTACCACGGTCAGCAGCTGGTCGAGGCGATGCGTGATCACCGCTATGATTTACAGTATCAAATCTATGCCTTGGCGCTGCAGCGTTTCCTAAGAAGCCGAATTCCAGATTACGATTACGACACGCATTTTGGTGGCGTGTATTACCTCTTCTTGCGTGGGATCACCGCCGAAGGTAACAGTGGTATCTTCCATGCCAAGCCAAGTGAGCAGTTACTCACAGAGTTGGAAAAACTGATTGATGGAGAGCAAATCGATGCTTAAGCGATTACATGAATTGACCAAGCAAGGTGTGCTGCGTCCATTGGATTATCAGTTTGCTAAATTTGTTGCTCAGCACTGTCAGAGTTCACCGCAAGACACGCCGACGCAGGCTGTCGCGACATTGGCAGCGGCTTGGGCCAGTTACGAATTGGGTAAAGGTAATGTGTGCTTGGTGCTGAATGAAAAAAGTGCTCAGCGGGTGATGGATTTACCGCCGAAGTACACTGCTGCCTTGCTGGATGGGTTGCCAGATATTACCACTTGGCCGCAATTGTTAGCGGATTTGCCAGTGGTGTCGTCTGGTGATCTTGCTACCCCTTTGGTGCTTACGGCTCCACGCTTGTACCTTCATCGTTACTGGCATTATGAGCAAGTGGTCGCTAACAAACTGACCCATGCCGCGCAATTTCACCAGCCTGCGCCAACGATGGCAAAGGTGTTAGATGATCTTTTCCCGCGCACTTATGGCTATTTGTTTGAAGCGCTCGCTAAGTTGAAAGCCGAAGGCAATGACAATGCCGAGATACGCCAAGATCAGGTGTGTGACAAGCTCGATATTGTTAATAGTGCAGCGTTAGATTGGGCTGCGGTAGATGCGGTGTTAACCCAAGCAGAGCAAATAGGAGATCTAGCTGCGCTCGATAAGTTAGTGCCTACTTCGGTGTGCCTAAATTGGCAGAAAGTGGCAGCGGCAATGGCGTTAACCCGCCAGTTTGCAGTGATTTCCGGAGGTCCGGGTACGGGTAAAACCACCACGGTGGCAAAACTGTTGGCGGCATTGGTGATGGAAGCCAATCTCGCGTCAGACCACGAAGCGCCAACAATCAAACTGGTTGCGCCAACAGGGAAGGCAGCGGCACGCTTGACTGAGTCTATCGGTTCGGCGGTTAAGTCATTGCCTGTTGAAAGTGACATCAAAGCCTTGATCCCCACTCAATCGAGTACCATTCACCGTTTGCTGGGGGCGATTCCCAATAGCGTCGATTTTCGTCATCACCGTGATAACCCTCTTCACTTGGATGTACTGGTGGTTGATGAAGCATCAATGATTGACTTGCCGATGATGGCAAGGTTGCTTGATGCCTTACCGCCTCATGCCAAATTGATTTTATTGGGCGATAAAGACCAATTAGCCTCGGTTGAGGCAGGGGCTGTGTTAGGCGATATTTGTGATTTTATCGACCAAGGCTATAGCTCTGCTCAGGCTCAACAATTGAGCATGCTAACGGGCTACCATTTACCTGCAGGCGCAGCGGCAACCAGCGTGATTGCAGATAGTTTGTGTATGCTGCGCAAGAGTTACCGTTTTCATGCCAAATCAGGTATCGGTCAACTGGCGAAGGCCATCAATAGTGGTAAATCCGCCTTGGTAGATAAGGTGTGGCAGCAAGGTTTTGCTGATATCCGCCAATACCCATTGTCGGCTGATAACTATCAAACCATGATCAAAATGACGGTTAACTTTTACCGAGATTATCTGGATTTGATCGAGCAACAAGCCTCACCGTCAGAGGTGCTAAATGCGTTTGCGCAAGTGCGCTTGTTATGTGCTCTGCGTGAAGGGGATTTTGGCGTGACAGGTCTGAATCAGCGGATTGAGCGCGGCCTTGAACGTGTAGGTAAAATCAGTACCAGCGAAGATACTTGGTATCTTGGCCGACCTGTGATGATCACCCGCAACGACCACGGTTTAGGGCTATATAACGGTGATATCGGCATTGCTATGTACGAACCGAGTGAGCCTGGGGTGAAGCCGCGATTAAGGGTGTATTTTGAAATGCCCGATGGCAGCATCTACGGGGTACTACCGAGTCGTTTGCCTGAGCATGACACGGCTTATGCGATGACAATCCACAAATCGCAGGGCTCAGAGTTTGCTGATACGTTAATGGTGCTACCAAACGAATACAGCCCGATTTTGACCCGCGAATTGGTGTACACCGGCGTTACACGTGCTAAAGCGCGCTTACACTTCTTCGCCCAACCTGATGTGGTGAGCCGCGCTGTGCGTATTTGTACCGACCGCGCCAGTGGTTTGGCTCAGTTGTTAGGGTGATTGGGTCTTTGTCATTGAATAACGTTGTTGCCTTATTCGGATTGAGTAGGGCAATTATTGATGTTTCTATTGACGAAAGCGTCACACGATGAGCGTATTGGTTGCATGTTCACAAGGTATTATCGATAGCTAACTCCATGAATTGTAATGATAATGTTTAATGATTTCTGCTTTGCTGCATCATGATGAGGTTCTGTCATGATTAAGGAAAGTTATGAAACCATTACTTCTTACCTCTCTGTTAGCTATCGCACTACCTACGTTTGCTGCAGATGGTTCGGCAACTGATTTAAGTTTTGATCAATACGTTCAACAACACTCTGAGTCGATTGAGCAGCTAGATGCGTCGGGTATGGAGCCACAAGCTTACGCTTCTAGCCGTGAGTTGGTTATTTGTGGTGTCTATTCAAATCCACCTTCTGGCTATGCTATCACGCGTTACACTCGAAGCTACTCATGTGATAGTGGTTGGGGAAATGATCCAAATGCCATTGTAGCGACTAAATTACATACCTCTTCAAAATACACCATTTGTACTGATGACATGCCTGCGAACTGGGTGATCACCGCCAATGATAGAACGAGTTCGTCATGTCGTCTTTCAACGACAGGCCGTGGCGATAGTTATAATATTCGCTATAAATCAGGTCGTTCTATGCATGTTTGTAGTGATTCGCCGATCCCTTCGGGTTATTACGTGGCAGATGACAATGTGAAGAATTGGGATTGTAAGGGCGATCATGGCAAGCTGATCAAGCGTTACTAGTCCTAACTCAAAGGCTCATTAAATAATGAGCCTTTTTTGATCAAGGTGAGGGAAAGACTGAGCGCAGACTATAAGTCCAAAACGAGGATTTTTGAGCGGCGCTGGAAGTTGTATAACGCTTGTTTTTCCATTGGTAGTTTCTCGACTTTGCACTCCACAAAGCCTTGCTCTCGAAACCAGTGCAGACTTTGAGTAGTGAGCACAAACAGCTGTTTGATCCCTTGCTCCTTGGCTTGTTGGCGTAAGCGGTTGAGCAGTAGATTACCACGGTCGCCATCGCGAAAATCAGGGTGCACAGCCACGCATGCCATCTCAGCCATTTTATCTTCTGGGAAAGGGTACATGGCGGCACAACTAATGATTAATCCGTCCCGCTCAATAATGGTAAAGCGCTCAATTTCTTGCTCCAGTTGTTCACGAGAGCGGCGCACCAAAATTCCTTGTTGTTCTAATGGCTGAATGAGCTCGAGGATCCCGCCAATATCATCAATCCCTGCTGCTCGCACTTTTTCCGCACTCGCCATTACGATTTGCGTACCAATACCATCAAGAGAAAATAACTCTTGGATCAGGGCGCCATCTTCTTGGTAACTGATCAAGTGGCTACGTGGTACGCCAGCACGACAAGCACTAATGGCACCGCGAAGAAAGCGACCTGTGCCACTGTTTTCTTGGTTGATGGTGCTCAGGCGCTGCAGAGCGATTTCAGCCTCATTGGGTAACAGTTCGGAGAGCACGGTTCCTGTGTCATCGATCACACCTTGCTCGGAGCAAAAGCCAATTAGCTTGTCCGCCTTTAACTTTATCGCTAATTGGGTCGCTACTTCTTCAGAGGTAAGGTTAAAACACTCGCCAGTTACTGAGCTGGCAACTGGACCAAGTAAGACAATGGCGTTTTGGGCAAGTTGACGATGGATACCATCGCAGTCGATACGACGTATTCGGCCGCTGTGAATATAGTCCACCCCATCATTGACCCCTAAAGGTTGAGCAATCACAAAGTTACCGCTGAGGACATTGATTTGCGAACCCGCCATTGGGGTGTTATTGAGCCCCATTGAAAAACGTGCCGTAATATCGAGCTGGAGATGACCTGCGGCTTGCTTTACTATATCGAGCGCTCGCTCGTCTGTGACGCGGATCCCTTTATGGTAAGGTGTTGAATATTCGTGGAGAGTGAGTAAAGCATTAATCTGCGGTCGTGCGCCATACACCACAACGATGCGTAACCCCAAGCTATTGAGTAGGGCAATGTCGTTGACGATGTTGGTGAAGTTAGGGTGTTCGATAGCTTCGCCGCCGAGCATAACCACAATGGTTTTACCCGCGTGAGCATTGACATAAGGGGCGGATTGGCGAAACCCCTTAACGAGTTCCATGCTGCGATTTTTCAAAATTTACGTCCGTGTAAAAGAGTGTTCTAACCAGTGTCGCCAATATTTTTTTTTGCTTCAAGATCCCGTTATTGATTCTTGAATAAATATTTATTTCTCATCCGTGGTATTAAACCACGTACTCGTAAAGGTTAGACGTTAGATAGTAGTATGAGCCAAGCCCCTAAGCCTTCTAAAAAGTCCAATCGTAAACTCCAAGCTACCTTCTTACTTGGTATCTTGATGAGTGGGTTAACCTTTGCTGGTTTAGTTACAAGCGATGTGATCCCATACGAATGGCTGCTACCTGAGCCGCCAGCGAATATCAATGGTGTTTGGGTTGAGCAGGCGGTTGCTGACTATGCTTCTGAGAGCTTTGAAGTGCGTTCTGACGGGGTCTATGTGAATGGTCGCGTGGCGAGTACGCATTATGAATGGGATGGTAACGAATTAAGTTATCAGTATGGTGATGAAAAGTACGTGTATTCTTATTTCTCTGGAGAGTTCATGCGAAAGTCACCGTCGCACTACGTCTCTGTGTTCTCGCGCCAAGTACTTTAGTCAAAAGTGCTTTAGTTTTCTCCTTCCCTAGTAAAAAAATCTTTTTTATCGCCGCGAATAATTGGGTTATATCTGACTCTTAAATTAGCGAAGTTAATTCGTGAACTCTATTTATTGATTTGTCAGTACAGCTGAAAACAACCTCTGAATGCGATTAAATATATTGTTCGTGTATAAATAATAAATATCTATAGTTTATATTTTTCAATGGCTTAGTTAGTTGTTACTAATTTGTGCTGTTATTTTATACAAGCTAAATATATCTGGTAGATATTATTAGGCTGCTCAAACCTCTCTTGTTTCATATTTACTTTTTTGTAGACTGCATTTTCTGTTACGTCATAAATTTGACATCTTGTCGTCGTGGTATGCCAAATAGAGATGCATTATTCAATATGAAAAAGAACTATCGTTCGCAGCAAGGGGTTGCAAGTATCGAGTTTGCGTTAGGTTTTCTAGCCCTGTGGTTTCTAACCATAATGATCATGGATATTGGGCTTAGAAACTACACGATAGCGGTAGTGAATTTTGCGGCTTCTGAAGTGACCCGAGATATCAAAGTATTAAAGATCGGCACTGAAGATGAGTTTGAGAAAGCTTTTGAAAAACAGCTGCAGAAAAACGCATTCTCTTTGTGGGGGATCATGAGTAAAAACGACAGTTTTGTCGTTGATATGAAGTTATATCCTAACGTTGCATCTCTTGCTCAAGACCATAGTTTGCATAGCCTGAATGCCTCTCAAGTGCCAATAGCCTCTTATCAGTTGACCTATACCTATAAGCCTCTCATTCGTTTTGGTGATTACACCGAATTTCCCATTCACCGTGAGGTGATTGCGGTACAAGAGTTTGGCCGTCGCGAGGTATAAATCATGATGGTTATAAATAATAATAAGCAGCGCGGCTCAGTAGCGATTGAATTAACGTTTGTCTTAGGTGCACTAGCGATGTGCATGATGTTTGCTGGCGATCTTGCTGCAAAAATGACGATTCAAGGTGAGCTCGATAATTTGAGTTATTCGATGGTCAATATTATTCGCGATCGTAGTGCGTTGTATTCGACGCCACATGCTAAAAAAGTGCGAGAAGAATTATCAAAAGCTGACGCGGCACAAATAGATCGCATTGTTCGCAGTACCTTATCGCGTCAACGTGTGGGTTTTAGTGAGCATAAATATGCCTTGATTGTCGAGGGTGCGCAATTTTATAACGCGGCGAGTAAAGATATTCCGCCGAGTATTAAAAATTACGACATCTTTCAATTTGGTAATCGACAGTTATCTTGCGATGTTTTAGATAAATCTGAATTTACTACGTTAGCGCCTTATACCAATAAAAAGCGTTATATGCCGATGTATCGGGTAACGGTTTGCTACGAAAGCCCCGATTTATTCCAACGTTTTGCGCAGTCATCAAGCCAACCCATCGTGATTCGCTCTTCCAGCATCAATGTAGGACGTTAATTTATGCATTTAATAAAACGACAGTCTGGCGTGGCTGCGATTTGGTTCGTGTTAATTTTCATTGCGTTAGCGAGTTTAACGGCACTGGGTGTAGAAGGGGCGCGTTATTTAAATAATAAAGCACGCTTAGGTGATGCATTGGAGACGGCGTCTTTATTATTGGCAGCCCAAGAAGCCAAAGTAACGGAAGATGACAAAAACCATGCGTTGGTGACTAAGGTGGCACGCAGTTATTTACCGGATGCCGAGACTAAACTGCCCGCATTAAATATTGAGTATAAGAGCGGAGAAGAAGAGGTTAATGTTGGCGGGAAAAAGCTGACTGCTGAATTTCTGGAATACAAAGTTGCAGCCTCGACTGAGCATGATTCTTGGATGGACATGGCTGGCGTTCCTTCTTTTGATGAAACTCAGCAAGTTGCCAATTTTGCGGCTTCAAAAAAAGTGTCGATGCAATCAGGTGTGGGTGATGTTTTTCTGGTGATGGATCATTCTATGAACATGAATATGAATACATGTCAGATCCAATATGCACCTAATCATTATCGTTTACAGACCGCCAAGTTATTTGTTTCCCACCAAATTGCCCATGAGTTTATTAATCGAAAACTGGGTAAATCGGTTGATAAAACTAAAGACGATATTGAGCCTATCGAAGGCAATGTTGCTATTTTTCCTTTTGATACTCGTACCTCTCACTCTGACAATGACGGTGCACAGTTGGCTGTATGCCAAAATCACTTGGACTTTTATTCGGCAGCTGAAGAAAAACATGTGAATGGATTGGGTGTCGCCAAAGGATTTGGTGAGCTCAACTGGAATGATAGTGCGATCAAGTGGCAAGATTTACGGTCAGTTAAGAATCGCAAGGATGACTATGGAATTTATGTTTCAGAAACTTTCGATAGTCGTTCGCCAATTAGTTGGTTACCTGATGCCGAAAAGCATATCGATTACCAACAAACGATCCATACCTTAGACTCTCGAAGTTCGTTGGCAGATACGACACGCGAGTCTGGCTTGATGTCATTTCCTCATAATCGCTTATGCCGAGGAAACTTTAGGTCGGTTTCGGTGGCGGATCAAAAATACAACACGAGTACGGAGAAGGTCAGTAATTACCTTGGCTTGATTAATACTTTTACCTCGAATTCGTATCAAACACAATCGGTCGGTGATGAGTTGGATAAGTATATTGGTGGTTGGAGCGCATCATATCAAGGCATATTACAGGCGTTGAACGATTATCATCATCACGGTGATAAAGAAAAGCAGTCGACCATGGTTTTTATTCTTGGTGGTGGTGATCGACCTAACCGCACCGATAAGGTGACTTATAAAGATGGTAATGTGATCGACCATTCTCAAATTTTAAAAAAATTGAGTGAGCGTGGGTTATGTAAAAAGATTGCAATGGATTATCCAAATTTGTCACTGTTTGCGATTGGGATTGATGTTGATCCGAAAACCTTGCCTGGGGTCACGAAAGCGCAAGGTGGCTGTGTCGAGCCAAAAAATACCGCTACGATTATGCATAAGAAAGCTTCGGGTACCGAAGGTTCAAACGGTGCGTGTTGGGGCGGCCACTCTTCTGTAGGCACGAACTTCCGCTTAACGGGGTATGGTATTTCAACCATTAGCGATATTGTTAGTGCCGGCTTAGATGCTGCTGGTGCTGCGGGAGAAAAAGAAGAAATCGGTAGTATTTATAATCGTCGAGCTCAGTAGAGATTTTGCAGGTTCGAGGGCTTTACAACCCTGATGGATGGTAGTTTTGTCGGAATCAATATTTCCATACAAAATACTGACCTGCTTTTTACAATCAACCTAGTTCGAATTTGAACTGGCTTGTTATACTTGTTGTTGATTTATTTAACTTATATAGGCTTATCGTGGTTCGTCACTTAACTCTTGCATTGTGCATTCTAGGTTTGGCAGGTTGTGCCAAGCCCACTGATCGAGGTCAGCAATATATTGATGGCGAATTTGAGCAGGTATTGAATAAAGTCGATACCATTCAATCAGATAAAATCCGCGATTACAGCCAGTTCGACGCGCAAATGATGAAGGTGGTGGAGCGTTCGCCATCGATGGCAGAGAAGTTCTTCCCTCTGTATAACCAGATTCAAAGCTGGGCGGTGTTGTCTGGCGATCCTGCGAAGTTAGCTGATTACGGTATTCAAGCCGCGCAAATGGGCGGCGGTGATGGTTACGGTAACGTAATGTTTACGGGGTATTTCTCACCTGTGATTGAGCTTCGCCATCAAGCTGACGAGACATTTAAATACCCTGTTTACGGCATGCCTGAGTGTGACGGCAAGTGTCCAACACGCGCTGAAATTAATAGCGGTGTGCTGTTAGGAAAGCAATTGGAACTCGGCTACAGTGCGTCGATGCTGGATGTGTTCATGATGGAAGTGCAGGGTAGTGGCTTTGTTCATTTCGATGATAACGACCAGCTGCAATATTTCGCTTATGCGGGTAAAAATGGTCACCCTTATGTCAGCATTGGCCGCATTTTGATTGAACGTGGTGAAGTGCCTCGCGAGAAAATGTCATTGAAAGCGATTGCTGAGTGGGTCGAGCAACAAGATGAAGCGACAGTACGTGAACTGCTAGAGCAAAATCCATCGTATGTCTTCTTTAAGCCGCAAGATAGCTTGGATGTCATGGGAACTGCGGGGATCCCACTGCAAGCGCATGCCTCGGTTGCGGCGGATCGTGAATACTTGCCAATGGGCAGTGTGATTTTAGCGGAAGTGCCTCAGTTGGACGCAGAAGGTAACTGGAACGGTCAACATGTACTGAAGCTGTTGATGGCACTGGACACTGGTGGTGCGGTGAAAAAGAACCATTTGGATCTATACCACGGTATGGGGGAACAAGCAGGTATCGATGCTGGACATTACAAGCATTTTGGTCGTGTGTGGAAGCTAGGGTTACCAAATACCGCGACGGAAAACCCTTGGGATGTACCAGCGCAGCAATCAGCACCAGCGACGAAGCAATAAGCGACAGATATAAAAGAGTTGTTTATACGATGGTATCGGTGTGGATTACGCCCTTGGGCGACATCAGGTATAATCTGGACAATTGAGAACAGAGCGCGTATAACACGCGCTCCTTCTTTATCTGAACGACTTAAAGCAGTGAACCCCTTATGCGCGAATTAGATACCCCAGCATCAGACAGTTACAACCAACGTTTTGGTGGCACCCGTCGCCTTTACGGTAATAGTGAAGTAGAAATTTACCGAGCAGCACACGTATGTGTGATTGGTATCGGTGGGGTAGGTTCATGGGCGGCCGAAGCGTTAGCGCGTTCAGGTATCGGTGAGCTGACATTGATTGATATGGATGACGTGTGTGTGACCAACATTAACCGTCAAATCCATGCGATGACAGGCACCGTAGGTCAAAGCAAAATTGAAGTGATGGCTGAGCGTATCAAGTTGATCAACCCTGAGTGTAAGGTTAACTTGATCGATGATTTTATTACGCCTGATAACGTGCGTGAGTATCTCGATGGTCGTTATGATTACATCTTGGATGCCATTGACAGCATGAAGCCAAAAGCGGCACTGCTAGCGCATTGTAAGAGTAACAAATACAAGGTGATCACCACAGGTGGTGCTGGTGGTCAAACCGATCCAACTCAAATTCAAATCACGGATTTGACGAAGACGATTCAAGATCCGCTAGCGAAGAAGCTGCGTGATACTTTGCGTCGTCACCATAACTTCCCAACTAATCCAAAGCGTAAGTTTGGTATTGATTGTGTGTTCTCGACCGAACAGTTGAAATACCCACAAGCGGATGGTTCGGTATGTAATATGAAGGCTTCTGCGGAAGGTCCAAAACGTATGGACTGTGCGAGCGGTTTTGGCGCAGCTACCATGGTAACGGCGACCTTTGGTTTTGTGGCGGTATCACGCATTTTGCAAAAGCTGGTACAAAAGCACCTAAAATAACTTTCCCGTACTAACTGCATACTAAAAAGCGAGAGCCCTATGGACTCTCGCTTTTTTGATCAAATCTTCGGTATTCGCTTACTTGTTATAGCAGATGGCAATACAAGGTATCCAATCTAGCGATTACGCAGTGGCGAGCCGCTTGATTTGCTCCACAATGGCTTTTAAGCCATTACCACGCGATGGACTTAAATGATCTATCAGCCCTAAATCAGCAAAGTAGCTATCAATATCAAACGCGGCAATTTCATCGGCTGTTTTGCCTTCATACACGGCTAAGACTAAGGTGATCAAGCCGCGCACAATACGTGCATCAGAGTCCGCTGCAAAATGGAATACTTCATTTTGTTTGGCATGAACCAACCAAACTTGGCTTTCACAGCCGCTTACCGTGACATTGTCTTGTTTATATTCATCAGGTAAAGCCGGCAGCTTTTTCCCTAGTTGAATTACATTGCGGTAGCGATCTTCCCAGCCTTTCGCGCTTTGCATTTGCGCGACAATGTCAGTTGCCGTGATCTCAGTACCGAAAGGGTGGTGAGGTAATGTCATGATAATTCCTTACAACAAGCTACACGCTTTGTGCAATGCAGCGATAAAGCGATCGATATCGCTTTCAGTATTATAGAGCGCAATCGACACCCGTAAGGTGCCTGCCAATCCTAATGCATCGAGCATTGGGTGAGCACAGTGGTGACCTGCACGCAAAGCAACACCTTGTTGATCTAATAGGGTCGCGATGTCTTGGTGGTGAACGCCGTCAACCACGAACGAAAATAAACTCGCATCGGGCTGTAAGCCAACAAAGCGCAAATCTTCAATATCTTTAATGCCGTCGATTGCACGCTGACGCAGAGCCGCAATATGTTGCTCGGCTTGCTGGTGATCGAATTGATTGTGCCACTCAATGGCAGCGGCTAAGCCAAGGCTACCTGCCACGTTGGGGGTACCCGCTTCAAATTTACCCGGTACGCCAGAGAAAGTGGTGCCAGCAAAGGTTACTTTTTCCACCATTTTACCGCCGCCGTGCCAAGGTGGCATGGCTTCGAGTAATGCTAGTTTGCCATATAGCACCCCGATCCCTGCTGGGGCATATAGTTTGTGGCCAGAGAAAACGTAAAAATCCGCATCCAGCGCTTGGACGTCCACTTGCTCATGCACCACTGCTTGAGCGCCGTCGACAACCACAACTGCGCCGTATTGATGGGCAAGCGGGATCATCTGTTCAATCGGATTACGGGTGCCGGTCACATTGGTGATTTGCGCCACAGCCACAATCTTGGTGTTGGCGTTGAGCAACTGCTCATAGGCTGCCATATCCAAAGTGCAATCGGCTGTCATTGGAATTTTCACCACCTTGGCACCGGTTTGCTCTGCCACGATTTGCCACGGCACGATATTGGCGTGATGCTCAAGTTCGCTCACTAAAATCTCATCACCCGGCTTTAGGTTTTGACGAGCATAAGTTTGAGCAATTAAGTTGAGGGCTTCGGTTGCGCCGCGCGTCCATACGATCTCACGGTTACTGGCGGCATTGAGAAAATGCTGCACCGTTTCACGTGCTTGCTCGAACTTGGCGGTCGCTTTGGCGGTTAGCGAATGGCTGCCACGGTGAACATTGGCGTTTTGACCGCTGTAATAATTTTTGATCGCATCGATCACCACTTGCGGCTTTTGCGCGGTTGCTGCGCTGTCTAAATACACTAAAGGCTCACCGTTACTTTCTTGATGAAGAGCGGGAAATTGAGCGCGAATTGTATCGATCGAAAATTGAGCCGTCATGGTGGATCACTTGCTGATAAAAGAAGGGGCGCAATTGTACTAAATCTCGCGGGATTTGGGTATGGAGCACGGTGGTGGTAAGAAAAAGATAAAAAAATAGCACTGTGTTGGGGCACAGTGCTAAAAATGATTTTGACAGACAGGTCAAATATACAGGAAGTAAAATTGGTAGTTAAACTACCTATCCGATAGTGATCGGACAATATGCAAACACAACATCGCAACATTGGTTAGTACATATGCTAGAGAGCAAAAACCTTGCACTAGACCTCAGCTGCGAGACGAATAATAGGGATTATGTAGCACTTGGGCAATGGACAAATTATAATGATTACCATAAAAAAAACTAATGTTATAGCCAAGTAGGAAAAGTATGTCGAGACGATTACCACCGCTCAACTCATTAAAAGTATTTGAAGCCGCCGCCCGCCACCTAAGTTTTACTCGTGCAGCGGAAGAGCTATTTGTCACACAAGCAGCTGTAAGCCACCAAATTAAAGCACTTGAAGAATTTTTAGGGCTCAAATTATTTCGCCGTCGAAACCGCTCATTATTATTGACGGAAGAAGGGCAAAGTTATTTTCTCGATTTGAAAGACATCTTTTCTGCAATTTCAGATGCCACAGATAAGGTGTTAGAACGTGGTGCGAAAGGCGCATTAACCATTAGTTTACCTCCTAGTTTTGCTATTCAGTGGTTGGTACCTCGTTTAAGCGATTTTAATGAGAAGCACCCAGACATTGATGTGCGGATCAAAGCGGTGGATTTAGACGAAGGTTCATTGACCGATGATGTTGATGTGGCTATTTACTATGGACGTGGTAATTGGTCTGGACTACGTGTCGATAAGATGTATCAAGAGTTCTTGATGCCCGTGTGTTCGCCGATGCTGCTGAGCGGGCCCAAACCGTTGCATTCACTGGAAGATCTTAAGCTTCATACCTTACTTCACGATACTTCACGCAAAGAGTGGAAGAACTATGTACGCCAATACAATGTGGCGGGCACCAACGTAAACCAAGGACCTATCTTCAGTCACTCTACCATGGTGTTGCAGGCTGCGGTTCACGGTCAGGGGATTGCTTTGGGTAATAATGTACTGGCGCAGCCTGAGCTAGAAGCGGGGCGCTTGGTGTGTCCGTTTGATGAAGTGCTGCTAAGTAAAAATGCCTTCTATATTGTATGTCAGGAAAAACAAGCGGATACCGGTCGTATTCAAGTGTTCCGTGATTGGGTACTCACTAAAGCCGCTCGTGAGCAAGAGGACATGCCGGATGTCGACTAACACGTTACCAACCTACTTGATTGACGGTCCTGAGGCGGATGAAGCCAAAGCGACTTTTTTGTTTGCGCATGGCGCAGGGGCGGGGATGGATCACGAGTTCATGACGGCGATTGCCCAAGGTGTGGCTGCGCACGACATTCACGTGGTGCGGTTTGATTTTCCTTACATGGTGAAACGCCGCGAAGACGGCAAGAAGCGTCCGCCGGATCGCCAGCCTAAACTCTTGGTTGATTTTCAGTGTCATATTGTTGCGCATGCCAGCGACAAGCTGGTGATTGGCGGCAAATCCATGGGCGGTCGTATGGCAAGCTTAATGGTGAGCGATATCGCAGATGACACGCCAGAGGTAGCAAGCTGTCGTGATCAAGTGAAGGGCGTAGCATGTTTGGGCTTTCCGTTTCACCCTCCGGGTAAACCAGAGAACTTTCGTGGCGATCACCTAGCGACGATGCAAACACCCACACTGATCTTACAAGGTGAGCGCGATACTTTTGGTACCCGTGCCGAAGTGGAAGCATGGCAATACAGCGAAGCGGTTCAGACTGCTTTTTTGCCTGATGGCGATCATAGCTTCAAACCACGCAAAGCATCGGGTTTTACTGAGCAACAAAATCGTGACCAAGTCGTAAAGCAATTGGCCGACTTTATACTCGCGGCGGTGGCGTAAGGTAGGGTTTCGATGGCAACAGATTCAAGTTTGGATATTGCCACTTCGGCGCAGGCGATCAATCGCGCGCGTTGGATTTTGGTATTAGCTTGCGTCAGTGGTGCGCTCACCGTGATGTTAGGCGCCTTTGCTGCTCACGGTTTAAAGGCACAATTGTCGCCGTATTTGCTTGGGGTGTTTGAAACTGGGGTCCAATACCAAGGCATGCACAGCCTTGCGCTGGTGGGATGTGGATTATGGGCACGCATTCTGCCGTCAAAAGCTGTATTATACGCAGCTTGTTTTTTCGCAGCGGGTATTGTGTGCTTCAGCGGAAGCTTATACGCGCTGACGTTAACTGGGATTAAGTGGTTTGGTCCCATCACCCCATTGGGGGGATTTTGTTTTATTTTTGGCTGGGTAGCACTGATAGTCGCTGCTTGGCGTTCAGCTGAGGGTTCAAAGTGAATCACGTAATATTCTACTGTCGTCCAGGCTTTGAAAAAGAATGTGCCGGTGAAGTTCAAGACAAAGCAAACAATCTGGAGTTGTATGGTTTCCCTCGGGTGAAAAACAACAGCGGCTTTGTGGTATTTGAGTTTTATCAGCAAGGTGATGCTGAGAAGTTCATTAAAAATCAGCCATTCTCATCGTTGATTTTTGCGCGCCAAATGTTTGCTGCAATGCCATTGTTGCAAGATTTGCCGCAAGATGACCGCATTTCACCGATCTTAGAGGCGGTTGAAGAATTTCCTCGTTGTGGTGAACTGCGTGTTGAGACACCTGACACCAACGAAGCAAAAGAGCTATTGAAGTTCTGTCGTAAGTTCACAGTGCCGCTACGTCAGGCGCTACGTAAGAAAGATGTACTGTACGCGAAAGACAACAAGTGGAAGCCAGTACTGCACGTGTGCTTTATCGCACCAGGTTGCTGTTATGTGGGTTACTCGCTAACCAACAATAACTCGCAGTTCTTCATGGGTATTCCTCGTCTGAAGTTCCCTGCTGATGCACCAAGCCGTTCAACCCTAAAACTGGAAGAAGCGTTCCACGTATTCATTCCACGTGATGAGTGGGATCAACGCTTAGCTGCTGGTATGTGGGGTGTGGATTTAGGTGCGTGCCCGGGCGGTTGGACTTACCAACTGGTGAAGCGCTCTATGTTTGTTCACGCGATCGATAATGGTCAAATGGCGCAGAGCCTGATGGACACAGGTCAGGTGAAACACCACGAAGTGGACGGCTTTAAATTTGAGCCACCACGTAAGAACGTGACTTGGATTGTTTGTGACATGGTAGAAAAGCCTGCACGTGTTGCTCACCTAATGGGTGATTGGCTGATCAAAGCATGGGCGAAAGAAGCCATTTTCAACCTTAAACTACCAATGAAAGGTCGCTACGATGAAGTACTGCAAGATATCGAAAACCTGAAGCAGTACCTGATCCAAAACGGGGTGAAGTTTAATCTTCAAGCTAAGCACCTATATCACGACCGTGAAGAAATTACAGTGCACATTGAGCGCACCGATAACCGTTCAGCGCACTAATTGAGTTTGCATCCCTCGCGTAAAATGGCGCGACCAATGCAGAATCAATTGTATTGAGAACTAAACAAACGGCACTCCAAGGAGTGCCGTTTTTGTTTGCATTATCGGTAGACTTGCCGAGCGTTTTTGAAGGCTCGAGCCGAATTTTCGCTGCTATTACGCGGGTGTATAGCGAATATCTTGAAGATTAAAGCCCAAGGTTAAGTCGGTTTGCAGCGAAGCCACTTTTTTACTGGCGCGAGCGGTATCTTCGTTGCCTGTGATTTTCTTTTGCCACTTGGCTGGCAGATCGTCTGCGGTTAATACTGCTTCTAAATCTGGGTACAAGCCAAGTAGCTCAACGGCAGCTTTGGGACCAATCCCTGTTACGCCTGGTATTTTGCTTGAACTGATCCCTGCTAAGCCCCAGTAATCCGATAGTTGCTCGGGTTTGACACCATATTCTTTTTCGACGAAAGGGGCATCGAGCCAGCGCTGTTGGAAGTAATCGCGAATACGTAGGGTTGGTTGGAGTAATTGGCAGTAGCCTTTGTCGGTCGAGACAATGGTGACTTGTTGGCCTCGTGACGCGACTTTGAGTGCAAGTGTCGCAATGAGATCGTCGGCTTCATCGCCATCAGAGAGCAAGGAATCAATGCCGATTGCCATAAAGGCATCTTGAATTTGATCCATCCCAGCGGCTAATTCCTCTGGCATGGGTTTGCGCCCTTCTTTGTAGTGCGGTAGCAGCTCCGCACGCCAACCACGATCTTCACTGTTATGATCAAACACTGCCACAATATGAGTTGGCTGGCTGTTGTTAATGATCTTCTCTAGTGCTTGACAACACACTTTGGCGGTGTTGGCGACATCAGGTTCGCCCGGTTGGGCTGCGTGCACACGGCGAATGAGGTTTAAAGCATCAATAACAACAAGATGGATAGACATAACACATAAAAAAAGGGCCAAACAGGCCCTTTATTGTACGCACTTTGTTGATTTATTTCATTACCGCAGGTGCAGTGATGATTTCGTAGCATGGCTCGTACTTGGAGCCCGGTAGTTTCATGCGTTGCTGGTCAACAAAGTTTTTCAGCAATTTATCCATACGTTTCATCAAGGCGATATCGCCGTTGATTTTAAAGCGACCTTTGCGCTCGATTTCGCGGATCCCTTCTTCTTTGACGTTACCCGCTACAATCCCCGAGAATGCACGACGTAAATTGGCCGCTAAATGTTCAGGACGTTGATTCATGTGCAGATCCAAGCTTGCCATTGATTCATGGGTTGGCTCGAACGGCAATTGGAATTCAGGCGGGATCTTCAACGACCAGTTGTAGCTATAGGCATCGCCCGTTGCCAAGCGGTGCTCTTTCACTTGCGGCATGGCGTTTTTCATAATACGCGCCACTTTAGCCGGATCATCAATCACGATTTGATAATGCTTGGTCGCGGCTTCGCCAAGGGTGTCGCGAATAAAGCTATCGAGAGTGCGGAAATACGGCTCGCTCTCTTTGGGGCCAGTTAATACCAGTGGCATAGGTTGAGCGGCGTTTTCTGGATCCATTAAGATACCTAGGATATACAGCAACTCTTCGGCTGTCCCCGCCCCACCTGGGAAGATAATGATCCCGTGACCGACACGAACAAAGGCTTCGAGGCGTTTTTCGATATCAGGCATGATCACCAATTCATTCACAATGGGGTTCGGTGGCTCAGCAGCAATGATCGAGGGTTCAGTGAGCCCTAAGAAGCGGCTATCACCAAAGCGCTGTTTGGCATGACCAATTGCTGCACCTTTCATCGGGCCTTCCATCGCGCCCGGTCCGCAACCGGTACAAATATTAAGTTCACGCAAGCCAAGTTCGTTACCGACTTCGCGCGTGTATTGGTATTCGGTTGGGTTGATGGAGTGACCACCCCAGCACACCACCATGTTTGGGCTTTCCCCTGCACGCAAGGTTTGGGCGTTGCGAAGGATACTGAATACGAAGTTAGTGATATGTGGTGCACTGGTAAGATTAATGTCTTTACGCTGTTCAATGTGCATGTTGACGTACACGATATCGCGCAGTACCGAGAACATGTGTTCTTGGATCCCGCGGATAATACGACCATCGACAAAGGCATGCTCGGGTGGATTGAGCAGTTCAAGTTTGATTCCGCGCTCGCGACGCATAACATTGACATCAAAACTCTTATTCTTTTCGAGGAGTTCTTTAGAGTTATCGGTGTGGCTACCGGAGTTGAGCACGGCCAGTGAGCAGTTGCGGTATAAGCGGTATAAATCGCTAGAAGCGGTCGCTTTTAATAGGTCCACTTCGTGTTGCGATAGCATGTCCATGCTACCGACAGGGCTGATATGGGTAATCATGGTGACCTCCCTGATCATCAATTACGCGCAGTTATTGTTTTGGTTCTCTTTATATTGGTAATACCGACCAGCTTGAGCACGTGAATGTGTCTGGTGGGTATCAGTTATTGGCGCTGATGTTGCTGACATAAATATTAGTATAGATAAGCTTAGCGAAGTTTTTACTATTTAATATCAGTGTCTTATTGTTACCTTACACAGAGTTAAGGTATTTGCCCAGTGAAGAATCAGCAGTTTGTGAATAAGGAAAAGGTGTAACGAGCAGCGTTATGAGATCCAACTTAAGCGATTGGTGCCGGTACTCTTTGCGGTGTTAAGGGCTTTTTGGGTGCGCTCAATAATGGCGGGAGGGGTATCGTTGGCATCAAACAGGGTCGCACCAACCGACAAGGTGATAGAGACTTGTTGGTCGCGGAAATGGAACGGCAATTGCGCGACGTTTTCACGAATTTGAGTGATGCGCTTAGTGCGATCTTCTTCGTTGCAATCTGGCATGATCACCATGAATTTATCGCCATCGAAACGGGCAATAAAGTCAGTGTCTGCTAGGCATTGGTGAATTGTTCGGGCGATGATTTTCAACGCTTTATCACCTGCCACATAACCAAAGTTCACATTGGTTTCTTTGAAATTATCCAAATCAAACAGGGCAACACACAATGGGTGTTGGTAGCGAAGCCAGCGGCGGTACTCGTGTTCGAGTCGGTCGTTAAAGGCGGCGCGGTTGTACACTTTGGTGAGGTGATCCAAGAACATTTTACGCTCTTGGTTGTTTAACTCGCGATGGTGCTCGGTGGTTTTGTCGTACAGCGAAATCACTTTATTTTCGTTATACGCCAGTTGCTCGAGTAGTTGGCGTTCGCGTTTTTCGAGTGCATGAGTGCGATCCACCAAGGTTTGAAACTCTTGGCTCATCTTTTCAAGCTCTGGACGGTAGGTTTCCAGATTATCGTTTTCTTTTAATCCGGTCTGTACTTGTTGCGCCAGATCTGAAAATTCAGTTGTGATGCTACCGCGCTGCTCTGCTAAGGCACTGGTTTGGCCTAAGGTTTGGTTGGTCGCTTTTTTCAGCGTCGCCAGATCGCTATTGATGTCATCCATAAATTTTTGCGAATGACGGCGGTCTTTATGGTGTCCATCCATCACCATTTTTAGCACGGTGAGAGAGAGTTCAGTCAAGGTCTCGGCATTGACACCAATTAACAGCTTATTGCGGATTTCGAGTAAGACATTGCTAGATTCATCGGTGAAATCTAGCTCAGTAATAAGGTGCTGAAGTTCGCTGCTAAGGTGCTGAAGGACATCTTGATCAACTTGGTTGCTGTGTTGATGATTGGTGGAGGTCGACAGCATCTTGACCGCGTTTTCGTACAGTTGCAGCAGGCGGATCATACGCTGGTGGTTTTGATTCAAGCTTTCGGAATCAAAGGCCAAGATATTGCGTAAGTCACGTTTGAGTTGTGCTGGCAAACTGCGGACACGGTTGAGGGTATCACCGCTTAAGTGAATATGTTGTTCAAGGTTTTGGCTTGCTTGCTCTGTAAGCGCGGCTTGGCGTGTCACCAAACGTTCGATAATGGCTAAGCGCGGGATCAGCTTACTGATGTCTTTGGGCTGTTCAAGGTCGTGGCGAAGTTCCACTAACTTGGCATCTAACTCGTTATCGATACCACGACAGGCTACAGACAGGCGGGTGATCAGACGCTTGAGTATAACAATCTCGCGACGCGACTTAAGTGACGCATCACGGAATGAAAGTTGAGCCTGATCGAGTCGCTGCTTCAATTTACTCACTTCTGAAACAACGGCGTTTACATCTGTCACGTGGGTAATAACTACCTAAAACAAGAACTTAAAATTAGTTAGAATTATATAATTTATAAACAAGTGTTTATCTTAGCAAAAAGATTCACCTCATCTTTGATTTAGCGGCTGCAATGGCTATTTCTAGAGGATTTAATTGAGCTAATTATCAAAATCGTGATCATTATTCCAACAAAATTCGAGCGCTGTCGAAGCTTGCACTTTCACCAGACCATTATTGATGCCTTGCAAACATGCTTTTCGGATGTTGTCACTGGCAAAGCTAGCAGCCGGTGCGGCATCAATCGCACTTAAGTGCACCCATTGGCTTCCCGCTTCTTGCTTGCTGTTTAAACGCGCACGGTTGGCTGCCATCAGCAGAATATCGATCAGCTCTTGGTCATTAATCGCGGTGTAAGCGCGAGGTAGGAAAGGGTATTCCGCCATTCCAATGCGTACCTTGTTATCGATCTTACGCTCACCGATAAAACCATCAATTAGCTGCTGAATAGAATCTGCGAGCTGTGAAGGTTCGCTGTTCAATCGAGAGTTTGGCTCAATGTAAAGGAACATGGCGTCTGAAAAGTGGTACAAGCGAGCAGGTTTACACACTTCATTTTTGAAATAGGCACCTAGCTGGCGTTCCATTTCTAATCCTTGCTGGTAACCGCGTTCAAGGTAAATATGCTTGAGGAACGGAATTTCAACTAAGGCAAAGCGTAAGCGGTCGCTTAACGGCTCACTGATGATGTCACCCAAGTGCCATTGCTCAAAGTTGGCACTGCTTTGCTGTAACGAATCAGGTAAACGTGCATTGAGCATACGCAGGTTACGCAAGCCACTACGCGGATGGGTATAGAATTCGGTGCGTAAGCGTTTCAGGCGGTTTTGCAGCATTTTAGCCATGCTGTGACGGCGCCAGAGCACAATACAAATCACCACTAACACGCTGATCAGAAAAATGCTGACTTGCTGCTGTTGGTGGAGGGCTTTTTCACTTTCAAACTGTTGGCGCTCAAGCTCTTCGAGCATCAGTGAGCGTTCCATCATACGCTGCTGTTGTTTGAAGACCTCGACGTTACTCTTCATTTGGGTTTTCTGTTTGCGGGCAAACAGTTGTTCGTAACGACGTTGGCTAAGCAGGGCGTTGTAGTAATCTCCTTTTTGCTCAAAGGCTTGCGAGAGAATAACTTCGCCGTGCAATTGCAGCTCAAGTTGACCAATACGACTTGCCGCTAGCAACCCTGACTGTAGTGTCGAGATTGATTTAGCAACATGACCTTCCGCGAGTTGCAGTTTACCTTCGAGGATCAAGCTCTCTGCGATCAGGATCTCATTGCCCGTTTTTTTCGCCATTTGACGTGCTTGTTGTAAATACTGCTCTGCTTTTGGGTAGTTGTAGAGCTGCAAATACACGCGGGCAATATTGAGGTAGAGCTGAGACGAGCGACCGTCGTGTTTTAGCTGGCTTTCTTGATCTAAGGCGTTGAAGTAGTGCACTAAAGCCAGATTGAAACGCCCCTCTTGTTCGTAGATTGACGCAATAAGAGCAAGGGTTTTCGCCAGCGGCTGGGTACGCTTAAAGTGCTCAAAAAATTCACCCGCTTGTGTCGCATGTTCAAGGGCTTTATCGAATACTTTGCGCTGTTCAAATAAGGTGGCAAGGCCAAGGTTGGCGATAGCCGTTTGTGCCTTATTATCTTCTTCTACTGCCAGCCAGTAACCGCTAAGCAGGCGATCAAGCGCTAAATCGTAATGGTTGTACTTGAGATAGTGCTCGCCAAGGGTAAGCTGGTAGTGAATAAGTGCGCTGCTGTCATCAAGGTTGGCTAATAGTCGTTTGGCTTTGCTAAATAGTTTTTCGGCTTTTTCTTCGGTACCAACTGACGATTCAATCACAGCTCGCAGCAAGATGCTGTCGTATTGCAGCACTTTGACTTGTTTGGTGAGTTTCAGCGGCTCAGATTGGTTAATCGCAGCATCAACACTGTCGAGTAATTGTAGGGCTAAGGCGCTGTTTTGTAGGTTTTCCCAGTAGATCTTGGCGTAAATCTGCTGAGTTTCTAAGACGGTAAATTCCAACTCGTTATCTTGCGCCATTTTGATGGCTTGCTTGATAAGTGTGAGTGCGCGTTCCGGTTGGTTAAGCAAAGCGTGGGCTTGCGCTTTGATTTGCATCGCATTAACTGTGTTTAGTGGCGTGCGAATAGTGTGGTCCGCTTCATCGTTGACATGGACGCGTGCGGTTTCAGTTTGCTCGCTTAAGCGACGCTGACTGAGATAGCGCTCGGTGATCTGAAGGGATTTCTCCGGGCTGGTTTGAAGTAATTCGTTTGCTTCCGCCAAGATCGGCGTGGTGTAAATTTTTGCAGCAGCGCTGAAGGAAAGACTACAGAAGAAGAATGCGCAAAAAAGCCAACGGCAAAAATTCATATCATTAATTAAACCACAATAAACACAGTGGTCTAATATACTGGCTTAGGCAATCAAGTCCAGCAAACGACATGCATTTGCTGGACTTATTTTGTAACTATTTGGACAGAGCCAACAACCCCTTATTGTATCTATGGCTTTACAGCCTAACCTTGGCGTAAAAACACCCAATAAGAGGTAGTTATTAGCGCTTACTGGCGAGCAAGACGGAAGTTGTTACTTGGTGTTTTGCCTTGGTTGGTACGGTAAGGGTTGATGTCCAAACCACCACGGCGGGTATAACGAGCATATACCGTTAATAGTTCTGGCTGACAGAATTTCATTATGTCAGTGAAAATACGCTCAACACATTGCTCGTGGAATTCGTTGTGGTTGCGGAATGACACCAAGTAGCGCAGTAGTTTCTCGCGGTTAAGTTGCTTACCTTTGTATGAGATACGCACGCTACCCCAATCAGGTTGATTGGTGATCAAGCAGTTTGATTTTAACAGGTGGCTGTGTAGCTCTTCCGTTACAACCTCACCGTCAGCCGCTCCTTCAAGGTGGTTGGCATCAAAGTCGTAGTCAGTGATTTCAATGTCTTGATCGTCGATGCAAGTACCATCAAAATTCACAATCTCTTCGCCTGTGAAGTCGGTTACTGGTTGAATGGTAACATCCACTTCAGCACCCGCACACGCAGTCAGATCTTTGTGTAGTGTTTCGACCACTTCTTGCCAGCTCGCAAAGCGTGTTTGGTTGAAGCTGTTAAGGTACAGTTTGAAAGACTTAGATTCAATCAGGTTAGGGCTGTTCGCGGGTAGGCGAACTTCACCAACTGCTACTTGAGGTAAGCCTTTGTTATTTAACCAAGATAGTTCGTAGAGTGTCCAGATATCGTAGCCGGTAAATGGAAGGTCATCGCCAAGGGCGAGGTCATCTCGATTCAGGCTGCGTGGAACAGCTTGGAGTAGCGAAGGGGCGTATTGACTGGCGTATTCGGTTTTTTGACCTAAGGTTAAACCCGCTAATTCTGACGCGTCTTTATATTTGCTCATACTGTCTTGGACACTCTTAGATTAGAATACCCAAAGTTTACTTAATCTTTAATGAGGTTGCGAATGAATCATCCAGTTACGGACGCATTATCTGAATTTTCCGCCCGTTTTATGAAAGCGTGGCAAGATGCCGGACACAATTTTCCCCGCAGTGCCGATTTAGTCGGTCTTTCATCACCTTGTGTTGAGCATGATTCGGGTTATGACGTGACATGGAAAGCTGTTGCACGCGATCCAATGGGCGATTTAGCCGCAGTTGAAAAGGGCATTGAACTGGCTTTGCACCAAGATATCGTGGCTTTTTACGCAAGTCAGTACAGCGGTGACATGACAGCGAAGTTTGGTGATTTAGAATTCGATTTGCTGCAATCATTTAGCGAAGACGACACGTTACGTTTGCAAGAAAATATTTTGGGTCACCTTGTTACTCAGCGCCGTTTGAAGCTGAAACCGACTGTGTTTATTGGTGCGCTTGATGCTGAAGATAAAGTGATCTCGATTTGTAACTTAACCGGTCAGGTGATTTTAGAAACCTTGGGTAAAGATCATCGCGATGTGCTAGCAGCAGATGTGGAAACCTTCCTACAAAAGCTAACGCCAGTGGTTCGCGAGGATTAATTATGTACGTTGTGGAAATGAGTTTTGAGTGTTTTGACAACACCACAATCTCAGCGGTAGACCAGACTGTTAATGGCTTGATGGATGCCTTACGTTATAATGGCCAAGTGTTAGGGCGTGAATTTCCGATCGTGATGGACGACGCCGTGTTTCGTGTACGAGCGGTTTGCCCTGAAATGGACAGCTTGCACCCGCAGTTTAATAGCGACAACGTGAACGCTTGTTTGAATCGACTATCGCAAGCGAAACTGTTAGCGCCGAAAGTGAAAGTGCTTGGGCGTGACATTAACTCCGAAGCGGCAGCCGAAGACTTTTCGCCATCGTGGCAGGTTATTTACACCACTTATGTCCATACTTGTTCGCCATTACGTTGCGGTGAAACTTTAATGCCGATCCCTTTGTACCGCATTCCGCCAACCCTTAATGGCGATCATAAAGCGGTAGTGAAATGGCAAACCGAGTGGCAAGCATGCGACGAAGTGCAAATGGCGGGTGGCTGTCAGGCTGAGCATGCGACTCTGCATGAAATTCGCGATGCCGATAGTGATTTATTCCGTCGTGGCTGGGATTTGCGTGGACGTATTGAATACATCACCAAAATCCCTACCTATTACTACCAATACCAAGTGGGTGGTGAAGGTTTAGCGCAAGAGAAGGCGCGTAAATGCCCGAAATGTGGTGGTGAGTGGGCACTCGATGAACCGCTTCACGGTATCTTCCACTTTAAATGCGACGATTGCCGTATTGTTTCTAACTTATCCTGGGATTATCAATAACCAAGCTAGCTTGGAATTTGCCGCCATTATTCAAAAGGGGACGAATGTGTTTTTCGTCCCCTTGTACTAGAAGTTAGATCTGTTGTTCGAGTTGATTAATGCGGGCGGTCAGGGCTGCCACTTGTTGCTCAAGTTGTTCGATGCGTTGCTCGCTGGTCAGTGTTGGCGTGGTCTTCTCTATTTTGGGAACTTTGGCGTTTTTCTTCCAAGATTGCAGCGCCTTGATGATCACGGGCATCGGTAATGGCGAGGCTAAACGCGCTTTAATCAAAGCCACCGATGGTTCTTTTCCTTCTGCCACTAATGATGAAATGGCTTGTTCTAAGTCTTGGCTAATGTCTGACATGGCGATCCTTGTTCACGCTTTCCAAATAAAAGATCAAAGTAGGGCGCTATTTTCGTAGTAAAGCATCCAATTGATCAATCACTTCACACCAATCGGCATCTTGCTCTTGGGATTCTTTGATAAAACGGCGCTGAGACGGTTGCCAAAAAGTCGCATCAGCGAGTGTTTCGTTTTGCTCTAAACGATGCTCCGCTAAAAATTGCTCAATGTAAGCTTGCGAGTTATTAAGCCCCAGCTGGCTAAATAAATGGCTCAGGTTATGGTTGAAGGTTTCCATTACGCATCTCCCCAAAAGCGATAATGTTCTAAGTATAGAGCTTGTCCCTTAGATCTCATTACTTGACGGTGAACAAATCCAGTGAAAACGAAGTAGGCGCAGAGATGTGATCAAACTGTTGTAGTTGTGAGTTTGGATGAATAGCTAAGTTAAGTATTATTTCTCACATTGAGATCAGAATGATCGACTTTATTTGGAGCAATAAATAGCTTTTTAGTTATTCACCTAGTTGCTTGTGAGAGATCTCTTACAAGGCTGTGGGAGATAAGCAGAATAAATTGTCTGCTTGTGCTTACCTTTGAAATTTAATTATTAAAAATCAGTAATTTAAAATTTTACTGATAAAGCAGATATTATCCATCTACTCCTTTGTGGGTAATTGGCGGGTTGTGGCGACCCGTGAAAAACGTAATATTAACCATGTCAGAGGGACACTGGCATGGGAACTTGGAAACGGCTTTTGGAACAAGCCGACCTTAGGATGAGGGAAGTTAGCGAGGATGCTAACTGGCGAGGAACGCCAAGGATAATCTACGGATAGATTGAGCGAGCAGGATGCTGGCGGTAAGGATACGAAAGGACAACTTCAGGACGAAGTAAAGGAACACCTCTAGGACGGAGGATAAGGAAGCACTTCAGGATGAAGTAAAGGAACACCTCTAGGATGGAGGCATAAGGGAATACTTCAGGAAGAAGTAATGGATACCTCCAGGAAGGAGAGAGAGTCGAAACAGGATGATTCGACGGGCCAAGGAACTGCCGAAGGACAACTCTAGGATAGAGATTAGGAATTACGCTTAGGAACAAAAAAGCAGATCAAGGATTGATGCAGGGAGCACCATAGTAGCGGGACGGCTGCAAGTAAGACCTAAGGGCGCAACGGATGTTGCGCCCGTTCTTTTTTAGCTGGATGCTAATCTCTAATCTCTAATCTCTAATCTCTAATCTCTAATCTCTCAGTAACATTATTAAATTTTCTCCCTCTTAAATTCTCTATTGGCTTAACGCTTTTCCTCCACTTTTACTATTTCTGCCCCCTGTTTCGATGCGTCGTAGTTGTGATTTATCTCACGTTTTATCGTAAGTCTTTGATAATTAATGCTGTGGTAAGAATGTGGCTAGTGAGGTGACAAGTCGTCGTTATGACATTATCTCTGATCGCCTTGTGAGAGATCTCTTACAAAGCTGTGGGAAATACGAAGAAATTGCTGTCGCAAATGAGAAGGTTATATTTGTAAGTTGCTGATAAATAAGGTCTTGGTTGTTTTGTAATGGATTTCTTTTTGTCAGCAGGAAAAGAAATTGTCTCAAGGTAGCTACTATCTGCCGTAGATCGGCGTAATCTTATTGGTGTCGGAAGGAACTGACGGAACGGAACAGGAAATTAGCCAAGGATTAAGGCTGTCTCAGGAAGAGACCGGTGTATCAGGATGATATGTCGAACAAGGACTGTGAAGGGACACCGAAGGGATCGGTAAAGGTAGGCGAGGATAGCTTACTAGTCAGGATGACAAATGGACCACTTCAGGATGAAGTTAGGGACACCTCTAGGATTGAGGCATAAAGGAACACTTCAGGACGAAGTAAAGGACACCTCCAGGAAGGAGAAGAGAGTCGAAGCAGGATGATTCGACGGGTCAGGGTAAGGCCAAGGACAACTTCAGGAAGAAGATTTAAGGGATAGCGCTGAAGGATTACAGCGATTCAACGGAAGGATGCAGGGAGCACCATAGTAGCCGGATTGCTGCAAGTAAGACCTAAGGGCGCGACGCAAGTCGCGCCCGCTCTTTTTGGGGAAGGAGCGGGCGTGAATGTCGTGTCATATACCAAGACAGACTGGTATTGATGTTGGCGAAAAAGTTTTTGATCATCGGCTTTATCACCAATATCTTATGAAAAAAGCAGCCTAGGCTGCTTTTTTTGTATCTGTCGTTTGGCGATTATTAATATTCTTCACCAATATCGGGCATGTGATGCGGTGGCACATGGAAACGCTGCGGGCGAAACCCTTTCATAATGATGTAACCTTGGTAATAGTCTTGCCCATTGGCAGAAAACTCAAACCAATACACGGTATGCCAGTTCCATTTTGTATCGTCGCGAAGCTGGTGAGAGCCGCGTGCAATGCTCAGCAGTTGTAACCCTAACCGCTCGCAGCGTTGTTCAATAAAGCGTTGGGCGAGCTCGGTTTGGCGACGTTGCTGCCAAAATAAAAAGCCACCAAGGGCAACTAACATAATCCATATCAAATCTGACATTGCTTACTTCCTTGCCCTTCTGGGTGAATGAGTGGGTTTACTTGCCCGTTCGCGTGGCTTGCTGTAGCTGAGTGATTGCCGCTACAAGCTCAGGATTTGCTTGGCTATGAAGTACTTGTAGCATGATACCGCGCAGTAGTGGCAGCATAACCAAATCGGCAAACAGTTGATTAAATAGCGTTTGATCTTGAGTTTGCGCTAAACGTAGCAAAAACTCGGCAGCCATTTCAGGGGTAGATAACCCATTCCAACAGCGGCCTGCAATCGCGACTAACACTTCAGGGTGGCACATTGCTGGTTTTGCGAGTACGCCTTGTAATGCTTTGGTCAGCAGCTCAGGTTCAACCCCAGACATCGCACGCAATAGCGCTGCAATCAAAAACAGATCCGGATCGGCTTGTTCGCACTCCAGCGTTAAACGCTCTTGCAAGCGCTCAGCTAAGGTCACGGGTAGCTCGCAGTGTTCTAAGCAGCCAAGTAGCGCGTACAGTGGTGTCATTGGCAGCTTGTTGATCCCTTTGCGCAGCAAGGTAGTGTTATTTTCTTGCTTCATGCGTGCACATACATCAGCGAGACCTTGTAGACCGACGCCTTGCCACTTATCCCAGCCAAGATCGCCAGTGAGGTAGTGTTGAGCATGCTCATAATATTGGCTTGCTGAAAGCGATAAACGCTGACGAAGCTGGGCATGGAAAATCGCCATCTTGTCATCGTTAGGCTTGAAGGTGTACGGGTTTGCCGCCAGTTTTTCCTGCTCTTCTTCGGTTGGCTCGCTATTGAGTGTCGCCCCCATCGCTTCAATCACGTATTTGATGAAATCACCCACAGCGGCTTGTTTGAGTAGACCGCGCTCATCAAGCGGTAAGCGTAAGAACCAGATCCAAGGTGCATTTCCCGGTTGCCAGAAGGAAATGGATAAATGCGCGTGCTGCTGAAGCGGCCATGGATAAGGTTGGCGGTTATCTTCCACCGCTTTAAATTGCGCTATGTCGATTTCAGCCACACGGCGGCCTAAATCAAAGATCTTGTATTGGCAACCCGCGTTGTCTAGTAGCTGGGTCAGGGTATGAAAGTTATCCATGGACATCTTTTAGTTACTCCAGAAGTGAACCCCGATTATGCCACCTCAAGGTGCGGGTTTCAGCGGTAATTTCTTAGCTTGCAACTATGGAGATTGGGGGAGTTGAGCGAAATATCAAGGGCTTTGAGTGCTTGGTGAGCAAGGTTCAAGCTGTGGTTGGGTTGTTAACCCTAGGGAAGGGCGACGGGAGGTGGTATCCTTGCGCGCCAACGTCAGCCAAGCGGAGAGAAAACGGTGGACAAATATCAGCATTGCCAGCGGTTACTTGAACAATTGCAGCACACCATGCAGCAGCATCAGCAATGGCAAACAGTGCCACCGAGTGAGGCTGCCTTAGCGAGTGTGGAGCCGTTCGCGATTGATACTTTACGCTGCGCCGAGTGGCTGCAATGGATTTTCATTCCTAAGATGCACCAGTTGGTGCAACTTGGGCTGCCATTACCGACTCAGTTTGAAATTGCCCCTTACGTTGAAGAAGCAATGAAAGAGGAACAAGGTGGTTTGGCAATCTTCGCGGTGTGCCGCGAGTTCGATAACTTAATGAAGCAAAAGTGAGTGCAATGGAACTCGAAATTTTATTCCAAGACGAATACTTAGTGGCAGTGAATAAACCTGCGGGGATGTTGGTGCATCGCTCGTGGTTAGATAGCCATGAAACTCAATTTGTAATGCAGACATTGCGCGATCAACTTGGTCAACACGTGTTCCCGCTTCACCGTTTGGATCGCCCAACCTCGGGAGTATTGATCTTTGCTTTGTCGAGTGAAATTGCAGCGCAAATGATGCCGTTGTTTGCTGGTCGCGATATTCATAAAACTTACCATGCGGTTGTTCGCGGTTGGATCAAAGAGGCGGCGGTGCTTGATTACCCGCTGAAAAAAGAGCTGGATAAAATCGCCGACAAACATGCGAGTGAAGAACAAGAAGCGCAAGAAGCTGTGACGGCTTATCGCCCGGTGGCAACCGTTGAAACGGATATTCCTGTTGGGCGTTATAACACCAGCCGTTACTGCTTGGTTGAGATGAAGCCTGAGACAGGGCGTAAGCATCAGCTTCGTCGCCACATGCACCACTTAAGCCATCACATTATTGGTGATGTGAACCATGGCGATGGTCGTCATAACCGGATGTTCCGCCAAAACTACGATTGCCATCGCTTGATGCTGCACGCATCGCGTTTGCAGTTTGACCACCCGATCACAGGTGAAGCGTTAGATATTCGCGCCTCGGTTGATGAAGCGTGGCTGCGGGTAATGACAGCGTTTGATTGGCCGGTATCTTTGATGGCACCAGCAGATTAAATTGAATACTGAGCGGGATTTGCAACTTTTGCCATTGGCAACCACTCTATAACTAAGGGAGTAAAAACATACCTTTAGGTTAAGCGAGGACGCGATGGCAAAAGTAGGCATTTTTGTAGGATCGGTATTTGGTGGCGCTGAAGACGTGGCGTTCGAGGTCGCGGCTAAGTTGCGAGAAAGTGGACATCAGAGCGAGGTTTACACTGAACCGACGTTGGAAGATTTTGTCGCTTACCAACAAGACATGGTGCTGGTGGTTTCTTCCACCACAGGGCAGGGGGAAATTCCCGAAAATCTGCTTCCACTTTATACCGCTCTAAATGATCAATTTCCTCTTATGCCAGCACTTCGCTACGGCGTTATTGCGCTAGGGGATTCTAGTTATGGTGAAGATCGCTATTGTGGTGGTGGTCGTCAGTTTGATGAGCTGCTTAGCCAAATACAAGCTAAGCCGGTTGCACCGCGATTGGATGTTGATGCGTGCATTAACTTTGATGCGTTAGAAGTGGTGTTGCCTTGGCTTGGTGGGTTATTACAGAAAGTCGCTTAGTATCCAAAGTATTATAATTACCGCTATTTACGCCACCCTCTCAGGGTGGCGTTTGTCTTTTAGGAGTATCACTTTAGCTTTTCTAAATCAGCTTCAATTTCGGCGATCTTGTGGCTAACTACCTGCTCTAAGTGGCGTAAGTCGCTTAAAATCTTTTTCTTTACATCGACTTCAGTGTGTTTTTTCTTGGTTAGGATATCAAGCTCGTCAATCACATGGGTGAGGCTGCGATTGATTTCGGTGATCTCTTTGTATTCACGATTGCCACTGTTAACCACCACAGACTTACGTTGGCGCGGAAACTTAAACTTTAAGCTTTTGGCAAACAGTTCGCCTTTTTTCTTTTTGAAGTAGATTTTTAAGATATCGTTCGCTGCTTCTTGGCGCAGACTGTAGCGTTCGATGGTTTCAGGGACTTCGA
The DNA here is from genome assembly GCF_001650345.1 of Photobacterium jeanii. GTDB lineage: Bacteria > Pseudomonadota > Gammaproteobacteria > Enterobacterales > Vibrionaceae > Photobacterium > Photobacterium jeanii. Next base: position 42,456 of record NZ_LVHF01000026.1, on the reverse strand, counting down.
TGCCGATGCTTTTGAGGTTTGGATACATAGAGGCCTCATGATGTAGGAGAGGTTATAAAAGGTGCGCTTTGTTCAAATAATGTAGCAAGTTTGTAGCAAAGGTGCTTGTGTTGCGGGTGGGATATGTGGACAAGATCCCTTAGTCTGATAAGTGCGCAGACTAAGGGATAGATTGATGAGTGTCGTGAAGACGAGGTTACTTTTCGTGGTGATCCAACTTAGCAATCAAGGCTGTTTTCAGGGCTTGTTGCTCTTCCTTAGTAAGCTGACTACCTTGCTCGTTGACCACAATAAAAAAGTCTTCTGCTCGCTCGCCAATGGTAGTAATTTTCGCAGCTTGCAAGCTGATATGCAGTTTGGCAAACACGGCCCCGACCTTAGCCAGTAGCCCCGGCATATCTAGCGCCACTAACTCGATCATGGTTTTCTTACCCGTTTTAGTTGGTAAGAATTCCACCTTGGTTGGCACATTGAAATGCAACAATTTACGTGGGGCGCGTTTCTTTTTGCGATCCGACTTCATGTGCGTGAGTGCATTCACCAGTGCGCGACGCACCGTGTTATGGCGGTTTTCTGGTAAGGCTTTCCCGGTTGGGTCGAGTACCATGAAAGTATCAAGTGCGTAGCCATCTTTGCTGGTCATGATCTGGGCATCATGAACACTCAGGTTTTTCTTATCTAGCTCTGCCACCACAATCGAGAACAACTTAGGCTTGTCTTTGCAGTAAACAAACACTTCGGTGCCGCCACGAGTTGCTTTTTTACTGAGTAAAATCAGCGGCTTTTCGTGGTCGTGAGTGAGCATCGCTTCGGCATGCCACGCCAGTTGTTTGTGGGTGTGGCGCAAGAAATAGTCGGCTTTAAAACGTTGCCATAACACTTCGATTTCGCGTGGGGTGAAACCATGGCTACGAAGGATTGCTGACGCCATTTGCTGATTGTGGCGGATCCGCTCACGCATATCGGGTGGATTTTCCAGCCCACGGCGCAAGGCTTTTTGCGTCGAATAATAAAGTTCCGCTAATAGAGTGCGTTTCCAACTGTTCCACAAGTCTTGGTTAGTAGCGCAAATATCGGCCACGGTCAGGCAGATCAGATAGTCCAAGCGCTCTTCATCGCGCACCGTTTTGGCAAATTCGGTTACTACCTCAGGATCATAAATATCGCGACGCTGAGCAGTGACCGACATCAACAAGTGGTGCTGAACCAGCCAAGAGACAATGTTGGCTTCAGGGCGCGACAAGCCGTGCAAAATACAGAAGTCATAGGCTTCAACGGCCCCTAGCTCAGAGTGATCGCCACCGCGACCTTTGGCGATATCGTGGAAAATAGCCGCTAAGATCAGGATTTCTTTTTTGATGATCCTTGGATATACCTCGCAACAAATAGGGTGGCGTTGGCGGTACTCAGGATCGCTAAATTTATGGAGGTGTTTCAGTAGTCGTACGCTGTGTTCGTCCACGGTATAAACGTGGAAGAGATCGAACTGCATTTGACCGACGATTTGACTCCACTGTGGCAAGTAGGACGACAAAATGCCGTGGCGGTGCATCAAGCGAAAGGCTTTTTGCAGGGCATTCGGCTGGCGAACTAAGTCCATGAATTTATCGCGTGCGGCTGGTATATCGACCAAGAAACGGTTGAGGCGACGGCGGGCGGTACGCAGCTGACGCAGAGTTGGCGCGGCAATGCCTTCAATGGTGGAGTTGTCTGCCACATGCAAACACATATCTAAAATGGTTTCTGGACGTGCTTGGAATAGCGCGGGTTTGGTTGCCTCGATTAAGTGCCCACGGATTTGGAAATCTTCGCTTAACACGATCACTTCGCTGGCATCGGTGTTGTTTAAAATTGCCTGATCGAACAGCTGTAATAGCATTTTGTTGAGCTCCAAAACCCGACGCAAGGTGCGGTAGAACTCTTTCATCATCATCTCAACACCGCGATTACCTTCCCCGATGAAGCCTAGGTGTTCTGCTACTTGCGCTTGATGACCGAAAGTTAAGCGGTTGTCGTAGCGACGCAGTTCAATATGAAGGGCAAAGCGAATACGCCACAGGGCGGTTTGGCATTCCACCAATTCGCGGTATTCGGCATCGGTCAAAAAGCCAAAGCGGCTCATTTCAAGCAAGCTGGTGGCGCCAAAGTGGCGACGAGCTACCCAGCTTAAGGTGTGAATATCACGAAGTCCTCCTGGGCTAGATTTGATGTCTGGCTCAAGGTTATAGGTGGTGTCGTGATAGCGAGCATGACGCGTTTTTTGTTCTTCGACTTTGGCGCGATAGAAAGCTTCGCTTGGCCAAAAATCCCCCGCGTGAACACGTTCTTCTAATTGCTGAAAAGTGTCGGTACAGCCGCAAATAGGGCGCGCTTCCTGAAGGTTGGTGGCAACGGTGAGATCATCAGCGCCAATTTCAATGCACTGTTCAATGGTTCGTACGCTATGACCCACTTCGAGTCGAAGATCCCAAAGTAAAGTTAGAAATTCGCTGACTTTATTACCAGTGGCGGTGTTGAGTGGTTCTTGGCTCAGTACCAGAATATCGACGTCAGAAAGTGGGTGAAGCTCGCCACGTCCGTAACCACCAACGGCAATTAAGGCAAGACGAGGAATGGCGTCAAACTGAAAGTGGCGCCACAAACGGGTAAGCAAACGATCGATAAATTGTGAGCGGGCATAAACCAACTCGGTCACAGGGGTATGGGCAAGGAATTGGGCTTTTTGCTGCTCGGCAAATTGTTCCAGTTCATCGCGCAGTGCTTGTTGCTCGCACGAGCTGGTATTTGGGCTCAAAGATTCTGTCATTGCTATCCGTGTCTCAGAGAAATTAAAAAAGCCGACCTTGTGGTCGGCTCTTTAGACTTACGCGTTGTTTACAAAACGTGGTAGGTCTTCTTCCTTACGAAGGGTTAATACTTCGCAGCCAGTGTCGGTAACCAGTAGGGTGTGTTCCCACTGTGCCGAGTTCTTGGCATCCACGGTGTAAACTGTCCAACCGTCTTCGTCATCAACCATACAACCGAATTTACCAGCGTTGATCATTGGCTCGATGGTGAAACACATACCAGCCTTAAGTACGGTACGGTCGTTGTTTTTGTAGTGAACCACTTGTGGCTCTTCGTGGAACTCGTTGCCAATACCGTGACCACAGAAGTCTTTCACGATTGAGAAGCGGCTGTTGCCGTTTTTGATGAACTTCTGAATCGCAGTACCGATTTCACCAAGCTTAGCACCCGGCTTCACTTTTTTGATCGCTAGGTACAGGCTTTCTTGTGCAACGCGGCACAGACGTTTGTTTTCTAGGGATACTTCACCCACTTCAAACATTTTCGATGTGTCGCCGTGGTAACCGTCTTTGATCACAGTCACATCGATGTTGATGATGTCGCCATCTTTCAGTACCGCAGGTTTTGAGAATTTTTGGCCTTCGTTACCGTCTTTCTCTGCTGGGATACCGTGACATACGATGTGGTTGATTGACGTACAGATCGATTTAGGGAAACCGTGGTAGTTCAACGGCGCAGGGATACAACCTTGCTCGTTAGTGATGTAATCGTGACAGATGCGGTCAAGCTCTTCTGTCGTTACCCCTGCTTTAACGTGAGGTTCGATCATTTCAAGCACTTCTGCAGCCAAACGGCCAGCAACGCGCATTTTTTCGATTTCTTCCTGCGTTTTAATCTTGATAGTCATTCAATCTTCTCTACGAATTTCGGTTTACCTTTCATGTTATCAGCGGGGGCGCAATATGAAAACCAAGTTTCGTCTCTGAGGTAGATTAGGCTGGATTCTTGGTTGCTATATATGGTATAAAGCGCGCCGTGAAACGCTAATTCAAGTCGAAGCTTCGCACTTCATTGGGTTATGTGGATTCACACTAAACTTTTTATTAATCACTCACACATATCGACACATGCTCCGGGGTGCCCGCTGTCATTTGCTATTGCTAAAGACAGATAGAGGGTCGGTAGGATGGGATATGTGGACGCCTAACCCCATAGAGGAATATTCAATGGCAACTGTATCAATGCGCGATATGCTACAAGCTGGTGTTCACTTCGGTCACCAAACTCGTTACTGGAACCCAAAAATGAAGCCATTCATCTTTGGTGCTCGTAACAAAGTACATATCATCAACCTAGAAAAAACTGTACCAATGTTCAACGACGCGCTAGCTGAAATCAACAAGATTGCAGCTCGTAAAGGTAAAGTTCTTTTCGTAGGTACTAAGCGTGCAGCCAGCGAATCAATCAAAGAAGCTGCAGTTAGCTGTGACCAGTACTACGTAAACAACCGTTGGTTGGGTGGTATGCTAACTAACTGGAAAACTGTTCGTCAGTCAATCAAACGTCTTAAAGATCTTGAGACTCAGTCTACAGACGGTACTTTCGACAAGCTAACCAAGAAAGAAGCGCTAATGCGTACTCGTGAAATGGAGAAGCTTGAGAAATCTCTAGGCGGTATCAAGAACATGGGCGGCCTACCAGACGCTCTATTCGTAATCGATGCTGATCACGAGCACATTGCAATTAAAGAAGCTAACAACCTGGGTATCCCAGTATTTGCAGTAGTAGATACTAACTCTAACCCAGACGGCGTTGATTTCGTTATCCCTGGTAACGATGATGCAATCCGTTCTATCCAGCTTTACACTAACGCTGTAGCAGCGACAGTTACTGAAGCACGCAACCAAGACATCGCAGCACAAGCTGAAGAAGGTTACGTAGCTGAGTAATAACCAGCTTCTAACAACTTTCTTAAGTTACCTTGCGTAAGCTAAGAATGGTTAGCAGGGGCCTACTTAGGCCCCTGATTTTTATACCAAGTAAACAAAACTGAGGATATGACAATGGCAACAGTTACAGCTGCCCTAGTTAAAGAACTGCGCGAACGCACTGGCGCAGGCATGATGGAATGTAAAAAAGCTCTAGTTGAAGCAAACGCTGACATCGAGCTAGCAATCGAAAACATGCGTAAAAGCGGTGCTGCAAAGGCTGCTAAAAAAGCAGGTAACGTTGCTGCTGAAGGTGCTATCTTAATCAAAGATGCTGACGGTGTTGCAGCTCTTCTAGAAGTTAACTGCCAAACTGACTTCGTTGCTAAAGATTCAAGCTTCCTAGCATTCGCTAACGAAGTACTAGACGTAGCTCTAGCTGAGCGTCTAGACGTTGCAGCTCTTCAAGCTAAATTCGAAGAAACTCGCGTAGCACTAGTTGCTAAAATCGGTGAGAACATCTCTATCCGTCGCGTTGAGTTCATCGAAGGTGCTAAAGTTGGTTCTTACCGCCACGGCGACCGTATCGGTGTTGTTGTTGCTGGTGAAGCTGATGAAGAAACTATCAAGCACGTTGCAATGCACATCGCTGCATCTAAGCCTGAGTACGTTAACCCAGAAGACGTTCCAGCTGACGTAGTTGAGAAAGAGAAAGCTATTCAAGTTGCTATCGCTGTTGAATCTGGCAAGCCTCAAGAGATTGCAGAGAAAATGGTTGTTGGCCGCATGAAGAAATTCACTGGCGAAGTTTCTCTAACTGGTCAAGCATTCATCATGGACCCATCTCAAACTGTTGGTCAAATGCTGAAAGCTAAAGGCGCTACAGTAACTAACTTCATCCGTCTTGAAGTTGGTGAAGGTATCGAGAAAGCTCAAGAAATGAGCTTCGCTGAAGAAGTAGCAGCAGTACAGAAGGGTTAATCCTTCTTGTAAAAGAACGCTAAAGACCGTAGCCAAGGCTGCGGTCTTTTTACAACTCCATATCTCAATTGTAAGCCTGGAAGGTAATCCTAATGACCACAAACCCTAAACCGACTTATCAACGAATTCTGCTTAAACTGAGTGGCGAAGCGCTACAAGGCGAAGAAGGTTTTGGTATTGATGCGCAAGTTCTTGACCGCATGGCGCAAGAAATTAAAGAACTGATCGAACTTGGCGTTCAAGTTGGCCTAGTGATCGGTGGTGGTAACTTGTTCCGTGGTGCCGGTCTGGCTGAAGCGGGTATGAACCGAGTTGTGGGCGACCACATGGGCATGCTAGCGACTGTGATGAATGGTCTTGCGATGCGCGATGCACTACACCGTGCCTATGTGAACGCTCGAGTGATGTCTGCAATTCCACTGAACGGCGTATGTGATAACTACAACTGGGCTGACGCAATCAGCCAGCTACGTCAAGGTCGCGTTGTGATCTTCTCTGCTGGTACGGGTAACCCGTTCTTCACAACTGACTCTGCTGCGTGTCTACGCGGTATCGAAATCGAAGCTGACGTGGTACTAAAAGCAACGAAAGTTGACGGTGTGTTCACAGATGACCCAGTTAAGAACCCAGATGCTGTTCTTTATGATAAGCTGAGCTACAATGACGTTCTTGATAAAGAACTAAAAGTGATGGACTTAGCGGCATTTACGCTAGCTCGCGACCACGGTATGCCAATTCGTGTATTCAACATGAATAAGCCTGGCTCTCTACGCCGTGTAGTAATGGGCGAGCAAGAAGGCACGCTGATCACTAACGACTAATTTTTATAGGTGGCTATTCGATTAGCCGCCTATTATGCCGAATAATAAAGGATATTAATCGTGATTGAAGATATTAAACTAGACGCGAAAGAGCGTATGGGTAAAAGCGTTGAAGCGCTGAAAAACCAAATGGCTAAAGTACGTACTGGTCGTGCGCACCCAAGCCTACTAGACACTATTTACGTAGAATACTACGGTGCAAACACACCGCTTAAGCAACTTGCAAACGTTGTTGCTGAAGATTCTCGTACTCTAGCTATCACTGTATTCGACAAAGAGCTTGCGCCTAAAGTTGAAAAAGCAATCATGATGTCTGACCTAGGTCTAAACCCTATGTCTGCTGGCACAGTGATCCGCGTTCCACTTCCACCGCTAACAGAAGAGCGTCGTCGCGATCTAGTTAAGATTGTACGTGCAGAAGCTGAGCAAGGTCGTGTTGCTGTTCGTAACATCCGTCGTGATGCGAACGCAGATGTTAAAGCACTGCTTAAAGAAAAAGAAATTTCTGAAGATGATGATCGTCGCGCACAAGACGAAATCCAGAAACTGACTGATGCAGCTGTTAAAGACATCGAAGTTGTTCTAGAAGCAAAAGAAAAAGAGTTGATGGAAGTTTAATCTTTCAGCACTTGAGCTTTATGTAAGTTAAAGCGCTGTGCGTGCAGCACAGCGTTTTTTTTTGAGGAAGATTTATGTCGGATTCGACAACGGACATGCCACTGACAATCGATAGCCTGCCTAAGCATGTCGCAGTGATCATGGATGGCAATGGTCGTTGGGCTAAGGCGCAAGGAAAGGCTCGCGTATTCGGTCATAAAGCGGGGGTTGAAGCCGTACGTAAAACGGTCTCTACTGCGAATCGCTTTGGCATCAAGGCGGTCACGTTATTCGCATTCAGTAGTGAAAACTGGCGTCGTCCGGAAACTGAAGTCTCGTTGCTGATGGAACTGTTTATGGCAGTGCTTGGCCGCGAAGTAAAACGTCTGCACAAGAACAATATTCGATTGAAGATCATTGGTGATGTCAGTCGATTCAGTCAGCGTCTGCAAGACAAAATTAAAGATGCTGAAGCCCTAACAGCGCATAACACTGGCATGGTGTTAAATGTCGCTGCTAATTACGGTGGACAATGGGATATCGTGCAGGCAACCAAACGCCTAGCACACCAAGTGGCGGATAACGGGTTAACGCCAGAAGATATCACCGAAGAAATGTTAGCTGAAGGGTTATCAACGGCTGGCTTGCCTGATGTTGATCTCCTTATTCGTACCAGTGGGGAATCTCGTATCAGTAACTTCATGCTATGGCAAATGGCCTACGCTGAAATGTACTTCTGCGAGCAATACTGGCCAGATTTTGATGAAGAAAGCTTTGCAAATGCGATGGCATGGTTTGTAAACCGCGAGCGCCGCTTCGGTTGCACCGGCGAACAGCTTCAAGCATTGCTTCAACAATAATAAGATGTAAAGAGGACGCAGTTTGCTAAAGCAACGCATAATTACAGCATTGATTCTCGCTCCTTTAGTCATAGCGGGGATCTTTTTCCTACCATTTACCGGCTTTACAGCAGCATTGGCGGTGATCACTTTGGTAGGCTTTTGGGAATGGACCCAATTTGTTGAAAACAGTTCACGTATTCGCACCATGGCAATTTTTGCAGCAGGCTTTGCCGCTACTCTGGTTGCGTTTCCTACCGATGTGAATGCCTTGGCCGCAGTGGCTGACTCACACCGAGGTGTGTTAGCAGTAGGCGGCATCTGGTGGTTGATTGCTTCAGCCCTTGCCATTACTTACCCTTCAAGTGCCAAACTTTGGTCTGGCTCTTCCATTAGCAAAATCCTGTTTGGTTTTCTAACGCTAGTTCCTTTCTTCTGGAGCATATTAATGCTCCGTGCAGTGAATTACATGGAATCACCGTATCACGGCGCACAGTTGGTAATGCTGGTATGCTTTATAGTATGGGCAGCAGATACGGGTGCTTACTTCTCAGGTAAGCGTTTCGGTAAACACAAGATGGCACCAGCGGTAAGCCCAAATAAAACCATTGAAGGTTTGTTAGGTGGCGCGCTACTCGCGATGTTTATCGCATGGAGTGGGGCGAAGCTAATGAATATCCCATTTTCTGGTTTAGGCGCGTTATTGGCTATTGCCATGATCACCGTGGTGATTTCTGTACTGGGTGATTTGGTTGAAAGTATGTTTAAACGTGTGGCTGGCATTAAAGACAGCGGCACCATCTTACCGGGGCACGGCGGTATTCTTGACCGCATTGACAGCCTGACGGCAGCACTCCCAGTCTTTGCTCTTTTCTACCTTTGGTAGAAAGACGTCTTCTATATTAAGGCAGCATTACGCTGCCTTTTCTTAGCCAAATGAAGTGATGTATGCGTAAGTTATCTATCTTAGGTGCGACAGGCTCTATTGGTACTAGTACCTTAGCCGTTGCAGCGCAAAACCCTGATCTATTTAACGTCGTGGCATTAGGTGCCGGGGCAAACAGTGACAAAATGTTTGAGCTGTGTTGTCAGTGGCGACCGCAATATGCGGTGATGGCCGATGAAGCCGCAGCTGCGACTCTGGCTAAGAAGGTGACAGCAGAAGGGCTTGATATCCAAGTGCTATCGGGCGAAGAGGGGCTGTGTCAGATTGCAGCTCTTGATGAAGTCGATACCGTGATGGCAGCCATTGTGGGCGCCGCTGGTTTGATGCCAACCATGGCGGGTGTTAAAGCTGGTAAGCGTATCTTACTGGCGAACAAAGAAGCCTTGGTGATGTCGGGTAAGATGTTCATCGATGCGTGCGAGCAGTACGGTGCAGAGCTACTGCCTGTGGACAGCGAACACAATGCTATCTTCCAGTGCTTGCCTGCTGAGATCCAGCGCAAGATGGGGCGTTGTGATCTTGAAGCGCACGGCATTAGTAAAATCTTACTGACCGGCTCGGGTGGTCCATTCCGTTACACCGATATTGCAGAGTTAGCTGCGGTCACGCCAGAAATGGCGATTGCGCATCCCAACTGGTCTATGGGACCGAAGATTTCTGTAGATTCAGCCACTATGATGAATAAAGGGCTGGAATACATTGAAGCGCGTTGGTTATTCAATGCCTCACGCGAACAAATGCAGGTGATTATTCACCCGCAATCTGTGATCCACTCTATGGTTCAATACAAAGACGGTTCGGTATTAGCGCAGATGGGGCTACCAGACATGTGTACGCCGATTGCGTGTGCGCTTTCTTACCCAGAGCGAGTGGATGCTGGCGTTGCACCGTTGGATTTCAGTCAGGTGGGGGAGTTTACGTTTATGCCGCCAGATTTTGACCGCTACCCTTGCTTAAAACTGGCAATGGATGCGTGTTACGCAGGCCAAGCGGCGACAACGGCGCTAAATGCCGCCAATGAAGAAGCGGTCGCGGCATTCCTTGCTAATCGTATTGGTTTTACTGATATTGCCAAGGTTAATGAGAAAGTATTAGCGTTAGCACCAATGACTGAACCGACTGACTTGGAAAGTGTAATTGAGCTAGATAGAATGGCACGACGTTTAGCTCAGGATGAGATTGCTAAGGTAGCAAAATGACAGGCATTTTATGGAATTTGGGCGCGTTTTTAATTGCGTTAGGGATTTTGATCGCCGTCCATGAATTTGGTCACTTTTGGGTCGCACGTCGTTGCGGGGTTTTTGTTGAACGTTTTTCCATTGGTTTTGGTAAAGCGATTTGGCAGAAAAAAGGCAAAGATGGCACTGAATATACGTTAGCAATGATCCCGCTGGGCGGCTACGTTAAGATGCTCGACGAGCGTGTTGATGACGTTCCAGCACACCGTCGAAACCAAGCGTTTAACAATAAAAAACTGTGGCAACGCAGTGCGATTGTCGCAGCTGGTCCACTGGCGAATTTTATCTTCGCCATTGCTGCTTACTGGGTGGTATACCTGATTGGGGTGCCAGCCGTGAAGCCAGTAATTGGTGAAGTCGCTCCTCAATCCATTGCTGCGCAGGCAGGAATTGCACCAGGAATGGAACTAAAAACGATTTCAGGTATCAAAACCGCAGATTGGGAATCCGTTAACATGGCGATGATCTCCCATATCGGTGATGAGAAAATGGTGATCACCGCGACGGAGCAAGATTCAGGTCGCACGGTGGAAAAGACACTCGACTTATCAACTTGGTCGTTTGATCCTGAAACTGAACGTGTGATGGTGAGTTTGGGTATGAAGCCATTCACACCAGAAATCACTTTATCTATCTCACAACTTGTCGATGATGGCGCAGCAATTGCTGCTAATATGCGGTTAAATGATCGTATTGTCGCGATTGATGGCCAAGCGGTTGATAAATGGCAACAAGTTGTTGATGCTGTACGCTCTCACCCAGAGCAAGCCTTGGTTGTTGATGTGATTCGTGATGGCAACCGCATTGCGCTAACCTTAACGCCGAAATCAAAAGAACTCGCTTCTGGTGAAGTGATTGGTTACGCGGGTTTTGCACCGACAGTGGAAGAGTGGCCAGCGTCGTACCGTATTAATTTACAGTACGGTCCATTTGAAGCTGTTGGTAAAGCGGCTGAAAAAACTTGGCAGTTGGTAACGCTAACTTTCGACATGGTGACTAAGCTGATCACTGGTGATGTGGCAGTGAAGAACCTAAGCGGACCAATTTCAATTGCCAAAGGGGCTGGAATGACCGCCGATTACGGCTTGGTGTATTTCCTTGGTTTCTTGGCATTGATCAGTGTGAACTTAGGTATTGTTAATTTGCTACCGCTTCCAGTCTTAGATGGCGGACATTTGATGTTCTTCGCGATCGAAGCGGTAACACGCCGACCTGTCTCTGAACGTGTTCAGGACATAGGCTACAGAGTGGGCTCAGCCATCTTGGTTGCGTTAATGGCCGTTGCGCTATTCAATGACTTTACCCGCCTTTAATAAATGCGTTTTTGCAAGGAATAATCAGAACAGTAATGGCGATGAAAAAACTGTTGGTCGCATCACTACTCCTGAGTAGTAGTGTTGCGCAAAGTGCTGAACAATTTGTGGTCGATGACATTCGTTTTGAAGGTCTTCAGCGTGTGACCTTAGGTGCGGCACTTTTGAAGATGCCAGTACGCGTTGGCGATAAGGTTGATGACCGAGATATCGCGGATGTGATTCAGGCGCTATTTGCTTCTGGTAACTTTGAAGATATCAAAGTCTATCGTGATAATGACGCGCTGTTAGTGAAAGTGTTGGAGCGTCCAACCATTGCTAACATCTCATTCTCAGGCAACAAAGCGATCAAAGAAGAGCAGCTAAAAGAAAACTTGAATGCTTCTAACATTCAGGTTGGTGAAGCGCTTGATCGCACCACATTAAGCAAGATTGAAAAAGGGCTTGAGGACTTCTACTACAGCGTTGGTAAATACAACGCCACGGTACACGCAGTGGTGACCCCATTGCCACGTAACCGTGCTGACTTGAAGTTTGTCTTCACCGAAGGCGTCTCGGCTACCATTAAACAAATTAACTTCATCGGTAATAACGTATTTACTGATGATGAGCTGCGCGGCAAATTCAACCTTAAGGCGAACGTGCCATGGTGGAACTTCCTTGCCAATGAAAAGTACCAGAAGCAGGTACTGGCTGGTGATATGGAAGTCTTGCGCTCGCAGTACCTCAATAACGGTTACCTAAAATACAAACTGGAATCGACGCAAGTATCGATCTCGCCTGATAAGAAAGGGGTATACATCACCCTTAAAATCGACGAAGGCGATCAATACACAGTGAGTGGCGTGAAGTTCCGTGGTGATGTTGCTGGTCGTCAGGAAGAAATGAAAAACCTGATCACATTCAAAGACGGCGATATCTACAACGGCGCGCAAGTCACGGCACTGGAAGAAGCGATCAAGCGTAAGCTTGGCGAATCTGGTTATGCGTACCCGCAAGTAAACACCATTCCTGATTTTGACGACGACAATAATCAAGTCTCTTTGATTGTGAACGTTGAGACTGGTAAGCGTGTTTACGTCCGTAATATTACCTTTAACGGCAACACCACAACCAAAGACGAAGTCTTGCGTCGTGAAATGCGCCAGATGGAAGGTAGCTGGTTGAACTCGAAATCGGTTGAGCGTGGTAAAGAGCGTTTGAGCCGTACGGGTTTCTTTGAAACCGTCGATGTACAAACTACGCGTGTCCCAGGCTCTGATGACCAAGTCGATGTATCGTATACCGTAAAAGAAGCGAACGCAGGTAGCGTTAACTTTGGTATTGGCTACGGTACTGAATCAGGTATCAGCTTCCAAGCAGGTCTACAGCAAGATAACTTCTTGGGGACAGGTACCCGTTTTGGTATTAATGCCATGACCAACAAATACCAGAAGAACGTGAGCTTGGATTACCGTGATCCGTACTTCACACTCGATGGTATTAGCTTGGGTGGTAAGATTTACTACAACGAGTTTGAAGCATCCAATGCGAACATCTCGGACTACACCAACCAAAGTTACGGTGCGAGTCTGACATGGGGTTTCCCGTTCGATGAGCTAAACTTCTTTGAATTCGGTGTTGGTTACGATCATAACAAGATCTCTAATACTCGTGAGTACTACCAAATCGAGAAATTCAAAGCGATCCACGGTTTTGACCGCGGTGAGAATATTATCGAGTTGGATGACTTTGACTGGTCGGTATCTTGGTCGCGTAACAACCTTAACCGAGGTTACTTCCCAACGGCTGGTAACCACCAACGTGCGTCATACCGAATGACGATTCCGGGCTCGGATGCGCAATACTTTAAGGTTCAATACGATGTGCGTCAGTACATTCCATTGAACGAAGGCCACGACTTCACCGTATTACTACGTGGTAAGTTGGGTTACGGCAACGGTTATGGTCAAACTGACAACGGTAGCGATCATTTAATGCCGTTTTATGAAAATTTCTACGCGGGTGGCTTTAGTACCTTGCGAGGCTTCCGCTCTAATACTGTAGGTCCGAAAGCGGTGTACGTTGAAGGTTGTTCAGGTGGTGGCCCATCTGGTAACAACAACTGTGCAACGGGTACCAAAGATGCAGCGGGTGGTAATGCCATTGCGTTGGCAAGTTTGGAGCTGATTGTTCCAACCCCATTTGCATCGGAAGAATTTAAAAACCAAATCCGTACTAGCCTCTTTGTTGACGCTGGTTCGGTATGGGATACCGAGTACGATCTAAAAGATATCGATGGTAAGTATCTATATGACTACTCCGATCCATCGTTAATTCGTGCGTCATACGGTGCCGCGCTTCAATGGATGTCTCCAATGGGGCCATTGGTATTCTCGATTGCGAAACCAATTAAGAAATACGACGGTGACCAGGAAGAATTCTTCACCTTCACCATCGGACAGACATTCTAAATTTTTGAGGAGAACTCTTTTGAAACAATGGATGAAAGCTGCAGGCCTTAGCCTAGTAATTCTATCGTCGTCTATGTACGCTCACGCAGCAGAAGCGGCGCAAAAAGTAGGTTACGTGGCAACTGGTCAGGCTATGCAACAGTTGGCGAAACGTTATAATGTGACCGAAAAGTTGCGCAGTGAATTCAAAGACCGTATCGATGAGCTTCGTGGTATCGAAAGCCGCATGAAAGCAAAAGTGGATAAAGCAAAGCGTGATGGCGAGCTACTAAGCGATGCTGACCGCACTAAGATCCAACGTGAATTGGCTTCACTAGATTCAGATTACAAACTGAAAGCAAAAGCGCTTCAAGAAGATCAGCGTCGTCGTGGTGCTGAAGAAGAGCAAAAACTAGTGATGAAACTTCGTACAGCAATTCAGGATGTAGCGAAGAAAGAAGGTTACGACATCGTTGTTGATGCTCAAGCTGTTCTTTACGCAAATCCAAAAGATGACCTATCGAGCAAGGTTATCTCTGCTGTAAAATAACCGATTAAAGCGTCACGGTTTATCTAAGCTGCTATGCGCTCTGCGTATGGCAGCTTTGTCGTCTTTTACTCTATTTGGTATTGGCGATGTATCACTGATAAAGCGAACAGTAACCTGTGACGTTAAACTAATATAATAAGGTACCCAATGACTGTAATTACCCTTGCTGAATTAGCAGAAAAATTAGGTGCAGAGCTGCATGGTGATGGCGCTGTCGAAATTCACTCTATTGCGGGCACTGAGCAAGCTGGTGAAGGTCAGATTACATTTATTTCAAACAGTAAGTACCGTAAGCAGTTAGCTGATTGTAAAGCCGCTGCGGTGATGTTGACCGAAGCGGATCTGCCATATTTTGAAGGTAACGCGCTGGTGATGGCAAACCCATACTTGGGTTACGCGCTTACCGCACAACTTCTAGATACTACGCCAAAAGCCGCGACTGAGATTGCGTCATCAGCACAGATTGCCGATGACGTTGAGCTTGGCGAAGGTGTGGTCGTGGGTCACAACGCTGTGATCGAATCTGGCGTGAAGCTAGGTGATAACGTACAAATCGGTGCGGGTTGTTTCATCGGCAAAGAAGCACAGATTGGTGCGAACTCAAAGCTGTGGGCAAACGTTACTGTTTACCACCGCGTGACATTGGGCACAGATTGTTTAGTACAATCGGGTGCGGTACTGGGTTCCGACGGTTTTGGCTACGCGAATGACCGTGGTAACTGGGTGAAGATCCCACAACTCGGATCTGTTCGTATCGGTAACCGTGTTGAAATTGGTGCTTGTACCACAATTGACCGTGGTGCATTGGATGACACCATCATTCATGACGGTGCTATTATCGATAACCAGTGTCAGATTGCTCACAACGTATCAATCGGTGAAAATACAGCGATTGCTGGCGCGACTGTAATGGCGGGTAGCCTGAAAGTTGGTAAGCATTGTTTCATCGGTGGTGCGAGTGTGTTCAACGGCCACATGGAAATTTGTGATGGCGTGACTGTTGCTGGTATGGCGATGGTAATGCGTCCAATCACAGAACCGGGTTTCTACTCTTCGGGTATTCCGGTACAGCCAAACAAAGAATGGCGTAAAACGGCAGCGCGCGTTATGAAAATCGACGAGATGAACAAGCGTCTGCGTGCTGTTGAGAAAAAATTAGACGACGAAGCCTAAGGGCTTCGTGGGCGCTCTGAATAACCGCTGCCAATGCAGGTTGGCTTATCCGCGGTTATTGTGCGTTTCACTTACTGACAGGAATTCAAGTTTTGACTTGCGAGAACAAAACGTTAAATATCACTGAGATCCAAGAGCTTCTTCCACACCGTTACCCGTTCCTAATGATCGATCGCGTAACGAATTACGATGAAGGTAAGACACTAACGGCGATCAAAAACGTATCAGTGAACGAACCACAATTTACAGGTCACTTCCCTAAGATGCCTGTATTCCCTGGTGTAATGATCCTTGAAGCGATGGCGCAAGCAACGGGTCTACTGGCGTTTAAAACCTTTGGTGCTCCAGCTGAGAACGAACTTTACTACTTTGCTAGTATTGATAAAGCGAAGTTCCGTAAGCCTGTTGGTCCTGGCGATCAACTTGTGATTGAAGTGGAATTCCTAAAAGAGCGTCGTGGTATTGCTATGTTTAACGGTGTAGCAAAAGTTGATGACGAAGTTGTTTGCTCTGCTGAGCTTAAATGCGCAAGACGAGAATTTTAATGATCCACGAAACGGCACAAATCCACCCTTCAGCAGTGATTGAAGAAGGGGTAAAGATCGGCGCTAACGTAACTGTTGGTCCATTTACGTATATCGGTAAGGATGTCGAGATCGGTGACGGCACAGAAGTGATGTCGCATGTTGTGATCAAAGGCCCAACGGTCATTGGTCAGGACAACCGAATTTTCCCATTCGCCATTATTGGTGAAGAGTGTCAGGATAAAAAATACAACGGTGAAGCAACGCGTCTAGTGGTCGGTGATCGCAACGTGATCCGTGAAAGCGTGCAAATGCACCGCGGTACGGTTCAAGATAAAGGCGTGACCACGGTAGGTAGCGACAACCTGTTCTGTGTGAATGTTCACATTGCTCACGACTGTGTCGTGGGTGACAACATCATCATGGGTAACAACGCGACGCTTGCGGGTCACGTAACGGTTGAAGACTACGCTATCGTGTCAGCGCTATCACCTGTTCACCAGTTCTGTACTGTTGGCGCACACAGCTTCATTGGCGGTGGCTCGATTGTGGTGCAAGACGTCCCTCCATTTGTGATGGCACAAGGTAACCACGCAAAACCATTCGGTATTAATATTGAAGGTCTGAAGCGTCGTGGCTTTGAAAAGCCTGAGCTACATGCGATTCGTCGTGCTTACAAAGAAATTTACCGTTCAGGTAAAACATTGGCTGAAGTGAAGCCAGTGTTAGAAGAGATGGCACAAGAGTTCCCATCGATTGGCCTGTTCGTCAAACTGTTTGAAAACTCGACTCGCGGTATTATTCGTTAATGACTAAACCTCTTCGAATAGGTATCGTCGCCGGAGAAATCTCCGGCGATATTTTAGGTGCCGGTTTTATCCAAGCAATCAAAGCCCAATACCCAGACGCTGAATTTGTTGGCGTGGCTGGCCCTCGTATGATCGAAGCAGGCTGTGAAGCCTTGTTCGATATGGAAGAGCTGGCCGTAATGGGGATTGTGGAAGTGTTTGGGCGTCTGCCTCGGCTTTTCAAGATAAAAGCCGAGTTGGTGAAGTATTTCACTGATAATCCACCGGATGTATTCGTGGGCATCGATGCGCCTGATTTCAACTTACGTCTTGAGCGTGATTTGAAAGACAGCGGCATTAAAACGGTGCACTACGTGAGTCCATCGGTATGGGCATGGCGCCAAAAGCGGATCTTTAAAATTGAAGCTGCGACCAACTTGGTACTGGCATTCTTACCGTTCGAGAAAGCGTTTTACGATAAATTTAATGTTCCTTGCGAGTTTGTTGGCCACACGATGGCGGATGCCATTCCGTTGCTGACCGACAAAGCTGCCGCGCGTGAATTGCTGGGCTTAGACCCCGGTAAGCGTTGGCTAGCCGTGTTACCGGGTAGCCGTGGCGGTGAGATGAGCATGATTGCGGCACCGTTTATTGAAACTTGTCGCCGTTTGAAAGCAGAACATCCCGACTTGGGTTTTGTGGTTGCCTTGGTGAACGACAAGCGTCGTCAACAGTTTGAGCAAGCGTGGCAACAAACTGCGCCTGAGCTTGATTTTGTGCTGGTGGACGATACCGCACGTAACGTAATGATTGCGTCCGATGCGGTGTTATTGGCCTCGGGAACAGTATCGCTAGAGTGCATGCTCGTGAAGCGCCCAATGGTCGTCGGTTATATCGTTAAACCGCTAACCGCTTGGATTGCACGGCGAATGCTGAAAACCAAGTACGTGTCGTTACCGAACATTCTGGCGAATAAAGAGCTGGTGCCGGAGCTGCTGCAAGAAAACTGTACCCCAGAAAAATTGGCCGCGCAGGTTAATCATTACTTGAGTGCAGATAACAGTGAGTTGCTGGCTGAGTTCCATCAGCTCCATCAGCAAATCCGTTGTAATGCAGACGTTAAAGCGGCAGAAGCGGTACTTAAATTGATCAACCGTGACGTACCAGCAGAATCCCACAAGTTGTAGTTAGAACAATGAAAGAATTTGAACCATTCGAATACCCGCAAGCCAATTGCATTGCAGGGGTCGATGAAGTGGGTCGTGGTC
Organism: Photobacterium jeanii; assembly: GCF_001650345.1. Taxonomy (GTDB): domain Bacteria; phylum Pseudomonadota; class Gammaproteobacteria; order Enterobacterales; family Vibrionaceae; genus Photobacterium; species Photobacterium jeanii. The sequence goes on along the minus strand of NZ_LVHF01000026.1, from coordinate 24,271 downwards.
CTTTAGTTGGCGCAGTAGTGACTGCTGCCGTGATTTTAGACCCGAATAACCCAATTGAAGGTCTGACCGACTCGAAAAAACTGACCGAGAAAAAGCGTAACCTTTTGTTTGATGAGATCAAAGAGAAGGCATTGTCGTGGTCGTTAGGTCGTTGTGAGCCTGAAGAAATCGATGAGCTCAATATTTTGCAAGCCACTATGGTTGCAATGCAGCGTGCTGTTGCTGGGCTTGATACCCAACCTGATTTTGTATTGGTTGATGGTAATAAAATTCCACAATTGCCAATGGCAGCACAAGCGGTCGTTAAAGGCGATTTGCGGGTTGCAGAGATCAGTGCGGCGTCGATTTTGGCTAAAGTGACCCGTGACCGTGAGATGGAAGAGCTAGACGCTCAGTATCCGCAGTACGGCTTTGCCAAACACAAAGGTTACCCAACCAAGGCACACTTTGAAGCCTTGGCTGAGCACGGTGTTATTGACCAATACCGTAAGAGTTTTAAACCTGTAAAACGTATTTTGGGTATCGAATAATCATTCTGTCTGCAGACTGATTTCACCCATAAATTTTTGTGCCAGAAACGCGCCCCTCGCGGTGTTTTCTGGCACAATACCCTTCACGCAATTACCTATCTATTATCTGGTTGTCATGGCAGAACCTCGTTTTATTCATCTTCGTGTCCACAGTGACTTTTCTATGGTTGACGGCTTGTCGAAAGTCCCGCCGTTGGTAAAAAAAGTAGCCGAGATGGGCATGCCAGCAATGGCACTGACAGATTTCACTAACCTGTGTGGTTTGGTGAAGTTTTACTTTGCAGCCCACGGCGCAGGCATGAAGCCGATCATTGGTGCTGATTTCAAAGTAAAGTCAGAGGAAATGGGTGATGAGCTATCTGATCTGACCATTCTGGCGGCGGATAACGACGGCTACCAGAATTTAACCATGTTGATTTCCAAAGCGTATCAGCGTGGTCATTACCAGCATAATGTGGTGATCGACAAAGAGTGGTTAGTTGAGCATAAACAAGGCTTGATCTTACTCTCCGGTGGTAAAAGTGGTGATGTCGGTAAAGCCTTGCTAAAAGGGAATCAGCAGCTGATTGAGCGCTGTGTAAGCTTTTATCAACAGCACTTTACCGATCATTATTACCTTGAGTTGGTGCGTACTGGCCGTGCTGATGAAGAAGCGTATCTTCATTTTGCAGTTGAGTTGGCTGAGCAAAACGATCTGCCTGTTGTGGCGACCAATGACGTACGTTTTATTACGCAAGATCAGTTTGATGCTCACGAGATCCGTGTTTGTATCCACGACGGCTACACCATAGCCGATCCTAACCGCCCTAAACTGTACAGCGATCAGCAATACCTGCGTAGTGAAGAAGAAATGTGTGAGTTGTTCTCAGACATTCCTGAAGCACTGGAAAACAGCGTTGAGATTGCTAAGCGTTGTAACGTCACCGTACGTTTAGGTGAATACTTCCTGCCGAACTTCCCAACGGGTGAGATGACCATCGAAGACTTCTTGGTGAAGGAGTCAGAAGAAGGTCTGGAACGTCGTTTGGCGTTCTTGTTCCCTGATGAAGAAGAGCGTGCGCGTCGCCGCCCTGAATACGACGAACGTTTGAAAATCGAACTCGACGTAATCAACCAAATGGGCTTCCCAGGTTACTTCTTGATCGTAATGGAATTCATCCAGTGGTCGAAAGATAACGATGTACCGGTAGGGCCGGGACGTGGTTCGGGTGCCGGTTCATTGGTGGCATACGCTCTTGATATCACCGATTTGGATCCGCTTGAGTTTGACCTGCTATTCGAACGTTTCTTGAACCCAGAACGTGTCTCCATGCCCGATTTCGATATCGACTTCTGTATGGATAAGCGTGATTTGGTTATCGACCACGTTGCGGAATTGTACGGGCGTGATGCGGTATCGCAGATCATCACTTTCGGTACGATGGCGGCCAAAGCAGTAATTCGCGATGTGGGTCGTGTACTAGGGCACCCTTATGGTTTTGTGGACCGTATTTCCAAACTGGTGCCGGCAGAGCCGGGGATGACACTGGCAAAAGCCTTTGATGCCGAGCCGCAGTTGGGTGAAGCCTATAATGGCGATGAAGAAGTTAAAGATCTGATCGATATGTGTCGCATCCTAGAAGGTGTGACCCGTAACGCCGGTAAACACGCTGGTGGTGTTGTTATTTCACCGACCACGATCACCGATTTTGCGCCTCTGTACTGCGATGCGGAAGGTGGCAACCCAGTAACTCAGTTTGATAAAAACGATGTTGAAACGGCCGGTTTGGTTAAGTTCGACTTCTTGGGGTTACGTACCCTCACCATCATCGACTGGGCATTGGGGATGATCAACCCGCGTTTAGAAGCGCAGGGTAAAGACCCTGTGAATATAGCTGCAATCCCGATGGACGATGCTAAGTCGTTTGCGATGTTGCAACGTTCGGAGTCGACGGCGGTATTCCAGCTTGAATCCCGCGGGATGAAAGATCTGATCAAACGTCTGCAACCCGACTGTTTTGAAGACATGATCGCATTGGTAGCCCTGTTCCGTCCGGGTCCGCTGCAATCGGGGATGGTAGATAACTTTATCGACCGTAAGCACGGTCGCGAAGATATCTCGTATCCTGATCAGCAATGGCAGCACGAGTCGCTCAAAGATATCTTGGATCCGACCTACGGCATTATCCTGTATCAGGAACAGGTAATGCAGATCGCGCAGGTTCTGTCTGGCTATACCCTAGGTGGAGCGGACATGCTTCGTCGTGCGATGGGTAAGAAAAAGCCGGAAGAGATGGCGAAACAGCGGGCGACGTTCGAAGAAGGTGCGGTGAAGAACGGCGTCGACGGTGAGTTGGCGATGAAAATCTTCGACTTGGTAGAAAAATTTGCGGGTTATGGTTTTAACAAATCGCACTCAGCCGCTTACGCACTAGTTTCTTATCAAACCTTGTGGCTGAAAGCGCACTATCCGGCTGAATTCATGGCTGCGGTAATGACCGCCGATATGGATAACACCGATAAAGTGATCGGGCTAGTAGACGAATGTCTACGTATGAAGCTTAAGCTGCTGCCGCCAGATGTGAATAAAGGTCTGTACCGCTTTAACGTCGATGATAACGGTGCCGTTGTTTATGGTATCGGTGCGGTGAAAGGGGTGGGTGAAGGCCCGATCGATAATATTATCGAAGCCCGCAATAAAGGTGGTCACTTCAAAGACTTATTCGATTTCTGTGCCCGTATCGACACCAAGAAAGTGAATAAGCGCGTACTGGAAAAACTGATCAAATCCGGTGCGATGGATCGTTTAGGTCCAAACCGAGCTGCGATGATGGCAAGTCTTGATGATGCAATCAAAGCGGCAAGCCAACACCACCAAGCTGAAGCCTTTGGTCAAACCGATATGTTTGGGGTACTGACCGAAGCGCCGGAAGAGGTGGAGCATGCGTATGCTAATATTCCTGAATGGCCAGATGCGGTATGGCTAGAGGGTGAACGTGAAACGCTCGGTCTTTACTTAACGGGCCACCCAATAAATGCTTACATTTCAGAGTTGAAGCACTACACAACTTGTCGTTTAAAAGATGCGAATCCAACTGGGCGTGATAAAGTAGCGACTGTGGCTGGATTGGTGGTCGGGGCTAAGGTCTTTACCACTAAACGCGGTACACGCATTGGTGTAATGTCGCTGGATGACCGTTCGGGCAGAATGGAAGTGATGTTGTTCTCTGAAGCCCTTGACCGTTATTTGGATCTGATAGAAAAAGACCGAATTGTGGTCGTAACGGGACAGGTCAGCTTTGATGATTTCAATGGTGGCCTTAAAATGTCGGCGCGAGAAGTGCTCGATATCTCAGAAGCCAGAGAAAAGCACCTAAGAAGTCTTGCCATCTCGATTAGCGAGGGGCAAATTGATGACCAGTTTTTTGCACGCTTCAGCCAAGTGCTGGAGCCACACAAAGCAGGTACTGTACCTGTTAATGTGTATTATCAGCGCTCGAACGCACGCGTGAAACTCACTTTAGGCACGGAATGGCGGGTAACGCCGAGTGATAAGCTTATCCTTGAACTCAAGGGTCTGCTGGGTGAGAAGCAAGTCGAGCTTGAGTTTAATTAATAATGTTGGCGAGCCAAGCGCTTGCTGACAAAAGGATTTTGAGTGGTATGAGCCTGAACTTTCTTGAGTTTGAACAACCAATTGCAGAGCTAGAAGCCAAGATTGAAGCACTACGTGATGTGTCTCGTCGTGACGAGTCAGCGTCGGTTGATCTTGATAAAGAAATTGAACAACTTGAAAAGAAAAGCCTAGAGCTGACTAAGAAAGTGTTCAGCGATCTTGGTGCGTGGCAAGTTGCCCAAATGGCGCGTCACCCTCAGCGTCCATACACCTTCGACTACATCGAACACATCTTTGAAGAGTTTGATGAACTAGCGGGTGACCGTGCTTTTGCTGATGATAAAGCCCTTGTGGGTGGTATCGCGCGTATCGATGGTCGTCCTGTAATGGTGATTGGTCACCAGAAAGGTCGCGAGACTAAAGAAAAAGTATTGCGTAATTTCGGTATGCCAAAACCAGAAGGTTACCGTAAAGCACTACGTCTGATGAAAATGGCTGAGCGTTTTAAAATGCCAATCATCACTTTCATTGATACGGCAGGTGCATACCCAGGTGTTGGTGCGGAAGAGCGTGGTCAATCTGAAGCGATTGCAACCAACCTAAAAGAAATGGCAGGTCTGACAGTGCCAATCATCTGTAACGTTGTTGGTGAAGGTGGTTCTGGTGGTGCATTGGCAATCGGTGTAGGTGATTGCGTGAACATGCTGCAATACTCGACTTACTCGGTAATTTCACCTGAAGGTTGTGCCTCTATCTTGTGGCGTGATTCAGATAAAGCCTCTCAAGCGGCAGAAGCTATGGGTATTACCGCTGAGCGCCTAAAAGAGCTAGAGCTTATCGATAACATTATCGAAGAGCCGCTAGGTGGTGCACACCGTGACGTTGCGAAAATGGCGGCAGCGCTAAAAGCGCAATTTAAAGCAACGCTAGAAGATCTTGATGCGCTAGATAGCGATACTCTTCTTGAGCGTCGTTACCAGCGCCTGATGAGCTACGGTTACTGCTAATTAGCCGTCTGTTATAGCTTTCGCTAACAACAGTCATAACCTATCCCAATGGGGCGATCGGCAACGGTCGCCCCATTTTGTTATTCGTCACTTCTCTCATTACAGCCGCCCTTGGTATGATACCGCTTAATTTTCCTTGTTCACGAGCGTCTTGCGGTTATGTCTTCATCTTCTTTGCTCTCCCATTTACAAGCTTGCCTAGCGGCATATTCGTCGTCATCACAGCGTTTTGTGTTGGCGCTCAGCGGTGGGATGGACTCTCGGGTACTGCTGGATCTGATGGCGCAATACCAAGCAAAGCATCAAGCGGAAGGTCAAACCATCGACGTTATTGCCGTGCATGTTCACCATGGGTTGAGTAAAAACGCAGATACATGGGCGCAGCAGTGCCAGACATGGTCGCAGCAAGTGGGTATTCCCTGTGTGGTGGAGCATGTCACACTGTCCAATACCCAAGGTGAGAGTATCGAGCAATTGGCGCGTCACGCTCGTTATCAAGCTTTAGCGAAGCATGTGGTTGCTGGTGATGTGTTACTGACCGCCCAGCACGGCGATGATCAAATGGAAACCTTTCTACTGGCGTTAAAGCGGGGCAGTGGTCCGGCTGGATTAGCCGCGATGCCCGTTTGCACGGCGTTTGGTAATGGTAAGCATGTTAGACCGCTATTAACGGTGAGCCGAGCGGATATCGAAGCTTATGCAACAGCGCAAAAATTGGATTGGGTGGAAGATGAAAGCAACCAAGATACCCGCTATGACCGCAATTTTCTCCGTCATCATATTACGCCGCAGTTAGCGCAGCGTTGGCCGGGGATCCGTAAAGCGGTGGGGCGTAGTGCCGCATTATGTGGTGAGCAAGAAGCGCTGTTGGCTGAACTCTTGGCTGATAAACTCGCTAGTGCTCTTCAGTCAGATGGAAGCCTAGCGTTGGCTGCGTTAACCAATGCACGCTTGGGTAAGGCGTTGATCCGCCAATGGCTTCAAGCTCAGCAAGTATTAATGCCTTCACAAGCGCAGCTAGAGCAAGTATGGCAGTCGGTCGTCTTAGCTAAAGATGATGCGAATCCGCAGGTGAATTGGCACCATTATCAGCTTCGTCGCTATGCGCAGCGTTTATACCTTATTCAGCAATGGCCAGATATCCAAGGGCAAGAATTCGCTTTGACACTAAATCAGCCTTGTTTGTTGCCCCAAGACCTTGGGCAGTTATGGTTAACGCCATGTAAGGAAGCTAGTACCGAACCTCAATTAGCTCATGGCGACGAACAACAGGCGCTGCGTTTGCGTCAACCTATACCACAAGAAGTTGTCACTGTGCGTTTTGATCCTGAAGGGGTACAGGTTAAACCGCTTGGACGAGTGGGTAAGCGCAAAATGAAAAAGCTGTTTCAAGAATACGGCGTGCCGAGTTGGAACCGTCGTCGTACTCCTTTGGTGTTTTATGGCGAGCAGTTAGCTGCTGTTGCAGGGTTATTTGTCGTTGATGGTTTTGCAGGCAAAGAGTGTGAGCTCACTTGGCACAATAGCTTATCTGGTTGATATTAAAAGTGCATCGCTTTCGTAAAACAGGCACAATGCGGCTTAAGGAAGCAATAATAATAGAGGACATCATGAAAAAAGTTCTTACACTTGCACTACTCGCTACTGTAATGTCAGCCCCTGCACTTGCTGGCGACCCTGTTGCTGGTAAAGCAAAAGCCGCTATTTGTGCCGCATGTCACGGCCCTGATGGTATCGCCGTGATCCCAGGGTATCCGAACCTTAAAGGTCAAAACGAGCAGTACCTCGTTAACTCGCTAAAAGCGTATAAAAACAAAGAGCGCAAAAGTGCGATGGCGATGCTGATGCAGCCTCAAGCCGCCATGCTCAATGATAACGATATTGCGAATGTTGCCGCTTATTATGCCCAACTGAAGTAATCACTCGTATTAAAGACGTATTGATAAGAACCGCCACTATGAAAGTAGTGGCGGTTTTTTTCTGCTTGTCACTTTTCACCTGTATTTCGGAAAGCTCATTGGTTTTTCACTAGTGGCGAAGAAATGCTCAGTTACTCATTCTTTAGTTGCCAAAAAACATAGAACATATTATTGTACTAGCACGCTGATACAATAATTTTGTTTAGGAGTCATTATGAGTAAACCATCCACACTTGGGGGAGCGTGTATTATCGCCAGTGTTTGTGTTGGAGCAGGCATGCTTGGGTTGCCAAGCGCAGGTGCGGGTGCGTGGACGCTATGGAGTGTAATTGCCATTTCTTTCACCATGATCATGATGACGCTTTCTGGCTGGTTGTTGTTGGAAGCTCTAAAACATTACGAGCTCAAAGCTTCTTTTAATACGGTGGCAAAAGATCTGCTCAGCAAAAAGGCTAACTTTGTAAACAACCTTTCGCTGTATTTTGTGGGCGGTATTTTGCTTTACGCGTACATTTCGTCGTCAGGTATGATTTTCAGCGAAATGTTGGGTATGAGCCGTGAGTTTGCATCCATCTTGTTTGTGGCGTTGTGCTCGGCTTTCGTGTTGCACTCAACACGAGCGGTTGACCGTATTTCGATTGTATTAATCCTCTTTATGATCCTGAGTTTTGTGCTTGGTATTTCCGGTCTGGCATCGAATATCAGTGTGCCTGTCCTGTTTGCTCAAGGTGAAGGGGAGAGCTCTTACTCAACTTACGCATTAGCGCTATTGCCTGTGGCGTTAACCTCGTTTGGTTACCACCATTCAGTGAGTACTATGCGTGATTACTATCAGGATGAGCACCGTGCTAAGAAAGCCATTCTAGGCGGTACTATGATTGCGCTGACGTTCTATCTTGGCTGGGTTGTTTGTATCTTCGGTAACTTACCTCGTGCGGAATTTGGCCCTGTGGTAACAGCGGGTGGCGGTGTGGATGCATTGTTATCAGCACTAACTTCAGCGATTGACTCAAACAGCATTAAACAAGCCCTGCACGTGTTTTCTATCGCTGCGATTGTGTCGTCTTTCATCGGTGTTGGTTTAGGACTATTTGATTACCTAGCGGATTTGTTTGGTTTTGCAGATACCAAGCAAGGTCGACTAAAAACCTGGGGTGTTACTTTCCTACCACCATTGGTATTTTCATTAGTCGCCCCATTTGGTTTTGTGGCAGCGATTGGTCTAGCAGGTGCGGCAGCGACGATTTGGACTTGTATTGTTCCTGCAACCTTGGCGAAGACATTGCGTCAACGTACACCTGAGCAGGCTGGTTTTGTAGTACCGGGCGGTAACGTGACCATTTATATGGTAATGGCATTCGGGGTACTGACTGCAATCTTCCATGTAATGGCAATGGCGAACTTACTACCTGTATTTAAAGGCTAGTATTCGTTCAGAGTTACAGATTGAGCGAAAAAAACGGAAGCCATGGCTTCCGTTTTTTTATCTCTGTTTTTAAAGTATCAACCGCTTTGCTACTCAAATACGGTGATAACAGTGCGGGTTAACGAAACTGCTTAGCTTCAGGTAAGTAGTCAAAACCGGCACTGGCAAGGCGAGCGACTAACTTTTCTTTATCGATATCGTAGTATTTGACCAAGCCGTCTAAATCACCAAATTCATCACGGATCTTCATATTCACGATGCTCATTAGCATCACGGGATCCATGGTTTCAAACTTTGCTAGATTCATGATTAATCCTCGTGATCGCTCATTAGCAAGTTAGCCGCGGCATAGGCTGCTCGCTCACGTACTTCCTGTGGTAGGTCGGTATTGGCAGCGATGTAGTCGAGCGCTTTCACTGCACAGTGAATCGCATTAGGAATGTAACCCAATTCACCACCACCAATTTGGGCGTAGTTCATACGGATCAGTTCGCAACACTCTTGTACTTTCATCGGTTTTTCCTTAACTAAATCATTGGCTCAATCCAGCGGCTGCCGATATTACCAGCTTGCTACATTCAGCGAATGATTCACATTTGCAGATTAGTATAACGCGAAAAGTGAGGGATTGATCAAGATTAACAATCGAGAAGATTTAGGGGGAAGGGTGTGCCAGTTATTTCACTTGGCGCTTGTGTTGGTACAGTTGACGGTCGGCACGGTCGATCAGCGAAATCGAAGTATCGCCTTTTTGGTACAGCGAGTAACCCAGTGACACACTGATATTTAGTGAGCACAGAATTTGGTCTTGCTGCATCAGTTGCTTGATACGGCTTGCTACTTTGCCTGCTGACTCGGCTGTTGCTGGTTGCAAGATAGCGGTGAACTCGTCGCCACCTAAACGGTAACAACGGTCAGTGGCACGAACCGAGTCTTTCAAGATGGTCGCAAAGCGACGGATCACCTTATCACCATCCAAATGACCAAAGCGGTCGTTCACTTGCTTGAAGTTATCGAGATCGAAAATTAGCAGGACCAAGCCGACATTACGTCGTTCGCTTAATGCAATCGCGTGGCGAATGTCTTGCTCAAAGCTGGTGCGGTTACCAAGGTTCGATAGGTAGTCTTGCAGCGCTAGGTTCTTCACGCGGCGGTATTCCAGCGCATTAACCAGTGGGCCAGCAAACAAGCGGTGATAAGTATGAAGAAGGTTGATTTCGTCTTTGTCGAGCTTGTACGGGGTGCAGTACTGGAGTTTGCCTAGTTCATTTTCACCGAAGCGCAATACAAAAGTCTGACGGTGCTCAGTGGCTTTGCCACGGCGGATCAGCGTTGTGGTGCCTTCGAGTTCCCATACTAGACGATAAACATCGATTTGTTTTTCGATTTCTCGAGCAAAGATTTCAAACAGCAGTGATAGGTCAAGTTTACCTTGCATCTTTTGCAGGATCAGCAGACGTACGTCAGCACCAAGCGGTTTACGTCTTGGTTTCTGAGGCTCGGCGGCTAATTTATTCCAATGAATCGGATCCATAACACTATCAATAAATTGCTGTGACCAGTAACTATAAGGGAAAACAGCGTCTGATCAACAGTTTGTTGTTAAATTTGATAATAATTTACTGATTCTATTTCAGAAAGTTGCGTAGTGTGACTTCTTGGCTTAACGCATCCTCATAACCAAGCTGAATAAGCGCCTTAATGTAACTAGGTTCAAACAGTATATAGCTGGTGATTGCAGCGTCATCGCGAGGGCTGATCCCTATCATTCGCATCAATGCTCGAGTCATTGGCGGGAGGTAGCAGTAGTTTTCTTGTGCGATAGGTTCAAAAGATTGGCTGGGAGAGAGATGGATGTGCTCTACTACTTTCATCCGATTTTGTTGACGTTGGGCATGGCTTAATGTTTTAAGTAATTTATTGGTGCGCTCAAGGTGTTCGAGATCGGCGGTGAGGGTATCACTGAAAATGGTATCCATTAAGTGACCGCCCAAGGTTGCTAACCCTGGCGTTTGGGTGTGGTCGGGCGACGTTAATTGTTGGTTGATCAGATTGATGATAAGAATTTTATCGGCCCCCATCTTGAGTGACGGACGAAGCGGGGCGAGCTGGTGGATAGAACCATCACCATAGTAAGTGCGACCAATACGGCTGGCTGGAAAAACCAAAGGGATAGCAGAGGAAGCCATTAAATGGTCGGTGTTGATCATCGCGCGGCGACCTTTAGATTTGGCTCTATCCCATTCATTCAGGCGTGATTGGCCTTGGAAGAAACTGACCGACAGCCTGCTCTTGTAGCTGGATGCCGTGATTGATAACCCTTGCAGGTTACCCGCCATGATTTGTTTTTCTAGCCGACTATAGTTGTTCACTTGATTGAGGAGCAGGCGTAACGGACGGTTATTGAGTAAGCCAAAAGGCGGACGTTCGTGGTGATCGGCTTGCATGCGAGCGAACCATTGGTGACCGAGGTAGCCGAGCATACCCGCAGGGCTTGAGTGAAAAATACGGCGGCTGTGGAGGCGTCCCCAAATCCATTCGAGCTTTTTCACCCCAAGACGAAAGCAAGAGGCATAACAGGCAATGGAGGTTGCATTGATTGCACCGGCGGAGGTGCCGCAATAGATAGTGAACGGACTATGATGGACGCGCGGATACCACTCAGAGATGGCCTTGAGCACACCGACTTGATACGCCGCCCGTGCGCCACCCCCACTGAGTAGTAAACTGATTTTAGGCTTATCCTTCGCCATATCATCACTCCCATCGTTCTTGTTTAACTATACAAGCATCAAGGTGAAGATGACCATAGTTTTCAGTTGGTAAGAAATCACAGGCAATAAAAAAGCCTCCGCGAGGAGGCTTTTTTGCATAGGTTGAATGGCCTGAAATCAGGCGTTCAATTAAGCCAGTTTTTGCTTAATGAATTCAACGATGTCTGCAATCGCAACACCTTCTTTGGTGCCCGCGCGACGGTCTTTGAATTCCATCTCGCCGTTTTCTAGGCTGCGGTTACCGATAACGATAGTGTGTGGGATACCGATCAGTTCGTGATCCGCAAACATTACGCCTGGGCGCTCTTTACGGTCATCGAATAGTACTTCGATACCCGCTGCAGTTAGATCAGCGTATAGCTTCTCTGCTGCTTCTTTCACTTCGTCAGACTTCGCCATGTTCATTGGTACGATAGACACTTGGAAAGGTGCAATCGCAGCAGGCCAGATGATGCCGTTTTCGTCGTGGTTTTGTTCGATAGCGGATGCAACAACACGTGAAACACCGATACCGTAACAACCCATCTCTAGGATTGAGTGTTTACCGTTAGCGTCAAGCACGCCACAGTTCATTGCTTCAGAGTAGGTTGTACCTAGTTGGAAGATGTGACCCACTTCGATACCACGCTTCAGCGAGATTGTACCTTTACCACATGGGCTTGGATCGCCTTCAACAACGTTACGTAGATCTTCAACTTGACCTAGTTCAACGTCACGACCCCAGTTGATACCGAAGTAGTGTTTATCGTCAACGTTAGCGCCAGCGCCAAAGTCACTCATTACTGCAACTGTACGGTCAACAATGAATGGTAGCTCTAGACCAACAGGGCCTAGTGAACCAGGGCCTGCACCGATCAGTGCGCGAATTTCTTCTTCCGTTGCCATCTCTAGTGGAGCAGCAACTTCTTTTAAGTTTTCAGCTTTTACTTCGTTAAGCTCGTGATCACCACGGATGATCAGTGCGATGATGTCGGCATCAACTTCATCAGATGCTTTAACAAATAGCGTCTTAACGGTTTTTTCGATAGCCAGGCCGTGCTGCTCAACAAGTTCAGCAATTGTTTTCGCATTTGGTGTATCAACTAGCGTCATTTCTTGCGTTGGCGCTGCGCATTCAGCTGCTGGTGCAAGAGCTTCAGCTTTTTCGATGTTTGCTGCGTAATCAGATTCTGTTGAGAATGCGATCAAATCTTCGCCGCTCTCAGCCAGTACGTGGAACTCTTGAGAACCGCTACCACCGATTGCGCCTGAGTCTGCCAGAACTGGACGGTACTCAAGACCCATGCGATCGAACGCTTTACAGTAAGCATCGTGCATTGCATCGTAAGACTTTTGTAGGCCTTCTTTATCGATGTCAAAGCTGTACGCATCCATCATGCAGAATTCACGTGCACGCATTACACCAAAGCGAGGGCGACGCTCATCACGGAATTTAGTCTGGATTTGGTACAGGTTAAGTGGAAGCTGCTTGTAAGAGCTCACTTCGTTACGTACAAGGCTAGTGATAACCTCTTCAGCTGTCGGGCTTAGAACAAACGGACGAGCGTGACGATCAGTAAAGCGAAGTAGTTCAGGGCCCATTTTTTCTGAGCGACCTGTTTCTTCCCAAAGTTCAAATGGCTGAACAACGGGCATCAAAGTTTCAACTGCACCTGCATTGTTGATTTCTTCGCGAACGATGTTCTCGACCTTACGTAAAACACGCAGACCAGTAGGCAGCCAAGTGTAAAGACCTGAAGCCAGCTTACGGATCATACCTGCACGAAGCATTAGCTGGTGGCTAATAACTTCTGCGTCATTTGGAGTCTCCTTCAGAGTAGAAAGAAGATAGTTACTGGTACGCATTGATGGTATCCGTTTGTTGATAAAAATTTGGTGTGAAGGGAGTTATATTATCAGCAATTACGCGACTCGCCAAAGAGTTCATCGTTAATCGGCTCTAATGCGGTAACCGTAACTACTGACTCACTCACTGAAAACCGCACATTATAGTGAAATAAGTGTACAGCATATTGTTTAGTGTCAGTTTTTCCCTTTTTATACGCAGGGCGAGGGTCTTGCGCCAGCACTTCACTGATCACCGCTTGATGGTGTGATGCCTGTTTCTGATCGAGCTGACTCAATGCTAATTCACTAAAGTTCACGGGCAAAGTCTGTGGTTCGTCAGCGGCAAATCCCCCTTGGGCCGAAGGCAAACTATCGGAGTAGGGAATGTAGGGCTTGATATCAACGATAGGTGTGCCGTCGACGAGATCAACCCCACCAAGTTCGATGATCACATCCCCTTTTTCCTGACGCACCCCTTTGAGTTCGACTGCTGACATGCCGATGCCATTAGGACGAAAAGTGGCACGACTGGCGAACACACCAATGCGCTCGTTGCCACCTAAACGCGGTGGGCGCACCGTCGGACGCCAACCCGCTTCTAAATTCTGATCAAATAAAAACAGTAGCCAAAGGTGGCTAAATTGCTCAATGCCTCGCACAGCTTCAAGGGTGTTGGCGTCGCCTTGAAGGCGAATTTCAGCCTTTGCACTAGGCACTAATCCCGGCTGGCGTGGGACGGCAAATTTTTCTTTGTAAGGCGAGCGAATAATGCCCACAGGTTCAATTTCAACAGACATAGCTAAATCACGGTCATTGGAACTGCGCTGACCTTAGCATAAAAAAATCACCAATAACTTGTTGAGAATCATTATCAAGTGTTACACTATAACAATTGTTACAATATAACGTTCTCAGATGGCTATTTCTCACGGCTATCTGCAAATTTGTAAAAGATAAGCGTTTCACAAGAAAAGGAGTCACCCATGAAACCTGGTATTCACCCTGATTACCGTACTGTCGTATTCCACGACACTAGCGTTGATAAATATTTTTTGATTGGTTCAACCTTAACAACGGATCGCACCATCAAGTGGGAAGACGGTAAAGAATACCCGTATTACACCTTGGATGTGTCGTCAGAATCGCACCCATTCTACACCGGTAAACAACGTGTGATTTCGTCTGAAGGCCGAATGGCAAACTTCAATCGTCGTTTTGGTCAGATTGGTTCACGCAAATAATTGTTTAAGAAAATAGTGAGGTAGGAAGGTATGCAGGTTCTAAGTTCGTTAAAAAGCGCCAAGCTTCGTCATCGTGATTGCCAAGTGGTAAAGCGTCGTGGTCGTTTGTACGTGATTTGTAAGTCCAACCCGCGTTTTAAAGCGGTGCAAGGACGGGTGAAAAAGCGTAAGTAACGCTTTTCAAGGAAATTGAGTGTTAAGAAAGCAAAAGCCCCTCATCGTGATGAGGGGCTTGTTGTATGTGAAGCGAAATTTAAGCGGGAATGATTACCAGCCTTTTACGACACCACCTTGGAAGATGTCTTTCGCTGCTGTGTATACAGCCTCTGATTGGTAGGCCTTTACGAAGGTTGTTACGTTTTCAGCGTCAACATTGTTCTGGCGAGACACGATAAGGTTCACGTATGGTGATTCTTTATCTTCCACAAACACACCGTCACGCTCTGGTGTTAGGTTGATGCTGCTTGCGTACGTGGTGTTGATGATCGCCAGTTTTACATCGTCTAGTGAGCGAGGTAGTTGCGCGGCTTCTAACTCAACAATTTTTAGGTTTTTCGGGTTTTCAACAATATCCAAGACTGTTGCGGTTAGACCGGAACCCTCTTTTAACTTCAGTAGACCTTGTTGTTGTAGCAGTAGTAGTGAACGACCTAGGTTAGTTGGATCGTTTGGTACTGCAATTTGGTCACCTTCTTGTAGTTCGTCAATCGATTTGATGGTGTTTGAGTAACCTGCGATTGGGTAAACAAAGGTGTTACCCGCGATAGTGAATTTGTAACCACGGTCGGTGATTTGTTGATCGAGGTAAGGCTTGTGTTGGAAAGCATTCACATCGATAGAGCCTTCTTCCAGTGCCGCGTTTGGTGATACGTAGTCTGTAAAGGTAATTAGCTCCACATCCAAACCGTATTTGTCTTTGGCTTCTTTGGCTGCGACTTCAGCTACTTGTGCTTCAGCGCCTGCCATCACCCCAACTTTAATCTTGCTGGTATCGACTGCTGCCTCTTTTTCACCACAGCCAGTAAGTACTAAAGCTGATGCCAAGCCAGCGACTGCGAAAAGGTTTTTAAGATTAAATGCCATGTTACTTCTCCTTAGTGGGGGATTCCCTAATTTATAGGGCTGATTGTCGTTATCAGCCAATTTTGATGTCTGTGTTAACCCCTTAGACGTGGGGAAATGCGATAATGTTGCCGTTAGCGGTGGTCGACGCGTTTCACTAAGTGATCACCCGCCGATTGAATCAGTTGTACCAAAATGACGAGCATGATCACTGTGATTGCCATAACCGTGCCGTCAAAGCGTTGGTAGCCATAGCGAATACCGACATCACCTAAGCCACCGCCACCAACTGTGCCAGCCATCGCTGAGTAGCTCACCAAGGTCACTAAAGTAATGGTGACTGCGTTGATGATCCCTGGTAAGGCTTCTGGAAGTAGCACCTTACTGATGATCTGACTTGGCTTGGCACCCATCGCTTGCGCGGCTTCAACTAAACCTGATGGGACTTCTAATAGCGCGCCTTCAACCAAACGTGCAATGAAAGGGATAGCACCCACGGTTAACGGAACGATAGCGGCAGCGGTACCAATTGAGCTACCCACCACGAAACGAGTGAACGGAATGATTGCCACTAACAGGATAATGAAAGGGATCGAGCGACCAATGTTAACCACAATACCTAAGGCTTTATTTAACTTTGGGTTCGCCATTAAGCCGTTGTCTTTGGTTAAATGGAGTGCAACACCAAGGGGAATACCAATTGCAAAGCCGATTAAACCTGAGGCAAAAACCATGGTGAGTGTTTCCCCTAGGGCGGTGATCAGCAGTTGAATCAGGCGCTCGTTGGTTTGCCACCATGCAGAAATAGAATCAAGCCACATAACCCAGTACCTCTACGTTAACTTTATGATCGCGCAGGAAGGCAATGGCATTCTCTGCAGCTTGTTCAGTCCCGAAGAATTCAGCCAACATCAGGCCGAATTTCACGCCGCCAGCGTAATCCATGTCTGAGCTTAAAATGCTGATATCGATATTAAACTCGCGAGCCACTTGGCTAATGAGTGGGGCATCTACCGAAGAGCCAGTAAACTCCAAGCGAACCAACGGGTAACTGCCTTCAATGCGCTCTGGCGTCATACGCGCTTTGTAATCTTCTGGGATCGACAGATCCAAAGTCGAGCGAATGAACTCACGTGCCAGTTCTGTTTTCGGGTGAGCAAAAATATCGCCAACCGGCCCTTTTTCGACTAGCTCACCGCCACCGATGATCGCCACTTTTGAGCAGATGTTTTTAACCACATCCATTTCATGGGTGATTAGCAAAATGGTTAAGTTGAGCTTGCGGTTAATCTCTTTCAGCAACGCCAAAATAGAATGGGTGGTTGCAGGGTCGAGGGCGCTGGTGGCTTCATCACAAAGCAATACTTTTGGGTCACTCGCAAGGGCACGGGCAATTGCGACCCGCTGCTTTTGACCACCGCTGAGATTCGCTGGGTAGCTGTGGTGTTTGTCAGCCAGCCCCACCAATTGCAGTAGCTCGGTGACTTTTGCTTTGATATCAGCTTTAGAGGTATTTGCTAGTTCAAGCGGTAGCGCAACGTTATCAAACACAGTACGCGATGAGAGCAGGTTAAAGTGCTGGAAAATCATACCGATTTTTCGACGCGCTAGAGTGAGCTCATGGTTTGATAGTTGGGTTAAGTCAACGCCATCGACAATCACTTGGCCGCGAGTGGGGCGCTCAAGCAAATTGACACAACGGATCAGGGTACTTTTACCTGCGCCGGACGAGCCGATCACACCAAAAATCGTACCTTGTTCAATGGTGAGGTTAATATCACGAAGAGCATTGATTGCAGTCTCTCCCTGATAAAACACTTTGTCTACTCTGTTTATTTCTATCATCGAACTTCCTGATACCAGATAAAAAATACGTGTTTGCTATTTCTTGTGTTGTATTTGTAACGCGTTTGTGCGAAAAGTTGAATTATCTTGCGTTATGTTGAACTCGAGATTAGCAGTCTGGATGGCTAAGTCAATAGATATTTTTACGTCTAGACGGCTAAACGATGTGTTCTTTTCTCTTGTTCTCGGTATTTGCAGCTTTCACTGCCAGTGAACATCGGCAAATAGATGATTCAGTACCGCAGGCATGCCATAATCAACCCAAATGATCTTTAGAGGGCTTTCCTTTGGCCAAACCAGCAGTTTTTATCGACCGTGATGGTGTGATCAACGTTGATCACGGCTATGTTCACACTGTAGATGAATTTGAATATATCGATGGTGTTTTTGACGCTTGTAAGCAACTAAAAGCAATGGGCTACCTATTGGTGCTTGTGACAAACCAAGCGGGTATCGCGCGTGGTATGTACACCGAAGATGAATTCTTATCACTAACCGAGTGGATGGATTGGAATTTTGTCGATAACGGTGTTGAGTTTGATGGTATCTATTACTGCCCGCACCACCCAACGGAAGGCAAAGGTGACTACCTGCAAGCATGTGAATGTCGCAAACCAAATCCAGGTATGTTCATTTCAGCCCGCGATTTCCTAAAAATCGATATGGCGAATTCCATCATGATCGGTGATAAGACCGATGACATGAGAGCCGCACAAGCTGCAGATGTGGGTACTAAAGTGTTAGTTCGCACTGGTAAGCCTGTGACGGAAGAAGGCGAAGCATTAGCTTCCGTGGTGCTCGACAGCGTGGCAGATGTACCAGCGTGGTTAGCTGCTCGCTAATATTTCTGCATCACAGATACAAAAAAACAGGTCGCTTAGGCGGCCTGTTTGCGTTTTTAGCTCTCACACTACTAAAAACTGGTAAAAGTGGATGATTTCATTGATTAAGTGTTGATCTATTTTGAAACTTTAGACTAAAAATAAACACTTATACTGGCACTATGGTATTAAACTTTAACAGATAACAATTAAAAATAACGACAAGGAGTGTCGTCGATGTTGTCATACTTTTTACGAAGGATGATGTTAGTGATCCCTACGTTTCTTGGGATCACCTTGCTGATATTTACCATCACCCGCTTTGTTCCCGGTGGGCCCGTTGAGCGCTTGCTGGCAACCATGCAAACGCAGGGCGATGTACAAACCACCTCTGATGTGGGCATGAGTAATGCGTTGTCGGAAGACCAAATTGCAGAGCTCAACGCTTTCTATGGGTTGGATAAACCTGTCTTTGAAGCTTATACCGAGTGGCTCGGTAAGCTGCTTTCTCTCGATTTTGGCGAATCGACCCGTTATTACGAACCAGTGTGGGACATGATTGCCGAGCGGATCCCGGTATCAGCCTTCTACGGCGGAATGACTTTCTTCATTAGTTATTTTATCTCTATTCCTTTGGGGTACTTCAAAGCCATGCGCCACGGCAGCGTCTTTGACTCCACCTCGTCAATCATGATTTTCGTGGGTTATGCCTTGCCCGGTTACGTGGTTGGGATCTTACTCATTACCTTGTTTAGCTATCACCTTGAATGGTTCCCGATGGGCGGTTTTGTTGGGGATGACTTTGACGATTATGAAACCTTTTATGAGCAATTCAAAGACATCATGTGGCATGCGATTTTGCCGCTGATCTGCTACTTGATCGGTGATTTCGCCACGTTGACCATGACCATGAAAAATAACCTGATGGAAAACCTATCAGCCGACTATGTAAGAACGGCAATAGCCAAAGGTTTACCCTTTAAAGTCGCAGTACGTCGACATGCGTTGCGTAACAGTTTGATCCCTGTTGCGAGCCACTTTGGTAACTCGTTACTGTTCTTTATGACGGGTTCATTTTTGATTGAGGTGATTTTCAATATCGATGGCATTGGCTTGCTTGGGTACGAAGCCATCATGGAGCGGGACTACCCGGTGGTGATGGGCATTGTGGCGATCAATGCAGTGTTGTTGATGGTGGGCAATATCTTATCGGATATGTGTGTCGCCGTGGTTGACCCTCGCGTGAAATTTGGAGCGTAAGTGATGAAACTCAATCCCTTAACTCAACGTAAGCTCCAACGTTTTAAGCAGATCAAGCGAGGCTATTACTCTCTGATCATTCTATCGACTTTGCTGTTGTTATCACTGGTCGCGGAGTTACTCATTAACAGCAAGGCTTTGCTGGTTAGTTACAATAACCAGTGGTATTTCCCTGTTGTTAGCCAAGTGCGAACTGGTGCGGAATTTGGTTTGGGCTATCAAAAAGAGGCGGATTACCGCGAGCTCCAAGCATTTTATCAGCAACAGGGCGAAGGCAATTTTGTGGTGATGCCACTTATTCCTTGGGACCCTTATGAGCAAGATTTTAGCGGTGACTTTCCGCCCACAGCCCCGAGTTTCGCCGATAAGCATTATTTAGGTACTGATACCATAGGGCGCGATATTGTGGCGCGTTTGGTGTATGGCTTTCGTATCGCGATGGGCTTTGCACTTAGCACCATGGTGATCTCGTATGCAATAGGTGTTGCGGTGGGATGTGCGATGGGGTTTTGGGGCGGTAAGTTTGATTTGATTGCTCAGCGTTTGATTGAGGTCTGGTCTATGGTGCCGTTTTTGTACGTCATCATGATATTGGTGTCGATCACTCAACCGACTTTTACTTTGTTTGTCGCTATTAACGTCCTCTTTGGTTGGATGGGCATGACATGGTACATGCGTACGATGACCTATAAAGAAGCGGCCCGCGAATACGTGATGGCTGCTCGCGCACTGGGTGCGTCAACCGCGCGGATCATGTTTAAGCATATTTTGCCTAATACCATGGTGATGATAGTTACCTTGGCGCCTTTCACCATTGCAGCCAATATTACAGCGCTGACGGCATTGGATTACTTGGGGTTGGGCTTGATGCCCCCCACACCGAGTTGGGGAGATTTATTGCAACAAGGAAAGGCGAATTTGGACTCGCCGTGGATTGTGGTTTCAGTTGTCACTGCCATCGTCATGGTATTGGTCATGGTGACCTTTATTGGCGAAGCCATTCGTGAAGCTTTCGATCCGAAAAAGTACACCCGCTATATTTAAAACAGACATGGTTCATCACATCACAAGGACGTATATCGATGAAAAGACTTTCTCTTTCGGCGGCGTTTGGCGCCTGCTTGCTGACTACCAGTAGTTTTGCTGCGCAATTGCCCTCGGATCTCACATGGATCTCTAACGCTAACGAGCCGCTTTTTGCCTCGCCAGAAGCGCAGTTTGGTGGCAAGTTCCGTACTTATATTCAAAGCTTCCCGCAGACTTTCCGTGTGATCGGTCCTGACTCAAATGGCGCATTTCGCTCGTGGCTGGTGGATAATCGCCCCTCTTCGGTAACACGTCATCCTATCACCAATAAATGGATTCCCGAGATAGCCTCGCAATGGGCGTACGGGGCTGATAACAAAACGGTTTATTTTAAAATTAACCCCAAAGCGACGTGGTCAGACGGTAAGCCAATCACCGCTGATGACTTTGTATTTGTACTGACGTTAATGCGCTCTAAAGACATTATCGCCCCTTGGTACAACCAATTTTATACGGAAGAAATTGCCGATATCGTGAAATACGATGATCACACCTATGCTGTGGTATCGACCAAACCACGTAACCGTGAAGAGTTGATGATTTACAGCAACATGCAACCTCGTCCTGCACATTTTTATGCTGTCAAAGTTGATAACAATAATGATGGGATCGACGATAAATTTATTCGCCGTTTTAACTTCAAGCCCGAGCCATCTGCAGGGCCTTACTATGTTGATAAAATCAAGAAAGGCAAATCCATCACCTTTAAACATGTGGGGCAAGATTGGTGGGGCTATAGTAACCGTTACTTTAAGCACCGTTATAACGTTGAGCAGATCAATATCAAGGTGATCCGCGATAACGACATCGCTAGAAAGCACTTTGAAAAAGGGGATATCGATACATTTGGCTTGTTGATCCCATCACTGTGGCATGACAAATCTAATGGCAAGCCCTATCAAGATGGTTACATCCATAAGTTTTGGGGCTATAACCAAACACCGCAAGGCGCTGGCGGACTATGGATTAATACTGCTAAGCCGCATTTGAACAATATTGAAGTGCGAAAAGGATTGGCGAACGCGCTCGATTTTGATGGCCTAATTGTCAAGTTATTACGTGGTGACTATATTCGTCAGCCAAATGGTGTCGGTGTCGGGCATGGCGATTACACCAATACCACTATTGCTGCGCCGAAGTTTGACCCAGAGCTTGCGGCTCAACACTTCGCGAAAGCAGGGTTTGATAAGTTAGGCACCGATGGTATCCGTGTTAATGCCAAAGGGGAGCGGTTAAGTTTTGCGGTAACATACGGTTATACCCAGCACACAGCACGTATTGCCTACCTTAAAGAGCAGGCTAAGCAAGCGGGATTAGAGTTAACTCTGAATTTAGTTGATGGTTCGTCGGCGTTTAAATACGTACTTGAGAAAAAACACCAGCTTTCTTTCCATCAAATGGGAACCTCGGAAATTCCAGCGTATTGGGAGTATTTCCATTCGGTAAATGCCAATAAACCGCAGACCAACAACTTTACTAACTTCAGCACACCTGAGTTAGACAAGTTGATCATTGCGTATCGTGGGGAGTTTGATTTAGCGAAAAAGAAATCGCTTTCGCGTCAGATCCAACAAATTGTCACCGATGCCAATGTTATCGTCCCGGGTTATATGGTGCCTTATACCCGTGAAGGGTACTGGCGCTGGTTGAAGTATCCAAAACCTGCGATGACTAAGCTGACTCAGTTCTTGTTTACCACTGGGACATTCCGTGATTATGGAACATTCTGGATTGATCCGGTGGCATATAAAGAAACTAAAGCCGCGCTTAAAAAAGGCACCCAGTTTGAGCCTGTGACAGTGGTGGATGACACCTACAAATTGACAGGGAGTCAATAAATGGCAGCAGAAGTCATTCTATCGGTGCGTGATTTGGTGACAGAGTTCACCACTGATAATGGCCTTGTCAGGGTACTTGATGGCGTATCCTTTGAGGTAAAGCAAGGTAAGACTCTTGGCATTGTTGGCGAATCAGGCTGTGGCAAAAGTGTCACAGCCATGTCCATCATGGGCTTACTTCCACGTCCTTACGGGCAAGTCGTATCAGGGGAAGTACGATTTAAGCAAACCGACTTACTGAGCCTGTCGCCGCAAGAGTTATATCAAATGCGGGGAAACCGGATCTCGATGATCTTTCAAGATCCGATGACTGCGCTAAACCCAGTTCATACCGTTGGTAAGCAAATCAACGAAGTGTTGGTGTTGCATCGTCCTGAGCTTTCTAAACGCCAGCGCTACGATTACGCTATTTCGATGTTAGCGAAGGTTGGGATCCCATCGCCGGAGCAACGTATTCACGAATTTCCGCACAACTTATCGGGAGGGATGCGCCAGCGAGTGATGATTGCGATAGCGTTGGCCTGTCAGCCTGATGTATTGATTTGTGATGAACCCACAACAGCACTTGATGTGACAGTTCAAGCGCAAATCCTTGATCTGATGCGTGAAATCCAACAACAAACTGGCATGGCGATTATCTTTATTACTCATGATTTAGGTGTTGTGGCAGAGGTGTGTGATGACGTGGTGGTGATGTATGCCGGAAAAGCGGTGGAATCAACCAATGTTTTTGCGTTATTTGAACAAGCCAAGCACCCATATAGCATAGGGTTGATGCAATCGATGCCGACGCTAAACACGGGTCATAAATCCCTACTAAAAACGATCCCAGGTAATGTGCCACATTTAAATGACATGCCGGAGGGGTGCCGTTTTTGTACTCGATGCCAACATGCGACAGATACTTGCCAGCACCAGGTGCCTCAATGGGAATTGGTGAGTCACGACCACAGCGTAAGTTGTCATCACTGGCGCGAGGTGGCTCAATGACAGCATTGTTGGAATTAAAGAACATTAAGCAATATTTTTACTCCGGTGGCGGGTTACTTCGCAAAGGCTATGCAGTCAAAGCAGTAGATGGTATCAGCTTGACATTACAACGAGGTGAAACACTTGGGCTGGTGGGGGAGTCTGGTTGCGGTAAAAGTACCTTGGGGCGAACTTTATTAAAGTTGTTTGAGCCAACCGAGGGGCAAATATTGTTTGAAGGGCGAGATATCACAGCATTATCGCCAAAGGCTATGCGTTGCTTACGCCAAGAAATGCAAATCGTATTTCAAGACCCGACCGAATCACTTAATGCGCGTCATACCGTCGGGATGATCATTGAAGAGCCCTTTATTATTCATAACAAAGGTAATAAGAGCGAGCGTGATAAATGGGTGAAAGAATTATTGCGCAAAGTAGGATTGCCTGAGTCGGCAGCGGAGCGTTATCCCCATGAGTTTTCTGGCGGGCAGAAGCAACGTATAGGTATAGCGCGAGCAATTGCGCTAAAGCCCAAATTGTTAGTGTGCGATGAATCTGTATCGGCACTGGACGTTTCTGTCCAAGCGCAAATCATCAACTTGCTATTGTCACTTCAGCAAGAGCTGAATTTATCACTGATCTTTATTGCCCATGATTTGTCGGTGGTAAAACATATCTCTGATCGCGTTGCAGTGATGTACTTAGGTAATATTGTGGAGTTGGGGCCAACTGAGTCGGTATACCATCAACCGCAACATCCTTACACCCAAGCGCTGTTATCAGCGATCCCTATTCCTGATCCTCGCCGACGAAATCAAGCACGCATTATGCTGACGGGTGAATTGCCATCACCAATCGATCCGCCTAAAGGGTGTCGATTTCATACTCGATGTCGCTTCGCAACAGAGAAATGCCAGCATCAAGTACCAATCAACTATCAGGTGAGTGATGAGCATAGTGTTAATTGTCACTATTCAATGATGGAATTAGGTAACAAAAGCCTAGAAAAGGAGACTTTAACGACAGAAATTATGACTTTTGATTAATATCTGTTCGCTTGGTGTTTTTTTT
>NZ_LVHF01000025.1 GCF_001650345.1 Photobacterium jeanii | reverse complement strand
CAGTGACATCGAGTTCATCCTTGAAGCGAAGCACCTAAACGTGGCGCTATCGCAAGAAGGTATGGACCACGAGTACGGTCTACAAATCGGTCGTACTATGGATGACAGCATGAATGACGGCATGATGGGCAAATGTCTATCTAACGAAATTCTGATGTACACCTCAGCGGCATCGGATGCGCGCATGGGTGGCGCAACCCTGCCTGCAATGAGTAACTACGGCAGTGGTAACCAAGGTATTGCAGCAACAATTCCAGTTGTGAAAACAGCAGAATTTGTCGGTGCTAACGATGAAACACTCGCGCGTGCACTTATCATGAGTCACCTAGGTGCGGTGTACATTAAATCTCACTACCCACCACTGTCTGCATTCTGTGGTAACACAGCAACTAGTGCAGCAGCAGCAATGGCGATGGTTTACCTACGCGGTGGTAACTTCGAGCAATCTTGTGTTGCAATCAAAAACGTACTGAGCGACACCACAGGTATGGTGTGTGACGGTGCGAAAGCCACTTGTGCGATGAAGGTAGGTAGCTCGTCTCAAGCAGCGGTTAAATCTATGCTTCTAGCGATGAACAATCACGCTGTAAATAAACAAGGTGTGATTGCGAACGATGTAGAGCACACAATTCGCAACATTGGTCGCATGGTTAGTGCGGGCATGCTACAAACAGACAAAGAAATCATTGAAATCATGTCTGTTTAAAGGTCATAATCGCCACTCCACTAGGGGTGGCGATTTATTTCACCAGCGTAAAACGAAAATTTTTTCTTGTTGTCCAAAGAAAAAATTTTCGTTTTCGAATTTAGGATATTGGATATGTTGGTCACGTTATCACTGAGCGATAAGCTAATTTTAAACGCTACGTTCAACATCGTAGATGGTATTGCCGCTATGTATGGCAAGCATACCGAAGTCGTACTGCACAGCCTGGATATTGATAATCCGTCGATCATCAAAATCGCCAACCGTCATGTTACCGATCGGGACATTGGTGCGCCTATCACCAACCTTGCACTTGAAAAACTCAAGTCTGGTGCGGATGTTTCTGAGCCCTACTTCAGCCGTTGTTCGAAAGGTAAGTTGATCCGTTCAGTGACCACCATTATTCGCAACGATATTGGCAAAGCCATTGGTCTGTTATGTATTAACACCGATATGGACGCGCCTATCCACTCGTTCCTTGGGTCGATGTTGCCAAACAACAACACCATCTCTACACCAGCAACCTCGCCTGAAACCTTCGCGAAAAGCCCTGATGAGATGCTAAATGACTCGATTGAGCGGATCAAAAACGCGACGATTGAAAACACGGCCATCCCGACCTCAAAACGGAACCGTGTGATTGTGGAACAGCTGTACGACAACGGTGTCTTTAGCATTAAAGACTCTATCGTGATCACCGCAACCGCGCTCGATGTCTCTCGTGATACGGTCTACCGCTACCTGCGCGAGTTGAAAAACGAAGCCAACAAAGAAGTCGCTTAAAGCCAACTTTGCGTTAACCACTTTCGATAGATACAAAAAACCCAGCTAAAAAGCTGGGTTTTGTTTTTCTAGCAACAACGTAGAAAGTTACGGACGGTACACTTTCACGTTGGCAAAGCCATTTTCTTGCAAGTACAGCGCTTGCAGACGGCTCATCACACCACGATCACAGTACAGCAGGTAAGTTTTGTCTTGTGGCAGATCGCCAAACTTAGTCGCTAACTTGTAGAAAGGTAGGTGCTGAACTTCAACGCCATCGATTTCCAATGGGTTTTCATCTTCTTCGTCAGGGCTACGGATATCCAGTACGATTGCATCGGTGCCAATTTGATCCACCAGCTCAATTTCTGGTGCTTGCTCTTGGCTTTCTTTTTCGATGTCACGAATATCCATTACACGCGCCTCCGTTACCACACGATCAAGGATCGTGAAGTCAAACTTCGCTTCTTCCGCTTCAAGGCGATCTTTACGCGCTTTCACGGTTGGATTTTTCGAGATCACACCACAGAATTCCGGCATGGTCTTAGCAAATTCTTCGGTACCAATTTCACGAGCCAAGTCGATGATGTCTTCTTTGTCCCAGTTGATCAGCGGACGAAGGATCAAACTATCTGTCACGTTATCGATCATACGCAGGTTAGTCAGAGTCTGGCTTGACACCTGACCCAGAGCTTCACCTGTTACCAGCGCTTGAATGCCAAAACGCTCAGCAACCTGACCAGCAGCACGCATAAACATACGCTTCAGCACAACGCCCATTTGGCCGTTATCAACTTTCTCTAAGATCTCAGCGACTACAGGTTCAAAATCAACCGTGATAAATTTCACTTTTGCCGATGAACCGTATTTCTTCCATAGGAAGTGAGACACTTGCTTCACACCAATTTCGTGTGCAGGGCCACCTAGGTTGAAGAAACAGTAATGCACTTTACTACCACGCTTAATGTGGAGGTAGCTAGAGACACCCGAGTCAAAACCACCCGAGATCAAGCTCAGCACGTCTTCTTGAGTCCCCATAGGGAAACCACCCAAGCCTTTGTGACGAGCCAGCACTTGATTCAGTGTGCTGTTTTCGATTTCGATATTTACGGTAACGTCAGGTTTTTTCAACTTCACCTTCGCGCTTTCTACCGCTTGGTTCAAGCCGCCACCAACGTAACGCTCAAGCTCGATTGAGGTAAAATCGTGTTTACCGACACGCTTAGCACGCACGCAGAAAGTTTTACCTTCGATATCTTCACGAACACGCTCTAGCGTTTGCTCGTAAATATCGTGCATGTCAACGAAAGCCGTTTGCTTCACTTCAAGTACGTGGTGAATACCCGACGTTTGCGTTAAAACAGTTAGTACCTGCTCACGAATCGTTTCATCTTTGGCGGTCACTTCGATGTAAGAACGACGGTTTTGTACCGTTACATCATCAGCCACACGCTGAAGAATAATACGAATATTGCTTTCTAAGATTTTGGTAAAGCGCTTACGAACAGACTCACTCTTTACAAAAATCTCTGGATGGGGTTTTACGATAAATTTCATAACACGCTTCGCTACACAGGGCCAAACTAAAGGCGCGAATTATACAGCAAGCTTGCGACCGCTGAAACCGCCGACACGATATTAAGCATTTGATATTTTGGCCTACCACCCGAGGCTCCGCTATTGGGAATCATGGGATAGGTAGTATTACCTTAGTAAGGAATAGAAAGGGCTTCAACCTCATGCCAAGCATGAGGTTGAAGTTAAGATGACGACTAAGGCTGGTTAGCGCTCGAGACTTCTTCCGAGAAGTGAGGCTTACCTTGCATGATGGAAATTTCCACGCGACGGTTTTGTTTACGCTCTTCTTCGGTTTTATTACCGTTGAGTGGCGCAGTATCAGCTAAACCCACAACGCGCAAACGCTTGTGATCAAAACCTTCTACTTTTTCCATCTCTTGGGCTACTGAAACCGCACGCTGCGCTGATAAATCCCAGTTCGAACGATACAATTCAGAATCCAGCTTTTGGTTATCGGTATGCCCTGTCACGCGAATGACACCAGGAATATCTCGAACCAAATCGGCGATTTGTCGCACCAGCGGACGGAACTTAGGTTGCAAGAACGCCGAACCTGCGGGGAATGCCCCTTTTTCTTTAATCCGGATCACCACCTGCTGACCAAAGTTTTCCACTTCAACCGCCCCTTCTTCGATCTCGCGATCCAAGGCTTGCTTAAGCATTTCTAACAGCTGAGCTTGTGATGGGCTCTCTTGCGAGTCACTGTTTTGGTTATCTTGGGTTGCTTCCTCTGCGGTTTGCCCGCCAGTGAGTTGTCCGGCATTACGCTGAGTCCCCCCAGCACGATCTGACTCACCTTCATGGAAATCCAGCGAGCGCTGCGTCATATCAATCGTTTGTTGCATGATCACTTCAATCGGGGTCGGTTCAGGACGACCCGGACGAAATTCTTGAGCAATCACGCTAGTACCTTTAGGAATATCTTTCACTTCCAGCATGTTCTGCACACCGAAAGCAAATTTCATCGAACCGGCAATCTGCTTAAATTTCAATACGTCCATTTCCGAGAACGACAGCAGCAGTACGAAGAAACACATCAACAGCGACATCAGATCGGCGAACGTACCCATCCATGCTGGTAACCCCGGGGGGGGACATTTACATTCTTCTTCCATTTCGCGCCTCGTTAACCTTCAGGGTCGAATGAGCGTTTCTTCTCATTGAGGTAGTTCTTGAGGTAACCGTCGATAACACGTGGGTTCTGACCATCTTGGATGGCAAGCACACCATCAAGGATCAACATACGGTTCAGTTTTTCCTGATCTTTACGCAGCGTCAGTTTGGCGGCAATCGGCAAGGTAACCATGTTGGCAAATACCGCACCGTACAATGTCGTTAGAAGGGCAACCGCCATCGCAGGACCGATGGATTTTGGATCATCCATGTTTGACAGCATGGCAACCAGACCGATAAGGGTACCGATCATCCCCATCGCTGGGGCTACATCACCGAGCGCTTTAAAAATACCTACGCCCTGTTCGTGACGATCATTCGTAAGCGAGATGTCTTTTTGCAATGCGGCGCGAACCACATCTGCGTCGTGACCATCCACCAGCAAATCGACCCCTTTACGTAAAAAAGAGTTATCGACCTGCATTTCTTCCAATGCAAGAAAGCCACCTTTACGCGCCGCGTCAGCCATCTCTACGATTTTAGCGATCAAATCTTCAGGATCATCCGTCTTAAACATGAAAGCTTTGCCCGCGATTTTGGTCGCTCCGAAGAACTGACCAATGCTGTACTGCATCAGTACCACGAACAAGGAACCACAGAATACAATCAAGATTGACTGCGTATCTATGAACATACCTATGCTGCCACCAAGTACCATTGCCATGATCACAAAGGCAAAAGACCCGATTAAGCCTATAAGGGTTGCCAAATCCACCTGAAACTCTCCAAACTACGACGCATTGCTATAAAACGGATGAAACCCGTATTCTATCGAACTCCTTCTTTATCGGCACCCTCGAAAATTGATTTAGCTAAGATTGGCAATAAAGGTAAAATTACTGTTCTGAGACACACATTGATGTGCGATAATTTGACCCTATCTAGTCACTACGTTATTTTTCCTGCACTTTCAAAACAGTGAAACTCTTATGGCAGCTAAAAAACCCGAAAATATGGCGTTTGAAGACGCACTCGATGAACTTGATGCGATTGTAGCTGAGCTCGAAGCTGGCGACATTTCACTCGAAAATGCGCTGAAAAAGTTTGAACGCGGTATCGCGTTAGCGCGTAGCAGCCAACAAAAGCTGACTCAAGCCGAGCAACGCGTTGAAATTTTGCTTCAGGCTGACGACGAAGCGCCTCTGACCGAATTTGAAAACCATAATGAATAACACTTTTTCTCTGTCACAATCTTTGACGTTTTATCAAGAGCGAAGTAATCAGCAACTGGCCCAATGGCTAGCGGCTCAACCCTATTCTGACCATTCGCTACTCAAAGCGATGCAACACGGAACGTTACTCGGAGGAAAGCGTGCTCGCCCTTTCCTTGCCTATGTGACAGGGGAAATGCTTGGCACTGCCATTGAAGATTTAGATACTGCCGCGGCAGCTGTAGAATGTATTCACGCTTATTCGCTGATCCATGACGATCTTCCAGCAATGGACGACGATGAGCTACGCCGTGGACAACCGACTTGCCATATTGCCTTTGACGAGGCTACCGCGATCCTTGCTGGCGATGCGCTGCAAACACTCGCTTTTGAGATCTTAGCAAGCGGTCAATTGAATCCAAACGCCGAACCACAGCGTATTGCTATGGTGAAAGAGCTAGCGCAAGCATCAGGTGCCGCAGGCATGTGCTTGGGGCAAGCGATGGACTTAGCCGCTGAAGGCAAACACGTTGACTTGCAACAGCTTGAAACGATCCACAAGAACAAAACCGGTGCCTTAATCCGTTGCGCTGTTCGCTTAGGTGCGTTAGCAGCAGGAGAAAAAGGATTAGCGGTCATGCCGCAGCTGAATCGCTACGCCGATGCCGTCGGCTTAGCATTCCAAGTACAAGACGATATCTTGGATGTGATCAGTGATACCGAAACGTTAGGAAAACCACAAGGTTCTGACTTAGAACTGGAAAAAAGCACTTATCCTGCTTTACTTGGTTTAGCTGGGGCACAGGAAAAAGCCCAGCAGTTGTATCAAGAAGCACTACACGCGCTTGATGCAATTCCCTACAATACCGAAAAATTAGAAGTTTTTGCCCGATATGTCATCGAGCGCAATAACTAAAATCAGTAAAAGCGCCGAACTGTTATGACACTGGATATTTCAAAATACCCTCATCTGGCTCTAGCCAATACGCCAGATGAACTACGCTTACTTCCACAAGACAGCTTACCCACTGTATGTGATGAGCTGCGTACCTACTTGCTTAACTCTGTAAGCCAAACCAGTGGCCACTTTGCGTCTGGTTTAGGTGCCGTTGAGCTAACGGTCGCACTGCATTATGTCTACAACACCCCATTCGATCATGTGATCTGGGATGTAGGCCATCAAGCGTACCCGCACAAAATTCTGACTGGTCGTCGCGACCAGATGTCGACCATTCGCCAAAAAAACGGTTTGCACCCATTCCCGTGGCGTGAAGAAAGTGAATACGACGTACTGTCGGTGGGTCACTCTTCAACCTCGATCAGCGCAGGTCTAGGTATGGCAATTGCCGCTGAGAAAGAAGGCAAAGGCCGTAAAGTCGTGAGCGTGATCGGCGATGGTGCTATCACCGCAGGGATGGCATTTGAAGCCATGAACCATGCCGGTGATGTTCATTCCGACATGTTAGTGATCTTAAATGACAATGAGATGTCAATTTCTGAGAACGTTGGTGCGCTGAACAACCATTTAGCTCGCCTACTCTCAGGTAACCTCTACAGCACGATCCGCGAAGGTGGAAAAAAAGTGCTGTCAGGTGCGCCACCAATCAAAGAGCTGGTTAAACGCGCTGAAGAACATCTCAAAGGCATGGTAGTACCAGGCACGCTATTTGAAGAATTTGGCTTTAATTACATCGGTCCCGTTGACGGTCACGACGTAGAAGAGTTGGTCAAAACATTAAAGAACATGCGTAACCTTAAAGGCCCGCAGTTCCTACACATTATGACCAAGAAAGGTAAAGGCTATGCCCCTGCAGAAGCCGATCCTATCAACTTCCACGCAGTACCTAAGTTTGATCTGAGCCAAAACGCTTTCCCGAAAGCGAAAAGTGGTAAGCCGACGTTCTCCAACATTTTTGGTGACTGGCTGTGCGACATGGCTGCTCAAGATGACAAGCTAATGGCAATCACACCAGCGATGCGTGAAGGCTCCGGGATGGTACGCTTCTCGAAAGAATACCCTAACCAGTACTTCGATGTTGCCATTGCAGAACAGCACGCGGTGACACTGGCAACCGGAATGGCAATTGGTGGCTACAACCCTGTAGTGGCAATTTACTCGACCTTCCTACAACGTGGTTACGATCAATTGATCCACGATGTGGCAATCATGGATCTTCCGGTGATGTTTGCTATTGACCGTGGCGGCCTTGTTGGCGCTGATGGTCAAACCCACCAAGGTTCGTTTGATTTAAGTTTCATGCGTTGTATCCCGAATATGACCATCATGACACCAAGCGATGAAAACGAATGCCGCCAGATGCTGTACACAGGTCATCTCCATCAAGGTCCAAGTGCGGTACGTTACCCTCGCGGTAGCGGTACTGGCATCGAAGCTGAGAAAACCATGACAGCGTTGGAAATTGGTAAAGGTATTGTGCGCCGTGAAGGTGAAAAAATCGCAATCCTTAACTTTGGTACCACGCTAAGCTATGCCCTTGAAGCAGCTGACAACCTCAATGCAACCGTGGCGGATATGCGCTTTGTTAAGCCTCTGGACGGTGAGCTGATCAAACAGCTGGCAGCGAGCCATGATGTACTGATCACCGTGGAAGAAAATGCCATTGCTGGCGGTGCTGGTAGCGGCGTGATTGAGTACATGATGAAAGAGAAATGCCTCAAGCCTGTGCTTAACATCGGCTTGCCAGATCGCTTCATCGAGCAAGGTACCCAGCAAGAACTGCACGCGATGCTAGGTATCGATGGCGCTGGCATCGAACGTCAAATTCGTGAGTTCATGGCCAAATAACGCATGAGCTAACGTCAACAAAACGGACGCCTCGGCGTCCGTTTTTGTTTATTGTGCTTTTTTAATACCGCTTTATTCCGCTTTTTTCAGCACCACGCCTTCGTAACCTGATAACTCAATATAGCGTACCGCCTCACCTAAAGTCCCGTCGGCTAATACTCGTTGGTAATCACCAGGGAGCGATACCCGCAGTGGATCTGTCTGAGTAAAACTCACGTTATTTGCTTCATCCATCGCTCGATACAACACTAACCCTTGGCTATATTGACGTGCAATCACCCCATGACGCGGGAAATTACTGCCCCATCCTGAGCGGTAGAGCCAAAACCAATTAGCCGGTGTGACCGCTATACCATTAAATTGCGAGCTGGTCGTTTTTACGGTGTGAGTTTTACCTGCAAATTCATCACGCCAATAAACCACGCGGTAACCTTTCGGCGGTGGTACTGGCTCGCCAATATCAACTGCCAGCATTTCACTCGGTTGATACGCCCAGTTCTTTGGCACCCCTTGACGGTACCAATTAGCTTCATCGGTATTACCACTACCGTAATAAAAGCTACTATTCCAACTGTGATAATAAGTTTGCTGTGGGAGATTAAACAAGTAATACAAGGCAAGCCCAGTGGTAATATCTTGATGCCATGCGGCAGGCAATAACGGTACTCGCTGACTGCGCCCTCCTTTCATGCTTGCCATGATCAGGCTCTTATCTTTTTGCTGCGCTAAAGCAAAGTTATCCCAATAACGATATAAGCGATTGAGCCCCATTGCGGGGGTCAAATAATGCTCGCGCAACCACACATCCATCACATGGCGTAATGAAGCAGGCCAGCCTTGATAGTGCCACAAATTCAGCTCTGAAATATTGGCAGCCAGCCAACGAGTTTGGGTCTTCTGTTTCACTAATGCCAAGAATGCCGCCATTTGCTCAGCATAATGACGTGAAATCTCACTCCCTCCCGCCACCGTATTTAACTCACTGATCAAACCGCCTTGGTTGACCACGAACTGATTATTGCCCAACAG
This sequence comes from Photobacterium jeanii, assembly GCF_001650345.1. Taxonomy (GTDB): domain Bacteria; phylum Pseudomonadota; class Gammaproteobacteria; order Enterobacterales; family Vibrionaceae; genus Photobacterium; species Photobacterium jeanii. The sequence goes on along the minus strand of NZ_LVHF01000025.1, from coordinate 305,820 downwards.
CTTTGCCATGTCATCGTTATAAGCCCCGGTTAACCCTTGCTGCTGCCAGTCATAAGCATACCAATCGGCATGCAAGGCATTAAGCTTAGGGTTGCCAAAATTAACGCGATACCAGCAAGTGCCCGGCCACATGTGTCCCGCAGGAATTAAACGCGCTTGATGGCGAAAACGGGCGCTGGCAGTTTGATTTTTCCGAGTCGAAAATTCGCTATCACTGACATAACCATCTTGGTTAATATCGTTAGCACTGTCCCAACCGGGGATCATCAACGCCCCTTGCTGCTGTTTTAGCCATGGCTGAAAACCGACACTATCGAGCTTGGTGGCGACCTTCCACGACAATTTCACCATCCACACCTGAAGCCCTTGCTGCAAACTCGCAAGCCCAGTATTAATGGCTCGCCCATCAATGGAAGCGTGGCTACTGCGCCATGGGTGGTTCAATTCAAGCTTGCCTTGCCAGTAACCTTGTTGTTGCTGCCAATCCGCATGAACAGACTGCCAACGCGCTAAACCCGAGCTTCTTTTTAGACCTGAGTTTTGCTTCACACTCGTCACTGCGTTAGCTTGAGTCTCGGTTATAGGAGAAGAAAAACGGTACGCGGGGATCCCCTGCATCACTTGCGGAGCAACACCAGCCTGAATATTTAAGGTGTCGAAAGGATAAGAAGAAATCAGGATCAGCTCATCATCTGGCTGAATCATAAGCGGATAACGCGCAGTCGCGTAATTACCATCTCGCAATAGGATTTGATGCAGAGGCTGCCCTTGCAGCAAGTAATCAACACCTTGGCTTAATTTAGGCGCAGCCAGTAAAGTATCATTAGCAAAGTGGAGATAAAGATCTTCAAACTCGACTCCAGCTTCTTTTGCTGCCGCACTAAGCCAAGCACTCGGCTTACTGGGTTTGCAATCAAGCTTCTGGCTATACATATAGCCGATAGTGATCATTTGGCGATTAATACTGGGATCACGCATGCTGCCAAATACCAAATCAGCGTGTTGTGCTTCCCATTGTTTTACATCTTCTGCAGTATCTAGCGCAGCGGTCGTCAGTGGTGCTTCCCAATGCCCCGGTAACACCCATGCCGTACCCGTTGATGGGTAAACCTGAGCATTACACGGTGCAATCAGCCCACAGCCTAAGGCCATCATCACACTTTTGACCACGCCCCTGAACGCTTTCATAGACACTGCCTTTATTGTTCTGATCTGTAAAAATAAGACTAGTCGAACAATGGCTTAGAGCAAATCATGACGCACAAAAAAAGCCGCACTAAGCGGCTTTTCTTCAATTTAAATTCAATGGCTTAACCAAAAGCAATCATGCGGTTATCACCAGCCTAGCCAATGGCTCACACCCCATAGGGCAATCATCGCCATAAAGCCAGCCAGAATGTCATCAATCATGATGCCAAACCCGCCGTGAACATGCTTATCAAGCCAACTAATAGGCCAAGGTTTTACCATATCGAAGAAGCGGAACAGAACAAAACCCGTCAGCACCACTTCCCAGCTCAGCACAGGCGCAACTGCCATAGTGATCCAGAAACCGACGAATTCATCCCACACGATACTGCCATGATCGTGGACTTTCATGTCGGTCGCTGTCTTATGACAAATCACGATCCCGACTACAGCAGCAATAAAAGTGATCAGCAAGTACAGTGCAAAAGGCAGTTGTACAAGCAAGAGATAAAAGGGGATTGCTGCCACGGTACCCATGGTGCCCGGTACGATTGGCGATAAGCCACTACCAAACCCCGTAGCGAGTAAGTGCCACGGATTACGTAAATGTAAATTGTCTTTTGGGTTCGTCAAACCTTACTCCGCAAAGTGATCATAACCATGAAGCTGCCAATCCAGTGGTTGACCGTTTGATTGTAACGCGATACCTGAGCCAGCATGAAGCTGACCGATACAGCATGCTTTAACGCCGGTATGTGCCAAAGCCGTTTCCACAGCACCTCGATTCGCTTCCGGTACGGTGAAGCACAGTTCGTACTCTTCACCACTGGTTAACGCCATCTGACGCGCTTTGATCTCATCTGGCTCAAATGCCAGTAGTTCATCAGAAAGAGGCAGTTTATCAACATCAAGCACAGCACCCAAGCCAGATCGCGAAAGGATATGCCCAAGATCCGACATAACACCGTCAGAAATATCAAGTGCAGCCGAAGCAATACCACGTAAGGCTTGTCCTGCGAGCACCCGAGGTTGTGCTTGATAATGACGCAAAGTCAGTGTTTGAGTAAGCGCTTCAGATGACAAATGACGCTCACCTAAAATCAGCGCCAGACCTGCCGCGCTATCCCCCAAATTACCCGTCACATACACCCAATCACCATTACTAGCGCCCGAGCGGGTCAGTGCTTGGCCTTGAGGCACAAAACCTTGCACCGTTAAAGTGATGCTCAATGGACCTTTGGTGGTATCACCGCCAATCAGCTGAACATTGTAATACTCAGCAAGGGCAAAAAAGCCCTGGCAAAACCCTTTCAACCAAGTTTCATCAGGCTCTGGCATGGTAAGTGCTAACGATACCCACGCAGGCGTCGCGCCCATCGCCGCTAAATCACTTAAATTTGCTGCTAGTGCTTTATGCGCCACTAACGCAGGATCAGCATCGGCAAGAAAATGGGTGCCAGCAACCAATGAATCGGTACTCACCGCCAATTGGCAGCCTTCAGGCACTGTCAACAGCGCACAGTCATCACCAATCGCTAAATTCACATCACGGCGATCTACTGCTTGGCGCTCGAAGTAATGCGCAATCAAGTCGAATTCATTTTTTGCCATAACTTATTTCGCCTTAACCTTGTTCACCATAACCGACTCACCATCAATCTGACGTTTCTAACCGTTATTGGGTGAGCTAGAGAATTGAGGGACATAGAAAAAAGGCCAGCTAAGCTGGCCTCTTTATAATCGAAATCGATTATTTGTTTTTGCGAAGGCTAGGTGCCGCTTTATCAAGTACACCGTTCACAAACTTGTGGCTGTCTTCAGCACCGAACATTTTAGCAAGTTCGATAGCTTCGTTGATTACCACTTTGAAAGGTACGTCTTCGCGCTTAACCATTTCATACATAGCTAGGCGAAGTAACGCAAGTTCCATCTGATCCAAATCTTGTAGTGGACGAGATAGGTATGGTCGCATTTTGCTGTCTAGTTCTTGGTGATTAAGAACAACACCAGTTAATAGATCACGGAAGTACTCTACATCGCTGTGCGGTGCAGCAAGCGCTGGTGCGTCTGCTTGGTGTTCTTCTTCTTCAAATTTGTCACCAGATAGGAAATGAAGCTCGATATCAGCAACATTGCTCTGAGTGATCTGCCAAGAATAAATAGCTTGCACTGCAAACTGACGTGCATTACGACGTGCGGCTGGTTTCACATTAACCCCCATTAGGATTCAATTTGGGACAGAACATTTACCATTTCAAGCGCGCTAAGTGCAGCCTCTGCCCCTTTATTACCAGCCTTGGTACCGGCACGCTCAATGGCTTGTTCGATAGAATCGACAGTTAGAACGCCAAACGCAACTGGAGTATTGAACTCAAGAGCGATTTGCGCCAAACCTTTATTACACTCACCGGCAACATAATCGAAGTGTGGGGTTCCGCCACGGATCACTGAGCCTAACGCGATAATCGCGTCATAACGATCGCTTTTAGCTACTTGCTGTGCAACCAATGGTAGTTCGTATGCACCTGGGCAACGAACAACAGTGATATTGTCTTCGCTTACCTGACCTTGACGTTTCAGTGCATCAAGTGCACCTGAAAGTAGGCTTTCGTTGATAAAGCTGTTGAAGCGTGCGATTACAATAGCAACTTTTGCATTTGGTGCCGCGATGGCGCCTTCAATTACCTTCATGGGCCTTCCTGTGACTATGTCTTTTTCCGGTTTGAGAAACCGCGGGAGTCTACCACACTTCGTAGCGTTGCGGCTACGGTCAATCGGTGGAATCTCGTGATTGCTAAAAAATTCACCACCAGCCGTGCTTTTAAGCATCATCACTCATGGTGAGTTGTGTCTTTGTAAGGCATCACAACTTGCATGACACCTTATTGATAGAAAAATCCTTAACGCGGATTATTCACAAATATATTCAACAGCTTCTAAGCCAAAGCCTGACAGCGAATGATAACGTTGCGTACTTGATGACAACAAACGCATCTTAGAAACACCCAAGTCAGACAAAATTTGCGAACCGACACCAACCTGACGCGATTGATCTTTCGGATTCAATTTCACTTGTGGCTGACCTTCCGCTTGTGCCGATAATTGCTTCACTTTCGCAATCACCGCTTCTTGGCTTTCTTGCTTGCTCAGTACGACTAACACACCGCCTTCATCAGCAATGCGCTGCATCGCATTTGGCAGTGTCCATTGGGTCGCACCAGAGTGAAGAATATCTTTAAACGTATCTTGAAGATGAACACGTACCAAAGTTGGCTGATCTTCTTTCACTTCACCTTTACGTAGCGCGTAATGAATTTGATTATCAATGGTGTCGCGGTAGGTGATCATATCAAAATCACCAAACTCAGTTGGCAATGTACACTCGCCAACACGCTCAATGGTGGTTTCGTTGTTATTACGGTACTCGATAAGATCGGCAATCGTACCTAGCTTCAAGCCGTGTTTTTCTGCAAACACTTCCAGTTGAGGGCGACGCGCCATGGTGCCGTCTTCGTTTAGGATCTCAACAATCACACTGGAAGGCTCAAGCCCTGCAAGACGCGCAACATCACAACCCGCTTCAGTGTGACCGGCACGAGTCAGTACACCACCAGGCTGTGCCATCAATGGGAAAATATGACCTGGCATCACGATGTCGGCTGCGGTTGCATTTTCAGCGACAGCGGCTTGAACAGTGCGAGAGCGGTCTGCTGCCGAAATCCCGGTAGTAACCCCTTCAGCCGCTTCAATCGATACCGTAAAGTTAGTACTAAATTGTTCGGTATTTTCTTGTACCATCAACGGCAGGTTCAGTTGCTGACAACGCTTTTGCGTTAGGGTCAAACAAATCAAACCACGACCATAAGTCGCCATGAAGTTGATCGCTTCTGGTGTCACCTTTTCAGCGGCAATGATCAGATCGCCTTCATTTTCACGATCTTCGTCATCCATCAAGATAACCAGTTTACCCTGACGAATATCGTCGATAATTTCTTTTGCGCTGCTTAACGCCATCTTAATCCCCTCAATCTAGAAACTGCTTAGCCTAAAAAACCGCTACGCGCGAGCAGATCCATTGTCACTGTAGACTCTTTCTCTGCGGCCTTGTCACCTAACATTAGACGCTCAAGATAACGAGCAATCACATCCACTTCCAAATTCACCTTACGACCAACTTTGAAAGATTCCATCGTGGTTTCCGCTGCTGTGTGCGGCACGATAGTTAATTTAAATTCATTACCACGGATCGCATTGATCGTCAGACTGATACCATCAATGGCTACCGAGCCTTTTTCAGCAAGGTATTTCGCTAAATGCGCTGGAGCACTGATCCAAAATTCAATCGCACGCCCTGTATGGTTACGTTCGATTATCTCGCCAACGTTATCAACGTGACCCGATACCATGTGACCACCAAAACGTGTGGTTGGCAGCATGGCTTTTTCCAAGTTAGCCGCTTGACCCACTTTGTAATCAGCAAACGCAGTTCGCTTTAAGGTTTCTAACGACAAATCAGCAACATAGCCAGAGCCTGTTAGCTCAACTACGGTTAAGCACACCCCGTTAGTGGCGATACTGTCGCCCAGTTTAACGTCTGTCATATCCAGCTTGCCTGAATCGACGGTCACGGAAATATCATCGCCCTTTGGCGTCAACGCAGTAATCGTGCCTACTGCTTCAATAATGCCTGTAAACATGAATCTTAATCCTATTCTTTCGGCGATTTAATACGTGCCGTGATACGGATATCAGGGCCGACAGTACGTACATCAGTAATATCTAGCTCAGGCACCTGTGACATAGCAGTCAAACCTGCCAAGTTCACCAAACCTCGGCTATCACTGCCCATCAGTTTAGGTGCTTGATACAAAATTAGCTCATCAACCAGCCCTGCAGCGAGTAAGCCACCCGCTAGTTCAGCGCCAGCTTCTACCCAAATATGGTTGATATCATGCTCGCGAACCAATTGCTGCATCAAAGCTGTTAAATCGATCTGCCCTTGTGCATTTTCGATACATTGCAGCTGCTTAACAGAACTAGGCCAGTCTGCACTGTCTTGCTCACGACGAGCCAGTAAAGTATTGCCAGTCAGCGAGGTCAGTTTGTGTTGCGGCGTGACTCGGTTTTGACTATCGATGATCACCCGCGTTGGCTGACGCAGATTCGCTTGTGGGTATTGAGCTTGGATTTCATCGCTTAGCTCTTGCCAGCGCACATTCAAAGAGGGGTCATCAGCCAGCACTGTTGCGCTAGTTGATAAAATCGCCCCCGCTTGAGCGCGATAGGCTTGCACATCGCGACGCGCGGCAGGGCTAGTGATCCATTTGCTATCACCATTGGCAAGAGCGGTACGCCCATCTAGGCTCGCAGCTAGCTTCAACTGCACAAAGGGTAATCCGGTTTGCATTCGCTTAATAAAGCCCGGATTCAACGCCTGTGCATCCGCTTCTAGCAAACCGGTTTGCACTTCAATCCCTGCCGCTTCGAGCATCGCGATACCGCGCCCCGCGACTTTAGGATTGGGATCGACCATAGCACACACCACACGCGCAACGTTGGCGTTAACTAAAGCTTCAGCACAAGGGGGAGTTCGACCGTAATGAGAACAGGGTTCAAGCGTGACATAAGCCGTCGCACCAGCCGCCTTTTCGCCTGCTTGGCGCAGTGCGAAGACTTCAGCATGGGGCTGACCTGCTTGGTAGTGATAACCTTCGCCCACAATGGTGTCACCATGAGCAATGACACAGCCCACATTGGGATTCGGGGCTGTGGTATAGATACCGCGCTTCGCCAATTTCAGCGCGCGCAGCATCATGGAGTGATCAAGAGAAGAAAACATGGATAATTTACTTTTCTAACTTGGCAATTTCTTCACCAAATTCGCGGATATCTTCAAAACTACGATAAACCGATGCAAAACGAATGTATGCAACTTTATCGAGCTCCTTTAGTGCTTCCATCACTAAATTACCAATCATATCCGATGGGACTTCACGCTCACCTGTTGCACGCAGTTGCGACTTAATGCTGTTAATTGCTTTTTCAATATCATCGGTACTCACAGGGCGTTTTTCTAACGCACGCTGAATACCACCTCGCAACTTATCTTCGTTAAACGGGTCACGGTTACCATTGGTTTTAATAACGCGCGGCATCACCAATTCGGCGGTTTCAAACGTTGTGTAACGCTCGTTACATGCCAAACACTGACGACGACGACGCACTTGGTGGCCATCGGCAACCAAGCGAGAATCGATTACTTTGGTGTCATTCGCACCACAAAAAGGACAGTGCATCGTGCCTCCTCATTTTCGTCGAATCAGTGTACCGCATTTCAAACGTTTATTGAGTATATATCAGCGGTTTTTGTTGTTATTTCCGCCATAACGCAAAACGGCACCTTGAAGGTGCCGTTTATTTATCCAGTTAGCGAAATATTACGCGTAAACAGGAAGACGCTTACAGATTTCAAGCACTTTCGCTTTTGTAGCTTCAATAACTGCAGGGTTTTCAATGTCATCTAGGATGTCACAAATCCAACCAGCTAGTTGCTTAGTATCTTCAGCTGTGAAACCACGACGTGTGATTGAAGGTGTACCGATACGGATACCCGATGTTACAAACGGGCTACGTGGATCGTTTGGTACGCTGTTCTTGTTCACTGTAATGTTAGCAGCGCCAAGTGCAGCATCTGCTTCTTTACCTGTGATGTTCTTATCAATCAGATCAACAAGGAACAGGTGGTTTTCAGTACCGCCAGAAACGATCTTGTAACCACGCTCAAGGAACTCACCTACCATTACTTTCGCGTTTTCTACTACGCGCGCTTGGTATTCTTTGAACTCAGGCTCCATCGCTTCTTTGAACGCCACCGCTTTTGCCGCGATTACGTGCATTAGAGGACCACCTTGACCACCAGGGAATACCGCTGAGTTCAGTTTCTTGTACAGATCTTCACCTTCATTTGAAAGGATAAGACCACCACGAGGGCCCGCTAGTGTTTTGTGCGTTGTTGTTGTTACAACGTGTGCGTGAGGAACTGGGTTCGGGTATACACCCGCCGCAATAAGACCCGCTACGTGTGCCATATCAACAAATAGGTAAGCGCCTACTTTGTCTGCGATTTCACGCATGCGTGCCCAATCACACACTTGAGAGTAAGCAGAGAAACCACCGATGATCATTTTCGGCTTGTGCTCTAGCGCAAGTGCTTCCATCTCTTCGTAGTTGATCTGACCGCTTTCGTCGATACCGTAAGGGATGATGTTGTAAAGCTTACCTGAGAAGTTTACTGGAGAACCGTGAGTCAGGTGACCACCGTGCGCTAGGCTCATACCTAGAACCGTGTCGCCAGCGTTTAGTAGCGCCATGTAAACTGCGTTGTTCGCTTGCGAGCCTGAGTGAGGCTGTACGTTCGCGTATTCAGCACCAAAAAGCTGACATGCACGATCGATCGCTAGTTGCTCTGCTTTATCAACATACTCACAACCACCGTAGTAACGCTTCCCCGGGTAACCTTCTGCGTACTTGTTAGTAAGTTGAGAACCTTGTGCTTCCATTACACGTGGGCTTGTGTAGTTTTCAGAGGCAATCAGCTCGATGTGCTCTTCCTGACGTGCAGTTTCTTCCTGAATAGCTGCAAATAGCTCCGCGTCGTAATCGGCAATATTCATGTCACGCTTTAGCATCTGTATCTCCTGACTCAGATCGGTATAACCACAAAATTTTAACAAAAACTGGATTCTCGCAAAGCTAGTAACCATGCGGACGCAAACGTTTTCGTCTGACCAGCAATTGATGACTTATTTTACAGAAATTGATCTAAATCAGATACCCCTCAGTTAACTTTTTATCGTTTTTCTTCATGTTAATTTTCAATGCCGCCATGAATTGCTTTCATCTTATATACAAATTGATGCAAATTTAGCAACCACAGCATGAATACTATTATCAAGCTCATCATCAAAATTAATATTTACAACTGTGTACACAAATACTTACAGAGGTAGAAACCCAGCTCTCGACCATGTCTTCTTTCTTAACAAAAAGGGCTTTATCATTGCGACCGAAATTGACCTTCGCTGTATCTACTTTGCTCTCGGCAAATGATGAATAAGGAGCCCTCTTTGAGCAGTAACAAGCATTCTTTATCTGAAAACATCATCGCAATTCTGACTGGCACCTTTATTGTTGCTCAAGGTGTCTTTTTCCTTCAGCAGGCGGACCTCCTTACAGGTGGTACCACAGGCTTGGCGTTGGTGATGACACACTTTGTCGATCTGACCTTTGGTCAACTTTACTTTATGGCGAACTGCCCGTTTTACTTAATGGCGTGGTTTAGAATGGGTCGTAGCTTTGCGATGACCAGTATCGTCTCTGGCGGCTTGGTCTCGATTATTACCGATAACTTGTACCGTGTAGTTGAGATCAACTGGCTTGATCCATTGTACTGTGCAGTGATTGGTGGTTTGTTGATGGGCTTGGGTATGCTGATCCTATTTCGCCACCGTACCAGCCTTGGCGGTTTCAATGTCTTGGTACTCTTCCTTCAGGAGCGTTTCGGTATTTCAGCAGGCAAAATGCAGATGGGGATCGATATCAGTATCTTAATTGGTTCATTCTTCTTTGCGAGCCCAATTACACTGGCTTACTCAGTGATTGGTGCCTTTATGCTGAACTTGGTGTTGGCGATGAACCACAAACCAAGCCGTTACAGTGCCAGCGCACCAGCCAGTTAAGCCGCTATTTACAGCATTAATAAATAGAAGGCGAAATTGAATCCATAGCAAAGAGGTCGCTTGTTGCGACCTCTTTTGCATTTAACAATGTATTAGACTTACAGCTCTGATTATTGGTTGTAGGCATTGAGCATCCACATCAGCTTTTCTTGCTCACGGATGTAATCGCCCATTAAAGCAGCCGTACCTTCATCATCAGCATCACCCGCTAGCCCCAAAATTTGACGTTGCATACCTAACAACACTTTAAAACCAGCTTGTAATCCACCAACACACTCACCACCCGCATGAGCGTTTAGGTGCTCTTTGATATCGCTCACTTCAAGATACTGAGTAAAACTATGAGATGGCGTTGCCCCTAGTGTTAGCACGCGCTCTGCTAGCTCATCAATTTTCACTTGTAGGTCGGTGTAAATCTCTTCAAATTTCTCGTGTAATTCAAAAAACTCACGACCTTTAATGTTCCAATGGTAGCCACGCACGTTCATGTACAACACTTGGTAATTTGCTAACAGTTGGTTAAGTTGTGCTGCAAGCACTTCAGATTTTACGCTATCAAGACCGATAATATTTTGGTTAGTCATAATGAAATCTCCTTTCTTTTCCTCAATATTACGGCTCACCTCCCCTGCACTCCATTTGAGTTGTCTTATACATTCAATAGATAAAAGCTATCAATAAAGCAATAATAATTAATTCAACAATTACAAAAACGCCTTGGTCTATGCCAAGGCGTTATCTGTTTTAATGAAAAAGTTTCCTAATTACTGTTGATTCATCATTGGCTAAATAAGCCTCCATAACGGCTTTCCCACCATAATAATTCAAGTGGTTATTATCATAATACAAGGGAGTGCCATTTAGCATGCTCTTACAGGCACGGCTATCACATAATGTATCCTTCATTCTGATAACAACTAACTGAGGATATTTTTCTTCAAGCTCACTTAAATACGTTTGGTAATAGTTTTGTCGTATTTCAAACTCCTCAATAGGCGATTCACACCCTTTGCCTGTGATACCACCATACTTGAGTTGCTTTAACCAACAACTGTTCGGTGTAAAGCTAAATTCAGCAACCTGTTCAAATACAATCGGATTTTTCCCTTGAGAAATGATAAAGGCCAAGGTTCTATCTAAGCTTTCTTTGAACACTCGACGGCTATTCTCTACACTCTTCGTTGAATCTTTTTCATCGGCTAAAAAGATAGGTCCTTCTTCTCCAATTTTCATGGATGTTTCAGTATACATAGCCCATCGAGCCCCTAAAAAGACAAAAGGGACATCCGAACTCTTAACAACTTCTGCAAGTTGATCATTTAACAATTTACATTCTTCTGTTAACTCTTTGTTGTATAACAATTGAGCACCAAGTAATGGAGGGCAACCCGGCTGACCACCATATAAAGTAGAAAAACCAAACTCTCGCCCTAAAACATCAACACTTGATCTAAAGTGATCAGCGTGAGAGTCCCCCCATAATAGCGCCTTAATGTCAGAGATTTGACCTGTTTGTAAACCTAATACTTCAGCCTTAAATGGATGATACGAAGTATTTTTTATATATTGATTCGCATATGGGCCAAACCCTTTCGAGTGTTGTGTTGAAAACTCAATAATCTCAGGTTCAAACCTATCCATATAACCATCATTATCTGCTATGTTTTTTGCAATACTAACAGCAATGATAACTGGGACAATAAAGTAAAATAAAACAACCCATCTATATCTTAATTTTAAATATCGCAATGGCGTTTCATAAAACTTCCAAGATAAAATAGATAATATAAAGGTTAGCAAAAGACAGATAACAGCACCGGATACAGTCATCGAACCATAATAATAATTATAAAAAGCAATGATTGGCCAATGCCATAGATATAATGAGTATGAAATCTTCCCTAGGAAAGCAACAACTTTATTACTAAGAATACAACAACTTAATGTATTACTTCTTTCTCCGGAAAAGATTAGTGCAGCAGTGGCAAGAACAACCCAAAGAGCATTAATACCAGGAAAGCTTATATTTGAGCTGTATGAGAAAAATAATATAACTAATACACCAGCACCAACAATACTTAAAACTTGGTATGTTAGAAAAGTAAAGTGGATGTTTCTATTACGCTTATCAACACAAACAATAGCGAGTAAAGCACCTGAAAACATTTCAAATAAGCGACTTTGAAGTAAAAAATAAGCAGCGTTAGGGGCCGTTATTGTCGATATTTGTGAATAAGAAATGGCTACAATAAAAATAGTAATTAATATAGTCATCAGCTTATTATTGTTAACGAACTTGAGCAGTAAGAATAAACATACAGGCCATATTAAATAAAACTGCTCTTCAACCGACAAGGACCAAATATGCAACAACGGCAATACATCGGAAGATGGAGCAAAATAACCTGAATTCCTTTCAAAATATACATTCGCAATGAACGCACTCGCATATCTTACACTGTCAGCAACTCGTACGAAATCTTCGGGCAAATATAAAAAGTAAGCTATACAAAAACTACATGTTGCTACCAAATAAAACAAAGGTAATATTCTTTTTATGCGCTTAATATAAAACTCAGAAAAAGAAAAAGCGCCACACTGCATATGAGAATAGATAGCTGTGGTTATAATAAATCCTGATATCACAAAGAAAATATCTACACCAATAAAACCACCTGAAAGCCAAGATGAATTTAAATGGAAAATAATAACTGCGATAACCGCAATAGCTCGTAAGCCATCTACATCAGGCCTGTACTTAATTGGTTGCATAACTTATCTAGCCTAGTTAAACGACATTTGGTTCAACGGCGAATTATACACATCAATAGCAATCCTCACACGTTTAAAAGACAAAAAAAACCCATAGACACTTTGCTATGGGCTCTTCAGCTATCTAACAGTTTGTTAAAACTAATTAAATTGCGTCCTCGTCCTCTTCACCCGTCCTGATGCGCACTACACGCTCTACATCGAACATGAAGATCTTACCATCGCCAATTTTGCCTGTTTGAGCGGTTTCAATAATGGTGTCGACGCATTGATCTGCCACTTCATCAGCAACAACGATTTCTAGTTTCACTTTAGGTAGGAAATCGACCATGTACTCTGCGCCGCGGTACAGCTCGGTGTGACCTTTTTGACGACCGAAGCCTTTTACTTCTGTGACAGTCATACCTGTGATGCCTACTTCAGCCAACGCTTCACGCACATCGTCTAGTTTAAATGGCTTAATAATGGCTTCGATTTTTTTCATTTTCTCGTCGTCCTTTTGAGCGGAGGCTAATATTTGCAAATTATTTGCTTAGGTAATAACTCGCAAAACTACTGAAGTCTTAGGGTTAGCTTGGGATTATCGCAGAAACTCTTAGCTTAGCTCAATGGCTTTGCCGCTTGTTTTCACCATTGTGGAGCTGATAACAAACAACCACTTGGCTGTCAGTTCTTAACTGTGTGACGCTAAGAATTAAGCCCTATGGGTCTATCCATTTTATTGAGTAAGGCAAACACTGCGTACAGTAAGATGCTGATATTGACCCCAAGCACAACGTAAGCTCGCAGAGCTTCAGGGAAAATCAAGGGTACGAAGGGCACCATAGAAAAGTTAAAGAACATGGTGGCGGCAGGAATAAAAAAGTAGAGTGGCAGAAACCCCCAATGACGGCCTTTGAGCAAGCCAATCGCAGATAAAATTCCTGATAGCAATACGAGACCACTGATCACCATAGGAATGATCCCTAACTGGGTGTAACTGAATGCGATTGAAAAGGCATCAAAATTTCGCAACAAGCATAGGGTAACGATCACGCCAAGCACGCGCTGCGCCAGCGTCGAACTCTGATGTTGAACCGAATGTGGCAAGGTTATCTTCCTTGATCGTACAAGCACATACCACGTCAATTACTTGAGCTAGATACCAAGCCGTGTTGGTAACGCTCTTCCCTGTAATATCAAAATTGGGTATGCGTTAAAAAATAGTTGAATTGAAGTGGCGCATTTTAGTGCTAACTTGCTAATGACTCAACACCAAACTCAGCAATTTGAGCAACGCCTCAACTTTTCTGATAACTCATACGCATTTCTTTTGTTTTAGAACAAAAAACCGCCCATAAGGACGGTTTTGTCACAATAAGTATGAGTTTGATCTCATATTTTTCTTATGGTTTGTGAGTTACTTGAATCGCATCAGCCACAATGCCGTAATCACTCCACGAACTGTAAGCCCCTGAAATTCTCACTTTATACTGAGTGCCTTGCTCTAAATATAAGCTCTCTACCAATGGCGCAAAATCAAAAGCTTTGTTGTAAAGATCAACGTTTTGACTAGCTAGCTCACTTTCACCACGTAGTACACGATACATGGTCTTATCTGAACCATAACCGTGACTGCTACCAAACCCACCAGGGCTGTTGAAAGTAATTTGGTAGTTTCCACTTTCAGCAACTTCAAATGTCCATTCCGCTACCGCGTTCGCATCGGTCGAATAATAGTAATCGCGACCATACTGACCATTACCTTCCACTTTAATCGTGCCCGCGACTGACACTTTAAAGTTACGATCGCTATTGTCCATCACAGTCCCTTTAGGATCTGTGGTGACGACAACGGGTTGCGGCACTTGGCTCTTTTCAAGTTCGCTCACGGCTTTGTCTAGCTGCGCTTTTAGTAGCAACATATCTGACGACGCAAGAGTTGGGTCAATAGAAACGTGATTGATTGACGCCAAAGCAGCCTTGAGCTGATCAATCTTCGCTTGCGGGTACTGACCCGGTTGGTTACCCACTTGCGCTGAAGCTAATAGCGCTTCAACTTGTTCGACTACCGTGGTTAACTGCGCCGCCGCCGACATATTGGTATTGCTCGATACGAATTCAACCTTAATCGCATCAGCAATCAGAGGACCAGTAATGATCTCAACACTGCGGTTGTGGACTGTCACCTTGTAATCATGGTGCTTATCGAACACAAACTCACCCAGTGTCATGTATTCACCATTAGCTGCCATTGGGTAATCAAAGGGGGCTGCGTTACTCACACCGTCAACCAAGTTAAACATGCGATCGCTCGATTCACCGGAAGCGGCAAACACGTTGTATCTTGCGCCTGTGGTTGCACCATGAGCAAAGAACATCGAGCCTTGGGCAAAGTTAGACGGAGTACGCATCGACACACGGTAAGTTCCCGGTTTATTCACACGGAACCACCACGCTGCATGCGCAAAGTAGTTATCACCACTCCCGGCCGCGTAGGCATACGTTGTGCCTTGACTATCGCTAGGACGATCGCTCTTGGTCGACCAAACACCTTGAGTTTCAAATGCCGCATTACCGTTATCAATAATACAAACACTTTCCGCTTCACACTGTTGCGGCTGCTTACTAACCAGCGTTAAGGCCGGTAGTGGCACTGTATTTTGGTGCGAGTCGTTATGGCTTAAAAAGTTCGCGTCTTTCACCGACACTTGGGTGCCGTTATGCGTGAAGAAATCACTCACCTGCCCTGTCATTTCAAGGAACAAACCACCCGAGCGTTTCAATGAATCCGCAGCCAAGTAGATCAGCGATAAGTGATCTTTCCCCATCTCGCCCGATTTAAACGCAGCCACCAGCTTTTGGTTATCCACCATCATGCGTTGGATATTTTCCAATGCCATAACTGGTGATACGTGAGTACCACGATTAAAGCGTGCAACCACTTTTAACGGGTATCCCTGTTCAGCATTGACAGTAAAACCACGGTTCACCGCCCCAGCCGCGGCATCATCTAAATCGTATTGCAACGATTTTAGCCCCATCAACTTCACCATTGGCTCGGTGCCAGCTAGTGGCGCGGCAATACTGCCTTTGAATGGCGCGGTAGGTAGACCGTCTGCACTGTTGGGAATGGTTTGATCAGGCAGTGTTGTCATCGCTTGACCATCTGCGCTGTATTGCTGATAGCCGTTAGCATCTAACACTGGCGCGCCACCCACTACTTCTGCCATGTAAAGACCGGTATCGCTGGCTTTTAATTTAGCAGCAAAGTTAAGTGGATCAACACCATCAATCACACTCTGTAAGGTATAGAAGTAATGCTCGAATGCCTTTGAACCCACAGTTAACGGCTGATGCGTATCTAAATGCTTCAACGCGCCCAGAATTTCTGGTCTAAAGCTTGGTGAGTGTTCCAAAAGCTTAGGCACACCACCACCTGTGGTTAACAACGCTGCCGCTTGGATCTTCGGCAAATTCGGGTTGTATTGATGAACAAGAGGATCGTTATTGACCGCGACGAATGGCATCCCCAATACACCACCCAGCGAGTGACCAACAAAATAAACACGGCTAATGTCAAAGTCGCTCACGCCATCATCATCAAGGTCGATGTTTTTAAGGCTGGCGTTTAAGTTCAACAAATCAGAAATAGCTTGGCGCATACGATCGCGCTGGCTCAATACATTGCTGAAATTCATAAACGTTGAGCCCGAGCTACCATTTAGAGTCGCTAAATCCCAACTCATTGGCTGTATCTCACCTGTCGGTGAGCGGGTTGCGCTAAAGTGACGCTCGACGATCCCTTCCATTTCATTGAGCTGCGCCGTCAGTTTGGCGTGCTGTTGAGCTTCACTGTCAGTCAGACTTGGCTTACTGTCGAGTGCAGCTAACGCTGTTTTTGTCTCAACACGTAGTGAGTCCATCCCGAAACCAACAAACGGCGATGGTAACGCGGCGCTACCAACAAGTAGCTGTGGCGAAATACCGTGCAGCGGCAAGTCAATCGCAATAGTCGCAAAACAGTCGTTGTCTGGACGTTCTTTGTCACACAGCGAAGCCAATGCCATACCTGCTGGGAAACTATTACTGCGATCACCCAAAATCCCGTGCTGGAAAATCACCACAGGCCAACCACCGTCAGGCTTTTCCCCTTGTGGTAGCGTCACCAAAAATGGCACTTTGTATTGCGCTTGTTGCTCTGGGTATGGAAACGCGGTTTTAGCATTGGTGCTTGTTGCGGCAAGGTTTTGCGCTGAATATTGCCATTCATCATTGCCAAACTCCGCCAACGCGCTCGCCTTGATATGACGATTTTCATCCAGCTCTGGCGCTGCTAAGTAATACGGCAAGGTAATATGACCCTGCACAAATTTCACTTTCGGATAGCCAAAAGAGGCAAACGAAAAACCTTGTACGCCGTCTGATAGCAAATCATCCAACAACTGACCGTCGAGCTTAAAGTCTTGGTATTGCGCTTTTAGCTGATCGATCTGCGCCACTGACATATCAAATTGCTGTGCCAATGCGCGGCTATCTAAAGAGTTAAATACCACCCCCAGTTTTTGTAAAAACGGGTCTAGCATGTCACCAATCGAGAGATCACGACGAATAATGCCCACTTCACGAGGCTGTGGCATCGCGTTGCCATGCGCTACCGACGCAAGGATGTCATCGGCTTGTTGTGGCGTAAGACCTTGATTAATTAGCGCTGCTTTAGGACTGGCTAACGCTTCTAATGCCGCAGTGCCCATGGTGGTGGTAAAAGTAAACGCATGAGCAATTTGCTGGCTTGCTGCTTGGCGATCTTGCGACAAATAACTGGTTTGTCCTTTTTCAGCAAAGCCCCCCGCAATCGCAACCAATGCATCGCTTGCCATGTTATGCCAACGAGACACCACACCGCCTAGCGGTAAATTGGCGGTCAGAGCATCCGTTTGGCGATATAGGTGATACTCATCGGCTGGTACGATCACCTGACCTTGGGTGTCACGCAGGGTATTCGTCAAAATCACCAAATATTTAGTTTGTGGTGCGAGTGGTGCCAACGGACTAATACGCAGCACGCTAGCCTCACCATCAAGCACCACAACATTGGCGCGAAATTGTTGCTGCGCTAATTTGCTGCGATCAACCAACTTACTGCCATTGCCTTGAAAGCTTGCCAACGACACAGGATCATCGCCGTTAGATTGCAGTGGTAGCACAAACACATTTTGGTTAGGGCCTGTAAAAGATACGCTAGCGGGATCTAACGGCTGACTAAATGCAACATCAAACTGCGCAGTGGTCGAAAAGCCCTCGCTATCCGCCAACGTCAGTCCACGCTTGCCATTAATACTAACAACACCGTCATCTGCCGTGTGGACATTTACCCCAGCAGCAAAGCGAGAGCCAAAACGTAAGTCATTCACCAAATCCATTTGTTGACTCTGCGGTGCGAACACAACATGTGGTCGCATACCTGCATGATAAGACCCCGCCTCAGAAGAATCAGAAGATGAGTCATCAAAACAGCCTGTTACAGACGCACTCAAGGTCAAAATCACTAAACTGCCTTTCCAAGAAAGGCGGTGAGGTCGGTTTATAGATTGAAATGAATTACCAAACACTAGACACCAATATTTTTTATACGCATAAATCGATACAGATCTCACACCAAAACACGTCAATAACAATCCGGAGCAACTTGGCACCGAGATCATGTCAATTCGATGGTGAGACTAAAGAAAAGGAAGAAGCACAGATGGCGAGGTGAGCTACAGTGGATCACGTCAACGCAGAAAAATGGAGCGTCAAATTCGCCCTTCGAATACTCATTCAGCACGAATTAGTATTGATATGGCAATGACTGAATAGTTATACAAATGTGCTTCTAACGAAAGGGGCGCGATTATACAGATTGAGCCTAGCGGAGAGGTCGGAGGTGATTATTAATTTGATGAATAAAAAGACAAACAAACATAAAAAAACCGACATCGTGCAATAAGTCAGCGCGATGTCGGTTTTTAGCTCAGTTAATCACGACATGATTAACTGTATGGACAATTAGCCAAGGTTTTTACGTGCATTTTGGAACATACGCATCCAAGCACCGTTCTCACCCCAACTATCTGGGTGCCAAGAGTTAGCAACGGTACGGAATACACGCTCTGGGTGAGGCATCATGATAGTGACACGGCCATCAGTCGTCGTTAGACCCGTGATTGCGTTTGGCGAACCGTTCGGGTTGTTCGGATACTGCTGCGTTGGGTTACCGTGGTTGTCTACGTAACGTAGTGCCACTGTGCCTGAATTCTCGATAGCGCTTAAGTGTTCATTGTTGCGAACCTCGACGCGGCCTTCACCGTGAGAGACTGCGATTGGCATACGTGAACCTTCCATGCCGTTGAAGAATACAGAGTCAGACTTCTGTACTTCTACTAGGCTAAAGCGCGCTTCAAAACGCTCAGATTCGTTACGTACGAAACGTGGCCACAGGTCAGCACCTGGGATCAGGTCACGTAGGTTCGACAGCATCTGACAACCGTTACATACACCTAACGAGAAGGTATCTTCACGCTTGAAGAAGTTCTCAAATTGGTCACGTGCCTGTGCGTTGAATAACACTGACTTCGCCCAACCTTCACCCGCACCGAGTACGTCACCGTAAGAGAAGCCACCACAAGCCACAAGACCGTTGTATTCTTCTAGTACTGCTTGACCCGTTAGGATGTCGCTCATGTGAACGTCGACTGCGTCAAAGCCTGCACGGTCAAACGCTGCTGCCATTTCTACGTGTGAGTTAACACCCTGCTCACGTAGGATAGCCATCTTAGGCTTAGCACCTGTGTTAACCATTGAGCCAGCGATGAATGGCGCTGCCACATCTTCGTTTACGTCGAAGCTTAACTTAACGTTCAGACCTGGGTCAGAGTTGTCTTTCTTCGCTTCGTGCTCTTGGTTTGCACACGCTGGGTTGTCACGTAATGACTGCATCTTGTGCGTAGTCTCAGCCCAGATAGTACGTAGTTCAGTACGGTTACGCTCGATAACCACCTGCTCACCAGATGTGACCACTAGCTCATCAGATGCTTCTACAGAACCGATGACGTGAGAACATGCTGCTAGACCGTTCGCTGCCAGTACTGCATTAACTGCGTCTAGGTCTTGGTTCTTAACTTGAACCACGGCACCTAGCTCTTCGTTAAATAGCGCCGCTAACGTATCTTCGCCTAATGCCGCGATATCGACTTTCACACCACAGTGACCAGCAAATGCCATCTCTGCCAATGTTACCAATAAACCGCCATCACCCTTATCGTGGTAAGCCACTAGCTTGTCATCACGAACAAGTGTCTGCATTGCATCAAAGAAGCCTTTTAGCTGCTCTGCGTTATCAACGTCAGCTGGCTTGTCACCCAGTTGCTTGTAAACCTGTGCTAGTGCCGTTGCACCTAGACGGTTCTTACCGTTACCTAGGTCAACAAGAACTAGAGAGCTCTCGCCAAGATCAGTACGAAGCTGAGGAGTTACCGTCTTACGTACATCTTCAACACGGCCAAACGCTGTGATAACAAGAGATAGTGGAGAAGTGACTTCTTTCTCTTCACCGTTCTCGTTCCACTTGGTCTTCATCGACATTGAGTCTTTACCCACTGGGATAGTCAGACCCAGCGCTGGACATAGCTCTTCACCTACCGCTTTCACCGCTTCGTAAAGACCTGCGTCTTCACCCGGATGACCTGCTGGAGACATCCAGTTTGCAGAAAGCTTGATGCGCTTGATATCACCAATATCAGAACCTGCGATGTTAGTGAGTGACTCACCTACCGCTAGACGCGCTGAAGCGCCAAAGTCTAGAAGAGCAACTGGCGTACGCTCCCCCATCGACATTGCTTCACCATGGTAAGAATCGTAACTTGCCGCTGTTACCGCACAGTTCGCTACCGGTACCTGCCAAGGACCAACCATTTGGTCACGCGCAACAAGACCGGTTACTGAGCGGTCACCGATAGTGATAAGGAACGTTTTCTCTGCAACCGTTGGGAGACGAAGAACACGGTCAACCGCTTCGTTCATCTCGATGCCGTCACGATTAATGGCTGGGCTATCCACTTTTAGTGTCTTCGCATCACGGTGCATCTTCGGCGTTTTACCAAGCAGGATATCCATCGGCATATCAATTGGCGTATTGTCGAAGTGTGAATCTTCTAGCGTTAGATGACGCTCTTCCGTTGCTTCACCCACTACAGCATAAGGTGCACGCTCACGCTTACAGATCGCATCGAAGGTTTCCATATTCTCTGGCGCCACCGCCATAACGTAGCGCTCTTGAGATTCGTTACACCAGATCTCAAGTGGGCTCATGCTGAGTTCGTCGTTTGGTACATCACGTAACTGGAACTTACCGCCACGCTCGCCATCATCAACTAGCTCTGGCAATGCGTTAGAGATACCACCCGCGCCCACATCGTGGATAAATGCGATTGGGTTTGCATCACCTAGCTGCCAACAACGGTCGATAACTTCTTGACAACGACGTTCCATCTCTGGGTTTTCACGCTGTACAGAAGCAAAATCGAGATCTTCTGCCGATTGGCCAGACGCCATCGAAGACGCTGCACCGCCACCAAGACCGATGTTCATTGCAGGACCACCCAGTACGATAAGCTTCGCACCCACTGGGATCTCTTTCTTCTGAACATGCTCGTCACGGATGTTACCCATACCACCAGCGATCATGATTGGCTTGTGGTAACCACGTACTTCTTCACCTGCGTGGGAAGTCACTTTTTCTTCGTAAGTACGGAAGTAACCTAATAGGTTTGGACGACCAAATTCGTTGTTGAATGCCGCGCCACCAAGAGGGCCTTCAGTCATAATATCCAGTGCATTAACGATGCGACCTGGCTTACCGAAGTCCGTTTCCCATGGCTGCTCAAAGCCTGGAATACGTAGGTTAGAGGTAGTGAAACCAACCAAACCTGCTTTTGGCTTACCACCGATACCGGTCGCGCCTTCATCACGAATTTCGCCGCCAGAGCCCGTTGAAGCGCCCGGCCATGGCGAGATAGCCGTTGGGTGGTTGTGGGTTTCCACCTTCATTAAGATGTGTGCATCTTCTTGGTGGTAGTTGTATTGGCGCGTTTCTGGGTTCGGGAAGAAACGACCCACTTTCGAGCCTGTCATTACCGCTGCGTTATCTTTGTACGCAGACAGCACGTGATCAGGTGTGGTCTCGAATGTGTTTTTGATCATCTTAAACAGCGACTTCTCTTGGTCTACGCCATCGATAGTCCAGTCTGCATTAAAGATTTTATGACGACAGTGCTCAGAGTTCGCCTGTGCGAACATCATTAGCTCGATGTCGTTCGGGTTACGACCCAGTTTTGTAAAGTTCTCAACTAGGTAGTCGATCTCGTCTTCTGCTAACGCCAAACCAAGTGAAACGTTTGCGTCTTCAAGCGCAGCACGACCGCCAGCAAGGATATCAACTTGTGCCACAGGCGCAGGCTCAGCCACGGTAAAGAGTGCCGCCGCTGCGTCCATTTCAGCGAAAACCACTTCCATCATGCGATCATGGATCAGCGCTTTCACGTCTGTGATTTGCTCAGCGGTTAGATCAGAAGATGATTCAATGTAATACGCAGTACCACGCTCTAAGCGCTTCACTTGGCTTAGACCACAGTTGTGGGCGATATCGGTAGATTTAGAAGACCACGGCGAAATAGTGCCGGGACGCGGAGTAACCAGTAACAAAGTGCCCACTGGTTCGTGCTCGGCAATCGTTGGACCGTAAGTAAGTAGACTTGCTAGCTTGCTCTGCTCGTCAGCATTTAGAGGCGCTGAAACATCAGCAAAGTGCATGAACTCGGCATAGATGCCAGTCACAGGCAGACCTAATTCGCGACAACGCTCAAGTAGCTTATTAACGCGAAACTCAGATAGTGCGGGTGAACCACGCAAAATTTCCATGTGTGACGACTCTCGATTAGCAGTTGAATGAAGGTGAAATTGATCTAACAAACACTCTGTTTTATTACATCAATGTCACCTTTTTCAGCCTTAACACCACTCAATACCGAGGGGTAGGTCTCATGTTCGGGCGTAGTATAAGGCAAATTGTTTGGCGACGTAACACCTGACGCAACCGTTTGCGTGTTTTTTTTCAATCAGTCGTAATTTCAGTGAAAAAAAGCCTGTTTCCTCCCCTTTTAACCCATTACGCACCAAAAACACCACCGTCGATATGCAACTACACCACTAGCGGTACAAAACATGAAATCAAGTATTTGCTAGCCACTTACTTTGAGGATCATTCCAGCTTTGGTATAAAGAACACCAAACTATAACGATGAGCATGTGTTTTTGAACAGTCATTCATTCATTAATCGCCTCAACACTTGGGTTCTGATCTTATTAACTTGCCTAGGGTTGAGTGGTTGTAAATGGCAAAGCCAAAACCAAACCGACTTAGAACGTATCCGTGAAAGCGGTGTATTACGTGTTGGTACGCTGAATAATCAGCTTTCTTACTACATAGGAAACGATGGCCCTACCGGGCTAGATTATGAGTTAGCGCAGCGCTTTGCCAAAAAACTGGGTGTGAAACTGGAAATGCAACCAATGTTTACCCTCTCAGGGTTATTTCCAGCACTCAAACGTGGCGATGTCGATATGATCGCGGCAGGCTTAACCATCACTCCTGATCGTATTGCCCATTTTAAAGCTGCCCCGGCGTATTACTTTGCTAGCCAAGTTGTGGTGTACAAAAAAGGCAACTGGCGCCCTCGTAAGCCCAGCGACCTTGCACTGAACAAAGGTAGTCTAGAGGTGATAAAAGGCTCTAGCCACGAGAAACGCCTACGCCAACTGAAAGAGCTTTATCCAGAACTAGAATGGCAAACCGCTGACGATACCGATAGCGACGAGCTACTGCGTTTAGTGTCTACTGGCGAGCTAGATTTCACCGTTGCAGACTCTGTTGATGTCGCCCTTTTGCAGCGCATCCACCCTGATATCGCGATTGCAATGGAGTTAACCGAAGATGAGCCAATCGCTTGGTTTGTTAATGAAGCCAACAACGATAGCTTGTATGCCTTGTTGATCGAGTTCTTTGGTGAGATCCAGCAAAGTGGCGAACTTGTCGCCCTTGAAGAGAAATACTTCGGTCATGTCGATTCTTTCGACTACGTCGATACCCGTGCCTTCTTACGTGCGATTGAGAAAAAACTACCACGTTGGGAAGCCTTGTTTAAACAGTATGCCAACGAATTTGACTGGCGTTTATTGGCGGCGCTGTCGTACCAAGAATCACACTGGAATCCGCGTGCGGTATCACCTACTGGTGTGCGCGGTATGATGATGCTAACACTGCCGACGGCAAAATCGGTCGGAGTGAAAAACCGCCTCGATCCTGAGCAAAGTATCCGTGGCGGTAGTGCTTACCTGAGCAAGATGATCGCCCGCGTGCCAGACAGTATCGCAGAGCATGAGAAAGTGTGGTTCGCCCTGGCCTCATACAATGTCGGCTTTGGTCATATGATGGATGCCCGTCGCTTAACCAAAAAGCAAGGCGGTAACCCTGATGCGTGGAGTGATGTAAAACAGCGTTTACCGCTACTGCGCCAACGTAAATACTACAAGCAAACTCGCTACGGTTACGCGCGTGGTGACGAAGCACTAAACTATGTGGAAAACATTCGTCGCTACTATCAGAGCATCATTGGTTATGAACAAGCCCATAGCCAACCAGTACAAGAGCAGAGCGTGGCAAGTGTCGATGGCCTGCAAACCATTCAAGCGCCCGCCAAACAAGCTAACGTAGTCAGCGGAGCGGTTGCCACCGAGACGACCAGCGCAGCCACTGCGGCACAATAACCGTAACCAGCATCAAAAAGACCTGCCACTGAGCAGGTCTTTTTTTTGTTCATTCGCAATCATTCGCGCATTTTGAGGTTCAGGTCACGCTCGATAACGCGAATAATGAGATCCAGTACGGTAATTTTCGATCTTCATCATTCTCACGCTCGTACAAGTCAGTAAAATTAACCCTATAGATATTTACTCCGAGACTAGGAGGATGAATGAAATTATTTAAAAGAAAATCAGCCAATTCCTCTTTCAAAAAACGCATGACGTCAGCGGCAACTCGCCGTAAACGCCAAAGCACCATCATCCGCCGTAAAATTTTATGGCGCCAGCGTGGGTTTGCCATTTCAATTCTTAATGAAGCGGCATAAACCAGCTAAAGCTCCTAGCGCGAGTCGCTAGCGAGGCTCATCACCAATAAAAAAGCTCGCCAAATAAGGCGAGCTTTTTGCGATTTGACTGAGTGCTCACTCAAGAGTCAGTGCGAATAGAAATGACGTTCAACAAACCAGCGAGAGAAAACTAGGACTTCGCGGTTAGCTGCAACAAATCCCATTTATTACCGTACAAATCTTGGAATACCACCACAGTGCCGTACTCTTCAATTCGAGGCTCTTCATTAAAAGTCACCCCTTGCTGCTTCATGGCATGGTAATCACGCCAAAAGTCATCGGTTTGCAGGAATAAAAATACCCGACCGCCAGTTTGATTACCTATGCTGTGGCGCTGCTCATCAGTGCTTGCTTGCGCCAACAGTAAGTTGGTGCCGTTGGAATTGGGTGGCGTCACCTGTACCCAGCGCTTACCACCACCAAGATCGGTATCTTCAACCAACTCAAAGCCCAATTTCTGGGTATAAAACGCAATGGCGTCGTCGTAGTTTTCAACCACTAACGCAACGTTACCAATCTGCTGTTGTTTGAAATTCGATGACATGGCGATCCTATTTATCGTTATCTTTACAGCTATTGCTGCGCTTTTCGCGCTTGCTTCGCCGCTTTAATTTCAGCGCGGCGACGCTTAAAAAAGGCTTGTAACTGGGCACGGCACTCATCTTCAAGTAAGCCTTTTTCGACGAGAACATGATGATTCACTTGCTCGTAGCTCAGCAAATTCATAATGCTACCCGCCGCCCCCGTTTTCAGATCGGGCGCCCCGTACACCACTTTACCAATCCGGCTATGAACCATAGCACCCGCACACATCGGGCACGGCTCTAACGTCACGTACATCACAGCATCGAGCAAACGGTAATTTTGCACCACTTTCCCCGCTTGTCGCAGGGCCATGATCTCGGCATGTGCTGTGGCATCGTGCTGACCAATCGAGCGATTCCAGCCTTCACCAATCACACGACCATCCAGCACCACCACTGCGCCAACCGGCACTTCACCTTCCGCTTCGGCTTTGCCCGCTAATTCCATCGCGCGGCGCATAAAGATTTCATGCTGCGGATTATCGATGGTTTGTTCTGTCACGCTATCTCTCATCTCGATTGTTCAATTTTGGGGTCGCGATTATAGCGAATTATCGAGCCCTTGAGCGAGATAATCCACCAGCATCCGTACTTTGGGTGACAAGTGACGGTTATGAGGATACAGCGCCCAAATCCCCTCTTCGGGCTCTTGATACTGGGTCAGCACAGCCACCAATCGTCCTGACGCTAACGCCTCAGAAACATAATAGTCTGGCAGTTGCACTAAACCGAGTCCTTTAAGCGCGGCGTCTAATAATCCATAACCACTATTACAACGAAGACTACCACCAACTTTGACCGATTTAGCTTTATCACTTTCTTGGAAGCGCCAGTGATCGTGATTTCCGAGTAAGCAGTTATGTTGGCTCAATTCAGACAACGAATGGGGAGTGCCATATGTCGCGAGATACTGAGGCGAGGCACACACATATTGCGTTCGCGAAGTTAGCTTTTTCGCCATCATGCTTGAACTTGATAAATGGCCCAAACGGATCGCCAAATCATATCCTGCTTCTACCAAGTCCACTTGCTGGTTGGTGAGATCAACGCTGATCGCAACTTCTGGATATTGGAGTTGGAAGTCGTTGAGCAGCGGCATAATGAATTGCTCACCATAGGTCACAGGCGCGGTAAGCTTGACTAAACCTTGTGGTTTATCACGCAGACTGGTGATCGCCCGCTCGGCTTCTTCCAAACCATCGATCACTTGGCGACAGTGGCGATAATAAATCTGCCCTTCTTCGGTCAACGACACTTTTCGCGTTGTTCGGTAGAACAGTTTGGTACTTAACCGCGTTTCCAGCGCACTGATCTGACGGCTCACTTGCGCGGTAGAAATGCCCAATTGCTTAGCCGCACTGGTAAAGCTCTCACGTTCGGCAACGGCAACAAACTCCATCACCCCTTCCCACAGCAACATTATTACACCTGAGTAAAAGTAATTTAATAATTAAGGTAATTATCATTCATTCTGAAATAAATACAATACTCCCCATCGACGCACAGTAACAGCAAGTTTCGTGATAACGAGTTCAAATACACCATCAGAACTCGTCGTTTATCACTTTGTCTTCTACTGTTAAAGCCTATAGCACAACAGTTAAAAGCCATTGCGAACAAAGATTGCTAAACACCAATTAGCAACGCATGCGTCTTGTTATTAATCGGTCTTTGACCGCAGCAGAGAGAATCAAAGATGACTGACCAATTTATTAAATCAAAAGCCGCTATCGCTTGGGGTCCAAACCAACCACTTTCGGTTGAAGAAATTGATGTAATGCTACCGCGTGCTGGTGAAGTATTAGTACGCATCATTGCAACCGGTGTTTGTCATACCGATGCTTTCACCCTATCTGGTGACGATCCAGAAGGTATCTTCCCTGCGGTATTAGGTCATGAAGGTGGCGGTATCGTTGAGAAAGTGGGCGAAGGCGTGACCAGCGTACAAGTGGGCGATCACGTGATCCCTCTTTACACTCCAGAGTGTGGCGAGTGTAAGTTCTGTAAATCAGGTAAAACTAACCTGTGTCAGAAGATTCGAGAAACCCAAGGTAAAGGTCTAATGCCTGACGGTACAACCCGTTTCTACAAAGATGGCGAACCTATTTTCCACTACATGGGCTGTTCGACTTTCTCTGAGTACACAGTACTACCTGAGATTTCACTGGCGAAAGTAAGCAAAGACGCGCCGCTAGAAGAGGTTTGCCTATTAGGTTGTGGTGTTACTACCGGTATGGGTGCGGTACTAAAAACGGCTGACGTACAAAAAGGCGATACCGTAGCCATCTTTGGTCTAGGCGGGATCGGTCTTTCAGCTATCATTGGTGCAACCATGGCGGGCGCAAGCCGTATCATTGGTGTTGATATCAATGAAAGCAAATACGAACTGGCGAAAAAACTGGGTGCGACCGACTGTATCAACCCGAACGATTACGATAAACCAATCCAAGATGTGATTGTTGAAATGACCGATGGCGGTGTTGATTTCTCGTTCGAGTGTATCGGTAACGTAAACGTGATGCGCTCAGCACTTGAGTGTTGTCACAAAGGTTGGGGTGAGTCTGTGATCATCGGTGTTGCTGGTGCAGGTCAAGAGATCTCAACTCGTCCATTCCAATTAGTGACAGGTCGAGTATGGCGTGGCTCTGCGTTTGGTGGTGTGAAAGGTCGCTCTGAGCTACCAGAAATCGTTGAACGCTACATGGCGGGTGAGTTTGCCCTGAACGACTTCATCACTCACACCATGGGTCTGGAAGATATCAACCACGCGTTTGATCTCATGCATGAAGGTAAGAGTATCCGTAGCGTTATTCACTACGATAAATAATCCCCTATCCGTTCCCGCATTTCATTCAGCACTGCATTAGCAGTGCTGTTTGTTATCTTGTTTAAGATTGAGAGCCGACAATGACCTTAGAAAACATCAGTGCCAACAAAAGTTTTGGCGGCTGGCACAAGCAATACACTCACCACTCCACCAGCTTAAACTGCCAGATGCGCTTTGCGATTTTTCTACCACCGCAAATCGCTAGCGGTCAATCCGTCCCAGTGCTGTACTGGCTATCGGGCTTAACCTGTACCGATGAAAACTTCATGCAAAAAGCCGGAGCGCAGCGTTTAGCGGCTGAGCTAGGCATTGCGATCGTGGCACCAGATACCAGCCCGCGTGGCGACGATGTCCCCGATGATGCTGAAGGTAGCTATGACTTTGGTCTTGGCGCCGGCTTTTATGTCAATGCGACCCAAGCGCCTTGGCAACGTCATTACCAAATGTATGACTATGTGGTGAGCGAACTCCCTGCTCTGATCGAAGCGAATTTCCCTGTCACCACAGAGCGTGCAATCAGTGGTCACTCTATGGGTGGACACGGCGCCCTTACCATTGGTTTGAAAAATCCAGATCGTTACCGCTCGATTTCAGCCTTTAGCCCGATCACCAATCCAGTAAACTGTCCGTGGGGACAAAAAGCCCTTACTGGCTACTTAGGCACTGATCAACAAACATGGTTGGAATACGATAGCTGTGCGCTGATCGCCAAAGCCGAGCAACAATTACCGATTCTGGTTGATCAAGGTACTCAAGATAACTTCTTAAGCGAGCAGCTAAAACCTGATGCTCTGATTGCTGCCGCCGAGCAGGCGAACTACCCTATCACCCTGCGTTTGCAAGAAGGCTATGATCACAGCTATTACTTCATTGCCAGCTTTATTGAGGAGCACTTACGCTTCCATGCAGAGCACCTTGTCCGTTAACACCCGTTCACGCTGAACGAGGCAACAGACAGATACAACAAAGCCCATTGCTGGGCTTTGTTTCTTTACAGTAAGAGAAGCACGTTAGCAGTTTAGAAACCCAGTGGGATTTCAAACGCGAAGAAACATACCAATACTGTTGTCCATACCGATAGGAAAGCAAGCGAGTATGGCACCATCATCGCAATCACATCACCAAACGTTAGCTCTGGTTTGTACTTACGCATGAAGGCAAGAATAACACCCGCGTAGCTCATCATCGGGGTGATGATGTTCGTTGATGAATCAGCAATACGGTATGCCGCAGCAACAAGATCTGGTGTCATGTTCGGGTTTACTTGGTACAACATAGGTACAAAGATAGGACCCAGTAGCATCCATTTCGATGTTAGACCACCCACGAACAAGTTGATCAGTGCTGTTGTCAA
This sequence comes from Photobacterium jeanii, assembly GCF_001650345.1. Taxonomy (GTDB): domain Bacteria; phylum Pseudomonadota; class Gammaproteobacteria; order Enterobacterales; family Vibrionaceae; genus Photobacterium; species Photobacterium jeanii. The sequence continues at coordinate 276,133 of NZ_LVHF01000025.1, read as the reverse complement.
TACAAAACCAATGATCAAACCGATTGGAAACTTCTGTAGGCTCAACGATTCAAGTAGCGTCGCACCAAGGTAAGTAATGTAAGTCCCTAAACCCGAGTAGCTTAGTAGCGCTAAGAAGTTGTAACAGAAGAAAGTCAGTACCAAGATGTAGCCCATGGTGTTCATTTGCTTCACCATCGCTTTAACTACGTCTTGTACTTTTTTGAATTTACCTGTCGCGTAACCAAAACTGATACCAACAATCGCAAAGACCATCGCAATCAGTAAAATCACATTATCAAGGTAAGGCGTGACTACACGACCCGCATCATTGGTGTATGGCGCAAGTGGCCCTGTCGCTAAGCCGTATACTGCAAGCAGTGCCACAACCAAACCAACACCCGCCCAACGAAGACCTTTCTTTTCTTTATCGGTCACTTGGAAATCATCCAAGTTCATGTCTTCTGGCAGCACGTATGACATCTTTTCTAAACGTGGTGCGACAAAACGTTTTGTTACCCAAGCGCCCAGACCTGCAAGCAAGAAAGTCGATACAAAAATGAAGTAGTAGTGCATGGTCGCAGGGTTTAAAGGCTCACCTTTTGCAGTCTCAAAAGGAACACCTTGCGCTTCAGCGAAAATACGTGCGTTAGCACCCAATACCACATCAACCGGTGTTGCTGGGATCAAGTTAGCACTAAAGCCTGCCGATACCCCGGCAAACGCAGCCGCCATACCGATCAATGGGTTTTTACCCAAACCAGCATACAGTAAGCCCGCCAAAGGAATTAATACAAGGTAACCAGCATCAGTCGCAATCGAGCTCATGATACCCAAGAAAACAACCAGTAGTGGTAACCAACGGTCACTGATACTCAGACCGACTTTTTTGATCACCGCAGTCAATAAGCCAGAATTTTCTGCGATACCGACACCTAACATCACGATCAGGATGATACCCAATACACCGTGACCAAATGCTAGCCAGTTTTGTAATAGCGCGTTATCAAACATCCAACGAAGGTGTTCGGCTTGAGTCATGTTCTTCAAAGTGTAGTTAGCGACACCACCATCAGAGGCCATAGTTTGGAACGTAAGGCCGCCGAAGATCGCTGTTAAAGCAAGAGAGAAAACGAAAAGAAACATGAAGATGATAACAGGATCGGGGATCTTCTTACCGGCGCGCTCAATAAAGCCAATGATACCGCCCTGTCTCGGGGGAGGACTGAAAGTCTCACTCATAATCGTACTTCCTATATTTATCGATTGAGTTATTTTGTGATGTTGTGCTGGCACAGTAACAAAGTGATTTTTCAGAGTAAAACACCACCAATATGGCTTTAACAGGGGGAATATCCATCACCACTCAGGCTGAAAGTTAATACAGCCATAACGAACCACTCAAACAGATACTTCCTCTAAACACAAAAGAGATATCAGAGCAAAAAACTTTAGCATTAAATTTCAATTTTTTTACAATTATCGCTATAAGCTATAAATCATGCACAAAACATTAACTATTCATCTGAAATATCATTAAGTTAAACACGTTAAATAATGATCATCGCCAGATACAGCAAGCGATTGAAAAGTGTTTACTCTCTCTCTAGCCTCCTATTGGCGAAGTTTCAATATGAAGCATATATGTAAAATCCCAGCCATAAAAAAAGCCCTGCTCTGGCAGGGCTTTAGCATAAAACACTAGTTTTAGTGGTAATTGACTTACATTGAGTAAGTGTATGGTGCTTGAATACCTAGTGGGATACCCAGTGCCCAGTACACCAACAAGAAGGCAGTCCAGCCAATCAGCATCGCAATCGAGTATGGCATCATCATCGAAGCCAATGAGCCGATACCAGAACTCTTCACGTAACGCTGCATGTAAACCACAACTAGCGGGAAGAACACCATCATTGGCGAAATGATATTCGATACTGAGTCACCAACACGGTAAGCCGCTTGGGTTAGCTCAGGAGAAATACCAACAGCCATTAGCATAGGTACTAGGATAGGACCGATCAGTGCCCACTTCGCCGATGCCGAACCGACCAACAGGTTAACAAACGCTGTTAGCAGGATCATACCCACAATCGTTACCTGACCTGGTAGGTTCATCGCGTGAAGCATTTCCGCGCCCGATAGCGCCAATAGCGTACCTAGGTTAGATTGAGTGAAAGCCACTAGGAATTGCGCGATAAAGAACGCCATTACCATGAAGCTACCCATGCTGCTCATGGTCGCTGACATCGCTTTAATCACGTCATCACTTGACTTGAATGTTCCTGCCACGCGGCCATAAACCACACCAGGGATCACAAACAAAATGAAGATCAGCGGTACAATCGACTGCATTAGCGGTGCGCCAAAAGCGGTGATCTCACCTTCAGGTGAACGCAGTGGAGAGCTTTCAGGGAATACCGAAGCCACCAACACCACGATACCCGCAACCATTGCCCAACCAGCGCGCGAGAAAGCTTTACTTTCTAGCTCGGTGAACGAGCCCATATCCGGCGCTTCTTCAGCATCTTCATCAACTGGCGTACTTGCTAAACGTGGTTCGATAATTCGCTCGGTCACATACCAGCCCACACCAATCACAAGAATTGAAGATAGACCAGTGAACATTAGGTTCGACAGTGGGTTAACAATGTAGTCAGGATCTAAAATTTGCGCGGCAGACTGAGTGAAGCCCGCTAGAAGTGGATCGATACCTGAAGGAATAAAGTTAGCAGAGAAACCACCTGAAACACCGGCAAAGGCCGCAGCGATACCCGCTAGCGGGTGACGACCAGCAGCGTGGAAGATAATACCACCCAGTGGAATAACCAGTACGTAACCTGCGTCTGCTGCGGTGTGCGAAACAATCGCCACCAAAATCAGCATTGGCGTTAGCAGTTTCGCTGGCGTGAAGTTAAGCATCTTTTTCAGGCCAGTATTAATAAAGCCAGATGCTTCAGCCACACCTACACCAAGCATCGCCACTAATACGATACCCAGAGGAGCAAAACCGGTGAAGTTTTTCACCATAGTGGCAAGGAAATTGGCAAACGACTCACCAGTTAGCAAGTTCTTAACTTCAACCGCTTGTCCAGTAACCGGATGAATGAAGCCAAAATCGACTTGAGATAATAGGGCTGACAGTACCCAAACGATGATCAGGCCCCAGAAGAATAGCAATGCAGGATCTGGGATCTTGTTACCTGCACGCTCGATAAAGTTTAAAAACTTATTCATAGCACCAGACGACGCCTCTGGTGTTGGCTTTGTTGCTTCGTTACTCATTGCAACTCCATTGAATGTAATGTTGGTTTGCGGCGAATTATTTTCATGTACTTATCGCACCAGTTCAGTTTGTCTCAAACCCTGAGATAACTTTCAATAAATTGTAATGTAATCGACAACATAAAAAGCGTGTTAGACCAATACTTAAACGAATTGCGTTAATTTATATTGTAAACAGAGATTAATAGAAAACATTGCACTTACAAAAAAGACATAAATTAGATCCTTTTTGATAACCAATTGTAGTTCACTGCTGTGAAGCCAAGCACAAAGTTGCAATGTTAATAATGAAAGGGATCAGTAAAGGAAGAGGATCGATACCATTAGGATATAAAAGGTAGACAAAGGAAAATCCGATTGGAAGATTGGTATCAAGTTGATAACAATTCCCAAATAGAAAAAAGGTACCCTGAGGTACCTTTTTGCTACTTACAATCTAACGATAGAGGGAAAGATTATTCCCACTCGATAGTTGCTGGCGGCTTACCAGAAATGTCGTAAACCACGCGAGAAATACCGTCAACTTCGTTAATGATACGGTTAGAAACCTTACCTAGGAAGTCGTATGGTAGGTGCGCCCAGTGCGCTGTCATGAAGTCGATAGTTTCAACTGCACGCAGTGACACAACCCAATCGTATTTACGACCATCGCCCATCACACCAACAGAGCGAACTGGTAGGAATACAGTGAATGCTTGCGATACTTTGTTGTAAAGATCCGCTTTGTGAAGCTCTTCAATGAAGATTGCATCAGCGCGGCGCAGTAGATCACAGTATTCTTTCTTGATTTCACCCAGTACACGAACACCTAGACCCGGACCTGGGAATGGGTGGCGGTAAAGCATGTTGTAAGGAAGACCTAGCTCTAGACCAATCTTACGTACTTCATCTTTAAACAGTTCACGTAGTGGTTCAACCAGACCCATTTCCATGTCATCTGGCAGACCGCCCACATTGTGGTGCGATTTGATTACGTGTGCTTTACCTGTTTTCGACGCTGCTGATTCGATTACGTCTGGGTAAATAGTACCTTGTGCTAGCCACTTCGCGTTTTCTAGTTTCTTCGACTCTTCATCGAAGACGTCTACGAATACGTGACCAATTGTCTTACGCTTGTCTTCTGGATCAGACTTGCCTTCTAGCGCTGTTAGGAAGCGCTCTTCAGCATCAACGTGAACAATGTTCAGGCCGAAGTGATCACCGAACATTTCCAGAACTTGATCAGCTTCGTTCAAACGTAGTAGACCGTTATCAACGAATACACAGGTCAGCTTGTCACCAATTGCGCGGTGAACCAGCATAGCAACAACAGAAGAATCCACACCGCCTGATAGGCCAAGGATCACTTCATCATCACCCACTTGCTCTTTAATACGCGCAACAGCATCTTCGATGATAGATTGTGAAGTCCATAGTTTTTCACAACCACAGATGTTCAGTACAAAGTTCTCCAGCATACGCATACCTTGGCGAGTGTGCGTTACTTCTGGGTGGAACTGAACACCGTAAAAACGTTTTTCTTCGTTCGCCATTGCAGCAAACGGACATGTATCCGTCTCAGCAACTTTCGCGAAGTCAGATGGGATTTCTACCACTTTATCGCCGTGGCTCATCCATACATCAAGTAGTGCCTTGCCGTCTTCAGCAATCGCATCTTCGATGTTTTTGAATAGCGCACACTCGTTAACTACCTTAACTTGTGCGTAGCCGAATTCACGTTCGTCTGAACCTGCAACTTTACCACCAAGCTGCTCAGACATAGTTTGCATGCCGTAACACACACCAAATACTGGTACACCAGCATTGAATACGTACTCAGGTGCGCGAGGCGAGCCAGCTTCTGTCACACTCTCAGGACCACCAGATAGGATGATGCCGTTCGGATTAAACTCACGAATGTCAGCTTCATCAACATCCCAGCTCCACAACTCACAGTAAACACCGATTTCACGGATACGACGGGCGATTAGCTGAGTATATTGAGAACCAAAGTCCAGAATTAGGATTCGTTGGTCATGAATATTGGTTGGTGTAGTCATTATCGAGCAGTCTCAAAAATAAATGATAATCATAATAGGGGACGTTGAATGCCCCCGCATCTTATACAAGTTTCATCATTAGGCAAACGTTTTCGCCTAATTGATTACCGCAATAGGTAATTAGCCTAGACGGTAGTTTGGTGCTTCTTTGGTAATAGTCACATCGTGAACGTGTGACTCTTGAATACCCGCACCAGAGATACGTACAAACTCAGCTTTTGTACGTAGAACTTCGATGGTAGCAGAACCTGTTAGACCCATGCTTGAGCGTAGACCGCCCATTTGCTGGTGAACGATTTCTTTTAGGTGACCTTTGTAAGCAACGCGGCCTTCGATACCTTCAGGTACTAGCTTGTCAGCTGCGTTATCAGACTGGAAGTAACGGTCAGATGAACCTTGAGACATCGCGCCTAGAGAGCCCATGCCACGGTAAGATTTGTAAGCACGACCTTGGTATAGCTCAACTTCACCCGGTGCTTCTTCAGTACCAGCGAACATTGAACCCACCATTACACATGATGCACCCGCCACAATCGCTTTACACATATCGCCAGAGAAACGGATACCACCATCAGCGATAACTGGTACACCGAACTCAGCAGCAGCTGATACCGCATTCGCAATAGCAGTAAGTTGAGGAACACCAACACCTGTTACGATACGAGTCGTACAAATAGAGCCAGGGCCGATACCCACTTTAACAGCATCAACACCCGCTTCGATTAGAGCACGAGCGCCTTCAGCTGTCGCAACGTTACCACCAATGATTTGTAGGTCAGGGAATGCTGCACGAGTTTCACGGATACGCTCAAGAACACCTTCCGAGTGACCGTGAGATGAATCGATAAGTAGTACGTCAACACCAGCTTCAACTAGCGCTTTTACACGCTCTTCGTTACCAGCGCCCGCACCAACTGCCGCACCAACACGCAGACGACCAAGCTCATCTTTACATGCGTTTGGTTTACGCTCAGCTTTTTGGAAGTCTTTTGCGGTGATCATGCCTTTTAGTTGGAAGTCATCATTCACAAGTAGCACTTTTTCTACACGGTGCTCTTGCATGATAGCTTCAACTTCTTCGCGAGAAGCGCCTTCTTTCGCTGCCGCCAATTTCGTTTTTGGCGTCATAACATCTTCGACTTTCTTAGAAAGGTCAGTCACGAAACGCACATCGCGGCCAGTGATGATGCCAACAAGTTCGTTGTTGTCAGTCACTACTGGGTAACCAGCAAAACCGTTTTTAATCGTTAATTCTTTTACGTCAGCAATCGTTGCTGATGGTTTCACCGTTACAGGCTCAGATACCACACCAGCTTCGAACTTTTTCACCATGCGAACTTCATTCGCTTGTTGTTCGATAGACATGTTTTTGTGGATGAAGCCAATGCCACCTTCTTGTGCTAACGCAATAGCAAAACGACCTTCAGTAACTGTGTCCATTGCAGCAGAAACCATAGGAATGTTTAGCGTAATTTTTTTCGTTAGTTGGGTGCGCAGATCGGCAGTGTTCGGAAGAACAGTAGAGTGTGCTGGAACCAGCAGAACATCATCAAAAGTTAGAGCTTCTTGTTTGATACGTAGCATTGCAATATCTCACACCAGGTTAAAAATGAAAGAAGGATAAAATATTGCGAACGAATTATACGTATGGTGCAATCGTTTGGCTACAAAAAAATTATATTTTTTTATTGACACTTTTCTCTTGATACGTAATATATTTCGGTTAAGTTTCCGGTGCTGCGGTCTAGCATTCCTACTCAAGATCCGTCTATAGATCTGCCTGTACGATTCTTATGCTTCTGCACACCTTCGCTCTCGACGACAGGTACCCCACCTCGTGACATTATTTGCCCAAACCCAATCCAACGATCGCATCTTTACTGTTTCAAGCCTTAATGCCCAAGTTCGGTTATTGCTTGAAAATGAAATGGGAATTGTCTGGTTGGTTGGCGAGCTGTCTAACCTTTCAATGCCGGTTTCCGGTCACTGGTACTTCACCCTTAAAGATTCACGCGCCCAAGTAAAATGTGCCATGTTCCGTGGTAACAACCGCCGTGTCACCTTTAAGCCAGCAAATGGCACTCAAGTATTAGTCAAAGCACGATTATCACTATACGAACCGCGTGGTGATTATCAGCTCATCATTGAAAGTATGCAGCCAGAAGGGGATGGCCGCCTACAACAACAGTTCGAGCAGCTTAAAATGAACTTGGCTGCGGAAGGGCTGTTTGCTCAAACGCTGAAAAAGCCCCTCCCGGTGCAGCCAAAACGCGTCGGGGTTGTGACCTCGAAAACCGGGGCTGCGCTGCACGATATCCTTAACGTATTACAACGCCGTGACCCAAGCTTACCTGTGGTGATTTACCCGACGATGGTACAAGGGGAAGGTGCAGCTATTTCGATTGCCCAAGCTATTGGCCGTGCCAATGCACGCCAAGAATGTGATGTGTTGATTGTGGGTCGTGGTGGTGGTTCTTTAGAAGATCTGTGGGCATTTAACGAAGAAATTGTGGCGCGTACTATCGCTGCCAGCCAAATTCCGATCATCAGTGCCGTGGGTCACGAAGTGGATGTCACTATTGCGGATTTTGTTGCTGATATGCGCGCGCCAACGCCATCAGCGGCAGCTGAGCTTGTGAGCCGTGATAACAGCCATCAAACTCAAAAAATCCAGCAGAAAAAGCAGCAACTTAGCCATAGTTTACGCACTTATTTCAGTGAACGTCGTCGTCAACTGACTCTGCTCGAGCACCGTTTAGAGCGTCAACATCCGCAGCTACGTTTAAACCAACAAAGCCAACGATTAGATGATGTTAGCAGCCGTCTTCACCGCGCGATGGACAACTATCTCAATCAACATCGCCAGCACCTAAATCGTAACGAACACAAGCTAGCGCTACACTCACCAGTCCACAAGTTAGAGCAACAAGCCAACCGCTTAGAGCGTGTTCATAACCGCTTGCATGACGCGATGGATCGTCGCTTACTGACCGCTCGCCATCAGCTTGCCATGGCAGCAGAAAAACTAGAAACAGTAAGCCCACTGGCGACACTAGGACGTGGTTATTCAATCACCCGTGATAGCAAAGGCAAGGTGATCCGCAGTGCTGATCAAGTGAAGCAAGGCGACAGCATCACCACCAAAATCGCCAACGGTGATATTCACTCGGTTGTCTCACCATCACCGTCATCCGATAGCTAATCAAGGCAAAACGTCAGATTGAGCTACCATTACTTCAAACGAAAAAGAGTGGCAAAAGCCACTCTTTTTATATGCTAACTCTCGTAGTTCGTTCAATGTATTAGGCAGCTACGCCATCTTCATCAATCAACATACAAGCTTTGATCAAACGCTGAGTATAAACTTCCTGCGGATTATCAAAGATTTGCTCAGGCGTACCCCGCTCAACCACTGCTCCTTTTTGCATCACGATCACTTCATCTGAAATAGCCCTAACTACTGACAAATCGTGACTAATGAACAAGTAAGCAATGTTACGACGTTTTTGAATATCTTTTAGTAATTCCAATACAGTTAATTGCACAGAACGATCGAGTGCTGACGTTGGCTCATCCAGCAAAATAAACTGCGGCTCTAAAATCAAAGCACGCGCAATCGCAATTCGCTGACGCTGCCCACCAGAGAACTCATGTGGATAGCGGTTAATACTGCTAGGATCAAGGCGCACTTCCTCTAGCGCTTTTCGTGCTTTATCTAACCGTTCACGCTGCGACAAATCGGTAAACACGGTTAGCGGCTCAGTGATAATTTCTCCGATCGTCATTCGTGGTGATAGCGAGCCAAATGGGTCTTGGAACACCATCTGCATATTGCGCTTGAGCTCAAATCGTTGCTGAGAAGTAAGCTGATCGAAGCGCTTACCTTGGAAACTGATCTCCCCTTCAGACTCTAACAACTGCATGATAGCGCGCCCCATCGTGGATTTACCTGAGCCTGACTCACCCACAATACCAACGGTTTGTCCTTCTTTTAGCGTTAAATCAATCCCCTTCACCGCTTGCAGCCACTCGGTAGGTTGCCCTAACCAGTTATTTTTGAGGATATAATTCACTTTCAGATCGCGTACTTCCAAAATATTCGCGGCATGTTGATCGTGTTGTAAATCACCTGGTTTTGGCTCTGCATTGAGCAGCATTTTGGTGTAATCGTGTTTTGGCTCGGTAAAGACCGCTTCAACCGTGCCCGTTTCCACTACTTCACCTTGGCACATCACCACAACATCATCAGCAAAATGACGCACCACACCTAAGTCGTGGGTAATGAATAGGATTGCCATTCCCATATCGGCCTGAATTTCTTTCAATAGGTTAAGCACTTCAGCTTGAACCGTTACATCAAGTGCAGTGGTAGGTTCATCAGCAACCAAAATATCAGGGGTATTTGCCAATGCCATCGCAATCATAATGCGTTGTAGCTGACCGCCAGAAAATTCGTGCGGATAGTGATTCAAGCGCTTACGCGGCTCTGGCAAATGGACTTTCTCGAACAACTCTAACGTGCTCTCCATTGCCTCACGTTTCGAGACTTTACGGTGATGAATAATCGCTTCTGCAACCTGCTCACCCACAGGCATATAAGGATTGAGTGACGTCATCGGTTCTTGGAAGATCATCGCGATACGGTCACCACGAATAGAGCGAAAGTTTTTTTCACTCATGCCCAGCAGATCTTGGCCTTGGAAGCGTATTTCACTTTGCTGACCAATACGGGCATTGGGAGGAAGTAGCCCCATAACGCTACTAGAAGAGACAGATTTCCCCGAACCTGATTCACCAACTAACGCCAGTGTTTGTCCTTTTTCAAGCGTGAAAGAGATCCCTTTCACCGCATCGAAGCATTCAGCTTCCATTTGAAATGACACCGACAAATTACAGACTTCGAGAAGTGGATGTTGCTCTGCCATACTAATATCCTTATCAGTAACAATGATTGCAATTGATAATTATTATCACAGTTAACGATAAAGCACTAGCAAATTTTGCTGCCCATTTTCACCAATAAACAACAATACACTAAAAAATAGGTAACACACGCGATAGATAAATGGCTAGAGAATAATCGCCCATGAGGAAGTATTGGGCGATCAATAACTTGAATAAGAGAGTTAGTTCGTCACGATGGAGAAGGAAATACGAGCACGTGATTTAGACTTTAACTCGTTACAGGTATGGCAAAAGTAGCTTGCAGAACCGCACGCCTGTAATTTTTCCATCTGCGCCTCGCAATCGGGACAAGCAGCATTTTTCACTAAATAATGACTACAATCTTGGCAATAATATTGATTGTCCTGCCAAATCAGCGCCTGCTGGCAACTTGGGCAAGTATTTTCAACGGTCATTTTTCTCTCCATGACGATTTTTAACCCTTTGTCACTAATCTCCAACGCCGCGGGCGATGTAAATTAGCCAAATTTTTCATGCTTCCGTAAAACAGTGAGCTTTACGCGATAATATCGATGATATTTTCATCAATTTAGGTTGCGATCATTGCAGATGATCATTGATCTTTATGGTGATCGCAGCCAAAAGCCGTCTTGATCAGCGATCACCCCTCAAAAGAACATTTATCAATACACATCCCGAAAGCATAAGTTACATGTTCTGTTTTTGGATTTTAAACGATATATAAATCTAAGAAGGTTAGCTTATTTGCCAAGATCCCATTGATTAGAAATCAGGATCTTCACCAATAGTCACCTTTATTTGATTAAAACAGCATCATTTTTAGTATAACAATCACGCTGGTGTGATATCCGTCACCATCACGAGTTCTTGCTCTGACACTAACTCAAACCGCACAGCAATTCGAGCGTATTCCGCTAAAGAACGAATATGCGTTCCGCCGCATGGGATTTCAATCAAACCCGCTTCTTCTCCCAAATCACACTGCCAGTAACGAGAGTCGGTCAATGCTGGCCCTTCAATGCGCATCATGACTTGCGTACCGCTTTGACGCCATAGCTCAAGTTGCTCATTGATACGCGCTGCAATTGCTTCAAGCTGCGCCACCATGTCAGCACTATTAAGACCACGTTTACGCAGTGTTTTTCCTAAACGGTAGGTATCTGTGCTGCGATCAGGCGTTACACGGCTCTCTGTTTGGGCGTAACTGTGAAAATCATAGTAACCCAGCTCATCGACACGGCTCGGCACTTTGCGCCAAAAATCATGATGCAGCACCTTATTCAATGCGAGCGAAGATAAGTGCCCCCCACTATGACCACGGCTCAACGCTTGCTGATGATCGGCATCGACAGTTAATGTCACTGGCTCGCCAGCGGCAACTAAGACGTTTTCCTCAAGCTGATGAACCACTACAAATGCCCAACCTTCAGTATCACGCTTTACTGGAATGGCTTGATCGACATATAAGGTTTGGGTTGCCAATTCCACCGCACCAACAAGGCACGCCACCACAGGGTGAAGGTTACCCGCAATCTCAACCTGTCCTTGATCGGCAGGGTGATCTGGCCAAATGTGGCTAACTGGGTGAAACGGCGTTTGGTCTGTTACCAGCCATGTACCACCTTGCTCGGTAGCTTGGCATAACATGACTGTCGCTGTGGCTTGCGTTTGCTGTGTTGGAAACAGCACTTTGGTAGGTTCGATCATAGGAATACTGCTCACATTACGATAAAGAAAAACCCAGCACTTAGGCTGGGTTTCTATTTTATGACGTTAAGGTCGACTTAGTCACGATCACGGTTTTTCAACGCAGTGGTTAGACGCTTACGTTGACGCTCTTGTGAGATAGTCAACTTCTGCTTCTTACCTTCAAATGGGTTATCGCTGCTTTGGAACAAGATGCGAATTGGCGTACCCATTAGCTCTAATGACTTACGGTAGTAGTTCATTAGGTAACGCTTGTATGAACCAGGAAGCTCGTTCACCAAGTTACCGTGGATCACCACGATTGGTGGGTTATAACCACCGGCGTGAGCATACTTCAGTTTCACACGGCGACCACGGATCATTGGTGGCTGGTGATCGTCTTGCGCCATCTGCATGATGCGCGTTAGCATTGAAGTACTGATACGTTTCGTTGCTGATTGGTACGCTTCTTTTACAGACTCGTACAAGTGACCAACACCCGTACCGTGCAGTGCAGAAATAAAGTGAATACGCGCAAAGTCAACGAAGCCTAGACGACGGTCAAGTTCAGATTTAACACGCTCTTTCACGTCATTATCCAAACCATCCCACTTGTTCACTGCGATAACCAGTGAACGACCCGCATTAAGTGCAAAGCCAAGTAGGCTTAAGTCTTGATCTGAGATGTTTTCGCGAGCATCGATAACCAATAGCACTACGTTCGCATCTTCAATCGCTTTCAGCGTTTGAATTACAGAGAATTTTTCAACCGCTAGGTTCATGTTCTTACGACGACGAACACCCGCAGTATCGATCAATACGTACTCTTGACCATCACGTTCCATTGGAATGTAAATAGAGTCACGCGTTGTACCTGGCATATCGTAAACAACCACACGCTCTTCACCCAAAATACGGTTAGTTAGCGTTGATTTACCTACGTTTGGACGACCAATGATCGCCATTTTGATCGGCTGCTCTTGCAGGCGCTTATACGCGGCTTCTGCATCGGCTTCCGATAGGTTGGCGTTTTCGATTTCTTCTGCTGAGTTAAGCTCAGTCAGATCAACCACGTCATCGTCAGATTCTGCAGCAGTAAACTCTTCAACGAACGGCGACAGTGCACGCTCCATCAATGCAGTTACACCACGGTTTTGCGCCGCAGCGATTTGGTACATTGCATCAACACCAAGTTTCCAGAACTCAGCACAAGCACTGTCTGCATCAATACCATCAATTTTGTTTACTACCAAGAAGGTTGGCTTTTCACGGCTACGTAGGTGCTCAGCAATCGCTTCATCGGCAGATGTTAGGCCCGCACGACCATCTACCATGAATAGCACTACGTCAGCTTCTTCAATCGCTGCTAGCGATTGTTCAGCCATTTTGGTTTCTACACCTTCTTCGGTGCCATCGATACCGCCGGTATCGATAACAATGAATTCGTGCTCTTCAAGTTGAGCTCTACCGTATTTACGATCCCTTGTTAAGCCAGGAAAATCGGCTACCAGCGCATCCCTTGTGCGGGTAAGACGGTTAAATAGCGTCGATTTACCCACGTTAGGGCGCCCGACAAGGGCAACAACAGGAATCATAACTACCTCTTACTTTTCATAGTCTTAATCATACTAATTCCTATATTTTTATCTCTCAGCGACAATAATCTAGGAACGAATTCAGCTTAATACTGCTTCTTTCAGTTTAAGGTGAATTACTATAAATAACGGCTCCTGACTGTAAAAAACAGCAGGAGCCGACTTAATATTACGCGGTATTATAGCAAAGCTTACGGCATTTGCATTTTATTGATCTGACCATCACGTGTCATGATCAAATAGCCGTCGTCCACGCTGAGTGGTGGTACGGCAATGCCGCTATCATCAACCAATTGTTGGGCAGTGAACTCACCAGTATATGGGTCTAGCCAGTGAAGGTAACCTTCACTATCACCGACAACGATATTGCCGTTGATCACAACTGGCGATGTCAGTAAGCGGTACTCTAGCTCTTTGTTCTGCCAGATTTCAGTGCCGCTTCGTGCATCAACCGCAACGATATGGTCTTTATCTGTGATCAGGTAAACCTGACTACCAGCAACAATAAAGTTATTCGCTGAAGAGTAACTGCGTTTCCAAACCGGCTGACCTGTTCGAAGATCAATCGCCACGAGGTTACCGTTGTAACCCACAGCATACAGACGCTCGCCTGAAATCACAGGTTGAGCATCCACATCCACCAAGCGGTCAATCTCGGTTGAGCCTTTTGGCGAACCAATTGGTTGTTGCCACAGCATTTGACCAGTATTGATTAACGCCCCCGCCAAACGACCGTTCGCTTGACCCCAGAATACACCACCAGAAATTGAGACAGGAGCACTGTCACCACGTAGTGTTAGGGTTGGTACGTCGCCGCTTAGACGCCATTTATCTTCGCCGTTATCTGCATCCAGCGCTTGTAGAACACCACGACTGGTGTTCACAATCACTAATCCTTCGTCAACCAAAGGTGCTGCCAGCACTTCACCTTCCACTTTGCTACGCCAAACTTCTTCACCGGTTTCTTCATCTAACGCAATGACTTCTGCGTTTTCAGTACCAATGAATACTTTGCCGTACGAAAGGGTCAAGCCACCAGATAGCTTAGCCGTTACGTCAGACTCCAGATCCTGTGTCCAAATCACTTTCCCCGTTTCTGGGTCGAGTGCTTGCACAATGCCATCACGATCAGCCACATAAAGCTTTCCGTAGCCCATTGCAGGAGACAGGTTGGAGAAGTATTGCCCCACACCGCTACCTACTTTATGGCTCCAGCCTTTTACTGGTGTGAAATTACTTTCAACAACAGGAAGCGGCGCTTTTTGAATTGACTCTTCTTCACCAGCACAGCCAGCTAACACCCCAAGGGTAAGAGCAATTGTGACAGCTTGCTTGAACACCTTCTGCATACTCTTCCGCCTTATTACTGCGCTAGATCGTCAAGTTTCATCTGAACAACTGGTGATGCACCCAATTGCTGCGCTTGAACGTAAGCTTCACGCGCACCTGTTGAGTCACCTTGTTGTAGCAGAATGTCACCGCGTAGCTCAGCCACTTTGGCTTTCCAGCTTTCCGCAGTCACTTTATCTAGCTCAGCTGTCGCTTCCGCGAATTTTTGCTGCTCTGCGAAGATGCGTGCCAAACGTGTTTGAGCCAAAGGCAGGATCGCTTCATCTTTGGTGTTAGCGATGGCCCAGCTTAACTGCTCTGCCGCCGCATCAAGATCGCCTTGTTGTACTTGTGCTTTCGCTAGTTGTAGCGAAGCCAGCACCGCATATTGGCTACTTTCGTGACCAGCAATGAACGCTTTAACATCAGCAACGGCTGATTCATTACCACTTTCCAATGCTGTAATCGCTTGGGTGTATGCGTTAGATGCTTGCTCTTTACCCGCTTGAATTTCGCCTTGGTAAAAACGCCAGCCGTAAAGACCACCCAGACCAATCACAGCACCTAGAACAACGGCTTTACCGTTTTCTTTCCACCACGATTTAATCGCTTCAACCTGTTGTTCTTCGGTCTCGTAGACGTCCACTTCCTGTCCTCTCTTAAATCAGTTCTGCAAGCTTGGCAGCCACTTCACTCTGTGCCAGTGTTTGTTGCTCACCACCGCGTAGATCCTTCACTACGACAGTGTTGTTGGTCATTTCATCTTCGCCAAGCACAAGTGCTACCGCCGCGCCAACGTTGTCAGCACGCTTAAATTGTTTCTTGAAGTTACCGCCGCCAAAGTGCGTCATTACACGCAAGTCAGCCACGTCTTCACGTAGTTTTTCTGCAAGCATCATACCTGCTAAGCGAGTACCTTCACCCATAGTTACAACGTAAGCATCAACTGAACGACGAACGTCAGTTAGCTCTAGTGTTTCCATCAGCAGTACTAGACGCTCGATACCCATTGCGAAACCAACGGCTGGCGTTGCTTTGCCACCCAATTGCTCAACAAGACCATCGTAACGACCACCCGCACACACAGTACCCTGTGCACCTAGGCTTTCGGTTACCCACTCAAATACGGTACGGTTATAATAATCCAAACCGCGTACAAGTCGCTCATTTACTTGGTATTCGATACCAGCAGCGTCTAATAGTTCACATAAACCAGCAAAATGTTCTTTTGATTCTTGGTCTAGGTACTCAGACAGCTTAGGCGCATCCACTAGGATCTCTTGAACCGCTGGGTTCTTAGTATCCAATACACGTAGTGGGTTAGAGTGCATACGACGCTTACAATCGTCATCTAACACCTCAACGTGTTGTTCAAGGAATGCCACTAGCGCAGTGCGGTATTCAGCGCGCGCTTCAACCGAACCAATAGAGTTCAGCTCAAGACGTACGTGCTCGAAAATACCTAACTCACGCCAGAAACGCGCCATCATGAAAATTAACTCAGCATCAATATCCGGACCGTTTAGACCAAATACTTCCACACCAAATTGGTGGAATTGACGGTAACGACCTTTTTGTGGACGCTCGTGGCGGAACATTGGACCTGTGTACCACAGACGTTGTTCTTGGTTGTAAAGCAGACCATTTTGGATACCCGCACGTACACAACCCGCAGTACCTTCTGGACGCAGTGTTAGGCTATCGCCATTACGGTCATCAAAAGTGTACATTTCTTTTTCAACAACGTCGGTCACTTCACCGATAGCACGCTTAAACAGATGCGTCGGTTCTACGATCGGCATGCGGATTTCGTTGTAACCGTATGCACTTACTACGCGTTTAATCGTGTCTTCCACTTTGTGCCAAAGCGGAGATTGTGTTGGTAGGCAGTCGTTCATGCCTCGAATTGCTTGAATTTGTTTCGCCACGTTTGTTCTCGTTAACCGATGGGGAATTGAATCGAATATATAGGTTATGAAGGAAATAGGGAACCGCCTGCTGGCATACAGCAGGCGTTTTTGCTTATTTCTCTACTTCTTGAACGTTAATGCGGTTATTAACGTCCAAAATTGCCGCTTTAGCGCGGATCTTGGTTTCTAGCTGATCGATAATATTGTCATTATCGAAACGCTCTTTTTGGCGTACACCGTCATCATAAAATGCGCTCTTACGGTTACTACCCGCGATACCAAGGTGTGAAACTTCCGCTTCACCTGGGCCGTTAACCACACAGCCAATTACTGAGACATCCATAGGAACTGTGATGTCTTCTAAACGTTGCTCTAGCTCATTCACCGTACCAATCACATCGAATTCTTGGCGTGAACAAGTAGGACAAGCGATAAAGTTAATACCGCGAGAGCGAATACGTAGAGACTTTAGGATATCAAAGCCTACTTTCACTTCTTCAACTGGGTTCGCAGCCAAAGAAATACGCAACGTATCACCGATACCTTCCGCCAGTAGCATACCTAGACCAACAGCCGATTTCACAGAACCCGCACGCGCCCCACCAGCTTCGGTAATACCTAAGTGCAGCGGTTGTTTAATTTGTTGGGCAAGCTTGCGGTAAGAGTCGACGGCAAGGAATACATCCGATGCCTTCACACTCACTTTAAATTGGTCGAAGTTAAGGCGATCAAGAATATCTACGTGACGCATTGCTGATTCAACTAAAGCGTCAGGCGTTGGTTCACCGTATTTTTGCTGAATATCTTTTTCCAGCGAGCCGCCGTTGATACCGATACGGATTGGAATATTCTTGTCACGAGCGCAATCAACCACGGCACGAATACGGTCTTCATTACCGATGTTACCTGGGTTAATACGCAAACAGTCTACCCCGTACTCCGCCACTTTCAGGGCAATACGGTAATCGAAGTGAATATCCGCCACTAGCGGTACATTCACTTGCTGCTTGATCACTTTGAATGCTTCTGCTGCATCCATTGTTGGTACTGATACACGGACGATATCAGCACCGACATTTTCAAGTTCTTTAATTTGGGCAACTGTCGCTTCGACATCTGTGGTGCGGGTGTTCGTCATTGACTGAACAGCGATTGGTGCGCCGTCGCCAATTGGCACATCACCTACGTAGATACGCGTAGACTGACGACGTTTAATCGGAGATTCGTTATGCATTGCTCTTACTCTATTACTGCGGCAGTTTCAATCGTGCAACTTTTCCGGCTGGGTAACTGCTCAGGTCCACCAGCTCGCCTTTGTAGTGCATTTTAACAACACCAGGCGCTCCTAGCACGATCTTATATGGCGCAGTGCCATTCAAATTCAGGTTATCGCCGGCTTTTTTGATCCCGGTGTCTAAACGTTTACCGCTTGCATCACGAATATCAATCCAACAGTCACCGCTAAATGCCAAGGCTAAATCAGCAGTGATCACAGCTGAATCAGGGGTTGTCTCTTCGTCTAACGTCACTTCTTCCAGCACCACTTCGTCTTCGCTTTCCGTGGTTGCTGGCGTGTCAGGGGTAAAGGTTGCAGCTAAATCAGGTAATGGCGTCGCATCCGTCACCGGCTCTACCGCTGGCGTTTCAGGTTGCGCGATCACCGCACTGTTGTTGGCCGCTGCAACATCGGCAGAAGCAGGCGTTAAATCGGCTGGCGCTAATGCATTTGCATTGGCGAGTGATTCATCTAAAGCTTGGGCTTCCGAGGTGACTGATACGATCTCGGCTTCTTGACTAATTTGCTGGCTTTGCCACCACCACCATGCAGTTAAACCTACAAATACCGCGCCAAGCACCCAAGTTAAGGTCATGATGCGGTTATCGTGTTTTTCTCGCTTGGTACGGCGCGAAAAGCTCTGCATTTCTTGCTCTTGAGGTTGAGCATGGCCGAGTTGATCAAGCTGCCCTAGTAAGGCATTTTCATCAGCGCCAACAAATTTGGCGTAAGATCGGATATAGCCACGAGTAAACGTGGCAGAAGGACCGGCTGTATCAAATTGATTGTTTTCGATATCATCAATCACCGACTGGCGTAGACGCAGACGGCTCGCGATATCTTTTTGTGAGTAACCTTGTTGCTCACGAGCCTGACGCAGTACATCCCCCGGACGCATCACTTCTTCATTATTTTGCGTTTCGTTCTGTTCAGTCTTCATTGGCTAGATAATTCTGATTTTGCTGAGAGTCAGGAAACTGCTCTTGTAGCAAATCGGCATATTTTTCAGCTTGAGTCAGCCTTCCCGACTGGGTCTCTAACTGAATGAGTAACGATAAGCTATCGGCTTTGTACCCGTATCTCTTGTTAAACCTAAATAACAACACCCGCGCGTCTTTGTAGTTCTTGGCTTCGATATGTAGCTGCGCGAGTTGTAGTAATGATCTTGGTCGTTGTGGGTCGTGTGCTAACGCTCGTTCAAAGTAAAACTTCGCGTCTTCGTTTTCACCTTGCTTTAAGCGACACAAACCCGCATTTTCATAACTTGCTGACGTTAAATAATAATAAGGTTGTTTGATGGCATGTTCAAATGCAGCAATGGCCTCATCGTAACGTCCCTCTCCACACAAGAATACACCATAGTTATTGCGAACATCGCCATTTTTTGGTGAATCTTTAAGAGCTTGCTTGTACATGGCCTCGGCTTTTTCGCCTTCATCGACTTTTTGGTAATAGAAGGCCATCGCATTTTGGGCTCGATAGTAACGAGGCGTCAGTGCCAATGCCTTTTCAAGGTTTTGGCGAGCACGTTGCCATTGACCAGATTCTAAATACCCAAGCCCTAGCGCAATACGCGCTTCAGCAGCTTCGGTACTATCAAAGGCTTGTTTACTGTCGGTTGTTTTAGGGTCAACGGTGACGCAACCAGTCAACCACCCCAAGAATGCGAGCACTAATGCGAATCGAGCCATAATATCATCCTACTTACGTCCTTGTTGATCGCAATATAAGAGACCAGCAGGGGGCTGGTTCTTAACTTATGGCTTCATTCCACAATTGAATAAAAGCCATAAGTATCAAGCGATAACTGCTATCAGCAGATGGTATCTAACTTGGCTCGATTAGCACACGAGATTACAGTCTTAGACTGCTTTTACTGGAATTTGTTCACCTTTTTGCTCTTTGGCTTGGGTACGTTTTGTGCGGTCGATCACATCGCCTACTAACTGACCACATGCCGCATCGATATCATCACCACGGGTCTTACGAACCGTTACGGTGAAATCATATTCCATCAACGTCTTCATGAAGCGATCGATACGTGAGTTACTTGGCTTTTTGTACGGTGAACCCGGGTATGGGTTGAATGGGATCAGGTTAACTTTCGCTGGCGTATTACGTAGCGTGTGTGCCAGTTGGCGTGCATGATCCATATCATCGTTAACATGATCCAATAGCACGTACTCAACAGTTACGCGACCACGGTTGGCATTTGAAGATTCAATGTAGCGGTTTACAGAATCTAGGAAGGTTTCGATGTTGTAGCGATCGTTGATCGGCATGATTTCTGAACGCAGATCATCGGTTGGCGCGTGTAAAGAGATCGCCAACGCTACGTCAATTTTGCCTGTCATCTGATCCAGGCCTGAAACAACACCAGAAGTCGATACCGTTACACGACGCTTAGATAGACCAAAGCCCAAATCATCCAACATGATTTCCAGTGCTGGGATCAGGTTTTTCATGTTCAGTAGCGGCTCACCCATACCCATCATTACGACGTTGGTAATTGGACGACGACCAGTCTCTTTCTCAACGCCGATCTCTTTCGCTGCACGCCATACCTGACCGATAATTTCAGAAACACGTAGGTTACGGTTGAAACCTTGTTGCGCAGTTGAACAGAACTTGCATTCCAGAGCACAGCCTACTTGAGAAGACACACACAGAGTTGCACGATCTTCATCTGGGATATATACGGTTTCAACGTCTTGATCACCCACGCGCATCGCCCACTTGATGGTGCCATCGCTTGAATGTTGCGCTTCAGAGACAACAGGCGCGCGAACTTCAGCCACGGCTTTTAGTTTTTCACGCAGCTTCTTGTTGATGTTCGTCATATCATCGAAATCATCACAACCGAAATGGTACATCCACTTCATTACCTGATCAGCACGGAACGCTTTTTCACCTAGCTCTTCAGCAAAGTATTTACGTAAACCCTTGCGATCAAAATCCAGTAGATTGGTTTTAACAGTTGTCATCGGTTGTAACCTCAATTTAATACATGACGAATTCTGCGCCTTAAGCACACAGTATAGATACGGTATGCGACAGGACATTGTTTAAGGCGCGAAATTGTACAGACTTTGTTAGAGGGTTTCCACTCAATAGGCTGAAGGCATAAAAAACGGGAGGCATAATCGCCTCCCGTGGTAGGTGTTTGCTTACCGCTATCCGGTTAGTCGCGAGCGCATAACTCGTCTTCTGCAAAGAAGTAAGCAATTTCGCGTGCTGCAGACTCAGGACTGTCGGCACCGTGAATCGAGTTATGACGTAGGCTCAATGCATAGTCGGCACGAATTGTACCGCATGCAGCATCTTCAGGGTTAGTTTTACCCATTAGCTCACGGTAACGCTCTACCGCTTGCTCACCTTCCAGCACTTGTACCATCACAGGACCAGAAGTCATGAATGCCACTAGCTCACCAAAGAAGGGTTTTTCTTGGTGCTCAGCGTAAAAGCCTTGCGCTTGCTCTTCTGTTAGGTGCAGCATTTTTGCAGCAACAATTTTAAACCCAGCTTTTTCAATGCGGTTATAAATCGCACCGATCAAATTACGCTTAACTGCATCAGGTTTAACAATTGAAAATGTTCTTTGGATTGTCATTATTATTCTTCCTTCCTTTTGACTCTTTACTATCGTCTTTAATTAGCGTTTACAGCAACAAAGCTGCAATGTTCGCCACCCCTAAACCCGTTGCGCCAGCGGCCCAGCGCGCATTCGGACTGTCGTTAAAACAGGCCGCTAAATCGAAGTGGATCCAGCTTGCGGTTTCTGTCTCAACAAAGCGAGATAAGAACCCTGCCGCATTGGATGCACCGCCCATACCGCCACCTTTTTGCACTCGGCTATTTGCCGTATCAGCGTAGTGGGATGGACACTGACCTTGATGCCATTTCTCTAATGGCAGTGGCCATGCTGGCTCATTCACTAACTCAGACAACTGCTGCGCTTTTTGCAACAGTGCTTTATCAAGACCAAAGATCGCGTTGTAGTCGCTACCCACCGCCATCATCGCGGCCCCAGTTAAGGTTGCGGCATCGATGATCAGTGGCGCTTTGGTTTCACTTGCGGCAATCAAGCCATCAGCCAAAACTAGACGACCTTCAGCATCAGTGTTAACCACTTCAACGCTCACCCCGTTTTTGTACGTTAACACATCGCCAAGCTTATAGGCATTGCCAGCAATTAAGTTTTCCGCACAACACAAGATCAACTTCACACGTTGACTTAAACCTTGTTCAATTGCGTAGCCCAGAGCCGCTGTTACTGTAGCAGCACCGCCCATATCGCACTTCATGGTTACCATACCAGCACTTGGCTTAATGCTGTAACCACCCGAATCGAAAGTGATACCTTTACCCACTAAACACGCCGCGACTGGCGCATTCGGATCAGCGGTCGGGTTAAAATCAATGGTTAACATCACAGGTGGACGACTACTCGCACGGCCAACACTGTGCGTACCAATCCAACCTTGTTCTAGTAGCGCATCACCTACCACCAGTTCGTGGCTAATGTTGTCGCCATCAATTTGGTTTAAAAACGCAATCGCATCGTGCGCCAGTTTTTCTGGGTACATATCTTCAGGGGTTGCATTCACTACCTTGCGTACCCAGTCTGCGCTGCGACGACGAGCATTGAGCAGTTCTAATTCATCTTCGTCGATGGATGCCCATTTAATTTCAACCGCTTTATTGGTTGCCGCAAAGCCACAGTAAAATGCCCACTGACGCTCATAACTCCACCCTTCTCCTTCGAGTGAAACTTGGGTCGCGCCTTGAGCTTGGATCGTGCGTGCGGCTTGTTGAATGCGACGTAATGGGTAGTCGCCAGCGTAGTGAAGAGTCGCGCCGTCGTTTTGAAACGCAACTAAAGAATTATCGCCCCACGCTCCTGTGTAGGCTTCTGAAGATAATGTAATCCGTAACATATTGTGCTATCTCTACTTTCTATTGTTTTATGCAGCGAGGTAACCCAAAGCTACCTCGCTTACATCAAGGTCGTATGACCTTAACTTATAAACTTCACTCACTCAAACCGTGAGCGAAGCTTGGCAGACAAACTACTCGGCTGCTTCTTCAGCTAGAATGTTCGCCAGTGTACGTACACCCATACCGGTCGCACCAGCGCTCCACTTATCGTTGGCGCTCTTACGGTAAGTACCACTACAGTCAATATGCATCCAACCGTTATGGTAGTCTTCCACGAAGTAAGATAGGAAAGCAGCGGCTGTACTTGCACCAGGTAGGAAGTCACCTTGTGAAACGTTAGACAGATCTGCAAAGTTCGATGGCATCATCGCACGGTGCATTTCTGCTAATGGTAGAGGCCATAGCCCTTCAAGTTCTTCACTTGCAGCCATTAATGCGCGCTGAGCAAGATCGTGGTCAAAACTAAATAGTGCGTGGTAATCATTACCTAATGCATTCTTCGCCGCACCAGTTAGGGTGGCACAGTCGATGATCATCTCAGGGTTCTGTGAACTTGCGTAAATCAGACCATCCGCCAGCACTAAACGACCTTCCGCATCCGTGTTTAGAATTTCAACGGTTTTACCGTTTTTATAAGTGATCACATCGCCCAGTTTGAAAGCACGACCCGATACCATGTTTTCCGCACAGCAAAGGATCAGCTTGATACGTTTCTTAGTACCACGCGCAATCGCCAGTGCCAGACCGCCTGTTGCCATTGCTGCGCCGCCCATGTCAGCTTTCATCGCTGACATACCCGCAGATGGTTTTAGGCTGTAGCCGCCCGAGTCAAATGTAATCCCTTTACCCACCAAGCAAGTGTGGACAGGGGCATTGGTATCGCCAGTTGGGTTGTAGTCTAGACGTAGCATCGCAGGTGAGCGTTCAGAGCCGCGACCTACCGTGTGTGTCCCCATCCAACCTTCGTCGATCAGATCGTTACCTTTAACGATTTTGTAGCTCACGTGATCCGGCGCTAGTGATTTAATGAATTCACCCGCACGTGCTGCCAATTGTGATGGACGTACAATCTCTGCCGATTGGTTGATCACTTCACGTACCCAGTTTGTCGCTTGTAGGCGCGCTTCGAGTTCAGCTTGCTCTGGTGCTGATAGCTCAGGCCAAACAACTTCATTACCAGGTTTAGAATTACGGTGGCCTTGAATAAAGGCCCAAATGCTCTCCAGTTCCCATCCTTCACCAGACAGTTCAACCTGCTTGATACCTTGTGCATCTAACTTACGACCAGCACGTTGAATCGCCATTAGCGGGTTGTCGTCGGTAAGGTGAACAACCGTGCCTTCTGCATCATAAGAAATAAGAGCGTTACCGCCCCACTTCGCGTCAGCGGGCTCTTGAGATAGGAAGACAAGCATATTTGCAGACATGAATTACTCCTTGGGTTCGATTCCAATTCGATGATTTGCGCACTCAAGGCGGCGCGGGATCGCCATACCATGTGTTATGGGGATAAGGCCGCGGGTTTGCAAGGTGAATAAAATGTAAATACGACAAAGCGGACCAAGTGCCCGCTTTATACCAACCTGTTTGGATTTTTGGTCGAGAGTAGAAGGCGAAAATTAGCCTGCTATCTACTGGTAATTACAGTGAATTTAACCAGCTAAGCGATCAAAGAAATATTCAAATTAGCATTTCATCGTGTTTGACGATACTTTGCCCTGTCTCATAGCTTTAAACAAGTTATTTACAACAAAGTAAGACCAAGATCGCCCTCGAAAGACTAAATAGCAGATGAATGCTTGGTTATTGAAATCATTGATAAAAGAGACATTAGTCTGCTTCTTCAATCCAGTGCATTTGCACCGCTTCTAAGATACGTTCGTTACAATGGGTGGGGTCATCGTCAAACTCGTCTAACGCCATGATCCAATCGCGCAGTTCGGTAAAACGTAGGGTATGGGGATCAACGTCTGGATGCTGCTCAATCAAGGCCAACGCCAGCTCCAGTGAGTCTATCCATTTTAAGCTCATAGCTATTCCTTGTATCTTTACTATCCCACATAAAAATATAGCTCTCCTATCAAGCTATTGCTGTGCAATAGTTAACAGGAAAGCTATCTTAATTCTCATTATTTCTGCCTGAGGCAGAACCTGAGATTAATGTTGTTCTGAAGCCAAGTTTAGCGTGTACTTCGGAATTTCAACCACTAGGTCTTCATCGGCAACTTTCGCCTGACAGCCTAAGCGTGACTCAGGCTCAAGACCCCATGCTTTATCAAGCATGTCGTCTTCTAGCTCATCACTCTCTTCCAATGAGTCGAAACCTTCACGAACAATCACGTGACAAGTAGTACAAGCACACGATTTTTCACAAGCGTGTTCAATCGCAATACCGTTCTTTAGTGCCACATCCAGTACCGTTTGGCCTTCTTCAGCTTCAAGTACTGCGCCTTCAGGGCAAAGATCTTCGTGGGGTAATACAACAATTTTAGGCATGCCTAAACCTCATCAATTGACTGACCAGCCAGTGCCTGACGAATAGACTGATCCATTCGACGAGAGGCAAACTCTTGGCTCGCTTTGTCTGTTTTCTTAATACCATCTTCAATTGCGCGTACATCTGTACCTTGACGCAATTGAACCAATTCCATCATTACAGCTTCCAGCTCGTCGCGCTCTTCCTTCGATAGCAAAGTATCACCATCTTGCGCTAATGCCGTGATTAGACCTTCAAGTACGCGATCGGCTTCCACTTGCTGCTCAGCCAATGCACGAGCGTCTTTATCGTCTTGTGCGTATGTCATTGAATCGCGAATCATAGTCGCGACTTCATCGTCACTCAAACCGTACGACGGTTTCACCTGAATAGACGATTGCACACCGCTGCTCTTTTCCATTGCCGTTACTGACAACAGACCATCGGCATCAACTTGGTAAGTCACACGAATGTGTGCTGCACCCGCCGCCATCGCTGGAATACCGCGCAACGTAAAGCGTGCCAGTGAACGACAATCCGATACCATCTCACGCTCACCTTGTACCGTGTGCACTGACATCGCGGTTTGACCATCTTTGAAGGTGGTAAACTCTTGTGCACGCGCCACAGGAATCGTGGTGTTACGTGGGATGATTTTCTCAACCATGCCACCCATGGTTTCGATACCAAGCGATAGAGGAATAACATCTAACAGCAACATGTCGCTGTCTGGTTTGTTACCTACCAAGATATCTGCTTGGATCGACGCACCAATCGCAACCACTTTATCTGGATCGATGGAGG
Source organism: Photobacterium jeanii (assembly GCF_001650345.1). Classification (GTDB taxonomy): domain Bacteria; phylum Pseudomonadota; class Gammaproteobacteria; order Enterobacterales; family Vibrionaceae; genus Photobacterium; species Photobacterium jeanii. The sequence continues at coordinate 249,893 of NZ_LVHF01000025.1, read as the reverse complement.
TTAGCGGTGTTTTACCAAAGTAGTCACCCACCATTTCACGCACCAATGGTACACGGGTAGAGCCACCAACCATTACGGTCTCAAGCACGTCTTCGCTATCAACATCTGCATCACGCAGTGCGCGACGACATGCCATCAGCGTTTTCTTCACCAGTGGTTGAATTAGCGCATCAAACTGCGCACGCGTTACCTGGCCTTGCCAGCCTAGCACGTCGATCTCTGCCGTATCGTTATCAGATAGCGCCACTTTGATATCGGTAGCTGCCATTTGCAGCGCACGACGTTGTGAAGCCGTTAGCTCATCGCCAAGTTGGGCTTGGTCAACAATCCAGTCAGCGAGCACGTGGTCAAAGTCATCACCACCAAGGGCAGAATCACCACCCGTCGCTAATACTTCAAACACACCTTTTGACAGGCGTAGAATCGAAATATCAAACGTACCACCACCAAGATCATAAACGGCGATCACACCTTCTTGACCAGAATCTAAGCCATAAGCAATCGCTGCTGCCGTCGGCTCGTTCAATAGACGCAATACATTTAAGCCTGCTAGCTGCGCTGCATCTTTGGTGCCTGCACGCTGCGCATCATCAAAGTATGCAGGTACGGTAATCACCACACCTTCCAAGTCACCACCCAAGGTTTGGGTTGCACGCTCGGTCAGGGCTTTTAGGATTTCCGCCGAGACTTGGATCGGGTTCATGCTACCATGGCGTGTTACCAGTTGCGGTAGGCCGTTGTCGGTTGCCGTGAACTGATAAGGCAGATGAGGATAACGTTGTTGGATATCGGCCAACGAACGTCCCATCATACGTTTTACCGAAATGATGGTATTTTCAGGGTCTTGTTGTGCCAGTGCTTTCGCTGCCTGACCAACCACAATCCCTTGCTCACCGTAGTGCACAATTGATGGCAATAACGCCTGATTATGTTCATCCGCCAAGGTGTTTGGCTCACCGCTGCGAACAGCCGCAACCAATGAATTTGTAGTACCCAGATCAATACCCACCGCAAGACGATGTTGGTGCGGTGCAGCACTTTGACCCGGTTCAGCAATCTGTAACAGTGCCATGGTGATTCCTGTTCTTAATCTAGTAACGTCTCTTCCAGACGCTCAACTTCATCACGCAGCTTATCAATAAACTTGAGCTTACGCACGGCATCCGCCGCTTGGTTCCAGTTCTCGCCTTCTAATAACGATTTTAGCTCTGTTAGCTGAGCTTTTAGCAACTGCTTGGTTTTGCCTTCAAAATCAAACAGTGCGTCTTCGTCTTTGGCATCAGCAATCTCTTCCAACTCTTCACGCAGCTCCATTTGCTGCATCAAAAACATCGGATCTTGTAGGGTTTGCTGCTCGCCACGAATGTCTACACCATGTTCAGACAACATGTATTCAGCACGAGAAATTGGGTGCTTTAGCGTTTGGAATGCATCGTTAATTTGTGCGGCTTTTTGTACCGCCATTAAGCGATCACGCTCAGAAGCTGTTGCGAAGTTATCAGGGTGGAAACGACGTTGTAGTTCACGGAACTGGTTTGAAAGAAGGCTACCATCCAGTTCAAATTGGAAAGGTAGCCCAAATAATTCAAAATGATTCATATCGCATCTGGTATCAGTAAAATGCGCAGTAAAAAACGCGATAACTCACGCTTTTTACTACGCATAGAAAAGGCGATTATACGTTGAAGCTTTCGCCGCAACCACACTCGCTCGATACGTTAGGGTTGTTGAATTTGAAGCCTTCGTTCAAGCCTTCTTTCGCGAAATCTAACTCAGTGCCATCAAGGTAAACCAGACTTTTCGGATCGATAATGATCTTCACGCCTTGTTGTTCAAACACTTGATCGCCTTCGTCTAGCTCGTCAACAAACTCAAGCACATAGGCCATTCCTGAACATCCTGAAGTGCGGACACCGAGACGAAGACCTAAGCCTTTACCACGGTTTTCTAAGAAAGTAGCGACGCGACTTGCTGCCGCTTCAGTAATTGTTATGGCCATGTACAGCAACCCTCAACGGAATTAGTTTTCTTCGTGTTTCTTTTTGTAATCGCTTACTGCTGCTTTAATTGCATCTTCTGCAAGGATTGAGCAGTGAACTTTTACAGGTGGCAATTCAAGTTCTTCAGCGATTGCTGAGTTCTTGATTGATGCAGCTTCGTCTAGTGTCTTGCCTTTCACCCACTCGGTGATCAGTGAGCTAGACGCGATAGCTGAACCACAGCCGTATGTTTTGAATTTTGCATCTTCAATGATGCCTTCTTCAGTTACTTTGATTTGTAACTTCATTACGTCGCCACAAGCAGGTGCACCCACCATGCCGCTACCAACGCTCTTATCGTTTTTGTCAAATGAGCCCACGTTACGCGGGTTCTCATAATGATCGATGACTTTTTCACTGTATGCCATGATAATTTCCTCGAATGCTATATGACCGCAAAGATTAGTGGTGTGCCCACTCAACAGTATCTAAATCTACACCTTCTTTGAACATGTCCCATAGTGGAGACATTTCGCGAAGTTTTTCAACTGCGGTGCTGATTTGGTTAATTGCGTAATCAATTTCTTCTTCAGTAGTAAAACGACCGAAAGAAAAGCGAATTGAACTGTGTGCTAGCTCATCGTTTAGGCCAAGTGCACGTAGTACGTACGATGGCTCAAGGCTTGCAGAAGTACATGCAGAACCAGATGAAACCGCTAGGTCTTTCAGTGCCATAAGCAATGATTCACCTTCAACGAATGCAAAACTTACGTTTAGGTTGTTTGCAACACGTTGCTCTAAATCACCATTGATAGTGATTGCTTCGATGTCTTTGATGCCGTCAAGCAGACGCTGACGCATTGCCGCTGCGTGTGCTCGATCTTGTTCCATCTCTTCTTTTGCGATACGACACGCTTCGCCCATACCCACGATTTGGTGAGTTGCTAGCGTACCAGAACGCATACCACGTTCATGACCACCACCGTGCATTTGCGCTTCTAGGCGGATACGTGGTTTACGACGTACGTACAGGGCACCGATACCTTTCGGGCCGTACATTTTGTGCGCCGACATAGAAATTAGGTCAACTTTCATTTCCTGTACGTCGATTGGCAGTTTGCCAGCAGATTGTGCTGCATCAACGTGGAAGATGATTTTGTTTTCACGACATAGTTCGCCAATCGCTGTGATGTCTTGAATCACGCCGATTTCATTGTTCACGTGCATGATAGACACAAGGATGGTGTCTTCGCGGATAGCGTCACGCAGTTTAGCCATGTCGATTAAGCCATTTTCTTCTGGCTCAAGGTAAGTCACTTCGTAACCTTCGCGCTCAAGCTGACGGCATGGATCCAGTACCGCTTTGTGCTCAGTTTTTGAAGTGATGATGTGCTTGCCTTTCTTGTTGTAGAAGTGCGCCACACCTTTGATCGCAAGGTTGTCTGATTCAGTTGCGCCTGAAGTGATCACGATTTCACGAGGATCGGCATTTAGAAGATCAGCAATTTGCTCACGTGCTGTATCCACGGCTTCTTCTGCTTGCCAACCGAAACGGTGAGAGCGAGAAGCTGGGTTACCAAAGCAGCCATCCATCGTCATGAACTGCATCATTTTTTCGGCAACGCGCGGGTCTACTGGGCAAGTAGCGGAATAATCTAAATATATAGGCAATTTCATTTTCATCTCCGAAAACACGGACTGCTCTAGCTCTAGGAGCGGACATCGACACCAATGGTGGCGTTATCGTGTTGTTTTTTATTAACTAAGTTCGACTTAGCGACACTGTTTTGTAAATACTGATCTTGACGGTCAGAGATCGCTTGAACATCGTTGTCTTGCATCAACTCACCAAGGGTGATGTTGTTCAAGAAGCCACTGATGCGTGAACTTAAGTCATGCCACAAGGTATGGGTTAAGCAACGGGCACCGCCCTGACAACCACCTTTTCCGTGACACTTAGTTGCGTCTACTGACTCATCGACAGCTGCGATCACCATGCCAATTGCAATATTTTGTGCTTCTTCCCCTAGGCGGTAACCACCACCCGGACCACGCACACTTGCAACCAAACCGGCTTTACGCAACCGTGAAAAAAGTTGCTCTAAATATGACAGCGAGATGCCTTGGCGTTCTGAAATATCAGCCAAAGGCACAGGGCCGTCTTGAGAATGCAAAGCGACATCAAGCATCGCTGTAACTGCATATCTTCCTTTTGAAGTCAATCTCATAACACCGCTACCCACTCATGTATATGGCAACGAGTGTCGCATACCTGACTAAAACGGTCAAGTATATACCTGACTAATTTAGTCAGGCTTTTAACCCTTTACTTTATGCGTCTATTTCTTGGTGGATTCCAAAGACTTTTCTACCGAAGAAAGGATGCCACGCAGAATATTTAGCTCTTGTTGCTCAGGGCGAGCACGGCTAAATAGGCGACGCAATTTATTCATAACCATGCCTGGATGGTTCTTATTAATAAATCGGGTCTGGCGGGTCACTTTTTCAAGGTGCTCGTAAAACATTTCTAGCTCTTTCGCACGTGGGTATTCCACTTCTTGCGTTTCACCTTGGTATTTTTGTTCTTCAAGGTACGCCATACGTACTTCGTAACTAATGGTCTGAACCGCCATTGCTAGGTTAAGCGAGCTGTACTCTGGATTGGCAGGAATGTAGACATGACAATGACATTTTTGGAGTTCTTCGTTGGTCAAGCCGGTACGTTCACGGCCGAACAAGATCGCCACAGGGTGAGAGTGCGCTTCTGCAATAGTTTTGATCCCAGACTCACGCGGATCTAGTTGAGGCCATTCCAGCGTACGCGAACGAGCACTCGAACCAATCACCAAGCCACAATCAGCGATGGCTTCATCTAATGTATCAACAATTCTGGCATTCTCGACAATATCTGCCGCGCCTGCTGCCAATGCGATCGACTTTTCGTCAATTTCACAAGCAGGATCTACAAGCACAAGATTGGTTAGCCCCATCACTTTCATTGCTCGTGCTGCCGAGCCGATGTTACCTGGGTGAGATGTACCAATTAATACAACACTGATTTGATCTAACATGGCGAACTAGTGTTTCCAACGATTCCTATAAAGCCGAAGGATTTTAGCACAGCCATATTGAAAGTGGGGAAAACATATAGCCTCAATCCACATTATTCGGATCTCTGATGCTCTTATGACTATTTTCTGCGCGAGTGAGAACTATTTACAGCATAAGAATGAATATCCATTCCACCTATTGCTATAAGGAATGACTTGCACAAGGATAAATTCAGACGGGCAAAAAATAACCACTTCCATTTTCTCACGGCTCTGTTATACTCGCCGCCGCTTTTTAGTTCTTTAACATCCGTTGGGAAGATCCTATGCATCCGATGCTAAACATCGCCATTCGTGCTGCACGAAAGGCGGGTGACCATGTCATTAAATCACTAGAAAAATCGCAAGCAATTGAAGTTGCTAGCAAAGGTAATGATGTTGTTACCAACATCGATCATGAAGCTGAAGCTATCATCATCGACACTATTCTTAAGTCTTACCCTGAGCACTGCATCATTGGTGCAGAAAGTGGTAACAAAGAAGGCCGCGACAAAGAATGTCAATGGATCATTGACCCAGTGGATGGCACTAAAAACTTCGCACGTGGTTTCCCACACTACGCTATTTCTATCGCCCTACGCATGCGTGGCCGTACTGAAGTTGCTGCAGTTTACGATCCTGCTCGTAACGAGCTATTCACTGCAACACGCGGTGCTGGTGCTCAGCTAAACAGCCAACGTATCCGTGCTTCTCAGCCTCGCAACCTTGCTGGTACTATCCTAGCAACAGGTCTGCCTTTCGCTGCTAAGCAACACGCTGAAAGCTACATGAAAATCCAAAACGCTCTATTTGTAGAGTGTGACGATATGCGTCAAATGGGTTCAAGCGCTCTAGACCTATGTTACCTAGCTGCTGGCCGCGTTGACGGTGTATTCAAGCTTGGTCTAAAACCATGGGAAATTGCTGCTGGCGAACTAATCGCTCGCGAAGCTGGTGCTATCTGTACTGACTTTACTGGCAACACTAACTACATCGCATCTGGCAACATCGTTGCTGGTAACGCACGCGTAGTGAAGCCAATGCTAGCAAAAATCCGTGAACACGGTAGCGACGCGCTAGCTAAGTAATCTCACGATTACGACATGATTCGAAGCCCTGCTCTTTGAGCAGGGCTTTTTTTGTACCCAGCCTTTTTGTTTACACTCGCCCAGTTACTATTCCTCTTCTTGTTTATTAACAATACATTGCATGCGCTATGATCTAGCTCTTATAAAACGCTATACCTATTAGTTACAATAGCGTCATAATTCATGCGCTTATATCAATTAACTAAGGTGGAACTCAGCTAAGCCTTAATCTTGATAGTTAGCCGTAATAACTCACTTTCAGTGCTTTACCTTCGCACTTCTTTTAAAGCTAGGTTTTCATATGCATTCAAAAATTCGCACTCCACTGACTTTCTCGGCTCTCGCGCTGATCACTACTAGCCTGCTTGGCGGTTGTAGCAAAAGCTATGAACTCGTCAGCGAAATCCCATTTGCTGATCAACAATTTCGCGCCTGTGTTCTTGATGCCGACGAGCAGTACGTTGAAGATATTACCGAGCTAGATTGCGACAGCAAAGACATCAAGTCAGTAGCTGAACTGCAATACTTCGAAAACCTGCGTGAGCTATCGCTAAAAGATAACTTCCTAACCGAAATTGATATCAGCAATAACCCATCGTTGCGTGAACTAAATTTGGATGACAACGAAATCCAGAGCCTAGACATCAGCGAGAACGAACAGCTTCGCACCCTGATCGTTAGTAACAACGAGCTAGAAAGCTTAGATATCAGCAATAACGCCAAACTGGAGAAAGTGTTCGCTCACCAAAACCAGTTAGAAAGCATGACGCTAGGCAAAAAGCACAACAAACTTGAGAAACTGGCACTGCAATCAAACGAGCTAACAACGCTAGATGTGAGTAAAGCACCGAATCTCACCTTACTTAACGTGATGAATAATGAGCTGACTGCGCTGAACTTAACTCACAATACCCAACTGACCACCCTGCAAGAGCAAGGTAATAAGATGAATGGCGGTAAACAACGTCCTGCAGCGGAATGGCGTAAAAAATAGTTGCGATAACAAGCTGCTATATTCGGATATAAAAAAACGGTGCCACTGGGCACCGTTTTTATTAGCAAATCGCATTTTAGCAAGCATCTATCGCCGATTAAGGCATAGATTCAAACTCTTCGCCTTCTTTCTCTACCTGAGGTGGCATTAAGTGTTCACGCACGATGCCCAGTTTCAGAGCCAGTGCAGATGCCACATAGATAGATGAGTAGGTACCTACCACGATACCAATCAGCAATGCAGTCGCAAAGCCGTGGATCATAGTACCGCCTTTCAAGAACAGCGCGATAACCACGAACAAAGTTGTACCCGAAGTGATCAAAGTACGGCTTAGTGTTTGAGTGATCGAGTTGTTCATCACGTCCGCAGAATCACCTTTACGCATCTTACGGAAGTTTTCACGGATACGGTCGAATACTACGATGGTATCGTTCAACGAGTAACCCACAACCGTTAACAAAGCTGCCACGATGGTTAGGTCAACTTCGATTTGTAGGAACGAGAAGATACCAATAGTGATGATGATATCGTGCGCCAGTGCCATTACCGCACCTGCCGCCAGACGCCATTCAAAACGAATCGATACGTACAGCAAAATACACAGTAGTGAAGCGATGATCGCCAGACCACCCGCTTCCGCTAGCTCATCACCCACGTTAGGACCAACGAACTCAATACGGCGCATTTCAACGTTTTGCTCTGTACCGACTTTTAGCGCATCAATGATTTGCAGACCGAGTTGCTCACCTTTTAGGGTTTCGCGAGGCTGCAAACGCACCAATACGTCACGCGCGGTACCAAAGTTCTGCACGATAGCATCACCGAAGCCGGCAGCTTCCAGTGACTCACGGATCACGCTCAGATCAGCAGGTTGTTCAAAACCTACTTCAATCAGCGTACCGCCAGTAAAGTCCAGACCCCAGTTCAGCTTATTGGTCGCTACGGTCGCGATAGCTGCCACAATCATGATGATTGAAGCGACAAACGCAAACTTGGACCAACGCATAAAGTCGATCACTTTATTCGCTTTCATTAATTGATACATGTCAGCGTCTCCTTAGATCGACAGTTTATCTACGCGCTTACCGCCGTAGATAAAGTTAACCACGGCACGAGTACCTACAATGGCTGTAAACATTGAGGTCAAGATACCAATCGATAGCGTTACTGCGAAACCTTTGATTGCGCCTGTACCCACTGCAAACAAGATGATTGCCGTGATTAGCGTTGTTAAGTTCGCATCGGCAATGGTGCTAAATGCGTTCGCATAACCTTGTTGGATTGCGTGCTGCGGACTACGACCTTCACGTAATTCCTCACGGATACGTTCGAAGATCAGTACGTTCGCATCGACCGCCATACCAACAGTTAGTACGATACCTGCAATACCCGGTAGGGTCATGGTTGCACCTGGGATCATCGACATCACACCGATAATCATCACCAAGTTCATCATCAACGCAAGGTTGGCGATGAAACCGAACTTACGGTAGTAAAGTAGCGTAAACAGCATTACCGCTAACATACCCCATAGGCACGCTTGAATACCCATGTCGATGTTTTGCTGACCCATAGATGGACCAATGGTACGTTCTTCTACGATTGAAATTGGTGCAATCAGAGCACCAGCACGTAGAAGTAGCGCTAGGTTGTGTGCTTCAGCAGCAGAGTCGATACCGGTAATACGGAAGTTACGGCCAAGCGCAGTTTGAATCGTTGCTTGGTTGATCACTTCTTCGTGTTTTTCCAGAATCACTTTGCCGTTTTCATCACGCTCACCGCTGTCTTTGTACTCGGTGAACATGGTTGCCATTAGCTTGCCCACGTTGTTACGTGAGAAGGCTGTCATCTTGCTACCACCTTCGCTATCTAGCGAGATGTTAACTTGTGGGCGACCGTATTCATCAGCACTTGAGCTTGCATCTGTGATATGAGAACCAGTTAGGATCACACGTTTTTTCAGTACCGCAGGGCGGCCATCACGTGTCATCTTCAACTCGCTACCCGCAGGTACACGACCTGCTAATGCCGCTGATGGGTCTGCTTTGCTATCAACTTCGCGGAATTCTAGGGTTGCTGTTGCACCCAAGATTTCTTTCGCACGAGCTGTGTCTTGAACACCTGGTAGCTCAACAACGATACGGTTAGCACCTTGACGCTGTACCAATGGCTCAGCAACACCCAACTCATTCACACGATTACGAAGAATAGTGATGTTTTGATCCACCGCGTAATTACGGATTTCTTTTAAGCGTTCTTCTGAGAAAGTAGCACTTAAAACAAAACGGCCATTGCTATCGTTTTCTGCAAATACCATATCAGGGTGAAGTTTTGCTAGCTCACGTTTGGCGCTGGCTAGTTGTTCTGCATCACGAAGACGCACTTCAACCGCAGTGTCGGTTTTGCTGATCCCACGGTAGCGAATCTTCGCTTCACGTAGTTCAGTACGGAAAGTTTCTTCCTGCTGACCCAGCAATTTTTCCATTGCTGCATCCATATCCACTTCCATTAGGAAGTGAACACCACCACGCAGGTCAAGACCGAGCTTCATTGGTGATGCACCAATCGACTCAAGCCAACTTGGGGTTGCAGGCGCTAGGTTAAGGGCAACAACGTACTCTTCACCCAGTTGATCATTTAGCGTATCGCGAGCACTGATTTGTGTATCAGTGTCGTTGAAGCGGACCAGTACAGCACCGTTCTCGAAAGCGATAGATTTGTAGGAGATTTGACTATTTTTTAAGTCTTCGGTGACAACATCCAGAGCAGACATATCTACCGAGGCGCCACGCGCCCCGGAGATTTGAATCGCTGGATCTTCACCGTAAATGTTGGGAAGTGCGTAAAGCAGACCGATGATGAGTGTAAACACCACCATCAGGTTCTTCCACAATGGATAACGGTTTAGCACTGCTATGATCCTTCAGCGAAAAAATTATAGAGACTTCATTGTGCCTTTTGGCAGAACTGCAGTCACAAAGTCTTTCTTGATGGTCACTTCAGTGCTGTCGTTCAATGCGATAACGATGTAGTCGCTTTCTTCAGACACTTTAGTGATTTTACCTAGTAGGCCACCGTTAGTTAGTACTTCGTCACCTTTGCCCATTGAAGACATAAGATCTTTATGTTCTTTCGCACGCTTAGCCTGTGGACGATAGATCATGAAGTAGAAAATAACTGCGAACAGACCCAGCATGATGAAAAGTTGCATGCCACCGCCCTGTGGGGCACCTTCAGCTGCGGCATGTGCCTGAGAAATGAAAAGACTCATTTAATAACGTCCTCGTTAATTGTTAAGCATTTTTTAATGGTGGAACTTCACGGTCACGACGCGCGTAGAACTCTTCTACAAACGCATCAAAGCGATCTTCGTCAATCGCCTTACGAATACTTTCCATCAAACGTTGGTAGTAACGCAAGTTGTGAATAGTGTTCAAGCGTGCACCAAGGATTTCATTACATTTATCCAAGTGGTACAGGTACGCTTTAGAATAATTACGACAAGTGTAACAGTCACAATGCGGATCTAATGGCGTTGTGTCAGTTTTATGTTTCGCATTACGGATCTTGATCACACCGCCAGTCACAAATAGGTGACCATTTCGGGCATTTCGCGTTGGCATTACGCAGTCGAACATGTCGATACCACGACGCACACCTTCAACCAAGTCTTCTGGTTTACCCACGCCCATTAGGTAGCGTGGTTTATCTTCAGGTAGTTGTGGACATGTGTGCTCAAGAATACGGTGCATGTCTTCTTTTGGCTCACCAACAGCTAGACCACCGACAGCGTAACCGTCGAAACCGATCTTAGTCAGACCTTCAACCGATACATCACGCAGATCTTCGTACACACCGCCCTGAACGATACCAAATAGTGCGTTCGGGTTTTCTTGTTTGTCGAAGTGGTTACGGCTGCGCTGCGCCCAACGCAGTGACATTTCCATCGACTTCTTCGCTTCATCGTGAGTCGCTGGGTATGGCGTACATTCATCGAAAATCATTACGATGTCTGAACCAAGGTCGTATTGAATTTCCATCGACTTTTCTGCATCCATGAAAATTTTGTCGCCGTTTACTGGGTTGCGGAAATGTACACCTTCTTCGGTGATTTTACGCATTGCGCCAAGGCTAAATACTTGGAAACCGCCTGAATCAGTCAGGATAGGACCTTGCCATTGCATGAAGTCGTGCAGATCACCGTGCAACTTCATTACTTCTTGACCTGGGCGTAGCCATAGGTGGAAGGTATTACCCAGTAGGATTTGAGCACCAGTATCTTTCACTTCTTCTGGTGTCATACCTTTAACCGTACCGTAAGTACCCACAGGCATAAATGCAGGGGTTTCTACCGTACCGCGTTCAAACTTCAAGCGTCCGCGACGTGCGCGACCTTGGGATTTATCTAATTCAAATTTCACACAACCTCCAAAAGCCAGAGAAACAATCTGACAAAGTGATCCGCTCGCAAGCCCACCCTTCAGTGTGGTCACTCACGGAGAAAATACAATTAGGCAGAATGCCTGATGTATTTTAATGACTCGATTTCCCCACGCGCTAAACCATTTCAGCTCATGGGCAAACCCACACCATACGGCGTAAACCGCATGGTAAAAATTCATCTGCGCCAAGCGCAAGAAAGGCTGCAATTTTAACAAAAGCAGCCTTACATGACACTGACTTAACTGAGTAAGTCGCAAATTAGACCTATCTGAGTGGGTGTTTGTTCATTGTTGGTAACGAATTAATACACTTCACTGCAAATATGGTTATTTATTAGTCGGCAGTACGACGCGTAATAAACATTGCATCACCATAACTAAAGAAACGGTACTTCTCTTCTACCGCCACTTTGTATGCGTTCATCGTGTGCTCATAACCTGCAAATGCACTCACTAGCATGATCAAGGTCGATTCAGGTAGGTGGAAGTTAGTCACCAACGCATCGATCACTTGGAATTCGTAGCCACCTGGGTAAATAAAGATATCGGTATCACCAAAGAACGGCGCTAATGGTGTGCCTTTTTTCAGCGCATCTTGTGCTGCAGACTCAAGTGAACGTACTGATGTCGTCCCCACCGCAATCACGCGACCGCCATTGGCTTTGGTTTCGTTGATTGCATCTACCACCTCTTGAGTTACTTCAACGTACTCAGAGTGCATGTGGTGATCATTGATATCGTCAACACGAACTGGTTGGAACGTGCCCGCACCTACGTGCAAAGTCACAAACGCCAGGTTTACCCCTTTCGCTTTGATCGCTTCTAGTAAAGTCTCATCAAAGTGAAGACCTGCAGTTGGCGCAGCAACCGCACCCGGTTTTTCGTTATAAACCGTTTGGTAACGCTCTTTATCAGCATCTTCATCTGGACGATCAATATAAGGAGGTAGTGGCATGTGACCCACTTCTTCCAACACTTCCAGTACGGTTTTATCGCCAGTAAAGCGGATTTCAAACAAGGTATCGTGACGCGCAACCATTTCAGCTTGGTGCTCATCGCCATCACCAAGGAATAATACATTACCCGGTTTTGGTGACTTAGAAGCACGAACGTGAGCAAGAATGCTTTTATCATCTAGCATACGCTCTACAAGCACTTCGATTTTGCCGCCTGATTCTTTACGACCAAACACACGTGCAGGAATAACACGGGTATTGTTGAACACCAACAGATCACCCGGCTCTACCGCATCCAGCATATCTTTAAAGCCTTTATGCTGCAGCTCGCCAGTATTGCCAGTCAGTTGAAGCAAACGGCTAGCGGTACGCTCAGGTTGTGGGTAACGAGCAATCAGCTCATCAGGTAGGTCAAAATGGAAATCAGAAACTTGCATCTTATCGCGCCTCAAAAAACAGAGGCAGCTAGTATAGGCTGCCCTCCTGCAATATCAAGGAATGTTCGTGTAGATGCGATATTCGAAGCCGAAATCCACTCCGTTATAGGCTGTGTTACGAATAGAGGCGGCGACGCTTAAATAACGCCACCAGCACTAAGCTCACCATAGAGATATAACCCATCGCCCCACCACTACCGCCATCACTGGAAGGCGCGGTATCGTTGTTGGGTGCGACACCTTTGCCAGCGTCGCTGTAATCTCTCTCGAACGGATTAAAAGATAAGGTTGGCGTCGCCACTTTGGTCAAGCTGTTATTGGTCTGCTGATTAATCCAACTCACAAAGCCTTGAACTTCGGTATAAACACCGGGTAATGAGCTGGCACAACCATCACCAAAACTCACTAAGCCCACTAAACGCAAACCAAAGTCAGCATCACCAGCGCGTTGCGGGTCTTGCCACACTAACGGCCCACCTGAGTCACCAAAGCAACTATCGCGCACCACGGATGGTGAAGGGGTGATAGCACAAACAAAAATATCGGCTTCACTGTCATTCACACCCGAGCCCCATTGCGCACTACAAGTGTTATCAGGCACTCCAGTTAGCAAGGTTTGTTGTAAATTAGTGGCACTTGATGAGCCAGTCGCACTGGTACTGCCCCAGCCAGAAACCAACAGGTTCTCAGGGCTGGTGCCACCCGCATTGTAGCCATTACTGAATTCGCTATTGGCACGGCGCTGCTGGTCTGAGGTTGCAATCAGAATCGGCTTGGCATTCGCTGGCGCGGGCTGCGCCAACTTGAGGATCGCAATATCGTTAGAAAAACGTGAGGCATTGTAACTACTGTTTTGAAGCGCTGCGGTCACGCTAATGGCATTACTTGATGTGGTGCTAAAGATGCTGTTGATCCCCGCCCACACTTTAATATTGTCAGCACTCGCACGAGTACCGCCATTTTGCAAACAGTGCGCTGCGGTTAACACCACATCTTGCGCCACCAGCACCCCACCACAAACATAAGTACCATCATTGGGAAACGAAATGTTCAAGTAGACCTGCCAAGGAATTTCATCATTTTGCGTGGTGATACCACCAATAATTCGGGGAGAAACAGAAGGGGTCGATGCCAATAAAGGTAAACTGGTGAAGCACATCAGGAGTAACACTAAAAACCTAGCCATATCGCTACCTTTTGTGATTTACGCAATAATCCATCTGCATATTTATAGGATTAACAAATGCTAATTAAGCATATGGGTACATTGATTATATGACACATTTCCCAAATTGACCGAAGAATGCGCGATAGTGACAACTGCACAAATTGCATAAATTTCAAGACCTTTTTAGACCTTTATTCAGTGCTGGCGAAGTGGATCTCATCAGCAATGATTCAGCACACAATAGTGTGAAATTTTGACAATGGTCATAGGTAGTTAGTGGGATCTTCGCTACATTGAAATTACAGGGATTCGTTGTACCACTTTGATTAAGTAGTTGGTCAGACTGGTATTACTTTTACGTTACCTGCATAAGGGAGGCTGGTATGTTCACCGTCGCTGATATGATGACATCAAATCCATACGCACTAAGCCCGACACACACTCTGGCCGATGCGAAAGATTTAATGGAGCAACACGGTATTCGTCACGTACCTATCGTAGATGAAAACCGCCACTTACTCGGACTTGTCACTCAACGTGATGTGCTATCAGCACAAGAGTCGAGCTTAGAGCTAATCACCCAAAGCAACTTTATGTCGGCACTCGACATTCAACTTCACAAATGCATGAATCGCTCGCTGATGAGTGTGGATTGCCATGCGGGGTTGAAAGAAGCTGCACTCTACATGCAAAAACACAAAATTGGCTGCTTGCCTGTGGTCGAAGAAAAAGTCTTAGTTGGGATCATTACCGATAGCGACTTTGTTTCGATTGCTGTCACCTTGCTTGAAATCCAAGAGGAAGTAGAGCCAATGGAGAGCGATGCCTGATCATAAAGGCACTGCAAGAGAGACATAAAAAGCGTATACCATCACTGGCGGCATAAATGACTCAGAATGCGACTATGGTTGGTATAGAATTAACTATCTCACTTGTTTGAAATGGTTAGTGCAACGCTGTGAATTATCTCGCGCATTTAGATCTGGCACACTTATGCCAAAGCCACTTGGCAGGCAACCTGATGGCTGATTTTGTGCGCGGCGATCCGTATAAACAGCACCCCAAAGCAGTGGCTGATGGGATCAAACTTCATCGCTTTATCGACAGCTATGTCGATGCGATGCCTGAAGTCAAACAATGCCAAACCGTCTTTCGGCAAGAAACACGGCGTGTCAGCGGTATTGCCCTCGATATGGCATGGGATCACTTTCTCGCTCGTCACTGGCAACTGTATCACCAAGAACCCTTGGTCGATTTTGTGCGCCTAATTCAACCGCAAGTTCAAGCCTATCAGCACAACTTACCCGATGCTTATCGTTTGATGAGTGAGCGGATGTGGCAACAAGAGTGGCTATTGCAATACCAAGAAAAAACCACCCTCGAGCGCGCTTTAACACGTATGGCGGAGCGACGACCTCGTCTATACCAGCTGGCTAATACCCCACACGATATCTTTCAGCACTACGAGAGGCTTGAGCAAAGTTTCCATGTTATTTATCCGCAATTGCAACAAGCCGCTCAAGGCTTTCAGCCGCCACTGCAACCGATCCACAACGACAAGTAACGATCACCCACAATTAATAAAGCAAAAAAAAGGAGCACTAGGTGCTCCGCGATAACAAATGGATATAACAAACAAGGTTTTACTACTCAGGGTATTACTATTTACGTTTAACTCTGGGGGGGAGAGTGATGAAGCAGCCCTCGCCGCTTCATCGTGATCCAGTTGATCAGAATTGATCTTCCTCGGTTGAACCCGTCAGTGCTGTCACCGAAGAGTTACCACCTTGGATCGTGTTGGTCATCTTATCGAAGTAACCTGTACCTACCTCTTGTTGGTGCGCCACGAAGGTATAACCCTTCTCTGCCGCTTCAAACTCAGGGCGCTGCACTTTCTCAACATAGTGGCGCATACCTTCACCTTGAGCATAAGAATGTGCCAACTCAAACATGTTGAACCACATGTTATGGATACCCGCTAGAGTGATGAACTGGTATTTGTAACCCATATCCGACAGCTCTTGTTGGAACTTAGCAATAGTTTCGGCATCCAAGTTTTTCTCCCAGTTGAACGATGGTGAGCAGTTGTAAGCTAATAGCTGATCTGGGTACTGAGCATG
This sequence comes from Photobacterium jeanii, assembly GCF_001650345.1. Lineage (GTDB taxonomy): Bacteria > Pseudomonadota > Gammaproteobacteria > Enterobacterales > Vibrionaceae > Photobacterium > Photobacterium jeanii. The sequence continues at coordinate 233,620 of NZ_LVHF01000025.1, read as the reverse complement.
AATCGCTTCTGCAAACTTACGCGCTTCTTCCAAACAAGGGGTGGCCGTTTCACACCAGATCAAATCTGCGTATGGCGCATAAGCCAAGCCACGAGAAATCGCCTGATCGATACCGGCTTTCACACGGTAGAAACCTTCAGCAGTACGTTCACCTTCAATGAAGTCACGATCGTATGGGTCACAGTCGGAAGTGAGCAAATCTGCCGCGTTAGCATCGGTACGCGCAATTACCAAGGTCGTCGTGCCAGCCACATCGGCAGCCAAACGTGCCGCTACCAGTTTTTGCACCGCTTCTTGGGTTGGAACAAGCACCTTACCGCCCATGTGACCACATTTTTTCACCGACGCGAGCTGATCTTCAAAGTGAACACCTGCCGCACCAGCATCAATCATGTTACGCATTAGTTCGTAAGCATTCAGTACCCCACCAAAACCGGCTTCGGCATCCGCCACAATCGGTAGGAAGTAATCGATACCCTCTTCAGGGTTACTGCCGTTTGACCATTGGATTTGATCGGCACGACGGAACGAGTTATTGATACGTTTCACCACCGCTGGCACCGAATCAACCGGATACAAAGATTGGTCTGGGTACATCGATGACGCGGTGTTGTTATCCGCAGCTACCTGCCAGCCTGATAGGTAAATCGCTTCAATACCTGCTTTGGCTTGTTGCACGGCTTGACCCCCCGTTAACGCCCCCAAACAATTGACATACCCTTTCTTCGCCGAGCCATTCACCAGCTCCCACAGTTTATCCGCACCGCGCTGAGCGATAGTATTTGCAGGTGCAAAAGAGCCACGGAGGTTGATGACTTCTTCTGCGCTGTAAGTACGTTTTACGTTTTTCCAACGTGGATTCTCTGCCCAATCTTTCTCTAATGCTTCGATTTGTTGTTGACGAGTCAGTGTCATGGTGATGTCCCTCGTGATTATTGGCGAAAATTAATATGCTGTTGTAATCGTTTGTAATTGCTTCCAGTTACTTTTGGTTATGGATAAAATTTGGCTCTAAGGCAAATATTCATAGCCAGGTAGTGTGAGGAAGTTCACCAACTCCTCACTGGTCGTGAGTCGTGCCATCAGCGTTGCTGCTTCTTGGTACTGACCCGAGTTAAAGCGCTCGCTGCCTAGCTCTTGCGCTAATACATCCATTTCTTCGGCAAGCATGGACTCAAAGAGCTCAGCGGTGACAACCTTGCCATTGCTAAGATCCTTGCCGTGTTTGATCCATTGCCAAATCGAAGCGCGCGAAATTTCAGCGGTGGCGGCATCTTCCATCAAGCCGTAAATCGGCACACAACCGTTACCCGAGATCCACGCTTCGATGTATTGCACCGCGACCCGAATATTGTGACGCATCCCTTCTTCTGTACGCTCTCCGTCACAAGGGGCTAGCAGCTCTTCGGCAGTAATAGGCGCATCGTCAGCCCGGCTAATATCGAGTTGATTACTGCGCTCACCTAACACTTGGTTAAACACTTCACACGCCGTATCGGCTAAACCAGGGTGTGCCACCCAAGTGCCGTCGTGACCATTGTTTGCTTCCAGCGACTTATCAGTTTGGATTTTGTTGAGTACCCAAGCATTTTGCTCTGGGTCTTTCGATGGGATAAAGGCAGCCATCCCGCCCATGGCAAACGCACCACGGCGGTGACAAGTACGCACTAATAAACGCGAGTAGGCGTTCAAGAACGGCTTCTCCATCGTCACTACTTGGCGGTCAGGCAAAATACGGTCTGGGTAATTTCGTAGGGTTTTGATATAGCTGAAGATGTAATCCCAACGTCCACAGTTCAAGCCCACAATGTGCTCTTGCAAGCTGTAGAGGATTTCATCCATCTCAAATACTGCCGGAAGGGTTTCAATCAGCACCGTCGCTTTAATTGTGCCGCGAGCTAACCCCATTTCATCTTCCGCGTAGCTAAACACATCGCTCCACCACGCTGCTTCTTGATGAGTCTGCAGTTTAGGCAGGTAAAAATAAGGACCGCTGCCTTTTTCTAACAGCTGCTTGTAGTTATGGAAGAAATACAGCGCAAAATCGAACAAGGCACCGGGAATAGGCTCACCTTGCCATAACAAATGCTTTTCAGGCAGGTGCAAGCCACGTACACGACAGATCAAAACCGCAGGATCATCCGCTAATGCATAGTGTTTGCCGTTATCGGGATTGGTATAACTAATGGTGCCGTTCACGGCATCACGCAAATTGCGCTGCCCAGCGACCACTTCATCCCACGCTGGCGAAAATGAATCTTCAAAATCCGCCATAAATACTTTTACATTAGCATTGAGTGCATTGATCACCATTTTGCGCTCGACAGGCCCAGTAATTTCAACGCGGCGATCTTGCAAATCGGCAGGGATGTTTTGAATTGTCCAATTATCTTCACGGATATTGGCGGTATCAGGTAAGAAGTCAGGTAATTTACCGTTATCGATCTCTTGCTGACGTGCTTCACGCGCTGTTAAAAGACTAGGAACGCGAGAGGCAAAACGCTCGACCAAGCGCTCCAAGAACGCCAAGGCATCATCACTGACGATCTCTTGCTGCTCAGGCGTGAGCACTTTTTGCAGTGAAAGTTTTACGTGATGAGAGGAATGGCTATTCTGAATCGACATGGCTTTCTCCTACAATTCCATTTGTAACTTTATCACCACTTTTATCAATGATGACCACAATAGGGTTTTCGGCAATCAAATTGATTAACGCCCTATTTACGTTGCAGTAACAAACAGAGAATTGCAAATTTATTGGTCAACCACCCTCACAACAAACAAACATCAAACATAATAAAATCAAAAAGTTAACCCCAATAGAGTTTTAACTCAAAACACTAAATTAAAACATTTTCTGGTCAAAAACTCGGTAATTGTCTCGCCTGTATCAAAATGCATTTTTTGCTAAAACTTACGTAATTAAATTACATATTTTGTGGCAAATTTTTAGAGCTCAAAAACCGTTTTAAACACCACTCAAAACTTAACCACCAACAAAGCGATTAAATTTTAAACACTTATCTATCATCTCTCGCATCAATTCATACGCTATGCGCATGACCCAATACTCACTAGGTTTCATTTATTTCTAACTCGAAACAGAAAATACCTACAAAAAGCAACAAATTACCGTCTTATACGAGTTAGTTGTCATGCTAAATTCTGAATTGGTTTTAGATAGATATGCTGAAATATTGATTGTTATCGCATCGCTATACAGAAAATCATAAAAAGAAGGGAATTTGCCGCCATTGAAAGGAAAAAAGTGAAGTGTGATAACGGCAAGATAGAATGGTGTTCAGATTTTTACGCAGGAAAAATAACGAAAACATGGGGGATTGGCGCTAATTGACAGCACAAGAAACAAAAAAGCAGCCATGCGTTATCGCAATAGCTGCTTTTGGTTAGGAAAGCGCAGTGCTTAAAACCGCCAAGGCTAAAGCAACCCTTCAACCACTTCCGCTAACTTATTAAACGTTTGCAGGCGGCTTGACGTTGGTCGCCATACCAGACCAATCTCACGGTACGCTTCTTGACCCGGCGGCTCTACCACAACTAGGTTTTGGTTATCGAGCAAACCATGATCAATCGCCATTTGAGGAATGAAGGTCATTCCCAAACCATTCGCGACCATCTGCACTAAGGTATGCAAACTGGTTGCGGTAAACGGGTTGATCTTCTCGCGCGTGGTTAACTGACACGCAGAAACCGCGTGATCCGTCAAACAGTGCTCTTTTTCTAACAAGAAAACCGATGCATCCGGCAATTCATCATAACAAATTGGTACCCGAACGGTGTTGGCTTGCTTAGTGCTCAATACCATTTTAAAGGCATCGCGACCAACAACCTTACTGTGCATGCCGTTGATTTCCATCGGCAGGGCTAGGATCAACACATCCATTTCACCATTACGGAGCGCAGTAAGTAGGTTTGCCGTGGTGTCTTCACGTAGCAGTAAATCCAGTTTCGGAAAGCGTAGATTCACTTCCTGTACCAAATCACACAATAAGAAAGGCGCGATGGTTGGGATACAGCCAATGCGTAACTGCCCTTCCATGCTGTCACCAACACAGTTTGAAAGTTCAAGCAGATCACGGGAGCTGGCGAGCATCTCTTTAGCGCGAGTCACAACCTCTTCACCCATAGAGGTGAAAACAAAGGATCGGTTATCACGTTCGATCAACTGACAACCTAATAACTCTTCAAGATTTTGAATACCAGAACTTAGTGTGGATTGGCTGACATAACACTGCTTAGCAGCTTCGCCAAAATGGCGGGTTTCAAACAAAGTAACTATATAGTTAAGTTGTTTAAGAGAAGGAAACTTCGTCATCGTATTTTTCGATTACATCAATCTATTTATTCCGCTTTTTTGAATCTACCAGTTTAGCTATAGTTTGTCTCGTCCAAACAGGGAGCCAAACGAAAGATTGGCACCAACACGAATTTTTTAGGAGCGCCAAAATGGTACTAGTAGGTCGTCAAGCACCAGATTTTACTGCTGCAGCTGTTCTAGGTAACGGCGAAATCGTTGAAAACTTCAACTTTGCAGAATTCACTAAAGGTAAAAAAGCGGTAGTTTTCTTCTACCCACTAGACTTCACTTTCGTATGTCCTTCTGAACTAATCGCTTTCGACAAGCGTTTCGAAGACTTCCAAGCGAAAGGCGTTGAAGTAATCGGTGTTTCTATCGATTCTCAGTTCTCTCACAACGCATGGCGCAACACTGCTATCGAAGATGGCGGCATCGGTCAAGTTAAGTACCCACTAATCGCTGACGTTAAGCACGAAATCTGTAAAGCTTACGACGTTGAGCACCCAGAAGCAGGCGTTGCTTTCCGTGGTTCTTTCCTAATCGATGAAGAAGGTACTGTACGTCACCAAGTAGTTAACGACCTACCACTAGGCCGTAACATCGACGAAATGCTACGCATGGTTGACGCACTAAACTTCCACCAGAAGAACGGTGAAGTTTGTCCAGCACAATGGGAAGAAGGTAAAGCAGGTATGGACGCATCTCCAAAAGGTGTTGCTGACTACCTATCTGAGCACACTTCTGACCTAGGTAAGTAATTACTTACCGTTAGCACCATGCTCACGGTGTTAACTCGGCAACGAACGCTATAGCGTAAAGCCAAAGTCAGCCAATAGGCAAAAATAGAATGAGGCCCGGACACACCGGGCCCTTTTTCGTTCTGGCCCCACAAAACATTTCTTCTGTTCAGCACCCATCTACGATTTGTAATAGACTCTACTGACTTCCAACCTTTAGCTGATAGAACGCTATGCAAATTGAAGTCTGTATCGACAATATCGAATCCCTTCACTGCGCCCAACAAGGCGGTGCAACCCGTATCGAACTGTGCTCGTCATTATCACTCGGTGGCTTAACCCCGAATGCTGGCTTGATGCAACTGGCCGCAAAACACAGTCTAATTCCAGTGTATGCCATGATCCGTCCGCGCCAAGGCGACTTCTTATTCTCAGATCAAGATGTTGAAATCATGCTGGCTGATATTCACGCCGCCAAACAAGCGAAGCTACACGGTGTGGTGATTGGTGCGTTGCAAGCCGATGGACATATTGACGGTGATATTTTAACTGCGCTCACCAAAGAAGCGGGCACACTAGGGGTAACCTACCACCGCGCCATTGACCAATGCGCAGACCCTTTTGCCGCGCTTGATGCCATTATGTATGCTGGATGTGAGCGAGTGCTAACTTCTGGTCTGGCTGCTAATGCCGAAGACGGTATTGCCATGCTCAAACAAATGGTCAACCACTGCGGCGATCGCCTTAGCATTATGGCGGGCGCTGGTGTCAACGCGAGCAATGCGCTCGATATCGTGACACAAACGGGCGTGCGCGAAATTCATCTGTCTGGCAAAACTACACGCCCAAGCCACATGGCGCACATTGCTGCTACTGCTCACATGGGCAACAGTGATGTTGATGATTTTGCTATTCCTGTGACTTCAGCTGAAAAAATCCAAGCGGTAGCACAACTGTTTAGTAACTAAACTAAACCATAACGCCAAGGAGGAGTTATGGATAGTGAATCAAACAGCACCAATACACTCAAAAAGAAAGATTATGAAGCCGAGCTCGAGCGGCTCCAAATCGAATTGGTCAAGCTGCAAGAGTGGATCAGACATACAGGGTTAAAAGTTGTGGTGCTGTTTGAAGGTCGTGACGCCGCAGGCAAAGGCGGCGTCATCAAGCGGATCACCGAAAAGCTCAACCCTCGTATTTGCCGCATCGTCGCCCTTCCCAAACCAACCGAAAAAGAAAAAACGCAGTGGTACTTCCAACGCTATGTCGCCCATTTACCCGCAGCTGGGGAAATGGTGCTATTTGATCGCAGTTGGTACAACCGTGCTGGGGTCGAAAAAGTCATGGGCTTTTGTAGCGAAGAAGAATACGAGGAGTTTTTACGCTCCTGTCCTGAATTTGAGCGCATGTTGCAACGTTCGGGGATCATCTTACTCAAATACTGGTTTTCAGTTTCAGACGAAGAGCAAGAACGCCGCTTCCTCGAACGGATCAACACCCCCATCAAACGCTGGAAGTTCAGCCCGATGGATCTTGAATCCCGCAATCGCTGGGCTGCCTACTCCGCAGCCAAAGATCGCATGTTTGCCTACACAGATACCAAACAATGCCCGTGGTGGGTTGTCGATGCCGATAGCAAGAAAAAAGCGCGTATCAACTGTATCTCACACCTGCTGTCACACATCCCCTATCAAGCCTTGGAATACCCAAGTATTGAGTTACCCGAAGTGAACAAAGAAGGCTATATTCGCTCACCGCTCGATCAACAAACCTTTGTCCCTGATAGATTCAATTCTAACAGTGACGATTAGCTTTACAGGTAAAGTGACGGCCAATCAGCCACCTTGTAAGCTACTAATCCACATACAAAAATGCCAGCACCTCAAGGTACTGGCATTAGTAATTTCAAACTGACGTCTAATACAAAATGATGCTTAGCGCAAAATATGCTCAAGCTCTTCTGGTGAGGTGTGGCGAACGTCTTTACCTTTTACAAAGTAAATAATGTACTCACAGATATTTTGGCAACGGTCACCCACCCGTTCAATCGAGCGTGCTGACCACATCACTTGCAACACGTTTGGAATCGAGCGTGGGTCTTCCATCATGTAAGTCATTAACTGACGAACCACAGCTTCATATTCACGGTCGATACGATCATCGACTTGGTACACTTCAATCGCCGCTTTAACATCCATGCGAGCAAAGGCATCCAGCACTTCGTGTAGCATTCGCACTGCGTGCTGCCCTAGCGCTTCAAGCGATACCAGTAAGTTGTACTGCTTATTGGTGAAATTCTCGAGCGCAACTTTGGCAATGCTTTCCGCCACGTCGCCAATACGCTCTAAATCGGTAATGGTTTTGATGATCGCAATCACCAGGCGTAAATCACTCGCCGTTGGCTGACGCTTTGCAATGATGCGAGTACAAGCTTCATCGATTGCCACTTCCATTGAGTTAACTTTGTGATCATCGCGGATCACGCGTTTCGCCAGCTCAACATCTTGTTTATGTAAGGCTTTTAAAGAATCAGCCAGTTGTTGCTCTACCAACCCACCCATGGCTAAAACATGGGTACGAATGCTTTCTAGCTCAGCATTGAATTGACCGGAAATATGACGGCCAAGGCTAATATTGTCTAACATGTGGTCTCCTTAACCGTAGCGTCCCGTAATGTAATCTTCGGTACTTTTTTCTTTAGGGGTAGTGAAAATATCGTTAGTGTTCGCGTATTCCACCAGCTCCCCCATATGCATGAAGGCCGTTTGATCCGACACCCGCGCCGCCTGCTGCATGTTATGGGTCACGATAATGACTGTGTATTTAGTTTTTAGCTCGTTGATCAGCTCTTCAATCGTCAGGGTTGAGATCGGGTCTAGCGCTGAGGTTGGCTCATCCAACAACAGTACTTCTGGCTCAATCGCAATCGCACGAGCAATCACCAACCGCTGTTGCTGACCACCCGATAAACCAAAGGCATTTTCGTGGAGACGATCTTTGACTTCATCCCACAGTGCTGCACCACGAAGTGAGTTTTCTACTGCATCATCGAGCATGCGGCGGTCTTTCACCCCTTGCAACCGCAAACCATAAATCACATTTTCATAAATGGATTTCGGGAACGGGTTCGGACGCTGAAACACCATCCCGACTCGACGACGCAACGACGCCACATCGATACGGTTATCATAAATATTATGGTTGTGGAGCATGATTTTGCCATCCACTTGGCACCCTTCAACCAAATCGTTCATTCGGTTGATACAGCGTAGCAAGGTCGATTTACCGCACCCCGACGGGCCGATAAATGAAGTCACCTGCCCTTTAGCAATGCGCATATTAATATTGAACAGCGCTTGGGTTTGACCGTAATGCAAATTGAGATTTTCAATCGACAACGCGGTTTGCTCTTCGGGTAACGAGGCCAAATCTACAGGCTCAAATAAACCAATGCTCGGGTTCACAGATAACATCTCTCTCTCGCTCGCTATTGTTCCAAAGAGCGGAATTTCTCCCGCAGGTGATTACGAATACCAATTGCCGTCAAGTTCAAACCGATAATCACGGTCACCAATAAAAAAGAGGTGGCATACACCAGTGGACGCGCGGCTTCAACGTTAGGGCTTTGAAAGCCAACATCGTAAATATGATAGCCTAAGTGCATGAACTTTCGATCCAAATGAATGTAAGGAAAGTTACCATCAATCGGTAAGGTCGGCGCCATTTTCACCACCCCGACTAACATCAAAGGTGCCACTTCACCCGCCGCACGTGCCACCGCTAAAATAAGCCCTGTCATGATGGCTGGGCTTGCCATTGGCAATACTATGCGCCACAGAGTTTCAGCTTGGGTTGCACCAAGCGCCAACGAGCCATGTCGCACCGAACTTGGTACTCGCGCAAGCCCCTCTTCGGTCGACACTATCACCACAGGTAGCGTCAAAATCGCCAGCGTCAGTGCCGACCACAAAATCCCCGGCGTACCAAAAGTGGGCGCTGGTAACTGCGCTGAGAAGAATAAATCATCAACCGTGCCACCAACCATATAAACGAAAAAGCCTAAACCAAATACCCCGTATACAATCGACGGTACACCAGCAAGGTTGATCACTGCGACTCGGATCAGCTTGGTAAAGCGGTTACGCCCGGCGTATTCATGCAAATAAATGGCCGCCAGCACTCCAAGCGGGGTCACGATGACACTCATTAGCATGACCATGAACACGGTGCCAAAAATAGCAGGGAACACACCACCTTCGGTATTGGCTTCACGAGGGTCATCACGCAAGAACTTACCCACTTGCTTGAGCCAGTGCATTACCTTTTCAGTGGTAGTTAGATTGTTGGGATACCAAACATCCAGCACCTGCTCGATAGGCAAACGGACTTCTTCACCTGTCATATCTCGCACCACAAACGCATCGCGTTCCAAACGAGACTGAAGGGCAAACAAGTGTTTTTCTAACGCTAAATATTGCTGATTAAGCGCCTCACGTTTAGCTGCAAATTCAGCTTGCTCGGCAGGCGTTAAACTTTGCGCTAATGTCTTTCTGCGCTCTTCAACACGCAGTTCTTCCAGCTGCCAATTGATAGCACTAAAATCTTCTTGTTTGATCCGCGCCATTTCATCGCGCACCACTTGTGCTTGCTCTAGCCCCGCATGCAGCTCACTGACCGGATAACGCTGGTCATCATCGATATAACTCACCGGATAACCGTAAAACTTGCCGTTTTGCTCACGATCAATCACTGCGATGCCATCAGCCAGTTGCTTTTGCTTAATTTGACTCCCCAAGATCGTCATGAAATCGAGCCCAACGCGCTCACGATTACCTATCTTGATTAAATAACGCGGCTCTTTTGGCCCCGCCATCATAGAGACATCAACACCCGCTTCTGCTAATTGGGTAAGCGGGATCATCTGACGTTCGTACACTTCACCAATCACAACTTGTGACTGACCATTTTGCTCAATATCAAACTGGTACACAGGTGCCGGCCAGAAGTAGCTCAGCCCCTTCCAGCCTATCAATAACAATAATCCTAATACTGCAATCAGACTCAAACTCACCGCCCCAGCCGTCAGCCAAATCCACGGTGAGCCTGATTTAATCCATTTACCCATTAATGCTTTTCACGCCATCAGTTATAACGAGCTGTATTTTTCACGCAGACGCTGACGAACCAGCTCCGCAATGGTGTTAAATACAAAGGTAAAAATAAACAACACAAACGCGGCAATGAACAACACTCGATAATGCGAGCTGCCCACTTCCGATTCTGGCATTTCAATCGCGATAGTCGCCGATAAAGTGCGTAACCCTTCCAGTACGTTCCAGTCCATAATTGGGGTGTTACCAGTAGCCATAAGCACAATCATGGTCTCGCCAACCGCACGGCCAAGCCCCATCATAATGGCAGAGAAAATACCTGGGCTTGCCGTTAGCAACACTACCCGAGTTAAGGTTTGCCAGTGCGTTGCCCCTAACGCTAACGAACCGCTGGCAAGGTGACTCGGCACCGAAAAAATCGCGTCTTCAGCAATCGAGAAAATAGTTGGGATCACCGCAAAGCCCATCGCAATCCCCACCACTAAGGCATTACGTTGGTCGTAACCAATGCCCCATTCGTTTGTCAGGAAAACACGAACGTCACCACCAAACCACCATTGCTCCAACCAAGGGCTGATTGTAAAGCAGCCGTACACCATCAATACAATCAACGGCATCAGCAACATGATATGGAGGCCATTTGGAATACCATGTAACCAACGCCCCGGCAGAGCCGACCACACAGCACCTACCAAGAAAATCATCAGCGGAAACATCACTAGGCTCAAGCCAATGCCGACCAAGTTATTCTCCACAATGGGTGCTAACCAAATGCCAGCCAAAAAGCCCAAAATGACGGTTGGTAAAGCTTCCATAATCTCAACCGTCGGTTTGACCATGCTGCGCATTTTCGACGACATGAAATAAGCGGTATAAATCGCGCCAGCAATCGCCAGCGGGATCGCAAAAATCATCGCGTACATCGCCGCTTTCAAGGTACCAAACACGATTGGCACCAAACTTAACTTAGGCTCGAACTCATCACTGGCTGACGTGGACTGCCACACATAATCGGGTTCTGGGTAGCTTTCATACCACACCTGTTGCCACAGCGAGGCAAAGCTAATTTCAGGGTGAGGGTTATCGACGCTAAACACTTGCCAGTTTTCACCATCAACTGCCACTAAACGATCAGCCCGTGGTGATATCGCTAATACCGTGGTTTGCGGATCAAAGTCGTTGACAAAATCCGCCATCTCAAACACTGGCTTGTTAGACGCTGCGTAATACGCCGCTAAGGTGCCGTCTTGTTGCCAAGTAAAGAAGCTTTTACGAAACGACTCTGGCACCAGTTGATTTAACGGGCTTGCTGAAAGGCTGTAATCGCGTACATGGGTCAGTGACCATTTCCCCTCAGCCATTACTTCAAACCATTGCGACACCTGCTCATCACTGGTCGCCACTAATAACGAGTTAGCACCAGATAGCAAGGTGATATTGGTGATCGCCACACCTTGCGGAGCCACGGTCACGCGATCGCGAACAGTCACCTGATTGCCTTCAATCGCCATCACCACCACATTTTGCCCTGTTTGAACATACAAGGTGCGACCATCTGGCGTAAGTGCTAGCCGTTCTATATCGGCAGGTAACTGAGTAAAGGTCATGGCTTGAGAGCGCCACTGCTCAGTGCGCTCACCAAAAGCGTTTACTTGCGCGGTCATCGTCATGCCGACCACGCGTTGGTCTTGGGTGATGCCGACCATGATCCCTTTACCACTCAGAGCGGTGAAGGCAAGTTGGGTTAATGGCTGACCTTGCGGATCAAGTTGTAACGGCTCGGTGCCAACAGGGTAATCCACCGCTGCGGCTAAGGTTTTGGTTCGCCCGACAAATTGGGTTTTAACATTTGGATGTACCACCACCACGCTGCCATCATCGCCACCGTAAGCGTACATTTGATCGCGTGGCAATGACGCGGCAAACACGCTCGGGTTAGCCATTACTTGGATAGTCGGCAGACTATCTGCAATCGGGGTGTCATCTAACGCCACAAAGCTCAGTTCACCTCCCGCAGTAAAGCGATAGGCTAAACTATTTTGCTCTTCGAGCCCCACCGCTACCGTACGTTCGGTGGCTGCCACGGTAAGTTGAGTTAATGGCGTGACTGTTACAGGCTTAAAGCTAGGAAAAATGACATACAGGAGATAAAAGAAGATCAGCACTAACGTCAGTAAAACAAACACCCCACCAGCAATCACGCCCATACGCGCCAACTTATCTTTCAAACGTCGGCTGCGGCTTTCTCCAATGAACAATGTGCTGGCGTCTGCCATTTTTACCTCAATTAGTCGGGGCCAAAAGTCGTGAATTCGGGTGTCTTGACTGCATGCAATCTCAGTATTGCTGCGAGAGATGAAACGTCGGCCAGCAACCAAATGATACTCAGATACAGAATAATATTTCTTTTAGATGACAGTTATGTGACAAGTCAAGTTATCTCGCATAAAGTCTGCCTTTTTCAATAGCTTATATTCATAAAATTGCAATAGTGTGTCACTAGCCGCCCGTCATCATCATAGCGTTAAAAATATACCAACAAATAATGAGATTTTTGATGCCCCTCACCTCTCTACTATCCTATCAACTGGACAGAAGTTAACCACAGTTCTAATAATGAAGTGATACCCCCTCACTCTCGAAAAAGGATAGTCGTATGAAGCACCTCGTTATTACCGTGATCGGCCAAGATCGCCCTGGCTTAGTAGAGCAACTCTCAGAAGCCATCTATCAAAATCACGGTAACTGGCTCAGCAGCAGCTTGAGTAAATTAGCCGGACAGTTCGCGGGGATCTTACACGTTGAAGTGGCTTCTCAACATATCGTGGTGCTACGTAAAGCATTGGAGCAAATTGATGCTTTGCAAATTCAAATTGTTGAAGAACAACACAGCACTCCCCCTGTTTCAGCGCTTCATGCCTGCTGTATCACAGGTAACGATCGCCCCGGTATTGTCAAAGAGGTCACGACCTTACTTAGCCAACTTAACGTCAATATCAACAAGTTAAAAACCGAAGCACACAGCGCACCAAACTGGGGCTACCCAATTTTTACAGCCCATTTTGAACTTGAGCTACCGACTAACCTTGAGCTTGAAACCCTACAAGAAGAACTAGAAAGCTTAGCCGACGATTTGAACGTCGATTTTGATGAAGATCTCATTGCCAGCTAACCCAGCCAAAGGACGATTATGACCACGGACACCCTTTATCTTGATAAAGAACTTAGCTGGCTTTCTTTTAACGAACGCGTATTACAGGAAGCGGCGGATAAATCAGTTCCATTAATTGAAAGGGTGCGCTTTCTGGGGATATTTTCCAGCAACACTGATGAGTTCTATAAAGTGCGGTTTGCCGAAATTAAACGGCGAATATTGATCAACCAAGACCAAGGCGTCGATGATGGTGCCAAGCAACTGTTGAGTAAAATTCAAAGCCGCGCACTCAAAATGAATCAAGATTTCGATGCCCTTTACAGCGACCTCTTACTTGAGATGGCACGGCGCCACATTTTTTTAGTCAGCGAACAACAAATCGACGAGCAACAAGGCCGCTGGTTACGCCGCTATTTTCGCCACCATATTTTGCCGCATATCACCCCGATCATGGTGAACGAAGATACCGACCTGCTGCAATTTCTAAAAGATGAATACTCCTACCTCACGGTCGAAATGCGTCAGCTAAACCGCAAACGCTACGCGCTGTTGGAAATTCCAACCGATCAGCTTCCTCGCTTCATTCAGTTACCAGAGCCCAAAGGCAAGCGCCGCAAAACACTTATTCTATTAGATAACATCATTCGCTTTTGCCTAGACGATATTTTCTGCGGCTTATTTGAATATCAAAGCCTATCGGCGTACTCGATGAAAATCACCCGCGATGCTGAATACGATTTAGGACAAGAGCTAGAACAAAGCCTATTAGAGCAAATGTCGGAAGGGTTAAAGCAACGCCTGACCGCAATGCCCGTGCGCTTTGTATATCAACGCGACATGCCAAGCGAAGTGATCGACGTGCTAAGCAACCTGCTTAAAGTCTCTAATTTCGACAGCATTATTCCCGGTGGCCGTTACCACAACTTTAAAGACTTTATCGGCTTTCCGAATGTGGGTCGCAAGTATTTAGAAAACAAACCGTTACCACCACTCGAAAACCACCATTTCACTCACTCTCGAAACAGTTTCGAAGCCATTAAAGCGCAAGACATCTTGCTCTATTACCCGTACCACACGTTCAACCACATGACGGAGTTTGTCCGCCAAGCATCGTTTGATCCCAAAGTGCGTACCATCAAGATTAATATCTATCGCGTCGCCAAAAACTCACGGATCATCGACTCAATGATCGATGCCGCCAATAACGGCAAGCGAGTTACCGTTGTGGTCGAGCTGCAAGCGCGTTTCGATGAAGAGGCTAATATTGAGTGGGCACGTCGCCTTCGAGAAGCCGGCGTTCACGTTTTATTTGGTGTCCCGGGGCTAAAAATTCACTCCAAACTGTGTTTGATCACCCGTAAAGAAGATAACCAATTGGTGCGCTATGCCCATATTGGTACTGGTAATTTCCACGAAAAAACCGCCCGGATTTATACCGACTTTTCACTCTTTACTAGCGATGAAGCAATCACCAACGAAGTAAAACAAGTCTTTTCATACATTGAAAATCCGTACCGTCCAGTGGAATTTGAACACCTGATTGTGTCGCCCAATAACTCGCGCATGCGGCTGTACGACTTAATTGATCGCGAAATCGCCCATGCCAAACAAAACCTGCCAGCCAGTATCATTCTTAAGGTCAATAATCTGGTTGATAAAGGGCTGATCAATATGTTGTATCAAGCCAGTAATGCCGGTGTGGAGATCGATTTGATCGTACGCGGCATGTGTTCTTTGGTGCCGGGGATCAAAGGGATCAGCGACAATATTCGCGGGATCAGCATCATCGACCGCTTCTTAGAGCACCCTAGAGTCGCGGTGTTTGCGAATAACGGCGACCCCGATGTGATTATTTCATCCGCCGATTGGATGACTCGCAACATCGACAATCGCATCGAAGTGGGCTGTCCCATCAAAGATCCGAACCTCAAAAAAACCATTATCGATATTCTCAATATCCAACTGACCGATACCGTCAAAGCACGAGTATTGGATAAAGAGATGAGCAATCACTATGTCGCCCGTGGTAACCGCCGCAAGGTACGTTCGCAAATCGCCATCTATGATTATTTAAAGCACCAAGAACGCCAATCAAAAAAACAAGCAGAAAAAGCGATAGCTCAGCATGACAGATATCAACACTCCATCACCGCGTGAAATCGCCGCCATTGATATTGGCTCGAACAGTTTTCATATGGTGGTTGCCCGCATCGTAGGGCAAAGCCTGCAAATCATCAGTCGCCATAAACAGCGGGTACATTTGGCATCTGGATTAGACGAGCACCAAAACCTCAACCAAGCCGCGATTCAGCGCGGCTTGAATTGCTTGGCCATGTTTGCCGAACGCCTTCAAGGTTTTGAGCCCGAAAATGTCCGTATTGCTGCAACCTACACCTTACGCCAAGCGCGCAATGTTCATATTTTTCTTAAACGCGCCGAAGGTTTAATCCCCTATCCGATAGAAATCATTCCCGGTACCGAAGAAGCCCGCTTGATTTACCTAGGGGTTGCTCACACCCAACCCGATAGCGGTAAAAAGCTGATCGTCGATATTGGTGGCGGTAGTACCGAACTCGTGATTGGCGATGACTTCAACCCACAACTGGCTTACAGCAAACACATGGGATGCGTGAGCTACAATCAAGAACATTTTAAAAACGCGAAGATCAGTAAAAAGAACTTCAATGCCGCCCAATTAGCAGCCCAACAAAAGATCGAGAGCATCGCCAGTAAATACCAACAATGTGGCTGGGAAACGGCAATTGGTTCATCGGGCACCATTAAAGCCATTCGTGAAGTGCTGATCGCCAAAGGCCACAGTGACGGGGTGATCACCGCCAAACGGCTGCAATGGTTAGAAGAAGAGATTCTAGCGTTTAAAAACAGCGAAGAACTGTCCCTTGATGGTTTGAGTGATGATCGCAAGCCTGTCTTTGCCGCAGGGGTCGCAATACTCAGCGGCGTGTTTAAATCCCTCGCCATCAAAGAAATGATTTTCTCAGATGGGGCACTACGTGAAGGCTTGTTGTATGAAATGGAAGAGCGTTTTCGCCACAGCGATATTCGTACCCGTACCGCTGAAGCCATGGCGCAGCAATACCACATTGATACCGCCCAAGCCGAGCGTGTCCGCACCACAGCTGAAGCTATTTATGCTCAAATCGAAACCCATCCCAGTTTAGCGAAATCAGAGCTACAGCCGCTATTAAGCTGGGGAGCTCTGCTACACGAAGTCGGATTAAGTATCAGCTACCCGGGCTTTCATCGTCATTCGGCCTACCTATTGCGCCACTGCACCATGCCGGGCTTTAACCTTGAACAGCAAACCGTGTTAGCCACCTTGGTACGCTTCCAGCGTAAATCGCTCAAGCTCGAAGAAATGCCGGTTCTCAGTATTTATAAGCGCAAGCACCTCTACCCTTTGATCCGCACCATGCGATTAGCGGTCGCGCTCAATGGACAACGCACCGACACTCCGCTACCTAAGCTAAAAGTAAAAGCCAATAAAGAAGAATGGACGCTAACGCTACCAAGCAATTGGCAACACGATAACAAACTACTAGCGGCCGATTTGATCAAAGAGCAAGAGTATTGGCATAAGGCTGGCTGGCAACTCAACCTTGACCCTAGCCCACACGAACCAGACTGATCCACCTTGAAAAATCACAGCATCTAACAACAAAGCCTCATAACTCTTGGCTATGAGGCTTTGTTATATGGAAACGAAAAAATAGGGCTAGGCCTTGAAGGCGGTTATAGCAAATCCAGCTTGGCGAGATCTTCTTTTACCACTTTAGCTGGCACGGGAACATAACCGTCTTTGGCTACGATTTTCTGACCATCGCTAGAGAGAATAAAGCGGAAAAACTCGGCAACCATTGGCGACAGTGGCTGAGTAGGATGCTTATTGACGTAAATATATAAATAACGCGCTAACGGGTACGCGCCTGAGGCAGAATTTTCAAGCGTGGCTTCGACATAGTCAGTGCCTTTACGGGCAACAGGAATAGCACGGATCCCCGTGGTTTGATAACCAATCCCTGAATAGCCAATACCATTTAACGAAGTTGATACCGACTGCACCACGGAAGCTGAGCCCGGTTGCTCGTTAACGTTATTGCGAAAGTCGCCTTTGCACAGCGCACGTTTCTTGAAATAACCGTAAGTACCCGATACCGAATTACGACCAAACAACTGGATCGTGCGATCTTGCCAACGTCCGCTCAGCCCTAAATCGCCCCAACGCTCAATCGGCGCTTGTCCACCACAACGTAATGTGCGCGAATAAATGGCATCAAGTTGGGCAAAGTTGATCCCTTGCAACGGGTTATCTTCATGAACAAACACCGCTAAGGCATCAATGGCGACCCGAATCGAGGTGGGCTTATAACCATATTCTTGCTCGAAAGCTTCCACTTCACGAGCTTTCATAACACGGCTCATTGGCCCCAGTTGCGCGGTGACTTCTGTCAACGCAGTGGGCGCGGTTGATGAACCTGCAGCTTGCACTTGGATCGTCACATTAGGGTAGCGGCGTTTAAACTCTTCTGCCCAATAAGTCATCAGATTCGCAAGGGTATCCGAACCGACCGACGATAAGGTCCCTGAAATACCGGTGACACGTTGGTAAGGCGGTAGCTCGCCAACGCCATCGGCTTGGCTAACATTTGGGCTTAGACTGATATTCGAGTCTGAGGAAGTTAACGCTGCGACGTTTCCAGCAAAAAAGGCACTTGCCATCAAAGCACCAGCCAACATTGTACGAGCAAATAAAGTACGGCCAGTAGCTAAAACATCAACAACAGATTTTGCGCCAGTCGGTAACACTCTGAACTTCCTTACAATCTAAAAAGCGGCCTCACGACCGCTTAACATGCAACACTCAAACAGTCAGGTCAATGCCTTCTCTTATGCCGCGCGGGACACCAAACGGTTTGGCAACGTAAAAGCAAAGGTTGAGCCTTCACCAACCACACTGCTAATTTCCAACTGTGAATCGTGATGACTCAGCGCATGTTTCACAATTGCCAAGCCTAAACCACTGCCGCCCGTTTCACGAGAGCGCGCTTTATCAACGCGATAAAAACGCTCGGTCAAACGGTGAATATGCTGTTGCTCAATGCCATCACCACTGTCGATCACTTCTAATCGTGGACCATTATTAGCTTGGAACCAACGTACAGTGATCGCAGCATGATCAGGAGTATGCTTAACCGCGTTGTACACCAAATTGGAAATCGCGCTGCGCAATTGATCGTCATCACCAAACACATGCAGTGATTTATCGACCTCAAACGTAAACTCATGACCGCGCTCACCGCTCAGTGATACCGCTTCTTTTTCAAGAATCTCCAGCATCGCTGGCACATCCACTTTTTCTTCCAACGCCACATTTGGCGCAGCTTCAATCTTGGAGAGCGTCAGGAGTTGCTCAACCAAAGAGTTCATTCGCAGCAATTGCTCTGTCATCACCCCGTGGGCTTTATCCCACATAGGTCCCACCAGCATATCTGGGTCTTTCGACATTTCGAGGTAGCCTTGCAGTACCGTCATCGGAGTACGTAGCTCGTGAGAAACGTTCGCAAAGAAGTTACGACGCATACCTTCTAACTGCTTCACCTGCGAAACATCACGCACCACCATCAGGTACTCACCTTCGGTATAGCGCATGATCCGCAGTTCAAGCGTGCGGTCGTAATTAAACGGAGCGGTAATTTCGAGCGGTTGCTCAAAGTCTTTACGGGCAAGGTAGCGCACAAAGTCGGGGCTACGTAGCAGGTTACTGATCGGCTGTCCGGCATCGTCAGGCCAGCGGAAACCCAACAAGTGCTGAGCGAGCTTGTTACACCAAACGATATTACCTTCGCTGCGAAATACGACTACTGCATCGGGTAAGGATTCAGCACCATTACGGAAACGGCGAATTAAGGTGGCGAGCTCTTTGCGGCGACGACGGTTGCGTTGCTGCATGCGGTAGATGCCATTGAAAAGCGGCTCCCAGCTACCGGAGCCTGAAGGTGGAGTGAGGCTGCGCTCTTTCCATAACCAGTTCGACATTTTTAACTGGTGATGGAAGTGCCAACCTAGTTGGATCCAAGTTCCCACCAGCAGAAACCACGACATAGGAACAGAGTCAAAAATCAGCCCCAAGACAACCCAAGGCAGATAAATGATCAGCAGTTCCCACACCAGTTTTTTCCACGATAAGCGTTCTACCATGATGACCTCTAAGCCACCTCAAAGGTCGATTGGGTCGCGCTTGTCGGTGGCAATATGCTAAATCTAAACTCGGGTTGAGAAGCGGTAACCCGCACCGCGCACGGTTTGCACCATTTTATCGTGACCATCCGGCTCTAGTGCTTTGCGTAGGCGACGAATATGCACATCCACGGTACGGTCTTCAACGTACACATTGGTACCCCACACGTTGTTTAATAGCTGTTCACGGCTATAAACACGCTCTTGGTGGGTCATAAAGAAGTGCAGCATTTTAAATTCGGTAGGCCCCATATCGAGCGGCGCTTCATTGGATGTCACGCGGTGTGATACCGGATCTAACTTCAAGCCATGCACATCAATCACATCATCCAACGAAGTTGGCGACACGCGACGCATCACGGCTTTCAAGCGGGCCATTAACTCTTTAGGTGAGAAAGGCTTGGTAATGTAGTCGTCAGCGCCAACTTCAAGCCCTCGAACCTTATCTTCCTCTTCACCACGCGCCGTTAACATCACCACCGGAATTTGGCGGGTCATTTCGTCACGTTTTAGGTGTTTGATCAGATTGATGCCTGAGCCACCTGGCAGCATCCAATCAAGCAGAATAAGTTCTGGGTAGGGTTCGCAAATTTTTTCAAGCGCGCTGTCGTAATCCTCAGCTTCGATAGCTTGATATCCCTTTTGCTCAAGTACGAAACACAACATTTCGCGGATTGGTGCTTCGTCTTCGACTACAAGAATCCGTCTTACCATAGTGATTTTTACCTAATTGTCGTTGCTGTCGTCGGCGACATTATCAGTGTTAATTATGACACTTTTGTGACCTCGTGTAATAAAAGTCATGGTGACCATAAAAAGTAATCTGACATTTACCACACTTTGATAGCAGGCTAATGCTATATACAAATCAGTCAATTAGCCTGCTTATCGGTTTCACCCTAGCCGCGAATAGCGATTTTACTGCGTCCGCCACCTTGCGCTTCGACCGCCACTTGAACCCCGATCCGCTCAACCAAGGTGCCAACGTGAGAAATCACCCCAATTTGACGACCATCGGCTTGCAAGGCATCCAAACAAGCGAGTGCCATTTCCAAGCTATCTGGATCGAGCGTACCAAAGCCTTCATCAATAAACAGTGAGCCCAACTGACGGGTATCCGCCGCCAGTGACGCCAATGCCAATGCCAACGCCAGAGACACCAAGAAACTCTCACCGCCCGATAGCGATTCGACACTACGCACCTCATCGCCCATATCATGGTCAATCACTTGCAACGCCAGCGGGCTATTCGGCACCGGTTGCAATGCGTAACGTGGCGCCAAATCGTGTAAATGTTCATTCGCCAACACCACCAGCTGTTGCAGGGTCAAGCCTTGCGCTAAGGTGCGGAATTTATTACCGGTTGCCGAGCCAATCAGCTCGCTCATTTGCAGCCACAGCTCGGTTTGCTGCTGCTGTGAGGTTAACTTCTCGGTTAACTCGCCTGCTTGCTGTTGGGCTTGCTCGGCTTGTGTTAAACGCTGACGCAACTGGAACACTTGTTCTTCTTGGCTCGATTTGTCCGCATCCCATTGTGTTAATTGCACATTTTGCTGCTCAAGATCATCGGTAAAGGCGTGTTCGTTAAACCAAGCTGTCGCCGCAGCGACTATAGGCTGATGCTCTACCAATGCTTGCTCACGCTCAACCAGCAAGGTTTGCGCTGCCGATACCGCTTGCTCTAGGGCTTTTAATGCTGAGCGCTCTTGGCCAAGCCAATTTTCATCTTTGTTCAGTAGCTCAGTTAACTGCGCCTCATCAAGCCCCAACTTCGCTTGCCATTGCTGCCACGTCGCTTGATGGGTTTGGCACTCAGTCTCAGCCTCTTGCTGTTGCTGCTTAATATTGGCGATATTGGTGGTTGCAGCCGTTAGGGCATCGTGCACTTGGCGTAATTGCGTTTCGGCATCACTCAAGCCTTGCTTGCTCGTCACAAGTGATGCTTTATGGCTCGCTTCCAAGTTTTCAATACTTTGCTCACCGATGAGTGCACAACGTTGTTGCCACACTTGCTCGATGGTTTGATTCAGTTGCGCGAGTGCTTGCTCGGCTTGTTGGCTATCAGCTTGCGCTTGTTGTAACGCTTGTTGCTGTGTCGCCAAAACAGGAGCGAGTTCGGTCAACTGCTTCTCAACCTGCTCTTGGACTTGGTTTTGTTGCTGATAGAAGGCAACCGCTTGTTGCAGTTGATCTAAATACTGCGACTCACCAAGCTGACGCAATTGCTGTAACCACTCATCACTACCAAATACCGCATTCAGCGCACTGTCACGTGCTTGCAGCACTTGTTGCTGAACCTGACTTTGCTGCTCAAGCGAATGTAAGCGTTCTTGCCATTGCGTTGCCTGCTGTTGGTGCTGGTTTAACGCATCTTTCAAGGTGCTTTCTTGCTGTTGTAAACGTTGCAGGAGTTGCTGTTGCTGACGCACTTGATCCATTTGCGCTTGGCGATCATTCAAACTGCGCTGAGTCGCTTGGTAAGCGTCTTGCTGCTGCGTAAGCTGCTGCTGCCAAACTTGGATCTGCGACGTTAGCGAATCAGTCGTCGGCGGTGTTGTTAATACATCGAGCTGTTGCAGTGCTAGCACGCTCGGCTCAACCGCCAATGTGTCCAGTAACGCGGTATTGGTTGCCAACGGCGTACAAAACGCCTGATGCAAACGGCGTAGCTCGGTGATTAAGTCATCCAATCGCGCCTGCAATTTAGGCTGCTGCGCTTGCAAGGTATGTGCTTCGGCTTCCAGTTGCTGGAGTTGCTTACTCAGCGATTCAACATGTTGAATTTGCGCGGTCAAAACGCTCTCTACCAGCGGCTCATCACTTGCATACGGGTGATCGTGCGAGCCACACAGTGGACAGGCTTGGTCTGGTTGCAACTCTGCGCGGTAATCATTCAAGCTCAGCACCGCACGGCTTTGCTGCAACATTGCCTCGGCTTCTTGGTGACGCACTTTCAATGTCTCAAGCTCAGGTGCTAACGCAGCTAGACGTTGCTCTGTGGCTTGTTGATCGCTCAAGACTTGTTGGTGATCAGCATGACGCGCCAGAATTTGCGTCATGTAACCTTGAGCTTCTTTGATAACCGCCATGCCAGATCGCAAGTTATCAAGCTGAGTTTGCAGCTGCTGAAGTTGCTGCTGCTCGTTCACTTGTTGGGTCGACAACGCATCAAAATCCAAACCAGCAAGCTGCTTTTCGCCACTTTGACGTTGCTGATAAAGCTCACTCAACTGCTTATCTAACGACGCTTGTTGTGTTTGCTGATCGCGTTGATCGTATTCGATCTTCTGTTTTTCTTTGCTCAAACTACTGAGCTGGCGATGCGCAGCAAGGTATTGGCTGAGGCTACTTTGTACCGCCTCATATTGTGCCGATACAGCTTTGGTCGTTTGCTGTTGTTCAAAGAAAATCGCCAACTGCTGCTGTTGGTGTTGAAGCTCCGCTTGGCGTTGCTGACTCGCAGTAACCGCTTGCTGCTGGTCATTCACTTGTTGGTGCAATGCTTGCTGGGCACTCTGCTGTTGAGTCAGCTGCTCACGGTGCATGCCAAGCTGTTGATCAAAACTCGCGGCTTGCTTTAATTTCGGCTCAAGCGCTTGCCATGCTTGCTCAATCTCATTAACTGATTGCTTCGCCTGCTCAACAACACGGGTCGCGGATGTTGCTTGGCGCTGCTGCTCATTGACCGCTTGCTCTGCATTCTGCAAGGTCGCAATCAAGTGGCTAATACGCTGCTGTACTTGCTGAAGTAATACAAAATCACCGCGAGCGGGCTGTGCTTGTTCGATTTGCTCTAATTGGAGATAACGGGGTTTGGCTGCGGCTTGCTGCTCGGTTGCCTGTGAGAGCTGATCTTTAGTCGCACTCACACGCTGGGACAATTGTTGCTCAGTCACCATTGCTTGCTGGTGCTGCTTGAACACTTGAATGTTGGCATTGAGTTGCTGCAACGTTTGCTTGAGAGTCGTCAGTTGTTCGTTGAGCGCTTGTTTCTCTTCGTCTGACAGCAGCGCAATATCACCCAACTTGGCTTGTAGTTGATCCAAGTGTTGCTTTTCTTCACGCGCCCGCTCGTAAGCCGCTACCGACAAACGACCGTAAATTTCACCGCCCGTCATTCGTTCCAATAACGCAGCACGCTCATCAGCGCCTGCTTTTAAAAAGGCGGCGAACTCACCTTGCGGCAGCATCACAGCACGACGAAATTGATCGAAGGTTAATCCGACAAGGCGTTCAATTTCGGTTTGTAATTCTTGCTTCTTACCCGCAAAGCGCTGACCCGTTTCAATGTTCTCTAACCATTGCTCAGAAGCTTGAATCCGCCCTTCCGCTCGACCACGCGCCCGGCGAACATGCCAATGGGCACGCCAGTAACTACCATCGTTCGCCACGAAATCAACTTCAGCAAAACCTTCGGCTTTACCGCGCGATAAAATACTGCGGACATCATTAGCCTTAATACGGCTATTGTCGTTATCGCGGCCAATTTCGGCATCGTTTTTCTTATTGGCCTGCAAACGCGGAATGCGGTCGTATAACGCCAAGCAAATAGCATCAAGCAGGGTCGACTTACCCGAACCTGTTTTACCGGTAATGGCAAACAAGCCACTTTCGCCTAAACGACCATCAGCAAAATCAATCTCAAATCCAGACTGAAGACTGGCAAGGTTCTCACCACGTAGCGCTAAAATTTTCATGATTCGTTCAACCCTTAAGATTCTAGTCCGTCATTTTCTTCGACATGGATCAGCAATTCTTCAAATGCCGTTGCCATCGCCGTATTCGGCTCACCGTCATACTTCTTAGCCCAGCTCAGAGCAAAGACTTGCTGTGGTGATACCTCAGACAAACGCTGTTGGTTCAGCGGGTTTTGTTGTTCGGTTTGCTGATAATGCGGGGTGATTTTGGCAAGGCGCACCGCTTTACCGTCAATGGCTTGCAGCACTTTTTCGCGCAGTAAGGCTTGTGGCTGATCGAGCAACACATGCACTTCTAAGAAGGGTTGTTGTTCTCGGGGTAACTCTTCGACTTCAAGGGCTTTTAGCTCAGCTAACACGAGATCCAACGGTGCTGCCTTAGTTGGCACTTTAAGCATATCGACAGTACGGGGAATAAAGATTTGCTCTATCTCTGTTACTGCTTTGCCATCAAGCTCGGTGATCACCACTTGGTGTTTGTAATCACGTTCAGACATCGACAGCGGCAGTGGTGAACCGCTGTAACGAATATGTTCTTGTTTCGCCACACGCTGCGCCAAGTGCAGGTGACCCAGAGCGACATAGTTTATATCATCGGCAAAAATTGAGGCGGGTAGCGCGTGTTGATTGCCGCCAAGCACTCGACGCTCCGACATCTCGGATAGCTTGCCTGACGCCATGTACGCGTGCCCCATACCAATCAAAGCTTGGTTATCACCCTGAAGTTCACGGGCAGTGGCTGTCATTTCTGCGTACAGGGTTTCGACCCCCTTGATCAAGCGATCATCGTCGTCACTCAAATTGTCAGTTCGCAAATCAGCGCTTCGCAAAAACGGCACTGCCAATACCCATGCCGCTTGCTCACCTTGGCTATTGGTCAAAGGCACGAGCATGCGCTCGCAATCCAATGCACCGCTATCATCGCGGTGAATACCGCCAACCATGTGCAAATCAAAAGCTTTAAGCAGCTCATGCGGCGCATCGAGCTTACTTGGTGAGTCGTGGTTACCGCCAATCATGACCACATCCAGCTTCGGCAGGCTTTTCGCCATCCTAGCTAAGAAGCGATACAGCATTCGCCACGCACTCGCAGGCGGGTTAGCGGTATCAAAAATATCTCCTGCCACCAGCAAGGCATCAATCTGATGTTGCTCTAAAGTGTCAGCAAGCCAATCAAGGAAAGCTTGGTGCTCGAAATCACGGCTGTAGCCGTGCAATTGATGGCCGAGATGCCAATCTGAGGTATGGAGAATTTTCATTTGTCGTTTCACGGATCACCCTAAAATTTTCTGCCTTCGATTTTAACCTACTCCCCCTAATAACAAAGAGGCGATACCGAAAAAACCGCAGCAATCGAGCCCGAAATACAATAAGATTGGCAACCTAATGCCCAACCTAGGATTTGTAGCAACCATGATGTGGTTTAAAAACATACTGACCTACCGCTTTACCCGCGAAATTGACCTCAATCCCGATCAACTGGAAAAGCAGTTAGAAGAGTTTCGCTTTACCCCTTGTGGAAGCCAAGACCAGCACAAATTTGGCTGGGCGCATGCTTTAGGTAAGCACGGTGACATGTTCACTCACGTTGCAGGTGACAACATTCTGATTTGTGCACGCAAAGAAGAAAAAATGCTGCCGGCTTCTGTGATCAAAGAATCGATGAACAACAAGATCGAGATGCAAGAAAAAGATCTTGGTCGCAAACTGAAGAAAACAGAAAAAGACACCATCAAAGACGAAATCGTGATGGACTTACTACCACGCGCATTTAGCCGTCATTCACAAACTTACGCGTTGATCATGCCAAAGCTAGGTTATGTAGTGGTTGATGCGGGTAGCTTCAAAAAAGCTGAAGATATGCTGGCGCTGTTACGTAAATCTATCGGTAGCTTGCCAGTGGTTCCGGTTACGCCAGAAAAACCAGCAGAGCTCACGCTAACCGAATGGGTACGCTCAAACGAAAGCCCAACGGGTTTCACCATTGGTGAAGAAGCGGAATTCAAAGCCATGCTTGAAGAAGGCGGTGTGATCCGTTGTAAGCAGCAAGACCTAAGCTGTGATGAGATCCTTGCGCACATCGAAGCTGACAAAGTGGTAACTAAGCTGGCGCTGAACTGGCAAGATCGCATCGACTTTGTTCTGAGCGATGACCTATCAGTTAAACGCTTAAAGTTCAGCGATGAGCTAAAAGATGAAAACGACGATATCGACCGCGAAGATGTAGCACAACGCATCGACGCTGATTTATCGCTAATGTGTGGTGAGTTCTCGGCCTTCCTGCCTAACCTATTTGAAGTGTTAGGCGGCCTTGAAGCCAAAGAGTAAGCGTTGTAAAACGCACTAACTCAACCATACTCAAGGCTACCGAATACGGTGGCCTTTTTTTGTTCCTGCTCACATATTTGCCTTTGTGGTGCAGTTCACAGTAAAATCGCCTCCCCTTCCGCATCACTAGGTGATTGCGGCCTGATTTGCAATCAGACACTGAGAATTATAGAGCTATGTTTAAACCTGAATTGTTATCCCCTGCTGGTAGTCTTAAAAACATGCGCTACGCGTTCGCGTACGGTGCAGATGCTGTTTACGCAGGCCAACCACGTTACAGCCTTCGTGTTCGTAACAACGAGTTCAACCACGAAAACCTACAAATCGGTATCAATGAAGCACACGCACAGGGTAAAAAACTGTACGTGGTATGTAACATTCAGCCGCATAACTCAAAACTAAAGACCTTCATTCGCGACCTTAAGCCTGTGGTAGAAATGGGTCCTGACGCACTTATCATGTCAGATCCTGGTCTTATCATGATGGTTCGTGAAGCATTCCCAGAAATGCCGATCCACCTATCTGTTCAAGCGAACGCAGTAAACTGGGCAACCGTGAAATTCTGGGCTGCCAACGGCGTTGAGCGTGTGATCGTTTCTCGTGAGCTATCACTTGAAGAAATCGAAGAGATCCGCGAACACTGTCCTGAAACGGAACTAGAAGTATTCGTACACGGCGCGCTATGTATGGCGTACTCTGGCCGTTGCTTACTGTCTGGCTACATCAACAAACGTGACCCTAACCAAGGTACATGTACTAACGCATGTCGTTGGGAATACAAAGTTGAGAAAGGCGCTGAAAACGACGCTGGCCAAATCGTTGAAGAGTTCACTCCTGAAAGCACTCAAGCAATCGAAGTGCAAGATGAGCGTCCTGAAACCACTATCGGTCGTGGTAAGCCAATTGACGACGTGGTACTGCTAAGCGAAGCGCACCGTCCAGAAGAAAAAATGGCAGCGTTTGAAGACGAGCACGGCACTTACATCATGAACTCAAAAGATCTACGTGCCGTTCAACACGTCGAGCGTTTGACTAAGATGGGTGTTCACTCACTGAAAATCGAAGGTCGTACTAAGTCATTCTACTACTGTGCACGTACTGCGCAGGTTTACCGTAAAGCAATTGATGATGCAGTCGCTGGCAAGCCATTTGACCCAAGCCTAATGGGTACGCTTGAAAGCCTTGCACACCGTGGTTACACCGAAGGTTTCCTACGTCGTCACACACATGATGCGTACCAAAACTACGACTATGGTTACTCAATCTCTGATTCACAGCAATTCGTTGGTGAGTTCACAGGTAAACGCCGTGGCGACCTTGCTGAAGTTGAAGTGAAGAACAAATTCGTTGTTGGTGATAGCCTAGAAGTAATGACACCAAAAGGTAACGTGATCTTCAATCTAGAGATGATGGAAAACCGTAAGTCTGAAAGCATTGATGATGCTAAAGGTAACGGTCACTTCGTATTCATCCCTGTTCCTGCTGATATGGATCTAGATTTCGGTCTACTGATGCGTAACCTAAACACTGGTGAAAATACACGTAACCCACACGCTCAACAAAACGGTTAAGCTGTTATGGCGTTATTAATCACCCAAAAGTGCATCAACTGCGACATGTGTGATCCTGAGTGCCCTAACGAAGCTATCGTCATGGGTGACTCGATCTACGAGATCGATCCTGATCGCTGCACCGAGTGTAAAGGTCACTACGACAAGCCGACTTGTCAGTCAGTGTGCCCAATCACCAACTGCATCATCACCGATCCTAATCATGTGGAAACGGATGATGAGCTGCTAGAGAAGTTTGTAACCCTACAAGGGTTAGCATAACTTGCCTGCAAGCTTGCTAAACATTAAAAAGAAAAGCGCCGATTGGCGCTTTTCTTTTATCTGGCTATTTCCACCTTGCCCTAACCTTGAGTTAATAAGGCAATGCACTGTGCTGGCGGGATCTTCTTCGGCTTTTTCTTCTTCACTGCAGCGGTTTTCTTCGCATTTCCCGACTTCTCGCTTTCGGACTTAGGCTTTGGCTTCCAAGAGGCAAGTTCGGCACCACACCCATCACCGGCGGGCGGCGCTTTCTGTGGCTGACACTCACTGCTCCCTTCAGGGCAATGCAAACGAACATGGAAGTGATAATAATGCCCCCACCACGGCCTTACCTTTCGTAACCAATCACGGTCTTTCCATTCTCGCTGACATAATTGCTCTTTGATCACCGGATGAACAAAAATCCGCGCCACCCGTTCGTCCACCGCTGCCAGTTGGACCAACAGCGCTTGTTTATCACTCCAGTTTTCTTTGTTAATTTTGTAATCTTTGATATGCACCATAGGCAATGGCTGCGCTTCAACCAAAGCATCTTTATCAAGCGGTTTATCTGTCATCTTGAGCCAGATATCGGCATCGAGCCCCGTTTGGTGGCTGGCATGCCCAGAGGAAAAACGTCCGCCTCGTGGCATCGCTATATCACCCACCAACAAATTACCCAACTCTAGCTGTTTGACTTGACTTGATAGCTGTTCGAGAAAAATGATCATCTCTTGATGACCATAATACCGCCCACGGTGCGAGCGGATCACCTGATACCCTTCACCTTGCAAAGGCAACGCCGAGCCGCCAGCCATACAGCCATTGCTATAAGTACCGATAGCTTCAGACTCCCCTTTACTGGGTGCTGTGACTTTCTCCCACGGGCTTGCTATGGCAGGTAGGCTTGAGACTAATAACGAAAAGATAAAGACGCTAACAAACTTCACTGACGGCTCTCCTTAGCTAAGCCAAGTGGGTAGTTTTAATGATAGCAGTCACAAAAAAGTGAGAAGAAAAAAGCTGCACGAGGCAGCTTCAAAAATATCAACGCAAGAAAATTGGGTTACTTCATTTGTTGGTCGAGGTTCAAAATGGTCAGCGCGTTACTCACACTCGTTGCCAACACATCAACCACGCCAGAACGCAGCGCCCCTAAAAGGGCTAACGCTTTACTGTTCTCAGCAGCCGTCACCACCACAATAGGAATATGACGTAACTCCTCCATACTGAGGCCGATCACGCGATCGCTCATCATGGTGTCAGCTTTGTTACCTTGGCTATCAAAAAAGTCATAACCAGCAATATCACCAACCACGCCTTTACGAATTCGCGCTTCGACGATTTCTTGTGGGGTAAACCAGCCCAACTTCACCATGTGGCTATTCTCGTTCATATCACCGACCCCCACCAAAGCCACATCAGCACGACGGGCACGATCAAGGGTTTCTTTAACCGTGCCGTTTTTCATAAAGGCTTCTTTAACCGTGATGTCTTCAACATAGGCTGGGGCATACAGGGTTTCACTGATGCCATCGTATTTCTTCGCCAACTGACGGCAAATGTGGTCAGCGTTGATCGCATTACCCGAACGGTGAGTACCGCCAATACCACACACAAAACGACACTTACGGTGCGGCACCACACCAACATGATTAGCAATCGTGGCAATATTACGCCCCTGACCAACAGTCACCACCATGTCATCCGTTAAGATGGAAGCTAGGTAACTCGATACTAAGCTAGCAACTTGTTGGCGCTGACTTTCATCGTCTGGCTGATCAAGCGCGATTAAAGCGCGTTTTAAGCCAAAGCGTTCAACTAACTGCTGCTCTAGTTTTTCACTAAAGACCGGGTGATATTTAACGGTAATTTCCACCACCCCTTCATCACGAGCACGACGCAATAAACGACCGACTTTGGCACGAGACATACCAAACTTTTTTGAGATCTCTTCTTGGGTTGCACCATCTTGGTAATAAGCAATCGCAATCTCAGTCAGTAGATCGCTATCAACATGAGTCGGTTCAACAGGCGTGGTAGTCATGGCAGGGCTTCGCTTTGCTAATCAGAACGTTAGCGCTAATCATACAAGGAAGCTGTGAGTAAAGAAAACGTACAAGAGGGTATACAAGCCAGCAAAAGACCATGATTAGGTGCTAACGCCGTTTCTCTTTTTACCAGAGAAACAATAGCGTTCAGCTTACAAAGCGAAAACCAGCAAAAAGCTGAACGTATTTTCAGGCAGCAAAAGTAACACCACAACACAAAGCTAAACACTTGATATTATTAACATGATCAGCCTGTACAGCTTTTGGAGCACAGGAACCCAAAAGCTTTTTTGTAGGCGCTTCATAAGATGAAGCATTAGCTAGATACCAGTTAGTCAAACTCACTGTACTGAGAAATAATGGTTTCTAACTTAACAGCCTGTGTTGCTTGGCGACGATCTTTCCAAGCAACTTTAACCTCGACTTTCTTCATGCCTACTGCAGGTATATTGTCTTTTACCGTCACAGTGCGAGTGGCGGTTTTACTCCCAAGCTTAACCTCATCTTGACCATTCGTAATGGAGTCATAAGCAATAGTACCGCCAGCAGCACTTTGTGCTCGGGTACGGAAGAGTTCCATTTTCTCTTCCGCAAAATGAAGGGCATCTAAGGTATGCAGAGCATTTTCAGATCTTACCTCCATATAGGCTTGCATCTTAATCAAACCGAGTACGGCTACCGACATCACCAGCAATGACATCAATACTTCAATCAAGCCCACGCCTCGCTGCTTAGAAATCATTCCACGAGCCCTCTAGCCATTTGATTTCAGTACCGCCACCACCGAATTTCTTAAAGTGTTTACCGTTATAGGTAATAACCGACGATGTATCTAACAAAGCATTTTGCGCTTTATTCTTTCCACTCTCCTGATGCTTAGCATCCAAAATAAGACCACCACTAACCCAGAGCGAACCACGCTGGAAGTAACTCGCCTCTTTAACATTATCGCCAAACACAGAGGGAATATGACTTAACTGAGAATAAGCTTGGCTCTTATTCCAATCGGCAAAATTAACTTTGTAATCAACATTGTAATGAAAAATAATTCCTTGAAACTTATTATCTGCATTGGCATTGCTGTTTGGGTAAATGGAAAATAGCCCATCATGAACAAGCAACATTGCTCCATCTAATTTTTGAGATAATGTCACTATCTTCTGAAAGTCAGCGGCGTTGATATCACAATGACCTTCCACCCATACCGCATCATGCCCTTTTTGCATTGCTTCCACTATTTTTGGTCCACATCCAGCAAAACCGTTGTATGGATTTTCTCCTTTGCCACCAGTACTGGTATCAGTCAGAATAATATCGAACTTATCATCACGAGCCTTATTATGTTCAGCATCACTAACACCAAAGAAATCTTTGAACGGGCTCATATTTTCATCTTTGACTATATCCTTTAAAAGATTTTGACCGCCACCACTATTTGTCATGTGCGTTGATAAGCAATCCTTTCCTTTGCGATCAAATGAGTCATTATTAATATGAGATAAACCTTTATTGATAATTGAACCTGTCGGTGAAAATACGCCCCGATATTTAACTGCAATACATTCCCAACCTACCGACTGCTCTTTTCCCGGATCGGGTTTTTTTATCTCAATTGAAGAGTGAGTGTACATATTAGATCCAGTCTGAAGCACACCAGACGAGTTATTATTCGATTTTACAATCACAGTTCTTTCAATAATTTTTTTTGCTCTATCAGAAAATGAAGATGACAAAATAATATTACTTGTTGTCGGCTCTTTAGTTGCTTTTAAATCTATCCCAAGCTCAGAATCACATCCCGCAGGAAAAAAAACTGGCAGATCTGCATTTTCAGGGTTAGATGAGTTTTTCATGGTTGTGTAGCCACACTCTAGGCCACCTTCGGCTTTCCAATGAGCTTGTGATGTCAAAACCTCATTTTGCGTACGCTTAATTTGATAGAATACATTTTTATAAGAAGCCAATGAGAATAATAATGATGCAACAGCAACCATTGTTGTCACTAGCAAAGTTATTGCACCTCGTTGTTTCATTATTAACCCCAATTTCTTGTTTGAACATTAATTGATTTATTATCAGTAAAGGTATTATCTTTACTAGATATACCTATATTTATAGTTATTAAATTACTGGTAACTCCTGCCTTGCTAATAACATTCGTATTCACATCAAATTTATCAACATCAATTTTTTCATAATCGAAAATTGAATGACCACTCTTACACAAATCAGATACGCTTACATTCGCACTTTGTGTCGTATAGACATTTAGGCGATTATTACTTTTATAGTAAGAGCGATAGTAGCTATGTGTCCCGTCTGAATAACCATATGAGATACAGTTAGCGACAGCGGGTGGCGGTGGCTCTAGATGTACAACCATAGAAGAAGCGGCACCGCTGATCACGAAGCTTGAGCCTTTTCCTTCATTGTAACCAGCCCTTACAATATCTTCTTTCATCATTTTTAAGGCGTCATTTAAGTCTTGCGCCATCATTAACTGGAGAGAGCGTTGTGAGTTAAGTCTATAGCCAGAGAGGAAAACCGAAGAGACGACAGCGAGTGCCATCAAACTAATTGATGATGCAACCATCAACTCAACTAAAGAAAACCCCTTATGCTTTGTTAGGGCATTTGCCATAACCATAATCCCCAAGCTCTGAACATGTATAAATTCGACCTGTCATATTACTAATTGTCACTTTAATATTGTTTTTATTGCTCTTTGAATTGAAAACAAAGCTACCATTTATATTTGGCCTACCAGTAAGTGAATCAAAATCTATTTTTGTTTTGGTGAAGGTTTGCGACACATTAACGCCACTAAAATCTTGTCCATTAACTTCAGCCACAATATGGTTGGTTACTTTATCTTTTGCAGTTATTGACCACGTTTTATTATTACCTAAACTTGATGGAACAGATTCAATATTCACAATAACATCATTACCGCGCATAACTGATTCTGATTTAGATAAAACAAGCAACCACTCAATTTCCACAGCTAATCTTTTCAGCTTTTCTTTTTCAATCAAGCTCGCAAATGACGGTGCTGCCGCAGCAATTAATATAATTACAACCGCAGTCACAGTAACCAATTCAATTAATGTAAACCCGACATTACGCTTGTGATTTTGCATAGCTCACCTCAAGATAAACATTAATTCGCGATCCATAACGCATTCCTATAATTGGAAATTTTAAATTTAATTGCTGTCATTGATTGCTATGCTATCACTATTGCAAAATAGTAAAGATTTTATTGAAAGCTAATTTAGAGACACATCCAACTTTAATTGAGAATAATGAAAATGAACAAACAACGTGGTGTGACCATGATCGAGTTATTGATCGTTGTTGCCGTTATCG
Source organism: Photobacterium jeanii (assembly GCF_001650345.1). Lineage (GTDB taxonomy): Bacteria > Pseudomonadota > Gammaproteobacteria > Enterobacterales > Vibrionaceae > Photobacterium > Photobacterium jeanii. Next base: position 199,786 of record NZ_LVHF01000025.1, on the reverse strand, counting down.
GAATTATAGCTGCAATTGCCTACCCTTCTTATACTGACCATATACTCAAGTCTCATCGCAACCAAGCCATGGCCGATATGATGAAGATCCAATTAACACTTGAGGAAGAATATAATAACTCGGGAAATTACAATAAAAGCATAGTAAAAAATGGCACCTGTGCTTTTTGCGAATCAGATCCTAATCGTTATCAGCTTTCAGTAGATAAAACAGGCTCAGGCCAGAATGTATATATTGTTAGTGCTATTCCTCAAAAGAAATCAGGGCAAGACAAAGATACCTGTGGCACGCTATCTTTAAATGCAGCAGGCATGGGTAGTGCCAGTGGAAGCAGTAATTGTTGGTAATACACACGTCAGATAAAAATAGTCATTTATATCCCTCCTTCTCTTCCAGTCGACAAACACAAAAAAGCCGCGGTGCTCATCACACCGCGGCTTTGAATTTTCAACTAACTTGGCTTAGTTACGAAATAACCCTTAGCCTGTTAGATCATCGAAGAACTTCTTCACACCGTTGAAGAAACCTTCTGATTTTGGCTTGTGCTTGCTTGCTGCTTTACCGCCAAAGCTGTCTTCAAGTTCTTGAAGTAGCTCTTTTTGGCGTGAGCTTAGGCTTACAGGGGTTTCAACCACTAGCTTACAAATCAAGTCACCCGTTGCGCCGCCACGTACTGATTTCACACCTTTACCACGCATACGGAACATACGGCCCGTTTGTGTTTCTGAAGGTACTTTCAAGTTTACGCGACCATCTAGAGTCGGTACTTCTACTTCACCGCCAAGGGCAGCCATAGTGAAGCTTACAGGTACTTCGCAGTAAAGATTGTTACCGTCACGCTCGAAGATGTGGTGCTCGGCTACGTGTACTTGTACGTACAAATCACCTGCTGGTGCACCAAACTCGCCAGCTTCACCTTCACCTGATAGACGAATACGGTCACCCGTATCAACGCCTGCCGGGATCTTCACAGACAGTGTCTTGGTTTCTTCTTTACGACCGTGACCATGACAAGTACCACAAGGGTCTTTGATGATCTTACCGCGACCATTACAGTGCGGACAGGTTTGCTGAACCGCAAAGAAGCCTTGGCGCATCTGTACTTGGCCTTGACCATGACAAGTACCACAAGTAGTAGCTGAAGAACCTTTCTTCGCACCACTACCGTCACACGTATCACATGCCACAAGCGTAGGAACACGGATCTCTTTGCTACAACCACGAACCGCTTCTTCAAGCGTCAGTTCCATGTTGTAACGAAGATCGGCACCGCGTTGTTGACGTTGCTGCTGACGACGACCGCCACCACCAAAGATATCGCCAAACACATCACCGAAGATGTCACCAAAATCAGCGCCGCCACCAAAGCCGCCGCCGCCACCCATGCCACCTTGTTCAAAGGCTGCATGGCCGTATTGATCGTATGCTGCTTTCTTCTGAGGATCAGTTAAAACTTCGTATGCCGTTTTAACTTCTTTAAATTGCTCAGCAGCATTTGCATCGCCCTGATTACGGTCAGGGTGATATTTCATTGCAAGACGCTTATACGCCTTTTTAATTTCGCGTTCTGTAGCATCACGACCAACGCCCAGAACTTCGTAAAAATCACGTTTTGACATATTTAAAAGTCACCCGCCTTTTAATACAGCTACGGGCGTAAGAGTGATCCCCAAACGCCCGTACTAAAATAAGATTATGAATTAACTATCTTATTTTTTTTCGTCTTTAACTTCTTCAAACTCAGCGTCAACTACGTTGTCGTCTTGAGGTTGAGCTTGCTCAGCGCCACCAGCTTGTGCTTGTTGTGCTTGAGCTTGTTGCTGAGCGATTTCCATTAGCTTCTGAGCAGCTTGCATTAGCGCTTGAACTTTAGCGTCGATAGCTTCTTTATCTTCGCCAGTTTTCACTTCTTCAAGCTCTTTGATTGCAGCTTCGATTTTCTCTTTCTCATCAGCAGGAAGAGCTTCACCAGCTTCTTCGATTTGCTTGCGAGTGCCGTGGATCATTTGGTCAGCTTGGTTACGTGCAGTTACTAGCTCTTCGAACTTTTTGTCCGCTTCTTTGTTAGCTTCTGCTTCTTGTACCATCTTCTCGATTTCTTCCTCAGAAAGACCGCCAGATGCTTGGATAGTGATCTTCTGCTCTTTACCTGTTTGCTTGTCTTTAGCAGACACGTTCAGGATACCGTCGGCATCAAGGTCGAAAGAAACTTCGATTTGTGGCATACCACGTGGCGCAGCTTGGATGCCTTCTAGGTTGAATTGACCTAGAGACTTGTTGAATTGTGCTTGCTTACGCTCACCTTGAAGAACGTGGATAGTTACCGCGCTTTGGTTATCTTCAGCTGTAGAGAACACTTGATCCGCTTTTGTTGGGATAGTTGTGTTTTTCTCGATTAGCTTAGTCATCACGCCGCCCATCGTTTCGATACCGAAAGATAGAGGAGTAACGTCTAGTAGTAGAACGTCTTTAACGTCACCAGCTAGAACACCACCTTGAACCGCTGCACCTACTGCAACTGCTTCATCAGGGTTAACGTCTTTACGAGCTTCTTTACCGAAGAACTCAGCAACTTTCGCTTGTACCATAGGCATACGAGTCTGACCACCTACTAGGATTACGTCAGTGATGTCGCCTACAGATAGGTCTGCGTCAGCTAGAGCAACTTTTAGTGGCTCAAGAGAACGTTGTACTAGGTCTTCAACTAGAGATTCTAGTTTCGCACGAGTCACTTTGATGTTCATGTGCTTAGGACCAGTCGCGTCAGCTGTAACGTATGGTAGGTTTACGTCAGTTTGCTGTGCAGAAGAAAGTTCGATTTTCGCTTTTTCAGCAGCTTCTTTAACACGCTGCATTGCAAGAGGATCGTTCTTAAGGTTGATGCCTTGCTCTTTATTGAATTCATCTACTAGGTAGTTGATCATGCGGTTATCGAAGTCTTCACCACCAAGGTGTGTGTCACCGTTAGTTGCTAGAACTTCAAACGTTTTCTCGCCTTCAACTTCGTCGATTTCGATGATAGAAATATCGAAAGTACCACCACCAAGGTCGTAAACAGCGATAGTGCGGTCACCGCCTTGCTTGTCTAGACCGTATGCTAGAGCAGCAGCTGTTGGTTCGTTGATGATACGCTTAACGTCTAGACCTGCGATACGGCCAGCATCTTTAGTTGCTTGACGTTGTGCATCGTTGAAGTAAGCAGGAACTGTAACAACAGCGCCAGTTACTTCTTCACCTAGGTAATCTTCAGCAGTTTTCTTCATTTTCTTAAGAACTTCTGCAGAGATTTGTGGCGCAGCCATTTTTTGGCCTTTCGCTTCTACCCAAGCATCACCGTTGTCAGCTTTAACGATTTTGAACGGCATGATTTCGATATCACGCTGTACTTCTTCGTCTTCAAAGCGACGACCAATTAGACGCTTGATAGCAAATAGAGTGTTCTCAGGGTTTGTTACCGCCTGACGCTTAGCAGGTTGACCTACTAGTGTTTCACCGTCTTGAGTGTAAGCGATAACAGATGCTGTTGTACGCTCACCTTCTGCGTTCTCAATTACACGTGGTTTGTCACCATCAAGTACTGCTACACAAGAGTTAGTTGTACCCAAGTCAATACCAATGATTTTACCCATCAGGCTTTCTCCGAAATTCGTTTAGTTGTACTAGCTAGCTTGTCACTCTATGTGAAGCTAGCTTGGGGACGCACCCCGAAAAATTAGTTTACGATGTCGTATGACTACTAAATAAGGTCTGCCAACTGCTTTTCAAGGGGGAGCCAAGAAAAAAAGTGCAAAAAAAATAAAAAGCCCGCCGAAGCGAGCTTTTTATCGTGGCTCGAACACTTACGCTTGGGTATCGATATTACCCGCAGCGGCTTTAGAAACCATTACCATTGCTGGACGAACAACACGACCGTTTAGCTCGTAACCTTTCTGCATTACCATCATGACTGTGTTTGGTTCAAACTCAGTGCTTTCTTGAATGCTCATCGCTTGGTGGAATTCAGGGTTGAATGCTTCGCCCATTGGGTCGATTTGCTTCACGCCAAACTTCTCAACCGTGCTCATCATGGTTTTCAGTGTTAGTTCAACACCTTCAAGCATTGGCTTGATCGCTTCGTCGTTCTTGTCAGACATTTCGATAGCACGTTCCATGTTATCGATCACTGGCAATAGCTCTTCAGCAAATTTGTTCAGTGCGAATTTACGCGCTTTATCGATTTCTTGTTCGCTACGACGACGTACGTTTTCACCTTCAGCGCGAGCGCGTAGTGCGTTGTCTACCGCTTCTTTTGCTTTTGCTTCGCTAGTTAGCAATGCCGCTTCAAGTTCTGCAATGCGTGCTGCTTGCTGCTCTTCAAGCGTCATTTCAACAACTTGTTCTTCCTCAGCAGATACAGTCTCAGCTGTTTCAACAGTTTCTTCCTGTTGCAGTTGCTCGTCCTGTACTTTCTTCTCTTCGTTGCTCATGCTTTCGCTTCTCCGCCAAGATATTGAGTTCAAATTATGAGTGAGATCGAGAGGATCTGCCTCACTCAAAAAACAGTCTTGCGCATATTATGGGGATGAACTTCTATGATTCAAGCCGATATCGCTCACAAAGCGCGACATTCTTCGCATCCAAAGGCTATACTGCCCTCTCTATCATTTGTCGGATCAAGGACATGAAGCGCATTTTTCAAACAATCGCGTTAATCGGTAAGCCAAGAAATCCAGATGCCTTACAAACTCACAAAGCTTTGTATGACTGGCTGACCGCGAAGGATTACCAAGTGCTGGTTGACCATCGCCTCGAGGCGGATCTTGATTTACCCGCTGACTGTTTTTGCGATCTCCTCGCCATTGGCGATAAAGCCAACTTGGCTATCGTGGTGGGTGGTGATGGCAACATGCTTGGCGCTGCCCGTGTGTTGTCACGCTTTGATATTTCTGTGATTGGCGTCAACCGAGGCAACCTTGGTTTTTTGACCGATCTTGACCCAGATGATTTCGATACCGAGCTTGAAGCTGTGCTCAATGGCGAATTTGTCACCGAAGAACGCTTCCTATTAGAAGCCGAAGTGCATCGCCACGGTCAAATAAAAAGCCGTAACGCCTCACTCAATGAAGCCGTACTTCACCCGGGTAAAGTCGCGCACATGATTGAGTTTGAGGTTTATATCGATGAGACATTTGCTTTTTCTCAGCGCTCAGACGGTTTGATCATCGCCACTCCAACCGGCTCTACGGCTTATTCGCTCTCTGGCGGCGGTCCTATCTTGTCACCAAGCTTGAACGCCATTACTTTGGTGCCAATGTTCCCGCATACTCTGTCTAGCCGCCCATTGGTGGTTGATGGTAATCGCCGGATCAAACTCTTGGTCTCACCAGAAAACGGTAGCACTTTAGAAGTCAGTTGTGACGGTCAAGTTTCTCTGCCCGTCAGCCCTGGTGATGAAATCCACATTTATCAAAGCCCTGAGTGCTTGCGCCTGATCCACCCGAAAAACTACAGCTACTACCAAGTGCTACGGGGGAAATTGGGTTGGTCGAGTAAGTTGTTTTAATCGCATTACAACGCTTTTCACACTCGAATAACCCCTGTATACAGGGCATGATCAGTATTGCTAAGCCAGCCATCGTGCTGGCTTTTTATTACTCCAGCTTTCCTAACCGACCAACAACAGCCCTGTCACCGATTAAATATTTCGCTAATTATCATCAAGTTATCTAAAAAAGCAGCATCACTGCACTTTCATCACAAAAATATGCACAGTTATCTTTACTGTATGTAGATACAGTATATACTGTATGAAAACACAGGTGTTGATTTAAACAGGTGAACACATGCTCGCTCATATGACGATCTCTAACTTTGCTATTGTCAAAAGTCTTGAATTTGAACTTAAACCGGGAATGACCACCATCACGGGTGAAACTGGTGCCGGTAAATCCATTGCTATTGATGCGCTGGGCTTATGCTTAGGCGATCGTGCAGAAGCTTGCATGGTGCGCCCAAACGAAGATAAAGCCGAGATCTCAGCCGCTTTCTCATTAACCAATAACCAAGCGGCTCGTCGTTGGTTAGAAGACAATGAACTGATCGATGGCGACGAGTGTATTTTGCGTCGTGTGATCACCAAAGAAGGTCGCTCTCGCGGCTTTATTAACGGCAGCCCTGTTCCCGCTTCACAGCAAAAAGCATTAGGGCAACTGCTGATCAACATTCACGGTCAACATGCACACCAACAACTGATGCGTGCCGATCATCAACAGCAAATGCTCGATCAATACGCAGGTCACCATTTGTTGATGGATAAAACACGCCAAGCCTACCAAGTATGGCGTCAGGCCAGTAATGAACTAAAACGCTTGAGCCAAAGCCGCGATGAAAACGAAGCACAAAAACAATTGATCCAATACCAAGTAAAAGAGTTGGATGAATTAGCCATTGGTGAAGACGAATACCAAGAGATCGAAGAAGAGCACAAACGCTTATCGAACTCAGGTGAGCTCGCGATGTCGAGCCAAAGTGCGCTCGATATTCTGTACGACAACGATGAAGCCAATGCCTTGCAACTGCTACAAATGGCGTGTCATCAAGTGTGTACCTTGGGCGAAATCGACAGCCAACTCAGTGTTGTGCCGCAAATGCTTGAAGAAGCCATTATCCAAGTTCAAGAAACAAGCCAAGAACTCCGCGGCTACCTTGATGGTTTAGATATGGACCCTCAACGTTTGGTGTATTTAGAAGAGCGGTTAGCAAAAATCATGTCGCTAGCACGCAAACACTACGTGATGCCCAACGAGCTTTTCCAAAAGCACCAAGACTTATTGAAAGAGTTAGAGGATCTCGATTGCAGTGATGAGCGCCTTGAAGGACTAGCGGAAGAAGTAGAAGCCAAGCGCCAACTGTTCTTGGCTGCCGCCGAGAAACTCAGCAAGAGCCGTCAGCGCTACGCCAAAGAGCTTGATAAGAAGATCTCCGACAGCATGCATCAACTGAGCATGGAGCACGGTATCTTCAAAATTGATATCCAAAGCGATGCTAACGGTATGCTAAGCCCGTTGGGTTTCGATACCATTACTTTCTTGGTATCAACCAACCCGGGTCAACCACTGCAACCGCTAGGTAAGGTTGCATCGGGTGGTGAGTTATCTCGTATCTCATTGGCCATTCAGGTGATCACCGCGCAGAAAGTCGAAACCCCAAGCCTGATTTTTGATGAAGTCGATGTGGGTATCAGTGGTCCAACCGCTGCGATTGTAGGCAAAATGCTACGTACCTTGGGCGAATCGACCCAAGTGATGTGTGTGACTCACTTACCGCAAGTAGCAGGGTGTGGTCATCAACAGATGTTTGTTGCTAAGAGTGCGACCAAAGGTCAAACCGAAACCAGCATGCGCCCGCTCAACCAAGACGACCGCGTTGCCGAGTTGGCTCGCCTGCTTGGCGGCAGTGAAATCACCGAACGCACCTTGGCAAATGCCAAAGAGTTGTTGATCGCTGCCTAATAGTACAAATCAAATCTCACGCCATCGCGACAACGTGATAAAATAATCAGACTGCCATGCAACTTATCGGCGCATTGGCAGTCTTTATGCTAGAGCAACACGCTCTTATCACGTGTCCGTTCTGAACTGACACAAGTACCAATAGCTATTAGCTACAAGATCAAAAGCTTGATGCTTTGTTGATCACCTTTTTACTTCTGCAGTGAGCTTGTTTATTATCGCTGCAATTAAAGCGAATACGCCGGGATGCTATGAGTTGGAAAAACATTGCCGCTGTTACGTTAGCACTGAGTCTACTAAGTGGCTGTTCAGTAATAGAACGTTTGGTTTACCGTATCGATATTAACCAAGGAAACTTCTTGGAAGCCAAAGATGTCGACACGCTACGATTTGGAATGAACAAAGAACAAGTGCGCTACGTACTGGGCTCGCCAATGCTGGTTGAGCAAGGGCATCCTGACACTTGGTACTATGTTTACTACCACAAGCCAGGGCACGACAAAGCCGAACAGAAAAACTTGGTATTGGGCTTCGACCAGAACAACCGCTTGATCAGCCTCTCTGGTGACTACCAAGCTGGCCCTAAATTTATGGAAGGCATTAACTAAGCCTCTTCCACACCGCACGATCAAAAAAGCTCGCACATCGCGAGCTTTTTAGTATCTGCAATACTGAAACCAGTCAGTAACTTATTTCGCCTCTGCCGTCTTTTTAGCTTCAGCATCAAGCTTGGCTTGTTCAGCGCGCTTACGACGAATTTCTTTCGGATCAGCCAGTAACGGACGGTAGATCTCGATACGATCACCATCACGCACGGTCGCCTCTAACTTCACATTGCGGCTATATACCCCAACCTTATTCTTTTTAAGATCGATTTCTGGGTACATCTCCAACACGCCCGACTGTTCAATAATGGCTTGAACTTGAGTCTCTGGCGTAATCGCAAGCTTAATAACACGCTGAGCACTAGGCAGCGCGTACACCACCTCAACGTGGATCAACTTTTCATCAGAAGCCATAAATTTCTTTTGCTCGTTGGGTAAAAGCCGACACCATATTATTGGTCAGCTCTTTAAACACTTTGCCAAATGCCATTTCAACAATTGCATTGGTAAACTCAAAATCAAGATTCAGCTCAACCTTACAGGCCTCTGCATCCAACTCAATAAATTTCCAGCCGCCCACTAACTTTTGAAACGGACCTTCCACCAGCTGCATTTCAATATTTTGAAAGCTGGTTAACTGATTACGGGTCACAAATGTTTTCTTGATCCCGGCTTTCGCAACATCCACCGCTGCCATCATGTGCTGATCGGAACTCTCGATAATTTTCGAACCCGCACAGCCCGGTAAAAAGGCAGGATACGACTCAACATCATTAACTAAATCAAACATTTGCTTGGCGCTAAATGGAACTAACGCAGAGCGAGTAATCTGAGGCATAGTTTCTCCTTAACCCGTAGACAAAAGTAATGATACCATTAGTGCGCTAACAGCCAAAATTGAGGATTAAGCACGAAACCCTAGTACCACTGGTACTAACAGGCAAATCGGCTTAAGACCTTTCGACCACCCAAGGGTGGGACACTAGAAAAAAAGAGTATTTATGGCCAAGAAAAAACCAAGCAAGCAAGGTAGCAATACCATTGCCAAAAACAAAACCGCGCGCTTTGAGTTCGCGATTTCAGACGAATACGAAGCAGGCCTAGAGCTACAAGGTTGGGAAGTAAAAGCCATCCGTTCGGGCAAAGTGAACATCTCTGAGAGCTATGTTTTCCTGCGTAACGGCGAAGCCTTTATTTCTGGGGTTCAAATCACCCCGCTAAACGCAGCGTCTACCCACGTTGTCGCTGACCCAACGCGTACCCGTAAGCTACTGTTAAACCGCCGTGAAATCGACAAACTGCTTGGCGCAGTTAACCGCGACGGTGAAACCATTGTGGCACTAACCATGTACTGGAAAGGTTCATGGGTTAAACTGAAAGTAGGTACTGCAAAAGGTAAGAAGCTGCACGACAAACGTGCCGATTCAAAAGATCGTGATTGGCAGCGCGATAAAGCGCGTATCATGAAGAACAGCATGCGCTAATTTAATCACTCTACCTCGCTAAGTGGTGGATTTTCATCCATAAGTGCAGCTGAGGTAGGGTTTTATATTGACGCTTACGGTTTTTCTGATAACATCGATCGAACTCTGGGGCTGATTTAGGATTCGACAGGATCACGAAGGCTTTGGGAGCATGCCGAGGTGCGGTTGGCCTCGTTAAAAAGCCGCAAAAAAATAGTCGCAAACGACGAAAACTACGCACTAGCAGCTTAATAACCTGCTAAGAGCGCTCCTGCCCTAGCTTCCGCTTGTAAGACGGGGACTCACAGGGGTTCAAACCCAAACAAGATAGCGAGGGAATCTTTGACTAGAGAGATGAACCGCGAAATATGAATTCTGGTATGTATTTGCATAGCGTGTCTGTTCGCAGTGTACTTACGAGAATAAAGACAGACTAAGCATGTAGCGCCTCTGGTTAGACTGGTTTTGGACGCGGGTTCAACTCCCGCCAGCTCCACCAAACGTTTGGAAACGGGACATCTTCGGATGTCCCGTTTTTGTATCTGCTATTCAAACCAAAGACTTAACGTTTTAGAGTACGCTGAAAAGTACACAAATTTAATTCCCCCTGATTACGCCGTTGATATCTGGCGTTCCCTTGAGCTGCATATCTTTCCGACTCTATCCAATACACCAGTCAAAGAAATCAGTGCTCCCCTTGTTATCGAACTATTAAAGCCTATCGATGCCAAAGGCAGCCTAGAAACCGTAAAACGCCTAGCTCAACGTCTCAATGAAATAATGAGCTTCGCAACTAATTGTGGCTTGGTTCAGGCTAACCCATTAACTGGTATCAAGGCCGCTTTCAAGAAACCCAAAAAAGAGAACATGGCAGCACTCAAACCAGCTGAGCTACCAGAGCTTATGGGTGCCATAGCTAACGCCAGCATTAAGCGCACGACACGATGCTTAATCGAGTGGCAACTTCATACCATGACAAGGCCAAGTGAAGCATCTGGAGCTAAGTGGGTAGAAATTGATTGGCATGAGAAGGTATGGACCATCCCTGCTGAACGAATGAAAAAAAGAAGAGAACACCGTATCCCACTAACAGAACAGATGCTTGAATTACTTGAGGTAATAAAACCTATAAGTGGACATCGAGAATTTATATTCCCTTCTGACAGAGATCCTAAGAAACCATGTAATAGCCAAACAGCAAATATGGCACTAAAGCGTATGGGTTTCGCCGGAAGACTCGTTAGCCATGGTCTGCGTTCCCTCGCAAGTACTACACTCAATGAGCAGGGTTTTGAGTCTGACTTAATCGAATCAGCTTTAGCTCACGTTGATGATAATCAGGTTCGTAGCGCCTATAACCGAACCGACTACCTGGAACGACGCCGCCCGATGATGTATTGGTGGAGCGGGCATATTGAAGAAGCCAGCCAAGGAAAACTCTCTGTTACAGGTACTCTAGCATTAAAGTCAGCAATCTAGTTGAGTGGGGCCACCAGACTAACTACTGCTAGCGACAAATACAGTTAACACATTTAGGAATATATCTGTGTTACCCATTTTGTTAAATTGATAATGACTGAGTTAGCTGAAGTAGAGATGCTCTGCTAGCTCAGCTCCCAGCTTTTAGCGAGCCGTCTTTTTTGCACACGCTATCTAGAAAACGACTCGAGAACTAGACCATGTACCGCTAAGTTGCTCGACAAGACTCAACTTCATATTATCCTAACACCTCAATATAAAACAATACAAACAACGCAAAGTTGCATATCATACCCCCTCACAAACGAGACAATAAGACGAACTTAGTATAATTCAGAGATGAGATATGAGTAACTGGAACAATTTATTGAACTCCCTGCGAAGAAAAGAAGTGTGGGGTACCGAAAGCCAAAAACAAACGACCAACACCGCTTTTGGTCGTGTGGAAATTGAACGAGATTATGATCGCATACTATTTGCTACTCCGACCCGTAGGCTCGCTGACAAAACACAGGTTTTCCCTCTAGAACAAAATGATAGTGTCCGTACAAGGCTTACTCATTCACATGAAGTAGCCAATCTAGCCCGTGGAATTGGTATGCGGCTGGCTTTTGAGTACAAAGAGGATATCTTCGGTGATGAAGCAAAAGATATTTGTGTTGAAAGGGATGTGCCCGCATTACTGGCTGCAATAGGCCTTGCCCATGACCTTGGTAATCCTCCATTTGGACATCAAGGTGAGTCTGCAATAGGACATTGGTTTAAAACCAATAGTGATAAGGTGTTTACTGAGAAAAATGCTGACTATGTTAAGGACTTTACCGAGTTTGATGGAAACTCTCAGACATTCCGACTATTAACCAAGCTACAGATTCTAAACGACTCATTTGGCTTAAATTTAACGTATGCTACATTAGCTTCCTTACTTAAGTACCCAGTCTGTTCTAAGTCTAAAGATGATGCGATTTGGGATAAGCATGGATATTTCTTATCTGAAGAGGAAATAGTTCATGATATATGGGAGCAGACTGGGTTACAAAAAGGTGTAAGGCACCCTCTAACTTATGTAATGGAGGCCTGTGATGATATTGCTTATTCTGTACTAGATGCTGAAGATACAGTCAAAAAAGGGCTAGCATCCTTTTATGACTTGTTAGATCACTTGGAGTGTTGGCAAGCAGAACACTGCCCGGAAGACAATGTAATCGCTAACGTGGTGGCTAGCGCGAAAAACAAAAACGCTGAGTATAAAAAAGAGAAGCTGTCCCCTGCAGAGCTAAATGATATGAGCATGCAGATGTTTAGAGTTTATGCTATTGCCAACCTAGTCAACGGAGTTGTATCCGCATTTAAAGAGAAAATTACAGAGTTAAAGTCACCAAACACCGAAATAACATCTCTGATGAAGGTTAGTGAAGGTGCTCAACTTTGCAAAGCACTTAAAAAGTTTGATAAGACTAGAGGATATCAACATAAGTCTGTACTAAAATTGGAACTTGAAGGCTTCAATTACATACACAGGCTAATGAGTATGTTGTGGGTGGGTATTCATGGTAGACTGTCTGAATCAGAAAACTCCATGACTCCGTTTGGCAAATATGCGTACCAAAAAATATCAGAAAACTATCGCAGAGTTTTTGAAGATAAAAACAATAAAATGCCAATACCTTACCGAGAAGCTCAACTGCTAACAGACGCTGTTTCAGGAATGACCGATAGTTATCTAATCTCTTTGTATGATGAGCTGAACGCACTTTATCACGATGCAAACTGCAAGAACTCAAACTGAACTTAAAGACCGAATAGAGAATTTTTTCGGAAATGAGATAAATCAGCAAACCGAAGTCAGTGAGGTCATATCCTCACTGACCGAGAGCGCGTATACCTATGTCTTTGGTGGTATGCTGCGTGATATTGGTTTATTTGGAACCAAAGGATTCGAGTCAGATATTGATCTTGTCTTTTCCGGAAATAAAGCTTCTTTAGCTAAAGCGATACGAAAAGTAGATTGCCTTAACTACCATGAGAACAAATTTGGTGGGTATCGTATTCAGGGTCTTCACTGGGAATTAGATGTCTGGTGCGCGCAGGACACGTGGGCCATAAAGAAAGGCCATGTACAATTTGATGATATTAGTAGCTTGTTAAATACAACTCTTATGACATGGGATTCAGTGCTTTATTGCATAAATGATAATAAACTTATAGTCAGAGAGAATTACTTAGATAACTTGATATCTCGCAAACTTGACATAATTTTAGAGGAAAATCCTAATAAAGTAGGCTCTCTCGTAAGAGTCTTAAGAGCTATATATGGAAAGCAAGCTGCCTCTTTAGGTCCCAAAGCAGCGACGCTACTAGCTAACACTCTAACAGCCTATAAAAGCACTACTTTGATTGAATACGAAAAACAATCATTCACAAGCCACTTCATTAACAACTGCAATTTGTCACACCTAAAACAAAAGCTGTCCACCTATGATGGTCATGGCGACTGCCTTCTTCAAAACTAAACTCTCTGGCACAATTAGTGAGCGACATAGCACTCTTCTAATGTAGGGTTATCAAATAGTTTACTTGAACCACAAAACCACATATGCACACTGGAACACACCCTCACACTTGCATATCCTACCCGCAATTCAAATTCTACTCTTCTTAGGAGGCATTTATGGGTAGTACTGGCTCAGGTAAATTTACAGATTATACAGGTAATCGTGACGAAGGAGCTCAAACAGGGGGCTCAAGTCAGCAGGATCAATGTGAGCTTGCATTTTCTTGTATCTTAGAGGAGGTAGCCCAATCCGCTTACTACTCCACACATGGCAAAGTTCCGCAAGTCGGTGCACAAGTCATCATTCAGTTTGAAGCTCCGAGAATTGTCGCTGTAGATATATCTACAAATCTATCTTGTGGAGCTTTACCTACAAAATATAACTACCTCCTAAAGTGTCTAAATGACAATTACAACTACTTTGGAATCGTGACTAACTCGAACGATGGTCCCCACCCTTTGGTTGAAATTGATGTAAGCCCTTCTAAATCATAAAGGAAGTGACTAAATGCTAATATTAGGTGAAGTATTAGTAGACTACACTCTCGCAACCCAAGAGATACCTTGTAAGCTAAGATTGGGAGGGATTATACATGCGGCTCGAGGGCTATGGGCAAACGATACTAAGTATTCTGCTGCTGTAATCTGCCCGACCTACCTTCAAAAGGAGATAACGCAGTATTTAGAAACACACGGATGCAGTGAAATCATTTTTATTGGTGAAGTTGTTGGTGCTCCCAATGTAATTTCTTTTTCTGACCCTAAAGAAATTGGGCACCAAGGCTATGAAGAGCTTCTCAGAGACAGGAAGCAAATATCCCTATACGACAATATAAGTGACAAACTGAAAGGGTATAAAGAAGTTGTTATCTTTCCTGGGGGCTTTGATCTAGTTTGTATCAAAGCGTTGTTTGGGTTAGACACCAGATTCAGCTTAGATATTGCATATGACATTGATAGTGTTAATGAAATAATCCCATTTAAGGGACAGTTAAGGGCAATCTTTCTATCTACTTCTTCTGAGCTCTTTTTAACTTTTGGAAAAAATGATCTAACTCCTTTGCTTGAACAAATAGCCTCTATATCAGCAGAAGCTCTGATTTTTAAAGAAAATAGAGGTGGTAGTCGAGTATTTGACTTCACTAGCGACAAAGAAGTATGCATTCCTGCAATCCTATCTAAAACCGTAAACTCGGTGGGTGTGGGAGATGTCTATAGCGCCGTTACTGTTTCAAAAAAATCATCACTGCATATGGATTGGGAAGACTCCGCATGGCTTGGGGCTCTCTCAGCCACAGCTTACTCTCAAACAACATTTCCTGATGATTTTAAGAGGGATGTCAAAAGAAATAATGATGTCCCCCTTCAACATCATAAGCTCATTGGCGGTGCAACATTAACTTGGCATGACAGGCCTAGTTACAGCATATATCTTGCAGCACCTGATTTTTCGTATGTAGAGAGACAAGCATTAGACAAACTAATAAAAAGCTTGGAATACCATAACTTTAAATTAAGGCGACCAATCATAGAAAATGGCGAACTTAATGAAAATTCTACTGATTTCGAACGACGACTAGTCTATTCAAAAGACTGCGCAATGATCGATGAATGTGAATTAATGATTGCAGTCCCATTGAACAAAGATCCTGGAACATTAGTCGAAATCGGAATTGCCATCGCGAAAGGTAAGCCAGTAATTACTTATGATCCATATTGTGAAAATGACAACAATATGGTCATTCAAGGTAGCAACATTTACTCATCAGACATTGATGAATGCTTGAATGGGCTCTTCTCTTTAGTTTCAAAACTTGGAGCAACTAAATGAAAAAGGCAATCGTCCTAACATCAGGCGGATTAGACTCCACAACAGTGGTTTATCAATTACTAGAAGACAAAGTGGATGTATATCCTATTTTTTTTGACTACGGACAACATTGTGTCGAAATGGAATGGGCAAGGTTGAATGAAGTGCTTCCAAAAGAGTGTAACCCTCCAGAACGACTTAATATAAGCTCCATTTTTAATGGTTCTAAGTCTAGACTAATAGATGAGGCCAACCTTTGGGAAGACGATATTGTTGATGAAGATCTGTACATTCCCTATAGAACCATGCTATTTTTCGCGGCCGCAGCAGCAAGAGCACAAACTATAGGCATCCTAGATGTCTTCACTGGATTCATTAACAGCAATCATGCTAAAGAGATTGATTGTACTTCAGAGTTTATGAACAAGTTGGATGGACTTACTGAATCAATTGGCCCAGTTAGGTTTCATTCACCTTTCCGTTTTTCTAGCAAGTCTGATGTTGCAGAAAGCGCAGTTAAACTAAAAGTACCGATCGGCAGGACTTATTCCTGTCAGGCGTCTAGTAATTTTCCATGTGGTGCTTGCCCAAACTGTGTTGAGCGACTAAATGCACTCGAAAAACTTAACTAGTTATGAACTACGCAAATACCGAATTAGAAGCAACTTTTAAGATTCTCAAATCAGCTCGCATTCTCGCAAATTATGCTCAGGAGCAAGGCTTTGAGGCAGAGTCTCATAATGCTCGCCCCACATATGATCATATGGGGGCTATTCTAGCTGATTCCATATTGCAAGCAGGGATGAATTACAGAAACGTAGTCAAACCAAGAGTCGAAGCAATTCTTGTTAGTTATGCAGATAAAAAATCTGTTAGTGATCTAGTTGACTTGATTGCTTCAGAAGGCTTGGAAAAACTTCTAAATTGGTCGCACCAAACTAAGCTTAGCCGATTTGAAGAGCTTGTAACTTTCATGATGAAGAATCAAGTCATAACTGCAAGCGAGTTAAAAGAACGATTGCTGGACGACAGTTTTTGTACATCACTGCAACGAATAGATGGCATTGGGCCAAAGACTGTTGATTACATGAAGTGCCTAGTAGGTATAGACTCTATAGCTGTGGATCGTCACATCAAAACGTTTGCAAAAGAAGCAGGACTAGAGCATCACGACTATGATTTTCTGAGAAATGTCTTTTGCTCAGCTGCAGATCTGCTTTCAATATCAAGACGGGCATTTGATTCTTGGGTATGGAACAAATTATCTATGGCTTCTTCTCCACAACAATCTCTTTTCTAAACGTATACACCCTTCACAGCTCTCCAAGTAAACAGTATGGGTCATTGGGCTTACGTTCATGGCCTTTAATCAACTTTCCATATCGATGAATAGCCATCAATTGGTGTCTACTGGTGAATTTCGAATGAAACTATTGGGATAATCTGCGTTAGCTCATTAGGCCAGATCAAAGCATAACAATTAGAACTGATTATGTTCTGCAATCTCAAACAATGTGTTATTTATTACTGCAGCTAGACTTGTTCCAGTGCCTTTTTACCGTAGCGATTCCCAAGCCAAGCTCATCTGCCGTTTGAGATTGAGATAACCCTTCAGCCTTTTTTACTTGAACTGAAAGAGTAGTGCCGTGTGCTTCGGGCCTACCTAGTTTTTTCCCTTGAGCCTTGGCTCGCTCAATCCCCTCTTTCGTGCGCTCGCGAATCCTATTGCGCTCAAATTCCGCAAAGGCCGAGAACATTTGCAGCATTAATTTTCCCTCAGCACTCGACAGGTCAACGACAGGCAAATCCAGACAAACAACTTTGATACCCTTGTCAGTAAGAAAATTGATTGTATTTTGTACGTCGATGTTATCTCGGCCTAAACGGTCTAGCTTTAGTACCACCAGCATGTCCCCAGCTTCGAGCTGGTGGTTGATTAGCATCTTGAACTTTTGACGCTTCATAGCCTCAACCGAGCCCGAGACAGTTTCGCTGATTACTCGAGAGTCACTTACCTCGTAGCCTTTCTGGCGTATGGCGATAATTTGGTTTTCTGTTGTTTGCTCCGTAGTAGATACACGGCAATAGGAAAAAATACGCATTGGTTACTCTGGTTATAATTGGTATCAAAAATAGTGGTATCACACCTTAATAGTATCATAAACTTGCAACCCTAAGTTTGTGATACCAGTTGTGATATAAAAAAGCTGGTATCAATATACGAATGTTTTTTGATACCAGCTTGGTTAGAACAACTTGATGAGTATTACTTGTTTCCCATCATTTGTTGAAACTGCATGAATTGCCTGAACTGCTCTTCCATATCCGGAGATGTCCCCTCTGCTGGTTTGGCTAGTTTCCGCAATAACTCGGCTTGCTTGTAATCAGGCACATCACCATAACTATAAAAGCTGGTCAGTACACTTTCATGCCCTAGGTTTTGGCTCCATGCTTTGAACTCTTCAGGTGTTCGGCAAAGTCGTTCCCCCAATCGCACTAAAGTATTTCGAAAACTGTGAGGGTTAAAATAAGGTAACCCCGCAGCTTCAAAGGCTTGTGCAAAAGCTTTGCGTATTGGATTAGCATTGCTCCAGTGCTCTCCAAGCAGACCGACAGCTTCAAACTGTTGGTTGGCGTTATGTGCCAGTTTGGTTTTAGGGAACAACGGCGAGTTCTGCTTGAAACCTAGCTCCTGTACCAAGTAATCAATCCACTCAGTCAAAATCCTTAGTGGCAGCTCACCGACAGGAAAAAAGTATGTTGTGAATGTTTTGCTGAATTTTGTATTAACATCCCTTGCATCCTGATAAAAGCTTTGTTCAACAAGATCAATATGCTTTATCTTTGCAGAGGCAACCGCTCCGTCTCGTGCGCCAGTTAAGATCACGAAAGCTATTAAAGCTCTATCGCGCATTTCAATGACCGTCGAGCAAGGCATACCTTCCAAGGTTTGCATGACCTGTTCAACCGTGGCCACATTTCTTTTGCGCTTTGTATTGGCGATGCGAGTATCTTTTTCTGACAAGTTAAAATACTCAATATCACTGTAATTGATTTTTGCTCGGTATCCCTTCTGCGTAACCAAATATTGGAAGAACGCCTTCAAGTGACGAGTTGCTGTCAGCACTGTTGCCTTACTCAGCTTATCCCCAGTCACAGCTGACTTTTTCCCCATAAGGTGCTTCTTAAACGCGATAGCATGCTTTGCTCGAAACTTCTTAAAATCGATATACCCTGTACACTCTTCATAGCGATTAATTGACTTCAACGCACCATCAATGGTCGAGTCATCTTGACGCTTAGCATCCTTCAAATACGTTGTGTATTCATAAATAATTCGTGCATTATTTGTACTGTTATTTTTCATCACTAAAAACTCCACCGAAAGGACAATTTAAGAGGTTTTGTCCTCTTAGGATTATGTGTTTTTCAGCTATCGGTAATTTACCCTTGAGTTCTAGCCAGATGTCATTCACATTGCGCCACGAAACATACTTATTCATTCGGCATCCGCACTCTTCACACACGCCTTTCATGTGAGCCATTCCTGCGGGTTTAGCAATAAAGAGCACTGACTCAATACTTGGTTTCATTGGTTGTTTACATCGAAAACAGCACATCTCATGCTCATCACAATCGAACATAATCGCTTTACGTTTGTGTTTAAAGTGAACCTTCAAATCTGCACCATTTATTAGAAGTGGACGTTTTTTATCCACAACTGGTAATCCCACTCGAATCCAATTACGCACTGTTTTAGGATGAACTCCCAGCGTTTCACTAATATCAATAACGGTATAGTTACGATTTCTTTTTATGCGATTAGCGGAATTACGCCTAGTCATTGTCAACCGCCTTAGATGCAGCAACGCACGCATCAAGCCACAGCTCAACATCGGCTTCTAACCAACCAACAGCACGTTCTCCGAGTGAGATGGACTGCGGAAAATTGCCCTTAGACATACGCAAGTAGATAGTGCTGCGAGATAGGCCAGTCATCTTCATTACTTCAGGTAAACGAACAATTTGATGAGACATAAAAAAACCTCCTAGTTACTTATTAGATGACCAAGAGGTTAAAGAGCTGAGAACAGCGATATTCCAGTCAGGGAAAAGCGAATTCCAATATTGGATTTTACTTCATCGCTACTTCTTCATCTTAATGAGAATTTGTCGGATAGTTTCATTTGATAAAGGAGTACCCGCAAGTTCAGTGATTTTCTCTAACGGTGTTGCTGCTCCTCTAGCCAAAGGATCAATATCTGCGTGTTTGCACAAGGCTCCGATTAGCTTGTACAACGTGTTACGCTCCTTAGATGCCAATGGCTTTTCTTGTTCTTGTACGGGGGACTCATCTTCTAGAGCCTGAATCAAACGATTCAACTCTTGCTTTCTAACTACAAGTTTATTCAGGAAATAGTCGAAAATAAGATGCTTTTTAGATTCATTTTCTGGCTGCAATCTTGCTAGTTGCTTTCCATCCGTTAGTAAAATGTCCTCTCTTGGTATCTTTAACTCAACCCCAAATAAGCCACCTTCCAGACTATTGGCTGCTTGCATACGGTAGTTATGGTCAATAACTTTCGCCTCAGAACCAAGCATAGTGAAGTCCCAACAGCCTGTTATATTTGTTAAAGACGGTTTGAGCGCATAGTGTTGCTCTTTGTATTCATCGTAGTAAATGTAATCAGCATCAACCCAATCCCACTCTTCAGGAATCTGACTTTTTTTCAACCACTCTGAGTGCTGTTCAGGTGTAAAAGGAATATATTTTCCCAGTAAGGCAGGCTCATGTGCATCGAACCTAGCTGAAATCACCAAATCTCGGTTCAGAACAAGCTGGTAAATCTCCGCAAGCGATACGTTCTCTCCAATGGCTTTACTCAAATAATCTTGAGCTTCATTTACTGAAACAAAGCCCCTCAATTTTAATAACTTACTCATTAATATTTTCTATAGTCTCTAAACTGAAAAGTCCGCATGTAGCGATTGCCAATGCTGCTTCAATGCCGCTTTTTGCTCAGCATCCATGGGAAGCTCTCTTAGCAGTTCAGGCCAGTTTTTTCTAGCTAAGTTCATAACGTCAATCAGGTGCGGCTTAATCGCAACCCACGGTGCTCCGGCTTTCTCAGCCCACACTTCAAAGTGTTTCATGGTGATTTCAAACCATTGCTTGGTTCCTACCATGTTTAGCGCAAGGCTGTCATTTTCTATATACGGAGAAGTAAATACCACGTCATAAAGGGGCGATAAGCGCGGGGAGTAAGCATCGCTATAAATCAACGTCCAGTTTTTAAGGTGTGCATCGCCGTTTCCTAGCAAGATGTTAATCAGTAACCTTCTTGCCATCTGCTGAATGTCTTTCAATCGTTCAGAGCTAGATTGATAGAGCACGTTACCTAGTTGCTCATAGTTAACCCGTTGATATTTGTCCGAAGGGTAAAGGCCAAATACTTGAGCAAAATCTTCAGTATGAATACGCCCTTCGTCACTACGATCGAATCGCTTGATGCCATAGGCGTATTGCTCATCCGGTAATTTAATACTGGGTAGCCCCTCAAGTTCTTTAAGCTCGATTAGCCGAACTTCCGGAATATCTGCTCCCGCAGCCTCAGCCAGTTTCATGCAGGTATATTCATTGACAGGTACACCTTTGTGAACAGTGGATGGGGTCTTAATAATCCACATATCCTCAGAAATCTCTTGGTCGATATGGTATCGGCCATCTAGATGTGACGAGGAAAACTTCATCTGTACGCCTGCCAATGAAAACTTGGTATCAGCATGTCTAACATTGATTTGTTGAGGTTCTGTCGATAATCGCTGCTCTAGCGCCCAGTTGGGCACATCACCCGCTTTTATCGGCTTAGCGATTACTGCTCCTGGCAAGTTAGCGCCTAAATAGGCAAGGATTGAGAATTCATTGTTTACGTGGCATTGGAGCGCTTTGGCTGTCAGCTCTCTCAATGCCCCCTCTGGCAACAGGTTGGATAATACAGGCGGGATCTTATCGGTCCGAATCTGGGGCTTACTTAAATAGCCAGGATCGCGCAGTTGCCTCAAGGTAAAAACAGGCCGTTTCTCAGCTGGCATCGCAACAAATTCGGGATTGAAGGTCAGTATGTTTTTCCCACCAGCATAATGCGCAATGACAGCGACATCGATACCGTGTAGTTGGATGTTTAAGCCTTCAACTTTCTCGATTTGCTTGCTCATGAGTTATCCTCTGAGTTGAACCAAAAACCAAGATCATCAGAGTCATCTTCTAGCGCACCTTTACCTTTGCCAAGTTCACTTTGGCTATCTGGTTCCCTCTCGACGAGGGAAGGGGTCGCTTTACCTCCCTTAGGAACAATAGAAAGCTCTAAATCCAGCCCTTCCAGCACTCTGAGCAAGGTCGACAGTTTTACGTCACTACCCGCTTCAATGCGTTGATACTGTTGCTGCTTCATGCCGATTCGCATGTACATATCTTTTTGCTCGATACCCAGCTTTTTACGTTGCTCAATGAGCAGCGCTGCAATTTCATCAATATTCTTCACCACACACCTCAAACAACTCTATCGTTGTACCAGCCACTTTTTACAACATATTAGTTGTAAAAAGCCCACCTAACAACTTTAAGATTGTATATCATGTTATGAACAACTCAGGAGTTGTACCATTAAGATAGATGGGAGAGTTAGATTCTGAGGAATTGCGCCCTATTTGGGTGAAAAATGGGGGTAACCGTAACGAATGGGTACACCGGAAGGTACATCAATAAAAATCAAATCAATATAATTCAAATTAAAACATATAGTTAAAAGCTCAGATCAACTTACGCCAGCCCAAACGTTTGGAAACGGGACATCTTCGGATGTCCCGTTTTTGTATCTGCAATAAACCAAAGACTTACCTTGTTAAAAATAACGTCCCCTCAGATATCCTTGCTTTTTAGATACTCTACTTTTAATTCCCAATTTAGTGTATATCCACTCTTGCAAAACGACTACTCGCCTAACTGATGGTTCAAATCAGAACAGCTAAACTCAAACATTGTTAGTGATTAGTCCAAATAACACCACTACCACTCCCCCACCAACAATCGGCTTTTCACACCGCGTACTTGGAGCCCCATGGCTTCGAAGACTTGTTCAAAATCGTGGCATTGTGGGGGAATGTTGGGGAGTGACATCGCCGCTTCGGAGAAGAAGCGGTTTTGCTGAACTTCTTCACCCCAGGCTAATTGCCACCAGTCTAGGATGCGGCTTTTTGAGGCTTGCAGTCGATAAGCGGTTGGCACTCGATCTTTCTTGTTCAAGTTTTCTTTTGCCGTTGTGGGTAGCAAATTCCACTTATCGTTGTTCGGCCAATAAGCAAAGGGCAGGCAGTGATCGATATGATATTCATCTTTGAGCTTACTTCCGCTCCACACACTGTGTAGATCGATATGTTCCCGCTGAAGTTGCGCCACACGCTTGCGTATATCGGCGGTATCATGTTTTTCATCAATCCACACAAGACAGTTGTGGTAAGTTTGCAAATCAATATTGCGTGCTTTATTTAACTCGAAGCGCTGCATTTCTAGAATCCATTGGTTAACCACCAAAGGTTCGATCCATGCGTTATATAAACGAAAACATTCCCACAAGCTTTCATCGAGCACAAAGCTGCCGTAGCTAGTAAGAAAATCAGTATCTATCACAAACGATGATAA
The DNA here is from genome assembly GCF_001650345.1 of Photobacterium jeanii. Lineage (GTDB taxonomy): Bacteria > Pseudomonadota > Gammaproteobacteria > Enterobacterales > Vibrionaceae > Photobacterium > Photobacterium jeanii. The sequence continues at coordinate 176,686 of NZ_LVHF01000025.1, read as the reverse complement.
GGTCTTACGACGTTGAGAAGGCGACTGAATATCAAATAAACGGTTCGTTTTATCGCCTTGATAAATGAAGGTCACTGGGCCACTTTTTATCGTCGCCAACGCGTGTGTTAATGCTTTTTGAAGCGCTTTCGCATCATCACTAAGAAACATAGCCCCCACTGTGAGATCATCCGCAGCCAGATGTCTCAGTTGTTGCCAACCGTCCTCTTTGACAAAACCTAATCCTTTGCTGGTATTTGAGTTTTGTTGAATACCACCACAACCTTCAATGTCGATATCAATCAAACGCTTAAATTGGCGCATCCAATACAGCGCCACCAGCCCAGCAGGGATCGCTACTTTACCATCGCTACGGTCGATAACAGCCCCAGCATGAGCATCCGCGATCCGAAGTAAAGTACGCAATAGGGCAAGTTTATAGGTGGCTGATTTGCTGTCGTTGACAATGATATGGCGCACACGATTCAAATCACCCGAACCATCATCTGGTAGGCTTAATACCACGGTTTGCCAATGCACTTCCCCCCGATTAAGAGAGTCTGTGCTATTGCTGATGTGCTTAACTAACAGGGCGCTATTTTTAGCAAACTGCTCAATTTCATCGACAGAAACACCGTAATCTTGGCGTCCATCGTCGAAACCACCATGACGTAAGGTGATCACCAAGCGGCCGTTAGAAGCCAGTAAATTAGACAATTTACGAAAAGCGCGCTCTCGGTGACTCGGCGCGAGGTGCATCCATACGGCACTAACTAAAATAAGATCAAAGCGCATACCGAGGTTCTCGGTCTTACTTAGCGCAGGTAAACTATCATCCAACCAATTGACGCTAGCACCGGTGTACTCACGTCCAGCATCACGCAAGGCTTGGCACGGCTCAAGTGCAATCACTTCACACTCTTGCTCTGCCATCCATTTAGCATCACGCCCACTTCCTGCCCCCACATCCAATACCCGATCACCTTGATGTGGCCAATACGGCTGCCAACTACGGTGAACTGATTGAAAATCCAAGGCGTTGTATTGCTCACAAAGGGTATGAGCATGTTGTTCGTAAAAATTGCGAGTGGCAGACATAAGGAAGAAAATGTGATTAAGCTCGTCGCATCATAAAGGAGTGGTCATGCAGTGGCAATCAAGATGTATAATGTCACACCAATTATGTGTAACTCATCTTATAACGCCTTAGTTATCACCGCGATTAATGCCTCTTAAATAACCAATTAACTGCACATCCAGAAACGTATTTTTTCTTAACTTACATTTTTATACGTTATAAGAAAGTTGATTTTGTTATAGTGCCAAGACACCCGCAGCTGTTAGGTATTCACTCGCTTGCACCCTATTGGTTATAAGTCACGTTAGTTTGGTTTTTCAAGTGCCACAACACCCTCAAAGCATGACTTTCGTCCCAAAAATTATGCGGATTTTGAGTCCTTTTTGACCGAGGCTTTTTTGCCAACTCGAATTTTGTCCCTTTTTTTACCCATAAGTTTTTCCAAATATATTCCTTTAACGAAACCCATCGCACTTTTCATGCGTCAATAATTCCTTTGATTTTGTTATCAGTAAAATAAGTTATGACTTTTAAGAATGCCTTTTGCATTCATATTTACTGTGAGCAGGAAGCTAAATTATGGAATATTTAGAAAGAATTAAGCGCTTAGCTAAAATCCAAGGCATTAGCCAAAAGCAACTCGGTGAAGCATTAGGCCTTCAGCAAGGTACTATGAGCCGTAAACTATCTGGTAAGTATGGTATCGAAGTTCGCGAACTTGAAACCATTGCCAGCACGCTGAACACTTCTATCAGCTACCTATTAACTGGCCAAGTTGATACAAGTACTCAAGCAACTACGACGATTAATGGTGAAGCGAACCAAAGCTCAACGGCAACTTACATTCCTGTGATCCACCGTAAAGACTTCACTTCCTTTCGCCAAGGCGCCACTGTTGATGTCGTAAGCAAACGCGCCATTCCAGCACACCTAGATCGTGAAGAGTGCCTAGGCCTATACGTAGATAACGAAAACATCTCGCAATGTGCGCCTGTCGGTAGCTACGCACTAGCAACCCGCACGGCAAGCTACCGTCCTAAGCAACCTGTATTTGCATCGGTACGTGGCAGCGAACCTGATTTCTACCACATGACCCAACTGGCAGACGGTGTGGTGTTCTCAACCTCACAACCTGACTTCCCTAACCTGTTTGTGAACAACGATGAGTTCCAAATTCACGGTTACATCATTCAGTCAGACTGGGCTTACGACCGTTAATTAAAGCTGGAGTGCATCTCACTCTCTAGCTGGTCATCGCGATGTTCGCCCCTCGACCATCGCACTAGCAACAGACTTTCACTGGCACACGTGACTTCACGGTGCCAGTTTGTACAATAGAGCCTCTCATATACCCAGTTGAATAGGTTTCTAAACCGTAACTTATCTCTCTCGGTACTCTTGTTGCTAGCTCGGATACGAGCGTTATCTGTAAATAGGTCGCTATGTCTACTGTTATTGTCGCTTCAACTAACCCAGCCAAAATCTCTGCGGTTGAAAACGCCTTCAACCAAGCCTTTCCTCACCACAACTATGTCTTTGAAGGGATCAGCGTTGCCAGCGAAGTGCGCGATCAGCCTATGACGGCTGATGAAACCTTGTTAGGTGCGCGTAATCGGGTAAAAAATGCCAAAGCACAAGTTGCGAACGCGGCATTCTATGTCGGATTAGAGGCGGGAATTGATGGCGACCACACGTTCGCGTGGATGGTAATAGAAAACAGTGACGATCAAAGCAAACGTGGCGAAGCACGCTCTGCATCACTGCCACTACCACCAGCAGCATTGGCACAATTACATCAAGGGGCCGAGCTCGGTGATGTGATGGATGAGATGTTTAACGAGCACAACATCAAGCAAAAAGGCGGCGCGATTGCGATGCTCACCAACCATAAACTGAGCCGCAGTTCGGTGTATGAGCAAGCACTGATCTTAGCCTTGATCCCATTTATGAATGCGCCGCTGTTTCCATAGAAGTAAAAAGCCCATCGCTAAAATTGATTATTCAACCTTAGCGATGGGCTTTATTGTTTAGCCTTCTGTATCGTTCCGCACCTTGGCAAGCAAAACGATGTTGCTGTCTCTACGCTGAGTTACAGCAACAATAATTTACGGTAGCTGTTTTTGCAGCAAATCCGCTAACCACACTTTCACATCTTGATCGTGGTGTTTTAGCTCGTTCGAGCCACGGGTGATGGTTGCCACCCCTACGCCCAACAGTTCACTGATTTTACGTTGGCTACGATCACCGTTAAGCAACTCATGCAGAATATTAACTCGTGATAGCAGCGAATCACGTTCATCGGGAGTCAGCAGTAATTTAAGCAGTACATCATCTTTTTGTTGTTGTGATGCCTGACGAAGCAGATCAATCACCTGTTGCCACTCGGTAAACTCCGGTGTTTCAGTATTGCTGGACATGTAAACCTCATTGTAGGCACTTTGTTCTAGCGAACTAGTATACCAAGCGAACTCGGGTTCGGAATACGCTTACCGTGCAAAATTGTCAGTAAGCGTAACCAAACCCAGCCTACGGCTAGTACTTAGCTTGCAGCTCAGCAGGCGTTAACAAGTGTATTTCGGTGCCCATCCTACGGTTGTAATACACGTCATACATCAACACGTTTTGTACATAACCTCGGGTCTCGTTAAATGGGATCGCCTCAATAAAGGTGAACACATCAACGCGTCCGTCGGTTTGTTTTTGCCAGCGATCAACACGGCTTGGTCCTGCGTTATAAGCAGCAAACGAGTACACTCGATTGTTATCAAAGCGCTCTAGCATCATTTGCAAATAGCCACTGCCTAAACGTATGTTAACCCCAGGATCAAACAAGGTGTCTTTGCCTTGATAGTTACGTCCTAATTTCTTGGCCGTTTCTTTGGCGGTCGCAGGCATTAACTGCATTAAACCACGCGCTCCCACCGGCGATTGGGCTTCGGTATTCCACGCACTTTCTTGCCGCGCTAACGCCATCATGGTCGTCGTCGGTACACCGCGTTTTTTACTGAAGAAATCAAACCACCATTTATGCGCTAGTGGAAAACGCAGTTCATGGTAACCCCACAACTTACCCGCAATCGTTGCTTGCACCGCAAGGTGATGCCAACGGTTCGCGCCTGCATAAGCGGCTAATTTCAGTGCTTGATCAGGCGTTTTGCCGCGCAGCAAATATGCCCATTCATTACGAGCGGCTAGCAATTTATCAACGGCCACAAGCTCTTTAACCCGCTCAAGGGTATCGCGATAGGCATCTGTGTGGGCAATCACAAAAGGTGCACGCTGAATTTTGTATTCAACTGGCTTATTTAGCATGCTGGCGGCAGCAACGCTGTAAAAATCTCGTTGCCCTAAAATTGAGCTATAGAGTTTATCGGCCTCGGCTTGCTTGCCGTTTCGAGCGAGTAAATACGCGCGCCAAAAGGACCAGCGTAGGGTCTCTTGATCTTTAGCAGGCAGTACCTTCACCCAGCGCTCAACTTGTTGCCAATCGGCATCGCGCATCGCACTGCGGATCCGACGTTCCAGCAAACGAGTATTACTGCTTTTCGCCAACACCTTATCACGCCATGCGATCAGCTCATCACTATCCGTCACCATTAAGCGCGATGCTACGTATTCAGCGATTTGCTGACGTTTGGCTTTCGGGTAGTGCTGACCATCAACCGTACGCTGATACTGAGCCACCGCTTCTTTCACATCTTTGCGAGCAAGACGTTTATACGCCGACTCAGTGAGTTTTTGATTAAACGGGGTAACTTTGCTGGCTTTGGAAAAATCCGCCACCTTGGCGGGCTTATCAAGCAATTGCAGCACTTTATTGCCAGTTACGCGCCCAGAGGTCGATAACTGCTTATTTAAGTAAGCTAACAGGCGCTTATTGCCCTGCTGATACACCAGCAACATGCGATCGAGAATTTGGCTATCGTGACGCTTGCCTGCTTTTTGCCACGCCTTTAATAAAGGATCACAAGCATCGGCAATCGAGCTGCCTTTTAACCAAATTTTTTCAGCCCCTTGCCACGCTGTTTTCTTATTCCCCGTTTGCAACTGGGCATAGTAGTAATTGCATTGCTGAGTTTCACCGCGAGGCGGTTTAGGCTGGAAAGTCAGTAAAGTTTGCCATTGTTTGCTCGATGCCAAGTAAGTGGCATAGCGATACCGTAAGGTGGGAGAAAAAGGCAAGGATTGATAACGTTTGAGGAAAGCTTGCACATCCTCAATAGATTGATTGGCGAGATTGCGAGAAAAATCACGGTAGTCGAGATACGGCGTGAGCGGATAATCATTCAATTTGTCCCGTAACTGACTGAATTTTTCTGGCTCATTATCATCAAGCGCTTGTTGCGCTTGCTCATACCAGCCGCGTTGTTCATCGATAGTGGCGGCCTGTAATAACGGTGCCATCCCGACGCCAAGCCCTAACCATGCGGCATACAGTGCCTTTTTTATGACAGTCAGTGACACAAGAAAACTCCATTTCGATTTGCTATCAGTCATACTAAACACTAATTATGAACATTACTGTTAAACTTAGGTCAAGGTCGAGTAAAATACCCCTTTTCCTTTACGATTAGAGATTGCAACGGATATGGCTGAATACGTCTATACCATGTCGCGCGTGGGCAAAATTGTTCCACCTAAGCGTCAAATCTTAAAAGATATTTCCCTAAGCTTCTTCCCGGGCGCCAAGATCGGTGTTCTTGGTCTGAACGGTGCAGGTAAATCTACCCTATTACGCATCATGGCGGGTATCGATACTGATATCGAAGGTGAAGCGCGTCCACAAGCGGGACTGAAAATTGGTTACCTTCCACAGGAACCTGTGCTGGATGAAGAAAAAACAGTACGTGAAGTAGTAGAAGAATCTGTTGCTGACGTTAAAGATGCGCTAACGCGTCTTGATGCTGTTTACGCCGCTTACGCTGAAGAAGGCGCAGACTTCGACAAGCTAGCGAAAGAGCAAGGTGAACTAGAAGCGCTGATCGAAACGAAAGACGGCCACAACCTTGAAATGCAACTTGAGCGTGCTGCTGATGCACTTCGTCTTCCTGAGTGGGATGCGAAAATCAAACACCTATCAGGTGGTGAGCGTCGCCGTGTGGCTATCTGTCGTCTACTGCTAGACAAACCAGACATGCTTCTGCTTGATGAGCCAACTAACCACTTGGATGCTGAATCTGTGGCTTGGCTTGAGCACTTCCTAGTAGATTACAGCGGTACTGTTGTGGCTATCACGCACGACCGTTACTTCCTAGATAACGCTGCTGGCTGGATCCTAGAACTTGACCGTGGTGAAGGTATTCCATGGGAAGGTAACTACACCTCATGGCTAGAGCAAAAAGATGAGCGTCTGAAGCAAGAAGCTTCTCAAGAGAAAGCGCGTCAGAAAACCATCGAGAAAGAGCTGGAGTGGGTTCGTCAAAACCCTAAAGGTCGTCAGGCGAAATCAAAAGCACGTATGGCGCGCTTTGAAGAGCTTAACAACACTGATCACCAGCGTCGTAACGAAACCAACGAACTGTTCATCCCGCCAGGTGAGCGTCTAGGTGATAAAGTTATCGAAGTGAACAACCTAACGAAATCGTTCGGTGATCGCGTACTTATCGATGATCTATCATTCAGCATGCCTAAGGGTGCGATCGTGGGTATCATCGGTGCCAACGGTGCAGGTAAATCGACCCTGTTCAAGATGCTTAGCGGCACAGAGCAGCCAGATGCCGGTACTATCGAGCTAGGTGATACTGTAAGCCTTGCGTCTGTTGATCAGTTCCGCGACAGCATGAACGACAACAACACGGTTTACCAAGAGATCTCTGAAGGTGCTGACATCATCAAGATCAACAACTTTGAAATCCAAGCGCGTGCTTACTGTTCTCGCTTTAACTTCAAAGGCAGCGATCAGCAGAAACGCATCGGCGATCTGTCTGGTGGTGAGCGTAACCGTGTTCACTTGGCGAAACTGCTTAAAGCGGGCGGCAACGTACTGCTACTCGATGAGCCAACCAACGACCTTGACGTTGAAACACTACGTGCGCTTGAAGAAGCACTGCTTGAGTTCCCTGGCTGTGCCATGGTTATCTCGCACGACCGTTGGTTCCTAGACCGTATCGCGACGCACATTCTTGACTACCGTGACGAAGGCCAAGTTAACTTCTACGAAGGTAACTACACCGAGTACACTGAGTGGCTGAAGAAAACACTAGGCGCACAAGCGGCTGAACCACACCGCATCAAGTACAAACGTATCGCAAAATAATCGCGTACTGAGTGCACAAAACGTGATAAGGGTTGCTTCGGCAGCCCTTTTTTATACGCGCATGACCTCCTCGCACTCCGCCACTGCTACTCACCTGCACTCAGCAGGTCACCTAACTAACCTAATAGCCATTTCAATACCGTCCTTTCAATAAATAACCCAATACAGCACTCAATAGACTTGAGACGTCTTATTGTTAACACACACCATACGCATTAAGCGTACCATTGAGTTTGTTTATTGCGACCTGCACATATTTCACTAACAAAAGCGATTAATTTGTGATCATCTAACTAGCGTAAAAAACGATTTAACCGTACACTGTAATACAAAGAAAAGTGTATAAACCACCTTGGATGTATCGTGCGACTTAATTCGTCGTACCATGATGCAGCTCCATCCCCCAAGGTCATCACAAATAAGAATAAATGCCTATGGTTGAACGTCGCCACTTTAAGCGCATCATGTATCAGGCACCAGCCACCTTGAGTCAATCGGATGGTCAATGGCAAACCGATGTTCGTGACTTATCGCTTCAGGGGATCTTACTCACTCGTCCCGATGAGTGGCACCCAAGTGAAGATGATAATTACACCATCCGTTTCTGCCTGCATGAATGCGACATTGAATTAACAATGGAAACGCGATTGGTGGAAAATTGTGAAGACTACCTTCGCATGCAAATTCATCACATCGATCTTGATAGCGCCAGTCATTTGAAACGCCTCGTCGAACTCAACGTCGGCACTGATGAACTGTTACACCGAGAACTTGAACACTTAACAGACTTACACCACATTTAGCCGTATTCATCATGTCAGACACAATTTGCATTTCGGTGTCCCACCGCCGTGGGACATCTCATTACTTGATCAATCGTTTTAAGAAACGCTACGTTGCTTTTTTTGTCCTCTTTTTATCTTCGATGCTGGGCTATGGCAGCTACAACATCTACCAACTTTATACACAAAACCAAGCCTCTAGCGTTCAACTTAGCCAGCTTAACGTACAAGCCGAGCAGCTTAGCGATTCGTTAACCGAAGAGAACGCCACTAACTTAGCCTTGAGCCAAGAGTTAGAAGATAAGAAAAACGAATTGATGCTGCTTGAACAGCGTATCGATGATGTTGAAGCCGCGCTGGGGTTACAAACTGAAAACGTCAATACCCCGCTTGAGCAACGCATCGACAGTGCAGCAGTCGGCTCAGCGGTGCGGGCGACCTTGTTTCGGATGATCCCAAATGGGAGCCCGACGCCAAACATTCGCATGTCGTCTGGTTTTGGCACGCGTATTCATCCTGTTACGGGCAAGCGTAAGCGCCATAACGGACTCGATTTTGCCGCCAATATTGGCACTCCGATTTATGCGCCCGCAGACGGAGTAATTGAGAACGTGCGCCCAAGCAATAAGGGCTCAGGTAACTTTGTGAAGATCAATCACGCGCTGGGCTTTATGTCGACCTACTCGCACATGAAACGCTTTAACGTTAAGCGCGGGCAGTTTGTGCGCAAAGGTGACTTAATTGGTTGGACGGGTAATTCAGGGCTATCGACTGGCCCACACCTACACTACGAAATCCGTTTTCTTGGTCGCGCACTGAACCCGAAACCCTTTGTGATGTGGACGCCAGACAACTTCGATAGCCTGTTTGAAAAAGAAAAATCAGTACAGTGGGCTGCACTTTTGAACATGGTCAATAACATGGTTGGCATGCAGGTACAGCTCACTCAAGCACCGGCTTACCATGATTCGAATGGTTCAGAGCAAGGCTTTACGACAACCGCTAAAACTTCGGTAACCACGAACACTGCCACGCCAAGTCGTCAGTTATAAGCAGCCACTTAGCATCTGTCACAACAACCATAGGCAGACAGACAAGATCAAAAAAGCGAGCATTTTCAGTGCTCGCTTTTTTCTTTTCCGCTACTTAGTGGCTAACGCGATTTTCGTCTCATTTCGCCTCATTAACACTCGCGGTTAGCAAACCCGATCAAACGCCGCTAACGCTTCTTGCAGATCTTCAACTGGGATAATTTCGATCCCACTCACCTGACGGCTGGCATTGGCTTTTGGCACAATCGCACGGGTAAAACCTTGCTTCGCGGCTTCGCGAATACGCTCAACCCCGTTGGCGGCAGGGCGAATATCGGCGTTCAAACCAATCTCACCAAACACCAGTACATCTTGCGGAATCGGCGCGTTCTTAAAGCTTGAGAAAATCGCCAACAACACGGCTAAGTCAGCCGAGGTTTCTTCGATTTTAATGCCACCCACACAGTTTACGAAAATATCCATATCAGTCAGCATCACCCCACCGTGTCGCGCCAATACCGCAATCGACATCGCAAGGCGGTTGTGATCATAACCGACCGATAAACGGCGTGGGTTTTCCGTCACCGAGGTATTACACAAGGCTTGGATTTCCACCAGCAACGGACGTGTGCCTTCCCACAATGTGGTACAAGTTGAGCCTGCATGGTTCTTATCCGAGCGGCTCAAGAAAATTGCCGAAGGGTTCTTAACCTGTTTCATCCCCTGCTCGGTCATAGCAAAGAAACAAGACTCTGAATCAGCGCCAAAACGGTTTTTCGAAGTACGCAAAACGCGGAATTTTTCATCCGAAGTTGATGACAGCGCAAACAAACCATCGACAATGTGGATCAACTGCATCGGGCCCGCTACGTTCGAATCTTTGTTAATGTGACCGATAATTAAGAAAGTGACACCTTCGGTTTTAGCGTAACGCGTCAGCGCCGCTGCCGACTCTTTCACTTGGCTAGGGCTACCTGCCGCTGAGTCGTTGTGCGCCACTGTCATGGTTTGGATGGAGTCGATGATCACAAATTCCGCTTTTTGCTGCGAAACCAAATTCAGAATTTGCTCAACCGAGGTCTCTGCCACCACATTGATTTTATCAAGGTTAGGGGTTTTCAAACGCAGAGCACGTTGCGAGATCTGGTGGATCGATTCCTCACCAGAAACATACAAGGCCGCTTTATGCCCCGCCACAGCACCAATACTTTGCAGCAGCAAGGTTGATTTACCCGCACCAGGGTCACCGCAGAGCAGTAACACAGAGCCAGGAACGATACCGCCACCTAAAACGCGATCCAGCTCACCAATGCCAGAGCTATAACGTGGAACATCTTTCGCTTCGACTTCCGATAGCTTTTGAACTTTGGTAGAAGCACCTGCATAACTATTCACTGCACTTGATGCACCTACCGCCGCTTTGGTTTTCGGAATGGTGAACTCTGTAATTGTGTTCCATGCAGCACATGCACTGCACTGTCCCTGCCAGCGCGGAAAATCTGCGCCACAGTCACTACATACATAAGCGCGCTTTGTTTTGGCCATTTTTTACCCTGATTTTATTTCAAAATTATGCGTGATTCTCAGAAAGCATAAAGAATTAGCATTTTTAACAGTTTCTTGCCTTTTATAGCTAAACTTTTACGCCAAAATAAAGATAATAAACACTGACGTAATCGATTAGATAAAGCCATGCAGCTGGACAATTATAAAGGACTTATCGAGCAATTAATCCCTGTTTATGACAGTGACGATTTTGAAGATGTCTTCAAAATGATGACACATGACTTAACAGGGCCGACACGCTTACAGATTAAATTGGAATTAAACCGTTTAATGGCGCGTTGCCATAAAGCGGTCGATCTGCGTGGCCGTGTGAAAGGCGAGTGTCGAGAGTACCATCTTAATGGACTCAAACACTGGCTTGATGATGTGGCAATTAACACATACCACAAACGCATAAAGCAATACGGCGATCAGTACCGGGTTGGGGTATATGAAGCCCTGATCAATACCCGCAATAACTTCCGAGTGCTGCACAAGCAAGGCAAACTGAGCCCACCCACAGAAAACAAAACCATCACCAACCGTGACGAGCATTTCGATGTTAACGTGATCCGCTTTGGTCACTACCTTACGCGGGGTGAAAAGCGGATTCAAATCTCAACACCTGTGAACCTGAATTTACCGTTAGGGCAAATCGTTCACGGGGTGACATCCGATATTTCTTGCTCGGGTGCCAAAATCAAAGTGCCATCGGCCTTTAATTACCACTTGGGGCAAACCATCACGGTTGAGTTTCCTGAAATCGCTGAAAACTATATCGATCTAAAAATCGAGCAAGGGGTGGTATATCGCGTTCTAGGGATCGATGATAACCCTGATAACGACAGCTATAAGTGGTTACGCCTATTGGCTATCAGTAACAGCGAAGCCATTAAATCTGCCGTTGAGCGTTACCAAGCAGCCAATCCAACGCGTAAGCGTAACGATCACGAAGACAAGGTGATCCAAACCCGCACCATTGGCTACGAGCACTGTTACCTCAAACACACCGCCAGCATGCCGCTGTTCTTTGCTGGCAACGAGCTCAAATATAGCTTGCTGACCGATCACAACCGTCATATATGGGACTACTGGCACGACGAACGTAATCAGCCCGTGATCAACCACTTGCTATCAAAAGAGCGGATGGCGACCTTAGGTAAAGCGGGGCTTAAACAATGCAGCACCCTACTTTACAGCTTTACTCATCACCACGAGAATAAAACTCACTTTTACTCGGCAGCACTGCCTGAGATGACTAAAGAGCAACGCCGCTTGTTTTGGCACATCGGCTCACCACGCGATAGCTGGCGTGTCAGTCGCTTAACCGTCTACCCATTAGGTGAAGCCGATCTTGCCTACCTCTCGGCGATGGCCCCTGAGATGCAAGAGCAGCTCAAGAACCTAACCCATATCGGTATCTTGCAAGATCTCACCCATAAATCCGCGCAAGGCGATTACCGTTTATCAGCCAAGCCGCAGCTGGGTGCCAATACCTTGCAAGTGTTTCGTCATCAGCGTAACCCGATCGCCAAAGCGCAAGGGATCTATTTTGATCCGAAACCCCAGCGCTGCGAAGACAGGTATTTATTCAAAACGCCGCTGGAATTACACCACCCAGAGCTGGGTAAAATCAGCGGGATGTCGATTGATTTCTCAACCCGAGGCTTAAACTTACAACTCAGCGAGCCGGTTAATCTAAAACGCGATGATCTGGTCACCATTTGCTTTAAAGAGCTACAAAAAATCGATCGCAATGTTCCGCTACACAAGATGCCTTACAAGCTGGTGCGAATTAGTCCGAACCATACCAATTTGCAGCTCACCACGGGCAGCGGTGCTGAAGTCGCAAAATGTGAGAGTTTCCTTCGTCGCCTGATCAAGAACAACGAAGCACGTTTGCGAGTGAGTGAAGAGCGCCAACCTGAAGGTGAATTACTCCACGCCATGCACCAAATGCTGCTCACCCGCTTAAACAGTACCGCTTACTTTGCGGAAAAAGTGGATCACAAAGCGCGAGTCAAAGCCGTGGGCTGTAACTTCCCGTTGGCGAGGCTGCCAAAAGTGTTTGATCAGCTGACTGATACCCATGATTTTTCAGTAATGCCGATTTTCCAAAATCGGGTTAACAAGATGCTGGCAGAAACCATGCGCCCAGTTGAAATCCGTGAACCTTATGTTCACGAGGTCTACTTATGGGTCAAACGTGAAAACAACAAAATAGAGCGCATTGCCAGCAAGCTATGCCAAGAGTTCGTTAATACCGAGCACCGCATCCGTTTTATTCAGCAAGCCCGCTCCAAAGGCGAGTTCTTCGCGATTCGAGTAACGGCGGTGCCAGTGTTAAATCCACTAACGGCCTTAACGGGCAAAGAGTTGGGTGAACTGGCGCGCTTAACCCTCCACCGTGCGCGCGCTCTGGAACTGGAATTTACTTCGCTAATTGGCTGCGGTGAGATGTTTGATATTACCGATGAAGTGTTACTACGTTTAGAGCAAGCTTAAAACGAGAAGATACACAGCTTCAAAAAAAACGACAACGCCAGCTATTTGCTGGCGTTGTCATTAGTAAGGCACTGTATTTTAAAAGGAATGGAATAGGTAAGAGGCGTTATCCGTTACCAACTGATCCCTTGCGGTAATAACGAGGCTGATAAAATACACATCACGCCCCCCAGATCGGCAAAACGAACTGCGGCACTGGCTTGCGCTTCCACTTTAGGCTTGGCGTGATACGCAATGCCCAATCCAGCAGCTGTCATCATCACCAAATCATTCGCTCCATCGCCAACCGCCACCGTATTATGAGGGGCAATATCGAAGTGCTCAGCAAGCTCTAACAGCACATTGGCTTTGGCTTGTGCATCCACCACATCACCAGCCACTTCACCGGTTAGCTTGCCGTTTTCAATCGCGAGGTTATTGGCGTAAGCATGGACCAACCCTAACTCTTGCTTGAGGTAGTCGGCAAAGTAAGTAAAACCACCCGAGGCAATCGCCACTCGCCAGCCACACTCTTGTAGAGCTTTCACTAACTCTCGCAGCTCGGGCATCAATGGGAGTTGCTCTCGTACTTGCGCCAGAATCGCTTCATCAGCCCCTTGCAGGGTTGCCACTCGCTGACGCAAACTTTGCTCAAAATCTAACTCCCCTTGCATCGCTCGCTCGGTAACGGCGGCAACTTGCTCACCAACACCCGCTAATTTGGCAATTTCATCGATACACTCGATTTCAATCGCGGTCGAGTCCATGTCCATCACCACCAGCCCAGGCTCACGGAGATCGGGCAAATCAGAGGTGGCAACAAAATCGATCTCATGGTCGATAATGGCTTGTTCAAGCCGCAAATGAAGCGGATTTTCAATCAATACCGCATCGTAATCACCAACTTTCCAACCCGCCACCACAGATAAATACTCGCCCGCTTGATCGCCTATGGTCTCGATCATCATTGGCGAAATAACACGCCCATACAGCAAGGTCGTCGCTTTTTGCTTTAATAAATTAGGGGTTCCGATCATCTCGGGAAAGCGTTGCTGCAACGAGATATGTTTTCTGATTTTTAGCACGACTCATCATCCTTGTTGAAGTAGTTATACCTTTAGCGACACCAAACAAAAACGGGGCTCGCCAAGGGTATAAGCACTGCACTTATTTATGTGTTCAGCCTCTCTACCATAACCAAATTTCTGGAGCAGAAAAACTCCCTAACAAGTTATTCAGTGAAGGTGTTTGGGATTTCTACCGCTTTGCTAAAACGCTGGTATACTGCCTACAACACCAAATTACCCCATGATGGCGCTATTCGCCAAATTTGACCGCTAAACGAAGTGGCGATGAAAGGGATGTACGACCATGATGAAATTTAAAACCACACGATTTAAGCGTATCTGGCAAGTCTTTGTCTTGGTTGCTTGTTTGGGTGGCATTATCGCGATGCTGGAATACGGCTCGCAACTCAATCAGCGCAACTATCAGATGCTGGGCGAGCAAACCCAAACTTTGTCGCGCATGCTTGTAAGACAGGCCGCAGAAACTGCAGTGGATGATTTAATCGATAAAAACCAAGACAAACTGCAAGTGTTGGTACAACGATTATCAAACGATCCGCTGATCTTAGACGCAACTATTTACGATCTTGAAGGTCGCACTGTGGCGCGCACCGAAGAAGCCATGCCAGTAGAGCAAGTTACTGGGCTATCGACGCCGCTGTCTGTTGCGAGTTATGGGCGCCAGCAAATCATCGAACCTGTGCTGTCGAGCAATCAAGTGATTGGCTTTTTACGCATCACCCTTGAGCACGGCAAACTGGTTGAACACGCCACCAATGAAATCGAAGGTATGACCAATATCGTACGTGGTTTAGTGATCGCCGCCCTCTTTATTGGCTTCTTGCTTGCGATGACCTTTGCCCGCCGCAAAGACATGTGGCACTCACCGTTTTTATTAACGGCAAACGCAAAAGACTNCCGCAAAGACATGTGGCACTCACCGTTTTTATTAACGGCAAACGCAAAAGACTAGAATTTCATAGATAAAGAAAACCCCAGCTTATGCGCATAAGCTGGGGTTTTGTATTTAGGGGGAAATCAGAATAAAGCTTATTCTTTGTCGCCTAGTAGTACAGACTCTAGTGCGATTTCCATCATGTCGTTGAACGTTAGCTGACGCTCTTCAGATGTTGTCGCTTCACCGCGTAGGATGTGGTCAGACACAGTACAGATAGTCAGAGCTTTAGCGCCGAACTCAGCCGCTAGACCGTAGATACCCGCCGCTTCCATTTCAACACCAACGATGCCGTATTTCTTCATTGTTTGGAAGAAATCAAAATCTGGGTTGTAGAACAGATCTGCCGAGAAAATGTTACCCACTTTCACGTCAACGCCTTTCGCTTTTGCTGCTTCTACTGCGTTTTGCACCATGCCGTAATCAGCTAGTGCTGCGAAATCGTGACCACCGAAACGAAGACGGTTTACTTTAGAGTCAGTCGATGCACCCATACCGATCACAACATCACGTAGGTTAACGTCGTCGCGTACTGCACCACAGCTACCAACACGGATGATTTTCTTCACACCAAAGTCTTTAATTAGCTCTGTTGCGTAGATTGAGCACGATGGGATACCCATACCGTGACCCATCACAGAGATCTTACGACCTTTGTAAGTACCTGTGAAACCTAGCATGCTACGAACATTACATACTTCTTTCGCATCTTCTAGGAAAGTTTCTGCGATGTATTTTGCACGAAGTGGGTCACCAGGCATCAGAACTACGTCTGCAAAATCACCCATCTCAGCGTTAATATGTGGAGTAGCCATAGTTATTTCCTTATGTTGCAACAAGCTCGTGGCTCATTGGCGAATTGGGGTTCGCTGTTTCAGTCACTGTTATAAATCATAGGCTGAAACAGCGAAGATTCTTTGATCTTACGCCGAACTTATAAGAACGACTTACCGTATTCCATGCTTGACACACCGTGGTGCTCAGCGATGGTTTGACCGATATCAGCAAACGTCTCACGACGACCTAGTGAGCCCGCTGGCACTTTAGGACCAGTTACAATTACAGGGATGTGCTCACGAGTGTGGTCTGTACCTTCCCATGTTGGATCACAACCGTGGTCCGCCGTTAGGATCAGTACATCGTCTTCTTGTAGCAGTTCAAGAATTTCAGGTAGACGCTTATCGAAGTACTCTAGTGCTGCTGCGTAGCCCGCAACATCACGACGGTGACCGTAAGCAGAATCGAAATCCACAAAGTTAGTGAATACGATGCTGTCATTACCCGCTGCTTTGATTTGCTCTAGCGTTGCTTCAAACAATGCTGGGATACCTGTTGCTTTCACTTTCTGAGTGATACCGCAACCTGCGTAGATATCAGAGATCTTACCGATTGAAATAACGTCACCGTTTTTCTCTTCAACCAGTTTTTGCAATACGGTTGGTGCTGGCGGCTCGATAGACAGGTCACGACGGTTACCTGTACGCTCGAATTGACCTTTGCCAGCGCCGATGAATGGACGCGCGATTACGCGGCCAATGTTGTAGTCTTCCAGCTCTTCGCGCACAACTTGGCATAGCGCTAGTAGGTTATCTAAGCCGTAAGTTTCTTCGTGACACGCGATTTGGAATACCGAGTCAGCAGAGGTGTAGAAGATTGGCTTGCCCGTCTTCATGTGCTCTTCACCAAGATCATCCAGTACTTGCGTACCTGATGCGTGGCAGTTACCTAGGTAACCCGGTAGGTTGGCACGTTCAACAATGCGATCTAGTAACTCTTGTGGGAAGCTATTGCTGTGATCGGTGAAGTAACCCCAATCAAACAGCACAGGTACACCAGCAATTTCCCAGTGACCTGACGGGGTATCTTTACCCGACGACAACTCTTTCGCGTGACCGTATGCGCCTGTGATTTCCACATTCGCATCCAAACCTTCAGGGAAGTAACCTGATGATTCTTCACACGCTTTACCCAAACCTAGTTTGTTTAGGTTAGGCAGTTTTAGCGCGCCGCTACGCTCACCGTTGTCTGCTTCACCACGCGCACAAGCTTGTGCGATGTGACCCAAAGTATTAGAGCCAACGTCACCGAATTGGACGGCATCTTCGGTGGCACCAATACCGAATGAATCAAGTACTAGGATTATTGAACGTTTCATATTGACTCCAAATTAAACATCTTCTGCGCGAACGCGACGATAAACTTCTGGGGTTGCTTCTGGTTTTTGCTCAGAAACCGTGATGGATTCACGTACCGCTTTCGCCGCTTCTTCCCACTGAGCTTCAGTACGTGCGTGTACCATTGCTAGTGGTGTATCTGCATACACTTCATCGCCAAGACGGATCATATCGCTCAAGCCCACTGCATAATCAATGGTATCTGAAGCAATACGACGACCACCGCCCATGCCCACAACAGCCATACCCAAACCACGGGTATCCATTGCTGATGCAAACGCAGTGTTGCCCGCCAATTGAGCTGGGTCTGCAAATACAGGTTTTACAATTTCAGCGCGGTCTAGGTAGTTGTCATAGTTTTCCATGAAATCTGCTGGGCCACCTAAGCCTGCCACCATTTTACCAAAGCGCTCGGCTGCTTGGCCGTTATCAAGTACCGCTTGCAGCTTAGTACGCGCTTGGTCTAAATCTTGTGCTAATCCACTGATCAGTAGCATTTCCGCACACAGTGCCATAGTCACTTCAAACAAACGAGGGTTACGGTATTCACCTGTTAGAAATTGCACCGCTTCGCGCACTTCTAAGGCGTTACCTGCTGTTGAAGCCAACACTTGGTTCATGTCAGTTAGTAGCGCGGTAGTGCGCGTACCCGCGCCGTTCGCTACTGCTACAATCGAGTTCGCTAGCTCTTCTGATGCTTCATAGGTTGGCATGAAAGCACCGGAACCAACTTTTACATCCATCACTAGCGAGCCAAGGCCTGCCGCCAGTTTTTTCGACAGGATAGATGCAGTGATCAATGAAATATTATCTACCGTTGCTGTGACGTCACGTGTTGCGTACACACGTTTGTCAGCTGGAGCTAGATCGCCTGTTTGACCGATGATGGCAAAGCCAGCTTCTTTGGTCACTTGACCAAATACATCGTTAGTTGGCGTAATGTTGTAACCTGGAATTGATTCCAACTTATCTAGCGTACCGCCGGTGTGACCAAGACCACGGCCAGAAATCATAGGAATGTAACCACCACATGCCGCAACCATTGCGCCTAGCATTAGTGATGTTACGTCGCCCACACCGCCTGTTGAGTGTTTATCAACGATTGGGCCATCAAATTCCATGTGGCTCCAGTCAATCACCATGCCTGAATCACGCATCGCACATGTTAGTGCTACACGCTCGTCCATGGTCATATCGTTGAAGTAAATCGCCATCGCGAACGCAGCAATCTGACCTTCAGATACAGTGTTTTTCGCAATACCTTGGATGAAGAAGTTAATCTCGTCCGCAGTTATTACGATGTTGTCACGTTTTTTACGAATAATTTCTTGAGGTAAGTACATAATTTTTGCCCCTGTTAGGTTGGGATGTAGGGTGCACGCTTCGTGAATTTTAAGTGTATTAACCCGGACGCTACGAATTTCACAGCGTCTAACAAGTTACAAAGCGTGGGAAATCAAGGTGGCGGCTAGCGCCACCTCATAAAGGCTTAGTAGCCGCCTTCGGCAGCTTTTTCGCCTTCACCTAACGTGTGAAGCAGGTTCGCTAGTAGGCTTGATGCACCAAAACGGTAGTGCATGTTGTCAGCCCACTCTGCGCCTAGAATGCGGTCAGCCATTGCTAGGTAAGTTTGTGCATCTTCAGCAGTACGAACGCCGCCAGCTGGCTTGAAGCCCACTTTTTCAGCTACGCCCATTGCTTTGATCACGTTTAGCATGATCTCTGCTGATTCTGGTGTTGCGTTTACAGGCACTTTACCTGTAGACGTTTTAATGAAGTCTGCGCCAGCGTTGATTGAGATTTCAGACGCTTTCTTGATCAGTGCTTCTTCTTTTAGTTCACCGGTTTCGATGATCACTTTAAGAAGAATGTCACCACAAGCGGCTTTACATTGTTTCACTAGCTCGAAACCAACTTCTTCGTTGCCAGCGATTAGCGCGCGGTATGGGAATACTACGTCTACTTCGTCTGCACCGTAGGCTACCGCTGCTTTTGTTTCAGCGACTGCGATTTCGATGTCGTCGTTACCGTGTGGGAAGTTTGTAACCGTTGCGATACGTACTTCTGGGGTACCTTGCTCACGTAGTTGCTTTTTCGCAACTGGGATAAAGCGTGGATAGATACATACTGCTGCAGTGTTGCCTACGGCTGTCTTCGCATTCTTACAAAGCTCGATCACTTTTGCATCAGTGTCGTCATCGTTAAGAGTGGTAAGATCCATTAGTTTAAGTGCACGTAGTGCAGCAGCTTTTAATTCGCTCATGACTATCTCCAGAGTCCAGTTATCATTACTAAGTCAAACAGTTCACACAGTGCGAACTGCTCACTGAGCGGACTTGCTCCTTGAAGAATTGAGGTGCGTTTGGGCACTCAATCGACATCCTTTTTCACCGCGCAAGGTGGAGGGTTCACCTTGCTTACGCCATTCACAGCTGCGTGATAATTCCCATCACGTTTTGGGGAAGCTGCAATAGCAATCATCCAATCCAGATGATACATCCATCATACCAAGGTCAGAATGTCCACTCCATTAAAGTCGTGTTTCCTGATGTAGACAATGTGTTTACCACCGCTACCAATCTAACCTTGTGATTTTGTTTGTATTTTGTCGCGTTTTCTTCTGCTATCCCGAGAAGAAATGCGCCACAATCCACTGGTACGCTATCCCGCCAAGGTAAACGCCCACTATCCCCATGACCCCTGATAATACAGGTGGTGCAGGGATCGGTAACTTGATCGCTGAAAACAACATCCCGACGATAAACCCCGCCACGATAGACAAAACAACTTCACCCATCTTCGTCTCTCTTATTGCTTGCTAAGCCAACTATGAGTGTAGACTCAAAACCGCAACCAAAGTGACGACGAGAAATACGTGTTACCGAGATCTTGTTTGCTCTCAATGACAACCATAGTAAGTAATGATGGCATCCAGAAAAGGGAGCGCAATCGATTTTATGGCGATAAGTTTCACCCATATTGGTGTTTTTACTAAACCTGTTGATCTCCTTTGATATCAAGCACTCAGCAAGGCTCAAGGCGAGCTAAATCACACTTTATACTCAACACCTTTAGTTATAACGAAATACAAGAATACCCAGCAGAAACAATCCCCCTGAGGCATAAGCAAACAAAGAGCATCCGTCATTCCAAAACACCAACCCAATGCACCGAGCCAAAGCAAGCGCAGACTTATCGTAGATGAAGAGAAACAACCAAAAGAAAGAGAAATAGAAAGGCAAGTAGCGCGAGTTTAGTAACAAACAGGAACTAACAAACAGGAAGGGAGTATTAAGTGCAGGATGCTGGAAAACCCACAAGCGCCAGATACAAAAACGCCACGGTAAATACCGTGGCGTTTTAAGCGAGTGGCTGTTAGCCGATGATTACATCGCGTTTACAGCTACGAATAGACCAGCAATTGTCGCAGACATTAGGTTCGATAGAGTACCTGCCGCTACCGCTTTCATACCGAAGCGAGCGATGTCGTGACGACGGCTAGGTGCTAGACCACCTAGACCACCAAGTAGGATTGCTACAGAAGAAAGGTTAGCAAAACCACATAGTGCGAAAGAAATGATTGCTTCAGTCTTAGCAGAAAGAACAACTTCTGCGCCATCCGCTAGGTAAGGTGCGAAGTTTAGGTAAGCAACGAATTCGTTAACTACCAGTTTCTGACCGATGAAAGAACCAGCGATTGTTGCTTCTTCCCATGGCACACCGATTAGGAATGCAAGTGGAGAGAATACGTAACCTAGAATTAGTTCTAGTGTTAGCTCAGGCATACCGAACCAACCACCGATGCCACCTAGCATACCGTTGATTAGAGCGATTAGACCGATGAACGCTAGTAGCATTGCACCTACGTTAAGTGCTAGTTGCATACCAGAAGACGCGCCCGCTGCTGCTGCATCGATGACGTTAGCTGGTTTGTCGTCGCCGTTTGCGTCGTCGCCAGCAAGTTGCTCGATTGGCTCTTCAGTTTCAGGCTTGATGATTTTAGCAAATAGAAGACCACCAGGTGCCGCCATGAATGATGCTGCGATTAGGTACTCTAGAGGTACACCCATAGATGCGTAACCGGCTAGTACACCACCCGCTACAGATGCTAGACCACCACACATTACCGCGAACAGCTCAGATTGCGTCATTTTAGGTACGAAAGGACGGATAACTAGAGGAGCTTCCGTTTGACCTACGAAGATGTTAGCTGTTGCAGACATTGATTCCGCACGTGAAGTACCAAGTGCTTTTTGTAGACCACCACCAAGGATGTTGATTACAAATTGCATGATACCCATGTAGTAAAGAACGCTGATCAATGCAGAGAAGAATACGATAACTGGTAGTACACGCAATGCGAATACGAAACCGCCGCCACCGAACACTTCAAACATCTTATCAGACGTTAAACCACCGAATAGGAAGTTAATACCGTCGTTACCGTAGCTAATCACATTAGCTACAGCTTGAGACATACCATACAGTACGTCACGACCAACAGGCACATACAGAACAAATGCACCTAAACAGAATTGGATGGCAAATGCGCCACCAACAGTACGTAGATTAATAGCTTTACGGTTATCTGATAACAGTACTGCGATTGCTAGCAGCACAGCCATCCCAACCAGGCTCATAAACAGGCTCATAGTTTATGGCATCCTTTAGTTAAATTTGGCGTCTCGACAATTCGGCTCACTAATGAGTCCGGCGCATTATACTTATGCTCGGGCCGATAAAATAATGCCAACCTCACACTTTGCAAGGAAAGGATGTGAAAGTTTAATCTCAAGCGTGACTGGGATCACAATAGCATTAGCATTTTGCGCAATCGGTTAACGCAAACGTTTTTCTTTTGAGATCTAGCTCACAAAGGAATGCTGAAAAGTTCAGCACAAGTCAAGGAGGTCGCCCTTGCTATTTCTTGTTCAGATTCCGTTCTGAGTGCCGCCAAGCTGTGCAATATATTACGAAGTCGGTCAGGACGATTGGGTTGTCCCTGAAAACCGGCAACAGGCATATCGGGTGCATCGGTTTCGAGCAGTAAGGCTGCCAATGGCAACTTAGTCATTGTAGTGCGAGTTTTATGCGCACGACCATAAGTAATGGTCCCTCCAACGCCAATTTTGATACCTAGATCAAGGAGTTGAACCGCTTGTTGATAGCTGCCACTAAACGCATGGTATACGCCACCTCGTTTGGGTGGATTTTGTCTCAATAATCTAACAAGCTCAGGAAAGGCTTTGCGACAGTGCAAGATAATCGGCTTGTCGAAACGGTTAGCCAATGCTAACTGCCCTTCTAACCATGTTTGCTGTTGATGACGATCAGCATCAGGGATCGCAAAATCCAGTCCACACTCACCAACAGCTACACACTGCGCATTGCTCTCTGCACGCTGCAAAGCGTGTTCGAGTGCAATAAGTGGTGTCTCACCGTGCTCTGCACTAAAGAATGGATGTAAGCCAAGAGCGAAATAAATATTCGGAAACTGCGCAGCAAGCTGCTCCAGCGTTTGCCAATTGCGCTGTCCGACAGCAGGCACCACTAACTGAGTGACCCCTTGTTGCTGCGCCAGCGCTAAGTAATGAGCAGGATCTTCGGCAAACGGGGCAAAATCAAAATGACAATGGCTATCGATCAAGCCATTAATCACCTCGTCATTTGGGTGTTTAGGCTCATTGGTGCTCATTACGACGCTCCGCTGATGATGAAGCGGGAACAGATGAACAAGATGATCTCTGATTATCAGGATGGCGCGGATCATCGCTATCGTAACGCACAGGCGCACAACAGCGACGGTTTTGCTCCGTTAACCCTATTCGTTGACACCAAGCATCGTAGCTGGCTACCGCCTGCTTTAGCCAATTCGCTATCGTTCCCACCTTTCCCTCTCTTGTTTTCGTCTCAGCATGATGTGCTTATCACCTTAACGGTTTCATTTCGCTACCATCACTACCATGCTGCGACCTGTGACCACCACGCTATTGTCCGCATAACGTGGCGCCTCATCAACAGAATAGATGTCACACGGGCTTGGCGCAGCGGTATCAATCACCAAGTGCCAATCCGTTTGTTCACGATCAGGAATGGTAAACTCGAGTGGATCCCAGTAGGCGTTGCACACCACGTACAATTCATCGTCGGTTAATGGATGGTTCACAGTCAGCGCCAAGGTGTGCGAACGCTCGCCCCAATCAGGCTGATGAGGCTCAATGCCGTGCCAGCAAATCTCGACCGAATCGAGTACCGAATTGAGCGAACGGTGCATGTTCCAATCTAGGGTCGGCTCTTTACTACGTAATTGACTGAGCATTGAGACAAACCGATAGAGATCAGCATGTTTGTCCACTAGCTGCCAATCAAACCAACTGAGTTCGTTATTCTGACAATAAGCATTGTTGTTACCTTGCTGAGTACGACGCACCTCATCACCCATATTCAGCATCGGCGTTCCCAGCGATAAGAACAGGGTTGCGAGCATGTTTTTACACTGACGATGGCGTAACGCTTCAATTTCCGTGACCGTGGTGGGCCCTTCGACGCCATAATTGCAGGACAAGTTATGGTTATCGCCATCACGGTTATGTTCACCGTTATCCCAGTTATGTTTCTCGCTGTAACTCACCAAGTCATTGAGAGTAAAGCCGTCATGCGCACAAATGAAATTCACCGAGCGGTGCGGTGAGTGATGCTGACAACCATAAATATCAGGCGAGCCTAAAATCCGCGATGCAAAACGACTAACGGTATGGCTATCACCACGCCAGAATGCGCGCACATCATCTCGGTATTTTCCGTTCCATTCGTTCCAGCGGTCACCAATAAACGAGCCCACCTGATACAAACCTGCCGCGTCCCACGCTTCGGCAATGATCTTGGTACTGCTTAAAATCGGATCGGAGTCTATCGACCACAACAATGGCGGCTGACTCATAGGCTGACCATCGCTATCACGCGCCAATACCGAGGCTAAATCAAACCGGAAGCCATCCACTTTCATCTCAGTAACCCAGTAATGCAACGCATCGATGATCATCCGGCGTAACACGCTGTGGTTAGCATTACAGGTATTGCCACAGCCACTGTAATTCGCGTATTGCCCCGTTTGTTTATCAATCAAGTAATACGCCGGGTTTTGCAGCCCTTTGAAACAGAACGTGGGGCCGTTTTCATCCCCTTCTGCTGTGTGGTTAAACACCACGTCCAGAATCACTTCGATCCCGGCTTTATGAAGCTCGCGTACCATGGTTTTGAATTCATTGATCGCCGCAAGTGGGTCTTGCTCAACGCTATAGCCAGAGTGCAAAGCAAAGAAGTTGATCGGGCTATATCCCCAATAATTTTCACGTCCTGGAGGCGCATCAGAGAGATCGAATTGCTGCACTGGCATCAACTCAACTGCTGTTACCCCTAGCGATTTTAAATACGGGATCTTTTCAATTACGCCAGCATAAGTACCCCGCTTTTCTTCACTCACCCCAGAGTTTGGATGACGGGTAAAACCCGCCACATGCATTTCATAGATCACGGTATCGGTGAGCGAATGACGCGGCGATTGCGTGCGCTGCCAATCAAACGTCATATGATCGACCACCACACTTTTCATACAGGCATCCATGTTAGAACCTGCCTGAATAGCGCGCTCACGTTGGTAATCTTCGCTAAAACACAATGCATGGCTGTATGGATCCACCAGCACTTTTTCCGCATCAAATCGTAAACCGGCTTCAGGTTGCCATGGGCCATCAACTTGGAAAGCATACACTTGGCCGTGACCAATATTGCCGATAAACACAAACCAATAATGGCCGCGCTTATGGATGGTGGAGTTCAGATCAAAAGACAGAAGCGGCTCACTATCGTTGCGATCTTTAAACAAATGCAGCACAACCTTGGTCGCATGTTTGGAGTACAGGCTAAAATTCACCCCGTGTTTTTGCACTGTCGCCCCTAGGGGATAGGCCTTACCCGGCCATGAATAAATCCCTTTTTCTTGCGATGGTGTCGTTACTGCCGTCGTTTGTCTTTCGGTTACCACATCCATGATCGCCTCCCAGAGCGCCTCTCAAAGCAAACAAGTTGCATACTGCAGTAACTATATACCTCCCGAAATCAGAGACAAAAAAAAAGCCGTCACATCGGTGACGGCTTTAGCAAATTATCTGAGCAGCTTATTCAATAAGCGCTAACGATTAGTGCTCGCGAGTCGCACGGAAATCGATCTCAGGGAAACGCTCACGCGCTAGGTTCAAGTTAACCATAGTTGGTGCGATGTAACTTAGGTTATCACCACCATCCAGCGCTAGGTTTTGTTGGTTCTTACGCTTAAATTCTTCGAATTTCTTCGCGTCGTCACACTCAACCCAACGTGCTGTAGCGACGTTTACGCTCTCGTAAATCGCTTCTACGTTGTACTCGGCTTTTAGACGTGCAACAACCACGTCGAACTGAAGCACACCAACCGCACCTACGATCAGGTCGTTGTTTTGTAGCGGACGGAATACCTGTACCGCACCTTCTTCAGAAAGCTGTACCAGACCTTTAAGCAGCTGTTTTTGCTTCAGTGGATCTTTTAGGCGAATACGACGGAATAGCTCCGGCGCAAAGTTCGGAATACCCGAGAATTTCAGTGCTTCACCTTGAGTGAAGGTATCACCGATCTGGATCGTACCGTGGTTATGCAGACCAATGATGTCACCCGCGTAAGCGTGCTCTGCACGAGAACGGTCACCCGCCATGAAAGTTACCGCATCAGAGATACTTACGTTTTTGCCAGTACGCACATGATTCATCTTCATGCCTTGGCTGTAAGTACCCGATACGATACGCATAAATGCGATACGGTCACGGTGTTTTGGATCCATGTTTGCTTGGATTTTGAATACGAAACCAGAGAATTTCTCTTCGGTCGCTTCAACACTACGCTCAACCGCTTGGCGAGTTTTCGGCGCAGGTGCCCATTTGGTTAGACCGTCTAGCATGTGGTCAACACCAAAGTTACCCAGTGCTGTACCGAAGTAAACAGGCGTTAGTTCACCCGCTAGGAATAGGTCGTGATCAAACTCAGGACACGCACCAATCACAAGCTCAAGCTCTTCACGTACGCTTTCTGCTAGATCTGCACCAACTGCAGCATCAAGATCAGGGTTATCTAGACCTTTGATGATACGTACTTCTTGGATTTCGTGACCATGGCCTGATTCGTACAGGATCGTTTCGTCACGGTGGATGTGGTAAACACCTTTAAACTCTTTACCACAACCAATCGGCCATGAAATAGGGGCACAAGCCATACCTAGCTCGCTTTCTACTTCATCTAGCACTTCCATTGGATCACGAACGTCACGGTCCAATTTGTTCATGAAAGTAACGATTGGCGTATCACGCAGACGGGTTACTTCCATCAGTTTACGTGTACGATCCTCGACACCTTTCGCGGCATCGATAACCATCAAACATGAATCAACCGCCGTCAGCGTACGGTAGGTATCTTCCGAGAAGTCTTCGTGTCCTGGGG
This sequence comes from Photobacterium jeanii, assembly GCF_001650345.1. Lineage (GTDB taxonomy): Bacteria > Pseudomonadota > Gammaproteobacteria > Enterobacterales > Vibrionaceae > Photobacterium > Photobacterium jeanii. The sequence goes on along the minus strand of NZ_LVHF01000025.1, from coordinate 149,812 downwards.
TATCCAGTAGGTTCACCAAACAATCGTTGTAAGGGAACTGCATTACAGACGTAGTTACCGAGATACCACGTTCTTTTTCCATCTCCATCCAGTCAGACTTAGCGTGCTGGTTAGAGCCACGACCTTTTACCGTACCGGCTTTTTGGATCGCGTTTCCGAATAACAATACTTTTTCGGTGATGGTGGTTTTACCCGCATCCGGGTGAGAAATGATAGCAAACGTACGACGTTTACCCACTTCTTGTAGAAATGACATAACGTTGATAATCCTGTTAGAGATTTCAATAGCAGATCAAGCTTGGCATCACGCCCTTTGCTTGATCCGAGAATGAGTTTCTGTGCCTGCTGAGCAGGGAGTCATAAAAAACGTGAACCGTAATTACATCTCAACCTCTTAGCAGTGCAGAATCTGACAAGCGCACCTGCGCAGGAAAGTGGCGGAATTATACGCAAAGTCACAGCAAAGAAACAGCCATAACCTTAGGTTAACTACCGCTACATGATCATGTAGGTCATGATCAGCGCATCTTCGCGCCCATTTTCAGCAGGGTAATAGCCTTCACGGCGATTAATTTCGTTAAAACCGAGCGCCTCATACAAATGATAAGCACGGGTATTACTCGCTCGCACTTCAAGCCAAATTTCTTCAGCTTGTTGGGCTTTCATCTGTTCGATAAAACCGTCGAGTAACAACTTACCGTAGCCTTTGCCTTGCGCTTGAGGATCAATCGCAATGTTTAGCAAAGTTGCTTCACCGGCCACCAGCTGACCAAAGCAGTAACCGACGACGGCATCATCAACAGTCAGAGCATAATTACATGCGCGTTTACTTGGCTCAGCACGAACCATAGATTCAGACCAAGGAAAGGCGTGAGCAGCTTGCTCGATCTGCCACACGGCATCTAGATGATGGGTGGCTAAAGGAACCATTTTAGTTGTCATAAGAACAGATTTGTTGCCACAAGGCTTTCTTTGCAGTGGGATTGGTATGCATGGTTGCTAAAGCATCAGAGTTCAGCACTTGCACACCCGCAGGTGCCGCCACTTCACAGCCCGCAAACCAACACCACACCAATTGATGCTGACCAAGCTGATCGACCGCACTCGGCGGTAGCATCAAGGCTTGCTCAGAGGTTAATTTCATACTTTTGAGGATCCGACCAAACAGCCACGCATCGTGTTCATTTAACGGATCGGGCGTGACAAAAAGAAGTTGGCAATCATCGGGTAAATTGATCACTGGCACTTCAAGCGCAGGAAAACATGCTGGCTTACGAATTTGCCAGTAAGTTAATCCCATTTCTTGCAACACCTGAATATCTCGTTGCTTCATGCCGACGCGTCTCACTCATTTAGGTTTGATTGAAATTACAAGGGCGGCAATGCTATCAAATTAGGCGTAAGCCACCAAGCTTATGGCTATACCACCCCATAGATTATTGCGCTAGATACGAATAACACAAAGCCACCCGAAGGTGGCTTTGTATTCACATCACTGTCGAGTTATTACCGTACTCAATAAACGAATTACAGCGCAGCAAACTCTGAGGTGTACTCAACCTGACCTTGCAACTTACACAAAGTATCAGGTAGCAGCTCTTGCACCATAAAGGCATCAGCAGGTACTTCCCACTGGCAAGTTAAGCCGTGTTCCGCTGCCGAGGCAAAGCCCGCTTTGTGATAGTAAGTCGGATCGCCCAATACCACTACCGCCGGGTAACCCAATTCAGCCAACGTCTCTTTAGCTTCCGCCATCAGAGCCTGACCAATACCTTTACCTTGGTGCTCAGGTGCTACAGACAAAGGCGCCAAACCTTGCCAGCCGTTATCTTCACCAGCCACGGTGACTGGGCTAAAAAAGATATGACCGATCACTTCGCCTTCGTCGCTACACGCTACCAAAGACAAAGTACGGTTGCCGTTTTCACGCAGTGCCATTACTAATTTGGCTTCCGCTTCTGTCGGAAACGCGCTTTTCAATAAACGATCAACAGGCAAAATGTCGACAGGCGCCTCAGTTCTAATGAGCATTCACAACCTCTTGTCCAGCCGCCGCGTCTTGCATTCCTTTTTGAATGAAATCCGCTGACTGCTGCAGTAAAAATTTAAGTGGTGCTGGCAAGGCGTCTAAATCGATGCTGTCCATCAGATTTTTCACTTCCAGACCTAATTCGGTATCCCCTTCAATGCGAAGACGACGCTGGAAGAATAATGTATCTGGGTCTTCCTTACGAGCAGCAATCAACACTAAATCGTTGCATTCCCCACTAAAGCTCACATCTTCTTGCTCAACATGTTGAGAAACCACTAATTTTTCATCTTGGAAGCTGATATACCACTTCAGACCAAGATCACGCACTTCAACTTTTAACCAGCGGTCTTCTAGAAACTCAAAGTCACCATCGTCCAATGCTTCTTTAAATACTAGCGATAACGCTTCTAGCATCATTTTCTTTTGCACCGCAAATGGCATTGCTTGCGCTGGTATGCGCAGTAAAGCAGGACCATGTTGAACCATGTGTTTACGAATTTGAGCAATCACAGATGTGTTTTCCTCTGCTAACTGAGTTATATAAATAAAGGGGAATATTAACTCGGAAATATCCAAAATTCCCACAAAAAATGGCTTTCATTGTAGGCACACCGATTTATAAATATCATGCCTTGAGTCAAAAAAAAGCGAGCTATCACGGGAAAGTTTAGCTCTTCGCCCTTCGAACAAGGTATAGTAGGCAAAATTGTGTTATAGACTTTCTTCTTACTTCCCCTCACTGAGATAGGTTACTCCAGAACGATGCCAACAGAGCAACTGACTTATTGGTTTCCCCTGCTAACAGACAACAGTCCGTTCCTTTTCGCTGTCCTCGATAAAAGCCACAACTACCTTGTGGTGAACAATCGCTACTGCGAATTAAGCGGGTACAGCCGAGAAGAATTAGTTGGCCGTGGCGATAAAGAAATTCTGGGGCAGGCTTTCTACCAAACGCTGGCACCCTATTACGAGCGCGCTTTCAATGGCGAGGCCGTTGAGGGCGAAGTCGTATTAGACGATAACCGCCACGAAACCTCGATGCACTTTAGTATTACGCCGTTAAAAAATGATAACGACGAAGTGCACTACGTGGTGCTGCACTCGGCTGATACCTCTGAGCGTCAGATGTTAGTGAAGTCGCTCGAAGAGTTAGAGCATCAGTTAAATCAACTCCACGATGCCAGCAGTGATGGGATCTGCGTGGTTGAAAACAACATTGTGCTATCGGTGAACCAGCGCGCTGCGAAAATGTTGGGCTTTGGCGCCGCTAAAGATCTCCTTGGTGAAGACCTAGGACGCATCATTTTCGATATGCAGACCCAACGTCTCCTGGGCGCGCAGTTAAGTCAATTGCCACTCAGTGAGGCGCGCCGTTGTTATATCGGTCCGGAAGCAACACCAGATACCACCTTTTTGTTATCACTGAGCGATATCACCATGTTGGGATCTCCAGCTAAACTGGTGATGCTACGCACGCCAACCGATAACCGCCTGCCTCAAGGGCAAATCGATCAGCTAGTCCAAACCGATGCGTTAACAGGGCTTAATAACCGTCACGGTTTCACCCGTAAACTCGAAAAGCTGATCGCCAGTAACACCCCTTTGGTGATGCTGTACCTTGATATTGATAACTTCAAAAACATCAATGATTCATTAGGTCACCACATTGGCGATCGTGTGCTACAAGAGATCTCGCAGCGCTTGCGACAACTACTGCCTGAAAACGCTGTTATTGGCCACTTAGGTGGCGATGAGTTTGGGATCTTATTGCAAAATCCTGAGCACGATCGAATTGGTGATCTGATCTCGCAACAGATCATCGCGCTGGTCAGTCAGCCGTTTAACCTTCATCACTTTAGTAAGCATATCGCTTGCTCGATTGGCCTCGTTACCTACCCAGGGAACGGTAACGATGCCCGCATTTTGCTACAAAATGCCGACACTGCGATGTACGAAGCCAAAAACCGTGGTCGCAACCGCTTGGTGAAGTTTGATGAAAGCATGAACAAAGAAGCGCGAATGCGTTTATGGCTGGAAATCGAGCTACAAAAAGCACTGCAAAAAAATGGGTTAGAAGTATGGTATCAACCAAAGGTCAATGCCAAAGACTTTTCTATCGATGGCGCGGAAGCTTTAGTGCGCTGGAAACACCCGGTTGAAGGCTATATCAGTCCAGCCCAATTTATTCCGGTTGCCGAGCGTTCTGGCCTAATCGAGCAGCTCGGCCGCGTAGTAATGCGTGAAGTCTTCACCACGGTGTGCGAGTGGAAAAAACAAGGGCTGCTGCAAGGGCGCGTGGCGATCAACTTATCGCCGCAGCAATTTGGCAACCCTAAGCTGATCCAGTTTATCGACAAGCTCCGCAAGAGTACGGGCATTAATCCGTCAGATATCACGTTCGAGCTAACCGAAAGCGCAATGATGAACGACGGTGATCACGCAATCCAAATGCTGAAAGCGATCAAAAAACTCGGCTTTGCATTATCGATTGATGATTTTGGTACTGGCTACTCTTCGCTATCGTACCTTGCACGTTTCCCGCTTGATGAACTTAAAGTCGATCGCGCCTTTATTAAAGACATCGAATCTGTGCCTAAACAGGTTACCTTGATTGAAAACATCATCAATCTAGGTAAGTCACTCAACATGAGTGTGGTGGCTGAAGGGGTCGAAACCCACCAGCAAGCCACCTTGCTGTCGAACCTCAATTGTGACTCGATTCAAGGCTTCCATTTCTTCCGTCCGCAACCGAAACACGAACTCGAAGCCCTGCTGCTGAAAAACAGCCGTCGCAGCGCTTAAAATTACAGCAGATCAGCACAAAAAATTGTCCTAAATCAAGAAAAACCTGCCTGAAATCAAAACTTACGGGGGCTAAGCCCCCTAGTATTTGCTCCTATCAAAACTGAAAACATATATTGAGCAATCGCTTTTTATGCCAACAGCGCATAAAAGGTTTATCTTGATATCCTCTATTCATCAAGCACTGGTAGATAAAGATAATATGGAGCTGCTTTGCCCCGCTGGTAACCTTCCAGCCTTGAAGACCGCCATCGATAATGGCGCTGATGCGGTTTATATCGGCTTTAAAGACGATACAAACGCCCGCCACTTTGCCGGCTTAAACTTTACAGGACGTAAATTAGAAAAAGCGGTGCAGTATGTACGTGATCACGACAAAAAACTGCATGTTGCCCTGAATACATTTGCGCACCCAGACGGTTTCAATCGCTGGACAAAAGCGGTAGATAACGCAGCAGCTATGGGCGTCGATGCGCTGATCGTGGCTGACATTGCCGTGCTTGAATACGCAGCAACCCAATACCCGGATTTAGAGCTTCACCTCTCGGTACAAGCTTCAGCAACCAACACCGCGGCGATTGAGTTCTACAAAAACAACTTCAATGTGAAGCGTGTGGTATTGCCACGCGTCCTGTCGATCCACCAAGTGAAGCAACTGGCGCGTAATACCGATATGGAGCTAGAGGTATTTGCCTTTGGTAGCCTATGTATCATGTCGGAAGGTCGTTGTTACCTGTCTTCTTACATGACGGGTGAGTCACCAAACACTGTCGGTGCTTGTTCACCAGCCAAGTACGTTCGCTGGCAGGAAACCGACCAAGGTTTGGAATCGCGTCTGAATAACATTCTGATCGACCAATACGCCAAAGGTGAAAACGCAGGTTACCCTACCCTGTGTAAAGGCCGTTTCGACGTAAACATTAGTGGCGAAAACCGCCGTTACCACGCGCTTGAAGAACCAACCAGCTTGAACACCTTAGAGATCTTGCCTGAGCTATTCAAAGCCAATATTTCTTCAGTGAAAATCGAAGGCCGCCAACGTAGCCCTGCTTACGTTGAGCAAGTGACGCGCACATGGCGTGCGGCCATTGATCGCTACTTGGCTAACCCAGAGGGCTACAGCGTTGAGCCTGCGTGGAACGCATGTTTAGGTAATGTTTCTGAAGGTAAGCAAACCACCCTAGGTGCTTACCACCGTAAATGGCAATAAAGGAGCCAATTAATGAAGTACTCTCTTGGCCCACTACTCTACTTTTGGCCAAAAGCCGACGTAGAAGCCTTTTACCAACAAGCGAAACAGTCAGACAGCGACATCATCTACCTAGGTGAAAGTGTTTGTTCTAAGCGCCGCGAAATGAAACCAGCACATTGGTTTGATATAGCCAAAGACATTGCTGATTCAGGCAAGCAAGTGGTGCTATCAACCATGGCGCTGCTAGAAGCACCAAGCGAAGTGAATGTGATGAAAAAATACGTCGACAATGGCGATTTCATCATTGAAGCGAACGACGTATCTGCAATCCAGCTTGCCCACCAAAACAAAGTACCTTTCGTGGTTGGTCCTGCTATCAACTGCTACAACGCGCAAACCCTAAACCTGTTTTTAAAACAAGGTATGGTGCGCTGGTGTATGCCAGTTGAGCTTTCTCGCGAATGGCTACAGAACGTATTGGTTGATTGTGAAAAGCTAGGTATTCGTGGCAAATTTGAAACCGAAGTATTCAGCTACGGTTACCTACCACTGGCATACTCAGCACGCTGCTTCACAGCGCGCGCTGAAGACAAAGCCAAAGACGACTGTGAAACCTGCTGTATCAAATACCCGACCGGCATTCAGGTGCACAGCCAAGAAGGGCAAAGTGTGTTCAACCTTAATGGTATTCAAACCCAATCAGGTTACTGCTACAACCTGATCAACGACCTGAAAACCATGGACGGCATTGTTGACGTGGTTCGTCTAAGTCCACTTGGCACAGAAACACTGGATTTGATCACCGAGTTCAAACAAAACGAACAAGGTCAGACGCGCCACCCATTACAAGATGGTCATCACTGTAACGGTTACTGGCACAACCTTGCGGGCTTGAACATCGAAAGTTAATCGCAACTTTCGCCAAGCTCCCATTAAAAAGCCGCGCTCAATAAGATTGAGCGCGGCTTTTTTATTTTCTCGGCAACAATTGCTCTGAATAAGCTTAGTTAACTTGAGCTTGCCCTGATTGTTTCGCCTCCAGCATGGCTTGTTGTTGCGCTTGGTACTGACTCAATACTCGCCCCGTTTCCAACAAGGCAAAACGGTGCTCGACAAATTCATACACATTGCCCGCCAAAGTCAGTTTGTACAGCATCAGAGCTGCTGAATAATTTTGCTCGTGCTGATAACGTTTCGCTAAATAGAAATAACCTTCGGTTAAACGCTCTGCAAGCTGATCGTTATTTTCACTGCCGCTAGCGATTTCTTTCAGGTAATCACTCTCGCTGATATCCGCTAAATACATACGAACAATCAACCAACCCCAGTCTTGCTTGTCGCTGGCATCATAACGTAAACGTAGCTTTTCTTGCGCTTGCTCTGGTGTACGTTCCAGATCAACCAAATACAACCAGATCACCCGGTAAGGGTCATTAATATTTTGCTGATAGTGCATCAGTAAATCTTCGTGCGCGAGATCTAAGCGACCACCATAGTACAAAGCAATACCCCGGTTACGCTGGGCAAACGGGTGTAGCATGCTGAGCTCTAGCGTCGAGTCAAACGCTTCATAAGCCGCGTCAAAGTGCGCACTCTGCGTAAAGTACACCCCGAGGATATTAAACACATCAGGCTGATCAGGTTTGAGCGATAGCGACTGGTTAAAGTCTAAACGCGCTAAATCACGCAGTCCGAGACTGTCGTTAAGCAACCCTCGCTCGTAATACATCTGCGCTAGCGTGGCGTTATCTAAATCATCGCGCTTCATCAATTGTTCGATCCGCGCTAGTTGGATCTGCTGTTGGATGGTTGGTTGCAGCGGCACAGCCATCGGCGGATGGGTCCACATCGTCTTGGTTGATGTCGCACAACCCGAAAGCAGCATGACAGCAGCAATACAGGCGAGCTTTAACCTATTGGCAATCAATATCCTTCTCCTGAGATTATTGGATGCTCACCAGTTTGAATCAAAACATCAGGGCAAGCATCTATATAAATATTTGATCTTGGGTAATTAAGCTTAGTATACCAAGCTAAGTTAGCGCATGTAGCACCAATTACGCAGAAATTATTGCGCCACCGTTACAGCAATGAAGCAAAGTGCGGCAGGTATAAAAATAAGTTTGGTATTACCTTAGTCTATTTGCTCGCAGTCTGGGAAAGACAGGCATTAAAAAAGGGGCTTAAAAGCCCCTTTTATCAGCAAGAATCAGACTTAGCCTTGTGGCTGTTCGTCTTGAGCTGGTGCTTGTTCAACAGCTTCTTTCATGCTTAGACGGATACGGCCTTGACGGTCGATTTCAAGAACTTTAACTTTAACTTCTTGACCCATCTCTAGGTGATCAGTCACTTTCTCTACACGCTCTTGAGCAATTTGAGAAATGTGTACTAGACCTTCTTTAGTACCAATCACAGATACGAACGCACCGAAGTCTACGATACGCATTACTTTACCTGTGTAGATACGACCTACTTCAACGTCAGCTGTGATTTCTTCGATGCGGCGGATAGCTTCTTTCGCTTGGTTACCGTCAGTCGCAGCGATCTTCACTGTACCGTCGTCTTCGATCTCGATAGTAGTACCAGTCTCTTCAGTAAGAGCACGGATAACTGCACCACCTTTACCGATAACGTCTTTAATCTTGTCTGAGTTGATCTTCATTGTGTGAATGCGTGGAGCAAACTCAGAGATATCGTCACGGTGAGTACCGATTGCTTCGTCCATAACACCAAGGATGTGCTGACGTGCACCTTTCGCTTGGTTTAGAGCGATTTGCATGATCTCTTTCGTGATACCTTCGATCTTGATGTCCATTTGAAGTGCTGTGATACCGTCGTTAGTACCCGCAACTTTAAAGTCCATGTCACCTAGGTGGTCTTCGTCACCAAGGATGTCAGAAAGAACAACGAAATCGTCGCCTTCTTTCACAAGCCCCATAGCGATACCCGCTACAGACGCTTTGATTGGCACACCTGCATCCATAAGAGCAAGAGAAGTACCACATACAGAAGCCATTGAAGATGAACCGTTAGATTCAGTGATTTCCGATACTACACGTACTGTGTATGGGAATTCATCAACAGAAGGCATTACCGCTGCGATACCGCGCTTCGCCAGTTTACCGTGACCAATTTCACGACGCTTAGGCGAACCTACAAAACCAGTTTCACCTACACAGTATGGAGGGAAGTTGTAGTGTAGTAGGAAGTGATCTTTACGCTCACCAGTTAGCTCATCAATGATTTGAGCATCACGTTGAGTACCAAGCGTCGCTGTAACTAGCGCCTGAGTTTCACCACGAGTGAATAGAGATGAACCGTGAGTACGTGGAAGTACACCAGTACGTACGTCTAGCGCACGAACCATGTCTTTTTCACGACCGTCGATACGTGGGTTACCAGCAATGATGCGGCTACGTACAACGTTCTTCTCTAGAGAACCTAGCATGTCGCGGATTTCGCGCTCATCTAGCTCTTCGTTTTCAGCTAGTAGTGCTTCAACTACGCTAGTTTTGATTTCGCCTACTTTCTCGTAGCGCGCCATCTTCTCAGTGATTTGGTAAGCTTCAGACAGTTGTGCTTCTGCTTTCTCAGCAACAAGCGCTTTCAGCTCAGTGTTTACTGCTGGTGCTTCCCAATCCCAAGCTGGAGTTGCAACTTCTGCCGCGAACTCGTTGATTGCGTTGATAACTGTTTGCTGTTGGTCGTGACCAAATACTACCGCTTGTAGCATTTGCTCTTCAGTTAGGCGGTCAGCTTCTGACTCAACCATTAGTACTGCAGATTCAGTACCTGCTACAACTAGGTCTAGACGGCTTTCTTCTAGCTCAGTGTTGCTTGGGTTAAGTACGAATTGATCGTTGATGTAACCTACACGTGCCGCACCAATTGGACCATTGAATGGGATACCAGAGATTGCTAGTGCAGCTGATGTACCAATCATTGTTGGGATATCAGGCTGAACATCAGGGTTAACCGAAACTACAGTTGCGATAACTTGTACTTCGTTTTTGAAATCATCTGGGAATAGCGGACGAATTGGACGGTCAATCAGACGCGCAGTCAGTGTTTCGCCTTCAGATGGACGACCTTCACGCTTGAAGAAACCACCAGGGATTTTACCCGCAGCGTAAGTACGCTCTTGGTAGTTAACTGTTAGTGGGAAGAAGTCTTGGCCTTCAACTGCTGTTTTTTTACCAACAACAGATACGAACACAGATGTGTCATCCATGCTAACCATTACTGCAGACGTTGCTTGACGTGCCATAACACCAGTTTCGATGGTAACTGTGTGGTTACCGTACTGGAAAGTCTTTACGATAGGATTCACGTGAATTTCCTTAATATATTCCGCTTTCTATTTCGTCGGTAAGTATATCTGACATAGATAGAAGCGTCATGTGATGAAACCCACTTTACGTTAATTTCACGTATCGCGACTAATGACAGTTCTCTTTGTATATTCACAAAAAACGCTGTTATTAGCCGCGACCTAATGGTCGACGAAAACGACCGTGCTATTAAGTAAGTTGGGCGCGTTAGCTTCTTAACCACTCGCGAAAGTAGATAAGAGCCATAAAAAGAAAGGAGCCATCAGGCTCCTTTCTAAAAAGCAATCTTAGCGACGTAGGCCTAGACGCTTGATTAGGTCTTGGTAACGATCTAGGTTTTTACCTTTTAGGTAATCTAGAAGTTTACGACGACGAGAAACCATACGTAGTAGACCGCGACGGCTGTGGTGATCGTGTTTGTGATCAGCAAAGTGGCCTTGCAGGTGGTTAATTTGCGCTGTTAGAAGAGCAACTTGAACCTCTGGAGAACCAGTGTCGTTTTCACATTGTGCGTATTCAGCAACGATTGCTGCTTTAGTTTCTGCATTCAGAGACATAACTTTATCCTAATACAATAATTTTAAAATTTGTGCAGCCAATCTCTGATTCAGCCGCACCCAAGCCGCGAATTATACGTGGCACTTTTACTGACTACAAGCAAAAAGAGCGACTACCTAAGTAATCGCTCTTTTATCTATTATGAAGCAGATGCTGTCATCATTATTGCGCGGGTTGATTCGCCATCACACGCTTCGGTGCCAACATGCCATCAGCATCGATCACACCTACACCAATGAATTCACGCTGTTCACCCACTGTGATACGCACCGTCGTCCCTTCTGCTGGAACTGGTCCTGCTTGCACAGGGTTTCCGTGCAGAATGTAGGTCGCCAGTGCTGGAGTGATCTGCACTTCAGGCAAATCTTGAACGGCGGTATCGGTTGGTAGCAGTAGCGGATCTAATAGCTCGCCCGGCGAGATATCTTGTGATTTCGCTTGCTCCAACAGCGCTTCAAGCTGCTCGATAGTCACCATACGCTCAATAGGATACTTAGCAACACCGGTGCGACGTAAGTAAGTCACGTGGGCACCACAACCTAGCATTTCACCTAAGTCATCAACGATAGTACGGATGTAAGTACCTTTCGATACATGCAGTTCCATTTCCACTTCGTTGTTGCTAAAGCGTAATAGATCAACCGAGTACACGGTGATTTTACGAGACTCACGCGGTACTTCGATTCCCTCACGGGCATATTCGTACAGCTTACGACCTTGGTACTTCAATGCAGAGTACATCGATGGAATTTGATCCGTCGTACCACGGAACTTAGCAATACAACGCTCAAGCTGACCACGGTCAACCTTCACTTCGCGCGTTTGTACCACTTCACCATCTGAATCTGAAGTATCAGTACGCTCACCCAGCTTCGCAATCACACGATAGCGCTTATCAGAATCTAACAAGAACTGGGAAAACTTGGTCGCTTCACCAAAACAAATTGGCAGCATACCGGTAGCAAGGGGATCAAGCGCGCCAGTGTGACCCGCTTTTTGCGCGAAGTAGATACGCTTTACTTTTTGCAGCGTATCGTTGGAAGAAATACCCGTTGGCTTGTCGAGTAAAATAACTCCATCAATAGGACGACCTTTACGACGACGTGCCATGACTTATTCCTCGCCCTTATCTTCGCTGTCTTCGTCTACGCGGCGATCTTCATCATCACGTACCGCTTTAGACACAAGGTTCGAAATACGCATACCTTCGGTTAACGATTGGTCGTAGATGAACGTCAGTTCTGGCGTTACACGTAGACGAATTTGCTTACCAAGTAGTGAACGAATGTACGGTGCCATTTCGCGTAGTACTTCTAGACTTTCTTCTGGCGTTTGTTCACCAACCGTTAGGAAAGTCACGTAGATTTTTGCATAACCCATATCGCGTGATACATCTACGCTTGAAATGGTTGTCATGCCAATGCGCGGGTCTTTAAGCTCACGCTGTAGGATAACCGCCAGCTCTTTCTGTAGCTGCTGTGCTACACGCTGGGTACGGCTGAATTCTTTTGCCATAGTAGCAATCTCTCTCTATGAAAGAATGGGGAGCCGAAGCTCCCCATAGGTTGTTTGTGTCATCAGACAAGCATTAACAACCTTGTCGATTAGTCAAGAGTACGTTTAACTTCAACGATTTCGTACACTTCGATTTGGTCACCAACGCGAACATCGTTGTAGTTCTTAACGCCGATACCACATTCGTAGCCGTTCTTAACTTCGTTAACGTCATCTTTAAAGCGACGTAGTGACTCAAGCTCACCTTCGTAAATAACCACGTTATCACGTAGTACACGGATAGGGTTGTTACGCTTGATGATACCTTCAGTAACCATAGAACCAGCGATTGCGCCGATCTTAGGAGACTTAAATACGTCACGTACTTCAGCAAGACCGATGATTTCCTGTTTGAATTCAGGAGCAAGCATACCGCCCATTGCCGCTTTAACTTCATCAATCAATTGGTAAATGATTGAGTAGTAACGTAGGTCTAGGTTTTCGTTCTCGATCATACGGCGTGCAGGTACATCAGCACGTACGTTGAAACCAAGAATGATAGCGTTAGATGCTGCTGCAAGTACTGCATCAGTTTCTGTGATACCACCAACACCAGAACCAACAACGTTCACTTTAACTTCGTCAGTAGACAGTTTAAGTAGTGAATCAGCGATTGCTTCGATAGAACCTTGTACGTCAGCTTTCAGTACTACGTTCAGTTCAGCAACATCACCAGCAGTCATGTTAGAGAACATGTTCTCTAGTTTCGCTTTTTGTTGACGTGCTAGTTTAACGTCACGGAATTTACCTTGACGGTAAAGTGCAACTTCACGTGCTTTACGCTCATCACGTACCACGGTTGCTTCATCACCTGAAGCAGGCACGCCTGAAAGACCTAGGATCTCAACTGGGATTGAAGGACCCGCAGCTTCGATGTCTTTACCTAGTTCGTCACGCATTGCACGAACACGGCCGTGCTCTAGACCACAAAGAACGATGTCGCCCTTACGTAACGTACCAGACTGAACAAGGATAGTTGCAACTGGACCGCGACCTTTATCTAGACGAGATTCAACAACAACACCGCTTGCCATGCCTTCTTCAACTGCTTTCAGTTCAAGAACTTCAGATTGAAGTAGGATAGCTTCAAGAAGACCATCGATGTTAGTACCTTGTTTCGCAGAGATGTGAACGAACATGTTCTCACCGCCCCACTCTTCAGGAATAACGTCGTACTGTGCCAGCTCGTTCTTCACGTTGTCTGGGTTAGCATCTTCTTTATCGATCTTGTTCACAGCAACAATCAGAGGAACACCTGCCGCTTTTGCGTGCTGGATTGCTTCGATTGTTTGTGGCATTACGCCATCGTCTGCTGCTACTACTAGAACAACGATATCTGTCGCTTGAGCACCACGAGCACGCATTGCGGTAAACGCGGCGTGTCCTGGAGTATCAAGGAAAGTGATCATACCGTTGTCAGTTTCTACGTGGTATGCACCAATGTGCTGTGTAATACCGCCCGCTTCGCCTGAAGCAACGTGCGCTTTACGGATGTAGTCAAGTGTTGATGTTTTACCGTGGTCAACGTGACCCATGATAGTAACAACAGGTGCGCGAGATACAGCTTCTGCTGTTTCTTCACGATCTGACATTAGGGATTCTTCAAGCTCATTCTCTTTACGAATGATAACTTTGTGACCCATTTCTTCAGCAACAAGCTGAGCAGTTTCTTGGTCGATAACTTGGTTAATCGTTACCATTGCGCCCATCTTCATCATTACTTTGATGATTTCAGTCGCTTTCACTGACATTTTGCTAGCCAGTTCAGAAACAACGATCGTTTCGCCAATTACAACGTCTGCTTTAGCAACAGTTGCTGACTTATCGAAGCCTTGCTGCATAGATGTTGGAGCATTAACTTGTTGCTTGCCACGACCACCGCGACCACCGCGTTGGTTACGGCCACCGCGACCTTTGTTACGGTCGTCAGTTTTTGCAGCTGGTTTCTTCTTCTTACGACGACTGCCTTCTTCTTTGCGATCAGCTTCATCTTCAGCAGCACGTGCGTGGCTAGATGTTGTCGTGTGGTAATCAGATTTTTCCATGTTCGCTGTTGCCTGATCAGTATTTGACCAGTTTTTCTCGTTTTGTTCTGCCATCTTGCGTGCCTCTTCTAGCTGACGCTGACTCTCTTCTTCGGCTTTACGCTTGGCTTCCTCTTCCCGGCGACGTTGTAGCGCCTCAGCTTCTTTCTTAGCCTGTTCATCAGCGGCGGCGCGCTTAGCCTTCTCTTCGGCTTCACGCTTAATTTCAGCTTCGCTTTCGACCTTACCCTTGGTCTCTTGCTTAGCTTTTTCTTCTGCCTCTTGCTTAGCTTTTTCTTCAGCTAAGCGCTTCTCTTCAGCTTCGCGTTTCGCTTTTTCTTCAGCGTCACGCTTCGCTTGCTCTTCTGCTTCGCGACGGGCTTGTTCTTCCGCTTCACGCTTGGCTGCTTCTTCAGCTTCACGTTTTACTGCATCTTCAGCAGCGCGTTGCTCTTCTTCAAGAGCGGAACGTTTTACGTAAGTGCGCTTTTTGCGCACTTCAACCTGAACATTTTTGTTCTTACCACCCGAGCCAGACACACTCAATGTGCTGCGGGTTTTGCGTTGCAACGTTAAGCGAGTTGGAGCGGCATCGTCACCGCTTCCGCCGTGTTCCTTTTTAAGGTGCGAAAGCAGTTCCTGTTTTTCACTTTGATTTACACTATCTTCAGCTTTCTTGCTGATACCAGCGTCGGCAAACTGTTTAAGCAAGCGATCAATTGGCGTTCCAATTTCCTCAGCCAATGCTTTAACGGTAACCTCTGACATGTTGCGCCTCCCTTGCTAGTAAGTATTAAGCTTCGTCGCTGAACCAGCAGATGTTACGAGCAGCCATGATTAGCTCACCCGCTTTTGCTTCGTCCAGACCTTCGATATCAAGCAAATCGTCTGTACCTTGGTCCGCTAGGTCTTCCAGTGTGCTTACACCTTTTGCCGCTAGCTTGAACGCCATCTCGCGCTCTAGGCCTTCTAGGCCAAGTAGGTCTTCAGCTGGCTCAGCACCGTCTAGAGACTCTTCTTGTGCTAGTGCAAGCGTAGTTAGCGCTTCTTTCGCACGGCTACGTAGTGCGTCAACTGTATCTTCATCAAGACCGTCAACTTCTAGTAGCTCGCTTACTGGAACGTAAGCAATCTCTTCAAGGGTAGTGAAACCTTCTTCAACCAATACAGTTGCGAAGTCTTCATCGATATCAAGGTGCTTAGTGAAAGCATCAATTGATTCTTGCGCTTCTTCTTGGTGTTTCTTCTGTAGATCAGCCACAGTCATCACGTTTAGTTCCCAGCCAGTAAGCTGAGATGCTAGACGTACGTTTTGACCGTTACGACCGATAGCTTGTGCTAGGTTATCTTGTTCTACAGCGATATCCATAGTGTGGTTATCTTCATCAACGATGATAGAGCTAACCTCAGCTGGCGCCATTGCGTTGATCACGTATTGTGCAGGGTTTTCGTCCCACAATACGATATCAATACGTTCACCGCCTAGCTCACCAGAAACAGCTTGAACACGAGCACCGCGCATACCAACACACGCACCTACTGGGTCGATACGCTTGTCGTTAGTTTTTACTGCGATTTTCGCACGAGAACCAGGATCGCGTGCTGCGCCCATAAGTTCAATAACTTCTTCTGCAATTTCTGGCACTTCAATGCGGAATAGTTCAGACAGCATTTCTGGCTTAGAACGTGTCATGAACAGCTGGAAGCCGCGTGCTTCTGGCGCTACTCGGTAAAGTAGTGCACGTAGACGGTCACCCGCGCGGAAGTTTTCGCGTGGTAGCTGGTCATCACGTTGGATGATTGCTTCAGCATTGTTACCTAGGTCAACGATCACAGCGTCACGGTTAACTTTCTTAACCACACCAGTGATTAGCTCACCTTCATTATCTACGAATTGCTCAACGATTTGTGCACGCTCAGCTTCACGTACTTTCTGTACGATTACTTGCTTCGCAGTTTGCGTCGTAATACGGTCGAACGTTACAGATTCAATTTGATCTTCAACGTAACCGTCTAGCTCGATAGTTTCATCTTCGAACTGTGCCGCTTCAAGGGTGATCTCAAGTGTTGGTTGAGTCACTTCTTCTACTGCTTTCCAACGACGGAATGTTTCGAATTCGCCAGTTTTACGGTCGATCTCAACACGTACGTCGATTTCAGCTTCATGTTTCTTCTTTGTTGCTGTTGCTAGTGCAATCTCAAGCGCTTCAAAGATACGCTCACGAGGAACAGCTTTTTCATTGGATACCGCTTCTACGACAGCCAAGATTTCTTTGTTCATTTCTAATGCCCCAATTTAGCGTTTAGAATTTTGGAACCAGGTTGGCCTTGGAAATATTGCTTAGTGCAAATGTTTCTTCATTGCCATCTACTTTAAGAGTGACTAGTTCACCTTCGACAGAAATGATGTCACCTTTCCACTTACGACGGTTACCCATCGCCATTTTCAATACCAGGCTGACCTCGTGGCCAATAAACTGTTGGTAATGTGCAACTTTAAATAGCGGCCTTTCCAGTCCAGGGGAAGACACTTCTAAGTTGTATGCCACAGTAATAGGATCTTCTACATCCATTACCGCGCTGATCTGACGGCTAACTTCCGCACAGTCATCTACAAAAATGCCGTTTTCATGATCAATGAATACGCGCAATGTAGAGTGCTCACCAGCTCGGATAAACTCCAAACCAACAAGCTCATAGCCTAAAGCAACTACAGGTGCTTCAAGCAATTCGGTTAATTGCATCTCTAAAGCTGTCAAAACAACCCCCCGGAAACAAAAAAAGGGCATAAAGCCCAGTAAATACCTGAATGGTCATGTTTCAGATAATAAAAAACCCCGAATTACGGGGTTTTTTATTACTGGACCCTGATATCACAGCTAAGCTGTGATAGAAAAACAACCTTTCGTAAGAATAGTTGATTTTCGGAAAAGTGGTTGCGGGGGCCGGATTTGAACCGACGACCTTCGGGTTATGAGCCCGACGAGCTACCAAGCTGCTCCACCCCGCGTCCGTAATCTGAGGGCGATTATACGCATCAGATGTTACTATTTCAAGTAACCAGAATAATGGTGCCGAGAAGGGGACTTGAACCCCTACACCTTGCGGCACTAGCACCTCATGCTAGCGTGTCTACCAATTTCACCATCTCGGCTGAATCTTTAATTACTGAGGAATGTCGCTATTTACAGGTGCATTCTCAGTTTTTTCTACAGCTTGCTCAGTTGCAGGGACAGTTAAGTTTTCCCAGCCGCTGGTTTCTGCATGCTGTTTTGCGCTTAAGTTACCTAACACAAGGCTAATAACGAAGAAAATCGTTGCGCAAACTGCTGTCATTCGGGTTAAGAAGTTTCCAGAGCCGCCAGCGCCAAACAGTGTACCTGAAGCACCAGCCCCAAATGAGGCTCCCATATCTGCGCCTTTACCTTGTTGAACCAAAACTAGGCCAATAACACCAAGCGCAGCCAACAGATAAATCACAAGTAGAATTTCGTACATGGGTTCCACCTATGTTCCATTTATTAGTTGTGCCAGCTTTGCTAAAGCAGTGCCAGCGCGCTCCTCTTTAAGGAGCGGAGAAGATACTAGCGAAAGCAAAACTGACTGACAAGTAAAAATTATCGCTTTTGTCGCCTTTTAATGTTACTTGAGCAACAAATAGCCAAAAACTGTAATTTAAGCTTAATGTTACAAAACCATCCTGCCAATATGCACAAATATCAACAGGATGATTTTTCGTTAAGCTAACAAGACTTAACAGTTTTCTTCTACAGCGCGGGCAATCTCTAATGCGTACTCTTGTACAAGCTCGGCGTTTTCACCTTCCACCATCACACGGATCAATGGCTCTGTGCCTGATTTACGCAGTAGAACACGCCCTGTGTCACCCAGCTTAGCTTCCACCGCTTGCGTTGCCGCAATCACCGCGTCTGATTCTAATGGGTTTGAATCGCCTTTAAAGCGTACATTTTCCAGCACCTGTGGGAACATGGTCATGCCGTCAGCGAGCTCTTTCAGCGACATCTTGCTTCCCACCATCGATGCCATCACTTGCAGACCTGCAACGATACCGTCACCAGTAGTGACTTTGTCCAATAAGATAACGTGACCTGAGTTTTCAGCGCCAATCAACCAATCATGGTTTTGTAGCTCTTCCATTACGTAGCGGTCACCCACTTTGGCACGAACAAAAGGAATACCTAGGTTCTTCAGCGCTACTTCCATGCCCATGTTGGTCATCAGAGTACCAACAACACCGCCTTTTAACTCACCACGACGAAGAGCATCACGGGCGATGATGTACGCAATTTGGTCACCATCGATCTTATTACCTTCTTCATCAACCATGATCACACGGTCGCCGTCGCCATCAAGGGCAATACCAAAGTGTGCTTTCTCTTTAACCACTTTCGCTTGTAGTGCACGAATATCTGTTGCACCAACTTCGTGGTTGATATTCGTACCGTTTGGCTCACAGCCAAGCGTGATCACTTCTGCACCCAGTTCTTTAAATACTGCCGGCGCAATGTGGTACGTTGCACCGTGAGCACAATCGACCACAATCTTGTAATCAGACAGGTCGTATTTGGTTGGGAATGTGCCTTTACAAAACTCGATGTAACGACCTGCGGCGTCGTCGATGCGGTATGCTTTACCCAACTCTGCAGACTCTACACAAGTCAGTGGCTTATCAAGCTCAGCTTCAATCGCCAGCTCAATCTCATCTGGCAATTTAGTACCTTGCGCAGAGAAGAACTTAATACCGTTATCGTAGTAAGGGTTATGCGATGCTGAAATTACGATCCCTGCTTCCGCACGGAAAGTACGTGTTAGGTACGCTACCGCTGGTGTTGGCATTGGGCCAGTAAATGCAGCTTGTAGACCAGCAGCAGCTAAACCTGCTTCAAGCGCAGATTCCAGCATGTAGCCTGAAATACGTGTATCTTTACCGATCAGTACTTTTTTAGTGCCTTGCTTTGAAAGTACACGGCCAGCAGCCCAACCTAGTTTCAAAACAAACTCAGGTGTAATTGGACCTTCACCAACCAGACCACGTACACCATCGGTACCAAAATACTTACGTTCAGCCATTCTTTTTCGCTCCTAGCTCTTAATCCATCTGCATTTTTGTCATCTGGCACACCTTGACCGCATCCACTGTTTCAGCAACATCGTGAACGCGAATAATATGGGCGCCTTTGAGGGCAGCGATGGTGGCACACGCCAAGCTTCCCGCTACCGCTTCTGCAGGCTTTTTATCTAATAACTTAAAAATCATTGATTTGCGCGACATACCAACCAGTAACGGCAAACCAAATTGATGAAATTTATCTAAATGTGCAAGCAAATGATAATTATGCTCAAGGGTTTTACCAAACCCATATCCAGGGTCAAGCAATAATTGGCTTTTCGCGATCCCCGCCTCTTCGCAGGCTTGAACTCGCTCAGCTAAAAACTGACTCACATCAGTCAGCACATCGTCATAACTCGGTTGGTGCTGCATTGTACGCGGTTGACCTTGCATATGCATTAAGCAAATCGGGACATTCGCTGCTGCTGCGGCTGCCAAAGCGCTCGGTTCCTGCAGAGCACGAACATCATTGATTAGGTCAGCTCCTGCATTTACCGCTTCTGTCATTACTTGCGCTTTACTGGTATCGATCGATATCCAGCAGTCAAAACGCGAGCGGATCGCCTCAATAACTGGCACTACCCGCGCTAGCTCATCACCCACACTCACATCAGCAGCTCCCGGTCGAGTTGATTCACCGCCAATATCGATAATGGTCGCCCCAGCATTGAGCATTTGCTCTGTGTGGCGAAGTGCATTATCAAACTGATTAAACTTACCACCGTCGGAGAAAGAGTCAGGGGTAACATTCAAAATCCCCATGACTTGCGGAGTCGTGATATCGAGAGTTTTATCTTTACTGGTCAAGATCATTGAGAGGCATTCCATGTGAGTCGAATAGGTTTTAAATCATATCAACACCACAAACCGAACTGCAAAATAGATTCGGTGTCAGTGTGAGATATTTTCCTAGAGAGTATTACCGAGGCAAAATCGCTGATAATTAGAAATTTGATCAGCGGTATAAAAAAACAAAACCCCGAACAAGTCGGGGTTTTATATTAATCGCTAGCGATTAAGCTTGTGGCTTATCGTCTTCTTTAGTCTGTTGTACAGGCTCTTCAACGATATCAGCAGCTTTGTCATCTTCCGCAGGCGCTTCTGATTTTACTTCTGCTTCTTTAGGCTCATCTGATGCTTTTAGTGTGTCATCAGTGTCATCCCAGCCTTTTGGCGCACGAATAACGGTTTTACGCGCCATCAAATCATCGATTTGATCAGCATCGATGGTTTCGTACTTCATCAACGCATCTTTCATTGCATGCATGATATCCATGTTTTGCATTAGGATTTCACGTGCACGCTCGTAGTTGCGGTCGATAATAGCGCGAACTTCGCTATCGATAGCACGAGCCGTTTCGTCAGACATGTGTTTAGTCTGTGTTACCGAACGACCAAGGAATACTTCGCCTTCATCTTCGGCATAGAGCACAGGACCCATCTTGTCTGAGAAACCCCACTGGGTCACCATCTTACGCGCAATATCAGTTGCACGTTCGATATCGTTTGACGCACCGGTTGATACTTTATCTACACCGTAGATAAGTTCTTCGGCTAGACGACCACCGTACAAGCTCGAAAGCATCGATTCCAAGAACTCACGAGAGTGGCTCACACGATCTTGCTCTGGCAAGTACATGGTTACACCCAACGCACGACCACGAGGAATAATCGAAACTTTGTAAACTGGATCGTGATCCGGTACTAAGCGACCAATGATTGCGTGACCCGCTTCGTGGTATGCCGTCGACTCTTTCTGCTCTTCTGACATCACCATAGATTTACGCTCAGCGCCCATCATGATTTTGTCTTTCGCAAGTTCGAACTCAACCATAGACACAGTGCGCTTGTTACCGCGAGCTGCAAACAATGCCGCTTCGTTAACAAGGTTAGCAAGGTCTGCACCAGAGAAGCCCGGAGTACCACGTGCAATTAGCGCAGGTTGTACATCGTTTTCTAGTGGCACTTTACGCATGTGCACTTTAAGGATTTGCTCACGACCACGAACGTCAGGCAGACCAACCACAACTTGACGGTCAAAACGACCAGGACGAAGTAGTGCAGGGTCAAGTACGTCAGGACGGTTAGTTGCGGCGATAACGATAATACCTTCGTTACCTTCGAAACCATCCATCTCAACCAGCATTTGGTTAAGGGTTTGCTCACGCTCATCGTGACCACCACCTACACCAGCGCCACGCTGACGACCTACCGCATCGATTTCATCGATAAAGATAATACAAGGTGCTGCTTTCTTCGCTTGCTCGAACATGTCACGGACACGAGACGCACCCACACCCACGAACATTTCAACGAAGTCAGAACCAGAGATAGTAAAGAAAGGTACTTTCGCTTCACCAGCAATCGCTTTTGCTAACAAAGTTTTACCTGTACCAGGAGGACCAACCATCAAAACACCCGTTGGGATCTTACCGCCCAATTTTTGGAAGCGGCTTGGATCACGTAGGTAATCCACCAACTCTTTCACGTCTTCCTTGGCTTCATCACAGCCAGCCACGTCCGCGAAAGTGGTTTTGATTTGGTCTTCGCTCATCATGCGCGCTTTCGATTTACCGAACGACATGGCACCTTTGCCACCACCGCCCTGCATCTGACGCATGAAGAAAATCCAAACACCAATAAGTAGTAGCATTGGGAACCAAGAAATGAAGATTGAAGCCAGTAGGCTTGGCTCTTCAGGTGGGGTGCCCATTACTTTTACATTTGCGTTAATTAAGTCGTCTAACAGCTTTTGGTCGTTATAAACCGGCAGGTAGGTGACGTAACGAGTGTTATCACGTTTGAAAACAGTGATTTCACGATCATTGAATCGCACTTCCCTAATCTGATCCTGACCGATTTCACGGACAAAGGTTGTATAGTCGACTTGACGACCAGCATTATCACCTGGACCGAAGCTCTGGAAGACAGACATCAGTACAACGGCGATCACTAGCCACAAGATCAAGTTTTTTGCCATGTCACTCAAGGTGTTAACCTCGCGATAACTAATAGATGAATGTAGGGTACTACAGTTTGTAACCTGTAGCTACAATGTAGACTTCACGCGAACGGTCTCGCGACGAGTCAGGTTTTCGGATTTTGACCACTTTAAACATGCTACGAACTTCAGCTAGATATTGGTCGAAGCCTTCGCCTTGAAAAACTTTTACCGCAAAACTGCCGTTCGGTGCAAGTACTTGCCGACACATATCTAATGCTAGTTCAACAAGATACATAGCTCTAGGCTGATCTGATGCCAAATTGCCGCTCATGTTAGGCGCCATATCCGACATCACCACATCCACCATATCAGGTTGAATACGTTCTAACAGTGCATCAAGTACCGCTTCTTCACGAAAGTCCCCTTGTAGGAAGCTAACGCCTGGTAATGAGTCCATAGGTAAGATATCACACGCGATAACTTGCCCTTCCTCACCCACTACTTCCGCCGCATACTGTGACCAACCACCTGGTGCTGCACCAAGGTCTACCACTGTCATGCCAGGTTTCAGTAGTTTATCTTTGTTTTGAATCTCTTCTATCTTAAAGATTGCGCGTGAACGATAGCCCTTCTTTTGCGCTTCTTGAACATATTTGTCATCAAAATGCTCTTTTAGCCAACGCCCGGAGCTGCCCGATTGTTTTTTTCTACTCATGATTTACCTAATGAGTTTGAGTACTTATTAAGTATACATGGCGAATTCGCCGCGATGTATACTAAACAAATTAGTCTTCTCGACTAGATGGCGTTAGAATACCTCGTTTTCAACCCTAGTAATAAAAAATAGAGTCGTCATGAATCTAAGCACCAAACAAAAGCAATTCCTAAAAGGCCTTGCTCACAACCTAAAACCAGTTGTACTTATGGGTGCAAACGGCTTAACTGAAGCCGTACTGGCCGAAATCGAGATCGCGCTGGACCACCACGAACTGATTAAAGTGAAGGTTGCATCTGAAGATCGTGAAACTAAAGTATTGATTGTCGATGCAATTGTTCGTGAGACTAAGGCTGAGAAAGTACAGGTTATTGGTAAAACACTGGTACTTTACCGCCAAAGCGAAGAACGAAAAATCGAACTTCCACGCAAATAAAAAAGGCCGCCGATGCGGCCTTTTTTGTTTTTATTACAACGAAAAAGTTACATTTCCTAACAAATTCCGTATCTCACAGACACGAGAGTTGGCGATTAAATGTACTCTACTTTCTCGATTTCAAACTCTTTCTGACCGCCAGGTGTCGCGATTACCACTTCGTCACCTTCTTCTTTACCGATCAGACCACGAGCGATTGGTGAATTAACCGAGATACGACCTGCTTTGATGTCAGCTTCATCATCACCAACGATTTGGTAAGTCACTTCTTCATCGGTTTCAACGTCGATTAGATTTACCGTCACACCAAAAATCACTTTACCTGTGTTGTTCATCTTGGTTACGTCGATTACTTGCGCTACAGATAGCTTGTATTCGATATCACGAATTTGCGCTTCACAAATACCTTGCTCTTCACGTGCCGCATGGTATTCCGCATTTTCTTTTAGATCGCCCAATTCACGCGCTTCACCGATCGCTTGTGAAATAATAGGACGACGTTTCATTAGCGCTTCAAGTTCGTGGCGTAGCAGCTGCTCGCCACGAACAGTCATTGGTACTTTATCCATTTCAACTACCTCAGTCTTAATGCCATCGCATTTTAAGACAAACAAAACCTACTCAGTATTTACTGAGTATCATTAATGCAAAAAAGATTACTGCGTATTTTAAACAAATATAGCCGAGAGATCACCACCTGACGTTTTACTTCCGACTTATATCAAATTCGCTACATAGCTGATTTATTAATGAAATAATGATGCAAAGGTCACATTTCCCACCACAAAAAAGCGAAAACAAACACAAGCTACTGCCTATCTTTTTCTAAAACATACTAAATTTCACTTTTTTGACTGAACTTTAATCAACAAGCATAACTAGCTGTTTTAACTAACTTAAATTAATAACACATCAAACCTAAGCCTGAAAAAAACATTTTTTTTAGCTTTTTTTACTAACCATACCCTGCTGGAACCAGTAAAAAGAACGCCATGCATTTACACAGTGAAGTGCATCTAATAAAAAATTTAAAAGGATTCAGCAATGAACAAGAACCTGATTGCTCTAGCAGTAGCAGCAGCGACTCTATCTGGTGCAGCTCAAGCTGCAGAAGTATACTCTGACGAAACTTCAAGCCTAGCTATCGGCGGCCGTGTTGAAGCTCGTGCAGCTCTAAAAGACAGCGTTGTTACTGACAACACTCGTACTCGTGTAAACATCGCAGCTAAATCAGACATTTCTGATTCAGTTTACGGTCTTGGTTTCTTCGAGCGTGAATTCCGCGCAGACGAAAGCAAAAACGAAAACCGTAAACTTTACGCTGGTATCGGTTCTGAGTACGGCCAAGTTGTTTACGGTAAGATCGACGGTACTCTAGGCATGATCACTGACTTCACAGATATCATGGCTTACCACGGAAACGGTGCAGGTTCTAAAATCGAAGCTGCTGACCGCGCTTCGAACAGCCTTGCTTACACAGGTTCTTTCGACAACCTAGTAGTTAAAGCTAACTACCGTTTCAAAGACAGCAAAGCTGACGGTGAGAAAAACGACGGTTACGCACTAGGTGCAATGTACTCGCTAGACATGGGTCTTCGTTTCGGTGCTGGTTACACTGAGCAAAAAATCGAAAGCAATAAAGCAGATCAAGACAAAGCTAAGCAAGCTTTTGCTGCTGTTTCTTACGAAATCGGTGATTTCTACGTAGCAGGTCTTTACCAAGACGCACGTAACACTAAACTAAACAAAGTACTGTCTGAAAAATCTCGTGGTTACGAATTTGCAGCTAAGTACTCTCTAGACAAACTAGTATTCTCTGGTACTTACAACTACCTAAAATCACGTGATACAGGCACACAAGAAGCTGCTGTTAACGCATATGCTGTTGACGCAACTTACTACTTCACACCAAACTTCCGTACTTACGCTTCTTACAAGCTAGACCAAGCTAAGACTGATGTTAAAAACGAGCGTAACAAAGACGAGTTCGTTCTTGGTGCACGTTACGACTTCTAATCCCGATTGGATTGAAAGTGTAAACGCCTAAAAAAACGCAGGCTTCGGTCTGCGTTTTTTGTTTTTCCTGACAATAACACAGCCCTTTTCGCTATGATGCATAACATGATTTGTTATCCAGCTAGCATTATGATTAACCGAATTCACTACTGTTGTGCGCTTGCGCTATTCATCAGCACCACTTTTCCTATTTTAAGCTCAGCCTCTGCGCTTGATAATGCACTAGCCCCAAGCTTTAATGCTTTACCAGCGGGACATAACACCAGCTACCTAATTACTGACACAAATACGGGTGAACGGCTGGCGAGCCATAATCAAGAACAATTACAAGCTCCAGCCAGCACCCAAAAATTACTGACCGCCTTAGCGGCTACCTTATATTTACCTGCTGATTTTCAGTTTGAAACCACACTCGCGCTATCAGAAAGTAACCACAACCAAGATGTTGTGATCACTTTTAGTGGTGACCCACTGCTTAGTCGCCAACAACTGGCACAGCTGCTAAAAACACTAAAACAGCAAGGGATCCGTCATCTTGATGGCAATATTTACTTAAATGGCAAAGTATTTAGTGGTAATGAGCATGTAGCAGGCTTACCTTGGGATATTCTCGGAGTGTGCTATAGCGCACCAGCAAGCAGTATCAGCCTAGAACACAACTGTGTACAAGGGGCGCTTTACAGCAATAAACCATTGGGGCAACTAACCCGGGTGAATGTGCCAAGCCATCAACCTATTCGCGTCACCACCAACGCCACCATTGTTGATAAAACCCAACAAAAAGCGCAATTTTGCGAGCTTAATTTGTCAGCCAAAGCCAACAACCACTACCAATTAAGTGGCTGTTTAATACAGCGCGATAAACCTCTGCCGCTGAACTTTGCCGTTCAAGATACCGTCAAGTACACCGCTGATGTGATCAAGAAAGAGTTACAACGCACAGGGATCCGTTTTTCAGGGCAAGTATTAAGGAATGATAACGCTCAAGGCAAAGTCATCGCTCGCCATCATTCCAAACCACTGTCAGAGCTTATCGATATTTTACTCAAAGACTCCGACAACCTGATTGCTGATAACCTAGCCAAAACGCTAGGACGGCTTTACTACGACCAAGCAGGCAACTTCGCAAATGGTACTCATGCGATCAAAGCGATCCTCAAAGAAAAAGCGGGATTGAACTTAGACAATGCCGTACTTGCTGATGGTTCAGGTCTATCGCGCAATAATCGATTAAGCGCGGCGCAGCTCAATGAAGTACTTACTTACATCCACCAGCACAACGAAACCTTAAAACTGCTTGAGACTTTTCCGGTTGCTGATCAAAGCGGCACCCTTCGCTATCGTCCAAGTGTGCGCAAACCACCACTCGCTGGTAACTTAACGGCGAAAACAGGCTCCTTATACGGTGCCGCCAACCTTGCTGGTTTTATCACCACTCAATCAGGTAAAAAGCTAACCGTGGTACAACTCGTTAATAGCTATCACCCAATCGAGCGCGACAGTGAAAAACCGATCACGCCTGCCATTACGCTATTTGAGCAAGCCTTCTACACCACACTGTACCACTATGACTTTAACCGCACTCCTAACCCGACAGTCGAAGGAAAAGCGCCTAACCAGCCACAGCAATAGCGCATTAACAACTTACAGATAGCAAAAAGCCCTTCTCACATTGGTAGAAGGGCTTTTTATTGATTCACCATGGATTTAGGTATTGTCACCAAGATAGTAATGACGCGCCTAGCTTAACCCCAGCATCCAGTTCACCGTGGTGAAATAGATCATCATACCTGTAATATCAACAACAGATGCTAATACTGGGCTTACCAACACCGCGGGGTCGAGCTTACATGCACGGGCAATCATAGGTAATACACCGCCAATACTGGTTGAGAGCACGACTTGAATGGAAATCGCCATCCCAATTGCCATCGCCACATCTTGCAGCTGGATCCCAATCGGCAAAGTAGAACCATCGCTAAACATGATCACTCGACCAATGATCACCGCCGCTAATACGCCAGCAATCACCAAGGCCACGCGAAACTCTTTCCAAAGTACCGCTAGCCAATCTCGGGTTCTGATCTCTTCCATCGCCAATGCCCGCACGACTAACGTCGCCGCTTGCGAGCCTGTGTTACCACCTGCAGCAGCAATCACAGGCATGTACACCGCAAGCAGCACTAACTGGCTTAAAGTGTCTTCGTAATGCGAGATGATCAATCCCGATACAATGCCTAATAGCGCTAAACCAATGATCCATCCAATACGCTCGCGCACGTGACACATCACCGTATTTTTCAAGTAGTGGCCCGCAGGCTCTGCCTCTGAGCAAATTAAACCCAAGCCACTGGCTAAGTGTCGCATCCGCTTTTCTTCGTTCATCTCATCGAGACGATCAAGCAAATGCTGCACATGCTTTAAAGGGCATTCGTGAAGTACGGCAATCGCCTCTGAAATAGGCATCACGACTAACAAGCGTGCTTGTTCTTCGATGTCGTACTTTAAGAATGCATTTTTTACTGCCAGCACATCATTTTGTGCTAACTGTTGAGTTGCAGTATCCACTGCATAGTTCATTACCGCCATAGCGAATCTCCCGATTGGCAATTGCTGAACATGACATTCAGCCAACAGTAACGACCACCAGAACTAACCTACAGCAAACACCAAACAATAGGTTTATCGCGTAGTTTTACAACGGCCTAAAGGCAATTGATGTAAACACACGCAAACCTAGCTTTGATATATAAGCTAACTGGATAAATTCAAACTTGAGAATGGGGCAAGAAAATCGAGGAAAACGATAAAGCTAGATTGCTTGCTAAAAAATTAAGCAGACAATGCTATATGAATTGCTAAGAAATGCTTTCCGAACCACTGACGATTCGGACAATAGGAGGCCGACACCATCAAATGGTTTGATTTTCCACCTTCATACTCGGGGGATGGTCGGTATCGTTCATTTAAGTCTCCAAAGAAGTCACCCGATTGTGACGCGCTCATTTTACGTTAATCGATTATAGGTGCAAGGCATTTTCAGGTAATAACGGCGACAAAGTGTGTATCTCCGTGGTGAGTCTCAATTTGTGTCACGTGCTAAAGCTGAAATCAAAAACAGACTCTGATTAACGCTACGTAAAATACAAAAAAACCCGCCATTTCGGCGGGTTTGAATTCGTATATGTAGCTACAGTGCTAACAATTACGCGTTTTTCACTCGTGCATGTAGCTCTTGTACCGACGTTACCTTATTACGGTCATCGGCAGTCCAAGACATACAAGTTGCAAACGCAGCATTTAGCGTCGTGGTGTAGTTCACTTTCTCAGCCAGCGCGCCACGACGTAGTACTTTAGAATCTTCAATCGCTTGACGACCTTCTGCCGTGTTCACGATGTAGGAGTATTCGTTGTTCTTGATACGGTCAAGAATGTGTGGACGACCTTCGTGTACCTTGTTCACTAGACGAGGGTTGATACCCGCTTCACCGAGAATCACAGCAGTACCGTGAGTCGCATCCAACTCGTAGCCCAGTTTGATTAGCTTAGACGCTAGGTCAACGACACGCTGCTTGTCATTTTCACGAACAGACAGAAGTGCGCGACCTTTCGCTTGCTTCTCTTTACTACAACCCAGCTCAGCTTTAGCGAATGCTTCTGCAAACGTATCACCGACACCCATCACCTCACCTGTTGAGCGCATTTCTGGGCCTAACAGTGGGTCAACGCCTGGGAACTTGTTAAACGGCAGTACCACTTCCTTCACTGAGTAGTAAGGAGGAATGATTTCTTTAGTAAAGCCTTGTGCTTCAAGCGTTTGGCCCGCCATTACACGTGCCGCGATTTTCGCTAGAGGGGCGCCCGTTGCTTTCGATACGAATGGCACTGTACGTGCAGCACGTGGGTTTACTTCGATTAAGTAAACTTCGTTATCTTTCACCGCAAACTGGGTATTCATCAGACCACGAACACCTAGCTCAAATGCCAGTTTTTCAACTTGTTGGCGCATCACATCTTGGATTTCTTGGCTTAGGGTGTAAGCCGGAAGTGAACATGCAGAGTCACCTGAGTGAACACCCGCTTGCTCGATGTGCTCCATGATGCCACCGATAACCACACGCTCACCGTCGCAGATAGCATCGATATCAACTTCAACCGCATCGTCGAGGAAACGGTCTAGCAATACTGGTGATTCATTCGATACGCTTACCGCTTCGTTGAAGTAACGACGTAGGTCAGTTTCGTCGTATACGATTTCCATCGCACGGCCGCCCAGTACGTAAGATGGGCGCACAACCAATGGGAAACCAATTTCTTTCGACTTCTCAACAGCTTGCTCCATGGTAGTAACAGTAGCGTTTTCTGGTTGTTTAAGACCTAGACGCTCAACTGCCGCTTGGAAACGCTCACGGTCTTCAGCACGGTCGATAGCATCTGGGCTAGTACCAATAATTGGTACGCCAGCCGCTTCTAGGGCGCGCGCCAGTTTCAGTGGTGTTTGACCACCGTACTGAACGATAACGCCTTTTGGCTTCTCAACACGAGCAATCGCAAGTACGTCTTCCAGTGTTACTGGTTCAAAGTACAGACGGTCAGAGGTATCGTAGTCAGTCGATACTGTCTCTGGGTTACAGTTCACCATAATGGTTTCGTAACCGTCTTCGCGCAGCGCTAGTGATGCGTGTACACAACAGTAGTCAAACTCGATACCTTGACCAATACGGTTTGGACCACCGCCCAATACCATGATTTTATCTTTGTCGGTTGGGTTCGCTTCACACTCTTCATCGTATGATGAATACATGTAAGCAGTATCAGAAGAGAACTCTGCCGCACAAGTATCAACACGCTTGTATACAGGATGAATGTCGAACTGGTCACGCAAGCGACGGATCTCGCTTTCTGCCACACCGAGTAACTTAGCCAAACGCGCATCCGCAAAGCCTTTACGTTTTAGCTTACCTAGTACCTCAGCATTAAGACCGGCAAAACCGCCCTCTTTCACTGCTTGCTCAGCTTTCACTAAGTCTTCAATTTGAACTAGGAACCAGCGGTCGATGTTCGTAAGATTGAACACACCATCTACTGACATGCCAGCACGGAATGCATCAGCGATGTACCAAATACGCTCTGCGCCCGCATCTTTTAGTTCGTGACGAATCGTTGTTAATGCATCAGGTGCATCTAGGTCAACCATTTCATCAAAACCAGTTGCGCCAACTTCTAGGCCGCGCAGTGCTTTTTGTAGTGATTCTTGTTGGTTACGACCAATCGCCATTACCTCACCAACCGACTTCATCTGTGTCGTTAGACGGTCGTTCGCACCAGCAAATTTTTCAAAGTTAAAGCGAGGGATCTTAGTCACTACATAGTCGATAGTTGGCTCGAATGAAGCCGGCGTCTTGCCACCTGTGATATCGTTTTGTAGTTCGTCTAGCGTAAAGCCAACGGCTAGTTTTGCCGCAATCTTAGCGATTGGGAAACCTGTTGCTTTCGATGCTAGTGCAGAAGAGCGAGATACACGTGGGTTCATTTCGATGATAACCATACGGCCATCTTTCGGGTTGATACCAAACTGTACGTTTGAACCGCCAGTTTCAACACCGATTTCACGTAGAACTGCTAGCGATGCATTACGCATCAGCTGGTATTCTTTATCTGTCAGCGTTTGCGCTGGAGCTACCGTGATTGAGTCACCCGTGTGGATACCCATAGCATCGAAGTTTTCGATAGAACATACGATGATACAGTTGTCCGCTTTATCACGAACCACTTCCATTTCGTACTCTTTCCAGCCAATCAAAGATTCATCAATCAGCAGCTCGTTGGTTGGCGACAAATCCAAGCCACGACGACAAATTTCGTCAAACTCTTCTTTGTTATAAGCGATACCACCACCTGTCCCCCCCATGGTGAACGATGGACGAATAATACATGGGAAACCCACCATATCCAGTACTTTGTACGCTTCTTCCATCGACTTCGCCGTGTCCGCACGTGGACACTCAAGACCGATAGACTTCATCGCTTTATCGAAGCGTGAACGGTCTTCAGCTTTATCAATCGCGTCAGCTGTCGCACCGATCATTTCCACACCGAACTCTTCCAGTACGCCGTGTTTTTCTAAATCCAGCGCACAGTTCAGTGCAGTTTGACCACCCATAGTTGGTAGTACCGCATCTGGACGTTCTTTTTCGATGATCTTGCGAACAACTTCCCAGTGAATTGGCTCGATGTAAGTTGCATCTGCCATGTCTGGGTCAGTCATAATTGTTGCTGGGTTCGAGTTCACAAGAATAACGCGGTAGCCTTCTTCGCGAAGTGCTTTACACGCCTGTGCACCCGAGTAGTCAAACTCACAAGCCTGACCGATAACAATCGGGCCAGCACCTAGAATCAGAATACTTTTAATATCATTACGTTTTGGCATCTTTTACTACTCCGAACTTAGGCGCTGTGCTTTTTTAGTAATTCAATGAAGTGATCAAACAGTGGTGCAGCATCGTGTGGACCTGGGCTTGCTTCAGGGTGACCTTGGAAGCTAAATGCTGGCTTATCCGTGCGATGAATACCCTGTAGAGAACCATCAAACAAAGACTTGTGCGTTGCACGCAGGTTTTCAGGCAGACTCGCTTCGTCTACTGCAAAACCATGGTTCTGAGAAGTAATCATCACTACGTCGCGGTCTAGGTCTTTAACCGGGTGGTTTGCACCGTGGTGACCGAACTTCATTTTCACTGTTTGTGCGCCACTTGCTAGAGCAAGAATTTGGTGACCAAGACAGATACCGAATACTGGCAATCCTTTTTCTAGGAAGGTCTTAGTCGCTTCGATAGCGTAAGTACATGGCTCTGGATCGCCCGGGCCATTTGATAGGAACACACCGTCTGGGTTTAATGCTAGCACTTCTTCCGCTGACGTTTGCGCTGGCACAACCGTTAGACGACAACCGCGGTCAACCAACATTCGTAGGATGTTGCGTTTGGCACCGAAGTCATAAGCCACCACGTGGAATGGCATTTCGCTATCAGCTTTCGCTTCAGGTAGGCCGCCTGTTAAGGTCCAAGAACCTTGCTTCCATGGGTAAGCTTCAGCCGTCGTCACTTCTTTCGCTAAATCCATGCCTTTCAAACCAGGGAATTCTTTCGCTTTTGCCAACGCTAGCGCTTCATCAAGGTTGTTGCCTGCAACGATACAACCGTTTTGGGCACCTTTTTCACGAAGAAGACGAGTTAGCTTACGAGTATCAATGTCGGCGATACCAACAATGTTTTGTGATTTGAGGTAATCAGAAAGGGTTTGTTCACTGCGGAAGTTTGAAGCAATAAGAGGGAGGTCACGAATTACCAAGCCTTGTGCGTGAATAGCGGTGGATTCTTCGTCTTCGGAATTAGTTCCGGTGTTGCCAATATGAGGGTAAGTAAGAGTAACAATCTGTTGAGAATAAGAAGGGTCGGTGAGAATTTCCTGATACCCCGTCATCGAGGTGTTAAAAACGACTTCACCAACGGCCGAACCATCTGCCCCAATGGACACGCCGCGGAACACTGTCCCATCTTCCAGGACTAACAGCGCAGATTTGCTCAAGACAACCTCCAAAATAATAAAAATGCAACGAAAACAGATAAACTTGCAACTACCCGTTATATACAGTGCTAAAAATCACAAAAAGCTGATTTTAGACAAATTCCGCGCATTCTATAGAGCGGCTATTTTTCTGTCAACAATTCGCTCAAAATAACTTTAAAATATCTCAATCACAGCCATTAAACTTAGCCAGAGCGCCAAAAAAGCATGATAACCTCAGTATTTGTCACACTAAAGTTGTGGCCGATCCCATTTTATCGTTTGCTCAATCCCACACCACCAAGCAAACAATAAAAACATCAAGCAAACGGTTAAAACCACCAACCAAACAACATCATTTGAACAACTAACCACAGAAAAGCACATTTTTAGTCATTTTCATAAGCTAACTGTGTATCGAAATGTAAAATCAGGCAAGTTTAAATTATTGATGCAACGAATTGTTTAAGGATGGGAAATTATGCAGATAAAAAAACACCCCGACGGCAGTCGAGGCGTAGCAATCTCGTATTTATTGTTAGTATTTCGTCACATCAGTCAGTGATCACAGCTCGTCTAAGCCCAATACATCCTGCATAGTGAAAAAGCCTGCAGGCTTATCCACAAGCCATGCTGCTGCACGAACGGCACCATTAGCAAAGGTCATACGATCGGTTGCTTTATGGGTGATCTCAACTCGCTCACCAATATCAGCAAACATCGCGGTGTGCTCACCAACAATATCGCCCGCACGAATGGTCGCAAAACCAATTTCATCACGGCTGCGCTCACCCGTGATCCCTTCGCGGGCATACACTGCAACATCACTGAGCTTGTTACCCATTGCACCAGCAATCGCCTCACCCATACCAATCGCAGTGCCAGAAGGAGCATCAACTTTATGACGGTGGTGGGCTTCAATCACTTCGATATCGCAATAATCGCCCATCACTTTGGCAGCTTTTTCTAGCAGCTTAAACACCAAATTCACGCCAACACTGTAGTTAGGCGCCATGACAATACCTAGCTGCTGAGCAGATTCGTCAATTTGCGTGCGCTCTTGGTCACTAAAGCCCGTGGTACCAATCACAATTTGTTTGCCGTGCTGCTGACAAAGCGCGAGGTTTGCCAACGTACATACTGGTGCCGTGAAGTCGATAATCACATCAAAGTCATCAGCCACCTTGGCAAGATCATCCACCACGGTGATCCCGCATTGACCAATTCCCGCCAGCTCGCCAGCATCGACACCAATCATGCTTGATTCAGGGCGTTCACTCGCAGCGCCCAACGTTGCTTGCTCAGACGCCTGAACAGCTTTGATCAAATTGCGCCCCATGCGTCCTGCCGCGCCAGCAATCGCAATACGTACCATGCTAGTAATACTCCCATTAAAATTTGTTAACTGTTATCCACTCTACCCGCTCTGACTAGTTACAGCAACAGCCATGCCGAGTGAGGCAAAAAAGGATACCAATATCATTTTTCTTGCCATAACTATTGCTATGCACTCGTTTTTAAAAGCATTTTATTTACTGTTAATGGCTATTTGACCATAATCGCTAAAGTATTATAAAAAATTAAACAGGGTGTTAAATCATGAAATGGACTTTACAGCGCCTCCCCCTTTATGCCGCTTTCATTGGTACAGTTGGCTTTATGACTGGTTGCGAAGAACAAGCAACCCAAACTGTTGCGCCACCGCCACCAGCGGTGATTGTCGAAACCGTGACTAAACAACAAATCAACCCTTCGACCCAATTCAGTGGTCGCATCGAAGCAATGGAAGACGTTTCGCTTCAAGCTCGGGTAGAAGGCTATTTGATTGCGCGTCCTTTCCAAGAAGGTGACTATGTCAAGCAAGGCACTTTACTGTTCGAGCTCGACCCAAAACCTTTTGCCGCGGAAGTTCGCCAGCGTGAAGCCTCACTCAAACAAGCACACGCAAAGTATGAAGTGTCGGTGATCAACTACAAACGCGGTAAGAAGCTACTGCCTAAAGGCAGTATTAGCGCAGTGGACTTTGATGAAATTACGACCACTAAAATCACCGCTGAAGCTGCGGTTGCCCAAGCAGAAGCGGCGCTTGATGCAGCTAAACTAAACCAAGGTTATACCCAAATCAAAGCACCGATCGATGGCCGTGTCGGGGCATCGAATGTCTCGATAGGCGATCTCATCAACCCATCTACCGGTGAGCTCACCACGCTGGTTAAACAAGATCCTATGTACGTGGTGTTCAATGCCAGTGAAACCCAAATTCTTGATGCGTACGAAATGCGCAAAGATGAAAAGGTACCTGCGATCACCGAACTTGCGCTGAGCCTTGAGCTCTCAAACAAGAGCATGTACGACCAACAAGGTAAAATTGATTTCATTGATAACCGCGTCGACCCAACCACGGGTACCGTCCAGATCCGCGCCAGCTTCCCTAACCCTGACCACATTCTGCAACCCGGTCAGTTCGGTAACATCATTATTGCCTCATCCGATCCAGTCGAAGCCTTACTGGTACCTCAGGTAGCGGTGCAAGAAGATCAAAAAGGTCGCTTTGCCATGGTGGTAAACAACGAAAACCTTGTTGAACGCCGCGATCTCGAAGTGCATATCCGCCAAGGTATTTATTGGGTGGTTGATGCGGGACTCATGCCGAATGAACGCGTCATTGTTCAAGGCTTGCAGCGGGTTCGCGTCGGGCTTGAAGTGAAGCCGCAAGAACAACAAATCAAACCTTTTGCCGAGCAATAAAGGAGCGCAATTATGATCAGTCGCTTTTTTGTTTATCGGCCTAAGTTTGCCTTTGTGATTTCCATAGTGCTCACCTTGTGTGGGCTATTGGCAATCCCCGTTTTGCCCGTCGCTGAGTTTCCTGAAGTTGCCCCACCGAGCATCAGTGTCTCCACCAGCTACCCCGGCGCCAATGCCGAAGTGGTCAAGGCCACCGTAGCCCAAGTGGTCGAAAGTGAGGTCAATGGGGTTGAGAACATGATTTACATGTCCTCAAAATCATCCAATGACGGCAGTTATAACCTTACGGTTACCTTTGCTGTTGGCACTAATGCCGATGATGCGCAGGTTCAAGTTCAAAACCGGGTACAAAAAGCTACCTCCCGCTTGCCGGAAGAGGTTAAGCGCGAAGGTATCGCGGTCGAGAAACAGTCATCTAACATCTTGATGGTAGTAAACCTGTTCTCGCCGAAAGACAGCTACGATGCGCTTTACATCACCAACTACGCCAGTTTGAACATCAAAGACGAACTCGCACGGGTACCTGGGGTGAGTAAGGTCAACATCATAGGTTCACTCGACTACGCGATGCGAATTTGGCTGGATCCCGATAAAATGGCACCGCTAGGTGTTACGCCACAAGATGTGCTTGCAGCCATTAAAGAGCAGAACATTCAAGTGGCAGCGGGTCGTATCGGGGCGTCACCAACCCCACCCAATCAGCAGTTCCAGTACACCTTGCAAACCAAGGGACGCTTGGTCGACGCTGATGAGTTTAAAAACATCATTATTCGCGCGACCCAAGATGGCCGGAAATTAAGAGTTAAAGATGTTGCTCGCGTTGAACTGGGCTCACAAACTTACGATGCCCAAGGACGATTAAACGGTCAGCCATCGGCGATCATCGCGATTTACCAATCTCCCGACGCCAATGCATTGGAAGTAGCTCAAGGGATCCGTGATGCCATGAACGGCTTAGAAGCGCGTTTCCCTAGCGATCTTGAGCAAAAAGTGTTGTACGACACCACAGAGTTCGTCGAAACCTCGATCCAAGAAGTAGTACAGACGCTGTTTGTTTCTGTCGCACTGGTTGTGCTCGTGGTGTTTATCTTCTTGCAAGACTTCCGCTCAACCTTAATTCCGGCGATTGCGATTCCGGTCTCTTTGGTCGGTACGTTCGTGTTCTTGCTGATCTTTGGCATGACCATTAACACCGTCTCGCTATTCGCACTGATATTGGCGATCGGGATCGTGGTCGATGATGCCATCGTGGTGATCGAAAACGTCACCCGCTTGATGGAAGATCAAGGGTTAAGCCCTCGCGATGCCACCCTCAAAGCAATGGAAGAAGTGACCGGCCCTGTGGTCGCGACCACTTTGGTACTGCTGGCAGTATTTGCGCCAACCGCCGTCATGCCGGGTATCACTGGGCAAATGTACGCCCAGTTCTCGATCACCATTTGTATCTCGGTATTGATTTCATCGATCAACGCCCTGACGTTATCGCCAGCGTTGTGTGCCTCGTTGTTGAAGCCACCGAAAAAGCACGAAAAAGGGTTCCATGCGGCATTCAACCGTCTGTTCGATAAGATCACAGAGCGCTACACCAATGTAGTCGCAACCATGATCCGCCGCGTCGTGATTGTCAGTGTGCTATTTGTGGTGATGTTGGCTGGCACAGGTTTATTGGCTAAAGCGTTGCCGACGGGCTTTATTCCCGATGAAGATAAAAAGTCTTTCATGGTCGACGTTTCTTTGCCTGATGGCTCATCGCTCAACCGTACCGAACAAGTGATGGCGGAGCTGGTTGATATCACCCGTAACGAAACTGGGGTATCCGATGTGATCCACGCCAGTGGGTTCAGTATCTTATCGGGCTCCCTGAAATCAAACGGTGGTTTGCTGATTGTCACGCTCGATACTTGGGATGAACGCAGCGATCCAAATCTTCACCAAAGTAAAATCATTGCCCGCTTGCAGCAAAAGTATAACCAGTTACCAGAAGGGGTCGCGCAAGCGTTCGCCTTACCACCTCTACCTGGGGTGGGTAGTGTCGCTGGGGTCGAATTTGTCCTGCAAGACAACCGGGGGCGTTCACCACAAGAGCTCGCCTCTGTAATGCGGGGCTTTATAATCAAAGCCAACGAGCAGCCGGAAATCGCCTTTGCTTTTAGTAATTACACAGCCGAAGTACCGCAAATTTTTGCTGACATCGACCGTGAAAAAGCCAAGGTATTGGGTGTACCACTGGAAGAGATCTTCTTTACCTTGCAAACCCAGCTAGGCGGCATGTACGTCAATGATTTCACTAAATTCGGTAAAAATTTCCGCGTCATGATGCAAGCGGAAACCGACTATCGCTCTGATGAAGCAGGTATCCAACATTTCTATGTGCGTGGCACTGGCGGACAAATGGTGCCATTGAGTACCCTTGTCACCACTCGCCCATCGCTCGGCCCTGACGTAGTTGATCGTTATAACTTGTACAACTCAGCGACTATCAACGCCATTCCAGTACCGGGATTTAGTTCTGGTGAAGCAGTGGCGGCAATGGAGCGTGCCGCACAAAGCTTGCCAGATGGTTATAGCTTCTCGTGGACAGGGATGACCTACCAAGAACTAAAAGCAGGTAACTTAGCGCCGCTGATCTTCTCGCTAGCGCTACTCTTTACCTACCTGTTCTTGGTAGCCCAATACGAGAGTTGGACAGTACCACTTGGCGTTATCTTCTCGGTACCGATTGCGGTATTAGGCGCCTTCCTCTTCGTATGGGTTCTAGGCAGTGACGTCAACCTCTATACCCAGATCGGCTTAGTGCTCTTAATCGGGCTGGCGAGTAAAAATGCCATCTTGATTGTTGAGTTCGCTAAAATGCAGCGCGAAGAAGAAGGGCTATCTATTCGCGATGCCGCGGTGAAAGCGGCGCGTTTGCGTTTCCGTGCGGTACTAATGACAGGCTTCTCGTTCGTACTAGGGGTAATGCCACTTGTGGTTGCCAGTGGTGCGGGAGCAGGTAGCCGTCGCGCCTTAGGTAATGCCGTATTTGGCGGTATGACCTTGGCGGTAGTGATCGGGACGATTCTCACCCCTGTGCTGTACTTTGTGATCCAAAGTCTGCGCGAGAAAGTGAAGCGTGTTGATATGGGCGGTATCGCCAAACAAAACTAAAGCGTTTATTGCAAAGACACAAAAGCCCAAGTTAATTGCACAACTTGGGCTTTTTTATAACTCATGACGGCAAAGCAATCACTTATCAGCGGTTACTGAGAGGAATTAGTCAGTGATCGTTTTCACTTGCAGCTCACGCGGTACTTCAAAGAACATGTTCTCTTCACGACCTGTCAGCTCTTCAACGTCTGCTTGAGTAAGGTTCTGGATGCGGGCAATGATCTGATTCACTAGCTCTTCCGGTGCAGAAGCACCTGCGGTTACACCAATTTTGGTTTTACCATCGAACCAGTTCGCATCAACATCTTCTGGACAATCGGTTAAGTAACCCGGTGTACCCAGTTTTTCAGCCAATTCACGTAAACGGTTTGAGTTAGATGAGTTCTTCGAGCCCACCACGATCATCACATCAACGCCTTCAGCCATTTCACGAACCGCATCTTGGCGGTTTTGAGTCGCGTAACAGATATCATCTTTGCGTGGACCTTGGATCTCAGGGAACACTTCACGTAGCTTTTCAATCACATCGGCAGTTTCATCAACCGATAGCGTGGTTTGGCTAACGTAGTGAAGGTTCGTTGGGTCTTTCACTACCATCTTGTCGACATCTTCCGGCTTCTCAACCAAGTACATGCCGCCTTCATCACTGGCGTATTGCCCCATGGTGCCTTCCACTTCAGGGTGACCCGCGTGACCAATCAGTACCACTTCCATATTGCGGCGGCTGGCACGCGCCACTTCCATATGTACTTTGGTTACCAATGGGCAAGTCGCATCGAATACCGTTAGCTTACGCGCTTTGGCTTCATTGCGTACCGCTTGAGACACACCGTGGGCTGAGAAAATCACAATGCTGTCGTCTGGCACTTCGTGCAACTCTTCAACAAACACGGCGCCACGTTGTTTTAGCCCTTCAACCACAAAGCGATTGTGTACCACTTCATGTCGAACATAAATTGGCGGTTGGTACATTTCCAGTGCCCGCTCAACAATGCTGATGGCGCGATCAACACCGGCACAAAAGCCACGCGGATTTGCTAGTAAGATATTCATTGCTAACAGCTCTTAATTTTCTATTGTCACGACTTCCACATCGAAAGTGACGTGTTGGCCCGCAAGCGGGTGATTAAAGTCGACCGTCACTGAATCACCAACAATCTCGGTGATCACGCCAGGAATATCTTGACCATCAGGGCCTGCAAACGCAACGATAGTTCCTACTTCAGCAGGTGCATCAGCACCAAACTTACTCAAGTCGACATGATGAATATTATCTGGGTTTGGCATCCCGAACGCATCTTGCGGCGCTAGTTCAAAGCGACTTTTCTCGCCTTGTTTTAATCCCAGCAGACACTTTTCAAAATTGTCTGTCAGGCTACCATCTCCCATACGGAATTTTGCCGGCTTGCCCATCGCTTGGGTTGAATCTGCAATTGAGCCATCAGATAACTTGATGGAAAAGTGCATTAGCACTTCACTGTTTTCTTGGATAACTGCTTCCTTGATCACCGACATGTGTAGGGTCCTTTCTCGTCACTAAGCGGGGTGCTTAGTTCTATTATAAAATTCAACGCCCCTTTTACAACAAAGCGCCGCCCGTATCAACGGACAGCGCTTAGGGGTATTAAGTTACGCAGGGTTTTGATTTACTTTTTCTCGTCGTTTTTACCAGCGATAAAACCTTCAAGAATAATCAAGCCAGCACCAATACAAATAGCCGTATCTGCGATGTTAAAGGCCGGCCAATGCTGATTCCCAACATAAAAATCTAGGAAATCCACCACAAAGCCATGGTACATGCGGTCAAACAAGTTGCCCAATGCACCACCAATAATCAAAGCGTACGCGCAATTGGCAAGGCGATGATCCGCCGGAGAACGGCGCATCCAGTAAACCAACAAGCTACAAACACCTAATGCAATCGCCGTAAATAACCATCGCTGCCAACCACCTGCATCGCTTAAGAAGCTAAACGCTGCGCCGTAGTTATGCACATACAGCAAATTGAAAAACGGCAAGATCTCGATACGATTCGGCCAGCCATATTCCATAGTGTTCATGACGATCAGCTTACTGCCTACGTCAATGATGAAAACCAGAGCCGCTAGCCAAAGCCAGCGTACTCCTGATTGTTTTAGCGACAGTGTCGTTTGTTTAGGCGATGTCATTGTCATTAGGCAAACTTACGCTCTTCACCTTCGCCTTCAACGTTGCTCACACAACGACCACAAACTTCTTCGTGACCTTCGATAGTGCCAACATCCGCTACGTGGTGCCAACAACGGTCACACTTCGCAGCTTCTGAAGCCGTTACAGTAACGAATAGACCTTCAACGTCAGTTTCTTGTGCGCCAGCAGGCATGCTGTCAGCCACTTCCACATCCGCTTTAGAGGTTAGTAGTACGAAACGCAGTTCGTCTTCTAGCGTGTTCAGTTTCGCCGCCAGTTCCGCATTTGCATGAAGCGTTACTTCCGCTTGCAGCGCACCACCGATCACTTTGTCTTTACGAGCGCCTTCAAGTAGCTTGTTCACTGCACCACGAACTTGCTGGATTTCAGCCCAGAATTCGTTGTTCAGTTTCTCATCGGCAGCTAGACCAAATAGACCTTCGAACCACTCACCCGTGAATACGAACTTGTCACGTTGACCTGGCATTTCGTTCCAGATTTCGTCAGCGGTAAATGACATGATTGGTGCCATCCAACGAACCAAAGCTTCAACAATATAGTAAAGCGCAGTCTGACAGCTACGTTGTGCGTGACCACCACGTTTTGCTGTGTACTGACGGTCTTTGATCACGTCTAGGTAGAAAGAACCCATTTCCACAGAACAGAACTGCATTAGGCGCTGAGTTACACCATGTAGGTTGTACTCGTCGTACGCTTTAATGATTTCTTCTTGTGCTGCTTTCGCACGACCTACCGCCCAGCGATCCAGTGCAACCATATCTTCTGGTGCGACTAGGTCTGTTTCTGGGTTGAAACCGCTTAGATTCGCAAGGAAGAAACGCGCTGTGTTACGGATACGACGGTAAGCATCAGCAGAGCGTTTTAGGATTTCATCAGAAACCGCAACTTCGCCTGTATAGTCTGTAGAAGCAACCCATAGACGTAGGATATCTGCACCTAGTTTATTAGTTACATCTTTTGGCGCTACCACGTTACCGATAGATTTCGACATCTTACGGCCTTGACCGTCAACCACGAAACCGTGCGTTAGCACTTGCTTGTATGGTGCGTTGTCTTTCATTGCCACAGATGTGATCAGTGAAGATTGGAACCAACCACGGTGTTGGTCAGAACCTTCTAGGTAAAGATCAGCAGCGTTACCGTTGAATTCTTCACGGCTATCAACCACAGAATAGTGAGTCACACCTGAGTCGAACCATACGTCTAGGGTGTCCATTACTTTTTCGTAGTTAGCCGCGTCTTCTTCGCCCATAAGCTCAGCAGGTTCTAGATCCCACCATGCTTGAATACCTTTTTGTTCAACAAGTTGAGCGACTTTCTCAATCAACTCGCTAGTATTAGGGTGAAGCTCTTGAGTTTCTTTGTGTACGAACAGTGCAATTGGCACGCCCCAGGTACGTTGACGAGAGATACACCACTCAGGGCGACCTTCGATCATACCTTCGATGCGGCTTTGGCCCCACTCAGGCATCCATTGAACGCCTTTGATTTCTTCTAGCGCTTTCGCACGAAGGCCTGCTTTATCCATAGATACGAACCATTGTGGTGTCGCACGGAAGATAATTGGCGTTTTGTGGCGCCAGCAGTGTGGGTAGCTGTGCTCGTAAGCATGGTGGTGAAGCAGTGCGCCACGCTCTTTTAGTACTTCAAGTACAGAGTCGTTAGCTTTAAATACGTGCTGACCTGCAAATAGCTCAGTATCAGGAAGGTAAACACCGTTGCTACCTACTGGGTTAGCCACTTCTAGATCGTATTTTTGACCAACCGCGAAGTCTTCTTGACCGTGGCCTGGTGCTGTGTGAACACAACCCGTACCTGAATCAGTCGTTACGTGATCGCCTAGAATCACAGGAACATCGAAGCTGTAGAATGGGTGGTTAAAGCGAACTAGCTCTAGCTCTTCACCTTTACAGAAACCTAGGTTGTGGTAGTGCGCGATACCAGCACGATCCATCACATCTTTCGCTAGCTCAGAAGCAACGATCAGACGGTAAGCTTGCTGATTGTTTTCTGCATCAGCTTCTACTTGGATCAGAACGTATTCTAGATCGTCACGAACCGCTACTGCGCGGTTAGCAGGCAGTGTCCACGGGGTGGTTGTCCAGATAACGATAGACACATCACCTTCACCTTGGTGACCTTCAGGGCAAGAGAACTTAGCAACAGTGGCTGCTTCGTCAGCTGCTTTGAATTTCACATCGATAGATGGTGATACTTTATCTTGGTACTCAACTTCAGCTTCAGCCAGTGCAGAACCACAGTCTGTACACCAGTGAACAGGTTTGAAACCTTTAAGAAGGTGGTTGTTATCCGCAATTTTACCCAGAGAGCGAATGATGTTCGCTTCTGTTGCAAAATCCATAGTGCGGTAAGGCTTATCCCACTCACCTAGTACACCTAGACGAATGAAGCTTTCTTTTTGACCTTCAACCTGACCCGCAGCGTAAGCACGACATTTTTCACGGAATTCCGCAGCCGTTACTTTGTGGCCTGGTTTACCAACTTTCTTTTCTACCATTAGTTCGATTGGTAGACCGTGACAGTCCCAACCTGGTACGTATGGCGCGTCAAAGCCTGAAAGCGTCTTTGACTTAATAATAATGTCTTTAAGAATCTTATTTAGCGCGTGACCAATGTGAATATCACCGTTGGCATATGGAGGGCCATCGTGTAATACGAAGGATTTTTTACCCTTCTTAGCTTTACGAATTTCACCGTAAAGATCTTCATCATTCCAACGCTTTAGCATTGCTGGCTCACGTTGAGCTAGGTTGCCTCGCATCGGAAACCCTGTTTCAGGTAAATTCAGGGTATCTTTATAGTCGCTCATTGATTCTAGATTCCGTTACTTGGGCGAAGTTGGACATTATTACGCTCAGACAGCCACACCCGTGCTGTATGAGCATCTCGCTCAATTTGTGCTTTCAGCGCATCAAACGATTCGAATTTTTGTTCGTTGCGCAGCTTATGGTGCAACACAACTTCAATCTGGCGACCGTACAAATCACCAGTAAAATCAAACAGGTGTACCTCCAACTGTTGGCGGACACCATTCACTGTTGGTCGATGACCAACATTGGCAACCCCCGGATACGGGGTACCATCTAAACCCAGCACTTCCACAGCATACACCCCAGAAACCGGTGATACGCGACGCTTTAGCGGCACATTTGCTGTAGGAAAGCCGATAGTACGACCTAATTTACGACCGTGAGAAACACGCCCACAAACACTGTAAGGTCGACCTAACATGGCAGATGCT
Source organism: Photobacterium jeanii (assembly GCF_001650345.1). Lineage (GTDB taxonomy): Bacteria > Pseudomonadota > Gammaproteobacteria > Enterobacterales > Vibrionaceae > Photobacterium > Photobacterium jeanii. Next base: position 105,164 of record NZ_LVHF01000025.1, on the reverse strand, counting down.
GATACTAACTCATCATTGGCTAATGCTTGACGAATAGCAGTACTACTTACACGTTGCTCTGCCACGCAGAAACTTTGTGTACTCACAACTTCAAAACCCCACTCACGGCCTGCCGCTTGTAGCATCTCAAAATTGCCGCTTCGACCTTGACCGAAGCGAAAATCATCACCAACAACCAGAAACTTAACACCCAATTGCTCAACCAACAAGCGACGAACAAAGTCGTCCGCCGTTTGATTGGCAAAATGCGCATTAAAATTGATGCAAAGCAAGCGCTCAACGCCCACTTTTTTTAGTTGCTGGTATTTATCGCGAAAACGCGTCAATCGCGCCGGCGCTTTATCTCCGGCAAACAACTCCAGCGGCTGGGGTTCAAATGACATCACAGTCGCTGGAAGCGACATGGACTCGGCTTTCGCCATTACCTGACGCAATACCGCCTGATGCCCTAAATGAACACCGTCAAAGTTACCTATGGTCAACACGCACCCGTGATGACGTGGCTTGATATTGTGTATTCCTCGGATTAATTCCATGTATCGCTGCTGATTGGCTAAGTTATTTTCAAAATTCACGATAAAAACCGACGGATTATATACTAGTCCGCTCTGTCAATCAGCTATCAGTGCGCAGATGATGCACTCGAACGCCTAAAATCGTCACAGTTAGCAGGTAAACCGTCGCCCCAGCAAGGATCAAACCCGCCAGCCACAACACGCGATGACCCAAGTGCCAACCAAGCCAAACACTCATTTCCGGCATCAAGTACCATAAGCTCGCGACCATCGCGATCCCACCAGCCACTAAACGCGCCACAAACCACAGTGTTGTTTTCGTCACGCGGTAAACATTCGCCATATGAAGACCACGGTATAGCAGTGCCGCATTCACCAACGCCGACAATGCCGTTGCCATCGCCAAGCCAATATAACCATAAAAATAGGCAAAAATCGCATTGAAGAACATATTGGTGATCATCGCGATGATACCAAAACGCACAGGAGTCTTGGTATCTTGACGCGCGTAGTAACCAGGGGCGAGCACTTTGATTAACATAAAGTTCAGCAAGCCAGACGCATACGCCAGCAGTGACATCGAAGCTTGCTCAACGTCAACCGGAGTAAATTCACCGCGCATAAACAGCACCATTAGCATCGGCTTCGCTAGCACCATCAACCCCAGCATGGCTGGAATACCTAATAGCAACACCATGCGTACGCCCCAGTCCATGGTGCTGGCAAATTGCGCCGAGGTTTTTTCAACGTGCTTGCGCGATAGAGCAGGCAAAATAACGGTAGCAATCGCAATCCCGAACAAACCAAGCGGGAACTCCAATAAACGATCAGAGTAGTAAAGCCAGCTAATCGACCCCGTTGCCAAGAAACTGGCAATAAAAGTATCGAACAGGAGGTTGATCTGACTCACCGATACCCCAAACAACGCCGGGATCATCAAGGTGCGAATTTTTGTCACCCCAGGATCGTTCCATCCCCATTGTGGACGCACAAAAGCGCCTTCCTTTATAAGGAAGGGAATTTGGAACAGGAATTGGATCAAACCACCTAAGAAGACACCGATCGCCAAACCAATTTCAGGTTGCGCTAACTGTGGCGATAGAAACAGCGCACAGCCAATGATTGCCACATTCAAAAATACGGGAGTAAAAGAAGAAACCGCAAATTTACCCAAGGTATTGAGAATGGCCCCTGATAAGGCAACAAAGGTGATAAACCATAAATAAGGAAAGGTAATTTTAAGCAACAAGCTCGCCAGCTCAAATTTTGGCGCGGCTGGACCGTCGTTTAACCAGTCAATAAACCAACCCGCACCAAAAAGTGCCGTTACGACACCCGAGCCTAAAATTCCGAGTAAAGTCACAATCGAAACCAGCACCCCAAGGGTACCTGATGCCTTTGCGATCAGCTGGCGCGTCTTATCCATATCGCCCGTTGCATGATATTCAGTCAATACGGGCACAAAGGCTTGCGAGAACGCACCCTCGGCAAAAAGACGGCGTAAGAAGTTCGGGATCTTGTTCGCAAAGAAGAAAACATCAGCGGCAGCCCCTGCTCCCATCAGGTTTGCAACCACTACATCACGCACTAAACCCAAGACTCGAGAAACCAAAGTCATGGTGCTGACTATCAGTCCTGAGCGTAAAAGACGCTTACTCACAAAAAAACCTCATAAAAGATAGCCCAGAAAGGTGACTTGCGGGGCAAAATGCTGGTAAAATCTGCCGCCATATTAACCGTGTTAATCCGTAAGTGCCAACTTCAAGGCCTTGGCGGTTATTTACACAAATCATTTGACATTCTTTGGCTTTGTTGGCATAGTCCTCGGCCTTAAATTGTCACCGTACCAAGAATTTGGGAGTTACACCCTTGGCAAATATCAAATCTGCTAAGAAACGTGCTATCACTTCTGAGAAACGTCGCCAGCACAACGCTAGCCGTCGTTCAATGATGCGCACTTTCTTCAAAAAAGTTATCGCTGCTATCGAAGCTGGCAACAAAGAAGCTGCAACTGCTGCTTTCGTTGAAATGCAACCTGTTATGGATCGCATGGCTACTAAAGGCCTAATCCACAAAAACAAGGCTGCACGTCACAAAGCTCGCCTAGCTGCTAAAATCAAAGCTCTTTAATAGAGTCGAGATTACAGCGATAAAAAAACCGGCTTTTGCCGGTTTTTTTGTATCTGTCATTTGAGTATGACGACATCGCTTGTTGCACTGCAGCCGTTAATATCAATTGCAGTACATATTGTGGAGCAGCTGGATCATCGCTTTGACTTCTTCGCTCTTAAGGCGATAGAACACGGTTTGCGACTCTTTACGCGTTTCCACTAAGCCATCACGCCTTAGCCACGCTAAATGTTGTGATAACGCCGATTGGCTGAGTTGCAGCTTCTCGCACATCATCCCAACCGACATTTCCCCTTCTAGCAAATAGCACAGAATAAACAAACGTCTTTCATTGGCCATGGCTTTGAGTAATACGACTGCCTGTCCAGCATTCTGCTCCATTTGTTGCAGTTCCATATTCTCACCATCTAATTTAAGTTAACGCTAATATACTTAGATCTTAAGGGAGTTATGGTTAAAAATCCATGAAAAATTCATGGTAAATTATCGCTATTTAAACAACTTACCAAAGTTTGCTTCACATATCTTTTTCACTGCGGGGTGCATGATCATCCGCTCAGCAAAAATAACGTAATACTCTTCTTTTATTTCTCTCACCCGTTTCACTTCACGAATGTTATTCGCTTCTTCGATTTCCTCAGCATAAATCGACGGCGCAACAAACATGGATTGATGGTAAGCACCAAAAGCTTTCATCAAGGCCGCATCGTCAAATTCGCCAAGAATATTCGGGGTGACCCCTTGTTGATCAAACCATTGATGCAACTTACGCCCCATTGCGGTACGACGCCCAGGGATCAGTAACTTGTAATCTTCAATACAAGATGGGAAGTTCAGCGGTTTATCTGGTTTAGAGCAGAAGAAACTCATGCTCGACTCCCCTAGCTTCTTACTGTACAAGCCCGGGCTCTGGGTCGAATCCACCGGGCAATCCGATAAAATCATATCCAGTTTATGCATGGAGAGCTGCTCAAGCAGCATTTCGTGAGTGGACTCATAGCAACGCAGGTGAATACGTTCGTCTTCGGGGATCCCTTCGAGCAATACTTTGCTCACAAGACGCTTTGATAAAGCATCCGCAACCCCAACTTCCAACAATTGATTTTCACGTTGGGTGTAGTTAACGATATCTAGCATTTCGTAGCTAAGATCGAACATCTTATCAGCGTACTTAAATACCAACTGACCTAACTCAGTCGGTTCAATATTACGCCCCACTCGCTTGGTGAGCTTTCCTTTCATCCGCTCTTCTAACGCACGGATCTGCCCTGTTACTGTCTGAGGCGCAAGGAACAAAGCATCAGCGGCCTTAGTGACCGAGCCTTGTTTGCAGACCATCCAGAAATAATACAAGTGGTTATAGTTAAGATGAGACATCCGCTACTTCACTGCCATAATAAAAAACCCCAAACGAGCAGCTTACGCTGCACGCATTGGGGCTTCAACTTTATCTGCAATTTTTCACGGCTCAGGCGCACTTCTTGACGCCTGAGAGACGACTAGTTGGTCGTTTGTACCACTTTTTTGTCGTCTTGCACTGATTTACGGTAACGCTCACCTACCCGCTGCTCGAGTGCTCGTGAGCGGAATGAATCATCCAACTCAGCATTCACTGTCGTCGCTGTAGCCTTACCGTGGCTAACACCGGCTAAATAAGCCTGACAAAGTTCCGTTTCGTTATCTGCTGTGCAATTCGTATAATCTGGTACTGCCACAGCGGCAGATGATACAAACACCATCGCAGTGAGTAGATAAGGTTTCATATTATGCCTCCGATTTAGGCAACACACGATCCAGCATGAAGTAACCAACCAGTGCTGACACCGTCGAGCCAACCAAAATACCCAGACGAGAATATGTGGTGAAGTCAGCTGGAGCACCTGTGAATGCCAGTGAAGAGATGAAGATCGACATCGTAAAGCCGATACCACACAACACAGACACCGCAAAGATATGCTTGAAGTTAATGCCGTCTGGCAACTTCGCCACGCCTGATTTCACAGCAAAGTAGCTTGCTGTAAAGATACCAAGTGGTTTACCGATAAACAGACCCAGTGCAATACCTACTGGCAGCATACCAGCCATACCAGACAGAGATACGCCGTCTAGTGAGATACCTGCATTTGCAAATGCAAACAACGGTAGGATAAGGAACGCAACATAAGGATGCAGCGCATGCTCTAGGTGTTTCAGTGGTGAATGGTGATCAGAACGACCATCTTTACCACTCAATGGAATTGCAAAGCCTAGTACCACGCCCGCAAGCGTTGCGTGAACACCTGATTTCAATACGCTCACCCATAGAATTGCGCCGACAATCAAGTACCAACTCAACTTGGTGACATTCTTGGCGTTCATGATGAACAGGGCGGCCGTTGAGGCAAATGCCACCGCAAGCGCAATTGTTGATAGATCGCTGCTGTAGAACAAAGCGATGATCACGATAACACCTAGGTCATCGATAATTGCGAGTGCGAGTAGGAAGACTTTCAAACTAACAGGTACACGCTTGCCAAGCAGCGCCATGATACCCAATGCAAACGCGATGTCGGTTGCCGCAGGAATAGCCCAGCCAGTCACCGCCAAAGAATCAGAGTAGTTGAAAAGTACGTACACTAGCGCTGGCGCCACCATACCACCAACAGCGGCAATAGCAGGGAAAATCGCTTTCTCTTTGGTGTTTAGCGCACCTTCGATTAATTCACGCTTAACTTCTAAACCAATCAATAGGAAGAAGATCGCCATAAGACCATCGTTGATCCAATGCTCAACCGATAGGCCCGCGACATAAGAATGAAGCGTACTAGAATAAATTGATCCAAGTGGAGAGTTTGCAATCATCATTGCAATCGCAGCGGCTATGATCAGGATAATACCGCCCGCAGACTCTAGTTTTAAAAATTTACGAATAGCATCGGTCATTGACCGTCACTCCTTTGCACAAAAACAAATTTCACAAACAAATTGTATCACCAGTGTAGTCGCCAATTGCTTGTATTGAAAAATCGTTTGTTTAGAGCTAACACTTCGTAAAAACCGAATAATTAGACCTGTAACCAAGTAATATCCGCAGAATAATTTTTCACTGTCATATTCAGTGTCATATTTCTTTCATTAGAGAGCGATTCTTCCCGCTTTTTTACTATTAATTTTAATTATTCGACTCGGATAAAAAAACAATTACAACCAACACTAAGCAATCGTTAAACCACCTAAAAATCAACACATTAACCACCATTAAGACACCTTGACGTCAAGCTCTCCTGACACCTTATCGGTCACAAATTAAGCACAAATATGCCTTGTCATTAAAAGTGTCATATTTCTGAAATATTAGCCCTCTACCATCGCGGCAGATTTCAACAAAATGACACCCAAACGACATCCTATTGTCATGGAGAAATGATTATGAATACCCAAGCCACTACTGCTGCACCACAAAACAGCTCTATGCGTTGGGTCCGCTGGGCTAACCTAGCGTTCATGCTTTACATTCTGCTTGTTGCTGTATCTATGGTCAGCAGCGGCTTTAAATGGTCTGTTGGTGAACAAGCGAAAACCTTGTTTGAATTCGCGTCTCACCCTGTAGCAGGTCTAATGATTGGTTTGGCAGCAACTGCGCTGATCCAATCATCAAGCACAGTGACATCGATTATCGTAGGTCTGGTGGCTGGTGGCCTTCCAGTTGAAACGGCAATCCCTATGGTAATGGGTGCAAACATTGGTACAACCCTAACTAATACCCTAGTTAGCCTTGGTCACGCACGTTGTAAAGATGAATTCCGTCGTGCATTTGCAAGTGCAACCGTACACGATTTCTTCAACCTATTGGCGGTATTGATCTTCCTACCATTGGAGATGATGTTCGGTCTGTTGGATAAAATTTCATCTTGGTTAGTATCACCTATGATGGGTGCGGGCGATATGAGCATGAAGGGTTTGAACTTCATGAAGCCGCTAACTAAGCCAGCTGTAGAGCTAGTAAAAGGTCCACTAGAAGCATTTGGTACCCTAGGTGGCGTTGCACTTATCTTCATTGGTATCGCACTAATCTTCGTTGCTATCACCGCAATGGGTAAACTAATGCGTAGCTTAATGGTTGGTCGTGCAAAAGATATCCTGAAGAATGCGATCGGTCGTGGTCCACTGCACGGTATCGCATCAGGCTCTATCGTAACTATCTTGGTACAGTCTTCATCAACAACAACCAGCTTGATGGTGCCACTAGTAGGTACTGGTGTACTGAAAGTACGTGAGGTTTACCCGTTCACCCTAGGTGCAAACATTGGTACTTGTATCACGGCACTACTAGCAGCAACGGCTATCTCTGGCGACAACGCGGTATTTGCCCTACAGATTGCTCTCGTACACCTAGCGTTCAACGTATTGGCAACACTGCTTATCTTTGGTATTCCGTTCCTACGTGAACTACCGCTAAAAGGTGCTTTCCACCTTGGTGACTTGGCAATTAAGAGCAAAGCAACCGTGTTTGGTTACATTGCGATGGTATTCCTAGTTATCCCAGTAGGTATCCTAAGCCTAACGGCTTAAGCCCTTACTAAAGAGCGAAAACATCAAGCCCCGTCAGTCTAACTGACGGGGCTTTTTAATGTTTAAAATTCATGATTTACGTCAGATAAAAAAACGGAGCCACCAGCAATCGCCTGTGGCTCCGTTTTTCTGTTTAACTCACTTGAACCCGCTGACTAAAGCGAGCGCAACTTATACCGAGAATGGGTATTTGATTGGCTCGTGGTGCTCGTAGCCTACCACTTCAAAGTCATCCATCGTCACCCAAGTTTCCAAATCTTCTAGCGATTTGATTTTCGGGTTAATGATCAATTTCGGTGATGGGAATGGCTCACGCTTAAGCTGTACATCACGCATTAGCTCTAGCTGATCTTCATAAATGTGTGCATTTACAATCTTGTGGTACGCCTTACCCGGCTTCAAACCTGTGATTTGCGCCATTAATGCCAACAAGGTGAATACTTGGATTTGGTTGAAGTTCAGGCCTAGCGGTACATCACACGAACGTTGGTAGCTAGTTAGGTACAGGGTATCGCCAAGCTTAGAGAAAGTGTGAGTGTGCATACAAGGGCGCAGACAACCACGGTCAAACTCACCTGGGTTGTAGAAAGTCAGGATTTCACCACGGTCATCAATACCTTGCGACAGGTTATCGACAATCTTACGCAGTTGGTCAATTGTACTACCGTCTGGTTTCTGCCAGCTACGACCTTGCACCCCGTATACGCGGCCCATATCGTCGGTACCTTTGCGGTGTGGGTTATTCAACCATGCTTGGTTGTCATTGGCATTCATGTCCCACGTTTTCGTACCTAGAGCACGAAAATCTGCCGCGTTATCGTAGCCACGAAGGTAACCTAGTAGCTCTGCGATTGCTGACTTCCAAAAGCTTTTACGAGTGGTGATCAGTGGGAACTCGTTGTTCTCCACATCAAACGTTAAGTCAGCATTCACTACGGTCAAACAACGCTTATTGGTACGTTCATTTTCAATCCAAACACCTTCGTCAACAATGCGCTGACAGAGATCTAAATACTGCTTCATCGTTCTACTCGCTCGTCATTAAAACCGATATCAAGGCGAATGCCTGCTCGGCTACTCAAAAAAATTGTGGTCGATCTTACCAGAATTAACGCGACTTTTTCTGATCAAATCCCGCCATCACGCTCAAGCAGACAATAAAAAAGCAGCTCCATTGAGCTGCTTTTTCGTAATCATGAGGTTGATAGCTTATGCCGTTTTACCTTTCGGCTGGGTTTTGTAAGCCCATAGCATCATTAACAGACCACCAATCACCATAGGTAGCGATAGGATTTGCCCCATGCTGATCCAACCACCAAACAGCCCCAAATGTGCATCCGGTTCGCGGAAGTATTCAACAATAAAGCGGAAGCTACCGTAACCTAATAGGAACAAGCCGGATACCGCGCCTGCTGGACGAGGCTTACGAATGAAGATATTCAAGATGATCAACAATACCAAGCCTTCTAAGAAGAACTCGTACAGCTGAGAAGGGTGACGAGGCAATGGACCACCGGTTGGGAAAATCATCGCCCACGGTACATCGGTAACACGGCCCCAAAGCTCACCATTAATAAAGTTACCTAAACGTCCCATGCCTAAACCAAACGGGACTAGCGGCGCGACAAAATCAGCCACCCCAAAGAAAGTACGACCATTCTTGCGGGCATACCAGAACATTGCGGTGATCACACCCAATAAACCGCCGTGGAATGACATTCCTCCGGTCCATACTTGGAATAGGTACAGCGGGTTATCTAAGAACAACTCAAAGTTGTAGAACAGCACGTAACCAATACGTCCGCCCAAAACAACGCCAAGGAAGCCAGCAAACAACAAGTCACTGACTTGATCGCGGGTCCAACCGCTGTTGGGCTTATCAGCGCGGCGATTCGCTAGCCACATCGCAAAAATAAACCCAATCAGGTACATCAAGCCATACCAACGTATCGCCAATGGCCCAATCTCAATCAACACTGGGTCTATGTTTGGAAAAGTAATAAATCCTTGGCTCATTCAAATAATCTCGTGTTGCGCTGTTAACCAATAAACATTCTAACGCTAATAAATAGCAAAAAGAGGGCGAAAATTTTCTTTAGGGTTGCCGTTGGTGTTCGGCTAACCAAGGCTGCACCATAGCGAGTCGTGATCACCGACGTCGATACTATCCCCACTAAGGCCGGCAAATACACATAGCCAATGCTCCAAGCCGGTAATGCCTCATCGCCCACTCCCGCGACAATAAAGCCCACCATACCAGCAATGGCGATAATAGCACCCACTAACGAAGCACTACCAATAGCGCGACGCATTTCTAAGCCGTGCCAATTTAAATATGGCACGGTTAACGAACCGCCGCCGATCCCAGCCAAGCTAGAAACAACCCCTATCACCCCACCGCTACCAATACACTTGGCAGAACTAGGTAACGTGCGGTTATTCTGCGAGACGCGGATCGAAGCCAACATTTGCAGTGCGAGCATCAGTACAATAGCGGCAAAGATTTTCGGTAATAGGTGTTCAGGCACCAATTCCGCAATCACACTGCCACCTAAACCGCCGACCACTATCCCTGGCGCCAATAGCTTAACCGCCTGTAAATCAACATTACCTAAGCGGATATGGTTACGAGCAGACGAACCAGAGGTGAGCACAATACTCGCCAGCGACGTCGCCAGCGCAATGTGCATCACCAAACCAGACTCAATGCCTGCTTGAGGTAATAACCACGCCAGTGCAGGTACCACCAACAACCCACCACCAATACCGAGCAAGCCTGCGAGTAACCCGACAACGCTGCCCAACACCAAACACATGGCAAATAGCCATAACGTGGTTTCCATCTACTTCTGTCCTACTTACCCGCACGAAGAAATCCGCCGAGACCTTTCTCTTCGACGAACCGTGTGGTGGTTGTTCTTACATCCGTCGCCAGCGCGGCATTCAATGCTTGCAGGGCTAAGGCTTCCATTTCTTGCGCATCAATTTGACGCAAAATATATTTAATTTTGGCAACGTTACGGGTATTCATACTCAACGAGCGATACCCCATGCCGACCAAAAGCAGTGCCCCAACTGGGTCACCCGCCAATTCGCCACATACACTAACAGGAATGCCAAGCTGCTGACTAGCGGTCAAAATATGCTTCAACGCATTCAAAACCGCAGGGTGTAATGCATCATAGACATTCGCAACCCGTGCATTGTTCCGATCAACTGCTAATAAATATTGAGTTAAGTCGTTACTACCAACCGAAATGAAGTCCACTTTGCCTTTTAGCGCAGGAAGCTGATACAAAATAGAAGGGACTTCAATCATGATCCCCAAGCGTGGACGGCGCAGTGTTTGCCCTTGCTGTTCGGCTTGCTTTTGCACTTCATCAAAGGCGCGTTCAATCAGCACAATGGCTTCATCAAGCTCCGCAACACCAGAGATCATCGGCAGCAAAATATCCATGTTATCCAAGCCGATACTGGCTCGGAGCATGGCGCGTACTTGGATCAAAAATATCTCAGGATGATCTAAAGTAAAGCGGATCCCACGCCAACCTAGAAAGGGATTGTCTTCCTCAATCGCCAAATAAGGCAGTGGTTTATCGCCACCGATATCTAAGGTACGCATTACCACAGGTTTAGTGGGGTACGACGATAAAATCGCATGGTATTGGGTGGCTTGCTCTTCTTCCGAAGGAAAACTGCGTTGAAGCAAAAAAGGCACTTCGGTACGGTACAAGCCAACACCATCAACCCCACGATTAACCGCGATACTGGTATCGGCGCTCAAGCCCGCATTAAGGTGGATATAAATACGCTGGTTGTCTTTGGTCACCGCACATTTTGCCAACTCGCTTTCAACGATTTTGGTCTGCTCGTTTTCTTCGCGCAGCAAGCGGCGGTATTCTTTTAACACATGGCGATTAGGGTTAACCAAGAAGTCGCCCCGATAGCCATCCACCACAACCTGACAGTTGTGGACTTTATCCGGCACGAAATCAACGCCCATAATGGCGGGAATGCCCAACGCACGAGACAATATCGCGGCGTGGGAGTTCGCTGCGCCCTCTTGCGCCACGACGCCGGCAAGTTTATCGCGTGGGATCGTCGCCAGCATAGCCGCGGTTAACTCACGAGTTAGCAAGACGCGTGGCTGATCCCACTCGTATTCCGATACATCTTCGTTATAGAGAAAGAACAACAATCGTTGTCCAAGTTCACGAATATCTTGCGCGCGCTCTTTAAGGTAGGCGTCTTTCATATTGGCAAAGCGGGTTGAATACGCTTCGACCACTTGGCGGATCGCCCATTCAGCTAAATCGCCAGCGTTGACCTTGGCAAACAAGTCTTTACGCAACATGGGATCGTTAAGCAGGTGACTGAACAGATCAAAAATTGCCAAGGTTTCTTTATGCAGCTCACTATCAAAGCGTTTACGCAAGCGGCGAAATTCATTGCTCGCTAAATCGATCGCGATCGTTAATCGCTCTTGCTCGTTTTCAATACTCAGCGATGAGGCAGGTAACACTTGTTCTAAGCGCGGTTGATTGTCGTCCCACCAAGCTTTTGCCACTGCTACACCTTGCGATGAAGCAGAGCCTGTCAGGTGCAGACCATCGTGTTGATCCGGCCACATGCCCTGTGCCTTAGCGTGAGCTAAGATCACGGCCAACTGCGCCGCCAGCGTGACCATGAAAGACTCTTCGCTTTCATCAAATTCACGACGCGCTTTTTGCTGGATCACCAACACCCCCAATACTTGGCGTTGATGGGTTATTGGCGTGCCAAAGAAAGAGCCAAAGTGCTCTTCGCCAGTGCCGGGGAGATGTTTGAAATGGGGATGTTGCCGTGCATCGGCAACATTGATAGGTTCAGCTCGACGACCAACCAATCCAACCAAGCCTTCTTCAAACCCTAGCGCAATATGCTTATGGGTTTTCACCAGCCCTTGGCTCGCCATCAGGGTATATTCCTGACGACGGCTGTCAGCAATATACACCGAGCAACAGTCGGTATTCATAGCTTGGCAAGTGCTAACCACCAGTTGATCAAGCGCATCGATCAAGGTTTCGGCACTCGCCACTTTTTCAACAATTTCTCTGAGCTGTGTCAGCATAAGCTGTTTCGCGCCTTACTTGGGAGTAAACGCACCACCCGCGAGGAAGATAATCACGAATTTAGATGGGGATTAGTTCCGTCGCCCCTTATGGCGTTTCACTCTACGCTCTTTACGTTCTTTAAAAGGCATCGCCATCGCAGCAAATTCTTTAAGCGCTCGACGATAAACATCGCGCTTAAAAGACACCACCTGACGCACCGGATACCAATAACTGACCCATCGCCAACCATCGAATTCCGGCGTGCTCCCACGCTGCATATTCACCTTCGACTCATCGCATTCGAGGCTTAACAAAAACCATTTCTGCTTTTGCCCGATACAAACGGGTTTCGAGTCCCACCTTACCAGACGCTTGGGTAACTTATAGCGTAGCCAATGGCGGCTAGACGCAATGATCCGCACATCCTTTTTAGTAAGACCTACTTCCTCATACAATTCTCGGTACATGGCCTGTTCAGGGGTTTCCCCTTCATCAATACCACCTTGTGGAAACTGCCAAGAATGCTGTCCATATCGTCGAGCCCAGAATACCTGGCCGTGGCTATTACAGATAACTATCCCGACATTAGGACGGTATCCATCGCCATCAATCACTAGACGACCTCAATTATAAATCTCTATTAATGCTGATTTTTTCATAGATCGGGGCAAAGGTTAACAAACATTCTAATTATTAACTGTTTTTTCCTACCTAGCACTCAGTTTCTGGATAACTTTAACCACCAAATTGTTTTATAAACAACCAAGTGAGACATAAGCCACATTTATTCACTTTTTCTGTGGATAGATTTGTGCAGAAGCCAATTTATGGGCTATATCCAGCACAACAACCTTAAAATAAAAAGGTTCACAAACATGGTTAAACCACAATTTAAACCCTATAAAACATAAACTTAAAACAACACTCCTACTTATATTATTATCAGCTAACTTTATAAAATCAGAACAAATATACGATCGGTCAAAGATCAACCAACTTTTAAACTATCCACACCAGCAAGTCATATTTAACGTAATCTTGGCGAACAAAGCGCTTAAATAGCCAACAAAGTCCTGTATATCCATCCAGATTCATGAATTGGCAATTTTTTATCCAAGATTCCTGTGGATATCTTTGTTGGTGATCCAGCATATCTCTGGTGACTTTCTTGATAAATTCCTCATTCAAGTCATCACGACAACAAAATCAAGAAAAATAATAGTTAAAATTCAGCCAGTTAATCACATAAAAAGTATAACCACCAAAGCTATCCACAATTAGCCACTTCCTTTCGATACAAGATCGAGCAGAAATTAACCGCTCACCCAAAGATCCTCTGTGATAACATCGACGCCTCAAGCTCAATCATGAATATAAGTGGTATGTCCCCCATCGAACAACCAAGCACACCTCAAACTGAAGCCGAGTTATTAGATCGCGCTCAAGCACTGGCAGGACTCACACTAGGCGAGTTAGCACAACAAGCTGGGATCGTACCGCCCCCCGATCTTCGCCGTGACAAAGGCTGGGTTGGTCAACTCTTAGAGTGGCACCTTGGGGCAACCGCCGGTAGTAAACCCGTTCCTGATTTTATTGAGCTTGGGATTGAGCTGAAAACCATTCCGATTGGCTATCATGGCAAACCTCTGGAAACCACTTTTGTATGTGTTGCCCCTTTGATTGGCTTGCACGGGCTCGATTGGCAACACAGTCATATCAAGCACAAACTAGCAAAAGTATTGTGGATCCCAGTTGAAGGCGAACGTGATATTCCACTAGCCGATCGCCATGTTGGCTCACCATTATTGTGGCAACCATCAGAAGAAGAAGAGCAGCAGCTACGCCAAGATTGGGAAGAGCTGATGGACATGATCGTACTAGGGCAAGTGGAGCAAATCACAGCCAAACACGGCGAAGTACTGCAATTACGCCCTAAAGCGGCCAACAACAAAGCATTGACCGAGGCTTACGGCGCCAACGGACAACCAATCAAAACCCTGCCGCGCGGCTTTTACCTCAAAACCCATTTTACTGCTGCCATATTGGCTAAGCACTTCATCATCTGATCAACAGCAAACAGACGCCAATCAGAAGAAGTGGCTACGCCCTTCTTCTGGTGAATATTACAAGGTGATCACCATCTCTTCGCGACACGATGAGATTTGGTTATCTGGTGAAAACTCATCGTAAGGGTCGATCATCCGCAAGATCACACTGGTGATCCCCAAGGGTTTTAGCAGCTCCGCGACTTGCTCCATATTCTTAAACTTCAGCATTTGGTCTTCATCATCCTTTAAAGGGACTAACTGATGTTTGAACTCCACTTCCATTAAATAATCCGCACTACCAGCATGGCTTACCACCACACATTTAGGCAATGCACCTTCGGGCGAATGCAACCAATGCTTAAATTGAGTTAACTGCATTTAGCTATCCTCTTGAGCTTGTTTACTTTTGTAACCATCTAACTATGTGTCACATTCTTAAACTCAGCCAATAATTTGATTCGACATCTCGCCCAACTCCCGTTAGGTTAATAATAAGTATTCAATTTTCACCAGCCGATATGCTTGGTATCAATCAGTGTAAATCGTTGCTTGTTATGACTATGTAGGTCTTATCATCTTGATGACTAACCAAGAATAAGGTCTCGTTGTAACATCCCCAGCTGGTGCACAAGTCCAAGGAGGACTTAATGAAATATCACCGAATTCCGCATTCTTCACTCGAAGTCAGCAAAATCTGTTTAGGAACCATGACCTTTGGCGAACAGAACAACGAAGCCGATGCGCATAGCCAACTCGACTTTGCTTTTGAGCGTGGGGTGAATTTCATCGATACTGCAGAAATGTATCCCGTGCCGCCAAACAAGCAAAGCCAAGGACTTACTGAAAGCTATATTGGCAATTGGTTGAAAAAATCAGGGCTGCGTAACAAAGTCGTCCTCGCGACCAAAGTGGCTGGACCGCGCAACCTGCCTTACATTCGCGATAATATGGCGCTGGATCATCGCAATATTCACGATGCCGTTGATGCAAGCCTTAAGCGCTTACAGACTGACTATATCGATCTTTATCAGCTCCATTGGCCGCAGCGCGAAACCAATTGCTTTGGTCAACTCAATTACGAATATAAAGAAGACAACTCAGGCGTCACCTTACTTGATAGCCTTGAAGCATTAGCTGAGCTACAGCGAGCAGGCAAGATCCGCTACATCGGTCTTTCCAATGAGACACCGTGGGGCGTGATGTCATTTTTGAAGCTGGCTGAAAAACACAACTTACCGCGTGTGGTTTCAATTCAGAATCCTTACAACCTACTCAATCGCAGCTTTGAAGTGGGCTTATCTGAAATTAGTCATCATGAAGGGGTTGAGCTATTAGCTTACTCGCCACTGGCATTTGGTACATTGAGTGGTAAGTACTTAAATGGGGCAAAACCTGAAGGGGCGCGCTGCACCTTATTCGAACGCTTCTCACGCTACTTCAATACTCAAGGTGTTAAGGCGACGCAAGCTTATGTCGATGTTGCTCACAAGCACGGGCTCGATCCTGCGCAGATGGCATTGGCCTTTGTTAATCAACGACCGTTTGTCGCCAGTAATATTATTGGAGCGACTAACTTAGATCAGCTAGCAAGTAATATCGCAAGTATTGATGTGGCGCTAAGTGAAGAAGTGTTGACTGATTTGGCGGCGATTGGCGTTAAGTATTCAAACCCTTGCCCTTAAAGGATAACTTATTGAGTAACATCATCCCCGTGAAGAACGGGGATGATTAAGACCAAGAGCGATATCTTGGCCTACTTAGTTACAGCCCTAACGTAGGTTACTGCTCACGTTAGGGCTAAGATTACGTGAGCTGTCTAGAGCGAAAAGCACGACGAAGATGACGAGCTTTACGCTGCGCTAAGCTTGAGCCGAACTCAACATCTAAGCGACGATCACGACCAATCCCGATATCTTGCAATAAGTGCTCAGATAGGTATGGGAAATCCACTAATACTCGGCGATGTTGACGACGCCAAGCTTGTTGCTCGCGATGAAGATCGGCACGGACGAATAGAACTGCTAAGCGTAGTAATAATGATTGACGCATAATGTAACTCTCCATAGTAAATATGATTAGACTTGGAGGGTCGCAGATGCTGACGAGATCAGAATATAGCTAAACTAACCGCGACAGTATCCGCGGCCCGAGATCACAGCGGATAGCTGCTAGTGTGCAGAAGGTTTAGGTGCATCACTAGAAAGCTGGGTACATGTGCGTATGATGGTGATGAACATGGCAGCCTCCTAGTGGAAAAGAAATGAGTGAAGTTGTGTAAATAGTAACCGTTTCAACGAATTAAACAAGGCTAATTATTCACCAGAATGAATAAAACATTATTGTGCTGTATATCGTAAGCATTAAAATGCTTAATGCTAATAATTCGTCAACTCTGACTAAAATATCAGCACAATAAAACAATGCGTTCTTACTTATTGGTTTTAGCTATATCGAGCCACCTCGCTTTGCTACCGCAATTGAATCTCTTTAAGCAATGTCAGCAATGCTTTCGTCGCTGGCCCCATCGGCTTTTGATTAGAATAAGCAACATCCACGGACTGCCGCCAACCATCAACATCCATCTTGGTCGCCAACTCAGTCAGTAAGCCTGATTCAATTAAATCGCCAACGATATTGCGCGGTAATACTGTCCAGCCTATGCCGCTACTCACCAATAACATGGCAGATAATGCGCTATCAGTGACCCACATAGAATCAGATAGCTGCCAACGGTGAGCTAACTTACGATAGCGTCCACTGAGCAGCACTTGGCGATGCTCTTTTAAGTGGTGCCAATCAATCACTTTCTCTTGAGCCAGAACATGGTTGGGAGAAACCAAATGGCACATCTCTAATTGACCAATACCATAGAAATCAAACCCTTCAACTAAGCTTTCCAGTTGGATCATCAGCGCGATTTGCGCCCGACCACTCTCAAGCAGCTCCAGCATATCGCCTTCTGCCGCATTTAATATCTCTAACTCGACCATTGGGTACTGAGCTTCAAACTGCGTCAGCTGATCGGCAATCGTCTGCGTCATGGTCATCGACTCTACCGCGAGGGTGATTTTGGTTTCCACACCCGCTTGGTATTCCTCGGCACTCGCCATAAAGCTACCGCACTGCTCCAAGATATGACGAGCTTTGATCAATAGGGCTTCCCCGTGCCCCGTCAGCACGGGCGAACGACGACTACGGTCAAACAAGGTTAAATTCAGATCCGTTTCTAAATTCGCCACAGCAGCACTGATCACCGATTGTGCTTTGCCTAGCCGCCTTGCACCCGCCGAAAACGATCCGGTTTCCGCCGAAGCAACAAAGGCTTCTAGCTGCTCTAAAGAAAACTGCATCTTCACTCCCTCATTTCACTTATCCGTATCAGTGAACACCCACCGACCAAACTATCGCTTTTGACGATAGTAACTAACTTTTTACTACCGAAAAAGCAGTTACTATTAAGCCAACTAATCGAACAGAAGCAAAGAGAGTCATACTATGCGTTCAACACTCGACAGAATTCGCCACACAATCGGCTTTGAAGTGATAGCCTTATTCCTTATCACTTTCGTGGTGAGCCATTTAGTCGGCTTAGACCCAAAGCGCATGGGTATCATGGGGTTAGGCTTCTCTATTTTGGCGACACTGTGGAACTATGCGTATAACTTAATGTTTGATAAAGCGATGCTAAAACGTTTTGGTACCACGGTAAAAACCACCAAAATCCGTATCTTACACGCAATTATTTTTGAGTTAGTACTCGTTGTAATCACCCTACCGATAATGGCTTGGTGGTTGAACATGACCTTGCTTGACGCGCTGATCCTTGACCTTGGTATGGTGGTATTCTTCTTGTTCTACGCTTACGGCTACAATTTGGCGTACGATAAGCTATTCCCATTGGCTCCAGAAAACAGCGTAGCAACAACGGCTAACAATGAATGCCGTAGCCAATAATCATAATTAGATACCGCTGACAGACATAAAAAAAGCGCCTTACGGCGCTTTTTGCTTTTTCATTAGGGCCATTTCATTGACCTTATATTTTCATCAATCACCAAGCTAACCACTTAAGAGTGCGCACTTTGGCGGAAACTCTTTGGTGACGACAATAAGTCGTGCTTATTGAGCAAACGGTACATGGTTGCCCGCGAAACCCCAAGCTCACGCGCGGCCGCAGAGATCTGCCCTTTGTTGTTTTCCAACACGGCTAACAAAGCGGTTCGCTCTGACTCTTCACGAATCTTCTTCAAGCTCTGCTTATCATCTGCCAACCGTGGAATATCCAACTGATCGGCATCGATATTCGCTTGCTCAGCCAATAACACCGCGCGTTTTACCTGCGTCAGTAGCTCACGCACATTGCCCGGCCAAACATAAGCTTGCAGCATGCGCTCGGCTTCTTCTGAAAAGTGACGAGCCACACTGTTGTATTGACGAGCAAATTTGAGCAAAAAGAAATTCGCCAATTGCATGATATCTTGCTGACGTTCGCGTAATGCAGGCACTGAAATATTGAGAACGTTCAAGCGGTAGTATAAGTCCTGACGCAACTTACCGTCATTTAACAACTCTTCAGGATCATGGCGGGTCGCCAACATCAAACGTACATCGCCTGATACTTTACGACCACACTGTGTCGTGAACTCACCGTCTTGTAAGTACTGCAATAACTCACGCTGACGGGCATCGCTTAACTCAGCGATCTCATCCAAAAACAACACCCCATCATGCGCGGCACTCAATAAACAGCGCGATTCACCGCTATCATCGTCACGGTGATCACACCATGACGACGTCAGTTGCTGACAGGCTACCCGCACAAAACCAGCACGGGCACGTTTCGACGCTTGGAAAATCGCTTGAGCAGCGAGCTCTTTACCAGTACCAACCTCCCCTTGAATAAACACAGGAACATCGGTTGCTGCTACGCGTCGCACCTGATGGCGCAACTTTTTCATGCTCTCGCTCTCACCTTGCAACCCAAGGTGACCAAACTGTCCAAGTTGCGGCCAGATCTTACGTTCCAGCTGCAACATCCCTATCTGATGGCCGATGGTTTTTTGTAGCTGTGAGATAGGCAAAGGTGCCGTGAAATAATCAATACAGAAATTCACAATAAACTGGCAAATTGCGTCGGATTTCAATTGGTCATCACGCACTAATGCTAACCAACGCACTTGTTTATTGCGGTTCACTAATGCCGCGATCCCTTGAAGGCTGAAATCATCACGGCTTAGGTCAATCACACCAATACATGGGCCAACATCAATCAGTAAGCCTTCCGCTGCCCTTAAATCATAACAGCGATGACACATCCAGCCGGCTTGCTCCAATGTGGTAAGCCACTCCGCTTTACCGCCACCAAAGACCACTAATGCACCAGGGTCTGAACTCATGAATAATGCGCTCCCCATTTCATTTGCCTTATATCTTGATACTTTTTTCCGAAAATCGCGTGCTAACCACACAATTTAACCGATTATCGGGAAAGAAGTTGCTGATGATATATGGCACATTTAGATAAATGCAACAAGTTTAATATAGTTCAGTTTGCACTTGGTGCAATTTCATATAAAACAGAGAGATTATACGCAAAAAGCGCCCAATGGGCGCTTTTTATTCAGAAGGGTAGCAGCAATTCTTAGCTTACTGTCACAGTGTCGCTTGAAGTTTGAGTCGATTCGACATCAATTTCATTCTCACTCTTCGCAACAATGGTATTCACTGCAGTATCGCCGACAACGTTAGAACTGGTACAGAACATGTCATTAATACGGTCAACTGCGGCAATGATAGCAAGACCTTCTGGCGGCAAGCCTAGTTGGTGAAGCAATACACCAACCATCACCACACCACCACCAGGAACACCACCTGCACCAATTGATAGTAGTAAGATAGTTAGCCCTAGCGTAAAGACATCGGCAGAGTTAATTGGCTGACCAAAAGCATTTGCTACAAAGATTGTCGCTAACGCAATGTAGATAGATACGCCTGACATGTTCATAGTAGCACCAAGTGGTACACCAAAGCCTGCCACAGACTTCGATACCCCAATTTTGTCAGTCAGCGTGCGCATTGTTACAGGGATTGTTGCATTCGAGCTTGCAGTTGATAGCGAGAACAGAATTTGCTCACGGATGCTACGTAGGAAGGTTGATGGTTTAATTCCCGTTAACAGCCCTACCATCATTGGGTAGAAGAAGAAGATCCAGAACACTAGCATTGCGACCACCAGACCAACATAGCCCGCTACCGACATCAAAGTGTTAGCATCCAGCGTTGCACCCAATTGGATCATCAGGGCAAATACACCGTATGGCGCAAGGCTCATCACAAGACCAATCAGCTTCATCATGATCTCATTAGCCATTTTGAAAGTCTTGATCGCAGGACCACCACGGGTATCCAGCGCTTGAATCGCGAGGCCCGTTAGGATTGCCATGAAGATGATTTGTAACATGTCGCCATTTGCAAACGCTTGGAACGGGTTGCTTGGTACGATGTTAACAATCAGTGAGAAGATATCCGGTGTTTCAGTGGTAGTCAGTTCAACCGCTTCCGAAACTGAACCTGCTAGGTTTGCACCAGCCCCCGGCTGGAAAATCATACCGATAGTCAGGGCTGCCGCAATCGCAATGATGGTGTTAATAATGTAAAGGCCAAAGGTTTTACCACCAAGACGACCAAAAGCTGTGATGTCTTTCAATTCCACAATACCGCAAACAATCGATACGTAAACCAGAGGTACCACAAGCAGTTTGATCAGTGATACGAACATACCACCCGCACCTTCAGCAAGGCCCAGCACGTAAGTATCCATTAAAGTCACGCCGTTAAACAGATACTGGATCGCAGTACCTATAATCAGACCAGCAAATAGGCCTGCAAATATCTTTCCTGATAGCGATTTGTTCATCGTCCATCTCCAGTTGGTTGTGCTTGTTAATAGTTTGTTTACTACTTCATCCCACTGTTCCTCGTGAGTTCAGCGACATTTTACATAGATGATGGTGGCTGAAAAGTAAAAATTTTACACTTTAGCTACATTTAACACTCAAATTTAAACACTGCTGAGATCGGATATTTGCGATATAAAAAACTAAAGATCAGCTAAAACGGTAACTTATCAATAAACACTTGTATGAATTTTGCCGAGGATTAACAGGGATGTAGCACGCAGAAAAATGCTCAAGATTGTGAATGTAATCACACCCAAGAATTCACTATAGGGATATTTGGTAAAGAAAGTTGCTTAAAAGAAACGCAGTAATACAACAAGAAATATTGATCAAGCAGCATAATAACCTGAGGGAGCTCTACCGATGCGTGATTCGCTAAGACGTGGGTAAAGACAACACCAAAACATGAAAAAAGCCACCTTGCCAGCGTAATAATTACCTATACACCGAGCAAAGTGGCCTCATCAAATCAAGGTTTACAAGGATTAGGACTTGTTCAAAATCGCTTGGCACTTCTCATCAGTCAACACTTGAGTCACATACCCACCGTGACCCGCGTACCAGTATCGTAGTCCCATACCTGCCGCTAGTGGATCGGCAAAGTTTTCGCATGCTCTTGGGAACAGGTCTTTCTCAACAGCGCGGCGGTCAAAGTCCCAAAAACGGCGGCTGTTTTGTAACTGAAAGACCACAGTCAGCAGCGCATTTTCTGGCGTGTATTGGAAAGTCATATTACCGCCACCACCAGGAAAAGCTTGTGAAGGCTCATTATTGAGTTTCAGCAATTCAACCTCATAAGCCTCAGGCACTGTACTGACAAAATCGGTTGCTGGTGGCGTTAACTTTTGTGTCGCACAACCAGAAAGTACCGTTGTAATCGCAGCCGCTGCAACGAGCAAGCGTAAATTCATTTTCATCTTAAATCCGTTTTGTTTAATCGTGAGTGAGTTACGGTAAGCCTTGAGCAAAAGCTCAGTTACCTAACACCACTGTTTGTAGCTATCTTACTGTATTTATAGGGTTTAATTATTGAGTGATAGCAAATTTTCGCCAGTAAACATAAACAACACGCATAAAAAAACCACCCTAAAGGGTGGTTTTAACAAGATAACTTGAATTACAAAAACGTAATTAGTTCGCTTGTGGACGCATCGCTGGGAACAGAATCACGTCACGGATAGTGTGCGTGTTAGTGAACAGCATAGCTAGACGGTCGATACCGATACCTTGACCCGCTGTTGGCGGTAGGCCGTGCTCTAGTGCAGTGATGTAGTCTGCATCGTAGAACATTGCTTCGTCATCACCTGCATCTTTCGCTTCAACCTGCGCTTTAAAGCGTTGGTCTTGGTCTTCTGCATCGTTAAGCTCAGAGAAACCATTTGCAACTTCACGACCACCGATGAAGAACTCGAAACGGTCAGTGAAGAATGGGTTGTCATCGCTACGACGAGCCAGTGGCGAGATGTCCGCTGGGTAACCAGTGATGAAGGTTGGTTGAATTAGCTGAGGCTCAGCTGTTTCACCAAAGATTTCTTCAAGTAGTTGGCCACAAGTCCAGAAGCTTTCAACTTCAACGTGAACAGATTTTGCGATCTTAACCATTAGGTCACGGTCTTGAACACCTTCTTCTGTTAACGCTTGAATATCAGCGTGGTCTGGGTTGTAGTGCTTAATTGCTTCAAGCATAGTCATACGTGCGTATGTACCACCAAACTCAACCATTTCATCGCCGTAAGGCATTGCCGTTGAACCTAGCACTTCTAGTGCTACAGAAGACAGCATTGCTTCTGTTAGATCCATCAGATCTTTGTAGTCAGCGTACGCCATGTAGAATTCCATCATAGTGAATTCTGGGTTGTGACGTGGCGATAGACCTTCGTTACGGAAGTTACGGTTGATTTCGAATACACGCTCAAAACCACCAACAACTAGACGCTTCAGGTAAAGCTCAGGCGCAACACGTAGGTACATGTCGATGTCTAGGGCATTGTGGTGAGTGATGAATGGACGTGCAGTCGCACCACCCGGGATCACGTGCATCATTGGCGTTTCAACTTCCATGAACTGCTTAGATACCATGAAGTTACGGATCGCAGTTACTAGCTTAGAGCGGATGATGAACGCAGTACGAGAATCGTCGTTAACGATTAGGTCAACGTAACGCTGACGGTAACGCATCTCTTGGTCAGTTAGACCGTGGAACTTCTCTGGAAGTGGACGAAGTGCTTTAGTTAGCAACTCGTACTCATCCATGTTCACGTAAAGATCGCCTTTACCTGATTTGTGAAGTGCACCTTTAACACCGATGATGTCACCGATATCTAGGCCAGAGAATTTTTCTTTTAGTTCTTTCTGAACTTCTTTCGCTGCGTACGCCTGGATACGACCAGAAACGTCTTGAATCGCTAGGAATGGACCACGTTTCGCCATTACACGACCCGCGATAGCCACAATGTGGTTCGCTTCTTCTAGCTCTTCTTTGCTTAACTCGCCGTATTTAGCCTGCAGGTCTGCCGCTAGGCTATCGCGACGGAAATCATTTGGGTGACCGTTTGCTTTACAGTTCTCGCGAATCATATCTAGTTTCGCACGACGTTCAGCAATCAGCTTATTTTCATCTTGTAATTGATCAGTCATGGGGGGAACCCTTAATTATTAACCTGCTAAGGTTAGAGACCTGATTTCAGGCTGGCTTCGATAAAACGGTCTAAATCGCCGTCTAGTACAGCTTGGGTATTTCGGTTTTCTACCCCTGTACGTAAATCTTTGATACGGGAATCATCCAGTACGTAAGAACGGATCTGGCTACCCCAACCAATGTCAGACTTAGAGTCTTCGTTGGCTTGCTTCTCAGCATTTTGCTTCTGCATCTCAAGCTCAAACAGTTTTGCTTTCAACTGCTTCATCGCCTGATCTTTGTTCTTGTGCTGAGAACGGTCATTCTGACACTGCACCACAGTATTCGTAGGTACGTGCGTAATACGTACCGCTGATTCGGTGGTGTTAACGTGCTGACCACCCGCACCCGACGCACGGTATACATCGATACGTAAGTCAGATGGGTTGATGTCGATGGCGATGTTGTCATCCACTTCTGGGTAAATAAACGCAGAGGCAAATGAAGTATGACGACGACCGCCTGAATCGAACGGTGATTTACGTACTAGACGGTGAACACCGGTTTCAGTACGTAGCCAACCGTAAGCGTATTCGCCACTGATGCGAACCGTTGCCGATTTCAGACCAGCAACTTCGCCTTCAGACACTTCAATCACTTCAGTTTTGAAGCCTTTTGCGTCAGCCCAGCGTAGGTACATACGAAGCATCATCGACGTCCAGTCTTGCGCTTCAGTACCACCTGAACCCGCTTGCAAGTCGATGTAGCAATCAGATTCGTCGTGATCGCCAGCGAACATACGGCGGAACTCAAGCTTCGCAAGCTTCGCTTCTAGTTCTTCCAGTTCAGGACCGATCTCGTCAAACGTTTCTTGATCGCTTTCTTCAATCGCCAACTCAAGTAGACCTTCAACGTCTTCAACGCCTTGATCTAGCTGGTCAATCGTATCTACCACAGCTTCTAGTGCTGCGCGTTCTTTACCTAGAGCTTGAGCACGTTCTGGCTCATTCCACACATCTGGTTGCTCTAGCTCTGCATTTACCTCTTCTAGACGCTCTTTTTTAGCATCGTAGTCAAAGGTACCCCCTAAGGACATCAGTACGTGCTGATACATCCTCAAGTCGGTTTTTAATAGGATTAATCTCGAACATTGCCACTCTTCATAGCCGAAATGGACATAACCGAAGGATTCTATCGAATTGTAGATAGAATATACAGAGGGAGAGCAAGGTTATCTGTGATTTTATTTATTGTTATATCACTGAGTAAAGGCGATGAAAACAGCTTCATTGCTTAGCTTAACCCCTTCATTCTCCTTAAGACCCAAGTGAAAAAGGTGAATTATTCAGGGTTAATATCCAATAAAACAAAAAGGCGAAACATTATGCAGTTTCGCCTTTTAAATATGAGTTGAAAAAATTTTTAATTATTTTGCGTTTAAGTGCTCGACCATGAGCTGCACACTGGTATTGCCACGGAACTCATTGATATCAAGGCGATAAACCAATTCGATGGTTTGCACCGATGCATCAGGCCAGCGACGCACATCAATATTAAAGGCAATAGCATCGATCACCGCGCCCCCAGCTAATGGCTCAACCATCATCTTGAGGTGTTTGCCGCCCACCAATTTTTGATGCAGTAAACGAAACTCGCCATCAAACGTCGGCTCTGGGAATTGCTGCCCCCACGGGCCACCGCTGCGTAATAACTCCGCTGTCGCCAAATTCAAATCGTTGCCATTGAGCTCACCGTCGGTCAATAACACACCTTTTAGCGCATCTTCATCCAGCTCATCACGCACCGCTTGATCGAACGCGTGACTGAAAGCGTCTAATTTATCTTCTGGAATGGTCAACCCTGCCGCCATGGCGTGACCACCGAATTTCAAAATCATGCCCGGGTTCTTGGTATCGATCAAATCCAAGACATCACGCATGTGTAACCCAGGGATTGAACGGCACGAGCCTTTGATCTCACCCTTACCCGCATCGGCAAAGGCAATCACTGGGCGGTGGTATTGTTCTTTGATCCGCGAAGCCAAAATACCAATCACCCCTTGGTGCCAATCGCGCTGGCACAGCACCAAGCCGTAAGGCATATCCGCTTTATTAAACTTAAGGCGCTCACAAATTGCGACCGCTTCGTCTTTCATGCCTTGCTCGATCTCTTTACGCGTCTGATTCAAGCCATCCAGCTCTGAAGCCATGCGACGAGCAGCTTGAATGTTGTTACACAGCAAAAGCTCAACCCCGAATGACATATCATCCAAACGTCCTGCGGCATTAATTCGCGGCCCTAGCGCAAACCCTAAATCACTGGTCACCAATTTCGACGCATCGCGGTTCGCCACTTCAATCAAAGCTTGGATCCCCGGGCGACACTTACCCGCGCGAATACGCTGCAACCCTTGATGGACCAAAATACGGTTATTGCCATCCAGAGCGACAACATCCGCGACCGTACCTAACGCCACTAAGTCCAACAACTCGGCTAAATTGGGCTCGGCGATCCCTTTGGTGGCAAACCAGTTGTCTTGGCGTAACTGCGCTCGTAGTGCCAGCATCAAATAAAAAGCAACGCCAACGCCACACAAGGCTTTGGAAGGGAAATCGCATTCGTACAAGTTTGGATTCACAATCGCATCAGCTTGCGGCAGCTCATCCCCCGGCAAGTGGTGGTCAGTCACCAACACTTTGATACCTTTGTCTTTCGCAGCGGCAACCCCTGCAATCGAAGAGACACCGTTATCAACCGTCATGATAAGTTCAGCGCCTTTCGCCACCGCTTGCTCCACCACTTCAGGGCTCAAGCCATAACCATCATCAAAACGATTAGGCACCAAATAGTCGACATTTTCACTGCCTAACATCTGCAATGCCAATACCGATAATGCCGAGCTCGTCGCACCGTCCGCATCGAAGTCACCAACAATAATAATGCGGGTATTGTTAGCCAATGCATCCACCAGCAGTTGTACTGCTGCAGGAATACCGTGTAATTGATTGAAACTCAGCAGTCCTTTTGCCCCGCGCTCAAGCTCCGCTTCAGAGCGGATACCACGGCTGGCGTAAATTCGTTGCAACAAGGCTGGGGTTTGATCTGAAAAGCCGGACGTATCGGCGGTAGGACGACGCTTAATTTCAATCATAATTATCTTTCTTTTATTTGCGGCTGAATCCGGATTCTACCCCAATTCCAACAAAAACGCCCCGCACAGTTTCCTGTACGGGGCGCTAAATAATGACGTGATGCGATTGCTTAGCTTTTAGCTTTGCTATCTAGCATCTTACGCAGCATTGCGGCAGGCTGGTAGCCCGGCAGCATAGTGCCATCTTCCAGTACCAAAGCTGGTGTACCCGTTACACCCATCGCTTGACCTAGGTGGAAATGCTTCATCACCAAGTCGCCACGCGGTGTCACACCTTCGGTATTTAAAGTGCCGTTCTTCGCTTCATTCATCGCTTTCGCTGGGTCTTTTGCTCCCCAGATTGCGCTCATTTCATCGAAGTTACGCGAACGTTCGCCACCACGAGGGAAAGCAAGGTAACGCACGGTAATACCTGCTTCATTGTACGCAGGGATCTCACTGTGCAGCTTACGGCAGTAACCACAGCTAGTGTCGGTAAATACGGTTACTACGTATTTTTCATCTTTAGCTGGGTACACGATCATCTCGTCTTCCATACCTTGAAGCTTATCTTTATTAAGCTTGGCTAACTTCTGCTCCGTCAGGTTCACGGGTTGAGCATCCGTATTTTGGTACAGGTGACCAGCAATAAAGTATTCACCATTGTCTGATACGTAGATGATGCCACGCTCAGTAACCACTTCGTTCATACCTGTCACAGGTGAAGGAGAAATCGAAGTCGGCGATAACCCTAACGCACTCATCTTCGATTCAATAGCGGCATTATCAGGTGTTGCCGATACTGAAAACGCAGTCAAAGCGACAGCAGAGGCAAGTAGAGTACGACCAATAAAGTGCATTCGATTCTATCCTTTTAGATCTAAATAAAGCGGCAGTCCGCACTAAATAGCGAGAGTTTCGCTACTCACTACATCAACAGACCTTTAAGAGTCCCAAAAACTTTCAAAGTTCCTGCAGTTAGTAGCATTTGGATACGGAGCATAAACCAACGCAGGAAATACGCAACCATTACGCGCGAGGGTGATGGGCTTCGTGAAGCTGCTTCAAACGCTCGGTTGCAACATGAGTATAGATCTGGGTCGTGGATAGATCACTGTGCCCTAACAGCATTTGCACAACGCGTAAGTCTGCACCGTAGTTCAATAAATGGGTGGCGAAAGCATGGCGCAGTACGTGTGGTGAGAGCTTATCGGTATCAATACCAGCCAGTACCGCGTAATGCTTGATCCGGTGCCAAAACGTTTGGCGCGTCATCTGCTGGGCACGTTTACTGGGAAAAACCACATCCGAACTTTTTTTACCCAGTAACTGTGGACGACCGTGTGCTAAGAACTGCTCAATCCAGTCAATGGCATTTTCTCCCATCGGCACCAAGCGCTCTTTCTCGCCTTTACCGACCACACGCACCACACCTTGGCGTAAGCTGACGTTTTCCATGGTCAAACTCACCAGCTCAGTAACACGCAATCCCGTGGCGTACAGCAGCTCCAACATGGCTTTGTCGCGCAGCTCAAGGGCATCGTTAGGATCTGGAGCATCCAACAAAGCATCGACTTCTGCTTCGCTGATATCTTTTGGCAGGCGCTTTGGTAGCCGTGGACTCGCCAGCATAGCACTGGGATCATCTGGACGTTCTTTTTCACGGTTCAGGTATTGGAACAAACGACGGATAGCTGAAGCCATACGTGCGCGTGATGTTTGTTTGTAATCCGCATCGAATAACCACTGCTGGTAACGCTGTAAGTCGTTTTCGGTCACTGTTAGCACCGACAACCCATTGTCAGCAAGCCAGTGCTGTAATTTAAGTAAGTCATTGCGGTAAGACATCAGGGTATTTTGCGATAACCCTCTTTCCATCCACATCGCATCGAGAAAACGCTCGATACGGATTTCATCATTTTCCACCACAACCTCGATCTTTGTTTCACGCCATCCCCTTGCAAAACTTGCCAAGGGTACTGGGTATAAATACAGTAGTTTTGGCTATAGTAGTCTATTTCACGCAAAAATGTCATCTTTGTTGTGCGCCAATCAGCTGCAAACCATAGAGGAATGACAGCAACAAGGGTACACTCACGCTATTCGAGACAAGGGCGCAGACCCTTAGCTAGTATTCAACCGACGAGAAAATCCCATGAAGATTGGCTTATTCTACGGCTCAACCACCTGCTATACCGAAATGGCAGCCGAAAAAATCCGTGAATGCATTGGCCCTGAGCTGGTCAGCCTGCATAACATCAAAGAAACCGCAGTCAGCGAAATGAATCAATACGATATGCTGATCCTTGGGATCTCAACTTGGGATTTCGGTGAGCTGCAAGAAGATTGGGAAGCGGTATGGGAACAACTCGACGGCTTAACCCTGAGCGGTAAAACCGTGGCACTGTTTGGTCTGGGTGATCAAGAAGGTTACACCGAGTGGTTCCTCGATGCGATGGGCATGCTGCACGACAAACTATTACCGACTGGCGCTAACTTCGTGGGTTACTGGGAAAACAAAGGTTACAGCTTTGAAGCCTCTAAAGCCCTAACCGAAGATAAGACTTACTTTGTCGGTTTAGCGCTGGATGAAGACAGTCAATACGAATTCAGCGATGAGCGCATCACTACTTGGTGTGAGCAGATCATGACTGAGTACGCTGAAACGCTGTAACGTACGTGAACGGATAACTCACATCACGACGTAAAAAGACAGATAGCAAAACGGGACGCCTTGGCGTCCCGTTTGTATTTTCAGTGAATCACGTTATCACATTACGCAGGGCGTACATCTTGTGATTCAGCAGCCGCAGTACCCACAAAGCGAGTAATCGCTAGCGCTGCAAAGGTAGGGATCACCCACGCCATACCATAGTCAAACAGTGGTAGAACGTTTAGTGAAGATACATCCAAGCCCATGAACTTCGCTGCATCAATCAAGCTAAATAGTAGCGACACTAGCAGTACTACACGGTAAGCCATGCGTGGATTCGGTAGCCATTTGCGAACAAATGTCAGTGCCACCAATGCCACCGCAACTGGGTATAGGGCAAACAATACAGGGATAGACAGCGCAATCAGCTGATTTAAACCCACGTTTGCTACCACACCACACACAACAGCTAGGATCACCGCCCACTTCTCGTACGACAGTTTAGTTAGCGAGCTGAAGTAATCAGAACATGCACTGATAAGGCCAATCGCCGTCGTCAAACATGCTAGCAATACAATTACTGACAAAATGATTTGACCAGCAGGACCAAATAGCGCTTGAACATAAATGCTTAAGATTGCACCGCCGTTCTCAGCACCTGATGCAATACCTGCACTGGTTGCCCCTAGGTAGAATAGCGAGATGTAAACAAACGCAAGACCAGCCGCTGCAATCAAACCTGCGTAAACAAGGTAAGTACACGTTGCCTTCTCATCGGTCACGCCTTTCTTGCGGATCACATCCACAATCAACATACCGAACATTAGTGCCGCGAAGGTATCCATGGTGTTGTAACCTTCAAGGAAACCTGTTGTGAACGCTTGGTCTAGGTAATCACCTTGTGCCGGTAGGATATCGCCTTGCGGGCTCACAAAAACGGCAATCGCAAGAATCGCCAATACTGCAAACAGTGCTGGAGTCAAAAACTTACCAATCATGTCGATAAGCTTGCCACGAGACCATGCAAAGAACAGTGCCACTGCAAAGAACACAACAGAGAATACCGTTAGGCTCGTTTGCCCTGCATCAGCAATAAACGGTTTCACTGCCATTTCGTAAGCCACAAGACCTGTACGCGGTGCTGCAAAAGCGGGACCAATAATAATGAAGATCAGCACAGCCATCAGAGTGGCAACAGAAGGTGGTAAATCGCGAGTTAACCCTTTCCAGCCGCCACCTGCAACCGCAACTGCAATAATACCGATAAGCGGTAAACCTACAGCCGTTGAAAGGAAACCAAACATAGCAGGGAGTAAGTTATCACCTGCCAATTGACCTGCCTGTGGCGGAAAGATGATATTCCCCGCCCCTAAGAAAAACGCGAAGGTCATAAAACCTAACGCTAGGATGTCTGTTAATTTGAGTGTTTTATTCAAACTGCACCTTCCACTCGTTTATCTAATTCATGATTTATGTCTGCATATTGTTGTTATTTTGTTACAAGCATCTTATGTGGTGATGTAACAAATATGTCGAAATAATGAAGAAAAATTGCTCGATAAGCAACCTTCTAGGGAAAAACACCACTATATCTAACACGCAAGGTCAAAAAGCAGTAGATAACACCAATTTGAGGTCACCATACGAACACATAAACCAATAATTGATAGTTATATAAAAGATCTGAAACAGACTTATCGTCTATTTATTGACCAACAATAAAATATTTTTGCCTGAACAATTTGCGCCACCACGGCTGGAAATACCGATATAATGCCGAGGCTAGCAGGAGGAAACATGGCAAAAGGCTTCACTTTCAAACAATTCCACGTCGATGATTTGGGCTGCGGTATGCCTGTCAGTACCGACGGGGTACTCTTAGGCGCATGGGCAAAATTACAACCGCAAGGAGAGATCCTTGATATCGGCACGGGTAGCGGTCTACTCGCATTAATGGCAGCCCAGCGCACGAATGCCAACGCCAAGCCACATCGCATTACCGCGCTAGATATTGATAGCAGCGCGATCAAAGCGGCACGTCACAACTTTGCCCATTCCCCTTGGCATGCACGATTACAAGCTGAGCATCAAGATGTACTCGCTTGGCTAACGTCTCGCCCTGCGCACAGTATCGACACCATAGTGTGCAACCCGCCTTATTTTAACTTTGGCGAACAAGCGCAATGCGACAAGCGCGCAACCGCTCGTCACACCGATACTTTGGATCATCAAGCATTAATCGCAGCCATTAAAACCTTATTAACGCCAACAGGTGTCGCCAGTTTTATCTTGCCGGAATACGAAGGACGTCAGTTCATTACGGCAGCCAACGAATATGGCTTATATTGCCAATCACTGTGTGAAATCCGCACCACAGAGAAAAAGCCTGTCGGGCGTTTATTGTTCGCCTTAACGCCGAAAAGCTGCGAGACCGAAATAGAACAGCTTTGTATTCACCATCAAGGGCAATATTCTGATGCTTTTATTGCCCTTACTCGCCACTTCTACCTTAATATGTAAGCAAGGTAGCGAGGGCAACCTAGCAACTTGAGGGGGCTTAAGTATATAATGCCGCCCCTTATATTAACGCGGCTTGCCGTTTGTCTTTTGATTTCACCTTAAGCGTGACAGGAGATGATCATGGTTAGCACTGGTCTTATTCCCGAGGAGATATAACTGGTGAGAGACTTTTCCGAATTAGAGTTAGATAGCGAACTATTAGAAGCAATTGCAGAAATAGGTTACTCACGCCCGACAGATATTCAGGCGCAGGCTATCCCTCACGCCTTGGATGGTCGCGACGTACTGGCATCGGCTCCTACTGGAACGGGTAAAACCGCTGCATTCCTGCTACCAATGATCCAGCACCTGATGGACTTCCCGCGCAAGAAACCGGGGCCTGCACGTGTATTGGTGCTAACACCAACACGTGAGCTAGCCATTCAGGTTGCAGACCAAGCGCGCGCGCTAGCGAAACATACCCCGCTGAATATTTTCACCATCACGGGTGGTATTTCTTATGACGAACACGCAGAGCTACTGGGCAAAACCCAAGATCTTGTGGTTGCCACCCCTGGCCGTCTGATGGAATACATCGAAGCTGAGCGTTTTGATTGTCGTGCAATCGAATGTCTGATCCTAGACGAAGCTGATCGCATGCTAGACATGGGCTTTGCTAAAGTGGTTGACCGCATTCACAACGAATGTCGCTGGCGTCGTCAAAGCTTGCTGTTCTCAGCAACGCTTGAAGGTAAAGGTGTTCGTGAGTTTTCACAAACAATCCTTAACGAGCCTGTAGAAGTTGACGCAGAACCTTCACGCCGTGAGCGTAAGAAGATCCACCAGTACTACCTACGTTGTGACAACATGGAGCACAAACTAGCACTACTGGAGTCACTGCTAAAAGATCAAGCTGAGCGCAGCATTGTGTTCATCAAAACCCGTGAGCGCCTTGCAGAACTGCGTGATCAACTAGCCACATTGAACATCAAGTGCAGCTGGATCCAAGGTGAAATGGCACAAGCATCGCGTAACAACGCCATTGCTCGTCTACGTGATGGTCAAGTGTCTGTCCTGCTAGCAACTGACGTTGCAGCCCGTGGTATCGATTTACCTGATATCAGCCACGTAATTAACTTCGATCTGCCGCGCACATCAGATGTTTACCTACACCGTATCGGTCGTACTGCTCGTGCAGGTAAGAAAGGTACTGCAATTTCATTGGTTGAAGCACACGATCAGGCGATGATCGAACGTATCAGCCGTTACATGAAAGAAGACGTGCCAGAGCGCTTCATTGAAGGTCTACGCCCAACAACCAAGAAAGCCAAAACCGTGAAGAAGAAAAAGGTGAAGGTAGATAAAAAGGTTAAAGCGGCGAAGCAGAAAAAAGCGCTAAAGAAAAAGCAAAAAGTGACTAAGAAATAAGCTGACTCTTCACTGCATATTTCAAGCACCATCAAAAAAGGCAGAGCAAACGCTCTGCCTTTTGTTTATCTGAATATTGACGTTACTTCGTTTGCTCTTCACGCTTGAAAACAAGCTCGGTCGCAGTCGACTCAGCCTCAACAAAGTAATAGCCTGCCACATCAAACTGCTTTAGAGCTTCTACTGAATCCACGCGATTATCAATGATGTAACGAGCCATCATGCCGCGTGCTTTCTTAGCGTAGAAACTGATCACCTTATAAGTGCCATTCTTACAATCTTTAAACACCGGCGTGATCACTTTTGCTTGCAGTGTTTTAGGTTTCACCGCTTTAAAGTATTCGTTCGATGCTAGGTTCACCAACACATCATCGCCTTGAGCGGCAAGGGCTGAATTCAGCTCATCGGTAATGATATTGCCCCAGAATTGGTACAAGTTAGTACCACGCGGGTTTGCCAGTTTAGTGCCCATTTCTAAGCGATAAGGCTGCATCAAATCTAACGGACGTAGTAAGCCGTATAAGCCAGACAGCATACGCAGGTGATCTTGTGCCCAAGCAAAATCGTCATCCGACAGCGTTTCTGCCTCTAAGCCTGTGTATACATCACCTTTAAACGCCAATACCGCTTGGCGACTGTTTTCGGTGGTGAACTCAGGTTGCCATTCAGCAAAACGGGCCGCATTCAAGCCCGCAATTTTATCGCTGACTTTCATCAGGCTACCAATATCGGCAGGAGTAAGTTCACGGCAGACTTCGATTAGCTCCGCTGAGTGCGCAGTTAAAGTCGGTTGGGTATGTGTTGAGGTCGCTAAAGGTGACTCGTAATCAAGGGTCTTAGCCGGAGAAACCACAATTAACATAAGGTGTTATTCCTTCGCTGACTGAAATTTTTAGTTATCTACCTCAGAGTATCACGCCCCTTGCCAACCACAAACTCTGATAACAGCTTCAAGTGCTATTACATTGCGCAATATAATTTACAAGCATAATACCACTACTAAAAACCATATAAAAAAGCCTTAGAAAAACACGAAATTATTACACCCCAGATTCTGGTTTGATAACAAACCTAGAGGTTAGAATTTACGAACAATTTTTAGCCTTTAATGGGAAATAACAATGAAAAAACTTATTTTGTCTGCTCTAGTAGCAACCGCGCTTGTTGGTTGTGGTGGTTCTAAAAACGATAATAATAACGATGACATTAAACCTAAAGCCGATAAGTTTAACGGACTATTTATCGAAACTAATTTCAGCACCACGGATCACTTAGCATCAGAAACCAAACAGGCAACCGTGGTACTCAATCAGAATGGTTATTACACCGGTGTCACCGACTTTAACGACGGCAATTCAATTCAGATCAAGTTTGATGGTCATGGTAAAACACTTGCTGAAGTTTACAAAATCGACGTACCAAACAAACAAATCAAATCAGTAGCTAATAAGTTAGTCAGTGTAAACATGAAAGGAGATAAGCTATCTCTTTCTCTTCCTGAAAATAAAGAGCTCGGTAATCTAGATCTCACCAAAATTACAACGAAGTGGGAAGATGGAACGTTTCAATTTTCACCACCATCTGATCAACCTGTTTCATTAACGATTAACGTGAAGGGTGAAACAATTTCTATTGACAATAAGAACATACCTACGCTCAAAGTGAGCAATAATGTTTACAAAACAGCAGTGTACGACAAAGAGACAGCGCAAACCGTTTCTTTTCTATACACCATGTTTGAACTAGATGATGGTACAACTCAACTTTACCAAGGTATGTACATGGGTGAAGACAACTACAATGTAATGAACACTTACTTGCCTAAGCAAAAGTAACCCCATTTTCATCACAACAAAAAGCCCCGCATTGCGAACAATGCGGGGCTTTTTATGACACCAATTCAGGTCACATGGGTATCAGATTTATTTCTTGTCTTGATCCCAAATACCTTCTTCAAGCTGCGCGTGCAGCTCTGGGTAGTCTTTACTATCAAAGGTTGGCACTTTGCCTTGCGATAACTGCTTATTGTAGTCACGCGCCAGCTTCACCACAGTACCCGACAGTAATACAATCGCCACCAAGTTGATGATGGCCATCATCCCCATCGATACATCGGCCATGGCCCATACGGTTGGCAGATCAGCCACCGCACCAAACATCACCATGCCAAGAACAATCACACGGAAGATATTCAAGCCCGCTTTATGGTTGTGTTCTAGGAAGATCAGGTTGGTTTCTGCGTATGAGTAATTCGCAACTAACGAAGTGAAAGCGAAGAAGAAAATCGCCACCGCAATAAAGATGCTACCCCAATCACCGACTTGTGAGCTAAGCGCACGCTGTGTCAGCTCGATACCAGTAATTTCACCATGTGGTACATATTCACCAGACATCAAGATGATTGCCACTGTCGCAGAACAAATCACGATAGTGTCCATGAACACGCCCAGCATCTGCACGTAACCTTGCGACGCAGGGTGTGGCGGATACGGTGTAGCCGATGCCGCAGCATTTGGCGCAGAACCCATACCAGCTTCGTTCGAGAAAAGACCACGCTTCAAGCCGTTGATCATGCCTTGTGCAATGGTGTAACCCAAGGCACCAGATGCCGCTTCTTCAAGGCCGAAAGCACTGCGGAAGATCAGCATTAATACATCCGGTAGCTTCTCAATGTTCATCGCCATAATGAACATAGCAATCAACAAGTAGAACAGTGCCATCGCAGGAACAAGTAGCTCAGCGGTACGGGCAATCGCACGCATACCACCAAAGATAATGAAGCCCGCCATGATAACCAGTGCCACACCTACGTACGCAGGGTTCCAACCAAAGGCGACATTCATCGCTTGGGTAATGGAGTTGGCTTGCACTGAGTTAAACACCAAACCGAACGCGATGATCAGACAGATAGAGAACACCACGCCCATCCAGCGCATGCCCAAACCTTTTTCCATGTAGTACGCCGGACCACCACGGTAGTTACCGTCATCATCTCGAGTTTTGTATAGCTGCGCCAAAGCACTTTCAGCAAAGGCTGTCGCCATACCTAGCATGGCAATCAGCCACATCCAGAAAATGGCACCAGGACCACCTAGCGTCAAAGCGACTGCAACACCCGCCATGTTACCGGTTCCCACACGGGCAGCAAGGCTAGTACAAAGTGCTTGGAAAGATGAAATGCCTGCTTTATCGGATTTACGGCTATTCTTCATCACTTTAAACATATGGCCAAAGTGACGGAACTGAATGAAGCTAAGACGGTAAGTAAAAAAGATCCCCACCCCGATCAGGAGGTAAATCAGTACGGAACCCCATAACAGGTCATTCAAAAAGTTAATCTGACTTGTCACGCTTCCCCCTCTAAATATGTAATAGAAAACGCTTCTGCCTCAAGATCTGAACCAGAACACGTAAAGTCATTCGGTTGTTTATAATCAACCTTAGTTGTTGTTATGTGTTTGCGGTAATTACACCGTAGACAAATAATCTGACTGTCGACGACACCGTACAGCGGGCCGTTATTTGATGCGTTGGTCAGTGACCAAGCAGCAGATGGCGCATGATCATGCCAAAAATCATGCCAGTAACGCAATATGCATTTTGTTTATTACGTAATTCCTAATCCCTACATAACCTCGCTTTCGACCGAGGTTAACAAGAGAAAAAGTTACACATCCACCTCAATACCATAACAATTGAGCAACTCAAGAAAGAGCTACCGCCGAATATACTTTTGCTACTTCATACGTTTTGAGCGCAACTTTATTAGCAACAACCCGCTTGTAACACGGTAGTTACGGTATTCTAGATTAAGAAGTGGCGAAAGCTAACTCAAGCTAGATAATAAATCATCATCAACAGCGCAAACGTTTTCCTTGCTTGTTTTTTGTGCGGTAGAGTTATTGTTGTGAGTGGACTCTCATAAAACCTTCATCAAATGATAACAATTGCGAAACGTATCAATTTTATTTTATTTGCCAATATGCTATTTAACTAGAGAGCAATCTGGTGAAATATCCAGCATTTAGCGATTGCTTTAACACTGTAAGGAAAGAGGTGCTAATTATGGACAACGACGCATTCGACGACATTCTTGCAATCGAGCGTCCAGCACGCAGTACCCGCAGTAAGCCGGTAAAGCGTAAGTGGCGTGAAATTGAAGCATTAAAGGACAGACAACGACTTCAAAAAGAACTCGATGGTATTGATATGTTCCGTGACAACACGGACGATCTTCTCAACTATTAACCACCAATAACCCCATTACCAAGCGCCAGCATTGATGCTGGCGCTTTCATTTGAAATGCAGGATTAAGCCGACATGTGTTCGTGTAGGCGCTGATAACGAGGCGCGACTTGCTCACCAAACAAGGGATCACACTCGCACTCTTGATATAGCTCAGCCACATTTACCCAGTCTTGGGTCGTGAAATGGCGACGGATCAACGGCAGCACTTGGCGTTCTTCAAACTGCAAATGCTCTCGTTGACGAAGCACAAATTGATTGAGTTTTTCGGCAAATACATCAAGTGGGATCACCGCATCCATCAAGATCATATCAACGGTATCGGCAAAGGCTTGGGTCAGTTTCGCCAGCTCCTCATGCTCTAAATCCAGCTGAGCAATGGTTTCTTTATCCCCGTAGTGTTCAAGATAATAATGATAAATCACATCTTCTTTAGGGTGATGGCATTGCTCAGCATGTTGGTGAAGATACTCAACAATATCTTTGAGCAAGCTGTAATTAACCGTTTTGCCTTGCTCTATGGCGACCAACTTTTGCTGCAAAATATTCAGCAGTCGATTGATATACCCATGCTCGGCGTGGATTGTTTCTAACATCATAGCGACCTCCCGCTTTTCGATCTGTGA
Organism: Photobacterium jeanii; assembly: GCF_001650345.1. Classification (GTDB taxonomy): domain Bacteria; phylum Pseudomonadota; class Gammaproteobacteria; order Enterobacterales; family Vibrionaceae; genus Photobacterium; species Photobacterium jeanii. Next base: position 66,669 of record NZ_LVHF01000025.1, on the reverse strand, counting down.
TGACCGATTCTTCCCTGATCAAGCACTTCCTTGACCTGACTGGTCTGTAACATTGATTTTCAACACGTTACTTTAAGCGTACGAGAGGATATTAGACGACGGATTGATCCTGATTATTAAAGCTGCAATACGAATAAAACCACCAATTTTGATGAAATATTAAGCAATATCTTTTAAGCGCCAATCAATTGGTGATTTATTCATCTGGGAAAGTAGCATATTAGTCTGCGAGAAATGCTGGCAACCAAAGAAGCCACGATAAGCCGATAACGGTGATGGGTGTGCTGATGTCAGAACATGGTGACGCTCGGTATCAATTTTCTTCCCTTTCTTCTGGGCATGCGCGCCCCACAACAAGAAGATAATGCCTTCACCGTGTTGATTAAGCGCTTCAATCACACGATCGGTAAATTGCTCCCAGCCGATTTTGGCATGAGAGTGGGCTTTACCTTGCTCTACCGTCAACACGGTATTGAGTAATAACACTCCTTGCTCTGCCCATGACTGCAAATAGCCATGATTAGGAACAGTGAAACCATCGATATCGGTCGCCAACTCTTTATACATATTGGCAAGCGATGGCGGCGCTTTCACTCCCGGTAATACAGAGAAGCTAAGGCCGTGAGCTTGGTTCGGCCCGTGATAAGGGTCTTGCCCTAAGATCACCACTTTTACTTGATCAAAAGGAGTGGTTTCAAATGCGTTGAAGACGTCATCAGCGGCTGGATAAATCGCTTTGCCTGCGGCACGCTCTTGCGCCACATGTTGCTCGATATGTTGAAAATAATCTTGTGACTGCTCGTGATCAAAAAGGGTTTGCCAGCTGTATGCCTGACTCATGGTGCGCACCTAACTCATTAGCAAAACGTTATACATAACGTTGTTATAGAATGCGCCTTAGTTTAAGGAAGAATCTCGCCAACAGCCAGCAATAGCCCTACCCTCATTAACAGCCATACGTCTTAACACTACTTGATTGATGTATCTGCAAGGTTATACGCACCGCATAACACAGACGCTATTTATGAGGCACTATAGGTGTACGCCAGTGACCTCGCCCCTGCACAGGGCGATATGCTTGTGGCAACTGAGCTGAATAGCCTGCAAATAAAATGAGCACTTCGATATTAATCATGGGAAAACCTCCTCTCTTTCTCTCACTACAATCAATGAAAGATAAATGCCAACATTTCCCCTCCTAAAAATAAGCCTTTAGATACAAAGCATTAAAATAACAAAGTACACAATAAAGAGATAAGAACGCTCACGCTCGGCACCACAAATAAGCAAGTCGCATACTTGTGGTGCACTGATGAAGTGGTCGTTAGCTTGGTAGATTAAGCGGCAGGAATAAACGAGCGCAGCGTAGTGAGCTCTTGTTGCCAGATGTCAGGATTAATGGTTTCAAGCACTAATGGCATATTATCGAAACGCTTATCTTGCATTAGGAAGCGGAAGCAATCCCAGCCAATCTCACCTTCGCCTAGGCTATGGTGACGGTCGAGGTGACTACCTAGCTTTCCTTTAGAGTCGTTCAAGTGCATTCCACGTAGATATTGCATCCCGACCACTTGATCAAATTCAGCAAAAGTTGCCTCGGTTGCCGCTTCGGTTCGTAAATCGTAGCCAGCCGCAAACGCGTGACAGGTATCGATACACACTCCAACCCGTGATTTATCTTCAACTTGATCAATAATTTCAGCCAGATGCTCAAATCGCCAGCCCATATTGCTGCCCTGACCCGCGGTATTCTCAATTACAGCAACCACATCAGGTACAGCGGCATGTGCCATATTGATCGATTCAGCAATCAACGACAGGCACTCCTGCTCAGCAATTTTCTTTAAATGACTGCCTGGGTGGAAGTTAAGGAGTGTTAGACCAAGCTGCTGGCAACGCTCCATCTCATCAATAAAGGCATTACGCGACTTTTCTAACTTCTCGGTCTCAGGAGCACCAAGGTTAATTAGGTATGAATCGTGCGGCAAAATCGCTTCAGGACCGAAACCTAGCAGCTGGCAACAGGCTTTGAACTTATTGATCACGTCTTGCTCTAGCGGTTTCGCTACCCACTGACGCTGATTCTTAGTGAAAAGGGCAAAAGCATTCGCTCCAATTGCCGATGCATTTTGCGGTGCATTATGAACGCCGCCAGCGGCTGAAACATGGGCGCCTAATAACTTCATTTTGATTTCCTAACTCTTGCTCATTCATCGTTATTTGACGCGCATTCTAACCAATGCCATCCCTGCAATCTTCCCTTTTTATTGGACTGTTACTTTTGCACGACAATTACAACAAAATGGGTAATCACAACCAGCTAAATACAAGGAATTGAGTAAATTTAACGCACAAAAATGTAGTAATAAAATTACAAATGAAAGTTAAAAATTATTTTAAATTATAAAAAGAGGCTAACAATTCAACAAATTTGAGGTTCTATTGATATAGCTCAAGAAAACACCCTTAAAGTTTTTGAGGTTTTTTGTGGTTATTTGATCTAAATCAATACCATTTTTAATCTAAACACATATATAATACGACCAGCTCGACATTAATCGAAAAAATTAACTACAATCCTTTGAAGGAGTAAGTCATGATCACAGGTATTCAGATCACTAAATCAGCTAACGACGATCTACTAAACTCAATCTGGCTACTAGACAGCGAAACTAACGAAGCACGTTGTGTTGCTGCTTCTGCAGGTTTTGAAGCTGACCAAGTTATCCCAGCTGCAGACCTAGGTGAGTACGAGAGCCGTGAAGTTGCTATCGAAGCTCCAGCTAAAATCGAAGGCGGTCAGCACCTAAACGTGAACGTTCTTAAGCGTGAAACACTAGAAGACGCTGCTGCGCACCCAGAGAAATACCCACAGCTAACAATCCGTGTTTCTGGTTACGCTGTTCGCTTTAACTCTCTAACTCAAGAGCAGCAACGCGACGTTATCGCACGTACTTTCACTAACTCTCTATAATCCATAGTTAGTTATGAATAGATAAAACGGTGCCACTCGGTGCCGTTTTTTATTATCACTCTCCCCACTGCTTTTCCTTCCGCTTTTCGAGCATTTTCACAGTAACCACCACCGAGCAACAACACATTTACATTCCGCAGTTATCAGCTTCACATATTTTAATCAACGTAAAACATTTGTCTCAATATTAGACAAATAGCAGAGAATAAAACCACAAATAGCGTAGTTTATCAGCATTGTCTAACTATCAATCAAATTGATAATAAGCAATGCAAACATAACTTATCCACGATGTTCACCTCAGGAGCCTGCGTTATGAAGTTAATCCTTAAACTGATTGCTGGTATTTTGATCGGTATCTTACTTGGATTTTACGCGCCAGATGCAATCATTCGCGTCTTACTGACGATCAAACTACTTGGTGGTCAGCTAATCGGATTTACCATCCCATTAATTATTCTTTGCTACATCACCAGCGGTATCGCCAGTTTGCCGAAAAACTCCGGTTCGCTACTTAGTAAAACAGTTGCCCTTTCTTATGGTTCAACCATTATTGCCGGCAGCCTCGCCTTTATTGTTGCTAGCTTTGTGATTTCTGGTATTCCAGAACCAACCGCCACCAACACTGATAGCGCTCATGCCCTAACCAGCTTTATTACCCTAGAGATCCCGCCTTTATTTGGGGTTATGACTGCGCTTGCTACTGCTTTCCTCTTTGGTATGGGGATCAGTATTACTGATAGTCAAAACCTACGTAAAATTGCAGATGAAAGCCGCAGCGTCATTGATCTACTGCTATCAAAAGTAATCATTCCATTCTTACCACTGTACATCTCTGGTGTATTTGCCGAGATGGCAGCACAAGGTACTGTATTCACAACCTTAAAAACGTTCGGTATGGTGCTAGCACTGGCTATCGTTATGCACTGGGTATGGATCACCATTCAATACGTGATCACGGGTCTTGCGGTTGGTCGTCAGCCATTCTCACTCATCAAAAACATGCTACCTGCTTACTTCACTGCCGTGGGTACTATGTCTTCAGCGGCGACTATTCCTGTGACTTTGCGCCAAACCAAAGTCAACGGTGTTGATGACTCCATCGCGAACTTCACCATTCCGCTTTGTGCCACTATCCACCTATCAGGTTCAACCATTACCTTGGTGACCTGCTCAACAGCTGTAATGGCACTGAGTCAACACATCGCGATCCCAAGCTTATGGGAAATGTTACCTTTCATCATGATGTTAGGTGTCACCATGATTGCAGCACCGGGTGCTCCAGGCGGTGCGGTTATGGCGGCGCTTGGCTTAATGTCGACTATGCTAGGTTTTGGTGAAGCGGAATTAGCACTGATGATTGCGCTTTACATGGCACAAGATAGCTTTGGTACTGCCTGTAACATCACAGGTGACGGGGCAATCTCACTGTGGGTTAACCGCTTTGCAAAGCAAGGTAATACCCAAGCAGCTGCCGTTCAAGAAGAAGCTTAATCCTAACGGCACAACAAGCCAGCCTTGATAAAAAAACGGTAACCCAAGGGTTACCGTTTTTTCTTATGCATAAGAGTTAAAATGGTTAGTCCTGTGCTTGGTAAAGCACAGTTTTAAGCTGTTCAAAGTTGGCATCACGTTCTAGTGAGAGCAATTCCATTGCACCGTGTTTCGCCAGTGTTTCTGGTAGCTCAATCGACTGTCCTAAGATCTCTTCCACCACTTCGATGAACTTAGCCGGATGCGCAGTACATAAGAACAAGCCTGTTTCACCCGCCTTTAGTTGCTGGTCCAACACACGATAAGCAATTGCACCATGCGGTTCGCACAAGTAACCTAATTCATGCATCGCTTGTAAGCTTTCTGCCGCTTGCTGATCAGACACGGCGCCGTGGGCTAAGTCACTCAGTGGCCAGCCTTTGACTTGGCATAATTCTTCGATACGCGGCCAGTTATTGGGCTCACTGACATCCATCGCATTGGAAATAGTCGGAATCGTCATATTGGGTGACCATTCCCCACTTTGCAGATAACGTGGAACGGTATCGTTGGCATTGGTCGCAACCACAAAACGTTTTACTGGCAGACCTAAGGCTTTAGCCAACATACCTGCGGTGAGGTTACCAAAATTACCACTCGGCACTGAGAAAACCAACTCGCCTCGCGCTGCTTTCGGCAGTTGCGCTACAGCTTCAAAGTAATAGCAGATCTGCGCCATCAGACGACTAATATTGATCGAGTTTGCCGAGTTTAATCCCACATCTTGACGCAGTTCTGCATCATCAAAAGCTTGTTTCACTAACGCCTGACAATCATCAAAAGTGCCATTCACCGCTACGGTAGTAATGTTACCGCCAAGAGTGCAGAACAGCTTTTCTTGAAGCGGGCTGATTTTACCTTTCGGATAAAGGATCACGACCTTGATGTTTTCCATCCCATAAAAAGCATGAGCGACCGCCGCCCCTGTATCGCCCGACGTTGCGGTCAGAATAGTGATTTTACCGTCACCATCACTAACAGCCGCCAACGATTGGGCCATAAAGCGGCCACCGAAATCTTTAAACGCCAAGGTTGGACCGTGAAATAACTCTAAGGCGTAGACATTGTCTTTCACCTTGGCAACTGGTGCACCAAACTGAAAGGCATTCGCCACCATGTCATTAACTGTGGCTGAATCGAGCTCTTCACCAATGAAGGCTGATAAAATCTTGCTACTGCGACTAACAAAGTCCATCTCAAGCAAGGCATCGATATCACCTAATTCAGGCAGCTCAGATGGGAAAAATAAACCTTGTTGACTCCCCAAACCTTGGCGAACCGCTTGACCGAACGAGACCTGCTCTTGGTGTTGCTTTAAGTTATACAGCTTCATGGTTATAGCTCACTTCCTGTTACTTTTGAGCCCTGACTGTCGAGGCGACAGACATGGACAAATCCTTCATCATTTTGAACGTAATTTTCCTGCTGCCAACGCGCGACACGTTCAGCAACTTCTAAACTATCACACACGGTGAACATGGTTGGTCCTGATCCCGAAATGCCATGTGCCAGTGCGCCAGCTTGTAAGGCGTATTCACGAGCGTTCGCAAAACTAGGGAGTAATTGCTCGCGATAAGGCTCCGCCACCACGTCTTTGATCATCTTGGCAGCTAACGCAGGTTGCTGCGAATAACAGGCATGAATAAAGCCTGCCAAATGACGACCATGAGCAATCACATCTTGGCGACGGTATTGCGAGGGCAAAATGGCACGCGCTTCTGCAGTAGAGACTTTGATCCCCGGGTACGCCATCACCCAATACCAGTCATCAAACGACGGGATGGCTTGGCTGATCACACCCAGCTCTTCCACCATAAACTGCAAGCCACCGAGATAACACGGTGCCACGTTGTCATAGTGGAGACTACCGGAAATCTTGGCTTCCATTTCGCCCATCAGCGCTAGCAGTTCATTTTCCGACAGCGGCAAATCATGAAACTGGTTAAGGGCATCCAGCGCTGCAACCACTGAGCACGCACTAGAGCCTAACCCAGAACCAATCGGCATGTTTTTCTCAAGAGTCATTTTCAGCGGTTTGACTGCCAGCCCTTTATTGTCCAGCTCACGCGCAAACACTTGCCAACAATCAAATACAATATTGTCTTCCACATTTTCAGGCAGCTTAGCGACAAAACTACCTACACATTGCAGTGCAAAAGGTGCATCATAGCTTTCCACTTTTACGCGATCACCAAGCAAGGTGCCATCAATCGGCGAGACAGCCGCCCCTAAAACATCAAACCCCACGCTGACATTGCCAATCGAGGCTGGCGCATAAACTACAACACTCATCTTAAACCCCTAACTTCCAACCTAATGTACGCATCAAGTCCGCAAATACCCCAGCGGCTGTAACTTCAGTACCCGCCCCGTAACCACGTAGCACTAACGGGATTGGCTGGTAATAGCGACTGTAAAATGCCAACGCATTCTCGCCGTCTTTAATTTTAAACATAGGGTCATCACCATCGACCGCAGCAAGCTTCACTTTGCATTGACCTTGATCGATTTCACCCACATAGCGTAATACTTTGCCCTCGCTAGCAGCTTGTTCTGATAACTTAGCAAAATACGCATCGGCTTCAGGTAGACGAGCCATAAAATCATCCACCGAACCGCTAGCATCAAAGCCTGGTGGCAACGCTTGTTCAACTTCCACATCATCAAGCTCTAACGCAAGGCCTGACTCACGCGCCAAAATAAGTAACTTACGCGCCACATCCATCCCTGATAAATCATCACGCGGATCAGGTTCAGTGAAGCCATTATTGCGTGCTACGGTTGTCGCTTCGCTAAAGCTCATACCGTCATCTAACTTACCAAAGATGTATGACAAAGAACCCGACAAGATCCCTGAAAATCGCGACAGCTCATCACCAGCAGCTAACAAGTTCTGTAAGTTTTCAATCACAGGTAAGCCTGCGCCTACCGTGGTGTCATACATAAATTTACGACGAGTTGCACGCGCTGCCTGACGCAATTGATGGTAGTACGCCATGCTCGCGGTATTGGATTTTTTGTTTGGGGTGATCACGTGAAAGCCCGCGCTGAGAAAATCAGCATACTGATCGGCAATCCCTTGGTCTGAAGTACAATCGATGATCACAGGGTTAATAATGTGGTTACGCTGCACCAATTGGATCAGGCTAGCTAGCGCAAACGACTGATCGGCTTGTCCCATTTGATCGCGCCAGTTATCTAAGGCTAAACCACTACTATCGAGTAACATGCCACGGCTGTTTGCCAAACCACACACCCGGATCACTATGCCTTTGTCAGCCAGTTTACGCTGTTGACGTTGGATCTGATCCACCAGCTCACCACCGACACCGCCAACACCGACTACGAAGACATCCAAGAAGTGCTGACTATTAAACAAGTTTTCGTGACACGCCTTCACCGACTCTGAAACCTTATCAGCGGGGATCACCGCTGAAATCGCTCGCTCAGAAGAGCCCTGCGCAATCGCGACAATATTGACGTTCACTTCCGCCAATGAGGTAAAGAAGCGTGAGGCGATGCCACGAGAGGTGCGCATTCCATCCCCCACCAAAGTCACGATGGCAACATCGTCCAAGAACTCAACTGGCTCAAGTAACCCTTCTTTTAGCTCAAGCTCGAAACTATCTTGCAGCGCTTGTTGCGCAGCAGGCTTATCTTCACTTTCAATACAGAAACTGATGCTGTACTCCGACGATGACTGAGTGATCAGTACAATCGATACCCCAGCTAAAGACATAGCACCAAACACACGACTCGCCATACCCACCATGCCCTTCATTCCCGGGCCTGACACGTTCACCATTGTCAGATCTTTTAAAGTCGTGATGCCTTTGATATCCAGCTTGTCTTCACCGGTATCTTGACCAATCAGTGAACCTGCGCCTTGCGGGTTGAAGCTGTTTTTAATCAGACAAGGAATATGGAATTGAGCAATAGGGGCGATGGTTTTTGGGTGAAGCACTGATGCACCAAAGTACGACAATTCCATCGCTTCTTGGTAACTCAATGATTTGATTTGGCGTGCATCTGGTACAAGGCGCGGATCACAACTGTAAACGCCATCAACATCCGTCCAGATTTCACAGCATTCAGCGCGTAAACAAGCAGCCAATACAGCGGCTGAATAGTCTGAACCATTACGACCAAGGGTTACTAACTCCCCTTTTTCATTACCAGCGGTAAAGCCCGGCATGATATTGACATGACCTTGCGGAAGTGGGTTACGAGCAAAGTTTTGAGTCGAGACTTCAATATCAACATGGGCTTCAAGGTAGTCACCGTGTGCCAGAAGGTATTCCACCGGATCAATCAAAAAGCCTTTGAGTCCTTTAGCTTCAAGCATGGCCTTCATTGCCACGATCGACAGTCGCTCACCTTTGGAAATCATCTTAGCGTAGACATTATCTGGGCATAAACCTAACAGCTTGATACCGTGAACATACTGCTTAAGTTGCCCTAATGAGCTAGCCAACTTGCCATCAAGCAGCGCTTTATCAAGGTTGGGCTCTAACGCTTTCAAGTCAGCAAACAAGGTTTGAAAAACTTGCTCTAAATCCGCCAGCTGTAATTCCGCTTCCCCATTCGCCACCGTATTATCAATCACAGAGACCAGTTTGTTGGTCACTTTGCCCGGTGCCGACAGCACCACCGACACCTCGCCCTGACGCGCATTGTTGGCAATGATCTCTGCCGCCCTTGAAAATCGGTCGGCATCCGCCAACGATGAACCACCAAACTTTAATACTCGCATTCCCTACTCCCAACTTCCTAATCGTTAACGGCACTGCATAAATGGTGCGTAATGGTTAAATATAATCTTGGTTAAATTTAGTTAAAAAAAAGCCCGCATCTGTGTGGGATGCGGGCTTTCCTGATCTTTTCTCTACGTATCAGCTAGCCCCAACACCCCGTGGTGCCGGTAATAATAATGGTGGTCATTGTGCTGAATACGTTTTTCATCATGACTAAAAGTCGTTCTCAAATTGCTGGATTACTTAACGTTTACCGAACATTTGATGATGAGTCAACCAATTTCTTTTATTCAAACCTCGATTCAGCAATGCAATCCGCCCGTTAACAATCGACAATTTTATTGTCTCTATATTGGTAATACGTATAAAAAAACACCACTATTGATTGCAGTTACTCGCGAGTCATTGCATAGTGAACAAATGTAAATGTGCTGAAAACTCAACCACCTCGCATGCAGCTGTAACGCATAGCCATTCACTACTTCGGAGGGAGCCGAATGACCGCAGCCATGGAACAGCTTGTCGCGCACACTATCTTACAAGGCTTTGATGCCATGTATGGACGCTTCCTCGATGTCACCGCAGGAGCGCAAACTCGATTCGAACAACGTGATTGGCCAGCAGTGCATCAAGCCCTTAAAAAGCGGATCAGCTTTTACGCCAATCACGTTGGGTTAGTGACCAGCCAAATTCAAATTATGCTCGGTGAGCGCTATGCCAATCGGGAATTTTTAATGGCCGTGAAGTCGGCGTATGAAGATTTATTATTGGATTATCCGAGGTATGATATTGCCGAGAGTTTCTTCAATTCGGTGTACTGCCGAATCTTCGAACACCGCAATATCAACCGCGACAAACTGTTCGTACACAGTTCGCAAGAAGGGCGATTACCAACTTACCCAACCCCGTTAACTCGCACATACCACGCGCATAATGGCATCACGGCGCTGTTTGAACGCCTATTTGATGACACGCCATTTACCTCCCGCTGGGAAGATAAAGCGCGGGATATCTCACTAATAAGCCAACGACTCGAACACTTGTTCGGGCAGCACTTATCACACGGTGCCAGCTTAGAACTGATCCGCGAGCCCTTCTATCGTAACAAAGCCGCTTACTTAATTGGTCGCCTGACACTCGATAACCAACAGCAATACCCTTTGGTCTTACCGCTGCTTAATAACGCCAATGGTGAGCTATACCTTGATGCGTGCCTGTGTGATGTCGACGAAATGAGCATTATCTTTGGTTTTGCGCGCTCTTATTTCATGGTGTATGCCCCGGCTCCTGCGGCTCTGGTGCAGTTTCTTAGCGAACTGATGCCCAACAAAACCAAAGCCGAGCTGTACACTGCCATTGGCTGTCAAAAACACGGGAAAACCGAATTTTATCGCGAGTTTCTCAGCCATTTAGAGCAATCAGACGATCAATTTGTTCCAGCTGAGGGGATCAAAGGGATGGTGATGTCGGTTTTCACTCTACCTTCGTACGGCTTTGTTTTTAAAATCATCAAAGACAAATTCGCCCCGCAAAAAGACATCAATCACGACACCGTCAAAGAGAAATACAAACTAGTAAAAGAGCACGACCGCGTAGGTCGAATGGCGGATACCCAAGAGTACCGCAACTTTAGTTTTGCCCGCGATCGCTTTAGCGATGAACTGCTAGAGGAATTACTGGATGTCGCGCCATCAATTATCGATGTTGATAATGAAACCGTGATGATCAAACACCTCTACATGGAAAGGCGAATGATCCCGTTCAATATCTATGTTGAACAAGCCAATGACGATGACTTACGCCACGCAGTCGACGAATACGGTAAGGCAATCAAACAATTAGCGGCAGCGAACATCTTCCCCGGTGACATGCTGTTTAAGAACTTCGGGGTGACTCGTCACGGTCGGGTGGTATTTTATGATTACGATGAAATCAGTTACATGACTGAAATGAACTTCCGAGAGATCCCACCGCCGCGCTACCCTGAAGATGAAATGGCAGCCGAACCGTGGTACAGCGTTGGGGTCAATGATGTCTTCCCCGAAGAGTTTCGTACCTTCTTGCTGATCAACCCGAAAATTCGCGCCCTGTTTAACGAACTTCACAGCGATCTCTTTGAAGCCAGTTATTGGCGTCAGCTCCAAAGCAATATCAGTAATCAACAATACGAAGACGTTTATCCGTATCCGCAAAAGCAGCGTTTTCGCCAATAATCTTATCTTTTATCGCTAAACGTCAGCCGCGATCGCAAGTTACAACCTTGCTGTCGCGGTTACTGACATTAAGAACAAACATGTTTTAGCGCTATCTCACACCGCATAACTAGCTCGAAATCCTGCCACTGATATTTTTATCACCACAACACTATGTTACCCGACGCACAAACCACAAAAAGCACTAGCTATCGGCGCGGTATCACCTCTCATTAACTTTGAGACCGGATATCAATATTGGGAAAACTGTCCTAGTATTAATAGCGGTGTCGCATCCCTCATTTTGTTCCTGCTTTGATGACAAAAGCAGAGATGGATAACAACTTTGCGACAAAGCCAATAACAATAAACAGGGAAGGTGAAGCAATGCGAAATTTGCTGTTCACATTAACCCTGCTGGTAGTGGCCTTACCAACAACAGCAGCAGACAAAGAGCTACTGAGTCTGATCAACACCGATGCACCATCGGGTTGGTTTATGTCTTCACAATCGAAAAATGCCGATCAATTTGATTTATGGCAAATCGACAGTGGCTACGCCTATTCGTTAAATAACGATATTGAGCTGTATTTGAGTACGCGCCTTACCTCAGGCAATGATAATCAATCAGCCAGCCGTGGCATGCTTTCAGGGGTGAACTATAAACTCACGCCCAAGATGAGCTTGCGCAGTGCCGTGACGACAGAAAAGAGAGTGGATCAAGATGCCACTATGGGGTTGGAAGTCTCAAGTCAGTATCAAGTGACCGATAAGGTGAACCTGCATGCGACCATCGACTACGAAGATCTCGAGCAAATCTACCAATTTGGGATTGGCTTTCGTTTCTAGTAAAGATGCATGATTGCACTCAACAAACACAAACGCTTGGCGATATCACCAAGCGTTTTTTGTTTCTCAACTCTTTCGGTCCTCGTTCCCTCGTATCAAGGCGGATATCAAAGTACGGATAAATCTAACTCATCGCGACTTAACAATACCCCATTACGATCAGCGTAAAGGTAGTCACCTGGATAAATCATGGTATGTGCGACGGTAAGCGTGACGTTTTGATCTCCAGTCTGGCGCTTCACGGTTTTGATAGGGCAAGCCCCTAAGGCTTTAACGCCCAAGTCTAAGTCACCTAAGGTAGCAACATCACGAGCAGCACCATTGATAACTATTCCCTGCCAACCATTCTTCACCGCTAGCAACGCAAGTTGATCACCCAATAGCGCACGATTACAAGAACCATGACCGTCAATAAACAATACTTTGCCTTTACCATCCTGACTAACGATATCGCGCACTAAGCTGTTATCTTCAAAACAGCGTAAAGTAACCACTTCCCCGAAAAAAATCGACTTTCCACCATAATCTACAAATGTCTGAGGTAACCAACGAACATCCTGTTCGTAGTGATCACACAAATCGGGCAGTAAATCTTTCATTTCATGCTCCTTTGATTTGAGCGTCTTAATAGCTCGCAATTTATTTAAGCTTTATAAAGACATAGATCAAAACACAACTAAGCCTAACCATTTATTATTATTAGCAATTTTATACAGGCAGCATGCGCTTCTCACTATTCTTCTATCGCTGAGCGATGCCTTATCTTGGTGAGAGCACCCGATAACGCCGCGCTAAAACCAACACCGACTACCTTGTACTCAGTGTAGGTAAGATGACCAATTTGACCTAATCAATTGCATGATTGTTAATTTTGGTGTGATTACTCGACATAACTTCCATTTATTATTTATTGGGAATGTTGAATAACCATGCGAATAGCTGTAAATGCTGTTAGAATTGCAAAGCAAGCGTAAACAGAGTGTTGTTGTCCTTTGATATCCATAAGCAAAGTTCGCAATTTCCATCAAAGCTGTTTACAGGTGGCAAGGATCAACCTAGCACAATAACGACGTATTTGTAGTGATTGTTAAACATTGTCGGGAGTCGTAATGATTCATCACTCTGTTTGATATAAATCAAGAAATATCAAGAAAGCAGCACTGAAACAATAGAGCAATATTGTTAGCGTGCTGTTAAGTGCTTAAAATCATCGCCATCCAAGGGAATTGTAGCCAATGCCCACTTTTAGGGGCGATTTTGTCGTTATGAGTAACGAACGATCAAGATTAAGGATGGCGTACCAAACAGGTAGTTAGCGCAGCAATAAACGGTGATTTTTTGTAGAAGACTTTGCCTGTATGTGAAATTTTTTTATAGAATTTAACTATTCTGTTTTTTTTACCAGATTCAGTTTTTAATTAGGTACTGCCGATGCAAACCCCTCATATTCTAATTGTAGAAGACGAGCACGTAACACGTAACACCCTTAAGAGCATTTTCGAAGCTGAGGGTTACACAGTATTTGAAGCAAACGACGGCGCAGAAATGCACCAAATGCTTTCAGAGCACCATGTTCACCTTGTGATCATGGACATCAACCTACCAGGCAAAAACGGGTTGTTACTGGCGCGTGAATTGCGTGAGCAAGGCGACATGGCGCTGATGTTCCTAACAGGCCGTGATAACGAAGTTGATAAGATCTTGGGTCTTGAAATTGGTGCGGATGATTACATCACTAAACCATTCAACCCACGTGAGCTAACTATCCGTGCGCGCAACTTGCTAACTCGTGCTATGAACCAAGGTCTTCCAACTGAAGAGAAGAAGCTGGTTGAACGTTACGAATTCAACGGTTGGTCGCTAGAGATCAACAGCCGTTCGCTTGTTAGTCCTAACGGTGACCAATTCAAGCTACCACGTTCTGAGTTCCGTGCCCTGCTTCACTTCTGTGAAAACCCAGGCAAGATCCAAACACGTGCTGACCTGCTTAAGAAGATGACTGGTCGTGAGCTTAAGCCACACGATCGTACGGTTGACGTAACTATTCGTCGTATCCGTAAGCACTTCGAGTCAGTAGCGGATACCCCTGAGATCATCGCAACGATCCACGGTGAAGGTTACCGCTTCTGTGGCGATCTAGGCGAAGAATAAGTTTCGAACGGATTGCGCTAAGCAAGCCAGTTCAAACCAAACGAAAAAGGCACGTTATCTAACGTGCCTTTTTTAATGCCGTTATCTAAGCCACATCAGGCTAGAAAACTTGGTCAATCTTCACCTGACGTTGGGTCACAGTATAGCGCTGCCCTTGGTAGATAAATGTCATCGCAATATCTACAGCCTCACCCGGCATCCAGCTAGGGCCGTCACGTAACATCACTTCAAAACCATTATCCATCGTCGTCATAGGTAACAGTTTCTCGTTTTGCCATTGCGCTTTATCCGTAACCAATAGCACTTGGGTCACCTCAATATCGCTCGGTAATGCTTGTCCGTTGGTACTCACCAGCTTCACCGAAGCTAATAACCCTTTGTTCGCACTATCGCCTACGCTAGGCATACTGTTAAGCCATAAGTAACTATCAAGTTTAGCAGCAACGGCCGCGACAGTAACTTGCGCAGGTGCTTGCCATACATCCGTCGAACTCTGTGCCTGACTACCTAGTTGCTGCGCACTGCACGCCGCTAACAAAGCACCCGTTGCCAATATCCCTGCTAACTTCAATCCTTTCATGCGTTATCCTCTTTTTGTGCGAGCCAATTACGAAGCACCTCTAAATCCGGTTTGTAGCCGTGCTTAATTTCATCGACCCAGTCATCAATATTTTCCCACCATGCAGGTAAGTCTGGCGACTGCGCTTTTTGCGCGACCTGCTGAATGTGTTTCAAGCCAATCGACCCTGCCGCCCCTTTGATTTTGTGGGCCTCAAACTTGATCCCATCTTGGTCTTTGGCGGTCATGTTTGAATCAAGAATGGCAAGGTAGTCAGGCATCATCTTTTCAAACATAGCGATACTGTCGTGTACTGGCTTAGTCCCAACAATATCAACATAAGAATCCAGCATTTCCAGATCAAGCAGTTGGTTGATCATTTCATCACTTGGCGCATCATCTTGAGCTTCACTATCATCAACCGGTAAACACAGTGGGCATGTCAGCACCTTGGTTTGAATCACGTCAGTAATGGCTTTAACACTCAATGGCTTGCTGAGCACTTCGTCCATTCCCTTCGCCAAATATTCACTCTTATCACTGATCACGTTAGCCGTCAGGGCAACCAATGGCGGAAGCTGGGTAAATTGCTCACGTAGCTGCTGCGCAATATCAAACCCTGTCATATCCGGCAGTTGGATATCCAAAAGCACTAAATCGAAGTCCTCAGGTTGGAACATATCAAGCGCTTCTTGACCACGCATTGCCACTGATACGCTATGCCCAAGGTTTTCGAGTAAAGCTTTGGCGACCGTAATATTGAGCTCGATATCTTCGACCATCAAAATACGCAAACTCGCTTGCGGCACTTCAGGCATGGTCTCTTCTTCTTCGACCGCTTCCACCAGCGGTACGCGGATCGTCACGATAAAAGTACTGCCTTCACCAACATCCGACATCACGGAGATATCTCCGCCCATCATCTGTACCAGTTGGCGAGAAACGGCTAAGCCAATCCCGGTACCCACGGCATGAAGGTTGTTGTTTTCGTCTTTCACTTGATAGTACATGGCGAAGATATTATCGAGTTCATCGTGCGGCATCCCAATCCCGCTATCTTCCACTTCGAACACGATTTCCGCTTGGTTATCGTCAACCACTTCACTGCTCACCGACAGGATCACCCCACCTTCTTTGGTGAACTTGGTTGCGTTACTGATCAAGTTCCACAACACTTGGCGCAAGCGGGTACTGTCGACTTCAATACATTGCGGCAGCTCAGTCAGCCGTTCGAGATCAAAACGCAGCCCTTTTTGCTCCGCCATCAGGCTAGAAATGTTCGCCATTTCCTCGACAAACTCGTGGAAGTCGAGCGATTTAGGCAGCAACTCCAAACGACGGCGATCAGATTTATCCATGTCGATAATGTCGTTGAAAATATTGCCCAAAGTAATCGCACTGACGTGAACAGTACGCATATAACCACGCTGTTCATCGTTAAGTTCGCTTTCAAGCAACATCCGACTCAAACCAACAATTCCGTTGAGTGGCGTACGTAATTCATGGCTAATTGTGGAGATAAAGGCCGTTTTATCACGGCTGGCTTTCTCCAGCGCATCTTGGTATTGCTTACGTTCAGTAATATCGCGACCAAAGCCCATCAAACCCAAACGACGACCATCACGGCTATAGAAAGGTACTTTGCGCAGTTCGAATACGGCTTTATGCCCATCGGGGTACTCTAGCCATTGCTCATAAGTCAGTGACAGATTCTGCTTAAAGACTTGCTGATCAGTTTCAATAATTTTGCGCGCCACTTCTTCGCTATACACATCGTGTGGCGTTAAGCCCACCAGCTGCTTTTCCGTTTTTCCCGTTAGCTCTTGCATCGCACGGTTGCAGCCAGAGAATTGCCCTGCTTCGTTGCGGTAATAAATCAAATCAGGCGAAGCATCTAAAAAAGACTTTAGCAAGGCACTTTGCTCAGCTAACTCAAGTTGGGCATTTTCGCGTTGATAAACTTCGTTTTCCAAATCTTGCATCGCGATTTCACGCGCTTCTTCGGCTTTCTCACGCTCTTCAATTTCTTGGTTAAGCTGACTAATATTGTCCTGCAGCTGGTTATTAAGCTGCATGTCACGCGAGCGCATTTCTTCAAGTTTGGTCACCAGTTTTGATAAACGCTGGCGTGAGTCTTCCAACTGCTCAACCACCACAGACAAGAAATACACCGCCCATGGGGTGATCAGCAGACCAAAGAATACCGAGCGAACAATATCAATATCATTCACTTCGCCTTGTAACACTAAAGTCACGCCCACTTGCACTACAACGGCAAGAGCGACCAAAGCCAACGCTAGCAATAAGCTAAAGCGAACCAAACCTAGCTTGACCAGCAAGTCGACATAGAACTGTGCCAGCACTTTAATTTGTTTCATTATTCAATCCATTACTTTATTCATGCCGCCATGCGACTGCTGATAATCCGCTTAATGACCACCAACACTATCTCTGTCATTATCATAAAAGGCTGACACCAATTCCCCAAGGGATAGCACCACACTTCCTACCTCAAGGCACAAAAAAACCTGCAAAAGCAGGTTTTTCATCAAGTTCACTGTCAGTCACTAGACACCAAAGGCTTCATTATCTGTCATCACCATAGTGCAATTTCGACCCGCTGCTTTGGCTTTATAGAGCGCAACATCGGCGATACGCACCAATTCACCGTAATCTTGGGTCGGCATTGGCGTCACTGTTGCTACCCCTAAGCTGACAGTCAGCACTGAGTCCACTTCAGAGAACGCATGCGCAATCGCGGTTTGTTTAATATAGCGGTGAATATTAGCAGCCACCACTTCACCGCCATCCATATCGGTATTCGGCAGTAGGAAAGCAAACTCTTCGCCACCATAACGAGCCACTTCATCGGTTTCACGCTTGATCACTTGGCTCAGGGCTTTCGCCACCTCACGCAATGCGTGATCGCCTTGCTGGTGACCATAGTTGTCGTTGTAGGCTTTAAAGTTATCGATATCACATAAAATCAATGTGAGTGGCTGCTGCTCGCGAATATGACCGTGCCACATCTTACGTAGGTGCTCATCAAAACTGCGGCGGTTAGCGACTTTGGTCAGGCTATCAACAAAGCTCATCTCTTGGAGCTCCATAATCGCATCTGCTAACTGTTGTTCGGCGTGTTTACGCTCGGTGACATCGCGTCCCATCACCAACACCCCAGCGGTGCCATCGATAGGATCACGGTACGGTGAAGTCGCCACTTCGTACCACACAGGTTCACCGGTTTCCATGGTGACATAGTCCTCAGTTTTCACCGTCACCCCTTCGCGGATCACCCGCTCATTCACCACGCGGAACTCTTCCCACTTATCCGGCTCAATCACATCTGACGCGACTTTGCCCAATAAGCTCTCTTGGGTATGCCCAAGCGCACGGGCAAAGGGTTCGTTACACCCCACATATACCCAGTGTTCGTTGTATAAACCAATAGGATCCTGACTGGCGCTTAAAATGGTATCGAGCAAGTTGTTTTTGTGCTCCAGTGCTTGTTCGGTGATCTCCCGCTTTTCAATTTCTTGCTTGAGGCTTTCTTGCATTTCATGCCACTCGGTCACATCGTGGCTGATGCTAAGCGTCCCCAAGATTTCACCATTATCACCAATCAAAGCGGTTTTATTGGTTTCCAGCAAGCGACTGGCGCCATCAGGAGCCGTGGTCCACGTATGGGTGGAGTTATTTTTTAACGACACATCAATGTTGTCGATCAGCCCTTCATCTTGGCGGTTGCGCCAAAAGCGATCGAACGCTTTATTAGTACCGATCACCTTGCCGGACTTATCTTGAAAATAGACCAGCTCAGACAGCGAGTTCAGCACACTTTTCAAGACCAAATGCTCATGCTCACTTTTTGCTTCCGCGCTATCAACAGGCGATACTGGATGGATAAAAAGTACCCACGAACGCTGCCATTTGTAACGTACATACTGCCCCGAAACCAATACCGTCAGCGGATCGCGCTCGGCAAAGTGGAGTTTCTCTTTCCAATTACTAAATTTTGATTGTGAGGTGTGCGGACGCAAAATGTCACACATCATCTGCGCTTCAATCTCTGGCGGATAGAAGTAATTACTGCCGACTTTGCGTACCCCTAATAGCTCACGGCACGCTTTGTTGCCGTACATGATAGAGCCATCTTTGCTGCGCACTATCATAGTGGCAATGGGTAAGTGAGTAAGAAGCGAGTAGAGTTTACGGAAAGAAAAGAGTTCAGAGTTGTGGAACACCAACGCCAGTATTGAACCAGCAAAGACCACCATGGCTAAAACAATAGCGAAAATAAATATAGGCTGAGAAAAGAGAAGATCGGCGGCCCAAGCACTCGGTGCAAACACACCAAGCAAGGAGAACCAGGCTAATGAAACAACAACTTTTTTTGTCATCATACGTCTGCGTTGGTGGCAATAATCAAAATGCAGCTTATTAAGAAGTTGCATAATAAGCTGCTTAATCTACCACACTCAGACTAGGGTTGTGAGTATTTACTGCAATCCCAATTAATCAGACCCAAATGACCTCATTTGACTATTCTAATTTGGCTTTGTGGCTTTATTTAATCACCGGCTCATAAACAAAGGCATCGCCGACCAATGCACCTTGAGCACCGTGTTTATCTAAGTGGCGACCAATCTCAGTCATTGCTAGCCAGCGGTTTTCACACCATTCTGGCGCCAGCAAGGTTGGACGACGAGCGCTCGCCGATACACGGTGGTACACCACTTCAGGCGGCGTTAGACGGATCATTTCACTCGCAATCTCGGTGTATTCTTCCAAGCTAATTGATTTCAGACGATCAGCCTGCCACGCTTGCGCCATCTTACTGCCTTGAACAATATGAAGCGGGTGTAACTTGACACCATCAACACCCGCGGCAACCACTTTTTTCACCGTCTCGATATTGTCTTCTTTGGTATCGCCCGGCAAACCAACAATCAAATGGGTACACACTTTGATCCCCAAAGCACGGGCTCGTTTCGCTATCGTTTCATAACAGGCGTAATCATGGCCGCGGTTAATGCGCTTTAAGGTTTTATCATTCGCCGTTTGGAGCCCCAACTCGAGCCAGATTTCGTAACCTTGTTGATGGTAACCCGCCAAAAGATCCAAAACCGCATCAGGGACACAATCAGGGCGCGTGCCTACACATAAACCGACAATATCTGCGGTTTGCAGTGCTTCTTCGTACATTTTCTTCAGCGTCTGCACTTCGGCATGCGTACTGGTATAGGCTTGGAAATATGCCAAGTAGCGTTTAGCGCGACTAATTTCACCCGCACGCTGATTCAATTGTTGCTCAATAGGCAAATATTGCGCTTTTTCGTCAGCAAACGACGCTACGTTACAAAATGTGCAGCCGCCACGACCTATGGTGCCGTCACGGTTCGGACAGCTAAACCCACCGTGCAATGTCAGTTTATGAACTTTCTCACCATAACGGCGATGCAAGTCTTGTCCAAAAGTGTTCACCAGTTCATGCAATTGCATTTGTTCACCTGATCGTTGCCTGAAGAAAAAATAAGCGGCGCAGGTTAGCACCAATCTGCGTACCAAAATTTGTGTTAAAACAAGAAAAGCACGCAAAATTCCCCGCGCAAAGCAGTCGTTCTCACTTTGTAAATAAAATACAACAAAACAAACCACTAGCATCCGTTAGTAACCTTACACAAAATAAGGTTTAACTATGACACCATGACACCAATATGCAATTTACTGCCATTTCACGCATAAGTACGCACCATTATAGGGCTAACATGCAGTGTTATTGCACCGCATCGGAAAATTGCCGCTATTTTTTGTTGGTAATTAAAGTATCAAAACTGTAGGATAGTTACACTTATGTGCAAATAATGAGCAACATTTGTGACATAAGCTACGCAAAAATCAGTGATTTATGTCACTAACTCATGCAATTTCAGCAGATCGAATGACCAGAACCGCTCTGCTGCAAAATTAAGTTTGCTACGTGATCCACAACATCATCCCACAGCAAACACTCCCTTGCTTTACTGAACAGGTAGTTCATCACAAGTAACAAGGCGAGAGATAACGATTAGGGAAGTACAAACCTTGGGAAGAGGTTTGTGAATACTGGAAGGATGTATCTATGACAGATCAAGAGCTGAATGCTCAGGGGCTTTATGTACCTGAACTCGAGCACGATGCCTGTGGTATCGGCTTTGTTGCCCACCTAAAGAACCGTAAATCCCACGAGATTGTAACCCAAGCCCTTGATATGCTTGCCCGTATGGAGCACCGTGGCGGACAGGGTTGTGATCCATGCAGTGGCGATGGCGCCGGGATCTTATTACAAAAACCGCATGAGTTCTTACTCGAAGAAACCGTCAAACTGGGTATCAAGCTTCCTGCTTTTGACCAGTACGGCGTCGGTGTAGTGCTATTTCCTAAAGACGAACACAAACGTCAGCAATGTCGCGATATTCTTGAGCGCAATGCCAAACGCTTAGATCTCGAAGTGATTGGCTACCGTGTATTACCGGTCGATAACTCGATGATCGGTGAAGACCCGCTCAGCACCGAACCGCAATTTGAACACGTCTTTATCACAGGCGGGGCAAACCTCGATCCTGCGGTACTGGAGCGTAAACTTTACGTGCTGCGTAATTACACGGTTCGTGTCTGTTTAGAAAGCGTGTCCAATATTGGTGACGATTTCTATATCAACTCACTGTCTTACAAGACCTTGGTTTATAAAGGGCAGCTCACCACAGAGCAAGTTCCACAATACTTTTTGGATCTGCAAAACCCAACCATGGTAACCGCGCTCGCCTTAGTGCATTCGCGTTTCTCAACCAATACTTTCCCGCGTTGGCGTCTGGCACAACCTTTCCGCTACATCGCCCATAACGGTGAAATCAACACCGTACGCGGTAACCTGAACTGGATGAAGGCGCGTGAAGCGATCCTTGAGTCCAATTTATTCAGCCAGCAAGAAATCAACATGCTGCTGCCAATTTGTCAGGAAGGCAGCTCTGATTCTTCAAACTTTGATATGGCGTTAGAGCTGTTAGTGCTATCTGGTCGTAGCCTACCGCACGCGCTAATGATGCTGATCCCTGAAGCATGGCAAGAAAACAAAAACATGGATCCTAAACGCCGTGCTTTCTACCAATATCATGCCAACATCATGGAACCTTGGGATGGCCCTGCATCGGTGTGCTTTACCGATGGGGTTCAAGTCGGTGCGACGCTAGACCGAAACGGTCTGCGCCCTTCTCGCTATACCGTCACCAAAGATGACTTCCTGATCATGGCATCAGAATCTGGGGTGGTCGAAGTTGAGCCAGACAATGTTCACTTCCGTGGTCGCTTACAGCCAGGGCGCATCTTCGTTGCCGACCTTGAGCAGGGCCGCATCATCTCAGACGAAGAAGTCAAAGACAGCATCGCCTCTGCTCAGCCTTACGAGCAATGGGTTAAAGATAACCTTCTAACCCTAAAATCGTTGCCAGAAGCAGATAACATGCACCACCAGCCAACCCCTGAGCGTTTGTTGCATCACCAACAAGCCTTTGGCATGAGTGCAGAAGAAGTAAACGAAATCATCGTTCCACTGGCTAAAACCGGTTATGAACCGCTAAGTGCAATGGGCGCTGACTGGCCACTGGCTGTACTGTCACACCAATCGCAGCACTTATCGAATTACTTCAAGCAGCTATTTGCTCAGGTGACCAACCCGCCGATTGACCCTATCCGCGAACGCATGGTGATGTCGCTCAATACTTACTTGGGCAAAGACCACAACCTGCTCACCGAATCACCACAGCACTGTCAAAAAGTCGAGCTAGAATCACCCGTTCTATCGAATGCGGAATTAGAAAAACTGCGTGCCATCGATAACGAGCACCTTCAAGCCAAAACGCTAGATATCGTTTTCCGTGCTAACGGTGAAACCGGCAAGCTTGAGCGCGCTCTAAAACGTATCTGTCAGTACTCAGAAGATGCGGTCGTTGATGGCTACTCGATCATTATTTTGACTGACCGTGCTGTTAACTCCAATCACGCAGCTATCCCTGCTATGTTGGCGGTTGGCGCGGTTCACCATCACCTGATCCGCAAAGGGCTTCGCGCAAAATGTGACATCGTGGTCGAAACGGGCGATGCCCGCGAAACTCACCACTTTGCCACCCTAGTCGGCTACGGGGCGAACGCCGTTAACCCATACCTAGTAACTGAAACACTGGTAGATCTGCAACGTAAGAACAAGCTTGATCCTGAAACGCCAACCGCGGATTTATTCGATAATTACCGCAAAGGCGTCAACGGTGGTCTACTGAAAATCTTCTCTAAAATGGGAATTTCGACCCTTCAGTCATACCACGGCGCCCAAATTTTTGAAGCCTTGGGGATCAGCAAAGCCGTTGTTGATAAGTACTTCACTGGCACAGTTTCGCGTATCCAAGGTCTATCTATCGATGATATCGCCAAAGAAGTCCTGATCCGCCACCGCATTGGTTACCCAACCCGTGAAATCCCGATCCAAATGTTGGATGTTGGTGGGGTTTACCAATGGAAACAGCGTGGTGAAAAGCACCTGTTTAATCCTGAAACCATCTCTTTGTTGCAGCAATCAACCCGCAACAAGGACTACAGCCAGTTTAAACAATACGCCAAAGCGGTTGATGACCAAGGTGATGATGCTGCAACCCTGCGTAGTCAGCTTGAATTTATCAAAAACCCAGCTGGCGCGATCTCAATCGATGAGGTCGAGCCTGCGGAAAATATCTTAAAACGCTTTGCCACTGGCGCCATGAGTTTTGGCTCGATCTCATACGAAGCGCACTCCACCCTCGCTGTTGCGATGAACCGTATCGGTGCTAAGTCGAATTCAGGTGAAGGCGGTGAAGACCCTGCGCGTTTCGAGCGCAAAGACAACGGTGATTGGGAACGTTCGGCGATCAAGCAGGTTGCGTCAGGCCGTTTCGGCGTAACGTCTTACTACTTGACCAACTCTGATGAAATTCAGATCAAGATGGCGCAAGGGGCAAAACCGGGCGAAGGCGGTCAGCTACCGGGTGATAAAGTCGATGACTGGATCGGTGCTACCCGTCACTCTACCCCTGGGGTCGGTTTGATTTCACCACCACCGCACCACGACATTTATTCAATCGAAGACTTAGCCCAGCTGATCTACGATTTGAAAAATGCCAACCGTGCTGGCCGTGTTAACGTTAAATTAGTATCGGAAGCAGGTGTTGGCACCATCGCCTCAGGCGTAGCCAAAGCCAAAGCCGATGTTGTCCTCATCGCGGGCTTCGATGGCGGTACGGGGGCATCACCAATGTCGTCAATTCGCCATACCGGTCTGCCTTGGGAGCTTGGTCTGGCAGAAACGCACCAAACACTACTGAAAAACGGCTTACGTAACCGTATTGTGGTGCAAACCGATGGTCAGATGAAAACCCCGCGCGACCTTGCCGTTGCAACCTTACTGGGTGCCGAAGAATGGGGTGTCGCAACCGCAGCATTAGTCGTTGAAGGCTGTATCATGATGCGTAAGTGTCATAAGAATACTTGTCCGGTGGGGATTGCAACGCAAAACAAAACCCTACGCGAGCGCTTTGATGGTCGCGTTGATGACGTCGTAACCTTCTTCCAATACATGGCACAAGGTCTGCGTGAAATTATGGCTGAACTGGGCTTCCGCACCATAGATGACATGGTCGGTCAGTCACAGAAGCTGAAAATCCGCCAAGACATCGGCCACTGGAAATACCAAAACCTTGACCTTAGCCCTGTGCTCTTTATCGAACAGGCGCGTGAAGAAGACGGTGTATTCAACCAGCGCGAGCAAAACCACAACTTGGAAAATGTGCTGGATCGCCAGTTAATCCAAGCGGCTGCCCCAGCCTTGTATGAAGGCAAGCAAGTGGATGTGGAGTTTGACATCATCAACACCGACCGCAGTGCCGGTACCATGTTGTCGAATGAAATCTCCAAGATCTACAAAGACCAAGGTTTGCCACAGCCAATGAACGTCAAGTTCAAAGGTTCAGCAGGTCAAAGCCTCGGCGCTTTCTTGGCGAAAGGGGTGAAGTTTGAAGTAGAAGGCGATGCCAACGACTACTGGGGTAAAGGCCTTTCGGGCGGTACCTTGGTGCTCTACCCTGATGCTAACTCTGACATCATTCCTGAAGACAACATCATCGTTGGTAACGTCTGTTTCTACGGTGCAACTTCTGGCGAATCCTATATTCGCGGTCTAGCGGGTGAACGTTTCTGTGTTCGTAATTCAGGAGCCCATGTCGTTGTCGAAGGTGTGGGTGACCACGGTTGTGAGTACATGACAGGTGGTGTCGCTGTCATCTTAGGTCCAACAGGTCGTAACTTCGCGGCAGGCATGAGCGGAGGAACTGCTTATGTATGGGATCAGTTCGGTGACTTTGAAACCAAGCTCAATCCAGAGCTGGTTGACCTCGACCCGCTAACGCAAGAAGACAAAGAACGTCTTCATACCATGCTGACCAAGCACCTGGTATACACCAAGAGTACGGTCGCACAAACCTTCCTCGATAACTTCGAAGCGAACTTAGCGAAGATGGTAAAAGTAATGCCAAGGGACTACAAAGCGGTATTACAAAAGCGTCAAGCGGAAGCACAAAACAAGGAAACGTTGGAGGCCGTCAATGGGTAAACCTACTGGATTTTTAGAACACGGCCGCGAGCTGCCGAAGAAATTAGACCCAAGCGTGCGCATTCAAGACAACAAAGAGTTTGTCTTAAATGACGAGTTTGGTGACAAGATCAACACCCAAGCTTCTCGCTGCATGGACTGTGGTGTCCCTTTCTGTCACAACGCGTGTCCGATTGGCAACATCATTCCAGAGTTCAACGATGCGGTGTACCGTGATAGCTGGGAAGAAGCTTGGAATATCCTCAGCTCAACCAATAACTTTCCCGAGTTTACAGGTCGAGTCTGTCCGGCCCCTTGTGAAAGCGGCTGTGTACTCGGGATCAACCAAGATCCCATCACTATCTGTAATATCGAAAAAACCATTGTTGAAACGGCTTACCGTGAAGGCTATGCCAAACCGAAAAAGCCGCGTAGCCGTACCGGTAAAACCGTAGCAATTATCGGTTCCGGCCCTGCTGGATTAGCCGCCGCAGAGCAACTCAACAGTGCGGGTCACTGCGTGACGGTGTTTGAGCGAGATGAGAAAGTGGGGGGCCTCCTGCGCTTTGGGATCCCAGATTTTAAACTCGGTATGGACATCATTGATCGCAAGATCAACTTGATGGCAGAAGCTGGGGTGAAGTTTGAAGTTAACGCACACGTTGGGGTCGATATTAATGCCCTTCAGTTACGCCAAGATTTTGATGTGGTGTTGCTAACAGGTGGCTCGACCGTACCTCGTAACTTACCTATCCCAGGGCGAGAGCTTAACGGCGTCCACTTTGCGATGGATTTTCTGGCACAAAACAACCGTCGTGCCAATGATATGGATTTGAAAGCCGAAGAAATCCATGCCGCGGGGAAACACGTGGTCGTCATTGGTGGTGGTGATACCGGCTCTGACTGTGTCGGGACTTCAAATCGCCACGGTGCCGCTAGCATTACCCAAGTGGAAATTATGCCAGTGCCACCAGCAACACGACCTTCGAGTCAGCCATGGCCGTCGTACCCGATGATCATGAAAACCTCTACTTCGCATGAAGAAGGTTGTGACCGTTATTGGAACATTCTAACCAAAGAATTCATCGGTGATGAAGCAGGCAACCTCAAAGCTCTGCGCATTGCCGATATTCAATGGCAAGAAGCCCAACACGGTGAGCGTCCAAACTTTAAAGAAGTCGAAGGTACTGAACGCATTATCCCATGCGATATGGCATTTCTGGCTATGGGCTTTTTGCACCCAGAGCCAACCGGTGTCCTTGCTCAACTCGATATTGCCCTTGATGAGCGTGGCAATGTCGCAACCGAAGGTTTTGCAACCAATCAAAAAGGGGTGTTTGCCGCAGGCGATATGCGAACAGGTCAATCATTGGTGGTTCGTTGTATCAATGAAGGTCGCGAATGTGCTCGTGAGATTGATGACTATCTCATGGGTGGCTCAAACCTTGAAGCCAAAGCGGACTCGTTGATGCTCGCCAAAGCATAATTCCATCATCGAATCGCCATCAAGACGCCATGAAACCTTGATGGAATGCACCGCATAAACAAGCCAGCTCAGTCGAGCTGGCTTTTTTTACGTGTAGCACCCCGATCTTATTCTGGTATCAAACTCCCAGACGACACCAAACCACCACCGACGGAACTCTGATTTTATTCATGTAGAGTGCGTATTTTCATTCAACGAACTTCTCTTTGAACGCTTTCAATTTGTCATTCTTTGTTGCTGACGCACCAGATTATTAGCCAAGCCGCAAACCTCACCTTGTAACAACCAAGTTAACAAAAACCAGAAATATAGCGAATTAACCTGCTATTTTGATGTTATCAGTCATAAAAATGCATTCACGGTCAAAATTTGACCTTTCTGTAAATTGCCGTTAACTTGAAAGGTCGCAGGATGCGTCATGGTGATCAACCATCACCATAACTATGCAGTTGGACCACTTATGAACACACGAGTAATGACGGTCAATTGCAGTTAAAGGACACGCTCAGGATGAGCAGACCAAGGGAGAGTTGTAATGACACTGTATGACCCAAGGCTGGAAAAAGATAATTGTGGATTTGGCTTAATCGCCCATATTGAAGGGGAAACGAGCCACAAGTTAGTACGAACAGCGATTTCAGCTCTGGATCGTATGACCCACCGTGGGGGTATTGCCGCTGATGGGAAGACCGGTGATGGCTGTGGACTGTTAATGAAAAAGCCAACCGCCTTTTATCGCCTGATCGCCGAAGAACACAACTGGAAACTCGCAAACGAGTTTGCACTCGGGATGTTATTTCTCAGCCAAGATCCCGTCAAAGCAGAACAAGCCCGCACTATCATCAGCGAAGAACTAACCAAGGAAACCCTTACCATCGCTGGATGGCGAGATGTACCTATCAATCCACAAGTACTCGGTCCAATCGCCAAAGCATCATTACCCGACATCGCCCAAGTCTTTATTAATGCCCCTGCAGGTTGGAAGCCCCGCGATATTGACCGTCGCTTGTACATCGCTCGCCGCCGCATCGAACAACGTATCAATGACGATCCCGACTTTTATATCTGTAGTCTTTCTACGCAAGTCACTGTCTATAAAGGCTTATGCATGCCAGCGGATCTACCTAAATTTTATAGCGATTTAGGCGATCTTCGACTCGAATCATCTATCTGTTTGTTCCACCAGCGTTTTTCCACTAACACCCAACCACGCTGGCCACTGGCTCAACCTTTCCGCTACCTTGCCCACAATGGCGAGATCAATACCATCGCTGGCAACCGTCAATGGGCGCGTGCTCGAGGCTATAAATTTGCCTCTCCACTGCTGCCAGATTTACAAACCGCAGCGCCCTTTGTGAACGAGACCGGCTCTGATTCATCGAGTTTAGACAACATGCTCGAACTATTTCTCGCAGGGGGAATGGATCTGTTTCGGGCGATGCGCATGTTAGTCCCGCCAGCGTGGCAAAACCACCCTGATATGGATCCTGAACTGCGGGCGTTTTACGACTTTAACTCGATGCACATGGAGCCGTGGGATGGCCCTGCCGGGATCGTGATGTCTGATGGGCGCTATGCCGCCTGTAACCTTGACCGTAATGGCTTGCGCCCTTCGCGCTATGTGATCACCAAAGATAAATTGATCACCCTCGCCTCTGAAGTTGGCATTTGGGATTACGCCCCAGATGAAGTGGCTGAAAAAGGCCGTGTCGGACCGGGTGAGCTACTAGTGATCGACACCAAATTTGGCAAGATTTGGCATTCAAAAGACATTGATAATGAGTTGATGGCGCGTCATCCATACAAAGAGTGGCTCGATAGCCATGTTAAACGCCTGACCCCATTTGAAGAGCTCGACGATGACCAAGTGGGCAGCCGCTCGCTATCGGATACCGAGCTTGGCAGCTATCAAAAACTGTTTGGCGTCAGCCGAGAGGAACTCGACCAAGTTCTCAGGGTGATTGGGGAAAATGGACAAGAGGCCACTGGCTCTATGGGGGATGATGCGCCAATGGCCGTGCTTTCATCCAAAGAGCGAGCTATAACCGATTACTTCCGCCAGATGTTTGCCCAAGTGACCAACCCACCGATCGATCCTCTGCGTGAAAAGCATGTGATGTCACTGGCAACCTGCATCGGACGTGAGATGAACGTGTTTTGTGAAACCGATGGTCACGCCTATCGCGTTGCGTTTAAATCGCCCGTGTTGCTGTATTCTGATTTAGTCCAGTTGTTAGAGCTCGATAGTCAGTATTACCGCAACAGCATTATCGACATTAACTACAACCCACAAGAGAAAGATCTCAAGCAAGCCATTATCGATTTATGCGACCAAGCCGAACGACTGGTACAAAGCGGCACCGTTTTGATTGTGCTATCCGATCGCGGTATCAATAAAGATAAACTGCCGATCCCTGCCGCAATGGCGGTTGGCGCAGTGCAAAACCGTTTGGTCAACGCGAATCTACGCTGCGACGCCAACATAGTAGTCGAAACGGCAACCGCCCGCGATCCGCATCAATTCGCCGTGCTGCTTGGCTTTGGGGCAACCGCTGTTTATCCGTATCTCGCTTACGAATCGTTAGCGCAGCAAATTGATAACGGGGCGATCAACAAACCGTATCGCGATGTGATGGTCAACTTCCGTGATGGGATCAACAAGGGCTTATTCAAAATCATGTCCAAAATGGGGATCTCGACCATCGCCTCTTACCGCTGCTCACGTTTATTCGAAGCGGTTGGCTTACACCAAGAGATCATCGACCTCTGCTTCCCGGGCACGGCCAGCCGAATATCAGGCGCCAATTTTGAAGACTTCCAACAAGACAGTATTAACCTTTCCCGTCGCGCTTGGCTTAAACGCAAGCCTATCGACCACGGTGGCTTACTGAAATATGTCCACGGCGGCGAATTCCACGCCTACAACCCAGATGTGGTTGGCACCCTCCAACAAGCGGTGAAGTCCGGTGACTATCAAGACTACCTCGCGTTTGCCCGTGAAGTGAACGATCGCCCTGTCGCCGCACTCCGTGACTTACTCACCCTAAGTGAGCTGCAAGATCCCATCGCGATTGAGCAAGTCGAGGCCGCTACTGAGCTATATAAACGCTTCGACTCCGCAGCGATGTCGATTGGCGCACTGAGCCCTGAAGCGCACGAAGCGTTAGCGATCGCCATGAACCGCTTGGGCGGTCATTCTAATTCAGGAGAAGGTGGCGAAGACCCACGCCGCTTTGGCAATGAGCGTAACTCGCGAATCAAACAAGTAGCCTCTGGGCGTTTTGGGGTCACCCCGCACTATTTGGTCAACGCTGATGTCATTCAAATCAAAGTCGCACAGGGGGCAAAACCCGGCGAAGGTGGTCAGTTACCGGGGCATAAAGTCACTACCGAAATCGCCAAACTTCGTTATGCGGTGCCGGGCGTGACCTTGATTTCTCCGCCGCCCCACCATGATATTTACTCGATAGAAGACTTGGCGCAGCTGATCTTCGATCTCAAAGAAATAAACCCGCAAGCCATGGTCTCGGTCAAACTGGTGTCTGAGCCAGGTGTGGGCACCATCGCCACTGGCGTTGCCAAAGCCTACGCCGATCTCATTACCATTTCAGGCTACGATGGCGGTACCGGAGCAAGTCCGCTGACCTCGGTGAAATACGCAGGTAGCCCTTGGGAACTTGGCTTAGCCGAAACCCAACAAGCCCTAGTTGCCAACGGCTTGCGCCATAAAATTCGCCTTCAGGTCGATGGCGGCTTGAAAACAGGCTTAGACGTGGTCAAAGCCGCGATCCTAGGTGCAGAAAGCTTTGGCTTTGGCACCGCTCCTATGGTGGCGCTAGGCTGTAAATACCTGCGGATCTGCCACCTAAATAACTGCGCGACTGGGGTCGCCACCCAAGATGAAACCCTTCGCCAAGACTACTTCAAGGGCTTGCCAGAGCAGGTGATGAATTACTTTATCGGCCTTGGACAAGAAGTGCGCGAGCTGCTCGCCAAGCTTGGGGTAGAAAAGCTCACCGATCTCATTGGTCGCACCGATTTACTCACCGCAGTGGAAGGCTTCAGTGCCAAGCAAACCAAACTCGATTTAACCAGCTTACTGGCAACACCAAAGCCAGTTGAAGGCAAAACCGTATATTGCAGTGAAGCCAATACCCCGTTCGATGAAGCAGCGCTTAGCAACACCTTGCTTGCAGAAGCGCTCCCTGCCATTGAAAGTCGCAGCGGTGGCGATTTCTACCATGATATTCGCAACACCGACCGTTCAATCGGGGCGCGATTATCCGGTGAAATTGCTCAGCGTTATGGCAACCAAGGCATGGCCTCATCTCCAATCAACCTTCACCTCACAGGCACTGCCGGACAATCCTTTGGGGTCTGGAATGCTGGGGGCTTAAACCTTTATCTTGTTGGTGATGCCAACGACTATGTCGGCAAAGGGATGACTGGCGGCAAAGTGGTGATCCACCCACCAATCGGCTCGGCATTCGCCTCACACCAAGCTTCGATCATAGGCAACACCTGCTTATACGGCGCAACGGGCGGTAAATTGTTTGCCGCAGGCACCGCCGGCGAGCGTTTCGCGGTACGTAACTCAGGGGCGATTGCCGTAGTTGAAGGTGCGGGAGACAATGCCTGTGAGTACATGACTGGTGGGATCGTCGCCATCTTGGGCAATACCGGCGTCAACTTCGGTGCCGGCATGACAGGAGGCTTTGCCTATATCCTCGATGAAAGCGGCGATTTTACAGGGCGGGTCAATCCCGAGCTCGTCGAAGCCTTGCCACTGGCGGGCTTGCAGATCCACCAAGAGCACCTGCGCGGCTTAATCGACCGCCACTTGCAAGAAACAGGGTCAAGTCGTGCCCAAGCGATATTGGCAGATTTCGATCAATGGATCCCGAAATTCTACCTCGCCAAGCCTAAGTCGGCCGATGTGAATACCCTCTTGGGTCACCAAAGCCGTTCAGCCGCAGAGCTGCGCGTTCAAGCACAATAAGGAGGGAACCTCATGAGCCAGAACGTTTACCAATTTATTGATGTTGCACGCATCGACCCAGCAAAGAAGCCACTTAAAATCCGTAAGATTGAGTTCGTTGAGATTTATGAACCCTTTACCCAGCAACAAGCCAGCGCGCAAGCTGATCGCTGTTTAGACTGTGGTAACCCGTATTGCGAGTGGAAATGTCCGGTACACAATTACATTCCACAATGGCTTAAGCTCGCTAACGAAGGACGTATTCTTGAGGCGGTTGAGCTCTCTCATCAAACCAATACCTTGCCTGAAGTTTGTGGTCGAGTATGCCCCCAAGACCGCTTATGCGAAGGTTCCTGTACGCTTAATGGCGACTTTGGCGCCGTCACCATAGGTAACGTTGAAAAGTACATTACTGACAAAGCCTTTGAGATGGGTTGGAAACCCGACATGTCACATGTCGAATGGACAGATAAGAAAGTCGCTATTATTGGCGCCGGTCCTGCAGGCTTATCTTGCGCAGATATTCTGATCCGTAACGGGGTGAAACCCGTGGTCTTTGACCGCTACCCTGAAATTGGCGGCTTGTTAACGTTCGGGATCCCCTCTTTCAAATTAGAAAAAGAAGTGATGATCAACCGCCGTAAAATCTTCAGCGAAATGGGCATTGAATTTCAGCTCAATACCGAAATCGGTAAAGACGTTCAGCTAAGTGATTTACTCAACGATTACGATGCAGTGTTCCTCGGGGTCGGTACCTACAAAAACATGCGGGCTGACTTAGCCAACGAAAATGCTGATGGCGTTTACGATGCGCTACCTTTTTTGATTTCCAACACCTACAAAGTGATGGGGCTTGAAAGCGATCAACCTTTTACCAATATGGCGAACCAACAAGTGGTGGTGCTAGGTGGCGGTGATACTGCGATGGATTGTGTCCGCACCTCTATTCGCCAAGGCGCGAGCAAAGTCACATGTGCCTATCGTCGTGATGAAGCCAACATGCCGGGCTCGAAACGTGAGGTTAAAAATGCCCGCGAAGAAGGGGTTAACTTCCAATTTAACTTGCAGCCACTTGGCATCGAAGTGAACGATAGTGGTCAGGTTAGCGGAGTGAAAATGATCAAAACAGCACTCGGTGAACCCGATGCGGCGGGTCGTCGTCGCCCTGAGCCTGTTGCTGGCAGCGAACATGTGATCCCAGCCGATGCCGTGATCATGGCATTTGGTTTCCAACCGCACGCGATGCCGTGGTTAAGCGCTCACGAGGTCGACCTTGATCAGTGGGGACGAATAAAGGCGCCCAAACAAAGCGACTATCCGTTCCAAACCTCGAACCCGAAAATCTTTGCTGGTGGCGATGCGGTTCGCGGTTCTGACTTGGTGGTCACCGCTATCGATGAAGGTCGTCAGGCCGCTGAAGGGATATTAGATTTCCTCGATATTTAATCTTCTCTCCATGATAAACAAGCTCGGCTGAATGCTTTCATTACCTAAGAAAGCATTCAGCCAAAGGCTAAGTAAAGGCGAGCGTGAAGAGCCCTATCACCCCATGAATATTCGGTGGCGATAGACTCGGATCTCTCGCTTTTTATTTGTTACAATCTCGCCATTATTTCACTCACTGTGAGTGAAGGACTGATCAATAAAGAGAAGCTACCTATGAAAATCGGCATTATTGGCGCAATGGAGCAAGAAGTTGCGATCCTAAAAGACCAACTAGCAAACTGTGAAACGCACAACAAAGCAGGTTGTACCATCTACACAGGTACGCTAAATGGTGCTGATATCGTGCTACTACAATCTGGTATCGGTAAAGTAGCGGCAGCTGTTGGCTCAGCAATCATGATGGAAGTTTTCCAACCTGACGTTGTGATCAACACAGGTTCAGCGGGCGGCTTCGACAGCAGCCTAAACGTAGGTGATGTGGTTATTTCAAGCGAAGTACGCTACCACGATGCTGACGTAACAGCGTTTGGTTACGAAATCGGTCAAATGGCGCAGCAACCAGCGGCTTTCGCGTCTGATGCAAAACTAATGGATACCGCGGCACAAGCTCTTGCTGCAATGGAGCAAGACGTACACGCGGTACGCGGTCTGATCTGTACTGGCGATGCATTCGTATGCAGCGCGGAAAAACAACAATACATCCGCGACAACTTCCCAGCGGTTATCGCAGTTGAAATGGAAGCAGCTGCGATTGCACAAGCATGTCACCAGTTCAACATCCCATTCGTGGTAGTACGTGCGATCTCTGACGTTGCCGACAAAGAATCGCCAATGAGCTTCGACGAATTCCTACCACTAGCAGCGAAAAGCTCGTCTGTAATGGTAGCGAAAATGGTTGAGCTACTTAACCAGTAATGGCTAACCTGTCCGCGTTTCTCGCAGACAACGGCTCCCTACTTGCAATGTGGGGAGCC
This sequence comes from Photobacterium jeanii, assembly GCF_001650345.1. Classification (GTDB taxonomy): domain Bacteria; phylum Pseudomonadota; class Gammaproteobacteria; order Enterobacterales; family Vibrionaceae; genus Photobacterium; species Photobacterium jeanii. The sequence continues at coordinate 32,125 of NZ_LVHF01000025.1, read as the reverse complement.
GTGGTATTGCATTGGCTGATCGCCATCCCTGCCGAGCTCCATCCGCTGACCCTGTGGCAACGCGTCGCCTTAATGGTCGGCAATCGCGTCAATAAACCCGATGATAATCGTCAGCAACGCATGTTATCCGGTTTACTGGCTTGGTTACTGATGTGGGCAACTATCTTGATCATCTTAGTGGCGTGTCGCCAATTGGTCTGGATTGATGCCCTGTTTAACCTAACCCTGCTGTGGTTTGCGCTGGGCTGGAAAAATATTGCCCAGTTTAGCCAGCAATTTATCAAGGCATACAGCGCAGAAAACAAAACCTTATGCCGTCACTTACTCAGCCATCGCCTCAATCGGCAAACCGATAGCCTTTCTTTACTCGGGCTCGGCAAAGCAGGCGCTGAAACCCAATTACTCGGCTACGGACGTGAAGTCGTTGCGGTCTTATTCTGGTATGGCTTAGCGGGAGGTATTGGCGCTGTCATGTATCGTCTCGCGGTGAGTTTGGCGCGCGCTTGGTCACCGACACGCACCCAGTATGCTGAATTTGGCTTACCTGCGATCCGTATTCTCGCAGTGCTCGATATTATTCCGCTGCGCTTATTTGCCCTCTTGATTGCCATAGGACGTAACGGACAACTCGCGCTGCGCAGCCTGTGGCAACACGGTGAGCAATGGCAATTACCTGGCCCAGGTTGGCTACTGATCGCCACAGGTAACAAACTGTCGTTATCGCTAGGCGGACCGGCAATGTATGGCGAGCGTAAACTGGAGCGCCCACGGTTAGGCGGCAAGATTGCCCCTGCAGCTTTGCACCTCGCCCAAATAGAACAAGTTACCCGCAGCCGGATCTTCATCTGGCTGATCATTCAAAGCGGTATATTGATACTTTTCCAAGGAGTGTAAATCGTGCGTTTCACCTGTTTATTGCTACTGAGTTTCACGGCCTGCACTGCTTTAGCAGCCCCAGCACAACGGGTGATCAGCCTCTCTCCGCACATGACAGAACTCGCTTATGCCGCCGGGCTTGGCGATAAAATGGTGGCAGCATCCGAATACAGCGACTACCCAGCCGAGGCACTCGAACTTGAGCGAGTTGCCAACCATCGCGGTATCAAGTTGGAACGCATTTTAGCGCTACAACCCGATTTAATTCTGGCGTGGAAAAGCGGCAACCCACCCCGCGAAATGGCTAAGCTCGAACAATTGGGCTTCAATATTTTTTACTCCACCTCTAAAGAGTTGCCAGATATTGCCAATACCATTGAGCGTTTAGGGCAATATGCAAACTCACCGAAACAAGCGCAGCAAGTCGCCAGCGACTACCGTCAACAACTCGCTAAACTGACCGCTCAGTATCAAAACAAAACCAAAGTACGTTACTTTTACCAAATTAGCGCCGCCCCCATGATCACGGTGGCAGACGGTCATTGGCCGACCCAAGTGTTCCAAGTCTGTGGTGGCGAAAACATTTTTGCCGCGAGTAAAGCGCCTTATCCGCAGGTATCGCAAGAGCAAGTTGTGATCAGACAACCAGAAATCATCTTTGGTACCTCTCATGCGAATACCAATGTTGCTATGTGGCAGGCATGGCAAGGTAAAATACCAGCGGTGGATAACCAGCATGTTTTTACGGTGACGTCTGACTGGCTCAATCGTCCAACGCCACGCACCATAAAAGCAATCAAGCAGGTTTGTGATCACCTCGATGCAGTAAGAGCTCAACGACAAGCCCAAGACTAAAGTTTCTCTGATTTAGCAGCCGGCTTAGCTCTCGGTTTCTCTCTTTTTCAGGTATCAGTAATGCTTATCTATCTCCTTGATATGTTCGGAACGGCGGTCTTCGCAGTATCAGGTGTGCTTTTAGCCGGCCGACTCCGTATGGACCCTTTTGGTGTTGTCGTGCTCGCCAGCGTGACCGCCATTGGCGGTGGCACCATTCGTGATATGGCGCTGGGGGCAACCCCCGTATTCTGGATCACAGACACCAACTACTTGTGGGTGATCTTCATTACTTGTTTATTCACCATGGCGGCTATTCGTCGGCCCCAAAAACTACCTTGGTACGTACTGCCTGTCGCCGATGCCATTGGCTTGGCAGTGTTTGTCGCTATCGGGGTAGAAAAAGCATTACGCTTTGAAGCCACTCCTATGGTTGCGGTGCTAATGGGCGTCTTAACTGGCTGTGGCGGCGGGGTGATCCGTGACGTATTGGCAAGGGAAATCCCAATGGTGCTGCGAACCGAAGTGTACGCCACCGCCTGTATCTTAGGTGGTACCGTCCACACCCTTGGGCTAACCATTGGCGTGGGTAACGAGGTCTCCTCTTTAGCAGGGATCATCACCACCCTTACCATTCGTCTCGCCGCAATCCGTTGGCACTTATCTTTGCCATCGTTCACGTTGCGCTAATCACTCCTGTAGCGCTGCAACAATGTAAGAAAACCGCCGACCACGGCGGTTTTTTATTGCCAACTTCGCGACACCATCAGACTTCCAACTCAACTGTTATAGCCCTTTCTTTGGTACTACACAACCATTAAATAAACTAAAAACTTTACTTAACCAAATGCTCGACTACTATATAAAGCATAAAGTTTATTTAACACTCAAAAAGATCATACAAGATACGGTATTCATAAACGTCAAAGGCAAGGAGCAGCTCATGGAACCCTATGTAGAACACGCCAATATCACCATCAAGGATATCAACCAAACTATCCGTTTTATCACCACCGCCATTCCCGAGTTTCAAGTTCGCCATCAAGGCGAAACTGAACACTACCGCTGGTGCCATGTAGGTACAGAACACAGTTATCTAGCGCTGCAAGAAGTCGTTGCCCGTGATTCGACTGACCGCCAGCCTTACGTTGATGTTGGCATCAACCATATTGGTTTAGTGATTGACGATGTCGATGCGGCTAAATCGCGCTTGCTTGCCGCCGGTTATCGCGAAAACCCAATGGCAGCGACAGCTCATCCGTGGCGTAAGCGGATCTATTTCTTTGATAGCAGCGATGTAGAGTGGGAATTTATCGAGTATTTAACAGACGATGCCGCGAAGAAGAATGACTACCAGCAGTAGATGAAAACACAGGCACAAAAAAAGGCGCCTAAGCGCCTTCAATCGTGCATTGAATAACTAAAGATTACTTTAGCGTAATGCGTGCGAACTTACGTTTACCAACTTGGTAAACCGCAGTGCCCGCCGCAGGCTCTAGTTTAGTATCTTCAATTTTCGCACCGTCGATTTTCGCAGCACCCTGACGGATCATGCGCATCGCATCAGATGTTGAGTTCACTAGACCCGCTTCTTTTAGCAAGTTAGCAATCGCGATGCCAGCTTCGAATTCAAACTCAGGCATTTCGTCAGGCATAGCACCTTTTTGGAAACGGTTGATGAACTCTTGCTCAGCCGCATCAGCATCCACTTCAGAGTGGAAGCGAGCAATGATTTCTTTCGCCAGTAGGATCTTCACATCACGTGGGTTTTTGCCGGCAGCGATGTCTTTCTTGAATTGCTCGATCTCTGGAAGCGGGCGGAAAGATAGACACTCGAAGTAGTTCCACATCAGATCGTCAGAGATCGACATGATTTTACCGAACATCTCATTCGGTACATCGTTCACACCAATGTAGTTGTGAGCCGACTTCGACATTTTCTTCACGCCGTCTAGGCCAACTAGTAGTGGCATAGTCAGTACAACCTGAGGTTTTTGACCGTTGGCTTTTTGTAGCTCACGACCCATCAGTAGGTTGAACTTCTGATCGGTACCGCCAAGCTCAACGTCAGTTTCCATTGCTACTGAATCGTAACCTTGTAGCAGTGGGTACATGAATTCATGGATTGCGATAGGACGACCGTCTGCGTAACGCTTTTTAAAGTCATCACGCTCTAGCATACGCGCTACAGTTTGGTTTGATGCCAGACGGATCATACCTTCTGCACCTAGCTCTGAAAGCCATTTAGAGTTGAACTCAATTTTGGTTTTTGCCGGATCTAGGATTTTGAATACTTGCTCTTTGTAGGTTTCTGCATTCGCAAGTACGTCTTCGCGTGTTAGCGGTGGACGTGTGGTGTTTTTACCCGTTGGGTCACCAACCATACCTGTGAAGTCACCGATCAAGAATGTCACATCGTGGCCAAGCTCTTGGAAAGTACGAAGCTTGTTGAGAATAACAGTGTGACCAAGGTGAATATCAGGTGCTGTTGGATCGGCACCTAGTTTGATACGTAATGGACGGTTTTCTTTTAGTTTGGCAATCAGCTCTTCTTCTGGAATAAGCTCATCGACACCACGCTTAATTTCAGCTAAAGCCTGTTCAATGCTGGCCATTCTTGTTCGCTCCCACAGAATTGGCAAAAAAGTAATAATCGAACATCTTACTTGAATAGCGATGTTTTTTGAAACCAGTTAGACTGAGAGTTGTCTATTTTTTTATTCAGGCCAGTTATAGATACACCATGCCGTTTCGTAAGCTAAGTCAATTACCCAAGCTCCACCAGATCCTGATCGCCACGATCAGTGCCTTTATCGTCATCTTGTTGTTATTGCCTTCACCCGATGCTGTTGCACCGATTGAGCGTAAATTTGAAATTGGCAAGGCCTACCCGCTAGAACTGGATCTCGACACACCTCAATTAATATCAGCTCAGCCTCAACCGCTGACCACCGCGCCCCTTTCATGGAAAAAGCACACCATTCAATCTGGTGAAAGCTTGGCAGTGGTGTTTGATAAAGTAGGATTGAGCCCAGGTACCTTGTACCGATTAGTAAATGCCGATGAAGGCACCAAAAGCCTCACCAGCCTGCGTCCAGGCGAAACACTTCAGTTTGGCTTTGATGATAAACAACAGCTCATTCAGTTGGTCAAACCGATTTCCTCTACTGAAACCTTAATGATCACCCGTGCGGGCGATAGCTTTGTTTCTAAGCAAGAAAAGAAAACGGTAGATACCCAGCTAAACTTTGCCAAGGCGACCATTACCTCAAGCTTTTGGAATGCGGGTGATAAAGCAGGCTTAACCGCTAACCAAATTATGGAAATCGCGGGGATCTTTGGTTGGGATATCGACTTTGCCTTGGATATCCGTGCTGGCGACAAATTCTCAGTGCTGTTTGAAGAGCGCTTTGTCGAAGGTGAATCCATTGGTCGCGGCAATATCTTAGCGGCAACTTTCACTAACTTAGGGCAAACTTTTACTGCCGTTCGCAGTGAAGATGGCAATTATTACGACAAAGACGGCAATGCGATGCGTAAAGCCTTCTTGCGCTCGCCAATCAACTTCCGTTACGTGAGCTCAAACTTCAACCCTCGCCGCCTTCACCCAGTTACTGGACGAGTAAGGCCTCACCGTGGCACCGATTACGTTGCCCCTGTTGGCACCCCGATTTGGGCTGCGGGTGACGGTATCGTGATGAAGTCTTCGTACAACAAGTTCAACGGTAACTATGTCTTTATTCGCCATAGCTCCACTTACATCACCAAGTACCTGCACATGACCAAACGTAAAGTGAAAACCGGTCAGCGCGTGAAACAGGGTCAAGTCGTCGGCACATTGGGTGGCACAGGTCGAGTGACGGGTCCTCACCTACACTATGAATTCTTGGTTAACGGCGTGCACAAAAACCCGCGTACGGTGAAATTGCCACAAGCTAAATCGCTTAAAGGTAAGCAAAAGACCGTCTTTAAGAAGCATGCCAACGAGCGCTTGAACCAACTGGCGCAGTTCAGCAACTTACTGGCAGGTTCGCCGGGACCACTGCTGATCAATCGAAGCTAAGCCTTCGCAGCTGCACCTTCTGAACAAAAAAAGACAAACAAAAAGCCGTTGCTCGCAAGAGCAACGGCTTTTTTAATATCTCGCTTGGTTCATCTACTCGCTAGATGAAAACCCGGCTTAGCAAATAATCATTAAACGCTAAATGATGCACCACAACCACAAGTGGTCGTTGCATTCGGGTTGTTAACGAAGAAACGTGAACCCTCTAGGCCTTCAGTGTAATCAACGGTACCGCCGATCAGGTATTGTAGGCTCATTGGGTCAACAACCAAGGTAACACCTTCTTTTTCAATGGTTGTATCGCCTTCGTTTACCTTCTCATCGAAAGTAAAACCGTATTGGAAACCACTACAGCCGCCACCTGTGATGTACACACGCAGTTTTAGCTCTGGGTTTTCTTCTTCAGCGATTAGCGTTTTCACTTTTTGCGCGGCTACATCTGAAAAGTTTAGCGGCAAATTGGTGTCGCTCATCAAGACCTCACATACTTATCGTGTTATTAAGCGGATTATCTAATACCTGACTAGCACGTTCAAGTATTGACCACCTCTTCGCGTAGTTTTTCTTTTTTTATCGTCCGATGCAAGAGCTGAGAGTAAATCGGCTTGCCACCTAACACTTGCGCCAACATAGTGGCGCCCAAAGTGGTAATGATCAGCGGCACGATCAGATGATAGTTATTGGTCATTTCAATAACCAGCAAAATCCCAGTAATCGGCGCACGCACGGTAGCGGCAAATAGCGCCCCCATACCTGCAATAGCAAAAATACCCGGCTCTAAACCAAATTCAGGAAAAGCCATTTGCACCAATGAACCGTAGAAAGTACCGAACAAGGTCCCCAATGCCAGCATAGGTGCGAAAATACCACCCGGCGCACCAGAGCCAAAACACAATAAGGTCGTCGCTACACGCGCCAAGAATAAAATCAGTAATAAGCTAACACTGTATTTACCGTTGGTCGCATCAGGAATAATAGCAATCCCCCCACCCGTTAGCTCAGGTAGGTACAGCAGTAGCAAACCAAAACAGCCACCGAGTAAAGTGCCGGTAATGAGGTATCGACGACGGTCATTTTTATGGATCTTGGCAAACAAATCTTGGGCTAGGGTCACCAAGCGATTGAAGATCACCCCAAATACACCAAAGAACATCCCTAAGATCAGAAAGAGCCACAGCGAGGTTAGCACTGGGGCATCGTATTGCGGCATGGTGATCACCGCATCTTGACCTTTGATGCTCCGGAAAACAATGTTGGCAACAATCGCAGAGATCATCACGCACTTAATCGAAATCAGGCTGTAGCGAAACTGCGGGCGCATTTCCTCAACCACAAACATGATCCCCGCCATGGGCGCATTAAAAGCTGCCGCCAAGCCACCCGCAGCACCCGAGGCTAACAAGGCATGACGACCTTCTTTATCTTTAAGGCGGAAAATATCAGAAATCATGCGCCCCACATTACCACCCATCTGGACAGTCGGCCCTTCACGCCCTAACACCATCCCCGAGCCTAATGCGCCTAAACCACCAAAAAATTTCACTGGCAGTACTCGCCACCAGCGCACAGGGCGAATGTCATCCATCGCCCCTTCAATTTCAGGGATCCCCGAACCTCCCGCTTCCGGCGCAAAACGGTGCACCAAAAAGTAGCCGATAAACGCAAGGCCGGCACTCACCACAAACGCGGTGAACCACAAAGGTAAATTACTGCTGATCGCATCGCGCAACCAATCTGTCCGCTGCTCGGAAACCCAGTGCACGCCGATTTCAAACAAAGTTCCCATCAGGCCGGCGATCAAACCCACAATGGCGGCAAGTAATAACACTGAAACTGGGGTTTTATCTTGCGATAAAAAACGCCGCACAAGGCGCGTTGGCTGGCGACGCCCTTTGGCCGCCTGAGGTTGAGCAGGTTCCGTCATGGTTTAACCGTATTAGTTAGTTACAGCAGAAAGGATAGATAAAGATTATGAAATAGCAGCCAGCATTAACTGAAAAATAATGCAATATGTGCTGGCGGCAAGCCTAACCAATACATCTATAAATTTACACAAACAATGTTGAAAACTAGCTTTCCATCACTGATCGCTCACCGAGTATGCAGTGTAAAAGATAGTAAAACTGAGATAATTGGGCAGGAAAAAATCAAAAAGATCCGTCAAATGGTGACAAACATCCCTAGCACTAGGGCTTTTCCTTTGGGTACAATGCCGCAGCTTAAATCATTTAATAGGACAAGACTTATGAGCAAATCAGCAGAATTATTTGCCAAAGCACAACAAGCCATCCCTGGTGGCGTTAACTCACCTGTTCGCGCTTTCGCAGGCGTTGGCGGTAGCCCACTGTTTATTGAACGTGCTGATGGTGCCTACATCTTTGATGCTGATGGTAAAGCGTACATTGATTACGTTGGCTCATGGGGTCCTATGATTCTTGGTCACAACCACGTTGCGATCCGCGATGCTGTGATCAGCGCTGCTCAGCGTGGCCTTAGCTTTGGTGCACCAACTGAAATGGAAATCACCATGGCAGAAATGGTGTCGCGCCTAGTACCATCAATGGAACAAGTGCGCATGGTAAGCTCAGGTACTGAAGCAACCATGAGTGCAATCCGTCTAGCGCGTGGTTTCACTAACCGTGACAAAATCATCAAGTTTGAAGGTTGTTACCACGGTCACGCAGACTGCCTACTGGTTAAAGCGGGCTCTGGTGCCCTGACCCTAGGTCAACCAAGCTCACCGGGTGTACCTGAAGATTTCGCAAAACACACTCTAACTTGTACTTACAATGACCTTGAGTCAGTACGCGCAGTGTTTGCCGAAAACCCAGAAGACGTGGCATGTATCATCGTTGAGCCAGTAGCAGGCAACATGAACTGTATTCCACCTGTACCGGGCTTCCTAGAAGGTCTACGCGAGATCTGTGACGAGTTTGGTGCACTACTGATCCTTGATGAAGTAATGACAGGCTTCCGTGTTTCTCACGGTGGCGCGCAAGGTTACTACAACATCAAGCCAGACCTAACCACACTAGGTAAAGTGATCGGTGGCGGTATGCCAGTTGGCGCATTCGGTGGTCGTAAAGACGTGATGCAATACGTTGCACCAACCGGTCCTGTTTACCAAGCAGGCACCCTGTCTGGTAACCCTGTAGCAATGGCAGCAGGTCATGCATGTCTAACCGTGCTAACCGAAGAAGGTAACGAACAACGTCTAGCGAACACCACTAAAGCACTGGCTGACGGCTTCAAAGCACTGGCTGAAAAACACGGTATCCCACTAGCAACTAACCAAGTGGGCGCAATGTTCGGTTTCTTCTTCACCACAGACGAAACAGTAACTTGCTACCAAGACGTGACTAAGTGTGACATCGAGCGCTTCAAGCGCTTCTTCAACCTAATGCTGAAGAACGGTGTTTACCTAGCGCCTTCTGCATACGAAGCATGCTTCACCTCGCTAGCACACGGCGACAAAGAAATTGAAGCAACCCTAGCGGCAGCCGATCGTGCATTTGCAACTCTAGCGGAAGAAGCAAAAGCATAATCGCTTTGACTCAAGCTAATACTTTAACGCCACGCATTTGCGTGGCGTTTTCTTTTCTAGCGCCAAAACACCACAGCTAGCACAGCGAGTCCCAACAAAACCCACACCGCTAATGGCAGGCGACGTTTGCGCTTCTGATCGCAATTATTCTCACAGCAGCCCATTACTTCCACCTTCTACAATAAATGTCTGACGCATCAACTATACGCCTTGCATTATCACCGAGACAAGAATGATGTTTTTTATTATTTTTTCGCTATTGCATAGCCACCGTTTGATGCGATGATAAGCGTCAACTCTGTACAGTATTTCGACTATAAGGACACCCGCGTGCCAAAACCATTCAAAGCCGAACCCCGACACTGGATGTTGATGATCGCATTAGCCATTGCCGCTTATGCGAGTTATCGCCTCATCGAGCCTTATCTCGGGCCTATTGTCATGGGCTTTATTATTTCGCTGCTGTACTACCCGCTTCACGCCAAAATTGAAGCACGCATGCCAAACCGCCCCAACAGCGCGGCAATTTTGTCCTGTACCTTGCTAACCTTCATCATAGTGATCCCACTACTAGTGGTATTTGCTTCCATCATTCAGCAAGGTACTAGCTTTTCTAAAGACAGCTATGTCTGGTTAACCAATGGCGGCGCTGAGCAGATGCTCAACCACCCGTATGCCCAAACCGCTTTTGGCCTAATCGATAAATACTCGCCATTTGATAGTGTGGATGCTCAGGTGGTGATCCAGAAAATTGCCGCTGCCGCATCCAAATTCGGGACTCAACTATTAAACATGAGTGCCAAACTGTTAGGCGATGCCACTAATTTCTTGGTCAGCTTCTTGCTGATGCTGTTTGTGTTGTTCTTCCTGTTGCGTGATCACGAGAAAATGGTCGCCACTTTGCGGATGATCATCCCTCTTTCGCGTAGCCAAGAAGACACGCTTCTTAACGAAGTAGAGCAAGTTGCCAAATCTGCAGTACTGGGCGCCTTCTTAACCGCAATTGTCCAAGGTATTGTCGGTGGTTTTGCAATGTGGCTTGCCGGCTTCCCTGCGCTGTTCTGGGGTTCAATGATGGCATTTGCCTCCTTCATTCCTGTGGTCGGCACCGCATTGATCTGGCTACCAGCATCGATTTACCTATTACTGATCAACCAATGGGAATGGGCACTCTTCCTTGCGGCATGGGGTGTGATTGTCGTGGGCTCGATTGATAACGTGTTACGACCGTTATTGATGCAAGGTAACTCCAGCATGAATACCTTGCTGATTTTCTTCTCGATCTTAGGGGGTCTGCACCTGTTCGGCTTGATCGGGATGATTTACGGCCCGATCATCTTTGCCGTTACCGCCGTGCTCTTTCATATGTACGAAGTGGAGTTCAAAGACTTCCTTGAACAGCAAGACCGAAGCTAGCCTATCTTGCCGCCACCGCTCTGGTGGCGGCTTTGCTTTCTTTAACGCCCATTTTGTGGAACAATTCGCGCCCTTCGTGATGTTTAATTGAGGCCCAATATGTCTTATTCCGCTGCCAGCCAAGTCGTTGCTCGCCAACTGGAGTTTTTTGATAACCGTAAAGTTCTCGTTGCCGGTGAACTCAGTGATGACTACCCAGCAGCTTTAGTGAACATCGCGCAATCAGTGGCTGTTTTCACCACCAATTACGGCTACCACCGTCAAATGAACCGCCACCAAAAAGTACAAAGCTACTTTGGTGCCGAGCTAACTGACGATCTCGATATCGACATGATCCTGTTGTACTGGCCAAAAGCTAAAGCCGAAGCTGACTTCCTGCTTTCTATGCTGCTGGCAAAATTTGGTACAGACACAGAAGTGTGTATCGTGGGTGAAAACCGCAGTGGCGTGCGTAGCGCAGAAAAAATGTTCCGCGATTACGGCCCACTGACCAAATACGACTCAGCCCGTCGTTGTAGTTTTTACTGGGGTCGCTGCGACCAACCAGCGAAACCATTCAACTTAGCCGATTGGTTCCGTAACTACCCGCTCACTGTCGCAGGTACTGAAATCACCATCCGCTCACTACCTGGCGTATTTAGCCACGGTGAATTCGATAAAGGTTCAGAGCTACTGCTCGATAACCTACCGTCACTGTCGGGTAAGGTACTCGACTTTGGGTGTGGTGCAGGCGTGATTGGCGCGGTAATGAAAGCCAACAATCCAAGCATCGATTTGGAGCTGTGTGATATCAGCGCATTGGCGATTGCATCGGCACAAGAGACCTTCCGCATCAATAACTTGAGTGCAAAATTCACCGCAACCGATGTGTACGCCGAGCTACCGGGTAGCTATAACTACCTGATCAGTAACCCACCATTCCACGCTGGGTTAAAAACCTTCTACGCAGCAACGGAAGATTTTATTGCTCAAGCACCTCAGCACCTAGAAAGCGATGGTGAGTTGATCATTGTAGCCAACAGCTTCCTCCAGTACCCGCCGCTGATTGAAGCGAGCCTTGGCGAGTGCCGTACCACTGCGCGTACTAATAAATTTAACATTTACGCCGCGAAAAAATAGCACTGAACAGGCTAGTTTCGGCTAGCCTGCTCCCTCAATTCCGTCATTTCTTACGGCTTACCTCCGTTAAGACCGTCAATTTTGTGTTTTAACACACGCTTCCTACGCCACTTGCTTGATCCTGCAAAAAAACTCAGTATAACAACTCTGTAATGCGCGCTTGCAGGGATATTGAGCTGTCACGCATTGCCTTTCTATTACGCAGAAAACGTCAAAACATTACTCAGATACGTATGTGCTAAGCAGTTGTATCAATGCGCATTTTCTTGCTGACTGACCCGATTAACGCCCAGTCTGTTAAATGTGCTTATTGCTCATAATCAGCCAAAACGTATCTCGTTACAGGTTAATCAATGAAGAACTCCACCCAATTTAAGCGTCTGCAAAATACGTTAATGATCGCTTTCTTGGTGCTCAGCATTACACCATTAACGCTGTCGGCACTGTTTTTCATGAACTCTCATACCAAGGATTTGGTTGAGCAAAGCACGACTCACCTTGCCTCGTTACTTGATAACAAGAAGAAACAACTGACTAACTTTTTTGAGGCTAAAGAATCAGAAGCACAAAGCTTTGCCCGTTCAGAGCTTGCCAATGCCAGTGGTGGGCGCTTCTATGGCTTAGTGGGTGCATTTCACCAACTCGGTGAGCTGCCAAGCAAACTCGACGATAATAATCGCAGCCAATACTTCACCCAAACCCTGACCGAAAAAGGCAAAGTCAGCAATGCGAACAACACCAACTACATTGGTCACGAACGCTACCGCTTGATGCACAAACGCTACCATTGGGCATTCGAAGAATACTTAAAACGCTCCGATTTTAGCGACATCATGCTGGTCGATATCAAAGGCAACGTGGTTTACTCAGTCAATCACCCAGAGCGATTTGGCATCGGCTTGAACGACGTTCGTTTTGAAGGCTCAGCCCTTAGCCGTACCTTTCAAGCCATTCGTACTCAAAGCCGCAATATTGAAGCACAGCCAGAGCAAGTACCTATCGCCTTTACTGATTTCACGGCCCCTTCGAGCAAAAGCGACTCACTCACAGCTTGGTTTGCCGCGCCAGTGATCCAGCAAGGCTATCTGCATAGCTATGTGTTCTTTGAGCTCACGAACGACAAAATCAGCGATCTACTGGCTGACTCCACGCCAACCAGCAACGTAGTGCAAACCCTGCTTGTCGGCAGTGACCACCAGCAGCGGATCGTCACTACCCTCGATAGCCATGACGCCCTCAATAGTGAAAGCATCAGCCAAGCACTCGAAGGCAATACTGGTGTCGGTAGCTTCCTTAACTTCAGCCAAAAACCGGTACTCAGCGCTTTTTCACCGATCGACGTTCTTGGTAATACCTGGGCGTTGGTAGTTGAACTGCCTGAAGAAGATGCTTTTGCTCGCATTCGTCAACTTGAGAAGATCTTCTTAGTTGCGATGATCACCGCCATCGTGCTGGTTATCATTGCCTCGCACCTACTCTCTAACTCGATCACCGCGCCGTTACTACGTTTAACATGGGCTGCTGAGCGAGTATCCGCAGGCGATCTCGACCAAAAAATCGAAGGCACCGAGCGCAGTGATGAGATTGGGCGTCTCGCCACCAGCTTTGCCCGCATGCAGCGCTCCATTCGCGAAAAGATTGGCTTGATCCGCGAACAAAACACCGAGCTTGAGCAAAGCCTGCAAGTGATCCAAAAGCAAAACGAAGAATTACAAGTTACCGATAAACTCAAAGATGAATTCCTTGCCACCACTTCGCACGAGCTACGTACGCCACTGCATGGCATGGTCGGTATTGCCGAATCATTACTGGCTGGCGCCAATGGACCGCTGCAAGCCTCACAACGTCGCCAACTGGAAATGCTGATCAACAGTGGTCAGCGTTTAACGAACTTGGTGGACGATCTGCTCGATTACCACAAGATGCGCTATGGCGATCTCGATATCACCAAACAAGCCGTCGATCTGTCTTCAGCAACCCACTTGGTGCTTGAGTTATCGCGCCACCTTGTTGGTGATAAGCCCATTCGCATCATCAATCAAATCCCAGCTGATCTACCGCCAGTATTGGCCGATGAGCAGCGCCTAGAGCAAGTACTGTATAACCTGATCGGCAATGCAATTAAGTACACCTCTGAAGGGAAAATCGTGCTCTCAGCTACCGTGCTTGAGAACCAATTGCGCGTTCAGGTGGTCGATACAGGCCAAGGGATCCCACCAGAGCAACTTGAGCATATTTTTGAGCCCTTGATCCAAGCCAATACAGGCTCAGCGCACTATCGCCAAGGCGCGGGATTAGGGCTTTCAATCAGCCGCCAGCTTATCGAGTTAATGGGCGGGCGTTTGTACGTCAGTAGCCAACCTATGGTTGGGGCAACCTTTAGCTTTACTCTCAATTTGGCAAGCAAAGAAGACATTGCCGATAGCCAACTAGAACAAAGTCGCCATTTCCAAGCGCCGTCGGTGAGCATGGCAAGCTGTAAAGATGAATCACTGCCAACCAACCCAGACGGAGAGCTACTGTTAGTGGTTGACGATGAGCCTGTTAACCTGCAAGTGCTCAACAACTTCTTACGCCTCGAAGGGTATCGCGTGCTAACCGCCGAAAGTGGTCCTCAAGCCCTGTCATTGATGGAACAGCATCAACCAGCGTTGATCTTGTTAGACATTATGATGCCTGAAATGAGCGGCTATGAGGTATGCCAACAACTTCGCCAGCAGTATGATTTGCGCGAGTTACCTATCATCATGCTATCAGCACTCGGGCAAGTTCAAGACCGTGTCAAAGGCTTTGAGTGTGGTGCCAACGACTATCTGGCTAAACCGTTTAACAAAGAAGAGTTAATCGCACGGATTGGCGCCCATATTCAAGCAGGTAAGACCGAACAAGCACGCCAACACAATGTTGCCTTGCAGCAAGAAATCAGTCGCCGCGAACAGGTCGAAGAAGGGTTACTGGAAACCCAAACCCGCTTACTGGGGCTACTTGAGTCCACCAGCGAAGCGATCATCTGTGTCCAGAATCAAGGTCGGATCCGCTACGCTAACGCCGCTGCTGGCAAGCTATTCAAGCGCGCACCAGAGCAACTCGAACGCCACACCATCGATGATGTTTTGCTGACGCACCTACCAGACGATATCAGTGCGAGTCACCATTTTAATGGTCAACTGACCTTCCGCATTGGCGATGAGCTGAAAGCCCTTGATACCGATGTCATTAACTTACCAGAAGAGTCAGGGCTCAAACGGATGTTCATCTTCGATCAACTCGGCCCATCAGCACAGCACCGTATCACCGAGTTAGAAAATGCCATTGATGTGCTCTCTGGCTTTGCTTTTGATGGCGATAAAAACAACCTCCAGCAACTACGCGAACTGGGCGGTGAATTTACTCGCCTTGCCGACAAGCTTGGTAATACCAGCAAAGATAAAGGCAATATCGTGCGCGAGTTGTTGGTTGATGTGATGAAAACCACCTTAACGACATGGGAAGAAACCAGCCAGAAGACCAAGTTCGATTTAGCAGAAGAAAGCGGTTTATGGCGCGTGTACCTCGACCGCAGTACGCTACAAACTCGTACTCTGGATAAGTACCTGCATGTGGAAACTCTGCCAAAGACACCGCGCTGGCGAACCGTGCTCAGTACCATTAACTTTGTGATCGACCGCTGTGGCGAGCATCCGCACCAGCAACAAAACTTAATCGATATGCGCGACCGCCTCCAGCATCTCATCACCCAGTAAGGCCGCTATCGCGTACATTGCAAGTTTTCCAGCACCTTATCTAGCCCGCACCTGATGCGGGCTTTTTAGTGGCCATCACTGCCTCTCGTCCGTCTTTGGGTACTCAGGTACTTGGTTACTTCGATACTTGGCTACTTGTCCCTTTGCCCCTGTTATCCAACCTTTTTTACGCCTCCTTTCAGCCCCAAAAAAAACACGCCAAGCGCAGTTCTTCCTCTTAAGACAAAACCAATGGCTAATGAAAAAGGTACCAATACCAAGCCTCACAGCCTGAAAAGCCACTTTCTTCACTCATGCTAATAGCGAATTTTTTGCGCCTAAGATGATTAATTCAACCGTTTAAAAAAGGCATTCATCACGCCAATACTAAGCAAAAATCCGTCATCTGTTATGGGCGAAAAAACCAACATTTCAGGTATTCAAGCACCAACTGCGAAATATATTGTGGTTTATGAGAAGCGAATCACAACAAATTCTGACAATAAATTTTCCGAAAGGAATTAACTCAATAAAGGCTATTGAGTTACATCACATAAACATTCAAAGCCAGCCTAAAAGCTCATTAATAGAGGGATAAAAAGTTAGCAGTCACTTACATTCAACATGTAACAACCTAGAGCAAACGTGATGTACGACACAGTTCATAAAAGCGGGGAAAGTGCCCCATAAACGGAAAATAACGTTTTTAACGTGGCTTTGACGGGTTTTAACGTTTTTGACGAGAGTGCTGATTGACGATTTCCTCAATCAAGCGTTTCCTTAGTATCACTGAGAGCCTACACGGCCATTTGAATGAACCAAGATTGGTTGATTCATAGTGGGTTCAATGTATTCCAATGGGAACATATTTCCATAAGTGAAACTAAGCACAAGTAAGGAACAGCTATGCTTGCCAATATTAAGAAAACCAAGTTAGCACTCGCGGTCGTTGCCGCAGCTACTACAGTCTTTACGGCACCGATTGCCTCAGCGGCTGAACGTAGTGAACTAACTATGGTACCTAAGTTCTACCCTACATTTGTTCGTAACTTTAACCCTTACCTACAAACCCAACTAGATACCTCACAAGATTTCATCTACGAGCCATTAGTGGTATTTAATGAGCTGAAAGGTAACCAACCTGTCATGCGTTTGGCGAAAGACTACTACATGTCTGACGACCTAATGAAAGTGACATTTGAAATCCGTGATGGTGTGAAATGGTCTGACGGTAAGCCATTTACTGCGCAAGACGTTGCCTTCACTTTCGATATGCTTAAGAAGCACCCAGAGCTTGACCGCACTGGTATCAACCAACGTTTACAAGCAGTTAAAGCATCAGGCGATAAAGTAACCTTTGAGCTAACGGAAGCGAACTCAAACGTACCTTACCTGATCTCTAAAGTATCGGTTGTTGCGAAACACATCTGGAGTAAAGTTAAAGATCCAACACGCTTTACCAATGAAAACCCAGTGGGTACTGGTCCTTTCACTGAAATCGAAACCTTTACGCCACAGCTATACACCCAATGTCGTAACCCTAACTACTGGGACAACGGCAATCTAGAAGTTGACTGTCTACGCCTACCTCAAGTAGCAGGTAACGACCAATTCCTAGGTCAGGTACTAAGCGGCAAGTTCGACTGGACTTACTCTTTCATTCCTGATGTAGACAGCACTTACGCGGCAGCAAGTCCAAACAACAAATACTGGTACCCAGCAGGCGGTACGCAGGCATTCATGTTCAACTACAAGTCGCCTAACGCAGGTAACAACGAAGCGATCAACAACATCGACTTCCGCCATGCGTTCTCTATGGCTATCGACCGTGAAACTATCATCGATATCGCGTTCTACGGTGGCGGTGTCGTGAATGACTACGCATCAGGTCTTGGTCAAGCATTTGAGTCTTGGTCTGATGAAAAAGTACATAACAAGTACAAGCCATTCATGACTTACAACGTTGAAAAAGCGAAAGCACTACTGAAAAAAGCGGGCTTTAAAGACCGCAACGGTGACGGCTTCGTTGAAACGCCATCAGGTAAGAAACTTGAGCTTGTTATTCAATCACCTAACGGTTGGACTGACTTCAACAACACAGTTCAGCTAAGTGTGGAAATGCTAGAAGAAGTGGGTATCAAAGCGAAAGCAAGTACGCCTGACTTCTCGGTATACAACCAAGCAATGCTAGATGCGACTTACGATGTAGCTTACACCAACTACTTCCACGGTGCGGATCCTTACACTTACTGGGATAGCGGCTACCACTCTCGCTTCCAAGCCAATGAAGGTATGCCTCGTTTCGCTCTTCACTACTGGAGCAGTGCGGAACTAGACAAGCTACTTGACGGTTTCTACAAAACTGCAGACCGCGACGAGCAAATGAAGATGGCGCATAAGATCCAAGACATTATCGCTAAGAACCAAGTAACGGTTCCTGTTATGTCTGGTGCGTACACTTCTCAATACAACACCGCACGCTTCAGTGGCTGGTGGAATGAGAAGAATCCGAAAGGTCGTCCAATGCCTATCACTAATACGCAAGAACGTCTGCTACAAGTACTTGATCTAAAACCTAAAGCCTAATTTAGGTACTAACTTGCGGTGTGCACCTTGCACACCGCCTCTTCCCCCTCTCTATTGATTTTATGGCGCTTTGCGTCAGGGGGATTTCTGTCCTGAATCTAGCACAGGGATTAAATGCTAGATGATTAAGGTGTGAGTTATGGGATTCTTTTTACGACGGTTATCTTTTTATCTGATAGCGCTTTTATTCGCGATAACACTGAACTTCATTCTGCCTCGTGCGATGCCGGGTGACCCAGTGACCATGATGTTTGCCAATGCCTCAGTGCAAGTAACGCCTGAGCGTATTGCTGCCATGAAGGAGCTATTGGGCTTTGTTGATGGACCTATCTACCAACAATACTTTATTTACCTCAAAGGGATTTTGTCTTGGGATCTAGGGATCTCAATCCAAACCTTCCCACAAACAGTTAATGATGTAATGGCTGGTGCCGTTGGCTGGTCATTATTCCTAGCGGGCACCGCGGTTATCTTGGCTTTCTGTCTAGGTTCTATCCTAGGTATTTATGCGGCTTGGAAACGCGGCAGTAAATACGATGCCTTTATCTCTCCAGGGATGATGGTTGTCCAAGCCGTACCACCAGTGGTTGTTGCCATGTTGGTACTGTACACCTTCGCTATTGGTACACGCTGGTTCCCATCTACTTACGCCTACACCGCAGGCACCATTCCTGATTGGACAAGCTTTGCCTTCTTGAAAGACGTAGCGTACCACGCCGTACTGCCTCTGTTCTGTGCCACCATCATTCAGGTCGGCGGCTTCTTGATCAACATGCGTAACAACATGATCAACTTGCTCAACGAAGACTACATCACCATGGCTAAAGGTAAGGGTCTGAGCGAGCGTCGAGTGGTGTTCAACTACGCGGCTCGTAACGCCATGCTGCCAAGTGTGACGGCATTATCCATGGCATTGGGTATGGCTATCGGTGGTCAGCTTATCATCGAGATGATCTTCAACTACCCAGGTCTAGGTACCGTGCTACTTAACGCAATCAAAGCGCGTGACTACCAAGTTCTTCAAGGTCAGCTACTTATCATGACCATGTTCATGCTGTTCTTTAACTTTATGGCCGACATCCTCATCGTGGCACTCGACCCACGCCTACGTAAGGGAGGCAAATAATCATGAAAGGTTTAATTAAGCTCTTATCAAGTAACACCAAGGCGCTAATTGGTTTAGTCATCATCACCGTCTTTATTCTGGGCGCTATTTTTGCACCCGTGATCACCCAGCATTCACCAAGTAAGAAAACGGGCAATCCTCACGAATACCCAGCATTCGTAGTTAAAGCCGCGCAAAGCAGCCCTGATGGCTGGGTGGCAACCAACCTAGCCGACAGCAAACGTACTCTACGTATGTCGAAAAAGGCAGAGCACGTTCTAGGCACCACGCGTATGGGCCGTGATGTGTGGTCACAAGTAGTGTACGGCGCACGTACCTCGCTGGCGGTTGGTTTTGGCGCTGGTTTAATGGTGTGTTTCCTAGCTACCGTGATTGGTGTGTCAGCCGGTTACTTTGGTGGTCGTGTCGATGACATCCTATCCGCCGCCATGAACATCATGCTGGTAATCCCACAGTTACCGCTGTTGTTCGTTATTGCCGCCTTCATTGGTGAAGCAGGGCCAGTCACCATCGCCATTGTTATCGGTATAACCTCCTGGGCATGGGGTGCAAGGGTTGTCCGAGCACAAACCCTGTCCATCCGTGAAAAAGAGTTTATCAAAGCCGCAGAGGTGCTAGGTGAATCACCAATTCGCATCATCTTCGTTGAAATTCTGCCTAACCTGATTTCGATTGTCGGCGCGAGCTTCATCGGCTCTGTGATGCTAGCCATCATGACTGAAGCAACCCTATCGTTCTTAGGTCTTGGTGACCCGAACACCATCAGCTGGGGCATCATGCTCTACAACGTACAAACCTCATCATCCATGTTAGTGGGTGCGTGGTGGGAGCTATTAGTGCCATGTCTTGCCCTGACGTTCATCGCGGTAGGTCTTGCGCTATTGAACTTCGCGGTTGATGAAATTGCGAACCCACAACTTCGTTCACACAAAGGTATGCGTCGCTGGAAAAACCTTGCCAATAAGCAAAAAGAACAAGCGCCTGCAATGACTGAAGCTCCACAGCCTGCGCTGCAAGGAGGAGAGAAATAATGACCAATCCACAAATTTCCATCCGTAATCTTTGCGTAGATTACATTACCGACGCGGGCGATGTCCGCGCGGTAAACAACGTCAGCTTTGATATTGGTAAAGGTGAAATCTTTGGCCTAGCAGGCGAATCTGGGTGTGGTAAATCCACCGTCGCCTTCTCGCTAATGCGCTTACATAAGCCACCCGCATTCATCACTGGCGGTGAAGTGATTTTCGATGGTCGTGGCGATATTTTGAAATTCAGCGAGGCGGAAATGACCGCCTTCCGCTGGAGCGAAATTTCGATGGTATTCCAGAGCGCAATGAACGCGCTCAACCCAGTACTGACGATGGAAGAGCAATTCTGTGACGTGATCATGCGTCACACCAACTTAAGCCGCCAAGACGCAATCCGTCGAGCACAAGGTTTGTTGGAAATTGTTGATATTCACCCTGATCGTCTGCGCGATTACCCGCACCAATTTTCGGGCGGTATGCGTCAGCGCTTGGTGATCGCGATTGCCCTCGCCTTGAATCCGAAAATGATCATCATGGACGAACCAACCACCGCACTAGACGTGGTCGTACAGCGCGAGATCCTCCAAAAGATCTACGCCCTCAAAGAAGAGTTTGGTTTCTCTATTTTGTTCATCACTCACGACTTGTCGTTGATGGTCGAGTTCTCTGATCGCATCGGCATCATGTACTCGGGTGAACTGGTCGAAGTGGCGCCATCAAAACAAATCCTAGAACAGCCTTTCCATCCCTACACTGAAGGCTTAGGCAGTTCATTCCCACCGTTAACCGGACCAAAAACTCGCTTAACGGGGATCCCTGGCAACCCACTAAACCTATTGGAAGTACCACAAGGTTGCCGTTTCCAAGCGCGCTGTAACAAGGTACACAGCGCTTGCTCTAGCATCCCTACCCAGCTACGCCAGCTAGAGCCAAACCGTTTTTCAAACTGCCACTTATTCAATAAAAGCAGTTAATAACAAGAATTAAGTAAGGAAACATGATGAGCAAGCCAACGGGATCACCAATCATTGAGGGGAAAAATCTAGTCAAAGATTTTCCCGTCAATAGTAACTCTTTGAAAAAATCGATGATGCGCGCCATCAACGATGTCTCGTTCAAAATGTACAAAAGCCGTGGTTTATCTGTTGTCGGTGAATCTGGCTCAGGTAAATCAACCACTGCCAAAATGATTGCCAAGATGTATGCCCCAACAGCGGGTCACATTGAGTACTACGGCAAAGACATTGCCGACATTAATAAGCACCACCAGCTAATGGAATACCGTCAAGGCGTACAAATGGTATGGCAAGACCCATTCGGGTCACTAAACCCTACCCATACTATTTTTCACCACATTGCCCGCCCACTGCTGATCCACAACAAGGTTAGCGGCAGCAATAAAAAAGAGCTGGAAGAGCGTGTTTACGCTCTACTTGAACAGGTAGGTCTTATTCCACCGAAAGAGACCGCCGAAAAATACCCACACCAGTTATCGGGCGGTCAACGTCAGCGCGTTAACTTAGCGCGCAACATTGCAGTCGGTGCTGAAGTGGTACTGGCCGACGAGCCAACCTCGATGCTGGATGTATCTATCCGTGCCGGGGTGTTAAACCTGATGGAAGAGATGAAGTTCGAGCGTGAAATGGCGCTGCTCTACATCACCCACGATATCGCAACAGCGCGCTACATTGCGGAAGACTTGGCCGTAATGTACGTCGGCCACATGGTGGAATGGGGTGATACCGAAGAAATCATTCACGATCCACAGCACCCCTACACCCAACTGCTGGTGTCTGCGGTGCCCGATCCGAGCAAGTCGATCCACGAAAAACTCAAAGGTAACAAAGGTGAAATTCCACTATGGACACCTGAAAGTTTGGGCTGCCCATTCGCGGGGCGCTGTACCCACGCCAGCGATAAATGTCGCGAGCAGTTACCGGCAGTCACCCAGTTGTCTGACAACCACTTTGTGCGTTGTTACTTATACGAAAGCTGATCACTAACCAACAACCTAGACCCAAGACTTGGGTCTAGGGACTCAAACCATTATCGACGTACTGGTTGTCCGCTGTACCGACAACCAAGGAGGAACCATGCAGCTGTTAATCAATCATCTTGGCTACGAGCGCATTGGCGTAAAACACGCCCTTATTCAGACCCAAACTGAATGCCCACACCACCATGCGCAGCTTATTCGCAGCTCTGATGGCGAAGCAATCCTACAGCTGCCCATTGAGCACTGCGGCTCAGTCGATCAATGGCACACCGGAGAACTCTACCGCGTCGACTTTAGCGACTACCAAGAGGACGGTGACTACTGCTTAAAAGTCGGTGAATACACCTCGAAGCCATTCCAAATCGGTCAAGGCTTACTGATGTACCGTACTTTTAGCGATGTATTACATTACTTCAAATCCCAGCGTTGTAGCGGGCAATACGACCACGCCGATCGCACTGCGCCGCTACTCGATAGCGAAGATACCGTGGATGTTCACGGCGGTTGGTACGACGCCTCTGGCGATGTCAGCAAATACTTTAGCCACCTTTCTTACGCTAACTTCTTCAACCCACAACAGATCCCTATGGTGGTCTGGAACATGGCGCATGCGTACAGCCAACTGGAAGATGAGTCTCAAGTTGCCGATTTCACTCGAGTTCGCTTATTAGAAGAAGCCACCTTCGGCGCCGATTTCCTATTACGGATGCAAGCGCCACAAGGGTTCTTCTACATGACGGTGTTTGATAAGTGGAGTAAGAAAACCAACCAACGCGACATTTGCGCTTACTACTCGCAAGACGGCCACAAAACTGCCGATTATCAAGCCGGATTCCGTCAAGGCGGCGGGATGGCGATTGCGGCACTGGCAGCAACCGCACAATTAAGCCAGTTACACTCAGTCGCTCGGGTTTCGCCCCAATCGCCTGTCTCTAGTCTCGATTACCTTGCTGCCGCTTGCAAAGGCTACTGGCACCTTAAAGAGCACAACACCCAGTACCTTGATGACGGCGAAGAGAACATCATTGATGAATACTGCGCTCTAATGGCGTGTGTTGAGCTATTCAAAGCCAGCGAACAAACCGTCTTTCTTGATGAGGCGCGCCAATGGGCGCAACGTCTAATGCGTCGTCAACACTCGGATCAACAGCAACAGCACTTTTGGTCGGCGAACTTAGACGGCAGTCGCCCGTATTTTCATGCCGCGGAAGCCGGACTGCCAGCCATCGCCTTGATGCGCTATCTCAGCATCGAAAGTGATAATACCCTTTACCTACAAGCCGCAACCGTACTGCAAAACGCCTTACAGTTTGAGCTGGATATCACCCAAGAAGTCACCAACCCGTTTGGCTACCCACGCCAATACACCAAAGCGGTTGATGGTGAAAAACAAAGCGCCTTTTTTGTTCCTCACCACAATGAAACTGGCTACTGGTGGCAAGGTGAAAATGCCCGTATCGCATCACTTGCCAGCATGGCTTTCATGGCTCAAACCTATGCTAACGATCCCGTGCTAGAGCATGCGCTGAAAGACTATGGTCACCAAGCGCTGAACTGGATTGTTGGTCTTAACCCATTCGACATGTCGATGCTCGACGGCCATGGCAGTAACAACCCAGATTACCTGCCACACCTTGGTTTCTTCAATGCCAAAGGGGGGATCTGCAACGGCATTACTGCTGGCTTTGAAAATGAACGTGATATCGCGTTCAACCCCGAGCCACACAAAGACGACATGCTACAAAATTGGCGCTGGGGGGAACAATGGCTCCCACATGGCGCTTGGTACTTACTCGCGATCACATTGCAATACAAGGAGCGTCACCATGCCTAATTCCATTCGTTATCTCGTCGGTGTAGACGGTGGGGGCACCTCTTGTCGCGCTCGGATCTGCGATCTAAATGGCAACTTCCTTGGTGAAGCCAAAACTGGCAGCGCCAATATCTTGCTCGGTGCCGAAGTGGCGCTCACATCCATCAATGACGCCATCGCCACCGCAGCTCGCCAAGCAGGGCTTAGCGAGCAGGATTACCCAGCCATGTCGGTCGGGTTAGCCCTTGCTGGCGGTGAACAAAAAAGTGCGTGGTACGCATTCATGCAACAAGCCATGCCGTATGGTGCGGTAACCCTTAACACCGATGCTTACGGGGCTTGTTTAGGCGCATGGGGTGGACAAGACGGCGCTATCTTGATTGCGGGTACAGGCTCGTGCGGCATTTTGATCCACCAAGGCGAACAGCATGTGGTCGGTGGTCGAGAGTTTCCAATTTCGGATCAGGGGGGCGGTGCTGTCATGGGGCTACGGCTGATCCAGCAAGTATTACTGCGCGCTGACGGTATTGGTGAGAAGACCCCACTTACCGAGCTCGTATTGACACATTTCGATCATGACATCGACGCCATCGTTGAATGGTCGAAAACAGCACGCCCGTGTGATTACGGCCAGTTCTCACCGCAGATCTTCGCCCATGCCAACCAAGGTGATGAACTCGGGGTGGCAATGTTAAAACAAACCGCCGCTGATATCGAAATGTGGATGCAGGCGCTGATCCAACGTGGCACCGATAAAATTTGCTTGATGGGCAGTATCGCTGAACGTATTCACCCATGGCTAACCCCACCCATGCAGCAACGCATAGCTAATCCACAAGGGGATGCGATGGACGGTGCCATTGCCATGGCGAAAGGCAACCATAATCTCTATCCACTTGAAGAGGTGGCATTATGAGTTTTCGCCTCGATATGACAGTGATCGCCAAAACTGAAACCGCATTTCGTTTTGCCCTCACTTTGCACAACTTAACCGAACAAGCGCTATTTGATTGGCAACTTCATTTTGCCAACAGCCGTAAGATCAATGCCGCCTCCTTTACTCATGGTAGCTTGCAACAAGACGGCAGCTATTGTGTTTTTACCCCAACTAATAATCCGCCTTTGGCGCCAAACTCTTGTTTCTACACCGAGTTTGAAATCAACACTGATGGCTTTGCCTACCATGATGACGGTATCAACGATGCTTTCCTCTCAACGACCACTACCGGAGAGAAAATCACGCCGATCCCAGTCAAAGTGACCACGGTGGATCTCGGCTTATCGCATACCGAGCGCTATACCACGCCATTAGCTGCGCCTAAAGCGATCAACTTGATCCCGCAGCCAGCTCAGCTCATCGCGCTTGATGGTATTTTCTCGCTCTCTGCCGATTGTGTGATCGCCCAAGCCGCCCCAGAAGCTGCGGGTGCGATCCGCTGGTTACAAGCCGAGCTCGAACAGCAGTGCGATATTCAATTACCTTTGCAACGCACCGGACATATTCATTATCAGCTCAATTCGCAATTAGCCGCCAGTAGCTATCACCTGTTGGTTGAGCAACAAGAGATCTGGCTTCAAGCGAGTGATGCAGCAGGCTTTGTCCATGCGACAGCCAGTCTATTGCAACTTCTACCACTCACCGCCGAACCACAAGGGCACTATGCGATCCCTATGGTCGATATCAACGATCACCCTCACCACGGTTATCGTGGCATGATGATCGATTGTGCTCGACATTTTCACCCGCTTAGCCGCCTGAAAACCTTTATCGATCACCTTGCCCGATACAAGTTCAACACTTTCCACTGGCATTTAACCGACGATGAAGGCTGGCGCATTGAGATTGACGCTTATCCAGAGCTTACTGAGATCGGTGCGTGGCGTGGTCCTAACGAAGCGTTGCAACCGCAATATTCTCATTTGAGTGAGCGCTACGGCGGCTACTACAGCAAAGCCGAGATCAAAGAGTTAATCGCTTATGCGGCCGATCGTGGGATCACCATCATCCCTGAAATCGACATGCCGGGGCATTGTCGTGCGGCACTTAAGTCCTTACCTAGATTGCTGCAAGACCCTGACGATCAATCGCAATACAGCGGTGCCCAACACTACACCGACAATATTTTATCACCAGCACTAACAGGGACTTACCAATTCATCACCAATGTGCTGACTGAGGTGGCTGCACTGTTCCCTGCCCCTTATGTCCACATTGGTGGTGATGAAGTTCCTGACGGCGCTTGGACGGAAAGCCCTGCTTGCCAAGCCTTCATGGCTAAACATGGCTACCGCGAGCCAATGGAATTGCAAAGCCATATCTTGCGCTTTGCCAACGAAGTGTTGCGCGCTAAAGGCAAGCGCATGATGGGCTGGGAAGAGGTGATCAAAGGCGGCGGTGTCGATAGCCAAACCGTGATTTATTCGTGGTTGAGCGAACAAGCTGGGCTCCAATCTGCCCAAGCTGGCTTTGATGTCATCATGCAACCCGCACAATTTACCTATTTCGACTTGGTACAAGGTTACTCGCCCGAAGAGATGGGTGTCGATTGGGCTGGAAAATTACCACTAGATAAAGTTTACAGCTATCGCCCTTTGGCTGAGCTCGACCCACAAGATCCTGTCCATCAACATTTATTGGGGATCCAAGGAGCATTGTGGTGCGAGCGTGTCGACACTCAGCAGCGATTCGATCACATGATTTACCCTCGGCTACTCGCTCTGGCGGAGGTCTGCTGGAGCCAACCTCAATTACGACAATGGGACGACTTTAGTGCGCGTCTTCACGGTCAACTTCATTATTTAGATCAGGCGGGTGTTCAGTACCGCCGCTGTGATTAACACAGCATTGAACAGGAAAAAGGATTGTTACCCATGAAATACGGCTACTTTGATAATGACAACCGCGAATATGTCATCACTCGCCCTGATGTCCCAGCACCTTGGACCAACTACCTAGGTACCGAGAAATTCTGTACTGTCATTTCACAAAATGCAGGCGGTTACTCGTTCTACAACTCGCCTGAATATAACCGCGTGACCAAGTTCCGCCCAAACGCGACCTTTGACCGTCCGGGGCACTATGTTTACCTACGCGATGATGCAACGGGAGATTACTGGTCAATCTCATGGCAACCTGTCGCCAAAAGCTTAGACGAAGCTAACTACGAAGTGCGTCATGGCTTGTCTTACTCTAAATTCAAATGTGAATACAGTGACATCACAGCCACGAAAACGTTGTTCGTGCCAAAAGGCGAAGATGCCGAAATCTGGGATGTGGTGATCAAAAATACTTCCAACAAACCGCGCACCATTAGTGCCTTCTCGTTTGTTGAATTCTCTTTCAGCCACATTCAGTCAGATAACCAAAACCACCAGATGTCGTTGTACTCAGCAGGCACCGAGTACAAAGAAGGGGTCATTGAATACGACCTGTACTACAACACCAACGACTTCGAAGGTTTCTACTACCTCGCATCAACGTTTGCCCCAGATTCATACGACGGTCAACGTGACAGTTTCCTTGGTCTCTACCGTGATGAATCAAACCCGCTTGCAGTTGAACAAGGCACTTGCTTCAACACCGCACAAACCTGTTATAACCACTGTGGCTCACTGCACAAACAATTCACCATCCAACCGGGTGAAGAAGTACGTTTTGCTTACATTCTAGGTATTGGTAAAGGCAACGGTGAACGTCTGCGTACTAAATACCAAGACCTAGCTGAAATCGACAACGCTTTTGCTGATATCAAAGCACACTGGGATGAGCGCTGTGACAAATTCCAAGTAAAATCACCAAACCAAGGTTTGGATACCATGATCAACGCATGGACCCTATACCAAGCTGAGACTTGTGTGGTGTGGTCGCGTTTCGCTTCCTTTATTGAAGTCGGTGGCCGTACCGGTTTGGGTTACCGCGATACCGCCCAAGATGCGATTTCAGTCCCTCACGCCAACCCAACCATGACCCGCAAACGCATTGTTGATTTGCTACGCGGTCAGGTAAAAGCGGGCTACGGTCTCCACCTCTTTGATCCGGATTGGTTCGATCCAGAGAAAGCGGATGTTGCCCCATCAAAATCACCAACAGTGGTACCAACACCGTCGGATGACGACAAGATCCACGGCATCGAAGATACTTGCTCTGACGACCATTTATGGCTAGTACCGACCATTTGTAAATACGTAATGGAAACGGGCGAGCATAGCTTCTTCAATGAAGTGATCCCGTATGCTGATGGCGGTGACGCGACTGTGTACGAACACATGAAGGCTGCACTCGACTTCTCGGCCGAGTACGTGGGTCAAACCGGGATCTGTAAAGGACTTCGTGCCGACTGGAACGACTGCCTCAACCTTGGCGGTGGTGAGTCTTCAATGGTGTCATTCCTGCACTTCTGGGCACTACAAGAGTTTATCGATTTAGCCAAATTCCTTGGCAAGCAACAAGATGTTGAGAAGTACACCATCATGGCAGCCAATGTGCGCGAAGCCTGTGAAACCCACCTGTGGGATGACGAAGGCGGCTGGTACATCCGTGGTTTGACCAAAAACGGTGACAAGATCGGTACCGCGCAGCAAAAAGAAGGGCGTGTCCACCTTGAGTCCAACACCCTTGCCGTATTGTCTGGCGCAGTATCTCAAGAGCGTGGCGAGCAAGCCATGGATGCGGTGGATGAAAACCTATTCTCTGAATTTGGTTTACACCTCAACTCACCATCATTTGCAACGCCAAACGATGATATCGGCTTTGTTACTCGCGTTTACCAAGGCGTAAAAGAAAACGGCGCTATCTTCTCGCATCCGAACCCTTGGGCGTGGGTTGCTGAAGCCAAGCTAGGTCGCGGTGACCGTGCGATGAAGTTCTATGATGCACTTAACCCGTACAACCAAAACGACATGATTGAAACGCGTATTGCAGAACCTTACTCGTACGTACAGTTCATCATGGGACGTGACCATCAAAATCATGGTCGAGCTAACCACCCTTGGCTAACGGGTACTTCTGGTTGGGCTTACTTTGCAGTCACCAACTTTATCTTAGGTGTTCGTACTGGCTTTGATGGCCTTACCATCGACCCATGTATTCCAACCGACTGGCCTGGGTTTGAAGTCACACGTCAGTGGCTGGGAGCGACTTATCACATCACAGTTGAAAACCCTGAAGGTGTAAGCAAAGGGATCAAGTCCATCACCCTTAACGGTGAAGTCATTGACGATACAGTCCCTGTCCAACCTGAAGGCAGCACCAACACTGTCACTGTAGTCATGGGTTAAACAGTTTGGGGCGCCCTTTGCGCCCCATCTATCTACGAGAGAAATAGGAGTTCCACATGATCCAATTTGGAACAGGGGGATGGCGCGCATTGATCGGTGAAGAGTTCACCAAAGACAATGTTCGCTTGGTTGCTCAGGCCCTTGCTAACATTATGCTCGCTGAAAACGTTCAGCAAAACGGCTTTGTGATCGGTTACGACCGCCGATTCTTATCTGACAAAGCGGCTGCTTGGTTTGCAGAAGTGCTAGCTGGCAATGGTATCCCTGTAAGCTTCATCAACAAGTACGTTCCGACCCCAATCGTGATGTTTAAATCTAAAGCGATTGGTGCCACCTACTCTGCTTGTATCACCGCATCTCACAACCCTGCTGATTACAACGGGATCAAAGTCTTCATTGAAGGGGGCCGTGATGCCGATGAAGTGATCACAGGCAAAATTGAGCATCAGATTGCCCAGATCAGCGCTCAAGATGTAAAAGCAGTCGACTTTGAACAAGCACAAAATGATGGCGTGATCACCGTGATCAACCCAATGAACGAGTTCGTCGATTCAATCATTAACTTTATCGATATTGATGCCATTAAACGTGCCAACCTTCGCGTTGTCATTGACCCTATGTTCGGCGTTGCCAAAAATGCCTTACAAACCGTCTTAATTTCAGGGCGCTGTGATGTCGATGTGATCAACGACGGACAAAACCCCGCCTTTGGCGGCTTGATGCCATCTCCTAACGCAGCCACTTTATATCGCCTAAAACACATTGTGGCGCATGAAGGTTACGACATTGGTATCGGCACCGATGGCGACGCAGACCGCCTTGGGATCATTGATGAAAAAGGTAACTTCATCCACCCGAATGAAGTCTTACTGCTGCTCTACTACTACCTGCTGGAATACAAAGGCTGGAAAGGCTCTGTGGTGCGCAATATCGCCACTACCCATTTACTCGATAAAGTTGCACAAGCGCACAATGAGAAATGCTTTGAAGTACCTGTCGGCTTCAAGCACATCAGTTCACAAATGGAAGCTGATGATGCCTTACTGGGCGGCGAAAGCTCAGGCGGTCTCACTATTCGCGGTCACATCAAAGGGAAAGACGGGGTATTCGCCTCTAGCCTCTTGGTAGAAATGATCAGTGTTACAGGTAAGAAGCTGTCTGAAATGCTAGATGAAATTTACGACAAGTACGGGTACGCCTATACCGCAGAAGGTGATTGCACCTTTAAACCTGCGGATAAAGAACGTCTCTACAACAAGATTTATGTTGAACGCCCGCTCCCTGAATTTGCCGAAGAAGTAGAAAAAGTCAGCTATGCCGATGGCGCTAAAGTTTACTTCAAAAATGGCGGCTGGGCACTGGCACGTTTCTCAGGCACCGAGCCATTACTGCGGATCTTTGTTGAAATGGAAAGCAAGGAGAAAGCAGAAGCAATCTTGGAACAAATGCGTGAATTCCTTCACGTATGATTCCCCCAAACCGCATGCCGCAGACCAGTTGCGGTATGCGTAATACCAATTCATGTTGGTATAACCTAGTAATAGGTGAATGTTGAGTCCTTCGGTAACACTAAATTAGTGTTACTTTATCGCTCCCTACTGGATTCAGGTCATTAGCGAACCGGGCAGTGATTAAAACTGCCCTTTTTTATATCTATCGCCTTATTTATTCTACCGCGAACGAAAACTTTTACTCCCCAGCCCGGCAACCATTTAAGCGGTAGTCATCCCATTCCAACATTGCTTCATCACCTTTGGTAAAAAGCATAGTTTGTTCGCTCGCATCTCGATATTGCGCGCCTGAAGCAGAGCGCGTATGACGTAAGGTTCGTACATCATTTAGGTAATATACCACCGCTGACTCAGCGTCTGGGTAACGAGCGGTAAAAAACTGTCCTTTAGGACAAGTGTAATTTATTTCGACCGGAAAGGCTGATTGCTCCACGCTACACCCCGCAACCATAACGATACCAAGCGCATACATCAGTCGACGCATAACATTCCCTCCCACTCCGCTTTATCATTAATGTTCGTTTACGCACAGAGCTGTGATTAACTATTACCAGTTTAGGCTAACGCATTAACATCTAAAAAAATAAAAAACCTCAGTTGTGGTGAACACACAACTGAGGTTTTAAAATTTGCGACAAAATTGTTATTAAGCTTGTAGCTTTTTCTTCTTGTAAAGACCGTATGCAAAAAGTGCAGGACCAACAACAATCATTCCCATACCAACACACGCTAGAGCGGTCATTACCAACATCTCGAACTCAGACATAATTACCTCGTTAACTTTACTTTCGTTGATTGACACTCTTTTTTAGGAGCGTTCATTTGTTTATTTTTCAACAAGACAATAACAAAACACACAACCAAAACATACAGTTAACAATGAACAGCCAGATCACAAAAGTGAACAGATGAGGTCTATTTATTAATAGATGATAAATGGGTTAGTAGTAGGCGTAAAAAGCCCTGCTATTGCTAGCAGGGCTTTCGAAGAAGTGGCGGAGCAGACGGGACTTTATATAAATAAACTGCCACACCGACAACCAGCGCGCCCCCGGCGTGGCAGGCCGCAGCTTTCAAGGTAAAAAAGCTAACCCACTGAGCGGCCGCTTCCAATCCGTGATTAACCAAAATACAAACGTAAAAAAGCCCGAGTCTTTCGACTCGGGCTTAGTATAAGTGGCGGAGCGGACGGGACTCGAACCCGCGACCCCCGG
>NZ_LVHF01000024.1 GCF_001650345.1 Photobacterium jeanii | reverse complement strand
CTACTGTATAAAGAGCTTTAGTTGCGGCTAAAGCTAGGGTCTCACGTTACCCGATTTCATGAGTTATTATCCATACAAAGCATTTAAGAGTGATTCGCAACACTTGGCAGTTTCGCTTCGCTCAAGTATAGCCAAGCGCTGCTCACACCTTAATGCGGCGTTATGCGCTAAAGCTAAATGCTTACACCAGAGTCGAAAAGTGAGAGAAAAGTCATATTATGCAAAGTTGGAATATGCTTTCTTAATAACCTAATTCCACGTAGGTTAATGATAGTTTTGAAAGTAATTTTTGTTGATGCAGAAAATGTAGGTTTAAAACCTTTAGATGACATTAATGTTTCTGTTTTAGATAAAGTTCTAGTCTTTTCTAATGATGAAACCGTAAAAAAGCATTGTGAGTTAGAAATGTATCACTTTCTTGGTGGTTACCCTCAAAACTCAAATCAAGCTGACTTTTATATCATAGCTTCCTTAGCTAGATTATTAAGTCAAATGACTGTCAGGGAAATATCAATGACAGAAATAATGCTTTACTCGAAAGACCAATCTTTGCTTCATGCTTTTAGGTTTCAGTGCGAATTGGTTGGTGCTAATAGTACTTTTCCTCTTGAGGAAGATATAGGTGACAACGTTGTAAATATAAAGAAGTCAAACTCACCTGAGAAACAACTATTGTCATTATTACACACACCAAAAACTTCAACTGAATTGCAAAGCATATTGCCTTTGTCTAAATCAGATTTTACTCGTGTTATTAACGATTTAATAAAGAGCAAGCGTATCAGTAGAGTTCCTAATAAGAGTAAATATTGGATGAGATCTGCAAGCGCATAACAAAGCCATCAAAACGACCCTCAACGCTTGGCGTTCTAGGTATGAATTGGCTTTAGTGTTTGCGGTGGTCAATTAAATCTTGTCGTAATGCGTTGCTGGCGTTTTATGGCAGGGCGTTAGCTGCGTCAAATCGATACATTTTCACTAATAATATTCAATCTAAAATGAATCAAGGATGAGATGGTTTTCAAGTTTTTATTTAGGTCAGTGTTTATACTGCTGCTGTTTTTAGCTGTTCTTTTGATTTTTACGGATGTTGTTAATACATATAAATATTCCAAAATGAGTCGCTGGGAGCATACAAAAGCAAATGTAATTAAATCAGAGTTGGTTTATAAGGATGTAAAGTCAGGAAGTAGAACAAGAATGAAGTGGTGTGTTGATTTTTTGTATTCATATACTGTAGAAAATCAAGTGTTAACTTCAGGGCAAATCCGCAAAGGAAACGTAGTAAATTGCTCGAAAAGTAAAGGTTATGTCGCTAAAGAAATATCGAATTACCCTTATGGCTCGGTTGTTGATGTTTATTATGATCCAAATCGACTCAATGATTCAGTGTTAGAGTTAAAAATAGTAAATTATCATTTTTCACTGTTTTTAGGGTTGTTTTTAATGATCTTGAGTGTTGTTGCGTTGAGAATAAAAAAATTCAGAAAATAGGAAATTAGTTTATAAATCGCGCAGCTAACAAAGGCATCAAGGTGACTTGTTACACTCGGCAGTTTCGGTTTGGAGTTCAGTGGGCTTGGTAAGTTCGTCGTGGCGCACCTTATGCCAGGCGTTACCTCGCGAATTAAGAAGGTTGGGGTGGTCGGCTCCGCTGTTGCTGTTCGTTGGTCAATTCCAGAAGCATTTGTCTGCATTAAGAGTTGCTCATCGCAAGTCGCGGTGTTGAGTAAGCCGCATGCCAAGTTCAACAATGTCTTAGGCTATTACTGTTGCAAGTCTGCACTTGTCGCCCTAAATGTTGTCACTCGTGCCAAAAGAGTTTATCGGGTAGGGCTACAAACGTTAGTCGCTCCCCGTTCGTGGTTTTCTGTGGCAGAAGTCGTCAATTATTCGCTGGTATCCGCGTTTAAGAATGAAGGCGGTGCGTTGGCATACCAGTGGTTACATTTTGTTGGTTGCCGAACCCAATTGTTTTGTGGGTGTTGCCCGCGGCTTAACTTGGGCAGTGGTCAATGTTTTGCTTGGTCGAAAGTTCCAGCCCTAATATTGTCGATAGCCGCTATTTTGTTGGTAAGTAGGCAGTAGTTTCGGTGGTTATAGTTTTCTTTGTCAGCGTTGAGTTCTAGGTTTGTCACTCAGGTTTGTTGTAAGAGCAAGCTTCATCGCATCATAGCAGGCAAGCTGCTTTGGCACTTATACGTGAGCGGGTAACAAAATCATTAAAACGACCCTCAACGCTTGGCATTCTAGGTATGAATTGGCGTTAGTGTTTGCGGTGGTTAATTAAATATTGTCGTAATGCGTTGTTGGCGTTTTATGGCAGGTCGTTAGCATCATAGGTGAGATATTTACCTAATACATAATTATAATACTGGTGATTAAGGTGATAAAAAGTCTATGTTATCAAAAAAATATTTAAAAACTTTATTCATGTTCATAAGTGTTGTTTTTTTAGTAAACACATCAGCGAATAGTAATGAGATAAAAGAACATAATATCGAAAATCTACAGCGGGGTGTTTATAAAACGAATGGCGATACAATTGGTAAGACTATTGATGATGTCTTTAATGATTTTAATCGGTTAGCTTTAAAAGTTCGTCCTGAACTTGTAATTCCAATAGATGATGTAAAGAAGCAAAGTATTCAGAATTTAATATCAAGTATGTCAACAAAAGAGGCTTTGGCTATGCAAAGTAATATTGATGAATTACTTGAGTCAAGTTCCCAGGAATCTCAAGTACTTTCAGCGGCGGATGTTGTTGATGTAAGTGATCTGGCATACTTAGTCGATGATCTTGGTTTTGATATTATGATATACAATTATAAGTATACGGGAGTATCGGCATCATTTACTATTGTTGTTGTCAGTGATGAAGAGATTAAAAATGATGTTGCTTTAGTTATATTAGAGTCTAAGTATTCAACAAACGCTAGAAAACATGCTGAAGATTTAACATATCTTTATATCATTTTAAGTTACGTGTTATCTGATCAACCAGATAAGAAAAAATCATTAGAATTAGTAAGTAATACCTTCAGGCAGTTAAAGCAAAAAGGAGTATCGGAGATTATTTATGATTCGATAACTTTTACCACATATACACGCCAAGATTCAGTAACCGAAACAATTATAAAGCCACTCTAATGTAATAATTGAACTTGGTAAATATGCAATTTTTGGTTCATGCTGCTAACAAAGGCATTAAGGTGACGCTTGACACTCGGCGGTTTTGGTTTGAAATATATTTGGTTTAGTAAGTAATGCGTTGGCGCACCTTATGCCAAGCGTTACCTCGCGAATTAAGAAGGTTGGGGCTGTCGACTCCGCTGTTGCTGTGAGTTGGTCAATTCCAGAAACATTTGTCTGCATTAAAATTTTTCCATCGTAATTCGCGGTATTGAGTTTGTCGCATGCCAAGTTCAACAATGTCTGTGGCTATCACTAATGCAAGTCTGCACATGTCGCCCTAAATGTTGTCACTCGTGCCAAAAGACTTTATCGGGTAGGGCTACAAACGTTAGTCGTTCCCCGCTATTGGTTTTCTGTGGCAGAAGTCGTTAATCATTCTCTGGTAACCGCGTTTAGCGATGAGGTCGGTGCGTTGGCATGCCGGTGGTTACATCTTGGTGGTTGCCGAAGCAAATTGTTTTGTGGGTGTTGCCCGCGGCTTAACTTGGGCTGTGGTCAATGTTTCGCTTAGTCGAAAATTCCAGCCTCAATATTGCTGATAGCCGCTATTTTGCTAGTAAGCACGCAGTAGTTTCGGTGGTTATAGTTTTCTTTGTCAGCGTTGAGTTCTAGGTTTTTCACTTAGGTTTGCTGTAAGAGCAAGCTTTATCGCATCATGGCAGGCAAGCTGCTTTGGCACTTTTACGCGAGCGGGTAACAAAGCCATTAAAACGACCCTCAACGCTTGGCATTCTAGGTATGAATTGGCGTTAGTGTTTACGGTGGTTAATTAAATATTGTCGTAATGCGTTGCTGGCGTTTTATGGCAGGTTGTTATATTTATAGGAGGTAACATTGGAAAAATGTACAAACTGTCAAAATGAATTCAGTCCGAATCATAAGTTTTGTTCGGAATGTGGCAACCCTAGAGCTACATCAGGGCACGTGATTGAGTCAGGCTCTCAAAGCGTTAATACTATTGGCTCTGAAATAAACAACAGCAATATACATATCGGCGACAATATTAACAACGCTAATAATATCGACCCTGATTTACTCAACTTAAAACGAGATTTTGTTAAATTACCTTGGTCTGAAGATGGAATGCTCGCAAAGAGATCCTCTTTCCAAAAATTAGGCACGTGGGGCAGTTTGGCTAGTATTGTGGGTCTATTTCTGCCATTTTTGACAGGAAATTTTTCTTTTCAACCTTTAGTGTTTTTGTCAGTTGTCATCTTTGGTTCAATGTTAGCATTAAGTGTGGCTATTTCTCGTAGAAAATTCGAACATTTTAGCGGGTTGAAAAACTATGAAATTAGCACGTCCGGTAAAATTTATATCACAAAGATTACTGGGGAATGTCCTTGGTGTGGTTCAGGAATGCACTTAAAAATGGTTGGACCAAAGGATCATAAAGAACATCTGTTAATGTGTATTAGAAACCCATCTCAACATAGAATTCTCTTTGATCCTACCGCACTGCCAGACATCGAAAAATAAATATAACAAAGCAATCAAGGTGACCCGTTACACTCGGCGGTTTTGGTATTGAGTTCGGTGTGCCTTGTAGGTTTAGTGCGGGGCACCTTATTGCAGGCGTTAGGGCACAAAAGGTATATATGAAATTTATAGCGTCAATTTTAGTCTTTTTAGTAGGTGTTGTGTGGATGTTTAACTCTTTAGATTGGAGTTCAACAACATTTACATGTTCAAGTTTTGTTGTATCAATGACTTTTTTACCTAAATCAGACTATTGGAAAAAACTAAAGCAAAAAATGGTTACAAAAAAGCGTACCATAGTGTTGGCGGAAAATAGTGGTATTGAAACTAATACAGAGGAGCTATTTGTTATATTTGAGGAGTTAGTTTTAGAGAAAGAAATCAACCTTGTAATTGAGCATAAAGGGATTCATGTTTTATGTAAATACGGTAATAAAGAAGAGTCTCTCTCTAAAAAGAATGCAATATTGAAACAAGCTAAACGTTGGGAACAAGATTTGGAAGTTCTAAAATCTTGTTTGAATATCATGGCATTCTTGTATAGGAAAACATATATACATATAGATAAAGAGCAAGTATTTGTAACTATGCAGAAAATTGTTAAAGAACTGTATGCTCACGAATATCAGCATAATCGTTCAATTTGTCTTTATCGGAATTCATACTCCGGGGAGAGTATTATCGTTCAACTAGACAGCGGTAAGTTTGATGAAATGCTAACGTACCTAGCTGAAACGCATAAACTTGATGGTTCATTAGCATACAATGCTTTAATGATGCCAGCATTCTATACC
Organism: Photobacterium jeanii; assembly: GCF_001650345.1. Lineage (GTDB taxonomy): Bacteria > Pseudomonadota > Gammaproteobacteria > Enterobacterales > Vibrionaceae > Photobacterium > Photobacterium jeanii. The sequence continues at coordinate 304 of NZ_LVHF01000024.1, read as the reverse complement.
GTATCCGATTTGCCTATTGATTTTGTAAGAGATAACTTTTTAGCTCCCCACGTGATGAAAATTGTCGAATTAGATTTAGGTGAAGAAAGTATGCACTTAAATAGTTGGTATATAGGGCTACAATAGTGCCCTAACAAAGCAATCAAGGTGATGCGTTACACTCGGCAGTTTTGGTACGGAGTTCAGTGCGCTTTGCTGGGTCAGTGGGGCACACCTTATTGCAGGCGTTATATAACAAGGAAGGTTCGATTGAAGCCTGAAGTAAAAAGCTACGATTGCATAGACTACGATCCAATAGATACGT
>NZ_LVHF01000023.1 GCF_001650345.1 Photobacterium jeanii | reverse complement strand
CTACAGGGGTGTAGCTCCAATTGGCAGAGCAGCGGATTCCAAATCCGCGTGTTGGGAGTTCGAATCTCTCCACCCCTGCCACCTTCAAGGCTCTAGTCGAAAGACTAGAGCCTTTTTCGTTTCTCGCTTTTCAGTCTTACAGCTAGTAGTACTGCTTTCTCTAACATCCTGACTGAGCTGATATTCGAACCACTTCCTTTCAAAACTCTCCATACAGACCTATAACGCAATGTTGTTTAACTATTAAGGCTTTATTTCATTGGATTAGTGTTGCTAAAGGTTAGCCCATTTACCTTATAGAGAGGCACGTAAAAGTGAAAAGAGAGCTATGGATAGTAAAGCGCAATATGCATGTGTATGGGGTCTAGGGGGATAATCTTGTTGCTAAGCATAGATACCGATTTAAGCGGCAATGATACGGGCGTAAGTATTCGTGAAAGACCTGATGAGTTTAATGGAGATGGACGAGTAAAATTTGCAGTTTGATAGCTCTAGTTGGGATCTGAGCGAGCGGCTACCTGATGGTTTAGTCGCTGTGAGAGGCTTATTTACTAAGTCTCAGGCATAAAAAAACCAGTGCCGAAGCACTAGTTTTAGAGATTTTGCTGATTTACAGGATTTGATTGAGCAGGTGATCTGCTTTGATCGTTTTGATCCGTTTGATGAGCTTGCGCACTGGGGCTGGGTAAGTTTCGATCTTCTCGATGTACTTATAGCTATCGATACGTAGCGTGTGATTGAGGATCATATCTAGCTCTTGCTGTTTCTGCTCAGCAAGTAGTTGGTTCCTGTCGTGAACGAGAATGGCGTTTTCTAGATCCAACTTCCATGCGCGTGGGTTTAGGTTGTTACCAGTGATCAGCATGAACTTCTTATCAACCCAAATCCCTTTTAAATGGAAGCTGTTATCGTTGTGCTTCCAGAGGTGGATGGAAAGCTGACGTTGGGCAATCGCTCCTTCATTCTGCTTAGCGAAGGTGCGTAGGTTAACTTCATACAGGTACGGAAGACCTGCAATAGTTTTGAACGGCTCGCTTGGTGGGATGTAGAAGTCATTTGCTGTTTTATCACCAACCACAATAGTCACTTTCACACCACGGCGGATCGCACGGCGTACTTCACGACTGATAGTGCGTGGGAAGTTGAAGTATGGGGTACAGATGGTCAGCTCTGTTTGTGCGCTGGCTATCAAAGTACAGATATGGCGGTTCAGTTTGTTTTTACGCTTACCAAGACCAACCAATGGCGTTAAGCCAACTTGATCGTCAGCAATCGCTTCTGAATTAAAATCATAGCTTGCACGCTGTAGTGAGCTACGCAGTTGGCGAATTGCGCCTTTGAGGTTTTTGGTCTCAGGGCGATCTTTTTGATTAAGGCAGTTTACTGCATCGCTATCAACGAGAACGTCAGTAATAAACTTCGCCATGCTATCAGCCAGGTTTTGGTTGCGAAGTACATGGTAACGGTCATAACGGTAACGGTCATGCTGTGCTAGGTAGATATCATTTAAGCTAGCGCCGCTGTAGATCACACTATTATCGATCACGAAACCTTTCAGATGAAGTACACCGAAGACTTCACGGTTACGCACGGGTACGCCAAGTACCTCTATTTGGTGTTCATGCTTCTCAGCAAACTCGCGATATAGTGCCGCGTTACCATCAGATTTAGCAGCGCCAATCAAACCTCGTTGAGCACGGTGCCAGTCGACTAGGACTTTCACATCTAACTCAGGGTTCGCTTGTTTTGCATCATACAGTGCCTGTAGCACGCTGCGTCCCGCTTCATCGTCTTGTAGGTACAGTGCTACAAGGTAAATACGGTGTTTAGCTTGTGCTATTTCACTGAGTAAGCGCTCACGGAATGATCCCGCATCTAGAAGCGTTTCAAGATCTTCTGGGTTATGCGCAATACAGGGTAGTTGCTCAATAAGCTGTCGGTTGACTGTTGCTGAATCCATCATCGCCTCGTTTCGCGATCTATACGATTTAAATCTGTTAATTTGGGGGACAATTATATCAGAAAAATATTAAACGCCATCATTTGGTAAAGGCTGTTAACAATTGTTCTGACTTAACGCAGGTTTTTGATAACGCATGGGAACTAAGTCTTTGCCACTGGCGCTGTATCTGGCTATGCGAGACGCCAGAAAATGGGGAAGTTCATGTGTTTCAATCACTTCGAATTGTGCTTTCTGATATAGCGGGACGAGATGAGAGAAAGCAAAGCAATAACAAGGCTTAGTTTCGATATGTGTAAGGGTTGCAGATAACAACTGCTCACTGATCCCAATACCACGATATTCAGGGATAACTAACATCCCCGTTAATAGGTGGGTATCTTCGATTGTTTTAAAACGTACACAGCTAATGATTTGTTTTTCATCTTCTCCTACCCAAATTACTTCATCCTTTTTTGCTTTGCCTGCTGGATAAAATTGCTTGTAAATGCGGTTGATTAGCGGGAAGCGAAGGGGCTCTAAAATGTGGAAACTAAGCTTGTTCATAGGGAAAACACTGCGTTGATGGAATGAATCGGGTAAAATGCGGCGATTATTATACAAAGGTATGGTTTGATAGACGCATGAATATTTTGCCTCAACGGTCTCTGGCCCCTTTTCATACATTCCATCTCGACGTCGATGCCGAGTTGATTATCGAAGCGAACAGCGCTGATGACTTGTTGTCGATTTGGCAAAATGAAGCCTATCAAGCCCTGCCTAAATTACTGCTCGGTCAGGGCAGTAATATGTTGTTTACTGAACCATACCATGGGGTCGTGGTGTTAAACCGCATTCAGGGTATTGAAGTAAAGGAAGACAATGAGGGTTTCCATCTTCATGTTGGTGCTGGTGAAGATTGGCACCGCTTTGTTGAATGGACAGTCGATAATGGTATGCCTGGACTGGAAAACCTTGCGTTGATCCCGGGTTGTGTGGGTTCATCACCCATCCAAAATATCGGTGCTTACGGTCTTGAACTTAAAGATGTGTGTGAATACGTTGATGTATTGGACCTAGAAACAGGCGAACAGCAGCGTTTAAGTGCCGTTGATTGTCAGTTTGGCTATCGTGATTCGATTTTTAAGCATGCTCTTAAGAGCAATAAAGCCATTATTGCGGTTGGCTTTTTCCTCAATAAACAATGGATGCCGCGTTTATCCTATGGCCCTTTAGCGTCATTGGACAGTGCTTCAGTGACCGCGCGTGAAATTTTTGAGGCGGTTTGTGCGATTCGCCAACAGAAATTACCGAATCCTGATGAAATTGGTAACGCTGGCAGCTTCTTTAAAAATCCCATTATTTCTGTCGCCGAGCGTGATGCGTTGTTAGCGCGATACCCCAATATGCCGTCATATTCCGTGTCTGATAGTCAATGCAAATTGGCTGCGGGCTGGTTAATTGATCAAGCAGGGTTGAAAGGATATCAAGTTGGTGGTGCTCAGGTTCACCGTGAACAAGCGTTAGTACTAACCAATACTGGCAATGCAACTGCTAACGATGTGACGGCATTGGCCGCGCATGTCGTGCAAACCGTGGATACCCAGTTTGGGGTTGAACTTGAACATGAAGTACGTTTCATGGCAGCGAAAGAAGAGACATGTTTAGCGAAGGTGGTGGCATGAAAGAGCATGCGACTCGACTTGCGTTAATTCAGCAACTCTCGGATGGTACTTTTCATTCCGGTGAAGTATTGGGAGAGCTTTTAGGTATTTCCCGCGCTGCGATTAGTAAGCATATTAAAACCCTACAAACCTGGGGATTGGATATCTATCGAGTTCAGGGGAAAGGCTATTGCTTAGCAGAAAAGCTAGAACTCCTTGATTGCGATAAGATTTTGGCTCAGGTAAAGTGCCCTCACTTAAGTCTTATTCCAGTGATTGACTCAACCAATCAGCACTTGTTGGATCGGGTTGGTCAATTGCCGAGTGGCGCGGTTTGCTTGGCTGAATATCAACAAGCAGGGCGCGGCCGTCGTGGTCGCCAGTGGTTATCACCGTTTGGTAGTAACTTGTATTTGTCTATGTACTGGCGGTTAGATGCCGGTATGGCTGCTGCTATGGGGTTAAGCTTGGTTGTTGGTATCGCCATTGCAGATACGCTGACAGCATTAGGGGCACAAGACATTAAGCTTAAGTGGCCCAACGATCTGTATTTCCAAGATAAGAAGCTGGCGGGTATCCTGACTGAAATGACAGGGCAAGCGGGTGATGCTGCTCATTTAGTTATTGGCATGGGGTTAAATATCGCAATGCCAACTAAAGAAGGTAGTGAGATTGATCAAGCTTGGACGAACTTAGCTGATGCTTGTGACACATTGCCATCAAGAAACGTATTGGCTGCGACTTTGGTTGAGCGTTTACATACCACCCTTACGGAATATGAAGTGTGTGGCCTCGAAGGCTTTATTACTCGTTGGAATGAGTACGATAATTTCTTGAATCGCCCTGTGAAATTATTGATCGGTGAACGTGTGGTCGAAGGGATCGCCCGCGGTATCGATAAGCAGGGTGGGTTATTACTCGAAACCGAACAAGGTATAACGCCTTATATCGGTGGTGAAATCAGCCTCAGAGGTTGTTAATGCAATTATTAATTGAAGCGGGCAACACTTATGTCAAAGTTGCCCAACTAGATCAAGCTGGCGAGTTTGAACTATTAGGCCGCTATCCCAGCCGAAAACTGGAAATGGTATTAGAGCCACTGTTAGACAAGGGAATTAACAGGATTGTTTTTGCGAGTGTTGGCCCAGTAGAAGTCGATAACTCGATTCAGCGTATTGCACAATTGGCGAATATCCCCGTTTTGCAGGTGAAGACCTTGCGTAAAGATTTTGGCGTCAAGAATGCATATTCTGAATATCAGTATTTGGGCGTTGATCGCTGGCTAACGCTGGTGGCTATTCGCCAAGAATTCAAAAAACCGACTGTCATCGTCGATATCGGCACCGCACTTACTTTTGATGTAATGGCGGAAGATGGCAAGCACCTCGGTGGCTGGATTGCTCCGGGTTATCAGCTAATGATGAAATCGGTATTGGAAAATACTACTAAGGTGTTTGCAGACCGTGAGCATACTGAAGCGTTAGTGTTTGCCGATAATACGGCCGATGGATTAAAAAACGGTTGTCGAGCGGCATTACTGGGTTTAATTGAATACGGTTTGAAGCAAGCGAAAGAACGTTTGGGCTGTGAGCCTGAAGTCGTCTTGTGTGGTGGCGGGGTACGCCATTTACCAACTCAATGGGCAAAACATTACCGTCATCGCTCAGATCTGGTTCTTGAAGGGCTGGCGCTGTACGCAAAATGCCGTTAGTGGTTGAATTTTGCTCAAGCAAGAAAAAAAACACAAAAAATGCAGAAAAGGTGTTGCAAGCTTTTTCTGCTTTCTCTAGAATGCGCAGCAATTACGCCGACTTAGCTCAGTAGGTAGAGCAACTGACTTGTAATCAGTAGGTCACCAGTTCGATTCCGGTAGTCGGCACCAGTTTTTTTGCAACACCCCNGTCACCAGTTCGATTCCGGTAGTCGGCACCAGTTTTTTTGCAACACCCCTGGAGGGGTTCCCGAGTGGCCAAAGGGAGCAGATTGTAAATCTGCCGGCTCTGCCTTCGATGGTTCGAATCCATCTCCCTCCACCATTTTCAAATGATTGAATAGCTCTACGAGTTACGAGTTTTGCGGGCATCGTATAATGGCTATTACCTCAGCCTTCCAAGCTGATGATGCGGGTTCGATTCCCGCTGCCCGCTCCACGCTTTTGTGTGCTGATATAGCTCAGTTGGTAGAGCGCACCCTTGGTAAGGGTGAGGTCGGCAGTTCGACTCTGCCTATTAGCACCACTCCTCCCAAGTTACTCTCGAACATTTGATATATACTCTACAAACCCATGATTGGTTGTGTGGTCGTAATGCCACCAATACCGTGCCTAGAGGGACTATCCATGTCTAAAGAAAAATTTGAACGCGTAAAACCGCACGTTAACGTTGGTACTATCGGCCACGTTGACCACGGTAAAACAACTC
>NZ_LVHF01000022.1 GCF_001650345.1 Photobacterium jeanii | reverse complement strand
GATGCGTTACACTAGGCGGTTTTGGTATGGAGTTTGGTGCGCTTTGCAGGTTCAGTGGGGCACACCTTATTGCAGGCGTTATGTGCCTTGGAGAAAAAGATGAATAGTAGGCAACGTTTAGAGTTAAAAAGGCGTAGATCGAGAAAGTTAAAATTATATTGGCATAAAAGGAATGAGCTAGACGCGTTTAGGATTCGTTTTGAAAAAGCAACTGAAGATTATCTCGCGAAACGTAAGCTTATGGTACGTAGACACGCAGACTTTTTTGAAACTCCCGATAAAACAACTAAAGAGTTATTCGTTACTCAGTCACTTTTTCAAATGCTTGAAGCCGAGACCAAAGAGTATCTGGTTTCAATGTCTTTAGCGCAAGATCCACCTGATGTAGCGGTTTCAATAAATACGGGTAAAAAAATTGGTGTTGAAGTAACTGAATTAGTAAACGAGAAAGCTATTGGTTTAGATATTAAACGTAAACGCATCCAGTACATCAAGGAAATTATATCGTGGAACTACGAGACCTTTACTCTGAAACTTCAGAATATTATTAGCACTAAAGCTAAAAAATGTGAGCAGCTACCAGCAGGGTATGATGAGCTAGTTCTATTGATATTTACTGATGAACCACGCTTGGATGCAACGACAATAGAGGAATATATCAAAGATACAATGTTTTCTGATATTGAAGCTTTTCAGAGCGTGTACATTTTGACTAGCCACGATCCTAAGCGTCAAGGAAAAGGCTTGTTAAAAGTCGGCACATAACAAAAACATCAAGTTGACGCGTTTTACTCGGCATTTTTGGTATGGAGCTCGGCGCGCTTTATAGGTTAGTCGTGGCGCAACTTATGTTAGGCGTTATGAGTCTTTCTAAACTCCGGTGGAGTTCTATTCTATATCAGTGACATTTAATCAATCTTGTGCAATTATTTGCGCATTAAAAGTCGCATTTGTGAGAAACAAGCTGTGCATGAAATGCAATTCAAGATAGACGGACAAAAGTTAAAAGATGGGGTGCCTCTCCATACGGCAGTTACAGCTCTCGATAACTTTCAAAAAATTGTTGATAAGTCGTACATGGGAATCACTGGGGTTAAAAAGCTAACTCAAAAAGAACGTGAAAAGTACTTTATCAAAACCACTGAAATCAAACATGGCTCGCTGCTAACTAACTTTGACATCGTATTGCAGGGTGTGCAGCTTGGGCTGCCGTTATTTACATCATATGGTCCCCAAAATATTTGGGACGCAACCAAAGATACCTTTAACTTCCTAAAAACGGTTTGTGGCGCTGTTCAACGAGGTGAGACTCCAACATACGAGTTTAACAATGACGGTGATGCTAGCGTTCGAGTTGGGGATGAAGTTCATCACTATCATGGTACCGTAATTCAAATAGGTCAGGCTTCACTCTCAAACTTTCAAGATTTAGCTCGAATGGCAGGTCCTGATAAACTAACGGAAATTTCAGCAGGAAAAATTGGTGCTCAGGAAAATGACCTTTATATAGGTCAAGATGATGCAAAGATGTTCGATGTACCTACTAAACTAGAGCAAGAAATACGAACTTTAAAATGCGAAGTTTTCGACTTTAACAAGTACAAAAATGTTGGCAAGCTAAGCGTTTCTGAACATGGTCAGCATATACCTGTGGGCGAGTTTAGTTTTTCAATTTTTGGTAAGCAAAGTAACGTTGACTACATATATTCAATGCTAAAGCCAGAAGTTGAGTTAAATTGTTTAGTAGAACTTGAAATAAGTCCTTTTGGTGGTGAAGAAATTCATAAGCTTCATATCACAGGAATAAAAGACTCATAACAAAGCATTTAAGAGTGATTCGCAACGCTTGGCAGTTTCGCTTCGCTCAAGTATAGCCAAGCGCCGCTCACACCTTAATGCGGCGTTATAACTTATCAAGCCTAAATCAATTCGAGGTATAATATAGGCTTGATATTTTACAGGCTTACATTAATAAGGATTGCACTCAAAGTATGAATGGAGGTAATTGCCTTCCGTTAATTGCTCTTCAAATATACCATTAAAGTGTTTTCTGATTTCATTGGATTTATCTTTAATTGTAGTGTTTTCACCGAAGGCATAGGAGTACCCGTCTAGAACTACCCAAGTACTAAGGTTATTTGGCATTTTGTCTGCTCTCATATGTTCAAGGAACTCATATCTTTGAAGGAGGGACCAGTATAATGATAAATTGTTCAGACCTGAGTAAGTTGGAATACAGTTAATTGCTAGTAATGGAAGTAAGTCAACAGGGACAAAGCTTCGAACTATACTTGAGTACATTTTTTCATTTGGCTTCAGGTTACTAATGTCGCCAAGGTATGCCTCATTGTAAATGCGCTTTTCATTATTGGGGTTGTTTTGTGCAATGTACTTAAGCAGTTGATAAAGTATTCTAAAGTACTGAGATAGTTCTGTGTTCTTTAATATATGCTCTTGTCGTGATTTTAAATAATAATCGGGTAAAACTTCTTGCTGTTGAATGGTATGTAAATTATGCAGGTAACTATTTAATACGTCTTTATTACCAAGTAGTGATAAAGATTCATTATGCTGAGCAAGAAGTGAGTAGAATGTATCTTCAAATCGTTGGATCTTAATCAAACTTGCTTGCTCTTGCTGAGCGCTTGCACTGTCGCTGAGTGCTTGGATTGCTGTATTTAATTCTTCACGTTGTAAATATATCGTATAAAGTAGACATAAAAAAGATAGGGCAGCGAATGTGGATCCCACTACTCCACCAAAGTATGAGCCAAAAGCACCCCAATCACTTTGGTCATTACTTAACCCGTAGTGAAAGGTTGTGAAAAAAGGAATTAGTGTTGCGCAAAATACTGCGATAACAACCAAAGCAATTACTGTTTTCGGATGCTGTTTACAGCGTTCAATCATTGAAATGTCTCTAGGTTTAAAATAATGGATGGCATTGATACTATAAGAGTCTTTTGTATGCAAATAGTTTTGCATAGTGCTTGTGGTCACGGCAGTTATAACAAGGCCATCAAGGTGATGCCTTACACTCGGCGGTTTTGGTATGGAGTTTAGCGCGCTTTGCTGGTTCAGTGGGGCACACCTTATGGCAGGCGTTACCTCGCGAATTTAGAAGGTTGGGGCGGTTGGCTCCGCTGTTGCTGTTTGTTGGTCAATTCCAGCAACATTTGTCTGCATTGAGATTTTTCCATCGCAAGTCGCGGTTTTGAGTTAGCCGCATGCCAAGTTCAACAATGTCTTAGGCTATTACTGATGCAAATCTGCACTTGTCGCCCTAAATGTTGTCACTCGCGCCAAAAGACTTTATCGGGTAGGGCTACAAACGTTAGTCGCTCCCCGCTATTGGTTTTCTGTGGCAGAAGTCGTTAATCATTCTCTGGTAGCCGCGTTTAGCAAAGAAGTCGGTGCGTTGGCATACCAGTGGTTACATTTTGGTTGTTGCCGAACCCAATTGTTTTGAGGGTGTTGCCCGCGGCTTAACTTGGGTCGTGGTCAATGTTTTGTTTGGTCGAAAGTTCCAGCCTTAATATTGTCGATAGCCGCTATTTTGTTGGTAAGCCGGCAGTAGTTTCGGTGGTTATAGTTTTCTTTGTCAGCTTTGAGTTTTAGGTTTGCTACTCAGTATTTTTAGAAGAGCGAGCATTATTGCATCATGGCAGGCAAGCTGCTTTGGCACTTTTACGCGAGCGGGTAACAAAGCCATTAAAACGACCCTCAACGTTTGGCATTCTAGGTATGAATTGGCTTTAGTGTTTACGGTAGTTAATTAAATATTGTCGTAATGCGTTGCTGGCGTTTTATGGCAGGTCGTTACCTCGCGAATTTAGAAGGTTGGGGCGGTCGGCTCCGTTGCCGTAGTGAGTTGGTCAATTCCAGAACCATTTGTCTGCATTGAGATTTTTCCATCGCAAATCGCGGTGTTGAGTTACTCGCATGCCAAGTTCAATAATGTCTTTGGCTATCACTGATGCAAGTCTGTACCTGTCGCCCAAAATGCTGTCACTCGTGCCAAAAACTTTATCGGGTAGGGCTACAAACGTTAGTCGCTCCCCGCTATTGGTTTTCTGTGGCAGAAGTCGTTAATCATTCTCTGGTAGCCGCGTTTAACAAAGAAGTCGGTGCGTTGGCATGCCGGTGGTTACATTTTGGTGGTTGACGAACCAAATTGTTTTGAGAGTGTTGCCCGCGGCTTAACTTGGGCTGTGGTCAATGTTTTGCTTAGTCGAAAGTTCCAGCCTAAATATTGTCGATAGCCGCTATTTTGTTGGTAAACACGCAGTAGCTTCGGTGGCTATAGTTTTCTTTGTCAGCGTTGTGTTTCAAGTTTGCCACTCAGTATTTTTAGAAGAGCGAGCTTCATTGCATCATGGCAGGCAAGCTGCTTTGGCACTTTTACGCGAGCGGGTAACAAAGCCATTAAAACGACCCTCAACGCTTGGCAT
>NZ_LVHF01000020.1 GCF_001650345.1 Photobacterium jeanii | reverse complement strand
GTCTGGATTGCCTTTCGTGTTTTCGGTGGTTTATCAACATTATCGTAATGCGTTGTGGCGTATTATGGCAGGCGTTATGTGATAGAGCCCCGCAAGAAACTTGTGGGGCAGTAGAACTATCGAAAGTATTTTCGAACCTTATAGGTTATGGATGAATTGTTAAAATCAATAACTTCAATCTCAGCACCTTTGTAGTTGATTATATTTGACTTACTCATGTCATACTCAACGTTGTTCGTGAATGCTTGTCTTGCGTTACCACCAGAAAATTCTCTGTATGAAATATTTATTTTCTTACCTACCGAACCGTTGTAAATCAGAGTTCGTTGAAATGCTGATGGTGAGTCAATTGATTTCTTTACTACTTCTGTTTGTGCTTCTTTATAGCAAGTCGCATTTTTTACAAAAACAGTAGAGACACAAAGACCATCTTTGTCATCAGGTGATAATGCGTATGGAGGGTCAATTAGTGGACCTTGTATAACATAGCCACCGTTTGTCGAGAAATGCGAGAAGTACATCTTACCTGATTTTTCTGTGCCAAGGAGTTTATAGTCTCCTTTACCTATGTCATATGCTGCACCATCAATTGGTTGTTTTACGATAAGGTAGTTATCAGTAACATTGACGCCCTCATCAATCATGTAATCACCTACATAGACTTGTGTAGATTGATTGAGAGAGGGGAGGGTGAATTGTTCCGTAGTAGATTGGGCATTGAAAGGGATAGATGAAGAACAACCTGTAAGTAGCGCGCTACAAAACAGAGTGAAAAATATGCTACTTTTCATGATTTTATTCGCTTTATTTTGCAATTGGTTGCTTATTATGCTCCAACGTAAATCTTTGTGTAAAGCAAAATCACATAACAAAAACATCAAGGTGACGCGTTACACTCGGCGGTTTTGGTACGGAGTCCAGTGTGCTTTGGTAGTTGGTCGTGGCGCACCTTATGTCTGGCGTTAGGTTTATTTTAAGGTTTAGTATGATAAGAGAAAATTTTGGCTTTAATGAAGGGCAAGAGTTGGTTCTAAAGTTCGAAGAACTATTGAACAATAATGATATTAATGTAGGCATAGGGAGTGACCTAGAAACAAAATTTATTTCTGTATTTGATATACTTTTTAAATTTGAAGAACGCCATAAGTTAGCTCCCAATGAAGACCATCGTACACTATTTAGAGATTTTTCGGCTCTTTATGACCTCGCTTTGAAAATAACTTCAGTCAGTGGTCATAAAGAATTTCATCAACTAGTCCCACACCTAAATAAGTTAAACGAATGTAATGTGGCTCAAAATGCAGCCAGTCGTATAACAGATCAAGAAGCGAATAAAATTATAGAGCTTTACTTGGCGGCTATATGCATGCGATTTTGTGAGGAAATCGAATTGGATCATCCAAACAACGCGAAGGGTAATAACCCTGACGTTATCGCAGGAATTCAAGGTGATTATTGGGGGTTTGGTTGTAAAACACTTCATAGCACCAATACACAAACGATTTTTGAGAATATAGTTAAAGCCGTAGATCAAATCGAAAAGTCGAAATCCACAACAGGTATTCCAGTATTAAACTTAAAGAATGTTATTCAACATGAGCGTATATGGCCTTCACAGTATTCGTTCGGAGATGTAGCTCAACCACTGTCGACATTAATGAGTACAGCGCAGGCAATTCAATCCTCTCTAATTGACGACTTAGGTATTGACGCACTTAAAGAGATCTTTGTGGGTAAGAAATCATTGCCTGGAATCTTATTCGTGGCTCAGAGCTGTACTTCTGTCCAACCAAACCCCCTAGTTTCGCCAAAGGCTACTAGGCTGAATGTGATGCAGTTGTTTAAAGTGGATGATGCTACTTTTACTCAAAACGATGATTATGTGTTTGAAGCACTAAATCACTATATGCAACTTGCAAACTAAAAACCTAACAAACTGTTCAAGAGTGATTCGCAACGCGTGGCATTTTTACTATGCGTTAGGTTTAGTGGTTAAGGTGGTATGTGGAGGCTTCGGTATTGCGTTGCTCACACCTTAACAGGGCGTTATGGCACGAAAAGCACAGGCAACGTGGTTTTCGCTTCAAGGTCTGTGGTTCAAGCTTAGCGGCTATCAAGCCGAACTTATCAGACGATATAACTGAATGCATGTCGGTATAACGAACTGTGAGATTGTCGGGTTTTGTCCGCAGCACGCTTGATTTTCCTGTTGTGTTTGCTGTCAAAAATGCCAGAAACTTCATCGAAAACCAATTCTCAAATTTTGGCTAAGGTTTATCGGGTTTTAATTCTTGCTATTTTTCCCTAAGCTCTCGATTTATATCTGTTGGTAAAGAGCAATTCTTTCTCCAGTGGCTACTGATTTTGTTAGTTGGTTCATGAAGTTATGTACAAAATTCTGTCCTGGTTTTAATGGTAGGGTAAACTGACTGGCGTTCGAGTAGATATTTCTGTAGCCGAAGCGTATCTGGTAAGTGATTCAAATTCTTTGAGTTTGCCATAACAAGGCAATCAAGGTGATGCGTTACACTCGGCGGTTTTGGTTCGGAGTTCGGTGCGCTTTGTTGGTTCAGTGGGGCACACCTTATAGCAGGCGTTACCTCGCGAATTTAGAAGGTTGGGGCGGTCGGCTCCGCAGTTGCTGTGAGTAGGTCAATTCCAGAAACATTTGTCTGCATTAAGAGTTGCTTATCGCAAGTCGCGGTGTTGAGTTACTCGCATGCCAAGTTCAATAATGTCTGTGGCTATCATTAATGCAAGTCTGCACCTGTCGCCCTAAATGTTGTTGTTTGTGTTAAAAGGCTTTTTCGGGTAGGGCTACAAACGTTAGTCGCTCCCCGTTCGTGGTTTTCTGTGGCAGAAGTCGTTAATTATTCGCTGGTATCCGCGTTTAAGAATGAAGGTTGTGCGTTGGCATACCAGTGGTTACATTTTGGTGGTTGCCGAACCAAATTGTTTTGTGGATGTTGCCCGCGGCTTAACTTGGGCAGTGGTCAATATTTTGCTTGGTCGAAAGTTCCAGCCTTAATATTGTCGATAGCCGCTATCTTGTTGGTAAGCACGCAGTAGTTTCGGTGGTTATAGTTTTCTTTGTCAGCGTTGAGTTCAAGTTTTGCCACTCAGTATTTTTAGACGAGCGAGTTTCATCGCATCATGGCAGGCAAGCTGCTTTGGCACTTATATGCGAGCGGGTAACAAAGCCATTAAAACGACCCTCAACGCTTGGCATTCTAGGTATGAATTGGCTCTAGCGTTTACGGTGGTTAATTAAATATTGTCGTAATGCGTTGCTGGCGTTTTATGGCAGGTCGTTAGGCAAATTAGGAGAGTTCAGTGGATAGGGTTTCGTTCGAATCACTTTTTAGGCAGAGTGTTCCAGTAAACTCGGTATTTTCAAATCCCGGAGGCGGTACATCGACAGTTTGTAAAATAGGCGATGATCGAGTGGTGTACAAGCGAGGTAGCTCTAGGATGACTTTACTGCTAGATGATCTTTATCTGGTTTACAAAGAACTTGAAGTAAATACTAAAGTTTCAAGTAGTGACTTAAAGCAACTAAAACCGAGTGTGTTTGATTCAACAAAAAATGGACATAGTTGCAATTGTACTTTCGTTTTTACGGTATTGAATCAGATGGGAATTTCTAATGATATAGGTGGTAAAGGTGTGCGGGGTAATCCTTTCTACACAACATTTGCCTAATAAGTTGTTGTAAATGGCCCAAAATTACGCGGCATTTTGCCCGTGAACGGAACGTTAGATATTTTATAGATCATGAGGTAAATAAGTGGAAGAGGGTGTAAAGGTAATTGGTGTAATGCTTGGCTGGACTGAGCTAGGGGTATTTACTCTTTTGTTCGCGGCTGTGCAGTTTCTAATAGGTAATTGGCTGAAAAGCAGGATTACTTATTCAATTAAAAACGAATATGACACCAAGTTAGAGGAAATAAAATCTGAACTGAGTTTTTCCGTTAAAAAGAGAGAAGAGTCGGCTTTAGTCGCTGAATTACTGGCTGAATGGGTAAGCAAACCAACTGACAAAAAACATCTAAATAAGTTGTTGTGGGAGGCAACCTTGTGGCTACCAGAGCAAGAAACAAAAGATCTCCACAACCTGTTAGCGCATCAGGGTAACATCACGACAAAGCAAATGTTAATAAAAATTAGAAAGGTCATACAAGGACAGGAGTCTAGTATCAAGGCCGATGACCTGACCAATTTTTAGCGTTCATATGCCTAACAAAAACATCAAGGTGACGCGTTACACTCGGCGGTTTTTGTATGGAGTTCGGTGCGCTTGGTCAGTTGGTCGTGGCGCACCTTATGTTCGGCGTTATGGCTAAATATCTTTACACTTTTATCTAATAATTAGAGCTGACTCTAGACTCTTAATATTGATGTTTTTATCTATGATTTTATGTCTTTACGATCATTAGATTTAAAGTGTATGGAGATAGTAATGAGTACTAGGCATAGTGAGATAAAGTTAACGATAGCGAAATTAATCGAAGTTGCATACTCAAAAAATAAAGGTTTAACAACATCTATCATGTTGGATGCTGGCTTTGTCAAACTAACCGTTGATGATAAGGGGAATGCGCTTTTATCAGGGAAGGCTGGTGTAGTCACTTTTAGTGGGCAGGATGTAATTAATGAATTGGGGATGCAAGTTAAAAGAGTTTCCGTCAGTTTTAAAAATGAAGGTGACGGTCAAGCTTCATATACAGCTACATTAAACTTAGGCCTGATATCAACCTCTGTAAAAGGTAGCTTTAACGTAGAAGATTTGATTACGCAGTGTTCAGGACTTCTTTGTATAGCAGCAAGACGTTTGAAAAATCGCCCTGCATATATTGAAAGAAAACTTTCTGAAGCAATGGGTAACTAATATGGTTCGTATAAGCTTATTTTTAATCATGACCTTATCATTTAGTGTCAATTCAGCATCATTGACATCAGCATATAATGACTACATAAAAGGCTTAACATTTCAAAATATAGAAAATAATTATAGTCAATATTTTAGTGATATTCTGGTTGGAGATATAGATATTAATGATGATTATTTAAAAAAACAACTTATGTTCAAAGAGAGTATGAAGTCTATAGATGAGCTTAATGAAACTTTATATTCAAACTACGGTTGTTTAACAGTTAACGGATTTGGTTTTGATAATCAGCCAATGTCATTCAATATTGAATACACTAAAGAATCACCAAGAGCTTTAATAAAGGCTGTTGATATATTATTACTGGAAAGTAAGTCAGAATTTTCTAATAAAGCTGTTTGCCCAAAAGAGTACATAGTAGAGTAATTTAGCCATAACAAAGCCATCAAAACGACCATCAACACTAGGCATTCTAGGTATGAATTTGGCTTTAGCGTTTGTGGTGGTCAATTAAATATTGTCGTAATGTGTTGCTGGCGTTTTATGGCAGGTCGTTATGTTTTTAAGGATAGTTTGGTGTTAAGAAAGTTATTCAGAAAGAAAAAGCAACTTGAAGAAAACGAAGTTCGAGTAGTTCTTCCCGAAGAAAAATTCTCAGTTGGAGATTGGAAATCCGAAGGGTTGCCTTGTGTTGCGGTATTAAACTCAGCCTTGAAAGATTTTGAGCCCAAAGAAATTTTTAGTTGGCATTTATCTGTAATTATTGACCTCGACGATCTAATCGAAAATGGTATGCCGTCACAAGAAGAGCGAGAGATAGTCGATCCGTTCTGCGACAAACTTGATGAAGAAATTAAAGCCGGAGGCAATGCTCTGTTTCTTGTAAGGGAAACTTGGAACGCAACTAGGCGTTTGGTATGGCGAGTCTATGACCCAGAAATAGCTCACCAGCATCTTCAGTATATAGTTGATCATCATCGTCACCCACGTCCATTCGATTGGCATATGGAGCAAGACATACATTGGGACAATGCTAAGTGGTACTTAGAACAAATAAAAACATAACAAAGCAATCAAGGTGACCCATTACACTCGGCGGTTTTGGTGTGGGGTTCGGTGTGCTTTGTTAGTTTAGTGCGGGGCACCTTATTGCAGGCGTTAGGCGAAAATAATGCTTAGATTAGCAGTTATAATCGTTAATAAGTTGATTGGTTTTGGCGGTAGGTGCAATTACCGCCATCTCCAGTTCGAATCTATACTTATTGCTTTCTATAAAGTTTTCTTAACAGAAATATAGACATTAAGCTAAGTATGAATATTGATGGTTCAGGTATTTCATTAGCTGATGTTAAGTAGCCACCTCCTGTTGAGTACCTGTAAGGTGAGCAGTTTCTACATTCATAGGAATAACTATCTGTAGGGCTTCTCATGAAATAATTAACAAATTCAATGTTAGGGCCTAAAGAGTTTAATATAGACGTGTCATTTATAGATAATTGAAATCGCTAGTTCGTATTTTTCTCGTTTATCATTATAGCTGTGCTATACATTGATGCTATTGAATTCAAAGTATTATAATACCCCGGTGAATCGCTATATACTTTGTTGTTCGTTATATCCCAATCAATAACAGAGCCTGAATCAACCTCGATAAAACCAGAAAACTGGCTTCCATCAGACATTGTGAAGTCGTTTAAAGTCCATATTATTCCAGCCTTAGTTGGTAGAGAAATAAGGCAGAGCGTGATAATTAAAAATAAAGTTTTTTTCATAAGGCCTCCTTGTTTCAACTAAATAAGCACTATTTGTACCAGTATTGTTAATGTCTAAGTATCAGTAGCTTACGTATGTTTTATCCGGCGTATATGTGGTTTTGTAAAAAAATCTGACAGGTGCCCTGAAGTCTCTTCGCCTAACAAGGCCATCAATACGACCACCAACGCTCGGCATTCTGGGTATGAATTGGCCTTAGTGTTTTCGGTGGTCTATCAACATCACCGTAATGCGTTGCTGGCGTATTATGGCAAGCGTTATACCTATGATTTATTTAAGAGTGACAATTAATGTATAAGTCAGAATTACTATATGAGCCTCTTCCTATAGCAAGGATCGGGGGCAAAAAAGACACAGAAGAAGTGATTATTGGCAATGACTTTTCATGTTTCGCTCATATGCTTGAAGAGTATATATCATTTGGTGCAATTGAAATTTGTATACCAAAATCAGCGCCAGAATTATCATCAATAGAGCATATGCCATTATTGCTAAAAAAACGTATAAAAGTATTTGATGATAACAATGAAATTGAAGCAATGCGCAGGCTTCTTCATAATCTTAGACTTGAGCTAAATATAGAAATATCAGATGAAAAACAATGCTTAAAATTCGCAAAAAACACACCTGTTAAATTGCAAAATAATGTCAATCATGTTCATTTGATTGTAAAGAAGCTAGCGATTGGATTTAATCACGGTATACAAGTCGATATTAATCCAGAAAGTGCTAGAAGAACTCTAAGATATTTACGTGAAATCTCTAAAGATGGACAATCTCGAGTAATATTAGCTCAGTTGGAGTCATTAATTAACTTATACGATAGTGTGGAATTCAATGCGCCAATACCACCAAAAAATAGTGCGCCGAATGAGCTTATTACAGTATTTGATCGCTTGATCAATGATAAAAGTTATTTAGAGTATTCAGATTCTGTTGCAAGACTTGCAGAGCCTTCTTGCCGTCAAAAAGCACTAGTAAAAATACGTGAAATGGAGAGAGATATAAGATCAACTAATTTTATTTCGACTGGATGGAATTATGCCGCTAAAGCAATAAAAGCATGGAGTGGCGTGCCAATACCCGAATCATCAGCGATTTCAAGTATAGTACAAGGTCGAAGTTTACCTGCTTTGGTTGATCTGCAAGGCGCCCGAGAAAGTGCAGTAGCAATATGGAAAAACACAGATTTGACAGAGTCTCATTTACAGCGAGATGGTTCTTCATTAGATAATGGTCAAATCATCTGGCTACCTCCATTAGATTCGATGAAGATACACTCAAGTAGCAATAAAAAATTCACATTTGGCAAAGCCAGTGAGCTTCTTGAAGCTTTAAAGAAAACGACAGACTACCTTGAGAGTGATGGAAAGGTATAACAAGGCAATCAAGGGTGACGCGTTATACTTGGCAGTTTTGTTATGGAGTCTGGTGCGCTTGGTGAGTTGATCGTGGCGCACCTTATTGCTGGCGTTATATTTTTTGTGCATTGCCGCTTTGAAGCTGTTTTAGTAAACTTAATCTGATTTTAAAGTTTCTAAGAAACAAGGACATAAAGTGAACGAAATTTGGCCGGTCTGGACTCAAAATTTGTCGATAATCTTCTCTGGTGTAGGAATAGTCGTATCACTATTTCTTCTATATGAAGCCAGAGAGATCCGAAAATCTTTCAAACGTAAAGCGACTTTACCTACTCTAAACAAATATTTGTCGGAAGCTAGTCGAGTTTTAAATGATACTTTATCGGCTCAGAAGTGGGATGGACAAAAGTTTTCAATTGAACTGACTAAATTGAAAGCATACTTAGAGAAAGCTAAAGATACACTGAGAGAAGATGATAAAAAAGCTGTAGAAGCATTCATATCTGATTTGGGGAAATTTTCTGTTCATCGTAGTAGTTCAGAAGCTTGGTATTATTATGAACAACTTCAATATATTGCTACAAAACTTGAGCAAACAGAAAAGAATTTAGCGTGGGATTAATATGAGCATTTATGGTTCAAAAGAGATTAAACTATTGGTTGAGTTTCAAAAGTTAACGTCGCAAGGGCAACTTAACTGGCAATTGATTGATCCGCCACATGGTCTAGTAAACGCAACTAATGACTTTATTCCAAACTGTTATTCTACCTCGTATGAAGGCAAGACATTTATAGTTTATAGTCGTAGATATCAAAATTATTCTGAAGATTTTGATCAGATGTATTTCGATGAGCGTGTTGAAATTGCAATGATCGATTTCTCTGGCAGAATTCTTTGGGAGTACTCAGATCGTACACCTGCCTTGTATGATCTATATTCTATTGTTAAACGTCATGATTCGGGTATTGATGATATTTTTAGCAAACTATAGGTAAGTAAAATATAACAAACGAGTATGGCGTCAATAACTAAATTTTGGCGCTGTTTTCATCCCACATAGTTCCATCTCTCAACATCGAATTTAGAGTTATAACCATCTTCCTAACACAGGCAATGATAGCGACTTTCTTAGGCTTTCCTGCGCCCAATAAACGTTTATATGTCGTTTTAAAAACAGGGTTACATTGCATAGCGGACATCATAGCCATGTACAACACAGTACGCACTTGAGCACGACCACCTTGAAT
>NZ_LVHF01000019.1 GCF_001650345.1 Photobacterium jeanii | reverse complement strand
GGTACATTTTTGGTACGAATAGGCTTGTGTGTTTACGGTGGTCTGTTTAGTTTTGGGGCGGGCAACTTATGGCAGGCGTTATGCCTTTTCCATTAAGGACAATAGTAATGAATATAGATAAACAGAAAGTTAATGTTCCTTCTGTGTTAAAAGAATTTGAAAAAGACTTAGAAAACTTACAACGTGATTACGTTTCGATAAAAGCAAAGCCATTGGGTTGTGATCTATCCAATGACACTTTAGAACTAACAAAAAGTAAGTTTCTTGGTTTTCCTTTTTTCCCATCTGATTCTCAATACCCTAAAGATGAAAAAGGAAAGCCAATGGCTTTAATTGCTCAAATAAATTTTGCGGAAGTACCTGAATTAGAGGGTTTTCCGACTAGTGGGCTACTACAGCTTTACTTTCCAGTTGATGACTGGTGGGATATGGGGTCGGAAAAAATCATATATCACAGCAGTGAAGATCTACAAAAACGGTCGATTACGGATTTCACTTTCATTGATTGCAAATTATATGAAGAACTCCCAATTTATAAAATTCATGATTTGAGCTTCAAGAAAGCTATAGATACTGGTTGTAATGAAGATTCTCAATTTTCGTTCACGTTTGGTTCCAAAGATTACTGGGATTTTGAGGAAGGCTTGACCGAAAGTGAAAAGCAAGAATTCAACAATTATTTCTCATGCTCAGGGCATAAAATCGGAGGGTATGCTGATTTCACTCAAGGTGATCCGCGAGATTATGACCAAAAACAGATGAATGATGTACAACTACTTCAGATTGATGTTGATGATTTCATCATGTTTGGTGATAGCGGTGTTGGGCATATATTCATTAATCCAGACGACTTAAAATCAGGTCATCTTGAGCGTGCATATTTTTATTGGGATTGTTGTTAGTAATTGCGTGTTGGCATAACAAAGCAATCAAGGTGACCCGTTACACTCGGCGGTTTTGGTATGGTGTTCGGTGTGCTTTGTTAGTTTGGTGTGGGGCACCTTATTGCAGGCGTTATGCCTCAAAGGAGAATCATGAGATATAGCGATATAGTTGAAAACTGGAAACGTTTTGCTGCTGTAATCGACAAACTTGGTGGTGAAGTTCAATCACTTTTTATAGATGAGCCAGCAACGAAGAAAGAAATAACAATTCTTGAAGGAAAGCTTGGTTTCGAGTTGCCCCTATCTTTAAAGGAGGTATTACTTACCTTTTCAAAGAGAGTAGAGTTTCGTTGGTTCTTTCCTGATGGATATGAGCTTGATGGTGATCTTTCACTAATATCCTCAGGTGATAGGCATTGGTCATTGGATGGGATAGTTCAGTTTAACGATGATAAGAACGGCTGGAAAGATGAAGTGTTTCCAAACATGGATGATCCATATGATTTGGTTTGGCATAACAAGCTAGCTTTTCATGAGGTCGGTAATGGTGATTATTTAGCTATTGATTTGGCGCAGCCAGGTCGCGAACCAGTTGTTTACTTGAGCCATGATGATGGCGAAGGGCATGGAATAGAACTAGCTAAAGATTTCAAAGAGTTTCTTTTCATATCAAGCCGGTTGGGTTGTGTGGGCGGAGAAGATTGGCAGTGGTTACCGTTCATTGAAGATGGGAAGGGGTATATAAACCCTGACTGTGATATTGCAGTGAAATTCAGAGAAACATTGGGAGTAAAGGCATAACAAAGCAATCAAGGTGACGCATTACACTCGGCGGTTTTGGTATGGAGTCCAGTGCGCTTAGTGAGTTCATCGTGGCGCACCTTATTGCAGGCGTTAAATGCTATAGGGTTTTGATAATGAAATTAGAGAGGTTAAATATTCTGTGAATATAAGTGATTTTGCATTGAAACTACTAATTCTCTTTCTACCAGGTATTATTTGTTCTTTTATTGTTGATACATTTACGAACCATAAGGAAAGAGCGAAATTCGAATTTATTATAAATTCTTATGTTTACGGCTTATTATCATATGGGTTTTATTGGCTTTTAATCAGTAAGTTAGGTGGCTTAGTTGCTATCGAAGAGACACATGTTATTTTCCTTGCTTCACTCTTTGACCAATCGAAAGTTGTGTCCTTTAAGGAAATTTTCAACGTATGCATAGTCGCTACTTTACTAGGTGCACTTATCACATATGTCCATACACATAAGCTACACTTTAGGCTCCTGAGATTTTTGCGTGTAACTAAGAAATTTGGTGAGCTTGATGTGTGGGGGTATTTCATGAATTCCCCTGATGTTAACTGGATCACTGTCAGGGATATTGAAAACAATTTAATGTACGACGGTTGGGTGCAAGCATTCTCTGATAATTCCAAAGAAGCTGAAATTCTGCTTGGAGATGTTGTTGTCTATAAGAATGATACAGGTGAAGAGCTCTATGAGGTTAGTTCACAGTATCTTTCTTTAGATAGGGCAAAAATAATCATTGAAATGAGGAAATAATATGAGTGATAAAAATAAGGTTCAGGTTAATGAGGGTGTTATCAAGAAGGGTAATACAAACCCTCCGCCAAAAGACAATCGTCCTAAGCCACCGGCAGGCCAAAATGTTAGTTCAAAAAAATCAGGATCCTAGCTGGCTCGCATTTAACAAAGGCATCAAGGTGACGCCTTACACTCGGCGGTTTTCGTATGGAGTTCGGTGCGCTTGGTAAGTTAGTCGTGGCGCACCTTATGCCAGGCGTTATATTACTTATTCTGATTAAGAGAGGAACTTGTGAGTAAAGAAATTGAGAAAATAGTCAAAACAATGGAGCATGAATATGGTGTGTTCCATGATTTGTTGGGTGATCAGGAAATGGACCTATCTGATGAATATAAAAAAATAAATTGGGCTTACTTTAGAATATTTGCAACTCACTATGAAAGCATTAATCACTTGATATATTCTGGCGGGTATCACTCGTCTGCGATAGTTTTGGTAAGGACTATGCTTGAAATATATGTTAAGAGCTATTATTTGGCATTTGTCGCTAAAGATAGAAGCGATAATGTCATTGATTACATTGAGAATGACAATAAATTCCCTAACTTTTTTCAGATGACTAAAGAGCTTGAAGACGTTAAAAACCCTAAAGGGGACAGCTTTAATGGTGTTTTTTCTCAGTTTACTAAAAAGTACCTCGCAAGCTATGAAAAATTTTCACTTTTTAGTCATGGAAAAGGAGAGTTTTTGAAAGCTTACTATGAACATGAAAAAATGTCTTATTCAACAGAGCAAATTACAGATGTTCTATACACAGTGAAAGGCATGTTTTCGACATTAGGTATGTTATTGCTTTTCACTCAAGGCAAGCACCGTGAACTTCTTGAGTTTATAGATCAAGTAGAGTTTCCATCGGGTACGTAATATAACAAAGCAATTAAGGTGATGCTTTACACTCGGCGGTTTTGGTTCTGAGTTCGGTGTGCTCTGTTAGTTCAGTGGGGCACACCTTATTGCAGGCGTTATACAACTAAAGGAGATTCTGAGTTGTTCTCAAAATTATTTAATTTATTTCGGCCATCTTCTAAAGAAGACAAGTGTGGACGTGCAGAGACTCCATCGGTACAAATAAAAACATCTGTAGTAATGTCTTCTTCTTCATCAAGCTCTGTCAGCAATGCTCGAAAGTTACTTAAAGAAGCTACTCAACTCAAAAAATCTAAAGAGTACGATGCAGCATGTGAAAAGTTACGAGAGGCTTATGAGGCATCTGACGCGAATGAACTTATGGTTAAAGAGCGTCTTCGCTTGCCTATGTACCTTCAGTTAGCTGGAAAAAACGATGAGGGTTGGAAAGCTCTCAACGAACTAAACGTAGAGTACGTCGATGTATTCTCTCAAGCAGAAATAGCTAATCAGATGCGAGTTTTTCTTCAAAAAGAAAAACAGTTTAAAAAGGCAATAATGTTCTCAATCTGGGCGATTGCAAAAGAAATTGAGCGAGACGTTCAAAATGTTGAAGCATCAATTGAAAATACAGATAGGATGGCTGAATTACGCGCTGAATACGACTTCCTTGAAGACGATGATGAAAAAGAGATTCATGGTTACACACCTAATGGCAATCCTATAACTGATTACGCTTACGAGTTATTCCTGTCGAGGCTTACAGAAGCTAAGTCAATAGAGGGTGTACATCAGCGCATTGAAAAAGATATGAAAAAGGCAAAACTTCTTGAGCTGACTCAGCCTCTTGCTAATGACATCTCTGCCTATTTTTCGCAAAAGAGTCATTATCGCCTTGAAGAAGTTAGAGATATCATAGACAAACACGTAAACGTTGTATAACAAAGCATTTAAGAGTGATTCGCTACGCTTGGCAGTTTCGCTTCGCTCAAGTATAGCCAAACGTCGCTCACACCTTAATGCGGCGTTATGCGAAGGAGAGCGTAGTGTACCTAGGTGTTCAGCTTTATGCTTTTAATAAAGAGCATATTTTAAATAACCCAGACTATATTTTTAGACACCTGGCTGAGATAGGTTATCAGGCTATTGAAATGCCATTTATTATGGATGTCTATCCTTATACGAAAGAATATGATTTACAGTATTCATCGTTGCATACTGGTCCTGATAACTTGCGCGACTTGCCTGCGATTATCGGTCATTTGCAGTCCAATGATTGTCAAAATGTATGTATATCCGGTCCTTTAGGCTGGCATGACCAAAGTTTACATAACTTCCGAAATACATGTAAATTTCTAAATGAGAAGGCAAAATTGTTGAAACTGGAAGATATCAACGTTCATTATCATAACCATGATTTTGAGTTTAGATGTTCTGATGATGGAATTAGTNCTCATTTAAGAGACTTTTTAGGTTCAGAGTCTGTCGCATTAGGTCAAGGTTCTGTTGATATTGTAAGTATTGTCAAAGAGCTAAATAAAAACTCTTCGTTAGAGTGGTTAGTTGTCGAGCATGAACCAGAGTGCGACGCCTTTGAAAAATTATCACTGAGTCGTTCTTATCTCAATACTGAGTTATCGCTGTAAGACTTTTCGCATAACAAAGCCATCAAAACGACCATCAACGCTTGGCATTCCATGTATGAATTGGCTCTGGTGTTTACGGTGGTTAATTAAATATTTTCGTAATGCGTTGCTGGCGCTTTATGGCAGGTCGTTAGGTAAAAGAGAATTAAATGACAAAGTTAATAAATGATGTTTTAAATGCATTAGAATGTGTTGACCGGGATTATTATTCGATTCCTGATATATCATTCGATAATGGTAAGTTAATTGATAATGAAAAAACAAGAAATCTTGAAAGAAGGTTTATGCAAGCTTTTTCTACTGAATTTAGTATATTAAATAGAAGTAGTAGTAGTTATAAAGACTTCAAGTTTGATTTTGAAGTACCAAAAAAGTTTATGTGGTACGATAACCCTGATCTAAATATCAGAAGGACGTGGGAAGAGCTAAATAATCGCATAGGTAAAGAGATAGATATGCATGATTACTGGGAGAAGATTCCAGATTTTCTAGTTCATTCTTGTCACGATGATAAAAGTTCAGAAAACCAAAAAATAATTATTGAAGCAAAGGTGAATCCGTCCTCATCAAGGAATGAAGCTCTTAAAGATATTTTTCATATTTTTATATACACTAATAAATACAATTTTCAATGTGGTGTAATTATGCTTATCCATACAGAAAAGGATAAGTGGGTTAAATGGCTTCTTGAATATATGACAAACAATTACTATCACGGAAATAGAGATAACTTCCGAAAGATTTACGTAATATTCAAAAAAGGTTATGGCGAAGATACAGAGACCTTTACTTTAGATGAAATTATTAAAGAGTATCATTCTATATTTGGAATAAATGATTTAGATAACAAGAAATGTCCACTATGTGGCTCAAAAATGGTAAAAAGAACGGCCCAAAGAGGGCGGAGTGCTGGTTCTGATTTTTTTGGTTGTACAAATTATCCCCGGTGCTCTTTTACACGAAATATTACCTAACAAGGCAATCAAGGTGATGCCTTACACTCGGCGGTTTTGGTATGAGGTTAGGTGCGCTTGGCTGGTTCAGTGGGGCACACCTTATTGCAGGCGTTATGTTGCAAAGTAGAGTTAGTAGATCCTATGCAGATAATTATTGATTTCAATGAAATAGAAAGTTGGAAATCATTTCATTCTGTTTTCAGTGAAATAATGGGTTTTCCCGATTCTTATGGTGAAAATATGGATGCATGGATTGATTGTATGTCCAGCATTGATGATCCTGAAACTGGCATGTCAACCATAGTTGTTAAGTCAAATGAAAACCTTGATATGATTGTCCTTGGTATGAGTAATGCTATCAAAAATACTCCTGAAATATTTCAGTGTTTTTTTGAATGTACAGTGGCAGTCAATCAACGCTTTATAGAAACAGACTCAGAGACTCGGCTAAAGATAGTTGGTATTTAATAAGGTAATATCAAGTGATGTAAAGTTTGGGAAGGTTATTAAAATAGAGTAAGCATTATAGGATAGTTATGAGGAAGTTTTTATTTACTTGTTTTTTTCTTGTTTCTTGTCAATCAATAAATCATGATGAAGTACCTTCGAATAGTGTATCTAACAATGTCATGCCGAGAACAATTCATGATGAAACAAAATATCCACCGCCATATCACCGAGTAAACCCAAGGTACCCTAATGATGCAATAAGTAATAAGATTGAAGGGTTCGTTGTTCTTGGTTTTGATGTTGATATTTATGGGGGAGTGAAAAACATTACAGTTAAAGAGTCCGTACCAAATTCTATTTTTGATGAAGCTGCAATAGTTGCTTTTCAACAATGGAAGTTTGCTAGGTTAATAGTAGATGGAGAACCTAAAGTGCAGAGAAACTTGCAAGTAAGGTTGGAATTTAAGCTATGAACATAACAAGGCCATCAAAACGACCCTCAACGCTCGGCATTATAAGTATGAATTAGTTTCAGTGTTTACGGTGGTCAATTAAATCTTTCCGTATTGCGTTGCTGGCGTTTTATGGCAAGTCGTTATGCCTAAAGAGGAAGTATGGAAGCAATATTTAACATCATCCAATATAACCCTGAGTACTTTGCTTGGGTGTTTGGTGTTGTGAATGTTTTTTGGGGCTTGTTTATGTACTTTAATAAACAGAGCCATGACAAAGCATTGGCAAAGCTAAAACATGAACTAACTCTTGATGCCGATAGAAGAAAGAAGGTGTTTGAACTAAAAGCTACTCAATATGAAGCTTATGTAGAAAACCTTGATGAGTTTGGTAAAAAGCATCAAGTTGATATGCCTGCACGAATGCAACCCATTTTTGATAAATGTCTTAATGAGTATCTAGCAGCTAGTCAGGTTGGGGATAAAGAAAAAGAGCGAGAGATTATCACTTGGTTTAGTTCTCAAATATCATCGTTCATGCAAGAGGGGCTTGTAGATGTACTAAAGCTTCAGAGTGAGTCTAATAAACTCAAATTAGCAGCAACAGATGAAATGATTGAGACTTTCACTAAACTTGAGCATCTGACTAAAGCGTCTATGGATAAAGCTAATGAATTCATGGGCAAGTTTACAGAAATAGTACTTACTCAAAACAATGAACTATCACAAAGATATCAAGATGAGCTAAAAATGTTAGGGGCACAAACTCAAACTACAGCTCAAAAATTAATGCAGCAAATGCGGGCTGAATTGAACGAAATTTAGGCATAACAAGGCAATCAAGGGTGACGCTTTACACTCGGCAGTTTTGGTATGAAGTCCTGTGCGCTTGGTAAGTTCATCGTGGCGCACCTTATTGCAGGCGTTACCTCGCGAATTTAGAAGGTTGGGGCGGTCGGCTCCGCTGTTGTTGTTTGTTGGTCAATTTCAGAAACATTTGTCTGCATTAAGAGTTGCTCATCGCAAGTCGCGGTGTTGAGTTAATCGCATGCCAAGTTCAACAACGTCTGTGGCTATCACTAATGCAAGTCTGCACTTGTCGCCCTAAATGTTGTCACTCGCGGCAAAAGACTTTATCGGGTAGGGCTACAAACGCGAGTCGCTCCCGTTCGTGGTTTTCTGTGGCAGAAGTTGTTAATCATTCTTTGCTATCCGCGTTTAGCAAAGAAGTCGGTGCGTTGGCATACTTGTGGTTACATCTTGGTGGTTGCCGAACCAAATTGTTTTGTTGGTGTTGCCCGCGGCTTAATTTGGGTTGTGGTCAATGTTTTGCTTAGTTAAAAATTCCAGCCTTAATATAGTCGATAGCCGCTATTTTGTTGGCAAGCACGCAGTAGTTTCGGTGGTTATAGTTTTCTTTGTCAGCGTTAAGTTCTAGGTTTGCCACTCAGTATTTTTAGAAGAGCGGGCTTTATCGCATCATGACAGGCAAGCTGCTTTGGCACTTTTACGTGAGCGGGTAACAAAGCCATTAAAACGACCCTCAACGCTTGGCATTCCAGGTATGAATTGGTTTTAGTGGTTACGGTGGTTAATTAAATATTGTCGTAATGCGTTGCTGGCGTTTTATGGCAGGTCGTTATGTTCCTTAAGGAGGAGGAGTGATTAATTTTCAACATATACCATTTGGTCTTCGGGAAAGCGATGGTGAGCTAGTTGATGTTGCTGATGTTCAAAGAGGAATGGGTTGTAATTGTATTTGTCCATCGTGTAAAACACCATTAATCGCTCGTCATGGTGATGTTAATCAGTGGCACTTTGCTCATGCCAGCCGTTCTGTATATTCAAAAACGAAAAAAGATTGCGATTTTTCATTTTATGTCTCAGTAAGGTTGATGGCTCGCCAAATTTTTCAAGAAGAAATGACAATTCAATTACCTCAATACAAAGGGATAGTGTCAGATTATTCATCATCAGGTTTCTGTTTCGCTGAGGAGTTTATAGTTTCAGACAAGCAGTCCATACAGCTATCTGATGTAAAAATAGAAGCTAGTTTTAATGGAATAAGCGTTGATGTTGTTGGTAATGTTGGAGCGTTTAAGTTTGTTATCTATTTAACTCACCCAAATAGGCATGTTCCATCGGAGTTAAGTTGTTTTAAGCATCCCAAATATGGTGTTCTCAAATTATCACTTGAATCACTTATAACTCTGTATAGTGAAAATAATCACTCAAAATCATCGTATAAAAAGTTATTAAAGGATTTTTTGGCTAATGATCTACCATCTAAAGAATGGTTATTTCATCCTCGATATGAGCAGTCTGAGAATCATGCTAAAGAAGTCAACCGTAAAAAAAATACAATCTTCAGAGTTAAAACGTAAAAGCATTAACAATATACAGAAAGATATCAACCAAACTAAAAGAATTTCACATCCAACCAAAAGCGTATATGTTGAACCTGCAAGACGAATTGCTGAGTTTAGTTGCATTATGTGCGATTCAATTTGGCAGGGAATGGAACCGGGTAGTAGTCAATGTCCAAAATGCAAAACTCATTTGTACCGGCAATTCAGAAAATACATTCAATAACAGTAACATAACAAGGCAATCAAGGTGATGCGTTACACTCGGCGGTTTCGGTTCGGAGTTTAGTGCGTTTTGTTGGTTCAGTGGGGCACACCTTATTGCAGGCGTTAAGTGGCAAGGAGAGTAAAGTTATGCCGTATGATTTAGGGAAAAGGTTAGTAATTGGACTTGCCTCGAGTGCTTTATTTGATCTAGAAGAATCGGATCAAATATTCAGAGAGCAAGGGCAAACAAGGTACCGTGAATATCAGCGAGAAAACCAGAATATAGCATTAAAAGCAGGTGTTGCTTTTCCGTTTATTCGCCGTTTGTTGTCTCTGAATGAATTAAACCCTTCAGATCCGCCTGTAGAAGTTGTTCTTTTATCTCGTAATGACCCAGATACAGGCTTACGCGTAATGAAATCTATTGAGCATCATAAGTTGTCAATGACCCGTGCAGTCTTCTTACAAGGTCGCTCACCTCATAAGTTAATACCTGCACTTGATATCAACTTATTTTTATCTGCAAATGAGTTAGATGTTAAAGAGGCAACAATTGCAGGTTATCCAGCAGGAATGGTGCTCGACTCAAAGCATTCAGATGATCTTACTGATCAAGAGCTACGGATTGCATTCGATTTTGATGGTGTTATTGCTGACGATACAGCTGAACGAATCTTTCAAGAGACGGAAAATTTGAAAGATTTTCATGAACATGAAAAGAAAATGGTTGATGTTCCGCATTCACCTGGACCATTGAAAGATTTTTTAGTGAAAATATCTGAAATTCAGAAGTTAGAGGAAGCTAAGTTATCTGAAGACTCTTCCTATTCACCTAAGCTAAGAATATCAATTGTAACCGCAAGGAATGCACCGTCACATGAGCGCGTGATAAATACGATGAGAGAGTGGGACATAAATGTTCATGAGGCGTACTTCCTTGGTGGCGTAGAGAAACGGAAAGTTCTAGAGGTGATTAATCCTCACATGTTTTTTGATGACCAGAAGTTACACTTAGAGCCCGCTAGTGACCTCTTGCCTGCTGTTCATATTCCATTTGGTGTGACTAACCAATAGCCACTTAACAAAGGCATCAAGGTGACGCTTAACACTCGGCGGTTTTGGTTTGAAGTGTAATTGGTTTTGAAAGTAATGCGTAGGCGCACCTTATGCCAAGCGTTAAGTGCCTGTTAAATAATTCAACTATGAGGTATTAATGGAAGGTCAAAATAATAGAATTAATCAAGAATGGGTTACATTAAATGCCGTTAGAGGAATGGTTAAAATTGCTTCTAAAGGAAGCATGACGAAGTCTACCTATGATAATACGTTAGATCTTGCCGGAGAACTTTATCCTGAGCTATTGGGACCGGAGAACAGTTTATTAAAAAGAGAGCGTGAAAGCGATACAACAAAAGAGTATCGCCAAAAAGCAGCTCTTAAATCTATTAAAACTGAAAGTGAGGTTACTGCCCTAAGTTTAGTTTTAGAAGATATTGATGAATATAATTCATACTTGGATATAGCGAGAGAGAATAAAGATGATAGAAAGAGAACTGATCAATTAAAACGTAAATTAGGTCAGTTGGAAAAAGCAAAAAAAGAGCTAGAACCTAAACCTCATAGTGAAAACCAACTAATATTCCGGGATGCATATAACGTAGATCGAGATTTGCCCGAACTGTCTAGGGGACATGCACATAAAGATTTTCAACTGCCTGATGGAAAAACCCTACGTATCAGGGTATTACATCCAGATAGACCGGAACATATTACAGGTGCTGACATAATCTATGAACGTCATAATGAACATACAGAAGGAATAAGCATTGTTGCCGTTCAATATAAGATTTGGGAGGATCGTCAGTTATACCTTTCCGATCAAAGAATGTTAGGTCAGTTAGATAAAATGCGTAAATTTCTTTGTGATAAAGGAATCTGTCAGAACAATAGTCATGAAAATACGTATCGTTTCCCTTGCTGTACGGGTTTCTTGAGACCTACAGATAAATTACAAACTGTTGATCAGAAGTTTATTTCAACTGGTGAACATCTCCCAATCTGTCAAATTGACGCCTGTGCTACAGAAGGAAAACGGGGAGGCACTTTATTGAAATATGAAGATATTAAATCGGCTTCTTTGTCTGGTGAGTTATTCGAAGAACTATTTAATCGTGGAAAGATTGGCTCAAGAGAATTATCCCGAGATGAGCTTGAAGATTTATATCAAGAGGCATCTGTGATTGATTCTTCTGATACGGTGGTAATTTATGCGCAAGAGTTTGGCACTTAACAATGCAATCAAGGTGATGCATTTTACTTGGCGGTTTTGGTAAGGAGTTCGGTGCGCTTTGTTGGTCCGGTGGAGCACACCTTATTGCAGGCGTTATACGCTTAGAGTAATAATTTCAATTTAGAGGTAAGTATGTCTTATTGGCAGTACTATGATTCAAAATTTGGTTGGGATACCCCCGCAGGTTTAATGGAGCCAGATATTGAAAAGGTCATTGAATCGTTTATTCATGCTGGGTATGAGCTTGAACAAGCTAAAGAATTAGTAAAATCTGGTTTTATTTATATTCCAGAGGCAAATATTGTAATCGATCGATATTATGGTGGTGCTCTCAGTTCCTTCAATTTTAAGAATCGTTTTCCGCTTGAGCAAACGAAAGAAATTCTTGATAGAGAAGCCTGCAGCCAAGTGTGGGTTAAAAATGCAAAATCAATGGAAGACCTTGAAGCCATAGTTCGTGATGCAAAAGAGTCAGTAAGAGGTGAAATTCTATTTCGCGGGCAAAATGAAAATTATTCTCTAAAACGTTCAGTTATCAACCCGAATTATTATGTTCCTGAATTTGGGGAGGTTTCTTTAGTTCCTTCTCTGTGGCGAAAAATGTTGGATCATACCCCTTACTATTTCCGTGAGTTTGAAAACCTAGAGTTATTCGAATGGTCACGCATTTTAGATAACCAGTTTGATTTGAATGAAATGGAAGCCCGACAAAAGATTTTAGCTGAACAAGGAGAATACTTGTTCACGATGTCTGATATGGAAGATTGTAGTGATCCAGTTTTACGAGAGTTTGGTAAATTCCGATTAGATCTGTCTATGAATTTAGACTGGGCACTTGCTACAACTCTCTCTACAATGCTTCAGCATTATGGCTTGTATTCGCCAGTTTTAGATTTATCTAGTTCACTTGATGTGGCGCTGTTCTTTGCTACTCACAAATATACCAACTTAGAAAGTGGCTCTAAGTATGATTTCATTGGTACGAATAATGGAAAGGCTGTGCTCTATCTCATTAGGGAAGATCGTAAAGAAATGGAGCGCCATGATCGAGATTGCTTTGCTATAAAAAATTTCGAACCATTGAGACCAATCAAGCAAGACTGTGTAGTTTGTCGTTCTGGAGCATATGCGGTTAACTTAGCTGCTGATTTTCTTGAGGGAATTATTGTATTGGATTTCAACTTATCCGAAACCGAAGCGAGGTTGTCACAAGCAGACCTTTTTCCAACAGAAAAAGAGGATGTGTTCTTAAAAGCATTAAAAAGCAGTAAAAAAGTAGAACTTAGGGTTACTGAGTTTATTAGTTAGTACGCGTATAACAAACGAGTATGGCGTCAATAACTAAATTTTGGCGCTGTTTTCATCCCACATAGTTCCATCTCTCAACATCGAATTTAGAGTTATAACCATCTTCCTAACACAAGCAATGATAGCGACTTTCTTAGGCTTTCCTGCGCCCAATAAACGTTTATATGTCGCTTTAAAAACAGGGTTACATTGCATAGCGGACATCATAGCCATGTACAACACAGTACGCACTTGAGCACGACCACCTTGAAT
>NZ_LVHF01000018.1 GCF_001650345.1 Photobacterium jeanii | reverse complement strand
CGACTTAGCTCAGTAGGTAGAGCAACTGACTTGTAATCAGTAGGTCACCAGTTCGACTCCGGTAGTCGGCACCATTCTTTAAAAAACCTCATCTTCGGATGAGGTTTTTTTTTATCTTTTCTACCGCAAACCAGCGCATTAGATTGCAATCAAAGAATGTGCTTTTACGCCAGTTATGCTAAATGATTAATATTTGTGAGCAGTTAGCTTGCTGGTATCATTACGCACAGTGACATAATGTCATCACAACTTTGTGCTAGTTAGCCGTACCATTACAAAATATTACAACAGCACACACCATAATATTAAGACGAACCATCGTCTTGCTTGCTGTTTAACTGGTTGCTCTATTTATCATGGCAAATATTAAACTGGCGGTAGATCGCTTGACTATCGGTTTATACGTCAAGTTACCGCTTCAATGGACTGAACATCCCTTCCTGCTGAACCACTTTAAAATCAAAGATAAACAGCAGCTTCGCTTGATCAAGAACTTGAACCTCAAGTACGTATACCTGATCCCGGAAAAAAGCGATACCACGCCTTTAGCACCGGATAGCCAACCTGAAGCGATCTCAGAGCAAGAAAGCCAATATCTCGATAAGCAAGCCGAAAAACTGTGGCAAGAGAAACAGCGCCGTATTGAGCACCTAAAAAACTACAAGCTCAGAGTACAACGTTGTGAAAAGAACTTTTCTCGTTCGCTATCTCAGCTGCGCTCAATTGTGAGTAAAATCAAAAGCCGCCCTTTAAACGCGGTTGAAGAAGCGCACGACTTGGTGAGCACCATGGTCGACGCCTTGATGGAATCTGACAACGTCGCATTGCACTTGATGAACGACAAAAAAGAGCATGAAGACATTTACTTCCACTCGCTCAATGTCGCCATCATTTCAATGATGCTCGCCAAATCAAACGGTATGTCTGCCGAGGCGATTAAAAACATTGCACTGGGCGCCCTCTTCCACGATATGGGTAAATTGAAAGTCCCAACAGCTATCCTGCGTAAAACAACGCCGCTAACGCAGCCTGAAGAGAATTACCTTCGTTTGCATACCAAGTACAGCCTTGAGCTGGCAAATCTCGCTGATACCTTCCCAGAAGCGTCTAAGCCTATACTCGATCAGCACCACGAGTTAGTGGACGGCTCAGGTTACCCACAAGGGTTAAAAGGCGACGAGATTGATAATTGCGCCCAACTGGTCGCGGTAGTGAATGCCTACGACACCTTGTGCCACCCTCAAGACCCAAGCAAAGCTCGGATCCCTTACAGCGCACTGTCGTACCTGTTCAAAAACAAAAAAGATCAGTACAACAACGAATACATGGCGCTATTGGTCAAGCTCATGGGCGTTTACCCACCGGGCAGTGTGGTCCAGTTATCGAACCAGCAATTGGGGTTGGTGATTTCGGTTAATACCAATAGCCTGCTCCACCCTAATGTGCTGCTGTACGATCCAACGGTACCGTCGAACGAAGCGCCGATCATTGATTTAGAAGAAGGTGAGTTGAAAATCGAGCGAGCAGTCTCGCCAAATAAACTCCCTGAGCATGTGTACGATTACTTAAACCCTCGGGTACGGATCTCGTTCTATTTTGATCCTGATGATTAATCTATCGGCTCACTAAACGCATTTATCACAGCTAAAAAAACGGCTTACCTTTTCAGATAAGCCGTTTTGCTATCTTGCGTCACTGTCACTACCAGCTAAATATCTCTTTCACCCAGCCAGAAGCCCCTGCTTCACAGCGAGCTTTGAGCTGTCCTTTGTTATCCCACACAGGCAGCGACTGTTCGCCCTGACAATCAAAGCTGAAGGTTCCATCCGGCTGACGGTGATATTTCGCGGTCGAGATCTTACTTGGCCAGCTCAACCGCAGTGGCTCAGGGTGACGCGCTTTCATGTATTGGCTGTACATCCGCAATGCGCCCGACGAGCCCGTCAGGTTCACGGGCTTGTTATCGTCTCGTCCAACCCAGACGGTAACCACTTCACGCCCATCCGCACCGACAAACCAACTATCGCGGTTCTTATCCGTGGTGCCCGTTTTACCCGCCAATGCCGCCCAACCAAACTGAGGCTGTAAGAAACGAGCAGTACCTTGGCTGACTACATTCTTCATTCCGTAGGTAGTCAGCCACGCCGCTTGTTGTGGCACCACTTGTTTTGCTTTCGGATAGTTTTGGTATAACAAAATCCCCTGCTGATCGACCACAGAGCGCAGCGCTGTTAACTCTGCACGACGACCACCACTAACGATACTTTGGTACATCTGGGTCACTTCAAACGGCGTTAAGGTAAAGGCTCCGAGCAACATAGATGGCAACTTCGGCAACTCGTTACGATCAACACCAAGTTGCACCATGGTATTGATCACTTGATCCAAGCCCACAGCCATACCAAGGTTAACAGTCGGCACATTGAGTGACTTCGCTAGCGCATAGTAAAGCGGTACTTGGCCACGGAATTTACGGTCATAGTTACGCGGCTTCCAATGGGTACCTTTACTGCCTTTGAGCACAATCGGTTTATCATCAATGGTGCTCGCTAAGCTATAACGCTCAGGCTGGCGCAGCGCGGCTAGGTAAATCGCAGGCTTAACCAAAGAGCCTATTTGACGGCTAGCATCAAGCGCACGGTTAAAGCCCGCATACCCCGGACGGCTGCCACCGATCATCGCACGCACTTCACCACTCTCACGATCTACCGCAACCAGCGCGGTCTCAACATCGACTCGGGCTTTTTTGTTAAGTTGAGGCACCATCTTGCTCACCATTTTCTCAGCTTCACGCTGCGATAACGGATCAAGGGTACTGAACACTCGTAAACCGACCCCAGGGGTAAAGTTATCTCCTACTTTAGCGCGTAGTTCACGTTGTAACTGCTGGAAATACGCGGGCTGACGAGTCGAAATACGCGGCTTGGCTTGCACATCTAACGGACGCGACGCTGCCAACTCGTATTGTTTACCGTCTAAGGTGCCGTTATCCATCATCAGGCGCAGCACCAAGTCACGACGAGCACGAGCACGCTCAGGGTTACGCCATGGGTTGTAGTACGACGGTCCTTTTACTAATCCCACCAGCAAGGCTTGCTGATCGATACGCAGCTCTTGCAGTGGACGACCAAAGTACAAGCGAGCTCCAAGGGCAAAACCGTGTACCTCTTTGCCACCATTTTGTCCAAGATAGATCTCGTTAAGGTAAGCTTCCAAGATCCGATCTTTGTTGTAGCGATAATCTAAGATCAAAGCGATATAGGCTTCCCGCAACTTACGCCACAAGGTTTTCTCTTGCGATAAGAAGAGGTTCTTCGCTAGCTGCTGGGTTAAGGTACTGCCGCCTTGCACAGTGCGCCCTGCTTTCAAGTTAGCAAACAAGGCACGCACAATTGCCAACGGCGACACGCCATCGTGCTGATAAAAGTCACGGTCTTCGGTCACCAGCAAAGCATCGACCAACACTTCCGGGAACTGCTCTCGTGGCAGGAACATGCGCTGCTCGCGCCCAGTTGCCCCAATCATCCCCAGCATTTTAGGCTCGATACGGATATAGCCGAGCTGACGCTTAGACGCCACTTCGTGAATACTCTTGAGGCTATTCCCATCGAAAGTCAGCATCACATGACGTTTGTCTTCCATCCCGTTATCGAATTCAAACGGACGACGGATCACCTCAATACGGGTCGACGAAGACGAATACTCTCCCGCTCGCTGCGGAGTGCGTACTTTATGGTATTGCAATAAATCCAGTTCACGACGAACTTCATCCAAGGTCACAACCTGCCCCGGTTGCAGGGTGAGCACTCGCCCGTAGACTACCGCAGGCAAGTTCCACAACTGCCCTTCAAATTTATTCTTCACCACAGTATCGAGATAGATCCCGACCAAGAGCACCACAGCAAAAACGACAATCACCAGCTTAATGCCAAAGCCCAACAGCTTTCGCCACCAAGTAGAGGGTTGGCGTTTCTTGCGGGTCGTTTTTTTACGCCCACTGCGTTTAGCCGCCGGCTTCTTAGTAGTCTTGCGCCTTGTTTTTCCTTCGGTTTTTGCGTCGGCTTTCGTCGGCGTCTTACGCTTACCGCCTTTTGGCGCTTGCGCCGCCTCTCGCACCGTTAATTCTTTCATGCTTTTCAACTTAAATTCTGTCCCACTGCCATTCAGGCTCATTGCCGTGACAACGCTACGCGCATTGCGTATTACGAAAACAATTGCTCCTAAAGCAATTACTGCAGTTGTCGCTTGGTCTTACGAGTCGGCTCATGGTTCGCCGGATCATCCGGCCACGGGTGTTTAGGGTATCGCCCCTTCATTTCTTTTTTGACGTCATGGTAAGAGCCTTGCCAAAACGCCGCCAGATCTTGGGTGATTTGCAATGGACGCTGAGCAGGCGATAGTAGCTCAAGCACCAAACCCACCTTACCATTGGCGATCATTGGCGAGCGTTGCTCACCAAACATTTCCTGCAATTTCACCGCCAATACAGGTTGTTGCCCCACCTGATAACGGATCGGATAACGCGAGCCAGTCGGTACTTGATAATGGGTCGGTAATGCGGCTTCTAGCACTTGGGTTTTATCCCACCCTAAATACGCTTCCAACGCTTGGGCTACATCGAGCTTGGCTAACGCTTTTAAGCTCGTCATTCCATTCATAAAGGGCAGTAACCATTCCTCGGCTTGCGCCAACAAGCTGGCTTCATCAAGTGCAGGCAGAGCAAGCTCTGGTAACCATTCGCCAGCGCAGCGAGCACGTACTAACAAACTCTCTGCTTTGGCGCTCCAATTTAAAACGCCGAGCCCTTTGCGACGAATCGCATTAACCAAGGCTTGGCTGGCTTTCGCCGGATCAGGCTCCCCCACAGATTGGCGTTTTAAAATCAACTTACCGCAACACCAATGCTTCTCAGCAGTCAGGCGACCTTTGTTATCATCCCAATCCAACCATTCTCGCTCGCAGAACAAGCGCGGCAGGTACTGTTGTAAGTGGTCACTATCGGCAGCCGCAGCTGAAAAGATACGGCTATCACCCTGACGGGTTTTAACCACA
Organism: Photobacterium jeanii; assembly: GCF_001650345.1. Lineage (GTDB taxonomy): Bacteria > Pseudomonadota > Gammaproteobacteria > Enterobacterales > Vibrionaceae > Photobacterium > Photobacterium jeanii. Next base: position 149,988 of record NZ_LVHF01000018.1, on the reverse strand, counting down.
TCCACCACGACCAGTAATTCACTGTCAGCCAACGGCTCATCTGCAGGTAGCATTGCACCCTGACCATTCGCTAATTGATAGCGACCATCCCCACTGCGTGATAAAGCAATACGGTCTGGAAAACCAGCCGCTAACAGCGGGGCTAACCATTCGCGACTTACCCGCCATTGGCTCACCGAGCCTGGCGTCATCTTATTAAAGTGCTGTTGGGCACGTTGAAGATATTGAGTCGCGCGCGCCAGCTTGCCGCTTTCAAGCAAGCTCAATTGGAAATGAAGATCAGGATTATTCGCGCCGCGCGGTGGCTCTTCCAATAAGGCCACCAGCATAGCCGCAGTCACTTGCGCTGAGTTATCGTGTTGCAGGGCAAAGGCCAATATGGCGGCATGACGAGGCTCTGCACCAAAGCTTTGTACTGTTTGACCAAATTCGGTGAACTGCAAGCGACTATCCAACACGCCAAGTTGCTGCAACAACGCTTGTGACTGGCGCAATGCAATCGCAGGCGGTAAATCTAACCACTGTAAATCATCGGCTTGCTGGCAGCCCCATTGTGCCAGCTCCATCGCTAAGCTGGTGAGATCGGCGCGTAAGATTTCAGGTTTTGGCGTTGCAGGCTGACGGGTTAATTGCTCTTCGCTGTATAAACGCAGACAAAGCCCCGCCTCTAAACGCCCCGCACGACCAGCACGTTGCTCAGCAGATGATTGGGCAATACGCACTTTTTCCAGCCGACTGATACCCGTTTTCGGATCCCACTGAGCAACCCGCTCGTAGCCACAATCCACCACTAAGCGGACACCTTCGATGGTCAACGAGGTTTCAGCTATATTGGTCGCCAATACTACTTTGCGTTGACCTTGCGGTGCAGGCGCTATCGCTTGTTGCTGTTGTTTACCATTGAGTTGACCGTATAGCGGGCACACCAACACATTATCAGCCATCCCCTCGCTCAGTTGTTCTGCCAAGCGCTTAATTTCACCCGCGCCCGGTAAGAACACCAACATCGAGCCCGACTCTTGGCTCAGTAACTGGCGAATGGCACGCTCAATGCCAGCCAACCAATCGCGATCATCCGGTACAGCTTGATATTGATAACTCACAGGAAAACAGCGCCCTTGCGATTCGGTGTAGCTCGCTTGCGGCAATAAAGAGGTAAGTGCTTGCTCATCAAGGGTAGCCGACATCACCAAGATTTGAAGATCGTCACGCAGCGCCTCTTGCACTTCGAGCGCCAACGCCAGTGAAGTATCTGCATGAAGACTACGCTCGTGGAATTCATCAAAGATCAGCAGGCTAATGCCATCTAGCTCAGGATCTTGTTGCAGCATCCGGGTCATCACCCCTTCAGTAACAATTTCCAACTTGGTGGCATTGCTCACCTTGGTTTCGCCACGCATCCGCAAGCCAACACTTTGCCCTACCTCTTCCCCTAATTGAGCCGCAAGGTAGTTGGCAATATTGCGTGCTGCCAAACGACGAGGTTCAAGCATCACAATTTTGCCCGTTACCACAGCTTGTTGCAGCAACACCAAAGGTAAGCGAGTCGATTTACCAGCGCCCGGAGGGGCTTTTAAGATCAGTTGGCTATGATTAGAAAGGTGACTGATAAGCTCAGGAATAACGGCATCGATGGGCAGCTGTGACAATGTAAAAACCTTGTGTCATGATTTAAGAAGGTAAGTGCATGTCGCCATTGTATGGCACCAAATACAGAGGTCAAATGAGTGAACACACGGAACGACTCTTTTTTGCACTCGGGCTGGATACGGTCGAAAACCACCCAGGCTTTAGGCAATTACAGCGATTTAATCGCGACTTGCCGCACCCTTCATTAACCACCAATGGCGAGCAACTTGGGCGCGCTGTACCCAACGCCAACTTACACATTACCTTGGCGTTTCTTGGCGCTGTCACCGCCGCACAAAAACAACATATCATCGCAGCAGCGAACCAAATCAAGGTGCCGACCTTTTCTCTGCGCTGCAATACCCTTGGCTTTTGGCATAAAAGCCGCGTGCTGTGGCTAGGGTGTCAGTATTACCCTGATGCGTTAACCCAACTGGCTACCCAGCTTCAGCACAGCGCCCAACAAACGGGATTACATCAACTTGAGCGTCAATATGTGCCACACATCACGCTGCGAAAACGAGTACAATCACTGCCACAGTGGCAACCATCGTTAACAGCCGCTCCCCATTTGGCACAAAGTGATAAACCCCATCACGCCTCTGCGCCTTTATCTTCCCCTCTTTATAAGTATGTCAAACATCGCTCACAACAAGCCCCTCACAGCATGCCGCACTCACTCGCCCCTGATTTGACCTTTCACTTTCGCCATTTTGGGCTGTATATTTCTGAGCAGATAAAGACAGGTCAACCTCAGCTTCGTTATCGTTGCCTCCAACAATGGTCCTTATTGTCGGATGCATAACCATGCAAAATGATCTCGACCTGTCACCAATAAATTTGTCAGCTCAGGAACCCAACCATGAAGTTTGCTCAGCCTCTCCAATCGGCACAGCTCATCAAGCGCTATAAACGTTTTTTAGCCGATATAAAATTGCCAGATGGTGAAATTCGTACTATTCATTGTGCCAATACAGGTGCAATGACTGGATGTGCCGAGCCGGGAAGCACTGTGTGGTTCTCGACTTCGGACAACCCTAAACGTAAATACCCAAACAGTTGGGAGCTTACGCAAACACCGGCCGGTCATTGGATTTGTGTGAACACCGCGCAAGCCAATAAATTGGTGGTAGAAGCCATTAACAATGGCGATATCACAGAACTAAACGGTTATTCCTCTCTGCGCACAGAAGTAAAGTATGGTAGTGAAAACAGCAGGATAGATGTTTTATTAGAGGATGACTCTAAACCTGCCTGCTATATTGAAGTAAAGAGTGTCACACTGCTGGAAAATGGCCGTGGCTATTTCCCAGATGCAGTCACAACCCGAGGGCAAAAGCATTTAAGAGAATTGATGGAAGTGGCTCAGAGCGGGCAACGCGCAGTACTTTTTTTCGCAATTTTGCATTCAGGTATTGAAAACGTCGCAGCCGCCCACCATATAGACCCGGACTATCATCAATTGATTAAACAGGCAGAACAGGCCGGCGTTGAGATCATCTGCTATAAAGCCGATTTAAGCGAGCAGGCGATCAAGTTACACACTTGTATACAATTTAGTCACCTAACGTGAAAAATGATGCTTTCTTCACATTGGTATAAAATTGAATATGTGCAGTAATTGCCACCCACTACCCTTTCTGCTATAGATACCGCCCAAAATTAACCAGTGACGGTTATTAGGTATATTAGGAGAAGCTATATGCCAGAGAGCAACGTTAAAAAATCGCTAGGCATCCTGGCTATTGCTGGGGTTGAGCCTTACCAGGAAAAAGCTGGTGAAGAGTACATGGGTGAAGAGCAGCTAAAGCACTTCACTATGATTCTTGAAGCATGGCGTAACCAGCTTCGTGAAGAAGTTGATCGCACTGTAAACCACATGCAAGACGAAGCAGCAAACTTCCCAGATCCTGTCGATCGAGCTGCTCAGGAAGAAGAATTCAGCCTTGAACTTCGTAACCGTGACCGTGAGCGTAAACTGATCAAAAAGATCGAGAAAACGCTACAACGCATCGAAGACGATGACTTTGGTTTCTGTGATTCGTGCGGCATCGAGATCGGTATCCGCCGTCTTGAAGCTCGCCCAACAGCCGAACTATGTATCGACTGTAAAACACTTGCAGAGATCAAAGAAAAGCAGATGGCTGGCTAATACAATACGTATTTCTACCACTGTAAGAGGGAGCGTCAGCTCCCTCTTTCATTTGTAGTGGCAAACCTCGCCACCACAAACACTGAGACAATTTCGACTTGGCAACAACCAGCACCTTATGATCAGTAATACCTTTGGTTATGTCGGACGCTTTGCGCCCTCGCCTTCTGGCCCACTCCATTTCGGCTCATTAGTCGCCGCTCTTGGCAGCTACTTACAAGCTAAATCCCAACAAGGAAAGTGGCTCGTGCGAATGGAAGATCTCGATCCCCCACGCGAAATGCCCGGGGCGGCGGATGATATTCTACGGACATTAGAAGCTTACGGCCTGCATTGGGATGGCAGTGTCATGTACCAAAGTCAGCGTCATCAGGCGTACCAAGCCCAAATTGATCAGTGGCTTAGCGAGCATCAAGCTTACTATTGCCAATGTACCCGCAAGCAAATTAAAGCCGCAGGCGGTTACTACCCTGGCACATGTCGTGACTTGCACTTACCTGCAGATGGCTGCGCGGTACGACTGAAAGTGGATAACCCGGTCACCGAGTTCAACGACTTATTGCACGGCAACATCAGCATTCCGTTGGCACTGGCGCAAGAAGACTTTATTATTCACCGCCGCGACGGCTTATTTGCCTACAACCTTGCCGTCGTGTTGGACGATATAGAGCAAGGCGTAACAGAGGTCGTCCGTGGTGCAGATTTGATTGAGCCAACCGGACGTCAAATCGACTTGTACCGCCAATTAGGTCAACCTAAAGTGCGCTACCTGCACTTACCGCTAGCTGTCACTGAAAATGGTAACAAGCTCTCTAAGCAAAACCACGCGCCCGCGATTGATAAGCGAGCTCCCAAGCCGACGTTATTAGCCGCGATGGACTTTTTAGGGCTGGCACCAGCGCCAGCATTACAAGACGCAAGCCTGACCGATATCCTTAACTGGGGTGTCCAAAACTGGCAACTAGATAAGCTGCCAAAATCAACAGCAATCACGATGCCATTCAAAAATGATGAGCTGTGATATATGATATGCGGCTGTTTGTTGAATCCGATGCACAAAAATGGGGTGTGTTATTTTTAATCGAGTCGCCAGTTTTTGCCGTAAGGTCTTGAATATTGACAATAGTACTCGCTGTACCGAGGAACCAGATTTGCACATTATTCCACGCCAAGAACACGGCATTTCACGTAAAGATATCAGCGAGAATGCGCTGAAAGTACTATATCGCCTAAATAAAGCGGGCTATGACGCCTACCTTGTTGGCGGTGGTGTGCGTGATATTTTACTTGGCAAACAACCAAAAGATTTTGATATCGCGACCAATGCGACACCAGAAGAAATCAAGCAACTGTTCCGTAACTGCCGCCTGATTGGCCGCCGTTTTCGTCTGGCGCACATTTTGTTTGGTCGTGATGTTATTGAAGTGGCAACCTTCCGAGGTCACCACTCGGATAAGCCCGCCCCGCAAACAGGCAACAAGAAACAAGCGGTATCAGCACAAAGCCAAGAAGGCATGCTGCTACGCGACAATGTTTACGGCTCTATTGATGAAGATGCGGAACGCCGTGACTTCACCATCAACGCCCTGTACTACAACATTGATGATTACTCGGTAACCGATTACACCAACGGCGTTCAAGATCTTAACGATCGCGTGATCCGCCTGATTGGCGATCCTGAAACCCGTTACCGTGAAGACCCAGTACGTATGCTGCGTGCGATTCGCTTCGCTGCCAAGCTTGATATGACCATTGAGCCAAAAACAGCCGAGCCAATTCACGAGCTATCAACGTTACTGCGTGATATCCCTGCTGCTCGTTTGTTTGAAGAAAGCTTAAAGCTGCTACAGTCGGGTCAAGGCTACGCAACTTATAAACTTCTGCGCGAATACAATCTTTTCCAGCAGCTGTTCCCTATTTTGAGTGAACACTTCACCGAAGATAACAGCAGCAACACCGAGAAGATGATCGAATTCATCTTGAAAGCAACCGATAAGCGTTTGGCAAAAGACCAACGTGTTAATCCTGCTTTCATGTACGCAGCCATGCTGTGGTACCCAATGACCACTCGCGCTGAAGAAATCGCGTTTGCCAGCGGCCTAGCGTACTACGACGCATTCATGGTGGCAGCGAACGATATTCTTGACGAACAAGTGAAATCCATTGCGATCCCACGTCGTCACACCACGACAGTGCGTGACATTTGGCAGCAACAGCTACGTTTAAGCCGTCGTAACGGTAAACGTGCGTTCAAAGCGATGGAACATCCGAAGTTCCGTGCTTCGTATGACTTCCTAGAAATGCGCAGCCACTTCGAAGATGACGATTTACGCGACTTGGCCCAGTGGTGGAAGGAATTCCAGCAAGTGGATAACCAAAAACGTAACAAGATGGTGCAACAGCTGAATGATGGCAGTGGTGGCGGTAACCGTCGTCCGCGTCGCCGTCGTCCACACCAACGTCGTCGCAAACCACAAGCTAAATCATCATGATCCGAGCTTATATCGCGATTGGCAGTAACTTAAGCGATCCGCTAAGCCAAGCCAAAAGCGCCATTGAAATCTTAAAGCAACAACCAAACATCAAGGTTGTTGCTGCTTCGTCGTTGTACAGCAGTACACCGATGGGTCCTCAAGATCAACCGGACTACGTCAATGCCGTTGTTGCGGTTGATACTGACCTGTCACCGCTTGCTTTGCTCGATTGCACCCAAAAGATCGAGCTAGAGCACGGTCGCGTGCGTAAAGCAGAGCGTTGGGGGCCACGAACTTTAGATCTCGATATCATCCTGTACGGGGATCTCGAGCATCATTGCGAACGGTTAACCATACCGCACTATGGGATGAAAGTACGTGAATTTGTACTTTACCCACTAGCTGAAATAGCCCCTGATTTGGTACTACCTGACCAGACAAAGCTGCAAACACTGCTGGCAGAAGTAGACCGTAACGGTTTGTCCATCTGGGCAGACTAACCCATCAAGGGGAAAGAGGGAGAGACAATGAAAAAAATCACCATTAACGACCTGATGAAATGGAAGCAAGAAGGTCGTAAGTTTGCATCTGTGACCGCATACGATGCGAGTTTCGCTCAATTATTCGAGCAACAAGAAATGCCGGTCATGCTAGTGGGAGATTCCCTTGGCATGGTACTTCAAGGCAAACCCGATACGCTACCTGTTAGCGTGGCTGACATTGCTTACCACACGCGCTGTGTACGCGCTGGTAGCCCGAATGCCCTCTTAATGGCTGACATGCCATTTATGAGCTATAGCACCCCAGAGCAAGCCTGCGAAAGTGCTGCAGAGCTAATGCGTGCGGGTGCTAACATGGTAAAACTCGAAGGCGGCGCCTGGCTGGCGGAAACCGTCTCAAAATTGACCGAACGTGCCGTGCCTGTTTGTGCCCATCTGGGACTGACCCCGCAGTCAGTTAATATTTTTGGTGGTTACAAAGTGCAAGGACGTGACTCCGACCACGCTGAGCAAATGGTAAAAGATGCTATTCTGCTGAAAAATGCGGGTGCGCAAATCATCTTGCTAGAGTGTGTACCAGCCAGTCTAGCTGAGCGCATCACCAATGCGGTCGAAGTCCCTGTTATCGGTATTGGCGCAGGTAATGCGACCGATGGTCAAATTCTGGTTATGCACGACATGTTCGGCATTTCCGCTAACTATATTCCGCGTTTCTCTAAGAACTACTTAGCAGAGACCGGTGAAATGCGTGCTGCTGTTACTAAATACATTGAAGAGGTAGCAGCTGGAACCTTCCCAGGTTCTGAGCATACTTTTGAGTAAGGAATTACAATGCAGACATTCGATGAGATCAGTCCAATTCGAGAACAAGTACGTAGCTGGCGCCGCGATGGCCGCCGTATTGCTTTTGTTCCCACTATGGGCAATCTGCATGAAGGCCACCTCACTCTAGTTCGCAAGGCTCGTGAACACGCTGATGTGGTAGTGGTGAGCATTTTTGTTAACCCTATGCAATTTGATAAAGCCGACGACCTCAACAATTACCCGCGCACCTTGGAAGACGATCTTGCCAAGCTAAACGGTGAAGGGGTTGATCTGGTTTTCACACCTACACCGGATGTAATGTACCCTCAAGGCCTGGATCGCCATACTTTTGTTGAAGTTCCTGGCTTATCTCAAATGCTAGAAGGCGCAGTTCGCCCTGGTCACTTTCGTGGCGTGGCGACTGTTGTGACTAAGCTGTTCAACATTGTGCAACCTGACGTTGCTTGCTTTGGTGAAAAAGATTACCAACAGCTGGCCCTACTTCGCCAAATGGTTGAAGACATGGCGATGGACATCGAAATCATTGGCGTACCAACGGTACGTGAAATGGACGGCTTAGCAATGAGCTCTCGCAATGGTTACCTAACGGTTGATGAACGCCAACGTGCGCCTGTTTTAGCGCGTACTATGCGTTGGGTAAGCAGCCAAATGCGTGGCGGTCGTAGTGACTACGCAGAGCTGGTGGTTGACGCTAACGACCAACTACGCGCAGCAGGCTTACAGCCAGATGAAAGCTTCATTCGTGATGCGGCAACCCTGCAACCGGTAACGGAAGAGACCAAGCAAGCGGTGATCCTAATGTCAGCAATCTTAGGTAAAGCGCGCTTGATCGATAACCAAGTGGTTGAGCTAACGCCACCACAACCGGCTGCTGAAGCGACCGAATAAAACCGCGCAAGCTAGATACTAAAAAGCCCGCAAGCATCACGCTTGCGGGCTTTTTGTTTATTGCTTAAAGGGTAATCGCTCTACGAACGTAGACCAATACCTCGTGAGATCAGGTAATAAGCAAAACCGTATAGACCTGCGATGAACACCATCAGTACAGTGAACGAAGTACCAATACCCACATCAGACACCCCAAGGAAGCCGTAACGGAACGCATTAACCATATAGACTATAGGGTTTAGCTTGGAAACACCTAGCCAAAATTCCGGTAATAAGCTGATAGAGTAGAACACCCCACCAAGGTAGGTTAACGGCGTAAGAATAAAGGTCGGGATAATGCTGATATCATCAAAAGTACGGGCGTAAACCGCATTGATCAAACCACCCAGCGAGAACAAGATCGAGGTCAGTAACACAGTAGCCACAATCACCCCAAGATGAGCGATTTGCAGATCAACAAAGAACAGCGACACCATAGTCACGATAAAGCCGACCCCTAAGCCACGTAACACCCCACCGCCAACATAACCGGCAATGATGATGTAGTTTGGCACTGGCGCCACCAACAACTCTTCGATGTTGTGCTGAAACTTAGCACTGAAAAACGACGAGGCCACGTTGGAGTACGAGTTAGTGATCACCGACATCATGATCAATCCCGGCACAATATATTCCATGTAGCTAAAGCCATTCATCTCACCGATCCGGCTCCCGATCAAGCTACCAAAGATAATGAAATACAAGGTCATGGTGATGGCTGGTGGCACCATTGTTTGCACCCAAATACGGGCAAAACGGTTCACTTCTTTGCTGATCAGGCTTTTAAATGCGATCCAATATTGGTGTCTCATGCTTTGCTCCCTCGTGCTTCACTTTGTGCCACTAGGGTGACAAACAGCTCTTCCAGGCGGTTGGCCTTATTACGCATCGATAACACTTCGATCCCCTGCTCGGTCAATTGAGCAAAAATCTTGTTCAGTCCCATCCCTTTTTGAATATCGATCTCCAGAGTATGGTTATCAGGCAAGCGCCATTTGATATCGTTAAGCTCTGGCTTATTGCCATTAAGTTTGACATCAAGGATAAAGCTTTCAACTTCCAACTTACTCAGCAACTCTTTCATACTGGTGTTTTCCACCAGCTCACCATGATTGATAATCCCGATGTTACGACACAGCATTTCCGCTTCTTCAAGGTAGTGAGTAGTCAGAATGATCGTTACGCCTTCTTCGTTGATTTGACGAAGAAAAGCCCACATTGAGCGACGTAACTCAATATCAACCCCTGCGGTTGGCTCATCGAGGATCAACAGCTTAGGCTCGTGGATCAAAGCTCGTGCGATCATCAAACGACGCTTCATCCCACCCGAAAGATTACGGGCACGCTCATTGCGCTTTTCCCACAAATCGAGTTGCGACAAATACTTCTTAGCACGCTCTTTAGCGACACTGCGCTCAACACCGTAGTAACCCGCTTGGTTTACCACGATCTGTTCAACGGTCTCAAACTGGTTGAAATTGAACTCTTGCGGTACCAATCCCAAGTGATTTTTCGCTTCAACAATATTTTTTTCTAAATCAAAACCAAAAATCGACACATCGCCCGAGGTTTTATTTACCAAGGAGCTAATGATCCCAATGGTGGTCGATTTACCTGCCCCGTTCGGACCAAGCAATGCAAAAAAATCACCCTGCTTAACACAAAGGTTCATATTTTTCAGTGCCTTAACACCACCTTTGTAAGTCTTATTTAAATTTTTTATCTCTAAAGCGTTCATATAATGCGCTCTTTATGTTAAAAATTTACAACATTTGCTCTCAGCAGCAATTGATAAAAATACTAATAATTAAACGGTATTAGGTAACTAATCCGATTTGCTAACAGCACTGTACGTGTATAGTAGGGAATGTATCAAAGAAGGCACAGTCATGGCAGATATCAAGCAACTATTCGCAAATAACCTTTCTTGGTCTGAAAATATCAAGGAAGAGAAACCTGAGTTTTTTACCCATCTCGCGAAAGCACAACACCCTGAATACTTATGGATTGGCTGTTCTGATAGCCGCGTTCCTGCAGAACGCCTAACAGGTTTAGTCTCTGGTGAACTCTTCGTTCACCGTAACGTTGCCAACCAAGTAATTCATACCGACCTTAACTGTTTATCCGTCGTTCAATACGCGGTTGATGTACTAAAAGTACGTCATATCATTATTTGTGGTCACTACGGTTGTGGCGGCGTTTCTGCTGCGGTTGAAAACCCACAATTGGGTCTTATCAACAACTGGTTACTTCACATCCGTGATTTATACCTTAATCATCGCGATGTATTAGATAGCATGTCGCCAGTAGATCGTGACAATAAGCTATGTGAAATCAACGTGGCCTCTCAAGTCTACAACCTAGGTAACTCGACCATCATGCAACAAGCATGGGAACGTGGTCAGAAAGTGAAGATCCACGGTTGGATCTACGGTATTGATAACGGCGTTCTTCGTGACCTTGGCATGACATCAACTAGCCGCGAATCACTTGAAGCAAACTATGTTTCTTCTATGGAATCTATCCTACCGAGTAGCCAAGCCTAACTCGCTTTCAAGCAACAATCCCCCAAATACTAAAAAAGCGACCTAAGGTCGCTTTTTTCTCTCGCGCAGAATTAATCTTCTTGCGGAACCACTTTACCAATGAAAGGTAGGTGGCGGTATTTTTGTGCGTAGTCGATGCCGACACCCACAACGAATTCGTCTGGAATGCTAAAGCCGAACCAATCCACGTCTACGTGTACTTCACGGCGCTCTGGTTTATCCAGTAGCGTACAGATACGGATTGAGTTTGGTTCACGGATAGATAGGATTTCACACACTTTGCTTAGGGTGTTACCCGTATCGATGATGTCTTCAACAAGTAGAACATCTTTACCTTTGATATCGTCATCCAAGTCTTTCAGGATACGAACATCACGCGAACTTTCCATCGTATTACCGTAGCTTGAAGCAGTCATGAAGTCGACTTCGTGCGGCAGCTCGATTGCACGTGCTAGATCAGCCATAAACACAAATGAGCCACGTAGTAGACCTACCATGACCAAGTTTTCAGAATCTTTGTAGTGTTCGGTAATTTGCTTTCCTAGCTCTTTAACACGTGCCTGAACATCCTGCTCAGAAATCATAACTTCAACGGTGTGCTTCATCTTTTTCTCCATTAGCACGGCAGCAAGCAACGCCGTGTATAGACCAGTATCCAAAGAATGGCATTGTACCATTCCTTTCACGCAAACGTTATTTTATCAATAGTGTCAATTATACGACACACTTAGACAAGATCTCGTTTGAACCCCTTTGGTTGCTCCTGTACAGTTATTAAACAAAACAAATAAATATATTTTATAAATACTTAGGCTAGGGATTTAAGCTAATATGGATACTATCACCAAAAAAACACGCACCCGTCTCTCACCAGAAAAACGTAAACAGCAACTTTTGGATTATGCGTTAGACGTATTTGCGCGTCGTGGTATTGGTCGTGCTGGTCATGCAGACATAGCAGAAATGGCTAATGTTTCAGTTGCTACCGTGTTTAATTACTTTCCAACCCGTGAGGCACTAGTTGAAGAAGTGCTTTCTCAAGTCGAAAGCCAGTTTAATATTCTAGTTAACCATTGCCTTGGTGAGGCGGATAAAACCCTCTCGGCACGGTTAAATTGCATTTCTCATAACCTCATTGATGCTGTCATTGAGCAAAAAGACTGGTTAAAAGTATGGTTCGAATGGAGTACTTCGGTACGTGAAGACATCTGGCCACACTTTATTACGGGCAACAAAAAAAGTTTAAAACAGATCACTGAAATGTTTGAACAGGCGATTGAGAACGGTGAAATCACTGCCGACCGAGACCCTAAACAACTTTGTGGTTTGCTTCACGGCATTTGCTATGTGCTGTACTTGCATTCAAACCTGCACCCAGATCAAGAGCTCATGTACGCAGAAGCGAAGCAATATCTGGCGACCATTTATGCAGAAGCCTGATCCAGAACCAAAAGAAAGCCGATACCATGGGTATCGGCTTTGTTTTATCTATTGCAATTAACCTTAACGACTAATCATCTATAGCAAAGAGTCTAAGCCGTCGCGGCAAACAGAACAGGCTCGTGTGGTTCTACCATCACAGCCACTTTCTCACCAATTTTTAATAGCAAATTAGAGTTCACCACTAAACGGTGCCCCTCAAGCTCGACCGTATAACGGCAGCTATCGCCCATAAACTGTTGCTCAGCAATCACACCTTGCCCTTCGCTATCAGGTTGCACCGAGAGGTTTTGTGGTCGGAGCAACCATTCAACCTGACTCTTATCATCGTAAGCATGCTCAGCACTTAAGTTAACTTCCCCTAGAGGGGTTGTCAGCGAACCTTGCTGGATCTGAGCGGGTAAGTAAGAGCTGCTTCCTAAGAACTCAGCCACAAAACGGCTACTCGGACGATAGTAAAGCTCGGTCGCGGTACCAAATTGCTCGATCACCCCGTTATTCATTACCGCCATACGGTCGGCAAACGCAAACGCCTCTTCACGCGAGTGAGTCACGAAAATCGCGGTGACGCCCTGCTTTTTGAAAATCGCACGAATGTCCTTGATCATCCCATGGCGTACTTGGGTGTCGATATTAGAGAAAGGTTCATCGAGTAAGATCAAATCCGGTTCGCACGCTAGTGCACGGGCAATCGCCACTCGCTGCTGCTGACCACCCGATAATTGGTGCGGATAACGATCGTCTAACCCATTGAGGTGCACCAATTCCAGCATCTGCTGAATTTTTTGCTCAACCCGAGACTTATCCCAATCCCGTAAACCAAAGGCTATGTTCTGCGCCACAGTGAGGTGTGGGAACAACGCGTAGTCTTGGAAGATCATCCCAATATTGCGTTTTTCTGGTGGCAACCAAGTGCTGTCATCGGCAATGGTGCGACCATGAATATGCATGGTCCCGCTCTCTAAAGGCAGCAGTCCGGCAATGGCTTTCAGCAAGGTCGTTTTACCGCAACCACTGGCTCCCAGCAGACAAACAATTTCGTTATCTTCAACAGGTAAAGAAAGGTTCTTTAGTACCGCCTGACCATTGTAGCGGCAAGTTAAATCCTTAACGGATAATGCATGACTCATCGGTGCTTTTGCTCCAAGGAACGGTTAACCATAACCAGTGGGATCAACCCCACCACCACTAGCAATATTGCCGGCAACGCAGCTAACTCCAGCTGCTCATCTGAGGCGAAATTAAAAACATAGGTCGCCAAGGTTTCAAAATTAAACGGACGCAATAACAGCGCGGCATTGAGCTCTTTCATCGACTCGATGAACACCAATAGCCCTGCAATCAGGCAACCACGACGGATCAAGGGTAAATGTACCCGACGTAACATCGAGGTTGATGCATAGCCCATGGTTTTTGATGCCATATCTAGCGACGGTGGGATCTTCGCCAAGCTACTTTCAACACTACCGATTGCCACTGCCGCAAAGCGCACCACAAACGCAAAGATAATTGCCACCATGGTGCCCGAGAAGATCAACCCCGGACGCCCTAATCCCCAGTCACGAGCGAAATCATTGACTAAGTGATCCGCCGAAGTTAGCGGGATCATCACTCCAATCGCAAGCACAGTGCCCGGTACCGCATAACCCAGCGATGAAATGCGCAGAGGTACCGTGGTTTGGGTACGGCTATCAAGGCGATGATAGAAATTCACTGCCAGAGCCAGTAGTACAGCCAGCAAAGCTGCAACAGTAGAAACAAACAAACTGTTAAGGCTGTATTGCTGAAATTCAGTGGTCCAACTCTCAGCAAAGTAATGAAAAGCGTAATAACCCAACTGCAAAATCGGGAACAAGAAGGCGATAGCCACTAGGCTCCAACACCACACAACCGCACACCATTTCTTCGCGCCAATTAAGGTATAGCGAACATCATCCCCGTGTTCAAACTGCTGCTGAAACAGCTTTTGTTTACGACGACTAAAACGCTCGGCACTGATCAACAAAAAGATCACCACCAGCATAATGGCTGAGATTTTTGCCGCTGCATTAAGGTTGGAATACCCAAGCCAAGTATCGTACACCGCCGTTGTCAGCGTGTTCACCGCAAAATAGCTCACAGTACCAAAATCACCCAGGGTTTCCATCGCTACCAGCGACATCCCGACCGCAATCGATGGACGGGCTAACGGCAGTGAAATTCGACGGAAACTTTCCCATGGCGAGCAGCGCAGTAAGCGTGCCGATTGCAATAGGCTGACACTTTGCTCCATGAAGGCAGCGCGAGCCAATAAGTAGATGTAAGGGTAAAGCACTAGCGCCAATACAAAACAAGCGCCACCTAAAGAGCGGATATCTGGAAACCAATAATCATGCACGCTGTGCCAACCAAAGGTATCGCGTAAGAAGATTTGTACCGGACCGGCATAATCAAACCAGTCGGTATAGATATAACCCACGATATAACCCGGCATCGCAAGTGGCAGTACCAAAGACCACTGCAACACCTTCTCACCGGGAATGCGGCACATTGCCATGATCCACGCCGAGGGTAAACCAAACAACAATGCCAATACTAAAGTCCCTACCACCAACCAAAACGTATTGGCGGTGTAGGTTGTCATTACGGTATTCATCAGGTGAGCAAACACATCGTCGCTTTCACCCATCGCCGTAATGAAGATCGCTAAAATAGGCAAAACCAGCAGCAGGGAAAGCCCCCAACTGCTGGTTCGCCAAAATATAAACTTTTCTCTCATTGCCAACTACTTAGCGTAATCTCATCTGACTCATTACTCATTTAGTAAACACGTATGATCCCTCACTCGTTGGATACCATCCAAATTCAAGTCGACCAGCCATACACTTAAAGCAAAAACAAAATGGGGCATAACGCCCCACTTTTTAACTCACTCAATTACAAGTCAAACTTCACTTCATCCAGAAGTTTGATTGCTGTGTTGTGGTATTCCGCCACTTTCTCAAGTGATAGCTTGTCTGCATCGAAATCGCCCCAAGATGCCACTAGCTCTGAGCGCTTAACGCCATCTTTCACTGGGTACTCATAGTTCACTTCAGCGTACATTTGCTGGGCTTTATCACCCGTTAAGAATTCCATCAGCTTTTGTGCGCTGTCTTTGTTCGGCGCGTATTTCGCCATTGCCATACCACTTACGTTAACGTGAGTGCCGTTGGCTTTTTGACCAGGAAAGTTGATGTAAACCGCTTCAGCCCAAGCTTTTTGCTTGTCATCGTTAACCATCTTACCTAGGTAGTAGCTGTTACCGATTGCTAGATCACACAGACCTTCTTTCACCGCTTTTACTTGCGCACGGTCGTTACCTTGCGGCTTGCGAGCTAGGTTGGCTTTCACACCTTCTAGCCATGTTTTCGCTTCAGCTTCACCGTGGTGAGCAATCATCGAAGACACTAGCGATACATTGTATGGGTGCTTACCAGAGCGAGTACAAATCTTGCCTTTCCACTCAGGCTTAGCAAGATCAGCATAGTCAAACTCAGCTGGTAGGCGACCTACACGGTCACGAGATGAATAAACATTACGAGCACGTAGTGTTAGCGCAAACCACTCGTCTTCGTTGTCACGGTATTGAGCTGGCACGTTTTGCTCAATCACTTTACTGTCAACAGCTTGTACTAGACCTTTATCTACTAGCTCAACCAAGCGGCTGATATCAGTTGTTAGGATCACGTCAGCAGGGCTGTACTCACCTTCTTGTTGAAGTTTTTCTGCAAGGCCTTTTTTCGCAAACTTCACGTTTACTTTAATGCCCGTTTCTTTTGTGAACTCGTTAAACATTGGCTCAACCAAGAATGGTTGACGGTAAGAGTATACGTTCACTTCTTCAGCAGCAGTTGCTACCTGAGGTGCTGCCAAAGCACAGAAAATTGCCGAAGCTAACAGCTTTTTCATTTATTCATCCCTTAACGAAAAGTAAAATGATAACAGTTATCAATGCGATTAATTATACTGTAACACATGACCAACACAACGCACTGAAACAATTCAACACAAAAAAAACGCTTCTTTACAGAAGCGTTCATTAAAAGGTGTGAACTAGATGTATGTTATTGGTTTCTTAGTATACTTTACGTTGTGCTATCAATTGATTACTTCACACTGACAAACTCAGGGTATGCATCAACACCGCAGTCATGCATATCCATGCCGGCTAACTCTTCCTCTTCCGTTACGCGAATACCAACCGTGTACTTAAGCACGGCCCATACCAACAGGCTTGAACCAAATACCCAGCCAAAGATAACCACAGCCCCTAGTAATTGCGCGCCAAATGTTGCATCCGTGTTGCTAAATGGCACCGCCATCAGGCCGAAGAAGCCACACACACCGTGAACAGAAATCGCACCTACAGGGTCATCCACTTTGATTTTATCCAAGCCAATGATGCTAAATACCACCAATGCGCCTGATACAACACCGATGATCACTGCCGCCATTGGTGATGGTGATAACGGGTCTGCCGTTATAGCCACCAAGCCTGCCAACGCACCATTAAGCACCATGGTTAAATCCGCTTTACCCCAAGTCGTTTTACATACCGCCAGTGCTGCAATTGCCCCTGCAGCAGCAGCTGCATTGGTGTTCAAGAAGATTTGACCAACCGCAGTCGCGTTTTCAAAGTCCGACACCATCAACTGTGAACCGCCGTTAAAACCAAACCAACCAAACCACAAGATGAACGTACCTAAGGTAGCCAGTGGCATGTTTGAGCCTGGAATTGGGTAGATTTCACCATTTTTACCGTATTTACCTTTACGCGCGCCCAGTAGTAGCACCCCAGCTAACGCAGCTGCTGCGCCCGCCATGTGGACGATACCTGAGCCTGCAAAGTCGCTGAATCCCGCTTCAGATAAGAAACCACCGCCCCATGTCCAGTAACCTTCCATTGGGTAGATAAAGGCCGTCAAAATGATAGAGAAAATGAGGAACGACCATAACTTCATGCGCTCAGCTACTGCACCAGAAACCACTGACATTGCAGTCGCTACGAACACCACTTGGAAGAAGAAATCAGACTCTAGCGAGTGGTCGGCTCCTTCCGCTTGGCTACCAATCAAAGTGCCAAACGAGGGTAGCCAGCCGCCTTCACCGTTATCGACATACATGATGTTGTAGCCCACGACTAAATACATGGTACAAGCGATGGCGTACAAACAGACGTTCTTGGTTAGGATTTCAGTGGTATTTTTCGAGCGCACTAAGCCCGCTTCGAGCATGGCAAACCCCGCAGCCATCCACATGACCAAGGCACCTGACATCAAAAAGAAAAACGTATCGAGCGCATAACGCAGCTCTGTAACTGTGGTTGATAATTCCATGGTTCTATCCCCTAATCACCGCAAAAATTTAAAGCGCTTCAATATCAGTTTCACCAGTACGAATACGCACTGCATGATCCAAGTCGTACACAAAGATTTTGCCGTCACCGATCTTGCCGGTTTGCGCAGCATTAGCGATCGCCTCCACAATCGCTTCCAAATTCTCAGCTTGGGTGGCAATTTCTAGCTTCACCTTTGGCAGAAAATCCACTTGGTACTCTGCGCCACGATACAATTCGGTATGGCCTTTCTGGCGACCAAAGCCTTTCACCTCAGTGACTGTCATGCCTTCGACACCAACATCGGCCAAGGCTTCACGCACATCATCGAGCTTAAACGGTTTGATAATCGCATTAATTAGTTTCATTGCTTGCTCCTTAAACATGAATGCTGCTGCGTTATATCCGGGTAGCTGTTGTTGATTAAGGAATAAACAAGTCACGTGCCAACTTTTTTTACAGTTAATTTTCAGTGCGTTAGGCAAAACTCAAACGTCAGGCACAAAAAAGCCGCACCAAAAAGGTGCGGCCATTTCACTAAAATCATGCATTTTTATGCGGGTGATATGCAATGCTCAAAAACGGGTCACAAAAGCGCGCCACGCGTCCAGCACTTGGCTGAAATCTTCGATCCCGCACACCGCGATACTCTCCTCATCATACAGATGGAGATCTTCTTCTAGCTCATTATCATCTTCTGAAAACAAGAAGTTAGCCTGAATCAAAGCTTCGTTATCTTGCAGGCTCAAAGTCAACTCATCACCAATCAAGCGCCATTCTTGGGGGCTATTTTTCAATGCACTAATTTGCGCCACGACCAGATCCATTTTGGCAAAGTCTTTCCCGACTTCTTCCACCAACCAGCGTCCTAGTGCTTCGTGACCCATGGAAAAGATCGCATGATAACTGCCTTCCAAGGTATTTTTTTTAAATTCGTAGTCCATCGCTACCCTCTTCGTTAACCATGCGTACAATAGAACTCTCGCTGGCACATTTTCAGGATATCCGCAAAGAATGCAACTCAATGCCACTATTGCGCGCCAAATCATCGAACGCACCATGAAAATCATCCCTTATTCGATCAATGTGATGAACGAACAAGGCAGGATCATTGGCTCAGGCGATCCCGCACGGATCAATCAACGCCACGATGGGGCGATCTTAGCGATTAACGATAACCGAGTGGTTGAAATCGATCAGGCGACCGCCAATCAACTCAAAGGGGTCAAACCAGGGATCAACCTACCTATCTTGTTTCATCAAGAGGTAATCGGTGTCATTGGTATCTCTGGGGTACCAGAGCAAGTGCGCAGTTTTGGTGAGCTCGTAAAAATGACCGCAGAATTGATCGTCGAGCAGGCGGCACTCATGTCACAAATTCAGTGGGATAAACGCCACCGCGAAGAACTCGTGCTGCAGTTGATCAAAGGGAGCGAATTAAACGAAAATCAACTGACCAACATCGCTGAGCGGTTAGATCTCGATCTTAGCCAACCCCGAATTGCAGCTGTTGTCAAAGTGTTGCCAACCCAAGGCGAGCAGTTATCTCTAGAATATTTACAGCGGGTAGTTCACCTTTTGGAGTACCCTGAGCGGAATAACTTGGTGGGGATAGTATCGGTATCGCACAACGAAATTGTGGTGCTTAAACCCATCACCTTAGTAAACGGTGAGTGGCTCCATAGCGATGAACTCAAACGCGCTCAAAAGCTGATGAAACGCGCCGCTAAAGACGGCAGCTTTACCCTGCAAATTGCTATGGGCGGCTACTTTCCCACCCTTGATGGTTTAGCAAAATCTTACCTCACCGCCCAAGCGACCCTTGAAGCCAATATCAGCGATGACAGCTTGCTCTTTTACCACGACCACCTGCTGCCCGTGTTGCTGAGCGGATTAAAACACGAAGCATGGCGTCATGAGCAACTTTGTGCGCCATTAACAAAATTACGCGCTAATGATCCACGTGGCATATTATTCAAAACACTGAAGACATTTTTTGTTCAAAATTGTGATTTAGCGCAAACATGTCAACAACTCCATATTCACAGAAATACGCTGCGTTATCGGCTTGAAAAAATAGAACAAGAAACATCTTTAAATTTCAACAATATAGCAGACAAGACCCGCTTGTACTTAGCCGTACTCAATCACAGTTAATTTCCTGTATTTTGTGCAAACGCACAAAATACAGCTTTTTGCTTTCAATGTTATTTGGTCGCTCGCCCAAAGCATCTCCTCACAAGAATCAGTACAGTAGCCCCCACTAAAACCTCTCTACCTTTTTAAATTAAAACCGCGATAGGCACGTACCTGATCGCTTTTGTATGGACGCATCACCATGATCGAAGTATCCACCCTCGGCGCACTCGCCGCTTTAATTGTTGCTATTACTCTTATCCTCCGCAAAGTGCCGCCAGCTTACGGCATGATTATTGGTGCCCTTGTGGGTGGTATTGTCGGTGGTGTATCACTAACTGACACCGTTGGCCTGATGATTGGCGGGGCGCAAGGCATTGTGACGGCTGTACTACGTATTTTGGCTGCAGGTGTGCTAGCTGGCGTGTTGATTGAATCAGGTGCTGCAACATCGATTGCAGAAACCATAGTGAAAAAAGTCGGTGAGACTCGCGCCCTGCTGGCGCTCGCCGTCGCCACTATGATCCTAACCTCGGTGGGTGTCTTTGTTGACGTGGCGGTTATCACAGTTGCACCGATTGCACTGGCGATTGCGCACCGCGCAGACCTATCTAAAATGGCGATTCTGCTAGCGATGATCGGTGGTGGTAAAGCCGGTAACGTTATGTCACCAAACCCAAATGCTATCGCAGCTTCTGATGCCTTCAACGTTCCACTGACGTCTGTGATGGCAGCTGGTGTGATCCCAGGTTTATGCGGTATGGCTTTCGCCTACTTCCTTGCGAAAAAGCTGGTGAATAAAGGCAGCAAAGTACAAGCGCACGAAGTAGTCAGTGTAGATCACAGTCGCCTACCAAAATTTACGCACGCGATTGTGGCGCCATTGGTTGCCATTGCCCTACTGGCTTTACGCCCGATTGCAGGTATTAACGTTGATCCACTGATCGCCCTACCACTAGGTGGTCTACTGGGTGCGGTTGTTATGGGTCGCTTCCGCGATGCTAACCACTTTGCAGTTTCCGGTCTAAACCGTATGGCGCCAGTTGCGGTAATGCTACTGGGTACAGGTACTTTAGCAGGCATTATTGCTAACTCGGGCCTAAAAGCAGGCTTGATTGATGTACTTACCGCATCAGGTCTACCTTCTTACTTATTAGCACCAATTTCAGGTGCCATGATGTCACTGGCAACCGCTTCAACCACAGCAGGTACAGCAGTCGCAGCAAGTGTCTTTAGCCACACTATTCTTGAACTGGGTGTGCCAGCGCTAGCAGGTGCTGCCATGATCCACGCCGGTGCAACGGTTCTTGACCACATGCCACACGGAAGCTTCTTCCACGCAACCGGTGGTGCCGTGCACATGGACATTAAAGAACGTCTCAAATTGATCCCATACGAGTCAGCAGTTGGTCTGATGATTGCGGTGGTATCTACCCTTATCTTCGGTGTATTTGGTTTCTTCGTTTAAGGCTTATTACCTATGAAAATTGTTATCGCTCCAGACTCATACAAAGAAAGCCTATCGGCAATGGAAGTCGCAACCGCGATTGAAAACGGCTTCCGTCAGGTGCTACCTGATGCGGAA
This sequence comes from Photobacterium jeanii, assembly GCF_001650345.1. Classification (GTDB taxonomy): domain Bacteria; phylum Pseudomonadota; class Gammaproteobacteria; order Enterobacterales; family Vibrionaceae; genus Photobacterium; species Photobacterium jeanii. The sequence goes on along the minus strand of NZ_LVHF01000018.1, from coordinate 128,418 downwards.
TACCACAAGCTGCCAATGGCAGACGGTGGTGAAGGTACTGTGCAGTCTCTAGTCGATGCAACCCAAGGTCACATTGTAAATTGCCGTGTGACCGGCCCTTTGGGCGAACAAGTTGAAGGCTTTTACGGCCTGATGGGCGATGACAAAACCGCGATCATTGAAATGGCAGCGGCATCGGGTTTACACCTAGTCCCAAGCGAACAGCGTAATCCACTACAAACCACCACTTATGGCACAGGTGAGCTGATCAAAGCCGCACTGGACCGTGGTGTAAATCACATCATCGTAGGTATTGGCGGCAGTGCCACCAACGACGGTGGTATTGGTATGGCGCAAGCATTGGGCATTCAATTGCTTGATAGCGAAGGCAAGGAAATTGGCTACGGCGGTGGCGCTTTAGCGCGCCTTGCTAGCATCAACATGGCAAACATCGACCCACGCTTGGCGACGATTAGGTTAGAAGTTGCGTGTGATGTGGATAACCCATTATGCGGACCAAAAGGCGCATCTCATGTCTTTGGCCCGCAAAAAGGGGCAACACCAGCAATGGTTGAGCAGCTTGATGCTAACTTGGCGCATTATGCTGAGGTGATCAAAAGCCAACTGGATAAAGATGTTAAAGACATGGCTGGTGCAGGTGCTGCTGGTGGTTTAGGTGCCGCACTGCTTGGTCTTCTGTCTGCTGAGCTACGCCCAGGCATTGATATTGTGATGGATGCGGTCGATCTTAAAGCTCAGCTTGCCGATGCGGATTTGGTGATCACAGGTGAAGGTCGTATCGATAGCCAAACCATTCACGGTAAGACCCCAATTGGTGTCGCACGTACCGCGAAAGGGTTTGATATCCCAGTCGTTGGCATTGCAGGCTGCTTATCGAATGATTGCCATGTGGTTCACGACCACGGTATCGATGCAGTATTTAGTGTGGTGCCACGTTCGGTATCGCTTGAAGAAGCGTTACGCGATGCTGCAGTGAATGTGGAACTTGCATCAGCCAATGTGGCGCGTGTCCTAAAACTGGGTCTACTCAATAAATAAATCAAATGGCATCCGCTAGATTTAAACACAACAACATTGAACACGTTAGTGTAGAAGTAGAAGCAAAAAGAAAGAAATGAAGACCAAGATCTTCAACAACAAAAAGCCCTCATTTTTATGAGGGCTTTGTTTTTATCAATAGTTGGAAACTGGGTTACACCGTAGTTTGGACAATCACGTCATCCGCTTTCTTGGTGTATGACTCCATACGGTGGAAGTTGAGGTAACGATAAGTATCAGCTGCGGTCGCATCAATCTGCTTCGCGTACTCAAGGTACTCTTCCTTGGTTGGAATTCGACCCAAGATAGCACCCACTGCTGCCAGCTCTGCCGATGACAGATACACATTAGCACCAGTACCCAAACGGTTCGGGAAGTTACGGGTTGAGGTCGACATTACAGTCGCTTTATCAGCAACACGCGCTTGGTTACCCATGCAGAGTGAACATCCAGGAGTTTCAATACGCACACCCGCACGTCCAAAGATACCGTAGTACCCTTCTTCGGTTAGCTGATCTTTATCCATCTTGGTTGGTGGTGCGACCCACAAGCGCGTATCAAGTTGACCGCCAAATTTCTCAAGCAGCTTACCCGCAGCACGGAAATGACCAATGTTGGTCATGCACGAACCAATGAAGACTTCATCAATCTCAGTGCCCTGTACATCCGATAGCAAACGCGCATCATCAGGGTCATTCGGCGCACATAAGATTGGCTCTTTAATCTCAGCTAGATCGATTTCAATGACATGCGCGTACTCGGCATCACTATCGGCTTCCATCAACTCAGGATTTGCCAACCAAGCTTCCATCGCACTAACACGACGTTCAATCGTACGACGGTCACCGTAACCTTCGGCAATCATCCACTTCAGCATTACGATGTTAGATTCAAGGTACTCGGCAATCGATTCTGGCGATAGCTTCACGGTACAACCCGCTGCACTACGCTCAGCAGATGCATCAGAAAGCTCAAACGCTTGCTCAACCGTTAGGTGCTCAACCCCTTCAATCTCGAGTACTCGACCAGAGAATTCGTTGATCTTACCGGCTTTCTCAACCGTCAGAAGCCCTTGTTGGATCGCGTAATACGGAATGGCATGAACCAAATCACGCAAGGTGATCCCTTCTTGCATCTCGCCTTTAAAGCGAACCAAGATTGACTCAGGCATATCTAATGGCATTACCCCAGTCGCAGCAGCAAACGCCACCAAACCAGAACCTGCAGGGAAAGAGATCCCCAATGGGAAACGCGTATGCGAGTCACCACCTGTACCCACAGTATCAGGAAGCAACATACGGTTTAGCCATGAGTGGATCACACCGTCACCCGGACGCAGTGAAACACCACCACGGTTCATAATGAAGTCAGGTAGAGTATGGTGGGTATTCACATCGACAGGTTTTGGATAAGCCGAGGTATGACAGAACGACTGCATCGTCAGTTCCGCAGAGAAGCCTAGACACGCGAGATCTTTTAGCTCATCACGGGTCATAGGACCAGTGGTGTCTTGCGAGCCTACTGTGGTCATCTTAGGCTCACAGTAAGTCCCTGGGCGAATACCTTCAACGCCACAGGCTTTACCCACCATTTTCTGCGCTAAAGTGTAGCCTTTGCCAGAATCAGCAACCGCAACAGGGCGACGGAACACTTCTGAAGATGCCAAACCTAACGATTGACGAGCACGGTCGGTTAACCCACGACCAATGATTAATGGAATACGACCACCGGCACGGACTTCATCAATCAATACATCGGTTTTCAGACCAAAAGTCGAAACTAGCTCATCGCTGTCATGACGACGAACTTCGCCTTTGTACGGGTAAACATCAATCACGTCACCCATATTCAGCGCGGTAACATCGACTTCGATTGGCAGTGCACCGGCATCTTCCATGGTATTAAAGAAGATTGGCGCGATCTTACCACCGAGCACATAACCGCCCGCACGTTTGTTTGGTACATTCGGGATGTCATCACCCATAAACCAAAGCACAGAGTTGGTTGCTGATTTACGCGATGACCCCGTACCAACAACATCACCAACGTACACTAGCTGGTGACCTTTTTCTTTTAGTGCATCGATCTGTTTGATTGGACCAATTGCGCCCGGCTGTTCTGGCTCAATACCTTCACGCTCATTTTTTAGCATCGCAAGGGCGTGAAGTGGGATATCAGGGCGTGACCACGCATCTGGCGCTGGCGACAAATCATCGGTATTGGTTTCGCCTGTCACTTTAAAGACAGTTAGAGTGATTTTTTCAGCCAGTTCAGGCTTGGAGAGGAACCATTCGGCATCGGCCCATGATTGTAATACTTGCTGAGCAAAAGCATTGCCCGCTTTGGCTTTTTCTTCCACATCGTAAAAAGCATCAAACATTAGCAAGGTATGGGATAGGGCTTTGACCGCGATTGGCGCTAGTGCGTTATCATCAAGCAACGCAATGAGCGGCTCAATGTTGTAACCCCCTTGCATAGTACCCAGCAGCTCTGCCGCTTTTTCCGCAGAGACAATCGGCGACTTTGCCTCCCCTTTTGTGACTGCCGACAAAAAGCCCGCTTTTACATAAGCAGCTTCATCCACACCAGGGGGAATGCGATTTTCTAGGAGATCCAACAGAAAGGCTTCTTCACCCGCAGGTGGATTTTTAACAAGTTCCACCAGCGCGGCAACTTGTTCAGCATCGAGAGGCTTAGGAACAACTCCTTCTGCAGCACGTTCTTCGACGTGTTTACGGTAGGCTTCAAGCACGACATATTCCTCTTATTTTGGTTCAGCCTTAACAGGCTAAACATCCTTGGAAGTGACTGGCCCCCTATGACGCTATTTGTATCGTGATATAGTAAATCAGATTCAAAGACACCCAAAAGAGACCAAAACCGTCTCTCAAGCATATCACCGTTAACTAAAATTTAAAAATAACCAACCTTTTACAACATTCACAATTTTTAAATTTGATAGTAAGCGGCAGTAACACTGCCGGCTCACCTTAATACCGATCAGGCTTTCTATCCTGTCAGAATACTGAGTTAAAACTTACTACCAAACTGAACATAGAAAGATGAATAGTTTTGTTCAGTTCGACCATAGGCGAAAATAAGAGGTCCAATTGGCGTGCTGATCCCTGAGAAAATACTGCCTGCATAATAAGTTGGAATTTCACTCAACTCGAAATGACTGTTGTTATAAACGCCGCCCCACTCTAACGAGCCGCCAACATAGACAGGTGATTGGAACAAACCAAAGTCGTTATCCATGATCCGATAGCGGTAAATGGCAGCAGAGAAAATTTTATTTTTGGCGGCAATGACCCCTTTAGGGGCACCCGATAGGTTCAAGAAACCACCTAGTTCTTTGGGTTCAAGAGGGAAAGGTGACTCAGAGTTAATTCGACCATATTCGGCTTTACCCATGAAAGTATGGCGACCCAAGGTATAAGCGCCCGTCCACACAAGATCAAAGCTGGTTGCGATTTCTTCTCCTTGAAGCAATGAGCCGATATTCACTTCTTGCTTATCACTAGATATCGCAAACTCTGCCACCAAGAAATTACCCTGAGTCGGTAAATCAATATTATCCAGCGTATCGTAGCTATAGCGCGCATACCCTTCTTGGCTTCGACGCTTCGAATCACCGATATTACTCGGCAGAGTCTTTAACTCAGAGGTACCATAAATATAGCGATACCCAAGATTCAGCGCTTGCCATAAGGTCGGCTGCCACCCTACAGAAGCATCAAAGGTGTAGGTCTCAAATCGAGAAGGATCGACCGTATTCTCATCCGGTAACTCTGTATTGGTAAAGAGTAAGGCGTTACGGTTATCAAGGCGATACTCTACCCCAATCAAACCAAACAATTCTTGCTCATCAATGAAGGGTAAATAAAGCTCGGTACTGGCGCGCTTATCCGAGCCAAACTCAAGCTCGGTACGCCACTCAGCGCCAGCTTCACTCAAGCCAGTAACATTCAGTGCCATCCCCAACGAATAGCGAGTGTTATTGGTAAAGTCATCTTCCAATGCAAAGCGCAAATCAAGGTAATTTGGCCCCCAGCTCTTCTCTTGCACATCCACCTGCACGACATTTTTATCGTCTTGCTTCACGATTTGATAATCAACCCGTTCAAAGCGATCCAAGGCATATAAATTACGTACCCCTTGCTCTAACTTCTCGGTATCAAGATCTTCCCCTTTCTTGAGGTTAAGGTGGTTGAGCAACACGCGATCAGAAAAGTTAGAGTGATTCACCAACTGAATTTCATCGATATACAACTCATCAACCCGCTCTAGCTTACGACGCTGACGCGTTTTTTTATCAACATACTGTTGGAAATCCACCGCATTACCTAATTTAGCCAGCTGAGACTGATAAGAGAGGGTAGAACGATAGCCTATGTCGCTGGCCTCACCCATTTTGCCCATATCTGTTGTTGAAATGCCTTTAACATCCGGCTGGATCAAAATATCAGCATCCGACAATAGGCCAATTTGCTGGGTAGTATTTTTGTGGATCATAAAATCGGTGAGTTGATCCATCACCGCAAAGTAGGTTTGCAGCTCATCGCGCTTTTTAAATTCATTACTCAGATCAACAGCGATAACAATGTCTGCGCCCATCGCTTTCACTACCGACACTGGTAAATTGTTGGTTATGCCCCCATCGACCAACAACTTTCCATCCAACTCCATGGGTGGCAATATCGCAGGGATAGACATACTCGCCTGCATTGCTTGCACCAAATCCCCGCTTTTCAGCTCAACCGAGGTCAGGTTTTCAATGTCGGTCGCCATCGCACGATACGGGATAGGTAAATTATCAAAGCTACTTTGGGCAGCAATCCCGCCCGACGTTTCCCGTAGAATTCGCGCCATGTTTTGCCCTTGCACAAACCCTTTTGGCACTTTGATCTGCCAGAGCTCAAATCCAACATCGGTATTGATCTGGAAGCGGTCTTCTTTTTGCTTATCACGGATCCGTCGCTCACTGCGTTCCACCCGATCTTTATAACCGTCTTGCCAATCAACCGTGGTCAAAAAGGCTTCGATTTCATCAGCGCTCATTCCGGTGGCATACAAACCGCCGATATAAGCGCCCATGCTGGTTCCTGCAATATAATCCACCGGGATCTGCATCTCTTCTAAAGCGCGCAATACGCCAATATGTGCCGCACCTTTCGCACCACCACCGCCGAGCACCACGCCAACTTTAGGTCTCTCAGAAGCATGTAGATTAATTGAAAAAAATATCCCACAGAAAGTGATGAGCATCACTAAAGTTTTACAGCTAACCGACCGATACATCTTAGTTAAGAATTTTATTAGTAGTGGCATAATTGGTGTCATTGGCTAAATGTTGTCCGAAAACGACTTACACGTTTAATACTCTAAAAAGATACAGCTAAGCATTATGAAGTTGAACCAGTTCACAATTAAACAAAAGCTAAGCCTGGCGATGGTTCTTGCCGTCCTAGCCTCAACAATTCTCGTGGGCATCATTAGCCAAAACCAGGCTCGAGATGTTATTGAAAACCGCTTACTCAAATCAGAACTACCTGCCACACTAAAACAAATTGGCAATAAAATCGATAAAGAGATATCTGTAATGCAAGCCGCAGCCCAGCAGCTTGCAACTAACCGTTTCATAACGGATTATTTCGAAGGTGAAAAGACACCAGAACAAGAAGCTCGCCTAGTTCAAGTTCTTAACGACGCCAAAGCTCAATACGATTTATTTGATTCATCGGTTGCAGACAGAAAAACCAACCGCTACTGGAATCAAGATGGTTTTTTACGTCAACTTAGTCCAACTAATAATATTGATAGTTGGTTCTTCGATTACGTAAAAAGCGGAAAAACATCAATGCTAAACGTATTCCAAGAAGCCAATGGTGACATAAAGCTATTTATTAACTACCAACAACTTAACGGTCGAGGTATGTCGGGACTATCAAAGTCTATCGATGAAATGGGTCGCTTTATAAACCAATTCCAATTAGAACAAACTGGCTTTGTCTACCTTACCGATGCAAGTGGTCATATTCGCATCCACAAAGATGCAAGCAAAATGGGCAAAGCGAGTCTGACTGATATTTATGGAGGCAACGCAGCTCGAACACTGCTAAATAAAGCTGAATTTAGTGTTACTGAAGCAAATATTAACGGTCAAGATACGCTCGTTGCAGCTAGCTATATCTCATCTATGGGCTGGTATGTTGTTGCTGAAATACCCAAAGAGGAAGCCTTTGCAGGCTTGAATCAAGCGCAATACCAAATTATGGTTTGGACGTTAGGCATTGCAGTCCTTTTCATTTTCGTCGCGATTGCTCTAGCAAGCTCAGTAACTCGTCCTATCGAAAATCTAGCAGCCGTATTTAAAGACTTGGGTGAAGGTGAAGGCGATCTACGCCACCGCATCGACGTCGAAGGTAAAGATGAAATCGCTCAGCTTTCTGAAGGCTTCAACAGCTTTATCAGCAAGATCCACAACTCGGTACGTGAAGTAGCTGAAACGGGTAACTCACTGCGTGGCGCCGCTGAAGCAGTTGCAAGCCAAGCACAACTAACGCTAGATAACAGCCACAGCCAACGTGACCGTACTATCCAAGTTGTTACCGCAATCAACGAAATGGGCGCAACCGTGAACGAAATCGCGGGCAATGCAGCACAAGCCGCCGATGCCGCTCACAATGCTGAAAGCGAAACTCAAAATGGTCAGGATGTGGTTGGTCAAGCGCGTAATAGCATCAACCAACTATCGAACGATGTGACTCAAGTGAGCGAAGTGATTGAATCACTGGCAAACAATACTCAAGCCATTGGCAGCATCCTAGATACTATTCGTGGTATTTCAGAACAAACCAACCTTCTAGCACTAAACGCAGCAATTGAAGCGGCGCGTGCTGGTGAGCAAGGTCGTGGTTTTGCGGTAGTTGCTGATGAGGTTCGCAGCCTTGCAAGCCGTACCTCGGATTCAACCGATGAAATCCAAAACATGATCAATCGTCTACAAGAAGAAGCGAGCAATGCGGTATCTGCTATGCAGCAAAGCCGTCAGCTCACTTCAGACGGTGTGTCAGCGGCAGATGAAGCATCAGGCGCTTTGGTGTCGATTGCTGAGCGTATCACCCTAATTTCAGATATGAACACTCAAGTTGCCACCGCGACCGAAGAGCAATCTACCGTGGTGAACGATATCAACTGCAACATTGAAGAAATTAACGAAACCACCCAGCGCACAGCAGATACCGCCGCTCAACTGGCCGATTCGAGCCAAGAGCTACGCGCCCTATCGCAGCGCCTAGATAGCATGGTTGGTACGTTCAAGCTCTAATAGCAAATAACAATAATAAAAGATTTAAAGGGAAGGCTTCGGCTTTCCCTTTTTCGCCTTTGGCAAAGCAAAATAGCAATAAATTGCAAGTAACCAGTCAATGCAGGATGCGTCTCCTTCAACGTAAGCCACCATCAGTACATGAAGTTCGGTGATGGCTACTGTTTTAATCACAGTGGAACATGAAAATTAAACACTTAACCATCAAGCAAAAGTTGGCATTTAGCTTTGTGCTTGCGATTTTAGTCTCAACAACGCTCGTAGGATTAGTTAGCCAACGTCAGGCTCGTGATGTTATCGAACAACGCCTGTTGCGCTCCGAATTACCTGCGACCTTGATGCAATTTAACCGCACTGTCGACAAAGAGATCTCGATCTTACTCGCGGCAGCAGAGCAGCTAGGTAACAGCCGCCTACTTACCGAAAAAGTGCAACTCAGCCAACACGCCAACCAAGATGCGGTCATCCTTGATGAGCTCAAAGCGGTTAAGCAGCAATACCAACTACTTGATGCCTCTATCGCTAATCGTCAAACCGGCACTTACTGGATGGACAGCTTCACGGAATCACGTCAACACCGCGCTAATGGCTGGTTCAGTAAACTGGTGGCCAGCGGACAAGAAAAATCGCTGAGCGTATACCGTGAAGACAGTGGCGAAGTAAAACTGTTCTTGAACTATCAACGCCCTCACGGCTCAACACTGGCTGGACTGTCCAAATCAATGACAGGGATGGTGAATTTCATCAATCAATTTACCTTGGAGCAAACTGGCTTTATCTACCTCGTCGATAGCCAAGGTACGTTACGCCTACACAAAAACAGCCAAAAGCTAGGTAAAGCATCGCTACAAAGCGAGTATTCATCGGCTAGCAGCCAAACCTTATTGCGCAAAGGCGACTTTAACTTTGCAATCATCGAGCGCGATGGGGCTGAACTATTAGTCGCGACCAGCTACATCCCTTCAATGGATTGGTTTGTGGTTGCTGAAGTACCACTGAAAGAGATCTTTTCTGAGCTCGATAAAGCTAGCCAACAAATCATGCTGTGGACTTTAGCGATTGCAGCGTTATGCGCCTTGATTGCCCTCTGGCTAGCTGGCAGCATCACGCGCCCTATCGCCAACCTTGCTGAAGTGTTCAAAGACTTAGGCGAAGGTGAAGGCGATCTGCGTCGTCGTATCGAGGTTGAAGGCAAAGATGAAATCGCTCAGCTTTCTGAAGGCTTCAACAGCTTTATCAGCAAGATCCACAACTCGGTACGCGAAGTAGCCGAAACCGGTAACTCGCTACGTGGCGCCGCTGAAGCAGTTGCAAGCCAAGCGCAACTCACACTAGATAACAGCCATAGCCAGCGCGATCGTACAATTCAAGTTGTGACTGCGATTAACGAAATGGGCGCAACCGTGAACGAAATCGCAGGCAATGCAGCGCAAGCCGCCGATGCCGCTCACAATGCTGAAAGCGAAACTCAAAACGGTCAGAATGTGGTGGGTCAAGCACGTAACAGCATCAACCAACTATCGAACGATGTAACCCAAGTGAGCGAAGTGATTGAGTCACTGGCAAACAATACTCAAGCGATTGGCAGTATCCTAGACACGATCCGTGGTATTTCAGAACAAACTAACCTTCTAGCACTAAACGCAGCGATTGAAGCAGCGCGTGCTGGTGAGCAAGGTCGTGGTTTTGCGGTAGTTGCCGATGAGGTTCGCAGCCTTGCAAGCCGTACGTCGGATTCAACCGATGAAATCCAAAACATGATCAACCGTCTACAGCAAGAAGCGAGCAATGCGGTATCTGCCATGGAGCAAAGTCGTCAGCTCACTTCAGACGGTGTTTCTGCCGCTGATGAAGCGTCTGGCGCTCTGATTTCGATTGCTGAGCGTATTACGCTGATTTCGGATATGAACACCCAAGTTGCCACCGCGACCGAAGAGCAGTCTACCGTGGTGAACGATATCAACTGCAACATTGAAGAGATCAACGAGACCACCCAGCGTACAGCAGATACTGCCGCTCAACTGGCCGATTCCAGCCAAGAGCTACGTGCGCTATCGCAGCGCTTAGATAGCATGGTGGGTACGTTTAAGCTGTAAGCGCTTTAGACCCCTCCCTAACCCTCCCCTTAATAAGGGGAGGGGATCTAAGAGCATTTCAGTGTTACCCCAACCACTCCTGCCTTCTCCCTTCAATGAGGAAATTAGAGAAGGTAAGCCCCATGAGCCACATCTTCTTAATCAACGCATGAACTCTAAAAGTATTTTAACCGCTTTTGTCCTCCCTCTTTTCAAGGGGGAGTTAGAGGGGGTAAGCAGTTAAAGATGCCCTTACGCTTCCACAGTTAAATCTGCAACCATCAAAAAACGCAAAATAACATTATGCAACACGACTAACACTTTGTGAGCTTCAACTGATTTTAATGTGTCACAGAGGGGTATTTTTACCGCTCAATTTGATCAATAACTAAAATCCAAAACAATGAAACTTACAACCGTTGCACTCTCTTCCCTTTTAGCCTTTGCATTTACATCAAACACTGCGTTTGCAGATCCAAAACTGCCAGGTACTGAGCAAGGCTACAGCTCCATTGAAATCATGCAGCAAGGCGAACCAGCCAAACTACATTGGGTATCGGTAGACGATATTGCAAAAAGCCTTGAAGGCAAGCCACCAATGGCGGTTGGCTTTGATATTGATGATACTGTGTTATTTAGCTCACCAGGCTTCTACCGTGGTCAGCAAGTATTCTCACCAAACGGTTACAGCTACCTGAAAAGCCAGAAGTTCTGGGACAAAATGAACTGTGAGTGGGAAAAATTCAGCCTACCGAAAACAATCGGTCAGAAGCTGATCACCATGCACCAACAGCGCGGTGATGAGATTTACTTCATTACTGGTCGTACAGGCTCAAGCTGTGAGATCTCAACTCAATACCTAAAAGATACCTTTGGCATCAAAAACATGCACAAGGTGATTTTTGCAGGTTCAAGCAAAACTGAATACACCAAAACCAAGTACATCAAAGGCAACAACATCAAGATGTACTACGGTGACTCTGACGGCGATATTATCTCAGCACGTAACGCAGGCGCCGAAGGTCTACGCATCATGCGTAACGCCAACTCTAGCTACAAGCCTGTACCACAAAACGGCATCTATGGTGAGAAAGTAGTTAAAGACTCCCAGTACTAATCGCTATCGCGCCTTACTCCAGATATAGCGTTACTTTAAGGCGGATTAAGAGACAGGTACAAAAAAAGCGCCCCTTTATCAAAAAGGGGCGCTTTTTTCTTATTCAATTACAGTGAGGTAATTACTTACGCTTTACTGCTTTTGGGTTTGGCAGGTCAGTGATTGAGCCTTCAAACACTTCTGCTGCTAGACCAACTGATTCGTGTAGCGTTGGGTGCGCGTGGATAGTTAGCGCGATGTCTTCTGCATCACAACCCATCTCGATAGCTAGACCGATTTCACCCAGTAGCTCACCACCGTTAGTACCAACGATAGCACCACCGATCACACGGTGCGTGTCTTTGTCGAAGATCATCTTCGTCATACCGTCAGAACAGTCAGATGCGATTGCACGACCAGAAGCTGCCCAAGGGAAAGTCGCAACTTCGTAGTTGATACCTTCTGCTTTCGCTTCTTTTTCAGTCTTACCAACCCATGCAACTTCTGGCTCAGTGTACGCGATTGAAGGAATAACTTTAGGGTCGAAGTAGTGCTTCTTACCAGAGATAACTTCAGCCGCTACGTGACCTTCGTGCACACCTTTGTGAGCAAGCATTGGTTGACCAACGATGTCACCGATAGCGTGAATGTGCGGTACGTTAGTACGCATTTGCTTATCAACGTTGATGAAGCCACGCTCGTCAACTTCGATACCCGCTTTTTCAGCATCGATCAGTTTACCGTTTGGTACACGACCGATAGCAACAAGAACTGCATCGTAACGTACAGGCTCAGCTGGTGCTTTTTTGCCTTCCATTGAAACGTAGATACCGTCTTCTTTCGCTTCAACAGCCGTTACTTTCGTCTCTAGCATCAGGTTGAATTTCTTCTTGATGCGCTTAGTGAAGACTTTAACGATGTCTTTATCTGCCGCAGGGATCACTTGATCGAACATCTCAACAACGTCGATTTGAGAACCTAGCGAGTGGTATACCGTACCCATTTCTAGACCGATGATACCGCCACCCATTACAAGTAGCTTCTCTGGAACTTCTTTCAGCTCTAGTGCGTCAGTTGAGTCCCAGATACGTGGATCTTCATGCGGGATGAATGGTAGCTCGATTGGGCGAGAGCCAGCTGCAACGATCGCGTTATCAAAGTTGATAGTCGTTTTACCTTCTTCACCTTCAACAACAATAGAGTTAGGGCCAGTGAATTTACCGTAACCATTTACCACGTTAACTTTACGCATCTTAGCCATACCGCCAAGACCGCCAGTTAGTTGAGTGATTACTTTTTCTTTCCACAGACGGATCTTGTTGATGTCTGTTTGTGGCTCACCGAAGACAACGCCGTGCTCAGCCATCGCTTTTGCTTCTTCGATAACTTTCGCTACGTGAAGAAGTGCTTTAGATGGGATACAACCCACGTTTAAACATACACCACCAAGTGTGCTGTATTTTTCGATTAGAACCGTATCTAGACCTAAGTCAGCGCAACGGAATGCCGCAGAGTAACCAGCAGGGCCTGAACCCAACACCACTACCTGGGCTTTAATTTCTTTACTCATTATGAGACCTCGTTGTAAGTCTTTTATCCCTAACAGGTACGTGCAAGTTTTTGTTTCAGTTAAGCACTGATTTTACAGGGCTGTTAAAAAACTGAAAACTAAAATGCCATAGCCTGTGAGCTGCGCAACAATTCCATGCCTGCTGTTGCAGGCATGGCAATTACGCAATGAAACCTTAAAGCACTAAACGGCGGATGTCAGATAGACAGCCGTTTAGGTAAGTGATGAAACGTGCACCTTCAGCACCATCGATCACACGGTGATCGTAAGATAGTGATAGAGGAAGCATTAGGCGAGGTTCGAAGTCCTTGCCGTTCCATACTGGTTTCATTTCAGACTTAGATACACCTAGGATACCTACTTCTGGCGCGTTCACGATAGGTGTGAATGCTGTACCACCTAGACCACCAAGGCTAGAGATAGTGAAACAACCACCTTGCATGTCAGCTGCAGTTAGCTTACCAGCACGTGCTTTCTTAGAAACAGCCATTAGCTCTTCAGAAAGCTCGTAGATGCCTTTCTTGTTCACGTCTTTGAATACAGGAACAACTAGACCGTTTGGTGTATCTACTGCGATACCGATGTTCACGTACTTCTTAAGAATTAGGCTTTCACCGTCATCAGATAGAGAAGAGTTGAACGCTGGGAACGCTTCTAGTGCTTTAGCAGCCGCTTTCATGATGAACACTAGTGGAGTGATCTTCATGCCAGAGTCTTTCTTCGCTTCAATCGCGTTTTGCTCTTTACGGAATGCTTCTAGCGCAGTGATATCTGCGTTGTCCCACTGTGTAACGTGCGGGATCATTACCCAGTTACGGTGTAGGTTTGCACCAGAGATCTTCTTAATGCGAGATAGAGGCTTAGTCTCAGTCTCACCGAACTTGCTGAAGTCAACTTTTGGCCATGGTAGTAGACCAAGTGCTGCGCCGTCACCTTTGCCAGATGCTGCTGCACCAGACTCAAGACGCTTAAGTGCATCTTTAACGAAGTTCTGAACGTCTTCTTTCAGGATACGGTTCTTACGACCAGTACCTTTAACCTTAGATAGGTTAACGCCGAATTCGCGAGCTAGACGACGAACAACTGGAGACGCGTGAGCGTACTCGTTGTTTTCTTGGAAGTCGCCAGTTGAAGCCGGTGCTGCTGCCGCTGGAGCTGCAGGCGCAGCTGCCGGAGCAGGTGCTGCCGCTGCTGGAGCCGCTTGTGCTACTGGAGCTGCTGCAGGTGCTGCGCCAGCTACTTCGAATACCATGATTAGCGAGCCAGTAGACACTTTGTCGCCTGCTGCAATCTTGATTTCTTTAACGGTACCCGCGAATGGTGCAGGAACTTCCATCGAAGCTTTGTCACCTTCAACAGTGATTAGAGATTGCTCTTCTTCCACTGTGTCGCCAACAGCAACCATGATTTCAGTAACTTCTACTTCATCACCGCCGATGTCTGGAACGTTAACTTCTTTTGCTGCCGCCGCTGCAGGAGCCGCCGCTGGCACTTCTACTGCTGGAGCTGCTGCCGCAGGTGCTGAACCTGCAGTTTCGAAGATCATGATTAGAGAGCCAGTAGATACTTTATCGCCAGCTGCTACTTTGATCTCTTTTAGCGTACCTGCGAATGGTGCTGGTACTTCCATTGATGCTTTGTCGCCTTCAACAGTTAGAAGAGACTGCTCTTCTTCGATGCTGTCGCCAACTGCAACCATGATTTCAGTAACTTCTACTTCGTCACCACCGATATCTGGTACGTGAACTTCTTTAAGCTCAGCCGCTGCTGCTGGAGCTGGAGCAGCTGGTGCTGCTTCTGCCGCAGGAGCAGGTGCAGCTTGCGCTGCACCCTCAGCTTCGAAAATCATGATTAGAGAACCAGTAGAAACAGAGTCGCCTTCAGCTACTTTGATTTCTTTAACGATACCCGCCTGAGAAGCTGGTACTTCCATAGAAGCTTTATCGCCTTCTACAGTGATTAGAGATTGCTCTTCTTCAACCTTGTCGCCAACGCTAACAAGAATCTCAGTAACTTCAACCTCATCCGCACCGATGTCAGGTACATTAATTTCGATTGCCATGTTTAATTTGCCTCTTACGCGTATAGCGGGTTGATCTTGTCAGCGTCGATGTCGAATTTAGCAATTGCTTGAGCAACTACAGACTTCTCGATATCGCCACGGTTAGCCAGTTCAGTTAGAGCAGCAACAACTACGTAGCCTGCGTTAACTTCGAAGTGACGACGTAGGTTTGCACGGCTGTCAGAACGACCGAAGCCATCAGTACCAAGAACTTTGAAAGACTCAGACGGCATGAATGCACGTACTTGCTCAGCGTAGTTCTTCATGTAATCCGTCGCAGCGATTGCAGGTTCAGTACCCATCACTTGCGTGATGTAAGGAACTTTCTGCTCAGCTTCTGGGTGTAGCATGTTGTAACGCTCAACGTCTTGACCATCGCGAGTCAGTTCGTTGAAAGAAGTTACAGAGTAAACGTCAGATGCTACGCCGTATTCTTCGCTTAGGATTTGAGCCGCTTTACGTACTTCATTCATGATAGTACCAGAGCTCATAAGCTGAACTTTCTTCTCACCAGCGTGAGATTCTAGCTTGTAGATACCCTTACGAATGCCTTCTTCAGCGCCTTCTGGCATTGCTGGCATTGCGTAGTTTTCGTTCATTACTGTTAGGTAGTAGAACACGTTCTCTTGGTTCTCACCGTACATGCGACGGATACCGTCTTGCATGATTACAGCAACTTCGTAAGCGAACGTTGGGTCGTAAGAGATACAGTTAGGGATAGTGTTCGCTTGGATGTGCGAGTGACCATCTTCGTGCTGTAGACCTTCACCATTCAGTGTTGTACGACCAGCAGTAGCACCCAATAGGAAACCACGTGCTTGTTGGTCACCTGCTAGCCATGCCATGTCACCAATACGTTGGAAACCGAACATTGAGTAGTAGATGTAGAATGGGATCATTGGTAGATCGTTGGTGCTGTAAGATGTTGCAGCAGCAACCCAAGAAGCCATTGAGCCTAGCTCATTGATACCTTCTTGTAGAACCTGACCAGAAGTCGCTTCTTTGTAGTAAGACACTACGCCGCGGTCTTCAGGGGTGTATTCTTGACCGTGTGGGTTGTAGATACCAACCTGACGGAATAGACCTTCCATACCGAATGTACGCGCTTCATCACAGATGATAGGAACGATGTTTTTACCGATACCTTTATCTTTCAGAAGAATGTTTAGCGTACGTACGTAAGCCATAGTGGTTGAGATATCACGCTTTTGCTCACCTAGTAGAGGGGCAAATGCATCTAGCTCAGGCACTTTAAATTCTTGCGTGAACTTAGGAAGACGTGCAGGCGTGTAACCGTGAAGTGCGTTACGGCGAGCGTGCATGTATTCGTACTCAGGGGTACCCTCTTCCAGTTTCAGGTAAGGCAGTTCGCTTACTTTCTCATCTGAAAGGATGTCTTCTAGGCCTAGACGATCGCGTAGGTGAAGAACATGAGTCATGTCCATTTTCTTCACGCCGTGAGCGATGTTCTTACCTTCAGCTGCTTCACCCATGCCGTAACCTTTAACAGTTTTAGCTAGGATAACAGTTGGCTTGCCGCTTGTTTCTTTCGCGTTGTTGAACGCAGCGAACAGTTTAGAAGACTCGTGACCACCACGCTTAAGTGCGAAGATTTCGTCATCAGTCATGTCTGCAACTAGTGCAGCTGTTTCTGGGTACTTACCGAAGAAGTGCTCACGAACGTAAGCGCCGTCTTTCGATTTGAACGTTTGGTAATCACCATCGATAGTCTCGTTCATAAGCTGTAGAAGCTTACCAGTCGTATCTTTAGCTAGTAGTGAATCCCAGTTGTTACCCCAGATAACTTTAACCACGTTCCAGCCAGCACCTTTGAATAGGCCTTCTAGCTCTTGGATGATCTTGCCGTTACCCATAACTGGGCCGTCAAGACGCTGTAGGTTACAGTTGATTAGGAAACATAGGTTGTCCAGTTTTTCACGAGCAGCGAAAGAGATCGCACCGCGTGATTCTGGCTCATCCATCTCACCATCGCCTAGGAACGCGTATACGCGCTGTGCAGAGGTATCTTTAAGACCACGGCCTTCTAGGTACTTCAGGAAGCGAGCTTGGTAGATAGCTGAGATAGGGCCTAGACCCATAGATACAGTTGGGAACTGCCAGAATTCAGGCATTAGTTTAGGGTGCGGGTATGAAGGGATACCTTTACCATCAACTTCTTGACGGAAGTTGTCTAGCTGCTCTTCAGTTAGGCGGCCTTCAACAAATGCGCGAGAATAGATACCTGGAGAGATGTGACCCTGGTAGTAAACTAAATCGCCACCATCAACTTCGTTTGGTGCACGGAAGAAGTGGTTGAAACATACTTCGTAGAATGCAGACGCAGACTGGTAAGAAGCCATGTGGCCACCTAGGTCTAAGTCTTTCTTAGAAGCACGTAGAACGATCATGATTGCATTCCAACGGATAATGGAACGAATACGACGCTCAAGCGTTGTGTCACCAGGGTAAGCAGGCTCTTGTGCTGCTGGGATCGTATTGATGTAGTTAGTAGTTACGCCGGTAGCCATATCTACGCCATCTAAACGTGCTTTATCTAGTACTTGCTCTAGTAGGTACTGTGCACGTTCTACACCTTCTTCACGAACGACTGATTCAAGAGCTTCAAGCCACTCTTGAGTTTCCAGAGCGTCCACGTCATTTTTCATGACTTCAGACATGCGATCTATCCTTTCGTTGATAATCTACAAAACTTAACACCAACCGCCATAACTATCTGAATGTTGCCAAACCGATAGTTATGACGACTGGCATAGTGTCGCGACTGTTCACTACCCTACGTATTATATTGTTGAAGGTACTAATCCAGCCCGTCCTTGCGTTGTTGAATCCGACGAAGAGAGCGTTCACGTCTGCTATCTTCACGCGTTAAATCCAACAAAGTTTCCTCGATGTAAGCCAAATGTGCATGCGATGCTTCACGAGCTTTTAACGGCTCACCAGAAACTATCGCTTGCACAATATCGGCTCGGTGTTTGCTCACCTTATCAACCACCTCTTGGCGGCGATTTAGGAGTTCAAAGTTTTGTAATACGTTTTGCTCCAGCATAGGGGCAAGGCTACGGATGATATGAAGCAACACCACATTGTGCGCAGATTCGGTCACTGCGATCAGGTATTGCATTACCGCTGCCGCTTCAGCGTGTAAATCGCCTTGCTGCTGGGCTTCTTGAATTCGTGAATGGCAGTCACGGATCCGAGTAAAATCTTGGTCATTGCCACGTAACGCGGCGTAATACGCTGCTAAACCCTCAAGAGCGTGGCGGGCTTCCAATAAATCTAGTTGGGTTTCAGGGTGCGCGGCTAACAAATCCAATAACGGCTCAGAAAAGCTCTGCCATAGCTTCTCTGTGACAAAGGTACCGCCACCTTGGCGACGAGTGAGGAGGTGTTTAGCTTCTAAGCGCTGGATGGCTTCGCGGACGGAGGGGCGTGAAACATCAAACTGCTTCGCCAGCTCACGCTCAGGCGGCAATTGTTGTCCCGGAGAGAGAATACCCTCCAAGATCAATCGCTCGATTTCCTGCTCAATAGCGTCGGAGAGCTTTGGTTGACGAATGCGTTTGTAAGTCATTTTTTCTTTATCGTTCGTATGCTTAGGCGCGTTTCAGGCCAGCCCGTCATGCGGGCAATTGGTATTACCAATTAATCAATCGGTGGAAAGTTTACAGGAATATTTGAGGATGTCCACTGACAACTTGATTGAAATCATAGAACACGGGTCGATTTAACAAAAATTTCAACTTATGAAAACTTATTAAAACAATTGCAATTCATACACTCAACATCATAATTCTGAATAAGAATAGAATGTTGGAAAATGGTCAGACCAATCGTGTTCTATAAAACCATCAATCAATTAGCGTGAAGCTTTTGCTACCGCAGTTTTAAACGCTCGCCAATCAAAGGCTAAACCGGGATCGGTTTTTCGCCCTGGCGCAATAAACTCATGGCCAGTGATCCGCGAAACATCTATTTGTGGGTAGTTTTCCATAATCACCCGGGTCAACTCAGTGAGCACTTGGTACTGAGCTTGGGTATAAGGGAGGGTATCCGTGCCTTCCAATTCGATACCAATCGAAAAGTCATTACACTTATCACGACCAGCGAAATGGGATACGCCAGCATGCCAAGCACGACAATTAAGTGGTACAAACTGAATGATATCGCCATTTCGCCTAATTAAACAGTGAGCTGACACACGAAATTTTGAAATTAACTCAAAATAGGGATGCTCGTCAGGGTTTAATTTACCAGTAAATAACTGCTCAATGTACGGACCACCAAATTGCCCCGGTGGCAAACTGATATTATGTACCACCAGCAAAGAAACCCGCTCCCCTTCAGGGCGCTGATCAAAAAACGGTGAAGGCACCTGCTTCACCCCTATCAGCCAATGATTATTATCAATTGTTAATGGATTCATCATTACTACTCGTTATCTACATCTTCACGAACAGGCGAGCCATTCGTAATCACTTGTCTCACGCTATATCTTAAACCGAACCTAGCGCATTCTGACAACCTCGGCTGTCTTCTTCATTCATCCTGGCATCACCACTTTCCAATACAACCACCGCAACACAATCACAGCGAAAGAGCTGCAACTCTTAATCAGTCACGGTATGATCGCCTTTCAATCACGACTCTCCTCTCCAGAGCAGCAAACGGATACTGGATGTTAAAGATGGAAAAAAAACACGATAGCCAAGCGCGTTTAGCTTACCTAGAACAGCAACTACCTCAAGAAATCAGCCGAGCAGTCGCCGATACCTTACGCGAAGACTTAGGTGGCAGCATAGATCCTAGCCTTGATATTACAGCAAGCCTGATCCCAGCCGAGAGCAAAAGCATTGCCACCATTATTACGCGTGAACACGGGGTGTTTTGTGGCCAACTATGGGCTGAGGAAGTGTTCCTGCAACTTGGTGGGGAAGTCAGTATTGAATGGCACGTTAAAGATGGTGATACCGTCAAGCCAAACCAAACCTTATGTACTCTGACAGGTCCATCTCGCATTTTGCTTACTGGCGAGCGTAATGCGATGAACTTCATCCAAACCTTGTCTGGCTGCGCCACTATCGTGGCTGAATACGCAAAACAATTAGAAGGTACCAACACCCGCCTACTTGATACTCGTAAAACCATTCCGGGACTACGTAGCGCCTTGAAATATGCGGTGACCTGTGGCGGCGGTTACAACCACCGTATCGGGGTATTTGATGCCTACTTGATCAAAGAAAACCACATTATCGCCTGTGGTGGCATTCAACAAGCCATTACAACGGCCAAGCAACTTAACCCAGGTAAACCAGTAGAAGTAGAAACAGAAAGCTTAGCTGAACTCCAGCAGGCCATCGAAGCTGGGGCTGACATCATCATGCTCGATAACTTCACCACCGACATGATGCGTGAAGCAGTAAAGATCAATGCAGGCCGCGCTGCATTAGAGAACTCGGGTAACGTTACCCTAGAGACCATTCGCGAATACGCAAGTACAGGTGTAGATTACATTTCAGTCGGCGCCCTAACCAAACACCTAAAAGCAATGGATCTGTCGATGCGATTCCAAGATGCGGTGTAAAGACGTGCTTTAACGCTGAACTTAGTCAGGTGGTTATAAATCGGCTAAAGATGCCAAGTTGATCGCAAACATAACCGCACGCAAGCCTATAACCAACTGAATGTGTTAGCGGTATTCATAAAAGGAGAACTTAGGTTCTCCTTTGTTTTTATCAATCATTGATATTGTCAATATTCAGGTACAACCAATCCTTTCAAACCAGCTCGAAACACGCATTGCAACAAATGTAACCTGACCACAATTTATTCAAACTGACCCGAGCAAAAAAACCCTTTTGATTCCTACGCTTGCCACTTGCTTTTAATCTGCATTTACCCATTTAAAGCCCTCGGGCATTCCATTGTTACAAAGGTAAATACATGAAAAAAATGCAAAAAGGCTTCACGCTTATTGAATTGATGATTGTGGTGGCGATCATTGGTGTGTTATCAGCATTCGCAATTCCTGCTTATAAAGACTATGTTGCTAAATCTGCAGTATCTTCTGCCTCTGCAACTCTAAAATCTTTGCTAACCAATGCTGACTTGTACTCGCAAAATAATACAGGAACAACAACAGACCTAGGCAAAATTGGTGGTTCAGCGACCATGAATACACTAGGTACAATCGCAGCTTCACTTCAAGGTGCAGGCGCAGCATCAAAAGCAGAGTCTACTTTAACTTTTACATTTAAAGCAGATAAAGCTGCAGCTGGTAATATTAAATATGCTAGAACGCCATCTACTCCATGGTCTTGTACAAATAATACTAGCCCTAAAGTCGAAGTTGAAGGCTGTAATTAATAGTGCTAACTACTCTGCCCTCTGTACTGCATCAGGTTGAAATACTTAACCAAATGCAGCAACAAGAAGTCAGTAGTTACGCCCAAGCTGAGGGGATCTCTATCCCTTCGGCTTTGGTCGCTCTCAATTTACTGACTAGCCAAAACCTCGCTCGCCAACTGGAATCGATTTTCAGCATTCCTGTTATCGACATTCACCATTACGACTACCAAGCTTGTTGTGAAAGCTTACAGCAAAGAGATTTAATCCAACGTCACCGCGCGATACCACTTACAGTCACCGATAGCACCCTGCTACTCGGTATGAGTGACCCCACCAACATTGCCGCCCAAGACGAGTTTCGCTTTGCAACAGGCAAACAAGTTGAACCGCTGCTACTGGATAATAAACAACTAGAAAGCGCCATTCGCCGTCTATACGGCAGCGATGTCGGGGAAGCCAAGAACCAACGCAGCATCAATGAAGATGAATTAGAACAACTGGTTGATTTATCTGATGATGAACTAGTTGAAGAAAACGATCTCAGCCAAGATACCGCCCCAGTCACCCGCTACATCAACCAAGTGCTGCTTGATGCAGTGCGTAAGAAAGCCTCAGACATTCACTTTGAGCCTTACGAAAAATACTATCGTATTCGATTTCGCTGCGATGGCTTATTGCACCAATATTCGTCTCCTGCAGCGCACCTGTCACGCCGTTTATCGACTCGCTTAAAGGTAATGTCCAAGCTCAATATTGCCGAACGTCGCCAACCGCAAGATGGACGAATAAAACTCAAATTAAGCCCAAGCGTGACCGTTGATTTACGGGTCTCTACCCTACCGACACTGTGGGGTGAAAAAGTGGTACTGCGAATATTAGACAGCAGTAGCGCCAATCTAAATATTGATATTCTCGGTTATAACAAACAACAAAAAGCCGACTACCTTGCTGCACTGCAACAGCCGCAAGGCATGATCTTAATGACAGGACCAACTGGCAGCGGCAAAACAGTATCTCTGTATACCGGACTTAAGATCCTTAATACCGATGAACGTAATATTTCAACAGCAGAAGACCCTGTAGAGATTAACTTACCCGGTATCAACCAAGTTCACATAAACAATCAAGCAGGGTTAGGGTTTGCTGACGCGCTGCGCTCTTTCTTGCGCCAAGATCCCGATGTGGTCATGGTGGGGGAAATTCGCGATATAGAAACAGCAGCCATTGCAGTAAAAGCGGCCCAGACTGGTCACTTGGTGTTATCAACCCTCCATACCAACTCTGCGGCTGAAACTTTAACGCGCCTGACAAACATGGGGGTGGAAGATTTTAACCTTGCTTCATCGCTAAGCTTGATCATCGCCCAACGTTTAGGACGACGATTGTGCAAGCATTGTAAACAACCCCATGAGTTATCACAGTTACATCGCGAGAAACTCAACATCCCAGCCAGTGCCGAAATTTACCAATCCAACGAGCATGGCTGCGATGACTGTAACAAAGGCTATAGCGGCCGAGTCGGCATTTACGAGGTAATGACCTTTAGCCGCGAACTCGCTGAAGCACTAATGAGCAAAGCCACGACCCTTGAGCTAGAAGACATAGCACGTAAACAAGGAATGCAAACCCTACAAGATTCTGGTATCGAAAAGCTCTGCCAAGGCATTACTAGCCTTAGTGAACTACAGCGGGTTTTACACTTCTAGCGAACTTCTAACTTATCTAAAGTCAGCCTTAACCATAACTCGCTTAAACACCACACACTGACAAGGAAGCATAATGAAACCAAGCAATACATTACGTTATTACCACTGGCGAGGGGTAAACCAAGCAGGTCGTAAACTTTCAGGGGTCATTGTCGGTTATCAAGAACAAGAAGCGCGGGAAAAACTGCTCGAACAAAAAATACAAATCAAAAAAATCAAACGCCGCGCTCCGTCAGCTTTTACCAAAGCCAAAAACCAGATGAAAAGCGCTGACGTCACGGCAGTCACCCGTCAGTTAGCGACCATGATTCAATCTGGGGTTCCTGTGGTGCAGTCGATAAAACTCATCTCCGACAGTCACCAAAAAAGTGAAGTCCGCGCCATTCTCAGTCAGGTCAATAAACAGGTAGAAGCAGGAGCGTCGCTATCTAAGGCCTTGCGAACCAGTTCACCACTATTTGATAACTTCTACTGTGACTTAGTAGCAACGGGGGAAGAAACAGGTCACCTTGGTCAAGTTTTTGAGCGTCTCGCGAGCTACCGTGAAAAACACGAGGCAATGCGCAAAAAAGTTATCAAGGCGATGATCTATCCAGCAATGGTTACTCTCACCGCTATTGGGGTAACCGTACTCATGCTGGTATTCGTTATCCCTCAATTTGCCAATATTTTCAGCAGCTTTGGCGCACAACTTCCTTGGTTTACTCGACAAGTGATCAAACTTTCAAATTTGCTAATCAACAATGGTTTAATGGTGACACTGGCACTACTTAGTCTCATCGTTATCCATATTGCAACCTATCGCAAATCCCCCCGCTACCGACTTGCGCTCAGTCGGTACAGCTTAAAAATGCCTATCCTAGGTTCGGTATTTTTAAAAGCGACCATCGCTCGCTTTTCTCGCACCCTGGCAACCACCTTTACTGCTGGTATACCGCTACTAACCGGGCTGCAATCAGCAGGCAGAACCGCGGGGAACTTACATATCCAACAAGCAATCGAGCAAGCCCATATTGCCGCTGCAGCAGGGATGCCACTCTATTTATCACTTCGGCAATGCAATGAGTTCCCCGAGCTAATGCTACAAATGGTGATGATAGGCGAAGAGTCCGGTTCGCTCGATGATATGCTCAATAAAATCGCAAACCTATATGAAAACGATGTTGATAATACCGTCGATAACTTAGGGAAAATAATTGAGCCTCTGATCATCGTTTTCTTAGGGTTAGTGATCGGCGGTTTATTGGTCGCCATGTACATGCCAATCTTCACCTTGATGAGTGTTATGGGCTAATAGCGCTAAAAAATATCTGGGTGTGTTCAACAGAAGCGAACACACTCTAGATTTTGGGAACACTCACTATCATTTTCCGCTAACACCTTGAACATAAACTAGGAATAACCGCAGGAACACTCGCCTCTCTTGGTTGCATCCCTTACAATGGCACTAACGATTATTTAGAGACTTCATCATGGAATTGCTGACTCACTACCCTTGGCTCTACCCTACTTTGGCTGCTGTATTTGGTTTGCTTATTGGCAGCTTTTTAAATGTAGTGATCCATCGTCTTCCGATCATGATGGAACGAGAGTGGAAACGCGATTGCATCGATTGTTTCCCCGAGTTTAAAGTCAACGACCAAGCTAAAGAGCAATCTAGCGAGCAAAATGAAACCTTCAACTTAAGTGTGCCTCGCTCGCGTTGCCCGAAATGCAATCAGCTTATTTCCGCCAAAGATAATATTCCGGTGATCAGCTGGCTGTTACTCAAAGGTCGATGCCGACATTGCCAACACCCGATCAGTGCGCGCTACCCATTAGTTGAGCTACTAACCGCAGCCCTCACTGCAACAGCAGCCTATATGCTGCCTTTGTCAGAGTGGTCACTCGCGGTAATCGGCTTTACCTTTGCACTCGTCGCTCTGACTTTTATCGATATCGATAAAATGTTACTGCCAGATCAAATCACTCTGCCATTAATGTGGGCTGGCTTGTTTCTCGCTTTAGTTGGAATTAGCCCAGTATCGATCGAAGATGCCTTAATCGGTGCTATGTTTGGTTACCTTTCACTATGGAGCTTGTACTGGGTATTTAAGCTACTAACCAAAAAGGAAGGGATGGGGTATGGCGATTTCAAACTGCTTGCCGCATTAGGTGCCTGGCTTGGTTGGCAAGAATTACCCTTTGTGATCTTACTTTCCTCATTGATCGGTGCAATCTGTGGCATTATCCTGATGAAAGTACAACAATCAGATTCACAGACCCCATTTTCATTTGGTCCTTACCTCGCTTTTGCTGGCTGGATCAGCCTGCTATGGGGCAACCAAATCATTGATTGGTATCTCACCAGCTATTTAGGATTGTAATTATGACCATGGTTGTCGGATTAACAGGAGGCATCGGCAGTGGCAAAACCACCGTCGCTAACCTTTTTGCCGATTACGGCATCGACGTCATCGACGCCGATATCATTGCCCGTGAAGTTGTCGCGCCGGGCAGCGAAGGGCTAAATGCCATTGAACTAAAACTCGGTCATGACATCCTACTGACAGACGGACAGTTAAACCGTAGTAAATTGAGAGAGTTGATATTTTCTCAGCCAGAGCTAAAAAGCTGGTTGGATAGTTTGCTCCATCCACTGATCCGCCAACAGATGCAGCAGCAAATTGAACAAGCCCAATCGGCCTACTGCTTACTGGTGATCCCTTTAATGGTGGAAAACAATCTTCAAGCGATGACGGATCGCCTACTGGTTGTGGACGTTGAACAACAAGTACAAATTGCTCGCACCTTACAACGTGATCAAGTGAGCGAGCAGCAAGTAAAAAACATTTTGGCCGCACAAGCATCGCGTGAAACACGTAATGCCGCAGCCGATGACATAATTACCAACAACGGTGATAGCGACGAACTGCCTCAGAAAGTGGCAGCGCTACACCAGCAATACACCGAACTCAGCCAAGGCTACCACAGGGAGTCACGGTAGCTAGCCATAGAGTGATGCCCATGCAAATAACCAACTTTGAACATCCGCTAAATGAAAAAGTACGCATTTACCTGCGATTAGAATACCTGATCCGCCAAATGCAGTCGGCTTGCCAGAAGACGGATCAATGGCAGCACCAAATTTTCTTTCGCGCGTTATTCGACTTGCTTGAGATCCTCGAACAAATTCAGCTTAAAGCTGAACTTGCTAAAGATCTGACTCATCAAGCCAGCCAACTAAAACGCTGGCTCAACGTGCAAGGTGTGGATCAACAAGCCTTGCTCGATTTGCTAGACAAATTAGAGCTCAATCAACGTCAGTTAATGACAGCTTCCCGTTTAGGGCAGGAGCTTCGCAATGATCGCTTTCTAAATGGGATCAAACAGCGCTTCTCGATCCCCGGTGGTAGTTGTTGCTTCGATTTACCCGCTCTACACCACTGGCTGCATTTACCTTTAGCCCATAAGCAAAGTGATATGCTGAACTGGTTAGGAGAGCTCAACGAAGTCTCTACCGCCTTGCTGATGTGGCTACGCTTAACGCGAGAACAAGGACAATTCCTACCACAAGTAGCTCGTGGCGGATTTTTCCAGCATGAAGCCGAAGATGCCTGCTTATTACGCATTCAAATTTGCCCAAGCTATGGGGTCTACCCTATGATATCAGGGCATAGAGGTCGCTTTTCGATCCGTTTTATTCCCTTTGAGGAAGGCGCATCGATTGCCGAGACCATCGAATTTAAACTAGCCGTTTGCTGAGGTTTGCCGTGTCACAATCAAGTGCACCTACTATCGTAAAATGCCCAACCTGCCAAACCGAGGTTGTATGGAATGAAACCAGCGCTTTTCGCCCTTTTTGCTCTAAGCGCTGCCAGCTTATTGATTTAGGTGAATGGGCTGAAGAAGAGAAAGCGATCCCAGGCGCACCAGATATGTCGGACTCTGATGGCTGGTCTGAGGATATGGGTTACTAAGCCCAATCGCTTTGATCAAAATACAAATAATAACAAAGGCGCTCAATGCGCCTTTTCTTTTGCTTTGGATACGCTAATCGCTTCTTAGCGTAGTTTCAGTTTATCCAACACCACCGCATTCGCCTCAGGGAAGTCCGCATGCTCTAGCGCCGCAATATCCACCCACTTGCCCGGCTGACCTTCTTTACCAAAAGCTTCACCTTCGAAGTTAGTCACCAAGAAGAAATCAAACTTCAGTGATTTCTCTGGGTAGTCATGGGACAGTGACATAAAGTGCTCAAGCCCCGTCACATCAATCCCGACTTCTTCGTGAAGTTCACGAACGACCGCTTGCTCAGCGGTTTCATTGCGCTCGACTTTACCACCAGCAAATTCCCAAAAACCGCCTTTATGGGCTTTTGCCGCACGCTGCGTAATAAACACCTGATTTTGCTGAGCGTTCAAAATGATCCCTGCAGAGATCCAAAGTTGCTTCTTATCCATCTGACTTTTCTAACTTTAACTTGAGATTTTAGTTATAAAAAAGGCCGCGACTGCGACCTTTTATTTTTGATGTTACACAATAAGTCGATTAGTTAATCTTACCGTGACACTGTTTGTATTTCTTGCCAGAACCACAAGGACAAGGCTCATTACGACCAACCTTACGCTCTTCGCGCTGGAAGGTACCAGAAGCATGCTCTTCCTCTTCACCGTCGGCAAGTTGGTTTTCCGCATTTTGGTGCTGGTATTGCTGACGACGAGCTAGCGCTTCTGCTTGCTGGCGACGCTCTTCTTCAATGCGATCCACTTCTTCTTGCTGTTGAACACGTACACGGCTCAATACGGCAATCACATCTGATTTCAAGTTCTCAAGCATCTCTTCGAATAGCTCGAACGATTCACGCTTGTACTCTTGTTTCGGGTTCTTCTGTGCATAGCCACGTAGGTGGATACCTTGACGAAGGTGATCCATTGCCGCCAAGTGCTCTTTCCAAAGCATATCAAGGTTTTGCAACATAACCGTCTTCTCGAAGTTACGTAGCACTGGCGCGCCAACCACTTCTTCTTTCTGATGGTAAATGGCAACACCTTGCTCAATGATACGCTCAAGCAGTGCTTCTTCGTATAGCTTCTCTTCGCTGTCTAACCACTCTTGAATTGGTAGATCAAGATCGAAGTCTGCTTTTAAGCGCTCTTCAAGACCTTGAATATCCCACATCTCTTCCAGTGATTGAGGCGGCACGTATTGCTCGAATACTGCAGACAACACGTCACGGTGGTTTTGACCAATCATGTCACTGATGTCTTCAGCGTTCATTAGCTCATCACGAAGCTCGTAAACGACTTTACGTTGATCGTTCGCCACGTCATCGAATTCAAGTAGCTGCTTACGGATATCGAAGTTGCGGCCTTCCACTTTACGCTGAGCATTTTCAATCGCCTTGGTAACCCATGGATGCTCAATCGCTTCGCCTTCTTCCATACCCAGTTTCTTCATCATGTTAGAAACACGATCAGATGCAAAGATACGCATCAAACCATCTTCCATAGAGAGGTAGAAACGAGATGAACCAGCATCACCTTGACGACCAGAACGACCACGTAGCTGGTTATCGATACGGCGAGATTCGTGACGTTCTGTACCGATGATGTGTAGACCGCCCGCAGCTAGCACGGCGTCATGGCGCTCTTGCCATTTCGCTTTCAGATCAGCCAATTGTGCATCAGTTGGCTCTTCTAATTGAGCGGCTTCCATTTGCCAGTTACCACCCAGTACGATATCGGTACCACGACCAGCCATGTTAGTGGCGATAGTTACCGCACCAGCAAGACCCGCATTGGCAACGATATCTGCTTCTTTTTCGTGGAACTTCGCATTCAGAACTTGGTGTTTAATACCGTCTTTTTTCAGGGCTTTTGATAGTAGCTCTGATTTTTCAATCGATACGGTACCTACTAGTACTGGCTGACCTTTTTCAACACGTTCTTTGATGTCTTCAGCAATCGCATCAAACTTCTCACGCTCGGTCATGTAAACCAAGTCACCCATGTCATCACGTAACATTGGTTTGTTGGTTGGGATCACGACAGTTTCAAGGTTATAGATAGATTGGAATTCGAATGCTTCAGTATCTGCAGTACCTGTCATACCAGACAGTTTTTCATACAGACGGAAGTAGTTCTGGAAGGTAATCGATGCCAGCGTTTGGTTCTCATTCTGGATCTTCACACCTTCTTTCGCTTCAACCGCTTGGTGCAGACCTTCAGACCAACGACGACCAGGCATAGTACGACCTGTATGTTCGTCGACAATCACCACTTCATCGTCTTTCACGATGTAGTCTACGTTACGCTCAAACAGTACGTGAGCACGTAGAGCGGCATTCACATGGTGCAGCAAGCTGATGTTCGCAGGTGAATACAGGGTATCGCCTTCTTCCATCAAGCCATTTTGTTGTAGTAACTCTTCAACAAACTCTTGACCCGTTTCAGTCAGGTGCGCTTGCTTAGATTTTTCATCAACTGTGTAGTGGCCGTCACCACGGTACTCTTCACTGTCTTCTTGATCTTGTTTAACCAAGTTCGGGATCAGAGTGTTGATCTTAGTGTAAAGCTCTGAGCTGTCTTCAGCTGGGCCTGAAATAATAAGCGGAGTACGCGCTTCATCGATTAGGATGGAATCCACCTCATCGACTACAGCAAAGAAACGTTCACGTTGAACACGGTCTTCAGCACGGAATGCCATGTTGTCACGTAGGTAATCGAAACCAAATTCGTTGTTAGTTCCGTACAGTACGTCTGCTTGGTACGCTTCTTTCTTTGCTTGTGGCGGCATGTTTGGCACGTTTACGCCAACAGTCATACCTAGGAATTCAAATAGTGGACGGTTAGTTTCGGCATCACGCGACGCTAGGTAATCGTTCACTGTTACAATGTGAACACCTTTGCCTGATAGGGCATTAAGGTAAGCAGGAAGGGTCGCTGTTAGTGTTTTACCTTCACCTGTACGCATTTCCGCGATTTGGCAGTTGTTTAGAACCATACCACCAATCAACTGTACGTCGAAGTGACGCATGCCGTACACACGCTTAGACGCTTCACGCACGGTTGCGAATGCTTCTGGTAACAGTTGATCCAGTGTTTCACCTTGTTCTAAGCGCTCACGGAACTCGACCGTCTTCGCCTTTAGTTCTTCGTCCTGTAGGCTTTCAAATTGCGGTTCTAGTTTATTGATTTGGTCAACGATTTTGCGCAAACGACGCAGAGTGCGGTCGTTACGGCTACCGATAATTTTAGTCAGTAGTTTTGATAACATGGTGATGCCGTTTCTCTAAGTTAGATAGATCCAGTCGCCAAGCTGCTGAATCAATGAATCTGGGTTGCCACGGGGATATCCTATCCCAACTCAACACAGCCCGAGCACACAAACGTGCAAGCTAAATTAGGCAAAAATGATAATGCTTAATTAATGATATTGAGGCGCTTTTGTCAGTTTCAAGGGCTGCCCTGCAACAAAGTCATTCTATAGGTTAAACACCGAAGTCGGTATCCCTATCAAAAGAAAAATACACCGTTGTTTATGGTATATGAAGGGCAGATGATTCTACTCCCGAGAACCCGATAGGATGGTATCATAAGCGATATTACAGCGGTCGCCTATGGTTAAAGCTGGAGACTTGGTTTTCATATGCGAAAATTAGAGACATGACCACAATAATGATGCGTTTAAGCGCCAAAATGGGCGACACGAAAAGCAAAGCACAGGTAGTTAGACTATGAGAGATCATCGCCCACAAACCCCAGCTAGCTTGTTGGATGATTCAACGCTCGGCAATATTCAGCAACGTGCTATTGCCCTCGCCAAGCTCAATGATGCTGTTAAGCAGCACCTCAACTGTGCAGCCCACTGTCGCGTCAGTAACTACCGCCAGCAAACGCTGATCATCGAAGTTTCGTCGGCCAGTTGGTCAATGCGCTTAAACTTTGAAAGAAACAGCCTGATCATCAAGCTTAGGGAACAACTCCTACCTAAACTGCAAAATATCGAAGTGAAAGTGAATCCTGCATTAGCGGCGGATTTTGAGCGTCAACAGCATAAAGCCCCAGACATTGTTCGTAAGCCAATATCAAACCAAGCAGCAGGGTATCTTTTACACACAGCGCAACAAGCTCCAGATAAGATAAAAGCCCGTCTTGAGCGCATTGCGGCTCTTGCCGACAAACGCAAAAACGATTGAGCATAGCAGCAATATATTCTTATTTCTGTTTATCACAGATACAAAAACGCCAGGCTTAGCCTGGCGTTTTTTAATTCTGAGTATGAGATGGCTTTACGCCAACACCATGCCTGGCTGCGCCAGTGTCACTGGTGAATCTTTCTCATCTTGGTAAGTCGTCCACTCGAAAGCTTCTTGGTCAGCAAGTACTGCACGAAGCAGTTTATTATTCAGTGCATGGCCTGACTTATACGCCGCCATTTCACCGATAATATTGTGACCACACATGTATAGGTCACCGATGGCATCCAATACTTTGTGAGTCACTAACTCGTTATCAAAACGAAGACCATCTTCGTTTAGAATGCGGTACTCATCAAGCACAATAGCATTATCGAAACTACCGCCCAAACATAGGTTTTGAGACTGTAGGTATTCGATATCACGCATGAAACCGAAAGTACGCGCACGACTAATGTCTTTCACGAACGACTGGCTTGAGAAATCAAGCAATAAACGCTGGTGATCCGATTCAATCGCAGGGTGATTAAATTCGATAGCAAAATCTAAGCGGAAACCGTTATATGGACGCAGTTCCGCCCACTTATCGCCATCTTCGACGCGAACAGTTTTCTTAAGACGCAGAAAACGCTTAGGCGCATTCAGTGTCTCGATACCTGCAGATTGCAGCAAGTAAATAAATGGGCTTGCGCTACCATCCATAATTGGGATTTCAGGTGCGTCAACTTCGATAATCACGTTATCGATACCCATACCTGCTAGTGCCGCGTTTAAGTGCTCAACCGTTGAGATACGTACGCCTTCGTCATTCACAAGGGCAGTACATAGCATAGTATCGCGCACTGAATCTGCGTTAGCAGGGAAATCCACTGGTGGATTTAAGTCAGTACGACGGTAGATCACACCCGTATTCGCCGCTGCAGGGCGTAGAATAAGCGTGACTTTACGACCAGAGTGAAGACCCACACCAGTAGTTTGGACAATGCTTTTCAATGTACGTTGTCTGATCATCTATATTCTCTCAACTTTGAAAGCCTAAAAAACACCCATTACCCTGTCACATCATAGGCAATGGGGGCTCATCTTACCACTCATCTGGTTATATCCCAAACAATTTACGTCGACTAATCTGCTTGCTGACGTAAAAATGCTGGAATATCAAGATAATCGTGTTCAGTTTGCGATGACTGTTTTGGCGCAGTCGCAGCAGAAGAAGACGATGAAGCAGGCGACTCTACTGCACCACCTTGCGTAAGTGGTGCTGCTTTTGGCTGCTCTTCAATCGCAGAAACTGCTGGTTTCTCTTGCGCTGGAGTTACCGCAGCAGGCGCTGGTTTAGTCGAGCTAGTTACCAAAGTGATATCTGGCTTGCTTTCTTTACCAATACCTGTAGCAACAACTGTTACGCGTAGTTCGTCAGTCATTTCAGGGTCTAGCGACGTACCGATAACAACCGTAGCGTTATCAGATGCAAATGCTTTCACTGTGTTACCCACAGTTTCAAACTCGTCTAGACGCATGTCCATGCCTGCGGTGATGTTAACAAGTACACCACGTGCGCCAGCAAGGTCGATATCTTCTAGAAGTGGGCTTGAAATAGCCATTTCTGCCGCTTCTTCCGCACGATCATCACCGATAGCCACACCGCTACCCATCATTGCGTGACCCATTTCAGACATTACGGTACGTACGTCCGCGAAGTCGACGTTGATCATGCCAGGGCGAGTGATTAGCTCGGCAATACCTTGAACTGCGTTCTTAAGTACGTCATTTGCTTTTGCAAATGCGTCTAGCAGTGTGATACCACGGCCAAGTACTTTCAGCAGTTTTTCGTTTGGAATTGTGATTAGGGAGTCAACGTGCTTAGACAGCTCTTCGATACCCTGCTCAGCAAATGCCATACGCTTCTTACCTTCGAAGCTAAATGGTTTAGTCACCACAGCTACCGTAAGAATACCTAGTTCTTTTGCCACTTCCGCAATGATTGGAGCAGCACCGGTACCAGTACCGCCGCCCATACCCGCAGCGATAAAGATCATGTCAGAGCCTTGAAGCTCTGCTTTGATTGACTCACGATCTTCTAGGGCTGAATCACGACCTACTTGTGGGTTTGCACCCGCACCTAGACCTTTAGTGATATCGCCACCAATTTGAATCACAGTGCTCACACTCGATTTACGTAGTGCTTGAGCATCTGTATTAACGGTGATGAACTCAACACCTTCAATTGACTCACGAACCATGTGATCGACAGCATTACCGCCGCCGCCGCCAACGCCAATGACCTTAATTACCGCTTCGTCAGAGATTTCCATCATCGGTTCAAACATTTGTTCTCTCCGTTATTCCTGTTCGCATCAGGTTTTAAAATTCTTTTTTAAACCAACCGCTAACTTTAGATAATAGACCCGAAACTGAACGTTTTGGTTCTACATCGTTATCGTCAAACGATTGATTATCCTTACCGTAGTGCAGCAAACCCACTGCTGTCGCATAATGCGGTGCTTGCACATAATCTGTTAATCCACTCAGCTCCAGCGGCTGACCAATGCGGACTTGATTTTGGAACACACGTTCAGCGCATTCGTTCAAGCCTTCAATTTGAGCCGCGCCACCAGTTAAAACAATGCCTGCTGCTAAGTGGTGTTTTACGCCCGCATTACGCAATTGTTCTTGGATTTCGATTAGCCTTTGGTTCACCAAGCCCAGCAATTCGCTGTAACGAGGTTCAATGACTTCGGCTAATGTCTGGCTCTGCAAGCTGCGAGGTGGACGCCCACCCACGCTTGGAACATCAACTTTAGCGTCTTTGCTCACAAGCTCGCTCAATGCACAGCCATATTTAACTTTAATTTCTTCCGCATCACCCGGAGGGGTGCCGAAGGCGTAAGCAATGTCGCTGGTAACCACATTGCCCGCATAAGGGATCACTTCAGCATGGCGCAGCGCGCCACCAGTCCAGAAAGCGATATCCATGGTACCACCACCAATATCCACTACGCAGACACCCAATTCACGCTCATCGGCTGTAAGCACCGCGTGACTAGCTGCTAGACCAGAGAAAATAAGCTGATCCACTTTTAGACCACAACGTTCAACCGCCTTAACAATGTTACGCGCCATGTCGTTGTGACAAGTGATGAGATGAACACTTGCTTCCATGCGTACCCCTGATAAACCAACAGGGTTTTTAATTCCCTCCTGATAATCAATAGCAAATTCCTGAGGAATTACATGTAAAGTTCGGTGTTCGTCACTAATTTTTACAGATTTCGCCGTGTGAATAACACTATCGACGTCATCTTGCGTTACCTCTTTATCAGAAATTGGCACCATGCCTTTTTCTGTTTGGCAACGAATGTGCTTGCCTGATAGCGACAGGTAGACAGAATCAATCTCGCAATCTGCCATTAATGCCGCTTTATCGACAGCGCGCTGAACAGACTTCACCACGGACTCAAGATCATTGACTCCGCCTTTATCCATTCCGCGAGACGGGCTGCTCCCCACACCAATAACGTTAACGTTACTGTCAGGCAGCACTTCCCCAACCAAAGCACACACTTTGGAAGTACCGATATCAAGGCCAACTATGAGTTTTTTATCTGTCGCCTTCGTCATTCGCGCACGCTCTTATTCTTCAGGAACCGTTTTCCAGCCCACTGCTACACCGATATCGTACCGCAAATCGATGTATGCGATGGCTTTACCCTGAGCTTCTAACTCTGGGAATAAGTTGATGAATCGCTCTAAGCGCTCCATCCGCATCTTTCGTCCAATCTCTAATCGAATCCCGTTGGTCAATTCGACTCGCCAAGCTCGACGTTCGTTTAAAATCAACGTATCAATTTCAAATCCCGCAAGCTGTAACCTCGGTTGCATTTCATTCAATGCAGCGAATACACGAGGACTGCTACCTTCCGGACCCACCAGCTTCACTAGTGGCAAATCGGCTACTTGGCTCGCATCGGCATAAAACACATCGCCATGCTCGTTCACCAAATGGCTTTGATTCCAAATCGCCGCCGGCTGATGCTCAAGCAAGTAAACCTTTACTGTTTCAGGCCACTGCTTACGCACCGATGCGTGTGCCACCCAAGGTAACGACTCCAACGCACCTTGCAGCTCACCAATGTCTTGAGTCATAAAGGTACCCAAGTGGTCCAGCTGCAAAATCGCTTGTCTGACATCGTCGGTCGTTAAATGTTTTAACTCCCCTTGGATCACCAACTGGGATAACGGCATCCGATTGGTATCTGTCATCCAGCTTAAGGCGGCATTAAGCAACCATGCGATAAAAACAATAACGGCAATAAAAAAAGCGATGCCACCAAAATGCTTAGTCGGTGACGGCGTTATGAAAAGATCGCTTTTTTTGA
The DNA here is from genome assembly GCF_001650345.1 of Photobacterium jeanii. Lineage (GTDB taxonomy): Bacteria > Pseudomonadota > Gammaproteobacteria > Enterobacterales > Vibrionaceae > Photobacterium > Photobacterium jeanii. The sequence goes on along the minus strand of NZ_LVHF01000018.1, from coordinate 92,617 downwards.
CTACATCCGTCATTTCGCCTCGAAACCTGATCTCATAGTGTATTGACCGATTAAAGCCACACTAATTCAACTTTAAAATACGATTTTTGAGCAAAGTTGACCGATTATACCGACCAACCCTTAACTCTCCAACATTTGTTGGTTAATTTCATGCTGTCTCTGAGTTCATATCTATTTCAGCAATGCAATTGCTGTAATCATAAACCCGCTAACGTTAGATTTTTACTAAGAAAAATCAGGCTTCACCCATAACAGCAATATTTAACTCCATTTCGGCGAGTTGACGGGCAACTTTACCAACATCCCCCGCTCCTTGCGTCAACACTAGGTCATCTTCGCCAATAATGTTCGCTAAAGCTGCAGGAAGAGCATCAATGGTTGGAACAAAAATTGGGTCGATCTTACCGCGACCACGGATCGTACGACATAGCGAACGACCATCCGCACCAACAATTGGAGTTTCACCCGCTGAGTACACGTCGAGCATCACTAACACGTCGACTTGTTCCAACACATTTGCAAAATCTTCATATAAGTCACGGGTACGACTGTAACGATGCGGCTGGAAGATCATCACTAGACGCTTATCTGGCCAACCAGCACGAGCCGCTTGAATAGTTACATCGACTTCGCTTGGGTGATGACCGTAATCGTCCACTAACATGACTTTACCGTTACCGCTCTCGAACTCACCTAGGTGATCGAAGCGACGCCCCGTGCCTTGGAACTCCGCTAAACCACGGATGATGGCTTCGTCTGCAATGCCTTCTTCGGTTGCGACGGCTGCCGCGGCAGTGGCATTCAATGCGTTGTGCTTACCCGGTACGTTAAGCGTAATTTCAAGATCCGGCTTGCCTTCACGCGCAATCACAAACTGACCTTGCGAGCCTTGCTGACGGTAGTTCAGTAGACGAACATCCGCATCTTCAGAGAAGCCGTACGTCGTCACTTGACGACCAATACGTGGTAATAATTCACGTACTACAGGATCATCAATACATACCACAGCTAAACCGTAGAATGGTAGGTTGTGCAAAAAGTCGATGAAGGTTTGCTTCAACACTTCAAAATCACCACCGTAAGTTTCCATGTGATCCGCTTCGATATTGGTCACAACACTCACCATCGGCTGAAGGTGCAAGAAGGACGCATCACTTTCATCCGCTTCGGCAATCAGATAACGGCTGCAGCCTAAACGCGCATTGGTGCCCGCACTTTTCACCAAACCGCCATTAACGAATGTGGGATCAAGACCTGCCTCAGAATAAATTTGAGTCACCAGCGCCGTTGTAGTGGTTTTACCGTGGGTACCCGCAATCGCGATACCATGGCGGTAGCGCATTAGCTCTGCCAGCATTTCAGCACGGCGAACAACAGGAATACGCAATTCACGCGCGGCAACAAGCTCAGGGTTCTGCTGTGAAATCGCGGTTGAGACAACCACCACGCTCGCACCTTCAACGTTTTCTTGTTGATGACCGAAAAAGATTTCAGCCCCTTTGCTTTGCAGGCTATTGGTCACGGCATTCGGTGCAATATCAGAGCCGCTGATACGGTAACCTTCGTTAACCAGCACTTCCGCGATACCACTCATGCCTGCACCACCGATGCCAACAAAGTGAATGCGTTCTACACGGCGCATTTCTGGCACCATAGTTCGAATTTTTGCTAGTTGCGGGTTGTCCAATTTGTTCATCACTTATTTCTCGTTCTTGTCTTTTGCCAGTGATTTAATGATGTCTGCGACTCTTACATCGGCATCAAGAATAGCGGCATCGCGTGCTGCTTGTGCCATCGACAGCAACGCAGGACGGTCAAGCTTTTGTAATTGTTGTGCCAGTTTAACGGCGGTCAGTTCTGGCTGTTCTATCATTAAAGCCGCTTGCGCTTGCACTAAATGATCAGCATTGAGGGCTTGTTGGCGATCTTTATGCATAAATGGAACGAAGATCGCAGCCAAACCAGCGGCTGACAGCTCAGAAACAGTTAATGCCCCCGAGCGACAAACCACCACATCAGCCCATGCATAGGCTGCGGCGACATCGTCGATAAACTCGGTCACTTTAAAATCAGGGTTCGCTTCGCTTTGTGCTGCATAGCGTTGCTCGGTATCTGCTTGTGCGCCTTTACCTGCTTGATGCCATACGGTGATGTTGTTACCCAATAAGGCCGCCACTTCTGGCATAGTGTGGTTCAAAATGCGTGCCCCTTGGCTACCGCCCATCACTAACACACGAATTGGACCATCACGCTCAGCCATACGCTCATCAGGCGCAGGCAATGCCGTCACATCTTGACGAACGGGGTTACCGACAACCTCTTGATTAGCAAAAGCCCCAGGAAAAGCTTGCAATACACGGCGCGCAATTTTCGACAACCACTGATTCGTCAGACCAGCAATGGCATTTTGCTCGTGTAACACCACAGGGATGCCGCTTAGCCAAGCCGCCACACCACCAGGACCACTCACATAACCGCCCATGCCTAATACCACATCCGGTTGCCATGCTTTGATATGCTGACGCGCTTGCTTTATAGCGCCTAAAATTTGGAAGGGAGCAGCCAACAGACGTTTCACGCCCTGACCGCGTAAGCCTTTCACTTTAATAAAATCGATCTCAATGCCATGCTGTGGCACCAAATCCGCTTCCATTCGATCCGCAGTACCTAACCAGCGGATCTCCCATCCCTGTTGTTGCAATTGCTTTGCTACCGCCAAGCCTGGGAACACGTGTCCACCAGTACCACCAGCCATAACAAGTAAACGCTTACTTTTCGTCATTATTTGTTTCTGTACTATTTTCAGATTCTTCTTGCTCGACCGGATGATATTTCACATGCAGTCGTTGCTCGTGATCAATCCTGATCAAGATGGCCACCGCCGTCGCCATAATAAATAAACTTGAGCCACCGTAACTGATCAGTGGCAAGGTTAAACCTTTGGTCGGCACGATCCCCGCCGCTGCCCCAACATTGACTAGGGTTTGGAAAGCAAACCAAATGCCAATACCAAACGCTAAAAAACCACCAAACAGTAATTCGCTTTGCAGTGATTTACGGCCAATATCGAGTGCTTTAAATACCAGGGCAAAAATCAACAGCAAGACAATGGCAACGCCCACAAGTCCCAGCTCTTCTGCCAGCACGGCAAACACAAAGTCGGTGTGGGCTTCTGGTAAGTATTCCAGCTTTTGGATCGAGTTACCCAAACCTTGACCAAACCAATCGCCTCGGCCAAAAGCCATTAGGGATTGTGTTAACTGGTAGCCGCTACCAAATGGGTCTTCCCACGGGTCAAGGAAGGAGGTTACTCGTCGCATCCGATAAGGCTCGAACACAATAAGAATAACAATGCCGAATACCGCCAAGGCGATCATAGCAAGGAACTGCCATAGCTGGGCACCCGCGATGAATAACATCCCTACCGTGGTCACAAACATTACCACGAAAGTCCCCAAATCAGGTTGCTGAAGCAGCAATGCCGCCAACAACACCAGCACGGCAAGTGGTTTCGCAAAGCCTAAAAAACTGGCTCGAACTTGCGAATACTGACGCACCAAATAACCCGATAGGAAGATAAACAATGACAGTTTTGCCACTTCCGCTGGCTGGAGGTTAAAAATACCTAATGGGATCCAACGAGACGCACCGTTAACCGAGCGACCTACGCCCAATACCACGAGCAGCAGCACAATGGAAAGTAACAGCATGGGTACACTGAATTGCTGCCACCGCGCCAGTGGCACTTGTACCACGACGCCAATGATCACCAACGAGCACACCAAGAAAAAGGCATGACGGGCTGCAAAATAGAAAGGCATCTCGGTAAGGCGAGTTGCAATCGGCATCGAAGCTGACGTTACGATCACCAAGCCGATCACCATCAATGCGAAGGCAATCCACACCAGCTGACGATCGTACAGGCAAGGTGTTGCAGGTTTAGTGAACCACTCCGATAGCGAAAACATCCCGTCCTTAGTTTGCCTTAGCATTCAGTCGCTCCTGCGACCTGATGTTGTAACGCTTGCGCCAAGGTGACAAAGGCATCACCTCGCGCCATAAAATTAGGGAACTGATCAAAACTGGCACAGGCTGGCGATAGCATGATCATATCACCCGCTTGCGCGGTACTTGCCGCTTGGCTCATCGCCTCGCTCATAGTCTCAACGCAGATAGGTTCGGCGACCAAAGGGGCAAAAAGATGACCATCACGACCATAACAGTACAGTTGAACATTCAAGTTTGCCAACACAGGAGCAAGCTCTGAGAAATCAGCACCTTTACCATCACCACCCACCAACAGGTGAAGTTTACCTTCAAGATCGAGCCCTTTGAGCGCAGCTAAGGTACTGGCGACATTGGTTGCCTTTGAATCATTCACCCACTTCACACCGTGTTGTTGCACCACCAATTGGCAGCGATGCACTAGACCTGTGTAACGGCGAAGCGCACGACAAGCGGCTACGTGTTCAATACCAACCGCATCCGCCAAAGCCAGCGCCGCCAAGCTATTGGCGACATTATGGCGACCAACCAACGCAATCTCATTGGCAGGCATAAGTGGCACTTGATTCACCGCTAGGAACTCTTGCCCCGCTTGCTCAACCAAACCATAGGCTTGATCATCAAAGCCAAAGCTGGTCATTGGCGATTGAGTTTCAGGTCGGGTAGCAAGATCATCACGGTTATAAACCGCTAATTCCGCATGGTGGAAAATACGCATTTTAGCTGCACTGTAATCTTCCAAACCTTGGTAGCGGTCCATGTGATCTTCAGACAAGTTAAGGTACACCGCCGCTTTTAGCTTCAGCGAGGAGGTGGTTTCAAGCTGAAAACTCGACAGCTCTAGCACATACAAATCGTGATCATTAGCCAGCATGTCTAAAGCAGCAAAGCCAATATTGCCGCCGACACCGACATTAATATTGGCTTCTTTCGCCATTTCACCAACAAGGCTAGTGACGGTGCTTTTACCGTTCGAGCCAGTAATGGCAATAACGGGTTTAGTTACCGCACGGGCAAATAGCTCGATATCACCGATGATTTCAATCCCAGCTTGAGCGGCTTGTTGAAGCTCAGGGGTTGCCAGCGCAATGCCTGGGCTAGCAACAATCAAGTCAGCCTCAAGCAACCAACTCATATTCCACTCACCGCTGCACAAGCTAACTTGTGGCGGAAGCTCTTCCTGACCCGGTGGTGAAACTCGGGTATCAATCACTTTAATATCTAGCGGTTGCGGCTGACGCAGCAAATGGCGCACCACAGACAACCCTGTCATGCCCAAACCAATAACGACGATACGGTTCACACCACCTAAGCCATTCATTTAGCGTACCTTCAACGTTGCTAAAGCAATAAGAACCAACATCAGGGTAATGATCCAGAAGCGCACGATCACGCGAGGTTCTGGCCAACCTTTCAATTCGTAGTGGTGATGGATAGGCGCCATGCGGAAAATACGTTGACCACGTAGCTTGTATGAGCCGACCTGAAGGATCACAGATACGGTTTCCATTACGAATACACCGCCCATGATCACCAATAGCAATTCTTGGCGAACCAATACTGCGATAGTACCCAGTGCGCCACCAAGAGCTAATGAGCCTACATCGCCCATGAATACTTGCGCTGGGTAGGTGTTAAACCACAAAAAGCCCAGACCAGCACCGACAATAGCAGTACAGACCACCACCAATTCGCTGGCGTTGCTAAGGTAAGGAATATGCAGGTAGTTCGCAAAGTTAACGTTACCCGTTGCCCATGCGATAAACGCCATACCCGATGCCACCATCACAGTTGGCATGATTGCCAAGCCATCAAGGCCATCGGTTAAGTTAACCGCGTTACTGGTACCTACAATCACAAAGTAAGTGAACACGATGTAGAACAGCCCTAACTGCGGCATTACGTCTTTAAAGAACGGCACCACAAGCTGAGTCGCTACGGTATCTTGACCATGAGCATACAGCGCAAACGCCACTCCAAGCGCAATCACAGACTGCCAGAAGTATTTCCAGCGGGCGATCAAGCCATCGGTATTTTTGCGTACCACTTTACGGTAATCATCCACAAAGCCCACCGCGCCGTAGCCAAGCATGACTACAAGTACAGCCCATACATAAGGATTCGAGAGATCCGCCCATAACAATACCGTGATCGTAATGGCCGCCAAAATCATGATGCCGCCCATCGTTGGGGTGCCACGTTTACTAAAGTGCGACTCAGGGCCTTCGTTACGAATAACCTGACCAATTTGAAGCATTTGCAGGCGGGCAATCAAACGCGGTCCCATCCACAGTGAAATCACTAACGCCGTCAGTACACTGATGATGGCGCGAAACGTCAAATATTCAAAAAGACGAAAAAATGGGAACGTAGACTGAAGTACGTCTGCTAACCAGTAAATCATTATTTATTTTCCTGAAGTGCTGCAATCACGTCTTCCATGCGGGAGCTACGCGCGCCTTTTGCTAACACTGTTACCTCTTGGTGTTGTTTAAGTACTTGCGCTACTTGAGCATTAATTGCCGCAAGTAACCCAGATTTTTCCGCAAAGTGTTGACCTTGATTGAGCTCACTCACTACGGCACTTGCTTTGCCGAAGGTGAAAACTGCATCAAACCCTTTATCCATAGCATATTCAGCCACTTCACGGTGTAATTGTTCGCTTTCTTCCCCAAGTTCAGCCATATCACCCAGCACGAACCAACGTAAGCCAGTAAACGATGCCAATAGGTCGATCGCCGCTTTTACCGATGCCACGCTGGCATTGTAGGTATCGTCGATCAAGCGCAAGCCTGGGTAAGGTTGAGTGATATCAACGCGACCTTTCACATTACTCACTTGACCAAGCCCTTGTGCTACATCGGCTAAACTTGCGCCCATCGCAAAGCTTAATGCCGCTGCCGCCAGTGCATTGGCGACATTGTGGCTACCAGCTAAGGTCAATTGGACAGGGATATCGCCCTTAGGGGTGCGCATTGTAAAACATGCGCGACCGTCTGAGTTAATATTTATATCACTTGCAGAGAAATCAGCTTCTGATTGCGGAGCAGAAAACGTCACCACTTGCTGCTCGGTCAATTGTGCTGACCAGCGCGATAAATCATGAGAGTCAAGATTCACCACCGCCATACCACCCGCTGGCAAACCTTCAAAAATTTCCCCTTTCGCTTTAGCAACCCCTTCTAGAGAGCCAAAACCTTCAAGGTGAGCCGCTGCTAAATTGTTGATCAGCGCCGCTTGCGGTTTAACAAGATTGGTGGTGTAAGCGATTTCGTTTTGGTGATTAGCACCAAGCTCGATCACCGCAAAATCATGCTCTGCCGTTAGGCGCAATAACGTCAGTGGGACACCGATGTCGTTATTAAAATTACCAGCAGTCGCCAGTACCTTGCCGCGCGCCTCTAGGATCGCAGCCACCATTTCTTTCACTGTCGTTTTGCCACAGCTACCAGTTAGCGCTACGGTTTTTAAGCCATGCGTCTCAGTGAGCGTTTTTGCCACCCAAGCGCCAATTTGGCCTAACGCGATACGGGTATCTGCCACCACCAACTGGGGTACAGCAAGGGGGAGTTGGCGACTAACGAGCAGTGCACGAGCGCCATTCTCTAACGCTTGGTCGCAAAAATCGTGGGCATCAAAACGTTCGCCTTTTAAGGCAATAAACAGCCCATCGTGTTCAATATGACGAGTGTCTGTTGATACGGTGCGGATGGTTACATCATCACCCACCAGAGTGGCATCGAGCACATCCGCAAGGTGAGACAATTGCACGTCGATCATGCTTGTGTCTCCAATAAGGTTTGAACCGTTTCACGATCCGAATAATGAATAGTTTGATCCGCTAGCACTTGGTAATCTTCGTGGCCTTTACCTGCAACCAGTACAATGTCTTGCGGGCCTGCATGGTCAAACGCGTACTGACATGCCGTAAAACGATCGTGTTGCACCGTTGCCAGTTCAGGCTGCTTTAACCCAGCAAGCATATCTTTGATGATCGCAGCTGGCGATTCGCTGCGAGGATTATCATCGGTCAAAATAATGCAATCGGCGTGTTGTTCGGCGATTTCAGCCATCATTGGGCGTTTACCCGCATCGCGATCGCCACCACAACCGAAAATACACCACAGCTTACCTTCACAATGTACGCGCAGGGCTTGCAAGGCTTTTTCTAGCGCATCTGGTGTATGAGCATAGTCGACCACCATCATAGGTTTGTCAGCCTTTTGAAAAACTTCCATCCGGCCAATCACCGCGTTTAGCTGCGGTGCAGTTGCAATCAATTGCTCACGGTCATGCCCTGTCGCCAGCAAGGTTGCCAGCGCCAGTAAAATATTCATCACATTGAAAGAACCAACCAACGGTGCAGTGAAATGACCCGCGCCCCAAGTCGAATCAAAACCAATGGTGACGCCTTGAGTACTATAGGCGACCTCAGTGAGCCACAACGCAGGCCCTTGATGGTTTGCCAACTTAGCAGACTCCGTGGTCACAGCAACCGCTTGAGGTAAGGTCATCAGCCACTTTTCGCCCACGGCATCATCGATGTTAATGACAGCCATGCCCGCGTGATGCTCAGTGAACAAGCTTTGTTTCGCAGCAGCGTAACTCACCATATCACCGTGGTAATCCAAATGGTCACGGCTCAAGTTGGTAAAAATGCTGGCTACAAAATGGAGCGCTTTTACGCGCCCTTGCACCAGACCATGCGATGACACTTCCATCGCGGCAAAAGTTGCACCTTGATGATGAAGATCCGCTAACACATGCTGGATTTCAATCGCACTTCCCGTGGTGTTAGCCGCTGGTTGTAGAGCTTCCAACAAGCCATTGCCCGTGGTGCCCATCACACCAGCACGATAACCCACTAACTCAGCCCACTGCGCTAACAGTTGGCTAATGGTGGTTTTACCATTGGTGCCTGTGACCGCCACCAGCTTAAGTTGCTCATCAGGCTTGGCGTAGAAGGCTTTAGCCATCGCGGATAAATGTAAGTTCAAATCCGCGATGTAAATGATCGGCACACCTTGCTGCATTGCAACGTCACCGTGACTGGCGATACCTTGTGCTTCCGCAACCACTGCAATCGCGCCTTGAGCGATCGCGTTATCAATAAAGCGACGCCCATCCACCACATGACCTTTCACGGCAGCAAACAAACAGCCAGCGGTCACGTCACGGCTATCAAGAGTAAATGAACTTGGCGTCAGCGTCGCTAACAACGCGTGATGCGTTGATGTTGAAGGCAGCCACGGCTGAAAGAGTTGTGCCAAAGTTTGAGTCTGATTAGGTATCGGCATTCGATGTGCCTCTATTTAAAACAACATTAAGCTTATCGCCGGAGCCAGCATCAGGCGGCACATTCAAAATGTGCAGCGCACTGCTCATGACATCGGAAAAAATTGGAGCGGCAATTGCACCACCGTAATACTGATCACCTTGGGGTTCGTTGACCACCACCACCATAGCTACACGCGGATTACTAATAGGGGCAAGGCCGGCGGTCATCGCAATATATTCATCGCTGTAGCCACCCGCAGCCGCTTTCTTCGCTGTACCTGTTTTGGCACCAACACGGTAGCCCGCAACAGCAGCGCGTTTCGCACTGCCTTCTTTATTCGTTACCAACTCAAGCATATTCAGTAGCTTGCGGGCATTTTCAACCGAGACAACTTGGCGCCCGGGCATAATTTCATCCGTTTTCAGGATCGAGAGTGGACGGTTCACCCCCATTGCTCCCAAAGTGGCATAAGCACGTACTAATTGGATAGGTGTCACCGAAATACCGTAACCAAACGATAGGGTAGCGCGCTCAAAGTCAGACCAACGACGACGATCAGGGAAGAAGCCTTGCGATTCACCGATCAGGTTAATGCCGGACGGATCACCCATGCCGACGCTGCTGTACATGCCTAACAGCGCTTCCACCGGCATTGCGAGCGAGAGCTTACTGACCCCGATGTTACTGGATTTTTGAAGGATACGAGCCAAGTTCGCCTTGCCCACTTTCGAGACATCACGAACTCGGCTACCGCCCACCTGCATAATACCGTTACCGGTATCAATAATGGTGTTTTCATCAGCGATGCCATTTTCGAGCGCACTCAACACCACAAATGGCTTGATGGTTGAGCCCGGCTCCATTGCATCGGTGATCACGCGGTTACGCATCCGAAAACTTTGTAAATTATCACGGTTGTTCGGGTTGTAAGAGGGCGCGTTGACCATCGCGAGAATTTCCCCGGTGCGCACATCGACCATCACAATACTGGCTGACGTCGCACGGTAGTCAACAACCGCTTGTTTCACTGCACGGTAAGCCACCGCTTGCAAACGCTGATCAATACTCAATTGCAGCGGTTTACCGGGCTCACGTTTTTTCAGCGAGATATTTTCAACCACACGACCATAGCGGTCTTTACGCACGGTTTTACGCCCCGGCTCGCCGGTTAACCAACCGTCGTAAGTGCGCTCAACCCCTTCCAAACCGTGGCTATCGATCCCTGTCATCCCCACTAAATGGGCACTGACTTCACCGGTTGGGTAAAAGCGACGGGACTCATCTTTAAGCCCGACACCAGGAAGTTTCAATTTCCCCACGTAAGCGGCCATCGCAGGGCTAACCTGACGTGCTAAATAAATAAAACGACGTGATTTGTTTTTTTCGATCCGCGCAACTAACTTGCTACGGTCCAAGCCCAATACGTCAGCCAACGCATGCCAACGGTCACGCTCAATCATGCCGCCATTTTTGTAGATTTGTACCGGATCCGCCCACACCGCCTGCACAGGTACACTGACCGCCAGCTGTTCGCCATTACGATCAGAAATAATACCGCGAGCAGAAGGCAATGCTTTGACCCTTAGCGAGCGCATATCACCTTCTTGGATCAATTTACCCGGCTCCAACACTTGGATATATGCTGCCCGACCAATGAGCAGCACCAGCGCTAAGGCAACAAAGAAGCAAATAACACGAAAACGCCACGGGATGAATGCCGGTGGCGCTTTAACACGTCGTTGATTGGATGGCTTGGTGCGTTTGAAGAGCTTCATCATCATGGGACAACCACTTCACTGGCGGAAGTCGGACGCTTCATATCAAGCTGGGTCTCGGCTAAACGCTCGACTCGGCTGTGCTCAGCCAACGAGCTTTCTTCCAAAATCTGATTTCGCCATTCGATATCGAGCTGATCACGCTCGATCAATAGCTGTTCTTGCTGAACAATCAATTGCCGCGTCTGGTGGGTGATATACACCACAGCCAAGGCTGATGCCAAAATCAGCACCAGCAATAACAACGGCAATCGCCCGATCGTAAGGAGATCCTTACCGATCAGGCGAAACAGGTTCATTGAAGGTTCAGCACTTGGCTTCATAATTTCTCAGCTAAACGCAGTACCGAGCTACGAGCGCGGGTGTTATAGCCAAGTTCATCTTTCGATGGCTTGATCGCTTTACTCGCCAGTTTCAAATCAGCACTACCTAGCGCTTTAATTTGTTCTTCGGTCAATGGTAGACCCGCTGGCACTTCTGGGCCTTTACTGTGTTTACGCATAAAACGTTTTACCATGCGATCTTCCAGCGAGTGGAAACTGATCACAGACAAACGACCTTGCGGTGCTAGCACTTTTAGTGCGCCGTTTAGCGCCGTCTCGATCTCATCAAGCTCACTGTTGATGTAAATGCGGATCGCCTGGAAGCTACGCGTTGCTGGATGCTTGTGCTTGTCACGGAACGGAGACACTTCCGCAATCAAGTTAGCGAGTTGCACTGTGCGTGTTAGTGGTTCTTTGTCTGGGTTTTCGCGATGCTCAACGATGCCACGAGCAATACGTTTTGCAAAACGTTCTTCACCAAACTCTTTCAGTACCCATGCAATATCATCTGCTTCCGCTTCGGCTAACCATTCTGCTGCCGATTGACCCGACGTCGGGTCCATACGCATATCTAATGGGCCGTCACGCATGAAGCTAAAGCCACGCTCAGCATCATCTAGCTGAGGTGAAGACACCCCAAGATCGAGCAACACACCATCAACTTGGCCTAGTAGCTCACGGGTTTCCATGTAATTAGCCATGCCAGAGAATGGGCCATGAATAATCGTAAAGCGTGGATCGTCAATCGTCTGAGCTTCAGCAATCGCTTGTGGATCACGGTCGATGCTGTACAAGCGACCATTTTCACCTAATTTAGATAAGATCAAACGGCTATGGCCACCGCGACCGAATGTGCCGTCGATATAAATACCATCGGGTTTAATATCGAGACCGTCTACTGACTCGTGCAGTAAAACGGAAACATGCTCAAATTGTTCTGACATAACGTAATTGTTTCAACTAAAGTGAAAGCTCACTAAGGCGTGTCGACAGGGTTGCCGACGCCTCAGCCTGAAATTGTGTATCTTGCAAGATCTGCTGCTGCCATTGAGGCTCGTGCCACAGCTCAAATTTATTGTATTGACCCACTAGCATCACTTTGCCATCAAGTCCGGCGTATTGCCGTAAGCTTGGCGCAATCAATAAACGGCCATGACCGTCCATTTCACATTCACTTGCATGCCCCAATAGCAAACGCTGAAGGCGTCGCTCTTCGGGATGAAAACTCGATAAACGGGAGAGTTTAATTTCGATGCGTTCCCATTCATGGAGTGGGTATAGTAACAGGCAGGGGTATTGATGATCGATAGTACAGACAAATTGCCCCTCGCAGCATTGCTGCAGTGGCATTCGATATCGCTTAGGAATAGCTAATCGCCCTTTCCCGTCCATTGCGACAGCTGTGACACCTCGAAGCATAATATGTGCTCTGCAATATCCCTATTACCAATCAAACACTTAACGAAAGCACTTATTGTTAATAGTCATTATTGGGCAACATTACCCACTTTTTCCCACAAAAAACCACTTTGAAGTGTACGTATGAGTGAAAAAAGAAGTCAAGAAAGCCGCCAATAATTAGCAGAAAAATCACAGTTCACCCATATATTGCCAATATTAAGGCCCTAAAACGACAAAAGGTGATGCCATATTCGTAAGAACACAGCATCACCTTTTATACATAAATGGGTGAGTTGGCCGATAAGCCGGGTTTTGTCCCGCTTGCGCGGTGGTAACCATTCCTCTAGACCTGCAATCGCTCACAGGTTCCAGCAACCTACCCGTCCCCAACGCGGACCACGCCAATGGGGACCTATTTGGTCTTGCTCCGGGTGGAGTTTACCGTGCCACGAACTATTACTAGCCGCGCGGTGCGCTCTTACCGCACCCTTTCACCCTTACCTGTTCTCGCAAGCGAGTCATCGGCGGTTTGCTCTCTGCTGCACTGGTCGTAGGCTCGCGCCCCCCAGACGTTATCTGGCACCCTGTCCTGTGGAGCCCGGACTTTCCTCCCCTCCGTCAGTCTCCCAAGGGACATCAACGAAGCAGCGGTTACCTGGCCAACTCAGGCGGCGAATTGTATAAGACTCCAGCGTCAGTTACCAGTGAAATCACACAATTCCAACCAAGCTGAATAAAAATAAACCAATCTTGCTATTGAGCGACAGTCAATTAACAACTGACGCGCAAACGCACGATTAATCCAAGTTATCCAAGCCCCACTTATACAGGGCATTTTTCTTCGCACCATGAATTTCAGCCGCCAGTGCTGCCGCCTTTTTCAGCGGTAACTCTTTGGCAAGTAATGCCACGGTACGACACGCTTCCGGTGGTAATTCATTTTTCTCTGCGCGATGACCGGCCACCAGCACCACCATTTCGCCACGAATGCGGTTACTGTCTTCGTTAAGCCATTCAATCAACTCACCCAGCGGTGCCCCGTGAATGGTCTCGTACGTTTTGGTTAACTCACGCGCTAACACCACCTGGCGCTCAGGACCTAGCACGGCAAGCATATCTGCCAGTGAATCTAAGATACGGTGCGGTGATTCGTAGAAAATCAGGGTGCGTGCGTCATTTTCTAGCGTAGTGAAGGTATCACGACGTCCTTTGCTTTTCGGTGGCAAGAAGCCTTCAAAGCTGAAACGGTCTGACGGTAACCCGGCACCACTTAGTGCGGTGATCACGGCACATGGCCCTGGAAGAGGAACAACTTTAACACCCGCCTGACGACAACGGTTCACCAAATGGTATCCTGGATCGCTGATCAGCGGAGTACCGGCATCGGAAACCAATGCGATGCTAGTGCCAGCCTGTAGTTTCTCGATCAAAAAGTCCGCTTTTTGCTGTTCATTATGATCGTGAAGCGCAAAGGTGCGGGTTGAGATAGAAAAATGGGACAGCAAACGGGATGTGTGACGGGTATCTTCGGCCGCAATCAGGTCGACATTCGCCAAAACATCCAATGCGCGCTGTGTAATGTCTGCTAAATTACCGATTGGTGTTGGGACGATGTACAAAGTTGCGACATCTACCGCGCATGAATTGGTCTCACTCATTTGTCTAAGATCTCATCTGCAATTAATATAGAGAGTAATTTGCCACAGTTGAAAGAATTCAATGCTTAATTTTACCCAGAAGCGTAAAAGTGTATCACGACTCCTCGCGCCTGTAGCCCTTGCTGTGATTTTGGCGGGTTGTGGCTCTACACCACAACAAAGTGCCAGCATCGCAGATATCACGTCTGCAGCTCAACAAAGCTCTGCTTCCTACTTGGTGAAAGCGGAATCGTCAGCGGGTGCAGAAAGCATCAACTGGCACATTCTGGCACTGAAAGCCCTGATCAAAGAAGGCAGCTGGCCACAGGCAGAAAAGCAGGCGATGCGTTTATCTCGCATGTCGCTATCCCCTGTGCAGTTAGCAGAATGGCAACTGGCAAAAGCCACGCTTAGCTACCAACAAGCACAGCCACAACAAGCGTTAGAAACACTAAATTTCCAGCCGTGGTGGCAATTGTCGCCAAATCAGTACCGTCGCTACCACTTGTTACGCGCCGAACTGTTTACTCAAACCAAGCAAACATTCAAAGCGGCTCAAGCTCGTACGGCATTAGATCAATACCTAGCCCCGACCGCGAAAGCGGAAAACTGGCAAGCGTTGTGGACAGATTTATCGCATTACAGCAATAACCAATTGCAAAGCGTGACGTTTAGCGATGATGACAGTGTCCTACGTGGCTGGGTACAACTGGCGATCTTAAAAAATACCTACCTTGCTCGCCCAAGTCAGCTAAAAGGCGCGGTGGAAGAGTGGTTGGCAGCAAACCCTTATCACCCAGCGCACCAATATCTGCCAAGCGATCTTCAAGCCATCATGGACCTAGAAATTGCCCAGCTTGATAAAGTTGCGCTACTACTTCCGATGAGCGGACGCTTTGAAGCGCAAGGTAAAGCGGTGCGCGATGGTTTTATCAATGCCATGCTAGACGACGGTAACCGCGATGGCAGCACCGAACTGTCGATCTTCGATACCGAATCGGAAGCGATGAACAACATTCTTGGTAAGCTCAACCAAGACGGCGTTCAATTCGTGATTGGTCCACTGCGTAAAAACAAAGTGACCGAATTCCAGCAGCTCAACAGCGGTAAAATCACGCAACTGGCGTTAAACGAGCCAGCGCAATTGGATCTTCGTCAAGCCAACACTTGCTACTTCTCACTGTCACCAGAACAAGAGGCAGAGCAGGCAGCGCAGCACTTGTTTGCCAAAGGCCACCAGTTCCCTATGGTACTGGCGCCAAACAATAAGTTTGGTCAGCGTGTAAGCGCCGCTTTTGCTGAGCAATGGCAACAACTTACAGGTAAAGCACCACAACTAGAAACGTTCGGCTCGCGTAAGCAAATCCAGCAGCAAATTGCAGCTATTTTTGGCTTAACCGAAAGTCAGAATCGTATTAGCCAAATGCAAAAAGTGGTTGGTCGTTCGCTTGAGTCGCAACAACGTAGTCGCCGTGACACCGATGCGGTATACCTGATTGCCAATAAGGCTGAGCTCACCTTGCTTAAACCTTTCATTGATGTCGCTATCAACCCGGATCAAAAACCGCCGAAACTGTATGCAAGTTCTCGTGGAAACCCAGAGAAGAACGGTGATACCAGTGAGTTACGTGGCATCGAATTCAGTGATATCCCACTGTTGGTTGAACCTAATCAAAACTTCATGGCACGCTTTGACAACTTGTGGCCAAACAAAAACAATACCGCCGTGCGCTTACACGCCTTTGGTATGGATGCCTACAAGATGATCAACGAACTACCGCAAATGCAGGTGGTTGAGCACTACAGTACACCAGGAAAAACAGGTATCCTGAGTACAGATGAAAACTGTGTTGTGCAACGCCAGATCAGCTGGGCTGTGTTTACTAACAATGGCATTCAAGCCGCTCAATAAGCGTAAACTCGGTCAACAATACGAAGCCCTTGCCGAGCGCTACCTTCGCGCCCAAGGGCTTTTGCCGGTTACCCGAAACTTCCAGTGCCGCTCAGGCGAAATCGATCTCATCATGCGCGATGGCGAATTCTGGGTCTTCGTTGAAGTAAAATATCGTCATCAACACCAATACGGCACAGCTGTGGAAGCCGTCACCTGGCGTAAACAACAAAAATTAAAACGAGCCGCCCTCTTTTGGCTCAACAAACAAGGGTTATCAGCCGAGCAGTGTGCTATTCGGTTTGATATCGTCGCAATCCAAGGTTCTGAACACCATATTGAATGGTTAACGAATACCCTAGTGGAAGGTTAATCCATGCTAGAAAGCATCAAAGAAAGTTTTACTGAAAGTATCCAAACCCAAATTGCTGCCGCAGAGGCTCTGCCTGATGCGATCTCGCAAGCAGCACAAGTCATGGTACAAAGCCTGCTCAATGGCAATAAAATCCTATGTTGTGGTAACGGTGGCTCGGCAGCCAATGCCCAGCACTTTGCTTCTTGTATGATCAACCGCTTTGAGACTGAGCGCCCTAGCCTCCCAGCCCTAGCGCTAACTGCTGATACCACCACGCTAACTGCAGTGGCTAACGACTATCACCACGATGAAGTATTTTCCAAGCAAGTGCGCGCCCTAGGTCAAAAAGGCGATATCTTGTTCGTGCTATCGACCAGTGGTAACAGCAAGAACATCATCAAAGCGATGGAAGCCGCCCTCACTCGTGACATGACAATCATTGCGCTTACCGGTAAAGACGGCGGTGAAATGGCGGGACTACTTGGGATTCAAGATGTGGAAATTCGTATCCCATCCATGCGTACTTGCCGTATTCAGGAAGGTCACCTTTTAACGGTACACTGCCTCTGTGATTTGATTGACCAAGTACTGTTCCCACAACACGAGGGCTAATGGAATGAAAGCATGGCGATTATGCCTGATGGCTACCTGCCTATGGCTGATCCAAGGATGCGCGGGGATCACCGATGCTGATCCGCGCGGCGCTAAGCAACAGTGGTTTGATAAAGAAATCGAGATGGAAGTCGCAGGGCTCAGCAATAAACCGCCTTTCCGTCAGCAAGCTCGGATCAATGCCGCCTCTTACGAAGGCAATGTGCTGTTAATTGGGCAAGCAACTAGCCAAGACATCGCAAACAAATTGGCATACCAAGTGAAACAACTTAAGAATGTGAAGGCGATTTACAACCAAGTTCGCATCCGCTCACTACCCACTCTGGGCGATGTCAGTAAAGATAGCTGGATCACCACTAAAGTGAAATCCATGATGGTAGGCAGTAAGAAACTAAAAGACACCTCAATCAAGGTGATCACCGAAAACCAAGAGGTCTTCTTGCTTGGCTATGTGACCCAAGAGCAGGCGGATATTGCTACCGACATTGCCCGCAATGTTGATGGCGTGAAACAAGTGATCAAGGTGTTTGAATACCCTGAACAATAACCACTTGAAGCCTAATAGCGGTTACAGCGATAACATTCGCGCATAAAAAAACGCAGCCCAAAAGCTGCGTTTTTTATTTCATTGTATTGCTTACTTCACAACACGAAGACTTGGGCGACCACGAGGACGTGGCGGCTCATCATCTGGGTTGTCATCGTCAGAAGGGGTTGTTTCTGCCACACTCATTAATGGTGATGACTTCGTTTCTTCTTCCGGCGCTTCAACAATGCCTTCAATATCAGCATCGTCTTGCTCAAGACCAAAGTTTTCGAATGCTTCGCCATCGTGAACTTCGTAAGCGGGTTCTGGTTCAAACATAGTACCAGCGCCATTTTCACGACCGTAAATCGCAACAGCGGCATACAAAGGCACGATCACTGTGTGTGGTCGACCACCAAAGCGAGCATTGAAACTAACCGCTTCATTACCTAGCTCTAGGTTACCAACCGCACGTGGTGCAATATTCAATACAATCTGACCGTCGGTGACGAAATCCATTGGCACCTTTACACCAGGTAAAGTTGCATCCACCACAAGATGTGGCGTGAGCTCGTTATCCACCAACCAATCATAAAACGCGCGCAGCAAATAAGGGCGACGCGGCGTCATATTTTCGATATCCATTACTGGCCAGCCAAACGCATTTCGCGTTCTGCTTCAGTCAGAGATGCTAAGAATGAATCACGCTCGAATACGCGAGTCATGTAAGCTTTCACTTCTTTTGCACCAGCGCCACTTAGCTCGATACCCATTTCAGGTAGACGCCATAGTAGCGGAGCTAGGTAACAATCAACTAGGCTGAACTCATCACTCATGAAGTAAGAGAACTCAGCGAATACTGGCGCTAATGCCAATAGTTCTTCACGTAGTTGTTTACGCGCTTTGTCAGCTTCGTCTGCTGTGCTTTTCGCGATTTTTTCTGCTAGTGAGTACCAGTTACGTTCGATACGGTACATCATTAGACGACTATTACCACGCGCAACAGGGTAAACAGGCATTAGAGGTGGGTGAGGGAAACGCTCATCCAAGTACTCCATAATGATACCTGCTTGGTACAATGCCAACTCACGATCAACCAAGGTTGGTACAGAGTTGTACGGGTTCAGTTCTAGCAAATCTTCTGGCAGGTTGTTAGGATCAACCAGCTCGATCTCAACACTCACACCCTTTTCAGCTAGTACGATACGCACCTGATGGCTGTAGATATCCGAAGCATCAGAATACAGAGTCATCACAGAGCGTTTATTGGCAGCAACAGCCATCAACCCCTCCAGTATAATCAAGACATAAAAAACAATGGAGGCTCAATGCCCCCATTGCGGATTCTTAACCCATTAGATTACCCGATCAGTGGACATCACGCCAATATTCTTTCTTCAATAGTAGCGTTAGTACAAAGAATATAACGATAAAGCCCATCACCCACAGACCAAGATTCTGGCGCTCAAGTTTCATTGGCTCACCGGAGTATTCTAAGAAATTGACCAAATCACGGACCGCTTCGTCGTACTCTTCATCGTTAAGTTCACCGGTACCGTCCGATTGAATACCCACGTATTCTTGAACTTCTTCACCGTCAACTAAACGCGTTTCGTACGTCTTGCTTGGCACACCTTGCAACTCTTCTAGCACATGCGGCATCCCCACACTTGGGAATACCACGTTATTCACCCCAAATGGGCGACTAGGGTCTGCATAGAAAGAGCGTAAGTAGGTGTAAATCCAATCGGTACCACGAACACGTGCCACCAAAGTCAGATCCGGTGCTGGCGCACCAAACGAGTTCGCCGCATATTCGGTCGAAATCGCATTGGTCATCAGATCGCCGATCTTCGCATCACGATCAAAAATCATATTTTCGCGCATCAGATCAACCGGTATATCGAGGTCGTTTGCCACACGCTCATAGCGCTGATACTGAGTCGCATGACAGCCAAAACAGTAGTTCATGTACAGTTTGGCACCGCGCTGCAAAGACGCTTTATCTGATAAGTCATTGTTCGCCGCATCCAACGGCACCTTAGCACCTGCTGCCATAACCAGAGACGGCAGCAAAGCAAACAGCATTACCATCAATTTTTTCATTTGAATGTCACCCTCTCTGGTAGCGGTTTCGTTGCTTCGTTCTTACTGTAGAAGAACAGTAAAATGAAGAACATAAAGTAACCAAGACTAAAGATCTGCGCCATTAAGGTATAGGTTGGTGTCGCAGGCAATGCCCCCAAAATACCTAGCGCAATAAAGCTAATGGTGAACTGAATAATATTGATTAAGTGCAATTTGCTACGGTAGCGGTACGAACGTACTTTACAACGGTCGAACCACGGTAGTAGGAACAAGAACACAATCGATGCGCCCATCGCCACGACGCCCAGAAGCTTATCTGGAACCGCACGCAAGATGGCGTAAAACGGTGTGAAGTACCATACTGGCGCGATATGTTCAGGTGTTTTCAGTGGGTTTGCCGCTTCGAAGTTAGGTGGCTCAAGGAAGTAGCCGCCCATTTCTGGGTTAAAGAAAATCACGTAACTAAAGAAGAACGCAAACACCGCCACACCGACTAAGTCTTTCACCGTCCCGTAAGGATGGAATGGGATAGAGTCGATAATGTCGTATTTGCCACTGTATTGCTTATGGAATGGGAATTGTGTTTTGTACCCTTCTCCCTTGCTGCCTTTCGGTAACTTGGTGTCGATACCATCAGGGTTGTTCGAGCCGACTTCGTGCAGCGCAAGTACATGCAACACGACTAGCAATAGCAGCACTATCGGCAGCGCAATCACGTGCA
The DNA here is from genome assembly GCF_001650345.1 of Photobacterium jeanii. Taxonomy (GTDB): domain Bacteria; phylum Pseudomonadota; class Gammaproteobacteria; order Enterobacterales; family Vibrionaceae; genus Photobacterium; species Photobacterium jeanii. The sequence continues at coordinate 72,005 of NZ_LVHF01000018.1, read as the reverse complement.
GTGCGAAGAAACGGTTAAGGGTTGCCCCTGAGATCACATAGTCACCACGGATCCACAAGGTAAGATCATCACCAATCACTGGAATAGCACCAAACAGTGAGATGATCACTTGTGCGCCCCAGTAAGACATTTGGCCCCAAGGCAGTAGGTAGCCCATAAAGGCTTCAGCCATCAGTACCAAGAAAATCAGCATACCGAACAGCCACAGCAACTCGCGTGGTTTCTGGTATGAACCGTAAATCAAGCCCCGGAACATATGCAGATAAATCACCACGAAAAACGCCGAAGCGCCTGTCGAGTGCATATAACGTAATAGCCAACCGTATTCGACATCACGCATGATGTATTCGATCGACGCGAACGCACCATCACCCGATGGTACGTAATTCATGGTTAACCAAATACCTGTCACGATTTGGTTAACTAACACCAACATTGCCAGTGAGCCAAAGATGTACCAAAAGTTGAAGTTCTTTGGCATTGGGTATTCAGAGAGATGCTTTTTATAGGCATCCATCACTGGTAGGCGTTTTTCAATCCAACCGAGCAAACCATTCATTAGGCAACCTCCCCATCAACACCGACAATAATTGTGTTATCGTCCAAGAACTGGTGTGGTGGCACCACAAGGTTCAACGGTGCAGGTACCCCAGCAAATACGCGACCAGCCATATCGAACTTAGAGCCGTGACACGGACAGAAGAAACCGGCCGAAATACCACTGACTTGTTCGCTAAAGGTGTCAGGTAAATAAGTAGGGGAACAGCCAAGGTGGGTACAAATACCTACGGCAATAAAGATCTCAGGTTTAACTGAACGATAGCTATTTTGCGCATACTCTGGCTGCTGCGGCTCTTCCGACGAAGGGTCACGTAACTGGCCATCATGCCCATTTAATTGATCTAATACAGCTTTACTACGGCGCACGACCCAAACGGGTTTACCACGCCACTCGACGCGAACCATTTGGCCATCTTCTAACTTACTGATATCAACTTCAACAGGTGCCCCTGCCGCTTTGGCGCGTGCACTTGGATTCCAAGATTTGATAAAAGGCACGGCGACAGCGACTGCACCCAAGCCTCCAACAACCGAAGTCGTCGCAGTTAGGAAGCGGCGGCGGCCGTTACTTACTGGCGCATTGCTCATCCAACATTCTCCCATGTACTCCCGCTCTGGATTCTTATTATTTCCTTATGCGTCCCTGGAGCTACGGCTAACTTTAACGGAACGACACAACAACCGTTCAGGTTTAATAAATTTTAGTTGTTGTTATCTCGTAAAATGATAAAGAAAACCCTACTTTTTGACAAGATAAAGCTACTTTTTTGCAACAAATGTGAGAGGTATGTTCTTTTTGTATTAAATTGCAAGAAACATTATGCAGCTTGGTAAGGAAAATGAGGGCTAAGTGCCGATGAATAGCGGAAAAACACGGAAATGACCGGAGTTAGCCTTTGAACGAAAACGAATGTAAAGACGTGCTACTTAATGCTATTACGGTCACATTAAGTCGGGTAAATGTGACATAAACGTTATGACACTGACTATGGCGGACAAAGAAGGGAAAATACGTGCTAGGTGAGTAATAGATCAAAAAAAAGCCCAACCCGAAGGTTGAGCTTTTTCGTACACAGTAACCAGAATAAATTCTGGCGCGTAATATTAACGCTTAGAGAACTGTGGACGACGACGTGCTTTACGTAGACCAACTTTCTTACGTTCAACACAACGTGCATCACGAGTAACGTAACCCGCAGCGCGTAGAGTTGGACGTAGAGTCTCATCGTACTCCATAAGAGCGCGAGTGATACCGTGACGGATAGCACCAGATTGACCAGTGATACCACCACCTTTAACAGTGATGTATAGGTCAAGCTTCTCAGTCATTTCAACTAGCTCTAGAGGTTGACGAACAACCATACGAGCAGTTTCACGACCGAAGTATTCTTCGATGCTACGCTTGTTGATTACGATGTTGCCAGTACCCGGTTTGATGAAAACGCGAGCAGCTGAGCTTTTGCGACGGCCAGTGCCGTAGTATTGTTTCTCTGCCATTGTCATAATCCCCAATTAGATGTCTAGTACTTTAGGCTGCTGTGCAGCGTGGTTGTGCTCAGTACCTGCGTAAACTTTAAGCTTACGGTACATTGCACGGCCTAGAGGACCCTTAGGAAGCATGCCTTTAACAGCAGTTTCGATAACCATTTCTGGTTTCTTATCGATAAGCTTTTCAAAGCTGATAGACTTAAGACCACCAATGAAGCCAGTGTGGCGGTGGTACATTTTGTCAGTCTTCTTAGCGCCAGTTACAGCAACTTTTTCTGCGTTGATAACTACGATGTAGTCACCAGTGTCAACGTGCGGAGTGTACTCCGGCTTGTGCTTACCACGTAGACGAGATGCGATTTCAGTTGCTAGACGACCAAGAGTTTTACCTTCAGCGTCAACAACATACCAGTCACGTTTTACAGTTTCTGGTTTAGCAACGAAAGTTTTCATGCTAATTATTACCCGATTTAAATTGATTCACTTTCTAAGGAGCATTAATGCTCCCATCTGTACAGAGCCCCAGTCATCACCCCTTCGAGTGGTTGGCACTCCCGGCTTTTGCCGTTACAGGTACGGTGGGTCGCAAGATTATAGGGAAGGGTGGAGAAAAAATCACCTTTTTTTCAAAAAAAAATGAGATTTTTTGTTCCAAATGAAATTAAAAGCAAAAAAGGCCAAATCTGCTGTCTTTTAGCACTGCGTTTTGACCTTTTTTAACCAAGTTAACTGTACCGCTGTCACGCACTAAACCTAAGCTACAAGCCTGTTGCGATCAGTAAAGCTATCGCCAGCCAATACCTTTGGCATAAATTTCCACCAAAGGCAGGCTTTATGCAGCTAGCATAACCCATGCCGCCCTAAGGTAAATGTGGCTTCGCCAAATAATCATGGCTTTGCATTTCGATTAACCGCGAGCAGCAGCGTTTAAATTCAAAGGCTAAACGCTCGCCTTGGTATAAGTCCTCTAACGCCACTTCCGCAGACATAATCAACTTAACGTTGCGCTCATAAAACTCATCGACCATGGCGATAAAACGTCGTGCCGCATCGCTTTGCTCCTCCCCCATTACGGTCACTTCAGACAGTAAAACACTGTGGTAAAGCTGAGCGATTTCCATGTAGTCGCTTTGGCTACGCGCACTTTGACATAAGGTATCAAAGCTAAAGTGCACGACGCCTTCGGCTTCATGACGGGTCGGCAAATCACGGTTATTAATGGTGATCGTGATATCACGCTGGCGAGGCTCAACAGACAACTGCTGAAAATAGCGGTCGATATTACGCTCGGCAATATCATCGAGCGGAAAATGGTAAATCTCAGCCTGCTCTAACGTTCGAAGGCGGTAATCAACCCCTGAGTCCACATTCACCACTTGGCAGTGCTGCTTAATCAACTCAATCGCAGGTAAAAAACGGGCGCGCTGAAGACCGTTACGGTACAAGTCATCTGGTGGAATGTTTGAGGTTGCGACTAAAGTGATCCCCCGCGCAAATAAAGCTTCAAACAAGGTACCTAAGATCATGGCATCGGTAATGTCAGACACAAAAAACTCATCAAAACAAATAATGTCGGCTTCTTGCTTAAACGTGTCCGCCACGATTTCCAGCGGATCGCTCTGCTCCGCTAGCTGGTTCAATTCATGATGAACACGATGCATGAAGCGATGAAAATGCATCCGCATTTTACGTTCAATCGGTAAACACTCGTAGAAAGTATCGACCAAATAGGTCTTGCCTCGCCCTACTCCGCCCCAAAAGTACAGCCCCTGTTCAGGTTGATTGCTTAGGGTGTGATCACGTTTAAATAAACGTTCGAAGAAAGAGTGTTTCACTTCGGGTTTAGGTGCCAACATGCGATGGTACAAGCCATCAAGGTGGGCAACTGCATTCGCCTGTGCCTCATCGGCAAAGAAGTCTTCACGCTGTAAGTCTTGGTGATATTGTTCGAGTGGTGTCATCCTTTTTGATACCTAACGCATCCCATCTTTAGCAACGAATAGTACCATGGCCGATAGAGTGCATGTATAGTTAATACACAGGCATTAACCTCGTTTTTAATTCAGTCAAAAGGAGTTTTTCATGGCTTGGATTTATGCGCTACTCATTTTTGCTGCGGGTGCACTGATTGGCATTTTCGCAGCTCGCTTAGGCAATAAAAGCCTTAAGCAGCAGAAAGAACTACAAAAAGATCTTGATAAATCAAAGTACGAACTAGAGCAATACCGTCAAGAATTGGTAGATCATTTTGCTCGCAGTGCTGAGCTGCTAGATAACATTGCGAAAGACTACAGCAAGCTTTACGAGCACATGGCGAAAACATCAACCGAGTTGATGCCAAACCTACCTGCGCAAGATAACCCATTCGCGCATCGCATCAGCACCCTAGAGCCGGTAAAAGACACACCTGAAGTGGCTGATCAACCGCGTGACTACGCGAACGGTGCGACCGGTTTATTAAAAGATAAGCCTGAAGAAATTGTTGAAGCGCCAAAGGCAAGCTAAGCCTTTCCAGCCAATACTTTAATGAAAATCACAGCAAAATATCGCATAGACTATTTTGCGTAAAATGCGATTTTTTTGAACTTCACTCCGGTTTACGAGTCATACAAACACTTGTAATACCGGAGTATTTCATGATGAAAAAACCTTTGCTTGTTTTAAGTGCGTTAGCATTAGGTATCAGTTCTATACTTACCCCAGTTACCGCCACAGCAGCCCTGCCCCTAACAGTCAATAATCAACAAATGCCAAGCCTAGCGCCGATGCTAGAGCAAGTGACGCCGGCTGTTGTCAGCATTGCAATCGAAGGCAAGCACGTTTCTCGTCAACGTGTGCCAGAATCTTTCCGCTTTTTCTTTGGTCCTGACTTCCCTACCGAGCAAGTTCGCGAACAGCCTTTCCGCGGCTTAGGTTCAGGCGTGGTTGTCGATGCCAAGAAAGGGTATGTCGTCACTAACCACCATGTCATCGAGGGTGCTGACACCATCTTGGTTCAGTTATCCGATGGACGTGAAGTCAATGCCGAGTTAATTGGCAGCGATAAGATGTCAGATATCGCGCTCCTCAAACTCGAAGATGCCGATAACCTTACCGAAATCAAAATTGCCGACTCCGATAGCCTACGCGTTGGGGACTTTGCCGTTGCCATTGGTAACCCATTTGGCCTAGGTCAGACGGTTACCTCGGGGATTATTTCAGCCCTTGGTCGCAGTGGTCTTAATATCGAGAACTTTGAAAACTTTATTCAAACTGATGCCGCGATTAACAGCGGTAACTCGGGCGGTGCCTTGGTGAACCTAAACGGTGAGCTGATTGGTATCAATACCGCGATTCTTGGTCCTAATGGCGGCAACGTAGGGATTGGCTTTGCGATCCCAGCCAACATGGTGAAAAGCTTGAGCGAGCAAATCCTTGAGTTTGGCGAAGTCAAACGTGGTGTGCTTGGGGTACAAGGTGGCGAACTCACCGCAGAGCTCGCCGAAACCTTTGGCTATGAAACCAACCACGGCGCCTTTGTTAGCCAAGTACTGCCGGATTCAGCAGCATCAGAAGCTGGTTTAAAAGCTGGTGATATCATCACCTCGATTAACGGCAAACAAATCCAAACCTTTGGTGAGCTACGAGCGAAAATTGCGACGTTAGGTGCGGGAAAAACAGTGACCCTCGGCGTGGTACGTGATGGCAAAGAGAAAACCTTCAAAGTTACCTTGCGTGAATCAAGCCAAGCAAAAGTGAAAGCCGACAGCCTTCACAAAGGTCTGGCTGGTGCTGAATTTGCAAATACGACTAGCAGCGATGGCGTAAAAGGTGTCAAGGTAACTAACCTTGATGAGCGTTCGATGGCTGCACGTTATGGCCTTCAAAAAGATGACATCATCATTGGTCTTAACCGTCAGCCAATTCGCAACCTCGGTGAGCTACGTAAAGCGCTCGACAAGCAACCGAATGTATTAGCACTAGAAGTGCAACGAGATAACACAGTGCTATACCTAGTGATCCGTTAATACCGATCGCGATAAATTAATGAATCATCACCGCTGGGCAACCGGCGGTGATTTTTTATATCACTCTCTTTCAAATACAGCCATATTCATCTGCGCCAAGCATTTATTCAAAGACTTCGTCAGTGAGTATTCACACAAATTGAACAATACTTGTTGCTGAAGGCGACACAATGATATCCTCACGCCATTAGGATCAAGATGTTAAGTTAGGAGCATTAATGCTGGCATTTATTCTTCGCTCGATTGTACTCGGTGTGATCACAGCTGCTGCCTTACTTATAGCCATCCCCGACTTACGTACCAAAATGACCACCCCAGAAGTCAGCATCGCGGACAATAAACCGCTCAATGCTGCTCAGCTGTCATTTAATTATGCGGTACGCCGTGCCTCTCCAGCCGTGGTCAATATCTACAACCGCCGTTACAACGCGGAAGCCCAACTCAAGCTCAGTACCCAAGGACTTGGCTCTGGGGTGATCATGAGTGATAAAGGCTATATCGTCACCAACTACCATGTTGTTGCCGAAGCCGATCAGGTCATTGTTGCACTCCAAGATGGTCGCCTGTTCACCGCGCAACTAATAGGTAAAGACCGCCGTACCGATATCGCGGTACTGAAAGTCCAAGCAGAAAACTTACCCGTGATCCCAACCAATGCTAAATACACCCCAGCGGTTGGTGATGTGGTATTGGCCATAGGTAACCCCTACAACCTAGGGCAAACCACAACCTATGGCATTATTTCCGCCACTGGTCGTGCTGGGATGAGTTTTTACGGTCGCCAAGATTTCTTACAAACCGATGCCGCCATTAACAATGGTAACTCTGGTGGCGCATTGGTAAATACCCGAGGTGAACTGGTTGGTATTAACACCGCCTCATTCCAGCAAGCAACCGATATTGAAACTTACGGGATCTCGTTTGCGATTCCTTATGAGTTGACCCATAAAATCATGAACAAACTGATTGCCGATGGACGCGTGATCCGCGGTTATATCGGCATTGACGGCCGTGAAATCAACCCTGTGATGGCACGCTTATACGATGCCGAGCAAATCAATGGGGTAATTGTGATGGGGATGGATCCTAACGGTCCAGCCAAACGCGCAGGCTTCCAAATTCAAGACATTATTCTTGAAATTAACGGGAAACCAGTGACGGGTAAACGTAACGTCCAAGATATCGTGACTGATTTGCGCCCTGGCACTCGAGCTAAAATCAAAGCATTACGTAAAGGTGAGCCGATCTTCATCGATGTGTTAATTGGTGACGACCCAACAGAAGAGCTGCCGTAGTCATTACCTTCTGTTACAAAAGCCTCCAGATACAAAAACGCCTCGCAATTGCGAGACGTTTTTAAATCTAGCGTGACCGAGCTTTGACTCGTTAGCCCAAAAGATTAACCGTCGATGCGCTCAATCTTCATGCCCAAGCCACTGAACTTTTCTTCAATGTGCTCGTAACCACGATCGATATGGTAGATACGATCAACAATGGTTTCACCTTCAGCGATGCTACCCGCAATAACTAAGCTTGCAGAAGCACGCAAATCGGTCGCCATCACTTGTGCACCGCTCAAACCATCAGTATCACCACAAATAACAGTGTTACCTTCGATTTCAGCGTGAGCGCCCATACGGATAAGCTCTGGGATATGCATGAAACGGTTTTCAAAAATCGTTTCGGTAATGATACCAGTCCCTTTTGCGATCAAGTTCAATAGTGAGAACTGCGCTTGCATATCGGTAGGGAAACCTGGGTGTGGTGCTGTGCGGATGTTTACCGCTTTCAGCTCACGATCAGTCATATCAAGGCTGATCCAGTCTTCACCAGTTTCAATCGCCGCACCCGCTTCTTCTAGCTTAGCTAGCGCCGCTTCTAGCAGCGATGGACGCGTGTTACGACAAAGGATCTTACCGCCAGATACCGCAGCAGCCACCAAGAAAGTGCCTGTTTCGATACGATCCGGAACCACGCGGTGATAACCACCACCAAGACGCTCAACACCTTCGATAGTAATGGTGTCAGTACCCGCACCAGAAATCTTGGCACCCAATGCATTTAAGAAATCAGCGGTATCAACGATTTCAGGTTCACGCGCTGCGTTCTCAATCACAGTCGTGCCTTCCGCAAGGGTTGCCGCAGACATGATAGTCACTGTCGCACCAACGCTCACTTTATCCATTACGATATGAGCAGCTTGCAGACGACCGTCTACCGTCGCTTTCACATAACCTTCTTCCAAGGTAATGCTCGCGCCCAGTTGCTCTAGACCGCTAATGTGCAAATCCACAGGACGAGCACCAATCGCACAACCACCCGGTAGCGATACTTGACCTTGACCGAAGCGAGCCACTAATGGACCCAAAGCCCAAATAGATGCACGCATGGTTTTCACTAAGTCATACGGAGCACAAAACTCGTTAACGCCACTCGCATCAACGTGCACCGAACCATTACGCGAAACTTTAGCACCTAAGCGGCCCAATAATTCCATAGTGGTATCAATGTCACGTAGCTTAGGTACGTTCGCTACTTCAACTGGCTCTTCAGCCAATAGCGCAGCAAACAAGATCGGCAATGCTGCATTCTTAGCACCAGAAATGGAGACTTCGCCGCTCAGTGGGCCACCGCCCTGGATTCGAAATTTCTGCATCATAACCTCTTATAGTGACATCAATTTTTTGTCACGAGCCCATTCTTCAGGCGTGTAAGTTTTAATGCTTAGCGCATGGATTTCATTCGATGAAATCTGTGCCATTAACGGGGCATAAATCGCTTGCTGTTTTTTCACACGGCTCATGCCTTCAAACATAGTACCAACAGCAATCACTTCGTAATGACTACCTTCACCTTTCACAATGACTTCATCAAGTTCTAAGGCGTTTTCAAGAAGTTGTTTAATTTCAGAGATTTCCACAATCTTTCCTCTTTGCTGCTCAGGTGATGTTGGCAGCGAATAATGAATCCACATGGCTAAGGCGAAGCAAGGTATTGAGTTGCTCTGGCACATGGTGCAACGTTAAGTGTCCACCAGAGTGAGCAACGGCTTGGCAAAGATGCAATAGCATTACCATGCCCGCTGAATCAACGCGTTCAACCGCAGACAAATCGAGCGTCACTTGGCTTTCTGTCGGCAGCCAAGCGGCACGTTGTCGCCAAAATGCGGAGACTGTGTCACGTTCTAAGCGACCTGACAAGCAATAATCACCGTCAGCTCGCTTTTGCCATTTGACCTCAGTTAGCGTGGTTGGCGTCGCCATTACTTTTTCGCCTCACGACGAATTGGTTTAGCGGCTAATGTTTTCAAGGTATTAGTTACAGCATCAACCCCTTCAGTGCGAAGCTGACCACTCCATTCACTCTGTTTAGTGGAGATCATGCTCACCCCTTCCGCCACCATATCGTAGCCTTGCCATTCGTTAGTCTTTTTGTTCTTACGCAGTTTGAAGTCCAAACGAATCGGTGGACGCTGCTTATCGATAATATCAACCCGCACTGACACTATACTGCGATCTGCAGGTACAGCCTTGGCAGGTTCAATGTTAATTTCTTGGTCCGTGTACTGGGTCAGCACTTGCGCATACGATGCAACAAGGTAGTCAGTAAAAGCCGCCACAAACGCATTGCGCTGCTCTTTGGTCGTTTTCTTTAATTGTGGACCTAATACTTTATAAGCGGCATAACGGCTGTTTACATAAGGAAGTAACTCTTGCTGTACCACAACACGCAAGTGCTCTGGATTCTGGCTGATCTGTGCCTGCTCAGCTTTCAAACGGGCGAACATGGTAGTCGACACCACGTCCATCATTTTATAAGGATCGGTTTTATCAACGGTTGCCGCCACTGCGCTTGTCACGCTCAGCAACAGACCTAATGCGCTAATCAGTAATGCTCGAATCATGGTGTCACTCCTTTCAATGCGCTATTTATCATCGCCGCCAATGCTATACAGCACCTGACCGATCATATCTTCTAATACTAATGCGGATTTGGTGTCTTCAATCAAATCGCCATTGCCCAGCATTTCAATATCGTCATCGACAAAGCCTGGGCTGATCCCTATGTATTGCTCACCCAGTAACCCCGAGGTCAAAATTGCCGCCGAGCTCGTTTCAGGGAAATAACCGTATTGCTTGTCGATAGCCATAACAACAACTGGGGTATAGCTTTCGCTATCTAGGGTAATACTGTTTACCTGCCCAACGGTCACACCACCCACTTTGATCGGAGAACGGACTTTTAAGCCACCAATATTGTCAAAATGGGCAGTCAGGTTATAACTGTCACGGTTACCTAAGCTCTTCACATCAGCGACCTGAAAGATCAAAACCAGCAAGGCAACAATGCCTGCCAATACAAAAGCGCCAACCCAAAGTTCTGTTTTTTTTGTTTGCATCTATTAATTCCCAAACATTAGCGCGGTCAGTACAAAGTCTAGCCCCAATACTGCCAGTGATGAGTTCACCACGGTACGCGTGGTAGCCTGACTGATCCCTTCCGAGGTTGGTACAGCATCGTAACCATTAAAGACCGCAATCCAAGTTACTGTAATCGCAAAGACTAACGCTTTGATTAAACTGTTGCCGATGTCATAACCCAGTTCGACAGACGACTGCATCACCGACCAGAAACTGCCGTAATCAATTCCTTTCCAATCAACACCAACCAGCTGTCCGCCCCAGATACCAACGGCAATGAAAATCATCGCCAGTAGTGGCATCGAGATCACTCCCGCCCAAAAGCGCGGCGCAATCACACGGCGCAGCGGATCAACCGCCATCATTTCCATACTAGATAGTTGCTCTGTTGCTTTCATCAAGCCAATTTCTGCCGTAAGTGCAGAGCCTGCACGCCCTGCAAACAGCAATGCTGTTACCACAGGACCTAATTCGCGCAACAGCGACAAAGCCACCATCTGACCTAGGCTGGTTTCCGCGCCGAAATCCACCAGCACAATAAAGCCTTGGAGACTCAACACCATGCCGATAAATAAGCCTGAAACCAAAATGATTGCCACTGAACGAACACCTACGGAGTACAGTTGCGTCAGAAGCAAAGGCCACATTTTGGCTGGTTGCGGACGACACCAAAGTGCGCCCCACAACATTAAGGTTGCGCGACCAATCGCCTCACAACGTTCTAAGGTGATACGACCTAGACGGCGAATCCAATCAATCATTCATGACCGCCTTTAAATTATGAAGAAAACAGCGATTCAGCCAATGGCTGCGCTGGGTATTGAAAACGAACAGGTCCATCGGCATTCCCATCCAGAAACTGTCGTATTTGCGGGTCTTGGTTGGCACGTAATTCATCCGGGCTACCGCCACCAATAATTTTACCGTCAAAGAGTAAATACACTTGATCGGCAATGCTCATTACTTCTGGGACATCGTGCGAGACAATCACAGATGTAACCCCCAAAGCTTGGTTCATATCGCGGATCAGTTTCACCAGCACACCCATGGTGATGGGGTCTTGGCCGACAAAAGGTTCGTCGTACATAATGAGCTCTGGGTCTAGCGCAATTGAACGTGCGAGCGCAGCACGACGCGCCATCCCCCCCGATAACTCATTAGGCATAAGTTCAGCCGCACCCCGCAGCCCTACGGCTTCCAATTTCAGCAACACCAAGGTGCGCAATAAGTCCTCGGGTAAATCAGTGTGTTCACGAAGGGGAAAAGCAATATTGTCGAACACCGTCATGTCGGTGAACAAGGCGCCAGATTGAAACAACATACTCATGCGTTTACGCACTTGGTACAGCTGTTTACGGCTCAAGGCTGGAATATTGTGACCGTCGAACAACACCTCACCGTGATCAGGCTGAAGCTGACCTCCAATCAAGCGTAATAATGTGGTTTTACCGATCCCGGACGGCCCCATAATGGCTGTCACTTTACCTTTGGGTACTTCAATGCTGACGTTATCAAAAATACGCCTTTCACCACGCATAAAAGTCAGGTTTTTGATCGATACAAGCGAATCGGTTGGCGTCATAACATTCCTGTTAGCAAGGGCATCCTGAAACTCTCATTTTACTTAGCTACCTGCATAGCAAAAAAGATAAGCGACAGATAATAATAAAGATAATACATGCAACTCAAGAAAATAACTGTCAGTTTCCAGTTATTTCCTCGTAAATTGCTGGTCAATTAGCGAAATCAACAACACTGTAAGAAACTGAATCGCGAAGCGGTCATCGTGCTCGATTGACGCTCTATTAAAGGGTTATCACTTCATATTCACAAAATATGAGAAACAATCATAAGAATTTCACCGTGTTTATCCTTCCCTTTTGACCAGCTAAACGTCAAAATTGCTCTCTTAACACATTTAATTTAATTAAATTCAAAAAGGGATATCAATGCTTGAAGCCATTGTCTTACTTTGTATCGGTTTAGCGTTACTGGTGTGGAGTGCAGATCGTCTAGTGTTTGGTGCCGCGGCACTGGCAAAAAACCTTGGCGTTGCACCGTTAATCATCGGTATGACCATTCTCGCAATGGGCTCTTCTGCACCTGAAATGATGGTGTCAGCAACGGCTGCACTTGCAGGAAAAACGGATACTGCAGTCGGTAACGTGCTGGGTTCAAACATTGCGAATATCGCCCTTATTTTGGGTTTAACCGCGCTTATCAAACCTCTTGCTGTTAGCTCTGACATTATCCGTCGTGAGCTACCGCTGATGATGGTCGTCACCCTTATCGCAGGTGCTCTGCTATGGGACAGCCACCTTGGCTTTATGGAAGGCATCTTGCTGGTCATTTTATTTGTGGCCTTCTTGCTCGCCATGCTTCATATCAGCCGTAAAGCCAAAGCCAGCGGTGATCCCCTTGCAGAGGAGCAAGAGTCCGAAATCCCTGATGGTGTTAGCAATACCGCTGCAACTATCTGGGTGATTGTTGGTCTTGTTCTGTTACCTTACGCCGCGAGCATGCTAGTTGATTCCGCTGTCGTGATTGCTAAACACTTCGGCATGAGTGACTTGGTGATCGGTCTGACGATTATCGCTATCGGTACTAGCCTGCCAGAGCTTGCTGCCTCTATCGCCAGCATCTTCAAAGGCGAAGACGACATGGCCGTCGGCAACATCATCGGCTCGAACGTTTTTAACATCCTAGCGGTAATGGGTATCCCTGGAATCTTAAACCCATCGGTACTCAGTCCACTCGCCATGGGACGTGACTTCTACGTCATGTTGGCAGTATCGGTACTGTTGGTACTCATGGCTCTTGGAAAGCGTCGTCAAATCAACCGTATAGAAGGTGGTATCCTTGTGTGCTGCTTTATCGCCTATCAGGCTTATCTGTTTTATAATGTAGCCGCTTAACGGAGATTCTATGATGTCGCACATGTTTGATTTTTGCGCTCACGGGCGCAAAGTAATGGAAATTGAAGTCGATGCGCTGCACAACATTCAGCAGTACATCAATAGTGAGTTTGCTGCAGCCTGTGAGCTAATTTACCAATGTAAAGGTAAAGTGATCGTCATGGGTATGGGTAAGTCAGGTCATATCGGTAACAAGATTGCCGCGACCCTGGCAAGTACAGGTACACCTGCGTTTTTCGTTCACCCTGGTGAAGCCAGCCATGGCGATCTCGGGATGATCACCGAAGACGATGTGGTACTAGCAATTTCCAACTCAGGTGAGGCATCTGAGATCATGGCACTCTTGCCTGTGATCAAACGCTTGGGGATCCCGCTGATCAGCATGACGGGCAAGCCAGAATCAAGCATGGCGAAGTTTGCCCAAATTCATCTTCAAATTACGGTCGAGAAAGAAGCCTGCCCACTAAACTTAGCGCCAACGTCAAGCACCACAGCGACTTTGGTTATGGGTGATGCCCTGGCAATTGCGGTGATGGAAGCGCGCGGTTTTACTGCTGACGATTTTGCCCTCTCGCACCCAGGTGGCGCACTCGGACGCAAACTACTCATGCGTATTAGTGACGTGATGCACAAAGGCGATCTACTGCCAATCGTTAGCGAGCAAGCAACCATCAAAGACGCGCTGCTTGAGGTCTCGAAGAAAGGTCTTGGCATGACGGCGGTAGTTGATGACAACAACTTCCTAACGGGTATCTTCACCGATGGTGATCTACGCCGTTTACTCGATAATCGCGTTGATATTCATAACACCTCCATTGGTGAGGTAATGACACGCAACCCATCAACCATTTCGCCAAACATCTTAGCGGCGGAAGGATTAAAAGTGATGGAAGATAAGAAAATTAATGGCCTGCTGGTAACGGAAAACAACCAGCTGGTTGGTGCGCTAAACATGCACGATCTGCTAAAAGCCGGAGTAATGTAATGGCGCAAATCGAAACTATTTACGGCCCTGTTGGTCAAAACGTATATCACAGTGCGAAAGAAATCCGCCTATTGATCTGTGATGTCGACGGTGTGTTTTCTGATGGTCGCATCTACATGGGTAACGAAGGTGAAGAATTAAAAACCTTCCATACCCGTGATGGCTACGGTATTAAGTCGCTCATGGGTGCTGGCGTTGAAATCGCCATTATTACTGGTCGTAAGTCAGCGATCGTTGAAAACCGTATGTCTGCGTTGGGCATCAAGCATGTCTACCAAGGGCAAGACAACAAACTGGCTGCCTATGCAGATATTCAAGCCAACCTGAATATTGCACCCGAGCACACCGCTTACATCGGTGATGACTTGATTGACTGGCCTGTGATGGAAAAAGTGGGTCTGTCGGTTTGTGTCGCTGATGGTCACCCGCTGTTAGCACGCCGTGCTGACTTCGTGACGCGTATTCAAGGTGGCTACGGTGCGGTACGTGAAGTGTGCGACCTGATCCTCGAAGCGAAAGGCGAACTCGACAAACATAAAGGTTTAAGTATATGACCTTACACAAGCTGCTCTACACCTTCGCGTTTATCGTGTGTGTAGTGACAGGCTTTTATTTATTCGACAAATATTGGCAAGACGATGTTCAGGTAACCCCTGATGCTGAAAAGCCAATGTTTACTGGTAGCGTGGTCACCAATACCGCTTATACCGAAGCGGGTGTTCGTAGCTATCAAGTTGACTCGGATTATCTTGAGCACTTCAGTAGCACTGGCGATACCGACTTTACTAAGCCTGTACTCTGGGTCTTTCGTGACGGTAGCGAGACCGAGTGGCGTATCAGTTCTAATGATGCCACACTCGATCAAGATCAGATCCTCTACATGAAAGGTAATGTTCGGATCTTCAACTTACTGCCAGAGTCGACCTTAAAAGTGATTCAAACCGATACCTTACGTATCGATTTGATCAGCAAAGATTTTGATACCTCTGATCATGTCACCATGACGGGCGATGCCTTTATTAACGAAGGTGATGGAATGACAGGGAACATGGATCGCAGTGTGGCGACCCTACTTAAAAACGTAAAAGGTAGATATGAATCTATTCAAAATTAGTACCTTACTTTGCCTGTGTATCAGCGCATCAAGCTGGGCACTAAGCAACGATACCGAGCAGCCTATCTACATTGATTCTGATAAGCAGGATCTTGATATGCAAAACAATACCGTGACCTTTACCGGTAACGTTATTTTGCGCCAAGGCAGTATCGATATTCGCGCAGATAAAGTCGTGGTAACGCGTCCTGGCGGTAAAAGCGGTCAAGAAGTGATTGACGCTTATGGTAAACCTGCGACTTTCCATCAAGTAATGGATGACGGTAAACCTATCGACGGTGAAGCATTAGAAATGCGCTACGAAACCTCGATCGAGTTTCTGAAAATGACCAACGAAGCCTTGTTGATCCAAGACGGCAGTGAGATCCGCGGTAAAGTCATCACCTATAAAATTGATGAACAAAAACTCGCGGCACAAAGTGGCGATAAGAAACGCGTCACCACTATCTTGCAGCCGAACCAACTCAACTCGAATAAGAAATAAGCACGACATGGCAACGTTAAAAGCAGAACATCTCGCGAAAAGCTACAACGGCCGTAAAGTGGTGTCGGATGTAAGTCTTGAAGTGAAATCAGGCGAAATCGTAGGCCTCCTTGGGCCAAACGGTGCAGGTAAAACTACCTCGTTCTACATGATCGTGGGCTTGGTTGCGCGTGATGAAGGCAATATCACCATTGATGATGTTGATATCAGCCTTCAACCCATGCACAACCGTTCACGCATGGGTATCGGTTATCTGCCACAGGAAGCCTCGATCTTCCGTCGCCTGAGCGTACACGACAACTTGATGGCGGTACTGCAAACCCGCAAAGAGTTGAGCCGTGAAGAACGCCAAGACAAGCTGGAAGAATTATTGGATGAATTCAACATACAGCACATTCGTAACAGCCTAGGTATGGCATTATCAGGGGGTGAACGCCGCCGTGTCGAGATTGCTCGCGCGCTAGCTGCCAACCCTAAATTCATCCTACTTGATGAACCTTTTGCGGGTGTAGACCCAATCTCTGTGATTGATATCAAGAAGATCATCGAGCACCTACGTGATCGTGGTTTAGGCGTTCTGATCACCGACCATAACGTTCGTGAAACTCTCGATGTATGTGAACACGCATACATTGTTAGCCAAGGGCAACTAATTGCTCATGGTTCACCGAGCGACGTTCTGAACGATGAACACGTAAAACGTGTTTATCTGGGCGACCAGTTCCGTCTATAGTTAGATATAGATCGGCACGCACAACAATAACGACAAGGTGCATATATACCAATGAAAACCTCGCTCCAGCTCAAGCTAGGCCAACAACTTGCAATGACGCCGCAACTGCAACAAGCCATCCGCTTATTGCAGCTTTCGACTTTGGATTTACAACAAGAAATCCAAGAAGCTCTCGATGCAAACCCATTACTTGAACTGGATGAAAGCGAGCACAGCACCGACGATAAAGCCAACGAAAACAACGAGGTTGAGGTTTCAGCACAAGACAATAGTCAAGATGCGGAACCAGAACCTTTCGACACCTCAGAAGTGATCGAACAACGCGAAATGCCCGAAGATCTGCCTGTTGATACCACTTGGGACGATGTCTACAGTGCAGGCACTGGCAGTACTGGGATCAGCGTCGATGACGAGATGCCGCTATACCAAGGTGAAACCACCGAGTCACTGCAGGATTACCTAATGTGGCAGGTGCAACTGACCCCATTTAGCGAAACTGATCTCGCCATCGCCACCGCAATCATCGATGCCATTGATGAAAAAGGCTACCTGACCTGCTCAACCGAAGACATCCTCGACAGCCTTGGCGTTGAAGAGGTTGAACTCGATGAAGTGGAAGCGGTACTCAAACGCATTCAGCAATTCGATCCTCTGGGTGTTGCTTCACGCAGCTTACAAGAATGTTTATTGCTACAGTTGGCCACCTACCCGGAAGATACCCCATGGTTAGCGGAAGCCAAGCATATTCTTGAGCATCACATTGGTTTGCTCGGTAACCGTGATTACCGCCAACTCATGCGTGAGACCAAGCTGAAAGAGCCCGAGTTAAAAGCGGTGATGCAGCTGATCCACTGTTTAGACCCGCGTCCGGGTAACCATGTCATTTCGTCAGAGACCGAGTACGTCGTGCCGGATGTGTCGGTATTTAAAGACAACGGTAAGTGGGTAGTCACCATCAACCCTGATAGCGTGCCGCGGATCAAGGTCAACGAACAGTATGCAGCGCTTAGCAAAAACACCCGTAACAGCGCTGATAGCCAATTTATTCGCACCCATTTACAAGATGCGAAGTGGCTCATAAAAAGCTTAGAAAGCCGTAACGAAACCTTGTTAAAAGTGGCACGATGTATTGTCGAACACCAACAAGATTTCTTCGAATATGGTGAAGAGGCTATGAAGCCAATGGTGCTTAACGACATCGCTCTCGATGTTGATATGCACGAATCCACCATCTCACGGGTTACTACCCAAAAATACATGCATACACCACGTGGCATTTTTGAGCTGAAATACTTCTTCTCAAGCCATGTTAGTACGGATAACGGCGGCGAATGCTCGTCTACGGCGATCCGTGCTCTTGTCAAGAAACTGGTTGCCGCAGAGAACCAAGCGAAACCATTAAGTGATAGTAAGATTGCAACATTATTGGCGGAACAAGGCATCATGGTAGCGCGACGAACAATCGCCAAATACCGTGAATCACTTGGGATCCCACCATCGAACCAACGTAAACGTTTGATCTAGCTTTAGCGCCTCAAACGCCCAACAGAAGGAAGATGTCTATGCAAATCAATCTCACAGGACACCATGTGGAAGTTACGGATTCCATGCGTGACTATGTACACACTAAGTTTGAAAAGCTTGAACGTTTCTTTGACAAAATTAATAATGTCCATGTGATTTTAAATGTTGAAAAATTGCAGCAGGTTGCCGAAGCGACCTTGCACATTAACAATGGTGAAATCCACGCCAAAGCGGATTCAGAAGATATGTATGCCGCTATCGACGCGCTAACCGATAAACTCGTGCGCCAACTCAACAAACACAAAGATAAACTCAATAGCCATTAATCATGCAACTGAGAACGGTATTGAGCTTGGACTGCACTAAAAGTGCAGTCCATTGCTCTAGTAAGAAGCGCGCCCTCGAAATCATTAGTGAAATCGCTGCGCAGCGCTTGGACCAGAACCCCCAGCCTTTGTTTGAGTGTATGCTCAACCGAGAGAAAATGGGCAGTACAGGCATAGGCAATGGCATCGCCATTCCCCACGGCCGCATCACTCACAGTGACGAAGCCATCGCCATACTCATCCAATGTGATAACCCTATCGAATTTGATGCTATCGACAACCAACCCGTCGACCTGCTATTTGCATTACTCGTTCCCGACGCACAATGCAAAGAACATCTCAAAACCCTTTCAAGCATGGCTGAAAAGCTCAGCGATAAGCAGATCTGTAAGCAATTACGCACTGCTAAAAGCGATCAAGAGCTTTATCAAATCATGACCAATGACTCATAATGTCTTTAACCCTATCCCCGCTGTTTGAGGAAATGTCGCCATGATGCTAATGGTCGTGAGTGGTCGTTCCGGCTCAGGAAAGTCTGTGGCTCTTCGTGTACTCGAAGATCTCGGTTACTACTGTGTCGACAACCTACCGGTAAACCTACTGCCCCAATTCATCAGTACGGTTGAAAACAACCAACAAGATATTGCGGTCAGTATCGACGTACGCAACATGCCGAGCCAAGCAGGTGAAGTTCAAAAGATCTTGGACTCACTGAGCAGCCAACTCGATGTCAATGTGATGTTCTTGGATGCTGACGACAAAGAACTGGTTAAACGCTATAGCGAAACCCGCCGCTTGCACCCTTTGTCGCGTAACAATATGAGCTTGGAGCAGGCTATCCAATCGGAAAGCCAGATCCTATCAGACATCAAAGAGCATGCCGACCTGGTGATCGACACCACCAAGCAATCCATTCATGATCTCAGTGAAACTGTACGCTCACGGGTATTAGGTCGTGAAAATCGCGAACTGATCATGGTGTTTGAATCCTTTGGCTTTAAGCACGGGTTACCAACCGATGCCGACTATGTGTTCGACGTTCGCTTCTTACCAAACCCACACTGGGTTCCCGAGCTCAAACCACAAACAGGGGTGGATTTAGGGGTTCAAGAATTTCTCTCTAGCCATCCAGAAGTTAACCAGCTAATCAATCAAATCCGCAACTTCATCGAAACTTGGTTACCTATGCTGGAGAAAAACAACCGCAGCTACTTAACCATTGCGATTGGTTGTACCGGCGGTCAACACCGCTCTGTGTATGTGGCAGATCAGCTCGCTACTCACTTTGAGCACGCTGGGCAGCAAGTGCAAGTTCGCCACCGTACCTTGGAAGGCTTGATATGAGCCAGTTGTGCCGCGAGGTTTTCATCAAAAACCGCCTCGGGCTTCACGCTCGCGCCGCGATCAAACTCGTTGAATTAGCGCAAAGCTTTGATGCCACGGTGACTATCTGCAATACGCATAAGCAAGCCACCGCAGACAGCGTGATGGGCTTACTCATGCTTGAGTCAGCCCAAGGGCAACAAGTCACGGTAAGTGCTGAAGGACCTCAAGCTCAGCCAGCGTTAGAGGCCGTTATCGCCCTCATCGAAGCCGGTTTCGACGAAGAAAACTAACCCTAGCTTTTAATTTGTAGCACGCGGATAAAGCATTAACCTTGGCTTATCCGCTGCTATCTTGCTGATAACAAGCAACATCTCCTGATATCTCTTTCTTTCGGTGTTTCAGTGCTTTTTTGACTGTCCCATGAATTTTGCAACGACTCTCAATTCTGGTGAGACAACGACCGCATTATTGCGTTAAAATTCAGCTTATTGCGGAAGTCGTTGACCCGTATAAGCGCTCAGCCATCCATCATTTAATGAGATGGTACATGGCACTACCTTTTCAGTCCCTCGCCTCGCGTAAGACTGACAACCACAATTCCATCTGACCAGTTCTCTGACGTTACTTTGGTACTACGGCAATCTCTCATTACAGAGAATTGCTCAGATGGCACAACCGAGTTTGTATCTATGGCGGATCTACTAGAGCAAGACAACACCCATCAAACCCTGCAGGAAGTGAACAAAGCGTTGGAAAACGGCATGTTCGTTCACGTCCGTCGCATGTTGCAAGACATGGAGCCGGAAGATATCGCTCACCTGCTGGAAGCCTCTCCGCCGAAAGAACGTCAAGTCCTATGGCAACTTACCGATCCTGAAGAACAAGGTGAAATCCTTGATGAATTATCAGAAGACGTAAAAGACGGCATCGTTGCCCAGATGGCACCAGAAAAACTGGCTGCTGTTACCGAAGGCATGGAAAGTGATGACATGGCCTACGTTCTACGTAGCCTGCCAGATGATCGCTACCAAGAAGTATTGGCACAAATGGATGCCACCGACCGTCACCGCATCGAAAAAGCCCTTGCGTATCCGGAAGATACTGCGGGCGGCATGATGAGTACCGACTTCATCACCATTCGTAGTGATGTAAATGCTGACGTAGTCTTGCGTTATCTGCGCATGAAAGGGGAACTCCCAGAAGCCACTGACTCCCTCTATGTGGTGGATGAAAACGAATATCTAATCGGCCACATTTCATTGGCAACCTTGATCACCACCCAACCAGATACCGAAATCCGTGAAGTCATGGATGATGCCGACGAAGCAATTCCAGTCGATATGGACGACAGCGAAATCGCTAATCTGTTTGAACGTCGTAACTGGTTGTCGGCCCCTGTCGTCGATAGCAATAACCACTTGGTCGGTCGTATCACCATCGATGACGTGGTTGATATCATCCGTGAAGACGCTGAGCACTCGATGATGAGTATGGCGGGTATGGACGATGAAGAAGATACCTTTGCGCCGGTGATGAAATCAGCCCGTAGCCGTAGCATCTGGCTAGGGGTTAATGTCCTTGCTGCATTAGCAGCGGCATCCGTATCGAACATGTTTGAAGCCACCTTAGATAAAATGGCTGCTATCGCAGTACTCATGACCATAGTACCGTCAATGGGCGGTGTGGCGGGTAACCAGACAGTTGCCTTGGTGATCCGTGGTTTAGCTGTTGGTCACATCGGTGATTCCAACACCCGCTGGCTACTGAGCAAAGAAGCCCGCGTAGGTATCATCAATGGTCTCTTGTGGGCATTAATCATTGGCGGTGTGGTCGTACTATGGAAAGGTGACTTCTTGCTAGGCGCTATCATTGCCGGTGCAATGCTCACCAACTTGATTGTGGCTGGTGTGGCTGGGGTTTGTATTCCGGTTATGCTCAAGAAATTCAATATAGATCCCGCCCTTGCTGGAGGGATGGCGCTAACTACCATCACCGACATTGTCGGTTTGTCGGTCTTCCTCGGGTTAGCCACCGTCTTCTTGGTCTAACGCCTCGTTAGCAAACCACAGATAATAAAAAACCGAAGGTCATGCCTTCGGTTTTTTTGTCTCCATAGCAACGCACTCATCAGCAGAGAAGGCGTCCTATCAGGAAAGTTATTCGCCTGCGATCTTCATGGTATCAAGCAAGATAGAACCAGTTTGAATTTGGCTGCGCATCTCGGTATCACTACCCACTGCAACAATGTTTTTCATCATGTCTTGCAGGTTACCCGCGATAGTAATTTCACTCACAGGGTATTGGATTTCACCGTTTTCAACCCAGAATCCAGCAGCACCACGAGAGTAGTCACCAGTAATGATGTTGACCCCTTGGCCCATCAATTCAGTGACCAGTAAGCCGCGATCCATCTTCTTCAGCATTTGCTCGAAGCTTTCACCAGTAGAGTTCACCATCCAGTTATGAATGCCACCTGCATGCCCAGTTGGCTGCATCGACATCTTACGCGCTGCGTAGCTGGTTAGTAGGTAGGTTTGCAGACAACCGTCGGTGATAATTTCACGGTCATATGTCGCCAGACCTTCGCTATCAAACGGGGTACTCGCCATTCCACGTAGAATGTGGGGGCGCTCGCTGATATTTAGCCACTCAGGGTAAATTTGCTCGCCAAGTTTATCGAGTAAGAACGATGATTTGCGGTACAAGTTAGCGCCGCTGATCCCCATTACAAGGTGACCAAACAAACCTGTCGCAACATCAGCCGCAAACATCACAGGCGCTTCACGCGTCGTCAGTTTTTGAGCATCAACACGCCCAACGGTACGCTCGGCAGCTTGTTGACCAACACGCTCTGGCGTCCACAGTTCAGAAGCAATGCGAGAGGTGGTGTAGCTGTAATCACGCTCCATCTCCCCATTTTTACCTTGAGCAATTACACAACAACTGGTGCTGTGGCGGCTAGATGCATAACTTGCCAGCATTCCGTGGCTGTTACCGTAAACGCGCACACCGTAGTGGCTGTCGTAGCTTGCACCATCGCTCTGCTTGATGCGAGAGTCGTAATCCAACGCTGCTTGCTCAGCGGCAATCGCGATCGCGGCTGCACTGTCAGGCTCTGGCTCGTCAGGGTGAAACAAATCAAGATCTGGGATCTCGCGCGCCATCAACTCTTCCGGACCAGGACCGGCATAAGGATCTTCTGAAGTGTAACGGGCAATATCCAACGCGGCTGCAACGGTTTGAGCAATCGCATTTTCACTTAAGTCAGAAGTCGAAGCGCTACCTTTACGTTGACCACGGTAAACCGTGATCCCCAGCGCGCCATCGCTATTAAACTCCACGTTTTCAACTTCACACATGCGAGTTGATACACTGATACCCGTGGTTTTATTAATAGCAACTTCGGCGGCATCGGCCTGTTGACCGGCCAGTTCTAAAGCTTTTGCTACTGCCGCTTCCAACTCAACACGCTGTTGTACGACCTGTTCTCTCACGTCCATAATTTCACTTATAGTTTGGCTGTTATAACTAGAATAACACTCCAGTGCGCTAAATTGCGCCCAAATTTGTGTTTAAGCTGATAAAATAGAGGCATTAACACCAAACCGACATCTATATCAGGTTAGTGAGCCCTTTATGAGCCGTAAAAACAAAAAAGCCCCTTGGGAAGAGGAAGAAGAAATCATCTGGGTAAGTAAGTCCGAGATGAAACGCGACATGGAAGAGCTACAACGCATTGGCGAAGAAATCGCTGAGTTGAAGCCAAACGCCCTTGCAAAAATCCCGCTTGATGACGAAATGTTAGCAGCAATCAAAGATGCGCAGCGCTTCAAAAACGAAGCTCGCCGTCGCCAACTGCAATACATTGGCAAGCTAATGCGCAACATTGATGTTGAGCCGATTCAAGCGGCGCTTGATAAGCTAAAAAACAAGCACTCACAAGCAACGGTTGAGCTGAAAAAGCTTGAGCAAAAGCGTGACAAGCTAATCGAAAATGGCGATAGCATGATCAACGCCATTTTGGTTGATCACCCAGATGCAGACCGTCAGCGTCTTCGCCAACTTGTTCGCCAAGCGAAGAAAGAAAAGACGCAAGAAAAGCCAGCAAAAGCTTACCGTGAAATCTTCCAGTACCTTAAAGAGCTGTACTTAGAAGACTAAGCGAGAAGAGCGCTAGATATCGACATAACGCTATTTTCAATATCCCATAAACGACAACGCCAGCATCATGTTGGCGTTGTTTTATCACAGTTAAAGCCTGATCACTCAGTACCACCGACGGTCATTGAGTCCAGCTTCAAGGTTGGCTGTCCGACACCAACTGGTACGCTTTGGCCGGCTTTACCACAAACACCCACACCACGGTCGATATCGAGATCGTTACCCACCATAGATACTTGTTGCATCGCTTCAATGCCGCTACCGATCAAGGTTGCGCCTTTGATTGGACGAGTGATCTTACCGTTTTCAATCAAGTAAGCTTCTGAGGCTGAGAACACGAATTTACCCGAAGTAATATCAACCTGACCACCACCGAAGTTCGGAGCGTAAATACCCTTCTTCACGCTTGAGATGATCTCTTCACGCGAGTGTTCACCAGGCAGCATGTATGTATTGGTCATGCGAGGCATAGGAAGGTGAGCATAAGATTCACGACGACCATTACCCGTTGGGTCTACGCCCATCAGACGCGCATTGAGCTTGTCTTGCATGTAACCTTTGAGCTTACCGCCTTCGATCAACACATTGTATTGACCCGGAGTACCTTCATCATCGATGTTGATTGAACCGCGACGATCCGCCAGTGTCCCATCATCAACAATCGTACAAAGTGGTGAGGTTACTTGCTCACCCATGTGACCTGAGAAGACTGAAGACCCTTTACGGTTAAAGTCACCTTCTAAGCCATGACCTACCGCTTCGTGCAGCAACACACCTGGCCAGCCAGCACCCAAGACCACTGGCATAGTACCCGCAGGAGCCGCTTCTGCATCTAAGTTCACTAACGCCTGGCGAATCGCTTCATCAGCAAAGTTCAGCGCAACCGTCTTACCATTCGCTTCAGGCTGAACAAAGAACTCGTAGCCATAGCGACCACCGCCACCAGCACTGCCGCGCTCACGCTTATCACCGCGTTCAACCAACACACTGATCGACAGACGTACCAATGGGCGAATGTCCGCACCGTACGTACCGTCCAATGCCGCGACTAACACTTGTTCGTACACACCATTGATACTTACCGAAACTTCGGTCACCAATGGCTCTTTGCTGCGAACATAGGCATCAATTTCTTTCAGTAAGGCGATCTTTTGGTGCTTATCAAAGCTTGATAGCGGATCAATCGGCGCGTAAATTTCAGCAGCATCAACGGGCGCAAATGCTTTCACTGATGCACTGCTACCTTGACGGGCAATACCACGTGCCGCTTTCGCACTTTGCATTAGCGCTAATTCATTGATTTGATCTGAGTAAGCAAAGCCTGTTTTCTCACCCGTTACCGCACGCACACCTACCCCACGGTCGATGTTAAACGAGCCATCTTTAATGATGCTATCTTCCAGCACCAAAGATTCATGCCAGCAGGATTGGAAATAAATATCTGCGTAATCAACGTCACGGGTCGCAATTTGCCCCAAGATACGTTGAAGATCGTCGCGATCGATGCCCGACTGATCCAGCATGGTGTTTTCTACAGTTTTTAGCGTCATCTACTCAGCTCTTGTTGTGGCATTGATGCACCCTGTATTTGGCATGCTGCATCAATGGCATATTTGTTCTTATAGTGTGGCTTAAATTCAAATCGATGTCTGCGGTTAACACCCCGCGCCCTTGCGGCTGACAAGCGACCACTTGCCCCCAAGGATCGACAACCATCGAATGCCCCCAGGTCTCACGACCGTCAAAATGCTCACCCGCTTGTGCGGCAGCAATCACCCAGCACTGGGTTTCAATCGCTCGAGCCCGCAACAACACGTCCCAATGGGCTTGGCCGGTAACACGTGTAAAAGCGGCTGGCACCACGATAATATCGGCACCTTGCTCGCGAAGCGCAGTGTATAAAGGTGCAAAGCGGACATCATAGCAGATCGACAAACCAATATTGCCAAAGGGGGTTGGCACAACCACAGCGTCATTGCCTGCAGTGAAGGTATCTGATTCTCGGTAGCTATGGTGCTTGTCTTCGACCTCAACATCGAACATGTGGATCTTGTGATAATGCGCCACCAAATGTCCTTGCGCATCAAAGACCAAAGCAGTGGAAGTTAAACGCCCATCCGATTGACGGATAGGAAACGAGCCCACCACAATCCATAACTCTAAGCGACGCGCGAGCTCTGCAACAGCCTGTTGTATTGGACCATCACCTAATGGCTCTGCATGGCGTTGATAGTCTTCTCGATCCCCAAAAATCAAAGCGTTTTCTGGCGTGACGACCCAGCGTGCCCCTTGCAACTGCAACCCTTGCAGTTTCTTCTTCAGCTTTGCCAAATTCACTTCAGGATCGCGCCCCGAGTTCATTTGTACTATACCGATTTTATTCACTTTGGCTTTCGTCATCATCCTCACTCCTTGAATGATTAAGCCTCGTTGGCTCGCCTATATACTACGCCCAACGAGGCTTATCCGCTTATTTTTCTTCTTGTTTCCCCATTGATTCAGGTACCACAAACTCACCGGTAAAGCGCGATTTCTCCGAGACAATCGGCGCTTCAATCGGCCCTGTAATTTGGTAGTTAATTTGGGTAAATACTTCGACCACAGGCGATAGCGCCGTTGAAATGGCAAACACGTACAATGCCGTTGGCGGTGCGATCGCAAACGCTGTGAGCACAGGGATCCCCGAGGTCAAATCCGGATTAAAGCGCACTTTGGCATTGACCGTTTCATCCACCAAGTTCGCCTGACCTTGGATAAACATATCCCCTGCCAACGCTTTCATCTTAATGTCGTCGGTGGTGAAAATACCGTTATCGATCTTGCCTGAGCCACGAATATAGTCGAATGCTAACCCGTTATCGAACACCCCTGAGAAGTCCAATTGCATCTTACGAATGATCGAATCGATACTGAACAAACCGAGCAAGCGCCCTGCGCCACCCACATTGCTGATCAACCCTTTCCCCGTTTCCGTTTTGATTTCACCGGATAAGGTTTCACGGTGCATCGACCACGGTGCGCCAAGCCACTGAATCGAGGCATAGCTACTGAACGAGGCATCTTCAACCCCACCAGAAATACCGAAGCGGCCCATTAGATCCGAGCTATTTTCTCCTTCGATATCAAACGCAACATGAGTTTCGTTTTGACCGTTTTCTAACGTCCAGTGACCGTCCAAACTGAGCGAAGTCACCCCTGAATCAACTAACAGATTCTGTAACACCAGTGTGGCACCATCATGACGCAATTGCCCAGAAACTTTGCCTAAACGATAACCCTGTAGCCACGCATCTTTGATGGTTAAATCCATATCTGGCGTATTTGCCATCATGCTGCGATCAAACACGGTTGCTGGCGGTACATCGCGCTGCGGTACATATTTCTCGGCAGGTAGATCCTGCTCAATGCCTTCCAGAGCAGGTAAGTTAATGTGGATTTTATCCATCACCACATTCAGCGGCTTATCTTTCGGCCAGAAAGCTTCACCGGTAGCCTCTCTGCTCCCCAGAATAAAGTGCCATTGATTACGGCTATCCCGCGCTGCTAACGCAACATCATGCCAATCAAGGGTCGCCAAGCTTAAACGCTTAAGCTGCACATTAACTCGAGTTGGTAATGGGATCTCTGGAAATACAGAAGGTGCCGCTTTCGCATTCTGAGGACCTGACTCATAGCGAGTTTTTATTTGATCGAACAAGTCGACCCAAGTATCGCCATCAAAATAATCACTGTTGATATTGACGATATGGCTACGTTTGCCAAGCGGACGTAATTGGCTCGCGCCCACCGCTAAGTAGCTGGACTCCAGCGTGAGCTTCGGCTCAGTCAACGCGAGACGTGTACGGTACTTGGCATCCGGTAATAACACATCGGCAGTGAAAGCATCCGCATTCCCCTCAACCAATACCTTAGCTGCAGGCGTTGCGGTACTCGCTTTAATCGCCAGCGGATACGGCAGTTCAGTGCTAACTTGAGTTAACGGCAAACGCATATCGACTTGGTAGTCCAAGCCAGTGTCGTAAAGATTAATGCCTACGTCACCTTGCCACTGACTGCGACCTGACACTTTGGCAAGTAGCGGATCAGCAAATAGCTTTTGTAACGGTGCGATTTGCCAATCACCCGCCACATCGATATCTACCCGATAAGCCTTTGGCTGGTTTTTACCATCAAACGCAATCGACACCGGCTGTGACCACAAATTCGCGGTCATGCCTTTGGCTGCAATCACATCATTATCGAACTGAATTTCGCCACTGACGTTATTCAACGGTAACGGCGGCGCCTCGATACTCACTTGGTTATCAACCAAGTTTGCCTTACCCCACGCGCGAACATCGCTACCATCGAAAGGAATATCTAGCTGGAAGTTAGCCGTTACGGGTCCAGATACCTTGACTGTTGAGAGTGCCGCACCGACTGAGTCCACCAGCGGAGTCGCCATCATGTAATCACGAACATCAGGACCATCGGCTTTAACTGCAACCTTAAGCTCTAGGCCGCCATCTTCACTCAGCTCAGACTTACCGGTCACACGTGTCGCTTTGGCTCCCATCGTGGTCGCATGGCGTGAATCGAGGTACATGAAATCATTTTCAAACAACAGATCCAGCTGCAGGTTTTCCAACTCAGGCCACTCGGTATCAAAGCTAAAACGCCCATTTTTCAGCGGCACTTTGGCTTGGAAAATACCCTCGTGCTTAGTGTACGGGAAATCTTGTAAATCACCGTACCACAGTAGCTGCGCCCCTTCGGCTTTACCGCCACGAATAGCCGCCGACAGGTAATCCGTTAGTTCTGCGCCCAAGGCTGGTTTAGGCAGGTAACGCCAGGTTTCACCGACTTTGGAAGCGGTTGCTTCACCATAGAAAGAAAGCCAGCTTGGCTTATTGGTAGGAAAATCAATTCGGAATTCACCATTCACCGCCAGATGCGGTGTAGTCGCTTTCAGACTATCACTCCATAAGCGCCAGCCTTTATCGTCAATCTGCCAATAAGCGGTGATATCTGCGCTATCAATGTTTAGCGGCGCTTGAAAAACCGAGCTGTACGGCAGCACATCATCTTGCAAACTTAAAATGGCACGACCTTGGTTCAAGTCACCGCTGACATCCGCATTAAGCTTATGCAGCCCCGGTAACAAATCCCATTGCTTAATACCAAACTGTTCAAGCTCCAAAGAGAAACGTGGGGATTTATCGCCTTGCTGAGCAACCAAAATATTGCTGACGAAGCCCGATGGTGCGAGCTGTTGCAGCACTTTCTTGGCTTCAATGTCAGCTGGCAACAATGCAAGTAACGGCTGTAAATGATCCAACTTGATAGTATTGATCGCCACCTGCCAGTCTTGAGGCTGCCACTGAGCAGAAACGTTCAACTCTGGCCAATCCTGTTGGTCGGTTTGCCATTGCATCGCATTGGTATCAATACGCCACCCAGTTTGAGCTTGGGTTGGTTGAATGGCAACGATGCCTTGCTTGATCCCAATTTGACGCGTCTGTTTGTTGTCTTGCCAAGCAAAGTGGCTATCTGCCAGTTTCACCCGACTAGCCGTGAGTTGACCATCTTGCAGAGATACCCATAGCTCAGCATTCACTTCGCTATCTGTGATGGCAACTTGCTCGGTAACCTGCTGGTTAAGCCAAGGTGTGAACGACAACTTTTTCGCCCGCGCATAAATTTGCCCAGACAGCGATGCCAAATCACCACGCTCAGATAAGTTTGCACTAACATCCAGCTCACTAAGCTGAGTGCCCGCAATGCTAATAACCCCTTCTGCTCGGTGGTAACCGAGATTATTGGCCCACTTAAGATGGTCGATATCCAGCTCAATCACTTCACCCGATGGTGCCCACATCGTCACTTGCGCATCACGCAATGAGAAATGGCCAAGACGAACAAAGAATACCTGCTCCAGTTGCTGAGCAAGCGATAAGGTTTCTTGCTCTGTCACGGTCACCGTTTCCGGTTTCGCTGGCGCATCAGGATGCAAACTTGGGATTTGCGTGAGATCGACAGCCAGTTGGTGAATACTGACATCTTTGAAGACAGGGCGTAGCTGAAATGCGGATCGCCACAGATCGAAGCGCACTTCAACATCACCCACTTTCACAAAAGAAGGGCTTACATCAGAAGAGCTCACGCGCACACCTTGCAAGGTCAAAGACGGACCAAAGGTGCGCCAATGCCCTTCTACACGCGTGATCGCCAAATCCATGTCGACTTGTTGCGATACCCATTGGCGGATAGGTTCACGATATTCGTTAAGCTGAGGAAGAAGAAGACGTAAACCACTAACAGCAATCGAAGCCAGTACCAACAAAGTCAGTACCAGCCACATCATTCCTCTCGCCAGACGAACGGGAAGCTTTGTCACTCAGTGCCTCACTTACATCATGACAACATCAAACTGCTCTTGCACGTATAACGGCTCGCCTTTGATTTTGACTTGTTTACCAATGAAGACTTCCAGCTCTGCCAACGCATGATATTCATCACCCGCTAATGCATCAGCAACCGCAGGCGATACATAAACCACAAAGCGATCAGCATCGTATGCGCGGTTCACTCGCGTAATTTCACGCAAGATCTCGTAGCACACACTTTCAACGGTTTTCACCGTGCCACGACCTTCACAAGTCGGACAGGTACCACACAGTACGTGCTCGATACTTTCGCGCGTACGCTTGCGGGTCATCTCGATCAAGCCCAGTTGGGTAAAGCCATTGATGTTAGTTTTCACTCGATCGTAAGACAGTGCTTGTTCAAGCGCTTGTAATACGCGGCGTTGGTGATCTTCCGAAGCCATATCAATGAAATCGATGATGATGATCCCACCCAAGTTACGTAAACGTAGCTGGCGCGCAATGGCTTTGGTTGCTTCGATATTAGTATTGAAGATGGTTTCTTCAAGGTTGCGGCGGCCCACAAAGGCACCGGTATTAATATCGATAGTCGTCATGGCTTCGGTTTGATCGATGATCAAATAACCGCCAGATTTAAGTTCAACTTTACGGTCTAATGAACGCTGAATTTCACTCTCGGTATCGAACAAATCAAAGATAGGCTGCTCACCAGCGTAGTATTCTAGTTTCTCGCTCAGCTCAGGCACGAAATCGTCAGTGAATTCTTTCAACTTCTCGTGCGCAAGGCGTGAGTCAACCTGAATGCAATCTAGCTCGGTACCAACAAAATCACGCAAAATACGTTGCGCTAAACCTAGCTCACCGTACAACATAGATTTGGGTTTGTTCTTAGCGCGACGCTCTAATACTTTGCGCCATAAGTGCTTTAAGAAAGCCGCATCTTGTGCCATTTCATCATCCGTCGCGCCTTCAGCTGCAGTACGAATGATAAAGCCACCCAAGTCATCACAGTGATGCGAGACCACTTTCTTCAAACGCTCGCGCTCTTTCTCGCTTTCGATGCGTTGAGATACACCCACATGACTCGCGCCCGGCATGAACACAAGGTAGCGTGATGGCAGCGTGACATCCGTGGTTAGACGGGCACCTTTGGTACCGAGCGGATCTTTAACCACCTGCACAACAAGGTCTTGCCCTTGGCGTACGAGTTCAGAAATGTCGCGTACTTGGAATTGTTGTTTCTCATTTTCAGCCACACACTCAGTATGTGGAACGATATCTGATGCGTGTAAAAACGCCGCTTTTTCCAAGCCGATATCAACAAATGCCGCTTGCATCCCCGGTAATACACGGCTTACTCGCCCTTTATAAATATTACCAACGATACCGCGTTTAGATTCACGCTCTACGTGTACTTCTTGCAGACTACCTGCTTCAATCATTGCAACGCGCGTTTCACTTGGCGTCACGTTAATTAGCAACTCTGTACTCATGATTGCCTCTATTCTAATTCTAAAAATGCTTTTGCCATCATGTCGGTTTCCACTAACGGTAACCCCATCACAGCGTAATAACTGCCATCGATGCGCTCGATAAATTTGCCGCCAATACCCTGAATGCCGTAACTACCGGCTTTGTCTTGCGGTTCGCCACTTTGCCAATATTGTTCTATTTCTTGCTCAGACAAAGGTTTAAACCAAACGCGAGTAGTCACTAACTGAGTTTCAATGCGACTTGTCGTTGCCAGCGTTACCGAGGTCATCACCTGATGCTCGCGGCCTGACAACAAATTCAACATTCGCTTAGCATCAGCAAAATCTGTCGGTTTTTCTAAAATGGTATCGTCAACCACCACAATGGTGTCAGCGCCCAGTACAGGCAAGGTGCCATCACTGGCCGCAACGCCTGCTAGTGCCTTGTCGTGCGATAATCGCTGCACATATTCAGCAGGACTTTCATGAGCCTGGTGTTGTTCTTCAACATCCACCACAACCCTTTCAAAACAATACCCTAATTGCGCTAATAATTCTTTGCGACGAGGAGAGCCTGAAGCCAGCAGCAATTGCAGTGCAGCCATGAGATACCTTTTCGTTATTCTTTCTTAGACAAACAGAGCCCCATCTGGAGCTCTGTTATCATTAGTGTACTTGCTAAGCCAGCGTGCTATTTTGCGAAAAAGCAAAATGCGGACTATTTCTATTCATGGTTTCATTAACGAATCGAAAACTTACGTCGCATCCTGCGGAGTAATAAAAATAGCCACGGCCATAGTATAAAGTTTAGTAACACCGCCCACACCCGTTGTGGTTCAAAGGTGACTTCAGAAACCAAATACTCGGCCCAGAACTCAATCAACTTACCTAACAAGGTTAATAAAGCGACCAACAGCGCCTGTTGCAATAGCGACAGGTTACGTAAGACCTGGAAGTTAAGGGCCACCAGATAACAGACTATCGCCATCATCAAGCCACGAACCCCAAGGGTCGAGCCCAACATCAAATCCCACAGCAAACCGACAATCAGCGCACTGCCGACATTAACGCGGTGTGGTAATGCCAACACCCAGTAAAAAGTGACCAACAACACTAAAGATGGGCGGAATGGGTCTAGCTCACCCGGCCACGGTGCCGCTTGTAAAATTAGCGCGACGGTAATGGATAACCAGATCCAAAAACGCCCTCTAGGACGACTATGAGGCATCGTTTAGTCCTCCTACATTATGAAGCTCTTGCGGTGTCGGCCATACCAGTAGCAAGTATCGTAAGCGATCAAACTGCACCGTTGGGCGCGCTTTGATCTGGGCAAACGGACGCTTGTTATCGAATGAAAACTCAGTCACATTCGCAACCGGATAGCCTTCAGGGTAGCGACCACCTAAGCCAGATGTAACCAGTAAGTCACCCACTTCAATGTCAGTACTGCTTGGCACATGCTCAAGTTGGATTTGATCAATCTGACCACTGCCCGTGGCGATAACGCGAATGTCGTTACGTACTACCTGTACCGGAATACCGTGGGTGGGATCGATAAGTAAAAGTACGCGACTGTTATGGGCACCGACATAAGACACCTGACCAACGATCCCTTTTTCATTGATCACTGGTTGTCCTTCATACACCCCGTCAGTTCGACCTTTATCGATCATCACTTGGTGGCTGTAAGGGTCTGAATCAACCGCCATCACTTCAGTGATCATCTTGCGCTCATCACGTATAAACGGCGAACCAAGCAAATCACGTAAACGCTGATTTTCTTGTGTTAATTGATCCAACAGCAACACATCGCTCTGCTGTACCAACAGCTCTCGCTTGAGTTTTTTGTTTTCAGCCAAGAGATTTTGATGCGAGCTTAATTGACCGGATACATTATCGAGCATCGCGCGAGGAAGGTTCGCTGCATATTGCAGTGGTGCAATCGCGGAGTTCAGCAGGTAACGGAAATGAGCAAAGGCATCAAGTCGACTATCGGCCAGCATTAAGCTGACCGAAAGGAGTATGGCTAGAAACAGGCGCAATTGCAGAGAGGGACCTCTGCCAAAGATAGGCTTCATGTAACGCTATAACCTGTTTTATCAATCGCCATTGCTGGCATTATTCTTCGCTGAATAAATCGCCACCGTGCATGTCGATCATTTCTAGCGCTTTACCGCCGCCACGAGCCACACACGTTAGTGGATCTTCAGCAACGACAACTGGAATACCTGTTTCTTCAGTTAGTAGACGATCTAGATCGCGAAGTAGTGCACCACCACCGGTTAGTACCATACCGCGCTCAGAGATATCTGACGCCAGCTCTGGTGGACATTGCTCTAGCGCAACCATTACCGCAGACACGATGCCTGTTAGTGGTTCTTGCAACGCTTCTAAAATTTCGTTTGAGTTCAGCGTAAAGCTACGTGGCACACCTTCAGCTAGGTTACGACCGCGAACTTCGATTTCACGAACTTCGTCACCTGGATAAGCTGAGCCAATTTCGTGCTTGATACGTTCAGCTGTCGCTTCACCAATCAAGCTACCGTAGTTACGGCGTACGTAGTTGATCACCGCTTCATCAAAACGGTCACCACCGATACGTACAGATGATGAGTACACAACACCGTTAAGCGAGATAACCGCTACTTCTGTTGTACCACCACCGATATCGATCACCATACAACCTGTTGCTTCAGATACTGGCATGCCAGCACCGATAGCAGCCGCCATAGGCTCATCGATAAGGTAAACTTCGCGTGCACCTGCACCTTGTGCTGATTCACGAATCGCACGACGCTCAACTTGAGTCGAACCACAAGGAACCGCCACCAGTACGCGAGGGCTTGGGCGTAGAATGCTGTTGTCATGCACTTGCTTGATGAAGTGCTGTAACATTTTTTCAGTTACGTAAAAGTCTGCAATTACACCGTCTTTCATCGGGCGAATTGCAGCAATGTTGCCTGGTGTACGACCAAGCATTTGCTTAGCGTCGTGACCTACTGCGGCAACGCTTTTTGTACCACCCGCACGATCTTGGCGAATAGCAACAACAGATGGTTCATCCAGTACGATGCCCTGTCCTTTGACATAAATAAGGGTGTTGGCGGTACCCAAGTCAATAGACAGGTCATTAGAAAACATGCCACGAAGTTTTTTAAACATAGTCTTCGGCTAATCCTGCAAGCTTACAAATTCGTTAAATTGCGCTAAATGTACCAAGGGGCAGGAAGTGACACAAGGTATGCTTTGTCAAACCTGCCACAGATCCGCATTTTATTTATGGATCCACTTAATTTGGCAGTGCTGTCATGCCTTTTTCACCTCGGTAAATAATGCGATCGTTACCACGATAAACACCAAAAGTGATCACCGCAGATGGGCTTTCATCCCCTTCACCACGCCAGTTATAAGTTAACCACGGCAGATTGGTGTACCCTAGTTCTTGAGGGCAAGTAATAGTTTGCTCGCCTTTTATTTGCGACGGCGGAGTTGAGCGTAACTTATGCCAAAAACGCACTTGTTCACGATAAAAGCCCGTACGATTAGGATTGGCTTCAATCGCGGATGTTTTCCCTATTTCAATATGACTGCCACTTCCCTGAAGAACAGACTTAGATTTATCCGCCCCACTCCCTGTAGGCCAAATCATCTGTTTACAGTATTTACCGCCATCAAACGGGGTATAGCTGTCATCTTTATTAATCACAAACTCACTACCGTTCCAATATTCCACTCGCATAGGCACCGTCACTGAGGTATCAAAGGCACTACCTACATCATCGAGAACCATACGACCATAACGAGCATCTAATCGCCCAGCTAACGCGGAGCCTGTGAACGTCTCACTGTCTGTGACGAGATCTTGCGGTGATGAGCTATAGGAAATAGGATCTGTGTGATCTCCTTTTTTGCTATACACCATCACTTTCATGTTCGGGAATACCCGATTATCCGTTATCGTGCCTTTACCCTGTTTGATACGTGAAAACATCTCACCGGTAACCGAATGCGAGAGCGAAGCACTCGTCCAAGGGCCCAACACTCCTGACATCTTAGATTTGGAGCGCGCACTCCAATCATTATTGGCTTTGTCTGCGGCATCGCCGTCAACAAGCGCTAAGCGAACTTTAGCTTGAAACTCAGGTTTTAACAGGCCGTAATTAGTTGTTGGTTCTGTATAACCATTTGCTTTTGCCGTTAGAGTGAAATCATAGCCCCACTCTTGATTCATATAGGTGAAGCCTGTCAGCGAATTCGCAGGATGGGCATTTTTCACAGCACTTGAAGTTAACTCAAAATAAGCCGGATAAATCCTACCAATTCGAAACGGTGCAGGTGGAACCGCAAGTCCTTTTATCAAGTAATCATCCGATCCTAACCCCACCTTAAAACTGCCTACATCACCCCAACCAACAATACCTTTACCATAGTCATCACCAGCTTTGAATTTAGCATCATCCCCAAAGACATTGTCTCCAAGCTTTCCACTACTAGGGGTATCAAGTGAGTAAACACCCACATTTAAATCTGTTTGGACAGTATCATCAACAAACTGCGTTAACGCGGTTTGTCCGCAGTAGTGATCTTCATTCTTATTGACGATTGGCGTTTTAAATGAGTTATTCGATGCATAATCACTCCCCATCCATGCTAACGGTTTAGCGTAAAAATTGATGCGTTCGCCAGCTTTTGCTAGCCCGCTGCCAGTGTTTGCATCTCCTTTAAATAAAGAGCTATTTTTATCATTCCAATCACATAACGCTAAAGCAAATGGACGAAAGTAGAAATTTTCACTTGCGGCCATCTCTGAAGGCTTACCCTGATATTGCTTATCTGTGATATTCAGCATCACCTTGCCAGCTTCCGAATATATCCCTTTGTTGCCAGTGGCTTTACCTTTCACAAAAATAAAATCAAAATCACCCGATGCGTTCTTAAAATTAGAGCCCGGTTTATTTGATTTTATTCTCAGCTGCTTACCTCCATTGGTTAAGCTCTGTGTATGTGAAACCGTTAATTTACGATTTCCGGTATAACCTTCCATCACATCACAGCGGCGGCTATTACCTGCTTTAGCCTTAGCAACGATATCCCAGCCAAATTCACGCCCTACAATTTGGCCAAAAGGAACATTATCAACGAAGTCTTTATTCTCAATCGCTAGAGCAAACGGCACAAAGGTATAAGCCCCCGCAGTTTTGGTGACATCACCATGGCTGGTGAGTTTTGCTTGGATATTAATTGATGCAAGATCTTTACTCGATAGCTTATATTTAACCGAGCCAGTTTCACTATTAAACTGATGCGTAATTTTGGAAGGACACGTCCCTACCGGCGCTGAAGCACTATTAAACCAGCACACATCGGCATTATTTGGTGTTGTTGATGGTGCGGTTATTTCTAGCGATCCAGTAAAGTTCTCAGCCACTTTATTAGTAGTTTCATCGATAATTGAGAAAGTAATTTCTTCTCCATCACAAGCGAGTACTTTATCTTTTTTATCTGGTGATATTTCAAGGCGGTATGTCGGGCCTGAATCAAAACAGTCACTATCGCCAATAATCTTAGCGAATGATTCCATTTTTAATTCACGAGTCGTCACAGCACCATGTAAAACCGTATTTTTTAATAGAACCTCATCACCAGCTAATATCAACGCTTTAGCCACAATACCCTGTCGATTATCTTGACTCGCACTGCCAGCATCCATTTTTATTTCAGAGTCAGAGTTATGACCTAGAATAATCAAGTTATCAGGTTTACTCCCTTGCTCATAATTAATAAATCCAGACCCACTAACTTTAAATTCTTTTAAAATATGAACTGTGACTTGACCATTAACAATAAGTTTCGAACTTCCCTCTAATTTAAATTCTTGTACCCAATACTCACCTGCATTTAAAGTTAAATTCGATGAGCCTTCAACTTTTATTTCTTTATAACGATCAGGAGAGATTGTTTTGCTGCCAGTACTTAACTTAACTTCTTTATCACCATAACGGAAAGTTTCTAAAGTAAGTGATGGAAGCATTAAACTAGGTGTAGGCTCACAAGCACGATTAACACAACTGTCGTAGTTAAACTTCATATCACCATTGTCAGGAAAACCGAGCTGATATCCACTCATGGCATTATAAATTTTCGAATGTTCTTTCACTTCAACTTCAGCACTCTGGCTCCAAGTCTGTGCAGGCCCTGTAAAAATATCACAAACTTCTTCGCTAACTTTTCGTTGAAAAGCCATAAACCCTATATTTTCAGAGGCATGCTTACGCTCTAAAGTGTTTTGTTTTCGCTCATTAAGATCCTCATCATTAACAAAACTAACCGAGTAATCGTTACCTGTTTTTTTTGCCTGACAATACCTTAACCAGCCACCATTGTTACCTTTTCTTGAGCTCTTAGAAGCAAGGATCATCGGTTGTTCTGTAAAGCCACTTGATCCAGGTATTTCAATGAACTTGTCACACTGCCGAATAATAGGAATAGTTACTTTGTCAAAACCTTTTAAGTCATCATCTAACGTATTCGGTGTTGCACCAGCGCCCATTGTAAACTGCAACCCTTTATAGACACCGGCACCTTCGGCAATGATATAAGCGACTTCTTTAGCTGGCCCATCATCATGATCAAACGAACTGCTATCAACTTCAGAGCGATCTAAACCAAGATAAAAACGATTCACTGTAAACCCTAAATCAACATAAGGCACAACAGGCGTTATCCAATGACTTCTTTGGGAATAGTTTTCTCCATTACCTTGAATACTCACTAATATTCCAGGGTTAGTGAAATTATTACTAAACCGTACTTCTGTCGTATAATCATCGACATCACTCCAAGGTAATTTCACTCCCCCCTTTAAATACTTATTAACTGAGATCTTTCCTGCTTTTATACGCCCCTTACCACCAAAATTAACTTCACCCTCTTCAATCACAAAGTAATTGATTTTATTATTAGGCAGTTTCTCTAAGCAAAAATTTCGATTATTACAACTTTGCCCAACTTCTTTAACCTGTAGTATTGTTCTACCTTTATTATCTTTACTTCGAAAGGGAGCTAGATGCTGTCGAATCGTCGCGGAGGTAGTTGTGACTTTTGTTACAAACAAATTAGAAGGTGCATCTCGACCGTTACGTTCAATCGTCGACATAACAAAAACAAGAGGTTTTTTAGCATATGTTTTTTTAAACTTAATCTCACAGTTTTGATTAAAACAATCACCTCTTACGTTCAATTCACCAAATTCAAACGTTGGTTCAGCAGCATGCAAAGAGCAACTCAAAGCAACAAGAAGAACATATGCTAAATATTTTATTATTTTCATGATTAATACTCAGTAATATCCTTTGCCCATGTTTCTTGAATTCTGCTGACTTGATTTTTGTTACTACCGCAGGTTGCCATGCTGGTTAGTTGATAGGTTGTCATTGCCCCTGAGACTTTATACTCATCACAAGTTACTTGAATTGAACAACCAGCAATCATATTCAATGAAAGCTTTTCTGTTGCGCCGAAAGCTGTTTTACAGCCCACCGCCTTAACCTCATCTCCCAATGGAAACAATTTTGCTAGGCCCACTTCATTACCGCTGTTCGCGGCAAACCAAGCTCGGGTTGATAGCACTTCTTTGGCCGTTGTATCGCTCTGTGACCAATTAAGCTTCACCATACCAACCGCCATCACTGCCATAGCTGTTAAGACAAAAAGTACAATCACTAACGTACTACCTTGCTGTTTATGGAACATTGAGCACCTGCACATCATGACTAAACTGAGACTCTTCTTCCTTGCGGTTGCCAATCACCATCGTAATTTGAACTAAAGCACTACGTGATAACGATGCAGAGCTCAAATTAAATGAACTCTTAACTCGGTTAATATTTTTTGCCATGACCGCTTCATTTTCTGATTGCTGCGATTCCCAAATCAAACCGTTACGCGTCAGTTCGGTACCAGTAAAACAAAAAGTAATACGGCGATCATAGGTGTAAAAACGCTCGCCACTGGAAAGTGAGGCAAACGTCGGAATGCGAGTCGTTTTTAAGGTGTATGAATTGGTAGATTGCTGCTCAATTCGAGCAGATTGCGCTAACGCATCCACCTTATTCGCAACA
Source organism: Photobacterium jeanii (assembly GCF_001650345.1). Lineage (GTDB taxonomy): Bacteria > Pseudomonadota > Gammaproteobacteria > Enterobacterales > Vibrionaceae > Photobacterium > Photobacterium jeanii. The sequence goes on along the minus strand of NZ_LVHF01000018.1, from coordinate 32,003 downwards.
GGAGGAAAAAAATCATCAGAATGACTTGGATTAATAATCAGGCGATCGCCAACATTACCAGCAGAAGAACCTGAAGGCTTCACGACATTAAGCTGATTAGTCAGATTGGTGAAATCAAAATAAAAACCATGCTGTTTTATCGGCACGAAGGTTAAGCACTTATTATCTGTGCTGACGCTCAAACTATTGGGCACTGCATGCCTTACTTCACGACTGATCCGCTCCATCGCAAACCGCGCTTCACCTTGCTGTCGCTCCCGAATCACAGTATCGACATAGCCGTCAGCACCTAACTGTAAGTAACTACTTACCCCTAAGGTAATAATGGCAATCACCACCATAGTGAGCACCATTTCAATCAGAGTAAAACCACGCTGAAGCATCAGTAATTACTCCTATAGGCTTTGTATTCATAAGGGCCAAACCGAGAAGCCCATATGGTAGTGGTTACTAACTTATGTAACCCCTTGCCTGCAATATCTTCACCGCCTGTTAAGCCGTTATCGTATACCACCGAAATATTGAGGCGAAAATGAGGATAGTCCAACGCGATATCACTACCAACCACGTTATTTAACTTTCCACGATAAGGTTCAAGACCATCACAGTCAGATGCTTTATCGGCCCAGCAACCAATATAATCATCAACATCATTGACCACATCACGAATTAAGCCGCCATTAGGGTCAAGTTCACCACTATCAGGACCTAGTGTCGTTTTACAAGCAGGGACAGGGGTAATCACATTACTACCAGTATCTCCGCAGCGATAGTTGCCTCCATTATGATCACTATTCTCGTCAAAGCTTCGCGCCAATACTTCGCTTAACACTGCATTCGCAAGGGCTGCTGAACGGGCTTGGTAGTGGATTTCACCTGATTCTCTGGCTTGAGGGAACATCACAGTGATCATCATTGCCATTGCGATAGCCAAAATTACAATCGCTAACAATGCTTCAATTAAGGTGAAACCTCGCTGATTACTGACAATCACTGATGTACCCTTCTCCGTTAATACAAAGCGAAGCATCAGCTCCATTCGTTGCGGTAAAAGTGACGATGCAATCAGCATCCACACACATTCTATTACTGTCAGCTTTCCAATTCGCTCTTGGTCGCCCTAAAGCATCGAATGCCATATAGATGCCCGGTACCAGTTTGCTGTCGAGCTTGGCTTCTACTTTCACACCAGCTTCCGAGGCTAATAAATGATCACTACTTTGATCAAAACACTTCGCCAATGCACCAAACCCCGTGCTATTGACTTGTAAGAGATAACAATCGGGATCTGCAGCATTGGCTATATTGCCTTGATTCATTGCTGTGATTTGGATTTGGCGCGCAATAGAAATAGCTTGGTCACGCGCAACTTGTGCAGAGAAAGTGCTTTTGCCAGATAAACGAGAAAATGCCGTTACCCCTAAAATACCGATAAGCAACAGTACAATGATAAGTTCGATGAGGGTAAACCCCTGCGGGCGACGAGGCATAGGCAACCTTAGTATCTAGCGGGGAGGAAAGACTCTATCTCATCAAGGCGCTAACACACCATGATGAGATAGAGCCTCACAAGGAGGCTCTATAATGATTATTCACATTCAGTAACTGAGACTGTTGCAGCTGAAACTGCAGATTGTGCTTCAGTGTAAAGTACGTAACATTTAGTTACTGGATCTTCAGCATAATTTTTTAAGGTAAATGCTTTCTTAGTGCCTGTCGCACCAGATACATTTGCAACCTTCCATTCTGACGTTAGATCAAGCTGAACTGCTTTATCAATATCTGCTGCTTTAGGGTAACCATATACAACATTTAAATCTTGGCCATCAACGGTAATTTTATCTGCACTCTTTCTCTCTTTACCTTCAATAGCAGACTTACCATAAACAATACCTGCAGCACCATTAATGGCACCTTTAAGGCCTTCAAGTGACGCATTACGCGCATCATCTTGTAAGTTCAAAAAGCGAGGAGCTGCCGTAACTGCCAAGATCCCCAAAATTACAATCACTACCACTAATTCAATCAGTGTAAAACCATTTTGGCGTTTCATATTTTCTCTCTTTAAACCTTATTAATATTATTTACATGCATCTGCTGTAATTTCGACTTTGGCAGGATTTGTTGAGTCCGCCGCGGTATACGTTAAGAAACACTTACTAGGAATACTTCCTTCTGCTGTGTCTTTGTATTGTTTAAATGTCAGCTTAATTGTTTTCCCTGCTGCATTTTCTTTACCTGTATCTTTTACAATTTCCCAGTCATCACTGAAATTTGAAATTGTTGCAACAATACCTGCTGATGTCGCTGTTGGATATCCATAAACAATTTCAACCTGATTTGGTGATTTACCAATAGTTTGAGGTGAAGAGTCCGACTCTTTCCCTTCAACAGCGGCTTTACCGTAAACAATGCCTGCACCACCATTGATGGCACCTTTCAAACCTTGTAGCGCGGCGTTACGTGCATCGCCTTGCAAATTCAAAAAACGAGGTGCCGCGGTCACAGCTAAGATACCGAGAATAACAATTACAACTACAAGTTCTATCAGTGTAAAACCACCTTGACGCTTCATATATTTCTCCTACTTCTCTACCCTAATTAAAAATTTGCTGCATTAATTCAGCACGACTTCTACTTGGCCTTTTGCAGGCTTATAAATAAATGAATGCCCAGAAGTTAAGTTACTCACGACATCACCTTGTGAGTTAGCAGACGCTAACTGATAGTATCGGCACGCACGTTGGTTACCCGACGTTACTTGATTAACGTAAAACAGGTATTTTCCTGTTTGTGCTTCCGATGAATTACTCGTCACAAGCGGTGGGTTCTGCAACAGGTTTTGCATTAAATTAACGCAATCTGTGTTATCCATCGCTGTAATTTTTTTGTTGTCCAAAGACACTGGGTAACCGTCACTCACGCTACCATCGCTAGAGGCAACAGTGAGGTAAAAATCAGTGCCATCGTAATTGACTTTTTGTACTCGATCCGCGCCCGAACCTTCAGTAGGACGACCATAAGCTTCCCATTGCGCTCGAGCAGAGAGTGCAGCTGTCGCAAAACCACCTGCAACCCCTTGAATTGACGACTTTTTAGCTTCATCTGTTACGTTTAAAAAACGTGGTAAAGCGGCAACAGCCAACAAACCGACAACAATTATTACAATCACCAATTCCACTAAAGAAAAGCCGATTTGTTTCTTCATACCCACCTCGTAAAAGCGTCAACTTTTCGTCGACTTTTCTGCCACAAAGTCATTTAACTTTATTGTCTCATTTCCATAAAATAATTCCAGCCATTTTCCAGCACTTATTTCGTATACACATGATTCATATGTCACAGATTTCGGTTCTTTGCTATACAACATTGAGATATGAGGCGCCGGAATATTGGCAGGCGATAAAAGTCGCCATAAATTGTAACAATCCAGACTATTATTCTGTTCTACTCGTGGCCAACCTTTAGCGGTAAAAATCACATCAATATCATCCACTTTCAACGTCGCTGGACGATTATTTAACTCCCACATTTGGCGCATTGCGACCGCCCCTTCATTAAGGCTTTTTATCGTTAAGCGCATCGCAATATCATCGGCTTTTTCATTCACTTTTCGCCACTCAACACGCAATGCGATAACCAGAATAAGTACAACAACAAACCATATTGTGTAGTGAATGCGATTTATCTGACGCTGATTAAACACCTCTGGCAACATCGAGCATACTCCACATTGGCACGAAGATACCCAAAGCAAGCACTAACACCATGGCTGCAACCACCATCAGCAAAATAGGTTCAATTTTTGCGGTTAAGGTTTTTAAGTCGTAATCCACTTCTCGGTCATAAAAGTCAGAGGCTTCTAAAAGCAGTTCATCGACTTGACCCGTCTCTTCGCCCACCGCAATCATTTGCAACACGAGGGGGGTAAATACACCGGATTGAATCGCAGTATTCGAAATGCTGTTACCGCCTTCGATACCGTTTTTCATTTCAATCATTCGCTTTTCGAGATAGCGGTTACCTAAACATTCCGCTGCCATTTGTAATGCTTGGTTAAGCGGCACCCCTGCGCGGATCATCAAAGAAAAAGTCCGAGAGAAGCGCGATAACAAGGTTCGGTTAACAATGTTGCCGATAATAGGTATTTTGATCCGCCAGCGATCCCATTTCTCTTCACCAGCAGGCGTGCGTCGCCACATCATCACAGCAAAACCAAGACCAAAAACACCAGCTAACAATAACGGCCAATAATCGACAAAGAAGTTTGATGTCGCGATCAAAATCCGTGTTGGAAGCGGTAACTCAACGCCAAAGCGTTCAAACATGGCAGCAAAAGGTGGGATCACTTTGATATTCAGCACCACCATCGCAATGGTAATGGCGATCAAAACAAAGCTTGGATAGCGCATTGCCGATTTCAAACGGCGTCGAGTTTCCATTTCTTGCTCATAATATTGCGCAAGTTGAAGCAGTGAATCATCTAGTCGACCTGTGTTCTCACCGATATGGATCATGGAGACAAACAGCTCGGAAAATACCCGCGGGTGCTGGCTCATAGAAGATGAAAGGGTACGTCCATTGGTTAACTCGGCACACACCGATTCCAAGGTCGACTTCATTAAAGGATGACTGGCGCTTTGCGTCAAACCGTTAATCGAACGCAGCAGTGGCACCCCAGCTTTGGTCAAGCTGTACATCTGACGACAAAAAATGACCAACATTTCCAGCGGCACGCTGCTCTGGAACATGGCTTTGACGTCAACACTCGCCGACTTCGCTTTTCCTAGGCGCACATCCAAAGGGATCACCCCTTGGCGGATCAAAATATCCACTGCCGCCTCTTGTGAGGCAGCATCAAGCTGACCACGTTGGATCTTTCCTTTGCTGTCGCGACCGCGATAATTAAAGATTGGCATAGGCTATCTCACTACAACAAAGTGCCATCATTTAAGTCACCCTCGCCCAATTGGATCACTTCCTCAAGGCTAGTGCGACCCGCTAGCGCCAGATCAAGCGCTGAATTAATCAAAGGTTTGTAACCTGGGCTAGTGCGAGCAATTTGACTAAACAGTACCGCATTGTTACTGCGAAGCGCGTCCATCATGGGTTGATCTAATTCCAATAATTCAAATACCCCGATTCGGCCTCGGTAGCCCGTAAAGTTACAGCTCTGGCAGCCACTCCCCACACGGAAAGTCTCGGCTTGAACATCAGGAAAACGCGCTTTCAACCATTGTTGTTTCGCATCATCTAATGCTTCGTCTTCCCCACAATCGGAGCAAACTTTACGCACAAGTCGCTGCGCTAATACCGCACGCACACCACTCGCAACCAAATAGCCAGGCGCTTCCATATCCATCATTCGCAGTGCGCTATCTACGGCGTCATTCGTGTGCAAAGTCGATAACACTAAGTGACCGGTTAAAGCCGAGCGTAAGCCGATTTCCACAGTTTCCTGATCACGCATCTCACCGACCAGAATAATGTCGGGGTCTTGGCGCAAGAAAGTACGCAGAATGGAAGAAAAGGTCAGCCCGATCTTACTGTTTACCTGAACTTGGTTAACACGCGGCAAGCGATATTCCACCGGATCTTCTGCCGTGATCAGCTTTTTACCCGGTTTATTTAATTCACTCAGGGCACCGTAAAGGGTGGTGGTTTTGCCCGAACCGGTTGGCCCCGTTACCAAAATCATCCCATGAGGGCGTTTTAACTGGCGGCGAAAACGCCCCAAAATATCAGCAGGCATGCCGACTTCTTCAAGGCTCAAAATACCTGCGGATTGATCAAGCAAACGCATCACCACCGACTCGCCGTGTTGCACTGGCATGGTTGAGACACGCACATCTACCGAGTGCCCACGCACCTTGACATTAAAACGTCCATCTTGCGGCAGACGCTTCTCTGAAATATCCAGCCCACCCATCAATTTCAAACGCAAAACAAGGGCAGAGGCGACACTCGCTTCATTCAACAAAGTTTCGTGGAGCACGCCATCAATACGCTGACGAATACGCAAAACATTGCTATCTGGCTCGATATGAATATCCGAGGCACCAACCTGAATCGCGTCTTCAAACAAGGAATTGATCAGCTTAACAACGGTAACTTCTTCGTTATCACTGTCTTCCATGCCAAAGCTGTAATCACTATCGCTTTGGTGCTCTGCTTGTAACTGCTCGGCAAACGACACGATATCTTTGGTACGACGGTAATAACGGTCAAACGCATTGATCAATTGACGCTCAGGCGCGATCACCAACTCAACTCGGTAGTCTTGAAGTTGATCGTATACCGCTTCTTGTGCCGCTAAATCCGCAGGATCACTCATTGCGACTCTAACCGTGTCACCGCGCAAACCAATCACTAACGCACGTAAACGACGAGCATGAACTTCACCCAGCATCGCTACCGCATCAATATCGATATTGGCACGGTTCAAATCCACCAATGGAATATCAAGCTGACGAGACAAGAACTCCAGCATTTGCTTTTCAGTCAAAAAGCCAAGGCTGATCAGGGTGTCACCTAACTTACGACCTGAGACTTGCTGCTGATCCAGCGCATGCTCCAGTTGTTGCTGCGAAATGATCTGCTCTTCTACCAGCAAATCACCCAAGCGTTTACGTAATCGAATTTGCATCTGTTAACTCTCTTGCGATTGCAGGTAAGCGACGCGCTGCTGAATAAACTGCTGCGTCTTCGCTGAAATTTGTCCCATTACCAAAGCTTGTTGATAGGCTTGTAATGCTTTATCCATCTCTTGGGTACGCTCGAGAGCAATCCCTAATCCGAGCCACCAGCGACCGTCGTAAGGCTCACTTTTAACTAGTTGTTGATAGCTCTCTAACGCACGCGAGTTATCTTTAAGCTGTTGTGCCAATGCACCTCGCATCGCTAGGTAATCACTTGGCGCACCTTGAGGCAGTTTCCCTAACACAGATAAAGCCGCTTGTGGTTGTGACTCATTGACTAGCAATTTCGCCAAAGTCAGTCGCAGTCCAGGTTGCTCGCTATTACGAGCAAGACCTTGTTGCAACGTCGCCACCGCTTGGCGGGTTTCACCACGCCCGTAGTAAAGCGCTGACAGTTTTTGGCGCGCTTCCACCCAATCAGGTTGGTACTTCATGGCTTTGGTTAGGTAATCGATGCCTTTCTGGCTGTTACCCGATTTCACCGCTTTCATCGCACGACGGAATTCAATTTGAGCAAGCTCTTGACCAGAAAGCTCCACCGCCTCGATAGTTAGGCTTTGTTCACCATTGTTTAATTCATCAAAGCTTGATTCATCCAAACCTGAACCGTCATGGCTTTTTTCAACATGACTTTTTCCGACACGGCTTTCATTTGTGCCACTCTGTTCTGGCTGCGTTTCATCATTCAGATCAGCTGAACTTTGGAGGCGCGCGACTTTTACGGGCTCTGCAACCACCGCTTGGGTTGCTTTTGGTACTGGAGCTACCGCCGCTTTTGGCTGAACAGTATTGGCTGTCGATGCAGGCTTAGATACCGTCGTTTTTTCTTCTGGCGCACTCTGAGTCAGCGGCTTAACTGGCTCTGCTTTAGCAGTCATAACAGGCGTCTTCGCATGCTGCGAGCTCTCGGTAACACTCGGCTTATTGCTAGCTTGAGCTTGTGACGATTTCGTCACTAGCACGGGTGTTTGCGCAGCTTTGTCCTGTTCACCATTTGCACCACGATCAACTTCACTGCGTAATTCACCACTAACAACACCGTTAGCAGCCGCTGTATTCGTGGCTAGCTCTTGTGGTTGATAACTGCCCAGCCACCATCCGAGTCCAATCGCCAGTGCTAAGGTACTCGCTCCACCCAACAGCCATAGTGGTGTGCGTGACTGAGGTACTGGCTTAATATGCGCAGCTTTCAATGGCGTATTTTCAGGGGCGCTATGCGCTAACTTATTGTTATCAGAATCAACTTGGCGCTGTTTCGCCAAGCCAGACAACATTTTATTAATTTCACTCATGCTGACTTCCATCCCCACATGACAGGGAAGGTCCATGATGGTTGGCTTGCGCCATGGGTTTCTTTAATAGCGAGTAATAACGATTGTTGGCTCACTTCAGCTTCACGACGACTCATAGTGACCAATAATGCTTTATGACATAACACGTTAATAATGCGTGGGATCCCACGACTTGCTCGCCACAGGGCGCGATATAAAGGTAAAGAAAATAGATTTCGCTCACAGCCAGCACGCGTTAAACGGTGCTCGATATAAGCAATAGTTTCAGCCAAATCTAACGGGCGCAAAGCAGCACGAAAGGTTATACGTTGCTGAAGTTGACGTAATTGGTGTTGCTGGAGGCGATGATCCAACTCAGGCTGACCTATGAGGACAATATGCAGCAACTTCTCCTGCTCAGTTTCTAAGTTACCTAATAGACGCAGCGCTTCTAAAGCTTCATCTGGTAAGGCTTGGGCTTCATCAAGCAACACGACTACCGACTGACCATTTTGCTTACGCGTAATCAGCTCTCGGTGTAGACGCGCAGTAAGCGTCGTCATATCACCATCCGTTGCCAGTTCTAATTCTTTCGCAATCGCAACACGTAACTCTTGGGCGCTGGTGACAGGGGTCGGCAAATACACCAAATCAAAATGTTGAGGTAATTGGTGGATCAACATCCGACACACCAAGGTTTTCCCCGTCCCCACTTCACCAGCAATATGTACGATCCCTTCTCCCATCTGCAGCGCTGCTAACACGGTTTCTATCGCTTCTAAATGCGATGGCAACGCATGAAATAACGCAGTATTGGGCGTTAGGGTGAAAGGTGCCTGTTCAAATTCAAAATAGGACTCGTACATACACCACCGTATTAGTTATCTTCAGGGAACCAATCGGTCACTAAGGTGCGAGAACGCTCAATCTCTTTCTGCCAAGTCTGCTCACCAACAACAGTTGGTTTAAGCAAGATCACCAGCTCGGTTTTTTGGGTAATTTTATTAACGTTACGGAACAAATGGCCTAGCGCTGGAATATCACCCAGCAGCGGTACTTTTGATACCTGATCTGCCGTTTGTGACTTCATTAAGCCACCAATCACCACGACATCACCGCTACGAGCATGGATCACCGAATCCGACTCTCGAATTGAGCTTTTCGCCAATGGCAGTTTGTAGACGCCAAATTGTGAGCCCAGATCGATCTCTTTCGATTCCGTTACCACATCAACTACCGCAGGGTGAACATGCAGTAAAACTTCACGCTCATCGTTAATTTGTGGTGTCACATCAAGTGAAATACCGGAGAAAAATGGGGTTAGTTCAATATCCGGAGATGCCTGACTGTTATCGCCACTCACTTCACCACCGGAAATATCTGTCACGAAATACTCATCACCACCGACTTTGATAATGGCTTTCTGGTTATTCGCCGCTGTTACACGCGGGCTTGATAGCACATTCAAGTCACCTTGAGTTTCTAAGAAGCTCAATACCGCCTCAAAATTGCCATCTTTAATGGTGATATTGGTTTGACCGCCAAGAGCAGCCGCGATGGCATCACCGCCCGGAAGTGGGATCACACCGGCCGCGTTATTCACGCCAGTACGACCAAAAATAATGTCGGTGCCACCAATGCTGGAAGTAATGTTGCTCCAATTGATCCCTTGCTGGTAACCATCATTAAGCGTGACTTCCATGATTTTGGCTTCAAGCACCACTTGGCGTTTCAAACGTTCTTGAGAAACGCCCAGAAACTCTTTAACTTCGCGCAATTCATTCGGATAAGCACGTACACTGATCAAGCTCGCTTGTGGTGACACCACGATGCTGCGGCCCTGACCACTGCCAATCATGGCAGTCACTGCTTTCTCTAGCTGAGTCCAGAAATCACTTTCCGACAAAGTTTCGATGCTACTACCACCAGTAGGCGTCGTATTTTTCTTATTGCTGCTATTGTTGTTATTGCTGTTGTTCTTGTTATTTGAATTGGAACTAGAATTCGACTTTGAGCTATTGTTCTGGCTGTTATTGGTCATCGAGCCAGTAGTAATCGATGTCAGTGATACACCACGACGTTGCAGTTGCAAGTAATCAACAGGGATCACTTCTGTGCGCAAGGTCGCCGGGAATACTTTGATGATGTTGCCCTGACGCGTCGCGTTATAGCCGTAGATATCAGACACCACCGCGAGCACTTCATCGAGTGTGACATCTTGTAGTTTCAGCGAAATACGTCCACTGACTTTAGGGTGGATCACCATATTAAAAGGCGTGCCTTTAACGAGACTGCCAAAGAATGCCCGAGCATCGACATTACGCGCATTCACTCGGAATCGCTTTTCCAACGAGCTTGTAGAGGCGAAATCTTTACCGTCTAACGACGGCATCAAGTCATCATTAACTGAGGTCGGTAAGTCAACCAGCGGACGGCTATTAGCTTCATTTGCAGCCACATTCAATTCTTGTTTGATCTCGACCGGATCTCGGTGTCCCATATTGGTCGAGCAGCCAATTAACGACGCTAGAGCAACGCCAATAACTAATCTACGCATGATAACTACTAACCTTTAATTTGTTTTTATATTCTCGGCAAACAACTCGAGTTGCCACTGCTTTCCATTGCGCGTCACTGTCACGCTATCATCATGGATGGCGGTTAAGGTGTAGCCGCTGACTCGCCCACCGACACCTACGAGCTTGTTATTTATAATCACATTACAGTCACTCTGCTGCTCGCAGAAAATACCCTGTAATTGCGGCACCCGTGCTCGCACTTTTACTTGTTTTTTCGCTGGCGCTTGCCAGCCTAATGGCGCCGTGGGATCTTGGCTGGCCCATGCCGTATGACTCGATGCACTCGCCACCAGCATCGCGGCCAATAGTCCCCATCGCTGCTGTTTTGTTATCATCATTAGCCACCTATGAAATCTTTACTTTCACCCAAGGTGTACACATTGAGTTGAATATCTGCCCACGGGTAACGATCCACCTGATAATTCAGACTTTGCCAGTAATACTTCACTGGTAACTCTTCCAATTGCTGAAGATAATTCACCACATCAAAATAGCGACCACGCAAATTCAATTGCACGGGATGAATGTAATAACCTTCATCATCACCACTGATCAATTGCACTGACGGCATAGACTGCAAGCTCACCAGTTTCAATCGCTCGCTACGGCGCAACACATCTTCCATCAAACTCGACATCTGCACTGGTGTCACCAAACTACCGACACGTCCCTCTAGCTGTTGATTAAGTTGACGATTAACAACGCGTAAATCTGCAATTTTTTGGTCGACTTCAACATCCGGATCTTGGCTCAATTTACGGCTCATGAGCGTAATTTGATTATCACTGTTGATCAGTTGATTGGTGGTATTGATCACTTGCAACTTGGCATTCGCTAATTGGTTCATTTGCGGCTCAAGCACCACAATAAAACCAACAAAAAGCAATGCGACCCAGCCTGAAATGAAAATTAAAATTTGCTCTCGCTGACTCAGCTCATCAAAACGATCAACGAGCTGATACCAATAATTACTCATTGCTCGCTCCTACTGACACGTTGCTACGAGTCGCCTGAAGTTGGAAAGTCACGACATTTTCATTTTCTTCTTGGCGACCTAATTTCATCACTTGGAAACGACGATCCATCAGGTGCTCGTGAGATTGGAAAGCTTGGATCCAACTCGGTACTGACTCAGGAGAACGGGCTATTCCCGCCAAGTCCAAGGCATGACCCGTCGCAAAAATATGGTTCAAAGAAATGTCACCGTTAGCCGCATCGGAAAGTTCTCGCAGCATGCCGGCAAAACCAACTCGTAAGCTGTCATCATGTCCTTCGATAGCTTTAAGCGTGGCTTGTTGCGCGGCGATGTGTTGCTCAAGGTTACCCGCTAACTCCACTTTGAGTGGGCTTGGAATATGCTCAGCTAAGCGTTGTTTGAGCCCTGTGATTTCACTTTGCTTAACCGCCAGACGGTTTTGCTCTGCCGCTAATTTTTGGCTCACAACATAGTTTTGCCATTGGTGCCATCCCGCTAGTGCGCCAATCAACATCGCGCCAATCACCCAACTCGCCGCTACATTCGGCAAAGTTAACAGCTGAGTTTTCGGCTTTAAGCCTTCGCTATAAAGATCGATTACGGCTTCAGGTAACTCAGAAAAACCAGACCACGCAATACGGGAAGCATTTGAATCCAGTGCCACAGCAGAAGGTGCAACAGCAACCACCTTAACACTCAAGCGCTCACTCAGCTCTTGAGCCAAGCGGAGATCGTCTTCGCCATCACAAGAAATCAGCAATTGTGCGATCGGCATATCACGCAGCTGTGCACTCAAGAAGTCTAGCGAGCGCTGCAACTCCAATGCTAAGCCATCAAGCTGTAACTGAACTTGAGTAGCACTGGCATCGTCACCCATTAAAGGAAAAGTTACGCCACGTAGTTGACGCTGAAAACACATGACCTGACGTTTAAATGCCGTGAGGTGTAGCCCTGCATCTTGACGACGGTGAAGGATCAATTGACTCATGGAGCCGGAAGTGAATGCGCCCCACTGAACTTCTTCAGTTGAGATAGTGCTAACATCACTGCCCGCTTGGCGAATTGCTTTGATTAGCGGTTCAAGTACCGTACGACTCGCCGCAAAGACTTGAAGACGCTCTTTAAGCGGAGCAATAAAACCATCCGCCACCATCTCCATTGGTGACTCATTAACTAAGTCTTTAATCAAGAAAGGCAGCGCTGTTGCCCACTCTTCTTGCGGGATCTCAGGTTTCTCAATCAATAACGATTGATACAATCCATGACCAAGCACGATCTTGGTTTGACAATCAACCAAGTGGTTGCGCTTGAGTAATTCCTCAATCGCGGTCACGCGTTGGGCTGAATTGGTGGCTTCAATGGTGTCGATAACCCACAGCTCATCGGCCTGAAAAGCTAATGTCAGCGATTCAGGAAATATTGCCACGCTAATTTGTTGGCGCTGTTTGTTATTTCGGATAAATCGACTAAAAAAAGAATGGGCTTTCATGGCATCCAAATCAAAGACTTATGCTGAAAAAGGTATAGTCATAGTCAATACTTTGACTATTTTACATTAAATTAATACTAATAAGTACGTAAAATAACTATTTTTTATGGCTAGAGCGAAATAAAAATTTTGTGGGCTTTACATCTTCAGTAAGTTGTTTTGCCAAACTCATTTCCGGCGCGAAATAGCGGCCTTGACCCGCAGCAACGCCTAACGATTTCAATACATTCCACTCTTTTTCATTCTCAACGCCGACCGCAATCACTTGCGCTCTACTATCGCCGCAAGCACCCAGCATTGAACGTACAAAAAGTTGATTTTCTTGTCGTAAATTTATTTCACGTATCAGGCTACGATGAAGCTTAATAAAGTCCACATTGAGGTCTTTAATGTAGTGGGTACTCACAATGGTTCGCCCAGCTTGATCGACCACCAGCTTACAACCTAAGCCGACAATCATACGAGCGATAGGCCGCATGGCATCTAGGTGTTTCACCAATGCCCCTTCCGTCACTTCAAACGATAAACGGGTTAATACCATGCGCGGTGTTTGCAGTAATTCATCACGAAGCCAACGCACAAAATCACGTTCCAATAACGAGGTGACATTAACGTTCACTGATAGCACTTCATCCGGTGGTAACTGCTTTAATGAAGCTAATGTTTTGCTGATCACCTGTTTGTCCATCCGCACGGTATAACCCACTTGTTCTACCGCGGTCATAAAGCGCGATGCTTTGATCTGTACTCCGTTTTCATCCTTAATACGAGCCAGCAATTCACGGTGGACAACCTCACCATCAAGCGCACTGATCACAGGTTGCTGATAGAGGTCTATCGCGTTGGCGTTAAACACGGCATCAAAGAGTGTTCGCCATCGAACACTACCTCGCGCATCTTCCCCTTGTTGTTCCTTCTTAAATGCGAACCAATTATTTGACGCTTGCAGCTGAGCACTACGCAATGCCATATCTGCTTCGTCCATAATTCGACCTCGGCGTTCACCACTGGCAAACGTGGTTAAGCCAATATGGCACCAGTTATCCGGCTCTAGCGGCGGCGGTGGAAGCAAACGCTCTAGCGCATTAAGCATCTGATTGGTGAATAAACGCACTTCCTTCACCGATTGCTGTGGCAGCATGATTGCAAATTCGGCGTCAAAGTATCGCGATAAAACCGTATCAGGATAACGTTGAATCAAGTTAGATAGGATCATGCCAACATCGTGAATCAGCTCATCGGCCTGCTCTTTCCCTTGCTCTGCCAGCAGCTCATCCCAATCCGCCAAGCGGATCAAAATCACCGCCCCGTGAGTTTCTTGATCTTGAAGCGCTGACTGTAATCGACTGTCAAACAACACTCGGTTAGCTGCGCCTGTTAACTGATCGAGGAAGGTATGGGTACGAATAAAGGTATCAAAGCGGCTACGCTCTTGGCGGGCATCTTTCAACTCGGCGATCATTTGATCCAAAGCCAGACTGGCTGTAGCCGGCCATTCTTTTTCATCGCCGACGGCGTGCTCTTCCACCCTTCCGGCTAATATCATTCGCCCACGTTCTTCTAAGAGCTCAGAGCCCTGTAACTGTTGACGAAGCCAGTTCACGCCCCATACGAGTCCGAGAATAATGGTCATGATCGCGAGACTGATCGACGACATAGCGCCAATCGAATAGGTAAATTCGGTATAAGGTGGTAGGGATTTTAAGGTGACGTAAAAGCCGGGGTTTTGTTCGAGCTGATAATAGCCTTCATGAAGAATGTTTGGATCAGGTAGCTTTTGCAGCCCTTTAAAGGCATAGATCACCCCTGAGTCACTCCCCACTTCCAACTCAATCACATTACTGGCTTTGAGTAATTTAGGGAGCCAACGGGATAGCCCTTGCGAACCTTGAGGATCGGCAAGCTCTTGGTCTATCACTTCCACAATCCCATCCAGATAATGGGTTAAGTAATCCTGACCTAACTTACGAAAACTAAGTGCTCCACCAACAAAAACAATGAAGATGGCACAAATCACAATAAGCGTGACAAAAGCAACCAAGCGGTTGGTTAACTTCATCCCTGAGACTTTTCTCATAACTTCCTGCTTCACATAAAGTTCTGAATCAAATATAAAGGGTTGATAGATGAATACAATACGCAACCCGGCAAGCATCAAAAAACAGTATGTGGCATAGCTACCCTGACTGTTATGATAAAGATGTTAGCTATTTGTAATGATTATCACTTGTTCGCGCCACAAAGTGAACATTCGCTACTGATTTTCGTTCACTGCATCACTGGATTTTTATGGATTGGATAACCTGCACCAAAAGCTTTGTCACTGTTGTTGAAAAAGGCTCGCTGGCACAAGCGGCGACTCAGCTCAATACATCCAGCTCGGCACTGTCAAAACGGCTATCTTGGCTGGAAAAACAGCTGGGAGTTCAGCTATTAAAGCGCACAACGCGCAGTTTAACCGTGACCGATGCAGGAGAATTGTTTTATCAACGCAGTACACGGTTATTGGATGACTGGCATCAAATGCTTGCCGAAACGACTTCGACCTATAGCGAGGTCAGCGGAGTGTTAAGAATAGGCGCCCCACTCGCGACAGGCAGCCGTGTATTGGTGCACTATTTGGCTGAATTTATGGATCGTCATCCCAACATCCAAGTTGAGCTCCATACCATCACCGCAGGGCAGTTGCCGGATCTCAATCTCGATGTATTCATCACCCGAGAGCTGACCGATTTTAATTCCTCGAGCTACATCGCCACAAAACTGTTTGATTTCCAGCCGCGCTTTTATGCCTCGCCAAGCTATTTAGCCAACAAGCCGCTGATCGAAACACCAGAGCAACTCAGTCACCACAACTGTCTGTTATTTGGAGTATATGGTCACGAACAAGTACATAATTTTGAAAACGATATTCAGCTAAAACTGAGAGGAAATTTCACTACCCAGAATCCTGAGGCTTTAGTGGCGGCAGCCGTTTCTGGGATGGGGATTATTTTAGCAGGCGAAAACACCATCAAGCGCGAGTTAAGCAAAGGGTTATTAGTGCCAGTATTGCCGGAATTAAAGCAAGCCAAAAATACCGCTTATGCCTATTACCCGAAGCTGGATTACAACCATGTAAAAACCAAGCTCTTCATTGATTTCATTAAAGAAAAAGCGGCGCCAATGACAGTATGATGGAATGAGATAAAACACCAAATACAAAAAAGCTCCGCATATAACGGAGCTTTTGAGATCTAAGCACTTAAGCTGGATTTAGAACGGAATGTCGTCGTCGAAATCCATTGGTGGCTCATTGTATTGCTGCTGTGGCTGTTGTGCCGGCGCTTGCTGAGGAGCCGCTTGTTGTTGTGGTGCAAAGTTGTTTTGCTGCGCAGCAGGTTGTTGAGGTTGACCCCAGTTACCTTGTTGCTGCTGACCGCCCATAGGCATGCCTTGACCACCGCCTTGACGACCACCAAGCATTTGCATTGTGCCGTTAAAGCCTTGTACTACTACTTCAGTGGTGTAACGCTCTTGACCGTTTTGGTCTTGCCATTTACGAGTCTGAAGTTGACCTTCGATGTAAACTTGAGAGCCTTTACGTAGGTATTCACCAGCAACTTCTGCAACTTTACCGAATAGCGCAACACGGTGCCATTCCGTTTTCTCACGTTGCTCACCAGTGTTTTTATCACGCCATGACTCTGAAGTAGCAACAGTAATATTTGCTACTGCACCGCCGCTTGGCATGTAACGGATCTCTGGGTCATTACCTAAGTTACCGACTAGGATAACTTTATTTACGCCACGACTGGCCATAGTTAGCTCCAAATTTCGTCAGACGCAGCGTCAATCTTCGCTGCTACAAATATAAGTTTAGATGTGATCGCGAAGTCTATCATGGATAGGTAGCTGACGGCTATGCCGACTCACCGCGACAATAAAGATACTTTATCGAGCTTTATCTCTGCTCGCTTCTATACTGTATCTTTATACAGTTTATTCTTTCAAGCCCCTTACGGCTATGCCATAATAATTGTCTTATTTATCACCAGATGCACGGCGGATATGGATCAAATCGAAGTCAGGGGTGCACGTACGCACAACCTAAAGAATATCAATCTTACTATTCCACGCGATAAGCTGATTGTTATCACCGGCTTATCAGGTTCCGGCAAGTCTTCCCTTGCGTTCGATACCCTATATGCCGAGGGTCAGCGCCGTTATGTTGAGTCGCTATCAGCATATGCACGCCAATTCCTGTCGCTGATGGAAAAGCCCGATGTCGATCATATTGAGGGCTTATCGCCAGCGATTTCCATCGAACAAAAGTCGACCTCGCATAACCCGCGTTCCACTGTGGGTACCATCACCGAAATCTACGATTACCTGCGTTTGCTCTATGCTCGAGCCGGTGAACCACGCTGTCCAACCCATGATGTCACTTTGGCGGCGCAAACCGTCAGCCAAATGGTCGACCAAGTGCTGACACTGCCTGAAGGCAGCAAAATGATGTTACTGGCACCGATCGTCAAGGATCGCAAAGGGGAACATGTTAAAACCTTGGCCAACCTCGCAGCTCAAGGGTATATCCGTGCACGTATCGATGGCGAAGTGTGCGATCTTTCCGATCCTCCAACACTAGAGCTTCACAAAAAACACACCATTGAAGTGGTTGTCGATCGTTTTAAAGTGCGTGACGATCTCCAACAGCGCTTGGCAGAATCGTTTGAAACAGCACTCGAGCTGTCAGGCGGTACCGTTACTGTGAGCCCTATGACGGAAGGCGAGCATGATGAGATTGTTTTCTCCGCCAACTTTGCTTGTCCGCACTGTGGCTATAGCATGCAAGAACTTGAGCCGCGTTTGTTCTCGTTCAACAACCCTGCAGGCGCATGTGGCACCTGTGATGGCCTCGGGGTACAACAATACTTTGACCCTGATCGCGTAGTACAAAATGGTGAGTTGAGCCTCTCTGGTGGGGCGATCCGTGGCTGGGATAAACGTAATTTCTACTATTTCCAAATGCTCAACTCCTTAGCCGACCATTATGGCTTTGATGTTGAGGCGCCATTTGATTCACTGCCAACCAAGATCCAAAATATTATTCTGACTGGTTCTGGCAAAACCGACATTGAATTTAAATACATCAATGACCGTGGTGATATCACAGTACGTCGTCATCCATTTGAGGGGATCCTCAATAACATGGAGCGCCGCTACCGCGATACAGAATCTAACGCGGTACGTGAAGAGCTCAGTAAGTTTGTATCAACCAAGCCATGTGCTAGCTGTGAAGGATCGCGCCTGCGCCAAGAAGCCCGTCATGTCTTCATTACCGATACCACCTTGCCGCAAATTTGTGAGTTCAGTATTCAAGAAGCGCTTACCTTCTTTGAACAATTAGCACTCAGCGGTCAACGGGCCAAAATCGCTGAGAAGATCTTAAAAGAGATCCGTGACCGTCTATCTTTCTTGGTCAATGTCGGCCTAAACTACCTGAACCTTTCTCGTGGTGCTGATACCTTATCCGGTGGTGAAGCCCAACGGATCCGCTTAGCTAGCCAAATTGGTGCTGGGTTAGTGGGCGTAATGTATGTGTTGGATGAACCTTCAATCGGTTTGCACCAACGCGATAACGAACGTCTGCTCAAAACCCTGACTCACCTGCGTGATTTAGGCAACACTGTAATTGTGGTCGAACACGACGAAGACGCTATTCGCGCCGCCGATCACGTGATTGATATCGGCCCGGGAGCTGGGGTACATGGTGGTCAAGTAATTGCCGAAGGTACCATGGCTGATATCCAACAATCCACGGAGTCACTAACAGGACAATATCTCAGTGGCGCAAAATCCATTGCTGTGCCTGAGACGCGTGTGCCTTTCAACCCTGAAAAAACAGTTAAGTTATTAGGCGCAACGGGCAACAACCTCAACAACGTAGACGTTGAAATTCCGGTAGGCTTATTCACTTGCATCACAGGGGTATCTGGTTCGGGTAAATCGACCTTGATCAACGATACGTTTTTCCGTATCGCGCATCACCAACTCAACGGTGCCACCAGCGGTGAGATTGCCCCGTACCGTGAAATCCAAAATCTTGAACATTGCGACAAAGTAATCGATATCGACCAAAGCCCAATTGGTCGCACCCCGCGCTCAAACCCTGCTACTTACACAGGGATTTTCACTCCTATCCGTGAACTGTTTGCCGGAACCCAAGAGTCGCGAGCACGAGGCTACAAACCAGGTCGATTCAGCTTTAACGTAAAAGGCGGTCGCTGTGAGGCCTGTCAAGGTGACGGGGTGATCAAAGTAGAGATGCACTTCTTGCCCGACGTTTATGTGCCATGTGACATGTGTAAAGGCAAGCGCTACAACCGTGAAACGTTGGAAGTGAAATATAAGGGCAAAACCATCGATGAGGTGTTAGACTTGACCGTCGAAGATGCTCGTCAATTTTTTGACCCCGTTCCGGCTATTGCCAGAAAGCTGCAAACCTTAATAGATGTTGGTCTATCCTACATCCGCTTAGGACAAGCTGCGACCACCCTTTCAGGCGGTGAAGCACAACGAGTGAAATTAGCCCGCGAGCTTTCCAAACGTGATACTGGTAAAACCCTGTATATCTTGGATGAGCCGACCACAGGTCTGCACTTCCATGATATTCAACAACTACTTACGGTACTGCACCGCTTACGCGAGCACGGCAATACCATTGTAGTGATTGAGCATAACTTAGACGTGATCAAAACAGCGGACTGGATCATCGATTTAGGTCCGGAGGGCGGTAGCGGCGGCGGTAATATTATCGCAACAGGTACCCCCGAAGCGGTCGCGCAAGTGGAAGGTTCGCATACCGCGAGGTTTTTAAGCCCCTTACTTGCTCAAGGGAAAAGCTAATTAATCAGCTTAATTATCAGTAAAAGCAGGGCTCAACGAGTACCTGCTTTTTCTTTGGCACTTATACCCTGCTTTGTAATACCGAGTTGCTAAGGCAAACTGGAATAAGGGTAATTATCAATGATGGAACCGAGATGACAGTGTTACACCTCCAAGGGACACGGCTTGCCCAACCGGGGATCAGCAAACCTTTGGTCAAACCCTTTCTAGCCTCAATGTGCTTGCTCTTCGTCCATGCTTTGCTGTATTTCCAGCACAACCAAGGCGGCTCGGGGCTTGAATTACCTTTCAATGCCACTAGCTGGATCCCATTTAGCTTTGCGATTGGTATTGGCTTACTCGAAATCAGCCGCCAGCGGATTATTCGTTTTACCCGTCTCACTGGTGTGTTATTTGTCTGCTGTTTACTACTGACATTACCTATTTTCTACCCCAATGCCGATATTGCAGCGGTTAGCGATCGTATCTTTGGCTTATGGGCTGGGTTTCTATTTTTTGTCGCACTCCAGCAGTTTGCTTTTACCCCAAGTCGCCGCCAGCTGCTCTTGTGGTTTATCTTACTTGGCATCCTGACTCAAACCTTATTTGGCTGGTATCAATACCTGTTTATCAGCGCAGACAATGCTTTCGGGTTTGATCCTACAACCAGTCGCCCTCACGGTATTTTTCAACAACCGAATGTCATGGCGAGTTTCTTAGCGACAGGTCTCGTGCTGTCAGGCTACCTACTCGCACGTGTACCTATGTACCGTGGCAAATGGTCATTCCAACAAGCACTGTTACTGCTCACTCCAGTTTTAGTTATTCCGATCTTGGTGGTACTAAGCTCGCGTACTGGCTGGCTTGGCGCTATTGTCGGGGTATTGTTACTCACTCCATACCTCAAGCGATTCGCCGCTAAAGCGCAATGGCGGATGTGGTTTTTGATGATTGCGCTGGGCTTGGCGACTTCTTATAGCATCAACCAATCCACAGGATGGGAAGTAAAAGAAGAGCGAGTAACGCTAGAAAGCCCACGCTCAATCCATATTCCGCAATCCATCAAGATGTTTGCCACTAAGCCACTGACAGGTTACGGCTATGGCACCTTTGAGGTATCTTACCTCACTCAAACCGCACGTTGGCATCAAGCCGATCCAACCCAACCGGCAGGTATTCCAGCTTTAGATCACCCACACAACGAACTCACTTTCTGGGCATCGGAAGGTGGCATAGTGCCATTACTGGCGCTGTTAATTGCTGCAACAGCGGTGGCGCTTAAAATTCGTAAAGCACGAGAAGGCAGCCAACTGGCGCTGGTCGCGCTTTTCTTCCCTATCACTTTGCACTCCCAGCTTGAGTATCCGTTCTACCACTCATTGGTGCACTGGGTGCTGTTTATTGTCTTGATCTATTGGGTCGATAACCTGACCGCCAAATACCACAAAAAGCCACTTCAGTATGTTCTGGGGATCAAAGTCAGTGCATTACTACTGCCGCTACTCATTAGTAGCTATATGATCACGACCTTGTATTCTGGCAAGATGCTGACGCGCTTTGAGACGACTCTGCCGCTCAATATTGATTACCTTATGAAGGTGAATAACCCATGGGCATGGAAGCACCGTTATGAATGGGCGGTCCACCAGCCGCAATTAGAGCTAGCCGCTAAAGCCAATAAGCCAGAACTGCTTAAAGAATACATTCGCTGGGCAAGCGAAAAAGCCAAAACCTGGCCTCGCCAACAGCTGTACAGCAACCTTATTGTGGCGTACCGCTTATTAGGTGAAGATGATCATGCCCAGCAGATTTACCAAGAGGCCATGTTCCTTTTCCCTGAAGGGGATTTCAGTGAACAACTCGCGACGCTATCACTCGATAAACAAGCGAGCCAAGCTAACAGTAGCGCTCAATCCAGTGCGTCTGCCAACCAGTAAGCGCTTATGACTAAGACCGAAAAATAACAAAGGCGACCACAAGTTACTCTCGTGGTCGCCTTTCTCTTTATTAGTTAACTTAGCCCGTTAGAGGCTCAGTGTACTCTCGGCTACTTCAACGTGCTTTCAAGTGCCTTCAAACACAGCGCAACATTCTCATTTCGCGCCGCATAGCCCATCAAACCAATACGCCATGCTTTACCCGCTAAATCACCTAAGCCTGCCCCTATTTCAAGGTTATAACGATTAAGTAAGGTAGCGCGTACTGCTGCATCATCAACGCCTTGTGGAATATACACCGCATTCAATTGAGGAAGGCGATGAGCCTCCTCAACCACAAATTCAATACCCAGTGATTCTAAACCAGCTTTTAAGGCTTGGTGAGCATCACGATGGCGTTGCCACGCTTGCTCTAACCCTTCGTTTTTCAGCAATACTAAGGCTTCATGCAAGGCGTACAAACTATTGACGGGGGCTGTATGGTGGTAGCTACGTTTGCCTTCCCCACTCCAATACCCCAACACCAAACTTTGGTCAAGGAACCAACTCTGAACAGGGGTAGTGCGCGCTTCAATTTTCGCAATCGCCTTCGGCGAAAAAGTCAGCGGGGATAGTCCCGGCACACATGACAAGCACTTTTGGCTACCCGAGTACACGGCGTCCAATTGCCACTCATCAACCAATAAAGGCACACCGCCCAGTGACGTCACCGCATCCACAACAGTCAAACATTCGTGGCGACGTGCCACTTCAGCAATGGCTTTAGCATCACTTAATGCACCCGTTGAGGTTTCAGCATGAACAAAAGCCACCAGCTTCGCATCAGGGTTCGCTTGCAGTGCCTCTTCTACTCGTTGCGGATCAACAGGTTCACCCCAAGCATTATCCACCATCACAGCTTCACCGCCACAACGCACCACGTTTTCACGCATACGCTCGCCAAACACGCCATTCCGACACACAATCACCTTGTCACCCGGCTCAACCAGATTCACAAAGCAAGCTTCCATCCCTGCACTTCCCGGCGCCGATACCGCAATCGTGAATGCATTTTGAGTTTGAAAGGCATATTGCAGCAACTGTTTAAGCTCATCCATCATCCCAATAAAAGTGGGATCTAAATGGCCTACCGTTGGTCGGCTCAGCGCTTGCAATACTTGCGGATAAATATCCGAAGGCCCAGGCCCCATCAAAGTACGTTGTGGTGGATAAAAGCTTCCTATTGTCATCGTTATTCTCCTAGAGGTAATTGCATGAAGGATCTGTTGACCCTAGTTATAGTTCAGAATTATGTAGGGTAAATTTTTAACTTTCATTGGTGTGACAGTGAATTATCAACTCATACAAGTTATTTCAATTTATTTGCATAATCAATCATGGATGTGTTGACAACCTCATAACAAATCCGATTCAATGGAGTCAGTTTTTGTTCATCCTGCTTTGTATTTCAGCAGGTCAAAACAGAAGAGGAGCGTTACCCAGGTATCGGATTTGCGGGGCCCCACCCCAAAGCAAGTTCAGAGAGGGGGAGTAACGCCGAGATACAGCAACGCAGGGGAGTTGTTGTATCGGCCTTGAAGGTTGAATCCTTCAGGCTGTCACTACGCGTCTTTGAAAGGAATCCTGAAGGCGCATAGTGGGGAGCTTCTGGTTGTCGTGATGTTAATCCGTCTCACCGCTTGATACTACCACTGTCGGTAGCACCTCCCGCTTATTTCATTCGATTCCTATACTATCCGTTGTTCTAGGAGACATGTTTTGAGCCCGAATTCTATTTCTGCATCAAACCCGAATCTTGTTGTCGCTAAATTTGGCGGCACCAGTGTTGCCGATCATCAAGCGATGCGTCGCAGCGCTGCCATTGTCGCGAACAATCCCAATACCAAGTTAGTGTTGATCAGTGCCTGCTCAGGGGTAACCAACCAATTGGTTGAGCTGGCGAAAGGGATCAATGATCCTGCTCTGCGTTTACAGCGTATTCAAACGCTGACCCAAACTCACCAAGCGATTCTTGATCAGCTCAATGAACCAGACGTAATAAGCCAAGCGGTTTATCAACTCTTGGATCATATTGCGACCTTAGCGGAACAATCCGCAATAGCACCAAGCGCAGCTCTCACCGATGAACTTGTGGCTAATGGTGAGCTATTATCCACCCACTTGTTTAGTCAAATCCTTCGTGAACAAGGTATTGATGCCGTACGTTTTGATATCCGCCAAGTGATGCGCACCGACAGTCGCTACGGTAAAGCCGTGCCAAATCCAACCGCTATCCGCCAATTGTCACAACAACACCTTGCTCCTCTCCTAACCAACCAAGTGGTGATCAGCCAAGGCTTTATTGGCTCAGATGAAGATAATCACACGACAACCTTAGGTCGGGGCGGCAGTGATTACAGCGCAGCATTAATGGCTGAGGCTATCAATGCCACCACGCTAGAAATTTGGACCGATGTACCGGGGATGTACACCACTGATCCCAGAATTGCAGCCAATGCACAGCCGATCAAAGAGATCAGCTTTAGCGAAGCATCAGAAATGGCCAACTTTGGGGCGAAAATTTTACACCCATCCACTTTAGTTCCTGCGATTCGCCAACAAATTCCGGTCTTTGTCGGTTCATCTAAAGCTCCAGAGCTCGGTGGCACTTGGATCCGCCAGCATGTGCAAGATGCACCGCTTTTTCGCGCCGTCGCGCTACGATGTAATCAAACGATGGTGACTCTAACCAGTTTGAATATGTTCCATGCCTACGGCTTCTTAGCTGAAGTCTTTCGGATCTTGGCAGAGCACAAAATTTCCATTGATTTGATCACCACCTCAGAAGTGAGTGTGTCATTGACTCTCGACCAAACCGATACCGCTGGCGGTGCCCCAACGCTACCACCGAGTGCCATCGAAGCCCTTAGCGAGCTCTGTCGAGTCGAGATCGAGCAAGAGCTTTGCCTAGTGGCATTGATCGGTAATCAAATGAGCCAAACTCAAGGCTCAGTTAGCCAAGTGTTTAATACCTTAGAACAACACCCATTACGTATGGTGTGCTACGGCGCCAGTCCTCATAATCTGTGCTTTCTGGTTGATCAAAGCCGCGCTAAAAACGTAGTCAAACAGCTCCACCAGCAGTTATTCGAATAAGTTCTAGGTCTCTCATACAACAAAGGCACTCCGTGGAGTGCCTTTGTTTTTATTGCAATTATAAGTTAGGTCCGAGCCATTTTTCGGCTTCATCCAACGACCAACCTTTTCGCTTTGCGTAGTCTTGCGCCTGATCATGTTGGATCTGTGCTACAGCAAAGTAACGGGAGTCTGGGTGTGAGAAATACCACCCCGACACTGAAGCGCCAGGCCACATCGCATAACTGCTTGTCAGCGACATTCCTATCGTTTCTTCCACTTTCAGCATGTCCCATAAAGTGCCTTTTTCAGTGTGCTCTGGACACGCAGGGTAGCCCGGAGCAGGACGGATCCCTTGATACTTCTCGCGGATCAGCTCTTCATTCGACAAACGTTCATCAGCTGCATAACCCCAGATCTCAGTACGCACCTTTTCATGCAGACATTCTGCAAATGCTTCAGCCAAACGATCAGCCACCGCTTGAATCATGATCGCGTTGTAATCATCCCCTTGCGCTTTAAAAACATCCGCCATTTCACGCTCACCTATCCCACCAGTCACTGCAAATGCCCCTATCCAATCGGCTTTACCACTCTCTTTCGGGGCAATGTAGTCAGACAAGCAGTAATTAAACCCTTTCGGCTTTTCAGTCTGCTGACGAAGATGGTGCAGCACATGCGCCACTTGGCTGCGACTTTCGTCACTGTACACTTCAATATCATCGCCAACACTGGCGGCAGGAAACAACGCACACATCCCCCGTGCTTTGAGTAACCCTTCACGTTCGATTCGATCTAGCCAATCATTGGCATCTTTAAACAAACGTTGTGCTTCCTCACCGACCTCTTCATGCTCAAAAATTGTTGGGTATTTGCCCATCAAGGTCCACGTCATAAAGAAAGGCGTCCAATCAATGTATTGACGTAAAGTAGCAATATCAAAATCATCAAACACATGCACGCCAGGTTTTGCAGGCATTGGGGGCGTGTAGTTATCCCAATCAATCGCCACCTTGTTGGCATGTGCTTGCTCAAGCGTGACAGGCTTGGTTCGTGGTTTTTTACGGCTATGTTGATCGCGAACACGTTCATAATCACGATCTAGAGTTGCCACAAAATCAGGTTTTAATTCATTAGATAACAGCGAAGTACAGACCCCTACTGCGCGAGAAGCATTATTCACATAAACCACAGGCTGATGATAATTTTGCTCAATTTTCACCGCGGTGTGGGCTTTGGAGGTTGTCGCTCCGCCAATAAGCAAAGGTAAATCAAATCCTTGTCGCTCCATCTCTTTCGCGACATGAACCATTTCATCCAGTGATGGGGTGATCAACCCCGACAAGCCGATAATATCGACCTGCTCTTCTTTTGCCACTTTCAAGATTTGCTCACACGGCACCATCACCCCAAGGTCGATAATTTCGTAGTTATTACACTGCAAAACAACCCCCACGATATTCTTACCGATATCGTGAACATCACCTTTTACTGTCGCCAACAAGATCTTACCGTTAGATGACCCTGCCTGTTTTTCTTTGTTAATGAATGGCTCAAGGTGGGCTACCGCTTGTTTCATCACTCGCGCTGACTTCACCACCTGAGGTAGAAACATTTTTCCTTCACCAAACAAATCACCGACCACGTTCATGCCATCCATCAACGGACCTTCGATCACCTCAAGTGGCTTGGAAGCGTTCACGCGTGCTTCTTCGGTGTCTTCAACAATAAACTCGGTGATCCCTTTCACCAACGCGTGCTCCAAACGTTTTGCGACAGGCCAAGTGCGCCATTCCTGCGCGGCGGCATCTTCTTCCTTACCAACGCCTTTACCTGCATATTCAGCGGCAATATCCAGCAAACGTTCTGTACCATCGTCGCGTCGGTTCAGTACTACGTCTTCCACCGCCTCACGCAATTTTTCAGGAACATTATCGTAGATTTCGAGCTGTCCAGCGTTAACGATCCCCATATCCATGCCGTTTTTAAAACAGTGATACAGGAATACCGCATGGATGGCTTCACGCACATAGTTATTACCGCGGAAAGAGAAGGAAACATTTGAGACGCCCCCCGAGATCATTGCGTAAGGTAGATCACGCTTAATGTCGGCAACCGCTTCAATAAAGTCGACCGCATAATTGTTGTGTTCTTCGATACCAGTCGCGACGGCAAAAATATTCGGGTCAAAAATAATGTCTTCCGGTGGAAAGCCCACTTCATCAACTAAAATACGATAAGCATTAGTACAGATTTCTAACTTACGAGCACGAGTTTCTGCCTGCCCCAACTCATCAAACGCCATCACAATCACTGCCGCCCCGTAACGACGAATTAATTTGGCTTGAGCTACGAACTTTTCTTTGCCTTCCTTAAGAGATATCGAGTTAACAATGCCCTTGCCTTGAATGCACTTAAGACCAGCTTCGATCACTTCCCATTTCGAAGAATCGACCATGATTGGCACTTTGGAGATTTCTGGCTCCGAGGCACAAAGGTTGAGAAAACGCACCATGCAAGCTTCTGCATCGAGCATCCCTTCATCCATGTTGATATCAATAATTTGGGCGCCGTTTTCTACCTGCTGGCGAGCAACTTCGAGCGCCTCATCATATTGCTCTTCTTTGATCAAACGCTTAAAGCGCGCCGATCCAGTTACATTGGTTCGCTCACCAACATTAATAAATAAGGTGTCTTTCTCTATGGTCAGCGGCTCAAGTCCGGATAACCGACAGGCCACAGGAAGTTCAGGCAACGAACGAGGTGGAATATCAGAGGTCACTTGCGCCATTTGCCGAATATGTTCAGGCGTGGTACCACAACAGCCGCCAACCAGATTCAAAAAGCCACTTTGTGCCCACTCTTTAATATGAGTCGCCATCTCCTCAGGGCTGAGGTCGTACTCGCCAAAAGCATTCGGTAAACCAGCATTGGGGTGAGCGGAAACATAACACTCAGAAATACGCGAAAGTTCTTCAACATATTGGCGCAGCTCATCTGGACCAAGCGCACAGTTAAGACCAAAAGAAATCGGTTTGACATGGCGAAGCGCATTATAGAAAGCTTCGGTGGTTTGCCCTGACAACGTACGCCCAGAGGCATCGGTAATGGTGCCAGAAATCATCACTGGCAGCTCAACCCCTAACGCTTCAAATACCGACTCAACCGCAAAAGCACATGCTTTGGCATTTAAGGTATCAAAGATGGTTTCGATCAAAATCAGATCACTGCCACCTTCAATCAAAGCTCGAGTCGACTCAGAATAAGCGGCAACCAAATCATCAAAGCTCACATTACGAAAGCCGGGATCATTAACATCCGGTGAGATCGAACAAGTGCGATTCGTAGGGCCAAGGACTCCCGCAACAAAGCGTGGTTTTTCTGGGGTTTTCGCCGTCCACTCATCAGCCGCTTGGCGGGCAAGCTTGGCTGCTTCAAAATTGATTTCCGCGCTGAGGCTTTCCATATCATAGTCAGCCATCGCAATCGTAGTCGCGTTAAAAGTATTGGTTTCTAAGATATCAGCGCCAGCTTCAAGGTAAGCGGAATGGATATCTTTGATCAGCTGCGGCTGCGTCAGCACCAAGAGATCATTATTACCTTTCAGATCACTATGCCAATGGCGAAAGCGTTCACCACGATAATCTTCCTCTTCCAACTTATATCCTTGGATCATGGTGCCCATGCCACCATCAATGATCAGGATTTGTTGTGCTAACCTTTGCGCCAGTAGTCCATTGCCTTTAGCCACTATTTACTTCCTTATTTAGTGTTACAGCTCATTCACATCCTATCATAGCAAAGATGGAAATCTAGACGTCTAAAGTGAATAAAGTCAGAAAAACTAATTCGTTTAAACCATCATTTTTTTATGGCTATCAGCAGCTGATGGTTTTATATTTTGTGACAATTTTTAACTTTACACATTCACCAATTCGGGGTTCAGAATGTCTGTATACAGTACCTTATGCTTTATGGCGGCAGCAGCAATGCTCATCGCTTTTATCAATAGCAAAATAGGCAAGATGCAAACCACCATCGCTATTACCGCTGGCGCACTGGTGTTATCAATAGGGATAGTGATCGCTGGTCAAAATGGCTGGTTCAACCTACAAGATATTGCCGCCGAGCAATTAGGGAAGATTAACTTTGAGAGCTTCTTGTTAAAAGGGATCTTGGGATTCTTACTGTTTGCAGGCGGACTGGGCATCAAACTGCCTAACCTCGAAGACCAAAAGTGGGAAATCACAACCCTCGCCCTCGGCGCGACCTTATTCTCCACTTTCTTCATCGGCGGTGCTTTATGGGGAGCATGCCAGCTGATTGGTATCCAATTTGATTTTATCTATTGCCTATTGTTTGGCGCACTCATCTCACCGACTGACCCCATCGCTGTTCTTGCTATCGTTAAAAAGCTCGATGCTCCTCGCCGGATCTCAACCCAAATCGAAGGCGAATCGTTATTTAACGACGGTTTTGGCTTAGTGCTTTTTGTGACCCTCTTTACCATCGCCTTCGGTAATACCGCACCTACCGTACTCGGTGTTGGTCAGCTTTTCCTTCAAGAGGCGATTGGTGGCATCGCTTACGGCTTTGCATTGGGCTTGCTATTCCATTACCTGATCAGCGCGACTAACGACCACTCCATGGAGCTTCTCTTAACCCTTGGCATCCCTACTGCGGGTTATGTATTTGCAGATGTGATCCACGTATCAGGCCCACTCGCAATGGTCGTGTCAGGCATCATGATTGGTAACTGGACGCGCTACATCGGTTTCTCGAAAGAGAGTGAAGATCACCTAGATCACTTCTGGGAGCTCGTTGATGAATTTTTAAATGGTGTGTTATTCCTGCTGATTGGTATGAGCATGCTGCAATTTAGCTTCCACCAAGAAGACTGGATGTTGATGGCTGTTGCCGTTCCTCTGGTGCTCCTTGGTCGTTACCTCAGCGTACGCTTGTCTTACTTCGGTTTCGAACGCTACCGTGATTACAACCCTTTCTCGGTACGTATCTTAACTTGGGGTGGCTTACGCGGCGGTTTAGCCTTAGCAATGGCGATGGCAATCCCTGCTGGCGTGATTGTGATCCCGGAGAAAAACATTGATGTTCGCGAAATGATTCTTGTGATGACCTATGCGGTGGTTGTGTTCTCAATTCTTATTCAAGGCTCAACGATCACTTCGCTGATCCACAAAGCGAAAGCGTGGGAAGCACAGAAGTAGCCACACCAACGCTAAATACCAGAACAACAAAGGCCTGCAGTCACGCAGGCCTTTTTAATATCTTCATTTTGTCACTATCTCCTTCCCCATCTAGGATTACTCATCCTTAGTAAAGTTATCTTCTGAGAAGTGATCTAGGTCGTATGGCGTTTGTTGATAAACACAATAATTCAGCCAATTGGCAAATAACAAATGCCCATGACTGCGCCAGCTAGCTATAGGTGGGCGATTAGGGTCATCATCTGGGTAATAGTTCACAGGGACTGCAGGCTCCATCCCTTCACCACAATCACGGACATATTCGTTATGTAAGGTATCGACATCATATTCCGGATGCCCCGTGACAAACACGTTACGCTTATCTTTGGTTGCCGCCAAATACACCCCTGCTTGTTCGGAAGTAGCTAACACGTCGAGATCAGTATGCTTAGCAAGATAACTCGGGGCAAAATCTGCATAACGTGAATGCGGCGCTTTAAAGCTCTCATCAAAACCACGCAATAACGGATGATGACAGTCATGCGTTTGGTGCCAATAAACGCCAGAGAGTTTTTCTTTACGCGTTCGCTTAGGTAAGTCATACAGAAGCTTTAAACCCGCTTGTGCCGCCCAACAGACAAACAGAGTCGAGGTCACGTGATCTTTGGCCCAATTCATGATGGTTTGAATTTCTTCCCAGTACAGTACATCTTCGAACTGCACTAACCCTAAGGGGGCACCAGTGACAATCAAGCCATCGAAGTTACGATCCTTAATCATTTCAAACTGACGATAAAAGGTATCAAGGTGTTCTTGCGGGGTATTCTTGGTCGGGCGATTATCGATCCGCAACAACTCCACATCCACTTGTAGTGGCGTATTCGATAATAAACGTAGGAACTGGGTTTCAGTCTCAATCTTCTTTGGCATCAGATTAAGCAACAACACTTTCAGTGGACGTATCCCTTGGCTTGCCGCTCGAGCCTCCGTCATCACAAAGATATTCTCACCACGCAAAATATCAGTTGCCGGCAAACGATCGGGAATTTTTATTGGCATCTCTTCACTCCTTTAAGATGTTTAGACGTCCATACATCCAAATAAAACTATACAAAGTAGAGCGTATTCGCAAGTGAAAATATAAAAATGAAAGAAAGCTCAGAGAAGTGTTGAAACAAATATAGGAAGGGTAATAAAAATAAAAGATGCAGATATGAAAAAACCCAGCCGAAGGCTGGGTTTTAGAAGGGGATTCAGCAATGACCTACTCTCACATGGGGAAACCCCACACTACCATCGGCGCTACAACGTTTCACTTCTGAGTTCGGCATGGGATCAGGTGGGACCATTGTGCTATTGTCGCTGAAAAATTCGTGGTGCTAGTACCCAGATTTGAACTGGGGACCTCACCCTTACCAAGGGTGCGCTCTACCAACTGAGCTATACCAGCACGCAATTCTTATTAAACAAAGTCTTACAGTTAATTGCTTTGTTTATCCGCATTGCGGTTAAATTGGAAGCCTGGCGATGTCCTACTCTCACATGGGGAAGCCCCACACTACCATCGGCGCTATTACGTTTCACTACTGAGTTCGGCATGGGANAAGCCTGGCGATGTCCTACTCTCACATGGGGAAGCCCCACACTACCATCGGCGCTATTACGTTTCACTACTGAGTTCGGCATGGGATCAGGTGGGTCCATAATGCTATGGTCGCCAAGCAAATTCTGTTTATCTTACGCCGTTGGCGGAAGATACAATCTGGGAAAATCTAACTAGTTTCTCGACACTCATTCAAGTGCTCATGGAGTCCATAAAAACCCCTTGGGTGTTGTATGGTTAAGCCTCACGGGCAATTAGTACAGGT
>NZ_LVHF01000017.1 GCF_001650345.1 Photobacterium jeanii | reverse complement strand
GTTGCGGGGGCCGGATTTGAACCGACGACCTTCGGGTTATGAGCCCGACGAGCTACCAAGCTGCTCCACCCCGCGTCCGTACTGTCGAAAACATTAAACCATTAATGCCTTCGAGGCTGCGCATTATACGAGGAAAATTGACGGATGCAATACTTCACAGAAAAAAACCGGACTTTCCTCGCTAAGTGACTATTTTCCAATCAGATATTGAAGATCTGCTCACGATAATAGCGAAGCTCTGCGATCGAGTCACGGATATCATCTAATGCTAAATGACTTCCTTTCTTAGAAAAGCCGTCTAACACCTCTGGTTTCCAGCGGCGCGTTAGCTCTTTTAATGTGCTGACATCAAGATAGCGGTAATGGAAGTACTGCTCTAACTCAGGCATGTACTTGTATAGGAAACGGCGATCCTGACCAATGCTGTTACCACAAATTGGCGACGCACCTTTAGGTACCCACTTCTCTAGAAACGCGATCGTTTCACGAACGGCATCTTCTTCAGAAAGTTGGCTTTGGCGAATACGTTCCACCAATCCACTATTAGTGTGCGTATTGGTACACCAGTCATCCATCTTATCTAATTCAGACTCTGGCTGATGAATCGCAAGTGTTGGCCCTTCTGCTAAAATGTTCAGCTGAGCGTCTGTCACTATGGTCGCGATTTCAATGATTTTATGCGTTTCAGGATCCAGACCTGTCATCTCCAGATCGATCCAAATTAAATTCTGATCGCTAATTGTCATTGGATTAATGCCTATTTTGTGACTAAACCATGTATCATACTTGGCTTAATCCGAAAGCCAACCAAACTGAACGATAAACTTGTGGCAAAAAAGAAAAAGCTGACCAAAGGGCAGAGCCGTCGCGTTCGCTCGAATCAAGATAAACGTCTAAAGCGTGAAAAGAATGATGTCCAATGGGACGAGGCACTGCTCGAAGCGGCTCGTGAAGGATTGGTTATCACACGTTTTGGCCAACATGCCGATATTGAAGATCCGGAAACGGGGACGATCCACCGTTGTAACCTACGCCGCAGCATTCAGAGCCTAGTTTCTGGTGACCGTGTTGTATGGCGCCCAGGTGTTGAATCTCTCGATGGGATCTCAGGTGTTGTAGAAGCGGTACACCAACGTGAATCAGTACTAACACGCCCTGATTATTACGATGGCGTTAAAGCCGTTGCCGCTAACGTTAACCGTATCATCATTGTTTCTGCTGTTTTGCCTGAGTTATCGCTCAATATTATCGACCGTTACCTCATTGCCGCTGAAACCGTGGGCATCGAGCCACTGATCGTCCTTAATAAAGTCGATCTATTAGATGCAGATGAGCGCCAAGTGGTTGAACAAACGCTTTCACTTTACCAAGACATTGGTTACCAGATCCGTTACGTAAGCTCGGACACTGGTGAAGGCATGGATGAACTACGTCATGACTTGAAAGATCACATCAGTATCTTTGCAGGTCAATCCGGTGTGGGTAAATCCAGTATGGTGAATACTCTGATGCCTGAAGTAGAAGCCGAGACAGGTGCGGTTTCTGAAAACTCTGGCTTAGGTCAACACACCACGACAGCTGCGCGCCTTTACCATTTCCCTGATGGTGGTGACTTAATCGACTCTCCTGGAGTACGTGAATTTGGCTTATGGCACTTAGAGCCAGAGCAAGTCACCGAAGCCTTTGTCGAATTTCGTGAATACTTGGGCGGCTGTAAATTCCGCGACTGTAAGCACGGTGACGACCCAGGCTGCATCATTCGTGATGCCGTAGAGGAAGGTAAAATCACCCAAGAGCGCTACGACAGCTACCACAAGATCATCGAAAGCATGTCGGAAAACGTGGCGAACCGTCAGTTCTCACGTAACAAACAGCAAAATTAATCTGTTATCGCTCCCTCTAAATAAGGCGATGATAAAGCATTAAGCCATCATCGCCTTAGCTACTCTCTCGACCAACGTTATTCCCTATTTCAGCTTTCTTTTCCCAGCCTTATCACTTCATTCACCGCCTTACTCTGCTCGGAATAACCTGACTTTAGCAGTGTGTTTCGGTATTATTACCTGTTCGAGTTATTACTTACTTGTTAATTTTAGTAAGTAGACTGTTGATTAAATGAACTTTTTTCGGAAAAGACACCGTGCTAGATAATCTCAAAATCGGCCTACAATACTGTTTGCCAAAACATGCGGTAACCCGCTTAGTAGGTAAAATTGCTGCATTTGAAGGTGGTAAATTCACCACGGCAATCATCCGTTGGTTTATCAACCAATACAAAATTGATATGTCAGAAGCGCGTAACCCAGATCCAGCAGCCTACCCGACATTCAACCAATTCTTTGTTCGTGAACTGAAAGACGGTGCGCGTCCAATCAATACCGATGACAACATCATTTCACACCCTGCAGACGCTTGTGTGAGCCAACTAGGCCCAATTAAAGAAGGTCGCCTATTCCAAGCGAAAGGCCACTACTTTGATAGCACCGAGCTTCTGGGTGGCGATAAAGCTCTCGCAGAAGAATTTAAAGACGGCGATTTCGCAACACTTTACCTATCACCTCGTGATTACCACCGTGTGCACATGCCATGCAATGGTACGCTGCGTCAGATGATTTACGTACCTGGTGATCTGTTCTCGGTTAATCCGCTAACCGCAGAGAACGTACCAAACCTGTTTGCTCGTAACGAGCGCGTAGTATGTATCTTCGATACCGAGCACGGCCCAATTGCTCAAGTCTTAGTAGGCGCAACCATTGTAGGTAGCATCGAAACGGTATGGGCTGGCACAGTGACTCCGCCAACAGGCCCTGAAGTGCGTCGTTGGGATTACCCAGCATCAGGTGACAGCGCTGTGGTATTGAAAAAAGGTGACGAAATGGGTCGCTTCAAGCTGGGTTCAACCGTTATCAACCTGTTCCCGAAAGACATGATCCACTTTGTGGAAGACATGAAACCAGAACAGCCAACGCGCATGGGTCAGCCATACGCTGAACTGAAAAAGTCATAAACGACTAACCAGTTAACATTTCTGTTAAAAGGGGCGTTCATCGCCCCTTTTTAGTACCAAAAATTGACCTCGTTACCAGCTTTTTTTTGGTCAATTAGTATGCTGTTTTGCAGTCTTCTTATAAATTGCAAAACAACATCATTATGAAAAATCTCTCAGTTTCACAGCTCATACGGCTGTTTATATCCTTTGGTATTCCGCTTGGTATATTACTGATGCCGATTGATGCCATTCCTATTGACGACCTCACTTTAATTCAACACCGCTTACTCGCTATTTTCGCTCTCGCCGCCCTACTTTGGGTTTTAGAACCTGTCCCCGTTTTTGCTACCTCTATTTTGATCATCGCCCTTGAGCTGGTCATGATTTCCGACAAAGGGCTCCACTTATTTCGTACCGCCCCCGCCGGGCATGATATGGGAACCTTGATCCCCTACACCGATATCCTTGGCGCTTTTTCATCGCCAATTATTATCCTCTTTATGGGTGGGTTCGCGCTGGCGATAGCCGCATCAAAGTACGAGCTCGATAACAACCTCGCCCGAGTACTACTCAAACCTTTTGGCCACCAGCCCAAGTTCATCATGTTGGGGCTAATGCTGATCACTGCCGTGTTCTCAATGTTCATGTCGAATACCGCCACCACAGTGATGATGTTGGCTTTGTTAGCACCAATCGTCGCGTCTGTACCGAAAGGCGATATCGGGATCAAAGCCTTAGTGCTCTGTATTCCCATCGCAGCTAATACCGGGGGGATTGCGACCCCAATCGGAACGCCTCCCAATGCCATTGCTTTGCAGTATTTAACGGGAGAGCACAGCATTAGCTTCCTTGGTTGGATGATGATGGGTCTACCGTTTGTGATTGTCCAATTGGCTATTGCGTGGTGGTTACTGCAAAAAATGTTTCCTTCCAGTCAGCAGCAAATGAAGCTGCAACTCGATGGTACGTTTCAGAAAAGCTGGCAAGCCATTGTGGTGTACATCACCTTTGGCCTTACTATTTTGTTATGGATGACAACCTCGCTGCACGGCATGAACACCTATGTGGTGTCTATCATTCCGCTGGCTGTCTTTACGTTAACTGGCATCATGGGCAAAGAAGAGCTCAAGCTGATCAACTGGGATGTGTTATGGCTGGTTGCGGGCGGGATCGCGATAGGTTTAGCGCTCGATAAAACAGGACTAGCTGCTGCATTGGCCCATGCCGTCGATTACGACGCGCTCTCACCCGTTGCGGTAGTGCTGACCTTATCGATTCTGTGTTGGTTGATGGCAAACTTTATGTCCAATACTGCCACCGCCAACTTATTGATGCCCATCGCTGCCGCCGTTGCCGCTTCAATGGACAGCCTCGCCTCGATGGGAGGACTGCAAGGCGTGTTGGTTGTGGTCGCTTTCTCGGCATCACTTGGGATGATCTTACCGGTTTCCACCCCACCAAACTCACTGGCTTATTCCACCGGATTAGTCGAAAGCAAAGACATGGCAAAAACCGGCTTAATCATAGGTTTGCTAGGACTCTGCATCGTTTATATTGGCGCATTGATCCTGACTTAAGATCACATTTCCCTCATCACTCTTCATTAAGAGCAGCAATATGCTGCTCTTTTTATATAGATAAAGATCACAAATTTTAATCAATTACTAAGATTTTGTGCCTTTTATGCTCTTTATCATTCATATAAACCAAATTCGGTCGATAACCTAGACACATAAAATAACAACTCTTCTCAACATATCCCTACTCTTTTTGCGAATGGCGTAATGGAATAGCGGCAACAATAAGAGACAAAGTGATGAAATATACGATCAAGTTCAAGATCCAAGTGGCTATCGCCATCATCATAGCGACAGTCAGTGCTGTACAAGCTTGGATTTCTATTAACCAATTACGAACTGAGACCACCAAGCAGGTACATGGTCAAATGACTGATATCGGTCAGGCTACCAGCAACTATGTCGCTGATTGGATGGATACTCGCACCGATATGCTGCTGGCCAACGAAAGCCTAATCAACAGCCGCAGCAACGTTGACCGAGAACTGCTAGTGACCAAACGCGCGGGTCACTTCCTATCGGTATACGCAGGTTTTACCGATGGTCGCATCGCTTACGGCGATAAAACCGAAGATTGGCCTGCCGATTACGACCCACGAACTCGCCCTTGGTATCGCGATGCCATCAGCGCAGGTGAAACCATTATTACCGAACCATACCAAGACTTTGACGGCAGTATTGTGGTCAGTATCGCGCGTGCTTTCCGTGGTGAGTACAACGGGGTATTAGCCGCAGACGTTACCATCAACAACATCATCAAAGAAATCTTAAACCTGAACATCGACAACGATGGCTATGCATTCTTAGTTGATGGTGAAAACCGCATCGTGGCATATCGCGATGAAAGCCTTAGCCAGCAACCGCTGACGAAACTTGATGACGAACTCACGCCTGAGATGATCCGCCAACTGGCCAACAACGGCAAAGTGGAAACCATCTACCAAGACAGCGATGGCAGTAACAAGCTGATCTTTGTAACACCGATTGCAGGCACAAGCTGGGCACTGGGTATCGTCCAAGATGAAGGTCTAGCCTTTGCTTCAATCAGCCAACAAATTACCTTCGTATTGATTGCCTCTGTAATCCTATACATTGTAATTGCAGCCATTGCTACTTACATCATCACGAGCCTACTGCGCCCTCTTGCTGAGCTAAGCAAATCGGTTGAACAACTGGCGCAAGGTAGCGGTGACTTAACCCAACGCATCGAAATCAAACGTATGGATGAGATTGGTGAGCTGGCAGAAAACATGAACCGTTTCTTAGGCCAATTGCAGACCATGATCAAAGGTATCGTGAGCCAGTCAATGACCCTAAGCCAATCAGCGCAGCAGTCGTCGCAACAAGCCGAGCAAGCCTCAATGCGCGTGTCAGATCAGCAAAACGATGTTAACCAAATCGCTACTGCGATCCATGAAATGTCAGCGACATCAGCCGAAGTTGCCAGCCATGCTGAAATGACAGCATCAGCGGCGCAAGCCTCTACCGATGCTTGTGAGTCTGGTAAGCAAGTGATTGGTCAAAACCGTGATGCGATCACCTTGCTAGCTAACCAAGTGCAAGATGCGGCGAACGTGATCCACGAACTGGAAAGCAATGCCCAGAACATCAATCAAATCCTATCGACCATTCAAGGTATTGCCGAACAAACCAACCTGCTCGCGCTTAATGCAGCAATTGAAGCGGCTCGTGCCGGTGAGCAAGGTCGTGGCTTTGCAGTAGTAGCAGACGAAGTGCGGGTATTGAGTAAGCGTACGCACGATTCAACCGAAGAAATTCGCGGTATGATCGAAACCTTACAGCAAAACACCCGCCAAGCGGTTGATAGCATGGAAACCAGTACTGAACTGGCTGGTCAAAGTGTCGATTATGCGGGTGCCGCAAGCGACAGCTTGACCCAAATCACCCAAGCGATCACTGAAATCTCAGATATGGCATCACAAATTGCGAGCGCCGCAGAAGAGCAACGTGCCGTGAGCGAAGACATCAGCCGCAATACACAGGCAATCAAAGATGTCTCTGATCACCTCGCTCAGCAAACGACGGAAGTTAGCGAAAGCGCGCAAGAGATGAGTAATTCAGCAGAATCAATGCGCAAAGATGTATCGCGCTTTAAAGTGTAACTGCCCTGAATAGCCCCAACAGCACTCATCTATTTTAATCAACGCCGATGTTAACCTCAGTTAGCATCGGCGTTTTTCTATCCCTTTCTACTCCCTCTGTATCTTTTTTGCTTATCGCACTATTGTCTTCCACAACGGCACTTACAATCATAAGTGAGAATTATTTGCATTTGAGAATTTAATTGCTTATAGTTTGGGCAGCTTGACGACTAAGATGCCTTGAAATCCTAATCCTGCACTTACCGTCTCACTCCTTGAGTGAATAAAGCGACTGATACTCATATTAGCTGTTCCCCCACTTTCAGATGAGGAAAGTGAAGCTAAACGTATTTCTGTGTTCACCCAAAACACAAACCAATTAAATGAGCTCGGTAGTGATAGCATCCCCTATCACTTCAAGCTCAACGATTGGACTCAGGCCGTCTTATCGACAAAAAAAGCGCGATAGTGATATCGCGCTTTTCGTCGTTGATCCGCTTGTGCCATCAATTAAGCAATGTCGATCGGAAATGCCGTCACTTGATCAATATGATCTTCGCCCATTGCTAGCATGATCAGTCTATCAATCCCTAACGCTACCCCAGCACAGTCAGGGAAACCCGCCCGAAGTGCGTTCACCAAGTGCATATCGATAGGCTGCGGTTGAAGCCCCATCGCTAAACGTTTTTCATTGTCTTGCTCAAAGCGCACTAACTGCTCATCACCATCAGACAGCTCATGGAAGCCGTTTGCCAACTCAATCCCTTTGAAATACACCTCAAAACGCTCAGCGACACGGTTATCTTGCGGGTTAATACGCGCTAATGCCGCTTGGCTAGCTGGGAAGTCGTACACAAACGCCGGTGCAGCCTGACCAATCTTAGGCTCAACCCCAACACTAAACAGCAGTTGCAATAAGGTATCACGGTCTTGCTCGGGTTCGGCGATATCTGCCAGCCCCAATTGTGCCGCTGCCGCTTTGAGCTCAGTCATTGAGCCTACTAGTGGGCACACGCCTAATACATCTAAGAAAGCTTGCTGGTATGTCATTCGAGTCGCGGGCGCTGATGACAACACCAGTTGCAGTAGCTCGTCCATCTCATCCATCAAGGTATGGTGGGTAAAGCCCGGACGGTACCATTCCAACATCGTAAATTCAGGGTTGTGATAACGACCCGACTCTTCATTACGGAATGATTTACAGATCTGATAGATAGGACCACTATCTGCTGCCAGCAGGCGCTTCATATGAAATTCAGGACTGGTCATCAAATACAGCGTTTGCCCCTTGGCATAACCCGGCCCAACAAACTCAGTGTTAAAGGTATGCAGATGAATATCTGTCACAGTTGCCTGACTCATTGCAGGCGTATCAACCTCAAGTACATCACGCGAGGCAAAGAAGTGACGAATGCTCGCCAAGAGCTGTCCACGCTGTTTTAACTGTTCAATAGAGGCTGTTGGTTGCCAAGTCATGTTTTTCACCACAGTAAAAGGGAATTTCAAACCGCATAGTGTAGCAAATCCCCTACTTCACTCCATGCTGCTGTTCACAGCCTTTATCCTGCATAAAATATGAAAAATAATGAATGCAACGTTAAATTCAAGATCATTAACACCACAGTAAGCCAACATTGCGATAACCAGTAGTTCTACAAAAATAAAACCAAATCGTCATAAAGTGCACAATGTGAGTTTTAAGATTACGCAGATATATTGATTAGTTTTTTATTTTTAATGACTTAACGCCATAAATAGAAACACACCAATAACAAGCTACAAACAATTAAAACAATTGAAAACAGTTAATTAATATTTATAAGTCATTACAACTTGTGACAATAATCACAAAAAATGTAATCAACCTATACTTTAGGGCTATTTCGGTGAAAAAGCTGCGTCTAAATCAAATTTTCATGAAGATTTGTTTCATAAAATGCCTATCAGGATTTCAAGGATAAGTGCGAATTTCGCACTTTTTTAAATTTTATCGTCTTACCTTCGGAGGATAGCTGTGAAGACTATTACCACAGATATCGCTGTAATCGGTGCAGGTGGTGCAGGCCTACGTGCTGCCATCGCTGCTGCTGAAGCAAACCCAGACTTAGATATCGCACTGATCTCTAAAGTTTACCCAATGCGCTCACACACAGTAGCGGCGGAAGGTGGCTCTGCTGCCGTAATCAAGGATGAAGATAGCTACGACAACCACTTCAACGACACTGTTGGCGGTGGTGACTGGTTATGTGAACAGGACGTTGTTGAATATTTTGTAGAAAACGCAACACGTGAGATGACTCAACTAGAGCAGTGGGGTTGTCCTTGGAGCCGTAAAGATAACGGTGAAGTGAACGTGCGTCGTTTCGGTGGTATGAAGGTTGAGCGTACGTGGTTCGCTGCGGATAAAACCGGCTTCCACATGCTACACACTCTATTCCAAACCTCGATCAAGTACGATCAAATCAATCGCTTCGATGAGTACTTCGTAGTAGACCTACTGGTTGAAGGCGGCGAAGTACAAGGTCTGATTGCTATCCACATGGCGGAAGGCGAACTGATCTGTATTAAAGCAAAATCTGTTGTGCTAGCAACAGGTGGTGCGGGTCGCGTTTACCACTGTAACACTAACGGTGGCATCGTAACGGGTGACGGCATGGCGATGGCATTCCGCCACGGTGTACCGCTACGTGACATGGAGTTCGTTCAATACCACCCAACAGGTCTACCAGGTACTGGTATCCTGATGACAGAAGGTTGTCGTGGTGAAGGTGGTATCATCGTAAACAAGAACGGCTACCGCTACCTACAAGACTACGGTATGGGTCCTGAAACACCAGTTGGCCAACCGAAGAACAAATACATGGAACTAGGTCCACGTGACAAAGTTTCTCAAGCTTTCTGGCACGAGCAGCAAAAAGGTAACACTATCAAGCACCCTCTGGGCGACGTAGTACACCTAGACCTTCGCCACCTTGGTGAAGAGTACCTGCACGAGCGTCTACCATTCATCTGTGAGCTAGCAAAAGCTTACGTAAACGTAGACCCTGCAAAAGAGCCAATTCCAATTCGTCCAACCGTGCACTACACCATGGGTGGTATCGAGACTGACAGCCACAACGAGACCCGTATTAAAGGTCTGTTCGCGGTAGGTGAATGTTCATCTGTAGGTCTTCACGGTGCTAACCGTCTAGGTTCAAACTCACTGGCTGAGCTAGTGGTATTTGGCCGCGTAGCGGGTGAAGGTGCAGCGAAACGCGCTGAAGAATTCCAAGGTTGGAACGAAGCATCAATCGAACAACAAATTCAGGCTGTTCAAGACCGCATCGACGCGCTAATGGCGCAAGAAGGCGACGAGAACTGGGCTGATATTCGTACTGAAATGGGTCAAACCATGGAAGCGGGTTGTGGTATCTACCGCCAAGAAGATCTGATGCAAGCAACAGTTGATAAACTGGCTGAACTGCGTACGCGCTTCAAAAACATCAGCATCAAAGACAAAGGCAAAGTATTCAACACTGATCTGCTATACGCAATCGAAGTGGGTTACGGCCTAGAAGTTGCTGAAGCAATGGCACACTCTGCGATTCTACGTCGCGAATCTCGCGGTGCGCACCAACGTCTAGACGATGGTTGCACAGAGCGTGATGACGTGAACTTCCTGAAACACACGCTAGCATTCTACAACGGTGATCAAGCACCTCGCATTGAATACAGCGATGTGACTATCACTAAGTCGCAACCAAAAGCACGTCTATACGGTGCAGCGGCTGAAGAAGCAGCAGCGAAAGAAGCCGCTGAAGCGAAGCAAGCAGAGGAGCAGGCATAATGTCAGGCAATCGTATCCAGAAAGTAGAAATCCTGCGTTATGACCCAGCGAAAGACGCAGAACCTTACTTTGAAACCTTTGAAGTACCGTTCAACGAAACCATGTCTGTGCTTGATGCACTGGGCTACATCAAAGACAACCTAGACAAAGATCTGGCGTACCGTTGGTCTTGTCGTATGGCGATCTGTGGTTCTTGCGGCATGATGGTTAACAAGGTGCCAAAACTGGCATGTAAGACCTTCCTACGTGACTACCCGAACGGTCTAAAAATCGAAGCACTGTCTAACTTTGCTATCGAAAAAGACCTTATCGTAGACATGACGCCGTTCATCGAGCGCTTGGAAGCGATCAAACCATACATCATTGGTAACGACCGTAAACCAGAAGACGGCCCGAACAACCAAACACCAGAGCAAATGGCGAAATACAAGCAATTTGCTGGCTGTATCAACTGTGGTCTGTGCTACGCAGCATGTCCTCAGTTCGGTTTGAACCCAGAGTTCATCGGTCCTGCGGCACTGACTCTGGCTCACCGTTACAACCTAGATAACCGTGATAACGGTTCTGATGAGCGTATGAAGCTGATCAACGGTGAAAACGGTGCATGGGGCTGTACGTTTGTTGGTTACTGTTCTGAAGTTTGTCCGAAGAACGTTGACCCAGCAGCAGCGGTTAACCAAGGCAAAGTTGAATCTTCTAAAGATTTCGTTATTGCCATGATGAAACCTCAGGAGGCATAAGGATGAGCAATCGTAAACCTTACGTTCGCGAAATGAAGCGCACTTGGTGGAAGGATCATCCTTTCTATCGCTTCTACATGGTACGTGAAGCAACTGTACTACCACTAATCTTCTTCACTATCTGTCTGACTTTCGGTCTTGGCAGCCTAGTGAAAGGCCCTGAAGCTTGGGCGGGTTGGTTAGAGTTTATGGCTAACCCAATCGTAGTGGTACTGAACATTCTGGCTCTTTTAGGCAGCTTGTTCCACGCGCAAACTTTCT
Source organism: Photobacterium jeanii (assembly GCF_001650345.1). Lineage (GTDB taxonomy): Bacteria > Pseudomonadota > Gammaproteobacteria > Enterobacterales > Vibrionaceae > Photobacterium > Photobacterium jeanii. The sequence continues at coordinate 112,314 of NZ_LVHF01000017.1, read as the reverse complement.
TCAGCATGATGCCACAAGTTATGCCGATCAAAATCAAAGGCAAAGCCCTTGATAAGAAAGTTGTCGTTCTTGCTCAGTGGGCAGCTGTTGCAGCTATCTCACTATTCGTTCTAGTTCTAGTATAAGGAGCGTCACGTGGTAAATCGTAATCCGAAACGTTCTGACGAGCCAGTTTGGTGGGGTCTATTTGGTGCCGGTGGTACTTGGTTTGCAATGCTAACGCCAATCACTGTGCTTGTACTTGGTATCATGGTGCCACTAGGCATGCTTGATGCAGAAGCAATGAGCTACGAGCGCGTATCTGGCTTTGTAACTAGCATCATCGGTGGTCTATTCACCATCGCGACGCTAGCACTACCAATGTGGCACGCAATGCACCGTCTACACCACGGTATGCACGACCTGAAATTCCACGTTGGCGTGGCAGGTAAAATCGCATGTTACGCAGCGGCATTCCTAGTGTCTGCACTGGCTGTTATCTTTGTATTCATGATCTAATCATACAAAGCACATCGCATTGAAAAGCACCGCTTCGGCGGTGCTTTTTTTTGTGCTATTGCTCAGCTCACAGCAAACTAAAATCTAGTTTTCATCTTTTATTTATCGATACCCCACCCTAAATGGCCTTATTTAATTCACATTATTGATGATTCAATAATGAAAAACGCTGTTCATTAATGTATTCTCCCCACCACAATAAAACACCATTCAATTAAATCCCAATTCCGATAAGGATGGATCATGAAAAAAACACTTTTAGCTTCGCTGTGCTTATTCACTCTTGCCGGTTGTGGCGTTAACTCAAGCATCGAAGTTGATGACGCAATCAAAGCGCAACCAGAATTAGCCGTTAAAACCAGTGGGATGTTCTGGGGACTGGGTCGTAGTGGTAACTTTGATATGGCAGGTCTGTACAAAGGGAAATACAGCCGTGATAAAAGCAGCAGCACATGGCTACCCTACGATAGCGTTAGCGCAGAAATGACCGCTCGCGTGACCAACGTAAGCAGCAACCAAAGCTGGGATCTACTATGTGGCGGTGGCTATAAAGGCGTGAACTTCGGCGGTATTGCGGTAGGCTCATCCGATCCCTACACCTGTCAAATCATGGCCAACGACAAGAACATTGGTAAAGTAGAACTACGCGATAAAAGTGGCGTCATTAAGATGGGTATTGCCAAAGAAGTGCAAGGCTATATTGAGATGAATGCAATCCGCTACCAATTAGAATCGGATCATAAAGTAGCAGGTAGTTTTACCTCATCAGAAAACCCACTCGGCTTTCACGTTAGCCAAAATGGTAAACGTATTGCCGCTATCTACACCAACGGCAGCATCGCTTTGCAAATGCAACCTAACCTTTCTGATGCCGAAAAAGATGTCATGGCCGTCGCGACGATTGCAAGTGCGCTAAGCTGGCGCGCAGAGTCGGATACGGAATAATCCACACTAACACCCAAAAACAAAAAAGGTCGCCTAAGCGACCTTTTTTACTGCATGCGATGTGATTACTTCACACGGCCTACGTATTCAGCTGAACGCGTATCAACTTTGATCACTTCACCGATAGCGATGAATAGTGGTACACGTACAACGGCACCTGTTGATAGTGTTGCTGGCTTACCGCCTGTACCTTGAGTATCACCTTTCAGGCCAGGATCAGTATCTGTAACTTCAAGCTCAACGAAGTTTGGTGGCGTTACTGCGATTGGGTTACCGTTCCACAGTGTTAGCGTACAAGTGTTGTTTTCAACCAACCACTTCGCGTTTTCACCAACAGCTTTAACGTCAGCAGCGATTTGCTCGAACGTTTCGTTGTTCATGAAGTGGTAGAACTCACCGTCGTTGTAAAGGTAATCAAGATCAGTATCGATTACGTCTGCAGCTTCAACAGTTTCACCAGACTTGAAAGTCTTCTCCAGTACTTTGCCTGAAAGTAGCTTACGGATCTTAACGCGGTTGAACGCCTGGCCTTTACCTGGCTTAACAAATTCGTTTTCGATAATGACACATGGTTCATTATCTAGCATAATTTTCATTCCGCCGCGGAATTCATTGGTGCTGAAAGACGCCATTTCTATCCTCTTAACATCTTCGAGTTGAATTTAATGCCGCACATGATAACCCGAAACGCATCAACTGTTGAGCAAAACTGGCTCAAAGAGCTCTCTAATGCGATTTCAGATCCGTTTCTGTTGCTTGAAACCCTACAAATCGACCCACAACCTTGGCAAAAAGGGTTAGCAGCCAAAAAACTGTTTGCACAGCGTGTGCCTATGAGCTTTGTCGAAAGAATGGAAATAGGCAACCCTCATGATCCGCTATTGCGTCAGGTGCTGCCATTAGAGCAAGAGTTTGAAGTGCATGACGGCTACAGTCTCGACCCACTTGAAGAGCAAAACAACGCGACCCCAGGCTTGCTACACAAGTATAAAAATCGCGTATTGATGATAGTGAAAGGTGGCTGTGCGGTGAACTGTCGCTACTGCTTCCGTCGCCACTTTCCGTACGATGAAAACAAAGGCGGAAAACGCCAGTGGCAAACTAGCATCGATTACATTGCTGCTCACCCAGAGCTCAACGAAGTGATTTTGTCGGGCGGTGATCCTTTAATGGCGAAAGATCATGAGCTGGCATGGTTGATCCAAATGATCGAGCAAATCCCACATATTAAACGCCTGCGCATTCACTCGCGTTTACCTGTGGTGATCCCAAACCGTATCACCGATGAACTGTGTGCAACCTTGGCAGAAAGCCGCTTACAGTGCATCTTAATCACCCATATCAACCATGCTAACGAGATTTCACCAGCGCTTTGCGAGGCGATGGCAAAACTCAAACGCGCTAACGTGACGTTATTTAACCAAGGTGTGCTCTTAAAAGGAGTCAACGATAGCGTCACTGCACTGGTTGATTTAAGCGAAGCGCTGTTCGATGCGGGTATTCAACCTTACTACTTACATGTCCTCGATAAAGTCCAAGGTGCCGCTCACTTTATGGTGGACGATAACCAAGCCAAACAGCTAATGGCTGGCGTGATGAAAGAGGTATCGGGTTACCTCGTGCCTAAGCTAACCCGTGAAATTGGCGGGCGCAGTAGCAAAACGCCACTCGACCTTCACCTCGAATAACCCATCAACATGTAGCCCCAAACAATAGGTGCCTAACAGATCTGGGCACCTAAAAAACTGCCACCTTAAACTTCTTTGCATACCGCTCTGCACGCCAATCAATGCCGTCAATCATTGTTTTGCATATCAATCTTTATAATTGGCGTCACTTCTGACCCAAAACAAATCTGCCCTTGTTATCGATCGCTTAAAAATACTGCGAAAAGCACCTCTTTGCTCTCATCCATTTAATCTTCCCAAGCTTCTTGTCGCTCCATTCATACGCAAACATATGGAACCAGCATCACACAAACAAGAAGCTTTAAAGTATAACGATGAATATCAATTGGACGCTAAAAACAAAGCTGGCGGCGCTATTTGCGACCATGGCTTTACTCATAACACTTTCACTTTCGTATTTTTCATACCAGACACTCAAGTCATCGACCTTAGACGGCATCGACTCTGAGCTGAAAACGGCGGTATACGCGACCCAGCAAATCATTGGCCGTGATCGCCACAATGATCTTGAAAACGGCAAACAATTTTACGATGAACTGAGCCGCCAGCTAACCGAGTTTACCCAACAGTCAGGCTTAGATTGGGCTTACTCAACGGTGATGCGTAACGGTCGCGTTTACTACACCTACATCAATCAAAGTAACGAAGAAGCGCGCAACGGTTATTACAAAAACTGGTTCCAAGAAGAATACGATATCGTGCCAGCCATGCTGAACGAGGCGTTCCGTACCCAACAAATCCAATTCGAAGAATACCAAGGTGAGTTTGGTCGCTACCGCTCGATTTTCGTGCCATTCCACACTGCCAATGGTGAACTTTATGTCATTGGTGTTGATCTCGCGCTGCGCGACATTGACGCTCTTCTTGATAAAGAACTTAAGCAAATTTGCCTGACAGCTTTCATCATTCTGGCGCTGTCATTACTGGCTGGTCGTTTGATCGCCGAACGCATTGTGGCACCAATCAATGCACTGAATCGCGTACTGATGAACATTGCCAACGGTGACTGGAACCTAACACAACGTGTGCCTGTAACCAGCCAAGACGAAGTTGGCATGATGTCATCGGCGTTCAACACCTTTATGGCTGCCCTGCGCGAGCGTCTATTGGAAGTAAACCAATCAACCGAAAGCGTCGCAGCCATCACCGCTCAGCTTGACCAAGTAGTGGATGACGTTACCAAACGCTCAGTAGAACAAGCTGAAAATGTGAGTAGCAGTGCCGCAGCGATTGAAGAGCTCGCAACCAGCTCACAAAGCATCACTGAAGTGGTTTCACTATCGAACACCAAAATGGCGCACTTTGAACAGCACACCCAAAACACGGTTGGAGCAATCAACAACGCGGTTTCTGGCATGCAGCGCGTACAAGAAGAAACTAATGTCGTGGCTTCACAACTGGAACAGCTTGATAGCCGTGCCAGCGAAATCAACTCGATTGTTGAAGTGATCAAAGGCATTGCTGAGCAAACCAACCTATTGGCATTGAACGCGGCAATTGAAGCTGCGCGTGCTGGTGAACAAGGCCGTGGTTTTGCGGTAGTCGCCGATGAAGTACGTCAACTGTCTGAGCGTACCGCCAAAGCCACCGTTGAGATCGGCACCATGATCAACACCATTCAAAACGACACCAGTGGCGCGACGGAAACCATGCAGCAAGCCGTCAACCAAGTTGATAGCTGTGTGCAACATGCCGATACCGCTAACCAATCTCTGAACGGCTTCCGTACGGAAATCAACACAGTCGCAGAGGGAATGGAAGAAATTACCGAGTCGGTGAAAGAGCAAGCTTATGCCTCTGAACACCTGTCTTCAAACGTCGCCAATCTGAGCAAGAGTGCCGACGAAAACCGTTTATCAACTCAAGACGCACAACAAGGGGTTGAAGAGCTCAAGCGCAGAGCTTCTGCGCTTCGCGATGTTGTGCAGCTTTTTACGCTTTAACTTCACCCCATACGACACACAATAAAAACAGGAGATATCCTTTGAAACTTAAACTAAGCCTTGTTGCGCTAGCACTTATGGGTCAAACCGCGGCACACGCTGCACCACTACTGGTTGATTTCGACAACCAAGAACGTGAAGAACGCATTCAATCAAGCAACGCATGGCTAGAAATTGATACCCAAGCATTCTCGAACAACATCCAGCTACTTAAGCAGGATCTAAAAGGCGATACAAAAATCTGTGCCATCATGAAAGCTGACGCTTACGGCAACGGTATCGCTGGTCTTATGCCAACTATCATTGCTAACCAAGTTCCTTGTGTAGGTATCACAAGTAACGAAGAAGCACGCGTTGTTCGCGAGCAAGGTTACCAAGGTAAAGTGATGCGTGTTCGTGCAGCAAGCAAGAACGAAATCGAAGGCGGTCTGAAGTTCGACATCGAAGAACTGATCGGTACTAAATCACAAGCTGATCAAATCATCGAAATCGCTGCAGCGAACCACACCACTATCCCTGTTCACCTTGCACTGAACACTTCAGGTATGGGTCGTAACGGTCTGGATCTAACAACTTACGCAGGTCAAGTTGAAGGCGTACAAATCGCTGGCGATCCAAACCTAGAAATCGTGGGTATGATGACGCACTTCCCGAACGAAGATATCGCAGAAATCAAACGTAAAGTTGAGCGTTTCAAAGTTGAAACTCAATGGTTGATGGACAGCGCTGATCTTGATCGCGAAGACATCACGCTACACGTAGCAAACTCTTACATCACGCTAAACGTTCCAGAAGCACACCTAGACATGGTTCGCCCAGGCGGCATGCTATACGGTGATGCACCAGCTAAACCACCTTACCAGCGTATCGTATCGTTCAAAACACGTGTTGCATCGCTGCACCATTTCCCTGCTGGTAGCACCATTGGTTACGGTAGCACAGCAGTACTAGAGCGTGACTCTGTACTAGCTAACCTACCTATCGGTTACTCTGACGGTTTCGCTCGCTCTCTAAGCAACAAAGCAGACGTACTGATCAACGGTCAACGTGCTCGCATCGTAGGTAAAGCGTCAATGAACACCATCATGGTAGACGTGACTGACATCCCTTCAGCGCAAGCGAACGACGAAGTTGTGATCTTTGGTCACCAAGGTTCTGAAGAAATCACAGCAGGTGAAACTGAAGACAAGAGCGGTCGCATCTTGCCTGAACACTACACCATCTGGGGCGCAACTAACCCACGCGTTTACCGCTAAGTTATCCCCCTTTTATCTCCAAGGTCAGCCTCCGGCTGGCCTTTTTTATTGCCGTAAAAACATTGATGGTGACGATAAAAAAATATCATCGCCAGAACGCTCGATTTTCCTCCCATTTCAGCGCATAGTCGCCGTCCGTTCAGCAGTGGGCAAATAAGGCCAAAGGAAGTTCGCCAAACTTCTCCCTGCTGTTTTTTATTTCCCTTTTGTCGCGAGTAACGCAATGAAAATTGGCATTCTTTCCCAAAACGAAAATCTCTACTCAACTCGTCGTCTTCGTGAGGCTTGCGAAGCCCGCGGACACGAAGCGGTGATCATCAACGCCCTGCGTTGTTATATGAACATTAACTCGGTGCAGCCCTCGATCCATTTTGAAGGCAATGATTTAACCGGTTTTGATGCCATTATTCCGCGCATTGGTGCTGATATAACGTTTTATGGATGCTCGGTATTGCGTCAGTTTGAAATGATGAATGTGTTCCCTGTGAACCCTTCTATCGCTATTTCTCGCTCTCGCGACAAACTACGCTCGCTACAGCTATTGAGCCGTAAAGGCATTGGTATGCCAATTACGGGCTTTGCCAGCAAACCTGACGATGTGCCAGACCTTATCAAAATGGTTGGCGGTGCTCCGCTAGTGATCAAGCTATTAGAGGGTACCCAAGGGATCGGCGTGGTATTGGCTGAAACTCAAAAGGCTGCGGAAAGCGTAATTGAAGCTTTCATGGGCCTGAAAGCCAATATCATGGTGCAGGAATACATTAAAGAAGCCGGTGGTGCTGATATCCGCTGCTTCGTCATTGGTGACAAAGTGATTGCTTCTATGAAGCGCCAAGCTGCTGAAGGCGAGTTCCGCTCTAACCTTCACCGTGGCGGTAGTGCATCATTGATCCGCATTACCCCAGAAGAGCGTAAAACCGCAGTGGCGGCCGCAAAAGCGATGGGGCTGAGTGTGGCTGGTGTTGACTTACTGCGCTCTGAGCGTGGTCCACTGGTGATGGAAGTGAACTCCTCGCCGGGCCTAGAAGGCATTGAAGCGGCAACAGGTAAAGACATCGCAGGCATGATTATCGAGTACATCGAAAAAAATGCGACGAAGAAGCGTCGTCAACTTCAGCACCAAGAATGATCAATAACGGTTAAACGGATTTTTTTAGCCACAAAACCTCTCTGCGAATGTCTCATTCGCTTTAATCAAAAGCAGCTGTTAACAGCTGCTTTTTCTTTATCGAGCTTCACACATTGCTTCGCAATAACAGCCGTACAGATTTAACAACCAAAAGCAGCGAAAAGGTGAGCATTTAAAGCACCTCTAACCCTTCGCTTACACTCGCACTTAAACCACTGATATTAAACAATTTATTTATGTGCAGCTTTTCAGGCTTTTTACCCGACAAACTCATCGCAGCTATATTTGGCCTATCACTAACGATTTACTGATCAATTGAAAGGCTTTCTTTGGAATCTGTACAGCTTTTCTCACAAAGAACAGTAAAAAGATAACCATGTTTCACCATAGATAATCAAGCCAACAAAGCCGCCATTAAGTTATTGTTTTAATTTGATTTAATATTACGTGCAGCTTTCTTTGCTTTTTTCCCGATAAACCCTGCACAACCATTGGCATTGATTCATCTCTTCTAAATCTACCCCAAATAAGAAAAGTACCTTATCTCAATATACTGGCTCACAATGCCCTGTTCTGACCATTTTCACTGTACCTTCAACAACACAGCGGCTTGGATACATTTCCCTGTACAGCTTTCCACAGCAAAGACAGCGAAAAGATGAGCAATTTAACACCCTAGTTTCAGAAACTAACACCTCTAGCTTAACTTATTGTTTTCATTTGTTATTTTTCATGTGCAGCTTTCTCGGCTTTTTCCCAAGTGAACTCGGTACAAACTCATTACACGGTATTGCATGACAGGTTGATCCATTGAGACGAATTAAAAGCAGTAAAACAGAAAAGGGGGGAGGGATGAGAGAAGAGATAGCAAGAAACAAAACTGGGTAGCATTCTACCCAGTTTGAAGACGGTTAATAATCAAGTAGTTATAGTAAGTTGTTTTGTTTAATGTACTCACTCAGCTTATGTGCAATGGTTTTATGCTCTTGCACTGTCGGATGCCAGATACAACCTTCAAGTGGTGACACAAACACATGGCTATACACGCCCTCCAGCCCTTTAGCCGTTAATATCGCGATAGCGTCATTAGTCGCTGGAATAATGTAGTCATATGGGTATGCCGGACGTGGCATTAAAATAACATTTACGCCGTCATAACGAGATTTAAGCTCTTCAACGAACGATACCATTCGATGAACCCAATCCACTTTCACTTCGTCGATATCTTGCCATGGCTCATGAGGCAGCGGATCAGTGCTAAAGTCGTTAGTGCCAACTTCAATGACAATTAAGTCTGGCGCCGTATCTTCAAATGCAGCGCTTTGACCAAACACAGCACTCGCCTTATCGGCATAATAGGTCAAATCATGGTATGGCTGATTTCCGTTCCAGTTGCGGATTAACCCTAAGCCCGAAAACGATATCTGCGTAATACTAGCATCAAGCGCAAGCCCAGTTTGATAAGGAAATGCAAGTCGAGCGTTAGATGTGGCGTAGACTTCTTCCCACGTGCATTCACGTTTGTTCGACTCACTACCAAAGCCAGCACTGATTGAGTCACCAATAAATAAGATATGCGGCTGATCACGCCACACACCTTCGAGATAACCGTCATGCTCAATCGAAATTAGCTCGCTCATCGCTTCGTAGTTTTCAGTTCGCTTGACCAGTTCAATCACTACATTTTGCTCAGTCTCGCTGTCAAACAACAGATACGTTTCAACACCGCTGCCAACATGGGTGATCAATTTATTCGTCAACTGACCATCGATAACCACATCAAAATGATCACCTTTACCTGCCATCGTCACCGAAAGCTGGCGTCCGACAAAACGTGTCTTGAGTTTGGTGCCCGGCCAACTAATTTGAACCTTACCCGAAGCGTAATCTTTCACACTACGCCCTTCATATTGCAGTGCATAGTGCGTGGCTGGCACAAGATGCGCAGCAACACAACTCGACGCCACCAGTAAACATAGCGATGCTAATAGCTTGTACATGTGAATCCCTCATTTTGGTATCAGAATCTTGCTGGTTATTTACAACCGTTTAATAAAATCAATTTATAAACAACCAAGCACATATACAAAACAGACATCAAATAACGAACAAAGGAATGGAAAGATTTACGGGAGAGATAGCAGCAATGAGGATATATAAGTTACCAAGCTACAAATCTTTTTGAGCTTACACGTTATTCTTAATCTTCAAGGCTAATCATTTTCGACAAGCGTAAAAAAGCCGAGGTATAAACCCTCGGCTCTTTAACCTATGTCGCACATAGGTGGTCTAGCTCAGCGCTGTCATTGAGTCATACAGCAAAGAGATAGTCGGCTATCACATCATGCCGCCCATACCACCCATACCGCCCATGCCACCCATATCAGGCATTGCTGGTGCGTCTTTCGCTGGTAGGTCAGTAACCATTGCTTCTGTTGTGATCATCAGACCCGCTACAGACGCTGCGAATTGAAGTGCAGAACGCGTTACTTTTGTTGGGTCTAGGATACCCATTGCGATCATGTCGCCGTATTCGCCTGTTGCTGCGTTGTAGCCGTAGCTACCTTCGCCGCCTTTCACGTTGTTTGCAACAACTGACTCTTCGTCACCTGCGTTACGTGTGATTTGACGAATTGGTGCTTCCATCGCACGAAGTGCAACACGGATACCTACGTTTTGCTCTTCGTTGTCACCTTCTAGGTTAACAATCTTAGAAGCAGCACGGATAAGCGCAACACCACCACCAGCTACAACACCTTCTTCAACCGCTGCGCGAGTTGCGTGTAGTGCATCTTCTACGCGATCTTTTTTCTCTTTCATTTCAACTTCAGTTGCTGCACCAACTTTGATCACTGCAACACCGCCTGCTAGCTTAGCAACGCGCTCTTGTAGTTTCTCTTTGTCGTAGTCTGAAGTTGCTTCTTCGATTTGTTGACGAATTTGTGCAACGCGACCTTGGATCATCGCTTCTTCACCAACACCGTCGATGATAGTTGTTGCTTCTTTAGTGATAGTGATGCGTTTCGCTTGACCTAGATCTTCTAGTGTTACTTTTTCAAGCTCTAGACCTACTTCTTCAGAAATCACAGTACCCGCAGTTAGAACGGCGATGTCTTGTAGCATCGCTTTACGACGGTCACCGAAACCAGGCGCTTTAACCGCTGCCACTTTCACGATACCGCGCATGTTGTTCACAACTAGTGTTGCCAGTGCTTCACCTTCTACGTCTTCTGCAACGATTAGCAGTGGACGAGATGCTTTAGCCACTGCTTCTAGCGTAGGCAGTAGTTCGCGAATGTTTGATACTTTCTTATCAACAAGCAGGATGAATGGGTTTTCTAGATCAACGCTGCCCGCTTCTTGGTTGTTGATGAAGTAAGGAGACAGGTAACCACGGTCAAACTGCATACCTTCAACAACGTCTAGCTCGTCTTGTAGCGCTTGACCTTCTTCAACAGTGATAACACCGTCGCGGCCAACTTTTTCCATTGCTTCAGCAATGATGTTACCTACGCTTGAGTCAGAGTTCGCAGAGATAGTACCTACTTGTGCGATAGCTTTAGTGTCAGCACATGGTACAGAAAGCGTTTTTAGCTCTTCAACTGCAGCAACAACAGCTTTGTCGATACCGCGCTTAAGATCCATTGGGTTCATGCCAGCAGCAACCGCTTTTAGACCTTCGTTTACGATAGCTTGTGCAAGCACAGTCGCCGTTGTTGTACCGTCACCCGCTGCGTCGTTTGCTTGAGACGCAACTTCTTTAACCATTTGCGCGCCCATGTTTTGGAACTTGTCTTCAAGTTCGATTTCGCGCGCTACAGATACACCATCTTTAGTGATAGTTGGTGCACCGAAAGATTTGTCTAGTACCACGTTACGGCCTTTAGGGCCCAGTGTTACTTTTACTGCGTCAGCTAGAACGTTAACACCTTCTAGCATTTTTACGCGTGCATCATTACCAAATTTTACGTCTTTAGCAGCCATCTTTTTTTCCTTTCTAAATTCGATTTTCTTTGTCGTTGTGATTCAGAGTGAATTACTCAACGATTGCTTTTACTCGACAATAGCCATGATGTCGTTTTCAGACATGATCAGAACTTCTTTACCGTCGATCTTTTCAGTCTTAGTGCCGTAGCCTTCAGCGAAGATCACAGTATCACCAACTTTCACGTCCAGTGGTTGAACTGTACCGTTTTCAAGAATGCGGCCTTTGCCCACAGCAAGGATCACACCGCGTGTTGATTTTTCAGCAGCAGAGCCAGTTAGAACGATGCCACCCGCAGACTTAGATTCAACTTCTTGGCGTTCAACGATAACTCGGTCATGTAATGGACGAATATTCATCGGTCGTCTCTCCTGATTTTGGTAATATCAATAGAATTAAGTGAGTAAGAATATAAAGGCGCTTACTCTTTAGATAAATAGCATGTTGGGTCTTTTTTTCTGATCCCAAGCCTTTCAAGGGAAATATTTGCAAAATTTCTTCGAGAACTTTTGCCCCGTCACATTCTTTGCTTTAGGGTGAGCGAGCATCTTGCTTTCGAGACTCTTATGACGTTACCAAAAAAGCCCGATAAACACGGGATCCTCACTGCCCCGATCGATGACGTTTTACGCCGTTTAACCGTACCTATGATTTTCGGCATGGTCGCGATCCTGATGTTTAATCTGGTCGATACTTTCTTTATTTCACTGCTCGGCACCGAAGCCTTAGCAGCGGTCAGCTTCACCTTTCCTGTCACCTTTGCGATGAACTGCATCACCATGGGGGTCGGCGTGGGGCTGTCGACTTCGATTGGGCGCTTACTCGGTAAAGGGGATATGGCGTCAGCGGCACGCTTTTCCAGTCACGGGCTACTGCTGGCGGTACTTTTGATGCTTACGGCATCCGTCGCCGGACTCTTTACGATAGAACCACTATTTAGCTTATTAGGCGCATCGCAAGCACTGCTACCTATCATCGAGCAATACATGACGGTGTGGTATATCGCCATTCCACTATTGGTGATCCCAATGGCAGGTAATAGCGCCATTCGAGCCACTGGCGATACCAAAACCCCCGCCAAGATCATGATGCTAGCCGGGTTGATCAACGGGATCTTAGATCCTTTATTGATCTTCGGTTTGGGTCCATTTCCTGAATTAGGCGTGCAAGGTGCCGCCATCGCCAGTGGCATGAGCTGGGGCGTGGCTTTGATCGGCTCGTTATACGTCTTAATTGCACGAGAAAAACTTCTAGCCTGGCCTGAAGTGACGAAACTAATGCAGGATTGGCGACAAGTACTGCAAGTTGGCACCCCTGCTGGCTTATCCAATGCCTTAACCCCGTTATCGGGGGCATTAATGATGACCATCTTGGCAGCCCAAGGCACCACATCGGTCGCCGCTTATGGTGCAGCCATGCGGATCGAATCGATTTTGATCATTGTGATGATGTCGCTTGGCTCGGCGTTAATGCCATTCATGGCGCAAAACTTAGGTGCCAATAACCCCAACCGCGCTTTCTCGGCGCTGTTCTTGGCGATGCGGTTTGCGATTGTGTTCCAATTGCTGGTGTTTGTGATGATGGTGCCACTGAGTTGGCCGTTGTCAGCCCTATTTAGCCAAGATGTTGAAGTACAAAATTTGCTGTGGCATTACCTGATTGTGGTGCCCTTTAGCTACGGCTTACAGGCAGTATGTATGTTGTTGATCAGCGGACTCAATGCGATGCATCAGTCGATGAAAGCTCTAATTTGGAACTTGTTACGCCTATTTGCGTTCTTGTTACCTGCCGCATGGCTGGGTAGCCAACTTAATGGCACTGAAGGGCTATTTATTGGTATTGCGATCGCCAACATCTTCAGTGGCATTGGCGCTTACTTGTATGCCATTCGCCTGCGCCGACAACAGTTGGTGATCAGCGCTTGATCCCCACAGGCTAAATTGCGTTAGCCACAGTACTCATCTCGCCTAAAAACAGCGACAAAAAAAGCAGCCTTGGGCTGCTTTTTCTATTCATATGTTGAAACAAATTTTCGGTGAAAGAATATTAATGAAGACGCGGAGAATCGTCGTCTTTTTTGTTTTCATCCTTTCGTTCAAACTCACCGTCGAACACATCACCGGATTCATTACGGCTACGACTAAACGGATCTTGCTGATCGAATGGACCTTGTTGATGTTGCTGAAAACCTTGTCCACCACCGAACGAACCGCTAAAACCAGCACCTGAGCCCATGCTTTGTACCTTCACTCGGCTCATCAACTGTTTGGCTAAATATGCACGTGGGGCTGGCAATAATACCGCCATACCTAAGATATCCGTCATAAAACCAGGGGTTAACAGCAGCACACCTGCAACGGCTAACATAACGCCCTCAACAATCTGCTGAGCGGGCAGTTCGCCTTGCTGTAAGCGGCTTTGTACCGATAGCAGGGTCGCAATACCTTGGCTACGCACCAGTGAAGCGCCCACGATAGCGGTTACTAACACTAAGCCAATTGTCGGCCACATTCCGAGCACGCCACCCACTTGAACAAACAGCGCGATCTCGACAATCGGTACGACAATAAAAAGAAACATTAAAATAGGAAACACGACTTACCTCTTGTGGTGGTCTGTGATGAAACTGCCCTGCAATAATTGCGCATGACAGCGTGAATAATTAGCAACTCTATAAACTATGCGGCTATTGTCGCATTTTTCAATTGTCTGTGTTTAGATGGCGTCGGCAATATTACAGATGCACATAAACAAACCTTTCACATTTTATAATAATTAGACATTTTTTAGCTCAATGAACCTGTCTATTTTTAACAGCGAATGTGAGTGAGATCTCGTTTTTGTGCAAATAAAAATAGCCCATCCAAAAAAGTGATCTGGGTTATGTTTTTACCCCTAAAGGGGAGTATTATCAGCCTCAACTAAGGTGTCAGGTACGATCATCTAGCCAACACTTCTGCGGAATGGACTCTGAGCTCAGAACTGGCTAAACATTTGAATTTTTTAGCAGATTCCCCAAAAGGCTACATTTATGTCTCAGATGATTGATCTAGAAAAAAACGAAGCAGCAGTTAATGTTGCAACCCGCATTGAAGAAGATCTACTTGGTGAACGTCACGTTCCAGCTGACGCTTACTGGGGCATTCACACTCTTCGCGCTGTTGAGAACTTCAACATTTCAAAAACCACTATTTCAGATGTACCAGAGTTTGTTCGCGGTATGGTTTTCACTAAGAAAGCTGCTGCAATGGCGAACAAAGAACTTGGCGCTATTCCTTCTGAAGTAGGCGACTACATTATTAAAGCATGTGATGTGATCCTAGAAACAGGCAAGTGCATGGATCAATTCCCATCAGATGTATACCAAGGCGGTGCTGGTACTTCTGTTAACATGAATGCTAACGAAGTAGTTGCTAACCTTGCACTAGAACTAATGGGTAAAGAGAAAGGCGAATACGACATCGTTAACCCTAACGATCACGTAAACAAGTCTCAATCTACTAACTGTGCTTACCCAACAGGCTTCCGTATCGCGGTTTACAACAGCATCATCAACATGCTGGAAGCACTTGAGTACCTAAAAGGTGCTTTCGATGCGAAAGACAAAGAATTCGCTAGCGTTCTAAAAATGGGCCGTACCCAGCTTCAAGACGCTGTACCTATGACTGTAGGTCAAGAATTCCACGCGTTCGGCGTTCTTATCAAAGAAGAAATCAAAAACCTTAAGCACACAGCACAACTTCTTCTTGAAGTTAACCTAGGTGCAACAGCGATCGGTACTGGTCTAAACGCAGCAACAGGTTACCAAGAGCTATCAGTTCAGCGTCTAGCTGAAATCACTGGCCTACCATGCACACCAGCAGAAGACCTAATCGAAGCAACTTCTGACTGTGGCGCTTACGTAATGGTTCACGGTGCACTTAAGCGTACTGCTGTGAAACTGTCTAAGATCTGTAACGACCTACGTCTACTATCTTCAGGCCCACGTGCTGGTCTAAACGAACTAAACCTACCTGAAATGCAAGCTGGTTCTTCAATCATGCCAGCAAAAGTTAACCCAGTAATCCCAGAAGTGGTTAACCAAGTGTGTTTCAAAGTAATTGGTAACGACACGACGCTAACATTCGCAGCAGAAGCAGGTCAGCTTCAGTTGAACGTAATGGAGCCAGTGATTGGTCAAGCTCTATTTGAGTCAATCGACCTAATCAAAAATGCCGCTATCAACCTAACTGACAAGTGTATTTCTGGTATCACTGTGAACAAAGAAGTATGTGAAAACTTCGTGTTCAACTCTATCGGTATCGTAACTTACCTAAACCCATTCATTGGCCACCACGAAGGTGACATCGTAGGTAAGATTTGTGCTGAAACTGGTAAGAGCGTACGCGAAGTTGTTCTAGAGCGTGGTCTTCTAACTGAAGAACAACTAGACGACATCTTCTCAGTTCAAAACTTGATGCACCCAGAATACAAAGCGAAACGTTACAACTAATCGTAACAAGCCTCGCACGATAAAATTTGGCGGATATTCAGGACGAGTGTCCGCCCTTCTTTGCTACAGATTCCCTTCTTTTATTTTTATTTTTTTATTTTCATTTGATTAACTTTTAGACAGGAAAAATCCCATGATTGGAGTAGAACTCTTTGTCGTTCTCGCGTTCATTTACCTCGGAGCGCGTATCGGCGGTATTGGTATCGGTTTAGCTGGTGGTGCTGGTGTTATTGTGTTGTCACTGTTACTTGGTGTACCAACCAGCCAGTCTTTTATCCCGGTTGATGTAATCCTTATCATCATGTCAGTAATTACCGCAATCGCAGCCATGCAGGTTGCAGGTGGTATGGACTGGCTAGTGGAAATTGCGGAAAACTTCCTTCGCAAAAACCCTAAACACATTACTTTCTACGCGCCTATCGTGACATACCTAATGACACTGATGGCGGGTACAGGTCACACTGCATTCTCAACTCTACCAGTTATTGCAGAAGTGGCTAAAGAGCAAGGCGTACGCCCTTCTCGTCCTCTTTCTATCGCGGTTGTAGCATCACAAATCGCTATCACAGCATCGCCAATTTCAGCGGCAGTTGTGTTCTTCTCAGGCATCCTAGAGCCACTAGGCGTGGATTACCTAACCCTACTGGCTATTTGTATCCCAACCACTTTCCTTGCGTGTATGGTGGGTGCATTCGTTGCTAACTTCCTTGGCTGTGAGCTAAAAGACGATCCGATTTACCAAGAGCGTCTTGAAAAAGGCATGATCAAGCTGAAATCAGGTGAGAAACGCGAAATTCTACCAACAGCAAAAACAGCTACTTACATCTTCCTAGCGGCTATCGCATTTGTAGTATGCTACGCAGCAGCAATCTCAAGCTCTGTAGGTCTGATTGAAAACCCAGCACTTGGTCGTAACGAAGCGATCATGACGGTAATGCTAGCGGCAGCAGCGGCTATCGTAACCTTCACTAAGATTGATGCATCGAAAATTGCAGCAGCACCGACTTTCCGCTCTGGTATGACAGCGTGTGTGTGTGTACTGGGTGTAGCATGGTTAGGTTCAACGTTTGTTAACGCTCACGTTGACGGCATCAAAGAAGTGGCGGGCTCGCTACTACAAGATTACCCATGGATGCTAGCTATCGTTCTATTCCTTGCATCTATGCTGCTTTACTCTCAAGGTGCAACCACCACAGCACTAATGCCAGCAGCACTAGCGATTGGCGTAGCACCACTAACAGCGATTGCTTCTTTCGCAGCGGTAAGTGCACTATTCGTACTACCGACTTACCCAACGCTGCTAGCGGCGGTTGAGATGGATGACACAGGTTCTACCCGTATCGGTAACCTAGTATTTAACCACCCATTCTTTATTCCTGGTGTGGTAACTATTTCAACGTCAGTGGCTCTTGGTTTCGTTTTCGGCGGTATGATGCTGTAATCGCTTAACCAAGCACTCAACGTCATAAGGCTGCCTTCGGGCAGCCTTTTTTATATCTCTTTTCATAAGCCGTGTTGAGACGCTCTACACCTGACAGTCTTTTCACTCCACGATTGCACTTTCCACCAACGCTTGTGGCAATAAACACGGGCTACCTAGCCTGCCATTCAAAGCTCATACAAACCCTATCAAGATCGCATCACGGCAGTATCAAGCCCTTATGAAAACCACATAAAAAACATATGAAAACCATATAAAAACAAAGGGGAAAACAGCAAGCAGGCAAGGCTAGATAACCAGAAGTTAGCAGGTACTTACTATCGATAAATAGTAATAAGAAACAAGATGAGTAAAAAGAGAGAATGAAAAATAGCGTTACGAATTTAACGGCTTAAGAGGAAGTCATTGAGAGAGAAAACAGGGTAGAATGGAGATTATTGTCTCCGCCCCATCCTAGGGCGAAGACGGAACACAAACGGATTCCCATCGCTTGTGTTCGATGCGAACAAGTCACCATCCCAAGTGGCTTATTCGCAATGTCTCAGTTTTTGCTACAGCTCAGGTTCAAGACAGGAAAACCTGAGCCCTAATAGTAATCAGACAGCTCCCGGTACGATAGAGGTAAAAGTGTGATGCAGCGTTCCAAAAATGGTATGAAGTTAGATGATCTCCGTACTCTGATTGCAATAGCGCAACACGGAAGTTTTCGAGCGGCGGCTTCTTCACTGGCTATTCCACCTGCCACGCTAAGCCGTCGTCTACAACGGTTAGAAGATACTTTAGGTAGCCAATTGGTGATCCGCGATAGCCGTAATGTCGCCCTAACACCGCTGGGCAAAAGCTATGTCGAACGTTGCCAGCCGCTCATTGCGAGCCTAGAAGCAGCCACCAGCGAAATTCAAGACTGTAGCCACGACACCCCACGCGGCGCGTTACGTGTCTCAGCCCCCGTCGGCTTACTGACTTACCAACTGATGCCGCTGTTTAATCAATTTCTGGCACAATACCCAGAGATCACCTTGTCGCTGACCCATTTATCCAACCAGCAACACGATTACAGCCCAGAGCAATACGATGTCGCTTTTCGGGTAGGTCAGCAGCCAGATTCAAGTTTTGCCGCCGCAGCTATTGGCGAGTCACAGCGCATTTTGGTCGCCTCACCATCGTATTTATCACAACACGGTACACCTAGCTCACCGAGCGAACTAGAACAGCATGCCCGCTTAGCCAGTGTGCCAGAGTTTGAGTGGGCACTTACTTGCAAAGATACAAACAAGACAGTACGACTGCACTCGCCAGTACGTATAGCAATTGCCGATCTCAACAGTGTGATGCAAGCCGCCATCAACGGTTTAGGTATCGCCTGTTTACCTAACTATGTGGTCGCCAGTGCTATCAAGGAGCAACAACTGGTTACCCTGATGCCTGATTGGTATTCACCACCGCGCCCTATTTATATGTTGTATCAACGTATGGGATACATACCGCTGCATATCAGCTTATTCGTTGATTTTATGAGAAATGCGCTGGCAAAAAACGACTAAGCTAACCAATGCGTGAGTGCTTACTTACCCATTTCATAATTAGCGTCTGATCAAGCTCCGATCTTAGGTGTTAACAAATTGATCTCTCTAAATGGCGGTGCTAGCGTAATATCAACCTGATCAAGTCGTTGTGATTAGGTTGGTATAAGAAAAGGAAGCAATAGATGGATACGGACGCCCATTACACGATTGTCATTGCCGATGATCACCCGCTGTTTCGCAATGCCTTGTTCCAATCGGTCCACATGGCGTTCAGTGGTGCAAACCTACTCGAAGCTGACAGCTTAGGCTCGCTCCTCGCCCTACTCGACAAAGAGCACGACGTTGACCTGTTATTGCTCGATCTCAAAATGCCCGGCGCCAATGGCATGTCTGGTTTGATCCAACTGCGGAGCCAACACCCAGACCTACCTATCGTGGTCATTTCAGCCAGTGAAGAGCACACTGTGATCAAACAAGTACGTAGTCACGGTGCATTTGGCTTTATTCCGAAATCAAGCGATATGCGCGCTTTAGTCGCCGCCCTTAATCAAGTATTAGAAGGGGAGCCGTTTTTCCCTGAAGGGATCAGCGACGATGATGAACAGTCTGATCTGGCAGAAAAAATTGCCGCCCTGACACCACAACAATACAAGGTGCTGTGCATGCTGTCAGATGGTTTGCTCAATAAACAAATCGCTTATGACCTCAATGTGTCAGAAGCAACAATCAAAGCCCATATGACTGCAATTTTCCGCAAGTTAGAGGTAAAAAACCGCACTCAAGCCGTAATTTTGCTACAACAAATGGAACTGTGACGTTTTCTAACCCAACTTCACTTTACCAATGCTGAAAATCAGTAAACATCACACCTGGCTGACTTAGTTAACTCACCACTCGACTATCAGCTTAAATTACAAAAATAGCAGTTTATGCCATAAATATAGCAGCAAAAATGCTGCTATATTTATCCAAACAGCCTTCTTGTCCCGTTTTCACTACTCGATAAACCAGCCTCATATTTAAGGTTAACCAAAGCTCACCAACAGGATATCCATCAAGATTTAGTTACAACTTAAATGCAATAAAAACACGTCATAGCAAAGATAAAACACATACTTTTGCTATACTCAAGCCTTACCAAAGCTAAAATATAAATAGTAAACACTTATCTATCTTCATATCCCTTTTTGATTACATTGTTGGAGGCGACTTTGCTCAGCGCGTTAGTTACTCAATTTGTACTCATTTGGGCAGTGGTTGATCCTGTTGGCTCAGTCCCTGTTTATCTGGCTCAAACCCATCATTTAACCCCACATCAACGTCGACTTGTTGCCCTTAAAGCGGTCGCCATTGCCACTGGCGTGTTGCTGTTCTTTATTGTGGTAGGGCAAATCCTGCTAGAAGCAATGCAGATCCCGCTAGCGGCTTTTCAGGCTGCAGGCGGCTTAGTACTGCTGCTCTTTGCCCTCACTATGATTTTTGGTGAAAGCAAGGTCGAGCAAGAATGTAAACTCAGCCAACAAGAAGTGGCTCACAGCGAACTCAGCAATTTGGCGGTCTACCCTTTGGCGATCCCTTCTATCGCGTCACCCGGCGCCATGATGGCAGTGGTTATGCTTACCGATAACAACCGCTACGCCATTGGCGATCAATTCATTACCACCTTGGTCATGCTGAGCGTATTGTTGATCACCCTGCTGCTGTTACTCGGGGCCAATAAAATCCAAAAGTACATTGGCAATGTCGGGGCTGCGATCATCAGCCGCGTGATGGGATTGATCTTAGCGGCTGTGGCAGTCAGCAACTTACTGGTCGGGATCAAAGATTTTTATACCTTAGGCTAACGCCTCCCCCCATGTTAGACCTTCGGCTAATACCGACTTTTCCCCACCTTATCGTTCTCGTTATCAATGTCACAAAATCGCCGCTTTTGCGGCGATTTTTGCCTTTTGCGCTCGACTAAAGTTGCACAGCCTGTTTCTCCTATCGTTGCTATTGTCGTTACGTAACATTTTTTTAACACCCTTTGGTGTGTCATTTTCCGTAACGTGTAGAAGGAGAAAACAATGGCGTTTGAATCCAAGGAGCATGCACAAGCCTACTGGCGAGAAAACCTTGCCACCATGGGATCGCTACTGGCGATCTGGTTTCTAGTCTCGTATGGCGCAGGCATCGTATTTGTCGATGCCCTTAACAACTTCCAAATCGGTGGCTTTAAGCTCGGATTCTGGTTCTCACAACAAGGCGCTATCTACACCTTCGTCGCCCTGATCTTTGTTTATGTAGTGCGGATGAATGCACTGGATCGTAAATTCAACGTACAGGAAGACTAAGCATGGATATTCAAACTTGGACCTTTATTCTGGTCGGTATTACCTTCGCACTCTATATCGGAATTGCAATATGGGCACGCGCAGGCTCCACCAGCGAATTCTATGTCGCTGGCGGTGGTGTTCACCCTGTCGCTAACGGTATGGCAACTGCAGCGGACTGGATGTCAGCGGCCTCTTTCATCTCAATGGCGGGTATTATTTCTTTTGTTGGGTACGACGGTGGGGTGTACTTAATGGGCTGGACTGGCGGCTATGTATTGCTCGCGCTCTGCCTTGCTCCTTACCTGCGCAAATTTGGTCAGTTTACGGTGCCCGATTTTATCGGTGAGCGTTATTACTCGAAAACCGCTCGTATGGTTGCGGTCTTCTGTGCCATCTTCGTCTCCTTCACCTATGTAGCCGGTCAGATGCGCGGCGTAGGCGTGGTGTTCGCCCGTTTCCTTGAAGTCGACATCAACATGGGGATCATCATCGGGATGGGCATCGTGTTCTTCTACGCGGTACTCGGTGGGATGAAAGGCATCACCTATACCCAAGTTGCTCAGTACTGTGTGTTGATCTTTGCCTTCATGGTCCCAGCAATCTTTACCTCGCTGATGATGACAGGCACTCCCATTCCACAAATCGGCTTTGGTTCGACACTCGCAGGTAGCGAAACCTACTTACTAGAGAGACTCGATGGCTTAACTCAAGAGCTCGGGTTTACCGCCTATACCGACGGCTCCAAAAGTATGGTCGATGTGTTCTTCATCTGTGCCGCACTCATGGTGGGCACTGCGGGTCTACCCCACGTGATTATCCGCTTCTTTACCGTCCCTAAAGTGTCTGACGCCCGCGTTTCTGCTGGCTGGGCATTGGTCTTCATTGCTGTGCTTTATACTACAGCGCCAGCGGTAGCCGCTTTTGCTCGCGTGAATATGATCGACACCATTAACGGCCCAGACATGCAAGGTGTAGCGGCAAGTGAAGCCCCAAGCTGGTACCAAAACTGGGAAAGTACAGGACTGGTGTCGTGGGAAGATAAAAATGGCGATGGCAAGATGTTCTACTCGGGCGATGAACGTAACGAAATGAACATCAACCGTGACATCATCGTACTGGCAAGCCCGGAGCTAGCGCAATTACCTAACTGGGTAGTCGCACTACTGGCAGCAGGAGGTCTGGCGGCAGCACTTTCAACGGCAGCGGGTCTACTGTTAGTGATCTCAACCTCTATCTCACACGACTTGCTGAAAAAAGGCCTCAAACCAGATATGACCGATAAACAAGAGCTCATGGCTGCGCGTATTGGTGCCGCTGTAGCCATTGTCGGCGCTGGGTATTTAGGGATCAACCCACCCGGTTTCGTTGCTCAAGTAGTCGCCTTCTCGTTTGGCTTAGCCGCCGCTTCATTCTTCCCTGCCATCATTTTGGGGATCTTCTACAAGCAAATGAATAAGGAAGGAGCGATTGCAGGCATGCTGACCGGTATTACTTTCACCGCGGCATACATCATCTACTTCAAATTCATCAACCCTGCAGCAAGTACTCCTGAAAACTGGCTGTTTGGCATTAGCCCTGAAGGGATTGGTACTTTAGGCATGTGCCTGAACTTTGTTGTAGCCATAGTGGTAAACAAATTCACCGCAGAAGTACCAACAGAGGTGCAAGATATGGTGGAATCGATTCGCTACCCGAAAGGTGCAGGCGCAGCTCACGACCACTAAGTAAAATCAATCACAGTCAATGCCAAAACAATGACTCCTTACGATTGATATTACAAATAATAAAAAAACGGCGCCAACAAAGCGCCGTTTTTTTATATTCTACATTTGTAATTAAAAAGCACATTCAAATATTTGACGCAAAATAAAAGCTTAACCCTAAAGGGTTAAACTATCCGTCTTTATTTGCGTCATAGTTCTGACAATCAACTTCAATATAAAAGAAAAGCAATGACACATTAATAAAAATACTGATTTATAAGATAATTTAATATTTGTATGTTTTATTAAAATTATTAATAGTTAACTATTAAACCATTACAGCTTAATCTATACGTCATAAAAACGCCTTTCTTGATGTACTTATTTACCAACATTGATGTACAGATAAATGCAAAATGTGACTGTTTTTAGTCCAGCTTACATTCTATAAATGCAGATACTACTCACTCGCAAGCAATGCTACTTGTTTCCATGCAGATATTTTGTGCGATAGTCGGCCGCTTTACCAAACAGTACAGTTAGCAGCAAAGGCACAAATAAAAGCGGGAAAAACAGGTATTTATCTTGGCCAAGCGTCATATACACGCAAAAAATAGCAAAGATAAAGGTCGCAGTAATAAAGCTACGGTGCAACCAAGGGTGATTAAACGAAAACACAGCGTACGAACGGAACATTAGAATTTCACCTTACTACTATGGCGTATAGTTTTAATTTTCTTAATAACTAATTAAAGGCGACAACATGGAGAATAATATTAACCCTCTTTCTCCACATAATCACTTTTTGACGTTGAATTATGTTTTTATCACCTTAATGATAAGTTTATTTTAATGGTAGCATCAAGCAAATATTTTAGTGCACTAAATTGAATAGCCTTCAGTACAGATAAAAACTGAGTAATTACTCTATAAATAGTTAATTTAATATCGCTCTTAATTTCAAAGGTTTAACTGGTTTACTTATAAATGAAAACCCATGTCCTCGAATTGTTTGCTGAGTTTCACTCGTCCTATCTGCACTAATAATTGCGCCTTTAAATCCAACCCCAAGCCGTAAACGGCACTGTTGGAGTACCTGTAACCCCGTTTGGTCTTTGGCGAGATGATAATCACTTAGCACAAATTTAGGCTGCCATCCATCATCTAAAGCACTCATCGCCTGTACGACATTCTCAGCTAACCTCACCTCACACCCCCATCGGGCTAGTAAGGTTTCCATTCCCAACAAAATATCAGGCTCATTGTCCACACACAGCACCTTGACCCCATGCAATGGCAATTTGTCACTCTCTGAACCTGTAGACACCACCGCAGGAGCAACCTGTTGACCACGCTCAGCGGTTAACGAAAATACCGTGCCTTTCCCCACCCAAGAACGTAACGACAATGGGTGTGCCAATACACGACTAATACCGCGCGCAATTGCCAAACCAAGCCCTAACCCGTGTTCAACCCCACCACGATCAAGGCGGGTAAACTCATTAAAGATATTGGCTTGTTTGGCTTCAGGGATCCCTGGTCCGTTATCCCACACCTCAATCCGGTAATGGCCGTTAACCCGGCGTCCACCTAACGTCACCTTGCCTTTGGGGTTATAGCGAAACGCATTGGTGAGGAAATTCTGCAGCGCCCGACGTAGCAGTTTAGGGTCTGATTGAATGACCACTTGGGTATTCACTACCGTAAAATCGATGCCTTGTTGCTTCGCTAACGCCCCAAACTCAGCTTTTAAAGTATTAAAGACATCGCAAAGCGGAAAGGCTTGGCGGTTCACTTGTAACTTGCCCGCTTCTAACCGTGAAACATCCAACAAATCACCGATCAAATCTTCTGCAGCCCCGAGTGCGCTTTCAATATGGCTGGCAAGTTGACGACTTTCATTGTCTTTTGCCACTTCACTCAATGACGAAGAAAATAAGCGCGCGGCATTAAGAGGCTGCATGAGATCATGACTCACAGCAGCAAGAAAACGACCTTTCGAGTGCGCCTGTTGCTCGGCTTGTTGCGTCGCTGTGACCAGCTTGCTGTTGAGGCGCTCCAGCTCTTGCGTCCGTTGCTGGACCCTAGCCTCTAGGTTTTCATTGGCATCTTTCAATGCTTGCTCAGCTTGGCGAAAAGCCGTGATATCAGAAAAGCTCATCACAAAACCGCCGCCAGGCATGGGATTACCTTGCACTTCAATAACCTGACCATCAGCCCGCACTCGTGATGAAGTATGCGCAGTGCCGCGTTGCAAATGGGCAACCCGTTTTGTGACATGCATTTCGGGCTCCCCCGCCCCACACAAACCTTGCTGGGCGTTATGGCGAATGACATCAGCAATTGGTCGCCCAACTTGGATCAAGCCCGGTGGGAAGGTAAATAGCTCCAAATAGCGTTGATTCCACGCCACCAGCCGCAATTGTTTATCGACCACCGCGATACCTTGGTTGATATGTTCAATCGCCCCTTGAAGTAGGCCACGGCTAAAATCAAACAACTCAGAGGCCTCATCCACAATGGTCGCCACCTCTTCGAGCTGCATATTGCGCCCCTTTAGCGCTGAGGTCAGCACCAAACGCGCCGAAGAAGCCCCAAACACCCCAGCCAATACACGTTCGGTATGGCGAATGAGCGCCGCGCTGGCTTGCTGCTCCGGAGCCAGTAGCTCAGCAGGCTGAGTCGCACTATGGTTCCCTTCGTGGTTCTGCTTGGCAAATTGTGAAAACGCGGTTCGCACCCGCTTTCGCCCCACAAAACGTGCCGCCAGCATTTCAAGTTCAGCCACCGTCACTCGGCTTTGGTACAAACTAACATCTTCTGTTTCTGGCAACGGAGCACCAACAAAAGTAGCTGCCTGTAAGCGCTCAGCCAGTGATGAGCGAGTAAACAGCGAGACCACCACATACAAACTTAAGTTAACCACCAAGCTCAGCAGCATCCCCCAATCCACCACCGTCAACTGAGCCAGAATCGGCACCGACGGTGGACTCAATAACCACAGTAAAACATTGGTGTCGGCATTACCGGCTAACATGCCAGTTTGGTTCATTAGGGTACTCACCCACACCGCAACTCCGCCAATCAGTCCGGCATACACCCCATTACGATTACCTTCACGCCAATAAATCCCCCCGAGTAGCGCAGGAGCAAACTGCGCAATCGCGGCAAACGACAGTAAGCCAATTGCCGACAGAGAAGGGATATTATCGAGTACCAGATAAAAGCCCCACGCAGCCAATAACAGCAGCACAATCAGCGCACGACGAATATTGAGTAACAAGCCAGAAAAGGCGGAAAAACGTCGTTCTGAGATCCGCAAACGGCGTAGCAACAAAGGCAGCACTAAATCATTCGAGACCATGATCGCCAGTGCGATCGTCGAGACAATCACCATTCCACTGGCGGCTGAAGTGCCCCCTAAAAAGGCCAAGAGCGCGATAGTGTCGGCGTCTTGCAACAAAGGAAGGTTTATCACATAGGTATCAGCTGCCACTTGCGGCAATAATGCTTCCCCCGCCAACGCCAGCGGCAAAACAAACAACCCCATCAGCGCTAAATAAGCAGGGAAAATCCAGCGAGCTTTATGCAGATCTTGCGCACGGCTGTTCTCAACGACTGTGGTGTGAAATTGACGCGGCAAACAGATAATCGCAATCATGGTGAGCAAGGTATGGATCAGCAGGCTTCCCCAGTTGACCGTGCTGGCTGCCATTTTTTGGTGCGCTAAGGCCTGCCAATTGAGTTCAGCACTAGAGGCTGAGAATAGTAGCCACACCGCAAAGCCACCAACAATCAAAAAGGCACCAAGCTTTACCAAAGACTCAAACGCGACCGCCATCATCATGCCACGGTGGTGCTCTGTGGTATCAATATGGCGAGTACCAAACAACACGGTAAACACCGCTAAACAGGCGGTGACCAACCATGCGATATCACCGCTATGTACGGTGCCATTTAGCATCCCATCCAAGGCGACGGAATGCCCTAAGTCAGGCGCAATTTGGCTTAACCCCATAGTGATGCCACGCAGCTGCAAAGCGATGTAAGGCAAAATACCGACCACAGCGATCACGGTGACAAACACGGCTAAACCTTGCGATTTGCCATAACGAGCTGCAATAAAATCAGCAATGGAAGTGATGTGTTCGCGCTTAGCGATCAAGATCAGGCGAGCGAGGATCCGCCAACCAAAAACAAATACGATAATAGGCGCGAGGTAGATAGGAAGGAAAGACCAAGTGTCTTGGCTAGCTTGCCCGACCGTGCCGTAGAAGGTCCACGAGGTACAATAGACTGCAATCGACAAACTATAAATCCATGGTCGCCAGCGGGCTAACCAGCTTGTTTGTTTGTCACCATACCAAGCAATGAAGAACAGTACCCCAAGGTACAGCAGTGAAACGGGTACTACGATCCATCCCTGATCCATGAACACCCCTAACCGTGTTAATTATCCGTTAACTCATGGTAACGAGCGGATCATTGACACTCAATCAGGGGGATCACAGTTCAGCAAGAAGGATCCTTGTTGCAAACTAAAAATGAAACCGAAATTAGAACAAGCCTTTCTTCTTCACTTTCTGCACGCTTGCAATGCGCTGTGACAAGGCAGCTTCATCCGATTCAGGTTGCTCAGCAGCACTCGCAGGCGCTGCGCTACCCAAGGATAAGTTGCGGATCATCTGGCTTTGCGCTTTTAGCATTGCTTTAAGCTCGGCAAGCTCTTTGCTGGTTTGCTCAGACTGCACGGCTTCAGCTGGTTGTGGCGTTTGTTGCAGCGCCTGTTGCTGCTCAACCAACAACGCTTTGATCTCTTCGAGGTGCTGAGTTTGTTCAGCAAGCGCTTGGTTTTGCTGTTCAACCAAAGTCTGCATCAGCTCGGTCGCTTGAGCGCTGCTACAGCCTTGCTCTGCCATGCGCGCTTCCAGCTGCATAAGCTGTGCTTGTAGTGGCTGACCTTGCGCCTGCATGGTTTGTGTCAGCGACATCAAGCTACTTTCCGACAAGTCCAACGCGGTTGGCATCGCAGGAGCTTCAGCTTGAGCCAATGCACTCACGGCTTGTTGCAACTGTGCCAAGCCTTGATTGACCGACGACAGATCCACAGGCACTCGTTGGCTTGCCAGATGCTGCGCAATTTCAGCAGACAGCTGCGTTGCTAGCTGCTCAGGTAATGCATTTGCCTCACTGCTTGGCTGGGCTTCAAATTGGAAACCACACACTTCAAGTTGACGACGTAGCGTGTCAACATCAATGGTGTCTCTGCCAAGGTTATCAACCAGCTTTTGGCTCAATACCGGGCTTAGCAAGTACATGTACATACCCGCCAAGTAAATGGTCTTGTGCATGTGCAAGCTCGAGTGTAACGCCATCGCATCCGATGGGTTTTCTACTAGCTGCTTGCGCTCATCTACCCATTTTTGGATCACCCCGACCGCAAAGCGGTCGGACTGAGAATTGACTAAGTCAAGGTAGATGGAATAGTTAACCCGTTTTAATTGGTTACTCATCCTCAACCTCGATTAGTGATTCAGGCGCTACTTCTAGCTCATCAAGATCTGAGTGGTACATGCAAAGTTCACGCGCTAATGCAGACTGTGCATCGCTCACTAACACAACACGATCGCCAAGCGTTGCGTACGCTTCTTTTAGTGCCGGTGCGATCAATGATGCACCACCACCCACGATGTAAACGCGGTTTGGATTCTTAGCAAATTTCTTGGCTTCGTAAGCCACAGCCGAACCCAGCTCATGGATCTTGTTTTCGATCTTAGTCAGGATAGTTTCGATCTGAGATTCGTCGTTCACGACTTCACGCACAAATTCCATATCGTAACGACGTTTGATTAGCTCGTTCGCTACTAGGTAGCTCGCGTCACTATCCGCAGCGGCAAGCGCTTTACGTGCAGCGTCTGTCACCATAGACACGCCAATTTCTTTGTTACCGTAAACTGCAGACACATCATCAAACTCGCCCACAACCACACCCATATCTAGGGTTGTACCGCCACAGTCAACAACCAGTGAACGCGTGTATTCGTTGCAGCTTGAGTTCATTAGCGTCGACAGCACTGCAGGTACACTTTCTGGCATCACAACAACATCAACCACTTCAAACAAGTCACCCTTGTTAAGGTTGATTTCACGCATTAGGTTTTGGCGTTTCTTCTCGATGTTCTCTTCGTTACGCTGACAGTCTTCTGCGTTGTAGAACTCAGTGATAGGTAGAGTTACCACTAGACGTACAGGACACGGTTCAATGCTTGTTTGTAGCAAAGCATGGTGAACACCTAGTAGGTTTAAATCATCGTATTGGTAATCAACATGCGTGGTTTCTAGCGCCTTGTCAGAAGTCGCATCGTAAGTGTACTTAGTCGTACCGATTGTGTAGTTGTACACTTTTTTGTCACGACGAAGTGCTGCACTCTTCCAATCCTTACGGAATGAGTTTGGCGAGATGATGGTTTTCAGTTGGCTATTTTCAATCCAGCTCACTTTCACATTGGTAGAGCCATCATCAACCGCAAAGGTAAACGCAGAAACTGTCATATTTTTACTCGCAAAATTTTCTTATCAATAACAAACAGAGAAGCCGAAGACGATAGGCTCATCTTCGGCTTTCAATTTAATCAAGCACTTATCTTGGTGACAATGTGCTCATCTCTTCTACAATCGTTAATTGGTCATCACATCCAAACGACTGACCGGCTGATTGGCTTCGGCAAAATGCCGTGCTTTCTGAATCGCCGGGCCATCCGTGATTGCGTGTCCATGACCGAACAGCAAGGCCAGCTGTTGGTCTGCTTCTTTGGTCAAAATCATCATTTCTATCCGACGATTTTTACCGCTTTTAGGATCATCTTCATTAACCAACATCCGTTCTGCCATTGCAGCCACCTGCAATACATTACCCGCAGGTAAGCCAGAGTTGACTAATGTCTGACGCGCTTTAAGGGCACGTTCTCCCGATAGCTCCCAGTTCGAGTAATTCTCAGAGTAGAACTTGGTGACATCGGTATGACCACTGATCACCATTCGGTTTTTGATCTGACCAAGCAGCGGTGCCAGATTGTATAGCATATCTTCAAAAAATGGCGTCATATTTGAGCTACTACGCTCAAACATAAAGTGGCGGTTGCTATCTTGGATCAAAATGCGCAACCCTTGCGGCACAATTTCCATCACCACATTTTCAGATGCTGATAAGGCTTCCGCCACCGATTCCAGCTCGGTTGCCAACATCATCAGCTGAGCGGTTGATAAGTGTTTTCCTGCCAGCATGGAGTTCAACTCTTTACCACGCCCAGCATTAGCACCTTCAGTGCCTTCTGGAATTTGCTGGTGAAGCGAGACATCCAACTTATTGTTACCACTCAACTTCGACTGTACCGGGTTTTCAAACGGAGATGCTTGACCACCAAAATCAATCGGAAACGGGCTATTGGAGATATCGAATACGTTCTCCATATTGTCGAACACACTGCTATTTTGCAGGCGATATTGGATCTCTTCCCGCTCTTCTTGCGAAGCGATTTCCATGATCCACAACACCATAAAAAACGCCATCATCGCAATCGCAAAGTCGGCGAAGGCCACTTTCCATGCTCCACCGTGGTGCTCATCGTGGTGACCACGCTGTTTCTTTTTAACAATGATAATATGAGGTTCTTTACTCATTTCATCAATCTCCGGTCACCCAAGATTCCATCTCGGCGAACGACGGTTTGTATTCGCTATGCAATACTTTACGACCCGCATCCAGTGCTAACAGGGTAGGTTTACCTTGTACCTGCGCCACCAAGATTGCAGCTGTCATGTTTAGCGCCATCATTTCTTTTTTCACCAAGCCAGCGATACCGGCTGCAATTGGCTCACACACACCGTAAGCCATCAATACACCGATAAAGGTACCTACCAGTGCCGCCGCAACTTTTACACCGATCAAAGTCAGTGGACCACCGATGTTCTGCATGGTTACCACGATACCCAATACCGCCGCGACGATACCAAAGCCCGGCATTGCTTCACCCACTTTGCCCATCGCTTTTGATGGTCGCAGTAAGTCTTCTTCTAGGGTGTGAAGTTCCATTTCTAACACCGCTTCGAGATCGTGATGGTTCATTTTACCCATCGCCATCATGCGCAGGTTATCGGTAATAAAGCTTACTAACACATTCGACTGGGCAACTTCTGGGTACTTTTTGAAAATGTCACTGCTTTCCGGATTTTCAATGTGATCATCCAGTTTCTTGATCCCGTCTTTACGAATCGTTTCCAGCAACTCAAACATCAGCGCTAATACTGATTTGTAATAGTCATCGCTGTAGCCCTTACCCATTAACATTTTGATGCGAGTCATAATGTTTTTTAGGACGTAGCTTGGGTTCGAGATCACCATCGCACCAACAGCAGCACCAATGATGATGATAATTTCCGCAGGCTGCCACAAGGCGGCTAATTTACCTGTTGCCATCAAGTAGCCACCAACAACGCTACCAAATACGATGACAAAACCAATAATCATTTGCATGGGTGATACTCCGCTATACCGACTCTCGCCAATCCACTAGCATGCTTTGTAGTGTTTTTAAGGCTTTCTTGTGAATTTGGCTAACACGGGCTTCTGTTAATTCAAAAACCAGTGCGATTTCTTTTAAATTCATTTCATGCTCATAGTAAAAAGTGAGCATCAGCTGTTCGCGTTCGGTCAAACGACTGAGCGCTTGACGCATGGCTTGCTGCAACAGTGCCTTTTCGTGCGCCTGACATTGAAAGCTCAACCCGAAGAACTGTTCGCCTTCTTCCTGTAAACCTTCAAAACTACCAAGACTTTCCGCTTGAACATCAACACGGCGACGATGCACTTCGTTTAAATCGAGATCGAGCTCCGCAGCCAATTCCGCATTGGTTGGCTCACGCCCTAAACGGCGACTCATTTGACGCTCAGCATCGCGCAGTTCATAACTGCGTTGACGATAGCGACGTGAACGCCAGTCCATGCGGCGCAACTCATCAAGAATCGCACCACGAATACGCTGGGCGGCGAGGCGCTCTAAGGCTTCATCGCTCTCATCTTGGTAACGACGGATCACATCCAGCAGTGCCATCAAGCCAATTTGCTCCATGTCTTCACTGGAAATCACGGCATTGACCTGCGGTGTCATATGACGCACCACACGGCGCACCAAAACGGCATACTTGCTAAGCAAGCGTTGTTCACGCGCCTGCTGACCAAACTGCTGATGTTGTTGGTAGGCATTCACCCCTTGCGGGTCGACCATGGCGGCACTGTGCATGTCCACTCCTTATTGAACAACCATCTTAGTGATCAGCACTTTATCAATGCCATTGGTTGAACTCATTTCACTCATTACTGACACCAAATGCTGACGCAATTCAGTTTGCAGAGTGGCAATAGAACCTTGCTCAGCCAGATCCTTATAATGTTTCTCGCTAAGCTTAGTGATCACCGCATTACGGATCACAGGCATGTAATCTTCCAGCTCTTTTAGGCTGGCCTCTTGGTAACTCATGATCGACAGTTCCAGCATCAAATAATGCAAGCGATCATCGCCCTTAACACTCAACACAAATTTAGTGAGTGGCAAAAATACGGGCTTTTTCACAAGCGCTTTAGTTGGCACCACACTTTCAGCGGTCATCTCAACTTGAACCGCTTTTTGTTGTTCGAGATACCACCAACCGCCACCTGCGGCAGCAAGAACCAGTGCCCCTGCTGCTAGGATTAGCGGTAATTTTGATTTTTGTTGTTGTACTTCTTCTGTCATTTTCTTGGTATCACTAAAACTTAAACTACAGACTCAAAACGGCTGGCATCCGCTTGTGCCTTATGATGGTGATTTCCCGCCTGTGTAATCACAGTTTGATTAGCAGCAATCACTTCTTCTTCATTCCCGTGTGAACCTCGTGAATGCTGACCTTGCTGCTGCCCACTCGATACCGATACATCACCCAATTGCAGCTGACTACCATCGAAGTCCATGCGCAAACGCTCGGCATTTGCCATCAAGGCTTCACGTAGCTGTGGGTGAGCAGCGGTAAAGTGGACCGACACCTTGTCACCATCCATACGCAAGTTGATATCCAACTTACCGAGCTCTGGTGGGTCAAGGCGTACATGCGCTTGCTGAAGGTGATCGGCTTTACTGAATTGAATACGCGAACGAAGCTGTTCAACTAGGTCACGTCCCCACTCAGGTTCACTGATATCCACACTGGCATGAAACTGCTGAGCTGCCATTTTTGCCGCTTGCTCTGTACTACTCGCACTTAAGTGCTGGAAGCTCGGGGTCACCGATGCGTGCAGACCTTGGCTATGGGCTTGGTTGGCGGCAATCAAACGCTCTAATGCAGGCATTTGTCCCTCTAACTTACCGCTTTCCATTAATTGCTGAATGGCTGGCATCAGATCAGCACTTTTATTGCCATCCAACTTTTTATTCGCCAGCAGCTGTTGCAACACTTGTTCAGGCTCCAACTTACCCGCTTCAAGACGACTATCTGCCGCGGCTTGATTGGCTGCAGGCACGATGTGTTGTCCGAATTTTTGCTGATCGCCTTGCAGCTGTGCTTGTTGAGTCAAAGCAGCCAGTAGCGCTTGACCTTTAAGCTCAGATTGCGGATTGGCTTTACCCTCAATCGCATTCAGAGCAACATCACCTGCAGTTTTTTCTGGCGAACCCGCCTGACCACCCATCATGCGCTTTAGCTGCGCAAGATAAGTATCAGAGACCACAGGCTGAGCTTGCCCTTCCGCCGTGATTGGCGAATTCATTACGTTCTCTTGTTCAGTCGTGTCTAATTGATCATCTTTCGAGGTATCAGCACGATCTAATTTCTGCTCAAACTGCTGAAACCCCATCGGCTCACCCAGTGAATTACTTTTCTTCACGGCAGGGTTGGCTTTAGTAGCATCATTGTTGGCACTGAACGTATTAATTGAATTCGCTATCGCTTGCATGGAGTATCTCAGCGGTTTTGCAGGTAAGCCTGCATACCTTCGTTATTGGTTTGTTGTTGTTGGATTTGTTGTTTTATCTCGGCTTTTTTGTCTTCACCACGCGCAATCATCTGGCTGTAAAACTGGTTCAATTGCGCCAGTTTCTGTTTTACACCTGCACTTTCGGATGCTTGTCGTAGCTTAGGAATTGCCTGTTGTAATTTTTGATCGAGAGCGGACAACTGATCCCAGTCATCCGCGGCGAGTGCCTGTTGAAAACGTGCTAACAGACCATCAAGTTGCTGCTCAATCTTCATTCGCAACTTGAACACGATCAGGCTTCAGTACAACCCAGCCCTCGAGAATTTCACGGATCAAGTGACTCACTTCGTCAATGGCGGCCACGTCATTTTGAATGTTGGCTTCAAACAAACGACGACCGCAGTAATCATAAAGACGGAACAGCTCTTGCGTCACATCACCGCCTTTTTGCTCATCCAGTACCGAGCTCAAGCCGTTTAAAATGTCGAGACACTTAGTGATCGTCATGCCTTTATCGGCAATTTGACCGCGCTCCATGTAACCACGAGCACGGCTTAGGTTATCGAGCAAACCTTCCAGTAACATCTGGATCAAACGGTGTGGACTCGCCGATGCTGCTTGCGCATGGTTCTGAGATTGTTGGTAGGCACCTAGGCCTTCAGGATTCATCATGGTATGAAAGTCTTTTTTCTTTATGCCAGCATGCCAATCAACATGCTTTGGGTTTGGTTCATATTGGCAATCTTGGTATCCATTTGCGCATAATAAGCACGTAGCGACAGTGTTTTCGCTTTCATGCGCTCATCAAGCTGCTCACGTTCTTTTTCTAATTGCTTGTTGTTGTATTCAAGCTGATCGGTACGTTGATCGTAAATACCACCGTTTTTGTGGTAGTCATCCAGCACAGTCAGCATTTTATCCATCATGCCCGGCTGAGTTTCAGTACCGACAAACAAGTTAGAAACTTGTTCAAAATCATCTTTGATTGCTTTATCTAGCTTGGTGTCATCAATTTCCAACACCCCTTTACGGCTAGTGGTAATGCCAAGCTGAGACAAAGTCACAAAAGTTGATGCATTGTATTCATCAGAGATCACGCCACGTAGACGGCTTGTCATACTTCGTACTGAAGCATTACCCGATAGCGCTGCCGCCTTATCTTCGCTGGATTTGGTGTAGGTATTCACCGTCTCCATGATCTTGTTGTATTCGTCGACAAACTTTTTAACGTTGTCTTTTACCGCGCTTTGGTCCGATTCAACCTTAACGTTGACCTTACCCTCAGCTTTTAAATTCAGAGTGATGCCATCAATGGCATTTTCCATCTTGTTACTGGCTGACGTTAACTTCATCGAGCCAAACATCACTTCGGCATCTGCCGCCGCTTGCAGCGATTGCACACCGTGAGCTGCATCTGCCGGCAAGGTGTTATTTTTTGTTACTAGTCCGTTTACCGACACGGAACCAAACTGATTCTTAACACCGGTATCGGTCGCATTCAGTACCATGCTGATACCATCACCACTGCGAACCAGTGTTGCTTTTACATTTTTATTGTTTGGGTCGGTGTTAATCGCTTTCTGGATCTCATCCAGTTTTACACCTTCGGTCGACAAACGTGTTTTTTCGTCAGCGATCGCTTTTAAGCGCTTTTCGTAAGTATCGTGTCGATCTTTATCGTAGTTTTCATGACTAGGATCTGTCAGCGCTTTTTTCGCTTCGTCTTTCTGCGCTGGATCGCTTAAGTCATAGCCGTGCTTTTTAGCTACTGCTTCAAGCTCACTTTGCTCAAGCTCGGTCTTTTTCGTATCTTGGGCGGCAACGAGTTTGTCTTTTAACTTAGCGATATCAATAGTGACTTCTTCGCCTGGCTTACCAAACTTGATTTCACCTTGAGTGAAGGTGGTATCCTCACTCACTTTGAACACCTGATCACGCTGCGCTGCTGCCAACTTCTTCACATCAAAGTTGTACTCACCCGGCACCGCATTAGCGTCAACCGCCACACTCAAGAAGTCTTCATTACTCAGCGTCGCTTTAAGTTTTTCTAATTCACGCTTAGAGCCAAGATCTTCTACTGTGTCACGAAAACTGTTGATAGCATTTTGAATTTCTTTCAACGCTTCGATTTCAGCAGTGTTCATCCCCTCCTGACGATTAATCTGGTTATCTTTGGGCGCACGCTCAGCTGCGACGATAGCTTGAATCATCGCTTCGTAATCAATCCCTGAGCCAATACCTGTCATAATCATGCTGCGCTATCTCCATTCAGAAAGGAATGTGGTACCACTTGCTTCACTCGCCAACGTATAAAGCAAATTTCATACCAACTTTAAGTTATTGATTTTAATTGAAATGATAAAAATAAAGCGGAAGTAAAACTTCCGCTTCGTTGGCTTACGTTGATAATAAGTCCGAGACCGGAACCAAAATTAACGTAGTAGCTGAGATACCATGCTTGGCATTTGGTTAGCTTGTGAAAGCACTGTGATACCTGCTTGCATCATAGTGTTTTGCTTAGTCATGTTCGCTGATTCTGCTGCGATATCTGCATCCATGATGCGACCTTTCGCTACAGACATGTTTTCAGCGATGTTACCAAGGTTGTTGATAGTAGATTGGAAACGGTTTTGAGTCGCACCTAGGTCTGCACGTACTGCACCTACGTTTTCAATCATCTTATCGATTTCTTGAATTGCTTTCTCAGAACCCGCAACGTCGTTGATTGCGCCAAGGTTAGCTGTATCTAGAGAGTCAGAATCAACTTTAACGCTGATTACGTTTGGATCTTTAAATGCAGAGCTATCAACTTTTGCATTATCCATTGCGGTTTTCAGTGCGCTCATGTCGTAAGAACCATCAGCAGCTGCTGTTGGTAGCTTAACGCCATTGTTAGTACCCGCATCTTCAGTTACAGCTTTAGTCGCTGTCGCTAGTGCATTTAGGCTTGTCGCTTCCGCTTTACCACCAGTTGCCAAGGTGATTTTTACGTTTGTGCCAGGAGTTGCACCGTCTTCAACTGTTGCGTCAATTCCCATTTCTTTTAGGAATTTTTCTGCATCAGCCTTACCACCTAGTGCAGCGATATCAGCTGATTTCGTACCGTCAGTCAGTGCAGCAACAGCTGCTAGTTTAGTTTCAATTGCTGCAACGTCAGCATTTTTAGTTTTAGAGTCAGACGCTACGCCCAGCTTAGACAGTGCATCGTCAACTGCTTGCGTTGCATTTGATTTAGATGTCTTAGCAGGATCAACAGTTGTTACATCTGCACCCACTTGGAAGTCAACACCGTTAGACAGTTTGTCAAACAGCTTCTCGCCTTTACCAAAAGTCGTTGTTTCTTGGATACGGTTTAGCTCTTTAGTCATTGCTTGGAATTCTTTATCCAGAGCAGTGCGGTCAGCATCTGAGTTAGTGCCGTTCTTAGATTGAACAGACAGGTCACGCATACGTTGTAGGATGTTAGTGTACTCTTGTAGTGCACCTTCAGCCGTTTGTGACATTGAGATACCGTCGTTCGCGTTACGCTTCGCCATGTTTAGACCGTTAACTTGAGAGTCCATACGGTTAGCGATTTGTAGACCTGCAGCATCGTCAGCAGCGCTGTTGATACGTAGACCTGTAGATAGGCGTTGTAGTGAGTTGTTTAGTGAACCTTGCGTGCTTTGCAGGTTACGCTGTGCATTCAAA
This sequence comes from Photobacterium jeanii, assembly GCF_001650345.1. Lineage (GTDB taxonomy): Bacteria > Pseudomonadota > Gammaproteobacteria > Enterobacterales > Vibrionaceae > Photobacterium > Photobacterium jeanii. The sequence goes on along the minus strand of NZ_LVHF01000017.1, from coordinate 74,698 downwards.
GATGCGAAGTTTGTGTTGATGCTCATTGCCATGAGAGTCGTCCTCTATTTCAAAATATCCACAGTTGCCGACTACCGGCAATGGAATTGCTTATTACTTTTTGAGAGCGACCCGCTTTTTATGCTTCTTAAGCAATTTTTTCACTATTTTCGAAAATATCTTTTTATCTCTTTCAAAACAAAAAGATAGATAACACAACACAAAAAGCGAGCCCGAGGCTCGCTTCTTAACTTCAACACTCCACGTTATAGCTCTTTTATTAAATAGCTAAATCGCGAATAAGTGCGTTGCATAAATTAACGAAGTAGCTGAGATACCATGCTTGGCATTTGATTAGCTTGTGAAAGCACTGTGATACCTGCTTGCATCATGGTGTTTTGCTTAGTCATATTCGCTGATTCTGCTGCGATATCTGCATCCATGATACGGCCTTTAGCAACAGACATATTTTCAGCGATGTTACCAAGGTTATTGATCGTTGATTGGAAACGGTTTTGTGTCGCACCAAGGTCAGCGCGTACCGCACCGACACTTTCAATCATATTATCGATTTCTTGAATTGCTTTCTCTGAACCCGCTACATCACTGATTTTACCTAGGTTCGCGGTATCAAGAGCTTTTGAATCCACTTTAACGCTGATTACGTTTGCATCTTGTAGCTTAGATGATTCTACACCCGCTTTTTCCATTGCCGCTTTCAAGCTAGTCAGATCGTTACTATCTTTAATGTTCGTACCATCGAACTTCACCCCCCCCGTTACTTCAGCAGCAAGAGCAACTTTCGCTTTCTGATCATCATCTAGTGTTACAGAAGCTAGGTCATCTTTATCATTAAATGTTGAAACACCAAGAGCCTTGTTCATCGCCGCTGCTTCGTCAGCATCTAACTTACCAGCCTTGCCCAATTTCGCAGCACCAGAAGCAATCTTACCCGCCTCTGTATCATCAATACCGCCCAATGCTTTCGTCACATCAGCAAGTACTGCTTTAGTATCATCTTTCGACATTTTGGCTGGTTCAATACCCGCCACATCTGCACCCACTTGGAAATCGACACCTTTAGACAGCTTATCAAACAACTTCTCACCCTTACCAAACGTCGTGGTATCTTGGATACGAGTAAGCTCTTTGGTCATCGCTTGGAATTCTTTATCCAATGCTGCACGATCAGAGTCTGAGTTGGTGCCGTTCTTAGATTGAACTGACAAGTCACGCATGCGTTGCAGGATGTTAGTGTACTCTTGTAGTGCACCTTCCGCCGTTTGTGACATTGAAATACCATCGTTCGCATTACGCTTCGCCATGTTTAGACCACTCACTTGCGAGTCCATACGATTAGCAATTTGTAGACCTGCCGCATCATCTTTTGCACTGTTGATACGAAGGCCTGTTGATAGGCGTTGTAGTGAACCGTTTAGGGAACCTTGCGTGCTTTGCAGATTACGCTGTGCATTCATAGATGCAAAGTTAGTGTTGATGGTCATTGCCATGAAAGTCGTCCTCTATATTCAAAATATCCACAGTTGCCGACTATCGGCAATGAAAATGCGGTATATCTCTCCACAGCGACCATTAGAATTTAAAGTTAAACCTTTTTTTGTTTTATTTCGCACCTTACCCTAAATGCAATAAAAAAGGCGAACATCTTTCAATGCTCGCCTTCAATTACCTTTAACCGTAATGGTTAAACTAGCTCATTACGAATTAACGTAGTAGCTGAGATACCATGCTTGGCATTTGGTTAGCTTGTGAAAGCACTGTGATACCTGCTTGCATCATAGTGTTTTGCTTAGTCATGTTCGCTGATTCTGCTGCGATATCTGCATCCATGATGCGACCTTTCGCTACAGACATGTTCTCAGCGATGTTACCAAGGTTGTTGATCGTAGATTGGAAACGGTTTTGCGTCGCACCAAGATCTGCACGAACAGAACCTACGTTTTCAATCATCTTGTCGATTTCTTGAATCGCTTTTTCAGAACCCGCAACATCACCGATTGCACCTAGGCTAGAAGTATCTAGTGATGCAGAGTCAACTTTAACGTTGATTACGTTAGAGTCTTCAAGTTTTGAAGATGTGATACCAGCTTTATCCATCGCTGCTTTTAGTGCAGTTAGGTCATTGGTACCAGTACCATCTGCCGCATCGTTTGCAGGAGTAACGCCTTCAGCAGCAAGACCAGCAGCTAGCTTATCTTTTTGCTCTTGGCTCAGGGTTGTTTTATCAAACGTCGCATTACCGTCTGTTGCAAGTGACAAACCTAAAGCTTTGTTTGCCGCTTCAGCTTGCGCAGCAGTTAGCTTTTTAGTGCCGTCCATTTGACCATCAGCAGCCTTAAGATCAGTCAAATTAGCACCGCCAAGTTCTTTAGAAACATCAGCTTTAACTTTAGTTGTGTCTGCTTTAGTCATTGTTGTTGCGTCAACTGGATCAACATCAGCACCAACTTGGAAATCAACACCTTTAGACAGCTTATCAAATAGCTTCTCGCCTTTACCAAAGGTCGTTGTCTCTTGGATACGGTCTAGTTCTTTAGTCATTGCTTGGAATTCTTTATCCAATGCCGCGCGGTCAGAATCAGAGTTAGTACCGTTCTTAGATTGAACAGACAGGTCACGCATACGTTGTAGGATGTTAGTGTACTCTTGTAGTGCACCTTCAGCCGTTTGTGACATTGAGATACCGTCGTTCGCGTTACGCTTCGCCATGTTTAGACCGTTTACTTGAGAGTCCATACGGTTAGCGATTTGTAGGCCAGCAGCATCATCTTTAGCGCTGTTGATACGTAGACCAGTAGATAGGCGCTCTAGTGAAGTGTTAAGTGAACCTTGTGTGCTTTGTAGGTTACGTTGCGCATTCAGAGATGCAAAGTTGGTGTTGATGCTCATTGCCATGAGAGTCGTCCTCTATTTCAAAATATCCACAGTTGCCGACTACCGGCAATGGGTTTCGTTGCTATTTTGATTAAAGCGACCTTTATTTTTCAGCCTTAAGTATTCACACAATTTATTTATCACCACTTCAACAAACGTGATAAAAATCACAATTCAACACCAGAAAGAATGTCCATTCCCTTTATCACAAGCGTAAAAAAAGCGAGCCTAAGCCCGCCTTTTTATAATTAAATCAAATCCATAGTTATTAAGGCTCTAATAAAGCCACCACGTTGTGACGCGTCGCATTCGCCTGCGCCAATAGAGTTGGCACTGCGTTTTCAATTAGCTGTAGCGACACATCTTGTGGCGCCTCTAACCAACTGGCTTCAATATCACCCTGGGCGTTGATCACCCCAGATTTTAAGCTGTTGGTGCGTACTACACGCTCTAAATCGGCGCTAACCTGCTTTTGCACGTTATCAATTTGGCTTAACGCCTGCTGCACTTTTTGCAACATACGCTCAATATCAGCCAATGATTTACGCACCTGCTGAGGCTTGGCAAACGACAGTTCATCTGGCGATACGGCTTGCTTATCGTGTGATTCCAGCTTGGCTTTAATTGGGCTGCCCGATGGCAGAATTTGACCACCACCTGTTAGCCACACACCTTTGCGTAAATTAGGCCACTCGGCTTTATCGACCGTAAATGCCAAGTCACCGAACTTATCAACCGCCACTTGAATACCACGAGGTGATAATGCGCGATCAAATTTTTGCGCGACCTCTTGGTTGGTTTCATCCAACTCAATCATGGTACGCACTGTAGCAGGCGAACCTGATTCAAACTGGAAACGAATAATTTCGTCTTGATTACGCAAGGTATTTAAACGAAGCCCTTTAATACCAAAGGTTTCCTGTTGCTGCTCACCCGATAAACGAGGTGTTAAGTCATGATGCAAGACAGGCTCATCTTGGTATTTGGCTTCACGCGTTAGCTTGCTCAGTTTATTTTTCAGCTGATGCAGCGACTGCTGTAGTTGATCTCGCTTGCCTTCTTGGGCATTTAGCGAGCGACGAGCGGTTTGACGTAATTGGTTCAATAAGTCGCTGGCATCGCGCAACGCACGCTGTGCAGTCTGTGCTTGTGCTGCTTGATTATGGGCTAAGGTCGTTTGCGTTAATAAGCTACGCGGTTGACCATTTAAACCTGACTGTTGCTGCTCTTGGCGCGATTTTTTTTCAGTGACACGACTGACGGCAGCAACGGGTTGTTGCTGTGCAATGCGATCTGGCTGGGTACTGTCACCGCTACGAATAGTATTGTGACTTGACGAAATCTGGTTAACCAAGGCGGCCTCTTTATATTTATTTTCTTGGTCGACAACGCTGGCCGACCAGCTGTCATTCCTCTGCCGCACTCAATTTCAATTTGATTGAAAAACAACAGAGGTGCGACAGAAGGGCATTAAATCATTTTAAACAGCGATAAATCTTGTACTTTGCTGTACGTCATTTGGGTTGCTTGCAGTGCTGCCATTTGCGTTTTGAGCTGCAAAATCGCTTCACTATAGTCTAAATCTTTTACTTCGCCGATCAGTTTATCATTGATGAGCTTATTATCATCATGCGAACCTGAAATCATGGTCAATGAATTTTGATGACCACCAACCTCAGTCATGGCACGGTTGATAGAGTTCAGTGAACTTTTTAGCTCGGTTTGCGCTGACGTCACGCTATCTTTCAGGCTACTGCCTTCGATCGCTGGGTCGCGCAAATCATTCACAACGCTATCTAATGTATTGAATACATCGCCAAAAATCGCATCCGCAGTTTGGTTTGCAGGAATACTCATCGATTCAGCCACCCGCACTTCACGCTGATCACTGTTACCAGCAAAGGTATATTTACCTGTGGCCGCATCTTTCACAATCGGCTGCGTATCAGTTTTGGTACCCGCAAAAATATAATCGCCGTTTGGACTTTTGGTATTCGCAATATCAGTTAGCTGCTCTAGGATACTTTCAAGCTCAGTGGCAATCGCTTCACGACCTTCCATCGTGCTGTTGCTGGCATTCAGCACACCTGTTACCAATTCTTGAGCTCGAAGCACTGCTGTATTCGATGCTTTAAGATGCGATTCAGTTTGACCTAACTGGGTCTGAAGATTAGAGATATTCTTCTTATACTGACCAATATCTGACTGCTCACGATCTAGCATCATCAATTGCACCGCACCTAGCGGATCATCCGAAGCCTCAAGCATACGCTCGCCAGAGTTCAACTGAATGAAGGTTTTGTTCACTTGCGTTGTAGAGCCCTGCATGCTCGACAACATGATGTTGGTCATTTGCGATGTGCTAATACGCATGATCTTATCCTATTTACAACGAGCGACTTAGTTGAACATTGACAAGGTCACATCAAACAGCTGTTGCGCTGTTGAAATCACCTTCGCATTGGCTTGGTACATCTGGGTGTAAGTCATGATGCTAGCCGCTTCTTCATCAAGGTTTACGCCACTTTTGCTGTCACGCTCACCTTGTGCTTGCTTCACTAAGGTATCAGACGCTTTAGCATCCGATTCCATTTGAGCTGTTTTGATCGCCCAATCACCAGTAAGACCGGTGTAGTTATCATAGATTGACTTGCCGTTTAGCTTATCAACGACGTTACCGTATTTTTCAAGTTCGTCAGCTGACAGCTTGGTCTTATCAACATTAATTGGCGCGTTCTTAAGCTCAATCAAACCTTGTAAGTTTTCACTGTTACCCGGTTCATCGGCTTTACTAGAAAACGCCAGTTGTTTCGGGTCATCCACTAGCAGTGTTAATTTGCCTGCGGCACCTTCAACGCTATCGACGCCACCAAAAACGGGTTTACCTTGCTCGCCATTAAGATCAAAACCTTGCTGATGCTTCTCGTTGAACTCAGTTGCAAAGCTATAAGCCATCACATCAAGTTCACGACGAAGCTCAACCAACTCAGTATCACGGTAGTTAATCAAACCACCAATGGTACCACCTAGGTTTTCATCCAATGCTAACTTGCCTTCACCGCGACGTAACAATAACTCACCATTGTGGTCTTGCTCGAGCTTACTCGCGGTATCGCCGCTCACAAGCGTCTGACCTTTCGCCATTGTCAACGTCACAGTGCCGTCATCGTTATAAGTTGGATTTACATCCATCATTGATGACAATTGGCGGATCGCTTCATCACGCGCATCAAGTAAACTGCTGGTACTTTGCGTATCACCACCAGCGTCACGAATACTGCTGTTCAAGCTCGCAATACTTGCCATTAGGGTATTGGCTTCAGAGATCGATGCGTCTAACTGACCTTTGATCTGCTTTTCTTGGCTATCGAGCTGCGAGCTCATGTTGTTAAAGCGTTGCACCATCGACTTGCTTTGACTCACAATCGTCTGACGGTAAGCAACATCTTGCGGCTTCGCCGACGCTTCATTCAACGCAGCATAAAAGCGGTCCAGCCCTTTACTTACCGAAGTGCTGTCATTATTCAGTACTGTTTGTGTTTTTTTCATGTACTGAGTGCTGATCGCGTTGTAACCCCACGAACCACGCTGACGATAAATCTGTTGATTAAGGTAGTTGTCAGCCAGACGTTCTACATTGCTAACACCAACACCTGCGCCACGGTTGTCAGCCCCTGTTTGGGCACCAAAACCGACACGTTGACGACTGTAGCCCGGTGTCATAACGTTCGACACATTGTGGGCGGTAACAGAAAGACCCGCGTTGGCAGCATTCATGCCTGACAAGCCAATATTAATCAAACTCATAGTTCTTCATCATCCATCTGGATTTTCAGGTGCTGCGACAGCGGCGTATTGTTACTCCACCAATGCGGCATGGTTACAGGGCTAGCCGATGACGACGCCGGCGCTGTCACCGGGCTAAAGCGTCCTGCGCTTGCTCCCGTCATGCCAGTCGTCGATGTCATTGCGACTTGCTGATTAACAGCGACCGCTTGTGGCTGTGGCTTAAATGCGTCGTGCTGACTTAATTGCTTCATCAACATATCGGCAATGCCCATGCTCTGCTGCTGGCTCATTTCTACCGCGATTTGGCTGTCGTACATTTCACGGAAAAATTTCTGCTGCTTGCTGTTAAAAGGGGACTCTTCCCCTTCATGGATAGACTCAGATGCGCGGCGCATATGGCGCAGCACGGTTTGCAAAAACACGGCTTCAAACTGATTAGCCGCTTGTTGCAGCGCTTGAGTTTGATCTGGGTTTGCCGTGATTTTTTGCAGTTCACTCACGTCGTTGTACAGCGCAGAGTGATGATCGTTTTCAATGAGTTTCATTACAGAATTACCAGTTGACCGTCCAGCGCGCCCGCTTCGTCTAACGCAATCAAAATTGCCATCAAATCGTTCGGCGAAGCACCTAAGCTATTCACTGCATCAACAATACTTTGCAGCGAAGTGCCTTCCTTGCTTTCCGGCCAAATAAATACTTTGCCGCGCTCTTGGTCGATAGACACATCTGAACTTGGCGTCACCGTCGTATTACCATTACTAAAGGCATTCGGCTGACTTACGTTGTAGTTCTCTACCACACTAACCGTGAGGTTACCGTGGCTAACCGCTGCGGTATGAACCTTAACGTCTTTACCCACCACAATGGTGCCGGTACGTGAGTTAAACACCACTTTATCGAGCGACTTGTGCTGCTGCACATCAAGGCTTTCCAGCATCGCGAGGAAAGTGACACGTTGGTTAGCATCATGCGGAGCACGAACACGAATTCGCGCATGGCTTTCTGCTGATGCTACTTGTGGACCAAATACGTTATTGATCGCTTTTTCGATATTGCGTGCAGTATTAAAACCTGGCGTTTTAAGATTCAAAATCACATCGGTCGAAGTTAAAAACGACGATGGAATTTCACGCTCAATAATACCGCCATTCGGGATCAAGCCTGCAGTTGGAATATTAATCGTGATACCCGAACCGCTATTACCTTGGGCTTTAACACCACCCACAACCAAGTTACCTTGAGCAACAGCGTAAACCTGCCCATCAACCCCTTTTAATGGCGTTAACAGCAAGGTACCACCACGCAAACTTTTGGCATCACCAATTGACGATACCGTGATATCCAGCGCCTGACCTTTCCCCGCTAGCGGCGGAATAGTGGCACTGACAGCAACCGCTGCCACGTTCTTCAATTTCGGATCGGCATTGGCGGGTAGCTGAACCCCAAACTGGCTCAGCATGTTTTTCACCGATTGAGAAGTAAACTTGGTTTGGCTTTTATCACCCGTACCACTCAAGCCCACCACGAGACCGTAGCCGACTAACTGGTTTTCACGGATCCCTTGAATATCAACCAGACTCAGTAGCGGACGTGCTGTCGCCATCAATGGGCTAAGTAACAAGCCCACTACAAACAGGATTTTTTTCATTGTCATTAGATAGGGAACCATGAACTATTGAAGAAGCGAGACAACCAACCAGCTTCGTTGGCGTCAGCTAACGTGCCGCGACCTGAATAGGTAATACGCGCATCACCTAAACGCTGAGATGAAATACGGTTGCCGCCATCGATATCATCCACGCGCGCTAAACCCGATAAACGAATGTATTCGTTACCTTGGTTGAGCTTTAGCCATTTTTCACCACGTACGCGCAGCACACCATTGGGCATCACTTCCGATACCAACACTGTAATGCTGCCGCTCAGGGAGTTTTGCTGTGAGCTCGATGATGAGCCTTTAAAATCGCGATCGCCCTTCATCGAAAACTCGGCATCGGGGTAAGGCGTGCCTGCAAATTTAGGAACAGTGATGCCGGTATTACTCTCTTTTCCAAACGAGGTACCCGCTTTTTTGCTCGAACGTGTTTGCTCGTCTAACACCACGGTTAGGATATCGCCAACACGAAACGCACGACGATCCTGAAACAGTGCCATTCCGTAGTTGGAATTAAACAAACTGCCATCGGTATTGGCTTCAAAAGTAGGGTAATTGGTGTACGGCACTTCCTCTGGCGGTTGGGTATCCACCACCTCAGAAACCGAAGTACATCCCGCAGCCAATAGGCTGGTGAAAAGAAGAATAATAACGCGCATCATGGCCTTAAACTCACATCGATTGGCTGACAAACTTCAGCATTTGGTCGGCACTTGATACCACTTTGGCATTCATTTCGTAGGCACGTTGGGTGGTGATCATGTTCACCATCTCTTCCACGACGCTCACGTTTGAACCTTCAAGGGTGAACTGGTTGATAGCACCAATACCATCTTCACCACCCACACCTTCGGTTGGCGCACCAGACGCACCAGTTTCACGGAACAAGTTACCGCCCAGCGCTTCTAGACCCGATGGGTTAGTGAAGTTCGCCAAAGTAATTTGACCCAACTCTTGTGGTTGCGGATCGCCTTGGATCTGAATAGTCACCATGCCATCTTTACCCACACTCATGCCTGTCGCATTTTCTGGGATCTCAATGTTCGGGATCATCGGTAAGCCCGCAGCCGTTACCAACATACCTTCAGAGTTACGGTGGAATTGACCATTACGGGTATAAGCCGTGGTACCGTCGCTCATTTCAACTTGGAAGAAACCTGCGCCCATGATCGCTAAGTCAGTCGCTTCTTGGGTATTTTGGTAGCTACCCGTCTTCATTAACTTCTGGGTACCCACTGTGCGAACACCGTTACCCAATTGCAGGCCACCCGGAGCTTCGTTTTGCTGGTCTACCATCGAGCCCGGCTGTTTTTTCATTTGATAGAACAAGTCTTCAAACACCGCACGGTCTTGTTTAAAGCCAACCGTATTCACGTTTGCAAGGTTGTTTGAAATGACTTGCATTTGGGTGTCTTGCGCTGCAAGACCCGTTTTACTCACCCATAAAGCAGGATGCATAGCTATTACTCCTGAGAAAAAGCGGCAGCCTATTGCTGCCGTATCGAGACATGAAGAGGGCTTTTATGATCCTCAAATGAAGATTAGTTACCGCGGATCAGGCGGTTGCCGGTAGTCGCCAATTGCTCGGCTGTCTTCATCATTTTGACTTGTAGCTCGAAGTTACGAGCTAAAGAAATATTGTTCACCAAAGCATCAATCGCGTTTACGTTGCTGCTTTCTAGGTAGCCCGCCGCCACTGTGACATCGTCTGCCGCATCCGCTTGACCGCCTTCACCGGTGACACGGAACAGACCATCTTCGCTTTTACGTAGCTGTGCAAAATCCGGGTTAACCAACTTCAGTTGGCCCACTTCCTGCACTAAGCCCCCCCCCTGAGGCACAACCGAAATGGTGCCATCGCTACCAATGTTCAGTTGCTCGTATTCTGGGATCACGATAGCGCCGCCAACGCCCATTACAGGGCGCTCACCCAGCATCAGTTCGCCTTCCGCACCCAAGGTAAAGTTACCGGCACGGGTATACGCTTCATCGCCTTCGTGAGCTTCAACCGCAAAGAAACCTTTACCACGAATCGCCACATCCAAAGGGTTGTCGGTGTGCTGTAACGTTCCTGCAGAAAAGTCAGAACCACCAGCACGTGCAGCAACCAGGGCGCGGCTGTCATAGCCCTGCCCTTTCACTTTCACGCTATCTGCTTGCTCAATATCAGAACGAAAGCCTGTGGTATTCACGTTAGCGAGGTTATTGGCATGCACTTGCTGCGCCATCATTACGCGGCTCGCACCCGACATCGCGGTGAACAATAATTTATCCATGCCCAGCCTCGACTTATAAGTTCTGGAATAGAATCTGGGTCATTTCTTGCGATACCTTGATGGTTTTCGCATTCGCCTGATAGTTGCTTTGCGCAGACATCAGAGACACCATTTCATTCGTTAGGTTAACGTTCGAGTTTTCATACATACCCGTACGCAATGCACCCATTTGACCTGTACCCGGAGTACCTAGCAGAGGGGCACCAGAGGCAAAGCTCTGTGTCCAACGCGTACCGCCCGCTTGTTGCAAACCTTCTTGGTTCGGGAAGCGTGCCATTAGTACCTGACCTTGTGCTTTGGTCTGACCGTTTGAGTAACGCGCGTAAACCGTACCGTCACCTTCAAAATACCAACCTGCGATTTGACCTGGTGCGTGACCGTCAGATGCATTTTTGTTGATAGAGAATTCACTGCCGTACTGAGTAACATCTTTCATCGTAAGTGCAAGCGCTTGTGGCTTCGCACCGTTGTCGAACGTTAGGTTCAGGTTAAGAGCTGACTCATCGGTCACTTTACCGTCAGCATCGAAAGAAACGGTGTTCTTATCAGCAAGCACTTTATCGTCCATCTTGTAATGGATTTCCCACTGATTTTTGTCAGTTTTTACGTAGTACTGCGTTAATTGGTGTTCACTACCTAGTGAATCGTAAATCGTAGACGTCACGCTCGACGTGAATGTTTGAGGGTCTTCCGGATCGAACTTCACTTTAGCCGAATCAATCGCTTTCGCATTAGCATCCAAGTTCAAACCTTGGTTGATCTTAGATGACACCTTCGCCGCCATGTCACTGGTGTCTACTTTCAGATCAGTCACAGTACCAGTCTGAATTTGGCCTGAGCTTGTTACGCCATAGCCTTGCAAACGGTAGCCGTCACCTGAAACCAAATAGCCTTCAGTATCTAGGTTAAACACACCGTTACGGGTAAACATCTGCTGGCCATTGTTTTGCACCATGAAGAAGCCTTCACCGTTGATCGCCAAATCGCTGTTACGACCTGTACTGGTGGTGCCACCAGAGGTGAAGCTTTGACGTACTTGCGCCACTTCTACACCGTTCATCTCACCACCACCGAATTGCGGTGCGTAAACATCTTGGAACTCAGTACGTGACGATTTAAAGCCCACAGTACCCACGTTCGCGATGTTGTGGCTGATGGAGTTCATTTGTTCCGATGTTGCTCGTAAGCCACTCAGGCCAACACTAATTGACATAAAATCTACCTATCTACTTCTTTTATTTATTATTTACGCCGTTATTTCACGCATATCGAACATCGACATCTTGCCTACGCCCGCTAAGTTCAGCATCACAGCCCCGCCATTGGCAGGAATATTGACTGAGTCCACCTTGGCAGCAATCATGATGTTTTGCTCCCACGCGTTATCGCCATTTTCTGCAACCACTTTGAACGAGTAAGTACCTTTACCTAGGTCATCACCATCGATTTCAAACTCCGCCATGCCTTTGCCTTGTGCGCCCAGTTTGATCTTGTCGACTTCTTTGCCTTTCTCGTCGTACACAATCACAGTGGCTTTATCGACTGGCTTATCGAATTGCACCCGACCATTGATGGTTTGACCCTCGTTGATATCAAGGCCGTTTTTCACGTCCATCAATACCTTCTTACCCACCAAGTTGGTCGATTGCAGCATCTCTAAGTTGGTCATGCCGATGTTGAGGTTCATCATGCCCGTTTTTACCCCTTCCAAACTCGACACCGCTGACATCATGCCTAGCTGGGTCAGGTACTCAGTACCATCGGTTGGGTTCAATGGGTTCTGGTTTTGAACCTGTGCCACCATCATGGTTAAAAAGTCATTACTGGTTGGCGTCATGTCTTTCTTGTTACCGTTGCTCGCAACCTGAGGTTGAGCACTTTGAGAATCAGCTTGGTGAAACTGACCTGCGGTATTAACTCTTGCTAAGCTCATGCTCTAACTTCCTAACTTGTTTGACCAAGACGCAAAATGCCTTGCTGCATACTGCGAGCACGACTCATTACATCGACATTGGTTTCAAAGCTGCGTGATGCCGCCATCATGTCAGCCATTTCCTCAACCACGTTGACCGTTGAGTGGAATACGTACCCTTGCTCGTTAGCCTTTGGATGGTTTGGCTCATAGCGACGACGCAATGGTTCATCACTCTCGATTACATCGTCGATGCGAACACGAGTGCCTGCCATCGGGTTGTTCATATCCATCATCACTGATGAAAATACTGGGCGCTTTGCTCGGTAACCTTCGCGTTCAGAACCAGAAACCACATCGGCATTCGCCAAGTTACTGGCTACCGTGTTCAGGCGAACGGTCTGCGCTGTCATTGCCGAGCCTGCAATGTCATATAGAGAAGAAAAAGACATACTGATCACTGTCCGTTAATGGCCTGCTTCAGACCGCGAATTTTCATGTTCAAAAAAGTCAGGCTGGTTTCCATATCCATAGCATTACCTGCGAATTTGGCCTGCTCAACTCCTAGTTCAACCGTGTTACCATCCTGCGCGGGTTGCTGCGGATTGCGGTACAGAAGCTCATACGACTGAGCTTGATGACGACGGCTTAAGTGCTTAGAGCGCGCTTGACTTGCGACCTCATCCATCGCGTCCTGAAAACTGATATCACGCGCTTTAAAATTCGGGGTATCCGCGTTTGCCAAGTTACTGGCCAACACCTTTGCGCGTTGTGTTCGGAACTGCAATGTATTAGGGTGTACGCCCAATGCATCCTCAAAATTGATAGCCATCTCATCTACTCTGTATCGGTTGAACAGCCATATAAAGCAAACTTTATGCCATTTATTTAAACGAGATAGATCAATGCTTTACAAGAATAAGTCCGATAACATCCGTCTAGAGCGGAAGCTCAACTTCCGCTCGGAAAGACGCGTTATCCGCCTAGCATTGATCACAGGGATAGGATTAATTGCGGCACTTTGTAGCCCGCTAAGTATGGCTAACAACAAGAAAAAATCAGAATACGCGCCCCAAATTCGCAGTTTTTTATACCGCGAAGTGGCGCGCTTTGCAGGCAGTGTTGGCAGTAATGATTTTCGCTTTGATATTGATACCCCTGAGCTATCACCCTGCGATACACCATTGGCGATCAGCCGTAATCAAGCACGCCAACCTATCGGCAAAGTGACCCTAACGTTAGAATGTCACAAGCCAAACTATTGGAAATCTCGCGCCAAAGCCGATGTAAAGGTGTACCTCAAATTAGTGGTGGCCAAAAACACCATCGAGCGTGAACAAACCTTAAATCAAAAAGATCTCAGGCGTCGTCGAACCGATATTTCTTATGTCCGTCAGGGGTATTTCACTAAAGTCAGCGAGCTCAAAAACCAAGTCAGTAAACGGCGGATCACCGCAGGGAAAATTATCAGCCCTCGGATGGTTGAACAGCGCAATTGGGTTGAACGACGCCAAGAAGTGGTGATTGAAGCTAAATATGGCAACATGACGGCGCGAATGAAGGGCGTTGCACTAGAAGCAGGAAGCAAGGGTGAACAAATCAAGGTAAAAAATAGCACTACCGACAAAACCATTTTGGCAACCGTGGTAGGACCTCAAAAAGTCAAAACCTTGTTTTAACCTTAGCGGATCAAAATTGATATAATTTGCGCAAAAGATCAAAAAAGCAGTTAAGCTCAGATTTTGTTGGTCGCTGTATAGCTATAAACCTATTACTTATTACCGATTGAGTAATCGCATGATTGGAAAAATTCAAAGCGCGATGTCACAGCCTGTTACTATCGACAGCCGCACATCAGCGAACAAAAGCGCTGCCGCAACGCCAGCAGCCAAACAGGTAGAACTAAGCAACGACGTGCGTTCCCTACAAAATGCCAAAGCCGAACTTCGCAATACCAGCGACGTTGATATGGATAAAGTGGCGAAGATGAAGCAAATGCTGCAATCTGGTCAGGTTAACGTTGATCTGGATAAACTCGCAGGCACTATGGTTGATTACTACCAAGGCAACCAATAATGGCTGACAGTAATACCCTGATCAAAACCCTGTTAGGTGAGCTTAAACAAGATGTGAGCCATTACCAACAAATGGCGAATCAGCTGAAAGAGCAGCATAACCTGTTGGTCAATCGTGATAATCAAGCCCTGACACCGCACAATGCGGCGATGGAGCAGTTGATGGCGACCTTGAACCAGCACGCGGCGAATCGTCAAACGATCTTAAACCAGCTTGGTACCACGGCCGATAACCAAGGTATGCAAACTTTGCTGGCAAAGCTGCCACAACCGATCCAAGATCAGGCAAAACAATGGTGGCAACAGGTGTATCAATTAACCTTGACCTGCCAAGAGCTGAACAATACCAATGGTCGCTTACTGGCCCAACAAAAGCAGTTAATTGACCGTTTGCTCAAACCCGAGCAGCAATTCTGCTACGCACCAGCCCAACCTTAAGCGGTGAATAAAACCTTAATCGGTTGATATAATTAGGTTTAGATTTTTCGCCAGCTAGGATGATGCGATCCGCTGGCGATAAAATTGATTCGCCGCCAACTCATCTAAGATTTTTTGCTGCTGACGCTCTTCCTTTTTGATCAGCCCTTGCTGACGTTTCTCGATCAGCTTATCCCCCATCTTGACCTGACAGTGTTGCTTAACCATCCGCTCGTTGGCACTACGCAACTCAACCTCAGCCATTTCCAACTCTTGGCGTTGTAACAGAGTAAGGTTATCCAACTGATAACGAAAACGACCAATGCCTTTCAGCATCAACGCTGACGTTTGCTGACCACCGCCCACACTGTACTGACCCGATAAACTTTCTAGCAAGGCTAATCTGTCTTGGTGAGCCTGATACTGGCGGTTGATTTGACTATATTCTTGTTGAATATCATCAAACTGGCGTTGCTGTTGCTCACGCCAGTGGGTCAACATTTTCACTCGTCGCATCTTGGTTTCCTTACACTAACTGCGCCATCGCCGCTTGGGTTTCAGCCAAGGTCACACTTTCATGCATACCTTGCTGCAAGAACTGGCACACCGCTGGGTATTGCTGGACCGCTAAATCGAGGTTGTGGTCTTGCCCCGGTTGGTAACCCCCTAAGGCAATCAAATCCTGGATCTGACGATAACGCGCATAACGCTGCTTAATAAGCTGCGCTTGTTTAAGCTGCTCTTGGCTCACCACTTGTGGCATCGCACGGCTGATCGATTGCTCGATATCAATCGCAGGATAATGCCCTTGCTCGGCCAATTCACGGTTCAAGACAATGTGGCCATCGAGGATCGCCCGCGCCGCATCGGCGATCGGATCTTGTTGATCGTCCCCTTCCGACAGCACGGTATAAAACGCGGTGATCGAACCTCGCTCGGTCGCGCCATTACCTGCCCGCTCGACCAGTTGAGGTAACAAGCTAAACACTGAAGGCGGATAACCTTTGGTTGCTGGCGGCTCACCGACAGCTAACGCGATTTCACGCTGCGCCTGGGCGTAGCGGGTTAATGAGTCCATCAAGAGTAATACGTCGTGACCTTGGTCGCGGAAGAACTCAGCGATACGGTGGCACAGCACCGAAGCTCGCAAACGCATTAACGGCGGATCATCGGCAGGTGAAGCAATCACCACCGCATTTTTCATCCCTTCCGGCCCCAAAGAGTGTTCGATAAATTCACGGACCTCACGGCCACGCTCACCAATCAAACCCACCACGGTGATCTCAGCGGTGGTGTTACGGGTCATCATGCCAAGCAGCACACTCTTACCCACACCACTACCCGCGAACAAGCCCATACGCTGTCCTTTACCGACACTCAACATGCCGTTAATGGCGCGGACACCCACATCCAACTGGCTGGAAATCGGTAGGCGTTGCAATGGGTTTATGGTCTCGCCTTGTAGGCTGATGCGCTGCTCACCCGAGATCGGATTTAAACCATCAAGCGGTTCACCCAAGCCATTCAGCACACGGCCCAGCATGCTGTAGCCGACATCGATTTTGCTGTCGCCATGAAGCGGCAGCACGCGGCTCCCCGGGCGCAAACCCGTGGTATGGCGGATCGGCATCAATACTGACGCCTGACGGTCAAAACCGACCACTTCGGCTTCTACTAAGGTGCCGTGGTCGGTTTCGATTAAACAACGCTGTCCGGTACACAAACGGCAACCGACCGCTTCGAGGGTCAATCCTGCCATCCGGGTCAAGCGCCCCCAAGTGCGGGCAACTGGCACTTCAGGGACTTGATCGACCGCCGAGCTTAGTCGGGCGTTGAGTTCTTGAAATAAATCACGCATCGCTGAGCAAACTGTCTCGGATCGATTCCATGCAAGTCTCTAAACGCTCATCGCTATCGGCGAACGCTTCCGACTCACTGCTGGTCACGCGGCAGCTACCAATCGCTAGATTCTCATCCGGCTGCAGCGTCCAAGACGCCACTTGCTCTGGCACTAACTCGACCAAGCGCTGGCAATCTTGCGGATTTAAGTAAATCACCAAATCTGGCTTTTGCTCTGGCATTTGCGCAAGTGTTTCTTCAATCAAGTGCACCATCTGACCCGGCTTAAGGGTTAGCTCGGCACGGATCACTTGGCGCGCCACTTTCTGCACCAAATCACAGATCATTTCGCTCTGCTGACGCACGTGTTGTTGGAACACTTGCTGAATTTGCTGCATCAAGTGATCAACCGATGCCGCAGTGCTGCCCATTTGTTGCTGCACCTGCGCCATCCCTTCACTAACACCTTGCTGGCGACCTTGTTCAAGCCCTTGCTCAAGACCAGCCTGCATGCCTTGGGTCACACCTTCTTGGTAACCTTGCTCGTGACCTTTTTGCTGACCATCTTGGAAACCATTGTGAAACTCGTCTTGATACGAGCCACCACTTTCATCACCAAACAGATCGTCTTCATCTGACTGCATCAAAGGCGGAAAGTGATACGGGCGGTATTGCCCTAGCTGAGGATGAAGCACATTGCTTACCTGATTTTTTTTCATCACACCCTCGCTTACTCAACCACTGGCTCGCTAAAGAGTTGCAGCTCCACCTCGCCTTCATCGGCAAGCTGACGCAGCGTATCAACCAACTGAGTACGTGCTTCTTCCACCGCACTCAAGCGAACACGACCTTTGCCTTCCATCGCTTCACGCAAGTATTGCGCGGCACGTTTCGGCATGGTGGCAAAGACTTTATCAAGCAGCTCTTCTTCGGCACCTTTTAGCGCCGTCGCCAATACATCTTGCTCGACTTCTTCCACCAAGCGCTCCAACGTTTCTTCGGTCTGACGAACCAAAATGCTGAAGTTGTACATTTGCGATTCTAGCTGCGCCACCAAATCCGGGTCGATCGCTTTCAGACCTGTCATCACCTTCATGCTTTGATCGCCTTGAAGACGGTTGATGATGTCACCTGCTTTTTGGGTGCCATCAATCAAGGTGCTGTTTTGCTGTCCCACTTGCGCTAAGAACTTATCCAACAGCACGTGCACTTCTTGCATCATGTCTGGGTGGATTTCTTTTAAGTTCGCTAAGCGGTATAGCAACTCATCAAGCCCTTCTTCTGGCAGTTTAGCCAGTAGACCTGTCGCCACTTCTGGCTCTAGGTAAGCTAAGAACACCGCTTGCATCTGCGGGTGCTCACCCGAAATCAGCTCTGCCAACTTGGCAGGCTCAAGCCATTGCAGACGCTGTAGGTTGTGCTTAAGCGAGTCACCGTAAATCGCATCCAATAGCGGCTGCGACAATGACTGACCTAAGGCTTTGTTTAGGGTGCGTTCCAGGTAGCTACGCGACGCACCTGAAATTCCAGACTCCGATTTAAAGTCTTGGAAAAAACGCTGAAATACACTTTCCGCTTGGTCTTTTTTCACCGCGGGAATACTGGCCATCGCAATCGATAACTGGCGCACTTGTTCACGATCAAGTTGCTGCAGCACATTGGCTGCAGCTTCTTCACCCATGCTCAACAATAAAATTGCGGCCTGTTCGATGCCTTGGGCATTATCACTTGTCTGCATCTTTCGGGGTTATCCATTGTTTAACAACATGAGCAACACGTTCCGGCTCTTTCTCCGATAACGTCTGTAAGTAAGAGGTTTGAATTTCCAAGCCAGTCTCAGGGCTTGGCAGTTCAGGCAACACATCTTCTGGCACCACAGCTGAACTCAAGGTTGCCGCTTCTGATGGTGCACTTGCCGCAGCAGGAGCTTCTAATTCAGCTTCTGGCGTCGCATCCGCTGGCGTCGCAACATTCGCCACAGCAGTGCTGTTGGTCGCATTAGCTGCCGTTGGATCTGCCATTACCGGGCTCAATTCGTTGCCCGTTTTACGCTCGCCCGCTAATTGACGTAGCGCAGGACGCACCACAACCAATAGAATCACTAGCGCCACAATCGCAGACAGAATGTAACGTAGGTAATCAAGCCATACGTTTTGCATCCACCACACAGGCTCTTCACCCAGCAGTTGCTGATCCACTTTGCTAAATGGGTACACATGAAGGCTAAAACGATCGCCACGATCGGCATTGATCCCCATCGCATCGCTAAGCATCTGACGAATACTGTCTAGTTTTGCTGGCGTGAACGCATCTGGCTCACCATTTAACAGTACAGATACGCTTAAACGCTCAACCTGACCTTGCTGGAAGTAAGTATGCTTCATGGTGCGATCCATCACGTACTCACGTGAGCTTTCACCACGCTCATTACCCGCATTTGGATCTTTATCTTCGTCACCTTCTTCCGGTGGACGGTTACTCAATGCACCCGGTACACCTTGGGCAGCTTGACCTGCACGGCGATCATAAGAGTTAAATTCAGAACGAACCGTCCCTTCAGGGGCATACAGTTCTTGAGTTGATTCGGTACGGTCGAAGTTTACATCTGCAGCCACTTCCACTTGGAAGTTATCCCCCCCCACCATAGGGCGTAGCATGCGCGAAGCACGGTTGATGTAACTCGCTTCCAGTTTTTGCACGTAATCAAGGTAAGCACTGCTGTTCTTGCCATGGCGGCCTTCACCAACCAATGCCGACAACAAATTACCTTGTTGGTCGATCACCGTAACTTGCTCTGCAGAAAGCTCAGGTACACTGCCAGCCACCAAGTTAACAATCGCCGTCACTTGCTCGCTATCAAGTACAGCACCCGGTGCTAACGATAACACCACTGACGCTGACGCTTGGGCTTTATCGCGACGGACAAACAAGGTTTGCTTTGGCATCGCCAAGTGCACACGCACATTTTGCACCGCATCAAGTGCCATGATGCTGCGTGCTAATTCGCCTTCTAAGCCGTGGCGGTAACGCGCATTTTCCACAAATTGACTCGTGCCTAAGCTAGAGTCTTGGTTCAGGATTTCCAAACCCGTTGGCAATTGCGCTTCCACACCAGCCGCCGCCAGCGCTAAACGCGCTTGACCTAAACTATCGCGCGCAACCATGACGCTGCCTTTTTGCGGCTCGATATAGTAATCCAGCCCTTTTTCTTCCAGCACCGAGATCACTTGGCTACGGTCAAACTGCTCGGTTTCACCGTACAAGGGACGATACTGGCTATTGCCCTGCCATAAGCCTAATACCACTGCCACGGTTACCAAGGCAGCAATGCCCATCAGAAAACCTGCCAAGCGCATACCAGAAAACAGGCGACCTACGCCTGCTGGGCTAGCCATTGTTGCCAGCTTCTGCTTCATTACTTCAGTCACTTACCCAATCCCACTACACTGGCATCTTCATGACATCGTCGTAAGCTGTCATCAGCTTATTACGCACTTGCACCATAGCTGAAAAAGCTAGGCTGGCTTTTTGGCTTGCGACCATAGCCCCAACCAAGTCATCGCTTTGACCAGTATCTACCGCTGTCATCTTGGCTGACGCATCACGACCTTGCTGGTCGACATTGTTCAGGGTGTTGGTGATCACTTGGGTAAAGTCCACGGCTTGCGCTTGAGGAGTGGTGATCGGGTTCGGTGCGATCTTAATCGCATCGAATGATTGAATTTGGGCCTGCACCTCGGCCATTTGGCTCAAAGGCTGCTGCATTAACAGGACTTTTTCTTGCATTAGAAGCTCTCTAAAACACTAAAAACAATATTGTTATTGGCTGATGAACAGCCGCTTATTTCGAAATAATAAAACTATTAACTGGCCAGCATTTGCTCGACATCCAGTCCTTGCTCGCGCATGGTTTGCAGTTTATAGCGTAGTGCTCGGGTCGAAACCCCTAACTCTTGCGCCGTTTTGCTACGGTGACCATTGAAGCGACGCAAGGTCTCGATAATGGTATTGAACTCCGCTTGCTTACGGCTTTTTTGTAAATTCGGACGTTTCTTAGTACCAGCCGATGATGGGCTCACCCCGGCCGGACTTTGCTCTGACGACACCTCACCCAATTCAGGCATTTGCATTTCAGGGGCGGCATGCTCGATTGGCATCGGTGTTGATGACGCAACCGCATCGGTCAGCACCACATCGCGAGTGCTAACCACTGACTCGCTCACCACAGGTTGACCCGGCAGCAATAAGTCTTGCGCACGGATCAAACAACCGTGGCTCATCACTAACGCGCGCTGAATGATGTTTTCCAGCTCACGTACGTTGCCCGGCCACGAATACGCTTTAAGCGCTTGCTTGGCAGAGTCGGTAAAGTGTGTCGACGCTTGACCTGGCATCATATGGCGATCCAACAAGTGTTCAGCCAGTGGAATGATGTCATCAGGGCGATCGCGCAATGAAGCGCAGCATAATGGGAACACGTTCAAGCGATAGTAAAGATCAGCACGGAAGCGACCTTCAGCAACCGCCTTTTCTAAATTTTGGTTGGTTGCCGCCAGCACTCGAATATCAAGTTTGATCTTCTGGTGACTACCTAAACGCTCTACTTCTTTTTCCTGCAGCACACGCAGTAATTTGGTTTGCAGAGCTAAAGGCAGCTCGGCAATTTCATCAAGCAGTAACGTACCGCCGTTGGCGACTTCCAACTTACCCGGCTGAGCTGATGCAGCCCCCGTGAACGCCCCTTTGGTGTGACCAAACAGAATCGACTCAATCATGGTTTCAGGGATCGCAGCGCAGTTAATGGCAACAAATGGCGCCTTAGCACGCGGTGACGCATCGTGGATAAAACGCGCTAGCACTTCTTTGCCAGTACCACTTTCACCATTGATCAACACTGAAGCATCGGTTTGCGCGACAC
This sequence comes from Photobacterium jeanii, assembly GCF_001650345.1. GTDB lineage: Bacteria > Pseudomonadota > Gammaproteobacteria > Enterobacterales > Vibrionaceae > Photobacterium > Photobacterium jeanii. The sequence goes on along the minus strand of NZ_LVHF01000017.1, from coordinate 52,944 downwards.
GCTGTGCCAATTGCAGCAGCTGCTTACTCTGCGCCGCTTCTGCGACCACTGACGAGCTCGACTGCTTGGTTTGCATAATGCGTTGAACTAGCTGCGCAAGATGAGTATGACCAAATGGGATCAACAGATAATCGGTCGCCCCCATTTGCAACGCTTGGCTAACTTGACTGACATGCGATAACTCAGACAGTACCGCAATCGGGCCGTTATACCCTTGGCGACGCGCCAAGGCGATCACATCGCTGGCTTCGCTACCGTCGGCCAAACACGCAGGCACTAACAGTAAGTCCCACGCTTTGCTATCAAGCTGACATAAACAGTTCATCACATTGGTAGCGCGGGTTAATTGGTACCCTTGCGCTTCGCCGCCGGCTAACACACTGTCTAATACCGGATGCTGGGGGTGAAACATCAGCACTTGCCAAGTTGTTGCTGTCATGAACTTGCTCCTGATTTTCGCACCAGCCTAACGGTTACGCGACGATTTAACTGCAACGCTTGGGGAGTCGTTAGGCTAGAAGCCAAGTAACGATCACCATGCGAACGAATTTGGATTAATTGATGGGGAACCCCAAGCTCCATTAGCATTGCAGCCACTTCATCGGCACGCTGGCGAGAAATACGCATCTTGGAACTAAATTGACCACTTTGATCTGAGTAGCCATCAATCAACACTTTGCGAACTTTGGAATCAATATCAATATATTCCGCAATTCCTTCCAGCTTCTTAATTACTTGAGGGTTCAAGTGCGTTGAGCCAGGTTTAAAATAAAAGACAGAATCTCTAATTTGTTGATAGTTAAATGCAATCAACTGGTTCTGACATTGCAAATAATCAGAAACTGATTGCTCAATATTTATATTCTGAACAATCACCGTGTTATTAATTTGACGCTTATCCGTCAAATTAATTGCCACCCATCGACCGTTATTTAATTCATTAACAACATTCTCAACATCATTAACAATTAATGAGTTATCGGATGGTGAAATATAACCATAGCGATAAGGGTAAAGTTCAACTTCAGAGTTTTTTAGCCAAGGAGGTGATATTGATTCAATATTTACAACGTTATTTAAAGTCTTAACTTTGGTTGAATTAAGTAATAAACGCGTTTTTTCGCCTGCCTCTGAAATTATTTTCACAGTGCCAAATTGATGTACCGGATGGGAAAGCACACATGACGTCTTGCTGCCGGAAAAATGCCATGAGCTATCATCCAAAGCAGACGACCAATTAATCACCTTCGCACTAACCGAACAAGAAACAAACAAAAATAGAGCTAAAATTGCTCTAAAAATGACCAACATTAATAACTCCAAGTTAAGAGATCACGCCAACAAGTTATTTAGAGCCATAAAAAACAGTTAAGCGACCACGCAATCAATTAACTTAAACAAAAATATCAAATAATTTTATCGCCTTAATAAAGCACCTTTAAATCAGGAGCTTACAAAAGCGAGACGAAATATTGACACAGTTAAATATGCAGCGAGCGTAAATGTATTTAAGGGCTTAAATGAGTGTTTATATATTTTATTTATGGCGCTAATAAGAATGCATTAACTAGGACATGTCAACTGTCAATAAAATGAACACTAAGCAGTCAAATAAACGTTAAATTTAGCGATAAATAACTCACCAAGACAAACAAAACAATGTACCGTATAATATACCTAAAGGTGAGCGGGATTAGTTTGACAATCGATACCCTCTAAAGGTAGTCTCTCACGCCAAATCTATGATGCCGTAAAAAATATAATTAATAAAAACGAACAGCATCATTTGTTAAAATATTTATTTTAATTTTTTAAAATTTTCATTCATTTTTTTATTTATAACCGAGTTGTTTAAGCTGAGTTATATATTCAGTTATAAACAGCTTTTGTTTCATGAATATACGACGCGTTGCAGTTGACAGTTAGCTAGATAGTTTGCCAATTATGATGACTAAAAAAAGCAAAATCATATCCAATACTGATCAAGTCGACGTACGCGACTTTGATCTAGCCAGCCCTGAACACCGCATTGGTGCGCTGCAAGCTATTATCGATAACGTATGCAAACAGTTTGAACGTACTGCTCGCCAGTCGTTCCATCACTTGCTACGTCACCCAGTCGCTTTCACGCTTGAGCAGCAAGATACCCTCAAGTTGCAAGAGTACTTGCAACAGATGCCAACACCTTCGCTATACCGTGAGTTCATTGTGTCGCCGCACGATCTTCACGGCACCATCGCTATTGATGGTGAATTATTATTTGCGATGGTCGATCTCTTCTTTGGTGGTCTCGCGAAAAACCAACGCAGCCGCAAAGAAATGAGCGATACCGAATTACGCTTAGTGGAGCGTTTTTTCTGTGTCGCGCTGGAACAATTTTCCAATGGTTGGCACAGCATCACAAATTGGCAAAGTCAGCTAACCGAAAAAAACACCCTGCGTTTAGGTAATGTCACCCAAACGAATCAGCTTTATCAGGTGTGTCACTTCAGTATGGAAGTTGCTGGGCACAAAGGTTGGTTAGCCATTTCCTTACCGTTCGCGGGTTTGGATTTTTTGCGCGATCAGCAAAAGCCAATTGATATCGATACTGACCCTGAACTCCAAGCACGAATTCAAAGCAAAATCTGTCAGGCTCCAATGCATCTGACCACCACGCTTGCTGAACGCCGTTTATCGCTAGGTACTGTCATGGACCTTAAAGCCGGTGATGTGATCCCGGTGGAACTTCCAAGTGAAGTAACGGTACGTGCTGGCAACACCGCGCTATATACCGCGCGAGTGGCTGAAAACAATGCCAGCTTGGTTCTGCAAGTACAAAGCGTGATCAAACAATAACTAGGAATAACAATGACCGAACAAGCGACTGATTTAAATATCGATTTGGATGATCTTGACCTAGGTAGCCTTGGCCAAGACCCAATGCCAAGTGCAATGAATGCGCCAGCACAAGACATGAGCTTCATTCGCAACATCCCTGTGAACCTGACGCTGGAAGTGGCTAGCACCGAACTCATGGTGGGCGACCTAATGAATGTGGGTCTAGGTACAGTGATCGAGCTTGATAAGCTAAGCGGCGAAGCAATGGACGTAAAAGTAAACGGCACCCTTCTTGGTCACGCTGAAGTAGTTATCGTGAACAACAAATACGGTCTGCGCCTCGTTGATGTTGTCGACGACAACGACATGCTCAAAGGACTCACCAAATAATGCGTAAGCTGGCTTGGGTGAGTTTAGCCCTTCTGGCTGCAACACCGGCATGGGCACAAGACCTCTCACTGCTGACCATCAATGGTCCTGCGGGTCCTGAGGAATACAGCGTTAAGCTGCAAGTCTTCTTGATGATGACTGCGCTGGCCTTCTTGCCAGCCATGTTACTGATGGTGACCAGCTTCACCCGTATCATCATTGTGCTCGGGATCTTACGCCAAGCCATGGGTTTGCAACAAAGCCCACCTAACCGCATCTTAATTGGTATCGCCATGACCCTGACGCTGTTTATCATGCGTCCGGTACTGTACGACATCTACGATAATGCCGTTGTGCCTTACCAAGAAAACCAAATCACTTTGCAACAAGCCGCCGATATTGGTGCTAAACCACTGCGTCAGTTTATGTTGCAACAAACCCGTGAAACCGACTTAGAGCAAATCCTGCGCATTGCTAACGAGCCTGCGCCCGATAAGCTAGAAGATCTCGATTTTTTGATCTTGATGCCAGCTTTTGTATTAAGTGAACTCAAGACCGCTTTCCAAATCGGCTTCATGCTGTTTATTCCGTTCCTGATCATCGACATCGTGGTCGCCAGTGTCTTGATGGCCATGGGTATGATGATGCTATCGCCACTGATCATTTCGCTGCCGTTCAAGCTGATGATTTTTGTGATGGTCGATGGCTGGTCTATGACCGTCGGCACCCTAAGTGCCAGCTTCGGCTAACCCCATCACCGCATAAACACGAGAGGGCATTATGGGTTCTGAGTTTGTTGCCGCGTTTTTTGGTGATGCCTTAGTCATCATCGTTAGCATGGTATGCGTGCTGATCGTTCCAAGTTTGTTGGTCGGTCTGGTGGTGAGTATTTTCCAAGCCGCAACCCAAATTAACGAACAAACGCTGAGTTTTCTGCCACGTCTTTTGGTTACGCTCGCGATGTTAGGCTTTGCCGGACCTTGGCTATTGCGTACCCTTGGCGATCTCTTCACCCGCCTGTTCCTCGATATACCGCATTTAATTGGATAGCCCGTGTTAGAGCTATCCGCCGCCCAACTCACCGCGCTAATCGGCCAAATTTGGTGGCCGTTTTTTCGTATTAGCGCCGCCCTAATGCTGATGCCAATCTTTGGTGGCAGCCAGATTCCAGCGCGCGTCCGCGTTGGCTTAGCCCTGATAATCAGTGTATTAGCAGCACCTTTAATGCCAGCGATGCCTGAAGTCGATCCCTTATCGATTGATGCTCTATTGCTGGCGGGGCAGCAAATGATCATTGGTGCCATGCTGGCACTACTACTCGACCTCTTATTTGCCGTCTTCACCACCATGGGTCAAATCTTGTCGATGCAGATGGGTCTCGGGATGGCAATGATGAATGACCCGATCAACGGGGTAAGCATTCCGGCTATTGGTAAATACTACCAACTGTACGCCCTGCTGCTATTTCTTGCTCTCGACGGTCACTTAGTGGCCCTCGATGTGCTCGTGCAAAGTTTCAATATTTGGCCGGTCGGTGACTGGCTCAGCCAAACGGCGCTACACACCATAGTACTGCGTTTTGGTTGGATGATGGCGGCAGCATTATTGCTGTCTTTGCCAGCGGTATGCGCCATGTTATTGGTGAACGGAGCGTTCGGTATGATGAACCGCGCCGCACCACAGCTAAACGTATTCGCCCTTGGTTTCCCAATGACCATGTTATTGGGTTTGATTTGCTTACTGATCACCACCTCAGGGATCCCAGAGAATTTCACTCGCTTATGCAGTGAAACCCTGTCGCTGATGCTGACGCTAGAGGAGGTGCAGCCATGAGCAATGACAGTAGTCAGGACAAAACGGAACAGCCCAGTCAGCAGAAACTCCGTAAGGCACGTGAAGACGGTAACCTTCCGCGCTCCAAAGAGCTGGTGACGGCGATGATGATTTTGGGCAGCGCACTACTGCTCACCAGTTTTGGTGGCACTCTGGCTGAGATGTTTCGCCAAGTGAGTCGCTTGAATATGGCGCTTCCCAAAGCGGCGGCTTTTGATAGCCACCTGATGCTCAACCATTTAAGCGAAAGTCTATGGCTGATGGTCGCGGCCATCGGGCCGATGCTGGGTTTGTTGGTAGTGGTTACTATCCTCGCCAATCTGCTGCGCGGCGGCTGGAACCTGTCGTCGAAAGCGGCACAACCGAAGTTTTCCAAGCTCAACCCTATTTCTGGGGTCAAGCGCATGTTCTCGACCAAATCTTTGGTTGAGCTACTAAAAAGTATTCTCAAGGTGACCTTAATTGTCGCGACCTTGGTGATGCTGATCCGCCACACCTTGAACGACATCGTCAACTTACAGCGCTTATCACTCGAGCAAGCCATGCTGCAAGCGGTCGATTTTCTGTGGTTAGGGCTATTTAGCTTTGGCTTAGCGCTGCTGTTTATTGCGGTGCTAGAACTGCCGTACTCCAGTTGGGATTACACCAAGCAGCTCAAGATGACCAAGCAAGAGGTCAAGGAAGAGAGCAAAAACAGCGAAGGTCGCCCAGAAGTCAAAGCGCGGATCCGTCAATTGCAGCGCCAAATGTCGCAACGCAGCTTGACCCAAACTATTCCGCAAGCTGACGTGGTGATCACCAACCCGACCCACTATGCGGTAGCGTTGAAATACGATTTATCCAAAGCGGGCGCCCCGTTTGTGATCGCCAAAGGCGTCGATCAAATGGCGCTGCAAATGCAGCAAGTCGCGCGCCGCTTTGAATGTCCGGTGGTGGAAGTACCACCACTGACCCGTGCTGTTTACTACTCCACCAATGAGTGGCAAGAAGTACCAGCACCTTTATACGTGGCTGTGGCTCACATTCTGACTTTCGTTTTCCAGATGAAAGAATATCAGCATGGGCGACAATCCAGTAAACCAGAGTTCCCGAGGATTTCGATCCCTCGTGAACTTCGTCGTTAACGAGGCAAATCTGACATGAAACAGAAACTCGCGCCCGTCTTGCGCCAACTAAGCCAAGGGCAACTCGGGATCCCACTCCTGCTAATGACCATATTGGGTATGGTGATGCTACCAGTGCCACCTGTGCTACTGGATATGCTGTTCACCTTCAATATCGTATTGGCACTGCTCGTGATGCTGGTCAGCGTATACAGCAAGCGCTCGCTCGACTTCTCGGTATTCCCGAGTATCTTGCTGATCGCAACCCTATTACGTCTAGCACTAAACGTTGCCTCGACCCGAGTGGTATTACTCCACGGTCACCAAGGTGGTGATGCCGCCGGTAAGGTGATCCAAGCCTTCGGTGACGTCGTGATCGGCGGTAACTACGTGGTTGGTATGGTGGTGTTTGTCATCTTGATGATCATCAACTTCGTGGTGGTAACCAAAGGTGGCGAACGAATTTCGGAAGTGAGTGCCCGCTTTACCTTGGATGCGATGCCGGGTAAACAGATGGCAATCGATGCCGACTTAAACGCTGGTATTATTGACCACAACCAAGCCAAGAAACGCCGTGAAGATGTCGCCCAAGAAGCCGATTTCTACGGTTCGATGGACGGTGCGTCGAAATTCGTGCGTGGTGATGCCATTGCCGGGATGTTGATCCTGTTTATCAACATCATTGGTGGTATCAGCATCGGTGTGTTCCAACACGGCTTAAGCTTCTCTGATGCCTTCCAAACCTTCGCCCTACTAACCATTGGTGATGGCTTGGTCGCCCAAATTCCATCACTATTGCTAGCAACCTCTGCGGCAATCGTGGTGACCCGCGTTACCGACAGCAACGACCTAGCAAACCAAATCAGCAAACAAATGCTGGCTTCACCACGCGCCTTGTTCGTGGTGGCTGGCCTGATGCTGATCTTGGGTCTGATCCCGGGTATGCCACACATGGCGTTCTTGTGTTTTGCAGCTGTGGTTGGCTTTGCTGGCTGGAAAATGCGTGAAGCTCCTGCGGAAATCGACGATGAAGATTTGGCACGGGCCGAAGAAATCGTCGAGCAACACGATCAAAGTGAGCAACGCGAACTCGCGGTACAAGATATTCCAATGGTGCACGCCATTAGCTTGAATGTCGGCTACCGTTTAGTAAGTCTGATCGACCGCAAGCAAGGTGCAGAACTGCTCAACCGTCTGTTGGGTATTCGTAAAACCCTGACCGAACACCGTGGCTTTGTGGTGCCGCAAATTCATGTCCGTGACGACTTAGCGCTTGAAGCGAACCACTACAAAATTGCCATTCGCGGCGCGACCATTTGCGAAGCGGAAGTGGAAATGGATTGCCTACTGGCAATCAATCCTGGCCAAGTTTACGGAAGTGTCGACGGCATCATGACCCGTGATCCGGCTTACAACATGGAAGCGGTTTGGATTAAACCTCACGACAAAGATAAAGCCGTCAACTTAGGCTACACCGTGGTAGACCACGCGACCATTATCTCGACCCACATCAGTAAGGTGATCAACGACTGTATCGAAGAAGTGTTGAGCCCAGAAGAAGTGACCAGCGTCATGGATCGCCTTGCCGGTTTGAACAGCAAACTAGCTGACGATCTGCAACAGAAGCTGAGCCAGCAACAACTGCTACGTGTTTTCCGCCAACTCACCGTTGATGGGGTCTCGCTGTCGGATATCGTGACGATTGCGAACTCGTTAGTGGAATCGGCTGAGCTGTCGAAAGACCCAATCCTACTGGCTGCGGACGTGCGTTGTATGCTACGCCGCGTCATTTTAGGTAACTTGGTTGGCACCCAAGCCGATATTCCAGCTATCACCTTATCGGCCGAGCTCGAAAACATGCTGGTGAACGCGCTTAGCCAAGCGCAAGCGGGCGGACATGTTCAGCTCGATGGTTTTGCCCTTGAGCCTACAGTGATTGAGCAATTGCAGCGCAGCCTACCGGAAGTGTTGGATAACATGCGCCTGAATAACTGCACACCAATCTTGTTGGTGATGCCGCAGCTTCGCCCATTATTGGCACGTTATGCTCGTATCTGTGCGCGAGGCTTGCATGTGTTGTCATTCAACGAAATTCCAGATGACCGCAACGTATCAGTAGTCGGAAACATGGGCTAACCTAACTCGATACTCAGCATTAAACACTGAACTCGAGTCATAAAAAAACGGAGCATTGCGCTCCGTTTTTTATTGCCGGGTTTCATCACCGCAAGTGAATCACTACGGTTGATTAACCACCTGAGCAGATGTTTTCTTTTCAATCTGCATAAACAGCACCGGCACAGCCATCGCTGCCATGATCCAAAATAACGATGATCCCACCACGCCGTACAACCAGCCACTCACGGCTGTCATTAGCGCCATAAAGGCCCCAAGAGGCAGAGCATTATACAAGGCTTGTAATGCAACCATCTGGTTACTCGGTGATTGTTGGATATAACGGATCGCCGCCAAGTGCGCCGCTGCAAACGTCACCCCGTGTAACGCTTGGGCCATGACCAAGAAAGGCAATTCTGTCATCGAAGCCGTTAAGCCCCAACGCACTAAGACCCCGACAGCCGCTAAACGGAACATGCCCGCGACACTCCAATTGACGAATAAGCGCTTACTCATCGCAAACACCGCGATTTCAGCGACCACACTGAAACTCCACAGGTAGCCAATCACATCTTCACTGTAACCGATATCATTCCAGTAAATAGCACTGAAGCTGTAATACGCCGCGTGACTACCTTGCAATAATGCGGTGATCACCAACAAGCGTACCACCATGCTATCGCGCAGGATCTCGCCCAATTTCGGACGCGCTTGAGCGCTCGCTTCGTGCGCTTGAGGCTCGATGGTTGGTTTACGCACCGAGAACAGTAAGGCCAAAGCTAAGCCAGCAATAGCGACCCAAGGGATCACATCCGCGCCGTATTTCGCCGCGAATACCCCCACCAGCGTCGAGCCACCGATAAAGGCAATCGAGCCCCATAAACGGGTACGACCATAGTCTAAGTGACCATCGTTGGCATAGTGGTTGGCAAGTGCATCTGAAATTGGGATCACAGGACCAGCGGCAAGGTTAAACAGCACAGTTACCGCTGTTAACGCCCACAAGCTGCCACCGCAGAAAATATAAATGATACAACTCACCAAAGCCGCCAGCGTCAACCAACGCAAGGCAGGTAGCAGATGCTCCACCTTATGAATGCGCGGCGTTAATACCAAGTTGGCAAAACAACGCACCGCCAATCCTAATCCGATCAGCAAACCAATATTCGAGGCACTCACCCCTAAGTGAGCAAACCACAGTCCCCAAAATGGGAGATAAACACCATAACTGAAGAAGAAACCAAACAGGTACTGTGAGGTCCAGCCATATGGACTACTACGAAACATGCGACATCCTAATGCACGAAAATGAGCGGGCATTATACCCAAGCCAGCCTTCATTATGGGTGAAAAGTTGCAGCCCATTTTCTTCCGCATTTATTACCAATAAAAAGCTAACTTATTATTCTAATTAAACTTATCAATAAGTATATCCGTACCCTAAGCGCAACACCCAAAACCAGTTACACCTCATAAGCATACTGCCCCGAAACCAAGCTAGACTAAAGTCGCCTAGCCTCTTTCACTGTCCAAGCCGACAATAGAAAAAATAGTCACCACATAGCAAATGATGTCGCGATGATGAAAGGCAGGGCTAAAGGAAAGGGAGGCGAGGATGCCACAACAATTTGATACTAGGTTGCCACCGTTTGACCGCTTAAGCGATGCCGAGCAGCAGCGTCTTAGTCAGTCGCTCGATATCGTGTACTTTCGGGCCGGGGAAACCGTGATCAATGCAGGTAGCGATTGCCAACAGCTGTACATCATCATCAAGGGCAATATCGAAGAGCACAGCGATTCAAATTCCAATATCCCTCATCACGATGAACCCCACACCTATGCTCATTATGCCAATGACGACTTGTTCGATGTCAGCGCTCAACTCAAAGGCATCAGCGAACATAGCTTTACCGCCCGGGAAGATACCCTTTGTTATAGCCTGCCGCGCCAGTGGTTTGTCGACAGCTACCAAGCAAACCCACAATTTGCCGCTTACTTCGATACCAACCTCACCACCCGCCAAGCCTTGCTGGAAGAGGCGCAACAACAGCAAAACTTGGCCGAATTCATCCTCACCAAAATCGACGATGACAATATCCAACCCTGCCTGTTAGTCCCGGCAACAGCGTCACTCTTGAGTGTAACCAAGCAAATGCAGCAGCAAAACATCGATGCGGCATTCGTGGCGATGCCAAACAGAACGCAAGAAGAAATCCCCAACTCTGCTACCACGCCACACCACGAACAAACTTTGCGGGCAGTAAATCCGCAATACGGGATAGTAACTCGCACCGATTTACTCCACGCCATCATGCTCGATGGACACGACAATCACACATCGGTTGCCACCATTGCGACCGCCCCTGTGATCAGCATAGAAAAAGGGGACTATTTATTTAACGCCATGCTGGCGATGACCCGCCACAAGGTCAAACGGGTGTTGGTGTTTCAGCAGCAAGGCGAGCACCAGCAAGTGGTCGGGATGCTAGATCTCACCCAAGTGCTGAGTTTGTTTTCCACCCACTCGCATGTTCTCACGCTGCGGATCGCCCGCGCCCAAACCATCGACGAACTCGCCCTTGCCGCCAATAGTCAGCAAACCTTGGTCGAGACTTTATTTAACAACGGGATCCGTACCTTGTTTGTGATGGAGCTGATCGCCACCGTCAACGAACAAATTATTGAAAAGGCGTTCCAGCTGATAGTACCCACTCACTTACAGCCTCACTTTTGTTTCATGGTGATGGGCTCAGAAGGACGAGGAGAACAAATCTTAAAAACCGATCAAGACAACGCACTGATCATTGCCAACGATACCGCCCTGAGTTTTAACAATAACTCGGATAATAGTAATACCACTGAACATGATCCCCACCACACCAGTTGGTCGCAATGCCATGCCATCATGCAGCAACTCACTCACACCTTGCAGCAGCTAGGCTACCCGCTCTGCCCCGGCAAAGTAATGGTAAATAACCCTCACTGGGTGCAATCACAGCACGATTGGCTCAAACGCATCGACCAATTGTGCGAGCAAGGCGATCCACAAAGCTTGATGGAACTGGCGATATTAGCCGATAGTCACGCCGTTGCCGGGCAAAAATCTTTGCTTACCCCACTGCTTGAACGTATCCACCAGCATTTGAGTGAACATGAAGTTCTGCTCACCACCTTTACGCGCCCAGCGTTGCAATTTAGTGTCCCTCTCACCCTGTTTGGTAACCTCAAAGCCAGCAAACAAGGGCTCAACATCAAGCAAGGGGGCATTTTTCCAATCGTGCATGGGGTGCGCGCATTAGCACTTGAGCACCACATCAGCGCCACCAATACCTTTACGCGCCTGCAAGCCTTAGCCAATCAACGCGTATTGGAGCAGTCCACCGCCGATAATCTCAGCGAAGCACTCAAACTTTTCATCAAGCTTCGTCTGCAACAACAACTCAGCCAAGCCCATGATGGCTTGCACCATCACATCGACATCAGTCAGTTAGCGCGTGTTGAGCGAGACTTGCTCCGTCATAGCCTTCACGTGGTGAAAAAATTTAAAGAATGGCTTGGCTATCGCTACCAAATTCGCGATTAAGGGGAGCTAACCATGAACCTATTGCAACGCCTCTGGTATCAGCACCAATTCAAACACAGCCCTTATCATGCGCTATTCGAGCGCTACCAAGGGGACGAACTGGTCTCACTCGATTGTGAAACCACCAGCCTTGACCCTCACAGCGCCGAGTTGGTGACCATTGCCGCCACCCGGATCAAAGCCAATCGCATCCTCACGAGCCAATCACTGCATTTAACGTTGCAGCCGCCAGCCAGTTTAGACAGTCGCTCGGTCACGGTGCACCGTATTCGCCACCAAGACTTACAGCAAGGGCTAGAGGCTAAGCAAGCACTCACCCAATTACTCGCTTTTATCGGTAATCGTCCTTTAGTCGGCTACCATATTCGTTACGATAAAACGATTTTAGATCGTTACTTCCAACGTCATTTTGCCTTTGCCCTGCCCAACCGACTCATCGAAGTCAGCCACCTCTATCACCAACGATTAGAGCGCCTACTGCCCAACGCCTATTACGATCTCAGCCTCGAAGCTATCAGTCATCACCTAGGCTTACCCGTCCCTGAGCGCCACGATGCGCTGCAAGATGCCATCGCCGCCGCCCTGATCTACGTCCGTCTCAAACACGGAGATATGCCCATGCTCACTTCGTCATAGCGCTCGCCCGCATATTTACAGTTCACTCTTTATGATGAAACAGCAATGTAAACCGCTGTTATTTATATTGATCCCGCTCTCTCATCCTAAAGTCTAATTGTGACAATACCGAATCTGCACCAAGTTAGTATGCAAGCAAAACAACGTAGAAACATAACCAACAAGCTGTCACGTCCTACAGTGAAAGCGCAATAACCAAGGTCTGGCACCGACAAGAATATCCCCGCCCAGAAAGGCGATGAAGGGAAACACAAGGAGAAAAGGATGAGTGAGGTTCACGTTTACCCTGTTAATCAAGCAATTGCTGACAATGCCCATATTACCGATGATAAATACCGTGAAATGTACCAACAGTCGGTGATCAACCCAGATGGATTTTGGCGTGAACATGGCCAAATCGTTGATTGGATCAAACCTTTCTCTCAAGTCAAAAATACCTCTTTCGATACTGGTCACGTCAGCGTGAAATGGTTTGAAGACGGCACCTTAAATGTCTCAGCCAACTGCCTTGACCGCCACCTTGCGACTCGCGGCGATCAACCTGCAATTATTTGGGAAGGCGATGACCCAAGCGATGATGCCACCCTCACCTACAACGAACTGCACCAAGAAGTATGTAAATTTGCTAACGCCCTGAAAAGCCAAGGGGTACGCAAAGGCGATGTGGTGTGTTTATACATGCCGATGGTCGCGGAAGCCGCTGTCGCTATGCTGGCATGTACCCGAATTGGTGCCGTCCACACTATCGTATTTGGTGGCTTCTCACCGGAAGCTCTCGCAGGACGTATTGTCGATTCCAACGCCAAAGTGGTGGTAACAGCCGATGAAGGGATCCGCGCAGGTCGCGCTGTCCCACTGAAGAAAAATGTTGATGATGCTATCGCTAACGACGAAGTCACCAGCGTCGAAAAAGTGATGGTACTCAAGCGCACGGGTAGCGCTGTGGAATGGGACAGCGAGCGCGATGTGTGGTGGCACGAAGCCACCGCAGTCGCATCCGAAAATTGCGAGCCTGAAGAAATGAGCGCCGAAGATCCGCTGTTCATTCTCTATACCTCAGGCTCAACGGGTAAACCTAAAGGGGTTCTCCACACCACTGGCGGCTATTTGGTGTACGCCACCATGACCTTTAAATATGTATTCGATTACCAAGAAGGCGATATTTATTGGTGTACTGCCGATGTCGGTTGGATCACAGGTCACAGCTACTTGGTTTATGGTCCCCTGGCCAACGGCGCGACCACCTTGTTATTTGAAGGGGTGCCGAATTACCCCAATACCAGCCGCATGAGTGAAGTGGTCGATAAGCACCAAGTCAGCATCCTCTACACCGCACCAACCGCCATTCGTGCCTTAATGGCCAAAGGCGATGAAGCCATCAGCGGCACTTCTCGCTCTAGCCTGCGTATCATGGGCTCGGTAGGTGAGCCTATCAACCCCGAAGCGTGGGAATGGTATCACCGCACCATTGGCGATAGCCGCTGCCCGATTGTCGATACTTGGTGGCAAACCGAAACCGGCGGGATCTTGATCACTCCACTACCAGGGGCAACCGCGCTAAAACCAGGCTCAGCTACCCGCCCATTCTTTGGCGTACAGCCAGCACTGGTCGATAACATGGGCAACATTTTAGACGGCGCAACCGAAGGCAACTTGGTGATGATCGACTCATGGCCAGGACAGATGCGCACTCTATGGGGCGATCATGAGCGCTTCGAACAAACCTACTTCTCGACCTTCCAAGGCATGTACTTCACGGGGGATGGAGCGCGTCGCGATGAAGACGGCTATTACTGGATCACTGGCCGTGTTGACGATGTATTAAATATCTCGGGTCACCGAATGGGAACCGCAGAAATTGAATCAGCGCTAGTGGCGTTTGACAAGATTGCCGAAGCAGCGATTGTCGGCGTGCCGCACGATATCAAAGGACAAGCCATTTATGCTTACATCACTCTCAATGACGGTGAAGTGCCAAGCGCTGAACTGCACAAAGAGGTGAAAGAATGGGTACGTAAAGAAATTGGTCCAATTGCCACCCCTGACTTCTTACACTGGACCGATGCGTTACCGAAAACCCGCTCAGGTAAAATCATGCGTCGTATCTTGCGTAAGATCGCCACCGGCGATACTGGCACCTTGGGCGATACTTCGACCTTAGCCGATCCAAGCGTGGTAGATAAACTGATCGAAGAGAAACAAAAGATCATGTAATTCCCCCCTGACTTACCTAACAGACTTAAAGCAAAGAAAAACCAGACTAAAGTCTGGTTTTTCTTATTTGGTCACAGCAGGATAAATATTTACCCCCAAAAGCACACCCTTGAGAAAATTATTCTCACAACCTGTCAATTTAGCCCAACATTAGAAAAAAGGTTTTATAGCAAACCTAATACAATGGCGCTCATACAGTTCGCTTACAGGTTGTTAACATGAAGGATAAATTAATGACAGCGGGGCTCTTTACCGCTGTGTGTACCATCTGGGGTACCACTTGGATGGCCATGGAAATCGCCGTCGAGAGTGTGCCACCTATCGTTGCTACTGGCTTACGCTTCTTAATTTCAGCGCCATGCATTTTATTACTCGCCAAACTGGCGAATGTGCCTTTGTTGTTTCCACGCGAAAAACGGGGCTTCATGTTAGCCGTGGCTGTGTTCTACTTCGCCATTCCCTTCACCTTAATGATCGTTGGCGAGCAATACATTTCATCCGGGCTCGCATCCATCATCTTTGCCAATATGCCACTGGCGGTACTGGCCGTTTCAATGATCAGTTTAGGGCTACGTTTATCGCTTCATCAGCTGATCGGTTTAGGCGTAGCAGTGAGCAGCTTGTGCCTAATATTGAGCAATGAATTAGAGATCGGCAGCAATAATGGTTATGCAGGTATGGTGGCATTGATTGCTGCCGTGGCAATTCATGCGGTGATGTATGTCTTCACTCAAAAATATGGCCAAGGGATCCATGTTCTGACATATAACGCCGTACCATCCGCCATTGCGGCACTCTTGCTATTAGTGGTGGGTATTGTGGTAGAGCAACCCAATTGGCACGCGATGGAAAGCCATTCCCTACAAGCGGTGATGTATTTAGGGCTGATTGCCAGTGTTGGCGGCATCGTGGCATATTTTCGTTTGAATCAGGTGACTTCACCTTTCAATGCCTCGCTGTGCTTTCTGATCTTCCCAGTGGTCGCCTTGTGTTTAGATGCAGGGATCAACAACAACCATTTGTCACCTTTATCGCTGCAACTGCTCGCACCACTGTTCATTGGCATTATCGTCGCCAAGCTGAACAAATTACCTTCAATCCGTGCTCTAGTGCGCAGTAAATAGCCACCAGTTAGATTATCCTGCCTCAGCGCTGCGCTGTCTGTTCACGATCAGGCAGCGCTGCTCACCCCATAATTCCCATGCGCTATCATAGAGCTAACCCCGTTACTGATTGGAAAATCCTGCGACGCGAAAAATTTGCATGACAGGGAATATTTACAACTCAATGACGGCATGTTTATATTTTGCAGTGATTAGACCAGTATTTTGCTGCTAATTGCGCTGAATTCTCTATAATTGCACCACAAACACAGTTTGGCAGTTTCATTGAGAGCACAAGGAAGCAACGAAACACGTTTGTGCACGTTGTTAGAGTAAAACCTCAAAAATAAGTGAATTAACCCCAAGATGTCGACCGTTAAGCGCATTTTACTGATTAACGGACCTAACCTGAATTTATTAGGTCTACGCGAACCTGGCCATTACGGTCAGCAAACCTTGGATCACATTGTAAAGGAACTCACTGCCAAAGCAGACGAAATGGGTGTTAGCCTCGAGCACATCCAATCGAATGCCGAACATGAATTGATCGATGCCATCCACCAAGCCCATGGCACAGTGGATTTCATCATTATCAACCCAGCCGCATTTACCCATACCAGTGTCGCGATACGCGATGCGTTACTAGGGGTTGCGATCCCGTTCATCGAAGTGCATTTATCCAATGTCCATGCACGGGAACCTTTCCGCCATCACTCTTACCTGTCAGATAAGGCAGTCGGGGTGATTTGTGGCTTAGGTGCTGACGGTTATGAATTCGCCCTGAATGCTGCGGTTCGCCGCCTGCATCAGAACGCTAACTGAACAAAGATAAGAGAAAGATAAATGGATATTCGTAAAATCAAAAAACTGATTGAGTTGGTAGAAGAGTCGGGTATTGCTGAGCTAGAAATCTCTGAAGGTGAAGAGTCAGTACGCATCAGCCGTAACGCTCCAGCAACAAACGTAGCGCCAATTCAACAGTTTGCGGCAGCACCTGTAGCGGCACCCGCTCCTGTGGCAGCGCCAGTAGCAGAAGCACCAGCAGCGGCACCGGCTGCTCCAGCTGAGCCTGCAGGTCACAAAGTCCTTTCTCCAATGGTTGGTTCTTTCTACCGTGCACCAAGTCCTGACGCGAAAGCATTCGTTGAAGTTGGCCAATCAGTAAACGTAGGTGACACCCTATGTATCGTTGAAGCAATGAAGATGATGAACCAAATCCAAGCTGACAAAGCAGGTACTGTGGTTGCTATCCTTGCTGAAGACGGCGATGCTGTTGAGTTCGATCAGCCTCTAGTTATCATCGAGTAACCGAGGCCTACTATGTTAGATAAATTAGTAATCGCGAACCGTGGTGAAATCGCACTACGTATTCTGCGAGCTTGTAAAGAGCTAGGTATCAAAACGGTCGCTGTTCACTCAACGGCTGATCGTGACCTAAAACACGTACTGCTTGCTGACGAAACCATCTGTATCGGTCCTGCTAAAGGTACCGAAAGCTACCTAAACATCCCTCGCATCATCAGCGCGGCGGAAATCACAGGTGCAGTGGCAATCCACCCAGGTTACGGCTTCCTATCTGAAAACGCTGATTTTGCTGAGCAAGTTGAACGCTCTGGCTTTATCTTTGTAGGCCCGAAAGCGGAAACCATCCGCATGATGGGTGACAAAGTGTCAGCGATCAACGCAATGAAAAAAGCTGGCGTACCTTGTGTACCGGGTTCTGACGGCCCGCTAGACAACGACGAAGCGAGAAACAAATCGTTCGCAAAACGTATCGGCTACCCAGTGATCATCAAAGCCTCTGGTGGCGGCGGCGGTCGTGGTATGCGTGTTGTACGTTCTGAGAAAGAGCTGATCGAAGCCATCGCAATGACCCGTGCGGAAGCAAAAGCAGCCTTCAACAACGACATGGTTTACATGGAGAAATTCCTAGAAAACCCTCGTCACGTTGAAGTTCAGGTTATTGCTGACGGTCAAGGCGGTGCTATCCACCTTGGTGAGCGTGACTGTTCAATGCAGCGTCGTCACCAGAAAGTTGTGGAAGAAGCGCCAGCACCAGGCATCACAGCTGAAATGCGTAAGTACATCGGTGAACGTTGTACCCGTGCCTGTGTTGAAATCGGCTACCGTGGTGCAGGTACCTTCGAATTCCTATACGAAAACGGCGAGTTCTACTTCATTGAAATGAACACCCGTATTCAGGTTGAACACCCAGTAACAGAAATGGTTACTGGTGTGGATCTGATCAAAGAGCAGCTACGTGTTGCTGCTGGTCAACCACTATCGTTCACTCAAGATGACATCAAGATCAGCGGTCACGCGATCGAGTGTCGTATCAATGCTGAAGACCCAGAGCGCTTCCTACCTTGCCCAGGCAAGATCGAGCGTTTCCACGCGCCAGGCGGCATGGGTGTGCGTTGGGAATCACACATCTACTCGGGCTACACAGTACCGCCTCACTACGATTCAATGATCGGTAAGCTGATCACTTTCGGTGAGAACCGTGACGTAGCCATCGCTCGCATGAAGAATGCACTTGATGAGCTAGTGGTAGAAGGCATCAAAACAAACGTTCCGCTGCAAGAAGTGATCATGAACGATGAAAACTTCCAGCACGGTGGTGCTAACATCCACTACCTAGAGAAGAAGCTAGGTCTGCAATAATTCCTAGCTACTTCATTGAAAAGGCTACCTTTTGGTAGCCTTTTTTGTTCTTGCCCGTTAGATGCAAAATCTTGTGCCACAACAGGGTTTTGCATCAGATAGGTAATATTGCCACAATAGCGCACCTTTGCGATTCACCTCACACCGACTGCCTATGAGTCCATTGGTGGCGCAAACCCCTCTTTAAAATTACGTGGAGACATCCCATGAAAACCCTAGCTGCCCGCTATCGCCAAGCGCATCGCGAAGCCAAATGGGCCGTGGGCTTAGCACTGGCCTATTTTGTCTGGTGGTACATTTCGGCTTATGCCTTTGCCCCAACCGTAGACACCACTCTGCCTGAGCTCTATTTCGGGCTACCGCTGTGGTTCTTACTCGCTTGTATCCTTGGCCCTATCGTATTCACCCTGCTGTGTTGGCTGATGGTGAAATTCGTTTATCAAGATATGTCCCTCGAGGTAGAGAGTTCATCCCACCATGAATAATCAATTATTAATTCCTTTGGTGATCTACCTGCTCGCCGTATTTACCGTCGCTTGGTTTGCCAAACAAAAACGCCATACCGGCAAAGGGTTCTTAAACGAATACCTTTTGGGTAACCGCAGCATGGGTGGGTTTGTGCTTGCCATGACCTTGGCAGCGACCTATGCCAGTGCCAGTACTTTTATAGGCGGCCCGGGAGCGGCCTACAAAATGGGGTTGGGCTGGGTATTACTAGCGATGATCCAACTTCCTGCCGCTTGGCTAACCCTTGGCGTCCTTGGTAAAAAATTCGCTATCGAAGCGCGCCGCCATAACGCCCTTACCCTCAACGACATCCTGTATGCTCGCTACAAACACCGTGGGGTGGTGATCTTTGCCTCACTAGCACTATTGCTCGCTTTCTTCGGCACTATGGTGGTGCAGTTTGTTGGCGGTGCTCGTCTGTTGCAAACCATGACAGGGCTAACCTACCAACAAGGCTTGATGCTATTTGCCATTACCGTTGGTCTCTACACCACCATTGGTGGTTTCCGCGCTGTGGTGATGACTGACACCATTCAAGGCGTCATGATGATCATAGGTACGATTGCGCTGTTGGTCGGGATTGTCCACGCTGGCGGCAGCCTTGGTGAACTGGTCACCGAGCTTCATCATATCGATCCTGCACTCATTAGCCCTTATGGCCCGGATAACTTTTTAAGCCAACCTTTCATGCTTAGCTTTTGGATCTTGGTGTGTTTCGGGGTGATCGGCTTACCGCATGCCGCAGTGCGCTGTATGTCGTACAAAGACAGCGGCTCACTACACAAAGGGATGGTGATCAGCACTGCGATGGTGGCGTTCTTAATGCTAGGTATGCACTTGGCTGGCGCACTGGGTCGCGCGATTGTGCCGGATGTCGCCAGCCCAGATCAGATCATGCCAACCCTGATGATGACAGTACTACCGCCCACCATTGCGGGTATTTTCTTAGCAGGCCCAATGGCAGCCATCATGTCGACCATCGACTCGCAGCTGATCCAAGCCTCCGCGACTTTGCTTAAAGATTTGTACCTCAATTACATCAACCCGCAAGCTGCCGAGCGTGATGATGCCGAGCAACGTCTGCCTAAGCTGTCACTATGGGTAACAGGTATTTTCTCCGCCTTGGTGTTTGTCGCGGCGCTCAATCCGCCTGACATGCTCATTTGGCTCAACTTGCTCGCCTTTGGTGGGATGCAGGCGGTGTTCTTATGGCCACTGGTACTCGGACTGTACTGGAAAAAAGCCTCTGCTGTGGGCGCGCTAGCATCGATGCTGACGGGCTTAACCACTTACGCCAGCTTAGCCATCATCAAACCGGATATGGGCGGCGTACACGCGATTGTGCCAACCCTCGCTCTAGGTTTGGTTGCATTTGTAGCTGGTAGCCTCGCTAAACCCGTGATGGTTGCCGAGCCGCAACAAAGCTAATTTCAGCGCATATTTGCCATTTCAACACCAGATAGCACCTTCGGGTGCTATCTTTTTTTGAACGCTAACATAAAGACCATTACACGACGTTGAAAGCAAAGTCCGATGATTTCATCGCGATTCACGACCATCAACGCAGTAATATTTATCAGGTTCCGCCCTCAACCAGTGTGGATTGGCGAAAAAACATGCTAGACTTCGCCCCCTCAATTTTTAGTCAACACAAAAGCGAATACACCATGCCTTGGATTCAAATTAAACTGAACGCGACTGCTGAGAATGCAGAAGCGATTGGCGATATGCTGATGGAAGAAACCGGCGCTTTGTCTGTCACCTTCCTTGACGCACAAGATACGCCAGTATTCGAGCCTCTTCCTGGTGAAACCCGTCTATGGGGTGATACCGATGTGATCGGTTTATACGACGCTGAAACCGACATGGATTTTGTGCTGACCATGCTACAAAACAGCCCGCTACTGGCTGATGACTTTGCCCACAAAGTTGAACAGCTAGAAGACAAAGACTGGGAACGTGAGTGGATGGAAAACTTCCACCCAATGCGTTTC
The DNA here is from genome assembly GCF_001650345.1 of Photobacterium jeanii. GTDB lineage: Bacteria > Pseudomonadota > Gammaproteobacteria > Enterobacterales > Vibrionaceae > Photobacterium > Photobacterium jeanii. The sequence continues at coordinate 32,003 of NZ_LVHF01000017.1, read as the reverse complement.
GGTCGTCGCCTATGGATCTGCCCAAGCTGGCGCGAAGCACCAGAACCTAACGCGGTAAACGTACTGCTTGACCCAGGTTTAGCATTTGGTACTGGTACTCACCCAACGACATCACTATGTCTTGAGTGGCTTGACGGTCAAGACCTAACAGGCAAAACCGTGATCGACTTCGGTTGTGGCTCAGGCATCCTTGCCATTGCGGCAATCAAACTGGGCGCGGCGAAAGTGATCGGTATTGATATCGACCCACAAGCAATCCTAGCTTCACGCGACAACGCTGAGCGTAACGGCGTGTCTGATCAACTAGAGCTATACCTACCGAAAGATCAGCCTGAAGATATTCAAGCTGACGTCGTGGTTGCCAACATTCTGGCTGGTCCACTTCGCGAGCTATCACCAGTGATCAAGGGCCTAGTGAAAGACGGTGGCGATCTGGCAATTTCAGGTGTCCTAGAGACGCAAGCTGAAGATGTGGCGACTTACTACAGCGATGAGCTAGCGCTAGATCCTGTTGCCGTTCGCGAAGATTGGTGTCGTATCTCAGGCCGTAAAGCCTAATTTACAGAGTTAAACCAAATAAAAAGCTAAGGGCACCTGTCCAGAAAACACCCAATTGACTGAATTTTAAACAATTTTAAAATTCAAAACTAAAATGCTCAATTATTGGTCTTTTCAGACAGGGAAAAAATGCGTAAAATGCGCGCCCTTACTGGCACAGTCAGGTGTAGATGTTTTGCAGATCGGTCCTTATCAACTTAAAAACCAATTAATTGTTGCGCCTATGGCGGGTGTGACCGATCGTCCGTTCCGTGAGCTTTGTCTCCGCTACGGGGCAGGAATGGCCGTCAGTGAAATGATGTCCTCCAACCCTGACTTGTGGAAAACGGCAAAATCTCAGAACCGTATGGTTCACGAAGGCGAATCGGGGATCCGCTCAGTACAAATTGCTGGTGCCGATCCGAAATTGATGGCTGAAGCTGCACAATTCAGCGTTGAAAACGGTGCTCAAATCATCGATATCAACATGGGTTGTCCGGCCAAAAAGGTCAACAAAAAACTGGCGGGCTCTGCCCTGCTTCAGTATCCAGCGATCATCGAAGATATTCTTCGTACCGTTGTCGATGCCGTTGATGTTCCTGTAACGCTAAAAACGCGTACGGGTTGGGATCTCGAAAACCGCAACTGTGTCGATATCGCAAAAATGGCCGAGCAATGCGGCATTCAAGCTTTAGCCCTTCACGGTCGTACCAAAGCTTGCATGTACAAAGGCGAGGCAGAATACGATTACATCAGAGCAGCGAAACAAGCGGTGTCTATTCCAGTGATCGCTAACGGTGATATCGACTCACCGGAAAAAGCGCGCTTTGTACTCGATTATACGGGTGCCGATGCTTTGATGATTGGTCGTCCTGCACAAGGACGTCCATGGATTTTTCGCGAAATCCATCATTACTTAACAACCGGTGAACACTTACCAGCGCCAAGTATGGCGGAAGTAAGTGAAATCATGCTGGGCCATGTTCAAGAACTCCACCGTTTCTACGGCGAGTACTTAGGGTTGCGCATTGCACGTAAACACGTGTCTTGGTACTTAAAAGAGCATGCACCCGCGGGTGATTTTCGCCGGACCTTCAACGCTATCGAAGATGCCCAACAGCAAATCGATGCGCTGCAAGGCTACTTCGAAAACGTTGCATAAATATTAGAAGAGCTTACAGAATTATGTTCGAACAAAATCTGACTTCCGAAGCACTAACAGTAACAACTGTAACTTCACAAGACCAAATCACACAGAAGCCACTACGTGACTCTGTGAAGGCTTCTCTTAAAAACTACCTTGCTCAGTTAAACGGTCAAGAAGTCGATGATCTGTACGAGCTAGTGCTTGCTGAAGTTGAGCAACCACTACTAGACACCATCATGCAGTACACTCGCGGTAACCAAACTCGCGCTGCAACCATGATGGGTATCAACCGTGGTACGCTTCGTAAGAAACTGAAAAAATACGGCATGAACTAATTCATTTAGTCTCGCTATTTTCGAAAAGCCCCGCTCATTGAGCGGGGCTTTTTGTTTGTATCAGCCCCACTCCCAAATCGGTATAACTACAAAGTGTCAGGGCTATCACTAAATTTTGAGGATGGCATTCTGTAAATTTAAAACCGTGATCGGCTCCTCATCATGCGTAAAAGCTCCTCTCTAGAATCACGGCTATAACAAAAGATGAGGATATATACATGAAGAAAAGCTACTTACTGCTCTCTATTGTAAGTGCGCTCTATTTGTCTGGCTGTGGCTCTGACGACAACACCGCAACCGACAATACACAACAGCTCAAAGGGGTCGCGCTTGATACCCAATATCTCGCAAACGCCAAAGTCTGTTTAGATTTCAGCACCGACAGTCGCTGTGCCACCAGCTATCAAACCACCACAGATAGCCACGGGTTGTTCTCGTTAACGATCCCGAGCAGCGAAAACAACAAACTCGACCAAGCTATTGTCACCATCCTGCCTGCTACCCAAAGTGCCCGGACGACAACCCAAGGCTCTGAGCTTATCTATCAAGCGTTATATGCCGCTAAAGAAAGCCAAGATATCGCGGTGTCGCCACTCACCACCCGTTTAACTGAGCAGATCAAACTATCACCCACCCAAACCATCAGTGATAGTGCAATCAAGCTAGCGAAACAAAACATCATTGAGCAAAGTGCGCTGTCTGATACCCAACACTTTTTCGATAATTACCTTACCGACAGCACTAACACCGCATTGCATCACTACGTTGAAAACACGGTTGATGAACTATCACGCGCTGCGGAATTAACCGAACAACTACGCCAAGACCCCAAATACCAAGAATGGGATAAACTCCAAGCTTATGTTTGGCGAGTGTGGCAACGTAGCCCTCATAACCATGAGTTTACTTACCGCTATGAAGAACTTGTGGCATTAGAGAAAACCCAACAAGGAACCCGCGTTACCCGTCGAGAAGGAACCCAATGGTACGCGAATGAAGAAACCGGGGCGATTAACCGTGCTTTGCCATTACAAAATTGGCACGACCAACGTGAATGGTTAACCGAAACTCAAGCCAAGGTTTATACCTACTTTGAATTTGATTATAACCAAGACGGGCAATTCAACTTCAAAGGCGAGCTTGGCGGGCTATACAACTACTCCTCTCTTGTTGCTGGACAAGAAGCTTATACTGGTTATGAAGTCTTTAACGAAGGAAACCCTGCCGCTGAAGGCGCAGAAGATCGCGGCAACCGTGAATGGATAGATAATTGTCCGCTATTTGATGAACTCGCCAAAGTCACCAAGGAGCAAGCCCTCGACCCTTGTGTGGATTTTGTCGAATATCGCGATATCAGTAACAGCGCCCAAAACGATGGGACGCTGAAAAACCAAGATAATATGACCGAATGGCAAAAAGACGATCCGAAGGATGGTACGCCACCCTCACAATGGACACCGCTAACGGTCAATAATGCGAGCCTCAAATACTACGAAGAGCGCGAACAGAAATGGTTTGAAGACGGCAGCAATGCGTTTGAAACCCGTTTTGACTGGAATGCTGACCACTACCACCAACCTCAACGCCCTACACCTTTCAATGTCATTAAAAACGACAGCGTTTCAGAGAATGGATACAGTGCTACGGCGATCAAAACCCCATACTGGAAAGGTGAACTCAACCCACAATTTCAGTTAGCTGGTAAAGGGATCCGCCAATACAGCTTAGTGAACCCTTTCCATTGGAAAGACCTAGCCGAAGTCTACGTTGATGAAAAAGTGGCGCAATTAGATGATCACAACCATGAGTACCTCGCAACGACGTATCTGATGAAAGAAGCTCACCAATACCTCGATGGTGACGGCCAAGCTGTTGCGATCGCAAATGCAAACATCAAGTGGAATACACAAACCAACGCCTTAACGGCTCAACTGCAATACCCAGCATTAACACACGGTGATCCTGACTGGCAACTCAGCCCAAGCCAAGCGATTACCGAAAACTACAGTGTGAGTACCGCAGGCAGCTCAAATAAGTTGGATTTAGCGACCATGAGTATCACGCGTAATGCTGCGCAACCAGCTAACGAAACGCGAAATGTCCTTACGCGCAGCTACTTTGATAACGCCATAACATGGACAGTGACCACACCCGACGGCTTTGGCAGCAATGCACAACTCCAAGCAATCTACCCACTGATCTTCGGCGATGGTAGCAACTACACCTTCCAACCTTATGCCTCGAATACCGACAGTAAACTCAACCTCGCACAATGTGGCAGTGACCGATTTGCCGGCGTTGAAACAAAGCTGACTTTTGAGGCGGCGGGCGATGCTTATATCGCACTGCGCTGCGGTGATTGGCCTTGGCTTGGTGAGATGGTGCGGCTCGTGATCGTCACTCAAGACGAGCAAGGTAACTTTGATGCCGAGCTCCAATGGTGGCAGCAAGGCGATAACATCCTAGATGATGCAGCACGTGAAAGCCTCAAGGTCCGCTTTACACGTCAATAATCTCAGCATGAATGAGAATAACAATAAGGCTAACCGCGGTTAGCCTTATTCCTTTATGCCTCGCCACTCATCAGCCTAAGCAGCATCATTCGGGTATAAGGCGGTGAAGTGTTCGACCTCAGGGAAGTTCAGGTAGAAGTGATGTAGCAAGTCACGCCATTGTTGGTATTCGCTGGATTGGCGAAAACCCACTTGATGATCATCGAGCGTTTCCCAGTTCACTAGCAGCACGTAGCGATGGTCTTTTTCGATGCACTTTTGCAACTGATGAGAAATATACCCACTCATACCGCTAATGATCTGTTGCGCTTCGGCAAATGCGTTTTCAAATGCAGCTTGCTGTCCTTGCTTTACATCCAGTAACGCGACTTCCAATATCATTGTTGCTCTCTCCGTTTTTCCTCAAATTTCAGACAAAAAAAAGCCCCGCCATTGCGGAGCTCTCTCTTTATAAATAATCACATAAATAGGCGGTGGGTGCTGATACCTGCACCTCGAACGAAGCGTCGCCCGGCACTTCAAAATCATCCCCCGCATGGTAGGTTTCCCATTCCACATGGCCGGGTAATTTCACCGTCATTGCACCTTTTACTACCGTCATCCGCTCAGGGGCAGCAGTCGCAAACTTATAGTCACCCGGCACCATCACACCGACACTACAGTGATCGCCTTGGGTTTCAAACCCAATCGACTTCACTTGCCCGTCAAAATACTCGTTATTTTTTAGCATGATAATCCTTATCTACTGCAATTCATGCTATTGAAATTAACACAGTTATTACGGTTCCACTACTCATAACACCACAAAAACCGCCACCAGCACTTAGTCAGCCATTCACACTAAGGTGCAGTTAAAGGTTTTCTCGCTGCCAGATTTCGCTACACTAGGCGCCAGATTTTTTTGTAACTTTGGACCCAAGTAGATGAAAAAAACCATCCTAACGGCTATCGCCCTTAGCAGCCTAGTTCTAATGGGTTGCTCGGCTCAAGAGAAGCAAGACCTAAAAGACGGCTTTCGTGATATCGGCCACGCCACTCGTGATGCAACGCGTGCAACTGGGCATTTTTTCCGTGACACCACCAAAGATGCCATTGAGAACGCCAAAGAAGCGACCTCTAAAGACGAAAGCAAAAGCTAATTTGAGCCTGACTTCGCACAGCGCCCGGTGCAGCATTGCTCTGCCGGGGCTTTCACCTCGCTTCCCTCATGCTGATCGCCCAGCGCTTCCAAAATCGAACAATGGCTCGCATCATCATCAACGTGTCCACAACAAGCATCGTTTATGCTTTTTAGCGCACGACGGATCCGCGTGAGTTCTGCTATTTTGGCATCCACTTCGTTGAGCTTCGCTTGAGTAATGGCTTTGACTTCTGCGCAGCTATGCTGGCTGGCTTCCAACCGAATATCTAACAGCTCCCGAATTTCATCCAAACTCAGCCCAACCGCTTTCGAGCGCATAATGAACTTCACCCGCGATAAATTTTCTTCACTATAAAGCCGATAACCGCTGTCACTGCGCCCCGCAGGTTGCAATAAACCATTCTTCTCATAAAACCTTAAAGTATCGCTACTTACCCCAGAGCGTTTGGCCAATTGACCAATTAAATACATCGCGGCTACTCCTACATTGACAACCGAAGAGTGACAAAACCCATAAAGCAAACGTTTGCGCAATAGATAAAATCATGTAAAATACGCGCCATCAAACCTATCACACCATTAAATGACTCGGCACTACGCGATTTTAGTCGAGGATATTTCCCAAAACCAAACGAGACGCTTCGTTTTGGAAAATATCCTATTCCCGTGTATCAAAGAGAAGCTTGCAATGGAAAACGCTCGTCCTATCCGCCGTGCGCTTATTAGCGTATCAGACAAAACTGGTATTGTTGAATTCGCACAAGCTCTAGCCAACCGTGGTGTCGACATCCTTTCGACTGGTGGTACTGCTCGCCTGCTTGCTGAGCAAGGTATCAAAGTTACTGAAGTTTCTGATTACACTGGCTTTCCAGAAATGATGGATGGCCGCGTTAAGACCCTACACCCGAAAGTGCATGGTGGTGTACTTGGTCGTCGTGGTCAAGATGATGACGTGATGGCAACACACGGCATTAACCCAATCGATATGGTTGTAGTAAACCTATACCCGTTTGCAACCACCGTTGCTAAAGCGGGTTGTACCCTAGAAGACGCGGTTGAAAACATTGATATCGGCGGCCCGACAATGGTTCGCAGCGCAGCAAAAAACCACAAAGACGTCACTATCGTGGTCAACGCGCACGATTACGACCGTGTTATCGCTGAAATGGACGCAAACGACAAGTCACTGACTCACGCAACGCGTTTTGACCTTGCTATCGCTGCTTTTGAGCACACCGCCTCTTACGACGGCATGATCGCTAACTACTTCGGTACTATGGTGCCATCGTACGGCGACAACAAAGAAGGTGACGAGGAATCGAAGTTCCCACGCACTTTCAACCAGCAGTTCGAGAAGAAACAAGACATGCGCTACGGTGAGAACAGCCACCAAGCCGCGGCATTCTACGTAGAAAGCAATCCACAAGAAGCATCAGTCGCTACAGCGCGCCAAATCCAAGGTAAAGCGCTGTCTTACAACAACATCGCCGATACCGATGCCGCTCTTGAGTGTGTGAAAGAATTCGACCAACCAGCTTGTGTGATCGTCAAACACGCGAACCCTTGTGGCGTTGCACTGGGCGATAACATCCTTGAAGCCTACGACCGTGCCTACCAAACCGACCCAACGTCTGCTTTTGGTGGCATCATCGCATTCAACCAAGAGCTAGACGCCGCAACCGCACAAGCGATTGTTGACCGTCAGTTTGTGGAAGTGATCATCGCACCATCAGTCTCAGCTGAAGCCGTTGACATTGTTGCTGCGAAGAAAAACGTACGTCTGCTTGAGTGTGGCGAATGGTCAACCAAGACGACGGGTTTTGATGTAAAACGTGTAAACGGCGGCTTACTGGTTCAAGACCGTGACCAAGGCATGGTTTCTCAAGATGACTTGAAAGTAGTATCTAAGCGTCAACCAAGCGAAGAAGAATTACGCGATGCGCTATTCTGCTGGAAAGTCGCGAAATACGTGAAATCTAACGCGATTGTATACGCAAAAGGCAACATGACTATCGGTGTTGGTGCCGGTCAAATGAGCCGTGTGTACTCTGCGAAAATTGCCGGCATCAAAGCCGCAGATGAAAACCTAGAAGTCGCAGGAAGCGTAATGGCATCGGATGCCTTCTTCCCGTTCCGTGACGGTATCGACGCAGCCGCAGAAGCCGGCATTAAGTGTGTGATTCAGCCTGGTGGCTCAATGCGCGATCAAGAAGTGATTGATGCTGCAGACGAGCACGGCATGGCGATGATCTTTACTGGTATGCGCCACTTCCGCCACTAATTTCCTCATCGTATTTGGCATTGTGGCGTTGTTAACTGCTTTCGCCCACCCCAGTCACATAGCGAGCTATGCTCCCGGGGATGGGCTCAATTGTTGCCTAGTCACACCACCAACTACTTTGAGCAAAACTTATAATTTTGTTTTTTAAATATTTCGATATTTGAAATACGTTAGAGCAAGTCAGTGGCTTTAGTTCAAGGAGAACACGCGGAGCTTATGACCATAAGTGAGCATGTTTGACACAGAAATAAAGACACTGACGCAGCTATAAGGATTTTAAAACATGAATGTATTGATTATTGGCGCAGGCGGTCGTGAACACGCACTAGGTTGGAAAGCCGCTCAAAACCCAAATGTTGAGACAGTTTTCATTGCCCCAGGTAACGCAGGGACAGCACTTGAGCCGAAACTTGAAAATGTCGCTATCGGTGTCGAAGACATCGAAGCACTGGTTGCCTTTGCCAAAGAGAAAGCCATTGAGCTAACCATTGTGGGTCCTGAAGCGCCATTGGTGATCGGTGTAGTCGATGCATTCCAAGCTGCTGGCCTCCCTATCTTTGGTCCGACCGAAGCCGCAGCCCAACTTGAAGGCTCAAAAGCTTTCACTAAAGATTTCCTAGCTCGCCACCAAATCCCAACAGGCGCTTACGCTAACTTCACTGAAATCGAACCAGCACTTGCTTACGTTCGTGAACAAGGCGCACCGATTGTAGTTAAAGCCGACGGCCTTGCTGCCGGTAAAGGTGTTATTGTCGCGATGACACTTGAAGAAGCCGAAGATGCGATCAAAGACATGCTGGCTGGCAATGCCTTTGGTGAAGCGGGCAGCCGCGTGGTGATCGAAGAGTTCCTCGACGGTGAAGAAGCAAGCTTTATCGTGATGGTCGATGGCGAGAACGTTCTACCAATGGCCACCAGCCAAGACCACAAACGTGTTGGTGATAAAGACACAGGACCAAACACAGGTGGTATGGGTGCTTACTCACCAGCGCCTGTGGTGACACCAGAAATCCACAACCGCATCATGGATGAGGTGATCTACCCGACCGTACGCGGCATGGCGGCTGAGGGTCACCCCTACACAGGTTTCCTCTATGCTGGCTTGATGATCGATCAAGACGGTACACCAAAAGTGATCGAGTACAACTGCCGCTTCGGCGATCCAGAAACGCAACCTATCATGATGCGTATGGAGTCAGACCTCGTTGAGCTTTGCCTAGCTGCTGTCGACAAGAAGCTAGAGACTGTTGAGTCTAAGTGGGACCCACGTGCGTCTATCGGTATCGTACTGGCAGCAGGTGGTTACCCAGCGTCTTACAATAAAGGCGATGTGATTTCAGGCTTACCACAACAAGAAGTGGCTGGCGAGAAAGTCTTCCACGCCGGTACGGCGAACCAAGCAGGCGATGTGGTGACCAACGGCGGTCGCGTACTGTGTGCCACCGCTCTGGGTAATAGCGTATCTGAAGCGCAGCAACGCGCTTACGCACTGGCGAAACAAATTAGCTGGGATGGCATGTTCCACCGCAATGATATCGGCTACCGTGCCATTGCTCGCGAGCAAGCAAAATAAACTAAGCTTCGCCAATATGGTGATTTTGCAAGCCTAGCCCAATAACAAAAACGCGCCCATCGGCGCGTTTTTTCATTTAAATCTATCTCGGCTTATCGGCGGACAATACCGATTATTCGCTCTCAGTATCTGGCGATACCAAGCAACTGCCCCCAGGTTGAAGCAGTAACAGCTCAGACGTCGTTAACTCACTACGACGTACCTTACCCGTCACCGCCATAAAATAGCCCTGTTGAGGCGTATCTAGCTGCTGTTGAAGGTAATCTGGTAACGCGTCGCTAAAGCGCACCGTAAGCGCCTTGCCATCACCACACCGCACTAACTTACCGTTATGCCATTGCCCTTGTACTAAGCCAATGTTGTCTTTGCTCTGTGCTTTGATGGTATCTAGCGCTTTATCGGCTTGCTTGGCGTAACGAAACAGCTGGGTGTCCGACAGTGGTAACACGACCCCATCCGATAAGTAACGTTGAAAGACCGCTTGCCCTTGGGTGTCGTAGCGAACATGAAGCGTGAACGGCTTCACTTGCGCCCCTTGGAGCTGAGTGCCTTCACGTTTTACTTCTCGCAGCTTACCTGCACGCCAACGATACACAGTTTGGTATTCACCGTAGTCGCCTTGCCATACTCGCTCGGCAAGTGACATAGGACGGTTTTGACGATGGGTATACCAATACACGCTAGTGCTATCGCCGAGCGATTGGCCGCCAACATGGGTTTCAATTTGAGTCACTGGATTTTCAGGAAGCTGGGTTGATGCACAACCGACAAGCAGAAACGATGAGAGGAGGAAAAGGAAAGATCGCTTCATATAAGAAAAACTCCGCCAGCAAGGATACTGGCGGAGTATAGATTATTTCACTGCGTCTTTCAGCGCTTTACCAGAAACGAATGCAGGAACGTTTGCTGCTGCGATCTGGATCTCTTGGCCAGTTTGTGGGTTACGGCCAGTGCGTGCTGCGCGGTGGTTTACTTTAAAAGTACCAAAACCGATAAGCTGAACTTGTTCACCTTCTTTAAGCGCGTCAGTAATGCCCTCAAGTGTTGACTCTAGCGCAGCTTTAGCTTGAGCTTTAGAAAGATCCGCTTTTTCTGCGATTAGGTCAATCAGTTGGGTCTTGTTCATTTGGTTTCCCTTCTAAGGTTTGTTCTTCAGACGCATCAACTCTAATTCAAAAGAAGCCTTTGTGGCAAAGGTTTGTCAGCTCTGAATTGGCTAGATGCGGAGTCTTTAACCATAAACTGAGCGCAAGTTCACAAAATGTTACGGATTTGAGTAGCAAAAAAATTGTAGGCGAGTATTGCAAGAGCGAATAATATAAGCGAAGTCTATCAATTAAATGCAGGTAACCATGTTACTCCTTACGATTTACATCGCGATTGCGATTGGTGTTTCGTTTATTTGTTCGGTGCTTGAAGCCGTTCTTTTGAGTATCTCGCCAAGTTATATTGGCTCTTTGCGTCAGCAAAATCACCCAGCCGCACCACGTTTGGCGGCACTAAAAGATAATATCGACCGCCCGTTGGCCTCGATCCTAACTCTTAATACCATTGCTCATACCGTGGGTGCTGCAACCGCAGGTGCCCAAGCGGCAGTGGTATTTGGCAGCCAATGGTTAGGGGCATTTTCCGCGTTCCTAACTTTTGCGATTCTATTGTTTTCAGAGATCATCCCGAAAACAATCGGTGCTACTTACTGGCGTCAGCTTGCGCCAACGTCAGCAACGCTATTACGCTGGATGGTTTGGGCATTAACCCCATTTGTTTGGCTATCAGAGCAAATTACCCGTCGCCTCGCGCACGGTCATGAGCAACCCAAGCTACGTGATGAGCTGTCCGCAATGGCAATGCTGGCGCGTGAATCAGGTGAGCTGGCTGAAGGTGAATCAAAAATTTTGGCGAACCTGCTGCAGTTTCGCGACGTGAGCGTTACCAAAATCATGACCCCACGCCCGGTACTGTTTCGCGTTGAGGCTGAGCAAACCATCAACGAATTTTTGGGTGAGCACAAAGACAGCCCATTTTCACGCCCATTGATTTACACCGAGCAGAAAGACGACATCATTGGTTTCGTCCACCGCTTAGAGCTTTTTGCCGAAAGCCAAGCCGGTCGTGGCAATAAAGAACTGGGCACCTTAATGCGCCCAATTCCTGTGGTACTGAACACGGTAAGCGTACCAAAAGCGTTTGAACAGCTAATGAAAGAGCGTTCGCAGTTGGTCTTGGTTGTCGATGAATACGGTACGGTGCAAGGTCTGGTGACGATGGAAGATATCTTTGAACACTTAGTGGGAGAAGAAATCGTCGATGAAGCCGACAAAAACACCGACATGCAGCAACTGGCATTTCAGCGCTGGGAGCGCTGGAAAAAACTGCATGGCGTGATCGAAAGCAAAGACGACGAGTAACCCTCGCAGTTCAAACTTTGCAAGTAACAGAAAACAACAAAGGGACCTTAGGTCCCTTTGTTATTTTTACACGATATCTTCGCTACCAAGTGCTTTACGCCAATGCTGCCTGTTGCGCTTTCACCTTCGGAGCGGAATACATCAAGCCAACCACTAATGCCATTACCGCTGGTACAATCCAACTCGCGTAGAAGCCGTACAGTGGTAACACTTGGTCACAGAAGCTTTCCAATGCCGCTGGTGTCTTACCTAAGATATGCAGCGCATCCAACCCACCAAAGGCAGCCGCTGTTGCCACTGTCATCAACACCGCACCTTGCGTTAAACGCTTACGTAACGGCGCGACAAACAACAGCACAATCGCAATCGGGTGCAACGCCACCACTACCGGTAAAGTGATTGCCAATAGCTGATCCAAGCCCACATTCGCAACCAAACCAGACAAAATCATGGTTGCCCATACACTTGCTTTGTACGATACCGGTGTAAACGTGCGGCTGTAGAACTCACTGCCGGCGGTTGTCACACCAATCGCGGTAGTCAAACATGCCAATACCATCACAGAGCCCAACAATACCGTGCCGTAAACACCAAAGTGTAAAGTGGTGAATGCCGTTAGAATTTCACCGCCATTGGTAAACTCAGAACCCAAATCCGCACTGGTGCTACCGATGTAAGCCAATGCAATGTATACCAACGCCATCGCCACTGCGTACATTGCCGCTGCGTAGAAGGTGTACTTTGCCACAGCCTTTGGCTCTTTCACGCCCATACCTTGGATTGCACGGAAAATCACCCAGCCAAAACCAATCGAGCCTAACGCATCCATGGTCATGTAGCCTTGAGTCAAACCTTCCGCTAGCGCGTTATCTTTATAAGCCGCAGCCGTGGTCATCACATCACCGCTTGGGTAAACCACCGCAAAAATAGCCAGAGTCGATAGCATGATGATCAACACAGGTGTTAACCACTTACCTAACGTGTCCACCAGCTTACCTGGGTATAGCGAAAATAAGATCGCCGCAAAACAAAATGCTGCCGAGAACAGAGGCAGAACGCTATCACCAACAAAAGGCGCAAAAGTAAACTGGTAAGCAACAGTAATAGCACGTGGGATGATGAAGGCAGGACCAATAACAATGAACACCATCACCCAAAAGCTGGTAGCTAACTTACGAGGCAGTGCGGCTGTTAAGTTATCAGAACCATTCACCAAAGCCACCATCACTAGCGCCAATGCAGGTAGACCGACACCCGTTAGCAAAAAGCCAACCATGCCACTCAGGAAGTTGTCGCCCGCTTGGTAACCCAAGAAGGGAGGGAAGATTAAGTTTCCGGCGCCTAAATACATGGCGAATGTCATAAAGCCTAAAGCGGCGATGTTGCGTGCACTTAACATAGTAGTCCTCGGCATGTTTACGATGCGATGTTGTGTTGCATTGCGTTACGTAAGTCAGCTTGGAGGAAAGTGAGGCAAGGTTTTTGTAGATATTGCGGCTGCCAACTTTACTCAAGCTGACAGAAAGATAGATATAGCCCGTCAGCTCCGAATCAGGTTCAGAGAGAGGAGGAGCAGACCAGCGTTCGCGAAAGCGATAGCAGAGCGAGATATACGCATAACTGTATTCACATTGGCTCCTTAACTCGACAGGTATAAATAGACTCACAAAAGGAAACGTGCCCCTTTCGTTTAACGACTAATGTTATAAACGCCCCACGACAGACAAACAACCCCCAAAATAAAATAAGTGCATTGGATTACACCGCAACCATAAATCAGCATATATCACTGGTTTTTAACTCAACATTCAGAATGAAAAACTTAACACCTGAATAACAAACACAAAGTCGCACCTTTTTGAGGTATAAACCACAAACGATACGTACAAAAAAGGAGCCAAACGGCTCCTTTTCTATCATTAACGCATTAATCTTGAGGCGGTTAACTTATAGCGCGATGCCAATGTTGCTCACAGGCTCTGAGCGCAATTCGTCACGTAGACTGCGGATCAATTCGATATCACGCTTCTCGGCTTCTTTTAGCGCACGGAAGATGGCCCATTGCACATCCCACTCTTCACATACTGCTTCATTTTCTTTTTGGTTGTCGTTATTCACTTCAACACCAGAGCGTGCCGTTTCCAAATCCGCCACCGTTTCTGCTGACAACGAACTCAGCTTAGTGATGGTTTCCAGCATTAAGTCGCGATCTAACATCGCGTGCAGTAGATCCGCTAACGCCACACAAGCATCAATCGCAGGGTTAACCGCGTAAAGATCAAAATCTTCCGCACTAGGTACTAACTCTTCCAGTTTTTCCAACTGCTTTTCAAAGTTCACCTTTGCCGTTTTCACTGTTAGCACTTCCCAGATACTGTCTAGGATCACACGGTAAGTTTGTGCATTGGCAAATTCGGTTTCTTCACAGAACAGCACATAATTTGGGTACATGCGTTCACATAAGGACACCATAAAAGTAAGGTGTTGCCACGGCTCTAATTTCTCTAAACGAAGCTGAACGGGATTTTTTAGCATGGGATAATCTGCAGTAGTCATTTGCCGTCGATTCTACTTGATAATAGAAAGCCGAACAAATAATCGCGATGCTAAGATCCTCTGATCCACCCATTTGATCAACGCAAAAGGAAAGCGCAATGAACAAGGTACTGATCGTTTCTCGCCAACATAAGGTTTACCGCGAGCTGCTTGCCCAAGCCGCCTTGCCAGATTTAGAGGTTACCGACGATCCGCACCACGCCAATATTATCTTGGCCGATCCACCACGGATTGCCGATCAATTGGATTGCTACCCACAGCTACAATGGCTACAGTCGACCTTTGCAGGCGTTGATGCCCTCACCACCGAGCAGCAACGTCGGGATTACCAGCTAACCAATGTGCGTGGCTACTTTGGTCAGTTGATCAGTGAGTATGTACTGGGCTTTGTGATCGATCGTTTTCGTCACATCAGCCATTACCAACAGCTGAATCAAGCCAAACAATGGCAACCGCAGCCGTATCGCGCCCTCAGCAAGCTCACCATGGTGATTTTAGGCACAGGCTCCATCGGCAGTCATCTGGCGCGTAGTTGCCGTGCTCTGGGCTTTAAAGTCGTTGGCGTTAACCGTCACGGCCAAATGCCCGATCCCGCCTTTCATCGGTGCTACCGCGATCAAGAGCTCGAACAAGCTCTAGCCCAAGCCGATGTGGTTGTTTCTACCTTACCAGCCACAACAGCGACCGACGATATCCTCAATGCCACCAGCCTTAGCCACTGCCAAGGGGCGTTACTGTTTAATGTTGGCCGCGGTAACGCCGTGTGTGAGCAAGGGTTACTCACAGCGATTGATAGTGGTCATATTGCTCATGCTTACTTAGATGTCTTTAAACAAGAGCCATTGCCTGCAGAGCACCCGTTTTGGGAAAATGAGCACATCACCATCACGCCACACATTGCTGCCGAAAGCTTCCCCGAGCAAGTGATGACCATTTTTAGCCACAACTACCGTCGCTTCCACCAGCAACAACCACTAGACTATGTAGTAGATTTCGAACAAGGCTATTAATCTGTGTCGCAACAATTCTGTCACTTATTGGATCGTGTACGTGCGTGCACGATCTGCCAAGATCATCTCCCTCATGCTCCCCGTCCGGTCATTCAAGCACACCCCGAGGCAAAACTGTTGATCATCGGCCAAGCACCGGGCACTAAGGTTCATGAAACAGGCATTCCATGGAATGACACCAGTGGCCAACGCCTGAGGCAATGGCTCGATTTACCACCTGAGCTGTTCTACGATCCGAAACACATAGCCATTGTCCCTATGGGCTTGTGCTATCCGGGCAAAGGAAAATCAGGCGATTTACCACCACGCCCTGAGTGCGCGCCCCACTGGCACCCGCGAGTAATTCCGCAGCTGCCTAATGTCGGGATGACCTTATTAATCGGGCAATACGCCCAACAGTATTACCTGAGCAATAAACCCAAAACTCTGACTGAGACCGTCAAGCAATGGCAAACTTGGGCACCGCAATATTTGCCGCTGCCTCACCCATCGCCACGTAATACCCTGTGGCTCAAAAAGAACCCGTGGTTTGAAGCGCAAGTGGTGCCTTACATTCGTGACCATGTCCACCAGCATCTCGGCATAGCCGCTAAGACAGCACAATAACAACCGCGACATCATCAGCGCCCAAAAACAAAAAGCCCATGCCGGAGATACGGCATGGGCTTATTCACTTTCGATACTGCTATTGAGCTCAGCAGTAAAGTGTTGGCGTATTATTTGTGGTACGGCTTAGATAGCTCGTGAACCGCATCAACAAACACACCTGCGTTTTCTGGCGGCACGTCTAGGTGGATACCATGACCTAGGTTAAACACGTGACCTGTACCTTCGTCACCGTAACCTTCAAGGATCGTTGCCACTTCTTGACGAATACGCTCAGGTTGGGCATAAAGCATTGATGGATCCATATTGCCTTGCAGCGCAACTTTATCGCCAACGCGCTTCTTCGCGTCTGCAATATTAATCGTCCAATCAAGACCCACAGCATCACAGCCCGTTGCTGCGATTTGCTCCAACCACATACCACCATTTTTGGTAAATAGGGTCACAGGTACGCGACGACCTTCGTTTTCACGGATCAGACCATCAACGATCTTGTGCATGTAGCGTAGTGAGAACTCATTGTAATCACGTGGTGTCAGTACCCCGCCCCAAGTATCAAATACCATCACAGACTGCGCACCCGCTTTGATTTGCGCATTCAAGTATTCAATCACGCTATCAGCCAGTTTATCTAGCAATAGGTGCAGGGTTTGTGGCTCTGCGTACATCATCTTCTTGATCTTAGTGAACGCTTTCGAGCTGCCACCTTCAACCATGTAAGTTGCCAATGTCCACGGGCTACCCGAGAAACCGATCAGCGGTACTTCACCTTGTAGATCTTTACGGATTTGACGCACTGCGTTCATAACGTATTGCAGTTCGCCTTCAGGATCAGGTAGGCCAATCTTTTCTACGTCGGCTTTACAGGTAATTGGGCGCTCAAATTTAGGGCCTTCACCCGCTTCGAAGTACAGACCAAGACCCATTGCATCAGGGATCGTCAGAATGTCAGAAAACAGGATCGCAGCATCCAGTGGAAAACGGCGCAGTGGCTGAAGTGTCACTTCACTTGCCAACTCTGCATTCTTACATAGCGACATAAAATCACCAGCAACGCTACGTGTCGCACGGTACTCTGGCAGGTAACGGCCAGCTTGACGCATCATCCACACCGGGGTGCAATCGACCGGTTGCTTCAGCAACGCACGTAGGTAACGGTCATTCTTTAATTCGCTCATTTGAAACTCCGTGGGTAAATTCTGCGGGGTATTGTATCACTCCCCCACAGCAACAAAAGAGGGCATTTGTTAAGCAGATCATGTTTGTTGCAACATTCTGATTACTCTATTTGTCGCCACTCACCATTGCATGATACAACCATGCTCTTATCAGATAATAACAACGACTTGCTCATAAAAGAGTAATTATCACACCTTGCTCCCTCCCTCCGGAGGGTTTTTTTATGGCTTCTCTACCGCCTTAGTCATTAAATCTAATGATAATTCAATCAGATGACGTGCAATGGTTCCTTTCGGTGCCAGCTTAGGTAACGAGTCGACACCCGCCCATATCGCATCGCTCAATTCAGTATAATCTGGCTTCAATTCCCCACTCTGATAATCGGCAAGAAAGCCCATCATCAAGTTTGACGGAAATGCCCACGGCTGACTGGCGATATAGCGAATATTTTTCACTTCAATTCCAGTTTCTTCTTTAACCTCGCGAGCGACGCATTGCTCTAGGGTTTCACCCGCTTCAACAAAGCCGGCAATCACTGTGTACAGCCCTGTTTTATGACGTGGATGCTGAGCCAAAAGTAAGTGTTCATCACGACGTACCGCCACAATCACACACGGCGACACTCGCGGATAATGCCGCACACCACAGCCCTGACAGTGCATTGCCACTTCTTGCTCGGCAAGGGCGCAAACATCACCACACGAAGAACAATACTGTTGTGTCGCCACCATGTGCGATAGCTGGCAGGCTTTACCTGCTAAATCAAATAACGCCGGGGCAATCATCAATAAATCACGCTGAGTAAAGAAGCGGACTTCATCCAATTGTTCAGACGCTTCCAGCCAATAAACCGGATATCCGTCAAACTCACCAATTTGGCGAGCCCCTTCACAACAAAAACCTAAAGCTTCAGCTGAGGTTAGCGGAAGATCGCCATCTTCAAGGTAGAGTTTGCGATTTTTAACTACACACCAATAGGCAATTTCTTGTTTATTTAACATCAATGTTACATCCATCCTTGCAGGGTATCGTTTTTACTGGCAATCTAAACTTGATAACGGAATATGAATCCGCTTACAAGGTTCTCTTTATTAAGAGTTTCGTAGTAATAGTACCGCGTAATACTTGGGTCTGTGATGCTGTCTGCTAACAGTCATTCGGTATCACCTAATAGGCAGGATGCCTCTGTATTGCTGTTACATTGACAGCCTCGAGCACAATGAAAGCATGATTCAGTTACCACAGACTTGGGTATGATTTGCGGCTAGATCATGAGGGCATGGTCATGTTGAGTAAATTCGAACAAGTACAACAACAATGGGGTGGCACCAGTGACGTAATCGATCATTGGCTACTGTCGCGCCAGCAACTTCTTATCGACTATTGCAAGCTCGCCGGGTTACCACCTTTCGACAATAGCAATAATCAGCTCCCCGAATCATCACAATTACAGCTTTTCTCCCAGCAGCTCGTCGACTATATCTCGGCAGGCCACTTCAAAATTTACGACATGGTAATGGCACGCTGGAACGATACTGGCTACTCGCCAACCGAAGACATTTCTCAGCTGTATCTCAAAATCACACAAACCACAGATCCACTCCTCAACTTTGCAGATCGCTACTGTGACGACAACGAAGCGTTAGACAGCTTAGATGATGATTTATCTGTGATTGGTCAATTAATGGAGCAACGCTTCGCCTTAGAAGATCAACTCATCGAGCTGATCAGCGAAAGCTTAGCCTGCCCTCCAGGCGCCTAACCGCCGCCTGTATTCCCTCATGAATACGATGAAGCAGTTCAAGCTGCTTCGTCGATAACTTTTTCACGCTGCATCCTAGTGGCACGTGACTTCCACCTCGATAGAGTGGAACTCTTCTCTCAACTTTTGCCCTCAAAGACATCTTACGCCTCAAGGCCATCAGCTAAAGCCTGAAATAAGCAAAGTAAGATCGCACTGCCAATGTACTCAGCTAGCGCAGGCTCAGCGACGTAAGCACAACCGATAAACGCCGGAAAACAAAAAGGCATCCCGAAGGATGCCTTTTTTATATCAAGTATGACGTCGATGATTAATCGTCGTTCAGACCCGCGTTAAGCAGTGCTGCAAGATCTTGAGTCGCTTGCTCTTGATCTACTTGAGGCGCTACTGGCTCAAGTTCTGCATCACGGCTGCGTTGACGCTCTTGGTGGTATGCGAAACCGGTACCCGCTGGGATTAGACGACCAACGATTACGTTTTCTTTCAGACCACGTAGCTCATCACGCTTACCAGAAACAGCGGCTTCTGTAAGAACGCGTGTTGTCTCCTGGAACGATGCCGCAGAGATGAATGATTCAGTCGCTAGCGACGCTTTCGTGATACCTAGTAGGTCACGTGTGTATGTCGCAGGTTGCTTGCCTTCAGCTTCTAGCTGACGGTTAGCAATCGTTACGCGAGAGTATTCAACTTGCTCACCTGGTAGGAACTCAGAGTCACCAGAAGTTGAGATAGTTACCTTACGTAGCATCTGACGAACGATAGTCTCGATGTGCTTATCGTTAATCTTAACGCCTTGTAGACGGTAAACTTCCTGAACTTCGTTCACGATGTATTCTGCTACTGCGTGTACACCACGTAGACGTAGAATATCGTGCGGAGTTTCTGGACCATCGGCAATAACATCACCACATTCAACCTTCTCACCTTCGAATACGTTCAACTGACGCCATTTCGGAATCATTTCTTCGTACGCGTTACCTTCAGCAGGTGTGATGATTAGGCGACGTTTACCTTTAGTTTCTTTACCAAACGAAACGGTACCCGTGATTTCTGCAAGAATTGCAGGCTCTTTCGGTTTACGTGCTTCGAATAGGTCAGCAACTCGTGGTAGACCACCGGTGATATCTTTAGTACCGCCAGAAGCTTGAGGAATACGTGCTAGCGTATCACCGATACCAACTTCTGCACCGTCTTCTAGTTGAACGATAGCTTTACCTGGTAGGAAGTATTGTGCTGGCATTTCAGTGCCGGCGATCATTACATCGTTACCTTGCTCGTCTACTAGTTTAACGGTTGGACGCATGTCTTTACCTGCACCAGTACGCTCAGCAGCGTCTAGTAGGGTAATCATAGACAGACCTGTTAGCTCATCAGTTTGACGAGAAACAGTTACGCCATCGATCATATCAACGAACTTAACGCGACCCGCAACCTCAGTGATGATTGGCATTGTGTGTGGGTCCCAGTTAGCGACTACTTCGCCAGCTGCTACCGCATCGCCATCACCTTTAGATAGGTGCGAACCGTATGGTAGTTTGTAGTTCTCTTTAGTACGGCCGAATTCATCAATGATGCTCATTTCAGACGCACGAGAAGTAATTACAAGCTTACCTTCGTTGTTAGTTACGAACTTAGCATTCTGTAGTTTCACAGAACCAGTGTTCTTAACTTGGATGCTGTTTTCCGCTGCTGCTGCAGATGCCGCACCACCGATGTGGAACGTACGCATCGTAAGCTGTGTACCCGGCTCACCGATTGACTGTGCTGCAACAACACCAACCGCTTCACCCGTGTTCACTAGGTGACCACGTGCTAGGTCACGACCGTAACAGTTCTTACAACAACCGAAGTCGTTCTCACACGTTACAACCGAACGTACTTTCACTTGGTCAACAGAGTTTGCTTCCAGGATGTCACACCACTTCTCATCAAGAAGCGTGTTACGTGGCGCAAGAACTTCGTCTGTACCCGGCTTGATTACGTCTTCAGCTACAACACGACCAAGAACACGATCACCTAGTTGTTCTTTAACGTCACCGCCTTCGATTAGAGGCATCATAGTGATACCAGCGTGCGTACCACAGTCATCCGCAGTGATTACTACGTCTTGTGCTACGTCTACTAGACGACGTGTTAGGTAACCGGAGTTCGCAGTCTTAAGTGCGGTATCGGCAAGACCCTTACGAGCACCGTGCGTAGAGATGAAGTACTGTAGTACGTTCAGACCTTCACGGAAGTTCGCAGTGATCGGCGTTTCGATGATTGAGCCATCCGGCTTAGCCATCAGACCACGCATACCAGCAAGCTGACGAATCTGAGCGGCAGAACCACGAGCACCAGAATCGGCCATCATGTATACGCTGTTGAACGATTTCTGCTGTTCTTCTTCACCGTCGCGGTTAACCACAGTGTCGAAAGACAGGTTATCCATCATCGCTTTAGCAACTTGCTCATTCGCTGTTGCCCAGATATCGATAACTTTGTTGTAACGTTCGCCAGCAGTTACAAGACCAGACTGGAACTGTTCTTGGATTTCAGCAACTTCAGCTTCCGCTTCAGCGATCTTGGTGTATTTCGCGTCTGGTACAACCATATCGTCGATACCAACAGAAACACCAGATAGTGCCGCGTATGCAAAACCTGTGTACATGATTTGGTCAGCGAAGACTACTGTGTCTTTCATGCCCAATTCACGGTAACACGTGTTCAGCAGTTTAGAAATTTGCTTCTTACCTAGAGCTTCAGTGTTCACTAGGTCGTAAGACAGACCTTTAGGAACGATTTGCCATAGGATTGCACGACCAACAGTGGTATCAACAAGCTTAGTATCAGCAACTAGGTTGCCTTGCTCGTCGTAGCGGTGCTCAGTGATGCGAACTTTCACGCGAGCGTGTAGTTCTGCACTACCTGTGCGGTATGCCTTCTCTGCTTCAGCAGAGCCTTCAAGGTACATACCTTCACCCTTCGCGTTGATCTTGTCACGCGTCATGTAGTAAAGACCCAATACAACGTCCTGAGAAGGTACGATGATCGGATCACCAGACGCTGGCGATAGGATGTTGTTGGTAGACATCATCAGTGCACGTGCTTCAAGCTGTGCTTCCAGAGTTAGAGGTACGTGTACCGCCATCTGGTCACCATCGAAGTCGGCGTTGTATGCCGCACACACTAGTGGGTGAAGCTGAATCGCTTTACCTTCGATTAGTACTGGTTCAAATGCCTGAATACCTAGACGGTGCAGTGTTGGTGCACGGTTAAGCATTACTGGGTGTTCGCGGATCACTTCGTCTAGAATATCCCAAACAACCGCTTCTTCGCGCTCAACCATCTTCTTAGCAGCTTTGATTGTTGTCGCTAGACCACGAGTCTCAAGCTTGCCGTAGATGAATGGTTTAAATAGCTCTAGTGCCATCTTCTTAGGAAGACCACACTGGTGCAGACGTAGGTATGGACCTACGGTGATAACAGAACGACCTGAGTAGTCTACACGCTTACCAAGAAGGTTCTGACGGAAACGACCTTGCTTACCTTTGATCATATCAGCAAGCGATTTCAGAGGACGTTTGTTTGAACCAGTGATAGCGCGGCCACGACGACCGTTATCAAGCAATGCGTCAACAGATTCCTGAAGCATACGTTTTTCGTTACGTACGATAATGTCAGGAGCTGCTAGATCCAGTAGGCGCTTCAGACGGTTGTTACGGTTGATTACGCGACGGTACAGATCATTCAGATCTGATGTTGCGAAACGACCACCATCTAGCGGTACCAACGGACGTAGATCCGGCGGAAGTACTGGTAGTACAGACAGGATCATCCACTCTGGGTTGTTGCCTGACTGTAGGAATGCTTCAACAAGCTTAAGACGCTTAGTTAGCTTCTTACGCTTGGTTTCAGAGTTAGTTTCTTCCAACTCTTCACGCATGTTCTCGATTTCAGCATTAAGGTCCATGTTAGACAGCAATGCTTTAACCGCTTCAGCACCCATCTTCGCGTCGAACTCATCGCCCCACTCTTCAAGTGCATCCAAGTACTGCTCTTCAGACAGTAGCTGGCTACGCTCAAGGTTGGTCATACCAGGTTCGATTACCACGTAAGATTCGAAGTAAAGTACACGCTCGATGTCACGTAGCGGCATGTCCATTAACAGACCGATACGAGATGGCAGTGACTTCAAGAACCAGATGTGGGCTACAGGTGAAGCAAGCTCAATGTGACCCATACGCTCACGACGTACTTTAGTCTGAGTTACTTCTACGCCACATTTTTCACAGATAACACCACGGTGCTTCAGGCGTTTGTATTTACCACAAAGACATTCGTAGTCTTTTACCGGGCCAAAGATACGTGCACAGAATAGACCGTCACGCTCAGGCTTAAAGGTACGGTAGTTGATGGTTTCTGGCTTTTTAACTTCACCGAAAGACCATGAACGGATCATGTCTGGTGAAGCAAGACCGATTTTGATTGCATCAAATTCTTCAGTCTTGTGTTGTGCTTTCAGAAACTTAAGTAAGTCTTTCACATTCGGCTCCTGTGAGGAGTTGACCCATAAAGGCGCCAGTCTGCTGGCGCCTTCATATTTATACCGGAGTAACTAATAAGTATGGCTGATGCCTGCTTATTCGTCTTCCAGCTCGATGTTGATACCCAACGAGCGGATTTCTTTCAACAATACGTTGAACGATTCCGGCATACCAGGTTCCATGCGATGGTCGCCATCAACGATGTTTTTATACATCTTCGTACGGCCGTTAACGTCATCCGACTTAACAGTTAGCATTTCCTGTAGAGTGTAAGCTGCGCCATATGCTTCTAGCGCCCATACTTCCATCTCACCGAAACGCTGACCACCGAACTGAGCTTTACCACCCAGCGGCTGCTGAGTAACAAGGCTGTAAGAACCGGTAGAACGGGCATGCATCTTGTCATCAACCAAGTGGTTCAGTTTCAGCATGTACATGTAACCAACAGTTACAGGACGCTCAAACGCATCACCGGTGCGACCGTCAAACAGTTTCAACTGACCAGACTCTGGTAGGTCACCTAGCTTCAACAGTTCTTTGATAGATTTCTCTGGAGCACCATCAAATACTGGAGTCGCGATTGGTAGACCGCCACGTAGGTTTTTGATCAGCGTGCGAACTTCGTCGTCACTTAGCGCTGCAATATCTACGTTCTGACGAGTATCGCCTAGATCGTAAACTTTCTGCAGGAAGTTACGGAACTTGTGAAGTTCTTGCTGCTCTTTCAACATCTCGTTCAGTTTGTCACCGATACCTTTCGCTGCAAGACCCAAGTGAGTCTCCAGGATCTGACCGATGTTCATACGAGATGGTACACCCAGTGGGTTAAGAACGATGTCGACAGTCTGACCTTTCTCATCGTACGGCATATCTTCAACAGGGTTGATCTTAGAGATTACACCCTTGTTACCGTGACGACCCGCCATCTTATCACCCGGTTGGATACGACGCTTAACAGCTAGGTATACTTTAACAATCTTCAGTACACCCGGCGCTAGGTCATCACCTTGAGTGATCTTACGGCGCTTGGTTTCAAATTTCTTATCGAACTCAGCTTTCAGTTCGTCGTACTGCTCCGCCAACTGCTCTAGTTGGTTTTGTAGTGCTTCGTCATCTAGCGTTTGAGCGAACAGTTTCTCACGGTCCATGCCCGCGATCTTGTCATCGCTGTAACCAGCAGAAAGTAGCAGTGTGCGAACACGTGCAAGAAGGCCACCCTCAAGGATCTGGAATTCCTCAGTGATGTCTTTCTTCGCTTCTTTCAGCTGCATCTCTTCGATTTCAAGCGCACGCTTGTCTTTTTCTACGCCATCGCGAGTAAAGACTTGAACGTCGATGATAGTACCTGACACAGAGTTAGGTACACGTAGAGAAGAGTCTTTAACATCAGACGCTTTCTCACCGAAGATTGCGCGAAGTAGCTTCTCTTCTGGCGTTAGCTGAGTTTCACCTTTAGGTGTCACTTTACCTACCAGAATGTCGCCGCCTTTCACTTCAGCACCGATGTAAACGATACCTGATTCGTCTAGCTTAGATAGCGCAGCTTCACCTACGTTCGGGATATCAGCTGTGATTTCTTCTGAGCCAAGTTTAGTATCACGCGCCACACAAGATAGCTCTTGGATGTGGATAGTTGTTAGGCGATCTTCCTGAACAACACGCTCAGATACTAAGATGGAATCCTCAAAGTTGTAACCGTTCCAAGGCATGAACGCGATACGCATGTTTTGACCAAGCGCTAGCTCACCAAGGTCTGTTGAAGGACCATCAGCAAGTACATCACCGCGTGATACTGGCTCGCCAGGTAGCACGGTTGGACGCTGGTTGATACATGTGTTCTGGTTAGAACGGGTGTACTTAGTCAGGTTGTAGATGTCGATACCAGCTTCACCTGGTACAAGCTCGCTTTCGTTAACTTTGATAACGATGCGCGATGCGTCTACTGACTGAACCATACCACCACGTTTAGCAACCGCGGTTACACCTGAGTCAACTGCTACGTTACGCTCGATACCTGTACCAACTAACGGCTTATCAGCGCGTAGTGTTGGAACAGCCTGACGTTGCATGTTCGCACCCATAAGAGCACGGTTAGCATCATCGTGTTCAAGGAACGGGATTAGGGATGCCGCCACAGATACAACCTGGTTGGTTGCAACGTCCATGTACTGAACGTGGTCACGTGGGTGCAGACCTGAATCACCTTTCTGACGTGCAGTGATCAACTCGTCAGCAAAAGAACCGTCTTCGTTAAGCGCGGCGTTCGCCTGTGCAATAACGTATTGACCTTCTTCGATTGCAGACAAGTATTCAATGTCTTCGGTCACTTTACCGTCAACGACTTTACGGTATGGAGTCTCAAGGAAACCGTAAGGGTTACATTGAGCAAACACAGAAAGTGAGTTGATCAGACCGATGTTTGGACCTTCAGGAGTTTCGATAGGACATAGACGACCGTAGTGCGTCGCGTGTACGTCTCGAACTTCAAAGCCAGCACGTTCACGTGTCAGACCACCTGGACCAAGCGCCGAGATACGACGTTTGTGAGTAACTTCTGACAGTGGGTTGTTCTGGTCCATAAACTGAGACAGCTGAGAAGAGCCAAAGAACTCTTTTACTGCCGCAGAAATTGGCTTAGCGTTGATTAGGTCTTGTGGCATTACTGCATCAAGATCGCCTAGGCTTAGACGCTCTTTAACAGCACGCTCAACACGTACTAGACCAACGCGGAATTGGTTTTCAGCCATTTCGCCAACTGAACGAATACGACGGTTACCTAGGTGGTCGATATCATCAACTTCACCTTTACCGTTACGGATGTCGATCAGCTTACGCATAACATCAATGATGTCTTGCTCGGCTAGCGTGCCAGGACCTGTAGTCGTGTCACGTAGTAGAGAGCTGTTGAACTTCATGCGGCCAACCGCAGAAAGATCGTAACGTTCTTCAGAGAAGAATAGGCTCTCGAATAATTGCTCAGCAGCTTCACGCGTTGGCGGCTCGCCAGGACGCATCATACGGTAAATTTCAACCAATGCGCTTAGGCGATCAGTTGTATTATCGATGCGTAGCGTGTCAGACATGTATGGGCCGAAGTCTAGATCGTTGGTGAACAACGTCTGGATAGACTTGTGACCTGCCTGAGAAAGCAGTGCTAGAGACTCAAGGCTCAGTTCTTGGTTCGCTGCAACAATTAGCTCGCCAGTTTCTTCGTTCACGTAATCACGTGATGCAACTTTGCCTACGATGTATTCAACAGGTACTTCGATATGATCAACGCCGTCTTTGCCTAGTTGGCGAATATGACGAGCAGTGATACGACGACCTGTTTCAACGTACACTTTACCGTTCGCTTCGATGTCGAAACTTGCAGTTTCGCCACGTAGACGATCAGGTACTAGTTCCATTACTAAAGCAGTGCCTTGAACTTCGAAGTTTACTTTTTCGAAGAATAGGTCAAGGATTTCTTCAGTAGTTTTACCTAGTGCACGAAGAATGATAGAAGCTGGAAGCTTACGACGACGGTCGATACGTACGAATACGTTATCCTTAGGATCGAACTCGAAATCCAACCATGAACCACGGTATGGGATTACGCGCGCGTTATATAGAACTTTACCTGAGGAGTGGGTCTTACCCTTATCGCTGTCGAAGAAAACACCCGGGCTACGGTGCAGCTGGGATACGATAACCCTCTCGGTACCGTTAATAACGAATGTACCGTTATCTGTCATGAGCGGAATTTCGCCCATGTAAACTTCTTGTTCTTTGATGTCTTTTACGGTGCCAGCAGGCGCGTCTTTATCGTACATAACAAGACGTAGCTTCACGCGAAGTGGAGCAGAGTAAGTTACGCCACGAATCTGACATTCTTTAACATCGAAGACCGGCTCACCGAGACGATAGCTAACGTATTGCAGCTCGGAATTGCCGTTGTAGCTCTGAATTGGAAAAACAGAACGAAAGGCAGCTTCTAGACCGTAATGTCCTTCTGGATCCTGCTCGATGAATTTTGTGAAAGACTCAAGCTGGATCGACAGCAAGTATGGTATGTCCAAAACTTGCGGACGCTTACCAAAATCCTTACGGATACGCTTTTTCTCGGTATAAGAGTAAACCATAGGTTCCTCAGATCGCTGATAAGTGATCCAAACTGTCCAACTTTGGGACAGTGACTAGTGACATTGTTTATTGTAGGAACGACACATAAGAAAGTAGGTCGTTTTTTGCTCAGATAATGGTGGCAAAACAATGTGAAAATACCATTACCCTACAGCGCAAAAAGGCCGGTGGCATTAGCCACCAGCCATTAGCCTAAAAAGGCTAAGAAATTAAGTAATTATTACTTAACTTCAACAGAAGCACCAGCTTCTTCTAGTTGAGCTTTAAGAGCTTCAGCTTCAGCTTTGTCAACACCTTCTTTAAGTGGTGCTGGCGCGCCGTCTACTACAGCTTTAGCTTCTTTAAGACCTAGGCCAGTTGCGCCACGTACAGCTTTGATTACTGCAACTTTGTTAGCGCCAGCAGCTGTTAGGATTACGTCAAATTCAGTTTGCTCTTCAGCAGCTTCTGCTGCTGCGCCGCCTGCTACTACTGCTGCTGCAGCTGTAACGCCGAATTTTTCTTCCATAGCTTCGATAAGCTCAACAACTTGCATTACAGACATTTCTGCAACTGCGTCTAGGATTTGCTCGTTAGTGATAGACATAACAATTCTCTTTGAAATCAACAATTAATTTAATATAGCGTTCAGATAAAGCGAGGCAATTAAGCCGCTGCTTCTTCTTTCTGATCGCGTACAGCTGCGATAGTACGTACCAGCTTGCCAGCAGAAGCTTCTTTCATGCACATCATTAGGCGTGCGATAGCTTCGTCGTAAGTTGGTAGTGTCGCAAGAATTTCTGCGTCAGCAACAGCGCCTTCGAATGCGGCTGCTTTGATCTCGAAATCTTTGTTCTCTTTAGCGAAGTCTTTGAAAAGACGCGCTGCAGCACCTGGGTGCTCGTTAGAGAAACCGATCAGTGTAGGACCAACGAAAGTGTCTTGTAGACACTCAAAGTCAGTACCTTCAACTGCACGGCGTGCTAGTGTGTTACGAACAACTTTCAGGTAAACGCCGTTTTCACGAGCTTTTTTACGTAGAGAAGTCATTGCATCAACAGCAACACCACGAGAGTCAGCAACAACTGCAGACAGGGCACCATTGGCAGCTTCGTTGACTTCAGCAACAATTGCTTTTTTGTCTTGAAGATTTAATGCCATTGGAATAGCTCCTGGATTTCTGCTGGGTTTCCCCAGTCGTTACACCACTCACTGTCAACATGACAGGAGAGTTTAGTACGGCGCAGATCCAAGATAGATTTACATCAATCATGTTCTGGCACCGTCTACGTAGGTAATTATTAAGTTCCGAAGAACGCCTACGGTCTTGGACGAAGGCGACTTAACGAGTAAGCCACCATCAGCCATAAATTTGTGAACGCCAAATTATACAGTAATTTGGCGTTACTGCAAATTATTGTGCGTTAGTTTCCAGAGTGTTCTGGTCTAGCGCTACACCTGCACCCATAGTGGTAGAGATGCTAACTTTCTTAAGGAAAGTACCTTTAGCTGAAGAAGGCTTAGCTTTCTTCAGAGCAACTAGAAGAGCTTCTAGGTTCTCTTTTAGTTGAGCAGCATCGAAGTCCACTTTACCGATAGTAGTGTGGATGATGCCGTTTTTGTCGTTACGGTAACGAACCTGACCAGCTTTCGCGTTCTTAACAGCGTCAGCAACGTTAGGAGTTACAGTACCAACTTTAGGGTTTGGCATTAGACCGCGTGGACCAAGGATAGTACCAAGCTGACCTACAACGCGCATTGCATCTGGAGATGCGATAACTACGTCGAAGTTCATTTCGCCTTTCTTCACTTGCTCAGCAAGATCTTCCATACCCACTAGGTCAGCGCCAGCTTCTTTAGCAGCTTCAGCGTTTGCACCTTGAGTGAATACAGCAACACGGATGTCACGACCAGTACCGTGTGGTAGCACAGTTGCGCCACGTACGTTCTGGTCAGATTTACGTGCATCGATGCCTAGGTTCACAGCAACGTCTACAGACTCTGTGAATTTAGCAGTAGCTAGTTCTTTAAGAAGAGCAACAGCTTCGTTGATGTCGTACTCACGGTTTACATCAACTTTTTCGCGGATAACGCGCATACGCTTAGTTAGTTTTGCCATTGTCTTAACCCTCTACCACTAGACCCATTGAACGAGCAGTACCAGCAATCGAACGCTTCATAGCTTCGATGTCAGCACCAGTCATGTCCGCAGCTTTAGTTTCTGCGATCTCTTGGATCTGAGCGTCAGTTACAGTACCAACTTTCTCAGTGTTCGGACGGCCAGAACCAGACTTAACGCCAGCAGCTTTCTTAAGAAGAACAGCAGCAGGTGGAGTCTTAGTTACGAACGTGAATGAACGGTCGTTGTATACTGTGATAACAACAGGAATTGGAAGACCTTTCTCGATTGAGTCAGTCTTAGCGTTGAACGCTTTACAGAATTCCATGATGTTCACACCGTGTTGACCAAGAGCTGGACCAACCGGTGGACTTGGGTTTGCTGCACCAGCTGCTACTTGCAGCTTGATGTAAGCTTCTACTTTTTTAGCCATTGCTATATACCTAAATTTGGGTTCAAACGTCTATTTCTTAAAAAATAGACTCCCCGTCTAACGAAAGGGCGCGAAATTATAATTTAATTTCACGCCCCTGACAATATAAAACCGATTACTTTTTGATCAGCTTTTTTCTACTTGACCGAACTCTAGTTCAACTGGAGTTGCACGGCCAAAGATCGATACCGATACTTTAATACGGCTCTTATCGTAGTCCACTTCTTCAACAGTACCGTTGAAGTCAGAGAATGGACCATCGATAACACGAACAACTTCACCCGGCTCAAATACCGTCTTGTGAATTGGTGACTCGCTCGCCTTCTCTAGACGATTAAGGATCGCCGCCGCTTCTTTATCAGAAATCGGTGCTGGACGATCAGATGTTCCGCCGATGAAGCCCATTACACGAGGGATACTACGTACCAAGTGCCAGGTTTCATCGTTCATCACCATTTGTACAAGTACATAGCCTGGGAAGAACTTACGTTCGCTCTTACGGCGCTGGCCTGCACGTACTTCAACCACTTCTTCCGTAGGTACCAATACCTCTTCAAACTGGTCTTCCATACCATGCATTTTGATATGTTCACGTAGTGATTGTGCTACACGGCCTTCAAAACCAGAAAAAGCCTGAACAACATACCATCGTTTTTTTGGAGCTTCGCTCATGAACTCTTACCTCACACACCGGTAACTAGGCGGACTAGACGGACCATAATGCCGTCAATGCCCCATAGGGCTAACGCCATAACAACAGTGACAGCTAGAACGATAAAGGTTGTCTGCGTAGCTTCCTGACGAGTAGGCCATACTACCTTGCGGACTTCCATGCGCGATTCACGAGCAAACGTAATCGCGGTTTTACCCTTCGCTGTAAGTGCAGCCACACCAGCAGCAGCAGCAACAAGTACTACAACAGCCGCGGCACGGAACACTACAGAAACATCACTGTACAGGTAATTACCAACCACAGCGGCAGCGAGCAGCGCAATAACAACAACCCACTTTAGGCCATCCATGCTGCTTGAGCTGCTTGGGTTTTCGGCATTCGCTTTCATACAACCAACCTGTAACTAGTCTCAATATAGACGAAAATCACCCCGCAAGAGCGAGGCAACGAGAATGAAATTAGCTATTAAAGATGATCATCAACAGCCTAAAAACTTCATCACAATAAATTTTTCTCTGCGTTCAATGTCCAAAAAACAAACAATCTAGGCATTTAACGCAGAAAAAGGGCATCAAATGATGCCCTTTTTAGTACCGTGTCGTCAAATATTATTCAACGATAGTTGCAACAACACCAGCACCAACTGTNGTAACAGTCATAGAGATGTTATCACCAGGCATTACCATTTCTACGCCTTCAGGTAGCTCGATAGTACCTGTTACGTCAGTTGTACGGAAGTAGAACTGTGGACGGTAACCTTTGAAGAAAGGAGTGTGACGGCCGCCTTCATCTTTAGAAAGAACATAGATTTCTGAAGTGAAAGTAGTGTGTGGAGTGATTGAACCAGGCTTAGCTAGAACTTGACCACGCTCAACTTCGTCACGCTTAGTACCACGTAGAAGAACACCAACGTTCTCACCTGCACGGCCTTCGTCAAGAAGTTTACGGAACATCTCAACACCAGTACAAGTAGTAGCAGTAGTTTCTTTGATACCTACGATTTCTACTTCGTCACCTACAGAGATGATACCTTGCTCAACACGACCAGTTACAACAGTACCACGGCCTTGGATTGAGAATACATCTTCGATTGGAAGGATGAA
>NZ_LVHF01000016.1 GCF_001650345.1 Photobacterium jeanii | reverse complement strand
CTCAGTTTCATTGATAAATCTTTTTGACTATCATTTCACGAGTGCCCACACAGATTGCATGGTCAAATTGTTAAAGAACAACTTCTTCTTTGCTTTCGCTCCGAAGAGGTGCGCCATTTTAAGGAAACAAACCCAAGTGTCAAACACTTTTTTTAATTTATTTTCTAAAGACTTACACCTTACCGAACTTTGCTTTCAGCCTTCTCTAAAGAGTGCCGTGCTCCGTGTCGGTGAGGCGGCATTATAGAGATCAGAATCGCGCTGACAAGCATAAATTTCAATTATCTTTTTGTTCGCTCAACTTTTAAACAAAAGAATTTATTTTGCTCTTTTCAGCATCAACAATGAAGCCATATCACTCATCGCCGCTTTCAAGTAGCGACGGTTAGGCTGTACTAGACAGACGATGGTTTGCTGAAAAAGTGCAAAAAGATAGGCTTGCTGGCAACGGTTATATTCAGCGACACCAAGTAACCAACGGTTATAACCGGCAAGTAACGCTCGTGGCGAGTTCAAAGCAACAGAGGCATGCCGTGCCAAGATCGTTTTCATTGCTGCAAGCCGTTTTGGCTGATCACGACTGATCGCCCCTTCCCGATTAGAAACGTAATGACAAAGCGTTCGATTCACTATTCCCACAGAACCACACTGCGCCAACTTCAACCATAAATCCCAATCGGAGGCTGAAGTTAAGCTTTCATCGAAACCACCAACCGCCATCAATGCATCATGACGCGCGATCACAGTACTGGTCCCAACCACATTCTCAGCAAAGAGCCAAGGTAAGAAGTGAGGCTCGATATGGTGCCCCTGCTGTTTACTGAGATAAGCATGAAAGCGAGGCCAAAAATCAAAACAGCTTATAATGCTCTCTCCCTCTTCAGTTACATGCTGATAATTACAAAAACTAAAGCTGAGCGTGGGGTCTAGCTGATGCAATGCTAGTTGGTGATCGAGTTTTCCTTCGAGCCACCAATCATCGGCATCTAAAAAAGCCACCAGCTCATACATGCAATGACTAATGGCTAAGTTCCTCGCCGCAGAAACGCCCAATCGATGACTATGAATGACTTTAATATCCGATTGCTTAGCCAACCATTGACGAGAACCGTCAGTTGAACCGTCATCAACCACAATAATTTCAGTATTAACTTGCTGTGCTCGTACGCTATCAATGGCTCTAGGCAAAGTGGCTAGGCAGTTATAGTTAGGAATGATCACACTTATATTCATTGGCTGCTTCATTGCTCGTCCTCTTAGCTACTCGCTTCATCATTTATTGCCAAATGATGCAAACCCTGCGCCAACGATACTGGCATTAAATTTGAATCCATCCCTATAGAGCGAAGCTAGCAAGTCGTAACTCGCCTCACACTGACGAATCACCCTACGATGCAGATGCATTCTGCAAACGCGTTGCAAATTGAGGGATACCATGAACGCCAGCCACAGTATTTTGCTTTATGCTTGCGCCCTTGTTGGTAGCAAACTTATCGGGTTGATGATGCAACCTTGGGTTACTCAATGGCTAGGTACAACCGAGTACGGTCAGCTCGATGTCTTGATAACCTTCATCACTTGTTTATCACTACTAATGACCTTTGGTCTTCCCGATGCTATTTGCCGTTTTGCGCATGACAAACAACTAAAGCAAGAGAAGGTATTAGGTAGTGCACTAGCCGGTATCTTGCTGATCGGCACCACGTTAACTGGCTTGGTGTTACTCAACTTACCTTTGGTTCAACATTGGTTACCGGGAACGCCGTCTTTATTTGCGCTAACTTGTCTAAGCGCAAATCTATTGCTCAATACCCTCTGCACTGTGCCGCTGACACGCTTGCGCCTTAACCACCAGCCCAAAACATTTGTCAAAGCACTCTTACTGTTCGCCATCAGCCAAGCAGGCTTTATTACTCTTTTAGCCCCGCTATGGGGGATAGATGGCATTATGCTGGCAGGACTTCTCGCCCAATTACTACAACTAACCATACTATGGCGTTTTTTCCCTCGTCTATATTGGGGATATACCGCACGATTGCTGCGCTATGGTCGAGCCATCACAGTTGCAGGCCTGTTAGCTTTTATAACTTTGGGCGCTGAGCGCTGGGCCATTGCTGATAGCTTGAGCTTATCTGAACTCGCAACCTATGCTATCGCGATGCAATGGGCTATGGCGGCCAGCCTAGTACTCGAACCTTTTGGCTTATGGTGGTTTCCGAAACGCTTTAGTTTTACCGACAGCGCACAAGGTTTACGCCATGCCGCAGAGATGAGCGCTCTGGGGTGCCAACTTAGTGCCTTAGTTGCAGCAATGGTGATCACCATAGGCCCTGACTTCTTACGTTTTTGGCTTCCTGCTGATTTTCATACCAGTAGCGATATCCTCCCCATTCTGGCTCTGATGATGATGGTGAAACAGGCATCAACCTATCTCAATATGGGGTGCTACCAAGAAGAAAGTGGGCGTAGTATTTTCTTGATCAGTGTGATCAGCGCGATAGGCGCACTAGCGGCGATCGTATTCCTACTCCCCTACTGGGGATTAAGTGCTTTATTGATCAGTGGTGTCGCCCTGCAACTACTTAGAGTGACCTTATTCTACGTTCGCAGCCAACAACTACTCACTTTACCTTACCAACTTCATTCGCTGGCGATCTGTTACAGCATCGTAGGCTTTATCGCCTTTTGCCACTACACAGCACCAACAATAGAAACCCCACTCGCTATTGACCCTTTATGGTTAAAGATGATCGGCATGGTGGCACTCGGTATTTACACCGCATGGCCGTGGCGGGCACAGCTTTTCGCCCTCAATAACAGGCGAGTAAAAAGCTATGACTAATCTTCAGCAAATACTGCTCGCACTTGGATGCTCACTGCTGCTGTCTCTCGCTTGGTTACAGCAAGGAATGTTAGTACTTGCCGCTGGCGGGCTCTTTCTGTTGCCAATGGTGATCCGCCATGCGTTTTGGGTTTGTTTAGGCTTTATCATTTTCTCTTATTTTCGGATCCACGAAGCTTTCCCGGTGTTGATGCCGTTTCGAATTCCACAATTGCTGGCACTCGCCAGTTTAGCTGGGCTTGGTTGGCAGTTATGGCTCAATCGTGAACGACTTCAATGGCATCCTTTGCAAACCTACCTGCTTGCTTTTACTGGCTGGGTATTGGTCTGTTGCTTACTCGCAACAAACCGTAGTGAAGCATTTGCCAACTTCAATGGTAACTACATCAAAATCATTATTATGGTGTTTGCCATTGCCTGGCTTCCTACTCAATTAAGCCAATTAAAACGAGTACCCGCCTTTTTATTGGTGTGCGGTGTTGCTATTGCCATCCTCGCCATTTACAACAAAGCCAACGGCATTGGGTTAGTCGAAGGCACTCGAGTCACCATCAGCCGAGATATTGGATCCATGTTAGGAGATCCCAACGATTTAGCGTTAGTGCTCCAATTCCCGGTCTCCTTTGCCCTTGCCTATTGCTTTAATGGTGGGAAATGGCAACGCATCACTTGCGCGCTCATTTTGCTAATTCTGGTTGCGGGCGTACTGGCGACCCAAAGTCGTGGCGGCATCCTTGGGATAGGCTGTGGTGTTTTCACCATCCTCGCCCTCAAAACACGCTCACTCGTATTACCCAGCGCCTTTACTGCGATGGGAGGATTAGCTTTGATCGCCTTAGCTGGGATCAGCGATCGTGCTTCGGGCGGCGCTGCTGAGTCAGGCGTGGATGAGTCCGCAATGGGACGATTGTATGCTTGGCAAGCTGCGTGGCGAATGGCGGTTGACCACCCTATTACAGGCGTTGGACTCGATAACTTCTACTATAACTATTACCTCTATTCCTCCCATTGGGACGGCAAAAACCACGCCGTACATAGCACTTGGTTACAGATCCTGTCAGAGACGGGGTTTGTCGGCTTGGTACTATTCCTGCTTATGATTATTGGTGCATTGAGGTTGAGCTATCAGCTATTGCGTCATTGTGAACCGACCTCGACGCCATTTGCCCAAGGACTGTGGCTAGGGCTGCTTTCCTTCTGTGTCGGCGGCTCATTCCTCACTCAAGGAACTACATGGCCGGTGTATATCTTGATAGGGCTGCTGCTGGCTTTTTATCGCTTACAGCACGCCGAAAATAACCCTATCGCTCAACCGGCACGCAACGTTATTCAGTAAAGCGGCAATGTAGGAAAGAAGCTGTGCCGTAAAAAGGAGACGCAAAATGCGCGCATTACTCAAACAACACTTAACGCCATCGCAATTTGCAACACTCAAGCAAGGAGTGGCGCGCTTACGTACCACCGCTTTCCCTGTGATCCCCGGAGTCCATCACCTGCTGTATCACTGTCACCAACTTCTCACCCAGAGCTGGCATACCTTCTGGCAAAAGTGCTATTTCACGCCACTGTTTTTATCACAGCTCAAACACGCCCCCAAACAAGTGCAACTCTACTCCGGCATGCCGCAATTATTGGGGCAACTGGACGTCGATCTTGGTGAACAATGCCGTATCTCTGGCGTCTCAACTTGGTGTGGACGCGCTTGGAGTGCACAGTCACCACAACTCATCATTGGTCACAATGTGGATATTGGCTGGCAAAACACATTAGCGGTCGGCGATCGTATTCAAATTGATGACAACGTACGTTTAGCAGGACGGGTATTCTTGGCTGGGTTCCCCGGTCATCCATTCGATCCCCAAGCTCGGGCAGCAGGTGAACCGGATTTAGCTTCGCAAGTGGGCACCATTCATTTATGCCGTAATGCGTGGTTAGGCACAGGGGTGATGGTGATGGCGGGTGTCACCATCGGCGAAAACAGTGTTATTGCCGCAGGAAGTGTAGTGACCAAAGACATTCCCAGTAATGTGCTAGCAGGCGGTAATCCGGCTCGTGTGATCAAAACCTTGGAGTACTGAAATGGAATTTATCGTTTTTGGTGAAGATTGGGGCCGCCACCCATCAAGCAGTCAGCACATTATCCACCAGCTACAGGCTCAGTATCCGGTCACTTGGATTAACTCGATCGGCTTACGCCAACCAAAACTCAAGCTCCGCGATCTCAATCGCATTATCGAAAAGCTGACCCAGCGATGGCGCCAACCAAGCCCCACCACGCCTAGCAAATCAAGCGAGAGCAAAGTACCACTCATCAATGCGGCGCCGCAGCACATCATTCGTCCTTTAGTGTGGCCGTTGGCACAACACCCACTCCTACAGACCGTCAATCGGTTATCGCTCAAGCGACAACTGCCAGCAAAGCAACAACCTAGGGTGATTTGGGCAGCTCTGCCTAGTGCGGTCGATTACCTGACGATTTGCGACAGCGATATCGTGATCTATTACTGTGGCGATGACTTTTCTGCTCTCGCAGGGGTCGACCATCAAGCAACCCAAGCCGCAGAGCAACGTTTACTTCACCGCGCCGACCTCGTTTTTGCTTGTAGTCCGACCCTGCAACACAAACTCCAGTGCCTAGCCCCCAACGCCAATATTCAACTATTGCCGCACGGGGTCGCGGTTTCGCAATTTGCAACGCCGCAATCGCCACCAGATAACATCGACCTAGATACCCCCAGCGTTGGCTTTTATGGCAGTATCGATCATTGGTTAGATATCACGCTCATAACAAAGTTAGCGACAGCCCGCCCGAACCTGAACTTCTACCTTTTAGGTCCAGTAAATTGCGATATCAAAACGCTTAAAAACCATCGCAATATCCATTTATTGCCAGCCCAACCGCACCACCAGCTCGGCCGTTATTTACAACACTGGTCAATGGCTATTTTGCCATTTACACCCTGCCCGCAAATTGAAGCCTGTAACCCTCTCAAATTACGCGAATACCTTGCGGCAGGCTGCCCAGTGATCAGCACCCACTTTCCCGCATTACAGCCATATTTGTCAGCGGTTACTGTCGCCAATAACCTCCAAACCTGGTTGCAAGCCATCGACCATTACAGCAACTGGACATCAACCGAGCGCCAGCAATACCGCCAAGCGACTCAACAGCTCGTGAAAGATGAAAGTTGGCAATGTCGTGCACAACACGTACTCAGCCAGTTACAACCACTTTTGTTATCAGCTCCACACCGCTAATTGCTCATTAAGGCACTTTTTTTGCTAACACTAAGTAAGGAGTGAAATAACCGGAGCGAAAAAGATGAGAAATAAAGGATTATGGCTCGCCGTAGGACTGACCCTGCTATTGAGCGGTTGTGCCTCAACATCGTCGACAACCCAACAACTTGAGCTCTTTTTCAGCCCAGAGCAAACCTCACTCAATGCGGAGCAACAGCGCAAAGTGAAACAGTTCTTTGACGATAATCCGTATCATCAAATCAGCGCTTACATTGCACCCGCCAATATCAGCGACCCTTTTAAAGCTTTAGTACAAAGCCAAAAACGAATGCAAGCCATTAACCGACTATCGGCTTCGTACAACATCCCGCTCCGCTTGGAATATGCCCCCAAACAAGACGCGGATACCTTGTTACTGAAAAGGTTGTAACTATGCGCCATAAAGTGTTTGCCCAGCTTTACCCACTGTTGCTTGCACTCTGGAAGCACCGTTACTTGGTGATCATTCCAATGCTTGTGATGCCTATTTTGATGACAACAGGCAGCATGCTAAAAGCCAAACGCTACTATGGCTACACCACCATTTTGGTCCAAGAAAGTGCGATGCTGAATCCATTCTTGGAAGATCTCTCTATTGCCGTCAACCTAAAGCAAAGGATCAAAGCACTGCGGGTGCTGATCCAAAGTAAATCCATTCTCGATCAAGTGATCATCCAAGCGGAATTAGCCGCCGCTGATGATCCGGTCAATGTCAGCCATTACTGCCAACTACTCAAACAAAATTTAAAACTCGAGCTCGTGGGTAATGATGTGGTGCAACTGGGGTTAACTTGGCATAAACCCGAGCAAATCCCACTACTACTTAATACGGTATCGAATGTCTTCCTAGAAAAGCTCCGAGCCCCTGGCCGTGCATCAGTCGACAGCTCAGAAACCTTTTTACAGCAGCAACTTCAAGTTACTCGTCAAGAATTGGAAGCGGCTGAAAATGCGTTGGCCGATTTCAAAACGCGCAATGCCGACAACCTGCCGCACTTACAAGGCACCAATATTCAAACCAATGCCCAACTCAATACTTTGATCCGTGAAACCGAGCTCGCGCTGCTCCACGCCCAATCACAGCGCGATAATCTCTACCAACGTCTTGCCAGTACCAATCCAGTGGTAGGAATGATGGAAGAAGCGATTGTTAAAGCCGAAGCCGAGCTCGCAATTTTGCGGGCCAGTTACACCGACCGACATTCCTCAATCAAAGCATTACTGCTGCGCCTGAATCGCCTGAAAACCGAACGCGGCAAATTACTTGAACAGCAACAATCGCTAACTTCGCAAGAAATCAGCCAACTATGGCAGCGTGTTGCCAACCAATCGCATACCAGCGATAGCAAATCGCAACCCATACTGCTTAGCCAATTTGAAAAACTGCAACAAGCTGAAAACCAAATAGCCGCCTTGAATGAAGAGCTCAAACTGCTCCACCAGCAAGCGCAAGAAATGAATGCCAAGCGCACCGAATACGCAGAACTTGAACAACAGTTAGCAACCTTACAACGCAACCATGAAGTAAAAGCCCGTATTTACAATCAGTTATTTGAACGTTTTGAGATGGCGAAGGTGACAGGTCAGCTAGGGCGCTTTGAAGAGCCTGACAAACTCAAAATCATTGATTATCCAAGCACGCCCAATAAACCGCTCAACTGGCCGTGGTGGATCAATTTTTGCGTAGGTATTGTCGCTGGGCTGGGATTAGGGTTGTCACTGGCATGTGTCGTGCAATTGCTTGATACCCGTTTATACCAAAGTGCCCACATTCATCGCTTAACCAAGGTACCGATTCTGATCCGCGTACCGCACTTTTCGGAGAGCCAGCAATGAGCCTTGTCACTTTACAAGTTGTACAGCATCTTCGCCCCGGTGGCATTGAGCACTTGGTATTGAACTTATTACGTTTTGCCTCACCGGGTTACCAACAGTTTGTGGTGGCACTGGAAGGCAGTAAAGAAGAAGCCATCACACAGTGGCCTGAACTCAAACCTTTTGCCGAGCGGCTCTTTTTCCTCAATAAACCGAAAGGGAAAAGCCCACTCACCGTCATTAAATTACGCCAACTCATGCTCGAACTCGGCGTAAAGGTTGTCCACTCTCATCATATTGGCCCTTTACTGTATAGTCGCCTCGCGGCACTAGGGTTAAAGGTGCGCCATATTCAAACCGAACACGATAGTTGGCATTTGAGTAATCCCAGACATCAACAACTCACTCGTTGGTTACTCAATAGCGCCAAGGTCCAATTAGTAGCAGATGCCCCCCGCGTCGCGCTTCAATTAGAAAAGCTATTAGGTCGCCCTGCGGATCACGTAATCCTCAACGGCATCGATACCGAGTATTTCTCGCCGGGTAGCCGACTGTTAGCCCGTCAAGATTTACAGCTTCCTCTTGATAAAATTCTGATTGGTTGTGCTGGTCGGCTGGTTCATGAAAAAGGGATCGATAACGCCCTTCACGCTTTAGCTTCCCTCCCCAACAATCATCATCTGGTGATTGCAGGTCAAGGCGACAAGCTCGATGAACTCCAATCCCTCGCGCAGCACCTCCAACTAGAACACCGTGTTCACTGGCTGGGCTATTGCGATCAAATGCGATTGTTTTATCGTGCCCTCGATCTCTTTACCATGCCTTCGCGTCAAGAAGGGCTTCCTTTAGCACTCCTCGAAGCCCAAGCCTGTGGCAAA
Organism: Photobacterium jeanii; assembly: GCF_001650345.1. GTDB lineage: Bacteria > Pseudomonadota > Gammaproteobacteria > Enterobacterales > Vibrionaceae > Photobacterium > Photobacterium jeanii. The sequence continues at coordinate 24,831 of NZ_LVHF01000016.1, read as the reverse complement.
AGTGTGGTGGCAACCCAGATAGGTGGCATACCGGACCTCCTCCATCCCCACTCGGGTAAATTGATCAAACCTGATCGCCCCGATCAACTCGCCAGTGCCATTCGCGATGTCTTAGCACAAAGCAATGAAGTCAGCCGTCACAACAGCGAGTTTGTCCGTGAGTGTGCCGATATCCGCACTATGGCGATCCGCTATGAAGCCATCGCATTTTAAAAACACTGATTCAAGGTGACGGGCATGACATTACTTTGGGCTCTCTTAATTTTGCTAACACTGGTGATCATCTACCATCACCTGATCTACACCAGCTTGATGGTTTGGTTGGGAAAACGTCATGCTCACTCAACGCAACCTCGCTGTGCGCCTTCAACCAACCACCACCATGACGCGCAACCTCAAACATCACTTCCCAAGATTAGTATCGTGATGCCCGCCCATAATGAGGCCGCTTTCATCGCCGATAAGCTCGCCAATCTATTGATGCTCGATTACCCTGCTGACAAGCTCACTATTCGAATTTGTTGCGATGGCTGTAACGATGACACGGTCGATATTATTCGCCAATGGCAACCGCAATTTCAGCAAGCAGGGATCCGCCTTACTTGCCAAGCGGAAAGCAATAACCTCGGTAAACTGGCTCGCCTTAATCAACTCATGACCGAAGCCAAACAAGATGGTGAATTAATTGCGCTCAGCGACGTATCCGCCCTCATTTCGATTGATGCCTTACAGCAAGCGGTCGCCAGCTTTCAAAATCCAAACACCGGCGCGATCACCAGTTGCTATTTATTAGCTCAAGCGTGTCAGGGGGAAGCGCAATACTGGCAATGGCAAAATCAGATCCGTTATGCCGAATCACAACTTGGCAGTGTCATGGGCGGAAATGGCGCGTTTTACATGATGCGAAGCGAGCTTTTTACCCCACTTGCCACCGACACCATTAACGATGATTTCATGTTGCCGATGATGGTACTCAAGCAAGGATATGACGTATTACTTAACCCAGAAATCAACAGCGTCGAAATCGCAGCCAGCAGCGAACAACAAACCCACCAGCGACGCCAACGTATAGGTGCGGGGAACTTACAACAACTGATCCGCTGCCGTTTTTTATTTTCTCGTCGTCATAAACACTTAGGGTGGATTTTTGGCTCTGGTAAAGGGCTGCGTACCTTAATGCCTTTCCTACTCGTGACTTATCTATTCATTTGCTTGGTACTGAGCTGGCAAGGGGCACTATTCGCCCAAGGCTTGTTACTCGCCCAACTCGGTGCTTACTCACTAGCAAGCTTGCCGCTGTTAGGCATTCGTCACCCTTATCTTGATAAATGGCATTACTTCGTGGGCAGTTACTACTCTTCTATGCTCGGTATGCTGCGCTATCTTGGCGGGCAATTTCAGCAAGGCTGGAAACACCTACCGCCCATCGACGACTACCAATCACGCTCAACCCAGTGCTTTAAGCGCGTCAGCGATATCAGTTTAAGTGTGGTGGGGTTAATACTGACACTGCCGCTATGGCCTATCATTGCGCTATTGATCAAACTCGACTCCAAAGGACCCGTGTTCTACCATCAGCTACGAGTAGGAAAAGTCTCAGAGCACCGCACCGAGTTATTCGAAGTCATTAAATTTCGCACCATGATCCACAATGCTGAAAGCCAATCTGGCGCGGTGTGGGCGAGCAAACGAGATCCGAGGATCACCCGTGTCGGCCACTGGCTAAGGATCACGCGGTTAGATGAATTGCCACAGTTTCTCAATGTCCTCAAAGGCGATATGGCGCTGATTGGCCCACGCCCTGAACGCCCACAGTTGTGTGGTGATTTGCAAAATGCATTGCCTTTCTACTTAGAGCGTACCGCAGGACTGCGTCCCGGGATCACCGGACTCGCCCAAGTCAGCCAAGGTTACGATACCTGTTTGGATGATGTGAAAGCCAAGATCGCTTGGGATCATGCCTATGCCGCCGCCCTAGGCTCCCCGTGGCAATGGCTGAAAATGGATCTTTTCATCATCTACAAAACCCTGATCGTGATGATCAGTAAGCGCGGACAGTAACCCCACTTCCCCTCATTTATTTTCCGATCTGGCACAGCCTTTGAATAGTCATCAATAAGGCATTGCTGTTCCAGTCAAAATAAATGAGGTTGTTATGCCAAATCTAGCAGAATCAAACATCGCCCTCGCTTTGCAGCATGAATTTGATGCGCATGCTGCAAAGCAAATGGAAAACGAACTCACCCAACTGAGCCAAACCGAACAAGCTGAGCTGGTGATCGATATGACACAGGTACAATTTATTGACTCCTGTGGAATTGGTGCCATTGTTTTCTTATACAAGCGATTGAAAAGCCGCGGTAAAGGATTACGCCTGCTTAACGTCAACGGCCAACCACGCCAGTTGATGCAAATGTTACGGATCGACAAGGTGATCCCCCTGATCACCACAGCGGAGCTGCACTAATATGGTTAGGCATCACGGTATTAAACTCGATTACCTCTCCTTAGGGTTAGGGCTATGGTTAATGACAGGCTGTAGTACTTGGCCTGCCGCGGGTGAAAATCCGTATTCTCCACCCGAAACCGAGCAATGGCACGAACTCGAGCACCATGATTTTGAGTTACAGATCTTGGCAACTCGCGGGGCTAAATCTTGTCTTCCCGGGCAATACCAAACATTAGAAAATCTATACTTAAAAGCCCGTCAAGAAGCCAAAGCGGGCTTTAGTGATGACGCCGATATTACCTTGCTGCAATACCAAACCCAATTTGCCAAAATTCAACAGCAGATGGATTGGTTGGAATACCACACCCTGTGCCTCAACCCGCATTACTCTGAGATCGAGCTACGCGATAAGTTTTTGGTTTTAATGAAAATTGATAATCAATTTGCCTTTAATCGCACTCAATTACTGCCCGATTACCAGCAAGCGCTGCGAAGAGCGGCGTCTATCCTCAAGCGCCAAAACCATTGGCATCTACAACTGACCGGATTTACCGATACCATAGGAAGTGAAAATTACAACCAAGACTTAGGTATGCGTCGTGCGGAAACCGTGAAACGCTTTTTGATCGAGCAAGGCGTCGAAGCCAAACAAATCGCTATCTTTAGTGCTGGGGAACGACTGTCAAAAGAAAACCCCGCCTCTCGCACCGAACGGTTAAGTAATCGTAAAGTGGAAGCCGTGGTATTGGTTGAACACCATACACGCTCGCCACATCGTGTCTATTCATTGCAAGACTGGCACGCAGTAAGGGAGTCACTATGAAAAAATGGCTCCTGTTGATCACCCTTATCTTCATGATATTCCCGGCTCAAGCGACCACGCTAACGGCTGGGGATAGGGTGTACCTGCAGTTGCCAGGGGAAAGTGCCTTTGATGCCCCTTTTACTATTGATGACCAAGGGCAACTCTTACTGCCTGAAATCGGTTTGGTGTCGGTAGCAGGGTTAACCGTGACTCAAGCCAAGCAAAAAATCCGTCAGCAATTAAGTACCATTTACCTCAACTTGGATGAATTCGAACTCAAGTTGATGGAGCAGTTGTTGCGGGTCAAAGTACTCGGCTATGTTGAACAACCGGGTATGGTATCACTCAAGCCGGGCAGTAATGTGCAAATGGCTATCGCCGCCGCCGGTGGTGCCAGACCGGGGGCACAATTAGATCAGTTCCAACTGATCCGCGGTGATAAACAAACCTTATTTAATTACAAAGCGTATCTCGATGGGAACAACCGCCAAGCCCTTCCCGCCCTTAAAGGCGGCGATACTATATTTGTGCCTGCCTCACCGCTACTGGGTAATATCGAAGTCGATTTTGATGCGGCATCGCTGCGTGAAAGTGGCGATGCTAACGAGCAACAAGGGATCACCATTTTTGGTGAGCTGCGCAATCCCGGTACTTTTAGTTTCAAACCGGGAATGACGGTGGTTGATGCTCTCATGCGAGCAGATGGTGTCACGCGCTACGCCGATGTCACCAAAATTCGGGTGATCACCGACGATATTCCTTACCAGTTTGATTTAAAAGCCTACTTAGACAGTGGTGACATCAGTAACCTGCCCCCAGTAAAACCGGGCACCACTATCTTTGCCCCGATTGAAGTCGAAGACATCAACACCACTTCACGTACCGTGTATGTGATGGGGGAAGTACAGGCACCGGGTGCCTACGAGAGTAGTACTGGCACAGGATTTATTGATGTACTGGCCAATGCGGGCGGTCCAACACGTTTTGCCGATACCACCCAAATCAAGCTATTGAGCAATACCAAACCCGCTATCGCCATTAACTTGGTCAAATACACCCAAGCGCCTGACAAATACCCTTTACCCGCCATGATGCCGGGCGATGTCATCTTCATTCCGGAAAAAATTGATTTTAACGAAAAATCTTGGCTGAAAGTCACCAATGACCGCGCCATAAAAATCATTGGTGCTGTGAACAATCCGGGGCGTTTTGAATGGAACGACACCATGAGCTTCATGGATTTGTTAGCGCATGCTGGCGGCCCCAAACAGCAAACCAACCTCTCGAATATTCGTATTGTGCGTGAAAACGCCAAAGACGGTGAAGAGAGGATCATCACTTTTAATTTCGAGAACTTCACCAAACAAGGCAAGCCGAGTAGTCAACTGCCTCACCTTCGTGCGGGCGATACCATTATCTTTGATGAACTACCCCACGACCCTACCGACAACAAAGCCAGTTGGTTGCGTCAATCAGCGCAAGACTCTATCTATATTTTTGGTCAAGTGGGTGCGCCAGGGCGCTATGCGTTCAATAGCGACCAAGGCTTTCTCGATATCCTATCGGCAGCTGATGGCCCGACAGGCGAAGCTGACATTCAAGAAGTGTTGATCACACATCGCGATGGCAAAACCACCAAGGTTAGCCGTTTTAACTTAGCGCGCTACTTCCAAACAGGTAACGAAGCCCTATTGCCAAACGTTGTGGCGGGCGATGTCATTTTTCTACCTCAAGTGGATGCCATCGCTGATACCCAAGCGGTCAAAGTGATGGGGGCGGTGAAATCACCGGGGCGTTTTAATTGGAACGACAGCATGACTTTCCTTGATGTTCTCGCGTTAGCGGGCGGCCCCACCAAAGAAGCAAACATCACCAATATTCGTTTGATCAAAGAAAACCGCCAAGCGCAGGAAAACGTGCTCTATTTTGATTTAGATAACTTCATTACCGAAGGGGGCAGCTTTGCCGCCCTACCCCGTATTGCTGCGGGCGACACGATCGTGATTGACGAGCTGCCCCACGATCCTACCGATAATAAATCAAGCTGGATCCGCCAATCCGCAGATGATTCGATTTATGTCTTTGGTCAGGTTGGCGCACCGGGACGCTATGCATTTAATCGTGAATTGGGCTTTCTCGATATTCTTTCTGCGGCAGATGGTCCTAATGGCGATGCCGATTTGCGCCAAATCCGCATTAGCCACCGTAGCGGCAATACCACCAAGGTCACCAAACTTAACTTATCGCTTTATTTTGAAACGGGTGATGAAACCTTACTGCCACGAGTCGTGCCGGGTGACGTTATTTATGTTCCCAAAGAGCAAGGTAACTGGCTTGATAAACCCGCTGAACGCGTAGTCCGTCTAATGGGAAGTGTTAACAAACCAGGGCGTTACGCGTTCAATAATCAAATGAATATATTGGATTTATTAGCAGAAGCTGGCGGCCCTAAAGACACTGCTTATATCGAGCGGATCATGATAGTGAACACCTCGTGTTGCGGTGATCAAGCACAGACATTTGATTTGCGTAACTACATCCGCAACCCCGGAGAGTCACCATTACCCCTCCTTCGCCCCGGTGATACTGTGTATGTGCCAAGTGAAGAAGACTCCACCGCCTCGCAACTGCGTCAAACCCTGCGTGATGCTTTGGGTATTGTCACCTTAGTCGTACTAGGAGCTGCATTATGAAGCCATGGTTAAGCCAAGAATACGATCAGCTTTTTCAGCAAATTCATCAGCACCATTATCGAGTCCTGACTTTAGCTGGCGCCAGCCCACAATGCGGCACGTCGACCCAAGCTTTTTGGCTAGCGCAACGGTTATCCCAAGACCAATCAAAAACCTTGTTGATCGATTTAGATCTTGCCGGATCAGGGCAAGGCTATCCCAGTGCGCAATGGCAATGCGACGGTACAGAACAATCGAATGCCAAGATCGTTATCAATGAGCATTTAGATATTTTACCCAAGCCACCACAACAAACCATTTTAGCCCTACGTCAGCCACAATCACTCAATCAAGCTTTCGAGCTTTGGCGTGAACAATACCAGTACATTATTTGCGATGTTGGCAGTATCAACACAGCTAACTGGCGTAACTTAGCGGTCGCATCACTAGGCTACGCCAGTGATGCCTCAATTTTGTGTCTCGCAGCAGGCAAAACCACCGAGAGTGATTTACTCGCCAGCGTCCAACGACTTGAACAAAGCAATATTAATTTGATCGGTACCCTGATCAATGATCGCGCCAATCCAACGTTAGCCAGTGAGATACAGCGAGTCATGAACCAGAAAGCACGTTGGCTTCCTCAGTTTCTCAAACGCAAAATCAACCAATACTTGGTAACCAATCCACTATTACAAGGGAAATACCAATAAGCGCACGAAATACGCTGTGATTTACATAACTGCGCAGGAAGACTCATTATGGAGCAAGTGCTGTTTCAACGAAGTTTTACCTTAAGTTACGCCACATTAGCCGACGTTCGCGCGACCTTAGCCAATAAAGCAACCAGCCTCGGCATCGATAATAAGGTATTACAGCAATTACAATTGGTCTGCTCTGAGTACTGCGCCAACTTACTCGATCACGCTCCTGAAACCGCCACAAAAGTGTGTCTTGAGCTCGGGCGTCAAGCGTCTGTTGATTGCCCTACCGCGCTGAATTGGGTCTTCCAAATCACCGACAATGGCTCACCTTGGAATGAATTATGCCAAGCGCTAGATGACGCCATACTGCCTGATGCAGAAGTGGAAATCGTCGAACATGGCATGGGGCTAGCCCTGATCAAGGCGTGCCTTCTCAATTACGACTATCACATTGGCGCCAGCCAAAACCGACTCAGTTTTCAACTGCCAATAGACAATCACACCACCCACAGCAAACATGTCTTGATTGTCGACGACAGCCCCAGCCAGCTAAAACTATTGGCTCATTTTCTCGAAAAAGACTATCAACTGAGTGTTTTTAGCGATGCAAATCAAGCGATGGCATGGCTTGAACATAATCATTGTGATTTGGTGCTAACCGACTTGCACATGCCGGGAATGAGCGGGATCGCGTTTCGCGACGAGGTCAAACAGCACGCCGATCATGCAACCCTGCCTTTTGTTTTTATCTCTGGCGACCATTTGACGCACAGCGTGCAATTGGCAGGTGCTTCAGCGATTGATGACTACCTCACCAAACCGATCCGTCGATCGCATTTGATCAATGTGATCGGACGCGTACTCGCCCGCCATACACACCTTAGCCAGCAATTTCGGCGCCAGCTGGAACAGCAAATCAATATCACACTGCCACGGAGTATCCATAACGAACAACATTCTCGATGGCATATCGAAATCAGCCAAGATAATACAAACAGCGGTGATTTCGTGATCCGCCATACTCGTCGCAATCGTAACGAATGGCTGGTGATAGGCGATCATATGGGACACGGCAGTATCGCCAAAGCCAATGGCGCAATGTGGTTAGGGTATCTCAATGGTCTCCTTGAACACGAGCAACTATCCCTGACCGATGTAAGCCTACGCCTGAATCAACAACTCTATCGCAGTCAGTCTTGCCACTTACTCTGCTTGACCCTGATAGAACTCGAGCCTAGCGGTATCGTCAAAATCATTAATGCCGGCATGCCTGCGTTGCTATTGTGCCAACCGACACAAAGCCAAGTCGTCTGTAGTGGGCAAGGATTATTAGGGCTATTTGAGCACACTGAATTCAGTGTCTGGCAGCAGCAGTTAACCCCAACTGATAGCTTACATTGCTTTAGCGATGGTGTGCACGAAGGCAAATGGCATGACACGCAACTAAGGATGCTCAGCCAGGCAGCAACAACACAGCACCACCAAACACTATGGCAACATCAGGCTAACTATAGCAATGACGATCGTACTTTAGTCAGTATTCACTATCGCGGCAAAACCTAAGCTAAGGCATACAGTTCGCGCAATTGATGCCAACTTGCATCTGCGCTGTAATGCTCAGTAACCACTTGAAATTGCTCTAATGCTAACGCTTGACGATACGCTTCATCTAAAGCTAACTCTTGAACCAAAGGAAGCAGCCGCTGCCATTCACCCTCAGCAACAACACATTGGGCTGGCAGTAATTCAGCTAACTCTCCCACATCGGTCGCAATCACGGGTACCCCGTGCGCCATTGCTTCCAATGCCGCCATCGGCAAACCTTCAGCGCGAGATGGCATTATTAGCACATCCAACTGCGCCCAATACGGCGCCATACTAGCAACTCTACCGTGCCAGATAAGCGATGCCTTGGAAAAAATCGGCTGTTGCCATTCACCATCACCAAACACATGCCATCGCAACTGATTGTCTGCTGATGGTTGAGTGATGCTGACACTTCGCTCGGCCAAAGCCAAATAACGGTCAATACCTTTTACTTCGCACAAACGACCAACAAAACCTAAGGCTAATTGCGAGTGATGGGCACGCTCAAAACGGGGAGCCACATTAGGTACAGAAACAAAGTTGGGTAGCCACTGGCTAGAAAATGGGATCTGTTTTTGAATAGCACGACTAACAGCAATATTCGTCGACAGAAAACTGGTCGCACGATTCAGCCACTCATAAAAAGCAAGCTTACCCGCCAAAGACTCACCGGCATGAAAACTGGTGATCACTTTCGCCTTACTCATACAGCCAAGCGCTCTTGCCAACAAGCAAGCTTTATAACCATGAGCATGTAAGGTATCAGAGACTGATAACTGCGACGCAAATCGCGACAAACAAGATAAAGAAGAAATAAGAGGAGCAGATGAAGGAAGCAAGCAAGCGTAGTGAATACCTGCATCAGTTAAACGCTGATATAGCGGGTGCGCACCGTAATCACGTACAAACATCACTTGTACCGCTTGTTGGCGCTCATTGAGTAACGCAGCCAACTCTAACACGTGGCTTTCGATACCGCCAAAGTCGGCACTATCGAGCAAAAGATAAATCATGCTGTTCCCTCATCCCAAAGGTTGTAAGAAACAACAAGCAAAAAAAAAGCCGAGTCTACGACTCGGCTCTTTTTAATTTAACGCGCTAGTGCTTATTCAGCAGCAGCTTCTTCCTTTGCAGGACGATCTACAAGCTCAATGTAAGCCATTGGGGCTTTATCGCCAGCACGGAAACCGCATTTCATAATGCGAGTGTAACCGCCTGGGCGTTGAGCAAAACGTGGACCTAATTCGTTAAATAGTTTCGCTACAACTTCGTTATCACGAGTGCGAGCGAATGCAAGACGACGGTTAGCAACACTGTCTGTCTTAGCTAGGGTAATCAACGGCTCAATTACGCGACGTAGCTCTTTTGCCTTAGGCAGGGTAGTCTTGATAAGCTCGTGACGTACCAGAGAGCTAGCCATGTTGCTGAACATCGCTTTGCGATGACTGCTGTTGCGGTTGAGTTGACGACCACTCTTACGATGGCGCATGACCTAATCCTTCTAACTAGATATCAGTAACTATTAATCTTCAGCAATTGATGCTGGCGGCCAGTTTTCTAGACGCATGCCTAGAGACAGACCACGTGAAGCCAGCACGTCTTTGATTTCTGTCAAAGACTTCTTACCAAGGTTTGGCGTTTTAAGTAGCTCAACCTCAGTACGCTGAACAAGATCACCGATGTAGTGGATCGCTTCTGCTTTCAAACAGTTAGCAGAGCGAACAGTTAGTTCAAGATCGTCTACAGGACGCAGTAGGATCGGATCGAACTCCGGCTTCTCTTCTTTCTCTTCAGGAACACGTACATCACGAAGATCTACGAATGCATCCAATTGTTCAGCAAGAATAGTTGCTGCACGACGAATAGCTTCCTCAGGATCAAGTGTACCGTTAGTCTGCATATCGATTACTAGCTTGTCTAGGTCAGTACGTTGTTCAACGCGAGCTGCCTCTACAGCGTAAGCAATACGGTCAACTGGGCTGAAAGTTGCATCAACTAGCAGACGACCAATTGGACGCTCATCTTCCTCAGTGTGAATACGAGCAGATGCTGGTACATAGCCACGACCACGCTCTACCTTGATGCGCATGCTGATGTCAGCATTGTCATCAGTTAGGTGGCAGATTACGTGTTCTGGGTTCGCAATCTCAACATCACCGTCGTGGGTGATGTCACCTGCAACAACAGGGCCTGCACCAGATTTGTTCAGAGTAAGGATAACTTCGTCTTTACCCTCAACCTTAACGGCTAGACCTTTAAGGTTTAGAAGGATTTCAAGAACATCTTCCTGTACTCCCTCTTTGGTGCTGTACTCGTGTAACACACCGTCGATCTCTACTTCAGTTACGGCACAACCCGGCATTGAAGATAATAAAATACGACGTAGAGCGTTACCTAGAGTGTGGCCGAAACCGCGCTCTAGTGGCTCAAGAGTTACTTTTGCATGCGTCGTGTTAACTTGTTCGATATCAACAAGACGTGGCTTAAGAAATTCTGTTACAGAACCCTGCATTGTGTCCTCTCTTAACTATAGCCTTACTTAGAGTAAAGCTCGACGATCAGGTGTTCATTGATGTCGGCAGACAAATCAGAACGTTCTGGAAGACGCTTGAACGTACCTTCCATTTTGCTGTTGTCTACTTCGACCCAAGTCGGTAGTTCACGCTGTGTAGCAACTTCTAGAGCTGCTTTAATGCGTGCTTGGTTCTTAGCTTTCTCACGAATGCTAACAACGTCGTTAGCCGCTACCTTGAAAGAAGGAACGTTCACGACTTGACCGTTAACTAGGATCGCTTTGTGGCTTACCAGCTGACGTGCTTCTGCGCGAGTTGCACCAAAGCCCATGCGGTAAACTACGTTATCTAGACGACCTTCAAGAAGTTGCAGCAGGTTTTCACCTGTGTTGCCTTTAATGCGAGCAGCTTCTTTGTAGTAGTTACGGAATTGTTTTTCTAGTACGCCATATGTACGACGAACTTTCTGCTTCTCACGAAGCTGAACGCCGTAATCAGACAGACGACCACGACGAGCACCATGTTGGCCCGGCGCGTTGTCAATTTTACACTTGGTATCAATCGCGCGTACACCAGACTTAAGGAATAAGTCAGTGCCTTCACGACGGCTAAGCTTCAGCTTAGGACCCAAATATCTTGCCATGTTCTTTCTCCAGTTTTCCTAGAAACGAAACGTTATACGCGACGTTTCTTAGGTGGACGACAACCGTTATGAGGGATCGGAGTCGCATCAACAATGTTAGTGATACGGAAACCCGCTGCGTTTAGAGCGCGGATAGTAGACTCACGACCAGGACCAGGGCCCTTAACCATAACTTCCAGGTTCTTAACGCCATATTCTTTGGCCATTTCACCACAACGCTCAGCAGCAACCTGTGCAGCGAACGGAGTAGATTTACGAGAACCACGGAAACCAGAACCACCTGCAGTAGCCCAAGAAAGAGCGTTACCTTGACGGTCAGTAATGGTTACGATTGTGTTGTTGAAAGAAGCATGGATGTGCGCAACGCCATCAGCTACTTGCTTGCGTACGCGCTTACGAGCGCGAGTTGGTTGTTTTGCCATTGTACTCTACCTTATCCGATTATTTTTTGATCGGCTTGCGCGGACCCTTACGGGTGCGAGCGTTGGTTTTAGTACGCTGTCCACGTAGTGGTAGACTGCGACGATGACGAAGACCACGGTAACAGCCAAGGTCCATTAGACGCTTGATGTTCATTGATACTTCACGACGTAGATCACCTTCTACAGTGTACTTAGCTACACCATCACGCAGTTGATCGATCTGCTCTTCAGTCAGTTCACTGATCTTAACATCTTCAGCAATACCCACTTCAGCTAGGATAGCTTTAGAACGGGTTTTACCGATACCGTAGATCGCTGTTAGAGCGATTACAGAATGTTTTTGATCAGGAATGTTAATGCCTGCAATACGGGCCACTATTCACTCCTAGTACTTTTCAAGAATAACCGCTGCAAAGCCCGTCGAGGATACGCAGCGGTGTACAATTCTTTTGCACACACAAAAGATGGTTGGCTAATTTAGCCAACCTATCTTCAATTTGCAAGAAATATTTCTGCTAATTAGCCTTGGCGTTGTTTATGCTTTGGCTCGCTGCAAATTACACGCACAACACCGTTGCGCTTGATAACTTTACAGTTACGGCAGATTTTCTTAACGGAAGCACGAACTTTCATTGCTAAACTCCGTAAATGGAATAACCAGTCTTAACGGCCTGAGCCCTTAAGATTAGCCTTTTTCAAAACAGACTCATACTGTTGAGACATCAAAAGTGTCTGAACTTGAGCCATGAAGTCCATGATTACTACAACTACGATTAGTAGTGACGTACCGCCGAAATAGAAGCGAACGTTCCATGCAATCATCATGAACTCGGGGATCAGACAGATAAATGTAATGTACATTGCACCCGCTAGGGTTAAACGTGTCATCACTTTATCAATGTATTTCGCTGTCTGCTCGCCCGGGCGAATACCAGGTACGAACGCACCAGACTTCTTCAAGTTATCAGCTGTCTCGCGAGGGTTAAACACCAACGCGGTATAGAAGAAACAGAAGAAAATAATCGCAGCAGCATAAAGCATTACATAGAGCGGTTGACCAGGGCTTAGCGCCAGTGAAATCTCACTTAGCCAGCTCAGGCCTTCAGTTTGTCCAAACCACTGAGTCAGTGTGCCTGGGAACAAAATGATGCTCGATGCAAAAATCGCTGGAATTACACCTGCCATGTTGATTTTCAACGGCAAGTGAGTGCTTTGCGCAGCAAAGACACGACGGCCTTGTTGACGCTTAGCGTAGTTAACGACGATACGACGTTGACCACGTTCCATAAACACTACGAAGTAGATTACAGCGAAAGAAATTACTGCAATTAACAGTAGAAGAAGTACGTGCAATTCACCTTGACGCGCTTGCTCTACAGTCTGTCCAATAGCCGGTGGCAAACCTGCAACGATACCAGTGAAAATAATCAAAGATATACCGTTACCAATACCGCGTTCAGTAACTTGCTCACCTAACCACATTAAGAACATGGTACCGGTAACCAAACTAACAACCGCGACAAAGTAGAAACCAAGCCCAGGGTTAACCACTAGGCCTGGAATCATACTTGGTAACCCCGTCGCAATACCAATTGCTTGGAAGGTTGCCAAAACAAGCGTGCCGTAACGAGTGTACTGGCTAATCTTACGACGACCAGACTCCCCTTCCTTCTTCAACTCAGCCAAAGCTGGGTGAACAACCGTTAACAACTGAACAATGATCGATGCCGAAATATACGGCATGATGCCCAGTGCCAAGATGGAAGCACGCTCAAGTGCACCACCAGAGAACATGTTAAACAGTTCAATGATGGTACCCTTTTGCTGTTCGAACAGATCGGCAAGTACAGCAGCGTCAATACCAGGAATAGGCACAAAAGAGCCAGCTCGGAAAATTAAGATAGCTCCTATTACGAATAATAGGCGAGTCTTAAGCTCTGCTAGGCCACCTTGTGCGCTACGAAAATCTTGTCCTGGTTGTTTAGCCATCTGTACCTCATCCTCGAGTTAATTATTCCTCGATTTTACCGCCTGCAGCTTCGATAGCAGCTTTAGCGCCTTTAGTCACGCGTAGACCTTTAACTGTTACAGCGCGAGCGATGTCACCAGAAAGTACAACTTTCACGAACTCGATGTTCTTAGTGATTACGTTCGCAGCCTTAAGAGTTTCAAGGCTTACTACGTCACCTTCAACTTTCGCTAGCTCAGCTAGACGAACTTCAGCTGTTACAAGGCTCTTACGAGAAGTAAAACCGAATTTTGGTAGACGCTGTTTCAAAGGCATTTGACCGCCTTCGAAGCCTGGACGTACAGAACCACCTGAACGTGATTTCTGACCTTTGTGACCACGGCCACAAGTTTTGCCCAAGCCAGAACCGATACCACGACCTACGCGCTTCGCAGAAGGCTTAGAACCCGCAGCCGGTGATAGAGTATTCAAACGCATTCTGATTACTCCTCAACTTTAACCATGTAGAAAACTTTGTTGATCATGCCGCGTACGCAAGCAGTATCTTCAAGTTCTACAGTGTGGTTGATGCGACGAAGGCCTAGGCCACGCAAAGTAGCTTTATGCTTCGGTAGACGACCGATAGAGCTCTTTGTTTGGGTTACTTTAATAGTTTTAGCCATGTCGATTACTCCAGAATTTCTTTAACAGAAAGACCACGCTTAGCAGCGATCATTTCTGGAGAGTTCATGCCACTCAAACCATCAATAGTCGCGCGAACGATGTTGATTGGGTTTGTAGAGCCGTATGCTTTAGCTAGTACGTTGCGAACACCCGCAACCTCTAGCACTGCACGCATTGCACCACCGGCGATGATACCAGTACCTTCTGATGCAGGTTGCATGTACACTTTAGAACCAGTGTGGCGACCTTTAACAGCGTGGTGTAGAGTACCGTCGTTTAGTGCAACTGTAACCATGTTACGACGTGCTTTTTCCATCGCTTTTTGGATTGCAGCAGGTACTTCACGTGCCTTACCGTAACCAAAACCGATGCGACCGTTACCGTCACCAACTACAGTTAGTGCAGTAAAGCTGAAAATACGACCACCTTTAACCGTTTTAGAAACACGGTTAACAGCGATCAGCTTTTCATGCAAATCTGATTGTGTTTTTTCGTTAGCCATCTTCCGCCTACCTTAGAATTTCAGACCAGCTTCACGAGCAGCTTCTGCTAGTGCAGCTACACGGCCGTGGTATTGGAAACCAGAACGATCGAATGCAACGTTAGAGATGCCTTTTTCAATCGCGCGCTCAGCAATAGCTTTACCTACAGCTGCAGCAGCGTCCTTGTTACCAGTACTCTTAACTTGCTCACGGATCGCTTTTTCTACGGTAGAAGCGGCAGCGATAACCTCGGAGCCATTAGGTGCGATAACCTGAGCGTACACGTGACGTGGAGTGCGGTGTACAACTAGGCGAGTTGCGCCCAGTTCAGCAATCTTACGACGTGCACGGGTCGCACGACGGATACGAGATGCTTTCTTATCCATAGTGTTACCTTACTTCTTCTTAGCTTCTTTAGTACGCACGATTTCATCGGCGTAACGAACACCTTTACCTTTGTAAGGCTCAGGGCTACGGTAAGCGCGAATTTCTGCAGCTACTTGACCGATCACTTGCTTATCCGTACCAGTTAGTACGATTTCAGTTTGTGATGGACACTCAGCTTTGATGCCTGCTGGCAGTTCGTGCTCAACTGGGTGTGAGAAGCCAAGGGTTAGAGCTACAGAGTTGCCTTTAACAGCAGCACGGTAACCTACACCTTTAAGAATTAGCTTCTTAGTGAAACCTTCAGTAACACCAACAACCATGTTGTTAACTAGCGCACGAGCAGTACCTGCTTGTGCCCAAGCCTTATCGAAACCTTCACGAGGACCGAAAGTGATGGTGTTTTCTTCCTGGGTTAAAACTACTGCTTCGTTGATAACGCGAGTTAGTTCGCCTTTACCACCTTTAACAGTAACTTCCTGACCGTTAAGTTTAACTTCTACGCCGGCAGGAATAACTACAGGTGCTTTTGCAACACGAGACATATCCTACTCCTATTAAGCTACGTAGCAGATAATCTCACCGCCAAGACCCGCTTTGCGTGCAGCGCGGTCGGTCATAAGACCCTTGGAAGTGGAAATAACAGCAATACCAAGGCCACCCATCACTGATGGTAGAGCATCTTTTTTCTTGTAGATGCGCAGACCAGGACGTGATACACGTTGGATTTGCTCGATAACTGGGTTAGCTTCGAAGTACTTAAGTGTAACTTCTAGCTCAGGCTTAACTTCACCAGTAACAGTGTAGTCAGCCACGAAACCTTCTTCTTTTAGAAGTGCAGCGATTGCAACTTTCTGCTTAGAAGATGGCATTTTAACAGCAACTTTTTTCGCTGCCTGACCGTTACGAATGCGGGTCAGCATATCCGAAATCGGATCTTGCATGCTCATAAGTCAATACTCCGTGATTCTAAATTGGTAATAAATTACCAGCTTGCCTTACGTAGACCCGGAATCTCGCCTTTCATGCAAGTTTCACGAACCTTGATACGGCATAGACCAAACTTACGTAGGTAGCCATGTGGGCGTCCAGTCTGGTTACAGCGGTTACGCTGACGAGAAGGACTAGAATCACGTGGAAGTGACTGAAGTTTTAGCACTGCATTCCAGCGATCTTCTTCAGACGTATTCACGTCATTAATTTGTGCTTTTAGCGCAGAACGCTTCTCAGCGAACTTAGCTACTAGCTTAGCGCGTTTAGCTTCACGCGCCTTCATCGATTCTTTAGCCATTAGTAACCCTTACTTTTACTTACGGAATGGGAAGTTAAAAGCAGAAAGCAGAGCATGAGCTTCTTCATCAGATGCTGCAGTAGTAGTGATAGTAATATCAAGACCACGTACACGATCTACTTTATCGTAGTCGATTTCTGGGAAGATAATCTGCTCACGAACGCCCATGCTGTAGTTACCACGACCGTCGAATGATTTCGGGTTTAGACCACGGAAATCACGAATACGAGGTACAGCAATTGCAATTAGACGCTCGAAAAAGTCCCACATACGTTCGCCACGTAGGGTTACTTTACAGCCAATAGGGTAGCCCTCACGGATCTTAAAGCCAGCAACTGACTTACGAGCTTTAGTGATTAGCGGCTTCTGACCTGCAATAGCAGTCATGTCAGCAGCTGCGTTCTCTAGAAGCTTCTTGTCGTTGATCGCTTCACCCACACCCATGTTAAGTGTGATTTTTTCGATCCTTGGGACTTGCATGATGCTCTTGTATTCAAACTTTTCAGAAAGTTCGCTTACAATAGACTCTTTGTAGTAATCATGCAGTTTCGCCATAGTACTACTCCAACTTACTTAATAGTTTCGCCAGTCGACTTGAAGAAACGAACTTTTTTGCCGTCTTCAAATCGGAAGCCTACACGGTCCGCTTTACCTTCACCGTTAACGATAGCAACGTTAGAGATGTCCATCGCAGCTTCTTGCTCTACGATGCCACCTTGAACACCCATTGCCGGTACAGGCTTCTGGTGTTTCTTAACTAGGTTGATACCTTCAACGGTAACTTTACCGGTCGCTAGAACCTTAGTTACTTTACCTTTCTTACCTTTATCTTTACCAGTAAGAACGATAACTTCGTCGTTACGACGGATTTTAGCTGCCATTTTGCGCTCCTTACAGTACTTCAGGTGCTAGTGACACGATTTTCATGAATTTCGCGTTACGAAGTTCACGAGTCACTGGGCCGAAGATACGAGTACCGATTGGTTGCTCACTTGTGTCGTTCAACAGTACGCAAGCATTACGGTCAAAGCGAATGACAGAGCCGTCTGGACGACGAACGCCTTTACGGGTGCGTACAACCACCGCTTTCAGTACATCACCTTTCTTAACTTTACCGCGAGGAATTGCTTCTTTCACAGTAACTTTGATGATGTCACCGATATGTGCATAGCGACGGTGAGAACCACCCAGAACCTTAATACACATTACGCGACGAGCGCCGGAGTTATCCGCTGCTTCTAGCGTACTTTGCATTTGGATCATGTTAGTGCTCCGCTTATTTTATAACGTCTAGATCCTCTCGGATCGATATGCCTTTTCTCTCAAAGGCGGCGCATAATAACACCATTTTCGACCGATGGGTAGACAAAAAATAAACGGCCCTAAATTTTTCAGGGCCGCTTGCTTAAATAAAGTTGCTAAGTTCGCTTAGATGCGAGCCTTTTCAACTACACGTACCAGTGTCCAAGACTTAGTCTTAGACATTGGACGACACTCACGAATCTCAACAGTATCGCCTTGGCCACACTCGTTGTTTTCGTCATGTGCGTGAAGTTTAGTCGTGCGAGTGATGTACTTACCGTAGATCGGGTGCTTCACTTTACGCTCGATTGCAACAACAATAGACTTGTCGCCTTTGTCGCTAACTACACGACCAAGCTGAGTACGAATTTGTTCGCTCATTATGCGCCAGCCTTCTCAGTCAGAACGGTTTTAACACGTGCGATATCGCGACGTACAGCTTTCAGAGTGTGAGTCTGCTGTAGTTGACCAGTTGCAGCTTGCATACGCAGGTTGAACTGTTCACGTAGTAGATTCACAAGCTCAGCGTTAAGCTCTTCAACGCTTTTAGCGCGCAGATCTTGTGCTTTCATCACATCACCGCCTTAGTTACGAATGTTGTCTTGATTGGTAGCTTACGTGCAGCAAGGTTGAATGCTTCACGAGCTAGTGCTTCAGGAACACCATCCATTTCGTATAGAACTTTACCAGGTTGGATTTGAGCTACCCAGTACTCTACGTTACCTTTACCTTTACCTTGACGAACTTCAAGAGGCTTAGATGTGATAGGTTTGTCTGGGAATACACGAATCCAGATTTGGCCTTGACGTTTGATATGACGAGTCATAGCACGACGTGCAGCTTCAATTTGACGAGCAGTCAGACGACCACGGCCAACTGCTTTAAGACCAAATGTACCGAAGCTTACATCAGTACCGTTCGCTAAACCGCGGTTACGACCTTTAAAAGTCTTGCGGAATTTAGTGCGTTTAGGTTGCAGCATCAATAAACTCCTTATTTACGGCCTTTGCGCTGCTTCTTAGGCTTGTCAGCCTTTGGCTCTTCAACTGGCATGCCGCCTAGAACTTCACCTTTGAAGATCCAAACTTTAACGCCAATTACACCGTATTGGGTGTGAGCCGAAGAAGTTGCGTAATCAATGTCAGCACGAAGAGTGTGTAGAGGTACACGACCTTCACGGTACCACTCTGAACGTGCGATTTCAGCGCCGCCTAGACGACCGCTTACTTCTACTTTGATACCTTTAGCGCCAAGACGCATAGCGTTTTGAACTGCACGCTTCATAGCGCGACGGAACATAACACGACGCTCTAGCTGAGACGCGATGCTGTCTGCAACTAGTTGACCGTCTAGCTCTGGCTTACGTACTTCAGCGATGTTGATCTGAGCTGGAACACCAGCGATCTTTGCAACGCGAGCGCGTAGTTTCTCAACGTCTTCACCTTTCTTACCGATTACAACGCCAGGACGAGCAGTGTGAATAGTTACACGGATGCTCTTAGCTGGACGCTCGATAACGATGCGTGACAGAGATGCTTTTTTCAGTTCTTTAGTAAGGAACTGACGTACCTTGAAGTCGCCGTCTAGGTTGTCAGCGAACTCTTGGCTGTTAGCAAACCAAGTGGTATTCCAAGGCTTAACGATGCCTAGACGAATACCATTAGGATGTACTTTTTGACCCATTGCTTTCTCTCCTAGTCTCTTAGCGGTCTGCTACAACAACAGTGATGTGGCTAGAACGCTTCAAGATGCGATCGGCACGGCCTTTAGCACGAGGCATAATGCGCTTCATGATAGGACCTTCGTCAACGAAGATTTTAGCTACTGATAGATCATCAATATCTGCGCCTTCGTTGTGTTCTGCGTTAGCGATAGCTGACTCTAGAACTTTCTTAATTAGATCAGCAGCTTTTTTGTTGCTGAAAGTTAGAATTTCTAGAGCTTGATCAACTGGCTTACCGCGTAGTTGATCAGCAACCAAACGAGCTTTCTGCGGCGAGATGCGAGCAAAGCGATGTTTAGCGATAGCTTCCATTACCTATACTCCTCTTAGCGCTTCTTAGCTTTCTTATCCGCAGCGTGACCGCGGTAAGTACGTGTTGGTGCAAATTCGCCTAGCTTGTGACCGATCATTTCTTCAGAAACGAAAACAGGAACGTGCTGACGACCATTATGGACAGCGATGGTCAAACCGATCATTTGTGGAATGATCATTGAGCGACGGGACCAAGTCTTTACAGGCTTCTTGTCACCGCTTTCCAACGCTTTCTCTACCTTCTTCAGCAAGTGTAGGTCAATAAATGGACCTTTCTTGAGAGAACGTGGCATGGCGTATCCTCTTTATAATTACTTGTTACGACGACGTACGATGTACTTGTCGGTACGTTTGTTCTTACGAGTCTTGTAACCCTTAGTTGGAACACCCCAAGGTGTAACTGGGTGACGACCGCCAGATGTACGACCTTCACCACCACCGTGTGGGTGATCTACTGGGTTCATTACAACACCACGTACAGTTGGACGAACACCGCGCCAACGTGAAGCACCAGCTTTACCTAGCTCACGTAGCATGTGTTCTGCGTTACCAACTTCACCTAGAGTCGCACGACCTTCAGCAAGAACTTTACGCATTTCACCAGAACGTAGACGTAGAGTCACGTAAGTGCCTGCACGAGCAACGATCTGAGCGTATGCACCAGCTGAACGAGCCAGCTGAGCACCTTTACCAGGCTTAAGTTCAACACAGTGAACTGTAGAACCTACTGGGATGTTGCGCATTGGTAGTGTGTTACCAACTTTGATAGCAGCATCTGCACCAGACTGGATAGTATCACCAGCTTGGATGCCTTTAGGTGCGATGATGTAACGGCGTTCACCGTCAGCGTAAAGTACTAGCGCGATGTTTGCGCTACGGTTTGGATCATATTCCAAACGCTCAACTTTCGCTGGGATACCATCTTTAGTACGTTTAAAGTCGATTACACGGTAGTGTTGTTTGTTACCACCGCCGATGTGACGTACTGTGATACGACCGTTATTGTTACGACCACCAGACTTAGAGTTTTTCTCTAGTAGTGGTGCGTACGGCTTACCCTTATGCAGGTCAGAGTTAACCACTTTAACTACGTGGCGACGACCCGGGGAAGTCGGCTTACATTTAACAATAGCCATTCTTCTTAGCTCCTAGTCTTACTCTGCACTACCAGCGAAGTCGATGTCTTGACCTTCTTTCAAGATAACGTACGCTTTTTTCCAGTCGCTACGACGGCCTTGGCGCATACCTTGACGTTTGGTCTTACCCTTAGCAACAAGAGTATTTACAGACTTAACTTCAACCTCGAACAGTTTTTCAACTGCTGCTTTGATCTCTTTCTTAGTTGCGTTAATAGCTACTTTGAATACGATAGTGTTCGCATTCTCAGCTGCCATTGTAGCTTTCTCAGAAATGTGCGGAGCACGTAGAACTTTTAAAATACGCTCTTCAGTGATCATGCTAGCATCTCCTCAACTGCTTTAACTGCTGCTGCAGTCATCACAACTTTATCGAAAGCGATCAAGCTAACTGGGTCGATTGCCGCTGCATCACGAACGTCTACTTTGTATAGGTTACGTGCTGCAAGGAATAGATTTTCATCTAGCTCGCCAGTTACGATAAGTGCATCAGTTAGCTCAAGCTCTTTAAGCTTAGCAACTAGTGCTTTAGTTTTAGGTGCTTCTACAGAGAAGTTATCAACAACGATTAGACGCTCTTGACGAACTAGCTCAGATAGGATGCTTTTCATAGCACCACGGTACATTTTCTTGTTAACTTTTTGGCTGTGGTCCTGTGGACGTGCAGCAAAAGTTACACCACCCGTACGCCAGATTGGGCTACGGATTGTACCAGCACGAGCGCGGCCTGTACCTTTCTGGCGCCATGGCTTAGCGCCACCACCAGAAACGTCAGAACGAGTCTTCTGAGCACGTGTACCTTGACGAGCACCTGCTGCGAAAGCAACAACTACTTGGTGTACAAGCGCTTCATTGAAGTCACGCCCAAAAGTAGTTTCGGAGACAGTTAGCGCGTCTGCGCCTTTGACTACCAATTCCATTACTAACTCCTCGACGTTACGCTTTAACAGCTGGTTTAACGATCACGTTGCCACCTGTAGCACCTGGTACTGCACCTTTGATAAGAAGCAGATTGCGCTCAGCGTCAACACGTACGATCTCTAGGTTTTGAGTCGTTACACGCTCAGCACCCATGTGACCAGCCATTTTCTTGCCTTTAAATACGCGACCTGGAGTTTGACATTGGCCAATTGAACCAGGAGCACGGTGAGACAAGGAGTTACCGTGGGTCATATCTTGAGTACGGAAGTTCCAACGCTTAACAGCGCCTTGGAAGCCCTTACCTTTAGATGTGCCAGTAACGTCTACTTTTTTGATTTCGTTGAATAGTTCTACGTTTAGCTCAGCGCCAACTGCAAACTCTTCACCATTTTCTAGACGGAATTCCCAAAGACCGCGGCCAGCTTCAACACCTGCTTTCGCAAAGTGACCAGCTTCTGGCTTAGATACACGGCTAGCTTTCTTAGCACCAGCAGTTACTTGGATTGCGTTGTAACCGTCAGACTCAAGAGATTTAACTTGAGTTACACGGTTGTTTTCAACTTCAACCACTGTTACTGGGATAGAAACGCCTTCTTCGGTAAAGATGCGGGTCATGCCCACTTTACGACCGATTAGACCAATCATTCTCTTATCTCCCCTTAACCTAGGCTGATTTGAACATCAACGCCAGCAGCTAGGTCTAGACGCATAAGAGCATCAACAGTTTTGTCTGTTGGCTCAACGATGTCGATAAGGCGCTTGTGAGTACGGATTTCGTACTGGTCACGTGCGTCCTTATTAACGTGAGGAGAAATAAGAACAGTGAAGCGCTCTTTACGAGTAGGTAGAGGGATTGGACCCTTAACCTGCGCGCCAGTACGCTTAGCTGTTTCAACGATTTCCGCAGTTGAAGCATCGATCAGACGGTGATCGAACGCTTTCAGGCGGATACGAATACGTTGGTTCTGCATTAGACAGAGCTCCAATTAAAAATTACACAAACAATATCGCCACTCACGCTCGTAAAGACGAGGGAATGCCGATTGATTTATGTGAACGTAGCATCCCATTCGGATGCATTGTCAGTCAATTTAATGACTGCGAACATAAGTCAGAGTATACATTATTAAGCTACTCAGTAGCTTCTTCCTCAACGCTTATTGGTTCACAACTGCAGTTACAAGATAATGTTATCTCAGGCAGTGGCGAGCATTATACAGATCACAATTTAGAACGCAAGCCTTGTTGGAAAAATAATCAGAGCGAGAAATAACAAGAGCTTGGTGAGTGCAAAACACGAATGAGTACACCGTGATGGGATCAAAAAAGGCAGTGTCACCACTGCCCTACTCTCAGCAAAACCTTTGGAAGGTCGTTAGTCATCCTCATCAACAATTTGCGCTTGGTTGTAATTGGCAATCCCCATCTTCTCGATTAGGCCCAACTGTGTTTCTAACCAATCCACATGCTCTTCTTCGTCTTCTAAGATGTCTTGGAATAAGTCGCGAGAAACATAATCACGCACCTCTTCCGCATACGCGATAGCATCACGTAAATCAGGAATCGCATCCATTTCTAACGCCAGATCGCATTCGAGCATTTCTTGCGTATCTTCACCAATATTAAGTTTGCCGAGATCTTGCAGATTCGGTAACCCTTCGAGAAACAGAATACGTTCGATAAGGTGGTCGGCATGATTCATCTCATCGATAGACTCGTGGTATTCCTTATCGGCAAGATGTTTGAGCCCCCAATCTTTATACATGCGGGCATGGAGGAAGTACTGGTTGATGGCAACTAATTCGTTACCGAGTACTTTATTGAGATGTTGAATAATCTTCGGATCAGCTTTCATGCAGCAACACTCCTCTGTCAGTTCTTTAAAGCATAGAACCGATCTAAAGAGTGTCAAAAGGCTCACAGCCGTTTGGCTATGGCATTAACTCGCTTTCTGATAACGATTTACAACTGTCTGTTCAATAATCACCTTTGCTTGGCGAATACATTTACCACATTGAGAGCCTAATGGTGTTATTTCTCGGATGCCGCGTATGTCAGCTAAATTGTGTTCTTGGGTTAACTTCATGATCTTCTTATCCGAAATAGCATGGCATACACAAACGTACATCTTAGGCTCACTCTTGATTAACTTAAAACCAAATATAAACAAGAACAGTTTTCATTACCACTTAGATCATGCAAATCACTTAGATGATTTAGCTATCAATAAGGAAGAAATCGAGGGGAAAAATATAAGTTGGAAACTGAAGAGGTTAGCGAGGTAAGGAAAGAAATCACAGGCATTAAAAAAGGGAGCCGAAGCTCCCTTTTTAGGTACTTAGTTATGCACTAATTGCTATTAAGCAACGATAGTTGCAACAACACCAGCACCAACTGTACGGCCACCTTCACGGATAGCAAAACGTAGACCTTCGTCCATCGCGATAGGAGCGATTAGAGTAACAGTCANGTTACGTCAGTTGTACGGAAGTAGAACTGTGGACGGTAACCTTTGAAGAAAGGAGTGTGACGACCGCCTTCATCTTTAGAAAGAACATAGATTTCTGAAGTGAAAGTAGTGTGTGGAGTGATTGAACCAGGCTTAGCTAGAACTTGACCACGCTCAACTTCGTCACGCTTAGTACCACGTAGAAGAACACCAACGTTCTCACCTGCACGGCCTTCGTCAAGAAGTTTACGGAACATCTCAACACCAGTACAAGTAGTAGAAGTAGTTTCTTTGATACCTACGATTTCTACTTCGTCACCTACAGTGATGATACCTTGCTCAACACGACCAGTTACAACAGTACCACGGCCTTGGATTGAGAATACATCTTCGATTGGAAGGATGAA
>NZ_LVHF01000015.1 GCF_001650345.1 Photobacterium jeanii | reverse complement strand
GAGTTGTTTTACCGTGGTCAACGTGGCCGATAGTACCAACGTTAACGTGCGGTTTTACGCGTTCAAATTTTTCTTTAGACACAATTGTGTTCCTTCCTAGTTAAGATACGCCCCCTACTAGGTTAGAGGGCGCGTCCGAAGTTTGTATTTTATGCGTCAATCAACGCTGACGCAATATCAATTACGTGCGATCTGCAATAATACTGTCAGCAACGTTCTTAGGAACTTCAGCGTATTCGCTAAATTCCATAGAGTAAGATGCACGACCTTGAGTTGCTGAACGCAAATCAGTTGCGTAACCAAACATCGCAGATAGTGGAACTTGAGCACGAACGATCTTCAGACCAGCAGGGCCTTCGTCCATACCTTCGATCATGCCGCGACGACGGTTAAGGTCACCAACAACATCACCCATCCAATCTTCTGGAGTAGTTACTTCAACTTTCATCATAGGCTCAAGGATAACAGGGCTTGCTTCAAGCGCGCCTTTTCTGAATGCCATTGAACCTGCGATTTTAAACGCCATTTCGCTAGAATCGACATCGTGGTAAGAACCATCGAATAGCGTCGCTTTCACATCGAGTACTGGGTAACCCGCAAGTACACCGTTGTTCATTTGCTCTTCGATACCCTTAGCAACAGAACCAATGTAATCTTTTGGTACTGTACCGCCCACGATTTCGTCAACGAATACAAAGCCTTCACCCGGCTCTGATGGTTCGATTTTCAGCCATACGTGACCGTATTGACCGCGACCACCAGATTGGCGTACGAACTTGCCTTCTACTTCAGTGTTACCACGAATCGTTTCACGGTAAGCAACCTGAGGTTTA
Source organism: Photobacterium jeanii (assembly GCF_001650345.1). Classification (GTDB taxonomy): domain Bacteria; phylum Pseudomonadota; class Gammaproteobacteria; order Enterobacterales; family Vibrionaceae; genus Photobacterium; species Photobacterium jeanii. The sequence goes on along the minus strand of NZ_LVHF01000015.1, from coordinate 228,433 downwards.
CCAACATTACATTCTACGCTGAATTCACGCTTCATACGGTCAACGATGATGTCTAGGTGAAGTTCACCCATACCAGAGATAAGTGTCTGGCCTGACTCATCGTCGGTCTCTACACGGAAAGACGGATCTTCTGCCGCTAGTTTACCTAGCGCGATACCCATTTTCTCTTGGTCCGCCGCAGAGCGCGGTTCCACCGCGATTTGAATAACTGGCTCAGGGAATTCCATGCGCTCAAGGATAACTTTGTTGTCCTGATCACATAGAGTGTCACCTGTTGTTACGTATTTCAGACCGATAGCAGCTGCAATGTCACCCGCGCGAACTTCTTTGATCTCTTCACGCTTATTCGAGTGCATCTGTACGATACGGCCAAAACGTTCACGCTTCTCTTTAACAGAGTTGTATACCGTGTCACCCGAGTTAACCACACCAGAGTAAACACGCATAAACGTTAGGTTGCCAACGAATGGGTCAGTGGCAATTTTGAATGCCAATGCCGCAAATGGTTCGTCGTCGCTTGAGTGACGCTCAACATCATTGCCGTTCATATCTTCACCACGGATAGCTTTTACTTCCGTTGGTGATGGCAAGAATTCGATAACTGCGTCTAGTACTGCCTGAACACCTTTGTTCTTGAATGCAGAACCACAAGTCGCTAGAACGATTTCGTTGTTCAAAGTACGCTGGCGTAAACCTGCTTTAATTTCAGATTCAGACAGTTCGCCTTCTTCCAGGTACTTATCCATTAGTTCTTCAGTTGCTTCAGCAGCTGATTCAACTAGGTTTTGACGCCATTCATCTGCAAGGTCTTGCATCTCAGCTGGAATGTCTTCGTAGGTAAATGACATACCTTGATCTTCATCATTCCAGTTGATTGCCTTCATCTTGATCAGGTCAATCACGCCTTTGAATTCGTCTTCAGCACCAATATTCAATTGAATAGGCACAGGGTTTGCGCCAAGACGGTTTTTGATTTGGTCAACTACGCGTAGGAAGTCTGCACCAGCACGGTCCATCTTGTTTACGAAAACCATACGTGGAACTTCGTATTTATCAGCTTGACGCCATACAGTCTCAGACTGAGGTTCAACGCCTGAAGAGCCACAAAATACAACAACGGCACCATCAAGTACGCGCAGAGAACGTTCTACTTCAATAGTAAAGTCAACGTGTCCTGGGGTGTCAATGATGTTTACGCGGTGCTCTGGAAATTGTGCTTCCATACCACGCCAGAAGGTAGTAGTTGCAGCAGATGTGATAGTGATACCACGCTCTTGCTCCTGCTCCATCCAGTCCATGGTTGCTGCGCCGTCGTGTACTTCACCAATCTTATGAGAAAGACCAGTGTAGAACAGGATACGCTCAGTAGTAGTGGTTTTACCGGCGTCTACGTGAGCACAGATACCGATATTACGGTAACGCTCAATAGGAGTTTTACGAGCCACGATTGTATCCTCTTACTAAGGGGGTCCTTAGAGTGAAATTGGCGCGGCAGGCTAATGCCTGTCGCGCCATGGTTATTACCTGCGGGATTACCAGCGGTAATGTGCGAACGCTTTGTTCGCGTCTGCCATACGGTGAACGTCTTCACGTTTCTTAACAGCAGAACCTTTGTTGTCAGCTGCATCTAGCATTTCTGCTGCAAGACGCTGAGCCATAGATTTTTCACCACGCTTACGCGCAGCTTCAACCAACCAACGCATAGCTAGTGCGTTACGACGTACTGGACGTACTTCTACAGGCACCTGGTAAGTTGAACCACCAACACGGCGAGATTTAACCTCTACCGCTGGGCGAACGTTTTCAAGAGCTTTTTCGAATACTGCTAGGTGTTCTTCACCAGACTTGTCAGCCATTGCATCAAGTGCAGTGTAAACAATTTTCTCAGCAGTAGATTTTTTACCGTCAACCATTAGGATGTTAACGAATTTTGCCAGCAATTCAGATTTGAACTTAGGATCTGGAAGGATCTTACGCTGACCGATTACGCGACGACGTGGCATGGAAATTCTCCGTTGTCTTCTTCAGGTTATCCAAAACTTTTCAGTTTCTTCAAATATTTAAATTAATGTTTGGCCTTACTTAACGGAAATCCATTAAGACTTAGGACGCTTCACACCGTACTTAGAACGACCTTGTTTACGGTCATTTACGCCTGCACAGTCAAGTGCACCGCGAACTGTGTGGTAACGAACACCTGGAAGGTCTTTAACACGACCACCACGGATAAGAACAACACTGTGCTCTTGAAGGTTGTGGCCTTCACCGCCGATGTAAGAAGTTACTTCGAAACCGTTAGTTAGACGAACACGACATACTTTACGTAGTGCTGAGTTAGGTTTCTTAGGAGTAGTAGTGTATACACGAGTACATACACCACGTTTTTGTGGACACGCTTCTAGCGCAGGCACGTTGCTTTTAACAACTTGCTTTGCACGTGGCTTGCGTACCAGCTGGTTAATAGTTGCCATTAAATAGCTCCTGAAAATATTACTTTCGTAAATGTGAAAAATCTGCCTCCCAACAACAGGAGGACGCGAAATTTTAGGCGTCGTGCAGAAAGGTGTCAAGATCTAACCAGCGATCAATCAGATGATCATTTCTTAAACAATCTGCATTTAACTTTATGAATCATGGCGCAAGTTGGCGATCATGCCCACTTCATTTGCGTATCATGAGTGATGGTAAGCGCTACAAACCCTGTATAATCAATAACTTCAACATCAGTTGTTAGCTTATCGATTAAGCCTCTGGCACGAGCATCTTCCTGTAGCAAATAAACTTTTCGCCCAGAATTTTTTAATGTCTGGCACCAGTTATTTTCATCAATTGCCGCGACAACAGCGTCTTGAAGTAGCAAAATCACATCGTTTTCGCTGCTGTAACGCAAACAATCGGCCAGAGCTTGGCTTTGAAACGGTGAGGTCGTCACTGTATGGAGCATAATTACCTCAAAGGCAGGCGGGAAAGGTTAACTAAAATGCCAGTACGCGCTGACAACTGTGGAGTTGATTGGCTACATCCGCTTCATCAAGCACAGTCACATCAATCAATAAATCCTCTTCCGTCAGACCACGCGCGGCAAGAGACTGCTGACAAACAAACACTTGCTCAATGTCATACAGTTCCAACATTTTGAATGTCGCGATGTAATCTCGGGATAGGATTTCATTCGGTTGTTGGTGCTTCAATAATTGAAACACGCCATCACCAACAAAAAACAATTGCAGATCTTCGCTGTACGCAGAGGTTGCCAGCACCGCATCGAGCCCTTCACGGCCGCTATTGACCCCATGCGGGGCAGTTCGGAAAACAAAGCCTAACGCTTTCATAAATACTTCTGCCCTACAGGTTAAAATTGGATAACGCGATCGGCGGTTAACAGCGCTTCAGCTAAGCCCCCTAGCCCTGCTTGCTCAAAGCCATCGGCCAAGTTGGCACTGGTTAAGCCGTTTAGCTCAGCTTCTTGCTGCCCGATAATGCCACGACGCAAAGCGGCAGCAACACAAGTTTGCAGCTCGACCTTGTGCTCGTTCGCCAATGCTTGCCAAGCCGCAACCAAATCAAACTCATCCGAGGCAGGAACACTCAAGCTCGAGCCGTTGTGCACCCCATCTTGATAGAAAAACACACGGGATAGCTGATGACCTTGCGCCACTACAGCTTGAGCAAATTGGTAAGCCGAGCGCGCCGCTTGGCTACCATAAGCCGGACCATCGACCACAACGACATAGTTTAATGTCATTTATCGCCATCCTCGGTTTTACGCTGACGGATGTAGAGGTACACAGTGTGCTTCGAGATATTCAAGCGGTCTGCGACACGGTTAATCGCATCTTTAATATCGAAAATCCCTTTATCAAACAGCTCCATCACGATCTGACGGTTTTTCGCATTGTTTGATACGTTCTTATCAGCATTGATTTCTTCGATGGTACGTTCAACGGTTTGGTCCACCAGCTCATCAACGTCGCTAGCAAAGTTAACGGTCGATGCCGCTTGCTTCGCTTCGTCGGTCGGCATGAAGGATTGAAGAATTTGAGCGAACGGCGCATCCAAGTTCACGTTAATACACAACAAGCCAATGATAACGTTGTCGCCATTACGGATCGCAATGGTGATCGATTTCATCAGGCTGCCGCCTTTGGCGCGGGTAAAGTAAGCGCGAGAGAAGTTACGCTCCGAGCCTTCAATGTCACGCAGCATACGCAGTGCCAAATCGGTAATTGGCGAACCGACTTTACGACCGGTGTTTTCACCATTGGCAATTTTGATCGCCGAAGTATTAATGTCGGCTAACGAGTGAAGAACAATCTCACAAAAGGGACCAATCAGGGCAGCAAGACCATCCACCACGGCTTCGTAGGAACGTAAAATCACGTAATCGTGCTCAGTAAAAACGCGCGTTTTCACCACTTCACCTTCGACCATGACTTCAGAACCCAAGTTATCTGTAGATACCACTATCAACTCTTCCTTGCTAATACTCATATACCAATCGACACAATGCCTTATTTTACGGAGCATTATGCCGATTGGTATCAATTCCGATGCTATTTACCGATAGCATTGCAATAGTATGAGCATAATTTCAACTATTGGTAGCAAGTTTATCAGATAATTGATACGAAAAGACCCAACAAAAGTCGGGTCTTTTTCAAGTAAGGCAAGATTTGCGAATTAACGCAATTGCTTATTGTGCTGGCGCTTCTGCAGTTTCAGCTGGTGCCGCAGGTTGCTCAGGCTTAACGATGTCTAGCAGCTCAACTTCAAATACTAGAGTCGAGTTTGCAGGGATCGTTGGGTTCGCTTGAGAGCCGTATGCTAGCTCAGGCGGGATCACGAAAGTGAATTTTGAACCAACAGGCATCAATTGCACGCCTTCAGTCCAACCCGGGATCACTTGGTTTAGTGGGAAGGTTGCTGGTTGGTTACGCTTGTACGAGCTATCAAACTCAGTACCGTCAGTTAGCATACCTTTGTAGTGTACTTTTACAGTATCTGTCGCCGCAGGTTTCTCACCTTCACCTTGCGTGTCTACATGGAACAGTAGACCAGACTCAGTCTTCGTCACGCCGTCTTTTTTCTCGAACTCAGCACGGTACTCTTCACCGGCTTTTTGCGTTTTCTCTGCTTCCGCTTTCGCTTTCGCTTTCGCTTCTACGATTTCAGATACACGCTTGTCCAAGTCTTGAAGCGCTTGTTGCGTTTCTTCTTGCGTCAAACGGCTCTTGTCAGCAAATACATCGCTAACACCCGCTAGAACGTGCTCACGCTCAAGGTTCAAACCAAGCTCTTTTTGTTGCTCAAGGTTTGCCGATAGGTATTGTGCTAGTGAAGCACCGATTGCGTATGCCGCTTTTTCATCTTCAGACGCGAAAGTTGCTGGCGCTGCTTCAGCTGCCACCTGCTCTACTTTTGCAGGCTCTGCCGGTTTTGTTTCCGCCGCTTTTTCATCCTGGCAGCCTACCGCAAGCAAAATTGTTGCAGCCAAAACTGACATTTTTAGAACAGGTTTCATGTAATTCTCCATTCTCACCGAGGTTACCCTCATTACTTTTTATGCTCCGCTTTTCAACAATAGGTGTGAAAAGCATGCCATATCAATATACTAATCTCTTTCCCGATCTAACAACCGGAACTCAAGCTTAATGCGCTCAATTTCGCAAAGAATTTGCTTATTTCTGACCTTGTTCGTCCTACATGGCTGTTTTTTCAAAGGTTCAGAAGTCCAACGGTGGCAATTAGCCACAGATGGCGCGACCAGTTTCAGCCTGAGTCGCGATGGTCGCTTTGCGCTTTATTACACAAACGAACAAGGTATCGTACTGTGGGATCTGCAGCAAAACAAAAACTTAGCAAAGTTTGGTTCCCAAGATCCAGCGCACAATACCGTGATAAGCAGTGCAATTTCAGATAATAACCGCTACGCCATTACCGCCACGGCACAAAACTTCGCAGTCTGGGACTTAGCTTGGGGGCGCTCAGACGGCTTGTGGTCGATCTCTGACGGCATCATCCGTGACGTTGATATCGCCAATAACGGCCAGCATGTGGTGCTGGGGTTATCGAACGGCAAGGCACTGTACATCGACTTGGGCAGCGGACGGCGGCTAGAGTTCCTTGCCCACCGAGAAAAAGTCAATTCGGTGGCTATTTCCCCCAATGGCAAATACGTCTTATCTGGCGGAAACGACTACATCGCCTACTTTTGGGATACCCAAACCGGACAAGTACGCAATAAATTTGAACATGACTCGCGGATTAGCCGCGTCGCGCTGCAACGCGATGGTCAACTCGCCCTGACCGCTGACGGCGGCAACGAAGTGTTTATTTGGAATTTAGTGACGGGTGAGAAACAAAGCGAATTAGCAGTGCGCCTGCGCCAACAAAATCTATCGAGCGCGCGGTTTTCCGATGACGGCCAGTTAGTCGCCACAGGCACCCCCTCACGAAGAGTCGAACTTTGGGATACCCAAACGGGCGATAGCCTCGGCCGCTGGGAAGCAGCAAGCCAGCAAGATACTCGACCACCATCCGCAGTCGTGTATGATGTGGCGATTAAATCCGACGGATTAGTAATTTCCGGCGCTTCATCGGGCATAGTCCAAGCGTGGAGCACCGACTAATGAGTATTGATGCGATGACAGAAATCGAACAACTACGTGCGCAAGTCGATGAATTGGAAATGAAACAGGCGTTTCAGGATCAGACCATCGAAGAGCTGAACCAAGCCCTTACGGCGCAACAATTCCTGATTGAGCGCATGCAAGTGCAAATGAAGTTTCTGGTTGAGAAACAAAAAGGCAGCCAGACCTCTAACCTTGCCGACGAATCAGAAGAAACCCCACCGCCGCATTATTAATAACCCAAGATCAAAAACGGGAAGCCAAGGCTTCCCGTTTTTTATGCTTAATCAGAAATTAAGACTTAGTGTGAGCAGCAACCGCCTTCGCTTTTACCTTCACCACCACAGCAGCCACCTTCGTGTGCGTGATCGTGACCGTGGTCGTCGCCACAGCTACCGCCGCCACAACAACCGCCACCTTGGTGGATATGACCGTGCTCAGCTTCTTCTGCTGTTGCTTCACGTAGTGCTACGATTTCTACGTCGAAAGATAGCGTTTGACCAGCAAGCATGTGGTTACCGTCAACCACTACGTGGTCGCCGTCAACTTCAGTTACTTCTACAGGGATAGGACCTTGGTCAGTATCCGCTAGGAAGCGCATACCTACAGTGATTTCGTCTACACCTTGGAATACGTCTGCAGGAACACGCTGAACCATCTCAGCCATGTGCTCGCCGTACGCTTCTTCAGGAGAAACTGTCACTTCAAATTTGTCGCCAGCTTCACGACCTTCAAGTGCTTTCTCAAGACCTACGATTAGGTTGTTGTGACCGTGTAGGTAATCTAGTGGGGCTTCAGTCGTTGACTGATCAACAACTACACCGTCTTCGGTTTTCACTTGATAAGCCAAGCTTACTACGATGTCTTTAGTGACTTTCATGGTTACTCCAAGTTTGAGTAGGGTGCAAAGTGAGCATGATACCTAAATTCAGCACCATAAGCACAATGGATTTTTTTGCCACTACTCTGGCTTAAAAATACCAATGACCTGTTCAGATTTGTCATTGGCAATGTGTTCATTATCTTGCGCTGACTTTGGCAAACGACGATCGGTATGATGACACGCAACGCATTCCACCATCTCGATGTTATTTTCTTGCCACCAGCGCAACGTATCTTGTTGCTGGCATGCAGGGCAAACCGCACCTGCAATAAAACGTTTCTTCGCCATATTACTTTCCCTATACCACGGTCGGGTATTGCAGCCGATTTTGCGACCACACTCAATCAGGTTCAGTCCCAACCGTTATGTCGTTCACGTTCACCGCGCATTTCCCGATCAAAAATGTCTTCAAGCTCTTTACGTGCTTCCTTCGCCCGCGTCGCTAAGTGGACATCTTCAGAATGCTGCGGCAACAGCTCGCGTAGCGCTTCGGCATCCAATTTACTGAATCGCGATGCCGCTCTGGTTGCTTGGTACGGGTGCATACCCAGAGATATAAGGGTCTGCCGTCCTAAATCAAGGGCACCTGCAAAAGTTTCTCGTGAAAAATTTTCGACCCCGTGACTGAGCAATTGGTGCGCTTCAACCCGACTCCGCGCCCGCGCCATCACTTTCAAGTTCGGAAAATAGTGCTGACACAACTCCACCACTTCCATCACTTCACTCGGCTCATCAGTACAGATGATGATCGCCTCTGCCTTATCAGCCCCTGCAGCCCGCAGTAAATCTAACTGGGTGGCGTCACCGTAATAGACTTTATAGCCAAAGTTACGCAAGAACTGGATATGGCTTGGGTCGCGCTCCAATACCGTGACCCGAATTTTATTGGCAAACATCAAGCGCCCCACGACCTGACCAAAACGGCCAAAGCCCGCGATGATCACCCGAGGTTCACGGTCAACCACATCACTTTCCATCTCAGAAGCATCGGCTTGGAAACGGTAAGTAAACCAGCGGTTTTGCATTAACAATAACAATGGCGTGGTCATCATCGACAGACTGACAATCACTAATAAGAAACTCGTTAACTGCTGACCTAATAACCCTTCGCCTTGAGCGGCAGTAAACAACACAAAACCAAACTCGCCCCCTTGGCTTAAAATCGCTGCCATTTGGCTACGGGATTTAGCACGGATCCCAAACAGACGCGCCAAGCCGTAAAGCAGCATCCCTTTGAGTACCACCAAGCCAATCACGGCCGCTAAAATTAATAACGGATATTGCAGCAACAACCCAAGGTTAACTGCCATCCCGACCGAGATAAAAAACAGACCCAGCAATAACCCTTTAAACGGCTCAATCGCGATTTCCAGTTCATGACGATATTCACTTTCAGCCAGTAAGACACCCGCTAAGAAAGTACCCAGCGCCATCGATAAGCCGAGTGATTGCATGCCGACCGCAATACCAATCACCAGAAGAAGCGCCGCGACATTGAACAGCTCACGCACCCCACTCATGACGACCCAACGGAACAAAGGGCGTAACAAGAAATGACCGCCGACCAAGAGCACAATGATGCCCCCGACCATCCAAACAAAGTCCAGCCAACTACCACCGCCGCCACCCGCGAGCACAGGTAAAAACGCTAACATCGGGATCACCGCGATATCTTGAAACAGCAACACCGCAAATCCAGATTGTCCTGTTTCACTGCCCGCGAGCCCTTGCTCTTCAATCACTCGCAGTGCAATCGCGGTAGATGACAACGCCAGCCCCATCCCTACCACTAAGGCATCTTGCCAGCTGATATTCATGACCACGCCCGTTGATGTTGCGCTGCCGCTCGCCAGCATTAAGGCAATCACCATCATCACGGCGGTGATCACTAAACACGTCACCACCACTTGTCCGCCGCCTAAGCCCAAAATGGGTTTGCGCATCTGCCATAGCTTTTTAGGGTTAAGCTCAAGCCCAATCAAGAACAACAGTAACACCACCCCAAATTCAGAGAAGTGCAAAATGGCATCGACATCGGAAATCAGCCCCAACCCCCACGGACCAATCGCTATCCCCGCTAATAAATACCCCAGTACCGAGCCCAAGCCTAGCCGCTGAGCAATCGGCACCGCGACCACCGCAGAGGCTAAAAACACCACACTCACAGAGAGCAAATCATTCGCCATGCTCTCCCCCTTGTGATGCAGATAACTCGCCAAACGGGTTAATCAACCAATCGTGGTACTGCTTGGCATGCACGGCACGCTCACCGCTAGGGATCCGCCGCGCCCAGTGCAATACCAATGGCGGCAGCCAATGCATCTGACAAAGATCGGCGGTGAGTTCGAACGGTTTAAGAATGTCGTGGATACTGGCACGGTTATAGCCATCTGGCGTATAGGCTTCCGCAGCACCGCCTGTAGTGATCACCGAGCGGCAATATTTACCTTGCAGCGCATTACCATCACCGTGAGCGTACCCTTTGCCAAGCACCACATCGATCCATTCTTTCATTAATGCTGGGCACGAATACATATAAAGAGGGTGTTGAAAAACGAGGATATCGTGCTGTTCAAGTAACGCATGTTCACGCGCCACATCAATGAAGAAGTCAGGATAAGTACCGTAGAGATCATGTACGGTGACATGCGGTAGACCGAGGATCGCCGACACCATTTCCGCATTTGCCAGCGATGCTTGCGGATCGGGGTGGGCGTAAAGCACCAAAATCTTGGGTGGTGTGTGTAAACTCATAACACTCCCTGTGTTATTGCGACATCCAATAGCGCCAGCCACGCTATTATTTTCTGTATTTTCACCATCATACCGAATTATGGCACAAAGGGATCAGCCAATTTCCCCACGCGCTTGGTTTGGTATCCCTTAGAGATTGGTATAGACTGCCGCAAGTTATTGGCAGTTTATTCTGGAGCGGGCTCTGTCCCCCGACAACCATCGATGATTACCTTTTCTGATATTCAACTTTTACGCGGCGGGAAGATCCTGCTTGATCAAGCTACAGCCACCATCCATCCGGGCGACAAAGTCGGTCTAGTGGGCAAAAATGGCTGTGGTAAATCTACCCTTTTCGCTTTGCTAAAAGGTGAACTCAGCCTAGATGCGGGTAATCACCAATTCCCAGCTAACTGGGAGCTGGCATGGGTGGCACAGGAAACCCCAGCGCTTGAGCGCAGCGCGATCGAATACGTGATTGACGGTGACCGTGAATACCGTGAGCTTGAACGCCAGCTAGCCGCTGCAGAGGCAGCAGATAACGGCAACCGCGTTGCCGAGCTTCATGGCAAACTGGAAACCATTGGCGGTTACAGCATCAATGCTCGTGCCTCCGAGCTGCTTAACGGCTTAGGTTTCTCACAAGAGCAAATGCAGTGGAACCTGACACAATTCTCAGGTGGTTGGCGAATGCGCCTAAACTTGGCACAAGCTCTGCTGTGCCGCTCTGATCTATTGCTACTCGATGAACCGACCAACCACTTGGACTTGGATGCGGTACTGTGGCTAGAAAAATGGCTGCAAAACTACCGAGGCACGCTGGTACTGATCTCGCACGACCGCGATTTCCTTGATCCTGTCGTGAACCGTATCATCCACGTTGAAAACCAACGCTTGAATGAGTACACGGGTAACTACTCCTCGTTTGAAAACCAACGAGCAGAAAAGCTGGTGCTGCAACAAGCCATGTTCCAAAAGCAGCAAAAGCAAATGGCGCACATGCAGTCGTACATCGACCGCTTCCGATACAAAGCCAGTAAAGCACGCCAAGCGCAAAGCCGTATTAAAGCCCTAGAGCGAATGGAAAAAGTGCTCCCCGCACAATTTGATAACCCATTTAGCTTTGAGTTTCGTGAGCCAAGCGCCCTGCCGAATCCCATCATGATGATGGACGAAGTTGCAGCAGGCTACGGCGACAACATGATTTTGGAAAAAATCCGCCTGAACCTTGTTCCGGGTAGCCGTATTGGTCTCTTGGGTCGTAACGGCGCGGGTAAATCGACTCTGATCAAACTCCTATCGGGCGATCTTCCTACCAAAGCAGGCGATCTTACCTACTCGCAAGGGGTGAAGATTGGTTACTTTGCCCAACACCAACTTGAGACTCTGTACCTTGACGATACCCCAGTGCAACACATGGCGCGTATCGCCCCGCAATCTACCGAACAGCAATTGCGTGATTACCTCGGTAGCTTTGGTTTTATCGGTGATAAAGCGTTAGAAAAAGTCGGTCCTTTCTCGGGCGGTGAAAAAGCGCGTTTGGTACTGGCCTTGATTGTGTGGCAACGCCCTAATCTATTGCTACTCGATGAACCAACTAACCACCTCGACTTAGATATGCGCCAAGCCCTGACGCTGGCATTGCAATCTTACGAAGGGGCGATGGTTATCGTCAGCCACGACCGTTACCTACTGCGTGCAACAACCGATGATCTATATCTGGTTCACGACCGCCAAGTGGCACCCTTTAACGGTGATTTAGACGATTACCACAAATGGCTAACCGAGCAACAACGCAACGAGCGTCGTGAGCAACAGGCGACCAAGCCTGAAACCAACAAAGACAACAGCGCAGCTTCGCGCAAAGAGCAAAAACGATTAGAGGCGGAGTTCCGTAAACTAACGGCGCCACTGCGCAAGCAAATCACCAAGCTTGAAACTCAGATGGACAAGCTCAATGCCACCATCGCTGATGCTGAAACCCAGCTTAGCGATACCAGCATCTACGAAGCTGAAAACAAGGCACGTCTTAACGAGCAGCTGCAACGCCAAGCCGAAGCTAAGTCGAGCCTTGAAGATGTCGAAATGGAGTGGATGGACTGCCAAGAACAACTCGAAGCCATGGAGCAACAACATGCCAACGGCTAATACTTTCGAGCAACACGCCTTCGCTCATCAAGCATTTTGGGATTTCAGCTACGACCATTACTTCAAAGCCGATGTCGAAGCCGCTTGCTTGGCACTGCAAACCTTTCATCATGGCAGCGTAAACTTCGCACTGCTGATGCTATGGCTTGATAGCCAACACGTAATACTGAGTGCAGATCAGCGTCATCGCTTGCAACAGAGCTTACAACCGACCGATGGTTTGCTACAGGATTACCGTGCAATGCGCCGCGCGCTCAAACCGCAGTTGGATGACGCTGGCTATCAGCAGCTTAAAGACTTTGAACTCAAAGTCGAACGCCAGCAACAGCACGACTTGATAGCCCATTTAAACCAAATGACATTGCAAGCCGTAACACCAGATGAACCCGCAACCAACTTGGCGCGCTATTGCCAATCGATTGGAGCGTTGGCGTTGATGGATAAACTATTGGCTCGTTAAAGCACGAGCCTAACTTGCGGCAATATCGGCAACAAGGCAGCGACCTTGTCGATGACCAAATAACAACACATAAGGAACCACGCATGACCACGGCTTTTACCCCTGCGAAAGGGCTCAGTAACCCGCATCTGCAAACCTTATTACCGCGTTTTTTGCGTCGTACGCCGCTGTTTACCCCTCATACCGAACGATTAGAAACCTCCGATGGTGATTTTCTCGATATTGCTTGGACCGATGTGCCCACCAATAGCAAACCCAATCAGCCGATCCTGGTTCTGTTCCACGGCTTAGAGGGTAGCTTTCATAGCCCCTACGCCAACGGATTACTCCACGCCGCCCAACAACAAGGCTGGCTTGGGGTGATGATGCACTTTCGCGGCTGTAGCGGCGAAATCAATCGCGTCGCACGCAGTTATCACTCCGGTGAAACCAGCGATGCGCGTTTCTTTATCCAATGGCTACGCCAGCAATTCCCTACCGCGCCTTTACTCGCTGTAGGGGTATCGCTAGGTGGAAATATGTTGGTCAACTATCTCGCAGAATACGGCGACGATAGTCAACTGACCGCCGCACAAGTCATTTCCCCACCACTGGATTTAAATGCCTGTGCTGAGCGGATCGAGCAAGGCTTTTCTAAGGTCTACAAACAATACCTACTCAGTTCGATGAAAAAGAACTTGAGCCAGAAAATTGCCCTGCTTCCTGAAGCCATGCCGCTCGCAGCCCATCACGTTGCCAATATTCGCACCTTGCGCCAGTTTGACGATCAGGTCACCGCACCATTGCACGGTTATCAAGATGCCAGCGACTACTACCAGCGCTGCAGTGGCTTACCGCGTTTGCATCAGGTCACTATTCCGCTGCGAGTGATCCACGCCGCTGACGACCCCTTCATGACCACCGACGTGATACCAGCGCAGCCGCTGCCCGCTCACATCGACTATCACCTGAGTGAAAAAGGCGGTCATGTCGGGTTTGTTACTGGTTCGTGGCGCAACCCAAGCTTTTGGTTAGAGAGCACAGTACCGCACTGGTTTAGTCGCTTCGTTTAAGCACTTTCCGCCGTTCTTGCCAAACACTCACAGGCTTGTGTTGACCCAAGCCTGTTAACCAACTCGCTTGCCAACCACCCTCCATCCGCTTGATAATGTTATCAACGCCCGCAATCAAAGCAGTCACTATGATTATTCCTTGGCAAGACATCGCCCCAGAAACCTTAGATAACTTAATCGAACACTTTGTGCTTCGTGAAGGCACCGACTACGGTGAACAAGAATTGAGCCTGGCACAAAAAGTCGCTCACGTCCGCCAGCAACTCGCCAATGGCGATGCGGTAGTGATGTACTCAGAGCTACACGAATCGGTCGATATTAAGCTTCGTCGAGATCTCAAAATCTAATTTCGTCTCAGCTTTGCCCTTGCACTCATCGCAACATCCTGTTAATAACTGATCGTTAATCTTAACGACAGGGTTTGTCATGTCTGCAAAACATCCCATTATTGCAGTAACAGGGTCATCGGGGGCAGGCACCTCGACCACCTCTGAAGCCTTCCGCAAAATGTTCAATATGATGGGCATTAACGCCGCTTGGCTGGAAGGTGATAGCTTCCACCGCTTTACTCGTCCGGAAATGGATGTCGAGATCCGTAAAGCCAAAGAGCAAGGGCGCCACATCAGCTACTTTGGTCCTCAAGCCAACGACTTCGCTCAGCTTGAACAATTCTTCCGACAGTATGGCGAAGACAGTAGCGGCAAGTTCCGCCGTTATCTCCATACCTTTGATGAGGCGGTGCCTTACAACCAAATGCCGGGGACCTTCACCCCGTGGCAAGAGCTACCCGAAAATACCGATGTGCTGTTCTATGAAGGGCTGCACGGCGGTGTGGTGGATGGTGAAATCAATGCTGCTCAGCATGTCGATTTACTGATCGGCATGGTACCGATTGTTAACTTGGAGTGGATCCAAAAGATCGTGCGTGATACTCGCGATCGTGGTCATTCCCGTGAAGCGGTGATGGAGTCCATCGTTCGTTCAATGGACGATTACCTCAACTACATTACCCCACAGTTTTCGCGTACCCACATTAACTTCCAGCGCGTACCCACAGTTGATACTTCCAATCCACTCAGTGCTAAGGCGATCCCAAGCTTGGATGAAAGCTTCGTGGTGATCCGCTTTCGGGGGATCAAAAACGTCGACTTCCCGTATTTACTGTCGATGATCCAAGGGTCTTTTATGTCGCGTCACAATACCTTGGTGGTACCGGGCGGTAAGATGAGTTTTGCGATGGAGTTGATCATGCGACCACTGATCCAGCAACTGATTGAAACCGGTAAGATAAGCTGACTATTGGCGTCAACAAGTCGCAATAGAGATAAGAACGGAGAAGACTGGCTTCTCCGTTTTTTTATGCTCATTAGGGATAGCTTTATGCTGCGACAACTTGGTAAGAATGGGTTAATTCGACCCCTTCACCAAGCATCAAACATACCGAGCAGTATTTTTCGAGTGAGTCAGAAACCGTTTTAGCCACCAAGGCTTCATCCAGATCGGTTCCTGTCACCACAAAGTGTAAATTGGCGGTGGTAAAAATTCGTGGCGCGGTTTCGCGACGTACCGACGAGATTTGGGCCTCACAGCCACTAATTTTCTGCCCTGCGGATTGTAAACCATCCACCACATCCACCGAGCTACAGCCACCCGCGGCGATCAATACCAGCTCCATCGGACTTGGCGCTTTTTCGCCGCCATTGCCGTCCATTACTACGCTATGACCAGAATTTGACTGACCTAAAAAGGTCATTCCTTCTACCCATTTTACTCGCGATTGCATTGCCTTCTCCTTGTCGTTTTCGCGCCATTTTTTGACTATCTCACAACGGTGTGATCATGTGCACACTTATGAGTAGAAAATGACGATTTCAGATAGATCAATATCAAGAAATACGGGACGAAAAAAGTTAAACTCTCAATTAATTATTCAAGTGAGCTTGCAGCCCAGCGGCTGACTTAATATCCTAACCAGCGAGCAATTCTATTGTTAGGCCCAGACTGAAATTATAGGGACGTCGTTGTTGGGCAACAAACGCAGAGGAAGTTAGTAATATGGTTCCAGGTAAACCTCAAACAGATCCAACCCTAGAGTGGTTTCTTTCACATTGCCACATTCACAAGTACCCATCTAAAAGCACTTTGATTCATGCTGGTGAGAAAGCAGAAACCCTCTACTACATCGTGAAAGGTTCTGTTGCTGTTCTGATCAAGGATGAAGAAGGCAAAGAGATGATTCTGTCTTACCTTAACCAAGGTGACTTCATCGGTGAACTAGGTCTATTTGAAGAAGGCCAAGAGCGTACTGCTTGGGTTCGTGCTAAGACTCCTTGTGAAGTAGCGGAAATCTCGTTCAAGAAATTCCGTCAACTTATCCAAGTTAACCCTGATATCTTGATGCGCCTGTCAGCTCAAATGGCAAACCGCCTACAAGTGACCAGCCAAAAAGTGGGTGACCTTGCATTCCTAGACGTAACGGGTCGTATCGCACAGACGCTACTTAACCTAGCAAAACAACCTGACGCGATGACTCACCCAGACGGCATGCAAATCAAGATCACTCGTCAAGAAATCGGCCAAATCGTGGGTTGTTCTCGCGAAACCGTTGGTCGTATTCTGAAGATGCTAGAAGAGCAAAACCTAATTTCTGCTCACGGCAAGACTATCGTGGTTTACGGTACTCGCTAAGCCTAGCCTCTTTCGAGCGACATTGTGAAAGCCGCCTTTGGGCGGCTTTTTTTATATCGCAATTTGTTCGCTCTCTGCCATCATGACAATATCGCGACAAAAGTCGAAAGTGCCAAACTGGTCACTCTTTATCCACTTGCCTTGTTCGCCCCCTTTGCTACATTGTGCATAGCAGTTGTATTGCTTTTGCGCATACAACCAATGGGACTCAGTAGCAGGTGACGATATGGATATCGAACGTTTTTCTCCCCACTCCACCACGCGCAATACGCCTCTAGTCGCGCCACTTCCACCGACAGTGGAAATGACCGGCTTCAGCGGTAAACGTCATTACCTTGAACAATTGCTCGCCATCAGTAACGACACACCGCGCGATCGCGAAGAAGGTCGTTGGTCACCCCCACTAGAAGGTTTGTATTAAGCGCCTTGGTCTTATCATTGACCAAATAACAACAAAGCGGCAATGACCTCTCACTGCCGCTTTAACACTGTGACACTCGCCTTGTTGATAACAAGCAATTAGCTATCTGTGCTTTCAAAAATCTTATCGGCCGAGGCCGCCACGAACCCCGTGTATAACTCACCATCTTCACCAGGGTAGCGCTTGGCAAATTCGTAGAACCCACCTGGAATTTCTCGCACCCCATCTAAGAACGCCACCGGCACTCTATCAGCCATGGTTGCAGATTGCTCAAGCATCTCTTGCGGACTGCCTTTCACTTCACCCCCCGACTTATTGATGGCAAAGCCATTGTGCTCCAACAAGTGATTCACCTCTGCGACCTCAGTAAACTGCTCAAGCTGATTAATACTGACCGTAAAGTGATTCGCGCCAAAGCCGTGAGCGGCCAACCAACCAGCATACTCACTTTCTGCGGCCAATAACTCATAAGTCGCAAAGTCGACATCCCATAACCGCCCACCGTACAAGAAGGCTGGGTCTTTCATCGCTTGCTCCGGTACTTGCTCAATCAGACTACGCACCGTTTGCTGTAGCAGCGAAGAACACTGGCCCACCAGCAATTCACTGATAAAGACTTTTGGCGCAGCAGGATTGGGGTGTTCAAAGTGCTCGGCATAAAGCTTTTTCGCTTCAAAATGATAGGTACCGCAAGGCTTGTAGCCAATGGCGATAAAAGGAGCAGCCAGCACGTCTAACCCAACCCGAGGTAGATTAAAGGTACGCAATGCAATGTGATCGTTGAGCAAAGGTTCATCTTCGGTCAGTAAGTCATGCACCTGATCAGCCGACGGGCACAGGCGCTCAATATAGTCTTGCCACAAATGGTTAAACAGCTGCTCTACTCTTTCCATGATGCGATCTTCCCCTGCTGATAACAGCGGCAACCCCAAGTGGCTGCCGCTTTTGACGATTAACTCAATTACAGTGTAATACCTGGTGATAATTGTGCGGGTAATTCCGTTTGTTCTCCTTCCATGGAGGCCATCGGATATGCACAGTAATCAGCGGCGTAGTAAGCACTTGGGCGAAGGTTACCCGATGCTCCCGGTCCACCAAACGGGGCGTCACCGCTGGCGCCTGTTAGCTGGCGGTTGCGGTTCACGATCCCAGCACGGATATGGTCGATAAAATACTGCCATTCGTCATCATTGGTGGACACCAAGCCTGCCGATAAGCCATAGCGAGTATCATTCGCCATCGCTACCGCTTGTGGTAAGTCACGGTAGCGCACTACTTGCAGTAGCGGTCCGAAATACTCTTCATCGGGCAACTTGGCGATCTTACTGACTTCGATGATCGCCGGAGTCACAATCGCCCCTTGACCACGTTTGGCTGCCAGCAAAACTTCACCGCCTAAATTCACCAAATTAGTTTGCGCGGCAATGATGCCATCAGCGGCACGCTCGGAGATCTGCGGTCCCATAAATGGCGCAGGATCGGCAAACGGACCATCGACCCGCAATTTGGCACTCGCTTCTACCAAGCGATTCAGTACTGCATCCCCTTCTTCACCAAGCGGCAAATACAAACGGCGCGCACAAGTACAACGCTGCCCCGCACTGATAAACGCGGATTGAATAATGGTGTACACCGTCGCATCAAGATCGCCGTGATCTTTGGCGATCACCATAGGGTTGTTACCGCCCATTTCCAGCGCCAGCATTTTGCCCGGTTGACCAGCAAACTGACGGTGCAGCAAATGCCCCGTATTCGCACTACCTGTAAACAAGAGCCCATCAATGCCTGTAGAGCCAGCTAAAGCTTCACCGGTCGCGCGCGCGCCTTGCACTAAGTTAATGACCCCGGAAGGCAATCCGGCTTGTTGCCACAGCTTCATCGCCAGCTCAGCCGTCTTAGGGGTAAGCTCAGACGGCTTAAACACCACGGTATTACCCGCTAGCAGTGCTGGCACGATATGACCATTAGGTAGATGTCCAGGGAAGTTATACGGACCAAACACCGCCATCACCCCGAGCGGGCGATGACGCAGAACTGCATTGGTTGCCCCTGCGACTTCTTTTTGTTTGTAACCGGTACGCTCGTTATAAGCCCGCACCGATATTGCTATCTTACCTACCATGGCACCCGCTTCAGTGCGAGTCTCCCACAGGGGTTTACCGGTTTCCTCAGCAATAGTGATAGCGATAGTTTCGCTGTGCTCTTTAAGCAGCTCAGCATACTTTTCTACCACAGCCTGACGCTCCGCCAATGACGTATGATGCCATTGCAATAAAGCGTCGCGAGCACTCGATACAGCCTGCTCTACCTGCTCTGCGGTTGCAGCATCGCCTTGCCAAATTACCTCATTGTCAAACGGATTAAGAGAAGTGAGTGGCTCGCCTTGGCCTGTAACCCAATGTCCAGCAATCCAATGTACTGCGCGTGAATCTGTCATCCTGCTTCCCCTTCCGTTATTGTCTGATCAAGCGCACCATGTCGCCTTGTTGGAGTTGTAGTGCCTGCGCCATGTCGCTGTTCACAATCGCCACATTACGTTCGCCATCCACCGCTACTTTACCGACCGTGGCACGAAAGTTTTCCAACGAGGTATTACTGATTAAGTAATCATGGGAGCTACTGTGCTCGCCAATTTCAACACGGCAACGTTGTGAGTGACGCACCGATTCCACATTGCGGACTTCACACTCCACCATAGGACCGGCATCAAAAATATTGACGTAACCTCGGAAAGTGAAGCCTTCTTGCTCTAATAAGCGCAGTGCAGGGGCTGTTTTCTCGTGCACTTGCCCAATCACAGCTTGGGCTTCATCACTCAGCAAGTTGACGTAGATCGGTAGCTTCGGCATTAAGTCAGCAATAAAGCCTTTGGCACCAATCCCAGTTAGGTAATCGGCTTCGGTGAAATCAATCGAGAAGAAGTGCTCTTTGAGCCACTCCCAAAATGGCGAGTGCCCTTCTTCATCCGACACCCCACGCATTTCAGCAATCACGGTCGGTGAGAAACGCTCAGGATATTCAGCCATCATCAAAAAACGGGCTTTTGACAGCAGACGACCGTTGAGACCGTGGCGCCATTCTGGGCGCAAGAACAAGGTACAAAGCTCACTGTGCCCAGTGTAATTATTTCCAAAGGTCAGTAGTTTCACCACGTTATGGACGTTCAAACGACGCGAAGCATGCACCACAGTACTTAAGTGATAAGTATAAAACGGGGTATCCAACCCAATGGCGGCCTCAATGCCCGTCGTACCCGCCACTTCACCGGTTTCCGTGTCTTCCGCGACCATCAAATAGCCTTCGGTACCCACTTCGGTAACATGTTTGGCAAAACTCTGTTCAGAGTGTGCAATACGATTCCGCAACATCGCTTCATTGACCGGCAGTGAAGTAAATCCGTGACCGGACTCCTCAGCACAGTGCATGAGCGCAGAATAATCAGTTGCAGTAATAGGACGAATAACCAGCATCGAACTCCCTCCTGATGCAGGTAGCGATAAAGATCGCTAACGTGAGATTGAACATGACTTTGCCATTGGCAAAGCGTTACAGCCATCAAGCTCCTGCCAATGACTGCCCCTTTTGAGATTGGGCGACAGAGATGCCGCCCCGAAATGTAAAATTAAGCTTGATACAATTTAGCTATCGCATTTTCCAAGCGTGCTAACCCTTGCTCGACTTCCTCTTTGCTGATCACTAATGACGGTGTAAAGCGCACTACATTGGTTCCCGCCACCAGTACCATTAATCCTTCTTCGCCCGCCGCGATCAACACATCACGCGCACGGCCTTGCCATCCGTCATTTAGCGCCGCACCAAGTAGCAGCCCTTTGCCGCGAATTTCTGAGAAAATTGGGTACTTGGCGTTAATCGCCGCCAAACCATCGCGGAACCATTGTTCACGCTCTTTAACCCCAGCTAACACTTCAGGCTTGGTGACTTCATCGATCACCGCTTCCGCCACCGCACAAGCCAGTGGATTGCCACCATAGGTCGAACCATGCGTGCCGACTTTAAGGTGAGTTGCCAGCTCAGCGGTAGTCAACATCGCCCCAATCGGGAAACCACCACCGAGTGATTTCGCGGTGCTGAGAATATCTGGTGTTACACCTAAACCTTGGTAAGCGTAAAACTCACCAGTACGACCATTACCGGTTTGCACTTCATCAAAGATCAACAATGCATTGTGCTTATCACACAACTCGCGCACGCCTTGAAGAAATTCAGCCGTTGGTGACACGATGCCACCTTCGCCTTGCAGTGGCTCCATCATTACCGCACAAGTGCGATCTGACATATGGGCAGCCAAAGCTTGTAGATCGTTATAAGGAAGATGCGTGACATCCCCCGGCTTAGGACCAAAGCCGTCGGAGTAAGCCGCCTGTCCGCCCACAGTAACAGTGAAGAAAGTGCGCCCGTGGAAGCCTTGAGTAAAGGCAATAATTTCTGATTTCTCGCTACCAAATTTGTCGGCAGCATAACGACGTGCCAGTTTCAGCGCCGCTTCGTTAGCTTCGGCGCCAGAGTTTGCAAAGAAGACTTTCTCTGCAAAGCTATGTTCGGTGAGTTTTTTCGCCAACCGCAGTGCTGGCTCGTTGGTCATCACATTACTCAAATGCCATAGCTTGTCTGCTTGGCTTTTCAGTGCGTCAACCATGACCGGATGGCAATGTCCTAAACAACTCACGGCAATGCCACCCGCAAAGTCGATATATTCACGATCGTTTTGATCCCATACCCGCGAACCCAGCCCTTTCACTGGGATGATTTGCATTGGGGAATAACAAGGCACCATGACCTCATCGAATAACTGACGTTCTACTTTTTGTTCCATTGCCATCACACTTTCCTTCTGTGTATACCGCCTTAAGCATAGTATTTACATTTTATTAACGAATTCCAATAGCAGAAAATTCTTTTTCACTATCAAAAATCTGCGAGCTTCCGATTAGAGTTAGATATTTATGCGAGGAATTAGCGGATTTATTAACCCTTGATGGATAAATACTGTCTTTCCTTCAGGGAAACAAAACGTGCAACTAAGCAACAAGGCCTGTTATGGCAAGGGATAACAAGAGTAAAGGCAAGCAAATAGCAGAAGGAGAGAAAATAGATAGTGATGAATTCTGTCAGATCAGCAGAATATGCTAGCGCATAACTTTTCCGCCTACTTTATCGGCAAAAAGTAGAACATTTGTTAACAATAGTGAGATAGATCTCGCTTCTGAAGCCCATTTTTAGCTCTATTTAAGGCGCGAAAAGTGCGCCACAGCAGCAAATATCCCTTAGCGTTGTAGGAAGTTTGCCAGCAATTGATGACCTTGCTCGGTCAAAATGCTTTCAGGGTGAAATTGAACGCCTTCCAACGGCAAGGTTTTATGGGCAATCCCCATGATTTCGTCAAACTCACCGTCGCGTTCGGTCCAAGCGGTGATTTCAAAACAATCGGGCAAGGTGTCCGCTTTCACCACCAGCGAATGGTAACGTGTCACGGTTAATGGATTATTGAGCCCTGCAAATACACTGCGGTTCGTGTGTACCACGGGGGAGGTTTTACCGTGCATCACTTCGCGGGCGCGTACTACATCACCACCAAAGACTTGCGCTATTGATTGATGACCTAAGCACACCCCTAAAATCGGTAACTTACCCGCAAAATGTTCAATCGCTGCCAGCGAAATCCCCGCTTCATTAGGCGTACAAGGCCCTGGCGAGATCACAAGGTGAGAAGGATTTAATGCCGCAATACCAGCCAGATCGATCTCATCGTTTCTAACTACCTTGACCTCAGCGCCCAGCTCACAAAAGTACTGGTATAGGTTATAGGTAAACGAATCATAATTGTCGATCATCAACAGCATTGCATTACATCCTTACTGGGCACGGAGGTTATTTTGCAAATCCTATCCCGAAAGGCAAGGCAAATCGCGGTCTGGCGGAGGCTTGTTGTCATCCTTTGCTGTAATTATTCATATCTTACACACAAACTTAAAAATATTTTAATTTATCAAATTTAGTTAGAAAAAATTTGCATCCGCCTACCTTTGATGTGATACTTCTCACCATAACAAAAAATCATCCACCAAGTGGGCTATTTTCGCTCTGCGGATATGACACTGTGGAACCCAAGGGTGCGCCTCTTTTGCTCCACAACTGACGGCGCTTTTTTTTAGCGGTTATCGCTGGACTGTTTCCCCCCGAGGCAGGCCAGCCATACCTGTTGAGCTCCCAACAGTAGAATCTATTAATTACTCGATATTGAGGTTAGGAATGACTACAACAATCGCAAGCGATAAAGCGCCAGCAGCTATCGGTCCATACGTACAAGCGAAGAAGTTTGGCAATATGTTGATCACTTCTGGTCAGCTACCTATCAACCACGAAACTAAGGCAATGCCTGAAGATGTGGCTGAGCAAGCGCAGCAATCACTGCTAAACGTGAAAGCAATTGTTGAAGAAGCAGGCCTAACTGTTGCGAACATTGTGAAAACCACAGTATTCGTTAAGGACCTAAACGACTTCGCTAAAGTGAACGAAGTTTACGGTGCATTCTTTGAAAAAGAATGTGGCGCATTCCCTGCGCGTAGCTGTGTTGAAGTAGCACGTCTACCAATGGATGCCAAAGTAGAAATTGAAGCAATTGCAGTAGCTGAGTAATCCCCCTACTCTTACTCTCTGACGCTTTCCTCTTGTGATAACCCGGCCATTTGGCTGGGTTATTTCATTTCTGCCCTTAGTACGACATCTCACCTACATCTTGCTACCAACACAAAAAAGCAGCCCTGAGGCTGCTTTTCATTTTTGGTTACCTAAAGCTCAACGCTTACGGGCGAGTCACGAAACCTACTGCTTGGTAAACTTGCTTCAAGGTTTCAGCAGCACGAGCAGAGGCTTTCTCAGCACCGACTTTCATCACTTCATCCATATAAGCACGATCAGCACGAATGCGTTTGTACTCAGATTGGATTGGCTCTAGCATTGCAACCAGCGCTTCACCCACATCTTTCTTAAACGGACCGTACATTTCAACGCCTTGGTATTTCGCTTCGATTTCTTCGTAACTTAGACCCGTAGCGGCTGAGTACAGACCCATCAGATTCGAGATACCCGCTTTGTTTTCGATATCGTGCGCGATACGCGGTGGCGTTTCAGTATCAGTTTGCGCCTTGTTGATCTTCTTGATGATCGACTTCGGCTCTTCTAGCAAAGTGATCACGTTCTTACGGTTATCGTCTGACTTCGACATCTTCTTCGTCGCATCTTGCAGGCTCATTACGCGTGCATTCACGGTTGGGATGTACGGCTCAGGGATAGTGAAGATCGGGCTCTCTGGGCTGTAGATATTGTTAAAACGTGTCGCGATATCACGCGCTAGCTCAAGGTGTTGTTTCTGATCGTTACCCACTGGCACTTGGTGCGCGCCGTACAGCAGAATATCCGCCGCCATCAATACTGGGTAACCAAATAGGCCCGCGTTTACGTCGTTCGCGTAACGTGCAGACTTATCTTTAAACTGAGTCATGCGGCTTAGCTCACCCATTTGGGTGTAGCAGTTTAGCAACCAACCAAGCTGAGCGTGCTCTGGTACATGCGATTGTACGAACAAGGTGCTTTTCTTAGGATCAACACCCACCGCCAGACAGATCGCCAATGCGTCTAATGTCGCTTCGTGCAGGGCTTTAGGATCCTGACGTACTGTGATCGCGTGCAGATCAACCACACAATATTGGCAATCGTAATCATCCTGCATCTGTTCCCACTGACGCAGCGCACCCAGGTAGTTACCAATACTCAATTCGCCAGACGGCTGTACGCCACTTAATACAATGGGTTTACTCATGATGGGATTTCCCTAATTTGCTCTTTTACCAAACTAAGCAGCGGCCAAACGGCCGCTGAAAGATATTTACGATGATCAGCTAGACTGATTGTACTAGCTGTCTAGTTTAACCACTTCTGCCAACAGACTAAAGTGATCCAGCACAATATCGGGTTCGCTTGCGCTGATAGGCTGACCATAGTTGTAACCGTAAGTCAGTCCCACAACATAACACGATGCCGCCTTAGCCGCCAAAATATCATTGCGCGAATCACCGACCATCAACATTTGTTGCGGTGCAAGTTGATGTTTTTCCATCAACCAGTTAAGTGCAAATGGATCCGGCTTTTTCAGTGGGAAAGTATCACCACCAATCACATCCACGAAATATTCACTGATACCGTGTTGCTCTAATAGGTGGGGGACAAACTGCGAAGGCTTGTTGGTCACAATCGCCATCGGTATGCCAGCTTGGTGGAACGCCGCCAATGTCGCTTTTACCCCATCGTACAATGCACTTTTCTGATGGCCGCCTTCATCATAAAAGCGATCAAAGAGCGCCCGCGCTTCACGGTGCAATGCCGGATCTAAATCAGGGTCAATATCCAAGCTTTGGCTTAAACAGCGACCGATCAAGATATCCGCACCATTGCCAATCCAAGTGGTGACTTGCTCTACCGTTACCCGCTCAAGTCCGAGTGCTTGCATGGTTTTGTCTGCTGCATCCGCCAAATCAGGCACACTGTCGAGCAGCGTGCCATCAAGGTCGAAGGCAATAAACGAAATGCCGTCTAATGTTGTCATCTTAGCGCTCTACTTTTGCTAGCTCAGCGCGCATTTCATCAATCACCGCTTTGTAATCTGGGTTGCTGAAGATAGCAGAGCCTGCCACGAACATATCAGCGCCTGCTTCTGCGATTTCACGAATGTTATCCACTTTTACGCCGCCGTCGATTTCAAGACGAATGTCATAACCCGACTCATCGATACGCTTACGCACTTCACGCAGTTTATCCATGGTCGCAGGAATGAATGACTGACCACCAAAACCTGGGTTCACCGACATTAGTAGGATCATGTCGATTTTATCCATCACGTAATCAAGGTGATGCAGTGGCGTTGCAGGGTTAAACACCACGCCCGCCTGACAGCCGTGCTCTTTGATCAGCTGTAGGGTGCGATCTAGGTGCTCAGTTGCTTCTGCGTGGAAGGTGATCATGGTTGCGCCTGCTTTTGCAAAGTCAGGAATAATGCGATCAACTGGCTTAACCATTAGGTGAACATCGATTGGTGCTGTGATGCCGTAATCACGAAGTGCTTTACACACTGGCGCACCAAAGGTCAGGTTTGGTACGTAGTGGTTGTCCATTACATCAAAGTGCACGACATCAGCACCTGCGGCCAATACTTTCTCTACATCTTCGCCTAAACGCGCGAAGTCTGCCGATAAGATTGATGGTGCGATCAAAAAGTCCTTCATGTTCAGCCTCATTAGAAACACGTTATTGCGATGGCAAAACCCACCGAAAAAAGAAATCGGCGCAATTCTACCCGATCACGCAAACGTTGTCTTACATCAATATTGGGACGATTTCACGCTATGCTAAACAAAAGATGGGAGCGGCGTAACGCCAACAAGGAAAGTGGTCATTGTGAGTCAATCAAAACCCAAATCGAATCAAGGTTCAAAACCCAGCTTCAAACAGGCTTTTACCAGCGTAATGGCGGCGTTATTTGGAGTGCAATCGGAGCAACAACGTCAACAGGATTTCCAGCAATCAGAGCCGTGGCGTTTTGTTGTGGTTGGTGTCGTTGCGATTTTTGGTTTTGTCTTGCTGTTAGTCGGGATAACCTGGTGGGTTACCCCCTAGAAGACACAATAGCGCGCAGAAAGGCGCAAAATGAAAGGTGACGTTACTGTTGCGCTTTAAACAGCGCCAATAATTCATCCACTTTATTACGTCCACTGCCATTACGGCTAATAGTACGTTTCACCTTCACCACCGATAAGTCGGCACCATGGTACAAACGACGTGTTAGGGTCGTATCATGGTTCGAGATCAGAACTGAAATACCACGCTCGGTCGCCGCGTTTTCTGCCGCATCCGCCAAGGCAGCTTGGTCATCTAAGCTAAAGCCATTACCAGCATACGAGGTAAAGTTAGCGGTCGTCGAAAGCGGTGCATACGGTGGATCACAATAAATCACACTGCCTTTACGGGCACGAGAAAATGTCTGCTGATAGCCTTCGCACACAAAAGTGGCGCGTTTGGCTTTTTCAGAGAAGTAGTACATCTCTGCTTCAGGGAAGTAAGGTTTCTTGTACGAACCAAACGGCACATTAAAGCCCCCCTTCTTGTTATAACGGCATAGACCGTTAAAGCCGTGACGGTTCATATACAAAAAGTACAACGAACGTAGGTACGGGTCTTGGGTGGCGTTAAAGGCAGCACGGATTTCCAAGTATGCGCCTTTTTGATTGTATTCTGGGGTGAATAAATCACGGGCATCTTTGATGTACTGATCCGGTTGGGTCTTTAAGATGTTGTAGAGGTTGATCAAATCCGGGTTAATATCAGCCAAGAGGTACTGCTCAAAATCCGTATTCAGGAATACGGAGCCAGCCCCTACAAAAGGTTCGACTAACTTGCGCGCTGGCGGTAAATGGCGTTCGATTTCCTCGACTAGAGAGTATTTTCCTCCAGCCCATTTTAGGAATGCACGATGCTTTTTCATTTAGCTTGCCACCACTGCTTGCACGAATGTTACGAAAGGTGGCGGATTGTACCCTATTTGAGGGGTGTCCTGATACCGCTGAACGGAAATATCTGGCATCAAATGAAATTATTTTACTCTGTCGATCTCAATATGAATTTGACGGTAAGATTTGACCCAAGGTTGACCCGCTCGAACGCTTTGCGGCAAGCCTCGTTCGGCGCGTCGCGCAGCTGCCACTGTGTTGTATTGCCCTGTCACAATAATAAACCACGGCTCATCACTCCGACGGGTTTCGTAGATCTCGGCAATATCTTTAATCCCATGCTCAGCAATAAAACTGTTGGCGGCGGACAATGACTTCAACGCAGCTAACTGCAACGCATACTGACGGGATGAAATCTGCTTTAACTCTTGCCCCAACACCCTATTTTCAACCACAGGTGTTGATGAGGGGCTCACCGTTGCCACATTCGATGGATTATTCGGTTGTGACTGTGCGACAGGCTCTGGTGCAGTAACCGTGTTGGTAGAAGCGTCTGAAGAAGAAACTGGCACAGTCTCAGCACCACTGGCCTCTAGCTCGGGTGACAACGCCCTGACTGCCGCTTCACCACTTCCGCCTTGAGCTTGTTCCGCAATCAAGCCATCAACCAACTCAGCAGGCACCACCACACGCTTACCTTCGTCGCGACGCCCAACCGTTAGACCATCAGTTTTCACTTCAGGCGGCAATGCTGCGGTATCGTCAATTGTTGCTCCCGTATAAGGCGCCGACTCTACCACAGGTGATGCAGGCGATTGCGGAGGCTCTGATTTCACTTCGCGTAGAGGTTTTACATCCAGGGGAACATCAACAGCTGAAGCCGGCGTCTGGGTAACAGTTGAAGCTGGCTTGTCGGTTGGCAAAAACAGCCAAATTGCTGCGGCACCAATCACAACCGCCAACAACGTTACCAATAATGCAGGTGATAACCTTCGACTTGCCGTATTTGCCATTCCTTGATCATCCTTATCGTTAAGGCGCATCAATGCGCCAGGTCGTGGCGTGACCACCATCGCTTGCTCTTTTAAATGACGTCGTGCCGTGGCATCAAGCCCTGCGGTCGCAAACATCACTTCAATAAACGTTAGCACTTCTGTTTGAGAAAGATCGCCAATCTCAAGTTCCAGCGGTGCTTGCCCCTGACCATGGGAGACTTGACTGAGGTACTTATTTAACCGTCCTGTTTGGCTAAATAACAGAATATTTACTTGCCAATGCGGCTGAGTTTGCGCTTTTACTACCAAGGCCCACAATTCAGCAATCATGGTCGGGCTCAACAAGTGAGCATCGTCGATAACCAGCAATAGCTGAACCTTGTCATTCCCCATCATGCGCTCAATACTTTGCAGCAATGGGTCTTGCTCGTTGAACAAAGGAGACGACACTAATTGATTGAGGATAAAAGTACGGTGTTGGGCATCCGATTGACTTGGATGACAAAGCAGTAAGGCTTGTTTGTGGTCTTTCGCCCAGCTTTCGAGGTATCGCTGCGCCAACCAAGTTTTACCCGCCCCAGTTTGGCCTGAAATTTGGACCAGATTAGAACTAAAGCGCGTTAAGAATTGAATACGAGACAAAAGTTGAATCTGGCTATCCAGATCCAAACTTTTCAAAGTAAGGTCACCGACCATACGCCCCCGCAACCCTAGCCATTGATAACATGACGTAAGGTGGCTTCCGGCACATCCGCAACAACCTCAGCACTACCAATCGATGTAGGTAACACTAAGCGTAGCTGCCCTTTCAATACTTTCTTATCACGCATCATGTGCTTGATGAAACTATCAAAATTCATGGTTTCAGGAATGTGGGTCGGGAGGTTAGCACGGGTAAGCAATGCGGTAATACGATGCACATCGTCAATAGAAAGCAAGCCTTGCTGATGCGCAGTATGCGCAGCCAGTACAGTGCCAGTAGAAACCGCTTCACCATGAAGCCAGTTACCATAGCCCATCTCAGCTTCGATGGCATGACCAAAGGTATGACCTAAATTGAGCAATGCGCGCACGCCTGATTCTTTTTCATCAGCCGCCACCACATCGGCTTTGATTTGACAACAACGCGCAATCGCATAAGACAGCGCATCGTTATCAAGTGCTTGAAGCTTATCCATATTATCTTCAAGCCAAGTGAAGAAATCAGCATCGGCAATAATGCCGTACTTGATCACTTCCGCCATCCCCGCCGCAAACTCACGAGCAGGTAAGGTTTGTAAACAATGGTTATCAATCACAACCGCTTTAGGTTGGTAAAAAGCACCAATCATGTTTTTACCAAGCGGATGATTGACGGCGGTTTTCCCGCCTACCGACGAATCAACCTGCGACAGTAGCGTCGTCGGTACTTGCACAAAATCAACACCACGTTGATAACTGGCCGCGGCAAAGCCAACCACATCTCCAATCACACCACCACCGAGAGCGACAATCACCACATCACGGCCATAATTGCCTTCCAGCAAGAACGTCATGATTTGGTTATATGTCTCAAGGGTTTTGTATTGTTCGCCATCCGGCAAGCTCAATAGCGCCACTTCACATTCCAGTGACGTTAACGTTGACATCAATTGTTCAGCGTACAGCGGGGCAACAGTCTCGTTGCTGATCACCACTACACGTTGGCCTGACTCAATCGCAGACGAAAACAACGCCGGGTTATTAAATAACTCGGCGCCGATAGAGATAGGGTAACTTCTGTCACCTAGATTAACTTTGATCCGTTCCATGGCCAGCTTCTCTGCAAGTAGGTATTAACGCTCTTCTAGCATCTTGATGATCTGGTTCGCAACAACTTTCGCGCTTTGATCATCAGTACGTACAACGTAATCCGCCACTTCTTCGTATAGTGGGTTACGTTCTTCCGCCAACGCTTCTAGTACTTCGCGTGGAGAATCAGTTTGCAGCAATGGACGCTTCTTGTCACGTTGTGTACGTGCCAATTGCTTCTCGATCGTCGTTTCCAAGTAAACCACGATACCGCGAGCAGACAGACGGTTACGGTTTTCTTTGCTCTTCACAGAGCCACCGCCAGTTGCCAGAACGATACCTTGTTCTTGTGTTAAATCATCGATGACGCCTTCTTCGCGAGCACGGAAACCGTCTTCACCTTCAACATCAAAAACCCAACTAATGTCAGCACCTGTGCGTTCTTCAATCACTGTATCAGAGTCTAGAAACTCCATATGCAGTTGCTGTGCAAGGTGTCTACCAATAGTGCTTTTGCCGGCACCCATTGGGCCGACCAGGAAAATATTTCGTTTTTCAGCCATTTTTAGCAATTTTACGCGCGGTTAATAAAACGACACCGCCCGCAGGCTCTATTAAGAAATAAGCCCGAGGCGCCAACTTCCTCACTTTTAATTCGTGATAAGACCGAAAATTATCTCAGGACTCACCGCCACTTGGCAATAGCTAGAGCCCTTCAAATCGCAATATCACTGAAAAACAATCTTCGGCGTTACGAAAATCAGCAACTCTTTCTTGCCTAAGTCTTCTTTTGTGCGGCGGAATAGTGCTCCTAGCAGGGGTAAATCACCCAATAATGGCACTTGCTCAATTTTCTTCGCCATCTCATGTTGATAGATCCCACCAAGCACCAAGGTTTCACCGTTTTCTACCAATACCTGAGTACCGATACGCTGGGTATCGATCGCCACCGCTTCCCCTGTTCCGGTTTTCACCGTTTTACCAGGCTTATCTTGTGTCACCACCAAATCTAACACCAATTTGTTATCAGGGGTGATTTGCGGGGTCACCATTAAACTCAACACCGCTTTTTTAAATTTCACACTCACCGCACCACTGGATGAGGCTTCTAAGTATGGCAATTCAGTACCTTGCTCGATATACGCGGTTTTCTTATTAGTGGTCATCAAACGAGGGCTTGAGATAATCTCCGCTTTTTCTTCTGACTGCAGCGCAGACAATTCTAAATCTAGTAGGATATCGCCCATTTTTGCCACTTGGAACGCGATACTCGATGCACCGGGTGCCGTCGCGCCCAAGTTAACATTGAGGTAATCACCCACGGTCGATTTTTTATCCAACAAACCTCGATTATGAAGATTGCTTTCAATGGAGCCGCCAATCGTGGTGTCGCCGTTATTGCTGATCACCCCCCAACGAACCCCTAGCTCTTCAAGATCCCCTTCGGTCATGGTGACTATCCGAGCTTCGATCTGCACCTGTTTCACTGGGATATCTAATGCACTCAGAATATCTTTGATATTCTCGATACTGTCGGGCAAATCCTTAATGATCAATGAATTGGTACGTTCATCAACATGTAGCGAGCCACGTGAAGATAACATCGTCACACCATCTTCCGCCCCGGATAATAGCTCTGCTAAGTCAATCGCTTTAGCGTAATTCACTTGAATAAGTTCAGATCGCAACGCAGCTAACTCTTCCGCTTTACGCTGCGCCGCTAAGGCTTGCTGTTCTTGATGATCCAATTCCGCTTTGGGTGCCACTAGCACCACTTTGCCGTTAATACGCTTATCCAACCCTTTCGATTGCAAGATAATATCCAGCACTTGCGGCCAAGGGACATCATCCAAACGCAAAGTCACGTTACCTTCGACGGTATCAGATACCACTAGGTTAAAATCGTTATAGTCCGCGATCAGCTGTAACACGTTACGAACGGGGACGTCCTGAAAGTTAATCGAGATCGGCTTACCTTTGTAGCTAATGCTGTTTTCAGCATTTTTTTCCGACTTGGGTTTCGCCGAGACAACAATGTCGATCTGGTTCCCTTTGGTGGTGTAATCGTAGTCAAAGCGCTCGCTCATTTTAAGCAGCAACTTGACCCCTTTTTCACTGCGAAAGGTTTCGACCGATTTCACTGTGGTCGCAAAGTCATTCACATCCAACACATACAGCATTTCATCGCTAATCGTGGCATCCACGACTTCAACAAATAACTCCAGTCCTGATTGGCGAATATCAATTAATGACTGGGCTTTATCCAGTTCTACGGTTAAGACCCCTTGTCCCGCATCACCACGATGAAAATCAATTTCGGCGATCTGACTACCTGCATATGCCCAGCGAGGAAACATGACCAACAATAACAACCAAGCAATGCCATAGAGCAACATCGAAAAGCGCTTCTCAGTGGCTAGCTTTGTTAACATCCTTTTCATCTCACTTTTTCCCTCAAAATACAGGTATGTCTTCGGCTTTCAGGCGTAACTGGTTATCACGTTTTAACCAGCACCCTTTGCCATCAGATAAAATTTCTTCAATATCAATGTACTGTGGCGTTATCTTCAGAACTCGGCCATGGTTCAGACCGATATACTGACCAACACGTAATTGAGCCAATTTAGACTCAGGGGTATATATCAGCGCCCAACGCTGTTTACCGCCCCCCATGATCCCTTTCATCACTAACTGATCCAGCGGGAATGACTCTAACGGCTGGCGACGACGGCTATCATCTGGTTGCCAACAGTCCTTGCCAATCGCTTCTTTACTGTCGATCTCTTCGGGCTGAGGTTGAGAAAAAGGCACCCTGTCATTGGTCATCACAAAATCATCAGCCACAAAGTAATAAGGCTCGGGTAACGGCTCAATGTCAGCTTTCGCATAGAGGTGGGCATCGCTAATAAATTGCTCCACTGAATCGGTATTAGCACGACAGCCTACGAGCGCCAGCACGGCCAATAAGGTGCACCATCCTTTGTTATTCATTGGCTTTTCCTTGCCCATCATCAACAGGCGGCTTAAAGCGATAAGTGCTCGCCGACACTTTCAACGACAAAGTATCTTGCTCTGGCGTCTGAGATAGCACACTTAAGTCCAAATCCTTTAAAGTCACAATCCTTGATAACTTGGCTATCGAAGCGGCAAAGTGCCCCATTTGTTCATAGCTACCAGACACTTCCATATTGATCGGAAGCTCGTAATACCATTGATCCTCTCGGATTGGCGCCCACTCAATACGCTGAAACTCCAAACCATTACGAACCCCAACATCGTTAACCCCAGCAAGGAAGCTCGCTAACTCATCTTCTTCCGGCAGTTGTTCAATCACTTGTTGGTAACGACGATTTAATTCTTCCACTTGCGATTGCATTGTAGGCAAGGCGGCAACCTGGGCAGCTCGTGCGCTAATTTGCATTCGTAATTGCAGCTCGGTTTGTTTCAGCTGTTCGAGTTCATCATTAAGCGGCTGTTGCCAATACCAGTAGCCACCACCAGTGAGCAATGCCGCTATTAGCACCAAGACCACACACTGTGGTGCCAAAGGCCAATCGAGGATTTCATCTAACTCTAAATCTTGCCACTGGCTCATGGGGCTCTCCTCACCAACTGCTTCGCTCCATCTTTGGGATCCAGAGGGGCTGCAGGGTGGCTCATAGAGAACGAGGCATTGAATCGAGTTAGATCCTGTTTCGCTTCCCCTTTGGTGGCAATAATCGAGTGCATCGCCACATCGTTGAGCCACACCGTCTGCTCAATATTGCCCAGTAAGGTAGCCAAACGACCGTTAGAATCGCCAAAGCCATGCAAATCAACGTTGCCGCTATTTAAGATCAAAGACTCCAAGTACACCCCTTGCGGGATCAAGCCAGGCAGCAAACTAAATAAACGCGTCACCCTATTGCGCTCGCGCTGAATATCCGCAATCACATTTAAGCGTTTATTCAACGCATCGCGCTGACGGTCCAGCTCTGGCAAAATGGACAATCGATGCTCAAGCCGCACTATTTCTTGTTGCAACGCTTGATTGCGCGCTTGTTGAGTATCGTGCTGTGCATAAAAGTATTGAGCAAAGGCAATCTGACCGAGCACGGCCAGCAAACACACAGCCACTAAAGCTGACGTAAAGCGACGTCGATGCTGTTGTCGTTGTGCTTCACGCCACGGCAGCAGGTTGATCTTGTTAATCATGATGCACTCCTCGCAACGCCAGCCCAGTTGCAACCCCAAATTGGTGATATTGACGTTGAGGCTCTAACACCACCTTGTTACTCGTCGCGATACGCAGAAAAGGATTTAACCAACGAATATCAAGATTCAGCATGCGCTCTAGCAACTCTTCAACCACCAAGGATTGGCAGCCACCACATAACCACAACCCAGTTAACTGATAACGGGGGTGAGTAGAATGGTAGAGTTGAATTTGACGACGCAAGTGGTCAGCCAATTGTTGAGTGAACTGTTCGACATCGGTCGAAGAATTTTCTGAAACACTGCCAAAAACGGCAGGCGACGCATCAAAGTTGCTCGCACCCAAGGCGGAAGATGAGGCGACCGAGTCACTGCCAAACGCGATCTCACGGTGGAACGCCAAGGTGTCTGGCGGATCGACACAAAACTCGGTGTGGTGCTTACCAATATCTACCACCCCGTAAGCGCCTTCAAGTCGTTCGGTCTCATAAAAATGCTTGGCAAGCCACAGCAAAGCGTGGGTTTGCAGTTCCATCACTTTAGGAGAAAAACCACTTTTATCGAGCACCGCAACGCGTTCATCGATCGCGGATTTTCGCGCCGCAAATACCTGATAAGGCATAGTGGCAGTACTGACTGCGGCGTTCGAGCCTTCAACGGCGAAGTAGTCGAGCCGTAAATCATCGACAGGAAACGGAGACGAAGACGCGAGCGCTTGCGCCACCGCAAACTCAATTTCATCTGTATTTAAATTGGTATCAAGCTGAATTATTTTGCTAATAACTGCACTGTCGGGTAAACCAAGTGCGACCTGTCTCGCACCACGAGGTAATTGCTTTTTAATTTGACGCATCGCTGACAACAAGTGGTCGCTATTCACGTTATGCTGCTCGTTGATTACCATGGGTGGCAATGCAACCTCACTAAATGCAGCCAGCTCAAGACCTTCTTTTTTCTGAGCTAACGCCACCGCTTTGACACTATGATGCCCAATATCAATACCGACGCTGAAAGGGGATTGAAACATACCGCACGATGCTCCCTTGAATAGTGAAAAAGCAAATAAATTCAAATAACACCATCGATGGCGTTAATTTTAATGAAGTTATCTTTATACTATTGGCTGTAAGATATTGAACGGTCGAATGATGGCGTAACGGGAATTCTCAAGTGAAGTTCATAAAGCGATTACTAATACTTGCATTAATTTGCATAATTCTTGGAGTCGGTACAATTTTCGGCTTTTACCTCTATGTAAAACCGGAACTACCAGATGTAGCGACCCTCAAAAATGTCGAATTACAGACGCCAATGCAGGTGTTCAGCTCTGATGGTCAACTGATTTCTCAGTTTGGTGAAAAGCGTCGTATCCCTCTGGAATTAAAAGACATTCCACCACAAATGCTCAATGCATTTATTGCGACAGAAGACAGTCGCTACTACGAACACCCAGGGATCGACCCAATCGGTATTGCCCGTGCGGCCTTTGTCGTGGCAACGTCAGGCTCGGCCAAACAAGGGGCGAGTACCATTACTCAACAGCTAGCTCGTAACTTCTTCCTTTCTAACGAGAAGAAGATCATGCGTAAAATCAAAGAGATTTTTATCGCTATCCACATCGAGCAACTGCTAAGTAAAGATGAGATCCTTGAGCTTTATCTCAACAAAATCTACCTTGGCTACCGCGCTTACGGTGTGGGTGCTGCGGCACAGGTGTACTTTGGTAAAGAGGTCAACCAGCTCACCCTCAGCGAAATTGCGGTGATTGCCGGTCTACCGAAAGCACCATCGACCATGAATCCACTCTACTCGTTGGATCGCTCAACCACTCGTCGCAATGTGGTACTCCGCCGTATGCTTGATGAGCGCTACATTAGCCAAGCCGAATACGACCAAGCACGCAACGAACCGATTGTAGCCCGCTACCACGGTGCTGAAATCGAACTAAACGCGCCTTATTTTGCAGAGCGTGCTCGCGCATGGATGGTAGAACGCTACGGCGAAGATGCTTACACCTCAGGGATGCGCATCTACACCACAGTGAATGCCAAACTACAAAAAGCGGCGCAGCAAGCGACCATCAACAACTTACTGCAATACGACCAACGTCACGGTTACCGTGGTGCGGTAGCGACCCTATGGCAACCGGGTGCACCGGCATGGGACAACCAGAAAATTGCTAAGCACTTGGATAAGCAGCCAAGCTACGGTGAACTACGTGCAGCAGTGATCACCAAAGTCGAAGGCAAAACGGCACAAGCGCTGATCGAAGATAACCAAGCCATCACACTTGAGTGGGATGGCATGAAGTGGGCGCGTCGTTTCAAAACCGACAATCGCCAAGCGGGCGTACCGAAAACAGCGGCGGATATTCTGAAAGCCGGTCAGCAAGTGTGGGTACAACCAAAAGAAGATAAATGGGTACTAAGCCAAGTACCAGATGCCAACACCGCCTTTATTGCGGTCTCACCACAAAATGGTGCGGTACAGGCAATGGTGGGGGGCTTTAACTTTGTGCACAGCAAGTTTAACCGTGCCACTCAATCGATTCGTCAAGTTGGTTCAAGCATCAAACCCTTCATTTATTCAGCGGCGCTGGATAATGGCATGACACTGGCAACCTTGGTCAACGATGCACCAATCAACCGTTGGGATGAGAGCCAAGGCACCGCATGGCGTCCGAAGAACTCACCACCGACATACAACGGCCCTACTCGACTTCGTCTTGGTTTAGCCCAATCGAAGAACGTAATGGCGGTACGTGTACTGCGTAGTGTGGGCTTAGATCCTGCGATTAGCTACCTCACGCGTTTTGGTTTTAAACGCCAAGATTTACCACGTGCTGAAGCTATCGCACTTGGTGCCGGCAGTTTAACACCACTAGAAATGGCGCAAGGTTTCTCGGTATTCGCTAACGGTGGTTACTTCGTTGAGCCTTACTTTATCGAACGAGTTGAAGACCCTTACGGTAACTTGGTGTACCAAGCAAACCCGAGTGTAGTCTGTAACAGCGAGTGCCAGCAGCAAAATGGTCAAAACAAGCCAGCTAGCTCAGCGGTACTGAACGACATCGCGATTAACGAAGAGTCACTGTCAACGACCGACACCAATTTGCCAAGCGATCAGCAACCTGTGCACTACGCACCACAAGTGATCTCTGAGCAAAATGCGTTCTTAGTACGTGAAATGCTAGAGAGCAATATCTGGGGCGGGGGTAGTTGGAAGCACGGCAGTGGTTGGAATGGCACAGGCTGGCGTGGTCAGGTTCTTAAGCGTCGTGATATCGGCGGTAAGACAGGTACCACCAACAACTCGAAAGATGCATGGTATGCAGGCTTTGGCCCGAATATCGTCGCGACTGTTTGGGTTGGCTTTGATGATCACAGACGTGAACTCGGACGCACCGCGTGGAACAACAATCTGGATAAAAACCAAATCTCGGGCGCAGAAGCAGGCGCGAAAACCGCGCAACCGGCATGGGTGAACTTTATGAAAGTTGCACTGGAAGATGTGCCGCAACAGCGCAAACAAGTACCACCAAGCATTGTACGGGTGCGTATCGACCGCGAAACGGGCTTACTAACCCAGCGTACCGATTACACCTCGATGTTTGAATACTTCAAGCGTGGCACCGAGCCAACCGAGTACGCCACCCAAAGTCCAGCAGGCAGTGTGTTTGAATCCAATGGCGAAGAAGAGCTGTTCTGATCAACCCACACAAGTACTGCCATAAAAACAAAGAGCGCCGATTGGCGCTCTTTGTGTATTTAACTGGCGGCATCCAACTCGCTATGCGGAGTTAGTACCTTCGTCATATGCTGATTGATCGCTGTAGCAATTTTCTCGTAACGCCCACGCAGTGGCGAGCCAGGGCGATACGCCAAGGTGATCAAGCGGGTTGGCTCAGGATCGTGCAAACGGACATAACACACCCCATCACGTACCGCTTCTTTGGGGGTAGCTAGCTGAGGCAACAAAGTAATCCCCCCACCTGCTGCAACCATATTACGCAGGGTTTCTAAACTGGTGGCTTTAAAACTGCCATCTTCGTTAGCCCCTGCCGCAAAACAAAAGCCCATCGCCTGATCGCGCAAACAGTGACCGTCTCCCAGCATCAACAAGGTTTCACCATTCAATTCCAGCATTGATAACTCAGGCTCTTTGGCCCAGTTATGCAGCTCAGGCACAGCCAGCACCATAGGTTCGTCGTACAGTGGCAACTCCACAAAGGGCTCGCTCTCTTTTACGGCAGCCAAAATAATGCAATCAAGCTTACCGGTTTCCAATTGCGCCACCAGCTGATGCGTTTGCGCTTCGTGCAAAAATAGCTCTAGCTGAGGAAACTGCTCTTTCAGCAAAGGGATCACTTTCGGCAGCAAATAAGGTCCGACGGTTGGAATAAAACCAACATGCAATGGCCCCGCCATGCTATCGCCTTGCTGACTGGCAAGCTCAGTTAGCACTTTCACTTCCAACAGTACTTTTTGCGCTTGCTCGACCAACTTAAGCCCTGCATCAGTAAACAGCACCCGTCGACTGGTGCGCTCAAGTAATGCCACCCCAAGCTCGTCTTCCAGCTTACGGATCTGGGCACTCAATGTCGGTTGACTCACAAAGCACGCTTCTGCGGCTTTACGAAAGTGCAAATGCTCCGACAACGCCACCAAGTATTCTAAATCTCGAATATTCATCTCATCACCACCCTAAATCGAGACACCAATCAGAATAAAGGTATCTCCAAATGAGTACCATCATAGTTGATAGGTAATACCTATCAAAACTATAGCTTTAAACAGTTAGAGCTATCAATAACTTCTCGACATAATACACACATCAACAGGGAACAAGACGAAATAACTTCCGGTTGAAATAGACAACCTAAACTAACAAACACAAATTGAGGATTTTCCTATGTTCGCATCTAAAGAAGGTCAAGCAGTACCACAAGTTACTTTCCCAACTCGCCAAGGTGACCAATGGGTTAACGTAACAACAGAAGAACTATTCGCTAATAAAACTGTGATTGTTTTCAGCCTACCAGGCGCTTTCACACCAACATGTTCTTCTAGCCACCTACCGCGTTACAACGAGCTAGCATCAGTATTTGCTGAGCACGGCGTAGATGACATTCTTTGTGTATCGGTAAACGACACCTTCGTAATGAACGCATGGAAGAATGACCAAGAAGCAGAAAACATCACTTTCATCCCTGACGGTAACGGCGAGTTCACCGATGGCATGGGCATGCTAGTAGACAAAAATGACCTAGGCTTTGGTAAGCGTTCATGGCGTTACAGCATGCTAGTGAAGAACGGCGTAGTAGAGAAAATGTTCATCGAAAACGACGAACCAGGCGACCCGTTCAAAGTATCTGACGCTGACACTATGCTGAGCTACATCGCACCAGAGCACAAACTACAACAGTCAATCACGGTATTTACTAAACCAGGTTGTCCTTTCTGTGCCAAAGCGAAACAAAACCTAATCGACCACGGTCTGCAGTATGAAGAAGTGGTACTAGGTAAAGATGCAACCACAGTAAGCTTACGCGCTATCAGCGGTCGCACTACAGTGCCACAAGTCTTCATCGGTGGTCAGCACATCGGCGGTAGCGAAGAACTAGAAAGCTACCTAAACAAATAAGTTTACGTAACAACAAGTGATTTTAGGTGGGGCGCCTTGGCCCCACCACCCTGCGAGTGGAGAGAAACAATGAAAACCCTGAACGTTGATGTAGCTGTAATTGGTGGTGGTACTGCAGGCTTAGGTGCTTACCGCGCAGCAAAAGCACACACTGATAGTGTTGTGATGATCGAAGGCGGCCCTTACGGCACTACCTGTGCACGTGTTGGTTGTATGCCATCTAAGTTATTAATTGCTGCCGCTGAAAGCGTACATCAAATTGAAAAAGCACCAGCGTTCGGTGTCCACCCGCAAGGTGAAATCCTTATCAACGGTCGCGAAGTGATGGATCGTGTAAAACGTGAACGTGACCGTTTTGTTGGCTTCGTACTTGAAGGCGTAGATGAAATCCCAGCAGAAGACAAAGTTGCTGGCTACGCTCAATTTGTAGATGCCAATACCCTAACCGTAGACGACCACACCACCATCACGGCTAAGCGTATTGTGATTGCGACCGGCTCTCGTCCTGCTTACCCAGCAGTATGGAACGAGCTAGGTGATCGTCTGATCATTAACGATGACGTATTCGAGTGGGACGATCTACCACAATCGGTAGCCGTATTCGGCCCAGGCGTTATCGGTCTAGAGCTAGGTCAAGCCCTAAAGCGTTTAGGTGTTGACGTCACTATGTTTGGCTTAGGTGGTCAAGTCGGTCCGCTAACCGACCCTGAAGTCATGGCTTACGCCGACAAAGCCTTTAACGAAGAATTCTACTTGGATGCTGATGTAAAAGTAGAGAGCATGAAACGCCAAGGCGATCAGGTTGAAATCCAATACCTCGATAAATCAGGCGAGCTAACCACCATCATGGTTGACTACGTCCTAGCAGCAACGGGTCGTCGCCCGAATGTCGACAAACTGGCGATTGAAAATGCCAACCTGACGCTAGATGCACGCGGTGTTCCAGTGGCTGACCACTACACCCTGCAAACATCAGTACCAAGCATTTTCATTGCGGGTGATGCCAGCAACCAGTTACCGCTTTTGCACGAAGCGGCAGACCAAGGTCGTATTGCAGGTGACAACGCAGGTCGCTTCCCAGATATTCGAGCTGGCCTACGTCGCTCAAAAATCTCAGCCGTGTTCTCAGATCCACAAATTGCCATGGTGGGTGAGACGTATAAAGAAATCACAGACCGCCTAGGCTCATGTGGCTGTTTTGAAACCGGCACCGTGTCTTTTGAAAACCAAGGTCGTTCTCGCGTCATGCTACGCAACAAAGGGATGCTGAACGTTTACGGTGAACAAGGTACAGGTCGCTTCTTGGGTGCAGAAATGATGGGCCCGAACGCAGAACACCTTGCCCACCTCCTCGCTTGGGCGCACCAGAACAAGATGACCGTGGCTGAAATGTTAGATATGCCTTTCTACCACCCAGTGATTGAGGAAGGGGTACGTACCGCACTACGCGACCTCAATGCAAAACTGCACCTTGGTCCTGAAATGATCAAGCACTGCCTGGATTGTGGCCCAGGTTGTTAATGCCACAACGATTAGCGGCTGTCCCAACAGCAGTCGCTAATCACTAGCACTATCGGGAAACGTACCTTTACCAATAATAATGATAACGCTATGCGTCAGTAGCGACATGCAACACTAGGTTCACTCTCCACCGAACCTCTCCCCTGCACTTGCCTTCACCCTCAGTGAAGGCTTTTTTTATTCCAATTCATTCCGTCTCAATTCCCTATCCAATGCTGTACGCACTGACTGGATCAGCCCTTCACTCCGTTGGTATCATGTTTGAAAGTAATATTGATAACGGTGTTGAAGTTCAGTGCCACTGTTATCTACAACACTTCACTTTCTTTATTTCAGGATTAACGCTCATGGGCTGCACCACTTGTCGGGATAAACACGCACGCTTTAAGCAAAAGCTTGGACGCTGCAAGCAGTGCATGTGGCAGCTCACCGCTTTGAGTCTGTTTAGCTGGTTGGTGTGGGGATGGCGCTATCGCGAACAACCAACGAGTGTTGAATCCATTACCCTTATTTTTGCTGCCAGCGCCTTTAGTGCACTACTGCTCACCCACTTTGTGGTGGCATTGCATCGTTACCTCAAAAAGAAAGCCTGATCCGAGGGATCAGGCTTTGCCGTTTCAATTGTGTTTACTGGTGCCACAAGTCGTTAAGTACTCACCCTGCTAAGCACTCTCCCTGTTAAGCAACATGCACCGAAGGGATCACTTGTTCATTATCCAGTCTCACTTCCAGTGCCACTTCATCACACGCATGTAAGCGTGGGCAGCGGTCGCAATCTTTCATCACTTTTTCGGGCAGCAGTGACTTCGAGGTTGGCACAAAGGCTTGCTTCATAAAGAACTCAGGCACCCGAGTTAATACAAACACTCGCTTGATCGCCATTTGTGACGCTTTCTCAATCAAGTATTCAACAATGGCCTTTCCTTGCCCTTGGCTCTGCCACCCCGCTTCGACTCCTAGCGAGCGGATTTCTGCCAAACCAGAATCATACACATACAGCGATGCACACCCTGTTACAGTACCGTGGTGCTCCGCCACCGCAAACGAACCAATATCTCGCACCAATTCATTGCGTTTACGAGGAAGGTTCTCACCAAGCCCTGACCAGTACGACACCATGCCTTCAATCGCATCTAAGTCGGTTAACCGCGCACCGCGAACTTTCACTCCCGGAGAGTAGCGTTTTTCAAGTCGTTTTTCTGCTTG
This sequence comes from Photobacterium jeanii, assembly GCF_001650345.1. Taxonomy (GTDB): domain Bacteria; phylum Pseudomonadota; class Gammaproteobacteria; order Enterobacterales; family Vibrionaceae; genus Photobacterium; species Photobacterium jeanii. The sequence goes on along the minus strand of NZ_LVHF01000015.1, from coordinate 185,570 downwards.
GCCAATCGCATGGTCTACTTGGTTAGGAGCAACCCCACCCAAAGCGCACCGTTTTTCCAAACACGACTCGATAGTTAAGATTGGGTACACATCCGCGTCTATCACTGGCGAGAACTGCTGCATTTCCGCTAGCGATAATTCTTCCAACGCGCAGCCCTTCTCAATGGCAGCCACCACGGCGACACCCACGATATGGTGCGCTTCACGGAACGGGATCCCTTTCGCCACTAAATAATCTGCCAACTCGGTGGCGTTAGAATAGCCTTGCATCGCCGCTTCCAAAGTCCGGTCTTTGTTCACCTTGATCCCGTCGAAACAAAGCGCCGCCATTTCCATGCAATCGTGCCAGCTATCGAGGGCGTCGAATAAGCCTTCTTTATCTTCTTGCATGTCTTTGTTGTACGCCAACGGTAGAGCTTTGACTGTCATCATCATCCCAGCCATGGCGCCATAAACCCGACCACACTTACCACGGATCAACTCCAAGGCATCCGGGTTTTTCTTTTGTGGCATCAAAGAAGAGCCCGAGGTGACGGTATCGGCCAATTCGATAAAGTTAGACTCACCCGAGTTATAGAAAATCAAATCTTCAGCTAAACGCGATAAGTGAAGCATCGAAATCGACGCCGTGGATAGCAGCTCCATCACATGGTCACGATCGGAAACCGAATCCAAGCTGTTACGGGTCGCACGATGAAAGCCCAAGCTGTGGGCCAACTCTTCACGATCAATCGGATAAGCGGTGCCCGCCAAAGCCCCCGAGCCTAATGGACACGTATCCAGTCTCGCCAGCGCATCGGTGAGACGAGAATAATCACGCTCGAACATTTCAACATAGGCCAAACACCAATGAGCAAAGGTGACCGGTTGTGCCCGCTGCAAGTGGGTATAGCCCGGAAGAATGGTGGTTTGATGCTCTCTGGCAACCATCACCATTTGGTTTTGCAGCTTATCGAGCATCAAAAGCAGTTGTTGTCCTTGCTGACGGCACCAGAGTTTTAAGTCAGTCGCCACTTGGTCGTTACGCGAACGTCCGGTATGCAGCTTCTTCCCTAAATCTCCCACTTTGCTGATCAACTGTTGTTCAACCCAACTATGAATGTCTTCAGCATCCGAACGTAGGATCTGCTCAGGATCTTCCATCACGGCTAGCTTCAACTCGTTCAACGCTAGCTCGAGCTTTTGCTGCTCTTGCTCGCTGATCACCCCCACTTGGCGTAGCGCTTTCGACCAGGCAATCGAGCCAACGATATCTTGCTCCGCAAGGCGGTAATCAAAACGTAGGGAATCATTAAATTGTTTAAACCGGGTATCAGCTGCCTGACTAAAACGTCCGCCCCATAATGCCATGGTGTCTCTCCTGTCTTACTGCTCGACTTGCTCAAAAGTGCTGGTTATCACCCGCAGACATCCGACTCTGCGGGCAACTTGATTATTGTTTTTGACTGTTTAGCGCACGAATACGACTAGCTAGCGAGTAAAGGCGGATAAAGCCACCAGCATGACTGTGGTCATACACTTCATCTTCACCAAAGGTGGCAAATTCTTCCGAATACAAGCTGTTGAGCGAGCGCTTCTGTACCACAGTAGCTTGACCTTTATACAGTTTCACCACTACCTCACCGCTCACATCCTGAGCAAGTTCTTGTGCCGCTGCCATGATGGAATTGCACAACGGAGTAAACCAACGACCATCGTAAATCAAGTGTGAAGCTCTCAGTCCCAAGCTTTCACGAAACTCGAACGCGTCTTTATCCAGCACCAGTTGCTCTACCGCACGGAGAGCTTCATTGATGATGGTGCCCCCTGGGGTTTCATAGCAGCCACGAGATTTGATCCCTACCAAGCGGTTTTCAACGATATCAATACGTCCTACACCGTGCTCGGCGCCTTTGTCATTTAAGTAAGTCAGGGCGTTGTAGGGGGTCATCGCCTCGCCATCAACAGCAACCACTTCACCTTTATCAATCACAATCGACACAGTTTCGGCTTGGTCTGGCGCTTGCTCAGGATCTTTAGTCCACACCCAGCACAACTCGTTAGGTTGATTCCAGGTTTCTTCTAATACCCCACCTTCGGTAGAGATATGCCACGCATTCGCGTCACGGGAGTAGATTTTCTCAAGCGAAGCGGTACACGGAATATCACGCTCAGCCAAGTAATCGAGCAACGCTTCACGGCTGCGTAAATCCCATTCACGCCATGGCGCAATGACCGTCAGTTGTGGCGCAAGGGCGGCATAAGCACTTTCAAAACGAACCTGATCGTTACCTTTACCGGTACAACCGTGGCACAAAGCATCGGCACCGACGGCCAACGCGCATTCCACCTGCGCTTTAGCAATGATCGGGCGTGCCATTGAGGTGCCCAACAGGTATTTCCCTTCGTAGATCGCACCTGTTTTGAGGCTTGGGTAGATATAATCTGCAACCATCTCTTCTTTAAGGTCGGCGATATGACAGGCCGAAGCCCCCGAGGCGATAGCCTTTTCCTCAATACCTGCCAACTCTTCTTCGCCTTGACCAACATCGGCCACAAACGCGACCACTTCACAGTCGTAATTTTCTTTGAGCCACGGGATGATGGCCGAGGTGTCTAGACCGCCTGAATAGGCTAATACTACTTTCGTTACCTTACTCATATTGCTCTCCTGCTTGCCCTGTCGGCGGTCATACCGCTCAGGCGATTATCAATTATCAAAATAAAATGCTTAATGCGCTGACTAATTTGGGGTTACCTACTTGAGTTATAGACTCACCAACGTCAATCACACTGAAAATTTGGTGCCTATGCTGGTGCCCGCAAATAATGCGGCAAGTTTGTCGGGGTAACGCCAGGTGGCGACTTCAATCGGACGCCCTAACGCCTTGGCAGCCTCAAAGGCAGCTCTAACCTTGACCACCATGCCGTCGGTGATCACCGCTTGTTCAATCAGTGCTTCGGCTTGGCTCTCATTGAGCGACGCAATTAAATGTCCTTTACCGTCAAGCACCCCGCTCACATCGGATAACAACACCAATTCAGCATCCAAAGCCGCCGCTACCGCTACCGCCGCTTGGTCGGCATTGACGTTCATCATCTCGCCATCTGCCGTAAGGCCAATCGAGCTCACAATCGGCACATAACCCGCCGCCATGACTTGGCTAATAAAGCTGCCATCACCTGGCTCGGCTTTGCCCACGGCACCTAGCTCAGGGTCTAATTCACTAACCTGACACAAACCACCATCGGCCAGTGATAGCCCCACCGCTTTCACGCCCGATTTAATTGCATGCCCCTGCAGCATCTTGTTGGCAGTGCCCGCCAGCGCCCCAGTCACAACTTCAATTTGCTCTGGTGGTGTCACTCGTAAACCTTCTTTTTTTACGGTTTCAAGCTGCAACTGAGTCAGTAACTCATCCACCAAGTAACCACCGCCATGCACCAATAACAATGGGCGTGCTGCGCTAATTTGATATTGGTTGATCGCCGCAAACAATTTGCTGAGCGTGTCATGGCACGACAACACCGCGCCGCCTAATTTGATCACTAAAGGAACTGTCTTCATTGGGCGTTATCCTTATACCAAGCCGGCTAACGGCGAGAAATTATTACGAATATTTATGCATTGAATCGCTTGCGATGATGCCCCTTTTAGCAGGTTATCAATCGCCGAGGTTAAAATGATGTGATCACCTTGTAGCTGCCAGCCAATGTCGCAACAGTGAGTATTCACCACGTTATCGAGCTTGGCGCTACTTTGATGCAGCAAGCGCACCGCTGGCTGATTTTGATACGCAGTCGTAAACACATGCGTTACTTGTTCTGCGGTAACACCCGCAGCTAACTTGGCGGTAATCGTGGCCAAAATGCCGCGTTTAAAGTTGCCAAGGTGAGGAGTGAAAATGACATCGCATCCTAAGTGAGTGCTGATCTCAGGTTGATGACGATGGTTGAAAATGCCATAAGCTTGCAGGCTGACTTCGCAAAAGCTATTGGTTAACGATGCTTTGCGTCCAGCCCCTGAGACCCCGCTTACCGCATTAATCACGGGCCACTGCGTAGTATCGAGCAATCCAGCTTGCTGTAGTGGTTTGAGAGCCAGTTGTGACGCCGTAGGATAACAGCCCGGCACCGCCACTAATTGGGCTGTCGCGATCTCGTTCCCATTCCATTCAGCCAAGCCATACACCGCTTGCTCTAAGTACTGTGGATACTGGTGTTCAAAGCCATAGAATTCGGTATAAAACTCATCACTCTTAACGCGGAACGCACCTGACAAATCAAATACCTGACAACCTTGTGCGAGAAAAATTGGGGCAAGATCGTGGCTAACTTGATGCGCGGTAGCGAGCAACACTACCTCAGCGTTTTTTGCCACTTCGCTTGGCTCAATCAGTGGTTGCAGTGGTAAATCGACGATACCTTTTAGCTGACCATGCAGCTCGCTGATCGCTTTATTGGCATCTTGGCTATTGGCAGAAACGTACAGTCCGCCAAGGGCTAACGCCGGATGATGAGTTACAATTTTGGCCAGTTCTGCGCCAGTGTAGCCACTTGCACCTATGATGACGGTGTTCAACATAATCTAAATCCATTTTGGGCGGTGTTAGTTGTATTCTGATGAAGTCAGAGCGAATACTGGCTGAAGGCAGCCAAAAGAAGAGGTGCAGCTGTGGCACCAAGCGATGAGACTTAGCGTCGTCGGAGGGAGTATGTCTTGGTTAGGCTCGCTTGGTTCATGTTAACAATTTCCTACTTTCGTTTATATGGTCATCCTGACCAATGGCATTTATCACATTAAATTATTATTCAACCATCTTGCATTTGTATGTTTACCGATTAATAAAATAACTGTCAACACCTGATGAACAATTAATCGATTTTTATTTTTCTACGCTCAGTGCCGAGATCCTTTCCACACGGTCATTTTTGCCTGTGATTATCCAATTCCTTAGTACGCGTGATTCATCAACCGCTGAAATATTGATGCAACAAGTATCATAATTAACCAACCACATTTTGGCGTGAATTAATACATTTGCTCCAAAAATGCTGATAAAGCACGCAGTAAATGTGCTCATTGACACATTTATTACGGAAATTTGTTACAAAATAGCGTCTAATTCATGATAAAAATCAAAGTAGAATCGGATTTTTGCCCGCAACTTTGAACAAAGTTGACCTTAAAGCGGGATCACAGCTAGATTAACGTTCAGCATTGATGCACTGGATGTAAAAAAATTACGAGATGGATGCGATATGAATGAAAAGTACAGCGCGTTAAAAAGTAACGTCAGCATGCTCGGCCATTTGCTGGGTAACACCATTAAAGATGCCCACGGTGAACCACTACTTGAGAAAGTGGAAACCATACGTAAATTGTCTAAATCCGCTCGCGGCGGTAATAAAGATGACCGTGCCAAACTGATTGATGAGTTGCAGAATCTTCCTGATGACCAACTCCTGCCTGTGGCGCGTGCTTTCAGTCAATTCTTGAATCTGACCAACATCGCAGAGCAATACCACACAGTCTCTCGCCATTGTGATGAGCATATTTGTAGCCCAGACTCCATCGACTCTCTCTTTGGCAAACTACAAGACAACGACATCAGCCAGCTTGATTCCATTCAAGCGGTACGTGAGCTGAATATCGAGCTTGTGCTAACGGCGCACCCTACCGAGATTGCGCGCCGCACCATGATCCACAAGCTGGTTCAAATCAATAAATGCCTTTCTAACCTTGAGCTTAGTGAGCTATCGACCGCCGAACGCCAACGCGTAGAGCAACGTCTTGAGCAGCTTATTGCCCAAGCATGGCACTCAGATGTGATCCGCCAACAACGCCCGACACCGCTTGATGAAGCGAAATGGGGCTACGCGGTTGTTGAAAACTCGCTATGGCAAGCAGTACCTGAATTCCTGCGCCAATTTGATGACAAGCTCAAAAATCACTTAGGTGAAGGCTTGCCACTGGATGCCGCACCAGTGAAATTCTCCTCGTGGATGGGCGGTGACCGCGACGGTAACCCATTCGTAACTTCGAACGTAACTCGTGAAGTCTTGTTGCTATCACGCTGGAAAGCGGCGGATCTCTACCTTGGTGATATCCAAGAGTTGGTGAGCGAGCTTTCAATGGTGAAATGCAACGACGCCGTACGCGAACTGGCAGGCGAAGAGCACGAACCTTACCGTGCGATTGTCAAACAACTACGCACGAAGCTAACCCATACGCGCGATGTACTGGATGCCCGTATCAAAGGCAACCCTGTACCTGCCGGTGCCATCCTCGAACACGCTGACGAGCTGTGGAACCCACTTCATGCGTGTTACCAATCGCTGCACGAATGTGGCATGGGCATTATCGCTGACGGCCTATTACTTGACGTACTTCGCCGTGTGAAATGTTTTGGCGTTCACCTCGTACGTTTGGATATTCGTCAAGAGAGCACCCGTCACTCAGACGTATTATCAGAGCTAACCCGCTATCTAGGGTTAGGCGATTACGATCAGTGGAGCGAACAAGACAAAGTCGCCTTCTTGGTACGCGAGTTGGCATCAAAACGTCCATTACTACCGCGTGACTGGCAACCATCGCCAGACGTACAAGAAGTGATCGAGACTTGTCGTGCGATTGCCGAGCAACCTCGTGAAGCCTTAGGCGCTTACGTGATTTCAATGGCACGTACTGCATCGGATGTACTCGCTGTTCACCTGCTACTACAAGAAGCGGGCTGCCCATTCCGTATGGATGTGTGCCCACTGTTTGAAACCCTCGAAGATTTGAACAATGGCGCGGCAGTTATCAAGCAGCTATTGGACATTGACTGGTACCGTGGCTTCATTCAAAACCACCAAATGGTAATGATTGGCTACTCAGATTCGGCCAAAGACGCAGGGGTAATGGCAGCAGGTTGGGCGCAATATCATGCCATGGAAGCATTGGTTGATATTTGTGAACAAGCAGGCGTTGATATCACCCTATTCCATGGTCGCGGCGGTACGATTGGCCGTGGTGGTGCACCAGCGCACGCAGCACTACTTTCTCAGCCACCACGCAGCCTAAAAGGCGGTCTACGTGTTACTGAGCAAGGCGAAATGATCCGCTTTAAACTGGGTCTGCCTGATGTGGCTGTCAATAGCCTAAGCTTGTACACCAGCGCAATTTTGGAAGCGAACCTGCTACCACCACCTGCACCGAAACAAGAATGGCGCGACCTGATGGAAGTGCTATCGCAAGTCTCGTGCGATGCTTACCGTGCCGTGGTTCGTGGTAACGAAGAATTTGTGCCTTACTTCCGCGCTGCGACACCAGAGCTTGAGCTAGGTAAATTGCCGCTTGGCTCTCGTCCAGCAAAACGTAACCCACAAGGTGGGGTCGAAAGTCTACGTGCGATTCCGTGGATCTTTGCTTGGAGCCAAAACCGCCTGCTACTACCAGCATGGCTAGGTGCAGGTGAAGCGATCCAATATTCCGTTGATAAAGGTCATGAAGAGCTATTAGAGGAGATGTGTCGTGAATGGCCATTCTTCTCAACTCGCTTAGGGATGTTGGAAATGGTGTTTACCAAAACCAATACCGAGATAGCGGAATACTACGATCAGCGCCTGACCGATAAATCACTATGGCCGCTGGGTGAGAAGCTACGTACTCAGCTGCAAAGCGATATCAAAACCGTGCTAAACGTTGATAACAACGACCACCTGATGGAACAAGACCCATGGGGTGCGGAAGCAATCCGTTTGCGTAACATCTATGTTGAGCCACTCAACATGCTGCAAGCCGAGTTACTGTACCGTACTCGTGCTCAAGGTGAGATCTCACCAATGCTGGAAGAAGCATTGATGGTGACCATCGCAGGTATCGCTACTGGTATGCGTAACACAGGTTAATTAGCCTCAACACTGACTAAGATGCTATGTAAAAGGTCGCGCAAGCGGCCTTTTTTATTCTCTGCAACATTCAAAACTTCGTCCTACCTCTCAAGCAAACATTGCTAACCAACTCACATCATCACTCTCATTTATATTTTTATCACTTATGAGACAAATTGATGATGACGATATGCATTATGATGTTTACATCCTCTTGTGAAAGTGGATGAATCAAAACAATTTGCACTGCTAAATAGGATTATCGATATGGATAAAGGTCACAAGATGAGCATTTTATAGCTTAATCATGTGAATACTACTCTATTGAGGTATCCGTACTGAGTGTATTGATGATACTCTATGTGATCTCGGTCAGGCACTGAAACAGGTTGATTATAAGAACGCCAAAGAGCGAAGGGTAAGCCTGGTTTGATCGATTTTTATAATGATTTTATAGCGGATAGAAGAGATGTCACTACCACACGTTATTTTGACCGTGCTGAGCAACCGCGACGCAACGGGTTACGATATTACTAAAGAATTCTCACACAGCATCGGTTACTTTTGGAAAGCAAGCCACCAGCAGGTGTATCGCGAGCTAAACAAAATGGCAACCAATGATCAGGTAACTTGTCGCCTTGAACCACAAGATGGCAAGCCAGATCGTAAAGTTTACTCAATCACAGATCTAGGTCGCCAAGCACTGTTCGACTGGTTCCAAGAGCCAGCTCGTAACCCAACCATCCGTGATGAGTTCTCTGCAAAACTGCTTGTTTGTGGTGTTCACAATTCACTGCCAATGCAACAACAGCTTGCTGCGCTGATCGAAGAGTCACATAGTCTGGTTAACCACTACCAAGAACTAGAAAAAGTACACTTCGGTGATTACAAAAACATGAGCCGTCAAGACCGCTTAGACCGTCTGACTCTACGCCGTGGCATGCACAATCGCCAAGCGTGGATCATCTGGGCTGAAGAAGTTCTGGCTGAGCTAAAAGACATGGACAGCGAAGGTAGCTCAGTAGCACTGTAAGCGCCGACCTGTTAATGATACAAAGCCGCTCATCGAGCGGCTTTTTTATTGCTATCACGATTCATTACGCGAGCTGTCAGATCAAACACTATCCCTAAAGAGAATACTCCCCTGCACTGTTACCGCGGCTATGCCTGCGCAATCTCAACCTCAGCACGCACCCCTAACGTGTGACAAATCGCGTAAGTCAGTTCTGCGCGGTTCAGAGTGTAGAAGTGGAAATCTTTGACCCCTTCACGGCTCAGGACACGAACCATATCGATCGCATTACTTGCTCCTACCATCTGACGACTAAGTAAATCGTCTTCCAGTCCCTCATATTGCTTCTCTAGCCAGCCAGGAATTTTGACATTATTAATTTTGGCAAAGCGTTTAGCTTGAGTCATGTTAGATACCGGTAAGATGCCCGGTACGATTTCAACATCAATCCCAGCCGCCACACAGCGGTCACGAAAGCGCAGGTAGCTTTCTACATCGAAGAAAAATTGGGTAATTGCTCGACTCGCACCCGCATCAACTTTTCGTTTCAAGTTGATCAAATCCGCTTGGGCACTTTTCGCTTCAGGGTGTACTTCCGGATACGCTGCGACTGAGATATCAAACTCGGCTTCTTGACGCAAAAGCTCCACCAAATCCACCGCGTACATATCTGGCTTCCCACCTTGGGGCGGTAAATCGCCACGCAGTGCCACGATATCGCGAATACCGCTATTCCAGTAATCACGGGCAATGGTGCGTAACTCTTCGCGGCTGGCATCGATACAGGTAAGGTGGGGAGCCGCGACCAAACCGGTCTGCTCTTTGATGTCTTTGATAATGGAGTGAGTACGGTCACGCTCGCCAGAGTTAGCACCGTAAGTCACGGAAACAAATTTCGGTTTCAACGTTTTAAGGCGGTGGATCGACGCCCATAGGGTTTTCTCCATCTGCTCACTGCTTGGCGGAAAAAACTCAAACGACACATTGAGATCACCATTAAGATCGACAATGTTTTGATTAAGTGCGTCTAAGTGACTTGCGTGAGAATACCCCATAGTTCATCCCTTCTTTTCTCGGCGCCCTGGCCTCGCTATCCCTAAAAGCTAACGTCTTCAAATAACCATTTAGACGTCTATATGTCTACAGAATGTCGTGATAGTAATTTAATGTCAACCAAGTGATCATGAATATTTCTCAACATCGCATTGCATATTTTTCAAGCTAGGTCATCGCGATAATGCCCTCTTGATCAAGACTAGAACAACTGACTGGAATTAGGAGGAGAAGCCATCAAAGGCGCCAAATTAGTGAAAGAAAACAGCAAAAAAGCCACCTCGAAAAGGTGGCTATTCATGCAAAGGATGACGGCAAGTTTGCCTAACTAAATTTACAGCAAGGCGGCTAAACGATTAATGTCAGAGAGCAAGGCCCCCGCAGTCACATCACGCCCAGCCCCTGGCCCACGGATCACCAACGGGTTATCCCGATACCAACGGCTCTCGATAGCAAAGATGTTGTCACACGGTAATAAGTTCGCCAGCGCATGCTCTTTGGGTAGCGCTTCAACCCCCACCGCCGCTTTACCTTTCTTATCCAACCGCGCCACATAGCGCAGTACCTTGTCTTCTTTACTCGCTTTCGCTAACCGCTCCGCTAGCTGACGGTCAAGCTCACCAGCTTGTTCAAAGAAACCATCGAGGCTGACGGATGCCAATGCATCAGGCACCAAACTTTCAACCTTGACCTGCTCAGGCTCAATCTCTAACCCGGATTCACGCGCCAAGATCACCAGTTTGCGCATCACATCGCTACCGTCGAGATCATTTCGCGGATCTGGCTCGGTCAGCCCTTGCTGCCACGCTTGCTCAATCAGAGCAGAAAACGGCACCGAACCGTCGTATTGCTGAAACAGCCACGACAAGGTGCCAGAGAAAATACCAGACACCGCAATAATGTCATCGCCACTTTCACGCAAATCACGCACCGTATGGTTAACGGGCAGCCCAGCCCCAACGGTCGCGTTATATAACCAATGACGACTGCTCTTAGCAAAGGCATCTTGCACCGCATGATAATCATGACTCGATGCAGAACCCGCCACTTTGTTGGCCGAAATCAGATGTAACCCATTTTCCGCCACTTGTGGGTATTTAGCCGCCAATTCCGCACTGGCGGTCACATCAAGGATCACCACATCATCAAACGGGTGAGCCGCCAAGGTAGTTAACAACTCACCTTCTGCGTATTCCACCGCTTCATCATCAAAGCAGGTCAAAGCTCGTGAAGGAAGGATACCGTTATAATCAATCCAATGGCGGCGACTATCAGCCACACCCACCAAGGTAAACGTCATGCCATGGCGCTTATTGAGCTGCTCACACTCAGTTTCAAACAACTCCAACCAACGGCTGCCAATATTGCCTTTGCCGCACAACACCAAACCAATTCGCTTTTGGGCTTGGAACAAGCTTTGGTGGATCCCACCGATCAAAGTACTAGGGTCGACATGGCGTAAGATCGCCACCAGACTCAGCCCTGACTCGGCTTCAGCTAAAAACTCGACCGGTTGTCCTTTGAGTTGTTGATAAAAGCCATGACAGTGAACGGGATTATTCACCACCCCAGCGCCCACCACCGCAACCATCGCAAAGCCATCACGCAAGCGCAGTTCAGCTGCAATACCGGTATCTTGGAGTAATGCCAGCACCCCGTTAACGACTTCACTGGTATACGCCAGCAAAATCTTACCTTGGTCTTGATCGACACTTTGCGCCAATGGCGGTACTTGCCCTCGCTGTAGAGTGCGCGCTAATGCTTTTTGGATCGGTGCAAAATCGTGAGCTGACGCGATGTCCAATTCAATCACACAGACATCATCGAGCGAGGTAACAATTTTTGCCCCTCGCCCCGAAGCCAAAACACGCTCAACACGGGTTGAGCCCGATTCAGGTTGGTGACTACAACGCAGGGTTAAATCAATCGCACTTTGCGCCACCGGCTGCAAAGTACGACTGTGCAAAACAGGAGCAGCTAGACGTGCAAGTTCACTGGCTTCGTCCAAGCGCAGCAATGGCAACAAGCAAGCATCTTTAACTTGGTTCGGATCGGCGCTGTATACCCCAGCGACATCGCTCCAAATCGTCACTCGGCTGACATCCGCCAATGCACCGATCACGGTCGCAGAATAGTCTGAGCCGTTACGCCCTAGCAATACGGTTTCACCAGCTTGGTTTTGGGCCATGAAGCCAGTGATCACCACACGGCGATGCTGATGTTGCACCAACTGTTGCTGTAATAACGGGCGCGATGCTGCACAATCCACTTCAGGCTGAGCGGCTTGCTCGGCACGAAGAAAACTTCGCGAATCGAGGTGGCACGCTGCCATCTCATTACTTGCAAGCACTGCCGCGAGCAAGCGCGCAGACCACAACTCGCCATGACCAAGTACTTTGGCTTGTTCTTCAGTGGTCAAGGTCGTGGGATCGAGCGCTGAGAGTGCACTGAGCTCTAAGTGAAGTTGAGTTAAGAGTTCATCGGCAGCGTCTTCTGATAACAAGTCTTCAATCAGCGCTTGCTGATAAAGACGCAATTCTTGCAGCGCTTCATGAGCATGGCGACCGTCTTTGGTGAGTAGCGCAAGCCATTCAATCAGACGATTAGTTGTTTTTCCGGCTGCCGAGACGACGATCAAATCATCGGCAGCCGAGTAATTTTGCAAGATGTTAGCCACCCGGCGGTAACACTCAGCATCCGCCAAGCTACTACCACCGAATTTATGCAATTGACGAGAATGAGTCATTACGCCGCCCCCTCCGCTTGTACGAAAGCTTGTGCTAAGTCAGAAATCAGATCGGCCGGATCTTCCAACCCAACCGACAGGCGTAGCAATGAGGTTTTGATCCCCGCTTCCGCTTGCGCTTCATCGCTCATAGCACGGTGAGTCATGCTCGACGGATGCGCGATCAGACTCTCAGTTCCACCTAAGGATTCTGCCAGCGAGAAACATTTCAGTGCTTTAACAAACACTTCGAGTTGACGGTGACTGCCAGCCAATTCAAAGCTGATCATCGAACCAAAACCTTTTTGCTGGCGCTTGGCAATCTCATGCCCTGGATGCTCTGGCAAGCTTGGGTGATAAATTGCGCTCACTTGCGGGTGGCGTTGCAAAAACTCAAGTACTTGAGCGCCATTCTCTTCGTGCATTTTCATTCGTGGCACCAAGGTTCGCAGCCCACGCAAGGTGAGATAGGCATCAAACGGCGCCCCTGTTGCCCCAATGCAGTTTGCCCACCATGCAATGTTCTCAGCATGTTCGCTATCGGCAGAAATCAAAATTCCACCCACCACATCAGAATGACCATTGATATATTTCGTGGTTGAATGCACCACAAAATCAGCCCCGAGCGCGATAGGCTGTTGTAATACTGGAGATAAGAAAGTGTTATCGACCGCCACTAGCGTCCCCGCCGCTTTGGCTTGCTGGCAGAGCTTGGCCACATCGACCACCCTCAGCAGTGGGTTTGACGGTGTTTCGAGCCAAATGATTTTCGGCTTTTTGGCGAACGCCGCCGCCAATGCTTGTGGATCGGACTGATCAACAAACTCAACCTGAAAGTCACCTTTGTTCGCCCGCGTACTAAATAAACGGTAAGTGCCACCATAACAATCGTGCGGTGCTATGATCAGATCGTCCGGACCTAATAATGCCGATACAAGGAGGTTAATCGCCGCGGTACCACAACTGGTGACCACCCCACCCGCACCACCTTCGAGTTCGGTCAACGCATCAGCCAACATGTTGCGACTTGGGTTACCCGAGCGAGAATAATCGTATTGCGGAACTTCCCCTAACTGTGGAAAACTGTAGGTTGAAGTGAGATAAATCGGTGGTACCACAGCGTGGTGTTGGCTGTCGGATTCAATGCCGGTACGTACAGCAATAGTGGCAAGCTTCTTGTCACTCATAATTCCCTTCCTTGTCTCGGTCAGTGGCCGAATTAAATTCCTAGCACCACCTTAACGATTACGCAAAAAGACGTCAACACTTCTAGACGTCTATATGTCTTTGCTTATGGCGGTAAATATCGCTAAAATTCAGGCAAACATTAATTATGACTCACTGCCTTACTCGCAGTTATTTCGTGAACCACCAAGCTTGCAATGTCTTTACGGTGGGAAATAACCTGAGCGGCGGTAACAACAACACGCTGAGAAGGTAAAACATGGCAGAGTGGAACGGCGAGTACATCAGTCCCTACGCAGAGCACGGTAAGAAAAACGAACAAGTAAAGAAGATCACCGTGTCGATTCCATTGAAGGTACTCAAAATCCTGACTGATGAGCGCACCCGTCGTCAGGTGAACAACCTACGCCATGCGACAAATAGTGAATTATTGTGTGAAGCATTTCTTCATGCTTATACAGGTCAACCGTTACCAACAGATGACGATATTCGTAAAGATCGCCCTGACGACTTACCAGCTGAAGCCAAAGCGCTGATGGAAGAAATGGGCATCACCTACGAAGACATCAACGAATAAGCTCTGACAGGTACAAAAAAACCAGCCGCTTGGCTGGTTTTTTTATCGCTACAGCTTGGTCATAAGCGAGTGATAACTCGCTCATTCGCTTTCGCTGTTATGCCATCGTTACGCCATGTAATTGTTTGGCATCTCGATTTGCGCTACGCCTGAATCAACCGCAGCTTGTGCTACCGCTTTAGCAACTCGTGGCAATAAACGTGGGTCCATTGGCTTAGGAATGATGTAATCAGGACCAAAGCTTAGGCTATCCACACCCGCAGCCGTTAGCACTTCTTGTGGCACTGGCTCTTTCGCTAGTTCACGAATAGCGTCAACCGCTGCTAGTTTCATTTCATCGTTAATTTGGCTCGCACGTACATCCAGCGCGCCACGGAAGATGAATGGGAAACACAGTACGTTATTTACTTGGTTCGGGTAGTCAGAACGACCAGTACCCATGATCAAATCGTTACGCACTTGGTGTGCTAGCTCAGGTTTGATTTCTGGATCTGGGTTCGAACAAGCAAACACAACAGGCTTATCAGCCATCAGTTTCAGCGCTTCCGGTGCCAGTAGATCTGGGCCAGATACACCAACAAAGATATCCGCACCTTCAATCACATCTTCCAAGGTACGCTTGTCAGTGTTATTAGCGAACAGTTGTTTGTATTCGTTGATGTCATCACGACGAGTATGGATCACACCTTTACGGTCCAGCATGTAGATCTTCTCACGCTGCGCGCCACATTTGATCAGTAGCTCCATACAAGCCACAGCTGCCGCACCCGCGCCAAGACACACAATCACAGACTCAGCGATGTTTTTGCCTTGTAGCTCAAGTGCATTCAGCATACCTGCCGCAGTTACAATCGCAGTACCGTGCTGGTCATCGTGGAATACAGGCACGTTACAACGCTCAATCAGACGTTTTTCGATCTCAAAACAATCCGGTGCTTTGATATCTTCTAAGTTAATGCCACCAAAGGTGTCAGAGATGTTAGCAACGGTATCAACGAACTCATCGATAGTGCGGTGTTTCACTTCGATATCGATCGAGTCTAGACCTGCAAAACGCTTAAATAGCAGCGATTTACCTTCCATTACTGGTTTTGAAGCCAGTGGGCCCAAGTTACCTAAACCAAGGATCGCAGTACCGTTAGTGATAACCGCAACCATGTTGCCTTTACCTGTGTACTTGTACACGTTGTCAGCATTCTGAGCGATTTCACGCACTGGCTCAGCAACACCCGGGCTGTAGGCTAGCGCTAAGTCTTCTACCGTGTCGGCAGGTTTCGTTAGAGAAATTGCAGTTTTGCCTGGTACTGGGTATGCGTGGTAGTGCAGCGCTTGTTGGCGAAAATCTTCAGACATGATGTTCTGGTCCTGAATGATAATAAGGAAAGTACAACTTTGAACCGTTTTTAGATGGTGAATGAAAACGATTCTTAGTATTTCGTGCGACCCAGATCATATTCTATAGCACGTGAAAATCCTAGCGCTGACCAGCTGGTCGAGCCAAGAGAATTGCGATTTTCGCTAACAATATTTAAAAAATGGGTAGAAAACGTGTCACAAAATTGCAATCCCGATTTCCAAACAGGATAAAAAGCTAATACCCCTATTTTAGACATGGATTTTGGCAGCAAAAACAAGTGAAGTAATAATTCCAATCGGAAACGGGGTTATGCGTGGAAGGTAAGAAAAACGCAGAAAGGCAGAAAACAAAAAGGGACGCGAATGCGTCCCTTTTGGCGATATTTATCAGGCAAATTACTTGCTTGAAAGCGCACCGAAACGCTTGTTGAATTTGTCGATACGACCACCAGTGCTAACTTGACGTTGCTTACCAGTGTAGAATGGGTGACATTTGTCACAAACATCAAGGTTGATGTCTTTGCCCATTGTAGAGTTAAATTCAAATGTGTTACCGCAAGAGCAACGAGCGCTTACAGCTTTGTATTCTGGGTGAATACCTACTTTCATGGGATAACCTCAGGTTAAGGCCGTGTCGCTCTCCCGATCCAAAGCCGGGCACCACACGCGTTAATAAAATAGTTACCGCACTAGGCGATAAATTAGGCGGCGTATAGTAATCAATCTACCCTGTGAGATCAACCAATGTTGGTCGTTTTCACAAGAAAAGTGTCCATCCATTTCTTATTGTAGAAGAAAGCCGATCACTCACAGCAGTTGGGATACGTCCCGTGGCAAGGTACACTGCCTATCCTTATTGCTCTAGCTTTGCGAATGTGCGGTTTATCATGACGCTCGATATAGCCCAAGTGGCGCTGCCTGTCCCATTGGACAAAACCTTTGATTACCTTATCAAACCCGACACTCACCCTGTTGTTGGTGGACGCGTACGCGTGCCGTTTGGGCGTCAGCATTTGGTGGGAATAGTGGTAGGCTTAAGCGATCACAGCAGCTTTCCGCGCGAGCAATTAAAACCGTTAGGCGCAGTGCTTGATAGTACCCCTTTGTGGCCTAACGCTCTGTTTGGTCTGTTGAAATGGGCCAGTCAGTATTACCAATACCCAATGGGTGATACCTTGGCAAACGCCATGCCAGCCCTGCTGCGCAAAGGACGTGAAGCCTCCCCTGCCGCCTTAAAAAGCTGGGCTTTAACCGAGACCGGACGCGAGCAACCGTTAACCAGCCTCAAGCGTGCGCCGCGTCAGGCGCAGGTGTTGACGGTATTACAACAAGGCACCACCAGCCATGAGCACTTGCTCGCCCAAGAGATCACCTCGGCGACGTTAAAAACCTTGAGCGAAAAAGGCTGGATTGAAGAAGTCATTGAGCAGCCGAAAGCCAAACTTTGGCAACGCGACTTTGCAGTCACCGAAGAAAAACCACGTCTTAACGAAGAGCAAGCGTTGGCAATTGCGACCGTCAATAGTCACCAAGGTTACGGCTGTTATCTGCTAGAAGGGGTCACAGGTTCAGGGAAAACCGAGGTCTACCTTAACTTATTAGAACCAATATTAGCCGCTGGCAAACAAGCCCTGATTTTGGTGCCAGAAATTGGCTTAACACCGCAAACCATCAACCGTTTTAAGCGCCGTTTTAATGTGCCGTTAGAGACCATCCACTCAGGGCTCAACGACACCGAACGTTTGTCCGCTTGGCTTGCCGGGCGCGATAACCAAGCTGGGATCATCATCGGCACCCGCTCAGCCTTGTTTACCCCATTTGCCAACCTCGGCATCATTATTGTTGATGAAGAGCACGACGCCTCGTACAAACAGCAAGATAGCCTGCGTTATCATGCCCGCGATATCGCGGTTCTGCGTGCCAACAAAGAAAATATTCCCGTGGTATTGGGCTCAGCAACCCCCGCGCTGGAAAGCTTACACAACGCCAAAACCGCCAAATATCACCACCTGACTTTGACGCGTCGAGCGGGCAACGCACAAAAGGCACGTCATGGGGTGCTCGATATCAAAGGACTGTATTTGGAATCGGGTCTGTCGGCGCCATTGATCGCCCAAATGCGCAAGCACCTTGCGGCGGGCAATCAAGTCATGCTGTTTCTCAACCGCCGTGGTTTCTCGCCAGCCATTATGTGCCACGAATGTGGCTGGCTCGCGGACTGTAAACGCTGTGATGTTCACTACACCTTCCACCAGCAAACCGGAGAGCTGCGTTGTCACCATTGCGGTGGACAACGCCCTGTCATGCATCAATGTGGCGGCTGTGGTTCCACCCAGTTAATTCCGGTAGGCGTCGGCACCGAGCAGCTTGAACAGCAACTGGCGACCTTATTCCCTGAATACAAAACCGTGCGCATCGATCGCGATAGTACCCGTCGTAAAGGTGCATTAGAGAACTACCTCGAAGCGATCCGCAATAACGAATACCAAATTCTGATCGGCACCCAAATGCTTGCCAAAGGCCACCACTTTCCCAATGTGACCTTGGTCGCCCTCATCGATGTCGACAGCGCCTTGTTCAGCAATGACTTTCGCGCTTCAGAACGCTTAGCCCAACTCTTTATTCAAGTCGCGGGTCGGGCAGGACGTGCCAGCAAACCGGGGGAAGTCTTACTGCAGACCCACCACCCTGACCATGCTCTGCTACAAGACCTGCTGCACAAAGGCTACGACAGCTTTGCGACCACGGCACTGAACGAGCGCAAACAAGCGTGGCTCCCGCCTTACACTTACTTGGCGTTATTACGAGCAGAAGCCAACGACAACGATCAAGTGCTGCAATTTTTGCAACAGGTTCGCAATACCTTTGAAGCCAGTCCGCACTTTTCGCCAGATGTCTGCATTTTAGGGCCCAATCCGGCTCCGCTAACCCGCCGAGCAGGGCGCTATCGTTGGCAATTATTACTCCAAGCGCCAGACCGCAAAACCTTGCAGCATATGCTTGCTGTCGCCAAACCAATGGTACAATTGCTGCCACTCGCAAAAAAAGTTCGCTGGTCGATAGACGTCGAGCCACAAGATTTGACTTAAAATAGGTAATGCGACATAGATCACACAGTGAATGTAATTTATGCTACTACAGGCATGTTTAAATTTAATCGAAGTGCCTACAATATCCACCTTGTCGGTTTAGGTATCTGCCCCTTTTGGCTATGATCCTCCGGCATCGTTATGAGAGAAATCATAGAGAGGAAGTGCAACTATGGCGACAATGAAGGATGTTGCCCAGCTTGCCGGTGTATCGACGGCTACGGTATCTCGTGCCTTGATGAACCCGGAAAAAGTGTCGGCTTCAACCCGCAAAAAGGTTGAGCAAGCTGTCATGGAAGCTGGTTATTCACCGAATTCACTAGCAAGAAATCTCCGCCGAAACGAATCCAAAACTATCGTAACCATAGTTCCTGATATTTGTGATCCATACTACAGCGAATTGATCCGCGGGATCGAAGAAGCTGCCATGGAGCATGGCTATCTGGTACTACTAGGCGATAGCGGTCAGCAAAAAAACCGCGAAAACTCATTTGTTAACTTGGTGTTCACCAAGCAAGCCGACGGCATGCTGCTACTCGGTACCGACTTACCGTTTGATGTCAGCAAACCCGAGCAGAAAAACCTGCCACCTTTGGTGATGGCTTGTGAATACTCTCCCGAGTTAGAACTGCCAACGGTTCAAATCGACAACCTCACCGCCGCATTTGAAGCCGTTAATTACCTCACGCAAATGGGTCACCAGCGCATCGCGCAAATTTCAGGTCCTGATGCAGCACCGTTATGTCATTTCCGTGCCCAAGGTTATCAGCAAGCCCTTCGCCGTGCTGGGGTTGAGTTAAATCCCGCTTATACCGTGAAAGGCGACTTCTCGTTTGCTTCAGGCGCCCGTGCCGTCACCGCCCTACTGTCATTACCTGAGCCACCGACGGCTCTATTCTGTCACAGCGATGTGATGGCAATTGGTGCGATGCAGCAAGCCAAGCGTCTAGGGTTACGTGTACCGCAAGATATTTCCATTGTCGGCTTCGACGACATTCAATTTGCCGAATACTGCGATCCACCGTTAACCACGGTTTCCCAACCACGTTACGAGATCGGACGACAAGCTATGCTCATGCTGCTTGAGCTGCTCAAAGGCAAGGATGTTCAAGCCGGTTCTCGTCTTTTAGATGCAAAATTGGTGATCCGCGAAAGTGCAGCGCCACCACCGCCAGCATAATGTGACCAAAGAATAACCACCTACCAACAAATGTGAGCTTAGCGTTTTGGGCATAAGCTCACATTTTTCATGTCATTTCCTGCTTTCATTCCGCGCTAAATTGACTCTGCTACTAGTCAGTCTCCAGTCAAGTTTGTACCATAGAGCCATCGATTCACCCTTTGTACTGTCAGTATTGTGGCCACCAGAGATTATGTAAAACGCGGTCGAGGACCGAAGAAAGCGACCAATAGTCGTCGTAAAAACCCACCAAGGTCTTCATTCCCAGTGAAATGGGCCATCATCGCCGTGATGTTAGTCGGTGCACTTGGCTACGGGCTGTACTTTCTTGCCAGCGAGCCTGCGCCAGCACAGCCAAAACCGGTGAAACAAGAAGTTGTAAAACCTAAACCAAAGCCAGTATCCAAGCCGAAGCCTCAACCTAAGCCGAAAGCGACTTTACCGCCGAAGCCGGAAGAAAAATGGCGCTACATCGAAGAGCTGGAAAACAAAGAGGTGAAGGTTGAAACCAAGAAAGAGCAAAAACCATCACGCCCTTATCTGATGCAGTGCGGCGCTTACCGCAGTATGGCACAAGCCGAAGAGCGTAAAGCCATGATTGCTTTCCAAGGGTTAACCAGCCAAATTAAAATATCGCAAGGTGAAAAAGGCAGTTGGCACCGCGTCATACTTGGCCCTTACCCGCAAAAGCGTAAAGCCGAAAGCGATCGTAACCGCCTTCGCCGTGCTGGCATCGAACCATGCGCCATTTGGTTCTGGGAATAAACCCGCTCAACCCCACAGAAAAAGGATGCCTCGGCATCCTTTTTTATATCCCATTATTATACGTACCTTGAATTTTGTTCCGGCCAACCCAAGATTAAACAGTAACATTGAAACCGGCTCTCAATGCCGGCGCAACCCAAAGAGGTTTCCCCGTGACAACTATTGTATCTGTACGTCGAAACGGAAAAGTCGTGATCGCTGGTGATGGTCAAGTATCCCTTGGCAATACAGTGATGAAAGGTAATGCGCGCAAAGTTCGCCGCCTTTACAACAACAAAGTGCTAGCAGGTTTTGCTGGCGGTACGGCTGATGCCTTCACCCTATTCGAGCGTTTTGAGCGTAAGCTGGAAATGCACCAAGGTCACCTGCTGAAATCAGCGGTTGAACTAGCTAAAGATTGGCGTACCGACCGTGCGCTGCGCAAACTCGAAGCTCTATTGGCCGTGGCCGATGAAACGGGCTCATTGATCATCACAGGTAATGGCGACGTGGTTCAGCCGGAAAACGATCTGATTGCGATCGGCTCAGGTGGTAACTTCGCACAAGCAGCGGCAACAGCCCTACTTGAAAACACAGAACTGGATGCACGTGAAATCGCGGAAAAATCGCTGAAAATTGCGGGCGATATCTGTGTGTTTACCAACCACCACCACACCATTGAAGAACTAGAAACCAAATAAGGACGTTACCATGTCTGAGATGACTCCTCGCGAGATTGTTCACGAACTTGACCGCCATATTATCGGCCAAGACAAAGCTAAACGCGCCGTTGCTATTGCCCTACGTAACCGCTGGCGCCGTATGCAGCTTCCAGAAGAGCTGCGCGTTGAAGTAACCCCAAAAAACATTCTGATGATCGGTCCAACGGGTGTGGGTAAAACCGAGATCGCACGTCGCCTAGCGAAACTGGCTAACGCGCCATTCATCAAGGTAGAAGCGACCAAGTTCACCGAAGTGGGCTATGTGGGTAAAGAAGTAGAAACCATCATTCGCGATCTGACTGACGTTGCCGTGAAGATGACCCACCAACAAGCGATGGAAAAAGTAAAATTCCGCGCAGAAGAACAAGCTGAAGACCGCATTCTCGATATCCTGCTACCACCAGCACGCGATGCCTGGGGTCAGAATGAAGAGAGCGATACGAACTCTTCGACGCGTCAATCTTTCCGCAAGAAACTGCGCGAAGGTAAATTGGACGACAAAGAAATCGAAATCGATATCGCAGCCCCGCAGATGGGCGTTGAGATCATGGCGCCTCCAGGCATGGAAGACATGACCAACCAACTGCAAGGCATGTTCCAAAACTTGGCGGGTAACACCACCAAGAAGCGTAAGATGAAAATCAAAGATGCGATGAAAGCGGCGACCGAAGAAGAAGCGGCGAAGCTAGTTAACCAAGAAGAGCTAAAAGAACAAGCGATCTTCGCGGTTGAAAATAACGGTATCGTATTCTTAGACGAAATCGACAAGATTTGTAAGCGTGGCGAATCATCAGGTCCTGACGTATCTCGCGAAGGTGTACAGCGCGACCTACTGCCATTGGTAGAAGGCAGCACAGTATCAACCAAGCACGGTATGGTGAAAACTGACCACATCCTATTCGTGGCATCGGGCGCTTTCCAAGTGGCGAAACCATCGGATCTGATCCCTGAGCTGCAAGGTCGTCTACCAATCCGTGTTGAACTAGAAGCCCTAACCAGCGGCGATTTCAAACGTATCCTGACTGAGCCAAACGCGTCACTGACCGAGCAATACCGTGCGCTAATGGAAACCGAATCGGTGAACATTGAATTTACTGAAGACGGTATCAACAAGCTCGCAGATGCAGCATGGCAAGTGAACGAGCGTACTGAAAACATTGGTGCACGTCGTCTTCACACTGTGATGGAACGTCTGATGGAAGAGCTGTCGTTTGATGCGACTGAAAAATCAGGCGATAAGATCGTGATTGATGCTGAATACGTGAGTCAGCGTCTTGGTGAATTGGTTGAAGACGAAGATCTTAGCCGCTTCATCTTGTAATCACGGTCTCATAAACCATGATAACGGTGCACTTCGGTGCGCCGTTTTTTTTGCGCTACCTCTGACTCTCCCAACCTACGACCTAACTCACAAATTTTGTTCTGAAACAAACATTGTTGCGATAAATTTGCCCAGCGACGGAATTGCGCCATAATAGCGATTCAACTGTTTGCTAAGTACGACATTATGAAAACATCTTCTTCACTCGCGATTTGGTTAGATGCCGCCCGCCCAAAAACTTTACCTTTGGCGATCGCATCTATCGTATGTGGTAGCGCGGTGGCAGGATGGCAAGGAAGTTTTTCTGCTTCAATTTCAGCGCTGGCGTTACTAACCGCGCTGTTGCTCCAAATTCTCTCTAACCTGGCTAACGACTATGGCGACGCTGTCAAAGGAACCGACAACGACAACCGCCTGGGACCAACTCGAGCCATTCAAGCTGGCTTGGTGACCCCAAAGGCGATGCGCAAAGCCATGGTGGTGAATATCATCCTCACCGTCGCAAGCGGCCTGAGCTTGATTTTCCTTGCCTGTAATAACCTGCAAGATATTTTCGGCTTCATGTTACTCGGGCTAATGGCGATTGCAGCCTCGATTGCTTACACCGTTGGTAACAAGCCTTACGGCTACCGTGGTCTGGGCGATTTATCTGTACTGATGTTCTTTGGCTGGCTGGGTGTAGCAGGAACCTACTACCTGCAAGCAGGCACCATAGATTCAGTGATCATGCTGCCGGCGACCGCTTGTGGTTTATTGGCGGTAGGAGTGTTGAACATCAATAACCTACGCGATATCGACAACGACCGCGCCTGTGGCAAGCTCACCCTTGCTGTGCGCATGGGACCTGACTGGGGACGTAAATACCACCTGTTCCTACTCGGCGGTAGCATGCTGTGTTTGGCTCTGTTTGCGCTGTTAGAAATGCACTCACCATTTGGGTGGTTGTTCATCCTCGGCACACCATTACTGTTTAGTCACGGTAAAAAGGTGTTGCAATCAGCCGATGGTGCCGCCTTACGCCCAATGATGGCCACTATGGTGAAATGTGCCCTACTGACCAACCTGCTATTTGCTGCAGGTGTGATGCTAGCCTAGTTTGCACGCTCAAGGGTTATTGCAATGACCCTTGAGCTGGTTATACTTTCAACAAGTTAGAACAAATTGTCTAACCCAGATCCTTTCGCCACAACAAGAAGTGAACTTATGGAATATAACACCTCAGAGCTATGCGATATCTATCTCGATAAAGTAGATGTAGTGGAGCCAATGTTCAGCTCTTATGGCGGTCGCAGCTCGTTTGGCGGCCAAGTTACCACTGTAAAATGCTTTGAAGACAACGGTCTTATCAATACGGTGCTAGAACAACCGGGAGCAGGTCGCGTATTGCTGATCGACGGTGGTGGTTCACTGCGTCGTGCTTTGATCGATATTGAGCTTGCCCAACTGGCAGCCGATAACGAATGGGAAGGCTTGATTGTTTACGGTAGCGTGCGCCATGTCGATGAGCTTGATGAACTTGATCTTGGCATTCAAGCGCTGGCATCAATTCCAGTAGGGGCTGACGAGCAAGGTGTTGGCGAAGTGGATGTGGCGGTGAATTTTGGTGGGGTGACATTCTTACCAGAAGATCACATCTATGCAGATAACACAGGCGTTATCCTTTCTCCTGAACCGCTAGACATCGATTAATCCTCTCATTCGACCCTAGCGAAAAGGCCATGCAGCTCAGTACCAGCTGCGCTGCATGGTGAACAGCTCGACTTACTCTACGCTATCCATCTTACCTAGAAGATTACGTACACGCTCTTGCCATGCATTATGGTCGTTACGTAGTTTCTCGTTGTCTTGTACTAGCTCTTCGCGACCTGAACGTAATTCTTGCGCTTCCATTGCTAGAGTTTCATTTTTTTCTTTTAGTTCTTCAATTTCCATTTGTAGTAGAGAAATTGTATCAACCGCACTTTGTACTTTTGATTCTAGCTTTTCCAACATTTCTAATGACATAAAGTTCACCTGATTATGGGCTCGTCCGCATCGCCTCAACCCTGATAAGACGGGGCACGAGCGTGTTTGATACGCGATGTTGAAATCTATTCTAACCACGCAACGGCTATCAAGCATCCCCTATTCCTGTGCTTTTTTGCAAGCGGTCAAAAAACAAACAAATTTAATAGAATTTTTGCATAGAAGCTGATCGCGCTATCCAAACCTCAATATGACCGATATCGCGCAATCCCTGCCATGATGCGGTTTGCATGTTCATCCACTTCAACCTTATTGACCTTTTTATTATCCAACTGCATGAATAGGCACTATTGGGGCAGGATTAATTCGAAAAATAACCGTGACACAATGCGTAGAATTGCGATCTTAATCTATTTTCATGCACCGTGAGCGTGCTACTTTTGAGCTTGATCGTATCTCTCTTGGATTTATCCAAGATTTGCCCAGTCTGGCACATCCGACCTAATTTAGGTCGGATTTTTTATTTCAATTCAATAACCTACCTATCCAGCCGCACCCTAAAATGTTGTTTTTCGCTCATTATATGAGTCATTTGGTAAAAATGAGATTCCAATCATAAAACACGCAAACGCTTGCGCGTTTGAACGCTAATATTCTTTGTTTATGCTCGAACGCACATTTTTTCCTTGAGAATATTTTCATAATATCGGTATGTGGCACATTGCCGCACCCAAAATATAACAACAATACCCCTACAACATATCGATAAAAGGACTGAAAGATGACCAACTCAAAACAACACACTCTGTTGGGAGAGTGTATCGCTGAGTTTATAGGCACAGGCTTGCTGATCTTCTTTGGTGTCGGCTGTGTTGCAGCATTGGTATTAACCAGTGCGCAATTCGGTCAGTGGGAAATAAGCATCATGTGGGGCCTAGGTGTCGCTATCGCGATCTACTGCACCGCCGGTGTATCAGGCGCACACATCAACCCTGCGGTGACTATTGCTCTCGCACTGTTCCACGGCTTTGATAAACGCAAAGTCGCTCCTTACATTATTGCCCAAGTTCTGGGTGCTTTCTGCTCGGCCGCTTTAATCTATGCCCTTTACAGTAACCTCTTTGCTGAGTTTGAAGCCACTAACCAGATCATCCGTGGCTCGGAAGCCAGCTTAGCGACCGCAGGGATCTTCTCAACCTACCCACACGCAGCCCTAACATTCAGTGGTGCAATGGCGGTTGAATTTGTGATCACCGCGGTACTGATGTTCGCTATTTTGGCGATTGGCGATGATAAAAACGGAGCCCCACGCGGCGCAATGGGTCCATTACTGATCGGTATCTTGATTGCGATTATCGGTGGTTCATTAGGCCCACTAACGGGTTTCGCCATGAACCCAGCTCGTGACTTTGGTCCTAAATTCTTTGCTTTCTTAGCAGGTTGGGGCGATATTGCCCTCTCTGGCGGCAAAGATATCCCTTACATGATTGTACCTATTGTCGCACCTATCCTTGGTGCTAGCTTCGGTGCTTGGTTGTACCCAAAAGCCATCGCTTTGTACCTACCTGGCAACAAATGCACACTGCCAAACAAGTGTGAAGGCGACGAAGAACAAGAAACCGCAAGTGTGTAATCGCACTAGCGAAATCAAAAGCATATAAGAAATAAGGATGCCTACCTATCCGAGTGTGGCACGAAGACCGCCCGCGTAGGCAGACGTTAGCATCCTTCTCTACTACCCTATAAAAATATATTGAGGAAAATGTGATGACCACTGAGCAAAAGTACATTGTTGCACTTGATCAGGGTACAACCAGTTCCCGAGCTGTTGTGCTAGACCACAACGCCAATATCGTTTGCACTGCGCAACGTGAATTTACCCAAATCTACCCGAAAGCGGGCTGGGTTGAGCATGATCCACTGGAGATCTATGCAACCCAAAGCTCCACTCTGGTTGAAGCACTCGCGAAAGCAGGGATCCGCTCTGACCAAGTCGCGGGTATCGGTATTACCAACCAACGTGAAACCACCATTGTGTGGGACAAAAACACAGGTAAGCCGGTTTACAATGCGATCGTATGGCAATGTCGCCGTACCGCAGATATCTGTGAAGAGCTAAAAAAACAAGATCTTGAAGAGTACATCCGCGACAACACAGGTTTAGTGGTTGACCCTTACTTCTCTGGTACCAAAATCAAGTGGATTTTGGACAACGTAGAAGGCGCACGCGAAGAAGCGGAAGCTGGTAACCTCCTGTTTGGTACCGTCGATACTTGGCTGATCTGGAAGATGACCCAAGGGCGCGTGCATGTGACTGACTACACCAACGCCTCACGTACCATGGTGTTCAACATCAACACCCTACAATGGGATGAGAAACTACTGAAAGCACTAGATATTCCACTATCTATGATGCCTGAAGTGAAACCATCGTCTGAAGTGTACGGTCAAACCAACATTGGTGGTAAGGGCGGTACGCGTATTCCTATCTCGGGTATTGCTGGTGACCAACAAGCAGCGCTATTTGGTCAAATGTGTGTTGAACAAGGCCAAGCCAAAAACACCTACGGCACAGGCTGTTTCTTGCTGATGAACACAGGTAAAGACAAAGTAACATCGCACAACGGTCTACTAACCACACTCGCATGTGGACCAAAAGGCGATGTGGCTTATGCGCTTGAAGGTGCTGTCTTCATGGGTGGGGCATCCATTCAATGGCTACGCGATGAAGTGAAACTCCTTAGCGATGCCAGCGATTCAGAATACTTTGCAGAGAAAGTCGGCAGTGCTAACGGTGTGTACGTAGTACCAGCGTTTACTGGTCTGGGCGCACCATACTGGGACCCATATGCTCGTGGCGCGATTGTAGGTCTAACCCGTGGCGTTAACTCCAACCACATCATCCGCGCCACACTAGAAAGTGTCGCTTACCAAACTCGCGACGTACTCGATGCAATGCAAGCGGACTCAGGGATCAAACTGGCGAACCTGCGTGTTGATGGTGGTGCAGTTGCCAATAACTTCTTGATGCAGTTCCAATCTGACATCCTAAACACCGAAGTACACCGCCCTGTTGTAACAGAAGTAACAGCATTAGGTGCAGCTTACCTTGCTGGTTTAGCGGTTGGTTTCTGGACTAGCATTGATGAGCTAAAAGACAAAGCCGTGCTCGATCGCAGCTTTGAGCCTTGTGCCAACGACAAGAAACGTGACCGTCGCTACCGCGGTTGGCAACGTGCCGTTGAATGTGCCAAAGGCTGGGCGGTCGATATCGACGACGAAGAATAAGCCGTCTTTCTTCTCTGACTGTTCCCCAACGAAAAAGGTCTGCCATTGGCAGACCTTTCTTTTGTTATTCCTTGGCTATCACTTCTTCTCATTATCAAGAAGAAAATTCAGCGCCAATCTCGCCACTTATTCTGGTTACACTAAACCTCAACTCAATAAGCTATGCCATAAAATCGGAATCGCGACGACAATCACCAACAACATCAACAACGCGTACTCGAATCGGCGTAATGTTTTCGCCGCTTTACGTTGCTGACGACGATTGAGCTGTTGGTTTTCTTGCTTCACCTCACGGCGAAAGCGCTTGATCAGCCTGTGCATGGTATCTCTCTAATTAAATTATATTTTTATGCTGATATTTTGAGCGAATTAAGCATTTATTGCCGTGATCTTTTTCACGACAGCCGAGAGATCTGGTACGTTTTTAAATTAACGCAAACGTTTCACTGAGAGCTGTGCTAAAATCGCCGCCAGTTAAATTAGCCCACTGATTTCAATTTCCGGAGTAACCATGAAACGCGATTTAGCGATGGCATTTTCCCGCGTCACTGAAGGTGCCGCATTGGCTGGCTACAAATGGCTTGGCCGTGGTGATAAAAACGCAGCCGACGGCGCAGCAGTTGAAGTGATGCGCACCCTTCTTAATCAAACCGAGATTGAAGGTGAAATCGTAATTGGTGAAGGTGAGATCGATGAAGCACCTATGCTTTACATCGGTGAAAAGGTTGGTCTAGGCGGCGATGCTGTTGATATCGCAGTAGATCCAATCGAAGGCACCCGCATGACAGCCATGGGTCAAAACAATGCCCTAGCCGTTCTTGCCGCAGGTGAAAAAGGGTCATTCCTTAAAGCCCCTGACATGTACATGGAAAAACTGGTTGTCGGTCCAGGAGCAAAAGGCGCAATTGACTTAGGTAAGCCGCTGGCTGAAAACCTAGAAAACATTGCCGCAGCACTAGGCAAAACACTGGATACCCTTGTGGTTACCACGCTAGCTAAACCGCGTCACGACCAAGTGATCGCCGACATGCAAGCGATGGGCGTGCGTGTTTTCGCTTTCCCTGATGGTGACGTAGCCGCATCTATCCTAACCTGTATGCCAGACAGCGAAGTGGACGTAATGTACTGCATCGGTGGTGCACCTGAAGGTGTGGTATCGGCAGCCGCTATCCGCGCCCTAGGCGGTGACATGCACGGTCGTTTGATCCCTCGTCACCAAGTAAAAGAAGACAACGAAGAAAACCGTCGTCTTGGTCAAATCGAAATCGACCGCTGTGCGGAAATGGGCATTGAGCCAAACGCACTGCTACGTATGGAAGACATGGCGCAAAGCGATAACGTAATTTTCGCCGGTACTGGTATCACCAAAGGTGATCTACTTGATGGCATCAGCCGCCAAGGCGAGATTGCGACCACAGAGACACTACTTATCCGTGGTAAATGCCGTACTATCCGTCGCATCAAATCGACTCATTACCTATCGCGTAAAGACGACGCGATCAAAGGTCATATCTTGTAATTTGATCGACATTTACCTGCCTCACAGGCAATCAAGGTCCAAGGCGTGCACCCAGCACGCCTTATTTTTATCTTTCCCATTCCGCTTTCCATCTTCTATGCTTAATTTGTAAAGTCGTTGCTTTATTTAGCTTGCTGATTACATAATAGCGATGACAAAGGAAGACGTTGCTATGAAAACCATTGATAAAATTCTCCAGCGCATGAAGCGTGAAGGCGATGCCACCGCCAAAGAACTCGCTCAAGAGTTCAAGCTCACTACTATGGGGGTGCGTCAGCATTTACAAGGATTAGAAGAATCAGGGCTGGTCGAATTCTACGATGTTAAAGTCAAAGTCGGCCGTCCTACTCGCCACTGGCGGTTAACCGCTCAGGGGCACGATCAGTTCACCGACCGTCATGGCGATCTTATTATCCAAATGCTCGATTCGGTGGAAGAAATTTTTGGCACTTCGGGGCTATCTCAGATTGTTGAAAAGCGAGAACAACAAACATTCGCGCAGTACCAACAAGCCCTCGCCAAGTGCGAAAATTTAAAAGAAAAACTGGAATTACTGACTACACTGAGGGAGCAGGAAGGCTACATGGCTGAGCTGCTACACGATGAGCAAGGCTACCTGCTGGTAGAGAACCACTGCCCCATTTGCCATGCGGCGAAACGCTGCCCGTCCTTGTGCCAGTCAGAACTGAATGTCTTCCAACGTTTATTGGGAGAGCAATACCGCGTGGAACGCAATGATCACATTATCGCCGGAGAGAGGCGTTGCGCTTATCGAATCATGAACAATTAGAATAAGGAGCCGCATTATGGCTGACTGGATCCCTGCTGAAGTCATCAAAAATCGTCACTGGAACAAGGATTTGTTCAGTTTGACGTTACGCGCCAATATCGAGCCGTTCAAGGCCGGGCAATTTACTAAACTGGGTTTAGAAATTGATGGCAAAATGATCCAGCGTGCTTATTCGTTCGTGAACCCGCCTAGCGATAATAACCTCGAAATTTACGCCACCCGTGTCGCTGACGGGCTGTTATCTCCTCGCCTTCACCGACTCGAAGAAGGTGATACTGTGTATGTCTCAGCGCGTGCCAGCGGTTACTTCACCCTCGATGAAGTACCCAATGGCGAACACTTGTGGTTACTGGCGACAGGCACTGCTATTGGCCCTTACCTATCGATGCTACGCGAAAAAGCGCCGTGGCAGCGCTTTCGTAAAATCATCTTGATCCATGCGGTACGCTACGCGGCGGATTTAAGTTATCAGGCAGAAATCAACGCCCTCCAAGAGCAATACGCCGAGCAACTGATCGTCCAACCCTTTGTTAGTCGTGAACCCGCGCCACTGTCGTTACCGGGTCGAATTCCACAAGCCATTGAAGATGGAATGTTAGAGCGTCGAGTGGGCTTACCGCTCAATGCCGAGCAAAGCCAAGTGCTGTTGTGTGGGAATCCTCAGATGGTACGTGACACCAAAGCCGCACTTGAGGCCAAGGGCTTAACCAAAAACCTACGTCGCGCGCCAGGGCAAATCACCATGGAGCATTATTGGTAATCAAAAAGACCGATAATAAAAAGGCGGGTAATAGAAAAGCGGATCACCGTAAAGGCTCGCATCTCGTGCGATAGAAACGGGCAACCGGACAATAAAACCGTTGCTTGGCTCTCAAATTCTTACTATGTCTCAAACCTGAGTCAGTCGGCATTGCCTCCGACTGGCTAGGGTTAGATCAGAGTCAGTTTGTAGGAGTCGGTTATGGGTCACGATCACAACATCCACCACACACAAGGCCGCAACAAGACCGCTTGCCAAACCCTGCCCAGCTTTGACGAACTCAAAACTCTCGCCGAGCAAGATCCCGCAGCACTCGATGCGCTCCGTATCGAGATGAGTCAAACCATTATCGACAACGCCAGCCCTGAGATGCAGCCTCGGTTGCAAGCTCAGCAGAGCCATATCAATCAGGTGATTGCCAGTGGCAAAAACCCTAATCATGTCAACGTGCTACTACGGGCTGAATTACACAAGCAAATTGTGCGTTTCTCACAAGCACTCAATGCGCCGCAAACCTTGCACCAACACCAAGCAGAAATTAAACCGTTTCGCCGCCCAGCTCCAACGAGCCCACCTAGCGGCGAGAATGGTTAACATAGAATGTGATAAGCCTGTAACCTAGCAGCTCACTTTCAAGAAGGCGTTGGTGTCCATATCACGCACATCGATCGTTAAACTGTTAATGTCACCACAGTGCTTTTCAAGCTCAGCCATCAGCGCCTGCACCAAAGGTTTCTTCTGCTCTAAAGTGCGGCCAGCAAGCAAGCTGAGCTCTAAATGGATAAAGGTTTGTCGCGTGCCATCATCACCGATCAGCCAGTGATGGCACGGATAACCCCGCGTCTTCACCGCATCCGGCTCAAATAAATCACTGTCCACCATTACCCGATGTAAATCGTCCAGCAAACCAGCCACATTGACACGCTCGGCCACAGGGTCGGCATACTCCACCACTAGGTTTGGCATCATTCCTCCTTAAATAACCAATTTTTGTAGCGCTTTAGACTATAAACCGTACATTAATTAACCATTTATCGCGACTAGCAAAGTGTAAAACTCCATCAAGGATCACTGTCTATTTTCTGTACTACCACGAAAATTTCCCAAAATTCGTCATTAATTACGGTTTAGTTATTCACTTTTCTTCATGAAAAAGGTACAACCAAACACGATAATGATTTCGGACAGTAAAATTAGTCAGATTTCTGTTATATTTTTACGTAATTGAAACCAATCGAATTAAGTAATTCATATTGGCTCCTGCCAATTTCACCGGTTACTTAAACCGATTTGTTTTAATTTACATCTATTAAATTTGGAGAAATGCTATGCGCCATCCTGTAGTTATGGGTAACTGGAAGCTAAACGGTAGCAAGGAAATGGTCTCTGACCTTCTTAAAGGCCTTAACGCTGAACTAGAAGGTGTTGAAGGTGTTGACGTTGCCGTTGCTCCACCAGCGCTATACATCGACCTAGCTGAGCGTGAAATCGCAGCTGGCGGTAACAAGATCATTCTTGGTGCACAGAATACTGATCTAAACAACAGCGGTGCTTTCACTGGTGATATGTCTCCAGCGATGCTTAAAGACTTCGGCGCAAGCCACATCATCATCGGTCACTCTGAGCGTCGTGAATACCACGCTGAGTCTGATGAGTTCGTTGCTAAGAAATTCGCTTTCCTAAAAGAAAACGGCCTAACACCTGTACTATGTATCGGTGAATCTGAAGCACAAAACGAAGCTGGCGAAACTGAAGCTGTATGTGCTCGTCAAATCGACGCAGTGATCAACACTCAAGGTGTTGAAGCTCTTGAAGGCGCAATCATCGCTTACGAACCAATCTGGGCTATCGGTACTGGTAAAGCAGCAACAGCTGAAGATGCACAACGCATCCACGCTTCTATCCGTGCTCACATTGCAGCAAAATCTGAAGAAGTAGCTAACAAAGTTGTTATCCAATACGGCGGTTCTGTTAAGCCAGAAAACGCTGAAGCTTACTTCGCACAACCAGACATCGATGGTGCACTAGTTGGTGGTGCTGCACTAGACGCGAAAAGCTTTGCTGCTATCGCTAAAGCTGCAGCGACTGCGAAAAAAGCATAAGTTAGCCTAACCGCTAATTCGCTTGATAAAAGGTCACTTCGGTGGCCTTTTTTGTACCTGTCATCCACGTAGCGCCAAACTTCAGGTACTAAAAAGCCGACCCCAAGGTCGGCTCATTTCATGCTTACTAACCGCTACTTAGAATAGCTTGTCAGCAATCGCGTACAGATCTTTACGTACTGGACGCTTCATGTTTTCAATCGCATCGATGATGTCGTGGTGAACCATTTTTTCGTTTTGGATACCCACACAACGACCACCTTCGCCTTGCAGCAGAAGCTCAACCGAGTAAGCACCCATGCGTGATGCTAGGATACGGTCGAATGCCGTTGGTTGACCACCACGTTGGATGTGACCAAGAACAGTTGCACGCGTTTCACGACCAGTTTCATCTTCGATGTACTTCGCCAGCTCGTTTGCGTCTGTCATCAGCTCAGTCAGTGCCACGATAGCGTGTTTCTTACCTTTTGCGATACCTTCTTTGATCTTGGCGATCAGCGCTTCTTTATCAAGACCCGTTTCAGGTGTGATGATGTACTCGCAGCCACCTGCAATCGCAGACATTAAGGTTAGATCACCACAGTGACGACCCATTACTTCTACGATAGAAATACGTTGGTGAGAAGAAGACGTGTCACGTAGACGGTCAATCGCATCAATAACAGTGTTCAGTGCAGTTAGGTAACCGATAGTGTAATCCGTACCTGCTACATCGTTATCAATCGTGCCAGGAATACCGATACATGGGTAGCCCATTTCAGTAAGCTTCTTCGCACCCATGTATGAACCGTCACCACCGATAACAACAAGTGCGTCGATGCCGTGAAGTTTTAGGTTCTCAATCGCTTGCTCACGTACTTTTTCATCTTTGAACTCAGGGAATCGTGCTGAGCCTAAGAATGTACCGCCTTTGTTGATCACATCTGATACGCTAGTACGCGTTAGTTGCTCGATGCGGTTTTGGTGTAGGCCTTGGTAGCCGTCATAAATACCAAATACTTCTAGGCCTTCTGATAGCGCTGCACGAACAACACCGCGAACCGCTGCATTCATACCAGGTGCGTCACCACCACTGGTCAAAACACCAATCTTCTTAATCATGGTTACCCTCTGACTTTGGGAATTGAAAAATCAAATCCAGACACGAGTTGCCGAGGTTCCCCCTCTCGGCCATAGGTTAACCCTATGCTCGCGAAAACTGTAACTTTCCTACTAATGTAGGAGTATTACAATCTAGATAAAAAAATTCGTTGATTCATATCACGATCAGTTGTGACTTCACATTATTCAACATTCAGACACATCACGTAATAGCTCACCTTACGACTCAGTGGTACTGACCACTTAGATCGCAAAGCGAGATGCCTCTTGTGTGTGGCGTCACTGCCACCTCATCTGCATTCATCATGAGCGATAACCGAGAGTTTTGCTGATTTGTCGTCCATGAAAATCACAATTATGGTGTGATGCAAAGCGGTGCATGACTGCCATTAATCGTTTGGGCTACTTTTAGTTTAGCTGCCAACAATTTACTTGGTCGGAAGTATAGCTGTTTTGCTGCGAAAATTAATAACAAAAATGTCGGAGAATGTTGAAAAAATGAAAAAGCCGCAACCTAAGCTGCGGCATCATTTCCAACCTAAAAGTAAGATCGTGTTAGTTTGATTGTGTAGCGCGACGCTCATCACGGCGTGCTTCGCATTTCGCCATACGCTCACTTTGCAGTTGTTGCAGCTTGGTCTTTTGCTCTGGCGTTAGAATATTCAGCATCTCGTGACGATTCTTCAGCATGGCTACGCGACGGTCTAACTGCTGCTCTGACATTTGCTGCGCAAGCTGGCGTACTGCGGCTTCATCAAAGTTCTCAGCCAGTAGCAGTTGCTGCATTTGTTGATGCGACGCTTTTCGTGCTTCGCGTACATCATCATTCGCTTGACGCTGCTCGCGATGGCTTTCACGCAGCTCTTTCATTTGCGTTTTTTGCTCACTGGTTAAATCCAATGCGCGGAACATTTTCTTGCCACCGTCCATCATGCCACAACCGCCTTTACCGCCGTGGTGTGACTTGCCGCCACCGTAAGCCAGTGCAGAAGCAGAACCCAGTGCTAAAGGAAGGGCGATTGCCATCACAAGTGTTTTCTTAAAGCTGTTCATTGTTTCTCTCCGGTTGCCGTTATCGGTGTATGAGTTAATCATATCTCGCGCTAGGTAAACTGCTGTCGAATGAACGTAAAGCTGCGTAAATCAAACCCGACTCACTTGGCGAGACAATGAAGTTTGGGGATACTAAAGCTACCGCCCCTCTATAAAGATAAGGCAACCGCGATGGCAAAAATTCTGTTGGTTGATGACGATACCGAACTCACCGCCCTATTAACCGATATTCTTGAACTAGAAGGCTTTGACGTATGTGAAGCCAATAATGGTGAGCAAGGATTGGCGATGGTTGATGACAGCATCGACCTGATCTTACTCGATGTAATGATGCCCAAACTCAACGGTACCGAGATGCTGCGCCGCCTACGTGAAAATCACAGCATTCCCGTTCTGATGCTCACGGCCAAAGGCGAAGAAATTGATCGAGTGATTGGCTTAGAGCTTGGCGCTGACGACTACTTACCGAAACCTTTTAGCGATCGTGAATTATTGGCACGGATGCGCGCTATTTTACGCCGTACCCAACACAGCCACAGTAAAGCCGACGCTGAGCCAGAATGCTTACGATGCCAAGATATTGAAGTGTATCCAGGGCGCCAAGAAGTCACTTGTCAGGGGCAGCTTATCGACATGACTGGCACCGAGCTGGCATTGCTCAGTTATTTGATCGAGCACCCGGGTAAAATTATCGCCAAAGAAGAATTGAGCCTCGAAGTGCTTGGCAAACGCCTCGCGCCGTTTGATCGTGCGATTGATATGCACATTTCCAATGTCCGTAAAAAGCTGCCAGAGCGCCAAGACGGCAAACCACGCATTAAAACCCTGCGTGGCAAAGGCTATCTGTTAGTGAACGAATCGACTCAGTAACGATTTCAAACCACGAATACGAGAGACTATGATGCGACGACCTCTTTTTTCCAGCTTATACGGCCGAATCTTCGCGGTATTCTGGCTCACCCTGCTACTCGTCGTAGTCGCATTGTTGCTGCTCCCACGTCTTGACCCTCGTGCGCAACACACCATCCCAGAGCAGCATCTCGACCGAATGCAGCACTTTGCCAGCAAAATCAGCCAGCGGATCAGTGAATACCCGGGCACACTCGAACGTAAGCTCAAGATGGTGGCGCGTCATGAAAAGCGCGACAACGCTCGGGTGTATTTCACTACTCTCGACGGCGAGGTGATCGCCCCGCATGGGCGTAACAAAGCACTGCGCAACTTTATCACCATCGCGGATAGCCCAGATCAACCAATACAACGCTTATACGGGCGTTGGATGATGGCGGGTCCGTTCAAAATTGAGGATGGCGGGCAAAGTGCTTTGATGTACCTCGGCAGCTTTTGGCATAAGCCACCGCCGTTCTTTATTCAGATTTTAGATAAGCCATTCCAGTTATTGCTGGTGACTATGCTCGTCAGCACCCCATTCCTGCTGTGGCTGGCCTGGGCAATCAGCCGTCCAGCACGCCGTCTCCAGCAAGCAGCTGAGCGGGTAGCTACCGGGCAATTTAGCCCTGATCCTGAACTAGAAAAAGGCTCAGTCGAATTCCAACAAGCCGGCGCCAGCTTCAACCAAATGGTACAAGCAATCAATCAGATGATCAGCGGTCAGCAACGTCTGCTATCTGATATTTCTCACGAGCTACGCTCACCATTAACACGCTTACGGATGGCAACGGCGTTAGCGCAACGTAAGCAAGGGGAGAGCAACGAACTTAGCCGGATTGATACCGAAGCAGAGCGGTTGGAGAAAATGATCAGCGAATTGCTCGAACTGTCACGCATGCAGGTCAACAGCCACCAACAACGCGAGCTGTCAGATGCTCACACTTTGTGGTTCGAAATGTTAGAAGACGCTCGCTTTGAAGCCGAGCAATGTGAAAAATCACTGACCTTCTCCGCCCTTGAACCTTGGCCGATCAGTGGTAACCCTAATCTCTTGATCAGTGCCGTCGAAAACGTAGTGCGCAACGCCATTAAATACGGTGACGATCAGATCGAGATCCACATCAGTGCCACTGCCCACCAACTACAGATCCAAGTTGACGATAACGGTGAAGGGGTACCCGACGATGAGCTTACCGATATTTTCCGTCCTTTCTATCGCGTCTCGACCGCGCGCGACCGAAGCAGTGGCGGTACGGGGCTTGGCTTGGCGATCACCGAAAGTGCTATCCGTCAGCACAGTGGTACCATCACCGCCAGCAGAAGCCACTTAGGTGGACTGTGCGTGACGATTTGTCTCCCTCGGGAAAAGAGCTGATCCTTAAGACCGTCACTCGTCGCTAGTACAGGCTTGCCGTTATTGGTTACAATGGCGGCAAATACTTTTTGCAGACTGACGTGATTATGTTTGATATCGCTTTATACGAGCCAGAAATTGCCCCAAACACGGGTAATATTATTCGCCTGTGTGCGAACTGTGGTGCCAATCTCCACCTGATTGAACCACTGGGTTTTGATTTAGAAGAGAAGAAACTACGCCGTGCTGGGTTGGACTACCATGATTTGGCCCATGTTCACCGTCACAAGAACTTCGACGCTTTCCTAGAGGCTGTCGGTGATCGCCGTCTGTTTGCTTGCACCACCAAAACCACCAACTTCCATACCAATGCGAAGTTTGAGGAAGGGGACATCCTACTGTTTGGCCCTGAAACCCGTGGTTTACCGGCTGAGTTTATTGAAAGCTTGCCGCTTGAGCAGCGTCTACGCATTCCAATGCACCCAGACAGCCGCAGCCTTAACCTCTCCAACGCTGCCGCAATCATCGGCTACGAAGCGTGGCGTCAATTGGGCTTCCAAGGCGCGGTATAATTCGCTATCGCTCTAACCAATAAAAAAGCAGCCCAAGGCTGCTTTTTTCATTCCCGTCAGGCGCTAGAGCACGAAGGTTAAATCCCATCGCCTGCGGTAAAGGTCTGCGAATTACCGTTAAACCGCTGATCCATATCCATCGCCGGTTTTTCAGTGCTTGGGCGACCAACAATTTTCGCCGGGACACCCGCCACTGTCGTATGGGCAGGCACGGCATTAAGCACCACAGAGCAGGAGCCAATTTTCGCCCCCTCGCCCACTTCAATGTTACCCAGCACTTTAGCACCCGCACCTATCATCACCCCTTCGCGGATCTTCGGATGACGGTCGCCACCTTCTTTACCCGTCCCCCCCAAAGTAACGTCTTGCAGGATGGAAACATCGTTTTCAACCACAGCGGTTTCACCAATCACGATCCCGGTCGCATGGTCAAACATGATCCCCTGACCAATCTTAGCCGCAGGATGAACATCCACCTGACAGCTCACTGAGATTTGATTTTGCAAATACACAGCTAGCGCAATGCGGTTTTGTTTCCACAACCAGTTAGCCACACGATAGCCTTGCAGCGCGTGAAAGCCTTTTAAGTACAGCAGTGGTACAGAGTACATACCAACCGCAGGGTCACGCTCAACCACAGCACGAATATCACAAGCTGCTGATTCGGTGATCATACAATCAGCCATATAAGCTTCTTCTATCACTTCCCGTACAGCCATCGCTGGCATCGACGGTGTCGCTAGCTTATTGGCGAGAATATAGCTTAACGCTGCGCCCAAGTTATCGTGCTTGATAATGGTCGCGTGATAAAAACTGGCCAACATTGGTTCTTGCTCTGACTGCTCTCGCGCTTCCTGTTTGATCGCTTGCCAAAGGCTGTGCTGCTTACATTCCTTCACATGACCCTCTATTTATAATTGTGTAATGATGCAAAAGTCATTCATTCCATTCGTTATCTCCCACAGCGCACGGCAAGATAACGGAT
The DNA here is from genome assembly GCF_001650345.1 of Photobacterium jeanii. GTDB lineage: Bacteria > Pseudomonadota > Gammaproteobacteria > Enterobacterales > Vibrionaceae > Photobacterium > Photobacterium jeanii. The sequence goes on along the minus strand of NZ_LVHF01000015.1, from coordinate 146,372 downwards.
ACAGTAAATCACCTAATTCTTTGGTAGTTATCAAACTACCCATCCGCTGACCTTGTCAGCCTTGGTATAACTGTAACCTGCTGGCAAAAAAAAACAACGCGAGCTAATCAGCTCGCGTTGTTAATAATGCATCTAAAGCGATGTTATGCCTTGAAAATCAGACTTGCTCGTCTTTCTTTTCACGCGCTAATAAATCTTTAGCGGCTTCACGGGCATCTTTACCTTGGTATAACACCTGATAAATCTGCTCTGTGATTGGCATTTCAACCTGATGACGCTCGGCAAGTACCCACACTTCTTTGGTGTTACGGTAACCTTCCACCACTTGGCCAATGGTCTCTTGCGCATCATCGACGTTATGACCTTGACCTAATGCCAAGCCAAAACGGCGGTTACGCGATTGGTTATCGGTACAAGTAAGTACCAAATCACCCAAGCCAGCCATGCCCATAAAGGTTTCAGGTTGTGCGCCTAATGCGGCACCCAAGCGGCACATTTCTGCTAGGCCACGGGTGATCAATGCAGTACGTGCATTGGCACCAAAACCAATCCCGTCCGACATCCCCGCGCCAATGGCAATCACGTTTTTCACCGCGCCGCCGAGCTGCATGCCGATAAAGTCAGTGTTGCTGTATACGCGAAACGACTTGCTACAGTGAATTTTCTCTTGCAGTTCGCGGACAAAATTCACATCCGGCGATGACACAGCAATGGCTGTTGGCATCCCAGCAGCAAGCTCTTTCGCAAATGTAGGCCCTGATAGTACAGCCAGAGGAATTTGCTCCCCGAGTACCTCGTGCGCCACATCTTTCAACAAACGCCCTGTTTCAGGCTCTAGACCTTTGGTCGCCCAGCAAATACGCGAATCATCGCGCAAATGCGGTTTTACTTGAGTTAGGACATCACCAAATACATGGCTAGGTACCACCACCAGTAAATCACGGCTTGCTGCTACCGCTTGCGCTAAATCCGCGGTCAAAATTAATGACTCAGGAAAAGCGACGCCCGGTAGAAAGGCTTCATTAGCACGGTCAATTTCCAACTGAGCAATATGCTCAGGCTCATGACCCCACAGCACTACTTTAGCGCCGGAGCGTGCTAAGGCAATGGCTAACGCGGTGCCGTACGAGCCAGCACCGAGTACCGTCATAGTGACGTTTTGAGTTGCGTTCTGATCCATATCGACTCGCGCTTTGATTAAGCGTCTGCGTTTTCTGGGTTCGCTTCAGCTTGGTTTTGTAGGTAGTTCATGAACAACGCGTCAAAGTTAACTGGCGCTAGGTTCAGTTGAGGGAACGTACCTTTAACCACTAGGCTTGAAATAGTTTCACGCGCGTATGGGAATAGGATGTTCGGGCAGAATGCGCCTAGGCAGTGTGCAAGTTGTGGTGCTTCCATACCGTCAACAGAGAAGATACCGCCTTGCTGAACTTCACATAGGAACGCTGTTTCTTCTGCGTTTTTCACTGTTACAGTCAGACGAAGAACAACTTCAAATACGCCTTCAGCTAGTTCACGGCTTTGCGTGTCTAGGTCTAGTTTCACATCTGGGTTCCACTCTTTTTGGAACATTTCAGGTGAGTTAGGCGCTTCAAAAGAAACATCTTTTAGGAAGATGCGTTGAATTTGGAAGTTTTGTTGTGCTTCGTTGTTTGCTGCTTCAGCCATGTTGGAATCCTTGTATTTTCCGTATTCATCAGAGGATGAATGAATAAAGTGTGGCCAAGGTGAACACCGACTCACCTTGGCTGAATACGTGACCTTAAAACGTTAGCTTATTTTTTACCCTTGCTGCGGATCAGCGGCAAGTTAGCTTCGTTCCAAGAAATCAAACCATCTTTCAATACGCTTACGTTCACAAAGCCTGCTTTGTGTAGCTCATTGGCACTGTCTTGTGCGGTTTGACCTGTCTTACATACCACAATGATTGGGTCAGATTTGTGGTTTTCAAGCTCAGCAAAGTTTTGTTCTTTGATTTGGCTTGGCAAAATGTGATGTGCTCCCGCAATATGACCACGACGGTATTCGTCACGAGAGCGGATATCAACCACCACACCATTTTCACGGTTTACCATGTTTGTTGTTTGGGCGGGTGTCACAATTTGATAGCCTGCGGTTTTTTGCTTCACGTATGACATGATGATTGCCACAAACAGACCAACCCACAGTAGGGATAACATCGGGTTGCTGCTGAAAAATTCAATGTATTGCTGCATGACCTTCGCTCTAGTTCGCTTAATCCTTAGCCCACGATTGGCGCTAAGCTCAACTTAAAATGTAACATGATAATCGGCAGAGATTATCGATTGGCATTACAAAGAAACTGAGTATACCCAGCTTCGGTGGCAAGTACAGTAACCGAACCATAATCCGTGTAATAACTCACTGCCTGACCACTGTGATTTTTACTTTGCGCCAGCAACGAGGCGCCAACACCCGCCAATATGTTCACTCGAACGAATCAAACCCGCATTCACATTCAGCAAAAGCATATTCATGACCAACAAAGAAATGTTATACCTTTGAAGCACGTGAAGCATTCTTTACAAAAAATTCGGGAAATTCTAAGGCAAAAGGCTTACCTTCTAGCCAAGAAATGAATATATTTTACGGAAAAGCTAACAATTTAGTTACAGCATAGTTTGATCTCACCCTACAGTTTTCGGTTTAAACTGTAGTAAAATTACAGTCATGTCAGACTGATGACTTTAGCTTCTTTGCCTAATTGCAAAGCGTTAAGGTGATTGGTTTTTCATTTTCAACTTATGACATACAAGAGGACAGCTTATGTCTGCTAAGAAGCCTTTGGCTCTAGTGATTTTAGATGGTTGGGGTTACCGCGAAGACGCACAAAACAATGCGATCGCGAATGCAAAAACACCGATAATGGATAGCCTGATTGCTAACGAAGCAAACACGCTAATTTCAGCATCGGGTATGGATGTTGGTTTACCTGACGGTCAAATGGGTAACTCAGAAGTAGGTCACACCAACATTGGTGCAGGCCGCGTGGTTTACCAAGACCTCACTCGCATCACTAAATCAATCGCTGACGGTGACTTCTTCGAGAACGAAGCACTGGCAAACGCGATGGACAAAGCAATCCAAGCAGGTAAAGCTGTTCACATCATGGGTCTGATGTCACCAGGCGGTGTTCACAGCCATGAAGACCACATTGCTGCAGCTATCGAGATGGCAGCAAAACGTGGTGCAGAAAAAATCTACCTACACTGCTTCCTAGACGGACGTGACACACCACCACGTAGCGCACAAGCATCGCTTGAGCGTTTCGATGCCCTATTTGCTGAACTAGGCAAAGGTCGCACCGCTTCACTAGTTGGCCGTTACTACGCAATGGACCGCGATAACAACTGGGATCGTGTTGAAGTTGCATACAACCTACTAACTGAAGCAAAAGCTGAATTCCAAGCAGAAACCGCGGTTGCTGGTCTTGAAGCTGCTTACGCGCGTGACGAGAACGATGAATTCGTTAAAGCAACGGCAATCCGTGCTGAAGGTCAAGACGTGGCTGCGATGGAAGATGGCGATGCGGTGATCTTCATGAACTACCGTGCTGACCGTGCGCGTCAAATCACGCGTACTTTCGTAACAGATTTCGCAGGCTTTGAACGCGCTAGCTTCCCTGCTGTTGAATTTGTGATGCTTACCCAATACGCGGCAGACATTAACCTTGCAGCAGCATTCCCACCAGCAAGCCTAGAAAACACCCTAGGTGAGTGGTTAGCGAAGAAAGGTAAGAAACAGCTACGTATCTCTGAAACAGAGAAATACGCACACGTTACTTTCTTCTTTAACGGCGGTGTTGAAGACGAATTTGACGGTGAAGTTCGTTCACTGGTTGCTTCACCAAAAGTAGCAACTTACGACCTACAACCAGAAATGAGCTCACCTGAGCTAACTGAAAAACTGGTTGCGGCAATCAAGTCTGGTGAATTCGATACTATCATCTGTAACTACCCTAACGGTGACATGGTTGGTCACACTGGTGTTTACGATGCTGCAGTTCAAGCATGTGAAGCACTGGACAGCTGTATTGGTCAAGTGGTTGAAGCTATCCGCGAAATGGACGGTCAGCTACTGATCACTGCCGACCACGGTAACGCTGAGATGATGATCAACCCTGAAACAGGTGGTGTTCACACAGCACACACAAACCTACCAGTACCACTGATCTACGTAGGTGATAAAGCCGTGACTCTGAAAGAAGGCGGTAAGCTATCTGACCTAGCACCAACCATGCTGGCGCTATCAGATATCGAAATCCCTGCAGAGATGACTGGTCAGGTGCTGTTTGATCTGAAATAATCAATCCCATGCGGGATATGATCAAACACCTCACAAAGACCTTCCGCGCCAGTGCTTTATGCACTGGCGCTTTGTTATGTCTGTCAATTAGCCCTGTCGGATACGCTTCAGATAACCAGCAACTCGACGGGGTTAAACAAGAACTGTCGCGCCAACAAGGGCAACTGCAAGACAAGCAAAAACGCTACGCCGCGCTGCAAAACGAGCTGAAACAGCACGAGGTCTCGATTGCCAATGCGACTAAAAAGATCCATCAGGCTGAAAATCAACGTCAGGCATTAACCCGCTCAATAGCTAAACTCAGCCAAGAACAACAAACACTGCAGCAACAGCGCTTAGGCCAACAAGAAATGCTGCGTGAACTACTCAATACCCAATACCGCCAAGGACAAGACAGCCAGCTGGCGAATTTGCTCAGTGGCGAAGACAGTCACACTCTCGACCGTTTTACCGTATACGCCGAACGCATCAGTGAAGCCCGCATCAAAGCATTAACCGCCCTTGCCGCTATCGACACCGAACTGCAACTAAAAAAACACGAACTGGCTCAGCAACGTCAGCGCCAACAAGATCTCGTCGATGAGCTCAAAGAGGAAAACCAAAAACGCAGCCGCGATCAAAAGCGCCGTAAGCAAACCCTTGCAGGCATAAAAAGCCAAATCTCCACCGATCGTGGCTACATCAATGAGTTAAAAGTGAATGAACGTCGCTTACTCAAAGAAATTGCCCGCGCTAAATTAGAAGCAGAACGCGCCGCTCGCCAAGCCCCAATGGATGGCTTAGCGAAACAACGAGGCCGCCTACCTTGGCCAGTGAAAGGAAGCGTACTGCACAATTATGGCACCAAACAGCGTGGTGAATTACGTTGGAAAGGCATGGTGATCGCTAAAGATAGCGGCAGCAAAGTCAACGCGGTATACCCAGGTAAAGTGATTTTTGCCGACTGGCTACGCGGCTATGGTCTCATGCTGGCAATCGACCACGGTAAAGGTGACATGACCTTCTATGGCTATAACCAAACATTGCTCAAGAAAGTCGGTGATACAGTGCAAGCTAACGAAGCTATCGCGCTGGTTGGGGACAGTGGCGGTCAGAGCCGCTCTGGGCTGTACTTTGAAATCCGACGCAAAGGCACGCCAACAAACCCTCGCACTTGGCTGAAAAAATAACGGTTTCATAAAGGTCAGCAAGCATGCAAAGGATGGCAGCTTTAACCCTCATACTCACTCTGCTTACCGCAGGCATACCCGTGCAGGCGGCCAAGCTGGCGATTGTGATCGACGATTTGGGTCACCACGCAATGCCAGAGGCATTGAGTCAATTGCCCCATGCGGTCAGTGTCTCAATTCTACCTAATACCCCATTTGATATCACCACCGCAGAACAAGCACATCGAGAACAGCGCGACGTGCTCTTGCACATGCCCATGCAACCACAAGGCCACGCGCCACTCGAACCACTGACTTTGACCTTCGCGATGTCGCAACAACAAACGCAACAAACCCTGCGCCATGCCTTACTGCGCATTCCGTATGTGGTCGCCATCAATAATCATATGGGCAGCGCCCTCACTCAAAATCGCCAACACATGGATTGGGTCATGACAGTATTAAATGACTATGGGGTGGGATTCTTAGATAGCCGAACCAGTGCCGCCAGTGTGGCAGAGCAGCGCAGCCTCGCCATGGGGTTACCAACATTACGCCGCCATGTGTTTCTCGATCATGTCGCCAGCGAAGCCTTTGTTGCTCGCCAACTCAAAGCCGCAGTCAAACGCGCCCAACGCCAAGGGTATGCGATTGCCATCGGTCATCCCTACCCTGTGACCTTAACGACCCTTGCCAAGCAATTACCTCTGCTCGAACAAGACATTGAACTCGTGCCGCTATCAACACTGTTTTAGCGCGACAACGACACAATATGTTTCACCTCAGAAGCTTCGCATTCACTAAGCCGTATCTTGCTGCACTTGGGCACAATAGTGCGCTTCCAATTGGCTAACACGCTCGCGTCCTTTTTCGGTCGTCAACGGGCGAACAATACTCAGCATTTGCAGTACACCTTGGTACACCACAGCTTTGGTCACTTTAGCCCCTGGCGCTTGAGTGGTTTGGTAACAGATCCAGCTCGATGCCACCAATTTCAAGGTGTTGGTCAAGCTGAGTATTTCTTTTTCTTCCAAATCTAACAAACCGCTATCTCGGAAACTTTGCATTAATACCATCATGTTTTGATGCAAGTTTTCTTGTGCTTCTAGATATTTGGTTTGCAAGTTTTCATCTCGACGTAGAATGTCGGGCAAATTGGCGTAGAAAAAACGGTAGCGCCACATCAAGATAAACACCGCATCCAGATACTGCAGCAAGCTTTCTGCTGTCGCATCAAATTCAGCCTGCGGTTGAAAGCGGATCCGTAAATCACTGGCGTATTCATCAAAAATACTGTGTATAATCTCTTCTTTATTACGAAAATGATAATAGAGATTGCCAGGGCTGATCCCCAGATGTGCCGCTATATGATTGGTCGTGACATTGGGTTCGCCGCGCTCATTGAATAACTCAAGCGCAGCCATGATGATTCGATCTCGGGTCTTCATTATGATTTGCTTCCTTCGCACTCTGGCTCTCAGTTGATGTTATCATAAGATAAGAAGAATTCTTGTACGGTGGCTCAATTGCGGCCGTAGAATCAACGTTTTAGCATTAGGATTTACCATGATTATTGTAACTGGCGGCGCCGGCATGATCGGCAGCAACATTGTAAAACTACTGAATGAACAAGGTCGTAACGACATTTTAGTTGTTGATAACCTAAAAGATGGCACTAAATTCGCCAACTTGGTTGATCTTGATATCGCTGATTACATGGATAAAGAAGACTTCATCACCCAAATCATGGCGGGCGATGAGTTTGGTCCTATCGACGCAATTTTCCACGAAGGTGCGTGTTCAGCGACGACCGAGTGGGACGGCAAATACATGATGCTAAACAACTACGAGTACTCAAAAGAGCTACTTCACTACTGTTTAGAGCGTCAAATTCCATTCCTATACGCGTCTTCAGCAGCCACTTACGGTGGTCGTGACCGCGATTTCATCGAAGAAAAAGCTTACGAAGGTGCCCTGAACGTTTACGGTTACTCGAAGCAACAGTTCGACAACTACGTACGTCGCGTATGGCAAGATGCTGAAGAGCACGGCGAGAAACTATCGCAAATCACAGGCTTCCGTTACTTCAACGTCTACGGCCCACGTGAGCAACACAAAGGTAGCATGGCATCCGTTGCTTTCCACCTAAATAGCCAAATCAACAAAGGTGAAAACGCGAAGCTATTTGCTGGCTCTGAAACCTTCAAACGTGATTTCGTGTACGTGGGTGACGTTGCCAAAATGAACCTATGGTTCTTAGAAAATGGCGTTTCTGGCATTTTCAACTGTGGTACCGGTAATGCTGAATCTTTCCAAGCGGTAGCCGATGCGGTGATCAAACACCACGGTAAAGGCGGCGTTGAAACCGTACCTTTCCCAGAGCACCTAAAAGGCCGCTACCAAACTTACACCCAAGCAGACCTAACCAAGGTACGTGCCGCGGGTTACAACGAACCGTTCAAATCAGTTGCCGAAGGCGTAGCTGAGTACATGGCGATCATTAATAAGTAATTGTGTGCAGACTATGATCGATCATAACGACAATAAAGCGCATCGACCGCAATTCGAATGGTCGTTTCTTCACCCTAAGTATTGGGGCACATGGTTGGCAGTCATAGTCGGCGCGTTACTTTCGCTTCTACCGCACGGTGTCCGCCGTGCGATAGCGATCCCGTTTGCCAAGCTGGCACTTAAGATCAAAGGGGGCGCGACCCATCGTGCCCGCATCAACCTGTTGCTCTGTTTTCCTGAAAAAAGCCACCAAGAGCGTGAACAAATCCTGCTAGATACTTTTATCACTGCAGGCAGCTACTTGATGGGACTGGCCGGCCTTACCACGCGCTCACGTCAGTGGATGGAAAACAACTCAGTGATCCACAATATGGATAACCTCACCAAGCATACCGATGCGGGTGAAAGCGTGATCCTATTGGTGCCGCACACTTGGGCTGTCGATATTCCTGCCGTGCTCTTAGCATCCCGTGGCTTGCCGATTTCATCGATGGCAAAGAAGCAATCGAACCCTGTTGCCGACTGGCTAATGAACCGTCAGCGTCTGCAGTATGGCGGCAAAATCTATGAACGTAGCGTAGGCATCAAGCCGTTTATCAAATCGATTCGTGATGGTTACTTGGGTTACTACTTACCCGATGAAGATCTCGGACCAAACCACAGTGTGTTTGTTGATTTCTTTGCTACCACCAAAGCCACCATTTCTGGCTTAGGTAAGTTATCTAAGTTAAGCCGCGCGAAAATTGTGCCGCTGTTTTCTACTTACAACAACGAAACGGGCAAATTCGACATGCATATTTTGCCCGCTCTGGATCCTTTCCCGAGCGGCAGCGAAGAGCAAGATGCTCGCATGATGAACGAGCAAATCGAATTGTTTGTTAGTCAACAACCTGAGCAGTACATGTGGATTTTGAAGCTACTGAAAACACAACGTCCAGGCATCGTTGAGCCTTACTGTTCTGATGAATACAAATTCTAGCAATAAGAATGGGTTAGCATAATGAAAATTCTAATTATTGGCCCTTCTTGGGTGGGCGATATGGTGATGTCGCAAAGCCTGTATCGCACACTCAAAGCGAATAATCCGGCAGCAAGTATTGATGTGATGGCACCTGATTGGTGCCGTCCTATTCTTAGCCGTATGCCAGAAGTGAGTAATGTGATTGCAATGCCAATCGGTCATGGTGCTTTGCAATTAGGTCTGCGCCGCCAATTAGGTAAAGAGCTTAAACAAACTGGATACGACCAAGCCATCGTACTGCCAGGTTCGCTCAAGTCTGCGCTAGTCCCTTGGTTTGCCGATATTGCCAAGCGCACAGGCTGGCTAGGTGAAATGCGTTACGGCTTACTCAACGACTACCGCAAGCTAGACAAAGCAGCGTTTCCCCTGATGGTTGAGCGTTATGTCGCCCTAGCTTTCGATAAAGCTGAGATGACGTCTGCACAAGCATTACCTCAACCACTGCTCTACCCAGCACTGCAAGTCGACAGTGAAAGCAGTCAAGCCGCTTGCCAAGCGCTAGGACTAAACCAGCAACGACCAACACTGGCTATCTGTCCGGGGGCTGAATTTGGTCCAGCCAAACGCTGGCCGCACTATCACTATGCCGCAGCCGTAAGCCAACTGATTGAAAAAGGCTGGCAAGTTTGGATTTTTGGTTCAGGCAAAGACCAACCTGTCGGTGACGAAATCATCGCAGCACTTCCTGAGCAACACCGCGAGCACTGCGTTAATTTGGCTGGAAAAACCCAGTTAGAGCAAGCGGTTGATTTGATGGCAAGCTGTAAAGCAGCGATCACCAATGACTCAGGCTTAATGCATGTAGCCGCAGCGGTAGGTTTACCTCTAGTCGCACTATACGGCCCATCAAGCCCAGACTTTACCCCGCCTTTAACTCATCAAGCGAAAGTGCTCCGCTTGATTGATGGTTACTTGAAGGTGCGTAAAGGCGATGGCGAACAGGGCTATCATCAAAGCTTGATCGACATTACCCCACAAATGGCGCTCGATGCGTTGGATGAACTATTGGCAGGTCAATCATGCGCGTCTTGATTGTCAAAACTACCTCGATGGGAGATGTGATCCACACCTTACCAGCGATCACAGATGCAGTGCGTGCCATTCCTAGTATCCAGTTTGATTGGGTAGTCGAAGAAGGTTTTGCTCAGATCCCAGCTTGGCATAATGCTGTCGAGCAGGTGATCCCAGTGGCAATCCGTCGCTGGCGTAAAAATATCATCAACACCATCAAATCGGGTGAATGGCAACGCTGCAAACAGCAAATCCAAGCCCAACAATACGATGCAGTGATTGATGCCCAAGGCCTGATCAAAAGCGCCTTCCTGACCTGCAAAGCGCACGGTGAAAAACACGGTTACGACAAGCACTCGATCAAAGAGCCACTAGCCAGCTACTGCTACGACAAGCGCCATCCGGTAAGTAAAGAATTACACGCGGTCGAACGCATCCGCCAACTGTTTGCCAGCGCATTAGGTTACACCCTACCAACGCACACTGACGGTCAGGTACAAACCGGGGATTACGCGATTGCTCAGCACTTCTTGGCACAAGCAACACCAACCAAACAACCTTATTTGGTGTTCTTGCACGCCACAACGCGTGATAACAAGCATTGGCCTGAACAACACTGGCGTGACTTGATCGCCCAAGTATCTACACTCGGCTACCAAGTAAAACTACCGTGGGGAGCGCCGCATGAACAGCAACGCGCCCTGCGTTTAGCCGAAGGTTTTGACCACGTCGAAGTGCTGCCTAAGCTCAGCTTGTATCAAGTTGCTGAAGTATTGGCAAATGCCAACGCTGTGGTTTCTGTCGATACGGGTTTAAGCCACCTTGCGGCCGCGTTAGATAAACCCAATATCACCTTGTACGGTCCAACCGACCCAGGGCTGATTGGCGGCTATGGTCAAGGGCAGGTGTATCTCACCGCTTCGTCACTCAACCAACAAGACATGGCAGCCTTAACAGCTGAACACGTCTTTGCTCAGCTATCGCAATTATTACAACAAGGTGACAGCTAATGGAAACATCATGCTTGCAAGACTACCTGCCTCATCCGATTGATTGGGCACAAGTCAAACGCGTTTTGGTGATCAAGCTTCGTCACCATGGCGATGTCTTATTGTCGTCGCCGGTATTCCAAACGTTAAAAAATCATCACCCGCATTTAGCGGTAGATGCGCTGGTATATGCTGATACCGCTCCTATGCTACAAGCACATCCAGCTATCGATACGCTGCACGTGATCGATAAAAAGTGGAAAAAGCTTGGTGCGATTAAGCACATCAGCAAAGAAATCGAACTACTGAAAACCCTGCGCGGACAAGAGTATGATTTGGTGATCAACTTAACCGAAAGCCGTCGTGGTGCTTGGATAAAATGGGCGACAAAAGCGCGCTACGGTATCGCAGGTAATTACAAAAATCGCCAAGACAAATCGTGGAAAAAAGCGTTTCCATTGCGTTACCACTTACCGCGCGTAGGCAATACCCGTCATACCGTCGAAGTCCATTTGGATGCGCTTCGCAAAGCAGGTCTTATCATTAGGCCACAAGATAAACCTTTGATCCTTGAGCTTAGTGAGCAAGAGCACCAAACGGCTCGCCAACTACGCACGAACGTTGACGACAAAAACTTTATTGTGTTGCATCCCACTTCACGCTGGCTATTTAAAACATGGCGCATCGAACATTACCGCAGCTTGATCCAACAGTTATTAGCTGATGGTCATCAGGTGGTGATCACCGCAGCACCTGATAAAGTCGAAATGGGCTTGGTTGAAGGGATTTTAGACGGCATCGATCACCCGAACTTGCACAACCTTGCTGGTCAACTCTCACTGCGCTCGCTCGCTGCAACCATAGCGCAAGCCAAGCTCATGGTTGGTGTTGATTCGGTCCCTATGCACATTGCGGCCGCGGTCGACACGCCTTGCGTCGCCCTGTTTGGCCCAAGTGGCAATATCGAATGGGCACCATGGAGTGATAAAGCTCGCGTACTAACCTCGAACCATACTTGCCGTCCATGCGGCTACGATGGCTGTGGCGGTGGCAAAATCAGTGAATGTTTAACCGCAATCAGTGTCGAAACCGTGTATGCGGCAATTTTGGAGCAGTTATCTCATGACTAAACTCGCCATTGTGCGCCAGAAGTATCGCCCAGATGGCGGCGCGGAAAAGATCATTGCTCGCTCACTAGAAGGTTTGCAGCATGCTGAGCTCGATGTGTCCGTTATTACTCAGGCTTGGCCTAAAGACGCTAATTCTCAGTATCATGTCCATCAAGTTAAAAAGTCAGGGCTAACACGTACCACTAAAGCCAAAAGCTTTACACATAATGTTCAACAATATTTAGCGACGCACGATTTCGATATCGTGCAGTCTCATGAAAGAGTGCCTGGCTGTCACCTTTATCGCGCAGGTGATGGCGTTCACGCTCAGTGGTTAAAAATTAAAAACCGTCAAGCCAACACCCTACAAAAGTGCTGGCAACAGATGGATAGTTTCCATCGTTATATTCTTGATGCTGAGCGACAGATGTTTGAATCGAATGAGCTGCAAAAAGTCATCTGTATCTCCGAAATGGTCAGACAAGATATTATTAACCACTTCGATATATCAGAAGATAAACTCGTTACCATTTATAACGGCATTAATTGCGAGCAGTTCACGCCCACTTGGCAAGATGATCAACGCCAACTTCGTCAAGAACTCGCCTTACCTCAAGATAAGCGTATCTTGATTTTCGTTGGCTCCGGCTTTGAACGTAAAGGCGTGACCGAGGCGATTCAGGCTATTGCTCAAACCAATGAAGACACAATCTTGTTAGTTGTCGGTAAAGAGAAAAAACTAGCAAAATATCAAAAACTGGCTTCTGAACTTAATATCACTGAGCGCGTAATGTTTATGGGGGTACGTAGCGATATAGCCAAACTGATGGCTGCATCAGATCTATTACTGCACCCTGCACACTACGAACCATTTGGGAACGTCGTGTTGGAAGCGATGGCAGCAGGCATTGGAGTTATCGTGTCTGACTCAGTTGGAGCTAAAGACCTCGTTGAGCCTACTGTAAATGGTTATATTTGCGAAACATTCTCGGCAAACTCCCTCGCTAACTGTTTAACACAATGTGAGACCCAAGCTCAGTTACAACAATTAGGGCACAATGCTCGTCACACCGCAGAACAATTTACAATCGAGAAAATGGTGACTGATATGACGGCCTTGTACTCCACACTAATGAAAGAAAAACACTCATGAAAAAATTAAACATCTTACATACCGAATCATCCTGCGGCTGGGGTGGTCAAGAAATTCGTACATTGACAGAATCTGAAGGCATGATCGCACGTGGTCACCAAGTGACTATTGCCTGCCCTTCAAACTCAAATATTTATACCGCAGCAAAAGAGCGTGGCATCAATACTGTTGCGTTACCAATCAACAAAAAGCGCCCTGCGGCACTGATGGCAATGTACCGTTTCCTAGCTGAGAATCAGTTCGATGTGGTGAATACCCATAGCTCTACTGACAGCTGGTTAGTCTCTTTATCACTGGCATGGAATAAATCACGCCCAGGTATTGTGCGTACCCGCCACTTATCCACTGCGGTTCATAATAAGAAAACAACCCAGTGGCTATATCGAAAAGGTAATGATTTCATTGTGACCACAGGTGAAAAACTTCGCCAAACACTACACAGTGATAACGGCGTAGCATTAGATAAAATGCAATCCATCCCGACCGGTATCGATGAAAACCGCTTTGTTCGCCCTGATGACAAACAGCAAGTGCGCCAAGCGTTATCACTACCGACCGATAAAACCATCATTGGTATTCTGGCAACGATTCGTTCATGGAAAGGACATGAATATTTAGTGGAAGCAGTGGCATCACTGAAGCGCCAAGATAATCATATTCTGATCGTAGGGGATGGTCCGTTTCGTCCCACACTAGAAGCTAAAATTGATGAATTAGGTATTCGCGACCAAGTCACACTGGTGGGTAATCAAGACGATGTTGTGCCTTGGTTGCAGGCAATGGATTTATTCTGCTTACCGTCTTACGGTAATGAAGGTGTACCGCAAGGCATTATGCAAGCCATGCTATGTGGCTTACCTATCATCTCAACCGATGTAGGCAGTATTCTTGAAGTACTTCACCATGAGAAAAATGGCTACTGCGTGGAAACCAAAGACAGCGTATCACTGGCGAAAGCGATTGAAACATTACTGGATAACCCAGCCTTACGCGAAGAATTTGGCGCCTACAGCTATCAACACGCCTCAGCAAATTGCACCATGACTAAGATGGTGGATGAGATGGAAGCCATTTTCCAACGAGTAAGCAAGTAACATGTCATCGCGCACGGGATTTCGCTTAATTCAGCTCGGGGCTATTTTGCTCCGAGCACCTCGACTTATATTCAAACGCCGTCAGCAACCTCAATCACCTAAGCGCATTCTCGTTATCCACCAGTTATTACTGGGTGATGCGCTAATGGCAACAGGGTTACTCGCCCATCTGCGCGATAAATACCCTGATGCAGAGATTGATGTCGCGGGTCCTCCGTTTCTCGCCGGGCTTTATCAATCTAAACCCTATAATGTCTCTTTTATCGGCTTTACCCCTAAAAACTGGCGTTCCTTTTTTTCCATATGGAAACAGCCTAACTATGATTTAGCGCTACCTGTATTAGACAACCGCTTTTCATGGACTGCTTTTGCTATTGGCGCACGATGGATCAAAGGCTTTGCCAATACCAAGACCAACTATAAAGATATCCCGTTTAATGAACTGATCCCAATTCCAAACCAAGCAACCTCCATTACCGACATGATGAGTTTGCTGAGCGGATCTCATTCAACGCTAACCTTTGACCCATCACAATGGCCAGCGCCGCAACACAAGACTTTTGAGCTGCCAAGTAAGCCTTACGTAGTATTACATTTAGGAGCCAGTACACCACTAAAATTTTGGCCAAGTGAGAACTGGCTAAGACTCGCGAAAGGAATGGAAAAACTCGGGTTCACTCCTGTTTGGAGTGCAGGACCAAACGAGTTAGCTTTAGTTCAAGCCGCCGATCCTTGTGGTAAATTTCATTCCTTTGGCGGCAAATTAGATTTAGCGCAGCTATGGCACTTAATTGAGAATGCGACATTACTGGTAAGCCCTGATACAGGGATCACCCATATAGCTAAGCACACCGCCACTCCAACTATTGCGTTATTTGGCCCTGGCAGTGAATTACTTGCTGGACGAGGGGAATTTTTTCACGACTCTCCATATCACACCCTAGCGACCAATATAGTTTGTCGAAATCATCACAATTTCTTCAAGCGTGATGTGACATGGGTGCAACACTGTAAGCACAACATAAACACCTGTCCACATAATGCTGAATGTATTAAGAGCTTACCTTTTGACCGTGTGTATCAAGAGTGCTGTAAGCTACTGGGGATACCAAAAAGTTAAGGACTGGCTGCCTCTTAATTAAGAGATAAGCCTTAATATTCAAGCGAAAAAAAGAGAGCTATTTCAGCTCTCTTTTTTGCGGGTTACTGGTTACTATTCAATCCAATAACGACTGAGTTATTTACTTTCTTCGACCCTGTTCGCATTCATAAAGAAGCCAATCAGAATCCAAAATAACAAGAGTGAATTTCGGATAAAGAAATCATCCGTCATGCTCTTGGCAAAATAGCCGACAAAAACAAGCAAAGCAACCACAGTTATTTGGTCGTGTTTAAACGGTAGCACTGATTTTTTAAACGCCAAACCGTATAGCAACATAAACAGGGCTAAGCCAATAACACCCATCTGCAATTGCTTATTTAACAATACATTATGCGCATGAATCTTATTCAAATGGTTAAAGTTACTTGGGAACTCACCTTTAAACGTTTCCCGTGGCATCGCATATCCCGCACCATAACCAAGAACTGGGCTTTCGAATGCTTTATCTAAGTAAAAGTCCCACATATATAATCGAGGATCGTGTTTAGATACCGACTCAACTTGCTCAAAAGCATTTTGATGCTGGTGCGCTTTTAAGCCAAAACCAAAAAAGAACAATGTAGCTGCAAGCGGTAGCATGACAGCAACAATAACTGTACGTCTAGCGATACTCAAACGCCATACTATGCCGAACACGTAAACAGCATAGATTAGCGCAAAGCAAACAAACGCCATCCGGTTTTGAGTTAGAAACGCTGCATAAACAATCAATACTTGATATAGCACGCCCACACAGATCTTTGTTTTTTGCTTAGTGACAAACAAGTAAAAGCTCAAAGCAAAGAACAACACAAGTAAGGTTGAGGCATCACCCACACCAGGTAAATGCTTTTGGGTAAACGCCGTTAATACCTGGACTTGAATACCGAAATGGTCAATCATCTGCATCGCAGATAAAATAACCCCGCCAAACAAGACAGCATAAATAAAAACATCTTTACTCTTTTCTTTGGCTTTATAAAAAGCAGCAAAACTCAGCGCAAATGCAAAGACGGTGTAGAGGTTTTCTTTACGCAGATCACCGATCACCATCTTTGGCACGACGCTCCATAAGGCTGATAAACCATAAAGTAAACTATAAACACCCCAAATAATTAATACCCAACGGCATGCTTTCATCGCGTCTTTATTAAAAAAAGCCACCAAACCGCCAACGGCTAAACACACAGTAATTAAGCCACCAGCATCACCTAACGGCATTACTATTGCCAATAGTGACACGATAGATAATAAAAACAGCTGACTTTTCGTCATTTTATCTTCAGCTAATTGCGCTTTCATTTAGTTACTCATTAACTCGTTCCAATGCTTATAAGCCATATCGACAGATACGGAAGAAGCTTTACCATCGTCAGTTTGCAGAATTTGATAATGCTCACACCATGGGTGCCAGTGATCAACTGGGGTTTTACCAAAAAACACCAGCAGTTTTTTATCTAAAGCCGCCGCTAAATGCATTGGACCACCATCGCTACAAATTATACTGCTACACAATGAAAATCCCGCCTTCAGCTCTTCAATAGAGGCTGTTGGCACCGGGCTAACATTAAGCCCCTCACATTGTGCTAATAATTCTTTGGCTCTTAATGAATCGCCTTTATCTGAGTTATCTTCCGCTTTTTCTGGAGCCCAAAACAGCAAAAACTGCGTATCACTCTCTTGCTCGGTAATTTTCTGCATCAAAGTAACATAGCGCTCAATCGGCCAGCGGCTATCGGGGCGACGTACACTAATATGAATTCCAACAACTGGTTTAGTGATATCTAAATGAGACAACTGTGTTTGTAAACGCTGCACTTCATCATCAACAGGGAAAATTTTATTAGTAGGAATGCTCGGCACCTGCTCGGTTAACGCCGTTAAGTAACTATGAACATGTTCTACTTGATGTTTTCCTGAAAAATCTTCAGGCATAAAAGAATGCGTTAAACAATTTTCACCCTGTATGTTGGCGCCTATGATTTTTTTCGCGCCGACCAACTTGGCCACTTTTAAGCTTTGCTTACAAGGTTGAGGATTTGCCAAAATCGCAACATCTACACCTTTTAGGCGTAATTTGAGTAATTGTGAAAAGCGCTCAATATAGGTTGCCAACACACTTTGATTATCTTTTCTATGCTTGGTCTTGGTATAAATAAATGTCTCGTCAATGAAAGGATTACCTTCAAGCACAGAGGCATTCATTGAATTAACGTAAGCAAAAAGATTACATTCAGGCTCTATATTTTTTATCGATTCAAAAAGTGGCGTGGTACATACCAAATCACCAATATTATCTCTGCGGATAACGAGTATATTTTTTCGTTCCATCTAACGTCGCCTGTCTATATTGTGTAAACTAGCCTCAATATTCATCGCATAAACCTATCTGATGGCTAAATTTACCTACAATCTATTATTGCTTATCATCCAGCCACTGATTGCTGCTCGATTACTGTTCAGATCATTAAAAGCGCCATTATATAAGAAGCGATTGAAAGAACGCTATGGCTTTGCCCCACCTTTTGCCAAAGGCGGTATCTGGCTTCACTCGGTCTCAGTAGGTGAAACTATCGCCTCAGTGCCGTTAGTCAAAGCATTGCAACAGGCATATCCCGAGCTGCCGATCACGATCACCACGATGACACCAACTGGCTCGGAGCAAGTAAGAAAAAGCTTTGGTGACAGCGTGCAGCATTGCTACCTGCCTTATGATCTACCCTTTGCGATGGGTCGACTGATCGATAATTTAAGCCCTAAGCTGGCGATCGTCATGGAAACCGAGCTTTGGCCTAACATGATCCACCAGCTAAATAAGCGCCAAATTCCGGTGATGCTCGCCAATGGCCGCCTATCCGCCCGCTCAGCCAAGGGCTATGGGAAAGTCAAAAATCTTGTGGCGCCAATGCTCAACGAAATGTCGTTAATTGCCGCTCAATACCAAGCCGATGGCGACAGGTATGTTGAACTCGGCCTACCAAAAGACAAATTGCACGTCTGCGGTAGCGTAAAGTTTGATATCGATGTCACTAAAGAGCAGTACGAACAAGCACAACAACTAAAACAAAGCTGGGCTTTCGAGCGTCCAGTGTGGATCGCTGCCAGTACCCATGACGGTGAAGATGCTGTCATCTTAGCTGCACACCAGCAGATATTGCAGCACTCCCCCGATGCCCTGCTCGTCTTGGTTCCTCGCCATCCTGAGCGTTTTGATAGTGTTGCTACCCTCATTGCTGAACATGGCTTTAGTTACCTCCGTAAGAGTGAACAAACGAGCCTATCAACAAGTGTATCAACTAACGTATCCGCAGATGATTACCAAGTGGTGCTAGGTGATACCATGGGTGAACTCATGACACTGTTCGGCGTCGCTGATGTCGCCTTTATTGGCGGTAGCCTAATTGAACGAGGTGGTCACAATCCGCTAGAGCCCGCGGCTTATGGTCTTCCTTTGATTATGGGGCCGCACACATTTAACTTCAGTAGCATCTGCCAGATGTTAACCGATGCTGATGCTCTTAAGACGGTAACTAACAGCCAAACACTAGCAACCACCATCAACCGCTATCTGCAATCACCACAGCAAGCAAAAGCACAAGGTGGAAACGCCTTACAAGTGCTTAAGCTTAATCAAGGCTCGCTTGCGAAACACCTCGAGCTCATTGCGCAACTTCTGGAGAAACCACATGTCAACCACTAATCGCGCAACGCTATCTGTTGTATTGATTGCCAAGAACGCCGCCACTACCTTACATGCGTGTCTTGAGTCCGTGCAATGGGCTGATGAAATCATCCTTTTAGATTCGGGAAGTGACGATAACACCACCGAGATCGCCTCTCAATTTGGCGCTAAGGTATACAGCAACCTTGATTGGCAAGGCTACGGCAAACAACGTCAAATCGCCCAGCAATACGCGACCTGTGATTACACCTTCATGATTGATACCGATGAAGCCGTCACACTAGAGCTCAAAGCCAGCATTGAAGCGGTATTAACCCAGTCAATTAAAAATAATGTCATTTATAGTTGTGCTCGTCGTAATTGGTTCCTTGGCCGCTATATGTACCACTGCGGCTGGTATCCCGATCGCGTTATGCGCCTCTACCAAACCCAAGAGCGCAGCTATAACGACAACTTAGTCCATGAAGCCGTTGACACAACAGGGGCAACTGTCGTTAACCTCGATGGCGACCTCTTACACCAAACCTGCACCAACTTTGCGGATTTTCAACAAAAGCAACTAACTTATGCCAGAAACTGGGCTCAAGATCGTTTTCAGCAAGGGAAAAAAGTGGGCTTTGGTAGTGCATTTAGTCATGCGATTGGTGCCTTCTTGAAAACCTACCTCCTGCGAAAAGGGGTACTCGATGGTGCTCACGGCTTACTTCTTTCCATCATCATTGCGCAATACACCTTCAATAAGTACATTGCACTTTGGTCTTTACAACAATCAGTTACCAATAAGAGCGAATCATGACGGATAAAAACACGGTCATCTACCCTGGCACTTTTGATCCTATTACTAACGGTCACCTCGACTTAATTGAGCGTGCCGCAGCGATGTTTGATCACGTGATTGTTGGCATTGCGGCGAGCCCAAGTAAGAAGCCGCTGTTTGATCTTCAGGAGCGTGTCGCGCTAGCCGAGCACATTACGCGCCACTTAAGCAATGTCACCATTGTTGGCTTCTCTGGCTTACTGGTTGATTTTGCGAAAGAGTATCAAGCCAATGTCTTGGTTCGTGGTTTGCGTGCAGTTTCTGATTTTGAGTATGAATTCCAGCTCGCCAACATGAACCGTCGCTTGATGCCTGAGTTAGAAACGGTATTTCTCACTCCAGCGGAAGAGAACTCTTTCATCTCGTCGACCATAGTGAAAGAAGTGGCGCTGCATAACGGCGATGTCAGTCAGTTTGTTGACCCATTTATCACTGATGCTCTTATGAAGAAGCTACATACAAAGTAACTAGCTAGCGTCCGGGAATAAACAACAAAGGGAAGCCATTGGCTTCCCTTTTGATTTCTTGCAAAACTGCGATTTATTTTTGGTAAAACTCACGATACCAATCAACAAAGGCTTTGACCCCTTCGGTCACTTTCACCTCTGGTTGATAACCCGTTGCCGCAAATAAATCTTGCGTATCAGCATAAGTCGCGTACACATCACCAGGCTGCATTGGCATAAAGTTTTTCTTCGCTTCAATGCCTAACGCATCTTCCAATGCTGTAATGAAGTCCATTAGCTTCACAGGGCTACCGTGACCAATGTTATACACACGGTACGGCGCAGAACTCGTTGCAGGTGAACCCGCTTCAACGCTCCACTCACTGTTTGGCTCAGGGATCACATCTTGAATACGCAAAATACCTTCTACGATATCATCAATGTAAGTGAAGTCGCGGCTTAGCTCACCGTTGTTGTAAACATCGATCGACTCGCCTTCAATGATTTTCTTGGTGAACTTAAACAGCGCCATATCAGGGCGTCCCCAAGGGCCGTACACAGTAAAGAAGCGCAACCCTGTAGTAGGCACACCGTAAAGGTGCGAGTATGTGTGCGCCATTAACTCGTTAGACTTTTTGGTCGCAGCATACAGAGAAATAGGGTGATCAACACTGTCTTTAGTATCAAATGGCATCTTTTGATTCAAGCCATACACAGAGCTTGATGATGCGTAGACTAAGTGTTTCACCTTGTTATGGCGACAGCCTTCAAGGATGGTCAAATGCCCCACCAAGTTACTGTCAGCGTACGCCATTGGATTATCCAACGAATAACGCACACCTGCTTGCGCTGCCAAATGAATTACGCGATCAAATTGCTGCTCAGCAAATAATGTCGCGATACCTTCACGATCGGCTAAATCCAAGGTAATGAAAGTAAAATTATCATCAGCAATGCGCTCTAGACGTGCTTCTTTCAATGACACATCGTAGTAATCATTTAAGTTATCGATACCGATAACTTGATGACCTTGCGCACAAAGTCGCTCTACAACGGCACTACCAATAAACCCAGCCGCGCCTGTTACTAAATATTTCATTGTAATCCTTTCTGGTAGATAGATACTTACCACTAATTAATTCGGTTAAAGATGCCATAGAACGACCTAATGAAAGCAATAGCTTTCATTACATCATTCCATTTGAAAATAAAAAATTAATCGCTTTGCGAGTAAATTCAAAATCATCGCTGGCACACACTACAATACACTGTAGTGCGTTGACCAATCTTCACTTCACTGAGTGTATGATCGCACCGTGGACACGCTTGCCCTGCTTTACCATACACCTGTAATTCTTGCGCAAAATACCCCGGTTTACCGTCGGCATTTTTAAAATCTTTAAGCGTGGTGCCCCCTTGCTTAATAGCAAAAGCTAACACCGCCTTAATCGCAGCCACCAAAGCCTCTACCTCTTGGTGAGTCACTTGATAGGCTGGGCGCTGAGGAGAGATTTTAGCACTGAATAAGGCTTCGTTGGCGTAGATATTACCGACACCAACAACAATTTTATTATCCATAATCAATTGTTTGATCACGGTACGTCGCTTATTCAGCTTGGCAAACAAGTAATCAGCATCAAATTGTGCATCTAGCGGCTCAGGACCAAGCTTTGCCAACACCTCATGCTCGGTATCTGGCGCAGCCCATAACCAAGCCCCAAAGCGACGAGGGTCGTTATAACGCAACATCTCACCACTTTCCAACACTAAGTCCACGTGATCGTGCTTTTCAGCAGGCACATCAGCAGGAAGTACTCGTAAGCTTCCTGACATTCCCAAGTGTACGATTGCTGTGCCTTTCTCTGTATGAAGCTGTAAGTATTTGGCACGACGCGTAACATGGGTGATCACCTGCCCTTCAATATCGTGGATCACATCAGGGATCAACCAGCGTAGTTGATACTGGCGGATCTTAATGATCTTAACCTTTTGCCCTTCCACATGCGGGCTAATCCCCATGCGACTGACTTCAACTTCCGGTAACTCAGGCATTACTGCTCTCTTTTCGTATCAGGTACTGGGAACAAATAACTCGGCTCAACCGACACAGCCAACCATTGTGCCTGCCAGTTTTGTAACAACCAAAACTGTGGCAACTGATACACAGTAACCCGCACAGGTTCAGCTTGAGTCGCTAACCATATCTCAACGCTCGTCGGCTGTGTTAATTGTGGTTTTAGCTTTGCCATCACCTCAGGCTCCACAGGGGTGCCAGTGAGCTCTCGCCAATGCATTATTGGCGCGGTATCGCCACTCGCAATACCATCAAGCAACCAATGTTCGCCTTCTCGTTGATAATGACGGGCTGGCAGAATGAGCTGAGTGATATTGGCATCACTCGGTAATAAGCGAACAAGTAAAGGGGCTTCATCGACAGTCGCTTTAACTGTCGTACCAAACTTTTCTTTAATTAAGGGGGGCAATTGAATCGCAGCAATAAACATCAATACCGCAAAGATAATGACATTGTTCCAGCCACGGCGAGATAACTTCATTGAAAGCTCCAACTAACCACTTAACACAAGCTTATACCAATATCCGTAATCACTGGATGGTGAGCGTTCACCACAACAAAGCTTGATGCTGCTAGAAAAGAGTTATCATACCATCAAAGATCGCGCTGCTAACGGCGAATTTCAGGTATAAAAAAACCCAGACTAAGCTGGGCTTTTATCAAAGAGGTGAAAAATCAATTACTTGATTTTAGCTTCTTTGTACATAACGTGCTTGCGAACTACAGGATCAAATTTTTTGATCTCGAATTTGCCTGGCATGTTACGCTTGTTTTTGTCGGTAGTGTAGAAGTGACCTGTACCAGCAGATGATACTAGGCGGATCTTCTCACGAATGCCTTTAGCCATTACTCAAATCCTCTTAAACGTTCTCGCCGCGAGCACGCATATCTACAAGAACAGCATCGATGCCTTTCTTGTCAATGATACGCATGCCTTTCGCAGAAAGGCGTAGTTTAACGAAGCGTTTTTCGCTTTCTACCCAGAAACGATGAGTTTGCAGGTTCGGCAGAAAACGACGCTTGGTGGCATTACGTGCGTGTGAACGGTTGTTACCCGTTACAGGACGCTTACCAGTTACTTGGCATACTCGGGACATTACTGTCTTCTCCAAATCGTTTCAGCTCGATATCTACCGTGGTCTCATTTGATGTAAAAAAATGATTTACATATAACCACAGCTATCAAAGGTCGCGCATTATACTAAGTCAAAAGCAGTTGCTCAAGTCCCGAGCAGATCCTTTCTTCATTTTTTAGCCCAAAATTGGCTATTTTATAGCCAACCTCGTTCAGAAAAAGAAACGATTTCCCCATCGCCCACCACAAAGTGGTCGAGCACTCGAATTTCCACCAATGCCAGAGCATCCGTGAGTTTTCGGGTGATTCGACGGTCAGCCTGACTAGGTTCAGCAACGCCTGACGGGTGATTATGCGCTAAAATGAGCGCGGCTGCATTAAGTTCCAGTGATCTTTTTACAACTTCGCGCGGATAAACAGCAGCTGCGTCGATCGTACCTTCAAACATTACCTCCCCAACGATCACACGATGTTGATTATCAAGAAATAAAACGTAGAACACTTCACGATGACGATCGCGTAAAATTTGACTCAAATACTGCCGTGTTTGTTGTGGGCTGGTCAGGGCATCGCCTTTTTTGAGGGTTTCTTCCAAATGACGATGGCTCATCTCCATCACAGCTTGTAGCTGCACATATTTAGCTGGGCCAAGCCCCTTCACCTGACAAAAATCACGCTCATCAGCTGCTAATAACGCACGCAAGGATCCAAATTCTTCGAGCAATAACTGCGCCAGTTGGATCACATTGATCCCCGGTAAGCCAGTACGTAAAAAAATCGCTAATAATTCGGCATCGGTTAAAGCCTTGGCACCAAATTGAAGTAACTTCTCACGGGGTTGTAGCTCTGCAGGTAGATTTTTCAGTGTCATAACTTTGCCCTTAAGGTAAGCCACTAACACATCCTGCCCACTCGCAGAGCACAAACCCTAAACGCACAAACTGGGAACCACCTACCCTAAGTTGACGCAATACGTGCTGCATTTTAAACACTTCTGCGACTTAGCCACAGGCAACACATACGGCGAATACAGTGGCTGTGGCTTGATCTCAACCGATGAATCGCAACAAATTTGATGCTATCGTGTCAGGCTTGTTTTTGGGATAAATCAGGCAACATCATGCAAACACTAGCAGGAAAAAAGATACTTCTCGGGATCAGTGGTGGCATCGCCGCATACAAGTGTGCAGAGCTTACCCGTCGTCTAATTGAGCGCGGTGCGCAGGTTCAGGTCGTGATGACCAAAGCCGCTAAAGAGTTCATTACCCCACTCACGATGCAAGCCGTCTCTGGCAATCCAGTATCTGATAGTCTGCTAGATCCTGCCGCTGAAGCGTCAATGGGACATATCGAACTCGCCAAATGGGCTGACATGGTGTTGTTAGCACCAGCAACAGCCGATCTCATCGCACGGATCAGCGCGGGGATGGGCAATGATTTACTATCAACGCTTTGCTTAGCAACCGACTCACCAATCGTGGTTGCGCCAGCGATGAACCAGCAGATGTACAATAATATTGCGACCCAAGAGAACATTGCGACTCTTAAACGCCGTGGCTTCCATATTTGGGGCCCTGCGAGCGGTGAGCAAGCTTGTGGTGATGTTGGTCCGGGTCGGATGTTAGAGCCGATGGATCTTGTGCATCGTGCAGAAGCCTTTTTAGGATCCAAGGATCTTGACGATCTTTCGATCACCATTACTGCCGGTCCAACGCGTGAAGCGCTCGATCCCGTACGTTATATTTCGAATCACAGTTCAGGCAAAATGGGTTACGCCATTGCACAAGCTGCCGCCGAACGTGGTGCCAAGGTCACGCTGATCAGCGGCCCTGTGAACTTAGCGACACCAGCGAACGTCACCCGCATTAATGTCGATAGCGCAGAAGAAATGCATCAAGCAGCAATGACACACGCAACCCGTCACGATATTTTCATCGCTTGCGCTGCCGTGGCTGATTTCCGCCCTGCCACTGTTGCTGAGCAAAAAATGAAAAAGCAAAGCGACGAAGACACCATGACGCTGACGCTGGTGAAGAACCCAGATATTGTTGCCAGCGTGGCAGGTCTGAGTGAACAACGCCCATTCACCGTTGGCTTCGCGGCTGAAACCCAAGATGTCGAGCAATACGCGAAAAGCAAGCTAACCCGTAAAAACCTCGATCTCATTTGTGCCAACGATGTCGCACAACAAGGCCAAGGCTTTAATAGCGATCAAAACGCGCTTCACCTTTATTGGCCTCAGGGTGATAAAGCCCTGCCGCTAACGGCAAAAAGCGAGCTAGGCAAACAACTGATTGACGAAATCACCACGCTTTACCGTGGTTTATAAGCAACAACTAAAGAGAACACCATGAAAAAGATCGACCTTAAAATCCTAGACCCTCGCGTGGGTAACGAGTTTCCCCTCCCTGCATACGCGACGGAAGGATCGGCTGGGCTCGACCTCCGTGCCTGTCTAGATGCAGCGTTAACCGTTGCGCCGGGAGAAACTCACCTGATACCGACAGGGTTAGCCATCCACATTGGCGATCCAAGTCTTGCTGCGACTATTTTGCCGCGTTCAGGCTTGGGCCATAAACACGGTATCGTGCTGGGCAACTTAGTGGGCTTAATTGATTCTGATTACCAAGGTCAGTTGATGGTATCAGTATGGAACCGTGGGCACGATCACTTCACCATTGAACCAGGCGATCGTATCGCTCAGTTGGTGTTTGTCCCTGTGGTGCAAGCTGAGTTTAATCTGGTGACTGATTTTGATAGTAGCGACCGCGGTGAAGGCGGTTTTGGTCACTCAGGGCGTCAATAATTCACCTTCCATCGCCATCCTTGTCAGCGATACGGTGTATTCAAACAAAATAACAATGCAAAAACGCAGCCTTAAGGTTGCGTTTTTTTTGCCGATATACATTTTTTACCGATAACTCGTCACTATAGGTAGCTAATGCTTTTCTCTGTGTCAGCGCACCGTTAAGATAGGCGGGTTTTTCTATACCCAGCAACCATCTGTGGTAGTCATCTCGAAAAGGAACGGTTATTCATGGCAGGCAACAAAAAAAACAATCGCCGCGAAGAAATTCTCCAGGCTTTGGCGCAAATGCTGGAGTCTGCACAAGGTAGCCAACGTATTACTACCGCCAAACTGGCAGCACAAGTGGGTGTTTCCGAAGCCGCACTGTACCGTCACTTCCCAAGTAAAGCGCGGATGTTTGAAGGCCTGATCGAATTCATTGAAGATTCCATCACCACCCGCATTAACCGTATTCTTGATGAAGAAAAAGACACCCTAAATCGCCTACGCATGGTGCTACAGCTTATTTTGGTGTTTGCCGAGCGCAACCCAGGTCTGACTAGGATCATGACAGGTCATGCACTGATGTTTGAACAAGACCGCCTGCAATCGCGCATCAACCAACTGTTTGAGCGTATCGAAACCCAAATTCGCCAAGTGCTGCGTGAGCGCAAACTGCGCGAAGGTAAAGGTTTCCCGGTCGATGAAAGCATTCTTGCAGCGCAACTGCTCGGTCAAGTAGAAGGCAGCCTGAACCGCTACGTACGTTCAAGCTTTAAGTACAAGCCAACCGACAGCTTTGACGATTACTGGGCATTGCTAAGCGCCCAACTAGGATAAATTCTATTTCTGCCACGCAGAAACAACAAAGGCTTGCCAGTGGCAAGCCTTTGAACTTTTAGCGCAAAGCAATTTTTCGATTATACGCCGTATTCTGCACGGTACGCTTTTACCGCTTCTAGATGCGCTTCCATACCAGCCTGCTCTGACAAGTAAGTCACCACATCGCCTAGCGATACAATCGATACCACATCACAACCAAAATCACGCTCGACTTCTTGGATAGCCGATAGCTCACCTTTGCCTTTCTCTTGGCGGTCAATCGCAACTAACACACCCGCTAAGTCTGCGCCATTTGCTTTGATGATTTCCATCGACTCACGGATCGCAGTACCTGCGGTGATCACATCGTCCACCAACATAATACGACCTTCTAGCGCACTACCGACTAGGTTGCCGCCTTCACCGTGATCTTTGGCTTCTTTGCGGTTAAAGCAGTATGGCGTATCAATATCATGATGATCTGCCAATGCTACTGCCGTGGTTGTTGCAATTGGGATCCCTTTGTACGCAGGACCAAACAACACATCGAAGTCGATACCAGCTTCAACCAAAGCTTCAGCGTAAAAACGGCCGAGGCGCGCAAGATCGCGACCTGAATTAAATAGCCCAGCATTGAAGAAGTATGGGCTCTTACGACCAGATTTCAGTGTGAACTCACCAAACTTTAATACACCTTTCTCTAGAGCAAATTCGATGAACTGACGCTGATATGCTTTCATTGTGACTCCTTAATTTGGGTTGTGTTTCTATTCATCCAATCTATCGATGTCATTCGACAAATTTTAGACAAAAAAAAGCGACTCAATCGAGTCGCTCAATGTAATTAACTTTCCAGCGCTGCCTTCTGCATCGCAATAATGTCGGTAATACCGTCTTTCGCCAGAGCCAGCATTGCCAGCAACTCTTCATGGCTAAAGGCTTCCCCTTCGGCAGTACCTTGAATTTCGATCATCTTGCCTTCTTCGGTCATCACCACGTTCATGTCGGTTTCAGCCGCTGAGTCTTCAACGTATTCCAAATCACAAACAGGCTCGCCGTTGTAAATACCAACGGAGACTGCTGCGACCATGCCTTTTAGTGGGCTTTGCTTAAGCATGCCTTTTTCTAGCATGTAGTTAATCGCATCCACCAGCGCAACCATCGCACCAGTAATAGACGCCGTACGCGTGCCGCCATCAGCTTGAATCACATCACAATCAACGGTGATCATTTGCTCGCCAAGCGCTTCTAAATCCACCGCTGCACGCAAGCTACGTGCGATCAAGCGTTGGATTTCCATGGTACGACCGCCCTGTTTACCACTTGCCGCTTCACGACGATTACGTGAATGCGTTGCACGCGGCAACATACCGTATTCAGCAGTTACCCAGCCCTGACCTTTACCTTTTAGCCAACGCGGTACATTCTCTTCCACGCTCGCGGTACAGATCACTTTTGTATCACCGAACTCCACTAATACTGAACCTTCAGCATGCGCAGTAAAGTTACGCGTAATGGTAATTGGACGAACTTGTTCAGGCTTTCTGCCACTTGGACGCATCGGGATAACCTCTGACTGAGTAATTTTAACCGGCGATTATAGCCAGTTACGCAGCCAAGTGCGAACCCTTTGCTAAACGATTGCTACCGTACGCCGACAATTGCAGCGCTTGGGCGGCAATAAGCCAATCGACACTCAATTTCTTTTATTATCAATGCTGCGTATAATCATGCCATCAACGCGACAAGGAATGACTTGTCAGCGAACCGCTAACATAAGGGCCATCAGCCAATGATTCATAGCATGACCGCCTACGCGCGCCGTGAAGTAAAAGGCGACTGGGGCAGCGCCGTGTGGGAAATCCGCTCGGTAAACCAGCGTTACTTAGAAACCTACTTGCGTATGCCTGAGCAGTTCCGCGGCTTAGAGCCAGTACTGCGCGAGCGCTTTCGTAAACGCCTTGCTCGCGGCAAGGTCGAATGTAACCTGCGCTTTGAAGCCAACACGGCGGCAAGCAACGAGCTATCAATCAACGAAGAGCTAGCGAAACAAGTGATCAAAGCCGCGCAGTGGGTGAAAGACACCGCTGGCGAAGGTAACATCAACCCGTTCCAAGTGATGAACTGGCCGGGGGTAATGGAAGCACCAGAGCAAGATTTAGATGCAATCAACAAAGACCTACTCGCAGGCTTTGAAGAAGCACTGAATGACTTCATTGCAGCTCGCGCGAGCGAAGGCGAAAACATGAAAGCTCTGATTGTACAGCGCCTTGATGCGATCACCGAAGAAGCAGGCAAAGTACGCGCCCAAATGCCAGAAGTAATGGCATGGCAACGTGAACGTCTACTTAGCCGTTTTGAAGAAGCCAAAATTGAGCTTGACGCTAGCCGCGTTGAGCAAGAGCTGATCTTGTTGGCACAAAAGAGCGATGTGGCAGAAGAGCTGGATCGCCTCGACTCGCACGTGAAAGAAACCCAGAAAATCATGAAAAAAGGTGGCGCTTGTGGCCGCCGTTTAGACTTCATGATGCAAGAGTTCAACCGTGAGTCGAACACCCTAGCCTCTAAATCAATCAACACCGAGATCACGGCATCAGCCGTTGAACTCAAAGTGCTGATCGAGCAAATGCGCGAGCAAATTCAAAATATTGAATAAGCGTTATCGCCAGCTCAAAAGAAAAAAGCGCCCAACGGCGCTTTTTTTACATCCAAAACTAGCAATAGTCAGAAGTACGCAGACTTAAACCATTAACCAAGGTAGGGCTTTTTCAACACGCTGAGTAAAGACAGGCTGCGAGAAAGCATCAAGGTGGGCTTTGTGGTCAACTGGCTGTGGCATCGCTCGTTCACCCTGTTGGATCTCAGTCAAAATGGCTTTTAGCTCGGCACCATTATCTTGACGAGGGTCGGTAAACAAAAAGCCCGTTTTGCCATCGGCAACGGTCTCGACAAATGGTGAGGCATTCACCGCCAACACAGGTAAATCACAATGTTGGGCTTCGATGACATTCAAACCCAAGGCTTCTTTTTCTGGCAACCCCGCCATTAGAAAATCAAGCTGACGGTAGATACCTTCAACATTTTTTTGGAAACCCCAAAAACGTACCCGATCGCCAAGTGGCGCAAGGGCTTTTCGTAAATCGCGCACCGAGGCATAACCGCCGCTACCAAAAATTTCCACGTTCACGTCAGGCACTTCAGACAGCGCTTGTGCTATGTGCTCAAACATCAAAGGGAACTGCTTAATTGGCGTTAATCGCGACACAATACCTATGGTTAATCCTGGCTTTTTCTGCCACTCCACTTTAGGACGAAATGGTTCATAAACCGGTTCCAGCCAAGATAGAATACGATCGCGTCCTTTGCGGAGGTCCCAGTCGTAGCAAGAGGCTTTCAGAATTGGGCTATTCGCTTCCTTGTTACGCGTTAGCGATGCAACCCCATACCAAGGTTCAGGATAGATATTCTCAACCTTGGCATCTTTCAAACTCTCGATAACGTATTGAGAAACGCCAATAACGCCATCGTAATGATCATAAGATGAAGGGTCTCGACCATATAACGGCATATGCGCAATCGCAATTAAACGGTGCCCTTTCGCCTTAATGGCTGTACGCCACGCTTTATCTATCCCGCCATGGGTTAACAAAATAGCCGGCTCTTCACCCAGGGCTGCCAACACACCATCCAAATCAGGACTGATCGGCGTAATGACATCACGCTCAAAAGATAACTTATTCCAATACTCGGCTTTAGGGTGAGTCAGTAAAGTGTAATCAACACTCAACGCGTCTAAGCCCTGACATAAAAAATGAGTGTAAACCTCACCACCACCAAAATGTTGCTGTAAATTTAATTGAAATAACGTCTTTGCCACGCGACCCTCAGCTCTATTTAGTTATTGATATCCATCGCATCATACGGAAAGCAAAGCTAAAGCCCAACCTTGGTACCCAAAAGTATGAAATAAAACCATATCAATGCCCTCACTTCATTACGCACCCTTAACTCAACCCGATAGTTCAAACAGCCCCAACATTCTGATATCCCTTGCTATAGTTAATTTTATCGTAGGGAAACTAAGTCGTATTAACTCGCCATGGTTAATTGATTTATTGCGTTTATTAATCCTTGTCATTAGATGACCGCTTGGAGCGTAGGAATGGAAGCTAATAAAACATATAACGTTATCTTGTGTGGTGCCGGTTTTATCTCAAACATCCATGCCAGCACACTGAAACAGCTAAAAAATATCAATATTGTAGCCATTGTAGACCCGAACCAAGACGCAGCACGCAACCTCGCCAAACAATTTAATATCCCTCATACATTTACAGGCATTCAGGAAGCACTGAATACCATTGAATTCGATGCCGCCCACATTCTCGCTCCCCCTAACCATCATTACTCCCTCACTCATGCGCTGCTCAGCCATGGCAAGCATGTCTTGGTTGAAAAACCACTGGCTGAAACAGCCGCTGAGTGTGACGAGCTGGTCCTGCTAGCCAAACAAAAAGGGGCGACACTCGCGGTCAACCAAAACTTTATTTTCCACCCGGCTCTCCTCAAAGCCAAAGCGCTATTGGCCGAAGGGAAAATTGGCCCGGTTAAATCAGTAAAGCTCGATTACGAGATGCCGTTGAGGCAACTCGATGCTGGCCAATATGGCCACTGGATGTTCAGCAAGCCCGTCAACATCCTACTTGAGCAAGCTGTCCATCCAATCTCGCAATTATTTTCATTGTTTGGCTTGCCCCGTGGCGATACCCAATGCCGAGCGAGCCAACCAACGGCGCTTACGGCACAACGCCCTTTTATAAAGCGGTTAGATATCATGGGAGAATTGAACATTCCCTACCACTTTTCATTTGCCATGGGCCAAGATTTTCCTGTCTGGCAGATGAAAGTCATTGGGGAGGATGGCGTATTAAACATTGATTTCATCAACAACCAGCTATCTTGCCAAACCCGAAGTCGTTTCCTACCAGCCCTTGATATCGCCGTCAGTGCTACACGTCAGGCAAGCTCCATTTGCTATCAAGGCCTGAAACAACTGTTCCAGTACTCAACCGCCATTGCGGGCTTAACGTCATCGAAAGACCCCTTTTCGTCTTCCATGAAAGCGAGCATGGTTCACTTCTACCAAGCTCTGGATCAACAAGTGACACCTGTCCACAGTGGCGACTTCGGCCACAAGATCATTTCGTTCTGCCATACCTTAGCCCAGCAGGGGTTCCCAGAACTTCTCCACCCGCTTCCAGCAGAGACCCCAACAGACGCACTTTTTGAGGATGAGGGTAAATTTGACGTTTTAGTTATTGGCGGTACCGGTTTTATCGGTCGTCAGGTCATTAAGCAACTGCAAGCCGAAAATTACAGTATTGGGGTCATGGCAAGAAACATTAATGCGCTACCATCCCTATTTCACCAACCCGGCATTACTTTACTCAAAGGCAATGTTCGGGACAGCAAGGCGGTCAATCGCGCCATCAGTAAGGCGACTTATGTGATCAACCTTGCCCACGGTGGCGGAAGTGGCTCATGGCAAGAGATCTATGATGCGATGGTCGGCTCAGCAGAGACCGTTGCCAATGCATGCCTCCAACATAAAGTTGAACGTCTTGTCCATGTCGGCTCAATTGCTTCGCTTTACCTCGGTGATACGGATACCATCACCAGCGAGACCCCACCGGATCCGCAACCTGAGCTCAGAGCAGACTACTCAAGAGCCAAGGCCCTTGCGGATGAATTGCTGCTAACCAAATACCCACAATTGGACTTTGTGCTGCTTCGCCCTGGCGTGGTCATTGGCGAAGGCGGATTAATCAATCACACCGGGGTTGGCTTCTTCAACAATTGCCAGCATTTTATTGGTTGGAATAGGGGGAATAACGCCTTGCCATTTGTGCTTGTTGAGGATGTTGCCAACGCAACCGTCGCGGCGCTTACGGCCAAGAATGCCAAGGGTAAAGCATTGAATCTCGTCGGCGATGTACGACTGAACGCTAAAGAATATGTTTCACTATTACGCAACCAGCTAGAACGGCCTTACCAGTTCACCTCGCAGCCCACCGAGTGGCTATATGCCCAAGAGCTAGGTAAATGGGCAGTCAAGCGTATCGCAGGGCGAAAAACGCCCATGCCAGCATTGCGTGACCTCCGCTCTAGGGCGATGACAGCTTCCTTTGACAACACGACCGAAAAAACACTCCTCAACTGGCAGCCAACAGCAGACAAACAGGATTTCATACAACGCGCCATCGCAGTACATAAACCAGAGACCACCGCCCAAAAAGAGCCGACGTCATGACCAGACACCTCTTACATGTGTTCTCGACTTTTGCAATTGGTGGTCCCCAGGTTCGGCTGGCCCAAATCATCAATGCCAGCCTCGGGGATTACCGCCATACCATTATCGCCCTTGACGGCAATTGCGAGGCCAAAAGCAAATTAGCTAACGGTGTGAATATCGAATTTGTCGATGTCGGTGATATGAAAGCCCTCGGGCTGGCAAAGCGCTTCAATGCCATCAAGGAGCGCCTACAAACCATCAAGCCGGACACCCTGATGACTTACAACTGGGGCGCGATTGAATGGACGCTGGTCAACCGCCTGACAGGCGCCTGCAAGGGGGTGCATTGGGAAGACGGCTTTGGCCCCGAAGAAAAAGAGGCCACCCTCCCTAGGCGCAATATCTTCCGCCGCTTCGCGCTCTCGGGCAGCACCCAAGTCGTGGTACCGTCTTATAACCTGATGGCGATTGCCAAGCGGGACTGGCGGCTCCCCGCAAGCAGGCTGAGCTACTTTCCCAACGGTATCCATATTCCCGCTACGCTCCCTGAGCGAGTTCCGAAATCCAAAGGCAAGGCACCAACCTTGGTAACCCTGGCAACATTACGCGCCGAAAAGAATATCCATCGGCTAATAGATAGCTTCATCGCCACGGCTCCCGAGGGAAAATTGTTGATTGGCGGTAGCGGACCTCTGCTGGACGAACTCAAGCGCTATGCCGAGCAAAATGAGGCTAGCGAACGCGTGGAATTTAGCGGCTATATCAGCGATGTGTGGCAATTTCTCGCTCAAGGCGACGTTTTTTGCCTGACTTCGGATACCGAGCAGATGCCAATATCGATACTGGAAGCCATGGGGGCTGGCATGCCAGTTGTCGCCACCGATGTTGGGGATATCAATACCATGGTTGCAGCGGAAAACCTCGGCTATATCGTCTCGCCAGAGGCATTCAATGACGCACTTGCGGATATGATCGCCAACCCAGAGCAATGGCAAAAAATTGGTGCAGCCAACCAGCGCAAGGCGGCTGAAAAATTCAGCTTCGCCGCCATGCTCGACAACTTCACCCGATTGACATAATTCCCCGTGCTATTTTTAATAGAGCGATCAGGGAATTAATGAAGCACAAATAATATTGGTTATTCCTTGACTCTCTGATTTAAATTATCTGCAGTTCATGATAATCTGCGCGCCCTTCTAACACTGAGTGAAACAGCAATGAGCAAAGGTACGTTATACATTGTGTCGGCACCAAGCGGTGCGGGTAAATCAAGTCTGATTAACGCCCTATTGGAAACCAACCCAACTTATGACATGAAAGTATCGGTTTCTCACACCACACGCGGCATGCGTCCTGGTGAAGAGCACGGTGTTCATTACAACTTTGTTAGTGTTGAAGAATTTACTGAGCTTGCTGATCAAGGTGCGTTCCTTGAGCACGCTGAAGTATTTGGTAACTACTACGGTACGTCTCGTCCGTGGATTGAAGAACAGCTAAACAAGGGTATCGACGTATTCCTTGATATCGACTGGCAAGGTGCGCGCCAAATTCGCAAGCAAATGCCAGAAGCGAAAAGCTTGTTCATCCTGCCACCATCAAAAGAAGAACTTGAGCGCCGTCTCAACGCACGTGGTCAAGACAGCGAAGCTGTTATTGCCCGTCGTATGGAAGAAGCTCGCTCTGAAATTTCACATTACGACGAATACGACTACGTGATCGTTAACGATGACTTTGATGTTGCTCTGATCGATTTCAAAGCGATTATCCGCGCAGAACGATTGAAGCAAGACAAGCAAGCTGCTAAATATAACAGCATGCTGAATGCCCTACTGGCAGAACAGTAAGTAATTTTGTACAATTTTCCATCTTTTTTTATATAACCACTGGAGTCCTCCATGGCACGCGTAACCGTTCAAGACGCTGTTGATAAAATTGGCAACCGTTTCGATCTGATCCAAATTGCTTCACGCCGCGCTCGTCAAATGCAAACTGGCGGCAAGGATCCACTGGTTCCAGAAGAAAACGACAAGTACACAGTGATCGCACTTCGTGAGATCGAAGAAGGTCTGATCACGAAAGACATTCTAGATGCTCGCGAGCGTCAAGAACTTCAAGAGCAAGAAGCAGCAGAGCTAGCAGCAGTTAGCGCTATTGCAGGCGACCACCGTTAATTCAGGGAACCGGGCGATTGTATCTTTTTGATAGCCTGAAAGAAGTCGCAACCGAATACCTGCCTGAGCCTCAAATTGAGGCTCTTAGGCAGGCTTACCTCGTTGCGCGCGATGCTCACGAAGGGCAGACTCGCTCAAGTGGCGAACCGTATATCATCCACCCGATTGCCGTAGCCCGCATCCTTGCGGAAATGCGCCTCGACTACGAGACGCTAATGGCAGCCCTCCTCCACGATGTAATCGAAGACACCGAAGTCACCAAGGAAGACTTGGAAACTCGCTTCAGTGCCACCGTTGCTGAGTTGGTAGATGGGGTATCGAAGCTGGATAAACTGAAGTTCCGCGACCGCAAAGAAGCGCAAGCCGAGAACTTCCGTAAAATGATCATGGCAATGGCTCATGACATTCGCGTTATTCTGATCAAACTGGCAGACCGTACGCACAACATGCGCACCCTAGGTGCTCTGCGTCCGGATAAACGCCGTCGTATTGCCCGCGAAACGCTAGAGATTTTCTCTCCCCTTGCCCACCGTTTAGGTATCCATAACATCAAAACCGAGCTAGAAGAGCTGGGCTTTGAAGCGTTATATCCGAACCGTTACAAAGTATTGAAGCAAGTGGTTGCAGCGGCGCGCGGTAATCGAAAAGAAATGATTAATAAGATTCACGCGGAAATCGAGGGTCGCCTCGAAGATGCGGGAATTGAAGGCCAAGTGGTTGGCCGCGAGAAGAATTTGTACTCCATCTACAACAAGATGAAGAGCAAAGAGCAGCGTTTCCACTCGATCATGGACATCTACGCTTTCCGCGTCTTAGTCAAAGATCTGGATACCTGTTATCGCGTGCTAGGTCAGGTACACAACCTGTATAAACCACGTCCAAGCCGCATGAAAGACTACATCGCCATTCCAAAAGCCAATGGCTACCAGTCACTCCACACCTCTCTTGTTGGCCCTCACGGGGTGCCGGTTGAAGTACAAATTCGTACCGAAGACATGGACCAAATGGCAGACAAAGGGGTCGCGGCGCACTGGACTTATAAAAATGGCGAAAGCTCTGGCACTACAGCGCAAGTAAAAGCTCAGCGTTGGATGCAAAGCCTGTTGGAATTGCAGCAAAGTGCTGGTAGCTCGTTTGAATTTATCGAGAACGTAAAATCCGATCTGTTCCCAGACGAAATTTACGTCTTCACCCCGAAAGGTCGTATCGTCGAGTTGCCTGTTGGCGCCACTGCGGTCGATTTTGCCTACGCGGTACACACCGATGTAGGTAATGCATGTGTTGGTGCCCGCGTTGATCGTCAACCGTATCCGCTAAGCAAACCGCTTAAGAACGGTCAGACTATCGACATCATCAGCGCACCGGGCGCACGTCCGAATGCGGCATGGCTGAACTATGTGGTGACCTCTCGCGCTCGTACCAAGATCCGTCAGGTACTGAAAACCATGCGCCGTGAAGAGTCGATCATTTTAGGTCGCCGTCTTCTTAACCATGCGCTGGGTGAGCTCAACATCGATCAAATTAATCCAGATAACTTACAGCAAGTGCTGGAAGATCTGCGTTTAAGCTCGATGGATGAACTGCTAACCGATATTGGTTTGGGTGAGCTGATGAGCGTGGTTATTGCTCGTCGTCTGCTGGGTAACCCAGAAGAGCTCAACCAACACGAAGAAGAAACCAAACGTCGCCTACCCATTCAAGGGGCCGATGGGATCTTACTGACCTACGCCAACTGCTGTCACCCTATCCATGGCGACCCGATTGTCGCTCATGTGAGTCCGGGCAAAGGCTTGGTGATCCACCGTGAAGAATGTTCAAACATCCGTGGCTACCAGAAGGAGCCGGATAAGTACATGGCGGTGGAATGGAGTGAAGAGTTCGATCAAGAGTTTGTCACTAACCTCAAAGTGGATATGCAAAACCACCAAGGGGCACTTGCTGATCTCACCAACACCATCGCGGCGACTGGCTCGAATATTCAAGGGCTAGCGACCGAAGAAAAAGACGGTCGTTTGTACACCATCACAGTTCGTCTGACCACCAAAGGTCGGATCCACTTGGCAAATATCATGCGTCGTATCCGCGTGATGCCAAACGTGGTGCGTGTATCACGTCAGAAAAACTGACGACAAACACCGCAATCTACTGATTTATAAACGCCCGCTATGGGCGTTTTTATTTATGGACGAGAAAATACCTTATGACGCCTGATCGTTACCAACGCATTCAGTCTGTACTGGCAAGCCGTCAAGTCGACCTCACCGTGTGCATGGAAGAAGTACACAAGCCTAACAATGTTTCCGCGATTGTGCGTACCGCAGATGCGGTTGGCATCCACAAGGTGCACGCGGTATGGCCGGATAAAAAAATGCGTATGCTGGGTAATACCTCAGCTGGCGCGCGCAATTGGGTCGAGCTTGAAACCCACGATACCATGGTCGATGCTGTGAAATGCCTCAAAGAGCAAGGCATGCAGGTATTGGCGACCAACCTCTCTGATACCGCGATTGATTTTCGTGACGTGGATTACACCAAACCGACTGCCATCATCTTAGGCGGCGAAAAAAATGGGATCACCCAAGAAGCACTATCGCTTGCCGATCAAGACATCATCATTCCTATGGTAGGTATGGTACAGTCGTTAAACGTCTCGGTTGCTAGCGCCTTGATCCTGTACGAAGCGCAGCGTCAGCGCCAAAATGCGGGCATGTACGACAGCGAGCAAACCCAACTGCCAGACGATGTTGTGCACCGTATTTTGTTCGAACGTGGTCACCCTGTTTTAGCCAAGGTGGCTAAGCGTAAAGGGCTACCTTACCCACCGCTAGATGAAAACGGTCAAGTCGTGGCAGACGAAGCATGGTGGGCAACCATGCAGGCCATTGAGCCAAAGAAAAAGAACTAATCACAGATAAGGATTTGCGATGAGCGGACAACTCCTCGATACCATTGCCCTCACTGAGCTTTCTGGTGTCGGCGCAAAAATGGCAGAAAAACTCAGCAAAATTGGGCTCAACACGGTTCAAGATCTGTTGTTCCATCTGCCACTCCGCTATGAAGATCGCACCCGAATCTGGCCGATTGCCAGCGCCATGCCGGGGCAACACCTTACCATTCAAGGCGAGGTGCTCAATTGCAGCATTACCTTTGGTAAACGCCGAATGCTGAGCGTGAAGATCAGCGACGGCAACGGTGCGGCAACGCTACGCTTTTTCAACTTCAATGCCGCAATGAAAAATAGCTTGGCGGAAGGCAAACAAGTCAAAGCCTACGGCGAAATCAAACGCGGTAAGTTCGGGGTCGAAATCATTCACCCCGACTACAAAGTCTTTTCCGAGCCGACCGAGCTGAGTGTCGAAGAAACCTTAACGCCGGTATACCCAACTACCGAAGGGTTACGCCAGTTAACGCTGCGTGGTCTCACCGATCAAGCTCTCAAGCTGCTCGACAAAGCGGCGGTCAGCGAACTGTTGCCCGATGGCTTATACGATCGTCAGATGACGCTCACGCAAGCGCTGCGAGTGATGCACCGCCCAACACCCGATGTCTCGCTCGACCAATTAGAAGAAGGCAAACACCCTGCTCAACATCGATTGATCCTAGAAGAGCTACTGGCGCAAAACCTATCAATGCTCGCCGTGCGCAGCAAAAGCCAACGTCACGATGCATGGCCACTCAGTGCTAAAGACACCCTCAAACAGCAATTTCTCGCCAGCTTACCGTTTAGCCCAACCGGTGCGCAGCAACGGGTCGTTGCCGATATCGAGCAAGACATGACCCAAGCGCACCCTATGATGCGCCTTGTGCAAGGGGATGTCGGCTCGGGGAAAACCTTGGTTGCCGCTCTTGCAGCGTTACGTGCCATCGAGCACGGCTACCAAGTGGCACTGATGGCACCAACCGAACTCTTGGCTGAGCAGCATGCCCAGAACTTTGCTAACTGGCTCAACCCGCTCGGTATTCAAGTGGGCTGGTTAGCAGGTAAGCTCAAAGGCAAAGCACGCGAGGCTGAACTGGCGCGCATTGAGAGTGGTGAGGCACAAATGGTGGTCGGCACCCACGCCTTATTCCAAGACCAAGTGGTGTTCAATAACCTCACCTTGGTGATCATTGATGAGCAACACCGCTTTGGTGTTCATCAGCGTCTTGAGCTTCGTGAGAAAGGGGCGAATCAAGGACGCTACCCGCACCAGTTAATCATGACAGCAACGCCTATCCCGCGTACCTTAGCCATGACGGCCTATGCGGATTTAGAAACCTCAGTCATTGATGAATTGCCACCAGGACGAACCCCAATCAAAACCGTGGCGGTGTCGGATAGTCGTCGCCAAGAGATCATCGAACGCATCCGCTCCGCCTGCCAAAACGAGGGGCGCCAAGCCTATTGGGTGTGTACTTTGATTGATGAATCGGAAGTGCTAGAAGCGCAAGCCGCCTCAGATACCGCCGATGAACTTACCGCCTTGTTGCCCGAGCTCAAAATTGGCTTGGTACACGGTCGAATGAAAGCGGCGGAAAAACAAGAGGTGATGGCAAAGTTCAAAGACGGCGAGTTGGATCTCTTGGTCGCCACTACCGTGATTGAAGTTGGGGTCGATGTGCCTAATGCCAGCCTGATGGTGATCGAAAACCCTGAGCGCCTCGGCTTAGCCCAGCTCCACCAGCTTCGCGGTCGTGTTGGTCGTGGTCAGGTTGCCAGTCACTGTGTGCTCTTGTACCACGCCCCGCTATCACAAACCGCACAAAAGCGTTTAGGGGTACTGCGCGAAAGCAGCGATGGCTTTGTCATAGCCCAGCGCGATTTGGAAATTCGAGGACCAGGGGAACTGCTTGGCACCAAGCAAACCGGTATTGCCGATTTTAAAGTGGCAGATCTAGTGCGCGACCAATACTTAATCCCACAAGTGCAAAAACTGGCGCGATACATTCACGATAAATATCCAACCAATGCGGCAGCAATTATCGAACGCTGGTTAGGGCAACGCGAAAACTACTCTAACGCCTAGTATTATCAGCATTATCCGCAGTTTCTCTGCCAGCCAAGCAAGTGTAATCCGATGCTTGGATGGCACTTTCCTTCGTTAATAACATCACCTTACTTCAAGCAGTTAAAAGTCTGCTTATGATCTGCGCCTACCGCTAACTTTGCATTGATTGCAACCAAGTTGTGATCCCGACAGCGCAGTAAAAATCCTACCTACAGCCAATAACCTCTTTTTTCTTTCGCTAGCACCATAAAAATGTGCCAGCGATATTTTTTCATCACAAAACCACGCAAACGATTGCTATTTTTCTAAAGGTAATTAGAATAGCGACCAAATTTCATCCACCTCCCTCTCACCCGTGTTGGTTGAAGCTGATTAACAGCAATCACAGAGGTATTCAGCTAACACATATCCAGTGCCCATTCAGCGCACAGGATCGGGGTATACAGAGAGACACCAAGGAAAAAACGGCATGACCCGTCAACACAGCGAAACCGCGGCACCGCGAAAATCTGATCTGATCTATCGATTAGAAGACCGCCCACCGCTACCACAAACCCTGTTTGCCGCCCTACAGCATCTGCTTGCCATGTTCGTCGCAGTTGTTACCCCTTCGCTGATCATCTGCCAAGCGTTAGATTTACCTGCCA
The DNA here is from genome assembly GCF_001650345.1 of Photobacterium jeanii. Classification (GTDB taxonomy): domain Bacteria; phylum Pseudomonadota; class Gammaproteobacteria; order Enterobacterales; family Vibrionaceae; genus Photobacterium; species Photobacterium jeanii. Next base: position 105,067 of record NZ_LVHF01000015.1, on the reverse strand, counting down.
GTGATACCAATACCATTGTCAGTATGTCGCTACTGGCATCCGGTGTGGCCTCTTTCATTCAAATCAAAACCATTGGTCCTATTGGCTCAGGGTTACTGTCAATTCAAGGCACCAGCTTCAACTTCTTAGGTCCAATTATCGGTGCGGGCTTGGCACTCAAAGCTGGCGGCGCTGATGTGCCAACCATGATGGCGGCCATTTTCGGCACCATCTTGTTCGCTTCGTTTACCGAAGTGTTTATCTCGCGCATTTTGCAACACGCTCAACGCGTGATCACCCCACTAGTGTCTGGCATTGTCGTGACCCTGATCGGTCTGACGCTGATCCAAATCGGCTTAACCTCGATGGGTGGCGGCTACGCAGCATTAGAAAGCGGTACTTTTGGTAGTCTAGATAACCTAATGCTAGCGGGGACCGTACTGGGTCTTATCGTGCTGCTTAACCGAGTGAAAAATCCTTACCTTCGCGTGTCATCGATTGTGATTGCGATGGCGGCTGGCACCTTGCTGGCATGGCTATCTGGCATGATTGATACTTCGCGCAGCGCTGAAACCGCACTGATTGCGATCCCGATGCCAATGCAATACGGCTTAGGGTTTGATTGGGGCTTGTTGATCCCATTGGTGATTGTGTTCGCCATCACCTCGCTTGAAGCCATTGGCGACATTACTGCGACCTCTGAAACCTCAGAGCAACCTGTTGCCGGTCCGGTATACATGAAGCGCATCAAAGGCGGCGTACTGGCAGACGGCCTTAACTCTGCGGTGGCTGCGGTACTGAACAGCTTCCCGAATTCCACCTTTAGCCAAAACAACGGCATCATCCAATTAACCGGTGTCGCAAGCCGTTACATCGGCTACTTTGTAGCTGGGATGCTAGTACTACTAGGCTTGTTCCCGGGCGTGGCTAATCTGGTGCAGTTAATTCCTGAGCCGGTACTGGGCGGTGCCACCATTGTAATGTTCGGTACTATCGCAGCTTCAGGTGTTCGCATCATCTCACGCTGCCATCTCGACCGCCGTGCCATTTTGATCATGGCGCTATCGTTCTCAATGGGCTTGGGTATCGCGCAAAAACCTGAAATCCTACAATTCATGCCTGAGATTGTGAAAAGCATTCTGTCATCGGGTATGGCGGCGGGTGGCTTAACAGCAATTATCTTGAACTTGGTGCTACCGGAAGAAAAACCAGAAGCAGCACCACAGCAAGCAGCGCAAACCGCAACCAACAGCTAAAACGCACTCTCAAACGGCGAATAGCAAAAGGGTTAGCCATTGGCTAACCCTTTTCTTTTTCTTTAAGAGGCTTTCTCTCTAAGATAACTGGCAAAAACTAAAGTTTCTTACCGTTACGCGTTACGTATAACGGCAAGTTCACTTGTACCCGTAAGCCACCTTCGCTGCGGTTGGACACGCAGATCTCACCGTCATGCTGGTCGATAATTCGCTTCACAATCGCCAGTCCCAATCCGGTACCTTCGGTTTCACGCCCACGCGCAGTATCACCTCGAGTTAGTGGCTGGAACATCCGCGAGACCTGATCCGGCTCGATTCCCGGGCCATCGTCTTCAACGCATAGCCAAGCTGATTTTCGATCGGCGGTTGCACCGCTTGAGATTTTGACCCAACCATTACCATAACGGATCGCGTTACCGACCAAGTTTGCCACGGCACGCTTCATCGCCACGTTATTGGCCATCACCACCCCAGGGACTTCACCTAGCGCCAGTTCGAGCTGTTGATGCGTCTCCGCTTTTGCTACTTCATCCAAAATCGCATTCAGCTCTAGTCGGTCTTCTTCCTGCTTCTTGGTCGATTTGAGGTAATCCATGAACTGGCTGATGATCTCGTTACACTCTTCGGTATCTTTGATCATGCTATCAGCCAAGTAACTGTCTTCTGGCGACATCATTTCGGTAGCCAAACGGATCCGCGTTAAAGGCGTTCGCAAGTCATGGCTGACCCCAGCCAGCAACAGTGCCCGGTCTTCTTCCAACTGCTGGATCCCCTCCGACATCTGATTGAAGGCTTTGGTCACCGCTCGAATTTCCGAAGCACCACTTTCCTGCAATGGCGGTGGCGTATCACCGCGTGCCACCGACAGTGCTGCCTGTTCCAGCGCGACCAGCGGACGGTTTTGGATCCGAATAAACAACCACCCACCAGCAATCACCATGAAAGCGATGATCAGGCTATAACGAAACAGAGGCGAGAAATCATCTTCTTGCAGCTCCGATAACGGTACCCGCATCAAAAAGCCCGGCATCGCATCACATTTCAGCCACAACACGTAACTGTCAGAGCCCAACACCAAGCGCACTTCGGTTGCTGCTGCGAGCTCACGGGTCATTTCTTCACTTAAGTACTCCACCTCTGCCGCTTGACGATACTCGTTGGCTTCCACACTGTCTTCCAAGTGTAAGGTTACTCCAAGCTGCTCCAGCAGTTGGCGTCTAAGTGGGGTATCTAAATGAAAAGTATGACCATCGGCTAACTGCACGTCTTCTTTGAGCATCAAGCGCACTTCGTACGCCAGAATACGATTGAACTGCTTTAAGCTCGGCAATAACGCGTAGTTAAAGACCGCGAGGTAAGAAAAAATTTGGCTGGCTATCAATAAGCCAGCCAACAGAATTAACGTACGAGTAAACGTACTGCGCGGAGAAAAGCGCATCACTTACGCCTCGTTACCGTCAGGTACGAACACATAACCCAAACCCCATACGGTCTGGATGTAACGCGGACGACTCGGATCTTCCTCGACCATGCGACGCAAGCGAGAAATTTGAACGTCAATCGAGCGCTCCATCGCGGAGTATTCACGACCACGAGCCATGTTCATCAGCTTATCTCGTGACATCGGCTCTCGCGCATTGGTCACCAAGGCTTTCAGTACGGCAAACTCACCAGAGGTCAGCGGCATTGATTCTTCGCCACGGAACATTTCACGGGTACCTAAGTTTAAGCGGAATTCACCAAACTCAATCACCTTGCTATCAACACTTGGGGCACCCGGCGCTTCAATCGTCTGGCGACGCAACACTGCGCGAATACGGGCTAGCAGTTCACGTGGGTTAAATGGTTTCGGTAGGTAATCGTCAGCACCGACTTCCAACCCAACGATACGGTCAACTTCATCGCCTTTAGCAGTCAGCATCAAAATAGGCAGCATGTTATTGGCGTTACGGAGACGACGACAGATCGATAAACCATCTTCACCCGGTAACATCAAATCCAATACCATCAGGTGGAAAGTCTCACGCGACAACAAGCGATCCATTTGCTCGCCGTTGGCAACACTGCGTACCTGAAAACCTTGCTCAGACAAGTAACGTTCCAGTAAAGCACGCAGACGCATGTCATCATCAACAACCAGAATCTTAAAATTTTCCTGCATATTTTTACCTTATCTGCATAGAAGCTGTTATCGAGCGATATTACTACATCACGTTAGCTATATTACTCGACTCCCTCTGACCTCAGCTGAAAATCGCCGTCAAATTGTGAGCTAAATTGTTACTGGGTATGTCGACCCGTGCTTCCAATTGACCTCGCAAAGATTGCGTTCCACTATAACGACATTCTCGCGACACATTTTCGCATCCATCGCCTCATGGTCAGGAAAGAACATGAAAACCAATTTAATCACTCGCGAAGGCTTCGACAAGCTTAAAAATGAACTGGATTTCTTGTGGTATCAAGAACGTCCAGAAGTCACCAAGAAAGTCACTTGGGCGGCGAGCCTTGGTGACCGCAGTGAAAACGCTGACTACCAGTACAACAAAAAACGGCTGCGTGAGATCGACCGTCGGGTACGCTTTCTGCGCAAACGACTGGAAGTGCTTCAAGTGGTTGACTACTCACCGCAGCAAGACGGCAAAGTTTTCTTTGGCGCATTCGTTGAAATCGAAAACGAAGCAGGCGACAGCAAGGCTTTTCGAATTGTCGGCCCCGATGAAATTTACGGGCGTAACGACTACATTTCGATAGATTCACCCATGGCGCGTGCCATGCTAAAGAAAGAAGTCGATGAAGAGTTTGAAGTTAATACACCACAAGGTCGCAAGCTTTGGTTTGTAAATAGCATCCGCTACCAATAAGCCATACAACTCTGCCATTACACCAACGCATCATCGAGACAGGCTGACAGAGTCTTAACTTGTCAGCCTTCAAATCCTCCGTAGAATGGAGGCGATTACGATTAACACCAAGAGATACAACGGATGAACAACGCTATCAACCAGATGATTGCCAACGAACTCAGCGTTCGTGTTGAGCAAGTCACTGCCGCAGTCACTCTGTTAGATGACGGTAACACGGTTCCTTTTATTGCCCGTTACCGTAAGGAAGTTACCAGCGGATTGGACGATACCCAATTGCGTAACCTTGAATCACGCTTAGGTTACTTGCGTGAGCTTGATGACCGCCGCCAAGTGATTTTGAAAGCCATCAATGAGCAAGGCAAGCTCACCGCTGAACTGGAAGCGAATATCCTTGGCGCTGATAGCAAAACCCGCCTTGAAGATTTGTACCTACCGTACAAACAGAAACGCCGCACCAAAGGCCAAATCGCGATTGAAGCGGGTCTTGAGCCGCTTGCCGATAACCTTTGGCAACAACCAGAGCTTGAGCCAGAAGCCGCCGCAAGCCAATATATTGATGCCGATAAAGGGATCGCGGATAGCAAAGCAGCACTGGATGGTGCTCGTGCCATTCTGATGGAGCGTTTCGCTGAAGATGCCGCACTGCTCGATAAAATCCGTCGTCACCTACAAACAAACGCGGAACTGTCATCGCGCGTTATCGACGGCAAAGAGCAAGAAGGTGCCAAATTCAAAGATTACTTCGAGCACGATGAGCTACTAAAAAATGTCCCTTCACACCGTGCCCTAGCCATGTTCCGCGGTCGTAACGAAGGCATCTTGCAACTGTCACTCAATGCTGACCCTAGCCAAGAAGAAGGCGTACGCGGCTCTTACTGCGAAGTCATTATTGCCGACCACTATGGCGTGACGCTAGGTACTCAACCTGCCGACACTTGGCGTAAACAAGTGATCAGTTGGGCATGGCGCATCAAAATCCTGATGCACATGGAAACCGAGCTGATGAGCACCCTGCGCGATAAAGCCGAAGATGGCGCGATGCAGGTATTTGCTGACAACTTAAAAGATCTGCTAATGGCTGCACCTGCTGGCCCGCGTACTACGCTCGCGCTAGACCCAGGTTTGCGTACCGGCTGTAAAGTCGCGGTGATTGACCCTACGGGTAAGCTGCTAGATATCGCGACCATTTACCCTCACCAACCACAACGCCAAGTCGCACAATCGGAAGCGACGGTATTAGGCTTGATCACCAAACACCAAGTGAATCTGATCGCGATTGGTAACGGTACTGCTTCACGTGAAACAGATGCCTTTGTCGCCAAGTTGCTTAAAGACAACAACCTTAAAGTTCAGAGCGTCATGGTGAGCGAAGCTGGTGCATCGGTGTACTCAGCATCTGAACTGGCAGCGAACGAATTCCCTGATCTGGACGTCTCTATCCGCGGCGCAGTATCCATTGGTCGCCGTCTGCAAGACCCGCTGGCTGAGCTGGTGAAAATCGACCCGAAAGCCATTGGTGTCGGTCAGTATCAACACGATGTTAGCCAAAGCATGCTCGCGAAACGCCTAGATGCGGTAGTAGAAGACTGTGTAAATGCCGTTGGTGTGGATGTAAATACCGCTTCCGCCGCCCTACTGACTCGCGTGGCAGGTTTGAGCAAAACCATCGCGCAAAACGTGGTGGATTACCGCGATGAAAATGGTCGCTTTGAAAGCCGCACAACCTTGAAGAAAGTGGCGCGCTTAGGGCCAAAAGCGTTTGAGCAGTGTGCCGGTTTCCTACGCATCATGGACGGCAAGAACCCACTCGATAGTTCAGCGGTTCACCCTGAGTCGTACGCTGTGGTCAAAGCCATTGCAGCTAACAACAGCAAACCGCTTGATGCCATTATTGGTAACAGCGAGTTCTTGCGTGGCCTAAAAGCGGCGGACTACACCGACGAGACCTTTGGTCTCCCAACCGTTACCGATATTATCAGCGAGCTTGATAAACCGGGTCGTGATCCACGCCCTGAGTTTAAGACTGCGACCTTTGCCGAAGGCGTTCACGAAGTGAAAGATTTGGTGCCGGGTATGGTACTGGAAGGGGTGATCACCAATGTAACCAACTTTGGTGCCTTCGTTGATGTCGGTGTTCACCAAGACGGTCTTGTTCATATCTCAGCGCTGTCTGACAAGTTTGTTTCTGATCCACGCGAAGTAGTCAAAGCAGGCGACATCGTGAAAGTGAAAGTGATGGAAGTCGATTTGCAGCGCAAGCGTATTGGTATGAGCATGCGTTTAAGCGATGAACCTGGGCAAGAAAAGCCAGCGCGTAAACCGCAGCGTCAATCTCAAGATCAATCACGCCATCAGGGCAATCGCCAGCACAGTAATCACCAACAAAATAATCGCTCTGGTGGTAACAATGCCAATGGTGCAATCGGTGGTGCAATGGGCGGCGCATTTGCTGCTGCATTTGCCAAAGCGAAGAAATAACCTTACATAACCTAGGGTTAAGACAACAAAGCCTTTCTCATTGAGAAAGGCTTTTTTATTGTTCGGTCACTGGCATCACGCTTGATAACTCAAGCTTCAAAAACTGATTGCCTCAGAGCACAACCAGATAGTCAGTTGGCGGATTGGGAATCGTCGATTGCGCATAGTGATGCGCCACCACCCCTTTGGTGCGTTCGGTGGTACTGATCTTTTCTAACTCATCGAGCAAATCACGCGGCAACTTAATGTGCATCGAGTAACCCAGCTCTTGCGAGTCTTTTAGGTAGGTATCGGCCGACAGGGCTTTTACCAGCTTTTCAAGATCGTCTTGGTAACCGTACTGCTGCTCAAGGTTCTCAGACAACTCGCTGTAATCTGGGTGCTCACTTGGATCCCATGATGGCTTCTTGAGTTGTTTTTCTTCGCTGGTGAGGGGCTTTTCGCGCGGGGTGGCAGCACTTTCTGTGGTCGGCACAATCTTTTCGCGAACGCGATTATCCCGCGCGACCTGTTCGGTCGGCGGGTTAACGGATGGCGCTATGGTTGGTGCACCTGCACTGGTCGGTGACACAATCACGCTGATAACACTCCTTGCGCATCAGCCCAGACTGTATCGCCTTAAGCCAATGCTAGTAATACCGCACCAATGGTTCCCACTGCTGACAAAACTTGACCGGCGGTATAATACTCGTCGGACTGCTTCTCAACATCCTTAGGGTGATCCATACCCAGCGCACCGTAAGTGAGTGATTCAAGCTTGCTTGGTTCTTTCGACTCACCTTCCGGCACTTTTCCTTCCGCAGCATTTTGCTTAGCATCCGCTGCGAGTTTCTGTTTCGCTTCTTCTGAGATTGACACCGTTGTCTCGGCGACCGCTCCTTTTGGATCGCCAGCGACTGCATGATTCCTTCCTTCAGCTTGAGCTGAGACCGCAGCCTGAGATTTTAACGTTGCCGGAGAATAGGTTGGGCTATTCCCCACAGTTCCTACTGTCATTATGGCCTCTCAATAATGTAGAGCAACTCCACGAATAGATTTATCGGCGGTAATTAACAGAAGTTTAATTTTTTGTTAAGTGCCACCTCGGCATATCAATCATCGGGCTGGTCGAGAAATTCACGCAATGCTTGCGTAAACTCTGCCGGGTGCGAAATAAAGGGCGCGTGCGATGCCGCGGCAAACACTTGCCGTTGCGATTGCGGTGCCAATGTATCGAGCTCCTGAGCAATTTTCACTGGTACTAACCCATCCAAACGACCATACATCCGCAACCAAGGCTGCTGAATTTTCGCCACCAGAGGACGTAAATCGACGTCGGCCAATTGCTTCAACCCTGCACTTAAGGCCTCAGGGTGAGGCGATGGACGCGAAAGTACCGCTTGCTTCAGCAACTTGATGTCTTGTCTCGCCGTTGGGCTCCCCATGGCTTGTAACGCCATGAAACGCTCGACGGTCAAACGAAAATCATCTTGTAGCTGCTGCTGAAAATCCGCTAACACTTGAGGCTTAATGCCTCGCCACGATGTGGTACTGTCAGCCGCAAACTTGGGAGAACTGGCGACTGTCACCAAGCGTGTTACTCGCTCCGGTGCCAATAATGCCGCTTGAGTAGCAACCAAACCACCCAAGGACCATCCTAACCAAGTTGCAGATGCTGGCGAATATTCAAGCAACAGATGTGCCATTTCTTCAACAGAAACGCCATCAATGGATGAACTGTGACCATAACCGGGTAAATCTACACAATGAACTCGGTAATGTGGCGTTAGCAACGGCAGGAGTTGCTGCCATACTGCCCCATTCATTCCCCAACCATGAATGAGAACCAGATCCGAACCTTGACCTTCAGTATGCCAATGTAGCTTGCTTGTCATTTACACTTCCTTTTACCTAACGCCACTAAGAGTGAACCTTGGATGTTATCCCGTTTCACGATGAGGTCAATATTCGGTTGGACCAACCAGCGCTGTCAGTTATGTCAGCTCCCGCTCGCCTCACACGAAACGGGTTGGTGCCAGCACTGCCTTAACCAACTCCCCCAACCACCCTATTGCCATCGCTGTGGTGCCACCACCCTCAACCCAACGAATGGTTGTGGCCAATGCTTAACAACCCCGCCACCGTGGCAGCGCTTATACCGCCTTGGTGAGTACCGACCACCATTGCAACAGTGGATACAAAACTGCAAATTCAGCGGTCAGTTTTGGCTTGCCCACCAGCTAGGTAAGCAACTCGCGCAGCACATCCCAGAGCCCGCCCCTGTATTGCTACCGGTACCGCTTCACCCTCGACGTCGTTTATGGCGCAGCTTCAATCAAAGTACCGCACTAGCTTGGGCCATCGCCGAGCACACAGGTAGCCAAGTCATGCCCCTCGGTTTTCGCCAAATCAAGCCCACTCAAAGACAAAAACAGCTCACTCGTCGTGAACGACAACGTAATTTGCAGCACGCTTTTGCCTTAACTGAAAAAAATTTGCCGGACCATGTGGCGATTGTTGATGACGTGGTGACGACAGGTAGCACCGCCGCAACTTTAACTAAGCTTTTGAAAAGCCATGGTGTACAGCAAATAGACATTTATTGTGTCTGCTATACCCCGATGGTGAAGTGATCACAAAAAGCAGCCAAAACTGTGCTCAAATCATGGTAGTGACGATTTGGGGGTGATAGAAAGGTCGACTAAGAGTAGAATAGAATTAAAGCTTACTAAATAAGTCAGGTATTACGTCGTGTCTATGATTACAATTTCTGAAAACGCTCAGCAGCACTTTGGCAAACTACTTGCCCAACAGCCTGAGGGAACTAATATCCGTGTGTTCGTGGTAAACCCGGGCACCCAGAACGCAGAGTGCGGCGTATCTTACTGCCCACCAGAAGCAGTAGAAGCAACCGACACTAAAATCGAATTCGACCTGTTCGCCGCTTACGTTGACGAACTAAGCCTGCCATTCCTAGAAGACGCAGAAATCGACTTTGTAACCGATAAAATGGGCTCTCAGCTAACACTTAAAGCACCGAATGCGAAAGTGCGTAAAGTGTCTGACGATGCACCACTGATGGAGCGCGTTGATTACGTGATCCAAACTCAAGTGAACCCACAACTTGCAGGTCACGGTGGTCACGTATCACTGAGCGAAATCACTGAAGATGGCATTGCGATTCTACAATTTGGTGGCGGTTGTAACGGTTGTTCTATGGTCGATGTAACGCTAAAAGAAGGCATCGAGAAAGAACTGCTAGCGCAATTTGAAGGCGAGCTAACGGGTGTACGTGACGTGACTGAACACGCACGTGGTGAGCACTCTTACTACTAAGTCGTAGAGGCTGCCAAGCCGCGATAGATAGCAAAAAAGCCGCATCATGATGCGGCTTTTTTATGGTCTTGTGGGGCGGTTTTAGCAAGTGAGGTAGAACGTTCTTCCGCTCGCTTTAGTGGCTTTAACCAACCCAAGTGATGGTCACTTTACGACGTCCCCAGTTCTTTGCGGCTTGTATATCCTTGCCCATGTAGATATCAATCTTGCGGCTCCAGCGCTTGTTCATTTTATCCAACACCACATATTCACCTGGTAGACCAGAGATCTTCACCTTAGTACCGTGCTTGATTCCCATATTGAGCAAGTCACGCGATACCGCAATCACCTTCATGCCCGGCTTTAAACGGTCACCCCATGCAGCAATGCTTGGGTTGGCGTTGGTTTGTGCTCGCACCGAGTTATATGCCGTTGCCGTCACCGTTAAGGTTTTGGTTTGTTTACTGGCTAACGCGTGCGGCGCTGTCAACAGGCTGGCTAACGCCAGTAATACCACAAAAAACGTGTTCTTCATTACATTCACCCAGATGATAATTGTGCATATTTTAAACACAACAAAATCCAGATGAGTAGCATTTATTGATGAAAAAAGCGCCAGTTCCAGTTGAATAATTCTAACTAATTGTTGCTACTGGCGGTTTCCAGAAAAATATTTTTTTGCCACTGGTAGGCGAAAATAATCGCTAGCCCCACTCCTCGCATCGCCATAAATCCGAGCATTGCACCCCATAAAGCATGGTTACCATAGCCACTCAGTAGCCACCAAATAATGAAATAACAACAGGTTGCTACAAACATGCTATTGCGCATTTCTCTGCCTCGGATGGCACCAATGAAAATACCATCCAACAAAAAGCACCACATCGCCACTAACGGCACCGCCGCCAACCAAGGTAAGTAATGCGCCGCTTCTTGCTGCACGGCGGGAATATCAGAGATCAGTGCCACGATTTGGCCGCCAAAAACCGTGAATGCCAAAGTGAGTAGCAAGGAGATGATCAAACTCCAGAACGTGGTGCCGACCAAATAGCGACCAAGCTCATCACGATTACGAGCACCAATCGCTTTGCCAACTAAGGCTTCCATCGCATAGGCAAAACCATCCATCGCGTACGACACCAGCATCAGAAAGCTCATCAGTACCGCATTAGCCGCGACCGTATTATCGCCCAAGGTCGCACCGTAGAACGTCATAAAAGTAAAAGTTAGCTGCAAACACAAACTGCGAAGAAAGATATCGCGATTGAGTTTCAGCAACCGCCCTAGCCCCTGACGGACACTGCTTAAACGCTCACGCACCGCAGGCAATGCTTGGACTATCCATTGGCGAGAGACAAACCATAACCCTAGTGCCATCCCACTGTAATCCGCTACCACAGAAGCAGCTGCCGCCCCCTGAACTTTCCAACCTAAGCCCAGTACGAATAGAACATCCAAAGCGATATTGACTACATTAGTGACGATCAGTAACCACATTGGGGCTTTGGCGTTTTGGCTGCCCAGCAACCAGCCCATGATCACAAAGTTCGCCAATGCGGCTGGCGCGCCCCAAATCCGGATCGCGAAGTATTGTTCAGCGTACAGCTTGACCTGCTCACTAGCGGTACTGAAATGAAAAATCATGGTCGCCACAGGCTTGTGAAGCACAATCAAGATCAGGGCTAACAGCCACGCCAAGGTTAACCCTTGGAGGAAGGTACTGGCTTGGGCGTTTTTGTCATTCGCGCCATAAGCTTGGGCGCTAAGCCCTGTGGTCGCCATCCGTAAGAAACCGAGCAGCCAGAAAGTCACATTGATCATGGTGCCCCCCACGGCAACCCCGCCCAGATACCAAGCATGGTCGAGGTGACCGATCACCGCTGCATCCACCAGCCCCAACAAGGGAACCGTAATATTGGAGAGCACCATCGGCAGTGCCAAAGCAAAAACTTGAAGATGGAGGGATTTATCCCTAAGAGCAGCAAGCACAGGTGACCTCGTTAATGACAAACAGCTAATTATCGGCTGCACAGTCTAACCAGATCACCTGTGAGACAAAAGGTGTGAGTGATGAAAAGATAACCGCGCTATTAAGGGCTTTACGCCTGTTTAATGCCACCATGCTAGCAGCCAGTGATCAGCCAGTAACACCACAAACAGACCCAGCAGATGCCAAATCGAATACTTAAAGGTCGCCCAAGCATGACCGTCACTATCGGCAAACTTGAGCTTCCACGCATAACCGATAAAACCTGCGTTTAATATGCTACTACCCACCAAATACAAGGCGCCACTCATGCCCGTCAGCCAAGGTAGCAAACCCACCGCAAACAACATCAAGGTATAGAGCAACACCATGGTTTTGGTAAACCCGATACCATGTGTAACAGGCAGCATTGGAATGCCAGCTCTAGCGTAATCGTCTTTCCGATGGATCGCTAAGGCCCAAAAATGTGGCGGCGTCCAAGTGAATACCAACATCACCAGCAGCAGCGCATGCGGGTCTAACTGCCCAGTCACCGCTGTCCAACCCAGTAACGGCGGCGCCGCCCCCGCCAAGCCACCGATCACGATATTTTGCGGCGTCGCATGTTTCAGCCACACGGTATACACCACCGCATAGCCAACTAAACTCGCCAATGTCAGCCACGCAGTCAATGCATTTAACTGCCACAGCAAGCCAAAGCCCAACACCATTAAGGTGGTAGCGAACACCACCGCTTTATGGGTCGCGACCCGCCCTTTTGCCAATGGGCGATTGTAAGTCCGCGCCATCTTGGCATCAAAGCGGCGATCGAGCACATGGTTAAAAGCCGCTGCGGCTGCTGATTGCAAACCAATCCCCGCCAGACCCAGCACTACCGCCTGAACGGGAGGGATCCCCGGCACCGCCAAACACATTCCCACTAATGCTGTGAGCAATAACATGGCGACCACTTTAGGCTTGGTCATCGTCAGGTAGTCTTGCCACATTGCAGGCTTAAGGGCGGGTTTTAAGCTTGCTCCCTGTCCAGCCTTTGCCGCACTGGAAGTCGTTGCCATTAGATTAGATTTCGCCATGCTGCTGCTCCTTTGCCTGCCAAGCCTCTTCCTTTGAATCCATCTGCGCTAATGAAAGCATTTGTTGCTGATAATCACTGACCAAGCGGTAACTGGTCGCCACCAAAGACAAGAGTAATAGCGCCCCGACGAGGTTGTGCGCGACTGCAATCCCTAACGGTAGATGTGCCACCACATTGGTTAACCCCAACAAGATTTGCAGCATCAATACCCCTGTAATCAACCAGCCATAGCCTTGATAAGCCCGACGAGACAACAACTGCCATATCAACACCGCCAAGACGGCGACCACCACCACAGCACCCAGTCGATGGGTGACATGAATGGTGACCCGCTGACTGTAATCGAGAACGCCGTATTGATAGCTATCATGCACCGCTTGAATAGGCGCAAACGCTGACACATCGTAATTCGCCAACCAATCGACTTCGCACACAGGTAACTGAGTACACACTACCGCCGCATAGTTCGCTGCTGTCCAACCGCCAAGCATGATTTGTCCAATCACAACCACCAAAGCGACAACAACAAGCCCCAGTAGCCCTTTTGATAACGGTGGCGCTACCGATGATGAAGAACGAGACAGTGATGCAGATGAAGCGGATGACAGCGGCTTGGCATTATCATCAAAAATAGCTTCCGCGCTCTCGGCTGACAGACTAGGTTTCATTTTCATGAAAGCATGGATTTGCTTGGCTTGACGGTGCACACGTAAGGAAAGCAATAACAGCAAAGAGGCAGTAGTAAAGCCACCCAGCAAATGTCCCATCACCACGACAGGCATCAAGTTCATGGTCACCGTCCACATCCCTAACGCCGCTTGAAAACACACCACCGCAAGCAACAGCAGCGGCAGTTTTTTCGGCCGTGAGACTTGCTGCCACGAGCCAATGTTAATCGCTAAAACCAACAACCCAAGCGTGCCCGCAATATAGCGATGGATCATTTCGTTCCACGCTTTGTCGATCTCTACTGGCGAGTCTGGAAAAAGTTGCTCAGCTCTGGCGAAATCGGCTTGGCTATTGGGTACGGTTAAAGTGCCATAGCACCCCGGCCAATCAGGGCATCCTAAACCCGCTTCGGTCAAACGGGTAAAAGCACCCAAAGCAATCACCACCAAAGTGAGTACCAAGGTGCCGTAGATCAGGTAACGGTATTGGGTATTGGTCATAGGCTCTCCTTAGCCGATTTTCGACACCTTCAACAAGCGCTTCAAATCGCGCAATACATCTTTGCCCTGCGCCAAAATGGCATTTTTCTCACTGGCTAACGGATACGCCATCAACACATTGCCAAGCGGATCGGCGATATAAATAGCTTTAGCGCCGTATTCAAAGGTATTGATTTGCATGACGACATGCGGAGGAATAGAAAGCAGAGATAATCCTTCAAGGTGGGATTGGATTTCGCTCGATAAGCTCGCCTGCGCCGATTCAGCCACTAGCACCAAGCTAGCAAGGCGTGAGGTTTGGGCGCCGACCGCTTTAGGCACTTGGCGCAAATTAAACAGCGCTCCTTGGCATGCTTGGTCGCAGTGCTCTGGCAACAAATACACCAGTTGCCACTTCCCTTCGCCTAGCCCCTGATTGTCACCTTGTGCCGTCAACCAACTCGGAGTCAGAGGTGATTCTAGTAACTTACCTCGATTGGTGATCCCACCTTGATACCAGTTCAGATCGAGCACCAATTTCGCGAGCACCACAGGCAAAATAAACACCGCCACTAACGCCAATAATGCCGTCCGTTTACTTCCTTGTTTCATCGTCATGCGCGTGTCCTTTTCAACCACCACAAGGCCAGACCTGAAATCGCAACCGCCATCAAAAACCATTGCACTGCGTAGGCATAATGTTTGTGCGGTCCCATCACGACAGGAGTCCAATTCTGCTGTAACGCCATCGGGTTTTCAGGGTCAATTTGCAATACCCAAGGCTGAAGCGGTAAATCCATTTGCACCGCAAGCTGCTCGATATCAACCACTTGCACTCGTTGCGGCCATTGCCCATTGTGATTTGAGGCCGCTAGGGTCGGCATTTTCGATGGTGGTGCGATGATCCCCTCCACCCGTAACTCGCCATGGTGTTCAGGCAAAATCGGCAACTGATCGCGATATTGTGGCGCTGCCAACCATCCCAAATTCACCAGTACCCACTGATTATCGACTTTAAACGGGTACAACAAGTGATACCCCACCTGACCGTGATAAATTTGGTTATCGAGCAGAACGGCATAGCCATGATCAAATTTGCCGTACAAGGTCAATCCGTACCACCGTGGGTCCGGCGGTAAACTTGCCAAGCTGTAATACATCTGCTCACTACGGTGTTTAAGCGCGGTATTCAAAGCTTCTTTTTCGTGCGCGCGGCTCAATTGCCACAACCCCAACTTGACCAAGGTCAGCATTACCGCCACAGTAAAAAGAATAAATCCGATCCTTCGCATACAACCTCAGCATTCAATTTCAGCATTGCTTGCTGCCGTTACAGGAGCCGACTTATGCTCATTAAAGCCCTCGTTGTCTGCCTGCTGGTATTCATTATTTACAACCTGTTTCGTGCCGTGCCCTTGATGCTCAAACCTCGCCAAGAGGTGCCACTATCGCGCTATCTCGGACGCCGTTTGTTATTGTCAGTACTTGCCTTGGTGTTGCTACTGTTAGGCTTGGCTACTGGCTGGATTGAACCCAATCCGCGTCCGTTTTAGCACTACCGCGACCTCACCCTCGCGTGAGGTTATAAAATGTAGACGAAGATAAATAAGCCCAACCAAACCACATCGACAAAGTGCCAATACCAGGCGCCCGCTTGAAAGGCGAAGTGTTTGTCAGCACTGAAATGGCCTTTCAACACTCGGCACCAAATCACAAACAAAATGATGGTCCCCAAGCTGACGTGCAAACCATGAAAGCCCGTCAGCATAAAGAAGGTATTGCCGTACACCCCTGACTCTAACGTTAGCCCCATATCGCGATAAGCGTGGATATATTCAACCCCTTGGAGATAGACGAACAGACACCCCAACAACACGGTGAGCAATAAGAACAAGGTTAAACGCGGGCGGTTATCTTGCTCTAAAGCGGTGTGGGCGATATGGATGGTGATCGATGAGGTGAGCAGAATAATGGTGTTGTATAACGGTAACCCCAACGCCCCCATTGCGGTTGTTTGGGTACCATCCGGCGTCAACGTTAACGGCCACTGGGCAATGAATTCCGGCCACAATACCGCATGGGTCATGGCGTTATTGCCTTCCCCTCCCAGCCAAGGTATGGCAATCATCCGGGCGTAAAATAGCGCGCCAAAGAAAGCGGCAAAGAACATCACTTCCGAGAAAATAAACCAGCTCATTCCTTGGCGAAACGAGCGATCCATTTGCGCACTGTATAACCCGCCCATCGATTCACGGATCACATCACGAAACCAGCCCGTCAGCATGATCAATAACAAACCCACGCCCGCCAGTAACACCCAAGGACCTTGCCCTGCCATCAAACCGCCGACTGTTGCCCCTGCGCCTAACGCAATCAAAAACAAGGCAACCGCCCCCACAATGGGCCAGGCACTGGTCGCAGGCACGTAATAATGTTCGTGCTTTGGCGGCTCCGTCGGTGGCACTAGGCTTTGGTCGTGTTCGCTATAAGGGTTTGCCATGGTAAAACCTCATTGAGTTTGCGCTTCAGCTGACTTGGCATTGAATAAGGTATAAGCCAAGGTCAAAGTATGAATGTCTTCAGGGAG
The DNA here is from genome assembly GCF_001650345.1 of Photobacterium jeanii. Classification (GTDB taxonomy): domain Bacteria; phylum Pseudomonadota; class Gammaproteobacteria; order Enterobacterales; family Vibrionaceae; genus Photobacterium; species Photobacterium jeanii. Next base: position 88,396 of record NZ_LVHF01000015.1, on the reverse strand, counting down.
CTCAGGATCAATATAAAACACCAGTGGCAATTCAGCACTGGCCCCCGCCTCTAGCGGCTGATGATTAAAGCAGAAGCATTGGATCTTATTGAAATACTGCGCTGCTAATCCCGGCGATACCGACGGCACCGCCTGACCGACGCTAGCTTTGGCGGTTAGGTTTTGCGCCGCGTAAGCAATTTTGTGGGTCTCTCCAGGATGAACTTCCATCTGGGTCACTTGAGGGGTGAACGTCCAACCCACCCCTTGATTGATGTAAGCCACAAATTCCACCGTCACCGTGCGGCTAGTATCGATCCGCTCAGCTGCAACCGCTGAAGGGGTCGATGCCGTTTTGCCGTTGATGCCAGTGATATCGCAAAACACGTCGTATAACGGCACTAGGGCAAAAGCAAAACCAAACATCGCCACCGCCATCCCAACCAACGACCAGGTCGAGCGCCGTTTTTCTCGCTCTTTGGTTGTGCTTGGTTGGCTAGATTCAGGTTGTTGTGAGTGCTTGCTCATCCTCAACCTCCTAATCCACTTTTGGTGGCGTCGAGAAGGTATGAGTCGGTGCTGGCGATGGCACTGTCCACTCCAATCCTTCAGCGCCATCCCAAGGTTTCGCCGCAGCTTTCTCACCACCACGGACACATTTGATCACCACCGCTAAGAAGATCAATTGCGAGAAACCAAACAAGAAGCCACCAATACTGACCACCATATTGATATCCGCGAACTGCAGCGCGTAATCAGGAATACGACGCGGCATCCCCGCTAAGCCCAAGAAATGCATCGGGAAGAACAAGATATTGACCGACACCACCGAGCACCAAAAATGCCATTTCGCCAATCGCTCATCGAACATGTGTCCGGTCCATTTCGGCAACCAATAATAGGCCGCCGCCATGATGGAGAAAATCGCTCCAGACACCAGCACATAGTGGAAGTGCGCCACCACAAAGTAGGTGTCGTGATATTGGAAATCCGCAGGAGTAATAGCGAGCATCAGCCCCGAGAAGCCACCAATGGTGAACAAGATGATGAAAGCAATCGCAAACAGCATCGGCACCTCAAAGGTCAAGGAACCACGCCACATGGTCGCCACCCAATTGAACACCTTGACCCCAGTCGGCACGGAAATCAGCATGGTGCAGTACATGAAGAACAACTCAGCCGCGACGGGCATCCCGGTAGTAAACATGTGGTGCGCCCACACCAAGAAGCTCAAGCCCGCAATCGAGGCAGTGGCGTACACCATCGAACTGTAACCAAAGAGTTTCTTACGTGAAAAAGCAGGGATAATGGCGGAAATGATACCGAAACTCGGTAAAATCATGATGTAAACTTCGGGATGACCAAAGAACCAGAAGATATGCTGGAACATCACAGGGTCGCCACCACCAGCGGCATCGAAAAAGCTAGTGGCAAAGTATTTATCGGTCAGCACCATGGTGACTGCCCCTGCCAACACCGGCATCACCGCAATCAATAAGAACGCAGTGATCAACCAAGTCCACACGAACAGCGGCATCTTCATGTAGGTCATGCCCGGCGCGCGCAAATTCATGATGGTTACAATCACATTGATCGCCCCCATGATGGAGCTGATCCCCATGATGTGGACCGAGAACACAAATAACCCCGTACTTGCTGGGCTGTAAGTGGTCGACAACGGCGCATAGAAAGTCCAACCAAAGTTAGGCCCCCCCCCTTCCATAAATAGCGAGCCCAGCAACATGGCGAAGGCAAAAGGTAAGATCCAGAAACTCCAGTTATTCATCCGTGGCAATGCCATGTCAGGAGCACCGATCATCAAAGGCACCATCCAGTTAGCCAAACCGGTAAATGCAGGCATTACAGCACCAAATACCATGATCAAGCCGTGAACTGTGGTCATCTGGTTAAAAAAGTTCGGTTCAACAAGTTGTAATCCCGGCTGAAATAACTCCGCTCGGATCACCATCGCCATCGCCCCGCCAGTTAAGAACATGGCGAAGCTGAACATCAGGTACAAAGAGCCGATTTCTTTGTGATTGGTGGTTAAGATCCAGCGCATAATGCCTTTCGGCTGAGCATGATGATGGTCGTGATGACCATCCGGCTCGGTCTGCTGTGGGGCAGAATCTGGCTGCTCAACTTCGGCTTGCTCGCGTAACATATCCGTCATTGGTCCTTTGCTCCCTTATAGATCCTCACCGTTCAACACCGCTTGCACTTCGGCAGCCTGCACTGTATCGCCAGTATCGTTACCCCACGCATTGCGCTCGTAGGTGATCACCGCTGCCAGCTCTTTCAAACTCAACTGAGGGCCAAACGCCTGCATTGCGGTGCCGTTTCGACCGTGCACCACAATCGAAATGTGCTCGAGCTTTTTCACCGGATTCACCGACACCCCAACCCCAGCTAGCGCAGGGAACGCGCCCGGGATCCCTTGCCCTTCGGCTTGATGACATACAGCACAGCGAGCTTGATAGGTTTTCTCCCCCAGCGTCATTAATTCATCCATCGACATCTGCATCGCCAGTAAGCGCTGCTCTTCTTCTCGCGCTTGTTGCTGGGCGACTTTAGTGGTTTGCAACCATTCTTCGTATTCGACTTGGGTTTTAGCAATCACCACAATCGGCATGAAACCATGGTCTTTACCGCACAATTCGGCGCACTGACCACGGTAAATGCCCGGCTTGTCGATTTTGGTCCACGCTTCGTTGATAAAGCCCGGATTGGCGTCTTTCTTAACGGCAAAATCAGGCACCCACCATGAATGGATCACGTCTTGCGAGGTAATGAGAAACCGCACTTTTTTGCCGATCGGCAACACCAATGGGCGGTCAACTTCCAGTAGGTAGTTATCGCGTTTGTCGCGTTCGTTAGCGATCTGTGCGGGTGTGGTAGCTAACAGCGAGAAATACTCAACATCTTGGTCGAAATAGCGGTAATGCCATTTCCACTGTGAGCCCGTCACTAACACCGTAAGTTCGGGCTTGGAGGTATCTTCCATCGCCAATAACGTTTTGGTGGCGGGGATCGCCATTCCAATCAAAATCAGAAACGGGATCAGCGTCCACAGGATTTCAACTTTGGTACTTTCATGAAAGGAAGCCGCAACCGCGCCTTTGGATTGACGGTGATGGATAATGGCCCAAAACATCACACCAAACACCACTAAACCTATCACCACGCAGATGTAGAAAATTGTCATATGCAGGTCGAATACCTGCTGACTGATCTCAGTGACCCCTTGGGTCATATTCAGTGGCATCGACTTGGTTTCTGCTGCACTTGGCAAGCTCCACCCTGTCGCCACCAGCCCGCAAAACAGTTGGCGAATCGTCACCCCGATCCCTCCCCTGGTAACGTGAAATAACGTATCCCTAATGCACGCCAGCAGCCTAATTGACTGGCTCGCAATGAAAATGGCACTAGCACAATTAACACTTTATTTACATTTAACTTAGGACAGGATCAGCCAATAGCGCAATAAATTGCCATTGAAAAAGTCAGGGACGAAAAACAACAAAGCCCACCGAAAAGGTGGGCTCTAACAAAGAAGTTGCGCGTTGTTTTTATAGGCGAAAATGCACTAAAACTGGGGTCAGGCGATACTTTAAACTCGTCATTTTGGCGATCCACCGCTGCCATGCTCGCCAACGACCGCAAACATGGTCAAATGGGCTTTGGTAACTCACCAACTCCGCCCACGGTAGCCAACTCAGCACTTGCTGCGCCGGATCGCTCAAGCCATGCTGATAACGCTCGCTACCCATTTTTTGTGCCAGCTTGGAGCCACAAGCATCACCCGCCAATACAACGCAAACCTCCAGCTGACTAAAGTGGCAACCAATACGCTGAATGAATTGGGCTAGTTGGCTCTCGTTACATTGCAGCAGTGCTTGGTCGCACAGCAATAAAACCGGGGCATTCGCCATCGACGGTAACGCTTTAAGCCACGCAAGATCGGTGACCGAACCATTTTGCATGCTGTAACGTTCACTTTTGTGAAAAAGGCGTTCACGCCATAACAGGTTTTCGTCGGTATCTAACTCGAACCAACGACATCTTCCGTTATCTAGTCGGTAAAATCGGGTATCTAGCCCAGCACCGACATTGATGATGTAGCCATTAGGGTGGCGACGAAGAAATTGCAGTACCACTTTATCGCACTGCAAAGTAAGGGTGGCATGAAGGAGTTGACGCTCTGTGACATTACCGGTGAGGCAATCCGGCGCTAAATGGCATTGGCTGCAAGCCGCAGCGGCCACAGGATCATAAATAATACCGTTATCATCCATGCTCTCACGGCTACGCAACCACAGCGGTTGAAGTAATTTCGTCGGTATCTTGTAACGAACTGAACTGCCCATGAGCTATCATCTCCCTATCAACCAATAGATGATAATAACTCTCATTACCTTTTGCAAAGGTTATTATTACTTGCGACAACTTACACCGATACAAAAAAGCGCCCATCAATAGGCGCTTTCATTTTCGGTATGTTCCAAGCTTACATAGTTCGCTGGAGGCGGTGATTACATCCAGTCGCTATTGCGGATCACACCAACGGCAATCCCTTCAATGCTCAGGTGTTGCTGAGTAAGATCGACCACAATCGGCGCGAAATCTTCGTTCTCAGCGTGTAGCAGCACTTGCGCCCCTTTCTTCTCAAGGCGTTTTACTGTTACATCATCATCAACACGTGCCACCACGACTTGGCCATTGTGCACGTCTTGAGTTTTGTGCACAGCAAGCAGATCGCCATCTAAAATACCGATGTCTTTCATACTCATACCATTGACGCGCAATAGGAAATCAGCGTGGGGCTTAAACAAAGAAGCATCCACTTCATAGTGGGTTTCTACGTGCTCTTGCGCCAAAATCGGCTCACCAGCAGCCACTTGCCCGATCAGCGGTAGCCCTTTTTCTTCCGGTTCATCGTTGCTCGCAATTAAGCGAATGCCACGTGAGGCACCAGGAATAATTTCAATCACTTGCTTACGTGCAAGCGCTTTTAAATGTTCTTCTGCAGCATTCGCAGAGCGGAAACCAAGTTCACGCGCTATTTCTGCACGTGTAGGCGGCATTCCAGTATCTTCGATTTTTGCTTTGATCAACTCAAAGACTTCTTGTTGGCGCGGCGTTAACGGCTTCATAGCTTACCCTGTCTTTTTATACAGTCACTGTGAGTATATCCAGTGTTAACCGACTTGAAAAGAGACTTGCTGAACAAATCAGCAATTTACTGATATTGGCACCAGCTCGCCATCCGATTTGGAGTGCCAATTACAAGTAAATTAGGGCTGTGCTTTGACTTACTTCACCAATCCCACTGTTGCCCATTGTAAGAAACAATCAGTTAGCAGAGTTGGAAAGTAAAAATGCACGCTTTGCTGCTAACTTTGTGATTTTCGCTGCATGATAGCGCGAATTTAATGCTATCCTTGCCCCGTTAAAAAACCGAGGCTAGTTATAGATATGTCAAGTTGGCAGAAAATTTATCAACAAACACTAAATTTGCCGCTTTCTCTGCTGGTTAAAACCCACTCAATTCCATCGAATCCAGTAGAAGATTTAGCGTTAGACTTAGCGCGTCCTATCATCTATATCTTACCATTTCGTTCTACTACCGATCTGGTGACATTACGTCGAAGCACCCAAGAGCTCGGCCTACCAGATCCATTGTCTCCGCTCGAAATGGGTGATCGCACATTCAACCGCTATGTCTTTGTCGCCGATGCGCCAAGTATTTTTGGTAACGATGGAGAATTACCACCGTCGTCACTTGAGCAATTCACCGAATTGCTAGAACTGCACAAGCAAGATTCAGAGCTGGATATCCAGTTGGTGCCAGCTTCTATCCTATGGGGTCGTCAACCGGGTAAAGAAACCAACCTGAAACCGATCCTGCGCCCGCTTAATGGTCCGGAAAAACTGTTCACCGTACTCGGTCATGGTCGTGACTGTATGGTGCGCCTGAGCACGCCTGTATCACTACGCTACATGGCTGATCACCACGGTACCGACAACGCTATCGCGCATAAGCTCGCACGAGTGGCGAAAATCCACTTCTCACGCCAGCAACTGGCAGCATCGGGCCCTAAACTGCCGGATCGCCAACTGCTGTTCAAACGCTTACTGGCGTCGAAAGCCATTGAGAAAGTGGTAGAAGAAGAAGCACTAAGCCGTGATGTACCGGTAGAAAAAGTGCGTAAAGAAGCGGTCGATATGATGGAAGAGATCGCGGCTAACTTCTCTTACTCACTGATCCGTCACGGTGAGCGTATTCTGGGTTGGTTCTGGAACCGCTTGTACCAAGGTCTGAACATTCATAACGCCCAGCGCGTTCGTCAGCTGGCTCAAGACGGTCACGAGATCGTATACGTGCCGTGTCACCGTAGCCACATGGACTACCTATTGCTGTCGTACGTACTGTACAAAGAAGGCATGGTGCCACCGCATATTGCGGCAGGTATTAACCTGAACTTCTTCCCTGCAGGCCCGATTTTCCGTCGTGGCGGTGGTTTCTTTATCCGCCGTAGCTTCAAGGGTAATCGCCTGTACTCCACTGTGTTCCGTGAATACTTAGCCGAGCTGTTTGCTAAAGGTTACTCGGTCGAGTTCTTCAGTGAAGGTGGTCGTTCTCGTACTGGTCGTTTGCTGCCAGCAAAAACCGGTATGCTATCGATGACCATTCAAGCCATGCTACGTGGCCTTAACCGTCCTGTGACACTAGTACCGGTTTACATCGGTTACGAGCACGTGATGGAAGTGGGCACTTACGCGAAAGAGCTACAGGGTAAGAACAAAGAGAAGGAAAACTTTGGTCAAGTGATCCGTATGTTGCGAAAACTGCGTAACTTCGGCCAAGGTTACGTGAACTTCGGCGAACCTATCTCGATCAACCAATACCTGAACGACAACGTGCCTGAATGGCATAAAGATATCGATCCAATCGAACCGCGTCGTCCACAATGGTTAAGCCCAGCGGTGAACGATCTGGCGGTGAAGATGATGACTCACATCAACGATGCCGCTGCTACCAATGCCTTGACCCTATGTGGTTTGGCACTGTTGTCATCGCGTCAACGTGCGTTAAGTCGTGAAGCGCTTGAAGAACAACTAACCTGTTACGTTGAGCTACTACGCAATACCCCATATTCAAGCCAAAGCACCTTCCCGAACGAAGAGGCGGCTGAATTGGTAGAGCACGCGATCAGCATGGACAAGTTCATTATCGAGCGCGATACGCTAGGCGATATCATCTCGCTAGATCGTCAGCAGTCTATCTTGATGACCTACTACCGTAACAACATCATTCACCTGTTTGCGCTGCCGTCGCTGATCGCTCACCTTGTGGTTCAGCACCAAAGCCTAACGGTCGATGAGTTGCACGACCAAGTTGAGAAGCTCTATCCATTCCTTCAAGCTGAACTGTTCTTGAGTGTCGATAAAGCAGATCTTGGTCAGGAGATTGATAAGCTGATCGCTGAACTGGTTCGTCAACGTCTACTCTTGAACGACGGTGTTCATCTGTCGATCAACAATGCACGCATTGGTCCACTGCAGCTTCTCGCGCGTACCATTTCCGATACGCTACAGCGCTATGCAATCACGCTGACGTTGCTTCGCACTGAACCGCAAATGATGAAGAGCGATCTTGAGCAGCAAAGCCAGATGATGGCTCAGCGTTTGAGCCGCTTACACGGTATCAATGCACCAGAGTTCTTCGACAAAGGCGTGTTTGCGACCCTAGTAAGAACCCTGCGCGAAGAAGGTTACCTCAACGAAGAGTGTCATGCGGTATCTCGCCCTGTTGAAGACTTGGCTGACTTGCTTGCCACCTTAGTGTCACCTGAAGTGAAGCTAACCATTCAAGCGGTAATGAACCGTGAAGAGCGCGAAGCCATTAATGACTAACACCATTCGGTGACTCGCTAAACCACCAAAGCCGCCATCATTGGCGGCTTTTTGGTGCGCTCACCACAGCAACCACCTACGACCATCTGATCTATGTTCAGCTTTTAGCGTTATTGGCACCCGATAACCCTAAAGCTAGACAACCCATACAACGCAAATAAAATCAGCAGCTTAAGATCAACTATCAAACGCAGGTACAGCGTTTAGGGGTTTAGGGTCACCACAACCCCAAAGCTCCTCTCCTTTAACCATTAACCATCATTTCCTTTTAGTCATCACTCCTTAGCCAACCTCCTGCACTACACTGCACTACCGCACTACCGCACTACACCGCACATTAAGCACAAAAAAAGCAGCCCTGAGGCTGCTTTCAAATAGGCGGAAATGCGCTGCTCGCTTAGAAGCACACACTCCACACAATGCCGATACAGATCAGCATGCCGACATAATTGTTGTTCAAGAAGGCTTGGAAACATGGCTCACGGGTACGATCGCGGATCAGCAATTGTTGATAAGCAAACAAACCACCCGCAAGAAGTAAGAACCAGTAATACACTTGGCTTAAGTCCAGCACCATCCCAACGGCAATCAAGGCAATCATGGTCGCCAACTGCAAAGCGCCGATGATCATCTTATCGAAACGTCCAAACAAAATAGCCGTCGATTTAATGCCAACTTTAACGTCATCATCGCGATCAACCATCGCATATTGGGTGTCGTAAGCAATGGTCCACATGATATTGGCAATGAAAAGTAGCCATGCCGCTGTCGGTAATTCACCGGACTGCGCAGCATAAGCCATAGGGATTGACCACCCGAACGCGACCCCAAGCACCAATTGTGGCAAGTGGGTATAACGCTTCATAAATGGATAGGCGGCAGCCAGTGCTAAGCCGACGACCGACAGCATGATTGTCAGGGTATTCATGGTCAGTACCAGTAGGAAAGACACCAGCACCAATAAACCAAATAACCCCAGCGCTTCGCGCTCAGACACTTTGCCCGATGGCATCGGACGATGAGCAGTACGCTTCACATGACCATCAAAATTACGATCAGCGAAGTCATTGATCACACAACCAGCCGCGCGCATAAAAATCACACCAAGGACAAACACCACCAGCACGTGCCAGTTCGGCATCCCGTCGGCGGCTAAAAACAGCGCCCACAAGGTTGGCCAAAGCAGGAGCAAACTGCCAATCGGGCGATCAAACCGGGCCAGCTGCCAATAGGCTTTTGCTTTGGTCATCGCTAACATTGTTTCTCCTTTCCATAAATCGGGGCTTGGGCTAAAAAGAGTTCTGCCACTAATAACGGTTTTTCATTGATCCACAAACGCGAGCGACGCGCCCATAAAGGCTGAGTATCAGTACCAACATCGGCAACCACTAACGCATCACGGCGACCGCTGCGGTCGGTAAACACCCGAAAGCCGAGCGGCATTTCACCCAACTGCTCTAAATCGCGTTCTTGACCCGTTAAGGTCGAAATTGGGATCAGGGTGCGGGCAAAAACCCAAGGTTGGCCGTCGCCTTGCAGCACGACTTTACGTAGCAAACAATCCTCATCGCCAATCAAAGCTCGTTCATCATTGGTGAGGGCGGCATGACTGATCTTCACCTGTTCGATAAGCGAGACCGTAAACGCCTCACAATGGCGTTGAAAACGTCGTGACAATGAATCTTGTTCAAGCAACCAATGCCCGATCTCGGTGCCTTCGATACCTAACTGGTCTGGTTGCTGCCAATTAGCACCGTCCAATAAGGGTTTGTACAACTGCTTGAATTCCGACATTTTTCCAAATCAAATTCCACCAATAACCCATAAAAGAGCTTGGTAGAATGTGGTTAATTTATTACCATAAAGAGACACTATTGTAGCAAGCTGTAACGGGTACGAATATCGTTACCGTCGAAAGAAAACGATTCCTGGCAGTAAAACTCCACAAACTGATGAATATTATGATGAAATCTCAAATCGTAAACCGAGTACTACTGCTCGCTTGTCTGCTGTTTACCCCTTTCTCTTTTGCGAGCGATGAAGCCACACCAGCAAAGCCACAATATTCGTATTACACCCTAGCGCCGGACATTACGACTAACTATGTGACTCAAGGAAAAAGACTGGGTTACTTGCGCTTACAAGTCGATTTAATGGTGATCGACCCAAGTTTAGTGAAGATAGTAGAAGAACATGCGCCACTGATCCGTGACACTATTATCACTATCATTGGTCAACAGCCTGAAGCCAAAGTGAAGTCACTGGCTGGCCGCGAAGAAATCCGCCAAGCCTGCTTAGACAAAGTGAACGAGCTATTGATTGCAGAAACCAATCAGAAACTCCTTACCGAGCTTCTTTTCACTAAGTACCTGTATCAGTAATATTCACGAACAGGTTGCTAACGGCATTAAAAAAGCACTCATTTGAGTGCTTTTTTGGTATTTAGTGTTTCGGTTTTATATTTATGCGGCCACTTCAGCTGATGGCTGATGCGAGCTCATGTACGCTGCCACCGCTTGTTGCTGCGCTTCATCTAAGTACAGCCCCAATTTACTACGACGCCACAACACATCTTCCGCGACTTGGGCAAACTCAGCCTGCATCAAATAATCCAGCTCACGCTGTGTCAGCCCGTGTCCAAATGCCATTCCCATTGCAGCTTGGTCGGTCACACCATCAACGAGGCGTAACGCACGGTCACCGTAGTTCGTTACCCAGCGATCGATAGTGAACGCATCCAACCACGGGCACTGGTTAGCTAGAGCTTGCTTCAAATTATCGCGGTCAAAGTCAGCACTCGCGCCTGGTAAGAAGGATTCTGCCGTCCATGCTGGTTGCATGTGAGCGAAGAACGGCGCTAATTGGCGCATCGCAGATTCTGCCAGCTTACGGTAGGTCGTTAGCTTGCCACCAAAGATAGACAGTAAAGGCGCATTGTTCCCTTCTTGATCCAACTCTAGCGTGTAATCACGGGTGATGGCTTGCGGTGAGTCCGACTCATCATCGCACAACGGACGCACCCCACTGTAAGTCCACACTACATCCTTGTGTGCCAGCGATTTCTTAAAGTGTAGGTTGTACACCTTGAGCAAGTAATCGACTTCGTTGTCATCAATTGCCACTTCACGCGGATCGCCTTTGTACTCGACATCAGTCGTACCAATGATAGAGAAGCGATCAAGGTACGGGATCACAAACACAATCCGGTTATCTTCGTTTTGCAGAATGTAAGCCTGCGGCTCATCGTGCACTCTCGGCACCACGATGTGGGAGCCTTTGATCAAACGGATATTACGTGGCGATTCCTCTTTCAAACTGTTATCAAAGAAAGCTTTCACCCAAGGGCCTGCCGCATTCACCAAGGCATGAGCACGACGCTCAAACGTTTGATTAGTGCGCATATCACGAATGGTCACTCGCCAGATATCATTCTCACGCACCGCTTGCTCAACGCGGCAACGGTTACGCACTTCACCACCTTTCTCGGCGGTTTCCATCGCATTCAGCACCACCAAACGCGCATCATCGACCCAGCAATCTGAATACTCAAAGCCACGGGTGATCTCTGGCGCTAACACCGAATCAGCACCAAACTTAAGCCCTTCACTAGCAGGTAAAGTCGTGCGTTTACCTAGGTGATCGTACAGAAACAGCCCTGCGCGGATCATCCATGCCGGACGCAAATGCGGGCGATGTGGCAGACGAAAACGCATCGGGTGCGCAATGTGCGGTACTTTGCGCAGCAGCACTTCACGCTCAGCCAACGCCTCGCCCACCAAACGAAACTCGTAATGCTCAAGATAACGTAAACCACCGTGGATCAATTTGGAGCTAGCTGATGAGGTCGCCGATGCAAAATCATCAGCCTCATACAAACCGACTTTCAACCCACGTCCAGCCGCATCTGCCGCGATCCCCGCGCCATTAATACCGCCACCCACAACAATCAAATCTAGCAATGCAGTGTGCTCTGTTGTCATGTGATTCACCTTCGCCCTGTCTGTACGATTTACTGAAATAGTGTTAATTCGAAACAAAACGAACATTTAAATGCTCGAATGCGAACATAATAGCGAGCAAAATGATCAAGATCATTAAATTTATGATGTTTTTTCACACAGCATGATCATTAGCACAAAAAAAACGGGCTACCCATTGAAGGATAGCCCGTTCTCAGAAACTGTATCTTTTGGCTACTAAGTCAGTGCCTTAGTACTAATTAAGCGATGATCTCGAGATGGATTTCATGCTCGCTCACGCGTTTTGCCAGCTCATTAGGTGGTTGCTGGTTAGTGAACAGCATATCGATTTGGCTAATATCACCCAGATTCACCATCGCGTTACGACCAAATTTAGTGTGATCCACCCCTAACATGACGCAACGGCTGTTTTCGATGATCGCTTGTTTCACTCGTACTTCATGGTAGTCAAAGTCCAGCAACGAACCATCTAAGTCGATGCCGCTGATCCCCATGATGCCGAAATCAAGACGGAACTGAGAGATAAAGTCGAGCGTCGCTTCACCTACGATGCCCCCATCACGGTTACGGACTTCACCACCCGCCAAAATCACGCGGAAATCGTCTTTGCCAGTTAGAATGCTCGCCACATTTAAGTTATTGGTAACAATGCGTAAATCACTGTGATCAAGCAAGGCACGAGCAACAGCTTCGGGCGTAGTACCAATATCGATAAACAAGGTCGCGCCATCTGGAATATGTTCAACCATGGCTTGAGCAATGCGGTCTTTCTCCGCTAATTGCATCACTTTACGGGTACTGTATGAAGTATTGACGGAACTGGAAGGAATGGTGGCACCGCCATGGTGGCGACGGATTTTGTTGTCTGCCGCGAGTTCGTTGAGGTCGCGACGTATGGTTTGAGGGCTAACATTAAAGCGCTCGACCAGATCGTCGGTGCTCACATAGCCTTGTGTTTTGACAAGATCGATAATTTCTTGATGACGTTTACTCTGCTTCACTGCTCACCCGGCTCCCGATTACAACAAGGCTCCGCGGATGCGAAGCCTTGTCATATTACCTAGAGCGTTCACAAGATGCCAATGATGGCGCTCTCAATCACGCATTTTGTTCTACCACATCGTGAGCGTGCTCTCGCTTACGCTCACCCATTAATGCAAGCGTCAAGAAGAAGATAGACAAGCCACAAGATGCTGTTAGGACAATGAAACCGCCATCCCAACCAAAGTGGTCAACGGTGTAGCCCAAGATAGCATTCGCTGCTACCGCACCACCTAGGTAACCGAATAGACCCGTTAGACCAGCCGCAGTACCTGCTGCTTTCTTCGGTGCTAGTTCTAGAGCGTATAGACCGATTAGCATTACTGGACCGTAGATCAAGAAGCCGATTGCAACCAGTGCCATCATATCGATAGTTGGGTTACCTGCTGGGTTGAACCAGTAAACCAATACCGCCACTGTTACCAATGCCATGAATAGGATACCAGCCGGCGCACGACGACCTTTGAAGAATTTATCCGACATCCAACCACATAGTAGCGTACCTGGAATACCAGCCCACTCGTATAGGAAGTATGCCCAAGATGATTTATCTACCGTGAAGTCTTTTACTTCGCTTAGGTAAACTGGCGCCCAGTCCAATACACCGTAGCGGATCAAGTAAACGAAGGCGTTCGCAATCGCAATGAACCACAATAGCTTGTTGTTAAATACGTACTTGAAGAAGATTTCCTTCGCGGTCATCTCTTTTTCGTGCGATTCATCGTAGCTATCTGGGTAGTCGTTTTTATGCTCTTCGATTGCAGGCAAACCACAAGATTGCGGCGTATCGCGCATGGCAATCAAGCTAAACGCAGCCACCAACAACGCAAAGAATGCCGGTACATAGAAAGCGGTACGCCAGTCATCGTTGAATGCCCACAAGCCCAGTAGGAACATAGGACCAATCAGACCGCCGCCCACGTTGTGCGCCACGTTCCACACCGATACGATTTCACCACGTTCTTTACGCGACCACCAGTGCACCATGGTACGGCCACAAGCAGGCCACCCCATACCTTGGAACCAGCCGTTCAAGAACAAAAGAATAAACATCGCCGCGATACTGCTCGTCGCCCATGGCATGAAGCCGAAGCACAGCATCACAATCGCTGACATGGTTAAACCTGCGGCTAAAAAGTAGCGTGGGTTCGAACGGTCAGACACGTTACCCATTAAGAATTTAGATAAGCCGTAAGCAATAGATACCGCTGCTAATGCAACCCCAAGGTCACCACGGCTATAACCATACTCTTCAATCAGGAATGGCATCGCCAAACTGAAGTTTTTACGAACAAGGTAGTAGCCGGCGTAACCAAAGAAGATCCCTGCAAACAGTTGCCAACGAAGGCGTTTGTATGTGGAATCAATTTGATCCGCTGGAAGCCGCTCTTGGTGAGCAGCCGGACGAAACAAACCAAACATAAGATGTTCCTTATTTAATATTTTTATTGCGATGGTGAAGATCACGCATAGGGACAAAGTGAGCGTTTAAAATCAAAAACGCTCAAAGTGCGCAAATTATTGCGCGAACAAATAATAAAAACCGTGAAAACAATCATAAACGAAGATTAAGATTGCACACGAATCGGTTTTAGTGCGCTTTTTTGCGTATTAATTGATCGGCTTTACTTAATCAACAGCATTGGTAACGGTTTACTACTCATAGCGGCACAAATTAGCGCCAAAGACATAGCAAAAGGCAGGAAGATTAGCAGAAGGGATAAAACAAACAAAAACGCAGCCTCGAAAGACTGCGTTTAATGCTGCATTTGCATTCAAATGGTGAAGATAAGCAGCGTTTTGTCACTCTAAATACACTAACTTGATGCTTTCAACGGAGGACGCTTGGCATCAATAAAGCCCAAAGCACAGCCACTAACCAAACCAAACAGATGCGCCATATTGGCTATCGACATGCCAAACGGTTCAGCAAAGCCAATCACCAGCCATGCCAGCATGAAGGCGACGTATGGCTTAGGGATGGTCAAGCCACGCTCAGGTGCCAACCAACCCAGCCACCACACATACCCCATCAAGGCATAGACCACGCCAGACAAGCCACCAAAGTTTGGCCCATGAAGCCAAAACTGAGCAAAACCGGAGATAAGCGCTGAGAACAAGAAGATCTGCAGCAGCTTGCCACTGCCACTGTGTTGTTCAATTTGGCCACCAAGGATCCACCACCACAGGCAGTTAAACACGATGTGCAAAGTCGAGAAATGGATCAACGCATGGGAGAAGTAACGCCACAACTCCCACTGATCGCCATGCATGGTCGGAAAATGGGCCCACGAGAATATCGGTAACTCAAAGCCCAGCAACCACAGTGCATAAATGGCAATCACCACCACCATAATCGCCAAGCTAAAGGGTCCTGCCTGCATTTTTACCATCTTGAGGAGGCTTGGGCTTTGATAATTAAACTTCGCCGTCCGGCTCTCAGCCACCTCCCACGACGCGGCTGAGTAGCGCTTAGCACCCGGATTAGCAAGAAAGGCCGTTAACTCCGCTTCAACCTCGACCAAGTGCTGGCTATCCGCCAGCCACAAGGCAAAGACGCCTTCAGGCTCAGACATCATTTGGATGTGGATCCCACGTGACGCCATATAGTCAATGAATGCCTGCGCCAGACGCGGGTTAGGCAATCCCACTAATCGATGCATCTTATTACTCCGCTACTTCAATCGGGTAGGCTTCACGGCGCCATGCCTCAAAGCCCCCGTCCATACTATACACAGCATCATACCCTTGATTGATCAAATACTGTGCTGCCCCTTGGCTACTAATACCGTGATAACACATCACAATCACAGGCTGGTCGTAATCCACTTCGTTCATCATCTGAACCATGGTCTCGTTGGTTAAATGAAACGCCGCAGGCGGATGAGCCAAGGCAAACGACTGAGGATCGCGAATATCAACCAACACCGCCTGTTGCTGCTGCAGCAAGTCATGCGCTTGCTGTACCGAAATATGTTCAAACTGATCCATTACTTTCTCACTTTCATTTGAATCGGGCCTGAATTAGCGATCCTGCCCTTTATAATTATTGATCCACTAACTGTGATGATCGTCGCTTTTTGTCGATCTTAGCAGCTCGTGGCGAGGATTTTATTCTCATTGCTATTGTAACCCACTCAGTTACTCACAACCTCACACAGAATGTACGGGTTTATCCACACCACCAGCATTGCACAGAAACCCAGCAATGACAGGGACTTGATCGCTGCCACAGCCAATCTCAGCCCGCAAGCCGATCACAAAACAACCATCTGTGGAAAAGTCTGTGAATTGCGTTGATAATGTGCCTACGTGAATTTGGATCCACTACATATAGTTTGGATCCATCATAAGCTGTGGATAACTAAGCATTTAATTCACAAAACCCTGCGTTTTTGTGAGATTAATCGCAAATTTCAGGCACAAAAAAGCCGGCGCTGAGCCGGCTTTACTATATGTAGATCTTTTCGCGAACCAAGATCCCATTTATTGGGATCATCGCTAGGGGCGATTAATATAAATCGTCACCTACTGCTGCTTTTAGCTTCTTCATGGCGTTCTTTTCAAGCTGACGGATACGTTCCGCCGATACACCATAGTTATCAGCCAAATCTTGCAGCGTGGTTTTCTCATCGTCCAACCAACGAGCACGCACAATGTGCTGACTACGCTCATCTAAGGTCGCCAACGCATGCGACAAACGATTATTGGCGTGAGTTTCCCAGTTATTTTCTTCGTGACTTAGTGCCACATCTGAAGATTTATCTTCCAAGAAATAAACCGGAGCGGTAAAACCACTGGTATTACGGTCATCGTCTTCCGCTGGCATCTCAAATGTTGAGTCTTGCGCGGCTAAACGTGATTCCATTTCGCGAACTTCGGATGCGTCGACCCCAAGTTGCTCAGCAACCATATTTACTTCGTCGTTATTGAACCAACCCAAACGCTTTTTCGCTTTGCGAAGGTTAAAGAACAATTTGCGTTGTGCCTTGGTGGTCGCCACTTTCACGATACGCCAGTTACGGAGCACGTATTCATGAATTTCAGCTTTGATCCAATGCACGGCAAACGACACTAGGCGCACACCCACTTCAGGGTTAAAACGCTTCACCGCTTTCATCAAACCAATGTTACCTTCCTGCACTAAGTCAGCCATTGGCAGACCATAGCCAGAGTAACCACGGGCAATGTGAACAACAAAACGCAAATGCGACATGACCAGTGCTTTCGCGGCATCAATATCGCCGTCGTAGTGCAAACCTTCTGCAAGTTCGCGTTCACGCTCAGCGGTTAGCATCGGATAGCCGTTTACGGTCTGGATATAACTATCCAAACTATCAGCGGAAACCAAAGCCATTGAAGACATCGCTTGTGTCATGTAAAAAACCTCGTGTGTTTTTTAGACGGATAAAAAGTAACTTGAACCGCATATAATGCCTAAAAAGAGACCTTAGATGCAAGTCGGCAGGGCAAACTACCTCAATTATTGACTCAAAAATGTCAGACAGGTTCAATTTCTTTTAAGTGACGACCCGCAGATAAGCGTGCAGCGCCCAATCCAAGAAACGCGGCAACCATGAGTAAAATCAAGGTTTCATCCCAACTTAGGCCCACTAAACGGTAGCTACTTTCGTACAATCCCGCCAACGTCGCGACAGCATTATCAAGCAAAATTGTCACCACAGCGGTCAGTACCCAAGCACAAACACCGCCGATCACGCCGTACCACACACCAGTATAAAGGTAAGGACGCAAGATAAACTGATCGGTCGCGCCCACCAGTTTCATCACCTGAATTTCATCTTTTTGATTCAATACCTGCAAACGCAAAGTATTACCCACAATCAAAAATACCGCCACCAACATCAAGCCCGATACGATCATCGCTAGGCTGATCGCCAATTGTTTGATCGCTGCCAAACGTTGTAACCAGTCGCTATCAAGGCGGACTTCTTCAATCGCAGATTCGGTGCGGAGTTTTGCCGCTAGTGCAGTTGCTTGAGCATCGCTCTGCCAGGCTTCACTAGGCTTAACCACAATCACCGCCGGTAGCGGGTTGTCATCAAGCAAGCTCAGCGCCTGCTCAAAACCGGCATTTTGACGAAATTGCTCAAGGCCTTGTTGCGGCGAAATATAGTCCACGGTGTCGATTTCAGACCACCCGCGCAACTCACCCGCCAATCGCTCAGCGGTTGGTTCGGCAATGCCTTGTTCTATATATAAGGTTAACTGGGTCGGGCTTTGCCATGCTTGCGCGACCACCACGACGTTTTTCGCCAACAAGTAAAAGGTAGAGGGCAAAGTGAGCGCCAAGGTCAGTACCGCTAAGGTTAAAATATTCCCTAACGGACGTTTAAAGAGTTCTTGCAGCGCACCCAGTGCCTGCTGCTTATGGATCGCAAAAAAGCCATGTCGATTAAGCGCCACGCGTGATCTCCCTTAAGCAACCTTGCTGTAAATCGAAACGACGATAGTTTCGGGTATTAAGCAGAGACGTATCATGCGTTGCCATCAAGACACTGACCCCTACTCGATTAAATTCTTCAAATAAATCCATAACTTGCTGCGACAACGCCGCATCAAGGTTACCGGTTGGCTCATCGGCCAGCAGTAACATAGGTTTGTTGACCACCGCACGAGCAATACCAACGCGCTGTTGTTCACCCCCCGATAGTTGCAGCGGTAAACAGCGGGCTTTATCAAGCAAACCCACTTTATCGAGTGCGGCTGACACACGACGTTTAATATCGTTTTCCGATGCTTGCTCGATCCGTAGCGGCAACGCCACGTTGTCGTACACGGTACGATCGAGCAACAGTTTGTGATCTTGGAAAATCATCCCGATATTACGACGCAAAAACGGCACTTGCTTCGGATCAAGTCGACTGATGTCGTAACCATTAAAGAAGATCTTGCCGTCGTTTGGTCGCTCTATCGCACAAATCAATTTCAGCAGGGTACTTTTACCCGCACCGGAATGGCCAGTTAAAAACGCCATATCGGTACTTTGCAGATGAAAATCCACTTTCTGTAATGCTGGCGTACCACCGCCACCACGGTAAACCTTACTTACCTGCTGAAATCGAATCACGGATTAATCCTCGTCACTAAATAGCGCTTCAATAAACTCATCGGCCGCAAACGGACGTAAGTCGTCGATACCTTCACCGATACCGATGTAGCGAATTGGAATATTAAACTGATCAGCCAGTGCGAAGATCACACCACCTTTCGCTGTACCATCAAGCTTGGTCAGGTTGATACCAGAAACTGGAGCCACTTCACTGAACAGTTTGGCTTGGCTAATGGCATTCTGACCTGTACCGGCATCCACAGTCAGCATAATTTCGTGTGGCGCTTGCGGGTCAATTTTCTTCATAACGCGCACGATCTTGCGCAGTTCTTCCATCAAATGACCTTTATTTTGCAAACGACCCGCGGTATCTGCGATAACCACATCCACGTTACGTGCTTTCGCCGATTCAATGGCATCGAAGATCACCGATGCACTATCTGCGCCAGTATGTTGAGCAACCACAGGCACATTGTTGCGTTCACCCCATACTTGCAACTGCTCTACCGCTGCTGCACGGAAGGTATCACCCGCCGCCAACATTACCGATTTGCCTTCACGTTCGAACTGTTTAGCCAGCTTACCAATAGTGGTGGTTTTACCGACCCCGTTCACGCCTACCATCAGGATCACAAACGGCTTTTTGCTACCATCGATCACTAAAGGTTGCTCGACTTTCGCCAGCATATCGCTCAGTTCTTCACGTAACTGACCGTATAACGCTTCACCGTCTTTTAAATCTTTACGGCTGGCACGCTCAGTCAGGTTCTCGATAATTTTTACTGTGGTATCCATGCCCACATCAGCAATCAGTAACTGTTCTTCAAGCTCTTCGTACAGCTCATCATCGATCTTTTTACCGCTGAACAGATCGAAAAAGCCAGAACCAAAGTTCAATTTGGTTTTCTTTAAACCACGCATCAAACGCGCAAAGAAACCTTCACTCTTCGGCTTTTCTTGCTCGTGGATCTCAGCAGTGGCTTCTTCTGTCGCTTCGGTTGCCTGAGCTTCTTCTTGTTCAGCCGCTTTCGCTGCTGCCTGCGCTTCTGCTTCTTCAGCCGCTTGCGCTGCTGCCTGTGCTTCTGCTTCTTCAGCCGCTTTCGCTGCTGCCTGTGCTTCTGCTTCTTCAGCCGCTTTCGCTGCTGCTTGTGCTTCTGCTTCTTCAGCCGCTTTCGCTGCTGCCTGTGCTTCTGCTTCTTCAGCCGCTTTCGCTGCTGCTTGTGCTTCTGCTTCTTTCGCCGCTTCTTCTTGCGCTACGCTATCGTCTACAGTTGGCTGTTCAACCTTCGACTCTGCATTTTCATCAGCGCCAAACCCGAGCCACGAAAATAAACCGCGTTTCTTTTTTTCTGCCATTGGCAAATCCTACAGCTTGATTGGTACAATTATCTCAATGTCAGCCTGTTGAGTTATGACATAACCCATGGCCATTTCGTTCAATTATCGGCATTTTCCCGCTATTTCACTCACCTTTGGTGATATGTTGGCGGCGTTCGATAACTTAACGAAATAGTCATAGTGACAATGTGGCGAATTTGCCACCGAAAAACAGCTGTATACTATCATTTTCTGAACGGTCGAAGAAATTTATGACGAGACGTAGACAACAATCAGGGCGAAATCAGCAAAATAACCGCCAAACAGGATTCGTCAGAATCATTAGCGGTCGCTGGCGCGGACGAAAACTGCCAGTGCATGATGTCGAAGGATTACGCCCAACCACAGATCGCGTCAAAGAAACCGTCTTTAACTGGCTGGCTGGTGATTTACATCAAGCCAAGTGTCTCGACCTCTTTGCCGGTAGTGGCGGCCTCGGTTTTGAAGCCTTATCACGCGGGGCTGAAAGCCTGACTTTGCTGGAACTCGACAGCAAAGCCGCCAATCAGCTAAAACAAAACTTAGCGACACTGGGTACTGATAGCGCAACCCTGCACAATACCAATGCATTGACCTTTTTGGCACAGCCGGGCACACCCCATGATGTGGTGTTTATCGATCCCCCTTTCCGTAAAGATTTGATCAATGAGGTTATTACCTTATTGGAGCAAAATGGCTGGCTAGCGCCGCAAGCCGTGATTTATATCGAAACAGAAAAGGAACTGGGTGACTTACCAACACCTGCGCACTGGCATCTTCACCGTGAGAAAACCGCCGGCCAAGTGAGTTACCGTTTATTTGAGAGAGAGGAAGCATGAAAGCATTGATTTTGCTCGCTAAAGTGGCGATCGGTTTTGTCTGGTTGGTATTGGCGATCAATATTTTTCACCCATTCCCAGGCATGACTGCCATGGTGCTCTACATCATGACAGGCTTCCTATTCATGATGCACGGGGTACAAATGCTGATGTTTGTTGGTGCCTTTGGTGACAAAATCCCAATGACGCGATGGGAAAAGTGGTCAATTTTATTATTTGGGATTTTTGCCCTACTCGACATTCGTCGTAAATACATGATGTAACCAAGTGGTTTCACGACAATTCACGACCCAATAACGTAAAAAGGCGGCTATTAGCCGCCTTTTTAATACTTTGTTATTTCTCTTACCCAATATGAAGGTAAGAGCGGATCCCATCAAGGAACATTTGAGTCGCCATCATAATCAATAGCAAGCCCATCAAACGCTCAATAGCTTTCAAGCCACGCTCGCCCAATAAACGGTTAAACACTTCGTAGAACATTAGCACCACAAAGGTTGCCCCCCATGCGAGCAGCACAGACAGCGCCCAATCCCAAGTACGGCTTGGATCTTGATTCGATAGTAGCAACAGCGAAGCCAATACCGATGGACCCGCAATCATAGGGATCGCCATCGGCACCAAAAACGGTTCTTCACCTGCTGCAAGCCCAGTCACCCCACCCGGCTGAGGGAAAATCATCCTGATCGCAATCAAGAACAGGATAATACCGCCCGAAATACTGACTGTTTCGGTCGATACATGTAAAAACGCCAGCATCTGTTTACCGCCGAATAAAAACAGCAGCAAGATGATCAACGCAAAACACAATTCCCGCACCATAATGAGACGTCGACGTTTCGGCTCAATATGCCGCAGGATCGACAACATTACTGGCAGATTTCCCAGCGGATCCATGATTAAAAATAACATGACCGCCGCAGATATAATTTCCACAGGCATGCCTCAATAAAGAGTAATAGTAAGAGTACGTATTGGGTCTGACGACCTAAGAGATCACGTTGTCAGCCGGACGGCTGAATTAAGCGCGGAAGGAGTATAACAAACGAACAAATCGGAGGCGATTAAAACCGCCTCGTTAATAAATATTTCTTTTTACGGTTAATGACTGCACATACGGTCACGATTAGCCGTAATTTTATCGCCATCTTGGATAACTTTGCGGCGATCTAGCAGGAACGTCAGCAAAGCATCAAACGTTAAGTCTTGTAGACTACAAGTATGGAAACGTACCTCTTCGCCATATTGCGCGACCACAGCCTGACGTAAGCTCGCTAAAGTGTAATCTGCACTCTCTTCCAGCAGCATATTCAGTACGTTATGGGCATGAACGGATTCCGTCATCACAAATTCTCATCGTTGGCTTAAAACGCTATTAAACCACAGCAGGGTGACGAGTTGTTGACCCAAAGCAAAATAAGTGCATTTTAAATGCACCTTAATGATTTACGTATTTTCTTCCCGCTCAGCCCCACATTGCCAACAAATTTCAAACTGGCTGCTATTTGCCTCATGACAACGAGCGCAGTGCCAATCGTGCTTCACTTGTTGCTGTTCATAGTCGTGGAGTAACGCGCTCGCCCGCGACCAGTCTTGTTCCTCGACCCACAAGCTTACTTCCAATACCGAGGTTGGCAGCTCGCCCGTCGCCGCGGCTAATCCTTCACCGGTTAACTGCACAGCAATGTATTCGCTTTCCAGTAACCCTTTCAAACAATGGGCTTCAATGCTATTTGCTGCTTGGTACACTCGTTGCCAACTCATGGGCCGCTACCTCTCTTCAGCCGCGACCACACTTGCGTCTAGTCGCTATCAGCGCAACAAAGTTAGGCGCTCTCTACTAACCCTAGACCAACAGACCCATTCTCTGATTTCATTTTTCGCGTTGATCTCAGTATTAAATAATAAGAAGCGCTCAACGAGCAAAGCGACCAAGTTAGAGAATGGCAGAACCAACAATCAAGGCTTGAGCCAGATAGTAAGTCGTCATCACTATCGCAGTGGCACTGGTAAACGGGCCGCGAAAGCGATTAACCGCTAAAACGGTATCCGACACCATAAACATCACCGCGCCAGCAAACGCCACCATGCCGATCATACTTTGGGTCGTGAGCCAAAACTCCCCCGCCGCCCACGCCATTTGGGTGATCATGGCAATGTATAACGCCACTGGCGCCATCAGTTTGCCGAGCGAGGGCAACAAAAGCAGAAAGACAATCACACCGCCACCAAACAGCATCGCAGGCAACCACCACACCATGCTGGCACTGAGCTGACTCCAAAAAGCGATGGAATAAATAACATGCGCAACAAAAAAGCCCGCCAACCCTTGTACAAAGCGATCCCGTGGCAACATCAAGAAAACATCACCCACCACAGAAAACGCTAAGCCCGCAAAAATAGCTTGCTGATAAAACGAAGTCAGCCCGTGTTGCCACATCAGACACATCAGCAACACTATCGTTAATGGCTTAAACAGATAAAACTGCCACTTCGGGCCGCGGTAAGCAGCATTAATGTGTAGTAACCCAGAAAATAAAATGGTTAACCAAACCCACATACAATCACCAATAATAATCAACGCTGCCAGTTTAAAAAGCCGCTCACGATTGTCTAGTCAGGGATCCTGATAACACGACACTGCTTAGAAAAGCCAGCCCACTTTTTTGCGCTCAATCACACCTTTATCGTGACAAAGCGAATTGAGGGCATTGCGCAATATTAGTATGAAAATATCCTATTCACTGCCCACCAGCACCTGTATTAAGTTTGTATTAAGCCAAAAACCTCAAACGCAAACGTTTACCTGCCTTGGCAATAAAAACAGGGCAAAAAACCAGAGCGACCACAGCAAAATGCAGACTAATCACAGAGAGAAAAGACAGAGAATCACTCGCCACCACCACATTAAAAACAAAGACTTAGGATGAAAGTTGATTAATGGGAACCTTCTTCATTCATCTGGGTTTTATTATGGACATCTGAGGCTAATGTTATTGGACTCATACCAAAGGTTATCTAGCCAGATGACTGATAACTAGATAATTATCCTAATAAGCAACAGTAATCACCTTATCAATATCTAGTTTACCGCCCCAGCCACAAGCGAGATCGCACTAAGCCTTAAATCTGACAAAAAAGATTCATCAACACTATAAAGGCTATTAAAAATAGGATTAAACAAGCAAAAAACCATATCAAAGCAATTAAAAACAACAACTTACAAACAACAAAAAGAAAGATATCAAAATAAGTCAAACTTTATACAACGGCAAAAACACATATAAACCTAAGCAAACAATGCCAATCAGCCACTTTAAAACTGTGTTTTTTACAACAAAATGACATTCATACTTGCCTAAACCATAAAAACAGTGCTATTTTAAATATCAAGATATCTCAAGCAGCTAAATAAGGAGCCTACTTATGTTCACTACTTCTCAAAAACAAGGGCTTATGATGATCGCAGTCGTTGCTGGTCTCATGACGCTGCCGATGCTTTACTAAGCACAAAACAAATTTACAAAAAAAGGGCACCCAGTGGGTGCCCTTTTTTGTTGTGCTGCTATCTTCGCCATTTCTCTGAATAACCGGTGTTTAATAATACTAACCGAAGATAACCAATTGTTTATTATGGCGTTAAGTTAATATTGTGCCAATTGACTGAGTAGAACCAAACTGCCAAGGCCGTAAAAGCGAACAACACAAACAGTGCTACTCCCCAAATAAAACGTCCGCTGCGTGGTGTCAGCTCTTTCTCACACAATTTGCAGGCAGCAACAAAACCTTTCTTATCATCCAACTTATAGCCATCTTCGTGCACCACTTTGTTACGCACTGACGCAATAAAGCGAAGCTTTGGAATGATTTCATGAGGTAATCGAGTCTCACAGCTTGAAATAAGCTGATGTAACCCTTTTCCTTCGGCATGATAATGTTCACGCAGAAGATGCTCGATCCGCCGTGTTTTAGTCACAACCATCTCGATATTGGCCATTCGCTTATCTCCCTATTATTGGCATTCTTGTTTTTCACCTCATCAACCACCCTATCCCTAGCAGCTAAGAGGTGCGGATTGCTTACCAATAAGTTAACACATTGTTTCTTTTACCTTACCGCCTTGCGATGGCAATGCAATAACTGTACGACAAAAAAGTCAGTATATGCTCACATTGATGTCATCGCTGATGCTGAAAACCGCCAACAGATCACGCTTTCCCGCCTTGAGCATGGTGTTTAGCATCAAAATAACGATCAATGGTTTCTGCATTATATTAGGAACGTGTATTCAAGGAGCCAAGTGACCCTCACTTGCACAAGGAGTTAATCATGCCCGTCTGGATCCCTATTACCCTCGCACTGCTGCTCGTCATCGCTTTGCTGTATTTCGTTTATTCTTACCGCCGCCACAGCTTGGGGTTGGATGCGCCAGAGCAAAGCATCGAAGTGTGCGTACTTGATAAACAAGCCAACGCCATCATAGGAGCACAGCCCGGTGAAGATAATGAAGAGTATTGGATTTATGTTGAGCCAACCGATGGCGGGCCACGACGTGAGTTTTTGGTCGGCGTGCATTATTACCACGCCCTCAACCCTGGCGACCAAGGCACCATGACCTATAAAGGTCGCCAATTCATGCACTTTGCCCTTAAACGCTAACGCTGACTAAGGCACTAGCCAAGCCGTGCGCTTCGACTGACTTAAACCATAGCTTGCCGCCAGTGCCAATCCACCAGCAACCAAAGTCCATAGCGGGATCATCAGCCACGATGGTCCCCAATACAAATCCCATGCCCGTACTGGCCACAGAAACAAAGGGTGCAGCAAATATATTCCTAAACTATAGCGGCTCACAAACGACACCCATTGCTGCGGGCGTTCAGGTAAGCGCTCACCCACATAGCGCCCGACCACAAACACCATGGCTGCAATCAAGGCAGTATTGATGGTTTTATACGATAACCAACGGCCAACAGTGTATTCCCCTTGCGCCAAGCTCTCGCTGATCACCCCGTAGCACGTCAGTACCGCCATCACCACGCCCAGACCAATCAACCAACCTCGGGTCGGCCATTGATAATGAAATAGGCAGTAACCCCAAAGTAAGTAACCACTATAAAGCACCAGCTCATGCTGCCACGGGCCTTCAACATCAAAGAAAAATAACACCGTTAGTCCAAGCCATAACAAAGTGATCGCCTGTACGGCGGTTTGATCAGCGCGACGGGTCCACCACGCCAAAAATGGGATCACCAGATACAGTGGGATAAAGTAGTAAAAGAAGCCAAGGTGGTAATAGGTTTCGTGAACAGGCAACGCCAATACCGTTTGCTGCACCACATTGCCATCAAACCCTGTGAGCGATAGTCCGCTTAACAGCGCATAAAACAGCGACCACACTAAGAAAGGCAGTAACACTTTGCCCAATCGACGCTGGACATAATATTTGAGATCGAAGTCGCGCCGATCACTGAGCATCAGCGCCCCTGTGAGCATAATAAACACTGGCACCGCCCATCGGCTCACGCTATTAAACCCTATTGCTACCGCCCAATCCCAGTTAGCAATCTCACCCAACTGGTCGCGATACGGTCCCAACACATGGATCACCACCACAGCCACGGCCGCGACGCAGCGAAGAAGGTCAAAAAAATAGATTTTCTGGCGCAAGCTGTCTCCACTATCAGGTTGTTTGTTATAACCACCTTATAGCATAGCAAGCGGAGATATTTTGAAATCAAAACATTAATTACGCCATTTTTGACAAACTTTTGACCCAGATAGTTAACGTTCGCATGATTATCCACCGCACGGATTGTAAAAATCCTGTGACAAATCGCCTTTTTCTACCTAAATGCAGAAGCGATCACACCGATAAGCAACACCAAGCACAATGCTGCTCGCTTAACCACCACGCAATCAATTACTTACAAAAACGCCACCAGAAACATAATTCATAGCCAAACATTGCAGTTTTATGCTGCACCTGCTTAATTATTCAACTGCAAAGTCGATATAATTAACAATTTTTAGACATTAATGTCACAGTGGAAACATTTTGAAATGATTTCCTCTTGTTTATGGCGTTAACAATAGCGTAACCTTTGCGCCATAAAGATATTCCCATTGACGGGAAAAATTCGATAAGGAAGAGGATCTCTATGCACTCATCTGCTTCACAGCAGGCGCCCAAGACGCCGAAAAAAAATCTCTTTACCCGCTTTCTCGATACTGTCGAGTGGCTTGGTAACCTCCTACCTCACCCAATCACTCTTTTCGCAATCTTTTGCGTAGCCATTTTAGTGGCGTCAGGTATTGCTGGTTACTTTGGGGTCTCCGTGGTGGATCCACGCCCAGAAGGTGCAGCGGGCCGTGCTGCCGATGGTATGATCCACGTGGTGAGCCTGCTCAATGCCGAAGGCCTCCAGCTGATCGTGGCTAATTTGGTGAAAAACTTCACCGGCTTCGCTCCGCTTGGCACCGTATTGGTGGCAATGTTAGGTGTCGCGATTGCTGAACATTCAGGTCTACTGTCCTCTGCGATGCGCGGTTTGGTGATGGGCGCTTCACGCCGCATGGTAACGCTAGTGGTTGTGTTTGCCGGTATCATCTCAAACACCGCTTCTGAGCTAGGTTATGTGGTACTTATCCCACTGGCAGCGATGCTTTTCCACTCGCTCGGTCGTCACCCGCTGGCAGGTCTAGCGGCCGCTTTTGCCGGTGTTTCGGGCGGTTACAGTGCTAACTTACTGCTAGGTACGGTTGACCCACTATTGTCGGGTATCACCGAATCAGCCGCGCAAATGATCGATCCAAACTACACTGTTGGCCCTGAAGTAAACTGGTACTTCATGTTTGCCTCGACGTTTGCGATCACCATCATGGGTGCGTTCGTTACCGAGAAAATCGTTGAACCAAAACTGGGTAAATACAGCCCAGAAGAAGCATCTGAAGATCTGTCTGGCGATCAGATGGGTAAGCTTAGCGATGTTGAAAAGAAAGGCCTACGTTACGCGGGTATCGCAGCACTAGCGGTAGCGGCATTGTTAGCACTGACTATCGTCCCTGCCGACGGTATTCTTCGTCACCCAACCACAGGTTTAGTGGCAGGCTCGCCATTCTTGAAAGGCATTGTGGCGTTTATCTTTGTGTTCTTCGCTGTACCGGGCTTTGTGTACGGTAAAGTAGTTGGCACCATGAAAAATGACCGTGACGTGATCGACGCAATGTCGAAATCAATGTCATCGATGGGCATGTACATTGTGCTGGTGTTCTTTGCCGCGCAGTTTGTGGCGTTCTTTAAGTGGACTAATTTTGGTCAAGTATTCGCAGTCGGCGGCGCTGACTTCCTACAATCGATTGGCTTAACAGGTCCAATGCTGTTCTTCGCCTTCATTCTAATGTGTGGCTTTATCAACCTGATGATTGGTTCGGCTTCAGCACAATGGGCGGTAACAGCACCGATCTTTATTCCAATGCTGATGCTGGTTGGCTACGCGCCTGAAACCATTCAAGCGGCTTACCGTATCGGTGACTCGGTGACTAACATTATCACCCCTATGATGAGCTACTTCGGGATGATCTTGGCGGTAGCAACCCGTTACCAGAAGAACCTAGGTCTAGGTACCCTGATTTCAACCATGCTGCCTTACTCGATTGTGTTCGTGGTAGGTTGGAGTTTGATGTTCTATGTATGGGTGTTCGTACTGGGTATCCCAGTTGGCCCTGGCGCGGCAACCTTCTACAGCGTTGGCGGTTAAGCAATAGTGAATTAACCGCCAACAGTTCCCCATTAAACCCACAGCCGAGCTTCTGCTCGGCTTTGTTGTTTCTCGTTGGCGCCATACTCACTAGCTTTACGCCGCTTAACGAAAAGAAACCGCCATCAAGCCCAAACACACCAAGCTGGCTCCCACTAAACGCGGACGGTGCGACGGTTCTTTGAGCCACCAAATCCCGAAGATGACACCTACCGGAATACTAAGCTGACGCAATGCCACCACATAACTGACGTTGTCGGCGTACTGCATCGCTAGTAGCACTAAGGCATAAGTGCCGCCCATCATACCGCCAGTAAGCAATGCGCGACGGCGTAATTGCCAAGCTTGCCGCAACTCACTTCGCCGCGAACGAGGCAAATAGAGCAACATCAACCAGCCACCTGCTGCAAGAAACTGCGCTCCCAAATAAAACACCGCTGCCACCGCAGCAGGTACACCCGCTACCGCCAGCATATCGACCGCTTGTTTGTCGATCACCGAATAACCCGCAGTACCTATCGCAGCCAATAACGCCCACAAACACCCCTGCTGAGTGTAAGCACGCCAATGCCACTGTCTAAATGTCACTAACGGCACCAACAAGCAACCGAGTGTCACCACCAGCATCCCGCCCCATGCAATCCAAGGCAGTGATTGCCCTAACCCTGCAGTGATCCCTGCCACCATCATAACCGGCAGAGCACGAGCGATCGGGTATACCACGCCAACATCGGCATGCTTATAAGCGAGCGCCAACGCCGCCATGTACACCATTTGGAAAAAGCCACTGACCACTAATAACCACCAGAAGCGACTGCTCAGCTCTGGGATCGTCATCACCACATAGCCCAACAAGGGCAGCATCAAGCCACCAACGCCGACGCAGCTCATCGCAAAAAATGCCGGCGATGAGGCACTGGATTTTCCCAGCAAATTCCAGCTGGCATGGATCACGGCGGAAATGACCACCAGCACAAACGCAAAAATCGACACGGTATTCCTTTTTAATGACGGCATTAAGCCGCTGGTATCACTCAAAAAAGAATAGTGTAAGGAAATGGATAATAAGGGGAATATGCGCGCTCAGAGTTCACAAAAGGTTCATCCGAGCGACACCAGGAAACGAGCAAAAAAAGAAGGGACGTTATTTGATTCTCAACATATTGGTCGACCATTGTGACGCTTGCTGGTAACTGCGTGTCACCATCGCCTCACCAATCCCCAACTGCTGACAATACTCACTCACTTGGTGCCAATTCGCCTTATCGTAAGCTTCAAGCAGCGCCAAGGTATGCCCTAAATGCCCTTTGTGATGCAGCAATGCCGCTTCGACATCTTTTTGCAAAGGCAGCACTTTAACAAGTTGATCGAGCGAGGTATCAAGTAGCGCATCGAGCAAAGAGAACATCCCGACCAAAAACGCTTGGTGTGATTGCCCGGTCAAACCACTACCGACCGCCAGCGACTCACACATCCGCGCCCGCTGCAACGACATCAAATACAACTCACGCGGTTTATCCAGCGCCGCATGGGCAGTCGCCACCACACCGACGAATAAACGTACCTTGTCTTCGCCCAAATACACCAAAGCTTGGCGGAACGAGCTAATTGGCTCGACAGTACGGTTAGCTGCCGCATTAACATAACGCATCAGCAGGTACGACAAGGACACATCGCTGGTAATGATTTGTTCAATGCGCTTAAAGTCGACCGGATCGCGACAGATCTCTTGCAACAGTCGCATGGTCGATACCTTTTCTGGTTCAACTTGGCGATTTTTCACAAGCTCTGGTTTGCAGAAAAAGTACCCTTGGAAGAAATGAAAACCCGCTGCGAGCGTGGCATCATAATCGGCTTGAGTTTCGACTTTTTCAGCCAAAAATTTCAATCGACGGTGAGAGCGGTATTCCGCCACAAACTCACACGCTTTCTCAACCCCAAGCTTCATCAAATCAAGTTTGATGATCCGCACATAAGGTAAAAACCGCGCCCACGCTGGCGACATCTCGAAATCATCCAGCGCCACCACATAGCCACGCTGATGCAGCAACTTGATCGCCGCAAACAGCTCATCGTTGGGTTCGCAGGTTTCCAGTACCTCGATCACCACATCGCCTTTCGGCAGTAGCAAAGGCAACATATCGATCAGACTTTGCTGTGGGAAGTTAATGAAGGTACGTTGGCCAGAAATGGCGGGGTTGCTTCCTACCGCCATGTAGTTTTCCACTAGCAGGCGGCTGGTCGCTTTATCAGGGTCGATCACCGGAAAGGCATTGTGTTCACCGTCACGAAACAACAATTCATAACCCACGGTACGCTGCTGACGATTAAAAATCGGCTGACGAGCAACATATGAGTACATAGCTGAAGAGTTTTGTTGTTTCATTACCGTCCACTTATTCAGCCTCAACGGCTGTATTCGTTATGATTGATTAGGCTCGGGCAGACGCCAGCAAGGCACCACAACCGATAAACATAGAACCAAAAACACGGTTTAATGCCCCCATCATCCGAGGTGAGCGAATATAACCGGCTAAACGCGATGCCAAAGTGACATAGCCCAGCATCACACACATATCAACCACTACCGTGGTGATCCCAAGAATCAACAACTGCGGCAATTGGGGTGCATCAGGCTGAATGAACTGTGGAAACAAAGCCACCAAAAAAACGATACTTTTCGGATTGGTTAAGTTAACCAATACCGCTTGGCGAAACAGACGCTGCCCCGACACGGGCGCTTGGTCAGTATTCACTTGCAGTGCCGCTTGTTCGCGCCACTTTTGAATGCCAAGACCAATCAGGTAAATAACACCAATCCACTTTATTACAGTAAAAGCGGTCGCTGACTGAGCAACTAAAGCCCCAAGCCCAACACCCACTAAAATAATGTGGAAACTCAAACCAACTTGCAGCCCCATAATAGACGCCAACGATTTACGAAAACCGTAAGTCATACCATTGCTGATCGAGTTCACCGTGCCTGACCCCGGCGCTAAACTAAAGACAATGGCTGTAGCCAAGTAAGCTAACCAAATATCGACATTCATTCCGTACTCCAGCGATATTAGTGCTATCAATAAGTGCTCGCTAGTTAACAGTAGAACCGGCTGGAAAGCAACTCTATACTCTCTCAGTTTAGGTTATAATGACATACAATCATTTATACGCCTGAGATCAAGGATCCAGGGTGTATTATCCGATATTTCTCCCCCGCAGTTGAGAACCCAAATGACAGCCCAACCTCCACATTTTTATGACTTTTCTCTTGAACCTCACTTTGCGACCACCATGCAAGGTCCCGTGGCAGCCATGTGGCAGCAGCGCGAAGAAGGAAAGTTTACCGGCGTCGATCAACGTCAAATCGGCTGGTTAGGGCTAACCGGACACAACAGCGACAAGGTGATAGTGGTGATCAATGGTCGCATTGAAAGCTACTGGAAATACCAAGAAGTGTTCTATGATTTGGTGCGCCAAGGCTACGATGTGTTTGCAATCGACCACCGCGGCCAAGGTGTGTCTGAGCGGATCGCCAACGACACCGAACTCGGTCACGTCGAAGAGTTCGACCACTATGTGGAAGACTTCACCACTTTTATGAACGATGTGGTGCTCCCTCGCGGCTATCAGCAACACTTTATGTTGGCACACTCGATGGGCGGCACTGTTGGCTCACTGTACTTAGAGCAACATCCGCAAGTGTTCACCAACGCGGTACTCAGTGCGCCGATGCACGGTATTAACCTCACCCAATGGATGAAGCCGATCGCTTCACCGCTAGCACGAGTAGTGGAACAACTGCAGCGCCAACCTGACTATGCGCCAGGGCAAGTGCCTTACTACCCAAAACCTTTTGCCGATAACAAACTAAGCCAAAGTGAAATCCGTTATCAGTGGTTCCGCGAGTTATACGAGCAAAAACCGGAACTGAAAATTGGTGGCCCAAGTGCCCGTTGGGTATGGCAAGGAATGGCAGCCGCCAAACGTTGCGTCCAGCACGCTTATCAAATCCAAGTGCCAGTGCTCCTTCTCCAAGGCAGCGATGACACCATAGTTGATAACAGCGCGCACGACGTTTTCCACCGTGCCATCAATCAGGCTGGCGGTCAGTGCGAAATCAAAGTGATCCACGGCGCCCGTCACGAGTTGCTGTTTGAGCAAGACAAATTCCGCACCCCAGTGCTGGCAGCCGCGCTTAATCACTTCAAAAAAGCGGAAACCATCCAAGAGTAAATTAGCCTCTTTTCCTGCCGCAAAAGTGGTTTAAAATCGTGCAAAACCTCGCTGACAATGTGGTCAGCGAGATGACGTCGATAATGGGATTTTCATGTATAAGATTGTTGCTTCAGACCTAGACGGTACGCTCTTGACTCCAGACCACAAACTGGCGCCTTTCACTCAAACCGTACTGAACCGCTTACACCAGCAAGGTCGACACTTTGTGTTTGCCACTGGTCGTCACCACGTCGATGTCGCAGGTATGCGCGAACAATTGGGTATTCCGGCTTACATGATCACCTCTAACGGCGCCCGCGTGCACAACTGCCAAGGTGAAGCGATTTACCAACAAGACGTGTCACCGGAAGTGATCACCGGGGTGATCGCAATGGCAAAACACGACCCAGAACTCAAAATTCACTTGTACCAAGACGATAAGTGGCTACTCAACGCTGAAGACGAAAAACTGCGTGATTTCCACGACGAGTTCACCTACGAGTTGTTCGATGTGAACAACCCACCACTAACAGGCATCGCTAAGGTATTCTTCACCCGTGATGACCAAGACCACGACAAACTGGTGGCATGGGAAGACAAGTTCAACGCAGAGTTTGGCGATAAAGCCAATATCGCGTTCTCGACACCGTGGTGTTTGGAAGTGATGGATGCCAACGTCTCTAAAGGTCACGCGCTAGAAGCAGTTGCCAAAGAGAAAGGCTTCGATCTGCATGACTGTATCGCCTTTGGCGATGGCATGAACGATGTAGAAATGCTGACAATGGCGGGTAAAGGTTTGGTGATGGGCACCGCGCATGACAAAGTGAAAAAAGCGCTGCCGAGCAATGATGTGATTGGCTCTTGTGCCGATGAAGCCGTGGCTCACTACTTAGAAACCAACTTGCTTGATAGCTCGCGATAACTGAGCATTCACAGTAATCTCAAGCGCCTGCTCGTTTACGTTCAGGCGCTTTTTTTATCGCGTTAACCATTCACAGGGAGTGACTCAGGAATAACGCTAAAACTGCCCCGTCATGGTCAAGATTTCCTGCCACTGCGCATCTGTGACCGGCATGATGCTCAAGCGATTACCGCGTTTAACCAAAGGCATTTCCGCCAAAGCAGGATTGGCTTTCAACCGCTTGAGTGACACCAAACGCAAATGACGTTGGTATTCGATATCGACCATGATCCAGCGTGGGTTTTCTGGGCTCGACTTAGGGTCAAAATACGGGCTCTGGGGATCGAATTGAAAATGATCTGGATAGGCTTCTTTGATAACCGTGGCAATCCCCACCACCCCAACATCCTTGCACGACGAGTGATAAATAAAGACCTCATCACCTACTTTGATCGCATCACGCATCATATTTCGCGCTTGATAGTTACGAACGCCTTCCCAACAAGAAACTTTTTGCTGCTTTAGTGTGTCTATCGAAAAGGTGTCCGGCTCGGTTTTAAATAGCCATTTCGCCATGGGGCATCCTTATTTTTTTACTGTCGTGTCTGACCAATCTGCTACGAATGTTATCATCAACACTGGCATTGAGCAGAAATACATTCGACGGATTTAGACTGTTAACCTTGAGGTGATCGATGAAGAACTGGACTCCCCTTGCGCTGCCATTGGTAGCCCTCTCGCTATTGGCTGGCTGTAGTAGCCAACCCTCATCCACCGCCACCAGCGAGACGGCTACACACTCAGACAACAACCAAACAATGACGACAGGCAGTGGCGATAAAGTCCAAGCCTTTATGATGCGCGGTATGGTCACTTGGGGTCACGAAAGCTATTCGATCCAACCTTGTGGAAGCACCAAGCAATACTGGATTGTGTTCCCAGCCACCGATCACGGTGCCATTCGCGAAGCAGCGCCTTATAACTACGAACCTATGTACAGTGAAGTGATCGGCTACCTAGAACCCGCGCCGGAAGATGGCTTTGCCGCTGACTACGATGGTCGTTTCGTGGTTAAACAAACCAACTTATTGTCGGCGGAAATGCGCGGTGGCTGCCAGTTCGACCCACACTACACCCGTGCGTTTGGCATGGAGCCGGATTGGGATCTGCAAATCCAGCAAAACCAAGTGATCTTTTCCCGTCTTGGTGAAAAGAGCCAACCACAAGCGATCACTCAGCAAAATGCGACCTCGGGGCAACAGCAATATCAAGGCAAGAACTTTAGCCTGACCCTCACCAAAGGCCATTGCAACGACACCATGAGTTCATCGCTGTATGGCTGGCGCTCTGAGCTGAACTGGCAAGGTAAAACCTACCGTGGCTGTGCCACACTCGGCGCAACGGATGTCACCGCCACTTGGGTTGGGCAATACCGCACTCCAGCGGATGTCACCAATACCCCGGGGTTAACCACTGTCTTGCTTTTGAAACCGGATCACTCCGCCATTACCCGCTACGAATACGACAGCGACGAGCCAGCACTGCAAGAACAAGGGATCTGGCAACAAATCGATGATGAGCACGTCAAAGTCATCATGACCTCGCACCAAGGTCGTCGTTTACTGAGCGAGCGCGTGTTCGAGCTGGATGGTGAACGCTTGATTGCCCGTGATGAAGTGATCAACGGCAATCGCTACAGCCTTGGCGACGGTGGCTTACAGCTTGAGCGTCAACCTTAAACCCGCCTAAATCAACATAGCCTTGGGTGCCGTTTCGCTGCGTTATCATTGCGAGACGGCACCAATTGCCGCACAATGCCGCCCGATGTTTCACTAGCCTATAGAGCGTCCGCTATGTCTTGTCCTCGTTGCGGTTTCACCCATAACTGTATTTGTGCCCATGAACCCCAGTTAAGTTGTGAGGCTCACTTTGTGTTGCTCACCCACCCCAACGAATACCACAAAGCCACCAATACTGGCGTCTTGATGGCGCGTACCTTACCCCATTGCCGCCGAGAACAATGGGAACGCACCAATCCACCAGCAAGCTTGCTAGAGCAAATTGCCGATCCCCGCTTTGCGCCTTGGTTACTGTTTCCCGCCGATGACCAACACCCAGCGATTCCCTTTACCGCTCCCACACCATCGAAGGCAGCCGACAGTGAATCGACCACTCCGATCCCACTGTTTATTCTGCTCGATGCGACTTGGCAAGAAGCACGTAAAATGGTTCGAAAAAGCCCATGGCTAGCCGAGCTTCCTCGCCTGAGTTTGACCGTGACGCAACATTCCAATTACCAACTGCGTCGCAACCAAACGGCGGGGAATTTGTGTACCTGTGAAACAGGCATTGCTTTGCTAGAGCTACTGGAACAACCGCAACAAGCCAGCCAACTGGCGCATTACTTTGCCAGCTTTAACACGGTTTTTCATGCGGAGCGCAGCGGTCACACCCACAAGGCATAACCCTCTGTCAGCGCGACCTCATCACGCAGGCTTTGCTGACAGAGCGCTGAATAGCACTAAGATCACCACAGCTAAGCTGGATAAAATGTGATCAGTTTATCTTGCCCTCTTCGCCGACTAACCTATACTCATTTAAAACCGACTGACTAGTCGGTTTGCATGGCAGCCACTGCTGATCCCCAGCAGTCATCCATAGCAAACTCGTCGAACACGAGTATGAGCGCGGTATGTAACCATCAGCGAAAGGACACCATTATGACTGCGGCACACCCAACAACAGCGACGCCTATCACGCCAGTTTCTCAAGCAGAACTGAGCCAACAACTCACGGCACAACTGACGCAACAGCGCCAAGCCTTTGATGCCGCGCCTTACCCGAGTTACGACGAGCGAGTTGCCCATTTAACAACACTCAAGAAAGCCTTGCTCAGCCACAAAACCGCCTTGTGTGAAGCGCTCAATCAAGATTTTGGTCAGCGTTGTCATAACGATACTTTGCTTAGCGACATCATGCCCTGCGTGCAAAACATCAAGTACAGCATCAAGCAGTTGAAGAAGTGGATGAAACCCTCGCGTCGTCACAGTGGGTTGCAACTGATGCCAGGCAAAGTGGAAGTGGTATACCAACCATTAGGGGTGGTTGGCATTATCGTGCCGTGGAATTTCCCTGTGATGCTCAGCGTTGGCCCGCTGATCACCGCCTTAGCCGCTGGCAACCGTGCGATGATCAAATTGAGTGAGTTTACTCCAGCCACCAACCAAGTGTTACGTCAGCTATTGGCTGATGTTTTTACTCCAGAGCAAGTCGCTGTCGTGGAAGGCGAAGCCGAGGTCGCGGCGGCATTTAGCCAGCTGCCGTTTGATCACCTTATTTTCACCGGCTCAACTGCTGTCGGTCGCCACGTCATGCGCGCTGCCGCTGATAACCTAACCCCAGTCACGCTAGAACTAGGTGGCAAATCGCCAGCGTTAATCGCCCCTGATATGCCAATCGACATTGCCGTCGATCGCTTAATTTTCGGCAAATGCCTCAACGGCGGACAGATCTGTGTCGCCCCAGATTATGCGCTCGTACCGCACGATAAAGTGGATGCCTTTGTTGCCGCTTTCAAGCAACGCTTTAACCGCATGTATCCTCACGGCGTTGCCAACAAAGATTTCACCTCAGTGATCAACGAGCGCCAGTATCAACGACTTTGCAGCTACCTTGATGACGCCCGCGAGCAAGGCGCTGAGGTGATCCCATGCCACGATGATGCCCGCGATGACAGCCAGCAGCGGTTGATCCCGCATTTGGTACTCAACAGCAGCGACGATATGAAAGTGATGCAAGAGGAGCTCTTTGGTCCGATTTTGCCAGTGATGCCTTATCGCAATATCGAGCAAGCACTTGAATACATTCAAGCGCGCCCTCGCCCGCTGGCACTGTATTTAATGAGCTTTGACACCGCGCTCCAGCAGCAAGTCAAAACCCACATTCACTCAGGTGGGATGGCAATTAATGACACTGTATTTCATGTTGCCGCTGACGATGCACCGTTTGGTGGCGTTGGTCCATCGGGAATGGGACGCTATCATGGCCACGAAGGCTTCTTAACTTTCTCCCATGCCAAAACCGTGCTGACCAAAGGCAAACTCAATACGGGTAAGTTGGTGATGCCACCGTACCGTGGCTTGGTGCAAAAAATGATGATGGCGTTTTTCCTACGCTGATCTCAGCTCTCACCAACGCCTGATCCCTCAGGCGTTGGTAAAGACAGCATTATCGCTTAATGAGCTTGTCTTCATCACCGCAAACTTTCAATCACAGGCTGAACGTGTGAATAATAAAAAACAGCGCATTCTTGATACCGCATTAACCTTATTTGTTGACCAAGGCATACAAGCCACGGCCACCGCCCATATCGCCAAACAAGCTGGGGTCGCTAACGGCACCTTGTTCCACCACTTCGCAACCAAAGAGAGCTTGATCGCAGCACTTTACCTGCAAATCAAAACAGAACTCGGTGACAGCCTACCCGACTTACCATCTCAACCGACAGACAGCGCAGCGCTCACCCCAGAGTCATTTAAAGCCGCCTTTGCCCACCGCTGGCAATTGGCACTGCAATGGGCGCTCAATAACCCGAACAAACTCCACTTTTTGCGCCAAGTTGCTCACGCGCCACAATTTAGTATCGCCCAGCAACACGAGATGATGACCACCACCATGGCAAACTTAGTACCGCTACTGGAATACGGTATTGATCAGCAACAATTGGCAGCTCGCCCGTTACCCCTGCTGTTAAATTTCTGCCACAGCCATTATCTCGCCACCGCACATTTGTTTATCGAGCGTCCTGATTACTGCGCCGCTCCCGACTATCAACACCATGCGTTTGAATTATTCTGGCAAGCACTCTGCGTGATGCCTTCATCGCAGCCATAAAAAATGGGAGCCGAAGCTCCCATTAGGTTGTCTTTTATCGCTTAAAACTTATGACCAGCTATTCGCGTATTGGGTCAATTCATCCAAGCTCACTGTCGTTACAAACTGTCCATCAAGGTAGAAGTTAACGCCATCTTGCGCTTTTTCACCGCGCAATACTGCGGTTTCACCGTCTTTGTAGGTAACGTACATGTCTAATGTATTGCCATCCACTTGGGCAAAGTACGCTTGTTCGATATCGCTATGACGCACACTCGCCAACGGCGCGGTGGTTAATTGCTTATCTAGCTTGCCATTTACTTTGAAAATCGCTTCCACAGGCATGTCTGCCACCGCAGGTGATTTACCTGTGATTGGGTTACGACCGGTCCAAAACTCAATACTGTTGAAAATGAACACGTCAGCCGTTGCTGCAATGCCGTAAACCGGACTCAGCAACATGAACAACCCTGCACGGCCATAACGATTATCCACTGCCGACAAATTCAGTTTTGTCACAGCCGCAGAGGTACCCATTTGACCAATACAACCCGTTAGTGATGTTGCCAATACCGCCATCGCGACAGCTTTCAACGCAACCTTCGTCATTACCGATATCTCCAATATTCATATCGCAAAAAAAGCGAGCGGATTATAGGAGTTTCCGGCTAAAAATCGAGCTTTTTATATGAAAAAATTTCGACTTAAAAACAGCACTTCTAACACTTTGTTTTTATAACAAAATCAGACACAAAGCGGAGTTTTGCCACTAGCAATAACCGTCTATTTTAAGCGTGATACTAGAGTGCTGACAGTAAAGCGTTAAAAGTCATTATGTTAATGACAACAACACCCCAGATTAGGCATTTTGACCGGCAACAAAACCGCTCGACCACGCCCATTGGAAGTTGTAACCACCGAGCCAACCGCTCACATCCATCACTTCACCGACAAAGTACAAACCCGGTACTTTTTTCGCTTCCATGGTTTTGGATGACAACTCATCGGTATCGACCCCGCCCAAAGTCACTTCGGCAGTGCGGTAACCTTCGGTGCCGTTTGGCGCAATCGCCCAACGGTGGAAGTAATCCGCCAAGGCCGTAATGTCTTTCGGGTTGAACTGTTTCAGCGGTTTATCTTGAATATCACCACGGGTGATCAGCACTTCAATCAAGCGTTTTGGTAACAGACGCGCCAGCGAATTTTTCAAGCTCTGATTCGGGTGCGCTTCACGCATCGCGGTTAGCACTTCTGCCAAGTCATTATCTGGCAGCAAGTCGATGGTCACCTTCTCACCCGGCGTCCAGTAAGATGAAATTTGCAAGACCGCAGGGCCTGACAAGCCACGGTGGGTGAACAGCAGGTTCTCTTTAAATGAAGTGCCGTTTTCGGCATCGATCACCGCAGGGAAAGCAATACCCGATAGCTCAGCAAAGGCGTCTTTGTCTTCTTTATGCAGGGTAAACGGCACCAAGCCCGCTGTGGTTGGTACCCGCTGCAAACCAAACTGCTCTGCGATCTGGTAACCAAATGGCGTTGCGCCCAGTTTTGGCATCGATAAGCCACCGGTCGCCACCACCAAAGACTGGCAGTGAACCGTCTCGGTGTTGAGCTTCAAGCTAAAGCCAGTGTCAGTTTGAGTAATATCATGCACATCGCATTGGTAGCGCTGCGATACCGTCGGCAAATCACACTCTGCCAGCAGCATCTTGACGATGTCTTTCGCCGAGTCGAGGCAGAATAACTGACCGTGGTCGCGCTCTTCAAAGTCGATCCCGTGCTTGCCGACCATCGCCAGAAAGTCCCACTGGGTGTACTGCGATAACGCTGATTTCACGAAATGCGGATTACGGCACACATAGTTGTTAGCTGCCACGTCATAGTTGGTGAAGTTACAACGACCGCCACCCGAGATCAGGATTTTACGCCCTGGTTTTTTGCCGTGATCAACCACCAGCACCGAGCGGCCACGCTTCCCCGCTTCTGCGGCACACATCAAACCTGCCGCTCCTGCGCCAATAATCACTACATCAAACTGTTCTGCCATCTCACTCAACCTGCTTTCACTCACTTGCATCGCAATGAAAAAAGGGATGCTGTCTTAGCATCCCTCTTTAATTCGTTGCGCACATTTTACCCGCCTCGAAGGGCGAATACCAATAGCAATTATGCGACCACGGTTAGTTAACGGTCTGCGACGGCGTATGGCTCACCGCAGGCACATCATCGTTCGGCGCTAAGTGCACGGTACTGGTAGGGAAAGCGAAATCGGCACCGTGTTGATGGACCACTTCGACAATCTTGAGCATCACATCCTGCTGGACTTCTTTGTACTCAACCCAATTAACCGTCTTGGTGAAGGTGTACACCATAATATCGAGCGATGACGGTCCGTAATGATCAAAGCTGACAATCAAGGTCTGGCGAGTGTCGATATCAGGGTGGTGCTGCAACATGGTTTTGATCCCTGCGACCACCTGATTAACTACCGCCGCATCTTGGTAACGCAAGCTCACCGTCTGCTTAATGCGACGGTTGGTCATGCGCGATGGGTTTTCCACCACTATCGAGCTAAACACGGAGTTGGGGACATACAAAGGGCGCTTATCAAAAGTGCGGATCACCGTCATTCGAAAACCAATCCGCTCAACCGTGCCTTCAATTTGGCGATCAGGACTGCGGATCCAATCGCCAACTTTGAATGGGCGGTCGAAGTAAATCATCATCCCACCAAAGAAGTTCGCCAACAGATCTTTGGCCGCCATACCAACAATCAAACCACCGACACCACCAAAGGTGAGGATCCCCGACAAACTCAAGCCAAGATTCTGCATCGCGACCAAGCCGCCAATCACCATCACGATCAGGCGTAAGACTTTCGAGACCGCGTTCAAGGTAGTGACATCTTTGGCACTCTCGGCCATCGCCTGCTCAACATTGCTGATCAAGCGCAGTAAGATCCAAATTAAAGTCCACACCAACAACAAGTGGCGAACAACGGTCAAAAATCCGGTGGGATAATGGCTGGTATTATCGATCGCCACTCCAGTGGCAATCACGGCTGGCCATAGCCAAATCAGCCATGAAATCGGGCG
This sequence comes from Photobacterium jeanii, assembly GCF_001650345.1. Taxonomy (GTDB): domain Bacteria; phylum Pseudomonadota; class Gammaproteobacteria; order Enterobacterales; family Vibrionaceae; genus Photobacterium; species Photobacterium jeanii. Next base: position 46,368 of record NZ_LVHF01000015.1, on the reverse strand, counting down.
ACGCACGGCATCAACTAAGGCGTCATCCCAAATGATTTTGGTCTTTTGCGCCATGGTGGCTAAGTGACGGCTCAGCAGCCACCAACCGCCCCACAAAACGGCACTCAGCCCCAACAGTAGGCCGACATTCATTAACCAATCCGGACTGCTGCCTTGCGACAGCGATGTCCACCAAGCGGACAGTGTTTTCATCATAATACGCAGTAACTTAGCCAGTAATACCGGCTAAGCTATGATGATTCACCGAACTTGGCAATCAGAAATGATGGCAAACAGTCGCTATCATGCAGGAATGTGGCGGCTATCAGGGGTTACATTCCCAAAAAGGCGACTACAAAAATAGCGATGAAGAAGATCATCAAAAAGGTGCTGGCGAGAATAAACAGTCGGCGTACTTTGACGCACTTCGCCATGAAAACGGGGTCGTGATGCTTCTGATATTGCTGACTGCGAATGTAGTGAAACAAGCGAATTTGTTTACTGACATTGCCTTGCGAGGAGAAAAAACCGCGCCCGTCCACTTGCTGGTACAGCAAAGGATCACACTCGCGCATGATGACGAGTAAGGTTTTTAAGGTGCTAACGTAACGAGAAATATTAACCACGGCGACAAAAAATAGCGCCAACAGTAGTGCGTCTCCACTGATCATTTACAACCCCCAAACTACTTAGCACACAAGCTGGGGAGCTAGGGTGCGCCAATACGCACCCTAAAATATGGGTTAGCCCGCTTGTGTATCCATCACAGACTTAGATTCAGCTTTTGCCATCGCAGCAAGATCTTTATCGATGAAGAACAAGGCCTTACCGTCTTCACCCACTAGCTCAATCTTATCTAGTACACTCTTGAACAGTTTTTCTTCTTCGTGTTGCTCAGCAACATACCACTGTAAGAAATTGAACGTAGAGTAATCTTGGGTAGTGAACGCTACGTGCGCCAGCATGTTGATTTGCTTTGTGATCAGCTGTTCGTGCTCGTAAGTTTCACGGAATACGTCACCTAACGACGCAAACTCATGCTTAGGCGCATCAATCGCACCTAGAATTGGCATTGCACCCGTTTCGCTCACATACGTGAACAGACGTTGCATGTGCTCCATTTCTTCAACCGCATGTGCGCGTAGAAACTCAGCCGCACCTTCAAAGCCCTTGTCTTCACACCACGCACTCATTTGTAGGTACAGGTTAGAAGAGAAGAACTCTAAGTTAATTTGCTCATTCAGTTTTTCAACCATTGCTTGCGCTAACATCGCACTACTCCTTCCAATACAATTGTAATAGAGACATTGTCACAGCGCACAATCAAGTTTGCAACACACCCTTAGCATGTAATCAGCAACTAAAGCCCCTTACCTGATGGCACTCCCTCTAAACTACGAGAGACAAAGACAAAAAGACCACTCGATCACGATTTTGTTGTTCACTGAATAAGGTGAGATCCAACCGATATTTTTGCGCCATACTCAGTGGTAGCATGAAGTTAAACCCCGAAAAGGAGAGCAAAATTATGGCTTACAAACACATCTTGGTGGCGATTGATTTGTCTGAAGACAGCGTGGTGTTGGTCAACAAAGCGGCGACGTTAGCGCGCACGATGGAAGCCAAATTATCGCTCATTCACATTGACGTGAACTATGCCGAGCTCTACACCGGCTTGATTGATATTAACTTGTCAGAAGCGCAACACCGCATGGCGGACGATGCGCAGCAACAATTGCGTCACCTAGCTGACAAGGCGGGCTACCCGGTTTCTCACACCTTGGTGGGCAGTGGCGATCTCGCCGATGAAATCTGCGAAGCGATCGATAACCTCGATATTGAACTGATTGTTTGCGGTCATCACCAAGACTTCTGGAGCAAAATTCTGTCTTCAGCCAAACAACTGATCAATCGCACTCCAGTCGATATGTTGATGGTGCCACTCAAATAAACCATCTCATGACACCCTATTAGCGGCGAGTATCCGCTCGCCGCTCCGACCTGTTATAACGCCCCTCTAATAGCAGCAGTAAACTGATACACTAACTCCATAACACCAATGGAGTAAGTAACACTGTTATGGGATACCTTTCCGCTATCACCCTGCTGTGGGCATTTTCCTTCAGCCTGATCGGGGTCTACCTTGCTGGTCAAGTGGACGCCTGGTTTTCGGTATTAACCCGCGTCAGCTTAGCGGCGTTGGTCTTTTTACCGTTTCTGCGCAAGCAGCACCTGCATGCCAAACTGGCACTCAAAATCATGACCGTTGGCGCTTTCCAACTCGGCATCATGTATTGTTTCTACTATCAGTCTTTCTTGTACCTTTCGGTCCCTGAAGTGCTGTTATTCACCATTTTCACCCCGATTTATGTCACCTTGATCTACGATGCACTTAAGCGTCGGTTCTCGGCTTGGTATTTGATTACGGCGGTGATTGCAGTAATGGGCGCAGCGGTGATCAAATTTGAAGGGATCAACGAAGATTTCATCATCGGCTTTTTGATTGTCCAAGGTGCTAACTTAAGCTTTGCCATTGGTCAGGTCGGTTACAAATGGATCATGGAACAAGAAGCGCGTGACATTCCACAGCATACCGTTTTTGGCTTGTTCTACATTGGCGCTATGTGTGTCGCCTTACCCATGTTCTTGCTGTTCGGTAACCCAGACAAACTACCGACCACCAGCACCCAATGGGGCATTTTGCTCTACCTTGGCACCATCGCGTCTGGCTTAGGCTACTTTGTATGGAACAAAGGGGCTACGCTGGTCAATGCTGGCGCATTGGCGATCATGAACAACGCCTTGGTACCCGCAGGGCTTATCGTCAATATCGTGATTTGGAACCGTGATGTCGATTACCCACGCTTGATCATCGGCGGCATCATTATCGTCTTCTCGTTGTGGCTCAACGAAACTTGGGTTAAGCGTAAAGTCGAAGCCTCACGCCAAGCTGCGGCGTAATCAATAACGACAGCACGTTACAAACAAAAACGGCGAGCCACAGGGCTCGCCGTTTTATTGTCAATTAACGCTGTTATCGCAACATCTGATTAGATAAATGAGAACGCATCAGCAAACATACGCTCGCGCTCAGCGCCTTTCTCTGCGGTGAACTGCTCACGCGCGGCACCCGCCATTTCAAAACGACCACAAATGTAAATGTCGTAGGCAGACAGGCTCACGAAATCTTCGCTTACCGCTTCTAACACATTACCCACTTTACCCTGCCAGCTCGCTTCTGCTTGCTCTACCACAGGCACGTACGTCAGGTTGCTGTGCTTATCTGCCAACGCTTGTAGTTCATCGTTCGCGTATAGTTGGCACGCATCACGACCGCCCCAGTAAACGAAAATTGGCTGGTTCACACCACGGCTAAGGCAGTTATCTAAAATACTGCGTACGTAAGAAAAACCAGTACCACCAGCAATCATGAGTAGTGGCTTGTCGCTATCGGTACGCACCCAAGCTTCCCCGTGAGGCGCTTCGATTTCAACTGGAGTACCGGCAGCCAATGCCGCTTTCATGCTTTCAACCACTTCAATCGCATACGGGTTGTGCTCTGCCGCACCAATGTGCAACTCAAGCTCACCTTGGCGACAAGGGCTGCTCGCAATCGAGAATGGACGCTTGTCTTTTTCGCCCATCACAGCCAGTAGGTACTGACCCGCTTTGAATTCAATCGCCTGCTCTGGCTGTAACAAAATACGGAACGTGTTACACGCCAATGGCTCTACTGACTTTACTTCACATTTAATCGACATGGTTTTCCTCTAGTCGTTCAGGTGCCTGACGGGGTTAATCCGTATCAAGGCTGAGCACCAAGTCACTTTTCGCGGTTGCCTGACAAGTAAAAATCCAACCTTCGGCTTGCTCATTCTCAGTAAGCATAGGCTCTAGTTGGTAACTTATCTCGCCCGATAGTTTGCGACACATGCACATCGCGCACGCCCCGACCTGACATCGGTTAGGAAAAGCGATACCTGCGTTGAGCGCCGCTGCCAACACACTCTCATGCTCAGTCGCAGTAAAAGTAATATCGGCAGGCAACAGGCGTACTTGGTGTTTGTTCATTCTATTTTTGGGGCGCAAGCATCACACTTGCGCTGACTTATCGTTAAAAATCGCTAAATCATCCCAGATCGCGTCAATTTTAGCGACGATTTCCGGATCTTTGCTAATCGGGGTGCCCCATTCACGGTCGGTTTCACCCGCCAGCTTATTGGTCGCATCCAGCCCCATCTTAGAGCTAGTGCCAACCTCGAGCTGCGTCGCCGCATCACGGGTCAGCATCACGGTATCGCGGCTTGGATCCATTCGCGTAGTGACCGCCCAAATGACATCGTTCCAATCACGAACATTCACATCGTCATCGCACACAATCACAAACTTAGGATCGGTAAATTGCGCCATGAACGCCCACACCGCTTCGATCACCGCAATGCCGTGACCAGCCCCTTGTTTCTTGATGCTCACAATCGCCATACGGTGACTATCGGCTTCCGGTGGCAAGTAACAATCAACAATCTCAGGGTACTGCTGACGCAGCGCTGCCAGTCCCGCCTCGATATCAAAGCTGGTATCCAAGTTAACGACCGTTGTTGGTGTGGTTGCCGTTTCTGCGTCCCATTTAATGGTCGCATCCAAGCCCATCTTAGAGCCTAAGCCAACCACAGGAGAGGCAAAGTCGAGTGAGTCGATGGGAGTATTATCGATCATCACAGTATCGCGCAGCGGATCCATATGGACCGTCATCGCATCGATCACACTGTTCCAATCGCGGGCATTCACGGTTTCATCGCACACAATCACATACTTGGTGTACATGAACTGGCGCAAGAACGACCACACGCCCATCATGACTCGCTTGGCATGACCTGGGTACTGCTTCTTCATGGTCACCACCGCCATGCGGTACGAACACCCTTCTGGTGGCAGGTAGAAATCGACAATCTCAGGGAATTGTTTTTGCAAGATCGGCACGAACACTTCGTTCAGCGCCACCCCTAACACCGCAGGTTCATCAGGCGGACGACCGGTATAAGTGCTGTGATAGATCGGATTATTACGCATGGTCACGTGGGTCACGGTAAACACATGGTGACGTTCCACTTCGTTGTAGTAACCCGTGTGATCACCGTACGGACCTTCATCGGCAAATTCGTTGGGGTCGATATACCCTTCCAGAACAATTTCCGCGCTCGCTGGTACTTCTAAGTCGTTGCTGATGCTTTTCACAACTTCGGTTTTACTGCCACGAAGCAAGCCTGCAAACGCATACTCAGATAAGGTATCCGGCACTGGGGTCACCGCCCCTAAAATCGTTGCCGGATCGGCACCAAACGCCACAGACACTGGGAAAGGTTTGCCCGGGTTGGTTTCCATCCATTCGCGTAAATCCAACGCTCCACCACGGTGCGCCAACCAACGCATGATCACCTTGTTCTTACCCAGTTTTTGCTGGCGGTAAATCCCTAGGTTTTGGCGTTTTTTATTCGGCCCACGAGTAATGGTTAACCCCCACGTTAGCAGTGGCGCAACATCGCCCGGCCAACAGCTCATCACGGGGATTTTATCTAAATCAACTTCGTCACCCTGCCAGACGATATCCTGACATGCCGCTTTACGTAGTCGCTTAGCTGGCATGTTCAGCACTTGCTTAAACACAGGGATTTTATCGAGCGCATCACGAAAACCACGTGGTGGCTCAGGCTCTTTTAGGTAAGCAAGCAGCTTACCCACTTCGCGAAGCTCTTTAACATCGTCACGGCCCATACCAATCGCCACCCGCTCAGGTGTGCCGTATAGGTTGGCTAGAACAGGGATGTCGTAACCGATTGGATTTTCGAACAACAGCGCTGGACCGCCCGCGCGCAGGGTGCGGTCGCAGATTTCTGTCATTTCCTGATTGGGATCGATAGGCTGCGAGATGCGCTTTAACTTACCTTGCTGCTCAAGGTATTCGATAAAGTCGCGCAGATCCTTGAATTTCATAGGTGCTACCCGTTACCAAGTGGCACCCGATAATCGGTGTGCCCATCACTTATTGGAGCGATATTATAACGAGTTGTTAACGTGATCTCACCCGATTATCACGCGCGCTGTTACTGCTCTAACACTATTTGCAGATTCTTTTTCAGCACATTACTGCTATGAGAAGACGCCAATTGACGCAGCCAACTGCTGTAACCTTGTTGCGCCAGTTGTTGTGCCACCACCACGCCATCATCGTTTTCGCCCATTTTGGCGATCAGAAACTGACGCGTACTGGCTGGCATCGGCTTCAAGGCAATCAAGGTTTTAAAGGCTTGTTGCTTGAGCGACGGGTTCATGGTCGCCGCCATCAACTGGGTCAGCGCGTCCGGTTGCGGGGCTAACGAGGCCAAGCGGTTCAACTCTTGGTAACTGTAGTGATCGCTGCGGCGTCGCCACAACAATTGATACATTTCATCGTCACCCGAATGTGCCGCTAAGCTGGCAATAATGGCGTTATCTGGCAGCCACAATAGCTGACTGTCAGTTGCAAACTGTGCCACCAGCTTATCAATCGCTTGGGGGGATAAATCCTTCACTCGCTCAAGGAATAAATCACGACGCTGTTTTTGAGTAGTTTGGTTGAGGGTCAGCCATTTAGATAACTGTAAGGTGCCCGATTCGGCTTTGCGCATCATGTCATCGGCTTGCAGTTCGTGCTCCCAGTGCTGGATCAAAGTTCGCGCCTTCGCCCCGTAATGAAATGCCGCCTTGGTCACCTGATAACCATCCCCTTGCTCAACAATACTGAACTCAGGTTTACGACCAGCCTGCTCAGCCAACCAAGTGGCTTTGGCTTGATCTAACTTGCCAAACTCCGCCGCATAATGAACCAAGTTCTCTCGCACGGCTTCTTGCGCTAAAGGCGGCAATTGCGACAGGTTAAATTCCAACGCACGAAATTCATTACGTTCGTAAAGGGTTTTGAGGGCTTGTGCGCGATCGAGCACTTGTTGAGATTGACTCACTTCTTCTACTTGCCGCTCGGTCACTTGTTGTGCCGAAACCGACGTCGTCGTTGTCAGAAGTAGTAAGAGTATCATGCACCATCCTAGTCGCATGCTATCTCCTTCTTAGTAGAGAGTGGCCTCGTCGCCATTGTTATTGCAGGCAATAACAGATCACGGCTATGAGGTATAACGTCGTCCTGACGTTATTGATAATTGTTATCCTAGCTATAGCGCACTCACTGCCTTTAGCCAAGGAAAAACAAGGTAAAAAAGTACTAATACTTCGTTGCGATCACTTTACTACGCACCGCATTGCTTATCTTTTGGTGAGCATTTATCCGCTTCAATCACTTAACGCAAACATTGCGTCATCTCACCCAATCACCACTCATAATTGAATAGTGTATAAAATCAATTATGCCCTAACCTCAGGCAATAAAAAACGCCACACGAGGTGGCGTTTTCTAATTTGTGACTGGTCTCGACTGTTATCGAGTTTGCCCTTGCTGGGCATTCAGTCCAATTACGAGTTTTGGCGACGCATTGCGTCAAAGAACTCATCGTTGGTCTTAGTCATAGATAGCTTGTCGATCATGAATTCCATGGTGTCGATTTCACCCATAGCATGAACAATCTTACGCAGGATCCACATCTTCTGTAGCTCATCCGCTTTCGCCAGTAGCTCTTCACGACGTGTACCAGAGCGGTTGATATCAATCGCAGGGAATACACGTTTCTCTGCGATCTTACGAGATAGGTGCAGTTCCATGTTACCTGTACCTTTAAATTCTTCGTAGATCACTTCGTCCATCTTAGAACCCGTATCAACCAGTGCGGTTGCGATGATAGTTAGGCTACCACCTTCTTCTACGTTACGTGCCGCACCGAAGAAACGCTTCGGACGGTGTAGTGCGTTAGCATCCACACCACCCGTTAGTACTTTACCTGATGAAGGTACTACGGTGTTGTAGGCACGCGCTAGACGAGTGATAGAGTCCAGTAGGATCACTACGTCTTTTTTGTGTTCAACTAGGCGTTTCGCCTTTTCAATGACCATTTCTGCCACTTGTACGTGACGAGAAGCTGGCTCATCGAACGTCGAGGCAACCACTTCACCTTTCACTAGGCGTTGCATCTCGGTCACTTCTTCCGGACGTTCGTCGATAAGCAATACCATTAACTCACACTCAGGGTGGTTGTAAGCAATGCTTTGAGCAATGTTCTGTAGCAACATGGTTTTACCCGCTTTCGGCGGTGCTACGATCAGACCACGCTGACCTTTACCAATTGGTGATGCTAAATCAAGAACACGTGCGGTGATGTCTTCGGTAGAACCATTACCACGCTCCATACGCATACGTTCGTTAGCGTGTAGCGGGGTTAAGTTTTCAAACAGGATCTTGTTGCGGGCGTTGTCAGGCTTGTCGTGGTTAACTTCATTTACTTTCAGTAGCGCAAAGTAACGTTCGCCATCTTTTGGTGGGCGGATTTTACCCGCAATGGTGTCACCAGTACGAAGGTTGAAACGGCGGATTTGGCTAGGAGAAACGTAGATGTCGTCGGGACCGGCAAGGTAAGAACTGTCTGCTGAGCGAAGGAAACCGAAACCATCTTGAAGAATTTCTAGAACACCATCGCCAAAAATGTCCTCACCACCTTTTGCGTGCTGCTTTAGAATCGCGAAGATGATGTCTTGCTTTCTTAAGCGCGCTAAATTTTCCAATCCTAAGCTTTCGCCAAGCGCAACCAACTTAGAAATAGGTTGGTTCTTCAGTTCTGTAAGATTCATAGTGGTGGGTTTCTTGTTTGTCAAAATGGGGTTCTATATAAGTTGAGAGAATTATTGACCAATGGGGCTGGTCATGAAATGAACAAGTTTGATATTTACGTGCAATAAGTTAGCACTAAACCTTCCATCCGTCTAGCATAGTCGCAAGACAAACTGTGCACAATATGGAACTGCGCACAGTCCGGAATTTACATCTTAAACGTTCGCGTCTAGGAACTCTTTAAGTTGTGATTTTGATAGGGCACCAACTTTCGTTGCTGCCACGTTACCGTCTTTAAATAGCAGTAACGTTGGGATACCACGAATACCAAATTTTGGTGGCGTTGCAGCATTCTGATCAATGTTTAGCTTACCAATCGTTAGCTTGCCTTCGTATTCTTCAGCAATCTCGTCAAGGATTGGGGCAATCATTTTACATGGACCACACCATTCAGCCCAAAAATCGACTAGTACAGGGCCAGCAGCGTTAATCACATCGCTTTCAAAGCTTGCATCGCTTAGCTGCACAATCTTGTCGCTCATCTTCCACTCCAATGGTTGATTTTATTAGCTTATACCAATCCGGATAAGTAAATGTTCAATGTTTAACTGATAAAACACCAGTAAATTCAAGGCGCAAAGGTCGGTAATTAGTCTCTCTAATTACAGGTTAATACACGATGAATTGGTAGGTTAAATCCGCTTACATGATCAGATAGCTTGTCTGATTAAGTATTATTTATACGCTAGAATGATCAAATCAGGCTAGTTGAAATACGTTAAACCTGACCTATCTCATAGTATAAAGAGCAAATCGTTGCCCTATTTGAATTGAATCCGTTTCGTATTGCAACCCTAAGCTGATATTCTATAGCAATGAAGACGACTCATATCACAGAGCAAAAATTTGCCGACCTAGGTCTAGAACCTCAGGTTATCGCGGGTTTGGACAAGAAAGGGTTTCATAACTGTACCCCTATTCAAGCCTTGGCATTGCCGGTAGTGCTCTCCGGCCATGATATTGCAGGACAAGCGCAAACGGGTACAGGTAAGACCCTTGCCTTTCTAACTGCTGCATTTAACCACCTACTACGTACGCCAGCGCCTGCTGAGCGCAAGCCAAACCAACCGCGTGCCATCATCATGGCGCCAACGCGTGAATTGGCGATCCAAATTTTCAACGATGCAAAACCACTTATCGAAAGCACAGGTCTAACTGCAGGTCTAGCTTACGGTGGTGAAGCGTATGAAAAACAACAAAAAACACTAGAAAACGGTGTTGATATCCTGATCGGTACTTGTGGTCGTATTATCGATTTCTACAAGCAACGTGTGATCGACCTTCGCAGCATCCAAGTGGTGGTGCTTGATGAAGCCGACCGTATGTTCGATTTGGGTTTCATTAAAGATATCCGTTTCTTGTTCCGTCGTATGCCTGCGCCAGAAGCCCGTTTGAACATGCTATTTTCAGCGACGCTGTCATACCGCGTGAAAGAGCTTGCGTTCGAGCACATGAACAGCCCTGAAAGCGTGGTGGTTGAGCCTGAGCAAAAAACCGGTCACCGCATTCAAGAAGAACTGTTCTACCCATCGAACAAAGAAAAAATGCGTCTGCTTCAAACGCTGATCGAAGAAGAATGGCCAGACCGCGCGATTATCTTCGCCAACACCAAGCACCGCTGTGAAGACATCTGGGCGCACCTTGCTGCCGATGAACACCGTGTCGGTCTACTAACCGGTGATGTCCCTCAGAAAAAGCGTGTGCGCATTCTTGAGCAATTCACCCAAGGTGAAGTCGATATTCTTGTCGCGACCGATGTTGCTGCTCGTGGTTTACATATTCCACAAGTAACGCACGTATTTAACTACGATCTTCCTGACGATGCCGAAGACTACGTACACCGTATCGGTCGTACTGGTCGTGCTGGCGCAAGTGGTCACTCGATCAGCTTTGCGTGTGAAGGTTATGCGATCAACCTACCAGCGATTGAGACTTACATCGAGCACTCGATTCCAGTATCAAAATACGACAGCGATGCGCTGCTAACCGAACTACCAGCACCACTGGCAGTACAACGTGCTCCGCGTCAAAGCAACAGCCGTCGTAACAATTCCCGTCAAGGGCAAGGTCAGGGACAATCGCGTCAGCGTCGTCGCCGTCCACAACAGCAAAAGCAATAAGCAGCAGATAAGTCTATGGAAAGAAGTTCAGTATCACCTTTGTACGCCGCGATTGATTTAGGCTCCAACAGCTTCCACATGTGGATTGTGCGTGAAGTCGCGGGCAGTGTGAAAACACTGGCGAAAATCAAACGCAAAGTGCGTTTAGCTGCCGGTTTAAACCACGACAACGTCCTAAGCGAAGAAGCCATGCAGCGTGGTTGGGAATGTCTAAGCCTATTTGCTGAGCGTCTTCAAGATATTCCCGCTGAGCGTATTCGTATTGTCGGTACCGCAGCCCTGCGTACAGCAGTGAATGCTGACACTTTCCTAGCTAAAGCGAAAACCATTCTGGGTCACCCGGTTGATATCATTCCGGGTGAAGAAGAAGCGCGTATCATCTACCAAGGGGTGGCACACACCTCGGGTGGCAGCGATAAGCGCTTGGTGGTCGATATCGGCGGCGCCAGCACCGAAGTGATCATCGGGGCTGGTTTTGATGCCAATGCTCTCACCAGCCTAAAAATTGGCTGTGTGACTTGGCTTGAGCGCTACTTCAAAGACCGTGAGTTAACCGCGGCAAACTTTGATGCCGCCATCACCGCCGCAAAAACCGCGATTGAGCCCATTTTAGAGCAGTACCAACAACTGGGTTGGGATACCTGTGTCGGTGCCAGCGGTACCGTACAAGCGCTGCAAGAAATCATGCTGGAACAAGGCATGGATGAAGTGATCACCCTACAAAAGCTCAAGCGCCTGCAACGCCAAGCGATGCAGTACGAGCGATTGGAAGATCTCGATATCGAAGGGCTAACCTTAGAGCGCGCATTGGTGTTCCCAAGCGGTTTATCCATTTTGATCGCCCTATTTGAGTCGCTACAAATCGAAACCATGACCCTCGCCGGCGGTGCCCTGCGTGAAGGCATGGTGTACGAAATGATGAGTCAGATGCGCCACCACGATGTGCGTGAGCGTACCCTCAACAGCGTCAAACAACGCTTCCAGCTCGATGCGATCCACTCAGGTAATGTGGCAGCTACTGCCGCAGCCCTACTACAAAGCTGTCAGCAAGCGTGGCAACTAGAGCCGCAAGCCGCCTGTCTGCTGCATGCCAGCAGTACCTTGCACGAAATCGGTGCCAGTATCGAATTTAAGAAAAGCGGCGAGCATGCTGCTTACTTGATCCGTCACCTTGATTTACCCGGCTTTACCCGCGCCCAGCAATTGTTGATCGCCGAGCTACTGCGTCGTCACCGCGAACAGATCACCAGCCTGCCAGAGCAGCATGCCCTGTCAGCCGCTAGTGCAACCCGTATTTTGCGTTTACTTCGCTTAGCTATCATCTTGTGCCACCGTCGTGAGCATCAACATCAGCCACCAACAACCTTAACGGTGAACGATAACAACCTCACCTTATCTCTGCCGAGTACTTGGTTAGCACAAAACCCGCTAACCCAAGCCGAGCTGATGCAAGAAGCCACACGCCAAACCGACATGGGTTGGCCGCTCGCGATTGAAGTGCAAGACGAGCAAACTGACTCCGAATAACCAAGGTATCAGTCACTACCTAATACGCAAAAGGCTCCCGAAGGAGCCTTTTTCATATCAAACGTTGATTAATCAACAACTAACCAGTAATACCACAGTGGCGCAGCATCGCGTCCAGTTGCGGCTCGCGACCACGGAAGCGTTTGAATAACTCCATCGGCTCTTCACTGCCACCACGCTCTAGAATGCAATCAAGGAAATCAGCACCCGTTTGGGTGTTAAAAATCCCCTCTTCTTCAAAGCGCGAGAACGCATCAGAAGACAGTAACTCTGCCCATAGGTAGCTGTAGTAACCAGCACTGTAGCCGCCAGCAAAAATGTGGCTAAAGCTGTGCGGGAAACGTCCCCATTCAGGGCTTTGCACTACAGACACTCGTGATTTGATATCCGCCAGCGTCTCTAGCACTTGAGCGCCCACTTCAGGATCGTATTGGGTGTACAAGGTGAAATCGAACAGGCCGAATTCCAACTGACGCAAAATACCCATCGCCGATTGGAAATTCTTCGCCGCCAGCATTTTCTCTAGCATCGCTTTCGGTAACGCTTCACCGGTTTCGTAATGACCCGAGATAAACGCCAGCGCTTCTTCTTCCCAACACCAGTTTTCGAGGAACTGGCTTGGAAGCTCAACTGCATCCCACGGCACCCCGTTAATGCCCGAGACTGCTGGCACATCGATCTGCGTCAGCATGTGGTGAATACCGTGACCCGTTTCGTGGAACAAGGTCACCACTTCATCGTGAGTAAACAGCGCAGGCTTATCACCAATCGGTTTATTGAAGTTACAAGTCAGGTACGCCACTGGCGCTTGCAGGCTGCCATCTTCGCGTGTACGACGCACGATACACTCGTCCATCCATGCACCACCACGCTTGTGTTCACGCGCGTACAAATCTAAGTAAAAGCTACCACGCAGCGCACCTTTGCTATCAAAGATGTCGTAAAAGTTAACGGTCTCATCCCACACATCAACGCCATCGCGCTGCTTCACTTCCATGCCAAACACACGTTTTAGCACTTCAAACAGGCCAGATACCGCAGTTTGCTCAGGGAAGTAAGGACGCAATTGTTCGTCAGAAATGCTGTAACGGTGCTGCTTAAGTTTCTCGCCATAGAAAGCGAAATCCCAAGGTTGTAGCTCTTCGGCACCACATTCGCTTTTCGCAAATTCACGCAGCTCAGCCACTTCGCGCTCACCCTGCGGTTTCGCTCGGTTTGCCAAATCATTTAAGAAGCTCAACACCTGATCTGGCGTTTCCGCCATCTTGGTTGCAAGGGACTTTTCACTGTAAGTATTAAAGCCCAGCAGACGCGCTAGCTCGTGGGTTAATTTCAGTTTTTCAGCAATGATTTCGCTGTTATCCCATTGGCCTGCATTCGGACCGCGATCAGAAGCACGAGTAACAAACGCTTCGTACATCTCTTGACGCAGCGCGCTGTTTTCACAGTAGGTCATCACCGGGAGGTAAGAGGGTATTTCCAGCGTAAACAAGTAGCCTTCGAGCTCTTTGGCTTGCGCTGCCGCTTGAGCCGCTTGCAGTGCTGACTCAGGTAAACCTGCCAGTGCCGCTTCATCGGTCACATGTTTGGTCCAGCCCATGGTGGCATCCAGTACGTTGTTACTGAATGTCGACGATAGTTCAGATAAGCGCTTGCTGATCTCACCGTAACGATGCTGTTCAGCCGCAGGTAGTCCAATACCCGATAGCTCGAAGTCTTTTAACGCATCAGTAATGCTTTTTTGCTGGGCAGGGCTCAGCTTAGCAAAGTCATCGCTCGCTTTGATGGCTTTGTACGCCTCGTATAAACCTTTGTGCTGACCAACCCAAGTGCCATAATCCGACAACATTGGCAAGCACGCTTCATACGCTTCACGCAGCTCAGGGCTGTTTTTCACCCCGTTAAGGTGCGAAACCGGTGACCAAATACGGCTAAGGCGATCATCGGTTTCCGCCAGTGGTGCACAAATGGTGTCCCAGCTTGGTGGCGCATCGTTCGCCAATACTGCGTCAACATTGGCGCGACATTCCGCAATCGCTTGTTCGACCGCTGGTTGAATATGTTCAGCTTTAATTTGAGAAAACGGAGGCAGATCCGTCATCGTCAGTAATGGGTTTGACATGCGCTTATCCTTTATGAGGTTATCCCTTAAAGATGTATCCTTCACTCACTGAATTCAATCCCTTAGACCAAGCGAAGCTGTATTTTGATCGAGCTTGGTCAGTAAAGTCGCGATTTCAGCGACACATCAGGTGTGGTCTTCTCCTGATTCTAGCCAAGATTTGATAAGCAAACTGACCGAGTTATCGCATAACGCGCGCCTTGGTGCTGCGCTTTACACACCGACTAACGCGGTGGAAGCTGGATATTCGTCATGATTTGGCGATAATAGCGCTGTCTTTATTTCATCCCTTTAATCGAGAACCTGTCTATGCTGAGTTATCGTCACAGTTTTCACGCCGGCAACCACGCCGATGTGGTGAAGCACATTGTTCAAAGCCTGATCCTGGATGCGCTCAAGCAAAAAGAAAAGCCGTTCGTCTACCACGATACCCACTCGGGTGTAGGTCGCTACGATCTACAAGACGAGCGCAGCGAAAAAACAGGTGAGTTCCTTGAAGGGATTGCGCGTATTTGGTCTCGCGATGACATTCCAGCTGAAGTGGCGTCTTACTTAGCGGCGATTAAAGGTTTGAACCAAGGTGACGAACTGCGTTACTACCCAGGTTCACCCAAAGTGGCGCGCGCCCAGATCCGTGACCAAGACCGTATGGTGCTAACCGAACTGCACCCAACTGATTTCCCGCTATTGCTGCAAGAGTTTCGCGGCGATCGCCAAGTCAAAATCTACAAAGAAGATGGTTTTGCCCGCCTTAAAGCTAGCCTGCCGCCGAAAGAGCGTCGTGGCGTTGTGTTAATCGACCCACCTTACGAGTTAAAACACGAGTACATGGATGTGGTAAAAGCGATCAAAGAAAGCCACAAGCGTTGGGCTACGGGTACCTACGCTATTTGGTACCCAGTGGTGTATCGCGAAAACATCGACAAGATGATCCAAGGTTTAGAGCAAACCGGCATCCGTAAGATTCTACAAATTGAGCTAGGCGTTGAACCCGATACCAGCGAGCGCGGCATGACAGCGTCGGGGATGATTGTGATCAACCCACCGTGGAAACTGGAAAGTCAGATGCAAGCCATCCTACCTTGGCTGCAACAAGCAATTTCCCCAGTAACTGGTTTCCACAAAGTGGAATGGATTGTACCTGAGTGATCCCAACCTCTCGCTAGTACCAAATGATGCCCGCAAGAGCTTTCGGGCTTAGTACCAGCAATCACTGGCAAGCAACAATGCTTGCCAGTTCACATCTCGCTTCACCACCTTCTCGAATCCCGTGCACTGCCTCTCGTATCTGGCACTTTTCTCCATTACACTAAACGCAATAAGAATCGCTTGTCCCCCTTAGCGGCTTGCAAGGTTGTCACGCAGGGCACCAGTCAGTTAAGTGGGGGTTATATAAGACAATAGGTGGAGAAAGTCATGGCGAAGCATTTTGATTACATTTGTATCGGTGGTGGTAGCGGCGGTATTGCCTCAGCAAACCGTGCGGCGATGTACGGCGCAAAAGTAGCGCTAGTAGAAGCCAAAGCCCTCGGCGGCACATGTGTGAACGTGGGTTGTGTACCGAAAAAAGTAATGTGGCACGGTGCCCAAATCGCTGAAGCCATGCACTTGTATGCCAAAGACTACGGCTTTGATGTTGATGTCAAAGGCTTCAACTGGAGCAAACTAGTAGAAAGCCGTGAAGCTTACATTGGTCGTATCCACAAAGCGTACGACAATGTGCTAGGCAACAACAAAATCGAAGTGATCAACGGCTTCGCAACCTTTGTTAATGCCAACACCATTGAAGTAAATGGTGAGCAATACACTGCCGATCACATCCTGATCGCGGTTGGCGGTGAACCAACCATTCCAAACATTCCAGGTGCTGAGCACGGTATCGACTCTAACGGTTTCTTCGAGCTTAACGAGCAACCTAAGCGTACTGCAGTGATCGGCGCAGGTTACATCGCTGTTGAAATCGCAGGCGTACTGAGCGCGCTAGGTACCGACACACACTTGTTCGTACGTAAAGAGTCACCACTGCGTAGCTTCGACCCAATGATCATCGAAACCTTGGTTGAAGTGATGGATGCAGAAGGTCCAACCCTGCACACCCACTCGGTACCAAAAGAAGTCGTGAAAGAAGCTGATGGCACCTTCACGATGCACTTTGAAAACGGTGAGTCACACAACACAGATCTGATCATCTGGGCGATTGGTCGTCACCCAACCACAGACAAAATCAACCTAGCAGCAACCGGTGTTGAAACCACGGACCGCGGCTACATCAAAGTTGATGAATACCAACAAACCAATGTGCCAGGTATCTACTGTGTGGGCGATATCATGGAAGGCGGTATCGAGCTAACACCGGTCGCGGTAAAAGCGGGTCGTCAGCTCTCTGAGCGTCTGTTTAACAACAAGCCAGAAGCGAAGATGGACTACAAACTGGTACCAACCGTGGTATTTAGCCACCCACCAATCGGTACTATTGGTCTAACCGAGCCAGAAGCTATTGCTCAATACGGCGAAGACAATATCAAAGTCTACAAGTCAGGCTTTACTGCGATGTACACCGCAGTCACGCAGCACCGTCAACCTTGTAAGATGAAGCTCGTGTGTGCTGGCCCTGAAGAAACCGTCGTGGGTCTTCACGGTATCGGTTTTACCGTCGATGAGATGATCCAAGGCTTTGGCGTCGCAATGAAGATGGGCGCAACCAAAGCTGACTTCGATTCGGTTGTCGCTATTCACCCAACAGGCTCAGAAGAGTTTGTTACTATGCGCTAAGCGTTTAGCACTAAGTGCTAGTAGGTATCACTAAAAAGGGAGGCAAATTTGCCTCCCTTTTCTCTATCCATCAAACGATGAGATTACATCGTAAACACAAGCTGTGCTGACACACCGTAGTTGTTGTCTTTGCCGAACTGACCCGCAAGGTCGAAGCCGAATAGACCAAACGGCTTAAAGCCGATACCTGCTGTCATGATGCTATCGGCGTGCTCAGTCATGCTGTGGCTGTAGCCCGCACGTAGTTGCGCCCATTCCCATGCATCCAGCTCAACACCGACTTTAGCAAATTGAGTGCTGTAATCGAATTGCTTGAAGTATTGTTGCTTGTTCAAGTCAACGTCAGCAGCCACGGTGAACCAACCGTTAGCGTACGCGGCACCTAGCTTGTATTGTGGCTCAACGAGGTAAGTAGCGCTGTAGCTCTCACCCATGTCACCAATAATCTTGTTGGTTTCTAGCTCTTGCTTTAACAAGTTCATCGCAGTGAAACCAATGGTTACGTTGTTCACTGGTTCGTAAGCCACACCCAAGTCCATGTTAAACGCAGAGCTTTGCTCAGGATCATCCATATCAAACTCGAATTTACCTACGTTCTCCATCACATTGATAGCAACTAGCTTTTGGAACTTAGGCGAGAAACCGACAGAGATCTGTTGACCGTACGCGGGTAAATCAAATGATTTCGCTAGCGTCACACCCACATCTACAGTACCACCCGCCACTGCGGTTACCATCGAATCAAGATCCGAGGTATCTGGATTCGGGTTTGTCAGATCGCTCTCAGCGATATCGGTAATACCGAATACCGCAACATCAGCCTTAGCAAACATGCTCGCACTTAGCATGCTGTTTGGTAGTGCTGCCACTAGACCCACTTTCGCGTTTGCCACTACTTGACCGTTATCCAACGCACGCAGAGCATCTTCCCATGCCTGACGTAGGGCAGGATCTGAGTCTAGCTTGTCGTTAATGTCTTGGAAGTCTTCAACCTTCTTCACCATATCATCAGCATCATGACCACTTACGCTAATGCTTGGTAATAACAAACCAAAGTCATCATTACTTTTGTAGTTTGTTGCCAAAGCAGGGTTGTAAAATGCTGCTGTCAGGTAAGTCGCCGACGCTACACCAGTACCACCCATGGCACCACCACGCGCATCCATACCGGTATAAGCTGCAGAAGAAAACGAAACAAACGGCAAAGCCGCCGCCACCATTAATGAGATACCACTACGATTAATATTCATAATCCCTATTTAATTATCATTATTCATTGAGCGTTAAAATCTGCGGGATTATATAAGTCAAAATGGATTAAAAATAGTGTTATCAATAAGATAGAATAAAAGCACTAATCTGCATTTGAATGTTAATTGCACAAAACCGCATCCAAGCCGACAAAAAATCGACTGAATAATTACGCCATTATTTACTCAAGCTACAAACAATCACGCATAAAAACGCAATAACCGCGATTTAGTATTCCAACCACAGCAAAAGCCGTGTAATATTCATCCAACTATTTACCATATAGTGGTGAATGGTTATGCAGTAAGTTGATTTCACAAATTTTTATGTCGGGTCTCGTATGCAAGAGCAAACCACTACAATGAAGCCATCCACCACAGCCAATTGGCTGATGTTTTTGATCCCATCACTGCTTGGCGTGTTCTTGTTTATGGCACCAATCAGCTACCAAGATAGTATTACCATCCCAATTGCGGTACTGGCGAAGTCGGTCAAAGGTCTGCTTGATGGCATGCTTATCACGATCGTCACTTTATCGATCTCACTCACAGCGATTGCTACGATAGCAACCAAACTCTTTAAGCCCAAAGCCGTGCTTAACAACAGTTTTCTTAGTGGTCTCCTCAATCCATCACCGGCTTGGTTTGTGGTACAGCAACTAGGTGCCATTTTTGTAGTGATGACCTACTTTGAAATCGGCCCAGCAATGATCCACGATGGTGCGACAGGTGGCTTGGTACTGCACGACTTACTGCCTGTACTTTTTTCTGTTTTCATCTTTGCAGGCTTGCTACTCCCTCTGCTTTTAAACTTTGGCTTGCTGGAATTCTTCGGTGCCCTATTTGCGAAAGTGATGCGCCCTATCTTTGGTCTACCTGGCCGCTCGGCGGTGAACTGCATTGCATCATGGTTAGGCGATGGCAGTGTTGGCGTATTGATGACCAGCAAACAATACGAAGACAAGATCTACACCGAACGTGAAGCCGCGGTGATCGGTACCACCTTTACCGCAGTGTCTATTACTTTTAGCTTGGTGGTCATTGCCCAAGTTAACCTTGAGCACCTATTTGCCCCGTTCTACCTCACCGTATGTTTGGCAGGTTTTGCTGCCGCTGTCATTGTGCCGCGCCTACCACCACTAAGCTGGAAGAAAGATCGTTACATCGACGGTTCACAAGACATTATTGACCACGAAGCAATCCCTGCTGGCCACACCGCTTTGAGCTTTGGTCTTGAGCAAGGTTTACAGAAAGCAAGCCAAGTAACGAGCCTGCGTAAAGTATTGATTGATGGCGTGAAGAACGCGATGGACATGGTGTTCGGCGTACTGCCTGTGGTGATGGCGATCGGGACGGTTGCTCTTGTGATTGCTGAAAACACGCCAGTATTTAACTACCTTGGCATGCCATTTATTCCGCTACTGGAATTACTGCATATTCCTGAGGCGGTTGCTGCATCAAAAACCATCGTGGTGGGTTTTGCTGATATGTTCCTGCCATCTATCCTTGCTGCCAGCATTGAGAGTGATTTAACCCGCTTTGTGATTGCTGCCATGTCGGTGACTCAGCTGATCTACATGTCTGAAATCGGTGCCCTACTGATCGGCAGTAAAATCCCTGTGAAAGCATGGGAGCTGTTTGTGATTTTCATCCTGCGTACCTTAGTAACGCTGCCTGTGATCGCACTGATGGGACACTTGATTTTCTAACAATCTCATTCCCTATCGACATATTAAAAAAGCCAGCATACGTGCTGGCTTTTTTTGCCTCTAATACTCATGCTTTTTTAGCTAGCAGCAAACAACATCCAACAACCTGATTTTCATCAACTTAATGATAGAGATCGCCTTTTTGGATGAGGTTTTGATAGCGCGATCACGCTTGTAAAAATGTGACCTTGTTTCCAGTGTGAATTCCGAGATATAAGCAAGCGCCATGATAATAAAACAATCAATATCTTTGGCTTATATATCTAACCGCTATCAACCTGAATGGAGATCAGGTCGACATCCTTTAGATGACGCCCATCGCAGGCGTAATTTGATCGTCACCATTTGACGGTCTATGTTGCCAACGCGGATCCCATCCCTCTAGGTTGATAGCTGCATTTAAAAAGGGAAAATAATGCAATTCAACTATTCAACATTGGCAGCGTCATTGGCACTCGCTCTAACCCTTACAGGTTGTAACGATAGCGACAGCAACAACAACACAGTTTCAGGCAATACCATCAAAGTCATTGATGGCTACTTATCTCAAGCTGAAGTATGCATCGACCGCAACAACAACCAAAGCTGTGATACAGGTGAAGCACTAAGCACACTTACTAACGCTAAAGGCGAAATTACTATCCCTGAAGCGGATGCTAAGCACCCTATCATTGCACGTGCCATTGCGGGTAAAACCACTGATAGCGACAAAGCTGGAGCACTCGGCAACAGCTATGAGCTGATCGCAGAAGCAGGCTCTAAAGTGGTAACACCGTTTACCACCATGGCAAAAGTACAGCAAAAAACCTTAGACGAACTTGCCACAGATCTTAACCTACCAAGTGATGTGATCAGCGGCGACTATGTGGCAATGAAAGCCAGCGAAGAAAAAGCGAAAGAGGCGCATCTGCTAGCTCGCAGTGTAACCACAGAATTAGCGCCAAGCGTGAAAGACAACCAAGCGGCGGCACTAGCAACCACCACTCAAACGATCCAAACCGAAATCAACAACCAAGTGAACGCAGGGGCTAACCTTGACGATATCACTATCGAAGTTGATGACAGCGGTAAAGCATCTTCTGCTACCATCATTCGCTCACTTGATGCTTACCTTAAAGATGGTGACAGCCAGTTCACCAGCATGAACCAGTACTACGCACTTAAAGAAGGTATTTTTAAAGTGAAAGTGTCTGGTGATGGCGAACTCACTGTAACCAATAAATCCGGCGCAACGGATACCACTCAATACAGCACCGACGGTAATGCATTAGTTCTCACTGACGGCAAAAACACCGAGCGTGATACCTTCATCTACATCACCGAAGATCTGTCACTATCAGTAACAGATCAATCTGACCTAACACTATGGACTAAAGGTAGCCTAACGACCAGCAAGACACTGACCAAGGCTCACTTTGACGGTAAAACTTGGTACTACTTAAGCGACGATGCGCCAAAAGACAGCAGTAAAGCTCAGCCTATGGTGGCAAAAATGGTGTTTGGTCAAGACAAAGTGACCATCACTGAACCTTACGGCAAGAGCCCAACCGACGCGATGGAACTACCATGGGAAATCAAAAACGATAAGCTAATTGTCGACTTCCCTGAAGGCGAAGCAGACTTCAATGTCACTTTGTACTTAGAAGACACAAATATGATGGCAGTATACAACTACTCCACCACCCGTATGGGCGTTTACGATCTGCTGATCAAAGATAAAACCATGGCGGATACGCTGTACACCACATGGAAAAGCGTGAAATAACTCTAATTTCACAGCTTTACTCTCGGTATCGCTCGATACCGAGAGTTCATACCCCAATGTCACGGTTACTCAACATGCCCCACATGAAAAAGTAATCACACCCAGCCGCATAAAATCACGACAAATTCAACATTTAACCTTTATATTCAACCACTTACAAAAAGGTTAATAGCTATACCCCTCGCGCATTCATCGCGCAAATTAACAGCAACAAGCTCCTTGATTAACCTTTTTTACTTGCATCCTTTTATACACCCGTTATATATGCCGCAGCATTATATTCAACCAAATCAATAACTCATAACAACACATTGCGTGTTTATTCATTTACCAAGGATATGAAATGAAGTTTAGCTATTCGGCTGTGGCAGCCTCTTTAGTAACGGCATTAACCCTTTCAGGGTGTGGTGGCGATTCAGGCTCTTCACCAGAAGGTAACACGGGCAAACCACCTATTACTGGCCCCGTCGTGGGTGGCGTCGTGATCACCACGATTGATGGTTACTTAAAAAACGCATTAGTGTGCTCAGATAGCAATGCCAATGGTAAGTGTGAGGCAAACGAAGTCATTACCGATATTGATGGCAAGCTGGTACTCACCAATGATAAAGGTCAGCTTGATATCAAAGTTGAACAAAGCATTGAAAAGAAAATCAAAAACACCCCAATCGTCGTTAAGGTGTTAGAACCATTCAAAGACTACAGTGCTGACGGCTTTACTATTGAGCCAGGAATTTACACTGTCGATATGGACCAACCATATCAAGCGATGGGTAAGAATGTAGAATTCCGTGCCCCTGCCGGCAGTAACATTGCGACTCCTTTAACAGACTTAATTGTCGCTGAAATGGAAAAAGGAGCCAATCAAACAACAGCCGAAGCAAACGTCCAAACCATGCTTGCTGATCTGAAAGATGGCGATACCAGCCTTGAAATCGATCTGTATGCGGACTACATCGATACTAAAAAAGATACAGGTGCATCTGACGCAGAAAAACAACTAGCAACCAAACTGCACAAAACCGCGCAAATCCTAACAGAAACCCAGCACCAAACTGATGACAACATCAACCTCGACGAAGTCACCAACCAAGTTGTGACCGAAGCAGTAAGCGCGGTCAACAGTGCAACAACAGACGAGCTTAACAACCCTGACTTCAAACCTGTGGTACCCGTTGATAAAGATGAAACTGGTGAAATCGTTGTTGAAAAACCAGTAGTAAACTATCAAGCAAGCATTAATAAAGCCCTTTTAGCGACTGTTAGCTCGGAGCTAACGAACACTTACATGATTGCTGGGGAAAACTTTGGCTTCTTTGGTAAAGAGCCAGTTACAGGTCTATTCACCGATAAAGACCAAACAGATGCACCAAAGGTGACTATCTCAGCCGAAAGCTATGATGCATTAATGGCTAAAGGTATTCATGCCGAACTCACCGACCATAGCAACACGATTCAACTAACCGCAATGGAAAGCGGTAAAACGACACCTCCAGGTAGCTATTTCCTAGAACTTGCAGCAGCAGATCTTGATGAAGCTGGCAATGCTGTCGGCACAGTAACAACACTGCTCAAGTTTGAAATTCATGCGCAAGGCACGGCTCCAACAGTCAACCAAGAACGTTTAACGGCGCTACAAGGTGAGTTCGATAAACTTACCCTACAGCAAGGGCAAGATGTGAACTACATCGTGCTTGATATCAGCAATATCTTCAGCGATGAAGATGGCGATGCCCTAACCTATAGCTTTAGCGATCATGCAACAGGTCTGAAATATGACGTTCAGTACCCAGAAGTCACCATTACTGGTACACCGCTGGTTTCAGGCAACCATCAAATCTCACTAAATGCTCAGGATGATGACGGTAATGGTATCTCTGCTGCAATCTCGCTTTCTATTGCCAAACAGCCAGCCTCAGGTAATGAACTAAGTAGCATCATTGTGGAGCAAGACCTCTACCGCTTTAATGCTAATTGGGTTGGCCAAGGCGCTGCGAAGCCGGATTGTTGGGCTATGCGCTTAACCGCTGATAACCGTATTTTGGCATCCGAAACTAGCGACGGACAGTGTCCGAGCGAGTCTAGCATCAGCACAGAACAAGGTACTTGGGCATTAAACGGCGATAACATCGTATTGAACTACAAAGGCGAAGGCATAATGACGGTGAGCCTTAATAAAGATCGCTCCCATGATGTAAATATGCCTCGTGTTCACATCTCAAGCATCTCAGAAAAAGCCACCATCGCTAAAACCGCAACCGGAACAACATTAGCCAGTAAGACTCAAAATGAACCTGCAACCCTCTATATCGGCCGACTAAGTGCTGAGACATATTGGCAGCAACCAATGGCAAACGTGATGGTTAAAGGCATGCTAACCACTGCAGATGCAGCCAGCAAAGTAACGGGGATCAATCAGCATGAATCTGAAAACCTCGATGCCGATCTCTTCATCGAAACGACCTGTGAGGAACTGGGCTTTGTTGCTGATGGCGGTCAAGATCCATATGGAAACCTAAGCTACCGCTTCGGTCCTAACATGGCTTACCAATTCCATTTATTGAACGACAAGTTCACGAACGGAATGTTTACCATAAACAACCAAACTCAAGAAAGTGTCGCCTTTGCCAGCAATCATGGTAAAGCTTGTGCGGTAGATTTTGACTACACTGGCAACGCTCATTTCAAACCAGGTGAATCTATCGTTGTCTTCGCCAACCCAACAGGTGAAACCGTAAGCGAAGAATTCATCATCAATACCTTTGTTGACCGTAACTATTCAATTGAGCCGCAAGCCTCGATACTCACTCAAGAAGCAGCCGTATACGCGATTGAAATCAATAAAAATAGCGGTTCTTTTATTAAGATCTACCACGATGGTAATCAGATTAAAGAACTAGAATCGACCTACGATCCACAAACGAAAGAATGGCGTAACAACCAAGCCAGCAATGCGAAGTTTTTCGCTTACACCATCAATGGTAAGCAATTGCTACAAGTTGCTTCAGAGTTCGACGGTCAACCAGAGTCGTACACGTTATGGCGTGATGCTGCTGATGAAGTAAAAAGTATTGATGCAGGTATCGACGCAATGAGTCAGCCAAACCGCATCTTTGTCTCACCAACCTTTGAGACTGAAGGTCAAGCGAGAGCGGCTGTAGAAAACGCTTATGCTCCTGCCGTTAGTTTTGTGGGTACCCGTTGGACAGAATACGACAGTAGTGAAATTCAAACTGGCACTATCACCTACAACCAGAATGATGTCACTTACGAGTTTATCGAAGATGGCACCAATAAAAAGGAAACTTTCCTCTGGAATGAAATGCCAAACGATCTACCTTGTTTAGTCGCAGGTGAGCATACATGTAACCTGATGGAGCTTAATAGCGAATACCAGTTCTGTGATACTGATACACCAACCGATTGGGATAACTGCCCAAACAAGAACAAATATCTTGTTCAATGGCACTATTCAGAGGGTGATGGCACGCTTTACCGTGAGAAAACCTCACTGCAATGGAATCATGTCAGTAATACACGCATGGTACCTAACAAGTAATTGTTAACTCCTGCAAATACAACAAAGGCGACCAAGGGTCGCCTTTGTTTTTATATACATTGGCTCAAGCCATTACAGGTTCCACAGCACCTGAAGACCCGTACTAAAGCTAATGGTTTCCGCTTCAGGCAAAGTCGCCACTAGCGTTTTACCATTGGTATCATGCCCCCAGAATACCGGGCCTTCGACATTACGCTTCTCATAGCCCGCCATCACATACCAACCTAGGTGTAAGCCCTTCATTACGCGGTAGCTGATCCCACCGTCGATATTGGTACGAAAGCCTGAATCATTAAAAGTCACGCCATCAATTGCCGTGTTGGTTGTCTGGCTCCAAACTGGCAGCCCAACAATCATACGAAGGTGGCTATGCCAAGGGCTTTCTGCGTGTAGCGAGCCACTGTCATAACCAATCCCCATATCTAAAAAGATATCGGTTGAGCTCTCTTCCCAAGTCCCGTAATACACGCTGTTTTCATTTTGGTTTTGATAGCGCTTGTAGGTTTGGTAGCTCATTGATGGGCCAGCAATCACACGCCACTCAGGGGTCACTTTGTAGTGCAGTAAGACATTGGTCGACGCTTTGATGTACTCAAACTTATTGCGCTGATACACCCCTTGGCTATTTGACCATTCTTCATCAACACTGCTTGGTGAGAAGGTCGCTAAGGCATCGATAGAGAAATCGAACATCTCATTCACCGACGTTAAGCTACCTGTATTAATCACAGGGCTAAGCGCGGTTGCTGTTGATTCGAAACTCTCACCTTTTTCACTGAAACGCTCTTTATACGTTACCGACTCAAGCCCCATGGTGAAATAGGAGTAACCCATTTTCGGGGATGACTCTGGCTCGGAAGGCGCAGCAGCCCAAGCTGCTGAAGAAGATAAACACAAAATTGCTGCTAATGACTTTTTCACTTGTGATTCTCAGTTACGTCACCTTAACCGCCTAAATGACAACCCGAACGGCTATTAATGACTTAGTTATTATGAAACTCAGAACGCAGCATTATAATTAAGCACTTATTGATAACCAGAATAATTGATTGATAATAAATAAAAAAAGCGACCACAGAGGTCGCTTTTCGGCATTTTATCGCTGTAAGGAATAAACTCAGCGTGTTCGCTAAATGTTACCCTTTATAAATCTTCGGATTGAACACATCACGGAGCCAGTCACCCAGCAAGTTGATCACTAACACCAAGGTCACCAAGACCAAGCCAGGGAAAGCAGTGATCCACCATGAGCCGGAGAAAATGTAGTTAAAGCCGATGCTGATCAAGGAGCCCAATGATGGCTGATCGACAGGCAAGCCGAGTCCTAAGAAAGACAGCGCCGCTTCCGACATAATAGCGTTCGCCACCTGCACCGTTGAAATCACCAAGATTGGCGATAAGCAGTTCGGCAAAATATGACGGAACATAATACGCGGTGAACGAAAACCCATCACTCGCGCAGCTTCAACGTATTCTTTCTTCTTCTCAGCCAATACCGATGCCCGCACCGTACGTGCATATTGCGGCCACTCGGCAATACCAATGATCACCACCAGCATCACCACCGCGTACTGACTAAAGAGTTCAGAGCCTAATACCGTTCGGAAAATCGCAGAGACGATGATCGCCACCATCATGGTCGAGAACGACAACTGCACATCGGCAAAACGCATCAAGAAACTATCGATACGACCACCAAAGTAACCCGCACACAAACCAATAGTAACCCCAAGGATCAGCTGCAACCCTACCGCCAACAAACCAATGGTGAGCGACAAGCGCGAGCCGTATAAAATCGTCGAGAAGATATCGCGCCCTTGGTCGTCTGTACCTAAGATGAAACGTTCATCTCCGTCTTCCATCCACGACGGTGGCAGCTCGGAGTCCATGATATCAATCGAGGTTAAATCGTAAGGGTTGGTCGGCGCCACCAAAGGGGCAAACACCGCCGCGACAGCAAAGGTCAAGAACACCGCAAAGCTGACCATCGCGACTTTATCTTTCAAGAAGTAATACAAAAAGTCTGATTGCTTAAAACGCTGCCAGCGGCTTGGTGACGTCATAGTGGTACTGTTCATGGCTTATTCCCCCTTACCTAATAAGTTCACGGTCGGGTTAACCAAGCCGTACAGCAGGTCAACGATGGTATTGGTGACCACAAAGATCAAGCCAACAAAAATCACATACGCAGTGATAAGCGGGGTATCTACTCGGTTAATTGCTTCGAGGAACAATAAGCCCGTACCCGGCCACTGGAAAACACTCTCGGTTAAAATGGTGTACGCCACCATAGTACCGATTTGTACCCCGCCGACGGTCAGTACAGGCAACATGGTGTTTTTCAGCGCGTGCTGATAATAAATTTTGTTACTCGCTAAGCCTTTCGCCTTAGCAAACTTGATGTATTCCGAGCTCAAGGCTTCAAGCATTTCAGAGCGCACCAAGCGAATAAACAGCGGCAGCATGATTGAGGCAAGAGCGACGCACGGCAGCACCAAGTGACGCAGACCGTCTAAGGTGAAGTAGCCCGACTCCCAACCCAATAAGTTATAAGTTTCGCCACGTCCATAGGACGGCAGCCAGCCTAGCTCGATTGAAAAGACATACATCAACATGATGGCGGTTAAAAACACAGGAATCGAGATCCCGACGCTACTCAGTGCCATCACGGTTTTGGTAAAAATACTGTTGGGGTGGATAGCCGAATACACCCCAAGCGGAATCGACACCACTATGATGATAACCGCGGCCCCAAATACCAATTCGAGGGTCGCCACCAGCTTATCGAGGATCACCTCAGTGGCTGGACGTTTGAAGAAATACGATGTCCCTAAATCGCCTTGCACGGCGTTAGACAAAAATCGACTGTACTTGGTCACGAACGGGTCATTCAGCCCCAGCTCGTCACGCAATTGTTGGCGTTCAGCTTCTGATACCGACTGCCCCACCAGCTCACGCAGTGGGTCGCCCAGGTTGTCCTGAATGGCAAACGCCACCAGACTGATCACAAACATCACTATCAGTGCCTGAAACAGGCGCTTGACCAGAAACGTAAACATTCCCTGCCCCTTTTCTCTTCCTTGAACTTGCTTTACCCATCGCAATGACACCACGGCAACAGGTCATTCCCACTGAATTGGGCGATGCTAAGCCCACGCTTAACATCGCCACAGTCTTATCGGGGTTACTTCTCTTCTACGACCAAGTCACCAAAGTATGGGAAGTTCATAGCATTCACGATCGGCTTAATGTTCACGTTCGCGCTTGCCCCCCATGCTAGGTTCTGCCAGTGCAGTGGAACAAAAGCAGCCTCGTTATAAAGCGTTGCTTCCACTTGCTGGAGCATCGCTTTACGCTTCGCTGGATCGGTTTCCACGTTAGACGCATTTACCAGCTTGTCGACTTCAGGGTTAGAGTAATGACCACAGTTGTACTGCCCTTTACCTGTCTTCTCATCACGAGTCATGGTGAGGAATTCAGAGAAGTTCGCCGAGTCTTCGGTATCTGAGTGCCAGCCGATCATCATCATGTCTGCCGCACAAACATCAAACTCTGGCCAGTATTGCGCTTTAGGAAGGGTTTTCAGATCCACCTTGATACCGATTTTCGCTAACATAGCAGCAGCGGCTTGCGCCACTTTGGCATCGTTCACATAACGGTTATTTGGTGCCATCATGGTGAGCTTAAAGCCTTTCTCATAACCGGCTTCTTTCATCAGCGCCTTGGCTTTTTTCAGATCGTAACGTGGCACTAGCTCGTCGCTGTAACCTACATACCCATCCGGCCCTTGCTGACCTGCCGCGGTCGCAAAGCCTTTCATGATTTTCTTCACGATCCCTTCGTTATTGATCGCATGCACAATCGCCTGACGCACACGCACATCTTTCAACGCTTCGTTGCTATTTTGGTTCATTTGGAAAGTGATAATACGGGTACCCGGCAGGGTCACCAGATCAACACCTTTGGCATTTTTCACACGGTCATGATCGTTCGGTGCAACAGGCGCAATCATATCGACCCCGCCCGATAGTAAGGCGGCCACACGGGTTGCATCTTCTTTGATCGGCACCAGTGTTAGCTTATCTACGTTACCTTTTGACTCTTTGTCCCAGTAACCATCAAAGCGTTCAAAGTCGACTTTTACGCCTTGCTCACGCGCCGTAACAATAAACGGACCAGTACCAGACACATGCGTTGATGCATAAGAGTTACCGTGCTTCACCAACTCTGCTTTATCTTTGCCGTCCGCGGTTTTACCTGTGTAGAACTTACTATCCATTGGGAAAATGTAGGTCGCAGTTTGTAGTACCAATGGGTAAGCGCCTTTCGATACCAGCTCTACCGTGTAGTCATCGACTTTTTTCAGTTCGGTATAAGGTTCAAAAATCGCTTTAAAGTCAGGTGATTCTTTCAAGCGGTTGAAGGTCCACACCACATCATCGGCAGTTAAGGTATTCCCTGAGTGGAACTTCACGCCTTGGCGCAATTTAAAGCGGAAAGTTTTGTCATCAATACGCTCCCAGCTTTCAGCGAGGCGCGGTTCAAAATCAAAATCTTGGGTATAACGAACCAGTGGGTCAAACACCATGTGAGACAGTTGTAGCGTACCGCCAGACAGTTGCTCATGCGGATCCAGCGACACAGGATCGGCGTCATAAGCCACTTTGATTTCCGCCGCAGCGGCACTAAAACTTAGCCCGGCAGCCATTAATGCGACAGCTAGCTTGGTCTTGATGGTTTTCATTGCATACTCCTTTATGCCGGGAGTGGGTTCTCCCGTTGCTGTTATGTTTGCGGGTTGTGCTTAGCGACAGCAGCGTGGCAATACACCCTCACCACCACTGTCGATGAATTACGCCAGTTTCAATCCTTCTTGGCTCATGCCTTTAAACTCAGGCATCAGTGATATCAGCTGCTTGCTGTATTCATGTTGAGGATTGGTAAAGAGCTGTTCAGTCGGTGCCACTTCTAACAGAGTGCCTTTTTGCATCACGCCTATGCGGTCACACATTTGACGGATGACAGGTAAGTCGTGACTGATAAACAACATGGTCAGATTCAGCTCGTCTTGCAGATCTTTGAGTAAGTTGAGGATTTGCGCTTGTACCGATACATCAAGCGCCGAGGTTGGTTCATCACAAATCAATAATCGTGGGCGGGTTGCTAAGGCGCGAGCAATCGAAATGCGCTGGCGCTGACCACCAGAAAACTCATGGGGATATTTCACACTCGCAGCTTTACCTAGCCCGACGTGATCCAATAAGTCATTCACGATTTGACGGGTTTGCGCTTCATTTTCAGTAAGTTGGTGGAAACGAATCGGCTCGGCGATGATATCCATGATTTTCATTCTAGGGTTCATCGACGAATACGGATTTTGGAAAACCATTTGCATCTGACGGCGAAGCGGACGACGCTCCTTCTCATTCTTGAGCGCGGTTAAGTCGATACCTTCAAACACCACTTTACCCGAATTGGGTGGGTATAAGCCGGCAATAACCCGCGCAATGGTCGATTTCCCCGAGCCAGATTCGCCAACTAAACCAAAGGTTTCCCCTTCGGTGATCGAGAAGCTGACATCGTTTGAGGCTTGTACGTACTCACGACGGCTTTCAAAAAAAGAATCTTTGGTGACAAAGCGCAGATTTACATTTTCTACCTGCAACAAATCACCAGAGTAGCTGCGTTGATCTTCACTTTGCCCCAGCCAGTGGTTCTTCACATCGAGCTGAGTCATTTCCTGCGCTTCCTCGATATAGTTCACCAAAGGAAAACGCTCCAGTTTGATATCCGAGCGGGGTACGGCGGAAATCAAACTCTGGGTATAAGGATGGTTAGGCTGCCCTAATACTTGCGCTGTGGTGCCAATTTCCACCAAATCACCGCGGTACATTACCGCTACCCGATCGGTGACATTGGCCACGACCCCCATATCATGGGTGACCAGCATACAGCCGACATTTTTCTTAATACACAACTCGCGGATCAGCGTCAGAATTTGATCCTGAATCGAAACATCGAGCGCCGTGGTCGGCTCATCGGCGATGATCAGATCAGGCTCACCCGACAACGCAATCGCGATCACCACACGTTGGCGCATCCCGCCAGAAAACTGATGCGGGTACTGCTTAATGCGCAGCTCAGGCTCTGGGATCCCAACTTGCTCCATCAGGTTTAAAGCACGCTGATAAGCTTGCTGCGGAGTAACATCAAGATTGGTTAAGATGGTTTCGGTCAGCTGCTGCTCGACCGTAAATAGAGGATTAAGCGAGGTCATTGGGTCTTGGAAAATAAACCCGATTTTCGAGCCGCGCACTCGTCGCATCGCTTCCGTGCCTAGCCCGGAGATTTTTTCCCCGTCTAAATAGACATCACCGCTGGCAATTTGCCCTGGCGGGCTTAATAAATCGATCACCGCATTGCCGACCGTCGACTTACCTGCGCCGGACTCGCCCACCACACCTACAATTTCGCCACGCTCGATTGAAAACGACAGCGATTTCACCGCAGCATGGATACCATGTCGCGATGGATATTCGATACGAAGATTTTTTACTTCTAATAACGCCATTACCAGACCCCAACTGCTTGGCAGCCTTCTGCCCTGTCTGAAAAATTGAATCCATTCACTTTCAGCACAAATAGCTGAATAATCGTACGCCTGACAATCTGGCAAATATTTCACAAAAAATCAACAAAATAAGCAAAAAAACCAATCACCGCTTATTTCATCGAATAAATAATCAATATTTAGTCAGTTCCAACTGTGATTTGAAAATAATACCCACCCACAACAAACCTCACCAAATCAAGCCAAGTCAGCATTTCACACTATCCGCACCACGATTTAAGAACCCATGATTATGCATAAATATAATCAACACCACAATTGACCATTAACATAAAATAAACATCATATTGGTTTCGGTGTGTTTACTAGTTGATTAACTATGCAGTTTTATTATTGACCATACAAAAGATCAGGTTAAATCCATAAAGGCAGTGGATCGCACTAGGGTACTTATCATTATTTGCGGCCAAGATAGCCAACCAAGGCGAATAAAGAAAAAGCAAAAAGAAGAACAAGAAGAGATAAGAGATAAGAGATAAGAGATAAAGGTAGCGCATCACTGTCGCGATTAATTTACTATTTCGTTCTAACTAAGCGCCGCTCAGTAAAATACTACACCGCTGAAACGAAAAAAGCCTCGTCGTTAGACGAGGCTTTCGAATNCGTTCTAACTAAGCGCCGCTCAGTAAAATACTACACCGCTGAAACGAAAAAAGCCTCGTCGTTAGACGAGGCTTTCGAATGGTGGTCGGTGAAGAGGGATTCGAACCCCCGACCCTCTGGTCCCAAACCAGATGCGCTACCAAGCTGCGCTATTCACCGAGCAAGTTTTAGGCTTTTATCGCCAAGGAAATGAAAACATTACCTAAATAATGGGGTGGCTAACGGGATTTGAACCCGCGACAACCGGAATCACAATCCGGGACTCTACCAACTGAGCTATAGCCACCATTGTTAGTGGTCGGTGAAGAGGGATTCGAACCCCCGACCCTCTGGTCCCAAACCAGATGCGCTACCAAGCTGCGCTATTCACCGACAAATCTTGCTGTTGCCTTTCGGCGTGAAAACCGACAATACTGTCCATTTTCTAATATATGGGGTGGCTAACGGGATTTGAACCCGCGACAACCGGAATCACAATCCGGGACTCTACCAACTGAGCTATAGCCACCATTGTTACCAATTTTTTATCCGGATGGTGCGCCCGAAAGGATTCGAACCTTCGACCTTTGGCTCCGGAGGCCAACGCTCTATCCAGCTGAGCTACGGGCGCCTTGCCCTATCGGCGGAGCTGAATATTACGGATATGCCCCTCCTACGTCTAGTCTTTTTTTAAAAAAATTTCTTGTTTGCTGTAAATATAGTCAAACAAGGGTTGATTCGTATCATACAAACGCAGCTCGCTAGTTTCACAGTACAACTTTAAGGGATATAATCACTTAGTTGTTACAATTAAAACATTTTGTACATAATCATTGCCTTGTCTCAACAGTACGATTAAAAAAATTCACGTAAGCGGCTGTGGCAATCACAATAATCTGGAAGTGTAAGGTGAGCTCAATGGAATTATCTCTTCGACAACTCATGGTTGCTGCCATCGCAGCAGTTAGCGTTGCCGGCTCAGCAATGGCGGCTGATATGTCAGACGAGGCCATTGCCGAGCGTATCAAACCGGTTGGTGGTGTGTATTTAGAGGGCGATGCTCCTGTCGTCGCAGCCAATGCTGGTCCACGCGATGGGGCGACAGTCTACGGCACCTTCTGTATCGCCTGTCACGGCACTGGCGTGATGAGCGCGCCAAAACTTAAAGACGCAGCCGATTGGGCACCTCGATTAACGAAAGGGATGGATGTGTTAACCGACCACGCGGTTAACGGTTTTAATGCCATGCCAGCCAAAGGTTCATGCATGGACTGTAGCGATGATGAGATCGTGGCAGCCATCAACCATATGATTGAAGGTCTCTAGACCTCCAAGTCAACAAAAAGGGCAGATACTTCGATGAGTATCTGCCCTTTCTTTTTATCTACATCTAACTTGCGAGCGTTATTTCTTAAACATCGCTCTTAGGTTTGCAATATGAGCTTGGCCTTTTTGCATTCGCTCTTGTTGTGTGACTGGCGGTTTGTCTCGTTCCCACTGCAAATCATCTTGTGGCAGTTCATACAAGAAACGGCTCGGCTCAGGCTTGATTAGCTCACCATACTGGCGACGTTCTTTACATAATGTAAAGGTCAGCTCACGCTGGGCACGGGTAATACCAACATAAGCCAAACGACGCTCTTCTTCGACATTATCTTCATCGATACTGGTTTGGTGCGGCAAAATCCCTTCTTCTGCCCCCACTAAGTACACATAAGGGAATTCCAAACCTTTCGATGCGTGCAATGTCATCAATTGAACTTGATCGGCATCGTCATCGTCTTCACCGCGTTCCATCATGTCACGTAGGGTTAAGCGCTGAACCACTTCTTTCAGGGTTTTCACTTCCTGATCGTAGTTATCGCCTTCTAAATCCGCAGTGATCCAACTGTACAAGTCAGACACGTTCTTCATCCGCATCTCTGCCGCTTTCGGGCTTGGTGAGCTCTCGTACAGCCAGTCTTCGTAGTTAATATCACGGATCATCTGACGCACAGCCGCAACCGTATCACCACGCTCGGCGTTATCTGCCAATTCCACCACCCAACGGGTAAAGCGCTGCAGCGCTTCCAAGCCACGTCCGGTGAGGTGTTGCTCTAGCCCAAGCTCAAAGCTGGCAGCAAACAAACTCTTACCTCGCATGTTGGCGTAGGTACCCAACTTCTCTAGCGTCACCGGACCAATTTCACGACGTGGCGTGTTGACGACTCGTAGAAACGCATTGTCATCGTCTTGGTTGGTCAGCAAGCGCAGGTACGCCATGATGTCTTTGATTTCCGCTCGAGCAAAGAACGAGGTCCCGCCCGAGATTTTGTACGGGATCCGGTTTTGCATCAGGGCTTTTTCAAACAAGCGCGATTGATGGTTACCGCGATACAAAATGGAATAGTCTTTGTAATCGGTTTTATTCAAAAAGCGATGGGCAATCAGCTCACCAACCACTTTCTCTGCTTCGTGCTCTTCGTTCTTCGCCGTAATGACTTTCAGCAACTCACCATCAGGGATTTCCGAGAACAGGGTTTTCT
This sequence comes from Photobacterium jeanii, assembly GCF_001650345.1. Taxonomy (GTDB): domain Bacteria; phylum Pseudomonadota; class Gammaproteobacteria; order Enterobacterales; family Vibrionaceae; genus Photobacterium; species Photobacterium jeanii. Next base: position 11,018 of record NZ_LVHF01000015.1, on the reverse strand, counting down.
CAAAAATATGGGGGTTATTGGCAATCAAGATGTTGGCGGTACGCAAAATACGGCTGGTAGAGCGGTAATTCTGCTCTAGCTTGATCACGCGTAAGGCTGGGAAGTCTTTTTGCAGCAGCACCAAGTTCTCTGGCTGGGCGCCACGCCATGAATAAATCGACTGATCGTCATCCCCTACCACAGTAAAGCGTGAACGCTCACCCACCAGCAATTTCACAAAGATGTACTGGCTGGTGTTGGTATCTTGGTATTCGTCCACCAGCAGGTAGCGGATCTTATTCTGCCAACGCTCGCGTACTTCTTGGTTATCGCGCAACAAGAGCACTGGCATCAAAATCAAATCATCAAAATCGAGCGCGTTGTACGCTTTCATTTGGCGCTGGTACATTTCATAGCAGTGCGCAAATAGCTGATCACGCTCGCTACGCGCCTGAGCTTTCGCCGCTGCTGGCGATAGCATGTCGTTCTTCCAATTAGAAATACAACTGAGCAACTGCTTGAGCAGATCTTTATCGCCGTCGATCTCCGCTTCGGTCAGCTCTTTAAGGAGTGCCATCTGATCTTGATCGTCAAACAGCGAAAAGCCCGCTTTGATCCCCAGCGCTTTATATTCACGACGAATAATATTAAGACCCAAGGTATGGAAGGTCGAAACCATCAAACCTTTGGCTTCTTTTTTACCTAGCGTTTGCCCTAAACGCTCTTTCATTTCACGCGCTGCTTTGTTGGTAAAGGTTAACGCGGCGATATTGCGTGCCTTATGACCACATACCTGAACTAAGTAGGCAATTTTATTGGTAATTACACGGGTTTTACCTGAGCCCGCCCCCGCTAATACCAGGCATGGTCCGGAGATATAATTAACTGCTTCTGTTTGCCGTGGGTTCAGTTTCATAGGTCTATCCTAAATGGTCGAAGTTCGCACCTGCTGACGCGCATTTTAACCGTTGTCACCGGTCTCGCAAGTCGTCAGCCACGCACTGTATCATTTTCTCCATTTTGACGAATTAAAATGCTTGCACTTGGACGATCTCTATCTACAATATCGAATGAACATTCATTCATTATTTTTATTTACAACCTTTCACATCCAATTTGCCAATGAGTGATAAAAAAGAACGCATATTACAAGCAACTGAGAAGCTGCTCGCAGAGTACGGCTTTCACGGCTTATCGATGCAAATGGTTGCTAAAGAAGCCCGTGTAGCGGCAGGTACAATCTATCGATACTTCGAAGATAAAGACGACCTGCTTTATCAACTGCATGATCACATCTTAGGGTATGTTGCCAATAAGTTAACAGCTAATGTTAACGATGAGATGCCGATCGAGCAGCAGTTTCGCACCATGTGGCTCAATATCTGGAACATGGCCATCAACGGCGATGCTCCTTTGATTAATCGCGGACAATTCGAAAATCTACCTCGTCGTAATAGCCAAGAGCAGCGACGACTAGAAAAGACAATGTTTGCGAAGGTCGACACCATGTTTAACCAAGGGAAAGCTGACGGTGTGTTCAAAGATCTCGATAACGAAATCTTGAGTGCTCTTGGGCTAGAACCGAGCGCCTGCCTAGCGCGTAAACATGTTAACGGTGTTTATGCAGTCGACGATGAGGCTTTAAATGCCACCATCGACGCCTGCTGGGACGCCATTATCAAGCATAAATAAACTCTTATAATCCGGAGCACACCATAAAATGAAAAAATGGATAGTGATGCTATTAATCGCAGTCCTGCTGTTCGGTACTGTGATTGGCTTCAATCTGTTCAAACAACAGAAGATAGCAGAATACATGGCGAATATGCCTGAACCTGAATTTCCTGTGACTGTAGAAGATACTCAGCCAGCAGATTGGGTGCCAGCCATTGAAGCTATTGGTTTCATTGAGCCAAACCAAGGTGTCACCATTACATCGGAAGTATCAGGTGTGATTCAGAGCATCGACTTTGAATCAGGTGCCAACGTGAAAAAAGACCAGCTCCTAGTCGTGCTGGACTCTGACGTTGAAAAAGCAAACCTGAAAAGTAAAGAAGCACGCCTACCGGCAGCGAAAGCAAAATACGTTCGCTACCAAGGTCTTTACAAAAAAGGCTCTATTTCAAAAGAAGCTTACGACGATGCTGAAGCGGCTTACTTCTCGTTAGTTGCCGATATCGAAAGCCAAAAAGCAACGATCGACCGTCGCCATATCAAGGCGCCATTCGACGGTGCGGTAGGTCTTCGTAACGTATTCTTGGGCCAATACATTCAACCAAGCACAGATATCGTTCGCCTAGAAGACACCTCACTGATGAAACTACGTTTCACTGTGCCGCAAACCGATATCTCTGATATCCACCTAGGTCAGAAAATCGAAATCTTTGTTGACGCGTACCCTGAAACGGCTTTCGACGGTCAAATCAGTGCGATTGAACCAGCAGTTAACTACCAATCAGGTCTGATCCAAGTACAAGCTGACATCCCGAATAACGACGGTCGTCTACGTAGCGGTATGTTTGCGCGTGCGCACATCATTCTGCCAACGCTAGAAAACCAAATCATCCTGCCACAGACCGCGATCACCTACACCTTGTACGGTGATAACGTGTACCTAGTGAACAAAGATGAAAACGGTAACCTACGTGTACGTCAATCTGTTGTTAAAGTTGGCGAGCGTAAAGGGGACGTTGTGCACGTACTAAGTGGCGTGCAAGCAGGCGACCGCGTGGTGACATCTGGTCAAGTGCGTTTGAGTAACGACGCTAAAGTGCGCATCGTTGAAAGCGATGTACTGAACGCGCCAGCTGAAACACCGATGCTGTAATCCGGAGGATTAATGCGTTTTACTGATGTTTTTATTAAACGTCCTGTTCTAGCGGTTTCAATCAGCTTTCTGATTGCCCTGCTCGGCCTGCAAGCTATCTTCAAGATGCAGGTACGAGAATACCCGAACATGACCAACACTGTAGTAACGGTTTCGACCAGTTACTACGGTGCAAGTGCTGACTTGATCCAAGGCTTTATTACTCAGCCTTTGGAACAAGCGGTAGCACAAGCCGATAATATCGACTTTATGACTTCGTCGTCGGTACTGGGTAAATCTACCATTACCGTGACCATGAAGCTGAACACCGACCCGAACGCGGCGCTGGCAGACATTCTTGCCAAAACCAACTCGGTACGTTCACAGCTACCAAAAGAGTCTGAAGACCCGACGGTAACCATGTCGACCGGTTCAACGACGGCGGTAATGTACATTGGTTTCACCAGTGATGAGCTGGCATCGAGCCAAATTACCGACTACCTTGAGCGTGTGATCAACCCGCAGCTGTTCACAGTTAACGGTGTATCTAAAGTTGACCTTTACGGTGGTATGAAATACGCCCTACGCGTATGGCTAGATCCAGCAAAAATGGCAGCGTACAAGCTATCTGCGACCGATGTGATGCAGGTGCTGAATGCTAACAACTATCAGTCGGCAACTGGTCAATCGACAGGTGAATTCGTACTGTACAACGGTACGGCGGACACCCAAGTTAGCAACACTGATGAGCTAAAACAGCTGGTTGTATCAACCAAAAAAGGTCAAGTGATCCGTCTTGGCGATATCGCTAAGGTAACGCTTGAGAAGAGTCACGATGTTTACCGTGCTTCGGCAAACGGTGAAGAAGCCGTGGTTGCTGCGATTAACGCCGCGCCAAGTGCTAACCCAATCAACATCGCTGCAGACGTGATGGAACTCTTGCCACAGTTGGAGAAAAACCTTCCAACCAACATCAAGATGAACATCATGTACGACTCCACCATTGCGATTAACGAGTCGATCAACGAGGTAATTAAAACCATCGCTGAAGCGGCACTGATCGTATTGGTGGTGATCACACTGTTCTTGGGCTCTTTCCGTGCGGTAATCATTCCAATCGTGACTATCCCGCTATCACTGATTGGTGTAGCCATGGTGATGCAGGCGTTTGGTTTCTCTTGGAACCTGATGACCCTGCTGGCAATGGTATTGGCAATCGGTCTGGTAGTAGATGATGCGATCGTGGTACTGGAAAACGTCGACCGTCACATCAAGCTGGGTGAGTCACCATTCCGCGCTGCCATTATTGGTACACGAGAAATCGCAGTACCGGTAATTGCAATGACCCTAACGCTAGGTGCGGTATACGCGCCAATCGCGATGATGGGTGGTATTACCGGCTCGCTGTTTAAAGAATTCGCCTTAACCCTAGCGGGTTCAGTATTTGTATCGGGCATCGTGGCACTAACCCTGTCACCAATGATGTGTTCGAAAATGCTGAAAGCTAACGAGAAACCAAGCAAATTCGAAACGTCAGTTCATAACTTCCTTGACCGCATGACAGCGCGTTACGAGAAGATGCTGGGCGGCGTGATGAAGATGCGCCCAGTGGTGATTACTCTAGCTGTGATCGTCTTTGCCGCTCTGCCAGTGCTATTTAAGTTCATTCCAAGTGAACTAGCGCCTGCAGAAGATAAAGGCGTACTGGTTATGATGGGTACTGCGCCATCGAACGCAAACTTGGATTACATCGAAAACACCATGGCGAAAGTCAACGGCATGCTGACTGACCAAGACGAAGTGGCGTTTGCACAGGTATTCTCTGGTGTACCTAACTCGAACCAAGCGTTTGGTATCGCCTCTATGGTGCCGTGGAGCGAGCGTGAAGCAAGTCAGGCTGAAATCGTTAAGCGTGTAACCGGTTTGGTGAAAGACATTCCTGAAATGGCAGTAACGGCATTCCAGATGCCAGAGCTACCAGGTGCAGGTTCAGGTCTACCAATCCAGTTCGTTATCACCACCCCGAACCATTTCGAGAGCCTATTCCAAGTGGCAACCGATATTTTGGGTGCAGTGAAAAGCAACTCGATGTTCGTCTACTCAGACTTGGATCTGAACTACGACTCGGCAACCATGAAAATCCGTATCGATAAAGACAAAGCCGGTGCATACGGTGTGACCATGCAAGACATTGGTATCACGCTAAGTACTATGATGGCGGACGGTTACGTTAACCGTATCGACCTCAATGGCCGCTCTTACGAGGTGATCCCACAGGTTGAGCGTAAGTACCGCTTGAACCCAGAAGCGATCAAGGGTTACTACGTACGCGCTGCTGACGGTAATGCGATCCCACTAGGTAGTTTGATCACCATTGATGTTGTGGCTGAGCCTCGCTCACTACCACACTTCAACCAGTTAAACTCAGCAACCATTGGTGCGGTTCCTGCACCGGGTACTGCAATGGGTGATGCGATCAACTGGTTTGAAACCACAGCGGCGCAGAAACTGCCGTCGGGTTACCAATACGACTTTATGGGCGCGTCTCGTCAGTTCGTAACCGAAGGTAATGCTCTGTTCACAACCTTCCTACTGGCGCTAGCTATCATCTTCTTGGTACTGGCGATCCAGTTCGAATCGGTACGTGACCCGCTGGTTATCATGGTATCGGTACCACTGGCGATTTGTGGTGCTTTGATTGCCCTGGCATGGGGCGCCGCCTCGATGAACATTTACTCGCAGGTTGGTTTGATCACCCTTATCGGTCTGATCACCAAGCACGGTATCTTGATCTGTGAGGTAGCGAAAGAAGAGCAGTTGCATCATCAGAAAGACCGTATGGCAGCAGTAATGGAAGCGGCGAAAGTTCGTCTGCGTCCTATCCTGATGACAACGGCTGCGATGATTGCAGGTCTGATCCCACTGCTATACGCAACGGGTGCAGGTGCAGCGCAGCGCTTCAGTATCGGTATTGTTATCGTTGCTGGTCTTGCGATTGGTACTATCTTTACCCTGTTCGTACTGCCAGTGATTTACACCTACCTTGCTAGTGTGCATAAGCCACTGCCAATCTTTGTCGAGGACAAAGACTTGGAAAAGTTGAAGCGCGCGGATGAAGCGCGCAACGCGTTAAAATCTCGCGATTGCTAATGCAGTCCTAGCAAATAAAGAGGTCGCCTTGTGCGACCTCTTTTATTTTCGCGATTCCCCCACGACAATCCGTCGTGCTTTGCATAGAATGACCACAATACAGATTTAAGTCGCCACGGAGTCTCATCGCTATGTTCGATCCAAAGAAACTAGAACAAGTTGCAAAACAAATTCATGAATCTATGCCTCAGCCAGTTAAAGAGCTCGGTAACGACGTTGAACAAAAAGTTCGCCAAGTTATCCAAGCACAACTAGGTAAACTGGATGTGGTTAACCGCGAAGAATTCGATGTACAAACCCAAGTGCTACTTCGCACCCGTCAAAAACTGGCGGAAATGGAACAAAAGCTAGCAGAGCTAGAAGCTAAGCTATCTGATAAAGCAGAAGACAAAGACGCATAATTCGCGCTTCTCTTCCCCAAAAACACAAAAGGCTTGGTCTGAGACCAAGCCTTTTTTATTCATAGTCCCGTCCTGAACCTAAAAGCAGTTTGTACGGGATCAATAATCGGAAAATGTAATTACGTCGGGATAACGCTTTAATTCAAGAAGAAGGCGCGCAGTTTACGAATGTAAATGAGCACCTTCGACGCAGAAGTAAAACGTTAGACCCAGTAATTTAGCCGCCCACCGCGATACGCTTCATATCTGTCATATACCCACGTAGCTCTTGACCAATCCACTCAACCGGATGAGTACGTAGCGCCTCATTCACATCGATCAAGATTTGGTTATCTACTTGATTACTGGTTTCACCCAAACCTTTACCAATTACATCGGTATCCACATTTGGCATGAACTTCTCACGCAGCAATGGAGTCGCTACGTTAGCAAATAGGTAGTTTCCGTATTCTGCGGTATCTGAAATCACCACATTCATTTCATATAGACGCTTACGCGCAATGGTATTGGCGATCAACGGTAGCTCGTGTAGCGATTCGTAGTAGGCTGACTCTTCAATGATGCCTGACGCTGTCATGGCTTCAAACGCCAATTCCACCCCTGCGCGCACCATGGCAACCATTAGAATGCCGTTATCAAAGTATTCTTGCTCAGCGATCTCAATGTCTGACTCAGGGTAATTCTCAAAAGCTGTTTCTGCAGTCTCAGCGCGCCAACCAAGTAACTCGGCATCATCATTGGCCCAGTCAGCCATCATGGTTGATGAGAAGTGACCTGTGATAATGTCATCCATGTGTTTGTTGTACAGCGGGCGTAGCAGCTCTTTTAGCTCTTCTGATAGCTCAAAAGCCTTCACTTTGGCAGGATTCGATAGGCGATCCATCATATGGGTGATACCACCGAACTTCAGCGCTTCAGTAATAGTTTCCCAGCCGTATTGCAGTAGCTTGCCGGCATACGCAGGTTCAAGACCGTCAGCAACCATCTTCTCGTAACACACGATAGAGCCCGCTTGTAGCATGCCACACAAAATGGTTTGCTCACCCATTAGATCCGATTTCACTTCCGCGACAAACGACGACTCTAAGCAACCCGCACGATGACCGCCAGTTGCTGCTGCCCAAGCTTTCGCAATATCTAGCCCGTCGCCTTGTGGATCGTTTTCTGGGTGAACCGCAATCAAAGTCGGCACCCCGAAGCCACGTTTATATTCTTCACGTACTTCCGTTCCAGGACATTTCGGTGCCACCATCACTACCGTCAAGTCTGGGCGGATCTGCATTCCTTCTTCAACAATATTAAAACCGTGTGAATAGCCCAGCGCAGCACCTTGCTTCATTAATGGCATTACAGTTTCAACCACATTGGTATGCTGTTTGTCCGGCGTTAGGTTCACCACCAAATCCGCTTGTGGGATCAGGGTTTCATAGCTACCCACCTCAAAACCATTTTCTTTAGCATTCTTGTACGACTGGCGCTGCTCGTCGATAGCCGCCTGACGCAGTGCGTATGACACATCCAAACCAGAATCACGCATGTTTAAACCTTGGTTCAAGCCTTGCGCACCACAACCTACAATCACCACTTTCTTGCCTTTTAGGTAATCTGCTTCAGTGGCAAACTCCGCGCGATCCATAAAGCGACAGCGTCCAAGCTGATCCAATTGCTGACGTAGGTTTAAGGTATTGAAATAATTAGCCATAACACAACTCCGTGAGTACTTATCCTTGGGTCGACATCAGTGTCGAATACTTCGATAGTAGATCAGGTGTTTTGTTGCTCAAAGTGATATATTCACAATAACTTATTGCAAAAAGTGCAACATGGACGATGAACATTAAGAATTTGCAGTTTTTCCTGCACCTGTGCGATTCCAAAAACTTTAGCCACACCGCGCAAGCCATGCATATCAGCCCATCAGCGCTGAGTCGGATCATCCAACGCCTAGAAGAAGACATTGGCCATCCTCTGTTTATTCGAGACAACCGCAGCGTTGAACTCACCACCTTCGGCAAAAAATTGCTGCCTGTCGCAGCGAATATCGTGGGTCAGTGGCAAGAGCTTAAAAGCCAGCTCAAGCAAAACCACCAACAACTGCAAGGCAAACTCAAAGTCTTTTGCTCAGTCACCGCAAGCTATAGCCATTTACCGCAGATTTTGCAGGAATTTCGGCAACACTATCCACAGATCGAAATTCAACTGATTACTGGTGATCCTGCACAAGCTATTGAGAAAGTCACAGCCGACGAAGTCGATATTGCTATTGCTGCGCAACCGAGCCAACAAAGCAAAAAGCTCACGTTTATCGAAATCGATAAAGTATCACTATCGGTGATCACGCCACTGATTGCCCCACCATCACTGCAAAAAGCCCTCACTAGTCCGCTTGACTGGCAATCCTTACCTTTCATATTGCCTGAATCCGGACCTGCGCGAGAACGTGCTGATAAGTGGTTGAAAGAGAAAAAGATAAAACCAAACATCTATGCACAAATAGCTGGACACGAAGCCATAGTAAGCATGGTAGCATTAGGCTGCGGGATAGGAATTGCTCCCGATGTCGTGATCGACAACAGCCCAATGGGCGACAAAGTACAGCGGCACCACAACGAAAACATTCAGCCGCTCAAGCTGGGACTGTGCTGTAAGCAAAGTCGTCAGCAAGAACCCTTACTCCATGCATTATTAACGTTGTTCAAGTGAACATTCGCGAGGCAACAAGGAACTCAGTCATGCCAAGCCCTATATTAACCCACAGCTATTACTCCGATTTTTTTGCCAACAAAGGCTATGCTTTCCTCAAAAAGATGGCCAGTGACTATCAACCACCACAGGAACTGGTGATTTTTTCGGTAATGCACTGTTATGAAGGCTCTCTCCCTTATATCAATGTGCTTGCCGAACTCGGCAGTAAGCTGGTTTTCATCCCTAAAAGTGCAACTGCCGAGCAAAATCAGGGGCTCAAAGAAACAATTGAAACGATTCCTAACTGTGAGATTGTTGCGCCGCAATTTAATAAACAAAGCCTGCGCGACCCCGCCACAGCTGAAGCGCTGATCCGCCAGTCAATCGGAGCTGATAGTCAGTTTCTGATTTTAGATCACGGTGGATACTTTTCTCACACCATAGAACATCTGTCGCAAGTGTTTGCCGAACAATGTGTCGGTATCACAGAGCTCACCGCCAACGGCCTGTATAAATACCTCAATAAATCCTTCACTAAGCCCTTAGTGACCGTCTCCCACCTCAGTATCAAAGCTCCCGCCGACTACGAAGCCTCAGAATGTATCGTCCACTATTCCGATCAGATCTTACGTGAAGAGTTTGGGTTGAAGATCAATAACGATGAATTCTTAAAAGTGGGGGTAATTGGAGCAGGTAACTTAGGTCGTGGGGTGATCCAGTATTTGAAAGGAAAAGGGATCAGCTGCATTCAAGTTGCCGATATTGACCCTCGTAAGCTCACTCAATTCCCACGAAATGGAGTGCAAGTCAGCTCGTTAGAGCGATTGGTGAAACAGTGCAATATGCTCTTTTGCTGTACTGGTAACGGTGCGTTATCGGAGGTCTTACTCGATAGCTTGGATAAAAGCGTGTTTATCGCCACCGTGACCTCAGCAGATGATGAGCTGAGGTTACCTGAGCTAATTGCCAATGGCGCACTCGTTGAAGTAGGCGGCCATCAATTAGTACGTGAATACCATACACGTAACGGTCACAGCTTGTTCTTACTCGCTGGCGGAGAGTCAGCTAACACCCCATTTAAGACAGGAATGGGCGACCCAACACTGTACTTGTTTGAAGCTGCTCACATGTTAGCAGGGCTACAATTACTCGAGGATCCAAGTCGTTTTAAAGCAGGAGTTCAAGCGTTGAGTGAAAAAGACGAGATAATGATTGCAGAACGCTGGCTGAACCATTTTTATAACTACGGATAAGCTCAACCATTACTATTTTGAAAGCCCGCGTCAGCGGGCTTTTTAACGCTCTTTGGTACGCCACTTATTTAGGGCAGAACAATAGAAAGTATCCATTCTTGTGACTCTTTATTGAAGAATCGTTACGAAACGACAAATGCAAAAAAGCCCTGCATTACTAGCAGGGCTTTCGAAGAAGTGGCGGAGCGGGCGGGACTTTATATAAATAAACTGCCACACCGACAATCAGCGCGCCCTTCGACGTGACAGGCCGCTGCCTTCAAGGTAAAAAGGCTAACCCACTGAACAACCGCTTCCAATCCATGGTTAACCAAAATACAAACGTAAAAAAGCCCGAGTCTTTCGACTCGGGCTTAGTATAAGTGGCGGAGCGGACGGGACTCGAACCCGCGACCCCCGGCGTGACAGGCCGGTATTCTAACCAACTGAACTACCGCTCCACTCAGAGTTAACGTTCGTTCACAACGCTAATCTAAATTGGAAGCCTGGCGATGTCCTACTCTCACATGGGGAAGCCCCACACTACCATCGGCGCTATTACGTTTCACTACTGAGTTCGGCATGGGATCAGGTGGGTCCATAATGCTATGGTCGCCAAGCAAATTCTGTTTATCTACCGCCGCAGCAGTAAATAGCAATCTGGGAAAGTAAACTAGTATCTCAACACTCATTCAAGTGCTCATGGAGTCCATAAAAACCCCTTGGGTGTTGTATGGTTAAGCCTCACGGGCAATTAGTACAGGT
>NZ_LVHF01000014.1 GCF_001650345.1 Photobacterium jeanii | reverse complement strand
TGGTGCCTCGAGGCGGAATCGAACCACCGACACGAGGATTTTCAATCCTCTGCTCTACCGACTGAGCTATCGAGGCAACGGGGCGCATTAAACTGGTTTTTGGCTTTGCCGTCAACGGTTTTTTTTAAACTTCTGCGTAAGTTTTGTTTTTTTATCCTGATTGATTAGAAATCACACCAAAACAAGGAAAAACTTAGCGAGGAAGTGCTTGTTGCTCCCGTTGTAAGGCTCGCATCATTGCCGGTCGTTGAGAGACAAAACGGCGATATTTATCGATCTTGGCTGGTAATTTCTGTTCAAAGGCAACGGCCCAATTTAGGGTGTGGGTTAAAAGCAGATCAGAAAGGGTGGGTAAGTTGCCGAATAAATAATCACTGTCGGGCAACCAGTGCTCTGCAACATTCACCGCTTTCTTAAATTCCCATCCGGCGACGGCCTGCATTTCTGGTAAACGAATCGGATCGGGGAGGGCATATTTGTGTTTACCGATACTCCACAGCGGTTGTTCTAGCTCTGAAATAATAAAGCTGAGCCATTGATGGTGGCGAGCTTGCTGTTCGATAGAGTGGTGGGGTAACCAATGAGGAGCGTATTTTTCGGCTAAGTACACACAAATCGCACTGGATTCGCATAAGGTCAGGTTGCCATCGACTAAGGTTGGCACTTTGCCTTCAAAGTTGCGTTGCAAGTAGTCATGAGATTTGTGTTCACCTTGCTGCAAATTGACTAGCTGGTATTGCCAATCAAGGCCGATCTCTTCCAGTAACCAAGATACGCGAAGTGAACGACTGCGGGGATATCCGTATAAGGTGATCATCTAGCATCCTTTTCCAACCATGTTGCTCCCAACGCCAGCGATCATCAAAAGTAAGTTAATGAATGATGTTGGGATGATTCTTTAACCCTAGACGAAGAATAGCGCAGCGCAAAGATCAGCGATGAGACCGGGAATTAGATTGGGTTTAGATTGAGTAAGGATGCTTAGTAGGTTGGCTGTGTTTAGCATCAAAAAGATACAAGGGAAAAAAAGCAAACGCCAGATACGAAAAAACCTCATCAAATGATGAGGTTTTCTCTAATTTGGCTCCCCCTGCGGGACTCGAACCTGCGACATACGGATTAACAGTCCGCCGTTCTACCAACTGAACTAAGGGGGAATTGTATGGTGCCTCGAGGCGGAATCGAACCACCGACACGAGGATTTTCAATCCTCTGCTCTACCGACTGAGCTATCGAGGCAAAAGTAGCGCCGAAGCGTAACTTTTGCAAAACTGCTAACGCAGTATTTGCTAAAGAATGGTGCCGACTACCGGAGTCGAACTGGTGACCTACTGATTACAAGTCAGTTGCTCTACCTACTGAGCT
>NZ_LVHF01000013.1 GCF_001650345.1 Photobacterium jeanii | reverse complement strand
ACGAGTGCCCACACAGATTGCATGGTCAAATTGTTAAAGAACAAACTGACTTATCGTTGCTGGCTTAGCGCCTTGCTCCGTATCAGTGAGGACGCATTATAGAGATTCCGATCAGGTTGGCAAGCGCCAAATTGAAATAAATTCAACAAAACGCACCAACCGAACAAAGTTTAAACAAAAGCCGTATTTTTGATGCTTTTCCGTCATCCAAACTCGGTTTGGTTTGGCTTAATTGCTTCTTTTGTTCAGGACCCGTCATTAAAAAGCCACGAAGTATTCGCTTCGTGGCTCTGTTTCAGTCTGGGTTATGCCTCTCTATATAGATAGAAGCAACCCTAGTAACCATTATTGTTTCGCTGCGATATGCCCATCTTCAGCAACAATGCTTATCAACTTATTCGGCAGTAACTTACCCGATAAGATTTCTTGCGCTAATGGGTTTTCAATATGGTGTTGAATTGCACGTTTCAGAGGACGTGCCCCGTACACAGGATCAAATCCAGCTTCCGCAATCAAATTAAGCGCGCTCTCATCCAGTTCAAGACGATAATCTTTCTCTTCTAGGCGTTTGATCAAACGTGCCACCTGAATATTCGCAATATGCTTGATGTTGTCTTGACCTAATGGGTGGAATACCACGGTTTCATCAACACGGTTAATAAACTCAGGGCGGAAATGGTGCGCTACCACTTCAAGCACAGTATCTTTAATACCTGCGTAATCAAGCGAACCGAAGTTTTCCTGAATCCGATCAGAGCCTAGGTTGGAAGTCATGATGATAACACTATTGCGAAAATCAACTGTACGACCTTGGCCATCAGTTAGACGACCATCATCCAACACTTGCAGCAAGATATTGAACACATCTGGATGGGCTTTCTCAACTTCATCTAACAAGATCACCGAATAAGGACGACGACGTACCGCCTCTGTTAGGTAACCACCTTCTTCGTAACCGACATAACCCGGAGGCGCACCCACTAGGCGAGCGACCGAATGTTTTTCCATAAATTCGGACATATCGATCCGAACCATGTTGTCTTCACTATCAAACATAAAGTTTGCTAGTGATTTACACAGCTCAGTTTTACCAACCCCCGTTGGACCTAAGAATAAGAAGGAACCAATTGGGCGATTAGGATCAGACAAACCTGCCCGGCTACGACGAATGGCATTGGCAACAGCATCTACCGCTTCATTTTGACCTATAACACGTTTATGCAGCTCATCTTCCATTCGCAGCAACTTATCACGCTCACCCTCCAGCATTTTCGCTACCGGAATACCGGTTTGGCGCGATAATACCTCAGCGATTTCGGCATCCGTCACTTTATTACGCAGCAAACTCATTTCTTGCATTTCTGCTTGTGCCGCCAGATCTAACTGTTTTTCTAACTCAGGGATCTTGCCGTATTGCAGCTCAGACATCCGGTTAAGGTCGCCAGCACGACGCGCAATCTCCATATCCATTCGCGTTTGCTCAAGCTCAGCTTTTATATGCTGGGTGCCTGACAACGCTGCTTTTTCCGCTTTCCATACTTCTTCCAGCTCTGAGTATTCACGCTCTTTGCTGTCTAAATCGACCTGAAGATCGCTCAAGCGCTTTTGGCTCGCTTCATCGCTTTCTTTTGCTAACGCTTGCTGCTCAATTTTCAACTGGATGATCCGACGCTCTAATCTATCTAGCGATTCGGGCTTAGAGTCAATTTGCATCCGGATACTTGATGCGGCTTCATCAATAAGATCAATGGCTTTGTCAGGTAGCTGGCGATCTGAAACATAACGATGCGATAAGCGCGCAGCAGCAACAATCGCAGGATCGGTGATTTCCACATGGTGGTGAAGTTCATAGCGCTCTTTCAGACCACGTAAGATCGCCACGGTATCTTCTACTGTTGGTTCATCCACCAGCACTTTTTGGAAACGTCGCTCAAGCGCAGCATCTTTTTCAATATACTGACGATATTCATCTAGCGTGGTAGCACCAACACAGTGAAGCTCACCACGAGCCAATGCCGGTTTTAGCATATTACCAGCATCCATCGAGCCTTCGCCTTTACCTGCGCCAACCATGGTATGTAGCTCATCAATAAAGAGGATCACGCTGCCCTCTTCTTGTGATAGCTCGTTTAACACCGCTTTTAAACGCTCTTCAAACTCACCACGGTATTTAGCACCCGCAATCAACGCCCCCATGTCTAATGACAATACGCGCTTATTACGTAAACCTTCTGGCACTTCACCATTTACAATACGCTGAGCGAGCCCTTCCACTATTGCTGTCTTACCAACACCTGGCTCACCGATGATCACAGGGTTATTTTTAGTTCGGCGCTGCAAAACTTGGATGGTGCGACGAATTTCGTCATCACGACCAATCACAGGATCAAGTTTGCCTTGTTCCGCACGCTCGGTAAGGTCGATGGTGAACTTCTCTAATGCCTGACGATTCTCTTCGGCATTAGGATCATCAATATTTTGACCGCCGCGTACTTTATCGATCGCTTGCTCGACTTTTTCCGCAGTCAGCCCTAATTCTTTCAACAGTTGACCCAAAGAACCTTTGTCATCAACGGCTGCAAGAATGAATAATTCGGAAGAAATGTATTTGTCTTTACGCTTTTGCGCCAACTTGTCACACATGTTGAACAACATGCCCATGCCATGGGACAACTGAACATCGCCGCCAATACCCGTTACTTTCGGTAACTTATCGAGTAGCTCTGACAAGCGTGAGCGTAATTGAGTCGTGTCCACATCTAACATGGTCAGCAGCGGACGAATCGTGCTGCCATCTTGGTTCAACAATGCCAACATCAAGTGAGCGGGCTCGATATACTGGTGGTCTCGCCCTAGTGCTAGCGATTGCCCGTCAGATATCGCCATTTGAAATTTACTGGTAAATCGGTCAAGACGCATAAGTCCTCCCATATCGATATTATTTCTCACTAATAGATATGGAGTTAGCTTCACAAAAAATCAACGGACAGCAGATCAGATTCTTTATTTCCTATCTACCCGTGCAACGTCTCAGTCAAATCTTTCACTAATTGCGACAACCTCGACACTTTTAATGGAATGGCATACCAAATATTGACAAACGAATAACGTATGCCATACCATTTAAACCATACAACGTCCCATAACGAGGAAACCATTATGTTTAAGCAACGCCTAACTACCTTCGCTGTTGTCATTGCGGCTCTCACCGCTTCTACTCAAGTTATGGCACAACGCGACATTCAAGAACGCCGTCAGGAAGCACGCCAAGAAGCGCGTATCGAATCTCGTACTGAAGCGCGTATTGAAAACCGTCACGATAATTTCAATTCTTCGTCTAACGTGGTGATTATTCAAAATGCGATGCTACGTACAGTGAGCTATAACGGTGTTGTCTTACTGCACGATACCGTCAACCAGCGTTTCTACCGTGCAATCGATAATGGCTACCAGCTTTACCAAGTACCTTATGGTGCAAATGTGGTTGAGCTATCAAAAGCCAACCCAATGAATATCACTATCATTAACTAAGTTAGGTTAATGCGACTGAGCGATAGAAAAAAAGCCCCGCAACTCAATGAGTGCGGGGCTTTTTCATCTAATAAGATCGACTTTTCGTTTGGTTATTCCAACCAAATCAAACTGGCTTGGCGGCCTGTTACACCATCTCGACGGTAAGAAAAGAAGGTATCGCCTTCTGTGACCGTACAATGTTGCCCACCAAAGATGTCAGAAATACCGCTATGGCGCAGTCGCTGACGAGCTAGCTCATATATATCTGCTAGCCACTTTTCTCCTCGAGGCACGAATGCGGATTCCGCTTGCGGTAACACCATCATAAATTGTTGACGGACTTCACCGCCGACTTCAAATTCTGATGGCCCAATAGCGGGTCCTAGCCAAGCCAAAATATCTTCCGGCGGCACGTTAAACTGAGCAATCGCTTGTTCAACAATACCATCAACCAAACCACGCCATCCGGCATGCACCGCTGCCACTTGCGTACCCGCTTTATCGCAAAGTAAAACAGGTAAACAATCAGCCGTCATCACACTGCATGCCAAACCGCGAACTTGCGTATAGCTACCGTCTGCATCTGGAACCGTCTGCAAAGGTGCGCGCAAGTTCAATACAGTGGTGCTATGCGTTTGATTTAACCAAGCCGGAGCAACTGGCAGCGACAACATTTGTTGAAGTTGATCACGATGACCTTGTACTCGTTCAGCCTCATCGCCTACGTGAAGCCCTAAATTAAAGCCACGATAAGGCGACAAGCTCTGCCCACCTAACCGCGTAGTGCTTATCGCTTTCACATTCGCAGGTGCAGGCCAATCTGGAATAATTGGGGTCATCATGCTGTTCCAACTCCTTTTGCACCACCAGCGTTATGCCGGAGTACGATTAATATTCGTCTTCCGCGTTTTCAGTTCGGTCGGTACGAAGGATTTCGATCATCGCCACCATGTCGTTTGGTAGCGGCGCATGCCACTCCATTACTTCACCTGTGATTGGGTGAGCAAGACGCAACATGCGTGCGTGTAGAGCCTGACGGTCAAACGCACGTAGCGCTTGGATCAACTCATCCGACGCATGACGCGGCGGACGAGGACGACCACCGTAAATCGCATCACCAATCAAAGGATGAGACAAGTAAGACATGTGAACACGGATTTGGTGGGTACGACCCGTTTCAAGGCGCAGAACCAAACGCGTATGCTCACGGAAGTGCTCAGCAACACGGTAGTGGGTAATAGCCGGTTTACCTAACTCGTGTACCGCCATACAAATACGCTTAGTAGCATGACGACCGATTGGTTTCTCAATGGTGCCACCACCTGTCATCTTACCCATGGCAATCGCTTCGTATTCACGGGTGATCTTACGTTTTTGTAGCGCACGTACTAGGCGTGTTTGAGCCTGAATCGTTTTTGCAACAACCATCAAACCTGTGGTGTCTTTATCGAGACGGTGCACAATACCCGCACGCGGCACTTCCGCCAGCGATGGGCAATGGTGTAGTAGTGCATTTAGCACAGTACCATCGGGTGTACCCGCACCTGGGTGTACCACGAAATCACGCGGCTTGTTGATCACGATAATGTCGTCATCTTCGTACACAATATTCAATGGAATATCTTGAGCAACCCAACGAACTTCATCTTCGATTTCAGCTTTTACTTGAAGGGCTTCACCGCCCATCATTTTCGTACGTGGTTTATCAACAACTTCACCCTCAACCGATACCATGCCGTTGAGGATCCATTCTTTAATGCGAGAGCGAGAGTAATCTGGATATAATTCTGCAATTACCTGATCCAGTCGTTTGCCTAGCTGGCTCTCATTTACTGTATTTGTTAACTCTATTTGCTGTGCCATAGCGAACTTTTTCAAAAAGCGTGGGACTAAATGCCAAACGCTGAGTAAAATAACCTAATAGTGTCATTGTATCTGTTAACGGCTCTCACCGTAATGGATCACAGAAATAAAATTT
The DNA here is from genome assembly GCF_001650345.1 of Photobacterium jeanii. Taxonomy (GTDB): domain Bacteria; phylum Pseudomonadota; class Gammaproteobacteria; order Enterobacterales; family Vibrionaceae; genus Photobacterium; species Photobacterium jeanii. Next base: position 31,828 of record NZ_LVHF01000013.1, on the reverse strand, counting down.
TTATCAAGGAAACTGACGCCGTAATGAAACGCCTGACTCTCACAGCGATTCTTGCCGTAGCTCTACTTTCAGGGTGTTCAAGCACTGAGGAAGTTGTGCCAGATGTGCCACCATCAGAGCTGTATGCCACAGCCCAGCAAGCCCTACAAAATGGTAGCTGGACAAAAGCAATCGAACGTCTAGAAACGCTCGACTCACGCTACCCATTCGGTGCCTACTCTGAGCAAGTACAGCTGGATTTGATCTACGCCTACTACAAAAACGACGATCTTGCGCTAGGTGAAGCGACGATTGACCGCTTTAACCGCTTAAACCCAGTACACGAGAAAACTGACTGGGTAATGTACATGCGTGGTTTGACCCACATGGCCCAAGACCGCAGCTTCATGCACGATCTGTTTAGTGTTGACCGTCACGATCGCGATCCAGTACCAGCTCGTACCGCTTTTCGTGATTTCAAGCGCCTACTTGAGCGTTTCCCGAATAGCCAATACGCAGCCGATGCCAAAGCGCGTATGATTTTCTTGAAAAACCGCTTAGCGGATTACGACCTTGCTACCGCAGACTTCTATGTTCGTCGTGAAGCTTGGGTTGCCGCAGTGAACCGCTGTCAGCAAATTCAACGTCTGTACCCAGATACTGAAGCAGCACGCAAATCGTTAGATCTCATGCTAACCGCCTATGAAGCGCTTGGTCTTCAAGAGCCGATTGAAAATACCAAAAAGCTAATTGCGCTAAATCCAATCTAGGGTGAAGCAAAAATAACAAACAACAAAAAACGGCAGCCATCGTTATGGCTGCCGTTTTTCTATATTCATCGGTTGGCATTACAAATTCAAAGACCACACAACAGCAAGTCAATACCAAGAGTCGAAAAGTTACTTCGTGGTAATGGCTCGGCCCCCTGCACTGGCTTCAAAACATATTCAGCGTGTTTTTGGAAGCGGTTAAATTTAACACAACCATTTGTTTGTAATCGAAAAAAGTCCCTAGTCAGCACCAGCCGCTAGCGTTTTATCTTCCTTCATACTGCCCCAAGTTAAAGACATTAAACAAGCTTTTTCTTGATACTTTTTTACAACAAAACCGAACTGATCACAGAATTATTCTGGCGAAATTCAAAAAAAACGAAGCGTGATGCAAATCACATTATTACTGGCTCATTTTAGTAATCTGAATTCAACCCAACGAAGGGTAGCAATAGAGGAAAAACATTATGACAGTAGAAATCACCGGCAAAAACCTAGATGTCACCCCTGCTATCCGTGAGAGAATTGAATTTAAGTTCAATAAATTAGACAAGTACCAAGTACCGCTAATTAATAAACACGCAGTGATCAGTACAGAGCCGAACCGTCAATTTAAAGTAGAAGCATCTGCTGCAATTCCTGGAGGTAATATTGTCGCCTCAGCAGAGCACGACGACATGTACGGCGCGATCACCGAGGTGTATCAAAAGCTCGAACGTCAACTGAACAAACAAACGCACAAGCCGTCGGCGCGCCGTGCTAGCCACAGCAACAAGCCAGAACTTGTCGAAGAAGAAAACGACGCATAAGTAAGCTAAAAGAGGATTCCATAACAAGCCCCGCCCAGTGCGGGGCTTGTTGTTATTAACCCTCGGATTCTGGCTTGACAACCTTTTCTAACCGCAATATTGTGAAAGGCACAATATCATTACTTATTAGTAACAAATTCGAGCGACTAACCTGACATGCCAAAACAACCACTGTTCTTCTTTACTTTCTTTTTTATGTCACCCTAGTGGAGGCTATTCGTTGCGTGAGAAAGAAAATAAAGACGAATAGGAAGCCTCCCATCAGGGGGGCTTTTTCGTATTCGGCACAAATAAACCGAATCAATGCTATTAATTCAAACAATCTACAACGGCTTAGTGATACTAGCTTGACGCGATAACAGGGATAACTATGACAGACAAACAGTATTCATTGGACGATATTCGCAAGAATGTCAGTCGTATCGATAACGAACTTCTTAAACTCTTGGCTGAGCGTCGTCAGCTAAGCCTTGAGGTCGCGAAAAGTAAAATTGAAACAGCGAAGCCAGTACGCGATTTAGCCCGAGAGCACGACCTACTGCTGCGCTTGGTCAATACCGGACAAGAACTCCAGCTCGATCCTCAATACGTTACCCAAATCTTTCATACCATCATTGAAGATTCTGTGCTGTACCAACAAGCCTATCTGCAAAAGCTGGCGAACCCTGACAGCTTACAACCTGTTGCTCGCGTGTCTTTCTTGGGTGCAAAAGGCTCGTACTCTCACCTTGCTAGCCGTAACTACTTCAGCAAAAAGCAAACCAAGCTGATTGAAATGAGCTGCTCGACCTTTCGTGACGTGCTAAGTACGGTAGAAACAGGCAATGCCGACTATGGCGTTCTTCCTATCGAAAACACCAGTTCAGGATCTATCAATGAAGTATATGACTTGCTGCAACACACCAGCTTATCGATTGTGGGTGAAATCACGCAGCCAATTGAACACAGTCTATTAGTCGCGAAAGAAGCCCCGTTAGAACAAATCACGACACTCTACTCTCACCCGCAGCCACATCAGCAATGCAGTGAATTCCTTCACGCAATGGGGGACATTAAGCAAGAGTATTGCTCAAGTACGGCTGAAGCGATGCAGAAAGTCGCAGAACTTAACCGTGATGATATTGCCGCTATTGGTAATGCATCCAGCGGTGAGATTTACGGTCTAACAGCAGTAAGAACAGGGATCGCAAATCAGCACGAAAACTACACCCGCTTTATTGTCGTGGCACGTAAGCCTGTAGATGTGACCTCGTTAATTCCAGCCAAAACCACACTGATCATGTCCACTGCGCAAAAAGCAGGTTCGTTGGTTGAGTGTTTAGTCGTACTGCGTAACCTCAATATCAATATGACCAAACTAGAGTCGCGCCCGGTGATCGGCAATCCGTGGGAAGAGATGTTCTACATTGATGTTGAGCAAAACCTGAAATCAGAAGTGATGCAAAGCGCGTTAGAAGAGTTAACCCGCCTTACCCGCTTTATTAAGGTACTGGGGTGTTATCCGAGTGAGAATGTTACTCCTGTCGATGTAGAGTTCTGATTTTCTCTACTAGTACAAACACAAAGGGAGCCGAGGCTCCCTTTGTTAATCTGGCTCGCAAAGCTTAGTTCACCATCTTGTGTAGCTCAGACAGCGAAGTCGACATCTTCACGCCTGGAATATTGGTCCCCACAGTCGCGACAAACGAACCACCAACATTACCTCGTTTATAAGTCGTGAATACCACGCGGTACAAACCACGAGTTAACGCTTTTTGCGGCTTATTCGCTTGTGTTTTAATACGCACTAACGAGTTATATTTTGCGTGACGCTCTTCTTCGTAAGTATCATCACCATCATCGTCTTTATCTAAGACACTAAACACCTTGTTGGCTTTTTTGATTTTCTCAGGTGAGAACACATTCATACGCTCAACACGGATCCATGTATCAAACCACTTTTCGCTGTCTTTTTTCAGCTTGCCCTCATAGCCTTTTTGCACAAAATCTTCTTTGCTTGGCTCAGCTAAATTCCCCACCGGTGAAATCATGCGTACACCAAGCTCATCCAGTGCCGCTGGTACCCACATATACAAGTAGTAAGCATCTTTGCCGTTTACTTTGGCCGACGGCTTAGAGTCTTTATCGATATAACCAAAGTAGTTCACGCTATTAGCGTAAGGGATCGCCACTGAAGCTATCCCCACGCCTTCTGAACGACTCGACGTTAAGCTTGGCAGGCTATCGCCCGTTAAACTGCTAAAGCTAAACGCAAAGGCTGATGAACTGCAAAAGAGTAATGCGCCAACTAATGTTTTTAATTTCATGTCTACATCCATGTGTTACCACGCTATGGCTTTAGCTCCTCAAATCGGAATAACCAAAAGCAAACGTGGCTTTAAGTCTAATGAGCGCACCAGCATAAAAACTGATTGAGTCATGCCTAGCCTTAGATACAAACACGTGGGGACAACCCGCAAATAAAATCGCCCATTACCCAACACACATGATTTCGTGGAATTGATGCCACAAAATGCATTATCGAAATCGCAGGTAATAAAAAAGCGAGAGTGTTATCACTCTCGCTTCATTTACAGTCATTAGCTTCTTAGCAGTTTATAAAACGGGATAGTTCAAGCAATCTTTATCGAGCCAGATATCAAACCACAGCTCGTTAAACCATCGCCTATCGATAGCATTTATCGATCAGTCATCACCGTTGTTGGTTGCTATGCGCTATTTTCGGTGAGTTGAATCGTTCGCCTGTCTAAGTAATCCCTGGCTCTCGGTTAAAAAATGCTGAGCATAGTCACCAAACCAATTCTCCACCTGATCAAATGCCTGCATGAACGCCGCTTTATCTTGGCTTTCCAGCATACTGATCGCTTCACCAAAACGTTGGTGGAAACGCTTGATCATCGCCAAATTCTGCGGTGCCGACATAATAATATCAGCGTATAGCTGCGCATCCTGTGCAAACAAACGTCCAACCATGGCGAGTTCCAAGCGATAGATTGGCGAGCTCAGTGACAATAGCTGATCCAAGCGTGGGTCTTCTTCCGCCAAATGCACCCCATACACAAACGAAGTAAAGTGGCGTAGCGCTTGGATCAAGGTCATCCCCTGATCGTGTTCAATCGCACTAATGCGGTTGAGTGACGCGCCCCAGATCTGGAACTGCTCCAGTAGCCACTGGTATTCTTCTGGATTGCGACCATCACAGTACACAATCACCTGCTTAGCCAAACTTGGAATATCTGGACCAAACATTGGGTGTAGACCAATCACTGGCCCTTTGTGCACTTCCAACATAGCCTGCAGCGGACCACTTTTCACCGAGGTAAGATCCGCCAATATACAATCAGCAGGAAGATCCGTTAATTTGGCAATCACTTGTTCTGTGATATTAATTGGCACAGTGACCACCACCATACCAGCATCGACCAATAGCTCATCGGCACGATCCCACTCATCACGCCCCAGTTTACGTACCTGATAGCCCGACAATTCAAACAGACGGCAAAATAAGCCGCCAAGTTGACCATGACCACCCACGACCACAATCGGGCGTAGCTCTGGCTTCAAGCACTTAAAGCCTGAATCATTTTCACTGGAGTACGATTCACGCATCGTACGACGTAAGATGTCTTCAATCAGATCAGGTGGTACACCTTGGCTTTGTGCCTCTTCACGACGCGACGCTAGCATCGCCGCTTCGCGGTCTGGGGCATAAATCGGTAGTCCGTGCTGACTTTTTACGTGACCAACGTCTTCTACTAATGACAGACGGCGCGCCAACAGCGCTACCATCTGGCGATCAACCTCATCGATTTGATCTCTTAATTTGCTCAGTTCAGCAACCATGACCTGTTTCCGTATTATTGATTACGTTCTTGCAAAAACGGGACTAACTCTTTGTGCGCATGGCGAAGTAGCGACTCTGTGCTCTGCCAATTAATACAAGCATCGGTAATTGATACCCCGTATGCCATCTCTTCACGCGGCAAATCCGCGCTCTGATTGCCTTCATTAAGATGACTTTCCAGCATCAAGCCGATAATTGATTGGTTACCTTCGCGGATTTGGTGGATCACATCCTCAGCCACCAGCGGTTGACGACGGTAATCTTTACGCGAGTTAGCGTGGCTACAGTCTACCATCAAGGATGGCGAAAGACCTGCCGCGACCATCTCGTTTTCACACTCGGTGACGGATACCGAGTCATAATTGGTTTGTTTACCACCACGTAGAATCACATGACCGTCAGGATTACCCTGAGTATTAAGCAAAGCTACCTGACCTTGACGGTTGATCCCCATAAAACGGTGACCTGAAGCCGCGGCTTGCATCGCATTGATCGAGGTACCCAAACTACCGTCAGTTCCATTCTTAAAACCCACCGGCATCGACAAGCCACTTGCCATTTCACGGTGAGTTTGCGATTCCGTGGTACGGGCACCAATCGCCGCCCAACTGAACAAATCGCCAATGTATTGTGGGCTGATCGGGTCAAGCGCTTCGGTTGCCAGCGGGCTCCCCATTTCCACCAAATCAATCAGCAATTGGCGAGCAATATGCAGCCCTTCTTCAACTTCAAAAGAGCCATCTAGGTGCGGGTCGTTAATCAGCCCTTTCCATCCCACCGTTGTACGTGGCTTTTCAAAGTACACTCGCATCACGATGTAGAGCTGATCATCGAGCTCCTGCGACAGGGCTTTTAATTTTTGTGCATAGGCTTTAGCTGCATCAATATCGTGGATTGAACATGGACCACAGACCACCAATAAGCGGTGATCTCGCTTATGAATAATGTCGGCAATGGTTTTACGCGATTGCTGAATAAACGCTAATGCCGATTCACTCACAGGAAGCTTTTGTTTGAGCTGATCTGGCGTAATCAGCACTTGTTCATCTTGAATATGAATATTATTGAGTTGGTCTTTGTGCATTTGGGCTTCCCTGTAAATCTGCTGCAATGGTCAATACGACAATGAAATAGCATTCATCAATAAACGAATAAAATCAGATGCACCATTCGCGATGCCTGTTGGATCACATTAGCAAGGCTTTTCCCGCCTTGGCAACCCACTGTAAAGATTAATTACCAACCGTAAATATTAATTTACACACAAAGAAAGATTGAGCCTAACCAGCATTACTCAGTACCATGTCATTTCATCACTTTTCGATACCGATTTTGGACACCACCATGGAACTGATTTTCTCATTACTGCAACAGCTCAGTGTCTATCTGGTGATAGCTTATCTGCTTAGCAAAACCCCACTATTCATGCCAATCACGACCGTGTCTGGCCGTTGGTCGCAGCGCCTCTCTTGCTATGTACTGTTCTCGCTATTCTGTATTTTAGGTACTTACTTTGGTTTAAATATAGAAGATGCTATCGCTAACACGCGCGCCATTGGTGCTGTGATGGGCGGCTTATTGGGCGGTCCTGTGGTTGGCTTTGCCGTGGGATTAACAGGTGGGCTTCACCGTTACTCAATGGGAGGCTTTACCGATGTCGCGTGCGCCATTTCCACCACCATGGAAGGCTTAATGGGTGGCTTGCTGCACCTGTATTTAGTGCGAACCCGTCAGATCGAGCAGCTGTTCAAACCTGCCATTGTTTTTACGATCACCCTATTTGCCGAAATCGTCCAGATGCTGATCATCTTACTGGTGGCAAAACCATTCGACCAAGCTTTGCACTTGGTCAGCGCGATTGCCCTACCAATGGTGATCGCGAACTCACTCGGTGCAGCAATGTTCATGAGTATCATCCAAGATCGTAAAACCATTTACGAAAAATACTCTGCCGCCTTTTCTAGTCGAGCACTAAAAATCGCCCAGCGCTCGGTAGGGATCTTGAGCCAAGGCTTTAACAAGGAAAACTCCAAGCAAATTGCCCAAATCGTGTATGAAGAAACTGGGGTTGGCGCTGTCGCAATCACCGACCGCAATAAGATTTTGGCTTTCATTGGTATTGGCGACGACCACCACTTGCCAGATACCCCGATCTCATCGGGTTATACGCGTCGTGCGATTGATAACTGCGAGCTGGTCTACGCCGATGGTTACGATATTCCTTATTGCTGCTCGCTCCATGAAAAGTGCAAACTGGGGTCAGCTTTGGTGATCCCACTCGTTGGCGGTAATAACGAAGTGCTGGGAACCATCAAGTTATACGAACCGAAGCGAAAGCTGTTCTCAACCGTCAATGTCACCTTAGGTGAAGGGATCGCTAAACTGCTCTCCAACCAGATCTTAACGGGGCGCTTTGTTCAGCAACAAACCCTGCTTACCCAAGCGGAACTGCGCCTGCTGCAAGCCCAAGTGAACCCGCACTTTCTGTTCAATGCCCTTAATACGATTAACGCGGTGATCCGTCGTGACCCAGACAAAGCCCGTCAGTTGATCCAGCATCTGTCGCAGTTTTTCCGTCGCAACCTCAAGCAAAACATTGAAACCGTGTCGCTGGAAGAAGAGCTACAACACGTTAATGCCTATCTCGAAATTGAACTGGCTCGTTTTTCCGATCGCTTGAGTGTCACCGTCGAGGTACCCGAGCAACTACTTAGCTTAAAATTGCCGACTTTTACGCTGCAACCTTTGGTTGAAAATGCCATCAAGCACGGCACTTCAAATCTGCTTGAGAATGGTATCATTCATATCAAAGGGCAAGTCGATCACGATGCTGTTCGCTTGGTGGTCGAAGACAACGCTGGCAGCTACCAACCTGTCGGTGAAGAAAGTGGGCTAGGAATGAAAATCGTCGATAAGCGATTGAAAAATATGTTCGGAAAACAGTTCGGGCTTCATATGCACTGTGAACCAGAACACCGTACCCAAGCTACCATTACCCTACCTGTATCCTCAGTGTCACCAACGGAGAATCCTGCGCATGCTTAAAGCACTGGTTATTGACGACGAACTGTATGCCCGTGAGGAGCTGATTGATCTTCTTAACGAGACCGGCGAAGTGGACGTGATCGACAGCTGCCACAACGCCATTGAAGGGCTCAAGAAAATCAACACGCTCAAGCCTGATGTGATTTTCCTTGATATCCAGATGCCGCAAATCACTGGAATTGAGATGCTGAGCATGCTAGACCCAGAAACCATGCCCAAAGTGGTGTTTGTCACCGCTTACGATGAGTACGCACTCAAAGCGTTTGAAGACAATGCCTTCGATTACTTGCTCAAACCCGTTGAAACCGCAAGGCTGAATAAAACCATTGCTCGCCTCAAGCGTGAATGTGCCCCGAGCGACTACTCACCGGTCACCCACGAGATGTTGGAATTGATCCCTTGTTGTGGGCACAACCGCATTATCTTGCTCCGCCCCGATGAGATTGAAACCGCGTATTCGGATTTATCCGGGGTACACGTACTAACCCAAGATAGCCAAGCCACCACTCAGCTCACTCTCAAGGTGTTAGAAGAAAAAACGCCGTTGATCCGCTGTCATCGCCAGTACCTGATCCACCCGCAGGCAATTCGCGAAATCAAACTACTGGAAAATGGATTAGCTGAAATCACGACCTTACATGGCGCTCAAGTACCAGTCAGCCGTCGCTACTTAAAAGAGCTCAAAGACAGATACGGCCTTGGGTGATCTTATTCACTACGAGCATGGCAATATGAGGCTCAGAAACACGATAATTGAGCCACTATTATTTCACCGTAATGGCTGTTTGTGGGGCACCTCACAATACAGCCACAAGGCGCTTTTTCTGTCTGTGTATCCCGCTTTTTACTGCAGATAAAACAAACTTTCTCGCCCTTTCAGCAATAAGCATTTAGCTTTCAATCGGTTGGATAATTCTTCACGATAAATACGGCTTTTATGCCCCTTTCTCTCACCGAGGAAGCGTCAAAACCTCGCTAACCATTCAGCCAGTATATCGACCACTCACCACGATATATAACCACTCAAGGTTTTAGCCCGTGCATCCCAGCACCTGCAGCGTAACATGGCACCGTATCAACAAGCCCCCAATAACACAGCGAGAAAACAAAATGACTTGGTTCTTACTCTGCGTTGGCGCCCTGATTGGAGGATACTTCCTCTACGGCGCATTCATTGAAAAAGTATTTGGTGTAAATGAAAAGCGCCAAACTCCGGCATATACCAAAACGGACGGTGTTGACTATGTGCCAATGTCGACTAAAAAAGTGTACCTAGTACAACTGCTAAATATCGCAGGTGTTGGTCCTATTTTTGGTCCTATCATGGGGGCATTGTATGGTCCGGCAGCAATGCTGTGGATTGTACTTGGCTGTATCTTCGCAGGCGCAGTACACGATTACTTCTCGGGTATGCTGTCGGTACGTAACGGCGGTGCATCCGTGCCAACCCTGACCGGTCGCTACCTAGGCAACGGTGCAAAACACTTTATGAATATTTTTGCTATCGTACTGTTGCTATTGGTGGGTGTGGTGTTTGTATCAGCACCAGCAGGCATGATCACTAACCTTGTTAACGAGCAAACTAACATCGGGATGTCGATGACCACTATGGTAGTCGTCATTTTTGCTTACTACATCATCGCGACCATTGTGCCAGTCGATAAAATCATTGGCCGCTTTTACCCACTGTTTGGTGCCCTACTGATCTTCATGTCTGTCGGTCTGATCACCGCTATCGCACTGTCTAGCGAACACACGCTACTGGGCGATTACGAAATGAGCCAGATGTTCACTAACATGAACCCGAACGATCTCCCACTGTGGCCTGCGCTATTCATCACTATCGCTTGTGGTGCTATCTCTGGCTTCCACGCCACTCAATCACCTTTGATGGCGCGTTGTGTTGAGAATGAAAAAAATGGTCGCTTCGTATTTTACGGTGCGATGATTGGTGAAGGCATCATCGCCCTGATCTGGTGTGCACTCGCGCTGTCTTTCTTCGGCTCAGTAGAATCACTTGCAGAAGCGGTGAAAAATGGTGGCCCAGGTAGCGTGGTTTACAACTCATCTATCGGTCTACTGGGTGTTGTAGGTGGTGTAGTTGCTTTCTTGGGTGTGGTTATCCTACCTATCACATCAGGCGATACCGCTTTCCGCTCAAGCCGTTTGATCCTAGCTGAATACTTCAACATGGAGCAAAAAACGCTACGCAATCGCCTACTAATGGCACTGCCACTGTTCGTATTAGGTGGTGTGCTAACTCAAGTCGATTTCGGCATCATCTGGCGTTACTTCGGCTTTGCTAACCAATCAACAGCGGTAATGATGCTATGGACTGCATCTGCTTACCTACTCCGTCATAACAAGCTACACTGGGTAACCACGGTGCCAGCTATCTTCATGACTACAGTATGTATCACCTTCATTCTTAGCAACGCCCAACTTGGCTTTGGCCTGCCAATGACGGTGTCAACAATCGTAGGTATCATCAGCAGCTTGGCGATCACTACCATTGTTATTAAGAAGTCCAAAGGTAAAGGTGAAACCGACCTTGCGGACGAAGAAGACGGTAAGCTAGAAACCGTATAACCAAACTTAGTTCTCCCGTTCCCATAACGATCAAAGCCAGCTTTCTAAGCTGGCTTTTTTTCATTTAAGAACTAGATAGACTTAGTATACCCAGTGAGTTTGACTCACGTACCACTATCATCAGGTAAATTAATGATAATCCTATAAGTCATTTGATAAACGACACATCGGACGGTATATTGCTCGAAATTTTCGACAGGATACCATGATGAAACTCTCTCACGCTGGCGGTACGCTCGCGCTGCTAGCATGCTCGCTGTTACCTGCGACCGCTTCAGCCTACAACCAAGTTTACTTTCAAGGCGGTTATTCCAACCTGACCGTTGGTGATAACCACGATAGTGGCTGGATCACCCAAGTCGGCTATTCGTTCGCTTTTACTTATTCGATGTCACTCGAAGCCGGTATTTTCTCGAATGCCAGCGGTAAAGCCTCGCTGACCGATACCGACACCCACAAAGAATATGTTGACTACCGAGGCGCGGTAATGGCACTGCGTGGTGAACTGCCTATCAGCAACATGTTACTGGCTTACGGTAAAGTTGGCGCCAACTACACCAGCTTACAGTACAGTCATTGGGGTAATGGTGAGCGTGGAAATGATGAGTTTGGTGGTGTGCGCCCTTACGTCGCCGTCGGTATCAAAGCCCCGTTTAACCATAACTTAATGGTGAGTGGTGAAATGCAATATCTCGACATGCCTCGTGGCTTTAGCGCGAATACCTTCACTTTAGGTCTGCAATTTCTATTCTAAGCGCGACGGTGTAATTTCCATACGTCGCCCAATAGCATGGCTTTATCTTGCTTCGAAGCACCCAACAAAAAAAGCCCGCCAAATGGCGGGCTTTTCAATAAACGTCTTACACGTTCAATTATTTGCGAGCTAGTTTCTCTTTGATACGAGCCGCTTTACCTGAACGCTCACGTAGGTAGTACAGTTTGGCACGACGTACTTGACCACGACGTTTAACAGTAATGCTGTCAACTAGTGGAGAGTGAGTTTGGAACGCACGCTCAACGCCTTCGCCGTTCGAGATTTTACGAACAGTGAATGCAGAGTGTAGACCACGGTTACGCTTAGCGATAACTACGCCTTCGAACGCCTGTAGACGCTCACGCTCACCTTCTTTTACTTTAACCTGAACAACAACAGTGTCACCAGGTGCAAAAGTTGGTAGGTCTTGTTTTAGTTGCTCGTCTTCGAGCTGCTTGATGATGTTACTCATTGGTGTATACCCTAGAATAAACTGATACTAAATTAATTAATTGCTTGCTTTATATTCGCGAATAAATTCCGCGAGCAAGAATTCCTGATCGTCAGTCAGAGCTAGGTTTTCCAGGAGCTCTGGTCTTCTCAGCCAAGTACGGCCTAGCGATTGTTTCATTCGCCAGCGACTAATGTCCTTGTGATTACCAGACAGAAGTACCTTTGGCACTTCCTGATCGTCTAGTACTTCAGGACGCGTATAATGTGGACAATCTAACAACCCATTGGCAAAAGAATCTTCTTCTGCCGACGCAAAGTCACCCAGTACGCCCGGTACAAACCGCACGACTGCATCAACTAAGGTCATGGCTGGTAGCTCGCCCCCAGTCAGCACAAAATCCCCAATAGACCATTCTTCGTCTACCTCTTGTTGGATAATGCGCTCATCTACCCCTTCGTAGCGGCCACAAATAAGAATCAAGTTCTCATTCTTAGCCAACTCCTCAACACCTGCTTGATCAAGCTTACGGCCCTGAGGTGATAGGTAAATGACTTTAGTCTGACCTTCTACAGACTGTTTGGCAGTGTGAATGGCATCGCGCAAAGGCTGCACCATCATCAACATACCTGGTCCGCCACCGTATGGTCGATCGTCAACCGTACGATGTTTGTCGTGGGTGAAATCACGAGGATTCCAAGTTTCCACTGACACAAGGCCTTTTTTTACCGCCTGACCTGTTACCCCAAAATTGGTAATGGCACTGAACATTTCAGGAAAGAGGCTGATAATGCCGACTTTCATTTGCTCACCTATTACCGGGGATTAAAATCCAGGATCCCAGTCAACTTCGATCCGCTGAGCAGTGCGATCAATCGACTTGATGACCTGCTCATCGAGGAACGGGATTAAGCGTTCCTTCTGCCCGAAAGCATCTTTTAAATTTGCTTTAACTACTAAAACGTCGTTTGAACCTGTTTCCAGGATGTCAGTCACTTTACCTAGGTCGTAACCTTCGGTAGTCATCACAGACATACCAAACAACTCGCGCCAGTAGAATTCTTCATCCGACAGCGCAGGTAGCTGGTCTGCAGATACGGCAACTTCAGCATTAGTGAATACTTGAGCGTCCTCGCGAACGTCCAAACCTTCAAGCTTAGCTACTAGTCCTTGACCATGGCGTTTCCACGAATCAACGTGGAACTCTTTCCACTCGCCCTTCACTTTAATCAGCCAAGGGGTGTAAGAGAAAATGCTTTCAGATTGTTCGGTGTAGGAAAAAACTTTGAGCCAACCCTTGATACCATAGGTGGCACCGAGTTTACCGACAATTACGTGGTCTTGGTTTTTAGAACTCATCGTTTCTCTTCTACCCTATAAATGACTAATTAAGCTGCTGCTTTCGCTGCGTCTTTGATTAGTTTAGCTGCGCGGTCAGATACAGTTGCACCTTGACCAACCCAGTGGTTTACGCGGTCTAGATCAAGACGTAGACGCTCTTCTTGGCCCTTAGCTACAGGGTTGAAGAAACCGATACGCTCGATGTTACGACCGTCACGTGAACAACGTGAATCAGCAACTACGATGTGATAGAAAGGACGCTTTTTAGCGCCGTGACGTGCCAAACGAATGGTAACCATATCGTCCTCTTTGCATTACTGTGAATAAAAATTGCCCTCGTTGAAACAACGAGGGCCGTGCCAAATTAAGCTCGGGAATTTTACTCCGAAAACTGACGAATGCAACTGCTTTAGCTAATTTTTCACCAGTTAAAGAAAAATCCCTTCTTTATCGATGGATTATCGGCCTGGGAACATGCCGCCGCCCGGCATCATGCCTTTCATCTGGCGCATCATGTTCTTCATGCCACCCTTCTGCATCTTTTTCATCATTTTCTGCATCTGGGTAAATTGTTTAAGCAGACGGTTAACGTCTTGTACCTGAGTACCAGAACCCGCTGCGATACGTTTCTTACGCGAGCCTTTGATGAGCTCTGGGCGCTCACGCTCAAGTTTAGTCATTGAGCTGATGATCGCTTCCATCTGGTTAAACATTTTATCGTTAACCTGATCTTTCATGTTGTCTGGCAGCTGAGACATACCTGGCAGTTTGTCTAGCATGCCCATCATGCCGCCCATGTTCTTCATTTGTTTAAGTTGATTTAGGAAGTCTTCAAGATCAAAGCCTTTCTTCTCTTTAAACTTCTTCGCCAGCTTTTCAGCTTGGTCTTTATCAACATTACGCTCTAGGTCTTCGATCAGTGACAGTACGTCACCCATACCTAGAATACGTGAAGCAACACGATCAGGGTGGAAAGGTTCTAGCGCATCGGTTTTCTCACCAACACCCAAGAACTTCACTGGCTTGCCTGTGATGTGACGTACCGACAGAGCCGCACCACCACGTGCATCACCATCAACCTTAGTTAGGATCACACCGGTTAGTGGCAGCGCATCGTTAAAGGCTTTCGCTGTGTTCGCCGCATCTTGACCTGTCATGGCATCAACCACAAACAGAGTCTCAACAGGGTTCGCTGCTGCATGGACGTCTTTGATCTCGTCCATCATTTCTTCATCAACGTGCAGGCGACCCGCGGTATCGACAATCAGCACATCGTAGAATTTTTGCTTCGCATGGTTAACAGCATCGTTAACGATATCAACAGGCTTTTGATCTGCCGTTGAAGGGAAGAAATCAATGCCGATGTCAGAAGCTAGAGTTTGTAGCTGTTTGATCGCCGCTGGACGGTATACGTCAGCTGAAACCACCAGCACCTTCTTCTTATTACGCTCTTTTAATAGCTTACCCAGTTTACCGGCACTGGTAGTTTTACCCGCACCTTGTAGACCCGCCATCAAAATCACCGCTGGCGGCTGCGCAGCAAGATCAAGCTCTTCGTTAGAGTCACCCATTACCGCTTCAAGCTCAGCTTGAACGATCTTAATGAACTCTTGGCCTGGTGTTAGGCTTTTTGATACTTCAGTACCAACCGCACGTTCTTTTACGCGCTTAACAAAATCACGAACAACCGGAAGCGCAACGTCCGCTTCAAGTAACGCCATACGCACTTCGCGCAGCGTATCTTTGATATTGTCGTCGGTCAGACGGCCACGGCCGCTAATATTTTTAAGCGTTTTCGATAAACGCTCCGATAAATTCTCGAACATGTGCTACTCGCTCGTTTCGCAACAAAATGTCTATATCCAGCCCAATATTGACAATTTAAACAGCCAACAATGCAATTGAATGGATATAATTCTAAAAAATTACCGCTAGTATACCGCAATCATGCGCCTGCTTTCATGTAGCAATGGCGACTCTTAGTTGAGCAAGGTATACTGGCAAGCTCTAACCATCTTAGATAGTTACACGTTTACTATGGATATGTTCATTGCCATTGTGGCAGCTTGCTTTTATTTAATGGCACTAGGCCTCGTTATTCCAGGCTTAACCAACAGTGATGGCATCAAAACCAAGCCGATTTTTGCCTCAGCCTTAGTGGCAATAACTCTACATATCTTACTGCTTAAGGATCTTATCCTCGGCGGCGTGGGGCAAAACTTGAGTATTCTCAATGTTGCTTCACTGATCAGCTTTATGATCGCAACCCTCACCACCTTCGCGACTCTTAAACTAAGAGTATGGTTCTTATTGCCTGTTGTTTATAGCTTTGCCGCTATTAACTTAACAGCGGCCACGCTATTACCGGGCTCTTTTATTACCCATTTAGAAGGCCACCCGCAAGTTTTACTGCATATTTCTCTGGCTTTGTTCTCATATTCCACCCTGATGATCGCCACCTTATACGCGATACAACTGGCTTGGCTGGATCATAAGCTCAAAGCAAAGAAGACCCTGCTTATCAACCCGAACATCCCTCCATTAATGATGGTGGAACGTCAGCTTTTCAAGATCATCCTTGTCGGGAATGCCCTCCTGACCGTGACCTTAGTCACAGGCTTCATCTTCATGGAAGAGTTGATGATTCAAGGCAAGATGCACAAAGCCTTACTATCCCTGATGGCATGGTGTGTTTACAGTACTCTCATCTGGGGACATTACCACAAAGGTTGGCGTGGACGCCGCGTTGTTTGGTTTAGCCTCGTGGGAGCATTTCTCCTGACCTTGGCATACTTTGGCAGTCGCTTCGTCAAGGAGATCATTATCGGCGGTTAATAAAACAGCACTTTGATCATTGACTCTGAGCCTCAATCGCGTAGAAATAGCATTATTACGCTGATTATTAATTCGCATATCGTAAGTTAAAGGACACGTTTTTGGACGATATATCCACGGGAGTCTTATTCTCCCTTCTGATATTACTACTCGTCATTTCCGGATATTTCTCCGGTTCTGAAACCGGCATGATGTCGCTCAACCGCTACAAGTTACGACACCTAGCCAACCAAGGGCACCGTGGTGCCAAGCGCGTAGAGAAGCTACTCTCGCGCCCAGACCGCCTGATTGGACTGATCCTGATCGGCAACAACTTGGTGAACATCTTAGCCTCCGCCATTGCCACCATTATCGGTATGCGCTTATATGGCGACCTCGGGGTAGCAATGGCAACTGGTGCGCTAACTTTAGTGGTGCTGGTGTTTGCCGAAGTAACCCCAAAAACCCTTGCTGCGCTCTACCCTGAACGTGTCTCTTACGCTAGTAGTATTGTTCTCAATATCCTGATGAAACTGCTATACCCATTGGTATGGTTTGTTAACGGGATTACCAATACTTTCTTGCGCATTCTTGGTCTGAAGGTGGACAGTGGTAACGACTCTAAACTGAGCTCAGAAGAGCTACGCACTGTTGTTGATGAAGCTGGCGGTTTGATCCCACGTCGCCACCAAGACATGCTGTTGTCCATTCTGGATTTGGAGAAAGTCACCGTTGAAGACTTGATGGTACCGCGCAACGAAATCGCCGCCATCAATATCAACGATGATTGGAAATCCATTGTGCGCCAACTGAGCCACTCAGCGCATGGTCGTATCGTGCTGTATCGCGACACTATCGATGAAGTGGTAGGCATGCTACGTGTACGCGAAGCTTACCGCCTGATGATGGACAAGAACGAATTCAGTAAAGAAGTGCTGCTACGTGCTGCCGATGAAGTCTACTTCATTCCGGAAGGCACCCCACTCAACATTCAGCTTTTAAAATTCCAACGCAATAAAGAGCGTATTGGTCTGATTGTCGATGAATACGGTGATATCCAAGGCTTGATCACCTTAGAAGACATTCTGGAAGAGATCGTGGGTGAGTTTACCACTTCTATCGCGCCAACCTTGGCTGAAGAAGTGACCCCTCAAGCTGATGGCAGTTTGATCATCGAAGGCAGTGCCAACATTCGAGATTTGAACAAAAGCCTGAAATGGGATTTACCTACCGATGGCCCACGTACCTTGAACGGCTTAATACTGGAGCATTTGGAAGATATTCCTGATGCACAGGTGAGTATTCAGATCGGCGGTTACCAAATGGAAATCGTGGAAGTGTCTGAGAATATGATCAAGCAAGTCAAAGTGCTATCCAATCACTTACAGAAAACGGGCTAAGTAACGCGGAACGCTCTTATTAAGAGAGACATGCGAGATACAAAAAAGCTGACCATAAGGTCAGCTTTTTTATTAGCTGGTAAATAGCTTACTTAACACTGAGTTCGTTGAGTAACCCTTCTGGTAGCGCCAAGTCATCGTTCTTGTTAACCGCAATACCTTGGTCAAGGATCGCTTGTGCAATCTGCTTGGCTTCATCGAGTGAGTGCATACTGTAGGTACCGCACTGATACTCGTTAAGCTCAGGGATCTTGTCTTGCGACTCAACGTTGAGCACATCCGTCATCGCTGCTTGCCAGCTCTGCGCCACTTGGCTTTCAGCCGGCGTACCAATCAAGCTCATGTAGAAACCAGTGCGACACCCCATTGGCGAGATATCAATAATTTCTACTTGGTCTGAGTTAAGGTGATCACGCATAAAGCCTGCGAACAAGTGCTCTAAAGTATGAATACCACGCTCAGTGAGAATTTCTGCATTCGGGCGGCAAAAGCGCAAATCGAACACAGTGATGGTATCCCCTTTTGGGGTTTGCATCTTTTTAGCAATGCGTACCGCTGGGGCATGCATGCGAGTGTGATCAACGGTGAAACTATCTAATAACGGCATTACTTCCTTCTCCTTTGCCTCTCTAATCCAATCTATATCCTAATCGCTAAAACGACCACCAGCTGCGATTATCGTCTAATTCCTTTTTACACTTTTTCAGCTGCCAACCGTAATTTTTAGCCTGCTGCTCAACTTTACGCGACACTTTAATGAGGGTTGGTTTCCCCTTATAACTGCCACGCTTATAGCCACCACGCCCTTCGTGATACGCCAAATACTGGTTGTACGCATCCCACTTAGAAATGCCCAGCTGACGTTGGGTTTCACTGGTATACCAGCCCACAAATTGAAGTGAATCTGCAAAATTGGTGCGTGAGCCGCCATTACGGGTCGCTTTTTGGTAATCACTCCACGCTGGGTCTTGCGCCTGCGCGTAGCCATAGGCACTGCTTACCCGTCCCCAAGGAATAAAACCTAAAAGGTAATCTTTAGGTGGGCGAGCATCATGACGAAAACTACTTTCTTGTTTAATAAACGCCATCGCAACATGGATGGGCGTTCCCCAATCATCTTGCATATCTAGCGCGTCATCGTACCAACCTGGATTTTCTCGAAAGATATTACAAAGGTTGGATTGATCTTTAGGTGGTGGGGTCGCACAGCCAGCCAATAAAGCCACTGCGCCAATCATGGTTATGGTACGTACCACCGAAAACATATTCTTCCTCATTGGGAACTAAATCCACTTGGCAAAGTCAGAATAAATGACTGGCAGTAAAACTGTCGTCATCCCTGCGAAATTGTTTTAGGGCGGCATGGTTGCCGCCTCTTTTTTTATCTAAAATTCTTCATTAATAAAAACGCCTGCCATTGAGGCAAGCGCTTTTCATTATTCGCCTTTTAAATCAGCGAAGTAATCATCTAAGAACGCATCCAGCGATAGCGTATCACTGTTTTCAATCGCTTGCTGACGCTCAACCGACGCTTTGGCTTCTTGCTCAAACTCGGCTTGCTGATAGAAACGGTACTGACGTTGTGCCAAGGTATGAGCATGCTGGGCTGCCAACTCTGCCCCAACCTTACCAATGCCTTCTTGCTGCTCAATCTGCTTCAGCAGCTGCGCAGATAGCGTCAGTTCTGGGTTTTCGATCCAAGTCAGTAACTCTTGGCAAGTTTGCTGGTAGCTTTCGTTACCTGCTGCGGCATCCATGGCTTTTGCCACTTCCACCAATTCAGCAAAGACACGTTGTCCCCAAGCCTGAACCGATAGGCGTTCACCATTACAACCAATTTTCAGCATCAGATCAGGATTACGACCATCAACCACCACTCGGTTCCAGTTATCACGCCAGCACTCTAGCTCTGCATCGTCCATTTCAGCCGACGGTGATAACGTTGCCCAAGTCAGGAACAAATCAAGGAAACGGATTTGTTGCTCGGTCACACCAATAGGGCTAAATGGGTTTACGTCTAGCGAACGTACTTCAATGTATTCCACCCCGCCACGCTCAAGCGCTTCTGATGGTTTTTCACCGTTTTTCGCAACACGTTTAGGACGGATTGGCGCATACAACTCATTCTCGATTTGCAGCACATTGCTATTAAGCTGACGATACGCGCCATCTACTTTGACACCAATTTCAGCAAATTCTGCAGACGGAGTACGAATCGCTTTTTGCAATCCTTCCAAGTACTGCTCAATGCTATTGAAACCAATTTTCAACACACTTTGCGCATTGTTGGTGTAGCCTAAATCACTCAGGCGTAATGCGGTCGCATTCGGTAAGTAGTAAGTACCACAGCCACTTTTCTTAAAGTTCTGCTGTGTTGCGGTATTGTCTTTGATGAAAGAGCCGCATAACGCTGGTGATGCGCCAAACAAGTATGGGATCAACCAACCAAAGCGGTAGTAGTTTCGGATCAGACCAAAGTAGGCATCCGAGACTGACGCTTGGCGTGCTTCTGGGGTTTGATCACCAAACAACTGTTGCCAAAAAGCCTCAGGGAAAGAGAAGTTAAAGTGCACCCCAGAGATCACCTGCATCATACTGCCGTAGCGGTTTTTGAGCCCTTGGCGGTATAAGGTTTTCATCTGTCCCGAGTTTGACGAGCCATATTGCGCCAGCATGATGTCATCTTCGTTACCGACAAAACACGGCATCGACATCGGCCACAACTGCTCGTTATCCAGCTGACGGTACGTGAACTGATGGATATCACCCAGTTGATCCAGTAAGTCATCAATATTACGCGATACCGGAGTAATAAATTCCAGCAGAGACTCAGCGTAATCGGTCGTTACCCATTGGTTAGTCAGGGCTGAACCCAACCCTGCCGGATGGTACGCACTCGATAACCGCCCTTCAGGGGTTATACGTAGCGCTTCACGCTCCAATCCGCGGCCAATGTGAGTCAATGCGTCTGGATTTGCAGCAAGTTGCTGCAAACGTTGTGAAAAATCCATCAGGGCTGTTCTCATTTTTGATCTGATTTATAACAGGCTAGAGTAATCATTATTATTGCCAATTACCACGATTAATACGGTATTCCAACGGTGAAACACTATTACGACCGTGAAATAATTGCAGTAAGACAAGAGCGAAAAACCGCCCTTATCACGTCAATAATGAAAAAGACCACTGGCAGATACCAGTGGCCTTGTCGTTACTTAGTCGGGGTAAAAGACTTAACAGGAATGTCTAATTCCGCTAATTGTGGCTGCAAGGTTTTAGCATCACCCACAATAATGATTTGGTAATCATCTGGGTTAAACCATTTCTTCGCCATCGCGTTCAAGGTCGCTTTATCTATGGTTGCGGCGATTTCATTACGTTCGCTGATGTAATTTTTCGGCAACGCATAAGTCAGCATTTGTCCTAATAACTGGGCTTTTTTCGCTGGCGTTTCATAGCTCAAGGCTTCTTTTTGACCCACGGCCAAGCGCATGAAATCAATCTCTTGATCGCTCACACCTTGCTGGCTCATCTTTTTCATTTCCGCAATGAACTCTTTCAGTGCTGGCACGCTCGCATTGGCTCGCACTTGCGCATAGAACACCGACAAGCCCACTTCACGTCCACCACTTTGGTAACCGCCCGCGCCATAGGTGTAACCTTTATCTTCACGCAGGTTCTGGTTGATGCGGCTATTGAAGTTACCCGCTAAGTTAAAGTTCGCCAGTTGAGTTTGGTACAACTCGCCCGTGGCATCAAACGGCAGTCCTTGACGCGCCAAACGGATCACGGTTTGCGGAGCACCCGGTTGATCCACCAGCCAGATGGTTTGTTTACCCTCTTTTGGCAGGGTGAACTTACTCAGTTTAGGCTCAGGCTTACCTTGCCACTTAGCCAAGAAATCGAGCTCTTTAGTCAGCATCGCTTGCTTGATATCACCCACCACCACGACATCTGCGCCGTTAGGGGTATAGAACTGCTGATAAAAAGCTTTAACATCGGCAAGGGTCAGGCTCTCAAGCGAGGCTTTGGTACCTTCACTCGGTTGACTCATTGGCGTATCACCAAACAACACTTCACGAGTAGTTTGCGCCGCGAGCCAGTTCGGGCGCTGATGCTCATACACTGCACCTTCAATCGCTTGGGCTTTCAAACGCGTAAAGTCTGTCTCACTAAATGCAGGGCTAAAGAGTTTCTCCTGCATAATCGCCAAGGTCTGCGGCAGATTTTTCGCCAAAGCCGTTACTGATACCGTCGTGGTATACAAGCCACTGTTAAAGTGAACGGTACTGCCCAAAACATCCAGTTTTGAAGATAGGCTTTCCGCGCTCGATTTCTCAGTCGCTTCACCCATCATCGCCGCCGTTAATGCCGCCAATCCTTCTTTGCCTTGAGGTTCAAAACGACGACCAGCCGGTAAGATCAACTGTAGCTCAACCGTAGGCGTTTCAAGGTACTTAGTCCCTAACACCTTAATACCGTTAGCCAATGAAAACTCGTACACATCTGGCAATTTGGCTTCAACAGGTTTGGCTGGTTGTGGCATTACGCTGCGGTCAAAATTATCCACCGGACGGCGAATATCCAATTGTTCATCGGCAATCTTTTGATGCTCTGGTAGCTTACGCTCAGCAGGGGTAAAGTTTGGTTTCGCCGCTTGAAGCTGCGTTTTTCCTTTCGGTACCACACTCAAAGTCACGCTAGGATGACCATTGAGGTAGCGCATGTAAGCCTGCTCCATGCTGTGCGTGGTGACCGCTCGCAGGTTATTGAGCTCTTGTTGAAGGTAATTAGGATCGCCAAAGAAGGTCTCATACGCTGCCAGCTGCGATACTTTACCGCTGACACTTTGCAGACCAAAGATGGCATTAGCTTCAACCATGCCTTTGCGCTCTTCGAGCTCTTTCTCATTCACACCGCGCTTCTCAAGCCCGTTTAGCACTTGGGTGACTTGGTCACGAATGGTCTTTAAGTTCCCTTTCTCGCCACTTTGCCCCATGGCGTAAACGTACATGGTACATGCCAGTTCAGCACAGTCATGGAACGCGCCTGCATCCACGACTTTGCCCGGCTTCACCAAGTCTTGATACAAGAGGCTATTCTTACCGCCACCGATAATTTTCGCCAACATGTCAAGCGATGCTTCATCTTCAGCACCGTTGTACGACGTCGGCCATGCCATCATCAGCATCGGTTGCTGGATCTTATCTTCCAAAGTGATAAAGCGATCGCTATCGACTTTCACCGGCCACTTAGCCGCTTTCTTCACTTCTGGACCACGAGGAATAGAACCAAAGTATTTGTTCACCCACGCCAAGGTTTGGTCGATATCAAAATCACCACCTATGGTTAACGTGGCGTTATTTGGTCCGTACCAACGCAAGAAAAAGGCTTTTAAGTCATTCACATCGACACGGTTAAGATCTTCAATATAACCAATGGTCTGCCATGAATAAGGATGCTCACGTGGATACAGAGCTTCACCTAAACGCTCATAAACCAAACCATAAGGGCGATTTTCAAAGTTCTGCGCTCGCTCGTTTTTCACCGTATCACGCTGGATTTCAAACTTACGCTGCGAAACAGCACCCAGCAAAAAGCCCATGCGATCGGCTTCTAACCACAGCATTTTTTCCAGTTGATTGGCCGGGACAGTTTCAAAGTAATTGGTACGGTCACGGTTTGTGGTGCCATTGAGCGTACCGCCCGCTTCGGTAATTAGGCGGAAGTGTTCTTGATCGCCAACATGCTCTGAGCCTTGGAACATCATGTGCTCAAAGAAATGAGCAAAACCTGATTTCCCTTCGTCTTCACGGGCTGAGCCGACATGGTAGGTCATATCAACGTGCACTAAGGGATCCGATTTATCTTGGTGCAAAACCAAAGTCAGGCCGTTATCTAAGGTGTACTTGCGATACGGGATCACAGGTTCACTCGGGTTATCCGCCTTGACCTGCTCGATAAAAGAAATCCCAGCGGGTAAAGCTTGGGTTTCGGAAGACTTGGCATACGCGGTTGCAGCAGGCGTTGCTGCTATCGAGAGAAATAAAGCATTAAAAAGCCACTTTTGCACAAAAGACATCCTTATAAAAAACCAACCACAACAAGGGCTAGTAAGGTATAGCGCAAGGCTTTACCTATCATGATGATGAGAAAGCTTAGCCAGTGGTGCATACGCAACCAACCTGCAGCTAAGCAAAGTGGATCACCGATAATCGGCAACCAACTGAAAAACAAAGACCAGTAGCCGTATTTTTTCAGCCATAATAATGCTCTATGACCCTGTTTTTCATCAGAAGTTTTATCTGGAAGTAGCCGACCTAACCAATAATTGGTCATACCGCCTAAGGTGTTCCCCAAAGTTGCCACCAAAATCACTAATCCAATCGGGTTATCGCCCAATTTTAAAGTCGCGATCAAATTGGCTTCCGAGCCCCCAGGTAGCAAGGTCGCACTAAGAAATCCCGTAGAAAATAAAACCCATAGCGCTGACTCGCCACTGACTAACGTATCGATCATGGCGCCGAAACCGCCAACAGAACTTTACCGCGAGTTCGCCCTGACTCAATTTGCTGATGCGCTTGAACACCTTGGCTCAAAGGGAAGCTTTGGGCAATTTCAACCTGAAGCTGACCTAGGGCTACCCTCTCAAGCATAGCGTTATTTTGAACGACGCTCGGCGACACCAAGATCCCGCAAGCTGATAAGCCTAATGCTTCCGCTCGCTGGCAAACAAGATCAGCCGTGATCGTTGGGATCGTCACTACACGCCCACCGGCTTTGACGCACTCTAGCGCTGCAATGCCAACCTCACTGCCCATCAAATCAATCAGCACATCCACCGGCTCAATCAGATCAACCAAAGCGCCTTGATGGTAATCGACCGCATGGGCACCAAGCTCGGTTAAAAATGCCAAGTTCGCTTGAGAAGCCGTCGCAATCACTTGCGCTTGCTTCGCAGTAGCTAGCTGAATTGCCAAATGACCGACTCCACCAGCTCCCGCCAAGATCAAGACCCGCTCACCCGCTTTTACTTTCACTTTCTCTAACGCTTGCCACGCAGTTTGCCCCGCTAGCGGTAAAGCCGCTGCCGTTTCTAGAGTGACATTGTCAGGTACATGACTCAGCGCTTGCTGCTCCGCAACCACATACTGACTGTAACCACCTCCTTGCAGAGGAAAGCCGATAAAACCACTGACGCGATCGCCAATTGCGAACTCAGTCACTTGCTCACCAATGGCTACCACTTGCCCTGCAATGTCATACCCCGGCACCCAAGGTAAATTATCTTTGTTCTGCTGCGCCGCCCAACCAAGACCTGCTCGCGTTTTAGCATCAATGGGATTCACCCCAGCAAAATTGACCGCCACCAGCACTTGCTGTGACGTCATCTTAGGAATAGGTTGAGTTTGCAGTGCCAATGTTTTCGCCTCGCCAAAAGCCGTGATAGCGAGTTGCTGAGTATGTGTAGGCGGTTCTAAATGTGCAGAGTTGAACGCTGAAGTGTCTGTCGCCATGGTGGTTTCCTTATCAGGCTTACTGATGCGTTTTGTTATGAGGTTCAGTTATACCTAACTCATGGCATAAAAAAAACGGGCAGCTTATCGCTACCCGTTTTAATTGGTTTAATTTATTGCTGCAATCCCCGCGTTAGAGGCTAATTAAGGGCTCACCAACGCCAATAAAATACCCGCCGCAACTGCCGAACCTAATACCCCTGCCACGTTTGGTCCCATCGCATGCATCAATAAGAAATTTTGCGGATTGGCTTCAAGCCCGACCTTGTTCACCACTCGTGCAGCCATTGGCACTGCCGATACGCCAGCAGCCCCGATAAGCGGATTAATGTCTTCTTTGCTAAAGCGGTTAAGTAGCTTCGCCATTAATACACCGCCGCCAGTACCAACACTGAACGCTACCGCACCGAGTAACAAGATCCCTAAAGTTTCAAGCTGCAGGAACTGATCAGCTTCGAGTTTCGAGCCAACACCAAGCCCTAGCATGATGGTGACAATATTGATCAGTTCATTTTGAACCGTATTCGACAAGCGCTCGACCACTCCAGATTCACGCATCAAATTACCAAGGCAGAACATGCCGACCAGCGGTGTTGCCGAGGGTAAGAAGAATACCGTCATCATCAACACTGCCAATGGGAACAAAATCTTCTCCGCTTGGCTAACATGACGCAGTTGCTTCATCTGGATCTTACGCTCTTGCGGTGAGGTTAACGCCTTCATGATAGGCGGCTGAATAATAGGGACCAGCGCCATATAACTGTAGGCGGCAACCGCAATCGCCCCAAGCAAATCCGGTGATAAGCGACTCGCTAAGAAGATGGCCGTCGGACCATCCGCACCGCCAATAATGGCAATCGACGAAGCATCTGCCATGGTGAACTCAATCCCCGGTACTAGGTTCAGCAAAATCGCACCAAACAAAGTAAAGAAGATCCCAAACTGTGCTGCAGCCCCTAATAACAGGGTTTTGGGGTTAGCGATCAGCGCCCCGAAGTCAGTCATCGCACCGACCCCCATGAAGATCAATAACGGGAAGATCCCTGTTTCGATCCCGACATGGTAGATGTAGTACAGCAAGCCACCTTCTTCGGTAAAACCTGCGTTGGGAATATTGGCAAGAATTGCTCCAAAGCCAATCGGCAACAGCAGCAAAGGTTCAAACCCTTTACGAATTGCCAAAAACAGTAAGCCGAAGCCCACCAACATCATCACAATTTGCCCAAATTCAAAGTTGGCGATGCCGGTCTCCGACCAAAGTTTCAATAAACCATCCATGGTATACCTCTTACGCTAAGCTCAAGATCGGTGAGCCTACCGCTACCGAATCGCCCTCTTTGACATGCAGCGCTTGGATCACGCCACCTCGTACTGCGCGCACTTCGGTCTCCATTTTCATGGCTTCCAAAATCACTAACACATCACCTTCCGACACTTGATGACCCGGCTGAACATTGATCTTAAAGATATTGCCCGCGAGCGGTGCGGCAATGGCTTCCCCCACACTCGCAGCTGACGGCGCTTCCGTTGCTGTTTGCGCAGAAGATGCTGGTACCGCTGAAGTCAGTTCACCACTCGGTCCTACCTCAACCTCATACACCTGACCATTCACTTTCACGCTATAACTTTCCACGCCACCAGTGCCATTCGTAGCTTGTGCACTCTTGGCTGGGACGACCGCTGGCGATGACACTAGCTCATCGGCGGTTGGCGCAGGTTCAAAAGCGGCAGGGTTATCGCGGTTTTTAAGGAAGTTAAGCCCAACTTGGGGGAATAACGCGTAAGTTAATACATCATCAACTTGCTCACTCGCTAACGAAATATTCTCTGCCTCGGCTTTAACGATCAACTCCTCGGTTAAAGATGCCAGCTCATCGTCGATCAAATCAGCAGGGCGACAAGTAATAGGCTCAGCACCAGCCAACACCTTAGCTTGCAGCTCGGCATTCACCGCCGCAGGCGTTTTTCCGTATTCACCTTTAAGGACGCCAGCGGTTTCTTTACTGATACTTTTATAGCGCTCGCCAGTTAAGACATTAAGTACCGCCTGAGTCCCCACAATTTGCGATGTTGGCGTTACCAGTGGGATATAACCGAGATCTTCACGCACGCGTGGGATCTCTGCCAATACCTCATCAAAACGATCAGCTGCCCCTTGCTCTTTAAGCTGGCTCTCCATATTGGTCAGCATGCCGCCGGGTACTTGCGCTAACAAAATACGAGCATCAACCCCTTTGAGACTGCCCTCAAATTTGGCGTACTTTTTTCGAACATCACGGAAATAGGCAGCAATAGGCTCTAACTGGTCGAGTTTTAACTGGGTATCACGCTCGGTACCCTCAAGCATCGCAATCACGGTTTCAGTCGGAGTATGGCCATAGGTTTGGCTCATCGACGACACTGCGGTATCTAAAATATCGAGCCCCGCTTCTACCGCTTTCACGGCCGTTGCTGTTGAAAGCCCAGTCGTCGCATGGCAATGCAACGCCAATGGCACATCACACGAAGCTTTGATCCGCGACACCAACAGTTCGGCTTCATAAGGCTTAAGTAGCCCAGACATATCTTTAATACAGATCGAATGGCACCCTAAATCTTCCAATTGCTTGGCAAGATCAACCCAAGTATCAAGGGTATGTACAGGGCTTGTGGTATAAGAAATGGTCCCTTGGGCATGTGCGCCCACATCGACCGTGGCTTTGACCGCTTTTTCAAAGTTACGAACATCGTTCATCGCATCAAAAATACGGAATACATCCATGCCATTACGGTGCGCACGCTCGACAAAAGCTTCCACCACATCGTCACCATAATGGCGATAACCTAATAAATTCTGACCTCGAAGCAGCATCTGCATCGGTGTTTTTGGCATTGCTTGCTTTAATGCGCGTAGACGTTGCCACGGATCTTCACCAAGATAACGAATACAGGCATCGAAGGTTGCCCCACCCCAAGTTTCCAAAGACCAATAACCGAGATTATCGAGTTGCTCGGCAATCGGTAACATATCTTCAAGGCGAAGACGGGTGGCAAATAAAGATTGATGAGCGTCGCGTAGAACGACGTCAGTGATCGCTAATGGTTTAGACATGCTCACACACTCCTTGTCTATTAAACCTGTCCTAACTAATTCAAGCTCTGCGCTGACGGTATTGAGTCACTGCCGCAGATATGGCAGCAATAACCTCAGGTTTACCCCCTTGCAGTGACGTATCGACCTTGGCTGGCGTTGCCACCGTTGTCGTTACGGCTGCCGACTCCGGATCTGGCGGGGCTATTTTGGCTAAGAGCTGAACAAGAAAAATAAGGATGCTAAGAAAAACAAACACCACCACCATGCCGGTAACCATGATGGTAGCGGCATCCATTAGCACGCTACCTAAATCAGTCATTATTGCTTCCTTTCATTATGTGACTGGCGATTAACAAGTACCACGGCAGATAAAAACAAGTCAAATTGATTAACAAAAGAACAACCAAAATGTATTAATTCACCACACTTGATAAAAATTGCTGTTGAGTTCACAAAACATCGGACTTTTCACGGCACAATTCACTACCAGATAAATCTTCAATACCGCCGTCTCGCAAATTAACTCTTGAGTAATCAAGTCACTACAGAAATGCAGTATCAAGCCACATAATTAACCTTTACGTTAGCGTAACCCTAATGACGAACCATAAATAACACCCGAAGCCATCGTCACTCACAACGATGTTGCAAACCAGAGACTCACAGCAAAATTGTCTCTTGTGCACAGTACCGGCTCGCGAATACCGCACAATCGCATAGTGACTCAAGCTACATTCGCTACAAAGCACCATGAAATAACAGCACTTTTCCGCCCCCACATCTGAATTAAGCGAATGAACAACAGCAACTTGAAATACAACTATGGTGCTTTAAGCAAAAAAGTTTACAAACTGGGAGAGAACACACATTTATCGTGTTTGGTCTTAGCTGAAAGGCTGAAGATAAAAAATAAAAGAGAAGAGAAAATAGCAGGTATCAGAAACGAAAAAAGCCCAGCCGAAGCTGAGCTTTTAAATAATGGCGCGCTCGGGAGGATTCGAACCTCCGACCGCCTGGTTCGTAGCCAGGTACTCTATCCAGCTGAGCTACGAGCGCGCTGATCACCGTTTTGCATTGCTGCGCAGTAGTGGCACTGCTGATCAACAATCAAATTAATCTGATTATTCATCAAAATAATGGCGCGCTCGGGAGGATTCGAACCTCCGACCGCCTGGTTCGTAGCCAGGTACTCTATCCAGCTGAGCTACGAGCGCGCTGATCACTGTTTTGCATTGCTGCGCAGTAGTGGCACTGCTAATTAACAATCAAGTAAATCTGACTATTAATAAAAATAATGGCGCGCTCGGGAGGATTCGAACCTCCGACCGCCTGGTTCGTAGCCAGGTACTCTATCCAGCTGAGCTACGAGCGCGCTGATCACTGTTTTGCATTGCTGCGCAGTAGTGGCACTGCTAATTAACAATCAAGTAAATCTGACTATTAATAAAGATAATGGCGCGCTCGGGAGGATTCGAACCTCCGACCGCCTGGTTCGTAGCCAGGTACTCTATCCAGCTGAGCTACGAGCGCGCTGATCACTGTTTTGCATTGCTGCGCAGTAGTGGCACTGCTAATTAACAATCAAGTAAATCTGACTATTAACAAAGATAATGGCGCGCTCGGGAGGATTCGAACCTCCGACCGCCTGGTTCGTAGCCAGGTACTCTATCCAGCTGAGCTACGAGCGCGCTGATCACTGTTTTGCATTGCTGCGCAGTAGTGGCACTGCTAATTAACAATCAAGTAAATCTGACTATTAACAAAGATAATGGCGCGCTCGGGAGGATTCGAACCTCCGACCGCCTGGTTCGTAGCCAGGTACTCTATCCAGCTGAGCTACGAGCGCGCTGATCACTGTTTTGCATTGCTGCGCAGTAGTGGCACTGCTAATTAACAATCAAGTAAATCTGACTATTAACAAAGATAATGGCGCGCTCGGGAGGATTCGAACCTCCGACCGCCTGGTTCGTAGCCAGGTACTCTATCCAGCTGAGCTACGAGCGCGCTGATCACTGTTTTGCATTGCTGCGCAGTAGTGGCACTGCTAATTAACAATCAAGTAAATCTGACTATTAACAAAGATAATGGCGCGCTCGGGAGGATTCGAACCTCCGACCGCCTGGTTCGTAGCCAGGTACTCTATCCAGCTGAGCTACGAGCGCGCTGATCACTGTTTTGCATTGCTGCGCAGTAGTGGCACTGCTAATTAACAATCAAGTAAATCTGACTATTAACAAAGATAATGGCGCGCTCGGGAGGATTCGAACCTCCGACCGCCTGGTTCGTAGCCAGGTACTCTATCCAGCTGAGCTACGAGCGCGCAGAAATCTTTAAACACCGACAACAGGTATTCCTGTTCCGGTTATAAGTAACAATCCATTGATACTTTGGAAAAATGGCGCGTCCGGGAGGATTCGAACCTCCGACCGCCTGGTTCGTAGCCAGGTACTCTATCCAGCTGAGCTACGGACGCGCAGGCTTTCTGATCCGACAAAGTGCTTGCTTTGCGAAGGAGAAATAATGGCGGTGAAGGAGGGATTCGAACCCTCGATACGGGATAAACCGTATACTCCCTTAGCAGGGGAGCGCCTTCAGCCTCTCGGCCACCTCACCACACAAAATAATGGCGCGCTCGGGAGGATTCGAACCTCCGACCGCCTGGTTCGTAGCCAGGTACTCTATCCAGCTGAGCTACGGACGCGCAGGCTTTCTGATCCGACAAAGTGCTTGCTTTGCGAAGGAGAAATAATGGCGGTGAAGGAGGGATTCGAACCCTCGATACGGGATAAACCGTATACTCCCTTAGCAGGGGAGCGCCTTCAGCCTCTCGGCCACCTCACCACTCAAAATAATGGCGCGCTCGGGAGGATTCGAACCTCCGACCGCCTGGTTCGTAGCCAGGTACTCTATCCAGCTGAGCTACGAGCGCGCAGAAACTTGTCGTAAACACCGACTATAAAGCAAAAAAGCTTTGTAATCCATGCTGTTGAAAATAATGGCGCGCTCGGGAGGATTCGAACCTCCGACCGCCTGGTTCGTAGCCAGGTACTCTATCCAGCTGAGCTACGAGCGCGCAGGGTATTCATTCTGTCAAACTTACCGCCTGAGTAAGAAAGAATGGCGGTGAAGGAGGGATTCGAACCCTCGATACGGGATAAACCGTATACTCCCTTAGCAGGGGAGCGCCTTCAGCCTCTCGGCCACCTCACCACACAAATTAATGGCGCGCTCGGGAGGATTCGAACCTCCGACCGCCTGGTTCGTAGCCAGGTACTCTATCCAGCTGAGCTACGAGCGCGCAGAAACTTGTCGTAAACACCGACTATAAAGCAAAAAAGCTTTGTAATCCATGCTGTTGTATATAATGGCGCGCTCGGGAGGATTCGAACCTCCGACCGCCTGGTTCGTAGCCAGGTACTCTATCCAGCTGAGCTACGAGCGC
>NZ_LVHF01000012.1 GCF_001650345.1 Photobacterium jeanii | reverse complement strand
CTACAGGGGTGTAGCTCCAATTGGCAGAGCAGCGGATTCCAA
Source organism: Photobacterium jeanii (assembly GCF_001650345.1). Taxonomy (GTDB): domain Bacteria; phylum Pseudomonadota; class Gammaproteobacteria; order Enterobacterales; family Vibrionaceae; genus Photobacterium; species Photobacterium jeanii. Next base: position 1,419,138 of record NZ_LVHF01000012.1, on the reverse strand, counting down.
ATCCGCGTGTTGGGAGTTCGAATCTCTCCACCCCTGCCATCTTCAAGGCTCTAGTCGAAAGACTAGAGCCTTTTTCGTATTTGTACTTTTGGGGGATTGGACGAAGACCAAAGCAGCGGATTCCCCTGATACCCAAAATAGTGCGTGTCGGGAGTTCGAATCTCTCCACCCCTGCCATCTTCAAGGCTCTAGTCGAAAGACTGGAGCTTTTTCGTATTTGTATTTTTAGAAAATTGGATGAAGAACATAGCAGCGGATTCCCCAGATACCCAAATAATAGCGCGTGTTGGGAGTTCGAATCTCTCCACCGCTGCCATCATCAAGGCTCTAGTCGAAAGACTGGAGCCTTTTTCGTATTTGTACTTTGGGATAGTTGTGCGAAGCCCAAAGCAGCGGATTCCCCTGATACCCAAAATAGCGCGTGTTGGGAGTTCGAATCTCTCCACCCCTGCCATATTCAAGGCTCTAGTCGAAAGACTAGAGCCTTTTTCGTATCTGGGCTTTGGTGAAATTGGACGAAGACCAAAGCAGTGGATCTATTTGGTATGGGATATTGAGCTAGAAACGCTCACACTCCACTTCTTCGGGCTGACAAAACATCTCGTCATGTTCTCTATTACAGCGGTTAACAACTTTGGTCAGTGCTTGTCCACGCTGGGTTGAGCGTGATTGATAGTGGTTGCCAAATACACTTAGTTGACAATGGTACATATGTTTACCATTGATTTTCTCACTTGGTTCACCGTTGATGTTTGCTTCTAGCTGCTCTAATTGGTGTGAGAGCAAGCGAACTTGATATTCTAGTTCACGAATTCGTTGTTCATGGTCTTGGTTGGCGTAAGCGTTAGGAATCAGGCTTATGCTTGCTAGAACTATGGTGGTGAGGAGTTTCTTTTTCATCATGCGTCCTATTTTTATATGTATCTTTACTAGAATCACTACCAGAAATCGGGATTGTGAACGTTGTTTTATTGCCATGAATGATAGCAAAGGAGAGGTTGTAAGAGTAGGGAAATAATGGTGAAGCGAGCATTACTCTGGCTAGGAAAATTGAGTGGGTAGATCTGACAATAGATGCTATCTTGTGCCTTTCTAAAGTGAGCAAAACCGGAGTTTGTATGCCACACCTTCGTCTACGTGCCCTTGATGCACACGCCGTTCAATCAATTTCTAAAGAGATTGTCGATGAGTTACAACCATTGATGGATTGCCCTCGTGAAGACTTCACGATTGAGCATATTTCTTCAACTTTTATGTTTGATGGTGCGGTGTCAAAAGCATACCCATTTGTAGAAGTGTTATGGTTCGACCGTGGACAAGAAGTGAAAGATGAAGTGGCGAAAAAGCTGACCGCCCTAGTGCGCAAAGCGGTGAACAACGATGAACAAGATGTCGCGGTGATCTTTAGTGCATTAACACCTGCGTCTTACTACGATAATGGCGAACACTACTAATATTTTGTTGGTTAGCACTATCTGTTAGCACAACTTGGTATGATTAAGAGCACAGGCGAATGTCTGTGCTTTTTTATAGCCTGTAAATGATGGAATGAGGAGGAAGCAAATGGCGCGTTTGGGGCGTTATGTACTGATTGCTGTCGGCTTGGTTGCGGTAGGTGGGATGAGTTTTAGCGAGTTGTCATTTGATGTCACCGCGACCCCTGAAGTGGCAACGGATATTCGTACGACTATGCCTAAGTACTCCTATCATTGTGCTGAGCAGGCCGTTGCTAAGCCACTGGATATTGATGGTCAGTTAAAGGTGACTGTATGGAATATTTACAAGCAGCAACGTGAGAATTGGCAACAGGCATTAAAGAGTTTTAGTCAGCAGAGCCAACTGGTATTACTGCAAGAAGCGAACTTGACGCTAGGTTTAGCGGATTACCTTAAAGTTTCATCGTGGCAAGTGACAATGGCGAATGCCTTTAAGTTTCTTGATACCTCGGCAGGGGTGATGAATTTATCGCGGACTCATGCCAGTCAAACATGCGCATATTTGTCGATGGAACCTTGGCTGGGTTTGCCAAAGTCAGCATTGCTCGCACGTTTTGCCCTATCGAATGGACAGCAATTGGCTGTGGTGAATTTACACGGGGTTAATTTCACTCTTGGAGTCGATGAATACAACAAGCAAATGGCGATGCTGGAGCAGGTGCTGATGGAGCATCAAGGTCCTGTGATTTTGGCGGGGGACTTTAATACTTGGCGCCAAGCGCGGATGGAGATTGTGGAAGGCTTTGCTCAGCGATTGGGGCTGAAAGAGGTCGATTTGCAGCAGGATCAACGGATCCGTATTTTCGATCAGCCGTTGGATCATTTGTATTATCGCGGGTTGAAGCTAGAAACGGCAGAGGCACCCGAAACGGATGCCTCTGATCATAATCCCATTTTGGCTACATTTCGCCTGACAGCGAGTTAATTAGCGATGCCTAGGCCGCTGCAATCATCAGCGGCCATACGATTAATACCAATGCCCAAGGTAGGGCCGCTGTTACAATTGAACGGGCACGATCAAAGTCTGTCCATGCACTTACTGCGGCATAAGTTAGCGCAATATACCAAGGTGTTAACAGAGGTACAGTGGAGCTAAACATAGCCCAAGGGTGATTAGGTGAAAGCTTTAGTAAGCCATTCAAGCTGTTTAGATCAGCCGCGTTTGGCAGGATTTGGGCTGGGTTAAACATTACATTGATATAGCTTGCTAGATCACCAATCACAGATGGCAGCATAATAAAGCAAGAGGCCGCCAACCATTTAGCAAAGCCAATCGGGTATTGACTGCTTTTGGTGGCGAGGTTTAGCCACAGAGCCAGAATAAACAATGCCGCGGTACGCCCTGCGATATCATTAAAGACTTCTCCAGCCAACAAGACCTCTTTAGTTAACCACGCATCGCGAACGTCAGGTGCGACATCAGTTAAATTCAGGTGCTGTGTTAGCATTTGCTGAAGCCAGCTTAAATCTACATTATTAAAGTAAGCGCCCCATAGCATCATAGGGCTAAACATAATCAGTAGATACGCTAGCCATGCCCATTTTGGACGTTCATGGGCAGCAGCAAAACAGTCGATAGGGGAACGGAAGGCATCGACAATAGCGATTAAAGGGTTTTTAGAAGGCGTCATACACTAACCTTAGTTACATCCACGTAAAGCTTAAGCTGTTGACCTGGTTTCAGGTATTTTTGACCGCTTAGCTGGTTCCATTTTACCACGTCTGACACTTTCACTTTGTAGCGCTTAGCAATCGTACTGAGGTTATCTCCACTACGAATTTTGTAGTAAATCGTGCGGATCACTTCGCCTTGATCGCCTTGCTGCCACAGGGTGAGTTTTTGTCCAACACGCAGTGCTTTTTTCTTGCTCAGCCCATTCCATTTGGTAATTTGATCTATGCTCACTTTCTGCTTACGAGCAATGCTCCACAGGCTGTCACCAGACTTAACGGTGTAAGTGGTACGGTAACCGTTACCATGTGTGTTATGCGTGCGAGCTTGCTGCAGTGATTGTGATAGCTGAGAGGTTGAACCATCTTTCAGCGCCACTGGGATCAAAATGTGCTTACCAACACGAATATTGGTATTCGTCATGTTGTTCGCACGTTGGATTTGTTTCACCGAGGTTTTATTGCGTTTTGCCAGTACGCTGAGTGAATCACCAGATTTCACTTTGTAGCGTACAACTTTCATGCCTTGGTGGTTATTGGCTGCGAGTTGTTTGTTAAAGCGCTCGACCTTGTTAATAGGCAATAGCAGGTGGTTGTTGCCATCGGGTGAGGTCGCCCAAGAGTTGTAGGCAGGGTTGAGCTTTTGTAGCTCAGAAGTCTTGATGCCGGCATAGCGCGCCGCCATACCCAAATCCATTTGGATTCCTGGTTTAACAACAGCGACTGCTGGCTTGTTAGCGACCATAGGAATGGCAAGGCCGTATTTTTTTTGGTTCTTAATTACGTCGGCAACGGCGTACAGCTTAGGTACATAGCCACTGGTTTCACGCGGTAGAGAGAGTGACCAGAAATCGGTTGGTTTGCCTGCCGCTTTGTTATTACGGATGGCACGGAATACCCGACCTTCGCCCGTGTTATAAGCAGCTAGCGCGTGTTTCCAGTTACCGTCAAACTTGCGGTGTAGGTATTCAAGTAGATCAAGCGCTGCACGCGTTGATTCCACAACATCGCGGCGACCGTCATACCACCAGTTTTGCTCTAGACCAAAGCTACGGCCTGTGGGGGGGGTGATTTGCCATAAGCCAGCTGCACGACCGTGCGAGTATGCAAATTGGTCAAATGAACTTTCGACAATTGGGAGTAGAGCTAGCTCAAGGGGTAAGCCACGTTTTTCTATTTCTTCAACGATAAGGTAGAGGAATGGTTCGGCACGCTTGGCGACGGTTTCCAAGTGGGTTGGGTGGCGTAAATACCAGTTACGGTAGTGACGAACTTTGCCGTTATTTGGGATCGCGTCGGTATCAATTTGCATACTGATACGGCGCCACAGATCTTCTTGTTCTTGAGGTGTGATGACCTTAATTTCAGGCTGAGCTACAGGTGCAGTCTCGACTACTGTTGTCTGTTGTGCTTTAACCTCAGCCTCTTGGGGCTTTGGGTTTGTGGGTGCTTTTTCTTCTACTGTATTAGTTAATTGGCAACCTGCCAGTAATAGCGCACTTGCTAAAAAAAATCGGGACTTCATTGTTCCTGCCATAAAGCCAAAATGGTTGGTGATAATACTTGTCCAACCACCTTGGTTACAAGTGACTCAGGTTCAAAATTCGTCTTTCCAGCGGCGCAGTGCCGCAAAGGTTTCGATGTCACTCTCGTTAACTGCTTTATCAGCAACAGTTTTTTTGATGCTAGGTTGATCGCAGCGTAAGAAAGGATTAATTAACTTTTCTTGTCCTAATGTGGACGGGATAGTACTTATGCCTTGTGCACGCTTGCGGCTGACTTCTTCACGGTAACGTTGGAGGTGTGGATTGGTTTGGTCGGCCACGAGGGCAAAGGCTAAATTGGCTGAGGTGTATTCGTGGGCGCAGTACACTTCAGTTTCGTCAGGCAGCGCCGCGAGCTTTTGCAGTGATTGATACATTTGCTCTGGCGTGCCTTCAAATAAGCGACCACAACCGGCTGAGAAAAGAGTATCACCACAAAACAGTTTTTCATCACCAACATAAGCAACATGACCTGCGGTGTGGCCGGGAACACCTAGCACCATAAAGCGTTCGCCAAACAGTTCAACTTGATCGCCGTCGTTTACTGATTGGGAAATACCTGGGATAGGTTCATTCGATGGGCCGACAATATGGCAATGCGGTGCGTAGCGTTTGAGTTCGCTGATCCCACCGACATGGTCATGGTGATGATGGGTGATCAGGATGGCATCGAGGGTGAGTTGTTCTTGCTCTAACACCTTGATTACTGGGGTGGCATCGCCAGGGTCGACAACAACACAGTGATTATCTTGACTGTGAATTAGCCAGATGTAATTGTCATCAAATGCGGGTATGCTTTTAACTGTTAGCATAAATTTGTGTCTCCAACCTCTAGGTGTTGAGCAATAACGTATGAAGCCAGCGCGGACTTTAAAACCGATTGAAGCCCCGTCCACTTGGGCACAAGTCAAACATGGCGAGTGGATGGCAGATCAGTTACAAGCACAGCTCGATGAGTGGTGCCCTAAACTGTTTGGCTATCATATGCTTAAACTCGGAGGGCTAAGCTGTGAGCTCGCGAGTGGGCATTGTAACATTCAACATCAGGTATGTATTGATCAGTATAATCCGCTACACAACTTGATTGCCGATCCTCTGAATTTACCCTTTATTGAAAAATCTTTCGACGCTTGTTTGCTAGCGCATCAACTCGACTATTGTAATGACCCTCATCGCCTGTTGCGTGAAGTGGATCGCGTCATGGTTGATGATGGCTATTTGATCATCTCGGGTTGTAATCCAGTGAGCTGGCTCGGGGTAAAAGGACTATTGCCGTGGAATCGGAAAAAGTATCCTTGGTGTGGGCAAATGTTCATGCCAATGCGAATCGAAGATTGGCTCGGGGTACTGAATTACGAGGTGGTTTATAGCGAGCAGTTTGCCGTGTTACCTGCCACGCGGCATTTGATGTGCTCGACTTGGGTGGAAAGCGCCTTAGCTGAACATCTGCCATCGTTAGCGGGGCTGTATTTTATTGTCGCCCGTAAGCGTACTTACCCACTTAAACCGATCAAGCCGACCTGGAAGCTAAGGCGACAATTTACACCACTGAGGATCAACTAGCTCGCTTGGTAACCTTCATCGGTTAAGGTTGGCGCTTCAGCGGCGCTACGTGCAAGTTCGTCACAACGTTCATTTTCAGGGTGCCCAGCGTGGCCTTTCACCCAGTGCCAACTTACCGTGTGGCGCTGCGTTTCTTGATCGAGCTGTTGCCATAGGTCGGCATTTTTCACGGGCTTTTTGTCCGCTGTTTTCCAACCGCGCTTTTTCCAGTTATGGATCCACTGAGTAATACCTTGGCGAACGTATTGGCTATCGGTAGTCAGATCGACCATGCACGATTCTTTGAGGCTTGCTAAGCCAACAATGGCTGCGAGCAGCTCCATACGATTATTGGTGGTCATGTGATAGCCAGCAGACAGCTCTTTCTCGTGCTGTTTGTAGCGCATAACGGTACCGTAGCCTCCTGGCCCCGGATTCCCTAAACACGATCCATCTGTGAAAATCTCTACCTGCTTGGTCATATTTGATAGTATTCGTTTCTGAGAAAACTTGAGTCTGACACAATCGCTATTATGAAAGCTACTGATCAACGCATTATTGTATTCGATACCGAAACCACGGGTATGAATATGACAGGCCCACACTACGAGGGGCACTGTATTATCGAAATCGGTGCGGTTGAAATTATCAACCGTAAATTTACCGGTAACACTTTTCACGTTTACATCAAACCAGACCGTCTGATTGATGAAGAGGCGGTAGGCGTTCACGGTATTACCGATGAATTCTTGCTCGATAAGCCCACTTACGCCGATGTCCACCAAGAGTTCATGGACTTCATTAAAGGCGCTGAGCTGGTGGCTCACAACGCGCCCTTCGATATCGGCTTTATGGATTATGAGTTTAGCAAACTCGATCCTTCAATTGGTAAAACGACTGACTTTTGTCAGGTTACCGATACCTTGGATATGGCGAAAAAGCTGTTCCCGGGTAAACGTAATAACCTTGACGTCTTGTGTGGTCGTTACGGCATAGATAACTCACACCGTACGCTCCACGGGGCATTGCTCGATGCCGAGATCCTTGCTGATGTGTACTTGATGATGACGGGTGGTCAAACCTCGTTAGCATTGAGTTCAGACGCAGGGGATGACGGTAACGTTGAAAATGTCATCAAACGTCTCGCTTCTGGTCGTAAAACATTAAAGGTTATTCGTGCATCTGCCGATGAATTAAAAGCACACGAAGAACGTTTAGATGTGATCAAAGGCGACCCAATGTGGCGTCAGTAGGAGAGCTATGTCGCGGTTATTGATATTAATGATGATTTTGCCTCTGATGGCTTGGGCACAAGACAGCACGCAAATGTCATGGCTAGATAACCGTTTTCGCGTTGATCCCACGGTGGAACAAGTGTCCTTCATGGTTAAACGTGATAAAGAAAGTAGCTCAGTGGTGTTGGTGCGACCAGATGGCACCAAATACTACTCGTGGCGTCATCCTGAAAATGTGTCTTGGTATGAGGAAAAAGGGGTCGATATAATTTCGATCGAAAAGCCGATGCCGGGACCGTGGCAAGCGGTTGGTCGGGTGACGCCCAAAAATCAGGTGGATGTGCTATCGAACCTCAAGCTTGAGATCGATGATCTCCCTTCCAGACTTTATCAGTCTGAAACCCTCAAGTTTACAGCCCGATTACTACAAGACGATCAATTGCTGACCCTGCGTGATTTTCTTAATCGAGTAAAGCTGCAAGTTGAGTTCCTCGAATACGTTGAAAATCCAGATGCCTTACCAGAAAAAGAGCGTCCGGGGCCGATCATCTTAGGTGAATTTACCGATGATGGGATTGGATTCGATGAATATCCGGGTGACGGCATTTTCACCGTCGCCTTACCGATCCAAATTCAACCGGGTAAGTACCGAGTGCGTGTGACTTCCCGTAACGGTATTTTCTTGCGTACCTTTGAGCAGCAGGTGTTGGTGTATCCGCCACCGCTGACAGCTGACTTTATTCAAGGGCGCGATCAACAAGAGCCGCACCAGTTGGTGGTAACCCCTGAAATGGGCGCGGTAGTATCCGGTTCGATTGCTGCCCATCTAGAACAAATAGATCCTGAAGGTAAAGTGACAATCAGCCAAGGGCATACCGTCGGGGAGCAAGAAGTGTTGAAGCTTACAGTGCCCAATATGGGTGAGCCTGGTCAGTACACTTGGTCGGGGTGGTTGTATGCGACAGATCTGATCAACAATCGTGAGCTCATTTTTGGTTTGCCGAAAAAGCACTTTGCGGTTCAAGCCGAGCTGAAGCTTGATCGTAACTTGGAAGATTTCCGTCTTCAGCAAGAAAAGAAAGCACGGGAAGAAGAAGAGAAGCGTTTGGCGGCTGAAAAAGCAGCGGCGCGTGCGAAAGCAATCAAATTGATCATTGGCGGTAACTTACTCTTGATCGTGTTGGTCGTGGCTGGTGGCTTTGGTTGGCGCAAGTGGAAGACCAAGAAAGTGATAGCGAAAGCGTTGGATGAAGCCGGTGAAATGCCTGATGAAGCAGAGGCTGATCCTAAAGCCAGTTAGTGAGCATAGTCAGTAAGAAAGGGAAGCGAGGCTTCCCTTTTTTCGTATTGGAGCACCTCTGGCAGATGCTCCTTTCATTTGTCGAACTCAAGCTGGGTGGTACGCTATTTAAGCGGCGTTATCAATATGCTTGTTGTTATTTGGCTCAGATGCTGCCGCCAGCTCTTGCGGGTCAAAGTCATCGACATTGATGGTGCGAAGACGTCCTTGCTCAGCAATACGAAGCTGTTCGGCTTCTTGCTCGTTGATGGCGTTAAGGCTTAACCCAGTTTCTGCTAGCTTATCAAGCTGCATGAACGGGAATTTCTTACCTGCTGCCTGACATACTCGGTCGTAAATCGGCTCTGCGGCTAAGATGTTTTTAAGCGCTTGCTCCATCAAGCCAACAGCGTTGTTATCGACAGGCTCGAAGAACTGTCCACGACCGAGACGACTACGAGTCTCACAAGGGGTTTGCAGAATACGTGCTACCTTGCTGTCGAGTTTATCGTTAGGTTGTTGGCGACCCACACCGAGTGGGAATAGCGTGAAGCGTAACAAGGCGGCGATCGGACGATTTGGGAAGTTACGTAAGAACTGATCCAACGCTTGCTCGGTTTGATAGAGCGCGTCTTGCATGCCCCAGTGCACCAGTGGCAAGTCGTCTTGCTTCTGACCTTCTTCTTGGTAACGTTTTAGCGTTGCTGAGGCCAAATAGAGTTGGCTAAGCACATCCCCTAAACGAGCAGATAAACGCTCTTTACGTTTGAGCGAGCCACCTAATACCGCCATTGAGATATCCGCTAGGAGCGCTAAGTTGGCACTGTAACGATTGAGTTGCTGGTAGTAGCGACGAGTTTGATCTTTGGTTGGGGTGCTAGTACCGCGACCATCGACTAAACCTAACCAGAACGAACGCACCATATTGCTGATCACAAAGCCGACATGACCAAACACCGCTTGATCAAATTCTTCAAGCGCTTGCTGCTCATTATCTTGGTAAGCCGCATTCATTTCAGCTAAGACATAAGGGTGACAGCGGATCGCCCCTTGACCAAAGATGATCATCGAGCGAGTGAGGATGTTTGCCCCTTCCACCGTGACCGCAATAGGCGCGCCTTGATAGCCTCGCGCTAAGAAGTTGCTTGGCCCCATACAAATGCCTTTACCGCCCGCGATGTCCATCGCATCAATGACGCTCTTCTGACCACGGTGGGTACAATGGTATTTAACGATGGCTGAGATCACCGATGGTTTTTCACCAAGGTCGATCCCTGCAACGGTTAGGCTACTGGCAGCATCCATGACATAGGCATTACCACCAATGCGTGCCAATGGCTCTTCGATCCCTTCCATTTTGCCAATAGGAAGTTTGAACTGGCGACGGATACGAGCATACGCCCCCGTTGCCAGTGCGGCTGTTTTTAAGCCGCCAGTGGCGTTGGATGGTAAAGTGATACCACGACCAACGGATAAACATTCCACCAGCATACGCCAGCCTTGACCAGCCATTTCTTGACCGCCAATGATGAAGTCGATAGGTACAAAGACTTTATTGCCTTGAGTTGGACCATTTTGGAATGGCACATTGAGTGGGAAGTGACGACGACCAATTTTCACGCCATCAATATCGGTAGGGATCAAGGCACAGGTAATGCCTAGCTCTTCTTCATCACCAAGGTGGTGGTCTGGGTCAAACAGCTTGAAGGCTAACCCGAGTACAGTTGCCACTGGGGCAAGGGTGATATAACGCTTGTTCCACGTTAGCTCCATGCCGAGGACTTCTTCCCCTTGCCACATGCCTTTTTTCACGATCCCAAAATCAGGGATTGAACCGGCATCAGAGCCCGCTTCTGGGCTGGTAAGAGCGAAACATGGAATTTCTTTACCTTCGGCTAAGCGCGGTAGGTAGTAATTCTTTTGTTCTTCAGTCCCGTAGTGCTGCAGTAATTCTCCCGGACCGAGTGAGTTCGGTACCCCAACCGTTGATGACAACACACCTGAGACACCAGTCAGTTTTTGCAGGACACGCGATTGTGCGTAAGCCGAGAAATCAAGGCCACCGTATTCTTTTTTGATGATCATAGCGAAGAATTTATGATCTTTGAGGTATTGCCAGATCTCAGGTGGTAGATCGGCGAGATCGTGGGTGATCTGGAAGTCGTTGGTCATGCGACAAACTTCGTTAACCGGTCCCTCAAGGAAAGCTTTTTCTTCTGCGCTGAGGCGAGGCGCGGGGATGTCATGAAGTTTGTTCCAGTCTGGTGCGCCACGGAAAAGATCCGCTTCCCACCATACGGTGCCAGCATCAATGGCTTCCTTTTCGGTGCGTGACATTTCAGGCATGACTTTTTTGAACATTGCCAATGCTGGCTTACTCAATAGCTGTTGGCGTACTGAGTTGATATTAAGAGGAATGGCAATAGCAAGGAACACAAGCCAGCTGATTTGTCCTGTGACGCCCAGTGCGGTGCCAAGGGCAAGCGCCACCGCGACCGTGAAGGTAAAGGTTCGTAGGTTGGTGCGATGATAGGCGAGTAGCCCCAACACCCCAATCAGACCGAGCAGGTACACAGCAGTGACCATGGTGATTCTCCTTAATCGTTATATGGTTGGTACCGCGCTTACTCGACTTAAGCGGTGAATCATGGGTTATCGATATTGCTCGTTGTCATCGTCGCGCAGTGTTGTAATTCTCTTATTCGGTGTAGGTACATTTTATGCTAGGTAAGAGGTCTTACCACTTGTGATAATTGTAAGTCGCTTTTTAATGAAATGTAAAATACTTTTCTGCTCTGAAAGTGAACAGTTACATAACCAGTTTGTCGGCAAGCCTTGTGTTTACTGAGGTTGATGAAGATCAGTAACAGCATGGTTTTGCCTTGCCAAAATCCAAAATAGGGATAACATACTGGGGTCTTATGTGATGTTGCTCACGTTCCTGAGCTGTTTGTCATCTCACCGTTATCGACAATATTTCAGTTTGTCGGTGGTGGTAGCTCATCCTCAGTGATTCATCATCTTTATTGTTGCCTTACCCGAAGTCTCCGACTGACACTTGCCCGCCGGAATCCCTCTACCTCGGGTTGACAGCTATTTCTGTTAAAACTGTTGCTTAAATGCAGGAGCTAGTTGTGTTGTTATTTCATGCTTTGCGACAAGCGTGGGAGGAAGGCTTTTCTTTCTCAAAACTTCGTGCTGACTTAATGTCAGGTATTACCGTTGGTGTGGTTGCGATTCCGCTAGGGATGGCACTGGCAATAGCGGTGGGAGTACCGCCACAGCACGGTCTATATACGGTTATCGTAGCCGGTTTATTAGCAGCCTTATTTGGCGGCTCTCGTTTTAATATCACAGGCCCTACAGCGGCTTTTGTGGTGATCCTATTACCTATCACTCAGCAATATGGTTTGTCTGGTTTGATGCTGGCAACACTGATGTCGGGTGTGATCTTAGTCTTGATGGGGATGCTGCGCTTGGGGCAGCTGGTGGCGTATGTGCCATACCCAGTGACCACTGGCTTTACCGCGGGTATTGGTTTGGTGATTGCCTTCTTGCAGTTAAAAGATTTGCTAGGTTTGCAAGTTGCGACCAATCCCGTGCATTTTCCTGAAAAAGTGATGGCTTACGCCCATGCAATGCCAACTGTTAACGGGGCTGATGCGCTCGTTGGTTTGGCAACGATTGCCATTTTTATTGGCTGGGCTAAGTTGAAAACGCGTATTCCACCGCACGTTGTAGCCTTGGTTGTGGGGACTGTGATGGCATTGGTATTGAACCAAATGTCAGGTATCCACGTTGGTTTGCTCGGGGAAAAATTCCAGTACCACATTGGTGATGTGATTGGTCAGGGTATTCCTCAAGTTTTACCGCAATTTAGTTTGATTTGGGAACAACCGTCTTTTAGCTGGGATCTTGTGGTTGAGCTACTACCAGCGGCATTTACCATTGCCATGCTTGGTTGTATTGAGTCGCTACTGTGCGCCGTGGTTGCGGATGGTATGACGGGTAAAAAACATAATCCTGATGCTGAGCTAGTGGGTCAAGGCATTGCGAATATGGTCGTGCCTTTCTTTGGCGGGATTCCAGCAACAGCTGCGATTGCTCGTACGGCGACCAATATCCGTGCAGGGGCATTTTCTCCTGTGTCTGCCATTATTCACGCCTTGTTTGTGCTAGCGGCAATGTTAGTGCTGGCGCCTATGTTGTCTTATGTCCCTATGAGTGCGCTGGCAGGTTTGCTGATCATGGTGGCATGGAATATGTCTGAAGCGCCGCACTTCGTGCACACGCTGAAAGTAGCCCCACGCCGTGATGTGGCTGTACTTCTAACCTGTTTTAGCTTGACCGTGGTATTCGACATGGTGGTAGCGGTCGTGGTTGGCTTACTGCTGGCGGGCGTGCTGTTCATTCAACGTATTGCGAGCTTGACGACGGTTGCTAAAGTGGAATCGCACCCGCACTTGGAATTAGGTGATGATGTGGTGGTATACGACATCAATGGTCCGCTGTTCTTTGCCGCAAGTGAGAAAGCCTTTGCTGTGATTGATAACACCCCAGGTGATACGCGTGCTGTGGTACTGGATTTTAGCGATGTTACCACTATCGATATCACAGCTATTCATGCGCTCGAAGCGGCGATTGACCGTATTCGTCATTATCCGGTGTTCTTCTATGGCGCGGTGCCACACGTGGTTGCCAAACTGTCGCAAGCAGGCGTTTTGGTAGGTGAAAATATTGCACTGGTTGCTGATGATGCGTCATTACGTAGTCAATTAGCGCAAAACGCTGACAATGTCTCGGTTCAGGAGTCGACACCTTCGCCAGTTTCTTTGTACACTGCTGATACTGGCGCGTAACAAAAGCAGACTGGTAACTATGGCTGGTCCGGCGCGCACTTGATGAATAATAAGAGAATAGCCTATGTACCAAGATCTTATTCGCGCAGAATTAACTGAAGCTGCCGACGTACTTAATAGCTTCCTAAGCGATGAAAAAAACATGGCCGATATCGAAGCGGCAGCAAAACTGCTAGCTGAGTCGTTCAAACAGGGCGGTAAAGTATTGTCATGTGGTAATGGTGGCTCGCACTGTGATGCGATGCACTTTGCTGAAGAGCTAACGGGTCGTTACCGTGAAAATCGTCCGGGTTACCCTGGCATTGCGATTTCAGATCCAAGCCACCTGTCGTGTGTAAGTAACGACTTTGGTTATGAGTACGTATTTTCGCGCTACCTAGAAGCGGTTGGCCAAAAAGGTGATGTGCTGTTTGGTCTATCGACGTCAGGCAATTCAGGTAACATCCTGAAAGCGATTGAAGCGGCTCATGCGAAAGGCATGAAAGTGATTGCGCTAACGGGTAAAGATGGCGGTAAGATGGCGGGTCTGGCGGACGTTGAAATTCGCGTTCCTCACTTTGGCTACGCTGACCGTATCCAAGAGATCCACATCAAGATCATTCACATCTTGATCATGTTGGTTGAAAAGGAAATGGCAGCAGAGTAAATCTGCTGCTTGAGCTTCAATGAAGCGCGTAGTACAACTAGCCTATAGCAGATTAACTTTTAATTAATAAGGGCATAAAGGAATATGTGTGAATTGCTTGGCATGAGCGCCAATGTGCCAACCGATATTTGTTTCAGCTTTACTGGCTTGATGCAACGTGGCGGTAATACCGGCCCACACAGCGATGGCTGGGGGATCACTTTTTACGAAGGTAAAGGTTTTAGAACCTTTAAAGATCCTAATCCAAGCTGTAAATCACGTATTGCTGAGTTGGTACAAGAGTACCCAATTAAAAGTTGCGCCGTGGTCAGTCATATCCGGCAGGCCAATCGGGGCGGAGTGAGTTTAGAAAATACGCACCCGTTTACCCGAGAGTTATGGGGTAGATACTGGACCTTTGCCCATAATGGGCAGCTAACAGGTTATGAAAGTTTGGCTACAGGCCGTTTTCAGCCCGTTGGTGATACCGACAGTGAAATTGCTTTTTGCTGGCTGGTGAATCAGCTTGAGGCGAAGTTTGCGCACCGACCGTCTGATGACAATGTGTTGTACCAATTCATTGCCGAGTGTTGTGACACATTACGTCAACTCGGGGTGTATAACATGTTGCTGAGTGACGGCGATGATGTGGTGACTTACTGTACCAACAACTTACATTGGATCACGCGTCGAGCCCCCTTTGGGCAAGCGTCTTTGATTGATGAAGATGTCACTATCGACTTTAATCAAGAAACAACGCCGAATGATGTGGTGACTGTGATTGCCACTCAGCCGTTAACCAATGATGAAAATTGGCACAAGATGCAGGCGGGTGAGCTGAATGTCTTTCACTTAGGTGAGCAGGTGTTTCACCGTGAAGTCGCGAAGTAAATGAGCGGGTATCAGATAAATAAAAACGCGGTCGATTGACCGCGTTTTTTTATGCTTAGGATTTATTTACTCTTCGGTTGCGTAACCATGCAACGGCAAGGTTTGACTATCGAGTTCGGCTTTACCGTTGACCATCTTCAAATGTCCCGCTATAAACCATTGGCTCACCAGCGGATAGATACGATGCTCTTGCTCTTGAACACGAGCGAAGATGTCGTCTGCGTTATCATCGGCAAAGATTGGCACTTTGGCTTGCAGTACCACAGGCCCACCATCTAACTCCTCAGTGACAAAGTGAACACTGGTTCCGTGCTCTTTATCTCCGGCATCCAGCGCCCGTTGATGGGTATTTAACCCTGGGTACTTAGGAAGCAAAGAAGGGTGGATGTTAAGCATTTTACCTTGGTAATGGCGCACAAAGTCGCCACTTAAGATACGCATAAAGCCTGCAAGAATAATGAGATCAGGCTGGTAAGCGTCGATCTCTTTAATCATTGCCTTATCAAAGGTCTCACGGTCTGCAAATTGCTTGGCATCGAGATGGATACCATCGACACCAGCAAGGCGTGCCCGTTCAAGACCATAAGCATCGGCTTTGTTTGATAACACCGCCGCGACTTTGGCGTCACGAATGATGCCATTATTACAGCCATCTAAGATCGCTTGCAGGTTTGAACCATTTCCAGAGATCAGAACAACGATGTTTTTCATTGCTGGACAGCCTTATTTGATTTCTACTTGCTCTTCACCAGCTTCAACGTTGGCAATCTCACCTAATAGCCACGCGTTTTCGCCTTCAGCATTTAGGATGTCGATAGCTTGTTGTGCTTGTTCTTGAGGAAGGGCAATGACAAGGCCAACACCACAGTTGAAAGTACGGTACATTTCGTAAGTTTCAACGTTGCCAGCTTGTTGTAGCCAGTTGAAGATGGCAGGCCACTGCCAACTTGAACCATTAACCACCGCTTTAGTGCCTTCAGGAAGAACACGTGGGATATTTTCCCAGAAACCGCCGCCTGTGATGTGAGAAATAGCGTGAACGTCACAGCTCTCCATCATTTTCAGGGTCGATTTAACGTAGATTTTGGTCGGCGTTAGCAGGTGATCTGCAAGTGTTTTGCCTTCTAATTCTTCAGTTAGGTCTGCATTCGATACTTCAATGATCTTACGGATCAGAGAGTAGCCGTTTGAGTGAGGACCACTAGAGCCCACAGCGATTAGCGCATCGCCAGCTTTTACTTTCGAGCCATCAATCACTTCTGATTTTTCAGCAACGCCCACACAGAAGCCTGCAACATCGTAGTCTTCACCGTGGTACATGCCTGGCATTTCTGCTGTTTCACCACCAATCAGTGAACAGCCAGATTGCACACAACCTTCACCGATACCCGCAACAACAGCTGCTGCTGTGTCGATATCTAGCTTACCTGTTGCGTAGTAATCCAAGAAGAATAGAGGCTCAGCACCTTGAACGATAAGGTCGTTCACACACATAGCAACAAGGTCGATACCAATGGTGTCGTGCTTTTTCAGATCCATCGCTAGACGCAGTTTTGTTCCTACGCCATCGGTGCCTGATACCAATACTGGCTCTTTATATTTGGTTGGTAGCGAGCATAGTGCGCCAAAACCACCAATACCGCCCATAACCTCAGGGCGACGTGTGCGTTTTACCACACCCTTAATACGATCAACCAACGCATTACCCGCATCGATATCAACACCAGCATCTTTGTAACTAAGAGAAGAATTATTGCCGCTCACAAGAGTTTCCTCACGGTATGTACACCAATCACATTAAATAATGGCACTGCATTCGCCATTATTTAATGCGGTTGAACTAAAATTCGGGGGTATGATAACAGCAGTCGTGGCGGAAAGGAAAACGTTTGCGTCAATATTTTTGTTTACTGAATATGAAGCCATCATGGGTGAAAATCTGGTCAGGATATTATCTGGTGTGAAATAGAACCAAATGTGTGTTCGCAGTCCCTCAGTCAGTGATTTGGGATAGATGACGGAAAAGCTCACACTTTGGGAGATAAAATTACAGTGTAAGACAAACGTTTGCTTAAAGAAGCAACAAATACGCAAAAAAAGCGTACTAAAGCCAAGATGTCACTAAAATTTAGATGGGTATCGTGTACAATAGCGCGATTTTATTTTTATTTTGCTGTTAGGAGTCACAGATGAAAGTCGTTGAGGTTAAACACCCACTGGTTAAACATAAGATTGGTCTTATGCGTGAAGGTGATATCAGCACTAAGCGTTTCCGTGAATTGGCTACGGAAGTAGGTAGCTTGCTGACATACGAAGCAACGGCAGACTTTGAGACGGAAAAAGTGACGATTGAAGGCTGGAACGGTCCAGTTGAAATCGATCAGATCAAGGGTAAGAAAGTAACAGTTGTGCCAATTCTTCGTGCCGGCCTTGGTATGATGGATGGTGTTCTAGAGCACATGCCAAGCGCACGTATCAGTGTTGTTGGTATCTACCGTGATGAAGAAACGCTAGAGCCAGTACCATACTTCAACAAGCTTGCGTCAAACATCGATGAGCGTATCGCGTTAGTTGTTGACCCAATGCTAGCAACTGGTGGTTCTATGATTGCCACTCTTGACCTGCTTAAAGAGCAAGGTTGTAAACACTTTAAAGTACTTGTACTGGTTGCAGCTCCTGAAGGTATCGAAGCACTAGAAAAAGCACACCCAGATGTTGAGCTTTACACTGCGGCTATCGACCACAAACTAAACGACAAAGGTTACATCGTTCCTGGTCTTGGTGACGCAGGCGATAAAATCTTCGGTACTAAGTAATACCGTTCGCATCAGTAATGATGACAGCATAATGAAAGCCGAGCATTGCTCGGCTTTTTTGATCCCGCGTTATAGCGATAGCCATAACCGTATGTTGTACATAGCGCTGATACAAAAACAGCAGCCCATTGGCTGCTGTTTTTCGTAATGCGTGAGGTTAACGCTTACTTCTCGATACCGTCCATTTGCGCGTTATCGACAACTTGAGACTCACCTAGGTCATGTGGAAGCACAAGGTTGAGGAGAATCGCCACGATACCACATAGGCTCACACCTTGAAGGCTGAACTCACCGATACCAAATGCCATACCACCGATACCGAATACCAAAGTCACCGCCACAATTACGAGGTTACGTGCTTTGTGCAGATCGACTTGGTTTTTGATCAGCGTGTTCAAACCTACGGTCGCGATAGAACCAAATAGTAGGATCATGATGCCACCCATAACAGGTACAGGGATGGTTTGTAGCATTGCGCCTAGTTTACCCACGAATGCCAATACAAGTGCTGTTACAGCAGCCCATGTCATGATCACAGGGTTGAACGCCTTGGTTAGCATTACCGCACCAGTTACTTCTGAGTAAGTAGTATTAGGTGGTGCGCCAAAAAGAGATGCCGCCATCGTCGCAACACCGTCACCGGCCATTGTGCGGTGTAGACCTGGCTTTTTCAGGTAGTCTTTACCGGTTACGTTCGAGATCGCCAGCATATCGCCAACGTGCTCAACGGCTGGTGCAATCGCCACTGGGATCATAAATAGGATGGCGTTGATATTAAACTCTGGGAAAGTGAAGTTAGGTAGCGCTAACCAACTCGCTTGAGTCACTGGTGTGAAATCCACCACACCGAGCCCAAGGCTGACACAATAACCTGCAATTACCCCAGCCATAATCGGCATTAGCTTGAAAAAGCCTTTGGCAAATACGCTAAAGCCAATGGTCGTAAGTAGCGACACACTCGAAATCCACAGCGCAGCATCGCCGTCGACTAATTGGATGTTGCCGCCACCGTCTTTACCGATCGCCATGTTCACTGCCGCAGGAGCAAGACCCAAACCGATCACCATGATCACCGGGCCTACAACTACGGGTGGTAATAGCTTATGGATAATGCCAACACCACGTACTTTGATCACACCAGCCATTGCCACGTACACCATACCTGCAACCATGAGACCACCCATGGTGCCAGCTACGCCCCAAGTTTGAACGCCGTACATGATAGGAGCAATAAACGCAAAAGAGGAAGCAAGGAAGATGGGAACAGAACGTTTAGTGATAACTTGAAAGAGGAGAGTACCGATACCTGCACCAAAGAGGGCAACGTTTGGGTCTAGGCCCGTAAGCAACGGAACCAGCACTAATGCACCAAATGCCACGAATAACATTTGTGCACCTTGGAGGACCTGCATCATTTTTCATTCACCTTTTTGGTTTTCTAAAAATAAAATCGCGCAATCCTAGCACAGATGCAAACGATTACCTATTGCTGAAATGATGCTTTTTTACGAAATCAACAACGGTGGTGATTTTTGAATCGATTGTCACAGCCTTTCTGGATGTTTGCAGGGGAGCTATCGTGAAGTCGGGAAGTGGATAACGGTTTAAAGAGGACGTGAAAAGGCGTGCTAACGGCCAAGTTAGTTAAGTTTGACCAAAATCTGTCACGATATCGAGGGTAAGAGGTTGCCGCTTATGGGTAAATCACCTTATGATCAGAAGATATCTAAATGATGAATGAGTATTCTATGCTGCGTTTTGCTTTTTTAATCTTGGCGTTACTGGCGCTGCCAATCAATGCCGCGACCGTAAGTAACCTTTATCAAGCTCAGGTGGTGTTACCTGATACAGACAAAGAGTCTGAGCAAACAGCACGTCAGCAAGGGCTTGAGCAAGTATTGATCAAAGTCTCGGGCCAAAGCCAAATTGTTGAAAATGAAGTGGTGCGTAAAGCGCTGACAAATAGCAGTCAATACATTAGCCAGTTTGGTGTTGGTAGCCGAGATGGTCAGCAAACGTTGGATATGGCGTTTGACCGCACTCAGATCCACAATTTGCTAACCAAAGCCAATGCGACACTGTGGAGCGATCAGCGTCCAGCCGTGTTGGTGTGGTTGGTGAAAGAGAATAACCGCGAACGCGAGATTGTTTGGGATCAGTCAAGCTACGCATTGCAAGCCCAGATGAAAGCGGTGGCTGATGCACGCGGTGTACCTATGATGATGCCGATTGGCGATTTCGATGATATTACTGCTGTCACTGTCCCTGATTTATGGGGTGGTTTTATTGAGCCAGTGGCGAATGCCAGTGTCCGTTATAACCCTGAAGCCTTGTTGATTATTCGTGCACGTGAGAACGGTGAAAATGTCTCGCTAACGTGGCAGCTGTACGAAGATGCCCCTGATCGCATTGTGGCATCACAAGTCGCACCCAAAGAAGGCCGTGAGAGTGGCTCCATTGCAGAGGCGAGCAACAGCATGGTGAACCAGATTGCTGACTTGTTGGCAGCCAAGTATGCGGTTCAGTTAGGTGGTGAAAGCGGTGAAGCGTTCGCGATTCGTTTTGCGAACATCCAAACCACAGAAGATTTCTTTACCTTAGAGCGTATGCTTACCGGACTTAGCTCTGTGGCCTCGGTGAATGCTCAGCGCGTGCATGCTGACCAAGTGGTATTTGCTATCAATCTATTGAGTAGTAAAGAGGCGTTTAAGCGTGAGCTATTAAATGACCGTCGTATTACTCAGGTTGTTGATGACAGCGAAGGCTTTAGCGATGATGCGTATCAGTCTGAGCCTGCATTGGAAACTGAGGGTGTGATTACACCAGTTGACCCAGTAAGTGCAGATGCTGCTGATACTAGTACTAATGCAATTTCTGACGCTAGCGTAACAGCTGATACAGTGGCGCCAGATGCTGGTCAAGAAGAGTTGTTCTACTGGCAGCCTTAATACCCAGTAACAGCCCTAATATCAAAGTAAACCAGATATCAAATTAAATAAGGTGTGATGCTGTTAGCGTCATCAAATGAAGAAAGAAACGGTTGCACTGAGTGCAGCCGTTTTTTTATCGCTCATTATTTATTCTTTTCGTGACGTTCCCGCTCTTCTTTTTCGACTTGCGAGAGCCTTGGCAGTTTGGTGCCTAACTCGCGTCCGCGCAGTCGGGCAAAGTAAATATTGCCGATAAAGGCGCAACTGGTAATGATGAGCTCAATGCCCGCAAGCCAGCGTTCATTCGGTTCAATCCATAAAATGGTGAGACCGTGTAGAAAGTAGAACATCAACACGAAGTTAGCCCACGCATGGGTGTAAGGCTTAGCTTCGAGGATCCCTTTTAGCGGCAGTAATAAGGGGAACACCCACATTAAAGTGAGCACCGTATTACTCAGGTGAGGGTGAGGTGATAGCACCCCTTGCCACAATGCAATCCACAGGATCAAAGTCAGGTGGCTTGTGAGGGCAAAATAACGGGCGTTTTGCGTGGTTGGGCTCATGGCCTGAGTGGTCGACATCCTTGTTGCTCCAAACGTAAAAGTGGCTCCAAACTAACAATTGCTAGGGGGAGGCGAGTTGCTTCGCCGTCGTCGCGAGTCGCTTACCTAATGCTTGCGCTAGTGTGGTTTCATCGGCTTGCAATCCCATACCTTGGTTAAGGTGTGATGCGCCATAAGGGGTGCCACCGTGCTGAGTGGTGTGCAACTCGGGCTCAGAATAGGGAATACCCAAAATCATCATCCCGTGGTGCAACAGAGGCAGCATCATAGATTGCAAGGTGGTTTCTTGCCCACCGTGAAGCGAAGACGATGAGGTGAACAAGCACGCAGGCTTGTCGATTAAAGTGCCCGATAACCATTGCCCACTGGTGGTATCAATAAAGTGTTTGAGTGGGGCGGCCATATTACCAAAGCGCACTGGGCTTCCTAAGGCTAGACCTGCACATTGCTTGAGATCGGCATGGCTCACCCAAGGGTCGCCATCTTGCGGTGGCGTTGTTTCAATCCCTTGGTCTGTAATATCGGGTACCGTACGAAGCACAGCTTCACAACCTTCAACCTGCTCGATACCGCGAGCGATATGACGAGCAAGTTGGCGGGTGCTGCCGTGGCGACTGTAATACAGCACTAAGATCGAATGCATTACAGGATATCCAGCACTTGCTCCGGTGGACGACCCAGGGCTGCTTTTTCACCGTTAACCACGATAGGGCGCTCGATCAGTTTTGGATTTTCAGCCATCGCAGTGAAAAGTTGAGCATCGGTCACGTCAGTCGCACCCAGTGCCAATTCTTTGTAGATCGCTTCTTTAGTGCGCATCATTTGACGTGCTGAATCAAAACCTAATTGTTTTAGCAGCGTTTCAAGCTCTGCTACAGACGGAGTCTGCTCAAGGTACTTGATGATGGTTGGAGTGACCCCTTTTTCTTTAAGTAGCGCTAGGGTTTCACGGCTTTTTGAGCAACGCGGGTTGTGATAAATCGTAACTGACATGGTTTCTCCATTTATTCTTCTATGACTTTACTTGGCGCTGGGCTGTTGAGATCACAGCGCGGCAAATTTCTCACGCGCTAACCGTAGTTGGTCAATACGCGCATCGTAGCGAGCTTGGTCGAGTGAGTTAATTTCAACTAACTGGCTTGCTTGAATGTAATTCTTGATCGCTTTATCCCACTGACCACGTAGGGCAAATAGCTCCGCTCGGGCGGCAAGTTCAGCGGCACGGTTGCCTTTTTCACTTTGCGCTTGGGCAAGCATGTACCAGCCGTTGGTATCTGTGCTGTTGTCGTAGGTATAGCGTTGTAGCATCGCTAAAGCTTGGTCGATTTGTCCGGCTTCTTGGTAGGCGTGAGCCAGATTTAAACGAAGCACTTTTTGCTCAGGGCTATGCTGAAGCGCGCCTTTCAAGCGATTGATGGCTGAGTCGTATTTTTTCTCGGCAATATCAAGGTCGGTAGCTGAGTCGATAAAAAAGCGGTTGTTGGGCTCAGCCGCCAGTAAAGGGTCGAGTAACTCATGGGCTTGCTGGTATTTGCCCGAATCAATCATCACCAGGGCTTTGCCGTATTTCAGCGCAGTGATGTGCTGACCTCTGGCTTTTTTCAATTTGCGGTTAAACCAATCCAGTGCGGCATCGCTTTCTAAGCCAGCAAAACGCGCCACAATGCGAGAACGAGCCAGCAAGTAGCGGTCGGATGGTTCAACGCGGCGGGCTGGGAACTGATTAGCACGGCTTCGAGTATCTGAAATACGATCTTCTGGTAATGGGTGCGTCAGTAGCATGGCTGGTGGCTTGCTGGCGTAGCGGTATTGATCCGCTAAGCGACCAAAGAAGCGCGGCATGGCCTGCACATCGAAACCTGATTTCGCCAAGGTCGCGATGCCGATCCGGTCTGCTTCTTTTTCGTTACTACGGGTGTAGTTGATTTGTCCTTGTACCGAAGCGGCAGTGGTGGCGTGGAGTGCTGCCATCCCAGCTTCTGGTGAGGCAATGGCTAACATGAGTGAGCCAATCATTGCAGCCATCGTTGCTGGTGATTTCTTGGCTTGGTCTTCCATACTGCGCGCTAAGTGGCGTTGAGTAATGTGCGCGATTTCGTGCGCAACCACGGAAGCAAATTCGCTTTCTGACTTGGCATACAAGAATAGCCCACTGTGCAGTGCCACATAACCGCCAAAGAAGGCAAAAGCGTTGATTTCACGGTTTTGGATCAGAAAGAAATTAAATGGAGTGCGAACATCGTTGGCATTTGCAACTAAGCGGTGCCCCAAATCTTGAACATAATCGGACAGCAGAGGGTCGCTGATGATTGGGCGACTGGCGCGCAGCATACGCATATAGGCATCGCCATATTCCAGCTCTTTTTCTATGGTTAAGGTTGACGCCGCCGTGGTGCCGATTTCTGGAAGGCTATTCGCGCTGTCGGCATGAATGGGCATACTGCTGCTAAGAAGGGCGGTGATCAATAAGTAAGCCGGAGCTTTGGTCAATCGAAACATAGAAATTATACAATCGCCTTTGGTCTGAATTCCTGACTTGTTCCAAATTTATCCCCCTTTAACAAGGGAAATTATGGAACGATTAGCAATAAGACAATCAAACACCGTACAGGTTTCTTTTTTGTCAAGCTGATGTCATTTACAATGCGTCAATGGATAATAACTGTCAGCACACTGGAATGGAAACGCAATTGCTTAATTTGATGACTGAGCGCTGCCCTATGGCCTTATTACTAGCGAAAAGAGCCGCTAATGCGTTGAGTTTGGGAGAAAAGCTTGAAATTCATGTTGCCGATTCAGCTGCCAGACAAGATATTCCCCGATACTTAATGACGCATGGTTATGCTGTAGATGTTCACCATGACTCAGCGCAGTCATTGATCCTTTATGTCACTCGAATGCAAAGATAGAGACAGTTATGCTCGATATGTTTAATCGCTGGTATAAGCGACGCTTTTCTGACCCAGATGCCGCCAGTTTGGTGGTGATCTTACTGGGTGGATTCTTAACGATTTATTTCTTGGGCAACTTGATTGCACCTTTGTTAGTGGCAATTGTACTGGCGTATTTGTTGGAGTGGCCGGTAGCTCGACTGTATAAGTTTGGTTTACCGCGCTCTTTGTCGGTGAGCATAGTGCTATTGGTGTTCGTGGGTCTCATGGTGATGGCGGTGTTTGGCTTGGTGCCAACCATTTGGCATCAGGTGGGTAACTTAGTCGCGGACGTCCCAACCATGTTTAACGATCTGCAAAGTTATGTGTCATCGCTACCATCGCGCTACCCTGACTTTGTGCAGCCGCACCTTGTCGATACTTTCATGACCACACTGCGTGAGAAAGTGCTGGGTATGGGTGAGAGCGTGGTCAAAGGCTCGTTAGCGTCATTGGTGAGCTTGGCTGCACTCGGCGTGTACTTGATTTTGGTACCGCTTTTGGTGTTCTTCTTATTGAAAGATAAGCAAGAAATGCTGGATATCTTAGGTGGCGTACTGCCTAAGAATCGTCGCTTAGCGACCAAAGTGGGTGTGGAGATGAACCAACAAATCTCAAATTACATCCGCGGTAAAGTAACTGAAATTCTAATCGTTGGCTCAGTGAGTTATGTCACTTTTGCTATCTTAGATCTTCGCTACGGCTTGTTATTGGCTGTGCTTGTCGGTTTCTCGGTATTGATCCCATACATTGGCGCGGCGGCTGTCACAATTCCAGTGGCGATGGTTGGTTTGTACCAATGGGGTGTGTCACCTGAGTTTTGGTGGTTGCTGGTGGCTTACGGCATTATCCAAGCACTAGATGGTAACGTACTGGTGCCTATTCTGTTTTCTGAAGCGGTGAACCTTCACCCTGTCGCCATTATTATTGCGGTATTGGTGTTTGGTGGTTTGTGGGGCTTCTGGGGCGTGTTCTTTGCTATTCCACTGGCCACTTTGGTGAAAGCGGTTTGGAGCGCGTTTTCAGCCACCGAACATGATGAGTTGCTGGAAGAGTAACTTTTTAGGCTGTCATGGTTAAACGTTAAAGGCACATCGAATGATGTGCCTTTTTGTTATGTCGTCGGTACTGTTGCCGCGGTTAGCGGTAGCAGTTCAAGGTGACTTGGAGCACTTTGCGGCAGGTTTCGACTTCTTTCTCTGTTAGCCCTTCAGGCACTTCAGACAGCAAAGACTGAATGTTGTTACCCGCTGATTCACACACCATCACTCCTTTTTTGGTGAGGTGAACACATTTAGAGTTACCTTTCTGCGGATGAGGGCGAGTAGCAACCAAGCCGTGACGTTGCGCCGTTTTAATAATGCTTGTGACTGAACTTTTAGAGCGCATTAGGCGTTCTGAAATATCGATTGGACGTAATCCGTCTTCCTCTTTTAATAGCATTAACATTAGCGTTTGTTCGGCGTTGAGTTCAGATGAAACCTGACCCACAGTGTTTTGAGCTCGGTTTTGCACCGCACGTGACGTATTCCAAATCAGTCCCAGTAGTGTGTTGTTCATTAACATTATCCTTAACATTAAAACTTTGTTTGGTTTTATTTCAAACTTGGCTTTTTATATCTGATATAACGTTAAACGAGCAAGTACTGATTGATGATTTTTATAGATAAATTGATATATGTCGAATTATATCGACTTTAAGAGAGCGGGTTGAATAAAAAACGCCTGCGGTGAGCAACGCAGGCGTTTGAATTCTAAACATTGTTTTATAACAAATGTGTTGCTAATTAAGCGTTTTCATTAAGGTAATTGAGTACCACTTCATGGTGGTCTTTGGTTTTGAACTTATTGAAAACGTGTTCGATCACGCCATCTTCGTTGATCAAAAAACTAATGCGGTGTAAGCCGTCGTAAATTTTACCCATGAATTTTTTCTCGCCCCAAACACCGAATTGATCCGCAACCGCGTGGTCTTCATCTGACAGTAGGGTGAAGTTAAGGTTATCGCGCTCGATAAATTTAGGTAGGCGTTTCACTGGATCGATACTGATACCCAGTACGACCACGTTGTGTGCATCCAGCTCCGCTTTGCTATCGCGAAGCGCACAAGCTTGGGTTGTACAGCCTGGGGTCATGGCTTTTGGGTAGAAGTAAGCCAGTACTTTCTTACCTTTAAAATCAGCAAGATTAACGGTTTCACCGTCTTGGTTAGCGAGAGAGAAGGCTGGAGCTGGCGTGCCAGCTGTCAAGGTATTCATGGTTTTTCCTTATTGTTTATGGCCAATAAAATTGACTGTGCCTGTGACCAATAAATCGGTACACAGGGCTTGGAATTCTTCCTGTAAGGTCATCAAATTACAACCCTCAGGAATATTAGTACTTATTTGGACGAATAATCGATCTGTCTTATCGGACTCAACCGCTTCATTGGTATGTGCGCTTAGTGAGGCGATATCGATTTGGCGTGAAGCTAAGAAGCTGGTGTACTGACCAATAAGCCCTGGCATATCGTCAGCTTCAATGTGGAAATCAGCAGTGTAAGGGTAAACACGTGCTTTGTGTTTCGAGGTGCGTTTCATCACCGTCAGTAATTCGTGTTCTTGCGCTTTTAACGGCAAGGTTGATTCAACCCGTGAAATGGCATTGGCATTGCCCGCGAGTAGCATAATAAGGGTGAACTCATGACCAAACAGCGCGATACGGCTGTCGATAATATTACAACCACATTGAGTAGCGAGGTGAGTCACTTCGTCGGAGATGCCTGGACGATCCGTCCCAACCGCAGTAATAACTAGGTAATGTTCCATATTCTCTACATCGTGTTGTTATCTTTTGAGCATGGTAGCACAGGAATAAAGTCGGGATAACAGACCTAGGTAGCAACTTCTTATCAAGTTATTGTCAAGATAGCACTTTTCCCTCAGCTCATGCTTGAGTTTATATTCATGCAAACGTACCATGAAGTTCTATATATAAAGGGGAGATGGACATGTTTTCAGGAAGCATGGTAGCGCTAGTCACGCCAATGGATGAAGCGGGCGAAGTCGATTACTCAAGCCTTGCCAATTTGGTGGAGTACCATATTGCTGCAGGTACAGATGCCATTGTAGCAGTAGGTACAACTGGTGAATCCGCCACTTTAACCGTAGATGAGCACGTTAAAGTGGTACTTAAAACGCTTGAATATGCACAAGGGCGTATTCCTGTGTTAGCCGGAACAGGGGCAAATGCGACGCATGAAGCGATCACATTCAGCAAACTGTTTGCGGGCACTGGTGTTGCAGGTTGCTTAAGTGTCACCCCTTATTACAATAAACCAACTCAGGAAGGCTTATATCAGCATTACAAAGCGATTGCTGAAGCGACTGAGTTACCACAGCTTCTTTATAATGTACCTGGACGTACCGCGGTTGATTTGCTGCCAGAAACGGTAGCGCGCTTAGCGAAAATCGACAATATTGTGGGAATTAAAGATGCGACGGCTGATTTGTCGCGTGTGCAGCAAATTAGGGAACTTTGTGGGGAAGATTTTATCCAACTAAGCGGCGATGATGCCACCGGCCTTGAATTTGTTGAAAAAGGTGGCCACGGCGTTATTTCTGTTACTGCTAATGTCGCGGCAGCGGATATGGCGAAGATGTTTAAATTGGCGCGTGAAGGCCAGTTTGATGCAGCCCGTGAAATCAATGACCGTTTAATGAGTTTGCACAAGAATCTTTTTGTTGAGTCAAACCCAATTCCAGTTAAATGGGCAGCAAATAAGCTGGGTTTGATTGATAATGGTCACTTACGCTTGCCGTTAACCGTATTAAGTGAGTCAGCACAACCTGCAGTGGAGAGCGCACTGCAAGAGAGTGGTTTGCTGCAGTAGTTTGCAACGCGTAGGAGCGCAGGAGCATTAATGAATTCGAAACATAGGTTCGTACTTACGACACTCATGGTTGCTACGTTAGCAGCCTGTTCTGGCAGCGAGGAGCGACGTCGTCAGGCTAATCAAGACTTTACTTATCTTGAGACTAAACCCCTGATGGAGTGGGAGCTGCCTGCGGGTACTGAACCTTACAACACTGATGATTTTGCTATCCCTGCGCGCTCGTTCGCCGGGGAGATTGGTTCTGGGGTTGATATTCGCCCACCACAACAAGTGCTGGCTTTGATCCCTGGTGCGCGTGTGGTGAAAAACGGTGAAGGCGTAACTCTGATGTTAGCCAACAGCGAAGAGCTTGCTGGTGTGTGGTCACTGACTAAAACCATGCTAAGCGAGCAAGGTATCACCCTGCGTGACCAATCTGCTAACCGCATGGAAACCGACTGGGTAACTTGGACTAACGAAGACAACGAAACCCAAATCAGTAGTCGTTATGTGATTGAAAAATCAGACCAACCAGGACGTAATAGCTACCAGATTTCTTTGGTTGATTGGCGTGAAGGTGAAACCACCGAGCCAGTATCAACACTAAACAAAGAACGTTACAGCATTTTGATGACTAACTTGGTGACGTCTCGTTACGATGCACAGGTACGTGAAGAAGCCCGTATTCGTGCGCAAGAGTTAGTGAAACAAATTCCAATCAGCATGGGACAAGACCGTAGCGGTCTACCAGTGATCATTGCACGAGCGTCGTACAATGTATTCTGGGAACGTCTACCGAGCTTATTGGATCAGCTTGGTTTTACCGTTGAAGGGCGTAACCGTTCACAAGGTGTCGTGGAAGTGAAATTCCGCGGACAAGATGATCAGTTCTGGACCGATCTTGGCGTGAAGCCAATCGAGCTTGATGATTCAACTTACCGTTTACAGCTAGGTGATTTGGGTAACCGTACCTCACTGAATGTGACCGACTCTGATGGTAAGCCTGTGACTGAACGTGCACTGGAAAGCTTAGCGCCTGTGTTTGCAAAAGCGATTGAGCGAACGAACTAATACGTTGAGTGTTTAACAGCTAATAAAAAACCGCTTGAGGCGAAAGCCTGAAGCGGTTTTTTTATGGCTGGGTGAAGGGTTACTTCACTTCTTTACCTTGCGCTTGTAGATCAGCGTGGTACGACGAACGTACAAACGGACCACATGCCGCATGGGTAAAGCCAAGCTCAAGTGCGATTTCTTTTAGTTCATCGAACTCAGCTGGCGGCACGTAACGCTCAACCGGAAGGTGGTGGCGACTTGGTGCAAGGTACTGACCTAGGGTCAGCATGGTAACACCGTGGGCACGAAGGTCCTTCAGTACTTCAACGATTTCTTCTTTGGTTTCACCCAAGCCCATCATCAAGCCAGATTTAGTCGGTACTTCTGGGTGCATTTCTTTGAATTTTTTCAGAAGATCCAAAGACCACTGGTAGTTAGCACCAGGACGCGCTTTGCGGTATAGACGTGGCGCTGTCTCTAGGTTGTGGTTGAATACATCAGGCGGGTTATCACGTAGGATTTCCAACGCACGATCCATACGACCACGGAAGTCAGGAACCAGTGTTTCAATGTGAATGTTAGGGCTTTTCGCACGAATTTCACGCGTACAATCAGCAAAGTGTTGAGCACCACCGTCACGAAGATCATCGCGGTCTACTGAGGTTACTACAACATAGCGTAGTTTCATGTCAGCGATGGTTTGCGCCAAGTGTGCTGGCTCTTCAGCATTTGGTGGTAATGGACGGCCGTGGGCAACGTCACAGAAAGGACAACGACGCGTACAGATCGCACCTAGGATCATAAAGGTAGCGGTACCGTGGTTGAAACATTCCGCCAAGTTAGGACAAGACGCTTCTTCACATACTGAGTGCAGCTTGTTTTTGCGCATTGCTGATTTGATGTCTTGAATACGCTTGCTGTCTGACGGAAGTTTGATTTTCATCCACTCAGGTTTACGTAGCACTTCCTTTTGCTCTGGCTCTTCTGCCACGGTGCGAACAGGGATCAGTGCCATCTTGTCGGCATCACGGTATTTGACGCCTGGTTCAATTTTAATTGGTTTGCTCATAATTAATTGCTTTCCGTTATCCACTCAACGCTCTGATAATCGAGCAGTTTTACAAGCTCTTCGACAAGTACAGGCTGAACTTCCGTCAGTTCTGAAGGGCCACCTTGTGACGCTAATTGCGTCATCTCCATCCCAGCGTAACCACATGGGTTAATGCGTAGGAAAGGTGCCAAATCCATATTTATATTGAGTGCCAGACCGTGAAAAGAGCAGCCGCGACGGATACGTAAACCGAGTGAGCATATTTTTTGTTGATTAACATACACTCCCGGCGCATCTGGGCGGGCATTCGACGTAACCCCAAAGCGGGACAGCGTCTGAATAACTGTATTTTCGATGTGAGTGACTAAATCACGTACACCAAGTTTTCGGCGGCGTAAGTCGATTAAGATATACGCGACTAACTGACCGGGACCATGGTAAGTCACTTGACCACCGCGATCGCTTTGTACCACAGGAATATCGCCAGTGTTAAGCAGGTGCTCTGCTTTACCAGCTTGACCTTGGGTAAACACAGGATTGTGCTCGACTAACCACACTTCATCTGTGGTTTCTGCTGTGCGTTGATCGGTGAACTCATGCATGGCTTGCCATGTTGGTTCGTAATCGCGGCGTCCGAGGTGTCGGATAATGAGATCTTGCTGCACTGTATCACCCAAATTCATATCGGCGAGGCCGAACTATTCTTGGTTGGCATTATAAAGCGTGGCGGCTGAAATTTCAGCCGCCAAATTTGTAGGGGTATATCGCGAGATGGCTTATAGCACTACGCGTACAATGTCGATTTCGCCAAGCTCTTTGTACAGAGTCTCAACTTGCTCGATAGATGTAGCTGTGATGGTCACAGAAACAGCACTGTAAGTACCTTTGCCGCTTGGTTTAACGGTTGGGGTGTAGTCGCCTGGCGCGTGACGTTGAATCACTTCGACAACAAGATCTGGTAGTTCAGGCTTGTTGAAGCCCATTACCTTGTATGAAAACTTACAAGGGAACTCTAGCAGATCTTTTAGTTTTGGCTGTTCTTGCTGTTGCATGGTGTTCTCCAGGATTCCGCAAGGGATAACTCAATTTTAGGCGAGCTATTATACCGATCTTGTTATTGACTGCCAGTTTATGACGGTTTGTGACAAGACGAAGAGGCATAATAAAAGAGGCAGCCGAAGCTGCCTCTGAGTAATGATTTGTTTTCAGAAAGAAAACTTAGCTAAGCCAGCCTTTGAACAGTAGCATGATGTAATCGATCAAACGGCTAAATAGGCTGCCTTCTTTTACATCGTTTAGCGCGATTAGCGGGTATTGCGCAATGTCTTCGTCGCCAACACGGTAGTAAAGCGTACCTACTTGCTCACCTTTATTGATTGGTGCTTTCAGTTCTTTTTCTAGTACGAAGCTTGCTTTTAGATCTTTGGTTTGACCACGAGCAAGGGTCACGTAAGTATCTTGGTTAACGCCTAATGATACTTCGTTGCGATCGCCCATCCACACTTTTTCAGTCACGAAAGTTTCGTTCGCTTTGTGTGGAGAAACGGTTTCGAAGAAACGGAAGCCGTAGTTCAGTAGTTTCTTACTTTCCGCTTTACGTGCATTCGCGCTCTTAGTGCCCATAACAACGGCAATCAGGCGCATTTTACCTTCGGTTGCCGTGCTAACTAGGCTGTAACCTGCATTGTTGGTGTGGCCTGTTTTCATGCCATCTACGTTTAGGCTCTTGTCCCACAGTAGACCGTTACGGTTGTACTGGGTGATACCGTTGTAGGTGAATGACTTCTCTTTGTAGATTGCAAACTCGTCGGGTACATCACGGATCAGCGCTTGACCTAGCAGCGACATGTCGTATGGCGTGGTGTACAGTCGATCGTTGTCTAGGCCGTGAACGTTAGCGAAGTGAGTTTGATCCATACCAATGTTCTTTGCCCATAGGTTCATGAGATCAACAAACGAGTCTTCAGAGCCCGCAACGTGTTCAGCCATTGCCACACACGCATCGTTACCCGATTGGATTATGATACCGCGGTTAAGATCCGAGACTTTTACTTCACTGCCCACTTCGATGAACATTTTTGAAGAGCCAGGGAAATTCTTCGCCCAAGCATTTTTGCTCACTACCACAGTATCATCCATTGAGATGTTACCGCGTTTGATTTCTTGACCAATCACGTAGCTGGTCATCATCTTAGTCAGGCTTGCTGGTGGGATTTGAACATTTTCTTTGTAACCAGCCAGAACTTTGCCTGAGTGGTAATCCATTAACACATAACCTTTCGCCGCAATTTGCGGTGCTTCAGGAACAACGGCGGGTGCCGCTACGGCAGAGACAGATGCCAGCATCAACGCTGATGCAGCGACAGTTCGAAAAGTTGCAGCAGATTTTTTCATGATTGATGTAACTTTGTTGGGCGATGTCAAAAATTGAACACACTATATCAGATTGAAAAGAATCAACCACCTTTGACAAGGTTCCACTTAGGAGAGATTAGCGAAAAACTGACAATCAGTGATGAAAAGTCGCTGAGGTAGTTGAAGATTTAATCAGCCATCATAGCGAATAATACATGATGGCTGATTAGGTTAGAGGGGGAAATCTTATTTTGGTTCCGTATCACGTTGCGATGTGATGATAAAAGCTTTTGGGTACAAGCTGGCTTTTGCTTTATCTCGCTGGGCCATAGCTTCATCACGGTCAAGGTAAGGGCCTAAACGCACACGGTAGATATCGGTCTTTTCTACCTTCATCAAATCCACTTTGGTTTGAAATTGCCCTTTTAATTTTTCAGCAATTTGCTTGGCTTTATCAGCATTACTGACCGCAGCAAGCTGTACAAAATATTGATTGGTGCTAACACTGTGCCATTCATCATCCGATTCTGGTTTTTCAATGGTGATCAGTTCAATTTTGACTGGCGCAGTACCGTGGCGAACCACATCCAACTTGGTTGCTGCCGCCATGCTTAAATCAATAATGCGTCCTTCATGAAAAGGACCACGGTCGTTAATACGCACAATCGCGCTCTTGCCATTGCGTTGGTTGGTGACTTTGACATAGCTCGGTAATGGCAGGGTTTTGTGCGCTGCTGTCATTGAATACATGTCGTAGATTTCACCATTCGAGGTTTTATGACCGTGGAATTTCTTGCCATACCACGACGCTTCGCCTTCTTGGGTGAAGCCTTGGGTGTCTTTGACGATCTCGTAGCGTTGACCTCGTAGGGTGTAACTTTTATTGCCCGCTAGGCTTTTCGGTTCGTAGCGCGGCTGCGCATCTTCGATATGATCCAAGGTTGGTGATTGCTCAGGAGCGGCATCATCAGCCATATCGTAGCGCTTATCGCTCGGTGTTGAGCTACAGCCTGCAAGAATGAAAACAAGTATTAGAGATAAAACGCGCATTTAGGTCGCCTTTGACAACATTTTTCTATGGGTGTGGATCGACATCAGAATGCCAAAGCCAGCCATCAAGGTCACCATTGAGGTTCCTCCATAACTGATTAATGGAAGCGGAACCCCAACCACTGGCAAAATGCCGCTTACCATTCCGATATTAACGAAAACATATACGAAGAAACTCAATACAATACTGCCCGCCATCATGCGGCCAAAAGCGGTTTGCGCTTTGCTCGCCAGCACCAGACCACGACCTATGATGTAGAGGTACAAGGCTAACAAGCACAACACACCAAACAAGCCCCACTCTTCAGCAATAACCGCAAAGATAAAGTCGGTATGGCGCTCAGGCAGGAACTCCAGTTGTGATTGTGTTCCTTGTAGCCAGCCTTTACCCATCCAGCCACCAGAACCAATGGCAATCTTTGATTGGATAATGTGGTAGCCCGCACCCAGTGGGTCGCGTTCAGGGTTGAATAGGGTCAGTACCCGTGTCCGTTGGTAATCTCGCATTAAGAAGAACCATAGCACAGGAATGAAGGCGCCAAGCAGTACACCTGCGGCACCTATGATGCGCCAGCTTATGCCAGAGAGGAACAGCACGAAGATCCCTGATGCGGCGATCAAAATCGATGTCCCCAAGTCGGGTTGTTTAGCGATCATAATGGTCGGGACGAAAATCATCACTAAGGCGACCACGATATTACGAAAACTTGGTGGTAACGGTTTATTACCGATAAAGCGTGCCACCATGAGCGGTACTGCCAGTTTGATCAATTCCGACGGCTGAAAACGGACAAACCCCAAGTTTAGCCAGCGCTGTGCGCCCTTAGATGCTTCACCGAACAGCAGCACCCCGAGTAATAGCATTAAGCCCACCCCAAATAAGTAGGGTGCCCAGGTTTCGTAGTGGCGTGGCGAGATCTGGGCCAGCACAAACATCACTGTTAATGACAGTGCCATACGTACTGCTTGACGTTCCATCATTTCGATATGCTGACCACTGGCACTGTACATTACTAGCAGGCCAAACCCCATTAAGGCGAGGATCCCCATCAGTAGTGGGAAATCCAAATGTAAGCGGTCACTTAGGGTACGCTTGGTGCCCGTCGCTGCCATAATGCTCATTGTGTTACCTCGGCAGGTTGTTTTTGCTCGGTCGTGTTAGTTGGTTTGAGCAGTATGTGGTCGAAGATGTGGCGCGCCACAGGACCACCGTTAGAAGAACCACCACCGGCATTTTCTAATACCATAGAAACCACGACTTCAGGCTTGTCGAATGGGGCAAAAGCGGTAAAGAGGGCGTGGTCACGTAAGTGCTCAGCCAGCTCTTCAGCGTTGTATTTTTCATCTTCTGCCAAGCCAAACACCTGTGCTGAACCGGATTTACCCCCCGCTTTGTATTCTGCGCCATAGAAGGCACGACGAGCGGTACCTCGATGACCAAACAAAACGCGTTTCATGCCGTCACGGGCGATTTGCCAATCTTCAGGATCCACGCCAGTGATCGGTGGGTAGTCATCAAATTTAGCGGGCATTTCCACTTCATCGTTGATCACATCTTTTAGCAGATGAGGCGGATGAACCACGCCATTATTTACGATCACTGAGGTTGCTTTAGCGATCTGTAGCGGGGTGGCTGTCCAGTAACCTTGACCGATACCGACAGGGATGGTGTCACCTTGATACCAAGGCTGGCGGAAACGCGCTTGCTTCCACTCTCGGGTTGGCATATTGGCTTTACTTTCTTCGTGGATATCGATCCCTGTGTATTCACCAAAACCGAATTTGCTCATCCAGCTTGAAAGGCGATCGATCCCCATGTCGTATGCGACTTGATAGAAGTAAGTATCCACTGACTCTTCAATCGCTTTGTAGATATCAACCTTACCGTGGCCCCAGCGTTTCCAGTCGCGGAATGGACGGCTGTTGGAATTCGGAATTTTCCAGTAACCCGGGTCATTACGTGTGGTGCGTGGTGTAACAACGCCTTCGGTTAGTGCCGCCACTGCAATCATAGGTTTGACAGTCGATGCGGGTGGGTAAATACCTAGCGTGACACGGTTTACCAAAGGTCGATTGATATCATTGAGCAAGGCGCGATATTTTGGCCCTGAAATACCGTGAACAAATAGGTTCGGGTCGTAACTCGGGCTAGATACCATCGCTAAAATCGCCGAATCACGAGGATCCATGACCACGATAGAACCGCGCTTGTATTTCACGATCTCTTCGCCAGTTTCTGGGTCTTGGCTACGAGTGGTGAGCTGTTCTTTGACGAACAGTTGCAGTTCAATATCTAGGTTTAGCTTGATGTCTTTACCTGGAATTGGCGGCACGTATTTAAGGGTACGTATGATGCGACCACGGCTGTTGACTTCAACTTCTTGGTAGCCGGAAGTACCGTGCAGTAAGTCTTCGTAGTAGCGTTCAATACCCAGCTTGCCGATGTCGCGGGTTGCTTTGTAATTGGTGATTTTCTCATCGCGCTCAAGGCGTTCGATATCGCGGTCGTTAATTTTCGCCACATAGCCGAGGACGTGAGTCAGTGCTTCACCATAAGGATAGAAGCGCTTGAGGTATGCTTTTACTTCTACCCCTGGGAATTTGTGCTGGTTAACGGTAAACAGTGCGACCTGATGTTCGTTAAGCTGCTCTTTGATTGGGATCGATTTAAAACGTCGGGTATGGCGGCGTTCTTTTTCAAAGCGCGTAATGTCTTCGTTGGTGATCCCCATCAGATCTTTTAGGCGTGCAAAAGTGTCCTCGATATCAGGTACTTTTTCTTTGGTGATTTCTAATGCGTAGACCGGACGGTTTTCTGCAAGCAAGACCCCATTGCGGTCGTAGATCAGACCACGGTTAGGTGCGACAGGGACGATTTTGATCCGGTTATCGTTGGAACGAGTCTGGTAGTCATCATGCTCACTCACCTGAATATGGTACAGGTTAGTGATCAAGACGCCTACCAGCACGATAATGCCGATAAATGAGACAAGAGCACGGCGAAAAAAGAGCGCCGACTCAGCCCGATGGTCGCGGATCTGGGTACGCTTTCGTCTCATTGGCACTTATTCCCTGTGATATGGGTGGTTAGCAGTAATGCTCCACGCGCGGTATAAACTTTCAGCCATCACCACACGTACCAGTGGGTGAGGTAGGGTAAGCGGTGATAGTGACCAGCTTTGCTCAGCTGCGGCTTTACACGCAGGTGCTAACCCTTCAGGACCACCAATCAGAATAGACACGTCACGAGCATCCATTTTCCAGCTTTCTAGCTGTTCTGCCAATTGCTCGGTATCCCAGCGTTTACCCGGAATATCCAGTGTCACAATACGGTTGCCTTTTGGCACTGCCGCCAGCATGGCTTCGCCTTCTTTTTGCAAAATTCGGGCGATGTCCGCATTTTTACCGCGTTTTCCCGCTGGAATTTCAATTAATTCCAGCGGCATATCTTTAGGAAATCGACGGCTATATTCTTTATAGCCTTCCTCAATCCATTTTGGCATTTTTGTGCCAACAGCGATCAGTTGAAGCTTCATTAGTCGTTAGCCCCAAAGCTTCTCCAGTTGGTACAGGTTGCGCGAGTCTTCCTGCATGATGTGCAGCATTACGCTACCCATATCTACGATAACCCACTGACCGTCTTCTTCGCCGCTGATACCGAATGGAGGGAAGTCAATCAGCTTAGATTCTTTATTTACGTGATCTGCGATAGACGCAACGTGACGGTTAGATGTACCTGTACACAGAACCATGAACTCAGTGATGCTTGACTTGCCGCGAACGTCAATGGTTACGATGTCTTGGGCTTTAATGTCGTCAACTTTATCAACAATAAAATCGTGTAGTTCTTGAACCTGCAAAGGAATCCCCTCGTTTGGTAATGAATAAATGTCGTTGCGCGACAGGGCGATCCCTGTCACAAATTAGCGGCGCAGTATAACACGCACACTGCTAGGCCGCACAAGTTAAAACGGTGTTGGTTCAGTGTGGGTTGGGATACCACACATCTCAGCACACAACGCACTTAGCGCGGGCCAAGGGTTGGTGTCAAAATCGGTTTTGACTTGAATTTCGAGCTGAGTGAGCAAGCGCAGCAAACTTACTACGCGGTGATAAGGAATGCGGTGGAGTGCACCTATGTAGAGCTCACGGCGACTCTGCCATACTCGAAATTGCTCAAAAATCTGATTGAGCGGCGTGCCTTTTTTGCCCATCTCTTGCATTTTGTACAGCTGAGTGAGCTCACGCTGTAAGGTACGCAAAATGATAGTTGCTTCAACGCCTTCGCCTTCAAGTTGACGCAGTACGCGCTGACCACGTTTGGCTTGCCCTGCTAATACCGCATCTACCAGCTGGAACGGGGTGTAGTGGTTATGGCGACTGAGTGCGTCTTCTAACCGGACCAAGTTCAGCTGACCATCAGGGTAGAGCAAAGTCAGCTTTTGTAGGCTTTGCGCCAGTGCAAGAAGGTTACCTTCGTGCCATTGCGCCAGCATTTGTACCGATTCGTGATCAGCAGTTAGCCCTAATTGTTGGCAACGGCTTTGAATAAAGCGCGGTAGATGGCGAGGGTCGGGCGTATTACATGGTAAGTACAAGCCGTTGCTATCGAGCGCTTTAAACCATTTACTGCTCTCTTGCTTTTTGTTGATCCGAGGTCCTGTCATCAACAACAAGATATCACCATGTAAGTATTCACTTACTTCTTGCAGTGACTTGGCTTGGTTGGTGTTAAGACCAGATTCTGGGATCTCTAGCTCGATGATTTGGCGAGCGGCAAATAGGCTCATGGCATTGCAGCAGTCGAGCACCAAGTTCCAATCGAGTTGGTTATCTATGGTAAAGCTGTGGCGTTCATCAAAGCCCGCTTGTTGGGCGATATGCTTGATTTGGTCGCCGCACTCTTGCTTGATAAGAGGTTCGTTACCAAATAGCAGATATGTTTGATGCAGCCCTTTATCGAGCTGCATCTTGAGTTGTTCTGGGTAAACGCGCATGGTTAGTTGGTGCCTGATTGGGTCTCAGACGTTCCTGCGCTTCCCTGTTGAGCAGGTACTTCTTG
Source organism: Photobacterium jeanii (assembly GCF_001650345.1). Classification (GTDB taxonomy): domain Bacteria; phylum Pseudomonadota; class Gammaproteobacteria; order Enterobacterales; family Vibrionaceae; genus Photobacterium; species Photobacterium jeanii. The sequence continues at coordinate 1,380,333 of NZ_LVHF01000012.1, read as the reverse complement.
AGTCGTTACCTGTTGTGAGGTGGTCGGCAAATCTTTGGCGTCGGTATCTTCCATTTCTGCCAGTTTAGCTTCGAGCTCTTGCTCATCTAGCTGTTCGATAGTTGCCGTTAGTCGTGCCATTTGACGTAGGATTTGACGAGATGCCTGTTGGCGCATTTCGTCTTTGATCATGTCACGCTCAACCGATTTTGCCAGTGCAGTTAACGGGTTATCTAGGAAGGTGCGGGTGACCTTGGTAGAGAACGTTTTGCTGGCTTTGTTCGGAATTGTGATGCTGTAGCGAACCGAGTAATTTAACTCGTACTCTGCCGCACGGCTGTTTTGATATAGCGAAAGGGTACGCTCACCCGATGATTCGCTGATCAAGTGCAGGTTAGGCACAGTGGCCGATGGCGGTACTGCTTCGATGCCGTGTAGCTTGAATTGGGATTTTACTAAACGGGTAAGTTGACCGTATTGGTCAAAGCTAGTCAGTGATAGCTTGGCAATTTCGTCCGGTAGCATGTAGGTGCCACGAAGGTGGAAACCACAAGCCGATACTGTCATCGATAAGATAACAACAGAAAGAAGTTTAAGTGCGCTTTTAATTGAAAAGAAAGCCTTCACCAAAATAGCTCCCAAGTAGAGTGAAAACCTACCGACTATAACGTTAAACGCTCCGGATTGGTACAGGGGAGCGGGATGTTATCGCGGTGAGATAAAAAATATCCCCGCCGAGGCAGGGATATTTAGAGGTTGGTAATGAACCTGTGCTTAGTTAGCAACGATGTTCAGAAGTTTACCTGGTACGTAAATCACTTTACGGATTGTTTTACCGTCGGTGAACTTAGTGACGTTTTCATCGTTTAGACCTAGTGCTTCAACGTCTTCTTTTGACGCGTCTGCAGCAACAGTCAGTTTCGCACGTAGCTTACCGTTAACTTGAACGATGATTAGCTTCTCGTCTTCAACCAGCGCTTTCTCGTCAGCTTGTGGCCATTGTGCGTTGTCGATGTCGCCTTCACCTAGTGCTTCCCACATTTCGTAGCTGATGTGAGGAGTCATTGGGTAAAGCATACGTACGATAGCTTTTAGTGCTTCGTCTAGTAGCGCACGGTCTTGAGCTGATTCTTGCGATGCTTTCGCAAGTTTGTTCATTAGCTCCATGATCGCAGCGATAGCGGTGTTGAATGTCTGACGACGACCGATATCATCGCTCACTTTCGCGATAGTTTTATGTACGTCGCGACGAAGTGCTTTTTGATCAGATGATAGTGCAGCTACATCAATCGCTTCTGCAGCGCCTTTGGTTGCGTGGTCATTAACCAGTTTCCAAACACGTTTTAGGAAGCGGTTCGCACCTTCAACGCCAGACTCTTGCCACTCAAGCGTCATGTCTGCTGGTGATGCAAACATCATGAACAGACGTACTGTGTCAGCACCGTACTTGTCTACCATCTCTTGTGGGTCGATACCGTTGTTTTTCGACTTAGACATTTTGATCATGCCTGAGTGCTCAACTGTACGGCCTTGTGAGTCGATAGCAGAAGTGATGCGACCTTTACCGTCACGCTCAACTTTCACGTCAGTTGGTGCGATCCACTCTTTTGTGCCTTTTTCGTTGGTGTGGCTGAATGCATCGGCCAGTACCATACCTTGACATAGAAGCTGCTTGAACGGCTCGTCAGAAGTCACGTAACCCGCATCGCGAAGCAGTTTGTGGAAGAAGCGAGAGTACAGTAGGTGCATACAAGCGTGCTCGATACCACCGATGTACTGGTCTACTGGTAGCCAGTAGTTTGCTTTTTCTGGGTCTAGAATGTCGTCAGCTTGTGGCGAACAGTAACGTGCGTAGTACCAAGACGATTCCATGAAGGTATCGAAGGTATCTGTTTCGCGAAGTGCAGGCTCACCGTTGAAGGTTGTTTTTGCCCACTCTTTGTCTGCTTTGATCGGGCTAGTTACGCCATCCATTACCACGTCTTCAGGTAGGATAACTGGTAGCTGATCAGCTGGTACTGGGTGAACTTCACCGTCTTCAGTCGTTACCATTGGGATTGGTGCACCCCAGTAACGTTGACGAGATACACCCCAGTCGCGTAGACGGAAGTTAACCGTCTTCTGACCTTTACCTTCTGCTTCTAGTTTCGCTGCGATTGCATCGAAAGCGGCTTGGAAATCAAGGCCGTCGAATTCACCTGAATCGAACAATACACCTTTTTCAGTGTAAGCCGCTTCAGAGATATCTAGCTCGCTGTCGTCAGCAGGCTTGATCACAGGGATGATGTCTAGACCGTACTTAGTCGCGAACTCGAAGTCACGTTGGTCGTGCGCTGGTACTGCCATTACCGCACCTGTGCCGTAATCCATCAGTACGAAGTTAGCAACAAATACTGGTACTTCACGACCGTTTAACGGATGAATCGCGGTAAGGCCAGTCGCCATACCTTTCTTCTCCATCGTCGCCAGTTCAGCTTCTGCTACTTTGGTGTTCTTACATTCTTCGATGAATGCTGCTAGCTCAGGGTTGTTCTGTGCTGCTTTCGCTGCCAGAGGGTGACCTGCTGCGATACCCACGTAAGTCACACCCATTAGGGTGTCAGGGCGGGTTGTGTAAACTTCAAGTTCTTCGTGATCTTTCACCGCGAACTTCAGTTCAACACCTTCAGAGCGGCCGATCCAGTTACGCTGCATGGTTTTCACCATTTCAGGCCAACCGTCTAGGTTGTCTAGATCGTCAAGTAGTTCTTGAGCGTATTCAGTGATTTTGATGAACCACTGAGGAATTTCTTTTTGCTCTACAGGGGTGTCACAACGCCAGCAGCAACCGTCTTCAACTTGCTCGTTAGCCAGTACGGTTTGGTCGTTTGGACACCAGTTTACTGAAGAGGTTTTCTTGTAAACCAAGCCTTTGTTGTAAAGCTTAGTGAAGAATTCTTGTTCCCAGCGGTAGTACTCTGGCGTACATGTTGCGAATTCACGATCCCAATCGTAACCCAAGCCTAGTGATTTAAGCTGGTTCTTCATGTACTCAATGTTTTCGTACGTCCATGGCGCAGGCGCAGTGTTGTTTTTAACCGCTGCGTTTTCTGCTGGTAGGCCGAACGCATCCCAACCGATAGGTTGCATGACGTTTTTGCCTTGTAGACGTTGGTAACGAGAAACAACATCACCGATGGTGTAGTTACGAACGTGACCCATGTGCAGTCGACCGCTTGGGTACGGGAACATGGAGAGACAGTAGAATTTTTCTTTATTTGGGTCTTCACTTACAACAAAGGTCTTGTTGTTGTCCCAGTGCTGTTGAACTTTCTGTTCAATGTCCTGTGGGCGATATTGTTCTTGCATCGATGACATCCAGGATTTTGTGAGTTGAGTACAAACACATTCAATATAATCGACATAGAATAACTAAAGGTAAAGGTGTCAACAATAGCAAAGCTTCAATCGAAGCCAGTAATTGTTGCTTTATTGCCGTATTAGCAGGGTTTTATATCAACCTGAGTGGTTTGTTGATCAGGCAGGTTAAGTTTTTGAAGAGCTGTGTTATCGATTCAAGGAGAGGAGGTACTTATGGCGAAGCAAAAAGCGGAATATGAGGCACTACTTGAAAAAGTCACGGATGCGCTTCAGCACAGCCCTGAAGAACTCCAACAGTGGGTGGAAACCACGGAGAAATACCGTCAGGCTGCCAGTGATATGACCAAAGATGAGTTGGCGTTGATCAGCGCTTACCTTAAACGGGATCTCAAAGAATTTGGGCAAAATGTGGAGGAAAGCCCAGAACCGTTTGCTGAGAGTCCGTTTTATCAGGTGGTATCTGAAACTATTTGGAGCGGATTGGCAGAAATCACCGATAAAACCCAGCTAGAGTGGCGAGAAGTGATGGGCGATTTTGAGCATCACGGGGTTTATCACGCCGGGGAAATCATCGGCTTAGGCAATTTGGTGTGTGAGCATTGCGGTCATCACCAAATGTATACCCATGTTAAAAAACTTGAACCTTGTGTGCGTTGTGGACACGAGCAATTTACCCGTCAGCCGTTATCCCCTTAATTTTATTTAATCTCAGATAAAAACAGCGGGCATCAAGCCCGCTGTTGCTTATCATCTTATTGGTCGATGTTACTTACATTGACCGAGTTTGCTCCATACACTCCAGTTGGTATGGTTGTCAGCTGGTGACTCGTTGCGTGTCCACCATTGTGCTTGGTAACCAACCCCGTTTTGTTGAACCTGATCACCGCTATGGTAAGTGCTACTTGCTGACCAAGTGGCAAATTGACTGCAATCAATGGTATCGGGTTGTGGGTTAACCCCTTGAACGCGTTTTAACACTGCCAAGGTGTCGGCAATACCAGTACCACAATCAGCCGTATTACAAGTACTGCCCGCAGGGAATGGGCGTGTAGTTTCTTTTAGGTATTGCTCAACTTGATCTGGCGTTAAGCTAGGATCGAGCGAGTACATCAATGCCGCAATACCAGCAACATGAGGAGCCGCCATACTGGTACCAATTGAGTAGCTGTAACCATTTTGCTCGGCTTGGCGTGCACCAGTATTGATAGTAGAAAGTACCCCACCTGAGCGACCACCGCCCGGCGCCGTAATATCAATCAGATCGCCATAGTTAGAATAAAATGCGCGGTTACCTTCTTTGTTGTTGGACGCAACAGAGATGACGCCTTGACAGTTACCCGGAGCGAAGTCGCGAACATTAAGGTTATCGTTACCAGCTGCCACAACCACGGTAGCCCCTTTAGCGCGTACGGCATCAACCGCAGTTTGGTAAGCGTAGCTACAAGCTCCTTGACCACCTAAGCTAAGGTTTAACACTTTTGCTGGGTACGGGTTATTTGGCACGCCAGGAACGGCTAAACCAGCAGCCCAGCGCATACCGTCGGTGATATCTGAGGTATAGCCCCCACAAGCGCCTAGTACACGAACAGGAACAACGCGGGTATTCCATGCCACACCTGTTACCCCTTGACCATTGTTACCTTCGGCAGCTACCGTGCCGGCAACGTGAGTACCGTGCCATGATGAGTTTCTGTCTTGTGGCGGGTAGTTCTGACCACATTGCCCTGCAACAAGCCAATCCCCTTCATCGGTTGCATCGCTATCACGACCGTCGTTATCACGAGCGCGCGCGGCTTGTTTAATGAAGTCGTAACCTGGAAGCAAATTGTTCATTAAATCAGGGTGATCGAAACGCACCCCAGTATCGATCACTGCCACGATCACTTCAGAGCCACCTGTGGTGATATCCCATGCTTGTGGCAAGTTAATTCCACTTTTTTGCTCAGAGTAGTGCCATTGCAGTTTATAGCCTGGATCATTTGGGATCGCTGTTGGCCACATAATGCGGTCAGGCTCTGCAAATTCGATATTCGGGTCTTGGCGAAGTTGTTCAACCACCTGTGTTAGATCTTGCTGATCTTTCACTTTAAGGATGTGGGTGTTGTTGGCACTTGGGCGGACGTATTGCACATCTGCTGAAAGATTTTGTGGCAGCACCGATTCAGCATGCGTTTGAACGGAGGCGGCATCTGTCATCATCGCAGCGCTATGACTACGGTACTTGATGATCACCTGATCGGTTGTTTGAGGAGGGGTCTGTGCGATGGCTGGAGCGCTTGCAACAAGCATAGCCAATAAAGTAGGTATGGTTCTCATTTTCTATCCTTGATTGTTGATGCCAAGCTTGGCGAACCTTTCACAATTTACGTGTTACCTAGCCAGTAAAAGTCTTCGTTTAACTTGGCTTTATTGTGGTGAGGAAATGACTTCCTCCTGAACAAGTGTTCTCTTTTTATTATTTTTTTCAGGATAAAAGACGGGAATAGGAATCAAATTCAAGAAAATAATATGCAGCTAGTGAAAGCGTAAATTTGCTCTGATATGCTCACGGGTTCACATGATGTAAATGGAGTTAATACTCTAGATGGGCATTTGGTGAGAAGGGTGTTTGACGATATTTTGTTCTATTGCGAAAATGCGTGATTTTGTCGATAGATGTATCAACTAGGCCATTAACTTCAGGAAAAATGGTAGGAAATGCAGGCGGTGTAGTTACCGCCTATCAATGAGAATTGCGAGCTTTTTCCCATTCAAAAAAATGAAAGTGAAGACGACAAATTTGCCTGTGTCTTATTCTTCAATTGGTGGGGCGATGATCACGGTTGGCTCATCGTCGTTGTTTCCGGGTTCGGCCGTCAGGTCTGTTACTGGCGCCCCTTGTTGTGAATCAGATGAGGTCGCAGGTTGATTTAAAGCTTTGACTTGTTCGGTCGTCGCGCTGAGGGGCTCAAAGTCGAATTTCTGCCCGGCTAGCGAGGCTTCAATCATCATTCCACCTTTGGCGTAAGTGAAAATAGCCATGCCATTAGTGTAATTGGCTTCAACAAAGGCTTTGCCAGAGCCGGCACCAACTCCCGCTGTCCCTGCGCGTGCTTGCGCACCTTCTGTTAATGCTACCGCTGAGGCTTGGGCATCTAGTTCAAAGCTGCCGCTGGTAAAGCGCTCATACGCGCGTTTGTCTTGGAAGAACATGATTTGGCTGTAAGCTTGTCCACCAAATTGGAGGCCAACCGAGACTTGGTAGAGTTTGGCGTAACCAGTAATTTGGCTACTTTTATACACTGTTCCTGTGCCATAGGCGCCACCTACCCAGAACCCACCTTTTCCGACTGAGGGAAAAATGACATAGCCGTATGCACTGGCAAAGAAAGGTTCGGTTTGAGCGGCTTGCTGAAAGTGCGCTAACGAAGCGCGCGTTTCGATGTCTTGATTAGCGTGGACATTGGCTGTGAGACACAGGAGCGCGAGTGCCGTGATAAGGGATAAGAGACGGTGAACAGTTTTCATATCTGGTGTCCTTTTACCGCGAGTTGCCATCCTAGTTCCCCCCTGATTATGTGATCAAAGAGAGGGCAATAGGCTTGGTATCATTGTAGTTGATATCCAAACCTCTCCAGTTTGGATATGTGCATGGTTTTCTATCTTATCAAGATGAAAAAAAAGACGAAGGGGTAATCTTCGTCTTTTAAGCTGTGATTAAGGTTGCTCTGGTTGGATCTCTCTAAAGCCACCGTTTTGGCGCCTGATCAATACCATCGACAGTGCCAGTGACCACAAGATGTAACCGTACAGTGGCCAACTTCCCAAACTGGTATAAGGGGTAAGACCATCGGTGGACGTTACTTTAGTGCGTAACACCTGAGTTTCAAATTGTGGGATTTGAGCGGTGATCTGTCCTTTGTAATCGACTACCGCAGTAACCCCAGTATTGGTGGCGCGTAGCAGCGGTTTACCAACTTCCAGCGAGCGCATTTGGGCGATCTCCATGTGCTGGAAAGGACCAATCGAGGTACCAAACCACGCATCATTTGATAAGGTCAGTAAGAAATCAGTGTTGATATCAACGTTCTGACGTACTTGTTCACTGAACGCTACCTCGTAGCATAGAGCAGGGGCAATTTGGTAACCATTGGCGTTTAAGTTTGGTTGAACGTAATCACCACGGCTAAACGATGACATTGGCAGATTGAAAAACGGCGCGATTGGGCGCAGCAAATCACCAAACGGAACAAATTCACCAAATGGTAGCAAGTGGTGCTTACTGTAGCGTGTCGCGGTGTTGTAATCGTATTGCTTAGCGTTATTGAGGCCAAGGGTCAGGATGTTATTGAAAAACTCACCGTTTTCTTTTTGATCGAGTACCCCAGTGATCACTGTGCTGTTATTTTCTCGCGCTACTTCATCCAGGTTTTGTAAAAACGAGGGTAAATGCGCTTCTAACGCCGGGATCGCCGCTTCCGGCCAGATGATCAAATCGGCATCCCAGTTTTCACGGGTGAGATCGATGTACTTCATTAAGGTTGGCCAGCGCTCGCTCGGTAGCCATTTTAGCTCTTGCGGTACATTACCTTGCACTAACGCGACATCAACAGTCTTCTCTGGATTGGGTTTGACCCATTCAATGCCATGAACAGCCAAGGTTAAGCCCAGTACGGTGGCAGGTACGAGTAATGGACGCCAGTTACGGTCTGAGATGGCAGCGACAATACCGGCACTGATCAGCACCATAGCTAAGGTGATCCCTTCAACCCCGAAAATTGGCGCAATATCGGCAAAGGGAGAATTTATCTGGCTGTAGCCGAGCCATAGCCACGGAAAACCCGTAAAGGCCCAACCACGGATCCAATCCAGTAATAACCAGAGTACAGGACCACTGAGCATCAGCTGGTGGAAAGGTCGGCCACGGTTAAAGCGGTTAAATAAGGCGCCAAACAGAGTGGGGTATAGCGCTAAATAGCTGATCAGCGAGCCCATTAAGAACAGGCTGGCGATTTTTGGCATCCCACCGAAGGTATCTATACTGACGTGTACCCAGCTGATCCCGGTACCAAATAAACCCAAGCCCCAGCTAAAGCCGATAAGGGCTGAGCGTTTGACACTTTGGTTTAACAGCAGAAAAAAGAAGGCAATCAGAGAGATAAAGGAAAGCGGCCAATAGCCGTATGGCGCAAAAGAAAGAGTCGCAAGCGCTCCCGCAAGGGCTGCCAAGAGAGGCCGCCCTAGGGAGATGAAAAACGCAGTATTCATCATAGATGTAAGTTAAGTCGTGGTTGTCGGCTGGTGCGCTTCGTGTGGAATGGTTACCTGAAGCTGGATCACGCGACGGTTATCCGCAGAGGTGACTTTGAAAGAGTAGCCATCAAGTTCAACCACTTCACCGCGAGATGGTAAGTGACCAAAGCTGGTCATAACAAGTCCACCAATGGTATCAACTTCATCGTCGTTGAAGCGGGTTTGGAACATGTCATTAAAGTCTTCAATTGTCGCGAGCGCTTTTACCGAATAGGTATGCTTGCTTAACTGACGGATATCTTGTTCTTCTTCGTCGTCGAATTCATCTTCGATTTCACCAACGATTTGTTCAAGAATATCTTCGATAGTGATCACACCCGAAACACCACCAAATTCATCTACGACGATCGCCATGTGGTAGCGCTCTTCGCGGAATTCTTTTAGCAGACGGTCGACACGCTTACTTTCTGGTACCACAACAGCTGGACGCAATACTTTGTCCATGTCGAAAGGTTCAGCATCAGGAAGTAGATAGCGTAAAAGATCTTTAGCGAGAAGAATGCCTTCTACGTGATCTTTATCGTCGCTAATAACTGGGTAGCGGGAGTGTTGAGCATCAACAATTAAATCAATCAGGTCTTCTAACTTCTGAGAACGTTCGATTGTGACCATTTGCGAGCGTGGGATCATTATGTCCCTGACACGCATTTCAGCGATTTCCATTACACCTTCGAGCATGTCGCGGGTGTCATGGTCGATCAAATCATTTTCTTCCGAATCGCGGAATACCTCGACCAACTCTTCACGGTTTTGTGGTTCACCTTGGAATAATTGGCCAATACGTTCAAAGAAGGACTTTCTACTCGGACCTTCCGAATTTTGCGAGTTATCTTCGTTCATCACTTTTCATATCAGTTAAGTGGCGAGTGCCACGGTAGCTATTCACCCGCAGGTGAATAGCGTTACGGATCACAAATTACAGTTTGTCGGCAGCGTATGGATCTTCGAACCCCATTTTTTGCATGAGTTCCGTTTCCAACGCTTCCATTTCTTCTGCTTCTTCGTCATCAATATGGTCATAACCTAGCAGATGAAGACTGCCATGTACAACCATATGTGCCCAGTGGGCATTTAGCGGTTTATTCTGCTCTTTGGCTTCTTTTTCTACTACCTGACGGCAGATAATTAAGTCGCCCAGTAGATCAATCTCCATGCCCGGAGGAGCTTCAAATGGGAAAGACAACACATTGGTGGATTTGTCTTTACCACGGTACTCGTGGTTCAGGGCGTGGCTTTCTTGTTCGTCTACTAAGCGGATGGTGACTTCAGCATCCGCTTGGAAAGGCGTGACAGCCGCATCAAGCCATTGTTGGAAGTCAGTTTCAGCGGGTAAGCCGTCTTGACTATCAGTGGCATGTTGCAAGTCGAGGTAAATCGCCATTAGTTACTCTTTTCTGGTTCTACTTGAGACGCAGCTGCTACGGTAGCGGCTGCAATTTTTTCCGCTTGTTCATCACGGCGACGCTGCTCAGCCAACTTACGTTGCTTCTGATCAGCGGTTTCCCATACTTCGTAGGCTTGTACGATACGGGCAACCACAGGATGGCGAACAACATCGTCAGCTTGGAAGAAGTTAAAGCTGATCTCATCAACATCAGACAATACTTCAATCGCATGACGAAGACCTGAACGAGCACCACGTGGTAAGTCGATTTGAGTCACATCACCGGTAATGACCGCGCGTGAGTTAAAGCCGATACGGGTAAGGAACATTTTCATTTGTTCCACTGTGGTGTTCTGGCTTTCATCAAGAATGATGAAGGCGTCATTCAGTGTACGACCACGCATATAAGCCAGTGGCGCCACTTCAATCACGTTACGCTCAATGAGCTTTTCTACGCGCTCAAAGCCCAGCATTTCAAACAAGGCATCGTAGAGCGGACGTAGGTAAGGGTCGACTTTCTGGCTAAGATCACCCGGTAGGAAACCCAGTTTTTCACCCGCTTCAACCGCAGGGCGAGTTAGCAAAATACGACGCACTTCTTGGCGCTCAAGCGCATCAACCGCTGCCGCAACCGCAAGATAGGTTTTACCTGTACCTGCCGGGCCAACACCGAAAGTAATGTCATGCGTCACCATGTTGGCAATGTATTGCGCTTGGTTTGGTGTGCGTGGCTTGATCACCCCTTTTTTGGTTTTGATGTGAATTTCTTTACCGTAAGGGATTGAAGACTCAGTGTTTTGCTCGAGAGCCCCAGATTCTTTGATCGCTAAGTGGATTTGATCAGGCTCGATATCAGGAATGGTGTTACGAATCGGTGCCGTATCTACGTAGAGATGTTTTAAAATATCGGCGGCAGCATTGGCAGTATGTGGTTGACCAACAACAGAAAAGCTATTGCTGCGGTGGTTAATTTCAACACCCAAGCGGCGTTCTAATTGTTTGATATTATCGTCGAAAGGGCCACAAAGGCTGGAAAGGCGCTGGTTATTGGCTGGTTCCAGATTAAATTCAACAGTAATAATTTTGCTCAAGGTTTGCCTCTCATTAGAGCCGCCCACAGCAACGGGCGGCTATCGTATCAGGGCATTGGTCTAAACACTGGCGTTTAGACTAGCGCTTATACTATGGAGTATATACGCCAACACCCAATTCATCTTCTTTACGTGTTTTTTCCATCACCTCAGCTGGTGACATTGCAACACGTAGATTCATTTCGGCTTCGGTACGTACTAGATCACCACGTAGTGAGTTCGTGAATACATCTGTGATTTTCACATCAACAAATTGACCGATAAGGTCCGCTGAACCTTCAAAGTTCACCACGCGGTTGTTTTCAGTACGGCCACGTAGTTCCATGATGTTCTTCTTAGAAGGACCTTCAACCAGAATACGTTGTTCAGTACCCAGCATTTGGCGTGAGTAACGCATAGCTTGAGTATTGATCTGTTGCTGTAGTTCGTACAAGCGTTCTTTCTTCACTTCTTCAGTAAGATCACAAGGATAGTCTGCCGCAGGCGTACCTGGACGTGCTGAGAAGATGAAGCTAAAGCTCATATCGAAATCAACGTCTTTGATAAGCTTCATGGTGTCTTGGAAGTCTTGATCAGACTCACCAGGGAACGCCACGATGAAATCAGAGCTGATAGTGATATCAGGACGTGCTTTACGAAGCTTACGGATCTTCGACTTGTACTCAATCGCAGTGTGAGGACGTTTCATGTTCGCCAGAATGCGGTCTGAACCACTTTGTACTGGCAAGTGTAGGAAGCTCACCACTTCAGGGGTGTCTGTGTACACTTCAACGATGTCGTCAGTGAACTCGATTGGGTGGCTGGTGGTGTAACGAATACGGTCAATACCGTCGATAGCTGCGACTAGACGTAGTAGTTCAGCAAACGTTGCGATTTCACCATCGTGCGTGTCACCACGGTATGCGTTAACGTTTTGACCAAGTAGGTTAACTTCACGTACACCTTGCTCTGCAAGCTGAGCGACTTCAAATAGTACGTCATCAAGTGGACGGCTAACTTCTTCACCACGGGTGTAAGGTACTACACAGTAAGTACAGTACTTAGAACAGCCTTCCATGATAGATACGAACGCTGTTGGACCTTCAGCACGAGGCTCAGGTAGGCGGTCAAATTTCTCAATCTCAGGGAAAGAAATATCCATTACTGGCATGTGCTCTGAGCTTGATTGTTTGATCATTTCTGGCAAACGGTGCAGGGTTTGTGGGCCAAAAATAACATCAACGTAAGGTGCACGTTGGCGAATAGAATCACCTTCTTGTGTCGCTACACAGCCACCAACACCGATCACCAGTTCCGGCTTCTTCTCTTTTAGCGTTTTCCAACGACCAAGTTGGTGGAAAACTTTTTCTTGTGCCTTTTCACGGATCGAACAGGTGTTTAGTAGCAACACATCTGCTTCTTCTGGGATTTCCGTTAGCTCGAAGCCATTGGCGGCATTGAGAAGATCGGCCATTTTAGATGAATCGTATTCGTTCATCTGGCAGCCCCAGGTTTTAATAAGCAGTTTCTTAGCCATGTCTAACTCTTCGCTGGTAGTGTTCAATTATTGCATTCAACATTGCTTCGGATGGCGGTTTCACTAATTTTCGTGGTTGTTACCGCCAGCAAGCCGCGTATTGTACTGCTTTATCTGGTGTCTGACTAGATCCTCGCCACCCCGAATAAATTGTGGTTTTTAGCGAGCTAGACTGAAGAAGGGCTTTTCTGGTGGGTATTAACTCGCTTTATCCAAAGCACAAGGTAAAATAATCAACAGCCAAACAATGAGATAAGTGTATGGAACAGTTTGATGTAGTGATTGCCGGTGGTGGCATGGTAGGTGCCGCAACGGCGGTAGGTATGGCACAGCACGGTTTACGCGTGGCGGTATTAGAAGGCCAGCAGCCTCAGCCGTACAGTGCAGAGCAACCGATGGATTTAAGAGTATCAGCCATTTCGCCAAACTCGGTGGCGCTATTAAGCCGTCTCGGTGCATGGGATAGTATTCAAGCCATGCGAGTATGCCCGTTTAAGCGTTTAGAAACCTGGGATCACCCTGAGTGTCGTACTCGCTTTAATGCTGATGAAATGCAGCTCGACCGCTTAGGCTTTATTGTTGAAAATCGTCTTATTCAATTAGGGCTGTGGCAGCAATTTGAAGACTACCCGCAACTTACTTTAATGTGTCCTAATCGCATGACTCATTATCAGCAAGATGCCCAAGGCGTGCTGGTGACTTTAGATGATGGTCGTCAGTTACAAGCAAAGCTATTGGTTGGCGCAGACGGTGCTAATTCGCAAGTAAGACAGCAAGCCGGGATTGGTATTACTGCGTGGGATTACCGTCAGCACTGTATGTTGATCAATATCGAGACTCAAGCGCCTCAGCAAGATATCACTTGGCAGTGGTTTACTCCGCATGGCCCTCGCTCATTTCTGCCATTAGCGGGTCATCAAGCGTCACTGGTTTGGTACGACAGCCCACAACGCATTAAACAGTTGTCGGCGATGACAGCAGAGCAGCTCTCTCATGCCATTCAACAACATTTTCCTGCTGAAGTTGGCGAATTTAGCGTATTAAATTGGGGCAGTTTCCCTTTAACACGTCGTCACGCACAAAGTTATTACAGCGACAATGTCGTCTTGCTTGGTGATGCAGCACATACCATTAACCCATTAGCGGGCCAGGGTGTGAATCTTGGTTTTAAAGATGTGGATGTATTACTGCATGAAGTTGAGAAAGCGGGTAAAGCATGGGCAGAGCCGCGTGTATTGATCCAATATGAGCGTCGTCGTCGCCCAGACAATATGTTGATGCAAAGTGGAATGGACTTCTTCTACACCACTTTCAGTAATGATCTGCTACCGCTTAAATTAGCACGCAACATTGGTTTGAAAGTGGCAGAGCATGCCGGGCCAATCAAGAAGCAAGTGTTGAAGTATGCGATGGGAATGTAGCTAGGAATCGTAGGATTCCCTAGAAAAATGAACAAACTTGAGATTGAAAAGCGAGCTGGGTAGGCTCGCTTTTTTTGTATTTGAATAAACTAACTGGAATAAGCTACTGATCTTTAATCGTTATTCTCAGGTTTCAGGTCTTTGGTGATAGGAGTCTTGCTTGTCTTGGTCGCAAGCTATTTTAGAAGATTAGATCAGAGGGGATGTGACAGATAAAGAAAAAGCCGAATGTCACGAACAACATTCGGCTTAACAACCAGAGAGATACGATTTATTGAGGTTGTAAAAAGAGTGAAAGCTCACTCTAAGCTGTTCGCATTCGATATCTGGTTTTTCAATGAGTTATTGATAAAGATATCGATATTTTGCAACCGACATAAGAAAACCCACCAAAAGGTGGGTTTCTAAATAATGGTGCGGAAGGAGAGACTTGAACTCTCACACCTTGCGGCGCCAGAACCTAAATCTGGTGCGTCTACCAATTCCGCCACTTCCGCATACTTAAAGGTAATTCAGCGAACTGAACACACCATTAAGTTAAATGGTGGCAGGGCTACCTGGATTCGAACCAGGGAATGGCGGCATCAAAAGCCGCTGCCTTACCGCTTGGCGATAGCCCTACAGCGTAACTCTTACGAGTACGAATTTCTCGGCGAGGAGAAAATAATAAGTAAAGAGAGAATGGTGCGGAAGGAGAGACTTGAACTCTCACACCTCGCGGCGCCAGAACCTAAATCTGGTGCGTCTACCAATTCCGCCACTTCCGCATTTTATATCACTAGTTGCCTAGCAAATTGTCTCTTACTTATTGTCACATAATCAGCAATTGGTGAGCATGATTATGATCTTTACTTCAATCTCTAATTAAAGAGAAGAAAGAATAATGGTGCGGAAGGAGAGACTTGAACTCTCACACCTTGCGGCGCCAGAACCTAAATCTGGTGCGTCTACCAATTCCGCCACTTCCGCATACTTAAAGGTAATTCAGCGAACTGAACACACCATTAAGTTAAATGGTGGCAGGGCTACCTGGATTCGAACCAGGGAATGGCGGCATCAAAAGCCGCTGCCTTACCGCTTGGCGATAGCCCTACAGCGTAGCTCTTACGAGTACGAATTTCTCGGCGAGGAGAAAATAATAAGTAAAGAGAGAATGGTGCGGAAGGAGAGACTTGAACTCTCACACCTCGCGGCGCCAGAACCTAAATCTGGTGCGTCTACCAATTCCGCCACTTCCGCAAACTCAGCGATGATCATACAACTTATGTTGTTGCTCATCATTAAGTATAAATGATGGCAGGGCTACCTGGATTCGAACCAGGGAATGGCGGCATCAAAAGCCGCTGCCTTACCGCTTGGCGATAGCCCTACAGCGTAGCTCTTACGAGTACGAATTTCTCGGCGAGGAGAAAATAATAAGTAAAGAGAGAATGGTGCGGAAGGAGAGACTTGAACTCTCACACCTTGCGGCGCCAGAACCTAAATCTGGTGCGTCTACCAATTCCGCCACTTCCGCAAACTCAGCGATGATCATACAACTTATGTTGTTGCTCATCATTAAGTATAAATGATGGCAGGGCTACCTGGATTCGAACCAGGGAATGGCGGCATCAAAAGCCGCTGCCTTACCGCTTGGCGATAGCCCTACAGCGTAACTCTTACGAGTACGAATTTGATAAGTTAGTAGAGAATGGTGCGGAAGGAGAGACTTGAACTCTCACACCTTGCGGCGCCAGAACCTAAATCTGGTGCGTCTACCAATTCCGCCACTTCCGCAAACTCAGCGATGATCATACAACTTATGTTGTTGCTCATCATTAAGTATAAATGATGGCAGGGCTACCAGGATTCGAACCAGGGAATGGCGGCATCAAAAGCCGCTGCCTTACCGCTTGGCGATAGCCCTACAGCGTAACTCTTACGAGTACGAATTTGATAAGTTAGTAGAGAATGGTGCGGAAGGAGAGACTTGAACTCTCACACCTCGCGGCGCCAGAACCTAAATCTGGTGCGTCTACCAATTCCGCCACTTCCGCATTTTATATCACTAGTTGCCTAGCAAGTTGTCTCTAACTTATCGTTGCATAACTCATAAGTGATAAAACGAATTATGACTTTGTCTCTCATCAAGACAGAATGGTGCGGAAGGAGAGACTTGAACTCTCACACCTCGCGGCGCCAGAACCTAAATCTGGTGCGTCTACCAATTCCGCCACTTCCGCATTTTATATCACTAGTTGCCTAGCAAGTTGTCTCTAACTTATCGTTGCATAACTCATAATTGGTAAAACGAGTTATGACTTTATCTTTCATAAAGAAAGAATGGTGCGGAAGGAGAGACTTGAACTCTCACACCTTGCGGCGCCAGAACCTAAATCTGGTGCGTCTACCAATTCCGCCACTTCCGCATATATGCATTTCTCGAGGTAAACGAGAAATGGTGGCTACGACGGGATTCGAACCTGTGACCCCATCATTATGAGTGATGTGCTCTAACCAACTGAGCTACGTAGCCAACTTGTTATTTATTAGACTGCTTGGTTTGCAGTATTGATCATGCCGTTACTTCGAAAAGATAACCACACAATAAATGGTGGCAGGGCTACCTGGATTCGAACCAGGGAATGGCGGCATCAAAAGCCGCTGCCTTACCGCTTGGCGATAGCCCTACAGTGTTGCAACGCAACGTACCTTTCACAAGGTCTTTCTTAACGCTGAGTTAAGAATGGTGCGGAAGGAGAGACTTGAACTCTCACACCTTGCGGCGCCAGAACCTAAATCTGGTGCGTCTACCAATTCCGCCACTTCCGCATCAATGCATTTCTCGAGGTAAACGAGAAATGGTGGCTACGACGGGATTCGAACCTGTGACCCCATCATTATGAGTGATGTGCTCTAACCAACTGAGCTACGTAGCCAACTTGTTGTTCCTAATTCGCTGTCAGCATGTTGCTGTCGTCTCGGGAACGGGGCGCATTATGCGTATCTCAGCGAAAAGCGTCAACAGTTTTTTTAAATATCTCGTCAAAATCGTTTTGTTCGATGGATATTTGGACGAAATGCGTGATAGCCACACGAACCGCTGTAATTTTGCCAGCTAAATCCTTGCTTTGTCAGCTTTATCTATAAAGAAGTCTTCAGAACGCAGATAAAAAATAAGCCAGCAATTATGCTGGCTTATCGAAATTCACTGTATTTCAGCTGGTTTTGGCAACCTAGCTTTATACGTTGAAGCGGAAGTGAACTACATCACCATCTTTAACGATGTAATCTTTACCTTCTAGACGCCACTTACCTGCTTCTTTTGCACCGCTTTCACCTTTGAATTCGATGAATGCGTCGTAACCTACAACTTCAGCACGGATGAAACCTTTTTCAAAGTCAGTGTGGATCTTACCCGCAGCTTGTGGAGCTGTTGCGCCAACAGGGATAGTCCATGCACGTACTTCTTTCACGCCAGCGGTGAAGTAAGTTTGCAGGTTAAGTAGTTCGTAGCCCGAGCGGATCACACGGTTTAGACCTGGTTCTTCGATACCCATGTCAGCTAGGAACTCTTCACGGTCAGCATCATCAAGTTCTGCAATTTCAGACTCAATTGCTGCACAAACAGGAACAACAACTGCGTTTTCTTTTGCAGCATGCTCACGAACCATGTCTAGGAATTCGTTATCTTCGAAACCGTCTTCGCTTACGTTAGCGATGTACATGGTTGGTTTAAGTGTTAGGAAGTTTAGGTAGCTGATTGCTGCCGCTTCTTCTTTCGCTAGCTCAACTGAACGTACCATACCACCTTCAGTCAGCGTTGGAAGTAGCTTTTCTAGTACCGCGATTTCAAATTTCGCGTCTTTGTCGCCACCTTTTGCACGCTTAGCTTGACGCTGAATTGCACGCTCACAAGTATCAAGGTCAGCTAGAGCAAGCTCTAGGTTGATAACTTCGATATCGTCTAGTGGGTTGATCTTACCTGCAACGTGAACGATGTTCTCGTTCTCAAAACAACGAACAACGTGACCAATTGCGTCAGTTTCACGGATGTTAGCTAGGAACTTGTTACCTAGACCTTCACCTTTAGATGCACCCGCAACTAGACCTGCGATATCTACGAATTCCATGGTAGTAGGTAGAATACGCTCTGGATTTACGATTTCAGCCAGTGCATCCAGACGTAGATCTGGCACAGGTACGACACCAGTGTTTGGCTCGATAGTACAGAACGGGAAGTTCGCTGCTTCGATACCCGCTTTAGTCAAGGCGTTGAATAGGGTTGACTTACCTACGTTTGGTAGGCCAACGATGCCGCATTTAAAACCCATGGTATTAAACCCTTTTGGTGATTACTCAGTGTTGCAGTTGGTAGTTTGACTACCAGAGCAACGAAAATTACTAATAAACGTAAAGCAGAGGGCAATTACTCTGCTTTGAAAGAATGTAGACGGTTTTGCGCTTTATTGAGACCATCTTTTAGCAAGATGTCCATGCAGCGCACTGCTTCATCCACAGCCGCATCAATACATTCTTGCTCTTTGGCTGGCGCTTTACCTAAAACAAAGCCTGCGACTTTGTTTTTATCGCCTGGGTGACCGATCCCGACACGTAAACGGTAGAAATCTTTGTTGTTGCCCATCTTACTAATAATGTCGCGCAGACCATTATGACCACCGTGTCCGCCACCCTTTTTAAATTTCGCTACACCGGGTGGAAGATCAAGTTCGTCATGCGCCACGAGAATTTCTTCCGGTTTGATTTGGTAGAAATTCGCCAGTGCTGCCACTGATTTACCTGACAGGTTCATAAAAGTAGTTGGGATCAACAAGCGAAGATCGTGACCGTTAGCCATGATCCGACCGGTTAGGCCGAAGTATTTTGATTCTTCTCGTAAGCTGATGTTATGTGCTCGCGCTAATTCTTCGACGACCCATGCGCCGGCATTATGGCGAGTTTTCGCATACTCAGGACCTGGATTTGCCAGACCCACTAAAAGACGAATGTTGTTACTCACGCTTGATTTCTCTCGTCCTAGGCTGAAAACGCGCGCTATGTTATACCAATCTCACGAAAATTGATACGGATCGCGCGGATTGCCGCGAGGCGATTAATGCCCAAAAGCAAAACGCCCCGCATAAGCGAGGCGTTTAATTCTCTCTGCTTAGCTTGTCGATTAGTGCTCGAACATCGCTGAGATTGATTCTTCGTTGCTAATGCGACGAATAGCTTCCGCTAACATGCCTGAAAGTGTCAGCACAGATACGCGACCTGTATCTTTAATTTCCTGCGTTAGTGGAATTGAGTCAGTTACGATAACTTCGTCGATCACTGATTCGCGAATGTTCTGAGGAGCAGAACCTGAGAATACTGGGTGAGTTGCGTAAGCAAATACACGTTTCGCACCACGCTCTTTTAGCGCTTCAGCTGCTTTACATAGCGTACCGCCAGTATCGATCATGTCATCAACGATGATGCAGTCACGGCCTTCAACGTCACCGATCAGGTGCATTACCTGAGAAACGTTAGCGCGTGGACGACGTTTGTCGATGATTGCGATGTCAGTATCGTCTAGTAGCTTAGCAATAGCACGTGCACGTACAACGCCACCGATATCCGGAGAAACAACCACTGGATCTTCCAGTTTCTTCGCTAGGATATCTTCTAGTAGCACTGGGCTACCGAATACGTTGTCTACAGGTACATCGAAGAAGCCTTGGATTTGCTCGGCGTGTAGGTCAACAGTAAGAACGCGGTCAACACCCACGTTAGAAAGGAAATCTGCAACTACTTTAGCAGTAATTGGCACACGAGCAGAACGGACGCGGCGGTCTTGACGAGCATAACCGAAGTAAGGAATTACAGCGGTAATACGACCTGCAGAAGCACGGCGAAGTGCATCGATCATCACCACTAACTCCATTAGGTTGTCGTTAGTTGGTGCACAAGTTGATTGAATAATGAATACGTCGCTACCACGAACATTTTCATTAATCTGAACACATACTTCACCATCAGAAAAACGGTTAACTGTCGCATCTCCAAGAGAGATGTATAGACGGTCAGCAATGCGTTGGGCTAGTTCTGGTGTAGCGTTACCAGCAAACAGCTTCATATCAGGCACGGTGGAAACCTCAGGGTTGCGTCCAAGTTGTAGTTACTGATCTTCCGAAGAATGAGTGCTCAAGGCTGTCAATAAGGGAGATGTGTTGACACCTTTTGCGACAAATCCGTGGAACCAGTCAGGTAATTTTTTCAGTGTTGCAATGGCGTCGCGTTGAGTGCTAAATTCAGAAAACACACATGCGCCAGTGCCGGTCAATCTTGACGGCGCATATTCTAACAGCCACGAAAGCGCCTTATCAACCTCAGGGTGCAGTCTTCTGACGATTTTTTCGCAATCGTTTTCGTAACACCCTGATAACAGGGTCTCCAACGGACGTTTTTCCGTATCACGCGTAAGCTCTGGATGGGTGAAAATATCGACAGTAGCGATGCTAACTTCTGGTTTTACCACTAAATACCATTTTTCCTCAGGAGTGGCGGGTTGGAGCTTTTCACCCACGCCTTCAGCAAAAGCACTCACCCCACGAACGAACACTGGTACATCCGCTCCTAACGCCAAACCAATGTCGGCTAATTGGTCGGTGCTGAGTTGGGTTTGCCACAGGTAATTTAGTGCAACCAGTGTCGTAGCTGCGTCCGATGAACCACCGCCTAATCCGCCACCCATTGGTAAAATTTTGTCCAAATGAATGTCAGCGCCTGCTGAAATACCAGCGGCTTTGCGAAGTGCATCCGCGGCGCGGTAGATTAAATTATCTTCTAATGCCACACCTTCAATAGCTGGAGTGATAGAAATGGCATCACTGTTATTGGCGGTGATGGTTAAGGTGTCACAGCGATCAATAAACTGAAATAAAGTTTGTAAATCGTGGTAGCCGTTGTCACGGCGGCCTGTGATGTAAAGAAAGAGGTTTAGCTTTGCTGGTGCTGGCCATTGCGTCGTTTTAGTAATGATCGGACGGGTCATAACTTACTTTGTTGTCCAAGAGTGAATGATCAGGGTAATGCGTTGTTGGTCTTGGCTAAGAATCATCTTCTTAGGCAAGGCTGGGTAATGGCTATGGTCGTAGCTCTGGTATTCCATTTCCCATGTTTGGTTACCTATCGTCTTTGCAAGGTAACTCACGGTATTTTGCTCGTTAAGCTGAAAGGTGTCGGCGGCAGTGGGTAAGCCGATCAGCCAATCGCGCATTTGTTCGATTGGGAGCGCAATGCCAGTTAAGCCTTTGACTAGGCTCGCGGCATCTTTACTGCTATGGCGTTTGCCTTGGTTATCGATCAAAGTGGCACCTTGCGCAGAAGCTTCTAACTTTAACAAGGTACTTCCCAAGAAGTTGGTCAGTAAGAGTTGGTCTTTTTCTGGGGTGGTTTGCCACAGTAAGTTAGCTCCAAAGCGTAGTTCCGGGCTTTTATATCCCAGCTTGCCTTTGGCTTGATATTGCTTGAGTTGATTGAGCGAATATTGGTGGGTTTGCCAGTCGGTTTGAGTTACAGGCGCTTGTTGCGCACAGCCTGCAAGTAATGCCACCAAAAAAGAGGCGCTAAGAAGGCGTTGGCTACGCAGTCGTGAGCCAAAAACAGAGAGATTCATCATTGAGTTCTCAAACAGAGGTTTGAGCAAACAATAGCGATAATTGATGGATAAGCCAAATAAAAACCGCGGTGGCGTAGAATTTTATCCCTTTGATGAGTACAGGATATTGGTAGCAGGAAAGGGCGATAGAGTGGTGGAATACTGGACAATATCGGCTATCAAAGGCAACAAATGTGCATCGATTGATGAATGAATCGGTCTGTTACCTTTTATTACGGAGGGGCATCAAGTAAAATCCCGCCCTAGATCTTTTCATTCGGCGAAGTTGGTACACCGTCTCCATGACCTTGCTTGCATTAGGCATCAATCACAATACAGCGACTGTCGACCTACGTGAAAAAGTGGCTTTTTCACCAGAGAAACTGACAGCAGCGCTACATGAGCTTGGCGATCACCCAGAAGTGACGAGTGGAGTTATCATCTCAACTTGTAACCGGACCGAGCTCTACTGCGATGTGACTCAGGCTGGACCTGGGATCCTGATTGATTGGTTGAGCCAATTCCATCAGCTATCGGCTGATGAGATCATGCCAAGTCTGTATTTCCACGAAGAACAAGCGGCCGTGCGTCATTTGATGCGCGTGGCGTGTGGTCTTGACTCACTGGTACTTGGTGAGCCGCAGATTTTGGGCCAAGTTAAACAGTCTTACTCTGACGCTGCAGAGCACCAAGCGGTGCATGGCATGTTAGAAAAGCTGTTCCATAAAACGTTCACGGTTGCGAAACGTGTGCGTACTGAAACCGATATCGGCGGTAACGCGGTGTCGGTGGCGTTTGCTGCCTGTACTTTGGCAAAACAGATCTTTGAATCTATGTCAGAGGCAACCGTGCTTTTAGTGGGTGCGGGTGAAACCATCGAGTTGGTAGCGCGTCACTTGGTTGAGCAAGGATGTAATAACCTGATTGTTGCTAACCGTACTAAAGAGCGTGCGGAAGGCTTATCGAAAGAGTTCGGTGCCGAAGTGATTGGCTTGCCGGATATTCCCGATCATCTCCACCGTGCTGACATTGTGATTAGCTCAACGGCGAGCCCGTTGCCAATCATAGGTAAAGGTATGGTGGAAAAGGCGATAAAAACGCGTCGTCACCAGCCAATGCTATTGGTTGATATTGCGGTCCCACGCGATATCGAAGCTGAAGTGGGTGATATCAACGATGTGTATCTTTACACCGTTGATGATTTGCAAACTATCGTTAATCGTAACCGTGAACAACGCAAAGTGGCTGCAATTCAAGCCGAAGCCATTGTGAGCGAAGAAAGTGCTGCTTTCATGAGTTGGCTACGCTCGCTTGAAGCGGTTGATAGTATTCGCCAGTACCGTTGCCATGCCGATGAGATCAAACATGATTTGGTGAATCGTAGTTTACAGCTATTGGCAAACGGGACCTCTCCAGAAAAAGTCTTGGTTGAGCTAAGTAATAAGCTGACCAATAAATTGATCCACGCACCAACACGTGCCATGCAGCAGGCGGCGCATCAAGGGGAGCCAGAGAAACTGGCGGTGATCCGTGAAAGTTTAGGTTTGGACTCGCTGAAAACAAACCACAGTCAAAAGTAGCGCCAATAGCTGTCTCATCTTTATTGGTATGCGTCTTATTTCGAGGCGGTAAGTAGCTCAAGATCCAAGTGGGATTGCTTATCGCTATAAACAGAACATTGATTTGTAGTGAATTATGAAACCGTCCATTTTAATTAAATTAGAAACCTTGGTTGAGCGTTACGAAGAAGTCCAGCACCTGTTGGGCGATCCTGATGTGATTGGCGATCAGAACAAGTTCCGTGCGCTATCGCGTGAATACTCTCAGCTAGAAGAAATCACTAAGTGTTTCCAAGCTTACCAGCAAGCCAAAGAAGATCTGGAAGCGGCGGAAGAAATGGCGAAAGAAGACGATCCTGAAATGCGTGAAATGGCGCAAGAGGAAGTAAAAGAAGCCAAAGCTAACATCGAGCGCTTAGAAGACGAACTACAGGTGCTACTACTGCCTAAAGATCCAAACGATGAGCGTAACTGTTTCGTTGAGATCCGTGCCGGTGCTGGTGGTGATGAAGCGGGTATCTTTGCGGGTGACCTATTCCGTATGTACAGTAAATACGCAGAAAGCCGCGGCTGGCGTATCGAAGTCATGAGCGCTAACGACTCTGAACATGGCGGTTATAAAGAAATGATCGCGAAAGTGAATGGTGAGGGTGCTTACGGTATCTTGAAGTTTGAGTCAGGCGGTCACCGTGTACAACGTGTTCCTGCGACTGAATCGCAAGGCCGTGTTCATACATCAGCTTGTACTGTCGCTGTTATGCCTGAGATCCCAGAAGCGGATCTGCCAGAAATTAAAGCCGCAGACCTGAAAATCGATACTTTCCGTGCATCGGGCGCGGGTGGTCAGCACGTTAACACCACGGATTCTGCAATCCGTATTACGCACTTGCCAACAGGTACAGTGGTTGAGTGTCAAGACGAGCGTTCTCAGCACAAAAACAAAGCAAAAGCGATGGCTGTTCTTGCTGCTCGTATTGTTCAAGCAGAAGAAGAGCGCCGTCATGAAGCGGAAGCGAGCACTCGTCGTAACCTACTAGGTTCGGGTGACCGTTCAGACCGTATCCGTACATACAACTACCCACAGGGTCGTGTATCTGATCACCGTATCAACCTGACTATCTACCGTCTGAACGAAGTAATGGAAGGTGATATGGACGGTCTGATCCAGCCTGTACTGCAAGAGCACCAAGCGGATCAGCTAGCGGCGATGGCAGAGCAACAATAATGACCTTGTCGATTGACGCCCTGTTAAAGCAGACCACGGCGCAATTTACCGACGCGGGCTCTGATAGCCCGCATATCGACGCTGCCGTGCTGCTGTGTCATGTGCTGGATAAACCACGTAGTTATTTACTGACGTGGCCGGAAAAAACGCTGACCGCAGAACAACAAACGCAATTTGATGCTGTTGTGGCGCGTCGTATTGACGGTGAGCCAGTGGCGTACATTGTCGGTGAGCGTGAATTTTGGTCGCTGCCGTTAAAAGTGGCACCACATACTTTGATCCCGCGTCCAGATACTGAGCGTTTGGTTGAGTTAGCATTGGATAAAATACCGACACAAGCTTGTAAGGTATTAGATCTTGGGACTGGCACTGGTGCGATTGCGTTAGCGTTAGCTTCCGAGCGCCCTGATGCGCAGGTAACAGGCATCGATCTTCGTCCTGAAACTGCGCAACTAGCAACGGAAAACGGCCAACGTTTGGCTATTACCAATGCGCGTTTTATGGCCGGTAGCTGGTACAGCCCACTGGGTGCAGATGATAAGTTTGCGGTGATTGCCAGTAACCCTCCTTATATTGATGATGCCGATCCGCATTTGTCACAAGGCGATGTGCGTTTTGAGCCAAAAACCGCTTTGGTGGCACCAGAAAACGGTTTGGCTGATATTCGTATTATCAGTGAGCAAGGGCGTTTACACCTTGAGCAAGGCGGCTGGCTGCTAATGGAGCACGGCTTTGAGCAAGGCGCACCCGTGCGTCAAATTTTACAAGAACTGGGGTATACCCGAGTCTCAACAGCGCAGGATTACGCCGGGTTAGACCGTGTAACTCTGGGTTGTTGGCAAGGATAGAAAAGCGTTATGGAATACTATTTTCAACTGAAACATATTCACTTTTTGTTTATTGCGCTAAGTGTGCTGCTGTTTACAGTACGTTACTGCCTGATGATGGCAAACTCAGCGTTACTCGAAAAGAAATTCCTCAAGGTGGCACCACACGCTGTTGATACTTTCATGTTGCTATCAGGTGTGGCGTTAATTTTTGTCACTGGTTTTATGCCATTTACCGAAGCGGGTAGTTGGCTAACGCAAAAACTGAGTTGCGTGCTGGCGTATTATGCGTTGGCATTTTTCACCTTGAAATACGGTCGCAATAAAGTATTTAAATCGTTCGCATTTTTTGGCGCGCTAGGCTGGATTGTTGCCGCAGCCAATATTGCAGTAACGAAAACATCGTTCCTGGGGTGAGTTAAGTGAACTTTAGTCATGAAGAATTGGAGCAAATGCCACTGGTTGAAGGGGCATTAGCCATGACGGCGTTAACGGATCCGGCATTTCCGCGCGGGTGGGTGCAAATCCAGCTCGAGCGTATGGCCAAAGAAGCCGAGCATGCCTTGATGGATGAAGTGAATCCGCATGTGCGTCTCGATGGCTTGATCCGTCTGTTCTACCGAGAGTGGGGCTTTCAAGGCGATCAACAGCAGTACTTTTCATCAGATAATATCTACCTTGATAAAGTATTGGATCGCAAGCGTGGTATTCCTGTCAGTCTTGGGGCGATTTTTCTT
Organism: Photobacterium jeanii; assembly: GCF_001650345.1. Taxonomy (GTDB): domain Bacteria; phylum Pseudomonadota; class Gammaproteobacteria; order Enterobacterales; family Vibrionaceae; genus Photobacterium; species Photobacterium jeanii. The sequence goes on along the minus strand of NZ_LVHF01000012.1, from coordinate 1,354,321 downwards.
TATTTGGCTAACCACCTTGAACTTCCAGTATCCAGTGTGGGCTTCCCGACTCAGTTTATTCTTAAGGTGGACTGGTACGATGGTGAAGAAGTGCAATACATCAACCCCTTTGACGGTGAGTTTCTGAGTGAACGTACCTTGGTAGGCTGGCTGAAAGGGGCAAAAGGTCCTTTTGCCCAGCTATCGACTAAGGATCTGGCTGTCGCGACCAATAGCGACATTTTAAAGCGTTGGTTAACGGTAATGAAAAGTGCTCTATTGCGTGAAGAGCAGTACACCGATGCGCTACGTTGTAGCGATGTCGCTTTACAGTTTCAGCCCGACGACCCGCATGAAATCCGCGATCGTGGTTACATTTACCAGAAACTCGACTGTAGCCATGTTGCTGCCTCTGACTACAGTTACTTTATAGAACAATGCCCTGAAGACCCTGCAGCTGAGTTACTCAAGTTGCAAGTAGCAGCCCTCAATGAAGAGCCGCTGACCCTTCACTAAAATAGAGAAAAGATGATGGAACAGAAAGTAGTTCGTATTGGTGATATCGAAGTTGCAAACGACAAGCCGTTTGTATTGTTTGGTGGTATGAACGTATTGGAATCACGCGATCTAGCGATGGCGATCTGTGAAAAGTACGTTGAAGTAACCGACAAGCTAGGCATCCCGTATGTCTTTAAAGCGTCTTTTGATAAGGCGAACCGTTCATCTGTTCACTCATACCGTGGTCCTGGTATGGAAGAAGGTTTAAAGATCTTCCAAGAGCTGAAAGATACTTTCGGTGTGAAAATCATTACGGATATCCACGAACAATACCAAGCACAGCCAGTGGCTGACGTGGTAGATGTGATCCAGCTTCCTGCTTTCTTGGCGCGTCAAACTGACCTTGTTGAGACAATGGCGAAAACGGGCGCAGTGATCAACGTGAAGAAACCTCAGTTTATGAGCCCAGGTCAAGTGGGTAACATTACTGAGAAGTTTGCTGAGTGTGGTAACGAAAACATCATTCTTTGTGAGCGTGGTGTACTACATGGTTACGATAATCTAGTGGTTGATATGCTTGGTTTTGATGTAATGAAGAAAGCATCGAAAGGTAGCCCAATCATCTTTGACGTAACGCACGCACTACAATGCCGTGATCCACAAGGCGCTGCTTCAGGCGGTCGTCGTGAGCAAACTGTTGACCTTGCTCGCTCAGGTATTGCGACAGGTATCGGTGGTCTATTCATGGAAGCGCATCCAACGCCAGATCAAGCGCGTTGTGATGGTCCTTCAGCGTTCCCACTAGATAAACTTGAGCCGTTCCTAAGCCAAATCAAACAACTAGATGATTTGATCAAAGGTTTTGAGCCAATCGACATTAAATAAGTTGTTTATAGCTAAAGGCGATTGATAAGCCTTTTAGATATATCTGCGAATAAAAAGCCCCAGTAAACTTAGTTTGCTGGGGCTTCTTGTTGATATCCGTTTTTCGATATCCCAAGGATATATCTGTAGCAAGTTATTGCTTTGCGGTCAGTATATAGACCAATAATAAAAAAATGCAAAATTAAAAAATTTAGTGAATTGCACTGACTGATGGCGTTGTTGCCAGATAATTAAATTATTCATCGCTTTTATCGTGGCTTTTGTAACTATATATTTCACCTTTTCAGAGCGTGATCTTTGCCGTTCCCTTTGTGAGAATTTAATGCTAAGCCGATATACTCCTGCCAGATGTAAATTTGGTAGAAGCAGGTAGAGACGTGTCAATCACTCAAGATATACCTTTAAGCAATGAAGGCGAGACGCTGTCTTCATGGAACAAACACGATACGCGCTGGATGTTAAGCCTGTTTGGAACAGCCGTGGGCGCGGGAATTTTATTTTTACCAATCAATATCGGTGCTGGTGGTTTTTGGCCATTAGTGGTGATGGCGTTGCTTGCCGGACCGATGACATTTATTGCTCACCGTGGCTTGGCGCGCTTTGTGCTGTCATCAGCCAATGACAAAGCAGATTTCACTGATGTGGTGGAAGAGCATTTTGGTCGTAGCGCGGGTGTGCTGATCTCAGTGCTGTACTTCTTATCAATTTTCCCAATTTTATTGATTTACGGTGTAGGTCTAACCAACACGGTAGATAGCTTTATGGTGAATCAACTGGGCATGGTGCCTCCACCTCGGATCCTATTGTCGGGTATCTTGGTGATTGGCATGGTCGCGATTATGTTGGCGGGCGAGAAGGTTATGCTGAAAACCTTCGAGGTGATCGTATACCCTCTGGCTGCGATCTTGTTTGGCTTGTCGTTATACCTGATGCCGCACTGGCAATTACCGCAATGGGATGTGGTACCTGAGTTCGGTGAGTTATCACTAACACTATGGCTAGCGGTTCCTGTTACTGTGTTTGCGTTTAGCCACGCAGCAGCTATTTCGAGCTTTGCGCAAGCGCAGCGTCGTCATTACGGCCAACAAGCAAGTGGTAAGAGCGAGCGTATTTTAAAGCGCACTTCTATCATGTTGATTAGCTTTGTGCTGCTGTTCGTGTTTTCTTGTGTACTCAGCTTATCACCGGAGCAACTTGCTGAGGCGAAAGCGCAAAACGTATCAGTCTTGTCGTACTTGGCGAATATTCACGATAACCCGTTTATTGTGCTGCTTGGTCCTTTTATTGCCTTTATTGCGATTACCTCATCGTTCCTTGGTCACTTCTTAGGGGCGCGTGAAAGCTTTAACGGTTTGGTGAGTAAGCACACTAAGCTATCGGAAAAAAGCACCGACAAACTTGGTATCGTGCTGATGATCATCTGTATTTGGTTTGCAGCGGTAATGAATCCAAGCATTTTGGGAATGATGGAAGCGCTATCTGGCCCTGTGATTGCGATGATCCTGTTTGTGATGCCTGTGATTGCGATTTACAAGGTTCCTGCGATGAAGCAATACCGTGGCAAAGTGAGTAACTACTTTGTGCTGGTGGTGGGTTTGTTGGCGGTATCAGCCATTCTATTTAACTTCTAACGCCAGAGCGGTTAGCGAGTGTAAAAAAGGGTGTTGCCATGATGGCAACACCCTTTTTGTTTAAGTGAAAAGCTTTGTGCTTATAGCTTAAACTGACTAATTTCTTGCTGTAGCTGATGCGATAGCTGAGACAGTTCCGCTGCTTGTTTTGCAGCTTCACCGGCTTCTAGTGCTAGCTCAGTTGAAACGTCACGAATACCTTGGGTATTGCGAGTGATCTCTTCGGTCACCGAAGATTGCTCTTCCGCTGCTGAAGCGATTTGCGTCGCCATGTCGTTGATATTGGTGATCGCATTGTTAATTTGCGTCAGGCTGCTAGAAGCGGCATTGGCATCTTCCACACTGGTATCAGCAAGGTGACGGCTGTCGCCCATGATACTTACTGCACGACCTGTGGTGTGCTGTAAGTTCTCAATCATTTGCTGAATTTCTTGCGTTGATGCATGCGTACGCTGGCTTAGAACACGGACTTCATCGGCAACTACGGCAAAACCACGACCTTGCTCACCAGCACGCGCTGCCTCGATGGCTGCGTTCAGTGCGAGTAGGTTGGTTTGTTCTGCGATGTTTTGGATCGTTGATAGAATCGTGTTGATGCTTTGCGCATGGGTATTGAGATCGCCAATCACACCAGTCGCAGTCTCAACTTCTTGCGCTAGGCTTGAAATCGAAGTCTGGCTCTGTGCCACCTGAGTTGAGCCGTGCTCGGCTACTTCAACGGTTTCACCAGCAGTGCGTGCTGTATTATCGGCATTACCAGCGATTTCTTGGGTTGCTGCAGCCATTTCATTGATAGCCGTTGCAACCATATTGATTTCATCTTGCTGATGCTGAATACGGGTACTGCGCTCTTCTGCTTGAGAAGCGGTAAGGTGGGCTTGTTGGCTTAAGTTATCTGATACTTTGCTCAGATTACTCACTAAGCCATGCATGTTGCCAACAAAGCGGTTGAAGTTATGGGCAAGCATACCCACTTCGTCATCGCTGCGTGGTTCTAGGCGCTGAGTTAAATCACCTTCGCCCGATGCAATTTCTGCTAGTGCATCAGAGACACGTAGTAGATCGCGGAATAAGAAGCTCACCAGCCATGCAACTATACCCACCACAAGAATGGTGATCACAATAGAGGTTAGGAAGAGCTGTGTCATGAGGTCGCGCATACCTGCTTCTTCAGTATCGCGATCCATTTCAATACCCAAAATCCACTCTGTACCAGGGATCTGAGCAAAGTAAACCAGCTTGTCTTTACCTTTGATGGTCACATCTTCAATCGTTTTGCCACGGATCATGTCATCAATCGAACTGATTGAAAACGCGCTACTGTAGCGGTTGATTGGCTGAAGGATCAGAGACTCATCAGGGTGAGCCAAGAAGGTACCGTCTTGTTTATTGATCAACATTGCGTAGGCATTTTTACCTGCGTCTAAGTTGATCACATCCGCGATCAGTTGATCGATCAGTACATCAGCACCAACAACACCTTGTAGTTGACCATTGTTACGAACAGGTTCGGCAATGGTAACTAGTAGCGCGTTAGTGATGGCATCTCGATAGGCGGAAGTAATAATTTGTTTGCCAGCATTTTGCGCTTCCTGATACCACGGACGGGTACGAGGATCGTAGTCAGCTCGGTTACGTTCAGGGTGTGAACGGAACATTTCGCCTTTTGGGGTTCCGAAGAAAATATCATCGAATCCACCAGCAAAACGGGCTTGTTGTAGGTAAGGAACTAGATCGGCTTGGTCGGTAAAACGGTTAAATGCGCTGGCGATATCGCTACGAATTTCAATCCAGTCACTGATGCCATCAGTTGCTGAAGTTGAAAGACTTTGTACGCGAGAGTACACACCGTTGCGAAGTTGGTTATCTAGCTGATTTGCTGCTAGCCAAGTCAATACTGTTGCCATAACAACAACGGCTGACAGGCTGGCACCAATGAGCTTTTGTTTTAATGTTAGTTTCATAATTTACTTCAATGTAAAGATTAGGAACCGAAGGGAGCTAAAGATTCTATAAACATATTTTTTAATATGCACGGTTATTTAAACTTTTTATTAATATTTTCCATTATAAAAATCAAACGTTGTTTTTAATGACGCATAAACGTTTAAAGCCGTCAAAATATAATCTTATTTGGTATTAAAGCAGTAAGATAGGAAGTGTAATTGGCTGAGAAGTATTCTGCTTTGTGAATGCCTATGTATAAGCATTATAGGTGTGATGCATGGTTATATCTATTAAATATCCAGATAGGTAGACACGGTGTTAATAAATAAATCTTTTGCAACATTATAAAAGGGCTACCTGTCGTAGCCCTTTATATAAGCAATTTGTCTCTTATTTATAAAATAAGACTTATAATTTAAAGCGGTTAATTTCTTGCTGTAATTGATGCGATAGCTGAGACAGTTCAGCGGCTTGTTGTGCTGCTTCTCCTGCTTCTTGAGCAAGTTCATCAGACACATCACGAATACCTTGGGTATTACGAGTAATTTCTTCGGTTACTGATGATTGTTCTTCTGCCGCCGAAGCGATTTGGGTCGCCATATCACTAATATTCGTTACTGCGTTGTTGATTTGCGCCAAGCTAGCAGAAGCGGCATTGGCATCGTCAACCGAGGTTTCAGCTAAGTGGCGGCTGTTTTCCATAATGCCAACTGCGCGACCTGTGGTTTGCTGTAAGGTCTCGATCATTTGCTGAATTTCTTGGGTCGAAGCGTGAGTGCGCTGGCTAAGTACGCGAACTTCATCGGCAACCACGGCAAAACCACGACCTTGTTCGCCAGCACGAGCCGCTTCAATCGCTGCATTCAGGGCTAGCAGGTTTGTTTGCTCAGCAATGCCTTGAATGGTGGAAAGAATGGTATTGATGCTTTGGGCGTGAGTATTAAGCTCACCGATAACACCTGTTGCCGTTTCTACTTCACCGGCAAGGCTAGAAATCGAGTGTTGGCTTTGGGTTACTTGTTGCGCACCATGATCGGCTGCGCTCACGGTTTCTGCTGAGGTTTGGGCGGTGTTGTCAGCGTTACCAGCAATTTCTTGTGTTGCAGCGGCCATTTCATTGATGGCAGTCGCCACCATATTAATTTCATCTTGTTGATGTTGAATACGGTTGCTGCGCTCTTCAGCTTGTTCTGCTGTGGTGTTAGCTTGGATGTTTAGTGAGTCAGAGACTTCGCGTAGACGCATCACCATTTGGTGCATGTTGCCAACAAAGCGGTTGAAGTTCAGTGCCAGTTGACCAATTTCATCATTACTATGTGGCTCAAGACGTTGGGTAAGATCGCCTTCGCCGGATGCGATGTCTTCGAGTGCTCCCGCTATTTTGACGAGATCTTTAAATAAGAAATTAATAATTAGCGAGGTTGCGACAACGGCAATGATAGTTCCGAGGACACTCGCTAAGATTAAATTTTTAAGTAATTGATTATGGCTTGCTTCTTCGGTCGCACGATCCATTTGAACTGCGAAAATCCAATTACTGTTGTCTATTTCACCAAAATAAATCAGCTTTTCTTGACCTCTATCTTCATAAATTTGAATGCTGTGTTCATTCATTGCACTGTGAATTTGATTAATGGTTAATTCAGGTGCAAGTTTGGTGAGTGACTGTAAAACCAATTGCGTGTTTGTATAAGCTAAAATACGTCCTTCATTGGTTAAAAGCATTGCGTTGGAGTTAGTACCTACGTCATAGCTGGTGATGGTGTTTTGTAGTGCGCTTAACGCAACATCCGCACCAAGTACCCCTATCACTTGGCCATTTTGTATTACGGGCGCAGAAAAGGTCAGCATGGTTTGGTTGTTGTTGGTTCCTTTATAAGGTTCAGAGGTCACTACCTTTTGGCTGCTTAATGCTTCTTTAAACCAAGAGCGTGTTGTGGCATTAAATCCAGCCAACGGGGTGGTGTTGCCTGATAGATATAGATTGCCTGTCATATCTGCGAAGAAAATATCGCTAAAGCCGCCAATTTCTTTGGCGTTAAGCATGACTGTTTGGAGGTTGTTGGTATCAATAGATTTGGCTGTCGATTGAATAATTAATTCTTGGTTCGCCAACCAGTTATTAATCGCGTTCGTTGCCACATTGGTTACACTTGTAGCCCGAGAGTAGATACCGCTACGGCTCTGAGAAAAAAGTTCACCAGCTGCTAGCCAGGTTAATGTGCTGGTAATGATGACAATCGTAGCGAGAACACTTGCCAGTATCTTTTGTTTCATGGTGATGGACATAAAAGCTGCTCTATTTGTTCTTATTGGATGATTTATGTGGGATGCCGTATTGTATATCCATCAAGGATACTATTCATTAAATTTATTAATAATCAAATTGAATATGTGCGGTAAGTATTTTTAGTGGATTTTGGATGTTTAGACGTCTAGATGTTGACTCAAACATAGTGACCAATTAGTCTAAGCCAAATTCTAAAATAAGATGTCTGTAGTCATCATGTCGAACACAACACAAACCAAACACTCAGACGGTGCCTCACCCGCACCTTCAGCGCTTGCGCTACTCCCATTAGGGATTTTCTTAACACTATTTATTGGCGTTGGTAGCTATTTAACAGCTCAAGGCGTTGATTTCGCTTTCTACCAACTGCCGGCACCTGTAGCAGCGTTACCTGCTGTAGTAGTGGCGATTTTGCTCAGTAAAGAAAAGCTGAATAAAGCGATTGAGCAATTTATCCAAGGGGTTGGTCATGGCGATATTATCGCTATGTGTATGATCTACTTATTAGCGGGCGCTTTTGCTGCTGTAGCAAAAGCAACTGGTGGGGTAGATGCCACGGTTAACCTTGGTTTATCCATGTTGCCATCAAGCCTGATTTTACCGGGCATCTTTGTGATTTCGGCCTTTATTGCTACTGCGATGGGGACCTCGATGGGTACGATCGCAGCCGTTGCACCTGTTGCATTGGGTATTGCTCAAGCAGCAGGTATGGATGTCGCGCTTACCGCTGGTGTGGTGCTTAGTGGTGCGATGTTTGGTGATAACTTATCTATTATCTCTGATACCACCATTGCTTCTACTCGCTCTCAGGGTTGTCACATGCGTGATAAATTCCGTGAGAATATCGGTATTGCCCTACCAGCAGCCATTGCTGCTATTTTAGTTTTCGCGTTTAGCAGCACGGCAACTGACGTACCAGCAACCGGTGATGTTGAGTGGTTAAAAGTGCTGCCTTACATCACGATCCTGGTGCTTGCGGTATCTGGTGTGAACGTATTTGTGGTGCTGAGTTTAGGTATTCTACTTGCTGGCGGTATTGGCTTATTTGCAACTGCGGATTACAGCCTGTCGAACTATGCCAAAGATATCTACGCTGGCTTTGGTAACATGCAAGAGATCTTCTTATTGTCGATGCTGATCGGTGGTATGGGTGAATTGATGCGTCGCCAAGGTGGTCTGGCGTACTTGACGCAACAGATCAGCCGTATTATTTCGGTATTCAGTCGTGGTCATAATAAGGCGCAAAATCTGCGCGCAAGCGAGCTGGGTATTGCAAGCTTAGTAAGTTTGACTAACTGCTGCACCGCAAACAACACAGTAGCGATTATCGTCTCCGGTGGCGTGGCTCGTGAACTGGCGGAAAGTAATGGTGTAACCCCACGTCGCGCTGCAAGTTTACTCGATATCTTTTCGTGTGTGATCCAAGGTGTACTGCCATACGGTGCGCAAGGCTTGTTATTAGGTTCGGTGTTTGGTTTGTCGCCGCTGGAAGTTGTGAGTCACTCTTACTACTGTTTCTTCCTAGCGATTGCTGCGGTTGCGGCTGTGTTTGTGAAGCACGCGGCTCGCGAGCCAGTCAAAGCTTGATCAGATTGATGCGGGTTGTTTAATAAATAGTTTGCATAGATGACGCCAAAATCGTTAAAGCCCTACCTCGGTAGGGCTTTTTTGTGCTTGCTTGCAATAAATCAAACAATTAACTGCATAAGAGGGTGATCAATCCGACAGATTGATGAAATGAATCAGCCATGTATCAGTAATTATTTTAAACTAACGCCGATTTCTACTTCTATGAATTGTCTTGTTAAAGTCAATAATGGGTAGTGGCATAAAGGAATAACAATAACTGATTTAAGGTGATATCCATGAAGCAATTATTTGCTAAGACGGCGTTAAGTGCTGCATTACTTGCTGCGTTAAGCGGCTGTGCTAGCCAAGCTGATGTAACTGCTCCTCAGTGGGAAGCAGATAAAGCATATAAAATTACCATTCTTCATACTAATGATAACCACGGTCGTTTTTGGCATAACAAATACGGTGAATATGGTATGGCGGCACGTAAGACGTTGCTAGACCAAATCCGTGCTGAAGTTGAAGCTGAAGGTGGTACAACGTTGCTTCTGTCTGGTGGTGATATCAACACCGGTGTACCTGAGTCAGATCTGCAAGATGCAGAACCCGATTTCAAAGGCATGAACATGCTTGGTTACGATGCAATGGCATTGGGTAACCACGAGTTTGATAACCCTCTTGAAGTACTACGTAAGCAAGAAGGTTGGGCTGATTTCCCATTCTTGTCTGCCAACATCTACGATAAAGAGACTGGCAAACGTTTATTCCAGCCTTACCAAATCTTTGAGCAGCAAGGCATTAAGATTGCTGTTATCGGTCTAACGACTGAAGATACAGCGAAGATCGGTAACCCTGAATACATCGGCGATGTTGATTTCCGTGATCCAAAAGCGGAAGCGAAAAAATTGATCGCTGAGCTAGAAAAAACAGAAAAACCTGACGTGATCATCGCGGCAACGCACATGGGTCACTACGAAAACGGTAATCGTGGTGTGAACGCACCGGGTGATGTGGCACTAGCACGTTACTTAAATGAAGGCGATCTAGATATGATCGTGGGTGGTCACTCGCAAGAACCTGTGTGCATGGAAGGTCCAAACATGTACAACAAGAACTTCAAGCCGGGTGATGAGTGTAAGCCTGATAACCAAAACGGTACTTGGATTGTTCAAGCACACGAATGGGGTAAATACGTCGGTCGTGCTGACTTTGAATTCAAGAACGGCGAATTGCGCATGGTGAGCTACGACCTTGTGCCTGTTAACTTGAAGAAGAAAGTGAAACTGGCTGACGGTTCGAAGAAACGCGTATTCATTCAAAACGAAATTCCTAAGAATGAAGAAGTGATGACCTTCCTAACGCCTTACCAAGAAAAAGGTCAAGAGCAGTTAAATGTGAAGATCGCTGAATCTAACGGTAAGTTGGAAGGTGATCGTAACGTGGTTCGCTTCAAGCAAACTAACCTAGGTCGTTTAATTGCCGCTTCTCACATGCAACGTGCGAAAGCTGACTTTGCGGTAATGAACTCAGGTGGTGTACGTGACTCTATCGCGGCAGGCGACATTACTTACAAAGACGTACTGACTGTTCAGCCATTCGGTAATATCGTGACTTACACCGACATGACTGGTGCTGAAGTGATGGATTACTTAAACGTTGTTGCAACTAAACCAATCGACTCTGGTGCATACGCGCAGTTCTACGGTATTTCTATGACAGTTGCGAACGGTAAAGTAAGCAACGTGGTACTTAACGGTAAGAAACTTGATCCTAAAGAAACATACCGCTTTACTGTACCAAGCTTCAACGCTGCGGGTGGTGACGGCTATCCTAAGATTTCTGAGCACCCAGGATACGTAAACACTGGTTTCGTAGATGCTGAAGTTCTTAAAGAGTTCCTAGAGAAAAACAGCCCTGTGGATGTGAACAAGTTCGCACCAAAAGGTGAGATCACTTACCTTTAAACCCTGATATTTTTTCGTTAATGAATGGCTCCTATTAAGGAGCCATTTTTTTATTTGATGAAAAGCGTATGATGTTTGGATGCCAGCATCAACCTGGCGTAATACCAATAAAAAGAGAGATATTATTATGACGCCGGCGATTAAATTGGCTAAAAAACAAGGCATTAATTATGACGTGCACCAGTATCAGCACGATCCGGCTAATACAAATTTTGGTTTAGAAGCGGCAGAGGCGTTAGGACAAAACCCAGAGCAAGTGTTCAAAACTTTGTTGTTTAGCCTCAATGGCGACCCGAAGAAATTGGCTGTGGCAGTAGTGCCAGTGGCTGGGATGTTGGATCTAAAAGCAGCGGCAAAAGCGGCTGGCGGTAAGAAAGCGGATATGGCTGATCCTGCTATTGCAGAGAAAACCACGGGTTATATTGTGGGGGGAATTAGCCCGCTGGGGCAAAAGAAACGTTTACCGACCTTCATTGATGCTTCTGCGCAAAGTTATGACACGATTTGTGTTAGCGCGGGACGTCGTGGTCTAGAAATTGAATTAGCACCACAAGACTTGGCGAAGTTAACCCAAGGTAACTTTGCTCCAATTGCTAAAGTGTAAGCGCGAAGACTTAGTTGAGATAGCAATTGCTTGGTGAGAAACGCTAGATGAAAAACATCAACCTAAACCTACTGGTGACGTTACAAGTCTTGCTTGAAGAGTGTCACGTTAGCCGCACAGCGACCAAGTTACATCTGACACAGTCAGCGGTTAGCCGTCAGTTGACGCAATTGCGTGACATCTTTGGTGATCCCTTGTTAGTTCGCGATGGTAATCAGCTACTGAAAACCCCCAAGGCGGAACAGTTAAAGGTGCGGGTTGATGCCATGCTCAGTGATTGCCAAAGTATTCTGCAACTCGATACTTTTGATCCACAGACATGGCACGACAGGGTGGTGTTGTCATCGTCAGATTATGTGGCGCAGTATATTTTGCCCGATGTGGTTGAATCTCTGCGTCATCATGCCCCTCACGTTTCGGTGGAATATCAACTTTGGCAGCAAGACTTTTATCATCAGTTAGGGCAACGGGATATCCAGTTATTCTCTTCGATGTTGCCAAGCCTGCCAGAAGGTATTTGCGGTGAATCGATAGGCGCTGATTATCCGGTATGTGTCATGAGTCAGGCACACCCATTGGCGCAACAAACAGAAATCTCACTTGATGACTTTCTTGCTTATAGCCATATCTCAGTTTCAGGTGGCGGTGATAAAGACAGTTTTATTGATCGTTATTTAGCGTCTCAGGGGCTTGAGCGTGATGTGAAGTTCCGAGTGCCATTCTTTACCGCGGCATTCAATACCTTGTGTCGCAGCGATATGTTGATGGTGGTACCGGAACATATCGCCCATAACATGAAACCGACTTATCCCCTTCATTTTCTGCCATTACCCATACCCGTTGAACAGCATAAATACTGGTTGATGTGGCACCCCAAATATCACAGCGACCTCTCACACCAGTGGCTGCGTCAGCATGTGTTGCGGATTATGCGTGATTCAATGTACTCGATGGATATGAGTTGAAATCATAACCTTGATGATTTCTTTTGATTTCAATTAATAGTGTAGCCTTGATATTGTCAGTGACAGTTTGATAAATAACAGTTGCACGGAGTTAGCGAATGACGCTAAGTATTTGGTTTTCCCTATTTCTTATTTCGGCCTTAGGTGCAATGTCACCGGGTCCTAGCCTTGCTGTCGTTGCCAAGCATAGTCTCGCCAGTGGACGTATACATGGAATGATCACGTCATGGTCACACTCTTTGGGAGTGGGGATTCATGCTTTACTTGGTATTTTAGGACTTGCGGTTGTTTTAAAACAGTCACCTACGCTTTTTACTGCAATTAGCTATGCTGGTGCTGGATATTTAGCTTACCTTGGTGTGAATGCGCTGCGTTCAAAAGGGGGAATTGCAGCTAAGTTAAAAGCAGGTGAGTCTACAACCATGGTTGAAGCGGCACGTGATGGTTTAATGATCTCATTGTTAAACCCTAAATTAGCTTTGTATTTTATTGCTTTGTTTAGTCAATTTGTCGCTCTGAGTGCAGAGTTAAGTAGCCGTGTGATTATTGTTGCAACTCCCATCATTGTCGATGGCTTGTGGTATACCCTGATTGCGATTATTTTGTCGCGTCCAAAGGTCTTAGAAAAGCTACGTGCCAAAGCACATTGGATTGATCGTGTCTCAGGTGTTGTATTGATCTTACTGGCTATGCGAGTTGTCTACATGGCGTAGCGGAATACGAGATTGAAACGAGATGAAAATAAAAAAGGAGCGATGAGCTCCTTTTTTAATGTTTGCGGCTAGCCTTTTTTGCTGAGGTGACGTTCTCGGTTTTCGAGTTTCTTCTCAGGTGATTTCTTTAGCATCACATATAACGCACCGTTACCACCGTGCTGGCGCAGTGCCGAGTGGTAACACATTACTTCACTGATTTGTTCTAACCATGTTGAGAGATAACTTTTCATCATCGCTGGTGGGTTAGAGCGCTCACCTTTACCGTGCACAATAATCACGGTGCGGATATCCATTCGGTGACACTGACGAAGAAAATGAAGCACTTCATCTCGTGCTTGCTTCAGTGTTTTACGGTGAAGATCAAGACGCGCTTGGATTTCGTATTTTCCTAAGCGTAGCTTGCGGAATACGCCTTCTTGAACACCATCACGTTTGAATTCCAGCATATCGTCAGGCTTGCACATTTTGGCGTAGTCTAGCGACAGGTATTCAGGATCACCTTCAGTGAGTGTTTGCGCAGCCAGACGACGGGCAAGTTGCGCCTCGGTCGTTTGGTGTTTAGTGGTGGTTTCGACTTTATCTTGTTTGATGGGCGCAACGTCGGCCATCATCTCTTTAAAGAGATCGAGTTCATCGTTATCTGACATGATGGTATCGCTTAAGAAACGGATATTGTCAGTATAATACGTCAATTTCGGGGGAAATTTGATCTTTGCAAGCGTGATTGCGGGACAATTAATCACTGTCTCGATCTTAGTCGGGTGAGTCGGTTGGTATTGAAAAGAGACCAGGGCCAAAGCACTGTGAGCGGTCGTGCTAACAGCATAGACCCTGGGTAGCAAGTTTTGCTAATAGGCTCTAGTGAGGAGACGGTGCAGAGAGTACTTTGTAAATTAAGAACCCTCCGAAAAATAGCATTAACCCCAAAGCACCAAAGATCACCAGCATTGACGATAAGCCAACTGCATTACCGAACAAAAGTTCAAGCCAAAAGTCCATATGTCCTCTCTAATGCCTTGTGGGATGATGGCGATAAGTTAACCGATGCTAATGATTTGTTATGATGATCTGGATCAATGGTGTTAAACCTGTTTCCTTTTTGTACGGCGCTTTGTGTGTCAGATCACTTAACATGCGGTAATATAAGCAAAATGTGTGTTTGGTAAGCAACTGAATATTTGATACAAAAAAAATCCCTCGAACCACTTGCGTAAATTAAACAGGCGAGTATTATAAGCGACCTCAACGGCGAACACGTTGAATCATGTCGGTGAATAGCGCAGCTTGGTAGCGCATCTGGTTTGGGACCAGAGGGTCGGGGGTTCGAATCCCTCTTCACCGACCACTATTACTTCTGTTGGATGCAAGTCGGGCAGAATAAATCTGGTAAGATTTAAAATATACGACTCGGTGAATAGCGCAGCTTGGTAGCGCATCTGGTTTGGGACCAGAGGGTCGGGGGTTCGAATCCCTCTTCACCGACCACTATTACTTCTGTTGGATGCAAGTCGGGCAGAATAAATCTGGTAAGATTTAAAATATACGACTCGGTGAATAGCGCAGCTTGGTAGCGCATCTGGTTTGGGACCAGAGGGTCGGGGGTTCGAATCCCTCTTCACCGACCACTATTACTTCTGTTGGATGCAAGTCGGGCAGAATAAATCTGGTAAGATTTAAAATATACGACTCGGTGAATAGCGCAGCTTGGTAGCGCATCTGGTTTGGGACCAGAGGGTCGGGGGTTCGAATCCCTCTTCACCGACCACATTATTTCTGTTGGATCTAAGTCGAGCAGAATGAATCTGGTAAGATTTAAAATATACGACTCGGTGAATAGCGCAGCTTGGTAGCGCATCTGGTTTGGGACCAGAGGGTCGGGGGTTCGAATCCCTCTTCACCGACCACATTATTTCTGTTGGATCTAAGTCGAGCAGAATGAATCTGGTAAGATTTAAAATATACGACTCGGTGAATAGCGCAGCTTGGTAGCGCATCTGGTTTGGGACCAGAGGGTCGGGGGTTCGAATCCCTCTTCACCGACCACCTTTAAAGCCTCGTCGAAAGACGAGGCTTTTTTCGTTCAGGTGATAAAACATTATTAGGTGAATAGCGTAGCTGGGTAGCGTATCTCAGCTCCTAGGAATCGCGGACCAGAGGGTCGGGGGTTCCCAGATATTCAAAAGCCAGCTCTTCACCGACCACCTTTAAAGCCTCGTCGAAAAGACGGGGCTTTTTTCGTTCAGGCGATAAAACATTATAAGGTGAATAGCGTAGCTGGGTAGTGTATCTCAGCTCCTAGGAATCGCGGACCAGAGGGTCGGGGGTTCCCAGATATTCAAAAGCCAGCTCTTCACCGACCACCTTTAAAGCCTCGTCGAAAAGACGAGGCTTTTTTCGTTCAGGCGATAAAACATTATAAGGTGAATAGCGTAGCTGGGTAGCGTATCTCAGCTCCTAGGAATCGCGGACCAGAGGGTCGGGGGTTCCCAGATATTCAAAAGCCAGCTCTTCACCGACCACCTTTAAAGCCTCGTCGAAAAGACGAGGCTTTTTTCGTTCAGGCGATAAAACATTATAAGGTGAATAGCGTAGCTGGGTAGCGTATCTCAGCTCCTAGGAATCGCGGACCAGAGGGTCGGGGGTTCCCAGATATTCAAAAGCCAGCTCTTCACCGACCACCTTTAAAGCCTCGTCGAAAAGACGAGGCTTTTTTCGTTCAGGCGATAAAACATTATAAGGTGAATAGCGTAGCTGGGTAGCGTATCTCAGCTCCTAGGAATCGCGGACCAGAGGGTCGGGGGTTCCCAGATATTCAAAAGCCAGCTCTTCACCGACCACCTTTAAAGCCTCGTCGAAAAGACGAGGCTTTTTTCGTTCAGGCGATAAAACATTATAAGGTGAATAGCGTAGCTGGGTAGCGTATCTCAGCTCTTAGGAATCGCGGACCAGAGGGTCGGGGGTTCCCAGATATTCAAAAGCCAGCTCTTCACCGACCACCTTTAAAGCCTCGTCGAAAAGACGAGGCTTTTTTCGTTCAGGCGATAAAACATTATAAGGTGAATAGCGTAGCTGGGTAGCGTATCTCAGCTCTTAGGAATCGCGGACCAGAGGGTCGGGGGTTCCCAGATATTCAAAAGCCAGCTCTTCACCGACCACCTTTAAAGCCTCGTCGAAAGACGGGGCTTTTTTCGTTCAGGCCCCTGCCGCCATATACAGTATCCTCTTATTAGGCTCTTGTTTTGTCTGTATTTTGTTCAAAAGAACGATAAATAGCGGTGAATTAACGCGTTTATTAGACTTGATGCGTAGTAGTGCTAAAATTGCGCATCAAAAATTTATAAGTGTATGTCATGAAAGCGCTAATTCTATTCTCTTGTATCCTTCTAACTTTAACTGGCTGTGCAACGAAAAAGATCCGAGTTGAGCCAGGTGCTCAAACTATTGCGAACATTTCAGAAACCTCAGCACGTCTATTGGGTTGTAAGTTACTAAAAGCTCATACCATTAAAGATGCTCACCCTAACAATGTGGATCGTGAGCTGAAAAATGTGACGTTCCAAAGTGGTGGTAGTCACTACAGCATTGTTGAAGTACTGGAAACCCGTAAGCGCCGTCCATCAAGCGTAGTTGCTGCGATTTACCAATGTTCAGCGAATACTCCTCAAGATACTAACAATGCTGAGTCAGTTAAGCTTCTACCGGGTGCGCACCAAGTAAAAGCGATCACTTTCGCTGAAATTGAAAATTCGGCTTGTAAGGTGTTGGGCTCTCAGTTTATTAAAGAAACGACGCCTGAAAACCTAGAAGTGAACCTTGCGAATGAAGCGTACATGATGTCGGGTAACCGTTACCAAATCACCAAGATTGTTGCAACAGAGCACGGTGCACCAACTTCAGTTTACGCTGATATTTACCGTTGTAAGCACAAGACTGCGCACTTCTAATCGATTTTTCTTTGCCCCCCCTAAATTACAAAGCCCCAGTGATTGTCACTGGGGCTTTTTGTATTAGGGTTAGGTGGTTAGCAGGTATTTAATTCGATGTTTCATTCGAGATTGGGTCGTGCTGAACAACAATTAACTCATCAGTATTAAAGCCTTTTTCTTTGGCGATCTGTTTAAACTCCTCAAGCAATGCCGCATCGACATTTGGCTTTCGCGATAACAGCCATAGATAATCTTCGTTATAACCAGACACAAACGCGTAGTCGTAATTTTCACCTAAGCCGAATACAACATACGACGAATAGAAGGGGCCCCAGAAGGAGACTTTTAAGTGGCCAATATTAGGCTCCGTAACAAAGTAGGCTTTTCCTAGTGCTTCTTGCCACTGGACGTTGTCTTGTGAATACCCTCGGTTGATAACGTTGATCCCGCCATCGTCACGCAATTCATAGGTCGCAGTGACATTGGATAGTCCTGATTCAAAAGAATGGTCAAGGCGAGCAATTTCGTACCAAGTACCGGTGAATTGGTTGATATCAAACGGCGTAACGGGTGTTACTTTACTGGGAACCGAGGTGCAGCCCATAGAAAGTAATAGGGTGAATAAAGAAAATAGTGCCTGTTTCATGTCCTTATATCCTTATTATTGTTCCTTGGACGCATTGTGGTTCTAATTCACTGATGAATTACCACTCACACTGAGATTGCCCTTCTTTGGTCAGTAAGCGCACACTGAAGCCTTTTTTAGTTAATAGTTGCGGTAGCCCTTTCTCGCCAAATAAGTGAAAAGCACCAACGACAACCATGTAATTACCCGCAGGGTAACGTTTTGGATCACTTAGCTGGTTAGCCCAATCCTGATTACGGTTATCAATCAAGATGGCATCGGTTTCCGGTGAGTAACTACTGTCGGCAAATAACTCCTCTAGCTTGGCTTTATCGCCTGTTTGCCAAGTGGCGAGTAGGCAATCGAGTTGGTCATCCATGCTCTCCCAGCCATGCAAGGTTGCAAGTAGCATGTCTAACCCGTTACTAGGTAGGCTTTTCATCATATCTATTTGCTTCGCGACGCTTTCTAATTGGTAGATTGGCATAGATTGATTAGCGGCACGCTCAAGCAAGATATAGTCAACGCCCAAATCTGCTTGTAAGCCAAGGTTATACGCTAATGCTAGCTGGATACTCATCACGCTGTACCAAGGTGGCACATAGGAAAGATCATTGGGAGAGAGCTTAAGTTGCTTAGCAACTTTGTTGAGAGTTTCGCTGTCTTCTTTACTTAGCAGGCTATGGGTTAGTGGTGGATTAAAAGTGAACGAAGGCATTTTAGTGTCAAGAATATTTGCTTCGACGATCAAACCATCCGCTTCCTGCCAATGATTGAGAAAGATCTGCGGTAGCGGGTACATATCTTGGTTGCCGACATGTACAGAACCAAGAATCGTGAATTGTCGCTGTCCATCAGTGGCGTGCCAAACTAAAGGCTCAGCCCATGATGGTATAGCGTTAAGGACGGCGAGTAAGGGAAGGAGAAATAGGCACTTACTCTTAAGATGACGAACAACAGATTTCAGCATAATGCTCCCACGAACTAATACACTGTGAACAAAGGTTTACCTTAGGTATATCACAGCTCCGTCAGCATGAACAATTTTGCGATTGAATGTAAGTTAAATGAAACAAGGGCTGATCTGAGATCAGCCCTGATGATTCTTTATTATCGATAATATTCGTTAATCATTCTCTAACGACGTGGCTTGAATAGTCTTAGTCGGTTTGCGTTACTCACCACAGTGATAGACGACAGCGCCATTGCAGCCCCTGCAACCACTGGGCTTAATAGTGTTCCCGTAAATGGGAATAACACGCCTGCGGCGATAGGAATACCCAGCGAGTTATAGACAAAGGCACCAAACAAGTTTTGTTTCATGTTTTTCAAGGTGGCATGAGAAAGCTGTAAAGCATCTGCCACGCCATGAATTGAATGGCGCATTAGCGTAAATTGCGCACTTTCGATGGCGACATCACTACCGCCTCCCATGGCTAAACCGACTTCGGCTTGTGCCAGTGCAGGAGCATCGTTGATTCCGTCACCCACCATAGCAATACGATGTCCGTGTTGTTGTAATTTGGCAACGAGATCGGCTTTACCATCGGGTAGGACACCAGCAATCACTTCATCAATATTCGCTTGGTTAGCGATGGCACGAGCGGTCAGTTCGGTATCACCTGTTAGCATCACCACGTTCAATCCCATTTTTTTCAAACGTGCGATGGCTTCGGCTGAGTCTTCTCGTAGTGGGTCGCTGATCGCGAACAAGCCTGCGAGTGTTTGGTTTACCGCGCAGTAGACAACGGTGGCACCCGTTTGAGCGAGGCGCGCATTGTCAGCTTGGGCTTGTTCCGTTGCAATACCGTATTGCGACAGTAGCAAGGCATTACCCAGCAAGACTTCATTATTGTCGATATGACCACGAATCCCTTTCCCCGGAATCGCCTTAAATGATGTTTGTTGGTGAAGAGGGACATCTGCCAATTTGGCTGCATCGACAAAGGCTTTCGCCAATGGATGCTCTGATTGTTGTTCAAGGCTTGCGGCCATCGTGAGCAGCTGTGATGTACTGAAATCTCCATAGGTCAGAGTTTCTGTGACTTTAGGTTTACCTTCGGTAATGGTGCCTGTTTTATCAAGTACTACCGTATCTACCTTGGCTGCTACTTGCATGGCTTCAGCGTCACGGATCAATACTCCGTATTCAGCTGCGCGACCAACCCCAACGGTGACAGACATTGGCGTTGCTAGCCCAAGGGCGCAAGGGCAGGCAATGATCAGCACAGTGGTAGCCGTTACTAACATATACATGGCTGATGGCTCAGGACCAAAGATGTACCAGAGTATTGCCGTTACTACCGCTATAAGCATGACAACAGGGACAAATACGGCTGAGATGGAGTCAGCAAGGCGTGCAAGTGCAGGTTTACTGCTTTGTGCTTGACGAACCAGTTGGATAATTCGCGCCAGCATGGTGTTGTTCCCAATTTGCTCAGCGCGGAAGATCAGGCTGCCGTTTTGGTTGATAGTACCAGCATGGACGGTATCACTTTGGGCTTTACTGACCGCTAAGGGTTCACCTGTGAGCATCGACTCATCAATGTAAGATTCCCCTTGTTCGACAATACCATCGACTGGCACCTTGGCGCCTGGGCGCAAACGTACCTGCATACCTTTTTCGACTTGCTCTAATGGCACTTCGATTTCTTCGCCATTGTGAATGATCACTGCGGTTTGTGGTTGCAGATCTAGTAAGCGCTCAATAGCTTGTGAGGTACGGCTGCGAGCCTTAGCTTCAATGGCGTGACCTAAGGTGATCAAACCAATGATCATGGCTGATGCTTCATAGTACACATGTCGCGCTTGGCCTGGGAACCAATCAGGAAACAGCACCACAATTGTGGAATAAAGCCATGCCGCCCCTGTGCCTAAAGCCACTAATGTATCCATGGTGGCGCGGCGATGGCGAAGCGATTTATACGCGTTGACGAAGAAGTGACGACCGCTGGTGACAAGTAGGGTCAGGGTGAGAAGACCAACAACTCCCCATGCGACTTGGCTGGTGGCTGAGTCGATCATCATGCTGCCACCAAACACGCCCCATGCCATTAATGGCACACCTAGCGCTAAGGCAATCAAGGCATTACGAATATGGGTTTGATAACTCGCTTGCTGATCTTCTTGTTGGCGCGCGCGACGTGTTTGCTCATCTTGGCTTAACTCGGCGCCATAACCAGCGGCATCGACAGCTTGGCTAATCGCTTCGGCTGATGCAGAACCGCTGACTAAAGCGGTACGCTCGGCAAGGTTTACTTTGACATGCTCAACCCCTGCGACCGATTGAATCGCCTGTTCGACTGATGCGACACAGCTGGCACATGTCATGCCTGATAACATAAATTGCAAGTGGTTAGCTTGTGCCTCAAGTTCTGAGCCTGTGCTTGCCTCTGTTACAGAGTGCTCGGTTAACGCAATGTCTTCCGAGGGTAATACACGCTCGTGACTGTTTGCTGTCTGTGGTGATGGTGCGTTAGCGTCATTATCATCGGGCATTACTGTTTCAGATAAGCTGGCTTTAAAACCGAGTGCTTCAATCAAGGCGATCACTTGCTCAGAGGCCAGTTCGGTGGTGATTTGGGCGGAAGTTTTGGTCACCGTAAATTCACTGATCGCTACGTCTTCACTTAAGGCCTTTTCAACTTTGGCAACGCATTTACCACAGTTTAAACCGGATAGTGCAAGGTCGATGAGTTGCGGCACTTTTGGCTCTGCAATGGCATAGCCTAATGCTTCAATCTCTTGACCAATTTCTTGTGCCGATAGTAAACCAGATACCGTAATTTCTGATTTAGAGACAGTGACTTGATTGACTCTTGGGTTTGCTTCAAAAGCGGTTTGTACTTTGGCAACGCAGCGACCGCAAGAAAGACCCGTTAATGGTAGCGTATGTTGTTGACCAACCCCGTAGCCTAAGCTTTCAATGGTCATGAAAAGCTCGGCAAGTGGTGCCTGACTGCGAATTTGAGCGCGCTCAGTATTAACCTCGGCATGCGTTTCAGCCAAAGTTTCAAGGGCCGTTTTGATTTTATTGGCGCAATTCATACAACGTACGCGTTGGAGCGGTAATGTATATTCAGCCATGATGAAACCTTCTTTTTTCGATTTTATTTGGTTCACGTAGGTTTAATTCTGACGTGTAAATTAGGTTCTCTATTACGAGTTGAGACAAAGAATAAACCTTCCATCAACTGGAAGGTCAACAAGAAATATGTCATCCTCAAAATAGTGTGATACCTATCGTATGTAAGCGGTGTGATTATGAATATCAGTGAAATTGCTAAGCAAACCGATTTAACGACCAAGACGATTCGTTTTTATGAAGACAAAGGCATTATCAGTGCGCCACAACGTGCGAGTAATGGCTATCGGCGTTATAACCAAACGCATGTTGCAGAGTTGAATTTGATCCGTCGTTCACGAATGGTGGGGTTCAATTTAGAAGAGTGTAAAGCGCTGCTTGCTTTGTCGCGTGATCCTGAGCGCAAGAGTGCTGACGTGAAAGAAAAGGCGCAGGAAAAGCTGGCTGAGATCGATCATAAAATCGCAGAGCTTCAACATATGAAACTGACTCTCGAAACACTCACAGAGCAGTGCCCGGGGAATGAAGGCTCGGCGTGTCCTATTATCGAGGGCTTACAGGGAGATAGCTTTCAGTCATCATGTTGTAAAAAAAGCCATGCTTAAAGCATGGCTTGATTGAAATTCGCTTACTGAGGTACGGATTGGAATTAGTACAGCAGTGAGTAAAGTTGACGGCGGTATTGGCCTGCAATCGGGTTGCCTTGACCTAGCGCGGCTAGAATATCCATCATGGTTTTCTTTGCATTGCCGTCAGCGAAATTCATGTCTTTACGTAGCAGAGTGATCAGTAGTTCAAGTGACTCCTCTTGGCGGTTCACTTGGCTGTATTGCACTGCTAGCTCGTAAGCAACTTGCGTATTGTCTGGTTCGGCTGCGAGCTTTTCTTCAAGTAGGCGGATCTCAGGTGATTCACTTGCTTGTTTGTGTAGCTCAAGTTTTGCCATCAAGCCTTTGTATTTAGCATCTTGATCTTGCATTGGTACGGTTGCTAGCAGGGTTTCCGCTTCGTCAAACTGATTGGTTTCGACCAAACATTCCGCCAACGCCAGTGTCACAATCGATTGTTGTGGGAATTTAGGAGCCAGTTCACGTAACAGAGGGAGTGCTTGGTTGTAGTCTTGGCTATCAACAAAGTTAAGTGCTTGCTTTAAGGCTATTTCATCTTGGCTTGGCAGATGTTTTGCCAGCATTTCGCGAAGGCTTTCTTCTGTTTGTGGTCCTGCTGAGCCATCGGCTGGTTGACCATTCTTAAATAGCGCTACAGTTGGTAGACCGCGCACGCCAAATTGTTGGGCAACCATAGGTTGTGCTTCACAGTTTAAGGTTGCGAGAGCGACCATGCCAGGGTAATCCGCGGCGATTTTGTTTAGCAGGTTATTTACCTCGGCAGTTTCCGGCATAGATGGGGCCCAGAAGCTAATTACCACAGGTGTTTGCATTGATTGTTCAATAACTTGCTGTAAATTTTGCTCGTTAATTTCGATAGCTGCGTTTTGGTACATGCCATTCATTCCATAAACTGTTTGTACCTACTATATGGGGATAAGCGTTCAGATATCAAGGTATTGAATGGTAGAGAGTGATCGCGCGGTGAAATGTGAAGCCCAAAAGTAAAAAGGAGAGCTAAGCTCTCCTTTTTAACCATTAAACGTCAGTAGCAGGGCGAGTGTGACACACGCACAAAGCAGGTTGAGCTGTCGTAGAGACATGGTGTTCCTCGGGATGGTTATCGTTTTTGTTTTTTATTCTTTTGTTGTGTCGGCTGGGTATGTCCAACAGTGACTAATTTACGATCACTCTGTGACAGTAATATTACGATATTGCTGATTTTTGATGAAAACGGACTATATCCCAAGGGGCGGGGTGTTTTTCTGATTTAACACAAAGGATTGCGAGTCAATATGGTCATTTAGCTGTGTTTTTTGTGTGAGAGAGTAAGAATTACAACAAAAGAGAAGATCATTCGAAACTCAGTGAATGATCTTCTTAGTTATCAGGTGGCTACTGGGTTAATCGCTCTTGTTGAGAATACGATCTAATAACGTGGACGGTAAGATCCGGCGCAAGAAGCCAAAGATATAAGTTGGTTGAGTGACGAAATAGCGGGCTTTAGGCTTATCGCTTTCAATTATCTGCAATAGTGGACGTAAAACCGCTTCAGTCGTGAGGGTAAATTTGCTAGATGGCGAAGATTTACCCAACCTTTCCAATGTGTTCTGATAATTTTCAGCATGAC
Source organism: Photobacterium jeanii (assembly GCF_001650345.1). GTDB lineage: Bacteria > Pseudomonadota > Gammaproteobacteria > Enterobacterales > Vibrionaceae > Photobacterium > Photobacterium jeanii. Next base: position 1,330,397 of record NZ_LVHF01000012.1, on the reverse strand, counting down.
GCGATTGCTGCAAATCGATGTGCTTTTCAAACATATTTTTTGCATTTTCACGGAAATGACTTTCAATCGGCCCTGGCTCTATCAAGCAAATTTTAATCGGGGTGTTCATTAACTCAAGGCGAAGGGTATCGGTGTAACCTTCTAATGCAAACTTACTGGCGTTGTAAGCGCCACGGTATTTCATTGCTACTAGGCCTAGTACCGAGCTGTTTTGCACGATTTTACCGCGCCCTTGTTGCAGCATGACAGGGATCACTGCCTTGGTGAGTTCATGCCAACCGAATAAGTTAGTTTCAAATTGATCACGTAATGCTTGGGTTGGTAAATCTTCAAGGGCACCCGGCTGACCATAAGCCCCATTGTTAAACAATACATCGAGTGTCCCACCTGTAATGGTGAATACTTCTTCAAGTGCATTGTGAATTGAGTCAGTGTCGGTGAGATCGAGCTGAACACAGTGCAGCCCTTTTGCTCTGAGTTGCTCGACATCTTGTTGTTGTCGACAACTGGCAATGACCTGGAAGCCTTGTTGATGAAGAGCAAGGGCACAGTCATGGCCAATGCCAGTGCTACAGCCGGTGATGAAGATTGAAGTGGTCATTAGCGTCCTGCGTATTTATATGAATTGTTTTAAGGATCAAGCAAAAGAAGATAAAAGGCTAGTGCCTAGATAACAAGAGAAAAGACTTTTTAGTGATTAAGCTAGGGTGCTCTGTACTGAGGTGAATTTGGTTAGGTGAAAGTATCGCTATAGGTGATATGTAAAGGATTTACATAAAATATCTGTCCTTGATTATGAGGATTATAAGACATATGTTGCATATTTAATGTTGAATTAAAAGTTTGATTGTTTAATGTGAAATTAATTCATATCATATGGTCATCATTCAACGTAGAGCTAAAGCTTATGAAAAAGTCAATTTTGTTGTCATTGTTTGTTGCAGTTGGTTTGGTTGGTTGTGGTAATAGTTCAGATGATACTAAGCCAGATCCTAAAGTTGAAAAGAGCGCCTTATATGTAAATGTTCATTACGAACAAGCAAAAAATTTGACTCAAAATAGTGCTTTATTAAAAGGGTATGATTTTGGTGTTTTAACCCACATTAACGGCAATGAGTTTTATCAGACTTTGATACCTTTTGGGGATAATTTGGAATTATCTAAAAAGGGCTTTAATAACAAAGTTACTGTTGATGAGGAGAAAGGAATTAACCTTGATCCTGATGTTATTCACCCTGTGACAATTGAAAGCGAAAACCGCAAAGGTAGCTTATTGATTAATGTACCTGATGACGCGATGAACTTTGAGCTTCGTAAACTTGAAACTGTTTGGGAGTCAGGAACCAAATTCGTTGATGGAAGTAATGAATTAGAAATTGAAGGAGGGATTATTCGTTCAGGTAAGTATATATTTCCTCTAACTCACGTTTCAGGAACCTTCTATAAGTTCGACGGCGAGCATGTTACTGGCGAACATTACTTGTTAACTATGTACCGTGACAATGGAAAACTGTACTTGAATCGTGCGATGTACAGTAAAGATGGCAAGTTAATTCAACCACTTGATCCATTAGTGGCCAAATAACCGTCAAGGGCTAGCATCTGCTAGCCCTTTTCATTTTAATCCTCTAGCTATTACAACGCCTTACTTATCTTCCAACACCTTACCTATCTCTTCAGCCATGAACTCGGCTATCCAAGGTTGGGCTTCGGCTTTTGGGTGCAAGCCATCATTCATCATCCACTCTTGCTTCAAAATGACCTCTTCAAGAAAGAAAGGCAGTAAAGGGGAGTCATACTCTTTACTCAGTTGCGGATAAAGTGCGCTAAACAATTGGCTGTAACGTTTACCATAATTAGGTGGTACGCGAATTTGCATCAGCATAGCTTGAGCGTTGTTCGCTTGAATATCTTCAATCATGGTGGCGAGATTTTGTCGTATGGTTTTAGGTGGGAAACCACGTAATCCGTCATTGGCACCTAACTCAATAAGCACGTAATCAGGTTGATGTTGCTGCAATAATTTCGGTAGTCTGGCTAAACCGTTTCCTGTTGTATCGCCAGAAATGCTGGCGTTAACAACATCAAGGTCATGGCCTTGCTGGCGCAGGATAGGCTCTAGCAGTATGGGCCAACTTTGCTCGGCACGCATGTTGTAGCCTGCACTCAGGCTGTCACCGAGAACTAATAAGGTGCCACAGTAGCCACTTAGTGGAACCAGTGGCAGGGCAAGCACAAAAACTAAAATAGAAAGGAATCGTTTCATGTCTACATCCGTGATTAAAGCTGTATCCGTATCTAAGCATGTGGCGACGGCATCGGCGTCTATTGCTATTTTGCAGGATGTTTCGCTAGAGGTCGAGCAAGGAGAAAGCATTGCTTTAGTTGGAGTGTCGGGAGCCGGCAAATCCACTTTGATGACCTTGCTTGCTGGTTTAGATACCCCATCATCAGGAAAAATCGAATTATTAGGTCAGTCGCTAACTCAATTAGACGATGAAGCACGCGCAGCATTGCGCAGTGAAGCCATCGGTTTTGTTTTCCAAAGTTTCTTACTTATTCCATCGTTAACCGCACTTGAAAATGTCATGTTGCCTTGCTTGATTCGTGGCGAGCCAACTGATGTCGTACGTGCGACTGAGTTACTGGCGCAGGTTGGGCTGGCTGGGCGGGAAACGCATTTGCCTACTCAATTATCTGGTGGTGAACAGCAGCGTGTGGCTTTAGCACGTGCCTTCATGAGTAAACCTAAAATCTTATTTGCTGATGAGCCAACCGGTAATTTGGATCAGCACACCGCGAGTAACGTGATTGATCTGCTTTTTGCGCTTAATCGCGACCACGGCACGACATTAGTCTTGGTAACGCACGATCCTCAGTTAGCTGAGCGTTGCGATCGTGTTTTACGCATTGAAGCTGGAATGGTGGCAGCAGCATGAGTGAACTAAGTGAAATGTCGGTGGTACCTGCTAAGCGCTCTCCTCATATGTTATTGCGGTGGAGCTTGCGCGAGTTATGGCAAGGGCAGTTGTGGCCTGTAGCTGTGGCGTTAACTTTGATTATCGCCTGTGTGTTTGCGCTTTCTGCTTTAGTGATGCGGGTTGAGAAGATCATGACGGATCAGGGACGATCTGTGCTCACCGCTGATTTGGTATTGCGATCGGGCAATCCGATCAGCTCAGACGTTCTAACTACTGCAAAAACGCAAGGCCTAACGGTGTCGCAGCAAGTGCGCTTTGGCACGATGGCGTTTAGCGATAGCAATATGCAGTTAGTCAGCGTAAAGGCCGTTGCCAGTGATTTCCCATTACGCGGTAGTTTGGCGCTCAAAGGGAAGAATACCCTTGCCGCTCATGTGAAGCCGGGGGAGCTATGGTTGGCTGAACGCCTGTTTTCATTATTAGACGTGAAAATCGGTGATGCTGTGATGATTGGGGATGCGGAGCTGAATGTTTCAGGTGTGATTGCGCAAGACCCAGAGCTTTCGTTTAACCCATTCAACCAAATGCCCGCGGTGCTTATTCACGCTGATGATGTTGAACGCACAGGGGCGGTGCAGCTTGGTGGGCGTGTGAGCTATCGCGCGTACTTCATGGGCGCTGATAACGCGCTAGAGCAATTGCAATCCCAAATTGAATTAGTGCCGGGACAGCGCTGGTTGAGTGAATCGACTCAGGGGCGAACGGGAGATGTGATTGATCGGGCTAGGCAGTACTTATCGCTAACGCTGATTCTGGTGATCCTGATGGCTAGTGCCACTTTGGCGCTAACTTGTCAGCATTATACGTCCAGCCGTCGCTCAACAGTGGCGATGATGAAAAGCCTTGGCGCCCAGAAGCGTTGGCTATGGCGTTGGTTGCTTGGTCAGCTGAGCTTGTTATTTGTGATTGCTGCAATTAGTGGTGTGTTGTTAGGGAGTTTATTGGAGTGGCTACTGCGCTTGCCGCTCGGTGATATGTTACCGGCTCAGCTACCTTCTATTGGTGTTACGCCTTATATCACCAGCTTACTGGTCGCGTTGTTAGTGGCGATCCCCGGTGTTGGTATTTCCTTGGTACGTTTGGTGAATACGTCAGCAGTGGCAGTGATGCAATCTCAAGCTGATCATCAAGTTAGCTCATGGCGCTTTGCCTTATTGCTATTACCTGTTTCAGCTTTATTGCTGTGGGTCGGTGGTAATAGCTTAATGTGGATCACCTTAGCTGGGCTTATCACTTTACTGGCAGTATTAGCTGCACTTGGTGTTTTGCTGGTGAGTTTATTGCGCCGTAAATCTTGGGGAGCAGCATTACAACTTGCTCTGAGCCGTATTGGTCGCAGCCCGTTAGTCACGGGGGCACAATTAGCGGCACTCACTGCTTCATTAATGTTGCTTGCCATTATCTGGCTGTTGCGAACTGATTTACTGCAAGATTGGCAGCAAACTTTGCCATCGGATGCGCCGAATGTATTTGCGCTTAATATCAGCGATGCTGAGCGCGATGCTTATACCCAAGCATTAGATGCTAAAGACATTGATCACTCATCGTTGTATCCCGTTATCCGTGGTCGTTTGGTGGCCTCGAATGGCACGTCATATTTAGAGCAAGCCCAAGAGCAAGGCAGTGAACCAGATGAAGCCTTACGTCGTGAGCTGAACTTTACTTGGCGTGAACAATTACCCCTGCACAACACCTTGTCACAAGGAGAGTGGGGTGGCGTGGGCTCGGTATCGGTCGAGCAAGGGATTGCGAAACGATTAGGGATCGCTATGGGCGATATGCTGACCTTTAACGTGAACAGTTTGCCGTTTGAAGCCAAAGTCACCAGCATTCGTGAAGTGGAATGGCGTAATATGCGGCCAAATTTTTACTTCATATTCTCACCCGATGTGATGGTCGATTTACCCGCAACCTATTTGGTGAGTTTCCGAATAGGGGCAGAGCAAAGTGAATTGCTGAATGGACTGGGGCGGGATTACCCGACCGTAAGCTTGTTAGATCTCCGTACTATGGCTTCGCGTATTCAAGTCTTGTTGCAGCAAATATCTCTGTCGTTATCAGTTCTGGCGGCACTTGGTGTAGTGAGTGGACTCTTGCTGGTATTCACCTTACTCAGACTTGGCTTATCGCAGCGCCAACAAGAAATCACCTTGTATCGAACGCTGGGGGCGAGTCGTCAACGGATCAGCGCTACAGTGTGGTGGGAATACGGATTGATGGCAATGATTGCGGGTGTGATGGCAACCTTTGGCGCAGAAGGTGTGGTGGCATTGCTGGTGAGCTTTGGGTTTGAACTGACGCCACAATGGCATCCTTTGCTGTGGCTAGGTCTACCTGCGGTTGCCATGTTACTGGTTTTGGCGTTGGTACAAACCATGATGCCGAAGCTACTTAAGCCACTACAAAATATGGCCTGATTGACCGCCAGCAGTTGGTTACGGTTTCGTTTCACAGATAAAAATCATCCTCGTCAATCGCTATGATTTAGTGTGTTGATGAGGGTGATTTTTTAGTTAGTGCACTAGTACTTTTGGCACTTGGCAGTGAGTGCGATGAGGTCAGTTGTAACAAGCTTAAATAAAAGAGACTAAAGATTATGTAGGGTTTCTTTTAAGGCGTGCTCCAGTTCGGGAAAGCAGAAATTAAACCCTTCGGCTTCAAGTTTGTTGGGTAAGGCGCGTTGGCTATCTAATAGCAAGCACGATGACTCACCCAATGCAATCTTTATCGCCCATTCAGGGGTGCTAAGAAGGTGGGGGCGACGAAGTACTTTCGCCAGTGTTTGGCTGAATTCTTTATTGGTTACTGGGGTCGGTGCCGTGAAGTTGAACGCGCCTTGTGCAGAAGGGTGCTTGATTAAAAATAAGATCCCTTTGACCATGTCTTGCAGGTGGATCCACGGAAAATACTGTTGCCCTTTACCAATTGGCCCGCCTAGCCCGAGCTGATAAGCCGGCAACATTTTTGCCAGTGCACCGCCATGTTTCGCAAGCACGATCCCTGTACGTAATAAGCAAACGCGGGTGTGATCAGATTGGGCTTTTAACGCAATATCTTCCCACTTTTTACAAACATGGTGAGCAAAATCGCTGGAGCTTACGGCTAACGATTCATCGAACGCATCTTGTTGTTGATCGCCATAAATTCCGACGGCCGAACCACTGATAAAAGTGTGCGGAGGATTGCTACCAGCGTTAATTTTATTCACCAATTCTTGGGTGATTTGCCAACGGCTATCGCAGATGATCTTCTTTTGCTTGGTACTCCAACGCTTATTGACAATGGGTTCGCCCGCGAGGTTGATCACTACATCAAAATGGTCAAGGTTATCTAAATCGCTTAGCTGATTAATCACTTTGATGTGATGACCGAGGGTGCGGTAGGCGCGAGTGGTATCTCGGCTCAAGACAGTAACTTGATCGTGGTTGAAATGGGGTAGGAGCGCTTTACCGATAAATCCTGTTCCACCTGTCACTAATATGTTCATTCGGTAACTCCTTATACGCCTGTCACGAAAATTATACCGACTACCTCATGATATCGATCACTGACCGATAGAATGAAACACGGTGAATACAAAATACCAGCATAGCCTTAAGTTGCTATAAGTATAACGGAATTTGTAGTGATGAGCGTTTTCAAGGTGAACGTTTTGAGGAGGGGGAGAGAGTGAAGCATTAGCTCTTACAGCGTCGCGGAAAAAGAGGCTGCTCGCAAGGGCTAATCCTATTGCGGTGCTATATCTGTGCCCTACTTCTCGCTGTGAGGGACAGGATTTGTTACCGCTTATACGCAGGACTATCACTAGAGTAAGAAGTACCTAGTTGAGAGTGTTGATGAAAGGATTCACCGCATTTTTACAAGCCATGTTGGCTAGCTTGCGCGATTTATTACCCATTATTGTGGTGATCGGTTTTTTTCAGCTGGTAGTACTGCAACAGCCTTTGCCACAACTCGGAAGTATCGGCTTTGGTTTGTTGCTGGTGGTGTTAGGGCTAACCTTGTTTGTCATTGGTTTAGACATGGGGTTGTTTCCCATAGGAGAGTCGATGGCGCAGGCATTTGCCCGAAAAGGGAGTGTCGCTTGGCTGCTTACTTTTGCTTTTTGTTTAGGGTTTGGCACCACAATCGCAGAGCCGGCTTTAACCGCAGTGGCTGCGGAAGCAGCAGAAGTGGCGGCAGAGGGAGGCATGATAGTCGCCAATCAAGATGCGATGGCGGATTATGCCCAAGGGCTACGGATCACGGTTGCACTTTCAGTGGGCGTTGCGATTGTACTTGGGGTGTTACGGATCATTAAAGGCTGGCCGATTCACCGCATGATCATTGGTGGCTACTCCTTAGTGATGTTAATGACATGGTTTGCACCGCCAAGCATTATCGGGATCGCGTACGACTCAGGCGGCGTGACAACTTCAACCATTACTGTCCCGTTGGTGACAGCACTAGGGGTGGGGCTAGCGTCTTCGATTAAAGGGCGAAACCCGATGGTAGATGGCTTTGGTTTGATCGCTTTTGCCTCTCTCACCCCGATGATTTTTGTGATGGGATATGGCTTATGGATAGCCTAAGAAGAGTGTTGATATGAGTATCATCGCCTCGACCGCCCAGCATTTCCTTTCTACCTTTGTAGGCACTATTCGTGATGTGCTGCCTATTGTCATTATCATGTTTGGCTTTCAGCTTGCGGTATTGCGTCGTCCGGTGGCGAATTGGCGCAAAGTGTTAGCTGGGTTCGTGTTAGTCATTTTCGGGTTGTCTTTTTTCTTGATGGGTTTAGAGCTGGCGTTATTTCCTCTTGGCGAATCTATGGCGATGCAGCTCACAGCCCCGAGCTTTTTATTTGATAGTGATGAAACCGTCCCATTACATATTGATTGGACTGAGTACTATTGGGTGTACTTGTTCGCTGCGGCAATTGGTTTTAGTACCACGATTGCAGAACCGTCTTTGATTGCGGTGGCGATCAAAGCCAGCCAAGTGTCGGGCGGTACCATTAAGGTTAATGGCTTACGGATTGCGGTTGCGCTTGGGGTCGCGATGGGGATTGCATTAGGTAGCTATCGGATTGTCGCGGGAGACCCGCTCCATTATTACATCTTGGTCGGCTATGTGGTGGTGGTGGTTCAAACCTATTTTGCGCCCAAGATGATAGTGCCGTTAGCGTATGACTCTGGGGGCGTGACTACCTCTACCGTCACTGTGCCCATTGTGACGGCGTTAGGTTTGGGGTTAGCGTCGACCGTACCGGGACGAAACCCAATGCTAGATGGATTTGGTTTGATCGCATTTGCCAGCTTGTTTCCTATGATAACGGTAATGGGATATGCCCAGTTATCGGTGTGGAAAGGTCAGCAGGCTTCTAAAGGAGACTCACAAGATGCGCTTTAAATTGATTGTCGCGTTTGTTGAAGACAGTAAAACCGATGCCGTATTGGATGCCGCAAGGGATGCCGGTGCTACAGGGGCAACGGTGATCAATAACGCCCGCGGTGAAGGTATCAGCAAAAAGAAAACGTTTTTTGGCTTGTCACTCGAAGTGCAGCGCGATGTGATTTTATTTTTGGTGGAAGAACATTTAGCGCGTCAGATCTTAGAAACCATCGAGCAAGCTGGCGAGTTTGATTCGGCTTCAGGGCAGGGGATTGCGGTGCAAATTGATGTCGAAGATGCGGTTGGAGTCGCCCATCAGGTAGAGCAGTTGACCAAAGTGGTAGAGGATAAGCTATGAGTGACAAAACCATTGTTCGGGTTCGCGATGTGATGATGAATACCTTTGCCATCGTTGAAGGGATCACCACAGTGGCGGAAGCGATTGGGATTGCGAAACAAAAACAGGTCAAAGCCCTGATAGTGAACAAGCGTAATGCCGATGATGAATACGGTATTGTGTTAATGAACGATATTGCGAAAAACGTATTAGCAAAAGATCGTTCACCACAGCGTACCAATGTGTATGAAATCATGACCAAGCCCGCGCTGTCTGTTAATGCAGATATGGATGTGCGCTATTGCGCCCGTTTGTTTGAACGGTTTGGGATCAGCCGAGCACCAGTGATCCAAGACGGTAAAGTGTTGGGGATGGTGAGTTATAACAACATTGTTCTCAATGGCATGCTGCGCGAAGATTAGCAATCTGGTGGTGATGGGCGTAACATGCATCGCATCTCAGATGACTTTCAGACGGCTATAAGTTACCCCCATGAAATTATTCTTCGCTTCTGATTTACATGGTTGCGCAGCAAGCACCCGCACCATGTTAGCGGCTTTCGAACAAAGCGGTGCTGATCACCTGATCTTACTTGGTGATGTTTTAAACCACGGTCCGCGTAATGCCTTGCCTGAAGGGTATGCGCCAATTGAGGTGGCTGATCAACTGAACGCTTACGCTGACTCGATTGTCGCGGTGCGCGGTAATTGCGACAGCGATGTTGACCAGATGCTGCTGGACTTCCCTATGATGGCAGATTACAACTGGATTTTATTGCCAGATGGTCGCCGTTTGTTCTTAACGCATGGTCACCTTTACCATGCTGACAAACACCCACGTCTGCGTAAAGGGGATGTGATTGTTTCAGGCCATACTCACTTGCCAGTGGCCCAAGCGCATGGTGATTACTTCGCGTTTAATCCAGGTTCAACCACGATCCCTCGCGGTGATCATCAAGCTAGTTACGGCATGTTAGAAGACAACACGCTGAAAGTGATCACCTTTGACGGTGATGTGATCTGTTCGGTTAATCTGGCAGATGCACCAATCGCTGCATAATTATTGCGATAGAACGCGTGAAATAGATCGCCATGTTTGCAATGACTGGAATTGAAAACGCACTTCGGTGCGTTTTTTTATGTCGTCATAAAGTGGTTCTGGTAACTGTGGTGGTTTTCATCTTCGTTTTTGGATGAAGCTAACAAGCTTTGACATAACCCTCACATAGATCACTAGAAGAATACGCACAAAGGTGCAATGCTTTCCTCAGTGATAATGATGGTAGGTATTTAAAATGAATAAAAATTTGCTAGGGATTGCGTTAGGCGGTCTGTTGATTGCTTCTGGACTTGGTGCGAGCGGCTACTTTATTGGTCAGACAATGTACAACGCCAAAGTTGCGATGAATACAGCGGAAGTAAAAGGGTTAGCGGAAAAGCGCGTAGAAGCCGATACCGCAAACTGGAGCCTAAATTTTACTAACCAGACGAAAAGTAAAGATGAGATCCCGGCGCTGTATAAGCAAGCAGAACAGCAACAACAAGAGATTGTTGATATCTTAAAGGCGAACGGCTTTAGCGATGATGAAATCGACATTGGTCTGATTGATTACAGTGCTTATGAGTACCGTGATGAAAATCAGGTAGTGGTTGAGCAAGAGCATACTTTGACAGGGCGTATTGGTCTTGAAACTCACAAAGTACATGATATTAAATCTGTGCGCGCCGAAGTAAATAAGCTGGTGGCGAAGGGCTACAACATTTCCAATCATTCACCGACTTACCGCTTTACTAAACTTAATGCGATCAAGCCTGAAATGCTGAAAACAGCGACTAAAAATGCGCGCCTTGCCGCGAATGAGTTTGCTGAAAACGCAGGGGTTAAAGTTGGTAGTATTCGCTCGGCACGTCAGGGTAACTTCTCAATCACCGATTCGGGCGAAGAGTACGGTGATCTTTACAAAATCGAGAAAGATGTTCGTGTGGTGACGAGCATCGAATTTTACTTAACTGAATAGGCTAGCTAAGTTTTTGAGCGGTGAGCTATATCACCGCTTAAAACCATTTAGTCGGGTTATTTGCGGTCTGAGTGACCGAGATCCCGCTCGGGGTCGATAACATCGCGTACCCGTTGCTTTAATACTTTTGCTTCAGGAAAGCCACCGTTGGCCTTTCGTTCCCACAGTCGTTCACCGTTACAGAAAATTTCAAATCGTCCGCCTGTGTCAGGGTGAAGACTGACAGTGTCGATTTCCTCGCTAAAGGTATGCAGTAGCTCTTGCGATAGCCAAGTTGAGCGCAACATCCAGTTGCATTGACGGCAGTAGTAAATATCAATCTTTGCTTTTTCCATCCGGTGATAATCTCTTAAAGTCCCAGTAATAACTTAAGTCCAATGATAAAGGTTAGTGTTTCAAAGCAGCGTTTGATCAGGCGATTACTTTTTTGATGAGCAAGGTGAGCGCCCCAATAGCCACCTAGCAGTGAACCAGCAAGTAGCACTGGCAGCCACGGCCAGTATATTTCTGCCTCTGCAAGATACATTGTCCCCGCACCTATGCCATTCCAAAAAAGCCCGACACTCACCAATGTGAGCGCGACCGCTTGTTTGTAATCAAAACCAAACCAACGCACGAGAAATAGGGTGACGAACAATCCTGTTCCAGCGGTTAATGAGCCGTTGAGAATACCAATTGCCGCTAACCCAATACCGCCAATAACCAATCCTTTCGTATCGCGGTGGCGGAGTTGTTCTTGCTGACCAAGCTGTTGTTGGAATAAAGAGTAAATGCCAAGCCCTAAAATCAATAGTCCTAATAAGGCTTCCGCGATTCGACCGGGGACAAACAAGATGAGATTGGCACCGATAATGACCCCGATAGCGCCAGTAAAAATAATGTAGCTTGTGAGTTGCCAGTCGAGTTGACCGCTGCGGCAATGTTTAAAGGCGGCACCTAAGCCCAAGGCAACACTGGCAACTTTGTGGGTGGCAAGGGCAACAGCGAAGGGGAGTCCAAGAAAAATGAGCAGAGGGAACTGAATCAAGCCAGCTCCACCGCCAGACAGTGAGGCGAGAGTATTAGAGAGCAGTGAGCCAATAAAAAGCCCCAAGGTGTTGATGACGTCCATGAAGTAATCGCTTATCCGTAAGCTAAGTGCATCAAGTCAGCATACGGATTGTTGACTCAAAATGGAATGAGGGAAAATAAGGAATAACAAGCATAAAAAAACGCCCCCATCGAGATGGAGGCGCTTCAATCAACGTTTAGTCGTTAATAACGATTAAGCGTTAGATTCTTCAGCTTGTTTCGCCTGAATCGCAGTTAGTGCAACTGTGTATACGATATCGTCTACTAGTGCGCCACGAGAAAGGTCGTTTACAGGCTTACGCATACCTTGCAGCATTGGACCGATAGATACTAGGTCTGCTGAACGTTGTACCGCTTTGTAAGTCGTGTTACCAGTGTTTAGGTCTGGGAATACGAATACAGTCGCTTTACCCGCTACAGGCGAGTTAGGCGCTTTAGAAGCAGCAACGTTTTCCATGATAGCTGCGTCGTACTGTAGAGGACCGTCGATTACTAGATCAGGACGTTTCTCTTGAGCGATGCGAGTTGCTTCACGTACTTTATCTACGTCAGCACCTTTACCAGACTCACCAGTCGAGTAAGAGATCATTGCAACGCGAGGTTCGATACCGAATGCTTTTGCAGAGTCTGCAGATTGGATAGCGATTTCAGCAAGTTGCTCAGCGTTTGGATCTGGGTTGATTGCACAGTCACCGTAAACCAGTACTTGATCAGGCAGAAGCATGAAGAATACTGAAGATACGATAGATGCATCAGGTGCAGTCTTGATGATTTGGAACGGAGGAACGATAGTGTTCGCTGTAGTGTGAACAGCACCAGAAACTAGGCCGTCAACTTCATCGTTTTCTAGCATCATTGTGCCTAGGAAAACAGAATCTTGAAGTTTTTCACGAGCAACAACGTCAGTCATGCCTTTCGCGCCACGTAGCTCAACTAGACGCTCTACGTAGTTTTCACGAACTTCATCAGAGTTGATGATAGTTACGCCAGAACCTAGAACCACGCCTTGTTGCTCAGCAACACGCTTGATTTCTTCTGGGTTACCAAGAAGCACACATTCCGCGATACCGCGCTCAGCACAGATAGCCGCAGCTTTAACTGTACGTGGCTCGTCACCTTCAGGAAGAACGATACGCTTAGCCGCTTTACGTGCTAGTTCAGTTAGCTCGTAACGGAACGCTGGTGGGCTTAGACGACGTTCTTTAGTTGAACCTTCAGTTAGAGATTCAATCCATTGACCATCGATGTGGCTCGCCATGTATTCGTTAACGAATTCAACGCGTTCTTTATCGTCAGCTGGAACTTCTAGGCTGAAGCTTTGTAGGTTCAGAGAAGTCTGCCAAGTGTTACCTTGTGCAGCGATAACTGGAAGACCAGTTTCGAATGCACGCTCACATAGATCAGTTACTGCTTTTGGTAGCTCGTAGCCGCCAGTAAGAAGTAGTGCACCGATCTCAACACCGTTCATTGCAGCAAGACATGCAGCAACGATTACGTCAGGACGGTCTGCAGAAGTTACTAGCAGAGAACCTGGACGGAAGTGTTCAACCATGTGAGGGATAGAGCGTGCACAGAAAGTGATGCTCTTGATACGACGAGTTGCGATTTCACCTTCGTTGATGATTTCAGCGTTTAGGTGCTTCGCCATGTCAGTTGCACGTGTTGCGATTAGCTCTGGGCTCCAAGGTGCACAACCAAGTACACGGATTGGGCTAGAGTTGAACACTTGCATTACTTCAACGTTAGTCGGAACAGTACCTTCAGCTTCGTCGAAGATTTCAGATAGGTCAGGACGAGTACGGCCTTCTGCATCTACTGGAGCGTTAAGTTTGTTAACGATAACGCCAGAGATTTGCTCGTTCTTAATGCCGCCGAAGTTAGAACATGCAACTTCGATACGTTCTTTAAGTTGTGCTGGGTTGTCAGTACCTGGTGCAACAACGAATACGATTTCAGCATCAAGCGTTTTCGCGATTTCGTAGTTGATTTGGTTCGCAAATGGGTGCTTGCGAGTTGGTACTAGACCTTCGATAAGTGCTACTTCAGCATCTTTAGTTGCTTCTTTGAAACGCGCAACGATATCTTCAAGAAGTACATCGTTTTGATCGTTACGAATTAGCTCTTCCGCTTTAGCCATGCTTACTGGATCTGCAACGTTCATGTCGCTGTTAGCGCGAATGATAGTTGTCGTTAGATCAGGTTGATCGCCACCGTGACGTGGTTGAGCGATAGGCTTAAAGAAAGAAACGCGAACGCCTTTGCGTTCCATTGCGCGTACAACACCAAGGCTTACGCTTGTTAGGCCAACACCAGCACCAACTGGGATTAGCATAATAGTACGGGACACTATAAATTCCTCAGACTATTGAACAAGACAGCACTGTTCCATAACTCTTCCTAAGAAGATTGAAAAAACTATGGAGCAGCACCACAGAAATTTGAAGCTTCACAACTCATCAAAGCCATGAAAAAACGGCCGGCCTAGGCCAGCCGTTTGTGGCTGTTATATAAACAACCCGGTAACCTCAGAATTAGATAGCAGCTAGACGAGCTGTATCTTCTGCGATTACTAGTTCTTCGTTAGTAGAAACAACCATTGCAGGAACACGGCTGTTTTCAGAAGTGATAACACCTTCGCCGCCGAAACGTGCTTTAAGGTTAGCTTCGCCATCAACTTCAACACCTAGGATAGCTAGACGGTTAAGAACCATTTCACGGATAGGTGCAGAGTTTTCACCGATACCACCAGTGAAAGTGATTGCGTCTAGACGACCTTCTAGAGATGCAGTGTAACCAGCAACGTACTTAGCTAGACGGTGACAGAACACGTCCATTGCACGAGTTGCTTCTTCTTTCTCGCCGTAGTTGTCTTCAACGAAACGACAGTCAGAAGTCACTTCAGTTAGACCTTGTAGGCCAGACTCTTTAGTTAGCATAGTGTTGATTTTCTCAACAGAGTAACCAAGAGTGTCGTGTAGGTGGAAGATGATCGCAGGATCGATATCACCACAACGCGTACCCATTACAAGACCTTCAAGAGGAGTAAGACCCATAGAAGTGTCTACAGATTTACCGTTCTTGATTGCACAAACTGAAGCACCATTACCTAGGTGACAGTTGATGATGTTTAGTTCTTCTTCTTTCTTACCTAGCAGCTTCGCAGTTTCGCGAGTGATGAATAGGTGAGAAGTACCGTGCATGCCGTAACGACGGATAGCGTGGTCTTTGTATAGGTTGTAAGGAAGCGCGTATAGGTACGCTTCTTCAGGCATAGTTTGGTGGAAAGCAGTATCGAATACAGCAACGTTTTTAAGTGCTGGGAATGCTTTTTGAGCTGCTTTAATACCGATGATGTGAGCAGGGTTGTGAAGAGGTGCTAGAGTTGCACAGTCTTCGATACCTTTGATTACTTCTTCAGTGATTAGTGCTGATTGAGTGAATTGCTCACCACCGTGAACTACACGGTGACCGATAGCTGCTAGGCTTTCTGCAAGCTCAGGCTTAGAAGCGATGATAGACTCTACCATGAATGCTAGAGCTTCTTCGTGTGCAGCACCTTCACCTAGTTGTGCTTCGTGCTTACCATCAAGTTTCCACTTGATACGTGCTTCTGGAAGGTGCAGACATTCTGCAAGACCTGTTAGGTGTTCATCACCTGTTACAGGATCAACGATTGCGAACTTTAGAGAAGAGCTACCGCAGTTAAGTACTAGAACCAGCTTAGACATGAGAGTGACTACCTATAATCTGTCTGAAAGTTGATATTCATTCGAATAAAAAAGTACCCATAGAATAGACGACTTTTGATCAAGTAGATCTAATCTGGGTCAAATTCGTATCTTTCCGTCGAATCGAGAATTGAGGAACCCGCAATTCTGGGTCATCCATGAGGTCATCTCTTAGTTGCCATAATGAAGATTACAAGCAACAATTAATTGAGACGTGCGTAGGATAGCGATTGTTACGCAATATAACAAAAAGATTTTTAGAAAAGTTTAATTTGAATCAAGTTTATTGTCACAGAATTTGAATTATTGTACTAATTTTTGAATGTTGGTGTTTTATGAATCAAAAATCGATCTGGTCGCTGTTTCGTCATGGGCAGGATTACATGGCTATATGGCCGATGCGAAAAGAGCTGGCGCCGATGTTCCCAGAACAACGCTACATTAAGGCGACCCAGTTCGCGATTCGAGTGATGCCTGCGGTCGCTGTACTGAGTGTACTTAGCCAAATGGCGTTTAATAATTACGATGCATTGCCACAAGCTATGGTGGTAGCGCTATTTGCGATCAGCATGCCGCTGCAAGGGTTATTGTGGTTAGGTCGTCGCAGCCGTACAGATTTACCACCGTCATTGGCGAGTTGGTATCGTGAGATCCATGAAAAAGTGATCAGCGAAGGTGGGGCATTACAACCAGTAAAAGCCAAGCCGCGTTACTTAGAACTGGCACAAGTGCTTAATCGTGCATTTAAACAGTTAGATCAAACATCACTTGAACGTTGGTTTTGAGCGCCGGCACTTGATGGTGTGTGTATGTTGAACTGATTCTGCCAGATAGCAGATAGCAGATAGCAAAAAAGCCCAATTAGTGGGCTTTTTTTGTATTTGGGTTTTATCAAACTTTTTTAAAAAGTTGATTAAAACTCGTCGTCTTCCAGCGGTTGACGCTTAACGCGTGTTGCTGGTTTAGCCAAAATTTCGATGTAGCAAGAAGTGAGTTCTAGCTTCTCTGCTTCATCTAGGCATTTGTTGATTTCTTTAACGTGGATCACTTTTGCTTCTTGCTCTGTGTGACCGTATTTACAATCAAAGTCCCAGTAATCCGCACCTTGAGGTAGCGCTTTACGGTTTTCACGCTTTAGGTATTTTTTAATTTCGTATTTTACCGCCTCAACAACACGTGGTACGGCTTTCTTTGGGTGAGTTAAAGCAAATGTTTTTTTCATTGGTTTCCTAGATATTTAGAGGCACTGCAAAGCAGGCGTTGATCACATTTTACTTCAAATCCGCTTGCGAGGCGATGGGAAAAACCTCCCCCACTCAACGTGTTTATCGAATGAGTGGGGGAAAGTTGTTTGAAAATGCAGTGATATTTCGATGAGGTTAATTGAGTAGTAGGCTGTCGTCAGCTAATTCTTCGCCACGCACTTTACTAAACATCTCAAGTAGTTCTTTGACTTGCATACCTTCTCGCTCTTGCCCTGCAACGTCTAAAACGACTTGTCCTTGGTGAAGCATGACGGTGCGGTCACCGTAAGCTAAAGCATCTTTCATCGAATGAGTGACCATGAGTACCGTGAGATCGAATTCGGTCACGACTTTATTGGTGAGCTCAAGAACGAAGGCCGCCATGCGAGGGTCGAGGGCGGCGGTGTGTTCATCCAGCAGCAGTAATTTACTGTCTGCTAAAGTTGCCATCACCAAGCTGACAGCTTGACGTTGACCGCCAGACAGTAGGCCAATGTGATCGCCCAAACGATCTTCTAACCCTAGCCCTAAAATGCTGATCCGCTCTTGGAACAACTTTTTCCGTTGACCTGAAAGTGCATGTTTCCAGCTGCGTTTGCTTCCGCGCTTGTAGGCTAATGCCATGTTTTCTTCGATGGTGAGAGAGCCGCAAGTGCCAGCTAAGGGATCTTGGAATACTCGCGCGGCATAACGTGCGCGCTCATGGACGGCGTGATGAGTGACATCAATATCATCGATCAGCACTTGACCGTCACTCATTGGTGTTTCCCCACTGATCGCGCCGAGTAAGGTTGATTTACCTGCGCCGTTAGAACCAATCACGGTAACAAATTGCTTTTCAGGTACCGCTAGCGATACGCCTCGAAGGGCGGGGTTTTCTAGAATGGTTCCTTCATTGAAGGTAACGCGAATGTCGTTTAGTTCAATCATGTTGACCTCCGATCAGGCTAAGTTCTTGTGGGTGGACGGCGTTTTCGCACTTTTGTTACTTGGGTCGTTTTGCTGTTTGTTTTTTAACTTGCCTTTGGGCTTCTTTTTTTGAAAAGAGGCTTTCATTTTGGGGGCGATCAGCGCGATAGCGACTAATACGGCCGTGATAAGGTTCAAGTCAGAGGCTTGTAAGCCAAACATGCCGCTACTCAGTGCAAAGGCGACCGCTAAGCGATAGAGAACCGAGCCGAGAATGACGGCAACCACTGCGACCCAAATTTTTCGCCCTGGGATCAGGGTTTGTCCTAAAATCACAGCGGCTAAGCCGACAACGATAGTACCAACCCCTGATGTGACATCGGCAAAGCTATTGGTTTGGGCAAAAAGCGCGCCAGAGAATCCAACAAAACCGTTCGAGAGTGCCAATCCAAAGTAGGTGTAAAGCGCAGTATTACCGCCTTGGGCGCTAACCATACGGCTATTTACCCCTGTTGCACGAAGCCCGAGCCCAAAATCACTCGCAAGTAGGCGCACCACAAACCAAGCACTGAATATCACCAGCAGGGCTACCATTAATAGTCGGATGACCCCTGAATCAAAGCCGTAATCCATGGCGGCAAATTCTAGCGGGGTAAAAATGGTATCTTCACCGAGCAGGGCAAGGTTGGGGCGTCCCATAATACGAATGTTAATCGAGAAAGCAGCGATCATGGTGAGGATACTGGCAAGCAGGTGTAAGATCCCACAACGAATGGCGAGAAAACCTGTCATTAAACCACACAATCCGCCTGCGAAAATGGCCAGTGCTGTTGCTAACCAAGGGTTAACCCCTGCCACAATTGCGGTGGCTGCAACGGCTGCGCCCATGGGAAAACTGCCATCTACCGTAAGATCGGGGAAATCTAACACCCGGAAGGTAAGGTAGACGCCCAAAGCGACCAAACCGTATACCAAGCCAATTTCCAATGTGCCAATAAATGCGAAAAAAGACATCAACTGCTCCTTGTCTTTCTTTGCGGGTGAGACTGCCTGTGACTTAGATTTTACAATGTGTTGTATCAGTCATGGCGCTCACCCGCATTGAGGTCCGTTCCTAAATGCTTACTCTTTGATTGAGGTTGCTCGGTTGAGGGCAGAGGTAGGGAAGGTTAGCCCTAACTTTTTTGCCGCCGCTTTGTTCAATGCTAAATCCGAGCCTTTGGCTACTTTTACTGGCAGTGAAGCAACGCTTTGTCCTTTGAGTAGGGCTTCGACGTAATCAGCGGTTTGCACGCCAACTTGGTAGTAGTCAAAGCCTAAAGCAGCCAGAACGCCGTTTTCAATATAGGTGGTTGAAGCGCCGACAATCGGTTTATTGGCTTGGTTCGCTGCATTAACGAGGCCATCGATGGCACTCGCCACAGTGTTATCGGTTGGGGCATAAATGACATCGGCTTTAGCTGCGACAATTTGAGCTGCGGATTGGACATCAGCACTCTTTAGCGCGGTCCCTTCTACCACCGTAAAGCCTTTCGCTTCCGCTGCCGCTTTTAGAAGCTCAACCAGCGCGACTGCATTGGCTTCACCAGGGTTAAAGACCACACCGATACTTTTCATATCAGGAACCAGCTCTTGCATGAGATCAACATGCTGCGCCACGGGGGAGAGATCTGACAGCCCAGTTACGTTACGGGCTGGCTTATCCATATTTTTAACCAGCTTAGCACCGAGCGGATCGGTGACGGCTGTAAACACCACAGGAATAGAGCGGGTAGAGGCTGCCAGTGCTTGGGCTGTTGGCGTTGCAATGCCCACGAGGACATCAGGCTTTTCCCCGACGAGCTGTTTCGCTATTTGTACCGCAATAGCTGGGTTGCCCTGTGCTGTTTGGTAAGTGAATTCAAGGTTCTCGCCTTCGATATAACCTTTTTGTTTTAGACCATCGAGTAAGCCTTGGCGCGCGGCATCTAAAGCGGGGTGTTCAACAATTTGTGATACGGCGACGCGCGCTGTCTCGGCGAGGGCGAGTGATGAGGTTGCCATCAGAGAGGCGGCGATACAGGCGGCGGTAAAGAGTTTTGTTGTTTTCATTGAGTGCTCCTTGCGGTGTCCATGTCCTTATTGATGCGCAGAGTGACGTAGGATCCCCTAGTCATTTTGGGCTTCTTGGTACAATGTTTTAGCGCAACTGAGCCAGAAAAAACATCTAAATTTTAACAGTAGTGCAACATGGCTTGCAATTAATATGCTGCTGAGGAGGGCAAGTTTAGTTGAAGGTTTTATTATGAAAGTTTTGAATGTGTTTATTGACCGAATTGTGAGCGAGGTCTGATATATCATTCTTAATTAGAATAACGACGTTGGTGGTAATGATATTCCCGAATTTGTTCAGGGAAATGACAGCAAAGAAAACCATAATGGCGCGTATGGACGCATAAACTTTCTAGGATGGAGAGTGTTATCGTGCTCCTGAGATACAGGCTGTATCTCTCCCAGAGCCCCAGTATTTCTTTCTCGAAAGAAGTAAAAAGCTTGGCCGCCGATGGGGCTCAATTCAATATTCAGTTACTCTTCTACCGTTCCAACTACCAACCAGAATAAGCGTAGCTATCGCATTCTGAGCGCCACTTATCCTGATTGGCTGATACCGATGCTACCTAGAGCTACTCATAGCATTGCAATGTTTTATTACGTCCGTGAATTTTTCCCATTGCTGCCATCATGGCTTCTTTGCTGTGGTATTGCTTTGGTAGCGCCATCATTTCGACTTGGTAGTCAGGTGCATTACCGTCGAGTGGTGAATCAGCATTAATAGGTGTCACCATGACGACCTTCAGTTTCGGATTGCGTGAGGCAATGCGTGAAGCGGTGCCTAAGCCTTCTGCAACGTGGAACAACCCGGCAGTATGCAAAATCTGAGTGTTTGGATGGTTAGCAAGGTAGTTCACCATACTTTCTGCCATCGTATCATCCCATGCGGTTTGCGCGGCAAACTGACGTAAGGTTTTGGCTTCGTTACCGTGGTGCATTGAGCGAATGAATTTTTCTTGATACGCGTCTTTGCTCAGCGTTAATGAGTCTGCAACCCACGCGCGCTCATTGGCTGGAAGCTTCGCTAAATAGTCGCCACCAAATTTACCAATACAGCGCACGATAGGCTTTGGCGCATTGGCTGCAATCACATCCAGCTTATTGGCTTTGGCAAACTCAACCAGTGGGCGGTAGTCAGAAGTGTAGTTAGGCCAAGCATTGCCTTGCTTTTTCAGCTCAGCTTCTCCTAACTTCCCTTGTAAATAATCATCAACCACAGTTTGTTTGTCACGAGTAAACTGTTCCATTGAAAGCGCAATGTTTGAGTTGTTGCTATACATGGCTGCGAGTAGCTGTGCTTGCAATAAGTGGGCAGCTGGATGACCGTGCCATTCGCCGACTAATACAATATCCGCATCTTTTACTGCGTCAGCCAGTTGTGTAACAGAAAGCACCTCACCTTGAGGGGAGCGAATAGTGTAATCGTAAAACGTTGGTGCACTAGAGAGAGAGCTGGCAACAGGAGCGGATTGGCTAGTACAGCCCATCAGTAAGCTAAGGCAGCCAAGTGAAAGCCACTTTTTCATGAAAATTCCCAAACCTCAACACGATAATATGTTGTTTAACTGTAGAAGAAAGGCGGGATAATAGAGTAGTTGAAATTGATTCTCAATGGTTATTGAGAATCAATTTCACTTGCGGTGGTTATTTTGTTTTACGGTATACGCGAATCGCGAAGTCGGCTTCACATTCAAAGTCATTCGCTTGTGCCAATTGTTGCCACACTGCTTCTGAAGTGCGCCATGCAAACGGCGTCATTTGCATCAAGGCTGTTGCTTCCTCACCATTTAATTTCATGCTGTAAAGTAAATGCTGATCTTTAACCAACTCGAAGCCTTCAATATGCTCTGGAGCAATGTCATGAAGGCGAACCTCATCATAAATTAGCTCGCGTAATTGATATAAATGTCGCGCAGCAGGGGTAACCGTCACTAAGATGCCATTTTCCTTGATAACACGTTGAAGCTCATTGGGTTTACAAGGGGCGTAAATGCGAACAATTGCATCAAGGGATTGTTCTGCAAACGGAAGACGGTGGCTTGAAGCAACGCTAAATTGACAGTCTTTGGCACGCTTAGCAGCATAACGGACTGCCACTTTTGATATATCTAAGCCATGTACCTGAAATTCAGGGTGCTGGTCGTTCAGCTCAGTAAAAGCGGAGGTGTAGTAGCCTTCACCACAACCGATATCTAAAAGATCTGTTGCACTTGAAACCATATGCTCACGAAGTGCAGAAACCACATTTTGACGTAAGGTTTCGTAATGATCGCTATTTAAGAAGAAACGACGGGCTTGCATCATTTCTTTGTTATCACCGGGATTTTTAGAACTTTTGTGGTGAGCTGGCATTAGGTTGACGTAGCCTTCTTTGGCGAGATCAAACTGATGATTATTCTCGCAGTGCCAAGAATGAGTGGTAGTGTTCAGGCTTTGATGGCAAAGAGGGCATTGATAAGGCATGGGATTGACCAAGATAAAAATGAGACCTCTATTGTAATCCTCTCTCTATATCCCTTCAACTGGCTGCGCAAAGCACAAAAATGCGTAACAAGCTGCATATCTGGAATCAGAAATACGATCATAATCACAAACAATAATAATTATTTCAAAATACAAAACAACGCTGTTTTTATTCAGGAGTGATTCAGCTTAAATGTCTATCGTAATTGGCAAATGCGAGTGGTTATTGTACTGATAAAGACATAAATACCCTGCTTTTTTTGCTCCAAAAATGTGTAAATACCCGTGCTTTTATAGGGAATTTGGCAGCGTTTAGGGTTCTGCTGCCATTCAAGGAAGAAAAGCAAAATTATCTGATTTGTTCGATGGAACACTGGATATGAACATGTCAGATAGGGATAACCAATAAAAAGATTAGGACTCAGAAAATGAAAAAAACACTTCTAGCAGCACTACTTCCTGCAATGCTTGTTGCAGGTACTGCTCAAGCAGCAACCGTTTACCAAGCTGAAGATGGCTCACAGGTAGATGTGTTCGGTCGTCTTGGTTTTAGCATGACTAACCGTACTGGTGGTGATAACGCAGACGGTAACGCACGTGGTCGCTTCGATAACCGTCTTGGTTTCGGTGGCGCACAAACTATTAATGATCAAATGTCTGTAATCGGTTGGGCTGAGTACCAAATCGGTGCAGCTGAAGGCGCAAACGCAGGTAACGACAGCTTCACCGCTCGTTACGTGTGGGCTGGTGTTGACATGGGTAACATCGGTAAAGTGACTTTCGGTCGTGTTGCTTCAGGTCTAATCATGGCAACTGACATTGCCGATGTATTCGCAGCGTCTGACGTTAACCTAGCAAGCCAAGCTAGTGTAATTAACAGCAACGCAACTCAAGTTTTCCGTCAAGATGACACCCTACAGTACCAAGGTACTTTCGGTGACCTAGACGTGTCTGCAGCATACATCATTGGTAACGATCGTCTGAAAAACGGCTACAACGTAGCGGCTCGTTACACTTTCGATATGGGTAACGCGGGTAAACTAGCACCAGTTGTGGGTTACCAACGTAACACTGCTGAAGACAATGTAAAAGATGCGGCTCAGCAAAACCTAGATAAGAACGATTTCTGGACTATCGGTACGCGTTACTACTTTAATGACCTAATGCTAGGCGCGGTTTACTCTGAAGACAAACTGTCTTACAAAGGCAATAGCGACGCAACTAAAGATAAAGGTTACGAGCTAACAGCGGTTTACGATTTCCAAAACGATTGGGTTGTTCGCGGTGGTTACCGTGACTATAAAGCGAAAACTGGTTCAACAACAGATCGCACAATGAAAGACTGGACTGCTGAAGTTCAGTACAAACTGACTGATCGTTCTTCTATCTTCACTAGCTACGTGAAACGTGATGGTGAAGATAAGTCTAAAGCAAGCAATGCTAAGTACGATCTAAACCAAGATTACTACCACTTAGGTCTACGCTACGAGTTCTAATTGAACCCGTAATCAGAAATACTGCATGAATCCTTTATAAGACAAGCCAGCGTGAAAGCGCTGGCTTTCCTCTATAAGTGATGTTTGCTGTGGAATACGACATAAAAATATTTAAGGGATAAGGAATGAAAAAGACGCTGCTTGCATCAGTATTACCTGTTTTGTTGGTTGCTCAGTCTGCTTGGGCTGATGTGAAGATTAAAGTACCAAGCAATTTTGAAATTTTGGCAACGCAGCAAGTCAAACTTAAAAAAGCGCAAAAAGAAGTAGTACTACCAGAGGGTGAGCAGCATTTGTTGGTGCGTTTTGATAGTCCTACTAACCCACATTCGACAGCTCAATCATTGGGGTACGTTAGTTCGCAGCCTATTTTAGTGAGTTTTTATGCTATTGATGGTGATGTGATCACCTTAAAACCACCGCGTGTTGATACTCAGCGTGAAGTAAAAGCGTTTGCTCAAAAGCCTACTTTTACTTTGATTGATGCGAAAGGGAATCCAGTGGAGCATGAGTCTGAACTCGTTCCTTTTGAAGGCTCACCAATTACAGCTAACTATCATACCTTGTTGGCGGCTCAAATCGGTTCTTCTGTGGCTGCCCCTGAGCTATCTGCAACAGCAGCTGGAGATAATGGCAAAGCTGTTATTTCATCAGCAAGTGCGATTAACGTCAGTAAACTAACGCCAGCTCAAGCCGATGCATTGTTACGTGAGTTGTATCGAGGTGCTGACGAACAACGTCGTAAAGAGTTTATGCGATGGGCACTTGGCCTGTAAGCGCAGTATAAAATAACAAAGCCCAGTTCCAATGAACTGGGCTTTGTACTTTATAAGCAAACAAAATAACAACTTAGTTTGTTGGTCTTACTTTGTATTCTGCTTTATCAAGGTTGTGCTTTTTCATTCGAAGATACAGCTTTTTGCGTGGGATCTGCAGGTAGCTGGAAACTTCATTTATTCGCCCGGCAAACAAGTACAAGGCATCTTCAATCACTTGCTTTTCGTAGTTATCCACCAAGTCATCTAACGGGCTACTCATTTGTTCAAGCGGTTTCGTGCGCTCTTGACCTGCAAGTTTCACAATCCCAATCGCGTACAGCTCGGCAACATTTTTAATCTCAAGCACGTTACCCGTCCACTCGTGGCGATTTAAGGTGTTGATATATGCTTTATCAACAGCTGGCACCGGCTTTTTCAAAGTTAAGCAGCTCTGTTTTAAGAAGTGCTTAAACAGTGGGGCGATATCACAGGTGCGTTGCTGTACCGTTGGGAGTGAAATACGTACCTGACTGAGGAAGTAAAACAGCTCAGGTAAGAAGGCTTCGGTTTCAACTTGTTGCTCCGAGCCACCATCGGTTACTGCCAGTACACGAACTTCTTTTTTACCCTGACGCTCTTGCTCCAGTAGGAATCGACATAACCACTTTTGCGTTTCTTTTGGCATGTCTTGCGGGTTGTGTAAACACAGTGACCCGCTACGAGCTGAGATCATACTGCGTTGCAGATCCGGCGTCGTACTCACATCGCTACCGCGTAAAGTGGCGTAAGGGCCTTGACGAATTTGGCTACTGTCGTGAAGAAGGCGCGCTACGGTACTGCGACCCGTTCCCGGACAACCTTCGATCAGTACGTCTTTTAATGTTGGTGCGGTTTCCGCAACTTGATCTCGGATCTTACAGATCAATGGGCTATCACCCAGCAAGACGTTACTCGCCCCTTTTAATAGCGTAAGGCGTTGAGCAATCACTTGCTGGCGTTGAGGCAGGAATCTCTCTAGCAGCTCCAATAATTGTTCTGGTTGAAGTGGCTTTTGCAGAAAGTCCACTGCACCTTTTTTAACTGCATCGACAGCCATTGGAATATCACCATGACCTGTGATCATGATGACAGGTAATTCATGGTCAAGCTGTTTGATCTGATCAAGCAGTTCGATACCGCTTAATCCCGGCATATAGATATCGGTGACCACGACACCCGCCCAGTCTTTATGCAGCATATCCACTGCTTTGGTTGGATCTGTAACTGCAAGGGCGCTATAACCGGCTATCTCTAATAAGTCTTGGTATGCCTCAACGACATCTTGGTCATCATCAATGACCAGCACTTGAGTATCATTGGTTATTTTCATGTTTTGGTAACTCCAGTATCACCATTGCACCCTGATCTAAATTGGATGCAAGAGAAATGCTTCCCCCAAATCGGGTCAGAATTGAGCGACAAATGCTTAAGCCTAAGCCAAGTCCCACATCTTTTGTTGTTGTAAATGGCGTAAACAGTTTTTTCATCATGACAGCGTCAAAGCCACCGCCGGTGTCACTAACCGCGATCATGATGGTGTGTGGGTTCGGTGGTAGTGAATGTACTTTGATATGACGCGGCTCATTGCTAGCGACGGCATCACAACTATTCACGAGTAAATTCACTAGAACTTGCTCAAACTGCACATCGTCAGCAAGGATCAGCAAGTTAGGATCGATAGCATTTTCAATTTGGGTTTGTTGAACCCGAGCTCGACCTTCGACAATCTGCATCGCTTGTTCGACAGAGTCTCGGACTGCGATTGGGCTTAATGGGTTATCAGCCGATTGCTTCTTCGAGAAGTTACGAAGGCTGGCGATAATACGCCCCATACGCGAGGTTAGCCCTTCTATTTTTTCTAAATTGGTCGGTAATTTATTGAGCTTATTTTTCTTCACTGCCATTTTAGTCGCAAAAACATGAGTCGATATTGCTGACAGTGGCTGATTTAACTCATGTGCGAGTGATGTCATAGTTTGACCGACCACTGCCATTTTGGCTGCTTGGATCAATTCATCTTGTGTCGCACGTAAATCTTGCTCGATCCGTTTACGATCTTCGATCTCTTCACGTAATTGGCGGTTACGGTTGGTCAGGGATTCGGTCTTTTCATATACGATACTTTCTAACCAACGGGCGGCTTTTTCTTGCTCGGTAATATCAGTCATAGTGATGATGACTTTATCGGTATTACCTTGTTGGAATAGGCGGAAATCAAGGCGGAGATACAAGTGTTCTTGGTTATGGAAATGCTTGAGCGTCAGGTTACATGCGCCATTTTCTAGCAGCGGGCTATTGTCATGAAAGAGTGACTCAAGGCGTGAATCTATGGTGCTATTAAACAATTGCCAGATAACAATAGGTTCACTGTCGGTCGGTTTGTGCTGGAATAAATGAAGCGCACTGGAGTTCACAGACTCCACTTGCCCTGTCAGATCGCACGTGATGATACTGGCTTGAGTATTGTTGATTAAGTTAAGGGCGTTGGTTCGCTCCATCTCTTTCATTTGATGGCAGAATTGGCGCAGGTTTTGGCCTATTAAACCAATCTCATCTTTGCCGGAAACTTGGATCTCAGCATCAAGGTTACCCTTAGTGACTTCATGTAGATCGCGGCTCAAGGTATTGAGGCGTTTCACAATTCCGCGACCGACTAAGTAAATCGACAAAATAATGGTCAGCACAATCGCCAAACAGACTGCACCCAGTAAGAATAAGTTACTGATGATAATCGCTTTACGAGTTTGCTCGTTAAGATTGATCAGGTTGTCATCGGCTGCCGTTACCATTTTTTGGATCAAAGCTTCTTGCTTGGCAAGTCGTTGCTGAATTTCGGCCTCGTGCTGGATGATCACCCGGTAAATTTCAGCGTTTTGCTTTAGCTGCTGCTCTAACGGGCCACTTGGGGCAACCACCTTGATCAAATCGCTGAGCCGTTCGCGATAGGTCGAGGTGGAAGGGTAGTGGCTGAGTTGTTCACTCATGGTTTGTACTTCGGCAATTTTGTAGCCGATAAAGTAAAACGCATTGCTGAGATCGCGGTTGTGATGCTGCAGAATAATTTCTTGTGCGAGCTGGTGGAGTTCGTTTTCTTTAACCGTAATTGATTGGATCAGTGAGAACTCGGTCATGACATCAATGATGGCATTGGTGTCGATGATATTAGGTAGCATTCGGGTAAGTTGCCACTCGACCTCTTGCTGCAACAATGGTAGCTCGTTGATGAGATCTTGGTGTACCCAGTGAATGTTATTTTCAATTTGTGACAAGGTGTCGAGCTGCTGGTTTCGCTTCTCAAGCTCGTTAGTGTAGTTCTGCAAGGTTTCAGCAAGCCCTTGCTGGGTATTGAGGATCGCGGCGTACTCTTCCATGCTGACCGTGTCTTTGATTGCCAGATTGATCAGCAGAAGCTTGGCGGTGATTTTTTGTTGCAGTTCATGGTGGATCACCGGATCCGTATTCATGCTGATTTGGTTCAGCGCTGCTTGTAAGCCTGCAGTATTACGCTCTAATTGGTAACTTGAGCGCAGCGTTGGCATATTGATAGTGACGATTTCTTCGATGTGATCGTCAAGGGTTTCCCAGTTGTATACCGCCACACCACTCACACCAACGGTCAGTAGTGCCATAAAGCCAATGGCAAAAATAAGGCGGTTGCCGATGGTATTCACGTTAACCATACGTCTTGGCCTCATAGTCCATCACGATCTGTTCGGTTATTTTGATCGCTTCAGTTAGCTGGTTATGCATTCTCACGCACCAAGGATTACCGTCGTTATAACTTTGGACATCTATATTGGGTCTGGCTTTGACATTGGCTGAAATTGTCATCGCTTGCTGCTCGGTCAGCGGTGGTGTGGTTGCCAGCTTGATGGCTTTATCGATATTTTGTCGTTGCTCTGGCGTCAGGAACGGATAGTTACTGACATCATGGATCAGTTTCCACGCTTTATTGTGGAGTGCGAGTGTGTGGCTCACGCTATGGGTGTAGAGCTTTTTGATCACTGCACTGCGTTTATTGAGTAAGGCAAAATCCAGCTGTTGTCCGAGGGCACGTTGATCTCTTGCTTGGCGCAAGACATAACTGTAGTGCGAGTTGATATTGTGTAGCATCTGCGTCATCACAGACTCGAGAAAGCTGATAAATTTTGCACTATTAGCAGCGTTATGGCGGTTCTCAATACTCGCCATAAAAGCCGGGATCACTGGGCTGTTTGGTTGGTAGCTAAACCCAATGAATGGGAATGGCTGCTGCGAACGATATGCCATGATATCGGCGACAGGGGCGATGCCTGCTCGCCCGCGTGAAATATCATCGGTCGCACTTAACATCGAGACTGACGCTAAGTTGCCACTGAGTTGATACAACAAATGCCAACCATCATCCCATCCGTATTGTTGCAGTATGCTCTCTATCATGTAATGGCTAAACACAGACCGTGAAGGGGCTGCCATCACGATATGACGGAAATATTGAGGGTGCGTCAGGCTTTGCCAGCTACTTGGTCGATCGAGATTATGCTTTTCTAAATAACGTTGGTTCCACATAAAGCCGTAGCTGGAATAGCCTAACAGCGCTAATTGTTTGTCAAACTGCTTTAAGATGACTTTTGCTTGTTGAGAGGCGTACTCTTTATTGATTGTCGGCAACTGCTTTAGCTGTTTTTTTTGTTGGAGCGAGCTAAAAAGAGAAAGCGATGACGAAATAACCACGTCGATATCGTGGTTTGGGTCATTGAGCAGACGCTGTGCGGCATCTTCATGGCGATGCAAGACCCGTAGTGCGACATTAGGGTATTGTGCTTGGTATTTTTCGACCAGTTTTTCGAGGGCGCTGGGCTCAAAGGTCGTTAAAACAATAACAGGCGTGTTATAGGCCAACACAGCGGTTGGTAGGCACAATAATAAGAAAATGAGTATGCGGCACATGTAATGAGATTTCTTTATAACTTATATCTGCAACAGACTCAGGTTCTGGATGGTAGATAGTAGATAAGTGGAACAGAGCTAACTAATGTAGCGACTAATTGCGTGGGATTATACTAAAAAAGCAAACTGTTTTTGCATTCTTGAGCTTGAAAGCGATTTTGTAATAAAACCGAATAAGTTTGAGTTAGTTGTGACTCAGGGCGGGAAAATTGCTGGGTGAAGATCACAAAAAAACTGGAGCGAACTCCAGTTTTTATGCAATTAAGCTCAATCACCTAGGATATTAAGCGCTCAGAATTTGTTGTAGTTCTGTTGCACATAGGTGGTATTGACGTGGACAGTTACGCCATGTTTGTAGCATGCGTTGATACTTTTCAAGCATAGGCACTTGGCTGTTGAAGTGATGCTCTGTTTTATCAAATTGAGGGTATAGAGCTTCTTCTTCCGTCAGGAAACGCACGTAGTGAACTAGGTGAGGTTCGGTTGCTGCGTCAAAACCTAGGAACTTCAAACGGCGAGTATCAACTTGTGATTGATCCGCTTCGCTTAGCATTTTGTGTGATTCTTGCATCGCGTGGTGCATTTCCATGAAATCAATAACTTGACGGCAATCTTCTTCCGACATGTTACCGAAATCTTTATCTAGCTCACGCATTTGCAGGCCGTAACCGCGTTCTACGATAGTTTGTAGGCGACGGTATTTCGCTGCATTCTCAGGAGTTAGCTGAGACATTAGGTAATACTGGTTAGATAGAATTAGACGTTGTGCGTTTGTCATTTCCATGTTGATAGGCCTTCAATACTTTTATCTTCTGAGGCTGAGATTAGCAGTTTGGATGTAAAAAAACATGATCTGACCCCATGTAGCACGTGTTTTTTTGTTAAAAAATATAGGATGGTGAAAGCTTATGCATTTTTGTGTCATTAACAGAAAGTAACCATATAGTTAATGTGGGCTTGATGGCATGAATCACGATAAATATGAAGGGTTATGAATGGAAACAGTGCAGTGGCTAGCATGGATAGGGTGGGGCATTGTGCTCTGTATTAGCTTTCCTATTGGTGCTGTTGAGCAATTTCGTAACAATAAAAGTTATCAACATAGAATTTTCGCGACTATGTTGATCCTTTTTTTATTGTGGCGGCTTCGCGCTGGGATCAGTGATGATCTGACGTTTCATTTTCTCGGCATGACAGCGCTGACTTTGATCTACGGTTGGCGTATGGCTTGTGTGATTGGCACTATTCCGGCATTCGGTATGGTGGTGCTTGGATTAGTACCATGGTCGAATGCTGGGTTATATTTGCTCACCACAGTGACTCTCCCCGCGCTAATCAGTTATAGCGTATTTCTCCTTTCTTATTATTGTTTAACCCGCCATTTGTTTGTCTATATTTTTGTGGCTGCTTTTTTAAACGGGGCTGTGGCGATAGCCGCCAATTTGCTGATTACTGCATGCGGTGTCTGGTTCGTTGGTAGCCATAGCTGGCACTATATTAGCGACAATTATCTGCAGCTATTACCGCTCGTTTTATTTCCTGAAGCCTTACTCAATGGGATGACTATCACTCTGTTAGTGGTGTATCGCCCGCAATGGGTTTGTACCTTTGCCGATCGAGATTATTTTGATCCTACCCACAAATTCTAATGATGCAAGATTAGTCATTTATTGTGAAAATTGATGCTTTCCACTGCAACCGTAATGACGGGCATTGCACTCTTAAATCGATCCCCTTACTCTTCCGCGCCGGCGATTTTCGCCGTTAACTCAAAAATTGCATTTAATCCCCGATAGCTGAGTGGACATGAGTTGGCTCAAACATAGCAATCGATTGCTAGGAAGGCATGGATCAAGGAGAGCAAAAGGAAATCGAGCGCATTTGGTATTGGTACATTTATTTCTGCCTGTTAGGGATAAATGACACCAGTGAAATAAAACGAGCAGCATTACGCTGCTTGGTGAAATTGAGACAAAACAATGCAATTGATTTCTGGTTTGGTCGGTATTCTGGCTTTAATCCTTATCGCATATCTTTTATCGGAGAAGCGATCACACATTAACTGGCGCACTGTACTTGGCGCGTTGGCCATTCAAATGAGCTTTGCCGCGATTGTGCTTTACAGTGACGGTGGTCGCTCAGCACTAGGGGAGTTTTCTGGTGCGGTGCAAAATATCATTAACTTCAGTAACGACGGGATCCGCTTCCTATTTGGTGGCTTAGTATCGGACAAGATGTTCGAGCTATTTGCTGGTGGCGGTTTCATCATGGCATTTCGTGTGTTGCCTGTGGTGGTGTTCTTCTCTGCGTTTGTGGCGATCCTTTACTATCTTGGCATTATGCAGATTTTGGTAGGCACGCTGGGTCGAGTGTTAGCGAAAGCGTTAGGTACTAGCCGTGCAGAATCTATTTCAGCGACAGCCAACATATTCTTGGGAATTTCAGAAGCACCACTGACGGTGCGTCCATACATTGCACGTATGACACGCTCTGAGCTTTTTGCTGTGATGGTCGGCGGCATGGCATCGGTGGCTGGCTCGGTATTGGTAGGTTACTCGCAGATGGGGATCCCATTGGAGTACTTATTGGCGGCATCATTTATGGCGGCACCTGCTGGTTTGATGATGGCGAAATTGCTGATCCCAGAAACTGAAACGGTCTGCGATTCAGCGCAATCTGAAACTGAGCAAGAGAAAAAGCCGGCTAATATCATTGATGCCGCAGCGCAAGGTGCACTTCAAGGGATGCAGTTGGCGTTGAATATTGGTGCGATGCTATTAGCTTTCATCAGCTTGATTGCGATGCTGAATGCGCTGATTGGCTGGGGCGGTACTTGGTTTGGCTTTGAAGGGTTATCGCTAGATTTGCTGTTTGGCTACTTGTTCCTCCCGTTTGCCTACATCGCAGGTTTGTGGGATTTCGATGCTGCTCAGCAGATGGCGACCTTGTTTGGTACTAAAACAACCATCAACGAGTTCGTGGCTTTCTCTCAGCTAGCACCAATGATTGAAAGTGGCGTGCTGGATAAGCGCACTGAAGCCATTATTGCTTTTGCACTGTGTGGCTTTGCAAACTTTGGCTCGATTGCGGTATTGCTAGGCTGTATGGGATTGATGGCGAAAACCCGTTACGATGAAATTGCCAAGCTGGGAATGAAATCGCTTGTAGCTGCAACGTTGGCAAACTTACTCAATGCCACAGTTGCCGGATTATTTATTTCACTAGCGATGTAATATCAAGCGCTAAGTGAATAGCTAAAACAAAGCCACGCAATTGCGTGGCTTTGTTGTTTCATGCTTCGGGCGTTTGATATTTCAGACACTAAAGTTTACATGTTAATTGCTGCGATTAGCTAAGACCAATAATGTTGCCGTCAGCATCAATATCTAGCCCCATGAAGGCCGGCTTTTCTGGTAAGCCAGGCATGGTCATGACGTTGCCGCACAAGGCGTAAACAAAGCCAGCACCAGCACACAACTTCAATTCGCGGATTGGCACGATAAAGTCACTTGGTGCACCCTTAAGGCTAGGGTCATGGCTGATAGAAAGCGGTGTTTTTGCCATACATACTGCTAGGTTGTCATGCCCTTGCGCTTTTAGCTCGGCAAGTTGCTGTTTCGCTAGCTCAGAGAGCTCCACGCCACGACAGCCGTAACCCACTTCAGCCACTGTCATTAGCTTTTCTTCCAGCGGCTGAGATAAGTCGTACAACGGCTTAAAGTTGGCTGGTGTTTGACAGGCTTTCACTACAGCATTAGCGAGCTCAACAGCACCTTCACCGCCTTTACCGAAGGCTTCGCTCAACGCAACATCGACATAGGTCGCGAATTGTTCATTGCTGATCATGGTTTTCAGCTGCTCAAGCTCTGCATCGCTATCTTGTGGGAAGCGGTTGATAGCAACCACGACAGGTACACCGTATTTAGCTGCATTGTTGATGTGCCATTTTAGGTTATCAAAACCCGCTATCAGCGCTTTTTCATCTGGCTCAAAAATAGCTTCTGGTAGTGCTTGCCCTGGACGTAGGTCGTATAGACCAGAGTTCGCTTTTACGCCTCGTAGGGTAGCAACTACGACAGCACAATCGGCACCGCGACCAGCTTGTTGGGCCTTGATGTTACAAGCTTTTTCAAAGCCCATATCAGAGCCGAAACCACCTTCAGTGACGGTATAATCACTCAGCTTAAGCGCAATACGATCGGCAATAATCGAAGAGTTACCGTGGGCGATATTAGCAAATGGGCCTGCGTGGATCAGAGTTGGCACACCTTCTAAGGTTTGCATTAGGGTTGGCTCAATCGCTTCAACCATGGTGACTGCCATCGCACCAGCCACTTGCAGATCTTCTGCGGTAACAGGCTGACCATTGTGGTTGTATGCCACCACGATGCGACCAATACGTTGACGCATATCGGCTAAATCGGTAGAAAGGGCAAGGATCGCCATTAGCTCAGAAGCGGCTGAGATATCGAAACCGTCTTCACGCTCGATACCATTAATGGTTTTACCTTCTTCGTTTTTACCCACGGTGATCATGCGAAGGGCACGATCGTTGTGGTCCATCACGCGTTTCCAAACGATGCGTTCACGGTCAATGCGCAGCGCTGGTAATCCGGTTTTTTCTGCAAAGGCATCGTAGCCGTGGCGCTCTTCATGATAGATACGTGCATCGATAGCAGCCGATGCCAAGTTATGAGCCGCTGTGACGGCGTGAATATCGCCAGTCAGGTGCAAGTTCAACTTCTCCATTGGTGCTACTTGTGAGTAGCCGCCACCTGCTGCACCGCCTTTCACGCCAAAAACCGGTCCCATCGATGGTTGACGAATACACGCCATCACGTTTTCACCGATCTTAGCTAGACCTTGTGCCAAACCAATAGAGGTGACCGTTTTCCCTTCGCCCAGAGGGGTTGGAGTAATCGCGGTTACAAGGATTTGCTTGCCGTCTGGGGTGTCGGCTAGACGGTTAAGGATTGATGGTTTTACTTTAGCTTTAAGCGTGCCTTGCGGCGTTAAATCTTGAGGCTCAATACCCGCGTTTAGCGCAATTTGATCAATAGGAGTGAGTGCGGCTTCGCGGCAAATCTGAATGTCGCTTTTCATGTTGGCTCATACCCTTCTAAACAATGGAGAAGCACTGCTTTGAACTGCTTTTGCAGGTCACGCAATCGTTTGCGGTGGTTTTATACCACAATTTTATCACGGTTATACAGTTTTATTCCGATATATGTGTTGTTGAGTTGTTAGGGTTTATAACATTGTGAATATGGCAAATCCGAGAGGTGGCTAGAAGTCTTTAAATAATTGACGTTGTCACGTGTTTCAATTTTGTTAATTGTGTTGTCGCTAACAAAATTATTCTTATCTTTAATGGGTAGGTCAGCTAATAACTGGGTAGTTAATATGCAGTTAGCGGAGACTTATGTGGTATTTATGAAGCTTGGCACGTCCTAGTGTGATTAAGCGGCGTATATTATGCTATTTACAGCAAAATATAACAACGAAAGGACGTGAGTAATGCTTCACTTCAACTTCCACAACTCCACCAAAATTTTCTTTGGTGAAGGTCAGATTGCAGCAATCGCGAACAATATTCCTCAAGATGCCAAAGTGTTAGTGACATACGGTGGTGGCTCAATCAAACAGAATGGCGTTTATGACCAAGTTTGTGCCGCGTTAGCTAATCATAGCTGGACTGAGTTTGCAGGTATTGAGCCTAACCCGCAGTATGACACCTTGATGAAGGCGGTTGAGCAGGTAAAAGCACAAGGCATTACTTACATTCTTGCTGTTGGTGGTGGCTCGGTAGTGGATGGCACCAAGTTTATTGCGGCGGCGGCTCATTATGAAGGCGGCGATCCTTGGGATATTTTAGCGGCAAGAGGCAAAGTGAAATCTGCGGTGCCGATGTCGTGTGTGTTAACGCTGCCTGCAACGGGGTCGGAAAGTAACATTGGTGCTGTGATCAGTCGTGGTACGACGAAGCTTGATTTTCTTTCGCCGCATGTACGCCCGCTATTTGCAGTACTGGATCCTAAAGTGACGCTGACCCTATCTGAGCGCCAAGTGGCTAACGGGGTCGTTGATGCCTTTGTGCACGTGATGGAGCAGTATTTAACTTACCCTGTGAACGCAAAGGTGCAAGATCGTTTCTCTGAAGGTTTACTGCTGAACCTGATTGAAGAAGGACCAAAAGCACTAGCGACACCAGGTGATCTTGAGGTGCGCGCCAATATTATGTGGAGTGCCACTATGGCGCTTAATGGCCTGATTGGGGTCGGTGTCCCTCAAGATTGGACGACTCACATGATAGGTCATGAACTGACGGGGCATTACGGCATCGATCACGCACGTACTTTGTCGATTGTGTTGCCAGCGGTGATGAAGGTGCAGCGTGAGCAAAAACGTGCCAAGTTATTACAATATGCTGCTCGTGTTTGGGATCTGCATGAAGGTGATGAGGATGCGATGATTGATCTAGCCATTGCGAAGACCGAAGCCTTCTTTAGTCAAATGGGCGTGCCGGTTCGCTTAAGCGAGGTGGATCTCGATCAAGCAGCCGCTGAGGTGATTGTTGATTCATTGGTTGCCCATGGTATGACAACGCTAGGCGAGCAGAGGGATATTACTCCTGAAGTGAGCCGTCAAATCTTACAAACAGCGCTATAATCGTCATAAAGTGTTTGCTTTAGATATTAGGTTGGAGCACAACGCGTAAATAGCGAAGCTCCAAGACTAAAAGAGGCTCACTTGAGCCTCTTTTGTTTTCATTTAAGCTGCTAGTGCCAGTTGTTGCAGTTTTAAAAAGCGGGCAGTGTTCTGGTCTTGCGTCTCACAGATGCTCAGCAGATCATCGATGAAATGGTCCAACGCGCGTTGCTCAATCTGTTTGATTTTTTGCTGTTGGCGCTCGGTTAGCATGTGATACATAGTGGCCGCGCCGAAATCACCGAAGATGATATTGGCATCATCATCAATCAGCGTATTGTGCGCATATAAATCACCATGGCATACCTGATTATCGTGCAGGTGATTAAACACATCTTGCATTTGAGCAACAATCTTCTCGATTGCATGAATGCTTAAGCTAGACCCTTCGCTGAACGTATCACGGGTGCACGTCTGTAGGCTTGGTGGCAAACCTAGGTTGCGGTAATGGGCTGGGATCAGATTCATGATCAACGCTAAGTGATCTTTTTCATTTACCTGTGCCAGTGACTGCACCAAGTTTGGGTGGTTCCCCACTTTTAAGCAGGCTTGTAATTCATCTTCTGGGTAACCATCGCTGGTCACTTCGCCTTTGAAGACTTTAACTGCAATATCGGCTGGTAAGCCTGCCTGAGGTTTTAACCATTTGGCTTTGGATATCACCCCAGAAGCACCTTGTCCAAGCACCTGCTCTAACTTGTAGCTATCAGAAGTAATTTGCGGCACGGTCTGATTTTGGATGTCAGAGCGACTAAATGGGTTACCACCAAAGGCAAACCAAGCAAGTTTAGGCAATGAAAGTAGTTGTTCTGGGCAGTGCTTGATTTCGTTGGCAGAGATACGCAGTAATTCAAGCTGATGAAGCTGGGACATACTCTCAGGCAGGTGAGTCAGTTTGTTACCCGCTAGCGCCAATTTTCGCATCCGAGTGCAGTCGCCCAGCGACTCTGGCAGCTGAGTGATTTGGTTATCGGTCAGGATCAACCAGCGTAGTTTTTTCGGTAGTGAGTTTGCTGGCACGGTGTGGATTTGATTGGTTTTAAAGCCAATCATTTCTAATTGTTCCATCTCACCGAGTACTTCAGGCAGGGTAGTGAACTGGTTATTAGAAGCGAAGAGGATTTTAAGCTTTTTCAGCTGGGTAAGTGCTTGAGGTAATTCTGATAACTGGTTATTGGAAAGGTCGAGGACTTCTAAACTGTCAGCTAGGGTCAGAATTTCCAAAGGGAACTCTGTGAGGTTCTCTTTTAATGACAGGCGGGTGATCCCAGTGAGTTCACCAGATTTTAGCTGAGAAAGAGTGTGCAAAATAAAGCCTTTGGGGTTGTCGCTAAAATAATGAAAAAGGAGAGCGTGAGGCTCTCCTTTGAATTTGAATGGCAGGCGCGTAGCAGATTAGTAAATTGCTTTGTGGCCGTAGCTGGTTAGGATCTCTTTGATCTTTTCCATCGTTTCTTTTGGCGGTGGACTTACGCCTGTAAGTGGGTAGTCAAAGCCCATTGCTTCCCATTTGTGCTCACCAAGTTGGTGGTAGGGTAGCAGCTCAATTTTCTCGATGTTATCCATGTCTTTGATGAACTCGCCCAAAAGGTGAGCAGAGCGTTCGTCATCGGTAAAACCTGGAACAACTACGTAGCGGATCCACGTTTTTTGACCGCGTTGGTGTAGGTAGCGAGCAAAATCCAGTACGCGCTTATTAGGTACGCCAACCAAGTTTTGGTGGATAGAGTCATCAAGCTGTTTAAGATCTAGCATCACCAGATCAGCAACATCTAACACTTCATCAATCACATCGGTGTGCTTACGGATGTAACCGTTAGTATCAAGACAAGTATGCAAACCTTCTGCTTTTGCTGCACGGAAGAAGTCACGTACGAACTCAGGTTGCATCATCGCTTCACCGCCAGATGCGGTAACACCACCACCAGAAGCCTTCATAAAGTGACGGTAAGAGGTGGCATCTTTCATGATTTCTTCGACGGTGACTTCTTTACCATCGTGCAAATCCCAAGTATCACGGTTGTGGCAATACTGACAGCGCATCAAGCAGCCTTGCATGAATACGATGAAACGAATACCTGGGCCGTCAACGGTTCCACAGGTCTCGAATGAGTGGATTCGACCTTTTACTGACATTGCTTTATTTCTCCGCAGTGGTGCGTGTTTTACCTGTCATTTTATTACAAAAAGGCAGGTGAACGCAGCAAAATTATCGCGAAAAATGTAAGGTCTTTGGCTTTTTAATCAGCAGTTTGTTGCTCTACTATCCGTTAGACTTGTAATTGAGTTACTTTTTGCTGCCATTCCTTATGCCATTGGTTGAGCTTGGTGGCTGGCATGGGTGGAGCAATAAAATAGCCCTGAGCGCGATGACAATTTAAGGTTTGTAAGGTATGCCATTGATGATGGGTTTCGATGCCTTCGGCAATCGCGGTTAGCTCAAGACGACGGCAAAGAAACAGACAAGACTCCACAATCGCGAAGGCGGTA
This sequence comes from Photobacterium jeanii, assembly GCF_001650345.1. Taxonomy (GTDB): domain Bacteria; phylum Pseudomonadota; class Gammaproteobacteria; order Enterobacterales; family Vibrionaceae; genus Photobacterium; species Photobacterium jeanii. The sequence continues at coordinate 1,291,763 of NZ_LVHF01000012.1, read as the reverse complement.
TTGCTGGTTTCAATGGCGCGAACAAAGCCCATATCAATTTTTAGCGACTCAAACGGTAGGGTTTCCAACTGTTTAAGAGATGAAAAGCCAGTTCCGAAATCATCAATCGAAAGGGTAAAGCCATGCAGGCCTAGTCGGGAGGCGGCTTCGAGTGCCCGCCCTGTATCTTTCACCATGTCAGACTCAGTAAGCTCGAAATACACTTGCTCGGGTAAACCTGTGTAGGTTTGCGCCAGCTGTAATACTTGGTCGACAAATGTTGGCGAGCTTAAGGTGCCTGAGGTGATATTAATCGCTATGCGAGTGTCGTCAAAGCAAGGTTGGTGTTTGAGGATATAGCCCAAGATGTAGAGGGTTAATTCGGTATCTAGGTTTTGCTCACACAGCTGTGGCATAAAGGTTGAAGGTGATAGTAGCCCAGCCTCGGGGTGGTTGAGGCGAATAAGGGCTTCACTGCCAATCCATTGCCCGGTTTTTAAATCCACTATCGGTTGAAAGAAAGGTTGCAACCATTGTTGCTGAAAGGCCTGATCTAACATCGAGCGGCACACCAAGTCTCTTGGTAAAGATTTGGCGGGGATAGAGCTGGGGTGCGCACGAAGCTCACGCGCGTTTTGCAGTAATTCCGCCAGTGTTGATAACTGAACCGGCTTGCTGAGTGCACCAAGTAAGTTGAGCTTGTAGGTGGTACACATTTTACTGACCGAGCGTAAAACATCGTAGCTGGTGGCACTGGTGATGATCACACCCCCAGTGAATTTTTTTTCGGCCATTGCCCGCAAGAAGCTGATCCCATCCATTTCTGGCATGTTGAGATCGCACAGCAGCAGATCGGCATGATAGTGGGTTAAAATATCGAGCGCATTTTTTCCCGAGTAGGCGGTTTGGATTTCATCCTCAATGCCCGTCAAGAGATGGTTAAGCTGAGTAACCATCACTTGACGTTGAAAGGCATGATCTTCAATGAGTAATACTTTCATTTAGGCTTATGACTTGTTTTCCAAGTTTCGTTATATGTTGTTCTATTACCAGCAGTTGGTTTGTAATGGTGTTGCTGGCTGATGGTGTAATGGCTGCGGCGCTTTGTAGCGCGAATTGCTCCATATGTTCGCACGCTGTCGCGAGGGCTTGAAACTCAACCATGCGTGCCGCTCCCTTCATTCGGTGGCTAAGCAAGCGAATGGCTTCATGGTTATGGCTGCTTACCGCTTGACGTAATTCATCGACGTCGTTTAAGCATGCCTCGTGGTACTGCATCACAATTTGTTGACACATGGCGGGATCGCCGAAAATACCACTTAGCGCTACCATATCAATGACATTGTCATTCATATTGGCAGTGGTGTTCGCTGGAGCTGGGGTAGTGCTAGTTTCATTGCTAAGTGGCACCGCAGAAGTAACGACGCTTTCTTTAACTGTTTCATCAGTAAGATCATCTTCGCCAACAAAATCACCTAAGTCCCAATCGTTTAAATCGGCGTCTAATTCGGTGCCTAATTCAGTGTCTAGGTCTGTTGGTTCAGCTTCAAGCAGGCTCATATCATCTGCCATTAGCATGTCGAGTGGCGAGAGTATTTCTGAGTCTAAAGCTGAGTTTTCATCGCTTGCTTCATTACTGATATGAGGTGCGAGCCAGCGATTGAGCACATCATCAAGCTGTTGAAGATTGATAGGCTTGAACAAGCACTGATCGAAGCCATTTTGCTTGCAGTTGTTTTTCTCGCTGGCGGCTGCGTTAGCTGTTAGCGCGATGATCGGCAGTCGCTCACCTGTGGTGGTGGTAAAACCGTGTTGCTTAACGGCACTTGCTAACCCATAACCATCAAGCTCTGGCATGTGGCAGTCTGTAAGCAGCAGATCGTAGTCGCGCTGTTGAAGCGCATTCAGAGCTTGTTGACCGTTATCCATGATCTCTGCTTGATAGCCTAACTGTTTGAGCTGCTGAGCAATGATCTGCTGGTTTATCGGGTGATCTTCCGCGACCAAAATCTTGTACGGTTTCATCGCACATGGCTTGATTGCGTTAGCGTTTATTGAAGATGCTTCCTCTAGAGCCAAGTGGGTATGCGTATCGAGATTATCGAGATTGCTCTTAACGTTAACATCCGATGTTACTAAAGAGCTTGGTGCTACTTCTGGTTTCGGTGTTGTCAGTACGCGCTGAAGATGCGTTGGCATCAGAGGGCTAACCGATAATACCCAGCCCGCCGCTGTTGGCTCAGGAGAGAGCAAGGTCGCCTGACGTAATAGCACCCAATTAAGATCGGCCGCGTGCGTGGTGATCCACGTTGGACTTAATTCTAAGGCACGATAATCGTATTCAGAGATAAAGACGGTTTCTGGCTTGGATTGCTGTAACTGAGTGAGCAGCTGTGCGCTATCGAAAACACTTAGCGCTTTTACCTCATTTGCCCACTTAGCTAAATAACCGTGTAGGATCGGGTAGCTCTGCTGTGGCAAGTTGATCAGGGCACAACGCTCAATGAGTGCATGTGGTTTGGCTGGAGTGAGTACCGGACAATCTAGCTCAAAGATAAACTGGCTCCCCTTGCCCAATTCACTTTCAACATGAATTTCACCACCCATCAGCTGTACCAGTTGGCGACAAATAGACAGTCCTAATCCTGTGCCGCTAAAGCGACGCTCGCTGCTAAGATCGGCTTGCTCAAAAGGTTGGAATAGCTTGCTGGTGTCTGCTTGGCTAATACCTATACCCGTATCTTCGACGGTGAAGCGAATCGTTTGTTGTGGATCGAACGCGTCTTCTGACGGTTGGCGCATAACCTCAACTTGTAGCCCAATATGACCTGATTCGGTGAATTTGGTGGCGTTGTTGAGTAGGTTATTGAGCACTTGGCGTAGGCGTAATGGGTCGACTTGCACTTCTTGAGCAAGTTGAGGATCAACCCATAACTGGAAGCCAATGCCTTTTTGTTCGGCATGCACCAAATGTGGCTGAACCAACTGGTGGATAAAGTCATTCATCTCACAAGCGGCAGGGCTGAGGGTGAGTTTGCCAGCTTCAACTTTCGAGAAGTCCAATACGTCATTCACGATGTTGAGTAGGTTATTGCCTGACTGCGTTAGGCTATTGTGAATGCTTTTCGCTTCTTGATGCTGAATGTGTGGCTGTAACAGTTCGAGTAGGCTGAGTACCCCGCTGATCGGGGTACGAATTTCATGGCTCATCATTGCCAAGAAACGTGATTTAGCCACGGTTGCGGCTTCTGCTTGCTGACGCGCTTTTTCAAGCTCTTGCTGTTGTTGTTTCATGTGGGTGATGTCGAGCATCACGGTATTCCACTGCCAGCCTGTCTCGCGAGGTAAAATATGGCAACGTAACTCGACCCAGCGGTGAAGGCTGCCATGACTTTCTAGTTGCAGTTCTGTTTTCCAATAGCCTTTGTGGCAGGCTTGTTTCATGGCTTCAAGGATAGCGGCGTTGTCACGGCGCTGTTTAAGAAGGTGGAAAATCAGCCCCGGACTGGCGAACAATTTCGCTGCTGAAATACCCACAAGCTCATAGATTTTTTCACTGACAAACAGCAATTCAATATCGCTAGGATCGTCACTACGTTGGTAGTGTTGCAGTAAAACCCCATCAAAGTTGTTGGTGAGGTAAGTGAGCTTTTGTTCCGCTTGTTTACGGTTTTTGATCTCGTTGCTGAGTTTGCGGTTGGAATACATCACAAACGCAAAAATAGCGCTACATACCGCAGTGATTAAGGTGCCCCACAACAACAATTTTTTGTAAGGGATACCTTCATGCACGGTAACAGTTTGCCACTGGTTTTCAATCTCACTGAATTTGTGCGGTGGAATAGCGTTAATGGCTTTATTGAGCAGTTCGCGCAAGACTGGATTATTATTATCGACTGCCATACCAACAGGGTGGTTATGGTTATCCAGCTCACTTTCAATGATGTTTAAGCGACCAAGAAAATCGTTTTGAAGCAGTGATGACGCGCTCGATAGCGAGATGATCGCCACATCAACATCGCCTGTAACCGTTGCGCGTAACAGCTCTTCGTTACTTTCAAAAAAGAATAAAGGGTTGTCTTTGAAGAGTTCACGACTTAGAGCATGGCCGTAACGGTTTTCGAGTACCCCAATTCGGCTCTCGGCGGTGAAATCAGCTTGGTTGGCATTGTCGATCATCACCCAGCTTTCATCAGTGTAAGGCTGGGTGCACAAGAAGTAGCTCTGGCGCTCTTCGGTACAGGTTACAGCGGCAATCGCATCGAATTCACCACTGGAGAGCCCGGGTAAAATTTTATTCAACGCCGTCATGGGTACCGGAGTGATGGAAACTTGTAACAACTTGCCCACTTCCGCCAGAATATCTGCACTGATCCCTTCCATTTTGCCGTTGGCAGCGCGGAATTGATAAGGGAAATCATCTGGGTGATAAGCCACTTTCAGTGTGTCGTGGTGCTCTAACCATTCACGCTCTTCTTCAGATAAGTTCAGCTTACTGTCGATAGTGAGATAGCGTTGCTGTGAGGTTGTTAGCCAAGTATCTAGAATATTGTTGAGCAGATGTTTATTGAGCGATTCCAAGCCACGATTAAGTTCGTTGATCAATGGCACTTGTTCGCGATGACTCGCAAGGTATAAACGCTCATAAGGCAGGTCAGGCAACTCTTTAAGTTGCAGCGCAGATTGATCTTCTTGATGCGACATCATGTTTTTGATGGTGATGGCGTTGCCAATGTAAGCGGCAGCATCATCACTGATGACAGCATTGAATGCATCGTGGCTTGAAGGGTAGGTCTGTAACTTTAGTGGCACCGTTGTGAGTTGTGCCAATTGTTCTTGGATCGCAAAGCCTTGCTCGATGGCAATTTGGCTTTTACCCATATCTTGAACGCTATTGATGGCTGGATTTTTGGTTAACACCGCCATAGGCACAACCAATAAAGGTTGGCTAAAGTGCATCACCTTTTTACGCTCAAAGGTGGATGATACCCCGACTAAAACATCAATTTCTCGGTTATGAAAACCACGCAGTACGTCATCAAAGGTAGGGTAAATGATGGTTTGTGTGGTGTAGCCACTGGCTTTGGCGATCTCGTACATTAGGGTAGGGAGTAACCCTGAAATATGGCCCCGCTCTGAAACATAAGTAAAGGGAGCCCAATCAAAGCCTGGATAACCGATGCGAAGTACTTTTTTAGGTACAGCAGTGCCTGCTTGAGTGTTAATCGCACTCGTGGTTTTGGTGGTGTTTGCCATTGCAAGCGGTGCCAAGCACAACAATAGGCATAAGAAACGTTTTATCATGCTGGCTGAGATCCTGTTGCCTTCGTTGTCATGTTTTGCACTGGGGTATGGAAAGCTTCATCCGATTGACGCAATGTTTGGTACCACTGAGGTGGCTCAGGTTGCGCTTCAAATGTCCAACGGGCTTCCATCAAGAATTCACGTTGTTGGTGGCTGATCGGCAATAAGTTTTGGCGAAATAGCTCAATAAGCTGCTTAGCAATTCTGCTATCGAAGCGATAGCGCGGCCACAATTCCAATAAAGTTTGTCCGTTATCTTTTTTCGCTGGGCTATCCAGTAGTTGTGCTACGTCTTGATAGTCGTTGGCTAATTGCTGGTGGAGCGAAATGTGACGTGCAAGCCAGTGTTGCTTGAGTAAACGGTGAGTCGCATTCGTTTCGTTAGCAATCAGCTGCTGTAAGCGTTGTAAGCAGGCTTGCTTTTGCATGGTCATACTCAGCTCGCTGTACACTTTGTGCAGCAAGACGTTGATTTCAAAACTTGTGGTCAGTAACTCTTTACCTAGTTGAAGCTCTGGCTGTTGTAAGTAACGGTAAGCGGTAAAGGCATCATCACTTTTGGTTGCTTGGAGTGCTTTTAATACCCAGATATAGCCACGCTCTTCTGGCGATAATGCTTTTTGTTGGGTTTGAGCAAGCCACTGTCTTTCCAATGTTTTCTTATGCTGGACACCTTGTTCTATCTGTCCCCAGAATAACAGTGCATGGTAGCGCGGCTGATCCCAAATCGAGTGCTGAATTTGCACACAAGCTTCGCGTAAACGCGTGAAGAAAGCCTCTGAGCGAGTGGTCATGATCAGCCAAAACAGGGTGAATTGACGCTCGAGATTGGTGTAGCTCAACTGCTGGGCTTGTTGCCAGTAATTAAGCGCCTCGGTCAGTTGACGGTTTTGTAGTGCCAGTTTGGCACTCAGCTCTAACACTTGTAGATGATTAGGATGTTGCTCTCGCAGTTGCTGCAATATTTGCTGAGCGGCTACTAACTCTTGCTGTTGGAGGTAAAGCTCAGCCAGCAATAACTGTGCAGGTAAATACGGGTGTTTAGTGACGAAATTGCCAAGTAGGGCAATAGCGGTACTGTGCTCGCCAGATAGCATCAACTGTTTACACAGTGCGGTGATGGCTTGACGAAACGATTTGGTACTTTTAGCTTGTTGCAGTGCGGCTTTAGCGCCTGCTACGCCGGCTTCTTTAAAGCTCGCTTGTACTAACTGATTAAGCTGACGCTGGGCAAAGTTTGCCTGTAAGCGCTGCTGTAACGCATCAGTGCGTAGAGGCTTGATTAAGTAATCATCGGGTTCATATTCCGCAAACCCCATAAAGACTGGCGTGGAATCTTCAGCGGTGATCACAAATACCATAGGTGAATGCGTCAGCAATTGCTGACGTGACAGGTGTTCAAGCAGTTGAAGGCCTGTACTGCCATGACCGAGGTTGAAATCAATAAATAGGATATCAAAGCTGGTGGTTTGGCACGCTTTGATAGCATCAATAGCATTGGTTGCGGTATGGATATTCGCCGCATTAAAACCGCAATTTTGAAGGATCAGTTTAGTGGTTTGCTGGATGATGGTGCAGTCGTCAACAACAAGTACCGTATTATCTTGCCGCATGAATCATATTATCCTACGAGCGTGAGTACGCTCCGCATAAAAATAGCGATATGACCCTGAAACGTATACCTATTCTGGTATATGCCGATAGCTCAATATTATGGTCGAGCGTTATTCATCCTTAAATGGCATTGGTGCAGGGGATGATTTTTGGCAGATGATAAGTGAGAGTTATGATTTTGGCAATAAACAAAATGCCATTCAGTATATCGTGTGGTTTATTGCCGGATTTCTACAGTGAAATCATCTATATTTAAATTATATGGTCTGTCGTTCTGTTTATTGGTGGGTAAAAATATCGCTTCATCACTTTGGTTTTATAAAGCAGCGAAACGCTAAGTGATTTTGTTGGAGAGAAATGGCAGATATAAAAAAGCCGACCCTAAGGTCGGCTTTTATCACAACTTAAGCTGGGTCTAAATTATAGAGACTCAGTGAAAGTACGTGCGATTACGTCTTTCTGTTGTTCAGCAGTTAGAGAGTTGAAACGCACAGCGTAACCCGATACACGGATAGTTAGCTGAGGGTATTTCTCTGGGTGCTTAACTGCGTCTTCTAGAGTTTCGCGGTTAAGAACGTTCACGTTTAGGTGTTGACCACCTTCGATGCCAGCTTCGTGGTGGAAGTAACCATCCATTAGGCCTGCAAGGTTAGAACGTTGAGTATCTTGCTCTTTACCTAGTGCGTTAGGCACGATAGAGAAGGTGTAAGAGATACCATCTTTCGCATCAGCAAACGGTAGTTTACCTACTGAAGTTAGAGATGCTACAGCACCTTTCTCGTCACGACCGTGCATTGGGTTTGCACCTGGTGCGAACGGAGCACCTGCTTGACGACCGTCAGGCGTGTTACCAGTCTTCTTACCGTATACCACGTTAGAAGTGATAGTTAGGATAGACTGAGTAGGGATCGCATTACGGTAAGTTTCAAGCTTACGGATCTTGTTCATGAAGGTTGTAACAAGTTCACAAGCGATGTCATCAACGCGAGCGTCGTTGTTACCAAATTTAGGGTAGTCGCCTTCGATTTCGAAGTCGATTGCGATACCGTCTTCATCACGTACTGGCTTAACTTTAGCGAACTTGATAGCAGCTAGTGAGTCAGCAGCAACAGATAGACCAGCAATACCACAAGCCATAGTACGACGTACGTCACGGTCGTGTAGAGCCATAAGTGCAGCTTCGTAGCTGTACTTGTCGTGTGAGTAGTGGATTGCGTTTAGTGCAGTCACGTATTGCTTAGCTAGCCAATCCATGAAGTTGTCTAGACCTGCGTATACTTTGTCGAAGTCTAGAACTTCGTCCATCATAGGCTCAGTCTTAGGACCAACTTGCATTTTCAGCTTCTCATCCACACCGCCGTTGATAACGTATAGAAGAGTTTTAGCTAGGTTTGCACGAGCACCGAAGAACTGCATGTGCTTACCGATAACCATTGGCGATACACAACAAGCGATAGCGTAGTCATCGTTGTTGAAGTCAGGACGCATTAGGTCGTCGTTTTCGTACTGGATAGAAGAAGTATCGATAGATACTTTCGCACAGAAACGCTTGAAGCCGTCAGGTAGTTGCTCAGACCATAGAACAGTGATGTTCGGCTCTGGAGAAGGACCCATAGTGTATAGCGTGTTTAGGAAACGGAAGTTAGTACGTGTAACTAGCGTACGACCGTCAACACCCATACCACCCATAGATTCTGTTGCCCAGATTGGGTCGCCAGAGAACAGCTCATCGTACTCAGGAGTACGTAGGAAACGAACCATACGTAGTTTCATTACGAAGTGGTCGATCATTTCCTGAGCTTGTTCTTCAGTGATGATGCCAGCAGCGATATCACGCTCAACGTAGATGTCTAGGAAAGTCGAAGTACGACCTAGAGACATTGCCGCGCCGTTTTGAGATTTAACAGCAGCTAGGTAACCGAAGTATACCCATTGGATAGCTTCTTGAGCTGTTTGTGCTGGCTCAGAAATGTCACAGCCGTATTTCGCTGCCATTTCTTTCATTTGACCTAGTGCACGGTACTGCTCTTGAATTTCTTCACGAAGCTGCATCGTCATTTGTAGGTCTTCACCCGCTTCCAGTTTCTCTTGTAGAGAATGGAATTGAGCTGCTTTGTCCTTCATTAGGAAGTCAATACCGTATAGTGCTACACGACGGTAGTCACCGATGATACGACCACGACCGTATGCATCTGGAAGACCAGTTAGAACACCAGACTTACGACATTTTAGGATATCAGGAGAGTAGATATCGAAAACGCCTTGGTTGTGCGTTTTACGGTAATCAGTGAAGATTTTAGATACTTGAGGATCTAGAGTGCGGCCGTAAGCTTTACAAGAACCTTCGATCATACGTACACCGCCGTTAGGCATGATTGCACGTTTTAGTGGCGCTTCAGTTTGAAGACCAACGATCTTCTCTAGATCTTTGTTGATGTAACCTGCGTCGTGCGCAGTAATGGTAGAGATAACAGAAGTATCGAAATCAACAGGCGCGTGCGTGCTGTTTTCTTGTTTGATACCTTCCATAACTTGATCCCAAAGCTTGTTAGTTGCTTCAGTACCTTCAGTTACAAGGAAAGACTCGTCACCTTCATATGGGGTGTAGTTTTTCTGGATGAAGTCACGAACGTTAACGTCGTTCTGCCATTCGCCCGCAGCGAAACCTTCCCAAGCTTTAGCAAATTGCTCTGCCATTGTATACCTACCTATATTCTATTCAGTAGAAAAAATAATCGTGTTATCGACGTCTAGGGCTTACTTACGTAGCTCAGGACGGCGATGGATAATCCAATAAGTCATGCCAACTAAGAAACCACCACCAATGATGTTACCAATGGTAACTGGGATCAGGTTGTTGAATACGAAATGACTTACCGTTAAATCTGCAAATTGCGATGGGTCAACACCCGCTGCTGTCCAGAACTCAGGACTAGCAAAAGAGTGGATCACGATGCCCATCGGAATCATAAACATGTTTGCGATGCTGTGCTCAAAACCACTTGCTACGAACATAGCAACAGGTAGCAACATAACCATCATTTTATCAGTTGCTGAACGACATGAGAATGTCATCCATGTTGCAAGACATACCATTAGGTTACATAGCATACCTAACACTACGGCCTGACCGAAAGTATGGTGCAGTTTATGTTGCGCAATTTTCATCGCATTGATGCCCCATTGGCCGTTTGCACCCATATGTTGTTGTGCAATCCAGATGCAGGCTACAAAAAAGATAGCACCGCAGAAGTTACCTAGGTAGACAACTCCCCAGTTTCTTAAAAGTTGAAGTGTTGTAATGCGGCCACTTGCGCGAGCCACGGTTGTTAGTACTGATGAGGTAAATAGTTCACCGCCACAGATAACAACAAGAATAAGACCAAGACTGAAAGCCATACCACCGACAAATTTTGCCATGCCCCAAGGCATGTCGCCGGCGCCAGTTGTAACCGTAGTATAGAAAACGAAGGCGATGGAAATAAAGACGCCAGCAGTAATAGCAAGGAAGAAGGATTGTAGAGGGTTCTTCGTTGCTTTGTAGACACCAACTTCTTCGGCTTTGTGCGCCATAGCTGGTGGCATGAGAGCGTCAAACGGGTTGTTTTCAGTCTTCACAGGAATGCTCTTATAAGGTTCAAATTTTTGCTGGTTGGATAATACCAAATGGGTGGAGGCAAAAAGTTGATGCAGATCATGGCGGTGAAATTATATAACAAATTTGGTCGGTTTGTTATATGTCATACAAACCTAAGTTGTTGTTTTTGTTTGATATAATTTTTTTGATAAACGCTAAAAAAATTTTAATGTAATTTTTTTTCAGGTCGTAAGGTGAATTTTACACTTTATACTTAACTGTTGTTTATCAATGGGATAGCTGTTTTTATCTGGCGATAAGGCTGGGTTGATTTTAGGACTTATTCTCATTTATTTTCAAAATATGTTAACCGACTGTTTCTAAAAGCCTAAATCCTTTATGAAAGTTTCAGTTTGCATGTAATTTTCACAAACAAAAAAGGCTGACAACCCATGAGTTATCAGCCTTTTATATTGTTTTTGCGCTATGGATTCAGCGTAGGCATTACATAAGCTAATGCTTATTTGGTATGTTCAGCCTTGGCACGCTGTAGCTTATGATACGAGTTCAATAGCTTTTGATGAGCAGGGAATTGCTCCATTGTTAGATCGCCCGCGTTAAGACCATAAAAGCGAACCGTACCTTCGATTGAGCCCCAAGCAGCGGCAACAGTTTCTTGACCAAACATACGTTCAAACACGGTTTTATATTGTGCTGGATCGCGCTCTTCATCAAGAGCGAGTTTCAGGCTCGCAACCAAGCAACGGAAGAACTGCGAACGAGTTGGTGAGTAGGTGGAAACGTTGTAATCAACACACCAACTTGCAAATTCCAGTGCAAGCTCTAAATCGCCACCCGCAAGGGCAAGTAGACATTTTAATTCACCAATACGTAGGGTTTGCCATGCATCGCCCGTTTGCGGCACTAAACCGATGATTTCGTATAGACGGTTGAAGTCGTCGAACCCTTCTTCTTCTAAGATTGAGTACATTTCAGCGTATTGCTCGGCATCCCAATCTACGCTTGGCAGTGCAAGCAAGGTTTCGCGCAACTCCAGTGCGACGTTATTGTTGGCTTCGATCAACTCTTCAACAGGGTAGATCTCAGACCAACCCGGTACGATGATGCGACAGCAATCTACACCGAGGTGATCGTAATCGGCGATGTATACATCAGTGCCTTCATCATGGAACATTTTCAGTAGGTGAGCGAACTCTTGCTCAGAGCTGCCTTCGAAGTTCCAATCAACGAAATCGTAATCGCTGTCGTCTTTAAAAATATCCCACGAGATCAAACCTGATGAATCAATAAAGTGGGTTTCAAGATTATGGTGATCCGCCACTTCTTCGTCATCGAATGATGGCTCAGGGAAAACATCCAAATCTTTTAGGCCGCGACCTTGTAGTAACTCGGTAACGGTACGCTCTAGCGCGACTTCAAAGCGAGGGTGAGCACCGAACGAAGCGAAACAGGTGTTATTGCTAGGGTTTAACAGAATGACACAGATCACTGGGTATTTACCGCCAAGTGAAGCGTCGTAGCAGTAAATCGGGAAGCCTTCAGCTTCTAGGGTATCAATCGACTCTTTGATACCAGGGAAACGAGCAATCACTTCAGCCGGGATCGCTGGCAAGCTAATGCGCTCAGCAATAATGCGGTTTTTGATAGTACGCTCAAAAACTTCAGACATACCTTGGGTGCGAGCTTCGGTACGGTTATTACCTGCTGACATACCGTTAGAAACGTACAGGTTACCAATGATGTTCATCGGGATGTAAACCGTTTCTTTATCGCTTTGACGCTCAAACGGTAAAGCACACACACCGCGTTCCATATTGCTTGATTGCAGATCCACCATATCGGTTGCAAGCAGCTCTAGGGTTGGATCGTAGAACTGAGCGAGACGCTCGTCCAGCAGACCTTCTGGCGGCAAGTTATCTTCGGTTGAAAACGGAAACCACTTTTCATTGGGGTAGTGGACAAACTCACTATTGGCAATGTGCTCACCAAGGTAGTAGTCAGCGTAAAAGTAGTTGGTTGACAGACGTTCAAAGTATTCACCCAGCGCAGAAGCAAGCGCCGCTTTCTTGGTTGCACCTTTACCATTGGTGAAGTTCATCGGTGCATCAACATCACGAATATGCACTGACCATACATTTGGTACTGGGTTTAACCATGACGCTTCTTCAATGTTGAAGCCAAGGTTTTTCAGTTGGGTTTGGAAGCGTTCGATGGACTCTTCCAACGCGGCGTCTTTACCTGGGATAAATGTTTTCATTATTTTGATTTCTTGTCGCTGTTGAGTGCGCGCGATTATACCGACTACATAGGAGAGTTAAAGCTATTAAGTGTTACTCAGTGTTTGGTGATGACGACCACATTTTTCCTTGTGTTTAGCAAGATTTTGAAAAGCAGCAAGAGGATTTTAATGAGGGAAATATAAACAGTTTGACGCTTATCTCATCCAAAATGTTGGCTGAGTGAAAGTTGTCACAGAATGCAAAAATGGCTTGTAGCAGAATGATTTGGCTATATTAAAGTCAGTTCGAGTCTTGTGCTGACATATAACTAATTGTCGAAGTAATATGCTGCTTACTGGGATGTATGCAGATAAGTGGACGATACCTCGACATAAAAACGAGGGATACGATGAAACAGAAACTTGCACAGTATATTGACGGTTTACGCGAAGATTATATTCAAGCGGTGCAACACTTGGTGGCGATGCCGAGTGTGTACCAAGACGATGATAGCAACACACCTTTTGGTCAACCGATCGATGACTGTTTAACTGCAACCTTGGCTTATTGTGAGACTTTGGGTTTTACCACCTATAAGGATCCGGAAGGCTACTACGGCTATGCCGATATTGGTCAAGGTGAGCAAATGATCGGGGTGTTAGGGCACCTTGATGTAGTGCCTGTTGGCGATGAGTCAGCATGGGATTCTCCACCATTTGCCGCTGAAATTCGTGATGGCTGTATTTATGGCCGCGGCACCCAAGATGACAAAGGGCCAACCATTGCTGCGATGTTTGCAGTAAAAGCCTTGATGGCCTGCGGTGTTGAGTTAAACAAGCGTGTTCGTTTTATCTTCGGTACAGACGAAGAAACTTTATGGCGTTGTATTGATCGCTACTGCCAAAAAGAAGAAATCCCACAGTGTGGCTTTACACCAGACTCAGCGTTCCCATTGATCCATGCTGAAAAAATGCTGATCCAATCTTACCTTAAAGGACCGGGTGATGTGGACGTCGCATTGGAATGCGGTGGTGCATTAAATGCAGTGCCTGAATTAGCACGCTACCAAGGCCCACTTCTCGATGAGCTTGTTGCGGCGTTGGATCAACTGGGCTTTGACTTTAGTTGTGAAGATGACGAGTTGACCGTGTTTGGTAAAGCGGCGCACTCAGCGTCATCTGATACCAAAGGGGTCAATGCGATTGCTCGTTTGTGTATGGCAATGGCGAAGGTCGGTGTTGAGCACCCAATGGTTCGCTTCATTGCTGAGCAAATTGGTCAGGATGCCAATGCCACCGAGATCTTTGGCTCGATTGAAGATGTCAGCGGTCGCCTAACTTTCAATATTGCCCAACTCACCATTGATGAAAACCACAGCCAATGTGGTATCGATATCCGTGTTCCTGTGACTTTCAGTAAAGAAGATTACGACACCGATATTAAAGCAGTGACTGAGCAGTACGATCTGCAATACGAAGAGTTTGATGTATTGCCGTCACTGTACTTGCCAGCAGATAGCCCAATCATTGAAAGCTTAATGTCAGCGTACCAAGAGATCAGCGGCGACACCGAGAGTAAGCCAATGACTTCAGGCGGTGCGACTTACGCACGCGCTATGCCTAACTGTGTTGCTTACGGGGCGATTTTCCCTGGACGCGACAAAGTAGAACACATGCCAAATGAATACCTCATCATAGATGACATGTTGAAAGCGATGAATGTCTACGCACATGCCATCTATAAGCTACAGGGAGTAGAGTTATGACAACGGCAACAGACAATAGCCAACAACCCGCTAAGGCTAAAAAATCGTTCAAGATGCCAACTGTGTATACCATCTTGTTCATTATTATCGCCTTGGTTGCCTTGCTGACATGGATCATGCCAGCAGGTAAATACGACTACATAGTGAGTGGCACTGACCAAGTGATCCCAGCCGCACAAGTGCTGGACTACGACGGCGGTGAGCGACTACTGCCAATTCCGGGTACTTACCAAGAGTTGGAATCGTCACCACAAGGCGTGATTGATGTCTTGATGGCACCAATCAAAGGCTTCCACCGTGCGGTAGACGTGGCGCTATTCGTATTGGTGATCGGTGGCTTCTTGGCTATCACCATGCGCACTGGTGCGATGGATGCTGGGGTAGCAGCGATTGTTCGTAAGTTTAGAGGTCGCGAACAAATGCTGATCCCTGTGCTGATTTCGCTGTTTGCGGTCGGTGGTTCGACTTACGGGATGGCGGAAGAGACCGTGGCATTCTGGGCGGTGATCTTGCCAGTAATGGCAGCGGCAGGTTATGACCGTATGGTTGCTGCCGGTATCATCTTGCTTGGCTCAGGTGTTGGGGTACTGGCATCAACCGTGAACCCATTCGCAACCGGTATTGCATCTGGCTTTGCTGGCTTACCTATCGGTGACGGTATCGGCTTACGTGTGGTGCAATTGGTTGTTTTGATTGCATTGGCGTCTTGGTTCGTGATGCGTTATGCCGCAAAAGTAAAAGCGGATAAATCGGCTTCTGTGCTTGCGGATATCGAATTCGATGACGAGTTCTCGCACATGAAAGAAGACACTGGTGAGTTTACGACGAAACAAAAACTCACTATGAGCGTGTTCTTCGGTGCCTTCTTGATCATGATCTACGGTGTTATTCCGTGGGAAGACATGGGCATTACCGCAATCCCAACGTTGTTCTGGTGGTTCGATGAGCTTTCAACTCTGTTCTTGACTGCGGCAATCGTGATTGCAGTGATCAACCGCATGTCAGAAGGCGACTTCATCCGTACCTTCATGGAAGGGGCGAAAGACCTGATTGGTGTTGCACTGGTTGTGGCTGTGGCGCGTGGTATCTACGTGGTGATGGATAACGGTATCATTATCGATACTATCTTGAACTGGGCTGAAGGTGTGGTAACAGGCTTGTCATCTGGCGTGTTTGTTATCGTGACTTACCTTGTACATATCGTGCTTAGCTTCTTTATCCCATCAACCTCTGGTTTGGCGACGGTATCTATGCCGCTAATGGCGCCATTGGCTGATTTCTCTGGTATTGGTCGTGACTTGATCATCACGGCTTACCAATCAGCAAGTGGTTGGATCAACATCTTCGCACCAACAGCAGGTCACTTGGTGGCTGGTTTGGCACTCGCGAAAATCCCTTACGAGCGTTTCCTCAAATGGGTAATGCCATTCGTAGTGATTGTGTTTGTGGCAACCATCGTTGTGCTATTTATGGGCGCAGCGTTCTAAGCTTCTCACTTGTGACTGACAAGTAATAAAAAAGCGGTGTACCTAGGTACACCGCTTTTGTTTTGCGATAGCAATGAAGAGAGGCTTATACCTCGAACTCGCTCAGGCGGTTCTTCTGGTTCTCTGCCAGTTGCGACAGGTGACCACTTGCCTCGGCTGTTTGGCTGATACCCGCCACGTTCTGGCTAATGATATCGTTGATGTTGTTGATGTTCTGCGTAATGTCAGTAATAGCGCGGCTTTGTTCTTCAACAGATGACGTTACATCACCGTTCACTTGGCTGATATCACGTAGTGCTTGAGTAATCGATTCAAGCTGAAGGCTGGTTTGCTCAGCGATTTCGTTGTTTTCGTTAACCTTATCCAAGCTGTCGTTTACAGCGGTTACTACCGTTGAAGACTTGCTTTGCAGCTGATCGATAATAGTTTGGATCTGCTGCGTTGACTCTTGGGTCTTAGCGGCAAGGACACGAACCTCATCGGCGACTACTGCAAAACCACGACCACTTTCGCCAGCACGTGCCGCTTCAATCGCTGCGTTCAGTGCCAGTAGGTTGGTTTGCTCTGAAATGCTGTCGATCACTGTGATCACTTCGCTGATTTTCAGGCTTTGCTCGTTCAAATCCATTACTTGCGCAGACGTATCGTTTAGCTGCTCGGTAAGCTCTTGAGATAGCTGACGAGATTGCTGTGCAATTGCGGCACCTTCAGCGCCCATATGAAGCGCTTGCTGGGCACTTTCATCGGCTGTTTTTGCGTAACCATCAACTTGTGACGCCGCCGCAGAAAGTTCAGTCACTGCTGTGGTGATTTGCTCTACTTGCTGTTGTTGCTCGCGGCCATTGACTTCACTCTGGGTCATAACCGCTGCCAGCTCGGTAGATGAGGTTGCCACTTCATCACCCATGCCACGAAGCGCGCGGATGGTTTGGCTTAGCTGAGCAATCGCATCATCAAGACTTTGACCAAGCTTACCTAGCTCATTTTTACCGCTGATATTAGAGCGTGATGTTAGGTTACCTTCTGCCAGTGATTTCACCGCAAGGTAAAGGTTTTGCATTAGGTTGCTGATTGCATTGGCAAGTAGCAGACTGATCGCCATCGACAGGATGATTGCGATAGTCGATGCAAAGATCTGGCTGGAGCCTACTGAGTCAAGTAGCTCGTGTGAGCGGTTGGCTAGCTCTTCTGTGTGGGCTACCGCATCTTTAGTTAGGCCCGTAATGATATCGGTGTTGGTATTACCCAAGGCAATCATAGTTGTTACCGCCTGTGCTTTTTGCGCATCAAGGGCGATAATTTGGCTAACTTGCTGTTCCCACTCATTCGCGTGGTTAACTAGCGTTTGGGCTTCTGACCATTGACGGAACGGTTTTAGCTCTTCGATCATCAAGCGTGTTTGCTCTAATGCTTTACGTGTGGCGTCACTATTTTGACCCTTTACACCTTCAGCAATATTAAACAACATTAAACCACCGATGTTTGAAATATCAGATAGTTTATTTGTCCATAGCTCTAAATCTTTGTCATTACGGCTATTTGCGATAACGCTGTCAGCTTCATTTATATCGTTAGTAATCCAACTTGTCGCGTCATAAATTGCGTTGATATTTTGACGATACTGACGAACTTTTTGTGACTCAATAGAATATTGATTAAAGTTACGAATAAATTTATCAAGTTCAGATTTAACGTCAGGCGTTAGCGCAATATTATCGGCTTTAATTAATGCACTGTAGCTTTGTTGAATTTTGATGTAGTTATCATCGTTAGTGGCAACCATTTTGTCTAGACGATCGTAGAAACCAAGGCCGTAGATCGCCGCCATGCGGCTAACATCTTGTAAATCTTGAAATTCTTTTAGTGTGGCATTAAAAGAAATATAGTTATTTACGGTATTGGTATTTTCTTCTACATCAGATAGTAAGCTTTGGCTAATTAAGATTGTTATAACAAAACATAAAATCGCAAAAGCCGATGATAGGGATAATAAAATCCGCAACGGTAGGTTTTTAATAGTATTAAGCATGATTAATTTATAGTTCTAATATTCGTGAAGGGATAACTTAAATTAATTGACCCTCTCAATTAATTACTGCCGATAATTATATCTATTAGAACTAATTTTTAGTAGCAGCTTTTATAGCGCAAAAAATAAATATTAATTTAAATAAGATCACGGCTTATACCAATAATTCATTGTTCTTAATATTTATTAATAATATTAATTATTCGATATGTCGCTATTTATGTTGTTCATATGAGTAAAGTTACCTATTGGGCTTAGTATCCAGTTTGTGCTCTAGTTAACAGTATTTTATCGGTAGCTTTGATATCGGGTCGGCATGTTTTGTATACGTGATTTGTCTGTAATGAGTGAAAGTTCCTCAAACTTCACTGACCGAACATAAGCAAAGGGTAGAGGATTGCTCTCTCTACCCTAATTAGCATCTCTTCCTCTGCTTAGGCTGGGAAAATCACTTGGTATAGCAGACCAGCACTTACTGCCATGCCTAAGATCACGACTAAGAAAGCGGCAATCATCTTGTTGTTGAAGATAGATTTCAACAGGATCACCTCGGTTAAGCTTGCTCCCGCGCTACCTATGATCAATGCCATGATCGCGCCTAACCCCATACCTTTAGCGGCGAGTGCTGCGCTTAGTGGGATCACAGCTTCAGCGCGAATATAAAGCGGAATACCAATCACAGCGGCAACAGGCACTGCAAATAAGTTATCACTGCTCGCAACGCTAGCGACCCATTCGGTAGGCATAAAGCCGTAAATCATCGAACCAATCGCAATACCACCAATTAAGTAAGGCAATACCTTCTTAAAGTCAGACCAAGTGCTGCGCCATACTCTACGCCATTTATTTTCAACAGGGCGACTACCGCAACTTGAGCCACAGCCACTTGGTTTAGGTGCCTCGTATGCCGATGGTTTGATATAACGTTCAAAGCCAAGTTTTTCAAGGCTATAGCCAGCGATGATCGAGACCCCAAGGGCGATGGTGAAGTAAAACACTGTCACTTTGATACCAAAGGTCACCACGAATAAGCCAATGATAATTGGGTTCAATAACGGGCTAGCAAACAAAAATACCATCATGGTGCCAAAGCCAGCTTTTGCTCGAAGCAGACCTTTCAAAAATGGGATAGTCGAGCATGAGCAAAACGGGGTGATGGCGCCAAGGAAGGCGGCAATGATGTAGCCTTTTCCTTTTTTCGCGCTCAGGATCTGCTGGATCTTTGCGGGTGAGATGTACTCTTGCAACATACCGACAAAGTAGCTGATCACTAAAAATAGTACGGTTAACTCGGCGGCAAGGAAGGCAAACATGCCTGCGGTTTCTTTTGCCATGCTGACAAATTCAGGGCTCATGGAGTTTCTCCAATTGATCTATATTTCTAGAATGTTCGAAATATAGATTCACAAGATTGTAGAGTCAAGATACCGAGAGAAAAATATTTCTGCTATTATCGAAATATTGAAGTGAAAGTGGGCACTAAAATGGTGTCATTCCTGCGTGATGAGGAAGAAAAATGGAAGCAATTGAAGAGTTTGCCAAAGCATTGAAAGAGCTGGGCCATCCGACGCGGCTACAAATTTTTAAACACTTAGTTAAGGCGGGTCATCAGGGCTTAGCAGTCGGGGATATTCAGCAAGAGCTGTCGATCCCAGGTTCGACGCTCTCGCACCATATTTCGAGCTTGGTGGCGGCAGGCTTGGTTAAACAGCACCGAGAGGGGCGCACATTATATTGCGTGCCGCAATTCGATGCGTTACAACAAGTGATTGATTTTCTGCAAGATGAGTGCTGTAGCCGTCAGTAAGTAGGTGGCTTAAGCTTTGAGGTTGGTACCGAGTGAGCGAATGCTTTGGGCTGCACCTTCGCTGTTGTAGGTCATTTGGTTTTTGCCACGGCTTTGTTGGAATAGGTTGTTGAGCTTATGAAAGCTTAGTTGTGCGCGCTGTAAAGCTTCACCGTTAATTTCATTAAGCTCTTTGCATTTTTCAGCAGTGGCTTTAATGCTATCGACGGCAGCGGTGAGCTCTGCTTCTTCGGTGAGACGTTGACGCTGAGCGTGACTGGCAATCAGGTGATCCTGTTGCTGAATGCTATTGATCAGGTTCAGCTTGTCTTTCGCCAACCTTTCTATTTCAGCGGACTGGCGTGACACAATCGCCCCTTTTTCTTGCTCTAATAGGCGGGCAAGGGATTGCAGGGTGGCCTGTTGAAGTTCCAGCAATTGCTCTATGGTGTGAGACATCAAAAACTACCAGTGTGACTATTCGGCGCTTAACTTCGTTAAATACCGCGTAGTTCTTCTTCAAATTTCATCATGTTTGATGCCAGTTTATCTGCATCCACTTTGTACGAGCCATCGGCAATGGCTTGTTTAATCTCTGCTACTTTCGCGTTATCAAAACTTGGCTCAGCAGCTAGCTGTTGGTGAAGTTGTCCCACTGCTTTTCCTTGTGAGCTAAGGGATACGGCATCATTTTGTACGCGCGGCCCTAACGTTTCAGTTGACGAAGACGCCTCTGAAGCCGTGTTGCCTGCTTTCGCTTGATTGCTGCGCGCTGCCGGGATGGGTTGTCCGGTACGGAGCTGATCGATACTAGCCATTAAATTAACCCTTTGAACAAAATACTCTGGTTATACAGTGGTGCTATCGGCGGACATAATTATAACTTTAGCACCAAAATTAAAAATTTACGGTCACTTCACCCACACCGGTGATAATACCATCAACCACGCGTTTGGATTTATTATTTTGGATACGAATCTGATCCCCTAAGCTGCCATCACTGAGTGCGGTACCGTTAGTGACAATATTTAGCCCACTATTACCTGCTCGGATGAGTACTGACTCATTACGGCAAACCAAGCAAATATCATTGCCCTCAATAGTATCACCCATATTTATTCCGCGTTTAACCTTAGAGCCGATCACCTGCGAAGGTTCTTCAAAACTAATGCTACGTTGGAAGCGATTTTCTACCAATTTTATGGTTAAATCCGCTGCGGCTATTACAGTACCTCGTGGCAGAGGCTTGGTTGCTACTACACGCGGTAACAGTAACTTGACGCGTACAGGGACATAAACTTGCCAATTTTCGGTCGGGCAATTGATCAGTACCGTGACATTTCCCGTCATGGATTGTTTACCGGGAATGGAAGTATTGAGCGGCATTGAACATTCGGTAAGACGAAGGCGAGAATCAAGCTGCGCCGGGGTCACTTGCAATTCCCCATTCTGCGGCGGCTCAACATTATCTAACACAAATTCTTTTGCCGTTTGTTGTACGGTATGTAGATAATTTGTACTTGTTCCATGTACAATAGCGCTAAAGATAATCGAGAATAGGCCGACTATTAGTACTAAGGGTGAAAAAGGGGCTCGATTAGTCACTGTTTTTACTCGTATTAACAATATTGCAGGGGCTGAAATCGCAAGTGATGAAGTCCATAATATGTGATTCGCGAATAGATTGCTTGCGATCACCCACTTAAATATAAAAATCTTAGATGGAGTCACCTGTATGACGGGAATACTTGATTCGGTGAATCAGCGCACCCAATTAGTTGGTCAAAACCGCCTGGAACTGCTTACGTTCCGTTTGAACCGACGTCAGCGCTACGGCATTAACGTTTTTAAGGTGAAAGAAGTTCTCCAGTGTCCAAAGCTGACAACGATGCCTAACCTTCACCCACTAGTGAAAGGTATTGCTCACATTCGTGGTCAGACTATCTCGGTGATCGACATGAGCCTGGCGACGGGCGGTCGTCCAATCGATGATTTGGATAACTGTTTTGTGATCATCTCTGAGTTTAACCGATCTATCCAAGGTTTCTTGGTATCGTCGGTTGAGCGCATCATCAACATGAACTGGGAGTCTATTCTTCCACCGCCAAAAGGTGCAGGTAAAGCAAACTACCTGACAGCGGTTACCGAGATTGATGATGAACTGGTTGAGATTCTGGACGTAGAAAAGATCCTTGATGAAATTTCACCAGTTGACACTGATATCACAGATACAGTGCTGGAAGAGTTGGTAGAAGACTTTGCAGCTGTTCGCCGTGTACTTGTGGCGGATGACTCAAGTGTGGCACGTAAGCAGGTACAACGCGCAATCGAAGCAATTGGTTGTGAGTGTGTGCTGGTGAAAGATGGCCGTGAAGCTATCGTTAAGCTGCGTGAGATGGCGAAGGAAGCAAGTATTTATGAACAACTTGCGCTGGTAATTTCAGATATCGAAATGCCAGAAATGGACGGATACACCCTGACGGCAGAAATCCGTAACGATCCAAACCTAAAAGATCTACACGTTATTCTGCACACGTCATTGAGTGGTGTATTTAACCAAGCAATGGTTGAGCGTGTGGGTGCAAACGCATTCATTCCTAAGTTCAACCCAGACGAATTAGGTGCAGCGGTTAAAGCCGCAATGCCACAACAATAATCCATTGATCGGTTACTTTCTTTGAGAAGCGGAAAGTAACCGAGAGGGTTAAAATGGAACCGCTGAAAAGCAACCGTGTATAAAGAGTAGTAGATGACAGCTATAACTATAAAAGACCAAGAATACAAAGACTTTTGTCGATTTTTAGAAGCTCAGTGTGGCATCGTCCTTGGTGATAGCAAGCAGTACTTAGTCCGTAGTCGACTAAGTCCACTAGTCAGCCGATTTTCGCTATCATCTCTGTCTGATTTGCTGCAGCAAGTGATTAGCGGTCGTAATCGCGAATTACGAGTAGCGGCGGTTGACGCAATGACAACCAACGAAACCTTATGGTTCCGCGATAGCTATCCGTTCACTGTCTTGGCTGATAAAATTTTACCTGAATTGGCGGCAAATAAGCGCCCGATCAAAATTTGGTCAGCGGCAAGTTCGTCAGGTCAGGAACCTTATTCGCTTGCAATGACAGTATTGGAAACTCAAAGCCGTCGTCCGGGTTTGCTTTCATCTGTTAACATCACCGCGACAGATATCTCGCAAACAATGCTAGATACTTGCCGTGCTGGTGTGTACGACAACCTTGCGCTGAGCCGTGGTTTGTCACCAGAGCGTCGTCGTATGTTCTTTGAGAACAATGGTGATGGTCGCATGAAGGTGAACGATAAAGTGAAGCGAATGGTGAACTTCCGTCCGCAAAACTTGAAAGACAGCTACGCGCTTTTGGGCAAGTTCGATGTCATTTTCTGTCGTAACGTACTGATTTACTTCTCTCCAGAGATGAAGTCTAAAGTACTTAACCAAATGGCAGCATCGCTAAACCCTGGTGGTTATTTACTACTGGGTGCATCTGAGTCACTAACGGGTCTGACTGATAAGTTTGAAATGATCCGTTGTAACCCAGGTATCATCTACAAACTTAAGTAATAATCGGTCGTCAGTTCAGCGGAGAAGCCATATCGCGTCTTCTTAGCTCTGATACCAGATTGGCATAAAACTAGCATCGCATTGTTTAGGGCACGCTCTAAACGGCGATGCTTTTTTTGTTTTTGTGGCGCAGTTTTGCTATTGCGCTGTAAAGCCCTTATGCTGGCAAAGCGAAACCTTTTCCCTTTTTCTGAACACCACAAAACAAACTTGGCACCCTACTTGCATTTATTCGTGCAGGTTAACTGGAGGCAACATATGTCCATTTCTTTTGATAAAGCATTAGGTATTCATCAACACACCGTTGGTGTACGTGCAAAACGTGCGGAAACCTTGGCAAGTAACATCGCTAACGCGAATACGCCGGGCTATAAAGCAAAAGATTTGGATTTCGATCGTGCACTGCGAGCGGCAAAGTCTGGGGCAAGCATTAGCCTTAGTCGTACCAGCGAGCGGCATATCTCTGCCTCAACCCAGTTAATGGGTGAGCAAATGTACCGTGTACCAACGCAACCTGATACAGGTGATGGCAACACAGTAGACGCCCAACTGGAAAAAAGCTTGTTCATGCAGAACTCGCTGGAGTACCAAGCATCGTTAGACTTCCTTGGGTCTAAGTTTAAAAACATGTCCAAGGCACTGAAAGGAGGGGAGTAATAAATGAGCCTATTTAACGTATTTAATGTGGCAGGTTCTGCCATGAGTGCAGAATCGGTTCGTTTGAACACTACTTCAAGTAACCTAGCGAATGCTAATAGCGTAAGCAGTTCTGCAGAAGAAACCTACAAAGCGCGTCACCCTATTTTTGCTGCGGAGCTGCAAAGCGCAAGCTACCGTCGTGAAGATAGTGTGCCAGTGCAAGTGAAAGGTATTGTTGAAAGCCAAAAACCACTGCGTGCGGAGTATAACCCTGCGCACCCAATGGCAAATGCGGAAGGCTACATCTACAAACCGAATGTTAATGTGATGGAAGAAATGGCTAACATGATTTCAGCCTCACGTTCCTATCAAACCAATGTGCAAGTAGCTGATGCGGGTAAGCAAATGCTGATGAGCACATTGCAGATGGGCAAATAGGTTAAGGAGTTTCTGTAATGACCGGTATTAATGGTGCGGGTGGTGCTTCTAACCTGACTTATCTTGATCAGCTTAAAGCGATGCAAGAGAAGAAGGTACAAGAAGAGCAGAAAACCACAGGTCAGAATGAACTAAAACAAGAAGATTTCTTGTCGCTCCTAACGAAGCAGTTAGCGCAGCAAGACCCGTTCAAACCTGTGGGTAATGACCAAATGATTGCCCAAATGGCATCATTTGCGACCGTAGATGGCATCAGCCAAATGAACGAACAGTTCGGTAGCTTGAACTCAGCAATGACGTCGAATCAGGCGTTACAGGCATCGTCTTTGGTCGGACGTGACGTACTGATCCCAAGCACTACTGCAGTGAAGGGTATCGAAGGTGGGGTTGCTGGCATGGTGAAATTGCCACAAGCCATCGACAACCTGATGGTACGGATTGAAAACGAACAAGGCCAGTTGATTAAGACAATGGATCTTGGTGCTAAGCCACCGGGTGAACACCGCCTTGATTGGGATGGGAATGACGAAAACGGCAACCCATTGCCAGAAGGGCGTTACAAAGTGAAAGCGGCAGGCTTAGTTGGTGGTGAAAACCGTGAGTTCGATGTATCGACCTACGCCAACGTAAACAGCGTGTTGTTAGGCAACGGTGACGGCAACGTCATGCTTAACCTTGCCGGGTTTGATAGCCCATTTAAGTTAGCAGAAGTATTAGAAGTCGGTCAGGTTTAATACCACTAGGTAAAAGGTATTCGGAGAATTAATCATGGGATTCAACATTTCACTAAGTGGTATTGGTGCGTCACAAAAAGACCTCAACACTACCAGTAACAACATTGCCAACTCCAACACATACGGCTTTAAAGAGTCGCGTGCGGAATTCGGAGATGTGTACTCGGCGTCGATCTTTTCGAATGCAAAAACCACCACAGGCGGCGGTGTACAAACATCGGTTGTTGCTCAGCAATTCCATGAAGGCTCTAGTATCTACACCAATAACCCACTTGATATGCGTGTATCAGGTAGCGGTTTCTTTGCGGTGGCAGATGACCAACTGCAGCCACAAAATAATAGCCTGACTCGTAACGGTGCTTTCCACCTAAACAAAGACAACTACTTGGTTAACTCTGAAGACCAATACCTACTGGGTTATAAAGTCGATGCGACGACTGATCAGGTGACCTCATATGAGCCTCAAGCACTGAAAGTGCCAGATCAGTTTGGTCAGCCTCGCGCTTCAACCAATATTCAAGTGGGTGTGAACCTGCCTGCTAATGCTGAAGCAAAAGATGCTACACAGTTTAACTTTAGCGATCCGAATACTTACGATAAGTCGACCTCAGTTACGATTTATGACTCCCTTGGTCAGCCGTACAAGATGACCACTTACTACGTGAAAGACAACACTGCACCTAACCGCTGGGCAACGTACTACACAGTAACTGACGGTGATAGTGAAAAAGCACTAAACGTGGCTAACGGTGGTGCAACCAATGGTGCTGGCCATAAAGGTGTTGTGATGGACTTCAACTCTGACGGTTCGGTGAAAACCATTAATGGTGGTAACCCAATCGTGACCGAGAACTTTGCGGCAGCAGGCTTGAAGCTAAATGGTGGTGATGATCAGCAAACACTGACCTTTAACTACGATGAGCCGACTCAGTACGCTGCGCCGTTTGAAGTACGTCGTTTTAACGAAGATGGTGCAACCACAGGTTACCTAGCGAAAGTGGATATCGACCCGAAAGGCTCTATTGTTGCGACTTACTCTAACGGTGAGAACGTGACCCTTGGTCGTGTTGGTATGGTACGTGTACCAAACGAACAAGGCTTGGTATCGAAAGGCGGTACTCAGTGGGTAGCGAGCCAAAACTCTGGCGCAGCAATTTGGGGTGAAGCAACCCAAGGTGCATTCGGTGCGATTAAGAGTGGTACTCTTGAGCAATCAAACATCGACATGACGCAAGAGCTGGTGGATTTGATCACCGCTCAACGTAACTTCCAAGCGAACTCCCGTGCGCTTGAAGTGGATAACCAACTGCAACAAACAATTCTTCAAATTCGTTAATACCTTTTCTCGTGTATTAGCTGATTGCCGCTTGCCCTTGCAAGCGGCAATTTTTGTCATATCCAGCGTCAGCAAGTTGACGCCTCCTACCTTTGCGGCAACTTAAAAATATTAAGTTGTTGATATCTATTGATATTTATTTGTGGCATATATATTGCTTAACTTGTCGTCAGATGACGATGGGAGAGTAATATGGATCGCGCGCTATTTCTTGCCATGAGTGGTGCAAAGCAAGATATGTATGGAATGCAGTTGCATGCCAACAACCTTGCTAACGTAAAAACAACCGGTTTTCGAGCTGACCTTGAGCAGGCACGTAGTATGCAAGCTTACGGTGAAGGCATGCCGACCCGTGTTTTTGCGATGACCGAACGTCCTGGACAAGACTTTTCCCAAGGGTCAGTGATGACCACAGGGCGCGATCTGGATGTTGCCGTTCAAGGCGATGGTTGGTTAACCGTCACCGATGCGTCAGGACAAGAAGCCTACACCCGAGCAGGTCACCTGAAAATTGACCAGACGGGGATGCTACAGAACACCAATGGCAACCTGATGATGGGTGAAAATGGTCCTATTTTTGTTCCTCTTCCAATCAGCAAAATTGAAATTGGTACCGATGGCACGATTTCGGTACTTCCACAAGGTGCGCCACCAGAAGCGATGGAAGTGATTGATCGCTTGAAGCTTGTGCGCCCTGCAAACAACGAATTATATAAAGACGTCAACGGCTTATTTAAGTCGAAGACCCCAGGTAAAACCTATGATGCTGATGCCAATGTATCGGTACTTAAAGGTGCGCTGGAAGGCAGTAACGTGAATGCGGTTGGCGAAATGACCAGCATGATCGATCTGCAACGTCACTTTGAAATGCAAGTCAAACTGATGAAAACCGCTGAGCAGATGGATGAAGCATCTGGCTCGCTACTGCGCATGGGTTAATAGGGTAGAAGGAAACTAAGATGCATCCAGCACTTTGGGTAAGTAAGACTGGTCTTGATGCCCAGCAAACCAATATTTCAACCATTTCGAACAACTTGGCGAATGCCTCGACCGTGGGTTTTAAAAAGAGCCGTGCGGTCTTTGAAGATTTGTTTTACCAGAACATTAACCAGCCGGGTGGTCAGTCATCTCAAGACACTCAGTTGCCATCGGGCTTGATGCTTGGTGCGGGTTCAAAAGTGGTCGCGACGCAAAAAGTCTTCACCCAGGGTAATACCCAAACCACCAACAATGCGATGGATATGATGGTAGAAGGTGAAGGCTTCTTCCAGATCATGCTACCAGACGGCAACATTGGTTATACCCGTAACGGTCAGTTCACCATCAACAATGAAGGTCAGCTAGTCACCTCGGGTTCTGGTTATGTCTTACAGCCTGAAATTGCGATCCCTGAAGACGCAGTGGGTATCACGGTCGGTACGGATGGTGAAGTGTCGGCACGTATTCGTGGTCAGCAAGAGAATCAGGTGCTAGGCCAGATCACTACGGTTAACTTCATCAATCCAGGCGGTTTGGAACCTATTGGTCAGAACCTATTTTTGCCAACAGGCGCCAGTGGTGACCCGCAAGAAGGTGTTCCTGGACTGAATGGCTTGGGCTCTATCCGTCAATCAATGCTAGAAACATCGAACGTAAACGTAACCGAAGAGCTAGTGAATATGATTGAAGCTCAGCGTGTTTACGAGATGAACTCGAAAGTGATCTCAACAGTGGATCAGATGTTGAGCTACGTGAACCAGCAGCTTTAGTACGGAATTAGGGTCATGATGAAAAAAATCTTGTGTAGCTTGGTGTTTCTGACTTTAACCGGTTGTGAGTTGATACCTCAGCAACCAGATACTGGTAATGATGTTGAGAAGGCAACCACTAATGTCGATGCCGTTGAAGGCTCGACCAAAAAAGAAAGTGACTTGGTGGATATGCTACGCCGCCGCGAAGACCCTGAGCAAGGCGATCCGGCATGGGCGAGTGTGCGTCCTCAACCAAAACCAGAGCACTATGCGACAGCGACAGGCTCACTGTTTAGCACTTCGCATGTACAAGATCTTTATGATGACACTAAGCCGCGTGGTATTGGCGATATCGTCACGGTACTGCTAGAAGAGCGAACACAAGCGAAAAAGAGCGCAAGCTCTGACCTTGACAAGAAAACTGATATGTCGATGGACCCGCTAGCCTTGGGTGGTCAGAACATGCAGATTGCTGGGCGAGAACTGTCTTACGAAGTGAAGAACCAAAACAAATTCGCGGGCAGCACATCGGCCGATCAAAGCAACAGCATTAAAGGTGAAATCTCGGTAGAGGTGATCGACATTTTGGCGAATGGCAATTTGATTGTGCGCGGTGAAAAGTGGTTAACCCTGAATACGGGTGATGAGTACATTCGTGTTAGCGGCACCATCCGTCCTGACGATATCAGCCAAGAAAATACGATAACGTCTACTCGTATAACGAATGCGCGCATTCAGTATTCAGGTACAGGTGATCGCCAAGATATTCAAGAGCAAGGCTGGCTAGGCCGCTTCTTTAACGTCACGTTATAACCTCAGTTTGATGGGAGCATGAAGGTGAATTTTCGTTTTATCCTAACCAGCTTATTGTTGGTATTAGCGTTACCTTTGCAAGCGGCACGGATCAAAGATGTGTCGGAAGTGGCTGGGGTACGTGATAACCAATTGGTGGGTTATGGTTTAGTGGTGGGTTTGCCGGGTACTGGTGAAACTACGCCGTTCACCGATCAAAGCTTCCGCGCCATGTTACAAAACTTTGGTATTCAGTTGCCGGCAGGGCAGAAGCCGAAAACCAAAAACGTTGCAGCAGTAGCGGTCAATGCCACCTTGCCTGCGTTTACCAAACAAGGTCAGACGATTGATATTACAGTATCGTCGATTGGCTCTGCGAAAAGCTTACGTGGCGGTACTTTATTGCAAACCTTCCTTAAAGGTTTAGACGGTAAAGTTTATGCAGTTGCCCAAGGTAGCTTGGTGGTCAGCGGCTTCAGTGCCAGTGGTGCCGATGGCTCTAAAATTGTTGGTAATAACCCAACCGTGGGTCGTATTAGTAATGGTGCGATTGTGGAGCAAGAAGTACCGAACCCGTTTTCACGCGGCGATTTCTTAACTTTTAACTTGTTCGAATCCGACTTTACTACCGCGCAGCGCATGGCTGATTCGGTGAATCAGTTCCTTGGCCCTGATATGGCGGCAGCCATTGACGCGACGTCGATCCGAGTACGTGCCCCGCGCGATGTCACTCAGCGTGTCGCTTTCTTATCGACTATCGAAAACATTGAATTTAACCCAGCGGAAGGCGCGGCGAAAATCATTGTTAACTCACGCACAGGTACCATTGTAGTGGGTCAGCATGTGAAGTTAAAACCAGCGGCGATCACGCACGGTGGGATG
Source organism: Photobacterium jeanii (assembly GCF_001650345.1). Lineage (GTDB taxonomy): Bacteria > Pseudomonadota > Gammaproteobacteria > Enterobacterales > Vibrionaceae > Photobacterium > Photobacterium jeanii. The sequence continues at coordinate 1,261,854 of NZ_LVHF01000012.1, read as the reverse complement.
ACGGTAACCATTAAAGAAAACCCGCAAGCGAGCCAACCCAATGCGTTCTCTGGCGGTAATACCGTGGTTGTACCGAACTCAGAAATAGATGTGACAGAAGCGAACTCGCGCATGTTTAAGTTTGAGCCGGGGATCACCTTGGACGATCTTGTTCGTGCGGTAAACCAAGTGGGTGCTGCGCCGTCAGACTTGATGGCAATTTTGCAGGCCTTGAAACAAGCGGGCGCCATTGAAGGTCAGCTCATCATTATTTAATGGATGCATACGTTACACGTAAACGCTCAGAGTAAAGACGATGAATACGAACTATGACGCTGGCTTTGTTCACGACATTGCCAACTTAGACCGCTTACGTGCGGGCATTAAAGAAGATGAACAAGGGGCACTGCGTGCAGCGGCGCAACAGTTTGAATCTATCTTTACTCAGATGCTGTTTAAGTCGATGCGCCAAGCGAATGAAGCGTTTGAATCTGACTTGATGAGCAGTAACACCACCAAGTTTTTCGAGCAAATGCGTGATGAGCAAATGGCAAACGAGCTGAGTACCTCGGGCTCGTTGGGGTTAGCGGATTTGATCGTTAATCAATTGGGCGGTGAGCAAGAAAAGCCAAGCGAAGATGTGATCCGTAATGCGGTACACGACTCGCCACTGCGTTTGCCGACCGATAAAAATGGTGATAAACCAGACAAAGCAATGCTTGATAAAGCCGCTGATGATGCGATCAAAGTGATGAAAGCGGCACAAGCCCGTCAGCAAAATTTTGCGCCAGTGCCACCAATGGCGGCAGCGCCTATTCAACCGTCACAAACCTTTACTAGTCCAGAAGAGTTTGTTTCTAAGATGCAGCCGTATGCTGAGAAAGCGGCAAGTGCATTAGGCACCGATCCGGCGGTATTGATCGCCCAAGCCGCGCTCGAAACAGGGTGGGGTAAGAAGGTGATCAAGAATGCGGCAGGGTCGAGCAATAACTTGTTCAACATAAAGGCTGATCCGCGTTGGCAAGGGCCGAAAGTTGCCACCAATACCTTGGAGTTTCACAATGGTATACCGGTGCAAGAGAAAGCTGCATTTCGCTCGTATGATGGTTTCCAAGATAGCTTTAACGACTATGTGCGCTTCTTGAACGATAACCCGCGTTACGAAAAAGCCTTGAGTAGCCCAGAAGATCCGCGTCAGTTTATCCGTAATCTGCATAAGGCAGGCTACGCGACAGATCCGAATTACTCGCAGAAAGTCATCAGCGTGATGGATAAAGTTAATAGCTTGATGAAGTAGTTATTGCCTTTTATCGAACAGTCAATTTCGTTTGTATAACACCTCAATTCAAGAGTGGCACCCTAGGGTGCCTCTTTTATTTTTCCTCACCTTACGTGTTTTTTAGAACGGCAACCCTTTGCCATAAGAAAACCTCACACCATTTCATATAAAACAATGAGTTAAACGTACATCTTGTTATGGCATAAATATTGCATTTAAAGCGGTAATTGTAATTTTATGAACAGCTTACTGGAGGCGAGATGGGGTTTGACCTACTCAATATGGGGTCGCAGGGCGTATTAACGGCCCAGCGTCAGCTCAACACCACTAGCCACAATATTAATAACGTAAATACTGAGGGCTACAGTCGCCAGTCAGTTGTTCAAAGCACCAATGATCCAATTTGGTGGGGTGGCAACCAATACGGTACTGGTGTGCATGCGGCAGAAGTTCGCCGTGGCTACGATCAGTTTGCGACCAATGAGTTAAACCTGACTACCACTAACCTTAGCTACGCCTCAGAGCGTGAAGGGCAACTGGGTCGTCTGGATAACATGCTAAGTAACAGCGCGAAGAAGATTCCAGAAGACATGAACCAGTGGTACGACGCTGTGAAAGGCATGGCGGATAGCCCAAGCGATATCGGTGCCCGTAAAGTGGTACTTGAAAAAGCCAAGTTAGTGGCGGCAGGGCTAAACGATAACCACAAGGTGTTGGCACAACAGCAAACTGAAACCAATGATATTTTGGCGCGTACCTTAGATCGTGTGAACGATATTGGTCGTGAGCTTGTTGATATTCACAGTGCGATTATTAAAACTCCAACTGCGGGTACAGATAACGATTTACTTGATCGCCACCAAGCCCTGATTAATGAGCTATCGCAGTACACCAAGGTGACGGTGACGCGTAAGAACGACGAAACCTTCAATATTATGATCGGTAGTGGTCATACGCTGGTATCGGGTACCGAATCAAGCCAATTGAAAATGGTGGATGGTAGCCCTGACCCACGTCAAACCCAGCTAGCTTTGGTCGAAGGTAACGCGCTCAAGAAAATCCGTAACGATGATATTGGCGGTAAGCTGGCATCGTTGTTCCAGTTCCGTGATGAAACCCTTGCTCAAGCGATGGATGAAATGGGGCGCATTGCGGTCGGTTTTGCCGGCAGCATGAACGAACTGCAATCCCAAGGTTTAGATCTAAAAGGGCAAGTGGGCGAAAACATTTTTGCCGATATTAATGCTCCCGCGGCGGCTGGCGCACGCGCTCTGATCCCAAAAGGGTCAACGGCGGCGGTGAATGTGTACATTGATGATTTGAGTGCCTTGAAAGCAGGTGAGTACCAGCTGAGCTTCGATGGTAGCCAACATAAGTTGATCACCCCTGATGGTAAAAGCCAGAACGTCATGCCATCCGGTACGCCACCGAAATTTAGTGTTGATGGGCTCGAGATTGAAATTGCCTCGCCAGTGGGTATTGGTGAGCCGATTCTGATCCGCCCAACTCGTATGTCAGCTGGTGATATGCGAGTGACGATGGAAGACCCATCAAAAATTGCAGCTCAAAGCTACATGAGCTCGGCAACCAAGGCTCACGGTACGGCTGAATTCCAAGTGACTAATCCGGGTAGCCTTCGCGAGTTTCAAGTGGCGATTTCACCCGATGCCAGTCAATTTGCCGTGCTTGATATGAAAGGCAATATTCTTCAAGCGCCTCAAGCTTATCCACCGACGGGTGATGTGACCGTGAATGGCACTACTTTTAGCCTAAGCAACGGTGCGATGGGGAACGATATTTTTGCGGTTAACCTGAACCCAGCGATGGGGGATAACGGCAACCTGATCAAAATGCAGGATGTACAAACCGCCAAAGTGATGGATAACGGTCGCTCAACGGTATTGGATGTTTACGAAGGTTTGAACACCGAAATGGGCGTGCAAAAAGCCTCGGCAAGCCGTTTACGCGAAGTGGGGCTGGTGGAGAAAGATGCGGCAGAAAGCCGCGTTGCAGAAATCTCAGGGGTTAACCTGGATGAAGAAGCAGCCAATATGATGCGCTTCCAGCAAGCCTATGCCGCGTCGTCACGCATTATGACAGTGGCGAACGAAACCTTTGAAACCTTACTGAATGCCTCTCGCTAGGAGTAACTCGATATGATCACTCGTATGGCAAGTTTTCATAATTATCGCCAAGTGGCGAATGATATGAACCGTCAACAAGTTAAAGTCGCAGAAAATCAGCAGCAGTTAGCATCTGGTAAGCGTTTGATGACAGCGGGTGATGATCCGGTCGCATCAATTTATATCCAGAACTTTGATCAGCAAAATACTCAGATTGATCAGTCATTAAAAAGTATAACTTTGGCTCGTAACCGTCTGACCAATGAGGAAACGGCGATTGCCGAAGTCGAAACTTTGCTTGATGACGCGAAGCGTAAATCCATGATGATGGTCAACGGTTCCCTTTCAACCGATGACCGTATTGCCCACAAGCAAGATATGCAGGGCTTGTACGATTCCTTTATGCACTTGGTAAACAGCCAAGATGAATCAGGCAACTTTGTTTTTGCCGGTACGCGTTACAACAAGCAGCCGTTCTTCCGTGATAACAACGGGGTGGTGGCATACGCAGGTGACAGTTACCAACGAATGGCGAAAGTGTCTGCCTCGGTTGATGTGCCAGTCAATGATGCTGGTGACAAACTGTTTTTAGAAGTGGCGAACCCGTATGGCGATTACCAGCCAGACTACGATTTAAAAAGTGGTTCGTTATTGCTGCTATCGAATGCCAGCAATACCAACAATGCGGATAACTCACAATACGATATTACCTTTAGCAACGATGCTTCGGGGACTAATTATGAGCTATTTCAAAATGGTGTCTCGGTGCAAAAAGGCAAATACGAACCAGATGTTGGTGTGAAATGGGGTACCTTACAGGTTGATCTTGAAGGGGAAATCAAAGATGGCGATACCATCAGTTTGAACCGTCAGTCGCATGTCAGTGTATTTGACGCTTTCCGACGCGGGATCGAATTATCTGATAGTAGTGTGTCTGATGCATCAGCCAGTGCAGAGTTACATCAGGTTGCCGCTGAGCTTTCTGAAGCGTTTAAACATATTAACCGGGCACGCTCTGAAGTCGGCACACGCCTGCAAACCTTAGATCGCCAAGAAGATATGCATGAAGACTTTAAGATCGTAATGAGCCAAGCTCGCGGTACATTAGAAGATCTTGATTATGCCAGTGCGGTGATTGAGTTGAACGAGAACATGATGTCGTTGCAGGCATCGCAACAAGCGTTCGCTAAGACCAAAGATCTGAACTTGTTTAATTACATCTAATCGCTAATTTATTTTTATCTGTTGGCATACATAACTAACAGATAACAAAAAGCCTTTGCATGATGAGTGCAAAGGCTTTTTTGATCATCAGGATAGCGGGTTAAGCTTCACGGAAATCGTTCTTAATTCGATCACTAATGGCTTCAATCATAGGGTACTTGTTACCCATTAGTGGTGGGAAGCGGAATAAAAACTCTTGTTTTTCATGCATGTCACCAAAGTATTCGGTTGGCTCGGCAAAATTAGATTCGTTAGAGCCTGCACCGTAGACATAGCACGGTGTGGTGGTGCTCACCGTCAGCATGTGAACGGCAGTTGGTGCTGTGAATACTAAGTCCAATGAGTCCATTACTGCAGCAGTGGCAAGAAAATCATCTTTCAGATCGAGCTCATCGAGCTGGATGACTTTTTTGCCGCTGAGCTTTTCAATCTTTTTCAGCTCTTTGCTGCATTCACCGTATTGCAGGTTATAGAAAGTGGCATCGGGGAATTGCTTGATAAAGTGCGCCACTTCATGAGTCTTTAAGAAGTTGATGTTACGCGCAGCTGAGCCTAACCCGCTTCGCCAACTAATACCGATACGTAGACCTTTACCTGTGTGGTGTTGGTCTACTTGCTGTTGCCATTTTTGTTTTACGTCTTGCGGGAATACAGCGTAATGCGGTTTTGCCCAGTGCTTGCCAGTGGTGAGGTAGATTTCACGGCCAATACTACCAGCGGGGATCCAGCTGGTTGCTTGGTCAGCAATATGCATTGGGATATCAAGAGTGTGGCCTTCTTGCTTACGTACCACAGGTACAAACTCAATATCTGGGTAAGCGTTTGATAAAAATGGCACTAAGCGTTGATCACAGGCCGCGAAAACTTTCTTTGCTCGCTCGCTGATATAACCAAGGCTATGGTAGTAACGAATTTCATCCCCCACACCTTGCTCAGGTAAAACGAGTACAACTTCTTCACTTGATGCATTGGTATGCCAGCGTGGTGTGTCTTGGTTGTGACTAACACGCGCGTTTTGCTCAATACCAAGTTCGAAAGCGTCGTAGTATTTATCCCATTCGTGTTGGTGTAAGAAGGCATGGTGCTGAACCCAGTGGGTGTATTTTGAATCCGGGTTTAGTTGCAAAATGTCACTAAAATATTGGCGTGATTGAGTCAGATCACCCATATACCAGCAAACTTCACCCTTATAACCGGTGAGTTCGATATGGCGCTTCTTCGATGCCCCAGCTAACGCTTTTTCAAGTACATTCAAGGTTTCTTGCATACTCTCTGGGGTGTAATTGTGACGTTCGCGAAGCAGCTGCATTTTGGCAAATGCAAAGAGATAGCGAATATCATTGTCTTCAGGGTAACGTGCAACCAAAGATTTACCGAGTTCATCGCTTTGGAGCCACAACTCTTCTTTTACACATGTAACCAACCACTGTTTTTCAATTAATGCATTGGGGCCATTGTCACGCACAAATTGTTGGCAAACTAAACGGCTTTCATTGTAGTTACTTAGGCGTGCAAGGACTTTTGCGAGCAGAAAAGTTGCCAGTTCGTCGCTTGGATCCAGTTCAACGAGACGGCGTAGCTGGTGGGATGCTTCAATGTTTTTCTCTTGTGAAATTAAAAGCTGCGCCCACTTGTGCAAAGTGGCGCTGTTATTTTCATCAAGGGATAAGATCGCCAAGATCAATTGCTCTGCTTGCTGGTGGTGGCCTTGAGCAATTAGGGTGTCAACAGTATCGAGGGTTTTCTGGATCTCGGTATCAAGTTGCTGCTGTTTTTGACTTTGGATGGCTTCTAGCGAGTATTGATCGCGTTTGCTGGCACCACGTTGCCCCATGAGGGCGGTAAGCTCTTGCCGAAGTTGCAGCGCGCTAGTATTGGCAGGATCGTAGGACAATACTTCTTCAATAAAACCGAGCGCTTCTTTATTTCTTCCTTGTGCTTTGATCGCAATAGCAAGATCGAGGATCAGCGAAAGATCTTGTGGTGCCAAGCTTTGTGCATGGCGAAGTTTAGCTTCTGCTGCTGCAAACTCTTGTTCTTCCATATCTAACACTGAGAGCACTTGTAGTACGGGTAATGAATCAGGAGCAACAGCAAGGATTTTTTCAAAGATCTCCCGTGAGCTTGCTTTCTCACCTTTTTGGTAATGTTCAACCCCAAGGTTGAAAGCCTCTTCCAGCGTCATACTGGTGCTGTCGTGTTCACTTGTCATAGTTGGATCTCAGTGTGCTCGCAGTTTGTCTGTTTGAGTCAAATAAGCGTCGATATCAATATAACTGTAAGTATGCAAATACTGTTCCTAATCTGTTCTATGGGCTGTTTAGTGGTGATGTCAGTGTGTTACTGATGATCTTTTTAAAGAGCGGCAAATTGAAAGGCAAAAGGTGGAGGCAAGTTACCGTCTTGCGTAGGAATTACTAGGCAGCCTTTTGCCTCTTCGTGATTATACCTTGTGTAATTGAATTAATATTGAGTTCAATTTGTTGATTATAAAGGATTTTAATTTTTGGCACACTTGTTGCTAAATACCGAACGGTGGCAAGTGTACTTTGCCAAAGATGAATTATTTTATATAGCTAGTCCCGCTTCATTGTCTTTTGGATTGACTGTCGCGGGTAGGCTGTTTCGCTGGCAATGACAGCGAAAGTCAAAGGAGAGCAAAATGGGTGTAACAGTAAACACCAACGTGTCTGCCATGACTGCGCAGCGTTACCTGTCTAAGGCATCAGATGATCTAAGCCGTTCGATGGAACGCCTATCGACAGGTGAGAAGATCAACAGTGCAAAAGATGACGCAGCGGGTCTGCAGATCTCTAACCGTCTTGTTGCTCAGACTCGTGGTCTGAATGTGGCAATGCGCAATGCCAATGATGGTATTTCGATTGCACAAACCGCAGAAGGTGCAATGCAGGAATCAACCAATATCCTGCAACGTATGCGTGACCTATCACTTCAATCGTCTAACGGTTCAAACTCAGATGATGACCGTGTGGCGATTCAAGAAGAGGTGAATGCACTACAAGACGAACTTAACCGTATTGCTGAAACCACAGCATTCGGTGGTCGTAAGTTGCTGAACGGTACATTCGGCGAAGCGGCATTCCAGATTGGTTCTGACTCAGGTGAAGCGATCATCATGGGCATTACTAGCGTGCGTGCTGACTACGAAGATATGGGTGGTCAGAAAATTAAAGCGACGGGTATGGCGAATGCGGATTGGACCGCAGGTTCAAGTAATGTCATGAAGATCAAAATTGGTGGTGAATCAACGCCTTCAATTTCTGTTGACCTTATTCAAGGTGATGACATTGAAGAAGTGGCAACCCGTATCAATGGTCAGAGCGGCGGTCGTGTTAATGCATCTGTAACAGAGAAAGGTGAGCTACAGCTGTTCTCTGAAGAAGGCACGATTGAAATCGACAGTAAGAGTAAGCTGGCAAAAGGTGTGGATGCCGCTGGTAAGAGTGTAGATCTGTTTGCAGCTGGTGCTAAGAGTGGATTAACCACAGTGCAAGAAGTTGATGTAACTTCAGTTGGTGGCGCTCAGTCGGCGGTTAGCGTTATCGATGCAGCCCTGAAGTACATTGATAGCCAGCGTGCTGACTTAGGTGCAAAACAAAACCGTTTAGGTCACACCATTAATAACTTGGCGAATGTATCTGAAAATGTTTCGCAATCAAACAGCCGTATCCGTGATACTGATTTTGCGAAAGAAACGACAGAGATGACTAAGAACCAGATCCTACAGCAGGCAAGTACCTCAATTCTTGCTCAAGCGAAACAGATCCCACAAGCGGCAACGTCATTGCTGCAATAAGCCTAACAACGACTCAGCTTTCCAAAAGCGGCAAGGTTTTTCCTTGCCGCTTTTTTATTTCCCGTCTTTTGAACTTCCTCGCACTTTTCGTTACTCATCCAGTTACACATAACTCTCCATCAATTTTTTTCTCTTTTTCGATAAAAAAACACTAAAGGTTTCCTGTGGTATGTCGTTAAACCTTTTAAATAAAGATTATAGAGGTTTTGCCGGCTGAGCTGGTCAAGCCATTTTGAAAGAGTTAAGGAGATACATTATGGCAGTTACAGTAAATACTAACGTTTCTGCAATGACCGCTCAGCGTTACCTAAACCAAGCGTCTGAAGCATCAGCAAAATCAATGGAGCGTTTGTCGACTGGTAGCAAGATCAACAGTGCGAAAGACGATGCTGCAGGTCTGCAAATCTCTAACCGTTTGATGACCCAAAGCCGTGGTCTTGATGTAGCTGTGCGAAACGCCAATGACGGTATCTCAATGGCACAGACAGCAGAAGGTTCGATGCAAGAAACCACTAATATTCTGCAACGTATGCGTGATCTATCACTACAGTCTGCGAACGGCTCTAACTCAGCAGAAGACCGCAATTCGATGCAAGAAGAAGTGAGTGCGCTGCAAGATGAATTAAACCGTATTGCTGAAACGACCTCTTTCGGTGGTACTAAGCTACTGAACGGTACGTTTGGCTCGCGTTCTTTCCAAGTGGGTGCAGATTCGGGTGAAGCGGTTCAGATGGAATTTAAGAACATCCGTGCTGATGAAAAAGAGATGGGAGGCAAAGTATACACTTCGAGCAAAGGTGTTGCTTCAGATTGGACTATCCCTACGGGCAAAGGGTTGAACGTTGAAGTGAATGGCAAAACCGTAGACGTGAACGTAAAGGCAGGCGATGACATTGAAGAGCTAGCGACCAAGATTAATGGTGCTGTCGAAGGTGTTAATGCCTCTGTTGGTGAAGATGGCAAAATCCAAGTGATTGCAAACACCGACACAGCTCTTAAATTTACCGGCGATCTTGCTCAGAGTGTTGGCTTGAATTCAGCAACGGGTGTTGATACCTCAATCCAAGATGTGGATATCAGTACCGTTGCGGGTGCACAAAAGTCGGTAGCGCTAATCGATAATGCGCTGAAATATGTTGATTCAAACCGCGCGGAGCTGGGTGCTTCACAAAACCGTTTGAACCACACCATTAATAACTTGAATAACGTTAATGAAAACGTATCGGCATCAAATAGCCGTATTCGTGATACTGACTTCGCTAAAGAAACCACAGAAATGACCAAGAACCAGATTCTGACTCAGGCATCGACATCAATCTTGGCGCAAGCAAAGCAATCGCCACAAGCTGCATTAAGCCTTTTAGGCTAATTCGGTTAGTAATGGCAAGGCTGACCCTTGCCGTCATTATTTTTAATCAAGATTATTCTGGTTTACCGGCTGAGCTGGTCAAGCCATCTTGGATTATCAAGGAGATACATTATGGCAGTTACAGTAAATACTAACGTTTCTGCGATGACCGCTCAGCGATACTTAAACCAAGCGTCTGATGCATCAGCAAAGTCTATGGAGCGTTTGTCGACAGGTAGTAAGATCAACAGCGCGAAAGACGATGCTGCAGGTCTGCAGATCTCTAACCGTTTGATGACCCAGAGCCGTGGTCTTGATGTTGCGGTCCGAAACGCGAATGATGGCATTTCGATGGCGCAAACCGCTGAAGGTTCGATGCAAGAAACCACCAATATTCTGCAACGCATGCGTGACTTGTCGCTACAGTCTGCGAACGGCTCTAACTCAGCAGAAGATCGTTCCTCAATGCAAGAAGAAGTTACCGCATTGCAAGACGAACTAAACCGTATTGCAGAAACGACTTCTTTCGGTGGTACTAAACTTCTCAACGGAACATTTGGGGCGCGTTCTTTCCAAGTGGGCGCCGATTCTGGTGAAGCTGTTCAGATGGAATTTAAAAACATCCGCGCTGATGAAAAAGAGATGGGTGGGCAGGTTCACACTGCTGCTACAGCTAAAGATAGCAATTGGACTGTGGGCGATAAAGATACTCTTATTATATCGACAACTGGTAAGACGGATACGGGGGTCAATATCAATGTTAAAGCGGGTGATGACATTGAAGAACTTGCTACTAAGATCAATGGTGCTATGCCAGATGTAAATGCATCGATCACGGAAAAAGGTGAACTTCAGATAGTAAGCGCCTCAGGTCAAAGCCTCACATTCGGTGGTACTTTGTCGGAAGCTAAAGGTAACGGCTTAAGCTTAAAAGATGGTATGGGAGCGGCAACCTCTATCCAGGAAGTTAACATCGATACTGTTGGCGGCGCACAAAAAGCGGTAGCACTTATTGATAACGCCTTAAAATACGTTGACTCAAACCGTGCCGAGTTAGGTGCTTCACAAAACCGTTTGAATCACACCATTAACAACTTGAACAACGTTAATGAAAACGTATCGGCATCAAACAGCCGTATTCGTGATACTGATTTCGCGAAAGAAACCACAGAAATGACCAAGAACCAGATCCTGACTCAGGCATCGACATCAATCTTGGCGCAGGCGAAACAGTCGCCACAAGCGGCGCTTAGCCTACTCGGTTAATCTAATTGAAGGCGGCAAGGTTTAACCTTGCCGTTTTATATTTATTCACCAAATCAAAAACTTACGTTTTTATATTGTACTGTTCGATAACTGTTTTCTTTTTTTTTTCAAAAAGCCTTAAAGGTTTTTTTATCCATGCCGTTACAACTCTTGAATAAAGATTATAAAGAACAAAGGTTTTTCCGGCTGAGCTGGTCAAGCCATTTAGGATTAGAAGGAGATTCATTATGGCAGTTACAGTAAATACTAACGTTTCTGCAATGACCGCTCAGCGTTACCTGAACCAAGCGTCTGATGCATCAGCAAAATCAATGGAGCGTTTGTCGACAGGTAGCAAGATCAACAGTGCAAAAGACGATGCAGCAGGTCTTCAGATCTCTAACCGTTTGATGACACAAAGCCGTGGTCTTGATGTGGCAGTTCGAAATGCGAATGACGGTATTTCGATGGCGCAAACCGCTGAAGGTTCGATGCAAGAAACAACCAACATCCTGCAACGTATGCGTGACCTATCGCTACAGTCTGCGAACGGCTCGAACTCAGCAGAAGACCGTACCTCAATGCAAGAAGAGGTAACAGCACTGCAAGACGAACTTAACCGTATTGCAGAAACCACATCTTTCGGTGGTACTAAACTGCTAAACGGTACTTTTGGTACGCGTTCTTTCCAAGTGGGTTCGGATTCTGGTGAAGCCGTTCAAATGGAATTCAAAAACATCCGTGCTGATGAAGCTAAAATGGGTGGTGTAGTTCACACTGCAACAACACCTAAATCATCAGACTGGACTGTTACCGCAGGTAAAACACTGAACATTACTGTTGACGGTAAGAGCTTCGATGTTGGCGCGAAAGGCGGAGACGATATCGAAGAACTAGCAACCAAGATCAACGGTGCTGTAGAAGGTATCAACGCATCTGTAGGTGACGACGGTACACTACAAGTTGTGTCTGCAACTGGCTCTAGCGTTAAATTCTCTGGCGGTCTAGCAGCAAGTGTGGGTCTGTCAGGTGCAACTAAGGCAGATACAACAATTCAAGACGTGAATGTTGAAACTGTTGCTGGCGCACAAAAAGCAGTGGCACTAATCGATAACGCACTTAAGTACGTTGACTCAAACCGTGCAGAGCTTGGTGCTTCGCAAAACCGTCTAAACCACACCATTAACAACTTGAACAACGTTAATGAAAACGTATCGGCATCGAACAGCCGTATCCGTGATACAGACTTCGCGAAAGAAACAACCGAAATGACGAAGAACCAAATCCTATCTCAGGCTTCTACGTCAATTTTGGCACAGGCGAAACAGTCGCCTCAGGCGGCACTAAGCCTACTAGGCTAATCCGGTTAAAAACGGCAAGGTTAATCCTTGCCGTTTTTCCGTCTAAAGAAGGTAAATAAAGAATGGAAGTGAAACCCGTAACGTCAACTCCGCCACCTTCGTCTTCATCTGTATATTCAAAAGCGACTGGCACGAATGTTGCAGATAAAAACGGGACTGGCAGTGCAGTGCCACTTTCTCAATCAGCTAATCAAGCAAACCAAGTTAACAGCAGTGACAAGGGCAACACCGATGTTCGTCGGGTAGAGCAGACGGTTTCTGTTGAAAAACAACATCAACTTCAACGCCAAGAGCTAGAAAAGGTGGTGGAGAGCATGGAAGAGTTTGTGGGGCAGTTGAATCGTGGTTTGGCGTTTCGTTTAGACGAAGATAGTGGTCGGCAAATTGTTACCGTTTACGATAAAAAAAGCGGTGAAATTGTCCGCCAGATCCCAGATGAGGATCTGTTGACTTTATCTCGTCAGTTGGCTGCACATTCAGGGGGGTTATTTACCACTCAAGTTTGATTTAGATTTGTTCGAGGATGTAAATGAATATAGGCGCTACGTCGGCATCAGGGCTTGATATCAGCAATATGGTAAACAAAATTGTTGATTCTGAGCGTGCTCCGAAAGAAGCGCGGATCAATGCTCAACGCGAACAAATTAACACCTCTATTAGTGCTTACGGGCATTTGAAAAGCTCCCTTGATGTCATGAAAAACATGATGTCAGATTTTCGTCGTAACGATGTCTTCGACGCTCGCATGGTGACTGTCGATAACGACGAAGTGCTCACCGCCGACGTTGATGCTGAAGCGATCCCCGGTAAATATTCGGTGGAAGTGCAGCAACTCGCCCAGTCCCACAAAGTAGTTTCCAGCTCATTCGATGAAAAAGAGAAGCTGGGAGCAGGCAAGCTGGCTATTAGTTTAGGCGGCGGTCAATCCTTTAATGTCGATATTCCCGACAACGAAAGCAAAATTCTTGATGTTGTTCGTTTGATCAACCGTCACCCATCAAACTCTGGGGTGATGGCTTCACTGATCAAAGACGACGTAGGCACCCGTTTGGTGCTGTCTTCCGATAAACCAGGTGAAGATAATACCATCAAGGTTAAAGTTGATGCGCCAGTTACCAGTACTCTGCAAAAATTTGGTTTTAACACCAATAACGAATTTAGCTCAATGAGCGAGATGCAGCAGGCGCGTGATTCAAAAGTATTGATCGACGGTCTGGCGGTAGTAACCAGTAACACCAATGTGATCCAAGATGCGATCAAAGGCGTGGATTTAAACCTCGAAAAACTGACGACAGGCGAAGATGGCGGTCCTGTGATTATTGAGGTGGGTTATGACCGCGATACAGTGCGTAGTTCGGTTGAACAGTTTGTGCAAGCGTATAATCAGTTTCAACAGACCGCAGAGCAACTTGCCAAGTTTGATCCCCAGACTCAAGAGAAAGGGCCACTGGTAGGTGACAGTATTGTCCGTGTTGCGAGTAACCAATTGCGGGCAGCGTTTTCAACCCCGCTTGAAAAAGCGCCTGAGTCGATCAGCACCTTTAGTGAGCTTGGGGTGAGTACTACTCTCGAAGGTAAGCTGGAAATTGACTACAAGGTGCTGGATAAGCAAATCGAGCAGAACTTTACCGATGTGGGTGAGTTTCTTGGCGGACGTAACGGGTTTGCTCGTCGCATTGAGGAGGTTATTCACGCCCATACCGGGATCACCGGCAGTATCCGTGGTCGTGAAAACAGCCTAAACGATCAAAATATGCGTCTGAATAGCGATCAAGATAAACTCGATCGCCGAATGGAAAGTGTCCACAAGCGTACTTTTGATCAGTTTACCGCCATGGATAAAGCCATGGGGCAGATGCAAAGTCAGCTAGGCTCAATGATGAGCATGATGCCGCAATAATCGCGGCCTAAGCAGAATTAAGAGATTTCTTGTATGCAGCAATTAGATCAACTCGACCAACAGTTAGCGTCATTATTGACCTCGTCGGCGGAAGTAGATGCTGAGCAGCTGCAGCAATTATTACAGCAACGGGAAACCTTGCTACAAACACTTATGGCGCAACCAGAGCAGTTAGACCAACAGCAATGGCAAGCCGCCGTAGAACGAACATCGTTACTCCTTGAGCAGATCCGCCAACATAGAGAAAGATCGGCAAGTGAGTTGCAACGATTACAGCACGGGCAGCGCTCGATGCAGATTTATAACAAATTTCGTTAAGGTAAGTAATCATGGCTATGAGAGGTTCTCTTCAAGCTTACAAGCGTGTTTCTGTTGACAGTCAGTTAACAGCGGCAACACCTCACCGTATTGTCCAAATGCTGATGGCAGGTGCGATCGAGCGTTTGATTCAGGGCAAAGCTGCAATGGAGCAAGGTTCGATTGCTGCCAAAGGTGAGCGTCTTGGTAAAGCGATGGATATCGTAATGAGTTTACGTGCGTGTCTATCCATGGAAGACGGCGGCGAGATCGCCAGCAACCTTGATGCATTGTATGATTTTATGATTCATCAGATTTCTGAAGCGAACCACCATAATAAACCAGAGATGTTAGATGACGTGGTTGGTATTCTTCGTGAGATTAAATCAGCGTGGGATCAAATCCCTGCTGAATACCACAACATGACACAGCTTGAAAATTAAGCAAAATCCAAATTGAGTTGTGTCTGTCTTGTACTGGGGTCACAGGTTTTTGTCGTCCCCAGTTGCCAATTGCTGTGCATTTATTACAATAGCCAGTTATGAATTTTGGTAGCTGTTCCTAATTTAGAATACGCCACGAAATAAAACCCCTCATAAAGGCAGGCAGTTAGACCTATGCAAGGCTTAGCTAAAACTCTCGTTATTGATGACGACTCGCAGCACCGACATGATTTAAGTGTCATTTTGAACTTTGTTGGTGAACAGCATGAAGCCGTCTCGACAGGTGAAGTGCACAGTTCACTCTTGGATCAACCGTGGGGAGCGTGTTTACTAGGTAAAATTAGCTCGCCAGCTGCTTTAAATAAGATTCTGGATTTTCTTCAGATCCACCATCATGTTCCTGTGATCGCGCTATCGACTCATAATAGCGAAGTTGCAGGTCTTCCAAATTATGTTGGTGAACTTGAACTGCCTCTTAATTATCCTCAGCTCACTGATGCACTACGTCACTGTCAGGAATTCCTTGGCAAACGCAGCTTTCATGTGCCTCAGCTTGGGCGTAAAAATACCTTATTCCGTAGCATGGTTGGTCGTAGTGAAAGCATCAGCCAAGTGCGTCACCTTACAGAGCAAGTGTCAGGAACTGATGCGAGCGTATTGATCTTAGGTGAGTCAGGAACGGGTAAAGAGGTAGTTGCGCGTAATATTCACTACCATTCATCTCGCGGTAAAGGCCCATTTGTGCCTGTGAACTGTGGCGCAATTCCACCTGATTTGTTGGAAAGCGAACTATTTGGTCATGAGAAAGGGGCATTTACGGGAGCGATTGCTGCGCGTAAAGGCCGTTTTGAACTTGCTGAAGGCGGCACCTTATTCCTTGATGAAATTGGTGATATGCCAATGTCGATGCAGGTGAAGCTATTACGTGTACTTCAAGAGCGTTGTTTCGAGCGCGTTGGTGGTAACAAAACTATCAAGGTGGATGTTCGTATTATTGCGGCAACACACCGTAATCTTGAAGAAATGATCGAGCAGAACAAGTTCCGTGAAGATCTGTATTACCGTCTCAATGTTTTCCCAATTGAGATGCCAGCGCTGCGTGAACGTATCGAAGATACGCCGTTGCTACTGCAAGAGTTGTTAGCACGTATGGAAGCGGAAGGGGCGAAGCCTATCCACTTTACACCACGTGCGATCAATTCATTGATGGAGCACGATTGGCCGGGTAACGTTCGTGAATTGGCAAACTTGGTTGAACGTTTGATTATTCTATACCCAGGTGAAATGGTCGATGTGAATCATTTGCCAATGAAGTACCGTTACAGTGATTTGCCGGGCTTCCAACCGGAAGACAATAGTTTGTCGGTGGAAGAACAAGAGCGTGCTGCGTTAGCAGATATGTTCTCGACCACGTACGAAGAAGAGCTTGATGACGATAATTGCTACAGCGACTTACCTCCTGAAGGTGTGAACTTGAAGGAAATGTTAGCTGAGCTAGAAATTGACATGATCCGTCAAGCGCTTGACGCTCAGGGTGGTGTTGTTGCTCGTGCGGCAGACATGTTGGGTATGCGTCGTACCACGCTTGTTGAAAAAATGCGCAAATATGGCTTAAATAAAGCTAGTTAATCGTTATAAAAACACCGGTGTCAAAAATGCGGCGCTGGTGTTTCCTTTCTCATATTCCCAATCCATTGAAATTCAAGGTTTTTAATTGGCATAAAAAATGCTAATAAGTGCTCTATAGTTTTTATTCGCGTGAGCAAGCCCAAATACCTATGGATCAGCCAGTACATCAAGAATCTCCCCTTGGCACATTGAGCCAGCAGGTCAGCCGTTATCAGCAGGTACTCGAAGTAATGCCCGCCGGTGTGATCATGCTCGACCCTATGGGATGTGTATGTGAGGCGAACCCAGAAGCTCACCGATTACTTGATACGCCGCTTGAAGGCGAGCGCTGGTTTGATGTTATACAGCGTGCATTTGCACCCAAAGATGACGATGGTCATGAAGTTTCGCTCCGTAACGGACGCAAAGTGAAGTTGGCGATCTCCGCTTCCGATGCGGGTCAGCTGATCTTAATCACCGATATGACGGAAACCCGTCTACTGCAATCACGTCTTGGTGAGATGCAGCGTATGTCCTCGTTAGGACGCATGGTGGCATCACTGGCGCACCAAGTGCGCACCCCGTTGTCGAGTGCGATGCTATACGCCTCTAATTTGTCATCACCAAACTTGAACCAGCAAACACGCGAACGTTTTCAAACCAAGCTGGTGGATCGTCTGCACGATTTAGAAAAACAAGTTAACGACATGCTGTTGTTTGCTAAAGGTGGCGACAACAAGGTGGTAGCGCAATTCACACTGGAAGAGCTGCTTAACGAAATTGAACCTATGGTCGAAGCGCAAGTTGTGGCGCAACAGGTTGATTTCAGCATTGAGTGTGATGATGAAAGTATTGTGTTACTGGGCAATGTTAATGCTTTGGCGAGCGCGCTCAGTAACTTAATTACCAACGCCATTCAGATGGCAGGTAAAGGCTGTCAAGTCTCGTTGGTATGTCGTCCTAATCAAGATCAAGTGCACTTAAGTGTGATTGATAATGGACCAGGTATTGCACCTGAGATGCAAAGCAAAATTCTTGAACCGTTTTTCACCACCCGCCAGCAAGGTACAGGGTTGGGATTAGCGGTTGTTCAAATGGTGGCAAAAGCCCATAAAGGGCAGTTGTCACTGGTATCCGAACTTGGTCAAGGTGCCTGTTTTACGGTATCGCTGCCAATAGCCAATGACGAAAGCTCAACGTCAGAAGAAAACCATAATTCGCTAACTCAGCAACAAGGTCAACAGACCCTAGATATCGCAACCGGAGAGAATAAATGAATACAAGCCGTGTCTTGGTCGTAGAAGATGATGAGGGCCTTCGCGAAGCCTTAGTTGATACCTTAGCGCTTGCTGGCTATCAATGGCTTGAAGCCGACAGTGCCGAGCAAGCATTGCTGATTTTGAAATCGGAATCGGTTGATATTGTGGTATCAGATGTTCAAATGGCAGGCATGGATGGCTTAGGTTTATTGCGCAATATTAAGCAGCATTGGCCTAAAATTCCGGTGTTGTTGATGACAGCTTATGCCAACATCGAAGATGCCGTTGCTGCGATGAAAGAAGGTGCGATCGACTACATGGCTAAGCCGTTCGCGCCAGAAGTGTTGCTAAATATGGTTAGCCGTTACGCGCCAGTGAAACTGGAAACCAGCCAAGCGGTTGTGGCGGATGAAAAGAGCCTCAAGTTGTTGTCATTGGCTGATAAAGTGGCCAAAACAGACGCCAGTGTGATGGTGTTGGGGCCAAGTGGTTCGGGTAAAGAGGTGATGTCGCGCTACATTCACCAACACTCAAATCGCAGTGATAAGCCGTTTGTGGCGATTAACTGTGCAGCGATCCCTGACAATATGTTGGAAGCGACACTCTTCGGTTACGAAAAAGGGGCATTTACCGGCGCGATCCAAGCGTGTCCGGGGAAGTTTGAACAAGCGCAAGGTGGCACCATTTTGCTAGATGAAATCAGCGAGATGGACTTAAACCTACAAGCAAAGCTGTTGCGTGTGCTGCAAGAGCGTGAAGTCGAGCGTTTGGGTAGCCGTAAGAGCATCAAGCTGGACGTACGCGTGTTGGCGACCAGTAACCGCGACCTTAAGCAATATGTGATGGAAGGTAACTTCCGTGAAGACTTGTACTACCGTTTGAATGTTTTCCCATTGGTTTGGCCGGCACTTAGCGAACGCCCTGGCGATATTATTCCGTTGGCGACGCATTTGCTTGAGCGCCATTGCGTGAAGCAGGGTTGCGCGGTGCCAAGTTTTACCCCAGCGGCGCAACAAAAGTTACTGAGTTACCAATGGCCGGGTAATGTGCGTGAGCTAGACAACGTAGTGCAACGAGCGATGATTTTAGCAAGTGGTAACCATATCGACGCTGAAGCGGTACTACTTGAAAGCTTTGATTGGATGGATGCGTGCAGTTTTGCGCCTACCGAGAGCCATGTGGCAGCTCCGCAAGTTGCACCCGTGGCAGAGCCTGTTCAAGGCAGCGCTGCGGCAGGTGCTATGGCTAATAGCGCGGCGGGTCGTGAAGGTTTGGGGAATGAGCTACGCGAGCAAGAGTTTGCCATTATTCTCGACACCATTATTGCCTGCGAGGGGCGTCGTAAAGATGTTGCTGAACAATTGGGGATCAGCCCGAGGACTTTGCGCTACAAACTGGCTAAAATGCGCGATGCAGGTATAGAAATTCCAATGTAAGCATGAGACGCCATTAATGATTGAGTTTAATGGCGTAAAGATTGCATCTTTTAGCGTTAAAAGCGTGATAAACCCTGTTTCTGTCAATATAATGACAGGCTCATAAATAAAAAAGATAACGGCACGAGGTAGCGAATGAAAATCGGTGGTCTTCAATCTGAAATGCAAGCTATGGCATTAGAAGCACAAAGTGCCTCACGTCCAGGTACCGCACAACAAGTGAGTGCTGATTTTGGCGCGCTACTGGGTGATGCTATTAAATCGGTAAATCACCTTCAAGGTGAGTCGAGTGCCTTGCAAACACGTTTTGATGAAGGTGACCGCAGCGTTAGCCTATCTGATGTCATGATTGCCCGTAACAAATCCAGCGTTGCTTTTGATGCAACCGTGCAAGTACGTAATAAGCTGGTCGAAGCCTACAAAGAAATGATGAATATGCCAGTTTAATTCGGGAAATAATTCGTGTCTGAACAATCGCAAAACCATGATTTGGCCGTCGCAGGTGACCCTGGCTCAGCTGTGATTGCTGCCGATAGTGAACTCGAGCTGCAAAATCCGGATCTTGAAGAAAAAAGTGTCTCGAAGGTTGACGGTCTACTCGGCAACCTCGATTTGCTTCGTCAAGTGATCCTGGTGCTTTCTGTTGCTATCTGTGTTGCTTTGATTGTGATGGTTGTCATGTGGATCAAAGAGCCAGAAATGCGTCCTTTGGGCACTTATGAGACCGAAGAGCTGATCCCAATTCTTGATCATTTCGACCAAAAGCAAATCCCTTATAAGCTCGATGGCAACACCATTCGAGTGCAAAGTGACAACTATTCATCCATTAAGTTGGAGCTTTCACGTGCTGGTTTGAATACGCCTGTCGCTGAAGGCGATGACATTTTGTTGCAAGACATGGGGTTTGGGGTTTCACAGCGTCTTGAACAAGAACGTTTGAAGCTGAGCCGCGAGCGTCAACTTGCCCGCGCAATTGAACAAATCCGTCATGTTCGTAAAGCACAAGTGTTGCTAGCAACGCCTAAGCACAGTGTGTTTGTTCGTCACAATCAAGAAGCGACTGCGACTGTTTTCCTTACCTTGTCATCGAATACATCGCTTAAACAGCAAGAAGTTGACTCGATTGTCGATATGGTGGCAACGGCAGTACCAAGCTTGAAACCAAGCCGAGTGACAGTAACCGACCAACACGGTCGTTTGCTAAGTTCAGGTACCGAAGACCCATCGGCAACCGCTAAACGCAAAGAATACGAGTACGAGCGTAAGCAAGAACAGGCGCTGCGTGAAAAAATCGACTCTATTTTGATCCCTGTGTTGGGCTTGGGTAACTACACCTCGCAAGTCGATGTGTCGATGGACTTCAGCGCGTTAGAAGAAACCCGCAAGAAGTTCGACCCGAATGCGCAGTCCACCCGCAGTGAATACACGCTGGAAGATTACAACAACGGTAACATTGTGGCGGGTATTCCTGGTGCTTTGAGTAACCAGCCGCCAGCGGATGCTTCAATTCCACAAGATGTACGTGATTTACAATCGGGCAAAGGTTCGGGTGATGGACGCGTGCACCGCGAAGCGACACGTAACTATGAACTAGATACCACGATTAGCCACAAGCGTGCGCAAACCGGGGTGATCAGCCGCCAGACTGTTTCGGTTGCGGTGGACTACAAACAAGTGACGAACCCCGAAACGGGCGAGATGATGCGTGTGCCAGTGAGCGAAGCTGAACTGGCGAAGATCCGCCGCTTGTTGATGGGAGGTGTTGGTTTCTCTGAGCTGCGTGGCGATATGTTGGAAGTGATTGCTGTGCCGTTTGCTCAGCCAGAAGAACAAGCCTTGGCTGATCTACCGATTTGGGAACACGAAAACTTTAACACTTGGGTACGTTGGTTGGCAGCGGCACTGGTTATCGTGGTGGTCTTGATCACCTTGGTACGCCCTGCGATGCGCAAACTGCTATACCCAAATCAGGCTTCGGATGGTACGCCGTTGGATGAAAATGGCCTGCCGATTGTGGCGCAAGATGGTGATCTCAGCCTGATTGGATCGGAATTAGATGGTGCGGATGGCTTTGAGTTAAGCAGTGGGTTGGATTTACCGAACCTACACAAAGATGAAGACTTGCTGAAAGCTGTACGTGCCTTGGTTGCAAATGAACCTGATCTTGCCGCTCAGGTTGTGAAAACTTGGGTAAATGAAGATGGCTGATGAAGTCGCTAAAGTAGACGAAAAAAAATTCGACGTAACCAGCTTATCGGGTACTGAAAAAGCTGCGATTTTGCTCCTGAGTTTAAGCGAGCAAGATGCGGCGAGTATTATCCGTCACCTTGAACCTAAACAAGTTCAACGTGTGGGTGGCATCATGGCGAGTATGGCTGATTTGAGCCAAGAGAAGCTGTCTGCCGTTCACCGTCATTTTCTGGAAGATATCCAGAAGTACACCAGCATTGGTATGGGCAGCGAAGACTTTGTGCGTAATGCCCTAGTTGCGGCGCTAGGTGAAGATAAAGCCAATAACTTGGTTGATCAGATCTTGATGGGCAGCGGTTCCCGTGGTCTAGATTCATTGAAATGGATGGATCCACGTCAGGTGGCAAGCATCATTCTTAATGAGCACCCGCAGATCCAAACTATCGTTCTGTCGTACCTTGAGCCTGAACAATCTGCAGAAATCCTGTCTCAGTTCCCTGAACGTGTTCGTCTCGACTTGATGATGCGTATTGCCAACCTTGAAGAAGTTCAGCCAGCGGCACTGCATGAGTTGAACGACATCATGGAGAAACAGTTCGCAGGTCAAGCGGGTGCCCAAGCTGCGAAAATTGGTGGCCTGAAAGCTGCGGCAGAAATCATGAACTACCTCGACAACAATGTTGAAGGCTTGTTGATGGATCAGATCCGCGATAACGATGAAGACATGGCAACCCAAATCCAAGATCTGATGTTCGTGTTCGACAACCTTGCGGAAGTGGATGATCGTGGTATCCAAGCGCTACTGCGTGATGTACCGCAAGAGCTATTGCAGAAAGCCCTTAAAGGTGCTGATGATATGCTACGCGATAAAATTCTTCGTAATATGTCGAAACGTGCCGCTGAAATGCTACAAGACGATCTTGAAGCCATGGGACCAATCCGTGTTGCTGACGTGGAGTCGGCACAGAAAGAAATTCTATCTATTGCACGTCGCTTGGCTGATGCCGGTGAGCTAATGCTGTCGGGTGGTGGCGGTGATGAATTCTTGTAATTCAACACCTTCACAAACTAACTATTTTCAAATGAGGAATGCGTAAATGACCATTGAGCGCCGTCGCGGCTTTTTACGCGTTACCGAACACCAAGCACAAGAGCTTGAGCGTTGGGCATTCCCAGATTATGCCGATGAGCAGCTGGAGCCGCGCGATAACGCCATTAACTATGATCCGCAGTGGGAGCCTGAGCCGCTGGAGCCGGAAGAAGAGCCGGGTCCACCGCCATTAACGGCGGCAGATTTAGATGAAATCCGTCAATCTGCCTACGAAGAAGGGGTGGCAGAGGGGCGTAGTGCCGGTCACGACGAAGGTTTTGAAGTCGGTAAACAAGCCGGACTTGAAGCTGGTTTGCTCGAAGGGCGTGAGCAAGGTTTAGCAGAAGGGATCGCACAAGGTCAGCAAGTGATCACCGAGCATGTGTCTGCCTTGGCAAGCGTGATTGAAAAGCTGGCAGCCCCACTTCAGCAGATGGATGTTGAGGTCGAAAGCCAAGTGGTGAATATGGTGGTCGCGTTAGCGAAAGAGCTGATCCGCGTTGAAGTGCAAACTAACCCACAAGTGATTCTCCAAACGGTGCGTGAAGTGGTTTCCGCCCTTCCTATCGCAGGGCGTAGTATTACCCTGCAATTGCACCCTGAAGATCTAGCGATTATTCGCGATGCTTACAGCGAAGATGATCTGGCTAACCGTCAATGGCAACTGCAAGCTGAGCCTGCAATGAACCGTGGCGATCTTCAAGTGAGCTCTGGTGATTCTAGTGTTGATTTCCTAATGGAAGATCGCATTCGCCAATTGCTGCAACAATTTCAAGGTGTTAACCAGCAGCCTCCCGGAGCTGCTTAATGTCTTCCAACACCCAAGACCCGTCGATGCCAGCGGGCGGTGCAGAGCCACAATTTGTCGAAACGACTTACGGTGATGCGCCTCATATCGAACAGCAACCGATACAAACTTCAGATGCATTTGACGCCCCACCAATGGCTGAGGACTCATCTGTACCCGCACCTGCGTTTGAGTCAACACCTGAGGTAACACAAACCGCTTTCACTGATGGGCATGAGATGCCCGCTATCAGCGTGCCACCGTTACCTGAGTTTGCGATTCCAGAACTCCCACTTACTACCAGTTTGTCGCAAAAGCTAGGGCGTTATAAAACCCAAGGCTTGTCGTCGAAGCCGGTTGCATCCGGTCGCTTAGTACGCGTGGTTGGTTTGACCTTGGAAGCCATCGGCTGCCGGGCACCTGTTGGTAGTCTCTGTAAGGTTGAAACCTTGCAAGGTGAAATTGAAGCGGAAGTGGTTGGTTTTTCTGGTGAAACCTTGTTTTTGATGCCAAGCGAGCAGCTAACAGGGGTGATGCCGGGCGCTAAAGTGACGCCAATTACCGAAGCGGCAGGTTTGCCTGTTGGTATGGAGTTGCTAGGGCGTGTCATCGATGGTGTTGGTAATCCGCTCGATGGACAAGGTGAGATCTATACCGAACAGCGCGCATCTTTTAATGCCGAGCCAATTAACCCGTTAGCGAGAAAACCAATCAAAGAACCACTTGATGTTGGGCTTAAAGCTATCAACGGCTTATTGACCGTAGGTAAAGGGCAGCGGATTGGTCTGTTTGCGGGCTCTGGTGTTGGTAAATCGGTGACCTTGGGCATGATGACGCGCGGTACCACGGCACAAGTGGTGGTTGTGGGTTTGATTGGTGAGCGTGGCCGCGAAGTTAAAGAATTTATTGATGAGATTTTAGGTGAAGAGGGGCGTGCCCGCTCTGTGGTGGTGGCGGCACCTGCCGATGCTTCACCTCTGATGCGTTTGAAAGGCTGTCAGACCGCACTCACCATTGCGGAGTATTTCCGTGACCAAGGCTTAGATGTGTTGTTGTTGATGGACTCGTTAACCCGTTTTGCTCAGGCTCAGCGTGAGATTGCGCTGTCGGTGGGTGAGCCGCCAGCCACTAAAGGTTATCCGCCGTCGGTATTTGCTAAGCTTCCTGCGCTAGTTGAACGCGCCGGTAATGGTGGCGAGCATCAAGGTTCGATCACCGCGTTTTTTACCGTGTTATCGGAAGGTGATGACTTACAAGATCCGATTGCCGATGCGTCACGTGCGATCCTCGATGGTCACATCGTGTTATCGCGTGAGATGGCAGATGCCGGTCATTACCCTGCAATCGATGTTGAGCGCTCGGTAAGCCGTGTTATGCCTGCGATTGTCGATGATGAGCATATGTTGATGTCGAAAGCGGTGCGCCAGGTATTGTCGATTTGCCGTAAGAACCAAGACTTGGTGTCGATCGGTGCCTACAAGCCGGGCACGGATCCCACGATTGATCAGGCGTTTGTTCTTAAGCCTAAGCTGGATGCCTTCTTGCAACAGCAGATGAAAGAATCAGTGCCGTATCAGATGTGTGTCAACATGCTGCGTAGTACCTTGAGCGGGCAATAATGAAAGTGGTGAACTATGTCTAACAGTGCCTTAGAGCTTATTTTAGAACGTGCCAAAGAAGACGAGCATCAAGCGTCGATGGCACTCAGTAATGCCCGTAACGAGCGGGATAATTATTTGGTACAGCTCCAGCAAATTGAGCAGTACCGCTTAGATTACTGTAAGCAGCTTTCTGCTCGAGGACAGCAAGGGTTAACCGCTAGCAATTATAACCACTTACAGAAATTCTTAACTCAGCTTGATGAAACCTTGGCTAAGCAAAAGCTGGCAGGTGCTCAGTTTGATGAACAAGTAAAAAACTGTAGCGAGTTTTGGCATGAAATGCGTAAAAAACGACGCTCGATAGAATGGTTGCTAGAGAAAAAGCAGCAAGAGCGTAAGGCAATGCTCGATAAACAAGAGCAAAAGATGATGGATGAATTTGCCACTTTGCAGTTTGCTCGTCGGGTGACGCAAACTTATTAACACTTACTCAAGTAGCCATAATGTTATTTGGGGATAGAAGAACGTATTTATTGTGCTTCTTTGGCGGTTTGAGCATGATTTTTGCATTGATTACCGCTTAGTATGAGTTCCTTCGTAATAATGAGTGTTTATGAGTTTATCTAACTTGATGCCTTTTAACTTTTCTTCTGCCTCAAAAGCGACGGCTCAGCCGGCGGCTGATAGCGCTAAGCTTGATGCTACGGGCAAGATGGCGAAAAGCGATACGGCTAATAGTGGTGATGGAGTTAAAAGTGAAGCAGGGCGCGACTTTGCATCTGATTTAGATCAAGCGGCTAATCCATCATCGTTAGAAAGTAGCTCTAAGAAGAACGTAACCACACCAGATGAGGTGGCATCAGATCAAGCTGATGTTAGCGAAACTGGCGATAGTAAAACCACTGCGTCGCAAGTAACGGCTGCAGAGGGTGAATCGCTTGTAAGTGATGGTGAGCTCAGCGCTGATGCGATGAAGGGACAAGATCAGCAAGTTTCATCGACTAACGAGTCCGCATCTGCGAGTGATAAAAAGCAGGCGATGGATGAAGGTGATGCTTTTTTAAAACAGTTAGATGCAGCGAATAAGCAACTGCCGCAGCAGGGCTCTTCACCGCAAGCTTCTTCGCAACAAGCCTCTCTTCAGCAAGGTTCGCCGATGACAGGTGAACAGCAGGCAATGGCGGCTGCTGTGAGTGGCAACGGTGCTAGCAAGGAGGAAGCTGGAGGCAAGAGTTTGCCAGCAGGTTCAGTGCTGGCTGCAGATAAGGCAACAGGTCAAACTGCTGGGCAGCAAGGTGAGTTAACTGATGACGCGACTCAACAAAATCAGCTTGCTCATGTTTTCTCGCCAGCGGCTTCAGCGCAGGTGGGACAAAATACTGTTGCTTCGGCTGAAGGTGTTGAGGGAGCATTACCCAACTCTGACGCGAGCCAAGATATGCAAGGCGATAGCTTTGCGGCTAGTTCCGCTGTTGCTGCAGGTGCGCTTCAAGCGGGATCGCCTCAGACGACAGGCTCGTCTGTAGCATCTGCGATGACGCCAGAATCCGCTGCTAATTTGGCAACGGCATCTAATGCCACCGCGACGAGTCAAGCCGTCGCAGGTTCTGGCCAAGTTGCAATGAATGCCAATGGCGTGACAGAAGGTGCGCTGATTGGTAGTAAGTTGGCTGGCGGTAATGTGGCTGATAGTACATTAGCCTCAGATGTGACAGCACGAACAAATGCTGCAATGGCTAACCAAGCTGCAGCATCAACAGCGCACATCCCTTGGGCTTCAACTACAGCGACTGACGGTACTAGGTTACAGGGCAGTGCGAGTAGCGCTGCGTTAGCTGGTTCATTGGCGGGCTCATTTGCCGGAGAAACTGCTGACTCCCTTGGTGCAGAAGGGCAAGAGGCAGTCGAGCTGCGTAATGCTGCAATGCTCGCGGGTGGAATGCATGCTGTAGCGGGTGATGAGTCACAAGAGCTTACCCGTGCTACTGCGCAAGATGGCGCTCAGCCTTTAACGGCAACAGCGGGCAGTCAAACCATGCAGCAAATGGCAAGAGCAGAGGCAGTCGCACAAGCACAGCAAACCCCGATCCAGTTGAGTAAAGATCAGGGCGGTGATGAGCTGGCTGAAAAAGTGAATATCATGATGTCGAAGAATTTAAAGCATGTTGATATTCGCCTTGATCCGCCAGAGCTTGGTAAGGTTCAGATCAAACTATCGATGAATCAGGATCAAGCATCGCTACAATTTACCGCAGCAAATAGCCAGACGCGTGAATTGCTAGAGCACTCGATGCCACGTTTGCGCGAACTATTGCACCAGCAAGGTGTGCAATTAGCGCAGACCTCGGTTCAGCAAGATACCAGTCGCCAAGCCAGTAACGGTCAAAACTTTGCGGGTCAGCAAGGGCAGCAAACCGATGGTCAAGGTGGCTCTGGTCGTGGACAACAAGGTGGTTCGCAACAAGGTGACGGTCACTGGGGTGACGGCGAATCGCTAGAAATGTATGCAACGCCTTCAAACGATGGTGTTGATTACTATGCTTAATGACAAAAATACATGACAATAGTCGCATTGGTTTAGGTTTTAGAAACAGTAAAGGATTCACATGGCTGACGAATTACAAGAAACGAGTGGTAGCAAAAAGAAGCTGATCATCATTATTGCTGCGGTCGTTATCTTGCTGGCTGGTGGCGGTGCTGCCGCATGGTTTATGTTAGGTGATGATGTACCAGAACCTGAGGTTGCGTCTGAGCAAACGCAAGCAACAGCAGCTCAGAATGAGCCAGCGTACTATGTCACTCTCCCTCAGCCATTTATCTTTAATGTTACAGGCGACAAACGTGATCGCTTGGTACAGGTGAAAGTGCAGCTGATGGTACGCGGTGATGACAACGAAGAAACCGCGAAACAGCATATTCCGCTGTTAGAAAGTACACTGTTGCAAACCTTTGGTGCTGCGACGGTTGAAGAACTGCGTACCCCAAATGGGCGTGTTGAGTTGCGTGAAAAAGCACTGCAATCAGTACAGAATGCTTTGCAGAAAGTCTCAGGACAACAAGTGGTTGAGCGTGTGTTATTTACTGGCTTCGTAATGCAATAGGTTCAAAGTGAGTGATCTATTAACCCAAGACGAAATTGATGCCCTGTTACACGGTGTTGATGATGTAGAAGATGATGAGGGCCTTGATGGCGGTGAAGCCTCCACGGCCACGACCTTTGACTTCTCATCGCAAGACCGGATTGTCCGTGGACGGATGCCAACGCTCGAATTGATCAACGAGCGTTTTGCCCGCCACATGCGCATTAGCTTATTTAATATGCTGCGCAAAACGGCGGAAGTATCGATCAACGGTGTACAGATGATCAAGTTTGGTGAATACCAAAACACACTGTATGTACCGACAAGTTTAAACATGGTGCGATTCCGTCCGCTAAAAGGTACGGGTCTTATCACCATGGAAGCCCGCTTGGTGTTTATTCTGGTAGAAAACTTCTTTGGTGGTGATGGTCGTTTCCACGCCAAGATTGAAGGTCGTGAATTTACCCCAACGGAGCGCCGCATTGTTCAAATGCTGCTGAAACTGGTGTTTGAGGATTACCGTGAAGCATGGTCACCAGTGATGGGGGTTGAGTTCGAGTACCTCGACTCTGAAGTGAACCCGACCATGGCTAACATTGTCAGCCCAACCGAAGTGATTGTGGTGAGCTCTTTCCACATCGAAGTCGATGGTGGTGGCGGTGACTTCCACGTGGTGATGCCGTACTCCATGGTTGAGCCCATTCGTGAATTATTGGACGCCGGTGTTCAGTCAGACAAGATGGATACCGATGTTCGTTGGAGCAAGGCACTGCGTGACGAAATCATGGATGTGCCAGTGAATATGCGTGCTAAGTTGTTAGACGTAGATTTAACCCTGCGGGATTTGATGGAGCTGCAAACGGGAGACGTGATCCCGATTGATATGCCGGGGGCGGCAACGGTGTTTGTTGAAGACCTCCCAACCTATCGCGCAAAAATGGGTAAATCAGGCGATAACGTAGCACTGAAAATTACCGAGAAGTTGAAACGTCCAGATATGGTGAAAACCGATCTGGCCTTCCTCGACCGTGATGCGTTAGGCAGCGCGTTGATGGAAATTAACGATGACGAATAACCATAGGTGTAATCATGTCTCAAAATGACCAACAAATTGCTGACGATTGGGCTGCGGCGCTGGCGGAGCAAGCGGATGAAGAAAGTGTACAGGCTGCGCCGCTTGAAGAATTAACCGACGAGAGCTCACCGATTTCTGAAGATGAGCGTCGTAAACTCGATACCATCATGGATATTCCGGTGACCATTTCGATGGAAGTCGGTCGTACTCAAATCAGTATCCGTAACTTACTGCAATTGAACCAAGGCTCGGTAGTTGAGCTTGATCGAATTGCGGGTGAATCGCTGGATGTGATGGTAAACGGCACCTTGATCGCCCACGGCGAAGTGGTTGTGGTCAACGACAAGTTTGGTATTCGTCTCACTGACGTGATCAGCCAAACTGAGCGTATTAAGAAGTTGCGTTAAGCGAAAGGGTAGTACCACCATGTTTCGATTTGTTACTCTGACGCTGATCCCGCTACTGATGGCGGGATTAAGTTTGCCAGCAATGGCTGCGCCACCTGAAATTAATATGACCACCACCTTTGCGTCTTTGATGCTGGTGGTGATGTTGATCTTAGTGTTGGCAGTTGTCGTGAAAAAAATGCGTCTGCCAAACCTACAAGGTGACAGTAGCCTTAAAGTGATCAAACAGATCCCTGTGGGGCAGAAAGAGCGCATTGTGTTGGTGCAAGTGGGTGATGAGCAGTTGTTAGTTGGTGTAACCCAACACAACATCTCACTCTTGAATAAGCTCGACACTCCATTAGCTGAGCCGGAAATGGAACGTCCTGATTTTGCCTCACAGCTTGGCAAGTTATTAAAAAACGATATGAATAAGCAATGATGAGACAAGGTCTGTTGGCTGCTGTTCTGGCAGCATGTGCTTTACTATTTAGCGTATCTGCGTGGGCAGCTGAAGAAGATGGCACTGTGACTGTCACTGAGAGGGCAATGCAGTCAGAGCAGGGCGCATCTCATATGGTGGCAAAACGAAACGGCGGTGGTATCCCTGCCTTTTCGGTCACAGTGAATCCCGATGGCACTGAAGATTATTCAGTAACCTTGCAAATCCTAGCCTTGATGACAGCGCTAGGGTTCTTGCCTGCCATTATCATCTTGATGACCTCATTTACCCGTATCGTGGTGGTGATGTCGATCCTTCGGCAAGCGATGGGTTTGCAACAGACGCCATCAAATCAGGTGATCATCGGGATCGCGATGTTCATGACGTTTTATGTCATGTCGCCGGTGATCGATCAGATCAATACCCAAGCGGTACAGCCTTATATCAATGATGAGATCAATGCTGAGCAAGCCTTTAATGCAGCGCAAGATCCGCTCCGTCAGTTCATGTTGAAGCAAACGCGGGTAAAAGACCTCGAAAGCTTCGTTAACATGTCTGGCTCTAGCGCGACCGATCCGCAAGAAGTGCCGATGACGGTATTGATCCCAGCCTTTATTACGTCAGAGTTGAAAACGGCGTTCCAAATTGGCTTTATGCTGTTTTTGCCGTTTTTGATCATCGACTTAGTGGTGGCATCGGTACTAATGGCGATGGGTATGATGATGCTATCGCCAATGATTGTCTCATTGCCGTTTAAACTCATGTTGTTCGTATTAGTCGATGGTTGGAACCTGATCTTGTCGACCTTGGCTGGCAGCTTTGGCACTTAGCCTAAGGATGAAACATGACACCTGAAGCGTTTGTCGAAATATTCCAAGATGCGCTCTACATCGTATTGGTGATGGTGTGCATGATTGTATTGCCGGGCTTGGTGGTTGGTTTGATTGTTGCCGTATTCCAAGCGGCAACCTCGATCAACGAACAAACCTTGAGCTTCTTGCCGCGTTTGGTTGCTACCTTGATAGCCTTGATGTTATTTGGTCATGCCATGACCAGTATGTTAATGGACTATTTCTATCGGGTGATAGAGCGAATACCGCAATTATTGTATTAGCGCGATAACGCACACTAACCCAGCTAAACAGAGAGTGCGTATAACATGCGCAAGATGACCGAGATGAAACATACCGAGATGGAACAACGCTAACCATGTCGTACCCAGCGACACAGCTCCTCGATTGGATGGCGAATTACTTTTGGCCCTTCGTTCGAATTTCATCGATGTTAATGTCGATGACTTTCTTCGGTGCTCGCTTTGTCTCGCCTAAAATTCGTCTCTATCTTGCTATCACCGTCACTATTGCTGTTATGCCAGCCTTGCCTGCGGTGCCAAAAGAAATCCAAGTGGTATCTTTTCATGGTTTTTTGATCATCGCGCAACAAGTGGTGATTGGGGTTTGCATGGGGCTAGTGACTCAATTTGTTAGCCAAACGTTCGTGTTGCTTGGTCAGATCTTGGGTATGCAATCGAGTATTGGTTTTGCCTCTATGGTTGACCCGGCCAACGGCCAAAGTACGCCCGTTTTGGGTCAGCTATTTATGATGTTTGCCCTGATGCTGTTTCTATCGACCGATGGCCACTTGGTGATGCTGCAGATGGTGATCATGAGCTTCACTACCTTGCCGATTGGTAAATCCATGTTTGAAGCTGGTGACTATTATCAGCTAGCAGGTTGGTTTGGTCTGATGTTCAAAGCGGCATTGAATATGGCGTTGGCGGGAATTATCGCTCTGATGACAGTCAATCTGTCTTTTGGTGTCATGACCCGTGCGGCACCACAGTTAAACATTTTTGCGCTCGGTTTTTCTTTTGCATTATTACTTGGCTTGACCATTACATGGTTCTTGCTAATGGGTATGCTGCCACAGTACGAGTATCAGTGGCAGTTAGGTGTCGATCAGGTGTGTAGCTTGATCCGGTTGGATTGTTAGGTCAGTAAGGTTAGGTAGAAGCAGACATGGCAGATTCCGACGGTCAGGAACGTACCGAACAGGCCACTCCCCGAAGGCTCGAGCAGGCGCGGGAGAAAGGTCAAGTACCGCGCTCAAGAGAATTGGCATCCGTTGCAGTGTTAGTTGCAGGCGCCGTATCACTGATGTGGTTCGGCGAAACCCTCGCCCACGGCATGATTGCCATCATGACAAAAATGTTCACGTTAAGCCGTGAAGAAATCTTCGATGTCACCAAGTTGTTTGCGGTGGTCCTCCAATCGTTGAAACACATCGCAATGCCACTGTTTATTGTGCTGGCGTTCTTGTTTTCCTGTGCCTTGATTGGCGCTGCTGCGTTAGGTGGCGTGAGTTTCTCTGCGGAAGCGGCGCGTCCTAAGCTATCGAAAATGAACCCAATGAGCGGTTTGAAGCGAATGTTCGGGATGCAAAGCTGGGTTGAGCTGATCAAATCGATTTTGAAAGTGTTGTTGGTGGCGGGCATTGCTATCTACTTGATGTATAGCAGTTTGAACGACTTGTTTTTGATCAGCACTGAGCTCTATCCCAATAACTTCTATCATGCGCTGCAACTGTTGATGCGCTTTATTCTGCTGATTTGTTGCTCGTTGCTGGTGGTGGTTGCCATCGATGTGCCGTATCAGATTTGGCAGCATAACGAACAGTTAAAAATGACTAAGCAAGAGGTCAAAGACGAATTTAAAGACAGCGAAGGTAAGCCTGAAGTTAAAGGGCGGATCCGTATGTTGCAGCGTGAAATGGCGCAGCGTCGTATGATGGCTGAAGTTCCACAAGCCGATGTGGTGATCACCAACCCGGAGCACTTCTCGGTAGCCCTTCGTTACGACACCAGTATCGATGCCGCGCCGATTGTGATCGCTAAAGGTACCGATCACATCGCGCTTAAAATCCGAGAAATCGCCAACAAAAATGATATTGATATCGTGCCATCGCCACCTTTAGCGCGTTCGATTTATCACACCACAGAGCTTGAACAGCAGATCCCCGACGGCCTGTTTATCGCTGTGGCGCAAGTGCTCGCATACGTTTATCAGCTTAAGCAATACCGCAAAGGGCAGGGCAAGAAACCTGTACTGTCGAAAGAAGCAAATAACATCCCACCGGAATACCGCCACTAGCATTTTTACGCCGGCAATTGATAGCCCATTAATGCGGCTCGTGTTTTACATTGAATTGTGTGAATTTTAATCACTCAGTATCAATTTGTGAGCTATCTCCAAAATCAATTTTGGTCAAAAAATTGTCGTTTATTTGGGCATGATTGTTGCTTTACTATTTCGTTTTTTTGGTGGAAACCTTAGAATATTCGCCATAACCATAATACTCATATTCTGAGCGACAAGACGTGTAACGATTGAATGAAACTGCCTGCTGCTTTAGCGGATAAATTACCGCTGTCTCGCCTTAAATCCATGCCATCGGTAGGAGCGCCAATTTTGGTGCTTGCAACTTTGGCGATGGTGATTTTGCCGATGCCGCCGATCCTGTTGGATATGGCGTTCTCGTTCAATATCGCACTAGCAATGGTGGTATTGCTGGTGACTATCTATACCCGTCGTCCGCTCGATTTTGCTGCTTTCCCAACAGTACTGCTTATTGCGACCTTGTTACGTCTAGCGCTAAACGTCGCGTCAACCCGTGTGGTTCTCCTGTATGGACACGAGGGTTCGGATGCCGCTGGTCAAGTTATCGATGCTTTTGGCTCGGTGGTGATTGGTGGTAACTACGCCGTTGGTCTGGTGGTATTCCTGATCTTGATGATCATTAACTTCATGGTTGTTACCAAAGGTGCGGGTCGTATCTCGGAAGTAAGTGCCCGTTTCACCTTGGATGCCTTACCGGGTAAACAGATGGCTATCGATGCCGATTTGAACGCAGGCTTGATTGACCAAGAGCAAGCGCGTACCCGTCGTGGTGAAGTGACCAAAGAGGCGGATTTCTACGGTTCTATGGATGGTGCGTCAAAATTTGTAAAAGGTGACGCCATCGCCGGTATCTTGATTTTGTGTATCAACATCATCGGTGGACTCGTGATCGGCATGGGTCAGCATGGCCTAGCGTTTGGTCAGGCGCTTGAAATTTATAGCTTGCTAACCATTGGTGATGGCTTGGTTGCTCAAATTCCGTCACTTTTGTTGTCAATTGGTGCAGCAATGATGGTAACTCGTCAAAATACTGACGAGGATATGGGCCAGCAGATGTATTTCCAGATGTTCAACAACCCGCAGGCGTTGATCATCACAGGTGCCATCTTGTTTGTAATGGGCATCGTGCCGGGGATGCCACACATCCCATTCTTGCTACTTGCGCTGTTAATTGGCGCCATTGCTTATTGGCGAGTGAAGAAACAAAAAGAAGCCGAGTTGGTGGAGAAAGAAGAAGCGTCCACCGAGCTGGCAACGACACCACCGTCAAAAGAGCTATCGTGGGACGATGTTCAGCCGGTCGACATTATCGGGCTGGAAGTGGGTTACCGTTTGATCCCTATGGTGGATAAAGAGCAAGGCGGTGAACTGCTTGAGCGCGTGAAAGGGGTACGGAAGAAGCTCTCGCAAGACTTTGGCTTTCTGGTACCGCCAGTACATATCCGCGATAACTTGGAATTACCACCCAACAGCTATCGTATTAGCTTGATGGGCGTTGCCTGTGGTGAGGCCAATATTCACCACAACATGGAGCTGGCGATTAACCCAGGGCAAGTGTTTGGTTCTATCGACGGCGAAGTGACCACTGACCCTGCCTTTGGCTTAGAAGCGGTGTGGATCATGGAATCACAACGTGAACATGCACAAGCGCTTGGCTATACCGTGGTAGATGCCGCGACGGTACTGGCAACGCACTTAAGCCAGATATTGACCAACAGTGCCGCGCAGCTACTGGGTCATGAAGAAGTACAGAATCTGCTTGAAATGCTTGGTCAATCAACACCTAAGTTGGTTGAAGGTTTTGTACCGGATCAAATCTCATTGGGTGTGGTTGTGAAAGTGATGCAGAACTTGCTGCATGAAGGCATTCCAATCCGAGATATTCGTACCATAGTACAGACATTGTCGGAGTACGCACCGAAGAGTCAAGATCCTGACATTCTTACTGCCGCGGTTCGCATATCATTAAAACGTCTAATTGTTCAGGAAATCAACGGTATAGAGCCAGAACTTCCTGTTATCACTTTAGTGCCAGAGTTGGAACAAATATTGCATCAAACGATGCAGTCTGCCGGAGGCGAATCAACAGGTATCGAACCTGGCTTGGCAGAACGCTTGCAACGCTCGCTAACCGAAGCGACGCAACAACAAGAATTAAAAGGCGAACCAGCAGTATTACTGACTTCTGGCGTCCTACGCTCGACACTGGCGAAGTTTGTGAAAAATACCATTCCAAGCTTGCGTGTCTTGTCTTATCAGGAAGTACCTGATGAAAAACAAATTCGCATTGTAAATGCCGTGGGTAATTAACCGCAGTCAGCACATAAGCTAAGGCTGTTAACCCCTTTTAGTTGCTCGCGTTTACGCTTGCTGAACCACTCTGAAATATGGTGTTACGCCATTTGACGGGAATAGTAGATTGAAGATTAAACGATTTTTTGCCAAAGACATGCGAACCGCATTGAGCCAAGTGAAGGAAGAACTTGGCTCGGATGCAGTGATCATGTCGAATAAAAAAGTCACCGGCGGGGTGGAAATTGTTGCCGCTGTGGATAATGACTCCGGCAATCAGCCGCCGCCACCATCTCCAGTCCGTGACGACTTAGCCAATCGCTTAGGTCAAGCGAAACGTAAACTGGCTGACGATAAGGTACAGCTTAAGCAATCGGCGGGAAGCCGTTTTGCTAACATGCTGCAAAACTATCAAGGGCAAGACAACGCACAAGAGGGTGGCAGTGAAGAAGATTCGCTGTCAGCACTGTTACAGCGTCAATCTAAGCATCAAAACAATGCCCGTGATTATGGTTACGAGCGCGATAACATGCGCCCTTCTCGTCAAGAGCAGCATGAACCACGTCGTGCCAACAATAATCACAATCAAGGGCATAGCCAGAACCGCAATCAACAAAGTGGTGGCTATAGTGGTTTAGGTAAGCGCCAACCAGCGAAACACGCGCTTGATATTGGTGATTACAAGCGTCCGAATTCTAAAAGCTATGACGATCAGCAAGAGTGGTCTGGCGGCAATAATCGCAATCAAGGCTATCGTGGTCAGCAGAACAACCCTCGTTCTTCATTTGGTGAGCGTGGCGGTAATCGCTTAGACCCATCTCGTTATGAGCCAAAATCATCCTCGAACATGGATGAAATGGATGCGATGCGCAATGAAATGGCATCTATCCGCCGCCTGCTTGAACATCAACTATCTGGCTTGATGTGGCAAGAGGTTGAGCGTCGTGAGCCAATGCGCGCCATGATGATCAAACGCCTAGAGAAAATGGGCTTATCACCTGAATTAAGTGATCAGCTCGCCTGTTATATTCCAGAAGATGTGCCTGCGCATGAAGCGTGGCCAGCATTGCTGGAGTTGCTAGCGGATCAAATTATCACCACCGATGACTGTATTTTAGAAACCGGTGGGGTAGTGGCACTGTTAGGGCCGACAGGGGTGGGTAAAACGACCACTATCGCTAAGCTGGCAGCGCGTGCGGCAATGGATTTTGGTCCAGAAGAAATTGCCCTCGTCACAACAGATACTTACCGTATCGGTGCCCACGAGCAACTTTCTACTTATGGTCGAATTTTAGGCTGTCCGGTAAGAGTTGCTAAAGATGCTGAAGAACTGGCCGATATACTTCACCAGTTACGTCATCGTCGACTGGTTTTATTGGATACCGCAGGGATGGGACAGCGCGATATTCGCCTGTCAGAACAACTTGATACATTGATGCAAAATAGCGGAGCACAAATCCGCAGTCTATTGGTATTACCATCAACCGCGCAGCGTCGTGTGTTGCATGAAACGATTGAACATTTCCGTCGGATACCATTATCAGGTTGTGTGTTAACCAAGCTTGATGAGTCATTAAGTTTGGGTGAGGTAATGTGCGTGACGATTGAAAATGCACTACCTATTGCGTATTTGGCCGATGGTCAACGTGTACCTGAAGATATCAAAGTAGCCTCTGGCAAATATCTGGCGGCACGTGCCAACGAACTATTAGAACAAGAAATTAGTCAGCAACCTCATTTCTGGAGTAGCGACAATTCAGAAAATCAGGCGGCAGATTTTTATGATTGAGAACATGATGCAGGATCAAGCGAGCGGCCTACGCCGTATGACTAAACTCTCTTCAACCCGAGTGATCACAGTAACTGGTGGTAAGGGTGGAGTTGGTAAAACCAATGTCACGCTCAATATGGCAATCTCAATGGCTCGTCAGGGCAAGAAGGTCATGGTACTGGACGCCGACTTGGGGCTGGCTAATGTCGATATTATGCTAGGACTGCGTGCGGGACGTAACTTATCGCACGTACTAGCAGGGCTGTGTGACCTTCAAGATATTATTGTTGAAGGTCCTTACGGGGTGCAGATTATTCCTGCCTCGTCAGGTACGCAAAATATGGCCGAGTTAACGCCAGCACAACACGCAGGCTTAATTCGAGCATTTGGTAGCTTGCCAAATGATATCGATGTTTTATTGGTCGATACCGCAGCGGGTATTTCTGACATGGTGCTGAGTTTCTCTCGCGCCGCGCAAGAAGTGCTGGTGGTGGTGTGTGATGAGCCAACATCGATCACCGATGCTTATGCTCTGATCAAAATTCTTAGCCGTGAATATGATGTACAGCGCTTTAAGATTGTGGCCAACATGGTACGCAGCT
The DNA here is from genome assembly GCF_001650345.1 of Photobacterium jeanii. Lineage (GTDB taxonomy): Bacteria > Pseudomonadota > Gammaproteobacteria > Enterobacterales > Vibrionaceae > Photobacterium > Photobacterium jeanii. Next base: position 1,224,043 of record NZ_LVHF01000012.1, on the reverse strand, counting down.
ACCGTGAAGGTCGCGAACTGTATGCCAAATTAACACGGGTAACGGAACGCTTCCTACACGCCAATTTAGAATTGGTGGCGTGTGTGCCACTGGACGACAAAGTGCGTCAGTCAGTGAAGCGTCAAAAAATTGTGGTTGATGCTTACCCTAAAAGTCCTGCAGCATTGGCACTGTCATCGTTAGCGAATAAAGCGTTAACTTGGCCAATGCCAACGAGTGCAGGTGGACACCTAGAGTTTTTTGTTGAGCGACTATTAGTGAAACCTACGCCAACAGAGGTACCTATCGGTGAATAAAGCGTTAACTTACGGCCGTTACCAAGAGAGCCCGCAGGCATTTGTCATGCGGTACTCGCCCTTGGTCAAACGGATCGCGCATCACTTGATGGGGCGGCTTCCCCCAAGTGTGCAAGTTGAAGATTTAATTCAAGCTGGCATGATAGGCCTGCTTGAGGCGCAGCAAAATTACGACCCTACCAAAGGGGCGAGTTTTGAAACTTTCGCCGGAATTCGTATTCGGGGCGCGATGCTCGACGACATCCGCCGAGGCGACTGGGTGCCACGCTCGGTATATAAAAATAGCCGACGTATCACCGAAGCCATCTCGGTACTGGAAAGCGAGCTAGGACGTGACCCGAACGATCAGGAAATTGCCGCTCACTTAGAAATGTCACTAGATCAGTACTATCAAGCGTTAAATGATGTGAATTGTGGTCGCTTAGTAGGTATGGATGATCTTGGTGTTACTGAAGATGCGATAGCAAATGAAGAATCGCTAGACGAAAATCTTCCATTTCAAGGTGTTGTAGACGATAATTTCCGCCATTCATTGGCAGAAGCCATTAAAACCTTGCCTGAACGTGAAGCACTTGTGTTGTCTCTTTATTACGATGAAGAGCTCAACTTAAAGGAGATTGGCGCCGTGATCGGTGTTAGTGAGTCTCGGGTGTGTCAGATTCATAGTCAGGCTATGCAACGCTTGCGCGCTAAGCTCTCAGCTTGGACCGCGTGAAATTAGAATATTATAAAAACACTGTGACCTCAGTGGAGGCAACTTTGAACAAAAACATGAAAATCCTCATTGTTGATGACTTCTCAACAATGCGCCGAATCGTTAAAAACCTTTTACGTGACTTGGGCTTTAACAACACCCAAGAGGCGGATGATGGATTGACCGCATTACCAATGCTGAAGAAAGGCGGCTTTGATTTCGTAGTGACCGACTGGAACATGCCAGGCATGCAAGGTATCGATCTACTGAAGCATATCCGTGCTGATGCTGAATTGAAGCATCTTCCTGTTCTGATGATCACTGCTGAAGCTAAGCGTGAGCAGATCATTGAAGCAGCTCAAGCGGGTGTGAATGGTTACATTGTTAAGCCATTTACGGCTGCAACGCTAAAAGAAAAGCTAGATAAAATTTTCGAACGTATGCAGTAATGCTGCCTGTCAGACGCTAACAGGGTAAACATAATAATGATAACACTCGCTCAAGCTAAACAGCTTGTCAGCTTGCTTGAAGACGACCAACAAGAAGAAGCCAATCAGCTCCTTCTGTCTGTCATGCATGAGCAGCGTGATCCTATGTACGATGAAGTAGGGAAGCTGACTCGTCAGTTGCACGATTCGCTACAAAACTTCCGCTTAGATCCTCGTATTTGTGATCTTGCTAAAACAGAAATACCTGATGCGCGTGGCCGTTTGTCGTTTGTTATTGAACGCACTGAAGAAGCAGCCAATAAAACGATGGATGCAGTTGAAAACATCTTACCGATTGCCGATAAACTTCACGACAATCTGCTACAAGTCCAACCTCAGTGGAAGCGACTTATGGCCGGTAAGATTGAGCTAAACGAATTTAAAGTGCTTTGTCACAGTATCGATGGCTTGCTGACGCAGGTTGAAGGTGACAGCGGCGAAGTTCGTAGCCAATTGACAGAAATCTTAATGGCGCAAGACTTTCAGGATCTCACCGGGCAGGTTATCCGCCGTGTGATCGATCTCGTGCATGAGGTTGAAGATCAGCTAGTTGATATCCTGAAAGCCTTTGACATGGACAATGACGACAAAGTTGAAGCCCTCACGGAAGCACCAACACTTGCCCCAGAAGGGCCAATTATCAACGGTGAAGAACGCGTAGATGTGATGTCTTCACAAGATGATGTTGATGATTTGCTGTCGAGCCTTGGATTTTAGGGGAACTATATGAGCTTTGATTTAGACGAAGATATCCTGCAGGATTTCCTTATTGAAGCAGGAGAAATCTTAGAGTTGCTTTCTGAGCAGCTTGTGGAGCTTGAACGCAGTCCTGAGGATGCTGAGCTTCTTAACGCAATTTTCCGCGGATTTCACACCGTAAAAGGTGGTGCAGGTTTCTTATCACTCGGTGAGCTGGTTGACGCTTGTCACGGCGCAGAAAACATTTTCGACCTGCTTCGTACTGGCAAACGTCAGGTTACACCTGAATTGATGGATGTGATCTTAGAAGCACTGGATACCATCAATGCAATGTTTGCCCAAGTCCAAGCTCGTGAGCCTCTGGATCCGGCAGAACAAACACTTCTTGACGCGCTGCATCGTTACAGCCAACCACCAACAGAAGAAGAGCTAAATGGCACCGCAGTGGCGGCAGAGCCAGAGCCTGTTGTTGAGCCAGAACCTATCGTGGTTCCTGAGCCAGTGGTTGCAGCGCCAGCACCTGTTGCTGCACCTGCGAGTGATAGCGTGATTGCAGGTGACTCTGTTGATGACATCACCCAAGACGAATTTGACCGTCTGCTTGATGAATTGCACGGTGTAGGTAACAGCCCATCATCAGCTTCTGCTGCTGAACCAGCGCCAGCCCCTGTTGAAAACAACGCGGCTGACAGTGCGGGTGGTAGCATTGTTGAGCAAATTCAAGCCGAAAGCGGTGACATCACCGACGACGAATTTGAGCGTCTACTTGATGAACTGCATGGTTCAGGTAACGCACCGGGTAACAGCGATGTTAGTTACGATACGCCTGTTGTAGAACAAGCGGCACCAGCGCCAGTCGCGCCTGCGCCAACACCAGCTGCAAGTGCGGCTGACGGTGATGATGACTTGATGTCTGACGACGAGTTTGAGCGTCTGCTTGATGAGCTACACGGTTCAGGTAAAGGTCCATCGGTTGAGGAGCTAGAGTTTGCAACTAAGCCAGTTGCAGAAATGGTCGCTGAAGAAAAAGCACCTGTAGCGCCTGCAACGCCAGCCCCTGCTGCTGCACCAAAAGCAACGCCTGCGCCAGCGGTTGCATCAGCGCCAGCAGCAAAACCTGTTGCTGAACGTAAAGCTCCGGCGAAAGCGCCAGCAAAAGCTGCGCCTGCGAAGCCTCAAGCTGAAGCGACTGTTCGTGTTGATACCTCAACCCTAGACACCATTATGAACATGGTGGGCGAGCTAGTATTGGTTCGTAACCGACTAGTAAGTTTGGGTCTTAATAACAACGACGAAGACATGTCAAAAGCGGTTGCCAACCTTGATGTGGTAACAGCGGATCTGCAAGGCGCGGTAATGAAGACCCGTATGCAGCCAATCAAGAAAGTCTTTGGTCGTTTCCCTCGCGTTGTTCGTGACCTTGCACGTAGCTTGAATAAAGAAATCGTGCTGGAAATGCGTGGTGAAGATACCGATCTCGATAAGAACCTAGTAGAAGCACTGGCCGATCCGCTAGTCCACTTGGTTCGTAACTCGGTTGACCATGGCATCGAAATGCCAGACGTACGTGAGAAAGACGGTAAACCTCGTATCGGTACTGTTCTGCTATCGGCATCACAAGAGGGTGACCACATTCTGTTGACCATCGAAGATGATGGCGGCGGTATGGACCCAGATAAACTACGTGCTATCGCGGTAGAGCGTGGTGTGATGGATGCAGATGCAGCGTCACGTATCTCTGATAACGAAGCGTACAACCTGATCTTTGCGCCAGGTTTCTCGACCAAGAAAGAGATTTCTGACATCTCTGGTCGTGGCGTAGGTATGGACGTAGTGAAGACGGGTATCAACCAGCTTAACGGTTCGATTCACATCGACTCAGCGCTGGGTAAAGGTACACGTATCGACATTAAAGTACCGCTAACGTTAGCAATTCTACCGACCTTGATGGTAGGTGTGGCAGAACAGCCATTTGCATTGCCATTAGCAAGCGTTAACGAAATCTTCCACCTAGATCTACGTAAGACTAACGTGGTTGATGGTCAGCTCACGACCATTGTTCGCGAAAAAGCGATCCCACTGTTCTACTTACAAGATTGGCTATCAGGTGTTGGTTTACCGAAGCGTGAACGTGAACACGGCCATGTGGTTGTGGTTCAGCTTGGTCACCAGCGTATTGGTTTCGTTGTAGATACTTTGATTGGTCAGGAAGAAGTCGTGATCAAGCCATTGGATGAACTACTACAAGGAACGCCTGGTATGGCAGGTGCAACGATCACGAGTGATGGTCATATTGCTCTGATCCTAGACGTGCCAAACCTACTTAAGCATTACGCTGGCCGCTAAGTAACAATAATAAAATCAAAAGAATGGGGTCTGTTAGTTTGAAATGAACTGGCAGCCCCAGATTCTTACCGGGCAACCGGAGCTACAGGATAACAATATAGATGGCACTAAAAGTATTGGTAGTCGACGACTCAAGTTTTTTTCGTCGTCGCGTAAGTGAAATTATTAATTCAGACCCACAGCTTGAGGTTATTGGCAACGCAGTCAATGGTAAAGAAGCGGTTGAGCAAGCTAAGCAGCTACGCCCAGACGTGATCACCATGGACATCGAGATGCCAGTAATGGACGGAATAACGGCTGTGCGTGAAATAATGAGCAGCACGCCAACGCCCATCTTAATGTTCTCATCGCTAACGCATGATGGCGCGAAAGCGACCCTTGATGCGCTAGATGCAGGTGCATTGGACTTCCTTCCGAAGAAGTTTGAAGACATTGCCCGCAACCGTGAAGAAGCAGTGGGTCTGCTGCAAAAACGCGTTAAAGAAATTGCCCGCAAACGTGTAATGATGCGTCGCCCTGCGGTAGCACGCCCAACGACGACAGCACGTGAACCTGCTGCGGCAACGACAGCCACTGCACGTCCGTTAGGTCGTACAACAACGGCAACCACAACACGTCCAGCAGCGGCAGCACCTGCTCGCCCAACAGCAAAACCTGTTGCTGGTCGCTTTAAAGCGACAGGTAAAAAATACCAGTTAATGGCAATCGGTACATCTACCGGTGGCCCAGTTGCACTACAAAAAGTGCTGACTAAGTTACCAGCGAATTTCCCGCTACCTATCGTATTGGTGCAGCACATGCCTGCAACCTTTACGGCAGCCTTTGCTGCACGCTTGAATAATCTTTGTAAGATTTCAGTAAAAGAAGCGGCGGATGGCGACATGCTAAAACCGGGTGTGGCATACCTTGCACCAGGTGGCATGCAAATGATGCTAGAAGGTCGTCCAGGCTCAACGCGCATCCGTATTATCGATGGCGGTGAGCGTATGAACTACAAACCATGTGTTGACGTGACTTTCGGCTCGGCAGCAAAAATTTACCAAGACAAAGTGTTGTCGATGATCCTAACCGGCATGGGCGCTGATGGTCGTGAAGGCTGTCGTATGCTCAAATCTGGCGGCTCTACTATTTGGGCGCAAGATGAAGAAAGTTGTGTGGTTTATGGCATGCCACAAGCTGTAGCCAAAGCCGGTTTGTCGACTGAAGATCTACCGCTAGAGCGTATTTCTGAGCGTATTTTGGTTGAGCTGGGGCTAGGCTAAGGAGTCAACGCAGGTGTTAGTCTGGAGCATTGCCAACCAAAAGGGTGGGGTCGGTAAAACCACAACCACGGTTTCGCTAGCTGGGTTGTTGAGTGAACGCAACAAGCGTGTCTTGTTGGTTGATACCGATCCTCATGCCTCGTTAAGTACCTATCTGAACATTGATTCCGATAGTGTGCCAGCGAGCTTATTTGATTTGTTTCAGTTAACGGATATCAACCGTAACACTGTAATGCCTTTGGTGATGAACACCAACTTCCCAGGTATCGACATCATTCCGGCTCACATGTCTTTAGCGACATTAGACCGTGTGATGGGGAGCCGAGGTGGTATGGGCTTAGTGCTGAAAAAAGCGTTGCGTAGTCTTGAACAAGATTACGATTACGTCCTGATTGACTGCCCGCCAATTTTGGGTGTCATGATGGTTAACGCCTTAGCTGCTAGTGATCGTATTCTGATTCCGGTACAAACCGAGTTCTTGGCGATGAAAGGGTTAGAACGCATGATGCGCACATTGCACATTATGCAAAAATCCCAGCCTAATGGCTTTAAAGTCACCATAGTACCGACCATGTACGACAAGCGAACCCGAGCGTCATTGCAGACGCTGCAAGAGCTTAAAGTACGCTTCCCTGAGCAGGTATGGGCGTCGGCAGTGCCGATTGATACTAAGTTCCGAGATGCCAGTATTAAACACATGCCACCGTCGTATTTTGCGCGCAGTTGTCGTGGTGTGTTTGCGTATAAAACCTTATTAAATTATCTGCTGCGGTTGGAACAAGATGAGCGATAACAATCGGTTATCCAGTGAACAAGCGCTGGATGATTATTTCTTTGACCTGCTGATTGAGGCTGAGCCAGAACCTGAGCCTCAAACAGAAGCAGAAACAGAGGTTGCAGACGCTGAGCTTGAGCTAGACTCTGCCGAAGCCGAAGCCGAAGCCGAAGCCGAAGCCGAAGCCGAAGCCGAAGCCGAAGAGATCACGGAAGCGAGTGTTGATGACAGTGACGATGTTGAATTACCGTCGTCATGGTCTACTGCTGAACAGCTTGAGGTGTCTATTCAAGCTGAAACATCACAAATTGAGGACACACTCAATAATTGTGATAAAAGCAGTGAAGAAACTGAGCTGACGGCCGATAGCTTAGATGAGTTTGTTGATGATTTGGCGCGTGAAATGTCGGCAGGCAATACGACGCAGCCTTATGTCTTTGCGGATAACGCGCAAGATGAAGAATCACCTGCAAGCGAAGACGAGTCAGTTTCGCTCGATAATGATGTCTTAGCACGCTCGTTTTCAGCGGCGAGTGAGCGGGTATCGCAAGTTTCAGACTGGGTGCCAAGCGCAGAGCCCGAAGTGAAACGAGAAACTAAATCTGAGCCGCAAGAACCAACACCTGTAATGGAGTTGGCGCAGCCAGATATGCAGGATGTGCAGCGCTTGCTTGATCAAATGTCGAGCATGCAACATGCCATTCAGCAAGACAGTGAGGCGTACATTGAGAATGTGACTGAGGCAGAATTTCTTGCCGCAGCTCAATCTGAAGCCACACTTGCAGAGCCAGAGCCAGAGCCAGAGCCAGAGCCAGAGCCAGAGCCAGAGCCAGAGCCAGAGCCAGAGCCAGAGCCAGAGCCACAATTAATTTCTGAGGTGGTGGTAGAAACACCGGCACCTGATCTGGAGACCAGCATTGCTGTCGAGCCTGAAACGCAGGCGGGTGGCGAATGGCCTCCAGCGCAAACCGCTGAAGAGTCGCTAGAGCAAGAGTTCCAAGCGCTCTTTTTTGAAGTGAACGGCGTGACATTCGCGGTATCACTGACCGATTTGGGCGGTATCCACCAGATGGCGGAGCTTAATCGTCTTCTTGGGCGTCCAGAATGGTACTTGGGGTTACTGAACAACCGAGAGCAACAACATGATGTTGTTGATACCGCGCGTTGGGTAATGCCAGAAAAACTCAGTGACGATGAGTATAAAGAAAATTATCGCTATATCGTCATGTTAGGGGAGAGTAAGTGGGGCTTAGCGTGTGATAAGCTTCATGGAACAGAAACCTTGACCCAACACAGTATTCGTTGGCGAGAAAAGGCGGGTAAACGGCCTTGGCTTGCTGGAATGGTTAAAGAAAAAATGTGTGCTTTAATTCACGTCGAAGAACTTATCAAGATGCTCAATGCTGGGCTGGATGTTAAGGGAATTCAGTGAGTAAGCTCTAAGAGGAAACAGCATGTCGCAGGTGAGTGTAGCCGAAATTCAAAAAGAAGACGGCGATCAAGTACTACAGTGGGTTACTTTCCAGTTGGAAGACGAAACTTACGGTATTAACGTAATGCAAGTACGCGAAGTACTGCGTTATTCTGAAATTGCACCTGTACCAGGTGCGCCAGACTACGTGCTAGGTATTATCAACCTACGCGGTAACGTAGTAACAGTTATCGATACCCGTTCTCGCTTTGGTCTAATGCCAGGTGAAATCTCTGACAATACTCGTATTGTGATCATCGAAGCTGAAAAACAAGTTATCGGTATCCTAGTTGATAGCGTAGCTGAAGTGGTTTACCTACGTAGCTCTGAAATCGACACTACGCCAAGTGTAGGTACAGAAGAAAGCGCGAAATTCATTCAAGGTGTGAGCAACCGTGATGGTGAGCTACTGATCTTGGTTGATCTAAACAAACTCCTTTCTGATGAAGAATGGGACGAGATGGCGTACCTATAATGCTTGAATTGGTCATCCAGTGGTTGCCGCTTGGTATTTCACTGTTCACCCTCATTATCCTTTGTGTGTTGCTAGGGCGAGAGCGAAAAGCGCGTCAGGCGCTAGAAGCCAAGTTTTCAGCAATGGAGCTGGTGGCAAAAAATGCCCGCCAGCAACACGAAAGCCTACTTAAGCAGTTTAATGAATTGCGCGTAGGTACTATGGGTATGAGCCAAAAAATGGCCGAGATAGCAGAAAATCAAGAGATGTTAGCCGAACGCCAAAGCGAAATCTCGATGCATGACCCTGATGGGCGTTTATATAGCCGTGCATCGAAAATGGTTGAGCTTGGGGCTGACGTTAATGAGCTGATGGAAGAGTGTGATTTGCCGAAAGCTGAAGCCGAGTTGCTCATGCGCCTTCAGCAAATGACCCATGATCGTCGCCGTTAAACCTCGACATTGATTTTGTCTAACCCTTCCCAGCCGGGAGGGGTTTTTCCGTTTAGGACCCACGAAAACGCAATCAACTCCGCAATCACCAGATACACCTGTTCCGGGATTGTATCACCCACCTCTAACTCATTCAGGTACTCGGCCAGTACGGGATCTTGATGGACTAATCCACCTTGTTTTTTCACCTGCTCAATGATGTGTTCAGCTAACCCTTGATAACCTTTGCTGGTAACGCTTGGGGTATTGTAGCCATCGTAGTGTAGGGCTATAGCACTCTTTTCTTGATTCATATTCTGTATGGCTTATTCGGTAGCGGTTATTAGACTTTGGCTATTAAGCCCGACTGTTGGGTAGTAAAGCTGGCTGGCAGCGGCTTTTCTACGCGATGAAAATTGGGCGGCTCTGTCTCAAAACCGAAGGTGGCTAAACGCGCCACCAGAAGAGGTGCGAGCTGTTGGCTGGTGGTGAGTACCTTGGCGGAGTCACTGGTAAAGGTTAGTGCCAAGCTGTGATCTTCAATTTGCGCTTTGGCTGTTAAGGTATCTTCGTCGCCAATAGGTAATTCGATTTCAACCCGCCATTGGTGTTGAGCGGCTTTCCCTTTCTTTTGTCGCTGAGCTGGGTAGCGGCTGACTTTGCATTTGATCTCGCGTTGCGCTGCTTGTGCTAAGTGTAATTGCAGAAAAACAGGGTCATTACTGTCAGCTTGGCTGTGAGGTAATACTCGTTGCTCTGCGGCAAGGCGTAAAAGCGCCTTGAACTCACTTTGCTGGCTGGATGAGAGATCGGATAACCATTGGCTGATCGTACTATTTGGAGTAGCCAATTGCTGGATAAGTTGCTTTAAAACTGCTGCACCTGCGCCTTGTTTTAAAAATTGCACCACAGCTGCTTGATTATTCGGCAATAGTAACTGGGGTAACCATTGTTGCACCGGGCTGTGGCTAGGGGCTGGTGTGCCAGAAAGTGACGTCAAAAGTGCAACGAAACGTTGCAGCGCTGGCAAGTTTGTTAACAATTGCTGAAGGCGAAAATGCGGTGAGTTGATTACCTCTTTAGGGGTAACTGATTGACTTGTATCAATAAGTTTGGGGTTATTCGGCACTTTCACTGTATTGACTTGTCTATCGCCAGATACTATGGCCGTTAACGTTTTATTGATATGTGTTGGGTTCACAATTACTTACCTTCATCAGTAATCTAGATAAACTGGTCGCTAACAATATACAAGCTCGATGTGGTAATATGCGTGCTCATTTTGTGTCAGTTAGGATACATCATTTCGTATGTTGTCAGTAGAGAAGTTAAGCTGTATTCGTGATGAGCGTGTACTGTTCGATGACCTCAACTTTACCGTTGGAAACGGCGAGTTGGTTCAGATTGAAGGTCATAACGGGGCAGGTAAAACAACCTTACTACGGATCATTGCTGGTTTAGGTAACGCCGACGAAGGTCAGGTGTGTTGGAATGGCGAGAACATTCTGACGTCGCGTGAAGAGTTTCACCAAGACTTGTTGTTCTTGGGGCACCAGACGGGGATCAAGCGCGAGCTGACGGCATACGAAAATTTGGCTTACTTTGAAGCCATGCACGCTGAACAAGGCAGTGCGCCGCTTGAAGGTCAAGCAAAGGTGTGTGGCGATGATTGCTTATTTCAAGCATTAGCACACGTTGGCTTAGCAGGGCGTGAAGATGTTCCTGCAGGGCAATTATCAGCCGGTCAGCAACGCCGTGTAGCTCTAGCGAGATTATGGATCAGTAATCACCGCATTTGGGTACTCGATGAGCCTTTGACGGCGATCGATAAGCAAGGTGTCAAAGTGCTGGAGCGTTTGTTCCTGTCACACGCTGAGCGCGGCGGTATTGTGTTGCTAACGACGCACCAAGATATGTTCACCGACAGTGATCAACTAAGAAAAATTAAATTGGGCCAGTAGCCATGATCAAAGCTATTTCTCAGGTGATCCGTCGTGAGTTGTTGATTGCCTTTCGTCGTCAGGCTGACGTGTTTAACCCGCTGTGGTTTTTTATCATTGTGATTACCTTGTTCCCATTGGGAGTAGGGCCGGAGCCAAACTTATTGGCACGCATTGCACCGGGCATTGTGTGGGTCGCGGCACTCTTGGCGGCTTTGTTATCGCTAGAGCGGTTATTCCGTGATGACTTCGCCGATGGCTCATTAGAACAGATGATGTTGATGCCAACACCGCTACCTGTATTGGCATTAGCGAAAATGTTAGCACACTGGTTGCTTACAGGTGTGCCACTATTACTTATAAGCCCATTATTGGCGATCTTGCTGTCGTTGGATTGGGCAACTTGGATTGCAGTGGTGTTAACCCTGCTAATTGGTACACCTACGTTGAGCTTTTTAGGCGCGATTGGGGTCGCATTGACTGTGGGTTTACGTAAAGGTGGTGTTTTATTGAGTTTGCTCATATTACCGCTTTACATACCTGTGCTTATATTTGCGACATCTGCGATAGATGCAGCAAGTCTAGGTATGGCTTATAACGGTCAATTGGCCTTGATGGGCGCAATGCTAGTCGGTTCTGCAACTTTAGCGCCTTTTGCGGTTGCGGCATCGCTACGAATTAGCGTGAACTGATCATTATCTATAGATAATGGCAGCATTATAACGATATTAAACAACATTTTAGACTGAGTAGAGTTGATATATGTGGAAGTGGTTACATCCCTACGCAAAAGCTGAGAACTGCTACCGTTTGTGCGGTACCTTGTTACCTTGGTTTTCCATTATTTCTTTAACAACCATTATTATTGGTACCGCTTGGGGCCTAGCTTACGCACCAAGTGATTACCAACAAGGTGACAGTTTCCGAATCATTTACCTGCACGTACCTGCAGCCATTTGGTCAATGGGCGCCTACATGTCGATGGCGATTGCCGCTTTCATCGGCTTGGTATGGCAAATCCGTTTATCTGATATGGCAGCGGCTGCAATGGCACCCATTGGTGCGGTGTTTACTGTGATTGCACTATTAACGGGTGCGATTTGGGGTAAACCAATGTGGGGCGCATGGTGGGTATGGGACGCTCGTCTGACTTCTGAGCTTATCCTTTTGTTCTTATACCTAGGTGTTATTGCGCTATACAGTGCTTTTGATGACCAAAAAACAGCGGCGAAAGCGGCGGGTATTTTGGCTATCGTGGGTGTGATTAACCTGCCAATCATTCACTTTTCTGTTGAGTGGTGGAATACCCTACATCAGGGTGCCACTATCACTAAATTCGATAAGCCATCAATGGATGCGTCCATGCTATGGCCATTACTACTGAATATTATCGGTTTTGCCTTCTTCTTTGGTGCTGTGACTTTAGTTCGTCTGCGTAATGAAATTATCGCGCGTGAAAGTCACCGCCCTTGGGTCCGTCAACTGGTTAAGTGAGGAAAGTATGCATTTTGAATCATTCAGCGACTTCTTAGCGATGGGCGGTTACGCCTCATACGTTTGGAGTGCTTACGGTATTTCTTTCCTAGCGATGCTTTGGATCCTAATGTCGAGTTTAAATAAAAAGCGCCGTCTCATGGCGGAGCTTAAAAATAAAATTGCTCGTGAGCAACGTATTCAAGACGCCGAAAAATTGGAGAACACACTATGAACCCGAGACGTAAAAAACGCTTAACCTTGGTGTTAGCGTTAGTCGTTGGCCTCGGTGCAACCGTCGGTTTAATGCTTTATGCATTGAATCAGAATATGGACTTGTTCTACACCCCTACAGAATTGGTAAATGGTAAGCCAGATGGCACCAAGCCAGAAGTAGGACAACGTCTACGGATTGGCGGCATGGTTGTGGCGGGTACGGTAAAACGTGATCCGCAATCGCTGAAAGTAAGTTTTGATGTGGCAGATGTAGGCCCAGCGGTAACGGTAACCTACGATGGTATTTTGCCGGATCTATTCCGTGAAGGTCAGGGCATTGTGGCGCAAGGTGTGTTAGTCGACGCTAAGACAGTTCAAGCCCACGAAGTACTGGCAAAGCACGATGAAGAATACATGCCGCCTGAAGTCGCTGCAGCGATGGAGAAAACCCACGCGCCGCTTCAATATTCAAAAGAGCAGAAGCAAGGTAGTACACAATGATTGCTGAAATAGGGCATTTTGCTCTTATCATCGCGCTAGGGTTATCGGTACTGGCAAGTATCTACCCACTTTATGGCGCATCGGCGGGAAATCAGATGATGATGCGTACCGCCCGTCCACTGACTTATGGCATTTTTGCTATGTTGTCGTTGTCGTTCGTGATCCTATGTTGGGCGTTTTACACCAACGACTTCACGTTGACTTATGTTGCAAGTAACTCGACGTCGCAATTGCCATGGTACTACCGTATCACCGCGGTGTGGGGTGCTCACGAAGGTTCATTACTGCTTTGGGTTCTGATCCAAGCGGGTTGGGCGGCAGCCGTTGCACGCTTTAGTCGTGGTATGCCACTAGAGTCGGTATCACGCGTATTAGCCGTAATGGGCATGATTTCAGTGGGTTTCCTACTGTTCATCATCGTGACATCAAACCCTTTCCTACGTACCTTGCCTTACTTCCCTGTTGAAGGTCGCGACCTTAACCCACTGCTACAAGATCCGGGCTTGATCATTCACCCGCCATTACTGTATATGGGCTATGTTGGCTTCTCGGTAGCGTTTGCTTTCTCAATCGCTTCGCTAATGACGGGTCGTCTAGATACTGCATGGGCTCGTTGGTCTCGTCCTTGGACAATCGCAGCATGGTCGTTCCTAACACTAGGTATCGCGATTGGTTCTTGGTGGGCGTACTACGAACTAGGCTGGGGTGGCTGGTGGTTCTGGGATCCAGTAGAAAATGCCTCGCTAATGCCTTGGCTTGCAGGTACTGCGTTGATGCACTCACTAGCAGTGACAGAAAAACGTGGCACCTTTAAAGCGTGGACAGTATTACTGGCGATCTCTGCTTTCTCATTGAGCTTACTGGGTACCTTCTTGGTACGTTCGGGCGTATTGGTATCGGTGCACGCATTCGCATCGGATCCTGCGCGCGGTATGTTCATTCTTGGTTTCCTTGTGGTTGTGATTGGCGGCTCGCTATTGCTTTACGCATTGCGTGGCGCACAAATTCGCTCACGAGGTAACTACAGCCTACTATCACGTGAAAACCTACTGCTAGCAAACAACCTGTTACTGGTTGCAGGTCTGATTGTCGTGCTTGTTGGTACGTTATTGCCACTGGTTCACAAACAAATTGGTTTGGGCTCGGTGTCTATCGGTGCACCATTCTTCAATACTTTGTTTACTTGGTTGATGGTGCCATTTGCTTTCATTCTAGGTATCGGTCCACTGGTTCGTTGGAAGCGTGATCAGCTAAGCTCGCTGAAAAAGCCGTTGATCCTTTCGGGTCTATTCACTGTGCCTTTTTCTGTAGGCGTGGTGTACCTGTTCGCAGATAAATTCCAGCCGTTCGCAGCCCTAGGCGTTGCAATGGCAGTATGGATCATTGTGCTGCAAACTTATGAGCTTTATGAGCGTGCTACTCACCGTCATACCCTAGCGGTTGGTTTAGGCAAGCTTGGTCGTAGCCACTGGGCAATGGTGCTAGGTCACCTTGGTCTGGCTGTCTCTGTTATCGGCATGGCATTGGTTTCAAACTACGATCTTGAGCGCGACGTACGTATGGCGCCGGGCGAAAGCATCCATGTTGAAGGGTACGATTTCAAATTTGCAGGTCTACGCGATGCGGATGGTCCGAACTACGATGGTTACATTGCAGACTTTAACATCACGAAAGATGGTAAGTATGTGACGACCCTGCATGCAGAGAAGCGTTTCTACAGTGTTGCACGTTCAATGATGACCGAAGCGGCTATCGACAGTGGTATTACTCGTGACCTTTATGTCGCTATGGGTGAAAAGCTGGGTAACGAAGGCGCTTGGGCAGTACGTATTTACTATAAACCGTTTGTTAACTGGATTTGGTTTGGTGCCATTCTAATGGCTCTTGGTGGTGCATTTGCGATCAGCGACAAGCGTTACCGTTTCCGCCAAAAAGCGAAGCAACCAAAATCAACAGCAGGTAAGCAAGTTGAGGTGAATGGATGAATAAGAAGGTTTTATACATCCCGCTAGTGCTTTTTATCGCATTAGCCATGGTGTTTCTTGTGCAATTAACGCGTAATGCAGACGGTGATGATCCGACTAAGTTGGAATCTGTACTGGTGGGTAAACCTGTCCCTCAGTTCAAACTTGAAGACTTAGTAGAAGCGGGCAAGTTGTACGAGCAAGACATTTTTAAAGGTCAGCCTTTACTACTAAACGTATGGGCGACTTGGTGTCCAACTTGTTACGCTGAGCACTCGTACTTAAATAAACTCGCAGCTACTGGCGTTAAGATTGTTGGTCTGAACTACAAAGATGATCGCTTGAAAGCTGTGCAGTGGTTGAATGAATTGGGCAACCCATACATTCATAGCTTATTTGATGGCAGTGGTATGCTGGGAATGGACCTTGGTGTTTATGGTGCGCCAGAAACATTCCTTATCGATGCTGACGGAGTGATCCGTTACCGTCACGTGGGCGATGTTAACCCACGTAACTGGGAAGAAACTCTGCAGCCTATGTATAGCAAGTTGCTAGAGGAAGCGAAGGGATGATGAAACGATTCTCCATGCTTCTCGCTGGTCTGATGCTGGCACTGTTGACGTCAACGTCAGCAGTGGCGGCGATTGAAGTACACAGCTTTGATAACGTCGATCAAGAAGAAGCATTCCAAGAGCTAACGGCAACCCTGCGTTGCCCTAAGTGTCAGAACAACACGATTGCTGATTCCGATGCGCCTTTAGCGCGAGACATGCGCCAGAAAGTGTATGACATGCTTCAGCAAGGCAAAGATAAAGAAGATGTGGTTGATTACATGGTCGCGCGTTACGGTAACTTCGTTACCTACGAGCCGCCAGTGATGCTATCGACCATTATTCTATGGCTTGGTCCGTTATTCTTTATCGTAGGTGGCTTTACGGTATTGGTATTGCGCTCTCGTCGCAATAATGAGCCTCAGGCTGCGGCAAACGATGATCTTGATGAAGCTGAAGCGAAACGTTTAAAAGCGATGCTCGCTGAAATGGAACAAGATAACGTTGAGAACAAAAACGATAAGGTAGAAAAATAATGATGTTGTTCTGGATCACCACCATCGTTTTAATTTTGGTGGGACTACTTTTTTTCGTGGTGCCGATTTATTACGGTAAAGCGCAAGATGACGCCGCTAGCCGCGATGAGCTCAACAAAGCTTTTTATCAAGATCGTGTACGTGAAATCGAATCTGAAAGCGATGAAGGTATTGTTGCTACTAAAGGTGAGCTGGTTTCTGAGCTGCAACAGTCATTGCTTGATGACGTTGTAGAGCTGCATCAGCCGGAAGAAAAGCTAACGTCACCTTGGTTAGTTTTGCCGGGTATCGTTGCCACTATCGTGATTTGTTACGGTTTGTACTTCAACGTAGGTAACATCAGTAAAGTGGACGAATGGCAGAAAGTCGCAGCGCGCTTACCTGAGCTTTCTCAGCGTCTAATGAATGAAGATCAAGACCCTCTGACTGATGAAGAGATGAATGATCTGACATTGGCGTTGCGTACCCGTCTTCACGATACGCCAAATGATGCGACTGGTTGGTTGTTGCTTGGTCGTATTGGTATGGCTAACCGTGATGCTGAGACATCACAGACGGCGATGAAGCGTGCCTACGATCTGCGACCTAACGATACGGAAGTACAGTTAGGTTACGCCCAAACTTTGATGATGATTGGCGACCCTGCGCAAAGCGACTTTGTTCGTTCGCTACTACGCTCGGTGATCAAGCGCGATCACACCAATGTACGTGCGATGTCGTTGTTGGCGTTTGATGCGTTTGAGCGTAAAGAGTTTAAGCTGGCGATTTCTTACTGGAGCATGATGAAAAAACTGGTATCGCCAGATGATCCTCGTGTTGAAATGTTAGACCGCAGCATTGAGCGTGCACAAGCACAGCTAGGTACTGGTGAGGCGACGACTAAATCACTGACAGTAACGATTAACCTAGACCCAAGTGTGCAACTGCCGCAACAAGGTTTGTTGATCATCTCGGCACATGACGAGAATGGTTCACCGATGCCGATTGCGGCTCGTCGTGTACCGCTTTCAGGCCAGTTCCCTTTGACTGTAATGCTTGATGATAATGACAGCATGATCCCAGAGCGTTTAATGTCGTCTTTGCCTAAGTTAATGGTTAAAGCTCGCATTGATGCTGATGGTAACGTAATGACTAAGCAAGGTGACTGGTACGGTGAAAGCCAACCTGTTGACCTTGGAAGTAGCGTAAATGTTGTGATTAATCAGCAATACAAATAACTAAACTGGAATAAATTGAGCAGGCTCGATATTATTATTGAGTCTGCTTTTTTTATGGATGAAATTTAAAGCTTGTTAAAAGAAATACTTAGAACCGCCACAGTCGCTATTGTGCTTTCAACTTCGGTTATTGGCTGTGCTGACTCGCCTGAAAGGCATGAGCAGCAAGCTGCGACTACCAACCAAGTGAAAGTAGCGGATCATATCGACTATGAAGCGGAAGCCAGCAGTGACACGCAAAGTGGCGTTTATGACCCTTTCGAAGGTATAAATCGCTCTGTTTGGCATCTTAACTACAATATTCTCGATCCTTACGTGGTTCGCCCAGTGTCTTTGGCGTATGTGGATTATGTACCTGTTCCTGTGCGCTCAGGGCTAGCCAACTTTTTAGCTAACCTTGAAGAGCCAGCGAGCATGGTAAACAGCTTGATCATGCTGAATCCTGAAAACGCGGCGATTCACTTTAACCGTTTTTGGTTTAATACCGTGTTTGGTTTGGGCGGCTTGATTGATATCGCGACTGCCGCTGATATCCGCTCACCGGGTCAGCGAGAGTTTGGTGATTCACTCGGTTATCACGGGGTTGGGAACGGACCTTATTTCATGGTGCCTATGTATGGTCCTATTACCTTGCGTGAAGGGGCGGGGGATATCGTCGACGGTTTATACTTCCCTCTTAACTTGCTGACGTTCTGGCAAAGTGCGGGTAAGTGGGCACTAGAAGGTATGGAAAAACGTGCGGCATTAGTACCGCAAGAAGCGATATTAGAAGATTCGCCAGATCCGTATTTGTTTACGCGTGATGCTTATATTCAGCATAAGAACTTCCGCGCATCGAATGGTGCTCCTTTGGATACGCAAGAGCAAGAACCTGATTTTTCAGACGAGTTTCTTGATGAAATCGATGATTATTAGGGGGGCTAGCCTAGAGTTAATAAAAATCCGAGCATTGCTCGGATTTTTTGTATCAGTAGTAAATGGTGGTATCTAGTTGCTTTATTGTTAGTTCATTAAAGCCCGGCGTAAAGCTGTCTAAATCGTGATGCTTTGGTTTATCGATGTTCAACTGCGTTGTTGTCGAAGGTAGTACATCATCGCTCCAGCATTGTTTACTAACTTGTTTATGAACGGCTTTGCCGCTGGCAAGGTTATAGTCAAATAGCTGATAACAACCTTGGGTTCCATATTTGATGGTTGCTCCAATTAAAGGCCACGCCTTACCATCAAAACGGTATCTGTGGGTGTAATTCCATTTTTGTGCACTGCCGCCAAAATGATGAATCACTAAAGCGCCACGCTCAATGGTCATGCTTTCAAACGGATCCCCTAATAGGCCTCCGCTTTCACTGTCTAACACGCCACCTTGGCTAACATGCCATAGCTGCCATTCATCTTCGCTTCCTTTGAATATTTGAATCATGCGTAGAGCTGGGCTTTGCCCTTTGATTGCGACGTCAAGCAACAGTGCTTTTTCGGGCTGACCATCTTTGTCTAAATCTCCCCACGCTTCAGCAAGAATATGGGACTGAAGGTTAAGGCTTTCTGAATCGTTGGATGCTTGCGTAGTTAAGCTGAAAGCAAGCAAAGGGAGTAGAGTAAGCGAAAGTCTTGTCATGATGATAATCGTCGTTAGATGGTGCGATAGGTGATACAAGCAAGGCCAAGGATAGCGGTTGAGAATCTCACGCTGCAAGTAAGTTTTAGCTAAATTTTGCGGTGTGGGCAGTGAATATGAGCGACAGGAAAGTGAGTTGGTAGTGGTGGCGGAGAGGGTGTGCCTTTTATGTTTATTTCGAATCTAGCTGTGGCACGATAGCTAAAAAAATGCCGCTTACAAGATAGCCTTGTTAAGCGGCATTTAGACTCGTACCTTCTCATTGCTGACTTTACAGTGCGTTACCGCCAATCGCTATGAGCGAGTTTATGTGAGTCAGTCTTTATGAGTGCTTAGAAGCGGTAGCTTGCTTGAACACCAAGTAGCCATACGTTACCAGTGGTTTCACCAGTAAATTGACCTGGAAGTGCAGCTTCTGATTCAGTCATAGATGCATCTTTTGCGAAGATGTAAGTAAAGCCAGCATCTAGGTTGAAGTCTTTAGTTACTTGGTAACCTGCACCTAGGCTTAGCCATAGACGATCTGTCTCTGGGATAGTTTGGGTACGGTTAGCATCGTCAACTGCTGATGTGTCGTAAGCTACACCAGTGCGAAGTACAACAGCCTGGTTTAGTTGGTAAGTTGAACCAACAGCAAAGCGGTAGTTGTCTTTCCAGTTTTCATCTTTGATATGCTGTTTACCTAGAGCGTCGATATCTGCTTCTAGCTTGTCAAAGCTGCTCCAGTCGGTCCAGTTGAAGCTTGCGTGTACAGCTACTTTGTCAGTTAGCTGGTGGAAGCTTGCAAGTTCTGCTGTAGCAGGAAGCGTTAGCTCCATGCTACCAGAATACTTCTTAGCAACTTGTTTACCAGACATAGCTGCTGTCATGTCGAAAACAACACCAGATGCTTCGCCTTCAAGTTTTAGATCGACTGCAGAGCGGTAGTTGAAACCAATGCGGTTGTCATCATTGATCTGCCAAGCGGCACCCAGTTGCCAACCCCAAGCAGTATCATCACCTTCCATGTATTTTAGGTCAGTGCCTTTTGGAATAACGCCTTGTTGAGTAGGCATATCTGTTGGAGTATTAGCACCAAAGTGGCCTTCACCCATAACGTAACGAACACCAGCACCTACGCTGAATTGCTCGTTAATTTTGTAAGCAAGGTTAGGGTTGATCTCAACAGAGTGAACTTTCGCTTGGTTACCGTATTGGGTCGCAAGGAACTCGCCACCAAGTTCTGTTTCCATACCGTAGTTGGTAGACAGCGCAAGACCAACGAATACTTGATCATTGATTTGGTGTGACAGGTAGAAGTTAGGGATCACTGCAGATTTTGCAATGTCGTTTGCTTCTGTTGGGATATCCATACCAATGTTAAGGTTACCCTTCACATCGATATTAGGATCAACGTAGATCGCACCTGTCGATACTTGAGTACCAGTTAGGTAGCTAAGCATTGCTGGGTTACGGAACTGTGCGCTTGCGTTGTCAGCCATTGCTGCTTCACCTGCGAAAGCACGACCAAGACCTGTTGCTGAATATTCTGCTAGTTGGAAGCCTGCTGCTGCTGCATTTGCACTGATAACTAGCGTTGACGCTGCTGCTAAAGCGAGAGTGATATTGTTCTTTTTCATGATTAATTGTTCGCTGAAATTTGTATGGCGAATAATACGCCTTAGAGTAAATGCTTTAATTAAATAAATGCACTTTTGTGTTTTTTTGCTTAAAAAGAGTGCGATTAGTGGGGTTCTTGCGATTTCGTTGCTGCTTTTTTCACTCAAATCGAGCACTGTGAATTTTTTTCAGCGTACACGTGTGTCATAAAATAAGGGTTTGAGCGTACAGGGCGTCGCTGAGTTTTAGCGAGTAAAGTGAAGTTAATTCGAGAAAATTGAAAATAATTTCTGCTTATTTATTGATATTTATGAAATTAATTCAAAAGTAATGAATAAAATAAAAAGGGAGCCATAAGGCTCCCTTCATTATTTTTTTACTTAACTGTTCGCTGAAATTAGAACGAGCGGCTGTATTGAATACCGTATAGCCAAGCATTAGCGCGAGTTGTCGCGTTAATAGGTAGTACTGCATCATTTTCAACAACAGATACATCTTTACCCATCAGGTAAGTAACACCGAAGTCGATGTTCGATTTGCTGTCGATGTGGTAGGTGAAACCACCTGATAGCCATTGGCGGTCAGAGTCAGGCACTGAGATAGATGTTTTCGTATCTTGTGCGCTGGTGTCGTACATGTAACCTGCACGTAGTTCCCAATCGTTGTTTAGGTAGTAGGTACCACCTAGCGAGTAGTGCCAGCCATCTTGCCACTTATATTCTTTTAGCGTTTGGCTAGGGCTACCTGTTGTAGCTAGCTTGTCAAACTCGCTCCACTTGATCCACTGTACGCTATAGTGAACAGCGAACTGGTCGTTAAGTTTGTGGAAGCCTGAGAATTCAGCCATATCAGGTAGAGGCATATTTAATTTGTGCCCGTCTAGCTGTTGGCCTTTTAATTTAATGGTTCCATCAGCTTCAAGATCTGGGCTGTAACGGTACGAAAGACCAAAGCGATTGTCTTCGTTTAGCTCGTAAACACCACCGATGTTCCAGCCAAGAGCATAGCCATCAGCGTCAACTTCTACTAACTTAACGCCTGGAGCTAATTTTTGGTTTTCTCGCTCAAGCTTACCGCTACCGTAGATTACATCTAGACCACCACCAACGCTGAACTGTTCGTTGATACGGTACGCAACACTCAGTGCAAAGTTAATGCTTTTAACATCGGTTAGACCACCGTATTCGTTTGCAGGAAAATCACTGCTGAATTCAGTTTTTGTACCGAAATTTGAGTAAAGGCCAGCACCTACAGTAAATTTGTCATTGATTGGGTGAATGTAGTAGATGTTTGGCACGTAGGAAGTGCTACCAATTTGTTGGTCTGAAGTACCAGTTGGTGCTAGAGGGTACTTCACATCTTTTACTTTGATATCTGTATCGATAACGTTTACACCCAGAGAGAGTGCAGGCGCATCGAATAGTGCCATTGCTGCTGCGTTACGAGATAGTACAGATGCGTTATCAGCGATTACCGCATCACCCGCAAACGCACGACCTAGACCAGTCGCAGATTGGCTATTAAGTTGGAAACCAGCCGCAGCTGCTTGCTGCGATGCCATTGCTACAGTCAACGCTAAGATTGACTTAGTAAACAGACGCTTCTTGTTCATATTTATTATTATTCCTAATCTATTTTGTGCAGTTATATCTTCTACTTTGGAAGATTGCGCAAGATTGTAGGTGGGGAGCCTGACCTATCAAAGCAGACCAGTTGTTATTTTATTGATGCGTATAACGAAAGTTAACGAATCGTTAAGGATTGTATAGTAATTACTCTATTTGAGGGGAGAGGGAATCTTTCTTTATGCAACAGAGGTAACAGTTTTTCGTTCTGTATGTGCAAACAGAATAAAAGCTGCTATGACGCAGCTTTTATTATTGAGAGCGCTATAACGCATTGATTGCGCTACAGTGAAACTAAATTTGCCAACGTAATTCCGATTTTATGGTATTCGCGACAGGCTTCATATCGCTGCCTTTTTCGCCTACCACAATTAAACTGGCGTCACGAAGTGGCATCAACACACCTTCCATCTTGCTGTCTTTGAAATCCGTCTCAATTTGACTTTTCATTGGTACCACAAACACAGTGACTTTACCTTGTGGGGTATCCATCACCATATGTAAGGCGTTTTGATTGCCAAACGAGCAGTGGTTCACATAATAAACATGGCCTGGTAATTCGGTTAACTCTGAGCCAAACGGTTTCAACTTTGCGTTTACTTGGCTGAGTTCTACGCCTTCATCTATGGTGTTAACAAAAGGCGCTTCGGCATAGAAATGATCCAATGCCATTTGACCTAAATTAGCTTCTGCTGCTGCGATTTGTGCTGTTTTTGATGTTGATGATGTATTGTCAAAAATTGAATTGAACTGTCCGGTGAAAATACCAAACGCAAACGCCACCGATGCCGCTATTGCTAAATGTACCTTAGTGGTTTTAGGTTTTGCTGGTGTTTGACCTGACTGATGAAACAGGATTCGATCGGCAAGATCATCCGGAACATCGACTTTTAGCGCTTTATCAATTTTGGCATCCAATAGCTGCAATTCATCGGATAACTTGCGGTTAACCAACGACGCATTTTTGGCTTCGATCATCTCCTCACTGTTATCGTTCGGATCAGCGAGAATACGCCGACGGAATTCAAGATCGTCCATTTTGATGACCCCTCTGTTCGGTTTGTTTCTCTAATTGCTCTTTTAGTTGGTTACGTGCTCTGAACAAGCGAGTCATTACGGTGTTGCGATTGAGTTCAAGAATGTCAGCAATTTCATCGCCACTAAATCCGGCCATTACCTGAAGTACCAAAGGTTCTCGATATTCGGGTGATAGTTTCATGATTTGGCGGTGCAGTAATTGCTGCTCTAATTCCATTTCATTGTCTTGCTGGTGCGTGTCGGCAATGGCGTAATCATCAATATCGACCAAGTCGAATTGTTTACGTTCAAAGCGACGTGCATTCTCTCGACGCAGAATGGTGATCAACCAAGCTTTAGCGGCTTTATCATCCTGCAAACTATCGAGCGAACGCCATGCGCGCAAGCAAGTTTCTTGCACTAAATCTTCCGCGATATGCTGATCATGGCATAGCCAGTATGCATATCGGTAGAGGTCTCGGTGCCACGCCCTAACCAGGGCCTCGTATCGTCTTTGCTTATTCATATCAACAGAGACCGAGGGATCTGGTTTTTTCTTACGAAAAAATTGTTTAATCATGTTATTGCCTAAACCAATGGTGGTTATCCTTGCGATCTGAATGAATTATCGTCGGTGATTAATCAAAAAAATGTGTTTTCGAACTTAAAATTGATCTGCTTCAAATTCTGACTTCGCAGGCAAGTTATAGTAGTTCCCGTCATCTGGTAGTGGTGATTGAGCGCAAGTCCTGAGGATTCAGGTTTGCAATGAGTTAACACTATCTGTTGAGCAAGATGACAACTTCCTTTTGAAGGCTGACTTTACTTTCTCCTATCAGGTATTGCCTGATTTGCAATTGGCTTTATGTTAATTGATTTAAAATTCATTACGTAGATTGCTTTCCGCGTAAATTACAACCATACCAATTCGGTATGGTTTTTTTTTGCCTATAGAAAAAGTATATACCTCTCGCTGCTGAATCTTCATCATACTTCTTAAAACATTTGTTTGAATTGAATAACAACTTGATTACAATTGTTGTGGTCTGACCTCTATTTTTGGTATCACGCCTATTGAACAATTGATAAGGAGTTGCGATGACACGTCTCCAAAAGCTTACCACCTCGCAAGGTGAGCGCATCGCTGTTGTAAGTGGATTACGTACCCCGTTTGCTCGCCAAGCTACCGCCTTTGATGGTGTCCCAGCTTTGGATATGGGCAAAATGGTGGTGAATGAAATGCTCAATCAAGTCGATATCGACCCTAAGCTCATAGAGCAAGTTGTGTTTGGGCAGGTAGTACAAATGCCTGAAGCACCAAATATTGCTCGTGAAATTGTGCTAGGCACGGGAATGGATATTGGCACCGACGCCTACAGTGTTACCCGGGCTTGTGCGACAAGTTTCCAAGCGGCAGCCAATGTTTGTGAAACTATTTTGTCGGGCACCATAGATATTGGTATTGCGGGTGGTGCGGATTCATCATCTGTGTTGCCAATTGGTGTCTCTAAGCGCATGGCGGCAACGCTACTGCAATTGAGTAAAGCCAAGACCATGAGTAAGCGCCTCAAGCTCATTAGCAAACTTAGCCTAAAAGATTTGATGCCTGTGCCGCCTGCGGTAGCGGAATACTCAACGGGATTAAGTATGGGGCAAACTGCTGAACAAATGGCAAAAAGCCACGGTATTACGCGTGCGCAGCAAGATGAATTAGCTCACCGCTCCCATACGCTTGCCGCGCAAGCATGGCGTGACGGCTTAATCCAAGGGGAGGTGATGACAGCTTTCCCAGAACCGTATCGCCAGTGGATTGATAAAGACAATAATATTCGTGAAGACTCGAGCCTTGAGTCATATGCGAAGTTGCGTCCTGCTTTTGATCGTAAGTTTGGTTCGGTTACCGCCGCCAACAGTACCCCATTAACCGATGGTGCCGCTGCGGTGCTATTGATGCGTGAAGGTCGTGCGAAAGAGTTAGGCTATAAACCGCTTGGCTATATTCGCTCCTATGCTTTTGCCGCGATTGGCGTAGAGCAAGATATGCTGATGGGGCCGTCATACGCCACGCCGATTGCTTTAGATCGTGCTGGTTTATCATTATCGGATCTGACGTTGATCGACATGCACGAAGCATTTGCAGCCCAAGCTTTGTCGAACGTGAAAATGTTTGGTTCGAAGCAATTTGCGCAAGAAAAACTGGGACGTAGTGAAGCAATTGGTGAAATCGACATGGACAAATTCAACGTCTTAGGCGGCTCGATTGCTTACGGTCACCCATTCGCAGCGACAGGGGCGCGAATGATGACGCAAACATTAAGAGAGCTACAACGTCGAGGTGGTGGTTTTGCATTAAATACCGCTTGTGCCGCTGGTGGCTTGGGTGCAGCAATGATTTTGGAGGCAGAGTAATGACACAATCAGCGTTTAGTCTTACCTACGGTGACAACGGCATTGCTTGGCTCAAAGTCGATGTGCCGGATGAGAAAATGAATACCTTGCAGTCGGTTTTTGCAGAGCAAGTATCTGCGGTATTGGCTGAGTTAAAAACCAAGTCTGATGTTAAAGGTATGGTGATCCACTCAGGTAAGCCAGATAATTTCATCGCGGGTGCTGACATCAAAATGTTAGCAGCCTGTACTACAGCGAAAGAAGCGCAAGCTCTGGCTACACAAGGGCAAGAGTTGTTTGCTCAGCTTGAACAGCTACCATTTCACGTAGTGGCGGCGATTCATGGTCCGTGCCTAGGTGGTGGTTTAGAGCTCGCTTTGGCATGTCATAGCCGCGTTTGTTCCGATGATGACAAAACCCGTTTAGGCTTACCTGAAGTGCAGCTAGGCTTGTTGCCAGGCTCTGGAGGTACTCAGCGTTTACCTCGTTTAGTCGGTGTTGCCAATGCGCTCGATATGATCTTAACGGGTAAGCAGCTCCGTGCTAAAAAAGCGAAAAAGTTAGGTTTAGTGGAAGAGTCGGTGCCGCTTAGCATCTTGTTAGAGATAGCTGAAAAACAAGCCTTGAAACCTAAGCCAAAGCGTAAAGGCACCATGCAAGAATGGGCGCTAGGGGGGAACCCTATTGGGCGTTCATTGGTATTTGAACAAGCAACCAAGAAAACCCGCGAGAAAACGCGAGGCAATTACCCTGCGACAGAAGCCATTTTAGAAGTGGTGAAAGTTGGCTTACAAGACGGTATGAAAAAAGGGTTAGCATTGGAGGCAGAGCGTTTCGGTGAGCTTGTAATGAGCCCTGAATCAGCAGCGCTACGCAGTATTTTCTTTGCTACCACAGAGATGAAAAAAGAAAACGGTGCTGATGCAACACCACTGAAGATTCAACGTATTGGTGTACTTGGTGGCGGTTTAATGGGCGGCGGGATCAGCCATGTGTCAGCGGTAAAAGCTAAGCTGACAACGCGGATTAAAGATATCAGTAACGATGGTATTCAAAACGCCCTTAACTACAACTACAAGTTGTTAGAAAAGCAGCGTAAGCGTCGTATTATCAGCAAAGCGCAGCTGCAATCTAAGATGATGTCGATAACTGGCGGAATTGATTACACAGGCTTTAATCATGCTGATGTAGTGATTGAAGCGGTGTTTGAAGATCTTGGATTGAAGCATCAAATGGTGCAAGACATTGAGGCGAATGCCAAGCCTGAGACGATCTTCGCTACTAATACCTCGTCTTTGCCAATCCATCAAATTGCGCAAGTAGCAGAGCGACCGGAAAATGTTGTTGGTTTGCATTACTTCAGTCCGGTGGAGAAAATGCCGCTGGTGGAAGTGATCCCTCATCAAGGTACGTCACCACAAACGGTGGCTACTGTGGTCGCATTAGCGAAGAAACAAGGTAAAACCCCAATCGTGGTGGGCGACAAAGCCGGTTTCTATGTGAACCGTATTTTGGCGCCTTACATGAATGAAGCAGCAAGCTTGTTGATGGCGGGTGAGCCGATTGAGCACTTAGATAATGCCTTGCTTGATTTTGGCTTCCCGGTTGGGCCAATCACCTTATTGGATGAAGTGGGCGTTGATATTGGCGCTAAGATCATGCCTATCTTGGTGGCAGAATTGGGTGAGCGTTTTAAAGGTCCTGATGTATTTGAGACCTTACTCAACGATAACCGTAAAGGGCGCAAGTCAGGTAAAGGCTTCTACTTGTATGACAGCAAGAAAAAAGAAGTCGATAAAACCGTTTATAAACTGCTGAACCTCGAGCCACAACAGCACCTCGCGGCGATTGATGTTGCGCAACGTTGTAGTTTAATGATGCTTAATGAAGCGGTTCGCTGCCTAGACGAAGGTGTGATCCGTTCGCCTCGTGATGGTGATATTGGCGCTATCTTTGGTATTGGTTTCCCACCATTCTTAGGTGGTCCGTTCCGTTATATGGATCAGCTTGGTATTCCGCGTGTGGTTGAGTTACTGAACGAATACAAAGATAAATACGGTGAGCGCTTCACGCCATGTGAGAAATTAGTGGCAATGGCAAGTGAAGGGCAACGCTTTTATTCCTAGTCATAGCGATTGAGCACTTCAAATAAAAAAGACCAGCTTCGGCTGGTCTTTTTTGTTGCTGGGCAGAGTACTGTAGGAAGTACTTCTGGTTGTTCATTCGAGTTAACGCGCATCTCGTTTGAAGTCATCGACAGACTCGATGGGCTTACCGATATCGAGTGGCTCAAGGTTGGCGTGTGCTTGGCCTTGGCAATGCATGACGACTCGATTGGCCGTACGTGGTTTAACGATATCAACAATGAAGCGCACCATGTCGGCTCGGCTTAGGTCTTCAAGCGCGGTGATCACTTTTTGGCGTTGGTTAAAGTGCTCATCTTTATTACCAATGCTGACCCACAAACGTTGAGCGCGAGTACGTAAGTTTGTATCTGGCTCTGCAATTTGGGCGATAAGCCCCTGCTTGCTGGCTTGCCATTGCGCTTCATTGAGCTCTAGCAGTACCAAAGCAAACGCGTTAGTGAAGTCATCGATGGCTTCAGTCAACTGGCTTGGCGCGGCTACCGGGGATTGAATGTATAGGATCAATCCTGGGTGGCGATTGAGCGGTAAATTCGCCGTTCCCACCATGTAGCCAAGCTGCTGTTTAGTGCGTAGCTCGTGGAAGAAAGTGGTCGACATTAAGTGATTCGCCAAGGTGTAAATCGCAATCTTACGTGGTGTGGTTTCACGCGATTGGTAATACATCAAGATCGCTGAATCGGCATGGTTGCAGCTGATTTCGTGCGTCATGGTGCCGCGTTGACCAAGGCGAACCAGTGGACGTTGTGCTTCACCGTACAGTTGGTCGGTAACGCGGAAGGCATCTTTTAACACCTCGGCCAGCGCTAACGCATCTTCTTTAAGCCAGTTGCCGTATACAAAAGTGTCGATGTGAAGCTCGGCAAACATCGCCTCAACAAAGGCTGGAAGTTCATCAACCTCAATGGATTCCAAGGCTTCGATCAGAGTCGGGTAAGGTGGATTGTTTGGCTGTAATAAACCCGTTAACTCATTAAAGAGTTGAGAAATCGGCTTATCTTCAGCGGCATTTCGCCAATTGCGTAGCATCTGGGCTTTGATATTTCTAAAACGTTCTGGATCGAAATTGCGGTTGGCAAATTTATCCAATAATAGCTTCATCAAGAGCGGTTGCTTCTCGCTAAACCCTGACAGTTGTAACGTTACGCCGCCTTGGTGGGCGTAAAGGTTATACGACATCCCTGCAATTTCAGCTGGATAAGCACTTTCATTGATCGCCTCGAGTAGCATTTCCACACACAAACGTGTTTTCACAATATTGCGTGGGCTGCTAACTGCATGGGGGCTGTCGATGGCGACATACACCACACCTTTAGGCACCCGAAATTCGTGCTCTTGTTTGTACCACAGGCGAAAACCCGGTAGATCTTGGATCAGTTGCGGTGGGTTACCGGCTTCATCAACTAACGGATGTGGGTCGAGGTTTTCGCAAATAAATGGGTTTTGCTCTGGCAGTGAAAGGGCTGGGTTTAGCGCGACTTGCTGCCATTGTTCAACTTGTGCCGGAGTAAACTTAGTTACTGAATAAGGCGTGTGATACCACTGTGCGATGCGATCGTATTCTTGCCCTTGAGCCACTAACACCAAGCGCATGTTATCGGGTTTGAGATAGTCGAGCAGGCTGGTGATCAGCGCCTCGTCGTACCCTGCCATCATGTAGTCACCGTAGACGATATCGTCTGGTGAGTAATGGAGCAGGTTCATTACCAAGTAACTGACGGTATCGAGCGGACGGCTTTTTTCCTGATAACGGAAAGCAAACTCTAATACCGAACGTTTTTCTTTATAGCGCCATTCATTGAGTCCTTGGGTTTTAATGAGCTCAATGTATTGGAATACCGAAGTGACGATGTCATCAATGTGCTCCAGCCCTTTAGGGGTGAGGTTCAAGCTGACTGTAAATTCGCGGAAGTTGCTGCCACTAACGCCACCGCCAGCGGCTAATGTGTTGATGTAACCTTGTTTTTTTAGGAGTGACATCAAGCTTCCTTGACCTTCATTACCCAGTAAATGCGCAATGTAAGATAAAGGCTTTTGGCTGTAGTACTGATCAATCGACGGCATGGTGAACGACAAGGTAAGTTTGCGTACTTCCTTGATCGGTTCAATTTTAATAAAGCGACCTGTTTCGTTATTGGTCACCAAAGGGGCGGTGATCTCAGGACGCGGTTGACCGTTTGATGAAATATGGCTGAAAAACTCGTGAGTAAATTGTTCCAACTCATCCAAGCTTTGCGGGCCAAGTAACACTAACCCCATCACACTCGCTGAGTAATGGGTGTGGTAGAAGGAGAGCAATTCATCACGTACTGAACTGTCATTTCTGTCATCTAAGGTGGTGAGATCGCCAACCGAGAATTTAGCAAAAGGGTGGTCGGGGTTAATGGTTTCTTTGTGAACTTGATAGAGGCGGCGAACGTCGTCTTTAATTTTTAGTTTGTATTCTGAGTCGACGGCTTGGCGTTCTTTATCGACCGCTTCTTCGTTAAAAAGTGGGGCTGTGAAAAATTGCCCGAAACGATCTAAACCTTCTTCAAACGCATGCGGACTTACCTCGAAGAAAAAGGTGGTGTTCTCTGTGCCTGTCCACGCATTGTTGCTACCGCCGCTACGGTTTATAAAGGTTTGGAAATCACCGACTTTGGGGTATTTTTCAGTGCCTAAAAATAGCATGTGCTCTAAAAAGTGTGCCATGCCTTGGCGGTCAATAGGATCGTCAAAATGCCCAACGTTAACCGTTAGAGCGGCTGCTGAGCGCGGTGCATCTTCATCATGTACCAACAGTACCTTGAGCGCATTAGGTAAAGTGAGGTAACGATACTTTTTGGGATCATTAGGGCTAATGTGCACAGGAGGGACGCCTATTTATTATGATAATTAGGCTAATTATGACGCTCATCCCTAATGCTGGCAAACTTAACGCGCTAACTATGTTGACTTTATTATCATTTTTGTCACTTTTTTATTGAACCGCTAACACATTCGGCAACGTATAACTGTCAGGAATAGCGAAAAGGCGGCAATCTAAGGGCTGTCGCCACGGTCACGGAATGGGAAGAGAATTGCCGCAATAGCTATTCAGTTCCGGCAAGGCTTGTTAGCATAGCGATGAATCACAGTTTCGGAAGATAAGATGCGAATTTTTATTATGCGCCACGGTGAAGCGCAAAACTTTGCGCCATCAGACGCTGAGCGCCCACTAACCCCGCGCGGTGAAGCACAGTCTCGTCAAATGGCGGAGTGGTTAGCGCAGCAGCTTGATGGTCAGCTAGCAATGGCTTGGGTTAGCCCGTATTTGCGTGCGCAGCAAACTTGGCAAACCATGACAGACGCTCTGCCAGCGCCCGCTAAGTTAATGACAGTCGAAGATATTACACCTTATGGTGATGCCGAAGATGTCGCTGCTTATGTTAAAGCTGTGGTTGATCTTGAACGCCCAGAAACTCTAGTGATTGTCTCTCACCTTCCTTTAGTGGGTTACCTAACGGCTGAGTTGGTGGTTGGTATGCAGCCGCCTATGTTCCAAACGTCAGCGATTGCTGCGATTGATTACAACCCTGAAACCGGTAAAGCCACCTTCCTTGAGCAAGCTATTCCCCACGGATAATTTCAGCTTTTCAGTCATGTATGACTCGCTTATCCCTTTTGGTGTGTTTTTTGCTTATATCACTTAAGCAACGGCAATTATTGCCGATAGCTTAGTAGTACCAACCAGAATAGCGCTTTGAGCAAAAAGCTGGTTGGTATTAATTGCGATCAATAGGGATGCTTGGTGCCACTGTACCAAGATTGACGTTTGCACCTTCAACGAAAGAAAGTAGTAATGAAAATAAAACTCCTGACATTTGTATGTACTCTGTTTCTTCTAGGCTGTGTTCACCGTCCTGCTGGGCCGAGCATCAACGCGAATGGTGCAATTAAGTGGGCAAATGGTGTAAGCGAAGAAATGCATATTTCAGCATCAGGCAGCACCCTAACGTTTGCTTCGCCAGACTCTTTTGGCCGCAGTGGTGGTATTGCGATTTTCTCTCGTATCGACAGTGCGCGTAATGGTGACTG
Organism: Photobacterium jeanii; assembly: GCF_001650345.1. Classification (GTDB taxonomy): domain Bacteria; phylum Pseudomonadota; class Gammaproteobacteria; order Enterobacterales; family Vibrionaceae; genus Photobacterium; species Photobacterium jeanii. Next base: position 1,192,282 of record NZ_LVHF01000012.1, on the reverse strand, counting down.
TGAGCATTACTACAGCGAAGCGGCGCTGAAAACCCGTATGCAGATTTGTAAGAGCGGTGAAGTGACTTTAATCAAAGAAGGTAAGGTCATTAATGTTGGTGCACTGGCAAGATGGGTGTACTGAGTTAAGTCGTAAGCATATGAAAAAGGTGAGCGTGGCTCACCTTTTTTGCATTTGGAATATCAAAGTGGGCTTATTAACGCTCGGGAATGTCGAGTAACACCAAAAGCGCACCGTCGCCACCGAACTCAAGCGGCGCTTGGTGAAAAGCCATAACATCAGGGTGTTGTGCTAGCCACATTGGCGCTTTCGCTTTCAGAATATGCTTACCGATCCCATGCATCACACAGGCACAAGCCACTTTTTCTTTGATGCAAGCAGCAATCATAGCGGCTAGTTCTCGCTTCGCTTCTTGCTGTGTCATACCATGCATGTCGAGATACATATCAGGGACGTAAACACCACGACGAAGTTTCTTCACTTCGTATTTCGACACACCTGTACGAGCATATTGCATCGGACCGTTTTCATTTAAATGCGGCTCAAACTCATCCGAGAAATAAAACTCATGATTTTGCGCTTCTTTTGCCGACACTTTCGGCGTATCGGTCTTTGTGCTCTGTCGGCGCGTTGTGATTATGGTATCATGCGTCAACTTTTTTACGCCCTTTACCGCATCTTTGAAGAGTGAGAAATCGTCTTCTAACGCAGGATCTTTTTTAGTCATAATGAAATTCCAACAACTTGATAGCGGTATTGTAGCGTCATTCGGAGGCTATTTTGGATAAGATTTTTGTCGACGAAGCCGTCAACGAACTTCATACATTACAAGACATGCTACGTTGGACGGTAAGCCGTTTCAATGCCGCGGGTCTTTTTTATGGTCACGGTACTGATAACGCATGGGATGAAGCCGTTCAGCTGGTTCTACCTACGTTGTACCTACCACTTGATATTCCAGCAGAAGTACGTGATTCGCGCCTAACAAGCAGCGAGCGCCTACGCATTGTTGAGCGCGTTATCCGTCGTATCAACGAGCGCACACCTGTGTCTTACCTAACGAACAAAGCTTACTTCTGTGGTATGGAATTCTTCGTCGATGAGCGTGTGCTTGTGCCACGTTCGCCAATCGGTGAGCTGATTGAAAACAGCTTTGAACCATTCCTAAAAGAGCGCCCAACGCGCATCATGGATCTGTGTACTGGTAGCGGCTGTATCGGTATCGCTTGTGCGCATATGTTCCCTGAAGCCGAAGTGGACATTGTTGATATCTCAACAGACGCGCTAGCTGTTGCTGAGCAAAACATCACAGACCACGGTCTAGAACAACAAGTGATCCCACTGCGTTCGGACTTGCTACGTGATGTGCCAAAAGACAAATACGACCTGATCGTGTCTAACCCACCTTACGTGGATCAAGAAGACATGGACAGCCTACCGGATGAGTTCCGTCACGAGCCTGAGCTTGGTTTGGCGGCAGGTAGCGATGGTCTGAAACTGTTCCGACGTATTATGGCAAATGCACCTGATTACCTAAAAGAAGACGGTATTCTGATCTGTGAAGTGGGTAACTCGATGATCCACGTTGAAGAGCAGTACCCGCACATTCCATTTACTTGGATTGAATTCGAAAACGGTGGTCACGGTGTCTTCATGCTAACGCGTGAACAGCTAGTGGCATGCCACGAAGAGTTTTCTATCTACCGTGACTAATTCACGTTAGAAAGAGAGGATATTAAAAACGGAGCGCGATGCTCCGTTTTTTTATGCCTGCGATTTATCTAACTTGGTGTCAATTCCAAACGCGATAGGTTTAGAAACGGCGACCGAGCGAGAAAGTAAACTGATTCCAGTTTAAGAATCCGTACTCGGCAAACAACGACCACTCGTTGTTATCACCAAAGTCATACACGGCGCTGATGGCCATGTTAGAGCTCTCTTTACTCTTTAAATCGACATCAAAATCAATCGACTCAGCGACGCTAGATAGCGGTGTACCTTCGAGTGAAATGCTGCCGCTGACGTTTTGCTGGATCATTTGATACGTATAGCCACCAAGTAAAGTTAGCTTACCGTAAGGGACGTCGTAACGCTGACCAATACGCAGGGCACCAATCGACGTACGAATCGTGCTGTCGGTGGTGGTGGTCCAAGAGTTGGTCATCGCACCCACGGCGGTGACGATGATAGGACGCATGCCATCAATCACTTCAAATTGCCCCGCTAACACAGTACCGATACCAAGGTTATAGGCTTCATATTCAAGGTGAAGCGGCAGCGTTGTTGGGATGCCGTCAGGTAGTGTGACTGTTTTATTCTCTAATTTTATAGTTGAGAGATCAGCGGTAATATCTTTGGTGCCTCGGGTATAACCAGCAAGACCATAAACATTCATGAAAGGGAAAACCCACGCATCTAGGCGAAGCTGAATACTGTCATCTTTCCCTGTAATCCCTACATTTTCGGCAGGGATTGCCATCGCACAGCTGTTACCACCCGTAGAGGTGGCCGCAGGACGTGACGGACGCTCTGGATTAGTTGGATTCGTCGGATTTCCTGGACGGCTTGGAATTTCAGGAACCGCGGGCACATTACATAATCGACCTAACGCACCACCATGTGCATTCAATTTGAAGTCATTTTCCGCCACATACTCGACTTCCTGAGTATTCATGTAGATCCCAAAACCAACCGGAATCGGTAAGTCGTAACCTAGCTCACGGGCTTTATCGCCAAAAACGGGTAATCCGCTCCAGTGGATATTGTTCTTTTCGCGTTCAACTTGCGCGAGGACATCACTGTCTTGTGCGTGCGTGAAAGGGGATAACGCGCCAGCGAAAAGCGCGGCGCCAGTTAATAAAGAGTGCTTCATTTTCACAGTGATATCTCGCTTAAAATGCCTCAGTAAAGTTGAAATAAAACGCCATGCCGTGCTCGCTAAAGCCCAAATCCAATCGTACGTTCATACGTGGTTGCACTTCGTAGCGATAGCCGACGCCATAGCTAAGTAGTAAGTGGTCGCTCAGTTGTTTGGCGCTTTCTGCCACCGAGCCAACGCCAGTCCACAAAGTGATGCCGTGGTTGGAGAGCTCGCCATTATTGCGTTTAAATGTGTGGCGGTATTCAGTGGTTAGTTCTGCGGTGGTGCGGTCACGATATTGCCCTTGGTAGTAACCCCGCATTGACGTTGGTCCACCTAAGGTTGGCATGTCGTAATAGGGAATATCGCCCCATGCCTGCTGGTAAGCTGCGTAGGTAGCAATTACTCGTCCTTGTTCCAAGCTATGGTAAAAGCGATGCTGAACATCTAATTTTTCGTAGCTAGCTTGGCTACCTAACTGTGAATTAAAAACAAGGTATTGCAGTTTGGCGTATTGCCCTTGCCATGCATTCACAGCCACGTCGCGAGAGTCAAATTGCAGCGCACCACCTAAGCCCAAAGTGAAGGGCTTGTCTTCAAATGCAAGATAATTGGGATCATTGGCGATCGCTTCACCTGCATCTGTATCTTGCGGCGCGTAGTAATTAATGCGAATAGCTGGGCCAACAAACCACTCGTCTTTGAGGCGGAAGTTGAGGTTCGACTCATAGGTAGTGCTGAGCACTTGTTGTTTGGTGGCATCGCCAAGCTCAAAGGCTTGCGCGTTATCGTAGCCAATTCCCCAGTAATGTTTGGTTTGCATGCCTGCATTCCACATTCCAATGAATTGGATATCGTTGTTGTTCCAAAACAGGTTGTGCTTGGCGCGAAGTCCATAACCGATGTCGTTATCAACTGCATTCGCGACTACAAATAAAGACACGCTAGAGCGTTGTAGATCTTGTTGTTGGCGATCAGACTTGAATGAATAGAGTCCACCAGCTGCGACTAAAATACCTTGCTCTGGGGTATAAGCTGGGCCACCGAGAAAGGTAAATATCGGTAAGCCATTTATTTCTTGATGGTACTTGCGTGCATACGCTAAATCGTCAATCAACTGGGCGTTGTGTTCGCTGTCAGGCTGCTGCTCTAGCGTGTCAATCGCTTGATCATATTGCGTGAGTGCTTGTTCCGCCTGTTCACGGTCAGCCATAAATTCAATCGCGGCCTTGTCGGTCACAGGAGCGTGGTTTGGCGATGTGTGTGTGGCTGAGAGGCTATCTGCTAGCACTGCAGTTGGTGTTAGGCATAGTAGTCTGATCAGCCAGCGTTGAAACAACATAGTCGTACCCAGAGTCGATATAAAAATTACATTTATGGAATAGCGTTCCAATTGGGTGCGAGATTATAGACCGTATGGTATTCCATATCTATATTTTTTGGAACTCTGTACGGATTAGGGTGTCTCTGTGGTTATGAAAACGATGATAAATGAGGGCGTTCGCGGGGGAGAGTAAGCTGTAAAGTTTTGGTTTAAGTATAAAAAAGGCGAAGCTTGAAACTTCACCTTTGATGCTTACTTTACCAACGGGCGTTGGTGTCAGTTGCCTTGTTTAAGCTTTGCCTTGCGCTTGTTTTCGTTCAAGCTCAGCCATAATCTCAGCTTGATCCGCTAAGTATTCTTCAAGACCTGCACGACGAAGATCGCACGATGGGCAATCACCACAGCCGTCACCTACCACGCCGTTATAACAAGTTAGTGTGTGTTCACGAACAAACTGCAATTCTTGGTATTGATCGGCAAGTGCCCATGTTTCTGCTTTATTGAGCCACATAAGCGGCGTTTCAATTTTCAGCGCGCGATCCATGCCCAATACCAGTGATTGGTTGAGGGATTTCACGAACTCGTCACGGCAGTCTGGGTAGCCTGAAAAATCTGTTTCACATACGCCAGTGATCACAGCTTCAGCGCCGATTTGGTAGGCATAGATACCCGCAAGGGTCAGGAACAGAATATTGCGCCCTGGTACAAACGAGTTTGGCAGACCGTTTTCTTGAAGCTCATGAGAAACCGCAATGTTGTCACGAGTTAATGAGCTGATAGCCAGTTCATTTAGCAGACCCACATCCATGACTTTATGGGCAGCCACATTGAGTTTTTTACAGATAGCTTCAGCGATCTCGATTTCTAACTTATGGCGTTGACCATAGTCGAAAGTAATACAGTGTACTTCATCGTATTGGGCGATAGCTTGGATCAAACAAGTGGTTGAGTCCTGACCGCCACTAAAAACAACGACAGCTTTGCGCATTTTTAATGTCCTATAAATTGTTCTTACCGAAAAACAGTCGGTAGGGTGCTACCTGAAACGCGAGTTCGCAGGTAGGCCACAAGCAGGTTCTCTTCTGGCATCTGCAATGCTACCGCACCCCTATGGCAATCGAAACAGAAAAATGAGTTGAGCTGTTTACACTTTATCCAAACAACCCGTTTGTTCCAGATTTTCTAATTGCGCCAAATACGGTGAGATATTCCCGATATTGGTCGCGACCCATTGCTCATCAAAATAGGTATCTAAATAACGCTCACCGCTATCGCACAGTAACGTTACTATCGAGCCTGTTTCGCCGCGTGCTTTCATCTCGCATGCCAGTTGCAATACGCCATAAAGGTTGGTGCCGGTCGACGCACCAGCTTTGCGCCCTAACAACTTTTCCAGCCAATGAGCGGTTGCCACACTGGCAGCATCGGGAATGGTGCGCATTTCATTGATCACATCTGGAATAAAGCTAGGTTCAACTCGAGGACGTCCAATCCCTTCAATACGGCTGCCTTTATCGCCAGTCAGAGAGCTGTCTCGGGTTTGGTAATAGGCGTGGAAAACGGAGTTTTCAGGGTCAACGACACACAATTGGGTCGGGTGCATTTGATAGCGAATATAACGGCCAATAGTGGCGGACGTGCCGCCTGTACCCGGGCTCATGACAATCCAACGTGGGATAGGGTGTGCTTCCAACGCCATTTGGCTAAAGATGCTATTGGCAATGTTGTTATTGCCGCGCCAGTCGGTGGCGCGTTCGGCGTAGGTGAACTGATCCATGTAATGACCGTTGAGCGCTTTGGCTAACCGACGCGATTCATCATAGATCTCGCTAGGACTATCAACAAAGTGGGCTTGTCCGCCATAAAACTCAATTTGCTCTATCTTTTTATAAGCGGTCTTACGTGGCACCACGGCAATAAAAGGTAGACCAAGCAAGCGTGCAAAATAAGCTTCTGAGACTGCCGTGCTGCCCGATGAAGATTCGATAACGGTAGTGCCTTCATTGATCCAACCGTTGCACAAGGCATACAAAAACAGTGAACGTGCTAAACGGTGTTTCAAGCTGCCTGTGGGGTGAGTACTTTCATCTTTAAGATAAATATCAATGCCGTCGAGGCTGGGAATGGTCAGTTTGATAAGATGGGTGTCTGCCGAGCGTTGGAAATCGGCTTCAATTTTCCGTATTGCGTTGTTAATCCATTGGGTGTTCACCGCCATAATCTCATCCTCGATTAATTCATATTTGTCCTTTCATTATTAATCTTAATTGTTCGTTGCGATAAAAACTTTGCTATATTTGCTGTGTTCCTCGTTGGAATAGAAAAGTTTTCTATAATTTTAAGGTTTAGCATAAATGAAAGCTCTGATTGATCATGTCGATAGAATGCTATTAAGGCTGTTACAGGAAGATGGCACCTTATCGTTAGCCGAGCTGGCTGATAGAGTGAATTTAACCACCACGCCTTGTTGGAAGCGTCTGAAACGATTAGAAGAAAATGGCATTTTGCGCCAGCGGGTGGCACTGCTTGATCCGGTCAAACTTGGGCTGTCGTTCACCGCCTTTGTGCAAATCAAAACCAGTGATCACTCCAAAGAGTGGTACCACAATTTAGTGGAAGCGGTGGCTGATTTTCCAGAAGTGATGGAGTTCTATCGCATGGCGGGTGAATACGACTACATGATGAAAGTGCAAGTGGCGGATATGGCTGCGTTCGATCAGTTCTATAAGAAGATGGTTAATAGCATCGAAGGGCTGACTAATGTGACCTCGACGTTTGCGATGGAGCCATTGAAGTACACCACGGCTTTGCCACTTTAAACTGCCATTACTTGATTGATTTTTACAAGCACCGTTTACAGCGTGTCGTGCTTTATAAGCACTTATTTGAACCGTTGTAGATGATGCTTTTGTTTTTTTTGTTTTTCATTTCCCTTTCTTCTCTTTTCTCATCCTTTAAGTCCTCCTTTTGTTCATCTGGGTTTATATCACCACCTCTCAATTTGTGTATTTAAAATACAACTAAAGTGATTTTTATCAATTTTGCTAATAAAAATGATTCCCGTTACTGTTATTTACAAATTGAAACATATATAGTGCGAATCATTCTCGTTTAGCATTGTTTGTGATGGCGGTATGTCTATTGCGATTGCTGTAATGATGGAATTACAAAAAAGGAAAAGCCGTGAAGAAGTCAACGTTAACGCTTGCGATTGCTGCCGCTGTATTTACTTCAGCTGCAAGTGCATCAGCACATGTAAAAGTACTCGATAAAACTCACCAACCAGCAGGTAACTTTTTAGCTTACACCGAGTTTGAACTTTCAGGTGAACCTTTAGCGGAATCGCTAGGTTTGGATCTGGATGTTTTAGACGCGAATGTTGCTGATGAACCAACCCCTTTTGACTTTGCTGCGGGTATTGAAAGTTACGAGTATTCGGAAGAAGCGATGTATGCGCTTAACTACCAATCACAAATGGGTCCACACCTTGTGAATGGTCCGGTTAACCAAGCTCGTGGTGGTAAGTTAGCTGATCTGGGTAAACGTGTGATTGAAATGGCGGGTGCTGTAGGTTTCCCTGCAAGTGAGATCCCACAAAACATGTACCCAATTTCCATTCCATACGTATCTGGTAGCCCTGAGTTTGCTCAAAAGCCTGATACGACGACGGTTAATGGCGATGAAGTTGAAATTACAACTGCGAAAGGTAACAGCAAAACGGTACAAACCGTGGTGCCTGCTTACTTCCGCGATTACAAAACGTTGGCTTGGAATGAAAAAAGCTTCGATAAAGCATTTAATCCTGCTGCGACTGGCGGCATTTTGCTGAAAGAAGTGATGTGGTCCCAAGACTTCTTGGGTGGAATGCACGTGACGGATACCGATGAAGAAGTGGAAGCAGAATCTGCAATCATGGATCAAGACGGTAAGCATAGCCTTGGTGTGTCTGCGGCTGATGGCTTTAACGGCATGATGTTGACAGAGATGTCAATCGATAAGCTACTTATCATGCAACAGCAAATGGGCTTCGATGGTAAAAAATTGGGCGTTAAATTTGGTCCTGATTACGATCCTGCGAAAGGACCAATTTGGTTTGCACATAAAGTTGCTGTGACTGAAGGTCAGATGAATGGTGTGAAGACGATTGCTGGCCTGAAAGTAACGGATGCCTCTTCCACATTGCGTGATACGTGGTCAACATTGTGGCCTGTAGCTGAGTTCTATGCTTTCAGTGACCAACGCAAAGCTAACAGTGCACAAAACCCAGCCTTCCTAGCGGTATTTGATGGTGCGCCTTTTGCGGCGGCACCTGCGGCGAATACTGACGCGAGCGAAACAAATGACGTTGTTGCTGATGATGCATTCTCACTGGCGAACAACATTTCTAACTTGTTATTCAAAAACATTGCAGCGCTGCACTACAACAAGGCTCGTGGCACTTTTGTTACTGAATTTAAAGACGGTAAGCAAGGTAATCAGGTAGATACTTACGATGCGGCATACTCAATTGTGGCGTTATCAATTTATCAACGTGCAAAAGATGCACTGCCTGTTGGTTATGCTTCGGCAGAAAGCGGTGATGTTGATCTGAAAACAGCGGCAGGTAAAGAGGCGCTGGCGATGATTAAAGGCCAAGCCGACTTCATTATCGATCACCTAGTAAGTAAAGACGGTTTAGTGTTTGATGGCCTAACGCTGAATAAGGTGATCACGCTAAATAAAGACAAGTCATTAGACGCGCAGTTTGCAGCGATCCGTGGTCTTGTTGCGGCATACCTGGCGACTGATGATCTGAAGTATAAGCAAGCTGCTCGTTCAATCTACCTTGCTGTAGAGAAACATATGTTTGATAAGAACATCAACACATGGGCAGCGGTACCGGGTAAAGCCACTATTCACACTCCTTACACTGCGGCGGCGATCTCCGGTGGTTTACGTGAAGCCATTCTTCACCTGAAAAATGAAGAAGGTGAAAATGAGCCAGCATTAGAATTATCAACATTAACAGACCGTTATGTAAGTTGGTTCCGCACTGTGATTAACGGCGGTATGCAGCTTGCAGAATGGATGGGTGATTCTGGTGAAAACCAAATTAAAGGTAGCAGCTCAACGGATACTGATGAAGATGGTGTTCATCAAATTATTGCTGCTGGCGGTAAGTTTGGTACTGCAATGACAATGGCAAATAAAGTCAGTGTTAAGTAAGCAATAACCAAAACTTGTTATCGATTAGGCAGCGATAGGTATCGCTGCCTTTGTCGTTTTTGTCATTTTGGTTATTTGTTGTGTTTTTTATCGATAAGTAATGACGATAGAGAGTAAGAATTGTTATGGCTGCGCATAGTGTGTCGGAACAACTGCCGAAATCCGGATGGTTTAACCAATGGTGGTTGAGCTTGGCTTATCACCACAAATGGGCTGAATCACTGTTGTACATGATGTTTTTCAGTGGGGTTCTGCTGTGGGATCGCATCGGTGTGATATGGCAAGTCGAACGTTGGCTGTTATTGGCTCATATGTTAGCGGGTGCGACGCTGTTCACCATTATTGTTGGCGCATTTTGGGGAGCACACCGTCGTTTGATCGTGAAAAGTAATAAGCCCTTTTTACGACAAACGGGCACTGCGATTGAGTGGTTGTTGATTGCTTGTAGCGTCAGTGGCTTTTACTTGTTCTTTTATGGCAACACTGGCAACACAATCGGCGTTGTACTGCAGAATGTTCATTTTTACTCCTCATGGTTATTAGCTCCTTTGGTATTTCGACATGCCATGCGTTGGAGTGTTCTAAACCTCTCGAAACTCTTTAAGTCATGAATACAAAAAATAATCTTAGTTGTATGGGGAAACCATGTTAGCCAGTTTTTTAATTACTCTACGTGAAGGGCTTGAAGCTTTTTTATTGGTCGGGATTGCCTTGTCTTACCTTGCCAAATTAAATGCTCGCCAATATAACAAGTTCATTTATGTTGGCGTGTTTATTGGTTTGATTTTATCGCTGGCGATCGCGGTTGTATTTCAAGTGGTGGTCGATCAATTCAGTAACGAACTCTATCGTAACTACTTGATGGCTGGGATCTTGATGTTTGCCACTGTTGTGCTGACGTATATGGCTATCTGGATGCAGAACCAAGCTAAAAATCAGGTAAGCCAAATGCAGCAAGACGTTAGCCAAATGGTGAGTTCCGGTAACTTATTTGGCTTAGTGTTTCTTTCGTTGTTGGCCGTTTTACGTGAGGGATTTGAGACTATCTTATTTTTCTCAGCTTTGATGTATTCCAACTACGGTGAGTTCAGTACTCAAGATGCGTTAATCGGTGCAATAGCTGGGCTGGCGGTATCCTTGTTTATTGTGTGGTTGATGCTTCGAACTACCCGCAATGTACCACTTCGTGCATTTTTCCGCTGGACAAGTTTACTGATCATTATCATTGCGGCCGGGCTTTTGTCTTCTGCTGTAAACATGTTACAAGCTGCGCATGTGTTACCGATTGTTCATGCTCAGTTATTTGATATCTCACATATCCTCGATGATCGTGGTGTTTTTGGCACATTCTTACGTGCTTTATTTGGCTATAACTCCTCACCTGGCTTATTGCAATTAGTGGTATGGGCGAGCTATATGGCGACATTTATCTTTTTCTGGAATCGAGGTTATAAACAAGCATGAGTACTGCTGTTGAAAATAAACATATCGCTGTGCTTGGTGCAGGACCCGCAGGCTTGATGGCGGCGTGGGAATTGGTAGAAGCCGGTTATCAAGTGACAATTTTAGAGCGTGACGATCATGTGGGCGGGATGTGTGCGACCCAAACGTTCACCGGGCAACATGGTGAATACCGGTTTGATTTTGGCGGTCATCGTTTTATCACCAAAAATCCTAAGCTATTGGCCTTTGTTGACTCCCTTATGGGAGATGAATTGTTGTTCGCGCAGCGTAAAAGTGTGATCCGTTACCGCGGACGTATTTACCAGTATCCGCTGGCGTTGGTTGATTTGATCAAGAACGCCCCTTTGCCGCTATTGATTGGCGGTGGTGTCGATCTCATTAAACAAATGTTTAAGCCAAAACCACAGGATCAATCTTCAGTGAGTTTTGCTGAGTGGATTGAAAGTCGCTTTGGTACCACTTTGTATCAGCACTTCTTTGAAGGGTACACCGCCAAGCTGTGGGGAATTGACCCTAAATTTTTATCGGGTGATTGGGCATCGCAACGCATTAGCTTGATGGATTTGAAAGACGTTGCTCGTCGTTTATTTCCTGGGCGTCGTTCTTCGGTTCGCACTTATGCGCGTCAATACCGTTATCCCAAATGGGGCTTTGGACAGTTGTATACCCGCCTAGCAGAAGAGTTAGAAAAAAAAGGGGTTACGATTGTACTCAATAGTGATGTTTGCGGTTTGACGGTGAATACGGCACAGCAAATTGAACACGTTGAATATCGTCATCAAGGTGAGGTGCACACTTTAGCTTGTGAGCAGGTGATCTCAACGCTACCACTGCCGTTGATGTGTCAACTTACTGGATTTGATAGCGGATTGGAATTTCGGTCATTGCGCTTTATGAATATGCCAATGGAAACCAAAGACATTTCAGACAACACTTGGCAGTACTTGTCAGACCCACAAATTTTGGGCACTCGCTTGCAAGAGCCTAAGCGCCGTTCTGCTTTCATGGCACCAGAAGGGCGCTCATCGGTGATGATTGAAATCCCATGTAACAAAGGGGATGAAGTGTGGAGCATGGACGGTGAGCGATTGCAAAAACGTGTGTTAGCTGACTTAGCTTCTTTAGGTGTCGATCCGGCGCTAGCTACGGGCGAGTATTTTACCTCGTACACTGAGCATGCTTATCCCCTCATGGATATGACTTATCAAGCAAAGCGTGAGAAGGCTATTTCTCATTTGTCGCAGTTCAGCAACCTCATTATGACAGGTCGTCAGGGTACTTTCCGTTATATCTTCACCGACACCGCTATGGAAATGGGCATGATGGCGGCTCAGTCCGTGATGGATGGGGTTGATCGTCGTCGTGAGATCTTCGATTTCCGTAATGAAAAAACAGTGATTGAAGTACAAAGCGTCGCTTAAAGCGAAATCGGATAAGGAGCGCAATGCAATGAATCGAGTAGGTGTTTATCAAGTAGTGGGTCGATGGATACTAGTGGCAGTTGCCCTTTTTTCTAGTGCGATGACCTATGCCTATTCATACGCGGCGGCAGGCAAAGAGCCTGTGATTGATGGTCGTGAAGCTATTTTGTTGGCGTTAGAAAAGCAAGACTTTAATGCTGTACAACAAGCTGTCGGTGATTTGAAAGATGAGTTCGCTTATCTAAAAAAAGAGCACAATGTTGATTTGCAAACGCCAATGGCAGCCGCAGTTGCGAATCAAGATGCAGCTCAAGTCGAAGCCATTATGGATCGTGCAGTGGTTGAGGAAATTGTCCGTCGTCTTGATGGGGCAAGCAAGAATTTGGCTGATTATCAGGTCGCGAAAGTGCTAGTGGTGAAAAGTAAATTGTTTCTTGATCTGATCACACCCAAGTTAGATGACAGTCATCGCCAACAAGCCGAGCAGGCGATTCAAGGTACCTTGCAAGCCATTGGGAATCCTGGAGTGTTTGGGGTAGGGCAAGCTCCGGCTGATCCTGAAGCATTTAAGCAGCAACAGCAGTTGTTAATTGATGCAATCAGTACCTTACACCCGTAAATCTGTAGGGTTATTCAATATGATGAGCCAGTATATTTCCGATCTTCGTGCTGATAAGCCTTCATGTTTGGTGTTTCGTTATGTTGCTAAAACAATGAATGCACCCAAATTGATCGCCGCGATGATCACATTGCTGGCTTATGTTTGCTGGTGGCAGTGGATCAGCCAATTTCCGCTGCAACTCACTAGTGATGATGCGTTGAATTTTGCTCGTGGGGTACAGCGTTTTTCTGTATTGGAGTTTCGTCCTCATTTTCCTGGTTATCCCGCTTTTATTGGTGTGGCACATATTGCTGCACGGTGGTGTGACCCTCAAGTTGCGGTGATTTGGGTTTCATTAATCTCAGCGATGCTGATTCCGCTGGCTGTGGCTCGCTTGATCTTTCTTTGTGTGTCTTCGCTGGTGGCGGCGGTAGTCGGCTGTTTATTGGTACTGAGTCAACCGTTACTAGCTTCGATAGCACTGAGCGGGTTATCGGATGCAACGGCTATTTTGTTTACGCTACTGTCCTTAATGGCTGCAAGTCAAAAACAATATAGGTGGGTGGGCGTATGGCTGGGCTTAATGTTGGCGACGCGACCATCGTATTTCGTATTGGCGCTTGGGGTAGGGATGTTTCCTTGGTGGCATGGTTTACATCGTCAGTTGGGTGTTAAAGCGGTCGTGAAGGCATATTTTCAAGCCAGCTGGATTATTGCCGTTATTGGTGCGCTTAGCTTGGGATTTATTTGGGCGCATGATGGTAAAGCCTACATCGATGAGGGGATTCGGTTTACTCAAGGGCATTTTGCTATTTGGGGAAATACCGTCGAGGGCAATGATGCCACGTTATGGCAGTGGGTCATTGCTATAAGCAATGGCATGGGTTGGCCCGTATTGGTCGCTGCTTTTTTGTCATTGTTAAGTAGTGTTTTTTTAGTTTTTTTTCAATCTGCTAAACATGGGGCGTCGAGTGTTCATCGTGTGAATTCAGTATCGCAATTGGCAGCGTGCGCTTCGGTGGCCGTGGCGTATTGGACGTGGATCAGTTTAGGACAGAACCCTGACAACTTACGCCATTGGGCGCCTGTATTGTTTTTGTTTTTAGTGGTTATTGTCGGGCAGCTATCGTGGTTGGCAAAAAGTAATGAACTGTGGCTAGTCGCGATAATGGTATTGGCTGGTTACGATGTAGGGCGCAATGTTGCGGCATTAGCTCAGTCTCGATTACAACCACAAGCACCTATCCAGCAGGCTATAACTTGGATCCGTAAGCATCCGCAGATCAGAGTAATTGGCACGAATTACAGTGTGAATTTAGTCCGAGCTCAGCTTAAGGGACGAGCGGTGTACGACATGTTTTATCCCAGTAGTCAGCGTGCATTATCAGAGCAAGCGCAGAGCGATCCTCATAGTGCGTGGCGTTTATCCGGAATACGACTCAATGGCCATGAGCTTTATGCTCAATTTCCACCTCGTTTTGTAGGGGAAAGAGGTCTGTATTTATATCAAATCAATCAATGATGTGTGCTTGATTTGGAATTAGGTAAGTGTAAAGGCGAATGATGTTAAATTGTAAAATAAAGCCTATGAAGCAGTGGTTGTTTTTGTTGCTTGTACTGATGAGTCAGTCTGTACATGCGATTGAAAAGAGTAGTTCAATGCTAATGACGTTGGATAAAACTCAAATCATTAGTGCTAACTTTGATGCTGGTAGTGTGAGTATTATCAATCGCACTGATGGTAAGTTGCTAAAAGAGGCTGTCATTGGTCGTGATATTCGCCGTATCGCACTAACAAACGATGGTAAGTTGATATTAGCGACAGATTATTTAAATGATCAACTTGTTCTATTAGATGCGAAAACGTTGGCAACGAAGCAAGTTACTTCTGTGCCGTCTCGTCCGTTTGGCGTCGTCTTTGATGCTCACCACCAACAGTTTTATGTGACTAGTTTTGAGCGTAATCAGCTGTTGGTCGTGAACCGCGATGGTAGCGTAGTTCAAACAATTGATACCGTAACAACGCCACGAGGTCTAGCGCTAACCGATGATGGACGCTTACTTGTGACGCATGCGCTATCGGGGCAGGTATCAATTTATGATGTTAAGTCAGATCAGCCTCAGTTAATCAAAGTGATTAAACTGGTCGACACTCCGGCTCACCATGAGAAAACAACGCCGCAAGGCAAGCCTCGTTTACTCGATAACATTGTTATTTCACCGGATGGTAAGCAAGCATGGCTTCCACATGTGTTGTGGTCATTCGGGCATGACTTTCATTTTCAATCAACGGTATTCCCAACCGTTTCTCTTCTTGATCTTACGCCTAACGATGAACACGAGATTGTTGATGAGCGTAAGCAATTGTTTAAGCAAATTAATATTATTGAAAGTGGTAATCGAATTCGAATTGTCTCGAATCCACATGATGGTGCTTTCACCGATGATGGTAAGAAAGTTATTTTCACGCTCGCGGGCTCTGAAGATTTGATGGTATTCGATTTATCACGCCAAGGTAAAAAGAATAAAAAGCGCCATCGTCGTAAGAAGTTTCAAGGTGGGGTGAAAGCGACTCAGATTTATCGCAATGTACCTGGTGATAACCCACGCGGTATCCTCGTCACAGGGCGCGAGCTCTATGTACAAAATGCAATGTCGCTAGATATTGCCAAGTTTGATACTGGTGCGGTTGGCCCGTTTGCCAAAGTAAAATTAACGCAGGCTCATTTTGCCAATTTAGTCAGTAAAGATCCGTTACCTAAACAATTGCGTTGGGGGAAAACATTATTTAACAGCGCCAATATGGCTGATAACCCTCAGTTCCCGATGGCGGGTGATTTCTGGATGAGTTGTAACTCTTGTCACCTTGATGGCTTTAATTTTACTAACCGTCAATTGATGGAAGATGGCAAAAAAGATCGTTTTAAAAATGCCGTTACTGGTCATGTGGATGTACGCAAAATGATTGCCGGAGATCCGATTGGAGCCTACATCGATATTATCCAGAAGACGCAAGGAGGGATGGGCGGTGATCCGCGTGAAGAAGAAATGCCCCCCGTCAATGTTGAACAGCCGCCATTAGAAGCAGCCAAGATGATGATGGCGTTGAATGAATATGTGCGAGCACCAGAGAACTTACCGTATTTATCTACTTGGTTGCGCCTGGATGATAATAAGCGTTATACCCATCCTGATGAATGGGTGAACTCGGCGGAATGTTCTGATTGTCACACCACAATTTATGATCAATGGGCAGATTCAAACCATGGTATGAATATGGATCACCCGTATTACCGATTCCAAGAAGATGTGGCAGCGCAAAGTGAAGGGGAAGAATTCCGTGTGCTTTGTCGTGGTTGTCATGCCCCTCAGATGGTGATTAATGGTGATAATAAACCGCTATCTGACTTTGGTAATATGCGAGAGAAAGGCGGTCAATCATTGAAGATAGCCTTAGCGCATGGACAGTCGGTGAGTGAACGCGGTACTGGTTGTGTGTTCTGCCACCGTGTGACGAAAGCTGAAAATGCAGGCGGTAACACGGATATGACGGTTAATCTTAAAGACCGTGAAAGTTACGTGTTTGAGGATGCAAAAACGAGTATGTTGAAATGGCTCTCTGAGAAGCAGATCAATGCGATGCCAGCGCAGCACAAAGCGTCGTATTCTAATCCAGAGCTGTATCAGAGTTCTTTGTATTGTGCGACTTGTCATAATGAGTTTACGACTGGACAAGGGGCGAATATCAACGACAACTTTGGTGAATGGTTAGCATCGCCATTTAATGCTCCTGATAATCCTGCTCAGCATAAAACTTGTATCGATTGTCATATGACGCAAGACGTGACGAACTTTGATCGTAAAGTTGGTGGACAGTCGACCAATAACGGGCCAATGAAATCAAACCTTCGCTCGCATCACTTAGTGGGTGGTAACTATTTCTTTACTGGTATGCGAAATCCAGAACATAAGAAAATGAGTATCGATATCTTGAAAACGGCCTTGCGCCTTGAGGTTGAAAAACAAGGTAACGAATTTATTGCGAAAGTGACTAATGTGAATTCCGGTCATGATATGCCTGGTGGCGCTCGTCGTCAGGTTTGGCTGGAGGTGATTGCGACCGATGCTAACGGCAAGCAAGTCTTTACTAGTGGTGTGATGCAAGATGGGGTGATCCCGAAAGATGCCCGTAAGTTTGTTAAGGTGGGCGTAGATAAAGATGGGAAACCTGTTGGCTTGCGTTTCTGGCGTTATGTCAAAATTGGTAAAGACACACGGATTAAATCAGGGCAAACGCGTAATGAGGTATTTGAGCTGCCATCGGATATGACATACCCATTAACGGTATCGACGCGGGTGCTTTATCAAGTATTTGCGAAAGCGTTGACAGATAAGGTTCGTCAGGCTTACCCAGAAGAGCATATTCCTGAGCCGGAAGTGATAGAGTTACAAGCGGTGACGAAAACGTATATGTCACCAAATTTGTCATCAAATACGGTGGCGATGCATTAATTACTGTTAGCTATCGTTAGATAAAAGAGATCTATCATTGATAGGTCTCTTTTTTTATAAACATAATTGCGTTAAATGATTGGTATATAAAGTCATATGTGTTTGTTTTTTGTTGCTTGTATCAAGCGAGTTAGAAGGATGTCTGCTTTTTAAGTATCAACTAAATAAGGTGTTGAATAAAAATACTACCATTAGATAATCACATCAGCCCTGAGCTTTTCTTCTTCACTTCCTGCATCGAATGATTGTTAATAACGTCAACAGTTAAGTCCTATTAAAGGGAGATGCAGTTTACGCCTTGCAGCTATCTATGGAGGGATAATGCAGATTTTCTGGCAACTTCGATGGTATTTCTTTCAAGAGTGGCGCCGCTATGGCGGGGCAATTTCTATTTTAGCTGTCGTGGCATTATTGGAGCTGGTGCCGCCTAAAGCGATTGGCTGGGTGGTCGACCATGTCGTCAGCGGCGAGTTGAATACCAGCATGTTGATGTGGTGCTTGCTGGGGCTGATTGCACTCTGGGCTGTGGTATATGTACTTCGGATTATTTGGCGGGTGTGGTTATTCACCGCAGCGGCTAAGCTTGGCACCGTGATTCGTAACCGCTTATACCGTCACTTCTCTTTTCATCCGCCTGCGTTTTTTGAGCGTTATAAAACCGGTGACTTGATGGCGCGCTCAACCAATGACGTTAACTCTGTGGTGCTGACTGCGGGGGAAGGGGTATTGACCGCCGCTGACTCATTGCTTACCGGTATTGTGGTGCTCTTTGTAATGACCACTCAATACAGCTGGGAACTGACTGTTTTGGCGCTTTTGCCGATGCCACTGATGGCGATTGTGGTGTTTTTCTTAGGACGACAATTACACACTCGTTTTGGGGTGTCACAGGCCGCGTTTTCTAATCTGACAGATAAGACGCAAGAATCCTTAAATGGGGTGCGGATGATCCGTGCTTTTGGCTTGGAGCGACGTCAGCAAGATGAGTTTAACAGCGTGGTTGATGATACTGGGCAGAAGAACTTAGCGGTTGAGAAAGTTGATGCGCTATTTAACCCAGTGATCCAAATTACCATTGGTATGTCGTTCTTTTTGAGTGTTGCGGGTGGCGCTTACATGGTGTCGGTAGGGCGATTAACGCTAGGCGATTTAACCGCGTTTACTTTGTACCAAGGCTTGATGATTTGGCCTATGTTGGCAATGGCGTGGCTGTTTAATATTTTAGAGCGTGGTTCTGCGGCATGGAAACGGCTTCAGCATATCTTTGATGAAACGCCTGAGATTGTTAGTGGGGAAATTCCGCTGACCCAGCAGGTTCAATCTCTGGTGGTGAATATTGAACAGTTCTGTTGGGGCGAGCAGCCACACCCTGTACTTAAAGACGTTTCTTTTACTTTGCCTCATGGACAAATGTTGGGGATTGCGGGGCCTGTGGGGAGCGGTAAATCAACCTTGTTAGCCCTGTTATTGCGCCAGCAAACCTTGCATCAAGGGACGATCCACTACGGTGAGGTCACGATTGAGCAGGCAGATCTTGATCATTGGCGCAGCCGTTTTGCGGTAGTGAGCCAAACGCCGTTTTTGTTTTCTCGCTCGATAGCCGACAACATTGCCTTGGGTAAACCTGAGGCTAGTCGTGAGGAGATCCGCCAAGCTGCACGTCTTGCGTGTATTGACGAAGACATTATTCAGTTCCCTCAAGGTTACGAGACTTTGGTCGGGGAAAAGGGCATTACTTTGTCTGGCGGACAGAAACAGCGTATTGCGATTGCGCGCGCTTTGTTACTCAATGCCGAAATTTTGGTGTTAGACGATGCGTTGTCAGCCGTTGATGGCAAAACCGAGCACCAAATTTTGAGTAATTTGCGCCATAGCCAGCAGCGACAAACCGTGATTGTGATTGCGCACCGATTAACTGCGCTTGAGCAAGCTCATGAAATTTTGGTGCTACAACACGGTGTGGTTGCGGAGCGCGGTGATCATCAAGCGTTACTCAAAGCCAATAGCTGGTATGCGGAAATGTATCAGTATCAGCAACTTGAACAAGCGATAGAGGGGGCGTAATGAAAGGGAAAGCAGTCAATCCTGCGATATTAAAGCGCCTACTCAGCTATGGCTTGAGCGATAAACCTAAGCTAGCGATTGCCATTGGTTTTTTGTTTATCGCCTCGTTGGCAGACGTGGCAGGGCCTTGGTTGATCCAACACTTTATCGATAACCATATCGCCAAGGATGATTACCCTATTGAAGTCATGGTGAGCTTGGGGCTTGGCTATGTCGCTTTGATGGTGATCGCCGCTATTTTCCAATATTTGCAGTCGATCCGTTTTAACGACATTGCGATTGGTGTTGTGCAGACGGTGCGTAAGCAAGTGTTTGGGCGGATCTTAAATCAACCCTTGTCAGCCTTTGATTACATGCCGACAGGGCGTTTGATCTCGCGGATCACCAACGACACTGAGTCGATCAAAGATTTCTATATCTTCGTGATTTCAACTGTGGTGAAAAATGTCGCGCTGATCAGCGTCATGTTGGTGGTGATGAGTATGCTGAGCTGGCGTTTAACGCTAGTGGTGTTGGTTTTGTTGCCGGTGGTGGCGGGCGTAATGGTGGTATATCAGCGCAAGAGTGCTGATGCCTACCGTCGGATGCGAGATTTATTGTCCGATATTAACTCATCAATGAGTGAGTCAATCCAAGGTATGAGCTTGATCCAGCTGATGCGCCAAGAGCGAGAATTTAGTCAGCAATTTGCCAAGCTCAATGAGCAGCATCTCGCAGCGCAAGTGAGTGTGACTAAACTCAATGGTTTGTTGCTAAGACCACTGATTGATTTACTCTCGGGTATTGCGTTAATTTCGTTGGTGGCAGTATTTGGTGTGAGTGGCACCGAGCTGGTCGGGGTTGGGGTACTGTACGCCTTTATCAGTTATTTAGGGCGCGTTACCGAGCCTTTGATTGAGCTTACTCAGCAACTGTCTTTGTTGCAGCAGGCGCTGGTGGCGAGTGAACGTATCTTTGGTTTTATCGATGCCAAACAGCAAGCGTATGGTGATGATGAACAACCACTCACGACAGGTGCGATCCAATGTCAGCAAGTTAATTTCAGTTACGACGGTAAACAGCCTATTTTGTCGAATATCGATATCGACTTACCGCACCGTGGCTTCTTGGCACTTGTAGGGCATACGGGTAGTGGTAAAAGTACTTTGGCATCCTTGCTGATGGGCTTTTACCCTGTAAAAGAGGGTGAGGTGACGCTAGATGGGCGTGCGCTATCAAGCTTAGCGCAACCCGTTTTACGCCAAGGGGTCGCGATGGTGCAGCAAGATCCGCATGTTCTTAATGACACCGTTCGCGAAAATATTTGTCTTGGCCGACAAGTGACAGATGATGCGATTTGGCAGGCATTAGAGAATGTCGGTTTGGCGGCGCAAATTCGTCACTACAAGGCGCAGTTAGATACGCGTTTAGGGGGTGGTGAAGTCAATCTTTCGGCAGGGCAAAAGCAATTGCTGGCATTGGCGCGAGTGTTAGTGGCGAAACCTAAAGTGCTGATCTTAGATGAGGCGACAGCGAACATTGATTCTGGTACCGAGCAAAATATTCAGCGCGGTTTAGCGTTATTGCGCAAAGATATGAGTATTGTGGTGATTGCCCATCGGTTATCCACCATCATGGATGCTGACGAAATCATTGTGCTGAATAGAGGTGAAATCATCGAGCGTGGCACGCATAAAAATTTGTTAGCTCAGCAAGGGCATTATTTGCAGATGTATCAATTGCAGCAAGCAGGGGAGCTTTTACAGCAATTAGAGTCTGATGAGGGTTACCAAGATGCGGAAAGTAAACCGCATGATATACAGACGCAAGAATCTGCTTGATGTAACGTTTTGATTTTACTTGATTCTGACATTTTAGCTGAGGGTTAAGCGTATGCTGGCTGTATCAGTTGGTTTGGGATTATCCCAAGGCTCTGCCAACTGATCCCCCTATGCTAAAACGCCACAGAAACCGGCGTCGTTTCTGTGGCGTTTTTGTGTGAGTTTACTCGTATGAGCAAAGAGCGTTGATGATCACTGGTGGTGGCGCATTAAGCCTTCTTGAACTGCAGATGCGACCAATTCACCTTTTTGGTTATAAATTTCACCGCGAACTAAGCCACGTGCGCCGCTAGCTGATGGGCTATCGATAACGTATAGCAACCATTCATCAAGTCGGAATGGACGGTGGAACCACATAGAGTGATCAATGGTGGCAACTTGCATCTTAGGGGTTAGCAAAGTCACCCCGTGAGGTTGTAGTGCCGTTACCAAGAATCCCCAGTCAGAGGCGTAAGCCAGTACATACTGGTGGATACGTGGGTCATCTGGCATCTCGCCATTGGCCTTGATCCACAAGTATTGTTTTGGCTCGGCTTTGGTTGGTTGTAATGGGTTGATCACATTGACAGGGCGAACCTCGATCGGACGTGTGCGAGCAAAGGTTTCTACCGCTTTTTTCGGTAAATATTCCGCCAGTGATTTAACCAGTTCCGTTTCAGATTTTAGGGTTTCAGGCGCAGGTACATCCGGCATGGTCGATTGATGGCTATAACCTTCTTCTTCACCTTGATAAGAGGCGGTTAAGTAGAAAATAGGCTGACCATTTTGAATTGCTTTCACTCGGCGAGTGCTAAAGCTTTTGCCATCACGCAGGTTTTCTACATCGTAGATAATCGGCTTTTCAGGATCACCTGGACGAAGAAAGTAACTGTGGAAGGAGTGGACATGACGGTCGGCATCAACGGTCTTTTTTGCCGCTGATAGTGATTGACCAATCACTTGACCACCGTAAACCTGAGGTAAGCCGAGGTGCTCACTCTGACCTCGAAATAGCCCCAGTTCGAGCGGTTCAAGGTGGAGTAGGGTGAGTAGTTCAGTCAGTTCTTTGCTCATCGTGAATCCATTTGTAATGACAATAAAAAAGGTTAAGAACTTAGCACAATCAAAGTGAATCGTTACTTAACAAACTTGGCGGTTTTACGCGATCGTTAACAGACGTTGCAGACATCTTTTCGTAAAATCGCATCATATTAATGATATATGGTGTCGATTTTAGAAATTAAAAGCCTATGTTGGCAAAGCTATCAATACGAATAATTATATAAGGGTTATCATGAAAAAAGTGATTCTTCTGATGCTAGGGCTGGCTGGGCTCCTCGCGATCAGTGCATGTACTAGCATGCTTCAACAAGACAACGAGCTTAGTTATGTTGAAGGTACGGTAAGTTATCGAGAACGTATTGCTTTACCGCCCAATGCGAAAGTAACAGTAACGTTAGCGGATGTGTCGAAAATGGATGTGGCTGCAGAGGTGTTAAGCCAACAAGCTCAGCTAACCGAAGGAAAACAAGTCCCGTTTACGTTCAAGCTAGGCTATAAAACGTCAGACATCATTGAAAATCACACTTACGCTGTAAGTGCGCGAATTGAAGTTGATGGCAAGTTGATGTTTATCACCGATACCATGAATTTGGTGATCACAGATGCTGCAAAAACACAGCAACTTGATCTTATGTTGATTAAAACCCGCTAATCGCTGCTGTTATAGCTGTTTTTGTCACTAAGCGTCGGTATCGTGCATCCAGCGATATCGACGTAACGATAACTTCCCGGCTTCTGATATTTCAATGCCCTCTGCTTGCAAGCGTTCACGCTGACGAATTAATCCTTCTCCCGTTAATGAGATACAGCCTTTCGCGTTGATCACTCGATGCCACGGCAGTTGGGTGTCTTTAGGAAGGCTTGCCATTAGCTTTCCAACCTGCCTGGCATAGCGCGGAAATCCTGCCATTTGGGCTATGTCGCCATAAGTTGCCACTTTGCCATGTGGAATTTGATAAACCACGCTATAGATTTGGCTCGCAAAATCGTCCATATTAAAAAGAACCTATGATTTTTTTTGTTGTTTTGATTGTTGGCTCACAAAAAGTAGCGCAACAAAATATTCAACGTAAAGCTTTATTCTCTGTTACTTAATGTTATAACAGTGACTTAGTAGATTTGTATAGGATCCTGAACAACGCAAGGAGGTGCTGCAATGATGTATGCCGCGTTATTAGTTCTGGTGAGTGTCGCGTTAACTGTACTTGGAGTCAGTGCAGTGGGGTACTCAGAAGGGCAACTTCCCGCCCTCGCTTTAGCCATCCCCGCATTGTGGTTACTACCGCAAGGTGGGGTTGCTGCTTGGCTATTGCTTATCGGCCTCGGTGTGTTCGGTATGGTGTTACCGGAACAACCACTCGCCTTATCAATTAGCATCTTCATGATGCTGCCTGTCTTTAATATTTGTATCTCCCCGAAAGGTGGCTGGCAATTGAGTGCGCTGCTGCTCTCTGTAATATTGGCAATGGATGTCGGTATTATGGCGTTGCAAAGCGAAGGCAAACTGCCTGGCAGCCCGATGTATACCGTATTACAAGTGCTTTCCGTATGCGTCATTTGGTTAGCGTGCCGGAGTTGGCGTCCAGTTGAAGGGAATACTTGGTGGCCATTATTCTTGGTGATCCCGCTCTGGGTTGGCGATATGCAGCATGCTGCTTTGGTGGCATTGTGTATTACAGGTTTGATTGCCGCCTTGCAAGGGATGGCGAAAATCAAGCATGCTGAGTGGGTGCCACGCTTATCTTGGGTACTACCAGCGGTCGGGTTTGCGACTTTGGTTGTTGTGCCGCACTTTGAAGTGCCTAACCCCATCTTGGTTGCCTGGCTCCTGATTTTAGGTGGCGCTTTGCTTGGCGAGTACTTGCTTGAAGAGCCTGAAGAAGTCTAAATCAAGTAAAACCAAGCTAAACAAATCGCTTAACTCGTAGTTTTGGGTAATAAATCAACACTTAACCGCGAGTTGGGCGACTTGGTATTGCAATGGCAACGGGCTTAAGACATAATCCTTCCCGTTCTCGTAAGAGACAAAGAATCTATGGAGGCCCCCTTTGGTCCTCCCGCAACACTAACTTGTGAACCTGGTCAGGCCCGGAAGGGAGCAGCCACAGCAAGCGACGTGTGTGCCGGGATGTGGCTGGAGGGGGCCTCCACCCGTTTAACGGTCTGAAAACTCCCTCTTCATCTTTTTCCTTCGCGTTTTTCTCTTTTTATTTCTTATATTCCAAACATTTCATGTTGCGCTGATACTGTTTTACTTTTCTGTTGTGGTTAGAAATGTAGGTTGAAGTTAATATCAGGACGAAGAAGATCGGCACGTTCCTCTGTTAATGCTTTTCTCTGTTCTCTTAACCGATCCGCAGTATCTTTGTCTGGTTTATTACTTAGTTGACCGTCTATTACGGAAATTTGGTTATCGATTTCTTGAAGCCGTTGTTGAACTTGGTATTGCTGATGCCCTAGTTGGTAGTTATCAACGAACTGCTTACTGTCGCACACACCATAGTATTCTTTCCCTGCTAGCCCCACTTGGTAGCCGTTATCAGGAGAGCAATAAAGAATGGTGCCTTTCGTGAAGCCTTCTTTCCAGCGTGCATGATCGGCTGTTACTCCAGCTTCAGCACAGTCCTTGCTGTAATCGTTGATGATATTTGGATTCTTGCCTTGCTGCCCATCTTGATAGCCAACTTGATACCAATCCGCTGTTTTACACTCATCTGGTGACATACTGGCGCAGCCAGAGAGCAGAGTGAGTATGGATAGGGGAAGTAACGCTTGTTTCATTATTTGTTGTCCTTAACTGGAAGTAGTACCTAAGTTTAAAATGAACGTTGTTCACCGCAATAGATGAAATCATTGTATGCATTATTAGTTTAGGAAAAACAATAAATTTTCATTTATGCCTAAATATACTTGCAATAAGCATGATTTCTCGTGCAACTGTTGGTGTTAACTGTAAGTGGCAGTTGTTTTTCATATTAATTTTACATTCTAAATTGTGCTACAAATCATGAGTGTTATTTGTATGTCAAATTAACTTTTCTTATGCGTGGTCATAATAACCACACTCTTCATCCAATATTCCAAATTCAATATAAAACGCAGCATTGTTTAGCTCACATTTTTAATGAATAGTGTTTTCATGGAATAAAAATACTGTTTTTTTACGCTGTTATGATTTATGGTGGCGAAAATGTGCTTGGGTAAAGATTACTTAGTGAGAAATTGCTGAGTTTTATATGGTTAATTAGATGTTGTCAGAAGCAAAAACAAGAAAAAAAATCCTATCGAGTGCGACAGCATTATTTGCTAGTAGTGCATATAACAAAGTAACGATCAGAAAAATCGCGGATATGGCTGGGGTTAGCCCAAGTTTGATTATTTACTATTTTATTTCTAAGGAAAATTTATACTGCCAGGTATTTGAAGAGTTCTTCCCTGAAATTGAATGTGTTATCAAGCAATTAAAGCAACAGGATAATATATCACTACCTCTTATCGTGAATAGTTATGTTGATATATTAAGACAGAATGCATTAATTCCTGTACTTCTGCATAGAGAATTACTTTCGTTATCTGAAACGGAAGCGAAAAACCGCCTCACAAATAAGCTGTTAAAAACGCATAAAAAAAGCTTAATTACTCTGTTGAAGAAATTACCTGAGTGTAATGAAGGTAATCAAAATTATTTCTACACCATAGTGATGTCGCTTGCGACTTACCCATTTATTTCTGAGTACACCTCTGAGCCTGAAGATAGCAACTTAGTAGGGCTGCAAGATGTGTATGATACCGTTTTTCAAGCGGCGTGTTGATTTGAAGCTTCATTCAGCGCAGGGGCTGAGTGATTAGCACCATTAGGGTGCTATAGCGGTGGTTTGAAATGTTTTGTTATTTCAAATCACTACAAGGTCAAAGACCTTTAATAACAATCATAAAGAGGGAATATGAAAAAAGCAGTAGCAGTACTAAGTGTGTTGTTTGGCCTTGTTGGCTGTGGTGGGGAATCAGGTGGTGATAGTGGTTCATCCTCAACAGCGACCAAACCGACTCAGAACACATCATTACCGTCTCGTAGCGGTATTCAGCTAACTCAAGCACAACTTAACCAGCTGAAAGGTATTCAATATCAGTCAGCAAAAGGAAGTGCATTTGAAGCGCACCAAGTATTCAAAAAATAAGGATAATAATAAATGAGTAAAGTAAGTACATTAGCGCTAGCTGTTTCATTTGGTATGGCGGCATTTTCATCTCAAGCATCTGTTGAGATCAGCTCACTGCAAGGTTATTTCAAAACTCGCGCAACTATCGATTATGTGTCAGACAAAATGATGCAGAACAAGATCGACTTTTTAGCACTCGATTCAGTGCTCAGTTCAGATATGAAGCCGAGTAATAGCCCTCAATCAATGCCAAGTTTATCGGCTATGCTCAGTAGTAATAAGTACAATGACTCTGAGCGAGATGTTCTTCGTAAGCTTCATGGTCAATTTGCTGAAACAGGGCTGATTTGTAAAGTGGCAGATTCAGGCGCAGAGATTGTGTTTGTTGTCGATGATTCTGCGGCTAGCTGTCAGCTTGATGTGAAGAAAATCAACAAAGCGATGGCAAAGACGAAAGACGGTAAAGTCGTGTTCTTTAGTCAATTTGGCGGTAAAGATTACCAGCAGTATTACATTGATACTTATTTAGTTGATGGCGACAAACAAACGATGTCATCGAGCTTTTTGCATACGTTTAAAGGCCAGTTGATTGGTGATGTTACGCGTGTAACTCGTGATGATTCGGAGAGCGTGGCGACATACGATATTGAGCAGTATGCTGATTACGGCCCTGAAGATGGTCAAAAAATCGCGTTTAAATCTTATCAATGGATGAGTCAGCCATTGAAGGCGGATAGTAGTAATGTAAAAGACGTTGCTGTCAGTACTTTCATGGTTGAGTCAGGTAAAGCGAACACATTTTATGATGCAAGCACAGATGGAGAGCTAAAAGGCGTTGGTACTTACTGGGCAGTAAAAGACGTTGTTGGTGTGCATAAGAACGCTAAAAATCAAGATGTTATCATGGCTGACGATGTGCAGAGTTACCGCGTGTTGCAGAGTGATACTTCAAAGGTGCATAAAGGCGCTTACAACTCTTTAGAAAAAGGTGATTGGTTGGATTATAACTTCAATAATATGCATGACTTAACAGGTGTAAGTCCTGACTCATGCATGATTAAAGAGATTAGTGAAGGTAAGCCAGTTATTCGATACAAAGGGTTGCATCGTTCAATCAATAAAAACTCTGGTGGTTGCGCTGTTTCAGCTAACGACATTAAAGGTAAAGAAAAAGTGGTATATACCACCTTTACTACAGGTGCTGGTAAAAAAATCAGTGTGAAAGATGCCGCTTTAGTGAAAAGTGCAAAAGAAATTCTTTCGATTGTAGAAAATGCTGATAAAAATGCTTCCGTTCGTGCTGCGGCTAAAATTGATTCTGCCGAATTTAACAAGATGAAAGCGCAGTTTGATAAGAAAGAAAAAGAGTTCGCTAGTTTTAACTCGCTTTCTTTCTGGAAATAATCGGTACATCTAAATGTAAATAATAAAAACGCTCTCTTCAGAGGGCGTTTTTTTATTTCTAGTAAAATAACAGTGCTGACTTCATGCCTATAAGTTATGACTTTTAGGATGTTGTTTTGCGTCATTATTATTTGTGAAAGTTGAGTGGCGATAACTTATACATAATTGAACAGGGTGGTATATCTGTTCAATTATTAATGTTAATTATATTTATATGTTCCAATATAATCCCATTTGTCCGAGCTGAAATTTGCTAATCATGTAACGAAAGCATAATTCAGCTTTGCTGACTCACCAAATAAATAACGCACGACTGTATTCGTGTGATTTAAATTCTCGGCAACGCATATATCAATATGGCTGCATTTCAATTGCCAAGATATAGCCAGTTATTAGAAGAAGATATTATGAAGTTATCTCGCTACCTGACTATTCGCCACCAGTTTTGGTTGTTAATGGCATTTGTATCGACAGGTATTGCAGTTATTATTTTTCTCAATGCCAATGTTCATCGTGAAAATAACCATCATCTGGTGTCACTGGATAAACAGTATTATCCCGCGCTAGAAGTTTCTGTTCGTCTGAACGGGGTATTACCTCGCCTAACGCAGCAGTTTGAAACAGCAGTGGTAACGGGTGAAGAAGATGCGCTAGAAGAAGCTAAAAGTCTTTATGGTTTATTATCCGAAGATCTGACAGCGATCAAATCATTATTACCGCAAAAACAAGCTGAAATCGAGCGAGTTGAAAAACTGACGTCCACCTACTTTTCTGCAGGTAATGCGTTAGCGCTAGCTTTTATTAATATGAGTGAGCCTGTTGAGGTTATTTCTGCCAAGGCTGATCAAAATCGTCAAACACAAGAGCAATTAGAAAAAGCGTTAACTTCGCTGCAAGACTTTGTTCGCTCTGAAGTGGTTGAATTGATCAGTGGTACACGTGAGAGTGCAGACCATGCTGGCGTGACCTCGGTGATTTCAGGTTTGGTTGTAGTCGCTTTCTTGTTGATCTTTGGCTACGCCATTTTACGTTCAGTGACGCAATCTGTTGCGATTGTGACAGATCGTATGCGTGAAATTGCCTCTGGTGAAGGTGATCTGACGGTTCGTATTCATTACGACGGTAAAGACGAAGTGGCGGAATTGGTTAATAACGTTAATCAGTTTATTGGAAAATTACAGGCTACGATTTCAGATACTGTGGGCAGTATTCATCAATTA
The DNA here is from genome assembly GCF_001650345.1 of Photobacterium jeanii. Classification (GTDB taxonomy): domain Bacteria; phylum Pseudomonadota; class Gammaproteobacteria; order Enterobacterales; family Vibrionaceae; genus Photobacterium; species Photobacterium jeanii. Next base: position 1,163,185 of record NZ_LVHF01000012.1, on the reverse strand, counting down.
GAAGCGATTACCAGCCAGCTTTCTGAAAGTCGCCAAGATACCTCTCGCTTTACTGCAGAGCAGCAATCCAATATTCAGCAAGTGACGTTGTCGGTAGGTGAAATGCTGCAAACCGTGAGTCATGTAGCGGATTACGCAAGCCAAGCATCTCAGCAAGCAAATGATGCCAACAGTAAAGCGGATGATGGCTTTAATGTAGTGCAACAGACCGTGAACGTAATTAACGTATTGTCAGATGATGTTCGCAATATCGCTGCGGTTATCGACAAGTTAGAACAAGACACGGCTAATGTTGATGCCATTCTTTCAACAATCAAAGGTATTGCTGATCAAACCAACTTGCTGGCATTGAATGCCGCGATTGAAGCTGCTCGTGCTGGTGAGCAAGGTCGAGGCTTTGCGGTTGTGGCAGATGAAGTACGAACACTAGCAGCGCGAACTCAGCAATCAACAGAAGAGATCCAGCAAGTATTAGCAGAGCTGCAAGTTGCCTCGAAATCAGCCGTTGAAGCGATGCACCAAGGGTTGCGTCAAACGGAAGATGGCGTGACTAGCGCTGCTACGGCAGGCGAAAGCTTACGCGCAATTACGGAGAAAGTTGCTGGGATCACCGTAGTCAATGAACAGATTGCATCAGCAACGGAAGAGCAGCATCAGACGTCATTGGTGATCCAAGATCAGCTGAAAGAATTTAATCGCAGTGCAGAACAAGTTTCCTCATCTTCTGATCGTTTGGGTGTAGCCAGCGATCAGCTAGTGAGCGTGGTAGAGCAGCTTAGTTACTCGACCTCGCAATTCAAAGTGTAGTGCGCCATTGCAGGTGAAAAGCGAAGCCTAATCTTGTCTTGATTAGGTTTCATTTACCTGCGATGCGACTTCCCCTCATTTACACAATATAAAAATAAACCGGAGAACCATAATGACAATGAAGGCTTTTCGCCTGTTGCCACTGGCAGCCTTGTGCGCTGTGTCAGCTCAAGTAGCTGCTAGCACCACTACAGATGCGCGTATTAGTGATCTTGAAAACCAAGTCGCGGTTTTGACTGAACAACAACAATCAAGTGTTGCTGATCGTTTCCAGTTTGATGGTTTCGCTTCGCTAAACTTGCAAACAGCTAACAACGGTGCAGGTTATGCTGGTGCGACGAACAAGCTGAACCTAGATGAAGGTTCTCTTATCGGTCTTCAATCTGTGTTCACAGTTAATGACACTACAAGCGCAACTGTACAGCTTGTTAGCCGTGGTACTGAGCTTGAAAACTGGAAGCCTCAAATCGAGTGGGCATTTATTAGCCATGAATTTACGCCAAACCTAAAAGGTCGTGCTGGTAAATTACGTCTGCCACTGTTCATGCTATCTGATTACCTAGAAGTCGGTTACGCGCAGTTAGGTGTACGTGTACCAAATGAAGTTTATGGCAACGTAGTTGCAACTTCTTTCACGGGTGCCGATATGCTTTACGATATCGAGCTTGAAGATAGCAGCATCATGGTTCAAGGTTTTGCGGGTTCTCACAACCTAAGCTCAGACAAAACTAAGTTCCGCGCACAAACTAAATTTGATCAAATTTATGGTGGTGCACTGAGCTGGACAAACGACACACTAACACTGCGTGCTAGCTACGCTCAGGCGAAAGTAAGCTCAAATGATAACTGGTTGCTAAATGGTCAGCCTTTGGCATCAACAACCTTTAATGATGACCCTGCGAAGTTCTACGGTATTGGCGCACGTTTCGATGGTGAAAACCTGTTCGTAATGTCTGAAATCACGCGTACAGAAACGCAAGGTTTCTACCCTGATGCAGACGCAGCGTACGTGACTCTTGGTTACCGTGTTGAATCAGTAACGCCTTACATCACCGTTTCTCACCTAAAGACGAAAGACAACGATGTTCGTAAAAAGGCGGCAGATCAAGCAATGGCTAACCTAATGAAGAAGCCAACTGCTGCAGCAATGCACCAAGCGGTATCGACTAAAGCTCAACAAGCGGTGTTAGATATGCAACGCACTAGTTACAGTGTCGGTGCGCGTTGGGACGTATACACCAACATGGCACTAAAAGCAGATGTAACTTACGTGACTGATTTTGGTGATACTCGCGGTGGTCTACCTGGCGCTGCAAAAGACAAGGCTATCGACGATACCTTGGTTTACACAGTGAAACTAGACGTAGTGTTCTAAGGAGAGCGTCATGTTGAAAAAAACAGTATTGGCACTTTGCCTAGCCGCTTCTGGTTTTGCACAGGCGGGTGTGGTGGTAATTGCGAACCCTGCAGTAGCGGACTTAGATGCAGCGACCATTAAAAAAGTTTACCTGGGTAAAGCGAAGTCTCTGAATGTAGAGGCGATTGATCTAGCTGACGGTCAAGCTCTAAAAGGTGAGTTTCACTCAAAAGTAACGGGTAAAACTGAAGCTCAACTGCAAGCTTACTGGGCGAAGAAAGTCTTCACTGGTAAAGGTCAGCCGCCAAAAACAGTTGCTTCAAGTGCCATTGTTAAAAACACAGTCGCTAACACTGCCAATGCGATTGGTTATATCGATGAAAGTGAAGTAGACGGTAGCGTGAAGGTGCTTCTGCGCCCTTAATAGCTTTATCTTTTGTTCGATATTTCAAAGCCATCAGCGTGTTGCTGGTGGCTTTTTTTATGAGAACCGTTGTTCAGAGATGCTAGTGAAATGGGTGAGAAACAACCCAAATTATAAATATCATAAGAAGGAGAACGCCTACACGATCAAATGAATGTAAGTAAAACTACGCTAGCATGATGCATAAGGACCGAAGTATTTGGCTTGATAACATCAATGGACTGGAGGTCATATGCTGACAAACAGCGAGCTAAAGGCACAGCTCAGTGCCGACTTTTCTCAACTGGCTCAGCAGAAAAATAAGCTTGGCCGCTCATTTCTCTTGGTGCATTCAGATAAACTCGACTTTCATCTTGAATTAGCCCAAGGCACTGATGAAACCCACATAGATGACTGTCATCAACCCGTTCACCTAGCAAGTGTTGGTAAGTTATTTACCTCAGTTCTAATAGGCTTACTGGTTGAAGAAAGACTGCTACGATTTGACGATCCTGTCAGCTTGTATCTTGATTCTGAGTTGTGTGAAAGCCTTGAACATTTGGCAGCAACACAACCTTCATACAATATCTCCAATTTAAGGTTTAGCGACCAACTCACGGTTCGTCATTTACTCATGCAAACCTCAGGCTTACCCGATGTGTTTTTTCCGTTAATGGAAAAACTCAAGGCAGGAGAGCTTTATGATCCAACAGCAACATCATCGGTGGCGATATCACCGCGAGAGGCGATTCTCTGGGGCTGCGAACACTTAAAATACCAATCAGCGCTAGGGACAAAACACGTTTACACCGATACAAATTACTATTTGCTAGGGCTAATTATTGAGCAAGCAACGGGCATGACATTCCAGCAAGCTATTCAACAATGGATTTTTGCGCCTTTAGCGATGGATCATGCTTGGTTGCATGGTTTGAGTAAGCCGAGCAAATCTTGTTATCAACCCGCTAACTTATACATTGATGAGCAAGACTTTTTGGCAATCAAAGGTAGTCATTTGTTGGATTATGCGGGCGGAAGTGTGATTGCGCCTTTACCTGAGTACCTCACCTTCATGCAATCTCTGGTTAATGGCAAGTTGCTAAATTCCACTATAGTGGATCAGATGGTGAGTGACGATATTGCGATGGGATTTCCTGCACTAGGGTTTCGGTATGGTTACGGCGTATGGAAAACCAGGCCAATCCCCTTGTTACTGCCTAAAAACCATTATTGCTGGGGATGCGTAGGGGTGACAGGGGCGTTTATGTTTTATCATCCTCAGACTGAGACTTACATTATTGGCACTTTCAACAATAATAAATACAGAGAAAAAGCATTACGGTTTGTTATTGGTAATGTCATCAAAAAATTGTTGGTGTTAAATCAAACACTAAACAATTAGCCGCCAGAAGAACCGCTACTTATCCCATTCGGTATCAGGTACACTGCAAGCCTATTAACCATAGAGCACTAGTTATGTCTGAGCATGAAGAATATGAAGTAGAAGCCCTCGCGATTGAGGTTTCTGCTCAACCAATTGAATTATATAAAGTATTAAAGATTGCCAACCTAGTGAGTGGTGGTGGTGAAGCGAAATTCGCAATTGCTGAAGGTTATGTCGGCGTTAATGGTGAGCTTGAGCAGCGTAAGCGTCGTAAGTTATACGATGGTGATGTGATTGAGTTTAATCAGGAATACTATGTCGTCATCTGTGATCAGCCGGTAACTGAGCCTGCTGAAGCTAAGCCAAAGAAAGAAAAGAAACCTGAGTCGCCAAAAGCGAGCTCACAACAATCTGAGCCTAAGAAGGCGAACACTAATAAAGCCAGTGCACAGAAAGCTAGCGGTAAGAAGCCAGCGAAACCAGCTAAGAAAAAAGCGGCGAAAGCAGAGCAAAAGCCGACGCGAGATCAGAATACTGGTCGTCGTTCAATCAGCTTTTAATTTCTGGCTGCTAAGTTCGAGATATTCAAAAAAAGACTCTACGGAGTCTTTTTTTGTATCTGCGGGGCGTATTTAGGCTGTTTCTCTTGATAGAGCTGGCGAATGGTTTGGCGGAGCCACTGAGTTTTTGGGTTGTGCCCGTTTCGTTTATGCCACAGCAAAGAGTATTGAATCGTTAATTGCTGATATTCCTCATCGCTAAGCGGTAGCGGGCGCATCACAAGGTTTGGAAAGCGCTCGCGCACATACGGCAAGATTGATGATGGCGCTGTTGTGATTTGCTGGTGGTGAGGTTGCGCTGTCATCAACAGTGATTGTTCAAAATCAGACAAGGTGAAGGAAACTCGGCGCGTTATTCCTTTACTGGCTAACAGTTCATCAAAGGCAAATTGCTCGCTTTCTTCCCATAAAATCGAAATAAACTCATGTTTTACCAGTGCGTCTAATGTCCATGCTTGTGAGAGTAATGGATGATCATCACGAATGAACACCACAGGCTTATCTTCATAAATCACTTCATGATCGATGTAATACGGCAACTCATCGAGTGTTTCTTGCGAACGTTGATGAGTTTCGCGACCACAAAAACCAATGTCTGAATCACCGTTGACTATGCTGTCGAGCGAATGGGATTGCCAGTTTCTGATCCGTACTTGGCTATCGGGGTAATGTTGACGGATAGTTTGCCCGAGTTCAGCAAAATAAATATGGTGAAAAGGGGACTCCAACATGAGCTGGAAAGTTAATCCTGATGGCGTTGTAGTGCCATTTCGCTGCGCTATTTGAGAGGCCAAGATAAAGAGTTCACCAAGCTCTTGCTCCATGCTTAACGAGAGTTGCGTCGGCTGCAATCCATTAGGAGCACGAACAAACAGCGGGTCATCAAACCAATCTCTTAGTTTCGCTAATGACTTACTGACGGCAGAGGGAGTGAGGTTAAGTTTTTTGGCGGTACGTGTCACGCTACGTTCTTGCAGTAAGGTTTGCATGGTGATCAGCAAGTTGAGATCTAAGCGGTGCAAGGGTTTAGCCATAGGGTGATGCTCTCATAGGTGTTAATTGCTGTTAATACTAACTTGTCCAATGAATGTTTGGTATCAAATTACTTCACTATTGCTAATAGTATGAATAGATAACTGAATCGCAAATACAACCTAGCACTATATTGCATGTAAATTATTGATTATAGTGTGATCACTTACCTACAAAGGAGTGGTTATGAGAAATTGGTTGAAGCTTAGCTCTTCCTTGATGCTAGTGCTTGTATTTCTAATGGGTTGTGAAGCTGAAGACACAGCTTGGATGTCGACACCCATTTCGTCAGATCCTGACTGGCAACATGGTCAGTTGGAAAATGGCATGAAATACCATCTTTATCATAAGCAAGATGCACCGCTAGAAATGCGTTTCATTGTGCATGCAGGCGCGTTGCAGGAGACGTCTTCGCAACATGGCTATGCTCACTTTCTTGAGCATATGGCATTTAATGATACTCGTCACTTAGAGCAGCAAGATGTATGGCAGCTATTTAGCCAATTAGGGATTAGCGGTGGTTCTCATCTCAATGCGTTCACGTCATTTGACAAAACATGGTACCAACTGACTTTGCCCAATGACGATGAAGTCTCGACTGCTTTGACGTGGTTTCGTGATGCTGCCGATGGCATTTTATTAAAACCTGAGCAGATCGAAAAAGAGCGGGGAATTATTCTTGGTGAATTACGTGCGAGTGATCCGCAGGAGCGTAGCGTTTATCGCCAAATATTTGAGGTGTTACAAGCAGCGAATCCAGATTATCACCAAGTTTTGGGGACGAAAGACAGCATTCAGTCGGTCACAGCAAAAGGCCTTCAAGCGTATTATCAGCGTTGGTATTTCCCTTCAAATACAGATCTTGTGATTGTTGGTGATTTTGATAAAGCCAATATCGAGTCACAAATCAGCAAGCAGTTTGCATCGTGGCAGGCTGTATCTCAGCCATTAGCAGCTGTGGAGTCTATTCAATTGCCACAAGAAAAACAGCATGGGTTGGTGGCACCAGAGGGGAGCGACTCAGCGCTTATTTTGTTACAGCCTCTTGGCGAAGATCAACGGTTAACGTATAGCGATCTTTATCATGATTTTGAGACGACTTTGATCAACAACCTGATCCGTAATCGCTTGATAGATAGAAGTATTGCGTTGTCGATGAATACCAGCGTGATTGCAGCTTATGATGAAACGTTTGAAAAACAAAAATTCAATGTATTGGAAGTGAGTTTTAAAGAAGCGTATCGCTCAGAGGTTCAAGCCTTTGTTGCTAATGAGCTTGCAAGCCTGCGTGATCACGGCATTGGTGAAGCAGAATTAGCCGCTGCAATGGCGAGTTATCATCTTGATTTAAATAATCATGCTGAAAATTGGCACGATGATGAAGCTTGGATGATCATGGATGCTATGGTCGATTCGTTGTCTGACAAACGCGTAATGATGTCTGAGGTGGATCGTAAGGCTGTGCTAACGCGTTTTGTCGCCAATATGGATCAGAAGTACGTTAATAAGCGCCTGAATCAGACTTTAGCGCAACTGTCGCCTTACGCTTTCTTTGCTTATAGCCTAGCTGAGCAAACTCAACAATTAGCACAAGATGTGACGCTATTTAACCAACAGCTTGCTAAGTCAGGGCAGGAGCTGATGCTCACCAAAACGGTCTCAGCTTTTCCTACCCCTGATACCAAAGGCGAAATTGTCGCGAAACAGCAGATAGATCCGAAAACCTGGCAGTGGCAGTTAAGTAATGGCGTTGAAGTCTGGTTAAAGCAAATGCCAGAAATTAAACAAAACGTTTATATGAACTGGGCGGTGGATGCTGGTCGGGCGCAACTCGATCCTAGCTTGTATGCTGCTAGTGAGCTGGCGGTTGATGCTCTATACCGGAGTGAGTTGGCAGGGTTAGATGCTGTGGCATTTGAGAAAGTATTTGCAGCCAATAATACTTTACTGACGCCATATATTAATGACTTTGATAATGGATTATCGATTGCGACTCAATACGATAATTTACCGTTTGCGCTTTCAGCACTTCATCAGGTGTTAACGGCGGTAAAAGTTGATCCTAAACAGCTTGAGTTGGTTAAGAAACAGTACAAAGAAGATCAAGCACAATATGCGTCTTCACCTTTAGGGCAAGTTGTTCAGCAGATTGAAGATAGCACGATTGTAAATGGTGACTTTGCAAGAATGCAGTCGAGCTCTGCTTTCGGTAAAGTGACGAGTGAGGATGTTGAGCAAGTATACCAAAGGTTATACCAACAGCGTCATCATAATCGCTTGATCATTGCTGGTAATATTGCTCCTCAAGAGATTACAACCCTGCTGCGTCAGTACATCGCTAATATTCCGTTGACTGAAAGTTTCAAGCAACCATTACCTGTTGTCGAGCTGAATCCTGAATCGCAGGCGTTAACCCTGCCTGTTTCAAATGAAGCGTCTGTAGGCTATATCGTGGTGATGACGAACCCGATATCTACGAATTTAGCGATGACAGCAACGGATGTGATGGCGAATGATATGTTGCAACGCATCATTGATCAGCGAGCGTTTGAAATCTTACGAGAAAAGCACAGCCTGACTTATTCTCCGTTTGTGATGGTTGATGTGCCTGATAGTGGCTTGTTTAGCGCAGTGATGATCACGCTAAATATTGATGCTGCGGATTTAGATAAATCTAAAGCGGCAGTGACTGAGCTTATACAGAATATTCGTCAGCAAGAGATCACCCAGCAAGAACGAGATAGTGTCGCGAAACAATTAGCATCGGCCCTAAAGCCGATGGCGACAAATGGCGCGGAAACTGTACATTTTATGGGGCGTTACTTGATGCACGGCTATGATGTGAATGCGGTGAAAGATCCCCAAGCATTTATTGATAAAGTCACACCCGAGTTACTAAACCAACAAATTAAACAAGTCATGGGTGAACAAAGCTATACCACTAAGTTGACGGTATTACCGAAAGCCTTCTAAGGCTTGATGAAAAGCAATAAAAAGTCGCCTTATGGCGACTTTTTTATTTGTCGTTATGAGGTTTTAAGCGATTAGCAAAGGACAAACTCAACATCAATATGCGGGTAACTTTTCGTGAGCTCTTGCGTTAAGCCTTGCTTGATTTGAGAGAAGACCTCAATGCCTTGCTGATTGATTTCCTCTGTTGCCAGAGTGAGTACCACGAGGTAACTACTGCCTGTTTTGCTAATAAAGATATTCTTGGCTTGGGTTTCTTTCTTCGCCAATGCTTGGTTGATGGTTGCTTCGATGCTGTCGTATTCGGTCATATTTTGTAAGCGGCCGCCAGCAAGCTCGATAAAAGCCTCTTTAATGATGCCAATAGGTTGTTTTGCAAGGAAGGTTGCCAAAATAAGTACCATGATGGCATCACCGATATAGAGCAAGAAGTTGAAGCTGCCATTGGGGTCAACGTAACCAATTAAGATCAGCGCGAAACCAGCCCCTGCCGACATAAAGCCATCAACCAGTGAGGCTTTTTGATCCGTCTTTAGCATGCTGCTACTTTCAGCGGTACGTTTGTATTGGTATTTGTAAAAGAAAGATAAACCAAAACAAATGGCAACCATGGCAATGGAGTACACCAAAATGGGGCCTGTTTTAAGTACTTGTAGCTCAGCACCTTCAAAGTACTTAAAAATTTTGCCAAGGTTTCCTGTAATGGCTGTTAATAGTACCCCGCCAATCAGTAAGCCTTTGACCAGTGAATATAGAGCTTCTGAGACGAATAAACCAAAGGGGAAAGTGGTAGAGCGCTGCGCTTTAATCGCTGAAATCTTTAACGCTGCGATGGACGATAAGAACATGATAAATGAGAAGTTACCATCGAGCAGCATGGCTTCTGAGCCTGAAAGGTAAAAGGTTGCCCAGCCCGACAGTGCCATAATTAAGTTAGCACTGGTACCGACCAGCAAAGATTGACGTTCTATTTTTAGTATTTGTGCTTGCATAGTGGGTCCGTGGTTATTCAGTACATAAAGTACAGTGATCCATCTGCACTAAATGTTAACACGACTGATCGAATACCAACCACAATAAGTCTCTGTTTAGTTAGGATGGTTAAATTGAGTTACTTTAGTCTTATGAACGAATATTTAGCCCGGTTGGTATGAACTGATTTAATATTTTTAGGGTATTAGAAACTAAAAGAAGAAAGGAGCCGATATAGTGGCTCCTTTATGGGTTACTACTGATGTTAGAAACGGTTGGCAAAAGTTAGCGCAATCGAGTGGGCATCGTAGTCTGTCTTGAAGGTAGTGTTATCTAGCTCTGTACTGCTAAAGATATAATTTAGACCAACATCCCACGCAGGGTTGATTTGGTAATTTACTCCAGCTTCAGCTGAGAGGAAGTTGTCGCCATCCCAGAACTGGTATTGTGCTTTACCTTTCACGGAGAATTGATCTGTGATGTGGTACTGCGCTTTAGCTGCTAAGTTTGGTAGCGCACGCCAAGAGTCAGCTGTTGAGTATTTACCGCCTTCATTCAAGTCCACATCCACTGAAATCCAGTGTACGTACATACCTAAACCAAAATCGACATCGAATTTATCGTTAACTTTGTATCCCTTGAAGGCAGTAGCGCCAAGGCTCCACTGGCGGAAGGCGGTAAAGAGTTTGCCATCGGCAGGGGTATACTCAACACCATCAACAGTGAAGTTTTTGCTTGCTTGACCACGGCGACGGGTTTCGCTTGGTGCAAAGTCAATTTCTAGGCTGTTGTTATTCGCGAGTTGATATTGGTAATTGATGTAGGAAAACGGTTGGTATTCATCAATCAATTCAGAATCAGCGAGGAATTCTTTTGCGCCCGCTTGACCCGTACTATCCGACAAGTTTGCCCCGATACCTAGCTCGAAACGGTGTTTACGTTCGTTTGAGGTCAGTTGGTAAGTGGCACGCTCCCGCTTGGTATCTTCAAATGCCTTATCGGTAAGGGTAACGCCCATCGCAAAGCCATCTTGGGTTGGTTGAGCATTAAAGTACACGCCTTCAGTTCGGTAAGGGGAAACAAAATATTGGTTTACCAAAAACGCGATACCAGCACCCGCAACCACATCACCCATGTAGTGACGGTTACCATGGATACGACTTAAGCCCACAAAAGTCGCACCAGCATAGGCTGGAATACCCCAAGCAGCACCATAGCGTGATTGTAAAAAAGCAGCGCCAGAGAAAGCGGCAGAGGTATGCCCTGATGGGAAAGAATGCCAGTTACTATCATTAGGGCGTTTACGACCAACGGTATATTTTAACCCTTGTACAATCGCTTGTGTTGAGGCTGTGGCATACACTAATTGCTTAGCACCTTCTGCATCATCATGCATCCAAGCAGCAAATAAGCCTGTTGCTGGTAAAAGCACTTGCAACATATCACCCGCTTCAACAATATCGCTATTAACGGTACGGGTAATTTCATTGGGGTTTTGTGGTGGGTTATTGGCGTATGCTAACGGCGCAATCGCCAGCAAGGCTGGAATCGCATATTTTAGTCTTTGTTGCATGTGTAATCCTTAACAAATGTGGTCCCTATAACTGAGCATAGGACCAAAGGAATTTGAAAGCCGATAAAAGTATCGGGTTGATAGCAACTAAAGACGTAATATAAAAGTTATTTTCTATAAAAAACTCGAATAAGATCTCATTTCATTAGTGGCGAAAATGTAATTGCATTTTACATTTGCTGGGGTGTTAATTAACTGAGATTTATTGGATTTTTGCTTCTAGATCCTTTTGTACGATCGCAAGCGCGTCGAGGGCAACTTTAGGATCAATTTCGTTACTTTCAAGCAAGTAAATAAGATCCACGGCTAATTTAATTTCAGCTGGCGCGTTATCAAGAGGCGATGATGGTGTCTGTTCTGGCATTGAGTTTGTCATACTACTTAGTTTCTTTTTAATGGTGTATGGGTGTCTATAAATACTAGGCGGCTAAGCGCCAATAGGTATAAATCAGACTAAATCTAGGGCTGCTTGTATTAACTGGCTATGCAGCGGAGCTAATGCTTGATGATCTTTGCGATAACCGCCACCAACCACTGCGGCAACTGGAATGCTTTGTTGTTGGCAACTGTTGAGCACGAAATGATCCCTTTGGTAGAGTCCATCAAGGCAGATATTAAAATAACCCAGTTCATCGTCTTGATGAATATCGACCCCTGCATCGTAAATCACTATATCAGGTTGATGCTGCGCTAAAGCCAGTTGAAAAATAGGTTGGAAAGCCGCTAGATAATCTTCTGTTGTGGTTTCTCTCGGTAGGGCTAAATCAATATTGGAATCAGGCTTACGTGCAGGGAAGTTCTTATCGCAATGAACCGAAAAGGTCACAATGTCATCGTGCTCAGCCAGTATGGTCGCAGTGCCATCGCCATGGTGCACGTCGCAATCGATGATCAGAACTTTGTCGATACCCTCAAGTGTCAGGGCATGTTGAGCAGCAAGCGCAAGATCGTTAATTAGGCAAAAGCCACTACCAAAGTCGTGGTGCGCATGGTGATAGCCACCGCTAAGGTGAATCGCGATACCATGTTGATGGGCCAACTCTGTTGTTAAGCATGTTCCCCCAGCCGAAGTCAGTGTGCGGGTGATCAGTTGCTCACTCCAAGGAAAACCGATGCGACGCATTTTGGCGGCGGGTAATTGATTATTCACCAACGCATCAATGTAATCACTATGGTGTAATGCCTTTACTTGCTCAAGGCTGATAGCACTTGGCTGGTGGAACTGAAGGCGATTAATATCTTTAGTTGCAAGTGAGGCATGTAAATGCTCGAACAGGTGTCGATATTTAGTGATCGGATATCGGTGTTCAGGTGGTAGAGCAAGCTTTGAGTAAATAGGGTGATAAATAAGGGGTAACATAGATCATCCCTGACGTTCTTGCTGGGTTATTTGCTTCTCGATCTTCGCAATAGCAGCTTTACAACGTTGAATACGGCCTTCAAAAGCGGTGATTTCTTGCTGTAATTTTTGTTGCTCCGCCAAAGATTGGCAGTGGTTAAGCATCAAGGTCTTGTCTTGGGTGGTTGCTTTGAGGCGACGTTCCCAATCTTGGTGTTTCGCTAAGTCTTGATAAAGTTCATGAATTGGACGACGGTAATTGTCTGCACGTCGTGGTTCTCGTTGACGAACTTGCTGGGTCGCCAGTTCACGTTGTACAGCTTGGACTTGCGCGACGATTTTTTCGCACATGTGGGCTGTGCGTGCCACTTGTAATTTCCCGGCTTTTTGTTCGCGCTCAAGGGCGCTGATTTCATGACTAATTTCATCAACACAAGGCGTTAGCAATTTGCTACGGCAGAGGAATAGCTGTTCATCAAATAGAGGCCGATAGGCTTCGCCGCGTTGGCGGTCGACTTTAGCAGCTTCGAGCTGTAGTTGAGATACCAGCGATTTTAGTTTTGATAAGTCAAACATCGTTCTTCACCTAAAGCCAAGCTTCCCATGCGAGTTTCCCCGCAAGAATAACCACTACAGTGACAAAGACCGGGCGAATAAACTTAGCGCCAAAACGGATCGCAGAGTGGGCACCAATATAAGCGCCTAGCATCAAACACACACCCATGGTTAAGCCTAGGGCGATATTAATATGACCTAAAATGGCAAAGGTGACCAGTGAGGTGAAATTACTGGTGAAATTCATCGCTTTGGCTAGTCCTGATGCGAGCAAAATATCAAGACGATAAAGCGCCATGCTAGAGACTGTCCAAAATGCGCCAGTACCGGGACCGGCTACACCATCGTAAAAACCAAGCGTACCGCCTTGTAACCATTGCTTACGGGTTAGTTTCGGATCGTCTTTAGGGAGGTTGCGCTGTTCGCCCTTTGGATGAGGGTGCCAAATGGTATAAGCCGCTGCCGCAAGAATAACCAGCGGAAGGGCTTTTTCTAGCCATTCAGTGCTGATGATATCAACCACTAAGGTGCCGCCAATTGCTCCAATTAAGGTCGCGACGAAAGACAATCGCCAAAATGATGGAGAGAAGAGTTGCTTGCGATAATAAGTCCATGCCGCGGTAGATGAGGCAAAAGTCGCCGCAAGCTTGTTAGTGCCGAGCGCGATATGCGGAGGTAGCCCTAATGACAATAGCGCAGGGACGGTGAGCATACCACCACCGCCAGCAACAGCATCGATAAAGCCTGCAATAAAAGCGACCACCCCAAGGATGGCCAGCATGGATGGATCAATCAGTTCTAGCATCTATGGCAATTCTTTTTATTTGTGTTCGATAATCCGTTTAAACGGCGGTAATGAATCTAATAATGCTTTGCCATATCGTCGTGAAATCACGCGTCGGTCGAGCAGCACCACTCTACCAGAGTCTTCTTCTTTACGCAGCAAGCGACCAGCAGATTGAATTAGTTTTTTGCTGGCTTCTGGCACAGAAATCTGCAGGAATGGGTTGCCTCCTCGACTTTCAATGTATTCAGCGTGGGCTTCTTCCACTGGGGAGGTTGGTACCGCAAATGGAATTTTGGTAATAATCAGGTTTTTAAGTAAATCACCAGGTAAATCAAGGCCTTCAGAGAAGCTGCCAGTACCAAATAAAATGCTAGGTACCTTGTTTTCACAGTTCTCTTTATGTTTTTTTAGAAGTACAGTGCGTGATTCTTCCCCTTGAACCAAGAGTTGCCACTTATTTTTCTTGGCTGTGGCTTGCAGACTCTCGGCGACTTTGTTCATTTGCCAATAGGATGAGAACAGCACTAGGCTGGCAGTTTCGCCTTCGAGGTACTCTGGCAGCACCTTGATCAGCAAGTCAGTGAACTTATCGGCTTGCGGTTCAAGCGGGAGTGCTGGGATCACTAACCGAGCGTTGTTTTGGTAATCAAACGGTGAGGCGAGTGCCAGAAAGCGCACGCCATCGGATTCCGAGATCCCTGCCTGACGACAAAAATAAGTAAATTGGTTGAGGGCGCGTAGCGTTGCTGACACCAAAATTGACCCTGCAGCACGGCTCCACAGTAATTGGTCAAGGCGATAGCCAACTTCTAATGGCGAAACCTCAATGATGTAGTCACCATCACGGTCTGGACTTTTTTCAATCCAACGAGCCAATGGCGCGCCTTTTTTGTTATTTGGCTGTGCCATTAATGCCCAAACTTTTTCTAAGTTCTCAAGGCGCTGTAAGTAAAAGCCGGCTTCAGAGAGTGCGGGCTCACCTAAACGGGCGCTAATTTCGTTGTCTTTTAGCCGTTCTGAGATCAAATCGTGTAGTTTACCCAGCGCCTGTAATGCTTTTTTACTGGCTTCTTTGCATCCTTTTGCTTCTTCTTCAAGCCATTGAGGGAGCTCGCCGTGCTCAAAGCGGTAGATCCCATCGTCACTAAAATGTGCTGGATCGATATTGGTTGCGATTTGGCGCAAGGTTGGGATCAGGTGCTGGATATTATCTTGCAGCGCACTTTGGAAACGTCCGGCTTTGGCGTAGTCAGCTAACTCAGCAAATTTGGCGGTTGATTGGTTGAGCTTTTCTAGCCAGTTTGCCGCCCCTTTAAGGCTGGCTGCTGCCGATGAAAAGTCACGAGCCACTTGTGGTAAGTGGTGTGCTTCGTCTATCACATAAATGGTTTGCTCAGGCTCAGGCAAGATAACGCCTCCCCCGAGCTCAATATCAGCCATCAGGAGGGCGTGGTTAGCAATAATGACGTCAGCTTTATCTAAATGTTCACGGGCTTTAGCAAATGGACACTGACGATGCTTGGGTAACCCAGCATGACAGCTGTGTTTATCTGCCACGATTTGTTGCCAAATTCGATCTGGGATTTGTTTTGGCCATGCATCACGGTCACCGTCCCACTTGCCTGATTCATAAGCCTTTTTCATGCGGGTCAAAAGTTCTAAATCAGACTTTTTAGGTTTTTCTTGCCATAACGCCATTTGATCATCGTTATCGCCAGCAACAGAGAGTTCCAATTTATGACTACAGCAGTAGCGTTGACGACCTTTGGCCAGAATAAAGCTGAATTCCTTTGGAAAGATACGGTTAAACAACGGCAAGTCTTTATTGATGAGCTGTTCTTGAAGAGCCACTGTTGCAGTGGAGATCAGAATTTTCTTGTTATTGAACAAGGCAAATGGAATTCCGCCTAGCAGATAGGAGAGGGATTTACCGATCCCTGTACCAGCTTCGGCAACCAGCATACGGTTTTTCTTGTGGTATTCCCCCGCTAAGGTCTTAGCGATCTCCGCCACTAAATAGTTTTGTGCTCGTCTAGGAATAAAGTTATCAAGTTGGTTTCCAAGGTTTTCGTAGCACTGTTTTATATCGCGTTTAATTTGGCTGTGTAACATATATGAAACGTATCTAATGGCGTGGGCAGCGATTATAACACGAACATCTGAGTGTGAGCGGAGACAAATATATTGATTAAAAAAGACCCGAAGTGAGATTTTGCTCACGAAAATAAATTGAACTCAACAATGCCCCTCATCTGATCTGTCGATAAATCACTAACTTAACTAAAAAAGCACTGTTTTATAATATTTTATATAGCTGTGGGTGGTAATTTCTGTTGGTTTGTAGTTTTTAGTGTTGTTTTTTTGCTTGTTTAAAAAATGAATGATTGCTGCTTTTATCACTTTTTTGTTGCTGGTGATGTTTTTTTATTTTTATAAGCTGTTGTTTTTTATTGGTTTGATGTTTTTTGATTGTTTTTTTGAACTATTTGACACTTGGATAAATGTTCTGTCAGGATACATTCCGCAAATTGATTGATTCAGGTGATTATTCTGTTGTTTAGCAATAAGTAATGGCCTGAGCAAAATATAAGAAAAGGAATTCTGGAAACAGGAATTCCAGTCCAAATAAGAAAAGGCAGTGGATCTCATGAAAAAGACTCTATTAGCACTAACAGTGCCAGCACTACTAGTAGCAGGTTCTGCATCTGCAAGCGTATCTCTTTACGACCAAGACGGTACTCAAGTAACTATGTCTGGTGCAGCGGAAGTTCAATACTACCGTTCAGCTCCAAACGACATCGCTGATCAAGATGCAACTCTACGCATCGACGACGGTGACCTAGCGCTACGCGTTCAACACGAAGTTAACGCTAACCTATACGCTCTAGGCGCTATCGAACTAGCTATCGGTGAGAAAACTAAGAACAGCGGTTCTGACGCTTCTGGTACTGGCGACGTAACTAACGACGGTCTATACGTTGGTCTAGGTGGTAACTTCGGTGAAATCACTTTCGGTCGTCAACTAGCAATCATCGATGACGCTGGTGTTGGTGTTGACATCGAGCTTAAAGACACTGCTGGTGTTAGCTACGAAGATACTGACATGGATCAGTACATCAAATACCGCTTCAACGGCGAGCAATTCTGGGCTGGCGTTGGTTACAACATCGCTCAAAAAACTAACGGTAAGAAAAACGACGAGCTTCTAGAAGTTGCAGCTGGTGTACCGTTTGGTGATTTCGAAGTTCGTGGTTACTACGGCGACTACAAAAATGAGCAAAAAGCTGCTGAGCAAAAAGCTTGGGATCTAGAGTTCGTATACGCGAAAGGCCCTATCTACGTTGGTGCTCTATACGGTCAATCTGACAAAGGCAACAACAACGACGTTCAAACTTGGGAACTTGCTGGTTCTTACACACTTGATAAGAACACATTCGGTCTAGGTTACGCACAAAACACTGGCGACACAGATGCACAGAAAGCTGTAAACATCTACGCTAACGTTGCGCACCAACTAACTGCTAACACTCGTGCATACGTTGAAATCAGCCACGAAGACGTTAAAGCTGCAGACAAAAAAGGTCTAGGCTACGTAGTTGGTATGGAAGTTAAATTCTAATTCTGCTTTTTAGCGAGTTAGGAATACTTTCCCCCTGAATTTAATAAAAGCCGCCTTCGGGCGGCTTTATTTGTTTCTACAGCGCGTAAATTGGCATAACTAAAGACCAATTAAAATAAGTATCTGATCATTGTTGTCTCTGTTGGTGTTATTAACCTAGAGTCTAAGCAGTCATTTATTTTCATTGGTATTGATTTTTAGGCTGATATGAGTTCGTGCACTTATATCGTTGTTTAAATTATTATAATGCTCTCAAGCCCGGCATCGGTAATGCCATCAATGATGAAATTAAATGTCGGCTCGTTATTGTTGAAGGAGTAATAAGAAATGAATAAGGCAGTTATTGGACTTGCAATGAGCATGCTGTTTGCGGCATCGGCTCAAGCCAATACACTTGAAACTGAGTTTGGTTTGTCGGTAATGGCGATTAATGGCTCAGCAGTCGATCGCGATAGTGCGGTAGCAGATAACACTTATAATATTGCCGAGGGTAAAAACCAAGTGGTAATTCGAGGTGAAAAAATGCTGCGTCGTGGTACTAAAACCGAGCTTTTCACGACTAAGCCTTTTGTTATCACTTTTGATAGTGAACAAGACGTAAAAATTGAATTTCCCAAAGTTGCTAATAATTACCGTTCTGCAGAAACTGAGTTTCGTGGTGATGCTCCAGCATGGCAGGTAACGGCTAATGGGTCTGCTATCAGTTATCAGTCTGATTTGCTTCCTGGAGACGGTGGCTTTATTCCTTACTCAGATATTGAAGAGTTGGTTGCGAAATACAATCAGCAGCACGGTATTGCACTAGAGCAAGGTAAACCGACCAACATGACAGCGGCTGCGGTGACTGTTACCGAAACAGGTAAGGTAGAAATTACGGGCGATTCATTGTCTCAGCTAAAACTTTGGTACACCAAAGCATCGGCTAAAGAGAAGAAAGCGTTCAAGATTTGGATGGCTGAGCAAGACTTTCAGTAATTAGTTGCTGATTGCTTATTCCACTGCGGTATGAAAAGGGAGAAATCACACGGATAGAAAATGACTATTCGTTGTGACTTCTCTTTTTTATTTGTTGATCAAGTTTGATCTTGGCGATCAACAACAGGTTAGTTGTGATCGTGGTGGTAGCGGCTATGTGCGCGGCA
Source organism: Photobacterium jeanii (assembly GCF_001650345.1). Classification (GTDB taxonomy): domain Bacteria; phylum Pseudomonadota; class Gammaproteobacteria; order Enterobacterales; family Vibrionaceae; genus Photobacterium; species Photobacterium jeanii. The sequence goes on along the minus strand of NZ_LVHF01000012.1, from coordinate 1,144,685 downwards.
ACTGCGGCAGCGAGCTTGAGTTGGATCAGTGAGAAGATCTTCCGGTTCGATGGCTTCTTCGCAATCAGCACATAACCCATACATACCCATTTTCAGGGTACATACCGCAGCATCGACTTTTTCTAGTTTCGTAGCAAGTTCACACAACGACGGTTCGTGTGTTGATTTCGCCATCGACAGCAACTCATTCATTTCTGGGTTTTCAGTGTGTTCATGCCAACACTCATTAGCCGCGATTGCTTGTTTTAGCGAGGTGAGCAGTGCCTGTTGCTGATGCTCTAAGTCTTGTTGTAACTGGTGTTGCGTTCTCTCTGAACTAGCCATAATTCTTTATCTTTTTCATTTATCGTATTTTCATACTAAATCGAAAAAAATTCGTTTTCCTGATATGAATCAAATCATTACCATTCAGCACTATTGCTATGCCCTATAACCTTACTTTCATTCGGTTTTTGTATACCGCATCTTCTTATATAGTGCGTGGTGAAAGAGTTAAAACAAACCCTCAAGGAATAATATAAATATTAAATATTATCAAAGAGATAGTAATTAATGCTCATAAAAGGGTTTGAAGGAAAGTCAGTCAATATAGTGAGAAAAGGAAAGATAATGGAACATGGATTTAAAGACCCGTACAACCCACTTTATTTTTTAGGTTTGTTGGTAGCGTTATTACTACCAACCCTGCCTGCAAGCTTAACGCTACTGAGTATGTTCGGATAAGTGACGCTTAACGTCCAAGCTCATATCCCCCTGTGAGTGTTAAGCAAGGCTTTGGGCTTATTGTCTGGGGTTGGTCATCTTGCTATTAAGAACAGAGCACAGTAAAAGAAAGCCGCTTGATGAATCACGTGACGACGGTGATTTATTTGGCGGCTTTGTTATTTTTACTTTCAAGGCCATTTAAGGCTATTTAAGGCTATTTAAGGTATAGGCATGGCTGAGTTCGGTTGTTTCATTGGTGACTTTACCTTTGTTTATACTGTCAGTAGGGTAGGGATATGGCTGTGAAGTGGTAAGACGAGATAATGATTAAACGCTTTTTTTTACTGGCTATAGGTTGGTTTTGTGTTGTTTTAGGTGTGATTGGGATTTTCTTACCCTTACTGCCAACAACTCCTTTTCTGCTGTTAGCCAGTGCTTGTTTTATGCGCGGTTCTCCCAAGTTAAGTCGTTGGCTTCATCAACATCCGACCTTTGGCCCGATATTGCAAAATTGGCACCAGCACGGTGCGGTAACACGTAAAGTAAAGCGACGCGCGAATGTCATGATAGTGCTTAGTTTTGCATTATCTATTTATCTTGTGCCGCTGGGGTGGCATAAAATTATGCTGATTGTGATCGGGATAACTTTGTTGATTTGGTTTAATCGGTTGCCTGTCGTTGAGTCAGTTGCCCCACGTCGTGAAAATTACTAATATGGCGGGCTGATTGCGTCAGCTGCTTGGTTTGCAGTCGACGTATTGTTTGATAAAGCTCTGCACAGTAGCGGGGCATGGAATACAACTATGAATCAAGACAAGCTTGCTCTAATCAAAAACAGCATCAAATCAATCCAAGATTACCCTAAGCCAGGTATTTTATTTCGCGATGTGACTAGCCTTATGGAAGATCCGGCAGCGTACCGTGCGACGATGGAAGTGCTGATTGAAAAATACAAAGATCAAGGCATCACTAAGGTTATTGGTACTGAAGCTCGCGGTTTCCTATTTGGTGCGCCACTAGCATTAGAGTTAGGTGTTGGCTTTGTGCCTGTTCGTAAGCCAGGTAAATTGCCGCGTGAAGTCATTGCTGAGAGCTACGAGCTTGAATACGGTAAAGATACGTTAGAAATCCACCTTGATGCGATCAACGAAGAAGACAAAGTGCTGCTAGTGGATGATTTGCTAGCGACTGGCGGTACGATTGAAGCGACCACTAACTTGGTTCGTCGTTTAGGCGGTAAAGTAGAAGATGCTGCTTTTGTTATTAACTTGCCAGATATTGGCGGTGAAGCACGCCTGAAAGGTCTTGGTCTAAACGTATTTAGCATTTGCGATTTTGATGGCCACTAATCACGCCGCATAATCTTGCTTCGTCCAATACTTTACTGCAAGAGATGGTGAAGTATTGGACGCTCAATAAAGAGCCCTCTCGCTCAGATCCCCTCCCTGTGCTAGCATTGAACTCTTGATTCAGTAAGGTTAATTAATTCATGAGTTATCAAGTTTTGGCGCGCAAATGGCGACCGCATCAGTTCGATGATGTGGTGGGGCAATCCCATGTCTTAACAGCGCTGGCTAACGCACTTGCCCATGATCGACTTCATCACGCATATCTTTTCAGTGGCACCCGAGGTGTGGGTAAAACCACTATCGCTCGTATTTTTGCCAAAGGGTTAAATTGTGAACAAGGGATCACGGCATCACCTTGTGGCCAATGTGACACTTGTCGTGAGATCGAAGAAGGTCGCTTCGTTGATTTATTAGAAATCGATGCGGCATCGCGCACGAAAGTTGAAGACACTCGTGAGTTACTCGATAACGTGCAATACAAACCTGCACGTGGGCGTTTCAAGGTTTACCTGATCGATGAAGTGCACATGCTATCTCGTCACAGCTTTAATGCCTTGCTTAAAACCTTGGAAGAGCCGCCAGAGTACGTGAAGTTCATTCTGGCAACGACAGATCCTCAAAAATTGCCAGTGACGATTTTATCTCGCTGTCTGCAATTTCATTTAAAGCACCTTGATGCAACTCAAATTCAAGATCAGCTCGCCAATGTACTGACCCATGAGCAAGTGGAGTTTGAACCTCGTGCTCTGAGCTTGTTAGCGCGCGCTGCTGATGGCTCAATGCGTGATGCACTTAGCCTAACTGACCAAGCGATAGCTTTGGGCAATGGCAATGTAGCTGCCGATCCTGTTGCTATGATGTTGGGTACCTTAGATACCGATCAAGCTTTGCACTTACTCGAAGCGGTTGCGCAAGGTGAAGCACAAATCGCCATGGCGAATGTTTCTGAGCTAGCTGGCATTGGTGTTGAGTGGGACAGTTTGCTCCGTGAGTTAGCCGCTCAACTTCACCGTGTGGCAATGTATCAAGCTTTACCAGCATCGTTAGATATGACCTTGCCGGACGCTGAGCGTATTGCGGCACTTAGCAAGGCAATGTCGCCACAAGATGTTCAGCTAAGCTATCAAATTGCGTTGCAAGGTCGCCAAGATATGGTGTTTGCCCCTGAAGGACGCACGGGTTTGGAAATGGTTCTGCTACGTATGCTGGCGTTCCGCCCTGTAGCAGGGCAAGGCATTACACCGCAGGTGATTACAGTGCCATCCAGTGAACCAGCTGCACCTCAGATGGCAGCGCCTCAATCTATGGCGCCGCAAGCACCTGTTCAGAGCATGGAGCGTGTTCAAGCGCTAAAGCAGCGTATGCAGCCACAGTCTCAACCTCAGCATGCGCCTGTTGAAGCGCAGCCGATGGTGAGTTCGCAATCAGCAGCTACGCCACAAACAACAGCGGCATCACCAGCACCCGCAGCGATGGCACCAAGCGCACCGGTACAGCCGCAAGGTTATTCTCCAGCGCCAGTAGCGACACCAGCGGCAGAGCCTGCTGCAGTCCCTGTTACTGAGTCACAGCCAGCTTCGGCACCAAGCCGTAGCGGTGTCTCAGGTTTATTGGCAGCACGTAATGGTCTGCGAAGCCATAAACAACGGGGTGAAGCGCCAGCCGCTCCTGCAGTAAAAAAGACTGAACCGACGCCAGCCAAGAAAGTCGCCAATAACGTTTTAGAGCGTATTGCCCAAAAGCACCCTAAAACAGCCAATGGTCATACAGCGATGCCAGCGTCGAGCGGTGGTTTGCCTCCGCATCTAGCCCAGTCACAGGCATCAAAAGAGCCTGAAGAGTACCAATGGAAAGCCACTCATGTGGTTGATGATAGCGAGGCGAAAGCCAAGCTGTCTCCAAAGATACTGAAGCAAGCATTAGAGCACGAAAAAACACCTGAGATGATAAAACAGCTTGTCAATGAGGCTGCAAATCAGGATAGTTGGTCAGACTTAGTGACTAAGCTTAATGTAGGGCGTTTGGTACAACAACTGGCGTTAAACTCGGCGTTTAAGCAAGAAGGGCAACAAGTCACGCTTTGTTTGCGTGCAGCGCAAGGGCACCTTGATAGCCCGAAAGCACGTGAACAATTACAGCAAGCGATCAGTGAGCATTTGGAGCAATCCATCGAGCTCACCATTGAATTAAGTGATGAAGGGCAAACGCCACTCGAATGGCGTGATGCGATTTATCAGCAAAAACTGGGGCAAGCAAAGCAAAGCTTAATGCAAGACCCGAATGTGAAATTCATTTGTCAGCGGTTTGCCGCTGCCTTGGATGAAGAAAGCATAAGACCAATTTGATCGTCGTTATACTAACGGCGGTAACGTGAATATCAACCAGACCAATAGAGAGAGAAAATATGTTTGGTAAAGGCGGTATGGGTAACATGATGAAGCAGGCGCAACAAATGCAAGAGCGCATGCAGAAGATGCAAGAAGAAATCGCAAACATGGAAGTTACCGGTGAGTCTGGTGCTGGCCTTGTTAAAGTGACTATCACTGGTAGCCACAGCGTTCGTCGTGTTGAGCTAGACGATAGCCTAATGGAAGACGACAAAGACATGCTGGAAGACCTAATTGCAGCAGCATTCAACGACGCAGCACGTCGTATCGAAGAAGCGCAAAAAGAAAAAATGGCAAGCGTAACTGGCGGTATGAACCTACCTGCTGGCTTCAAACTACCATTCTAATCAATGCGTACCAGTCAATTACTGGAACAACTAATGGAGGCTCTTCGTTGTCTGCCTGGGGTTGGCCCCAAGTCAGCACAGCGAATGGCCTTCAGTTTGTTACAGCGCAATCGGCAGGGTGGTTTACAGCTTGCTGATGCCTTAAGTCAGGCTATGACTGAAATTGGCCACTGCCAACAATGTCGAACATTTACTGAAGAAGAGGTTTGCGCGATTTGTGCTAACCCTCGTCGTCAGGAATCCGGACAGATCTGTGTGGTTGAAAGCCCTGCAGATATCGTGGCAGTCGAGTCGACAGGACAATTCTCTGGGCGCTATTTTGTGCTGATGGGACACTTATCGCCACTTGATGGCATTGGTCCATCTGACATTGGTCTTGATTTGCTAGAGTTTCGTTTGCAGAAAGAGCCAATCAGTGAGTTGATCTTAGCGACTAACCCGACAGTGGAAGGTGAAGCGACAGCGCATTACATCGCAGAGCTTTGTAGCGAATACGATGTACCTGCCAGCCGTATTGCTCACGGTGTTCCGGTTGGTGGTGAATTAGAGCTTGTAGACGGCACCACGCTATCTCACTCGATAGCCGGGCGTCAGAAGCTGTATTAATCAGCTTACTATGAGCCAATAAAAAACCGCACTTTTAAGTGCGGTTTTTTTGTCTCTGCAACTCGGCTATTAGAGCGAGTAGTAGATGGTCGAACCGTAAGTGAGGCTAGTAAGTAACAAGCTCTTTTCGTTCAACACATCGATGCGGCGACTTTGACGAGCATCCATACGGAAGATCTTACGGATCGCTGTTAACTGCTTCTTCTGGAAGTCTTTATTGCTACCTGAGGTGATGTCTTTGAACTCCCCCGGCTCTGTTAGCAAGTAACCACCACTGATGTTCCAAGTCCCTGACTCAGAGATGTGCAGAGTCAGAGGCTCTTGGTCATCACTGAATAACTTCATCAAGGTAATGCGCGAGTAATTACGGTTTGGCAAGTAAACCATATGACTGGTCTGCTCTACGCGGCGCAGTACGCCGAGATCATCATCCAGTAGCTTCTCTTCAATGCGGCTTACTGTATTAGATTGCCACTCACGTGACATGATCAGCTGCTCTTGCTTGTAGTCACTGGAGTAATATAACCAGCAGCTAAATACAGCAGAAAGCGCCAATACTAAGAAAGGCCAAAAACGGTTGATAAGGTTAGGTAGAGATTGTTGATTTAGCGACATAGCTGCTCGTTATCCTCTTGGCTTGATAACAAACGTAACGTAACGTTTTCACCTGGCTCTGTAGGGCTATGGACATAGTTAATCCATAGTTGGTTTTGTTGACCGCCGGTTGCGATCACTTCAATAGGCAGTTTTTTACCTTGGTGATAAGCGACATAACTTTTCACACAAGTGCGGATCACGGGTTCCCAATTCGACAGGATAGGGTGGTTACTTGGCATTAAGACTTGAATACCATCAACATCGATGAATTTTTCAAATGCCGCCGATTTAGGTGGGTAACTGGTGTTAACCATTAACGGTAAAACCAGTGCTAAGACTAAGGCAACCCAACTCCACATATTGGTTTTAGATTTTTTTGCGACCAGAGCGGTTGCTGTGTGGGGCTGTGAATGTGCTTCAGCTTTTTTGTCAGAAATTTGTTTTTCACTTGACTCTTTGTTTGATGTGGAGCCAGGGAACTTACTGATCAAATCTTCGGCTAAGGTTTTTTCAGGTTTTTCGGGTGCAGGTTGGTGCTCCGTAACTGCAGCAATCATCTGATAACCACGTTTCGGCACCGTTTTAATAAACTCAGGTGATTTTGTTGAGTCTTTTAGTGCTTTACGAAGTGTTGAGATCGCTTGGGTTAAGCTCGAATCATCCACCTCAAAACCTTGCTCTCGCCAAACAAAATCATGAAGTTGGGTGCGCGTAATGATAGCACCAGGTGTTTCAATCAAAAGGCTTAAGGCACGGCTTTCATTACTACCTAAACGCGTCAGCTCATCGTTTTCTTGTTGGTCGATAAGGCTATTATCGTATGGGTCGAAGAGGAAGCGTTTGCCAATTAAGAACTTAGTTGAGGTGTTATGCATTTTTAGCCCCAAATGTATGGTTTAGGCGTCTATATATCATAAGTCCCTGAATATAGGTTGAATGTAAAAAAAGGAAAAATGACGGTAATGGAATTCTAAAATGAATAAAAAAGGCTATTTTAGGTTGAAAAGCCACAGTTTGACCATATCTATTTATTAACTTAATTCAGAGTTTTTGTAGTCAGATTCAAATCTTCGCACTAAGCGTATGAATCTTAGACATATTACGTAGAACTATTTTTGTTTTGGAGTTTCGATGAGCGAACAACATACCTCTACAAACAAGGAAACCCGTGGTTTTCAGTCAGAAGTAAAACAGCTACTTCACCTGATGATTCACTCTCTGTATTCAAATAAAGAGATTTTTTTACGTGAATTGATCTCGAATGCGTCGGATGCGTCAGACAAATTGCGTTTCCGTGCATTGTCACAACCTGATCTGTACGAGAACGAATCAGACTTGGGCGTGAAGTTATCATTCAACGAGGAAGCGGGTACGTTAACCATTAGCGATAATGGTATTGGTATGAGCCGTGAAGATGTGATCGAACACTTAGGTACGATTGCAAAATCAGGTACCAAAGAGTTTTTCAGCAACCTAAATGATGAAGAAAGCAAAGACTCGCAACTGATCGGTCAGTTCGGTGTGGGCTTCTATTCCGCATTCATCGTCGCTGATTCCGTAACGGTAAACACTCGTGCGGCGGGTGCACCTGCCGAGCAAGGCGTGAGCTGGCACTCGACTGGTGAAGGTGATTACAGTGTGGCTGATATCACTAAGACGGGTCGTGGTACTGATATCATTCTTCACCTACGTGAAGAAGAGAAAGAGTTTTTAAGTGAGTACCGCCTGCGTGACGTGATTGGTAAATATTCTGATCACATCGGTATTCCTGTTTATTTGCAAACGCCAGAAATGGATGAAGAAGGCAAAGAGACAGGCAACAAGAAGTGGGAGCAAATCAACAAAGCACAAGCTTTGTGGACGCGTAACAAGTCTGAGATCTCTGAAGAAGAATACAAAGAGTTCTACAAACATGTATCGCACGATTATGCTGAGCCATTAAATTGGAGCCATAACCGCGTTGAAGGTAAGCAAGACTACACTAGCTTGCTATATGTACCGTCGAAAGCGCCATTCGATCTTTACAACCGCGACAGCAAGCACGGCTTGAAACTATACGTACAGCGCGTATTCATCATGGATGACGCTGAGCAGTTCATGCCGAGCTACCTACGTTTTATGCGCGGCTTGATTGATTCAAACGATCTGCCATTGAACGTATCGCGTGAAATCCTGCAAGACAACAAGGTAACGCAAGCACTACGCAAAGCCTGTACTAAGCGTTCACTGACGATGCTTGAGCGTATGGCGAAAAACGATGCAGAGAAATTCCAAACGTTCTGGAATGAATTCGGTCAGGTACTAAAAGAAGGTCCGGCTGAAGATTTTGCTAACCGTGACAAGATCGCTAACCTACTGCGCTTTAGCTCAACCCATAACGACACCGCAGAGCAAGTTGTGTCGCTAGCTGACTATGTTGAGCGCATGAAAGAAGATCAAGAGAAGATCTACTTCATCACAGCAGACAGTTTTAAAGCCGCGCAAAATAGTCCTCACTTAGAGCAATTCCGTGCCAAAGGTATTGAAGTGCTACTTATGCACGACCGTATTGATGAGTGGCTAATGAATTACCTTCCTGAGTTTGACGGTAAGCAGTTCCAGTCGATCACTAAGTCGGGCCTTGATTTGTCTAAATTCGAAAACGAAGAAGACAAAGAAAAGCAAAAAGAGACGGAAGAAGCCTTCAAATCTGTGGTTGAGCGTACGCAAGGTTACCTTGGTGAGCGCGTGAAGGAAGTACGTACTACCTTCAAGCTACATGATACTCCAGCTGTTGTGGTTACCGATGATAACGAGATGGGTACTCAAATGGCGAAACTGATGGCTGCAGTTGGTCAGGAAATGCCTGAAGTACAATACATCTTTGAAATCAATCCGGATCACGCGATTGTTAAACAAATGGCAGACGAAGCGGACGAAGAAATCTTCGGTCGTTGGGTTGAAATGCTATTTGGTCAGGCGATGTTGGCTGAGCGTGGCTCGATGGACGATCCATCTCAGTTCTTAACGGCTGTTAATCAACTTCTTGCCAAGTAATTGAGCTCGACTCTGACTAAGGTCTAATAGGCTTAGGTCTGGCGTCGATATAACCTCAAAGAAAGCAGGGAATCCAAGCCCAGTCACAGTACTGGGCTTGCGACTGACGCTTAATCAGTGTATTTTCACTTTTTTTGAGAAACACCAAACTTATTTAATTAAGGGGATCACGATGCGCATCATCCTTCTGGGCGCTCCAGGTGCAGGTAAAGGCACTCAGGCACAATTCATCATGGAGAAATTTGGTATTCCTCAAATCTCTACTGGTGACATGCTACGTGCAGCAATCAAAGCAGGTACTGAGCTAGGTAAACAAGCTAAAGCTGTTATTGATGCTGGTCAGCTAGTGTCTGACGACATCATTCTTGGTCTGGTTAAAGAGCGTATTGCCCAAGACGATTGTGCAAAAGGCTTCCTACTAGACGGTTTCCCACGCACGATTCCTCAAGCTGACGGCTTGAAAGAAAACGGCGTTGCAATCGACTACGTAATCGAGTTCGATGTTGCTGACGAAGTGATCGTTGAGCGTATGGCGGGTCGTCGTGCTCACCTACCTTCTGGTCGTACTTACCACGTTGTTTACAACCCACCTAAAGTGGAAGGTAAAGATGACGTAACTGGTGAAGACCTTGTTATCCGTGAAGACGACAAAGAAGAAACTGTTCTTGCGCGTCTAGGTGTTTACCACAAGCAAACTGCACCTCTTATCGAGTACTACGGTAAAGAAGCAGCAGCAGGTAACACTAAGTACCTTAAATTCGACGGTACTCAAGAAGTTGCAGCAGTAAGCGCAGAGCTAGAAAAAGCACTGTCTTAAGCGACGCTAAACAGCGATTAAAAACGGGCATACTTAGGTATGCCCGTTTTTTTTGGCTGTTATTTAAAAAGTTCTCGTGCTGAATGAACTTTTTAGTTATAGGGACGGTATAACCAAGCTGGTATAAAACTAACTACTTATCCAGATTGGTCTAGGTTAGTGATATTATTACCACATAAGCAACTTCAATTGGATTTAAGCGGCGGATACTAAAATGAATAACAAATACGGCGTATTACTGGTGAATCTAGGGACGCCAGACGAACCTACAGCTGCAGGGGTAAAGCGTTTCTTAGCTGAATTCTTGCATGATAAGCGAGTGGTCGATATGACGCGCTGGTTGTGGTGCCCAATTTTACACGGGGTGATTTTGCCGATCCGTTCCCCAAAAGTAGCGAAGTTATATCAATCTGTATGGATGGACGATGGCTCGCCACTAATGGTCTATTCACAGCGTCAGAAAGAGCAGTTAAAACAGCTGATTGATGTACCCGTTGAAATCGGTATGACTTATGGCTCGCCAAGCATTGCTTCGGGGCTAGAAACATTGAAACAGCAAGGCTGTGAACAAGTGCTGGTGCTGCCTTTATACCCGCAGTATTCCCAGACCACTACAGCTGCGGTGTTTGATAAATTAGCGAAGTCAGTTGCCGCAACGCCGAAGTTGCCAGAGTTGCGCTTTGTGAATCATTACTACGATCACCCTGATTACATCAGCGCCCTAGCGCAATCCGCGCAAACTTTTTGGGATCAACATGGTAAGCCAGATTATCTGTTGTGTTCGTACCACGGTATTCCAAAGCGTTATGCCGATAATGGTGATCCGTACCCTGAACATTGCGATCGCACCACAGCATTACTGGCCGACCAACTTGAGATGCCGCGTGAGCAAATGAGCATGAGTTATCAGTCGATTTTTGGTCGTGAAGAGTGGCTTAAACCTTACACTGACAAAACGATTGAAGCCTTGGCGAAGAAAGGGGTTAAGCGCTTAGATGTCATGTGCCCTGCGTTCTCGGTAGATTGCTTGGAGACATTGGAAGAAATTGCCGAAGAGTGCAAAGAAGTCTTTATTGAAGCTGGTGGCGAAACCTTCAATTTGATCCCATGCTTGAATGACAACGATGCTCATATCGCCATGATGGCGAGTTTGGTGCGTCAGCACAGCCAGGGGTGGGTTGAGTAAGCAGTGTTTGCACATTTAAGCTTGTAAGTTAATGAAAATAAAAGAGTAACCTTGGGTGCTCTTTTATTTTATGTAAGTAGTTGCTGATACTCGGTGCAATGACTGTCACTTCAACGTGCCATAAAGTCACTTTAACTCTCAAAAAAGCATTATCTGATTTCTTTTATGTTCACGATATTGTGATAGAATCCGCAAAAACCTCACTAAACAGATAGCTCATTCAGATGAAATTTCCAGGCCAACGTAAATCGAAGCATTACTTTCCTGTACATGCTCGTGATCCACTTCTGAGTCAAACCAAGCAAGAAAAACGTCTAACACGTACTCATGTTGTTGGTATCGACCAAACTCTGGTTGATATTGAAGCTTGTGTTGATGACGCGTTCCTAGAGCGCTATGAGCTAAGTAAAGGTCACTCTCTAGTGATCAGTGATGAAAAAGCCGAAGCGCTTTATAACGAATTAAAAAGCCAAGATCTGATCACTCACGAGTTTGCGGGTGGTACGATTGGTAATACATTACACAACTACTCAGTATTGGCTGATGATAAATCAGTACTGCTAGGTGTAATGAGTAAAGATATCGAAGTAGGTAGCTACGCATACCGTTACCTATGTAATACTTCAAGCCGTATGGATATGAACTTCCTACAGCCTGTTCAAGGTCCTATCGGTCGTTGTTTCGCGCTGATCTCTGCTGAAGGTGAACGTACGTTTGCTATCAACGAAGGTCACATGAACCAATTAAGCCCTGATAGCATTCCTGAGTCTGTGTTTGAAAGTGCCTCAGCGCTTGTGCTAACGGCTTACTTGGTGCGTTGTAAAGATGGCGACCCAATGCCAGCGGCAACAATGCGTGCAATTGAGTACGCTAAGAAACACGAAGTACCAGTAGTACTAACGCTGGGTACTAAGTTCGTGATCCAAGATGATCCACAATGGTGGCGTGACTTCCTACGCGATCACGTTACTGTGGTTGCGATGAACGAAGACGAAGGTGAAGCGCTAACGGGTGAAGCTGATCCGCTTGTTGCGGCAAATAAAACGCTGGAATGGGTTGATTTGGTACTGTGTACTGCGGGTCCTGTTGGTCTTTACACTGCGGGTTACACTGAAGACAGTGCTAAGCGTGAAACGAGCTTGCCACTACTTCCTGGTGACATTGCTGAGTTTAACCGCTACGAATTCAGCCGTCCGATGCTAAAAGATGAGTGTGAAAACCCAATCAAGGTGTACTCACACATCGCACCATACATGGGGGGGCCTGAGCGCATTAAGAACACCAATGGCGCGGGTGACGGTGCATTGTCTGCCTTGCTGCACGACATGTCAGCAAACCGTTACCACAAAGAAAATGTGCCTAACTCTAGTAAGCACCAACACAGCTTCCTAACTTACTCGTCGTTCTCGCAGATCTGTCTGTATTCAAACCGTGTAAGCTACGAAGTATTGGCGCAGCACTCGCCACGTTTATCTCGTGGACTACCTGAGCGTGAAGACAGCTTAGAAGAAGCTTACTGGGAACGTTAATCGCGTTTTCACAGCTTGCTAAAAATACAAAACCCAGCGTATCTGCTGGGTTTTTTTATGTCGGGATGTGGCTTAGCACCAAGACCTGAAATATTGAGCTTTGGCTAAATTACGGCACATTGTGACCGTTTGAGGCTACCCAAATACGGAACCACTGCTGGCGAGTCAGTGTGATGTCTGTACTTTTCACTGCTTGGCGAACACGGTCTATCTTACCGCTACCAATAATCGGTAGTGGATTGGACGGTAGTGCCAACACCCAAGCGTAAACCACTTGATCTATGCCTTCGGCACCGACTTCAGCGGCAATTTTCTCAAGTTCAGCACGTAGTCGTTTGGACTTTTCATCTTGACCATTGAACAAGCTACCACCGCCCAGGCACGACCATGCCATTGGCGCAATGCGATGTTGCTGCATTTGATCTAAGCTGCCGTCGTGTAGGGCTGCCATATTGACTGGCGAGATTTCTAATTGGTTGGTCGCTAGGGTGAAATCTAAGCGTGATTGCAATAAGTCGAATTGGCTGGTGGTGAAATTCGATACCCCAACATGTTTTACTTTACCGGCGTGCTTTAAGCGAGTGAACGCTTCAGCGATATCGTCCACCTTCATGAGTGGGTCAGGGCGGTGGATCAGTAATAAATCTAAGTGATCGGTATGCAGATTACGCAGAGACTGTTCCGCTTGGCTGATGATGTAATCTGTGGTGGTGTTGTAGTGTGGCAGGTGGATATCACCGCTTGGCGCACTCGGTAAGCGAATACCACACTTGCTAACGAGCTCGATTTGATCGCGTAAGCTTGGTTCTAGCTTTAATGCTTCACCAAAAGCCGTTTCACATTGGTAGTTGCCATAAATATCGGCATGGTCACAGGTGGTGATCCCAAGCTCAAGGTGTTGCTTAAGGAAAGTCAGACGCTGTTGCGGTGACATATCCCATTCCATCAGGCGCCAGTAGCCTGCAATAAATTGAGAAAACTCAGGGCCGTTTAATTCCGTTTTAATTCGCTTCATGTTGTGCTTTGTTGATTGCGGATGGAACACTGAGATTAGGCGATCTTGGTCACGCGATCTGTGGGCTGGTTAGCATAATGGCTCGCTAAGAATGAAATTTTTTGCAGGGTGAAAATAATCTAGGGCAGAGATGACGGGTTTGGCATTATTTCGCTTGCATAAAATAATGTTGAATTTTATGAGAGGAAATAACCCGCCACACGAGTCATGTCGATAATGGCGGGTTAAGTTAATTGCGGTTCTGACGGTTATTTTTTGTATGCTTCGTTGTGTACCGCAGCAACGGCACGGCCTGAAGGATCGGCGCTGTTCTTGAAGCTCTCATCCCACTCAATGGCTTTCGCACTTGAGCAAGCGATTGAAGGGCCGCCAGGAACACATTTAGCAGCACTTTCTAGTGGGAACAACTCTTCAAAAATTTCACGGTATACATACGCTTCTTTGGTCGTAGGCGTGTTGTACGGGAAGCGGAACTTCGCCGTTTCTAACTGTTGATCTGTGACTTTCTGCTCTGCAACATCACGTAGTGTATCAATCCAGCTGTAGCCTACACCGTCAGAGAACTGCTCTTTTTGACGCCATGCAACGGACTCAGGTAGGTAGTCTTCAAAGCACTCACGAACGATGTGTTTTTCCATTTTACCGTTGCCACACATCTTATCTTCAGGGTTGATACGCATCGCCACTTCCAAGAAATCTTTATCAAGGAAAGGTACACGTGCTTCAATCCCCCAAGCTGCCATTGATTTGTTAGCGCGTGCACAGTCGAACATGTTAAGCGCAAGTAGCTTACGTACGGTTTCTTCGTGGAACTCTTTAGCGTTTGGCGCTTTGTGGAAGTAGAGGTAGCCACCAAACACTTCATCAGCCCCTTCGCCAGACAGTACCATTTTGATCCCCATTGCACGGATTTTACGTGACATGAGGTACATAGGTGTAGAAGCGCGAATGGTGGTCACATCATAAGTTTCGATGTGGTAAATCACATCACGAATCGCATCTAAACCTTCTTGCACTGTGTAAGTTAATTCGTGGTGAACAGTGCCAATACTGTCGGCAACCACTTTAGCAGCTTTGAGATCAGGTGCGCCTTCAAGACCAATCGCAAATGAGTGCAGAGTAGGCCACCATGCTTGGGATTGTTCATCGTCTTCAATACGCTTAGCGGCAAACTTTTTGGTAATGGCTGAAATAACCGATGAATCAAGGCCACCAGAAAGTAGCACACCGTATGGTACGTCAGTCATTAGCTGGCGTTTTACCGCACCTTCTAAAGCTGCTTTCAATTCGGCTTTGTCGGTTTTGGCATCGGCAACGGCATCGTATTCCATCCAGTCACGTTTATAGTAACGCACTGGTTCACCTTGTTTACTCCATAGGAAGTGACCTGGAGGAAACTCGCTGATGGTTTTACACACTGGCACTAGGGCTTTCATTTCAGAGGCAACATAGTAGTTGCCGTGTTCGTCATGGCCATGGTAAAGCGGGATGATACCAATGTGGTCACGGCCAATCAGGTACGCGTCTTCAACTTCATCGTACAGGATGAAACCAAAGATACCGTTGAGGTAATCAAGTAGCTCTGGGCCTTTTTCTTTGTACAGCGCCAGAATGATTTCACAGTCTGATTCTGTTTGGAAAGGGTAGTCAGCGGCAAACTCAGCACGCAGCTCTTTGTGGTTGTAGATCTCACCGTTCACAGCTAGAGCGTGAGTTTTTTCTTGGTTGTAAAGTGGTTGCTCGCCACTGTTAAGGTCAACAATCGCTAGACGCTCATGAACCAAAATGGCTTTATCTGAAGAATAAATACCCGACCAATCTGGGCCGCGGTGACGCATTTTCTTCGACATTTCAAGTGCAGTTGCACGTAACGCAGCTGCGTCAGTTTTAATATCTAATACCCCAAAAACAGAACACATAATTGCCACTCCAACCTATAAACTATTGCAATTCTTAATAATTTCATCAGGACACCGCGGTGGGTGTTATGGGTTGGTATCAGATTTAACGGATACGTCACCTTTCCCTTACTTGATTTTTAAAATTGCGCATTCAGTAATAAATTGCAATGGAAAATCCCAATTCGATAAAAGAAAAAGACATAACGTAAATAATATTCGGTTAAATTGCTTTTAACTGAATATTTTCTATATTAAGTGATTTTTTGTTCAAAAAAAGCGGCTACCGAGGTAACCGCTTTGAATGAAATAGCAATTGAGCTGAAGGATATTTAGTCTTACTAAGTGCGCGATTTAAGGCTCATATCGAGCTCTTCGCAGACATGACGAGCAAAACCACGACCCGCTTCGTGATAAATATTGAAGGCCGCATCAATACCTAAATTCTCTAGTTCTTCCATTTCATCGGAATATTTTGCGATTGCTGCGACTTTGCCTTGGTAGTCGAGCGTATTGATTTGCTCCATCGCAAAACTGTTAGCATGGCTGTTTGGCATTGCCAGCAGTACGAGTTCGATTTGGTGGTTACTGATCACTCGCGCCCAGAAATCGGGGTCAGTTGCATCGCCGTGCAAAACATTACGTCCGTGCTTAAGGTGATCGTCCACCGATTCTTCACGGGTTTCGATACCGATGATTTGCTCGCCGTAGCGCTCGACCAGTTCATCGTAAGCACCGCTACCAATTCGTCCCATCCCTAAGATCAACACCCGAGCTTGGCCAAAATCAATCAGCTTATCGCTTGGATTCAGTAGTTCTGCATCGTACTCCTTAAGCCATTTTGAAGTATCGTGATACAGCTTATGGCCGATACTGTTTAGCGGTGCCGCAATTAAGAATGAAATCGACACAGTCATTGCGATGGCTACTAAGAAACTACCCGGTAGCCAGCCAAGCTTGTAGGCTAAGCCACTGACAATTAGACCAAATTCACTGTAGTTAAACAGGGTGAGTGTCCCTAACAACGAAGTACGAACACGGTAGCGGAACAGGTGAAAAATAAGGTAGTACAACAAGCCTTTGATTGGCAGGAGCAACAACAACACGATAGCCATTAAGGCGCCGTCCATTGTTGGTGCTTCGGACAAGCCAATATTGAGGAAGAAGCAAACCAGTAGCAGCTCTTTTAGATTAAAGAGCGATTTTGACATCTCGGATGCTTTCGGGTGACCGGCTAGCATCATCCCTAAGATCAATGCCCCCAAGTCGGCTTTTAAGCCCACAAGGTTGAATAAGCCTGCACCTGCTACTAAGGCGAGGAAAATCGAGTACAGTACCAGCATCTCGCCGTGACCAGCCTTATCGAGAATGCGGAACATCAATGGACGAAGTAGCGGTAAGGCAAACAGACCCAGTGCGGTGATCTCCGGCACTTTGCCCGTAGAAATGGTGAGGAACAGTACCGCAAAGATATCCTGCATGACCAGAATACCGATGGCTAAGGTGCCGTAAGTTGCGTTGAGTTCACCTTTATCTTGTAGAGCTTTGATCGCGAAAACGGTACTAGAAAAAGAAAGCGAAAAGCCAAGTAGTGCAAGGTGTGCCAAGCTAAGATCCGACAACATGCCAAGACCTAGCTGTTTTAGCCCAAGCAGAGCAAGTGTAAATAGACCCGTGGACAAGAGGTTATGTAAGGTTGCCCCTCCCCAGATTTCTTTGGCGAGTAGTGTTTTTACATCCAGTTTTAAGCCGATTGTGAACAGCAGCAGCGTGACCCCAAGATCAGCCATAGTGGCGAGTGCGTCGGTACTTTCGACGCCCATGCTGCTAAGGCCAAATCCAGCAACGAGAAAGCCTACTAATGGGGGGAGTTTGCATTGCATCGCAATAAAACCGGCAATGAATGCGGTGATGATGAAGACGAGTTCCATAATAGGCTGACAGCTCCTTCTTTTTTCGGGGAGAATTTTGTGGGCGTGAATATACCATAAGGGCCATACATCTGTGACGTATGGCCCTGAATTAACTGTTACAAATTAAGAGTATAAATTTGTAATCCAGATTTTGTGCGGTGATATGCGGGACGATTAGCGATTAATCTTCCAGTAGGCGTTGAAGTAGTACGCCGTTAAGCATTGCACGTTTGATCATAGAGAAAGCGCCAATGGTTGGGTGAGCAACAAGCTCTGATGGCACAATCGGTAGATCTTTGTTGAAGGTTGATAGCGACTGGGTCTCGATGCAGCGACGAATTGCCGGTAGCACCACATCTTTGGCTTGGGTGATATGACCGGCCAGCACAATCTTTTGCGGGTTAAATAAGTTGATGGTCATCGCTAGGGCTTTGCCTAGTTGATTTCCGACTTTAATTAACGATTGACTCGCAAGCTCGTCACCTTTGTTTGCGGCTTCGCAAATTGCCAGCATAGTGACTTCTTCAAGATCTTGAAGGCTGCTTGGGTAGCCTTGATCTAGCAGCTTCTGCACGTGAGCGACGATCGCTGGATCTGAGGCTACTGTCTCAAGACAACCAAAATTACCACATTGGCACTTATCACCCAGAGGATCGATCTGGATGTGACCAATCTCACCAACGTTGCGGTTAAAGCCAAGGAAAACCTGACCATTAACAATAATGCCCGCCCCCGTACCGTGGTGAACGCTCACCAAAATAGAATCTCGGCAATCTTTGCTAGCGCCGAAGTAGTGTTCTGCTAGCGCAAGACCACGAATGTCGTTACCAACAAAACAGCACACACCAAAGTTATCACTGATGATTTCAGCAAGCGGGAAGTTATCAACCTCGATATGCGGCATGTATTCAATGATGCCTTTTTCTGGGTTGATCAAACCTGGCAGAGTAATACCAAATGCCACGAGCTCTTTCATTACTGTTTGGTTATCAGCAATGAATTGACGTATGTGCTTGAGCAGACCAGTCGTTAACTCATCTTGGTCTTGGTAGTGGAATTGGCTGGCAGTGCCAGCAATGTATTTACCGCTAAGATCGTAGAGGGTGATTTCAATGTAATCACGGCCTAAACGAATAGCAATAGAGTGGAAAGGGGCTGACTCTGTGGTCAGAGAAATAGCACGTCGACCACCTGTCGATGCTTGTTGCGCGACCTCTTTGATAAGGCCGCGCTCAAGTAACTGGCGGGTTATTTTAGTAACACTTGCGGGAGCAAGTTGACTTACGTCTGCAACCTGAATCCGTGAAATAGGGCCTTGTAAGTCGATCAGTCTGTAAACGGCAGCACTGTTAAGCTGCTTTACCAGATCTACATTACCAATTTGTCCGCCTGTCATATTTAGTTCTGCTCGTATTCACCGTTAACAACAGTCGCCCGAACATTGAAGTCACGATCAAAAACAGTCAGGTTAGCAACCATGCCTTTTTTGATGGCTCCCAGCTTGTTGTCTACGCTAATTGCGCGTGCTGGGTAAAGAGTAGCCATACGAATCGCTTCGTCCAGGGCGATACCTGCATGTTCGACACTATTTTGTACAGCTTCAATCATTGTCAGTGCCGAACCGCCAAGTGTGCCGTTTTCATCAACGCACTTGCCATCTCGATAATATACTTTCTTACCGACAAAAATAAAGTGATCCATGTCTGCTCCTGCAGGTGCAGTCGCATCCGTAACTAGCACTAATTTCTCACCTTTCATGCGATGTGCCATGCGGATATTGGCATAATCGACGTGGAAACCGTCAGCGATGATACCTGTGTATACCTCAGGTGTATCGTAGATAGCGCCAACCATACCCGGCTCACGGCCCGCGATTGGTGTCATGGCGTTGAATAGGTGAGTTGCAAAAGTGATACCAGCGGCAAAGCCTCGGCGTGCTTCAACATAGGTCGCATTCGTGTGACCTGCAGAAACCACAATACCCGCTTCAACAAGCTGTTCGATGTGCTCTTGTGGGTTTTGTTCTGGTGCTAGCGTTACTTTGGTTACTACGTCAGCGTTTTCACAGATAGTTTTGATCATCTCATCGTCAGAGCGACGGATGTGATCAACGCTGTGAATACCTTTTTTCATCACGTTAAGGTAAGGACCTTCAAGGTGCAGACCTAACGAGTGGTTGTTGTATTTGCTTTGGTAATCACGCTCTGCGGCAATCGCGGCTTTCATATCTTCATCAGAAGAGGTGATAAGCGTTGGTAGGAAGCTCGTACAACCTGATTTCAGGTTAGCACGGTGCATAGTGTGAATAGCATCAGCGTTGATTTCATCGTTAAACATAACGCCGCCACAGCCGTTTAGCTGGAGGTCAATGAAGCCTGGCGTTAGGTTTGCGCCGTTAAGGTCAACGGTTTTGATGTCTTGAGGTAGGTCTGCTTCTAGGCAAACAGCGTGAATGTTCACGCCGTCAACAATGACGGCGTGGTTATTCAGCACATCGCTACCGGTAAAAATGCGGCAATTGGTAAGCGCGTACATGAACGAATCCTTGAATTATAGGTGCTTGATGTTTTCTGCTTCTAGCTCTTGAAAGTATTTCACTGTCTTCACTTTCAGCTCTTGTGTTGCTGGTTCATCACATACAATCAGCGATTTAGGGTGAAGTTGCAGTGCAGATACAGTCCATAGGTGGTTCACTGAACCTTCTACTGCTGCTTCTAGCGCTTGAGCTTTGTTGTGACCTGTAACTAGGATCATGATTTCTTCTGAATCAAGCAGTGTACCCACGCCGATAGTGAGTGCGTATTTAGGTACTTGGTTGATGTCGCCGTCGAAGAAACGAGAGTTCGCGATACGAGTATCTTCAGTCAGTGTTTTGATACGAGTGCGTGAAGATAGTGAAGATGCTGGCTCGTTGAATGCGATGTGACCGTCGTTGCCTACGCCACCCATGAATAGGTTGATGCGGCCGTAAGACTTGATTTTGTCTTCGTAGCGCTTACATTCAGCTTCGTTATCCTCTGCATTACCATCAAGAAGGTTGATGTTTTCTTCTTGAATATCAATGTGTTTAAAGAAGTTGTTGTACATGAAGCTACGGTATGATTCAGGGTGATCCGCAGGGATACCAATGTATTCGTCCATGTTAAAAGTAACAACGTGCTTGAAACTTACTTCGCCTGCATTATAAAGCTCGATTAGACGTTTGTAAGTTGACAGTGGCGTACCACCTGTAGGTAGACCAAGAACAAATGGACGTTCCGCAGTTGGCTGAAATTTGTTAATACGATCAGCGATATAGCGAGCTGACCACAAACCTACATCTTTAGCGTTATTAAGCGGGATAAGTCTCACGGTGACACCTCATTCAAGATTGATAAAACAGAAATAATCTTAGCGGCTTCTTGCCTTTGTTTTGAATGATAAAATAAGTTTTATGATCGAGCTAGCAAAATCGCTCACATCTTGTCTAGACAGGTGATAAAGATCACAAATGATAAGGTTTTAATTTGCGGGGCGAAATTAATTTCTTAAACTGCAGAGGACTAAAACGGATAGCAAAATAAGTTATCTACATTACATCTAAGAAAACCATAGGGGGAACTAAGGGTGAACATTCTTGGATATTTTCAAAAAGTAGGTAAAGCATTGATGGTGCCAGTCGCCACACTGCCTGCCGCAGCAATTCTAATGGGTATTGGTTACTGGATTGACCCAGTGGCTTGGGGTGGTAACAGCGCACTTGCAGCTTTCTTAATTAAAGCGGGCGCGGCAATCATCGACAACATGTCTGTACTGTTTGCAATCGGTGTTGCTTACGGTATGTCTAAAGATAAGGACGGTGCAGCAGCACTTTCTGGCTTCGTTGGCTTCCTTGTTGTTACAACTCTTCTTGCACCGGGCGCGGTAGCACAGATTCAAGGTATTTCACCTGACGCTGTTCCAGCTGCTTTCGGTAAAATCAATAACCAGTTCGTTGGTATCCTAGTGGGTATCGTATCTGCTGAGATCTACAACCGTTTCTCTGCAGTTGAACTTCACAAAGCACTTGCGTTCTTCTCTGGTAAGCGTCTTGTACCTATCCTAACGTCTTTCGCTGGTATCTTTATTGCCTTCGTACTTATGTACATCTGGCCTGCAGTTTACGGTGGTCTAGTATCATTCGGTGAAACTATCCAAGGTATGGGTGAGCTAGGTGCGGGTATCTACGCATTCTTTAACCGTCTACTTATCCCTGTTGGTCTTCACCACGCACTGAACTCAGTATTCTGGTTCGACGTAGCGGGTATTAACGACATCCCTAACTTCCTTGGTGGTGCGAAATCTATCGCTGAAGGTACTGCAACTGTAGGTGTTACAGGTATGTACCAAGCTGGTTTCTTCCCAATCATGATGTTTGGTCTACCAGGTGCAGCACTTGCGATGTACCACACAGCTAAAGCGAAGAACAAAGAAAAAGTAGCATCTATCATGATCGCTGCAGGTTTTGCATCATTCTTCACTGGTGTGACAGAGCCTCTAGAATTCGCATTCATGTTCCTAGCGCCTGCACTATACGTAGTTCACGCAGCACTAGCGGGTCTATCTGTATACATCGCAGCGTCAATGCAGTGGATTGCAGGTTTCGGTTTCTCTGCAGGTCTAGTGGATATGGTTCTATCTACTCGTAACCCGCTAGCAGTTAACTGGTACATGCTAATCGTACAAGGTCTAGTATTCTTCGGCCTATACTACACAATCTTCCGCACAGTTATCGTTAAGTTCAATCTGAAGACACCTGGTCGTGAAGATGATGATGTTGCTGAATCTGGTGTTAGCGGTTCTAAAGAAACTGGTGAACTAGCTAAGCAATACCTAAAAGCACTAGGTGGTCACGGTAACCTAGAAAACATCGATGCATGTATCACTCGTCTACGTCTAACACTAAAAGACAGCAGCCTTGCTGACGAGAAAACACTAAAAGCACTAGGTGCTATGGGTGTGGTTAAACTTGGTGCAAACAACCTTCAAGTTATCCTTGGCCCACTAGCTGAAATCGTTGCAGGCGAAATGAAGAAAATCCCTGCTTCTGAAGACCTATCAGCAGTAAAACTGCCATAAGCGCTTCAACAGCAAAATAGTGATGAATTATCGGCCTCTATATGAGGCCGATACTTTATAAAGCCCCGAGACTGCTTGTGTGTTTGTATTCTTCATTCCAGCGACAAAATAACGTAATAATCATCTTTAAATCAAAAAGATAATTTCTGAATCAGGTTTTGATAAAGAAACTCGAATCAGAAGTTATTTCGGTAACTTCTCCTTGTTTTTGCAAGGGCAGGTTGTTCGCTATTTTCAGTGGACTCCTGAGTGGAATGTTGTTTATTGGTGCTAATTTGGCACTGACACAAAATTTATTTTGTATTAACCCCGCTTTTGCGGGGTTTTTTTATCCATATCGACAAACAATGCACACTATTTGTTGAGTCGGCCGCCATATTTAGGGATTATATAAGGCTTAAAAATCCTGTAAGCACACGAGGTCTAATTGATGAGTGAATCTGAAGCTCGTCCATCAAACTTTATCCGCCAAATTATTGATGCGGATTTAGCGAGTGGCAAACATTCAAGCGTCCATACCCGATTCCCGCCGGAGCCAAATGGCTACCTGCACATCGGTCATGCTAAATCTATTTGTTTGAACTTCGGTATCGCTCAGGACTATCAGGGTCAATGTAATCTGCGTTTCGATGATACCAACCCTGAGAAAGAAGACATCGAATACGTTGAGTCTATTAAGAACGATGTTAACTGGTTAGGCTTCGAGTGGAGTGGTGAGATTTGTTACTCATCAAACTACTTCGATAAGCTACACGGGTTTGCAGTTGAACTAATTAATAAAGGCTTAGCGTATGTTGATGAGCTAAGTCCTGAGCAGATGCGTGAATACCGCGGTACGTTAACCGAGCCGGGTAAACACAGCCCATACCGTGATCGTAGCGTTGAAGAAAACCTGGCGCTATTTGAGCAAATGAAGAACGGTGAAATCGAAGAAGGCAAAATGTGCCTTCGTGCCAAGATCGACATGGCATCACCATTCATGGTTATGCGCGATCCTGTGATTTACCGCGTACGTTTCGCGACTCACCACCAAACGGGTGACAAGTGGTGCATCTACCCAATGTACGACTTCACGCACTGTATTTCGGATGCGCTAGAGGGCATTACGCACTCTATTTGTACGCTAGAATTCCAAGACAACCGTCGTCTATACGACTGGGTGCTAGACAATATCACAATTGATTGTCAGCCGCGTCAGTACGAATTTAGTCGTCTGAACCTAGAATACACGGTAATGTCGAAGCGTAAGCTAAACCAACTAGTAACAGAAAACCTAGTTTCTGGTTGGGATGATCCACGTATGCCAACTATTTCTGGTCTACGTCGTCGTGGCTTTACGTCTGCATCTATTCGCGAATTCTGTAAGCGTATCGGTGTGACTAAGCAAGACAACACGATCGAAATGAGCTCACTTGAGTCTTGTATTCGTGATGATCTAAACACCAACGCACCACGTGCGATGGCGGTACTGGATCCAATCAAAGTTGTGATTGAAAACTTTGGTGATACGGAAACGCTAACAGTGGCTAACCACCCGAACAACCCAGAAATGGGCGAGCGCCAAATTCCGTTTAGCCGTGAAGTGTACATCGAGCGTGAAGATTTTCGTGAAGAAGCGAACAAGAAGTACAAACGCCTAGTGCTAGGTAAAGAAGTACGTCTACGTGGTGCTTACGTGATCAAAGCTGAGCGTATCGAGAAAGATGCGGAAGGTAATATCACAACTATTTACTGTACTTACGATTCAGAAACGCTAGGTAAGAACCCAGCTGACGGTCGTAAAGTGAAAGGTGTTATTCACTGGGTATCTGCGGAAGCGGGTCTTCCAGCTGAATTCCGTTTGTACGATCGCCTATTCACTGTACCTAACCCAGGTGCGGCAGATGATTTCGTATCAACAATCAACCCAGAGTCACTATCGGTAGTGAAGGGCTTTGTTGAGCCAGCACTGAAAGAAGCGGTTGCTGAACGTGCGTTCCAGTTTGAGCGTACTGGCTACTTCTGTGCAGATTCAAAAGACTCAACGCCAGAGCAACTAGTATTTAACCGTACTGTTGGCTTGCGTGATACTTGGGCGAAAATTGCTGATTAATACCTACGGGTATCAGTTATGGATAGCTAATAAAAAACCAGCCGTTTGGCTGGTTTTTTTATAGCTGCGATTTGCTTTAGTAGCGGGCTAAGTGTTGAGCTCTTAACCTTATAATTTATTAGTGGCTACTTAGGCTTATTTGGCGTCGTGCAGGCTTTCGTCTTGAGTGCAGTCACCGTTGATGCAGTGGCCGTACAGGTAAAGACTATGATTGGTTAGATCAACATTGAATTTTGCAGCAATTTCTTTTTGACGTTGTTCGATAACATCGTCAGAGAATTCAATTACTTTGCCGCAATCAAGGCATACAAGGTGATCATGGTGATGCTGGGTGGCAAGTTCGAATACTGATTTACCACCTTCAAAATGGTGGCGAGTAACGATGCCAGCGTCATCAAATTGGTTCAATACGCGGTAAACAGTCGCAAGACCAATCTCTTCACCAATATCGATTAATTTTTTGTATAAATCTTCCGCACTAATGTGCTGGCAATCTGGTTGTTGTAACACTTCCAAAATCTTTAGACGTGGAAGCGTAACCTTCAAACCTGCTTGTTTTAGTGCATGGTTATTATCTGACATCTGGGGTTCCTATTGGCTAGCCGCACTGTAAGTTGGCGGTAGTCTTTCTCGTATTTAATTATTATAAGTGACGACAGAGTAACAATAAACCTTAAAAATCGAGTAATCCAGTCAGGTTTTACTATTTAATCTGAATTTTCAGTTTCCATATGCGTATAGATGAGCTGAAGTCACTTATAAGATAATTCCTACTATAAATAATTTTACTTTGCTTGCTGTGATCAAATTGTTAATCTTTGTGTCTAGTCTCATCGTACCAGTTGAAAGGAATCAGCCGTGTACCAATTCTATAAACCTAATATTGTTCGCACCGCATTGAACCTGTGGCCACCGTTTTGGGGGGCAGGGATCAAAATCGTTCATATCAGTGATGACTTCCGCCAAGTCGAGGTGCGTTTGAAACTACGCTGGTGGAACAAAAATGCCAATCGAACCCAATATGGCGGCAGTATTTTTTCATTAACTGATCCTATTTATGCCTTAATGCTGATGGGGATCTTAGGAAAAGAATACTACGTGTGGGATAAACAAGCGGACATTAACTTTTTAAAACCGGGTAATTCTGAGCTGCGTGCTCAATTTATTATTTCAGACGACTGTATTCGTTGGATCAAACAGCAAACCGCTGCTGGTGATAAGTGTTTTCCTGAATTTGTGGTCAATGTCGTCAACAATAAAGACGATGTAGTCGCTAAGGTGAAGCGGGTACTGTACGTGCGGAAAAAGCCACAATATCGAACTGATAGCGAAGTAATGACAGATGAGAAGGAAGAGTCAGTCGCTTAGGCGATGTAACCAGCCCTTGTTTGTTACGCATTGTTATAGGTATAAAAAAACGCGCTAAATAGCGCGTTTTTTACAGACGCTGAAATTAGTCAGCTAGCTCTGCAAGGCACATTTCTTCGTAGATTTGACCAACCCACTTTTGAACGCGCTCTTCAGTTAGTTCTGGTTGACGGTCTTCGTCGATACATAGACCGATGAAGTTGTTGTCATCAACCAAAGCTTTTGATGCTTCAAACTCGAAACCTTCTGTTGGGAAGTGACCAACGATAGTTGCACCACGACCTTCAACGATGTCACGTACAGTACCCATCGCATCACAGAAGTATTCAGCGTAATCTTCTTGGTCGCCACAGCCGAAAATAGCCACAAGCTTAGTTGAGAAGTCGATGCTTTCTAGTTCTGGGAAGAAGTCATCCCAGTCACATTGTGCTTCACCGTAGTACCAAGTTGGGATGCCTAGAATCAGAAGATCAAAGTTATCGATATCTTCTTTGCTGCTCTTAGCAATGTCTTTAACTTCAACTAAGTTTTTGCTTAGTTGTTTTTGAATCATTTTAGCGACAGCTTCAGTATTACCTGTGTCGCTACCAAAGAAGAGTCCAACGCTCGCCATAGTAGAGATTACCTGTATTAAAAGATGAACCGAAATACAATAACGGTTTTGTAACTAGTTCAGGAATGCCTGAAATAATGTTAATGATAATCGTTTTGATTGCTTAGCGCATGGCTTTTTACATGCACTTTTGTCGAGATTATCAAATGTTCAGTGAACATGCAGATTAGCGCCGTTTTACCGCTAACCTTGAATTCTTATCCGATGCCAGCGCCTTCCCAACTCAGTTGAATCAGCCCCTTAGTGATGAAGCCCGCGCAGCCCAGAAATAATACTAGCCAAACAATTTTCCGACCAAAAGGAGGGACGTTGCCTTCTTTCAATACATCTTTTATCGCCATACCAATGAAGAAAAAGATGGAGGCAAAGAGAAGGTCCAACCCAATGGATTCCAGCAGATCCATATGCTCGTATAACACACTGTCTCCTTACAACGTTTGAGCTAGTGCGAGACTATAGCATAACCCTAGGCACACTGTTAACGCTTGCCAATATGAAACACCAAAAATGATGGGCAAGACGTTAACTTAGTTTGATACGGATTAACTTTGTAAAAAGTTTAGGATGATACGGCTCACGACATCGGGTTTTTCAGCATGAAGCCAGTGACCGGTGTTTGCCACCATATGTGCTTTGGCATTCGGGAACTGGTTAGCCACCGCACTACGGTGCTCATTTTGGATGTATTCCGAGTTTTGCCCTTTAATAAACAAGGTCTTGCCAGCGAAAGGCGTCACAGGTTGCCAGCCCATAATGGTCGGATAGTTGGCAATCAGAGCCTCTACGTTAAAGCGCCAGTCGTAACCGTTGTCGCCTTTGGCAAAAGACTTGAGCAGGAATTGACGAACGCCAGGTTCAACCACGTGTTGTGCAAGATAAGTTTCCGCTTCGCTGCGTTTGCTTACTGTGTGCTTGGCTACTTCGCGAAGCCCAGCAAATACGTTTTGGTGGCGGTGTTCTTGATAAGCGACAGGTGCAATGTCCATCACTATTAACTGCTCAAGACGAGATTGCGCCAGTTCACTCAGTGCCATGGCAACTTTGCCACCCATAGAGTGGCCGATAACGGCAAAGCTAGCTAAGTTGAGCTCGTCAGCTACCGCAAGAACATCTTGTGCCAACTCTTGATAAGTAAAGTGTTCGCTGCGGGGAGATTGACCGTGGTTGCGAAGATCAACGCTGATCACTTGATAGTCATTTTTTAGTACACGGGCTAACAGACCCAAGTTATCCAAACTGCCGAATAGGCCGTGGATCAAAATGATCGCCTTGCCTTCGCCTTCGACGCGATAATGAAGATTCACCGACTAATTTCTCTTGTAGTTAATGGTTTTCCGTAGAGTATAACGCTATATCACGTTATAATCGCCTCGTGAATTTTTAAACGGAACGATAATGAACACTACGATGAAGACGATTGAAGTCGACGACGAGCTATACCGCTATATTGCAAGTCAAACTCAGCATATTGGTGAAAGTGCCTCTGACATTCTGCGTCGCTTACTGATGATGCCTCAGGAAACAGTTCAGGCTGCGCCAGCACCTGAAGTGGTTATGCCTGTTCGCCCGCGCGGTATCGTTGTAAGTAAAGATGCAGGTAATGCACCTCAAGTAGATCGTGTCAAAGAGATGCGTTCGCTGTTGATCTCTGATGAGTTTGCAGCACAGGAAAAAGCTATTGGTCGCTTTATGATGATTTTATCATCTCTTTATCGCATTGATTCGCAAGGATTCACAGAAGCAGCGGCAATCAAAGGTCGTACGCGTGTATATTTCGCAGATAAAGAAGAGACTCTTCTGGCAAGCGGCAAAACAACGAAACCAAAAGCCATTCCAGAAACCCCGTTTTGGGTGATCACCAACACGAATACTGATCGTAAGCGTCAAATGGTTGAGCAACTGATGGCTAAGATGGGCTTCGGTAGCGACATCACTGAAAAAGTTTGCGGTGAAATTTAAGGGCATTCAGCCTCTCTTTTTACAAGGATAGATAACTTTATGGCGATTCATCCTCGTGCTGGGCAACAAGCCCAGCAAGAAGATATGCATAACATTCCAGCGTTAGTGGCAAACTATTTCATCATTGAGCCAAAAGCCGATAACCTGCAACAGCGAGTGGCATTTGGTACTTCAGGTCACCGCGGTACCGCAGATAAAGGCACCTTCAACCAACACCACATTTGGGCCATCGCTCAAGCAGTGGCAGAAGTGCGTGCGGCAAACGGTGTAACTGGTCCACTTTTCCTAGGCAAAGATACCCATGCGCTATCTGAGCCTGCGTTTACTTCAACGTTGGAAGTGCTAGTAGCAAATGGTGTTCAGGTTGTGATCCAAGAGGGTAAAGGTTACACCCCAACTCCTGGTATCTCTCACGCTATTCTTTGCTACAACAAAGCAAATGCTGAAAAAGCGGATGGCATTGTGATCACGCCATCGCACAACCCACCTCAAGACGGCGGTATTAAATACAACCCTGTTCATGGTGGTCCAGCTGAAGGCGAGCTAACAACTGCGATTGAAACGCGCGCAAACGAAATCATCGCGAATGGTTTGGTGGATGTGAAGCGTGTTGCGATTGAAGATGCATTTGCAAGCGAGCTAGTGGTTGAGAAAGATTTGGTTGCACCATACGTTGACGATTTGGTTAACGTGATTGATATGGCGGCAATCCAAAAAGCCAATTTAGCTATTGGTGTTGATCCACTCGGTGGTTCTGGCATCGAATACTGGCGTCAAATTGCGAACCACTACGGTTTGAACCTTACGCTGGTTAACGAATCAATTGATCCGTCTTTCCGTTTCATGTCATTAGATAAAGATGGCGTGGTACGTATGGACTGTTCATCACCTTACGCAATGGCTGGTCTACTTGCTCACAAAGACAAGTACGATCTCGCGTTTGGTAACGACCCTGATTACGATCGCCACGGCATCGTAACACCAGCCGGTCTAATGAACCCGAACCACTTCCTAGCGGTTTGTATTGATTACCTGTACCGTCATCGTCCAGATTGGTCGGCTGATGTCGCTGTTGGTAAAACCCTAGTATCAAGTGCTTTGATTGACCGTGTGGTTGCTGATCTTGGTCGTGAGCTATGCGAAGTGCCTGTTGGCTTCAAATGGTTTGTAGACGGTCTGTACTCTGGTCGTTTAGGTTTTGGTGGCGAAGAAAGTGCAGGGGCTTCTTTCCTTCGTACGGATGGCACACCTTGGGCTACCGACAAAGACGGTATCCTTCTGTGTCTACTGGCTGCTGAAATTACAGCGGTAACGGGTAAGAACCCGCACCAATACTACCTAGAGCTTGTTGAAAAGCACGGTGAGTCTAAGTACAACCGTCTGCAAGCTGTAGCAAATGGTGAGCAGAAAGCGGTGCTTAGCAAACTTTCTCCTGAGATGGTGGCGGCAGAAATGCTAGCTGGTGATCCTATCACTGCTCGTCTAACTCACGCATCGGGTAACGGCGCTGCGATTGGTGGTTTGAAAGTGACAACTGATAACGGTTGGTTCGCTGCTCGCCCATCAGGTACAGAAGATATCTACAAGATTTACTGTGAAAGTTTCAAAGGCGAAGAACACCTTCGTATGATTGAAACCGAAGCGCAGGAAATTGTTAGCAAGGTATTTGCAGACGCAGGTCTGTAAGCATACTGCTGGCTCTTAACAGAGTTGTTTAAGAAAGACGCCATGACGGCGTCTTTTTTTATGTCGCTATGATTGCGCTATAGGGGCGACATTATTGCAACAAGTCTTTGTTATGTAAGGGCCAATGGTCTGGTACGATAAACCAAGCTTGATTGAATTCATCGACGGCTTGAGTCGGTGTAGTCAGCGTTGTGAGATCGATGCTTTCTACTAGTTCGTTAAAGCGAGGAGGGGTGATCCACTGTGTTTTGTTGAGGTGTTTGAATATCTTACCTTGCGTAATTAATGTCATCGCTTGATGTTTAAAGCACCATCGTCCTTTGCTGACCTGTGGGTTGATCGCCAATGGCGAGCCCATCTCTGCACCATCGAAACTATCAAATAATCGCCCTTGCATGATAAGGCGCTTCGTTGTTACCGCCCCGAACTCTTGTTGCCATTTTTGTTGATAGGCTGGGTGATCGCACAGCATCAGTTGATGCTCAACCATACGTTGGGTTTTCTTGTCTAGGTTGTCATTGGCATTAGGACCTAGCCATTGTTGCTGATAAGCCAAGTAGAACTTGATAGCCACTTCCCAGTGTTCCAACTCATTGGTTTGTTTATTTTGAACCAGAAAATCAATAGCGCCTAAGGTTTGCTTGTTCCAGCTTAGCTGGATCTCCTCTGCGACTAACTCATAGTCGGGGTGAGCGGTGATCAATTGTTGCCAAAGCCACTGATAATAAAACCCCAGCCGTTTGTTGCCTTGGTAACTCAGTGTTTGGGGAAGAATGGCATTGGCTTTGAAGCGATCAAGCCAAGTGTTGTCGGTTTGAAATGGTTGCTGCTGAGTCAATGCAGGCAATGAAAGTAGCGTCTTGAAATCTGCAGTAATTTGCTCAAGGTTGTTGTAACGCAACGGCTGTGACATGAATAAAAGACCTAAATAACGTTTCCTCATTGTAAGCAGATGATTTGCCGAGTGACAATGGCTACACTAGGGATATTGTTAAAGCATGCCGTTAAACGGAAGAATAAATGAATAATTTAAAGCTAGAAGCTGTATTAAATGAGCTACTTAGTCCACATATGATCAAGGACTACTGCCCGAATGGTTTACAGGTGGAAGGTAAGTCAGAGATCAAAAAGATAGTGACTGGCGTGACGGCATGTCAGGCATTGATTGATCGTGCGATTGAAGAAAAAGCCGATGCTCTGCTCGTACACCATGGTTTTTTTTGGAAAGGTGAACCTGCTGAAATTCGCGGGATGAAGTTTCGCCGTATTAAAGCACTGATTAAAAACGGCATTAACCTCTACGCCTACCATCTACCGTTAGATGTACATCCTGAGCTTGGCAATAATGCAAAATTGGCTGAGTTACTCGGGCTGGAAGTGCTTGGTGGTTTAGAGGCGGGGAATCCAAACTCGGTAGCGATTTACGGCCAGTTAGATACGCCCTTAAGTGGTGAGGAGCTTGCTGCACGTATTGCTATTGCACTTCATCGTGAACCGCTACACATTGGTGATAACGCGCCTGCTGAAATTAAAACTGTGGGTTGGTGTACCGGTGGCGGTCAAGATTTCATCGAGCTGGCAGCGCAGAAAGGGTTAGATGCCTTTATTTCCGGTGAAGTTTCCGAGCGTACTACTCATACTGCTCGTGAGTTAGGTATTCATTACTTTAGCGCTGGTCACCACGCTACGGAGCGATATGGCATTAAAGCGCTAGGAGAGTGGCTAGCTGCTGAGCATGACTTCGATGTGAACTTTATTGATATTGATAATCCAGTGTAGTTGGGTATAACGATTATTGAATTCAAATTAAAAGGGTTGCCATTGGCAACCCTTTATTTTCGTTAAATCTTAGGCGACAACTTATTCGCGTTCGTGAATTGGTTGGAATTCACGTTGAGTGTAACCTGTGTAAAGCTGACGAGGACGACCGATGCGGTTTTCAGGATCTGCATGCATTTCGCTCCAGTGCGCAATCCAACCGACAGTACGTGACATTGCGAAGATTACGGTAAACATGGATACCGGAATGCCAATCGCTTTCAAGATTATACCCGAGTAGAAGTCAACGTTAGGGTAAAGCTTCTTATCAATGAAATACGGGTCTGACAGCGCGATACGCTCAAGTTCCATTGCTACATCTAACAGTGGGTCTTGGATATTCAGCTCTTGCAGTACATCGTGGCATGCTTCACGCATCACGGTTGCACGTGGGTCGTAGTTCTTATAAACACGGTGACCAAAGCCCATTAGGCGGAATGGGTCATCTTTATCTTTCGCACGTTCGATGAACTCAGGGATCTTATCCACACTGCCGATTTCTTCAAGCATCTTCAGACAGGCTTCGTTAGCACCACCGTGCGCTGGTCCCCATAGCGAGGCAATACCTGCTGCAATACAAGCAAATGGGTTAGCACCCGAAGAGCCCGCAAGACGAACTGTTGACGTTGAAGCGTTTTGCTCATGGTCTGCGTGAAGGGTGAAGATTTTATCCATTGCACGCGCCACAACAGGGCTTACTTCATATTCTTCACATGGTGTTGCAAACATCATGTGAAGGAAGTTCTCTGCGTAATCAAGATCATTACGTGGGAAAATAAATGGCTGACCAATCGAGTACTTATAACACATTGCCGCCAGTGTTGGCATTTTCGACAGTAGGCGGAATGCAGTAATTTCGCGGTGCTCGTCGTTATTGATGTCTAACGAATCATGGTAAAAAGCCGCTAGTGCTCCCACCACGCCACACATAACAGCCATCGGGTGAGCATCACGACGGAAGCCATGGAAGAAACTCGCGATTTGTTCATGCACCATAGTATGACGCGTTACCGTAGTACGGAAATGTTCATATTGCTCACGCGTCGGTACTTCGCCGTATAGCAGGATGTAACATACTTCAAGGTAATCGGCATTGTTAGCAAGCTGATCAATAGGGTAACCACGATGCAGAAGAATACCTTTATCACCGTCAATGTAAGTGATTTGCGATTCACATGAAGCAGTGGCTAGAAAACCAGGGTCGAATGTGAAGTAACCGTTAGCGCCCAGTTTACGCACATCAACAACTTCAGGACCTTGTGTACCCCCGATAATCGGCAGTTCGATAGGAGCCTTCCCTTCAATATGAAGAGTAGCGTTCTTATCTGCCATAACAATCTCCTTTGCTTTTTTATAATCCTAATCCAAGGCGGATGTACATTTGTTGTACTTAATACGAGGTCAATTGTCAATTTTTGTACTTTGATGTGTGTGCTTGTTAATAACTTTCGATAAAAAAGTGCAAATTTCCCAAATCGTGTTAGATGTCATGTTAAGAGGTTTGTAATTGCTTGTTACGAGGCATATAATCGCGGCAGGTCTCAAGCGCAGCAATGCTGGTAACTTATTTTTTAGTTGCCTGTTAAATGAGTAACTTAAAGCTATAAATGCTCTAAATATTACGTAGGGCGAAATAATAACCGTAAGTTGCGAAAATGTAACATTTGTTTGTGAGGCCTAGATATCCAGTGAACTGGACAGTTCATTCATAAAAATAAAGTGCTCCCAAGGAGCTGAGTGGGCAATGACCGTGAAAGTAAATAAGCCAAGACCTGTCAACCTCGACCTACAGACCATTCGCTTTCCGTTAACTGCGATTGCGTCCATCCTGCACCGTGTCTCAGGTGTGATCACCTTCGTTTCAATCTCTATCCTATTGTGGCTGCTCAACCTGTCACTCTCGTCTCCAGAAGGATTTGCAAGTGCTGCAGACATCGTCGACAGCTTCTTCGTCAAATTTATCTTATGGGGAATTTTGACAGCGCTGTTCTATCACATCGTGGTGGGAATCCGTCACCTGTTGATGGATTTGGGATATTTTGAAGAAATGGAAACCGGGATCGCCAGTGCCAAAGTTAGCTTTGCGATTACCGCTGTTCTTTCTGTGTTTGCAGGAGGTCTAGTATGGTAGGGAATGTATCAACCGTCGGCCGTAATGGCATACACGACTTTATTCTAATCCGAGCCACTGCGCTCATTTTGACCCTTTACACCTTTTATATGGTCGGCTTTTTTGCGTTTGGGCCTGATCTAACGTTTGAAACTTGGAGTACTTTCTTTGGCAAGTTAAGTACCCGTGTTTTCACCTTACTTGCGTTAGTGTCGATATTGGTTCATGCGTGGATTGGCTTGTGGCAAGTGCTGACCGACTACATTAAACCCGCCGCCTTGCGTGCCGGGCTGCAATTTGTGGTTGTCGCCGTTCTTCTTGTCTACCTATTTTCTGGTTTCTTAATTGTGTGGGGTGCGTAAGTGAGCATTGCAGTTCGAGAGTTTGATGCCGTAGTGATCGGCGCAGGTGGTGCTGGCATGCGTGCTGCACTACAAATTTCAGAGCAGGGGCTAAAATGTGCCTTGCTATCCAAAGTATTTCCAACCCGTTCGCACACTGTATCGGCGCAAGGTGGTATTACCGTTGCTCTGGGCAATTCGCACCCAGATAACTGGCAATGGCACATGTACGATACGGTAAAAGGCTCTGATTACATAGGTGATCAGGATGCGATTGAGTACATGTGTTTGAATGGTCCGAAATCAGTTATCGAACTTGAGAAAATGGGATTGCCATTTTCACGTTTTGATAACGGCACGATTTATCAACGACCTTTTGGGGGCCAGTCGAAAGAGTTTGGTGGTGAGCAAGCCGCCCGTACCGCAGCCGCGGCAGACCGTACTGGACACGCCTTGCTTCATACCCTGTATCAACAAAATATTAAAC
Source organism: Photobacterium jeanii (assembly GCF_001650345.1). Taxonomy (GTDB): domain Bacteria; phylum Pseudomonadota; class Gammaproteobacteria; order Enterobacterales; family Vibrionaceae; genus Photobacterium; species Photobacterium jeanii. The sequence continues at coordinate 1,109,729 of NZ_LVHF01000012.1, read as the reverse complement.
ACAAAACGACCATTTTCTCTGAGTGGTATGCGCTTGATTTGGTGAAAAACCAAGATGGCGCCATCTTAGGTTGTACGGCGCTTTGCATGGAAACGGGCGAGATTTGTTACTTCAAATCTAAAGCGACCATCTTAGCAACGGGTGGTGCGGGGCGTATCTATGCTTCAACTACAAATGCGCATATTAATACCGGTGACGGTGTCGGTATGGCGCTGCGTGCCGGTGTGCCAATGCAAGATATGGAAATGTGGCAGTTCCACCCAACCGGCATTGCAGGCGCAGGGGTACTGGTGACCGAAGGGTGTCGTGGCGAAGGTGGTTATCTGCTAAATAAAGACGGTGAGCGCTTTATGGAGCGTTATGCACCGAATGCCAAAGACTTAGCAGGCCGTGATGTGGTTGCCCGTTCAATGATGGTAGAAATTCGTGAAGGACGTGGCTGTGATGGTCCGTGGGGCCCGCATATCAAACTGAAAATGGATCACTTGGGTAAAGAGGTGCTGGAATCGCGTCTACCGGGGATCTGTGAGTTATCACGTACCTTTGCCCATATTGACCCAGTGAAAGAACCGATTCCTGTTATTCCAACCTGTCACTATATGATGGGTGGTGTGCCAACACAAGTTTCAGGGCAAGCAATTAAACAAACTGCTGCTGGTACTGACGAAGAAGTTCAAGGTTTGTTTGCTTGTGGTGAAATCGCCTCGGTTTCCGTCCATGGTGCTAACCGCCTAGGGGGGAACTCGCTCCTTGACTTGGTCGTGTTTGGTCGTGCAACGGGATTACACCTTGGTGAAACCTTGGCGGCACAAGCAGAAGCACGTCCGGCAACCGATTCTGATATCGAAGCGTCACTGGCGCGTGTTAATCGCTGGAACAACACTCAGAAAGGTGAAGACCCAGTAGAGATCCGTAAAGATCTGCAAACCTGTATGCAAAACAACTTCTCGGTATTCCGTGAAGGTGATGCGATGGCTAAAGGTTTGGAAGAGCTAAAAGTGATCCGTGACCGCTTGAAAGAAGCGCGCCTGGATGACACTTCAACAGAATTTAATACTCAGCGTATTGAATGTCTTGAGCTTGAAAACTTGATGGAGACAGCCTACGCAACTGCTGTAGCGGCGAACTATCGTACTGAAAGCCGTGGTGCTCATGCTCGTTTCGACTTCCCTGAGCGTGATGATGCGCAGTGGCTATGTCACTCGATTTACAATCCTGAGACTGAAAGCATGTCGAAGCGTGATGTGAACATGTCACCAACCCATCGTGAAGCTTTTCCACCGAAAGCACGTACATACTAGGGGAGGGATAAATTATGAAACTGAATTTTTCAATTTACCGCTATAACCCTGATGTTGATAACGCGCCGCACATGAAAGGCTACACCTTGGATGTGCCTGAAGGCTCAGACATGATGGTGCTAGACGCGTTGATTTTGCTTAAAGAGCAAGATCCAACACTGGCTTTCCGTCGCTCATGCCGTGAAGGGGTTTGTGGCTCTGATGGGATTAATATGAATGGTAAGAATGGTCTTGCTTGTATTACGCCGCTGTCCGCGTTAACAGGTGAGTCCACAATCGTGATCCGCCCATTGCCTGGGTTACCTGTGATCCGTGACCTTATCATCGACATGGAGCAGTTCTACACTAACTACGCCAAAGTGAAGCCATATTTGATCGACGATGGTGCGATGCCGCCAGCGCGTGAAAATCTGCAAATGCCAGAAGATCGTGCCCACCTTGATGGTTTGTACGAATGTATCATGTGCGCATGTTGTTCGACATCGTGCCCATCCTTCTGGTGGAACCCAGATAAGTTCGTGGGACCTGCAGGTTTGTTAGCGGCATACCGTTGGCTAATTGATAGTCGAGATACTGCAACAGATGAACGATTATCTGATCTCGACGACGCTTTTAGTGTTTTTCGTTGCCATGGCATCATGAACTGTGTAAATGTTTGTCCTAAAGGGTTAAATCCGACAAAGGCAATCGGACATATCAAGACAATGCTGCTTAAACGCGCAGTCTAAAATTGAATTATCGATATGCTGACAACTAGCCCTTTGGGTTGGTTGTCAGCCTTTATAAGCACGGCTTGGCCGTGGCATTTTGGCGATAACTAGTGGTTAAGGGAAAACAATGCACAATGGCGTTATGAAGACATGGCTTGAGTCTTCACATCTGGCTGGCGCCAATGCGACTTACGTAGAAGATCTCTACGAGTTGTATCTTAGCGACCCAGACTTAGTTGATGACGTATGGCGTGATGTATTTGACGGCTTACCTGTTCCCAAACAGGAAGTTGTTGAACAGCCTCATTCACGAGTTCGAGATTACTTCCGACGTCTAGCAAAAGAAACAACGTTTCTGAGTGCTAGCGTTAATGATCCCGATGTGGATGCCAAGCAAGTAAAAGTCCTTCAGCTCATCAATGCGTACCGCTTCCGCGGACACCAACACGCAAATCTTGATCCGTTAGGATTATGGCAACGGGAGAAAGTCGAAGACTTAGATCCTGTTTATCACTCTCTGACAACAGAAGACTTTGATCAGACCTTTAACGTGGGTTCGTTTGCTGTCGGCAAAGAAACCATGAAGTTGTCTGAAATTTACGATGCGCTGAAAAAGACCTACTGTGGTTCGATTGGTGCTGAGTATATGCATATCACAAATACCGATGAGAAGCGTTGGATCCAACAACGTTTAGAGTCGGTGGTTGGTCAAGGTACTTTCAGCAAAGAAGAAAAGATCACTTTCCTTGAAGAGTTAACCGCAGCGGAAGGACTTGAGCGCTATCTTGGCGCGAAATTCCCAGGCGCGAAGCGTTTCTCGCTTGAAGGTGGCGATGCACTGATCCCGATGATGAAAGAGCTTGTTCGCCATGCGGGCAGCCAAGGGGTTCGTGAAGTGGTGGTCGGTATGGCGCACCGCGGCCGCTTGAACATGTTGGTTAACGTACTGGGTAAAAAGCCGCAAGATTTGTTCGATGAGTTTGCAGGCAAACACGACGAAACTTGGGGTACAGGTGATGTGAAATATCACCAAGGCTTCTCGGCGGACTTTGCAACTCCGGGTGGCGATGTGCATCTCGCGCTAGCCTTTAACCCATCGCACTTGGAAATTGTAAACCCAGTAGTCGTTGGTTCAGTACGTGCTCGTCAAGATCGTTTAGGCGATGAAAATGGCTCGTTGGTACTGCCAATTACCATTCACGGTGACTCTGCGGTAGCAGGTCAGGGTGTTGTTGCTGAAACCTTTAATATGTCGCAATCTCGCGGCTATCGTGTTGGCGGTACTGTACGTATCGTAGTGAACAACCAAATTGGTTTCACTACCTCGAACCCGAACGATACGCGTTCAACTCAATACTGTACCGATATCGCGAAGATGGTACAGGCACCAATTTTCCACGTTAATGCTGATGACCCTGAAGCGGTGGCATTCGTTACTCGTTTAGCTTTCGATTACCGTAATGAGTTCAAGCGTGATGTGGTGATTGATCTGGTGTGTTACCGCCGTCATGGTCACAACGAAGCGGATGAGCCAAATGCGACTCAGCCGTTGATGTATCAAAAAATCAAAAAACACCCAACGCCGCGTAAGATTTACGCTGATACGCTCACCGACGCAGCTTCCATTGAATTGGAAACCGCCACTGCGCTTATTAACGAATATCGTGATGCGCTTGATCGTGGTGAGTGTGTGGTAAAAGAGTGGCGCCCAATGAAGCTGCATTCCGTGGACTGGGAACCGTATCTCGGTCATGACTGGACTGCGGAATGGGATTACCAAGTTGGTGATACTCGCCTTACTGATTTAGGTAAGCGTGTTTGTCAGTTCCCTGAAAGTCATAAGCTTCAAAGTCGTGTCCAGAAACTGTACAACGACCGCATGTCGATGGTTAATGGTGAGAAGGCTGTTGACTGGGGGATGGCTGAAACCTTGGCTTACGCAACCTTGGTTGATGAAGGCCGTCGCATTCGTATCACAGGTCAGGATTCTGGTCGTGGTACTTTCTTCCACCGTCATGCTGTGCTGCATAACCAAGGTGATGCGAGCACTTACATTCCGCTTTCTAACATTCACAACAAACAAGGCACGTTCCAAGTGTTTGACTCTGTGTTGTCGGAAGAAGCGGTACTGGCATTTGAATACGGTTACGCGACCGCTGAGCCAAGTGGCTTGACGGTATGGGAAGCACAGTTTGGTGATTTCGCCAATGGTGCTCAAGTAGTAATTGACCAGTTCATCAGTTCGGGTGAGCAGAAGTGGGGCCGTATGTGTGGCCTGACTATGCTACTGCCGCACGGTTATGAAGGTCAGGGGCCTGAGCACTCATCGGCACGTCTTGAGCGTTACCTTCAGCTATGTGCTGAGCAGAACATGCAAGTGGTGGTTCCATCTACGCCTGCGCAGGTATATCACATGCTGCGCCGTCAGGTACTTCGCCCAATGCGTCGTCCGTTGGTGGTTATGTCACCTAAGTCTTTGCTTCGTCATCCATTGTGTGTGTCGAGCATGGAAGATCTTGCGAACGGTACTTTCCAGCCAGCGATTGGTGAAATCGATGATCTGGATCCGAAGCAAGTTAAACGTGTGGTGTTCTGTTCAGGTAAAGTGTACTTCGACTTGCTAGAGCAACGTCGTAAGAACGAGCAAATCGATGTCGCGATTGTGCGTATCGAGCAGCTCTACCCATTCCCTAAAGAAGATGTTGAAGCGGCTTTGGCTGATTATCAACATGTCACCGACTTTGTATGGTGTCAGGAAGAGCCACAAAACCAAGGTGCATGGTACTCAAGCCAGCATAACTTCCGCTCTGCGTTGCCAAAAGGTGCAGATCTGAATTATGCAGGACGCCAAGCGTCAGCTTCACCGGCTGTAGGTTACATGTCGGTTCACTTGAAACAACAAAAAGCGTTAATCGAAGACGCACTGACTATAGCTTGATCGCGCTTTGCCGCGATTAAGCGTTGGAACAAAAAGGAATAAGCCGATATGACAATCGAAATTTTGGTTCCCGATTTACCTGAATCTGTTGCAGATGCGACAGTAGCAACATGGCACAAACAACCAGGCGACGCGGTAAGCCGCGATGAAGTGCTGGTGGATATCGAAACCGATAAAGTAGTACTTGAAGTACCAGCGCCAGAAGATGGCATTCTAGAAGCGATTTTGGAAGGTGAAGGAACCACGGTACTGACGAAGCAGCTGATTGGTAAACTTAAAGCTGGTGCTGTCGCTGGTGAGCCAACATCAGATGTACCTGCTGAAGCAGAAGCTTCGCCAAACAAGCGTAACACGGCATCTTTGTCTGAAGAGAGCAATGAAGCGCTAAGCCCGACAGCTCGCCGTTTGCTTGGTGAGCATGGTCTTAAAGCGTCACAAGTGAAAGGGACTGGTGTTGGTGGTCGTATTACGCGTGAAGACGTTGAAGCGTATGTGAAAGAAGCCAAAGCAGCACCTGTTGCAACTCCTGAGGTTGAAGCAAAAGCCGAAGCACCATTGGCGCATCGCAGCGAAAAACGTGTTCCTATGACTCGTCTACGTAAGCGTGTAGCTGAGCGTCTGCTGGAAGCAAAAAATAGCACTGCTATGCTGACTACGTTTAACGAAGTGAACATGAAACCTATCATGGATCTTCGTAAGCAATACAAAGACATTTTTGAAGAACGTCACGGCATTCGCCTTGGCTTCATGTCTTTCTACGTGAAAGCTGTGGTTGAAGCGCTGAAACGTTTCCCAGAAGTGAATGCTTCACTCGACGGTGACGATATTGTTTACCACAACTTCTTCGATGTTAGCATCGCGGTTTCAACACCTCGCGGTTTGGTAACGCCAGTACTTCGTGATTGTGACAAGCTAAGCTTGGCTGAAATCGAAAAAGGCATTCGTGAACTTGCGCTGAAAGGTCGTGACGGTAAGTTAACTGTTGATGATCTAACCGGTGGTAACTTCACTATCACCAATGGCGGCGTGTTTGGTTCGCTAATGTCGACACCAATTATCAACCCACCACAATCAGCCATTTTGGGTATGCACAAGATCCAAGATCGTCCAATGGCGGTTGATGGCAAAGTTGAAATCCTACCAATGATGTACCTAGCGCTATCTTATGATCACCGTTTAATCGACGGTCGTGAATCAGTTGGCTTCCTAGTGACCATCAAAGAATTACTTGAAGACCCTACGCGTCTACTTCTAGACGTGTGATACCTGGGCCGGTAAATAGTGCAGGCCGAGCATGCTCACGTTCGGCCTAATTTAAGCGTTCAGGTATGAGTGGTGTTGCCTTGGCTCCCCCGCCATTTTCGGGTGACATCAGATGGAATAACAAATCCCTTAAGGGATATAAAAACGGATAGAACATCATGAATCTGCACGAATATCAGGCAAAACAGCTATTCGCTGAGTACGGTCTGCCAGTTCCAGAAGGCTATGCTTGTGACACACCACAAGAAGCAGCGGAAGCGGCGGGTAAAATCGGCGGCGACAAATGGGTAGTAAAATGTCAAGTTCACGCTGGTGGCCGTGGTAAAGCGGGCGGTGTGGAACTGCATGACACGAAAGAAGGTATTAAAGAATTCGCTCAGAAGTGGCTAGGTAAGAATCTAGTGACTTATCAAACTGACGCTAATGGTCAGCCTGTAGCGAAAATTTTGGTAGAAGAAGCATCGAATATCGCTAATGAACTGTATTTAGGTGCAGTTGTTGATCGCGGTACTCGTCGAATTGTTTTCATGGCATCAACTGAAGGTGGCGTGGAGATTGAAAAAGTTGCGGAAGAAACGCCAGAGCTAATTCATAAAGCGGCCATTGACCCTCTTGTTGGTCCTCAGGCTTATCAAGGTCGCGAGTTAGCATTCAAGCTCGGCTTGAAAGGCGATCAAATCAAACAGTTCACTAAGATCTTCATGGGCTTAGGGACTATGTTTACTGATTGCGACTTAGCGTTATTAGAAATTAACCCACTGGTTATTACTGGTGATGACAACCTACTTTGCTTAGACGGTAAGATTAACATCGACTCTAATGCCTTATACCGTCAGCCGGGTCTTCGTGAAATGCACGATCCATCGCAAGAAGATGAGCGCGAAGCACATGCGGCGAAGTGGGAACTAAACTATGTTGCTTTAGACGGTAGCATTGGTTGTATGGTAAACGGTGCCGGTCTTGCGATGGGTACTATGGATATCGTTAACCTTCACGGTGGTCAGCCTGCTAACTTCCTTGATGTCGGTGGTGGTGCAACCAAAGAACGCGTGACTGAGGCGTTCAAAATCATCCTTTCTGATAGCAATGTAAAAGCGGTATTAGTGAATATTTTTGGTGGTATCGTTCGTTGTGATTTGATTGCCGACGGTATTATCGGCGCTGTTGAAGAAGTGGGTGTTGAAGTGCCTGTTGTTGTTCGCCTAGAAGGTAATAACGCAGAGCTGGGTACAACCAAATTGGCTGAAAGTGGCCTTAACATTATTGCTGCGACTTCGTTGACTGAAGCAGCTGAGAAAGTAGTTGCTGCTGCGGAGGGTAAATAATGTCTGTTCTAATTAATAAAGATACTAAAGTTATCTGTCAGGGCTTCACAGGTGGACAAGGAACCTTCCATTCTGAGCAAGCTATTGCTTACGGTACTCAAATGGTCGGTGGTGTTTCACCGGGTAAAGGTGGTACTGAGCACCTTGGTTTACCTGTATTTAATACGGTACGTGAAGCAGTAGAAGCGACAGGTGCGACAGCGACGGTCATTTATGTACCGGCTCCGTTCTGTAAAGATGCGATTTTAGAAGCGATTGATGCTGGTATCGAGCTGATTGTGACGATTACCGAGGGTATCCCTACATTGGATATGCTTGATGTAAAAGTACGTTTAGACGAAGCGGGCGTTCGCATGATTGGTCCTAACTGCCCAGGTGTGATCACACCGGATGAGTGCAAGATTGGTATCATGCCTGGTCATATCCACAAGGCGGGTAAAGTTGGTATCGTATCGCGCTCTGGTACTCTGACCTATGAAGCGGTTAAGCAAACCACTGATGAAGGTTTTGGCCAATCAACTTGTGTTGGTATTGGTGGTGACCCAATCCCTGGCTCAAACTTTATCGATATTCTTGAGATGTTTGAACAAGATCCTGCGACTGAAGCTATCGTGATGATCGGTGAGATCGGCGGTACAGCTGAGGAAGAAGCGGCTGCTTACATTAAAGAGCATGTGACTAAACCTGTTGTGTCTTACATTGCGGGTGTGACAGCACCTCCGGGTAAACGTATGGGCCATGCCGGTGCGATTATCTCTGGTGGTAAAGGTACTGCGGAAGATAAGTTTGCGGCACTTGAAGCTGCAGGCGTGAAAACAGTGAAAAGTCTTGCTGAAATTGGCTCAGCATTACGCCAAGTCACTGGCTGGTAATACAGCAGCATTGCGCAAAACCCGTCACTAGGTGGCGGGTTTTTTTATGCGGTTAACTTGGTATTTTACCTTGTGCGTGCCTCTGACACTTTGTGTCATTATCTGACTAGCTAGCTCTTTGCCTTGGAATAAAGGTACTTTTCACTAGAGAGTTTAAGCACAGAAAGTCAGCGACTTACCATAATACGCATGCCTGTATGGTTACAGATTGCAGAAAAAATAAAACATCGTATTATATGAGATTACTATAAAGATAGGACTCGCTGACCATTTGCATGGCTGCACGAAGGTAGGACAAAAATGAAGAAGATACTTATCACTGGTTGCTTATTAGCCGTAGCGGGAAACGTATACGCGAAGCCAGATCAGCAAGCGTACGATGATTGCGTGTTGGCGAATGTTTCCAAAGCAGAAGAGTCAGCAGCCGCGAGTATTATGACCAATGCTTGTCACCGCCTTCATATCGACAACTTTATGCTAAGCGATAAAGATCAAGCCTATTTTCAATGTTTGCTTGATTACCTACCGGATGTAAAAAAGCGCTCGTTAACCATGCAGGTTAAGCAAACCTGCGATCGAAAACATCGAAGCTTATTTAACTAAGTGCTAGATACAATTCAGGTCAGCAAATGCTGACCTGAATTGTTTTTGGTAAGGGCAATATAATTAGGCTTCCCCACGCTTTAGCTGACTTAGCATAAACAAGCCTGCTGCGGCGACAACGACTGAAGGACCTGCCGGGGTGTCGTAATGCCAAGACATGGCTAAGCCAATACATACCGAAATGGCACCAAGTAACGAGGCTAATAGCGCCATGCCTTCGGGACCTTTGGCAAAGCGGCGTGCTGTAGCCGCAGGAATAATGAGTAGTGAGGTAATGATTAGCGCCCCAACAAACTTCATCGCGACGGCAATAACGACACCCACCAATAGCATCAAGATCAAGCGCATTAGATCGACATTAATGCCTTCCACTTGCGCCAGCTCTTCACTAATTGTCATTGATAATAATGGCTGCCATAAGGCGATCAATAAGGTCAGTACGACAGCAACACCGCTGTAAATCCAGATCAAATCCGTGGTGGTTACTGCTAGAAGATCACCAAAGAGATAAGACATTAGGTCGATACGTACGTGATCGAGGAAGCTAATCGCGACTAAGCCAAGAGACAGTGAACTGTGCGCCAAAATACCCAATAAGGTGTCAGTCGCGACATATTTTTGCTTTTGCAGTGTTACTAGCAATACCGCGAGTGCTAGACAGCACACCAATAGCGCAAGGTTAAGGTTGATATTAAAAAGAAAACCTAGCGCAATGCCCAGTAATGAGGCGTGAGAAAGGGTATCGCCAAAGTAAGCCATTTTGCGCCACACCACGAATGAACCAAGTGGGCCAGCAATCATGGCAATACCAATACCAGCAATTAATGCTGGTAGTAGAAATTCAAGCATCAGTGTTTATCCGAGTGAGAGTGGTCATGATCGTGTTGGCAAGGGCCAACAGGTTCACCAGCAAGGTTATGATCATGGTTGTGGTGATGATGATATAACGCCAATTGCTCACTTTGTTGCTGACCAAAAAGCGCAACATAAGAAGGATGATTGGTAATCGCATCAGGTTCGCCTGAACAGCAAATATGGTGGTGCAGGCAGATCACATGATCTGTTTTTGCCATCACTAAGTGCAAATCGTGCGATACCATCAAAATGGCACAATTGAGCATGTCGCGCAGCGACTGGATCAAACTATAAAGCTCAAGCTGACCATTCACATCGACCCCTTGCACCGGCTCGTCTAGCACTAAGACATCCGGTTTTTGTAATAGGGCACGAGCTAATAAGACGCGCTGCATTTCACCGCCCGATAGGCCGTGCATATTACTGTGGTGCAAATGACTACCACTTACCAGACGCAGAGCTTCTAAACGATCGGCTTCAGGGTATCGCCCAGCCAGACGCATAAAGCGATCGACAGTCAGAGGGAGCGCAGAATTCAATTGTAGTTTTTGTGGTACGTAACCAACACGGACGCCCTTGGCGCGGATCATTTTACCGCTGGTGGCTTTTTGCAACCCTGTGATCACTTTCACCAGAGTTGATTTACCTGCGCCATTAGGGCCAATGAGGGTCGTAATCTGACCACGTTCCAACTTGAGTGAAACCTGATCTAATACATGTCGCTCGGAAAATGTTACGGTGACAGACTGTAATTCAACTAATGTTGTCATAAATAAGAGAATATTAAGGACGTTAGCAAGCTTAGATGTTACAATATAACACTAAGTTTTGTATTAATGCTCACAAGTATAATGGAAACCAATATGAGTCGCTTCATCTCATTCGGTCTAATCGGTATTTTTTTATTCTCTAGTGCTTCTTTTGCTAAAGAGTTCAATGTTGTAACTAGTGTTAAACCTTTACAACTCATCGTTCAGGAACTCACAGCAGGAGTAAGTGAACCTCAAGTATTATTGCCGGCTGGTGCATCACCGCATGATTATGCATTGAAACCGTCAGATGTGAAGAAAATTCATGATGCAGACTTGGTGATTTGGGTTGGTCCTGAGCTTGAAACCTTTATGGTAAAAGTGCTTAAAAATGAAGTCACTAACTTAGCATTAACTGAATCTGACCGTATCGATTTTTTACATTATGAGCATGATGATCACAGTGACCATGCCGATCATGGTCATAGTCATGATGGTGTTGATCCACACTTCTGGATGGGGCCAACACAAGCGATGCAAGCGGCAAATGTCATTACAACGGCATTGATTGATGCTGATCCATTGCATAAAAATGAATATGAAGTTAATCTTGCCAAGTTTCAAGATTCTGTCAAATCCGCCACCGAGCAGTTGACAACTCAACTTAAGCCAGTAGCAGATCATGGCTACTATGTTTTCCATGATGGTTACGGTTATTTTGAAACATATTTCAAGTTAAACAACCTAGGCCACTTTACGGTTAAACCGGATCGTCGCCCAGGGGCTAAGACCCTGATTAGCATTCGTCGTGCTTTGCTTGATAAACAGGCGTATTGCGTATTCAGTGAGCCACAATTTTCACCGGCAGTTGTAAGTAGTGTTGTTAATGGCACGGATGTCAAAATTGGAACCTTAGATCCAATGGCTACAAACATTGCATACCAACAGGGTGGGTACATCGCGTTCTTAAATGAACTAGGCCAGAGTTTTACCAACTGTCTTAAATAATAATGAAAATACATAAAGTTGTAGCTGCTACTTTAAAGCAGCTACCGCGACAACATCGAATTGCGCTAGCTTCTACGTCGTTGTTGGTCTGTGCTGCTTTCCTTTGGCAGCCGTCTTCAACAGTATCGCTGGGTAGTTATAGTCAAGACCAGCGCGTAGATGTCACGTTAACAACAGATCTTGAAAAGCTATCGGACATGAACAGCGAGCCGATTGGCGCTGTTGTCGATCCTAAAGATCCTGAGTTCATCGTACCGAAAGACGAGCTAGATCAACAGCTTGAAGAAGTTGATGTCGCACACACTCACAAAGTGGCATCGGGTGAGACACTCGGTTCTATCTTCTCGCAATACGCGCTTCCTATCTCGACCATGTACACACTGATCGATGTAAATAAATCGATTCAGAATTTGCGTGTTGGTCAAACACTTGAGTGGTCGGTGGACGACGAAGGTCAAATTCAGTCGTTTGCTATTAAGCGTAGTGCGAAAACCACTGATACTTTTACCTTAACGGCGAACGGTTATTCTTACGAGAAGGTAGAAGAAAGTGGTGTTATTCAACCTGTATTCCTGACTGGACGGATTAGCGGTAGCTTCTATAACTCTGCTTTGGCGGCTGGGCTAACGGCAAATCAAATTCAAACGCTGGCGCAAAAGCTGCAATGGAGATTTGATTTCGGTCGCGAAGCACGAAAAGGTGACCGTTTTGCGGTGTCGGTTGAGCGAGAGTTCATCGATGGTCGTGCAGTGAATAAAGGCGATGTTAAAGCCATTTATTACCTGAGTGGTAATCGTGAAGTTTTTGCCATGCGCTATGATGATAACTTTTATGATGCCGATGGTAAGAGTTTGGATCGTGCGCTACGTCGTATCCCGCTAAGTAAGCGCTACCGTATTAGCTCGCCGTTTAATCCGACGCGTAAACACCCAATTACTGGGCGTATTTCACCACATAACGGCACTGATTTTGCCACTCCACGAGGAACGTCAGTTTTAGCTGCAGGTGATGGTGTGGTAGTGAAATCAAGTAAGCACCCATTGGCAGGTAATTATATTGTGATTAAGCATGGTCGTGAGTATATGACCCGCTATCTTCACCTTGATAAGCGATTAGTGAAAGTGGGCGAGAAAGTCACTATGGGTGAGCGTATTGCGCTAAGTGGTAATACCGGCCGCTCGACAGGACCTCACTTGCATTACGAGTTAATCAAGAAAAATCGCCCTGTGAATGCGATGAAAGTACCGCTTCCTCAAGCATCGCCAGTGCCAAGTAAAGAGCGTAAAACCTATCTTCGCCAGGCAAACGAAGAGCGCCAGAAGTTGCTGGAAGTGATGCCGGGCTAATACAAGAAATACGAAAAATGCGCACATTAGTGCGCATTTTTTATGCCTTCATGACTTGTATTCAGCAATGCAGACTAAATTTATAAAATCTTTACTAAAAAGGGTTGCGAAGCTGCCTCGATTCTTGTCATTATCGCGCGCTGTTTACAAAGGTATCGCTGGTATTGGTTTGCAATCTCGTTTGTTAGTCACCGTCTTTTGGGGATTTTTTCTTCTTTACTCATCATGGGTGAATGCTGCTCATAAGGCGATCGACCAAGCTGCTTTCTACACCTTCCCACTGCATAATCACACCAACCAATTTTCTATTGTAGAGATGATCGACAGTCCGAGCGGAGCTGGGCTTTTTATGCGAGATGCAAAAAGCAAGGTGTACTTCTACGATGGTCGTCGAGCTCACTCATTACGCGATAATCAAGGGCAGCGAGTTCGGCAAGTTAAAGCACTATCGGCTTCTGAGCAGTACTTATGGTTACTGCAATCAAATCGAGTGGTTGCCTATTCATTGGCGGATCGTCAGCTTGTTGATATTCCACTGCCGACCGAAGATGCTGTAGTCGATCTTGCCGTTTTCAAACACCACTTATGGCTGTTAACCGCGAAGGGCATGTGGGTTGTTTCGCTGGCTGATACTGAGCGTTATCTTACCTATGCCGAGCCTCTTTCCTTTACCTCAATTCCGTTATTAACCCACGGTGATGTTACTGGGCTCATTGTGGAAAGTGACCACTTATGGCTGACAACACATAATGCCGTACACCAAGTTTTAGCGTCTCCATCAGCGCATCATCCGCTTAAGATTGCACCCGTGATCGCACCACCATTGGTATTGCCTCGAGTTACGAGTATGGCGTTAGATCAGGCTGGCAGAATTTGGCTAGGGACGGAAAAAGGGTTATTCGTGCAACAGGGCGCTGAAGCGGTACAGCAAGTGCTCTCACATCCAGTGATTGCTTTAAGTTCGACTCAGCAAGGAGTGTGGGTTGGAACTCAACAAGGCTTATTTGTGGTTGATGAAGGCACTGAGTATGCTCGCCGTATTCAAGCTAAGCGTTACGATCCTTTATCGATCAGCGATGACCGAATTGAAGCCTTACACCGTGATCAATCTGGCTCACTTTGGATAGCAAATCAAGGTGGTATTAATTTTTTACCGCAGATTGGGCGCGCTTATCAACGTGTACGATTCGGTTTATCAGCACAGACTATATCGGCGAAATGGATCAACGATATGGTCGAGTTGGAAAATGGTGATATTTGGCTTGCAACGGATCAAGGGTTGGTGGCTCTGACTCCAGATTTAGAGCCATTTCAGCGCGTTGTCACTCATGGGGAAGTGAATCAGATTGCTTCTGATGGCAAGCACTTGTGGCTGGCGACTGAGTTTGGGTTAAAGCGTTATGATTTAAACAAAGCGGAATCAGATGCGGGTAGCTCAGTTACTAACGACTATCAGAAGATCGCGTTACCATCATGGTTTGAAAATGCCGGAATTCGACATATTCTAACCGACCGTTATGGCTCGGTATGGTTTGCTAAGCAAAGTATGCTCTATCGCTACTGGCCAAGTTCGGGAGAATTAGTGCTGTTAGGGCAGCACTGGCTTCGCAATGCTATTGCAGCGCCGACAATGGATAATTTGCTTGAACATAAGCTTGCTTCTGCGACGATATCCCCTAGGACAATAGCTCCTGCGGTAAAACAAGGGCAGGGCGATACGGCGTTGGATGAATCAATTCAGGTATTGTTTGAGGATCACCAAGGTCAGATCTGGATCGGTACATCTCGCTATCTGTACGTAATGGCCAAGCAGCAGATCTTAAAAGTGCCAATGGCTGACGATCTTGGTGGTGTTCGACGTCTTTATCAAGATCATCAACAGCAGTTGTGGGTAGCCATGGATAATGGCGTCATTTTGATAAAAGACGTGTTAGCGCCTCAAGCGACCTTCTTTTCATACCGTTCAACACCCGTTCATCCATCGTGTTTATTGGTTGATGGTGAACGTCTATGGGTTGCAGCCCAGCAAGGGTTAGGCACTTATTCACCACAAGATAATAGCCCGCGTTACTTCACCCCTCCGTTTGGCATGATTGCCAATGAAATTGATTCGGCTGTGTGCTTGCAAGCTCAGAATGGCAAATTGCTCTTTAGTGGTCGAGAAGGGGTGCTAAGCGTTGATAATCAGCAACTACTTGCTCCGTCGAATTATGCCTCACAAGTTATCGTCAGCGAAATTATCGCAGGGGAGCACACTAAGATGCGCGCCCATCAGCTGCAGCAACCTTTTATCTTTAACTATGGCGATATTTTACATATCAAATTGGGGTTGTTTCCTTTTGTTGATGATACCTCAATCGCTTTTCGCCTTATTGGTAGCGATGACCAAGAATGGCATCAGCTAGATGGTTATGAGCTATTTTTTGATGGTTTAGCGCCAGGGCAATACCAATTAGAGTTATTGCCGTCAGATCGAGAAAGTGAGCATCATTTTCATACTGAAGCGACAGTATTGATGCTAGAGGTGTTACCGCCTTGGTATTACTCACTCAAAGTTTTATTGATCAGTGGGTTATTGGTCGCACTCTTGGTCGGTGTTATTTACCGCTGGCGAGCTTATGTTGCTGAAAAGCAGAATGTGGCACTCAAGCAGGCAATCTTTCGTAAAACAGCGCGGATTGAGCAACAAAAGCTACACCTTTCAAGCCGTATTCATGTGTTGCAACATCAAGTTCAGCAATATGAGCAAAACAGTGAAGTGAACCTGATTCCTGAGCAGCGCAGCATGACTTCATCTTGTGAAGTAGCGTCCTCTGAATCTTGTACAGTTCATGACTGTAAGAGCCAAAAGTGTCTTGAGCCATCTCGTGATAATAATTCTAATTGTCCAACCGACTGTGCTTCGTGTTGCCCAAGTAGCTACCCTGAAGTTAAACCCGAACAGAGCGCAGAGCTTTCGCTGTGGGGAGAGCAAGTCAAAGGATTGATTGAAGCTCACTTTCATAACCCTAATTTTGGCACTGCAGTTGCGTCACAGGCTTTGTATATTTCTGAGCGTAGCTTACAGCGTAAGTTTAAAAGTGAGTTTGGCGTGGCATTTAAAGAGTACGTAAATCAATTTCGCTTTACGCAAGCCAAACTAATGTTAGCGCAAGGCGATCGTGTGTCTGATGTGGCGATGGCATGTGGCTTTAATGAACCGTCATACTTCAGTTATCGATTTAAACAGAAGTTTGCCATGACGCCTTCTCAATACGCTGCTCAATTTACTGATTAGTGCTGTTGTAAATTGTCTTACTTATCTTTTCTTAACCTTATCGTTGCCTATTTAGGTATTTTTACTTTTTGTTTCGCTTGCGGTGAGTGTAGCTAGCGCTTACTGAAGCAAAGGGAAATAGCATAGATTAATAGCTCATTGATGTGCTTGCTGATGGTATGCGAAAGAGCAGGTCATTAGAGACAGCGGCAAAGGGCTTGAAAGCTGGAATAGTATGGGAAGGTATGAGGTTTTGTGGAATAAAAAGCAAAAAGACGTGGCATGAGTGCCCATGCCACGGGTGTAAATGACACCTTCGCTTGCTGCTGAGCAATAAGGTGACTTATTACTCTGAATAACTAACAGACAGAACTAGAAAGCCCGTGCTCTGTGGGACTTATAGTAGGGGCGAAGGGCACAATAGCGATATTACATCTGCGCCATTATCACTTACATATTTCCGTCATATTTTTAATTATTTATATATCAATAAGTTGCCTGGATTTGTAAGAGGTTACGTCAAAAACGTCAAAATGCTTAATACCTATAAATGGTGAGGTGAGTGTAAATAAATTAAGTTTTATTGACATCAGTCAATGCTTCAACTGTATCAATATGTAACATGTCAGTATAAATGCAAATTATTATTATTAAGGTAAGCGATTCATGAAATTGTCGGAAATGACTTGCGGTGTGAGCGCAGTCGTGACGAGTCTTTCGGCATTGCCGACTGCAACTCGTAAAAAGCTGATGGTGATGGGTGTATTGCCTAACACTGAGCTATCTGTGGTACGTATTGCGCCTATGGGCGACCCTCTTCAAGTGCGTGTGCGCGGTGTGGATGTGGCATTGCGTAAGCAAATTGCAGCTAATATTGAAGTCGAGGTGCGCTAATGCAATACAATATTCTGACCGTAGGGAATCCTAATAGCGGTAAAACCACACTTTTTAACGGCCTAACTGGTGCTAAACAACAGGTTGGTAACTGGGCGGGTGTAACTGTTGAGAAGAAAACAGGTATGTACCGTTGTGCGGGTGATGACTTCGCGCTGACAGACCTTCCGGGTATCTACAACCTTGATAGTGCTAATGATGCTAACAGCTTAGATGAAGCGATTGCTTCACGTGCTATTCTGACAACACCTGCAGATGTGATCATCAACGTGGTTGATGCATCGTGCCTTGAACGCAGCCTATACATGACACTGCAATTGCGCGAGTTAGGTCGTCCAATGGTAGTGGTACTGAACAAAATGGATGTACTGGCGCGTCAACGTCAGGTACTGGACGTAAAAGCACTAGAGAAAGCACTAGGCTGCCCAGTATTCACTCTGTCTGCTAACAGTCAAAAACAAGTCGCTGAGTTCAAAACCAAGCTTCATAAAATGCTAGCGCAAGGCATTGCCGTTCAAAATCTATCATTGAACTATGGCGAAGCATTTGAAGCTGCAATCGCTGAAATTGAACCTCTATTTAGCAGCACTGAGCTAAATGCACGTTCGCAAGCAATTCGTGTGCTTGAAAATGACACACTCATCATCAATCAACTATCTGAGAACGATAAAGGTACAGCTTGTAACGTTCGTAATAAGCTAATGGTTGATGTTGACCCAGATATTCAAGTTGCAGACGTACGTTACACATTCTTGCACCAACTTTGTCAGCAAGTACGTCGCCAAGAAGGTAAATTAAGCCGTAGCGTAAGCGATAAGATCGATAGTGTACTGCTGCACCGTGCTTTCGGTGTTCCTTTCTTCTTCGTTGTTATGTACCTGATGTTCATGTTCTCGATTAACATCGGTAGTGCATTTATCGACTTCTTTGATATTGGTGTTGGCGCTCTGCTGGTTGATGGCGGTCATTACCTACTTGATGGTCACTTACCCGTTTGGCTAGTTACTGTTATTGCTGACGGTATCGGCGGTGGTATTCAAACAGTTGCGACTTTCATCCCTGTTATCGCATGTCTTTACTTGTTCCTTGCGTTGCTAGAAAGCTCTGGTTACATGGCGCGTGCTGCATTTGTGCTTGATAAAGTGATGCAGAAAGTCGGCCTACCTGGTAAAGCATTCGTACCTTTGGTTCTTGGCTTTGGTTGTAACGTACCGGCTATTATGGCAACACGTACTCTAGAGCAAGAGCGTGAGCGTAAACTAGCAGCTGCGATGGCACCGTTTATGTCATGTGGTGCTCGCCTACCTGTATATGCACTATTTGCGGCTGCGTTTTTCCCAGAAAATGGTCAGAACGTGGTATTCGCACTGTACCTATTGGGCATTGCAGCTGCGGTTATGACGGGTTTGATCCTACGTCATACACTTTACCCAGGTTCAAGCGATAGCTTCATTATGGAAATGCCAGACTACGAATTGCCAACAATGCGCAATGTAGGTATCAAAACATGGCAGAAACTGAAGAAATTCGTATTGGGTGCCGGTAAAACTATCGTGGTTGTTGTGGCAATCCTAAGCTTCTTCAACTCGCTAGGTACTGACGGTAGCTTTGGTAACGAAGACACTGAAAATTCTGTACTGTCAAAAGCAGCACAAATCGTGACACCAGTACTTGCGCCAATCGGTGTTAAAGAAGATAACTGGCCTGCAACTGTGGGTATTATCACTGGTATCTTTGCGAAAGAAGCCGTGGTAGGTACGCTGAACAGCTTGTACGCGCCATCTTCAGATGAAGAAGAGTCTGAGTATGATCTAATGGCGAGCCTAGAAGAAGCGGTAAGCAGTATTGGTGCTAACCTTGCTGACTTAAGCTACAGCGATCCTTTGGGTATTACTGTTGGTGAGCTAAACGATCTTGAAAGTGCAGCAGAAGAGCAAGAAGTTGATGCTTCTATCTTTGGTAACATTCAAGCGCACTTTGTAAGTTCAGCGGCGGCAATGGCGTACTTGATCTTCATTCTGCTATACACACCGTGTGCGGCAGCAATGGGTGCGTATGTTCGTGAGTTCGGTTCTAAGTTCTCATGGTTCATCGCGGGTTGGACTATGCTACTGGCTTACACCTTTGCATCGCTTTACTACCAAATTGCGCACTTTAGCGATCACCCAACCACCAGTATGCTGTGGATTGGCTTCTTCGTTGGTATTAATGCGTTCTTGATTGCGATGTTTAAGCGTCAAGGTAAGAAACAGCAACAAGCAGAGATCTTAGCATTATGATTTTGCAGCAGCTGAAAAACTATATCGAACAGCACGGTCGTACACGCCGTCGTGATTTAGCTAACCACTTTGGTATGAGTGAAGACGGTGTTGATGCCATGCTGGCAGTCTGGGTCCAAAAGGGCAAGATTGGCAAAGAGCTGGTAGGGTGCGACAGCGATAGCTGTTGTCAGTCGGCTCAAGAGGTATGGTATCGTCAGCTGCAAAGCAACGAGCTTGCAATCACTGTGATGCGCTAAATCGCAAGTGTTAGATAAAACAAAGGCAACCTTCGGGTTGCCTTTTTGCAATTTGGTATTTGCTTTTAGCGGGGATCAGAACTCGTCAGCTGCTTGGAAACCCTCAATGTTTGCAAGCTCTGCGACTAGCTCTTCTGCTAGTGCGCGTTGTAACTCATCGCTGCGTTGAGTGCCATCGGTATTACCCCAGATTGGTCCCGGCCATGCAACATCGTTCTCAAAGCGCGCAATATGATGTACGTGAAGTTGAGGGACAAGGTTGCCAAGCGCGCCCACATTAATTTTATCGGCTTGGTAATCTGTCTCTAATAGTGCAGCAACCGCGCTTGATTCGCGCATCAGCTGATATTGTTCTTCCATTGGCAGATGGTGAATTTCACGTAAAGCTTCTTTGCGCGGCACTAAAATTAACCAAGGACCTAGGGCTTCTTTTGATAGCAATACACGGCACAGCGGTAAGTCACCTAAAACTGTGGTATCTGTCGCTAAACGCGGGTGTAGCATGAAACTCATTGTAAATATTCCTATAGAGTACAGCGCTGCTCACAGGCTGATAGATTGAAAGTTTTTTCACATCCGCCCTGCGCTATTCTGAGATTAATAACCAAGTATAACAATTGACGTGTTGTGGTGACTGAGCCGTTATGACGCCCATTAAGGGGGATAGGGCTTAAAGCCATGATTATGAGGGCTATTCTGACATGGTCAATGGGTATCTCAATGATATCGTATCAGTTTTGTTATACCAACGATGTGTCAGAGCAAGATGGATGGAGAAGGGTGATGGTAGCTGAATATCAAGCCGTATTGGATTATTGGTTTGGCGAGCTAGAGGGTGATGTAACGCGTAATAACCAAAATGCGTTGTGGTTCCAAGGCGGCGCTGAGGTCGATCAGTACATCACAGACACCTTTTTGCCATTGGTGAGTCGAGCCGGGCGGGGGGAATTAGCGCACTGGGCCAAAGAGCCAAAAGGCGCGCTGGCACTGATTATCTTACTCGATCAGTTTAGCCGTAATATCTACCGAGGTTTGAGTGCCGCGTTTCGTAATGATGCACTGGCATTAGCGATTTGTAAGCGAGGGTTGGCAAGCAATCAAGACCAATTCCTCACCCCGATTGAGCGGGTATTCTTTTATCTGCCATTAGAGCACTCTGAAATGCTAGATGATCAGGAAGAGTGTGTATTTCGCTTTGAACAGTTAAGACAGCAAGTCGCAGATCCTCACCGTGCGATGTTTGATGGTTTTTATGATTATGCGTTGAAGCACTTTGAGGTGGTGAAACAGTTTGGTCGTTTCCCGCATCGCAATGCCGCCCACGGCCGATTATCGACCACAGAAGAACTGAGCTGGTTAAATGAAGGCGGGCAGCGCTTCGGGCAATAGTAGTAACTTAACCTAAATAGCAAAAAGGTCAGCAATTGCTGACCTTTTATGATTCTGACACAAGGTTACTCTTGTTAAAGGCAGGTACTGTTGGAACCGATGTTAGTTAACAGGTAATACGCGGTTACGACCTAGTTTTTTGGCTTGGTTTAAGAATTCATCTGCACGACGAATCACATCAATGACGGGCTCTTGCGGCTGCTGCTCCGCTAAACCAAATGAAGCCGTGATCGAATTAACGCGCTCTCCTTTTTTACGATCCATGACCGCAATTTTCTCAATATTTCGGCGCAAGGTTTCAGCATGTTGACGAGCCGAAGCCAGTGATCTATTTGGTAGTACTAATGCAAACTCTTCTCCGCCAAAACGGTAGGCTTGCATTTGCTCGCGGCAGCTTTCTTTTAAACGACGTGCCACGGCTTTGATCACTTGATCACCCATTTGGTGGCCAAAATCATCGTTAAAGCGTTTGAAGCGATCGATATCTAGCATGATCAACGAATAAGGCTGCTTTTTAAGCTGGAAGCTTTCCATATCACGGTCAAAGGCGCGGCGGTTGAGAATACCGGTTAGCGCATCTTCATTGGCTTCTTTCTGGCTTTCATGTAAAGCGGCGCGCAACGCGGCAATTTCTTGCTGGGCACTATTGAGTTGTGTTCTGAATGCTCCCGCTGATAGCTGGATATTACGAGACTCTTTCACTAAGTTGCGGACCAAGCCCATGGTTTCTTCAAGCGACAAGCCTTCTTTTTCGGCTAACTCAAGCTGGTTAAAACCTTTGTTTAGATTATGCTGGAAAGATTCCGTTTCGCTGAGGGTGTCGGTCATCGAATGGGATAGCTCTTGCATCATTGCGGTGAGGCTTTGCTTGAGTTGTGCCATATCTTTCACTGTTTTACTGGCGATATGCTGCTGGTACAGTTTGTCACATGCGGTCGGGCTGCATTGACCTTGTTCGGCAATTTCACCATCAATGGCTTGATTAAGTCGTGGTGACTGTTGGGTGACATAGGTATACCACAGCGCATAGTTAGCCGGCGTGGTCGGGACTTTGTGTTTGATCATGAGTGGCACTGTTTCTTTCAGTGTTTCAGTAGACTTCACAAAGTTATCGTTGTTCATAGCCTGTGTTCCGTAAATCAGCAGCAAAACAATTCGTGACCATCATACGGATTGTTGATTTGGTCGCAAATTTAAGTGAGTTGTATGTTGTTCTATATGTAGGCCGCAATTGTATCAGGCTATGAGTAATCAATAAAAAACATTGAGCACAACCCTGCTCTTAATCAATTTTTATGGCTTAACCTCACAAAAAATAACATTGGTCACTATGATTCGTTGTGATTTAAGGTGGGTTTGTTCAGTTGTTATATGAACGCTAGGCATAAAAAAAGCCCTCTAAGGATACCTTAGAAGGCTTCTGAATTTTAGTACAACATAGTACCTTTTTACGTATATTACATACGGTCTAGTGTTTCGATACCTAGAAGCGCAAGACCTTGCTTGATAGTTTTCGCAGTTAGCAACGCTAGTTTCAAACGGCTTTGTTTCACTTCTTCGTCAGCATTTAGGATTGGGCATGCTTCGTAGAAGCTAGAGAATTTACCAGCAAGTTCGAATAGGTAAGTACACATTAGATGTGGCTGACCTTCGCGAGCTACGTTCATTACAGCTTCTTCGAATTGAAGAAGTGTTGATAGTAGCGCTTGCTCTTTCTCATCAGTGATCACAACAGGGTGAGTCAGTTCAGATGCTTCGATGTTCGCACGTTTGAAGATTGAAGATACACGAGTGTACGCGTACTGCATGTATGGTGCCGTGTTACCTTCGAACGCAAGCATGTTGTCCCAGTCGAAGATGTAGTCGGTAGTACGGTGCTTAGAAAGGTCTGCGTACTTAACCGCCGCCATTGCAACAGTTTTCGCAATGTTTGCTTTCTCTTCAGCGTCTAGCTCTGGGTTCTTTTCTTCGATCAGTTTCGCTGCACGTAGTTCAGCTTCATCAAGAAGATCAGCAAGACGAACAGTACCACCAGCACGAGTCTTGAATGGACGACCATCTTTACCTAGCATCATACCGAATGCATGGTGCTCAAGTGTTACTTCTTCTGGCACGTAGCCCGCTTTACGTACGATAGACCAAGCTTGCATTAGGTGCTGGTGCTGACGTGAGTCGATGAAGTAAAGCACGCGGTTCGCGTTTAGCTCTTCAAAACGGTATTTCGCACATGCGATATCCGTTGTGGTGTATAGGAAGCCGCCGTCACGTTTTTGGATGATAACACCCATCGCTTCGCCGTCTTTGTTTTTGTATTCGTCTAGGAAAACAACTTTCGCGCCATCGCTTTCTACAGCTAGACCTTTTTCTTCTAGATCAGCAACGATGCCAGGTAGCATGTGGTTGTACATTGACTCACCCATCACGTCATCACGAGTTAGTGATACGTTTAGGCGGTCGTAGTTGCGTTGGTTTTGGATCATTGTCACGTCAACCAACTTCTTCCACATTTCAGCACAGTACTCGTCGCCACCTTGTAGTTTCACTACGTAGCCACGTGCGCGCTCTGCGAAAGCTTCGTCTTCGTCGTATAGCTTCTTAGATTCACGGTAGAAAGCTTCAAGATCTGACAGTTCCATTGAAACTTCGCCAGACTCGTTTTGTACACGTTCAAGGTTTGCGATAAGCATACCGAACTGAGTACCCCAGTCACCGATGTGGTTTGCACGGATAACGTTGTGACCTAGGAATTCAAGGGTACGTACTACTGCGTCACCGATGATAGTTGAACGTAGGTGACCAACGTGCATTTCTTTCGCTACGTTTGGAGCAGAGTAGTCAACAACGATGTTTTGTTGTTCTTCAGTTGCAACACCTAGACGATCGTCTTTTAGTGCAGCTTCAGCGCGCTCAGCAAGCCATGTTTTGCTTAGGAAAATGTTGATGAAACCTGGGCCTGCAATTTCAACTTTCTCAGCGATGCCGTCTAGATCTAGAACATCAATCACTTTTTGTGCGAACTCGCGAGGGTTAGTGCCAAGTTTTTTAGCAACGCCCATTACGCCGTTTGCTTGGTAGTCACCAAACTGTGGTTTAGCAGATTGGCGAACGGCTGCTGGGCTTCCAGCTGGTGCGCCAGCAGCTTCAAGAGCTTGAGAAACCTTGTCATTAATTAGTGCTTGAATGTTCACACGCTTATCCTTCAAATCGTTTAGAACGCCAGAACTTGTTTTTCTGACGTTGCAAGAATGTCACTGCGTTCGAAATCATTACCGTCAAAAATAGTCACGATATCGAGCCTAAAGGGGGAATTCCCCTAGAGGATACCATTGCGTGAGTATTTTTGACGGGCAAGTATAGCTTTCAGCAAAAGAAAGTCTGCGAACACAGATTCTTAATTACCCTAATAATACCCACAAATTAAGGTGTTTTGGCAACCCATAATACCGATTGTTTGCGATTTTTTTTTCGCTTTGACTAGCAACTGAAAATTATGCATCAGCCAAGATGTTATAAGGTCTGTCACGGGCATCATTGTACTTTCGTCGATGGCTAAAACGTGGATAATTATGCGCTTGCGATAAGAATTACCCACCGCCCATTAAAATTGGCTTTGTGGTAGGGTAACGAAAGAGAATTTTGAGGAGAAAAACATGCAGAAGCTCACTGACGCTGGACTACATCCAGAACAAATGTTGGCAGCCTTACCGACATTTATGGCCGAGATTGCGCAATTAGCCGCCGACCTAGAGGTGGATCTCAGCTCATACCAAGCTGATCATATTGCTTTGCGTGTTAATGACCTTTCGTTGGCGAAACAGTTGCACCATGCTTGGTTGGCATACGGTGAGGAGTGGTCGGTCAATGAAATCAATGGTCGTCCCATTGTGGTCATTGGTTTTGAAAAGCCGCTGCAAGTAGATGGTTGGACAATTGAAGCGCTTGAACTGCCGTACCCAAGCGACAAAGTGTACCCGCAGCAGGGTTGGGAGCATGTTGAGTTTGTTATTCCATCGGCATCAGCTAATACCGATGAGCTGAAAGTCGCGCTAGAGCAAACGTTGCCAACATTGGCATGGGATAGCTTGACGGAAAAAGGGATAAAGGTGAAAGCGAGTTCGCCATCGGGTGAACACGAGCGCTTAGCTAACCCTACTTATGCTTTTAAGAAAGGAAATGTTTGTATCAAACTTCACCCTTGTAGCTTAAAAGCGGTGATTGAAAGCGAAGCCGAATAATTGCGTAATTAGCGCACTGTCATAATTGCCAATGATAAGGCGTGCCATGAGCACGCCTTTCTTTTACGGCTTACTAGAACTATTCGTTGAGTTACAAGATGACGGTGCGGTTATTAAGCACAAAGACTCTATCGTCCAATACCAATCCCAGCGCTTTGCTCAATACCGTCTTTTCGACGTCGCGCCCTGAACGAGCCATATCGCTAGCACTAAAGTTGTGATCAACCGGAATGACATTTTGGGTGATGATCGGCCCTTCATCCAAATCATTGGTAACAAAGTGGGCTGTGGCACCAATGATCTTAACCCCGCGCTCATATGCTTGTTGGTACGGCTTCGCCCCAATAAATGCAGGCAAGAAACTGTGGTGAATATTGATGATTTGATTAGGGTAATGCGCAACAAATTCAGGCGTTAGGATGCGCATGTATTTTGCCAGCACCACGTAATCGGGTTGGTATTGGTCGATAGCTTGTAACAATGCAGCTTCGTGTTCTTCGCGACTGATCCCTTGATGGCTAATGTAGTGGAATGGAATATCAAACTTTTCAGTGAGGTTTTGTAGGGTATCGTAATTGCCAACGACAGCCGCAATTTCAACATCAAGACATCCATCCATGGCTTTCACTAAAATATCACCCAAGCAATGGGCTTCTTTGGTCACCATGATCACAATGCGCTTGCGTGCAGAGCTAATTAACTGGCGTTGAGTGCCTTTGGGTAGGGCTTGGTCAAGATCGTAGAGGAAGGTTTGGTCGTTAAACACGCCCTCTAGCTCGGTGCGCATGAAAAATTGTTGATTGGTGTTATCAACAAATTCATTGTTATGAATAATATTCAGTTGGTGCTTATAGCAGATATTGGTGATTTTCGAGATCAAGCCCACGGCATCAGGGCACTCGGTGCGTAAGGTTTTCTTTTCCATTGTCTTCCTTGAATCATAATTTTTGTCCTGTCTATTTAATTAATTACTCTGAATTTTATGCAGGGTCAAAGCCTTTCCTGTGTCTTGGCTGAGAATCGGCACAAATAGCCGTGGTCGTCAGCGTTGAATATTGGCATAATGGCGCGTTATCTACTGTATAAATAACCAATACTATGATTGAAAAGTTTTTTGCCGACGGTGGGGCGCTTGCGCAAGCCATTCCGGGGTTTCAGGCGCGTCAGCCACAGATTGATATGGCGAAAGCGGTCGATAGTGCGATCACCGATCAAACTCAACTCGTGGTAGAAGCGGGAACGGGTACGGGTAAGACTTTTGCTTATGTGGTACCTGCTTTGGTACGCGGTAAGAAAACCATCATTAGTACGGGTTCAAAAAACTTACAGGAACAGCTGTTTCATCGCGATTTACCGTTAATGGCGAAAGCGCTGGGCTTTACTGGTCGAGTGGCGCTGCTTAAAGGACGTAGTAACTATTTGTGCCACGACCGCTTAAGCCGTCAAATTACCGAAAGCCATGGTCAGTACGCAGACCCAACCTTATTGAGTCAGTTGGTTTCTATCCGCTCTTGGTCGTCGGCGACCAAAACTGGCGATTTAGGGGAATGTGAAAGCATCGCTGAAGATAGCCCTGTGTTGCCGATGATCACTTCTACCAACGATAACTGCCTTGGTCGAGAATGCCCTTCTTACGACGATTGCTTTGTGGTTAAAGCACGCCGCCGTGCAATGGAAGCGGATTTGGTGGTGGTGAACCATCATTTATTCCTTGCCGATCTGGCGATCAAAGACACAGGTTTCGGTGAGCTTATCCCCGAAGCGGAAGTGTTTATTTTCGATGAAGCCCACCAGATGCCAGATATTGCCAGTCAGTACTTCGGACAAAGCTTATCGAGCCGCCAGCTACAAGAGTTGGCAAAAGACATTGAAATTGGTTATCGCACCGAAGCCAAGGATATGCGTCAGTTACAGAAAATGGCGGATCGTCTAGCCCAAGCGGCTGCCGAAATGCGTTTGGTGTTAGGAGAGCCGGGTTTTCGTGGTAACTGGCGTGAAGCCTCTGCCAATCCTGCTATTCAGCGGGAATTAGTGCGATTAAACGATGCCCTTGAACTCGCACACGAAGTGCTAAAACTGGCGCTTGGGCGCAGCCAATTATTGGACGCAGCCTTTGAGCGTGCCACCTTATTAAAAGCGCGTTTAGAGCGTTTGGCTGATACCTCGATTACCGGATATTCCTACTGGTATGAATGTACGCCGCGTCACTTTAGTTTGAATATCACGCCGTTATCGGTCGCGGATAAATTCCGAGAACAGATGCAGCAGCAACAAGGCGCGTGGATTTTTACTTCGGCAACATTAGCGGTGGATGAAGACTTTGGTCACTTTAGTCATCGCCTTGGGATTGAGCCGAAACAGCAGTTTTCCTTAGAAAGTCCGTTTGATTACCAATCGCAAGCCATGTTGTGTGTGCCGCGCTTTTTGCCTGAGCCAAACAGCTTTGGTGTCGCCGATAAGCTGGTGGAGATGTTGTCACCTCTGATTGAAAATAACCAAGGGCGCTGTTTCTTCCTTTGTACATCTCATCAGATGGTGCGTGACCTTGCGGAAGGGTTTCGTGCCAGCCTAGATATTCCAGTCCTCGCGCAGGGGGAAACCACCAAACAGCGCTTGTTAGCGGAATATTTAGAGCTCGGTAATGCTCTATTGGTGGCAACAGGCGCATTCTGGGAAGGAATTGATGTTAGAGGGCAGGCCCTTAGCTGTGTTATTATCGACAAATTGCCTTTTACCGCGCCGGATGATCCTTTACTGAAAGCGCGGATTGAAGATTGTCGATTACGAGGTGGCGATCCCTTTTCGCAAGTGCAAATCCCTGATGCCGTGATCACTCTGAAACAAGGGGTGGGACGTTTAATCCGAGATAAACAGGATAAAGGCGTATTGGTGATTTGCGATAATCGCTTGGTAACGCGTCCATACGGCGCTGTATTCTTACGAAGTTTACCAGCGATACCACGCACTCGTGATGTAGAAGGCGTAGGACGATTTCTCAGTGCTATCAACCAAGTTGATGGCGACGAAGATAAGTAATAAATAGCATTCAGAGGCTTGAATGAGCACCAAAATTCTGGCGGTTGATACCGCAACCGAAAACTGTTCCGTTGCCCTAATGGTGGGTGAAGATGTTATTTCACGTTGCGAGTATGCTCCGCGTGAACACACCACAAAAATCTTGCCAATGGTGGATGAAGTCTTGGCAGAAGGCGGCGTAACACTCCAGCAACTGGATGCGCTTGCTTTTGGTCGTGGTCCGGGTAGTTTCACTGGCGTACGTATTGGTATTGGTATTGCACAAGGTTTGGCATTTGGTGCCGATCTACCTATGGTTGGCGTATCAACCCTTGCAACCATGGCACAAGGTACTTACCGCCTTCACCAATCAGAGCGTGTATTAACCGCGATTGATGCGCGTATGGGTGAGATCTACTGGGGTCAATACCAGCGCCAAGCTAATGGTGATTGGTTAGTACAAGGTGATGAGATGGTGATTGCCCCCGCTGATCTACTGGCTAATTTCGAAGCACAAAAAGACACGTGGTTTACGGCGGGTACAGGTTGGGGCGAATATGCTGAACCTCTGGCTCAGCTCGATGTCGAAACAGAACAAGGCACCATTCTTTACCCAGATACACAAGACATGGTGGTACTAGCGAACTTTGCATTTGCACGTGGTGAAGCGGTTGATGCTGAACAGGCGAGTCCTGTTTACCTACGTGACAAAGTAACGTGGAAAAAACTACCAGGTCGTGAGTAATTCACCCCTTTAACGAGAGGTAGGACATTATGGTTTCAATTAATCGATTACCTCCTTCGATAAACCCGCAGCCTAAGCCGCGGGTTTCAAAAACGCCTACCTCGCGTCCAGCGACAGAGCCAACCCCGGTTTCAAAAGCGGTTACCCAGTCGGTGCGCTCGGCTGATCATGCTGCTTTATTGCAAGAAGCCCATAGTCACATTCAATACGATCAGCCTGATGGTAAACACCGTGAAGCTGTGGACTCATATTTGGACGTGATGCATCACAATAAACGCGAAGCGCTTTCAGCCATGATAGGGGTAGATGTTTACGCCTAAGGGCGTGGATAGCGAATTCCCCCTAACGTGATTGAAATCTGCGCGCATAATGAACAAATGCAACGGAGAAACTCATGTTTAAAAAGCTATTTCTTGGGGGGATATTAGTCTTTATGGTAGGCTGCGCCAGCTTACCAGAAACACTAAAAACGCAAACCGAATCACCAATTACCGATTTGGCTGTGATCATTGATGATCCCGATGGTGCGCAAGGGGAAGAAGTGCGTTTGGGCGGCATTATTGCGGCTGTGAAAAACGAAAAGACACGCACTCGACTTGAAATTGCGAGCTTACCGCTAACATCGGATGGCAGACCTCGAATCGACGCTAAGCCGATTGGTCGTTTTGTTGCGTATGTTCCCGGCTTTCTTGAACCATTAGAATATGCGCCAGACCGTTTAGTAACGGTAGCAGGTCGTCTAACAGGTAAAGAAGACGGACAAGTTGGTGAGTTTGATTACGTTTTCCCTGTTGTTGATGTTGCTGGACATCAGATCTGGCGAGTGAAGCAGGAAATTCGAATCGACGATTTTGACTCATACCATAGTTGCCTTGGTTCACGTTGTTCTTATTTTGGGTTTGGCACAACCCGAGGTGAGGTATACCATCGAGTAACTAAGTAATTAGTTGCATACGATACAGACAGGGTAAAAATGAAAGAAATGGCTTTTCAGCTCGCAGAGCGTCAATTGGCTGGTTTATCAGCTGGCGTGAGTGAAGATGAAAAGCCGTTGTTGTTATTCCTGCATGGCTGGCAAGACAATGCAGCAAGTTTCAGCGCTCTATTCCCACAGCTTGGTCATCACTATCGGTTGATGGCATTGGATTGGCCGGGTCATGGTCACTCTGAACGTCGCGATGGTGACAACTATTACCACTTTGCAGATTACTTAGATGACTTACACCAAGTTATTAATCAACTTGAGTGTCGCTCACTAGTGTTGGTAGGTCATTCGTTAGGTGCTTTGGTTGCTTCTGCTTATTGCGGTGCTTTTCCGGAAAAGGTGGCGGGCTTGGTGTTAATTGAAGGGCTTGGTCCTTTATATGAAGCGCCTGAAAACGCGATTCAACGATTACGTGATGGGATTTTGAGTCGTCAACGTTTTCGTACCAAGCAACAACAGAAGCCGCGCCGTGCTATGCGCTCTTTAGAGCAAGCGATAGCGCTAAGGTGCAATATTAATCATGTTACACCTGAGCAAATTCGACCTTTGGTTGAGCGAGGAGTAGTAGAAATCGATGGCGCTTGGTATTGGCGTCATGATGAGCGCTTGCGTTGTGATTCGTTATATCGGATGACGAAAGCACATTCAGAAGCGTATTTACGGGAAATTTCGTGTCCGGTTTTGTCTATTGTGGGTGAACAAGGTTTTCCTCGCCTACAACAGAGAGCACCGGAATTAGAGTGGATCCCAGACATTCAACAAGTCACTGTGAGCGGGGGACATCACTGTCACCTTGAAAGCCCACTGACGGTTTGCGAACAGATTATGCTGTACGTATCAAAAATTGAAAGTCTGGTCTAATCAGTTTGTGTTAATTGTATGTTACTTATGCTGTAATGCGCGTAACGTATTGTTTAGACAATACCTATTCCCAAATTAAGCCCTTAATCAGGCTAGGGATTGTTATACGCTTTACAGCAAATCAATAGGCTTCAATGCCAATAAACAGGAGAGTGCAAGTGGATAAGGTTTGGCTTAACCGCTATCCGGAAGATGTACCGGCAGAAATTACACCAGATCAATACCCATCATTAGTCGAGATGTTCGAGCAATCTGCGCAGAAATACGCAGATCAGACTGCCTTCATCAACATGGGGCAGGTGATGACCTTCCGTAAATTGGAAGAGCGTAGCCGTGCATTTGCTGCTTATCTCCAAAATGAATTAAAGCTGAAAAAAGGCGACCGTGTTGCGGTGATGATGCCAAACTTGCTGCAATACCCAATTGCACTCTTTGGTATTCTGCGTGCGGGTTGTGTCGCTGTGAATGTGAACCCACTTTACACTCCTCGCGAGCTAGAACATCAACTGAATGACGCAGGCGCGAAAGCAATTGTCATTGTGTCGAACTTTGCTCACACCCTTGAGAGCATTGTGAAGAACACTGGCGTTGAGCATGTGATCTTAACTCGTCTTGGCGATCAGCTATCACGCCCTAAAGGCACACTAGTGAACTTCGTGGTGAAATACGTCAAGAAGATGGTGCCTAAGTATGATTTGCCTCATGCGATTTCGCTGCGCTCTGCGCTGCGCAAAGGTCGTCGTATGCAGTACGTGAAGCCATTCATGTCTGGTGATGATACCGCGTTTCTTCAGTACACAGGTGGTACTACAGGTGTGGCGAAAGGGGCTATCCTGACACACCGTAATATGCTGGCTAACGTTATGCAGGCAAAAGCGGCTTACGGTCCAGTATTGACAGAAGGTCGCGAGCTGGTGGTGACTGCGTTACCGCTGTACCACGTATTCGCACTGACAGTGAACTGCTTACTATTTATCGAAATGGGCGGTCAGAGTCTGCTTATCACAAACCCTCGTGATATTCCGACGTTTGTTAAAGAGCTTCAGCGTTACCCGTTTACGGCGATCACAGGTGTAAATACCCTGTTTAACGCCCTACTTAACAATGAAGATTTCTCGAAACTCGACTTTAGTAACCTACGTCTTTCTGTTGGCGGTGGTATGGCTGTTCAACGTGCTGTTGCTGAAAAGTGGCAGGCAACGACAGGTAACTACCTACTAGAAGGTTACGGTCTGACTGAGTGTTCTCCATTAGTTGCGGCTTACCCGTACGACCTTGTGGAATACAATGGCTCAATCGGTTTGCCAGTACCATCAACAGAAGTGCGTTTGGTTGATGACGAAGGCAATGTGGTAGGTAACGACCAAGTTGGTGAGTTGCAAGTTCGTGGTCCTCAGGTAATGAAAGGTTACTGGCAGCGCCCTGACGATACCAAAGATATTTTGACCGAAGACGGTTGGTTATCAACCGGTGATATCGTTCGCTTCGATCAAGATGGTTTCCTTCATATTGTTGATCGTAAGAAAGACATGATTTTGGTTTCTGGCTTTAACGTTTACCCGAACGAAATCGAAGATGTAGTCGCTCTGCACGGTAAAGTGCTAGAAGTGGCGGCGATTGGTGTTCCTCACCATGTGTCGGGTGAAATTGTGAAAGTGTGCGTAGTTAAGCGTGACTCAACACTGACGCGTGACGACTTGATTGCTCACTGTCGTGAACACCTAACAGGCTATAAAGTGCCTAAGTTAGTTGAGTTCCGCGATGAACTGCCGAAAACGAATGTAGGTAAAATCCTACGTCGTGCCTTGCGTGAAGAGCTAGACCAAAAGCAAGAGCAAAGCGCAGAAAAGGCGGCTGAGCCTCAGGCTTAAATCCTATTGATGAATGGCTTTCGCCATCGACATCATTTATGGGTTACAATAGGTTACTTATCAAAGTGTCAGCTATGCTGGCACTTTTTCTTTTTAGCTTGTGGAAAATGGTGAGCGATAACTGACGAATCCTCTTTGAACACGCAATGATAATAGCGCCTTGATGTTGTGAAAGGCTTTATGAATTGAGTTTTCAATTAAGGCAAAGATGATTCTTCAGTTAAGCGCTCATGCCGATTTTACTATTTGATTAGTGAAATGAATTTCCCCACAACATTGTGTAGAAAAGGCTTGCTGTGAATTTTGAAATAATTACAACAACAGAAAAACTGACAACGGTATGTGAACAAGCGGCGACCCAGCAGTATGTAATGTTGGATACCGAATTTGTTCGTACTCGTACCTTGTATCCTAAGCTGGGTTTGATCCAGTTGTTTGATGGTACGCACCTATCATTAATCGATCCGGTTGCTATTGAAGATTTATCGCCGCTATGGGCACTGTTACAAGATCAATCTGTGATCAAGGTGCTGCATGCTTGTGGCGAAGACCTTGAAGTGTTCCAGCACTATGCTGGCTGTCTACCTGTCCCTATGCTTGATACGCAAATCATGGCGGCTTTCTTGGGCCACGGTATTTCGACTGGCTTCGGCGCATTGGTAAGCGAATATGTGGGTGTTGACTTAGAAAAAGGTGAAGCACGTACAAACTGGTTAGCGCGTCCATTAACGGATAAGCAACTCGACTACGCGGCTGCGGATGTTTTCTACCTTCAGCCACTGTTTGAAAGCCTGTTAGAGAAAGTACAGCAGCAAGGCTGGTATGAAGCGCTAGAACAAGAGTGTAATAGCTTGATGCTCAAGCGTACTCAGCAGCAAGACCCAGAAAAAGCGTACTTGGATATTAAAAACGCATGGCAGCTTAACCCACAACAACTTGCGACCTTGCAAAAACTCGCAAAGTGGCGTGTTTTGGAAGCGCGCAAGCGTGATATCGCCCTGAATTTTATTATCAAAGAGCTTAATCTGTGGAAAGTGGCACGTTACGGCATTAAATCCAAAGCGGTAATGGCACGTGAAGGTTTTGATGAGCGTGAAATTCAGCGTCATGCTGGCCGTTTAGTGAAAATGGTGTTCGATGCAGAAGCGATGAACCCAAGCGATTTCCCTGAGAAGATTGTCCGTTTGGTCGATTTGAGCGGCTATAAGCAGCTGGTGAAGAAAATCAAAGACGAAGTGACCAAGGTTGAAGCGGAAACAGGGTTAGCTTCAGAATTTTTGGCATCAAAGAAACAAATTAACCAGTTGATCTCATGGGCATGGAAACAACAATGCCCAGCAGACAAAATGCCCGAGATGTTAAAAACATGGCGTAAGCCGTTATTTGAATCGCGAGTGTTACCACTGCTAGATCGCTAAAGTCGACATCGAGAACCAATAAAAAAGCCACTGAAATCAGTGGCTTTTTTTACAAGCTTTTTTAGTGTCTGGATACCAGCGATATTATTTATCTTCTGGTAGCGTGACATTTAACTCTAGTACCGCCAGATCTTCTTCTTTCTGGTCTAGGTTAACACTCACCTGATCTGGACTGATGTGCACGTACTTGCGGATCACTTCCAGAATATCTTGCTTCAACTGCGGAATGTAGCTTGGTGTTGATTGACTCGCAGAGCGGCGTTCAGCCACGATGATCTGTAAGCGCTCTTTTGCTACATTGGCTGTTTTGGTTTTCTTTGGACGGAAAAACTCGAGCAGTGCCATTATCAGCCTCCAAATAAGCGTTTAAGGAAGCCTTTTTTCTCTTCCTCTAAGAATCGGTATGGGCGTTCCTCACCCAATAGACGCGCGACGGTATCTTCATAAGCTTGGCCTGCATCAGATTCGGTATCGAAAATAACAGGCTCACCTTTGTTCGATGCATTCAGTACCGCTTGTGATTCTGGGATCACACCAACAAGTGGAATGTGCAGAACGTCTTCAACATCACTTACGCTAAGCATATCACCACACTCAACACGAGCAGGGTTGTAGCGAGTTAGGAGCAGGTGTGTTTTCACTGGCTCTTCAGCGTTTTCTGCACGGCGAGATTTCGAATCCAGAATACCTAAGATGCGGTCAGAGTCGCGAACAGATGAAATTTCAGGGTTGGTGGTTACAATCGCTTCGTCAGCAAAGTATAACGCCATTAGTGCGCCTGTCTCAATGCCAGCGGGTGAATCACAAATGATGAATTCAAAACCCATCTCGTCAAGGTTGTTGAGTACACGCTCAACCCCCTCACGGTTAAGCGCATCTTTATCACGGGTTTGAGACGCAGGTAGAACGAATAGGTTTTCTACGCGCTTGTCTTTAATCATTGCTTGATTAAGGTTTGCTTCACCGTTAATCACATTAACGAAATCGTAAACCACTCGACGTTCACAGCCCATAATCAAATCAAGATTACGTAGGCCAATATCGAAGTCGATAACCACGGTTTTTTTGCCTTTTACAGCTAGGCCAGATGCGATAGCTGCACTTGATGTTGTTTTACCAACGCCACCTTTACCAGAGGTAACAACGATAATACGCGCCATTTATTAATTCCTTATAAAACGTTATAGAGCGAGTGGCTCTATATTTAAATTATTTTCAGCAAGTGAGATAACAGCACCTTTGCCCCAGTGTTTATCTGGAATTTTATCACTTAGCCAAAACTTGCCATCAATCGAGACCAGTTCTGGCTGAAGGTTGTGGCAGAAAATACGCGCTTGCTGTTGACCGTTGGCACCAGCAATAGCACGACCGCGTAAGGCGCCGAAAACATGAATACAACCATCGGCAATAATCTCAGCACCAGGGCTGACATTACTCATGACTACTAGATCACAATTCTTAGCATAAATTTGCTGACCTGACCGGACTGGTGTGTCAATGATGCGGGTTGGCTCAACCACAGGCTTGGCTGCCTGCGCTTGTTTAGCTGCATTCATTAGGGCAAATCCAGCGTCTCTGGCCTGCTGTTGCATGAGGGCATTCTTACAGCCACTGACACCAACAGGGATCATCCCAGCTTCAGTGACACCATTTTTGAGCTCTTTAAAGTCAATGTTGGTGCCTGCATTTGAAACATCGATGACAATCGGTGCGGCAGCAAAAAAATTCGGCGCT
The DNA here is from genome assembly GCF_001650345.1 of Photobacterium jeanii. Classification (GTDB taxonomy): domain Bacteria; phylum Pseudomonadota; class Gammaproteobacteria; order Enterobacterales; family Vibrionaceae; genus Photobacterium; species Photobacterium jeanii. The sequence continues at coordinate 1,073,838 of NZ_LVHF01000012.1, read as the reverse complement.
TGATTAACTTTCTCTTTTAAATAATCCGTTGCCTGTTGAATGTCTTCATTGCTGAGATGAAGTGCTGAGAGCGTGTAGGAGCTCCCTTTCAGTTCTGCCTGTTTGGTCATATTCTTTTTAGTGACTGAAGCGAAATTAGCCGTTCAGATACGTTATCACATAGGTATATGCATGTTATATTCCAAACCGTTTATCAGCAAGCTATCCTTGCGTCAGCGTTGTAAATTCAGACAAAGCTCTCATCTGATCAGCAAAAAAAGCTTTATTGATAGGGAATGAAATCCCAATGATATGGTCTGATGTTAATAAGAGCGTAACTAACAGGCAGCAAAATGTTTTGTTCTATCTATAAAAGTTCTAAAAAAGAAAATACGTACCTATATATTACAAAGAAAGATGATTTTTCAGCAGTGCCTGAATCTTTGCTCGCAACTTTCGGTAGACCAACATTTGTGATGGTGGTGAATTTAGCAGGTGATCGCAAATTAGCGCTCGCTGATGTGGAAAAAGTGAAATCGGATTTGGAGACTGTTGGTTTTTATTTACAATTGCCACCACCAGTGACCAATTTACTAGATGAATATAAAGCAGCCAAGGCGGCTAAAAAGTCTTAAGGTTTATATGTATAAGCGTTTGATTTCGGTCTTAGTGGCCATAGGGATAGGTGCCTCAAGTACAGCATTTGCTGACGAGGGGTTTGATAAGTACGTCGAAGGCTTAAAAGTTGAAGCAAAGCAAAATGGTATTTCAGATGAAATTCTTGCTTCTGCTTTTGACGGGATCACTTTTACCGAACGCGCAGTAAAAGCCGATAAAAATCAGCCAGAGCGTAAACTCACACTGGATGAATATATTCCACGTGCAGTCCCTGATTGGAAAGTAAAGCAAGCGAATGAGCTTTATCAACAGCATAAAACGACGTTGGAAGCGATTGGGAACAAATATGGTGTTCAACCACGTTTTATTGTCGCGCTATGGGGTGTAGAGAGTAACTTTGGTCGCTTAATGGGCAACTATAATGTGATTGAAGCTTTATCGACATTGGCTTATGAAGGACGCCGTGAAGCATTTTTCCGTAAGCAAGTAATGGCAGCCTTACAAATTCTAGATGAAGGCCATATTACCGCAAAAGAAATGAAAGGTTCTTGGGCGGGCGCGATGGGGCAACCTCAGTTTATGCCAACATCTTTTCTAACGTTCGCTGTGGACGGAAATAATGATGGTCGCGTTGATATTTGGAAAACTAAAGCCGATGTATTCGCTTCAGCTGCCAATTATCTGAGTAAGTCAGGTTGGGACGATACTTATACGTGGGGACGTCAGGTTAGTATTCCTACGCTTTCTAAAGACCTCAAAGGGGTTCAGCTAGAGAAAGCGAAGTCTTTACAAGAGTGGCAGGCGTTAGGAGTGCGTAAGCTTAATGGCGATGCGTTACCAAATGTTGATATTGATGCTTGGTTAATTCAACCAGATGATCAAAAAGGGCGTGCTTACTTGATATATGGTAATTACCAAACATTATTGAAGTGGAATCGTTCACATTACTTTGCGCTTGCGGTGAGTCACTTAGCTGACAGAATCAAATAAGCTTAAATGATGTTACTAAGCCAGGCTTTTTAGTCTGGCTTTTTTATGGCTGGAAATGTAGCTCATAATGTTTGCTTTTTTATACATAATAAAACGTGCTTTTACTCTCGTTTTACCGTTGTGATGCTAACTACTTGCTGAATAAAGAGATAACGATTGATTCAACGGAGCGACTAGGTTGAGAGCTCTAATGCAAAGCTATCGTGTTTAATCATTATGAGAGTTTATGCATCTTGAGGGTTAAACAATTATTGATATGTCTATTTGTAGTCAGGTGTGGATAATCTGTCTGACTATTCCATATTATTTTGCGCTGTTTTACTGGGAAAAAGAGAGTGGTGTGAGCTAGGTTGATGTGGGGTGTTTTGCGCAGTATTGAATGAAAAATTTTCATAAGCTGAATTAAAAACTCAGATTTGAGATACAAAAAAGCCCAGCATTGCCGGGCTTTTTAAGAAAATTGAAAATTAGATTTCAAATTCTTCTAGAGAACGACCTTCGTCTAGTGCTGCTTTTAGTGCAGAAGGTGTACGACCTTGGCCTGTCCAAGTTTTTTCTTGACCGTTTTCGTCAATGAACTTGTATTTAGCAGGGCGAGCTGGACGTTTAGCTTTTGGTGCTTTACCACCTAGAGAGTTTAGTAGCTCTTCTGGGTCGATACCGTCAGCTAGTAGCATTTCACGGTATTGATTTAGTTTTTCTTCACGCTCTTTTTCTTTCGCGCGATCTTCTGCTTCTGATTCTTCACGCTCAGAAACAACGGTTTGTAGTTTTTCTAAACCTTCTTGTAGTTGCTCTAGTGTATATTCACGAGCTAGCGCACGTAGGCTACGAAGGTTTAATAGTGCTTTTAATGCGTCAGACATTTTTATTTCCTGTTTGTTTAAACTGGCTTGAAATAATAATAGCAGCCAAAAGTTAATAAGTGCAATAGTAATATTACATTTAAGAATTGCCAAACATTTATTTATTAAAAGTGACTTATCTTTATTTAGCGTGAGTTCTTTTTCATAAAGAGCTTCAAATTTTGCCGCAAACTTAACTCATTTAAGATATTGGTTACTGCTAAGCTAAATGAAGAGTATTTGTTGTTTTTAGGTTTTAAAGTGAGATCTAAAGCTACTTTTTAGCTCAAGGTAAGATGTATAAAGGAAACTAAGTGTACGTGGTTGTTCGTTTTTTAATCGTCAGGGTAAAATTATTCACTATAATTGTTAAAAAATTCACCTTAACTTATTGCATCTTTGGTTTCTTACCGTAGAATGGGTTGAACCTATTAAGGGTAGAGGCGCATTGTCTATAAGTAGTTTGCCGGAGGTGATTCCAGTGATGGCAAGTGAAAGGAGCCAATGCCGAAGTGAGAATGAGCTATCAACTCATCTTGCTGGGGTTGTCACCGAACAGGGTCAACACTGCCATAGTATATAATGACATTAACTATGGAGCGCTACTGTGGGGTCGGAGAGGGAGTCTCTCCTTATACGCATCTCGTCATATGACATTTCCTTGTCAGCAGTAGATCTCCAACCAGGATCGGTTGTAGCAGAGATCATGAATATTGTAGATTTTTCTCATTCCTCAGTTTCATTATTGCCCCCGCTGGTGGCATTAGGCTTAGCAATTTTAACGCGTCGCGTTTTATTGTCTTTAGGCATGGGTGTAGTGCTAGGTGCACTATTACTTACTGACTTTTCTTTTTCACACACCGCAAGCTATGTAGGTTCTATCGTTAAAGGATTATTCATCGACGATGGTGCTATTAATAGTTGGAATATGAGTATTGTTGCATTTCTAATTCTGTTAGGAATGACAACGGCACTATTAACCTTATCAGGTGGTACGCGTGCATTTGCAGAATGGGCGCAAACACGAATTAAGAGCAAGCGTGGCTCGAAACTTCTTGCAGCATTTCTAGGTGTTTTCATTTTTGTTGACGACTATTTTAATAGCCTAGCTGTAGGGGCAATTGCTCGTCCGGTAACAGATCGTTACTACGTATCTCGTGCCAAACTTGCTTATATTCTTGATTCAACAGCCGCGCCTATGTGTGTATTGATGCCAGCTTCTAGTTGGGGTGCATACATTATTACCATTATCGGTGGCATTTTAGTTTCTCACGGCATTACAGAGTATTCTGCATTAAGTGCTTTTATGCAGTTAGCGCCTATGAATTTCTATGCGGTGTTTGCATTATTAATGGTATTTGCTGTTGCTTGGTTCCAAATTGATGTGGGTCCAATGTTAAAGCAAGAATTAGCTGCTAGTCATGGTCATGGTTTTGATGAAGGTGATGATGACAGCCAAGCAAAAGATTTAAATGACGAGCTTGAAATTGAAGAAAGTCAAAATGGTCGTGTTGCTGATTTAGTTATGCCAATTGTGGCATTAATTGCTGCGACTTTCTTCTTCTTGATCTTCACAGGTTACCAAGCGCTAGCAGCAGATGGTGTCGCCTTTAATTTATTAGGTGCATTTGAAAATACCGATGTTGGTACTTCGTTGTGCTACGGTGGCTTGATTGGTTTAATTGCCGCATTGATCCCTGTTATTCGTCAGGGGATTCCGGCTTCGCAAGTAATGCATACTTTATGGATTGGTGCGAAATCAATGTTTGGTGCCATCTTAATTCTGTTGTTCGCTTGGAGTATCGGTAGCGTTATTGGTGATATGGCGACAGGTAAATATTTATCGACGTTAGTACAAGGTAATATTAACCCAGTACTCTTGCCGGTAATTTTATTCCTATTAGCAGGTGTGATGGCATTCTCGACTGGTACTTCATGGGGTACTTTCGGCATCATGTTACCAATCGCGGGCGACTTAGCGGCTGCAACCGAGATCTCACTGATGCTACCTATGCTAGCGGCAGTATTGGCAGGCTCAGTATTTGGTGATCACTGTTCACCTATCTCTGATACCACGATCTTGTCTTCGACCGGTGCGCGTTGTCATCATATTGATCACGTATCGACCCAGCTACCGTATGCGCTTTCTGTTGCGTTAGTTTCATCTGTGGGTTTCTTGGTACTGGGCTTTACAGATTCGTTAGCTGTTTCTTTCCTTGCTGCAACTTTGGCCTTCATTATTGTTTGTTCAATTCTTGGTTGGATGTCGCGTCGCCGTCTATCGTCGGCCACTCATGCCAATATGTTGTAAGCAGTTGAATGCTTTAGAGGGTTAACTAAGCCAGCATTTCGGTGCTGGCTTTTTTATTGAGGCTATAAAAGCGATGACGATCAAAATCAGGGATGAATGCTTATTTGATCTGCGTTGCTGGCTTTAATTTTGGGGTTATTTTCTGTAGCATCTTGCCCGCATTATCTTGACACCGACTAACACCAGGGAAGCCTCATGGCCCAGATGTATTTTTATTATTCTGCAATGAACGCCGGTAAATCGACGACCTTATTGCAATCTTCGTTTAACTACCGTGAGCGTGGCATGACGCCAGTGATCTTTACGGCAGCCATCGATGATCGTTACGGCAAAGGCAAAGTAACATCACGTATCGGCTTGCAGCAAGAAGCTGAGTTATTTACGGCGTCAGATGATTTGCTTGAAAAAGTGATCTCACTAGATAATGAAACCAAAGTGGATTGTGTACTGGTCGATGAATGTCAGTTCTTGAGTAAAGAGCAGGTTTATCAGCTGACCGAAGTGGTGGATAAGCTCAATATTCCGGTGCTTTGTTACGGTTTACGTAGTGATTTTCGTGGCGAGTTGTTTGAAGGTAGTCGCTACTTACTTTCTTGGGCTGATAAATTGGTAGAGCTGAAAACCATTTGCCATTGTGGTCGTAAAGCCAATATGGTGATCCGCCAAGATGAAACGGGTAAAGCGATTGCCGATGGCGATCAAGTGGTGATTGGCGGTAACGATCGCTACGTGTCGGTTTGCCGCAAGCACTATAAAGAAGCGCTTGGTCGCTAATTTTATTCGAAAATAGAATATATGAAGCCCGCATAAATAATATTTATGCGGGCTTTTTCATTTTAATACTTTGAGTAAGTTAAGCGACTAGTCTCTCGAATGTATATTTAATTCGCCTTATTGTGGCGCTCTTCTAAACGCTTGGTGATATCAGCTAACGATAAACCTTGGTCTTGAAGTAAGACGATTAAGTGATATATCAAGTCTGCGGATTCATTCACTAATTCCGCCTTATCGCCCGACGTTGCCGCAAGCGCGACTTCAACCCCTTCTTCGCCCACTTTTTGCGAAATACGCTTGGTGCCACGGGCGTAGAGGCTTGCGGTGTAGGATGAATTGGGATCACTATCTTTACGACTCGCCAACACTTGTTCAAGTTGATGAAGAAAGACCAAAGCGGGTTGCTCAGCAGGACCATTGTCATCACTATCAAAACAGCTGGTGGTGCCTAAATGGCAAGTTGGGCCAATTGGGTTTACTTTCACCAGTAAGGTGTCTTGGTCGCAATCGAGGTTGATACTCTTTAATTGCAAGACATGCCCGGATGTTTCGCCTTTGGTCCAGAGACGAGATTTGGTTCGAGACCAAAAGGTTACTTGCTCGGTGTCTAACGTTTTTGCTAGCGCATCTTGGTTCATGTATCCCAGCATCAAAACCTGACCGCTGGTGTTGTCTTGCACAATAGCAGGGATCAAACCATCAACTTTGTCCCAATTAATCGCGTTATTCCAATCGTTGATAGTGGCTAAGCTCATAGTCGGATCTCCACATTTTGTTGTTTTAAGTATTGTTTCAATTCACCGATATTAATGATTTGTTTATGAAAAACAGAAGCTGCTAAAGCGCCATCAACATTGGCTTGGTTAAAAGCATCAGCAAAGTGCGGCATAGTGCCAGCGCCGCCGGAAGCAATCAGAGGAACCTGACAAACTTCGCGTACCATATTGAGTTGAGTTAAGTCATAACCGTTGCGCACACCGTCTTGGTTCATCATATTCAATACGATTTCACCAGCGCCACGACGTTGTACTTCTTGCACCCAGTCGCGGGTTTGCCATTGGGTTGCCTGAGTACGACGTTCATCCCCCGTAAATTGGTAAACTTGATACAGTTCTGTTTCTTTATCAAAGTAAGAGTCAATGCCGACCACAATACACTGGACTCCGAATTTATCGGCGAGCTCGGTAATCAATTCAGGGTTAGCGAGGGCGGGGGAGTTGATTGAGACTTTATCTGCACCAAATTGTAAAATTCGGCTGGCATCATCGGCAGATTTAATGCCGCCCGCGACACAGAAAGGAATATCAATCACTTCTGCGACTCGAGCGACCCAACTTTTATCGACCACACGTCCATCGCTCGAGGCGGTAATATCATAAAACACTAACTCATCTGCACCTTCTTCGGCATAACGTTTGGCGAGTGGCACAATATCGCCAATGATTTCATGATTGCGAAATTGCACACCTTTGACGACTTGACCGTCACGGACATCCAAACAAGGAATAATTCGTTTTGCTAGCATGATGTTCTCCTTGTTTACTCTGCCCAGCAGGCAAATGCGTCATCGGCGCTGAATTTACCATCGAGTAGGGCACGACCAACGATGACGCCTGCCACACCGCTACCTTTGAGGGCACGAATATCATCGAGGCTGCCAATCCCACCAGATGACTGGAATTGTACTTGTGGATACTGCTGGCAAAGATCGATATACAGTTCAACATTCGAGCCTGTTAATGTGCCATCACGAGAGATATCGGTACACAACACATGCTGAAGACCTACCGTTAAATAATCTTCCAGCAAGGATTCGATTGTGACACCAGAATCTTCTTGCCAGCCTGAAATGGCAACACGGCGAATGCCATCGGTATCGATGTTGATATCTAGCGCTAATACAATGTGTTCCGCACCGTATTTTTCAATCCAGCCTTTTACAAGTTCGGGGTGTTTTACCGCGGTTGAGCCAATCACTACGCGCTCAGCTCCAGCTTGTAATAGGTCGGCAACATCTTGTTCGCTGCGAACACCGCCACCAATTTGAACCTTCGCTGGAGTGCTTGCGAGTAGGCGACCTATTAGGTCGAGTTGGCGCGCAGTGGTGTCTTTGGCACCCGTTAAGTCAACTAAATGTAGCCAGTTGGCTCCTGCTTGGTGGTACAGGTTGAACTGTTGTGCCGGATCGACGCTATATTCGGTGACTTGTCCGTAATCACCTTGAAATAAGCGCACCACTTGGCCGTTGATTAAATCTAGAGCGGGAATAATCATTTGTTGTCCTTATTGATAGTGCGGCCTAGCTTGGCATTTCCAAAAAGTTCTTGATCAACTGGGCGCCCACTTTACTTGAGCGTTCAGGGTGAAATTGCACGCCGTAGTAATTGCCACTTTGAATCGCTGCGCTGAATGTTTGGCCGTATTCGCATGATGCAATGGTGTAATCACTGTTGTTTTCTGGTGCCGCGACGGGCATGGCATAGCTGTGAACAAAGTAAAAGTAACTCCCCGCTGGAATATCTTTAAATAACGGGTGATTGGTCTTGGGAGTAACCGTATTCCAACCCATGTGAGGTAGAGGAAGCTTGCCTGTGTTCATTTTCTTTACTGGTGCATCACATAAGCCCAAGCAAGGTACTTGTTGTTGTCCTTGAGTACCTTGTTCTTCAGAAATTGCACCAAGTAATTGCATGCCTAAACAAATACCCAGTAATGGCTTATCGACTTGTTTGACGAGTGATACTAGGTTGCGCTGTTCAAGGTTTTTCATCGCTTCACTTGCGGTGCCAACCCCGGGCAAAAACAGTTTATCTGCTGCCAGCACGACCTCGGCTTCTTTGCTGACCGTGACTTGATAGCCTAAACGCTCAATGGCAAAACGCACCGAAGAAACGTTGGCGCACCCCGTGTCTATGATGACAATGCGTTGATTGGTTGTTGTCATTACAGCACCCCTTTACTGCTTGGTAGCTCTGTACCGCTCACCGAAATGGCTTGTCGTAAGGTGCGACCAAAGGCTTTGAATAGGCTTTCAACAATGTGGTGATCGTTATCACCACTGGATGATAGGTGCAGTGTACAGGCGAGGGTGTCAGTCAGTGAGCGGAAAAAGTGCGGTACCATTTCCGTTGATAAATCTCCGACACTTTCTCGGCTGAACTTAGCATCGAATTTCAAATAAGGGCGACCTGAAAGATCGAGTGCGCACTGCGCAAGGCATTCATCCATTGGCAAACTAAACCCAAAACGACCAATGCCTCGTTTGTCACCAAGCGCTTCTTTGAGCGCTTGCCCCAAGGCGAGGGCTGCATCTTCGACACTGTGGTGATCATCGATGTGCAGATCACCGTTTACGCTAAGTTCTAGCTGGAAACCGCCGTGGGTGGCAATTTGATCTAGCATGTGATCAAAGAACCCCAAGCCAGTGGCGATCTTATTGCCGCCGGATTGATCTAAGTTCACTTTAACGTGAATATCGGTTTCTTTCGTGGTACGAACCACTTCAGCGATACGTGGTTTGCTGGTGAGATCGTTAACGATCTGTTGCCAGTTAAGTGTACTGTCGTCGCTTGGTTGTGGGTGGTACTGAATACCACGAATGGCCATATTCTCAGCCAGCTGAAGATCGGTTGGACGATCCCCAATAACCGCTGATTGAGTGAAATCGACTTTGCCTTGTTGGAGGTAGTCTTTCACTAAGCCCAGCTTAGGTTTGCGGCAGCTGCAGTTGTCGTGGTCAAAATGAGGGCAGATCAGGACATCGGCGAATTTCACACCTTGTGACTCAAAAATTTCCATCATCATATTGTGAGGAGCATCAAAGTCAGCTTGAGGATACGAATCCGTGCCTAAACCATCTTGATTGGTCACCATTACCAAGGTGTAACCCGCTTCTTGGAGCTTAAGAAGAGAAGGGATCACCAGAGGCTCAAGCTTGAGTTTATCGAGGCGATCAACCTGAAAGTCTTCTGGCGGCTCAACAATCAGGGTGCCGTCTCTATCGATAAATAAAATCTTTTCCTTGCTCACAATGCTGTCCTTAATTGTTGATTTGTAAGATTTGCTCTCGGATGAAAGCGAGTGTTTTTTCGCACTCATCACGGTTGCCAACACTGATCCGAATGCAGTTCTTCACTGGCGAGCGGCGCAGAATAATCCCGTTATCCCATAGTGCTTCGAACAATTGCTCGGCATCAGGAAATTGCACGAGTAAATAGTTACCGTAGCCATCAAACACAGTGACACCTTCAAGCATACTGAGTCCGGCTTGAAGGTAAGCACGGTTAGCACTGAGATCTAGCACTTGGAACTTGGTTTTCGCTAGTCCAGCAGGTGATAGTGCTTGAATCGCAATATCTGCCACAGGGATCGGTACTGGGTAGGGAGCGATGACTTTCAGCAGTAGTTCAATAATTTCAGGGCTAGCGAGAGTGAAGCCACAACGTAGTCCTGCAAGGGCAAAGGCTTTAGATAAAGTGCGTAAGATCACCAGATTTGGATAATCAGCCAGTAAATCGACCGTGGAAGCTTCAGGGCAGAAGTCGATGTATGCTTCGTCCATCACTACCAAGGCTTTGTTTTGCGTCATCGCGAGCAGACGTTCAATATCTTGGCGATCGATGAGGTTGCCTGTGGGGTTATTAGGGCTGCAAACAAATACAAGTTTGACGTTATCGAGGTTAGCCTCAATCGCAGGTAAATCGAGCTGCCATTTATCGGTAAGTGGTACTACTTTATTGGCTACATCAAAGGTTTCGGCACTGATGCCGTACATGCCATAAGTAGGAGGGCAGTAGAGAATGCTGTCTTTGTTTGGCTGGCAGAATGCGCGGATCAGCAGTTCAATTCCTTCATCAGCCCCGCGCGATGTCAGTACTTGCTCTTGTTTTACACCCGCGTAATCCGCATAGGCTTGCAACAGTGCCTCTGGTTGACAGGTGCTGTAACGGTTGAGGCGATTGCAACTGATGTTGTATTCGTTGGCAAAAGGGGATTCGTTCGCATTTAACCAAATATCGCCGCTTCCACCAAGGCGACGTGCGGATTGGTAGGGGGTTAAGGCTTGAACGGTTTTTCGGGCTAATTTTGTGATGCTCATATAATTATTTCACCTCATTGGCAGCCGGCGACTGGGTGGTTGTTATGTCAGCGGCACTGGGTTTGAAGCTTGGGTTTGCTTGGAGTTTTTCAACTCGAATTGTGACAGCACGTTTGTGGGCATCAAGCCCTTCGGCTTCAGCAATGGCAACCACGGTTGGTGCCAGTTGTTGGAGGCCATCAGCACTTAACTCTTGTACTGTCATACGCTTGCAAAAATCGGCTAATCCAAGGCTTGAATAGGTACGGGTATAACCATAAGTTGGTAAGACGTGATTAGTTCCCGAAGCGTAATCGCCCACCGATTCTGGTGACCAATCGCCTAAGAATATTGAACCGGCATTATCCAGTAATGGCACCAATTCACGTGGATTACGAGTTTGGACAATTAAGTGTTCTGGGCCGTAGTGATTTGAAATTGCAACACACTGTGTCAGGGTATCCGCAACGATAAGCAAACTAGAGCCTAGTGCTTGGCGAGCAATATCAGCACGCGGCAACTGGGCGAGCTGTTGCTGAATCGCATCGGCTGTGCGCTCGGCTAAACTTGGCTCTGGTGTGACGAGTACGACTTGTGAGTCCGGGCCGTGCTCGGCTTGGCTTAGCAAATCGGCAGCGATGAAATCAGGATCGGCTGTGTCATCGGCAATCACGAGCACTTCAGATGGGCCTGCTGGCATATCAATGGCGGCACCACGAAAATCATTGCTGACCTGACGTTTTGCTTCGGTCACATACGCATTACCTGGGCCAAAAATTTTATCCACTTTCGCCACGGTTTCAGTACCGTAAGCCATAGCCGCTACGGCTTGCGCTCCACCTGCGTTATAGACTTCATTGATGCCACACAGTTTGGCGACATACAAAATTTCATCGGCAATCGGTGGTGGAGAAGACAATACTATTTGGCGACAGCCAGCAATTTGTGCTGGGATCCCCAGCATAAGCACTGTAGATGGCAGTGGCGCGCTACCTCCGGGAATGTATAAACCTACGGCATTGATGGGGCGAGTGACTTGCTCGCACACCACGCCAGGTTGGGTTTCAACGCGTAATGGCTGTGGCTTTTGTGCTTTGTGAAAGGTGTAAATGTTATCGTAAGCACTTTGCAGTGCCGCTTTCATTTGGTCATCAAGGCGCTCGCAAGCCGCGTCAATGTCTGCTTGGTTTACACGAATAGCGCTAGGACGTACACGGTCAAACTTCTCGGTGAGATCGAGTAGGGCTTCATCACCACGTTGACGAATATCAGTGATTACCTCACTAACTGCTGCAGTGATATTAGCCCCTTCGGTCACGGCAGGGCGTTGGAGTAGAGATTCTTGCTGCGCATCACTCAGTGATTGCCAAACCACAGTCTTCATGGTGATCACTCCATCATCTTTTCAATTGGTAATACAAGAATAGAGCTTGCGCCGAGTTCTTTGAGTTGCTCCATGGTTTCCCAGAAGAGGTTTTCTGAGCTTACAAGGTGCACAGCGACGCGGTTACTGTCGGCAGAGAGTGGTAGCACCGTTGGATCTTCAGCTCCTGGTAACAAGGCTTTGATTTGCTCTAAGCGCTCAGTTGGCGCGTGTAGCATGATGTATTTGGACTCTTTAGCTTGGATAACGCCTTGCATGCGAGTGAGCAAGCGCTCGATCAGAGCTTGTTTTTCAGTAGATAGCGGAGTGGTGCATTGGATAAGCACTGCTTTAGAGCGCAAAATCACTTCCGCTTCTTTTAGACCGTTGGCTTCAAGAGTCGCACCTGTTGAGACGAGGTCACAAATGGCATCTGCGAGACCTGCACGAGGAGCCACTTCCACAGAGCCGTTGAGCATACAGGTACTAAATTTAACGCCTTGCTGATCCATATAGCGTTTCACCAGCTGCGGGTAGGTGGTCGCAATACGTTTTCCTTCGAGGTCTTGAGGCCCGGTATATTCGTCATCTTTGTTGATTGCAATCGATAGACGGCAGCCACCAAAATCCAGACGGCGCAACTTGATATAGTCGTTTGCTTCTTCGCGAGCAGCGCGCTCTAGAGCTACTTCTTCGAGTTCGTTTTCACCAATGACACCGAGGTCAACAACGCCATCCATGATCAAACCGGGAATATCGTCGTCACGAACCAGTAACAAATCAATCGGCATATTCTCAGCGTGAACCACAAGGCGTTCACCCATCATATTGAATTTTACGCCACAGCGTTTCAGCAAGTCTTGGCACTCTTTACTGAGGCGACCTTTCTTTTGAATTGCGATACGAAGTCGTTGTGTTTGCATATTGCTTCCCTATTTCTTTTTGCCGCTAGTTTGGTAACCCTTGGGCTAATCCATTGTGCTAAAACGAAAAAAACCCTTGGAATTTTACTTCCAAGGGTCTTGAATTCTTTATTCTTGCTGACCACTGGAAGAAGTGTTTTTCGTCTTCCAGAGCGAGGCGTATCCTCCCGAAAGACTAATCAGGATGATGGTGATGATGTAGGTTGATCACTGAGATACGCATAATTATTTACTCGGAATAGATTGCTATTTAACTGTCGCTTGTCATTTACACTAACTAAGCTTATTTCATTTTGCAATACGGTTTTTAAAGAAAAAGTGAAAATTTAATAATTAATTTATAACACTCAGAAAAACAGAGGGTTATCAGTAATATTTTCTGATTTGCTTTTGAGAAAGTATGGCTTGTTTAGATTGAGACTAAACATAGATATCAAGTTTGCCTTGGTGCTTACGCTTTTTCTTTTTGTTTGGCGGCTGTTCTTGCTCGTCTTTGGCTTGGGTTTGTTCGACGATGGCTTGCTTTCGCTCGTCGAGCGCTTTGGTTTTGAGTACCTTGCGGTATGGATCACGGGATGGGTAAGGCAAATGATTGTTGGCATTGATCATAGTGTTGTCTCGACATCCAGAATGATATTTCTGTATCGGCAACACTCGCCATCACATTGAGTGTTTTTTATACACCAATGCTTGCTTTGATAGGGAAGTCACACAGGGCTGAAACGAAAAGAGGCTGTTTGCACAGCCTCTTTGATATCAGTAACGAAGTGAATATTATCCGCAACACTTCTTGAATTTTTTACCGCTGCCGCACGGGCAAGGATCGTTACGTCCGACTTTGTCGAGGTTAACCACTGGTTGTTGAGCAGATTCTGGGATCTCAACGGTTTCTTGTTGTGGGTATTCGCCATCAATGTAGAACCATTGTTCTGCACCGTTATACGATTCTTTCAAGAAACGAGAGCGCTCTTGCAAGCAGTACTCTTCACCGTCTTCATCTTTATAGAAGGCTTGAAACTCTACAAAGCCTTCACCAGATGGGGCAATTTCACTATTCAGTACTTTTAATCCTAACCACTCCGAGTGGACAGACTCAGCAATCGCGTCGCGGTGTTGTTCTGCCTCACAACTAGGGTGGTAAGTCGCAACCACATAGTCAACTAAGCCTAAAACGTGTGCACTGTATCGAGAGCGCATAAGTTGCTCTGGGTGCAAGGCTAATGTTGGGTTGTTATGAATTGGCTGACAACATTGAGTCAGGCTTTTTTGGCTACCACATGGGCAAAGTGAATTAGACATCATTTTTCGTCATTGTTCGTTCAAAAGCAGTCGCCCATTTTACTGATTGCATGTAGGCATCGACAACATCACTCTCATTGAGCTTGAGTGCAGTTGTACAACGTGCAACTACGTCCCAGTCAGCTTTGTCATAGGCAACAGCAAGTTTAAGTAAGATACCAAGCGGTCCTTTTTGCTCAATAAGAGCGCTCTTTATATCATCGCTAAGGGGCAGTAAACGCAGCAGTTCTTCTAGCGGTTGATCCAGCAGAGAATCGAGCAAAGAGAAAAGGCCGGTCAAGAAAGCTTGGTTACCACAAACCTTAATAGAGGCTTTCGGCACAAGACGTTCACAGAATTGCGCACGTTGCAGTGATAAGTTATACAGCGACTGAGGTTTATTTTCTAATGCATGGGAAGCTGCAACAAAGGTGATAAAACGACGAAGCTTTTCTTCACCTAAATAAACTAAGGCCTGTTTGAATGAAGAAATCGGTTTCGCACGTGTAATTAACATCCCATTGACGTGACGTAACAACTTATAAGATAAAGAAACATCGGTTGCGATAATTTCTTCAACTTTATTGTAGTCCACTTCTGGCTGACAGATTTCTTGATATAAGCGAATCGTTGTTAAGCCTGATGGCGTTAATGAACGACGTTGCATCATTTCAGGTTTACTAAAAAAGTAACCTTGGAAGAAATCAAAACCTGCGTCATAGGCCGCCATGAATTCTTCATGGTTTTCTACTTTTTCAGCAAGAAATTTAAGCTTACCTATTTTGTGGCGACGAATAAAAAGCGCACACTTTTCAATAGGCGTCTGGCGAATATCAAATTTAATTATATGAATATAAGGAATAAAACGATTCCACTCAGGCGATGGATTAAAATCGTCGAGTGCTAATGTGTATCCTTTTTGGTTTAATTCGATAATCGCTTCTAATAACTCATCGTTTGGCTCACAACTTTCTAATATCTCGATAATGAAAGATTGCTTAGGAAACATGAGGGGAACGCGCTGGATAAGACTTGCGTGCGGGAAGTTTACAAATCCACGCTTACCGCCAGTAACTTGGTTTGACCCCGAAGAAAAGAAGTTATCAATCAACAGTCGATTTGTCGCTTCTTCATCACAAATGTTGGGAAAACTGTTTTCAGGTCCATCGCGAAACAGCAATTCATAACCAATAGTTACTTTGTCTTTATTGAGTATTGGTTGTCGAGCAAGGTATGAATACATGGGTTCGCGTATCTAGTATGCATGGCGGAAATTGGCGAAATTATAGCGAATAAAGGAATACTCGCATAGTGTAATTTCATGCTTTAAATGCATGACAGCTCGTAAAATGACAAGTCCTATGGATGACCTTAATAATAAAATTGATATTAAGCATAGAAGCCTATTTAATTATGATTAATAATGCTTTTTTGATTATCTATTTTCCCTTTGTTATGTCGTTATTAACCTTCATTCAAGTAGGATTACTTGTAGGTGGTTCGGTTTTTATTGTTATGCTTATTCATGCATGGCGTAAAAGTCGAAAGCAGGAAGCTGAAACAAAAATTATTCCTATTGCAATTATTGGTGGCTTCGCTAATTTCTGTGACACATTAGGTGTCGGCAGTTTTGCTATTAAAACGGCGGGTTATAAGCAATTTAAGTTAGTTGATGACCAATTATTGCCGGGAACTTTGAATTGTCAGTCGGTATTAGCGACCGTAACTCAATCACTTATTTTTCTAACTGCGGTAGATGTTGATTCGACTACTTTGGTGTCTTTGGTGGTTGCGGCATGTTTAGGAGCTACGGTTGGGGCGCGAGTAGTATCAAATTGGGATCGCCAACTCATCCGTTTAGTGATGTGCTGTGCCTTGTTGGTTGTAGCTACTTTGATGTTGGCGGGTCAGCTGAAACTAATGCCTTTAGGCGGCTTAGAGTTAGGTTTAAGTGGTTGGAAGCTAGGCGTGGCGATTGTTGGTAACTTCTTGTTTGGTGCATTAATGACGGTGGGTATCGGTTTATATGCGCCATGCATGACGATGATTTACTTGTTAGGCATGCACCCGCTAGCAGCATTTCCAATCATGATGTGTTCGTGTGCTTTCTTGAGCTTCTTCTCAGCAGGTAGCTTTATTTGTAAAGAGCGCGTGAATACACGTGCAGCGTTGGCTGTTGCGATTTCTGGTCCGTTGGCTGTGGTTGTTGCGGCTTATTTGGTGAAGTCGCTAGATCTGCAATTGTTAGCGTGGTTAGTTATTGGTGTTGTATTGTATACCTCTTTTACCATGTACCGTTCATGGATCGAGGCGCGTAAAGCACCTGCGATGGCAACGGCATAACGAGAATCAAAGTTATTGCGCGTAAGCTTGAGTGAACTGTAAATTGAGTTGTGGTTAAAAAAGAGAAAAGGTACGCATCGGCGTACCTTTTTTGTATTTGTTGCCCAGCCCTGAAAGCGTGCTGTTATTACTGCGGTTGAAATTGACGGGTTTCTAAGCGGCTTTCGGTCGATGTGACCACCAGTACTGAACCATGATCGTACCAATCACCTAAAACGGTACGGGTCGCTGGTTGGTTATTCACCTCGATGTGATGAACGTTCGGGCGATGGGTGTGACCGTGGATCATGTGGGTGACACCGTACTCAATCAGCACTTGATCAACTGTGTTTGGATCAACGTCCATGATCATCGCATCTTTTTGTTGATTAGTGCTGCTACTGCTTTGCCGCATTTTAGCACCAATCTTTAATCGGCGACTCAAAGGTAGGCGTAAGAACAGCCACTGTACAAAGCGATTGTGGACCTTTTTACGGTATTTTTGGTAACTCTCGTCTTGGGTGCATAGCGTATCACCGTGCAAGATGAGCGTTGGAGTGCCATACAAATCCACCACAGTGTGTTCATCGAGTAAAGTGACCCCAGTTTCGCGGCTAAACTGTTTGCCGACTAAGAAATCACGGTTACCGTGGATAAAGTAGCAAGGTGTTCCGCTATCGGTCAGTTGTTTAAACGCGCGCTTGATTTGCTGGTGGAAGGGAGAGTTATCATCATCACCAATCCACATTTCAAACAAATCCCCTAAAACGTATAGGGCATCAATGTTAGCTGTTTCTTCTGCCATAAAACGAAGAAAGCAGTCGGTGATATCAGGGCGGTCTGCGCTGAGGTGTAGGTCGGCAATAAATAGTGTGGTCATAACGAATAAGGGCGGCTTCAAGGCCGCCCTGTCATCCTAACGAAGATTATTCTTCGATAGTTACGTCGTTGATTAGCACTTCTTCAACTGGTACGTCTTGGTGTACGTAACCCCAGTTACCAGTAGAAACTGCTTTGATCTTGTTAACTACATCCATGCCTTCAACAACTTCAGCGAATACACAGTAACCCCAACCGTCAGGCGTTTCTGCTTTGAAGTCTAGGAATTTGTTGTCGTTAACATTGATAAAGAACTGAGAACTTGCTGAATGCGGTTCCATTGTACGCGCCATTGCAAGTGTGCCTACTTTGTTGCTTAGGCCGTTGTTCGCTTCATTTTTGATTGGTGCACGAGTTTCTTTTTCTTCCATGCCAGAAGCCATGCCGCCGCCTTGGATCATGAAACCGTCGATTACACGGTGGAAAAGTGTACCTTTGTAGAAACCGTCACGGCAGTACTGTAGGAAGTTAGCACAGGTTTCTGGTGCTTTATCTGCGTGAAGTTGGATTTTGATATCACCAAAAGTTGTGTGAAGCGTTACCATGAGATTGTCCTTTAATGGATGTTTATTTCATTAAGTATTGAATTCTATCGTACTAAGGGATGTCGTCAATATGATTTAACTATATGTCACTCCCTTCAAGATGCGAATTTTTCCCTCTGATAACCGCCATCTTTGTTGATGAATTATTCGTTGATGATTTTCTATTCAGCACTTTGATTTTGTTCTAAATAATATAAAAGAGCGATGAAAGAAAGCAGCGGCTCAGATGCTTAAAAATTGCGGCAAGTTTGTTAATGGCTTTGGGCAGAGGCGCTCAAATAAAGTGCCATAGGTAGTATCTTAGGCATTGCACCGCATACACGGCTTATTTTTCCTTGCCTTAGTAGATTATAAGAGGTGTAATTGCTACTTATATCTGTAACCCCATAAACATGAGTAATGAAAAGACATGCTTAAGATCTATAACTCACTCACAAGACAAAAAGAAGAATTTAAACCAATTCAGCCTGGTAAAGTGGGCATGTACGTGTGTGGGGTAACCATCTACGATTTGTGTCACATTGGTCATGGTCGTACGTTTGTTTCTTTTGATGTTGTTTCTCGCTACCTGCGTTACTCGGGTTACGATCTGACTTTTGTTCGTAACATCACGGATATCGACGATAAAATCATTAAGCGTGCGGCAGAGAACGGCGAAAGCTGTGATTCACTAACCGAGCGTTTGATCGGCGAAATGTACGCTGACTTTGATGCGCTTGGCATGAAACGCCCAGACATCGAGCCACGTGCGACGCAATTCATTGCTGAAATCATCACAATGTGTGAGCGCCTAATCGAGCGCGGTTTTGCATACGTTGCTGACAACGGCGACGTGATGTTTGAAGTAAGCAAGTACGATGAATACGGTAAGCTGTCTAAGCAAGATCTTGATCAGCTTCAAGCGGGTGCGCGTGTTGATATCGAATCAGCAAAACGTAGCCCTCTTGATTTCGTACTTTGGAAAATGTCTAAGCCGGGTGAGCCGACTTGGGAATCACCTTGGGGCCCAGGTCGTCCAGGCTGGCACATCGAGTGTTCAGCAATGAACTCTGCGATCCTAGGCGATCACTTCGACATTCACGGCGGTGGTTCTGATCTACAGTTCCCACACCACGAAAATGAAATTGCACAATCTTGCTGTGCGACTGGCTCTCAGTATGTAAATACCTGGATGCACAGCGGCATGGTAATGATTGATCGCGAAAAAATGTCGAAGTCACTGAACAACTTCTTTACGATCCGCGATGTACTTGCACATTATGATCGTGAAACAGTACGTTACTTCCTAATGTCTGGTCACTACCGTAGCCAGCTGAACTACAGCGAAGACAACCTAAAACAAGCGCGTTCTGCACTTGAGCGTCTATACACTTCACTACGTGGTCTTGACGTTAGCGTAGAAGCGCAAGGCGGTGAAGAATTCGTTGCTCGCTTTAAAGAAGCGATGGACGATGATTTCAACACACCTGAAGCTTACTCTGTATTGTTTGATATGGCGCGTGAAGTAAACCGTCTGAAAGCGGATGACCTTGCTGCAGCATCGGTATTGGGTGCACGTATGCGTGAACTGGCTGACGTTCTAGGTCTTCTTTCTCAAGAGCCAGAAGCTTTCCTACAAAGTGGTGCTGGTGAAGATGATGACGTAGCTGAAATCGAAGCGCTGATCCAACAACGTCTTGATGCGCGTGCTGCGAAAGACTGGGCTGCTGCTGATGAAGCGCGTGATAAGCTAATGGCGATGAACATCATTCTTGAAGATGGTCCTCAAGGTACAACTTGGCGTCGTAAGTAAGCGTTATTGCTGCAGATTTAATAAAAACCGCTCCTTGTGAGCGGTTTTTTTGTACCTGTAAGCCAAGGTTACCCTGCGTGTTGAAGATACGACAAAAAAGTGATCTTGCATCATTATCGAAACTCTCGTGAGTGATATCGAATGCAATGGTTCACATATCTATAATATTCACCTTATTTAATACTCTAAACTCATTATTATTGATGGCGTTTGTTTCTAACGAGCATAATCCAATAACGTTAAGGACATAATAATGAAAAAAGTTTGGCTAGCCGCTGTGATCAGTAGCGTATTACTTTCCCCTGCATCTTTCGCTAATAATGGCGACAAAATCGTTGTTGCTCACCGTGGTGCGTCAGGTTACTTACCTGAACATACTTTGCCTGCTAAAGCCTTGGCTTACGCGATGAAGCCAGACTACATCGAACAAGATGTAGTGATGACCAAAGACGATCAGCTCGTGGTACTACATGATCATTACTTAGATCGCGTGACCGACGTAGCTGAAGTGTTCCCAAATCGTGCTCGTAAAGATGGTCGCTACTACGCGATTGACTTTACGTTGGCTGAAATTAAGCAATTGAGCGTTACTGAAGGCTTTAACCTTAAAGACGGTAAGCAAGTGCAAGGTTTCCCTGAGCGCTACCCAATGTGGCAATCGAACTTCACAGTGCCGACTTTGCAAGAAGAGATTGAGATGATCCAAGGTTTGAACAAAACCTTGGGTTACGACATTGGTATTTACCCTGAAATCAAAGCGCCATGGTTCCATCGCCATGAAGGTAAAGACATCAGTAAAGCGGTATTAGAAGTGCTGAAAGAGTACGGTTACACCAGTAAAGACAGCAAGGTGTACGTACAAACTTTTGACTTCAATGAGCTAAAACGCATTCATGATGAATTGCTACCAGCGATGAAAATCGATTTGAAATTAGTGCAATTGATGGCGTACACCGATTGGAATGAAACTATGGTGTATGACAAAGACGGCAAAGCACAGCCTTATAGCTATGACTGGATGTTTAAAACCGATGGCATGAAGACTGTCGCTAAGTACGCTGACGGCATTGGTCCTTGGAAACCTATGGTGGTATCGGATCAGTCAAGCAAAGGTAATATTAAGCTAACAGGGCTAGTGAAAGCCGCACACGCTCAAGGTATGGCGGTTCACCCTTATACTTTCCGTAAAGATGAAGGTCGTATCCCTGCTTATGCGGAAGACTTTGCGGATATGCTCGATATTTTCTACAACACCGCGAATGTGGATGGGGTCTTTACCGATTTTCCAAACCTAGCGGTAGATTTTATTTCGGAGCGTGAATAAATATAAAGAAAATATAACATAACCGTGAGTGATAACACTCATTAGGTGAAAGGGAGTGCTATTGGCGCTCCCTTTTTGGTTGTATTGACTCTTATTTTGAGCGGGTTTTCTCGTCTGAGTTTAAGAGTGACTTATATATTTTCCGGTAATTTTGTACCGCACTCTTTGCAGTAATGGGCGTCAGTTTCGTGACCGCTGGTGCTGCAATTAGGGCAGCGGATCAATTCGCGATGCACTTTCATTTCTTGATTCAGCTCGGCAGTAATGATCCCGGTTGGTACGGCAAGAATTGAGTAGCCAAGCAGCATGGTCAGTGAAGCGAGCGCTTTGCCGAGAACAGTATTAGGCACAATATCGCCATAACCCACGGTTGTGATGGTGACAATTGCCCAGTAAATGCTTTGTGGAATGCTGGTAAAGCCGTTTGCAGGGCCTTCAATCACGTACATCAGCGAGCCAAACAGCGTCACCAAGATTGAAACTGAACTAAAGAACACTAAGATTTTGCGTTGGGCGTGTTTAAGCGAACGTAACAGTATATTGGAGTCACGCAGGTAGCGAACGAGCTTGAGCACTCGGAAAATACGTAATACTCGTATTAAACGTATGATCAGCAAATAGTGTGCGCCTGGTAAGAAGAAGGCGATGTAAGCGGGTAAAATAGCCAATAAATCTATGATGCCATAGAAACTGCGAGCGTACGCGAATGGCTTGGGTGAGCAATATAACCGCAAAAGGTACTCAATAGTAAAGAGCAGGGTGAAGCCCCATTCAATATAAAAGAGAGGGCGGCTGTATTCTTGCTGCACGCTGGCAATGGAAGACAGGATCAGTACGACTTCTGAGCTGAGAATAGTGATGATCAATGCGATATCAAAGTATTGTCCGCCACGGGTTTGCGTACCAAAGATAATGCTATAAAGCTTGGTTTTTAATCGTGAAGTTTGCATGTTTCGCTGTTGGTGATCGTGAGAGTCGCTAGATACAGCGCCTATCTAATCAAATCCATACCAATTCTGACAGTTTAAAATGGCTCTCGTTACCAATAATGAGAGCAATAACAAACATGGATACTGAGTGACAGCAAAGAAAAAGGGAAGCAATTTATGCTTCCCTTTGATTGGGCTTTGCCGCGGTGAATAACCAAGTGTGGGTTACTCAATATTTTGACGCTCTTCGTCGGTGTTAGCCTGCTAAGGCTGGGAATAAACCGCGAACACCTGAAGCAATAAACTCAATCCCAAGTGCACCTAAGATCAAACCCATAATACGTGTGATGACGTTGATACCGGTTTGTCCTAAAAAGCGCACAATAATAGGCGCACTACGAAATAGCAGCCAACAGCTGAAAGCAAATAAGCAGATGGTAACAGCAATACCAATGGTGCTAGATAAAGAAGGATATCGCGCCCCATAAACAATGGTTGAACTGATAGCACCAGGTCCTGCCATTAATGGCATCGCTAATGGCACCACACCAATCTGCTCACGGCTGATTGATTCTGACTTCTCTTGTTTATTCTGCTTATCTTCACCTAACTTACCGCTCATCATTGAGAAAGCGATACTGGTAAGGAGTAAACCACCAGCAACGCGGAATGAATCAAGTGAAATGCTGAACATATCCAACAAGAACTGCCCCGCGAGTAATGACACCGTCAGAATAGCAATAACCGCAATATTGGCTGTATAGGCCGTTTTATTTCGGTCTTCTGGTGGCATGTGAGCGGTTAACGAGACAAATACCGGCATGATACCGATAGGGTTCACGGCAGCGATTAGGCCGATGAAAAATTGAAGGTAAATAGCAAATTCGATTGTTTGCATGAGTGTACGCCGTTACAGAAAGAGTGAACAAGTGGGTAGTGCACTGTAATACCAAAATGATAGGCCTGTTGCCTTTCATGTAATTGGTAAAAAGAAGTCAATGCCGCAGATTACCCCAGCGAGTTATTAGTCGTGCTATGAAGCAGTGCGCTTATCATCTTTAGTGTAAAAGCTAAGTCGCTGACTAACTGGCGATACTTTAAGCTAAACCCTAGTCAATCACCAATAAAATAATATTGAAAATGAGCGCAAACAGCGATTAATTACGTATTGCTGTTATTGCATTGTTAATTGCCTGATTGGGGGTTACTCTTTGTGGGTAAAATTCGTGCTAGGCAGTTATGAAACAAAGTTTGAGCAACGCCACATTTTTTGTGTGACTGCTGTCACAATTGATGAGTATATGTGTAATATTTGTAGGAAAATTACGTAATATTTCAGCATGTGAAAGGTGGTGGGTTTGCGGATTAATCGCAAAAGATAGCGTGCGACTCGCAAATAATTACCTTAAGTGATTGATTTTTCATGACGTGAATCTGATTTTGACAATTTTCATCCAATGCGAGTGACAAGTGATCTGAATCAATTTTTTTTACGGTGTGAATTAATATAATCAGTTTTGAAAGCAATTTACTAAGTGTGTGTGTTGCGATGATGTAATGAAAGGTCGTCAACGCAGCAACTCGAAGGATTTGAGACGTATCCTTACTAAAAAGTTTTCAATATTAAGTTAGGAGTTAACTATGCCTGTTACTAATGTGGCTGAACTAGATGCAATGATTGCACGTGTAAAAGCGGCTCAAAAAGAGTTCGCAACTTTCTCTCAAGAGAAAGTCGATGCAATCTTCCGCGCTGCCTCTCTTGCGGCAAACAATGCGCGTATTCCTCTAGCTCAACAAGCCGTAGCTGAATCTGGTATGGGTATTGTTGAAGATAAAGTAATCAAGAACCACTTTGCTTCTGAATTTATCTACAACAAATATAAAGATGAGCAAACCTGTGGCATCTTAGAAGAAGATGACAACCTAGGTACTATGACCATCGCTGAACCTGTAGGTATTATCTGCGGTATCGTTCCAACTACGAACCCAACATCTACAGCAATCTTCAAATCTCTTATCTCTCTTAAAACGCGTAACGCGATCATCTTCTCGCCACATCCACGTGCGAAAAACTCAACAAATGATGCAGCTAAACTAGTACTTGATGCAGCAATCGCAGCTGGTGCACCAAAAGACATCATCGGTTGGATCGATCAGCCTTCTGTTGAGCTTTCAAACGCGCTAATGAAGCACGATGACATTAACCTTATCCTTGCGACTGGTGGTCCAGGTATGGTTAAAGCGGCTTACTCTTCAGGTAAACCAGCTATCGGTGTAGGTGCAGGTAACGTTCCAGTTGTTATCGATGAAACTGCAGACATCAAACGTGCAGTAGCATCTGTTCTTATGTCTAAAACGTTCGATAACGGTGTTGTTTGTGCTTCTGAGCAAGCAGTTATCGTTATGGACGAAGTATACGACGAAGTTAAAGCGCGTTTTGCTTCTCACAACGGCTACGTACTAACTAAGTCTGAAGCTGAAAAAGTACGTAAAGTACTGCTTATCAACGGCGCACTAAACGCTGATATCGTAGGTCAACCAGCGACTAAGATTGCTGAAATGGCAGGCGTTAAAGTTCCAGCTAATACTAAGATCCTTATCGGTGAAGGTGAAGAAGTATGTGTTGAAGACGAATTCGCACATGAAAAACTATCACCAACACTAGGTATGTTCCGCGCATCTTCATTCGAAAACGCGGTAGACCAAGCGGTTAAAATGGTAGAGCTTGGCGGTATCGGCCACACATCTGGTCTATACACTAACCAAGACGTTAACGCTGACCGTATTCGTTACTTCGGTGACAAACTAAAAACTGCACGTATTCTTGTAAACATCCCGACGACTCACGGTGGTATCGGTGACCTTTACAACTTCAACGTAGCGCCTTCTCTGACTCTAGGTTGTGGTTCTTGGGGTGGTAACTCTATCTCTGAGAACGTGGGTCCTAAGCACCTTATCAACAAGAAAACAGTAGCGAAGCGAGCTGAGAATATGTTGTGGCACAAACTACCAAAATCTATCTACTTCCGTCGTGGTAGCCTTCCAATCGCAATGAGCGACCTTGAAGGTAAGAAGCGTGCGTTCCTAGTAACTGACCGTTTCCTATTCAACAACGGTTACGCTGACGAAGTAGTATCTCTACTTAAAGCTCAAGGCATCGAAGTTCAAACTTTCTTCGACGTAGAAGCAGATCCAACACTTTCTGTTGTAGAGAAAGGTGCAGAAGCAATGAAGAGCTTCCAGCCTGACGTTATCCTTGCACTGGGTGGCGGTTCTCCAATGGATGCAGCTAAAATTATGTGGGTAATGTACGAGCACCCAGAAACGCACTTCGCTGAACTAGCAATGCGCTTCATGGATATCCGTAAACGTATCTACAAGTTCCCTAAAATGGGTAAAAAAGCTGAGCTTGTATGTATCACAACGACTTCTGGTACAGGTTCTGAAGTTACACCGTTTGCGGTTGTTACCGACGACAAGACTGGTGCTAAATACCCACTAGCTGACTACGAAATTACGCCTAACATGGCTATCGTAGATGCGAACCTAGTAATGAACATGCCTAAGTCGCTAACCGCATTCGGTGGTTACGATGCAGTAACTCACGCACTAGAAGCTTACGTATCTGTTCTTGCTAACGAATACTCTGATGGTCAAGCGCTTCAAGCACTTAAGATGCTTAAAGAGTACCTACCATCAAGCTACGCGAACGGTGCAGCTGACCCAATCGCTCGTGAGAAAGTACACAATGCGGCAACTATCGCTGGTATCGCGTTTGCGAACGCATTCCTAGGTGTTTGTCACTCTATGGCTCACAAGCTAGGTGCTGAGTTCCACCTACCACACGGTCTAGCGAACGCATTACTAATCTCTAACGTTGTACGTTACAACGCGAACGATAACCCAACTAAGCAAACAGCATTCTCTCAATACGACCGTCCACAAGCACGTCGTCGTTACGCAGAAGTTGCTGACCACCTAGGTCTATCTCACGAAGGTGACCGCACTGCTCAGAAAATTGAGCGTCTACTAGCTTGGTTGGAAGAGCTGAAAGTTAACCTAGAAATCCCAACGTCTATCCAAGCGGCGGGTGTTCCTGAGGCTGACTTCCTAGCGAAACTTGACGAACTGTCTGTTGAAGCGTTTGATGACCAATGTACAGGTGCAAACCCACGTTACCCTCTAATCACAGAGCTGAAAGACGTGCTAGTAGCTTCTTACTACGGTAAAGCATTCGTTGAAGGTGAGACGTTCGAAGGTACGACTGTAATTAAGAAATCAGAACAGGCTGCTGAAGAAAAAGCACCTAAAGCGAAGAAATCAAAAGCGAAAGCTGACGCTTAATCTTCCTTAA
Organism: Photobacterium jeanii; assembly: GCF_001650345.1. Lineage (GTDB taxonomy): Bacteria > Pseudomonadota > Gammaproteobacteria > Enterobacterales > Vibrionaceae > Photobacterium > Photobacterium jeanii. The sequence continues at coordinate 1,047,535 of NZ_LVHF01000012.1, read as the reverse complement.
CTGATTGAAAAACCCGCCATTAGGCGGGTTTTTTTATGCCTGTAATAAGGCATCTGAGGCATCTGAGGCATCTTTTAAGTGGTATAACTGTGTAGACGCGCTTACGACACTTCTGCTTCCAGCGTACGGCCATTAAAGTAGTCATTGGCGACTATGTATTCCGCACTTCGCACTATCTCGTACTGAAGGTGCTGATTCATGGATTGGTGGGACTGGCAATCATCGCAGTCACAGCCAATCGAGATCGGTGCCACCCCACCAACGCGAATATTGAATGCCGACAATTCTTTTGCCCAGCTTTGGGTTAACCCTGAAATCATGGCTTTGGTACCGCCAAAACCGGGATGGTGTTCGTTTTCTGTCGAGTGGGTGGTGAGATTGACGATCACCCCTTTGCGATTATGTTGTCGCATGTAATTGGCGGCTTGTTTACCAAAGGCAAAGAAAGTGGTTGCAAGCTCCGTCATGGAGTGACTGAACTTATCCACGGAGTAGGGCGAGAACAGAGTAGGGAGTTCGGTGCCTATCCAGTAGTTAATCAGTACATCAATTGCTCCCAACTGTTGTTGGGTTTGCTCGAAGATATGGCGGATATTGGCTTCTTGCTGATCTTCGAGGTGAAATGCCTGACATTTGGCACCAATCGCCATACAGGCACGATAGGTCTGATCGAGTCGTGTTTTATCGATGTCAACCAAGGCAATGAATGCCCCTAGAGAAGCAAAGTGAAGCGAAATCGCTTTACCGATAGGGCTACCGGCAGCGGTGATAAGTATGACTGATTGCGCAATTTCCATGACGACCATCCGTGTACATTAATCTTAGGGCCTCAATGCCGTAATAATGGGTGCTCAAGAATCTGATCACGATATTTCTTATTGTTATGGTCTGTGTACCAAGTAGGGCTGTGAAAGCTTTACCTATCCCGTTGGTAGTAGCCAGTTCTCTGAGGTCGGTATAAATGTCAGGTTGTAGTGTTGCAACCAGTTGAAATACTAACCCTCAACAAATGTTAGTAAATTGTGATAATGAAAGAAGGGCGAAAGAATAAAGGTATGATTTCTGTCACTAAAGCCGAGTGTTAAGCCATGGTTTCTATGAGTAGGGTCACGCTGTGTATTGCATTTCAGCGAAGCGCTTCGCTTGGATCAGCGATAGGTACAAATCCTGTGGTGACACATTCAGTTTGGCTTCGTCTTTTGGTGGCAGTAAACGGCGTTCATGCCCAGAAAGATTGTGGTACAACTCTTCTGGCATACCTTTGGTGCCTTGTGGCGGGAAGGTGAGCGCAGCAGGTTGAAGTTCATGCAGAAATTGTGAACTGCGGATCCCGCCTTTGTGAAAAGCGTCAGCTTGGGCAGCGGCACGCTGGTAACACTCTTCGGTACTGGTTAGTGGTTGTGGACGTGCTAACTCAAAGTATTCACGTAACTCTTCTTCGGTCTTACCCTGAGCAGGTGGAATTTCGGTCGGGGTATTTTCCAGATAATCCGGTGACAGCATCGCCAGCATTAACGAAAAGTCAGAACGACGACCAGTCTCAACCGCATGGTTAAGTTGGCTGCCAAGCTGGACTTCGTTGATCAGCTGCGCTTTGTCTAAAGTATGGATTTGCATCTGGATAAAGAGGCTCGTTAGTGTGATACCTCTTTATCGGTGATGAGTATCAATACTTTAGGTTTTATTTCCCTTTATTTTCAGTTGTGCTGTTTTCCGCAGCAAGCTGTTCAAGTGCTAAACGCATGCGGCGTAAGGCTTCGACTAATAGCTCATGGCTGCAAGCAAAATTGAGGCGGATAAAGTGCTTATTGCCGAAATCAGCGCCTGGTGATAAACCCACGCCCGCTTTTTCAAAGAAGCTATGCGGGTTTTGCACTGGCATTTGGCTGGCATCAATCCATGCCAAATAGGTGGCTTCGATAGGGTGTAATGATAAATAAGGCATCATGTTGATTTCGTTCATTAACAGTTCGCGATGCTGACGTAAATAAGCGAGTTGTTCATTGAGCCAAGGTTGTCCGTGTTCGTAAGCAGCTTGAGCTGCCGTGTAGGCGAACACGTTAACGTCGGGCACGATCCCTAGTTTGGTTTTGATAAATTGGCGGCGTAGTTGTGGATTCGGGATGATTGCCATAGACGCACCCAGTCCTGCAATATTGAAAGTCTTACTTGGTGCAATCAAAGTGACACTACGTTGCGCCGCACTGTCGTTGAGACTGGCAAACGGAATATGGTGCGCGTCTTCATCGAGTAATAGATCACAATGAATTTCATCGGAACAGACCACTAAATCATGCTGTTCAGCAAAGGCGAGAGTTTGTTCTAGTTCTTGGCGTCGATATACAGTCCCACCGGGATTGAGTGGGTTACACAACAACATTAAACGCGTGTTATTAGCAAGCTGATTGCCATCGAGTTCAGGTAACCAGCGCTGGTGGTTAAGCGTCACTGGCAAGGTGGACAAAGTACGCTTAGCCAACTTGATGGAAGACATGAAAGGCGGGTATATCGGCTTGGGTGTCACTACGCCTTGGTCGGGTTCGGTGAGCGATCGGACACACAGGTTAATGCCGCAGACGAGCCCCGGTAAGTAGACGATCCATTCTGGCTCGATATGCCATTGATGTTTTTTCGCCATTCGTTCGATGATCAGTTGCGTTAGCCGCTCAGGGGCATGACCATAGCCAAAAATGCCGTGATCGACGTGCTGGTGGAGGGCATCAGTGATCTCCGTAGGAACTTTAAAATCGCTGTCAGCAATCCACATCGGTAGTACGTCTTGGTGAGCGTATTTACTCCATTTGATGCTGTTGGAGTCGCGACGATTGATAATAGGATCAAACAGAGGGTTGGGTTGGCGTTGATACATAGCTTGATGACTTCCCTGACAAAGAGACATCATTGCATAGTATTAGAAAATAGTGGGAGAGGGGATGCGTGAGAAGTGAAAAGCGAGAGCTAGGTCAACAGCCCCATACTGAGGCTGTTGAAATCATAGCGACTGGCAATTATTCGGTGCTAAACGTTTTTCCACCAAATTGATCCGCGGCATAAGCCACGCGTTCTGCCGGTTTCGGTACTTCGGTTGGTGTACCCATGCGCTCAATATGCTTCAAGCGAGGCAGCAAGCCACAGCCATTGGCAATTTGGATAGCCAAACCCGGGCGAGCATTGAGTTCAAGTACCATCGGGCCCTTGTTCTTATCAAGCACCATGTCGGTACCCATGTAACCTAGCCCTGCCATTTCCCATGCACTCGCAGCTAGTGTTAGCAGGCGCTCCCATTCTGGTACGGCTAGTTCACTGAGTAAGCGCCCTGTATCTGGGTGACGTTCAATTGGCTGATTAAATTGCACCGCACGAATGGCTTTACCGGTTGCGATATCAATCCCAACCCCAACAGCACCTTGGTGTAAGTTAGCTTTGCCATCGGAAGCGGCGGTTGAACAGCGCATCATCGCCATAACAGGGTAGCCTTTGAACACGATTACGCGAACATCTGGCACGCCTTCATAACTGAAACCGTCGAAAACATCATCGAATTCGATCAGGTTTTCAATCATAGCCACATCGTTCTTACCCCCTAGCGAGAACAATCCCGCCAAGGTGTTGGTAATATGGCGCTCAACATCTTGCTTGTTAATTTGAGCACCGGATGGCTTCGTGTAAACCCCATCTTTGTGCTTAGTGATCACCAAAATGCCTTTGCCGCCAGAACCTTGCGCTGGCTTAATCACAAACCCCGGCCAATCTTTCACCATATCGTGCACGCGTTTTACGTACACTTGGCTGTCGATCACGCCAATCAACTCAGGTACGGTAGCTCCCGCACGCTGAGCGATATGCTTGGTTTTGAGCTTATCATCAACTAACGGGTACAAGCTACGGTCGTTATAACGACCGATATAGCTGTGGTTACGCTGATTCATCCCCATAATACCGCGGTCGCGGAGTTTAAACGGGGACGTAAACTGTGACAAAAATGACATAGCTTAGTCCTCCGTTAGGGGCTTAAAGCGTCGTAGCTCACTTAAGCGGTAGCCAGTGTAGTTACCTAGCATCAAGATTGCTGCCAAGATAATTAGCTGCATACCGATAAAGTTGAATGTAAGGTGGCGAACAATTTCGTTAGTCATCGCAAGGTAAACCAGTACTGCGGTTAACAGTGAACCACCACCTTGGATCAAGACTTCTTTTGCTCCTTCTTCTTCCCACAGAATCGACATACGTTCGATGGTCCATGACAAGATGATCATCGGGAAGAAAGTAATGGTTAAGCCTTCCACCAAGCCAATCTTAAATGCCACCACGGTAAATACCGAGATGATCATAATAACCGTGATGATCACCGCCGATATCCGCGCTACCAGCAGCAAGTTAAGCTTGGAGAGGTAACTTCGGATGATCAAACCGGTACCGACAATCAGCAAGAAACCGAGAATACCGGTAACCAGTTGGGTTTGAACAAATGCCACCGCGATCAACACCGGCATGAAAGTACCAGAGGTTTTCAAACCAACAATAATCCGCAGGAATACCACAATCAGCGCACCAATTGGTACTAGCATGATGGTTTTGAACATTGCTTGTTCTTCAACCGGTAAGCTGTGAATCGAGAAGTTCAGTAGATCTTCGGCTTTCACTTTCTCACTGGTTGCGCGCTGCGGTGTAATGTCTTGCGCAATGATAGAAAAGCTGACATTTGAATTACGACCGCCGATCACATCCAGCATGGAGTGACCTTTTTGGTTCCATACCATCACGTCTTCTGGCTTGCCTTCTTCCCCCGTCACTGGGTTAAAGAGCTGCCATTTTTCGCCGCTCCACACTTCCACCAACGGGAAGATGCTTTGTCGACGACGTCCGTCTTCTAGTGTTAAGCCACCAACGACGCGGGCATGAATACCTTCAAGGGAGAGCAAATTAACAATGGCACTCTCGCGGCTGAGGTTGTTCAGCAGCAGTGAGGCATTCTGGTTTTGCTTATCATCAAACTGTTTAATCAGTTCGCGGGTGAGCGTTAAGTTATCAGACGAAAGCTTACGCGCTTGCTCTAATAGTGCTGTTGCCGCCGTTTGTTGCGGGTTATCGAGACTGACCGCAATCGTATCACCCGTTGGAGGCGATAAATCGTATTGCGCTTGGTCATCAACCAGCATTTGGGTTTTGTAATAGAGGATTTGCTTGCCGATGGCTTCGCGGATCGACCATTCAGCACGACGACCGTTGTCTGTGTCGATTAACGCGACACCATAACCTGGCGAAGAAGTGCTTTCGTCAATGAGAGTGAAACCTTGTTGGGTTTCAGGGGCTGCCATTGACACTTTAACCGGCTCACCAATAGCATCAAACTCAACGCGGGCTTCTAACTCCCAAAGCGCACGTTGTTCCCCTGGCGTCCACGGTACACCATAGACTTCATGGCGGTATTGACTAAGCCCAACACCTGCGATGATGAGCAGGGTGATGAGAAAATAAAAAGGTATTCTTGATGTCATGACATCCTCATCATTATTTTATTGTTAGTTGTTCCGGTTCGTCCTTGCCTTGAACATATTTTTTACCGACATCAACCAGAGCGATATCTTTAAAGAATTCACGCCCTAGTAGTACTGGATACGTCATTTGAGTGCGATCAGCGAGAGTAAATTGCGCTTTTTCATGCAAAGAGCCAAGTTTTACCCAAGCCTCAACCACTGGGCGGCGAACCGCTTCTTGGCTGCTTGATTGGCGAATCTTAACCCAGCGTAAAATTGGCGCTTCGATGATTTCAGGTTCTTTAGTCACATCGGTTACTTGGTGGTTTAAATTGAAACGAACCCATTCTTTACCGTTACGTTCAAAAATTTGAAGATCAACAGCGTTCAATGATGAGGTCGTCGCACCACTATCAATACGAGCTTTGAAGTGTGACTTAACCGAATCTAACCATACCCACTCTTCTTCGCCGAGAATCGCTTTGCCGTGGGCAAGTTTGAGATTAGGTTCCGGGTTTGCCACTGGAGCAACAACAGCGTTAGGTGCGTTGTTGGCTTCATGTGGTTCACTAACGGTCTGAACTGAAACCTTATTTACTTCCTCTGCTAATGATAATAGCTCTTTTTCGAGGTTTGCAATATGTTCATTTTGTTGATCAATTTGATCAGTCATGGAGGCAAGTTGGCTGTTAACATTCATTTCCATCGTACTGATAGCCTGAAGCGTCTGCTGATGTTGCTCTGATTGATTCAGCGCACAGCCCGAAAGGAGAGTGAGAGCCAATAATGGAAAGTGACGGCGAAGCATTATTATCCCGGTAAATACTTGTTATTTTTGTATAAGCCGCGCTAGTGTAGCGCACAAAATGGGATGCGAATAGCATCCCAATGTCAGAGCCGCGTCATCTTTTTAATATTATTAATACCGCTGACAGTATTTTACTTTCAATTAGTTAAAAAATGGCCAAAGATGACGCAAAGTGCGGATTAGTCAGGATTACGACCAACCAAGATCGCACGTTTTGGTGCAGGGTAACCTTCAATGGTCTTGCTTGGGTCGTTAGGATCCAAGTAGTCAGGCAATGAGTTGTTGGTCATCCAATCGGTGGTGCGTTGCTCATCTGTGGTTGTCACGCACTCATCAACGATACGTACATCGACAAAACCACATTTCTCCATCCATACTTTCAGCGCTTTAGCTGAAGGGAAGAAGTAAACGTTATGCATTTGCGCGTAACGGTGGGTTGGCACCAGTACCGCATTTTCGTCACCATCGATAACCAAGGTTTCTAAGATCACTTCACCATCTTTACGTAGCTGGTTTTTAAGCTGAAGAATGTGATCCAGTGGCGAACGGCGGTGGTAAAGCACACCCATGCTAAATACAGTGTCAAACGCTTTGAGCTCTGGTAGCTCTTCAATGCCAAGTGGCAGCAAGAACGCACGGTTGTCGTTGCCCATTAGACGGCGAATGGCTTCAAACTGCACCAAAAATAGGTTTGATGGGTCGATACCCACAGTGAGTTTGGCTTCTTCACCCAGCATGCGCCACATGTGATAACCGTTACCACAACCGACATCAAGTACGGTACGGTTTTTCAGTGGTGAAATGTGCGGTAATACGCGATCCCATTTCCAATCTGAGCGCCATTCAGTATCAATGTCGATGCCATGAACCTGGTATGGACCTTTACGCCATGGGTGTAATAGGCGCAGTAGGCTCTCAAGGCGTTTTTGTTCACCAATTGCGATACCGTCTTCGTTAGACACGCTGACTGCGTTTTTAAGATCAATGGTATCTGGCTTAAAGGTTGGGAACTTTTGCAGGGCACGAGTCCAGCGACCCATATCGCCATGTTGTGCACGTTCCCAGCTATCAAGCTGTGACGGTAGGGTATTTAGCCAAGGGCGAAGCATTTCGTGCTGCGCGATTAATTGGTAGAACTCAGAAAAACTAAACATGTGTAACGTATAACCTTATTTAATCGCAAACATAGAGCCGAAGTTGAAGCATTGGAACCATACTTCCATGCTGCTAAAACCAATGTTTGCGAAACGCTCGCGGTGAGTATCAATGCTGTCTGGACGCATCACATTTTCAATCGCACTACGCTTTTGGCTGATCTCGAGTTCGCTATAGCCGTTAGCACGTTTGAAGTCATGATGAAGGTCAATCAGCAGCTCATTCGCACGCTCGTCTTCAAAAATGTATTTTTCAGATAGGATGAGGATGCCGCCCGGACGTAAGCCTGCGTAGATCTTCTCAAGCAGTAGCTGACGATCATCGGGCGCTAAAAATTGTAGAGTGAAGTTTAAAACCACCACCGAGGCATCTTGAATATCGATATTGCGGATATCCGCTTCAATCACAGTCACTGGGGTGTCTGAGCGATAGGCATCGATATGGAGACGGCATCGTTCAACCATCGCCGATGAATTATCAACGGCAATAATTTCACAACCTTCTTGCTGGATATGGCGACGCATCGAGAGTGTTGCAGCGCCCAAAGAACAGCCGAGGTCATAAACTTTCGAGTGCGGCTTGGCAAAACGTTCAGCCAGCATACCGATAGCAGAAATGATGTTGCTGTAACCCGGTACAGAACGTTGGATCATATCTGGAAAAACTTCAGCGACACGCGCATCGAAGGTGAAATCACCAAGTTTTTCAATTGGAGCGGCAAATATGTTGTCGTGGCCAGCCATTCTCACGAACCTCTTTAACTAGGAAATGGTATTCATAACTGATGTGCTTGCGTTGAGAGATGGTGCCTTGTTACTCCAAAGGTCCGCATTCATCGCAGGCTGAGGCATGATCCATCATCCTCTAAAAAGGCGCGTATTGTAGAAAAAATGCAGCCATTTGTCTTTACTGATTTTGTGATGGGGCTATTACAAGATTTCTGTAGGTAAGTAGGGATGTCAGAAGTGGTAACAAAATATTTGTTAGTGGGCTGTGACAAGTTTTAAGTGTCATAGAGTAACTCCTTGCCCTATGAACATTTATCGCCTGATATTGTGTTAACTGTTTGTTTTATCGTATTTATCAATAGCGGCGTTCGTTTTTTCCAATTGGCGGTTTGTATGCCCTGTCTTTACTTTTACCCCCTATTTTTTATAGGGGAATTAAGGGCATGCATAAACTTAAGCTGGCCGTTGGATTAGGGGCTGTTGCGTATTTTGCGACAGTGGCAGTGGTTGATAACTTTGATCAACAGTTGAGTGAAAGCCGCGCAGAAGTCGGAATCGCACCGTCGATTAATGCACTTTCGGCTGATGCTTTTGCCATTATGAACAATAACGGCTGTGCCTACTGTCACACCAGCGATAGCGACATGCCATTTTATGGTCAACTTCCGGTTGCGAAACAATTGATGGACAGTGATGTTGAGCGCGGTACTCGTCATTTTAATATTGAAGGCATGATGACGCAGGTTCGTGAGGGCGAGTTGGTGTCGGAGCTTGAGCTTGCGAAATTAGAATCCGTGCTGGATGACGGTAGCATGCCGCCACCTCTGTATTTATCGATGCATTGGCGTTCTAAGTTATCTTCGGAAGAAACGGCAACTTTGCGTGATTGGGTAAAACAAGAGCGTATGCGCCACCATATTAATTCAGCTGCAAAAAATGATTTCAAATACGATGCCGTACAGCCGATCACCACTGAGTTTGAAGTGGATATGGCGAAAGTCGAGTTGGGTAACAAGCTTTTCCACGATACGCGTTTATCTGGTGATAACACGGTTTCTTGTGCGAGTTGTCACTCGTTAGCCACAGGGGGCGTTGACCGATTGACTACTTCGTTAGGGGTGAACAATGCCGTTGGTCCAATTAATGCACCAACCGTGTATAACGCAGTCTTCAATAGCCATCAATTCTGGGATGGACGCGCGGCTGACTTACAAGCGCAAGCTGGGGGACCACCGCTAAACCCGTTAGAAATGGCATCTGAATCTTGGCATCAAATCAGCGAAAAGCTTCTTGCTGATGAAGATATGCAACAAGCCTTTGCCGCGATTTATGATGAAGGAATTACCGAACATACCATTACCGACGCCATTGCTGAATTTGAGAAAACGCTGGTGACACCAAACAGCCGTTTTGATCAATTCTTACGTGGTGATGAAGCGGCTTTGAGTGCAGATGAAAAAGAAGGTTATGCGCTGTTCAAGCAACACAAATGTGCAACCTGTCATGTTGGTGAAGCGATGGGCGGACAAGGCTTTGAAGTCATGGGTCTAAAGAAAGATTACTTTGCTGAGCGTGGTAATGTCACCGATGTTGATAACGGACGCTTCAATGTCACGGGTGATCCTGCGGATATGCACCGCTTTAAAGTGCCAACCCTACGAAATGTAGCGCTAACGGCACCGTATTTCCATGATGGTCAGGCTGCGACACTGGAACAAGCCGTAGATCAGATGGCGTACTATCAAGTAGGTGTGAAGCTAACAGCAAGTGAAATTAGTAAAATTACCGCGTACTTGGAAACCTTGACTGGCGAGTACCAAGGGCAGTTACTGCAGTAATATCAGTGCATACTTGTGGTTGAACACCATTGTTAAAAAACGCGCTTTTCTCGAGAGTTTCTCTATGAGTAAAGCGCGTTTTTGTTGGAGCCCCTTTTAGATATCTGAGGCTAGATAACAGTGTTATAGCTGTTCTTAGTTAGCGAATAGCGCTGGTGTTGGAAGGGGGCGTTATCTAATTTTGTTTGCGCCATCATTTCGGAAGCCAATCTTTTACGCACTTGGTGTAAGTGGGAATGGCTTTTGGTTTTAATTAGCACCCGTACTCGATGTTTATCGCAGCTCATAGCTTTATTTTCTTGCCACATAAGACACATTGATAAATCGAGTTATAGAGCATCCGTTCAAAAAAATTCCGCTTTAATTGCCTCACTTCTTTATGAATACAATCTTTTTGATTCATGGTTACCTCATCAAGTTTAAATCACGCAGCTGTTTAAAATGGGTTGCTAAAAGATGTCGCAAGCCCGAAAGAAGTGGATAGTAAAGTGCCGCGATAAAGCGCATAAAAGAGGGGCTAATTTGACAAAGCGGCGGTTAAATGCGTCAAAGTGAGTTGTAACTAGGATGTTGTTATAGCAAAGGCTGTTGACTGATTTGCGTTAACGTCTTACGGAAAATGCTTAGCTAGTGAGCCACTGTAAATCAGGACGTTATGCTGAGTCACATATACAGCAGCCAAGTCAGAATACAGCCGTGACTAACTTACTGGGGATTGAGTTGTTAATTTGGTTGTAGAGAGCGAATAACTAAAATAGCCATAAAGAGGAAGGCATAAAACTGGCTATATCTGTTTATAAGTGGGTATGCCTTCATCTGGGTTGTGGGTAAGCTTAAATCACAACAGTTGAAACTGTGGGTTAGGCTCTGCTTGTGGCAAGTTGATATTGGGTAGGGCAAGGTTCGCGCAGTCGTTAGCTTGCGAGGTTAGCTGCTGTTGTAGTTTTTTGTAGAGTCGCACTGCTAACTCTGGGGCGTGGTTGTTATCTGGCGTGTGAATAAACAAGTACGGTTGTTTGTTCTCTTTTAACCAAACAGTTAAGCGTGCCAGCCAGTTATTAAAGAAGGCATCGTTACTCAAATCGTCTGGGTGACCAATAAAGCGGATCATAGGATGCTGACTGGTCGCAATGGCATGGACGGGGACTTTCGGTTTTTTCTGATGGGCGTCGATCACTGCTTCGGTTGTGGGTGGTGCGGCAAACACAGGGCGGCTATCCATAATAATACGGTTGGCATCGTGTTTGATTAGCAACTGGTTCAGTGCCCGTTCTTCCTCACCTTTATTAAAGAAAGCAAGGTGGCGTACTTCAACCCCCACCGGCAGTTGTTTGGGTAATCGAGTTAGAAAGCTGTCGAGTTGCGTAAGGTGCTGCGGTCCAAAATGAGCTGGTAGCTGAATTTTCCACAGCCCGACTTTATTGATCAAGGGTGACATAACGGCGAAGAAATCACTAACCAACTGATCACAATGTTGTAATTGCTGTTGGTGGGTAATGGCCGAGGGGAGCTTAAAGGTGAAACGAAAATCATCGCTAGTTGCATCGTGCCATTTTTTCACGGTTGTTGCCGCTGGCGTGGCGTAGAAAGTGGTGTTGCCCTCGACAGTTGAAAAAACGTCGGCGTATCTGGCAAGACGATCACCGTTTTTACAGCCCTTACCATACAAAGATTGTTGCCAATGGTTGTGTGACCACATCGCGAGTCCGAGGCGAAGCGGAAGTGTTGGTGTTGAGGTGTTGGCTGACATAGCAAAGCATATTATTTGTTGTTATTACCTTAAGATTATCAGAAACAGGATGGGATGTGTGGCAGCGTCAGCGCATTTGCTGGTGGAGGTGTTGCTATAAATTGATGGTTGTTTGAGCGTAATTGGGTATAGATAGCGCAAGGAATCGCTTTTGATCGTGTTTTTTGCTTGATTTCGGTTGTCCTCTTTTCCTACATTAAGACTTTTCTTTATAATAACGCGTTATTTTTGTCTCTCGACCACACCTAATCATCAATCTTGGATGAGTTTTGGGCGATTTGCGGTCGGGATGAGTCAACCTGTGCGAGCGGGGCCGCTTGCTAAAATCGCCTACAGGATCAAGTAAACAGAATCGGGAATTTCTTATGCGCACCCAATATTGTGGTCACCTGAACAAGTCCCTTGCAGGGCAAACAGTAGAGCTATGCGGCTGGGTTAACCGTCGTCGTGATTTAGGCGGTCTTATTTTCATCGATATGCGAGATCGTGAAGGTATCGTTCAGGTAGTAGTTGATCCAGATATGGCGGATGCGTATGAAGTGGCTAGCACTCTTCGTAACGAATTCTGTATCAAGCTAACTGGTGAAGTTCGCGTTCGTCCTGAAAGCCAAGCAAACAAAGACATGGCAACAGGTGAAGTAGAAGTACTAGCGTCTGGTCTTGAGATCATCAACCGCTCTGATGTACTGCCTCTAGACTTCAACCAAAAGAACTCTGAAGAGCAGCGTCTAAAGTACCGTTACCTAGACTTACGTCGTCCAGAAATGAGCGATCGCATCAAGCTACGTGCAAAAGCATCTAGCTTTGTTCGTCGTTTCCTAGATGACAACGGCTTCCTAGACATCGAAACACCAGTACTAACTAAAGCGACACCAGAAGGTGCTCGTGACTACCTAGTACCAAGCCGTGTTCACAAAGGTAGCTTCTACGCGCTTCCACAATCTCCACAGCTATTCAAACAGCTGCTAATGATGTCTGGTTTCGATCGTTACTACCAAATCGTTAAGTGTTTCCGTGACGAAGACCTACGTGCTGACCGTCAACCAGAATTCACTCAGATCGATATCGAAACATCATTCATGTCTGCTGAGCAAGTGCGTGAAACCACTGAAAAAATGGTTCGCGACATGTGGCAAGAGCTATTAAATGTAGACCTTGGTCAATTCCCTATCATGCCGTTTAGCGAAGCAATTCGCCGTTTCGGTTCTGATAAGCCAGACCTTCGTAACCCACTAGAGCTAGTAGACGTTGCTGATCTAGTGAAAGACGTTGAGTTCAAAGTATTCTCAGGCCCTGCTAACGACGAAAAAGGTCGTGTTGCAGTTATCCGCGTACCAGGTGGTGCGAAACTTACTCGTAAGCAAATCGATAGCTACGGTGAGTTCGTTGGTATCTACGGTGCGAAAGGTCTTGCATGGATGAAGGTTAACGACCGTGCTGCTGGCATGGAAGGTATCCAATCTCCAGTGGCTAAGTTCCTAAACGAAGACGTGATCAACGGTATTCTAGATCGCACTCAAGCGGAATCTGGCGATATCATCCTATTCGGTGCAGACAAAGCAAACATCGTTGCTGAAGCACTAGGCGCACTTCGTCTGAAACTAGGTAAAGATCTAGAACTAACTGACGAGTCTGCATGGGCACCTCTATGGGTTGTTGACTTCCCTATGTTTGAAGAAGACGACGAAGGTAACCTGCACGCAATGCACCACCCATTCACATCACCTCTAGGTGTGACTGCGGAAGAGCTAAAAGCAAACCCTGCAGCGGCTAACTCAAACGCATACGATATGGTACTAAACGGCTACGAAGTGGGCGGTGGTTCTGTTCGTATTCACAATGCAGAAATGCAAGCTGCGGTATTCGATATCCTAGGTATCGATGCAGAAGAGCAACAGCTGAAGTTTGGTTTCCTACTAGACGCACTGAAGTTTGGTACGCCTCCACACGCCGGTCTTGCATTCGGTCTTGACCGTCTAGTGATGCTACTGTGTGGTACTGAAAACATCCGTGATGTTATCGCGTTCCCTAAAACAACAGCGGCAGCGTGCTTACTAACGGACGCACCAAGCCTTGCAAACCCTGCAGCGCTAGAAGAACTAGCAATTGCAGTGACAGCGGCGAAAGAAAAAGACGCTGAGTAAGAGTAATTACATTACTTATTAAGACTGGCCGAAAGGCCAGTCTTTGTTTAGGGCGTTAAATACTGATCACAAATTGAAAAGGTATTTAAGCTCTGGTTAGAAAAACCTTTGGGTTTTCCCTTTCATAATGATACCAAGGTGACTAATTATGCTACTAATTAGTACTTTCTAGGTATTAGGAGCATTCGCTCCCCTGAGCTCAGCCCTATTGAGACATTCATCAGAGAATAATCGGAGTCTGACATGGCAGGTCATAGTAAATTCGCCAACATCAAACACCGTAAAGCAGCACAAGATGCTAAACGCGGTAAAATTTTCACCAAGCTTATTCGTGAGATCGTCGTTGCGACCAAAGAAGGCGGCGCTGAAGTAGAAAACAATCCACGTCTACGTGCGGCAATTGATAAAGCATTATCAAATAACATGACACGTGACACTATCAACCGCGCAGTTTCTCGTGGTGCTGGTGGTGAAGGCGAAGATGACATGGAAACCGTGATCTACGAAGGTTACGGTCCAGGTGGTACGGCAGTTATGGTTGAGTGTATGACAGACAACCGCAACCGCACGGTATCAGGCGTACGTCACGCATTTTCAAAATCGGGCGGTAACTTAGGTACCGACGGCAGTGTAAACTACCTGTTTGAGAAAAAAGGTGTGATTTCTTACGCGCCGGGCCTGGATGAAGACGCGGTAATGGAAGCGGCACTGGAAGGTGGTGCTGATGACGTTGAAACCGCAGATGACGGTGCCATCGACGTTTACACTACGCCAGCGGATTTCGGTCCGGTGAAAGATGCGCTAGATGCAGCGGGCTTTGAAGCGGCTAACGCAGAAGTAACTTTGGTTCCTTCAACCAAAGCTGAGCTAGACGCTGACACTGCACCTAAGTTACTACGCCTAATCGATGCACTTGAAGATCAAGATGATGTTCAAGAAGTTTACCATAATGGTGATATTTCAGATGAGGTTGCAGCTCAGCTGTAAGCTTAATCTAATATGTCGATTATTTTAGGTATTGACCCCGGCTCGCGAATCACAGGCTATGGTGTGATCCGTCAGCAAGGACGACACCTTGAATACCTTGGCAGCGGGTGTATTCGTACCTCTGCCGAGGATATTCCAACCCGTTTAAAACAGATCTACGCTGGTGTCTCGGAAGTGATCACTCAGTTTCAGCCCGATGTGTTTGCGATTGAAGAAGTCTTCATGGGCAAAAACGCCAGTTCGGCGCTGAAGTTAGGGCAGGCTCGCGGCAGTGCGATTGTTGCAGCAGTAAATGCCGATTTACCTGTGAGTGAATACGCGGCGCGTTTGATTAAACAAGCCGTTGTTGGCACCGGTGGGGCAGACAAAGCGCAAGTGCAACACATGGTGTGCTCGGTGTTAAAATTGCCGGGTAAACCACAAGCCGATGCCGCCGATGCGTTGGCAGTCGCAATTTGTCATGCGCATACGCATAAGACCTTGGTCGCGATGGCTGGGCGTGCCAGTGGTGCACGTCGTGGTCGTTATCGATAATGTCTGCCAGAACACGTTTCAGCGCATTGATGAGCACAGCACTTTTCAGTGATATCGTCTAAAAGCAGCTTCGGCTGCTTTTTCTTTATGGCTATCTTCTTTTCGTGATCCGCCATGAGGAATTTCCTCGTTCATCATCACAAATAGCTGGATGTCCATCCAGTATTTGATTATCCTTGGGCTAATTTTGATTCAAATAAAGAGATGAAGCTGTGATTGGTCGTCTACGTGGAACCGTATTGGAAAAGCAACCACCTGAAGTACTACTGGAAGTGGGTGGAGTAGGTTATGAAATTCAAATGCCTATGAGTTGTTTCTATGAGCTGCCAGAAGTCGGCCAAGAAGCGATTGTGTTTACCCATTTTGTTGTGCGTGAAGACGCACAATTGCTATATGGCTTCAATAAAAAAAGCGAACGTGAATTGTTCCGTGAAGTGATCAAAGCAAACGGTGTTGGTCCGAAACTGGGCTTAGCTATTTTGTCGGCAATGACGGCTAGCCAGTTTGTCTTGAGCGTGGAAAATGAAGATATCACTACACTCGTGAAGATCCCAGGTGTAGGCAAGAAAACCGCAGAGCGCTTAGTGATTGAAATGCGTGACCGTCTGAAAGGCTGGGGCGAGGGTGATCTGTTTACTCCGGCACAAGATACGGCTGCATCACAAGCGGTTGAAGCGCAATCATCAGCACGCGCTGAAGATGAAGCGGTAAGTGCGCTGGTGGCACTGGGCTACAAACCTCAGCAAGCATCAAAAGTGGTGTCGCAAGTAGCACAACCAGATATGAGCAGCGAAGCCATCATCCGTGATGCGCTACGTTCAATGGTTTAATCGAGTTCGGTAGTTATCCATGATTGAAGCGGATCGCTTAATATCCAGCAATTTTGAATCAACGCGCGAAGAAGACGTTATCGATCGTGCGATACGTCCTAAGCTATTGCAAGACTACCAAGGTCAGGACCATGTTCGTGATCAGATGGAAATCTTTATTAAAGCAGCACAACTTCGTGATGAAGCACTCGATCACCTGTTGATTTTTGGTCCTCCGGGTTTGGGTAAAACCACACTGGCGAATATTGTCGCTAACGAAATGGGCGTAAATATTCGTACGACTTCTGGTCCGGTATTAGAAAAAGCGGGTGACTTGGCTGCTTTGCTGACCAACCTTGAAGAAAATGATGTGCTTTTTATTGATGAGATCCACCGCTTAAGCCCACAGGTTGAAGAGGTGTTGTATCCGGCAATGGAAGATTACCAACTCGATATCATGATTGGTGAAGGACCAGCTGCACGTTCGATCAAAATTGATTTACCGCCATTTACTTTAATCGGTGCGACAACTCGAGCGGGTTCCCTGACTTCACCGCTACGTGACCGCTTTGGTATTACTCAACGTTTGGAGTATTACAAGGTTGATGATTTAAAAGACATTGTTCAGCGTAGTGCAAATTGTCTTGGCTTATCAATGGAAACGGAAGGGGCAATGGAGGTGGCTGTGCGTTCACGTGGTACGCCGCGTATTGCTAACCGCTTATTGCGCCGTGTACGTGATTATGCCGAGGTGAAAGGCAATGGTCATATTTGCCCTGATATTGCAGCGAAAGCATTGGATATGCTTGATGTAGATAGCAGTGGCTTTGACTATATGGACCGTAAGCTATTGATGGCTATCATCGATAAATTTATGGGGGGTCCTGTTGGGTTAGATAACTTGGCTGCAGCGATTGGTGAAGAGAAAGACACCATTGAGGATGTATTAGAGCCGTATTTGATCCAACAAGGTTATCTACAGCGTACGCCACGTGGTCGTATTGCTACTCAACGCGCTTATTTACACTTTGGTTTGGATTTTCCTAGCGAAAAGTAAGCGTAGTGGGTAAATGAAATGTAAAAAAACGAGGCTTCCGAGCCTCGTTTTTTTGTTTCTAGCCATTAACGGTAAGCAAAACGTGTTAATGGCTAGCTTTAAACTGGTTTTTTATTTACATCTTAATGACAAGTCAGTCGTCTATACTAAGGGATGACCAGTCATTTGCTGCAAATTTGACGCAATTTTATCGCGTCTTAATATGCACGCTTATACAGTTCAACAAAACTTGGTTGGTATAAAGCGATAATTTTTTCAAAAATACGTGCCATAACGACTACCTCAATCAAGTTAAAAGTGACAAAGCGAGACAGTGCTAATTTTTCATAAAGCACTGCTTTTATAGCTTGGGAGATGGAATCATCTTCTGACGCTGATTATAGGATTATTTTGTGAGAGGAAAAGCGAGTTAAATTACAATTTCGCATAAGTTTAGATAATGCGAAAAATGGCGTTTTTTAAAAGTTAGAGCTAACTCTTTGATGTTATTGATAGCTTTAAAAGCGTTAAAATCACAGTGAAGAACACATGAAATTATCCTTCTTTTTTCTAAGTGTAATTTCTTGTTGTGTGACTAATTAAAAACAGAATGTGTATAACTGTGATCCCATTCGAAGCCTTCTGAAAAATCTTATCTTTTAGTGCCTTAATAAGTCATCTGACGAATGCTCAAAAATATGATCCAAATCAATTGATATGGGATCGTTTAAATTTTGAGCAATGTTTATTGATTTTTATCAAAGCAAAATGTGCGATAAATCCTTTGAAGCTGGCACCAATTACCAGTAATATTAGCAATGACTTTATTAGCTGTAGCTTAACAATAAGTTAACTAATAACATACAAAATTACAACATAATAGATGGAGGCCATGATTCATGGCGATCAGGAAGATTTATGAGTTGTGATCTTTTGTTAGCTACATTTTGCTAAGCCCAATCATCGGTACACAAACGAAGTACTGTCACCAGTCAGCCTGGTGAAAAAAGGAGTTCACAATGTTCACTGATATCGTCGAACTATCGCGGTTACAGTTCGCATTAACTGCGATGTATCACTTTTTGTTCGTCCCATTGACTCTAGGTATGGCATTCCTACTTGCCATTATGGAGTCTGTTTACGTAATGACTGGAAAGCAAATCTACAAGGACATGACTAAGTTCTGGGGTAAGCTTTTTGGTATTAACTTTGCTCTTGGTGTGGCTACAGGTCTAACCATGGAGTTCCAGTTTGGTACAAACTGGGCTTACTACTCGCACTATGTTGGTGACATCTTTGGTGCCCCGCTAGCGATTGAAGCACTGATCGCATTCTTCTTAGAATCCACTTTCGTTGGTCTGTTCTTCTTCGGTTGGGATCGCCTATCAAAGCGTCAGCACTTAACAGTAACTTGGTTAGTTGCGTTAGGTTCTAACTTCTCAGCGCTTTGGATTCTGGTTGCTAACGGCTGGATGCAAAACCCAGTGGGTGCGGAATTTAACTTCGAAACAATGCGTATGGAAATGGTGAGCTTCGCTGAAGTTGTACTAAACCCAGTTGCGCAGGTTAAATTCGTTCACACAGTAGCATCGGGTTATGTAACAGGTGCAATGTTCATCCTTGGTATCAGTTCTTACTACTTACTGAAAGGTCGTGACATTCCTTTTGCTCGTCGTTCATTCGCAATCGCTGCTTCATTTGGTATGGCTGCGATCTTGTCTGTTATCGTACTTGGTGACGAATCAGGCTACGAGTTAGGTGACGTACAAAAAACTAAACTAGCGGCAATCGAAGCTGAATGGCACACAGAAGAAGCGCCTGCAGCCTTCACTGCATTTGGTCTACCTAACCAAGAAACAATGGAAACAGATTACGCGATTAAGATCCCTTACCTAATGGGTATTATCGCGACTCGTTCTCTAGATACAGAAGTAACTGGTCTACGTGATCTTAAAGTTGAGCACGAAGAGCGTATCCGTAACGGTATGGTTGCTTACGGTCTACTAGAGAAACTACGTGCAGGTGAGAAAACGCCTGAAAACATTGCAGCATTTGATGAAGTGAAGCACGACCTAGGTTACGGCTTCCTACTTAAACCATACGCAGAGAATGTTGTTGACGCGACTGAAGCAGACATCGCGAAAGCAGCTGACGACTCTATCCCTACGGTATGGCCGCTGTTCTGGAGCTTCCGCATCATGGTTGCTGCAGGTTTCCTAATGCTAGGTATTATTGGTGCGGCATTCATTCAGACTTGTCGTCACAAAATTACTGAGAAGCAATGGGTACTTAAAGCTGCACTATACGGTATTCCACTACCTTGGATCGCAGTTGAAGCAGGCTGGTTCGTTGCAGAGTACGGTCGTCAACCTTGGGCTGTAGGTGAAATCCTTCCTGTGTCTATGGCGGCATCTAACCTTGCAGCATCTGACATCATTACTTCAATGCTAGCAATTATCGGTCTATACACTGTATTCCTGATTGCTGAAATGTACCTAATGATCAAGTTTGCTCGTTTAGGTCCAAGCAGCCTGAAGACAGGTCGCTACCACTTTGAAACAAATGACGCACCACAAAACGTGGTATCTCGTCAGGTTGAAGCGTAATCAGGGAGATTTAAGCAATGTTTGAATATGAAGTATTGCGATTCATCTGGTGGGCGTTGATTGGTGTGCTTTGCATCGGTTTCGCAGTAACAGATGGTTTTGATATGGGCGTGGGCGCGTTGGTACCAGTAATTGGTAAAACCGACAACGAACGCCGTGTAATGATTAACTCAATCGCACCGCACTGGGATGGTAACCAAGTTTGGCTTATCACTGCGGGTGGTGCACTATTCGCAGCATGGCCACTAGTTTACGCAACGGCGTTCTCTGGTTTCTACCTTGCGATGATCGTAACGCTAGCTGCACTATGGCTACGTCCAATTGGCTTCGACTACCGTTCTAAGCTAACTGAAGACAAATGGCGTAATGCTTGGGATAAAGCAATTTTCGTAGGTAGCTTCGTGCCACCTGTGATCTTCGGTGTGGCTTTCGGTAACCTGCTTCAAGGTGTACCTTTCGAGCTAAACGAGTTCTTGATCCCAACGTACAAAGGTTCGTTCTTTGGCCTACTAAACCCATTTGCGCTGCTATGTGGTCTAGTAAGCTCAATGATGATCATCACTCAAGGTGCGACTTACCTACAGATGAAAACCACAGGCGAACTGCACACTCGTGCACGTAACGTAACTGTGATTACTGCAATTGCGACTGCTGTACTGTTTGCGATTGCGGGCTTCTGGGCTCAAAGCATCGAAGGTTATGTGATCACGTCTGAGATCGTAACAAACGCACCTTCAAACCCACTAACGAAAGAAGTGGAACGTTTGTCTGGCGCGCTATTCGCTAACTACGAAGCATACCCACTACTATGGGCAGCTCCACTACTAGCAGTAGTAATGCCATTGCTAACGGTTATTGCAACTAAAGCTGACCGTGGCGCGTTTGCGTTCTTAACTTCAAGCCTAACAATGGCTGGCGTTATCCTGACGTTTGGTTTCGCGCTATTCCCATTCATCATGCCGTCAAGCTTGTTCCCAAGCCACAGCCTGACAATGTGGGATGCGACCTCTTCTGAGCTAACGCTGAACATTATGACTGGTGTAGCGTTCGTGATGGTGCCAATTATCCTTGGTTACACTATCTGGACTTACTACAAAATGTTTGGCCGTCTTGATGACAAGTTCATCGAAGAAAACAAAAACTCACTGTACTAAGGAGACGACACCATGTGGTATTTTGCTTGGATTCTAGGTGTTCTGCTTGCTTGTTCGTTCGGCATTATTAATGCGCTTTGGTTGGAAACAACTGAAAATATGGACGAGTCTGGTGAGTAAGATCAACCTGTGGGTTAAACAAGCCCATCAACCATTGAGTCAAGGCGCTATCCGTCTTGTAGCTATGATGGCGGGTTTAGCGTTAACGGGCCTAATTCTATGGGACCCAACTCAATTTGCGCATGCAATTGGTGGGTTCGGCCCGGTAATTTCGCCAGCCATGATTTGGGCAATCTGTAGCACCATGATTTATGGGGTAGGGTTTGTACCAAGAAACTGGTTTTGGCAGGTGTTCTTCACGCCATTTTTAGCGCTGCCAGTTTTAGCCTACATCTATTGGTTACGCTTCTTCTAAGACGCGGGTTAATAGAATAATAACGGCCGATTGTGATATCACAATCGGCCGTTTTTTTATCTGAATTATTTGGTTACAAAACTTTCAAACCAAAAGCGGCAGAAACGCCAAATATTAGGTCCATGCTCGAAGCGAGAGACTTGCTAATAAACATTGTAACGTACTGTTTTTATGTAGGAGAGTCGTGCTTTATGATGCAATGAATTTATGCCCCTATAAGCGGATTTGCTTGGTATAATCAGCGTCAAAATTATGCGGCGAAATTTCATTAAACTCATTTAGTTAGGTATAGTGATGTCTGCTGTTTTACCCGAGAGAGACCATGGAAGCTGTGAAAACATTTAATTGGCCCATCACTATCTACTACGAAGATACAGACGCTGGTGGGGTGGTGTATCACTCCAATTATTTAAAATACTTCGAACGAGCAAGAACGGAACTCTTGCGTGAAAATGGTGTCAGTCAACAAGCGCTGCTTGAAGCTGATGTAGGCTTCGTTGTTCGTCACCTCGAAATTGACTACATAAAAGGTGCCAAATTAGATGATATGTTGGTAGTTCGCACCCATATCAGCGATTTACGCCGCGCATCTATCGAATTTTGTCAGGATTTAGTTAACAATGAAGGCCAAATCTTGTGTAAAGCCGTGGTTAAGGTAGCCTGTATTAACTCTCGCACCATGAAACCTATCGCAATTCCAGAAAATATTAAGTCGGAGATATCTAGTGACTGCTGAATTATCAATTCTAGACCTGTTTCTACAGGCCAGCCTGTTGGTAAAAATTGTAATGCTTATTTTGCTTGGCATGTCGGTGGTCTCATGGGCAATGATTATCAAGCGTTCGCAAATCCTGTCTGAAGCGATTTCTAAAGCCGAGCGTTTTGAAGACCGTTTTTGGTCAGCGAGCGATCTGTCTCAGCTTTATCAAGAAGTGTCAGCACGTAAAGATAGCTTGATCGGCACCGAACAAATTTTTTACGCAGGCTTTAAAGAGTTCGCTCGCCTTCACCGCAGCAATGGCAAAGTGCCAGAAGCGGTAATGGAAGGTACAGGTCGTGCCATGCGTGTCTCTCTATCGCGTGAAGTCGATAGCCTAGAAACCAATCTACCGTTCCTTGCGACAGTGGGTTCTATCAGCCCGTACATCGGTCTATTCGGTACGGTATGGGGCATCATGCACGCTTTCATCGCGTTGGGTGCCGTTAAGCAAGCAACGCTGGCTATGGTGGCACCTGGTATCGCGGAAGCACTTGTTGCGACAGCGATGGGTCTGTTTGCGGCAATTCCTGCGGTAATGTTCTATAACCGCCTAACAAACCGCGTTTCAAAACTAGAGCACACTTACGCAACCTTTATGGAAGAGTTCTCTAGCATCTTGCACCGCCAAGCCTTTGCTGGCACTCAGGAGCAATAAGCCATGGCGTACCAACCAAAAAAGCGAAAAATGACGGCCGAGATTAACGTGGTGCCGTATATCGATGTGATGTTGGTACTGCTTATCATCTTCATGGTAACGGCACCTTTTGTTACGCAAGGGGTGGATGTAGAGCTACCGGCAACCTCGACGGCTAAGTCGGTAGCCGACCTCTCTAAAGATGACAGTGGTGCGCCCATTATTGTCGAAGTCGATCAGAATGGTAACTTAGGGTTAAGTGTGAACAACGGCGATGTCGTTCGTGGGTTAAACATGAATGACATGCTGACGCGTGTTCGCGCTGAATTACAGTTGAACCCGAAATCAACTGTGTTAGTGGGCGGTGATAGCCGTGCACAGTATGCCTATATTATTGAAACCTTAGATGCGCTAAACCGCGCTGGGGTAGCATCGGTAGGCCTAATGACGGAACCATTAGAGCAGTAGGAGTCATCAAACCGATGAGAAATAATAACTACAGCGCTGCTGTCATTATTTCGTTAATTCTTCATGCTTTACTCTTGGTGGCGTTGTTGTGGGGCACCGATTTTTCGATGGATAAACCGAAACAATCAGGTAATACCATACAAGCCGTCGTTGTCGATCCTGCTTTGGTCAATCAACAAGCCCAGCGGATCAGACAAGAGCGTGAAAATGCGAAAAAGGCAGAGCAAGATCGCTTACGCCGTTTAGAACAACAAGCGGCACAGCTAGAGAAACAACGTCAGGCAGAAGAGAAACGCCTGCGTGAACTAAAAGCTAATAAGCTCAAAGCAGAAAAAGAAGCACGTGAAGCGGAGAAAGAACGTCAACGTGTGGCTGCGGAGCGTAAGAAAGCCGCAGAAGAAAAACGCAAAGCTGATGAAGCAGCGAAAGTGGCAAAAGCGCAAGCTGCTAAAGCAGAAGCGGAGCGAAAAGCCAAACAAGAGGCAGCACGTAAAGCGGAGCAAGAGCGTCAGCGTAAGCTAGCAGAACAGCGCAAAGCGGAAGAAGCCGCTCGCAAGGCAGAAGAAGCGCGTAAAGCGAAAGAGGCCGAGCGAAAACGAGCTGAAGCAGCTGCCAAGAAAGCTGAGCAAGCTCGTAAAGAAGCAGAACGTAAAGCTGCCGAAGCGCGTGAATTGCAACGCCAGCAAGAAGCAGCGCTAAACGATATGTTTGCCGGGCTGGAAGCAGAAACCGAACAACGTGGCGGGGCGCGTGGTCAGTTTATTGCTGACGAAGCGAAACGCTACGGTAGTATCTATAAGCAAATGATCCAACAGAACTTGCTGGTGGATCAGAGCTTTTTTGGCAAAGAGTGTGTCATCCGTATGCGCTTGTCAGCGAACGGTCTATTGTTGGATGCGAGTGAAGATGGTGGTGATGCGACACTATGTCGTGCTGCGAAAGCTGCAGTGGTGAAGGTGAGCCAATTCCCTATGCCTGAAGATCCCGCTGTGGTTGAAAAGCTACGTTCTATTCGACTAACCGTCAGCCCAGAGTAAAAGGATAAAATATGAAACGTTGGATAATGGCGTTATGTGTGGCACTGATTGGCTTTAGCCAACTTGCCCATGCCGAACTTGAGCTGGTTATCACCGAAGGTATTGATTCAGCACGCCCAATTGGTGTTGTCCCATTCAAATGGAACGGCGATGGCAAGTTGCCATCGGATGTATCCAAAGTGATTGCTTCTGACTTACAGCGCAGTGGTAAATTTAGCCCAATTGCAGCCAGCAAAATGCCACAAACACCATACGATGAATCGCAAGTGGATTACGATGCGTGGACATCTATGGGCGTTGACGCACTTGTAACTGGTCAAATCAGCCAAGACGTTGATGGTAACTATGTTGTTCAGTATCAATTGGTTGATATCGTTCGTGGTCAATTAACCAGTGGAGAAAGCCGTGGTTTAAGTGGCGGTGAGTTGGTACTGACTAAAGATCACTTATTGGTGAATAACCGTGCCACAGTGAAAGGTAAGCGCCTGCGTCAATATGCACACCGTATTTCTGATTTAGTATACGAAAAACTAACGGGCGAGCGTGGTGCTTTCTTAACGCGTATCGCATACGTAGTGATTGACGATAAAGCAAAATACCCTTACCAACTGCGTATCGCAGATTACGACGGCTTCAATGAGCGTTTGGTACTGAAATCTCGTCAGCCATTAATGTCACCGTCTTGGTCTCCTGATGGAAGTAAGCTTGCTTACGTGAGTTTTGAAAACGACCAAGCGCAAATCTTTGTAATGGATATCTACAAGGGTACGCGTGAAATGGTGACTTCATTCCCTCGTCATAATGGTTCGCCACGCTTCTCTCCCGACGGTAAGAAACTAGCTTTGGTATTATCGAAAAGTGGTAGCCTGCAAATCTACGTAAAAGATTTGGAAACCAAGAAATTAACGCAAATTACCCGTGGTCGCGCGAACAATACCGAAGCATTTTGGGATCCTGACGGGCAGTCTTTGGTATTTACCTCAGACAGAGGTGGTAAACCTCAGATATATCGAGTAAATTTAGCTGACGGCAAAACTGAGCGTTTGACTTGGCAGGGCAGTCAAAACTTAGGCGGTCAGCTGACCCCTGATGGTCGCTTCTTAGTGATGGTGCACAGATCTGATTCTGGCTACAACATTGCGAAGCAAGACCTGAAGACTGGAGCTCTTCAAATTTTGACCAAAACATTTTTGGATGAGTCTCCAAGCATTGCACCGAACGGCGGCATGGTGATCTACAGTTCAGTGAATAATAAATCAAACGAACTGTCGTTAGTGTCGATTGACGGGCGCTTTAAAGCACGTTTACCTGCGACGAACGGACGAGTACGTGCGCCTTCTTGGGGCCCATATCTCTAAGTTCACGTAAATTAGCAAACAAGGAACAATAAAATGCAACTTAATAAAGTTTTAAAGGGGCTGGCAATTGCGCTGCCAATGATGACTCTTGCGGCTTGTAGCTCAACTGAAGGTACTGAAACTTCTGCTTCTGAAAGCACTAACAAAGCATCAGAGCAAACAGTAGTGACAACACCAGTTGAAAACGAAACTCCTGTTCTTTCTGAGCAAGAACTACGTAACCAAGAACTACGTCAAGAGCAAACTATTTACTTCAAGTTTGATAACGCAGAAATCCAACCTGATTATCAAGCTATGCTAGAAGCACACGCTGAGTACCTACGTAACAACCCAGCTCAAAAAGTGAACGTTGAAGGTCACGCAGATGAGCGCGGTACGCCAGAGTACAACATTGCACTAGGCGAGCGTCGTGCTAACGCTGTTGCTAAATACCTACAAGCGCTAGGTGTTTCTGCAAACCAACTTGATATCGTAAGCTACGGTGAAGAGAAGCCACTAGTGCTTGGTCACACTGAAGCTGATTACGCGAAGAACCGTCGTTCGGTTCTAGTGTACAAGTAATAGGTAATAACTATGAACAGTAACAAGATGCGCGTAGCCGCATTGGCGTTGCTGGTTGGTGCGGCGACCCAAGTGGTCGCCGCTCCTGCTCCCGTTACTGAGCTAAACAGTAGCAGTGCTCAGGGAAGTAGCCTTGAGCGATTGGAGCGGATGCTTGAGGCCAGAAACCAAGTTCAAATCGACATGCAACGTCAGCTTGAACAATTGGCTTCGGAAATGGATGAACTTCGTGGTGTCGTAGAGCGCAACTCGTATGACTTAAGTCAAATGTTAGAGCGCCAACGTGAACTGTACCGTGAAGTGGATGCACTAAGCCGCCAACCACAAAAAGCGACAGACACTGCGGATGCCAAACCCAAATCCACAGAAACTTATACCGGTAATGTCAGTGAAAATGCAGACTACGAAAAAGCCGTTAATCTGATCTTGAAAGAGAAAGATTACGATGGCGCAGTGAAAGCCTTTGAGGGCTTCCTGGCTTCGTACCCAGAATCTGCCTACAAGCCAAATGCCCATTACTGGCTTGGTCAGCTGTACTTTACTAAGAACCAATTAAAGCAAGCGGGCGAGCAGTTTAAGGCTGTTGCCAGCTACAGTGATTCGAATAAACGTGCCGATGCAATGTTAAAACTTGGCGTGATTGCCGAGCGCAGCAAAGACGTAGCTGAAGCGAAGAAAATGTATCAGGAAGTCGTTAAGAGTTACCCTGATTCAACCAGCTCACGACAAGCACAAGCGAATCTGAAAAAACTAGGTAATTAATTGCGATTGAATTACCGTGAAGGCCAGCATGAATTGCTGGCCTTTTTGTTATCTATACTGTTAATAAACCCCATGCACTCACCATTAATTAAGAGAAATCCCGCTTGGTGAAAGGGTAACCAAACTGCGTGTGAAATAAGAAAAGAGGGAAAAAGGCGGCACGCTGTGTATAATGTCCGGATAGTAAGGACTAGCTGATAGAGCAAGTGAGTAATGAGCTTAACATTCGATCCGTCAGAGACGATTTACCCGTTTCCACCAAAACCTCAACCAATGAGTGCGGAAGAGAAACAGGTATACAAAGAGAAAATTAAAACCCTACTTCAGGAAAAAGATGCGGTTTTAGTCGCCCACTACTATACCGATCCTGAGATTCAGGCCCTAGCTGAAGAAACAGGCGGTTTTGTTGGTGATTCCCTAGAGATGGCCCGTTTTGGTAATCAACACCCTGCAAAAACATTGATTATCTGTGGCGTACGTTTTATGGGCGAGTCAGCGAAAATCCTGACCCCAGAGAAACATGTACTGATGCCAACCTTGGAAGCGGAATGCTCGCTTGATCTAGGCTGTCCAGCCGATAAATTTACTGAATTCTGCGATGCTCACCCAGACCACACTGTGGTGGTGTACGCGAATACCTCTGCTGCAGTTAAAGCACGCGCCGATTGGGTTGTGACTTCCAGTATTGCACTAGAAATTGTTGAACACCTTGATAGTGAAGACAAAAAAATCATTTGGGGTCCTGACCGCCACTTAGGTTCGTACATTGCCAATCAAACAGGGGCTGAAATGCTACTGTGGCAAGGCGAGTGTGTGGTTCACGATGAATTCTCAGCCAAAGCGCTACGTGACATGAAGCATCTCCACCCAGATGCTGCGATTCTCGTTCACCCTGAATCGCCTGCTAGTGTGGTTGAACTAGCTGATGCCGTAGGCTCAACAAGCCAATTGATCAAAGCGGCGAAAGCGTTACCAAATCAAAAACTGATTGTGGCAACTGACAAAGGTATCTTCTTTAAGATGCAGCAATTAGTCCCTGAGAAAGAATTGGTGGAAGCACCAACAGCAGGTGCTGGTGCAACCTGTCGTAGCTGTGCACATTGTCCTTGGATGGCGATGAACGGTTTGAAAGCCATTGAACAAGCGCTACGTGATGGCGGCAGTGAGCATGAAATCTTTGTCGATGAATCATTGCGTGAGAAATCACTTATCCCACTCAATCGCATGCTAGATTTTGCTGCTGAGCTGCAGTTAAAAGTGAAAGGTAACGCTTAATTTTATAAAGTGTTGCTCTGTGTAATGGCAATAAAATCATAAAAATAGCGACCTTTGGGTCGCTATTTTTTTATGTTAGAGTGCGTCGGCGGAGTCTGCTGATAGTCATACTGAGTTGATTCGTCTCGTCTCAGGTGTGGTATTGCAAGGGTAGGCGAAGCGTAGAATATGTGTAACTGGATTTAAATAGGGATAAACCATGAGTCAGACACTATTAACAGTGGCGTTACCGATTGCGCTTGCATGGATGATGTTTTGTGTGGGAATGACGTTGCGCGTTGCCGATTTTGCCCGTGTCAGCCAGTATCCGCTTAAAGTCATTGCAGCCTTATTAGCGCAACTGCTCGGTTTACCTTTGTTGGCTTATGCGGTGATCACTGTATTAGGTTTACCTGAGCCTGTTGCCGTTGGATTGTGGTTACTCGCTTTAGCTCCTGGCGGAGCCTCATCTAATGCCATTACTCACTTAAGCGGTGGTGACTCTGCTTTGTCTATTACCATGACGGCGATTAGCAGTTTGATCATTCCTTTTAGCATGCCAATGTTAGTCACTTGGTTAATGCCAGAGCTTGTACTTGCGATTCCATTGAAAACAGCAATCTTACAATTGGCGGCAGTGACTATTGTGCCGGTTCTATTGGGAATAGCTTTACATCATTTTGCAGAGCGTAAGCCGTGGTTTGCCTCGTTGACAACCGTTGCCGGTAAAAGCGCGTTGTGGGTATTGTTCTTTACGGTTGCGATTACCTTGGTTGCCAACACAAAAGTTTTCCACCTAATGGCCTCGATGGCGACAGTGGCAGCCATAGTACTCTGTGTGGCAGGTATGCTGATGGGGGCTTTGGTCGCAAGAACCTTGGGCGAGGGCAGTAAAGTTGTAAAAACTTTTGCCATTGAAGTTGGCATTCAAAATGCGGGAACCGCGATTTTTGCTGCGGTCGTACTATTGGGGCGTCCTGAATTTGCCGTAACGCCTTTGCTCTATGGCGTATTGATGAACATTCCTGCTTTTGCGTTGATCTATTGGCATCGTAAGATGCAAGCCAACGGGGTTTGTCATCGTTAAGGTGTTATTAACACTATCTGATATAAAAACGGCAGCCATTGGGCTGCCGTTTGCGTATTGAGTTTAATCTTGTCGCAAGTGCGATTAAGCGTTGCTTACAAGTGCATGGGCACGTTGAGATAAACCACAAAGCATCATAGGTACAGATTTGTAGATTTCACCAAACTGCGCCAGTGCGTCTGCACCTTCTTCCGCTAGAGCTTGCATTGCATTCTCTGGATCGTAAAGTAGGCTGATAGAAAGTAATACACCACCTAGCAGAGCGCTATCTTCGGTGTCTTCTGGCATGATGGTTTCCCAATCATCGCGTGCTAGTTGCCAGCCTTGAAGAAGACCTTCAGCGAAGTCGCGAGTATCTTCTGTCACGATCTCTTGATCATCTAGACCGCAACCTTCAGCCCACGCCCAAGTGTTCGTTAGTAGCGCTTCGCGAGTTTCGTTCCATAGGGCCACAATCGCATTGGCGTAAGCTTCTAAATCTTCTTGTGCTGTGAATGGTGAAACTTCATCACCGCCCCACAGAAAAGCCAACCATTCAGCAGGATCTAGCAAGTGAGGTGCTGCTGCCATAGCTGTAACAAAGCCACGTGTTTGAGCTTCTGGTAGCAGTTGTTCCGCTAGCTCAGGCTTTTGCAAAATTGCACGTAATTGTGAAGACATAATTCACTCTCGATTTAGGGTGACATTCGTTTATGTGTGTCACGGGTATTCTCATCTCGCATGTTGCTAGTTGTGTAACAAAGCGAGGACTTAAATCTATGCTGTCATTGTATCAGTCGCTAACAGGAGTCGCAGTAGTCTGATTGGGAATAATTCAGCAAAACCTATCGTTGTCGTATTTTTGAACGCTCAAACTATAAATTCATTTTTTTTATTGACCCAATAAAGGGTTAGCACTATAGTAGCGACCCTGTTGAGCGATGAGCTTAGCAAACAATGTGGTGAGGTGTCCGAGTGGCTGAAGGAGCACGCCTGGAAAGTGTGTATACGGCAACGTATCGAGGGTTCGAATCCCTCCCTCACCGCCATCATCTTTTTAGATGATCAAAATTTCGGAGAGATGGCTGAGTGGTTGAAAGCACCGGTCTTGAAAACCGGCATACGTTTGTAGCGTATCTAGGGTTCAAATCCCTATCTCTCCGCCACATTCAAAAGAGCCCAGCAGAAATGCTGGGCTTTTTTACATCTGTAACATGGGGAATGATGAGATAGGGTGCTGAACCCTAGAACGGGGTTCACCTGAGCGAAGCGAAAGCACATTGCCCGTGCCGAAGGCGCGAAAAGGCAATAGCCCGAAGGGCGCGAGCTTGCGAGCAGTAAATCCCTATCTCTCCGCCACATTTAAGAAAGGCGCTGATTTGTCAGCGCCTTTTTTGCATTTAAGTTTCAGTGAATTGGGTTTGAGCCCAATCCACCATACCCTTAACGCTTCGTCACATTTAGAATGAGCCCAGCAGAAATGCTGGGCTTTTTGGTACGCGTTGGAGCTACCTACTCAATTTCATCTAAATGTTCACCTTTTTTGAGTAAGGCTTGGATTAGCAAGCGTACGGCGTTGGGCTGGTATTTTCTGGCTTTATAAACCAAGTAGGATTGACGCTCATTACGATGATAGTCAGGCAATAGGTGAATTAAGTTAGTGTCTTTCGGTACATGCCTTAGTGGTAACGAGGCAACACCTAAACCTAATTGAACTGCTTCAAGTGCAGCGTGAATATCGTTGACGATCAGCCGAGGTCGAATCGCCAAATCTTCAACAAACTCGCCATGCCGGTAGAATGGCATCTGTGATTGCTGTTCACCTAAAATCCAATCGACGTTCGCTAAATCTTTGGGGCACGACACCTTGCCAATCGTTTCTAAGTATTCAGGACTAATAAAGAAACCATGCTTTGCTTTAAACAGTGGCCGAGCAATCATGTCATCCATATCAGCAATGTTAAACGTGATCAGCAAATCATGATCCGTTACTGGCTTAGTGTGTTCATTATTGAGTGCTAAATTCAGTTGAACATCAGGGTAGGCTTTTAAGTAACTATCAATCGTTGGCGCAATAAAGCTGCGGTACAAAGTGTGTGGCATGGATAACTTGATCTTGCCCGTTACCTTGTTAGTTTGCTCACTTAAATGCTCGACTCCAAACTCGAGTGTTTCCATTCCGCTACTGATACTAGTAAACGCGAGCTTACCCACAGCCGTTGGCGCTAATTCCCTGCCATGCTTTTCTAACAAGCGAATATTGAGTTTGCTCTCTAAGTTATTGAGCCGACGAGAAACCGTGGATTGTGGTAACTGTAAGGCTTGAGCCGCTTTTTGTAACGAACCATATTCTACGACTTTGCAGAATAGGTAGAGATCGTCAATGCTTCCAAATATGGAACTCATACTTCAATATTTACTTGTTTTTATCAGATATGAGTGAATCTATCATAATACCTCAAAGGCGAAAACCAATGAGCTTAGCTGTTGGTGATTACGTTAATTAGTAGATATATAGATAGAGGGCAGTGAATGAGCCGAAAACAGCAGTGGTTAACCAGCATTCTTTCATCATTAACAATGGCTAGTATGATGTCGGGCTTATTATCTGGGTATAAGCTTGGGTTCAGTGATGCGTGGCCAGCAGTATGGGGACAAAGTTTTATGATTGGCTGGCCGTGTGCGCTAATTTTAAATTTGACAGTTTTGCCACAAGTGAGAGCTTTTTGCGCTTGGGTATGTCGTCCGAAGCCGTGTGATACTAATCAGTATAACCTTGATTAAACGAACACTTATGTATGTTATTCACAAGGTTAACAGTCTCTAACCTTGGTAAATCTCACCAAATTTATCCAATTGCGTTAAGTACAAACGCATATCAAATTCCAACTGGTGGTAGTTGGGTTCCATATGGCAACAGAGCTGATAGAAAGCTTTGTTGTGCTCTTTCTCTCTTAAGTGCGCTAATTCGTGAACAACGATCATGCGCAAAAACGCCTCTGGTCCTTTTTTAAAAACAGAAGCCACTCGGATTTCATGTTTGGCTTTTAGTTTGCCTCCTTGGACGCGAGAAACAAAGCTGTGTAAGCCTAAAGCATGGTGGATCACATTGATCTTGTTGTCGTAGGCGACTTTGCTGATCGGCGCTGATTTTTTCAGATACTGATTCTTAATGTTGATCACGTAATCGTATAAGGCTTTTTCTGTCTTAATGTCATGGGTTTGAGGGTAACGCTTGAGCAGCAATGGTGCTAGTTGATCTTTATTGATCAATTGTTCTACTTGGTCGGTTAAATGGGTTGGATAACCCTGTAGGTATTTTAGTGTTTTCATCTATGGTTGGGTTGCATCATGCCGCTAGGGTTATTCACAGGGCACTATCATACATTTTGGCGTTGAGCTTGCCCATGACTGTTGAGCTAATGTGTTGTGAGTAATTTACATAAATAAACCTTTTGCATATGAGCGGTTGATCACTAACTTTATTGATCCTTTGGTGGATCTTTCGGCAGTTGAGGGCTTAGCTGATGCGAAAAAAAGCAAGTTTTTCTGTGCAGATAATTGTGAAAAAAAGAACTTGCTTTCCCCGAGCCCAGTAATGGCAAGGGTTTACATCACTTACCCACAAAAACTGTGGATAACTGTGTTGATGGATGCTTAGGAAGTACGAAAACGCAGTATAGAAGTACGGTTTGTTTGTTTTTTGAACAAGGTGGTGTGGTTAGCTAATCGTTTGTTATGACTGGGTTGAGAATAATATTCTGTTGAAAATATTCACATGATGGAATAGGACGCTAATAAAACAGTAGTTTGAAAATAGGTGTGAATTGATTTAAATCAAAACTTGAATAAACTGTGGATTAATAGTGCTTAACTGCGAATAAACAGAATGAAATTTTGTCTTGAGAGTGGCTACTTTTTACGACAGGCTTGCCGCAAAAATATATGGGGGCTGGCAGGCGTTATTGCTGTCAGGGGCGTGTAATTTACGTGTTCGGAAAATGAAAGTCAATGCTTTGAATCGACTTAGTTGACTTCACCTCGTGAGCAGCGACAATAGCGAGTAGATATTTCAGTTGAGTATGGCAGATGAGCAAACTGTTTAAGCTGGCCTCACCTTTTACTCCATCAGGTGACCAACCTACGGCTATCAATCAATTACTAGAAGGTCTGGATGCTGGGCTTGCCCATCAAACCCTGTTAGGGGTTACAGGTTCAGGTAAAACTTTCACGGTGGCGAATGTGATCGCCCAAAGTAACCGTCCAACCTTGATCTTAGCGCCAAATAAAACACTGGCAGCGCAACTCTATGGGGAGATGAAAGAATTTTTCCCTGAAAACGCCGTCGAGTATTTTGTTTCTTACTA
Organism: Photobacterium jeanii; assembly: GCF_001650345.1. Taxonomy (GTDB): domain Bacteria; phylum Pseudomonadota; class Gammaproteobacteria; order Enterobacterales; family Vibrionaceae; genus Photobacterium; species Photobacterium jeanii. The sequence continues at coordinate 1,013,827 of NZ_LVHF01000012.1, read as the reverse complement.
CGATTATTACCAGCCTGAAGCTTATGTACCAACAACCGACACGTTTATTGAAAAAGATGCGTCGGTCAATGCCCACATTGAGCAAATGCGTCTTTCTGCAACTAAGGCATTGCTAGAGCGCCGCGATGTGGTGATCATCGCATCCGTGTCGGCGATTTACGGCCTTGGTGATCCTGATTCTTATCTTAAGATGATGCTGCACGTGCGTCGTGGTGATTTCTTAAATCAGCGCGATGTACTTGCTCGTTTGGCTGAGCTGCAATATCAGCGTAATGATGTAGCGTTCGAGCGCGGTACTTTCCGTGTGCGTGGCGAAGTTATTGATGTTTTCCCTGCTGAATCTGAGAAAGATGCGATTCGCATCGAGTTGTTTGATGATGAAGTGGATTGTATCAGTTCGTTCGACCCACTAACGGGCGCCATTATTCAACGTGATTTGGCGCGCTGTACGATTTATCCGAAAACGCACTATGTCACCCCGCGCGAACGTATCTTGGAGGCGATAGAAAATATCAAAGATGAGTTAGTTGTTCGCCGTAAGCAGCTAATGGATAACAATAAGCTGGTGGAAGAGCAGCGTATTGCTCAGCGTACGCAATTTGATATTGAAATGATGAACGAGCTGGGCTTTTGTTCTGGTATCGAAAACTACTCACGCTACCTCAGTGGTCGCGCTGAAGGCGAGCCACCACCGACATTATTTGATTATCTACCTGCTGATGGTCTGCTGATCATTGATGAGTCCCACGTTACCGTGTCGCAAATCGGTGCTATGTACCGTGGTGACCGCTCTCGAAAAGAAAATTTAGTTGAATATGGTTTCCGCTTGCCGTCGGCATTGGATAACCGTCCAATGAAGTTCGATGAGTTTGAAGCGCTGGCACCACAAACTGTTTATGTATCAGCAACCCCTGGTAACTATGAGCTTGAGAAGTGCGATAACGAGATCGCAGAGCAGGTAGTTCGCCCAACGGGTTTGCTCGATCCTGAAATTGAAGTGCGTCCGGTATCGACGCAGGTTGATGATCTGCTATCCGAAATTCGTATTCGTGAGGCGAAAGGGGAACGTGTTTTAGTCACTACCCTCACTAAGCGAATGGCAGAAGACTTGACTGAATACCTTTCAGAGCATGGCGTTAAAGTACGTTACTTACATTCGGATATTGATACGGTTGAGCGAGTTGAGATTATTCGTGATCTTCGCTTGGGTGAATTTGATGTGCTGGTGGGGATCAACTTATTGCGAGAAGGTCTGGATATGCCAGAAGTTTCGCTGGTTGCTATTCTCGATGCCGATAAAGAAGGTTTCCTCCGTTCAGAGCGTTCGTTGATTCAGACCATAGGTCGTGCGGCTCGTAACCTTGAAGGTAAAGCCATCTTATATGCAGATAAGATCACTGGCTCAATGAAGCGTGCGATGGATGAAACCAACCGTCGCCGTGAAAAGCAGGCGGCTTATAATGAGGAAAAAGGCATTGTGCCTAAAGCCTTGAATAAGAAAATTGCCGACATTATGGAAATGGGGCAGAGCAAAAGTAGCAATAAAGCCGCGAAGCTACATAAAGTGGCGGAGCAGAAGGCAAGTTACACCAGCTTGTCGCCACAAGAGTTGGAAAGCAAAATTCAAGCGCTGGAATCTGAGATGTACGATTTTGCGCAAAACTTGGAATTTGAAAAAGCAGCCGAAGTGCGCGATAAAATCCATAACTTACGTCAGCAGTTCATTGCGAATAGCTAATCACGAATCGAGTACTGCGGCTTTGTCGTAGTGACTGTCTATTGATGCCTTCTGTCTTGCTTACCTAGATAGAAGGCATTTTCTTTTATCCCTTCTATTTACTCACTCTATTATTACTTCGTTTATCTCAATATGACGCTACGTGTTTGACGATGTGGTGCGTCTAAATCTCTATACACTGCATAACGGAAACGGTGAAAGCTGAAAGCAAAGTTATTCGTAGTGGTTTTTTGCGCATGCATCATGGGATGAGAAGCAGAATAGCGAAATCTAACAGCGAACCACTTTCGTAAAAGGTGAGAGGGAACTTAAAGCAGTAGTTAAATAAGAACTATTTGTAATTGGCTGAATTTTAGGTAAAAAAAAGCCAACCGTAATAATGTCGGTTGGCGTCATTGTTTTAGTGAAATGAATCACAAACAACGTCAGTTGGCTAGGTTGACTCTTACGAGTCACAATTAATAGTGCATGCACTGTGCCAACTTTTTTGTGGACCATTAAATGCACTTTTTTCAGGGGCTTTGTGATGTTTTTGGCGTAAATTTATTCTACACTCTTATTGTTATTTGCATTTTGCGAATCGAATTGCAAACTGAAATGAGAAAATTTGAAAACAAGAAATTAATAACCACAGTGATTAGGTTTTGATTACAATTACTTTAAGGATGTGAGGAGGTCGCAATGGAAAGCAAAAGTAAACAGCGTCAGGTGCTTATGGTCGAAGACACCGCATCTGTTGCTGCGCTGTACAAATCCTATTTGAATCCACTTGGCCTTCAGGTTGATATTGTTGGAACAGGGCAAGAAGCGCTCGATATGTTCAAAGCAGCAGTCCCTGATTTGGTGCTGCTTGATTTACGTCTGCCTGATATGACAGGCATGCAAGTGCTTGAGTCAGTGCGTCGCGACTACGGGAATGTGCCTGTGGTGATCATGACGGCTCATGGCTCTATCGATGTAGCTGTAGAAGCCATGCGCTACGGTGCACAAGACTTCTTAATTAAGCCGTGTGAAGCTGATCGCCTGCGTATTACGGTGAATAACGCTTTAAAACAAGAGCAGAAAGAAGATAAAACGCCGGAGTCCAAACAAGGTGGGGCGCAATATCAAGGTTTCATCGGAAACAGCTTACCGATGCAAGCTGTGTATCGGGTGATTGAATCTGCCGCGGCCAGTAAGGCAACTGTCTTTATTACTGGTGAAAGCGGTACAGGTAAAGAGGTCTGTGCCGAGGCTATACATGCTGCTAGCCCTCGTAACGACAAGCCTTTTGTCGCATTAAACTGTGCTGCTATTCCGAAAGAATTGATTGAGAGTGAGTTGTTTGGTCACGTAAAAGGCGCTTTTACAGGGGCATCCACCGAGCGCCAAGGCGCGGTTGAATTAGCGGATAACGGTACACTCTTCCTTGATGAGCTTTGTGAAATGGATTTGGATTTGCAAAGCAAGCTACTGCGTTTTATCCAAACCGGAACTTATCAAAAAGTCGGTTCATCGAAGACCCAAACGGTAGATGTACGCTTTGTGTGTGCAACCAACCGTGACCCATGGGTTGAGGTACAAGAAGGACGTTTTCGTGAAGACTTGTACTATCGTTTGCATGTTATTCCAGTCACCTTGCCGCCACTGCGTGAGCGGGGTGATGATGTGATTGAAATAGCACATGCTCTGTTGGCTTTAATGTCATTAGAAGAGGGCAAAAACTTCAGTCGCTTTGATAATCAAGTGACAAATTTCTTCAATCAATACCAGTGGCCGGGCAATGTTCGTGAGCTTCAGAATGTGATCCGAAACATTGTTGTGCTCAATGATAATGATGAAGTGACCATAGATATGCTGCCACCACAGCTGAAGCAGAGAAATGGCGCTGAAATTGCATCAACTCCTTCAGAACCTGCGGTGTCTAAACCGGCTGTATCTCAGTCAGTTACACCTTCAAGCATGGGTGGAGATGAAAGGCAAGCCATTGAACCGTTATGGATTGTCGAAAAACGGGCGATTCAAGCTGCTATTGATGCGTGCAATGGCAATATTCCGCGAGCAGCAGGCTTATTAGAAGTTAGCCCATCTACCATTTATCGTAAATTACAAACCTGGCAAGAAGTCACGGGTAGTAAATAGGGAGAGCGAGTTATGGCGACAGCAATCAATGCAGAAACAATTAAACGACTGGCCGATGAAGTCGGTCAAGAGACAGTCTCGCTCTTGTTCAATGTGTTTAGTGATGAGTTACATCAGTATTTGCACCAATTATCAAACGAGCCAACCGTGAATCAAGTGGGTGAGATCAGCCATGCGATTAAGAGTAGCGCAGCGAGTTTTGGTGCAGACGAATTAGCGGCGATGGCGCAAGAGTGTGAATCACGAGTGAAACAAGGGCAAGAACAGTGGATGGTTGACCATTTGCCTGAATTCAGACAAATGGTACAAGGCATGGCGAAAGAGTATAAAGAACTAGCGGCTGACGAGCAGCTTATCGACCGCATCCTTTAATTTACAGCGGTCGTGTCGCCAGTTGTGGTTACTGGCGGCTAGCTCTTCAATTTGTTGGTGGTAACGAGGCTCAATATCTGGCAGTGCTTTATCAGTGATCACCACATCAATATGACGACCGCCCATCCCACGCTCACACCAGTGCAGCATTGTCGAAAGGTCCATCATACCTGCTGGGCCTTTTTCTTTATCTAAGTTGGTGACAAAGGCGATTGTCGCTTTTGAAGCTTTTAGCGCCCCTTCAATATCTTTCAGCAATAGTGGTGGCATCACACTAGTCAAAAAGCTCCCCGGACCAAGTAAGATCACATCGGCTTCTTCAATCGCAGTTACTGCTTCCTTGGTTGCCGGCACTGCTGGCTCGACATACAAGCGCAGTGGTACTTCCTCAAGCTCATCAACACTGGTTTCGCCATAAATTATATCGCCATTCGGTGTCATGGCAGAGAGATCTGCAGGATGCTCTGTCATTGGGACGATGTGGGGTTCGACTTTAAGCATATCGCGGATCAAGTTGATCGCATCAAGTGGGCGAATACTTAAGTTATCCAACGCCGTTAGCATTAAGTTACCAAGGTTATGACCATTGAGTTCTCCCGTACCTTTAAAGCGGTACTCAAAAATCATTGAGCCCACTGATGGTTCGGTGATCAGCTGATTAATACAGTTGCGAGTGTCTCCCCAAGCAATGCCACCCTGACAGGCACGAATACGCCCTGTAGAACCACCATTATCTGTAGTGGTAACAATGCCTGTCACTTGTGAGCCGTAATCAGACAGTGCTGATAGCATGCGACCAAGACCGTGACCGCCACCAATGGCAACGATTTTTGCAGAATTTTGTGGGGATATATTTGTCATAACCGAGTTGGAAAGGGTGATAAGTAACGTTTTGAGTCTAGCGAATTGGCGGTAAGAATACACTGTATTCTATCCATTATGATAGTCGCATCACTGAAGGGGAGGGAAAAAGAGCAAAAAATACCCCCTAAAGCGGGGGATGCAAATTAGCAAAAGGCAGAAAGGATCAAAGGACTAGCAGTTAAGGAAATCGGTGCGTTTAAGTAATCGTTAGTGACATTCTGTCATCATGCTCATGAGATAGTCACAAGTATCAAAACAGTTCGGGGTATTCACTAACGCCTGTTTATCTTTAGCTGGCACTGGCAGAATTTCTAACCAGCGTTGGCATAGCCAGCTTAAGTTGTTGAATTCTTTATTTTGATGAAGACCAGCAAGCTCTGGGTATTTATCAAACATGATTTGTAGTTTGTCGGCTAAGAGCTGTTGATCGTCACGAAGCTCAATTTCAGGCCATTGCGGTAGGGGTTGGTGTTCCGCGTAGATATTGCCGTCAGGATGTTGCTCCAGTGATGAAATCACAAAGTTTTCATGCGCATATAAGGTGACAATTAAGGAGCCGTCATTTTTCGACAAATCATAGTCTTCAACCGTTACTCGGGTACCGATTTGACTGTAATGAGATGCTTGGTTGTCATCAATCATGCAAACACCAAAGCCCTGTTCTGAGGTGATCGCATTTTTAAATGCTGCCATTTGAGAACCCGGAGCAACGCGCATTGGCATTTTGCCTTTTGGTAGCACATGACGTTTTTGAAATAACAGTGGGATTAAGTTAGTCATTGTCAGCTCCTATTATCGTTCTTAATGTCAGATAATTTAGACAATGCATAACCAGTGCCAGTAATTGCTTAATAAGCTAATTGCATAATTGTAATTATGGGGATGAGACAGTGTGCTGTTGTTAACGTTTTGTAATGTAACGAGTAATCATCGTTAATTACATTAAGCTAAATTAAATAAAAGCTGGAACAATACACAATTACTGGCGTAGGTTGGGTGTTTGAAATGGAAAGATAGACCACCTCCGTATAGTAAGCTGACAGATTATTCTCATCTTGCGATTTGCAGAATAAAAAAATCCGCATAATGCGAAATTATTTGTTGTTACCGATGATCCTCATGGCATTGTCGCTGGGTAATAGCTCAAGATGACCGAGTTCATCAAAATACCAGCCAGTGATTAAACCTTTGTCCATCATGTCGTGAAAGCCGTCGATGACCATTTGCGCTTCTTTGTATGCTGATTGCGAATCGATACCATCTTCACGCTGAAGATAGAGAGCAATGTCATCAAGGGTGGCAGATTCAATAATATTGTTCATAATAACCCCACTTTTCTTAAGAAAATTCATCAATATTCACTTTAGTAGTATTGTCGCGAATCATCATGAAAGGTAGAATGCAGCACGTTTTTTTCATTGGTTTTGTCAATAAGGCGAAATCTCTGATACTTTTAATAATAAGATTTAGCCGTTATCGCCCATTGTGAGCAACGCGTTTACAAGGTGGTAGCAGCCATAGCTCCGAGCATTGTTTGCTAAGTTGCTTTTTGTTCTACGAACAAAACACGATAGGTGATCAATGCCAGTGACGTAGATTGTCACCAGGGTCGTTTTAGAAATGAAACGGCCTCCCGTATTTGGAAAGGTGTCCCGTGGCTATTCAATTTGAAGATAGTTTCCATCGTAAATTTTACTATTTACGACTTTCAGTTACCGACGTGTGTAACTTCAAATGTACTTATTGCCTGCCTGATGGCTACCATCCGGAAGGTCATAAGAAACCCTCATTTTTATCGCTTGACGAAATCGAGCGAGTGACAGGCGCATTCGCCCAATGTGGAACGAGCAAAGTTCGCATTACGGGTGGTGAGCCGAGTCTGCGTCGAGACTTCACCGATATCATTCGTACCGTTGCTGAACAGCCGGGTATTACTAAGGTTGCTACCACAACCAATGGTTACCGTATGGCGAAGCACGTGAAGGAATGGCGTGAAGCGGGCTTGACCAACATCAATGTGAGTGTGGATAGCTTGGACCCAAAAATGTTCTACCAGATTACTGGTGAGAACATGTTTAACCAAGTCATGGACGGCATTGATGCTGCTTTTGACGCTGGTTTTGAGCAGGTGAAGATCAATACTGTCTTGCTTAAAGACCTCAACTCACAAGAGTTACCTAAATTTCTTGATTGGATCAAAACTCGTCCTATCCAGCTGCGTTTCATTGAATTGATGCAAACGGGTGAGATGGACACTTTGTTCCAAAAACACCATGTCTCTGGGGTTAGTATTCGCAATCACTTGATTGCGAATGGTTGGATTTTGAAAATCAAAAGCCGCAATGATGGCCCCGCTCAGGTTTTCTGTCACCCTGATTACCAAGGTGAAATTGGCCTGATCATGCCGTATGAAAAAGACTTCTGCCAAAGCTGTAATCGCCTACGCGTGTCAGCGAAAGGTAAGTTGCACCTTTGTTTGTTTGGCGATCACGGTGTTGATCTTCGTGACCTGATGGCACGTGATGATCAACGCGACGAGCTGATCGCACGCATCCAAAGCGGTTTGCAAGAAAAGTCAGCAAGCCACTTCCTGCAAGATGGCAATACGGGTATGACCCCACACCTAGCCTCGATTGGCGGTTAATTTCTGCGCCGAGTAAGCCTACTTACTCGGCGTAAACATCATTTTAAGAGCTCAAACAACATGACCCAATTTACCCACATCAATGCTTCGGGTGAAGCAAATATGGTGGACGTATCTGCGAAAGCAGAAACCGTTCGTGAAGCACGCGCTGAAGCTTTTGTTCATATGGCTCCTGAGACACTAGCCCTTATTCTATCTGGCGAGCACCACAAAGGTGATGTGTTTGCGACGGCACGTATTGCAGGTATTCAAGCGGCGAAGAAAACATGGGATCTGATCCCACTTTGTCATCCACTATTGCTATCGAAAGTGGAAGTACAGCTTGAAGCGATTGAAGCGGAAAACAAAGTCCGTATCGAATCGTGCTGTAAGCTAGCGGGTAAAACGGGCGTGGAAATGGAAGCGCTGACAGCGGCATCTGTGGCAGCCTTGACGATTTACGATATGTGTAAAGCGGTTCAGAAAGACATGGTTATCGATCAAGTACGCCTGCTAGAAAAGACAGGTGGCAAATCCGGTCATTTTAAGGTGGAAGCATGATTAACGTATTGTTTTTTGCCCAAGTTAAAGAGCTAGTGGGCATTGATAAACTAGAAGTTGCATCAGAATTTACTACAGCAGAAGCTTTGCGTGAACACTTAGCGCAACGTGGCGATAAGTGGGAACTTGCGCTTGAGAAAGGCAAACTGCTGGTAGCGATTAATCAAACCATTTGCTCACTAGACAGCACCATCGCTGATGGTGATGAAGTGGCATTCTTCCCACCTGTAACTGGAGGCTAATTGATGATCTCTGTACAGGAAGCTGATTTTTCAGTTGCGGATGAATACGAACGCCTTGCTCAAGGTACTAGCGCGGGTGCGGTAGTGACTTTTGTCGGGAAAGTGCGTGACTTTAACCAAGGTGATGATGTCACGGGCTTGTCGCTGGAACACTACCCAGGTATGACGGAAAAGTCACTTAACGACATTGTTGATCAAGCAAAAGCACGTTGGCCGCTATTAGATACTCGTGTTATCCACCGTGTGGGTGATTTAGAGCTAGGCGATCAAATTGTTTTTGTTGGCGTAACCAGTGCTCACCGTGGTGCTGCTTTCCAAGCATGTGAGTTCATTATGGATTACTTAAAAACTCAAGCACCGTTTTGGAAAAAAGAACGTACCACTGAAGAAACACGCTGGGTTGATGCCCGCGAAACGGATACGACAGCAGCGGATCGCTGGAAGTCATAATATCCTGATCAGCACAACGTTATAAACGCGTTTTAGCGAACAAAAGTAAAAGGAGCTCAAATGAGCTCCTTTTTTCATAACCATTCATTTCTGTTTTTATCCAGTCTCTTTATTCCTCACATAGCTTTCTATTTAACCATTTGCGTTAACAACTATGTAACTTTGCTAGATCACGATTATTTCTAAGCTGATCGCCAGAAGTAATTACATTGTTATAACAATGTCGTGAATAATCTTTCTTTAATATTCGGGTTTTGTTTCATAAAGCTCTGTGCTATGTTCAACTTAACAGCATAAATAACCCTTCTTGGTGAATGGTTATATAGATTTATGAGATTGAAGAAGTAGTGAACAAGTATCATGCAATAGAAGGAGAGAAATTATGATCAGGAGCGATCGCTTACTCTACGACATTGCCCCAGAAGGCTTTGGTGAACGTCATTGTGAATCTTGGGATACTTGGCGCGTGCGAGCACACACCATGCTGCCTCAGTTCCCTGATGAAGTTCTCGAACAGTGGCTATACCGTCATTGGAAAGGGGTGCTATGTAACTGGGGATGGTTAGACTTCAGTGCGATGACATTTAGTAAACAAACTTGGAATAGCGAGCAGATCCTTAATCAGATTTGTACGCCACATCAAGATGTGATCGATAAATTGTCACGTCGTATGAGCAACCCACTATTTCAACGTAGCTGGTTAGTACAGAACATGCAGGAAAATGGCACCTGGCCAGTACCGCCAATTGTTTTGGAATATGAACGTGACTTATATGCGACGAATGGTCGACTATTGAAGGCACCGTTTAACTTGCTAGAAGGGCATCACCGTTTTGCTTACTTAAAAAGTTTGGCTGAATCTGGCGAGTATATAAAAGATCACCATGAAGTGTGGGTAGTGAAGATCCCTGTGCACTAATACCTATTTACTTGTTGTGATTGCGGATGATGCGTGTAAAGCCAGTCGTTGACTGGCTTTTTTATGTGGTGACGAAAGGTAGTCTCGTTAGCGATCATATATAGATAAAAATAGCCCCTGATATTCAGGGGCTATAGGGTTGTGCTTGAGCCGTTACTAAATAACTTACTTAGCACTGCTGCCGTCTTTCGCTTTGTGCGCTGGTGGCACGTAGCCATGACGAACACGGGAAGGACTTGGGCGTGAGAAACAACCTGCTGGTCTCATATTCAACTCTCAACATCAAATAACGGAACGGGAACGGAATGAGAGATAAAGTACTAAAAGCCAGGAAAAAACCTTAATACAGCTCTCAGTTTTGATAGTAGCGTTATTAGAGTGTGCTAGGTACTTGAATTACACGAAAAAAGATTGTTGTGAGAAGTTAATCTAATGGGCTCTTTTTTATTCCGTTTTGTTATTAAAAGATGACAGAGACACGCACAAATTGTGCCATGCTTAGAGTTACCTAACATATTTATTGCTAGGTTTAGTTTAACATCGGAGGGTTAAATGAAGCATAAACGTGTATCGAATAAGCGTATGAAGGAAATGCTAGCCGAGGCAGGTATTGGTCAGGATAACCAAGAAAATGAAGAGCAAGCTCTGCTAGAGAAAAAGCAGCAGTCTGTGAGCCCAGATAAGCAAGTATTTAATATCGACAGCGAAAACAAGTAAGATTAATAACTATTCTCAAATGAAGCGCCGAAAGGCGCTTTTTTTGTTTGTATGTTACATCAATGTGATCTTTGTTGCAGACTGTGCGGAAAATGAGTGCTAGCAATGGTCAAAAACACTGATTTTTTATTCAAATTAATAATTATTTATTCAAAAATGAGTCTTTTTTGGCTTATTTGGCGGAAATTACTTTGTTTTAATGATTTGTTGAATGTTTACCCTGATTTTCATTGGGGGCTTGAACTATATCACTGCTTGTTCAGGGTTTATTAAGAATAATACGGCTTTTTGTGATGATTTTGTGGCAAATTACTTCAATGCCTGTTAGTGTTTTGAGCAATTCTTCGGTTTGTTTTACGTTGTTTAGGATTAATGACGTGAATATTGCTCGAATATTAGAGCCTACCGAAGGAGGTCATGGACGCAACGATAGAATGTATTGGAGTTATGCATGTATAAGAATAAAATCACTCAGGCGTTATTAGTAAGTGCTGGTTTAGCCGTTTCTGCGGCATCGTTTTCGGCACTGGCTGCAGAAGTACCTGAGGGTGTAAAGCTGGCAGCTACACAAGAGCTAGTTCGTGGTAATGGTACCGAAGTCGCTTCACTTGACCCGCACAAGACCGAAGGGGTACCAGAATCAAACGTTATCCGTGACCTACTTGAAGGTCTGGTTAACCAAGACGGCGACGGTAACACTATCCCTGGTGTTGCAGAAAGCTGGGAAACCAAAGACAACCGCACGTTTATTTTCCACCTTCGCAAAGATGCTAAATGGTCTAACGGTGACCCTGTTACCGCTGAAGACTTTGTATACAGTTTCAAACGTGCTGTTGATCCAGTAACTGCTTCTCCTTACTCATGGTATCTAGAAATGACGACCATGAAGAATGCGAAGAAAATCATTGCAGGTAAAGCCGATAAAGAAACACTGGGTGTAACCGCAGTTGATGCTAACACGCTGAAAATCGAGCTTGAATCTGCAGTACCTTACTTCGTAAAAATGATGGGTCACACTACGGTGAAACCTGTTAACCGTAAAGTGGTTGAGAAGTTTGGTGATGATTGGACTAAACCAGAAAACTTTGTTGGTAATGGCGCCTTTATTCTAGATAAGTGGGTTGTGAATGAGCGCATCGTGCTTAAGCGCAACAAACAATACTGGGATGACAAGCACACAGTACTTAACCAAGTAACTTACCTACCAATCGAAAACCAAGTAGCGGAAATGAACCGCTTCCTATCTGGTGAGATTGATATTACTAATGAACTACCAAACGAGCACTTCCGTCGTCTACAAAAAGAGCACGCAGAAGAAGTACAAATCGTTGGTAACCTATGTTCGTACTACTACGGCTTCAATAACGACAAGCCTCCGTTCAACGATCCTCGTGTACGTAAAGCGCTGTCTTACGCTATCGATCGTGATGTCGTAACCAAAGCACTATTGGGTCAAGGTCAGAAACCTGCTTATTTCCTAACTCCGGAAATTACAGCTAACTTTAACCCAGTAACGCCGCAATACGGTCAGCTATCGCAAAAAGAGCGTAATGCTAAAGCGAAAGAGCTACTTGAATCTGCTGGCTTTGGTAACGCAAACCCACTTGAGTTTACGCTTCTGTACAACACCTCTGAAAACCACAAGAAGATTGCGGTCGCTATCGCTTCTATGTGGAAGAAGAACCTAGGTGTTACAGCTAACTTGGAAAACCAAGAGTGGAAGACTTACCTAGACAACCGTCGCCAAGGTAACTTCGATGTAACGCGTGCGGGCTGGTGTGGTGACTACAACGAAGCATCAAGCTTCCTATCACTAATGCAAAGTAACAATAGCTCGAATGACCCTAAGTACCACAGCAAAGAGTACGATGCGGTTATGGAAAAAGCGCTGGCTTCAACCTCAGAAGCAGAGCGTGAGCAACTTTACATTCAAGCTGAAAAACTTCTGGCGAAAGACATGCCAATTGCGCCTATCTATCAGTACGTGAAAGCGCGTCTTGTTCAACCTAATGTTGGCGGCGTAGCGATGAACAATGCTGAAGATAAGCTCTTCTCGAAAGACATGTACATCATTGCTGACAAATAAACAGCAAGCATAATAAATAAGCACTACACCCAGGGTTGGGTGTGGTGCCCTTTCTGTCACAGACAAGTTCGGTAGAAATTATGATTAAATTAATTGCTAAAAGGATTTTGGAAGCAATTCCAACGCTGTTGGTGTTAATCACTATCTCATTTTTCTTGATGCGATTCGCACCAGGTAACCCATTTTCATCAGAGCGTCCGCTGCCACCGGAAGTAATGGCAAACATTGAAGCTAAATACGGTCTAGATAAGCCGGTGTTCGATCAATACACCACTTACCTAGGTAATATTCTGCAGGGCGATTTTGGTCCATCATTTAAATACAAAGACTTCACTGTAAATGAGCTGATCAGTAAAGCCCTACCAGTGTCAGCAAAAATTGGTTTCTTCGCCTTTATTTTTGCTGTGGTGATGGGGGTAACGGTGGGAACCATTGCCGCCTTGAAGCAGAATACTTGGATAGACTACACTATAATGTCCACCGCCATGGCCGGGGTGGTGATGCCGTCGTTTATTCTCGCCCCGGTTCTGATCTATATCTTCTCAATTAACTTAGGTTGGCTACCTGCGGGGGGCTGGCAAGACGGTTCACTGCAATTCATGCTACTACCTATGTTTGGTATGTCGCTGCTATATGTTGCAACGTTCGCACGTATTACCCGCGGTAGCATGATCGAAACGCTTAACAGTAACTTCATTCGTACCGCTCGTGCGAAAGGGCTAAGTTACCCATACATCATTGTTAAACACGCACTAAAACCTGCTCTGTTACCTGTTGTGTCATACATGGGCCCAGCTTTTGTCGGCATCATTACAGGTTCGGTGGTTATTGAAACTATCTTCGGTCTTCCAGGTATCGGTAAGCTGTTTGTTAACGCAGCCTTTAACCGTGACTACTCATTGGTATTGGGTGTGACCATTCTGATTGGTACTTTGACCATTATCTTCAACGCAGTAGTGGATATTGTACTGGCGTACATTGATCCTAAGATTCGTTACTAAGAGAGGACAGGCAGATGATGTTAGTGAAAAAGGAAAGCGTTGAAGCTGTCGAGAAGTTCTCTGATCAGCTAGAAGTTGAAGGACGCAGCTTATGGCAAGATGCCCGTAACCGTTTTATGCGTAACAAAGCGGCAATGGTGAGCTTAACGATCTTAATTCTGATCAGCTTGGCGGTTGTCTTTGGTCCAATGTTTAGTCAATACGCGTTTGATGATACCGATTGGTACGCATTGCACGCAGCACCAAGCCTAGGTGCTGAAGGTCACTTTTTTGGTACCGATAGCTTAGGTCGTGACTTATACACCCGTACCTTAATTGGTGGTCGAATCTCACTGATGGTGGGTATTCTGGGTGCCCTTGTCGCGGTTGTGATTGGTACGCTTTACGGTGCGACATCAGGATTTATTGGCGGTCGTACTGACCGTATCATGATGCGTATTCTTGAAGTCTTGTACTCAATTCCCTTCATGTTCTTTGTGATTGTATTGGTGACTTTCTTCGGTCGAAACATCATGCTGATTTTCGTCGCGATTGGCGCCATCTCTTGGCTTGATATGGCCCGTATTGTTCGTGGTCAGACGCTTTCTCTACGTAGTAAAGAGTTTATTGAAGCGGCGGAAGTGTGTGGTGTCAGTCGTTGGAGAATCATCACTCGCCATATCGTTCCAAACGTATTAGGTATTGTTGCAGTGTACTCAACGCTACTTGTACCTTCGATGATCCTAACCGAGTCATTCCTAAGTTTCCTTGGCCTTGGGGTACAAGAGCCAATGACAAGCTGGGGCGCATTATTGCAGGAAGGCTCTCAAACCATGGAAATTGCTATTTGGCAATTGTTGTTCCCGGCTGCATTTATGGTCGTAACTTTGTTCTGTTTCAACTATGTCGGCGATGGTCTACGCGATGCACTAGACCCGAAAGACAGATAATTCATCACCAGCTTTAGCTCTTATTACTGATAAGCACACAAAAACGCACGGGATAAGAGCAAGCGAAAAAGCAGAACGAATTAATGGATATTGCACGAGCTAGCGCTCCCTACCTCGCAACACCGCGCTAGCTCATTGCAAATAAGGAAGGAAGCAATGAGCCTATTAGATGTCAAAGATCTACGTGTGGAATTTACCACTCAAGACGGGATCGTAACTGCTGTAAACAACCTCAATTTCTCATTAGACCAAGGTGAAACCTTGGGTATCGTAGGCGAATCGGGCTCGGGTAAGAGTCAAACAGTATTCGCAATCATGGGTCTATTAGCGAAGAACGGTGTTATTTCTGGTAGCGCTGAATTTGAAGGTCGCAATATTTTGAATTTGCCAGAGAAAGAGCTTAATAAAGTTCGAGCTGAGCAAATTGCGATGATTTTCCAAGACCCAATGACCTCATTGAACCCATACATGAAAGTTAGCGATCAGCTAATGGAAGTGTTGATGCTTCATAAAGGTATGGGCAAAGCAGAAGCATTTGAAGAATCTGTACGTATGCTGGATGCGGTTAAAATTCCAGAAGCACGTAAGCGTATTACCATGTATCCGCACGAGTTTTCAGGCGGTATGCGTCAACGTGTAATGATTGCGATGGCATTGTTGTGTCGTCCTAAGCTGCTGATTGCCGATGAGCCAACCACAGCGTTGGATGTAACCGTGCAAGCTCAGATCATGGACATGCTGAACGAGCTAAAAAGCGATTTTAATACTGCGATCATCATGATCACCCATGATCTTGGGGTGGTTGCCGGTAGTTGTGACAAAGTGCTGGTGATGTACGCAGGACGTACCATGGAGTACGGCAAAATTGATGAAATTTTCTATAAGCCGTCTCACCCTTACACAGAAGGTCTATTACGCGCTATCCCTCGTTTAGACACCGAAGGTGAAGAGTTGCCAACCATTCCGGGTAACCCACCAAACTTACTTCGTCTGCCGGTGGGCTGTCCGTATCAGGAGCGTTGCCACCGTGTATCAAGCCGCTGTAAGCAAGAGGCACCTGATCTCCAAGCGTTCGCTGAAGGTCGTTTACGTGCGTGTTTTTCTGATGTGGGGACATGGTAATGAATACTCAAAAGAATCTTCTGTTAGATATTAAAGATCTAAAAGTTCACTTTAACATTGCAGCGAAATCATCATGGCCGTGGGCTAAGCCACTGAAGCTTAAAGCGGTAGATGGGGTAGACATTCGCTTATATGAAGGTGAAACCTTAGGCGTAGTAGGCGAGTCAGGCTGTGGTAAATCGACCTTTGCTCGTGCTGTGATCGGTCTGGTGGAAGCAACTGACGGTAACGTAGTGTGGCTGGGTCAAGATCTGACGAAACTGGACCACTCAGGCTTGCGTGAGAAGCGCAAAGAAATCCAAATGATTTTCCAAGATCCGCTGGCATCGCTTAACCCGCGTATGACAGTTGGTGAAATTATTGCAGAGCCGCTAAAAACGTTTTATCCAGAACTCTCAGACGATGAAGTGAAATCACAAGTGAAGCAGATGATGACCAAAGTGGGTCTGCTGCCTAACGTGATTAACCGTTACCCGCATGAATTCTCTGGTGGTCAGTGTCAGCGTATTGGTATTGCGCGTGCACTTATCCTAAAACCTAAGATGATCATCTGTGATGAGCCAGTATCAGCACTGGATGTATCGATTCAGGCGCAGGTTGTTAACTTGCTCAAATCACTGCAAAAAGAAATGGGGCTGAGCCTTGTTTTCATTGCTCACGATTTGTCAGTGGTTAAGCACATTTCTGATCGTGTATTGGTGATGTACCTAGGTAATGCGGTGGAGCTTGGGGAAAGTGAAGCCTTGTTTGAAGAGCCTCGCCATCCTTATACCCGAGCTTTGATGTCTGCGGTGCCAATTCCAGATCCAGATAAAGAGCGTAATAAAACCATTCAACTATTAGAAGGTGAGTTACCGTCGCCAATCAGTCCACCTTCTGGCTGTGTATTCCGAACTCGTTGTCCACAAGCGACAGAAGCGTGTTCAAGCCAAAAACCAAGCTTAGTGGGTGACGAAGTACATGCTGCTGCGTGTATCCACCTTTGATAGTTCATGTTTAAAATGACAGCTTAATAATTCGAGCCTGTGACAGGCTTTAAGCGCGGTGTTAAAGCCGCGCTTTTTTTATGTTCGATCTTATTTGAAGACGATTTTTGCGCCATAAAAATGGCCATACAGTCAATGATTTAACATATTGATAAAGTGCTAAATAATCGGTAGATTTAACATGTTGTTCACCTTTGCCTGATATAGGATGTACAGGTATAAAAGGTGAGATTGCTCAATTATGTTGTAACAAGGATGTCGTTATGCGCTCTCTTTCCGTGCAATGGAAAATTACCTTATTTGCCGGACTTGGTTTACTTGCCTCCATCTCGGTATTAACCAGTCTTTCGTTTTATTTCTCTTCTCAAAGCCAGCAATTAGTGAGTGAGCAGACTTTTTCATCGTTAAGAAGTCAGTCACAAGCTTTGGTTCGAGCACAGGCTCAGCGTCAAGCGGCTTATGTACGTAGATACCTTGATGAAGCGGCTTACCGTGCTGAAATGTTGGCGCAAAGCGTACTGTTTTTAAAATTTAATGCCGAAGAAAACTATACCAATAGCTCAGAACTTCGTGGCTCCATTAATGAATTACTACACCGTACCGTGAAACGTTTTAGCAATATTCAGGGGGCTTTTGTGGTGTTTGAGCCTGATGCTCTTGATGGTGAAGATGGCAATTACCATGGCGCTGATTATGTCGGGGCAAATAGCCAAGGGCGGTTTGCACCTTACTGGCAAATATCGCCTCAAGGTGAAACCGAGCAGCGCATTGTCGAAGAATCTCAGATTGCTACCTCATCTCGTTTTCGTTGTAGCCTGGCGCAAAATGACCATTGCGTACTGACTCCAGAGCGTAAATATAATCAGCTTTATAGCTCAATAACGGTGCCATTGGTGGTTGACGGTAAAAACGTAGGTGTTCTGGGGTTGGATATTAACCTTCAAGCGTTACAAGGGGTGATTAAAGCGGTTGATGATAACCTTTTTGCTGGTGTCGGTAAGGTGAGTTTGCTCAGTGACAATGGAATGCTTATCGCGTGGGATCAAGATAGTTCTCAGGTTGGACAAAGTACAAATACTATTGCGAGCTTTCCTGCTCAATTATCAAGTTGGCTGGCTAAAGGCGAAGAATATCTGGCTTGGAGTGCAGATCAACAATGGTTAATGGCGTATATGCCTGTGGCGTTGGGGCAATCTCGTTGGGCGATTGTGATTCAATTACCAGCAGCCAAAGTGTTGGCTGAAGCGCAGTTGCTGGATCAGCAAATTGGCGCTCTACGTGCTGAATCATCACAAGTACAACTGCAGGTCAGTGTGGTAATGGCGATCATTGGTTTAGCCGCTGTGCTGGTGGCATCGGCGAAATTAGTGGCGCCAATTAAAATGTTAGCCGCTCGATTAGAGGACATTGCCAGTGGTGAAGGGGACTTAACGCAAAGGATCAAGCTCGAGCAAAATGATGAGCTTGGGCAATTAGCGATGTGGTTTAATCGCTTCCTCGATAAGCTTCAGCAAACCATGAAGCAAGTAGTAGTGGCAGTTGATGAAGTAGATACAACGGCTGCGGAAGCGGCTAAGGTCGCAGCTAATAGCCGTGATGGCAGCCAAGCACAGTTTAAAGAAGTCGATATGGTGGCGACAGCGTCGGAAGAGATGACCCAAACTGCTGGTGAAGTGGTGCAACACACTCACACTGCGCTCGATGCTGCTCAGCAAGCGAATGATGCGTCTCAAGCCGGACAAGAAATTGTGCAAGCCTCTGCTGACTCAATGACTAATTTGGTGTCACGGATGGAGCAAGCAGTACCAGTAGCGAATGAACTGGCAAGCAGTAGTAAAAATATTGATGAAATTTTGCAGGTGATAGGTGGGATTTCAGAGCAAACCAATTTGCTCGCACTAAACGCGGCCATTGAAGCGGCGCGAGCGGGTGAGCAAGGAAGAGGCTTTGCCGTGGTCGCTGATGAGGTACGTCAGTTGGCAAGTCGAACACAAGATTCGGTTGGTCAGATCCGAGAAGTGATTGAGCAGCTTCAGCAGGGGACGCGAAGCGTGGTTATGGCGATTGAGGAAGGAAATCATCTTGCTGGTGATACCGCAACACAAGTGTCACAGGCGGTGACGAGTTTGCAGCAAATCACCTCATCGGTTGGTGCTATTCAGTCCATGAACGAGCAAATTATGCGTGCCGCGCAAGAACAGCAAGCGGTATCGGGAGAAGTAAACCGTAATGTATCGAACATTCGTGAACTGAGTGAAAATATCTTAAATCAAGCTGCGAGTTCTGCAGATATCGGTAAACGTCTGACAGCCCTTGCTGAGCAACAAAAACAGCTTGCGACTCAATTTAAGGTGTAGACATTAGGGAGCGTTAATAAAAATCGCCCGTATCTGTGGCTGAAAAATTAATCTCCCGATTTGAATAGTAAAAAGCCGAATCAATGGATTCGGCTTTATTTTGTGTGAATTTCACTGTTCAATTTTTAGGTTCAGTGTCGGATTTTACTCCGCTGGGTACCAGTAACCTTGGTTAATAAGCTGAGTGAGAAAATCAATTACCGCTGGGTGCTCGATCATTTCTCCTAGCATCTCACCAGTAACTTCTTCGTGGTCACATAGTAGTGGGATCACTTGCTCACACTCTGATGGCAGGGTAAAGCGTTCACCGTGAATGTAAGCCACGGTTGGCGTTTCTGGGTAGTAGAAAGCGCGTAAACCGTTGAGGCGTTTAAGTACCTCTGGTTGAGTTAAGAATTCACGTACTTCACTGTTTTCCCATTGTGGTTCTGCAGCAATAAGGTCTAGCTCGTGACGGTTATTGCTCAGGTGCTCACCCATCCAGTCTTTCATGAGTTGTGGATGATCCAGCAGGCTACGCAGCATGTTTTCCAGACCTTGGCGTTCGGCATCTAAGATGGCTCCGCTGCATTGGCGTGCTGGTAGATCTGGATTATGGTAGTGAACATCACCAATTTCGTTGGCAATCACGTGATCGGCAAAACTGCTAAGTAGCTCTTGTTTCTTTGGTGAGCGGAAACCAACCGAGAAGCTCATTGAAGTTTCAATCGCATAACCATCATGTGGGAAACCCGGTGGGATGTACAGGATATCACCCGGCTCTAACACATCATCAATGATAGGTTCGAAAGATTTGATTTGACGTAGTGCTGGGTGGCGAAACTCTTCTTCATAGTCTTCGCGTTTAGGGCCCACTCGCCAATGGCGTTTACCGGAACCTTGGGTAATGAATACATCGTATTGGTCAATGTGAGGACCAACACCACCACCTGGAGTGGAATAGCTGATCATCAAGTCATCCATTAACCAATTTGGTAGCTGGCGGAAAGGCGTGATTAATTGCGCTGCGCCTTCGTGCCAGTGGTTAGCGGCTTGAACAATGAAAGACCAGTGATCTTCAGGCACATCGTCAAAAGTTAATGGACCGTGTTTTACGTCCCACTCATCATCATGTTGGGCGATATAGCGAGAATCGACCTCATCTTCCATCGCAAGCCCAGCAAGCTCGTCTGGGCTAATAGGATCAACGAAATTCTTAAAGCCACCTTTGATGATGGTTGGTTTTTTTTGCCAGTATTCAGCAAGGAATTCTTCGAAGTTGAAGTTAAATTGGTACATGTAATGTTAACTCGATGTGCGTGAGCGGCGATTATAGCGTATTCGCACTGAAAGGGGCGGGAGTTTTCAGGTTTTTGGTTAGGTATTAAAAGCGAGCCATGGCGCTGGTGTGCACAGCGCCATGGTTGGTTATGTGTGACGAGAAATTAACTTAATTGCCTTAGTAGTGGGAAGGCATTTTTTTGTTGGTCATGACTGACAATGAACCCAAGTAGCTGATTGCTTTCAGGATCAATTGCCTTTGCCATCATACCGTTAGCATCGGTTGTGATTTCCCATTTTGCCGTTGGATTACTGGTATCTCCAGCCAGTGATAAAGGAAGCCACGGTGTTTTTACTTTGATCAAACTTGGCGGCAGTACTACCTGCGTTATGGTGCCAGTTAAGGTCTTGGCGAGTGCCATTGCGCTTAGCATCGCGGGCTGTAAATAGGCACGTATTTTCCCATCAAATTCAGCGCAATCGCCAAGGGCGTAAATATCTGGGGCTGAAGTTTGTAGGGTGCTATCGACTACAATTCCTTGTTGGGTGGTGATCCCTGCTTGCTTGGCTAACTCAAGGTTCGGTTTTAATCCCATTGCTGCAATAACGACGTCGTATTCCACTAAGCTTTTATCTTCAAATTCGGCAATAAGTTGCTGGTGGTGACGATGAATACTGCTAACTGTTGTGCCTAATTTTAGTGTGATATCACCTTCAACCAGTGTCTGAAATAGGGTACTACTGATCGTCGGCGATAACAGGCTCGGCATCAGATGTGTAGCTTTATCTGATAGCGTGACTTTTTTACCTGCAGTGGCTAAATCCATCGCGATTTCGGTGCCAATTAACCCGGCTCCCAGTATGAGTAACGACTTTGCCGCCGCTATTTTGTCTTGATGTTGTTGATACTCCATCAAGCTGTTTAGGGTGATGATTTCCTCGGTGCCGTTACCTTGAAAAGGTGGTACAAATGGCGCTGCGCCAGTGGCAAGCACTAACTTTGAATAGCTAAGTGTGCGCTCACCAATGTGAACCTGTTTGTTTGATGGCTCAATTGCATCAACGCGACTGTGCGTTAATAAGTTAATGTTATTCGCTTCAGCAAATGTTTGTGCTGACTGCTTGATCAAATCACTGGCTGTTTGCTGACGCGAAAACACATGGCTGAGATCTGGCTTTGTGTAATCGTCACCGCTATCGGCAGTAATGACAGTGATTGGGCTGTGCTGATCAATCTTGCGGATCGACTTAACCAATTGGTAGGCAGCAAAACCACTACCAATAATAATGAGTTGTTCGTTCATGCGTTGTACCCGTTATGCCAGTGGTTCAAAAACTTCTTTGCCGATGCCACACTCAGGGCAAAGGAAAGTATCAGGTACATCATTCCACGCGGTACCAGGTGCAACGTCTTGGTTAGGTTCGCCAGTTTGCGTATCATAGACCCACTGACATACCGTACAAATCATGGCTTGGTCGTCACTGGTTTGGTTGCAAGATGGCGATGGCTTCGCGGTTTGAACATCATCGATTTTGGGTTGGTCGTTACTTACTTCGTTTGCCGTTGCTGGTACTTGGCTTGGAGTTGAGTTTGTATCTTCGACGGTTACGCTAGAATTTGTATCTGTTAATGGGGTAAGTGCCCATTGTTTGGCAATTTGACGACCGTGTTCACGACATTCTGAAAGCGCGTTAGAGTCAGGGCGCCACTTGGTTTTTAAGCCAACAGTAGTAAAGAAACCAGCATCAGTTAGGCGTGAGTGAATGCGATCGACCGCACCACCGTTCCAGCCATAACTACCAAATGCGCCAGCCTTTTTGCCTTTAAAGCGTAGGCCAGTTATTTCTTCCAGCATCCCCGCAATTTTGGGCATCATGACATTGTTCATGGTTGATGAACCAACCAAGATCCCTTTAGAGCCAAACACATGGGTCAAAATCTCATTTTTGTCATGACGAGAGACATTGAAGATCTTAACAGCAACATTCGGATCAGCTTCGGTGATCCCTTGCGCGATACCATCGGCCATCATACGGGTGTTGTTCGACATTGAGTCGTAGAAGATGGTGATTTTATCTTCTTGGTATTCATTTGCCCATTCAAGGTACTTTTCAATGATTTGTACTGGGTTATCACGCCAAATTACGCCGTGAGAAGTTGCCACCATATCTAGCGGTAAGTTGAAGCCTAATACTTCATTGATCTTGGCAGTTACCAATGGGCTAAATGGTGTCAGGATGTTCGCATAGTAGCGTAAGCATTGTTCCATCAACTCATTTTGTTCAACTTCGTCGTTGAATAGGCGCTCGTCACAGTAGTGCTGCCCAAACGCATCATTACTAAAGAGCACTGCATCGCCAGTCATGTAGGTCATCATGCTATCAGGCCAGTGCAACATTGGCGTTTCGATAAAGACTAATGATTTGCCATTACCAATATCTATAGTGTCACCGGTTTTAACGACATTAAAGTTCCACTCAGGGTGATGGTGATGACCTACGATAGAGTCGATGGCATTTTCAGTACAGTAGATTGGGGTGTTAGGAATTTTACTCATCAGGTGAGATAGGGCACCTGCATGATCTTCTTCAGCGTGGTTGATCACAATTAGATCGATATCGTTAAGGTCGATCTCTTGCTCAAGTTGTAGCACAAAGTCATAGCTAAATTTATGATCAACGGTATCGATTAACACGTTCTTACCTTCACGAATGAGGTAGCTATTGTAACTTGTGCCTTTAAGGGTTTTGTATTCAGTGCCATGAAAGTCTCGAACTTCCCAGTCACGTTGACCAACCCAGTGGATATTATTTTTAACATGGATAGACATAATGCTTTTACCTATTGCTTAACATTCATTTCAAATGCATCTTATGCCTTGGTGTGATCTTTATCAATCTTAAAGTTGCAATATAAATGCATGTTTAAAATTTATTTGATCTAAATCAAATGATGGGGAGGGGAGCAATAGTGAAAAGCAGGTATAAAAAAAGGTTGGCGATATGCCAACCTTTTGAATTTTAAAGCTTAAAAAATTAAAGCTTGTCCGTAAGCTTGATAGCATCACCGATGTAGTTTGCTGGCGTCATTTCTTTCAGACGTGCTTTCTCGTGCTCTGGAAGCTCAAGACCATCGATGAATTGGCGCATGCCTTCACCATCAACACGCTTACCACGAGTTAGCTCTTTTAGCTTCTCGTATGGTTTTTCGATGCCGTAACGACGCATAACGGTTTGTACTGGCTCAGCTAGTACTTCCCAGTTTTGGTCTAGCTCGGCTAGAAGTGCTTCGCGGTTAACTTCTAGCTTGCTGATACCTTTTAGTGTTGATGTGTACGCGATGATTGCGTAACCACAACCTACACCTAGGTTACGTAGTACAGTTGAGTCAGTGAGGTCACGCTGCCAGCGAGAAACAGGTAGTTTCTGTGCTAGGTGGCCAAAGATTGCGTTAGCAAGACCTAGGTTACCTTCAGAGTTCTCAAAGTCGATTGGGTTAACTTTGTGAGGCATAGTTGAAGAACCGATCTCACCAGCAATCGTCTTCTGCTTGAAGTGACCTAGAGCAATGTAGCCCCAAACGTCACGGTCGAAGTCTAGAAGGATAGTGTTGAAACGTGCGATAGCATCGAATAGTTCTGCGATGTAATCGTGCGGTTCGATTTGCGTGGTGTACGGGTTCCAAGTTACGCCAAGAGATTCAGTGATGAACTCTTCGCTGAATTGGTGCCAGTCAACTTCTGGGTAAGCAGAAAGGTGTGCGTTGTAGTTACCTACAGCACCGTTGATTTTCGCTAGAATTTCAACGCTTTCGATTTGCTTGTATTGACGTTCCATACGGTACGCCACGTTAGCCATTTCTTTACCCATAGTCGATGGAGAAGCAGGCTGACCGTGAGTACGAGACAGTAGTGGAATGTCACGGTATTCGTTTGCTAGCGCTTTGATAGCATCGATTACGTTGCGGATTTCTGGAAGAATCACTTGCTCGCGAGCTTCGTGAAGCATTAGCGCGTGCGAAGTGTTGTTGATGTCTTCAGAAGTACATGCGAAGTGAATGAACTCGTTTACAGCGTGTAGTTCAGGTACTTCAGCTACTTTCTCTTTCAGGAAGTATTCAACCGCTTTTACGTCGTGGTTAGTTGTACGCTCGATTTCTTTGATACGTAGCGCATCTGCTTCGCTGAATTCAGCAGCAACGCGGTCTAGGAACGCATTTGCTTCGGCGCTGAATGCAGGAACTTCCACGATAGCGTCAGTAGCAGCCAGTTTTTGTAACCAACGGATTTCAACAATAGTGCGGTACTTTAGCAGACCAAATTCACTGAAGATGCTGCGAAGTGCGCTTGTTTTACTTCCGTATCGGCCGTCTACCGGGGAAACAGCAGTCAATGCTGACAGTTCCATGTTGTCTCTCTCCTGATTGATGAGGTTTAACAAATTGGATAGCACAGCACCGCAACCAGTACGGCGCTGCAAGAGTAATGATTAACAGCGAGCAAGTAAGATTTTTGCTTGCTCAACCATTTGTTTACGACCAAAAATCAGATGACGGCGTTTACCACCTACTTGGCGCCATAGCACAGCGCTTCGCACTGCAGCTAGAAGTAAAGCACGTACTTTGTGCTGTACCGCTGGCTGTTGTAGGTGAGCAGGTGTACCTGTTACTTGAATGCGTGGTCCGAGTGGACTGATAGTATCAAGGTAAACACTCGCAATATTGCTGATCATCTGATCGTCGAGTAACTCAAAGTGCTCCGATTGGCGTTTAATCACATCCAAGCGTTCGCCCAGTTGAGCCATGCTGTCACGGCGGCTAGAGAGTTTACGTTCTAGCGCCATAACACTCACCAAGTAACGCGTAATTTCATTACCTGATGGGGTGTTGTCGATTTCAGCCGTAAGGGTTTCAAGGCCAAGACGTAAGCTTTCCTCGTCACCAAAAATTTCCAGTGTGTTCGCAGGGTCAGTGACCGTAATGCTGTTAAGGCAAGCTGCTAATTCATCACTGTCACAAGTGCCGTCACGGGCCACTTTTTGAACGAGTTTCACAGCTTGGCAAATACCAGCAAAAGCGATAGTACGATCGTATAAAGAGTATGCCACGTGCGACCGCTCCTTAAATGCGTTGTTCAATAATGCCGCCACCAAGACAAATTTCGCCTTGGTAGAATACCGCTGATTGCCCAGGTGTTACGGCAATTTGTGGTTCATCGAAGATCACTTTAATGTTTTCGTCATCGATTGGCAGAATCGTACAAGGGATATCTTGTTGACGGTAACGTGTCTTCACTGAACATTTCAGTGGTTCGCGAATTGGTTGACGGTCTACCCAATGTAGCTGAGCTGCCACCAAACCTTCAGATTTAAGACGTGGGTGATCTTTACCTTGACCAACGATCAGTTCGTTACGCTCAACGTCTTTATCTACTACGTACCAAGCGTCTTCGTTACCGTTACCGCCTTTTTGACCACCAATGTGTAGACCTTTGCGCTGACCTAGCGTGTGGTACATCAGACCTTGGTGTTCACCAATTTCTTTACCTTCGTCAGCGGTAATGATCTTACCTGGCTGCGCAGGCAAGTATTTGCTTAGGAATTCAGTGAATTTACGCTCACCGATGAAGCAGATACCTGTGGAATCTTTCTTCTTCGCTGTGATCAGACCTTGCTCTTCAGCAATACGGCGTACTTCTGGCTTTTCTAGTTCACCCACAGGGAACAGGCTACGTGCAATTTGCTCGTGGCTTAGCGTGTATAGGAAGTAGCTTTGGTCTTTGTTGTTATCAACACCGCGAAGCATTTGAGGTTTTTCACCTTCAGCTGTTGGGAAGCTACGACGAGTGTAGTGACCCATAGCGATGTAATCGGCTTCTAGCACTTCATCTGCGAATTCTAGGAAAGCCTTAAATTTGATTTCTTTGTTACAAAGAATATCTGGGTTTGGGGTACGGCCTGCTTTGTATTCAGCAAGGAAGTATTCGAATACGTTGTCCCAGTACTCTGCTGCAAAGTTAATGGTGTGCAGCTTGATACCCAGTTTGTCACATACAGCTTGTGCATCAGCCAGATCTTCTGCGGCAGAGCAGTATTCCTCGTTATCATCTTCTTCCCAGTTCTTCATGAACAGGCCTTCAACCTGATAACCTTGTTGAAGGAGTAGGTAAGCGGATACCGATGAATCAACGCCGCCGGACATGCCGACAATGACTTTTTTTTGGCTGTTATCTGACATATTTCTCTTCAGTCGCTAATAGAGTTAAGAGCGTAATTCTAACAGAAAGCTCTGTAGCGAAACAGAGTACGATTTGAATCACACTTTATTATTGACTTCTTTTTGAGCTGTTATCAGCTCCAGTTAAGTAACAAAGTATGGCTATTGAATAATTTAGCACGTCAATGACTGATATTTTGCTGTTAACAAGGCTGTTAAGTTAACCAGAAACGCGTTGCTAAATAGCTTAGGCAAACGTTTGCTATTTGCGGCAATGATAGAGGAACTCGAATCAAAAGGGTAGTGTTTTATTGGTTATTAACGAGGAAATCTGCCGTTTAGCTAAGCATAAAGATGGGGAGAAAAAACAGGGCTACCAAGGTGGTCGCGTCATCGTAAATATGGAGAGAACCAAGCCAGATTGACTGGCTTGGCGATAGTACGTTGGTTAGCTTTCTTGTTTTAGCGTGACTTCGCGCCATTCACCCGGTGCAAGATCATCCACTGTCCATTGCGCCATTTTATAACGGATTAAACGCAAGGTTGGGTGATTGATATGTGCCGTCATGCGGCGAACCTGGCGGTTACGCCCTTCTTTTAATGTGATAGCCAGCCAAGTTGTTGGCACGTTTTTACGTTCACGGATTGGTGGTACGCGATCCCAAACTGGTGGTTCAGCCATACGCTCAACTTGCGCTGGTAGCGTTGGACCATCTTTTAGGGTCACCCCACAGCGAAGTTGTTCTAGTTTTTCTTCGCTTGGGTCACCTTCTACTTGTACCCAGTAGGTTTTTGGTGATTTGGATTTCGGCTGAGTTAGTCGTGCTTGTAGTACACCATCGTTGGTGAGTACCAGTAAGCCTTCACTGTCTTTATCGAGTCGACCAGCAGGGTAAACATCCTTCACGGGAATAAAGTCAGCAAGGGTTTTGTCACCTTCTTCCCCGGTAAATTGCGTCAACACATTAAAGGGTTTGTTAAATAAAATGATCTTTTGAGGACCACGCGGACGCTTAGGTTTTGTGAGTTTTCTTGATGCTCTGCGCTCATTATTGGTACGTCGAGGTTGACGAAAGCTTGTTTTGGGATTCATAAATAGCGTGTTGTACTGGGGATTAACGACATTATCGTGCCTATTATACGTGAAAAATCATGGATTGGCGTGTTGTTGAAAAATCGAGTATGATTTGCGCGCATCTTACAAAAAGATAACAAATGGACGCTAGGAGATTTAAATGGATAGTAAAGTAGTTGTACCAGTTGAAGGTCAGAAAATCACTCTGGACACTGAAGGTAAACTTGTAGTTCCTAACAAACCAATCATTCCTTACATTGAAGGTGATGGTATTGGTGTTGATGTAAGCCCTGCAATGATCAAAGTTGTTGATGCTGCTGTTGAAAAAGCCTACGCCGGTGACCGTAAGATTGAATGGATGGAAATCTACACTGGTGAAAAATCGACCCAAGTATATGGTGAAGATGCATGGCTTCCTCAAGAAACCCTCGATTTTATTCGCGAATATAAAGTGGCAATCAAAGGCCCACTAACAACCCCTGTTGGTGGCGGTATTCGTTCTCTAAACGTAGCCCTTCGTCAAGAACTTGATCTTTATGTCTGTGCGCGCCCTGTTCGTTATTTCGATGGTGTACCAAGCCCGCTAAAACAGCCTGAGTTGACTGACATGGTGATCTACCGTGAAAACTCAGAAGACATTTACGCTGGGGTTGAGTTCCAAGCTGGCACTAAAGAAGCTGATAAAGTAATTCAGTTCCTACAAGAAGAAATGGGCGCAACGAAGATCCGTTTCCCACAACAATGTGGTGTTGGTATCAAGCCGATTTCTGAAGAAGGTACTAAGCGCCTTGTTCGTGCTGCGCTGCAGTACACTATCGACAACGACCGTGACTCACTCACTATTGTCCACAAAGGTAACATTATGAAGTTTACCGAAGGGGCATTTAAAGATTGGGGTTATGAAGTGGCGGCGGAATTCGGTGCTGAGCTGCTAGATGGCGGTCCTTGGATGACATTGAAGAACCCAAATACTGGCAAAGAGATTGTGATTAAAGACTGCATCGCCGATGCATTCCTACAACAAATTCTACTTCGCCCTGCTGAGTACGATGTTATCGCGACTATGAACCTAAATGGTGACTATGTTTCTGATGCATTAGCAGCACAAGTGGGTGGTATTGGTATTGCACCGGGTGCGAACATTGGTGATGGTGTTGCACTATTTGAAGCAACACACGGCACAGCGCCTAAGTACGCGGGCCAAGACAAGGTAAACCCTGGTTCTTTGATTTTGTCAGCTGAAATGATGCTTCGTCACCTTGGTTGGACTGAAGCGGCAGATCTCATCATTAGCTCGATGGAAGCGGCAATTAAGAACAAGACGGTAACCTACGATTTTGAACGTCTAATGGAAGGGGCGACTCTTCGCAAATGTTCAGAATTTGCTGATGACATGATTGAGCAAATGTAATTATTTGCCCTTGGTGATGAGCTCCTTCTGATAGGAGAGAGCTAACTTTAAAGGCCTAGCGAATTGCTAGGCCTTTTGTTTATCAAGTGTTAATTTTATCAGTATGGTTTTTTAGTCAGGCTAGTGTCTTCTTTTATGCGTTGCTTATGCGGTTGTTAGCACTTACAGCGCCATTGAAGTGGAGTTCACGAAGCTAAACAAGAAGAACTGCAATGGTATGGACTAGCGTGGTGTGGGAGAGTGCCAAACAAAAAAGATGAGCATAAAAGCTCATCTTTTTCTGCCTGAGGAGATAGGCGATTATTTAGCGATTTCGCCCTCGACAGGGACGATTTCGCTGGCATGGAAACCTTTCGGACCAGTCTGAATTGTATAATTGACCTGTTGACCCGCTTTTAGCGTACGGTATCCATCCATTTGGATTGTAGAGTAGTGGGCGAAGATGTCACCTTCTCCCTCTTCTGGACAAATGAACCCAAATCCTTTGGCGTTATTGAACCACTTAACTGTACCTGTTGCCATGCTAATACATCCTTCTCGCATTTCAAATCCATTGAGCAAATAGTGTACAGGAATGTACTGTTAGTGTCCTGTGCATACTAATGCTATTTTGATGCAGTTTATATCTACTACAGGTTACACTTTAGTAAATAGAGCTAGACAGTCAAGTGCATATTGTAACATCCCGATAAAATCTTATTTGCATCAATAAAAGCAGTATGATGTTATTGAAAGTTAGAAATGAGAGTCGTTTTCATTGAGTTTTTTATGGTGTTCTTTACCAAGGGTTATGGCTTTTTTGTGGTCTGTCTCAGCCCTGTGACGAAGTGCTAGCCTCACCTCATTATTGGTTGGTAAAAAGCCATATTCAGCAAATAAAGCTCTTGGTTTTTGTCATTATGCAAACAGTTTATTCTTGCCCTTGTGTATCAAATCACCTCATGCCGCTTTGATCATGGTCATCTTGGATTTGCTGGAATACAATGTGTGCATTAGTCTCAGTATATAGGTAGGCAAAAGTGTTCGCACTGCACTGATAATTCTCGATGATACTTGGTTGATATGCCCTAAATTATTGTTAATTTTTAGTTTGTTTCTACCGCGCGTATAAGTTAGGTTTATGAGTAAGTTATATGAATGGGTTGTGCCTGAGTCTGATATTTTAGATAAGGAAGAACTCGAGGTAAAACCGCCATCGATGTACAAGGTCATTCTGAATAATGATGATTACACGCCGATGGATTTTGTGATAGAAGTGTTACAGAAATTCTTCTCCATGGATCTGGAGAAAGCAACGCAGTTGATGCTATCTGTGCATTATGAAGGTAAGGCCATTTGCGGTACTTTCACCGCAGAGGTTGCTGAAACAAAAGTGGCGCAAGTCATGATGTACGCTAGAGAGCATGAACATCCGCTGTTGTGTACGATGGAAAAAGCGTAAAACCTTTTTCCGGCACGCCATTTTGAGTGGTATTTAGGGGAGGTGCCTATGCTAAACAAAGAACTTGAAGCTAGCTTGAATGGTGCATTTGCGCGAGCACGCGAAAAGCGCCATGAATTTATGACAGTCGAGCATCTGCTACTGGCATTGCTTGAGAACGCTTCAGCACAAGAGGCACTGGTAGCCTGTCGTGCAGATCTGGAGCAGCTTCGCAAAGAGCTTGATTCTTTTATCGAGCAAACTACACCTCTCATCCCAGCTGATGATGAGAGTCGTGAAACCCAACCTACACTCAGCTTCCAGCGTGTACTTCAACGTGCCGTATTCCATGTTCAGTCTTCTGGTCGAAGTGAAGTAACTGGTGCCAATGTGCTAGTTGCGATTTTCAGTGAACAAGAATCTCACGCTGCATACCTGCTTAAGAAAAGCGATATTAGCCGTTTAGACGTGGTTAACTTTATCTCTCACGGTACCGTGAAAGACAGCGATAACGACGACATGGGTGGTGCTGATGTTGGCGGCGAAGATGTTCGCGCCGAGCAGAGCTCAGAAGACAAACTAGAGAACTTCGCGACTAACCTTAACCAACTAGCCAAAGCGGGTGGTATCGACCCACTCATTGGTCGTGACAGTGAGCTGGAACGTACAGTTCAAGTGCTTTGCCGTCGCCGTAAGAACAATCCACTGCTTGTGGGTGAGGCTGGTGTTGGTAAAACAGCCATTGCTGAAGGTTTGGCATGGCGTATCGTTGAAGGCCAAGTGCCAGACATCATTAAAGACTGTGTGATTTACTCGCTTGATATTGGTTCGCTATTGGCGGGTACCAAATATCGCGGTGATTTCGAGAAACGCTTCAAGGGTATTTTGAAGCAGCTTGAGAAAGAAGATCATGCGGTGCTGTTTATCGATGAAATCCACACCATCATTGGTGCGGGTGCTGCATCGGGCGGTCAGGTTGATGCCGCAAACCTTATCAAGCCACTGCTAAGTAGCGGTAAGCTACGTTGTATGGGCTCAACAACTTATCAAGAATACAGCAATATCTTTGAGAAAGAGCGTGCATTGTCTCGTCGTTTCCAAAAGATCGATGTTATCGAGCCATCGCTGGACGATACCACTAAGATCTTGATGGGTCTGAAACCAAAATACGAAGCTCACCACGAAGTACGCTTTACTAACAAAGCTATCCGCGCTGCGGTTGAGTTATCGGCGAAATACATCAATGAACGCCACTTGCCAGATAAGGCAATTGATGTGATTGATGAAGCGGGTGCGCGTTGTCGTCTAGCGCCTGCGAGCCGACGTAAGAAGACAGTTAACGTTAGTGATATCGAAGCCATGATTGCAAAAATGGCACGTATCCCTGAAAAATCAGTCTCTTCAAGCGACCGCGATGTACTGCAAAAACTCGATAGCAAGCTGAAAATGCTGGTATTTGGTCAAGACGAAGCCATTGATGTACTGACTGAAGCGATCAAGCTAAGCCGTGCTGGTTTAGGCGCTGATAACAAACCTGTGGGTTCATTCCTATTTGCTGGCCCTACTGGTGTTGGTAAAACTGAGGTGACCGTACAGCTAGCTCGCACGCTAGGTATCGATCTGCTGCGCTTTGATATGTCTGAGTACATGGAGCGTCACACAGTGAGCCGCCTAATTGGTGCACCTCCGGGTTACGTGGGTTACGACCAAGGTGGTTTGTTAACTGATGCTGTTATCAAACAACCGCATTCAGTAGTACTACTGGATGAGATTGAAAAAGCGCACCCTGATGTGTTTAATCTTCTGCTTCAAGTAATGGATAACGGTACGCTAACCGACAATAACGGTCGCAAAGCTGATTTCCGTAACGTGATTTTCGTGATGACCACCAATGCCGGTGTTTCGGAAACCGTACGTAAGTCGATTGGTTTGATTCAACAAGACCACAGCCATGATGCGATGTCGGAAATTAAGCGTGTGTTTACACCTGAATTCCGAAACCGTCTGGATAACATCATTTGGTTTAACCACCTTGATAAAGATGTTATTCACCAAGTGGTTGATAAGTTCATTGTTGAGCTGCAAGCCCAATTGGATGCACGTGGCGTTTCGATGGAAGTCTCTGAAGATGCGCGTCAATGGTTGGCTGATAAAGGTTACGACAAAGCAATGGGTGCACGTCCAATGGCTCGTGTTATCCAAGATAACCTGAAAAAACCAATGGCGAACGAATTACTCTTTGGTAGCTTGACCAACGGTGGTTCGGTACGTGTTGATTTGGTAAACGATGAGCTTGATTTCCAATTCAGCAGTGAAATGGAACCAGCCCATTAATCAGCCGCTAGATTAGCTTCTCAATAAAATAACCGCCCAATGGGCGGTTATTTTTTAGCTGACGCTTTCCACTTGATGGATGATAAGCCTCGTTAACGCTGGCTCGCCCACAAGTGAAGCAAATCTGTCGCGATAGTTGCTGCAGCAAGGGCTGTCATATCCGCATGATCGTAAGCTGGTGCAACTTCGACCACATCCATCCCCACAAGATTAATGCCTTGTAAGCCACGAATGATTTTCAGCGCTTTGTCAGATGTTAATCCGCCGCATACTGGTGTGCCAGTACCGGGTGCAAAAGCAGGATCGAGACAATCAATATCAAAGGTTAGGTATACCGGACGATCGCCGACAGTGGCTTTGATATTGCTAACAATTTGCTCTATTGACCAGTCGTTAGCGGTTGCCGCATCGATAACATTAAACCCTAGTTTGTTATCGTAATCGGTGCGAATGCCGATCTGTACCGAATGCGTTGGGTCAATCAGCCCTTCATTTGGTGCGTGATAGAACATGGTACCGTGATCGTATTGGCTACCCATGTCATAGGTATCGGTGTGAGCATCAAAGTGAATCAATGCCATTTCACCGAACTGCTTGGCATGAGCGCGAAGTAGCGGCAAGGTCACGAAGTGATCGCCGCCAAAGGTCAGTAAGGTTTTGCCTTGAGAAAGCAAGCTGGTGGCATGCTGCTCAAGGCGATCACACATTTGGCCTGCATCACCGCTATCGAACACTAAATCACCGCAATCTGCGAGGGTGATTTTGTCGGTTAAGGAAAATGACCACGGCCAGCGTTTACCTTCCCAAGCTAGGTTGGTGGAGATTTGACGGATTGCACCTGGCCCCATGCGGCTGCCTGAGCGACCTGTGGTTGCCATGTCAAAAGGCACACCTGTGATAACAACATCGGCGTCACATGCTTGTGGGTTGAACACCAATGGTTGGCGCAAAAAGCCAAAAGCATTGGCGTATAGTGAGTAATCTGGATGAGTGGCAAGTGTTGCCATAATTACAACTCCCGACAGCCCAAGCCGAAAGCTTGGGCTGGAAATGAATCAATGAAATACGGTTAACAGGCTTACTCTAGGTAGGTGTAGCCTTTTAAGCCTTCAGCGAGCTCTGCCAATACGGTTGCGTGCTCTTCTTCCGGTAGGTGTTCTTTCACCATCACTTCGTATTGGTGAAGGAATTGCTCGGAGTCGAGGTGCACGTAACGCAATACATCGCCAACGCTATCACCACGAACGATTTGTTCGATCTCATAGCCACCTTGCTCGTTACAACGCACAATCGCAGTATCAGTATCACCAAATAAGTTGTGCATATTGCCAAGCACTTCTTGGTAAGCTCCTACCATAAAGAAACCAAGGCGGTACGGTGACTCGCTGGTCCAAGCTGGTACCGCTAGCGTATGTTCAATGCCTTGACCTTCAACGTATTGATCAATCGCACCGTCAGAGTCACAGGTAATGTCTAAGATCACAGCACGGCGTTCTGGCTCTTTATCCAATTTTGTCAGTGGTAGCACAGGGAAAATTTGCTCAATCCCCCAAGCATCTGGCAGTGATTGGAATAGCGAAAAGTTCACGAAGAACTTATCGGCTAAACGCTCATGCATCTCGTCCAACAATGGGCGGTGAGCACGGTTCTTAGTCGATAAACGTTTTTCCAATTCATAACACAGACGTAAGCTGATTTGTTCAGCCCAAGCACGTTCTGTGAAGCTCAACATTCCCATTGCGAACTGAGTGTGAACTTCGGCTAAATCACTTTGATTATCATGGTAAATTTCAACCAAAGAGCGGTGATCGCTTAATGCTTTTAAGTCCTGCCATGAGTGCCACATGTTGTGCAAAATCTGCGGTGCCGTTGCTTCTGGCGGATACACAGATTCTTGTTTGTAGCTCTCAACCCCAATCACGTCAGTGATAAGCACTGCGTGATGCGCGGTTAGGTTACGCCCTGATTCTGAAATAATACGTGGCATCGCTATGCTGTACTCTTTACAGATATCGCCAATGGTGTACACCACATTGTTCGCGTATTCGCGCAAGCTGTAGTTCATTGAACAGCTGCTTTGGCTACGGGTACCTTCGTAATCGACTGCCAAACCACCACCCACATCAACAGTAGTAATGCCTGCGCCTAGTTTGCATAGCTCAGCATACACTCGGCTTGCTTCACCCACACCGTTGCGTACGTCGCGGATATTGGCAATTTGCGACCCTAGATGGAAGTGCAATAACTGCAAGCAATCGAGCATTTGATGATCGCGTAGCTTGTTAACGACCGTTAGCACTTGCGAGGCTGACAGACCAAATTTCGATTTTTCGCCGCCGCTTGCTTGCCACTTGCCTTTGCCTTGTGAAGAAAGGCGAGCGCGAAGACCAAGACGAGGGCGAACGCCTAACGCTTGTGCTTCTTGCATCACGGTATCGAGCTCAGACAGTTTTTCTAGCACGATATACACTTCGTGACCTAGCTTTTCACCAATTAGCGCTAAGCGAATGTATTCTTTATCTTTATAGCCGTTACAAACGATCACAGAGCTGGCTTGCTGCGCCATTGCGAGCACAGCCATTAGCTCAGGTTTACTGCCCGCTTCTAAACCAAGCTGGCGCTGCTGTTTAGCATATTGGCTTGCTAGAATTTCGCTCACCACCGCGTCTTGTTGGTTAACCTTGATTGGGTAAACCGCTAGGTACTCACCTTGGTAACCGTAATGCTCAATCGCTTGGTTGAAGGTAGAGCACAGGCTGTCCACTCGATGATGCAAAATATCAGGAAACCGCACCAATACTGGCAATGAAGCGCCTTTGGCGATCAATTCATCTGCGAGCTTGGAAAGCGCGACAGTATTGTTTGGATTGAGGTTGTCTGGTTTAGCAACCACTTCACCTTGAGCGTTAATGTCAAAGTAGCCTTGACCCCAGTATGGGGTGTTGTAGACGTCACGTGCATCATTGATAGACCAATCACTCATGTTTATTCCTCGATCAGTGATTGCGGGCAAGCAGTTGTAATAAAAGATAAGGGCAGGGTTGCTGCCGTGAAACTGCAAGCGCCAGGTGGATAAGACTCCTCAAGCGCGTTGATAGTGAGCGACTTGAGTGAAACCAAAAATTAGGTGGGGAGCGTTACTCTTCCCTAAATGACGTCTTTGATTGGCAATAAGCCATCAACGTCGATGTCACGACCGAGACATTAGGCAAAGAGAAATTATGTTTGAAAGGTTTCATTCGCATTCCTACATGGCCGTGCTGAGTATGGTGTCACGGTATGAAAGAAAGATGAGGCTCATGGCTGAGCCCGTCTACACCTCGCTTGGCTGGTCGGGAATGCCAACTGGGTGCGACGCGATTAGACAACTGAATGGCAGATGGCGCAAACAAAATGATTTTGTTGCAACGATAAGTAAATTTGATGGAAGGTGAAGACGAATTTTTGTTGGGGATGAGTGAATCTCTAAACGCCAGATAGACAAAACCCAGCCAAAAGGCTGGGTTTTATCTGTATTCTTTAATCTAAATAATTAGATTAACGAGCACGGAAGACGATACGGCCTTTAGTTAGGTCGTATGGAGTCAGTTCCACAGTTACTTTGTCGCCAGTAAGAATACGGATGTAGTTTTTACGCATTTTACCAGAGATGTGAGCGGTAACAACGTGACCGTTTTCTAGCTCAACGCGGAACATTGTATTAGGTAGTGTATCAAGTACAGTACCTTGCATTTCAATTACGTCTTCTTTTGCCATTGAATCCTCTTAGGCTACCAGCCATGCTTCTGATCGGGCTGGATAATGCCTCGAAACTGTTTAAGTGTAAAGTTTAGGACGCAATTTTACCCTTGCAGGTATCCTTTGTCAGCTTTTGTTCCAGATTAAATCGGATTTATTTTGTTTTTTATGTAATTTGAGTCTGCTGTTACAGCTAAAATCGGAGTGATGGCATAAAAAAGTGCCAAAATCATTCTTCTTCAGCATGCCAGCGACCATTAATGAGTTTCTGGTGAGGCTGGAATCTCACTTTATAATTCATCGCTTTACATTCATTAATTTGATAGCCCGGATATAGCCAACGACGACCAGTATGTCGGCAATATTGAATTTGGAAGAGGACGCAAAGGGTGCCAAGCGACAAGGTGCAATCTGGGTCAAAGAAGCTGTAAACCGCACTAAGCGCACTCTCAAACACATCGGTCACCGCAATCGCAATTAATTGATCCCCTTCATAAACATGGAGGAATAGGCTATCCATCCAGTCAGCCGTACTAAACTCAAAGAAGTGGTCTTTGTTGGGTGGATACATAGAGCCATCGGCATGACGGGCAGTGATGTACTTCTCATAGAGAGTGAACCAATTGACATCAAGCTCAGTCTTAAACTCCCAGCGGAGCTTTTTCATTTGCTTAAGCTGGCGTTTCTGGCTTTTAGATGGCTGAAAAAGATAGCAATCAATACGCAGTGGAATACAGGCTTGGCATTGCTGGCACATAGGCTTGTAAATCGCTTTACCGCTACGACGGTAACCAGAGGCGATCAACATTTGATAGCCTTGTGGCGACAGCCATTCTTGGTCGATCACGACACCAAGCTGTTCTCGTTGCTCGGGTAGGTAATTACATTGCGAACTGGGCGTTAACCCGATACGGAAACTAAGGTCGTTCATATTACTCTACTGGCATAGTTAAAGTCTGCGGCGCAAAACAGCCAGCCTTAAGTATGGCATTTTTTGCTGTCGTCAGGTGTGCCAAGAATGGAGCACGTTCACGGGTGATAGCGCCCAGCGATGCAAGGTGGTCGTTCATTATTTGGCAATCAACCAGTGTTCCGCCGTGGGCACGAAAGTGTCTGATAAAGTACCAAAGAGCCAGCTTAGAGGCATTGTCGGCAAGGGTGAACATAGATTCCCCGCAAAACACTGAGCCGACTTGAATACCGTATAAGCCGCCGACTAAGTTGCCGTTTTGCCATACTTCAACGGAATGGCAATAACCGAGCTGGTGCATGGTTTGATAGGCTTGGATCATCTCATCGGTGATCCATGTTTCCTCTGGACCGCGACAGGCAGCACATTGTTCGATCACTTCAGCACAGGCTTGGTTCAGGGTGATCTGATAACCTGATTTACGAGCAAATTTACGCAAGCTTTTGCTCGGTTTGAAATCTTGAGGGCAGAACACGGCGCGTGGGGCAGGGCTCCACCATAAAATTGGCTCACCGTCTGAATACCACGGGAAGATCCCTTGTTGGTATGCCGCCAGCAAACGCTGAGGTGATAAGTCGCCGCCAAATGCGAGTAAGCCATTGGGATCGTCTAACGCTGTGGTTGGGTTAGGAAAATGCGTGGTGCTAAGGCTTAGCTCAGGAAGGTAAATAGCCATAGAATCAAAGTAATAACTGATAGTAGAGAAATTATATATGAGAAAGTTGTTCTTGTTACTGCTAATCATACCGCTTAGCTTAACGGCAGCGCCATATAACCGTAATGAAGCTCGGGCGGTGAATCAAATTGTTTTTGGTGAGGTCGACTCTGTTCGTTACATCACGCAGCAAGAAGTGATTAACTCACAACATAATGGTTGGGAAACTTTATTGGGTGCCGTTGTTGGTGGTTTGATTGGTAATCAGTTTGGTGGTGGTCGTGGTCGCGAAGTGGCAACGGCTGTCGGTGTCGTGGCGGGGGCAGGGTATGCGCACAACCGTCAGAACACGCAGAAAGTGGTGCAATACCGCTTGGTTGAGTTACTGATCAAAAGCGATGAAGGAAAATACATTGATGTGATCCAAGATGTGGATCAGAGCATGATTTTTAATCGTGGTGATAATGTCCGTATCTTGTATTTCAATGATGGCGTAAGGGTTGATAAAACCTACCCTTGATCTTTTGTGAGATAAATCGCGACAGCGAGTCGCATCATTAAAAAACGGGCGCGACTCTAAATAGAGTGGCGCCCGTTTTATTTCGTACCGTTATTTTCTGTATTTTCTCGTTAAGCCATTGCCACTGAATGCGTGCGAATGGCTTTAACAATACGGATTAGATACGGTTCCAAAGTTCGGCGTAGCGACCATTTTCCGCGAGTAGCGTGTGGTGCTGACCGCGTTCAATGATGTCGCCTTTATCCATCAAGCAGATATGATCCATTTGATCTAAGCCCACCAGACGGTGAGTAATGAAGAGCACGGTTTTGTCTTTCGCATGATCCATTAGCAAGCTCAGGATCTGCTGCTCAGTACGACGATCCAAGCCTTCAGTTGGCTCATCCAATAGCAGGATAGGTGCATCGTGCAGAAGTGCACGAGCGATGCCGATACGACGACGTTCACCGCCTGAGATCTGACGACCACCTTCACCTAACCAGGTATCAAGTGCTGTATCTTCAAGAAGGGCTTCTAGACCCACTTGGTTAAGTACTTGTGCCAGTTCTTCATCGCTAGCGTCTGGTTTGGCAAGCAGTAGGTTTTCACGTAACGAGCCGTTAAAGACATCAACACGCTGACTCACCACGGTAATGGCTTTGCGCAGTGACTCTTCGTGCCAACTTGGCAGTGCCGTGCTATCAAGGCGAATTTGACCTTGTTGTGGATCCCAGTTACGCGTCAGAAGCTGTAGCAGCGTTGATTTACCACAACCAGTACGCCCAAGTAGCGCCAGTTTTTCACCCGCTTTAAGCTCAATATTGATGTTATTCAACACAGGCTGATCGCTACCATAGTAGGTATAGCTGAGGTTTTCGATTGTGATGTCGCCGCGCACGTCAGCTTGGTGACCTTGCGGATCAAACGGGGTATCCGGCGTTGCTTCAATAATTTCATTCAAGCGTTTTGCCGACGTTAGGGTTTGACCTAGGTACTGGAATGCACCTGCTACCGGCATCATCATCTCAAAACTTGCCATAGTGGCGAATGCCACCAATGCAATGAATGGGTCTTGTGGGTTACCGCCAACACCGTCAGCCGCCATCCAAGTGATGAGGATAAGTGTCCAGCCTGTTGCTGCCATCAAAATGGCATTGGCAAGGCCAGTCAGTGATGCCATTTGTTGCTGTGCTGCCAGCAGATCATCTTGTTGTTTGACAGCTTGTTCACGGTAGCGTGACTCGGCATTAAACAGCAGTAGCTCTGCGTGACCTTGTAGCCAATCCAGTAGTTTTACTCGGTAGTTGGCTTTTGCCATGGTGAGGGTTTCACCATTTGCTTTGCCTAAGCGGTAAAAAATCATAGGCAGGGCGAGCATTAAACACAGTAAGATTGCGCCTAATGTCAGGCCAATCACCATATCAAACCAGCACAGGAAGGCGGTGATGGTGATTAAGCCAATAATACCAATGACCAGTGGGCTTACTAATCGAAGGTACACGTGATCCATCGCGTCAACGTCAGCAACCAAGCGGTTTAGCAAGTCTGCATCACGCAGGTTTGCTTGACGGCCCGGGATCAGCGGCGTCAGTTTACGGAAGAAAAATAGACGTAAATCAGCAAGTAGTTTGAAGGTCGCATTGTGGCTCACCACACGCTCACCCCAACGTCCCGCAGTACGCGCCATAGAGAAGCCACGAACCCCGGCACCCGGTAGCATGTAGTTAAAGGTTTCACGAGCGATCGTTAAGCCAGCCACCGCTGACGCTGCAATAAACCAACCTGATAGCGTTAATAGGCTCATTGCCGCAAGGATGGTGCCTAAACCGAGTAGCATGCCTAGGGTTAGGCCGAACCAGTGCTTACGGTAAAGTTTTAGGTAAGGGAGTAAATCACGCATCGAGATCCCTCATATCTTTGTTTGCCAGCATGTCAGCCAGAAGACCTTGGTGGCGAAGTTGCTCGAACGGCCCCATCTGTACTAATTGTCCTTTATCCATCACTAACACGCGATCCATTGTCGACAGTTGGTCAAGACGGTGGCTCACCATTAGTGTTGTTTGACCACGGACAGCTTGTGCCAAACTATCCAGCACTAGGCGTTCGCTGTTGGCATCTAAGCTGGCTGTTGGTTCATCTAGCAGCCAAAATGCGCCGTTTTGAAGCATGGCACGCGCAACAGCAATACGCTGTGCTTGACCCACAGATAGGCCGCCAGAACGGTCGCCGACTTGATGCTGTATGCCTCGCTCTAAACGATCAATGAATTCATCAGCATACGCCTGTTGGCTAACTTGGCGAACATGCTCATCAGTTGCAAGTGGGTTGCCA
Organism: Photobacterium jeanii; assembly: GCF_001650345.1. Classification (GTDB taxonomy): domain Bacteria; phylum Pseudomonadota; class Gammaproteobacteria; order Enterobacterales; family Vibrionaceae; genus Photobacterium; species Photobacterium jeanii. The sequence continues at coordinate 972,832 of NZ_LVHF01000012.1, read as the reverse complement.
AGGGTGATGTTGTCATGAATAGTGCCGTGAACCAACATTGGGTTTTGACCTACCCAGCTAATAGCTTGACGCCATTGGCTATGGTCGAGCTCTTTGAGCTCAACACCGTTGATCATCAAACTACCACTGTAAGGCAGGAAGCCAAGAATGGCGTTAAGCAGGCTTGTTTTACCTGCACCACTAGGACCAACCAGTGCCACTTGTTCATTAGCATTGATAGCAAAGGTAAGCGGGCCTGCCAGCACTTGTCCTTGCGGGCTGAGCACTTCAAGCGCATTGGCTTCAATTTGAATCGTTTCTGGTGATGGTAGATTTTCGCTACCTTGCTTCATTTCGTCTGCTTCAGCGTTAAGGAACTCAACGATAGATTCAGCAGCACCAATTGCTTGCGCTTTGGCATGGTAGAAAGTACCAAGATCACGCAGCGGTTGATAAAACTCTGGCGCAAGGATCAGCACAAATAGACCAGTGAATAGGCTAAGCGGTAGCCCGTAGTTACCAAAGTTCAGTTCACCAATGTATGAGAAACCAAAGTACACCGCCACAATCGCAACTGAAATGGCAGAGAAGAACTCCAGCACTGCAGAAGATAAGAACGCGAGGCGTAATACTTCCATGGTGCGCTTGCGCAGTACATGTGAAGCAGCATGGAGGTTTTCCGCTTCAGCTTCTGCACGGTTGAATAAGCGAAGTGTTGTTAAACCTTGAAGGCGATCGTAGAAATGCCCCGATAAGCGTTGAAGCGCTTTAAAGTTACGACGGTTTGCATCTGCTGCGCCAAGACCAACTAACGCCATAAAGATAGGCACGAGTGGTGCTGTGATAAGGAATATCAGTCCAGCAGCCCAGTTGAGCGGGAATACCACCACCAAAATGGCGAAAGGAATGAGCACCGCAATCGACATTTGGGGAATGTAGCGCGAGAAGAAATCTTGCATCTCTTCAACTTGCTCTAGTACCAAGCTCGCCCATGCACCAGCGGGTTTCCCCTTGATGTAGGCTGGCCCTAGGCTGTGAAGGCGTTGCATGATTAGTTGGCGTATATGAAGACGGACTTGCTCACCGCAGCGGTAGCCGTACACTTCACGTCCCCAGCTACAGAGTGCTCGAAGACCGACGATTAAGATCAAGCTAACAAAGTGCGCGATAAGTTCGCTTTTGTCTGTGTGTTCAATGATTAACTGATGAAGGATATGAGCCAATAGCGCCGCTTGGCCAATCAAAAGTAATCCTGAGACGAAGCCAAGACCGACACTGAGCATGAGCCAGCGTTTAGCTAGCTTGCTTTGTGATTTCAGCCACTTGGTTAAGTCGCGTTGTAATTGTTTATCCATAAAAAGATTCGTTTTAAAGCAACACTATCAATACGGGGTAGTTGTTGCCTTGGTTTTAAAAAGCAAGAAACCCCACACAAGGTGAGGTCGTGGTTTCCCCGAAACCATATAAAGCGAAAAAGGCTGCGCGAGGCAGCCTAAGACGTTGTTATCATTGTTTTTCTTCGAGAGCATCGAGGTAGCGCTCAGCATCGAGAGCTGCCATACAACCTGTGCCTGCCGAAGTGATTGCTTGACGGTAGGTGTGATCCATTACGTCACCAGCAGCAAATACACCTTCAACACTGGTTTGGGTCGCGTTACCTTGGGTGCCTGATTGTACTTTGATGTAGCCATTTTCCATTTCGAGCTGACCTTCAAAAATCGCAGTGTTTGGCTGGTGGCCAATAGCGATGAAGGCGCCCATTACCTCGATGGTTTCTGTTGCGTCAGACTTGGTGTCTTTAATACGCACAGCCGTTACACCCATGTCATCACCTAGCACTTCGTCTAGGGTGCGGTCAGTATGAAGAATGATGTTGCCATTCTCGACTTTATCCATCAGGCGTTTGATCAGAATTTTCTCTGAACGGAAAGTATCGCGGCGGTGGATCAAGTGAACTTCAGATGCGATGTTTGATAGGTAAAGCGCTTCTTCGACCGCAGTATTACCGCCACCGACAACCGCAACTTTTTGGTTACGATAGAAGAAACCATCACAGGTTGCGCATGCTGATACGCCACGACCTTTAAATGCTTCTTCTGATTCCAAGCCTAGGTATTTTGCTGATGCGCCGGTAGAAATGATTAATGCATCACACGTGTACTCACCATTGTCGCCTTTTAGGCGGAATGGACGCTGGCTGAAGTCGGTCTCGTTGATGTGATCAAAAATGATCTCTGTCTCGAACTTCTCTGCGTGTTCTTTCATGCGATCCATGAGTGCTGGACCTGTTAGGCCATCAGCATCACCAGGCCAGTTTTCAACTTCAGTTGTCGTTGTTAGCTGACCGCCTTGCTGCATGCCGGTGATCATCACTGGATTAAGGTTTGCGCGTGCTGCATAAACAGCTGCAGTATAACCCGCAGGGCCAGAACCAAGGATGAGTAGATTACAGTGTCTTACGTTACTCATTTCTTCTCCAGGCTGAATGAGATAATTCTTATATGGAGCTCGATTGTAGGTAAATTGTGGGTGTAAGGAAAGGGCAGAATGATACTGGTTATCGATTCTATCAATAGATATAAACTATCAATAAGCTAGACAAGTGTTCGCTGTGTCTATAACCACGAAAGCAGTATGGTTTTGATAGCTTGTGCAAGGTGTGGCGTACTAAGTTAACCGAGCTCACATTATTTTCTTTTGCTTGATGGCTGATAACGTCAAAATCATTTCATGTGAGCAGGGTTAACTAGAATATTTGGTTATAACTTAATGCATACTTATAGCTACGGTTGGGTCGGTATAGTGCAAATTAAACGCATCGGCGACTTCCTTATAAGTTACTTTGCCGTACATAACGTTCATCCCTTTAAGAAGCCCATCATCTTCCAACAAGGCTTTTTTATAGCCTTTTTGCGCTATGGTAATTACGTAGGGAAGGGTGGCATTGTTCAAAGCGAAAGTTGATGTTCTGGCAACCGCGCCCGGCATGTTAGCGACACAGTAATGCACCACGTCATTGACAACAAAAGTCGGGTCGGTATGTGTGGTCGGATGCGAGGTCTCAAAGCAGCCACCTTGGTCGATGGCAACATCCACCACCGCCGAGCCAGACTTCATTTTCTCTATATGCTCAGCTGAAATTAGCTTGGGTGCCGCAGCGCCAGGGATCAGCACCGCACCAATAATTAAATCCGCTTCGGGGACGAGTTGGTCGATGGCTTCGCGAGTGGAATAAAGCACTTTTGCTCGCCCTTGGAACTCACTATCGAGCGCCCGTAACGTATCAATGTTTCGATCTAAAATCGTTACATCTGCGCGCATACCAACGGCCATTCTTGCCGCGTTTGAACCAACTACACCACCACCTAAAATGACCACATTGGCGGGCGCAACGCCCGGCACACCACTAAGTAAAAGACCACGTCCACCGTTAGAATTCTCTAGTGTTTGGGCTCCTGCTTGGATGGACATTCTGCCAGCGACCTCAGACATAGGCGCTAATAGTGGTAATCTGCCATATTTATCTGTTACTGTTTCGTAAGCGATGCAAATGGCTTTGCTTTGAATAAGTTCTTTGGTTTGCGGAAAATCAGGGGCAAGGTGAAGGTAGGTAAATAATATCTGTCCTTCGCGAAGCATAGCTCTTTCTACTGCTTGAGGCTCTTTTACTTTGACAATCATCTCTGATCTGGTAAAAACTTCTTTAGCCGTAGAAATTATGGAAGCGCCTGCAGCTTGGTAGTCGGTATCGTTAAATCCGATCCCACATGCAGCATTAGATTCCACTAATACTGAGTGACCGAGAGAGACTAGCTCGCGGACACTGGCAGGGGTAAGCCCGACGCGATACTCGTGGTTTTTGATTTCTTTGGGTACACCAATGATCATCCTGCTCCTCCATAGATAGGCTAGTGGGAAGTGCTATTGAGAAGGTTGTTAGTGCAGATCTAATCGCAGTATAGTTTGACTACCAGAGTATTTGATTCTAAATATTAGAAAGATGTAGTATATTTTTTTGCAAGGAAGTAAGAAGGTGGAATAAAAAATGGTAGATACCAAAAAGAAACCATCCAAGGAATTGGATCGCATTGACCGTAACATTCTGAATGAACTACAGAAAGATGGCCGTATCTCGAACGTTGAGCTGTCTAAACGTGTAGGTCTGTCACCAACACCGTGTCTAGAACGTGTACGTCGTCTTGAGCGCCAAGGCTACATCAGTGGCTACACGGCTTTGCTGAATCCTCAATTCCTTGACGCATCTCTATTGGTGTTTGTTGAAATCACCTTGAATCGTGGTGCACCGGATGTATTTGAACAATTCAATAAGTCGGTACAAGAGCTAGAAGACATTCAAGAGTGTCACCTAGTATCAGGTGACTTCGACTACCTATTGAAGACACGTGTATCAGATATGTCTGCATACCGTAAGTTGCTGGGTGAGACGCTACTTCGTCTTCCTGGTGTGAACGACACTCGTACTTACGTGGTGATGGAAGAAGTGAAGCAAACTAACAATCTTGTGATTAAAACTCGTTAAGTTTGCCAACACGGTTTCGAATTAAATTTTCGAATTATATTCAAGCGACTTCGGTCGCTTGAATTGTTTCTGTCGCTTACAACCAACAGTGATATTGATGCCGCTTTGCAGTCGATATTATGTTAACTGGTTTAATTTTCATCAATTATCCCTCTCTTTTAACAATTCTATGCCCTTTTCTGGCAAAGAAACGATTACAATAGACTGATCGGTTATCCAGTGTTTTTACCTCGTGAGGGAAGTTCTGGTATAACATCCTATTAGTATCGGTTTTTCGCTTAGGCTGACTTACTCGTATTGACGGCAATAAATAGAGTGAATAAAGCGTGCAATATTATGACGAACTTCTGCAGATGCGTGTTTTCGTCGGTAGTTTGCGCCTGAGCATGTATAACAACGGAGTTTTCTTTGAGGAAGGTTAAAGGCAAACAGTCAGCGATCACCCGATTAAGTGGTGGCCAGCGCTTACTGGAAAGCTTTCTAATTATCGCACTCTTCGCTGCAATTTATATGATGGTGGCGTTGGTTAGTTTCGACCCTGCCGACCCATCTTGGTCGCAAACCGCATGGCAAGGGCCTGTTCAAAACAAAGCTGGGGCATTCGGTGCCTTTGTTGCTGATAGCTTGTTCTTTAGTTTCGGATCGCTTGCGTATTTCCTTCCGGTTGCTGTTCTATTGGCTGCGTGGGTGTTATTTCGCCGTCGTGGCGAGCGTGAGCAACTCGACTTCATGATTTACGGCACCCGCCTGCTAGGGATGCTGATCCTCTTTTTAACGAGTTGTAGCCTTGCCGACTTGAATTTCGATGATATCTGGTACTTTTCATCCGGTGGGGTGATTGGTGATGTGGTATCGAATATGGCACTACCGTTATTTAATATCTTGGGAACCACCTTGATCATGATGTTCCTGTGGGCGGTAGGTTTTACCTTGTTTACGGGTATCTCATGGTTAACGATTGTGGACACCTTAGGTGAGAGCACCCTAGGTTCTATGGCATGGCTACTAAATAAAGTGCGTGCAGATAAGTCGGAAACACTGACTTCATTTGCTAAAGACGAGCCATTCGCAACGCCAGCTACCGAGCCGCAATTTGCAGAAGCGAATAATCCATTTGCTGCTCAAAACAGTATTCCTGATGCCGATGACGTGTTGTTAGCATCGAATAGTCGTCCGTCAGCAGTGCCAGCGGTAGACAACTTTTCTCAAGCTCAAGCTGAACCAGCAATAGCAAGCAATTCGCCTGCAAACAATGCTGAAGAAGATTTACCTCGAATTGTGATAAATCGTCCAGCGAGCTCGCCAGAATCAGTTTCAGCGCCCACATCAACACCTATGCCTGCGACCGCTGCTGTGGCAACGGTAGCACCTGCTGAGACAGCGGAAGTCTCGCCTGCGGCGGCGCTACCGCCAGTACCAACACCTGCGGTTGAAGTAACCTCAACTGCCCAAGCGAAAGGAATGACGATTGCTGAACTTGAACAGCAATTGGATAAAGATGAAAACTTCACCATGTATGTGGAAGAAGAGGCGGCACCAGCCGTTTCACAACAACCACAGCCACACTCACAACGACAGCCTCAGGTTGAGTCTGAGCTTATGGTGAAGGTCGAAGATGTTGACCAAATTGCGACGCATGAACCAAGTATCGCCATGACGTCAGTAATAGAAGAACCTGTGCAAGAGGCCGCAGTTGCAAGTACACAATCTACAGTAAGCCCAGAGGCTCAGTCAGTAGAAGCAGCGCAAACTTCTGTCACAACGACAGTTGAAGAGCCTGTTTACGAGAATAAGTTAGAAACTTCGATAGAAGCTGAGGCTGAAACAAGGGGCGAAGTGCCAGCTGAACCTTTGCTGGATAACATTGAGCCAGACTTTGCATCTCCTGCTGAACAAAGTGCAGTCTTTGCGCCAGTTGAAGCTGATCTAGCGTCAGATTCAAACGTGGCATCATCGACAATCGACTCCGAGAATATTGAAATTGGCGTGCATGATGGCATGTCTGAGTTAGAGCGTGCTCAGCAAGCTGATAATGCCGCAGAAGGTGAGTTAATTACGGCTGCCGAGAGTGAAGCTGAAGTTAGCGATGAAGAAGCTTTCTTGAAGCGCATTCGTGATGCTCAAAAAGAACAAGCGCATATGGCAGGGTTAGATAACCCGTTCCTAATGCAGTCTGACCCTGATTTACCTGTGCCGACGTCACCAATGCCGACACTAGACCTACTTGCGCCAGCGAGACAAAACGTACAGCCAGCAACCGAAGAAGAGTTAATGGCAACGGCGCGATTAGTCGAAACTAAATTGGCTGATTATAAAATCAAAGCCAAAGTGGTTGGCGTATATCCTGGGCCTGTCATCACCCGTTACGAGCTAGACTTAGCGCCAGGGGTGAAGGTTAGCCGTATTGCTGGATTAGCGAAAGACTTGGCACGTGCACTATCGACCACTGCGGTGCGTGTGGTTGAGGTTATTCCGGGTAAACCTTACATCGGTCTTGAGCTGCCGAACCTGAACCGTGAAACGGTTTATATGTCGCAAGTGATCGACAGTGATCGTTTCAAGGAAATGAAAGGGGCGTTACCGATTGTATTAGGTTACGACATTGCCGGTGAAGCCGTAGTTGCTGATCTGAGCAAGATGCCACACTTGCTGGTGGCGGGTACCACAGGCTCTGGTAAGTCGGTAGGTGTAAACGTCATGATCTTGAGCTTACTGTACAAATGTAAGCCGGAAGATTGTCGTTTCATCATGATTGACCCGAAAATGTTGGAACTTTCTATTTATGAAGGTATCCCACATTTGTTGACCGAAGTGGTTACCGACATGAAAGATGCAGGCAATGCGCTGCGTTGGTGTGTGGGTGAGATGGAGCGTCGTTACCAGTTAATGGCGCGTGTCGGCGTCCGTAACCTTGCTGGTTACAATGCTAAGCTAAAAGAGGCGGCGGAGGCTGGGCACCCAATCTATGACCCTCTTTGGAAACCGGGCGATAGCATGGATGAACATCCACCATTGCTAGAGAAAATGCCAAGCATTGTGGTGATCGTCGATGAATTTGCCGATCTGATGATGGTTGTTGGTAAGAAGGTTGAAGAGTTAATTGCTCGTTTGGCGCAAAAAGCGCGTGCGGCTGGTATTCACCTTGTACTGGCAACTCAGCGCCCATCGGTGGATGTGATAACAGGTTTGATCAAAGCCAATATTCCAAGCCGTATGGCATTTACAGTGTCGACCAAAACCGACTCGCGAACCATTTTGGATCAGGGCGGCGCAGAATCATTGCTCGGTATGGGTGATATGCTGTACTTACCTGCGGGTCAAAACCATCCGGTACGTGTTCACGGTGCGTTTGCCTCGGATGATGATGTTCATAACGTTGTAAATGATTGGAAAGCGCGAGCGAAGCCGCAATACATTGATGGGATTTTGAATGCTGACCAAGGTGCTGAAGGTCTACTACCGGGCGAGACGCCAGTGGGTGGCGATGACGATCTTGACCAGCTATTTGATCAAGTCGCGGCATTTGTGACCGAAACTCGTCGTGGTTCGGTATCGGGCGTACAACGTAAATTTAAAATTGGTTACAACCGTGCTGCTCGTATTGTTGAGCAGCTTGAGTCGCACGGCATCGTTAGTCCTCCAGGCCATAACGGTAATCGTGAAGTGTTGGCACCACCGCCACCACCGCGTGACTAATAAAACAAATTAATGACCCAACTTTCTGTAATGAAGGTGAAGGATGATAAAAATGAAATTAATGAAGTACCTTGCGATTGCGCCTTTATTTTTTGCTTCGGTAGTGTGGGCAAACCCACAGCAAGAGCTCAGTGCTCGTCTTGATAAAGTGAATGCGTTTAGCGCTAACTTTGCGCAAAAAGTGGTAAGTCCTGAAGGTGAACTTCTAGTGGAAGGCGAAGGGGATATGGCGATCAAACGCCCAAATCTGTTTCGCTGGAATACCGAAACCCCAGATGAAAACTTGCTAGTTTCCGACGGTAAAACCTTGTGGTACTACAACCCGTTTATCGAGCAAGTAACGGCGATGTGGCTGAAAGATGCGACCGAGCAAACCCCATTTGTGTTGCTGACGCGTAATAGCCAAACGGATTGGGCTAATTACGATGTGGCACAAACGGTAGATACTTTCACCTTAACGCCCAAAGCGGCGAATAGCACCATGGGTAAGTTTGTTATCACTGTGGCTAAATCTGGGGTGGTACGTAATTTCTCTGTGATTGAACAAGATGGTCAAAAAAGCCAGTTTACCTTCAGTCAGTTTAAAAACACCGAGCCAAAAGCAGCTCAGTTTACTTTTGCGCCGCCACAAGGTGTTGAGTTGGACGATCAGCGTAACTAAGTTGTTTGCTGAGTCAACCTCGACACTCATGGCTAGTAATAGCCATTAATGAATCTATAAGGTGACCTTGTTGGTCACCTTTTCTGTTATATCCTCACTGTTTTTTTGCATTGAGGGATAAGGGGTTAATGTGAGTAATTTAAGTCTGGATTTTGCCTCTGATTTTCGCCCTCTGGCAGCACGTATGCGCCCGCGCAATGTGCAGGAATATATTGGTCAGCGCCATATTTTAGGCGAAGGAAAACCGCTGCGCCGAGCACTTGAAGCGGGGCATTTGCATTCAATGATCCTGTGGGGACCACCGGGCACAGGGAAAACAACCTTGGCTGAAGTGGCGGCGAATTATGCTCAAGCGGAAGTGGAGCGCGTGTCTGCAGTTACCTCTGGTGTTAAAGATATTCGAGCTGCGATTGATAAAGCACGTGAAAACAAGCTTGCAGGGCGTCGCACTATCTTGTTTGTGGATGAGGTTCATCGCTTTAATAAGAGCCAGCAAGACGCCTTCTTACCCCATATTGAAGATGGTACTGTCACTTTCATTGGCGCGACCACCGAAAACCCATCGTTTGAGCTCAATAACGCACTGTTATCGCGAGCGCGGGTGTATAAACTCAAATCGTTAGATAAAGACGATATTTTAGCGGTGATCGAGCAAGCACTTACCGACCAAGAGCGTGGTGTTACAGAAACGAATGTCGCCTTTGTGGATGACGTCAAAGAGCGATTAGCTGAATTGGTCGGGGGCGATGCACGCATGTCGCTAAACTACCTCGAACAGTTGATCGACATGGCAGAAGAAGATGCCAGCGGCATCAAACAAGTGACTTTGCCATTGTTGGCTGAAGTGGCTGGGGAAAAAATTGCCCGTTTCGATAACAAAGGCGACTTGTGGTACGACATGATTTCAGCAGTGCATAAGTCGATTCGGGGCTCAAGCCCAGACGGTGCTTTGTACTGGTTTGCTCGCATGTTACAAGCGGGATGTGATCCGCTGTATGTTGCTCGCCGTTTATTAGCGATTGCTTCGGAAGATGTCGGTAATGCTGATCCGCGTGCGATGCAGGTTGCGGTTTCTGCCTGGGATTGCTTTACCCGTGTCGGGGCTTACGAAGGCGAACGTGCGATTGCGCAGGCAATTGTGTACCTAGCTTGCGCACCAAAAAGTAATGCTGTTTACACCGCGTTTAGCCAAGCAAAACAGATGGCGAAAAATACGCCTGATTACGAAGTACCACCGCATTTACGTAATGCACCGACCAAATTGATGAAAGACCTAGGTTATGGTGCCGAGTACCGTTATGCCCATGATGAACCTGGCGCGTATGCCGCAGGGGAGAGTTATTTCCCGCCTGAATTACATGGAACACGCTTTTATCAGCCGACAAATCGTGGCTTAGAAACCAAAATTGGCGAAAAGTTGGATTATCTTGCTACGTTAGACGCAAAAAGCACATTAAAGCGCTACCAATAATAGGGCTTTTTGGGTATCGTTAAACGACAGTCACCAGTTGCACTGGTGCAGGCGTCATGTTGGTATTTTGTGGTTATTATTTGCCCGTATTTTTCACTTAACTGACGCAAAAAAGGTATTAAGGCAAGATTGCCTTAATAACACGCATTTCAGAATATAAAGAGCATAGGATTAGCATGCTAGATTCTAAATTACTTCGGACTGAGCTGGATGAAACAGCTGCAAAACTCGCGCGTCGTGGCTTCACGCTAGACGTAGAAAAATTACGCAACCTAGAAGAGCAACGTAAGTCCCTTCAGGTAAAAACAGAAGAGCTTCAAGCTCAGCGTAACTCGCGATCGAAGTCGATTGGTCAAGCTAAAGCTAAAGGCGATCACGAAGAAGCTGAAAAGATTCTAGCAGAAGTAGCTAACCTTGGCGGTGAACTGGATGAAGCTAAAAAAGCGTTAGCTGAACTGCAGAACGAACTTCAAGACATCACCCTTTCTGTGCCTAACGTACCTGATGATTCTGTACCAGCAGGTAAAGACGAAAGTGAAAACGTTGAAATTTCACGTTGGGGTCAACCTAAGTCTTACGACTTTGAAGTAAAAGATCACGTTGACCTAGGTGAAATGGGCGGCGGTCTTGATTTTGCAAGCGCAGTGAAAATCACTGGCGCACGCTTCATCGTGATGAAAGGTCAATTTGCTCGCCTACACCGTGCAATCGCACAGTTTATGCTAGACCTTCACACAGACGAGCACGGTTACACCGAAATGTACGTGCCGTACCTAGTGAACGCAGACAGCCTATACGGTACTGGTCAGCTTCCTAAGTTTGGTAAAGACCTTTTCCACACTGAGCCGCTAGAAGAGAAAGTCAATGACGAAGAACCTCGTCGTCTATCTTTGATCCCTACGGCAGAAGTACCAGTAACTAACATGGTTCGTGACACCATCTCTGACGAAGCAGATCTGCCTCTTAAGATGACAGCGCACACACCTTGTTTCCGTTCAGAAGCAGGTTCTTACGGTCGTGACACTCGTGGTCTGATCCGTATGCACCAATTCGACAAAGTTGAGCTAGTACAAATCACTAAACCAGAAGATTCAATGAATGCACTGGAAGAGCTAACAGGTCACGCTGAGAAAGTACTTCAACTACTAGAACTTCCATACCGTAAAGTTGTGCTATGTACAGGCGATATGGGCTTCGGCGCTGCGAAAACTTACGATCTAGAAGTATGGGTTCCAGCTCAAGAAACTTACCGTGAAATTTCTTCATGTTCTAACATGTGGGATTTCCAAGCGCGTCGTATGCAGGCTCGTTTCCGTCGTAAAGGTGAGAAGAAGCCTGAGCTTGTTCACACGCTAAACGGTTCTGGTCTTGCTGTAGGTCGTACTATGGTTGCGATTCTTGAGAACAACCAAGAAGCTGATGGTCGTGTGATGATCCCTGAAGTACTTCGTAAGTACATGGGTGGCGCGACTCACATCGGTTAAGTGCGAATCGATAAATAATAAAAACCCAGCTGTTAAGCTGGGTTTTTTTATGCCTGTATTTTATACCTAGTAACTAGGTTAAAGCTTGATAACCAATCAGAATCAGTGATGAAACGTCACCATACTCTGATTGGCATCCTTTACAGTATTACTTGGTTAATGGGATCTCGCGAGGTTCAAGCGTAATGGTGGCATTGTTACTTGCACCTGGTTGATCGATTAACTCGTCGGTTTGCATGATGGTGTAGTAGAAGTCGACCATATCGTCATTGTTGGTAAAGGTCTCATCAGGGATTGCTTTTAAGATCGCATCCACCAACTTGTTCACGATAGGTAAGCTTGCCGCACCGCCATCAATTTGGCTTGCAATGACTGTTGTCGCCGTTTTAATGATGACTTCTGCTAACTCACGGTAGTTGGTGTTTGTATCATGCTCCATCAAAATGATGTTTGCAGCTCCCCAACGGTAACGTGCCCAGTACACCATGATTTGGTTTGGGTAGTACACTTGGTCTTGGTAATCCAAGTAAGGCATTTCTACTACATCAAGGGTTGGTTCATCACGGCTAGGATCAACACCACTAACAAGGGCATAAATTTCTGCTTTACCAGAGATCCAAGGTTCTTGATCATCTTTAACACTGATTTTTTTTAAAACTGTGGTTGATAAGAACTCTTCACTTAACTTAGGTGCGCTAGCTAGTTTTGGTAAGTTATCCAGTGTTACCGCATCATTGGCATTGAATACAGACTGCATGGTTGCAAGACCTGCACGCATCGCTTTTTGCTCATCAACACCCACGATAAATACAGGTTGGTTAGGCATGACATCTGCAGAACCAATAACCAATTCACCATGACTATCGAACATATCGATACTGTCGCCAGCTTTGACGTTGTCTTGCTGATAAGTAAATAAAGGCTGCTGACCCGCTTCGACGCCCGGCAACATTGCTGGGTTAGCCAGTGATACCGTTAGTAGGTTTTCAGGTTGTTGGTTCAGTCCATGCTTAGCAATCACCATTTTCTCAGTGTCAGCTGCTTGTGCTGTGAGTGCTGGCAGGTTGATGATGTTCACTAGTTTATTAAGTGGTACACCATTACTTTCAACATTGATGTTCTGCTTTAATTGGCTGGCAATTTGGGCATAGTTTTCACCTAGCTGTTGGGCAATCTGGCGCTGATTTTGCGCTTCAAGACTCAGTTTGCCAGCATCTGGTGTTGGGGTCGCTTGGGTTTGCTTGCTTTGTTCTTGGCAGCCAGTAACGCCAAGGCAAAGTGCGAGTACTAAGCCGCTTATTTGAAGGTACTTCATGAATGCTCCTATAGAAGAGGAAATGTACTCTTATTTTAAGCGGCTATAAATATCAATAACTTAAGCGCTGTCACGTGGTAATGTGACTACTAGCGCTTTTTTGTGATGTTGCTTCGGGTAAATGAATTTTTAATTCATCAGCTATGTCTTGTAGGACGTGATCGAACAATAAGTAAAGGGTGTCTGATAGCGTGAGGGAATACTGGTATAGCTGCTGCTTATATTTGATGATGCCATCTTGGTCATCAGGCACCACAGCAAGCTGCTGACGGAGCGTATCTATACATAGAGCAGGCGCGGGTTGCTTTAGCTGTAAGTTTATTTGCTCAAGACGGCGGTAGAAGGTGCTGGCATGGTTATCTAATTCACGATAGCTGGCAGAGCTTCCAAGTTGGCTATTTTCAATCGTATAGCGGTAGCGGCTTAATGTATCTAGTGCATTAAGAATAATGGGCCAGATGGTTTGGTAATGTTGAAACTGCGAGGCTTTATCGTTGTTGAGTAAGCTTTGAGTGATGGTGTCGTCGATCAAATACAGTACGTGACGAATCATCTTACCGTGTACAACTTGGTTACGCTGAATGCTGTAATGGCGCCATTCACGAAGCAGCAGATCACTACGTTGATTAAGAATGCGGTACATGGGTTTATGGTGGCGGTCAGCTTGATTGAGCAGTGTTTTGACCATATTGGCAATGGCTTGAGATTCAGCCAAGGGGCGGGCATTGTCTTCGCTTGGGCGAAGCAGTGCTTGGTGAGTGCGACGGCGGTGAAAGCGAAAGAGATCGATTAATTGGCGCAGACCGATAACTTGGTTGAAACGCTGTTGAAGATAATGCTGACTCTTACGTTGGCGCACAAAGGCATAACCAATGAAGCCGATAATCACGGCGAGTAATAGTAGTAACCACATACATCTTCCTCCACATCAACCTTGTTCGAGCTGAGTAAAGTTCAGCTGATAGTGACTATCGCAAGAATTACGCCTAAATTTACGGGGCGACTTTTATTTTAAGTATTTGATTTTACTTGGCGTGGGTGTTGGTGGAATAAATGGAGTGGGGTGAGTGCACCAAGGTGAGGCAGCTTCTGGTTGTTATTGGTGCGATGAGAGCTTAAAAGCGAGCTGCCGAAAAAGTAACAGCCCTGATAACCGTTATGACTATCAGGGCCGTAGAGCTTGCTTTTAGATTATGTGCTTAGCTTGTTTGCGCTTGCGTATGAAAGCTCACTTCTTCATCTTTAGCACCCGCAGCAGGATCGTTGAAGCGCTCGATGTCTAGCTCGTTTTCAGATTTAGCTACCACACATGTTACTGCGCTATCACCAGTGATGTTCACGGCAGTACGGATCATATCAAGTAGGCGGTCAACACCCATGATAAGTGCAATACCTTCTACCGGTAGGCCTACTTGGTTCAGTACCATCGCCAGCATGATGAGACCGACGCCTGGAACACCTGCTGTACCAACAGAGGCTAGGGTCGCTGTCATGATCACTGCTAGATAGTCACTCATGGTCAGGTCGATATTAAACGCTTGGGCGATAAATACCGTCGCAACACCTTGCATGATTGCGGTGCCATCCATGTTGATGGTTGCACCTAGTGGTACGGTGAAAGACGCGACTTTGTTGTTCACACCTAAACGCTTGGTTGCCGTCTCCATGGTAACTGGAATGGTTGCGTTTGAAGAAGCGGTTGAGAATGCGAACATGATCGCATCTTCCATTTTCTTCAAGAAGGTTTTTGGGCTAAGGCCGGTGAAGGATTTCAGCATCACGCTGTAAGTCACGAAACCGTGGATCAAGAGCGTTGCTGTTAGTACTAAGAAGTACTCGAACAAGTTAAAGATCGCATCTAGACCAAGGCTGGTGAACAGTTTTGCCATCAGGAAGAACACACCAAACGGTGCAATGTTCATTAGCAAAGCCACCAGTTTCATGATCACTTCGTTTAGATCAGAGAATACTGCGGCTACGCGTTCACCTGCTTTACCCGCAGCACTGATAGCCACACCAAATAGGATCGCAAATACGATAATTTGTAGCGTGTTACCTTCAGCCATTGAGTTGATTGGGTTTGTTGGGAACATGCCAACAATAACATCACCCAATGATGGCGCTTCTTTGGCGGCGAAGGTTGTTGCTGCTGTTAGATCGGCACCGGCACCCGGTTGGAAAATATTACCCATGGTTAGGGCTAGGGTGATCGCAATAGCAGTGGTTGCCATGTATAGCACTACAGTCTTGCCACCAAGGCGACCTAGTGTGCTGATATCTTTAAGTGAGCTAGTACCACATACCAGTGATACGAAAACTAATGGCACTACCAGCATCTTCAAGCTGGCGATGAAAATTTTACCACCCACGTCGAACAGTCCATTGACAAGATACTCATGGACAAAAGAGGTGTCTGCAAAAAGAGAGCGAATGATAAAACCAGTCATTATGCCCAATACCATGCCGAGGATAACGCGGCTGGTTAGGGATAATTTCTTCTTATCTGTATTCATTATTGGAATACTCCTTATAATTATTCATTAGAAAAATCATTTTTCTAAGCGGCAAGGAGGTTAGCAGCACTCAGGGTGTTAAAGCGAAGTAAAATCGTCTTCAGAGTGAAAACTTCTGTTTTGGATCACACTTTTTGAGCCAGAATGATGTGCGGAAAACAATAAGTTTAACTGTATTTTAACTTTTTAGGCTGATTTATTTGAAGTTTGCGGTTATTTGGCGGCAAAAGTACAGTGTATTGTCCTCTGGGAAGGCAGTGTTGGGATATATATAGAAAATGCTTTTAACAACCCATAATTACCTGATTAGTGACTATAAAGTCGTATTTAAGTATAGAAAGCCTTAGCTGATAGGTGATTTGTTGAGTATCTGTTACGATGGCTGCGTTTTGAAAGGCAATGGTGCAGGCAAAAAATACAGAAAGAGGAAGTGAATAATTCTTTATTTTTATGCTTGTAACTAATTGTAAATAATGGTTTTGATACGGCAGGTAATAAAAAAGGAGCCGAAGCTCCTTTTTTCGTTTGTGGCGCGATGATTACATCACACGCATACCAGGCTGGGCACCTTCGTGTGGCTCAAGGATCCATAGATCTTTACCGCCAGGGCCTGCAGCTAGGATCATGCCTTCAGACATGCCAAACTTCATCTTACGCGGCTTAAGGTTAGCAACCATTACAGTGTGCTTACCAATTAGCTCTTCAGGTGTGTACGCAGATTTGATGCCTGAGAATACCTGACGCATCTCACCACCGATGTCCAGCTGGAACTTCAGCAGTTTGTTTGCTTTTGGTACTTCTTCACAAGAAACAATCTTAGCGATACGCATATCCACTTTAGCAAAGTCGTCAAACTCGATTTCAGCTTCGATTGGCTCTTCATCTAGAGGGCCTTTCGTAGCAGCTTCTGCTTGCTCTTTTGCTGCCATTTCAGCTGCGGCATCAGCTTTAGACGTTTCAACCATAGCTTCAACGTGTTTAGGGTCGATACGGTTGAACAGGGCTTTGAACTTAGTTACTTCGTGGTCAGTAAGCGGTTGTGCAATACCTTCCCAAGTTAGCGTTTCGTTCAAGAAGCCTTCTGTACGCTCTGCTAGGTTAGGCATAACTGGTTTCAGGTATGTCATTAGCACGCGGAATAGGTTGATACCTACTGAACAGATTTCTTGTAGCTCTTGGTCTTTACCTTCTTGCTTAGCAACAACCCAAGGTGCTTTTTCATCAACGTATTGGTTAGCTTTGTCGGCTAGTGCCGTGATTTCGCGAATTGCGCGGCTGTATTCACGTGTTTCGAATAGCTCTGCAATGCGATCTGCTGCGCCAACAAACTCTGCGTATAGCTCAGGCTCTGCGAAGTTAGCCGATAGCTTGCCTTCAAAGCGCTTAGCGATGAAACCAGCGTTACGTGATGCTAGGTTAACAATCTTGTTCACAACATCGCTGTTTACACGTTGTGTGAAGTCTTCAAGGTTAAGGTCTAGGTCATCGATACGGCTGTTTAATTTCGCCGCGTAGTAGTAACGTAGGCATTCTGGGTCTAGGTGCTGTAGGTAAGTACCTGCTTTAATAAAGGTACCTTTAGACTTAGACATCTTCGCACCGTTAACAGTTACGTAGCCGTGTACAAATACATTGTTTGGCTTACGTAGATCAGCGCCATCTAGCATTGCAGGCCAGAATAGGCTGTGGAAGTAAACGATGTCTTTACCGATGAAGTGGTAAAGCTCTGTGGTGCTGTCTTTTTTCCAGAACTCGTCGAAGTCTAGGTCGTCACGCTTGTCACATAGGTTTTTGAATGAGCCCATGTAACCGATAGGTGCGTCTAGCCATACGTAGAAGTATTTGCCAGTTTCGCCTGGGATTTCAAAACCGAAGTATGGTGCATCGCGAGAAATATCCCACTGTTGTAGACCAGACTCGAACCACTCTTGCATTTTGTTCGCAGTTTCGTCTTGAAGCGCACCAGACTTAGTCCACTCTTTCAACATGCCTTCAAATTGTGGCAGGTCGAAGAAGAAGTGCTCAGAGTCTTTCATTACTGGTGTCGCACCAGAAACAGCAGATTTCGGGTTGATCAGATCTGTTGGGCTGTAGGTTTCACCACAGTTGTCACAGTTGTCGCCGTACTGGTCGTCGGTCTTACACTTAGGACACGTACCCTTAACGAAACGGTCTGGTAGGAACATTTCTTTTTCAGGGTCGAATAGCTGAGAAATAGTGCGGCTAGTAATGAAGCCTTTCTCTTTTAGTTGAGTGTAAACAAATGATGCTAGTTCACGGTTCTCATCAGAGTGAGTGCTGTGGTAGTTATCAAAGCTGATATCGAAGCCAGCAAAGTCAGTTTGGTGCTCTTTGCTCACTTCCGCAATCATTTGCTCAGGCTCCATACCCATCTGCTGGGCCTTAAGCATAATCGGAGTGCCGTGTGCGTCGTCTGCACAGATGAAATGAACTTCGTTGCCGCGAAGGCGTTGGTAGCGCACCCAGATATCCGCTTGGACATGCTCAAGCATGTGGCCTAAGTGGATCGAACCGTTAGCGTACGGTAGGGCGCAGGTCACCAGAATTTTTCTTGGATTTGCAGCCATAATTACTTATTTCGCTCATGATGGGTAAAAATATTGACTGTAAATAGTAACTGATGGTGGACGTATTGCCTAGGCGTTGTGAGGATATTCACGTTAAAAAGCAGCGATATCTGACCTTTGGTGATAGGATCATTAAACGTGTCCAATAGTCCTATTCATAACAACGAATTAATTGGATACAAAAACAACAATGCGTGCCCACTAATTAGGTGCTGTTTTCTCATTCTGACTCTGATCAGCGCCGTGGGTATATAAATGATGGAGTTGTAAATTATGACGGGGAATGAGGCAGCAATGCCGTTTGAAAACGTCGCGGATATTTGTCGCTGGTTGAATCATTTTGAGCATCCTTGGCTACCACAAGAGTGGGCCGATACGCCTAATATTATTTCGGTTTCCGCTGAAGGCGGGGTCACCATTACCTTACCTTTTGCTTCCGCTTCTGTGGTGGAGCTACTGCAACATTGGATTATCACCCAGCAACAACTACACCATGTTGCAGCAAATGTTGCTTTTACTGTAACGAGCCACATTGCGCCATTAGCAACCGGTGACAAAACCCCATTGAAAGGGGTCAAGAACATTATTGTCGTCAGCTCAGCCAAAGGTGGGGTGGGTAAGTCGACCACTTCGGTGAATTTGGCGTTAGGTTTACAAGCGCAAGGTGCCAAGGTTGGGCTGCTTGATGCGGATATCTATGGCCCATCGGTGCCAATGATGCTGGGTACGGTTGATGAAAAACCACAATCGCCAGATGGCAAAATGATGATGCCGATTGAGTCTTGTGGTCTCTATACCAACTCTGTGGGGTATTTAGTGCCAGCTGAAAGCGCGACGATTTGGCGTGGACCAATGGCATCGAAAGCGCTTCAGCAGATCATCAGTGAAACATGGTGGCCAGATCTGGATTACTTGGTGATCGACATGCCACCGGGTACTGGTGATATCCAACTAACCCTTGCGCAGCAAATTCCGGTGACAGCCGCTGTTGTGGTGACAACACCTCAAGACCTTGCATTAGCCGATGCCATAAAAGGCGTGAATATGTTTGAGAAGGTTGATGTGCCTGTGCTTGGTGTGGTGGAAAACATGAGTTACCACATTTGTAGTAATTGTGGTCATCACGAGCCTATTTTTGGTAGTGGTGGGGCTGAAAAAATGGCCGCTGAACATGCGATTCCGCTGTTAGCACAATTGCCACTACACATTAAAATTCGCGAAGATATTGACCGTGGTAAGCCGACAGTGGCGGCAGATCCTGAGTCTGAACACGCAGCCACTTACATTCAATTAGCGGGAGAAGTTGCCAGTCGACTTTATTGGCAAGGTACGCCAGTCGTTGAGCAGATTACTATTCGCACAATGTAAACCTTTGCGTTACGAAAATCGCATAAAATTAACTCATAACTGAGTTCAACTTCGCTGGGTGCCGTATTTCTACTGGCATCTAGCGGCTCAACTGCCTATAATCAGGCGGTTTAATTCCCCCTAAGTTGAGTGAAATACTCATGGGGTGAATGGAAAAATTTAACCTCGCCAAGTTGTTACAGGTGCATTCTGATATGTCTGAAAATTCACACCAATGCGTCATTATCGGTATCGCAGGCGCGTCTGCGTCCGGTAAAAGTTTGATTGCCAGTACCGTTTATAAAGAACTAAAAGAAAAAGTCGGCGATCATCAGATCGGTGTTATTACGGAAGATTGTTACTACAACGATCAAAGCCACCTAACCATGGATGAGCGGGTTAAAACAAATTATGACCACCCAAGCGCGTTGGATCATGATTTGCTAGGCGAACACCTAAAGCAGTTAATGAAGGGTGAAGCCGTAGAAGTACCTCAGTACAGCTACAGCGAACACACTCGTATGGAAGAAACTACCACAATGACACCTAAGAAAGTGATCATTCTGGAAGGTATCTTGCTACTAACAGATCCGCGCCTACGTGACCTAATGCACGCAAGCGTATTCATGGATACACCACTTGATATCTGTCTTCTTCGTCGTCTTCAACGTGACGTAGCAGAACGTGGTCGTACTATGGAATCTGTGCTTGAGCAATACCAAAAGACGGTACGCCCTATGTTCATGCAGTTTATTGAGCCGTCTAAGCAATACGCAGATATTATCGTACCTCGTGGCGGTAAGAACCGTATCGCAATTGATGTATTGAAAGCGCACATCGCGAAACTACTGAAAGCGTAATCGCCTTTAGTGGTAACCAAAGCTTTGATAAGGCTGGCATTATGCCAGCCTTATTTTTTACTAATCCTTGTTTAGGCGAGAATTAGTAGTATTCTTCAACATAATAGCTCCCACAGTAATGCCAATCAGTATCGGTATGTGATTAATTGGCTGATGAAAATCATCAATTAAACGGTGGTTTTTCTTTCGCAATTACTTGAATTCGTACTCATTTCTGTTGGTGTTACAACTATTTTTCGCTTTAGCTGTCGAACTATCAATTTACGCGGATGTATATCTACATTTCTGCAAGTTGGTATCACGGAATCGATGTGAGCACATGACGTTATTGAACTTGTTGCTCCATCAATGTGGACGGAAAACACAGAGGACACGATGAAAAAGTTTCTGTATATCTTATTGGGTCTGGTGCTGGTGGTTATCATCGGTATCGCTGCCTTGTTGGCACTTGTCGACCCGAATCAATTTAAGCCCCTTATTGCCGAACAAGTAAAGAAAAACACTGGTCGCGAGCTTGTGATTAATGGTGATATTGGTTGGCGTTTCTTCCCAAGTATTGGTTTTACTCTTGGCGAAACTGAGTTTCGTAATCCACAAGGTTTTGCTGAGCCAAATCTTGTGCGCTTTAGTAATGCTGAGCTGTCAGTTTCCGTGATGCCGCTGTTTTCACAGCAGTTAGACATTGGCAATGTCAGCTTAAATGATGCTCGCGTGTTTATTCAAACGCGTAAAGATGGGGTGAGTAACCTCGATGGTATTGGTGCTCAGGCAAGTGCAGCGACCAGTGCTGATGAAAATACAGCAGAACAACAGCCGCAGTCGAATACGCCTGAATCTGCGCCTTCTGAACCAGAAACTACACCAAGCCAAGAGTCACCAGCGGCAGGCTGGACAATTAGTCTTGCCGGTGTGGAATTAGTGAATGCGAGCGCTGTTATCCGCGATGATAAAACTGGTGCGATGACGGATGTTGAGCAACTGAACTTTAGCCTAACGCGTTTTGCACCAGGTGAGTGGACAACAGCGGCTTTTGATGTTCGTGGTAAAAATGGTGAGTTGAACTTCTCTGCCAAAGGTGACACCGAACTTATGATTGCGCCAACGTTAGATGGTGCAGAGCTGAAAGCCTTGACCTTAGATGCACAGGCGGCTGATAAGGTGAACAAGATTGAATCTGTTACTCTGACCATGGACCAATTCCGTGTTGGTGATTGGTCGGCATTAACGTTCAGTGCCAAAGGTGAAATTCCTGATCTTGCCTTTGATGCTAAAGGTGAAACCCGCCTCAAACTCAGCACTGACTTTAATTTAGCCTCGGTTGAAGGGCTAAGTTTAAACAGCGATGTAAAAGGCAACGCACTACCTCGTCCTGAAATGAAAATAGGCCTAACCGCTGATGCGACTTATGACGTGGCGAAAGGGCTTGCTACGCTTTCAGCATTTACGACTCAAGTCGATGAGATAGCGCTAGACGGTAATGCCTCGTTTAAAGCTGCTGAAATCCCAGTTATTCGCTTTGATGTGCACAGTGATAATATCGACTTAGATGCTTTCCTTGGGTTAGACAAAGCGGCGAAAGCTGAAGTTAAGAAAGAAGGTGATTCAACAGGTACTGCAGGCACAGGCACTGATGGGAGCGGCGCTTCTTCAGCCAACACTGCTCAAGTTGATAAAAACAAAGAGCCTGATTTATCAGCTTTAAAAGTACTTGATGTTGCGGGTAAAGTCGCGATTGATAAATTCAAAGCTGGTAATGCCAAAGTGTCATCTGTGATGACTGAGCTTGTTGTAAACAAAGGTGTGCTTAACCTTAAGCGCTTTGATGCCAAGTTGTATGACGGCACTATTAACGTCAAAGCAACGATTGATGCAAATGGTAAATTGCCGCGTTACTCAGTGACAAAGCACATCAAAGGCGTACAAGTTAAACCGTTATTGACCGATGTTGCGCAATTCGAAAACCTAGCAGGTACAGGTAACATTGATATTAATCTGTCGGGTACAGGTTTGGCGGAAGCGCGCATGCGAGAAAATATTGCTGGCACAGTAAAAATTAATTTTGCTGATGGTGCGATTTACGGTGTTAACGTAGCGGAAATGATCCGCGAAGCGCGCGCGACATTGAAAGGTAAAAAAGCCGAGTATGTCAAAGAAGAGCGTAAGACAGACTTTTCATCGCTTACATCTACGATGAAGCTTGGTAAAGGCGTGTTGTCGACTAATGATTTGCACCTTGCGTCCCCACTGCTTCGTATTGATGGTGAAGGTAGTACAAACCTTGTCTCAGAAGCGGTTGACTTCACTATCATGACATCGGTAGTGGAATCCTCTCAAGGTCAAGGTGGTAAAGACATTGATGAGCTGAAAGATCTGACGGTGCCGATTGATGTTAACGGTAGCTGGTCAGAGCCTAAGTTCGCCTTGAACTTAAAAGAGCTGCTTAAGCGAAATAGCAATAAGGAACTAGAACGTAAAGCAGAGCGTGAGGTTGAACGTGGTTTGAAAAAACTACTGGGCGATAAAGCAGACGATGACCAAGTCAAAGATGCCGCCAACAAGCTCTTAAAAGGTTTGTTTAACTAATCTTTTGCAGATAGATGTAAAACAAAAGCTTGCTCTTCGGAGCAAGCTTTTTTCGTTTTAGGGGGCGTTTTTATCTGCGATGTTCGCGGTTATATCGTGACTTTTTTCTTTTTACTCTGCTTCTGAGACTCCAGCGAATCTTGGAATGCGCGGAGCAAGTCGACATTCGATAGCATACCGACTAAGTCACCGGTTTTATCAATCACAGGTGCAGCGCCAATATTATGATCCAGCATAGTACCGACAGCCTTGGTCAGGGTGTCGTAAGTGCGTACATGGATAACATCGGTGATCATGACATCGCCAACATGGAGATCGTCCGATAAGTGGTAGTCGTGGCCTATCTCTGGTGTTTCATCGACCCATCCAGGTCGCCGTAACTCGCGGTCACTCACAATGCCGATGACTTGGCTTTGTTGGTCTACGACGGGTAGGTGGCGGATCCCTTCATCACGCATTTTGAAAAATGCTTCGCGGAGTCCGGTTTCCGGGGAAATGGTGATTACTTTGCGGGTCATATACTCAGAGACTTTGGTTGGCATTCGCATCGTTCCTTGTGAAATGATCATGTGCCAGATCAAAGCTAACGAAATCTATTGGTAGCTGCTGCGATCCAAGGCGTGTTTTTAAGATTCATTACAATTCGGTGCTTGAGCATGATATTTGTTATCATTCTGTTGTTGATGGATTGAAGACTCGTGGGTACGTGCATTTAAGGTAATGAGCCTGATGACGATAAGCGAGTGGTTGAAGGAGAAAGCGTTGGATTCAGTTACACAGGCGGCGTTAGGCGCTGCGGTTGCGGGTGTCGTAGCCGGTAAGCATTGTTCACCCAAAGTTCTTTTAGCAGGGGCTGCATTAGGGACATTGCCTGATATGGATGTGTTCATTCATTATGGTGATCCCGTTTCAGACATGGTGAAACACCGTGGTTTTAGCCATTCTATTTTTGTATTGTTGCCATTTTCATGGCTCTTGGCGTTAGCATGGCAACGCATAAAGCCAACATCGTTTACCTTCATGCATTTGTGGCTGTTGATTGCCGCTTGTTTGTTAACTCATCCTATCCTCGACTCTTTTACTTCTTATGGCACTCAGCTGCTGTGGCCGCTGTCTGCAAGTATCGCAGTGTCGAGTATCTTTATTATCGACCCTCTTTATACCGTGCCTTTATTACTTATGGTGATTGCAAGCTTGTTGTGGCGCAGTAAAGGCGCCAAGTTGTGTGGTATCGGCTTGGGGATTTCTTCGTTGTATTTAGCGTGGTCAGTGTCAGCGTTATCAATGATTGAGAATAGGGTTGAGCAGCAATTGGTTGGTACCGAATTGGAAGGGAAACCTGTGTTTATTGCACCGACGCCATTAAATACGGTGCTGTGGCGAGTGGTGGTGTTGGGGGAAGACACATACTGGGAAGGATTATCTTCGCTACTTGATAAGAATCCAACTATAGATTTTATAGCGAAAGAGCGCGGCGAGTGGCCATTAGCTGATAAGCC
Organism: Photobacterium jeanii; assembly: GCF_001650345.1. Lineage (GTDB taxonomy): Bacteria > Pseudomonadota > Gammaproteobacteria > Enterobacterales > Vibrionaceae > Photobacterium > Photobacterium jeanii. The sequence continues at coordinate 948,296 of NZ_LVHF01000012.1, read as the reverse complement.
GGATCACCTGCAAATGTTAGAGGCATTCACCGATGACTTTGTAAAATACCAGCAAATTGATGGTACGTTGACGGCGACAGATTTACGGTTAGGCATGGTGGATTACTTGCCGTTTGGTTTCCGCTTTGCACAGCAACAGGCCGATAACTCTTGGCAATTTATGTTGCCGACAACTATTGAGCAGCCAAATGTCAGGATCAAACATGTTCCAGCTTTGTGGTTACGCTTGTTAGGAAATCAGGCGATCGATGCAAATTTATGTCATCAAGCGGAATGTCCAAAAAATCAAACATCGTAAGCTGCAAGCGTAAAAAAGGATGTAAAGCTACTATTAACAATTAGTTCAATAGAGGGGCGGGATAGGTATGAGTTGCATACTTCTTGCCCTTTTTTTATCCTCTTTGCTGCATATTGATAGTTCAGTAGTTTACCCAGCACATATAAATCACCGCCATAAATGTTGCTGTTTGTTAACTTTCTGGTAAACAAAGCAGTGAAAATATGTAGCGCCTGTGGGTTTTTAGCAGCTTGTTTTAAGCTTGCACTCACATAACGTCTGCATAATATTTTTTTAAAATCTCATTTTGATTTCTATCAATTAGTTAGCGTTATAGTGCTGGCACACTACCCACAAAGTATTAATGGCTTCAATTCGAAGCTAACGATTATCGATATAGGGAGATAGCGAGCATGTTGTATTTGGAATTTTTATTCCTGTTGCTGGTGTTATACGCAGGTAGCCGCTTTGGCGGTATCGGCTTAGGTGTGGTGTCAGGCTTAGGTCTGATCATTGAGGTGTTCATTTTCCGTATGCCTCCGACATCACCACCAATCACAGTAATGTTAATTATTCTAGCCGTGGTAACTTGTGCTTCGATTCTAGAAGCCGCAGGTGGCCTTAAGTACATGTTGCAGGTTGCAGAGCGTATTCTGCGTAGTAACCCAAAACGTGTCACCATTCTTGGTCCTTTAGTGACTTACACCATGACATTCATGTTAGGTACCGGCCATGCTGTGTACTCAATCATGCCTATCATTGGTGACGTAGCACTGAAAAACGGTATTCGTCCTGAACGTCCAATGGCGGCGTCTTCAGTGGCATCACAATTGGCAATCACTGCCAGCCCAATTTCTGCGGCTGTGGTTTACTACCTTGCGCAGTTGTCTGGTATCAACGAAAGTATCCACTTACTAACAATTCTGATGGTGACTGTACCGTCAACACTTTTGGGTACGGTACTACTGTCGCTCTACAGCCTTCGCCGTGGTAAAGAGCTAGCGGATGATCCAGAGTACCAACGTCGCCTAGAAGACCCAATTTGGCGTGAAAAAATCCTACATACTACTTCTACGTCTTTGGATGAGAAACTACCAGCTTCGGCTAAGCACGCGGTACTACTGTTCGTACTAGCATTGGTTTCGATTGTTATCGTTGCTATGGTGCCTGAGATCCGTACGATTGGTGATGCAACTAAGCCAATCTCTATGTCATTGATCATCCAAATGATGATGCTGGCATTCGGTGGTCTGATCTTGTTGGTAACGCGTACTAACGTTCAGAAAGTGCCAGAAGGGGTTGTATTCAAATCAGGGATGGTTGCTGCAATCGCTATCTTCGGTATCGCTTGGATGAGTGATACATACTTCCAATATGCTATGCCTTCGTTCAAATCAGGTATTACTGAAATGGTTCAGGGTTACCCATGGACATTCGCACTAGCGCTATTCATTGTATCTGTTGTGGTTAACAGCCAAGCAGCAACAGCGCGTATGATGCTACCTGTTGGTATGGCGATGGGCCTAAACCCAGCACTATTGATTGGTTTGATGCCAGCAACTTATGGTTACTTCTTCATTCCAAACTACCCATCAGATATCGCAACCTGTAACTTTGATGTAACGGGTACTACCAAAATTGGTAAGTACTACTTCAACCACAGTTTCATGGTGCCTGGTTTGATTGGTGTGATATCAGCTTGTGCCTTTGGCTACACTATTGCACAAGTAGTTGTGTAACCGCGAAGCCGCCCTACAAGGCAATATTGAATCAGACTGTATTTAGGCAGTTAGTAAAAACGGATACTCCTTTGGGGTATCCGTTTTTTTGTTTGAAGTGCGTTTGTAATATTAATCTTCAGGCTGGATCTTAGATGGGTCTGTGACTTGCTCGTAAGGCCAGTAATGGTGACCAATACGAATTAACAGCGTTGCTGCGGCAAGAATAAATGCAGCTAGCGATAGCCACACCACAAACATGCCATCTAACTCTTTCATACCTAAGGTGATGTAGCGCGCAATTGCCATAATCGCGATGTAAATCGGGTAGCGAACAGGAATTTTCCCATTGGCAACAAATTGCTGCACCATTGCTAGCACTTCCAGATAAATAAACATCAGTAAGATGTCGGTAAGCTGGATATTCTGCTCAACAAAAACATGAATAAACTCGTTAACCATTGCTAGCAAGGTCGCAAGTGTAATGGCGACCAGTAAAATAGCCTCTAAAACATGGAAAACTTTCAGGAAGCGGGAAGTAAAAACTTTAGGTAAGTGTGAAGGCATTAGCTGCTCCAAATACGCGTGTAGCTTAGTGTTATCAGCGCTTTATACAAAGGCACTGCTGTTATTATTGTGGCGGGTATTATAGAAAGCTTATGCTAAATGCAAAGAAAAATATCGCCTAAACGCATAGTTACCAGCTGGGGATTGAAAAATTATTATGAGGGGAGCGGTGGTTTAACTATCTTCAACAGGAATAACAAAGCCCCGGTGAAGGGGCTTTGAGTGAAACTATTAAGCGACTTTAATCGTCATTGACGTGACTTATTTACTTAAATCGAAGTCAACCCACACCATGCGATGGTCTGAAGTTACGCCTTTGCTTGCCCCAAGTTCTTTATCAAATACTAGGTGATAGCCTTCTTCGTTACTTGCAGGAAAGAATACTCCTGAATTTTTGACGGTAATGTTGGCTGATGGGATCACGTAATCAAGACGTAGGCCTGACACACTAGTGATCGCCTCAGGGTAAAGCGTGTCTTTGTTGGCAGCTTTGCAGTGACCAAGATCGAAACACTCAGGGCCGCCTTTACTGGTTGGTGTATTGTCGCCAATGGTCGCGCTGGTGTTAACGTAATGACTCTTTAGCAAGTCGGCAATCATGCGGCGATCACCGTCACCTTTTAAGGCATCGGCATTCATGTCACCTGCAATGACAAATTTAGATCCCGCAGTTAGGCCACCACGCTTGCCTTTATCATCATAGAAGTATGTTTCGCTGTTGATGTAGTCATTCCAAAATTTCAGTTCAGCGCGATTGTGCTCGTAGTTGTGGTTGGCAACATTATTGAAAACTGGTGGAGCAGGGTGCGACACTAGGAAGTGAATAGTTTGATTGCCTGTTGCGGTTGGAATGAATAGTGGTACATCGACGTGGTTCTTCGAAGATAATGGTATTTGCTCCCAAGCTTCTTTTGAGTACCACGCATCGCCCTCTTTCATGCCTGCCGGGCAGATATTTTTGCCTGTTTTTGGGCTTTTACAATCGACAATTGGGATATTTTTCTCACCTGGCATGTCTTTCCATTTAAAGTTTTGGAAAGTGCGTACATTTGACTCGTCAATTTCAAATTGAGAGAAAATCGCGAATGCGTACTGGCCGTGGTATTCGCCAAAGCCCCATGCATCGTTATGGGTGTCGGTTTTTTTGCCGTTACGGTCTAGGTCAAATCCACTTGCCTTACCTGTGTTCGTTGCGAAGTTCTTTTTATATTTGAATAAGATAGCTTGTTGACCATTTTGGCTATGTGCAAGGTAGTTATTTTGGAAACCATTAATTGCAGCCATATCTTTGCCCTCACCGTCGTTGTTGAACTCGGCAAGCACAAACGCATTTGGACGAACACGTTGGATGGTTTCAGCGACGTTACGAATTTGAATAACGTGCTTGGCTGTTTCTTTTTCTTTGTCTGTTAGGGAAGTATCTTTCGCTTTGTAACGTGCAATAAGACTAGATTGTTCTTGAAGGCTCAGACCCATTTCATTGACAAGACCTTCGTATGTCTTGCGATCAAAAGACAGGTTATAGGTGGCGAAACGAGCTTCTTCAACAGTGGTGATTGGATCTGCACTGTTACAACCTGCAAGTGCAGTGAGAGCCAGTGATGCGGCGATTAAACTTTTCGTAAAGGATTTGGACATTATTATGATTCTTGTTGAGTAGAGGGGTGATGAAGGTTATAAAAATACGCAAACGATTGCCGAGTAATGACTCTAAAATGCGATCAGCATCAAGTTTAGGTTTTATGTTGTGCGATCTTACACCACAAGTATGGTGAAAAAAGCACAGGTTTAATTTAACGCTATGCTTTTAAAGTATTAATTTAGGAGAGTGGGCTTGAGTGGAGGTCGTTAATGAAAGGTGGGAATATTTACCAGTCGACACCTTTGCGCGCTTTAATGCCATTTTCAAAAGCATGTTTAACATTGCGAACTTCCGAAACGGTGTCAGCTAATTCAATTAATTCGCGGTGAGCGGCACGTCCTGTGATGATCACCGACTGCGATGCTGGTCGGTTATTGATAGCCTCAATAACTTCTGTTAGCTCAATATAGCCGTAATTCACCATGTAGGTCATTTCATCAAGCAGCACCACATCGTATTGTTCATCAGCAAGCATTTTCTTACATTCTACCCACGTGCTTTGCGCGGCTTGAGTATCGGCTTCTTTGTTTTGGGTTTCCCATGTAAAGCCTGTCGCCATAACAGCAAAGTTGACACCGTGTTGCTCAAGTAGATTTCGTTCACCGCAATCCCATGTACCTTTGATAAATTGACCCACACCGCAACGTTGACCATGACCGACTGCACGGGCAATGGTCCCAAAACCGGAGGTTGACTTACCTTTACCGTTTCCTGTGATGATAAGGAACAAGCCCTTTTCAATTTGTGCTGCGTCGACTTTAGCGTCGATACTTTCTTTTACTTTCTGTTGGCGCGCTTTATAGCGCTCTGTTTTTTGTTGATCTGCCATGAATACTTCCTTAAGAACCTAAGCTTTTAATTGTTTTATTTTACGAGAGAGTTTTTCTTATTCGTAACATGATTTGAGTCATGATCACAGGCTACTTGCGCTAAGGGCAACAAGTAATAGGTAACCACTGACTTCACTTAGTTGTTGTGCGGCACCGAGGCAATCACCGGTATATCCGCCCAGTTGGCGCTTAAACCACTTACCGCAAGCATAGCGCACAAAAATAAGGCATAGCGCTAGGCTACACGCTGTTGCTAAGGGAAATAAAGCTAATAAAACTAAAGCCGTGAGCATCAGTACCCAGAGGTCTAACTGTGTTTGCTGGTTCGCCAGTGGTTTCACTTTACTGGTTTGATCTGCCCTAACATATGGGTAAGAGAATATAAGGCTTGCAGCACAAACACGGCTTAAGCCATGGAGACTAAACAGTGCTAAAGCGGGGAGCCACACACTATGTTCTGCTAACGTGCTAAGAGCTAACCACTTTGTGCCGATACAAACAACCAATGCTGCTGCGCCATAGGTGCCTAAGCGTGAGTCTTTCATGATTGAAAGCTTCTGCTCTACTGTCCAGCCACCGCCGAAGCCATCAAAGACATCCGCCAGTCCATCTTCATGAAAAGCGCCTGTTAGTAATAGGCTGGTGGCAATGGCTAGACCAATTGCCAAAGGTGGCGTTAGTAGGCTGGCAGCTAGTAGGTAGACGAGGGCACTACAAGCTCCGACGATACAACCAACTAGCCCGAAATAACGGTTCGCTTGATTTAAACGCTCGCTAGAGTAGGGAGTATTGGCAGGGATTGGTATTCGGGTAAAAAACGCCAGTGCGACCAAGAATATTTGCCATTGCTTTTTAAGCGGCGAGCATTCACCGTCAGCAATTGGTGCTTGCGCTGAGCTATTTACCTCAGCGCTGCTGTATTCTGGACTGTTTGGACTTGAGCCGCTTTGCTCAATTGGGTTTGGCGTGGTACTCACACTGTGACTCCTGCTTGGTCAAAGCTCGCCATGTCATTATAAAAAGCACATGCTGCTTTTAGCAGTGGTAGCGCAAGTGCTGCGCCAGTACCCTCACCAAGGCGTAAGCCTAAGTCCAGTAATGGCGTTGCTTCTAGTTGGCTTAACATACGTTGGTGGCCTGCTTCTTGGGAGCAATGGCAGTAAATAAAGTAATGGTTGGCCTCTGGGTACATACGAACGGCAAGGAATGCTGAAGCCGTTGCGATAAAGCCGTCTACGAGTATCAACATTTGGTTTTGAGCGGCTTGTAGCATTGCGCCTACCATTTGCGCGATTTCAAACCCACCTACATTGGCCAGAATATCGAGTGGTGTGTCGAGTTTACCTTGGTGTATATCTAAACCTTTCCCAATGAGCTCGGCTTTGGTGTTGAGTTGCTCATCACTGATACCTGTACCTCGCCCAATACACTCATCCAATGGCAAGTGAAGTAAGCTTGCCATAATGGCTGTTGCGCTACTGGTGTTGCCAATCCCCATTTCACCAAAGCCTATGGTATTACAGCCCGACTGGTGGATTTGGTGGACGATATCTGCCCCATAAGCCATGGCTTGTTGAGCTTGTTCATGCGTCATTGCTGCTTGCTGACTAAAATCTTGCGTTCCAGCGGCAATACGTTGTTTTTTCAGCATAGGATGATCATCGGGCTCAACCAAGATCCCGGCATCAACCACTGTCATTGCCATGTCGTTGCTGCGACAAAAGCAGTTGATAGCAGCACCACCTTGAAGAAAGTTAGCCACCATTTGCTGGGTGACGGCTTGTGGAGCAATGCTGATGTTGTGGCTGGCAATACCGTGATCAGCGGCAAAGACAACCATATGTGGTTGCTTAATCGAGAGTTGTGTTTGTTGTTGGATTTGCGCGATTTGCTCTGCAACTTGCTCTAGTTTACCTAGCGAACCCAAAGGTTTTGTTTTGTTGTTGATTTTGTCTTGGATCTGGCTTCGGGATGAAAAATCAGGAGAGGTGATACAGAACATGGGGCAAGTCCTTCTGAATAAGCGATAAGAAGGAATTTTGCGGCAGACGCCAAGAGAAGGCAATGGTAAAACTGGAATTAATCTAATATCAAACTTATCAATTAAGAACAGACTTATAAACAAAAAGAGACGAGGGGGAAGTCGTCTCTTTGAGTTAGTTAGTAAGGTAGTGAACCTTGTTGGCTATACGTTTAGGATAGCGTCGACAGTATCGTCGTAGTTAAGCCCTGCTTCTTGGCTTGCTAGCGGGAATACACTACGCTCTGTCATGCCTGGGATGGTATTAACTTCAATGGCATAGAAGTAACCTTTTTCATCGGCCATGATATCAACACGTCCCCAGCCAGAAGCGCCTACACAGTCAAAGGCACGGCGAGCAAGCGAGCGAATCGCTTTTTCTTGCTCTTCAGTTAATTCAGCGGGACACAGGTATTTAGTATCAGCCGACTTGAACTTAGCTTCATGATCAAAGAAAGAGTGTGAGTGTTTGATTTCAACTGAAGGCAGCACTTGATCGCCCAGAATACTCACCGTGTATTCACGGCCGTGTACGTAGGCTTCAACCAGAATGGTATCTTCATATTTGAAAGCTTCATCAATGTAGAATTTTAACTCTTCCATGTCATTAGCTTGGTTGATACCAATACTACAACCTTGAGTCGCAGGTTTTACAACAACAGGGAAGGTGAAGTTGGCAAAGCGCTCACTGATTTGATTAGGTTGAAAGAAGTCTTTCTGCAGTTCAACAAAATTTGGGGTAGGGATCCCCGCGGCTTGCCAAACTTTTTTAGTTAAGGATTTATCAATACCAATGGCCGATGCGCGGTGGTGGCTGCCCGTGTAAGGGATATTCAACATTTTTAACGCGGCTTGTAAGGTACCGTCTTCACCGATACCGCCATGTAAGGCTAAGAAAGCTTTATCAACTTGGTATTGCTTAAGGGTCGTAATATCAAAGTTTTCATCAATATCAACAGGCACGACTTCGTAGCCTTTACGACTAAGCGCTGCCGAAACTGCTTCACCCGACATTAACGAAACTGTGCGTTCACTAGAGCATCCGCCATAAAGTACTGCAATTCTCTTTAACACGATTGGATTCCCATTATATAGTGGTTATAAGTGTATGGTTACAGTGGAACTGTGTGCATTAAAGCTACTGGCAATATTAACATCAAGGTGCGTCATGTCTAACAATACCTACAAAGTTTTGGTGATTTGCATGGGGAATATATGCCGTTCCCCTACAGGAGAGGCGGTCTTACGCCATAAAGCGCAGCAATTAGGCTGTGATATTGAAGTGGATTCAGCAGGCACGATTGCCTACCATCAAGGTGAACAAGCTGATCCGCGTGCTGTTGAAGCGGGTGAAAAACGTGGCTATGACTTTTCATCGATACGGGCACGTCGCATTCAACCTGATGACTTTACTCGTTTTGATAAGTTGTTGGTAGCCGACCGCAATAATCTAGAAGATGTATTAGCACAATGTCCTCCACACCTGCAGCATAAGGTTGCACTTTTTCTTAGTTATGGTTCGACTGATAACGATGAAATTCCAGATCCATATTACGGTGGGGCACGAGGCTTCGAACATGTGCTCGACTTAATTGAAGATGCCGCCGATCGATTTTTAGCTCAAGAAGTGATGCGTTAGCTCTTGGTGCATCATAGGAGCATCAAAATAGTAGCGACAGAAATAAAAAACGCCCGCGATTGCGGGCGTTTTGGATCTTAAAGTTAGCTATAAGCTTAATGCTTATTAGCCACCTAAAGTATCGGTTGCGACTTTGTATGTTGGATCTTCCAACATGTTCACTTCTACAAGGTTACCTGCTTTTTGTAGCAATGAGCGACATTCAGGGCTCAAGTGGCGAATATGCAGAGTTTTACCTAGTTGTGCGTAACGGTCAGCAATGGTATCGATAGCTTCGATTGCAGAGTGATCTGATACACGAGATTTAGCAAAATCAATAATCACATCTTTAGGGTCGTTCTTAGCATCAAATAGCTCTTGGAAGTGAGTTACAGAACCAAAGAATAGCGGACCATTGACTTCATAAATTTTAGAACCGTTTTGATCCATATGGGTTGAAGCGTAGATGTGCTTTGCGTGCTCCCAAGCGAATACAAGCGCTGAGTAGATAACACCGACAAGTACAGCGATCGCAAGGTCAGCAGCTACGGTTACACAGGTAACAAGAATGATAGCGAAGAAGTCGTGCTTAGGCACTTTGCGCATCATCTTGAAGCTAGCCCATTCAAATGTACCGATCACTACCATGAACATCACACCAACTAGCGCTGCTAGTGGAATGATTTCAATCAGCGCAGAGCCAAATAGGATGAACAGCAGTAGACCAACGGCACCGGTAATGCCTGATAGACGACCACGACCACCAGAGTTAATGTTGATCATCGACTGACCAATCATGGCACAACCACCCATGGCACCGAATACTGAACAAGTCACGTTAGCCATACCTTGGCTCACACATTCACGGTTACTTTGACCACGAGTACCTGTCATTTCGTCAATAACAGTTAGGGTTAGTAGCGATTCGATCAGACCAACAGCAGCAAGGATAAGGGAGTAAGGCAAAATGATGCGAAGTGTTTCAAGGTTGAAGCCTACATCTGGGATCGCAAATGTTGGTAGGTTACCCGCAAGCGTTGCATCCGCATTACCACTCATAGAGCGAACGAAATCGATAACAGTACGTGAATCTAAGCCAAGACCGTGTACAAGCAGCGTAACGGTAATGATAGCAACCAGTGAAGATGGTACAGCGGTTGTTAGCTTAGGCAAGAAGTGAATGATAGCCATGGTAAGCAGTACCAAGCCGAGCATGGTGTAAAGTTCAGCACCTTGCATCCACTGCATCGCACCTGTGGCATCTGGCACTTTAAATTGACCAAGTTGGGCAAGGAAAATAACGATCGCCAAGCCATTTACAAAGCCGATCATTACCGGGTGCGGTACCATGCGAATGAACTTACCGAGCTTAAATACACCCGCTAAGATCTGGAGCACACCTGCCAGCATTACAGCAGCAAACAGATACTGGATACCGTGCTCAGATACAAGGCTTACCATTACAACGGCCATTGCGCCAGTCGCACCTGAGATCATACCCGGACGACCACCAAAGACAGCGGTAACTAAACCAACGATAAAGGCAGCGTATAGACCCACCATAGGGTCAACACCTGCAACAAAGGCAAATGCAACGGCTTCAGGCACAAGTGCCAGTGCAACCGTCAGGCCTGATAAAACATCATTCTTGACAGACTGACGTGAAAACTTTGGAAATTCAAACATGTTTAATATGTGCTGCTGTGTTAGGTGATGGAAAGAAGAATACCGTGTTACCGTGAATTTTATGCACGGTAGCTTTTGGTACAAAGCTGCGAATCCTACCGAAAACCGTGAGTTAGTTCAACTTTTATGCGGACTATTTCTCGCTTTTATATTGATCTAATCAATAACGAGATTGTTTGAGTGAGGGAGTAAAGGGGGGGAACAAAAAGGCCATGCGTTAGCATGGCCTTTAGAGAGTCACTTATGACTTAGAAGTTGAATACTTCAGTTAGCGAGGGATCGCTTTTGTCATTGGTGCTGTTGCTGTATTAGTTGCCGTTTGGCTACCAGCTTGACGCGCTTGTAGGCGTTCGCTGCGAAGCGGTGCAATGGCAACAATTGTTTCACTGCCCGTTTCAACTGGAGCTGGTGCTTTAGCCATTACAGACACAGCGTGCTTACCGCGTGGTGAAGTCGCAGTTACTGGCGCTTTCACTGTCGCAACTGGAGCAGTTTCAACAACAGTTTCTACAGCTGGGGTTTCTACAGCAGGTGCTTGCGCTGTTTCAGCTTCAGTATTTTCAACTTTAGCTGCTACAGGTTCAGCTTCAACTTCGACTGTCGGTGTTTCAATTACCGGAGTTTCTACCACAGGTGCTTCAACCACAGGGGTCTCTACAACAGGCGTTTCGACTACAGGAGCTTCAACCACTGGCGCAGCAACAGGTGCTTCAACGGCTTCTTCAACTACAGGCTCTGCAACTTCAGCAGGTTCTTCAACCATAGTTGGTGCAGATTCTTCGTTGATGGCTGTAACTGTTGGCTTAGGAGCACGAGCCCATACTTTACCCATTGCCATTTCTGGAGAAGCAACACCAGCTGCAGGACGTACTGGCTGTGGTTTTTCAACAACAGAAACTACGTTTTCCATATCGCCTAGCGTATCAGAAGCTTCTTCAACTGCGTTACCGATAGCGTCAGAAACCATTTCTTCGTCAGATGGCTTTTCAACACGAGTGTCACGTAGGCGACGACGGCGTTGACCACTTGCACGTAGGTGACGAGGAGAGCGACGGTTACGGCGTTGACCGTTAGTTTGCTCTTGGTCCTGATCTTGCTCTGCGCCTTCAACTGCTTGATTGTCTACTTCAGACTCAGCTTGCGCTTCTTTCGCCATTGAAGTGCCCATTGCTTGTAGTGGAGAAATCGCTGCTGGCTTTTTCTCTACTTCTTGAGCTTGCTCTGGTGCTTGTGCATCTTGCGCTAGTGGTGCGTTTTCAGCTTCGTCTTGAACACGTACTTTTTTACGTAGTTGACGACGTTGACGACGTTGTTTTACTTTCGCCGCTTTAGCTTGCTCACGCTGTTGTTGCTCGTCGTTAGCTGCGTTGTCAGCACCTTGCTGTTCTTGCTTTTGACGTTGCTTTTGCGCTTGAATTTCTTCTTTACGTGCTTGGCGTTTTTGCTCTTTAGCTTCGTCGTTACGTTGACGTTGCTTGTTCGCTTTTTCACCTTGCGCGTTGCGCTCTTGGCGGTCTTGCTTGTTTTTCTCGTTACGACGTTGACGCTGCTCACCTTGGCTCTTATCACCACGGTTACGCTGGTTGCGGTTTTCACGATTGTCGCGGCTCTCGTTGTCGTTACGCTCGCCATCTTGCTGGCGGTTGTTACGACGACGGTTGTCTTTATCGCGGCGATTGTTGCGGTTATTGCGGTTACCACGGTTGTCGCGACGCTGACGGTTGTTTTTCTGTTCTTTTTCTTGCTTCTCAGCTTCTTGCTCTGATGAACCAGAGAAGAAGTTTGCGATAGCAGAGAATAAACGGCTGAACAGGCCTGGTTTCGCCTCTTCTTGTTTCTTCTGTTTTTGCGCTGCTGGTTTTGCTTTTGCAGCAGGCTTGCTCGCTGTTGGCGCTGGTTGTTTTGGCGCAGCAAAACCTTGTAGAACAGGCTCTTCACGTTTCTTCGCAGTACGCTCTGGCTGTTGTTGCTCAGTTACTTCTGCTTCTTTTAACGCTTCAAGCTGCTTTGGAATGTGGTAAGACAAAGCGTCATTTTCTTCACCACCACGTACACGTAGTACGTCAAAATGTGGTGTTTCCATGTCAGCATTAGGAACAATGATGACGCGGACATTGTGGAATTTCTCAATGTGTTGTACTGAGCGGCGTTTTTCGTTCAATAGGTACGATGCCACTGCCACAGGTACGATAGCCAGTACTTGTGCACTGTTATCTTTTAGTGCTTCTTCTTCGATTAGACGAAGGATAGATAGCGATAGTGATTCGTTATCACGAACAACACCTGTACCTGTACAACGTGGGCACACATGGTGGCTAGCTTCTGCCAGTGATGGGCTAAGACGCTGACGCGACATTTCCAGTAGACCGAAGCGAGAAATACGACCAATTTGAACACGTGCACGGTCAATACGAACCGCTTCGCGTAGACGGTTTTCTACTTCACGTTGGTGACGAACTGGCGTCATATCAATGAAGTCGATAACCACTAGACCACCTAGGTCACGCAAACGTAGTTGGCGTGCGATTTCGTCGGCAGCTTCTAGGTTAGTTTGTAGTGCCGTTTCTTCAATATCGCCGCCCTTGGTTGCACGAGCAGAGTTGATATCGATAGAAGTAAGTGCTTCGGTTGGGTCAATAACGATTGAACCACCAGAAGGTAGACGAACTTCGCGCTGGAACGCAGATTCGATCTGACTTTCGATTTGGTAGTGGCTAAATAGCGGTACTTCACCTTCGTAGCGTTTAACGCGAGACAAGAAGTCCGGACGAACTAGCTTAATATGGTCGCGAGCGCGGTCAAAGATTTTCGGGCTATCGATTAGGATTTCACCAATGTCACGACGTAGGTAGTCACGAATAGCGCGTGCAATGACGTTACTTTCTTGGTGAATTAGGAAAGGTGCTTCAGCAGCATCAGCGGCTTCTTTTACTGCGCTCCAGTGGTTTAGGAGAACATTTAAATCCCACTCTAGCTCTTCAGCTGATTTACCTACACCTGCGGTACGTACGATAAGACCCATGCCTTGTGGCAATTCTAACGTGCTTAGCGCGGCTTTAAGTTGAGTTCGCTCTTCACCTTCGATACGGCGAGAAATACCGCCTGCACGAGGGTTATTTGGCATCAGAACTAGGTAGCTACCTGCAAGAGAGATAAAAGTGGTTAGCGCTGCACCTTTGTTGCCTCGTTCTTCTTTATCAACTTGAACGATAACTTCTTGGCCTTCAGTTAGCACTTCCTTGATGTTTGGACGACCTTGGTAAGTGTAATTAGCTGGGAAGTAATCGCGAGCGACTTCTTTAAGAGGGAGGAAACCGTGGCGTTCTGCACCATAGTCAACGAACGCTGCTTCCAGACTTGGTTCGATGCGCGTGATGCGGCCTTTGTAGATATTTGATTTTTTAGATTCGTGGCCAGGGCTTTCGATATCTAGATCGAACAGCTTCTGCCCATCAACTAATGCGACGCGCAACTCTTCCTTCTGAGTTGCGTTAATCAACATTCTTTTCATTTTAGTGTACTCGTTAATTTTCGTTGTTATAGCGAGTAGATCAGAGATTCTTTATCGACGGTGCCAGACTCCAAGACTGTAGACGAGTGCAGCCTCACGGCTGGAATTTTCAGGAGTGCTTTTCGGCAACACTTATTAGCCGACTGCTTCAGACGGTTAGGTCAGTAAGTAAACAGCCGGCATCACCACATCGATGCGGTTGTATCTACGCATCGATAAAAATTCTTTAATCAAACACGCTAATATTGCTCTAAAAACATCTTACGTCTTACGCCATCTGCTGCGTATGTTATTAAAGCTGCATATATATTAGTCGTTTAGGCGAGATATTCATCGCCTTGTCAAAAAAGTGGGCATTTTAACCCACTCAGAACGCAATGATAGCAGCCAGTAAAATTGGCGGCAATCAGCTTTATTGTCGTTTCGCGAATTCTTTCTCTGGTGACAGATGGAAAAAACAGGCGCTAGCGTAGGTAAATGGCTTCAAAGGCTGTTTTGATTGCTTTTTTCTTAATCAATAAAAATGGCTGAAGCAATTTTGCTTAAACAAAGCATGAGCATAGCATCATGGCGTCATTTGGGTATACAATCTCGCCCCATGAATGAAGATAAACCAAAAGTGCAGTTCATCGAAGTTAGCGATGATTTTGCAGGCCAGCGGATTGATAACTTTCTCCGCGCTCGGCTTAAAAACGTTCCAAAGAGCATGATTTACCGCATCTTGCGTAAAGGTGAAGTGCGAGTAAACAAAAAACGTATTAAACCTGAATATAAATTGCAGGACGGTGATCTTGTTCGCGTTCCTCCGGTGAAGATCCCGGAAAAAGAAGAACAAGCGCCACTGAGTACTAAATTGGACAAAGTGGCTGAGCTGGAATCTTGCATCATCTATGAAGATGACCACATGTTGATTTTGAACAAGCCGTCGGGTACGGCTGTGCATGGTGGCAGTGGTTTAAAATTCGGTGCGATTGAAGCGCTTCGTGCGTTACGCCCTGATGCGCGTTTTCTTGAGTTAGTTCACCGTATTGACCGTGATACTTCGGGCATTTTGTTGGTGGCCAAGAAGCGTTCTGCGTTGCGTCGTCTGCAAGAGCAGTTCCGCAATAAAACGGTACAGAAATACTACTTCGCTTTGGTAATGGGTGAGTGGAAGGCGAGTTGCAAGAAAGTGACTGCGCCACTACTGAAAAACGAAGTGAACAGTATTGTGCGTGTTAACCCGAACGGTAAACCGTCGGATACTCGCTTCAAAGTGCTAGAGCGTTTAGAAAAAGCGACACTGGTACAGGCGAGCCCTGTTACTGGGCGTACCCACCAAATTCGTGTGCACTGTCAGTATGCGGGTCACCCGATTGCTTGGGATGATCGCTATGGTGATCCTCGCTTTGATGCCTTTACTAAGAAAGTAGGCTTAGATCGTTTGTTCCTGCACGCGGCTAATATCAAGTTTACTCACCCTGGTACGGAAGAGCTGATGGATATCAGTGCACCAATGGAAGCCAAGTTACAACGTGCGGTCGAGCAATTGCGCATTAAGCGTTAACGTACGCGGTCTTGCCGTCTCGTTGGTTATTACATGTTGATAGCAATAAAAAAGCAGAAGTTATTAGCTTCTGCTTTTTTGATCGCATTAGTAATGCGAGCGATGGCTTGAGGGCAGGCAAACTATAAAATATCAACGCCTTGATTCGCCAGTAATTCACGAAGGGCAATTAAAGGTAGACCAATCAAGGTATTTGGGTCGCGGCCTTCTAAGCGGTCAAAAAGCGTAATCCCCAATCCTTCACACATGAAACTGCCAGCACAATAGAGTGGTTGTTCACGTTCGACATAACGGGCAATTTCCCCTTCGGTAAGTTGTCGGAAGTGGACATGGAAAGGTTCGCAAATGGTCTGGGCTTGCTGAGTTTTAGCATTATATAAGCTTAAACCCGTATAAAAGGTAATGGTTTTTCCGCTCGCCATTGCAAGTTGTTGGCAAGCTTTTTCACTGGTTAAGGGTTTGCCTAAGATTTGACCATCAATAACACACACCTGATCTGAGCCTATAATAAGGTGTTCAGGGTGGTCGGCAGCACACGCTTTGGCTTTTTGTTCGGCTAAACGGGTGACCAATGCTGATGCAGTTTCACCGGCTAGTGGGGTTTCATCGGTATCAGGGCTGGCGGTATCAAATGGGTAGCCAAATTTTTCCAATAGCGATTTACGAAAGGGTGAAGTCGAGGCTAACAGCAAAGGTTGTGACATGGTCGAATCTCGGTTGTAAACTGAGGCTTCATTTTAGTCGCTGTCATCGTAATAGTGTACTTGTGGTGAGATTTTAGTGCTGAATTGATGGATATTTCATCAGCCATAATTGTTAAAGCAAGTGACTCTTTGCGTTACAGAAAGCAAGATATACACAGGAAATGGACAACTCGGTGCAGCTAGTTATCAGTCTGCCATAGTGAATTGGTTAAAAGCTGTTAATTCACACACATTTCCTTTGACTCAAACTGATTAGAAGGCTAATATTCGCGCCCTATGCAAAAGGTAAAATTACCGCTAACGGTTGATCCGGTTCGCGCTGCACAAAAAAGACTCGACTACGATGGCATCATCAAGGTTGAACTTTTGGAGCGTTTGGCTGAATCAGCCCAGAGCGTAACAAGTGATGCAAACGTCACTTTATCATTTGACTTTGACCAACGTCACCTTGCTTTTATGCGCGGAAGTGCAGATGTTGAAGTGGCGTTGACCTGTCAGCGATGCCAGGAAGAGTTCCAGCACAAATACAGTGTTGAGTTCTGTTATAGTCCACTCCTCAAACCAGAGGAAGTTGATGAGTTCCCGGAAGCCTATGAGCCGGCGGAAGTCGATGAAAATGGCGAGATCAATCTGATTCAACTTATCGAAGATGAGCTGATTCTAGAGTTACCACAAGTTGCAATGCATGATGAAGCTGACTGTAAAGCTAGCGGAAACATGACTTTTGGTGAGATCCCCGTTGCTGATGAGCGTCCAAATCCGTTTGCAGTATTGAAAAATCTAAGTAAGTAATTTAACAGGAGTAGGGTTAATGGCCGTACAAAAGAGCAAAAAATCACGTGCAGCACGTGGTATGCGTCGTTCTCACGATGCACTAACAACTGCAGCTGTATCTGTAGATTCTGCAAGTGGTGAAACTCACCTACGTCACCACGTAACAGCTGACGGTTTCTACCGTGGCCGCAAGGTTATCAACAAATAAGGTTGAACCTTGAGTGGACTAACCGTTGCACTTGATGCAATGGGTGGGGACTTCGGTCCCCAAGTAACAGTGCCTGCCGCCGTGCAGGCACTGTTACAATACCCAGAGCTAAAAATTATTTTTTATGGTGATCAAAGTGCGATCACGTCTCAACTATCTCTTCATAACCACGCTTCTCATCCTCGTATCACCGTTGTTCACTGCGAACAAGTCATAGAAAACAACACCCGTCCATCGCAAGCGTTACGCCGTAGTCAAGGGACTTCCATGCGTATGGCGATTGATGCTGTGGCTGATAAACAAGCAAATGCGTGTGTCAGTGCTGGTAATACTGGTGCGCTAATGGCGTTGTCGCGCTACATTTTGAAGCAATTGCCAGGTGTTGAGCGTCCAGCATTAGTCTCAGCTATTCCAACCAAAACTGAAAATAAGACATGGCTGCTTGATTTAGGCGCTAATGTATCTTGCGATGCAGATACCTTGTTCCAGTTTGCCGTAATGGGTTCTGTGATGGCAGAGCAATGTGATATTCGCCAGCCGCGTGTCGCTTTGCTAAACATTGGTGAGGAAGAAATCAAAGGCAACGATTTAGTTAAACGTTGTGCTGAGATGCTAACGCAATCACCAGACATTCATTTTGTTGGTTATATTGAAGGTGACCAACTGTATTCGGGTAAAGCCGATGTGGTTGTGTGTGATGGCTTTGTTGGTAATGTTTGCTTGAAGACAAGTGAAGGGGTGGCTGACCTTTTCATTTCGAGTTTCAAAAATGTCGCCAATGGTAATCCAATAAAGCGCTTGCTGGCTAAATGGTTGTTTAGTGACCTATTCAGTGACCTTAAGCAGTTGAACCCCGACCAGTATAATGGTGCAAGTCTGCTAGGATTGCGCGGTATTGTGGTGAAGAGCCACGGAAGTGCCGATATCGCTGCTTTTGCTAATGCGATTGGTGAAGCAGTACACGAGGTCAAACGACAGATACCGAATAGAATAAGTCATCGTTTGGAAGAAGTATTACTCGAGAGGCCGTATTAATTTTCATGTATAGCAAAATTTTAGGTACTGGTAGCTACCTACCAGAACAAGTGCGTACTAACGCCGATTTAGAAAAAATGGTCGAGACTAGCGATGAGTGGATCGTAGCTCGTACCGGTATTCGTGAGCGTCGTATTGCATCAGCAGATGAAACTGTTGCTGTGATGGGCTACCAAGCTTCTTTAAACGCTATTGAAATGGCGGGCATTGAAAAAGAAGATATTGATCTCATTATCGTCGCGACTACCAGTGCGAGTCACGCTTTCCCATCGGCGGCTTGTCAGGTTCAAGGTATGCTAGACATTAAAGGCTGCCCTGCATTTGATATCGCTGCGGCATGTTCTGGTTTTGTGTACGCATTAAGCATTGCGGATCAGCATATTAAGACTGGTATGGCGAAAAACGTACTGGTGATCGGCTCGGATGCACTTTCTCATAAGTGTGATCCAGAAGATCGTGGCACGATCATCTTGTTTGGTGATGGCGCGGGTGCGGTTGTTGTTGGTGCAAGTGAAGAGCCGGGTATTATCTCTACACACCTTCACGCTGACGGTCACTTTGGTGGTCTGTTAAGCCTAGGTACACCTGAGCACGGTCAAGCTTTCTCTGACGACAAATGGCTATACATGGCGGGTAACGAGGTTTTCAAAGTAGCAGTAACACAACTGTCTAACTTGGTGAAAGATACGCTTGCCGCTAACGATATGGACAAATCAGAACTTGATTGGTTAGTTCCACACCAAGCAAACCTACGCATCATTTCAGCGACAGCGAAGAAGTTGTCGATGTCGATGGATCAGGTTGTAGTAACGCTGGATCGTCACGGTAACACGTCGGCGGCAACGGTTCCGACCGCATTAGATGAAGCTGTACGCGATGGTCGTATTCAACGTGGTCAAACCATGTTGCTAGAAGCCTTTGGTGGCGGTTTCACATGGGGCTCAGCGCTCGTTAAATTTTAATGGTACGGCTTACATTTAGTAAGCGGTAGCAAGAATAAACACTGACGGTTGTGTCAGTGAAAATGAATAAGGATTCTCGAATGTCTAAGTTCGCGATTGTATTCCCTGGTCAGGGTTCTCAAGCTGTTGGCATGCTAGCTGAACTAGCAGAGCAGTTTGACGTTGTTAAACAAACTTTTGCTGAAGCATCAGAAGCACTAGGTTACGACCTATGGGCACTGGTTCAAAACGGTCCAGCAGAAGATCTAAACCAAACTCACCGTACTCAACCTGCACTTTTGACTGCATCTGTTGCAATCTGGCGTGTATGGCAAGAGCAGGGCGGTGAGCAACCAACAGTACTTGCGGGTCACAGCCTAGGTGAATACTCAGCACTAGTATGTGCTGGTGTTATCGATTTCAAAGAAGCGGTGAAGCTGGTTGAACTACGAGGCCAACTAATGCAAGAAGCAGTACCAGCGGGTGTTGGTGCGATGTCTGCAATCATCGGTCTAGATAACGACGCAATTGCGAAAGCTTGTGAAGAAGCGGCACAAGGCCAAGTGGTTTCACCTGTTAACTTTAACTCACCGGGTCAGGTAGTTATCGCAGGTAACAAAGAAGCCGTTGAGCGTGCTGGCGCACTATGTAAAGAAGCGGGTGCTAAGCGTGCACTACCACTACCTGTTTCTGTGCCTTCACACTGTGAACTAATGAAGCCTGCTGCTGACAAACTAGCAGTAGCACTTGAAAACATCACATTTAATGCACCTGCTATTCCTGTAATCAACAATGCTGACGTGGCGACAGAAACAGATCCTGCCGCAATTAAAGCTGCGTTGGTTAAACAGCTATACGGCCCAGTTCGTTGGACTGAGTCTGTAGAGCGTATGGCTGAAGAAGGTATTGAGCAGTTGCTAGAAATGGGCCCAGGTAAAGTTCTTACTGGCCTAACTAAGCGTATTAATCGCGCACTTGGTGGCTCTGCAGTGAATGATCCTGCTTCTCTAGAAGCGGCGAAATAAGTTACTGGCGAAAAGCTAGCCACGAAGTCACATTGATATAAAGAGGAATAACAATGAGCCTGGAAGGTAAAATTGCACTAGTGACAGGTGCAAGCCGTGGTATCGGTCGCGCAATCGCTGAAATTTTAGTCGAGCGTGGTGCAACTGTAATCGGTACTGCAACATCTGAGAAAGGTGCTGATGCAATCAGCGAGTACTTGGGTGAAAACGGTAAAGGTCTGGCGCTAAACGTTACATCACCAGAATCTATCGAGTCTGTTCTTAAGCAAATTAAAGAGCAATACGGCGATGTAGATATCTTGGTTAACAACGCTGGTATTACTCGCGATAACCTGCTTATGCGTATGAAAGACGACGAATGGCAAGACATCATGGATACTAACCTGACGTCGATTTTCCGTCTGTCTAAAGCGGTATTACGCGCTATGATGAAGAAGCGTCATGGTCGTATCATCAGCATCGGCTCTGTAGTGGGTACTATGGGTAATGCGGGTCAAACCAACTATGCGGCAGCGAAAGCAGGCTTAATTGGTTTTACTAAGTCAATGGCGCGTGAAGTTGCTTCTCGTGGCATCACTGTAAACGCTGTTGCACCAGGCTTTATTGAAACTGACATGACAAAAGCCCTGAATGATGACCAACGTGC
This sequence comes from Photobacterium jeanii, assembly GCF_001650345.1. Classification (GTDB taxonomy): domain Bacteria; phylum Pseudomonadota; class Gammaproteobacteria; order Enterobacterales; family Vibrionaceae; genus Photobacterium; species Photobacterium jeanii. The sequence continues at coordinate 927,548 of NZ_LVHF01000012.1, read as the reverse complement.
TGCTACACTTGCAAGCGTACCAGCAGGTCGTCTGGGTGACCCACGTGAAATCGCGGCAGCGGTTGCTTTCCTTGCGTCTGAAGATGCAGGTTACGTAACTGGTGAAACGTTGCACGTAAACGGCGGCATGTACATGATTTAACCAAAAAAGTTGCAGTGCTTGATGATACAAGTCAAACTCAACGTAATTTCATGCAAAATCGTGGTTTGACCAGCATTGAGAGAGTTGCAACTTTTGTAGTAATGAATAAACTACAGCAAATCGCATTAGCGAATTCTTGTTTTAAGGAAATAGATTAATGAGCAACATCGAAGAACGCGTAAAAAAAATCATCGTTGAGCAACTAGGTGTAGACGAAGCAGAAGTTAAAAACGAAGCTTCTTTCGTAGATGATCTAGGTGCTGACTCTCTAGACACAGTTGAACTAGTAATGGCTCTTGAAGAAGAATTCGACACTGAGATTCCAGACGAAGAAGCTGAAAAAATTACTACAGTTCAAGCTGCAATCGACTACGTTGTTGGCGCTTCTGAGTAATTAAGAACTCCTCAAGGCGGTCACCATGACCGCCTTATTTATTTTACATTCCTTGTTTTAAACCCCAATTCCCGGAGAAAGAGATCGTGTCAAAGCGTCGCGTTGTTGTTACTGGCATGGGTATGCTGTCGCCTGTAGGCAATACAGTAGATTCTTCTTGGAAAGCACTACTAGCTGGTACAAGTGGTATTAGCAATATTGAGCATTTCGATGCTAGTGCTTTTGCTACCCGTTTTGCTGGTATGGTAAAAGACTTCAATTGTGAAGACTACATGTCTAAAAAAGATGCTCGTAAAATGGATTTGTTTATCCAATACGGTATCGCAGCTGGCGTACAAGCTCTGAAAGACTCTGGTATTGAAGTTACTGAAGAAAATGCACCACGTTTTGGTGTTGCTATCGGTTCTGGTATTGGTGGTCTAGGTCTTATTGAAGCTAACCATCAATCTCTAATGGAAAAAGGTCCGCGCAAAATTAGCCCGTTCTTTGTTCCATCGACTATCGTAAACATGATTGCTGGTCACATGTCGATCATGCACGGTCTACGTGGTCCAAATATTGCAATTTCTACTGCGTGTACAACTGGCCTTCATAACATTGGTCACGCTGCACGTATGATCGCTTACGGCGATGCTGACGCTATGCTAGCGGGTGGTGCGGAAAAAGCATCAACGCCACTAGGTATGGGCGGCTTCGCAGCGGCTAAAGCGCTGTCTACTCGTAACGATGATCCGCAAGGCGCTTCACGTCCATGGGACAAAGAGCGTGACGGTTTCGTTCTAGGTGACGGTGCAGGCATGATGGTACTGGAAGAGTACGAACATGCGAAAGCGCGTGGCGCGAAAATCTATGCTGAACTTGTTGGTTTTGGTATGAGTGGTGATGCTTACCACATGACTTCACCAAGCGCAGACGGTTCAGGTGGTGCATTGGCAATGGAAGCGTGTATCCGTGATGCGGGTATTAACGCTGACCAAATTGGTTACATCAATGCACACGGTACTTCAACACCAGCAGGTGACGTTGCAGAAACCCTTGGTATTAAGCGTGCTATGGGTGCAGCGGTTGATAACGTACTGGTATCTTCAACTAAGTCGATGACAGGTCACCTACTAGGTGCAGCTGGTTCGGTTGAAGCAATCATCACGGCAATGACACTAGTTGATCAGGCTGTTCCGCCAACAATCAACCTAGAGAATCCAGATGAAGGTTGTGATCTAGACTACGTTGCAGGTGAAGCGCGTCAAGTAAACCTAGAGTACGCACTGTGTAACTCTTTTGGTTTCGGTGGCACGAACGGTTCTCTACTGTTCAAGAAAATTTAATCGTAACCTGTGTTATCATAAGGCGGCCCGGTAGTAATACCGGGCCGTTTTTTTTGGCTTTAATTTTAAGTTGTGATCAGGGAATGCGGTAAATGGCGCGAATTAATGGCTGTGAAGCTGAACAACTTATTGTCACCGATCGTGCAACTCAATATGGCGATGGCTGTTTTACCACCCTGTGTGTGAAAAATGGGCTGCCTTGGTTGTGGGATTTACATCTGGCACGCTTTCAACGCACCTTGGACGCTTTAGCGATCCCGCATCCTGATTGGCAATGGTTAACGCAGGAAGTGAGCCAGCTTGCGGCAGGCTTTACTGATTTAGGTGTGATTAAAGTATTGATCAGTCGTGGTAGCGGTGGGCGAGGATATAGCCCTGCAGGGTGTCATAATCCAAATGTTGTGATCACCACAGCGCAATGGCCGCACCATTATCACGATTGGCAGCAACAAGGTATTGCGTTAGGGGTGTGCCAGCAAGCATTAGGACTGACACCAATGCTGGCAGGTCATAAGCATCTCAATCGTTTAGAGCAGGTGCTGCTAAAGCAGGAAATTGAGCAACAAGGCTGGCAAGATGCCGTGGTGCGGGATGTATTAGGGCAAGTAGTCGAAACATCGGCATCGAATATTTTTTGGCGTAAAGACCAAACCTTGTATACCCCTGATTTGTCGATGGCAGGTGTGTGTGGTGTGATGCGGGAGCAAGTGATTCGATTGGTTGCGTCGACGCCGTATTGTTTGCAAATTGTCAAATCCCAGCTTGATACATTGCTTTGTGCTGACGAAGTCTTTATTACTAATGCCCTGATGGCATTGGTGCCGGTTAATCAAATTAACGATACTTACTTTACAGAGCGTACTGCGCTTACCGAGTTAAACAAGAGGTTGTATTCGTGCTGAAGAAGTTATTTCTCGCGATTGTATTACTGGCAGTAGCTGCTGCTGGTTCCATTGGATGGGTTTACCAGCAAGTAGTGGCATCGCTTTCCCAGCCCGTTGTGCATAGCCAAGCACAGTTATTTACCGTATCTCCTGGTACAAGCTTCCGTGGCGTACTGAACCAACTCGATAACGAAGGGATCATTGAGCAAACGCGCTGGACACGTTGGGTGGTAAAGCTAGAGCCGTCGCTTGCTCATGTTAAAGTCGGAACATACCAAATTCAGCCTGATATGGATTTACAATCTGTATTGGCATTATTGACCTCAGGCAAGGAGCACCAGTTTGCAATCACCTTGGTTGAAGGCGATCGTTTTAGCGATTGGGTAAATCAACTGACTAAAGCGCCGCATTTATCGCACTCACTGGAGGGGATGTCTGAAGCTGAGATCGCCAAAGCGATAGGTGCTAAAGCGGATAAGCTTGAAGGCTATTTGCTGCCGGAAACCTACCACTACACAGCGGGAACCGCTGATATCGAATTGTTACGTCGTGCATATCAATCGATGCAACACGTCTTAAATGATGCGTGGCAAAAGCGTGATCAAACTATTCCACTGAAAAATCCATATGAAGCTTTAATCATGGCTTCGATTATCGAGAAAGAAACCGCAGTGGATAGCGAGCGCACCTTGGTGTCATCTGTGTTTATGAACCGTTTGAACAAAGGAATGCGCCTACAAACAGATCCAACGGTGATTTATGGTATGGGCGATAAGTACAAGGGTAATATTCGTAAGAAAGACCTACGTACGCCAACACCTTACAACACCTATACCATCTTTGGTTTACCGCCAACACCGATTGCGATGCCAAGTAAAGCTTCTGTGCTTGCGGCCGTGAAGCCTGAATCGAGCAAATATTATTACTTCGTGGCTGACGGTAAAGGCGGTCACAAGTTTTCAAAATCATTAAGTGAACATAATCGCGCGGTACGCGCTTACCTAAGAACGCTAAGAAAATAATGACTGGTAAATTTATTGTAATTGAAGGCCTTGAAGGGGCAGGGAAAAGTACAGCTATCAACCAAGTGGTAGCAACACTGGCAAAACATGGGATTCATGATCCTGAATCAACCCGTGAACCTGGTGGCACCCCACTGGCTGAACAAATGCGTACCTTAGTGAAAGAAGGACACCCAGATGAGCCGCTAACCGATATGGCTGAGCTATTACTGCTTTATGCTGCTCGTATCCAGCTGGTGGACAATGTGATTAAGCCAGCCTTAAACGCAGGTCGCTGGGTGGTTGGTGATCGTCACGATATGTCATCTCAAGCGTACCAAGGTGGTGGTCGTGGCTTCGATCAAGGTGTCATGCAAAATTTGCGTGATACTGTGTTGGGTGATTTTCGCCCTGATTTGACGATCTACATGGATATCGACCCAGTATTGGGCTTAGAGCGTGCACGTGGTCGAGGTGAGTTGGATCGTATTGAAAAAATGAATATTGATTTCTTCCACCGTGCTCGTGCTCGTTTTCTTGAGTTATCAGAGAATGACCCAAGGGTGGTGATCATTGATGCCAGCCAGAGCCTTGAAGCGGTAACGCACGACATTACCACGGCGTTAACTGCATGGTTGGAGAGGCAGTAAATGTTGTATCCGTGGCAGCAAACATTGTGGGAAAAGTGGCAGCAATTGCTGGAGCAAAACCGTCTGCACCACGCTATTTTGTTAACCGCTGCCAAGGGCAGTGGTCGAGGTGAGTTGGCGAGGCACTTAGCACATACCGTACTTTGCCAAAATGGCTACACCGAAGCGTGTGGTATGTGTCACGCTTGCCAGTTATTGGCCGCACAAACACACCCTGATTTTCATGTTATTAAGCCTGAACAAGAAGGTAAGCAGATCAGCGTTGATGCTGTACGCCAATGTAATCGTTGGGCGGTAGAAACCTCCCAGCTTGGTGGACGTCGCGTGATCTTAATTGAAAATGCAGATGCGTTAGGTGAAGCGGCAGCCAATGCCTTGTTAAAAACTTTGGAAGAGCCGCCTGAGAACTGTCAGTTTATTCTTACAGCGCAGTCACTCGATAGCTTACTGCCAACAATCGTCAGTCGTTGTAATAAGTGGCGCTTATCTGTTCCCGATGAAGCACAAACCCAACATTGGGTTGAAATGCAGTTAATGCAGTCGATTAAAACAGAAGCTGTACGCCTAAACTGTGGTGCGCCTTTAGCGACGTTACAGTTTATTGAGCAAGGGCAAGATATTCGTCATGGTAAGTTAGTCGAAGCCTTCGCAACGTATCTACAACCGCCTCATACTGGGTTGTACGACGTGGCAGGCTTGTGTGCTGGAGAGGGCACAATAAGCCTACAATGGCTGAGCTTTTTCCTTTTAGACTGTATTAAACTTCAGCAAGGCGCAGGACAGTGTTTGGTTCACCGAGAGTCTGCCTCTTGGGTTCAAAAGGTTGCGCAAGCAGTGCCTGCTGCCACCCTGATCCGTCAGGCTCGACAGATTAATAAGCTTCATCAACAATTACAGAAGCATACTGGCTTAAATGATGAGTTGTTGATTGTTGAGTGGTTAAGTACTTTCTTAACTGAAAACTGATCACCAACCGTTATTCTTATTATACAAACATTAACATCAGGGCTGATTTACAGCCCTGTTTATTTATTAGAGGTAAAGATTGTGTTAGTTGATTCACATTGTCACCTTGACAAACTGGACTACGAGCAGCTGCATACAGGGATCGATGATGTGTTAGCTAAAGCGAAAGCGCGTGGTGTTGAGTACTTTCTATCAGTCGGCGTAACGCTGCGTAGTTTCCCTGAGATGATGGCAATGATTGAGCCGCACGATAACGTGTTTGCTTCATGTGGTGTTCACCCGCTTGATATTGAATCTGGGTTTGATTACGAGCAGCTGAAAGAGTATGCCCAGCACGAGCGTGTGGTGGCCATTGGTGAAACAGGCTTGGATTACCATTACCAACCTGAATTAGCACAGGCTCAGCAAGATGTCTTTCGTCAGCAAGTACGCTTGGCGGTGGAGCTAAATAAACCATTGATTATTCACACTCGTATGGCGCGTGAAGACACCATGCGTATCCTTCGCGAAGAGGGGGCAGAAAAGTGTGGTGGAGTTTTGCACTGCTTTACTGAAAGTTTAGAAATGGCATTAGAAGCGATTGAGCTGGGCTTCTACATTTCAATCTCAGGCATCGTGACGTTTAACAAGGCGGCAGATCTTAAGAATGTTGTTAGCCAATTGCCGCTTGAGCGTCTACTGGTTGAAACAGATTCACCGTACCTTGCACCTATGCCTTACCGTGGTAAGCAAAACCAACCTGCATATGTGAAGGAAGTTGCAGACTATATTGGTTTACTCAAAGGCGTTTCTGGTGAAGAAGTCGCCAAAGTGACTACTGAAAACTTCTTTAAACTTTTTTCGCGCGCGAAAAATAAATAATTGAATTCAGAGGGACTTATGTCCCTCTGGTTTTAATGTTTACTCATTTTGTTGATAATTCGCCAGTGGTATAACCAGAGTTGATGGTTTATCACCCATATTTATTGATTTTCCATAAAATGTAGTTTTGTTACGTAAAATAACAAGCGTTACAAGATTGAAAACTGCATAAAAATCCCATTTTCTGCAGTTTGATGTTTACTTACCTGTTTTATATCAATGGTTTATAATTGATAATAGCCTCAAAAAGCTTCGGTTAGGCTTAAAAACTGACTGTGATCTGTATTATGTTTTGAAATTATATTTCAGCCTGTGTTGGTATTTATGATTGTCATCAAGTTATATTTGCTCCCGCATTTTATACTGATGCCGAAATATATAAAAAAGGTCTAGCATTATGGCTACGGGGGTATGCCGCTAGTACCGATTCAAACTAAACAATACATTCACTCAGGAGCACAATATGTTTAAAAACCTATTTGCTAGCCTTCAGAAAGTCGGTAAGGCACTTATGCTGCCTGTATCGGTTCTGCCGGTTGCGGGTATTTTACTAGGTGTTGGTGCCGCTAACTTTAGCTGGCTACCAGAAATCGTTTCACACATCATGGAACAGGCAGGTGGTTCCGTATTTGGTCAAATGCCACTACTATTCGCAGTAGGTGTTGCACTTGGCTTTACAAACAACGACGGTGTTGCAGGTCTTTCTGCTATCGTTGGTTACGGCATCATGGCTGCAACACTAAGCGTGATGGCATCAGTAATGGGTGTGGATAGCATCGATACTGGTGTTCTAGGTGGTATCCTAGCGGGTGGTGTTGCTGGTTGGGCATTTAACCGCTTCTTCCGTATTCAACTTCCTGAGTACCTAGGCTTCTTCGCTGGTAAGCGTGCAGTGCCAATCATCACAGGTTTCGTTTCTATTGCACTAGGTGTGGTTCTATCTTTCATCTGGCCACCTATCGGCGGTGCAATTGCTTCTTTCTCTGATTGGGCTGCAAACCAAAACCCTGTAACTGCATTCGGTATCTACGGTGTGGTTGAGCGTTCACTAATTCCATTCGGTCTACACCACATCTGGAACGTACCATTCTTCTACGAAGCTGGTAGCTGTGTGAACAACGCGGGTGAGCAAGTGAACGGTATCATGACTTGTTTCCTAACTGCAGATGACGCATCTCGTGCGGCAGGTAACGGTTTCGGTCAGCTTGCAGGTGGTTACCTATTCAAGATGTTCGGTCTTCCAGCAGCAGCAATCGCGATTGCTCACTCTGCTAAGCCTGAAAACCGTGCGAAAGTAATGGGTATCATGGCTTCTGCGGCACTGACTTCGTTCCTAACAGGTATCACAGAACCAATCGAGTTCTCATTCCTATTCATCGCACCAGTACTATACGGAATCCACGCGGTTCTATCTGGTCTAGCGTATGTACTAACTAACTCACTAGGTGTTGTACACGGTCACACGTTCTCGAACGGTTTCATCGACTTCATCGTACAATCCCCTCGTGCAGAAAACATGCTGCTACTAGTAGCGCTAGGTGTTGGTTACGCAGTTCTTTACTACGTAGTATTCCGCACTGTTATCCGTACTCTTGATCTGAAAACTCCAGGTCGTGAAGACGAAGAAGAAAATGGCGATGCTGCAGTTGAAGGTTCAGAGCTAGCGAAAGACCTAGTAATGGCATTCGGAGGTAAAGACAACATCACAGGTCTAGACGCTTGTATCACACGTCTACGTGTATCTGTAGCTAACGTTGAAAACGTAAACCAAGAACAACTTAAGAAACTTGGTGCAGCTGGTGTTGTGGTTGCAGGTAGCGGTGTTCAAGCTATCTTCGGTACTAAGTCTGACAACCTTAAATCAGACATGGACGAGTGGATTCGTAACAACTAATCCTCATCACTGAGTACATAATCTTAAAGGGAAGCTTCGGCTTCCCTTTTTCTTTTTTACGTATTAGCTGAATTGGAAAAACATACCCGCTAATAAGCCCTGTAAGAGCAACTGGTTACACGTATTGGTTGGCTTGATAGGTAGGGTGCTGTCGAAAGCAAAACGCTGTAGAGGCTACTATAGCAATCGAATAAGGTGGTTGTGAGTAAAACAGAGCAATGATGTTGTCAGGACGGACTTTGTTCTTGGTACCACTCTTATATCGAGAGGTACCGAGATAGTTATAACAGAAGTGGTTTTTATGTTGATTCATCGCTTAGAGCGATAAGAAAAACAACATGAGGAAAGGAACGGTTAAGCTTAGAATGAAACCACTGACAATTGCGATTGGTACACAACGAATACCGCCACAGTTTTGTATTATCGGTAAAGTGAAATCCATTGCGGTAGCGCCTGCGTAACCAATTGACGTATTTGGGTAACGGCGAATAAGCATTGGAATCAAACTTAACGCCACTAATTCTCTTAGCAATTCGTTTAAAAACGATGCACCACCGTAGACTGGTCCTAAGCCGTCGCCCATTAGAATGCCTGAAAGAGAGTACCAACCAAAGCCTGATGCCATTGCAAGGCCATTTTTAAGTGGTATGCCTAATAGTGTGGCGCCAATTAACCCACCTAGCAGCGAAGTTACTATGATGGTGGCTGCGATTAACATGCCGTTTTTATTGAGTAAAATCTGTTTCAGGGTCATGCCACTGTTACGTAGCTGGATCCCTATTAAAAATAACAACAGTAGCAATATGCTTTCACTGGCAGTATCCACCCAAGACAAATCCATGCTAAGCATGAGACCAACCACTAACCCTCCTGCAACGACCAGTATCAATCGCACTGACTCCATCATCATTTCAGATAGCAGTAGTGTTTGATGCTTTAGCTCCGTCTCTACAGGTAAGATCTTGTCTATCAAAGGGAGTGCGATAAGGTTACAAACACTGATAGCGGTAAAAAAAGTGAAGGTATAGAGTAAGATCTGATGCAGATTTTGGCCAAGGTTGTCTAACCCCGCGAGGCTTAATCCCATTAAGCTCAAAATCACTAAGACTAAACGGCTGGTTTGTTTATTGATGAAGTCCAGAATGGATTTTTTGGTGACTGGAATAAGATAGCCAACAATTAACGGTAGAAATATATAAAACATCCCTGAAAACATACGAATCCTAAGCGCTGTTAATTTTTGGCTAGATTATCAACAGCGCTAGTTTTCAGCAATCACATAATGCGATTAGATGCAGTGATCAAAGTCCACTGTTATGTAAAGCTTCTTTGGTGATATCGTCAAACTGTGATGGTGCTAGGTTTGTAAGCTCATACATGACTTCAGCACTGTGTAAATCTAATTCGATTTCGTGGTCATCAATGTCTGAGTCTTGGTTGCGGAACATCAGTAAATGATTTGCCATACGGGCGATATCTAAATATCGACTGCTCAAACTGCCTGGGTAAGGGTTGGGCTTTGTATTGGTGGCAACCGCCAAAAAGTCATCATCGAACCCCCAATGCCTAAGAATAGTTTCACTGCTTTTTGCGCAGCAGTGGTCAAAAATGTATTTGGCAATGTCGAGATCGATATAGTTCCCAGAGTCGAGATAAGCTTGGTATTCATTGATTAGGCCAAATAAGCCTATATCTGCAATTAAGCCAGTAAGTAGGCATTTATCTACTTCTAGTTTTAATTGTGTTTTGTCATCAACCGGTAACTTACTAGCGATAACTGCCATTGTTGCAGCAAGTTGACGCGAGTTGTGAGCGCTGTTTTTCAGTATGGCATTACACTCGACGCTGAAATTAGCATTGGCTTTCAGCTTTTGGATGGTATGAGCGGTAACGATATCCCTCACACGGAAGATCCCCAGTCGTGAAACTGCGGTAAAAATATCATGGCAGATTACGTTACGGCGATTGAAAATTACGGTATTCGAAGTCTTGATGATTAATGCTGCAATACTTGGGTCATCAATGAGTAGCTCTGCGACATCGCCAACCGTCGTCTCTTCTTGCTTACAGAGTTGGAATAAGCGTGCCAGAACATCAGGGATGGGGGGAAGAATTAAACGATCTTGCTTGATCGCATCTTTTACAAGGGCACAGAATTCAGATTCTAAGCCTTTAACTATCTTTTGATTTTCTGGTAGCAACCAGAAAAAAGAAACATGATTCATATAAAAGTTGAAGAGTGGTACCTATTAGATCTATCAATATCACAGCGGAATAATTCTAAGCAATCTTTAATAATAGTTTGTGATAAACCCGTACAAATTAAAAATAATATGCATTTTATTTATGTGTTTTCAAAAAGTTTGAGTAAGAAGCGAATGGTCAGTTTTGGAGAGTCTTGCGCCATAAGCAACTGCTTGTAGTGGACTTCAATTGGCATAATTTCAATCCAGCGTAGGCTAACCCAACAAATATCGTCATAAGGAAAATCATCGTAGTACGCTTTTTTATCTGGATTTGATGAAAAGTAGGCCTCTAGCCGATCGGCGAGTTGAACAGTGGTGGTATCGGTTGGTTGAGTTGGCCACTTTAATAGTGGGGTCACATCAGCGCTAAAGAGTCCATCGAATTCATGATAAACCGCCGTGAGTTTGACACAATGCTCCCCTTCAACGATCAAACTAATAAAGCCTTCTTCGGTTTGATTGAAGTCTAGGATCCGCACTAAAGTTGCAATGGCTGGTAATTGCTTTATTTCTGCGTGTTTTTGCTCTTCATTGAGCATACAAAGGGCGAAGCGTCGCTTTTCTGACAGTGCATCTTTCATCATTCGTAAATGGCGAGGCTCAATTAGAGTAATCTCCATTCTCCCATTGGGCATTAAGTGGTTGGTATGCGGTAAAAGTGCGATTTTAGTCATTTTGAGCCTGATCTGTAACTGATGCTTTTTTGAGTTTTTTATTAATAAAAAATAGAGCTTAAAAAATAAGCCAATTAAAACAGTGCGGGTGTAACTTGTTGATTTAATTGGTTTGTTTTTGGTCCTGATGTTAGAGTGACACTATTAATCATAGTGAAGTTCACCCAAAATAGCCCATGAATAAATAGAAGTGTCAATAGTGGTATAGTGCGGTGCATCTCAAAACTATTCTGTTTTTTGGTCTCTTTTTGTCACGTTTTCCTTTTTTCGTGCCGCATAATATGCCCAGTATCTCATACCAGATACTCTTTTAGTTTCATATGTGGAATTCGAACCACCAATATGACATAGTCAAATTGTTGACACGCAGTCAGTTGCAGATGACATTTGTCATCATTAAATTTTGCGGGAGAGAGATTGGTTATGTCGTTTAAGGAAGAATTTTTTACTTACCTCAGCGGTTTTGGCGAATATGAGAAACGTTCAATGTTTGGTGGTATGGGCGTTTTCATTGATGGCGCTATGTATGCCATCATCACGAACAAAGCCTTATTCCTTCGTGGTGGTGAAGCATTAGATGAACGTCTACATGATCTAAATTGTGCCAAGTTTAAGCACATTAAACGTAGTACGACTGCTATCGTGAATTACTACGATATTACACCCCTGTTCCATGAATCTCGTGAGTTAAGCGATGAATTAGTGCATGCATCTATCGACATTGCACGTAAAGATAAAGTAGCAAAAGCGGCTGAAAAGAATAAACGCATTCGTGATTTACCCAATATGCGCCTTACTTTGGAGCGTATGGTGAAAAAAGCGGGTGTGGAAGATGTAGCAAGCTTTATGGAGCTGGGCGCATCAGAAGTTTTTTGTAAAGTTCGCCAAGTACATGGTCAAGATTTAGACATTAAACTACTATGGATGTTTGCTGGTGCAATCCAAGGCTGCCACTGGACATTACTAAACGAAGAGCAGAAGTCGAGCTTATTGAGTGCTATTAGTTGATTATTTAAATACTCCCCAAAGAGAGAATGCCTAAGGGCTGCTGATCTTTCGGGGTGTATAGTGCAGAATCGGTACCTCGAAAGCTCAGCGGCTTTAGCTTACACAGACCACCATCTATTGATGGTGGTTTTTTTGTATCAGTAGCTAGCTAATTATTCGGATGCATGCTTTTTTGTATGCTTATTTTTGTTTTTAAAATTTCTTTATGCGCAATAAGAAAGGGGGCTTTTTCGTGCGATAAAAAAATAACTCGCGCTATGCCTTATTCATGAAAACTGCAATAATGATGTTTATCGATAATTATATATTAAAGATCAGTCACCTATGCAGTTACCCAAGCTAACAGGTTCAGTGTTATCTGGCCTTCATTGTTTTTTAATTGCCGCCGATCAAATGAGTTTTACTCGAGCGGCTGAAATTTTATGTCTTACCCAAAGTGCGGTGAGCCATAAAATCAAAAACCTTGAAGATAGCCTTGGGGTGCAGTTGTTTGTACGCCAGCCGCGTAAATTACTGTTAACTGAAGAGGGTAAAAGGTTAAAAACCGTTGTTGCTCAGAATTTTGGCGATATAGCTCATGAGCTACGTGATTTGAAAACGCTTGAGCTAAGCGGTGATTTGAATGTTTCTGTACCGCCAACTTTTGCACAAACCTGGCTTTTACCAAGGCTAAAACACTTTATTGATAAATACCCAGCACTACGTTTTCATTTACGAACCCGTAACGGCTTGGTTGATTTTCAAACCGAGTCTTTTGATTGCGCAATTTACTTTGGGCACGGTAAATACCAAGGGCTGCACTCAGAGAAGTTGATGGATGAAAGTATGATCCCTGTGTGTAGCCCGCAGTACGCTCAGGAATATCAGCTATATGGGCATCCTGAAAACCTCATGACCTGTATGTTATTGCACGATGCAGCGCCGTGGGCACGGGCAGGGCGCAATGACGAGTGGCAATATTGGGCACAAACCAATGGACTGCAACTACCTGATAATAGCTGTAGCTTTGATCGGGCTGATTTGGCGTTGCAAGCGGCGCAAAATGGTTTAGGGGTCGCGATGGGACGACGTTCATTTATTGCTGAGCAAATAAGAGATGGCAGATTGGTAATGCCTTTTGATATGGCGGTTACATCACCACTAAGTTATTACGTGGTATGTCGCCAAGATGGGATGGCTTCACCGAGGATCAAAGCGTTTCAGCAGTGGTTATTAGATGAAATTGCGGAATTTTGATCCTGCGGTTATCTCTGCGACTTGACCCAAGAGGGAGTCGCTAGGGATAATAACCCATTATGCGAAAATGCTGTTATAGATGGAGTATCAATGGCCAAGTTAAGCCTACAAGAGCAAATGCTAAAAGCCGGTTTGATCGATAAGAAGAAACTGAAAAAAGCGGGTAAATCGTCGAAAAAATCACGCGTGCAAGCTCGTGAAGCAAAAGCGGCTGTTGAAGCAAACCGTATCGCCCAACAAGAACAAGATAAAGATCTGAACCGCCAGAAAAACGAAGCGGCACAGAAGAAAGAAATTCAGGCACAAGTGAAGCAGCTGATTGAAATGAACCGTATCGACCGTAAAGATGGCGATGTGGGTTACAACTTCACTGACGGTACATTAGTTAAAAAGATTTACGTTGATAAAACAATGCAAGATCAGCTTGTTAATGGTCGTTTAGCCATTGTACGTTTTGCTGATGGCTATGAAGTGATCTCAAGTGTGGTTGCCGATAAGATCGCACAACGAGATGAAGAAATCGTTGTACTCAACAATGTGGTTGAGAATAACGAGCCGGATGAAGATGATCCGTACGCAGATTTCGTGATCCCTGATGATCTGATGTGGTAAGCCGAAGCCAAATATGAAAAAGCCCTGATTTATCAGGGCTTTTTTGTGGGTGGTATATAAGCTCTACTTGGTTTCAGGGCTTACTTCAATGTGGTCATTGATGATCACCGCACAAGCGGCATCGCCTGTAATATTTAGCGCAGTTCGGATCATGTCAAAGATGCGATCTAGTGCGAAAAGTAGCGGCAGACCTTCAATTGGGATCCCTGCAGATAGCAATACAGCCACGACCAAGAAAGAAGGGCCAGGAACACCGGCTTGACCAACGGCACCTAAAGTCGAGGTGATGATGATCGCGATGTAAGCGCTCATGCCCAAATCAACGTTGAACAACTGTGCGAAGAAGATAGCGACTAAACCGTAGTAAATGGCGTTACCACTCATATTGATGGTTGCACCCAGTGGCAACACAAACGACGCGGTAGAGTTCTTCACTTTCAGTTCTTCTTCACAGACTTCCATGGTAACAGGCAGCGTTGCCATAGAAGATGCGGTTGATAGTGCCACAGCTTGTGGCTTCTTCATGGCGGATAAGAAAGCCATTGGTGAGGTTTTACTAAACACTTTCACCATTAGTGGATAGAACACAAAGCCGTAAACGATGATTGCGGCAACGTATACCACGAAGAGCTTGAATACGACCATCAATGCGCCAAAGCCAAATGTACCCACAGCATCCGCCATTAGGCCAAATACACCTAACGGGGCAACTTTCATTACAACGTTAATCATCCAAACCATGGCATCAACAATGGCGTTCACACCATTGATGAGTGGGTCGCGACGCTCTTTTTCCAGTTTAGAAACGGCAATCCCGAAGAAGAGACAAAACACTAAAATTTGCAGGATGTTCGCTTCATTCAATGATTGGAAAACGTTGGTCGGGATCATGCCAAGGAGGGTTGCCCAAAACGATGGTAAATCCCCTTTGTCGGCATAAACATTAGAGAACATGCCTTCGACACCAGTTAGATCTACACCAACGCCTGGCTCAAAAACTTGCCCCATGAACAAGGCGAGTGCGACTGCGACAGCGGAAGTTAGGCCAAAAAAGCCGAGTGTCATTAAGCCCACTTTACCCGCCGCAGAGCTGTTACCTAAACCAGCAGCGCCCGAAATGATGGCGACAGCCACCAAAGGGATCACCAGCATTTTGATCAGGTGGATAAAGATACTACCCAGCGGTGCAAAGATGCTGGCAGTTTGCCCCATCATGGCACCGACTAAGGTGCCCACCACCATAGCGATGACGACTTGAACGCCGATATTGTTGAAAATCCCATTCTTGTTTAACACTTTCGATACCTCTTTCGTGTCTTTGTTGTGTTTGCTGTTCTAACCATAGTGGTTAGCTGCATCTTTTTAATAGAGCAATGTTTTATATTTGTTGTAATTGTTGGGTGGATCTATTGCGCTGCTGTTTATATATGTAATGAAAGATAAGATCAATTAATTACTTTGATATTTTGTCTGTAAATGATTTGTAGTAGGGATGAAATATGCTGTAGGTGATTGATGCTGGGAGGTTAAGAGCCAAAGAGGAATTTATATTGCCCAATTATCTGAGCAATCTTTTATCTTTATTCACATTGCTTTAAGAGGGGCGGTATCAAAGAGATAAAGGGAAGTGTGTAAGTAAAAAGCAGCCCAGAAGTGATTACTGAGCTGCTTTGGGTATTGTGCTAAATGAGGGTGTGATTAGTGCTGAGTTGCCGCTTTCATTGGACCAACAAAGTCAGCTAACTTACTTAGCATACTCGCGTGGTTATTTAGATTATTCTCAATGATTTTAACGACGGCCGACCCTGAAATTGCACCAGCCGCACCAGCTTCAATGGCTGCTTTTACCTGTTCAGGGCTTGAAATACCAAAGCCTAGAATGGCTGGTGGCGCATTGTGTTTTTTCAAGCTTTCCAGAAGATGGTCAACAGGCATACCCGCCTTGGTTTCCGCACCCGTTACGCCTGCGCGCGACAGTAAGTAGGTGTAGCCGCCACCTAGTTCAGCCACAGTTTTCAACGTTGCTTCATCGGCATTAGGCGGTGCGATAAAGATAGGGTGAATACCGTGGCGCTCAGCAGCAGCACGAAACTCTTCAGACTCATTAACAGGTACATCGGCAATTAGCACGGAATCGACGCCTGCTTCTGCACAGCGTTGATAGAAGTTATCGACACCTTGGGCGAAGACCAAATTCGCGTACATGAGCAAACCAATGGGTAGGCTTGGGTACTTAGTACGGATTTGACTAAGCAAATCAAAGCACACACTGGGTGTTGTGCCTGATTCAAGCGCCCGAATTGTTGCGCCTTGAATAGTCGGGCCATCGGCAAGTGGGTCAGAAAATGGAATCCCTAGTTCGAGAGCATCAGCGCCAGATTCAACCAAAGTATCGATAACACGCATTGATTGCTCTGGCGTTGGGTCACCAATGGTGACGAAAGGAACGAAAGCGCCTTGTTTTTTCTCTGCCAGTTGGCTGAATAGTTGTTGATAACGGTCCATTATAGCGCTCCCTTTTGCTCTAAAATGTCGTGAACGGTGAAGATGTCTTTGTCACCTCGTCCTGATAGGTTCACAACCAATAATTGTTCTTTTTCTGGATTTTGCTGGATCATATGAAGGGCATAAGCCAAGGCGTGTGCTGACTCTAGCGCTGGGATAATACCTTCATTGCGGGCCAATGACTGGAATGCCTCTAGTGCTTCATCATCGGTGACTGAACCGTATTCGGCACGACCTGTTGCGTTTAAGTGTGCGTGCTGTGGGCCTACTGATGGGAAGTCTAAACCTGCTGATACCGAGTAAGATTCTTCTACCTGACCGTGCTCATCTTGCATCAATGGGGCTTTCATACCAAAGAAGATGCCGAGTTTACCGTGTTTAAGTGGCGCGCCATGCATGTTGGTATCAAGACCCTTACCTGCTGGTTCCACGCCAATTAAAGCCACGCTTTCTTCTTTGATAAAATCAGAGAACATACCAATCGCGTTTGAACCACCGCCCACACACGCAATGACGGCATCGGGTAGACGACCTTCTTTTTCTAAGATTTGCGCTTTGGTTTCTTCGCCAATGATGTGTTGGAATTCGCGCACTATGGTCGGGAACGGGTGAGGACCTGCTGCTGTACCAAGTAGATAGTGAGCTTTGTCATAGCTGGCAGACCAGTCGCGCATCGCTTCATTACATGCATCTTTGAGGGTTGCAGAGCCTGAATGCACAGGGATCACTTCCGCGCCCATTAATTTCATACGAAATACGTTCGGACTTTGGCGTTCAACATCTTTAGCGCCCATGTAAACGCGACATTTTAAGTCGAGTAGGGCACAAGCTAGCGCTGTTGCTACACCGTGTTGACCTGCGCCAGTTTCAGCAATGATTTCTTTTTTACCCATGCGCTTAGCAAGTAGCGCTTGGCCGAGTACTTGGTTGGTTTTGTGTGCGCCGCCGTGGAGTAAATCTTCACGCTTTAGGTACAGTTTGGCGTTAGTACCTTTGGTCAGGTTCTGACACAGAGTCAGCGCTGTTGGACGCCCTGCATACTCTTTAAGTAGATCAATAAATTCCTGCTGAAAACTTGGATCCTGTTGCGCTTCGATGAAGGCATCTTCCAGCTGGTCAAGTGCAGGTACTAGAATCTGTGGTACGAACTGACCACCAAATTCGCCAAAGTAGGCATCTAATTTACTCATATTACTTCTTGTCCTTAATGCTTTTTATTGCTGCGAACGCGGCATCCAATTTGGTTTTATCTTTTTTGCCAGGGGCACTTTCAACGCCAGAGTTTAGGTCTAAACCTCGGCAGCCCAGTTGTGCTGCTGCGTTAACATTGTCTGGGGTTAGGCCACCTGCGAGTAAAATCTGATCTTTGGTTGAGTGAGGAAGTAATGACCAGTCAAAGCATTGTCCAGTACCACCACTTTGATTCCCCACCTTGCTGTCAATAACGTGTTTATCTGCTGGCCATCGTTCAACCTCTGGCACGGCATCTTGTACGCCGTGGGCTTTCCATATTTCACACGTTTTCGGTAAGTTAGTTTTGAGTTCGTTAAGGTAAGCGGGTGTTTCTTCACCGTGTAATTGAACTGCACTGAGCTGAAGGTGATTGGCTACCTCGCTGACGGTTTCAATTGCCGCATTTTGGAATACGCCGACATATTTTAGTGGTGCGCCGCTCATCACCATGCGAGCCTGTTCGGTATCAACACAACGTGGTGAAGCTGGCACAAAAATTAGTCCACCGTACACGGCGCCACTTTGGTAAGCGGCAGCGGCATCGTCGGCGTGGGTTAAGCCGCAAACTTTGTTTTCACCAATCAGTACGCGGCGAACGGCGAGCTCAAGGTTTTCTTCTGCCATCAGCGAGCTACCAATCAAGAAACCGTTGGCAAAGGCCGATAGCTCTCGTACTTGCTGGTTGGTGTAAATGCCAGATTCTGAAATCACAATGGTGTCTTGGCTTAAACGCGGTGCTAATTCTTTAGTACGGTTTAAGTCGATACTTAGATCGCGCAAGTTTCGGTTGTTGATACCCACCACTTTGGCCTCGAGAGCGATTGCGCGTTCAAGCTCTTGTTCGTTACTTACTTCAGTTAAGATACCCAATGAAAGGGAATTTGCGACGTCAGCCAGTTCGCGATATTCCTCATCATTTAGCACCGAGAGCATCAGCAAAATGGCATCGGCGTGATAATGACGCGCCAAGTACACCTGGTATGGGTCAATCATGAAGTCTTTACACAGCACAGGTTGGCTAACTTGACCTCGTACTTGGGGTAAGAAATCAAAATTGCCTTGGAAGTACTTTTCATCGGTTAACACCGAAATGGCACTGGCGTGGTTGTTGTAAACCTGCGCAATGTAATTAAGGTCGAAATCATCGCGGATCAAGCCTTTTGATGGCGATGCTTTTTTACATTCCAGAATGAAAGCCGGATCTTTGCTGGCTAGTGCATCGTAGAATGGGCGATCACTCGGTGTTAGCTTATCAATAAAATCTGCGAGCGGTTGCTGAACTTTTCGCGCATCAACCCACAGGCGTTTATCCGCAACGATTTTTGCTAGCACTGTTTCCATGATTAACCTCGTTTTGCCAGTTCTTCGACTAATGCAAAGGCGCTGCCTGACTGCATAACTTCAATTGCTTGTTGGGTGTTGGCTTTCAAATCTTCATGACCAAATAGGCGCATGAGTAATGCCACATTTACAGCAACCGCACCTTGCTGAGCATCGGTACCTTTGCCTGTTAGGATATTGGTGATGATGGCGCGGTTTTCTTCTGGCTCGCCCCCTTTGATGGCTTCAAGCGGGTAGGTTTCTAGCCCAAAGTCGGCAGGCGTTAATGTGTACTCGATGATTTGCCCATCTTTGATTTCTGCGACCGTTGTTTCGCCATGAATGGCTACTTCATCAAGCCCGCTACCATGAACAACGGCTGCGCGTTTCATTTTCATTGCCGCCATGGTTTCGGCAATGGGGCGAACTAAGGCTTTATCGTAAACGCCCATGAGCTCGATGGTTGGGCGAGCAGGGTTGATTAGCGGCCCAAGTAAATTGAAGATGGTGCGAGTTTTCAATGTCTGGCGTACTGGCATCGCGTGGCGCACACCGCCGTGGTATTCAGGGGCAAATAAGAAGCACACCCCAAGATCATCCAGAGCTTGGCGAGCGGTTTCAGGCTTCATCGCCAAGTTGATGCCGAATTTATCCAGTAGATCGGAAGAGCCCGATTTGCTCGACACACCACGGTTACCATGTTTCGCCACTTTTATACCGCAAGCGGCTGCAACAAATGCGGCGGTGGTCGAAATATTGATGGTGTTAGCACCGTCGCCACCAGTACCGACAATGTCACCAAAATCATAATCAGGGCTTGGGAAGGCATTAGCGTTGGCAACCAATGCACTGGCTGCGCCTGCGATCTCTGCTGGGGTTTCGCCTTTGATTTTTAATGCTGTTAGTACAGCCGATAATAAAATAGGCTCAACGTCGCCTTTGATAATGGCGTCAAAGAGAGTATGGCTCTCTTGTTGGCTTAATGATGTTTGTTGATAGAGCTTTTCAGCAATTTGGTAAATAACAGCTTCCATGATGTATTTCCTTATTGTTCTCGTTCTATGCTGGCTGGCGTTTCAAGTGGCGAATTTTCGGTGACCCAATTAAGCGTGTTGATCAGGAGCTGTGCGCCTTGCGTGGTCAAAATGGACTCTGGATGGAATTGGAACCCACAGACTTTGTCGTCATCTTGAGTGACAGCCATCACTAAGCCATCAACATCAGCGACGACTTGTAAATTGCTCGGTACTTCTGTCGCAACGAGCGAGTGATAACGGGCAATCGACAGAGGATTGGGTAAGTCGCCAAATACTGGGTGTTGGTTATGACGCATCATGGCAGCTTTACCATGAACAATATCGCCAGCGCCTTCGACTTTACCGCCATAGGCTTCAACAATCGCTTGATGACCCAAACAAATCCCTATCATTGGGACTTTGCCACGCAAATGCTGGATAAGTTCAGGCATACAGCCAGCGTCTGCGGGAGCACCTGGTCCTGGTG
The DNA here is from genome assembly GCF_001650345.1 of Photobacterium jeanii. GTDB lineage: Bacteria > Pseudomonadota > Gammaproteobacteria > Enterobacterales > Vibrionaceae > Photobacterium > Photobacterium jeanii. Next base: position 907,094 of record NZ_LVHF01000012.1, on the reverse strand, counting down.
ATAACACCAATACGGGATTGGCTTTCTCACTGATGGCTTGCTCCATTTTCTCAACGGTTAAGCTGTTACGGTAAACCGTAACGGGATGCCCTAGGGCACGAAATTGATCAACCAAGTTGTAGGTAAAAGAGTCAAAGTTATCGAGTAATACAATGTGAGCTTTGGTCATATTCTTTTCCTCAACCTTGAGTATGTGCTTTTTGAATCGCGCTGATCACCGCTTGTGCTTTACCGCGTGTTTCATCGGCTTCTGCCTGAGGCACAGAGTCGTAAACCACACCGGCACCAGCTTGAACGCTAGCAACACCACCTTCAACATAAGCTGAACGGATCACGATACAAGTATCCATATCGCCATGCCCTGTTAGATAACCCACTGCACCGCCATAACTGCCTCGGCGACGTTGCTCGACTTCACGGATTAATTGCATTGCACGGATTTTGGGTGCCCCCGTTAATGTGCCCATATTCATACACGCTTGGTACGCGTGCAGGGCATCTAAGTCGCCACGCAGTTGACCAACAACACGAGAGACTAAGTGCATTACATGGCTGTAGCGGTCAACTTTGAGAAGATCTGCGACATAGCGGGTTCCAGCTTCACTGATACGGGCAACATCATTTCGCGCTAAATCGACCAGCATCATGTGCTCGGCGTTTTCTTTCATATCGCAGCGCAATTCCAGTTCGATGCGACCGTCTAAATCAAGGTTGATTGAGCCATCTGGGTTCTTACCGCGGCGACGGGTGCCGGCTATCGGGTAAATTTCAACTTGGTTGCTTTCCGTGCAGTACTTCAGCGCACTTTCTGGTGACGCGCCAAACAAAGTGAAATCGGCATCTTGCAGGTAGAACATGTACGGGCTTGGGTTGCCAACTTTCAGTTCTTTATAGGCAACCAATGGCGATGGGCAAGGAAGCGTAAATTGGCGTGATGGCACGACTTGGAATACATCACCACTGATCACGTATTGTTTGAGTTCGGCAACGGTTTGGCAGAAATCTTGATCGCTAACACTGACTTGTGGCTCACAGCTATCAAGCAGTTCGGCTGGTGGCACTGCACTTGGGGCTAAACAGGCTTCTTTGATTTGCTGTAAGCGGCGGCTTAACTCAAAGTAACTGTTGGTGTACTGATCACCACCAAACAGTGTGGCTTGTAATTTGCCTTTGCGGCGCTGGTGGTCGATGACGAGCAATGTCTCAGCAATGTAGAAAAGGTAGTCCGGACATTGGTTGTCAGTCGCAACGTCAGGTAGGGGCTCAAAGCCCGCCACTAAATCGTAAGCAAACAGCCCGCCAAGAAAGAGGGCTTCTTGCGGATGATTTTGGGTTTCAAACGCCTGTTGCACCATACGTAGGGCATCGAATGATGATGCCTGACGTAAACGAGAATCCTCATCCAAGGCGCGTTCAGCGGTAGGGAAGGTTAAGATCAAGCAATCTTTAGTGCGCTGACGACCAACAGTATCGACCAAGCTGTGCTCAATCGTCTGCAGTACATTTAAGCCATTGTCGGTCAGTGCTTCAAAGCGCACCTCAGTGCCACGGCAGACAATGCGCACTGCCGCGTCAATCAGCATTAAACTTTTTAAGTCTTGTTTGGAGTCGACTTCAGCCGACTCCAGTAAAAGGTTGTGAGGGCGGTCGCCACAAACGGTGTAATACAGTTCAGTGGGCTCCGCTACATAGGGTACATCTAGGCTGAGCACTTCCAGCTCGCCAACGGTGCGTTGGGTTGTGTTCACAGCGTTCTCCCTGCCGCTTCTACAAATGGTTTGAGTTCTTGCATCAATTGCTCAAACATTGGACCCGTTAAGGCTTGATGACCGTCTGATAAGGCTTCACACGGGTTCAAGTGTGATTCGACGATAATGCCATCGGCGCCCACTGCAGCTGCTGCGCGTGAAAGCGGAATAACCAGTTCACGTACACCTGTTCCATGGCTTGGGTCTACCACCACTGGTAGGTGGGTACGTTGCTTCAAGTAAGCGACCGCGTTGAGATCCAATGTGTTGCGCGTTGCTGTTTCATAGGTGCGGATACCACGCTCACACAGGATAATATTCGGGTTTCCTGCATCGTAAATGTATTCCGCCGCGAGAAGTAGCTCTTCGATAGTGGCGGAAAGTCCGCGTTTGAGCAAGACTGGTTTACGACTTTCTCCCACTGCTTTTAATAATGCGTAGTTTTGCATATTACGCGCGCCTATTTGTAGGCAGTCGACATATTCACACATCGTATCAACTTGGCTGACTTCCATGACTTCTGACACCGTTGGTAGTCCAAGCTGTTCATTGGCTTGTTTCAGTAATTTTAGCCCTTCTACGCCCATACCTTGGAAATCATAAGGGCTGGTTCGCGGCTTGTACGCGCCACCGCGAAGTGCCACTGCGCCATGTTGTTTCACCACTTCGGCAACTGAGAGTAATTGCGCTTCAGACTCGACCGAGCAAGGGCCTGCAATGACGGCAAATTTGTCACCACCAATTGCGGCATTACCAAATCGCACCACGGTATCGTGCGCTTGAACTTCGCGGCTGACCATTTTGTACTTAGTTAAAATTGGCTTAACGGTTTCCACGCATGGGTAAGCATCAAGGTTGAGCTTTTGCAAAATACGTTCGTCGCCCAATGCGCCCAGCACAATGCGTTCAACACCTGGCATGTACACAGGCTTGAGGCCTGCTTCTTCGATACGTTGGAGAATGTCTTTGGCTTGAGATTCGGTAGCTTGTGGTTTAAGTACAATAATCATATATGGTGTCCTTTAATCCATTATGCCGTTGGCACAGTGGTGAAATTAATAAGCAATTTTTTACATTGGTTTTTTCAGGGCGTAAAAAAGCCCGCAGTGTGCGGGCTAGTGTGAATGCTGTCCTACAGGTACAGGGAATTACACCGCCCAAAGTTGGGAGTGCCACCACCAAGAAAAAGCGCAGTGCTGAGGATGAATATGCTGTACCATGTGACCGTCCTGTTATGATTTCGGGTAACTGCGTACTAGTAAACTAGTTTACAGATATAGAGTCAAGAATAAAATTTATGTTATTTGATTTACACAGCCATACAACGGCATCAGATGGTCGCCTTTCCCCACAAGAATTAGTGGAACGGGCGATTGCTCACCGTGTTGATGTACTGGCCATCACTGACCACGATACCGTGGCGGGTCTCGCCGAAGCACAACAGGTGATTGACGAACAAAATCTGCCTCTAACTCTCATCAAAGGCATTGAAATATCGACAGTTTGGCAAAATTTTGATATTCACATTGTCGGCCTGAATATTGATCCTGAACATCCTGCAATTGTGCAGCTCATCGCAGAACAAGCACAACGTCGTGAGCAGCGCGCAGAGATGATTGCTGAGCGTTTGGCGAAAAGCCGTATGCCGGGCGCATTAGAAGGGGCGCGTGCCCTAGCGGGAGATGCGACCCTAACGCGTGCTCATTTTGCACAATGGATCGTGGCACAAGGCTACGCGAAAACCATGCAAGCCGTGTTCAAGAAATTCCTCACTCGTGGTAATCCGGGTTATGTGCCGCCAAGCTGGTGTTCGATTGCTGAAGCGGTCGCGGCGATTCATGCTGCGGGTGGTCAGGCAGTGCTTGCTCATCCAGGTCGATACAAGATGACAACAAAGTGGTTAAAACGTTTGTTAACGACTTTCGTGGAAGCCAACGGGGATGCCATGGAAGTGGCTCAACCACAACAAGCTCAGCAGGAGCGCCGTAAGCTCGGCGATCTTGCCATCGATTATCAATTACTTGCTTCACAAGGCTCTGATTTCCACTATGCGTCTCCATGGACCGAGTTGGGTCGAAACTTGTGGTTGCCGAAAGGGGTGACTGAAGTTTGGCATCAGTGGGATGTTGAAAAGAAGCGAGTTGATTCAGAGGCCGCTGCTGAATAATAGGATTTAGCGGAGGCTTTTTGGGAGGAACCATGAGCCAATTTTTTTACGTACATCCAGAAACACCACAAACACGTTTGATTAATCAAGCTGTGGCGATCATTCGCAAAGGTGGCGTGATTGTGTATCCAACGGATTCGGGCTATGCCTTAGGTTGCCAGCTTGAAAACAAAGGCGCGTTAGAGCGCATTTGCCAAATCCGTCGCCTTAACGACAAGCACAACTTCACCTTACTATGCCGCGATTTATCGGAGTTATCCCTATACGCACGGGTTGATAATGTTGCTTATCGTCTGCTACGCAATAACACGCCGGGCGCTTATACTTTCATCTTTAAAGGGACCAAAGAGGTGCCACGTCGCCTGATGAATCCCAAGCGTAAAACCATAGGTATTCGTGTACCAGATAACGCGATTGCACTGGCGCTACTGGAAGAGTTGGGTGAACCTCTGATGTCGACCAGTTTAATTTTGCCTAACAGTGAAGTTGCCGAGTCTGATCCGGATGAAATTCGTGACAAGCTAGAGCATGCAGTTGATTTGATCATCAACGGTGGTTACTTAGGTGAGCAACCAACGACGGTGGTGGATTTCAGTGATGGGGAAACCAACGTGGTTCGCGTAGGTTCGGGTGACCCAGCACCATTTGAATAGTGGTTGCGAATCGGGCTTTAAATTGTGTTTAAAGTTTAACGCGCCCTAGTAACTTCAGAGGGCTTTTGGCATAATTCGCCGCTGCCCGATATCAGTCGATATTGGGGATGAGTATTTCGACGCCTGTGAAGGCGACAAAGGTTTGTCTAATGAGTGAAAAATTACAGAAAGTGCTGGCACGTTCAGGTCAGGGCTCTCGTCGTGAAATCGAATTAAAGATTCAAGAAGGTCGTGTCAGCATTGACGGACGTGTTGCTAAATTGGGTGACCGTCTAGAAGATCTTGATGTGCTTGTACGTATTGATGGCCACAAAGTTGACTTGGTTGCGACCAGCGATGAAGTGTGTCGTGTACTTGCTTATAACAAGCCAGAAGGTGAACTTTGTACTCGCCATGACCCTGAAGGTCGTCGCACTGTATTTGACCGCCTACCTCGCTTAAACGAAGGTCGTTGGGTATCGGTTGGTCGTCTGGATGCGAACACCAGTGGTCTACTGCTATTTACGACTGACGGTGAATTAGCAAACCGCCTAATGCACCCAAGCCGCACAGTTCAACGTGAATACATGGTACGTGTTTTCGGTGATGTTACCGAAGATATGGTTCGTAACCTTGTACGTGGCGTTAAGCTTGAAGATGGTATGGCTCGTTTTGAAGACGTAGTGTATGCCGGCGGTGAAGGCATGAACCACACATTCTACGTGGTGATCACAGAAGGTCGTAACCGTGAGGTTCGTCGCTTGTGGGATTCACAAGGTGTGACAGTATCGCGTCTGAAACGTGTACGTTACGGTGATATCTACCTAACGAAAGATCTACCACGCGGTGGCTGGATGGAGCTTGAGCTTAAGGAAGTTAACTACCTACGTGAAATGGTAGAACTTGAGCACGAAAGCGAAACCATGCTAACGGTTGAAGGTCAGAAACGTAAACGTGGTGTGCGTCAAATTCGTCGTGCGGTTCGCCGTCACGAAGAGCGTGCGAATGATGAGCGTCAAGGCCGCCGTAATGGTCGTCGCCAACAAAGTTCAAGCCGCAATAAAAATGCTGAGCAAGGTCAAAGTAACGGTGGTAATCGCGCTTCTTCTGGTAAGCGTAAGCCGTCAGGTAATGCGTCTAACCGTCGCAACCCGCTGAAAAATAAGCCAGCGAAACCGCGTTCACGCAAATAAGTTGGGTTTAGACCTACTGAGATAAAAAAGCAGCGAATCATCGCTGCTTTTTTGTATCAGCTCATTTTGTCCTGCAAGGAACTTGCGCGATTACTTGCTTGGTTGACGCTTAGGTTGGGCATCAATGCATTCACCATGTACGTCTCGACCTTCAGGGGCCATCAAATAAAGGTAAAGAGGCATGATATCCAGTGGTGTTTTTAGCTGATTAGCATCCTCTGCAGGGAAGGCTTGGGCACGCATACCGGTACGTGTACCGCCTGGGTTAATCGCATTTACGCGTACCTTGGTGTTGCTTAGTTCGTCTGCTAATACCTGCATCATGCCTTCGGTAGCGAATTTCGAGATAGCGTAAGTACCCCAGAAAGCACGACCGCTGTGACCGACGGTTGAAGTGGTAAAGACAAGGCGAGCATCATCGGATTTTTTCAATAAAGGTAAAGCGGCTTGAGTTAGTAAAAGTTCTGCTTTTACATTCACTTGCATTACATCATCAAAGCTCGCTTCATCGATTTGATCAAACGGACTAAGCACGCCAAGCAAGCCAGCATTGTGTAGTAAGCCATCAAGACGACCAAATTGCTCTTCAATGGTTTCCATCATGTCGAGGTAGTTTTGCTTGGTCGCACCTTTCAAATCAAGCGGGATGATCGCTGGTTGCGGAGAACCTTGCGCTTCAATTTCATCATAAACCGCTTCCAGTTTTTTTACGGTACGACCGAGTAAGATCACGGTTGCGCCATGTGCTGCGTAGCTGATAGCGGCCTGACGACCAATACCGTCACCTGCACCTGTCACTAGAATCACGCGATCTTTTAGCGAATCCGCTGCAATTTGATATTCCACGTATTACTTCCTTATTGGAGCTTCACTTGCTTGTTATTTTGTTTTGTCATCAGTGCTGACACCATTTATGCATGGGATATGCACAGCAAGACAATTTAACGAAAATGTAAAATAGTCTCTTTTTCATTGCATTGCCATAGTAAGAGCAGGTTACAATGGGGTTAAGTTCATAAAATGAGGACTCAACATTGGATTTTTTGTTTGATTACGGCCTATTTCTAGCCAAGATCGCCACAGTTGTGATTGCTATTGTGGGTATTCTGATTGTCGCTAAAGGCTTAAATGGACGTCATGGTTCGCAAAAAGGTGAACTAGAAGTGACGGATTTGACCGAGCAGTACAAACACACAGTACACCAGCTTGAAGGTCACCTTTACGATAAAGCCTTGCTGAAAGCAAAAGAAAAAGTTGAGAAAAAAGAAGAGAAAAGTAAAGACAAAGCTCGCCAAGAAGAAGTGAAGAAAGCGGCCAAAGAAGGGGAGTTATCCCATGCCCGTGATCCTCGCTTATTCGTATTAGATTTTCACGGCAGTATTGATGCTAAAGAAGTAGCATCACTGCGCGAAGAAGTGACCGCTATTCTAGCGGTTGCGATTGAAGGTGATGAAGTGCTGCTGCGTTTAGAAACTGGCGGCGGTATGGTACATGGCTACGGTTTGGCGTCATCACAGCTTGATCGCCTAAAACAAGCGGGCATTAAACTGACCATCTCGGTGGATAAAGTTGCAGCCAGTGGCGGTTACATGATGGCGTGTGTTGCGGATAAAATCATCTCCGCACCGTTTGCTGTTGTGGGGTCAATTGGTGTGATTGCACAGCTGCCAAACTTCAACAAGGTATTGAAAAAGAACGATATTGAGTTTGAGCAAATCACTGCCGGTGAATTTAAGCGTACTTTGACCATGTTCGGAGAGAACACAGATAAAGCGCGTGAAAAATTCCAATCTGAAATTGAAGAAACCCACGGTTTATTCAAAGACTTTATTGCTGACCACCGTCCTGAATTGGATCTGGAAAAAGTAGCAACAGGTGAGCATTGGTTCGGTAAACAAGCACACGAACTTGGGCTGGTGGATGAGATCGGTACTAGTGATGATTTCATTACTCAAGCGTGTAAAGATCGTGAAGTGTTGAACATTCGTTATGTGCGTCGTAAGAAACTGGCTGAGAAATTAGCAGGTGCGACTGGCGAAGCGGCGGACAACCTACTGCTGAAATGGATCAGCCGTGGTCAACGTCCAATCGTATAGGGGCGATGATGAATCAGAAGTGGGCATTTTTTTCGTTTCAAGGACGCATGCGACGTCGCGACTACTGGCTATATAGTGTGCCAGTGCTGTTTGTGACTTTGCCGGTGTTCTTGTATCAGCCTCAACCAGGTACCAGTAATACGGCGTTAGATATTCTTTCTCTGTTCGTGCTGGCATTTGCGATGTGGGCATCAATGGCATTGAACATTAAGCGTCTGCACGATCGTAATAAAAGCGGCTGGTGGGTTGTGGTGACTTTTCTACCGCTTATCGGTCCTATTTTCGCATTGGTGGAGCTTGGGATCTTAAAAGGGACGGAAGGGGATAATCAGTTCGGCCCCGACCCTAAAGGCGGCGCTAATCCGCCACCACCACCTTCGTCACCGTCTTCGGATGAGAAGAACAAAGACAGTGTCACGATTGAAATGTAGCCCTATAGTGTGGCTTATATAGATAAAGAACCCGCCTCGTTAGAAGCGGGTTCTTTTTTGATTAACTGAATTGCTATTTGGTCGCCATTAATTAATAGCGATTATCGCTACTATTACTGAATAGTGAATTTTGGCGACAGCTGGTGCGCTAAGTATTTAAACATGTTGAATACAGCGGTCGTTTTCTCGGTAGGAATACCATTGTCGTCAAGGAAGTATTCGCCTTTAAACACTAAAACGCCGTCTTTTTCTTCTACTGAGGTTGCACGCATACCGTCGATGTAACCGTCATGATCTTGGATTTCTTGATTGGCAATCAGTAGTAGATCGTCAGCGGAAATAGGAGTTTTGTCGCTCATAAGGAATGCTCTACATAGAATGTTGAAAAACCCTGCTAGTTTATGAATTATGCAAACAGAACTCAAACCCTTCGTTTATTAGTGTTTTTTTTCTTTTAAGGCTATAAGCTGTGCGCAAACTGAGTGGCGACACCTCATTTATGTGAGCAATTGCAAATATTTTTAGCAAAAGATAGTCAAGTCGTGAGATAGGTGGTAATGATTAGCGCCTTCGAAGCAAGCTCACGGCGAAAAAGTGTCGTAAATCAGCAAGAAGCTTGGGGCTAACCGCTGTGTTAACTAAGGTTTAACTAGCGTTTAACGACTGGGGAAGTGACGAGCAATCAGGCGGTTTTCGTTAAAAACCAGTTGACCTTCTTGTATAGTAGCCCAATATTGTAAATAGCGTTGCCGTGCAACTTATACGTTTTTTAGCGTGCAACTTTATGTTTTCATTTGAATTTTTTACGAGCACGAGGACGTAATAGAGTCATTATGGGTAAATCTCTCGTTATCGTGGAGTCACCTGCCAAGGCCAAGACGATTAACAAGTACTTGGGTAAGGACTTCATTGTAAAGTCAAGCGTTGGTCACGTTCGTGATTTGCCAACGGGTGCACGTAGTACAGGCAAAAAAGCCGCTGCAGTTTCAACCAAAGGGTTGAGTGCCGAAGAAAAAGCACGAATCAAAAAAGAGAAAGATCGTAAAGCCTTAATCGGAAAGATGGGTGTTGATCCCTACAACGATTGGGCCGCGCAGTACGAAGTGCTACCGGGCAAAGAAAAAGTTGTAAACGAACTACAGAAACTGGCCAAAGATGCAGACTGCGTTTATCTCGCAACCGATTTGGACCGCGAAGGAGAAGCTATTGCGTGGCACCTTCGTGAGATCATCGGTGGCGATGATGCACGTTACAAACGAGTGGTTTTCAACGAAATCACCAAAAATGCGATTCAACAGGCGTTTGAACAGCCTGGTGAATTGAACATTGATGGTGTTAATGCACAGCAAGCACGTCGTTTCCTCGACCGTGTGGTGGGCTTTATGGTTTCGCCGCTGCTATGGAAAAAAGTAGCACGTGGTTTATCTGCGGGTCGCGTACAGTCAGTAGCGGTAAAACTGATTGTTGAGCGTGAGCGTGAAATCAAAGCGTTTACCCCAGAAGAGTTTTGGGATATTCACGCCAACACGCAAACAGCGGGTGATGATGCATTACGTTTGATGGTTGCGCAGCAGGCGGGTAAAGCATTCCGTCCTGAAAACGAAGCCGACACCATGGCGGCGAAGTCGCTACTGGAAAGTGCAACGTACAAAGTGGCGGATCGTGAAGATCGCCCAACGAGCAGTAAACCATCAGCTCCGTACATTACCTCGACGCTACAACAAGCGGCGAGTACCCGTCTAGGCTACGGTGTTAAGCGTACAATGGGCTTGGCACAACGTTTGTACGAAGCGGGTTACATTACTTACATGCGTACCGACTCAACCAACTTGTCAAAAGAAGCGGTTGAAGCTGCGCGTGAATTTATTACCACTGAATACGGTGACAATTACCTTCCTGCGAAACCGAATGTGTACGGTAGCAAAGGTAATGCGCAAGAAGCGCACGAAGCAATCCGTCCATCAAGTGTTGAAGTGCAAGCTGAACACCTAGAAGGAATGGATGCTGATGCGGTTAAACTGTACGACTTAATTTGGCGTCAGTTTGTCGCGTGTCAGATGGTTCCAGCGAAATACGACTCGAGCACCATTACTGTGACTGCAGGTGACTTTACGCTGAAAGCGAAAGGTCGCACCATGCGTTTTGCAGGTTGGACTCACGTACAGCGTCCATCTGGTAAGAACGAAGACACTACGCTACCTATGGTTCACGTAGGCGATACGTTAACGCTGAAAGAACTTGAGCCTAAGCAGCACTTTACTAAGCCGCCAGCGCGCTTTACAGAAGCTGCATTGGTTAAAGAGCTAGAGAAGCGTGGTATTGGTCGTCCTTCAACTTACGCATCTATCATTTCAACGATCCAAGATCGTGGTTATGTGCGTGTTGACATGCGTCGCTTCTACGCTGAGAAGATGGGTGAAATCGTATCAGACCGTCTAGATGAGTCATTTGCTGATCTGATGGATTACGACTTTACTGCGCGTATGGAAGGCAACCTTGACCAAATCGCTGAAGGTGAAAAGAACTGGAAAGCGGTATTGGATCAGTTTTTCTCTGACTTCACTGGCGAGCTTGAAAAAGCTGAGCTAGATGAAACAGAAGGCGGCATGAAGCCAAACAATATCGTAGAAACCGATATTGAGTGTCCGACATGTTCACGCCCTATGGGTATCCGTACTGCGTCAACAGGGGTATTCCTTGGTTGTACTGGCTACGCGCTACCACCAAAAGAGCGTTGTAAAACCACCATTAACCTTGGTGATGAAGAAGGCATCGTTAACGTTCTTGAAGAAGACGTTGAAACGGCAGCACTACGTGCGAAGAAGCGTTGTCCTAAGTGTGACACCGCGATGGATGCTTACTTGATCGACCAAGAGCGTAAACTACACGTTTGTGGTAATAACCCAAGCTGTGACGGTTACATCGTTGAAAAAGGTGAGTTCAAGCTTAAAGGTTATGACGGTCCTGTTGTTGAATGTGACAAGTGTGGTTCTGATATGGAACTGAAAAACGGTCGCTTCGGTAAATACATGGGCTGTACTAACGAAGAGTGTAAGAACACACGTAAGATCTTGAAGAATGGCGAAGTTGCGCCACCGAAAGAAGATCCAGTTCACCTACCTGAACTGCCTTGTTCGCAAGATCCAGACGCTTACTTTGTATTGCGAGATGGTGCGTCAGGTCTGTTTATGGCGGCGAGCACTTTCCCTAAATCTCGTGAGACACGCGCTCCGTTAGTGGAAGAGTTAGTACGCTTTAAAGACCGTCTGTCACCTAAGTTCGTTTATCTGACGGAAGCGCCAACCGAAGACCCTGATGGTCGTCCAACGGTTGTTCGTTTTAGCCGTAAGACCAAAGAGAACTATGTACGCTCCGAGATTGATGGTAAGCCATCAGGTTGGACGGGTCTGTACATTGACGGTAAGTGGGAAATTACCGACAAGCGTAAAAAGCCAAAGAAAGAAAAAGCTGAAAAGTAAGCTGATTCTTAGTTAAAGAAAAACCGCCGAAAGGCGGTTTTTTTATCTTGCTATGTTTTAGAGCTGTTCCGTATAGCGTTTGACGGTTAAGCCCTAAGCCTGTGCAGGTACGCCACTATGGAAACGGAAGTTATCATCAGGACTATTGATAAGTTCTGCTTCTTTGGCACCAATAAGTTGAATGCGATCGCTAATATCTTGTCCTGCAATTTTCTCTGCTAAGGTGAGGTAATCCTGATAATGACGCGCTTCCGAGCGGAGCAGTGAGATATAGAATTTCTTCAGCTCATCATCAAGGAAAGGCGCAAGTTTGGCAAAACGTTCGCACGAGCGAGCTTCAATATAAGCACCGATGATGAGCTTATCGACCAAGGTGGCAGGCTCAAAGGTACGCACTGTTTTCATTAGCCCTTTGGCATAGCGTCCCGCACTTAAGCTCTGATAGGGGATGTCACGCTTTTCCATGATTTCTAGCACTTGTTCAAAGTGGTGAAATTCTTCTTTAATTAAGCGCACCATTTTTTCGATTAATTCTTGGCCGTGAGCAAAATCGGCTTTGGATGTGAGTGGTGCGGATAGACCGTTTTTCTTGCTGTGAAACACGCTGCTATCGCGCTCTTTACCGTAGACGAACTCTTCGTAAGGTTTTGCCCATTCAAGTAATACATCGCCGCTTGTCTTATCGACAGCGTATTTGCGGATCAGAAATAAAACGGTTTGGCTGGCTTTGAGCTCACGCAAATCATGGGAATATTGAAACTATCGAAAAAGAGACAAAAACTTACCAGAATGAACTGTTATTAAACTAAATTCTTTAATTAAAACAGTGTGATTTAGGTTTTCTGGGAAAGTCAAATTTTGGCAAAAAAGCAATATGCACGACTCGGCCTTTAGAAGAGTTACCGTGCATATTGCTACCTAACTTGCTGGTTTTTTACGCTACGCAGCCAGTTTTGGTGCGCCAGAGTGGAAGCGAAATTCTGAATCGTCAGAGGTAATTAATTCAGCTTCAACATTAGTGAAGTGTTCAATACGCTCTGAAATATCTTCACCTGCAATTTGCTCTGCGAGTTCCAAGTAGTCTTGGTAGTGTCGTGCTTCTGAGCGTAGCAATGAGATGTAGAACTTCTGAATTGGTTCATCAAGGAACGGGGCAAGCTTGGCAAATCGTTCGCAAGAACGAGCTTCAATGAATGCACCAATAATCAGCTTGTCGATAAGAGCTGCTGGTTCAAAGGTGCGGATATGTTTAATCATCCCCTTAGCGTAACGACTTGCTGTTATTGGGCGGTACTCCAAACCTTGTTCTTCAATAATTTCTAACACTTGGTAGAAGTGGTGTAGCTCTTCTCGAATCAAGAGAACCATCTTATCAATCATATCCTGTCCGTAGGCACAGCCATCTTTAGGTTTGATTGATTTAGATATGTTGCTCTTGCCTTTCAGAGTTTCAAGGCTGCCAATACCTTTGTAAGCAAAGTGCTCATAAGGCTCAACTAATTGAGTAATTTGCTCTTTACCTTCATCGGTTAAGACATAGCGCTTAAGAAGAAAAACCGCACTCTGCGAAGCTTTCAACTCGCATAGTAAATGATCCCGCAAAATCACGGAAAGGTTCTCTGGCTTACGAGCTTCTTCAATCCAAGAGTCAGGGGTTGAGCATTTTAGGAAGTTATTGATTGGTTCTAATAATTCTTTATACATCTATGATTACGTGTTTTTGTTGAGCTTTGTTTTGAGTTTAACACGATTGAAATTTGGGCTGAATGTTGAAGTGCTAAACTATTATAGCCCTCTACTAACTATCTAATTTACTTAATGTTTGTTTTTAACTAGAATACGCAAGTTACCACTTCGGCAATTCTCCTGCCTACTGACCCAAAGTAGCTTATTACATTGTGTGATGAGGCTACCTGTGGCAAACACAGGTCTTTGTGGAGATTTGCAAATGAGACCTAAAGTTGTTGATGTACGAAAGTACACTCGCTTTCGTCTTGGCAAACTTGAGGTAGTGTGCAAACACCGCCGTTCGTTACCAAGACGCTAAGTTGAATGAATGCCTTAGTGGTAACGTTTATTGTTCCATCATACAGTCATAGTGCTCTCTATCCTGAGTAGCGACAAAGATCCCCTCGAACCGCTCTAAATATGCTTGTGGGTTTATATTGACCATTAAGCCTATATTGGTTGGATCAGAGTGTGAGCCTCTATTGATGTATCTGTAAAAAGCTTTATGACCTTGTTCTGGTTCTTTGTCTGCTAATTCATTAAGTATTCCTGATAGCTTGTCCTTCTTGTGAACGAAGCCAAAGTAGTATTCTGTAATGTTTCTCATAACATTCGGAAGTACAACAGGGTTTGCTTTACCATTCATTACATCTTTTAGGATTTGCCAGAGTGACTGGTAGTCGTTTTTCAATTCATTCCGTGTCATTGGCTCTACGCTAGAGTATTGGTTCTTATTTAGGCGATAAAGAGTGTACTTCTTATCGAATTGCTCTGCGTTGTTTGGGGATAGCTTGATCAGTTCTTGGAAGAAAAATAGGCTATGAGTAAGCACAATCACTTTTTTGAATTTTTGGCCTTTAATGATCTTTGATTGAATCAATGAAGCAATATCATAGATGTAATTTTGAGAAAGGCTTGAAATAGGGTCGTCAATTACAATCAGTTTTTCTTTAGCCGCAATGTCGGTGTCTTTGCTCATACTGCCATTACACTTTTCAATGAAATATAAGAAAGTGATAAGCGTTTTTTCTCCCTCACTTAGAGAACGGAAGACAGGGGTTGTGTTGTCTGAGCTATCTCCTCGACTAAGCATAAAGAAGTTTTTTTGCTCTGTATTCGTGGAAGCCACAATTTGAAAGTTTGTAATACCTAGACTGATCAAGTTCTCATTGATCCTCTCTATTGTGTCGTCAATATTAGAGGTTTTTGAGCGAAGAGAGCTGATTCGATCCGCTACTTTTTTGCCAACACGTCTTATTTTTTCTTGTTGTTTTCTAAGCTTCTGAATCTCTTCTTCTTTTTCATCTAACAGTGTTTTTTCCAAGGAGAATATTGGGGTTGTATGGAACTTAACTGAGTCCCACATACGTGATCTAATGTTTTCTTCACTCTCTTTGAATTGTTTGGCTTTGTCGATAATTGCCTGAACCGATTTGTTGATTCCTTCTGCTAGTGCGAGTAATGGTTTGAACTGTTCTGTACAATCGGCAAGCTTGACTGAAAGGGTTGGGTTCTTAATTTTTGAAACGATCTGGTCTAGGTTACTAGTGTAAGCGTGTTCTAGAAGCTCTATTAGTGGTTCGGCATTGTGTTGGGTAGAGTCGTATATCGAACAATTTGCAAATGCAGACTTAATCGAATCAATGTGTTTCGTTATATTGTCACGGTATGAGCTTTCTACTAGTTCGACTTTTCTCAAAGTAGACTCATATGTTTTATCAAATAGAGCGGCTAATTCTGACCGAAACTCTTCGTCAATAGTTTCTTTCTGACAGAATGGGCATGTGGTCTGTGAGTCGTCTAGGTAGTTATCCTGCCCAACTTTCACCCAACCTAGATTGTCAACTTTGTTAATGAAATCTGTTAGTTGGCTACTTGATGACCCGACAATTGGTTCAAATAACAAAACACTATCCTGCGGAGAAATCTCTAGAATTGGTTCCAGTGATATCTTTGATGGTTGATTTTTATCGAATTGATTTAGTTCTTGATACTCGTGATCTAAGGCTTCAATGGTCTCGTTAGTAACGCCTTTCTGCATTTTTACTTGTTCATAGAATTTGCGTTTAGGGGTTTTGAACGATCTAAGGAAAGGATCAAGTGAGGTCTTTTCAATTATGTACTTTTGTTTGAATACTTCCTCAATGGCTGAGTCGGTTGCTTTTCGTTGAGCACTTTCAGCGGCGTCTATGAGTTTCTTTGTTTCAGTAAAGGCATCTAATAGCTTTTCTCTCAGCTTAGATTTAATGGCAATTTGAGCTTCAAGATCCGCATTATCTTTACTCAGCGTGAAGACACCTTCTTGTACTGAACTATTAACAAAATGATCATCCACAAACTTTTGGTTATAAACGATAGGAGTGTAGTTACCTTCAACACTAATGCTACAACTAGGATATTCGTCAGCTTTATACAAAAAGTTTGAAATTGTTGATTTTCCAGATCCATTCAATCCAAAAATGAAAGTGTTCTGCTTCGTAATGTCTAATGTTTCTGGACTGCTAGGGTGATAACTCGCCACCCCTTTGATAGACAATGTATCTGCCACAATTTTCTTCCTACGCTATTTATATGGAACAACATTACTATGTTTTCTTGTTGTGGACTTTGATCTAGCAGGAAAAACGGTAGGAGGGAGGATTGCAATAAGACTGGTTGAATATGGACTTTTTAATAATATGCACACCTATGCTTTCAGCTCACAGTTACAGTGATCAACGAGTAGTGGAACCAGATGCTCAGGCTTAAGGGCTTCTTGAATCCAGCTATCAGGCGTTTCGCAATGCAGAAATTGCTTGATAGGGATCAGAAGCTCATCAATCATGTTTTGAGTTGTATTCATGGTGTTGCGCTTATTGTTAGCTGACTTTGTTCAAATAGGTATATGAGAAAAAAGGCCGCATTACGCGACCTTTTTGAAAGAGTGTGTGATAGAGCATTACCACTTCTTTTTTGGTTGGAACAATACGTCGAGATCGTCTTGATCTTTATTGAGCATTTGTTGACGTTCTTGTTCTTGGGTTGCGTTCTGGCTGTTGTCGATTTCATTAAGCATCATTTGCAGCTTTTCACGCGCTTGGTTCGAGTAGTTATCGTTTTTACTCGCCAAGACATCAATACCTTTCTTCAATAGCTGCTTAGCCGTACCTAATTGGCGCTTCATACGCGCTTCGTTGGCCCGCTTTACAACGTTTTCGATATTGATGCGAATTTGGATCCCTTCCAGACGCGCATTTTCTGCGACAAAAGCTTGAGTAGCGAAACGACCTTTACTGTGCTCATTTTTAATCACAGTTTTAAGGCGTTTTACGAGTTGTAATAAGCCAAGCGCTTGTTTGTCTGTCGTTGGGGTTTTAAACGGTGCCACGTCAGCATTCGAGTAGTTTTGCTGGAGATGTTGGATCTGCTGTGTCACGTTACTGATTCGCCCTGGTAGCGATTTATCCGACGCATCGGTTTCATGCATATTTTGTAGTGCATAAAGAATACGTTGGTTTAAGCACACCAGTAGCTCTTTGCTGTAAGGCATGTGGTGAGCATTACCGATCAAGTCTTCGGTCGCGTCGATAGTGGCAATATGCTTGGCAAGCTCTTGGTGCTTTGCGCTTTCAACGCGTTGGCGATACTGAATGATGATGTTATACCCTACAATCAAGATCAGCAGTAATGCAACCAAGCCTATTACTAAAGGTAAGCTCATAAGTTAATCTGTTTTCCGTTACATTTGTCGTAAGGGTATAAGATACACCAACTGGCTTTTTGGTGATAGCCGAAGGTAGAAAAATGCTGGGTGAATATAACGAATTTAGGCTTTTTTGAACTAGATCGATAGTTGTTGCTAATGGTTGCGTATTTTTACTTGTCGGTACAAATGACTGGTATCATACTTTTTTACATAACAGCCATTTTTGTTCGTTCATCAGGATCGATAATAAGTTTAAACACTAGGGGTTATCTATTCAGTAACGTCTTGATTCAGACCGATATTAGTTTCTTATGATGTGAGTTCGCAAAAATAAAACTCGCAATACCGTCTAGCTCGTCATAATGTTTATATTTATAGAGCAAAAAGCTATAAGTAATGCTATGAAAACGTAACGAAACGATATATAACGATACGAACTGCATGGTTGCACTGATAAGATGTAAAGGACTATAGGTTAGGCGGTACCATGAAATTACAACAATTACGCTACATTGTTGAGGTTGTGAATCACAATCTGAATGTGTCAGCGACAGCAGAAAATTTATACACTTCTCAGCCGGGGATCAGTAAGCAGGTACGCTTACTTGAAGATGAACTCGGTATTCAAATTTTTGAGCGCAGCGGAAAGCATCTCACGAAAGTCACCCCAGCAGGGGAAGAGATTGTTCGTATTTCCCGTGATATTTTATCGCGCGTTGAAAGCATCAAATCTGTTGCGGGTGAGCATACGCATCCTGAGCTGGGAACGCTCAATATTGCCACCACTCACACACAAGCTCGTTATGCATTGCCGCCTGTTATTCAAGGTTTTACAGCGCGTTACCCTAAAGTTTCGCTCCACATGCATCAGGGAACGCCGTCTCAGATTGCGGACGCAGTCGCTAAAGGGACGACCGACTTTGCCATCGCGACAGAAGCACTGCATTTATACCAAGATATGATCATGCTGCCGTGTTATCACTGGAATCGCTCGATTGTGGTGAAAAAAGACCACCCACTGGCACAGAAAGAAACGATCACCATCCATGACTTAGCGGCGTATTCGCTGGTTACTTATGTGTTTGGCTTTACCGGGCGCTCAGAGCTTGATAGCGCGTTTAATCGCTCAGGTCTGACACCGCGTATCGTCTTTACTGCAACCGATGCCGATGTCATTAAAACGTATGTGCGTTTGGGCATTGGAGTTGGTGTGATTGCCAGCATGGCAATGGATCCTGATACGGACGATGATTTAGTGGCGATTGATGCTAGCCATATTTTTGAAGCCAGCACGACAAAGATTGGGTTTAAGAAAGGCACCTTCCTACGTACGTATATGTATGACTTTATGGAACGCTTTGCCCCTCATCTCACGCGTAATGTGGTGGACCAAGCGGTGGCACTAAAAACTAACGCTGAAATTGAAAAAATGTTCGCCAATATGGATTTGCCTGTACGTTAATAACTTGGCTTAATCGAGTGCCATAACAGGTAAAATACAGTTGCTGTTTAAACGAAAGGCTGGGGTTTCCAGCCTTTCTTGTTTCTAGATTTTCTCAACACTACTTATTCAAATCACGATTAGGTAGACTAGCGACCTTTCGTTTTCTTGAAGTACATCATCCATGAGCCAATTTTCATCATTATTCGCCCAGTTAGATGCCGATCTAAGCCAGACCCGTGCTTTTTGGCAGTTTATGCCATTTGCTCAAACTGATTTGGCGTGGCGAACGTCGCACCCTGAACTGTGTGAGTGGCTGATGGGATTGTCTGATGAAGAACTTCAATTTTTCAATCACGATGTAGACGCACTCGCGACCAAACTGAGCCAATGGATCCCACAAGCGATGAGCTTGCAGTCAGCTGCTCAGACGAAGGCGTTAGCCTCTCAACCTGTAGCAGATTTACCTAAAGGGCTCGATGTCGGTATCCCAGGACGAAAATGGACTCAAATTACTGCTTTCAATGCTGCGTTGCCGCGTTTGCAATTGCCGTGGTTGGAATGGTGTGCGGGGAAAGGGCATTTAGGTCGCGTATTAGCAGCAAGCCATCACACTGCAGTGACCAGTTTAGAATGGCAAGCTCAGCTTTGCCTTGATGGTGAAAAGGCTGTTAAAGCATTAGGTTTGCCGATTTCTTTTGTTAACGGTGATGCGTTCTCAACGAACAGTGAACAATACATTCAACCGCAGCAACATGCTGTGGCGTTGCATGCCTGTGGTGATTTGCATGTGTCGTTATTGCAGCGAGTAGCTAAGAAACAAGGGCAAGCGGTGAGTGTATCGCCATGTTGTTATCACTTAATCAGAGGTAAGCAGTATCAGCCGCTTTCTCAACAAGCGAAGGCGAGTGATATTCAATTGGCGAAACATGACTTGCGTTTGCCGTTGCAAGAAACGGTAACGGCTGGTCAGCGTGTACAACGTCAGCGATTTGTTGAGGTGAGTTTCCGTCTTGGCTTTGATGCGCTTCAGCGTCATCTCTCAGAGAGCGAGCAATACCTTCCTGTTCCCAATGTGCAAAAGGCATTGTTGAACGAGGGCTTTGCTGCGTTTTGCCAATGGGCAGCAGATAAGAAAGGGCTGACTTTACCTGCTGACATTGATTACGAGCACTGGCAGCAAGTGGGCGAGCAGCGTTTTAGCTATGTTGATCGCATGGAATTGGTGCGCCAACTATTCCGTCGTCCGCTAGAAATGTGGTTGGTGTACGATCGCGCTTGTTTTATGGAAGAGTCTGGCTACCAAGTTTCGGTTGGTACTTTCTGTGATAAACCCACAACACCTCGTAACCTGCTTATTCATGCCGAGCTAGCGCAAGGCTAGTTTGCTACAACAAGAATTAGCCTCTGACTTACTTTTATTGGTATTACTGCATTGTAAGCGCTGAAATAATGGCAGCGCTTGCTGATAAACAGCATACGCCGAGCGACACAATGCGAATGGTCTTTTTATTGATGCGATTAACGGTGCGCATTGCCAATACATAACCAAGAAATGAAGCCGGTAACAAAGGCAGTGATAAGTACAAATGCTGCATCCCCATGTGTCCGGCAGGTACTTGGGCGATTAAAGAGAGTAAGCTGCTGACCACGAAAAAAGCAGATAAATTTGCTCTGATCAAATCTGCTTGCTGGTGTTGTAACAGCAGTGCCATTGGTGGGCCGCCAATTCCTGTACTGGTGCCAAATAAGCCTGAGAAAAAGCCAGCCACAGCCAAGCGTCCATTTGTGGGTTGTAACCGTATTGGCATTAAGCTGATCGCGACGGCAGCAAGGACTATACCGCCAATCCACAGCGACAACACTTTCGGAGCGATAAAATACAGTAATGCGCCACCTGCGATTATGCCGGGGATCCTGCCAATTAAGGCGTAGCCAAGCCCTTTGATTGAAATGTTAGCGCGAAACTTATGAGCGTTGATGAGGGATAAAAACAACGCGGTGATGGTAATTGGTCCGGGAACATAAGCCGGCGATATTTGGAAAAGAATAGGCGCGGTGACAATAGCGAGCCCAAAGCCGATTGTGCTTTGTACATAAGAGCCAATGAAGATCATCAGCATGGCTAACGCTATGCCCCAGTCCATAAAATCCCTCTAGAGAATTGATCTTAACCAGTAGCTAATGACTGGTTGGTATACAGTGAGCTTTGATATTGCCCCAAAAGCAGAAAAGGCTCTGTGAGCCTTTTCATGATTTACTTTTGTTAGTGCACCAATTTTTTGTTGGGAACACTATTGAGCAAGGTAAAGTCACGCGCTTCTAATTCATGCGAAGGCATAGGCTTACCGAGATAATAACCTTGGCAGTAATCGAAGTTGCACGCTTGGAGGTATTCCAGCTGAGCGACGGTTTCAACCCCTTCCGCAACGACTTTCAGATCCAGCTTTTCACAGATGGCTTGAGTTGCTTCAATAATGGCTTGGCTACCTTTGTGCTCACCTTGAACAAAACTGCGATCTAGTTTCACTGTACTGATCGGCAGATCTTGGAGCTGTGATAACGATGAGTAACCAGTACCAAAATCATCTAGGTGAAGCTCAATACCCAAGGTATCTAAATCTTCCAAACACTGCTTAGCATCATCGTATTCTTGCAGCATTGTCGATTCGGTTAGCTCTAATGCCAGTGAAGATGGTTCTAACTGGTATTGTTCTAGTAGGCTAGCAACAGTAGGTGCTAGGCTGGCTTGGAGCTGAGCTCGAGACAGGTTGACGCTAACAATAAACTTGCGCTGGTATTTTTTCTGCCATGCCGCAAGTTGCTTACACGCGTTTTCTAAAATCCACTTACCCATAGGCACAATTTGACCTGTTTCTTCGGCAAGCGGAATAAATTCAGCTGGGGATACCTGACCTAACTCTTCATCGTGCCAGCGGATCAGAGCTTCAAAGCCTTTAAGCTGACGGCTCTTTAGATCGACAATCGGTTGGTAGTAGAGCTCAAACGCTTCTTCTTCCATTGCCACGGTTAAGTGGTGACGCAGCGTCATTTTACGGTAGAGCGCATCTGCCATTTCTGGTGAGAAGTGATGGCTACGGTTACGACCTCGCAATTTGGCACGGTGCATCGCCATATCAGCTTGAGTCACCAAGGTTTCGATATCAATTGCGTCGTCAGGGTAGTGGGTGATACCGATACTACAACCAATCGAAAGCTCACCCACTTCTTTTAGATGGAACGGACGGTTCAATACCGCAATCAGCTCTTTGGCAAATAGCGCACAGTCTGTGATGTAGCGACGTTCAATTTGCACAATAAACTCATCGCCGCCAAAGCGAGCTAATAAGCCTTTTTGCTGCAAAGTATCTTTCAAACGGATGGCAATGGCGCGCAGTAGTTTGTCACCAATGGCGTGACCATAGGTATCGTTGACCAGTTTAAATCCATCAATATCAAGGAAAAGTAAGCTATAAGGTTGGCGATTATGATGAGATTTCTTAATAGCGTTAGTAATGCCGCGTCGGTTGAGTAGACCCGTTAGGAAATCATGCTCTGCGTTGTACTTGGCTTTGCGAAGCTTCTCTTTTTCAGGGCTGATATTGGTTAGATGTAATAGTAGCTGTTGCTTGTCTTGCAGCCACTTGCCCTCAATATCGAACCAAAGGTGTTGTTTACCTGTCCAACACAGCTTCTGACGGTGGATCACGCTGTCTGCTCGCGCTTCACTGAGCCAGTTTTCAGCAAGCTGACAGTCACCGAGAAAATGCGGTAAATCTTGGAGTAGTGAACCAAACTCATGGCGATAAACATCGTTAGCACTGATTAACGCGCCTTGATCGTTAAACAGCAGTGCTAAGTTCGAGCATTCTGCAAAAGCCAGTTCACGGCGTAAGGTCGACTCATCAGCGATCACTTCCACCAACATCGCGGTGCGACCATCTTCTAGTGGGAAGCCAGAAAAGCAACATAGCGCTTTTTTCTGTTTTTGCTTCGGATTGAAGTTCCACCATGTTTTGATGTGTTCACCACGATGAAAGTGCTGCTGGTATTCATCCAGAATGGCATGGACGGCTTGCGACATGTCCACAGCTAAATCACGAGAGACTAATTCTTCAACCGATGAGGACTCCCAAAGAGGCAGGGAAGCATGGTTTGCCCAAATAATGCGTTTGTGATCGATATCAAAAATCCATACTGGTGATTGAAGGCGATCAAAAAGAGAAAAATGTTGGTTCATTACCAAGGTTTGTAATTAGTATCAAAGAGTAAGGTGTTCAGGTTAGCTTAAAACGCTTATTAACAATATGAATTTTATGAAAAAGCGTGATGCTTGTTCATTATTTACAAACCAATTGATTATAATTTATTGATTTATTAAATAAATTAAGTTTGAAAATAGGTAGTAAACGATTATCTAATTGATGAGATGATAAGATGCTAATTAAATGAAGTTTTATTGCTGAATATAGTGATTTTTAAGCTAAATTTCAATTTGAGTTATTAAGAATGCTAAACCACCACAATGCTACTAATTTGAGCGCTGTGGTGGCTTGTTATTAATGACGGCTCTGCGTGACGAGTGTTGTATACCTACTCGGTATTTTTGTCGATTTTGAAAGGTTAACCAACCGCAGGGATCAAGCCTGCCATTTGTAGTAGCTGAGCACTGATGATAGCAATACCACTTAAGGTAACCGCAATCAGTGCTGGCTTACCGCCTCGTACTTGGTAACCCTGCTCGTTATTTTGTTTACGCTGAGCATTAACCATCGCCACAGGTAGGAATAGTGCCAAAATAACCAATGCAATCGCAGCGTAACCTAGCGCCATGATAAAGCCTTGTGGGTAGAACAGTGCAAAACACAGTGGTGGCACGAAAGTGATCAGTGCGGTTTGCAGGCGACCACAGGCTTGCTGACCACGGTTTAGGCTGTCTGACAGAAAATCGAATAAGCCCAGACTCACACCCAAGAACGAAGTTGCTAACGCTAAGTCAGCAAAAACGGATACCGACTTGCTCACCATCGGGTTGTGTAGCAGATCATTCAGGCTCGCAATAAACATGCTCAAGTTGCCGCTGTTCATTAAATCAGGCTGGCTAAGGACGCCTTGGCTAGCAATTTGCCATAGGATGTAGATAGTTAGCGGTACTGCTGAACCGATCACCATGATTTTACGCAGAGAGCGAATATCAATACCTACGTAACGGACAATTGATGGGATACTGCCGTGGAAGCCAAACGAGGTGAAAATCACTGGTAGTGCAGAGATGATCAGACCTTTCTCTACTGGCATATCGACGAGATGACCACCTTGTACATGTGGTACTAGCAAGCCCAGCATCGTCGCTAATGCTACCACTTTAAGCGCAAACAAGATCCGGTTGATCATATCAACTGAATGAGTACCAATTGAAACGATCATCGCGATTACTACGGTGAAACCAATAGTGCCGACTTGAGGGGCGACATCAAGGTGTAACCAGTGAGTCAGCTTATCGTTCATTTGCGCACCGCCACCTGCAATGTAAGCCGCACACAGAGAGTAAAATAGAAATAGCATGGCAAAGGTGGCAATCACCTGACCTTTACGACCAAGAAGATCGCGCGCCAAGGTATGTAATGTTGCTGTTGGGCTCGCGTACTGGTGAATTTCCAGCATTAATAGCGCGGTGTAGGTCATTAAAGCCCAAATACCCACCATAATCATAATGGCTGTCGAAAAGCCAAGACCTGCTGAAGCCAGTGGTAGCGCCAACATACCTGCGCCTATGGTGGTACCAGCAATGATTAACATGCTGCCAAATGTTTTATTCATCGTCATTACGTGTTTGCTCCCAAACGAAAAGTGAAATGATGTGCCGTTTTGGCGGTGTCGCTGGGTGGCCACAGTAGGGTGTAATTATAAGTTTACACTTTACTCTACTGCGGCTGACGATAGGGCTGATGTTGGAAGCGTGTTGTCACAGTCATTGCTCTTTATTAGGTTATCTTCGTTGGTGATCTTGCTTGAGACCAGATGATCTCTATGGTTTGCCACCTTAAAGTGAGTAGAACTCACTGTCAACCATGAAATACTTGTTGTAAATTTAAGTTTACACTTGGTTTGTTGTGAGTAGGACGAGCATCTATCAATCGTCGGTTTGGAAAGAGACGTGCAACCCTGTGAGTCGCAGGCTAAGATACTGAGATAAAAGCACGAGGAGAAAACGATGCTGCAAGTTGCAATGATCAGCACAGGGGAAGAAGTGCTTCACGGCGATATCACAGATACCAATGCCGCTTGGTTATCGCGCCAGTTTTTTGAACAGGGTTTTGCGCTCAGTCGTCGAATTACGGTGGGCGATCAGCTGGATACTTTAGCGGAAGAGTTATTGAATGCCAGTTTGCGTCATGATGTGGTGATTGTGAATGGCGGGCTGGGACCAACAACCGATGATTTAACTGCCCAAGCCGCAGCGGTGGCGGCGGATGTAGGGCTTGAACAGTCCGATCACTGGGTTGAGCAAATGGTGCTGAAATACCAAAAGCTAGGCCGTGAAATGCCCCATACCAACTTAAAGCAAGCAATGCTACCAGAAGGGGCCGAGTTACTAGATAACCCTGTCGGGACAGCTTGCGGCTTTGCAATGAAGCTTAACCGTGCCACTTTGTATTTTACGCCGGGTGTGCCAACCGAATTTAAATTGATGGTGACGGATGAAATCTTGCCGCGTTTGCAGCGTGCTCATCCACAAACACAAGCGAGAGACTGTCATCGTTTATTTACCTTTGGGTTGTCCGAGTCGGGTATTGGTGAGCAGCTGTCGTCACTCGCTCTGCCTGACGAGTGCGAATTAGGCTATCGCTCGTCATTGCCGTTCATTGAAGTGAAATTATTTGCTCCGCAGCAATGTGCCGATGCTAAGGTGTTTTATCAGCAAATGGCTGCAATGTTAGGCGAGTATGTGGTGTCACAAGGGCAACCCATGCTGGCAAGTGTTGGTGAGCAACTTCAGCAACAAGCACTCACGATTTCTATTTCAGAGCATTTTACTGGTGGTTACTTAGCAAGTTGGTTGCAATCTGAATCTGCGCTGCGTCAGCAATTTGCTCACAGTGTGGTTGGTGAAGTTAAAGCCTCGAGTCAAAGTGCGGAGAGTAAAGGTGTCGCACGGGCGGATATTCACATCGAAATTGGTGAGTTGGTGGCAGGGCAGGTTAGTGTCGAGCTCACGACCCCTCAAGCAGTATTTTCGCAAAAAGTATCAACGAAGCGTGATTATGGTTATCAGGCGCATCGCACCATGATTGCGACCTTGGCGCTCGATATGCTGCGTCGCTGGTTAACGTCACGACCTGTCTATAGCCAATACAGCTCATTAGATACTGAGCGTTATGAGAGTGGGAGTTACTAGGCGTTATAAATAAATAGCCGTTGTTAATGAAGAAAGCAGCGGCTACTAGCTATTTGAGGCGTTTTCGACTTGTTGAGCGGTCACGACTTGGTAGTCGAACTCAATTGTTACGTTGGCTTTAGGAATTGAGCAGCAGCTCAGAATTTCGTTTTGACCGACAAATGCCATTGCATCTTGCTGATCAACTGCACCTGTTTGCAGTTTGCAGCGACAAGCGCCACACATGCCATTGCGACATTGGTATTCGGGTTGAATACCAACACGTTCAAGCTGGGTGAGTAAAGGCTCACGGCTATTGCCGTGAACCTTAATACCGTTAACCGTAATGGTTAATGAACTCATAGTTCAAAGTCACCTAGATCGTCAGCGCTTACGTCGTTGTCGATTTGGCCAACAAGGTATGAGCTGATCTCAGCTTCCTGTGGCGCTACTTGTACGTTATCTGAAGACAACCAAGAGTTGATCCATGGAATCGGGTTTTGCGTTGCTTCTGGGTAAGCTTGGCTTAGACCTACAGCGCTCATACGTAGGTTAGTGATGTATTCTACGTACTGACAAAGAATGTCTTTGTTCAGACCAATCATAGAGCCATCTTTGAACAGGTAATCTGCCCAGTCTTTCTCTTGCTCAGCTGCATCGCGGAAGATATCAAAACACTCTTGCTCGCACTCTTTGGCAATTTCTGCCATTTCAGGATCGTCTTGACCTGTACGAAGCAGGTTAAGAATATGCTGAGTACCAGTTAGGTGTAGGGCTTCATCACGAGCGATAAGCTTGATGATTTTCGCGTTACCTTCCATTAGCTCGCGTTCAGCGAAAGCAAATGAACATGCAAAGCTCACGTAGAAACGGATCGCTTCTAGAGCGTTTACCGACATCATACATAGGTACAGTTTCTTCTTAATATCGCGAAGGTTAACTGTAATAGTTTGACCATTGATATTGTGTGTACCTTCACCTAGGCGGTGATAGTCGTTAGTCGCGTTGATCAGAGCATCGTAGTATTTTGAAATGTCGCCAGCACGTTTGATGATGTGCTCGTTATCTACGATATCGTCAAATACGATGGATGGATCTTTAACGATGTTACGAATGATGTGCGTGTAAGAACGCGAGTGGATCGTTTCAGAGAACGACCAAGTTTCAATCCAAGTTTCTAGCTCTGGAATGGAAACGATAGGTAGTAGTGCAACGTTTGGACTACGACCTTGGATAGAATCTAACAGAGTTTGATATTTCAGATTGCTGATGAAAATGTGTTTTTCGTGATCTGGTAGATTGTTGTAGTCAATGCGATCGCCTGAGACATCCACTTCCTCAGGACGCCAGAAGAAAGAAAGTTGCTTTTCGATCAGTTTTTCGAAGATTTCGAATTTTTGTTGGTCGTAACGCGCAACGTTCACTGGCTGACCGAAAAACATCGGTTCTTTTAGTTGATCGTTATTAGTTTGACAGAAAGTGCTGTATGCCATGATTTCCTCGGACATTAAAGGGAGCCGAAGCTCCCATTCAAATCTTAAATTTTACAACTTGTGCAATCGTCAGCGTTTACATCGCCTTGTGCATCTGAAGCGCCATCACGCGTATTGTGGTAGTACAGCGTTTTAACGCCGAGTTTATACGCGGTAAGCAGGTCTTTAAGCAAGAGTTTCATTGGAACTTTGCCGCCAGGTTGCTTGCTTGGGTCGTAGTTGGTGTTTGCTGAAATCGCTTGGTCGATAAATTTCTGCATAATACCAACAAGTTGTAGGTAGCCATCGTTGCTACCGATGTTCCATAGCAGCTCGTAGTTATCTTTGTACTTGCTGTATTCAGGAACAACTTGTTTCAAGATTCCATCTTTCGATGCTTTAACTGATACGAAGCCACGTGGTGGTTCGATACCGTTCGTTGCATTTGAGATCTGTGATGACGTTTCAGACGGCATCAATGCTGATAGCGTTGAGTTACGTAGACCGTGAGTCTTGATTTCTTCACGTAGTGTTTCCCAATCGTATTTCAGCTCAGCAGTACAAACCTTATCGATGTCTTTCTTGTAAGTATCGATAGGTAGAATACCTTGTGCGTAAGTCGTTTCGTTGAACGAAGGACATGCACCTTGCTCTTTTGCTAGACCCAGAGATGCTTTCAGTAGGTAGTACTGAATCGCTTCAAATGCTTCGTGAGTTAGGTTGTTTGCGCTACCGTCAGAGTAACGAACACCGTTCTTCGCTAGGTAGTAAGCAAAGTTAATTACACCAACACCTAGCGTACGACGGTTCATGGTTGAACGACGTGCAGCTGGTAGTGGGTAATCTTGGTAATCAAGTAGGGCATCGAGTGCACGTACTGTTAGCTCAGCAAGCTCTTCAAGATCGTCTAGTGAGTCGATAGCACCTAGGTTGAAAGCTGATAGCGTACATAGTGCGATCTCACCGTTTTCGTCTTCAACGTTGTTCAGTGGCTTGGTTGGTAGTGCAATTTCAAGACACAGGTTAGATTGACGAATCGGTGCCACAGCCGGATCAAATGGGCTGTGGGTATTACAGTGGTCAACGTTTTGGATGTAGATACGACCCGTTGATGCACGTTCTTGCATTAGAAGCGAGAACAGATCAATCGCTTTCACTGTTGTTCTCTTAATGCTCTCGTCTTGCTCGTATTTCACGTACAGACGTTCAAATTCGTCTTGATCAGCGAAGAAGGCATCGTATAGACCCGGAACGTCAGATGGCGAGAATAGGCTGATGTTTTCGCCCTTGATCAGACGGGTGTACATCAGTTTGTTGATTTGCACGCCGTAATCCATGTGACGAACACGGTTTTCTTCAACACCACGGTTGTTCTTCAGTACCATTAGTGATTCAACTTCACCATGCCACATTGGGTAGAACAGAGTTGCTGCACCACCACGAACACCACCTTGAGAACAACATTTTACCGCTGTTTGGAAGTATTTGTAGAATGGGATACAACCAGTGTGGAATGCTTCACCACCACGGATTTCTGAACCTAGAGCACGAATACGACCTGCGTTGATACCAATACCTGCGCGTTGAGATACGTAACGTACAATGGCGCTTGAGGTTGCGTTGATTGAATCTAGGCTGTCGTCACACTCGATCAGTACACAAGAGCTGAATTGACGAGTAGGAGTACGTACACCAGACATAATTGGTGTCGGTAGTGAGATCTTAAATTGTGATGCGGCATCGTAGAAACGCTTGATGTAATCAAGACGCGTGTCTTTCGGGTATTTCGCGAATAGACAAGCTGCAATCATCACGTACAGGAACTGAGCACTCTCAAAGATTTCGCCAGATACTCGGTTTTGTACCAGGTATTTACCTTCCAGCTGCTTAACCGCTGCGTATGAGAAGTTCATATCGCGCCAGTGATCGATAAAGTTATCCATCACAGCAAATTCTTCAGGCGTGTAGTCATCAAGCAGATGTTGGTCGTACTTACCTTTTTCAACAAGGTTAGTTACGTGATCGAAAAGTGCTGGTGGCTCGAATTGACCGTACGCTTTTTTACGTAGGTGGAAAATAGCTAGGCGTGCCGCTAGATATTGGTAATCTGGCGTTTCTTCAGAAATGAGGTCAGCCGCTGCTTTGATGATGGTTTCGTGGATATCTTCCGTCTTGATACCTTCGTAAAACTGGATGTGCGATTTTAGTTCTACTTGAGATACTGAAACGTTTTCCAGTCCCTCCGCAGCCCAGGTAATTACGCGGTGGATTTTATCCAGGTCGATAGTCTCTTTGCGGCCATCACGTTTAGTAACAGTTAGCTGTTGATTCATTTTTGGCAGTATTCCATTTGTCCCCCGGTATTTTTGCAATTTTGATGTATTCGTTACTAAAGGATGTGATCTTTGTAACAAATCTGTATTTGGGCAAAAACACTATATGTAGGGGTGTTGAGCTAGATGCGTTACAAGATAGTGGTGATAGGGGCTTTTTGCAAGTTGACAAAAAATCACCAGCTGTGGATAAGTTGGGGATGGGCAATTATTAGTTAGTACCTACTAACTCAATCACCCCTTATGATTAAACAACAAAGAAAAAAGCAACCATTTGGCGCCATGAAATAAAGAAAAAAATATTTTTTTTTGCTTGATTTTTTAGGCAGAAATTACAGCGACTTTTCACCTTATTTTTGGCTAAAAAATCGCTGGATTGATGGTTTTCAGTTACGCAACAGCGAGACTATATCTGTCGGGGTGGGTAAAATTCCAGCAGCGTTCCATTCTTCAGGGTTGTGGTGCTCGCCGATATAGCCCCAGCCTGCGACGTAGCCCACCATCTGGGCGGCGTTGGCGGCCATCATGTCTTTTTCAATATCACCAATATAAGCGCAGCGATGATTAGGGACTCGGATCAGTTCACTGGCGTACAGAAGTGGCTCTGGGTGCGGTTTGGCTTTACTGAGGGTATCGCCGCAGACAATGGCTTGCGCTTTAAGCAGTGGCGGAAAGAAAGGCAGCAAAAGGTCGGTAAGAAAACCGGGCTTATTGGTCATGATCCCCCATGGGATCGCATGATGCTCTAAATATTCAAGTAAGGCTTCGACACCATCGTAAAAGCGAGTGTGGAGGCAGATGTCTTGTTGGTAGTACTGTAAGAACTCTGCTCTAAGCTGGGTAAAATCTAAGTGGTCGGGAATGCCATCGAAACCGGCTTCGAGTAACCCTTTGGCACCAAAACTGGTATTGGCTTGGATTTGGTGTTCACGAAGGGGAGGAATACCATGATTTGCTAACACCTTATTGGCGGCACGTGCCATATCAGGGGCGGTGTCGAGTAAGGTTCCATCAAGGTCGAACAGTACTGCATCGAGCGGTTGCGGCATGACAATATCCTTATCAATTCAATATAGATAAGAATAGAGAGTATTTGGCTTAGGCGGGAAAGTATCTGATCACTTAGCTGAGATTAAGTGATCAGATAAGTTGTTTAATTCTGATGAATTATGCAGGTTTCACTGTATGTACGATGTAGTTCACATCTACATTGTTACCCAACCAATAGT
The DNA here is from genome assembly GCF_001650345.1 of Photobacterium jeanii. Lineage (GTDB taxonomy): Bacteria > Pseudomonadota > Gammaproteobacteria > Enterobacterales > Vibrionaceae > Photobacterium > Photobacterium jeanii. Next base: position 876,082 of record NZ_LVHF01000012.1, on the reverse strand, counting down.
TGTTGGTCAGCGGGTTGTAGTGCAAACCTGTGATATGGCGCTCTTGCAACGGCGTTTGATCAATCATCGAAATTAATTCAGACGGACGAATAAACTTGCTGTGATCATGCGTGCCTTTAGGGACGATCTTCAGCAGTTGCTCTGCGCCCACAATAGCAAACAGGTAAGATTTAGCATTGCGGTTCAGGGTCGAGAAGAAAACGTGGCCGCCCGGTTTTACCATTTTGGCACAAGCCGCTATTACAGAGGCTGGATCCGGTACGTGCTCAAGCATTTCCATGCAAGTGACCACATCGTAAGTCTGCGGGTTTTCTTCCGCGTGTTCTTCGGCTGTGCACTGTGCATATTCAACCTTAGTGCCGGTTTCTAGCGCATGTAGGCGAGCAACGGTTAGCGGCTCTTTACCCATATCGATGCCCGTAACGTTTGCACCTTCAACCGCCATGCTTTCGGCTAAAATGCCGCCACCACAGCCAACATCAAGCACTTTCTTACCGAATAAACCGTCAGCGCGATCAATTACATAGTTCAAACGGAGGGGATTGATTTCGTGAAGAGGCTTAAATTCGCCCTCAAGATCCCACCAACGTGATGCCATATCTTCAAATTTACTGATTTCTGCCGGATCGACATTTAACGGTTTGGTCATGCTTCGTGCCATTAGTCCATAATCGGTGGCTGCATTATAGCTAATTGGCAGTGACTTGAAATAGTTATCCCTACTTGAACAGTGATTTGCCCTGTTTTCATTCGCTTTCATCGGTAAAGTGTTGAATAACTGCTGTAATGATTCAATCGAAAACAAAAATTAGCTGTTTTCTTAATTGTTCTGCTTGGCAAAGCGGAGAGGGAAGAGCTAGTGGCGAAGAGGAATTAGTTGGCTGAAAAGGTTATATGGGGAAGTGTTAGGCATGCTTCCCCGTTAAGTGGAGAGCTATCACTGTGAAATCTCTGTGATAGCGAACGAAAGGGCGTCAGGGTTTATAGAACCTGAAAAAACCGTCATAGCAGCAAGAATGAGCATCAAAATGTATTTGCCACCAATAATGCATAGCCCAAGTGTGTTGATCACTGATCCAAACATAACAACCTCGCATATCCATATGAAAAGTACGATGGTGCAAGCAGTACCAGAAAGGCGCGATACCAGCGAAGCTAAGGCAATGGCGCTAGGCTAATGCGATAGCGGTTTATTCACCTTGTTTGATATTGCTAAGTTGATTTTACTTTGGATAATTTTTTGCAAGGTGACTAGGATCGGATTTTTATTGCTAATTTGCTGTTAAGTCTGTGTTATTTGTATAAAAAGCGAGCAGGTTCAAGTTTTACAATTGGTAGCACTTTCTTTTATATTGCTGTTATGTGAAGTCGTAATTTGCGTCCTATGGATGTCGTGAAGACAAATGTATTCGATTTTGTTGTCTATTTTTGGCAGAACCGAGTAATTACTCACAACATAAGCTGCGAAAGGTATGCCTATTTTTATCGAAATATGCTATATTCTCGCACCTTGCACGTATAGAAATACGACAGAAATTACCTGAGGGATATTGGCTCAATGAGCGATCTTGCAAAAGAGATCACGCCCGTAAATATTGAAGAGGAGCTGAAAGGCTCATACCTCGACTATGCGATGTCAGTTATCGTTGGTCGTGCTCTTCCGGATGTGCGTGATGGCCTAAAGCCTGTGCACCGTCGCGTATTATTCGCGATGAATGTACTAGGCAATGACTGGAATAAAGCATATAAAAAATCTGCCCGTGTGGTAGGTGACGTAATCGGTAAATATCACCCACACGGTGATAGCGCGGTATACGACACCATCGTACGTATGGCGCAGCCATTCTCACTACGCTACATGCTAGTAGATGGTCAGGGTAACTTCGGTTCAGTCGATGGTGACTCTGCAGCGGCAATGCGTTACACCGAAATTCGTATGGCGAAAATCGCTCACGAACTTTTGGCAGATTTAGACAAAGAAACTGTTGATTATGTACCTAACTACGATGGTACAGAGCAGATCCCAGCCGTTCTTCCTACTAAGATTCCAAACTTACTAGTGAACGGTTCATCGGGTATCGCCGTGGGTATGGCAACGAACATCCCGCCGCATAACCTGGGTGAAGTGATCGATGGCTGTCTGGCATATATCGAGAATGAAGACATCACGATCGATCAGCTAATGGAATACATTCCTGGCCCAGATTTCCCAACAGCTGCACTTATCAACGGCCGCAAAGGTATCGTTGATGCATACAAAACTGGCCGCGGTAAAGTTTACATGCGTGCCAAAGCTGAAATTGAAGCCGACAAGAATGGTAAAGAAACCATTGTTGTGACTGAAATTCCTTACCAAGTGAACAAAGCGCGTCTGATTGAAAAGATCGCTGAGCTTGTTAAAGATAAGAAAGTTGAAGGCATCAGTGCACTACGCGATGAATCTGACAAAGATGGTATGCGTATTGTTATCGAATGTAAGCGTGATGCAGTGGGTGAAGTTATTCTGAATAACCTTTACTCGCAAACTCAGCTTCAAACAACGTTCGGTATCAACATGGTTGCGCTAGACCACGGTCAGCCAAAACTATTCAACCTAAAAGAAACGTTGAAGTGTTTTGTAAACCACCGTCGTGAAGTTGTAACTCGTCGTACAATTTACGAACTACGCAAAGCGCGTGAACGTGCTCATATCCTTGAAGGTTTGGCACTGGCGCTAGCGAACATCGATGAAATCATCGAACTGATCAAGCAAGCACCTACGCCAGCTGAAGCTCGTGCAGGTTTGATTGCACGTGGTTGGGATCTAGGCAACGTATCGGCAATGCTAGAGCGTGCAGGTACAGATGCAGCACGTCCTGAATGGCTAGAGCCACAGTACGGTATTCGTGATGGTCAATACTTCCTGACTGAGCAACAAGCTCAGGCAATTCTTGACCTACGTCTACACAAGCTAACAGGTCTAGAGCACGAGAAGATCCTTGACGAGTACAAGGGCCTACTTGATGTGATTGCTGAGCTAATGCACATTCTTGCAAGCTCAGAGCGCTTGATGGAAGTGATCCGTGAAGAGCTGGAAGAAGTTAAAGAACAATTTAACGATCCACGCCGCACTGAAATCACGGCTGCAAGCCACGACATCGACATGGAAGATTTGATTACCCAAGAAGATGTTGTTGTAACTCTATCTCACGAAGGTTACGTTAAATACCAAGTATTGAGTGACTACGAAGCTCAGCGTCGTGGTGGTAAAGGTAAAGCGGCAACGCGTATGAAGGAAGAAGACTTCATCGAGCGTCTGCTAGTTGCTAATACTCACGACACGATTCTATGTTTCTCAAGCCGCGGTCGTATGTACTGGCTGAAAGTGTACCAGCTACCATTAGCTAGCCGTACTGCTCGTGGTAAGCCGATTGTGAACATTCTGCCACTAGAAGAAGACGAGCGTATTACAGCTATTCTTCCGGTGAAAGAATACGCGGATGATAAGTTCATCTTTATGGCAACTGCTGATGGTACTGTTAAGAAGACGCCGCTAACTGACTTTAGCCGTCCTCGTAGTGCAGGTATTATTGCTGTAAACCTACGCGAAGGTGACTCACTGATCGGTGTTGATATCACTGAAGGTAATGACAACATCATGCTGTTCTCTCAAGAAGGTAAAGTAGTACGCTTCTCTGAAGAACAAGTTCGTGGCATGGGTCGTACCGCTGCTGGTGTACGTGGTATGAAACTGGCTGAGAACGATAAAGTTGTTTCTCTGATTGTTCCGCACAACGAAGGTGATGTACTAACAGTAACTGAAAATGGTTACGGTAAGCGTACTTCACTAGAAGAATACCCTGCGAAGAGCCGTGCAACACAAGGTGTTGTATCGATCAAAGTCTCTGAGCGTAACGGTAAAGTTGTTGGTGCTGTTCAAACTGAAGAAGGCGACGAGATCATGATGATCACCAACGGCGGTACGCTTGTACGTACACGCGTTGCTGAGGTGAGCCGAGTTGGCCGTAATACTCAGGGTGTGACACTGATCCGTACATCTGAAGGTGAATTGGTTGTAGGTCTACAACGTATCGATGAGCCTGAAGAAGTTGAGCTTGACGAAACAGTTGTAGAAGGCGAAGTTGCTGACGGTGAAAACCAAGAGCAACAGCCACAACAACCTGAATCTGATTCAGAACAAGGCGAATCAACTGACGAAGAGTAATCTTCATAGTTAGATTATCCAATAAAAGCGCAGCCACTAGGCTGCGTTTTTTTATGCCGGCTGAAAATCAAATGGGAAAACAATCGATTAAATAGAAATAGTTGGTTGGAAGGCTTTTCAGTTGTGGTGCAAAGGTGTAAAACTGATAGCTCACTTTGCGAAAAGAAAGTGGGCAGTTATTAGTTTATGGGTTATATCCATTTGCATAAGCGAGTTTGTGTATGCAAATGGCTACAACCCTTTTTGAAAGCAGGAGCAAGTTTTTCATCATGGAAAAAGTCTATAACTTTTGTGCGGGACCGGCGATGATTCCGGCGGAAGTCTTAAGTAAAGTTCAGGACGAACTGGTTAATTGGAATGGCTTAGGTACATCTGTGATGGAAATTAGCCACCGCAGCCAAGATTTTATTGCGGTCGCTGAGCAATCCGAGAAAGATTTACGCGAGTTGTTATCCATCCCAGACAACTACCATGTGCTGTTTTGTCACGGTGGCGCTCGTGGTCAGTTTGCAGCAGTACCTATGAACCTATTAGGTGATAGCGATACTGCCGATTACATGGATGGTGGCTACTGGGCACACAGCGCGGTTGAAGAAGCGAAGAAGTACTGTGCACCGAATGTGGTGGATATTACTTGTGAGCGTGACGGTAAGAAAGCGATCATACCTGCTTCAGAGTGGTCACTGTCGGATGACGCGGCTTACGTGCATTTCTGCCCGAATGAAACCATCGACGGGATCGAAATTCGCGATTTACCGCAAACAGACAAGCCAATCGTCGCTGATATGTCATCTACTATCTTGTCGCGTGAAATTGATATTTCGAAATATGGTGTGATTTACGCGGGCGCACAAAAGAATATTGGTCCAGCAGGGTTAACTGTGGTTATCGTTCGTGATGACTTATTGGGTAAAGCCAAGCAGATCCTACCAAGCATCTTGGATTATTCCGTGCTGGTGGATAAAGAATCGATGTTTAATACCCCGCCGACCTTTGCTTGGTATTTGGCTGGCGAAGTCTTCAAATGGCTGAAAAGCATTGGTGGTGTGGCAGAAATGCAGCAACGTAATGAAGCGAAAGCCAAGGTGCTCTATGACTTCATCGATAGTTCTGATTTTTACCGTAATGAAGTCCACAGCGATAACCGCTCCTTGATGAACGTACCGTTTCAACTGAAGAACCCAGAGCTTGATGCTTTGTTCCTTGAGCAAGCCAAAGCAGCTGGGTTAGTGGCATTGAAAGGGCACCGTGCGGTTGGTGGTATGCGTGCCTCTATTTACAACGCAATGCCAATTGAAGGTGTGCAAGCGCTTGTTAACTTTATGGCGGCGTTTGAACAGCAACACGCTTGATCGGCATATTAACTGTAAAGATTCATACCTGACGTATAACGGCTTTCTTCGGAAAGCCGTTTTTTGTTTCTTTAGTCAATGACTAGAGGATAGGACATGTAGACAAACAGCTTATCTTCACCTGTGTGAACAAAGCCGTGACGCAGATAAAGTTCACCCACACGGTTTCCCTGAAGGTAGCTTAATGTAATGGGTTTTTGTGCCTTTTTAGCGCGAGCAATAGCGTGGTGTAAAATAGCACTACCAATCCCTTTCCCCTGATAAGCGGGCAAAATGAAAAAGCGACAAAAGTAGAAATGTTCGCCTTGATCTTGAATTAAGAAACTGCCGATCCGAACGCCATTTTGTTCGATAATCCAAGGACGCTCTTCAAACCATTCTTCAGCATGAATACGGCGCTGAACCGTTTCATCCCAGCCAAAAACTGCTTTAATCGGCTCGTATTCCGCCTGCTTTTTAAGTTCAAATAGAAATTCATAGTCGTCGTCAGTTGCGAGACGAGTATGGTAATTAATGGCAGTTGTCATCTTATCTATAATGCTTAGTCGCGGTTAGCGAACTATATGTGTTAATGAGTAGCCTTGATATTCAGAAGCCTGAATGTTTAAGAGCTTAAAGACTTAGGAGCACAGGCTGATCGCGTTGGATAAGTAACAGTTAATAGACTGCTCGCTGGCATCAAAATGAGGCTGAGGGAGGTTGTTAGGATCAGCCCATAGCCAACCATCGCATTTGTCTGGTTCATTAAGTTGTGGCTCACCATTGTAATCTGTTGCTAATAAAGCAACGCTGATGTAATGCAGCCCTGACTCACGGTAAGTTTTTAAATTATTAGTAACGGCAATAACTTGCGGGTTATGGATGGTTATACCTGTTTCTTCTTCCATCTCACGGATGGCGCATTGCTCAAACGACTCACCGATCTCAAGATGTCCGCCTGGAATAGAATAGTAAGGTGAGTGACTGTTTTTACGTTTACCAATCAGTACCTTACCTTGGTCATTAACCAAGATGATACCAATGCCAACTTTCGGGGTTTCTGTTGCCATGTGTGTCGCCTGTATAAGTTGCCACTGCCGGATTGCGACAGAGTGGATGAAGTTCCTGATAGTTATCATAAATAAAAACGAGAGCCTTAACAGAACTATTTTTGTGATATTTCGTTCAAAAAAATTTGGTCGAAATCGACACTGGTATCTGCTCCCGTTATTCGCTAATCTGCAAAAACGTGAAAAATTTGGATGACAAAGGGATCAATGGACAGTTTAACGTTACAGCCAATTCAACAGATTGATGGTGTAGTGAACCTGCCGGGTTCAAAAAGTGTTTCAAACCGTGCCCTGTTGTTGGCAGCGTTAGCACAGGGACAAACTCGACTGACTAATTTGCTTGATAGTGACGATATTCGTCACATGTTAAAAGCACTTGAGCAGTTAGGCGTTGAGTTCGAATTATCAGAAGATAAAACTGAGTGTGTTGTAAACGGTTTAGGTCGTGCTTTCGAGCCGGAACACGCATTAGAGCTCTATTTAGGCAATGCTGGTACAGCGATGCGCCCTTTAGCTGCAGCGTTGTGTCTTGGTCGTGGCGAGTTTGTACTCACAGGCGAACCACGAATGAAAGAGCGCCCAATCGGTCACCTTGTGGATGCACTTCGTACTGCGGGTGCTGAAGTGACGTACTTAGAAAATGAAAACTATCCACCACTTGCAATTAAAGGTACAGGTCTTAATGGTGGGGAAGTGGAAATTGATGGTTCGATTTCAAGCCAGTTTTTAACCGCATTTTTGATGGCTGCGCCTTTGGCGAAGCAAGATACCGTGATCTGTATTAAGGGTGAGCTAGTATCTAAACCTTATATCGATATTACCCTGCACATTATGGCGCAGTTTGGGGTGACGGTTGAAAACCGTGATTACCAAGAATTTGTTGTTCCTGCAGGCCAAACTTATCAAACACCGGGTGACTTTTTGGTCGAAGGTGATGCGTCATCAGCGTCTTACTTTTTAGCGGCTGCTGCCATTAAAGGCGGGGAAGTTAAAGTGACGGGTATTGGTAAAAAGAGCATTCAAGGTGATGTTCAATTTGCTGACGCATTAGCTGCTATGGGTGCTGAAATCGAGTGGGGCGATGACTATGTAATTGCTCGCCGTGGTGAGTTAAATGCGGTTGACCTTGATTTTAACCATATTCCTGATGCTGCCATGACAATCGCAACAGCAGCACTCTTTGCTAAAGGCACCACATCGATTCGTAATGTGTACAACTGGCGCGTAAAAGAGACAGACCGTTTAGCGGCAATGGCAACTGAGCTACGTAAGGTTGGGGCTGAAGTAGATGAAGGTGAAGACTACATTACGATTACACCGCCTCAGCAATTAAACCATGCAGCTATCGATACTTACGATGACCACCGTATGGCGATGTGTTTCTCGCTGGTGGCACTTAGTGATACGCCTGTAACGATTAACGATCCAAAATGTACCTCTAAAACCTTCCCAGACTACTTTGATAAGCTGGCAAGCCTAAGCAAATAATGAAAAATTCACCCACATCACAGTATGTGGGTGTTTTTTCTTCAGCTGAACAAATCTCCCACTTTGCTTTCGTTTTCTGCTGCCCCTTTGTGAAAAAATCACGTATAATCTGCGCCCGTTTGATTGATGGTTTAACTTTGTTATCTCTAGCAATAGGTAAGCAAAATTAAGCGATTAATGATTGTGAAAATATCCGGAGATACTTTATGTCTACACATTCACCAGTGATCACCGTAGATGGCCCCAGCGGTGCAGGTAAAGGCACACTATGTATGCTTTTAGCTGACAAGCTTGGCTGGAATTTACTTGATTCTGGCGCAATTTACCGAGTGCTAGCGCTAGCAGCATTGCACCACGGTGTTGACCTTGAATCAGAAGAAGCACTGGTTGTTCTAGCTGCGCACCTTGATGTGCAGTTTGTCGCTGAAGGTGAGCTTGTGAAAGTGATCCTTGAAGGTGAAGATGTGTCGTTGACATTACGTACCCAAGATGTTGCGAATGCAGCGTCTCAGATTGCGGCGCTACCACGCGTTCGCGAAGCGCTATTACGTCGTCAACGCGCGTTCAGTGAAGCCCCGGGTTTGGTGGCTGACGGTCGCGATATGGGTACGGTTGTTTTTCCTCAAGCGGAAGTCAAAATTTTCCTTGATGCCAGCGCTGAAGAGCGTGCGAATCGTCGCATGAATCAGTTGCAAATGAAGGGCATAGATGTTAACTTTGACACCCTTTTAAGCGAGATTCAGGAACGTGACTATCGAGATCGTAACCGTGCGGTTGCGCCTTTACGTCCCGCTGATGACGCTTTAGTGCTAGACTCTACTGAGCTTTCAATAGAGCAAGTTACAGCACAAGCACTCGCTTATATTGAACAAAAATTATCGCGCTGAGTTTAGGCTCGGCGTGATGGCGTCGGTGTCATGGATGATAACTGACTATTACATCAACCCCATGCGGTAGGATACCCATGGTTGTTAATCATATTGAAGATTAAATAATGACTGAATCTTTTGCTTTACTCTTTGAAGAGTCTCTAAACGAACTAGAAACACGTCCAGGCGCGATCGTTAAAGGTACTGTTGTAGCTATCGAAAACGGTTACGTACTTGTAGACGCTGGCCTTAAGTCTGAGTCTTCTATCCCTGCTGACGAATTCAAAAACGCTGCTGGCGAAATTGAAATCGAAGTTGGTGCTCAAGTAGACGTAGCTCTTGACGCTGTTGAAGATGGTTTCGGTGAGACTAAACTTTCTCGTGAGAAAGCTAAGCGTCACGAAGCTTGGATCCAGCTTGAAAAAGCTTACGAAGAAGCTGAAACTGTTGTTGGTATCATCAACGGTAAAGTTAAGGGTGGCTTCACAGTTGAACTTAACGGCATCCGTGCGTTCCTACCAGGTTCTCTAGTAGACGTACGTCCAATCCGTGACACTGCTCACCTAGAAAACAAAGAGCTAGAGTTCAAAGTAATCAAGCTTGACCAGAAGCGCAACAACGTTGTTGTTTCTCGCCGCGCAGTTATCGAATCTGAAAACAGCGTTGAGCGTGACGAGCTACTTGCATCTCTACAAGAAGGCATGGAAGTTAAAGGTATCGTTAAGAACCTTACTGACTACGGTGCATTCGTTGATCTTGGTGGTGTTGACGGTCTTCTACACATTACTGACATGGCTTGGAAACGCGTTAAGCACCCAAGTGAAATCGTTAATGTTGGCGACGAAATCAACGTTAAAGTTCTTAAGTTCGACCGTGAGCGTACTCGCGTATCACTAGGTCTTAAGCAACTTGGCGAAGATCCATGGGTTGCAATCGCTAAGCGTTACCCAGAAAACACTAAGCTTTCTGGCCGCGTAACTAACCTAACTGACTACGGCTGCTTCGTTGAAATCGAAGAAGGCGTTGAAGGTCTAGTACACGTTTCTGAAATGGATTGGACTAACAAGAACATCCACCCATCTAAAGTTGTTAACGTGGGCGACGAAGTTGAAGTTATGGTTCTTGATATCGACGAAGAACGTCGTCGTATCAGCCTAGGTCTTAAGCAGTGTAAAGCTAACCCATGGCAGTCATTTGCAGAAATGCAAGCTAAGGGCGACAAAGTAACTGGTAAGATCAAGTCTATCACTGACTTCGGTATCTTCATCGGTCTAGAAGGCGGCATCGACGGCCTAGTTCACCTATCTGACATTTCTTGGAATGTTTCAGGTGAAGAAGCAGTTCGCGACTTCAAGAAAGGCGACGAAATCTCTGCTGTAGTTCTAGCAGTTGACGCTGAGCGTGAGCGTATCTCTCTAGGCGTTAAGCAAATCGAAGAAGACCCATTCAACGGCTACGTTTCTCTAAACAAGAAAGGTGCTCTAGTAACTGGTACTGTTACAGCTGTTGACGCTAAAGGCGCAACTGTTGAGCTAGCTGAAGGCGTTGAAGGTTACCTACGTGCTTCTGAAGCATCTGTAGACCGTGTTGAAGACGCAACTCTAGTTCTTTCTGTTGGCGATTCTGTTGAAGCTAAATTCACAGGCGTTGACCGTAAGAACCGCGTAATCAACCTATCTGTACGCGCTAAAGACGTTGCTGAAGAGCAAGAAGCAATGGCTAACCTAAACAAGCAAGACGATGCTTCTTTCGGTAACGCTATGGCTGACGCATTCAAAGCGGCTAAAGGCGAATAATTGAGCTTAGGGAGAAAAAGCGTTTTAGCATTTTCTCCCTAAACGGTTATACTATTGAGAAACATACTAAAAACCGGAGTGTTTATGACAAAGTCTGAATTAATTGAAAGGCTATGTAGTCAACAAACACATCTTTCTGCCAAACAGGTAGAAGATGCAATCAAGGATATCCTTGAGCACATGGCGACCACTCTTGAAGAGGGTGACCGCATTGAGATCCGCGGCTTTGGTAGCTTCTCGTTGCATTACCGTGCTCCCCGTGTAGGTCGCAACCCTAAAACTGGCGACAAGGTTGAGTTAGACGGCAAGTACGTTCCTCACTTTAAACCAGGTAAAGAATTGCGCGATCGCGTTAACTTGTCTTTGGCAAGCTAACCACGGTTCAGATAAAAAACGGCATACTTTGTATGCCGTTTTTTTTTGCCTGCGAAATAGCACTGAGTAATTCATTGGTTTCAGCCTGCCATATAGTATTTAGAAGGCTTATAGAGAAAGCGTGATTGTTTTTGAATATGAAGGTGTTAACCGAGGTTGCATGAATAATCACAATGAAACACGCATAAAGCTTAGGTGATTTTAATCCAATGACTGATATAATTTCAGATGCTCGGTTAACAATAGTCGCGAACATGTAGCAGTTAAGTTGCTATAAATTAAGCATAAATTGTATATTTAGAGCAATTTATCAATATTGAGAGCTAAGTGTTCATAGAAAGCGCCGAATTGTGTGGTTACTTAATGATTTTGGTGACGAGTTGCTGCATAATCACGAGGTGTTATGTTTGATCTGATCAAACGTTGAAGGATTAAGTGAGAGGATTCACGATGAAAATTATTGGCACGCTACTATTAATAGTTTGCTTTTTGATCACACTTGCACTTGGGGCACAAAACCAAGAGCTTGTGAATTTCAATTATCTCGTTGCACAAGGTGAGTTCCAGCTATCAACGTTGCTGGGCATTGCATTTGGTGGTGGCTTTGCGATTGGTTGGCTGATCTGTGGCTTGCTATACCTAAAAGCGCGTGTTTCTAAGAACCTACTTACAAAGAAAGTTGCTAAACAGCAGAAAGAGCTAGAGCAACTTCGCGCAGCGCCAGCACAGGAATAATCGTTAATGCTTGAGCTGTTGTTCCTATTGCTTCCCATTGCTGCAGCCTACGGCTGGTATATGGGTAATAGGAGCGCTCGAAACGAACGTCAAGAGCAATCTCATCACCTGTCGCGTCAATACGTGACAGGTTTGAACCTGCTGCTTTCTGATCAGTCAGACAAAGCGGTAGATTTGTTCATTGAGTTGCTGCAAGTCGATAGCGAGACTATTGATACTCACTTAGCTTTGGGGAACCTTTTCCGCAGCAGAGGTGAGGTTGATCGTGCGATTCGCATCCACCAGAATTTGATTGCCCGCCCAAACCTAACCATAGATCAGCGCAACTTAGCATTGCAGCAGTTAGCGAAGGATTACATGGCGGCGGGTTTTCTTGATCGCGCAGAAAAAATCTTCCATCAATTGTTGGACGAGCCTGATCACCGAAAGGCGGCGTTGCAGCAACTGCTTTCTATTTACCAGCAAACTCGTGAGTGGGAAAAAGCCATCGAAATGGCATCTCAGTTGGTAAAAATGGGTAAACCTAAGCTTAAGCACGATATTGCTCATTATTGGTGTGAGCTTTCTATGCTTGAGCTTGGTGCGCAAAATCCCGACAAAGCCAAAAGTTATCTTAAAAAAGCCCTTTCTGCTGACAAAACCTGCGTACGTGCAACGATAGCTACTGCTCGTATTTTGATTAATGAGAAAGAGTACAAAGCAGCAGCAAAACAGTTAGAGCGCATTGCAGAACAAGATGTAGACTTTGTGAGTGAAGGTTTACCTTTATTGTTGGAATGCTATGAGGCCATGGGTAGCGAAAGCACTTGGTTGAAATATCTTCAACAGTGCGTAGAGCAAAAAGCAGGTGCAACCGCAGAGCTCTTGTTAGCGGATGAAATCTTCAAGCGTGACGGCCCTGCGTTAGCTCAGGCGTATATGACTCGTCAGCTTACCAAAAACCCAACCATGAAAGGCTTCTATCAGTTGATGGACTATCACCTTGATGAAGCGGAAGAAGGTCGCGCTAAAGAGAGCTTAACCTCCTTACGTAAATTGGTTGGCGAACAACTTAAAATTAAACCGCATTATCGCTGTCGTAAATGTGGCTTTGCTACTCATTCTTTATATTGGCAGTGCCCGTCATGTAAAGGCTGGGGTGCAGTGAAGCCAATTCGTGGTCTCGACGGTGAATAACGTTGGTTAGGTCATATTTCTAACCAACTTAGACAGCGACCTGTATAAATCCTTCTTTTTGTTTAATTAAATTGAGAGTAAATAAATGCATTGATATTGGCGCTAGTGTATAAAAAGACCAACTTTATTGTACGGTGTTTTTATGTTTGGTCGAATTTTATTCATATTGGCTTTAGTAAGCATTGTCAGTGCTTGTGGTGGTGAGTCATCGGGAACATCATCTACAGGAACAGGAACAGGAACAGGAACAGGAACAGGAACAGGAACAGGAACAGGAACAGGAACAGGAACAGGAACAGGAACAACAGGTAGTGGATCTGGTAATGGTACCGATAACTCAGGAGGTGGCACCATACCTGATAAATTCAACATTGCTGATTACGAAACGTTACCACAGTCTTTTACAACAACCGTAAGACGTAATGATCAGGTCTTACCGGTTACGCTTTATAAATTCTCCCTACGTCGCAAAGATACGGTCTTCTATCAATATGCGGCAGACAACCCCGCTGAAATTTCGCCTTTAAACTACACTCCGGAAGTTCGCAGTTACCGAGGACAAGTTGATTCTGAGCCAGAATCAATGATTATCGGTTATGTGGATGGGGAGAATAATTTCTATGGCCGTGTTTTTTATGGAGGCCAGTTGGCTTGGGAAATCCCTTCAATACCCATGCCGACGAAGGTACAAAAAGGGTTAATCCTTAATAATGCAATCAATCGCTCTCCTGTCGATTTACAGCCAATAAAAGAGAACCATCAGCTTGGCGCACCATCGCTATCTTCGCCTATTCCTAGCAAGGAGAGCTTTTATCTTCAGCTAGCAGAGATTACTTTTTTTGCCTCATTTGATAGTTACGACAAAATATTTAAGAGAAAGCTAAATAGTGCGATTGGTGGTATGGATTATGCCGCTAATTTGTTGGATTACGTGTTTGCTCGCGATGCACTTATTCGATTTAGTTATGCCGGAGGCTTGATTGCGACCGCTAAGCCAAGTGGGTTGAGTGAAAATGAACAACAACAGCATTTGCGTACTAAGTTAGACAAAAAGTTTTCACTTTTTCATCGTTTCACAGGTCCTGCCAATAGTGGTGCAAATACGGGGCTAACGAGTTGGTGTGAATATAATAAATCCTTGTGGTGCACGCTTCATGAAGTAGGGCATGCATTTAATTTGGGGCATGATGTTGGTCCTGAGTCTGTTGGTCTAATGGGGGCTATGGAACTGATCCCGACCAATAATATTTCGGTTGTTAAATCTTCTCCGGGGGCGATGAATGGCAAAATCGTTCCTGCAATGCAGTCGCGAATGAGCCCAAATGCCAACATTGATCATTTGGATGTTGAGCGTGATGGGCGAGGGCAAGTTAATGTCTTCGCAAATGACTTTGATGCTAACGGTAATTTATCTGGCGGCAAAGTGACTATTCGCTCATATGACCAGCGTTCGGCTCAAAATGCTCGTGTTGCACATTTGGGGAATGGCGTTTTTGAATATGTCGCTCCTGTCGGTTTTGTGGGGGAAGATGAATTTAGTTATGTCATTGTTGATGATCAGGGTATGGCTGATCGCAGCGAAGTTCATGTGCGAGTGCTGTCGAAATCACGAATTGCTTATTATTCGCTAGATAACTACACCGTTCGCAAAGATTTAAAAACCGAAGATAACAAAGCTGCTGGTGATATTCAGTTGTTGGTTAATCAAGCGGGAGGGGAACACTTTATTCGCAGAGTGACAAATTTGCCACGTTGGTCTTATGTCGGTTTAGCTCAGGAAATTTTGCGAGAAGGCGGTTACAACTTAGTCTTTGAAGAAAATGATGCAATGGCGAATAAAGACCATGTGCCTCATGATTTGGTACCTGGCCTGTCTAGCTATTCTGTCTCGCTGACATTTACCCAAGATGGCGATTTTGTTTCTCATCGTACTGATGGCAGTATGAGTCGCGGAAGCCAAGAAATTGCTATGGTCGGGCAAGGTAAACTAGATGAAGGGTTTGCATTGTCGTACTTCAACGGTAATACCCAGCGAGCTAATCATTCAGGTGAGCCGCTAAAGGGGCTTGGTTGGACTTTAGTGGGGCGTCAATTCTTTACACAAAGTCACTTTCGTCAGCAGCCGCATATTGTTCATGCGTATGCTAAACCTGATGCTGTCGTGGTGAATGACAATAAACCGCACAAAATTGTTTGGGTGGTCAACCGCGAAAACAACACAGTTACAACTTGGGTAGATAATAAAATTGTGCCGATGAAGTTGGCCAAGAGTGACGCCGATTTTTCTGACTACGTTACTTTGCCTGATGGCTTTGCTGGTGTTTACCCTGGTGGTACGCATGGTTGGTATAGTTCGGGGCGTGACTGGTACTCCCAATACGTTGGACCATGGTTTATGCGTCAGCTTAATGCGGGAGATACCACAATTTGGGAAGACGTGACTGACTTTGTTAGTCGTAAATCGCGGGTTGATGATATTCAACTATACAGTTATGCGTTGAGCGAACAAGAAGTTCGTGATTTTTACGAGGGTAAACAAAAAGCGTATTCCAATGCGCCACTCAATGGTAAATCGACATCATGGCAAGACTTAACGTTACGTTGGAATAATAAAGGGGCTAAAGGTTATCGCTTAACTTGGGGGTATCAAGCTGACTTAACTGTTTTTGAACAGCAACGTGATATGGGAATGGCAACAACAGCGCAGATCCTACCAGATCGTCAGCGGCCGGTACTGTATTGGCGCATAGATACACAATTTGCTGATGGCTGGGTAAACGGGAATATTTGGAGCGTTGTAAATCCAGAAAAACAAGGTAAGCGATTAACGTTATCTTTTACTCATGATGAACTTGATAGTAGTGATAAGTTAGATAGTCGTGCGTGGCCGATGAATGTATCGAAGTCGATTGAAGGGGTACAAGTTACTGTTACTGGCCAGCATCATCGCAACGAACCGTCACAACTTATCTTACGAGGTCACGAAACCGCACTTTCTGTAACCAGCCATGGTGAACTATTTTCTCAAGCCGTGGTGCGCCTTGGGTCTGAAGATGCTTATAAGCAAGGGCATTTTAAGATCCAGTATCGTGATGGCGCGAATTGGGTTGATGGGCTGGTGCTTTATAAAAACGGGGTTGCAACCAGTTTTAACATCAATGGCGACTTTTCAAGAAAGCCTGGGGTTGCAAATGGTAATGGTCGAGGGAGTGGACGTGATCGTTATAAAGCCACAGACACCGAGTACTATCAGAGTTATTCCGTTGGGTTTCCCTCAGGAACCAACGAGGTTCGCTTTGTAACTGAAGGTAAGCCGGGAACTGCTGTAGTGTTGGATTATTTGGAACTGTTTTCTCAGTAAGGTAAACGTTTAGTGGCGCTAGTTTAGTGCCACTTTTGTTGTAATTGTAATGAAATGCAGATAAGGACTCGATAAATTACAATTTTCATGTAAAATCCTGACCCCAGTTCAGCATTGCTGAATTGGATTGAACATATAACTTAGCAGGAGATGCCATGTTAGACCCAAAAGTGATTGTCGCTCTCGACTACCCAAAACTAGATGATGCGTTAGCCTTTGTTGATCGTATCGAACCGGGAAGTTGTCGACTTAAAGTTGGCAAAGAGATGTTTACTTATTTTGGCCCTGACTTTGTGCGTAAACTGCATGATCGGGGCCATTCTGTATTTCTAGACCTGAAATTTCATGATATCCCGAACACTTGTTCTCGTGCTGTTGCAGCAGCTGCCGATATGGGCGTATGGATGGTCAATGTTCACGCTAGTGGCGGTGAGCGTATGATGACGGCTTCTCGTGAAATTCTAGAACCTTACGGTAAAGATCGTCCGCTTCTTATTGGTGTGACAGTGCTGACAAGCATGGAAGCATCGGATCTTGCGGGTATTGGTATTCAGCGTGAACCGCAAGAGCAGGTATTGAACCTAGCAAATTTAACGAAGAACAGCGGCCTCGATGGCGTAGTCTGCTCAGCACAAGAAGCGTCAATGCTGAAAACGCAACTTGGCCAAGAGTTTAAACTCGTAACCCCAGGTATCCGTCCAGCAGGTAGTGCGGCAGGTGATCAACGTCGCGTGATGACGCCTGTGGAAGCAGTTCAAGCTGGATCTGATTACCTTGTTATTGGTCGCCCAATTACCAAGGCTGCTGACCCTGCGGCAGTATTGGCTGAAATTAATGCCACTCTTGCTTAAGTGTGAGTTAGCTTCTCGCTAACTAAGCAGAATTATAATACCTCGCTTTGGCGGGGTATTTTTTTGAGCCTTGATTTAGTCTCAGATAATAGTGATTGCTATTTTATTATCCGCTATGTCAATATATTGGCATTCCTTTTGGCGATATAAGTGATTGGTTAAAATGACAAATAATAGTGAAGCTCGTGGTTTTACTTTAATTGAGCTCGTTGTTGTCATTGTGATACTTGGTATTTTAGCTGTTACTGCTGCTCCGAAATTTTTGAACCTTCAACATGAAGCACGAAAAGCAACTTTAGCAGGAATGAAAGGGGCGATGGCGTCGGCTGCGGCACAAGTGTATGCGGTGTCTGCGCTTAATGGGTTAGATAAGAGCCCATCAGGTGCAGTGAGCATGAATGGCCGTTCAATTGAAGTGGTATATGGTTATCCGCTTAATCAGTATCGTCGTGTCTGGAGTGAACTATTAGTAGGGGAATTTGGCGAAGTACCTTATCAGGAACCAAGTGATTATGAGTGGATGTGGCATAACCCTAATCCAACAAAAGATGGGCTCTACATTATGCCTCGAAATTTCTCAAACAAAAGCCAGCGATGTTATGTAATGTATAAGCCGCCAGTCTCTTCTGCTACCCAAACATATACCTTAGAGATGGATGATTCGGGCTGCTAAGTTACAGCCCGATGGTCAATTGTATTAACAGCAGATCTTAGGGGTTGCGCCACTAATACGGCTACTACGGTCGTGGGAAGGCGCTGAGAAATGGCTATCGAGCAGCTTTTGCGTTAAAGCATGCTGTGGGTTGTTAAACACTTCGGCAGTATTTCCTGATTCCACTACTTCACCTTCATGCATTACCATGACTTTATCAGTAAAGTGTTTTATCACGCCCATATGCTGCGATACATAAATGTAAGACAGCCCCATCTCTTCTTGTAGTTCAAACAACAAGTTAATGATCTGCGAGCGCATCGACATATCAAGACCGTTCAATGCTTCATCGGCAACGATAATACAAGGTTGCAAAATCAATGCACGGGCAAGGGATACCCTTTGCTTTTGACCTGTTGCCAGCATCTGTGGGTAAAAGTAAGCATGTTCTGGCAGTAAACCGACACGCTTTAAGGTTTGCATAATACGACGCTCACGTTCTTGTGGTGTCATATTGGTGTTACGTTTTAGCGGGCCTTCAAGGATCTTACCGATCTGAATACGTGGATTCAGGGAGGTGTTTGGATCTTGGAAAATCATGCGGATCAATTTGCAGCGGGTTTGGAAATCATTGGGTGCCAATGGTTCTCCATTTACGCGGATCACACCTTCAGTTGGTTCAACAACACCTGCCAACATTTTTGCCAAAGTTGATTTACCTGAACCGTTTTCGCCCATGAATGCTAAGGTTTCACCCGCTTCAAGAGAAAATGAAATCGGTTTTACTGCTTCCACTGTACGGCGGCGGAACAGCCCTGAGCGATAGTGGTAATTTTTGCTTAGGTTTTCTACTTCAAGTAGTGCACTCATTTCTTGCTGTCCTCCATGTTTAGCGGGAAGTGACAGCTAAACTTGTGGTTCTTGATCTTACGGCGTTTAGGTACTTCAACACATTTGCGCTGAGCATGAGGACATCGTGGTCCTAAGCGACAACCAATAGGTAAATGTTGCAATGGTGGAATGGAGCCTGCAAGCGTTTCTAGCTTACTCTTATGTGGGATTTCCTTACTAAAATCAGGCATCGCTCGTAGCAAAGCTTCGGTATAAGGGTGGTGTGGCGATTCAAGTAGTTGATGGCGACCGGCTGATTCTACGGATTGACCGCAATACATAACCGTGATGCGGTCAGCCCACTGAGTAACCGTGGTCAGATCGTGGCTGACGAGCAAAATAGTGGTGTTACCCAACTGGTTCATTCGGCTCAGTAAACGGAAAATTTGCGCTTGTGTAATAGGGTCAAGGTCGTTGGTTGGCTCATCGGCAATCAGCAAGCGTGGGCGGTTAGCAATCGCCATTGCAATCATAACCTTCTGACATTCACCATCGGTCAGTTCGTACGGGTAACTGCGCATTACACGTTTGTGTTCTTTGATACCCACTTTATGGAGCAAGGCAATGGCTTGCTTTTGACGCCAACCGTAACGCTGCCACCATTTGCCATTGAAAGAGGACGATGGGATCGCTTCTTCAAGCTGCTCACCAACTGGTTCAGAAGGATCTAAACAAGAGGTAGGCTCTTGGAAGATCATCGCGATTTCACGACCAACAATCTTACGACGCTCACGAGGTGAAAGGGCAAGCAAATCGATATTGCCAAGGCGTAAACGGTCTGCACTGACGCGCCAGTTGTCTTTCTCAACCCCTGCAATGGCTTTAGCAACCAAACTCTTACCTGAGCCTGATTCGCCTACTAAACCACGGATTTCACCTTCATTCAGCGTCAGGCTCATGCGGTCAACCGCCTTCACCATTCCCTGTGGTGTATCGATTTCGATGGTTAAATTACGAATATCCAATAAAGGCATTAGTCTATCCCCGCGTTAAGTGCTTGGCGGAGTCCTTCACCAACTAAATTAACAATCAATACACTGAACATAATAGCAAGACCGGGTAGGGTCACAGTCCAAGGAGCTAGGTAAATGAGCTCGACAGAATCACCTAACATTGCGCCCCATTCTGGTGATGGAGCTTGAGCACCTAACCCTAAGAAGCCTAGGGCTGCGATGTCGAGGATCGCAATCGAAATAGCACGAGTCAGCTCAGTGGTTATGGTGGTCAGAATGTTCGGCAGAATCGAGTGATACAGCAAATAGAGATTGTTAGCACCATCAAGACGAGCTGCGATGATGTAATCTTTCTCAACTTCAGTATGTACGGCGGTGTATATCGCACGGATAAAACGTGGGATCAGTGCCAACCAAATTGCCAGCAAGATATTCATCTCACCAGGTCCCATGTAAGCCACGACAATAATGGCTAGCAGTAGCGATGGGATAGATAGCACAGTATCTAGGATGTGGTTAAGGAAGCTCGACTTTAAGCCGTGGGTCATGCCCGCGAGTACCCCAATCACAATACCGATTGCACTGGATGCCAAAGCGACCAATAGCGCATAGCCAAAGGTGAGCTGAGAGCCCAAGAGTAAGCGGCTAAGAATATCGCGCCCTAAGTCATCGGTGCCGAAGAAAAACTCAACGTGACCAGCTTGATCCCACGATGGTGGCATTAATAGCTCGCCAACTTGATGCTGCGGTAGGTACGGGGCGAGCCAGCTTGCACTTACTGTTAGTAATAGGGTTAGGATTAAACACCACAAACCAAACATTGCCAGTGAATTACCACGAAAGTCTTGGCGTGAGCGTTCCCACTGGGTGGGGATTTTCTGTTCCTGATAAATATTATTTGATGGCATACCATTCTTTCCTTACTAGCGGGTTAATGGCAGCGCCCATTAAATCAGAGAAAATATTAGCCAGCAGAATAAAGCTCGCGACTGTGATCACGCCAGCTTGGATAGCGACATAGTTTTGATCTGAAATCGCATCCAGTAGCCAGCGGCCAATGCCCGGCCAGTTGAAGATAGACTCGGTTAACATGGCAAATGTCATCATGGTCGAGAACTGCATACCAAGCATCGGAATGATCGGTGGAATGGCGTTTTTACGGACGTGACGAATGATGATTTCAAACATCGATAGCCCTTTGGTGTGGGCAACTTTGATGTAGTTTTGCGTCATCACTTCAATCACAGAGGTACGTGTTAAACGAATAACCTCTGTCGTCGGTGCCATTGCCAAGACTAAGGTTGGCAAAATTAGATGGCGGATCACGTCCATTAAAGCTTCTGCGCGATATGGCGCATCAGAAAGCAGAACATCGGCAATAGCAAAGCCGGTTACATGATCGATTTCATACAACAAGCTGTAGCGACCTGCGACAGGCAGCCAGCTTAGGTTGAGTGAAAATAGTAAGATCAGCAACATGGCTAGCCAAAAGAGCGGAATAGAATAGCCAACCAGTGCAATAGAAGAAATGATGGTATCAACTGGGCGGCCTTGACGAACACCAGCTACGGTACCCAGCGGAATGCCCACAATGAGTGACAACCCAAAAGCAAAGAAACACAGTTCTAAGGTGGCGGGGAATACGGCAAGAACCTCTTGTAGAACAGGTTCCCCGTTTTGGTTTAAGCCAAGGTTACCTGCAAGTAGGTTTTCGACATAAATTAGCCAACCGCTCCAGAATGGTTGGTTACTCCATAGCGACGTCTGGTCGAGACGCAGGATACTGAACCCGATCATGGTTAATATCGCGAGCGTAATCACGAACAGATTGAGGCGACGGATCGTATAAATAAACATATTTATTTCTCACTTCGGTACACGCTAGAAAAAGAACGTGTACCAAATGGACTCATTTGAAGGCCGCCCAATGAGCGGTGATGAACTTGAAAATGCACACCGTGTGCGAGTGGTACAATCGGCACCTGTTCATCAATGATATTTTGCGCGTGGTGATAGTAACTGACACGTTGGTCGAGCTGATTAGTACGAGAAGCAAGCTCTAGCAAGTTATCAAACGACAAGTTACACCAGTTGGCAATGTTCAACCCAGCTTGTTTAGCATCACACGAGAGTAGTGGGCGTAAGAAATTGTCAGGGTCACCGTTATCTGCAATCCAGCCTGTCAGTACCATATCGTAATTATTAGTAATGGCGCTGATCCGCTCTTGCCTGTCTAGGGTGATATTTAGTTTGATACCAATAGCCGCTAAGTCGGATTGAATCAACTCAGCTGTTTTCTTCGGACTCGGGTTATAAGGACGAGGATCCATCGGCACTAACATGGTCATTGTCATGCCCGGCTCGATTCCGGCGTGTTTTAGCTTTTGCTTTGCTAGCGTTAAATCGTAATCGAGCGCTTGGCTACCGTGATTGTATGCCCACGACATTGGCGGTAATAAGCTTTTCGCTTTAGTGCCGGTGCCGTAATACACAGAGTTTAGAATATTGTCACGGTTGATCGCTGCATTAATCGCTTGGCGAACTTCAGGGTTGGCAAGGGATGGGTTATCAGTATTAAAGGCAAGGAATGCGACGTTCATCCCTGTTTGCGCCAATAGCTCAAAGTCAGGGTGGTCGGTGATAACTGGAAGCTGACTTGCAACCGGAGATGACAGTACATCACACTCTTTACTTAACAGCTTAGCCAAATCGCCGGTGCCATGAGAAGCGATATCAAAGACCACTTGCTCCATCGGCGATGCCCCACGCCAGTATCCCCAATGTCGTTTAAGGCGGATCAGATCGTTTGGTACATACTCGTCTAAATAAAACGGACCAGTACCGATAGGCTTCATGTCCAGTAGATCAAGTTGACCTGCTTTTAAAAGCTGCTGACCGTACTCTTGTGAGTAAATCACCGCGTATGTGGTCGCAAGATTAGACAGGAAGGCGTTATCAGGACGATTAAGCGTAAAGGTCACAGTATCTGGCGCAGTCATGCGAATATCATCGATCAGGTGGCGAAAACCAATACTTTCAAACCACGGATAACGGCCGCCAGAGACTTTATAGAACGGATGATTAGGTTCGATAATACGCTTGAAACTAAAGACCACGTCTTGGGCGTTGAATGGTCGCGTTGGCGTAAACCAAGGGGTACGCTGAAACTCAACCCCAGAGCGTAAATGGAAGGTATACACCAAACCATCGTCACTCACTTCCCAACTACGGGCAAGGCCAGGTAGCGGTTGATGGCTAACAGGATCGAGTTGCAGTAAGCGATCAAAGAGTTGAGCGGCTAAGGTGTCAGCGGTGAGCCCACTATCAGTCAACTGAGGATTAAAGGTTGTTGGCGTTTTTTGCCCACAGTAAATGAATCCACGGCTACGCGTATTGCTGTCTTGCGGTGGTTCTTGGCAGCCCACTAGGCTAACCAACCCCCAGCATGCGAGTAAGCAACGACTAAAGACGTTCATAAAGAAAGGGTATATATCGAAAACAAGCGTACAAATTTATCACTTTCTCTCCTTAGCACCAAGCTAACAGTGATAATAACCACTGAAATTATTGTGTTTTTATCGGATCGTTTTCGTAAATTCAGTTTTACTCTATGTCGTTGCTTGGGTCACCATTGCATGGTGCGATACTGGCTGTTGGATCACGATTTTCCAATTTTAACCTTAAGTTTATGATTCCGTATCGTTATTGGATGTTGTACCAACCAGATCATATTTGCGCAGTAATCCCCTTAATTGATGGTAGCTCAAACCCAGTTGGTCAGCGGCTTTGCGTTGATTATATTGAGTTTGTACTAACGCATATTGGATCAAGTTCACTTCTTGGCTTTGCTGCCACTGGCGGAAATTTAACGGTAAGCTGAATGCACTCTGTTGTGAGGACGCTGGTGGTTCTGCTTTTGGGGACTCAAGCGAATTGTTGCTTTTTTGCCATGGTGGGGTGAACGGATCGATGATGATGTCATCAACCGCTTCGTCTTCAATTCCATGGCGAAATACTGACCGCTCAACCACGTTTTTAAGTTCACGTATGTTGCCCGGCCATTGATATTGCATCAGGCTATGCTCGGCTTGACGGGTAAAACCTGCGAAATAACCGTATCCCATTTCACGGCACATCCGCACCGCATAGTATTCAGCTAGTGGCAAAATATCTTCATGTCGTTCGCGTAATGGCGGCAGATGGATAATATCGAACGCTAAACGATCGAGTAAGTCAGCGCGAAATTGCCCTTGTTCAGCTAGTTGAGGTAGGTTTTCGTTAGTTGCACAAATTAAACGGACATTGGCTTGGCAAGTGCGACTACCGCCGACACGTTCGTATTCACCGTATTCAATCACGCGTAGCAGCTTTTCTTGAACGCCAAGGGGGGCTGTTGCAAGTTCATCGAGAAAGAGAGTACCGCTTTCCGCACGTTCAAATCGTCCTTGGTGACGGCCTTTAGCACCTGTAAAAGCGCCAGCTTCATGACCAAAGAGTTCAGAATCAATCACACCATCACTTAGCGCTGCACAGTTTAGCGTGACCAAAGGTTGATCCCAACGGCGGGAGAGGTAATGCATCCGCTGTGCAATCAATTCTTTACCCGTACCTCGCTCTCCTAAGATCAGGATTGGTCTGTCGAGCGGTGCGAGTCGCGAGGCAAGATCTAGAACGCTGAGAAAGGCTTCAGACTCACCAATTAAATTATCCTGTTTTTGCATGGTTAATCTCGCTAATTGTTGGCGTAATTAATCACACCATAGCAGTAATAGTGAACAACGACAAAGTGATATTAAGTAATATCAATAACTTAAAAGTTGGCACGTTGCTTGATATATACAAACTATCTAGCGAACTGACGCAGCTTATTATGAAAGGCTGCTGTATTTTTG
This sequence comes from Photobacterium jeanii, assembly GCF_001650345.1. GTDB lineage: Bacteria > Pseudomonadota > Gammaproteobacteria > Enterobacterales > Vibrionaceae > Photobacterium > Photobacterium jeanii. The sequence continues at coordinate 851,438 of NZ_LVHF01000012.1, read as the reverse complement.
ATAGCCAGTGTAGCCAAGATGGCTAATCACGGGCATCGATTCAACGAGGAGAGAAATTATGGGTATTTTTTCACGTTTTGCCGATATCGTGAATGCAAACGTCAACTCACTACTGGATAAAGCAGAAGATCCACAAAAAATGATCCGTCTGATTATTCAGGAAATGGAAGACACTTTGGTAGAAGTACGTACTTCTTCTGCGCGCGCATTGGCTGACAAGAAAGAACTGCAACGCCGCATTGATTCACTGCAAGCCCAAGCTGACGATTGGCAGGAAAAAGCGAGCCTTGCGCTACAAAAAGGTCGTGAAGATTTAGCGCGTGCAGCTTTGATTGAAAAGCAAAAACTAAGCGATGTGGTGCTTACACTTAACGAAGAATACAAATTGGTGGAAGACACCATCAATAAGCTAACTGGTGAAGTGGCTGAACTAGAGCGTAAGTTGCAAGAGACACGAGCACGTCAGCAAGCATTAGTGATGCGCCATAAAACGGCAGGAAACCGCCGCGATGTTCGTCGTCAATTAGATACCGGTAAAGTTGATGAAGCGATGTCGAAGTTTGAGCAATATGAGCGTCGCATCGATGAAATGGAAGCAGAAGCTGACAGCTACAACCTAGGTCGTGGTAAAAACCTAGAGCAAGAGTTTGCTGATCTGCAAGCGCAAGATGAAATTGAGAAAGAGCTAGCGCGTCTCAAAGAAAATATGAAAGGAAAAGAGTAAGATAACTCAATTACACGATTCTATTTTTTGGACTGCGCGAATTAGGAGATAACGAATGTCGATGGGATTTTTGGCTGTTCCATTAATTGTGTTCATGGTGTTTGTAGCGCCGTTATGGTTGATTTTACATTACCGTAGTCAACGCCATGCAGCGCAAGGGTTATCGAGTGAAGATCACGAGAAATTACAAGCGTTGGTCGTTCGTGCAGAACAAATGCAAACGCGTATCGTGACCCTTGAGAAAATTCTTGATGCTGAAGCACCGCAATGGAGGCATAAGCAATGAGTAAAATGCTGTATCGCGACCCGAAAAACGGCAAACTCGGCGGTGTATGTGCTGGGGTTGCTGAATACTTCGGTGTTGAAGTCTGGTTAGTGCGAATATTAACTGTGTCAGCTTTTTTACTGGGGTTGGGTTTTGTGGTGCTGGTGGCTTATATCGCTGCGTGCTTGATTTTGGATAAGATGCCTGAAGAGCACAGATACCAGCAAAACGTGTATAACGACCATAAAGTTAAGCAAAAGTCATGGCAAGCAGGGCAGCAACCAGAGCAGGTGCTGCAGAACTTAGAGATGGAGTTTGACCAAATGGAAACTAAGGTCAGAGACATGGAAGCTTATGTCACTTCATCAACCTTCACCGTACAACGTGAATTTAAGAATCTGTAATCCGCATCAGGGTGAGAGACCCGTGACACAAAAGCAGGCTTCGGCCTGCTTTTTTCGGTTGTTAGTATTAGGGCGCTATTGAGATATCTGACAATCAGATTCATCTGAGATTAATTTTGATTGAAGTAGACTGGTTTCAGTTTACAGATTTGTGGGAAAGGTTATGAATCGAATTGGTAATGAATTAAACAAGTTAGTAAACCGCAGTTTAGACCGCCATGTTCGTTTGGCAGTCACGGGCTTGTCGCGAGCGGGGAAAACCGCCTTCATTACTTCTTTAATTAATCAGTTGATGCATGTCAGCACCAACCCGCGCTTACCGTTGTTTTCAGCGGTGCGAGAAGACCATTTGCTGGGTGTAAAACGTGTTCCGCAACTCGATATGCATGTTCCTAAATTTGCCTACGACGAAGGCATGCAGTCGTTATTATCGACGCCGCCAGCATGGCCTGAACCAACGCGTGATGTTAGTCAAACGCGATTGGCACTTAGGTATAAGCCGCAAAAAGGACCGCTAAAGCTATTGCAAGATACGGCAACCATGTATCTCGATATCGTTGATTATCCGGGTGAGTGGCTGTTGGATTTGCCTCTGCTTGATATGAACTACTTGGAATGGTCGGCGCAGCAAGCCAAATTAATGAAAGGGAAGCGTGCTGAGCTAGCAGATAAGTGGATGAGCTTAGGTGCAGATCTAGACCCCTTTGAGCCAGCTGATGAAGCCCAAATAGAAGCGATCGCAAAAAGTTTTACCGATTATTTATATAGCTGCAAAGCGGAAGCAGGTTTGCACTGGGTGCAACCGGGGCGCTTTGTATTACCGGGGGAGTTAGCGGGTGCACCTGTGCTGCATTTCTTCCCATTTGTTTGGTTGCAGCATCATAACGAAGCTGAATTAGCGCAAGCTGATGAACACAGTAATTTCGGCATGTTGAAAGCGCGCTACAAGTATTATCAGCAACATGTGGTGAAAGCGTTTTATCGAGAGCATTTCTCGAAGTTTGATCGTCAGATCATCTTGGTTGATTGTTTACAGCCACTCAATGCCGGCCCTGAGTCGTTTAACGATATGCGTCAAGCACTCGATCAATTGATGCAAAGTTTTAAATACGGTCGTAGTTCACTACTGCGCCGTTTGTTTTCACCTCGGATTGATAAGGTGCTTTTTGCCGCAACCAAAGCTGATCATGTTACGCCGGAGCAGCATCCAAATTTGGTGAGCTTATTGCAGCAGATGGTCAATGAAGCATGGCAAACGGCATCGTTTGAAGGGATCAAAATGGACTGCATGAGCTTGTCTTCTATTCAGGCGACCGAGCCGGGGTTTGTGTCTTATCAAGGTCAGCAGATGCCAGCGCTTCGTGGTCATACTTTGGATGATGAAGCGCAAACTATATACCCAGGTGAAGTGCCGCGCCGATTGCCAAGCGAAAGTTACTGGCAATCCAATGGCTTTGATTTTGTTAATTTCAGACCGCTAACGCAGCAAAGTGACGAGCCTTTACCGCATATCCGAATGGATAAAGCACTGGAATATTTGTTGGGAGATAAATTGCAATGAGCCAACAACCTCAAGAATTAAAAAGAAAAGTGGTGTTTGACGAGCCAAAGCCAGCCGAACCTGATGTGACTCTCAATAGCCAGTTACAATTTGCTGAGGATTCCCGTTTCTTACCTGAAACGACCCCAGAGCAAGACCAAGCTGAAAGCCTAGAAGCTGAACTTGAGCGTACTTTGGCGAAGCCGAAAAAACGCAGTGGCTGGTTTAAAGGGCTATTAGTTGCGGGTGCTGCTATGGTGGGGGGGCAAACGGTCGACTACGTAGTGACGGCGTATCAAACCAATGATTGGTTAGCGATGGGCTGGAGTGGTATTACTGCGGGTATTGCGGCAATGGGGATCACCGCTCTTGGTCGCGAGTTGTACAAATTGCGCCGCCTAAAACAACGCCAAACCGAGCGCGATCAAGCGCAAGCATTATTGGCGGCGGACGGTATTGGTCAGGGTAAAGCATTTTGTACCAAACTAGCGAAACAAAGCGGTATTCATAGCGAACATGCTGGTTACGACCGTTGGCAGCAATCATTAGCGGCAACGCATAACGATCGCGAAGTGATCCAACTGTACGATCAAATGGTGATGACGCAACAAGATAAACTGGCGCGCCGATTAGTGAGTAAGTACTCCAGTGAAGCGGCATTAATGGTGGCGTTAAGCCCATTGGCTGTCGCTGATATGCTGCTGGTAGCATGGCGTAACTTTCGCTTAATTGAGCAGATTTCAGCGGTGTATGGCGTTGAGCTCGGTTACTGGTCTCGAATTCGTTTGGTGAAGCTGGTGCTGGCGAATATGGCGTTGGCAGGTGCAAGCGAAGTTGTTGCTGATACTGGCATGAATATGTTGTCGATGGATATTGCAGGCCGCGTTTCTACCCGAGTCGCGCAAGGGGTAGGGATTGGCTTACTTACCGCGCGCCTTGGCTTAAAAGCAATGAGCTTGATGCGCCCGCTGCCTTGGCAAGAAGGTAAACAGCCTAAATTGGGTGAAATTCGCCGTGATTTATTGGCGCAGCTGACCAAAAAGCAAGAACAGGCGTAGCAACAAACGCATACATGCTTAATTTAGTTGTGAACAACATCAGCCTCTAGCTTTTTGCTAGGGGCTTTTTTAGGTCAAAAGACGTCGGGAAGTAAGTGGTTGGCGGATCTTGAGCACATTTGAGCGTTATTTCTTCTTATCATTCGCACCATGACTTGACTCATTAAACACATCAACGCACACTTCAACTGTCAGGAATAGTTGACACTTTTGGAGTGTAAAAATGAGGCTACAAGTCTTCTGTGAAGATCGTATAGGGATCACCCGTGAGTTGTTAGATATTCTCACTAATCAGCAAATAGATCTTCGCGGCATTGAAATTGACCGTACTGGCATTATCTACCTGAATTGCCCAGAAATTGAGTTTGAGCAATTTAGCCAGCTAATGTCACAGATCCGCCAACTTGATGGTGTGACTGACGTACGTAAAATCCAATTTATGCCGAGTGAGCGTGAGCACAAAGAGCTGACGGCCTTATTAGAAACCCTTCCTGATCCCGTATTCTCAGTAAACCTGCAAGGCAAAATTGATTTAGCCAACCAAGCGGCTGAGCGCCTGATTGCCAAACACCGTGACGATATTCTAGGTGAATCTATCCATACTGTGCTCGGGTTTAATTTCCAACATTGGATTGAGAAACAAGGCAGTGAACACCGTAGCGAAATGATGGTGATTGCTGGTTTAGATTACATGATGGAAATCATGCCTGTGTACGTTACCGACGATAACGAAGAGTCGGTGATGGCGAGTGCGGTAGTACTGCTGAAATCGTTATCGGAAGCCAAGATGCCGATAGCGATGCGTAAAATCAGTGGTGATAACGGCTTTGAGCATTTAGTTGGGCAATCGTCGCGCTTTAAACACATGCTGACCCAAGCGAAAAAGTTAGCTTTGTTAGATGCACCTTTGTTGATCCAAGGGGAAACTGGTACAGGTAAAGAGATGCTTGCGCGTGCCTGTCATCAGCGCTCGGTTCGACGCGACAAACCCTTTATGGTGGTGAACTGTGTATCTATGCCCGATAACGCTGCAGAAACCGAGCTCTTTGGTTTTGCTGGTAGCGCGACTGAGCCAAGCAAGAAAGGTATTTTTGAGCAAGCCGATGGCGGTACTGTTTTCTTGTATGAAATCGGTGAAATGTCGCCACACCTGCAAATTAAACTTTTACGCTTTTTACAAGATGGCACTTTCCGCCGTGTAGGTGAGGAGCAAGAAGTAAAAGTTGACCTTCGTGTGATTTGCTCGACTCAGAAAAAGCTGCCTGATTTGATCACCGCAGGGCAATTCCGTGAAGACTTGTATTATCGTTTGAATGTCTTGGCATTAGTAGTGCCGCCTCTGCGTGAACGTACGGCCGACATCGTGCCGTTGGCTGAATTATTCTTGTCGCAGTTTGCCCAAGAGCTTCAGCAACCGAAGCCACTTATTTCCGATAAGCTCGCGCAATATCTCAGCCAGTATGCTTGGCCGGGGAACATTCGCCAACTGCGTAATGTCTTGTTCCGTGCGATGACTCAAGTGGAAGGGGGCGAGCTGGCCATTGAAGATGTTCAGTTGCCTGAAAATGAAACCACCAGCATTATCAGCGATGAAATTTTGGATGGAACGCTAGATGAAATTATGAAGCGCTACGAGTCTGGCATTCTAGAGAACTTGTATCGTAGCTATCCATCGACACGTAAGTTGGCGAAGCGACTTGGGGTTTCTCATACTGCGGTCGCTAATAAACTTCGTGAGTATCACATTAATAAATAATTGGATCAGCCACACTGTTGTTCATGCACGTTAAGTTGTCGCTTGAGCAAGAGTGGGCTGAATACTTATTAGCTGCTGGCTCACGTTAATGAGTGATTAGCGTTGGTTAATCAATGCCAGTTTTCCTGTTTCAAGCGCTTGTAATTGTTTGGCGATATCATCACCAAAATGGTAGTGGCAACTATCGTTGACCGCGACACGGTGGCAAGGGATCACAATGGGGATTGGATTCACATTTCGTGCCATGCCAATCGCGTTCGCCGCGTAGGGAACACCGATTTTTTTAGCAATTTGCTGATAGGTTTGTTGCTGATTGAAAGGAATGTTACGAAGTGCTTGCCAAACTTGGCATTGAAACTGGGTGCCTTGAGGGGCTACTGGAAACTCAAACTGTTGGCGTTTACCTTGAAAGTATTGAGTCAACTCTTGGGTATAAGGTCGCATTTTGATGGGGCTGTGATCCCAATTAACATCGGGTCGAAATCCAGCACTGCAGATGGTTAATCGCCTTAAGCCACGTTCATCAGCCAGCAGGAAGATTTTACCAATATCAGTATCAAGGTAGTCGAAATACATAGTTACGGCTTTAAGGGACTAATTTGTTTCATTCAATTATAAACCGTTCATCAAATTTAGCAGTCGATGAACTTAAAATTCGCCTGATTGCTAGCAAAGATGCTGAGCGCATTACAGCTTATTACCAAAAAAATCGCGCCTACCTTCAGCCGTGGGAGCCTTTGCGAGAAGAGCACTTTTATACGCTAGCCGGGTGGGAGAAGCGATTAATCCAATTGACAGAATTGCAAAAACATCATTTAGCTTATTATTTTGTGGTTCAGCAGCAGGGTAGTGATGAGATTTGTGGTGTCGTGAATTTTAGTAATTTGGTTAAGCATCCATTCCATGCTTGTCACGTCGGCTACTCGCTTGGCGAGGCTTTCCAAGGGCAAGGTATTATGCGTCGTGCTGTTGATGCGACGGTGCAGTGGATTTTTGAAGATCGCAATTTCCATCGTGTCATGGCGGCGTATATGCCACGTAATGAGCGAAGTGAAAAAGTACTGCAAAGTGTAGGCTTTGAGCGTGAAGGTTATGCCAAAGACTATTTATTGATTAATGGTCATTGGGAAGATCACGTACTTACGTCGAAGCGAAACCCGAATTGGAAGCCAGTTTAATGACGTTATAAGTCACTGGTTGGACGTACTTAGTTCAGCCAAACGCACGATAAAAAGAAGGGCTTATCAGCATTTGCTGATAAGCCCTTTTTAGTCTTTATACCCACTGGGTAACTATTGCTTTCTCACAGTTAGTGATTACTCAACAGTTAGGATACGCATGTTGTTGGTTGAACCAACGGTATCCATTACGTCACCTTGGGTGATGATCACAAGATCACCTGTTGCTAGGTAGTGTTGCTCTTTCAATACAGCAACCGCGTGTTTAGCTGCTTCAAGACCTGCATCGCTATCACGATCGAAGAACACAGGTGTTACGCCACGGTATAGTGCCGCACGGTTTAGTGTGCTTTCGTTACGTGACATCGCAAAGATCGGCAGACCAGAAGAGATACGAGACATCATCAGTGGTGTACGACCAGATTCTGTCATTGCAATCATCGCCTTCACGCCTTCCATGTGGTTAGCCGCGTACATGGTCGACATTGCGATGGTTTCTTCTTCTGATTCAAACGTGCGTGCTAGACGGTGGTTTGAAACATTGATGCTTGGCTCTTTCTCTGCACCCATACAAACGCTAGCCATTGCCGTTACCGTTTCTACTGGGTAGCTACCTGCTGCTGTTTCAGCTGACAGCATTACCGCATCGGTACCATCAAGAACGGCGTTTGCTACGTCCATTACTTCAGCACGTGTTGGCATTGGGCTCGTGATCATTGACTCCATCATTTGAGTTGCAGTGATCACGGTACGGTTTAGGCTACGAGCACGGCGGATCAGTTTCTTTTGAACACCTACTAGTTCAGGGTCACCGATTTCAACACCTAGGTCACCACGCGCTACCATTACAGCGTCAGATGCAAGGATAATGTCATCCATCGCTTCTGTAGAAACAACAGACTCAGCACGCTCAACTTTAGCGACGAGTTTTGCTTCAAGACCGGCGTCAGTTGCTAGGCGACGTGCGTATTTCATGTCTTCGCCGTTACGTGGGAAAGACACGGCTAGGTAATCAACTTTCATTGCTGCAGCCGTTAGGATGTCAGCTTTGTCTTTGTCGGTTAGCGCTTCTGCAGACAGACCGCCACCTTGCTTGTTGATACCTTTGTTGTTTGATAGAGGACCACCAACAGTCACTTCGGTGTGTACTTTATTGCCTTCAACAGAAAGCACTTTAAGTTGCACACGACCATCATCAAGAAGCAGTACGTCACCGTTAGTCACGTCTTTTGGTAGCTCTTTGTAGTCAAGGCCAACAGCTTGTTGGTTACCTTCACCTTTAGCTAGGTCGCTATCTAGGGTGAATTTATCACCGATAGCCAATTGAATTTTGTTGTCTTTGAAGGTTGAAACACGGATTTTTGGACCTTGTAGGTCGCCAAGAATTGCAACGTGTTTACCTAGTTTCGCAGCGATTTCGCGTACTTGTTTGGTACGCTGAATGTGGTCTTCAGGGCTACCGTGGGAGAAATTCATACGAACAACGTTAGCGCCAGCAGCAATAATCTTCTCAAGGTTATTATCGCGGTCAGTTGCTGGACCCAGAGTAGTTACGATTTTTGTGCGTCTTAGCCTTTCAGACATTGGGAACTCCATTTGTGATTTGGGAAGATTGATAGACTGATTTGGAACGGTTTGCAGTTATCAACCTGTGTGAAATATTACTACAAATACGGCGAAATGATCGTTGTTATTCATCAATAAAGTGTAAGAAATATACGTGTTTTTGATGAAAAGTTATTGCATAGCAAAGACACTTTATGCAGCCATTAACTGGAGTAAGTGTAGTTGATTACAGGTGGAGAAATGATGAAGCTAAAGCATACTCGTTTGCGGGGTTAGGGCAATAGTTTTTAAAACTAAGCTGGTGGTAAGAGCTTGTTGGAAAAGTGGAGTAAAAAGAAAGGCATGAATAAAGATTCATGCCTTGATAGAGGGATTGAAAGGCAGATTGCTCTGCGATCAAATTAGATAAGATCTTGTTTTGAAAAACGAGAATCTTTCAGTGAGTCTTTAACGCGTTTAAGGTTTTCACGGAAACCTGCACCACGGCGTAAGGTAAAGCCTGTTGCCAGTACATCGATTACCGTCATTTGTACAACGCGGCTTGCCATTGGCATGTAGATGTCAGTGTCTTCTGGTACATCAAGGCAAATCGACAGCGAACACTCAAAATCTAACGGTGAGTCTTTCGCAGTGATACCAATCACAGTTGCGCCGTTTTCACGTGCTGTGCGTGCGATTTCAACCAAGCTCTTAGTGCGGCCAGTATGAGAAATCACCACCACCACATCACCATCACTACAGTTAATCACGCTCATGCGTTGCATTACGATATCGTCAAAGCACACGATAGGAATGTTAAAGCGGAAAAACTTGTTTTGTGCATCGTGCGCCACAGATGCTGAAGCACCAAGACCAAAGAAAGAGATTTTCTTTGCTTGGGTTAGCAAATCAACAGCACGATTCACTTGCTGTGGATCTAGGCTGTTCTTTGCCACATCTAAGCAAGCCATCGTGGACTCGAAAATCTTAGATGTATAAGCATCAGGGCCATCATGCTCTTCAACGTTACGGTTTACATAAGGAGTCCCATTAGCAAGGCTTTGCGCTAAGTGCAATTTGAAGTCGGGGAAACCTTTAGTATCTAAACGGCGACAAAAACGGTTCACCGTTGGCTCACTCACATCAGCCATTTTTGCAAGAGTCGCAATACTGGAGTGAATAGCGGTTTGCGGGGAAGCAATAATAACTTCGGCAACTTTACGTTCAGACTTGCTGAAGTTATCTAAATTTTTTTGAATCTTTTCTAGGGTATTCATCGAGATTACCGCGCTTCGTTACTGAATTTCAAAAGGCTAAGGGGTCAGCCAATATGATGAAACTATACTACCTGTTTGATTGTTACTCCTAGTGAATCGATCAATATGAGCATTCCTTTTTATTATAATTTGACAGGGATCGAGTTTTCCCTTTCAGAATTGAAAATAAAATGCGTAAATTCCATAAATTTTTGCGCGGTTTTGCACTAATTCTGTTATTTAATTTCATATTGGGGGAATTAATTTACAGCCTGAAATTAATAACTGGCTTATTAATAGGTAAGCTGACATGTCTTTTTGCTTTAAGGAACAACGAATTTGAACACAGTGAGTATATGTGGGTGTGGCTGGTTAGGGCTACCTTTAGCAAAGCATCTAGTTTCACAAGGTTTCAGCGTTAAAGGAACCAAACAAACGCCAGAGGGAGCGGCACTATTACAAGCGGAAGGAATTGATGGTTATGTACTGACGTTGCCATTACAGGAATCTGTAAGTGATAACTTAGCGTCACTATGGAAGTGTGATGTGCTGGTGGTGAATGTACCACCGGGACGAGGTAGCGTGTTTGCTGATCACTATTACGATGCCATTTTGGAACTTGTAACCAAGGCCAGAGCTCATGGTTGCAAAAGAGTGATTTTCATTAGTAGCACTTCTGTTTATGGCGAACTGCAAGGTGAGATCACAGAGGTGACATCGCCTGTGCCTAGTTCGATTTCGGGCCAAACACATTATCAACTAGAGCAAGCATTGCGCACTATGTGGGGTGACGATCTTGCGGTATTACGCTTATCAGGGTTAATTGGCCCTAAGCGACACCCTGTGACCTTCTTAGCTGGGCGAGAAGGGATAACAAATGGCGGTGCACCGGTTAATTTGATCCATTTAGATGATTGTATTCAAGCGATTACGGCACTAATAAATCGTTGGGAATTGTTGCCTTCAGAGCGCACTTTTCATTTGGCTGCGAGTGCGCATCCTTCACGTAAAACTTACTACAGCAAGATGGCGATGACGGTTGGATTACCTGTTCCGCAATTTGCGGATGAAGATGGAAGCCAAGGTAAATGGATCAATGCACAGCAAACATGCGATTGGCTTGGATTAACGCTTGCAAATGATAATTTAATGGCTGGAATGCCAGAGCTAAAGCAATGAAGGTTAACTAAAATAAGCTCGAGTGTAATCAAAGCGGCTGCGGCTGGAACCTTTTGCTCAAACATAAAAAACGTACATAAAAAAACGCTGAGCAGGTAGCTCAGCGTGAATTCCAAAAAATTAGGAGTTAAGCAGCAGTGGCAGCTTAAGATTAATAATCTCAGGACTCAGTAGCATTGCCTAAATAAGGGTTTCATTTGATGTTTAGGGTGACCAAATGAATAAAAGGCTGATTATTAATCTCAATCTGTAATATATGACTGATGGTTTTTCGGATGGTTCAAAATAATTTCCAAAAAAGTTACTTTTTTATCGATTGGCGTTTTTTTGTTGATGAATCAAGTATTTTTATGGCGTAACTATCACCAAGCTTTTTGCGACATACATTTCTTGCAATAAAAGATATGAAGTTAAATGAGTACCTGTCGCTAAATGAAGCTCTGGATGTATGAAAATAAAGGCTTTACAGACAGAAACCACAAGCAACAGGCAAAAAAAATCCCGCTGAGTTTTCAGCGGGATAACCAAATAAGGTATAGATATTTACACAAAATAAGGAGTTTTAGCAGCAGTGGCATCAATAATTAATGATGAAAAAAGGATTCAGGAATCACCATTAATATGAATGTCATATATTCTGACTAATGCTTTGGCGAAAGGTTCACTTAAAATTGTATTTTCTGTCATTTATTTTGTAAGTCTTTGATTTTAAATGGTGTAAATTTGAGTTTTTGGGTGCTTGCGTAAATTTACTTGCATTAGGTTTTGTAAAAATAAAAAAAAGCCCACTCGAAGGAGTGGGCGAAGCTCTATTTACACAATTAGGAGTTAAGCAGCAGTGGCATCTGAGATTGAAGAGAGAGAAGGCATGTTGGCGGCCAGCGAACAGTTCATATATCGTCAATCTTAATGTCACTATATATGACTGAGGTTTATCGGCTTAGTTCAAAAAATTTTGGAAAATTTGTGGCTCAATTTCTAACATAATGATTTGAAAGTGAATTATTGCTTGCTATTGCTGAGGGCTAATTTTGTCTCTGAATGGAATTTGGCTTGCTAAATAATGATGTAAATCAGGGTTTCGATAAAAGGGCTCTGCCACTATGAGTGCTCTCTCTAAGTCGTTAAAGGAGAATACGATGACTCAGTGTTTCGAGCTAGAAACCTATCTAGAGCAACTTGCGCAATTAGTAAATATTGATTGTGGTAGTCACACGCCAGCGGGTATTGCCAAAGTGGCGGATGTTATTACGCCAATGTTTGAACAGATTGGTTTCACTGTTACTCGCCACCAACCGCATCCTGATGCGGGTCCATGTTTGTTTATTACCAATAAACCTAATGCTGATCATTATGATGTGATGCTCAGCGGACATATGGATACAGTGTTCCCAGAAGGGACAGTGGCGGCTCGTCCAATGAGCTTCGATAGCGAGAAAGTGTACGGCCCTGGTGCAACCGATATGAAATCGGGCATTTTGAGTGCTTGGTATGCGCTGAAGTCTTTGTCATCGCAAGAGCTTGAGAACTTAGCGATTGTGGTTGCCTTGAACTGTGACGAAGAGATTGGCTCTATCTATTCTCGTGAGTGGCTAGAAAGTATTGCCCGCCAAAGCCGTCAGGTGTTGGTTTGTGAAGCATCGCGCCCAACAGGTAACTTGATCCGTTCGCGTAAGGGTAATGCCAAGTATGAAATCGAATTCCACGGCGTTGCCTCTCATGCCGGTTCTGCTCTCGCTGAGGGCGTGAATGCGATCTATGAGCTGAGTCATTGGTCGCTAGCAATTAAAGATATGGTAAATCTAGAAACAGGCACCACCATGAATGTCGGTATCATTGAAGGTGGCATGGCTGTTAACGTGGTACCTGACTACGCTAAAGCAACGGTGGATCTGCGTTTCTGGAATACTGACGAAGCAAAAGCAATTCACGAGAAATTACTATCAATGGCTGAAACGCCGTTTGAACAAGGCGCAAAAGTAACGGTAAATCGCTTGACGTTTAAACCATCGATGCAGCCTAGCAGTGATACAGAAACTCTGATCAAGCTAGTTAGCGAAGAAGCGGAAAAGCTTAACATCGTTTACGGTTGGGAAGATGCTGGTGGCGGCTCTGACGGTAACTTTACGGCAGCGATTGGTACCCCAACACTTGATGGTTTTGGTCCTATGGGGGCAGGTTTCCACAGTGAAAAAGAATACTTGCTCATTGACTCAATCGAGCCGCGCATCGCGCTATTAGCGAATACCTTACGTCGTCTGATTGCCTAGTCATCTTACCTAAAACACAGTATTCGCAGCGTTATTGTTCACTACAAATTGACGACTAAAAGCCAAAACTTTGTGTTTTGGCTTTTTTATCCTTCCGGCATGGCTAATTTCCGCAAAAAGATGGTGCAAGATGCTTGACCTTAGACCCAGCTCCAAGGTTTATAGTTAATTGTGAAGACACAATTATCTTTCTACTTTTTTCTCAAAATCAGCGGCTTTCAAACCCCATTGGAAAGTAGCTGCTTGTAAATACACACAGTGGAAAGTGCGCCTTAAGGAGAATCACTATGTGCGCTCAATGTAATAGTAAAAAAACACATATTCATACTGCGAAATCTGTATCAGGAAGCGCTAATACCGTTACTGTTCAAAACGCTGTTGCTGCTGACTGCTGCTCATCTACTTCAACGGCATCATCATGCTGTAGCGCAGAAACCTGCGACAGTGGTGGTGATGGTGGCGACGATGGTGGTGCCAGAAGCGCTTCATCTTCAACTATAAAGCCTGCCTTTAAAGTATTCTCGTCTGCCAATGCGGCTCAACCGCAATCTGCAGTGCTATCTTCCTCGCTGGATATGAGTAATTGCCAACAGGCAGTCGTTGCTGGGCCAGATACTCATCATCATTCGCAAGAAAATGTTCAAAGTGCCGGTTGCTGCAGTAGCGGTAGGTGCTCTAGTGGCTCCAAGGATCAAGAAATAGAAGACGACACTGCTATTTCAGGTCATCGCCAGCGCTGGAGCGTACTGGGAATGGACTGCCCAGCATGTGCTGCCAAGTTAGAAAAAGCCGTAATGGGTATTGCAGGAGTGAAGCATGCCAAAGTCATGTTTGCGACTGAAAAACTGGTGGTGACGACAGCATCGCCAATGGCGGCGGTTATCGAACAAAAAGTAATAGAAACTGGTTTTCGCTTAGTTGGTGCAAATGGGCGTCCTGACGAAGAAAAGCAAAGTTTCTTCCAGCAACATATGGCGTTGATCACCATTGCCTTGATGATGGCGGTATCGTTTGTGATTGATCGCCAGTCTGAGTTTTATGGTTTGATAGCGTTTTCTGCGACTACCATTTTGGGCTTGATCCCGATCGTAAAGAAAGCGTGGACATTGGCAAAAAGTGGCTCACCATTCTCGATTGAAACCTTGATGTCGGTTGCGGCATTGGGTGCTTTGTACTTAGGTGAAACCGCAGAAGCCGCAATGGTATTGCTACTGTTCTTATTGGGTGAGCAGTTAGAAGGATACGCAGCGTCACGAGCTCGTAGCGGTGTTAAAGCTCTGATGGACTTGGTGCCAGAAGAAGCAACTGTGATTAAACCCAACGGTGAGCGCCAGAAAGTGGCTGTTAATAGCCTTCAAAAAGGGGACGTTATTGAAGTTGCACCGGGCGCACGTTTACCTGCTGATGCCATTGTTCGTGATATCGCTGCTAGCTTTGATGAGAGTGCGCTGACGGGGGAATCAGTCCCTGTTGAACGCTTGCCGGGTGAGAAAGTAATGGCGGGCTCATTAGTTGCCGACAAAGTGGTGCAGCTAACGATTGAGTCTGAACAGGGCGATAACGCTATCGACCGTATCTTGCACTTAATTGAAGAAGCAGAATCACGTAAAGCGCCCTTGGAACGTTTCCTTGACCGCTTTAGCCGCTGGTACACCCCTGCGATGATTGTGTTAGCGACTTTAGTTATTGTAACGCCACCACTGTTCTTTGCTCAGTCTTGGGATGAATGGTTGTACCGTGGTTTAACTTTACTGTTGATTGCGTGTCCGTGTGCTTTGGTGATCTCAACACCGGCTGCGATTACCTCGGGGTTAGCCGCTGCTGCTAAACGTGGTGCGCTAATCAAAGGTGGTGCAGCACTAGAGCAACTTGGTCATATTAAAACGGTAGCGTTCGATAAGACGGGTACCTTGACTGAAGGCAAGCCAGTGATGACTGACCTTATCAGCTGGCAAGGTGATGAAACAACGCTATTGCGTCAAGCGGCAGCAGTGGAAGCTGGATCATTGCACCCATTAGCGGTGGCTGTTGTGAAAGCAGCGCAAGCTAAAAATATTAGCGTTACCGAAGCCAATCATCGTGAAGCGATTGTTGGTAAGGGTATCCAAGGTGAGATTGACGGTATTACATTGGCGCTATACGCCGCTGATCGTCTACCTCAAGCTGTCACTTTAACGGCTGAGCAGCAAAATGCGGTGAATGAGCTGGAATCACAAGGTAAAACCTTGGTAGTTGCGCTTCGTGATGAGCAAGCTGTAGGGGTGATTGCATGGCGTGATAATTTGCGTGATGACTCTGCACAAGCGATCCAACAGCTTAAAGCAATGGGTGTAAGTTCAGTGATGCTAACGGGGGATAACCCACGAGCAGCACAAGCTATCGCTAGCGATATTGGTATTGATTTTCGCGCTGGGCTGCTGCCTGCTGATAAGGTATCAGCAGTGCGAGAAATGAATGATATTCACAATGTAGCTATGGTGGGTGACGGTATTAACGATGCCCCTGCGATGAAAACAGCATCTATTGGGATTGCGATGGGCGGCGGTACCGATGTGGCGTTGGAAACAGCCGATGCAGCACTGACTCACAACCGTGTTTCAGAGCTACCAACAATGATTGCCCTGTCACGTGCAACCTTGCTGAACATTCGCCAGAACATCTTTTTAGCATTAGGGCTTAAAGGTGTGTTCTTGGTGACGACATTACTCGGTATGACGGGATTATGGGTCGCTGTGCTAGCTGACAGTGGTGCAACCGCACTCGTTACTTTGAATGCTTTACGCTTGTTGCGTTTTAATCCTGACAAGTAAATACCAAAAGGTGAGCATTGCTGCAAAAGAATAATGGTGCAGCAATGTTCAATCACATTGTTATTAAGAGATGCATAATCGGCATCTTTAGCTGGTTAATTTACCATCGAAATTTATGAATCAAAGCCGCGGTTTAGCTCTTCTGAATCGCGTTTTTTTTGTGATCTGTCACCTGTGCAAACGATTTTTGGTGATGTGGGTCACTTAATTGTGAAAAATGAAAACTCAGTGATTTTTATTAACGTGATAAAAGTCACTTAAATGTGTCATAGGTTAGGCTATCGTAAGTCCATGCTTTAAGGGTGAAACTTGATGTATAAAACCGTCTGTACCACAAGAATGGTTAGCCAAGTTAACGCCCTTATACTTATTGAAAGTGAATAAGTAGAACGTGATTCATTGCTCTGCCAACCCTATACAGAGCACAAAAAGATAAAAAGGATATCAGTATGTCTGACAATGCAGTTTTCCACCTAGGTGTGACACAAGCGGATCTTCAAGGCGCAGAGCTAGCGATTATTCCTGGTGACCCAGCACGTGTTGAAAAAATCGCAAATCTAATGGAGAACCCTGAGTTTCTAGCAAGTTCTCGTGAGTACACGGTTTACCGTGCCAAGCTAGATGGTAAATCTGTTGTTGTTTGTTCTACTGGTATCGGTGGTCCTTCTACTTCTATCGCGGTTGAAGAGCTAGCACAACTAGGTGTTCGTACTTTCCTACGTGTTGGTACTACGGGTGCAATCCAGCCACACATCAATGTAGGCGACATGATTGTAACAACAGGTTCTGTACGCCTTGATGGTGCAAGCCTACACTTCGCGCCAATGGAATTCCCTGCGGTTGCTGATTTTGCTGTTGCGACAGCAATGAAAGCGGCGTGTGATGCTGACGGTGCAAAAGTTCACACTGGTGTAACTGCATCAAGTGATACTTTCTACCCTGGTCAAGAACGTTACGACACATTCACTGGCCGTGTTGTTCGTCGTTTCCAAGGTTCAATGGAAGAGTGGCAACAAATGGGTGTGCTTAACTTTGAAATGGAATCAGCAACACTACTAACTATGTGTGCAAGCTCTGGTCTACGTGCTGGTTGTGTTGCGGGTGTAATCATCAACCGTACTCAGAAAGAGATCCCAGATCACGCAACGCTAAAAGAGACAGAAACGCGCTCAATCAAAGTGGTTGTAGATGCAGCTCGTCGTATGCTTGCTGAGTAATAGTTAACGTGATTAAGTGAATGGAGAGAGTGCGAGGCATTAAGGCTATTTGGACAAAGCTCTTGGTGAAAAGGCTACACTCTCTTTCATTGCTCTAATTTCGATGACATATAAGAACCACCTTCGGGTGGTTTTTTTGTGCGCTGAGTTTGGCACTTTGACTTTGCGTAATGAGATTTTTGCTCGGTAGATGTCAGGGGATTTAGATAGATGAGCTGTGTTTTATCAAAGCGGCTAAGCAGGTGAGGAGTTACAGATTTTACAGTTAGTAACACTTGTATCAATAAAAATGAGCTTCTCGATATTTACTTAAATCAAAAAACTTGAATATTTTTCCCGTTTGATGCTTTTTTCAACGCTGATTGGATTGATCTCCGTATTTTCTTCTATTAGAATTCGCCGCGCATTACACATGCATACATTTTTTAATATTTATTACTTTTTTTGAACTACGTCCTGTAGGGGAACTCAATGTCTACAAAACTAGCTAACCCAGCACCATTAGGTTTAATGGGCTTTGGTATGACTACCATCCTTTTAAACATTCACAATGCGGGTTTCTTTCCTGTTGATTCAATGATCCTAGCAATGGGTATCTTCTACGGTGGTCTTGGTCAAGTGCTAGTAGGCATGATGTGCTTCAAACGTGGTGACACGTTCGGTACAACGGCATTTACTTCTTACGGTCTATTCTGGCTAACGCTTGTTGGTCTAATGGTTATGCCTAAGATGGGTCTAGCTGCAAGCCCTGCACCATTCATGGGTTGGTACCTACTACTATGGGGCATCTTCACTGGCTTCATGTTCATCGGTTCACTATGCTACCCACGTGCTAAGCAATTCGTATTTGCTTCTCTAACAGTATTATTCTTCCTTCTTGCAGCTCGTGACTTCACTGGTAGCGCGCTAATCGGCACAATCGCTGGTTTTGAAGGTATCATCTGTGGTGCAAGTGCTATTTACTTCGCAATGGCGCAAGTACTAAACAACGAGTTTGGTCGCACAGTACTACCAATCGGTGAGAAGAAAGCAGCTCAAGCAGCAAGCCTAAAAGCGGCAGCTTAATTGCTCTGAATTCTTAGAAAAACCTCGCTTCGGCGAGGTTTTTTTGATCGTCTAGAATAGTATTGTCTTACACCATTATTCTTTGACGATCTAAGGAAGGCGCTATGGCACGACGTTATGCAGCAATCATGGGGGCTTTGATTGCAGATGCTGCGAGTATGGGTACTCACTGGATATACTCACCCGAGCGCATTAAAGCGCTGACCTCACTTCCCAACTTTCCTTTTATTGAACCTAATGCTGAACACTATCAGGGTGTCGATGGCTATTATGCTCACGATAAGCTGGTGGCAGGGGAGCAAACCATCTACGGTGAATGGCTAGCCTTGTACATTCGCTTACTGGCTGATCCAAGTCTGTCTATTAATCAAATGCAGCAACAAATGCTGGAGTATTTTGGCCCGGGCGGTGAATTCATGGGTTATGTTGATACTCCCACCAAGGCATTATTACTCACATTATTTTCGCAAGACCCAGAAGATTGGCCTGAAGACTCTGGCAGCGATGATGATCAAAATCCTGCATTATGCGCTGTACCTGCTCTGGTCGCACTTAAGTATTCTTCTGAGCAACTCGAACAAGAAATTGATCGTATCGTTGGTATTACTCATCAAGGCGATACAGCACTTCAGTGTGCGAAAGCCTTTGCTAGTGCGTTAAATGAAGCACTGCGTTCACAACGGATTGATCCTGTCCTTAATATTCTCAAAATAAAATCGCCAGAGCCTATCCGTGACAAAATCGAGCAGGTGAGGGCGCTGACTGGGGATGTGAACGATCTCAACCATGTTCTGACTATCGTCAATCAAGCTTGTCACTTGCCTGACAGCTTGCCACTGTCGGCATGGATACTACAAAACAGTGATAGCTTTACAGAGGCGGTGCTAAACAACATTCGCGCTTCTGGTGATAGTTGTGGACGTGCGATGCTTATTGGCGCAATCGCAGGGGCTTGCTATGGCTTTGGCGATGAAAAAGGGATCCCAATTTCATGGTTAGCGCGGTTACAAAATGGCGAAGCCACCGCAGAAGACATTGAAGCTTTGTTGGCAAGGGCGAATTAGTGGCTATTTGAACAAGCCAATTGCAGAAAAGTCGCTGGGTAGATGACTGATAAGTATTGAGCTGTGGATTGTAGGCAATAAAAAAAGCGACTGACCCAAAGGGTAGTCGCTTTTTGCTATTTAGCTAATAACCGATATTAACAGATTACTTTGATTGCTAGACCACCTTGAGAAGTCTCACGGTATTTAGCATTCATGTCTTTACCAGTTTCAAGCATAGTTTCGATAACTTTATCTAGCGATACACGTGGTGCAGAAGCACGGCGAAGTGCCATACGTGTTGCGTTGATAGCTTTAACCGCTGCGATACCGTTACGCTCGATACAAGGAACCTGTACCTGACCTGCAACTGGGTCACAAGTAAGACCTAGGTTGTGTTCCATTGCGATTTCTGCAGCCATACATACTTGCTCAGGGCTACCACCCATAAGCTCAGCAAGACCAGCCGCCGCCATAGAACATGCAACACCTACTTCACCCTGACAGCCAACTTCAGCGCCAGAGATAGAAGCGTTACGCTTGTAAAGACCACCGATCGCACCAGAAGCTGCGAAGTAACGCGTGTATTCTTTAGGACCAACAGACTGGATGAACTTGTCGTAGTAAGCCAGTACTGCTGGAATGATGCCACATGCGCCGTTTGTTGGAGCTGTAACAACACGACCACCTGCTGCGTTTTCTTCGTTAACTGCGAAAGCGTACATGTTAACCCAATCAACAACAGTCATAGGGTCATTGCTTAGTTTTTCGCTAGTCATTAGCTGCTGACGTAGGGCTGCAGCACGACGAGGAACACGTAGTGGACCAGGTAGGATACCTTCTTCGCTCATACCACGTTCCATACACTCACGCATGGTTTTCCAGATATTAGAGAAGTAAGTATTAATTTCTTCTTCAGCGTTCATTGCACGCTCGTTAGACATTACTAGCGAGCTGATAGAAAGACCGCTTTCTTTACATTGGTCAACAAGCTCTTCAGCTGTGGTGAACATGTAAGGAACTTTTACCGTAGACTCAGCTTCTTTACCGAAGTTTTCTTCATCAACGATGAAGCCACCACCGATAGAGTAGTAAGTCTTTTGGTAAGCTACTTCTTCATTGATATGCGCAGTAATAGTCATACCATTTTCGTGAAGAGGTAGGTTAGTCGTGTGGAAGTTCATGCCACCGTCACGAGGGAAGTCAACGGTGTGGCAGTGCATACCAACAGGTAGGCGCTCGGTTTCTTCAACGCGAGCAATAAAGCCAGGGATGCTATCAATATCAACATGCTCAGGACTGTTGCCTGCAAGACCCATAATGATAGCGATATCTGTGTGGTGACCTTTACCGGTAAGAGAAAGCGAACCATAAACGTCCACGGTAATTTTGGTCACATCACGTAACTTGCCCATTGCACGCAGGTCATCGATAAACTCTTTACCCGCTTTCATTGGACCTACAGTGTGTGAACTGGAAGGACCCACACCGATTTTGTAGATATCAAAAACACTGATCATCTGTATTTTACCTCAGCCTGGTTTTTAGCGTTCTGCTCTTAAACTGGCTGTATCGTTTTAATTGTCTCGCCCCTTCCTTGGCGAGATATCAGAAAACAAAAGAGCAGTGATGAACCATCCCTGCTCTTTGTATTTACTATTCTACGCGATTTCTTTTTGAAGACCATGCGTTGTGGCACATTTTCTTGACGAAGCCCACATAGTCTTCACTCTATCACTAGTTAGATTATAGCGCGCCGTAGATTACAGAGGTAATTGCCGCGATACCACATGCTGCAGTGAAAAGACGTACAGGTGTTGAAGTTTTGTACTTCGCCATCGCTGGTACTTTGTACATTGCAAATACAGGCATTAGGAACAGGATTGCAGCAATCATTGGTGCGCCCATGGTTTCAATCATACCTAGGATGCTTGGGTTGATAATTGCGATAATCCAAGTTGTAACTACGATGAAACCTAGAGAAATCTTTTCTGCTTTCTTCACTGAAGTCTTCTCAGATTTGATTAGACCTACAAGACCTTCGTGAGCGCCTAGGAAGTGACCAAAGTAGCTTGAAGTGATAGCAGCAAAAGCAACTAGTGGACCAAGCAAAGAAATCAGTGGTGACTCGTGAACGTTCGCTAGGTAAGAAAGAACGCTGATGTTTTCCGCTTTAGCTTGTGCTAGTTGCTCTGGTGACATTGAAAGCACTACAGAGAATACGAAGAACATTACGAAGCTCATAAGCATCATTGCTGCGCCGCCAGTGATCATGTCAGTTTTAGCTACTGCGTTGTCACCGTGTACACGACGTTGTTCTTTAGTGAACTGGCTGATGATTGGGCTGTGGTTGAATGAGAATACGATGATTGGAATCGCTAACCAGATTACTGCAGGCATTGCAGACCAGTCTGGTGCAACTTCCATCATAGACGTGTTCCACTCAGGAATTAGGTAGAAAGAAAGTGCTAGTAGGATAAATACTAGTGGGTAAACCATTGCTGAAGTTGCTTTCAGCATGAGTTCTTTACCGAACACAACACCAGCTGTCATTAGTGCAATAAGTACACCTGAAAGTAGCGGACGAGGGATTGATTCCATACCCATTTGGTTAATTAGGAATGAATCAACAGTGTTCGTAATACCTACACCGTAGATAAGTACAATTGGGTAAATGGCGAAGAAGTAGGCAAAGGTAATAATGTTTGCGCCAGTTTTACCGAAGTGCTCTTCTACAGTATCAGTGATATCTGCATCAGGGTTCTTAGAAGAAAGAACGAAACGAGCAAGACTTTTGTGTGCGAACCAAGTCATTGGTGCCGCGATCAACGCTAGGATAACTAGAGGCCAGAAACCACCAGCACCAGCTTTAATTGGAAGGAAAAGAACACCTGCACCTACAGCTGTACCGAACAGCGATAGTGCCCATGTGAAATCTTTATAAGTCCATTTGGTTTTAGGAACGGAGGTTGAAGCAGAACTTGTAGTAGTTTGCATAATATAAATCCAACTTTGGAACGGGAACGTTAGGAACGGTGCGCATTTTCAGGATTTATAGAAGTAAAACTTTGATTAAGATCTCGTTATTGGATGTATGGGTTTTGCAATACAATTAAAGGTGATCACGATCACGCTTTATATTCTATTAACATTAGATAAAGTAATGCGACGGGATACTATGGCTCATGCCAAAGTTGAGTTGATAAAATTTTAATCATTTGCGCGGTTGCGCCCCAAATTGAATATTTGCTGAATGATATGGAATAAATATCATGGAATTGCCCGTTTATTGTAAATCTATGGCTTTTTATATTCAACGGATTGATTAGAAAGCTTATGGGTACCTCGAATAAATTATCAACTTCGTTGCAATCTAATTTAGGAATGTAGTTTGGGGAAATTGTTGATAAATATGGCGTGACAGCATATCCACTGATCGTCGGTAGCACAGGAAGCTGTCCTAAAATGTTATCACGATGACAAATAATTCCTGTCTCTTCGTAAGTTTCTCGTAACGCAGTGTCAATTAAATCGCTATCGTGATCTTCTTTTTTCCCTCCGGGAAACGCGACTTGCCCAGGGTGATGCTTCAGGTGTTTTGCGCGTTCTGTGAACACCACATTAAAGCTATTATTGCGAGGAACTAACGAGATCAATACCGCGGCAGGTTTAAACTTCTGCGCAGATTTAGCCTGAGATGAAGGAGATGGGTGGGGCATACTCGCCGTAAATTGTTGGCGAATACGCAGCTGATGGCTTGCATCATAATCTGCGGTCGGCGCTAACATAAATCGGCTAAGTAGCTGTTGTTGATCCATTATCCATCCTTGGCTGGCATCACAGTGTTATCGAGCAAAACGTTTGTAAAAGCGATACTGAGGCTTATATCAAGTATATACCCTAGTTAACGAGTACAGTGTGTACGTTGTGATTACCTCTCAATCCCTGAGAGGTGTCGATTTGATAAATTAGTTGTCTACGAGTGTCTTTTTCGCGTTATTTGGCACGCGTCGACTCGATAGCCACGTTACTTACTATTTACTCAAGAGTGGCAAAATCTTACTCAGTTTGTCCAGTGTTTCTTGGTACTCACTGTGATCTTGGCTATCTGCGACAATCCCGCCACCGGCCCACGCATGAATTTTCTGCTGTTCAGCGACAAGAGTGCGAATAGTTATACTGGTATCCATAGTGCCACAGCGGCTAATGTAGCCGATGCTGCCACAATATACATTGCGGCGGTGTGGTTCTAATTCTTCAATAATTTCCATCGCACGCACCTTTGGTGCTCCCGTAATAGAGCCGCCAGGGAAACAGGCACGTAGTAAATCGGTAGGCGTGTATTGTTGATCGAGTTCACCTGTCACTGTACTAACTAAGTGATGCACCGCTGGGAAGCTTTCGATATCAAATAGCTTAGGAACACGAACTGTGCCAGCTTTGGCGACACGGCCAATATCGTTACGCAGTAGATCAACAATCATCAGGTTTTCAGAACGATCTTTATCAGCTTGGCGTAAATCGTCGGCACTTTGTTTATCTTCGCTTGGATCAGTAAAGCGCGGGCGAGTGCCTTTGATCGGCTTGGTTTCAATGGCTTTGTCTTGGTGCTGCAAAAAGCGCTCAGGTGAGACGGATAAAATCGCGCTGTCGGCTAGGCGAATAAAGCCAGAGAAAGGGGCGCCATTTTGCTGCTCCAGTTTCAAATAAGCTTGCCATTCATCACCTTGGTACTGAGCAGAGAAGCGCTGAGCAAGGTTGATTTGGTAACAGTCACCGGATGTTAAATAATCTTGAATGCACTTAAACTTATTGCAATAACTCTCGATAGTCATGTTGGCTGACCAATCAGATGTTAATGCGAAATCATCTGAATGTTGTAAACCATGATTTTCGTGGCTCAGCATATTTTTGCATGTATAACGCTCTTTTTGCGTATTAAGCCAAGCTAAACGCTCACTTCCTTGCGGTGAGATCAGAAAGAGTTTTTGTGCTTGATGATCAGCAATCAGCGCCCAGTCATAAATTCCTATCGCCATATCAGGCGTTGATAAATCATGTTCTGCTAAACAAGGCACTTTTTCGACGCGACGACCTAAATCGTAACCCCAAAAACCTAATGCGCCACCAAGAAAAGGGATGCCTGCCATAGGTTTAAGTTCGGGTAATAATTGTGCTTCAAGCGTAGCGACTAACTCGAACGGATCAGAAGTGCTGGTTTTTTCATCACTATCTGACAATTTAATACGCGTTGTATCACCTTGTGTCTCTAAAGTGGCTAAAGGATCAGCAACTAAAATATCAAAGCGATTATCTGGATGGTTGTTAGCTGCTGAGCGTAATATCATAGCCCAAGGCATTGCTGCGAGAGGTGCAAACCATTCCAGTGATGCTGTCGGATGATACTCAAGTTGCTCGATAATGAGCGGAGATTGTGATTTACAAATCATTTTCTTTTTTGTGACAGGTGTTCGATTAGCGCGTAGCGCGAAGTTGACCGCAAGAGTATCATAAAGTGAGTTTTAAATACGACGCCCAAGGATGATCCTTTCGGTGTATTTACAGCCTTTTAAGTCAGTAAATATATAGAAGGAACTAGCCAACGGAATATGGCAGCGTGGTTGCCCCATCCCTACCTGTCTCGACAGGGTGGCAACCACAGATTGGAAGCAATTCGGGCGCCATGGAATGATAATAATCAACGAGGGCATATATGACCGTCATCCGTAAAGAAGATCTGATAAGCAGTGTAGCTGATGCTTTGCAGTACATTTCTTACTATCACCCACTGGACTTTGTTCAAGCATTAGAAAAAGCCTATAACAAAGAACAAAGTCAGGCTGCAAAAGATGCTATTGCGCAGATTTTGATTAACTCGCGCATGTCAGCGGAAGGTCATCGCCCAATTTGTCAGGACACAGGTATTGTGACCTGCTTCGTTAAGATTGGTATGAATGTGCAGTGGGAGAGCGATCTTACTGTGCAGCAAATGATTGATGAAGGTGTTCGTCAGGCATACACCAACCCGGATAACCCACTTCGCGCTTCTGTTGTTGCGGATCCGGCTGGCAGTCGCAAGAATACTAAAGATAATGCTCCTGCCGTGGTACATATTGATATGGTACCGGGCGATAAAGTGGAAATTCAAATCGCAGCAAAAGGCGGCGGTTCTGAGAACAAAACCAAAATGGTGATGCTAAACCCATCTGATGACGTTGCAGAGTGGGTTGAGAAAACCGTACCGCTAATGGGGGCTGGTTGGTGTCCACCTGGCATGCTAGGTATCGGTATTGGTGGTACAGCAGAAAAAGCTGCGGTATTGGCAAAAGAATCGCTAATGGAGTCGGTAGATATCCATGAGTTGCAAGAACGTGGCGCGCAAAACGCAGAAGAAGAACTGCGCTTAGATATTTACGATCGCGTGAATAAGCTAGGTATCGGTGCACAAGGCCTTGGCGGCTTGACTACTGTACTTGATGTGAAAATTAAAACCGCACCAACTCATGCAGCTTCTAAGCCGGTATGCATGATCCCGAACTGTGCAGCAACGCGTCACGTACACTTCACGCTAGACGGCAATGGTCCGGCAGAGCTAACACCACCAAAATTGGAAGATTGGCCTGAAGTCACTTGGGAAGTGGGTGATAACGTTCGCCGTGTGAATGTTGACCAAGTTACGAAAGAAGACGTGCAAGAGTGGAAATCAGGCGAAACCATTCTGCTGTCAGGTAAGATCTTAACGGGTCGTGATGCCGCGCATAAACGTATCCAAGATATGCTTGCACGTGGTGAAGACTTCCCTGTGGAATTTAAAAACCGCTTTATCTACTACGTTGGTCCTGTTGATGCAGTGGGTGATGAAGTCGTAGGTCCTGCTGGCCCTACAACCTCTACCCGTATGGATAAGTTTACCGACATGATGCTTGAACAAGCAGGCTTAACTGGCATGATTGGTAAAGCTGAACGCGGTCCAATGGCGATTGAGTCTATCAAGCAAAACAAAGCCGTTTATTTGATGGCTGTTGGCGGCGCGGCTTACCTTGTTGCAAAAGCAATTAAGAAAGCACGCGTGGTAGCGTTTGAAGACCTTGGTATGGAAGCGATCTACGAGTTTGAAGTAGAAGACATGCCAGTGACTGTGGCAGTTGACTCAACGGGTAACAATGCCCACCAAACAGGCCCAGATATTTGGAAAGTGAAAATTGCAGAGATTGAAGCGTAATCGCGAAATCTGCGTTTTATATTCTGAGTGTTAAAGAAAAGGAGCTTCGGCTCCTTTTTTCGTTCTGGGTGAAATTTTATCTAGCTATTTTGTCCCTAAGCTAATTTTATCCGCTTTCTTTTTAGTATTTTTTTGCCTAACTCCGCCTGTCCCATTCCTAAGACATTCTGTAACCAAGGCTTTTCGTACCTAGTGAGTGACTACACTGTAATGGTCTGTTGATCTTTTGTGATGATACTCAGGGGTATAAATGCCTATGGATAAGTGCACTAGCCATCACCCTAGTGTTGTTTTCATGCATAGCCTAGCTAGGCGTGGAATGAACTGCAGTGAAGCTGTTGGTCGTGTGAACGCTGCCATACGCGCTGGTCTGAAGCACGGCTACCACAAAATATCAGGGGTGATGGTCTCCAGTGTGCTCTTACTTGGCTGTGGTGAGAAAGAGCAGCAAGTGGCAGAGCCCGATTCTCGGCCAGTTAAGTTGTTAGCAATCACAGTAGGCGAAAGTGAATCTTTCCGAACTTTTCCCGCCACGGTTGAAGCGGGCGATAAAGCCATTTTAGCTTTTCGTGTTGGTGGTGAATTAGCGTCAATCGCTGTTCGCTCGGGAGATATTGTCAAAAAAGGAATGACACTCGCTAAGCTCAATGAAGATGAATTATCACTATTAAAACGACAGGCTCAAGCAAATTACCAGCTCGCCTTGGTGCAATTTAAACGTAATGCCGAATTACGCAAAACCAAGGTGATCTCTGAACTTGATTACGACACTTCAAAAGCCACCCTCAACCAAGCCAAAGCCAGTTTAGATAAGGCAAAGGCAAACCTGAGTTATGCCACCTTGGTTGCGCCATACGATGGCAATATCTCACTGAAAATGATCGAAAACTACGAATACGTCAATGCTAAAGAACCTGTGCTACATATTCAAAGTTCTGGCTTAATCAACGTGACATTCCAGCTTCCCGACCACTTATTTGCTCGCTTTAAAGGTTATACCAAAGCAATTAATCCAGTGGTGACTTTCGATACCGATTTAACCCAGTCTTACTCTGCTGAATTTAAAGAAGTCGATACTGAGGCGGATTCCAAAACAAACAGCTACAAGGTGACTTTGTTTATGGCACGCCCAGACGATAAGAACATATTGCCGGGCATGTCAGGGCAAGTAAGGATAAAAATCCCGAAAGGCAAAGTGGGGGCTGTACCTAAACGCGCGCTAATAAAAGAAGGGCAACAGGTGTTTGTGTGGGCCGTTAATGGTGATGGTGTGGTGAAGAAAACAGCTGTCACCCTCAATGAAAATAATCACATTGTGGCGGGTATTGAAGATGGCACCTTGATTGCGACCTCTGGCGTTGAAGAGCTGCAAGATGGGCAAAAAGTGCGGGCGTGGGTGAAAGAGCGAGGGCTGTAAGATGCGATATTTTAAGGTGTTATATGGCTTTACCACGCTAGCTTTACTCTGTGTCTTACAAGGGTGTGAAAAGCCAGCCGTTGAGCCTCGGGTGATCACTCAACCAGTGAAAATCACCACAGTCAGTATCGCGCAAGAAGCGCCGCAATTAACCTTTCCTGCGGTCGCAGCGGCTGCGGATAAATCCAGTCTGTCGTTTCGTATTCAAGGGGAAGTGACACGGGTGCTGGTGCGGTCGGGATCATTTGTCAAAAAAGGGCAGCTTCTTGCTGAGCTTGAACCAACTGATTACCAACTAGAAGTGGATGATGCGCTAGCTAAATTCAATGTTGCCGATAGTCAGTTTCGCCGCTCCGCCAAGTTGGTGAAGAAAGGCTATTTAGCGCAATCACAATTCGATGAATTAAAAGCACAGCGCAGTATCGCACTCGCTAGACTCGATCTTGCTAAGTTACGGCTTACATTCACTAAACTCTACGCACCTTTTGAAGGCGTGATTTCCAAAGTTCCAATAGAGCAGTTTGAGAATGTGCAAGTGGGGCAGCAGGTAATGAATATCCATAGTACCAAACAGGTGGATATCCACATTCAAGCACCAGATATGATTTTCTCACGCCGCTCTGCGGTGGAAATTGAGCGTTCATCACCAAATGCGCGAATTTTGATGCCTGACGGGGTGGAATATCGCGCCAAGCTTAAAGAATTCACCACTGAGCTCGATCCTGATTCAGGTACCTTCCTTGTGACTCTCACCATGCCGATGCCAAGCGATCGTTTTATTTTGGATGGTATGGCGGTGGAGGTACAAGCCGACGCTCAAAAATTGAAAATATACCAAGCGGGTGAGCCTGTTGTGCCTGTTGAAGCCATTTTCAATGAAGATGGTGATGGGATTGAGTTAGCCAACAAATTTGTGTGGGTAGTAAACGACGATCTGACCGTCACTAAGCGCAAAATCACTACCGATAAAGTCGTACCTGAAGGTGTGAGATTGCTCTCTGGGGTTGAATCTGGTGAGCAGATTGTGATCGCAGGAGGGAACCGACTGCGTGAAGGACAGAGTGTCAAATTGGTTGAGACGGAGGGACAAACACAATGAAGCAAGATATCGCCTCCTATTTTATTACCAACAAAGTGATCAGCTGGATGTTGACCCTGATCTTTTTGATCGGCGGCACCATGTCGTTTTTTGGTTTGGGTCGATTAGAAGATCCGGCTTTTACCATTAAAGATGCCATGGTCGTGACTTCATATCCGGGGGCCACGCCATTGCAAGTAGAAGAAGAAGTCACTTACCCGATAGAGAAAGCGATTCAGCAGCTCTCTTATGTTGATGAAGTGAATTCGATCTCTAGTCGTGGTCTTTCACAGATCACAGTGACGATGAAAAACCAGTACGGCCCTAATGATCTCCCGCAGATCTGGGATGAACTGCGCCGTAAGGTGAATGATCTCAAACCTAATTTGCCACCGGGCGTGGGTGATCCGTCGGTGATTGATGATTTCGGTGATGTGTACGGGATTTTATTGGCGATCACAGGTAGTGGCTACAGCTATAAAGAGCTTAACGATTATGTTGACTATCTGCGTCGTGAAATCGAACTTGTGGAAGGGGTCAGCAAAGTTGCCGTTTCTGGCACTCAGCAAGAACAAGTGTTCATCGAAATATCGCTCCAACGTCTGACGAGTTTGGGGATTTCTCCGCAAACTATTTATAACACTTTAGCCAAGCAGAACTTGGTGACCAGCGCGGGGGCGGTGCGCATTGGTGATGAGTACATTCGGGTTCACCCGACAGGGGAGTTTCAGGATGTTGATGAACTGGGTGATCTGATCATCACTGAAAGCGGTGCTGAAGGGCTGATTTACTTGCGTGACGTTGCCACCATTCAGCGTGGTTTTAAAGAGATCCCCACCAACTTGGTCAGTTTTAACGGTAAGCAAGCCCTCAATGTTGGTATTTCTTTTGTCTCGGGCGTTAACGTGGTCAAGATTGGCCAAAAAGTAGAGCGTCGCTTAGCTGAATTAAAAGAACAACAACCGGTTGGGATCAACATCAGTGCTGTATATAGCCAGCCGACCGAGGTGGATAAATCGGTCAGTGGCTTCGTGGTGAGTCTCGGTCAAGCGGTGGCGATCGTGATCATCGTATTATTGTTCTTTATGGGGTTACGCTCGGGGATCTTGATCGGTTTGATCTTGTTGCTCACTGTTTTGGGTACCTTTGTATTCATGAAGTGGATGGCGATAGATCTACAACGGATCTCGCTAGGTGCGTTAGTTATCGCGCTGGGGATGCTGGTGGACAATGCCATTGTAGTGGTCGAAGGGGTCTTGATCGGGATGCAGCGAGGGCGAACGCGAATGCAAGCAGCATCGGATATCGTCACGCAAACCAAGTGGCCGCTATTAGGCGCGACCGTTATTGCGGTGATGGCATTCGCTCCGATTGGTTTGTCGCAAGACTCGACCGGGGAATATTGTCGAACGCTGTTTACCGTGCTGTTAGTGTCGCTAATGCTAAGTTGGTTTACCGCTATTTCACTCACTCCTTTCTTTAGCGATCTGTTTTTCAAAAGCGTCAAAATCGATGAAAACGCCGCAGACAAAGACCCATACGCAGGCAAATTCTTTGTGGTTTACAAAGCGTCGCTTGAGTGGTGTATGCGTCGAGCATGGTTAACCGTTATTGCTCTGGTAGCCATGTTGGGGGCCAGCTTATATGGTTTTACTTTGCTCAAACAATCCTTCTTTCCTGCCTCAACGACACCTATGTTCATGGTGGATATTTGGATGCCAGAAGGTACTGATATTCGAGCGACAAACCTAGCGCTTGGCAGTTTGGAAGCCGCACTGCGTGAGCAAGAGGGGGTAGAGTACGTCAGTTCCAGTGCGGGTAAAGGCTCGCAACGTTTCATGCTGACTTACTCGCCAGAGAAGAGTTATGCCGCTTATGGTGAGCTGATTGTGCGCTTAGATACGTTTGAAGATGTACTACCAAACATGGCGCAGTTTAGCGAGCTGCTTGATCGTGACTACCCACAACTTGAATATAAGTTGAAGCAAATCATGTTAGGCCCATCATCTGGGGCGAAAATCGAAGCGCGGGTTGTTGGGCCTGATCCAACCGTGCTGCGTCAACTCGGTAAGCAAGTAGTGGATATCATGCACGCTGATCCGGGTGCATTTAATGTACGCCACGATTGGCGAGAGCGTACTAAGGTGATTGAGCCGATTTTCAATGAGAGTCAGGCGCGGCGTTACGGTATCACCAAAGAAGATGTTGATGATTTACTGCAAATGGCATTTTCAGGCTTAGCCATAGGTTTGTACCGTGATGGCACTAACCTGATGCCAATCATTGCTCGCTTACCGGAAAAAGAGCGAGTGGATGTCACCACCATCGAAGGCATGAAGATCTGGAGTCCAGTGAATCAAGGGTATGTACCGCTACAACAGGTGATGTTGGGTGTAAATATTCGCTGGGAAGATCCTTTGATTGTACGAAAAGATCGCAAGCGCATGCTGACCGTGATGGCGGATCCGAATCCGTTAGGGGATGAAACCGCAGCCACTGTGCAAGCCCGAATTCAAACGACAATTGAAGGTTTGGATTATCCTCCGGGTTACTACCTTGAGTGGGGGGGAGAGTATGAATCTTCTGCCGATGCACAAGCGTCGTTGTTCTCAACCATGCCAATGGGCTACTTGGTGATGTTTTTGATCACCATCTTCCTGTTCAAGAAAGTGAAAGAGGCGTTGATCGTCTGGGCGACAGTGCCGTTAGCAGTGATAGGGGTGACGACTGGGCTACTGGCGCTTAATACCCCGTTTGGTTTTATGGCATTGCTGGGCTTTTTGAGCTTATCTGGGATGTTAGTGAAAAATGGGATAGTGCTAATCGATCAGATAGAAATCGAGGTGGCAAGTGGTAAGGATCAATACCATGCAGTCGTTGATGCAGCTGTAAGCCGTGTTCGTCCTGTGTGTATGGCGGCGATCACCACAGTATTAGGGATGATCCCACTGTTACCGGATGTGTTCTTCAAACCTATGGCTGTAACGATTATGTTTGGTTTGAGCTTTGCGACAGTGCTGACTTTGATAGTGGTACCTGTGCTGTACCGCTTGTTCCATAAAGTGGCCATTCCTGAAACCAGTACCGCGCAGCCAGTGTTACAAAACTAGCTGACAGTTTTTATATAGAAACAACGTAAAGAAAAAGGCTCTACTGTTTTTCAGTAGAGCCTTTGTGATTTCGAGCGATAATAAGTACTAACTTTTGTGCTGTTACTTTTTATCTCGCTTTGGAATCAAGCCTTGATATAAAAGCCTTGCGCAAAAAAGCTTATGCAACTTTCCACGGCATTTGTTCGCCAGCAAGAATTGGCACAACCACGTCATTACCAAACTGCATAGTTTCAGGCACATTCCACGCTTCTTTGGTTAGTGTAATCGTGTCAGTGTTACGTGGTAGACCGTAGAAGTCTGGGCCATTGAAGCTTGCGAAACCTTCTAGTTTGTCTAGTGCGCCTGCTTCTTCAAATACTGAGGCATACAGTTCAATCGCTGCGTGCGCTGTGTATGAGCCGGCACAACCACACGCTGACTCTTTACGACCTTTGGCGTGTGGCGCTGAATCCGTACCTAGGAAGAACTTCTTGCTACCGCTGGTTGCAGCTTCAATCAGTGCTTGCTGATGGGTGCTGCGTTTTAGGATCGGTAGACAGAAGAAGTGTGGGCGAATACCACCAACCAACATGTGGTTACGGTTAAACATCAGGTGGTGCGCAGTAATTGTTGCTGCAACGTTTGGACCTGCATTTTTCACGAACTCAACGGCATCAGCTGTTGTGATGTGCTCAAGTACGATTTTCAGATCCGGTAGCATGTCCACGATAGGACCCAGTACGTTATCTAGGAAGGCTTTTTCACGGTCGAAGATATCAACATCGTGAGAAGTTACTTCACCGTGGATCAGAAGTAGCATGCCTTCTTCTTGCATTGCTTTAAAAGTAGGAAGTAACTTCTGAATATCAGTCACACCAGAATCTGAGTTAGTCGTTGCGCCCGCAGGGTATAGCTTAGCAGCGTATACATGACCAGAAGCTTTGGCTTTGCGGATTTCTTCAGGAGTGGTGTTGTCGGTGAGGTAGAGAACCATGAGAGGGGAGAAATTGCCTTGAGGACCTTCGGCAAGAATACGTTCGCGGTAAGAAAGGGCTGCATCGGTATCCGTTACTGGCGGGATCAAGTTTGGCATGATGATCGCGCGTCCCATATAACGGCTGATGTCACGAACAGTATCTTTTAATACGTCGCCATCACGTAAATGCACATGCCAATCGTCCGGGCGTGTGATAGTCAAAGTCGTCATAATCGCTTACCTCCCAAAAAATTTGCCCGATTCTAAAAGTATAAACTAATGAAGTAAAGGTGAAATCTGTGGCAAATTGTGTGATTGACAAATAAAATCGCAATCGTTTGCTGTGTTTTGTTGCTTAAAGCTGTTTAAATCCTTGGTGTTGGTTCTGATTTCCCCTTAAAAAAATGACCTGCATTGGCAGGTCATTATCGCTATTAAGTGGAATTACTCTATAAGTTAGAGTTTGAACTTATGCACTAAGCCATTTTGTTGATGAGCAAGTTGATCCAGTTTTCCGCTGGCGTCCGCGACTTCTTCCATTGCGGTGAAGTTAGCATCAGCAATGTGATTAATGTCTTCTACGCTGCGAGCAATACTGCCTGTGGTGCTTCGTTGCTCTTGTGCAGCCAAGGCAATTTGCTCACTCATTTCACTAATATCAAGAATAATGGCTTGGATTTCTTCCATCGCCCCGTTGGCATCGGTAGCTTGATTGATACTGTTATCCATCTCACTTACGCATGACTGCATCATATTAACGGCTTGTCCTGCACTGCCTTGCAGACTTTGGATCATAGATTCAATTTCTGAGGTTGAATCGGTAGTACGTTTTGCCAACACTCTGACTTCATCGGCAACCACAGCAAAGCCACGTCCTTGATCGCCAGCACGAGCCGCCTCAATCGCAGCGTTCAGTGCCAGAAGGTTGGTTTGATCGGCAATGTTACGAATAACATCTAATATCGAACCAATGTTGCTACTCATGGATTGCAACTGCGCAACAGCCTGTACCGACTCATCTAAGCGAGATGAAAGTTGATGAGCGGTGTGAATATTACGGCTCATAACTTCGCGCCCGCTGTTAGCAGCTTGACTCACCTCTTGAACGCGTTCCATTGAGTGCTGGGCGCTGCGTGATACATCCGTCACTGATTGTTCCATTTGCGTCATTGCGGCAGCAACAGAGCTGGTTTGTTGACGTTGCTCATTTAAGCGATTTTTTGCCAAGTTGGTTGTGGTTTGGTTTTCGGTTGCGACATTGGTGAGATCTTCCGATGCCTTACTGATTTCACCAATTACGTCTTGTAAGTTGCCTGCAAGGGTATTGATGTGACCGCTAAGCTTTTGGAATTCAATAAAGTGATTATCGTTTACTCGTTGCGTCATATCGCCTTGAGTTAGCGCTTCTAATGTCACAAGTGTTGAGTTAAGCGGTTTACGAACACTTTGTGCTAACACCCAGCCAATGAAAAGCGCAAAGCCAACGACGCACAAGCCAATCAACATCGCTTGTCGGAAACCTTGGCTATAAGCCTCTTCGGCACTGGATATCGCAGCTTCCATTTGAATGTCGGCTTGGGTTTTAAAGCTATCAAGTAAGCTAACGGCGTTATCGACTTCAGTTGCTAATACCGCAATGTTGTCGTAGAGGCGGTGTTTTGCATCTACGTATTCAGCGTGGGTCGCAAGTATGCCACCTTTTTTGCCGATATCGCGGGTGTACTGTTGAACAGCTTCATCAAAGTTTTGTTTGAGTACAGGCAACTGAGAAGCAAGGCTTCGATAAGCATTATTGAGATGATTAACGAGCTTCTTGTTTTGCTTAATTGCCTTGGTGATAGCGGCTAAGTCATCAGTGGCTAAAGCATCTGATGTAATGGTTTCAGTCTGTTCCAATTTGATGAAGTAGTTTTTGGCAATCATTTTGACTGTGAAGTCATCTTGATCGTTAATAAACTCTTTCATTTGGCTACTTAACACTGGATAAAGCTGTTGGAAGCGGCGCGCCATTTTTTGCCTTTCTGCTTGTGCTTCTAGCTGAGTGCGATAGTTCGCCATCGCGCGATTCGCTTCTGAAAAATAGCGATGCTCAAGATCGAGCAATTGAGCCGATTGAGATTCGAGCGCAGGATATTTTTTCAGTTGCGCGATAAGGACTTGTTGCGATTGAAGATATGTTTGGTGCGCTTTGGCGAAATTAGACTGGTAGCCCGCCATTCGCTCTGGGTTCTGGCTGGTGAGAAAATCTTTAAAGATTTTATCTGCTGCCAGCAAGCGAACATTAGCTTGGCTGGCGGTTGTGACTAAAGGTAATGATTCACTGGTAACGGCTTCTAGTTGACCATGAATGCGATTGGTCCCTTGTAGCATCAGAGTAATAGTCGCAATAAAAAGCACCACCATTACCGCAAAGCCCGCATACATCCGGCGTATGACAGAGGTTTGTCTACTGAATTTCATATTGTCCCTAAATACTAAAAATAACTAATCTAATGCAGTGTTGAATCTTGCATCTAAAAATTTTACTGAAGGTTCTTTTTTGTGCTTAAGTTATTGTTATATGCAGCTTTATGTACACTAACATCTGTATCGGAGTGTTAATGTTATCCTTGATACTAAATGAAACTTTTGTCTACATACTTTGAACTGGACAACAAAAAAATGGTCACAAAATGCAATATTCACTGGAAAGGATGTTTAAAACGGTGTTCAATATTGCTCTGGACGCTGGAGTCGAGCATACTCCAATGTGATGTAATCTTTTGAAATGGAGCATGACATGGCCGAAGAAACTATCTTCAGTAAAATTATTCGTAAGGAAATTCCAGCAGATGTCCTATATCAGGATGAAATGGTAACAGCATTCCGTGACATTAACCCTCGTGCGCCAAGTCATATTCTGATTATCCCGAACAAGTTGATCCCAACGGTGAACGATGTTGAAGCCGATGACGAAGCAATGATGGGGCGCCTATTTACCGTTGCACGTAAACTGGCAGCAGACGAAGGTATTGCAGAAGACGGTTACCGCTTGATCGTGAACTGTAATCCTCACGGTGGCCAAGAGGTGTACCACATTCACATGCACCTTGTTGGTGGTCGTCCACTTGGTCCAATGTTGGTTGGCTAAGGCATGTTTGATGGTTTGCTGATGTAGGTTGGCAAACCATTTTTATTTAGGGTGAATAGCCAACAAATTAGGTTGGGGCAAGGTTGAAAGTTAATAAATTAATGCTGAAAAAGGCTGCGGTATTTTTCACTGTGTTGACCTTAACAGCCTGTGCCAATTTATCGGCTCAAGGATTGTTTAGTCACTACAGTATTGCGATGAGTTCGTCGCATTCCGCGCTGGAACAAGGTCAGTACCAAGCCGCGATTGATGCGCTGCCAACAGCGCCTGCCGGTGAGATTTTAGATGGGATGGAGCAAGGACGAACCCGTTTTCTTGCCAAGCAATACCCAAGTAGTTTTTCAGCTTTTCAGGGCGCAGATGTCGCCGTGAAGGAGCAACAAAGTAAAGCCGTGATCCAGATATCTGAAGGCTTTAATCAAGTTGGTGCGGTTCTAACCAACGACAATATGATCACCTATCAGCCTGCTGATTACGAGTTAGGTTTTCTTCACTTGTACTTGGCACTGAATTATATCCAGCAGCGTAAGTTGGAAAGTGCTTTGGTGGAAGTGCGTCGTGCCAATATGGTGCAAGAAGCGGCGAAAAAAATTCGTGAAGCTGAGCTTGAAAAAGCAGAGCAGGCAGTGCGCCAAAAAGGCATGAACAATAATATTGGTGCTGTGTTAGCCCGTTACCCAGATGCAGGAAATAAGCTAGGTGCGGTGCAAAATGGTTACTTATTCTTTTTATCGGGTGTGTTGTACGAAGCCGATGGCGATTTAAATAACGCATACATCGATTACAAGCGCGCCTTAGCGGTTGCCCCAGACAATATTTACGTCGCGCAAACCGTACTGCGTTTAGCAACGCGCCTACAAATGATTGATGACTTACAAACCTTGCAAGCAAGGTATGGTAAATACCAGCGTCCAGCGAAGGATGAAGGTCGAGTCATCATCTTTGATGAGCAAGGCGTGGTGGCGGCGAAATCCGATTGGCGCTTACCACTGTATTGGCGAGACAATCGTGGTCAGGGGGTAATTTATAATCTGGCGTTGCCGTATTATGGCAATGTGACTACCCCGACACTTACGCCATTGAAATTAGGCAACACCTCATTGCAAGGGCAACAAGTTGCTAATGTTAATAGCATGGCGCAGCAGAGTTTGTCTGA
This sequence comes from Photobacterium jeanii, assembly GCF_001650345.1. GTDB lineage: Bacteria > Pseudomonadota > Gammaproteobacteria > Enterobacterales > Vibrionaceae > Photobacterium > Photobacterium jeanii. Next base: position 814,057 of record NZ_LVHF01000012.1, on the reverse strand, counting down.
AGCATTACCTGCGATTATTACTCGCCAAGCATTACGTGTTGTGGCTAAGAATGAAGTTCGTCGCGCCGCCGCTGAGGGGGGGGACGATGTAGGTAATGTATTGGCGAATATTTTTAATACGTTGACCGAGCAACCCGATACTCGTAGTTGGCAGACGTTGCCAGCAGCGATTGATATTTATCAAAACGACGTAAAAGCAGGAACACAAACTTTAACTTGGAATGGGCAACAGTTGGATGTTGAAGTGAAAGCAGGACGCACAACCATGGTTTGGGTGTCACGCCAAGGTAATCAAGTCAGCTGGTGGTCAGTATTATTAGGAGCCAATTAATGAGAATTTTATCTGTATTGTTTTTTGCTCTGATGCTGTCGGCGTGTGCGCCACGCACATCGGGGATCAGTATTGAGAGCAGTAATCAGAATGTGGTGATTGGTAACTCGTCGCTGGCAAGTAAGCTAACGATTGAAAAAGCGATGATCACCAATGTAAATGGTCTGATGAAAGCGGCTGTACCAGTGACAAGTACATCGGAAAAAGATCTGAAATTACAATATCGAGTGTATTGGTATGACGTGCAAGGCTTGGAGCTTGAAGGCAGTGATGCCCCATGGCGCCAGTTTGTTATTCATGGCAAAGACTCGATGACACTTCAAGCGGTAGCAACCAATGCTAACGCTAAGCAGTACCGAATTTATATTCGCCGAGCTAATTATTAATTGATTATTTTTTAAAGGTAAGATGATGAAAAAAGGTCTAATTGCTGTATTGAGTTTAGCTGTGTTACTGGGCGGCTGTGCTCAGAAAGTTAGCTACGGTGACGCACAAGAAGCAGAAACAACAACGGTTGAGTTTGGTTCTACTGATCTACAGAAGATTGCGGTAGAAATGACAGACAGTATGCTAGCGTCAGGTTCAGTGGCTTACATTACCGCGAATGGTAAGCGTCCGATCATTGTGGTTGATAGCATTAAGAATAAGACAAGCGAGCACATTGATACTGAATCTGTAACGGATTCAATTTCAACTCGTTTGCTTAACTCAGGTAAGTTCCGCTTTGTTGATATGACGCGTGTTGAAGCTGTACGTAAGCAACTTAACTTCCAAAACAATGATGAGCTAGTGAACCAAAGCACAGCGATTCAATTTGGCCAAATGGTGGGTGCTCAGTACATGCTTTACGGTAACCTATCTAGCATCGTGAAATCTGCGGGTAGCGACAAAGACGTTTACTACAAAATGACAATGCGTTTGATGGATCTGAAAACAGGTCTAATTGAGTGGGCAGACGAAACAGAAATTCGTAAGCAAGAAGCTAAGACACTCTTCGGTCTATAAGCTAACTTGCAAGGGCGTACTTGGGGATAACCCAGTACGCCTTTCTTTTTTTGCTAAAAAAGTACGATCGTGCTAAAAATGGAAAATCAGCCAGAAGGAGCAAGCAATGCGCAGCGATGTTGCAGATCCCCCATACGAAACATTAGAAATAGCGACACCTGTGGATTACACCACGGATGTTTACAAAGTCTATTTTGAAGTGAGAGATCATGATGACAAAGTCTTAGCTGTTCTTGCTTCATTTGTCGGTGAAACTAGGGTCGATACCATTACACCTCTCGATCATGGGTATGAGGTGCCGATGCCAATTCAGATGGTTCCAGAGGTTATTCGTGTTTTAGCGGCAGAGAATATTGCTGTTTATCAAGTGGTGAGATATGCCAAGCTGAATCAGTCTTGGTCTTAATTAGCAGCATCTGTTAAGAAGTGATTTGAAATGAGCAAAAAAAAGGCAACCCGTGAACATATTTTGGCGACAGCGTTTGATGTTGCCAGTAATTCAGGGCTCGACAGTTTGACTATTGGCACACTAGCCAGTGTGGCAGGCATGTCGAAAAGTGGTTTGTTTGCTCATTTTAAATCAAAAGAAAACCTGCAAGTCGCGGTGGTTGAGTTTGCAGGGGCGCAGTTTGTTGAGCGTGTCATTCAACCCGCTCGCATCGCTGAACCCGATAATATTGAGAAAAAATTGCGGGTTCTGTTTCAGCATTGGTTGGCTTGGAATCGTTCGTTTCAAGGTAGTTGTATGTTCATTGATGCGTGGAAAGATAAAGCCGATAACGCTGATCTTCTGCAAAATGAACTGCAAGCACTGACCAAACGCTGGTTAGAATATCTGGCGAAACAAATCGACAAAGCCAAAGCATCAGGTGAATTTCGCCAAGACATAGATACCTGGCAAGGGGTTTACCGTTTGTACGGTATCTATTTGAGTAGTCATTTGTTTTTATCGTTATCGTTAGAAACCGATGATCATCAACGCTTTTGGCAAGGCGTTGAAGAAGTGTTTACCGACTGGCGTTGCTAACAAACGTCGGTGGTTATAGCTTCATAGCAAGAATGTAAACATAGCCAAGACGGGCTTGCTGTCTTGATTTCGAATAACAACATTTACAATAAAAAAGCACGGTCGTTCTTTTTGGTAACGTCAGGCAGCTAAAAGAGGGAAACATGAGTAGTAAAATCTATTTCAAAAAACAGGGTGGTGTGAATGTTCGCCGTAAGCTCATTAATGTCGCTTCGCGTATTCACCATAAGCTTGCACCGAACCATGCGAAAGCTTTTGCGAAGAAGCTGCTGTTGACGCCAGTGCGTCCTAAACGTCAAGTGGAAGAGCCGGCAGGCTTAAAACGCGAGCCTGTACTAACGTCTGAAGGGCAAATCATGACTTACCGTTTGGGTAGTGGCCCTACTTGGGTGTTAGGCCATGGCTGGTCTGGCTCCTCTAGTCAGTTTTTCCCGTTAATGGAGCATATTGCTAATGCTGGATATACGGCACTTGCGTTTGATAACCCTGCTCACGGTGAGAGTGAAGGTCGCTTTGGTCATCTTCCTGCTTTTGTAAGCGCACTTGATCAGGTACTAGAAAAAGAACCTGCAATTGAAGGTGTCATTGCGCACAGTATGGGAGGTGCTATGGTTCTTGAGAGCCGTAATCCATGTTTGCAGAATAAGCCCGTATTATTGGTTGCCCCAGTATTAGATTATGTTGATAACTTAGTAACGACTGTTGAAAGCTCTGGCTTTTCGATGAAGCTTTTCCAAGAAGTGATTGATGAAATAGCAGATAGCTACCAGTATTCCCTCGATAGCATTGACCCACTTAAACGCTTAACTTCCGGTCATGCAAAAACAGTGATTGTGCACGATAGAGGTGATCGCTTCGCATCGTTTGCGACATCAGAGCAGGCAAGCGAAATGCCACACGTCACGCTAATTGCAACTGAAGGGCTAGGGCATGGTCGTATTCTAAAAAGCGAGCAGCTTCGCCAAGGTTTTGATTTATTGAAAGAAGCATCTTAGGCTAATACGCACTTGAATGGGTTTATTAATAAGCCTAAACCTAAATCTAAACAAGAGCATATGCTGCCAAAAGTGGTATCAATAACGCTGGAATCAAGATGCACGAACACGATGTGGAAAAAGATCGATTAAGCCAACTCTTAGGGCAAGAGGTGTTGCACCTTGAATCACTTACTGGCGGTTTGAGTAATCGTTGTTTGTTGCTGACCTTAGCGAACGGTAAGGCTGTGTGGCGGCCTGTATCTAAAGCATCGTCGGCGTTTGCGGTTTCTCGTGATAACGAGCAGCAAGTTTTGCAAGTGCTTGATACTGTGCAGGAAAAGGAAAGTCGTCAGTTTCGTGCGCCAAAGGTGTTATGGCAGGGTAAGGAAGGCTTATTAGTCGAATGGTTAGACGGTGAGGTGCTTGATGAGCAGTTTTCGTTACACCACTTAATGGCACTTCAAGCAGAAATTCATACCCAGCCAACGCCGAACCATCAGCTTGATGTCCACCTGAAAGCAGAGCAGTATTGGCAGGCGATAGCTTTGCAAGATAAGTCGCCAGCGTTGCAAGCTGTGTTTGCACGATTTCAGCGTCAGCCATTACCCATTCACTTTCCATTGGCTTGCTGTCATCTTGATTTGGGTACATACAATTTAATCCGTCAATCTGATGGCTGTATTGGGGTGTTAGATTGGGAATACGCTGCGGCGGCTGATCCTGCGTTGGATGTGGCGATGACGATTCATGCTAATGGCTATGATCTTCAAATTGCAGTTGAAGCCTATTGTGACGCAAAACAAGCGGATACTCAGTTGTGGTTAGCAGCCGTAAAGGCTTGGCTTCCTTGGTGTGATTACCTTGCCATGCTCTGGTACTTTGCAGGCGCAAGTGCATGGCAGGATGAATCTTATCGCCAATCTGGTTTAGCGCTATTGTCTAAACTCACCGCAGTGTGATGGATAAGAAAAAGGGAATTAAGGAATAGTTCTCTAAATAAACGGTCTATATTGATCGTAAGTGTGCTCGTTAACGTAAGTTAATAGCAGATAAGTCTTTGTTCAATTGGAGTAAATAGCTCTGGGGATTTCCTGTGATCCTCGAACATAGGCTTATCGCTTTTATGCTGTAGCTCAACTCAAGGAAGGAGAGGTGTCGCGTTGAAAACTCAACTGTTTTCGCCATTTAGGTTAATCATCGTTGCTGCAGTATTGCTGCTCACTGGCTGTGTTTTGCGGCTAGGCTATAACACTCTCGATTTTTGGATTCCTTACTATGTGTCTGACTATGTGAGCTTAAACTCAAGTCAGGAAAAATCTTTTGAATCTGATTTAGATTTGGCGCTAGCGGAACACAGGGAAAAAGAGTTGCCGAAGATCCATCGCTTGATCTCTGAATTACAGCAAGATTTAAAACAACCGCTCAGCTTCAATCAAATTCGAGGCTATCACTTTAAATTCACTGCTATTGGGCAAGAGTCTGCCACCATTTTTGTTCCTACCTTTTCCCGCATGTTACGTTCGCTTGATCAAACTCAGCGTCAGCAGTTCAATCAGAAAATTGCTGATGATATTGAGAAAATTCGCCAAGAGCGGGCAGTGCTAACAACTAAACAGAAAATCACTAAGCGTAGCCAAGCATTACAAAAAACAGCCAAAGACTGGTTAGGTTCATTAACCAACAAACAACGTACTTTGCTAACTGAGCTTGCCGGATACCAAGTTGAAATGGAGCCCACCTTCTTTTCTATTCGTGAAAACTTTCTCACTGACTGGAAGGCATTGATGGCTCAACCTCAGTCTGCTGCTTTTCAGCAAGAGCTAAAGCGGACCGTCCATGACTTGCTAGCATTTGAAAATCCAACAGCGGAGCAGGAGCTTGAGTTTTACTTAAATCGTCGTTTTGATGTAATGCGACGACTAAACCACAGCTTGAGTGATGACCAGCGCCAGCATATGCAGGCATTATTAACTGACTTACGGAAAGATATCGCAGCCTTGATTTATCAGTAGGGATAATTGTGGGTTATTCCTCGCTTTTGCATACTATTTCTGACAATTGACTTTTAAACCCTATAAAACGTGTTAGATTGAAATTGCAACATAACAAAACCGAGGGAGAACAGGATGATCATTTATCTGCATGGCTTTGACTCTACAAGCCCAGGTAACCACGAAAAGGTATTACAGTTACAATTTATCGATCCCGACGTTCGGTTTGTTAATTACAGTACCCTTCACCCAAAGCATGATATGCAGCATTTACTAAAAGAAGTGCATAAGCTGGTGGAAGAGTCCGCCGATGAAGCACCATTAATTTGTGGTGTCGGTTTGGGCGGTTACTGGTCAGAACGTGTTGGATTTTTATGTGGAATTAAACAGGTTGTTTTTAACCCAAATTTGCACCCTGAAAATAACATGGAAGGAAGAATTGACCGACCTGAAGAGTATTTAGACATAGCGACAAAATGTGTTACAGATTTTAGAGAAAAAAATGCGGGTAATTGTCTGTGCATACTTTCAACTGAGGACGAAGTATTAGATAATCATCACACAAGTGATGCACTGGCTGATTACTACAAAGTCATCTGGGATGAGACACAAACTCATAAATTTAAAAAGATCTCACAGCATCTAAAAACTATAAAAGCGTTTAAAGAAACACTCTAACCTTCCTACATCCGAGATGGGCTAAAACTAGGGCAAGACCCTCTGTGTTAGTCCATCTATCTATTTTGCCTAATGGAGCTTTCAGCTTCATGGCAAGTTTGACTCAATGGTTGTCAGCCTATGTTGAGTCAGACTATTCAAGACAAGAATTCGTATATTAAAGAGGAAGAAATCGTGACACGTATTATCGTTGTTGGCGGTGGTGCCGGTGGGCTTGAGCTTGCTACAAAACTAGGTCGCACCCTAGGTCGTAAAGGTCGTGCAGAAGTTACATTAGTTGACCGTAAAGCAAGCCACTTGTGGAAGCCATTGCTTCACGAAGTTGCGACAGGTTCGATGGATGCAGGTGTCGATGCCCTAAGTTACCGTGCTCATGCAAAAAATCATCATTTTGATTTTCAAATGGGTAGCCTAAAAGATATCAATCGCGAAGCGAAAACTATCATTTTATCTGAATTGCACAACGAGCAAGGCGATCTTTTGATGCCTGAGCGTGAGCTTGCGTACGATATTTTGGTAATGGCAATCGGCTCAACATCTAATGACTTCAACACGCCAGGTGTACGTGAGCATTGTATCTTCCTAGATAGCCCAGAGCAGGCGCACCGTTTCCGTACTGAAATGAATGATCATTTCTTGAAACTGCACGCGAATAAAGAGCAAAAAACAGTGGATATCGCCATTGTTGGTGCAGGTGCAACGGGTGTTGAGCTTTCAGCTGAACTACATAACGCAGTGAAAGAACTTCAAAACTACGGGTTTGGTGATTTGGATAGCTCTCGTCTAAACGTAAACCTCGTTGAAGCGGGTGAGCGTATTCTTCCTGCGCTACCACCTCGTATTTCATCTGCAGCACACAGCGAGCTAACTAAGCTTGGTGTAAATGTACGTACTGCAACCATGGTAACGCAAGCCGATGAAACTGGCTTAACTACCAAAGATGGTGAGCATATTCCTGCACAAATTATGGTTTGGGCTGCGGGTATCAAAGCGCCTGATTTCATGAAAGAAATCGCGGGCCTTGAAACGAACCGTATTAATCAGCTGGTTGTTAAACCAACACTGCAAACCACCCGTGATGACAGTATTTATGCGATTGGTGATTTAGCGTCTTGTGTACAAGAAGATGGTAGCTTCGTACCACCACGCGCTCAGGCTGCACACCAAATGGCAAGCCGTTGTTTCTCTAACATCGTAGCGAAAATTACTGATCGTGAGCAAAAGCCTTACGTATACAGCGATCACGGCTCACTGGTATCACTAAGTCGTTTCTCAACAGTCGGTAGCCTAATGGGTAACCTTACTAAGGGGTCGATGATGGTAGAAGGTCGTATTGCACGTGTAGTTTACATTTCGCTATACCGCATGCACCAAATTGCGCTGCATGGCGTGATTAAGACTAGCTTGATGATGCTGGTTGGTCGTATCAACCGTGTATTACGTCCTAACCTAAAACTGCACTAAGTTGTTGAAAGTGCCTGTTAAGCTACTATCTAGCAGGCCGTAAAGTAGATGTGTTCAATGAGAGAGATGACAATACAAGCTCAACATATAAGCACTCACTCATTGGTTTAGATTCTACTTTGTTAGCAATACACTTCTAAATAATAAAAAACCGCCAACAGGCGGTTTTTTTACGTGTGGGGTTTAGCTCAACCTATTTGCAATAGTGAAGGCTTAGTTAATTTTGAGTAACTCAACATCAAAGATAAGTACTGAGCCCGGTGGGATAGCACCAATTGCACTGTTACCGTAAGCCAAGTTTGATGGGATGAAGAAGCGTGTTTTTTCGCCTTCAACCATTAGTTGAACACCTTCGGTCCAGCCTGGAATGACTTGGTTAAGGCCGAACTGAATTGGTTCGCCACGTTCAACTGAGCTATCAAATACTGTGCCGTTGATCAGTGTGCCGTGGTAGTGCACGGTTACTTTGTCTGAAGCTTTCGGGTGTACTGTGCCTGTACCTTCTTGAAGGACTTGATATTGCAGACCCGATGCCGTTTCTTTCACGCCTTCTTTTTGCTTATTGTCGGCAAGGAAAGCCTGACCGACTTCAATGTTCTCTGCCGCCGCTTTTTTGTTACCTAGCGAGCGTTGCATGAAGAAAATCGCCAGTGCGATAAGTACGATAGTTACGATTATTTTAAACACGTGATGTCCTTTTTGATGTCATGCCAAGCCGTTGAAAATTGTACAGCTTGGAAGTCATAATTCTTATTGTAAGTGATAATTCAATGATTTGGGAACTTTGGTCAGTCGCGTCATCGTTGAATCATAACGGTGCTCACACTCGGCTCATGAGTTAAAGGTTAGCTTTTCTTGAATCAGCTCAGTATCACTTGGAATGATGGAGTAAAGCTGTCCATCCATAGGGATCCCTCGCATCATAATTTTATTTCGCAGTAGCCCTTCATATCTAGCGCCACAGCTCATGGCGGTACGTTGGCTGGCTATATTATTCGGGTGAACGACAATATCTAAGCGGGTCAGTTCGAGCGATAAAAAAGCAAGGCGACAAATTACCTTGATGGCTTCGCTAGCGATACCTTGGCGATGGTAGCGTGAACGGATCCAGTAACCTACATTGGCTGAGTTTGAGGTTGCTTGTAGGTCGTACAAAGACACACTGCCAATGAAGGTATTATCAAAGCGGTCAAAAATAGCGAGCTCGTAGCAGATATCAGAGCGCCAATTAACTCGACTCGTTGTTAGCCATGCATTGGCATCATGTTGGTTATAACCCTCGCCACACCATTCTAACCATTGGCTGAGTTCGGGTAACGACTCGGTCACGGCTTCAAGGTGAGGGAAGAGATCGGCACTCTTATAAGGGCGCAGAATTAAGCGACCCGTTTGATATAGATAATCTAAATTCATAAACGTCAGGTTGAAAAAAACCTCGCCGAAGCGAGGTTTAGAAAATATTAAGCATCAACTCGGCGAACTTGAATGATCATCCCCATTAGAGGGTGATCTAAATAGTGAGTTTCACTGCTCTTCATACGGCGTGTTTGAGTAAATCGGAACCCTTTAAGGAATTCTTCAACTTCAACGCGTTTGGTCACTTCTTGCAGATGACCAACTTGTACATTGCCATCCAACAGTAAGTTTTCAGGATCTTGAGTTTCCGCGCCAACAATCACTTCACGACGACCAGGCTCTCGAAGGTCGAGATCGGCATCAACAAAAAGATAATGCTGAACGTAAACTTGTAATTTACCGTCTAACTCAAAAATAGGCTGATTTAAGTTAGATGCCGGTTGTTCGCTGATATCACTGGTACCATTGTCGGTCGTAACCACAATACCTGTTGGTTCAACTTCAGGTGCGACTAGGTTGTCTGCTGGATTATTGATCGCAGCTGCACGAGAAGTACCGTCAGCAAGAAAACGATCAGAGAAATCTTTACCTGCCATAATGTGAATACGTGGTGCAGAGCCTTTTCCTTGGTCACCTTGACGCCATGCGAAGTGAGCTAAAGGAGTAAAGCCGGCGTGGTTTTTCAGCTTGGCGTATTCGTTATTTAGCTGGTATTGGCTTGGCGATAGCACGCGCGCGCCTTTAGCGGCTAAAGCTTCAGTGTCACTGAATGCGATAGTGCCACTTAAATTAATCGGCTTTTGGCTATCAGGCCAAGATTCGCGCACTTGCTCTGGGCTGATATTGCGCTTAAACAAAATGACTTCAATATCAAATTGTCGAGCTGCAAGGCTTGGCCAGCTTACGGCAAGCAGCAGCAAATATATAAACTTTTTCAAGATTTCACTCCGCACGTTAGTGCCTCAATTATAAGCTGTTTTCAATAAACTGTGTTAAGACGTCGTCAACAAACTTCAGACGCGCTTTCGGATCAGTTAAAGGTGCGACCAACTTCAACTTGGTTGGTCCTTCCATCCGGTATTTCTGTGGTTGCGCTTGGATCAAGCCCACCAAGTAAGCTGGGTTGATATTGGCATCTGGGTTGAACTCTAAGAATCCGCCTTTTTCCCCAGCCTCTAAGCGCTTCACGCCAATCTTGGCAGCTTTCAATTTCAGTTTGTTCAATGCTAACAGGTTCTTGGTTGCTTCGGGTAGTAGCCCGAAGCGATCAATTAGCTCAACTTTCATTTCATTGATCGCATTTTCATCAGCCGTGCTTGCAATGCGCTTGTACAGTGACAAACGGGTATTGATATCAGGGATGAAATCATCTGGGATCAAGGCTGGAACGCGCAGTTCAATTTCAGTTTGTTGCTTAAGCAGATCATCCAAAGAGGGCTCTTTTCCTTCTTTCAGTGCTTCTACTGCTTGCTCTAGCATTTCCATGAAAAGAGTAAAGCCAACCGATTGGATTTGACCACTTTGATCGTCGCCCAATAGCTCACCTGCACCACGAATTTCTAAGTCGTGGGTTGCTAAGGTAAAGCCAGCACCAAGATCTTCTAGCGAAGCAATAGCATCCAGACGTTTAACCGCATCTTTGGTCATACGTTTTGGATGTGGCGTAAGTAGATACGCATATGCTTGGTGGTGCGAACGACCGACACGACCACGCAACTGGTGCAACTGTGCCAAACCTAGGTTGTCAGCACGGTTCATGATAATGGTGTTGGCAGTTGGTACGTCGATACCTGTTTCGATAATGGTAGTACAAACTAATAGGTTGAATTTCTGGTGGTAGAAATCCGACATAATGCGCTCAAGTTCACGCTCAGGCATTTGCCCGTGGGCAAAGGTGATACGCGCTTCAGGAACGAGTTTCGTCAGCTCTTCGACGGTTTTTTCAATGCTATCTACTTCGTTATGTAAGAAGTAGGTCTGACCGCCACGCATGATTTCACGCAACACGGCTTCGCGTACTACGGCATCATCACGCTCACGCACAAAGGTTTTGATTGCCAAGCGACGTGCTGGTGGAGTAGCAATGATAGATAAATCACGCATCCCACTCATCGCCATATTTAGCGTACGTGGGATAGGTGTCGCTGTTAGCGTTAGGATATCAACGTCAGCACGTAGCGATTTGATCTTCTCTTTTTGACGGACACCAAAGCGGTGTTCTTCATCAACAATCAATAGACCGAGATCGTGGTATTTAATCGCGGTGTTTAGCAGCTTGTGAGTACCAATCAAGATATCCACTTTGCCTTCTTCAACATCGGCGATAATTTGTTTTTGCTCTTTAGCGGTTTTAAAGCGCGATAGCACTTCAACACGCACTGGCGTATTAGCAAAGCGGTCGCGGAAGTTTTCAAAGTGTTGTTGTGCCAATAGGGTAGTCGGAACTAAGACGCTTACTTGCTTGTTATTATCGACAGAGACAAACGCAGCGCGCATAGCCACTTCGGTTTTACCAAAGCCCACATCACCACAGACTAAGCGGTCCATAGCTTTGGCTTGGCACATATCCGATAGTACAGCATTGATAGCCAAGGCTTGGTCGTGTGTTTCTTCAAACGGAAAACCACTGCAAAAATCAGCGTAAGCTTCGCGGTCGAGGTTGAATTTAAAGCCTGGTTTTAGTTCACGCTTGGCGTACACATCCAATAGTTCTGCAGCCACATCACGCACTTTTTCCGCCGCGCGTTTACGTGCTTTGGTCCATGCTTCGCCACCAAGTTTGTGTAATGGTGCCGTTTCTTCCGCGCCACCTGAGTAGCGACCAATAAGGTGAAGTGATGCGACAGGGACGTACAGCTTGGCGCCACCTTGATATTCAAGGGTAACGTATTCTGTTGTTAAGCCGCCGGCTTCAAGAGTTTGCAACCCTTTGTAACGACCCACACCGTGATCAATGTGCACGACGGGTTGGTCAATTTGCAGTTCTGCCAAGTTGCGGATAATGGTATCGGCATTAATGGCTTTCTTTTCTTCACGGCGACGACGTTGGATAACACGTTCGCCCAGTAAATCGCTTTCACATAGGAAGGCAATGTTTTTGTCTTCGAGAATAAAGCCTTTTTCCGCAGCACCAATAACCAAGGTGTGATCGCTTGGCGCTGAGAGTGCTTCGGTCAAGCTATCGCACACCATTGGGCGCAGTTTGATGCGAGCAAGGAGATCCAGCATGGCTTCGCGGCGACCTTCAGAGGCAACCGAGAAGATAACTTTACCTTGGTATTGTTCGATGAAGCGACGTAGATCCGCAAAAGGTTCTTTGAGCTGATGATTGATAACGAGCTCAGGCACATCGATCAGTGGCGGGTTATAACGACCACTTTTATCGCTTTCTTCTTCATGGCGAATGCGAACCTGAGGAAGTGGTTTGAAGCCCGCGAACATTTCATCTTTGCTCATCCACAATTCGGCTGGTGGCAATAGAGGACGTAGCGGATCGACTCGGCGTTGATCGTAGCGGTATTCTGCATCGCTTAAGAATGTATCTACGGCAGGTTCTAGTTCACCGACAGTAACTAATAAACTTGAAGTAGGTAAGTAGTCGAATAAGGTTTCAGTTTGCTCAAAAAACAGAGGCTGCCAGTATTCGATACCCGCAGGCCAAGTGCGCTTACTTACTTGCTGATAAATTGATTCTGGTTCGCGACGCGCCTCAAAGCGTTCACGCCAGCGCATGCGGAAGTTTTCCACCGCGATATCATCGGTTGGAAACTCGTGAGCTGGGAGTAGGTTAATCGCTTGGATTTCACCAGTAGAACGCTGGTTTTCAGGATCGAAATGACGGATGGAATCAACTTCATCATCGAAAAAGTCAATGCGATATGGCTGGTTGCTACCCATAGGGTAGAGATCAAGCAGCGAACCACGGCTGGCATATTCACCGTGCTCCATCACTTGATCGACGTGGCGATAGCCTGACGCTTCCAACTGAATGCGTAATTTTTCCAGTGATAGGCGGTCATTTTTGCTGACTACTAGCGCATGTTGGTGCAAGAAAGAATGCGGTGTTAATCGTTGTAGCAAGGTACTGACAGGAATAAACAACACGCCTGATTCTTGAGTCGGTAGCTTGTATAAGCAGGCAAGACGATCGGAAATGATATCTTGGTGCGGCGAGAAGTTATCGTACGGCAAGGTTTCCCAATCGGGGAAGACGCTGACGTCTTGTGCCGTAAATTGGCTGACTTCCGCCTGAAGGCGTAATGCCGATTGTGAATCAGCAACAACGACAAGCAGTGGACCTTGGTGATCGTTCGCAAGCTCTGCGATAGCAAGAGCAAGGGCGGCACCCGACAGGTTACCGATGAATTTTTTATCACCCGCTTTGCTCGGGTGGGGAATCGCAAGAATAGACGCTGTTTTCATGGCTTGATTAACTATCAGTTCGTTGTTGCGCACGTTCACGCAGGAGTTTTTGCTGAACATGAAGGGCGGCGCGGATCAAAAGATCGCGATCGCTTTCCAAAAGACGAGAATAACGCAGTTCGATTTCGTAGCGGTCTGCATCCTCTGTTGGCTGACAAGCCATCACCTCGGCATAGCAATAAATCGCCGCTGGAGGGTTATTGAGGAACAGTTTAAGGCGAACTTGTTGCCCTACGCTTAACGCCTGCGCGGAAAGGTAGCTTAAACGGCTTGCACCGAAGGTACGGGTTGTAAAACGCAGGTTAGGATCGTCTTGTTGTGATAATACGAAGGAAAGCAGCAGATTGATTTTGGTGTTTTGCGCACCGAGATAAGCGATCAATGCTTTGCTGTCGTCGCTACCGAATTTTTTTAATAAGCGTTCGGTATTTTCTTCAAGTTCACAGCATTCGCTGGCAACGCGAAAAAGAGGGGGAATTTCTAAACTGAACGCCTGCTCGTCAGGACAGATCGCGTTATCGGCAAGTGGCTCCACATTGATTGTTAACCCAGCGTGGACTGAGAAATATTCATCCTGAGTCATCGGTAGCTCTGCTTTTAAATTCAATCTAACGATTATCACGCACCTTGGTTAATCGAGCAAGTTAATGGGCTTTGATGGTGGGATTTTGCGCAATTTTAGCCCTTGTTTTTACATTAGTTTTATCTTGGTTATTGGTAATAATTTATCTGGGCAGGTATGCTTGCAGAAGTTATTTATTGGGGGTTTTTGAGCACGTTTATGTTTCATCCCGTCTCTCTTTTTATCGGCTTACGTTATTTACGTGGGCGCTCAGGCGATCGCTTTAGTCGATTTGTCTCTTATATGTCGACCGCAGGGATCACCATCGGTGTGTTATCGCTTGTCACAGTATTGTCTGTGATGAACGGTTTTGAGCAGCAGCTGAAGCAACGCATTTTAGGTGTGATGCCCCATGCGGTTATTAGTCAAACTGATCACAAAACCCTGCTTACAGATGGTGAGCCATCATGGGTTAGTACCTTAGACCATGTTGAGCGCGCCGTTCCAATTGTTCGTAGTGAAACGGTCTTGCAAAGTGCGTCCTCGCTCTCTGCTGGTATGTTATTAGGCATTGATCCTGCTAAGTATGATCCTATTGCCGAGCAAATGACGTTGGGTCAATTAAATGCGTTAACCAAAGGGAGTTATCAAGTCGTATTGGGCCATGCTCTTGCTGCGCAGTTAGGCGTGCAAGTGGGTGATAAAGTCCGTTTGATGGTTACCAGCGCGAGCCAATATACCCCGTTGGGACGTATTCCTAGCCAGCGTAATTTTACTGTCTCAGGAGTGTTTGACACAGGTTCTGATGTCGATAAGCAGTTGGTCGTGGTTCATATTGCCGATGCTGCCAAGCTATTGCGTTACAAAGGTGACCAAATTTCAGGTTGGCGAGTGTTTCTTGATGATCCTTTTGCTGTCACTGAGTTAGCTCAACAATCTTTGCCTGATGGTTGGCAGTGGTCAGATTGGCGTGAACAACGTGGTGAGCTTTTCCAAGCGGTAAAAATGGAGAAGAACATGATGGGACTGATGCTTGGTCTGATCATTGGTGTCGCTGCGTTTAATATTATTTCAGCGCTCATCATGGTGGTGATGGAGAAACAAGCTGAGGTGGCGATCTTGAAAACGCAAGGTATGACCAACTGGCAAGTGTTACTGGTGTTTATGGTACAAGGCGCAAGTAGTGGCGTTATTGGTGCTGTGATTGGTGGCTTCTTGGGCACACTGTTGGCACTGAACTTAAATACTGTGATGACGGTGCTTGGCGTTCAGCTGATCACTGTGGGTGGTTCACTGCCCGTTGTTATTTCGCCACTGCAAATTGGTTTTGTCATTCTGGGGGCTATATTACTAAGTTTACTAGCCACCGTTTTCCCTTCTTATCGTGCTGCGATTGTTCGTCCAGCAGAGGCACTTCGTTATGAGTAATTCGTTATTAGTTTGTCAGGGTTTGCGTAAGATTTACCGCGAAGCTCAAATGGAGACTGAAGTGCTAAAAGGCGTCGGTTTCAGTATTGAAAGCGGTGAATTGGTCGGTATTGTGGGTTCATCCGGTTCAGGTAAAAGTACGCTACTGCATTTGCTGGGGGCGTTAGATGAGCCAACAGCTGGTGAAGTGTTCTTTAAAGAGCAGAACCTAAGTGCGATGAGTGCCAATAAACAAGCGAAAGTGCGTAACCAAGAGATTGGTTTTGTGTACCAGTTCCATCATTTATTGGCTGATTTTACCGCGGTCGAGAACGTGGCAATGCCGCTGTTGATTGGTGGTGTTAGTACCAAAGAAGCCCGCGCTCAAGCAGAAGAACTACTGACCATGGTGGGGTTAAGCCATCGTTTTGAACATCGTCCTTCTGAATTAAGTGGCGGTGAGCGTCAACGTGTGGCGATTGCTCGTGCATTGGTGAACAAGCCAGCGTTAGTACTGGCTGATGAGCCAACGGGTAACTTGGATCATAAAACGGCACTTGAGATTTATGACTTAATGCGTCGTTTAAACCGCGAGTCACAAACCGCGTTTTTAGTGGTAACCCACGATAATGAACTGGCCGCTAAATTAGACCGTTGCATGCATATGCAAGACGGCGAGTTGGTTCAAGTAGAGGTAGCCTAATGTTTCGACCTCTGTCTTTATACATAGGTAGCCGATTTAGTCGCGCTAAGCAGCGTAACAAGATGGTGTCATTCATTTCGATGTCATCCACGTTGGGCATTGCTATTGGGGTTGCGGTGATCATTATCGGCCTTTCAGCAATGAACGGCTTTGAGCGTGAGTTGCAAAATCGCGTGCTGTCTGTGATCCCGCATGGTGAACTGCAAGCGGTCACGCCCCCATTTAAAGAATGGCAATCAGTGGTGACTACTGCCGAGCAGCACCCGAGAGTGACAGGCGCGGCGCCATATATTGTCTTTACCGCGTTGCTAGAAAAAGGCACCAAGTTAAAAGCGGTTGAAGTACGTGGTGTAGATCCAAAGCTTGAACAAAAAGTGAGTTCGTTACCTCAGTTCATTAAAGGTGATGCATGGCAGCAATTTTCGCCGGGCGCAAAGCAAGTGATCCTTGGTCAAGGTGTTGCGGATAAGCTGGGTATCGAGGTCGGTGATTGGATTACTGCGATGATCCCTAATTCAGATCCAAACAAAAAGCTACGTGCGCCGCACCGTATTCGGTTACAAGTGTCGGGGCTGTTGGCGCTCGGTGGGCAGATTGATCATAACTTTGCGCTAGTGCCGCTAAAAGATGCGCAGGGCTACTTGTCGATGGGCGATGGTGTTTCTGGTGTGTCTTTGCAGGTTGATGATGTGCTTGATGCAATGTCGATTGTTCGTGAAGTCGGTTACACCTTACCTGTGTATGTTTACTTGAAAAGTTGGACTCAAAAACACGGTTACTTGTACCGCGATATTCAGATGGTACGCACCATTATGTATTTGGTGATGGTATTGGTGATCGGCGTTGCCTGTTTCAATATTGTCTCGACCCTAATGATGGCGGTAAAAGATCGTGCGGCTGATGTGGCGATTTTACGAACCATGGGGGCGACAGACGGCTTAATTAAATCAATCTTTATTTGGCATGGCGTTTTATCAGGCGTGCTCGGGAGCTTGGTTGGTTCTGTGATTGGCTGTTTGGTGGCGACCAACCTGACAACCTTGATCAAAGGGATTGAGGGGTTGATAGGGCATAAGTTTCTGTCAGGTGATATTTACTTTGTGGACTTCTTACCGACAGAACTGGCGATGCAAGATGTTGCGATAGTCACTTGTACTGCGATTGTGCTGAGTTTGTTAGCAACCTGGTATCCAGCGCGTCGAGCAAGCGCACTGCATCCGGCTCAGGTACTGAGCGCTAAATAATGACTAACTAGTTATGCCATCAACAAAAAAGCAGCGAAGTCGCTGCTTTTTTTACTCATTAAAGTGCTTATTTGCTTAATGAGTTAATTCAGTGCTTTTAGTACGTCACTATTTGAGAAAACATTCTCGAAGCGTGATTTGTATAGTAGCTGCATTTCATTAGAAATCGAGCTTTTATCTGGAATGTCATTTTCACCCGCGAAGTTCTTCACCAGTTTTTTCTTACCTTGGCTATCAAAAACGACGACATCCATGTTGTACCAAGAGTTGTCACTAAAGGCATGAAAATCATATTTCCATTCATTTAACACTATAACTATGGTGTTTGCTGTCTTGTTTGGTCGCTTGTACTCAATTTCTTGAATCGACATATTTGGAGCGGTAACGATGACGTTAGCGTCTATGCCATGCTTTTTGAATCCTGCCGATAAGCGGTTGCTTAGAAATACAGACATAGGTTCATTGGTTGCAGTGGTGTGTGAGTATGGAATACCTAAACTGCTGCGAATAATCCCTTCAAATGCAGCTGTTTTTTCGCCGCTAAGTACATACTCCCTTTTATCAAGAACCGCTAAGTTTAGTTGTTGGTCACTTTTAAGATTGGTGAGTTGTGGTGCGGCTTCTTCTGCCGTCATAACTTTTACACAGCCAGATAAACTGAGGAGAACAGGAAGAATAATAAGGAAAGGTGAAAACTTTGGCATTAAGAGCTCCAATTAATATGTAACCATTTTAGTATGGTTACTATAATTTGCTCTTATTTACGTTTCTATGAACTGTGTGTGATATGGCTAGCAAATATCTGCTAGTAAAGGGTCTCGTTACTGTTTGTGTTGATTGGTAACGAGACCTTTTCTGTTTGAGTTATAGCTTTTTGCTAAATGCTTTTCTAAATTGTCTTTGATTCCAACTACGTACAACCGAGTAGCGCCATAAACCTTGGATGCCGAAATAGCCAACTAGGGCACAGACAACGCTACAAATAAAACAACCTAGTAGGAATGGAGGGCCAATTTGGCTCATTTGGTGCAGCAAGAAATCCCATGAAAGCTCAAAGTGGAATGCTTGGTGTGGGGTGTGTAAAACCCAAGCCCCAATCTTGTAAGCACCGTAGAAAAGCACTGGCATGGTAACAGGGTTGCTAATCCAAACGAGTGCAACAGACAGTGGCAGGTTTACGCCAAACAATACAGCGATACCAGCGGCCATAATCATCTGGCTGGGTAACGGAACAAACGCCATAAACAGTCCAACGGCGAAGGCACCCGAAGCAGAACGGCGGTTCAGACACCACAAGTTCGGGTTATAAAGCGTATTGCCGAAAATCTTTAAAGCCTTTTGACGTTTGATGACGTCATGGCTTGGCAAAAAACGTTTAATAAGTTGTTTTGGCATTGTTATTTCAACTAATCAGTAACTAAATGATCACCCAAGCAGCAATCGGCTTTTCCATCGGCGTGTTATCACTGCATGGCTGGTTTGCCTTGCCCACTTTAACCACAATCCTTATGGTGTCCCTGCTTGGTGGGGGGATTGCTTTATTTATACGTTTCAATTACCGCTATTATGCTGTGGCGAACGTTATATTTGGTTCGATCGCAGGCATAATTGCTTCGTACAGTACAACCTATCACTATGTCGAAACGGTGAAACAAGTTCCTGCAATGGGTGCGAATATTACCATAGTTGGTGAGGTAGATAGCATACAAAATGTGATTATTCCCACCGATAGTTTTGATTTTACAGCCCAAGCAAGTCTCAATGACACATTTACATTAACGACCCCTCTAAAACTGCGTTTGTTCTGGCCGCAAGCAAGTGCTTTTAAGCAAGGTCAAAGGTTACAAATTAAAGCTGTGATCCGTCGTCCTTATGGGCGGGTGAATCAAGCGGGCTTTGACGCAGAAACTTGGTTCGTCGGTCATCGTTATCATGGGCGAGGTACTGTCGTTTCTGCGGTTGTGCTTGACGCTGATCGTGCTGTTTATGAACTTTCTTCTGTGTCAGTGCGCCAGCAACTTTTTGATCGCGCTGTTGCTTTGATGGAGGCAGCGCCGCATCGAGGTTTGCTGCTAGCTTTGAGTTTTGGTGTGCGGGGTGATTTGTCCGATCACGATTGGCTATGGTTGCGCGATAGTGGGCTAGCTCACTTGATGGCTATTTCGGGTCTTCACATTGGATTGGCGTTTGGCTTAGGCTGGTGGTTTGGAAAGCTGTGCCGTGGGCTGCTACCTGAATCGCCTTGTTTATTATGGTTTCCTCTATGGTTAGGGCTGCTATTTGCACTGAGTTATGCCTGGCTTGCTGGGTTTAGTTTACCCACGTTAAGAGCTTTATTCATGGCGTGTTTAGCCATGTTGCTGCTTCGGTGTTATGTGCTGTTACCGCATTGGACGGTACTCTTATTTGCTTTGGCGCTGTGCTTGGCATTTGATCCGCTGGCGAGTTATGCGATGGGATTTTGGTTTTCATTCGCTGCAGTTGCTGTCTTGCTGTTTATTAACGCATCTAATGCACCATTACCTGACATGAGTATATGGACGCTAAGATGGCGTTTTCGCATAAAGCAATTATTCGTACTGCAATTTACGTTATTGCTCTTAATGCTGCCATTACAGTGGTATTTCTTTGGCGGGTTTGCCTTTGCAGCACCCTTGGTCAATTTTGTGGTGATCCCTTGGGTGAGTGTTGTGGTTGTGCCTGTGATACTCGCTGCTATTGTGACCTTATCTTTTCCTTCACTGAGTTCAGCCCTTTGGACTCTTGCTGATCACGCTTTATTTCCTGTGCAATGGCTTGGCGAGCAAACATTAGGTCATTGGTTACATCTTTCGTCATTTTGGTTACCTGTGGGAGTCGGGTGTGTATTACTGACTGCGCTTTTACGTTGGCTACCGTTTTCGAGTTTTAAAGTTTTGTATATCAGCTTGGCTTTGGGACTAGTGAGTTGGCAGGGATGGCGTATTCAAACGATTAATGAATCACAGGATACTTCTCAGAAGTCATGGCAAATCGATATGCTGGATGTCGGTCATGGACTGGCTGTTTTAATTAGTCGTAATGGGCGTGCGGTACTGTATGACACAGGGAACCGCTTCCCAAATGGCAGTATTGCCACTTCTGTGATTGAGCCTGTGCTAAAAGCGCAAGGCATTCGATATCTTGATGGCTTGATACTCAGTCATGCTGATAGTGATCATGCGGGTGGTGCGGATTTTATTGTGCAAAGGTTCTCGCCACAGTGGCTGCGAAGTAGTGATGTACGTGAAAGCTATTTACCTTGTATCCAAGGACAGCGTTGGCAGTGGCAAGGGTTAACGTTTGAAGTGCTATGGCCGCCAAAGCGAGTGAAGCGGGCAGCAAACCCACATTCGTGTGTGGTACGAGTTCATGATGGTTTATTGATAGGTGATGATGGCAAGCGAACAGAGGTATTATTTACTGGCGACATTGATGCGATATCTGAGCTATTAATGGCGCGACTATTCCCAATGCTTAATCCCGATATTTTATTTGTCCCTCATCATGGTAGTGCGACGTCATCAACGGCGACTTGGCTTGCAGATATGACACCGCAGTACGCATTGGTTTCCGTAGCGCGGTACAACCCTTGGGGGTTACCAGTTAAGAGTGTTGAGCAACGCTATCATGATAAGCGAATCCCTTGGCTGAGCACTGCAGAGATAGGGCAGGTGAGTTTACAAATAGCGCCATCAAAAGGTCAAAAACAAAATCGTATCCAGTTCGAGAGCGCTCGCCGACATTATCAACGAACTTGGTATCGCAGCCTGTTTGTGCCTGATGCTGTTGATGTGAGAGTTGATGAGTAAATTTTAATGGTAAGTAAAAACGTCGCTATTCGAATTGTTTAAAAAGAGAGCAAGATAAATACGTTAGCGGCAACAGAGTTGGAGCATCGTGTTGATTGGGAGTAGAATGGGAAGAATCGTCTCAAAATAATAACGAGTTTTCATGACAAAACAGAAAGAGCAGTCGTCGGATAAATCGACGCTGGATACCTTTAAGCAGCTGTGGCCGTTTATTAGTCTGTATAAAGCAGGGCTAGCCGTAGCTGTTGTTGCACTAGTTATTAATGCGTTAGGCGACACCCTAATGCTTTCAATGATCAAACCTCTGATGGATGAAAGCTTTGGCGGATTTGACGCTATAGAAAGCGACTTCCTTACTATGATGCCACTGTATTTGATCTTATTGATGATCGTGCGTGGTGTAAGTGGTTTTGCTTCTACATACTGTCTGTCATGGGTGTCAGGCAATGTTGTAATGAACATTCGCCGCAAGATGTTTAATCATTTCATGAAGATGCCTGTTAGCTTCTTCGATAAAGAATCATCAGGTGCTTTACTTTCCCGTATTACTTACGATTCAGAACAAGTAGCGTCAGCAACCAGTGGTGCATTGGTTAGCCTTGTACGTGAAGGTGCATCAATCATTGGTTTAATGGCGCTGATGTTCTGGAACAGCTGGCAGTTATCCGCCATTCTATTGGTTATTGCACCGATTGTTGCTATCAGTATTCAAATCGTATCTAAGCGTTTCCGCCGTATCTCAAAAAGCATGCAAGATGCGATGGGCTCAGTAACGTCTCAATCAGAACAAATGTTGAAAGGCCATAAAGTGGTGCTGAACTATGGTGGTCAGGATGTTGAGCGCGAGCGTTTTGAGCAGGTAAGTAACCACATGCGTCAACAAAGCATGAAGTTGGTTTCTGCACAGGCAATTGCTAACCCTGTGATTCAGCTAATTGCCTCACTGGCGCTGGTGGTTGTATTGGTTTTGGCTGGCTCTGAATCACTTCGTGCTGAATTAACGCCAGGTACTTTTGCTGTTATTTTCGGTGCCATGTTTGGTCTGATGCGCCCATTAAAAGCTTTAACGAACGTGACTTCGCAGTTCCAGCGCGGTATGGCGGCATGTAATACCTTGTTTGAATTGATGGAACTTGAGCCTGAAAAAGATACAGGTAAACACCAAGTTGAGCGTGCGAATGGTGATATCAAGGTTACTAACGTAACTTTCACCTACCCAACAAAAGATGCGCCAGCGTTACGTAACGTAGACTTTGATCTTCCTGCTGGTCAAACATTGGCATTGGTTGGTCGCTCGGGCTCAGGTAAGAGTACGATTGCTAACCTGTTGACGCGTTTTTACGAGATTGACTCTGGTGAAATTCAATTAGACGGTCGTGCAATCACAGATTACACCCTTGCTAATCTACGTGACCAAATAGCGGTAGTTTCGCAAAATGTGCATCTGTTCAATGACACGGTTGCAAACAACATTGCTTATGCGACAGACGGTAAATTTAGTCGTGAAGAAATTGAACGTGCAGCCGAGTTGGCTTACGCGACGGACTTCATCAAAGAGATGGAGCAAGGCTTTGATACTGTCATTGGTGAGAATGGCGTGAGCTTGTCAGGCGGTCAACGTCAGCGTCTTGCAATTGCACGTGCCTTGCTACGTAATGCTCCAATCCTAATTCTGGATGAGGCGACGTCAGCACTGGATACTGAATCAGAACGTGCGATTCAAGCTGCATTAGATGAGCTGCAAAAAGATCGTACCGTACTGGTTATTGCTCACCGTTTATCGACAATTGAAAATGCCGATCAAATCCTAGTGGTGGATGAAGGTGAAATCATCGAACGCGGTACTCACGATGAATTGATTGTTAAAGACAATGGTGCTTACGCTCAGTTACACCGTATTCAATTTGGTCAGTAATGAGTAACTTGATTGAGAAGATCTGGTTTCAGCGTCACCCTGCCGGGGTGGCGCTGAGCCCGTTATTGTGGCCGTTAAGCAAAATTTTTGCTGCTGTCAGCCGTCATCGTCGTCAACAGTATCAAACGGGCGTAAAAGCGAGCTATCGTGCGCCAGTACCTGTGGTGGTGGTGGGAAATATTACAGCGGGTGGCAATGGTAAAACGCCCGTCGTGGTATGGCTGGTGGAGCAATTGCTTGCGCAAGGGATTAAACCTGGCGTGGTATCTCGCGGTTATGGCGGTAAAGCACCGCATTATCCATACCGAGTTGATGATACGAGTACCACAGACCATGTGGGTGATGAGCCTGTACTTATTCACCGCCGTACGGGTGTGCCAGTGGCAGTTTCCCCAGTTCGCGCAGAGGCTGTTAAGCTGTTATTGGATAGTAGTGATCAGATCGATGTGATTATCACTGATGATGGTTTACAGCATTACGCGCTCGCTCGCGATATTGAGATCATCGTCATTGATGGTCAACGCCGTTTCGGCAATCAAGCGTTGATCCCTATGGGTCCATTGCGTGAGTCTTGCGAGCGGTTGCAAGAAGTCGATTTTAGGATCTGTAATGGTGGCGAAGCGCACGAAGGGGAAATCCCGATGCGTTTAGTACCATCAGAAATGATCAATTTAAAAACCGGCGAGCGACGTGCTGTGCAGCAACTAACCGATGTGGTTGCGATGGCGGGTATTGGTCATCCTCCTCGCTTTTTTGACACATTACGTGAGCAGGGCATTGAGCCTGTTTACTGTCAGCCATTTGCGGATCACCAAGCATTTGAGCCTCAAACTCTGAAGATGTTGGCACAAAAAGGGCAACATCTTGTGATGACAGAAAAAGATGCAGTGAAGTGTCATGCTTTCGCTGAATCGAATTGGTGGTATCTACCTGTGGATGCAGAGCTTCCTGCCACACAGGCACAAGACATTATTCGCCAGATTATTAAGGTAAAGGAACAATATGGATCACCGTCTGCTTGAAATCGTTGCATGCCCAGTATGTAAAGGGAAGCTAAACTTCGATAAAGAAAAGAACGAACTTATCTGCAAATTTGACCGTCTGGCGTACCCAATCAATGACGGTATTCCAGTTCTACTTGAGCCAGAAGCACGCACACTAAGTGCAGAAGAGGTTAACTAAAGATGGGTTTTACTGTCGTTATTCCTGCTCGTTACCAATCTAGCCGTTTGCCGGGTAAACCACTTGCTGATATTGGCGGTAAGCCAATGGTGCAATGGGTGTATGAACAAGCCTGCAAATCTGGTGCTGATCAAGTGATTGTTGCCACCGATGACCAACGCATAGTTGATGTGGTAAAAGGCTTTGGTGGTGAAGTGTGCTTAACTCGTGACGATCATGAGTCTGGCACAGAACGTCTGGCTGAAGTGGTTGAGAAATACCAATTGGCTGACGATCACATTGTGGTTAACGTACAAGGTGATGAGCCGCTGATCCCTGAAAGTATTATTCGCCAAGTGGCTGATAACCTCTCTCGTTGTGAAGCGCCAATGGCGACACTGGCTGTTCGTATTGATCACGCTGATGAAGTGTTTAATCCCAATGCGGTGAAGGTGGTGATGGATGCTAATGGCTACGCACTATACTTTAGCCGAGCGTCTATTCCTTGGGATCGTGACAACTTTGCGAAACGCCCGCAAGAGATCCACCAGAGTCTTCTTCGTCACGTAGGCATTTACGCTTACCGTGCAGGCTTCATTAATACGTACATTAACTGGCAGCCAAGCGCGTTAGAGAAAATTGAATCTCTAGAGCAACTACGCGTGCTGTGGTACGGTGAGAAAATTCACGTAGATGTTGCGATTGATACGCCGCCAGCAGGTGTAGACACACCAGAAGATTTGGAAAAAGTACGCGAGCTGATTGGCTAAGCGTTATCTTGATGCACTGCCTTATTTGGTGCTCTTCAAGTTAGATACAAAAATGCCACCTTATTAAAGGTGGCATTTTTTTGTGCTTAATAAGCGGAATTCACGGATTACGCTTTAGCAGTTTCAGCGTCACCATCTTGTTGGAAAATGGTTTCGTCAGCCTGACCAAGCAAGCGTGAAGTAACAGTACCTGCTGTCATCGCGCCGCTGACGTTAATAGCGGTACGACCCATATCGATTAGAGGTTCAATCGAAATCAGTAGACCCGCTAGGGCAACAGGCATATCCAGTGCCGAGAGTACGATAAGGGCAGCAAAAGTCGCACCACCACCAACACCCGCAATACCGAATGAGCTAATTGTTACGATTGCTACTAGCGTTAGGATAAAGCTGATATCCATTGGGTTGATACCCACGGTTGGTGCAATCATTACCGCCAGCATCGCAGGGTACAGACCTGCACAACCGTTTTGACCCATAGTCGCACCGAAGGATGCAGAGAAGTTAGAAACGCCTTCACCGTTACCTAGTTGTTTCACTTGTGCGTCAATGTTTAGTGGGATAGTTCCGGCACTTGAGCGTGAGGTGAAAGCAAAGGTCAGAACTGGCAGCACTTTCTTCAAAAAGCGAATAGGGTTCACACCCACAAAGGATACCAGTAGCAAATGCATCACAAGGATTAGCGCTAAACCAACGTAAGAGGCGACAACAAAGTTCAGTAGGCTAAGGATGTCATCCACATTTGAGCCTGCTACAACTTTCGTCATTAGTGCTAGTACACCGTATGGCGTTAGGCTCAGTACCATGCGAACCAGAGTTCGTACAACTTCTTGTGCAACTTGTACGAATTTCTCAAAGCTTGCGCCTAGCTCTGGCTGAGTGCGGATAACGTTTAAACCAGCCACACCAATGAAAGCAGAGAAAATCACCACCGCAATAGTTGAGGTTGCGCGGCTACCTGCCAGATCGGCAAATGGGTTACCCGGGAAGAATGAAATAACCATATCAGCAAAAGAAATGCTTTCTACCGAGGTTAAACGGGTTTCAAGCGCAGCACCACGGGCAATTTCACGGGCACCTTGTACAATACCTTCTGCAGATAAGCCAAATAGGTGACTAACGAATAAACCAATAACGGCAGAAACTGCGGTTGTTGCCAGTAGGATACCAATGGTTAAGCCTGAGATTTTGCCTAGTGAACCAGAATCTTTCACTTTGATGATGGCACCGATAATCGACACCATGATCAATGGCATGATGATCATTTTAAGTAGGCTGACATAACCAGCACCGACGATATTAACGTACTCAAGCGTTTCGCTAATAACCGCACTACCGCCCCCATAAATAAGTTGCAGCGCACCACCAAATAGCACACCTAAACCTAGGCCAGTAAAAACGCGTTTTGAAAGGGTTTGATCTGATTTCTGTTGTTTTGCCAATAGGGCAATGAGCAAGGCGAACAATGCCAAGTTAATAATTGAATACATACTTTCTCTAGCCACTTAACTGTTTGATCTTCTATTGGCTGAGATATTAAAGAGATAGTTTAAAAAACGGGAGCGATTTTTATAGCTATCAATATATGAATTTCGCACAACTTATAACAAAACTGGATATAAGGGCGTTATGGCGTCAGGCAGAATAAAAAGCCAGCAGAGAAGCTGGCTTTAGAGAATGATAATAAAGGTGAAAGCAAAATTAGGCTATGAAACCATATCACCTTTGGTCAGTACTACCGCTGTGGTTGGAGCTTCTTTTTTCACCGGTCCTGCTTGGTTACCAATAATATTGCGCAGACGCTGCCACCATTGACCAAGAGTTTCATGCCAGTAGCGTTCAGTTTGCTCAAGGTATTTTGCTTGTGGGGTGTACTTCGCCCAAGGCTGTGAAATATTTCGGGTCGCTAAGAAGTTAGTTGGTGCTGGAATTGGCTTCATACCTGCTTCATTAAACTCAAACAACGCACGTTCCATATGGCTGGCAGAAGTAACTAACACTAGGTTTCGATCACCGACCACAGAGTGAGCCTGAAAAGCTTCTTCCCATGTATCTTTGGCGGTTTCTAGTAGCAGAATGTCGGTTTTGTTGATCCCAAGCGCGAGCGCCACTTTTGCCATCATGCGGGCTTGGCTGGTATTGGTGCCGCCGCCATAGCCAGAAAGAATCAGCTTGGCGTTCGGATATAAACGATGAATACGCATTCCTTCTGATAAACGCATTAATGCCGTGCGTGACAGTTGCGATGTAATTGGCATTTCATGGTCAATGACATGGCCACTTCCCAACACCATGATGTAATCGACAGGCTGTTCAGTGGGAACGAACGGCTTGTACTTGCGTTCCATCGGTTTTAGCAACTCGGTGGCGATAGGTTGAAACGCAAATAAGAAAATGCCCAGTAATGAACAAGTGAGCATAGAGGCTGCCACTGTTTTCTTTTTGGTAAACCACAGTAGCATTAGTCCGATAAAGCCAATAATTAGCATCGCGGGGAGTGGCATGAGTAGTGCAGATATCAATTTTTTTAGTTCAAACATAGAATCTAGCCCGAAAAATCAGCAGTTGAGCTTAAAAAGACATCACAAGCCTTTATTCCTATAAAGCTTGTGAGAAAATAAACACCATTTTAGACCCGCTATCATAACGTAAAGCAGCCGTGATCGAAGATCGAAATTTTGACGACTTAGCGCAAAAATTTGCCAAAAACATCTACGGGACCGCCAAAGGGCAGATCCGACAGACTGTAGTATGGCAAGATTTGCAGCAAATCTTAGCGGCCTTGCCGACGGAACAACCATTAGCTGTGCTTGACGCAGGTGGTGGTGTTGGGCAACTCTCGCAGAAACTCGCCGAGCTAGGACACCGAGTGACATTGTGTGATCTCTCTGGTGAAATGCTGAAATTAGCGGAGCAAGACATTGCGAAAAATGGCCTGCTTGAGCAGTATCGTCTGGTTCACAGTTCGGTACAGGAGATCGGTGAGCACTTAGAGGCGCCAGCAGATCTCGTTCTGTTCCACGCCGTGATGGAGTGGTTGGCGGATCCGCAAGACGCATTGAATTGTTTGTTAGAACAAGTGAAACCGGGTGGGATTATCTCGGTGATGTTCTACAACTACAATGGCTTGCTATTTAAGAATTTAATTTGTGGCAACCTGACGCATGTTGAAGAAGGGATGCCGCATCGTAAGCGCTTTAAGCTCCAGCCATATCAAGGGATCAAACCTG
The DNA here is from genome assembly GCF_001650345.1 of Photobacterium jeanii. Classification (GTDB taxonomy): domain Bacteria; phylum Pseudomonadota; class Gammaproteobacteria; order Enterobacterales; family Vibrionaceae; genus Photobacterium; species Photobacterium jeanii. The sequence continues at coordinate 785,984 of NZ_LVHF01000012.1, read as the reverse complement.
AAGAGGTTTACCAATGGCTCGAAGAGGGCGGTTTTAACATCCTTGGCAAAACCGGTGTTCGCACGTTCCATGATTACATGCGCGATACCATGGTTGGGGATTACACATTTGAACAAGTTCTTGAGATGGAGCAAAAGCTGTGTCGCCAAGAACCTTATTTGTCGCTTGGGCGTTACATCCATGTTTACGCTCAAAAGCCGCATGTGGTAGCGACAGATACTATTAACAGCAAGAAGGACAACGGATGAGTGAAGTTACCCAGACCGTTCCTGAGTTGGTAACCTGGGTTAAGCAGCATGAGTTCTCGCTTAACTTACCAACTGAGCGGCTGGCGTTCTTGTTGGCGATTGCTGTTTTAAGCGGTGATCGCTTTGAAGAAGAGTTAGGGGAAGGTGAGCTGATCGATGCATTTCGCATCGTGAGTGATCTGTTCGAGCAATCGAAGGAAACGCTCGCATTTCGTGCCAATAACGCCATTAATGAGTTGGTCCGCCAACGTCTAATTACCCGTTTTACCAGTGAAGTGAACGACGGTGCCAGTATTTACCGTTTAAGCCCGCTGGCATTAGGGATCACCGATTACTACGCGCGTCAGCGTGAATACTCGACCTTGAAATTGTCGATTCAGTTGGCGATGGTAGCCGATGAAATCAACAAGGCGGCAGTCGCGGCGAAAGAAGGTGGTGATGAAAAACACTGGCGTAGTAATGTTTACGCTGTGTTGAAGTACTCAGTTGCCGAGATCTTTGATCGCATCGACTTGAACCAGCGCACCATGGATGAACAGCAACAGCAAGTGAAACAAGACATTGCTGAGCTACTGAACCAAGACTGGCAAGCCGCGATCACCAGCTGTGAAAGCCTACTGGACGAAACGTCAAGTACGCTGCGTGAACTGCAAGACACCCTGCAAGCGGCGGGTGACCAACTGCAAACCCAGTTGTTAACTATTCAAGAAGAAACCCAAGGTAACTTCGAGCTTGATTTTGTCGACGGCATGATTTTCATCCTTCAGATGAAACTAGATCGTATTATCAGCTGGGGTCAGCAAGCGATTGACCTTTGGATCGGTTACGACCGTCACGTCCATAAGTTTATCCGTACCGCGATTGATATGGATAAAAACCGTGCATTCAGCCAGCGTCTGCGTCAGTCGGTGACTGAATACTTCGATAACCCATGGTTACTAACCTATGCCGATGCTGAGCGCTTACTCGATATGCGCGATGAAGCTTTGGTGCTTCGTGATGATGAAGTAACAGGTATTGTGCCGGAAGAAATGGAGTTCGAAGAGCTAAGCACGGTCAATGACCAACTTGCCGAACAAGTTGCTGCCATGCTGCAAGCGCACAAAGAGACAGGCGCACCTATTAACCTTAGCGTGCTACTGAAAGAGTATCTTGCTGAACATGCCCATGCTCAGCATTTTGATTTATCGCGGATTGTGATCGATCAGGCCGTTCGATTGGGTTACTCAGAATCGGACTTCAATGCTATTCAGCCTGACTGGGAAGCGATTAACGACTACGGAGCTAAGGTACAAGCCAATGTCATCGATAAATATTGAAGAATTTATGCCGGAAAAGCTGGCGAAAGCCATTGCTAACCCGCTTTTCCCTGCACTTGATAATGCGCTCCGTTCTGGTCGTCATATTTCGAGTGAAGATCTTGATAACCATGCTTTGCTGATTGATGCAGAGCGTGAACTTCACATGTTCTACAAGCGTTACAACGCCGAGTTAGTGCGTGCTCCTGAAGGTTTCTTTTACCTGCGTCCACGTTCGACCTCACTGATCAGTCGTTCTGTATTGGCTGAAATCGACATGCTCGTTGGTAAGGTACTGTGTTTCCTTTACCTAAGCCCAGAGCGTTTGGCGCACGAAGGTATTTTCACCAACCAAGAGCTGTTCGACGAGCTGATGACATTAGCGGACGAACAAAAGCTGATGAAGCTGGTAACAAACCGCGCGTCGGGCTCTGATTTAGACCGTGAAAAACTGTACGACAAAGTGAAAACATCACTTCGTCGTCTGCGTCGTCTAGGCATGATCATTCCTGTAGGCGAAAACGGTAAATTCCGTATCAGCGAATCAGTATTCCGCTTTGGTGCTGATGTTCGTAGCGGTGATGATGTGCGTGAAGCGCAGTTACGTCTGATCCGTGACGGTGAAGCTGTGGTTCACCAACAAGAGCCAAGCCAGTCAAGCCTGCTTGATGAAGAAGAGCATGAAGAACAATTAGAGCTGCCGACAGAGACAGCAGAACAAGAAGGTGAAGTGTGATGGAACGCGGTAAGTATCAATCGCTCACCATGGTCAACTGGAACGGCTTTTTTGCCCGTACCTTTGACATTGATAACCTAGTAACAACCTTATCGGGCGGTAACGGTGCAGGTAAGTCGACCACGATGGCGGCATTCATTACCTCACTGATCCCAGACCAAACGCTACTTCACTTCCGTAACACCACGGAAGCGGGTAGTTCGGCAGCGTCTCGCGATAAAGGTCTTCACGGTAAGCTAAAACCGGGTTCATGTTACTCAGCGCTAGACGTTGTGAACTCGAAGAAACAACGCATTATTTTTGCGGTTCGCCTACAGCAAGTTGCGGGTCGTGATAAGAAAGTGGATATCAAGCCATTCATTATTCAAGGCTTGCCTTCGCACATTAAACCTACCGAAGTGTTGGTTGAAACGGTTTCTGAAACCCAAGCGCGTGTTCGTCAGCTTAACGAAGTGAAAGATCAAGTTTCTGAAATGGAAGGCGTTGTATTTAAAGCCTTCAACTCAGTAACCGATTACCATGCGCAAATGTTTGAGTTCGGTGTACTGCCGAAGAAACTACGCAACGGTACTGATCGCGGTAAGTTCTACCGTCTGATCGAAGCATCGCTTTACGGTGGTATTTCAAGTGCAATCACGCGTTCACTACGTGATTACCTACTACCGCAAAATACTGGCGTTAAGAAAGCATTCCAAGATATGGAAGCTGCGCTGCGTGAAAACCGCATGACGCTGGAAGCGATCAAGCTAACGCAAAGTGACCGTGACCTGTTCAAGCATTTAATCACCGAAGCAACTAACTATGTTGCAGCGGACTACATGCGTCACGCTAATGATCGTCAACAACGCCTAGAGAAAACCCTCAGCCTACGTGGCGAACTGATGGGTTCTCGCCAAGGCCTGTACGATCACCAAAGCACGCTAAAAAATCACACTGCTGAGCTTGAAGAGCTAACCGAGCGCGAATCCGGTCTTGAACAAGACCACCAAGCGGCTTCTGATCACCTGCAATTGGTGCAAACGGCTGTTCGCCAGCAAGAGAAGATCGAGCGTTATAAAGAAGATCTTGAAGAGCTAACTGAGCGCCTTGAAGAGCAAGTAATGGTAGTGGAAGAAGCTGCTGAACAACTTGCGATGGCGGAAGAACAAGCTCTACTGACAGAAGAAGAAGTTGATAGCCTGAAAACGCAACTTGCTGATTACCAACAAGCGTTGGATATGCAGCAAACCCGTGCACTTCAATATCAACAAGCGGTTCAAGCGCTAGAAAAAGCACGCGACCTAACGGGTGATGAGCAGCTATTGGCGGATAGTGCGCCAGCATTCCTGAACCAACTTAAACAAAGCGAAGAGCAGAAAACCACAGCATTGCTAGCACTGAAACACAAGCTAGATATGTCGTCGGCTGCCGCGCAGCAGTTTGAGAAAGGTCTGCAAATTGTTACGACTATTGCTGGTGCGGTTGACCGTGCACAAGCAAGTGCGAAAGCACAAGAACTGATCGTGCATGCGCGTCAGCTTCGTCATGTTGCTGAGCGTGGTGAACAGTTGAAAGCGCAGTTCCGCGATTTAGAGCGTGGTGTACGTCAGCAACGCCAAGCGCAAGAACTGGCCCAAAGCTACACCAAGCGTTTTGCAACCACAGTGGATAGCGAACTGGCGCTAGCGGAAGAACAAGCACGCCATGAAGCAACACTAGAATCGTTAGAGCAAAACCAAGAAACCTTGGTTGAGCAACGTAGTGAACTTCGTGGTAAAGAGCAGCAGCTTGGCAGCCAAATTAAACAGCTAGAAGCGAAAGCGCCTGCGTGGATTGCAGCGAGCGATGCACTAGAAAAATTGGCTGAACAATCACAGCTTGAGCTATTTGATAGCAACGCGGTAATGAGCGCGATGCAAAAGACACTCGATAGCGAGCGTCAAGCATCAAGCATGCGCGATCAACTGGCACAGCGTAAGCAACAACTTGAATTGGATATCGAGCGTTTGGCACAGCCAGGCGGTAGCGATGATTCACAGTTACGTTCACTTGCTGATACTTTAGGCGGCACCATGCTGTCTGAGATCTACGACGACATTACGCTAGCTGATGCACCTTACTTCAGTGCGATGTACGGTCCTGCGCGTCACGCGATTGTAGTACCCGATCTAAAAGGTATTAAAGATAAGCTGATTGCGCTAGATGATTGTCCTGACGATCTTTACATCATCGAAGGTGATGCAGATTCGTTTGACGACAGCGGCTTCGATGTTGATGAACTAGACCAAGCGGTATGTGTTCACCTAAACGATCGTCAACTACGTTACTCTCGTTTCCCGAAAGTACCATTGTTCGGTCGCGCAGCGCGTGAACAACGTCTAGAGCACTTGCGTGAAGAGCGTGAGCAAGTAGTCGAAGATCACGCTAAAGCGTCATTCGATTCGCAAAAACTACAGCGTTTGTACCAGAGCTTTAATAGCTTTGTCGCCACTCACCTGTCAGTTGCTTTCCAACCAGACCCTGAAGCTGAGCTGAAAACGGCACGCGATCAGCGTAACCAAGTGGTTCGTCAGCTATCTGAAGTGGATGCACAAGAGCAACAACAACGTAGCCAACTAAACGGTGCGCGTGAAGGTCTGAACCTATTGGGTAAACTTAGCCCAATGGTTAACTTGCTAGAAGATGAGACTATCGCAGAGCGTTTTGCTGAAGTTGAAGCGCAACTGGCACAGCTTGATGAAGCGCGTAACTACTTAGACCGTCATGGTAAAGCTATTACTGAACTTGAAGGTTTGGTATCTGCGCTAGATGCCGATCCTCAGCAGTTTGAAGCACTGAACATTCAGTACCAAGATGCAGACCAATCGCTACAAGCGCTGAAGAAACAAATTTTTGCCGTAGCTGATTTAGCTGAGCGTCGTCACCACTTTGGTTACGCCGATTCTGTTGAGCTATTGAATAAGAGTTCTGAGCTTAACGAACAGCTAAAAGCGAAATTGGTTGCAGCTGAGCGTGAACGTAATCGCGGCCGTGAAGCGTTGAAACAAGCGCGTTCACAAGCCAACCAATACAACCAGCTAATGGCTTCGCTGAAGAGTTCACACCAAGCGAAACTGGAAACAGTGCAAGAGTTTGAACGTGAACTGCAAGAGCTAGGTGTACGTGCTGATGTTGAAGCAGAAGAGCGTGCGCGTCTGCGTCGTGATGAACTGAACGAACGTCTACATAGTTCACGTACTCGTCGTAGCCAGCTTGAAAAATCGATCACCTCGATTGAGCTAGAAATGAAGGGCTTGGTGAAACGTCTACGTAAAGTGGGCAAAGAATACCAAGACCTACGTAAGCTGGTAGTTAATGCGAAAGCGGGTTGGTGTGCTGTACTACGCCTTGCACGTGAAAACGATGTTGAGCGTCGTCTACACCGTCGTGAAATGGCATACATGTCAGCAGATGAGCTACGTTCACTGTCGGATAAATCGCTAGGTGCACTGCGTCTTGCGGTTGCGGATAACGAAGATCTGCGTGATGCACTTCGTGCTTCTGAAGATGTATCTCGTCCTGAGCGTAAAGTCTTGTTCTACATCGCGGTATATCAACACCTTCGTGAGCGTATCCGCCAAGATATCATTCGTACCGACGACCCAGTTGAAGCGATTGAAGAGATGGAAGTGGAGCTGGCGCGTCTAAGCGACGAGCTAACGGCACGTGAGCAGCGTCTGGCAATCAGCTCTGATTCTGTTGCGAACATTATCCGTAAGACGATTCAACGTGAGCAGAACCGTATTCGCATGCTAAACCAAGGTCTAATGAACATTGGTTTCGGTCAGGTGAAAGGTGTACGTCTGAATGTGAAAGTACGTGATACACACGAATCACTACTTGCAGGCTTGGCTGAGCAACAAGATCAGCACCAAGATTTGTTTGGCAACAACCGCCTGACTTTCTCTGAAGCGATTGCGAAACTGTTCCAACGTTTGAATCCGCATATCGATATGGGTCAGCGTTCGCCACAAATCTTGGGTGAAGAGTTACTGGATTACCGTAACTACCTTGAGCTAAGCATTGAAGTTAACCGTGGTACTGATGGTTGGCTACAAGCTGAGTCGGGTGCACTATCAACCGGTGAGGCAATCGGTACAGGTCAGGCAATCCTATTGATGGTTGTTCAAAGCTGGGAAGAAGAATCGCGTCGTCTACGTGGTAAAGATATCATTCCTTGTCGTCTGCTATTCCTTGATGAGGCAGCGCGTCTGGATGCGAAATCTATCTCGACTCTGTTTGAACTGTGTGATCGTCTGGATATGCAGTTATTGATTGCAGCGCCAGAAAACATCAGCCCAGAGAAAGGTACGACTTACAAACTGGTTCGTAAGATCTTCAAAGATCGCGAGCACGTACATGTGGTGGGTCTACGTGGTTTTGGTCAAGAGCCTAAGCCTCAAGCCAATATTCAAGATGTACTTGATTTAGATCCTGCGTAACCGATACGGGAACTAAATATTCAATTGAAGACCTAGTCGCTTAAGCGGCTAGGTCTTTTTTTATGTCTCTTAACAGTGACGCTAACGGGTGGTATCCCTCTGGATTAGTTCAAAGTTAACGTTGGCATACAGTGGCAATTCGCGCCCATCTCTGTGCTTTTCGACTAGCATATTCACGGCTTGTGCTCCCATCATCCCGGAGTGGATCTTAACGGTAGAGAGTGGGGGAGAAGTAAATTTTGCTGACGGGATATCATTTACACTGATTAAGGCAATCTCGTCTGGGACTTTGATCCCTTTTTCATTTATCGCTCGAAGCACACCGACTGCAATAGAGTCATTGGCGATGAACAATGCTTGAGGATAATTCGGTTTCGAGAGCATCTCACACGCTAGTTTGTAGCCAGATAGGCTGGTGAATTCCCCTCTATACACATCCTCATTATCAACAATGTTTAAGTGCTTGCCATATAAGCAGAATGTCGATTCACGGGTGTCGATTTGATCGATCTCATCATAGCCCCCAATAAAGCCGACCCTTTGGTAATTCTGTGCATGGAAGAAGTCGACAATGCTGCGAGTTAATTGGTGCAAGTTGACACTCACTGAGTCGTAGTTAGATTTTTCGTCTCGGAAGTCAACGAGGCAAATATTATCCGTTAACTCTTTTGCCTTAATGATGGTTTGTTTACCGTCGCCGACAATGATCACGCCTGTGATGTTATTACGATGAATAAAGGGTTCACCTTGGAACTGGTGGGAGAGCGAAATATCAAGCTTATCGCACTGCATCTCTATCCCATGACGTATCGATAGGTAATAGGGATCATCAACTTCGATTTCACGACCGTAATTATAAATAGCCAAAAAGGAATGTGTGGCATCAACTTTGGATTTAGCAAAGTGGTAATGCAATTGCTCAGCTATTTCAAGGATCCTGTGCCTAGTATCATCTTTCACACTCAGTGTTTTATCGTCATTGAGTACCCGCGACACAGTTGAAATAGACACTCCTGCCTTCTCTGCAATTTCTTTCAATGTGGCCATGATTTTATTTCCAGAACCAAATTTTTTAGTAAAACATACACTGGGGTTAATTAGAGTGACGTAATTTGGATTTCTTGAGTATGTACTGAAATCATTGCTTTCAAAAATGTAATTTGGTGTTAACGCATTGCTTATAAATGATTTTTATCCTGTTTACCGATCACGGTTTTGATCTATTCAGGAGATTTAACTTCGAAATATACCTTTTTGGGATTTTGTTCACATACATCTTTTAATTAGATAAGTACCTTACGCACATATTTCAGTAAAACTTTTACTAAAGGGTTTAGCGATGAGTAAAAATATGCGAGATGACGGTGTAATCGAGCACTTGTTTGAGGACGTTAATGGGATCCCACGAGTATTAGAAGATCATGCGATTAACGGAATATGCAAAGAGCCACCTCGTCCGTTCTTATTTCCATTTACTAATGAATTCGAAGCAATTGCCAATGATCCTGCTAGCACGCGAAACTATCTGTCGCTTAATGGCTTATGGAAATTCAATTTAGCGACCAAGCCAGAACAAAGAGAGCGCCACTTTTTTGAAAAGGATTTTGATGCAAGCAGCTGGGATATGATCAAAGTACCTGCCAACTGGGAATCTCAGGGGTGGGATAATGCGATTTATGTTGATGAGCGCTACGCGTTTGATGCAACTTGCCCCAATGTTCCTCGCGAATACAATCCTGTTGGCTCTTATATCACCGAGTTTGATCTTGATGACACATGGCAAGGTGAAGAGACGTTTCTTCATATTGGTGGCGTTCGTACCGCGGCCTTTATTTGGATTAACGGTGAACGCGTCGGCTATACCCAAAACAGTAAAAACCCGGCTGAATTCCGCATTAGCGACCACATAGTGAAGGGCAAAAACAAAATTGCTGTTCAAGTTTATCGCTGGTCTAACGCGAGCTATGTAGAGAAGCAAGACATGCTTGATATGTCGGGCTTTGAGCGTGAAGTCTTTATCTATTCCACGGCATCGCACCGTATCTATGACGTTTATTTCCAGCAAGATCTATCAGACGATTTCCAAAGTGCATCATTTCGCATCACAACCCAAATTCAGAACTATTTGAATGAGTCGTCTCCACTCTATGTAAAAGCTGAGTTGTTAGATAATAGCGCGAGCATGGCACGAGTTTTCGCCAATCAAGAAGCTTTAGAGTGTGGAACGGGTGATTCAGAAATTAGTTTCCAAGGTCAAATCGAAACGCCGCAGCTTTGGACGGCTGAAACGCCTAACTTATACACCTTGTTAGTTTCTATTTTTGATAGCGAACACAACCTCATTGAAGTAACTAGCCACAAGGTTGGCTTTAGACGAGTAAGCATTGGGGATGGTCGCCTGCTGGTGAATGGCGTCGCGATCAAGATCAAAGGTGTTAACCGTCATGAGCTACATCCAACACTAGGTCACGTACCAACCGAAGAAAACATGCTACGCGACATTCAGTTGATGAAAGAGCACAACATCAACGCCGTTCGCACCAGCCACTTCCCATGCCACTCTCGTTGGTACCAGCTTTGTGATCAATATGGTTTATACGTCATTGATGAAGCCAATATCGAATCTCATCCTCTGGCACTAAGCCCTGATACTCAAATTGGTGACGATGAATCTTGGCTGCCTGCGCACTTAGACCGTGTTAAAGCTATGGTTGAGCGCGATAAAAACCACCCTTCAATCATTATCTGGTCGATGGGGAACGAAGCCGGTACAGGTATGATTTTCGATACCATGTACAACTGGATCAAAGCGCGTGATAACAGCCGTCCTGTTCAATATGAACCAGCAGGTGAGCTGCCTTACACCGATATTGTGTGCCCAATGTACCCAACCTTAGAGCGATTAGAGTCATTTGCGAAGCAAGGTGATTCGCGTCCTATGATCATGATTGAGTACGCCCATGCGATGGGGAATTCGGTTGGTATCTTAGGTGATTACTGGGAAATCATTGATGCCAACGACAACTTGCAAGGCGGCTTTATTTGGGAGTGGATGGATCATGCTCTAGAGCTAACCAATGAGCGCGGTGAAAAATACTGGGGTTACGGTAAAGACTACCACCCAACGATGCAGACCGACGGTAACTTCATGAATGATGGTTTGGTTGGTGCTGATCGTGTCCCACACCCTCATATGACAGAAGTGAAAAAGGTTTATTCACCAATTCGCTTTAATGCCATCAATGCGGAAAACGGCATCTTTGAAATTCAAAACCGTTACGACTTTATCAACCTTCAACACCTTGAAATCACCTACGAGATCTTAGCCGACGGTGAAGCTGTGCATTCCGGTTTTGTCGCTCTTGACGACGTACCGCCAAATACAAGTGCTGAGTTTATTGTTGGTATTAATCATGATGTATTTATTGCTGGTAAAGAGCACATCATCACGCTCAGTGCTCGCGAGAAATACCAAAGTGCGCTACTTGGTCTTGGCGCTGAAATCGGCTGGGGGCAGTTCAATCTGACTGAGCGCCCAGTCGTTCTAAATACAGCTTCTAAAAATATCATTGACCAAAATATTGTAGCGGGCTCGACGCCAAGTGTTGAGCGAACAGCAGACAGTGTTGCAATAACAGGCGATGCATTCCGTCTTGTTTTCTGTGCGCAAACAGGGGATCTCAAACAGTATCAAGTCGGTACAGTGAACATCACTGACTTTAGCTTTATTCCTAACTTCTGGCGCGGTATGACCGACAACGATTTAGGCGCTGGTGTTCATGAGTTCGCTTCAGTTTGGAAAGAGGCGGGTCAAAACAAAGAACTACTCAATCTTGGTTGTGACACCAATGACAGCCTAAACGCTGTCGTCATTAAGGCGCAATTTGCGTTACCGGCTGTTAGCAGTGAAGTGACTTACACCTACACGGTATTCCCATCTGGTGAGATGAAAGTCGACTTTGACTTTGTGACTGATGATTCGGAATTACCAATTATTCCTCGCGTAGGCTCGCAAGTCGTTCTCCCTCAAGAATATAGGTATATGAAATGGTACGGGCGCGGCGAGGTCGAGACGTACTCAGATCGTAAAGGTCAGAAAGTCGGTGTTTTCGGCGGTACGCTTTGGGATAACTTCCACGCATACCCACGCCCTCAAGAATCAGGCAACAAGACGGATATTCGCTGGTTCAAGCTCACCAACATTCATGGTCAAGGTATCGAAGTTGTTGCTGACGACCAGTTGCTCAATATGAGTGCTTGGCCGTTTGAAGCCAAAGAGCTCGATTTTGTACCAGATCTAGAAAGTGAAAGTGCCTCAGGCTTAACGCCAATTTCGCAAAAAAACGGCGTTGATGTTCAGCCAAGTGGAGTCACCACATTGAATATCGACTTAGCGCAAATGGGGACGGGCGGTCAAAACTCATGGGGATCGCTTCCTCCAGCTCAATACCAACTCCCGGCGAAAAACTACAGCTACTCGTTCGTGGTTCGCCCAATTAACTAATTCCAAGACAGCAAACCAGCACCCATAGGTGCTGGTTTATTCCACTCAGATTAAAAGGAAATTGATATGTCAGAAGCATCTGATAATAGATATAAAATGTCATTGATGACATTCTTATTCTTCTCTATTGCCGGCGGTGGCTTTGTACTGAAAGGTATTGTCTCTCAATACACGGATTGGGGTTACAACTCGTGGATTCTATATGCGGTTGCCACACTTTGTTACGCCATCCCTTACGTATTTATGATCATTGAGTTGTCGTCACTTGAAAAGATTAAAGACTCTGAGAGTGGTTACCAAACATGGCTTAATTTAATACTCGGTAGAAAGTATGGCTTTATTGCGGGCTTCTTTTATTTCTACGTTAATATTTTTTACTTCGTCGACTTACTGCCTAACTGTATTACTTACTTCTTATATACCTTATACAGTGACGTTGAATGGGTAACTAACTTAACTAATCAGATGTGGTTTAAACCTGTTATTAGTATCGCGTCGATTGCACTTTTCTGGCTGGCGACATGGGTATCAATGAAAGGTCCGAAAATGCTGTCGAAGTTATTATCTTTCGCAGGTTATGCCGGCTTCTCGTTAACTATCGTGTTCTTGGTTTCCGCGGCTTACAAACTATCGTTTGGCGAAGTGACATTTGACGGTCAAGCTGTTGTTCCTCAGTGGATGACAACCATTGATCTTTCATGGTCACGCATTGCGTCTATGTCTTGGGCATTGCAATCTTTAGGTGGTTTGGAAGCTTTAGCCGCGTACAAACGAAACATTAAAGGTGGTGAGCGTTCGTTCCGTTTGGCCTTGCTATTAAATGTCGTGATCTTCTCGGCAATCATGCTGCTTTCTGCGGTGATGATGAATATGATCCTGCCAGCAGAACAAGCAGCGGAATTGGGCCTACTTTCTGCAATTTATGTAGCATTCCAGCAATTAGGTTTCCCACTCTGGTGGACGAACGTGATTGCATTCTTCCTACTCGTTACAACCTTATGTGGTTCGTTAATGCTATGGACTGCCGCACCTGTGAAGATGCTGTTTGTGGATGCACCGAAAGGCATTTTTGGCGACAAGCTATCAGTCGTTAACAACGAAGGTACGCCAGTGAATGCATTACGTATGCAAGGTATTTTAGTTACCTTTATTTTGATCCTATTTATGGTGGGTCAATTTAGTTCTGACATAAATGAAATTCTTGTTGCGGTTAAAAACTTAAACGGTGGTGCGGCAACAATTCCTGTGTTGTTCATGGTGGTTGGCTACTTAAAACTACGCCTAGATTCAGATAATCAAAACTTTAAACGTGATTTTTATTTCTTAGGAAAAGGGAAGTTACTGCCTGTATTAGCCGTGGTGCCGATGTTGGTGATTTTCCTTGCATCAACCATTGCTGCATTGGTTCCAAGCCCTGAACTGTGGGAAGCGAATTTTCAAGGCTCACTTATTCAAACTATCCTTGGTCCACTGAGTATCATTGGTGCGTTTACATATTGTAGCTACGCGTACAATAAATGGCGTGCGAAGAACCCGAATGATAATTCATTGTTCAATTTAGTTGGGCAGAATTAACTTATTCTGAAATAAACCGAAGAAAAAATGCCGCTCACATTAATTGTGTGCGGCATTGTAGTATCTAGGTTATTAATGATAAATCAGGCTAAATTTGATTAAAGCGCCAGCTTATATAAGTCGGTGATTTTTGGCTGTTTTGGCTGAGGATGACCAAGTCAGCATGTACTCCTGAAGCTTCGCGTGAAGCCCAATCAGTTTGGATTAGAATGTCTTCAATGCCATTGTTAGAGAAGTCACCTCTCGCTAAAACAGTAAAATAGATTTCATCTGTAGTTGTTAAAAGCTTAAATTTATCATTGTCGACACTTACTGTTCCTTTTGAGTAGTAGTCATCAACACTCTTATTCTTTCTTAAGTTAAACTCTTCGCGGCTTAAAAATGGTGCTGTATTGGCCGGTATAGACTTGAGCCAGCTAACAGAGAGTTGTTTAGGAAAGCTGCTCTTGTTAGCGTTTTTAGCTGAAACATATAAGTCAACAGCCTTGCACGCCATTTGTAGTGTACGGAAGCGATAGAATTCAAAGTGGGCAACATTATTACTGTTTAGGTTGTTAACTTCGCTACAGGTGTCGATTTTTTTGCTGACACCACTCATTAAATCAAACTCAATATTTTCGAGTCGGGTGGTTCCAGCTTTTCGCTCATCAATGATCAACCCGTCAAAGTGGTGAGTGACGATCTGCTTCTTAGTCAGTCGCTCTGCTGCCCCTGCTGTTTGGTTAATTAATATCGCAAGCAATAAAGCGCCGAAGGTTTTCATTATTCATCCTTCGTTAGATTTGCTCTTGTTTGGTTAAATCAGGTTTTACCAATCGCCAAGTAATAACAGGCATGGCTTTTTCGTGCGCTTTGCTGATGATGAGTAAATCAACATACTTTCCGAAGGCGTCCTGTGGGTACCATTCTGTTTGCAGCAAAATGTCTTCATTGCCATCGTGGGTAAAATCAGCACGGGCGAGTGGCGTTAAGTAAATGCGGTCGTGCTCGGTAATGAGTTCGTAGTTGTTGGATGCCGAGAGCTTAACCTGCTTGAACTTGAGCTGGTGGGCGATGGTTAGTGCATTGTTGATATGGTCAGTTTTGGGATAGGGAATCGCTTTGGCTGGGAGAGATTCAAGCCAATTCATATCAAGTAGTTGCCCCATTGGGCGTGTGACGGCAGGTTTTGCCTCGGCTAGCTTTTCGATTGCTGCGCACGTTGTTACTGCGCGGAAGTAACGGGAATATTCATAGTCAGCAATTTCTGAAGGCATTTGGGGCTTTAATTGTTGGCATGTGCTGATGGTAACTTCTGTTTGGCCTTTGCCTGCGAAGCGAAGTGGTTCGTTGCTGATATTAGCTGTGGTGGATGATGAAAAAGTGAAACCTTGAAAATTCTCTTGATACACCACGGTAGGATAGAGAGCGTGAGCGGAAACGCTGATAACACTTAAAGCGATAAAACAGACGTACACCCAAGCTGATTTAACCGCGTGGAATAACGATAATGCACGAAAGTGCGACTGAGAAAGTACCGGATATTTCATAGTTAGAGCATGCAAGCCTGAGTTGTTGATATGTCACTGGTAGCCTATCAGGCGTGCTGCAATTTAACATGGGAAGGGCGCTTTCTCTGCGTGATGTCTCCCGTAGATACACTATTAATATCCCGCACTATTACAATCGTGAATTTGCCTCGAAACTGCATTTTTTGTCTTGCCTATAAGATCCTTTTCTCAATCGTTAACACAGCTTCAGATAACCCTGTCACCTCTATCAGAGCACCTAAAATTTCATTACCAATCTGATTAATTCCGTTCGCAGCAGTGTTAATCATATTGGTGTAGCGGCTGGGTCGGCCATCCAGCACAACTAGACCGTAAATATGCGGCATCTATACAGCGCCATAGATAAGGCACTGATATAACAAGGGTGGTGACAACACCACAACAATAACGGCCTATTTTCACTTTGTCGTAGGGGTGATGACATGAAAAATATAATACTGATAGTGCTCACCATGTTTGTGGTGATTGGGTGTGGTGGTTCCGATGGAGATTCAGATGGCGGCGGCAGTCTAGCGCCGAGTGCAGGTGAGGGCGGAGCGTCAGCTCAAGTGCCTGTATCTGCCGATGTGGCTGAATCGCCAATTCCAGAAACACCAACAGATAAAGATGTATCAAAAGTCTGTGTGGCGATTGATGGCATGACCTTCATCAACAATGTGGGTGATATCGTCAATTGGACGCCTGAGTCGTTTGAACAAGCTGCAAGTTCAGATGATTGTGTCCCTGTTGATGGAGAGATCCCAACCGATGGTGATGGTAATCCATTGTTTGTGGTATTGAACCTAACAGACCTGACAGGTGTTGATTTAGTTCGCCTACTTGAAGACCAACTAATGGCGGCGGGTGACTATGTGTCGGTTGCATTATCGACTGTGGATGAAGGCGGTTATGGTGATATTTTGAACACGCCATATTCGCATGTTCGTGATATTTTTGGCGATTTAAAACCGCTCAAAGTTGCAGATGAGCTTACTTTTGAAGGCCTGAACTTAAACTTCGATATTCCACAAACCATCACGTTTGCATTTGATCTTCGTAGCATGTTGCAGCTTAAAGAAGACGCGTACGAGATGAAAAATCGCGGTCTACGTTTAGTGAACAACGATGAAGCGGGCAGCATTATTGGTAGCATAAACCCATCGGCATGTGCAGCTTCAATGGTTGACGCTTATGTTTATCTCTACGAGTCAGATACCGAAAGTTACGGTGATATGGGTTCGGAAACAGAACCTGTAGTAACGGCTAAAGTAGGTCAAGATAACTCTTACGAGTTCAAGCATATTGAATCAGGTGATTACGACTTAACGCTGGTATGTAATGGCTTGTTTGATTTACCTGATGTAGTAAATGACGTTTTGAATGTCGACTCTAGCCAAAAAGGTTACAAGCTAGGTAAAGATGTATTGAACATCGATTTCCAATAAGGGTTATGACGACAAGAGTCTTATTTGCTACTTGGTAAAATGAATGAAAGCGTCAGCTCATGCTGGCGCTTTTACGTATCGTTTTCTATTTTTGCTCTCTAAGCGTTATTCAGCTCATGAACAGTTTATAGCGCTATAATTGGTGACTACGTGCGATCTATCTCTCACTTATTGCACTTTCTTTTCATGATTACTTTCACAATAACCTACTGACAGCTCATAACTTCTCTTCTCTTTGTTGTGCTAATCAGGCACGATTGCCCAAATAATATTGGTTGTTTTTTGTACAGGCGATCGGTAAATTCCATTCCCAGATTAGAGAGAGCAACTTGAGAGAACGTTTTATGCCAGCAGTTATGACTTTAAAAAATGTTGTTATCGGTGCGATGTTTGGTTTAGCAGCCACTGGATACGGAATTAATATGGCGCATGCGTCCGTAACAACGTCTCCTGAGAATCATCTTCTCTCTACGTTGAAATATGTTGAGCTTGAAGCTGAACAAGGCGATAAGAATATGCAACTGTTCTTAGGTCGCGCTTACCTTGAAGGTACGAATGGCTTACGAGCTGATCCATTAAAAGGCATGTACTGGCTAAAGAAAGCCGCTACCGACATGCCTGAAGTTAAAACCATGATTGGCGATTTGTTCAAAAATGGTCGTGGTTTACCTCGCGACAACAAACAAGCCGTAGATTGGTACACACAAGCAGCCGCAGAAGGTTCAGTACCAGCCATGATTGAACTGGGTCACTTCTATGCATCAGGTGCAGGTACAGGAAAAACGGATTGTGCTAATGCAATCAAATGGTTCAAAGATGCAGCCAATGCAGGTTCTGTTGACTCAAAGCGTAACCTTGTTTGGTTGTACGCAACCTGCTCTGATGAAGAGTTGCGTGACGGTGAACGAGCGCTAAAAATGGCGAAACAAATTATCCACCGTGTTGGTGCTAACGATGCGGGAGACTTCGATAACTTAGCAGCCGCTTATGCCGCATGTGGTGAGTTTACCGATGCAGTAAAAGCGCAAGAAATGGCGTTAAGCAAATTGCCAAAAGAAGAAAACCAACGTTTCAATAAGTTTTCACAACGTTTAAATCTTTATAAAAATAACAAAACTATTTATAGCGCTTCGCTATAAACCTTCCTCTCTAAGCCAGACCTAAATGTTTGGCAGACCCAAGCACCGGACAGACCTTGTTCGGTGCTTTTTTTCTTTTGGTTAAATTTAATCCGTACAGGAATTATTGACGCCCATCACTATTTGTGTGGCTAGCTAACGATAATTTCATCGCATACCTGTCGTGCCAGAATCCTTAACTATACTTTCGTTGATAGTGCCTGCTCTTTTTTAATGCTTAAGGGGTAGGTGATAACAACAAAAGGTGTGAGCATGACAGATAAAGATATCCCTAAAGGGGATGAAAGAGCAAAGTACGAGTGGCGCTCATTCATCTTCATAACCATATTTCTCTTTCCTATCTTGGCCATAGCATTGGTCGGCGGTTACGGCTTTATCGTCTGGATGCTACAGGTCTTCTTCCTCGGCCCTCCCGGTCACGGTTAATTGAGCCTTCAACACAATCCACGACAAGGTAGGTCAAGACTATGATGAGTTGGTTAAAAAAACTGTGGGCGACATTTTGGCGTCCTGCGGTTCACATTAGTTTAGGTGTCTTAACACTCGGTGGTTTTATCGCTGGTGTCATGTTTTGGGGGGGCTTTAACACCGCCCTTGAACTGACCAACACCGAGAAGTTTTGTATTGGCTGTCACGAGATGCGTGACAATGTATACGAAGAGTTGCAGCAAACGGTTCACTGGTCGAATCATTCAGGGGTGAGAGCAACCTGTCCAGACTGTCATGTTCCGCATAATTGGACAGATAAAATCGCCCGTAAGATGCAGGCCAGTAAAGAAGTTTTTGGTGCAATTTTTGGCACTATCGATACCCGCGAAAAATTCTTAGAAAAACGTTTAGAGCTGGCAAACCACGAGTGGGAACGCTTTGCTGCCAATGGTTCGCTTGAATGTAAAAGCTGTCATAACTACGACAGCATGGATTGGGATCAAATGTCGGAGCTTGCTCAAACCCAAATGAAGCAAGCGGCAGAACGAGATCAAAGTTGTCTGGATTGTCATAAAGGGATAGCGCACGAACTTCCAGGAAATATGGAAGCTTCAGGTGGCATGGTGTCGCAGTTGGTAGCTAAATCGCAAAATACGCAGTTCTCTGAAGGTAACACCTATTTCAGCGTGCGTTATCTACCAATGTTTGTCGATGAAGCGATGACCGAAGATGGTGGTCAGCTCAATCCGGCATCTGAAGTCAAAGTGGTCGCAGTTAAAGACAATGCGGTGCAAGTTGAGATTAACGGTTGGCGTAAGACCAAAGGCTTTGGTCGCGTTATTAATGAAGACTTCGGTATGAACATTCCAACCGCAGCGCTTAGTAAAGATGCGGCAACCAGTGACACTTTGGTTGAGAAATTTGAAGAAAAAGAAGATGAGCTAACAGGTCTGCCTTGGCAACGTGTTTCGGTCAAACTTTGGATGCCTAAAGAATCGCTATTGGCGAATGTAGAAGATATTTGGAGCGAAACCAAATCAGCTTACAACACCAACTGTAGTGTGTGTCATACCCAACCAGAAGAAGCCCACTTCGATGCCAATACTTGGCCGGGCATGTTTAACGGTATGTTGGCATTCGTCAACTTAGATCATGACAGTGAAGCATTGGTACTTAAGTACCTACAGAAACACTCATCTGATTTTGTCGAAGGTCATCACTAGAAGGATCAAGCTATGTCTTTAAGTCGACGTAAATTTTTGAAAGGGCTCGCGACGACATCAGCTGCGTCTGTGATTGGTCCTAGTTTATTGATGCAGGCCGCAAGAGCTGCTGAAGAAGTTTCGCCTTATGCTTCAGATGGAGTGTGGAAGGTTTCAGGTTCACACTGGGGCGCTTTCCGCGCCAAAATTTATAACGGTAAAGTGCAAGAAATTAAACCGCTGGAGTTTGATAAGTACCCAACCGATATGCTCAAAGGCATTAAAGGGATTATCTACAGTCCATCGCGAGTGCGTTACCCCATGGTACGCCTTGAGTGGCTGAAAAAGCATAAATACAGTGGTGATACTCGAGGTGATAACCGCTTCATTCGAGTGACATGGGATGAAGCACTCGATCTCTTTTACCAAGAACTTGAGCGTATCCAGAAAGATTATGGCCCTTGGGCTATTCACGCTGGGCAAACGGGGTGGCGTCAAACAGGGCAATTCCACAGCTGTGGTAACCACATGCAACGTGCGGTTGCCATGCATGGTAATTTCATTAAGAAAGTCGGGGACTATTCGACTGGAGCAGGACAAACCATTTTACCCTATGTATTAGGCTCAACCGAGGTTTATGCGCAAGGAACGTCGTGGCCTGATATTCTCGAAAATAGTAAAACGATTGTGCTGTGGGCGAATGATCCGATTAAAAATACCCAAGTGGGTTGGCAATGTGAAACCCACGGCTCTTATGCTTATTATGAGCAACTAAAAGACAAGATCGCCAAAGGGGAGATCAAGGTGATCTCAATCGATCCTGTGAAATCTAAGAGCCAGAATTACTTCAATTGCGATCAGATCTATGTAAACCCACAATCTGATGTCGCCTTCATGTTGGGGATAGCTCATACCCTGTATAAAGAAGAGCTCTATGATAAGAAATTCATCGAAACTTATGCTTTAGGCTTCAATGAATTTGTGCCATATCTTGAAGGCAAATCAAAAGATAAAGTGGAGAAAACACCGGAATGGGCAGAGCCAATTTGTGGCGTGAAAGCCGACGAAATTCGTGAGTTTGCCCGTCTATTGGTAAAAGACCGTACTCAATTGATTTTCGGTTGGGCAATTCAGCGTCAGCAGCATGGTGAGCAACCATACTGGATGGGGGCTGTATTGGCTGCCATGATAGGCCAAGTTGGCTTACCTGGCGGCGGTGTATCATATTCTCACCATTACAGTGGGGTGGGTATTCCACCTACAGGCGCATCCGGTCCTGGCGGTTTCCCACGTAATGTCGACGAAGGGAAAAAACCAAAATGGGATAACAACGACTTTAAGGGCTACAGTAGTACCATACCAGTTGCCCGCTGGGTTGATGCTATTTTAGAGCCGGGCAAAGAGATTCGATACAACGGCAATAAAGTTATACTGCCAGACACCAAAATGTTAGTCGTTAGCGGTTGTAATCCTTGGCATCACCATCAAGATCGCAACCGGATGAAAACAGCATTCCAGAAACTGCAAACGGTCGTCACTATTGAGTTTGCATGGACGGCAACTTGCCGTTTCTCCGACATTGTTTTGCCTGCTTGTACCCAGTTTGAACGTAACGATATTGACCTTTATGGGGCATATTCGGCATCGGGTATTTTGGCGATGCACAAGCTGGTGGATCCGCTTTATCAATCCAAAACTGACTTCCAAATCTTTACTGAGCTGTGTGAACGTTTCGGGCGTGCCAAAGAGTACACCCGTGGCATGAATGAAATGGAATGGCTACGTCAGCTCTATGGTGAGTGCCGAGAAGCCAATAAAGCGAACTTTGAAATGCCTGAGTTTGATAAGTTCTGGCAAGATGGTGTGGTCGAGTTTGGTGAAGGTAAGAACTTTGTTCGTCATGCCGCTTTCCGTGAAGATCCTGAAATCAATCCATTAGGCACACCATCAGGCTTTATCGAGATCTTTAGTCGTAAGATTGATCGTTTTGGTTACGAACACTGTCAAGGTCATCCGATGTGGTTTGAAAAATCGGAACGCTCGCACGGTGGGCCGGGATCAGGTAAGTATCCTATTTGGTTGCAATCTTGCCACCCAGATCAGCGCCTACACTCGCAAATGTGTGAGTCTGAAGAATATCGTGCAACGTATACGGTGCAAGGTCGTGAACCCGTGTATATCAACCCTGAAGATGCTAAAGAGCGCGGTGTCAGTGATGGCGATATTGTGCGGGTGTATAACGATCGAGGCCAGTTGTTAGCTGGGGCTAAGGTATCTGATAACTATCCTCGTGGTGTTATTCGTATTCACGAAGGGGCTTGGTACGGGCCGCTCAACGAAAAGATCGGTGCGATAGATACTTATGGCGACCCTAATACCTTAACGCAAGATATAGGTTCATCAGAACTTGCGCAGGCAACCAGTGCGAATACGGTGGTGGTTGAATTTGAGAAGTTCAAAGGTGAAGTGCCACCAGTAACATCGTTTGGTGGTCCGATAAACGTGGGCGAAAGCAGTTAATATAAACCACTTATATTTTTTGGTTAATTTATCAATTAAGAAGAAAGCCAGTAGAAGGAGAGTAGTCTACTGGCTTTATTTTATAGGTTACTTATGATTTACAATATACTCGAGCTTCACGAGGAGTATAAATACCCAAAGTAACAGCTCTTAACACGCCGTTTAAGAATGTTTGTTGAACTTCAACTTTAGCTACTTTATCTGTACCACCACAAACGTCAGAAGCATTAATTTCTTTTTCTTGAGCTAAGCCATTAATAAAGAAATGCTGAGAGTTTTCTTCTTTAAGTACGCTGTTGTTGTCAGACATTACGAAAGACTGTTGTGCACAACCACTCATAAATAGAGCAACGGTTGCTGCAATAATTACTTTTTTCATTTTTGTAAATACCATAATTGTTTTGAGAGCGGTATTTGAGCAAAGTCGCTATTAAATATATAGTTTTTAAATCTTAACTTATCTTAACTATTGTGAACTAATATTTGTATTTCAGTTGGTTAAGGGAGGAGGGACTGCTTGGCCAAGAATAAGGTTATAAATAAGACCAAAGGGACTTAACTTAGTATCAAGTTTGAAGATAGTTGTTGAAATAGATTTGCCATTTTTCATATTCCTCCAATATGGCCTGATGAAAACAACGCTAATTAAATAAGCCAGTTGTTAATATGAGTTTGGCTTCTTATATGCTTCTTATAAAAATTAGTTGGAGGCTGTAATAATGTCTGTAGGGCACGAATCCATTTTAAAAATCTTGCTCAGAGCGATCTAGTTTCCCACGCAGAATGTAGTAGACCTGCATGAAGGAAAAAGCGCTAATAGGGTGAAGTGACAGCTGTTTTCTTGTCAGAAATGTTTCAAGGGGGTTTCGTTAATTAATCTTGTTCCGGGTTAATGACAGAATAGTTATCAAACGACTTTTTTATGAGGAAAGGTACTAGTGAAAATTTTTACTAATACAAAGTTGTGAAAACGTTTTACTCTTAGTTGGGCGCAAAGATGTTTTGTTTTGGGGCTTTGGTTTTGGAGTTTGGTATCTGTTGTTTATGGAAGCACACAAAGCTAATAGCTCTGGGAGAGTGAAACAGATAGTGCTGACATATAAAGGTGCTGATAATCAGCACCTTAGCGATAAATGAAAGGTAAGGTTTGTGCTTGTAAGTTGATTAGCGAGTGGTGCCGCGAAGTTTTAATTTGCTTGGAACGAATACTTTTAGTGGTAGCGCACGTCCATCTCTGGCCTTCTCTATCAGTAAATTTACACCTTGGCTTCCCATCATTTCTGAGTGAATACGCACTGTTGATAAAGGCGGAAAGGTAAAGCGTGCTGTAGGAATATCATTAACGCTAATTAGCGAGATATCATCAGGAATAGATAGCCCTTGCTCGTGAATGGCACGCACTACACCAATCGCAATAGAATCTGAAGCGATGAATAAAGCCTGTGGGTGATCTGGCTTGGCAAACATGGCCTTTGCTAGCGTATAACCTGACTGGCTTGAAAACTCACCACGATAAACATCCTGTTTGTTTACCACCCCTTTGATTTGACCATACTCGGTAAAAGCGGTTTCACGTATATCTGTGCTTTCTGGGTGATCGCAGCCACCAATAAAGCCAATACGATTGAAGTCTTGCTCAATGAAGAAGTCAACAACTTGCTTGCTGATCCCTGCTAGGTCGATATCCACTGAATCATAGCGGTTTTTGTTATCGCAGAAATCAAGAAAGCACAGGTTATCAGTAAGCTTCTGGGCTTGTTTTAGCGTGGTGTCCGTTGGGGTTCGAATAATAAGCGCGCCAGTTATATCTTTGATATTGTTATCAATCTTACCTTCATAACAATTGGTTAGTGTGATGCCTAGTTTCTCACACTGAGTTTCAATTCCGTGGCGAATAGAAAGGTAGTAAGGGTCGTTGATTTCAGCTTCTTGCGGGTAGTTATACAAGGCTAAAAAATGGTGTTTAGGTATAGATGCAATGCTGTGTTTTTTTGCGCTGCTCGTCTTGTATTCTAACTTTGCCGCGATTTCTAAAATGCGGTGTTTAGTGTCTTCTTTTACGCTTAACGTAGGGTCGTCGTTTAATACTCTTGATACCGTTGCCAGAGATACGCCTGCTTCGTTCGCAATGTCTTTTAGTGTAGCCATTTCTTTTTCCAATCTGCTATCGGGCGTTACTCATTCATATTGATGGATATTGTAAGCCATGAAACTAAAGCTGCATCTATTTTTAGTAAATATATATAAGTTTTATGAGCTAGCTTACGTAACAACATTATTGCTAACTTATTGAAACCTAATGATTGTAACGCTTATTTCTTGTGTTTCGGTTGCCAAAGCGTTCTTGATGTTAAAAATTCATTTGTGGAAACGTTTACACAAATGCGAATTTGATCACGGATCGTTTTCAAGGTTGATTGCTAGACTGCGCTCAAACGGCAACACAGTACCGAATTTTTGTTGAGGTATTTCTTAAATACCACAGTGCGGAGGATTGAGCTTGAAAGTATTGGTAACCGGCGGGATGGGCTATATCGGCAGTCATACCTGTGTGCAGATGATGGCGGCAGGGATGGAGCCTGTTATTTTCGATAATTTGTCTAATGCTAAAGCCGCTGTACTGGATCGTATTGCAGCAATCACAGGTAAAGCACCCATATTTGTTCAAGGTGATATTCGCGATGAAGCTTTGCTGACATCGGTATTTGAGCAACATGATATTCAGGCTGTCATTCATTTTGCTGGGTTAAAAGCGGTTGGTGAATCGGTCCAAAAGCCACTGGAGTATTTCGATAACAACGTGAACGGCTCTTTGGTGCTGGCGCGAGTGATGAAAAAAGCAGGCGTGAAAACCCTAGTGTTTAGCTCATCGGCGACGGTTTACGGTGACCCTGAAATTGTACCCATTACTGAGGATTCACCAACCGGTGCCACCACCAATCCTTACGGGTGCAGTAAGTACATGGTTGAGCGTTGTCTGTCTGATTTATTTGATGCCGATAACGATTGGAGCATCACGCTGCTTCGTTACTTTAACCCCGTTGGCGCTCATCCATCTGGCACTATGGGTGAAGATCCTCAAGGTATTCCCAATAACCTGATGCCTTTTATTGCTCAAGTGGCAGTCGGTCGTCGAGAACAGCTTTCTGTGTTTGGGGGTGATTACGATACCCCAGATGGTACTGGAGTTCGTGATTATATCCATGTGATGGATTTAGCCGATGGTCATATCGCAGCACTGCAAGCTGTGGGGCAAACGTCAGGTTTACACATTTTTAATCTTGGTACAGGTAAAGGGAGCAGTGTGTTGGCGATGGTCGATGCGTTTGCAACTGCCAGCCAACGACCAATTCCTTATCAAATTTGTCCACGCCGAGCGGGTGATATTGCTGCGTGTTGGGCGGATACCCAAAAAGCACAGCAACAACTGAATTGGCAAGCGAAACGGACCATAGCAGATATGGCGCAGGACACTTGGCGTTGGCAATCGGCGAACCCGCACGGTTACTAATTGTTGTTATTAACTGTTGAGCTATTTAACCAGACCCTATTGCATACCTAAACGAAAAGAGAATTAGAAATGTCACAGATTGAGTTTAATCCGGTTGATCATCCGCACCGTCGTTATAACCCGTTAACAGGGCAATGGATTTTAGTATCACCGCACAGAGCGAAGCGTCCTTGGAGCGGTCAGGATGAATCGCCAGCAACGAAAGCACAGCCAACTTACGATAGTGAGTGTTTTCTTTGCCCAACTAATACTCGTATCTCTGGCGATAAAAACCCTGATTATCAAGGTACTTATGTTTTCAATAATGACTTTGCAGCCTTGATGACAAATACCCCGAATGCACCTGCCTCTGATAATCCACTGTTTAGAGTCGAAGGGGTGCGAGGGTTAAGCCGAGTGATTTGTTTTTCTCCCGATCACAGTAAAACCTTACCTGAATTATCTGTACCGAATATCCGCCAAGTTATTAATACGTGGAACGAGCAAATTGAAGAATTAGGTCAAGACTACGTGTGGGTACAGGCGTTTGAGAACAAAGGCGAAACCATGGGGTGTTCTCAGCCACATCCTCACGGACAAATTTGGGCGAATAGCTTTTTACCTAATGAAATTGCGCGAAAAGAACAGCACTTAAAGGCGTACTACCAACAGCACGGTCGCAATTTACTGGTGGACTATGTGCAAGCCGAACTCGCGGATGGTAGTCGCATTGTGGTTGAAACCGAGCACTGGCTAGCCGTTGTACCTTATTGGGCGGCATGGCCATTTGAAACCATGTTGTTGCCTAAAGCACACATTAAACGGATGAGTGAATTAACGGATGAACAGCGTGATGATTTGGCGCTGGCGCTTAAAAAGCTGACGAGTCGCTACGATAACTTGTTCCAGTGTTCTTTCCCGTACTCGATGGGCTGGCATTACGCGCCTTTCTTTGAAGCCGACACCGATATTGAACATTGGCAGCTTCATGCATTGTTCTTACCACCACTACTGCGCAGCGCCACAGTCCGTAAATTTATGGTGGGTTATGAAATGTTGGCTGAAAGCCAGCGTGATTTAACGGCTGAGCAAGCCGCGCAACGTCTGCGTGATGTTAGTGATATTCACTATAAAGAGCAGTGATTGTTTTTCTAAATAGCGAACCCCTCCCTAACCCTCCCCTTGAAAAGGGGAGGGAATAAGAGCGAAAAGCAGCGTGTTTTTCTGTCCCTCTATAACAAGAAAGGGTCAGAGTGATAGAGCTGAAATAGCCGAGCTTTTTGCTCCTCCCCCCTAATTTAGGGGAGGCTGGGAGGGGGTAAACCCCCATATAAAGATTCAAAAGAGAGCACCTTATGTCTGAATTAATCCAAACCGTGAAAGCCAGTTTCAACCAAGTATTAGGTTACGCACCAAGCCACATTATCCAAGCGCCAGGACGCGTGAATTTAATTGGTGAACATACCGACTACAACGATGGCTTCGTACTGCCGTGCGCCATTAATTATCAAACCGTCGTAGCGGCGAGTCGTCGTGACGACAACCTAGTGCGTGTGGTGTCAGTGGATTACGGCAATCAAATTGATGAGTTTGATTTAACCGCTGAGATCAGTTTCCAGCAGGACAAAATGTGGGCGAATTACATCCGTGGTGTGGTGAAGTGCCTGTTAGCGAGAGGCTATCAGTTTGCGGGTGCTGATATTGCTGTCAGTGGTAACGTCCCCCAAGGTGCGGGACTGAGTTCGTCGGCTGCATTAGAAGTAGTGATAGGACAAACATTTAAAGTGCTCTACAACCTTGAAATTAGCCAAGCAGAAGTTGCGCTTAATGGACAACAAGCAGAGAACGAATTTGTTGGTTGTAACTGCGGCATTATGGATCAGCTTATTTCTGCGGAAGGCCAAGAAAACCATGCTTTGCTTATTGACTGCCGAAGCTTAGAAACACAAGCGGTGTCGATGCCTAAAGATATGGCAGTGGTGATCATCAACTCTAATAAGCAGCGTGGGTTAGTTGATAGTGAATACAACACCCGTCGCGCTCAATGTGAAGAAGCGGCGCAGATCTTTGGTGTACCAGCACTGCGTGATGTCAGCTTGGAAGCTTTTGAAGCAAAACAAGACCAACTATCACCATTAGTTGCGAAACGTGCTCGCCATGTGATTACTGAGAACATTCGTACCGAGTTAGCTGCAAAAGCACTTATCTCGGGTGACATGACGTTGATGGCAGAACTGATGGCGCAATCGCACGCTTCAATGCGTGATGATTTTGAAATCACAGTTAAAGAGATCGATGTGCTGGTTGAGATTGTAAAAAACCAAATCGGTGAACAAGGTGGCGTACGTATGACAGGTGGTGGCTTTGGTGGCTGTGTGGTGGCGCTTATTCCACCAAAGTTGGTTGATAAAGTCGTGCAAGCGGTGGAAGAAAAATATCAGCCAGCAACAGGATTACAGGCATCGATTTATGTCTGTCAGGCGAAAGATGGCGCCAGCCTTGTTGAAGTTTGTTAACGCCTAATTGAAACCCGTATTGAGCAGATTAGAGAGTTAACGATGGACACTAATTTATTCGAAACCATGACATCTCAGGCAGCTTATGATGGCTTGCCTGCCAAGTTGATAACGCTAACCAACCGTTCTGGTATGCAGATAATGTTGATGGATATCGGTGCGAGCTGGTTAAGTTGTCGTTTGCCGTTGGCATGCGGTGAGCAGAGAGAAGTGCTTCTAGGTATGGGGACTTTAGAAGATTTCATGCGTCAAACTAGTTACATGGGTGTAACGGTTGGGCGCTACGCGAACCGTATTGCCAATGGTACTTTTTCCATTGATGGGAAAGAGTTTCAAGTCTCAACAAATCAAGCGGGTAACTGTCTACACGGTGGCGAGTTTGGTTTCGATCAACGTCGCTGGCAGATAGAACTACAAAGTAGTCAACACGTGGTGTTTAGTTTGGTTTCACCAGACGGTGACCAAGGCTTTCCTGGTGAGTTAGTGGCGCAAGTGACTTATCACTTAACTGACGAAAATCAGGTGGAAATAACGTATCGAGCGAATAGCTCTAAAGCCACGCCGTGTAATCTCACCAATCATGCTTATTTCAATTTAGCAGGCGCAGAGTCAGGGCTAGATTGCTTGTCTCACCATGTTCAAATATCAGCGTCGCAATATTTACCGACCGATGAATTTGGTATTCCGTATGGTGAATTTGCGGAGGCGAGTGGCACGGCATTTGATTTTCGAGAAGGGAAAACACTGGCGAGTGATTGGCTATCCGATGTTAATACTGAGCTTAATTTAGCGAAAGGGTTTGATCATAGCTTTACCTTTGAACACGGACGTGATGTTACTAAACCTGTCGCTACTGTTATTAGCCCTGATGAACAGGTCAAACTGACAGTAACAACAGATAAACCCGCAATGCAGCTGTATACAGGCAATTGGTTGGCCGGTACACCAAGTCGTACCGATACCCCATATAAAGATTACGCTGGTTTCGCGCTAGAAACTCAGCTGTTGCCTGATGCGCCTAATCACCTAGAGTGGAGACAACCAGATCCTATTCTTCGTCCTAACCAAACTTATCAGTACCGCACTTGTTACCAGTTTATGGTGTAGCTGATTTCGCCCAACGAGATTATTCGTTGGGCTTTTTTCTTTAGGATATCTTCAAAACAGAATCGCGTCTTACCATCGTTGGCGAGAAAATAATGGTATCAGTCTGGCTATCTAAGGCTTTGCTTTCTAAATCCTTTCCATCTGATTTTTTGCTATTTAGGTCTTTTTGAACGCTTGCGTTACTGTCTTCTTTAGTCAGTGAGATAGCAAGCTCAGCCGCTTTTTCTGCCATCATTTGAATCGGGTAGCGCACTGTGGTCAGGCGTGGTTGAATATACTTAGCGATTAAGCCGTCATCAAAACCCACCAAAGAAACATCACGCGGAACCGCTAAACCATTTTCATCTAGTACCGATAATGCACCTGCCGCCATGTAATCGTTATAAGCCACAACGCCTGTAAAGGGTACAGACTTGCTCATCAGGTTGGTCATGGCTGTTTCACCACCTTCACTGTTGGGCTCACCGTATTCGATGTACTGATTGTTTAGGTTGATGTTATGTGCTTCAAGGGCTGCTTGATAACCTGCAATGCGTTGTTCTGCATCTTCAATGTTGTGACTAGAGGCTAAACAAGCTATTTGGCGATGACCATGACGAATAAGAAACTCAGTCGCTAAATAAGCGCCTTTATAGTTATTAAGGGAAATACAGCGGTTAGCTAATTCTGGAATATGGCGATTGATGATCACCATACTTTTAACTTCTTTGGCATAGCTGATGAGTTCTTCATCACTCAAGCCTTTGGCGTGAATAACAAGCGCATCGCAACGGCTGTTGATGAGTAAGTCTAATGCGCGGCGCTCTTTGTCTGCATCATGATAGCCATTGCCAATCAAGATATGTTTGCCGTGATTCTCGGCTACAGTATCGACGGCTTTAATCAAGGTACCAAAGAAAGGGTCTGATACATCACTGACCAATACTCCCACTGTATTGGTGCTTTGGCTGACCAAAGCTTTAGCGGCTGCATTCGGACGGTATCCCAATTTGGTCATTGCTTGAGTGACAACATCAATAGACGATTGGCTTGCTTTTGGGGATTTATTGATAACGCGGGATACAGTAGCAATGGAAACTCCAGCCTCTTTTGCTACGTCTTTAATTGTTGCCATGTGATACCTCTTTAAATGCACAGCACAATGTACCACCGAGGATGAAAATATGGCAATGAAAGCCTTTTCCCGTTAACGAAAATGAGACCTTTACCATTGTAATGTCAGTCATTATTGATAATGTAAACGATGTCATTTACTAAAACTTTACTGAGGCTTTTAGATGGAAACGATCGCTTATTCAGACTTTGCTAAATTGGAAATTCGTACAGGTAAAGTGGTTGAGGTTAAGCGCCATGAAAACGCAGATAAGCTGTATATAGTGCAGATCGAAGTAGGCGAAACCAAATTACAAACCGTCACCAGTCTGGTGCCTTATTATACCGAAGAGGAGTTAATGGGCAGAGAAGTGGTCGTACTGTGTAATTTGGCTAAGGCTAAAATGCGCGGTGAAACATCTGAGTGCATGCTGCTCTGTGCAGAAACCGATGATGAATCTGAAAGCGTCTTGTTAACCCCTGAGCGCTCAATGCCGTCGGGTATTCGCATCGTGTAACGGAGTCATGACATTGAAGCACTAAAATGAAACTCTAAGTTGAATGGTGCAATGCATTAGCATTGGTTCCAAAAAGCGCTCTTATGAGCGCTTTTTCTTTCGCTGAGAAAATGAGAAGAAGTGACGGTGAGGTTGTTAGTAACTATGGTTTTTTCTCGATTGTTGATTTCTCCGTAACCAGAATATGGCGAATAACCCTGACGCAAACAGTGTGATGGGAAGTGGTGACGAAATTACCTGAGGAGTACCGCCAACAGCAGAAACATTAGCCACAATGAAGGCTTGGTTACGTACTCGTTCCTTGGTTAAGAAGCGTTCTATAAATTGACCACCAACCTCAAAGCCACGAATATTCAAGGTGTATTCAATGTTATTGATGAGGAAAGTATCGCTGAAACTCGCTGTTGAAGCATCGACTCGGTCAGCACAGCCATTACTGTTAATGCCCGTTTGCCCAGTTGGACCGTAACGACAGGGGTTAGCGGAGTTCGGTGTTTCGTCATGATCAAAATTGAACAGAAAGTCGATATCGTTAATGGCTTGACCATCAATTTCAATATCGGTTGATAATCTAAGATCAGCGCTAAAGAGTGAAGACCCGCTAGAGTAGATGGGATTATTTAAATGGGTAAAAGTCCCCAAAATAAAGTCATTGCTTTGTGCTTGGCTGACATCAAATTCAATACTGAATGGATTTTGCGAACTGAAATTGTAGCCACTTTTTCCTGATGAGGTCGCCGCTAATCCCCAACGAAGGGTTGGAGCCGATGTAGTACCACCGGTAGTAGGTTGGCCGCCGCCTGAGCGGGCACTAATGTTTTCCCAATTGGCTTCAAAACCACTGAATTTAATTTCGACAGCCGATGCACTAACAGCAGTACATAATAATAGTGGTGCCAGTAGTGCTTTTATTCCCTGTGTCATACTCATTCCTCGTTAACGAATAACAAGGCGACTGCAATACTTCTTATGCCTTGATGCTGACTCCTTATCACCAAGTATAGTTACGCAAACCAAACTGGCTAAATACTTAGTCAGTTATTTCAGTAAGCATGAAAACACCTATCAAAGAAGGGGGGAATTCAATGTAGTTCTGAAAATGAAAAAAGCCAGCAACGAAAGTTACTGGCAAATACAAAAAGCAAATAAGGAAAGGTTAGTAAAACAAATTAGCTCTTTGCTTTATTCTTTTTCATGCGGCGAACGGCGCCAAGACCCAGTAAACCTGCACCTAGGATGGCAAATGGCGTTGGCTCTGGTACCTCATTTGGGTTAACAAAAGCTGAAATGTTAGCAATGATGGTAGCATCATTATCTGCTTTTTCTTTTGTTAGAAATGCATTTACAAAATTGCCGCCAACGGTAAAGCCTTTGATATTGACGGTGTAATCAACATTATCGATAGAAAATACATCAGTAAATTCGTTTGTGGTTACAGTTACTCTGTCAGCACAACCAAATTCATTGATGGAACCTACATCACCTGTCACACCAGTGCCATAAGCACATGGGTTTGCACTATTCGGTGTTTCTTCATGGGTAAAGTCAAAAATAAACTCTACGTTTTCTACTGGAAGTGTATCAACTTGAACAGTTGTTGAAATTTTTAATTTCGTAGTAAGTAGAGCACTACCAGATGAAAATATTGGATTGTTTAAATGAGTGAAAGTACCTAGATCGAAATCAGGGCTTGAGCCTACCATTGGATCAAAATTTGTCATAAATGCACTCTCAGTCACAAAGTTGTATCCACTTTGACCTGAAGATGTGGCGGCTGAACCCCAGCGAAGTTTCGGGGCTCCAGTTGCATTATCTGTCGCAACTGGAGGGTTTGCGCCAGGGCGAGAAGTAAAGTCAAACCATTCCGCAGTAAAAGCGCCAAAAGAGACCGGTACTGCTTGTGCGTTAAAAGCGGTTGCCAGTGCAAGGCTTGCCATAAGTAATTTAGTTTTCATTGCTGTTCCCTCATTCGTGACTGGTGATTACCCTGTTATCTAATACATGCTTTGTGCCAGTTTTTATGAATTGAGAACAATGAAATTTAAATTAACAAACCCTAAATTAAATGATTGAAATTGTTGAATTTTAGTTTTGGTGGTTATTCTTAGAAGTGAGAATTCGTATTCTGCGATGCGTATTGGTATGAAGAATAAAATAAAAAAATCAAGACAGTGTCAGATTTTTTTACAATACAGAAATATTAATGAACCGTGTGATAACGTTTTAAAAGGAAAAAAGGATCATTTTTGGATGGAGAATTATTGTTACTTTGTTGAATTTTGCTTTTTATGAGTGGGGTTTATTGTTCAGGTTTTTCGATGACGAACAATAAAGAGTAGAGGTGAAGGGTTTAATGGTATATAAGCTTAATGATTTCAAAGGGATAGGTTAATTAGGGTGGTGCTGTCAGTATTTCTTACATGTTTTATAATCTTTGTTCTTATATTGTTGAAAAATAAAGGATATTAAATTGGCATTGTCATTGCTACAGGTAATAAGACAGCTTAACGTATAAGGGAATGACAATGAAATATCTCTACCTATCTATATTGATGCTGATTGCATCGTTATTTAATTTCTCGCATGCGTCTTCTATCGCATGTGGCGCCGCTATTGCGAATAAAGTAACCCTGAATATGGGGTGTGAAGTAGGGTCGCAAAAAAATGATAAGCTGAATCCAACATTAGCTGTAAATGATGATTCAATGTTTAGCATTACCGATTGGGAGTTCTTTGGCAAAATCTTTGAAAGTGGCACGGGGGATAATTCGTTAGATATTGATTTTGTAGGCAATAGCTACACATTTAGCGCAACAGGCTCGCTTCAAATGGGTACGTGGAGCATGTCTAGCGATATTTGGGATGCCTTTGACGATATTATGTTGGTGTTTAAAGGTGGTGTTGCTAATTACACTGGCTATCTAATTAAAGATGGTGAGGTATCTGGTAATTATATGACGCCACAATTGAAAGATGGAAAGCCTCAAGATATTTCACACATTACATTTTACGGTATTAGAGGTACGGGAGTGCAGTGTGAAACAGAACCTTGTGTTCCACCACCACCGCCAGTAGATACTCCTGAGCC
This sequence comes from Photobacterium jeanii, assembly GCF_001650345.1. GTDB lineage: Bacteria > Pseudomonadota > Gammaproteobacteria > Enterobacterales > Vibrionaceae > Photobacterium > Photobacterium jeanii. The sequence goes on along the minus strand of NZ_LVHF01000012.1, from coordinate 753,088 downwards.
AGCAAGTATTGCTCTGTTTATGCTAGGTGTAACTGGTTTAGGTTTGGCTTCACGTCGCCGTAAACAAAAGTGATAAAAGTTTGATATTAGTAAGCTAAAAGAGCGAGTTTCTAACTCGCTCTTTTTCATTTGGTCTATTCATCAAGCGTGAATCGCTAAATTTCTTCAACCTGATAATACTCTAAGCCACCAAATCATGCTCATCTGCGGTTGCCCAAGCAATGCATTCGTCTGCAAGGATTTCGAGTGAATCTAAACAAGCGTCAGGGCGTGTTTGGGCTTGCAATTCTAGTGCGACGGGAATTTCGGTGCAGCCGAAGATCACCGCATCGGCGCCACGGGCCAACATCGCTTCAAATACGGGTGCCATGAGCTTTTGCCCTTCAGCTACATTACCCGCTTTAACGGCGTAGATGCCCGCCATGACCTGCTGTTGTTCTTGCTCGGTCGTTTCAATGGCATCAATGCCTTTTTCAGCTAATCGACCTTGATACATATTGGTCATCATAGTGGCTGTGGTCGCTAAAATTCCCACACTACGGTATTTACGGTAAACCGCTTCTTGCACCACGCTATCGATAATGCTGATGGTATGCACTTGGCTATTTGTTGTGAGGCGAGGGTACCAAAAGTGCGCCGTATTACATGGGATCACAATGCAATCAGCCCCTGATTGTTGTAATTGTTCAAACCCTTGCTTTAGCACCGGAAATGGATCTGGTCCTTTATTTAGGATGCACGCAGTGCGATCAGGGATCTGCGGAACATTACTTACCAGCATTGGGATATGTTCCTGATCATTATGTGCCGGAGTGCGGGCAATAATTTTTTGCATAAAGGTGACGGTGGCAAGCGGTCCCATGCCGCCTAAAATCCCTAGCTTTTTAAGCATGACGTTGTTCCTAGCATGTTGTTGTTAATACTCACTATATGCAGGAGCTGGTGGCTTTAGAAATGCTAAAGCTGGTGCCCTAATGCCGAATCGGTATGGCTTGGTTGCGATCCTTAAATTACAGCCTTGCTCTTGAACAATACCAATATTAAGAAACTGTTTTTTGCCAGTGAAGCACGAATAAATGTCATAACTGTGAGCTGTGTGCGAGCTTGTTCAAGATGTAATAACACCTTGTTAGGTATAATTATTTTCTTTTACCTGTGCTTATTATGAATATTGAAAGTAAGTGGCTAGAAGACTTTCTGGCTTTGGCTGAACTACGTAATTTTTCCCATGCTGCTGAGCAGCGTAATGTCACTCAGCCAGCATTTAGTCGTCGTATTCGTGCGCTTGAAAATGCAGTAGGCGCAGAGTTAGTTGATCGCACCAAAACACCGATTGGATTAACGCCTAGCGGAAAACTATTTCGCGTATCGGCACGTACTTTAATTAATCAAATTGCCGACGGTATTGGCCAGTTATCTGATCTTTCTATGCTGGGCGGAAATGTAGTGCGTGTCGCGGCTGCGCACTCATTGGCGACCAGTTTAGTGCCGAACATTCAGCCTATGCTGAGTCGTGGTCATCACAATCCATTACTGAGTGTTGAAGCTATTGATGTTGATCAGGCGACCGAAGAGTTGCATGAAGGCAGCTGTGACTTACTGTTTGCTTTTGATGATGAGCGCCTGCGACTGCCACCGTATCAATCATTGCGTATTGGCGAAGCAGAACTATTGCCTGTTTGTGCTTGCGATGAACAAGGTCAGCCGCTGTTTTCATTTAACAGTAATGAACCCACCCCTTGGCTTGCTTATAGCCCTAGTTCATACATGGGGCGACAAGTTGAGGTTATTCGCCACCAAGTGAACCTAAATGCGGTATTTTCGTCATCAATGACCGATCTTTTGAAAGCTCTTGCACTAAAAGGGCAGGGGGTAGCATGGCTACCTGATTATGCTATCAAACAAGAGTTAGCATCGGGTGAAGTCGCTCTGGTTGGGGAGTCCTACCTGCGTTTACCTATTGCTTATTATGCGTATCGTTACCAAGCGCGTTTGCATCCTGCGGGTGAGCAAGTGTGGAATACTTTGTGTCAATTGGCTAAGAGTTCCGCTTAATTTTTTCAACAATCGGTTCACTGCTTTGATGTGCTAGTAAGCTCCCGCTAACTATGCGAGAACTTATGCGAAAACATGTGCGAGAACTATTAAAAAGCCCAACCTTTGTTATCAAGGTTGGGCTTTTTGCTGTTATTTGATTGAGCTAGGTATGCTCTAGCAATCCTATATAGTCACAGTATTACACAATCATCGGCGCCAGCAAGAATCCGCATAGGGTTGAGATAATCACGCCTGCTAGTCCAGGTAGTAAGAATGGGTGGTCGAAAATGTTTTTGCCCATTCGTGTTGTACCTGTTGAGTCAAATTCGATTGCCGCAAGTGATGTTGGGTAAGTCGGTAGAACAAAGACCCCAGTGACAGCAACAAACGATGCAAGGATGGCCCAATGAGGCACTTGTAAGCTCAGTGCTAATGGAATGATTAACGGCGTGGTTGCTCCTTGCGATAGCAGTAAAGTACAAGTACCGAATAGCACTACGGAAAGTAGCATTGGGTAGGCTTGTAGTAAGGTGCCTGCTGTGGCTTTGATTTCAGGTAAGTAAGCATTAACCATGGTCGAGCCCATAGTCACAATACCAAGAATCACGGCAACAGAGCTCATGCCTGAACGGAAGGTAGTGGTACGAATAATCTTATCAGGGTTCACCTTACAGAACGGTACCATCAAACACGCTACTGCAAACATACTTACGATGATAATGTCGCGGGTAGACATCATGGCACCATCACCAAATTGCGGACGCAGTGGTGGGAAAGCTGCGTAAATCACAATGACGATTGTTGCTAGCAAAAAGAGTAATACAGAGTATTTGGCTTTAGGGTCGAGCTCGGTTGACGTCGCTGCTTTTGCATCATGTTTTTGTTGGTATTCAGCTTGGATGCGCTCTAGGTACACAGGGTCTTCATCAAGCTCACACCCTTGGCGAGAAGCCACGAATGCACCTACCATTGCTGCAATGAAAGAAGCGGGTAAACACACAGCCATAATTTGCAAGAAGCTCACGCCAATCGGCTCCATAATCGAAATCATGGCAGCCATAGCAGCAGAAATTGGTGAGCCAGAAATCGCCACTTGTGAAGCAACCACTGCCGCAGACAGTGGGCGAGAAGGGCGAACTCCAATTTCTTTTGCGACTTCGGAAATTACAGGCAAGGTTGAGAATACGGTGTAGCCTGTGCCAGCCATGATGGTCATCAACCAAGTGATCATTGGCGCCAGAAAGTTAATATAACGGGGGTTACGGCGCATCAAGTTTCCAGCGTAATGAACTAGCCAGTCCATACCGCCAGCGGCTTGCATGGTGGATGCCGCAGTAACAACCGCCATGATGATCAATATAACGTTAACAGCGGGTTGGCTCGGCTCTAAACCAAACCCTAACGTTAGGATTGCTAACCCTAAGCCGCCAGCTAGACCAACGCCTAGCCCTCCCATTTTTAAGCCCCAATATATGCAACCTAAAACAATTACGAGTTGAATGATTACTAACATAATTTTTTACTCACTGAGTGACAGATTGGTTGGCTCCACGCGTTTGCCTAAAGCCTGAATTTTGCGATTTATCTCACTACTTTTTATGAGGTTAATGGTGGCGGAAGCGACAATGGCTGTTAAATGCTGAAAAAAATTTCGCGATAACAAAACGGCATAGCTATGAGGTGTAAAACGAGAAGTTGTTAACAGTATTTTTTAAAATAAGATTGTGTGAGAGCTTATTTGCAGCAAAAATACGCATTTAAATTCAAAGCGTTTCATATAGCGCGTTAAGCGAAAATGTGACGTTAAAACAAACCTAAGTGATGGGCTTATCAATGGTACCTATTCCAAGTTGGAATGAGTGTCTGTCGTAGCTTTCGTTTTTTATCTGTCAGATTAGCCGTTAATCTGCGGCTCTCGCTGTTGAATTGATTGAATGATTGGAAAGGGTGTCATGGAATTTTCGTTTGAGGTTATCACGGCCTTATTTTTTGTTGCTATGTTGGCTGGTTTTATTGATGCCATTGCGGGGGGCGGTGGTTTGCTGACTTTGCCTGCTTTGTTATCAGCCGGGATCCCACCAACTCAGGCGCTCGCAACCAATAAACTGCAAAGCTCGTTTGGTAGCTTTTCTGCCAGTTTGTATTTTGTTCGCAATGGCTTGGTGAACCTCAAAGAGATGCGATTAGCAATCGTCTGTACCTTCATTGGTTCAGCCTTGGGCGCGGAGTTAGTGCAGTACATTGATGCCGGAGCACTGACGAGCTTGATCCCACTGCTATTACTTGGGATTTCATGTTACTTCCTGTTTGCTCCACAAGCAGGGGTCGGCGGCGGTGAGCCAAAGCTGTCTGAAACCGCTTTTGCGTTCAGTGTTGGCTTTGGTATTGGTTTTTACGATGGCTTTTTCGGGCCAGGAACGGGGTCGCTGTTTACAATCTGCTTTGTCGCAATCGCCCAGCTTAATATGTTGGCGGCAACCGCACGCACTAAGGTACTAAACTTTACCTCTAACATTGCGGCTTTGTTGTTTTTTATTTTTGCGGGGCTACCTGTGTGGGAAGTCGGGCTAGCGATGGCGGTGGGTGGTTTTCTTGGAGCCCGATTTGGCGCCAAGATGGCAATCACCAAAGGACGCGAATTGATCCGTCCTATGGTGGTGATCATCTCAATGATTATGGCGATAAAGTTGCTGTGGGAACAAAATCTGCAATGGTTTCAATAAGTCGCTCTACGCGCTTGGCTTGATAGCTCTTCCGACGATAACAAAGGTGTATTGGGCGTGTTAGCTCATCAAGAAAGTCAAAATGAAAGCAGTGCTGCGGCCCGATGTTGAGGGTTTTAACCACCGACATTGGGATCAAAGCTGGCGCAACGTCACTGAGCGCCAGCTTGGCTGCTGCTGTATAAGAGTCCATCTCCATCATGGGGTTGATCCCCATCTTCTGCAAGATTCCCGCCTGATAGGTGTTAGCGCTATTTTTTAAGTCATTGGTCAGCAAGCCTTGCGGTGGTTTATCTAACTTAGTGGCACTGACAATAATGAATTTCTCATCGAGTAATCGTCGGGTCACGATATCGTGATGGTTAGTTAGGTGTCCGGCGCAAAAGCCGATAGTGGCATCGCCAGATAAGACGCTCTCAACAATAAAAGGTGTTTGCTGAGTAAAAATGCTGATGTGAGGATCGGTTTTGATGTAATCACCCAGCATGTCGCTTAAATAGCCTGCCACTAGCGTCTCAGAGCAAGCCAGAGTGATCAGTGAGGTATCTTGGATCTCTTGCTGTTCAAAAATGAGCCCGCGCATTTCTTTAAAGCTAGGTTCAACGCTGGCAACGAGGTGTAATGCCGCTGTTGTTAGTTGAATATGACGACCTGCAGGTTCTATCAACTTTTTGCCTAAGCGTTTTTCAAGGTTAGCGATCCGTTTACTTACTGCGGATTGGCTGATGTAGAGTCGAGTGCCTGCTTTACTCATGGTGCCTTCTTTAGCAAGTACCAAGAGTGTTTCTATTCCTTCAAGTAACACGGGTAATCCATTAATGAAAATAAGGAATAGGATGATAACGCAGGGTAGAAATGGTGGGGGAGTGAGTGATAAGAAGTAAGGTTGAGAACGTGCGTTGTATCACGTTCTCAATCTCATTTGGCAAGACAAATTACAGGTTGCTGGCTTCTTCAGTCTTGGTGATGCTACCTACTGCAAGTACAGGGGCGACATCTAGGTGTTCTGCATTCATCATTGATGAGATACGTTGAACAGATGAAAGCAATAATGACTGTTCCCACTCTTCCAGCTGTTGGAATTGGGAAATGAAGTTGTCTTGTAATGGCAGCGGTGCTTTGTTTAACACTTCCATACCTTGCTCAGTAAGGTGGGCATGGACTTTTCGTTTATCTAGCTTGCTGCGTTCGCGTACAACTAACCCACGTTTTTCAAGACGGTCTAGAATAGTGGTAGCTGTTGCTTGGCTCATGTTCGTGTTGTTAGAAAGCTGACGAATCGTCACTTCACCCGAATCACGAATTGCGCGCATTAATACCAATTGCGGCCCAGTTAATCCGGCGTCTTTATTGAGTTTTCGCGAGTGCAAATCAATCGCTCGGATAATTTGTCGAAGGGCTATGAGGACTTCTTCGTGCTTGTCCATTTTTATCTCCAAGATCTAACGCCGCGAAACTACAACAAACTCCGCTAACTTGAAAGTAAATGTTGTTTATTTTTATTTTTTGTTGGGAATACGCTAGCAAAATTGATGGTTTCAGGTTCGTGAAACTGGGGTGTCTATAGAATTATCTTAGAAGTGAAAACATTAGAGCTCTAACTAATTTTGCGTTGGCTCGGCTATAATCTTTGGTTAAATAATCTACCATTTGCGGTTAGGCTATACGCAAATTCTGAATATTTTTATATGAATCGCCATTTTTTTTCATAAATGGGCCAAGTTTTGGTACTATTTTGTCCTCTTTAGCTTAATGAAAGATATTATGAGTTCTGACAATCTAACTGTAAAAGACATTGTAGAAAACCTTCAGATTCTTCGAGTACGTTATGAGTTGCCTGATTCATCGGCATTTGTTCGCTACGTACCTCGCTTCGACGACTCTCAGCCAGAAGAGCTGACAGTGCACTCTTCTTGGGGAATCCCAGCAAGTGGTGCTGATAAAACGGGTTCTTTTTCCCTGCCTGAACTAGTCAATGAGCTGCAATACGCATATATCTTGGCTCACACATTTCCTAATATGCAAGCGATGGAATTTTTCCTTGCGGGCTTTGACACAAGCTTGTCGCAACTAGAGTTCATTGGCGGTAACTACGATTTTGACCGCATGTGGATCACCAGTGGCGTGAGCAATCTAGGCATTCCGATGGCTATTTTCTTAGGCCAGCGCAATGCCGTGAATGGTCAACCTTCTGTGACACTCGTTGATCACCGACAACAAGCATCTGGTCAGGTGGTGTACCGCGCAGTACGTGGCGCAGGTGAGCATGTTGGCGAAGACTTTTACTCGGAAGAGTAAGGAGGCAACATGAGAGCAAAATCAGGTTTACTGAAAGGACTCAATCCACCGATGGCACTGACAGCCATGACGGTGATTGCGCTCTTTTTGTTTTTCGGGGCATTTGATCCTGAATTGGCTGCTGAATGGTTCACGGGCGCAAAAGATTCGATTATCGCTGGTTTTAAGTGGTACTACATTCTTGTTGTCGCGTTGTTCTTCTTCTTTGCGGTATTCCTTATTTTTAGTCGCTACGGTGACATCAAATTGGGGGATGACGATACAGAGCCAGAGTTCAGTTACTTTGCTTGGTTCTCGATGCTATTTGGCGCGGGTATGGGTATCGGTCTGATCTTCTGGAGTATCGCCGAGCCAATGTACCACTTGCAAAGCAACCCGTTTATTACTGAAGGTAGTACACCGGAAGCTGCACAAGTTGCAATGCGTTTGACCTTTTTCCACTGGGGCTTACACCCGTGGGCAATTTATGTGATTGTAGGTCTATCGCTCGCTTTCTTCTCTTATCGCCGTAAGCTGCCACTGGCAATTCGTTCTGCGCTTTATCCTATTCTTGGCGATCGTATTTACGGTTTCTGGGGTCACTCAGCAGACGTACTTGCCGTGTTTGGTACTGTGTTTGGTGTTGCAACCTCGCTAGGCTTGGGCGTTGCCCAGATGAATACCGGTCTGAATCAGTTGATGGGGATTGATGTTTCAATTACCAACCAGTTGATTCTGATCGCCATTGTATCTTCGATTGCGACGCTGTCGGTTGTTTCAGGTGTTGGTAAAGGGGTGAAAATCCTTTCTGAGCTTAACCTGTGGTTAAGTATCTTGATCCTGATCTTCTTCGTAGCGATGGGACCAACGATTTACATCCTAAACAGCTTTGTACAAAACATTGGTGATTACCTATCCAATGTTGTGTCACTGAGTTTCTGGACCAACTCAGAAGCTAACGGTACATCAGCATGGCAATCAAGCTGGACTGCATTCTACTGGGGCTGGTGGATTTCATGGGCACCATTCGTTGGTATGTTCATCGCACGTATTTCGCGTGGTCGTACAATCCGTGAATTCTCTATTGGTGTATTGATCGTACCATCGCTACTTGGCATGTTCTGGCTAACCGCATTTGGTGGTACAGCACTTCACATCGAGCTATTTGAAGCTGGTGGTGTGATTGATGCTGTTAACAGCGACTTGACGCTAGCACTGTATGAAACCATTGGTTTGATGAATACAGGTTGGATTGAGCCAATTGCGAAAGGTGTGGTAACCCTGCTGATTTGTACTTACTTCATCACCTCATCGGATAGTGGCACCTTGGTTGTAACTACCTTGCTGTCTGTTGGCGATCAAGAACCACCACTTCGTCACCGTATCTTCTGGGGTTTAGGTGAAGGTCTAGTAGCTGCAATTCTGTTGCTAACTGGTGGTTTGGCTGCATTACAAGCGGCATCGATCACCGCAGGTCTTCCATTCTCTTTGATCATGCTGATGATGTGCTATTCCTTAATCATTGGTTTACGCAAAGAGAAAGAACGCCAGTTCGAAGACCGACTGCGTTTGAAAGCACAAGATGGTTCACCACACATGACATTGATGGATCGTATTGGTCCGGGGAACTAGGTGTTCTTACATCGATAGTCGTGCTGGAAATCAGCATTAATGAAAAAACGCCACTGCTTGCAGTGGCGTTTTTTTATGTACTCAGGCAAAAAATACATACTTGCGATAAGTTGCATGTTTCAATATGTAACGAGAGTGGTTATCATTCGGTAACAAAAATAATTATCAATAATGTTTAAGTTGTTATTGAAATAAAGTTCAGCTGTTATCACAAGGAATGAAACACCATGAAAAAGACGTTTACTCGTACTTTGATTGCTACCGCTCTAATTACCGCACCGCTAATGTCTCAAGCGGCAACTAAACAAGAAGTTGTAGCTCACTATGCTGATATCGCACACAGCGTTTACAGTGATGCACACACAACAGCGTTAGATCTTGATAAAGCCCTAAAAGATTTGATCGCAAAACCATCACAAGTAAATCTTGATAAAGCACGTACCGCTTGGATCGCTGCTCGCGTACCGTACCAACAATCTGAAGTATTCCGTTTTGGTAACGCGATTGTCGATGACTGGGAAGGTCAGTTAAATGCATGGCCGCTAGATGAAGGCTTGATCGACTATGTTGCTGACGATTACCAATATGAGCTAGGCAATGAAGGTGCGCAAGCAAACATCGTTGCCAACAAAGCCGTGCAAGTGGGCAATCAAAAGTTAGATACAACTAAGCTAACGCCGCAATTGTTGGCTGATTTGAATGAAATTGGTGGTTCTGAAGCGAATGTTGCGACGGGTTATCATGCCATTGAATTCTTACTGTGGGGACAAGATCTAAACGGTACTCAAGCTGGTGCAGGCGAGCGTGCTTATACCGACTTTGCTTACGGTAAAGAGTGCACAAATGGTAACTGTGAACGTCGTCGTGAGTATCTGCAAGCAGCTTCTACACTGCTCATTAACGATCTTAAATGGATGGAGCAACAATGGTCTCCTGAAGTAAAAGCGAACTACCGTGCTGAGTTACTCGCTGAAAATGCTGATAACGGTCTTCGTAAGATGCTATTTGGTATGGGCTCACTGTCACTAGGTGAATTGGCTGGCGAGCGTATGAAAGTAGCGCTAGAAGCTAACTCGACTGAGGATGAGCACGATTGCTTCTCTGATAACACTCACAACTCTCACTACTACAACGAACAAGGTATCTATAACGTTTACACAGGCACATACATGCGTGTAAACGGTACTTTGGTTTCTGGCCCGAGTATTCACGATCTTGTGGCGAAGAAAGACAAACAAGCTGCGAAAGAAATTCAAGCTCAGTTTGATAAAACACGTAGCACGGTTTACACCTTAGTCACTTCTGCTGAGAAGAATAATCAGCACTTCGACCAATTGATTGCGTCAAGTAATGCCGCAGGTAATAAGTTGGTGAACACATCAATTGATGCATTGGTTAATCAAACCGTTGAAATCGAACGTGCAGCTAAAATTCTGGGGGTCGAAAACCTGAACCCAGATACAGCTGATCACCAGTTCTAATATGACGATGCCGCCTTTCGGGGCGGCTTTTCATTTATGGCTGTTATTTTCGGCCTCAACGGAGACGAAAGGCGCTCGCCTTTAGCCTCAACCTATTAATTCCCATGCTTTTAAATTAGCAGTGATAGCTAATCAACAAGCAGATGAATAAGTGCAAAATTATGAAGTATTCACTGGTAACAATTACGCTTCTTAGCCTGTTGGCGGCGCCTTTAGCAATAGCTCAAGACTCTACACAGACAAAAGAGTCAGCAAGCAAAGGCACGATAAACAAGACCGCGCGCTTTTCTGGTGGTGCGACGAGCGTGAATAAATCGGGTCCAAATGCTTTTTCCCTACCAGCAGCAAACCTACCTTTGACTAAGCGCTTAGATTTTAGCGTTGGTAACAGTTTTTTCCGTAACCCTTGGGTGCAAGCACCAGCGACGACAGATGCGCGTGATGGGTTAGGACCACTTTTCAATACCAATGGTTGTCAGAACTGCCACATCAAAGATGGACGTGGTCATCCTCCTCGTCCGGGTGACACTAATGCGGTATCTATGTTGGTGCGACTTAGCATTCCAGCAATGACACCAGAGCAGAAAAAAGCCCTGATTCGAGATGGTGTGATCCCAGAGCCAACTTATGGCGGACAACTGCAAGACTTTGCGATTTCTGGGGCTAAGCCTGAAGGGCAGATCAAGGTCAGCTATCAAGACGTTCCCGTAAAATTTGCCGATGGTGACGTTGTCACTTTGCGAAAGCCTCAGCTAGAAATTACCGATCTTCAGTACGGTCCGATGCATCCAGATGTGCAAATGTCGGCACGTATTGCACCGCCTATGATTGGCTTGGGGTTATTGGAACAGATCCCCGCAAGTACCTTAAGCGCGATTGCTAAACAGCAGCTCGAAGAGGGTAAAGGTATTTCAGGTAAGCTCAATGAAGTCTTGGATGTGCAGACAAATGAACTCACCGCTGGACGCTTTGGGTGGAAAGCGGGTCAGCCAAGTTTGATGCAGCAAAATGCCGCCGCTTTCAATGGTGATTTAGGACTGACCAGTCACTTATTCCCGAATGAGAATTGCAGTAGTAACCAAACGATTTGTAATGAATTGCCAAACGGTGGTGATCCTGAAGTCAGCGAAAAGATCCTTAAGTTTGTTGAGTTTTACTCACAACACCTTGCAGTGCCGGTTCGTCGTAACTTGGAGGATCCTCAAGTGATCCAAGGGGAAAAACTGTTTGCTCAAGTTGGTTGTGGTAGTTGCCATCAAAGCCAATTAGTGACAGCGAAAAACGATGCTTTACCTGCGTTATCGGAACAAAAGATTAATCCATACACAGATCTGTTATTACACGATATGGGAGAAGGTTTGGCTGATCACCGTGGAGAATATCTCGCAACCGGAACCGAATGGCGAACCGCGCCATTATGGGGGATTGGTTATACCGAAGAAGTGAATGGACATACCAACTTCCTTCATGACGGTCGCGCACGCACACTTATGGAAGCGATACTTTGGCATGGCGGTGAAGCGCAAACCAGCCGCGATAAAGTGCTGGCGATGTCAAAACAAGATCGTGATGCGCTAATTGCATTCCTAGAGTCGCTATAAGGTGATGACAATGAATAACCCATTATTTAAATCAGCTTTAGCGGGTTCGATTGCGGCATCAATGTTGGTAATGACTGGGTGTCAGCAAGAACAGCAAACCATGAGCCAAGCAGTGCATCAACTGCATCTCGATAGCGCGACAACATTTGCTGAAAAAACCGCAACGTTTGATAAGCAATTAGAGCTGCTTTGCCGTGCTCCTGCCGAGACGAGTTTAAAACAAGCGCAAGGTGGTTGGTTGCAAGCCATGCAATCTTGGATGGCACTGCAAGGGCGCGAAAAAGGCAGCGAGGCGGCACTTGCGCTGAGTTGGCAGATCCAGTTCTGGCCTGATAAGAAAAACACCACGGGTCGTAAGTTACAGCAGTTACTAAAACAACCACAACAATGGCAACCAGAGCAATTAGCAGTGCAGAGTGTTGTGGTACAAGGTTTGGGAGCCGCCGAATGGTTTTTGTTTGATCAGCAAAGCCCGCTAGTCATGGGCAGAGACAAAACAGGCTATTGTGATTTGTTAACGGCTGTTGGTGGGCGTATTGCAGACAGTGGTAAAGGGCTGGAGCAAGCTTGGCAGACGAACCCTTGGCGCGAATTACCTGCCACAATGGCACTGGCTGAATACCTTGGTGCTATTAATAATCAGCTCGACTACACCATGAAAAAGTTAAGCCGCCCGCTAGGAAAGCCGGGCTCGCCAAAAGTCTATCAAGCGGAATCTTGGCGCTCGCAAACATCGATGTTGAATTTAAAAGCCAATGTGGTTGCCATGCAGCAACTTTATTTAGCAAACGGGAAGGGGCTAGATCAGCTATTGCGTAAGCAAGGCTATTCAGGAACGGCTGATCGTATTGCCAACCGCTTTACGTCTTTAGTTGAGGCTTGGCCAGCATCGCCTGCAATGGTGCCAATGCTGAAAACCAAAGCGGGCTACCGTGAACTACTGAATATTTATAACGGCTTAGAGTACATTCAAATTGCGCTACAAGATGAAGTCGCGCCCGAACTAGGTATTGTTGTGGGGTTCAATGCAACCGATGGTGACTAATTCAACTCGTCGCCGCTTATTAAAAGCGGCGTTAGCATCAGGGTGCTGTTTATCGCTCAATGCTGTGCTGGGCTGCCAAGCTGTTTCGTCGTCACGCACTTCTTCTCAGCAAGCAGCCATTGTTGGCTGTAGCCGTACATTGGCTGGCGGCTATGCTGTTGTTGTGGCTGATCAGCAAGGGCAACCTTTATATCAGGTGGATTTGCCAGCCCGTGGGCATGGTGTTGCAGTCCAAAAGCAAGGTGATTTAGCCGTTGCTTTTGCCCGTCGCCCCGGTCATTTCATGCAGCTGTTTAACTACCGCACTGGTGAGTCGGCACCATTATTATCGGCAAGCAATGACCGCTATTTTTATGGTCACGGTGCGTTTTCATCAGACGGACAATGGTTGTACACCACCGAAGGTGAACGTGGCACGAGTCAGGGGATTATTGGTGTTTATCGTGTTGAAGCTAACAAGCTGACCAAGGTAAAAGAATACACCAATTTTGGTATTGGCCCCCACGAAGTCGTGCTGGTTGACGATAACACATTGGCGGTCGGGGTAGGTGGTGTTCATACCCAAGGTCGTACACCTCTTAACTTGGCGACGATGCAGCCAGCATTGGTGTATTTAGATGCAAATAACGGTGCCATTTTAGAGCAGGCGGTACTGCCTGATAAAAAGCTCAGTATCCGCCATTTGAGCGTGACTGAAAGCGGTGATGTAGTGTGCGGACAACAGTACCGTGGCGAGCCAGAACATGGTGCACCTTTAGTGGCAATTCACAAGCGTGGACAACCTCTAAAGTCACTTATTGCAGACGATGAAGAGTGGCTGCGGTTTAACCATTACATTGCCAGCATTTCGAGCTTAGATGGATATTTATTAGCAACCTCACCTCGAGGTAATTGCTATGGCATTTGGCGAGAAAGTGATATAAAACTCATTGAAATACAGCCTCTTATTGATGCGTCTGGTGTTGGGGTTATCAATAACCAATGGTTGGTTGGCTCTGGGTCTGGCACTGTGTTAAGTGTGTCGCAAGGTGGTCATAAATCGACCAGTAAAAGCCCAGTGTTATGGGATAATCACTGGAGTGTTTTGGCTTAAGTTTAAGAATTGATACACCTTGTTAATTGATGGAATACTAAATTTAACTCCCAGTAGTAATTGTGTTTGCCATACTTACATTATGTTAGTGGGAGAGTAGTCATGGCTATGAAAAGACAGTGCAGTATCGCGTTAGCTTTGATGTACGCAATTAGCGGTCTGTCATGGGCAAATGTCGGAGAATCCACGAGCTCGTTTTCATCACCTCGAGGTGTATCACCTTCTCCTGCACCAAAGGTGTTTCAGCCTGTCAAAGTTGCTTCAACCTCAGCGGCTTTAGCTCCCTCAAATTCGCAAACACTTTCCACTTCATTGCAATCTGTCAGCTCACCCAATACGACACCTTCCACGCCTGTAAGTGAGGCTGCGGCACAATCGGTTTCAACCTTAGCAGCAGAGCAAACTTCAGCGCCATTATCTGGTACTACAGCAAAGGCTCCTCAATTAGGCAGCTCTGAAGCAATCACGGTGCCCGGTAGTGTGCAGATCCAATCGACTCCGCTTGAGATGACGAAGGCGCGAGCTTGGGTCGCAGAGGTCGCGCAAAATGTGAATGATCTTCAGTATGTCGATAAGTTAGCGCAAATCTATTACGCGGTGGGTTTTGCGCCACTATGGCAAGATTCATTTGTTGTCACTGAGTTTGAAGAACAGGTGCGGTTGGTTGCGTTAGCTGCAGTTGAACCTGAGTTTTCTCGTCGCTACGCAATGTTGCAGCATTTTAAGCAAGCCAATGACTGGCGTCAGTATGATTTACTTGCCACTGACACTTTACTGGCTTACATGAGTTATGTTGAGGGCTTACCAAAATACGGTAAGCAATGGTTGTTTGGGAGTGGCATGGAAATGCCATTACCGCTACCATCAGAGCTTGGTATTGAGCGATTATTAACTGCATTGGAAACAAACCGCTTTCGCTATTTTGTGTCAGCGCTTCGCCCTTATGATGATAGCTACAAGCGGATGGTGCTGGCGATTAATGACTTGGAACAGCTTGATAACAATTCATGGCCAACGTTTTATCAGCGGGGGATTATTCGTCTTGGCGCGCCATTAAGACAGCCGGAAGCCTTGATCACAGTGTTGCATGAACTGGGCGATCTCACTGACTACCAAGCCGAGGCATTACGTGAGAAAAATATCCGTCATTACAATATCGACCTTGTTCAAGCGGTGAAGAGTTTTCAGCATCGTCATGGTTTGAAAGTCGATGGCGTCATAGGACCAAAAACACGGCATTGGCTGACGATGAAACCGCAGCAACGAATTCGGGTATTAGCGTTAAATACGCAACGTGTTCGTTTGTGGCCGATGACATCACCGTCGGTGCTGATTGTGAATATTCCCGGTTATGAGATGAACCTATGGCTCGATAACAAACATGTAATGGATAGCCGTGTGATTGTCGGTCGCCCTGATCGTCGAACGCCGTTGATGAGTTCGAGTATTAATTCGGTGGTGTTCAATCCATACTGGAATGTGCCGACATCGATTATGCAGAAAGATATTTTACCCAAAGCGCGTTATGACAGTAGTTACTTGAAGCGTAAGAATTTTGCTGTGATCCGAAGCTGGACAAGTTCAGAGCAAATCCCTGTTGATGCCATCGATTGGCGTAATGTGTCGGTGAAGTCTTTCCCGTATCGTCTTCGCCAAAAACCAGGGGCACGTAATGCTTTAGGTCGTTATAAGTTTAATATTCCAAACAAGAATGCGATTTATCTTCACGATACACCGGCTAAAAGTCTATTCAATAAAGATGGTCGTGCGTTCAGCTCTGGTTGTGTTCGGGTAGAGCATGCTGATGACTTAGCGATGGTATTGTTGAATTATTCAGGTGTGTCTGAGCAGCGAGTGAATACACTGAGTGCGCGTTCTAAAACGAAAACCGTGGGCTTGAAAAACAAAGTACAAGTTCACCTCATCTATCAGACGGCTTGGGTCGACGATGAAGGCTTGGTGAATTTCCGTGATGACGTCTACAAGTACGATAGAATGAGCTATAGCTCTCAAAACCAGCAGATGTTTACAACTATTTACAATCACTAAAACTGCTTAATTCTCAATCATTAGACGCTGTTTCAATAATGAAGCAGCGTTTTTTTGTCTACCTCCCGTTTGACTGTACAAAAAATGAACGGTAATTTACCTGCCGTCTGTTCCTAATTTCGTCAGTTGTATTAGTGTTTTTTTGTTTTACGGGTTGTTTTTGATGTCTGAGATTGATTATAAGCGCCGCCAGATTTTAGTGGCAGGTGGTATTACATTAGGTGCCAGCTTGTTCCCAAGCATTGCGATGGCAAGTCCTTTCAAAGCCTCAAACCCTCGCCAGATCTCTATGTGTAACATTCACACTGGCGAAGATTTAGAAACCCAATACTTTGATGGTCAGGAGTATTTACCTGATGAGCTCAAGCGTATTTATCATATTTGTCGTGATTTCCGCCAAAACGAAGTGGCGAAAATGGATAAGCGCTTATTTGATGGCATTGCTAAGATCCAAGCGAATTTAGGGCACAAAGGACAGGTTCGTATTATTTCAGGCTACCGTTCTCCCGCTACGAATAAATTGCTGCAGAAAAATGGTGGTGTAGCGAAAAAAAGTTACCATATGAAAGGGCAAGCGATTGATTTCAATCTGGAAGGGGTGCCACTTTCAAAAGTACATAAAGCTGCGAAAGAACTAGGTTTAGGCGGTGTCGGCTATTACCCGAAAAGTGATTTTGTTCACATTGATACAGGCCCTGTTCGACAATGGCGCGGATAAAAAATTAGATGGTTCTAGACAACAAAGCTGGCACTTACTGCCAGCTTTGTTGTTTTTACCGAGAAAATGGTATTCTTGCCGTAGTTTACGTTTAAGGAAATCTTTCAGTATGAGTCTTCAGTTTGAAATTGTACCGGTAACACCGTTTCAGCAAAATTGTTCGATTGTTTGGTGTGATGAAACCAAAGAAGCCGTTGTTGTTGATCCAGGCGGTGACATTCATTTATTGAAAGACAAAGTGAACGAGCTTGGCTTAAAAGTAGTGAAGCTGGTTCTAACACACGGTCATCTTGATCACGTTGGTGGTACGACTGAGCTGGCGAAAGAGCTAGGTGTACCCGTTTGGGGACCGCACAAAGAAGATGCGTTCTGGCTCCAAGGTTTGGCGCGTCAGAGTGAAATGTTTGGTTTCCCACTAACAGAAGCGTTTGATCCAGATCGCTGGTTAGAAGAAGGTGACGAGATCCCTGTTGGTAATCAAACACTGCAAGTGCTGCACACGCCGGGTCACACCCCAGGTCATGTGATTGTTCACAACAGCGATGCCAAAGTGGCATTTGTGGGTGATGTGCTTTTCAGCGGCGGTATCGGTCGCACTGATTTCCCGAAAGGTGACTACCAAACTTTGATTGATTCAATCAAAGGTAAATTATGGCCGCTAGGTAACGACGTTACTTTTGTTCCGGGCCACGGTCCTATTTCTACTTTCGGTCGTGAACGCGCTTCAAACCCGTTTGTCGCTGACGAGATGCCGCTTTACTAAGTCGGCTATTACTCGGTGAAATCTCGCATTAAACCG
This sequence comes from Photobacterium jeanii, assembly GCF_001650345.1. GTDB lineage: Bacteria > Pseudomonadota > Gammaproteobacteria > Enterobacterales > Vibrionaceae > Photobacterium > Photobacterium jeanii. The sequence continues at coordinate 735,633 of NZ_LVHF01000012.1, read as the reverse complement.
CTTCAAGTTCTAAGGCCAGTAGCTTTCGCTGCTGGCTTTTTTGTATTAGTACGATTGTGCTTGTGCAAGGTAGCGTCGTGCTAGCCCCACAAAGTCACTAACAGGGCGATCAAATAAATCGTCAGATACAAAAAAGTCGTAGCCTAGCAGCTCTCGGTTGTAGCGCATGCGGTTAGCTAGCATCGCAATTAGTCCTTTAAGCACCACGCCGTTGTGAGTGGTGTAGTGGCTATCATCGAATAACATGTCTTCAATGGCGTGAGGGCTGTTGTCTGTTTGTTTGTAAGCCAGCAGTAGTAATCCGCGTTGATCAATTAGCATCTTACTGGCAACTCGCGGGCACACAGATAGCAGAAACTCATCATAGTCTTTTAACCTAACCCCGACCCAAGGCAGTGTGCGATACCAGCCTTCTCTATTAGCGATTTCGGCAACGCCTAGTTTTTGAATATTATGCCAACGGATAGACCAACCGCCTTCAGCGCTGTGATATTGCCAGTGCATAAAAGTAAGGGTGAAGCTAAGTGAAGGTGCGTGCATTTGTTTAAAGGCGATGATGCAGAAGGTGACGGAAAAAAGTAGCAAAATGGAAAGAGCGACGTTGTTAATGGTAGGAACTACCACACTGACGATACCTATCGCGAGGATAATGGCAAGGCTGAGTGCAAACCAGTAAACCCCGGGTTGATTGTTCGGTGGTTTGATATGACAGGTGTTCATTGTTCGCTACCTTCGTCTTACTCCATGCATGGTGAAAAGTTATACGGTGGAACTGCTAATAAGAGCGCAAGTTGATTGAAAATGATGCCGTTTATTTCAGTATAAACAAACTTGATAGGGTGTAAGCGAACAAAACATTAAGAATTAGGTAAGATGTGTCGCCAACCAATAGTAAGCAAACAATCATTAGCGCAATTGCCTAAATTTAAGCAAATTTTCTGTAAATTTGAGTGAAATCATGTTTTATTGCGGCTTAAATAACCGTTTGCTGGCATTTCTCTGACATCCTTGGTATAAAACGCGCTTACTTTTTCCCGCTGGATCAGTGGTGACTGAAAGTAGTGCAACGGAGTAGGAAATTTAATGAGAATCTCTCACAAACGTAAAGTTCAGCTTAAGCTGCAAAAGCGTGTACTAGCAAATGTAGCAGTAGCAAAAACAGCAGTGAAAAAAGACACTGTGAAAAAAGCACCAACTGCAGAAACGGTAAAAGCTGCACCAGCGGCAAAGGCTGTTGAAGCGAAAGAGCCAGCTAAAGCAGCACCTGCTGTGAAAGTGTCTTTGACGCCAAAGCAGCAACAAGTGCTTGATATCGTAATCAGCAACGCTGAAGGTATTAACCCTAAAGGTATCGGCCTTCAAGCTGGTCAAGAAGACGCGAAAGCCGCTTCTTGGGCAACAGGTGCGCTAAAGAAACTGGCTGAAGAAGGCTTAGTTGAGCGCATCCAATTAGCGGGTAACAAAGTACTTTACAAAGTAGCTTAATTCTCGCTATCCCGCCTCGAATCCCTAGAGGCGGGTGTCCCTTCTTTTGAACATCATTCCTTTTCCCCTTTTTTATCTCGAATCCCAGCCAATTTTCTTCATCAAGTAAATTTTCTCAATTTTGCTACCTGCATCTCATTAATCTGACTATCTGATATGTCTCTGCTATAACTTAGTAGTGGGAGTTAAATATTCAGGCACTTAGTGTTACTTGGCTTAGATTTAATCGCTGTCATTTAAGCCACTGCCTGATTCAAAATTACTACTCGGAGGCAGATTTATGACGATGATAAGTGCGAGGGAGTTTTCCGACTGGCTTCGTAATCGCTTTGCTGAAGAAGAACACGGGGTGTGCTTAACTCGCGAAGACATTAACCAATTAACGGGCCGACAAAGCTTCTCCCTTGGGTTTGTACACGATATCCATTATGAGTTAATGCAACATGGCATGGCATTCGTAACCGATACTTCTAGAGAAAAGTTTTATTTGGTTCCGGTTTCCAATAAACCCTGGCGAGAGCAATTAGAACATCAATACGAACGTGAGCTTTTTTGTAACGTTTTGCCGCTGGATAAATCCGGATGAGTGATAGCTCACTGTTTATAAGGGGATGACAATAGTGAGGGCGAGAGCCAATTCAATACAAGTACAATAATTGAAAATAACAAAGGGGACATCAGTCCCCTTTGTGTTTTTATGGCGTTTACTCTGAAAGCGCTTAAAGTACTGCTGCGATACCTTTACACAGTGGTAGCATGTTGTTTTTCGTCATACCTGCCACGCTGATACGGCCCGAGCCAACAATGTAGATACCAAACTCTTCTTTCAAACGAGTTACTTGCTCTTTGTTTAAGCCAGAGAACGAGAACATACCGTTTTGACGTTCGATGAAGCTGAAATCAGCATCTACACCAAGTTCTTTGAGTGTGGTAACAAATAGAGTACGCATTTCTTGGATGCGGTCGCGCATTTCAGCGACTTCTTGCTCCCACTCTGCACGTAGAGCAGAATCGTTTAGGATCTCGGTTACAATGGCTGCACCGTGAGCTGGTGGGTTAGAGTAGATAACACGCGCGATACTTTTCACTTGGCTAAATGCGGTGTTTGCATATTCCGCCGTTTCAGCAACCAGTGTGAATGCCCCAACACGTTCGTTGTAAAGACCAAAGTTTTTCGAGAATGAGCTCGCAATCAGTAGCTCTTTACATTGAGCTGCAAAGATACGCAGACCTTGAGCATCTTCTTCTACACCTGCAGCAAAGCCTTGGTAAGCGAAGTCAAACATTGGCAGTAGTTGCTTCTCTACACAAAGTGCCGCGAGTTTTTCCCATTGCGCTGTGTCTGGGTCGATACCTGTTGGGTTGTGACAGCAACCGTGAAGTAGCACGATATCACCAGAGTTAGCTTGTGCTAGGTCAGTAAGCATGGCGTCGAAGTCCATGTCTTTGGTTTCTGCGTTATAGTAGCTGTACTGTGCCGTCTCTAGGTTAGCAGCAGAGAAAACACCGTTGTGGTTTGCCCACGTTGGATTGCTGATCCATACCTTCACATCACCAAGCTGACGTTTGATGAATTCTGCTGCGACACGTAGTGCACCTGTGCCACCTGGCGCTTGTGCCGTTAGAGCGCGTTTATTTGCAATGATTTCTGCATCGTTACCAAACAGAAGCTGCTGTACGGCAAGACCATACTCAGCAGTACCTGGGATGCTCAGGTAAGATTTTGTGGTTTCTTTTTCAAGAAGGATAGCTTCTGCTTTCTTTACAGTAGCAAGAACAGGGGTATTACCTGTTTCATCTTTATAAATACCAACACCTAGGTTGATTTTTTCTGCACGAGCGTCGTTTTTAAACTCTTCGGTGAGGCCAAGAATAGGATCGGCAGGGGCTGCTACGATTTTTTCAAACATTGCGGTGGTCATCCATGCTGAGGTTGTAAGGTCAGATTCTATTTATACCCTTTGAAAGGGCTGAGTTTCAATAAAATGCAACAATTAAGCTGAATTTATTTTCATAACTGACATTTTTTGCAGCTTACTTGTAACCACATAACAAAATTTGATTTTACCTTAGACCGTTTTAGTCAGTTAATTACGTTATTTACCGAATAAATCGGTTTAAATGTGAGCTATATCTAGCCTTTTTTGTGGTGTTGATCATGCTTGTTGTAAATTTACGAGATATTAGCCATATGTAACTCATGTCTGTGAAAGTGATCACGGTTGGTACGGATTGCTCTAACGTAGGATTACTCCCCGAAGGAAAACACTCTAATCTGATGATTTAACAAGGCTTTTAAAAATAAAATGCCAGAAAGAGCCTGTTAGAGCGCAAAAAGCATCCAATTTATGCTTTTGTTCTATCTTCATCAGTTTGAGTGTCAGTAAACCAGCTTCATCAGAAAAATAATCAAATGGTGAAGTTGTTAGGAGTTTAATCGGGGATACACTATGGAAAAGCCACGCCTGACGTTTTGGCAAATATGGAACATGAGCTTTGGATTTATGGGAATCCAATTTGGATTTGGTTTACAAAATGCCAATGTGAGCCGGATCTTTGAAACACTGGGCGCGAGTATCGATCAGATCCCGATCTTATGGATCGCTGCACCGTTAACAGGCTTACTGGTTCAGCCGATTATTGGCTATTTCAGTGATCGTACTTGGACTGTTTTGGGTCGTCGTCGACCATACTTCTTATGTGGCGCTATCGCCTCTTCCTTAGCATTGATCATCATGCCGTATTCCCCGTATCTTTGGGTTGCCGCGGGTATGCTGTGGATCCTCGATGCGTCGATTAACGTTTCAATGGAACCTTTCCGTGCTCTAGTGGCAGATAATTTGCCTTCTGAGCAACGCACCCAAGGTTTCGCGGTGCAGACTTTCTTTATTGGTGTTGGTTCTGTGGTGGCTTCTGCAATGCCATACATTTTGAGTAATGTGTTTGATGTGGCGAATACAGCACCAGCCGGTGAAGTCCCACCGTCAGTTAAAATTTCATTCCTTTGCGGTGCTGTTGTATTTTTAGCGTCGATTCTGTGGACGGTATGCCGTACCAAAGAGTATTCCCCCCAAGAAATGGCGAAATATCACGGTGAGCCTGAAGCTCAGCCAGTCGAAGAAGAAAAGGCTAGCTTCAAAGAGATTATGAGAGATTTGCGCGCAATGCCAAAGACGATGATGCAACTCGCTATTGTGCAGTTCTTCTCATGGTTTGCGCTTTTCGCGATGTGGATTTACACCACTTCAGCTGTGACATCACATATTTTTGGCACATCAGACACAAGCTCTACGCTTTATAACCAAGGTGCTGATTGGGTTGGTTTATGTTTTGCCACTTATAACGGTATTTCAGCGCTGGCGGCATTCGCATTGCCTTGGTTGGCAGCGCGTACTAGCCGTAAGTTTGTGCATTCACTTGCCTTGGTGATTGGTGGAGCCAGCTTGGCATCTATCGCTTTGATTGAAAATGCCAACATGCTAATGCTGAACATGGTGGGTATTGGTATCGCATGGGCAAGTATTTTGTGTATGCCTTACGCGATTCTAGCTGGCGCATTACCAAGTAAGAAAATGGGCTTTTACATGGGCGTGTTTAACTTCTTTATCGTGCTACCTCAGATCCTCGCGGCAGGTATTCTAGGTTTCTTTACCCGTTGGGCATTCGGCGGTAATACCATGATGGCATTAGTGTTAGGTGGTATCGCAATGATTGCAGCTGGTTGCTTGGTGAACTTTGTTCAAGACGAAGACGAGCCGAACCAAGTGGAAGACACGGTAGCTAAACAAGTGACAGCTTAATATCTAATCGAGACTTAAATAAAACGAAGCCAGTAGTTTAAAACTACTGGCTTTTTTAGTTTAACGAGAACGGGGTGGGCTGTTTAAAACTGACTAAAGTCAGCAGGGCGCTTTTCAAGAAACGCCGTAATGGCTTCGCGTGCCTCGGGTTGGGTCAGCAAATGAAATAGCTGTGTGTTTTCTATATCTACAGTTTTCACTAACTCTTCTACTTCATAATCAACGAGCATCGACTTACTGATTTGCAAGGCAGAAGGCGGGAGCTGAGCTAGTTGCTCCAAGCAAGCTTGGGCATCTTCCATCGGATTATGGCTAAGCCCTGTTGCAAAACCGAGTTCAAGCGCTTCTTCGGCTGTCATGACTTCACCCAGCATTAGCATCGCTTTTGCTTTGCGAACGCCAATTAAGCGGGCTAAATAGCGGCTTGAAGCAAACTCAGGGCACAGTCCGAGTTGCGCAAATGGCGTTTTGAATAGAGCATGATGAGAGATGTATACAAAGTCACAAAACTGCAAAAGAGTCGTGCCGATACCAATTGCAGGGCCTTCAACAACAGCGACAATCGGTTTTTTATTGCGAATAAGCGCTTTGATAAAGCGACTGGCATGATTATCTTGAGCACCGTTAGATATCGCAAGGAAGTCTTGCATGTCATTGCCACTTGTGAAAACGCCATTTTGAGCATAAAGCAATATCGCGCGGACACTGGTGTTGGTCTGGTTTTCCTCTAATGCGTCAGCAAGCGCCTTGTACATCGCTTGATTAATAGCATTTTTAGCCGAAGGGCGATTAATCTCAAGCGATAAAACGTGATGTTGCTGAGTAACACTTATCTCTGACATTGCGTTCTCCTTCCTTGTGAACGTCCACGTGGTTGTAATTAGACTAGTCTAGATTAGAGCGAATACCCTATATCAGATACAACATGTCGCTGAGTTCGTGATCAATACGGCACCTAAGCCGTATTTGGGAAGATAGAACTATGGCGGCTATGTTTTTGCTTGATAAAGAAATCCGTGGGTAAGGGAATAATGTTTGGTTAATGTCTGATAAACTAGAGCGAAATTTCACAGCGAGCCATTTTGGCACCGCTGGATTAAAACTAGGATAGACCTGTGGTCAACAACGATATTTTACGCCGTTTACGTTATACATTTGATTTTAATGATGCCGAAATGATTGGCATTTTTGCAGCGGCAGATTTTGCAGTAACACGTGAGCAAGTTAGCGATTGGCTAAAGAAAGACGATGATGACGCTTTCAAGAAGTGCACAGACAAAGAGCTTGCCATTTTCTTGAATGGTTTGATTAATCACAAGCGTGGCAAAAAAGAAGGACCACAACCAGAGCCTGAAACACGTTTGAGTAACAACATGATTTTCATGAAGTTACGTATTGCGCTGAACTACCGTGCCGAAGATATTATGGAGGTCATGGAAAGCGTGAACTTTAGAATGAGCAAGCATGAACTAAGCGCATTCTTCCGTAAGCCTGATAACAAGCATTACCGTGAATGTAAGGATCAAATCCTACGTAATTTCTTACTAGGCGTTCAGCATAAGCTTCGTCCTGAAGCGGCAGAGTAAACGCGATAGTGGCTTTTTAAGCCCATAGAATACAGAAAGGCTACCTTTTTCTTATCTTGTTAGAGCTAAGAAAAAGGTAGCCTTTAAATTTTATCCAAACAGCTTATTAGTTGCCTGATTTATTCAATTCAATCTCGCCTTCATGCTGATTTAGCAGCATTTTCTGAATATTAAAGCCGCATAGCATTAAAATTAAGCACCAGTTCAAAAAGGGTAGAGAGCCTTTTTCTAAGCTAGTGGCAAGCTGCATTGGTTTCCATTGAAAAGTATCGCAAAGGCTTTCAATGGTGATCCCTGTGAACGTGTTTTCACCAATAATGCGTCGAAATTCTTTTTCGCTTGGCATCTCGAATGTTGTTTTGTTTTTAAACGCCGTTGGTTTGAATGCGCGCATTACTTTACGTGCATCTACTTCGATTGGTTGACCGTTGTTTTGGATGTTTGGTCGGCCTGCAAGCGCGGTTAGAAAACACCAGCAAGGGTATGGAATTTCGGAAATATTTTCAGGTTCGCGTTTGTAGCGTGACATCCAGTCAGAGATTTTTTTCTCTTGTAGGCCAGTTAAACGAGCAAGTGTCGCGGAATCGTAACCGTATTCTTTTAGTAAGTTGATAATTTCAGCAACTTCGGCAACGAAGGGTTTAGCCCATAGGTTTGCTGGCGCTAGGGTGTTCTCTCTGATCATAGGTAACTCATGTGGTTTGGTTGTGTCAGCATTTACGGCGTTGTATCAATGAAATCAACGTTACTGTTGAATCATTTGAATGTAGAGTTCTTCTACCTTAGTACGAGCCCATTCTGTTTTACGTAAAAATTTCAGGCTAGATTTGATGCTAGGGTCGTTATTGAAACAACGGATGTTAATGCGGTAACCCAGCTCATCCCAACCGTAGTGCTCAACAAGCTCAGTCAGCAATTTTTCTAGGGTAATGCCATGTAGCGGGTTGTTTACTTGCGTCATAGTATTCTCTCGTATTTGAGGCGCAACTATAGCAGGTTAGCTGTAGGGAAGAAATGAAGAGGGCTGTTGATTGGCGTTTAATGAATAAAAGCCCATGTGTCATTTTGTTTTGTACTGATAGGTAAAATCCACAGTTCCTTGCCTTGATGCTTGTATACGTAAGCTGTTTGTTCCGTCGGTGTATAGTGGAAGGTGGCCTGAATCGAGTTCGTTATATTGGCAGGATGATTACTTATAAATAACAAAAAGGCTACCCGAGGGTAGCCTTCATAATACTTGCTTATTAACTTCTGATTAGAAGTTTGCAGAGCGTGGTGCACGTGGGAATGGGATCACATCACGGATGTTCGCCATACCTGTTACGTAAGTTACTAGACGCTCGAAACCTAGACCGAAGCCTGAGTGAGGTACAGAACCGTAACGACGTAGATCGCGGTACCAGCCCATGTGCTCAGGGTCGATGCCCATTTCAACCATACGCTGATCAAGAAGCTCTAGACGCTCTTCACGCTGAGAACCACCGATGATTTCACCAATGCCTGGTGCTAGAACGTCCATTGCAGCAACAGTTTTGCCGTCGTCGTTCATACGCATGTAGAAAGCTTTGATGTCTTTCGGGTAGTTCTTAACAACTACAGGTGCTTTGAAGTGTTCTTCTGCTAGGTAGCGCTCGTGCTCAGAAGACATGTCGATGCCCCACTCAACGTCGAACTCGAACTCACGACCAGAATCTTTAAGGATTTGGATTGCGTCAGTGTAGTCAACTTGTGCGAAGTCAGACTCAACGAATTGCTCTAGACGAGTAATTGCGTCTTTGTTGATGCGTTGTGCAAAGAACTCAAGGTCGTCGCGACGCTCTTCAAGTACCGCTTTGAATACGTACTTCAGCATGTCTTCAGCTAGTTTCGCTACGTCATCTAGTTCAGCGAAAGCTACTTCAGGTTCTACCATCCAGAATTCAGCTAGGTGGCGGCTAGTGTTTGAGTTTTCAGCACGGAAAGTTGGGCCGAAAGTGTACACTTTGCTTAGTGCACAAGCGTAAGCTTCTGCGTTTAGCTGACCAGATACTGTTAGGAAAGTTTCTTTACCGAAAAAGTCTTTATCGTAGTCAACTTCACCAGCGTCGGTCATTGGCGTGTTCACCATATCTAGTGTAGATACGCGGAACATTTCACCAGCACCTTCACAGTCAGAAGCTGTGATTAGTGGTGCAGACATCCAGAAGAAACCTTGCTCGTGGTAGAAGCGGTGGATCGCTTGAGAGAGGCAGTTACGAACACGTGCAACAGCACCGATCACGTTAGTACGTGGACGTAGGTGAGCTACTTCACGAAGGTACTCGATAGAGTGACGTGTTTTTGCCATTGGGTAAGTGTCTGGGTCTTCTACTAGGCCAACAACTTTAACCGCTGTTGCTGCTAGTTCGAAATCCTGACCTTTAGCCGGTGATTCAACGATCTTACCAGTAACCTCAACAGAGCAACCAGTTGTCAGTTTAAGTACTTCTTCCTGGTAATTATTTAACTCATTAGGGACCACGGCCTGAATCGGGTCGAAACAAGAGCCGTCATAAATGGCAAGGAAAGAGATTCCAGCTTTGGAATCACGACGAGAGCGTACCCAACCGCGGACAGTCACTTCAGTGTCTACTGCCAGCTTACCGCTCAATACGTCTGTTACAGGCGCGTAAGTCATGTTTAAATTATTCTCCGTTAAGGCACTTTGGTCGAAATTGACGCTATGTGCTTTAAGATACATTCCGAAACATCAATATTACCTGTCTCACGTCAAGCATCAAGCCTTGTTATCACCTGAAAGCGCAATTTGATGAAGTAATTGCTTTAATTGTGTTATTGACTGTTCAATATTTATCCTAATTCACTGATATTGATTGTGATGAGCGGTTATATCTTCTGTTTGGCGAGAGAGTCCATCGAATTTCCTTTTGCTGAATTTGTTCTTTTTAACGGTAAGAAAGTGCATTTTGAGGATGAATACGATCAATAAAGAAGTAAGAGCCTTGTTCACACGAATGCGAGAACAAGGCTCTGATTATGATGGAAATATATGGTCGATTGATGGTTAATCTAAGGTGATGGATATTCGCACGCTAATCCATCGTCTAGTACTGTCCCTTGGGCCACCCCCGGAGGCGGCGGAGCAGGCTGCCCCTCAGGGACTGTTGGTGGCGGTACTGGAATGACGTTAGGTACATCAGCGGCAGAAATAAAGGTGACGATCTCACTCCACGTTTCCCCTTCATCTGCGCCAAAGCCTAGTGTGCTCTGCCAACGGGTTTGATGGTTAAAGCCTTTAATCGCAAAACGTAGCCCATCTGATTCGGTGATCATCAAGCGTTCGTTGAGCGAGCCATCAACGGCTTTGTAGAATAAGGTGCCATCTTCTTCTACACGCCACAGAACATCAATATTGAAGCCACAACCGTCGGTGTCTATGTATTTGCCACGGAAAAAGTCGCCATCAAACTCATCACTGAGTTTTAAGAAACGCGAACTGTCACGAGCAAACTTCAATGCCTTGTCATCTGCTGCAATGCCTGTTTCTCCGATGAGTGTTTGTTCGTTAAAGCGCACGGTTTTGTTGTCCCAGCCCACTAAGCAGCTAGTTACGCTATTTTGGTATTGCGTTAAGCTGGCTTTATTGACAGGGGCGACAGTGGCAATGCTCCAACCTGAGTCGTCAGTTTCACAAGCGCGTAGTCCAACCGGTGAATATTCTTTATTTATCGCACTCACGATTTGTTTACTCGTTGGTCCGAATGGGTCAAAGCGTGAGAAGAAGACTTTGTAGGCGAACAGATCTGTATTGCGATCACGGCTGGTAATGGCCATTAAATCGAAGTCTTGCTCTTGGGCTGGGTCCCAGTTTAAACGCAGGTAACCTTCTTCAGTATGTTCCCAAGTACGATCGTCATGTTGAAGTTCACTATTAAAGTAGTATTCCCATGTGTTGTCTGGTTTAAGGATCACCGTATCAATATCACCATTATCTGTTAATTGGACAAGGTGCTGATTGATGAGTGAGCTAATGTCGCTTTGGGTAAAGCGCTCATCGCCACCACATTCGATAATCGCGTTTAAGAACTTATCTGTGGTTGCGGTTGAGGTATCACCGAAGCTACAGCGTCCAAATGCGGGGAGGTTGTCACGGCTTGCCGCGGCAAAGATTTGGCTTTTCGCGGCATTGTTTACCCCTGCAAAATGGAAAGGTTCGAATTTCAGTAACGTCTCACCAATATTAATGAAGCTACGATCTTCGACCAAGAACAGGTTGTTGGTTGAGAATCGGTAGCTGTCATCAAGCTGCTTGATTAAATCCGGTACGATAAATTGAATGAATTCACTACTACCAATCACAACGGGTGCGTAAGTGCCTTCAGCCATGATTTCCCAGTTATCACCCGCGACATTAAACCAGTAGTTAGCAACAAACAGACCTTGTTGTTCAACCAGCTCTACCACGAATTTATCTGAGAGTTGGAAACCGTTAACGCCACTGATAATTGCTGCTGCTTGGGTATTGATCATATCTTCTAAGCTAGTGTGATAAACCTCGGTCTCTAACGGTTTGGTTGCGCGACAAGCCGTGTTGTTATTACGAGTATCACAAAGTAGATATTGTTCACGTTGTGGCTGCCAAGTGAAGTAGAAGCCAAAGGCATCGTCAGCAAAAATGGCCTCTTCTTGGATGTATTTGCTGATGTGGTGGTTATCTTTGGATGATAAGAAATAACGGATCTTTTTATTCGCCAGTGGGTACACACGGGCACTGACGTTGCGACCTAGCTCTTCGTTACCTTGCAGTGCGGAGTTGGTCATTAGTGCTGAACGTCGTGTGGCTGTTACGACTTTGTCGTAGTCAAACAGCCCTTGCCAGCCGCTGCCAGTGAAGACTTGTTTGGTAATATCGTCTGACGAAAAGCGGGTGCTTTCACTGAAGTAGGTAAAGTAGGTGGAAAAGTTGATATCCGTTTCTGCATCTTTGCGCCAACCGGTATCGGTTTGACGCGATTCAGCACCATCGAAGGCAAATTGATTGGCATTAATGCCACTTTCGGCAATAGATTCAAAACTGTTGATACGCCAAAAACCTTCGTTAAGAATAAGCTCGATATCGGCTTCCGCACCAAGTTGCTCAGAGTAGGTACGGTCGATGATGCCGTCGGTAATATCTCGTACTTTGCTGAGCACGAGAATGTTTTGCAACGTCATGCCCAAGGTGCCTAACTGTGGGCGTAGAGCAGATTCTATTTCGCTATTAATTTGCGTCATGTAGGTGGTTGCCAAACGAAGTTTGCGGGCGTTGGGGTCTAGCACTATGTCGGTAAAAACACCCCAGTCGCCAGTATCAACAATACGTTTATTGATAGCTTGTAAGGCGAGAGTTCCATTTAAGCTCACTACTACGTCTTGGCTGTTAAGTGGCGCGATGTAGTATGACTTAGGAAGAGGCTCGCCCAAGATCGCTTCAGGTTCATCGAATAAATCAACCAGTAACACGGCATTGAAGCGAAGTAGGGTATCGGCATCAAATTGATAGCCACCATTACTGGTTTTCTGCCAGTTAGAAATGGTGGCGGTGCGGTACACTTTCCCTTGCCCATCAATCAGCACGACTTTGAAGTTCTTCTCTTGCAGGCTAGAGAGAATATCTGCGTGTGCCTTTGGGATGATATCCAGTGTGAGTGCTTTATGAGAGGCGAAAGCGAAACTGGATGCTGATTGAGATGATGGCACAGACGAGCGGTAAGCGGTCGCTAACCCTTCTGGCACGTCAACGGTGACAGAAAATCGAGATGAAACTTCTACGACCTCAGTCGGTGCTGCGACAGGATCATCACTGCCTCCACCGCCACATGCCGATAATACCGCTCCAAGCATGGCATAAGCCATGATGCGAATGTAAGCACGCATAGCTAACTCCCCTAAAATTGTGTCAATGCTGTATTCGCGAGTCGGTGAGTAGCCACTAACTTAATGAAATCGTTAGCAAGCGCATCACATCTCGCTGTTATGGAATGGTCAAAGTATAGGAGCGGGAATAAGGTGCCTGTGTGAAACTATGCGACCCGTCTTGAAGATGGAGCGGCGATCTAAAAAGTAAGAAATCGAAATGGGTAAATAGAAAAAGCAGGTAAGCACATTGATAAGAAAAAGGTCAGCGAGAGGCTGACCTTTAGGGAGATTATTACGCAATCGCCAAATACTTGTGGGTTTGAATCGATAAGCGCCAGTTACGCTTAACACAAGTTTCAATACATAGCTCAGTTGCGCGCGGTTTCTGGCTAATAGGTTGTAGCGCGATAGTCACATCACTGCGTAGCGTTTTACCATCTAGCAGTTCATCAAGCTGGTCGATGTCTTTTTGAGTGCCTACGGGATGCTTGATTTCGTTGGCACGTTCAAGCGCACTTGCTAATACTGGCAGTTTGCCCTTCATGTTGATTTTTGGCGACACAGTAACCCAAGTGTTGCTGGTTGCTTGCACTTCAGAAGTACCACTGGTTTCGATTTGGCATTGGAAACCAGCCGCTTCAAGTGCTTCGGTTAGCGGGCGTAAATCATAGATACATGGTTCGCCACCTGTGATCACCACATGTCGAGCTGTGTAACCTTGATCTTGGAGTAGTTTGACGACGCCTTGTTCATCGATTTGGGTCCACTTCGGTGAATCTTGAGTTTTCGCCATGATCACGTCGAGATCGGCAAAATCACCTTCTTCTGCGTACCATGTTTGTTTTGTATCGCACCAAGAACAGCCAACAGGGCAAACTTGTAGACGCACGAAAATAGCGGGTACTCCAGTGAAAACACCTTCACCTTGAATCGTTTCAAAGACTTCGTTTAATTTGTACACCATAAACCTCAGGGTGGAATTCTAATTTCATTCGACGAAAAAATTACGTGACACACCGTACTTTATGTCAAAAACGGGGTATGTCGAGCAGGAATAATCCTATAAATGGTAATTCATCGTGATGAGTATCACGTACTGGGAAGATTGAACTTCACAATTACTTCGCAAAGTAAAAAAATTCACTAATACGTATTTATCTCAACGGGAGTAAAGGCAATGTATGTCGCTCAGCCTGGACATATCGATCACATAAAACGAAACAATGCCGGCAGCGTCTATAAGCTTATTGACCTGTATGGGCCAATCTCTCGAATCGAGCTTTCTAAACGGAGCCAGCTTGCGCCTGCGAGTATCACCAAGATCACCCGTGAATTAATCGAAGCGCATCTTATCAAAGAAACACAGTATCAGGAATCCACAACGCGTGGTCGTCCTGCAATTGGCTTAGTTCCAGCCAATGAAGGTTGGCAATTTATGTCTTTGCGCTTAGGTCGAGGTTATTTGACCATCGCCTTACACGAAATGGGCGGTGATATTTTGGTGGAGGAACGCCAAAATATTGAGGAGCTTGAGCAAGGTGCAGTGCTTGATAAATTGCTGACCGAGATAAATGCGTTCTTTGCAAACCACGTTGATGAAGTTGATCGCATCACTGCGATTGCGGTGTCACTGCCGGGCGTGGTGAATGCTCAAGATGGCATTGTGGTACAGATGCCGCATTACAATGTTGAAAATCTACCGCTGGGCCCTGCGATCCATAAAGCAACAGGTCTGCCTGTGTTTATCGGTAACGATACGCGCTCGTGGGCATTAGCCGAAAAGTTATTTGGTAACTCTCGCGGCATTGCTAACTCTATTTTAGTGTCTATTCATCATGGTGTTGGTGCTGGCATTGTGCTTGATAATAACGTGCTGCAAGGGCGTATTGGTAACGTTGGCGAGTTAGGTCATATCCAAATCAAACCTTATGGTAAGCGTTGTTTCTGTGGTAATCACGGTTGTTTAGAAACGGTAGCAAGTACACCTGCAGTATTAGAACAAGTGGAAAACCGACTGCGTGAGGGTCATCCATCGACATTGCATGGACAGGTTCTGACAATAGAGAAAATTTGCGAAGCGGCAATGAACAACGACACCTTGGCGCGTCAGGTGATCATCGAGTTGGGTCACCACCTTGGTCAAGCCATTGCCATTATGGTCAACCTATTTAACCCTGAAAAGATCTTGATTGGTGGTGAGTTTAACCACGCCAAGAAAATTCTATTCCCAGCCATCATGGAGTGTGTGCGCACTCAGTCACTGCCTGTGTACAACAAAGATTTGGTGATTGATGAGAGCTGTTTCTATACCCAAGCGACCATGCCGGGCGCAGCACTGGTTAAACAAGCCTTATATGACGGACATTTGCTGATGAAGCTCATCAACGAAGGTTGAAAGTTCCGATTGCTAGGTCTAGCAGTGAATTAGTGTTATCGGATTAGCGATTACGTATTCTGAATAATCAAGAAAGCAGCCAGAGGCTGCTTTCTTCGTTTGGGTTTATAAACTTGGCGAGTGCTTTATGTTGGCGAATGGTTATAAGTAGGAGTTTAGGATTGCCAGTTCAAAACAGTCCAATTTGGTCGGTTTGCTTGAGCTAATAGGCGAGGGCAAGGGTTTACCAAATAAGCGAAGTCGGCATGTTCACACAGGGCTAAATCGTTAATGGAGTCTGTGAAGAAATGGATTTTACTAAAATACGTTTCTTGCGCTGCTAACCATTGCTGTAAGCGGGTTACTTTGCCTTCTCGATAGCTGGGTACACCATGGATACGATGGGTGAAGTAGCCATTGTGTTCGATTAAATCGATACCCAACGCAGATGGAATACCCAAGCGTTTGCCGACGGCTTCTACCAAGAAAGTGACAGAAGCAGAGATGATCACCATCTCTATACCGTCTTGTTGTAACTGGGTAATCAAACTTTTAGCTTGCTTAAACTGCTTGCTAAGAATGCGTGTTTCAACGCATTCATTGACCAAAGCTGCGACTTCCTGCTTTGGCATAGTGGCAAGGGGTGCCATCGAAAAGGCAAGGTAGTCTTCCATGTTGAGTTTACCTTCGGCATACAAGCCCATCAGGCGTTGATCTTCGGCAATGAAGTCAGGATCTTGTACTAACCCTTTCTCGACTAAAAACGCATTCCAAATCATTGCACAGTCGGCATCGATCAGAGTCTCGTCCATATCAAATACATACAAAGGCTTGGACATGTTATGCGCTCACAGGTTGAATTTCGTTGAGGTTAAATAGCAGCTCAAGTTTACTACCTGCATCGAGTAAACGCTCTGATGAACGGTTAAGTAAATCAACGGTTAGCTCACAATCATCGACATCCACTTGGTAACGGATCACATTGCCCAATAGCTGGTGGTTTTTGATCACCCCAGTTTGTGGTGCTGAAATATGGCTGCCGTACTGGCGACCTGCTTCTTTGACATAAATGGATTCAGGACGGATCGCCACTTTCCAGTTGGTTTCAATATCGAACAGTTGCTTGGCTTTCGGTGCATCAACCAAGTTGTAATGACCCATAAAACCAGCCACAAATTCATTGGCTGGTTGGGTATAAATCTCTTCCGGCGTGCCTGCTTGAACAATCTCGCCTTTATCCATTAGGAAGATACGATCCGACATGATCATCGCTTCTTCTTGATCATGGGTAACGAAGATAGTGGTGAGATCCATTTCTTTTTGAATATCTCGGATCTGTTGACGAAGGTGCTTACGGATCTTGGCATCTAACGCTGATAACGGTTCATCCAGTAATAGAATACGTGGCTTTACTACCAAGGCTCGAGCAAGTGCCACACGTTGACGCTGACCGCCCGAAAGTTGGTGCGGGTAATGCTTTTCACGACCTTTGAGCTCAACCAGTTCGATAACTTTAGCCACTTCGCGTTGGATATCACCGCTTGCCATATTTTTCATTTTTAAGCCAAACGCGACATTCTCTTCCACCGTCATATTTGGGAACAGAGCATAAGATTGGAATACCATGCCAATCCCACGTTCTTGTGGCGTTTGTTGGGTGATGTTTTCACCGTTGACCCAAATTTCGCCACCGTCGATTGGGTTAAGACCCGTCAAGCTACGCAGTAAAGTCGATTTACCACAGCCACTAGGGCCGAGTAGGGTAATGAATTCGCCTTTTTCGATAGTGAAGTCGACGTTCTCGAATACGGTGTTATCACCAAAACGTTTGGTTAGATTTTTTGCTGTTACGTAACTCATTATTTCGCTCCTCAGCTGAAACGACTTGCCAGCCAAGTCAGTACAAAAATAAACAGGAAGTAAGTCATTACCAGTGCAGAAGTAAAGTGACCACTGGTTTGACGCATGTTGTATAGGTAGATTTGCAAGGTTTCGTAGCGCGTGCCCACTAAGATGTTGGCAAACACGAACTCACCCAACAAGAAAGAGAAGGACAAGAATAGCGATGCCATAAGCCCTTTCTTTAAGTTCGGTAAAATGATCAACAAGAAGGCTTTGGTGGTGCTGGCACCAAGTAGGTGCGCGGCATCCATCAAATCGTGCAAGTTAATGGCATCAAAGCTATTGGCGATAGCGCGGTACATAAATGGCAGCGCGATAGTGAAGTAAGTGCCAATCAGAATCCACGGCGTGCCGATGAGGCTAATTTCGCTATCGGCATACAGCTGGAGTAAACCCACCGAAGACACCACAGGTGGCACAGCGAAAGGTAACAAGATTAGCAAATTCATGACTTTGTTTAGTTTCGGGAAGTAGTAAAACACCACGAAAATTGCAGGCAAAATCAAGAACACACTGAGTGCCAGTGACGCGATACAGATAAACAGTGAACGCCCAAAGGCATCAAGGAAACGGCTGTCTGTCAGTAGCGCAATGTACCAGTCAAAGGTAAAGCCATCAGGCAGTACGGTCGCGCCCCAGCGAGAAGACAGCGAATAAACAAAAGTGGCGATAATTGGCACCAGCATGATGCCGACAATGGAATACACCACGGTTTTGTGAAAAGCAGTATTAACGTTTTTCATTAGTGTTTCTTCCCTGCGTAGCTTTTCGCGATCAGCCATTGGTTCACGACGGTAATGAAAGCCAAAATCACCATGAGGAGTACCGAAATAGCAGCGGCAAGATTGGGTTCAAGGAATATGTCGCCCGAAACCAGACTGGCGATACGAACGGTCACAATGTTGTAGTTGCCAGAAGTTAGGGCAAACACACTGGCGTAGGCACCGATAGCATTGGCAATTAAGATAATGAAGGTGCCAAACAGTGCTGGAGATAACACAGGTAAGGCGATTTTTAGCCAGTAGTGATGCGCTTTCGCGCCTAAGAGTGCTGCCGCGGCTTGCCAGTCGTCATTGAGGGCATCGAAAGCGGGGTAAAGTAGCAATACTGCTAATGGAATTTGGAAGTACACATACAGCACCAGCAACCCCCACTGACCATACAGGTCAAAGTCACCCAATAGACCGTGTTGTTTCAGCAATAGGGTGATAGCACCGTTGGTACCCAAAATAATGATGAAGGCAAAGGCGAGCGGGACACCTGAAAAATTGCTACTCATGTTGGTGAAAGCAATCACCGCATCACGGATTTTAGAGTTAACGCGTCGTAGTGATGAAACCAATAACGTTGCGATAGCCAAGCCTAGTACGCTAGACCAAACCGATAGCCACAAGCTGTTACTGAAGGCTTGCATCATGAATGCAGAATCGAAAATTTCGAAGTAGTTATCGAGGGCGAATTCGTCGTCGTAAATAAAGCTGTTTACCAACACCCAAACCATAGGGGCAAGTTGGAATAAATAGAAAAATACGGCGAATGGCGCAAGCCAAAGGGCGGGCTTTAGCTTGCTTAGTCGGCTTTGTTTTTTTAAAACAGACGCAGGGGATACCTGCGTCAGAGTTGAGCTGCTCATAGGGCTAAGAGTTCCTGTGAGTAGGGTTTATTGTGTTCGATGTTGAGAAGTTGGCACACGGTGCCGCAAATCTCGGTTTGTTTGATTTCACTGCTTTGGTGAGTGAACTTGTCGCCAATCACAAACAAAGGCACTTCACGCTCTTCTGGCAAAATACCACCGTGTGAAAGGTCATCGTTCATACCGTGATCGCTGGTCACAATGACTTGATAACCATCGGTTAGCCACTGTTCGATGTAGTTCGATAAATAGATATCAGCACCACGAGCACTGTTACGATATTGGCGAGAATCGAGTCCGAATTTGTGGCCCATATCGTCAATGTTCATTGGGTGAATCAACAGAAAGTCGGGGGTGAAGCGACGGCGTAAATACTCCGCATCTAAGAACAGCGCTTCATCAGGGTAATGATCCCAATGATAGAAACAGCCGTGTTGAATATTCATGGCTTCATCATTAGTGAAACGATCCCGTACCGCATCAAAAGGTGCGCGGTTATAGAGTTCGCTGACCCAATGATAAGCCGCTGCTGCGGTTACTTTGCCTTGTGCTTTCGCTAAGCTAAAAATCGACTCGTGATGTGACAGGCGAACGATGTCATTATTCACAATCCCGCTTTCGACAGGGCGAATGCCAGTTAAGATGCATTCATACAGCGGTCGAGACATTGACGGTAATTCGCATTGAATTGGGTATAGGGTGGCTCGTTGTTGCTCAATCAGACCGTTAAGGTAGCCCATGCAATCACGGGCTACTTGGTAGTTGAGGCCATCGAGAACAACAAGAATGACCTTATTACTCATTATGACTATCTCTTTGTTCAGATGAGTGTATTTCGATGATTACTGCTGATGGATAAGCACGCTTTCTTGCCATTGACGAGGCAGTTTACGCGCTGTTTTTTCCCATGCTTTGAAGTCAGTCACTGGCTTCACATTGGCGTACTGATCGTTTGGTAGCAGTTTGTCTTGAATAGATTGAGGCAGTGTAATGCTGCTACGAATTGGACGAGCGTAACCTTCTGCTAGATTGATTTGCCCTTGGTCGCTGAAGATGTATTCACGCGCCAACTTGGCAGCATTAGGGTTTTTCGCGTATTTGTTGATGATGGTGGTGTAGCCTGAGATCACTGAGCCATCTTGTGGGATGGTCACGGTAAAGCGGCTACGGTCGATTTTGTCGCGGTAGTTTAGGGCGTTGAAGTCCCACATGATGGCAACTTCGACTTCGCCTTTCTCAAGGTTTGCCATGTTAGGGTCGGTAAACGATAAACGACCTTGCTTAGCCAGCTGTGAGAAGAATTTAAGGGCAGGCTTTAAGTTTGATTCATTACCGCCTTTGGCAAAGGCTGCAGCAAGAATGGCATTGTTTGCTTGTGCAGCAACGCCGACGTTGCCAACTGTGACTTTGTAATCGCCTGTCAGCAAGTCATCCCAGGTTTTTGGGGCATCTTTAACTTGGTTGTTGTTGGTGATAAACGAAATAGTGCCAGTGTAGGCCAATGCCCAGTGTCCATCTTTGTCTTTTGCCCAATCAGGAATGTCGTTCCACGTGGTTGGTTTATAAGGTTGTGTAACCCCTTTCTTAACTGCGACGCGAGCAAAGGCAAAACCAATATCACCTATGTCTGCGGTGGCATTTTTCTTTTCAGCTTCAAACTTAGCAATTTCTTGCGCCGAGCTCATATCAGTATCACGGTGCTTTAAGCCATAGTTAGCTTGAATATCAGCCCATGTACCTTTCCAGTTCGCCCAACTGTCTGGCATTCCCACGCTGTAAACAGCGCCTTCTTTTTGTGCCGCTTTGATCAGTGAATCAAGGTTGGCATCTTGTGCAGCAACAGTGGTTGAAAAGCTGGTGGCTATTAATGTTGCGGAAATTACAGTAGAACGGCGAATCGAAATATTCATTGTCTCTATCCTTCTGGACTAGGTCAGTAAGTTCGATTCGTATCCTATGAGCGTAATATGACGCTTTATATGAAGTTTTTTGACAGTTTTAAGGCTGTTATATTTCGGGAATGTTTCAATAATCCAATCATACTTAGTTAAAAATATCGTCATAAAACTGTTATCTAGTTGACTTATCTTGTTCTTCATTTTTAGCTTGGACTAGATCAGATTATGAGTACGCAAGCCTCAACTCAGTCAGGAAAGATAAAAGTAAGTCTACGCCAGCAAATTCAGTCTGGTTTTATGACGCAAGGGCAGAAGTTACCGTCTGAGCGAGAGTTGAGTGCGCTGTTTTCGACTACCCGCATCACAATAAAAGATGTGTTGGTCTCGCTGGAAAACGAAGGACTGATTTATCGTGAAGAGCGCCGAGGTTGGTATGTGTCACCGGAACGTATTTGCTATAACCCGCTATCACGTAGCCATTTTCACCAAATGATCCGCGACCAGCACCGCATAGCTGAAACTTGTTTGTTAGATGCCAGAACAGAAATGGCGATAGGGGAAGTGGCGCAAGCATTAGCCATCGATCAAATGACGCAAATTCATATTATCGAACGCTTGCGGTATATCGACGGGCGCCCGGTGCTGTTTGTTGAGAATTGTCTAAAGGCGAGTCTGTTTCCCCATATTATGATGGAAAACCTAACCCTGTCGCTCACCGGTATTTATCGCCAAAAGTACGGTTACGAAACTTCACGTTCTTGTTTTGAAGTGATCCCGACTGGCGCACCTTCACATGTGGCAAAAGCACTGAATTTAGCAGAAGGACAACCGGTAATGAAAATTCGCCGTACTAACTACAAGCAAGACGGCGAATTAATGGATTGTGAGTTTGAGTACTGGCGCCCTGATGCGGTGTTGATCCGCATCGAGAGCGATTCACATTGAGAGTGGTACGGAATTGAGAGTGATACCAAATCGAGCTCAAAGAGATTGAAGGTTAAAACCTTTCCTTAATTGCCATATAACGTTCGCGGATATGTTCAATTAAAGCTTGAATACGTTTTGAGGGTTTTTTGGTGTAAGGATAAACCGCATAAATTCCGACAACCTTTCCTGAGTGTTCAGGTAGCACTTCAATGAGTTTTCCAGCTTGTAAATCATCGTAGATAAGGCAGGTTGGTAGGTAAGCAATACCGTTACCAGCAATTACAGCTTTACGTAGTGAAGCGGCGTTATCTGATGAGAAGTTACCAGTCACTTTGAGGGTGTAGTTCTCATTGCTATTGCGAATGAACAACCAGTCAAATGGACCTGTGCTTTGCTGGGTATAGCCAAGACAGTTGTGGTGAAGCAAGCCTTTTGGTGTGGTCGGGGTGCCGTATTGTTCTAAGTATTCAGGCGAAGCACAAATCATCCAGCGTGAGTTAAAAATGTGACGCGCTATTAAGCTGGAGTCTTCAAGGTAGCCAGTACGGATCACCAAATCAAAGTTATCAGCAACCAAATCAACAAAGTGGTTATCCATCGACATTTCGATAGTTAACCCAGGATGGCTTTGGCAGAAATCAGACAGGGCTTCAGCAAGTAATAACTCACCAGAAATAGTCGGAACTGATACACGAATATTGCCCGATAGCGCTTCGTTATAGCCTGTAACGGCATCAAACGCGGATTGAGCGACTTGATTAATTTCTTTGGCACGATGGTAAAGCACTGAGCCTGGCTCTGTTAGAGTGAGCTTACGTGTGGTTCGATAGATAAGCTGTACCCCAAGTTCGTTTTCCAGCTTGCTAATCCGCTTACTTACGACAGACTTGGTAATTTTATTGAGTTCTGCGACTTTACTGAAAGAGCCTTGCTCTATAACTTGGGTGAACAGAACCAGATCGTCAATTTGCGGCATAACATACTCATGGTGAAGTAAAACGAGAGGTTGGGGGAAGTATATACTGTGGTAGGGAAAAAAAGAAAAAGGTCATGCCAAGTAATAACGCCAAAATAGGGGCTAAGATCCTAGATTGGAGTGGAGGCTTAGGGTTAAGGCAATAAGCCTCAGACCCTTGGCATGACCGGAATACCAAGCTTTAAAACTATAAATTGGTACAAAAATCAGATGATTAATACAAATATCAGGGTGACTAGGGCCGCAAGACCCTAGTCGGTATCACGATTGATTACATGTCATCAATAATGATGTAGGTGGCGTACACAGGGCCGTGAACACCAACCACTTTGATAAGCTCGATATCAGCAGTCGAACTAGGGCCTGAGATAAAGTTCACACACGATGGCATACGCTCACCTTGTTTCGCTTTCTCATGCAGTACCGCAGTTGCTTGCGTTAAACGCGCGACAAGTGTGCTTTTCGGCACAATAAACACAGAAGCTTCTGGCAGTAGGCTGATAGCTCGACCTTGTGCAGGGTTGCTGTAAAGCACCATGGTGCCTGATTCAGCAAGCGCTTGTTCGGCAAACACCACACCCACTTTGGCACGTTCTGCGATTTCAATGTTTGGCGCGTAGCCAAGGCTTGGATCCCAAACGTGAATTTTGTGTGTGTCGCTGCGAAGGGCATCAACATTCACAAGTTCAAGTAGGCGTTGATCTGCACTGAGTACCGTTTCTTCAACGGCAGCTGTTTCACCTTCAGCAAGGTTTTCATCAAGACAGTATTTTTCACAAACTTTAGCTAGGGTTGCCGTTAGCTCGTCTTTGTTGGTAACAACGGCGTGCGCACCTAGGGCAGTGTGGGTGTATTCCACCAATACGTCTTTCAGTTCATCTTGGTTGTGATCAGCCAGCACTTCTTTGTGACAGGTGTACTTTAAAGCTGGACGCGTAACCGCTTCGGTTTGACGAGGGCGGCCTAGTTTTTCTGCGATATTATCTAAGAAAGCGTCACGATTATGAATTTGACTCATGATTGCCATTCCTCGTTACTTGCGGTTTTTAAACCAGCTACGGAACGATTGTCCGTCTGGGTTTGGTAAATCGCGGGCTTCAGTCCATTCGCCGATAGCACCAAGGTTTACAGGAAGTTTGCCGTTGCGGATCAGACCGCTTGCCATAGTGGCACCCACTTTCACTGTGGTATCCCAAAGTAGTGGACGGGCATTGATAAAGTTAAATACGCCAACAGAAGCACGTTCGCCTGTTGGAGTGATTTTCTGTTCGCCCATTTTCTGACGATGCTTAAGCAGCAAATCAGACAGTGGGATCTTCACTGGACAAACATCGTGACAAGCACGACATAAGCTACATGCGTACGGTAGGTCTTTGAAATCGTCGTAACCACCTAGCAGTGGTGACAGTACGGCACCGATAGGACCTGAGTAGATTGAACCGTAAGATTGACCACCAATGTGACGGTAAGCAGGGCAGGTGTTTACACATGCCGCACAGCGTACACAACGTAGGATGTCGCGGAACTCTGAACCTAAGATATCTGAGCGACCGTTATCCACGATCACTAAATGGAATTCTTCTGGGCCATCCGTCTGACCATCTTCACGCGGGCCTGTTAGTGCTGTTACATAGCCTGTTAATGGCAGACCAACCGCACTACGACATAGCAAGCTGATCACAATGTCGAGCTCTTCAAAGGTTGGAACAATACGTTCCATCCCCATTACGGCAATGTGTGTTTTTGGCAGGCTAGTCGCAAGACGGGCGTTACCTTCGTTTGTCACCAAAGTAACAGTGCCAGACTCAGCAACGGCGAAGTTACAGCCAGTGATACCGATATCTGCTTCTAGGAAGTCGTGACGAATGTAGTCACGCACATAGCGAGTCAGCTCTTCTGGATCTTCAGAGCCCTCGTAACCGATTTTATCTTTGAAGATATCGCGGATCTGGTAACGGTTTTTATGTAGTGCGGGTACTACGATGTGTGACGGTGGATCACAGTCATCGACTTGTAGAATGTACTCACCAAGGTCAGTTTCAACCACTTCACAATCGTTACGCTCAATCACATGGTTAAGGTTGATTTCCTCTGTCACCATAGATTTAGATTTAACGACTTTCTTGGCGTCCTTCGCTTTGATGATGCTTTCAACGTAAGCTGTCGCTTCGTCAGCTGTACGTGCGAAGAATACCTGACCACCATTTTTCTCAACGCTTTCGCTTAGCTGGTGGAGGTAGTAATCCAAGTTTTCTAGAACATGGTTACGAATATCCATGCCCATCTCACGCCATTGCTCCCAGTTGCCCAGCTTATCCGCCGCTTTTTGGCGGTTAGTGAACATACGGGTTTGGGCATTGGCTACCGACTCACGCATAAAGTCGTCTTTCATTTGGACTTTAATGCGGTCTTTAAAATTCTGATCGCTTGTTTTCATCGACATGGGTGATCTCCTTAGCGGCTCATCAGCACATCGACAATGTGCATAACTTTAACTGGCTTACCTTCACGATTGATACGACCACCAATGTTCATCAAACAACTGATGTCAGCACCAATGAGGTAATCAGGTTCTACTGCTGAAATGTGGTGAACTTTTTCTTTCACCATCTCGCCTGAGATTTCAGCCATTTTTACTGAGAAAGTACCGCCGAAACCACAGCAGGTTTCTTGGTTTTCGATAGGCAGCATTTCTAGACCTTCAACGTTCTCAAGCAGCTTCAGTGGCTCTTCACGAACATTGAGTTTACGAATAAGACTACAAGAAGGGTGGTATACCGCGCGGCCTTCAAGACGTGCACCGACGTTTTGAACCCCAAGGGTGTTAACAATAAACTGAGTCAGTTCAAATAGACGGTCTGATACTTTTTGTGCACGCTCAGCCCACTCTGGCTCATCGGCTAGGTATTCTGGGTAGCGCTTGATAGATGCAGCACATGAGCCAGCAGGTGTCACGATAGGAAGATCGTTACACTCGAAAGCACGAATAAGGCTTTTCATTGCAGGCTTGCTTTGTTCGATATAGCCGCTATTCAGCGAAGGCTGGCCACAGCACCCCTGTTGCTCTGGAAAAATAATTTCACAGCCAAGCTGCTCCAGTAGCATGACCGTTTTTTTAGCCACTTCCGATTTCACGGTGTCGCAAAGACAGGTGACAAAAAAGTTTACCTTCATATATTGCTCCAGTAGACAGCTTTGCTGTCTGTGTTATTACAGCCTATGGTGGCCGTTTTCTTTTGTTTAAGTACGGCCTCTTGCGAGGCCGATTTCTTAATACACAACAAGTTGTGTTCGGGGTGGTTCCTAATCATCCCGTGTTGCTGTAACGCCTTAAATAAACAGGCTAACTACAGCAACGATTGCACCATAAAGCACCATTGGAACAACGGTACGCTTGATGATGTAACCTTCTTTATTTGCAATACCTAGGATGGTTGATACTGCAATAATGTTATTGATACACACCATGTTACCCATAGAGCCACCTACAGATTGTAGGGCAAGGATGGTTGTCTCAGGTAAACCTACAGTGTGTGCAATTGTTTGTTGAATACCGCCAAATGTCAGGTTCGATACCGTTGCAGAGCCTGAGAAGAACGCACCTAGTGCTCCTAAGTATGATGCAAAGAACTGCCAGTTGGTGCCCATCAAATCTGAGAAAGCACGGCCTGTTGTCATGATTGGTGAGTTCTCACCGCCCATCATCATGAATTTCACCATGATGAGTGCACCAACAAGAGCGACAAACGGCATCTTGATACGGTTAGCTGTTTCGCTAAATACGCGTTTAACAGTCGTTTTTGGCAGCTTGAATACTGGGATAGAAATCAGAACTACCAAGAAGAATGGGATCAGTGCTGGTACATAAAGTGTTTTGTATGCCCAAGCCGTTTCAGTACCCAGAATGTTGCTCAGCTTGATGATTAACGCTTGGCTGACAGACAGGTCACCTAGGAAACCTAAGTTTAGGTTGAATAGCGGTGTCGCATCATTCAGCATGCCTTTAATACCCAGCTGCTGAATACGCGTGACGATTAGAATCGCAATCAGCATTAGGGTAGGACTCATCGCTTTCACCACTTGACCAAATGGGATGTGGCTGACTGCGTGGTCGGCTGTTGTTTCTGGTTCTTCCAAGCCCACTTTGAAGCGTGCAAGTAAGATAGATACAGCCATACCGATTGCACCACCGATCAGTGATGGGAACTCATAGTTCCACTGCGCAAACAGGATGTAAGGGATAGTACAAGCAAGGATACTCAGTTGGATGAACAGCATGTTACGGCGGATTTGCTGCCATGACACTACAAAGCGTAGGGCCAGAACAGGGATCACAAAGGCTGCAATAGCATGCATGAATGCAGAGTTACGGCCTGTTGTTAATAGGTCACCATCGGTAAGACCTAGATTGCCGAAACCAAACCATGTTGGTGTACCTACAGCACCAAAAGAAACCGGTACTGAGTTCATTACCAAAGCAAGCATCGCAACTTTCAGCGGGTTAAACCCTAAGCCAACCAAAATTGGAGCTGCAATCGCTGCTGGCGTACCAAAGCCAGATGCACCTTCAATCATGAAAGCAAACGCCCAACCGATGATCATTAGCTGTGCCACTTGGTTACGGCTAATGGTTTCTAACCATTGGCGAATAACATCTTCTGCGCCTGATAACGCAATAGTACGGTTAAGTAAGATGGCGCCCGCAATGATCGAAATTGGGGTAATGGCAGACAACATACCAGCGATAATGTTAGCGCTGAGGTTAGTGAGATCTGAACCAAAGTAAAATAGTTGTAGGGCACCGATGATGGCTGCCGTTACTGGCAGTGCGATATGCGATGGTAACGCATTCTTTTTTGTCATCATCCAAATCAGTAGCAAAATAGGGACTACTGAAATCACAAGGTTTAACATGCTGAAATCCACTCTATCGTGACTATCCATTGCCGGGTGTTGTGTTTGCACCGGGTAGTCGTTGTATTAACTTCTGTAATTATTGTGTTGTAAGTTTCTTAAAATTTGAGGTTTGTACGACGTCGTGGGAAGAATATTGTAAGTATGAATATTCAGTTCGCTATGCTTTTTGTGTCTCGATTTCGTCAGACAAATCATCAATCTGTGATGGATATTGAGATGTTAAATTAAGATTTGACGTTCAAGTCAATAAAAAACAATGACTTATAATTAAGTGCTGTAATCTGCATGTCTTCTATTGGGGTATAAATGGAAACAATCATTTTGCCTGATTGCACCAATGAATCAGTACATTTTGTGTGTGATTAGCGCTTCAGAAGCGGCAATGGAATATTCATCCACGGAATGAAACTAAGTAGTGTTGTAATAAAACTACATTTTGTCGGTTTTTAGAGGTTTTTGGTTATTTAATTACAAGCGAAAAGCATCTTTTATTGCTGGGAGTCGGCGAATGTGGTGAGATTTTGAGATAAAAGGTGAAGTGTAATGATTACATTTTGCCTTTCGTATCTGCTTCACTTTGTACATTGAAATGATGTGATTGTTTCTTGGAATAAAACAAAGCCGAGCACTAGGCTCGGCTTTGAAGTGTGTTAAGGCTTGATTTGCAAGCGGCTAGTAAATGACATTACCAATGCCGTTGAGTAACTGACTCATACCTTGGGTGAAGTGCAATGGTGCATTCGACACGGTATAACACAAGCACCCCTCTTTAGTCGATGGCGTGTGATGGTTAGAAGCATCAAGCCAAATAAAATCGCCCGCTTGGTATTTACCATTTTCATCACTGAACTCACCAGCAAGCAATAAAGTTAACTCGTAACCTTTGTGGGTGTGCGCGGGAATCGCACCTTGCTTATCAATATGTAGCAAACTGGCACGAACTTCGTTTTCTTCAAGTGGTAAACGAGCGCGAGTAATTTTCCCAATGCCGTGCCAGCTCAACTCATTAAAACGACGTAAAGCGCGTGGCAGTGGGTAACTTGTCCCTTTGCATTCTACATAGCTAGTCGTGATGATTGGCTCAGGCTTTTCATCAACAGGTTCATTTTCAACAATGTCACTGAACATGGCATCGAAGTTAGCTTGCAGAGCAAAATCCTCTGTCACTTCGGGTTCAGTGAGGGTCACGGACTCACGCCAAGAGCGCATCGCGACTTGTTCTGTGAGCGTATCTGCTTGTTGCTGACAGTGTGGACACAGTTCAATGTGAGCAGAAACAGCAATCGACAACGATAACGGAAGCTTTCCTTCTACATAGTCTTGCAACAAGGTTGCGTGTGGGTGATGTTTAATCATCGTTATCCTCCAATTGCCCTCGTAATTTTTGTAGCCCAAGCCGTAATCGTGATTTCACCGTGCCCACAGGAACACCGAGTTGGTCGGCGACTTCTTGATGGGAACGTTGATTGAGATAAATCTCTTTCACGACAATTTGCTGCGCTGCCGGTAGGGTTTCAATGTAAATAAGTAACTCATCGCTGAGTGTGGCATCGGCTTGTTCATTCGACTCACTTGCGAGTCGATCTTCAAAAATGGGCCAAAGGTCATCGCTATAGTTATCTTCTCTGTTTGATTGCTGCTTACGCAGTATGTCAAAACAGAGATTCCGCATAATAGTGTAGATCCATGTTGATGCAGCGCCCTTGCTGCCATCGAACATGTGGGCTTTGCGCCATACCTTCATCATTGTCTCTTGCACCAGTTCCATCGCAATGGCTTCTTGCTTGAGATACTTCAACCCGTAAACACGGATCTTAGGGCTAAAGTAAGAAAAGATAGTTGCAAAGGCGGATTTATCACGATGTTCCGCAATTCTAGTGAGCAGCGCTTTTTGCTGCTCAATACTCAATTCATCCATTGAAGCCTCGGCCCGAGGTTGAGGTTGTTTTACTTGAGTATGATAGTAATTTGTATATGGCATAATCTCAATAATGCCTCTGTTAACAGACACATCCACGAACATATATTGAGATCTACGTATGAGTTTGGTGTTTAGATCATTTGTCTTTCAATTCTTCATCGATAATTGAGTGAAGAAATGACAACGCGGCTCTGTGATCGTTACGACTCATAAACCATTGTTTTTGCTCTGTGCCAAGCGGCAAGATTTCTAACCAACGCTGACATACCCACGCCATATCTTCAAAGTCTGGCTGCGGATAATACGCCGCATGCTCTGGGTATTCATCGAACAGCATTTGTAGCCCTTGCGACAAGTCACGGTCGATATATTTTATTTCTGTCGGTGTCCAGTTGGGTAGTACGCTGGTTTGCGCAAAGCGTAAGCCGTCTTCTTCTTGCCATTGATGATTGATCACGAATTTGTCCATTGCGCGAATGGTGATCCCAAGGAAGCCATCGGGCATTTGATCAAAGTCTGTGATGATCACGCGTGTACCAAAGTGGCAGATGTTGTCATTCACTTCCATACACAAGCCAAAGCCATCATCGGATGCCATAGCGAGTTTGACGAGTCGAACGTACCTCGGCTCAAAGATCCGTAGCTTACTGATCCCACCTGGCAGGAGGTAGAGATTGAGGGGGAATAGGGGTAACTGCATGATTATAACCCTTATACTGACGTTGGATTGCACCGCAATTCTTTGGGCGGCGTCAATCCTGATAACCCTGATGTTTGCCTCTTCTTTGTGTTAGCTAAGTAAGAGCACAAACTCGATGTGGCCTCGTTATTGTTATATGCACCTGCCTGTGCGATGTAGGAGAAGGCCAGTTATCAATGCTGCCTTTCCACTATATATAGAGGAGAGGTTGCATCCTTCGTATATTGGTACGAATTATTATTATCAGTTGATCAGTGTTTAGTATAAGCAGACAAATATTGGAATCTGTCTGCTTTTCGATAAAAGGGGAATTCTGCTGTTGGTTTTAACCAGTTAGGATGATTGAGGAATTACCTTGATTGGTCTAAAACTTGATAAATCGCTGATGTCAGTTTCGTTAACTCATTGGGTTGAATGATAAATGGCGGCATGATGTAAACCAAGCGCCCGAAAGGACGTACCCATACCCCAGCCTCAACAAATGCTTTTTGAATACTTGCCATTTCAACAGGTTGATGTAGCTCGACAACACCAATGGCGCCAAGCCAACGCACATCTTTTACATTCTCTAAATGACCGATATCGCTAAGTTCAACAGCAAGTTGTTCTTCAATTGCCGCTACTTGTGATTGCCAATCACCCTGTTGCAATAGCCCTAAGCTGGCATTGGCGACAGCACAAGCTAATGGATTACCCATAAAAGTAGGACCGTGCATAAAACAGCCGGCTTCACCACCACATACAGTATCAGCGACATGCTTGGTTGCTAGGGTTGCTGACAGTGTCATATAACCACCTGTTAGCGCTTTACCTACACACATAATATCTGGGCTAATTTGCGCATGTTCACAAGCAAACAGTTTGCCTGTGCGACCAAATCCAGTCGCAATTTCATCGGCAATTAACAGGACGCCAAATTCATCACAGAGTTCACGAACACGCTTGAGGAAAGTAGGGTGATACAAGCGCATCCCACCGGCACCTTGCACGATAGGTTCAATGATCACAGCGGCAAGCGAGGTTTGGTTCTCTATAAATTGTTGGCGGAAATCCTCGAAATCATCTTCTCGCCATTCATCAAAAAATCCGCATTCTGGTGAATTGGCAAAGATATGCTCAGGTAGGAAGCCTTTGTAGAGGCTATGCATCGAATTATCAGGATCAGTGACTGACATCGCTGCAAAAGTGTCACCGTGATAACCGTGGCGCACGGTTAAAAATTTCGGGCGGTGCTGCTGCTTGGTATGCCAATACTGAAGTGCCATCTTTAACGCGACTTCTACCGCTACTGAACCTGAATCAGCCAAGAAAACGTGCTCAAGTGGCGCTGGTGTCATCTCGACTAACTTCTTACAAAGCTCAACAGCAGGTTGGTGGGTAATGCCTCCGAACATGACATGAGACATTTGATCTAATTGATCTTTCGCGGCTTGGGTTAGCACTGGGTGGTTGTAACCATGGATCGTTGACCACCATGAAGACATTCCATCGATCAATTGCGTGCCATCTTCTAACTCAAGGTATACACCATTGGCACGGGATACCGGATAGCAAGGCAGTGGGTTAAGTGTCGACGTGTAGGGATGCCAGATGTGCTGTTGATCAAATTCTAAATTAATTTTATTGTTTAATTTTTGCACAGATGTAAACCTTGGTGTTTGTTGTTGGTTGACAGTTTACTAAGTCAACGTAGACTAGCCAAGCATTACAGTGAGCAAAATTATTCAAATAACTGAATTGACTCATCTGTTGAGGTAACAATTAAGTTATTGGTTTCATAAAGAATAAGAAGCAGTTAAGCATGTCGATTGTGCAGGTAAGCGTGAAAGCAGTACCTGCCAAACAAAGGGGTTAGACACGTGGAAGTAAGACACAATTGGACGGCGGAAGAGGTTCAAGCCTTATTTGATAAGCCATTTATGGACTTGGTATTTGAAGCACAGCTTGTGCATCGTCAGTACCATGAGCCAAATAAAGTACAGGTAAGTACCTTACTCTCAATTAAAACCGGTGCTTGCCCCGAGGACTGTAAGTACTGTCCGCAAAGTGCTCATTACCGCACTGATGTTGAACGCGAGCGCTTACTTGAAGTAGAAAAAGTGTTAGATGCGGCGACGAAAGCGAAAAGTTCAGGTGCGACGCGATTCTGTATGGGCGCGGCATGGAAGAACCCGAAAGAGCGTGACATGCCGTACTTATTGCAAATGGTACGTGGTGTTAAAGAGATGGGGTTAGAAACCTGTATGACGCTTGGTATGATCAGCAGTGATCAAGCTAATGAGCTTGCAGGTGCGGGTTTGGATTACTATAACCACAACCTTGATACCTCGCCTGAGTTTTACGGCAGCATTATTACTACTCGTACTTATCAAGACCGTTTAGATACTTTAAGCCATGTGCGTGATGCCGGAATGAAGATTTGTTCTGGTGGCATTATCGGCATGGGTGAAAGTGCGCGTGACCGTGTGGGTCTTTTAATGGAACTGGCTAATTTGCCGACTCACCCTGAAAGTGTGCCGATCAACATGTTGGTAAAAGTGAAAGGTACGCCGCTGGAAGATGTTGATGATGTCGACCCATTTGACTTTGTGCGCATTATTGCGGTGGCACGTATCATTATGCCGCAGTCAGCGGTGCGTTTGTCGGCGGGGCGTGAAGACATGAATGAGCAAATGCAGGCATTGTGCTTTATGGCAGGCGCGAACTCTGTGTTCTACGGTTGTAAGTTGCTGACGACGCCGAACCCAGGTGAAGACAAAGATATGCAGTTGTTTGCCAAACTTGGAATTAATAGCCAAGAGCAAGCAGCCAAACCCGATGAAATTCAAGAACATGAGCTGTTAGGTCGCGTAGCGGAACGCGTGGCAGCCCGTCCGACCAAGGATGATTTGTTCTACGATGCCTCGCTTTAATACCCGTATAGCCCAAGCCTTGTCTGAGCGAGAGCAGCAAGGCTTGTATCGCCAGCGTGTTTGTCTGACGCGTAACGCGCAGCAGGTGAGCGAGGCTAGTCACACTTGGCTTAACTTCTCGTCGAATGATTACTTGGGCTTAGCGCAAGAGCCATCTTTACTGCAAGCATGGCAGCAGGGGTTAACGTTGTACGGCGCTGGTAGCGGCGCTTCGCCCTTGGTAACAGGCTTTCACTCTCCGCACGCGAAATTAGAACAACAATTGGCTGAGTGGTTAGGTTATGACCGTGCACTGCTATTTAATAGTGGCTTTAGTGCCAACCAAGCTGTGTTGTTTACCTTATTAGCTAAAAACGACTGGTTACTGCAAGACAAACTTAATCATGCTTCATTAATGGAAGCGGGTATGTTGTCGCCAGCAACCATGAAACGTTTTAAGCACAATGATGTTGCCCATTTATCCCGCTTATTATCGAGCGCTGCTCAATCAGATGCTCAGTCAGACCTTGCTAAGTTAGTAGTGACCGAAGGGGTCTTTAGCATGGATGGTGACTTGGCACCGCTTGCTGAAATGGCCGCGGTCAGTCAGCAACACGATGCTTGGCTGATGGTGGATGATGCCCATGGTTGCGGCGTATTAGGTGAAGCGGGTCGAGGTAGTTGCGATTTAGCCGAAATTAAAGCCGATATTCTTATCGTGACTTTTGGTAAAGCTTTCGGTCTGCAAGGCGCTGCTGTGCTATGTAGTGAGGATGTGGCTGAGTACTTGATCCAATTTGCCCGTCATTTTGTTTATTCCACCGCGATGCCGCCCGCACAAGCCTATGCATTAGTGCATGCGTGTGAACGGATCCAACAAGATCAATGGCGTCGCGACAAGTTGGTTGAACTGAGTGATGCGTTCGCGTTAGCACTCGATCCAGCCATTGGTTTTCAAAATACCCCAACTCCCATTAAGCCTTTATTGCTGGGTGACAGTAACAAAGCGGTCAAGATATCGCAGGCACTGAAAGAGCAGGGCTTATGGGTAAGTGCGATCCGTCCGCCAACGGTACCTGTTAACAGTGCCCGTTTACGAATTACCTTCACTGCAAACCATCAACTTGATGACGTGAAGCGTTTAGCAACCGCAATCAATGAGGTGATGTATGACTGAGGCTGCAAAACAAGTATTAACTGATTTACCGATAGGGGCTTCGGCACATCGAAAGCAATCTGTTGCTGATAAAGCTGCCATAGCGGCTGCCTTTGGTCGGGCGGCAAAACGGTATGATCAGTCTGCGGAATTTCAGCGCATTGTGGGCCATCGCTTGATGGAGAAGTTACCTCCGATGGTAAGTGTTGGTACACGCCTTTTAGATTTGGGCTGTGGAACGGGTTACTTCTCAGAACAGTTGGCAGCTAAAGGTTACCAAGTTTGCGCAGCTGATCTTTCAGAACAAATGTTGGCACAAGCCGCGCAACGTTGTGGCGACAAAGTCAGCTATCAGCAAGCAGATGCTGAAGCGCTGCCTTTTGCTGATAACAGTTTTGATGTGGCTTTCTCGACGTTGGCATTGCAATGGTGTCAGGATTTATCAGTTCCTCTGGCTGAATTACGACGTGTGGTGAAGCCGGGCGGGTACGTTTTATTCACAACGCTGGTAGAAAATTCACTCAAAGAGCTTTCTTATGCTTGGCAGCAGGTTGATCAATATCAACATGTGAACCAGTTTCTTTCGCAAAAGACCGTAAAACTTGCGCTGGCGCAAGCGGGAGGCCAAATTCATACCCTAGAATTCCCCCCGATCATAATGAAATATCAAACGGCAGTTGAACTCATGAAAGACCTGAAAGGGATAGGAGCGACGCATCTGCATAATGAGCGTAAAGCAGGCTTAGCTAGTCGTCAGACACTTCAGGCTTTGGAACGCGCTTACGATGAGTTCAGAGATGAGAAAGGCCAACTGCCAGCAACCTATCAAGTCTGTTTTGGAGTAATAATTAATGACTAACGCTTTCTTTGTAACAGGAACCGATACCGAAGTAGGTAAAACGGTTGCCTCTCGCGCAATTTTACAAGCAGCTGGTAGCGCGAACATTAAGATGGCGGGTTATAAGCCAGTAGCGTCAGACAGTAAAAAAACAGACGAAGGCATGCGCAACTCTGATGCGCTATACATTCAAGATGCTTCTGTGGTTGAGCTTGAGTACGACGAAGTTAACCCATATACCTTTGAAGCGCCTGTTTCACCGCATATTGCTGCCGAGCAAGAAAATCGCACTATCGAGTTTTCAGTTATTTCTGATGGTTTAGCTGCACTAAAAGCAAAATCAGAAGCAGTACTGGTTGAAGGTGCTGGTGGCTGGCGTGTACCAGTTTCACGTACGGATTACCTATCTAGTTGGGTAAAACAAGAGAAGCTACCAGTGATCCTTGTGGTTGGCGTAAAACTGGGCTGTATGAGCCACGCTATCTTAACCGCAGAAGCGATCCGTAACGATGGCTTGGAATTAGTTGGTTGGGTTGCTAACCGCATTAATCCGGGTACAGAGAATTACGCTGAAATCATTCGTATGATGGAAGAGAACTTAGGTGCACCTAAGATCGGCGAAATTCCTTACATGCCGGGTGTGAAGAAACGCGATCTCTCTAAGTACATCGATTTAACACCACTAGGTCTGAAATAAACTAGCTGACCTTCAGAAAGATATTAAAAAGCCGACGTTAAGTCGGCTTTTTTGTCTCTGTCATTTGGTGCTAACACAAGTTTAAACCATACGTACAACAGCGTGATGCACAATCGGGTGGTGCAAGAAAGTATGGAAGTGGGCTGAGTGCGTCAACAAAGGTTTCATCAGCCATACCAAGAAAGGTTGCAGCCTTTGCGGGTTAAAGCGGAAACGACTTTGTGCTGCGCAGTGTGGACAACCATTGCCTGCAAGATGGTTAAATGGAAGTTGTTCAAAAGTGCCGTGGATCGGACAAGTGATTTTTCCCTTTGTACGGGCGTTCACGTATACGAAGTCTTCATAGCTATAGCGCTTCTTATGTAAGCTAAGCGCTTGTTTGATGAAGTCAGCCGTGGTTTTCTTGCGGCTGTGCTGAGCACAATGAGGACACCCTGCACCACGGAGGTGGGTGTCTGGTCGCTGCTCAAATGCACCATGGATAGGGCAGGTGATGGTAGCCTTTGTTAATGCACCAGCATAAACAAAGTTATCGTAGCTGTATTTGCCTTTATGTATTGCAGTTGCACGCTCAATGAATTGTGCCTGCGTTAAGGGTGTTGAACGCGAGCACTGAGGACAACCTTTACCAGCAAGGTGGGCATTAGGTCTTTGTTCAAACTCACCATGTACTGGGCAAATGATCGTGCCTTTCTCAAGCGAACCACGATAATCAAACTTCTCGTAGTTGTATTTACCGTTGTGTACTTGGTGTGCCTTCTCTATAAAGGCTTGTGTTGTTAGCTTCTCTTTACCTGCACATTTTGGGCACCCTCTGCCCGCAAGATGCGCATCAGGTCGTTGCTCAAAGTCACCGTGTACTGGACAAGTAACTAAACCTTTAGTTTTGGCGTTGACGTAAACGAAATTTTCATAACCGTATTTTCCGTTATGAAAAGCCCGTGCTTGTTCAACGAACATCGCTTTGGTCTTTCTCATTTCTACATCTTCGTTAATTACGCCTACCAGCCAACTGCGCTTAATAAGGTAGGCAATGGTGATTTCTTAATGGAAATCTTTGATTTATAAAGAATATTATATTTTTTAAATTGGTTTTGAATGCATAAAAATTCAAACCATTTACGCATACTCTCTCTAACTGAGAACACAATCAACTACCAAAAATGAAAATCAATGATTGCAAAAATTGAGATTTTAATCACGTTTGGTGAGGCGTAAATTCGTCGGTCGATTTAATAGCAAATATTCATTTGTTTATATTCCATTTAAATGATGAAACATCATTAATAAAACAATTCTCATCACACTCATTGTAATAAAATATATGTTTGGATGTTTCGGATTGGAATGTGTTTTATATTTGGAAGTAGATAAAAATACTAATTATTAATAAATTTTGTGTGACATTTAAAATCTATGTGTTAGTTTAAAAAAACACTTTGGGTTTATTTTTATATCAACATTAAATTAGTTGATTATTTTGTGGGAGGTGTACGGCTAATAATTTAATTAACGTAAGAGGATATATCTATGGAAAGTCATTCCCCGAGTTCAGATATTGTTTCTGTAATAAAATCATTATTGATTGCTCAATCTATTATTGGCGCAATAGTAATTTTATACGAAATAATATCGGGAGATTCCCTGAGTGTTGAGTCAGCATTAATTGGTGTAATAGTTGCTGTTGTTCCCTCTTTATTAGGTTTGCTTGCGGTCGCACTGAAAGTTAAGCGTAATAACAGAAGCCACATCAGCGAACTGGCATGGTTTAATGAAGCAATAAAATGGACGTATACCGCCGTACTCATGCTGTTGGTTTCTAAATATATTGAAATCAATGAGATAGTTATGGTTGTGGCTTATTCACTGACTTATATGGGAAGTTGTTTAACCCCTATACTTAACAAACCTCAATTTAGGATGACGTAAGGTGGAAATTGTTACTACTGCTCATGAATATATTGAGCACCATCTGACATTCCTCACTGCAGGCGAAGGATTTTGGAGTATAAATCTTGACTCCATGTTCATGGTTTGGGTGTTAGGTTTAACTTTTATTGGTGTGTTTAGGTATGTGGCAACAAAAGGAACAAGTGGTGTTCCTGGTCGATTGCAGTGCTTAATTGAAATCACATTTGAATTCGTTAATAACCTAGTAAAGGAAATATTTAAAACCGAAGATAAGTTGATTGGCCCATTATCATTAACCATATTTGTATGGGTTTTCTTAATGAATGCTATTGACCTATTACCTGTTGATTTTGTGCCAATGCTTGCACGTGTAATAGGGTTGGAACACTTCCGAGATTTACCATCGGCTGATGTTAACGTTCCAATGTCAATGGCACTTGGTGTCTTCATTCTTATTATTGGCTACACGCTGAAAAATAAAGGTTTAGTTGGATTCATTAAAGAATTAACAACCCAACCTTTTACTCATCCACTGTTGTACCCAGTGAACTTTATTTTGGAATTAGTCACATTGATTTCTAAGCCAATTTCACTCGGTTTACGACTATTCGGAAATATGTATGCAGGTGAGATGATTTTTATTCTTATCGCATTAATGCCTTGGTGGATGCAATGGGCACTGAGTGTGCCGTGGGCACTGTTCCACATTCTAATTGTGTTCTTACAAGCTTTCATTTTCATGGTACTGACCATTGTGTACCTGGGAATGGCAGTCGAAGAACATCATTAATTTTATTTTCTTAAGTTACGTTTTTCATAATCTGATTCGGAGTTATTCATGGATATTGTTAGTGCGGTTCTTTATGTTGCGGGTGCACTGCTTATTGGTCTAGGTGCTGCTGGTGCAGCGAGCGGTATCGGTAACTTGGCCGGTAAATATCTTGAAGGTGTTGCGCGTCAACCTGATTTGACCCCAATGCTACGTACTCAGTTCTTCATCATGATGGGTCTGGTTGATGCGGTACCAATGATTGGTGTGGGTATCGGTCTATACATCATCTTCGCGGTGGCTTAAGTCATTCAACCACTCTTTTAAACAACATTGGGTTACTAAAAAGTGAGGATGGAATGAACTTAAATGCCACCATGCTAGGACAGGCACTGTCATTCGTGATTTTTGTCTGGCTTTGTATGAAATATGTCTGGCCTCCTTTAACTGCATTACTGGATGAGCGTCAACGCGTAATTGCTGAAGGCCTATCTCATACCGAGTATGCAGCGAAAGAGCTGGAAATGGCGAAAGCCAATGGTGCCAAGCTACTTGAAGATGCAAAGCATCAAGTGAGTAGTTTGGTCGAACAAGGTAACAAACGTCGAGCACAGATCATTGAAGATGCCAAGCTCGAAGCGGAGCAAGAGAAAGCCCGCATTATTGCTCAAGGACAAGCAGAGCTAGACAGTGAGCGTAATCGCATTCGTGAAGAATTACGTCACGAAATGTCAGCCTTGGTGATTGAAAGTGCAGAGAAGCTAATCAACCGCCAACTGGATACGGATGCCAACCGAGCTTTGGTCGATAAGATCATTACTGATCTGTAATAAGGGGGCTAAGAATGTCCGATCTACAAACCATTGCTTACCCCTACGCAAAAGCGGCATTTGACTTTGCTCGCGATGCGTCCCAGCTCGAAGCTTGGGAAAACATGCTGGTGGTGATGAAAGAAGTCGCTCAAGCGCCAACGCTAGCCAGCCAGATCGAAGCGCTCGACATGCTCGGTCCAGATGCTCATGACGCATTCACGCAATCTTTCTTAGCTATCTGTGATGGCTTGATTGATGAGCACGGACAGAACTTGCTCAAGTTAATGGCTGAAAACGGCAGACTGGGTGTCATCCCACAAGTGACAGAGCTCTATCAATCGTTCAAAGCAGAGTTTGAACGCACCATTGATGCTTTTGTGACAACGGCTGAGCCATTAGAAGAGCAACAGCAACAGAGCTTAACCCAAGCATTGGAGCGAAAGTTAAATCGCAGTGTTGCTTTGACTTGTCAGGTCGATAAGTCGTTGGTCGGGGGAATCAAGATCACGGCAGGTGAACTTGTGATCGACGGCTCGCTGAAAAGCGCCATTAACCGACTATCGAGCCGCCTTGAGGTGTAATTAGGTACTAGACATGCAATTAAATTCAAATGAAATCAGCGATCTGATCAGACAGCGGATCGCCTCCTTCAACGTGGCTAGCCAAGCGCGAAATGAAGGCACAATTATCTCTGTTAGCGACGGTATCATCACCATTAATGGTCTTGCTGACGTTATGCAAGGCGAGATGATCGAACTACCAGGTAATCGCTATGCATTGGCACTGAACCTTGAACGTCATTCCGTTGGTGCGGTTGTGATGGGTCCTTATGCTGACCTTGCTGAAGGCATGAAAGTAAAAGGTACTGGCCGTATTTTGGAAGTACCTGTAGGTAAAGGTCTGCTTGGGCGTGTTGTGAATACCCTTGGTCAACCATTGGATGGTAAAGGTGCGATTGAAAATGATGGTTTCGCGCCAGTTGAAATTATTGCTCCGGGTGTAATCGATCGTAAATCGGTAGATCAGCCAATTCAAACGGGTTACAAAGCAGTTGACTCTATGGTGCCAATTGGTCGTGGTCAGCGTGAATTGATCATCGGTGACCGTCAGACTGGTAAAACGGCGATGGCGATCGATGCCATCATTAACCAGAAAGAATCTGGTATTTACTCTGTCTATGTCGCAATTGGTCAGAAAGCTTCAACCATTGCTAACGTGGTACGCAAGCTAGAAGAAAATGGCGCGCTACAAAATACCATTGTGGTGGTTGCCTCTGCCTCTGAAGCAGCAGCACTGCAGTACCTTGCGCCTTACGCTGGTTGTACCATGGGTGAATACTTCCGCGACCGCGGTGAAGACGCCCTAATTGTTTATGATGATTTATCAAAACAGGCCGTTGCTTACCGTCAAATCTCCCTATTGCTAAAACGCCCACCGGGCCGTGAAGCGTTCCCTGGTGATGTGTTCTACCTTCACTCCCGCCTGCTAGAACGTGCAGCGCGTGTAAACGAAGATTACGTAACTGCGTTTACCCAAGGTGAAGTGACGGGCAAAACTGGCTCACTAACAGCCCTTCCGATCATCGAAACCCAAGCGGGTGACGTATCGGCATTCGTACCAACTAACGTAATTTCGATTACTGATGGTCAGATCTTCCTACAAACGCATCTATTTAACTCAGGTTTACGTCCTGCAGTTGACCCAGGTATTTCGGTATCGCGTGTAGGTGGTGCAGCTCAATGCAAGATCATTAAGAAACTGTCTGGTGGTATTCGTACTGCATTGGCTCAATACCGTGAACTTGCGGCATTCGCACAGTTCTCATCGGATCTCGATGAAGCAACACGTAAGCAGCTAGACCATGGTGAAAAAGTAACTGAGCTAATGAAGCAGAAACAGTACTCACCAATGTCGGTTGCTGAACAAGCGTTAGCTATCTTTGCTGCTGAGAAAGGTTACCTCAACAATATCGCTTTGGCGCAAATTGGAGAGTTTGAAACAGAGTTAATGGCGTTTGCGAAAAGCAGCCAAGCTGAGTTGCTAGCGACTATTAATACGACTGGTAACTACAACGATGAGATTGAAGACAATCTACATCACCTGTTGAAGACCTTCATGGACACTCAGTCGTTTTAATCGTCTGGGAAACCGTTAGCGATATAGCAACGAGGTAGACAGGAGCAACAAATGGCAAACGCAAAAGAAATTCGCACCAAGATCAGCAGTGTTCAAAACACACAAAAGATCACCAGTGCAATGGAAATGGTTGCCGCGAGCAAAATGCGTAAGGTGCAAGACAACATGGAGTTGACTCGCCCTTATGCCGACAACATGCGCAAGGTGATCAGTCACCTTGTTTCTGGCTCGCTGGAATACAAGCATCCATATCTCGAAGAACGAGAAGTTAAGCGGGTTGCGTACATCATAATTTCTTCTGACCGAGGATTGTGTGGTGGTTTGAATAACAACCTGTTTAAAAAGGTGCTAGGTGAGATGCAAGAATGGCGAGACAAAGGGGTGGAAGTAGACACCACCTTGATTGGTTCGAAAGCCATTTCTTTCTTCCACCGCATAGGAAACGTTGTTGCTCAGACTTCGGGTCTGGGTGACAAACCCAAGTTGGAAGATGTGCTAGGCCCGGTGAAAGCCATGCTAGAGCACTACGACGAGGGTCGGATTGATCGCTTAAATCTGGTGTACAACGAATTCGTTAACACCATGGTGCAAAAGCCACAGATTGTGCAGTTACTGCCACGACCTGAGTTGGCACAAGCTGAACCAACCGAAAGTAACAAAAAAGCAGGCCGTTGGGACTACATCTATGAACAAGATCCCAAAGCATTGTTGAATGAATTAATGCTGCGCTATATCGAATCGCAAGTCTATCAGGGAACGGTAGAGAGCTGTGCGTGTGAACAAGCCGCGCGAATGGTGGCAATGAAAGCAGCAACCGACAATGCAGGCTCGCTGATTAACGATCTTCAGCTGGTGTACAACAAAGCCCGACAAGCTGCAATCACTCAAGAGTTGAGTGAAATTGTGGCGGGCGCTCAGGCTGTGTAAATGAATTTCCGAGGATAACAAATGAGTACGGGTAAAATTGTCAAAGTCATCGGCGCAGTCGTTGACGTTGAGTTTGACCAGAACAGTGTGCCACGTGTTTACGATGCGCTGAACATTATTGATGGCAATCACGCTTCACTAGTGCTGGAAGTACAGCAACAAATTGGTAGTGGTGTTGTACGTTGTATTGCAATGGGCTCATCAGACGGTTTACGTCGTGGCCTAACCGTTGAAAACACCGGTGAACCAATTTCAGTGCCAGTGGGTGAAGCAACACTGGGTCGTATCATGGATGTACTGGGTACGCCAATTGATGAGTGTGGTGAGATTGGCGAAGAAGTGAGTTACGCCATTCACCGTGAAGCGCCTTCGTATGAAGAGCAAGCCAATAGTACCGAGCTGTTGGAAACAGGCGTAAAAGTTATCGACCTGATTTGTCCATTCGCTAAAGGCGGTAAGATCGGTTTATTCGGTGGTGCGGGTGTGGGTAAGACCGTCAACATGATGGAGCTAATCAACAACATTGCAAAAGCACACTCAGGTCTGTCTGTATTTACTGGTGTAGGTGAGCGTACCCGTGAAGGTAACGACTTCTACTACGAAATGAAAGAAGCGGGTGTACTCGACAAAGTTGCCATGGTTTATGGTCAGATGAACGAGCCTCCAGGTAACCGTCTACGTGTGGCACTAACAGGTTTGACGATTGCAGAACGCTTCCGTGATGAAGGCCGTGATGTACTGTTGTTCATCGATAACATCTACCGTTACACCTTGGCGGGTACAGAAGTATCGGCACTACTTGGTCGTATGCCATCGGCGGTAGGTTATCAGCCTACATTGGCTGAAGAGATGGGTGTACTGCAAGAACGCATTACCTCGACGCGTAAAGGCTCGATCACTTCGATCCAAGCGGTATACGTACCTGCGGATGACTTGACGGATCCATCGCCAGCGACAACATTCGCTCACTTGGATGCGACTGTTGTACTGTCTCGTAACATTGCAGCGCTTGGTCTATATCCGGCGATTGACCCATTGGATTCGACTTCTCGTCAGCTTGACCCTTTGATCGTTGGTCCTGAGCATTATCAAGTAGCGCGTGGCGTGCAAACTGTATTGCAACGCTACAAAGAGCTGAAAGACATCATTGCCATTTTGGGTATGGATGAGCTGTCAGAAGAAGATAAACAAACCGTTGCTCGCGCTCGTAAGATTGAACGTTTCCTAACGCAACCTTATCACGTAGCGGAAGTGTTCACTGGTCAGCCAGGGGTGTTTGTGTCGTTGAATGAAACGATTCAAGGCTTCAAAGGACTGCTAAGCGGTGAGTATGACGATATCCCTGAGCAGGCGTTCCTGTACTGTGGTGGTATCGAAGAAGTAATTGAAAAAGCTAAGCAGATGTAAAGGGGATAGTTATGGCAATTGGCGTTACTCAGAATACGTTCCAGCTCAACATAGTGAGTGCCGAAGGCCCGCTGTTTTCTGGTCCAGCTCACGCGCTGGCGATTGCAGGCTTCGATGGCGAATTGGGTATTCGCCCGGGCCACTCTCCATTGCTAAGCCGGATCAAACCAGGTGTGGCGAGTTTCGTTACCGATATCAAGGATCCTGAAGAAATCCTTTATATCTCGGGGGGCATTGTTGAAGTACAACCTTCAGTAGTAACTGTGCTGGCAGATATTGCTATGCACGGGAAGGACATCGACAAAGCCCGCGCTGACGAAGCCCGCCGTGCAGCAGAAGAGAACATCGTCAAGCATGCAGATGATGTGAACTTTGCCCAAGCGCAAATGGATTTGGCAAAAGCAATGGCGCAACTTCGTGCCGTTGAATTGAGTCAGAAACAAATGCGTCGATAGACCGATATTGCAGTCTGGACACGGATTACCGACCGCTTGTCCAGATTGAAATACGGTTTCAGAAAAGCTAATTAAATTCCATTTCTTCCAGTTTTGCCCCGACCAGTACTGAGGTTGGGGCTTTTTTTTATCCTGCCCTTATTATTCATCTTCTGTA
The DNA here is from genome assembly GCF_001650345.1 of Photobacterium jeanii. Classification (GTDB taxonomy): domain Bacteria; phylum Pseudomonadota; class Gammaproteobacteria; order Enterobacterales; family Vibrionaceae; genus Photobacterium; species Photobacterium jeanii. The sequence goes on along the minus strand of NZ_LVHF01000012.1, from coordinate 691,481 downwards.
ATTGCAGCTGTGTTAGCACGACTTTGATACGCCTTTGAGCTTGTTCTTGTTGTGATCGTGATAAGTCACTGATCTAATGATCTAACATTGTAACTTCACGTACACTCTATAAAGAGATCGATGAAGAAGATGAATCATGACTAAGCTAACTGTTTTTTACGATGGAACTTGCCCGTTATGCGCAAAAGAAATGGCTGCGCTCATAGCACGTGATGGCAAAGGGAAGATCAAAACCGTTGATATTTATAGTGATGAGTTTCAACTCTATCCGCAGATTGATGCCAGTGCCGCAAACACAGTGTTACACGCGTTAGATGAGAACAATCAATTGTTACTTGGCTTGGACGTAACCCATAAAGCGTGGCAATTAGTGGGAAAAGGTTGGCTCTATGCACCGCTTCGTTGGCGGTGGATCAAACCAATAGCTGACCGTTGTTACCTTTACTTTGCAAAAAATCGCTATTGTTTTTCATATTGGTTAACTGGGCAAGCGCGCTGTGATTCAAAGAGCTGTTCACGCTGATACCTTGAGAGTCGCCCTTCATCATTTCAATGAAGCTATATTTCTATAAAGCTATCGTCCAACGAGTGTAATTAATGGCGCTTCATTGCAGTGCGAAAGGCGGACGGTGTCACTTGTTTGTAGGCTTTAAACTGGCGATTAAAATTGGCTTGGTTATCGTAACCCACTCTTTGAATGATGATATTGATAGGCAGCTGGGTGTTAATGAGCAAATCACAGGCAACGTTGAGTCGAATTTTCTTTAAGTGCTGACTGAAGCTCTCGTTGTAGTGCTTTTGGAATAAACGACGAACACTGCTTTCACTGATATATAGATGGTTTGCCAGTTCCTGTACGGCAATTTCTCTTGCAAAGTGCTTCATTAAGAAAGCTTCAGCTTTTTCAATTCGCTCAACAATGACTTCATCTTCCGGTGCTGGTTCAAGAGCGTTAATTAGTTTCTGCGCATTTTTATCTTCTAACAGTAATGCCAGCATAGAGAGAAATTGAGTGAGTTGTTGATGCGGTGGTAAGTCGAGTACAGGTTCAAGTAACGCAACAGCTTTCTCGGCAGTATGAGATGAAAACTGAATGCCGTATTTGGCTTCTGATAGTAACTTTTTCAATGGTGCTAACTCATGGCAACAATTGATAAGTTGCTCAATCCAGTCTTGTCGAAACCAAATCACATGGGTTTCACAACTTGTGCTTTTCTGTTGTGAAGAGGAGTCATTGGAATAGATCGCATGAGGTAAGTCAGGGCCAATTAGCACCATGTGGTTGTGGCTAACATCATTTTGGCTATGACCAATAAAACAGCTGCCACTAAAATGACGATGAATAGCGATTTCGTATTCTTTGTGACGATGCCAACCATAACTCTTTTTTTCTTCAACGATTTTTCGGTAGCGCCATGATGCGCCAATACGTTGTGGCACCTTTTCTAAATTACCTTTCATACTTACGTCGTTTGCTTATGGTTGGCTCTTAGGTATTGAAATTATACCTAAACGAGTGCGTAAATGGTCTATTTGAGCGAAAAGTACTACATGTTGCGCGAAGGGTACTCATCCTATCTAATTGAAAAAATACACTAAAGGTGAACCAAGATTGGAGAGCCTTAATGAACCGATTAATACAACAACTACAACAGCTTATTGCCGTCAACCGCCAGCACTGGTTACCAGAATTGACTATCCGTTATGGGTTAAAGGGAGCAGACACTTGGCGCTTATATGGTTACGACTCCTACCAAGCGTACCAGCAGGATTTGGTGGAGGGAATGAAGAAGAACAGTCGTAAGCAATAATGACTCGCCCCAGATTGTCACTTGGGGCGAGACCTGAGAAGCATATGATGTGGGTGTTATAAGGAAGTAGTTAGTCAGTTAGAGTGGCAAACTCTTGCGCCGTCATACCGTAAAACAGGCGGTCATCGAAACCGTTTTCAAGTTTGTAGTAATCCTTCTGACGCCCTTCTTGGGTGAAACCACAGTTTTCCAAGGTGCGGTACGAGCCAATATTATTGGCGTAACAGTCAGCACTAACTTTATGAACCGCTAACGCTTTAAATGCGAGTTCTGTGAGTAAACGAGTAATGGCAGTCGCAATGCCTTTGCCCCACGCGTGTTCAGGAAGCTGATAACCAATTTCAACATTACCTTGTAAGAACATCACAGCAGACAGGCCACCCATACCCATGTAATCGCCTTGTTGGTTACGTACGATCAAGGTTGGGTTTTTTGGCCATTCGTTGTGAGCGATAGCCTCGGTTGTATTATCGATTATTGGCTGGAAAAAGCTTTGGTAAACCTCAACAGGGGCGGGGGCGAAGAAAAGAAATTCTGTCACCTTTGGATTGTCGAGCATAGTGATGATGTCGGCAAGATCGTCTGCTTTGATCAAGCTAATCGTGAGCTCGGGTGTCAAAGGAATTGCATTGCCGCGTTTTAGGCTGTCTATCGTTTCTGAGTTTAATAGCATGATATGTAAATCGTTTTTATATGTTGCCAAACAGTGTAACTGAAAGAATGGGTATGAAAAACGAGTTCACTAGGCTGAATAGCCAAAGAAAATCCCCTTGTGACAGGTATCACAAGGGGATGTGGAAATAAACGATAGGTAGTAGTTAGTCTTGAGTGAGACCAATGAGCGCTTCTTGCGTGCTTGTCATTGGTTCTGAAGATGAAGAATCTAGACCTAACTCTTTATGTGCTTCATCTGCTGTCATGCCAAGGTGACAGCGTAAGATATCAATTGCAACTTGGTATTTCTCTTGATCTGCCATTTTTCCTCCTTGATAGATCTTTCCCTGCGTCAGCGAATATTCAATAAGTTTGATAATGCGCGATTAGGTATGTTTCGACAATAGCCGACAATGTATAGCGACGCAATACGACTAAGGTCGTATGTTTGTAATTTATTACTATCCCAAAGAGGGATAAATCAGAATTGTGACTTAGCTAACATAGCGGCTGAATTGCGAGTGATTTATCGAATGTAGCGTAGTAATTCGCCATTATTCAGCTTTTATTCATTGTTTCATCAATAGATGAAGGATTAATGTTGTGGCATATAAAACTCTTTAGATACAATAGGCTATATGGTTTGCTAATGTGAATGTGTTATCAAGATAACTAAAAAGTAACAAATTGCGACTTTGACTTGTAATCACTTAGTTCGACCATACTATATAGACAAGAGTCAAAAACTAGGTACAACAAGGCTTGTATAGAGAGCCTAAAGGTAGAATTGGATTGCGTATTAGTAGTTTTAGCGTTAAATCTTTTTGCTGGCAAATGTTAGCGCGACGCAAATTACTAAGGTGGAGAGTGATCTCAGTTTCCTGCATATTTCCCCGCAGGTCGAAAGTTTGACGGAAAAGCTTGAAAGCTTCTTTTACTGGAGAATGGATAATATATGAAGCGAATTGCATTGTTTTTGGCAACTAACTTTGCCGTACTGATTGTATTCAGTATCGTATTAAATGTGATTTATGCTGTAACAGGTATGCAACCAGGCAGTCTTTCTGGCCTGCTAGTGATGGCTGCTTTATTTGGTTTCGGTGGTTCTTTGTTCTCGCTATTTATGTCGAAGTCGATGGCACTTCGTTCTGTAGGTGGCATGGTGATTGAACACCCACGTAACGAAACTGAGCACTGGTTAATGGAAACGGTATCTCGCCAAGCACAACAAGCGGGTATTGGTATGCCAACAGTAGCGGTTTACGAATCAGCAGACATTAATGCCTTTGCGACTGGTGCTAAGCGAGATGATTCGCTGGTGGCAGTATCAACTGGTTTGCTTCACAGCATGACGCGCGATGAAGCTGAAGCGGTACTGGCGCACGAAGTTAGTCACATTGCTAATGGCGATATGGTGACCATGACCTTGATGCAAGGTGTTGTGAATACTTTCGTTATCTTTGTTTCTCGCCTAGTCGCTGGTGTGATCAGCGGTGTGAACAATAATGACGAAGAAGGTGAAGGCGGCAGCTACATGACGTACTTCATTGTATCGAGCATCATGGAAATCCTATTTGGTTTCTTAGCAAGCATTCTAACTATGTGGTACAGCCGTCATCGTGAGTTTAAAGCCGATGCAGGTTCTGCTCACCTTGTGGGTAAGCAAAAGATGATTGCTGCGCTTGAGCGTTTAAAGATGAGCCACGAGCCTCAGCTTGAAGGTTCAATGATGGCTTTCGGTATCAACGGTAAGAAGACGCTTTCTGAGCTATTCATGACGCACCCACCGCTAGAGAAGCGTATCGATGCGCTACGCCGTGGTGAGCACCTGTAAGGTATCGTTCCGATAGCTGAACTCAGTTAATAGCTGGTAATACTGAAAACCCGTTAGTTTTGCTAACGGGTTTTTTTGTGCCTTTAGATTAAGCGTGACCAGTTAATTTTCCAGATTGGTATAGAGCTGAGCGACAGAGCATTCACACGTTAGTTAAGGCTAACCCGTCACTTATTCAAAGAGTGTTAATGCAGAATAAGCTTTTGGGTAATAACTTTCTGGTTAGTCAAAAATGAATAGAGAACATGATGTTGCTACGAGAGGTAAGGAAAGGGGGGGGGGGCTGCAGATAGTAAAAGAGCAAAGCCATTACAGCTTTGCTCCTTCGTTTTGCTAACAGTGTTTGTTATAAACAGCTGTGTGTGATTAGTTCATCACAGGTTCGGCAGCTTTGTTAGGGACAGATTGTGTTTTACGCATTGCGAATAGGCAGAATGCAAGGAACCAAAGACCGCTTGCCGCAACACCCATCCAAGTCGATTGCGTGTAGCCAATCGCTAGGTAACCTAACAGTGCACCAAACGCGACTGAACATGCGTAAGGAAGCTGAGTCAGTACGTGGTCCATGTGGTGACAACCTGCACCTGTTGCCGAAAGGATACTTGTGCTTGAGATTGGCGAGCTGTGGTCACCAAATACCGCGCCTGCCAGTACAGCAGAAAGCATAGGTAGTAGCAGAGCAATGTCACTTGCCGCAGCAATATCGCCCGCAAGTGGAAGCATGATACCGAACGTACCCCAGCTTGTACCTGTCGCAAATGCCATCGCACAAGAAAGGATAAACACAAGAGCAGGAAGTAGTTCTACTGGAAGGTTACCGTTAGACATAGACGCAAGGTAGATACCGGTTTGCATGTCACGTACTACGCCACCGATAGTCCAAGCAAAGAATAGGATCACGATAGCTGGCATCATCGCAGAGATACCTTGAGGTGCAGCTTTAATCCAAGTGCCTGCGCTCATTTTCAAACGCAGCGCTAGGGCAACAGAAACCACCAAGCTACAGATTGCACCGTAAACTAGCGATGAACCCACGTTAGTGTTTTCAAAAGAACCAATGATGCTAAATGCTTCACCTTTAGCAGCTAGTACAGCAGCGCCAGATTGCACCATGAAGAAAACAGTCGCGCCAGTAAGTGTCAAAATAGGCAGTACCATGTCGATCATGCCACCTTTAGCATCTTCTGGTACTTCAACATCTAAGCCAGCAGGCTTGCCACGAGATTCGTCCCATAGTTTACCTTCAAGCGCCCATGCTTCGTGCTTACGCATTGGACCGATATCCAGTTGGAATGCGATAACACTTAGCACCATAACTAGCGTAAACACGGCGTAAAGGTTCATTGGCATCATTTCAACAAAGGCTGAAATAGGGCTTTGGTCAGTTAGACCGTGTGCTGCCATAATGCCGCCAACCAGCGCGATAATGTAAGCACCCCAAGAAGAAATTGGCATTAGTACACATACAGGTGCAGCGGTTGAATCGAGTAAGTAGGCTAGTTTCGCGCGTGAAATCTTGAAACGGTCAGTAACTGGGCGACAGATCGCACCAACAGACAGGCTATGGAAAAAGTCGTCGATGAAAAAGATAAATACCATTAAGCCTGTAAGAGACTTAGCACTGCGGCGATCTTTACAACGTACCGCCGCCCAATCAGCAAACGCTTGGGTTGCGCCAGATGCGCTCATCAGGCTAATTAAAGCACCAAGCAGTAACATGAAAATAATCATGTTCATGTTGTCACCGTTTAGGGCACCGTCGGTCCAAACAATTGCAATGACTTTATTGGTAAGGTAATGAAGTGCTTCAAGAGGGGAGTATTGGTTAAGCATTAATGCGCCAGCAAAAATACCAGTACCAAGGGAGAGCAATACACGTCGCGTAGTTACGGCAAGAATTACCGCAATCATCGCGGGCACAACGGACATCAAAGAGTCCGAAAAATCAACAAGGTTCATGATCTCGTTTCACCTACAACTTTAAGGTGGAGATCTACCAAAAGGACGAGTAACTAAGAAAGCATGATAACGATGACTTGTTACCCCTTCAGGTAGCGCTCCATAGTAATAATCTATGGCAGTTCTGTACCTATTCGACACAGACCCAGCGACTGAGATTGATAGCAACAGTCACTTCGGCGCTGACTCCTTTCCCCGGCATCATCGGAATCACCCTCCGCTCGGATACTTTTAGGCAGCGCGCCTCTACTTTAGGGTTGGCAGGGCTCATTGTTGTAATGAACCGCTACAGGGATAGTATTATATATGGTTGAATAATTTAGTCATCTAATAATCCACTTTATTCATGGTGATAAATGAAATTTTTTATCGTCACGATTGAGTTAGGTTATGGATTTGTCACTTTTATTGGCAAGGGTAATAAAAAAGCCAGCGCTTATATGCTACTGGCTTGGTATTTTTACGTTAGGTCAATAATGCTTAACGTGATGGTGAATATTATGCAGTTGCCGCTTGTAGGCGAGCAACAGGCTTACAATTGATCGGTAAATGAAGCAGTGCCGCGCAGAAAGCAAGTACCACGGTTGACCACCAAATTGGTTCGTATGAACCGTAGAAGTCGTAGATACGACCACCGGCCCAAGCACCTAAGAAACTGCCTACTTGGTGAGTAAAGAATACCAATCCATATAAAGTCGATAGGTAGCGAGCCCCGAAAATTTGACGAACCAAGCCAGATGTAAGCGGAACAGTACCTAGCCAACAAAAACCAATAGCACCACCAAAGATTGCGGCTGTGCTTTCTGTTACAGGTAAGGTTACGAACGCCGCGATAACGACAGTACGAATAAGGTACAGCGCCGTCATTACATAACGCTTATCAAAACGGTCGCCCATCAAGCCCCAGAAGTAAGAGCCGAAGATGTTAAAGATACCAACGTAAGCCAAGGCCATTGCCGCCGTATTCCCAGGTAAGCCCTTATCTGCGAGATAACTTGGTAAGTGCGTTGCAATAAACATAACGTGGAAACCACACACGAAGAAGCCAGCATGGATCAACCAGTAGCCTTTGTGGCTGAAAGCTTCTTTAAGGGCTTCTTTTAATGTTTGTGTATCATCCGAAGCCACTTGTTGGTTACTTGGTTTTACTTTCATAAAGCTGGCAAAAGCAATCATCAAACAGCAAGCTGCTGCGAACCACTGCAAAGCGGTTTGCCAGTCGAAAGCAGTAAGTAATGCTTGGGCACCAGGAATAACAGCAAACATACCGAAAGAGCCCGCAGCCGTTGTAAGGCCGAAAGCTTTTGCTGTGTGCTCAGTTGGTACGACTTTAGCGATAGCGCCTAATACAATAACGTAGCTGGTCGCGCTTAAGCCTAATCCCACCAACATACCAATGGTTACGTAAAGCACACTAGGCTCAGTCGCTAGAGAAGTTAGGTATAAACCTAAGCCGTAAGCGATGGCGCCTAAAGTGATCACACGACGTGCGCCCCAACGGTCTGCAGCCATACCCACAAAAGGCTGAAACACACCAAACAGCAAGTTTTGTAATGCGATAGCAAAGCTAAAGAACTCACGACCGGTTTGGAATGTGTCTGAAATTGGCATCATGAAGATACCGAAAGATTGCCTGATCCCAAGGCTGAAAATTAATGTCCCTATACCCATCCATACTAAAAGTGGAAAACGAAAAATACTCATTAGTGATGCTCTGAATGTGAATCCGAATTTGATTGATGACAGCCAGCATGAACAGCATGTTGTGCCAGTGCATCGAGCAAAGGTTGACAGTGATGAACGCCAATAAGAGTTACGATGAGCAGCAACATCATTCGTGTTAACTGCGCAAAAAGTGATTGTGAAAACATCAATGCCTCATACGCTAAATTTTGCGAGCTGCGGAGTCTAATGAAACCGAAGTTATGAGACAAATGAATAAAACTCACAATAGCTATGCATAGTATGCATTTGGCTATTATGAAGCCAAACATTATGGCAGAGAGAAATTATTTCACTGCAGCTTAGCTTGATCTTATCAATGTAAGTGACTGAAATATTATGTTTTGTTCTTCGGAGTGAGTTGGCAAAAATCAGTTAGCGCCATCAATATCCAATTGGTTTAATAGCACCTGTTTATGTTGGTACTAACTGGTTGCTCGCTGTTGGTTTTCTGCTTTATTGATGGGAAGGAAAAACAAAATGTATGAATTTGAATCAGAACTGAAAGGGGATTTCTTTGAACCAAGTTGGGTAAAGGTTGGCTTATCCTTGTTTGGGGTATCTCTCTTATTTGGCTTTCTGCTTGGGATTGTAGAAGGGCTGATATTCGAAAATACTGATTCAGAACCAAGTTCATTGGGTATTTTAGCAACCCTATTACCTACCATGATTGTGGGCTATTTTTGTGGTTACCAAAAAGGTGCACTGATGCAATCAATTACGCGTTTGAAAGCGATTGGGTTGAGCTTTTTTATAAGCCTAATGCTGACCTTGCTATTAGTGATCTTTGTGATGGCTATGATGGGGGAAAGTATTACGCTAAGTGCTGAAGTGGTATTGATTGCTGGTGTGGCGATTATTTTTTCTGCTTTTATGTTTGCCGTTCAATATTTCGTCATGTGGAGTTTTGAAAAAGTGGGCAGCCGCACTCGAAAACTTAACGATGAAAAGAAAGCAAAATCGGTAGATAAAGTGAGTGCTTAGAAGCGGCAAGATATAGCTTACAAAATGTAAGCAAGTTTCATTATGGCAATTGAAAATCTTTGAACTGTATCTAGGCAGAAAGTAATAGGTGGTTTATTGCTAGTAACGCAGATTTATTTTAACAGGTAGTTTTTATTATTGGTGTATAGCTATGAATGTTAAAATTGGAAGCTCGGTTGGGATTGGTGGAGAAAATAATTATATAGATGTTGAAGTTGTTCAAACGGCTTTAAATCAGGTTATCAATCTTATTTCGCCTACAAAGCCTTTAAGAGTTGATCGCTCTTTAGGGCGAAACCCTGAAAAGTCTAAGACTGTTGCCGCAATGAAAGTTTTCCAAAAGAAAGTTGTAGGAATGGTGAGACCTGATGGTCGATTTGATCCTAATGGTCGAACAATGCGTGTTCTTCGAGAGAAGGTGAAACAAGAGGTTGCTCCAACAAAGAAACCAGAAGTAAAACCTTTAATAGACTTCCGCAACTTACAGTTTCCTCTCTCATTTATTCCCAAAGAGAGCTACAAAGTACACCCAAGACATTTTGGTTCAAATCGTAGCGGTGGTAAGCGTAAGCATGCAGGCTGTGATCTTTATGCACCTGAAGGTACACCTATTTACGCTATGGCGGATGGGGTGATCATTAAGTTTAGTTACTTTTATTACGGGACTTATGAATTGGTAGTTAAACATGGTACAGGAGTTATACGTTACGGTGAAGTTGCAACAGTATTACCGAATAAGCTGAAGGTTGGCTCTAAAGTTAAGAAAGGAGATCAAATAGCAAATGTTGGTCTGCTTCATTTTCCTAGTGGTAATACAATGTCGATGCTTCATTTGGAAATGTACTCAGGTAAAGAAACTGGAAATCTAACTGATAAGTCTGCAGGTGCAAATAAATACATGAGAAGGGCTGATCTTATTGACCCTACGACATATTTGGATCGTGCTGCGAAAGTATTAAAAGGGACGTTGGAATGAGATTTTTGATCTGTACAATATGTATATTTTTGTCATATGGATGTGCATCACAGCCTAAAGATGAGCGTTTAGCATTAGATGACAACAAGATTATTACTCGATTTAATGCTGCCATTAATTCTTTTGATTTTACTAGCGATGTTATTCTTTATAAGGGAAGGTTAACACAGAAAGAGAGTATTGTTTTTACACCTTGGAAAGATCTATATGGTGCTGAATATTGTGCACAATTACCAGAGGCTATAAACACAATCATTGTTGTTAATCGATCAAGTAATAGCGTGCACCATATAGAATCCTGTGGAGAGCTAGATGCTGCCGATATGATGATTTACGCGATTCCTTCGGCTGAAGTTGAAGCGTTAATACCAAATATAAAAGTTCATGCAAAGGAATCAATAAAGGTCCCTACAGAAGCAAGTGTTGATACGTACTTGATATGGAATGGTCAAAAGTATGTCTTTACTGGGCCTGATGAGACTGCATAATTTTCCTTTATTTGAGTTGTGACTTAGTGAGAGCGATATTTAGCCCCTATGCTGAATGCCTCTTTACCTGCTAATGACAAAGTGAGTTGGTTTTGTGATAAATCACTCACTTAAATAATTATGCGGATTGCGAATAACCTTAACTCTCATACAATAAATTTCACTATCATCACTAGAGTGGAATTTCCCATCAATGACTCTTGAACGACGTGCTGAGCTATTGCTGCTGTTTACTACTTTTTGTGCCGCAGCTGGCTGGATTTTTTCGAAATAAGTGATTCAAGGGCTTCCGCCATTTGGCTTTATGGGGCTACGCTTTTTGTGTGCCTCCCTCATCTTATTGCCTTTTTGTTTTCGCTTATTTAAGACAGTTGCGATTGGTGATTTACTGCGCTCAATGTTAGTGGGTTGCTTGCTAGGCGGGGCGTTATTAAGTTGGATTTACGCCATTTCAATTAGTGATACCTTAGCGGAAGGGGCATTTATTATGAGCCTTTCGGTGTTACTGGCTCCGCTGGTGGCATGGGGACTGTTTCGCTTACGACCAGTGCGGGAGTTTTGGTTATCACTACCATTTGCCATTGTTGGTTTGATGCTATTGTCGTTGGCACAAGGGTGGCAGGGATCGGTAAGCCAAGTGTGGTTTATGCTCGCGGCTTTGTTTTTGGCACTGCATTTTAATTTTAATAGTCGCTTTGCTCAGCGTGTTCCTGTTTTGGTGCTGACTTGCGTTCAGTTATTCGTTACTGGCGTTATGGGGCTAGTGCTTTCAATACTGGTGGAAGTATGGTCTGAAGAAATCCCTATCGCTATTTGGGGATGGTTTGCGATGAGCGTGTTGTTCGCCACGAGTTTGCGCTATTTAACCCAGACAATGGGACAACAGCGTGTCACCGCCGCCAATGCAGCAATTATTATGATCCTTGAACCTATCTGGACTGTTGTGCTGAGTGTGTTGTGGTATCAAGAGCCGATGCCTGCACAAAAAATACTTGGCTGTGCCTGTATCTTATTTTCGTTGTTACTTTATCGCGGTTTAACCAACCCTCGTATCCGAGCTTTTATTCAGCGTAGTGCCTAATCGCTTACTTCTGTCTTGTCTTAGGTTGCTGTAATGATTTCACCTCGGGTAGACGAAGATCATCGGGATCATCAAGGCTGGATTTGATCTTGGCGTATTCATTTTCAATGGTATGTAAAATCCGAACGAAAGGTTGGTTCTCTACTTTTAAGCTAGTCTGGAAAGGTTGCGAGTAAAGCAAAATAGCATACATTACTATGCCAATGGCCATGCCATAACTGGCAATATAACAGGCACTGATTTTTGTTTGTTTAAAGTAACTGATTGGTAGTAGAGCCAGAAAGTAGAGCGCAATAAGCAATTCCCAAAACAGCGGTGGTAAATCATCGTCGTAATCAACGAGCCGTTGCATTCGTAAGCGGTCAATCTCATCTAGCAACTGGTCGATTTCTCTGACCGTTTCAGTAATGGCTGGTGATGTCGGCATATCGTCCAACAAGCGCCGTAGGTCATATAGAGCTAAATCCGCCGTTAAATTGCTGGCTAATGGCTCTTTTGTTATCCAGTCTTCTTCGAGTACGGCATACACATAGTTCGCCAAGGTCGCGACGCTTGCCAGTGCATTTTCAGCTGGTAGCTCTTCACTGAGATCTTCTAAAACAAGTGAAATCACAACCGCTTCTTGGTCGATAGATTCACTAAGCTCATTGTATTCTGAAAAAACAGTATTGAAGGCAAGGGCTAAGATGAGCGCCTGAAGCGCACCTAATCGAGTTGATAGGTTGGCGCAAAGCTGGGCATTTTCATCGGTACGGGCAGGATGTACGAGGTGATGAAGTAGGGTGGTAAACAGGACGGCTGTTAGCCCTGATACTGAAAGCACTACTAAGATAGCAACAAAGATAGGGAGTGTTTCAATCACCATAGCAAATGCCTGAATAGGTTTTGGTAATAAAGTATAGGTGATAGGGCTCGCGCAGTGACTTTCGAATTATAAGGGCCAAAGTCGTTACTTTTAGTGAATGCGGGTTACAGTGTCACGTATGGGTTGGTGGAAGAAAAATAATTGGAAAAAGGCTGAACAAAAAAAAGCGGCGCTTATCTGACTTTGAAGGAAGTCGATAAGTCGCCGCGGTAAATGTGGATCCCTATTGCTAGGTTATTTTTATTGGAATTTGTGGTTATTCAGTAATGGTTATTGCGCTGCCATTAACGTATCGCTAATGTCCAAACCGTAGATGATGGTTAAACCAATCACGCCGGTAATAACTAGGTAGTAGAAGGTTGGGATAACCGTCTTACGCAGTGTTGCACCTTCACGTCCAAGTAAGCCAACTGTCGCAGAAGCGGCGACCACATTGTGGATGGCAATCATGTTACCCGCTGCAGCACCGACAGCTTGCAAGGCAACAACCGCAGCACTTGAAATGCTTAGTGTTTGCGCAACTTCAAACTGGAATTGGCTGAACATCATGTTTGAAACCGTGTTTGAGCCAGCGATGAACGCCCCTAGCGCACCGATTGTCGCGCTGAGTGCTGGGAAGAAATCACCAACCAAGTTTGATGCAAAGTTTGCTGTGGTCACTGGCATACTTGCTAAGTCAGCACCGTTAACACCTGAGTTAATGAAAATACGAACCATAGGGATAGTGAAGATAAGTACAAAACCTGCACCTACTAGGGTTTTACTCGACTCGCCAAAAGCTTTAGCAAGAGGCGTTAGCTGACGCGATTGTAGTAGTACTGCAAGTAATGCTACGAATACTAGAATACCGCCCGGTAGATAAAGAGGTTGGATTGCAGCGCTGATACCTGTTTCACCAAGGATGTTGCTAAATGATAGGCTTACATCGGTTAGCATGCCTTTGAAGTCTTTGCTTACACGGCTAGCAACAAGGATTACAGCAAGAAGAACATAAGGTGCCCACGCTAGAGCCAAGCTCATTGACTTACCTTGTGTCTCTTTAATATCCATTTTTAGTGAGCCAAGCCATTCTTGTGGCCACTTATCTTCGCTCTCAAAATCCCACTTAGATTTTGGTACTAGGAAGCCTTTTTTAGCCGCAGTAACTACAATTGCCAGACCAACCAAGCCGCCAATCAAAGATGGGAACTCAGGACCAAGTAGTGCACCTGTTAGTGCGTAAGGTACTGTGAAAGCAACACCTGCAAATAGGGCAAATGGCAGAATATCTAAACCTTCAGTCCAGCTCTTATTTTTACCAAAGAAGCGCGTCAGCATCATCGCCATGAGTACTGGCATTAATGTTCCCACCGTTGCGTGGATAAGGGCAACGTTAGTGGTGATTTGCTGAAGATATACATCCCATGTTGAACCGTTAGCGACTAAAGATTCGGTAATGTTGTGGGTATCTAAGCCTTTGTTTACACCAACGATAATAGGCGTACCTACCGCACCGAATGACACAGGTGTTGATTGGATCATCATTCCCATTAATACCGCCGCCATAGCAGGGAAGCCAATCGCGACAAGTAACGGAGCCGCGATAGCTGCTGGCGTACCGAACCCTGATGCCCCTTCAATGAACGAACCAAAACACCATGCAATGATGATGGCTTGGACACGGCGGTCGGTTGATATATCCGTAAAGCCGTTACGAATAGTGGTGATAGCTCCGGTGTGTTTCAAAGTGTTAAGTAAGAAGATGGCACCGAAGACAATCCACAATACCGCAACAGTGATCATCAAGCCTTGAAAGCTTGAAGCCAGCACACGGTTAACAGACATATCCCACCCGAAGAGGGCGATGATAACTGTTAAACCAAATGCCACGGGCATGGCGCGTTTCGCTGGCCAGTTAAGGCCAACTAGTAAGACAGCGGCGACCACTATCGGGGAAAAGGCGAGTAAAGCTAACAGGGTCTCATTCATTGGACTACTTCCTTCGTACAGCTGTGTCGTTTCAACGTTAGATCAATATTATTGTTTGTTTGTAGCAAATTTGTAAATCGAGTGTGACGGTACTCCTTTCATTTTTCTTGATATAGGGAAATAATGAAAAAGATTAATTCCAAAAGTTGATAAATCATGGTTAAGACAGACGATTTAATTTTATTCGCACAGGTGGTAGAGCTAGGGTCATTTAGTCGGGTGGCAGAGCAAAATTCTCTTACTAACTCTGTGGTTAGCAAGCGTATCGCGCGGTTAGAAGAGAGCTTAGGTGTACAGTTGTTGTACCGTACCACCCGGAAATTAACGGTAAGTGAAGCCGGAAAAGTGCTTTATCAAGGTGCAAAAAATGTGAAGCAGGCAACAGTCGAAGCGGTGGATGCGTTATCAGGATTTGGCGAAAAAGTAACAGGTCACGTGAGAATGTCGGTGCCAACTATATCTGGCGATCTGCTATTGGCTGATGCTGTGGCTGATTTTTGTATGCAGCATCCGGGCATGACAGTAGATATGTCGCTTGATAATCACTTTGTCGATTTGGTTGCGGAAGGGTACGACTTGGTGATCCGTACAGGCTATCTTGAAGACTCCAGCTTAATTGCTCGTCATATTCTCGACTCGCAATGGGTTATTTGTGCTGCGCCTTCTTATGTTAGTCGTAATGGTAAGCCGCATTTTCCAGAAGATCTCGCAAGCCATAACTGCTTAAAGTACGCCTATCAAACCACGGGGGCTTCCGAGTGGGAGTTTAAAGGCGAGAAAGGCAACTACATTGTGCGTGTTAACGGTAACTTTTCTACCAATAATGCAGCGGCATTGCGTAAAGCTGCGTTGGGAGGGCATGGTATTGCTTACGTACCAAGGTGCTTGGTGTACCATGATTTGATGCGTGGTGACTTAATGGATTTGTTTCCCAAGCAGGTAGGGAAAAGACTCGGCGTTTATGCGGTGTATCCCTTTACGCGTCAGCCGCCCCAGAAAATTCGTTTGCTGATTGAGCATATTCGCGAACGCTACTTGGCTATCAGTCACTACTTTTGATGACGGTAGAATGGTTTGTTATTGCGAGAAGTTGCTAGGAATACGCCAGCCGCGAGAAGCTGGCGTATTGTGGTAAATCATTCTTTGTCTTCAAATAAGACGGCATTGAAATCTGCTTGTTTGGTTTCGTTGAAACGGTCTTGATAGCAAACACGTTCACCTGAATCGCAATACACTTTGTTGCTAAAGGAATAATGAAGTGGGTCGAAATTGTCGCTACCAACTTCATCTATCATCTTGAGCATCTTCTCTTGAGATTCTTCACCTAAATACATTTTTGTGAATTCCATTGATATTCCAAAGCTATCAACACAAAAACCTGCCTTTTGATCACAGATGATCCCGTGCTCGGGTGCGAAAATGCCGTCTGCGAGAACCTTACCTTGTGGTTTAGGGCTATTTGCAGAAACGATACAAGCGGTAAAAGTGGTAAGCATTAAAATTGAAAGGTTGATGAGTTTCATATAACTGCCTTACTGCTAATGATAAAGCTGAACGTATGACTATTAAGCTTATCTTAGTTTCGATTTTCTGTGAGGTTCGTTGCGGTAAGGTCGCGCAGAGTAGATATAAAAAAGTTGTGAGAAGGAAACGCCATGAACTGGTATCTTCATGTTTTAAAAAATTATGCTGTCTTTAAAGGCAGAGCACGTCGTAAAGAATACTGGTTCTTTATCCTTATAAGCTTCATTGTTGCTTTTGTGTTGTCGTTTGCAGATCAAGCATTGAACACGCCCGGGGCATCGGAAGGTTCAGGTTTGTTGGGGGCAATTTATTCGCTAGCAGTGTTATTCCCAACTATTGCTGTGGGTGTAAGGCGTTTGCATGACACAGGCAGAACGGGTTGGTGGATGTTAATTGTGTTGCTGCCAATTATTGGTGCGTTAGTGTTGCTGTACTTCTTTGTGCTAGATAGCCAATCAGGTAGCAATGAGTACGGTGATAACCCGAAAGAAGGCCAGATCGAATTTGAATAACTGACGGAGTCGGTCTTGCTATTTGAATCCAAAAGTGAAAGTTAAAATGAAAGGCAGATGCACATGCATCTGCCTTGTTCGTTTATAAATCTAGTGAAACTTATGCGTAAGCTTCTGCTAGCTTTTCAACTGTTTCAACATAGGTTTGCATAGCCGTGTCTGCGTCCATGCCTTTTAGTTTTTCCCATGCTTCGTATTTAGCTGCGCCTTTAAAATCAAACATGCCAGGGCGTTTGCCATGTACATCACCGTCAGTTGCTTGCTTGTACAGTGAGTACAGCTTTAATAGCTCATCGTTTGATGGACGTTGAGTCAGTTTTTTTACATCCTTTTGCGCTTGTTCAAAGTTCGCTTGTAAATCTGCCATGATTAGCTTTTCCTTATTGCAATTGTGTCTTTGAGATTGGCCTGCTGGGCTGATACCTCACCAATTTGAGCATCTTGGTTTATGAAGGCGCAGCAGGCGCGGTTGTATAACTGTTACTGTTTGCGATTACAGGTAAATGCCGCGAAGCAGCGCAGAGACAGCAATCATTTCAGCGGACGATGCTTTCTCTGTTGATTTCTCTTTACCTTGGTCGCTGTCTTTTGAATCAGGGAACATGCGGAAACTGCTGTTCATAATGATTTCAGCCAGTTTAGGGAACAGTGCATGGATCACCTGACCAAAGATGCCAAGATTAGTCGCGATGCGTTTGGGCTTATCAATAATTGCTGTTGCAACGAGATCTGCGGCTTCCTCCGGTTTTAAGGTTGGAACCGACTGGTAAATCTTGGTTGGCGCAATCATTGGTGTGGCTACCAATGGCATGTTGATGGTGGTGAAATTCACATTTAAGTCAGAATATTCAGCCGCTGCACAACGTGTAAAGGCATCGAGTGCTGCTTTTGAAGCAACGTATGCCGAGAAACGCGGCGCATTAGTCAGTACACCGATAGATGAAATATTAATGACGTGACCACCACCTTGTGCTTCCATACTTGGTAGTAAACCCAAAGTTAACTTCAGTGCACCAAAGTAGTTCAGTTGCATGGTACGCTCGAAGTCGTGGAAACGGTCGATAGAGTTGGCAATCGAGCGGCGAATTGAGCGGCCTGCGTTGTTGATCAAAATATCGACGCGACCGTGAATTTCTAGAATATCAGCCGTTAAGCGCTCAACATCAGCAGTATTGGATAGGTCACACTGGTAGGTATGCGCTATACCGCCAAGCTCTTCAACTTGAGCACGAGTTTCCGCCAGCTTTTCTTCATCACGGGCAACCAAAATCATCTCAGCACCTTTTTCTGCCAACTTAAATGCGGTTGCTTGACCAATACCTGAGCTAGCGCCAGTGATCAAAATGATCTTACCTGCGACACGGCCTTGTAAACTGCGATCACCTGAAATTTCAGGATCAAGGTGACGTTCCCAATAATCCCAAATAGCAGGCGCATAGTGAGGTAGACGAGGACATTCGATCCCTGAACCTTTAAGCGCTTTTTGGGTTTCGCGGCAGTCGAATTCAGTAGGGTAAGTAAAGAACTGCAAAACGGCTGGTGGAATGCCTAAGTCTTTCATGGTGACATCGGCAATCTGCTTGATTGTCGGTAATGCCATGATAGCTTGCTTAACTTGGTTTGGAACCAGACCAAATAACCGCGCATCAAAACGTAGCGCCATGCGAGGAGCATGACCTGCTTCAGAGAAAATGTTGAGAACTTCACCTGAGCGGTATGGTTTTGGATCCGTAATGTGGAAGCAATTGCCATCCAATTCAGATTTATGAGCAATGTGGTCTACCGCATCAACAACGTAGTCCACAGGTACAATATTGAGGCGACCACCTTCTAAACCAATCGTTGGCATCCATGCTGGCAGTACGCCGCGGATACGTTGGATCATTTTGAAGAAGTAGTAAGGGCCATCAACACGATCAGCTACCCCTGTTTTTGAATCACCAACGACCATACCAGGGCGGTAAACACGGAACGGAATTTTGCAGTTTTCACGCACTGTGCGTTCTGCTTGGTGCTTCGTTGAGAAGTAAGGGTGATCGAGGTTTTCCGCTTCATCGAACATATCTTCACGGAAGTGACCATCGTACAAACCTGCAGCCGCAATTGAACTGATATGATGGAAACAACCCGCAGTTAGAAGCTCGGCAGCATCCATTGCGTTTTGCGTGCCCATCACATTCACAGCTTGTTGCTCTTCAGCACCAGCACTGAGATCGTAAATTGCCGCTAGGTGGAAAAAGTGATCGATTTTGCCTTTTAAGTTCGCGATATCTTGCTCAGCAATACCCAATTTTTCTTGGGTTAAATCACCGAATACAGCTTGGATGCGTCCTTCCTCAACACCGTTTTCTTGCTGCCAAGTTGCAAGACGTTGTTGAGCATTTTTATTGCGGCAAAGAACATATATGGTCCCGTCACGTTTCAACAGGCGATGAATAAGGTTTCGTCCTAGAAAACCCGTTCCACCGGTAAGAAAATATGCCATTTGCTCTCCTTAAAATTCACAGCTGATAAATGTATTCCTTTTCGATATATAAGTTACACTGGTCAGAGCTCTTGTCTTTACATAAATTCAAAATTTATTAAACAGATCACTATTTAAATTTGTTTCATATTGCATTTTCAAATTTGCACCAAGATAAAGCAGACTTTGATCAAAAAGGCACTACACTTTATTTAATATTATTTGAAAACTTTCATCGTTGGCTGGCGCTTATATGGATGGAGATTAAGAATGTTCGATTACATTATTGTGGGGGCGGGTTCAGCGGGTTGTACATTAGCGAACCGATTATCGGAAGATCCTCTCACTAAGGTTTGTTTAATTGAAGCCGGCCCGAAAGATAGCAGTATTTTTGTGCATGTGCCTTTAGGTTTAATTGGGATGATGCACTCGAAAAAAATGAATTGGCGTTATTACACCGAACCTGAATCTGAATTAAATAATCGACGTTTATTTTGGCCTCGAGGTAAAACCTTGGGGGGCAGTAGTGCTTCTAATGCCATGTGTTATATACGTGGACATGCTTGGGATTACGATCATTGGGCAAGTTTAGGGAACCAAGGTTGGAGTTACCACGAAGTGCTTCCGTACTTTAAAAAAGCACAAAATCAGGTGCGTGGTGAAGATACCTATCATGGTGTTGGTGGGCCGTTGAACGTCGATGATCTACGTGTAACAAATCCACTTTCTATGGCATTTATCGCCGCCTCAAAACAAGCCGGACATGAGTACAACGCTGACTTCAATGGTGTGAAGCAAGAAGGGGTCGGTTATTACCAAGTAACGCAAGTAAATGGACAGCGCTGTAGTACCGCCGTGGGGTATTTACGACCGAGTGAGCAACGCTCGAATTTAACGGTGATCACAGATGCGTTAACAACTAAGGTTTTGTTTAGTGGCAAAAAAGCGGTAGGTATTGAATACGAACAAAATGGTCATCGCCAACAAATTACGGCTAAGAAAGAAGTGATTTTAAGTGGTGGTGCTATCAATAGCCCTCAACTGCTGATGTTGTCTGGTATCGGTGATAAAGATGAGTTAGCTCAGCATGGCATTGAGTGTGTTCATCATTTGCCAGGGGTTGGTAAAAACCTTCAAGATCATTTAGATAGCTTAGTTGTTACCAGAGAGAAAACCTTTCACTCTGTTGGCTTTTCACCTGTCGCGATGTTAAGGGCGGTCAAAGGTGTTGTTGATTACTGGTTGTTCCGTAAGGGCAATTTTACCACCAATATTGCAGAAGCTGGTGGCTTTGCCAAGACGTCGCCAGAGCTTGATGAGCCTGATGTTCAGTTCCATTTTTCACCTTGTTTTCTAGATAATCATGGCCTTAATTTATGGCAAACCGTGCGCCATGGTTACTCACTCCATGCTTGTAATCTTCGTCCGAAAAGCCGTGGTAAATTGAGTTTACTGAGTAACGATCCTCATCAACCCGTTAAAATTGAAGCTGGGTATCTGACGGACCCTGACGATATTGAAGTGATGGTTAAAGGGATAAAGCTATCACGTAAAATATTGGCGCAACCCGCTTTTGATCGGTATCGCGGTAAAGAAGTTTTTCCTGGCGAAGAAGTACAAACCGACGATGAACTGCGCGCCTTTATTCGCCGTAAAGCAGAGTCCATTTATCACCCTGTTGGTACCTGCAAAATGGGAAGCGATCCACAAGCTGTGGTGAGTAATCAATTACAAGTTCACGGTGTAGAAGGGTTACGAGTCGTTGATGCCTCAATTATGCCCACCCTTGTTGGTGGAAATACGAATGCACCAACAATTATGATTGCAGAAAAAGCGGCGAGCTATATTTTACTTCCAAAAGATCCAAAAAAAGAGAATAATGAGCAACTCGTTAATACTGCTTTGTAAATATTTAACGATGCCGACTATTTAATGTTTATAGTCGGCATGTTGTTATTATAAAGATTAGGGTGATTATTCTAATTTTATTTTCTAAAATTATTTACGCGCTCGCTTTAAATTATATTTGTTAGTGCGTTGCTGGTGGTTTTTACTCTCTCATACCTCTTTCTTCTATTCTTTTATTTCTATTTTGATAACTTCTTGAATAGCTGCTTCTTTCACCGTTTATTTCATTAGTTAATAAAACTTGTCGCTGAATTCTATAATTTAAGGTAGCTTGGTGTTATTACCGCCGATGATGTTTAAATGAGGTGAAAGATGTTTTCTAAAGATAATTTTTCTCACAAGTTGCAAGGCTTACTTGATGATGTTGGCGGTAAGCTTCGTCATAACACCCAACTTGCGCAGTCAGCCGTGAAACAGATGCTCGAAAACGGCAGCAACTCCTATCAAGCGGTGGCAGTGGTTGCTACCTTAAATGGCTTGTTCGGCGATTCGCTATTAGCTAAAAATCATAAGCTGGCACAACGCATGCGTTTGCGAGATCAAAAGCAAGATTTGACGCTCACAACAGATGCGCTCGCAGAGCAATTACCTCATGCAAGTTCTCGAATTTTGCTTTGTGTTCATGGTTGGTGCATGAGTGATGTGCAGTGGACGCGTAAAGGAGTCGATCACGGTCGTGCCTTTGAGCAGTTTGGGTACACGCCTGTGTACCTCAAGTACAACACGGGCCGTCATATATCTGAAAATGGAGAAGATTTTGCCTTCCTGCTCGATCAGCTTATCCAAGCTTGGCCTTGTGAAGTGAAAGAATTGGTTTTACTTGGTCATAGTATGGGGGGCTTGGTCAGTCGCAGCGCGTGTTTCTATGCAGAGAAACACCAGCTGTCATGGCGCGATAAAGTGAATACTTTAGTGACGTTAGGTAGCCCGCATAATGGTGCGCCTTTAGCGAAAATTGCGTGCTGGCTAGATGCGCAAATTGACGAAACACCTTCACTTAAAATTTTCTCTTCGATGGCCGATATTCGCAGTAACGGCAGCCGCGATCTCAGTCGTGGTGTCATTCATCACCAAGCTTGGCAAGACTCACCACAAGTTACTCTACCGCATATCCCATTACCTCAAGGTGTAAGCTGTTATGCCGCTGCTAGCTGTTTAGGTGTCGATATCAACGATGAAAAAAATCGTCTGCTAGGGGATGGTTTAGTGCCAGTCGCCAGTGCGATGGGGGAATCGCGTGGTGCTTTGCCACGGTTAGGTTTTCCTGTCGATAATATTTGGGTAGGTGGTGGCATCAGTCATTTAGGGTTGTTAAATCACCCCCAAGTGTTTCATCAAGTTCAATCTTGGGTATTGGTTAACTCTCCTGATTAGGACACCAATTTTTCATGGGAATTGGTTAACGGCTCGCTGCTCTCTAGACGGGTCATATTACATATGGTTAAATATATATGATTTAGCACATATGTAATAAACCGTATGTATATTGAGTTCCACTGAGTTTAGGATACTATTCTGACTACGTTGACTAAATGGCAGTAAGCATGAAACGAGTTCTATTTCTTTGTACTGGAAATTCAGCACGTTCGCAGCTCGCAGAAGCGCTGATGCGTGATATGGCTGGGGATGATTATCTGGTAATGAGTGCGGGCACATCACCTGAAGGGGTTGATCCGCGCGTTTATGAGGTATTAGCAGCGGAAGGAGTCAATAGTGATAACCTTTCAAGCATTTCAGCTGAATCGCTCAGCGATGAGCACTTTGATGTTGTGATCACGCTGTGCGATAAAGCCAGTAATGAATGTGAACTCTTTACCGACTCGGATGCTTTGATCCATTGGGATTTTAAAGATCCTAAGGCAGAAGAAGGCTGCCGCGCATTTTTTAACACCGCAGAACAGCTCAAAGCCAAAATTGCGTTGTTCTTACTGTTAAACGGTGAGCAGCAGAGTGATGCGATTGGTCCGGTTGAGTTGTTTAAGATCATGAGCGATCCGCTTCGTCTTCGCATTTTGATGTTGATTGAAGATGAATATGCTTTGTCGGTAAGTGATTTAACTAAGGTGTTGGAAGTTAGCCAACCTAAGGTTTCTCGCCATCTTGCTTTGTTGCGCGATGCTGGCATTTTGCAAGATCATCGTGAAGGGCAGTGGATCTACTATCATTTCCCAGCCACACTGCCAGTATGGATCACCCATGTATTGGCAACAGTCAGAAACGGAAACTCAGCACTGATTAATCAAGAAAAGATCCGTTTGATGCAGCTAAAACAGCGTCGTAAGCCACAATTAGATAAAATCCGTGGCTATAGTGGTCTGACGGAAAAGTATCAGATGTATCTTTCTGAAAAAGAGCTAAGGAAATAATTATGGCGACACACCCATTTTGGACACTACCACTTGAAGGCGCTGGTAGCCTATTACTAACCCCTTGCCCTGGCACGAAAGAGGCGGATCTCGCATCGTCAATTGAACAGCTAAAAGCGGCGGGTGCGACCGTTGTGCTTACTGCACTTGAAAGCGATGAGCTGCCAGAGAATGGCGTGCAAGCACTCGCAAAAGCGTGTGAAGATGCAGGGCTTACATGGTTCCATCTACCGATTGAAGATGATTGTGCTCCTGCTGAGGGTTTTGAAGCGAATTGGGCGGCAGCAAATGCAGCGGCGCAAGCAGCACTGAATAACGGTGATAATGTTGTTGCGCATTGTAAAGGTGGCTCTGGTCGTACAGGTCTGATTGCTGCTCGCATTATGCTAGAGCGTGGAGTGGCGGTTGATACGTTAGTCCCTGCTATTCAAGCGCTGCGTCCGGGTGCGTTTACTCGTCAAGCTCATATTGATTACATCGCCACTTTTAAGTAATGGCTTAGTTAGGGTTTGCTAACTGACTAATTAGTTTTAAGAAAAGGCACGTTTCGACGTGCCTTTTGTGTATTTATTCAATCCGGCACAACAATTAAGCCTAATGTATTTAATAGTTGTTCTTGTTGCCAGTCACAGATTTTTACCCCGTGTAAATTAACACGTCGTGGATCTAGCCCGTAGAGTTCACTATGGCTTAAATCACACCCTTCAATATTGAATTGTCCCCAGCAGTCTTCAGAAAACTCACTTCGGCTGAGATCTGAGCCTTTAAAGCTTGCGCCAAAAAGGGAAGCACCTGTCCAACGGTTCTCAAATAAATCGCATTTCTCTAGGCGCTGATCTTCAAGGTTTGCGTAAGACAAGTTACAACCCGTGATGTAAGCCGAGCAAAAGTAACTGCTGTGGCTAATTTGATTCACAAAGCTGGTTTTGTTGAAGTTTGCGCCTTTGAGATCGCATTGACGAAATTCAGCACCGAAGCAGTTTGCGCCACTAAAGTTGGCCATTGCAAGCTGACATTGTTTAAAGCTGGCATCACGTAGGTTGGCGTAATCAAATTGACAGCCTTGAACGCCATTTGGCTCGATGAATTTGCAATTAACAAATTGTGCATCCTGAAGGTTCGCTCGATTAAAGTCACACTCATAGAAATGACAATCTTCAAATTTGGCATCTTGCAAATCTTGTTGGGCAAAACTGGCTTGATGAAAGGTCTGATTTTTCGCGTGCATAGTAGACTCCGTGTAAATTGCTTCGCAAGACTACCGTGAACGGCAGGTAAAAAACCAGTAATTAAAATCCTTTTAAAACAGCAGTTTAAAAATGCTCAAATTACCCCTTTAAAGGCGTCAAAATAGCTAGTGGTTAAACGAACGCGCTCTTGGTCGATTGGGCGTATTCAGAAAATAATTTATATCAATATTGAATCTGTGATGGTGATGGGATTATTAAGATGAAAAACTAACCCATGAGCCTTATGGAAAGATGAGCAAGGTTACTTTGCGAGTAGTAATTCGCTACAGGTATCTGTGATGATTTTTTGTAGTGCCTGCTATTTTTTGAACTATCTCCATAAAAAATAAGCGAATGTTTCAAAATGTGACCATTGATTGAGAAACGAAATACTTCCTACGAGCTATTACGTGTTTATATGCAACTCATGATGTAAATCAACATTTAGTTGCATACGCTAACGTATATCTCTGCGTTGTTATTAAACACTGCTTATGAGGAAGTAATGAGCATATTTATCTCCGTTATAGTCGTCTCTATAGTCGGCTTTGCCATCCTAAAAAAGTATAACGCGATTGCGACCCTCTTCTTGGGTGCAGCGGTACTGATGGCTGTGTGTGCCGCAATGGGATTGCCGGTCATACCTGAAGCAAAATCTAGTGGTAACGCTTGGCTAGATATTTTTGAATCCATGAACTTGATGTTCAATAACCGCTTTGGCGGTATGGGGTTAATCTTATTTGCCTTGTTGGCTTATGCCCGTTACATGACTTACATCGGCGCCAACGACATTGTTATCAATAATGCGCTAAGACTGTTAGGCGGCATCAATAAGCCTTATCTATTATTGGCGGTGACATTCCTGATTGGTAGCTTCATCTCGCTTGCAGGTTTTGGTGCAACCAGTCTTGCTGTCCTTTTGATGTCGACACTTTTCCCTGTGCTTAATGCTTTGGGCTTGCCTGCAATTTCTATTGCTGCTGCGATTGCAACTACGGCGACGATCAGCTTCTCACCGTTAGCGGTTGACTCGGTTATTGCTGCTGAAAACGTGGGTATGTCAGTTGAAATCTACACCTTGAAATATCAAATTCCATTAGCTATCCCAAGTATGTTGGCGATGGCGACTGCGCACTATTTCTGGCAGCAATACATGGATAAAAAAGAAGGGCTGATCCAACAGGGCACCAGCAATAAAGTCGATTTAAACAACGTTGATGTTCGTACGTCTGAGATTGAAGGCAAAGCCCCAGGCTTTTACGGCTGGCTACCTATGTTACCTATCATCGTATTGATTGTGACCAGTGGTGAGTTAGGTTTGGTTGAAGGCGTGACGATGAACATTGGTACGATTGCGATTCTGTGTTTGTTCACCGCGATGGCGCTAGAAGCGATTCGTCACCGTAGCGGTCGTACTGCAATGGAAGGCATGAGCGCGATTGTAAAAGGTATGGAAGATGCATTACCTGTGGTACTGATCTTGGTTGGTGCTGGTGTGTTTGCTCAAGGTCTAAAAGCCATTGGTGCTATCAATATGTTGATTGAAAGTGCATCGCAAGTGGGCTTTGGCGCAACAGCAATGATGCTAGCATTGGTAGGTTTAACGGGTGCCGTTGCTTTTCTTACCGGTTCTGGTAACGCGGCCTTCTATGCGTTCGTTGAGTTGATCCCTAAGATTGCCGACGGTATGGGTGTGAATGGTGTTTATCTTGTAATGCCAATGCAACAAGCTTCAAATGCTTGTCGTGCCATGTCACCTGTTGCTGGGGTAATTGTTGCTTCATCGGGTATGGCAAAAGTATCGCCATTTGAGTTGATTAAACGCACCATTCCACCAATCTCATTTGGTCTGGCTGTGAATATCATCTTGAGTATTATTTTCTTGCCGCTCGCTGTTTAGTGCTAGTGAAAAGCCTGATCTTACTAAGCTGAGATCAGGCTTTTTTATGCGTTACCTTTTTTCCTAAATGGCGAGTCACTGTGTTGATACGCTTGGCATTAGTCACATTCAAAGATAAAGGATTTGAGTGCTTCAATATCCACAATGCTAATCTCACCATTAGTTTTCGCAATTAACCCTTTATCGATTAATTCTTTAACAGCGCGGCGATAGACTCGGCTCGATGTACCAAAGCGCTCGGCTTCTTGCTCTGCTTTATCAAATGAACCCAGAATGACCTTATCTTGATAGCGGTGCCATAAGTCATACGCAATGTTGTATGTGATAGGGTGCAGTAAGCGATAAGTATAAATATCTAATGAATCTTGGTAGTCATTTGCGAGGGCACTAGCAAAAAAGAGGGTAAATTCAGGCCGATGAGTGATGAGGTCGGCAACGGATTTCAAACAAATGACATCAACATCGAGTTGCTCTTCTGCTACTACATTCCATTGACATGCTGTTTGAGAGAACAACTCCATTTCGCCAAAAATATGATGGTCACAATCTACTTCACCTAGCTGAAAGCATCGACCGTTTATCGCGGAGATGTTCATTGACACGCGCCCTACAGAAACGAGGTAGAGATGTTCGACAGGCTGACCTTGCTGAAGTATGACTTCACCGGCTTGGTAAAATCGGCTGTGAAGATGGCACTGATAAAAAGCGTCACGAAATTCGTCATAGAGCGCATTTAACGTGTCGGTAAATCGACCTGTTTGGTAAGGCTTCAGCTGCATAGTAGTGATGAAACGGAGATGAGAGCTAAGGAGGTTGCGAAATGATACATGTATCAGTAGAGCCGCAATGTTGCAAAGATCACAGATATAAGGACCCGCACAGATAGAGGGACACTGTTTTCTTATTAGAATACATAAAGCCCAGAAAATCTGAGCTTTATGTGCTTTGTTATCGCTATGTGATTATGGCGTCATGTTGCACAGTGCAGATAAAGCGGCTTTTGCAGCCATTAATTCACCTTTCTGCATGGTGTCATTTGCATTGGCATACTCACTGACACCCTCTTGAACATCTTGCTGGTAAAGCACAACATTATTCAAAATTGAGGCCACTTGCAGGCCGCGTAGTCTTCCTACCGTGAATAAAGCCGATGTTTCCATGTCTGCACCTAGTATACCTTTACGATTCCAGCGTTCGCAGAGTGTTTCTTCATCGTCAGTGTAGAAACTGTCGTGCGAACGCACTATGCCGTAATGGGTCGGGTAGTTATGTTGGCGCAAATAACCTTCTATCCCTGTTGTTAAAGCACGGCTCGCAACAGCAGGGTAAGTGTCAGTGATATAGGCTTTAGAGCCCCCTTCATCACGCACAGCCCCTTCGGCAACAATCAATTCACCTAGCTGAATGTGACTTTGTAATGCACCTGCCGATCCAACGCGAATCAGATACTTTGCACCACACATGGCTAATTCTTCTAGTGCAATGATGGCTGAAGGAGCCCCTATACCAGTACTGCACACAGTGATTTTTTGGCCTTGGTAGTCACCGCTAACAATTCGGTATTCACGGTTGTTAGCGAGTTGTTCGCTGTTGTCGAGTAACGTTGCGATTCGATCGACTCTATCGGGCTCGCCACAGACGATCACTTTTTCTGATACATCAGCAATACCGACAGCGATATGGGGTTGTTGGGCATTGTTACTCATTACGCTAACTCGTTTGCTGTTTCAGTTGTTTTAGTTTGATTCTGTTTTGCGGTACCCATCCATGTACGTGTACCGTTCATCGCAATGAATAGCAAAATAGCGTATTCGATAGAGAGTGCATACACTCCTTGAGCGGCATAAATACCGACGCTGATGATGTTAATCACGACCCATAAAATCCAGTTTTCAACATATTTACGGGTCATTAAGATTTGGGCTACCACAGAAAGCACGGTCATAACAGAATCCCAAAATGGGAATGCATCAGGTTCTAGCGTTGGGCGGGCTAAGTCTGCACCCAACAGGTTTAGGCCATCGACGCTAATATTGGCGAGTGCTAAGAAGAATGGGTCGATGTAAATGGTCATGAGACCTATGGCTAGCACACTCACTGCAACCGTGTAAGACAGTTTTTGTTTGCTGAGCCAACGTACTTCAAGCATGTCGCCATTTTCTGATGCAGGTCTAGTCCATGCGTACCAACCATAAAGGTTGGCGCAAAAGAAAAATAGTTGCAGTAGCAAAATGCCATATAGCTGGATTTGGTAAAAAATGATGGCAAACAACGTGACATTAATTAGGCCAAATAAGTAGTTAATCGTTTTTTCTTGGCTGGCATTCCAAATACACAGTAAACCAAAAATTGTTCCGATGGCTTCAATCCACGACATAGCGTAGCCGCCACCAATAGGGATGTTGATAAGGGTGTTATTGATATCGAACCAAGCGATAAAGTCCATCATGCATGTCCTTGGGTGATTATTGGTATGGCGCTAGTGTAGGAAATTGCTTTTATTATCTTAAGGACATTTGTCCGACTAGCATTGGCAACCTTCATGTTTTGAAAATTATCTCATGGCTTGATGAATGGGTGCACACACATTCATCTTGGAGGGGAGGTGTTCAAAAGCTATGTTTAAAGGTATCTGTGCCTCTCTGTTATTTTTTAGTCTCTTGTTTTTACACATGATCAAAAAAAGATCAGTCGATAGGCTCGATAAGGTTTGTATATCTGCAAAATCATATATATGATAATCCGCATATCTTAACTATTGCTTCTTAATCTCGAAAAGGGAATCACATGGCTATTAAAGTAGGTATTAACGGTTTTGGACGTATTGGTCGTTTAGCATTACGTGCTGCATTTGATTGGCAAGATGTAGAGTTTGTGCAAATTAATGATGTAGCAGGCGATGCCGCGACATTGGGTCACCTACTTGAGTTTGATTCTGTACAAGGTCGTTGGAATCATCATGTCACCTCAGAAGGTAATGAAATTGTCGTTAATGGCAATCAGCGTATTCGTTGTACTCAAGAGCGCGACATTGATGCGATTGATTGGTCTGGCTGTGACGTGGTGCTGGAAGCGACAGGTGTACACCGTAAGAAGTCACTGCTGCAAAAGTACCTAGATCAAGGCGTAAAGCGTGTTGTGGTATCGGCACCGGTGAAAGAAGAGGGCGTGCTGAATGTCGTTGTGGGTGTGAATGACGATCTTTATGATCCTGAAATGCACCGCATTGTAACTGCTGCGTCTTGTACCACTAACTGTATTGCGCCAGTGGTAAAAGTGATCCACGAAAAATTGGGTATTAAGCAATCTTCATTTACTACCATTCATGACCTTACCAATACTCAAACCATCTTAGATGCGCCACATAAAGACCTTCGCCGTGCGCGTGCATGTGGGATGAGCTTAATTCCAACCACCACTGGTTCGGCTAAAGCTATTGTTGAAATTTTCCCTGAGCTTGAAGGTAAGATTAATGGTCACGCTGTGCGTGTTCCGCTTGCCAATGCATCGTTAACCGACATCATTTTTGATGTTGAGCGCGATACAACAGCCGAAGAAGTAAATGCACTGCTAAAAGAAGCGGCAGAAGGTGAGTTAGCGGGCATTCTAGGTTATGAAGAGCGTCCACTGGTATCGATCGACTACAAAGGCGATCAACGTTCAACGGTTGTGGATGCGCTTTCAACCATGGTTGTTAATGAGCGCATGGTAAAAGTGTACGCTTGGTACGATAACGAAATGGGCTACGCAACACGTACGGCTGAGCTTATTCGTAAAGTTGGCGCGTAACTTTATTAATGAAGCAAACGAATAAGTAAATAATGAGAAAAGGAAGTCAGCGCTCGCAGGCTTCCTATTGATGTAAAAGGCAAAGCCATGATTGCGACCATATCCCGCTTACCTCAACAAGTTCGCCAGTATATGTTGGTGACCTTTAACTATTGGAATTTCACCCTGACAGATGGCGCTCTGCGTATGCTGGTGGTGTTGCATTTCCATCAGTTAGGTTATTCGCCACTTCAAATCGCTTCGCTGTTTTTGTTCTACGAGATTTTTGGTGTTGTTACCAATTTAATCGGTGGTTGGTTAGGCGCTAAGCTTGGGCTTAATCGCACCATGAACATTGGTTTGGCAATGCAAATTGTCGCCTTAGTTATGCTCGCAGTGCCTGCGGAATACTTAACCGTGTTGTGGGTGATGTTGGCGCAAGCAATGTCGGGGATCGCTAAAGACCTTAACAAGATGAGCGCAAAGAGTGCCATCAAGACTTTAGTGCCAGATGAGCAACAAGGTGCTTTATATAAATGGATTGCGATCCTAACGGGATCTAAAAATGCCTTGAAAGGTGCAGGTTTCTTCCTTGGTGGTGTATTACTGGCGCTGATTGGCTTTAAAGGGGCGGTGTTACTGATGGCTGCGGTACTGACAGTGGTACTGCTTATGAGCCTAACATGGTTAGAAAAAGACCTAGGTAAGGCGAAAAAAGCCATTAAGTTTCGTGAGATCTTCTCGAAAAGTCGCGGCATTAATATTTTGTCAGCGGCGCGTATGTTTTTGTTTGGTGCTCGTGACGTTTGGTTTGTGGTCGCGTTGCCGATTTACTTAGGGCAAGTGTTTGGGTGGGACCACCTGTGGGTGGGAGGCTTCCTTGCTTTATGGGTGATTGCTTACGGCTTTGTTCAAGGCTTTGCGCCGCGTATTACGGGTAAAGCCAGTGGTGTAGTACCTGATGGACGAGCTGCAATGTTGTGGGTGGCTGGTCTTGCCATGATCACTGGCGCTGTGGCGTTTGGTGTTCAGCAAGAATGGCAACCGCAATTTACCATCGTATTCGGTTTGTTACTGTTCGGTGCTGTGTTCGCGGTGAACTCCTCACTTCATTCTTACTTGATTGTGAGCTATGCCAAAGGCGATGGCGTGTCACTTGATGTTGGCTTTTACTACATGGCGAATGCGATGGGACGTTTGATTGGCACCGTACTTTCTGGTTGGGTATATCAAACCTCAGGTTTGGCAGCTTGCCTGTGGGTCTCGTTTGGTTTCTTGGTGATCACAACGTTGATTTCAATAGGTCTACCACGTCATAGCAAGTCATTGAATGCGGCGTCTTAATCACGCTAAGCAATAAGCTAGTAATGAAGTAAACCAGTCGCGTCATCCAGTCTGTGAAAGTGAGTTACAAAAGAGAGGGAAGGTGAGCGCTTTCCCTCTCTTTTATTTTTTGATGCTTAATTCAATGAATAGTTGAAGCGCTTGATATTGATGGTTTATCGCGGTTACAGCTTGGGTATCTGAGCGCGGTCGAAAGATCGCAGCAATGTGATGACTTTGATTGAGCGAACTCTTACCATGTTGTTATTACTAAATAGCTAAGTACGAGCAATCTAGTACCAGAAATCCAGTGCATGCCGCCTTTTCTAAGCTGCGCACTTTGCATCGAATAATTGGTTAACCCGCCCTTGGGATAAGTTAAGCTTAAAGAGTAGGGCGAAAATAATAATAGGCGACACTATGCAGGCGATTTGTTTCGACTTTGATGGCACGCTCATCGATTCAGAAGTTTTCCACGCGCAAAACTGGGCGGATTACATCAACTCCATTGGTGGCGTTATGTCACAACCTCATTTTCTTGATCAGTATGCGGGTTTGCCTTGGCCTAAAGTGGCAGTGGCGATGAAAGAGCAGTTCTCACTACAACATGAGGTTCTCCATATTGTGCAAGAAATGGAACTCCTAACCCGAGAAATGTTGATGAAAGGGCATATTCCCGCGATGCCAGGTGTGGATGCTGCGCTAAAGCATCTTCATGGGCAGTGTCCATTGATGGTGGTGACTGGTTCACCGCGAGAGTATGTAGAAGGCATTCTTGATCGTCTTGGTTGGCTATCCCTGTTTGATGGTGTAGTGACAGGGCAAGATGTGAAAAACAACAAGCCTTCACCTGAAATTTACCAATTGGCTTGTAGCCAATTAAATGAAAAGCCACAAAATGTAATTGCAGTAGAAGACAGCCTGACAGGCGCGACATCTTCGCTGTCTGCAGGGCTACCGACTATTTTGGTCAACCCAAATCAACCACAGTGGGATTTGGATGTGCATGATTCTTTCGCATCGATGGATGAGGCGAAAATCTTGCTCAGTAAGATGATTGCGTAACACGCGAGATTCGTCATGCGTTGAACAGGTTGACACAAAGCATTAAGGAGACAGTATGAAAAAGTGGATTTTATCTGTTGTTGTTGGGCTTGTGCTCAGCGGTTGTGCACTTCAACCTGATTTGGCGTTTAAATCAGATGATGAATGGAAAGAGTATGGTTATGAAGTCGCACTGGCTGGTATGATCAAAGACTCTGAGCAAAACCTCAAAGGACGAGATACATTACAGTCGTTGCAAAGCGCGAGTTATCAAGCATACAGTGACGGCTATGAACTTGGGCGGAAGGAGTATTGTTCGCAAAATGCGGTGATGTTGGGAGTTAAGAATGAACCCTATCGTGGTATTTGCGACAAGCTTGATTGGACATTCCGTCAAGATTACATAAATGGGCGCACGAGCCGAGCAGGGCGTGGGTTCTAACAAATATCAATCAACAGATACTAATGAGTTACCAAAGCGATTTGGTATGAACGAACCTAAAAGCGTATTGCTTTAGGTTAGCTAAACAGGCGAGTTATGCAAAACGAAGACACAATGACAGGCGAAATGCTTGTTGAAACAGTAAAAAATCAACTTGAAGACGGTAATCCAGTTAAAGTCAAAGAAACGCTAATGCGTTTGGTGATGACGGGAACTCCGCGTGACGAAGCGATTGAGATGATGGCTTGTGCACTATCAGTTGAAGTTTTTGATGTAGCGAAGAATGAAGGCTCTTTCGATCTTAAGCGTTACAGCGAGAACTTAGACGCACTACCCGATATGCCTTGGGACTTTGAAGAGTAATTTTACTGATTGCTTCACGAGTTTGATAAAAAACCACCGTTATATACGGTGGTTTTTTTATAACGCAATAAAAATGACTTTCGCAGTAAGGTTTGACTACTTGCTACTTAGATTATGGCGATGTTATACGTTAGGTTGAATTTCGAAATCGTAACAAGTACGGCTATCCCATGTACCTGAACGCTCAACACCTTCACCTAGGTGGAAGCCAGGACGATTTATCTCAAGGTATTCGTTACCTACGTCACGTAGCGGCGCTTCATCTTTAGAACCAAAAAGACCACCGTTGGTGTAACACACCAGCATTCTAGGGTGTTCTTCGTTGTATGGTTTAGGGATTAGGTACTGGGAGCCATTTTGAGAGTTGAATACTGCAGCACCTTGGCCAGCAAGAATATTATAGTCAGCAGCAATACGACCCGCTTGAACCATGTTGTAGGCTTCACAACCTGTTAGTGACATCACAGCAGCTAACATTAGTAGTTTTGTTTTCATGTTACACCTTGATTTGTTGTTGAACTTGTTGAATGGCGGATTTATATCATTAAGAGGCTGTATGATCCAAGAGGTTTAATATGAAATTTATTAGTTTTTATCTAATCAGGAGCATTATTCTTCTATTTGTAATAAGAATGACGGCAGTAGGGGATGTTTAAGAAGTGGTTGGTTGCTTTTATGTTAACTAGATGAAAATTTCACATGCTTGATGAAAGTGTGAAAAGCCTTTGTGGATTGGTGTTTATAACTCGCTCAATTGCTAAATTCGAATATTGTCCCGTTTGGTGAGGTATAAAAGGGGATTTTTGCTAGTCGCAAATGCCATTTATGTAGTTAATGAATGAGGTTTTATATATTCACTGTAGATTTACTGACTACTAAATGACTCAAAGTTAGTTGTCTGGTCTAACTTGTGGTGAAAAGTTGATGTTTTCTAGTGTGACTGAGCTCAAAGTTGGTTGATTATGCTGCTTTGGAATAAAATATCGGATGCATTTGTTGTGTTTTGGTTAAAATTTGGTGCCACATTCCGAGTTTTTTTCATTATTGTGTATATAACTTTTAAACAAGGCAGCAAGGAAACTAAAGATGATTATTGGCGTACCTAAGGAAATTAAAGTTCATGAATACCGTGTAGGTATGGTTCCAGCATCTGTAAGTGAAGCAGTATCGCATGGCCATAAAGTGTATGTTGAAACACAAGCGGGTTCAGGAATTGGCTTCAGTGATCAGGACTTCATTGACGCTGGTGCTCAGATTTTGCCAACAGCTGAAGCGGTATTCGCAGAAGCTGAAATGATTGTCAAAGTAAAAGAACCGCAAGCCGTAGAGCGTGCAATGCTTCGTGAAGGTCAAATCCTCTTTACTTACCTTCACCTTGCCCCAGACCCAGAACAAACAATTGACCTTATCAACAGCAAAGCGGTATGTATTGCATACGAAACAGTGACTGATGATAAAGGACGTCTACCACTTCTAGCGCCAATGTCAGAAGTTGCAGGTCGTATGTCGATTCAAGCGGGTGCTTTTGCACTTGAGAAATCGAAAGGTGGTCGCGGCATGCTACTTGGTGGTGTACCGGGCGTTGAACCTGCAAAAGTGGTTATCATCGGCGGTGGTGTTGTAGGTGCAAATGCTGCACAAATGGCAGTAGGCCTTCGCGCTAACGTTGTAGTACTTGACCGTAATATTGATGTACTACGTCAGCTAGATGCTCAGTTTGGTGGCGATGTTCAGTGTGTATTCTCAACTAAAGATGCTATCGAGAAACACGTACTAGAAGCTGACCTTGTGATTGGTGGCGTACTTGTAGCAGGTGCAGCTGCACCGAAACTAGTCACTGCTGAAATGATTAAAGCGATGAAACCAGGCGCAGCCATTGTTGATGTTGCTATCGACCAAGGTGGTTGTGTTGAAACGTCTCACGCGACCACACACAGTGAGCCAACTTACATTGTTGATGACGTTGTTCACTACTGTGTTGCGAATATGCCAGGCGCGGTTGCACGTACGTCAACATTCGCACTAAACAACGTAACGCTTCCATACATTCTTCAACTAGCAGACAAAGGCTACAAACAAGCACTGAAAGATGACAAACATCTACTCAATGGCTTGAACGTATACCGTGGTCAAATCACATGTGAAGAAGTATCTGAAGCATTAGACCTACCATACGTAACACCTGAAGCTGCACTGGCTTAATCACAACGGCAAAAGCCATTGCGATGAAAGAACGTTGGCTAGATAAAAAATCCCCGCTTCCATAGAAGCGGGGATTTTGTTTTCAGTTCAATAATTTCTCAAGGGATATGATTAGTTAAGTGCTTTAATTAACGTGATATCTCGCTCGATGGCTGTTTTTTCTGACTCTGTAGTTGCGTTCGCTAGCTTAGTGGTTAATTGGCTTAGCGCTTTTTCCATTTTAGCGTTATCAGCAAATAGCTTGTCTTTCACATTGATTGACGCCACGTTGGTGTAACGACCATCTTCACTTGTCGGTACCGTGATTTTGCCTGTGTTGATCAAGTCTTTTACGATTTTCGCTTCTTTCGCAAAGCCTTCTAGACCCGCTAAGTGCCAGCGGTGCATTGGCTTACCTTGGTACTGACCTTTCTTCACTTCAGTCAAATAACGGATGGTAAGGTTACGAATCGTACCGTCTTCTTCACCATATTTTTCTTCAGTATCAAATAAGACAGGGAAGCTACGACCTTCTAACACGCCACCTGCTTTGGTTAAATGACCCATACGGTAGCTGTTCATGCCAATTCGAATTGGGGTGGTATCTGTGATCATGCTGTTGTCAGCAAACTTAAGATCTTTAATACGTTGACCAGCAGGCTGTGTTAAGTCGATGGTGTAAGTCACGCCAGCAAAGAAGTCATTGGTTGAGTATTTTGATGCACGGCGCTCTGGGTTAAAGCTGTAGGTTACATCGCCATCTTTAACGCTGTTAAAGTAGCCAGCAGACCATTCCATGTAGGTCTTCAGTTCTTTACCCGTCATTTCATAAACTGTGATTTCACCACCAGCGTATTGGTAGTTATAAGCAATGTCTTTGGCTTTGATTTTACCTACATCTAACTCGGCTTTATCGTTGTCGATTTGCAGTGCGATCACGTTCGCCATTGGTGCGTAGTGCATGCTGGCTTCTTGGTACAAAGCACTGATGCCAGTATCTTGAATGTGAACTTGCGGAATGCCTTTGATTTCATTTTCAGGCACTAAATCGGTCCCGGTGAGTTCAGCAATCACACGGTTTGCGTTTTCACGAAGGCGTTTATGGTATGGCGCGTATAAGCTTTCCATTTTTTGATCAGAATCGACACCTTTAATCTTGTAGGTGAAGCTGTCTTTGTTTACTAGGGTGTATTTGCCATCACGTTCTTCAAATTGCAGATCGATACGAGATAGGGCACGACCGTATTTGTCAGGCTCGGTGATGATCACGCCGTTAACCGTCGCCTTATCGATACGGGTGTGCATGTGACCGGCAACAATGGCATCGAGCTCTGGGTTGGCATTAGCAATGTCAGTTACACCCGTATTTTCAATGTTGTTTTCGTTATCTAGCCCCATGTGAGCCACGAGCACGATGGCATCAACTTGGTCATCGATTTGTTTGATGACTTTCTTCACTTCCAAAGTGGGGTTAGTGAAAGTCACACCGCCAAGGCGGTTAGTGCCTTCAGCGAAAACTTGGGTCATTGGCGTATCCATCCCAATCACACCAATTTTAATGCCGTTACGCTCGATAATAGTGTGCGCAGGTAAGAAAGGGTTGCCATCAGCACGCTTGATGTTGCCACCTAAAGATTGACCTTCAAACTGAGTCAGCGAACGGTTTAGCACTTTTAAACCAAAGTCGAATTCGTGGTTACCCAACACCCAAACATCATACTGCATTTCATTGAAGCCCAGCATCATAGGGTCTACAGGTTCATCTTTGAATGTTTCAACAAAGTTGCCCTGAATCGTATCGCCAGCATCAACCAAAATAACGTTAGCCTGTTCTTCACGGATTTGTTTCACCTTGGTCGCGATTTGACTCAAGCTACCACGCATATTGAGCTTATCGCTGGCGTAGTCCCATGGCATAAAATGGCCATGGATATCTGATGTTCCGAGGATAGTCACGTCGACAATATCGCCATCGGCTGCAAATGCAGAGCCACTTAGCGCGAGTAGGATTGCAGAAGTTAGTAACGGCTTTTTCATTTAATAGCGTTCCATTATTAAAATAATCGGCGCTATGTTAGTTGTGGATTCAATAACTTAAGGTGATGCTTGTCACTAATTTAATGCAACAAGATTTCTATGACGCTCACAATGTGAGGATTATCTCACTACAAGTTTATTAAAATAGTGAGATAAGTTGAGTTTGACTTTATTTTTAGCGTAATCAACCAGCGAAAACGGTTGGCATTAGAATGCTGAGCTGATTACTTGCCTTGAAATAGATCAGGGTAGTCAGTGATGATGTTATCTACTCCCCAGCCACGAAACATGGCTGCTTGCTCGGGATCATTTAATGTCCAAATGTGAAGCTCAAGCCCTGCTGCTTTAATTTTCTGAGCCGTACTTTGCGTAAGTTTGCTCTGATCATAATGAATACTGAAAAGCTCAAGCTGTGTTGCTTTTTCCATCATGTTACGGATATGGCGAGAGGTGATTAAGCCACGACGTACTTCAGGGAATAAGGTTTTACAGTAAGTCAGAACACCAAGTGAAAAGCTGGAAAATACCAGTTTATCCAATGGGAAATTCATCGCTTTTACGGTTTTCACCACTTGCTCGACTAAAGGGCGCTCATCTGCCTTACGATGCACTTTGATCTCAAGGTTCATACTAAGGTTGTGCTTTAGACACGCATTCAGTGCTTGCTCAAGTGTGGGAACGATTTGATCGGCAAACTCTGCAGCGTTGTCGCCTTTATAGCCTTGACTGGCATCAAAGGCTTGGAGTGCCGAGAGTGTTTTTTTATGAAGGCTACCACGTCCGTTAGTGCAGCGATTAATAGTGCGGTCATGCTGCATCACAGGCACGAGATCCGCGGTTAGCTGCACATCCATTTCCACCCAAGTTGCCCCGTGATGGGCTGCGAGTTGAATGCCAACCAGTGTATTTTCAGGCGCTAAGCCACGAGCGCCACGATGACCGGAGATCGTGTGATTTGAGAGAGCGGTATTTGAGTTCATTCTTGGTGGCGACTTTAGTTAAATGTAGATGGGATAGTGTATCTGCAACTTATGACAATTTGTATGCACCGCATTAATTTAAAGCAGCAAAGAGGTGATTGTTAGAGCAAATCTTATTCATTGATATAAATGAAAATATTGACATCAATCACACCGTTAACATTCACATAAGCAAAGATTGAGAGGTGTGATAGCATGGTTTGATGTTGAATTTTTTGTCAAGTGATTAGGTATAATATGAAGCGTTCCTTAGTTGCGTTGGGGCTATCACTGATTAGTACTGGAATTCTGGCGAACGATTTTTATGTTCCTTCAACAATCTCGAAAGAAGGGCAAGCGTTTTTAGCGAAGGGTTTTTCTAAAGAAGCCAAAGATACTATGGCGATCCCGCATAACCTGAGTGTTGAAGGGTGGAAAGCACTACAGAAAAAATCTGACGAAGATGTCGTTCCTCTGAATCAGGCTGCTATTGAAATGTATCGCCCAGAAGTGAAGGCGTTAGAGCTGGGTGGTGTGCCTGTGCTTGATGTTAAACCTAAGGGCTGGCAAGACAATGGTAAAGTGCTGGTGTATACCCATGGTGGCGCTTACACAGGTTATACCGCAGAATCGTCGCTTGCGAGTTGCGTGCCTGTTGCAGCAGATACTGGACTACGCGTCATTTCAGTTGACTACACATTAGCGCCGCATGCTAAG
Organism: Photobacterium jeanii; assembly: GCF_001650345.1. Lineage (GTDB taxonomy): Bacteria > Pseudomonadota > Gammaproteobacteria > Enterobacterales > Vibrionaceae > Photobacterium > Photobacterium jeanii. The sequence goes on along the minus strand of NZ_LVHF01000012.1, from coordinate 652,402 downwards.
TACGAAACCATTACAGACCAAGTGGTTGCAGTAATGAAAGCGCTGACAGAGCAGGGCTATAAAATGTCTGATGTTGCGATTTACGGTGACTCGGCTGGTGGTGGTTTGGCTGCAGGTGCTGTTTTGAAAATGCGCGATTTAGGCATGATTTTACCTGCGGCAGTGGTGCTTTGGTCGCCTTGGTCTGATATTACAGAAACGGGTGATACTTATCAGACCCTAAAAGATGCTGAGCCGTTATATCGTTACGATCTGCTATTGAAGCCGTCAGCAGATGCTTATGCAGATGTTAAAGATCAAAAACATCCGTATGTGTCGCCAGTGTATGGTGATTACAGCAAGCCGTTCCCACCCACTCTAATTCAAGCCGGTACCAAAGAAATCTTCCTTAGTAATGCCGTACGTTTGTATCAAGCCATTGATAGTCATGGCGGTGAAGCTAAGTTAGATATTTACGAGGGAATGTGGCACGTTTTCCAAGCTTACTCGTTCAGTATTCCAGAAGCTAAGTTGGCGCGTAAAAAGATGGCAAGCTTCCTCAATACTCACTTACCAGTGACACAATAGCGCTTGCGAGCCGCACTAAAACGTACGGCTTTGTTTTGCGTGGGTCAAAAGGGATGATTTTATCATCCTTGTATATCTTCTATGTTTGTCATTAATCTATGTTCTTAAGACTCACAAATGTACACGTTATTAATTAAACGGTGAGTTAGGAGTGATTGTGGTTAGAAAAATTTTATTGCTGGTGGTTGTATTAGCAATTGGCGGTGCTGCGGTGAATTTTTACCGTACCAATATGGCAGATGACGTTGAGCTATATGGGCCAAATGGTGATGTGATTGCTACGTTATCGTCGAATCAAAGCAAAGTAATGATGATGATGTTTAGTTACAAAACTAATCATGACTGGAACATCGATTTGCCGGGCTCAAAAGTGAAAGTCACGCTAACGGATCTTGAGTGGCTAGGGAAGAAGCTGTACGCCAAGGGCGATTATGAATATGGCGAAGAGCGTGGTCAAATTGGGCTTAATGCTCAGAACTTACTGCCGTTGAATTTTGCATCGATCAATGTTGATAAAGGCATGGTGTTTGCGATTCCATTCTGGGTATCTAATCAGGGCTCGGGTCGATTTGACTATCTTGGCTTGTTCTATCTTGATCATGGGGCGAAAAAAGTCACACACCTAGATACTTACTTTGTTGGTGATAGAGTGAAACTCGCTGAGTTGAAAGTGGATGCTGGCTTTGAGTCTAATAATGAAATTTTACTGTCTTATTATATTCATGGTGAGGATCAAGCTATGGCAGAAGAGCCGAATCAGCGTGTAGAGAAAATGATTAAGGTTTCGCCAGAGCGTTTTGTCGATTAGAGCAAAATAAGTTATAAGTTCACACTCATAGCATGGGGCGCAGTTTTGACTGCGCCCCATTTTTTATTCGTTTTTCTTTGGAAAACGTAAGCGCCCAATACTTATTATGCTGTGAGTTAGAATAACTTCAGCACAGACAGTGATATTACTGTATCCTACACGCCCCCGTCGTGAGCTGGTTTCACGATGAAGCATGATAATAAGTGAATATATGAGTTTTGACTCTTTGGGCTTATCAGCCCCTCTTTTAAAAGCGGTTGCCACACAAGGTTACCAAACACCATCACCGATTCAGGCGCAGGCTATTCCTGCGGTATTGGAAGGCAAGGATGTGATGGCAGCGGCGCAAACAGGGACAGGTAAGACAGCGGGTTTTACGTTGCCAATTTTGCAACGACTTTCACAAGGTCCACGTGTTAAATCAAATCAAGTACGTGCATTGATCTTAACGCCAACGCGTGAGCTTGCTGCACAGGTAGCAGAAAATGTAGCGGCATATTCTAAGCACTTACCACTGACTTCAGCTGTTGTTTTCGGTGGTGTGAAAGTGAACCCACAAATGATGCGTATGCGTCAGGGCGCGGATGTGTTGGTAGCAACACCGGGTCGTTTGCTTGATTTGTACCAACAGAATGCGGTGCGATTTAATCAGCTTGAAGTGCTAGTACTTGATGAAGCTGACCGTATGTTGGACATGGGCTTCATTCGTGATATCCGTAAGATCTTGGCGATCTTGCCTAAACAGCGTCAAAACTTATTGTTCTCAGCGACTTTTTCAGAAGAGATCCGTGATTTAGCGAAAGGCTTGGTTAATAACCCGGTTGAGATTTCCGTTACACCACGAAACTCAACGGCGAAAACCGTTAAACAGTCAGTTCACCCGGTTGATAAAAGTAAAAAATCTGCGGTACTGGCTAAGCTAATTAAACAGAATAATTGGCAGCAAGCATTGGTATTTACCCGTACTAAACACGGTGCTAACCGCCTAACGGGTTTCCTAGAGAAGAAAGGCATTAAAGCTGCGGCTATCCACGGTAACAAGAGCCAAGGTGCACGAACTAAAGCGTTGGCAAACTTAAAGAGTGGTGAAATCAGCATTCTAGTGGCAACTGATATTGCTGCGCGTGGTATCGATATCGATCAATTACCACAAGTGGTTAACTTTGACTTGCCACATGTGTCTGAAGACTATGTTCACCGTATTGGTCGTACTGGTCGTGCTGGAGCAGATGGTCATGCTATTTCTTTGGTGTGTGCGGACGAATATAAAGAACTGCAAGCTATCGAGCGCTTGATCCAGAAAGTGATCGATCGTGAAGTTGTTGAAGGTTATGAGCCGGTAAACCCGCTACCTGCCTCTAAACTGGATACACGACCAATTAAGCCTAAGAAACCGAAAAAGCCGAAGAAAAACCATCAAGATGGTCAGCGTTCAGGTGAAAACGCAAGTGGTCACCAGCCGAAAGATAAGAACGTGAAGCATGCTGGTGGTAAGCAAAACACCAGATCTGGTGCTAAACCGAACGGTAAGCAAGGCCAAGGTCATGGTAAGGCGAAACCGGCTGGTAAAGGCAAGGCAAATACTCATGGCAATGCCCAAAGTAAAGCGCACGGTAAAGATAAGTTTAACCGTGATGAGAAGCCAAGAGGCAAGAGCAAACCAGCAAATAATGCAGGTAAGAAACCACGCCGCATGAGTGATGAGAAACCTCGTGGCGATGCATCTCGTGGTTCACGTCGCCCGTCAGGTAGCCGTAATCAGTCACGCTAAACCGTGCTAGATTGAAGAAAAAGCCCACAAGTTCATTCGCTTGTGGGCTTTTTTGTACCTGCTTGAAAACTAATTTCTCAGTTTGAGCTCAATGCTAACGACGGCGTGATCTGTGCTGTGGCTATCTTTATCGAAGATGGGGTTAATCAAGTGGCGATCTTCTGTGTGGTAATTCGCCACTTCATAGAGGCTCGTTAAGCATTGGGCATCGAACTCATCTGACAATAAAATGTAATCAAGCACAGAGCCTTTATTGAAGTAGTAATGGGTTGCCGCTCTACTTGTATCAGCAGGTGCGTTGTCGGTAGCCGTGTAAAGATGGTAACTGTCGGTTAACTGAAAGTAGCTATCACGAAGGCTTGGGCAGCTTACATCATTCGTCTTGTTTTCTGTTGGTATCGTCAGAAGCAAATTGTTTAACAGTGGACTGTATAGGTCATCGTTAAAATCACCCATTACCACAACAGGGTGATCTGTTTGGGCTCTTCGCTCTGTAATCGCCGCTTTCAATAATAAAGCTTCACTACTGCGTTGCATCGATGAACGCCATTCTCCAAACAAGGCATTATGATGCGCAACTACATCTACTTGAAGTGGCGGTTCACTTGTGAAGTTGACCTCAGTTGCCCGTTTTGATTTGAAGTGAACGACATAGCAATCGCAGTTGCCGATGTGCGGAATAGTGATCGTGGCACGCAGCGGTTGGCGGCTAAAGATAAAGTCAGTGCTGATACCTGCTGCTATTAAATGAGTTGTTGAAGGTTTAATTGCTTGAACATCGACAATGGGAAAGCGTGAGGCAATAGCCACAATTGGGTCTTGGTAGATGTAGTCATCAACTAGGCTTGGTTCATCAACTACTGCAAAATACTCATATCCTTCGGTATGAACCAGTTCTTCGAGTGAACTGGCGCTAAAGACTTCTTGAAAGCCAATAATATCGGGTTGGACTGCCGAGAGGTAACGTTTGATCCACGCTTGTTTCTTTTGCCACTCTTGAAGGCTGTAGATGTTTTCAAAATCGTAGAAAGCATCGGGTGGGGCGATGTAATTGAATAGGTTGAAGGTCGCGATGGTAAAGCGATCTTCAATTATTGTTTGTTTTGTAAGCAAGTCTTTTGCCATTGGGTTAAAAACCAAGTTTTGTATTGTGATTATTTGGAGTGAGACACGCTTTGACTCTATGCCAATGTTTTAAAGTTCACTAATATACTGTTATCAAAGTATATTATGAGTCATTAGATGGCAGAGACCAAACGCGAAATACGAATCAAGCAGTTAGCAGAGTTACTCATTGGCCGCGAGAAGGTACATTTGAAAGCCGCAGCCGATAGCTTGAATGTATCTGAAATGACGATTCGTCGTGATTTTACTGAGCCCAATGAGCTTGTCAGCTTGATTGGCGGTTACGTGGTTCGTAAACAAGGGCGATCGCAAAATAGTGGCTACTTTTTAGATGAGCAAAGTGCCAATCATGTTGAAGAAAAGAAGCTGATAGGTCAAAAAGCGGCGCAGCATGTGCTTGAGAACCAAACTGTCTTTTTTGATAACGGCACGAGTATCGTTCATATCATTCAAGCGATTGACGATAAAATCCCGTTTACAGGGGTTTGCTTCTCAATGAATATCTTTGTCGCTTTGAAGCGTAAACCCAACTGCCAAGTGGTGTTGTGTGGTGGGGCTTATGATCCCAAATTCAATAACTTTTATCCGCTGAGTGAGCAAAGTGAAATTGATAATATTCGCTTTGATACTGTGTTTATTTCGGCGGCGGGAGTTGACCCAGAACAGGGTATCACTTGTTATTCATTCAATGAGTTACCTTATAAGCGAAAGGCAATAAAACAAACAGCAAGTGTAGTTTTAGCGGCTGACCATAGTAAGTTAGGCGTCGTAAAATCGGCCTTTGTTTGCCCTCTGTCAGCGGTGCATCACTTTATTTCTGACAAAGCGCTACCACCTGAATATCTCATTAAGTAACCAACGAAGTCACTGGTTAAGTAACGAGTTAAGTTATAGATAGATTAACTACTTGTACTTTGATTTATTTTTGAGTGACAAATACAAAAACAGAGGGATGCTCCCTCTGTTTTTTGTTTTGGCGTAAGCAGAACTTTTAAAGTGAAAGGATCACACCAGCAATCGCTGCACTCATTAGGTTTGCTAGTACACCAGCAGCAATAGCGCGGAAACCGTAGGTCGAAATGAAAGTGCGACGCTCTGGTACCAAGCTACCTAAGCCGCCAATCAACATTGCCATTGTTGAGATATTGGCAAAGCCACACAATGCAAAAGTGATAATTGCTTGTGAGTGTGCGCTTAGCTGATCTTTCACTTCCATTAGCTGGATGAAAGCGACGAATTCGTTGACGATGACTTTGTTACCAATCAATGAACCTGCGGTAATGGCTTCATTCCAAGGCACACCAATCAAGAAAGCAACAGGGGCAAACACATAGCCTAAGATAAGCTCAAAGCTTAGCGGAATACCCAAGGCGTCACCTACATGACCAAGCAAGCCGTTTAGCAAAGCGATCACACTGATGAAAGCCAGTAGCGTTGCACCAACGGCTACGGCAATACGTAAGCCTGACATGGCACCATCAGCAAGGGCTTCAACAACGTTAGTGGCACGAGGAAGCTCAACTGATGTAATTTCATCGTTTTGGTGCGTGTCGTCTGATGGTGGCACTAAGATTTTTGCCATTAATAAGCCAGCAGGTGCTGACATGAACGCGGCAGCAATCAGGAAGTTGAGTTCAACACCTAGCGAGGCATAACCCACTAGCGTACCCCCCGCAACAGAAGCGAGACCACAAGTCATTACGGCGAAGAACTGAGAGTCACTCATGTTTTTAAGGTACGGCTTCACAACCAGTGGTGCTTCAATCATGCCTACAAAAATATTTGCGGTAGCAGATAAAGATTCCGCACGACCTGTACCCAAAAACTTCTGTAAGCCACCACCGATCAGGTTAATCACTTTCGGCATTAAGCCAATGTGATAAAGGGCTGAAATCAGCGCTGAGAAAAAGATAATGATGCCAAGAACATTTATGGCAAATACAAAGCCCACGCTGCCCGTTGCCAAGCCACCAAATAAGAAGGCAATACCTTGCTGGCCATAATCAATGACGCCAGACACAGCATTAGTCACACTGTTTAGTGCTGACTTACCCGCAGGAATGTATAGCACTAATAGTGCAAAAGCGATTTGAAGTAAGAACGCCAGTGAAACTGTTTTTAACGGGATATTGCGGCGATCGGTCGAAAGCAAATAAGCAAACAATAAAATGGCTGCAATACCAATAAGCGAAGACATGGAAAACCTTTAAAAGTTATGTGTAACTAAAAGTGAGAGGCGCATTCTAGTGAGGTTGGAAAGGCTTTCAAGCAGGAGATGTTAGTAAGTTGTGATGCTGGGTTGATTTGTATGATATTAATTTTTGAAAGCCTTAACTAACAGTGAGTTAAGGCTTTCTGATTTTTTATTGTTGCCAATTGGAAAAGGTGTTTTGGTTTTTGTGCAAGATCTTGGAAACAATTTCGCTGCTAAAGTAACCGTTTTCGTGATTGGCAATAATCACAATTAGAGTTTGATATGGCGGCTGAGAGCTTTATCCCAATACGGCGTGTCGCCAATATATTGTTTAAAGAAGCTAATCACTGCTGCGATTTTGTGTGGTAAATGCGCCCGGCTTGGGTAAACCGCATAAAAGGGCATGGTTTGATTTGCTTGCCAGTCAGGCAAAAGCTGGATCAGTTTTTTTTCTTTAAATTCATCTTTCAATAGATAAGTCGCTAAGTATGCGACTCCCCATCCAGCAATGGCTGCATCTCGAACAGCCTCGGCTAGGTCGACACGATAGTTACCGTCAACATTCACGAGTAGTTGCTGATCAGCTTGTTTGAATGACCACGCGTGGTAATTACGTTGCCGGCTTTGATAGGTCAAACAGTTGTGCGTGGCTAAATCATCGGGGTGCGATGGTGCCGGGTGGTGCATTAAATACTCGGGCGCTGCCGCGACCACAAAACGGGTATCCGCTAGCCGCTGTGCGACATAACCTTCAGGAATGTGCTCGTAGTTGGTGATCCACAAATCGAGCCCGTCTTCGAGCATATCGGCTTTATGGTCAAATAAGCTTAATTCTACTTTCAGGCGAGGGTAGTGGCGCTGCAATTGTTCAATCGCAGGGGTTAAGTGCATGGTGCCGAAAGATTGAGAAATACCTAACCTTAGTACGCCAGAAATCTCATCACGGGCGTCATCAATCACAGCATTACCATCGCGCATGGCATTAACAACCTGTGCGCAGCAATCGAGGTAGCGTTCTCCTGCTTCGGTTAGGGTAAAACTGCGTGTCGTACGTTGCACTAATTTGATGTTTAGTGAGGTTTCAAGGGCGCTTATTTGCTTACTGATATGGGAGGTTGAAACTTCAAGCTGTTTACCCGCCGCTGTAAAACTACCGGCTTTGACTAAAGCGTGAAAGATGACCATTTGGCCAGCGCGTTCTGGACTCAAAATTGATGCTCTGTGATGAAAGAAAGCTCAACAGAGTATAGTGACTTTTTAAATAAGAAAAGAGGCTTAGCCTAAGGCTAAACCTCTTTGATTACTTATTAACGCAAATTGGCGTTATTGGTTTAATGCTTGGTTACTTCTTTGCTCTACGAAGAAAACCAAGACCAAGTAGAGAAAGCATACCAAACAGGCCGAAAGAACCGCCGCTGCCATCGTACGGTGGTACAACAACTTTTGGTTGCTTGGAGTCTTGCTCAGCGACAGTGACCTTCATTGACACTTGTGAACCAGTAACAACTTCAGTTTGCGCATTGCTCTTAGTACTTACAGGGCGCTTTAGCTGCATGGTAACAGTGTAATCACCAGGTTCAATGCCGCTGACATCGAAGTTAACCAGTTGCTTTTTAGCCTTATCAAGCGTTACTTTCGGTAGCGCAACTTTGCTCATGTCTTCAGGTGATGGTGAGAACGAAATCTCAGCGATATCACCTTCTAGCGCCTTGTCGGTTGGAACTGCATAAGGGACATCCATACGACCACTGTCGGTAGTTAGCAGAACTGGCGAACCATCTGTTTCACCGTAACCATAACCAAGGGCCATGATTGCAGAGTCGTGATCTGAAGAGCGGTAAGCGTTATCAGCATAGAATTTATGCGTGATTGCTTTTTCTTCATCTCTCTTAAGCCCTTTACGATCTTGGTTGTAATCAAACAATTTCGATTCAGCAGCATTGATGTGCCAATCAGTTGCATCTAATAAATGCTTTTCGAGTGACGGTGTAATTAAGATGTGGTCAAGTGAACCAATTTCATCATTGTAAGAATAACTCCAGCTAGTTTTATTCTTCTCTGCATCTTTAATGCTAACTGCATTTAGGTAGCCATAAGATTGCGTAATTACGCCACCTTCAGAACCAAACTGAGGCTTTTTGCCAATGAGAGTGTCTCGAGCTGCTTTCAGTGTTTTACCCGTTGGATTCGAGGTGAGCACTAGCATAGGGTCTTCATGGGCGTAAGAGTTCATGTCACCGATGATAACGCGGTCACCGCCAATTTTGGCCATTTCTTTACCAAGTTGGTAAGCAGCTGCGACACGGAAGTTTTCACATGAACCTTGGAAGTCGGCATTTTTAACATCATGTTTGACAGGGTCGAAACCTTCCCAACTTTCCCAGCCTTGCCAATCTTCCCAACACGTTGAGCCTTTAGATTTTAAGTGGTTGACTGAAACCGTAAGTTTTTTACCTGTATTAGCTATACGGAAAGTAGCCGCAATCGTGTCGCGTTGGTAATTCTTACCGTTTTCACGTATTTCACCTTTTTTGCCTACAATTGCAGAACCATTAGGGTAGGTGATCATTGGTGCCTGTTGCGAAGGCATCGGGATGATTTTTGCTTGCTCTAGCGATACTTTGCTTGGACGGTAAAGTAGACCTGAGGTAATTGCGTCAGAGCCGATAGAGTCAAATTCATCCAACAACATGTTGCCATCAGAGTCAAAACCCACGAACACATATTGGTTGTGAGTCGATCTTTCATCATTGCGGCTTGAGTAGTTCTCTTTGTAGTAGTACTCATTAACAGCGTTGACAAGCTCAGTGATGGCACTGTAATTACCAAAACCATTATTTTCGATTTCCATCAAGCCAATGATGTCGGCATCTAAGCTGTTAATCGCTTTAACGATTTTGGCATGTTGATGTCTAAATTCTAATTCGCTGTCAGCACCACGATTATCGTTACGTGGGTTGTCTGGACCACCAAACGGTGAGTTGAAGTAATTCAACACGTTTTGAGTAGCGATGCGAATCGCAAATTTGTCTGACGTTGTGCTGTCGTTAAGTTGTGGTTTAGCTTTACGGTCGGTGTTATGAGTAATGTTTTTTCCGCTAATGGTGTTAGTCGCCATGAGACGGTAGTCACCGTAACTGTATGAAATGACACCTTCAAGGCCTGTAATACTATCGTCTACACGAATATAGTCTTTACCTTTTGCTACCGTTTCTTTGTCATTGAAGTCAGGGTAGAAAGGGATTTCACCGTCTGCAGCTTTTTGATCAGTTTCGACATATAAGCGGTAATCGTTGTTTTGACGATCTTGTGCGATTGAACCATCGCTACCTGCAACATGTTCCTGGTTTGGTTGCATATTAGGACGCTTATATGCCAACACCATGTTGTTACGATTGCCGTCATAGTCGTAGCTAAAAGTACGTGAAACACGCATGGTTTCGTTTTCTTTAGTACTTTCGTCCATGTTGTCAGTTAAACGGACTAACATACCTTCATGGCGTTCTAGTGTTTTACGGAAGTATTGGCCATCAGATGGAATGCGTTTTAGGTCAACCGCTTTGGGCTTCACCGGTGTCGCATTTACAATTTCCCACTTATCATCAGTCGCTTTGACTTGAGTTTGGCCATATTTCTCTTCAACAAAACCTTTAACACAGATTTCTTGGCCAACCATTTCCTCTGAGACAACACCACCAGTCTTAATGAAGATACCGTCTGAGGTTAGTTCGTCACCATCTGGCGCATACAGGAAGAAACCTTTCGTTAAGCTTGTTGAAACAGCACTCACCACACCTTGAACTAAGTATTCATCATCACTTATGAAACCAGATTGAATCAGTGGTGATTTAAAGCTATTGCCTTGAATTTCACCCGGATTGAGGCGGCTCATACCGGATGCATCTGAACAAGGCGTTGCTGCAGGCTCGGCTGCTGCTAAGGTTGGGTCTCCAAGGCCATCAAATGTGTTTTGTGGTTTGGTGACCCATTCACTTAGATTAAACGTGGCATTTTGTTTCTTTACTGAGTCGAGGCGTTGTAATGTCCTTTCATCAATATGCTTCTTACTATTGCCAAACGTTCCCACTGCATCTAAGAATATTGGTGAGTCAGGATTTGATAGATCGGTAAGTGCAACAACGTCATTACCGTTATGCTGGAGCTCTTTCGTAGGTAGCGTTTTACTGTTATGTTTTTTTACGTTTGCTGCCAGCGCATCTAATAAGTTGGTATCCTTATTACTTGGTTTAGAATGATGAATAACGAGTGATTGACCTGCATCTAAGCTTTGCTCTGATAGGTCAATAGTCGCCGATGTGTAGATTTCCTTACCGCCGTCTTTGGTTAACGTTAAGGCTGTTCCTACTGGAAATTTAACCGTTTCAGAGCCTATATTAGTTAATTCAATCGCTTTGTTATAGCTACTACCTTCAACGTACTCAGAAATAATAACATCGTTAATATTCGCCATAGCTGGTGCTGCTAATATGGATGCGATAGCAGCGGAAAGTAAGGTGACTTTTTTATTCATGGGGTGTTCCTTTAATCCCTAAAATATTAATACTGGGCAATCAAATTAGAAGTACACGCGCGCGTAAGCGTAAGCAGCTTGTGCGGCTTCACCTGCGTTAGCTTCAAGAGCAATGATTGATGATGGTGTTGGTTTGAAATTCAAGCCAAGGGTTGCCCAGCGGCGGTCTTTACCCCAGTTGTGCTCTTTTGTGTCCCAGTACTGGCTGTCCTTATCCCACTCTTCAAAAGCTTCGTAGTTAACAGAACCTGTCATTTCCCAGCGTGAAGTAAATTCGTATTTACCAGAAATTAAGGCGCCTTTACGCTTTAAGGTTTGGTAATCGTTGTATTGGTAGGTTTTGTTGTTGGGGTCGGTAATGTCTGTTGGCGTTTTACTTTGTGCAATGTCTTCATCTTCCAAGTAACCGTTGAAACCCAGCATGAAGTTATCAGTTACTGAATAGCGCATTCCTAAACCAATGAGCTTCTGCTTACCGTATTTACTTTCACCTGCAGCACCACCGCGTCCTTCAAGACCAAGCACGGCAGAGAAGCCATCACCAAAGTAACCAAAATAGCCATTTACAATATCACCCAGTAATGAACCAGAAGATGATTTTGCGTTGTAACTGTAAGAAGTACCTAACTTGAATGCGCCATAGGTTCCTTCGTATTTTACAGTCGCATCCTGGTCGCCAGCTTCGCCGGTTTCCACTGTGGTATCAAAGGTAAAATCGCCCCACTTGTCGTAGTCATCAAACGCTGTATCAGTTAAACCAAATTCAACGTAATGCATTTCGTTTAGTGCATAGCCAATAAACATTTTATCAATGCTTAATACCATGTCGCCTGAGCCGTGTTTCCAGTTTTCACGCTCGTAATCAAGCTCTAAACGGTAGAACAGTTGGCCGTTTTTACCTTTAACACCTAGAGTGGCAAATGAATCATCAATGTAGGTTTGATCTTTGAAAAATTCACCATATTCGTAGCGAGCCCCAAAGTGACCGCCCACACCAACTTCACCGTATAGATGAAGGTTATCGCCTGATTCATCTTGATAAATGACTGCTGCATTAGCGCTTGTTGCTGCTAATAGTGTGGAAATACACGCCGCCAATGCTGTTTTGTTAGCCGTTTTAATATCCATTACTCGACCTTTGTAGTGTGATACCAACCGGAAGAAGTAACTATATAGTTACTGATTTATCCGAATTAGAACTTAAACTCTAAATGTTTTAAAAATATCAAATGATGATAATTTGTTTGAATTCTCACACCTGTAATCGTTATAGCTCAACGTGCTTACATTGGTTTTGTGATAAAAGTCGATATTCGCTTTGGTGCAGATCGGAAATCTGTGATGACAGTCGTATCAATAACTTGTGTGTGAGTTGGGTGTATTAAAATGCATCTAGAAGCAATGTTTTAATTTTAATGAATGTGAAATATTGGTACCGGGAGACAAAATATAGATGGAATTGTTTAGGGGGATAATAAATTCGCTATAACATTTGTTATTAAAATAACATGCTTTTTAGGCGCGTTCGGGTGTGTGGTAGTGAGGTGTAGGGAATGTGAATTCGCCCTGAGCGTATGAAGGAGCTCAGGGCGATAGTGTGAGTTAAGCGTTTTGTAGTAATACTGTATTTAGGTATTTCACTACGTAAGCTGCATCTTGTGCCGCTGTGTTTACTTTAGCGATGATTTTTTGTGCACGCTCATCATCAGCTTGAAGGCTTGCCTTCACTTTTTCGTTCATTGCTTCAGCCATTTCAGCTTTTTGCTTACAGTCATTGAAAAGAGCAGAAAGGAAAGTGATCTCAACTTCGCCACCATTTGCAAAAGCATCAGCTGCAATTTTGTAAACAGTATGGAATTTGTTTGCCATGTCTTTTTGATTTTCTTGGGTTTCTTTTGCCCAGTCGTTCGACCAACCTTTGAAAATAACGGCAATTTGTGGATTTGGCGTAAGTTGTACTTTTTGCATTTGAAGAGATCCTAGATGCTTGTGATTTTAGCTAGCAGAATGATCAAATTGTGATTCTGATTTAGTCGTAGGCATAGTAAATGAGCTCGCCGATAGAGGGAAGGGCAATTGCTTTTAATGCCAATTCTTGCTGTTTTTATGAGCAAATGTTTTTGATGATGTTTATTGGAGTACGGGAGATATGGGGTGTGGGATAGAAAAAAGCCTGCAAAAGCAGGCTCTTAAATTTGGTGCTCGCTACTGGACTCGAACCAGTGACACCTTGCATGTCATGCAAGTACTCTAACCAACTGAGCTAAGCGAGCAAATTGTGTGATAACCCCAATTTCGGTGTTATCGAAAATGGTGCTCGCTACTGGACTCGAACCAGTGACACCTTGCATGTCATGCAAGTACTCTAACCAACTGAGCTAAGCGAGCAAATTGTGTGATAACCCCAATTTCGGTGTTATCGAAAATGGTGCTCGCTACTGGACTCGAACCAGTGACACCTTGCATGTCATGCAAGTACTCTAACCAACTGAGCTAAGCGAGCAAATTGTGTGACAACCCCGATCTCGGTGTTATCGAAAATGGTGCTCGCTACTGGACTCGAACCAGTGACACCTTGCATGTCATGCAAGTACTCTAACCAACTGAGCTAAGCGAGCAAATTGTGTGACAACCCCGATCTCGGTGTTATCGAAAATGGTGCTCGCTACTGGACTCGAACCAGTGACACCTTGCATGTCATGCAAGTACTCTAACCAACTGAGCTAAGCGAGCAAATTGTGTGACAACCCCGATCTCGGTGTTATCGAAAATGGTGCTCGCTACTGGACTCGAACCAGTGACACCTTGCATGTCATGCAAGTACTCTAACCAACTGAGCTAAGCGAGCAAATTGTGTGACAACCCCGATCTCGGTGTTATCGAAAATGGTGCTCGCTACTGGACTCGAACCAGTGACACCTTGCATGTCATGCAAGTACTCTAACCAACTGAGCTAAGCGAGCAAATTGTGTGACAACCCCGATCTCGGTGTTATCGAAAATGGTGCTCGCTACTGGACTCGAACCAGTGACACCTTGCATGTCATGCAAGTACTCTAACCAACTGAGCTAAGCGAGCAAATTGTGTGACAACCCCGATCTCGGTGTTATCGAAAATGGTGCTCGCTACTGGACTCGAACCAGTGACACCTTGCATGTCATGCAAGTACTCTAACCAACTGAGCTAAGCGAGCAAATTGTGTGATAACCCCGATTTCGGTGTTATCGAAAATTGGTGCTCGCTACTGGACTCGAACCAGTGACACCTTGCATGTCATGCAAGTACTCTAACCAACTGAGCTAAGCGAGCAAATTGTGTGATAACCCCGATTTCGGTGTTATCGAAAATTGGTGCTCGCTACTGGACTCGAACCAGTGACACCTTGCATGTCATGCAAGTACTCTAACCAACTGAGCTAAGCGAGCATCTTTTCTTCCACTGTTCGTCAATATAGGAACAACGGAACGGAAAAGATATTAGCGACTCCATCTTATTGGCGCAAGTGTTTGAGTTCTCTTTTTCAGCTTTCGATGTGCGATTGGTTATCAAACATACGGTTTGCTTGTTCGCAGTGCTAAGTGTTTGGAATAATTCTTATATTCCGACTTTAAACTGGCACCGTTTAAAGGTTCGCTGCCAAAAAAGGGTGTGTTCTAAAATAGCATCTCGAAAAGCTCGATGTAGATCACCATCAATATAATGGTGTTTGTAAGAGCGTAATGCCTCTGCGCCTTGAGCATCCCCATACGGTAAGTTGGAAATTAACCGATTGAGTGGCGGTTGTATTTGCTGGTACTGAGAATCTAATTCAGCCATATAGGGCTGAAGTATTGGGCTATAAAGACGGTAAAAGACATTTCTTAAATATTCAGCGGTTTGCTGATTGCGGTTCTTACCACATAAGATTTTATCTTCATGCTGGCTTAGCAGCTGGGTGGTGATGTTCAACCACTGTGTTGCATTGGCAATGGAGTAAAAAAGCTGACCAAAATACCGACTACGATAGATGTTTTGCTGGTGGCTTAAGAGCTGATCTGCAAGTTGATCATCAATGATCTTTTGAGTGGAGGCGAGATCACTGATCGTCACTAGGTCTTCAATGGCGGCAATATTGGCGTGAAAGCCACCAAACTCTTGATGCGGAAAAGTCTGAGGGTAGAGGGTTAATTGTTGTCGCCACTCTTTACCAGTGAACAACATGTTCCAAATGGTACGAGGTAGCTGCGCCTGTTTGGTTGCTAGAATTGGGACTAATTCATTTTTGACATCGCTTTCGTTTGGCAGTGTATTAATGCAGTGCATTAACCCTGATAGCAACAAAATTTCGTATCTGAGTGAGCGCGTCTTATCTTGCACTTTTCCTAAGCTGGAATTGCGTTCAGCAATGCGCTGGAACAATCCACACTGCCTTAATTCATAAGCATCTAATAAACCAATCCGAATGTCATCAACAGGAAGGGCGAGATCTCGCTTTGCTGGCAGTCTAGGTAATTCAGGATCGGAGTAGGGGATGGATTCGACATCAAGCACAGTGGCAAGTCGTTGGTGGTAGTCGGCAAATTGCGCATGGCTACTATTATCGCAACCGCTTAGTAGCAGGCATAACACCAAGGTTATGCCTGACTGTAAAGATGAAGGTTTGAGTCGAGTAAGCCAATCAATCCGTAGCATGGCTTAAGTATATACGTTAGAGATAGTTAGGGTTATTGAAGTAGTTCGTGATCCGGTGGCAGTAATCGAGAAATCCACAATACGAGTTTGTGTTTCATATTTACGCCATCTTCTTGGTCTACCGCGAGTGGGGTAATTTGTTTGTATTGAACCAGTAAGCGATACACACATTCCACTTTATCAGTGGATGAAACATAGCGATCTAAGTCACTGTAACCTTGCTTTTTGGCGAACGCGAGACCGAGTTCGAGTGCCTTTTTCAGTAGCTTGGCATCGTTTTTGTTTTTTTTCATCTTACTTCCCTTAACGAGTTTTCGTCACGTTTTGCATGGGTAACTTATTGATACCAAAATAGTGTTTGCAGGCATTTTGGTATCGATTGCCTATAAAGTGACAGACCTGTAATCAAAGTAAGCACTGTGAAAAGAGTTAGCAAGAAAAGAAAGGGAATTATGAGAACAAACTTCAACTTGATGACTAGCCTTAGTTCTTACAACCAAGTTGATGTCATTAAAAAGCGGGAAAGAAGATAAAGTAAAGGCGATCAATTGATCGCCTTTACTGGGTTTGAGTTTCACACTGAAGTGAGCAAGCCGGTATTAACGTTGCGCTAATGCCAACTGCATATCTGCAGGTTGACGCTGTAGCCAACGCAAACGTGAACCTAGCATTACAGCAGAAGATGATAAACCAAAGATGGTGCCAATCCAGAAACCGTGTGGTCCCATTGGTTCAGTCACCCAATTTGTCATGCCTAAGGTATAACCCATAGGTAGGCCGATCACCCAGTAAGCGATAAAAGTACGAACAAAAATCGCACGCATATCTTTATAGCCACGAAGTGCACCCGCAGCCACGATTTGAATAGCGTCAGTACATTGGTAAATCGCAGCGAGTAACAGTAGCTGGCTGGTAATGATAATAACTTCGGCATTATCTGTGTAAATCGCAATGATTTGCTCGCGGAAAACGACCGTTAAGGTTGCTGTTGTTATTGCGATTAAGAGTGCACAAGCTAAACCACAGTAGCTACTGACTTTCGCGCCTAAGAGATCTTCTTGTCCTAGCTGATGCCCAACACGGATACTAACAGCCGCACCTAAGCTCATTGGTAGCATAAAGACTAATGATGAGAAGTTCATAGCGACTTGGTGTGAAGCGACCATCACGGAGCCTAATGGTGCAATCATAAGTGCTACAACTGCGAATAATGAAATTTCAAAAAACATGGATGCAGCAATAGGGAAGCCCATCTTGAAAAGGCGACTAATTGCTTGGGTGTCAGGCTTATGCCAAGTTTGAAATAAGTTAAAGTTCTTTAAGCGAGCATTGCAGCGCACAAAGATGAGCATTGAGAAAAACATCAACCAGTACACGATGGCGGTAGCAACACCACAGCCAACACCACCTAATGCAGGCGCACCAAATTTACCGTAAACAAAAATCCAGTTAAGTGGAATGTTAGCGGCTAACCCGACAAAACCGATCACCATCGACGGTACTGTAAAAGAGACACCCTCGGAGAAGCTTTTTAAGGTTTGGAACATCAAAAAAGCAGGCACGGCAAACATCACTGCAAACATATAGCCGTTAGTTTTGACGGCGAGTGATTGTTCTATTCCCATGTAATCAATTAAGAAGCTGGCGTTATATAGCAGCAACATAATAGGGACAGACACGAGTAGAGCAAGGTAAAAGCCGTGTTGAACTTCAAACGGGATACGCTCTTTTTTACCAGAGCCATTAAGTTGCGCCACAATTGGGATCAGAGCAACTAATAGTCCAATACCAAATAAAATTGAAGGTAGCCAAATACTGGATGCAACCGATACGGCCGCCATATCTGAGGCACTAACACCACCAGCCATGACGGTGTCGATAAACCCCATGGATGTTTGGGCTACAGAAGCAAGAAGAACGGGGATAGTGAGTTTGAGTAAACGTCGAGTTTCTCGTTTGTACTTGTGCATGAATATACCTGATTTCAAGCATGTTCTGGAGGATGCCAGAGAATGCGGGGGCATTATAATCGCTTATCAGATGTTTTCACGCTTTTTGAAAGGAGAAACTTAAGCGTGTATTTGCACTTAAACTCATTTGATTTGCGTGATGTTTTATAACTACGCAAGTAATCAAGCAGTTATGGTTTCCCCGTGGTAAAAAATGGCTCGGTTTTTACCTTCACTCTTCGCTTGCAATAACATGTTATCAGCCAGTGCATACGCGTTTGTTTGCTCTGGTGTGGTTTCTGTAACGCCAATACTGGTCGTTAAGTGAATATTGGTATGTTTTAGTGCCATTGGCGTTTTACTTACCATGGTAAGTAAGCATTTTGTGAATTGGCGAATATCTTTTACCTGATGCTGTTCAATGAAAATAGCAAATTCTTCGCCACCAATTCGACCAAATAAACTCTGGTCGCCAATACAGTTGGTACATACTCGGCAAAAATGTTGAAGAACATCGTCACCAACTAAGTGACCATGCGTGTCGTTGATTTTCTTGAAGTTATCTATATCGAGAATTAATAACCAGCCTTTGCTTTGGTATTTTCGCTGCTCCATTTGTTGCCAGAAGAAACGGCGGTTAGCAACTTGGGTTAATGGGTCGATATTGGCTAGGTACTGTAACTGTATGTTGGCGTTTTTTAGCTCAGCGGTTCTTTCTTGCACCTTTTGTTCAAGCTCTGCATTGCTTTTCGCCAACAGTTCGTTCAAGCGGGTGGTTTCACTTTGCTCTAATTTAAGTTGTTGGATAGTCGCTTGAAGGTGATCTGCCATATCGTTAAATGAAGAAGCAAGTAGCCCAAGTTCATCTTGACGATTGACTTTTATTCGCGAGCTCCATTTACCACCACTGATCAGTTTGACGCCACGTTGGAGCTGAGCAATAGGGCGAAGCATATAGTGGGTTACTTTTGAGCCGTAAAAAATAGCAAGAGAGACCAAAAAAAGAGTGAAGGCAACAGCGAAGTATTTGGTGGCAATAAATTCCCCGATGAAATCACACATAGGGGATATAAAAAGAATGGTTAAATGACGCTTTTGCCCAATTTGATATTGGGTATGGGCACCAATCCACGGATCGCGCCCGACATGAAACTTTGAAACGCGGGGCTCACCGCCATTGGGCGCTAAATTGATTTTGTTCCATAGGATATTCGCGACAGGAGTAAGCGGGGTGCCTAACTCCATTAGAGGAGGAAATTGGTCTGTTGAGCTAGCAACAATCGTCCCTTCTTCACTGATCAGCATAATGCTGCTGTTTTTACTGAGGGTGTTTTTCGCCAACTCGTGTTGGAGTGTGTTTAAGGTTAGATCTAAGCCCCATACACCAAGAAGGTTGCCCTGCTCATCGTATTGCGCTTTCGCTAAGCTCACACCTAATACTTTTTCGATAGCCCCTGGGTAGATATCACTCCACACAGGTCTATTACTGGTTACTGCCCGGCGATACCATTGGCGAACACGAGGGTCGAAGTGTTCATTCGTATTGATGATTTGAGTACCTTTGCCCGATGCGTCAGCACTATAGCTAATGGTTTTCCCTGCTTTGGGATGCTCAGTTTCAATCCGAATAAAGTTACCGTTTTTGTCACGACCAAGTGAGAGTAGGCCGCCTTCAGCATTGGCAAAGTAGAGATAATCGATTTGTTGGTGGTGAGCGAGAACGCTAGAAAGGTAAGCCAGTAATTTGTCGCGATCTTGCACAATTTGAGCAAAGTCCTGATCGCTTTTATCTTGATGTTGGTAAACAGTGTAAGCTTCGTCGAAGAAGTCATCGAGATGGTTGGTGATAACACGACTAGATTGTCGAAACATTTGTTCGACACTTTTTTGCAAAATTTGGTCAGAGCTGGCATACCACATTAAGCCGATAGGGATCGCAGTTATCAGTACGAGAAGTGATAACGTTACTTGGACCCGAAAGCTCAAATTTTTGGTGTTTATATTCACCATATTAGGCATCCAACGTGGCACGTAAGTAATATTCTGCTAAAAGAGATGGCGAAAGGATAATATAACAAGTATGAATGTTTCAAACGTTATAGAAGAAATAGAAGATTTATCTATCATGAAACGTTAAGGTAGCAAGAAAATAACTACATTCATGGTGATGCTAGTATGCTTACTCATACAAGTATCTCGATGACATCTTAAATGGTGGAGACAATATGTTTACAGGTATTGTGCAAGGTACGGCAGAGATTGTTGCGATTGAGAAAAAAGAGCAGTTTCAAACCCATGTTGTACGCTTAGACCAAGCTTGGCTAGCGGGAATTGAACTCGGGGCGTCTATTGCTCATAACGGTTGTTGTTTGACGGTGACTAAGGTTGATGGCGATCTTGTTTCATTTGACCTGATGCAGGAAACACTTAAAGTGACTAACTTAGGTTTGATGCAAGTGGGCGATAAGGTCAACATCGAGCGAGCTGCTAAGTTTGGTGATGAGATTGGCGGTCATTCTATGTCTGGACACATTATGTGTACAGCGACCGTGAAGGAGGTGATCCGCACTGAAAACAATTGCCAAGTCTGGTTTACCATGCCTGCTGCGCAGATGAAGTATGTGTTCACCAAAGGTTATATTGGGATTGATGGTATTAGTCTGACTATTGGTGATGTGGTGGATAACACCTTTAACGTTAATTTGATCCCTGAGACGTTAGCGCGTACTAACTTATCTTGGCGTGAGCAAGGCGATGTCATCAATATCGAAATCGATCCGCAAACTCAAGCCGTAGTGGATACGGTTGAGCGTGTGATGGCGAGTAAAGCCGCGAGCTAAACAAGATTCAATGAAAATAATAACGCCCAGCATTAGCTGGGCGTTGTTGTTTCTAGTGCTTATAACTCTGCTGCCATACGAATTGAATTGAAGCCAACAACATCAACTTTACTTGTCTTTTATGAGTGCTCAGAAGATTTGCTCATCATCGGCATCAATAAAGAGGTTAATGGTTTTATGTTGTTCATCAACCTGCATGTTGAGATGAATAGCATGACAGCAAGCAGGGCAATCATCATAAAACTCTTGGCTTCCACCGCTAGTGTCTAACGTAATGTGAATATGATGACCACAGTGTGGGCAGGTGGCCGTTTGTTCTGAATAATGTTTCATCTGTAACTCCTCAATGCGCTAGGCACATACTGCTTAAGCGTCCTTGCTTATATGCGAACATCTTTTGTGTATCGTGTTAGTGGACGTCGATATATTTTCACTTTAGCGTGTCGTTATTCTTTCTGCCTAAAATTAACTATAAAGTTTGATTTCGTAAGTAAATTGAGAGACTGATAAATAACTAGATCCCAAAATTGGATAATTTTTCTAGCTATATGCTCAAACAGGCTTATGCGAAGGATTTATAAAGTGTTGAAAAGGGAACAAACGATGAAGCGCAGAGGAGACAAAAGTTGAGCTTGATGCAAGATGTTATGACTTTGCACCAAGCTGTGAAAAATTATTAATTATAAAGAGGTTAATAATTCTTGATTTACTTCGTGAAGCGAGGAAAGTTTACTATCGGCAATCGCCCAGCGAGGATCACTTGCCACAACATCTTCTGGTACTACGATCCCTTTCATGCGAGCAGCTTTTGCTGCTAATACACCATTAAGTGAATCTTCAAATGCGACACAATATTCAGGGGCAACACCCAGTGCATCAGCAGCATTGATGTACACCTCTGGGTGAGGTTTACCAAAACGTAGGTGTTCAGCAGACACAACTACTTCAAATTCGTCTTCAATTTCAAGTGATTTTAAAGTGGTTTGGATCAGGCTCATCGGTGAAGATGATGCTACCGCCAGTTTCAAGTTCAGTGCTTTACAGTGCGCTAATGTTTCACGAACACCCGGCATCATAGGTTTGTATTCTGCAACTAACTCTTCAACGCGACGAACAAGATTTGCCGTCACTTCTTCGCAGCTAGGTCCTTGCCATGGTTGGCGAGAAAACCAAAGCTCAACCACTTTATCGACACGTAAACCAGTGGTTTCTAATGTGTCTTCTTGGGTCATTGCAACCCCAAGGTTTTGAAATACTTCAACTTGCGCTTTTTGCCAGAAAGGTTCGGAATCGACCAATAGGCCATCCATATCAAATACAGCCGCTTTTAACATCTTACATAGCCATTATGGTTATCAAACAGAAGCATCGCCTGAACATGTTAATGATCAGGCGATGTGAAGAAATGAGATTATGCAGCGAGGATTATTCCGTCAAGCCAAGTTTATTGATTATGTGCTCTGCCTGCCGTAGATATTCTCCACCGAATAGATTGCAGTGGTTCAGAACATGGTAGAGATTATAAAGGTCGCGACGATCTTCATAGCCTTCATCCAGTGGCCATACTTGGTTGTAGCCTTCATAAAAACTTGGAGGGTAGCCGTTAAATAGCTCTGTCATAGCAATATCGCATTCACGGTCGCCCCAATAACTGGCAGGGTCAAAAATGATAGGGCCATTAACTGAAAGTGCACAGTTGCCATGCCATAAATCACCGTGAAGCAATGAAGGTTTTGGCTGATGATGAACGAGATAGTCAATGACGTTGCCAGTAATGGTATCTATGCTACCAAAGCGAATCCCTTTTTCTTCGCAGAGTTGTAGTTGCCATGCGATACGTTGTTCCGCAAAGAAACGGCACCATTTTCGACGCCACTTGTTAGGTTGCGGTGTTAGCCCAATATAGTTATCGAGGTCAAAGCCGTATTCTGCTTGTTCGCCCCATAGGTGCAAGTTAGCCAGTGAACGCCCTAACTCAAATGAGGATTCATCGTCCATCGCTTTGGTTGGGAGATAATTGAGCACTAAGAAGGATTTCTCTCGGCAAGTGCCAAGGTGGATCAGTTGCGGGATTTCAATGCAGTCCGCTTCATTGAGCAAGCGTAAGCTTTCCGCTTCGGTTTCAAATACGGCGACATGTTCGCGGTCATTCAATTTGATGAAGAAACGATCTTCACCATCGCTGATACAAAAGCATTGATTGATATCGCCACCATCAACAGGTTGGTGTTCCCGAATTTTGAACGGTCGATCCAGTACATCTGAAAGCTGGTGAGAAATTGCTTGCCACATAGCACCCTCCACGGCAAATCGATCAATGAAGAAATGTATCAACGCTTGAAAAGCCTAAGGTTTCATCAACATATTAGACTATTTATCGAACAAATAACCGTGCGTTTATCAAGGTTTTATCGCTATGTTGATTTGATGCGTGGACTTTCCTGCCAAATCACTGCCCAAAAGCGCATGAAATAAGACGTTTGACGAAGGTTATTTCTAAGGCGGGAAAGGAAACGTTTCGCTGTAGTGAATGTGGTAATTGGCTGAAAAAACAGGAGGTATTAGCATACCTCCTGTTATGTTAACGCGTAATTCGAAGTTACTTTTGAGCTTAATGCAGGCTTGGAAGTAAGCGGCTTGGCATCAAACTGTTGTAATGGGCTTCGAGTAATAAAGTATTCGCATTTTCGATATCTGGTGCGAAGTAACGATCTTTGTCGTAAAAGCTGACACGCTCACGCAGCAAATGTTTGGCATGTTCAATCCGTTCAGAACTTCTATGTGGTTGGCGGAAATCAATCCCTTGCGCTGCTGCGAGTAATTCAACCGCTAAGATACCACGAGTATTGGCTGACATATCGGCTAAGCGGCGTGCTGCGAAGGTCGCCATGGATACATGATCCTCTTGGTTTGCCGATGTAGGCAAGCTATCAACCGACGCTGGGTGGGCGAGGGTTTTGTTTTCACTTGCCAGTGCTGCTGAGGTGACTTGTGCGATCATAAAGCCTGAATTAACACCGCCATTGTTGACCAAAAACGGTGGTAGTTTACTTAAACCACTGTCGATTAAGAGTGCCATTCTGCGTTCTGATAAACTGCCTATCTCGGCTATTGCTAGCGCTAAGTTGTCTGCCGCCATAGCTACAGGTTCAGCATGGAAATTACCACCAGAGATAATATCGTCGTCTTCGGCAAAAACGAGCGGGTTATCAGATACAGAGTTAGCTTCCACTTCGAGTACTTGTGCAGCATGGCGGATCTGTTGGAGACACGCGCCCATCACTTGTGGCTGGCAGCGTAGTGAATAAGGGTCTTGTACCTTTTCACACTGCTTATGTGATTGCCCGATTTCGCTGGTGGTATCGAGTAGGTGGCGATAAGCCTCTGCGGCATCCATTTGGCTACGATGACCACGAACACGATGAATACGTGGGTCAAACGGACGGCGACTACCTAATGCGGCTTCAACCGACATGGCACCGCACACGGTGGCAGATGCGTATAAATCTTCGGCTGCAAATAAGCCTTCGAGCGCAAAAGCCGTTGATGCTTGGGTACCATTAAGCAGGGCTAATCCTTCTTTCGGTGCCAGCGTAATAGGCGTGAGTCCTGCATACTCTAATGCGGTTTTTCCAGAAACAATATCGCCCTTAATACGGGCTTCACCTTCACCCAATAACACTGTGCTCATATGTGCTAATGGGGCTAAGTCACCGGATGCACCCACAGAGCCTTTTTTAGGAATACACGGGTACACTTCGGCGTTTAACAGTTGGATTAGGGCTTCGACCACCATAGGGCGGATACCGGAATAGCCGCGTGCCAGACTATTGATTTTTAACACCATCATGAGGCGAACAGTAGCGTCGTCCATGAATTCACCAATACCAGCAGCATGGGAGAGCACGATACTGCGCTGTAAGGTTTCAAGATCTTCTACCGCAATACGTGTGTTGGCGAGTAAGCCAAATCCAGTGTTGATGCCATACACGGTTTTGTCTTCTTCAATCACACGAGTGACAGCATCGACACTGGTTAGCATGTCATCGTAAGCCGAAGCATGAAGTGAGATTTGCACACTATGACGGCTAACGTGACGGAGCTGATTAAGGGTCAGCTTGCCCGGTAAGATTTCAATATGATGCATGTTTGCTTTCCTTTGCCGTCATTATTATTGGTTTGATGGTGATGACTGGGCATCTAACATCGGCAGATCGAGCTCTTGCTCTTTGGCGCAGTTAATAGCGATGTCGTAACCCGCATCGGCGTGACGCATCACTCCCGTCGCTGGGTCGTTGCGAAGTACACGCTGTAAACGCTCAGCAGCTTCATCACTGCCGTCACACACAATGACCATGCCTGAGTGTTGCGAGAAGCCCATACCCACACCGCCACCATGGTGGAGTGATACCCACGTTGCCCCTGATGCTGTGTTGAGAAGGGCATTCAATAGCGGCCAGTCAGAAACTGCATCTGAACCATCCATCATGCCTTCGGTTTCGCGGTTTGGGCTAGCCACAGAGCCAGAATCAAGGTGATCTCGACCAATTACGATTGGCGCTTTTAGCTCGCCATTTTTCACCATTTCATTAAAGGCAAGACCAAGGCGAGCACGGTCTTTTAATCCTACCCAACAAATACGCGCTGGAAGTCCTTGGAATTGGATACGCTCTTTCGCCATATCTAACCAATTATGAAGGTGAGGATTATCTGGGATCAGCTCTTTAACTTTTTGATCGGTTTTATAGATATCTTCAGGATCACCTGAGAGTGCCGACCAACGGAAAGGACCAACACCTTCGCAGAATAATGGGCGTATATATGCCGGCACAAACCCAGGGAAATCAAAGGCATTAGTCACGCCTTCTTCAAAGGCCATTTGGCGAATATTATTGCCGTAGTCAACTGTTGCAGAGCCGCGAGATTGTAATGTCAGCATGGCTTTCACCTGTACCGCCATTGATTGCTTCGCGGCTTTTACGACGGCAGCTTCATCTTTTTGGCGCATTTCAGCAGCATGAGTCATGCTCCAACCTTGTGGTAGGTAACCATTTAGCGGATCGTGAGCTGAAGTTTGGTCTGTCGTAGCATCTGGGGTGATATTGCGCTCAACAAGTTCGCTGTAAACATCGGCAGCGTTGCCAAGTAAGCCAACAGAAACCGGTTTACCTGTTTGTTTGGCTTCTTCAATGATCGCGAGTGCTTCATCTAAATTGGTCGCTTTGCAGTCGACATAGCCTGTACGTAGGCGATAATCGATACGACTTTCATCACATTCAACAGCCAGCATAGAGAAACCAGCCATGGTTGCTGCGAGCGGCTGAGCACCACCCATGCCGCCAAGACCACCTGTGAGGATCCAACGACCGTTCGCGTCGCCGTTGAAATGTTGTTTTGCCATTGCGACGAAGGTTTCGTATGTTCCTTGGACTATGCCTTGCGAACCGATGTAGATCCAACTGCCCGCTGTCATCTGGCCGTACATCATCAGCCCTTGTTTATCGAGTTCGTTGAAGTGTTCCCAATTCGCCCAATGAGGGACAAGATTAGAGTTCGCAATCAGTACCCGAGGGGCATCTTTGTGGGTTTGGAAGACGCCAACAGGCTTACCGGATTGCACCAGCAGAGTCTGGTTATCTTCAAGGCGTTTTAGTACTTCAACAATCTTATCGAAGCATTGCCAGTTACGGGCTGCGCGTCCAATACCGCCATACACCACAAGAGCATGGGGATGTTCAGCAACATCAGGATGCAGGTTATTCATCAACATACGAAGTGGGGCTTCGGTTAACCATGATTTCGCATTTAATGTGGTGCCTGTTGGGGCGATGATACGGCGGCTTTCATCTAACCGTGATGTAGCGGTATGGTGCGTCATTATAAACTCCTTGTTACGAACACCTTTTATTCCTACTGCTAAGGTGTGTTGTCTTTAGCGGATTGCTTGGGCAATGAGCCAAGCTAATCGAGCTGCTAGTAGTGTAGTTTGATTATCGATATCAAACCTCGGATTTAATTCTGCAATATCAGCGACCAGTAACTTACGCTCGTGATGCGCATTTCTGGCGTTGAAAATCGGTTGTAAGAGGGCTTCAGCAATATCCAAAGGGATCCCTTTAGCGGCAGGAGCACTGACTCCAGGTGCGACGGCAGCAGGAAAGGCATCCATGTCGATGGTGAGATAAAGGTGATCACACTGCGCGATAAAGTGATTTAAGGCCTCAAGGGCGTGATCAAGCTTGTTATAGGTAAGCTCGGTGTCTTCAATATAAGTCACGCCAAGTTTATCGGCTTTGGCGAATAACGCTTGGGTGTTGCTCGGACGGCTGACACCAAGGCAAGCATACTGAAATGGCCAGCCTTGTAGCTCACAAAAACGCGCAGCTTGATGAAATGGCGTGCCAGAACTGCCTAATGTGCCACCGAGTGAATCCGGTAGGTTACGAAGGTCAAAATGAGCATCAAAGTTGATGATGCCAATACGCGGTATATGGTTATTGGTGGCTTGGTTTGCATGTTGCGTCGCTTGTGATGACGGTGTTGCCGTCCAACTGACATCGTCAAGCGGTTGCTCAATGTTTTGCTTTTGCAGCAAATAATTGCCTAAACCTTGGAACGTGCCCCAAGCAACTTCGTGACCACCACCAAAAACGATAACTTTGTGCTTTTGACGCAGTGCTCGGGCGACATCATCGGCTAATCGCAGTTGAGCTTGCTCAAGATTACCGTCGTTACAATGAATGTTGCCACCATCGTAAACGGGTTCTTTGTGATGCCACGCCATATTGGCGAGAGTTCGACGGATTGCCATTGGTGCATCGTAAGCGCCTGTGCGCCCTTTATTGCGATTCACGCCTTCATCACAAGCAAAGCCTAGCAACATGATCCCTTGTTCATTAGCGTTATCTGCGGGCATGACTTTATGATGCCAACGCATACCAAGTTCGCCATCTTCAGGATCGTGTCTACCTTGCCAAGGGCTCATGTCGATAACTGCAGTTCGGGTATCAATCGGCATAGAAGAAAGCTCCGTCAACAACGCGCGCCAATAAATCAGGTACGCCAATTCGATAAGTTAATTCTGCAGGATGTTCAAGCTGCCAAATCGCTAAATCTGCTTCCATACCAACGCGAATTTGACCTCGAGTTTCGTGCAGGCCAAGCGCTTGGGCTGCATTGCAAGTGACACCGCGTAAACTTTCTTCTGGCGTTAAGCCAAACAGTGTTGATGCCATGTTCATCATTAAGCGCAGCGAAGCCATCGGCGATGTGCCGGGATTAAAATCAGTGGCTATTGCCATTGGCACTTCGGCTGCTCTAAGGTGCGCGATAGGGGGCATTTGGGTTTCACGTAAAAAGTAAAAAGCCCCGGGTAATAAAGTGGCCACTGTTCCGTGATGTTTTAAGCTGTTAACGCCTTGTTGGTCGAGGTGTTCGATATGATCAACAGAGGTGGCTCCCATTGAAGCGGCAAGGGCACTACCTCCTTGATTCGATAGCTGTTCGGTATGCCCTTTGAGCGATAAACCATGCTCAATAGCGGCGATAAATACGCGTTGACATTGTGCATTAGTAAAACCGATGTTTTCGCAGAACACATCAACAGCATCTGCGAGTTGTTGCTCGGCTGCCGCTGGGATGATTTGCTGGCAAATCAGGTCAATGTAGTCGTCGGGTTTATCTTTGTATTCGGGTGGAAGCGCATGTGCGGCGAGTAGGGTAGTCGAAACCTTGATGTCATCGAGTTCGTTAATGCGTTTTGCAACGCGCAACATCTTGAGTTCATCCTCAAGGCTGAGCCCATAACCCGATTTGATTTCCACGGTAGTTACGCCGTCACGCTTAAGCCCTTCCAATCGTTCAATGGCTAGCTCGTATAAGGTGTCCTCTGAAGCTTCGCGTGTTGCTGTGACGGTAGCGAGGATCCCACCGCCTTGTTTGGCAATGGTTTCGTAAGGCACGCCCTGAAGTCGTTGTTCAAACTCATTGGCACGATTACCTGCAAATATAAGGTGAGTATGACAATCGATAAAACCTGGAGTGACAAGGGCGCCTTGGCAATCAATTACATCAGGATGACCATGTAAATCAGCGTCATTTGATTTACCTACAAAGCTAATTTTGTTTCCCGTAATGCCAATAACACCATCGTGAATACACTGGTAGCCAGTTTCAGGCTGCATAGAAACAAAACTCAGATTTGTTAGTACGCGATCCATGATCATTTCACCTTGTCTATTAATGTATATACAAATAAATAGACAATTATTGCGCTAATCTCAAGCTGGTATGTAAAAGAAATGTGATCATAATGCGATTAAAAAAGCAGCGCATACTAATTTTGTGAGTAATGTCAGTGTGATGCACTATTACGTGAGTACATGACATTACACTTGGTTACGAGAGCTCAATTTGTATTTATCTCCAGGGTGATAAAGCAAGGCGGTGCTGATCAAATTCTTATTACTCCAAGTGCGACGGTTGAGTAATAGACAGGGCGTTGATTCGTGCATTTGGAGTAGGGTAGAAATACGCTTGGACGGCAAAATAGCCTCGACCGTATGTTCAATATCACTCAGTGGGCAAGTTTGAACGAGGTACTCGTTGGGGGTCAGTTCAGTGAAGTCTTGAGCTAGATATTCAGGGGCGAAATCCGGATTAACCCACCGTTCCTCAAGCTGGATTGGCGCTTGATCTTGATAGTGCACTATCTGTGTAAAAAAAAGCGGCGTGCCGTGCCTTACACCCAGCTTCAACGCGGTATCGTCATTTGCCGTGACAGTCTTTTGATTAATCACTTTACTGGAATAATGATGACCACGTTCTGTCACTTCAGTGGCGATGTTACTGATGGTCATCAAAGGAGATTCAGCTTTCTTGTGACAGACAAAAGTCCCACGGCGAGGGGAGCGTTGTAGTAGACCTTCGGCAACCAATTCTTTGATGGCTTTGTTCGCCGTCATGCGGCTGACACCAAATTGTTCTGATAGCGCGATTTCGGTGGGAATGCGAAAACCAGGAGTCCATGTCCTGCTTTGGATATGTTGCTTGAGGTATTGTTTAATTTGTAAGTATCGCGGTGATTGACTCATTGTTGCTTTCCATAATTGCCTATACAAATGAAAGCAACATTCAACGATTATTGCAAGTAATGGCAACGATGAGTTTGGCGTGGCTCAAACTATTGCAGGCGTTGATTAACAGTAAAACGGGTTGAGTAAGAATTTAGGCGAATATAAGGATTGGTGGTATTTTATCGACTTTCAAATCAAATGGTTAAATTGGTTGCTATGAACGATAGATATCAGCGCGGATACAATAAACTTAACGAACTCGAGCCAAACGGTGCTGAAGGCTTGATGGAAGCTTTTGCTGATGTATGTCCTGATTTGGCTAAGTACACCATTGAATACCCATTTGGTGATGTACTGCAGCGTGATGGTCTTGATTTTAAAACCCGTGAGCTGGTCACTATCGGTGCATTAACGGCGATGGGTAATTGCCAGCCTCAACTTCATGGCCACATTGTTGGTGCGCTTAATTTAGGGTGCTCAGAGAAAGAAATTAGTGAAGTGATTTTGCAAATGTCTGTCTATGCTGGTTTCCCGGCGGCAATTAATGGTATGACAGTGGCAAAAGCGGCTTTTGCTGAATTTCGTAACAAACAAGAAGCGCAGTAATAAGCCTGAATAAAAACAGCCATAAAGCTAAGCTTTGGTACAAAGAAAGCTACGGTAATGGCTATTGAGTCATCTTTTATTAGCATCTGTGCTTATTTTCAACAAACGTATCTATTTTCAATAATACATATCTATATAGAGGCATGATCCCCTATGCAAACTGCGCCAACAGAAATGACGTTCTTTGAGCGTTTTGAGGCAGATATTCTTGCCAGCAAGAAAACCATCACTATTCGCGATGAAGCTGAGAGTCACTACAAAGTTGGCTCAGTGGTCGATGTGTCTACTTATGAAGATGATCGTTGGTTTTGCCAATTGAAAATTCTCGATGTGTCACCAATTCAATTTTCCGCTTTGAATGACTTTCATGCTGAGCAAGAAAATATGACACTGGATGAGCTTAAAGCGGTTATCCATGACATTTATCCGGGTATTGAGCAGCTTTACGTCGTTACATATCAACTGGTTGAGCAATAATGACTCATTGAGTCTTTGCATTACAGTCAAAGGCTCTGTTATCATCGCCAGACTTTGCTCTCTCTATCGCTCTGTATTGCGGGGTTGGGGAGCAAGTTTCTCATTTTATTCATCAAAGCTTTCAAAGGCTTTACTACTAACATGTGCTACTTGGTGTGTGGCACCACTGTAAGGATAATTCAATGCCTGTAATTACTCTTCCTGACGGCAGTCAACGTCAATTCGACAACGCAGTTTCAACAATGGACGTAGCACTATCTATCGGTCCTGGCCTTGCTAAGGCTTGTATCGCTGGTCGTGTTAACGGTGAACGTGTTGATGCATGTGACCTGATTGAAAACGATGCTTCTCTGGAAATCATCACTGCAAAAGACGAAGACGGTCTAGAAATCATCCGTCACTCTTGTGCTCACCTTTTGGGTCACGCGATTAAGCAACTGTACCCAGATGTGAAAATGGCAATCGGTCCAACGATTGACAACGGCTTCTACTACGATATCGACCTAGAGCAATCTCTAACTCAAGAAGATCTTGAAGTTATCGAGAAGCGCATGGTTGAGCTTGCGAAAACTAAGTACCAAGTTATCAAGAAAAATGTAAGCTGGCAGGAAGCACGTGATACGTTTGAATCACGTGGCGAAACCTACAAGATGGAAATCCTAGACGAAAACGTATCTCGCGATGATCGTCCAGGGCTATACCATCACGAAGAATACATCGACATGTGTCGTGGTCCTCACGTACCAAACATGAGCTTCTGTCAGCACTTTAAACTGCTGAACGTTGCTGGTGCATACTGGCGTGGTAACAGCGACAACAAGATGCTTCAACGTATCTACGGCACAGCGTTCCAAGATAAGAAACTTCTTAAAGCGCACCTAACGCGTCTTGAAGAAGCGGCTAAGCGTGACCACCGTAAACTAGGTAAGCAATTAGACCTATACCACATGCAGCAAGAAGCGCCTGGTATGGTGTTCTGGCACCACAACGGTTGGACTGTTTTCCGTGAGCTAGAAGTATTCGTACGCGACAAGCTAAACGAGTACGGTTACCAAGAAGTAAAAGGTCCACTAATGATGGACCGCGTTCTTTGGGAACGTTCTGGTCACTGGGACAAATACGCAGAGAACATGTTCACGACGTCTTCAGAGAACCGTGAATATGCTGTTAAACCAATGAACTGCCCAGGTCACGTACAGATCTTTAACCAAGGTCTAAAATCTTACCGTGATCTACCATTACGTATGGCAGAGTTTGGTTGTTGTCACCGTAACGAGCCATCAGGTGCACTTCACGGCCTAATGCGTGTTCGTGGTTTCACTCAGGATGATGCACACATCTTCTGTACTGAAAGCCAAGTTCAGCAGGAAGTGACAGCATGTATCAAGATGGTTTACGATACATACACAACATTCGGCTTTGAAAACATCGAAGTTAAGCTATCTACTCGCCCAGAGAAGCGTGTAGGTTCTGACGAAATGTGGGACAAAGCGGAATCTGACCTAAAACTTGCGCTTGAATCAATGGAAATTCCATACGAGATTCAAGAAGGCGAGGGTGCGTTCTACGGTCCTAAGATCGAGTTCACACTGCACGATTGTCTAGATCGTGCATGGCAATGTGGTACAGTTCAGCTAGACTTCGCTCTACCAGAGCGTCTAGGTGCAACTTACGTGGGTGAAGACAACGAACGTCACACTCCAGTAATGATCCACCGTGCAATTCTAGGTTCGCTAGAGCGTTTCATCGGTATCCTTATCGAAGAATACGCTGGCTTCTTCCCTACGTGGCTAGCTCCACAACAGGCTGTTGTAATGAATATTACTGACAGCCAAGCAGATTATGTTCAAGAAATTGTCGAAAAACTGCAAAAAAGTGGAATTAGAGTAAATGCGGACTTGAGAAATGAGAAAATAGGCTTTAAAATTCGCGAACATACTTTGAAGCGAGTGCCTTACATGCTTGTTTGCGGCGACAAAGAAGTTGAAGCAGGCGAGATTGCAGTTCGTACTCGCAAGGGTAAAGATTTGGGTAAATTTAAGATTGATGATCTTGTTGCATTTATGCAGGAAGAAATTAGCAGTCGTAAGCTCAATATTGTGGAGGAATAAGGTATTAAAGGCGGAAGAAGAACCCAAGCACCAGTTAAGCAAAACGCACATCGTCTTAACGGTGAGATTCGTGGCGTACGCGAAGTTCGTTTAACTGGCATCGATGGTGAGTCAATTGGTGTTGTTTCAATTGATGAAGCGATGAATCATGCTAACGAAGCTGGTGTAGACTTAGTCGAAATTAGCCCTAATGCCGAGCCACCAGTTTGTCGTGTGATGGACTATGGCAAGTACCTGTTCGAAAAGAGCAAGGCTGCTAAAGAGCAAAAGAAAAAGCAAAAACAAATCCAGGTTAAGGAAGTTAAATTCCGTCCTGGTACAGACGAAGGCGATTATCAGGTAAAACTACGCAACCTGACTCGCTTTTTAGAAGAGGGCAACAAGGGTAAAGTCACACTACGTTTCCGTGGTCGTGAAATGGCCCATCAGAATCTTGGTATCGAGCTTCTAAATCGTATTAAGGCAGAACTAGAAGACCTAGCGGTCTGCGAAAGCTTCCCTAATCGAGTAGAAGGTCGTCAAATGACGATGATGCTTGCCCCTAAGAAGAAGTAATTACGGCATTAGAAAGTAGCAAAAGCGCTGCTTAACCGCAGCGCTTTTTGTTCGCCTGATTACTAGATTATTAACTATCAACAATGCGGAGTCTCATCATGCCTAAGATGAAATCCAACAAAGGTGCTGCTAAGCGTTTCAAGAAAACTGCTGGTGGTTTCAAGTTTAAGCACGCTACTAAACGTCACATCCTGACTAAACGTACTACTAAGAACAAACGTCAGCTTCGTCCAAACGCTATCCTTCCTAAGTGTGAAGTGGCAGCTGTTGCACGTATGCTTCCGTTCGCTTAATCGTTTTTAGTTTTATTTTTAATATTTTAGTTAGGAGTCTCCTATGCCTCGCGTAAAACGTGGTGTACAAGCACGTGCACGTCACAAGAAAGTTCTTAAACAAGCTAAAGGTTACTACGGTGCACGTTCACGTGTTTACCGCGTAGCTTTCCAAGCTGTTACTAAAGCAGGTCAATACGCTTACCGTGACCGTCGCAACAAGAAACGTACTTTCCGTCAACTATGGATTGCACGTATCAACGCTGCTGCTCGTCAAAATGGCATGTCTTACAGCCGTCTAATCAACGGTCTTAAGAAAGCGTCTATCGAAATCGATCGTAAGATCCTTGCTGATATCGCAGTATTCGACAAAGCTACTTTCACAGTACTAGTTGAAAAAGCGAAAGCTGCACTGTAATTTCAGTCCAGTTTGATCTGAAAAGGAGAGCCTCGGCTCTCCTTTTTTTATTGCTGCCATTTAATATCCCTCTACCTTCTACCTTCTACCTTCTACCTTCTACCTTCTACCTTCTACCTTATTTAATTTCTTCATATCGATGAAAAACCGAGAGCAATTTTAGCTGCGTTGATACGTAACTGTTTTTCCATTGCGATTTGCAATGTAAGAGGGCAGGTATGTGGTTCTAATGCGCTCACTTTGCTGCAATCTTCTAATAGCTCCGTGGTGTTTATGAGTGCTATTTTCGTTTGCTGGTAAGACTTTTCTCGTTTCTTCGTAATAATCTGCAATTGCTTTAAGCGTTTCTGCTGTTTCTGACTCGCTTTTATTTGGCGCATGAGATCGGAGGTCTTGGTTGGGCGAGCAGTAAGCTTTTTATGGAATCTATCTTGTTGTTCAATAAGTATTCCGCTGTGTTGCTTTTCTGCTTGTTGGCTTTGTTTGATTGCGAGTCGGTGATTAGCCAGCAGTGTGGCTAACTGCTGGCGTTGTTGTTGTAGTTGCTGCTTGAGGTGGAGCATAGAATGCATAGCTTATTATATTGGCTGTGTGAGATGACTAGTGTGGCTTACTCATCCATTTCATTGAGGATCTGAACGGTTTTCGCTTCTTCAAGTTTATTGATTAAGCGGTGAGATTCAGCTTGGTCTCGGACGGCTTTACTCAAGGTAATGGTCGCGCTCACTAGAAATAAACTACAAATGCCGTAGTAGCCTTTTACCAGTAAGTCACCAGGTAGCTTTATGATACTGATAACCATAGCAACAACAGCGATAACAAAAGTAGCTTTAGCATAGATTAACCAATACTTGTCTTGATGATTCATAGTTATTTCCTTTTTAAATATAGAGAGTTAAGTTATTGAGTGTTTTTAGGCCGTTTTAAATAGTTCTTAAAAACACTCAATCGAACAGTGTTTTTAATTTATGCGTGAATTTGGATTAATGCAAGCTTAGATGCGATAAATTTTAAACGTTGTTTTTTATTTGGGGTGTTTTGCGATCAATATTGCACCCAAATGAAACAATGTTGTTAGTTGGTTAACGTTTGCTGTTCACGAGATTGAGGTGGCCAAGGATCGTTTTTGAAACAGTTAATTAGGGGCTGATTTGGGTGTGATTGCGTGCTTTCAGGACAGGGGATCTGGAAAGGCGTTTTTTTTTCACTCAATCCCATACTTTTCTTGTAATTCAATTTGGATTTAGACGCTTGTTTCTTTAGTATGTATCGTTACGCGAATTTATATCTCCCTTATGGACGCCACCTATGGGGTGGATGAGGAAATGATGCAACATCTAGACGAGATTATTGCCAACGCAACGGCAGCTATTGAGCAGGCTGATTCACTAGTCGCTCTGGACGAAGTCCGAGTTCAGTACCTAGGTAAGAAGGGTGAGCTAACTCTTCAACTTCAACAACTAGGTAAACTACCACCAGAAGAGCGTCGCACTGCTGGTCAGGAAATCAACAAAGCTAAGCAAGCGGTTCAAGCGCTGTTAGTAGCTCGCAAAGACGCGCTACAAAAAGCAGAGCTAGAAGCGAAACTTGCAGCTGAAACGATTGACGTGACTATGCCTGGTCGCCGTATCGAGAACGGTGGTATTCACCCTGTAACTCGTACCATCGAACGTATTGAAAGCTTCTTTGGTGAGCTAGGCTTCACAACTGAAGCAGGTCCTGAAATCGAAGATGCTTTCCACAACTTCGATGCGCTAAACATTGCTGAAGATCACCCAGCACGTACAGACCACGACACTTTCTTCTTTAACCCAGATCTAATGCTACGTACGCACACTTCTGGTGTTCAAATCCGTACTATGGAAGAAAGCAAACCGCCTCTACGCTTTATCGCACCAGGCCGTGTTTACCGTAACGATTACGACCAAACACACACGCCAATGTTCCACCAAGTGGAAGGCATGCTGGTTGACGAAAACGTAAACTTTGCACAGCTTAAAGGCATTCTGCACGACTTCCTATGTAACTTCTTTGAAGAAGAAGTTGAAGTACGCTTCCGTCCGTCTTACTTCCCATTCACTGAGCCTTCGGCAGAAGTTGATGTTAAAGGTAAAAACGGTAAATGGCTTGAGGTTCTAGGTTGTGGCATGGTTCACCCTAACGTACTTCGCAGCGTAGGTATCGACCCTGAGAAATACTCTGGTTTCGCATTTGGTATGGGCGTAGAGCGTCTAACCATGCTTCGTTACGGTGTAAACGATTTGCGTGCGTTCTTCGAGAACGACCTTCGTTTCCTAAAACAATTCAAGTAATCCAGAGGATTTATCACAATGAAATTCAGCGAATCTTGGCTTCGTGAGTGGGTAAACCCTGCGGTTACCACTGACGAACTAACTCACCAAATTACTATGGCTGGCCTAGAGGTAGACGACGTACTACCTGTAGCTGGTTCATTTACTGGTGTTAAAGTGGGTCAGGTTGTTTCGTGTGAACAACACCCAGATGCAGACAAACTGCGCGTAACTAAAGTTGATGTTGGTGCTGAAGAGTTACTAGACATCGTATGTGGTGCGTCTAACTGTCGTCTTGGTATTAAAGTTGCGGTTGCTACTGTTGGTGCAGTACTTCCTGGTGATTTTAAGATCAAGAAAGCGAAACTACGTGGTCAGCCTTCTCACGGTATGCTTTGTTCTTTCTCTGAGCTGGGTATTGATGTTGAGTCTGACGGTATTCTTGAGCTAGCAGAAAGCGCAGTACTAGGTACTGACTTCCGTGAATTCCTAGGTCTTGAAGATGTAACCGTTGATGTAGACCTAACGGCAAACCGCGCTGACTGTTTCAGCATCCGTGGTCTTGCTCGTGAAGTAGGTGTACTAAACCGCGCAGATGTGACTGAGCCAGCAGTTGAAGCTGTTGCGCCATCTATCGATGATACTGTTTCTATCGACGTTAAAGCGACGGCTGCATGTCCACGTTACCTTGGTCGTGTAGTTAAGAATGTTAACGTTCAAGCTGAAACACCACTTTGGATGCAAGAAAAACTGCGTCGCTGTGGTATTCGCTCGATCGATCCTGTTGTTGATATCACTAACTATGTACTGCTTGAGCAAGGCCAGCCAATGCACGCGTTCGACCTAAACAAGGTTGAAGGTGGCATCGTGGTTCGCATGGCAGAGCAAGGCGAAAAGCTAACTCTTCTAGACGGTACTGAAGCTGAACTGAATGCAGATACACTCGTTGTCGCTGACCAAAACAAAGCACTTGCAATTGCAGGTATCTTTGGTGGTGAAGAGTCTGGTGTAACGACTGAAACTAAAGACGTACTACTTGAGTGTGCATTCTTCGCACCTGATCACATTCGTGGTCGCGCACGTAGCTACGGTCTACACACTGATTCCTCTATGCGTTTTGAGCGTGGTGTAGATTTTGCTCTACAACACAGCGCAATGGAGCGTGCAACAGAGCTGCTAGTTGAAATCTGTGGCGGTGAAGTAGCGCCTGTTGTTGCTGTAGAGTCAGAAGCTGACCTACCTAAGCCAAACACAGTTGCCCTACGTCGTACTAAGCTAGACAACCTTCTAGGTCACCACATTGCTGATAGCGATGTTGTTGAAATCCTAGAGCGTCTAGGTCTAACAGTTGAAGCTTCAGCGGAAGGCTGGACAGCAACTGCACCAACATGGCGTTTTGATATTGCTATCGAGCAAGATCTGATTGAAGAAGTTGGTCGTATCTACGGTTACGATAACATTCCTAACCAATCACCTGTTGCTGCGCTAAGCATGAACGATCACAAAGAAGCAAACCTACCGCTTAAGCGCGTACGTGACCTTCTTGTTGACCGTGGTTACCACGAAGCAATTACTTACAGCTTCGTAGAACCAGAGCAACAAAAACTGATCGTGCCTGACGTTGAGCCGCTAATCCTGCCATTCCCAATTTCTGCGGATATGTCAGCGATGCGTCTTGGCCTTATTCAAGGTCTGCTAAACACAGTTGTACACAACCAGAAACGTCAGCAACCACGCGTTCGTCTATTCGAATACGGTCTACGTTTCATTCCTTGTGAAGCCGCTGAAAATGGCATGCGTCAAGAGCCAATGCTTGCTGGTGTTATCGCTGGTAACCGTAGCGAAGAGCACTGGGATATCGAAAGCAACACTGTTGATTTCTTCGATCTAAAAGGTGACTTGGAAGCGGTTCTTGAGCTAACTGCAAATGAAGCTGCATTTGGTTTCAAACCAGCTAAGCACCCAGCACTTCACCCAGGTCAAACAGCGGCTATCGTTGTTGACGGTAAAGAAGTAGGTATCATTGGTACTGTTCACCCTGAGCTAGAGCGTAAGTTTGGTCTTAACGGCCGTACTATCGTATTCGAGATCGAGTGGGATGCAATCAATACTCGTGAACTACCTGAAGCTGTTGTTGTTTCTAAGTTCCCTGCAAACCGTCGTGATATCGCGATTGTTGTAAACGAAGAAATTGCTGCTGGTGACGTAGTTGAAGTATGTCGTGCAAACGGTGGTGAGCTTCTAACTGGCGTTAACCTATTCGACGTTTACCGTGGTAAAGGTGTTGAAGAAGGTCAGAAGAGCCTAGCAATTGCGCTAACACTACAATCTGCAGAGCGTACCCTTGAAGAAGCGGACATTGCTGGTGCTGTTGATAGTATCGTTGCTGTTCTTGCTGAGCGTTTCGGTGCTAGTCTACGTGACTAAGTAATTTGACGCGAATTGCGAATACAAACCCCGCCATTATGGTGGGGTTTTTTTGTGCTAAAATCGAATGGATATTGAACAGTAACTCGCTAAGTTACTAATAAAACACAGAGAAATAGTGATTTTTTTTGATCTATTTCTCAAAAATATCATCCTGAACGAGGGTGGTCGATGATACTGAAAATTGTGATATTGCTGGCAATTAATTTTGGATAATAGCGCTCTAATGGTATTTGCTTTCAATTGATATGCGTGATAGGCATGTCCAACGTTATTTAAATATGCCATTAGTTCGTGATTTTAGTGCTGAAAATTACGTTTGTTCAATTAAAAAAGTTGGCGGAAATCAGCAAGTTGGCTTAAACTTGACTACAGTTGAGCTTGAGCTGAATCACAACAAATGAACAAGAGGGTAATATCATTTGGATTCAGTGTCGGCACAGCCAACCTATTAAGGGCTGCAAGACATAGTCTTGTATGCAATCCATTCAACTAGTCTTGAGGGAGTTATCTATGGCGCTCACAAAAGCCGATTTGGCTGAGAACCTGTTTGAGAATGTTGGATTAAGCAAACGGGACGCCAAGGATACGGTGGAAGTCTTTTTTGAAGAAATCAGAAAAGCACTAGAAAACGGAGAGCAAGTTAAGTTATCAGGTTTTGGTAATTTTGATCTTCGTGATAAAAACGAACGTCCAGGACGAAATCCAAAAACGGGTGAAGATATTCCTATTTCTGCGCGTCGTGTAGTGACTTTCCGCCCAGGCCAAAAGCTTAAAGCTCGTGTAGAAAACATCAAGATTGAAAAATAACACGAATTTTTGCTTCTAATCACCGAGTAACCCAAACGGATACGTGTAGATTCGTTTGGGTTTTCTTTTATCTGCATCTTCTCTCCTTAATTGCTTCCTGCTTTATTTCTTCCTTTTCTTTGTTTACCGCTTTCTTTGAATTTGAGCCGTTAATATTGCTTCACGCTATATTGTTACCTGTGTTTACCTTGCTGTAACAACTGTGTAATATCTATGTGTATGAAATATCGAACCACAAGGAGGTTATCGATGTCATCACTGGATCAGGTGAAAGCTGGAGCATTTTTATCTGCCACACTCGATGTAAATAGCGAATTTGAAGCAGGGCAATGGGAGCTTGCTTCTGGGGTGAGGTGCAGCTTAAAAGCGCGCGGTGTACTTTATATAGAGCCAGTTACTTTTGACCTTTCAAGTAAAGATATTGTGGTTTCATCTGGAGTTCATGGTGATGAGACAGGGCCAATGGAGCTGCTTGGTAAGTTAGCCCAAGAGATCTTGATAGGTAAGTGGCAGCCTAAACATCGATTGCTTCTGATTATTGCTCATCCACAAGCCACGCTAGCGCACACCCGTTTTTTGGTTGAAAACATGAATCGTTTGTTTGCACAACAGAATGATGAAACCAATGTCGAACGCCAGTTAGCCAATCAATTACAGCACCATGTTGATGCTTTTTTTGAGGGCTCTCCTCTTGTTAAATCAGGAGCAGTCGCGAGCGAACATCGCTGGCATCTTGATCTGCACAGCGCTATTCGAGATTCAGCACATTACACCTTTGCGGTGAGTCCATATACTAAGAAAGCCACTCGTAGCAAAATGCTATTCACCTTTCTTGAGCAAGCGAAAATTGAGGCGGTCTTGTTATCGCAGTCACCGTCACCGACGTTCAGTTGGTACAGTGCCGAAAACCATGGTGCTCAAGCATTAACGATGGAATTGGGACGTGTTGCTAAGCTAGGGGAAAATGAGTTAGGGCGTTTGGCTGATTTTGAAAATGCACTTCGCATTTTGCTTTCGGAGCTAACTCCGGTGTGGCATTGGCAAAATGATGGGCTGATTGTGTATAAAGTTACACGCACCTTAACCAAGCAAAGTGATGAGTTTCAATTTAACTTTCCAGCCAGCCAAGCAAACTTTACTTTTTTTGACCAAGGGGTATTGCTTGGACAAGATAGGGATACGAAGTATTTCTCACTAGAGGGTGGAGAAGCGGTGGTATTTCCTAATCCTAATGTGGCGATAGGTCAGCGTGCTTGTTTGTTAGTACAACCAACCAAGGTTAGTGTAAACGAGCAAATCAAAGCCCTGAACTAGTCTTATCGATTGATAATGCGTATTAAATCTAAGGCGTGAGTGAGGCTCGCGCTTTTCATTTCTCGCGATTAGCTGGTATGGTTACGGCATTATTATCAATACTTTATTTAGCCTACCTCAATCATGCATCTCAATGATCTTATCGCTCATCAACAGCAACGTTGGAAAATTGCCGGCGTCGTTATTGCCGTATTACTTGTGGCAGTTTCGCTGTTTTCTCTTTCCGTTGGTGAGCTATGGATTCTGCCTTGGGCGCCAGATGGTGCTTTAGAAACGCAATTACTGCACCAACTGAGGTTTCCTCGTCTAATTGCAGCTCTGATGATAGGTGCCGCTCTAGCTTCTTCAGGTGCTGTGCTGCAAGTGTTATTGGGTAACCCGTTAGCAGAGCCCGGTGTATTAGGGATCTCTGGTGGTGCTAGCTTAGCATTAGTGATCTTATTGTTTTTAGTGCCGATAGACCCATCAGCAACTTTGACGATGACGGCTGCAATGCTCGGGGCGATGGTATTTACCTTGCTATTGGTTGGGCTGTCGCGAGGTGGGCGTGTTTCGACTGCTAAGTTACTTTTAATTGGTGTCGCGTTGGGTATTTTATCTGGCGCTGTGGTGACGTGGGCGTTTTACTTCAGTACGGATTTAAGCCTTCGTCAGCTGATGTATTGGCTGATGGGGAGTGTTGGTGGCGTTAACTGGCAGCAATTATCGATTGCTGTTGTCGTTGCCCCTGTTCTATTGTGGTTATGTTGTCGCGGACGTCAACTAGATGTGCTGATGCTCGGTGAAATTCATGCTAAGCAATTAGGTTTGGATGTGATCAAGCTCAGGTGGAAGTTGATCTTTGTTGTGTCACTTTTGGTTGGGGCTTCAGTTGCATTAGGTGGGGTAATTGGCTTTATTGGGTTGGTTGTTCCTCACTTGTTACGTTTAGCTTTGGGGACGGAAAATCGCTTCTTAGTGCCGCTTTCCGCAATGAGTGGTGCACTAATATTAGCCTTTGCAGATACCTTATCTCGCATCCTATTATCGTCGGCGGAATTGCCAGTTGGCGTTGTAACAACAACCATAGGCGCGCCCATCTTTGTGTGGATGCTACTTCGATCTCATATTGATTAAGGTATTGCAATGACAGTGTTAACAGTAAAAAACCTTGCTATGCCACCACGTCTATTACCCGTTTCTTTCGCGTTACAGCAAGGGGAGATTCTTCACCTCATTGGTCCTAATGGGAGTGGTAAAAGTACAGCGATCTCTTTGTTATCTGGTTTATTTCAAGCCGATGGTGACATTGATTTTTTAGATAAAGCGCTTACCTCTTATGACTATCCATCGCTTGCGCAGCGACGCTGTTATT
Organism: Photobacterium jeanii; assembly: GCF_001650345.1. Taxonomy (GTDB): domain Bacteria; phylum Pseudomonadota; class Gammaproteobacteria; order Enterobacterales; family Vibrionaceae; genus Photobacterium; species Photobacterium jeanii. Next base: position 610,237 of record NZ_LVHF01000012.1, on the reverse strand, counting down.
TATCGCAGCAAGAGCGTCCAGCCTTTTCTGTGGCGGTGTTTCACTATTTGACACTGGCGACGTCAGCGATGCCGGGTGTAAACCAAGTAGAATTACAATCGGCAGTGGATCAGATTTGTCAGGCTTTGAGTATCAGCGACAAGCTGAGTCGTAATATTCAGCAGTTATCAGGGGGCGAATGGCAACGTGTACGCTTAGCTGCAGCTTGCTTGCAGGTTTGGCCAACTCTGAATCCTGACGCGAGTTTATTATTGCTCGATGAACCTGCTGCAGCACTCGATATTGGTCAAGAGGCAGCGATGTATCGATTAGTGCGAGAAATCGCGGCTCAAGGTATCGCAGTGGTCATGGTGAATCATGATTTAAACCGTACTTTGTCAGAAGCCGATAAAGTGATATTGCTCAACAACGGTTCGTGTGTAGCGAAAGGGTTACCTGATGAAGTGATGAATGCCGTGCTTCTGAGTGAGGTTTTTGCCACTAGAGTTGAGCGACGTGATATTGATGGTCAAGCGTGCCTACTTTTCCGAGATTAGTGTTTCGAGGCTAATGCTTTGAGGTGGGGGGCTTTGAGATTGGTGCTTGAGAGTAGTGGATTGCGTAAATAACGCTGTGACTCTTTGATGAAAATAAAACGGCAGCCATATGGCTGCCGTTTGTGTTTCTGTTGAAGAGGAACTGCTAGCTTGTTTTGAATTGGCCTACAAGCTGTTGAAGTTCATTACCTGCCGAGTTTAGCTCAGAAACGACTTGCTCAGAGTGGTTGTTCGATTGAATCAAGTTGCTAACGATATCTTGAATAGAAATCATGTTACGGTTGATTTCATCCGTTACCGAGCTTTGCTCTGTTGCTGCTGTCGCGATTTGGCTCGTCATGTCGTTAATGGCTTCAACGGCGCCAGTTACAGACGATAGGCTGTCGGTAATGGAGTTTGCCGCACTCACAGCTTCAGTACAGGTGTTTTGGCTGTGTTCCATAGAGTTTACTGCGTGTGCAACTAGCGAATGAAGTTCATCTAGCATCTCTTTAATTTCTTGAGTGCTGGTTTGAGTGCGACTCGCTAGGCCACGTACTTCATCAGCCACGACCGCAAAGCCACGACCTTGTTCACCTGCACGCGCGGCTTCGATTGCTGCGTTCAATGCGAGTAGGTTAGTTTGCTCTGCGATTTCGCCGATCACTTTTAGTACGTTGTCGATTTTCTGTGATTGCTGGTTCAATGAATCAATATGTTTCGCAGCTTGATCGACTTCATCTACCAACGCACTGATGGATGCCACAGAAGTATCAACACGTTGTTGAGCGAGTTGTGAGTCTTGGCTTGCGTTGCTTGTTGCATCAGAAACGTCGTTCGCGTTGATAGCCACTTCACTTGCCGCAGAGCTCATTTCCGTTACAGCCGTAACAACTTGTTCAGTTTCGTTGTTGTGCTCGTTTAGCTGTTGAGTAAAGCTGTGTGTTTGCTGCTGAATGCTGCCAGCTGCGTGTCCTACGTGCTCAGTGACATCGGCAACTTGTTTGATTACCGCTTGTAGCTTTTCAACAAAACGGTTGAAAGCTCGACCAAGATCCGCGATTTCATCGTTACCCTGTACATTTAGACGACGTGTTAAATCACCTTCACCGTCAGCAATGTCGTTAAGAGTATCAACCATGTTCTTAACAGGTGTTGTGATGCGGTTAGTTGAGAACCAAATCGCAAGCATCGTAATGATTGCCAGCGCGAGTGAGCTTAGGAAAACGAGGTTGAAGCGTTCTTGCATTGCAGCTTCAGCTTTTACGCGGTAAGCCGCAACGTCTTCTTCGATGTCATCAATGTAAAGACCTGTACCGATGAACCATTGGTTGTTATTGACTGGTGCTGCGTAGCTAAGTTTAGGGAATGCGGTGCCACCTGCTTTTTTCGGGTAGGTGTAGCTGACGAAGTCACCACCATTTTGCGCTGCGGTTACTAAGTCTTTTAGGAAAGCCACGCCATTGACATCACGGGCACCGATGCTGTTAGAGCCGTGCTTGTTAGGTGCGCTAGCATGAACAATGTTGGTGCCTTTCATGTCATAGATAAAGAAGTAGCCAGAATCCTCGTCTGCAAAACGGATAGGCGTAAGTAATTCCCGTAGTTCGGTAATTGCTTGCTGCTCAGAAGGGGCATCATCAAGGATTTCTTCTACAGAGTATTTAATAATGCGAACAGCGTCTTGGAGTTGGTATTTTCGTTCGCTAATTAAACGTTCTTGATAATGTGTGATTTCGTCAGTTAGAGCGTTTTTTTCCAAAGATACGATCAACCCAATCGCAACCGAAATGGTAATAAATAGCGGCAGTAAGCTTAGTAGTAGCAACTTGCCTTGTAACTTTAATCTCTTCATACAGCACAGCCTAATTGTAATATTTATACGTCGTACAGGAATAATTCATTTACTCCCTGTATATATATCGACATAAAAGTGCTTGCCTTTATAGAATGTTATGCTGTTTTTGTGATGTAGAGATGTAAAACGACTGGTCTGATGAGGTCTTTCGTTTACAAGATGACCAGTAAGCTGGTTACTGGTCGATCTTGATCACAGAGAGGTGTAGGGGATGTGCTACATAGTCCAGAGCAACAGCGCGAGTATCTGCGGGGAGAGTATCCGTAGACACATTACCAAAGGGTAGACTGTGGCATAAGACAGGGCAGCCGCACCGCTACTGGTATGGATATTATTAGCGAATGCGAGGGCTGGTGGATCTGTCATTGAGCCAGCGAGCATTCCGCAAATCGTCAGGTAGTTTACTTTGGCAAACATGCGAGCGAGAGTGCCGACAGTGATCAAAGGGATCAAGGTGATCATCGCCCCATAGCCCATCCAACTTAGACCGTCGCCATTAACCAAGGTATCGACAAAGCCGCCACCTGATTTAAGCCCAACCACGGCTAAGAAAAGTACGATCCCAATTTCACGTAAGGCAAGGTTGGCACTTGGAGGCATAAACCAGTACAGCTTACCAATGCTACCCACACGCGCTAAGATTAGAGCGACAATAAGTGGCCCACCTGCTAGGCCTAATTTGATTGCCGCCGGAAAGCCCGGAAGATAGAAGGGGATAGAGCCCAGCAAGACCCCTAAACCAATACCAATAAATACTGGCAGCATTTGTACTTGCTGAAGTTTTTGGTGCGCATTACCCACAATGCCGCTTACCGCTTCAATGGCTTCGTGACGACCAACGAGGTTGAGAATATCACCAAATTGAAGGGTAGATTGACTGGTAGGCACCAACTCAACACCCGCCCGGTTAAGGCGAGACACCACCACATCGTATTTTTCTTTTAGCTCAAGATCGCGGATCTTTTTGCCTAACACGATTTCGTTGGTGACGACTAAACGCTGAACACGCAGTTCTGTGCCACGAGTAGATAGCGAGGCATCAACTTCTTCACCGATAACAAGCTGTGCTCGTTTGAGTGCCTGTCGCTCACCAACCAAGTGTAATAAGTCATTGGTTGCGATAGTCGAGTCAGGACGAGGGATGTGAAGTTGTTCGCCACGTTTTAGACGAGAACAAACGATAGAGCCTTCAGTTAACGCTGGAACATCTTTAAGCATTAAGCCATTGAGGTTAGTGTTTTTCACTGCCACATTAATGGTGTGTAGGGTATGCTTTTTTTGTCCATGGGTAACTTCAAACTCTTGGGCTTCGTCTTCGATATCGACACGAAATGCCAACCTAAGGATCCACATGGTTAATAAGATCCCACAGATCCCGAATGGGTAAGCCACGGCGTAGCCCATACCGGTAAGATCTAACATGCTTTCTTGGGCGCCTAGTTCGCTCAGAATTTGCTGTCCAGCACCTAAGGAAGGAGTGTTCGTGACGGCGCCAGAGAATACCCCGAGGATCACAGGAAGGGGGACATCGAATAGTTTGTGTAGCAAAATAGCCACTACACAGCCGAGTAACACGATTAAGGCAGCAAAACCGTTAAGCTTCAAGCCTGAGCTCCGAAGAGAGGCGAAAAAGCCGGGTCCGACTTGGATACCTATGGTGTAAACGAATAAGATCAGACCAAACTCTTGGATGAAGTGCAGGGTATGTGAATCAAGACCTATGCCCCAAGCATCGGTAAAGTGACCAACTAAGATACCGCCAAACAGTACCCCGCCAATTCCTAAACCCACGCCATAGACTTTCCAGTTCCCAATCCATAAGCCCAGCACCGCAACCAGCGCGAGTATGCTGATTGAGAGTGCAATATCACTCATGATGAGTCTCCATTTTTATACGAAATCGTGAAAACTATCCGCGATAGCGTGTACTTGAAGTACATCAAAGGCTGGCGCCAGGGGTAGTGAAGCGGAACTCAGTAAATACTGATTTCGCCAGTGCGAAAGGAGTAGTAGGGAGTGTGCGGCTAGCTACGGCTGGTGATATTTGATTACCTAATCAAACCCAATCTAAATAGAGCATGATGTGACCTGTTTGCTATCATCAAAAAGTTAATGTCACAAAAATACCTTATAAAAATTAAGGTGTTAAGTTTTGTCATACATATTTGTGGTAAGAGGCACAAATTGCTGACATCTTTCGTTACATTTTCTGATGTGATGCAAAGGATGAATTGATTTTGTAATCGTTGATGCGAGTAAATAAGAAAGCTGCCGAAGCAGCTTTCTTTTGGGGAAGTTTTAGGTTTTGGTTAGAAGTTATAACGTGCCAATAGGGCGTATTGGTCGGCACCTGTGTCGACACCATTATTGTCTTTCGCTTTAGTGCCAAGTTTAAGCTCTAGTGCAATAACGATATTGGCTGGAACCCAAGCTGCACCGATTAGACCGTAAGTTAATTCAGCATCGCTGTTATCATCGGTAACGCTGTTATAACCGCCGTAGACTTGGTACATATCTTGGATTGTGTAGGCACCAATTAACTCGTAGCCTTTTGCTTTTTCAGCAAGATAAGTATTACTGAAGCTGATGTGATTTTCATACTGACCATATTGTGCTGCAGCGTAGATATTGTTGTTATCGTACAGCGCAGCTAGTGACCACACTTTGTCATCTTCTTCGCCTTTGTACTTGGTTTGACCGTAAGTACCACCAAGACTTAAGCCGACTTGCTCGATATCGTAGATTACACTACCTTGTAGACCATATTCACGATCACCAGTAGATGAACCATTTTCGAACTGATATTGCACACCCACTTTCACAGGACCGAATTGATTACGGTAGGTAATGGCTTCATCAGCACGACCTGTACCCGATACACCGCCGTCACCACCAGCAGCACCGCCTTCATCACGACCGTCATAAGTACCTGACGCTGTACCACCGTATACCCAGAATACATCCGTCCAACCGGTTACATCGTAGTAAACAGACCATTGTTTACCGACAGTAATCAATCCAGCATCATCGTGTGCAAAGTAGATGTTACCCAAACGGTTACCAAATTCTTGGTCGCCATTTGCTACAGGGTTATAACCCCATTCCGCTTTTGCGCCTGCGACCCAGTCATTGACTAAACCGTGGGTGAAGCCAAAGTTGATACGCGAACTACTATTGATGAGTTTATTGGTGCTATCTTCGTTACCAACAGACTTAGTGTGTTCAGCACGAACAGCAAGACGACCACCTACTGAGAACGAGGTATCGCCATCACGGTAAACTTCTACTGCTGATGCTGGAAAAGCTACTACTGATGCCACTGCTAGGGCAATGAATGACTTATTCATCTTTGATCCCTTCATTATTGTATTGTGTTTTTAATGAGGTTGTTAAACCACAAACAACCATTCCTTTCGCGTATAAAGCTAGACGTTGGGGTCAAGAAAAACGAATGAAAGTTCCACAAAAAAGTGACATAAGTAAGGTTATGTGAGTGCACCTAAAGAACAGCGTACGGTGATTTGCTTATATGCAATTATGAGCTATTAATTAAAGATTATGCCTATATAAAATAGCTGGATTTACGCTTAGGTGGGTAAGATTGATACTTGCTGAACTGAGCAATGGCAGCAATCCAGAGGCTTTTTAGAACGGATGCGGCAAGGAGAGATATGTGCGCTGTAATGATTACAGCGCACATATTGATTATTTCTTAAGTAAGGAAGACATAGTACCAGTAATGTCTTCGATGCTGCTGTGAGCACCCATATTGATAAGGTATTTACCTTTAATAATGAAAGCTGGGATCGCGTTAAGCTCAGAGCTACGCATAATACCATCAGCGTATTCCATTTTTGCCACAACGGATTTTTGTTCTTCTTCAGTTAGCTCGTATGGCGTTTTCATGTCATTGTTTTTATAGATGTTTTCTAACTGTGTTTTACGCTCTTGTTCTGAAGCTTTTGATGGCTCTTGGATGTAACCAAATAGGTCATCCATAAACTTAGCGCTTGGTTTACCTTCCGACTGAATCACCCCTGTGTAGTACATGAATGCAAGCATTTGAGAACCACGATCGAAGGTAGCATGTACTTTGCTAATTTTCGTGTTGGTGATTTTTTCCATTTCAGGAATAAGGGTTTCCATTGTACGGCAGTGACCACACCCAAATGAAAAGACTTCCATAACTTGTGGCGCATTGGTGATTTGATTCGGAAGTAGGGTGTAATGTTCACCTTGCTTTGGTTTATCAGCCGCGTGACTGCCAGTTGCTACCATCAGCATTGAAGCTGCCACTAGAAAAGGTTTGAAAAAGTTCTTCATTGTCTATTCTTCACTTGGGGAAAAGTTGAGCACACTATAGGTGAAAAGCGACTCAGCGAAAACAGGAAAAGAGTATTTTATTTGAAATAAAACCATTGTGTTTGGCTGACGTTAATAAATTGGGGTAAATCACACAATTATTTATACGGTTTGCTGTGGTACTAAGTCTGATTTGTCTCACAACTCACTTATACACTCGAATCAAGACAAAAAAGGGCGCTATAAAAGCGCCCAAAGGATTCAGAAAAAGCAGTAACCTGATTAGAAGTTGTAACGCACTAATAGTGCAAGTACGTTGTCTAGGTCTGCATCTGAGCCGTTACCATTTTTGCTGCTGGTATCGATTTTGTACTCAGTTGCAAGAATAATTGGGCCAGTGAAGTACGCTGCACCAACGGTTGCGTAAGCGTATTTCGCATCTGAGTTATCATCGCTTAATTGGTTGTAACCACCTAATAGTTGGAAGTTACCAATATCATAAGAACCAAAGACTTCTACGCCAGTTGCTTTCTTAATTGCGCCATGGGTAGTCGTTTCTGCGCCAGAGAATACGTAGTCACCTTCGTATTGGTGATTGCGTGATTGGCTGTAGTTTGCTGCTAGGTAAAGACCATTGTTTTCATAGTTCGCGACGATGTTGCCAATTTTCGCATTTTCGCGATCATCGAATTGGGTTTCAGAGTAAACACCGCTTAAGCCAAGACCGAAATCAAAGTCGTACCCAGCCATAGCTTGGTATCCGCCCTTACGTTTCCAATCTTTGTTATTACCGTCAGTACCATTACCTTCAAATTGGTATTGTAAGCCAACTTGGAAACCACCGAAGTTATTACGGTATTGAATTACGTCGTCAGCACGACCTGTACCATGGATGCCGCCATCACCGCTGATACCGTCGTAGTTACCAGCGGTATCACCACCGAATACCCAAAATAGATCGGTTTTTCCTGCGACATCGTAGTGAATTGACCATGCCTTACCAATAGTAAAGTGACCAATGCCTTCTTTATCTGCCGTAATGTAACCTAAACGGTTGAAGATATGGCTACCTTCACCGCTGTTCGCCAGAGCATCGTAACCCCATTCCGCTTTGGCACCCACATCCCAGCCACTTTCTAGGGCGTGAGTGAAACCAAAGTTAATACGAGAAGATTGGTTTTTTAGCTCGCTATCGCCATCGGCGAACTGCGCACTGACTGCTAAACGACCACCAACAGAGAAGGTGTTGGTATCATCGTTGTAGACTTCAATTGCGTGGGTGTAAGAAGAAGTTGTTAGTGCTGCTACTGCTAGAGCAAGAATTTTTTTATTCATTTTAATACGTCCTAATTGTTATGTGGTGCGCACTTACATGTCCTAAGTGCTGGTAAGTATTGTTAAGTTTCGAGGACGTATTTCACCAGTGAAAGAATGTAAAACGATCCATTGATATTTTATATTTATCAATAACTTCAGTGACTTAAAGTTTTTTAAACAAATATTTAGCTTTTTTGATTATTGAGGAAAATAACATTAGCTTTTTATTTGGCTTGTTATTGTTTCATGCTTCGAAGTACACGTTGAAAATGAAGAAGTGTGGTTTCAGGTTTAATAGGCTTAACGTGTGATAATACAGTTAAGAAAGTTAGCTAAGTTTCGGTAGGGCGCTGAATAGTAAAGGGCAGCTAGGTACAGGAAGCCAAGTATAGAAAATTCAATATAGGTAGGATGGCCAAGTATAAATCATGCTTGTGAATAAAACTGAGGGCAGTAGGCGGTGGAGTGCGTAGGTAAGTAAGAGAGATAGAAAATCACTTGGTGAAGCAAATAAGGCTTCACCAAGCGATTAAAGCAGATAACTTGCTCTCATAATGAAAGGCGATTTAGAGCTGTTTTAAGTACTGGATAGTGCTAGCCAAATCTTCAAGGTTTTCATGCGCTTCGCTTTTCACAAGGTATTTGCCTTGGACAAGGAAAGCAGGAACAGACACGATTTCTGCATTTTCAACCACAGTCTCAGCTTTGGTTAGTTGCTGATAAACTTGTTTATGTTGTTCTTCTGACAGTTCAAATGGACTTTTAAGCTGGAAGTCTTTGAAAATCCCCATCAGCTTTGCTTTACGTGCGGTTTCGTCTAACTCTGCTGGCGTATCTTGAATGTAGGCAAACAGTTGTTCCATTAACTTAGGATCTGGGTGGCCTTCTGATTGGATAACAGCGGTGTAGTAGATGTAAGCCGCGACTTGTGCGCTTTTGTTAAAGGTAACGTGCACTTGTTGGATATCTGAATCTGTCATCTTTTGGATTTCAGGCAGAATGGTTTCCATGTTACGACAGTGGCCACAAGCTAATGAGAAAACTTCAATTACAGGTGCGCTGGTATTGGTTAGTGGTGTTTTGATAGTGGTGTATTCAACCCCTTCTTTGGGTGTGCTGTTATCGCCACAACCGGTCAGTGCTAAAAGGGTCAATAAAAATGGAATTAGGGTCTTTTTCATGATGAATCATTGTTGTGAGTTATAAGTCGATATTATGAGTATAAACCGCAAAAAAAGCCTGAACCAAACGCAAAACTTACACTGTTTTACACTTATTTTTCGCTAACAGACTGATCCTTTTGGCTGAGGTAGTTATTTTTAATCGTAAAAATGTGAGTAGTGGATTGCACTATCAATAAAATCCAGTATGATTTCCGGCTTTTTTTGATGTGGAGAGCGCTATGTATATCGGTTTTGACTATGGTACTGCGAATTGTTCAGTTGCCACCATGAAGGACGGGAAGCCAAACTTACTTGCGCTGGAAAATGAGGATTTCTATATCCCTTCAACCTTGTGTGCACCGACTCGTGAGTCTGTTAGCGAGTATCTTTATCGTTTTATGGGTGTTTCTCCACAGGGAACAATCGGCGAGCAGGTTTTGCGCCGTGCGATTGCCGCCAACCGCGAAGAAGACATTGAGTTAGAAAAAAACGACCTACTATTTGGTCGCGCTGCGCTTGATTGCTACCTTGATGATCCTGAAGAGGTCTATTACGTAAAATCGCCAAAATCCTTTCTAGGGGCGAATGGTCTTCACGATGTACAAATTAGCTTCTTTGAAGATTTAGTTTGCGCCATGATGAAGAATATTAAAACGAAGGCGGAGCAATCGACCCAGCAAGCCATCACCAGTACTGTGATTGGTCGCCCAGTTAACTTTCAAGGTACAGGCGGTGAGCGTGCCAATATCCAAGCTGAAGGCATTTTACGTCAAGCGGCTCAGCGTGCGGGTTTTGAGCAAGTTGAATTTCAGTTTGAACCTGTTGCTGCGGGCTTAGAATACGAAAGTACGTTAACTGAAAACAAAACTGTATTGGTGGTCGATATCGGCGGTGGTACCACCGACTGCTCGTTAATCGAAATGGGGCCACAGTGGTTAGGTCAGCATGATCGAACTCAAAGTTTGCTGGCGCATAGTGGACAACGTGTTGGCGGTAATGATCTTGATATTCATCTGGCTTTTCGTCAGTTAATGCCGTTATTTGGTTTAGGTAGTCAAAACCAAAAGGGTACTGATATGCCGATCAGCCAATTTTGGAATGCGATTGCCATCAATAACGTAGCGGCACAAACTGATTTTTACGGCAGCAGTAACTTTAAAGCGTTAGATCAATTACGCCGAGATGCAGCAGAGCCTCGAAAGCTTGAGCGCTTATTACAGGTGTATCACGATACTTTGGGTTACCAGATTGTACGTAAAGCCGAAGAAAGCAAAATCGCATTGTCTGATAGCGTTAATCATAGCGCGCAATTGCAGATTTTATCTGAAGCACTCCAAACGGATATTTCGCAGCAAGCATTGGCTGAATCGATTGAAGCGCCTCGCGCGAAAATGGCGGAATTAGTGGTAGAAGCAATGGCGCAAAGTGGAAAAAAGCCAGATGTGGTCTTCATGACGGGGGGCACCGCACGTTCTCCAATCTTGCGTGCAAGCATTGAAGCGCTATTGCCGGATGTTCCTGTTGTCAGTGGTAACTACTTTGGCTCGGTGACGGCTGGTTTAGCGCGTTGGGCAGAGCACTGCTTCCGTTAATACCTTTGTACATTTAATCAATCATTAGCTGAGCTTCGAGCTATTTATCCAAGTTTAATCCAAGCTAAAAACAAAGCCCATCAAATCTAGCGTTAACTAGGTTTGGTGGGCTTTGTTATTTTTGGTGTTTATCGCAGACCAATATGTGAGAGGGCTAAATAGTCATTAACTCGGCTTTGGGGCATAAGCAGAGCACCATCCGTTAGCATTAACGACTTTGCCAGGGAAAAGGGCGCATGGTCGCCATTCATCGCCATCGTTACCTTGAATTAGGGCGCAGTTAGCACAGTGTTTGGCTTCATCAGGTGTTTGGTGAACATATTTTAGCGCGGCTGCTTGCGGATCATCTTCTGCCAGTTTAGGTAGCTCTTCGGCAAGGGCGGGTTTTATTAGTTCTTTGCCCCCCAGTGTCATACCAACAAGACCACCAATACTGAGCTGCAAAAAGCGACGACGTGTAGGGTTAGATTTCATTGCTCATTCCTTTTGTTATTGATACCAATTTTTATGGTTTTGAACCGTGCGGCTTAAGCCGTCTATTGATTAGTACTTATTACGTATTGAATACGAAATTAGTTTAGGTGGTGAGTAAAATCTTGCTTGCTCAAAATTGCTACAAAAATCAGAGGTTTTTCGTATGTATTTTCACCGTATCGACATATTCACTAATCACAATATGAGCGTGTGCATGGTTTTAGACATAAATATCAGCAATGACTTGCAGCAAAATGTGCGCAGGCGCAATATGACGCTGCTTTTATAACAAGAAGGATCGACAATGAATCTATTTTTACTGGACGTTGATGGCACGCTAGTTAATTCAAAAGTGTTGGATCAACGTTGCTTAACGCAAGCAATTAGCGATGTTTTGGGCGTAACCATAGATCCTGACTGGAGTCATTATCAAAATGTGACGGATTCTGGTGTGCTTGATGAGATTCTGAGTAAGCATCAAATCGATGAAAGCCGCTCGTTAGTTCACCGCAAAGTAGAGGCGCGTTACCTTGAGCTTGTCCGTACTGAAATGGCGACTCACCCTCACGCTGAATACCAAATCGAAGGCGCAAAAGAGTTCGTATCGCATTTAGCACAACGTGCCGATACCCATGTGGCGATTGCGACAGGTGGTTGGGAATCAGTGGCTAAATTGAAGCTACGTACCGTAGGTATTGATACTTCATCGCTGACGTTTGCTTCATCTTCTGATGCGATTAGCCGAACCGAAATTATGGCGCTAGCTACTTTCCGCGCTAAGCAAGATAGTGGTGCTGTGTTTGAGCGCCGTGTCGTGATTGGTGATGGTGAATGGAACCGTAATGCATCTCGTGAGCTAGGCTATGATTTTGTGGCTGTTGGTCATCAAGTAGATCATCACACGCAACTGACGAATATGACGCACTACCAGTCGGTTTTCTCACAACTGGCTCTGCAATAAGCTGTTGGCGAGTGTAGATTGATTCACTAAGTGCATCAAAAAGTTAAACAAAGAAGGTAAAAGAGGAGAGCAGTACAAATCACCGTTGAGAGGTGATCGTAGTTCCATCTTTGCAACATATCACCACCAAGCAGCAATGAGTCGGTTAGATTTAGAGGTAAGATTTCTTAGCCGTGTTCTTTATGCCTCTTCACTGCACGCCATTGTTGCTTTTGATTTCTCTGCTGCTTCCAGTGTTATCTGTTCAAGCAGCAGATGATGATTTTACCTATTGCCATAGCTATGCGGGCTTAAACTTTCCGGATTATCGCGCGCTGTGGAATCCAAAGTCACCACAACAAACAGAACTTAGTTATAAAGCCTTACTGAATTTGGCAACTAAGAGCCACGATAAAACCTACCTTAGCGAATTACTGAGCCAAATTGCTCGCACTTATACGGTTCGCCAGCAATATCAATCAGCCGCGTATTTCTTATCACAAGCCGCGTTATATTTTGATGATGCAGCGCCAACAGCGCGAGGACATTATTGGAAAGAGCAAGCACGGATGAATTACGCTCAACAAGATATGGCAGCAGCAATAGCTTCGCTTGATAAAGCGTGGTTTTGGGCGGAGCAGGGGCAAGACGATAGGTTGAAAGTTGAAGTTGCGCGGCTATACGATGATTACCAATTTCGCCCCGATGAAAATTGGCAGCAAAAGATAAGTCGTATTATTGAGATAACTCAAGATCTCAAACTAAAACATGATGTTATTTCATTAAATTAATCAATTATTAGTCTAGTTTCGACTATCCTTTTAGGCAGGATATGCGCCAAAAGGAGTCGTGGCGATGGATAAACAGCAGTGGTTAGAGAAATGGTTTAACGGTGTGTTAGCAAGAGGCGATCACACGGTTTTGGCAGAATGCGCGGCGGACCCTTTTGTTTTTCATCTTCCCGGTGGGCGAGTGCTAACCATTAGCCATGAAGAGTATGTTGAATATCTAGAGTATTGGCATCAGCGCTTTAAAGGTATGACGTTTATGCTCAAGCAAACGCTGGAAGTCGATAATAAGCTGGTGGCTGTGTATCAATCGAGTGCAACCTATTGTGGCGGTTGGCTGAAAATTCCAGCTCGTAGCAATAAAGCGGTAACCATGACGGGTATGATGCTGTTTATCTTAGAAGATGGCGTAATGACTGAATGCTGGCTTGAAGACAGTAGTTTCGATCTTTATCAGCAACTCACGCGTTCAGGCGTCGATAAAAGCCATAGCTAATTAAAAATCACAGGTAATAAAAAAGCTGCATAGGAGTATGCAGCTTTATGTTTTCTAGCTTTTGCTGTGGTGTGAAATACTGAGCTTTAAGCTAATTGACCTTCACTATCTTCACGAGCGCTCACTTCTTCTTTCATTTGGGCGAAATAAAGTTTGCTTTCAGAGACAACCACTTCACGTAGTAGTACCAAACCAATCAGGTTAGGAATTGCCATTAAGCCGTTAACGATATCGGCAATCAGCCAAATCATATCCAGTTTAAGGAAAGCACCGCCGGCAATTAATACCAAAAATAAGAACTTGTAGGGTTTGATAGCTTTCACGCCGAATAGGTAAGTGATACAGCGTTCACCATAGTAGTTCCAGCCCAGAATGGTGGTAAAGGCGAAGAACATCAGACCAACAGACACCATCAACGGACCCCAGTAAGATGAGTCTAGACCAGAGGCAAAAGCAAAAGTCGTCATCGCAGCACCTGCGTAATCACTTTGCCATGCACCCGTTACCACTAGCGTAAGGCCTGTCATGGTACAAATAATAATGGTATCGAAGAAAGTACCTGTCATAGAGGTTAAGCCTTGGCGAACACAAGAATCGGTTTGTGCCGCTGCTGCTGCCATAGGTGCACTACCAAGACCGGATTCATTTGAGAAAACACCACGTGCGATACCCGATTGAATAGCCAGCATAATACCCGCACCAACAAAACCACCTGTTGCCGCATGACCCGTGAAGGCAGAGCTAATCACTAAGTTTACTGCCGCTGGTAATGCAGATGCATTGGTCGCAAGCACCGTAATACATGCCAGGATATAAAAGCCAGCCATTACCGGAACCACTTTGCTGGCAACGTTCGCAATGGATTTGATACCACCTAGTGTTACGGTTGCTACTAGTAGTGTCAGTAGTACAACAGCGTATTCGCGCGGTACTTCAAACGATAGATATGCAGCATCTACAATGGCATTAACTTGCGGGAAAGTACCAATACCGAAGCACGCTACCCCTAAAGTGAATAGTGCAAAAAGTTTAGCGAGCCATTTGCTGCCAACGCCTTTTTCAAGGTAGTACATTGGACCACCTAGCATTTGACCATTCTCGTCTTGCTCACGGTATTTTACCGCCAATAGGCATTCAGCGTATTTCGTTGCCATGCCAAATAGGGCGGCAAGCCACATCCAGAATAGCGCACCAGGGCCACCCATTTTGATTGCGGTTGCCACACCTACGATGTTACCTGTACCTATGGTTGCTGATAGCGCTGTACATAGCGCGGCAAAGCTTGAAACATCACCTTTACCCGATGATTGCTTTGATTTGTCGCGTGTGAACACATAGCTAAGAGCTAAGGGTAAGTGACGAATTTGGATAAAACCTAAGCGTAATGTCAGGTACAAGCCTGTACCGACCAGAAGGATCAATAGCGGGGGACCCCAAATAAGGTTATCGATAGTTTGTAAAACAGTTTGTACGGTTTCTAAAAGCGGATTCATTGATGCCTTCCTCAATACAACACAAGGAAGAGATACAGAACAACAGAAAATGTTTTTTGACAGAATAGGGGATCTGCCTGCTGATCTTATCTCCTCTGTCCTTTTGCCTGAGAGTTTCACTTACAGCTAAGCTGTAAACTTGCTCCTTCGGCGACCGATTTAACGGTTCTCTCCAGAGGCTCCTCCAACAACAGTCCATACCGATAGCTAATGCTAAATTCGGTGCCTGAAAGATTTACTGCTCATAACCCAAAAGAGTTGGATTGGATGAACGGCTTACTTCTTCGGCGGGCGACCCAATATCAAAAACTGATACTTTTGGTAGCCACTCTCCTGCTGCCTTCAACGGAACTCAAATTTTGAGCGGAAATCATAATCAAAAAAATCTCGCTTGTCTGCCAAAAATTTAACCGATCGAAATAAACTAATTGCTAAAGAAGGTAATTTCTTATGGTTGAGGTTTCATAGAATAATGATGCGTCAAGACTCAAATATGAAAACAATTGTGGTGAAAAGGGCAGAAATTTGGTGCTTAAGTTAGTTTTTCACTTTTGGATTCGTAATTAAATGCCAGCGTTTTTAGATTACTTCGTTGTAATGAAATAAGCTTTTAAAAGCTAAATGTTATATCGATGCCTGCAAATTAAGACAATCTTCGTACTAACTCATTGATGCGCTGTTGCTAGTTTAGTTTTTTATCTTAGGTTTCAAAATATGAGACAAAAGGGTGGAATTGGATTTATTGCACAATTTAGACCTTACTTATTCATATCTAAGAAAAATTTGTATGCAAAAACATGCAAGATAATTAGTAGCATTTTAAGCGTGTTAACAATATTCATCGACAAGGAGTGTCAACGGTTTAGCAACTGAGATTGCTAAGTTTGGTTTTTACCGACACATTCAAAGGTGAATTTGTGATTTGGGTAAGTTGTTACCAACAGGATAAGCCCGTACCGGCAAGGGAAAACTTGAAAGCATCGCACTCTGTTGTTGATGTTTCACCGTTTGAACTACTGTCGACTATGACAGGGCACGAACTGATTTTTCTCGAAATATATAATTCTTCTTCGGAGGGGTTTGAATTACTTCGAGCCGTAAAGAATCGTTTTACATCAGCAAAGATCGTAGTGGTTTACCACAAGCTGGATGCTGATCTTGCGTTGAATGTATTGCGAGCTGGTGGTGAGGATGTCATAGGTGCTGACGCGAATCGACAAGAGTTAGATGAATGCTTTAGTCGTATTCACACCCACAGCATTAGTATTGATACCAGTGCCAATTTTGAGAGTCGGGAAGTCGCGATCCGTCCTGCGTTGAAGATCATTGATGAAAACATCAGTGCACCTTTGCGCGAAGAAGATTTAGCGAATGCGTGTCAGTATTCGCCAACGTATTTTTCACGCTTATTCCATAGCATTATGGGAGTGACACTCAAGCAGTACATTATTAAGAAACGGTTAGATCTTGCATGTGGTTTGTTGCGCTCTGACCGTGAAAAAATAGCGACGATAGCGAATTCGACGGGTTTTAAAGACGTATCGTATTTTTCTCGGGTTTTTAAAAAACACATTGGCTGTTCACCGGGAGAATTTAGAATGCGGCAAAATAAACTCGATGCTTAATCGTGAACAGGTCTGCATAGTTTAAAACTTCAGAACTAGGCTATTTCGTGGAAACATTCGACAAACGCAATTTACGTTAATGTAAGTTGCGTTTTTTATTTAACTGAATATGCACCCATCCTATCTTGGCAGGTAATCTCTTTTATGGTGATTATTGAATATTTTAACCATTAGGACGTTGTACTGAAAAAGGTGAAAAACAGGGTTATTGTCTAAGCTTGATTATGTATAATCGCCACCGCTTCACTTTTATTGAGTGAATTACTCATAGAAGTTTAAGTGAGGTAATTTCATAAGCGGTAAACTTGGCAATAAGACTTAATGACCTCTTTTCACGATATTCTTGGTACTAATGCTTCAATGTCACGTGATGACATAAAGAAGCGTTATAAAATGCTGTCAAATCGTTCACACCCTGATAAAGGGGGCTCGAAAGCTCTGATGCAAATGGTGCGTCAAGCCTATGAGCAAGTGATGAAAGGTAATGGTGAGCGCGAAGCTGTGCGCACCATAGTTAAAAAAGATCCAAGTGGTGAAAAGTATCGAGAGCAGCTTAAAGCGCTAGAGAAAATCCATGAAGATCTGCGTTTTGCTTTTGATGAGAACCAAAGTCGACTCAAAAAGACCGAAGCAGAGCTCAATCACCTTCGTAATACCCAAAGTCAGTCATCTGTAGATGACTACGAGTTAACCCAGCTTCGTCGTGAAAACCTTCGTTTAAAGCGTGAATTGAAAGAAACACAGTTGGATTTAGCCGCTGCGACGCGCTCTAAATCGACCGATGTGAGAGCTCGTGATTATGGTTCGAGTGATCGCAATGATACAAATTCACCCACGTTTACCGCCGCGACAGGCGCATTCCAGCAAGTAAAAAATGCAGGGGTCGAGCATAAGCGCAAGTTTATGGTGATGCTTTTGTTGCCTGCGTTAATCATTGCCGCCATGTTGCTACCTGCGGGGGAGCACATCAGCACGATTTTATCTTTCTTTGATAAACCTGCGGCTGAAGAAAATACGCGCCCAGTGATTATGGACGTGAATCCGATCGATCAAGCTCAACGTGAGGCGCAAGAGCGCGAGTCTGTGGTGATGTCGATTCCGGAGAAACCGAAAGCATTGCCAATGCTTAAGTTAGTGCGTAATCACAGCCGTTGGCATGTGGATTATTTTGCTGAGAATCAAATGCCGTATATTGCGATTCGTAGTGAAGGTGGTTCTTATGTGGTGCGCAGTTGTGATGGTATTTTTAAGTACTATCTTAATCAAAACCAACGTAGTCGTCGCTTACCAGCTAACTTAATTTATGAGCGTAAAGACCGTCATTTTGCGGTGTATAAAATGCCTTATGGTAACGGCTCTACGTTGGAGCAGTGGTCTGGCAGTAAGAGCTTATTGATTAACGATGAGTACTTCCCTAATGCTGGTTTTGATATGGCTTACTATGAGCTTATAAATGCGTGCCAAGTAACGCGTTAAGCTACTCATTATTTGCTAAAACAGTGAAAAAGAGGCGCAATTAGCGCCTCTTTTTGATCCTGGTTTCTTGTCGATCTTAGCTTGGTAACAGTGAGCGATATTTGGGCTCAGCTAAGATGAAGCAACTTGAGCGGGGGTAACTTCGAGTGGTTTTTTCATTACCGCCAAACGAAATACCGCAGGCACAAAGTAGAACGAAATCATGGTCGTTAGTAGCGTACCACCAGCTATGGTGATCGCGAATGGAGGCCAGAATCCGCCACCTGCCAGTATCAAAGGCATAAAGCCACCAAGGGTCGTGATAGTGGTAGAGGTGATATGGCGAGTACAGCTCATGACGGCATTGAGTATGGCTTCTTGATCTCCAGTTACCGCTTTGGGATCAGCCTTGAGTTCAGCCAAAATCACAATCGCGGCATTAATGGCAAGGCCAACTAAGCCCAAGATGCCGATAATCACCGTAAAGCCGAATGGATAGTTAAATACCCACACCGAGAATAGCCCAAGACCTGATGCTAAAAAGCCGACAGTGAAAATGATTTGGCTAAGGCGAAATGAGTTGAATGACAACACAACCACCATTACCAATAAAGTCATGACCATGACAAGGTTGGAGAGTAAGTTGCCGACAGACTCATCACGCTCAGCAGACTCGCCGCCAAAGTCGATCCGATAACCGGACGGAAGAGTTTGTTGGTAATCCGCTAATCGTGCTTGAAAATGATCCAAGGCGGTTTGTGGTAGCACCCCAGCTCGAATATAACCTTCAATCACGTTAACGCGCTCGCCGTTACGACGAGGAATCGCACCACGGCTTGGTGTGAGTGATAATTCAGCAAGGGCGGAAACAGGCATCCCCGCCATTTCGTTTTGAGAACGCACAGGCAAGCGCAAGTTACTCAAGTGCGTCATGTTTTCACGCCCTTCATCATTAACGCGAACTCTAACTGGAATTGACTCGGTTGCTTCAATGATAGAGCCACTTAGGCTGCCCGATAATGATGCCTGCAATAGGTTAGCAAAATCTGTTAACGATAAGCCGCTTAATTGGCTTGCTTCTTCATTGACTTTCACCCATACCTTTGGCGTCCCCGGCTGCAAGGTTTCACGTGTATGAGTGACATCAGGAGTTTGCGCCATGATAAGGCGAATATCTTCTCCTATTGCTTTTAATCTATCTAAATTAGCACCGTAAACGCGTACTTCTAGCGGCGCATTAAACGGTGGGCCTTGTTCTAGCTTTCTTACCAAAATTTGTGCTTGTGGCAGTGCTTGATCCAGTTGGTGCTGTAATTGCGGGATCAAACGGTTGGCAGCTTTGAAATCGGAGGCTTTAACCATGGCTTGAGCAAAGTAAGGCGCACCACGCTGTCCGGCGACTAAATTGTAATAAAAAGATGGGAAGTTGGTACCAATTAGCCAGTTGGTATGTTCAATCTCAGGATGTTGTGCCATCAATTTATCGATTTGTGCCGTGGCATTGGCGGTGGCGAAAATGCTGGCTTGTGGGGGAAGGAATACCTGAATTTCAAACATGTCACGGTCTGAAGGCGGGAAAAATTGTTCGGTTAATTGTGTTGCTCCCCAGAAGCCAGTGAATGGCACAATACTGACGAATAATGCGGTCAGTAATGGATGTTTGATACTTTGAGCGATAGTGGCACGAAACCATTGACTGACTTTTGGTAAATGGATGCCCGTGTTGTACCACGCGTCTTGATGGCGATCACCTTGGAAGCTAGGTAGCCAGCGGGCGGCGAAGCCTGCCACTATGGTGTGTGAGATGAAATACGAGCCAACCAGCGAAAATGACACAGTGATCGCGATAGCGCCCACAAACTCTCCACCAGGCCCCGGCATTAAGAAGATAGGAGCAAAGGCAAGCACAGTGGTGAGTGTTGATCCCAATAATGGCACCCACAAATGCTTGATCGCTCGAATGGCACTTTGGATTCTTGCGATCCCTTGTTGGCGATAATGCTGAATGGTATCGACCATCACGATCGCGTTATCCACCATGATACCAAGAGCAACAATCAAGCCTGTTACCGACATTTGGTTGATGGGGACGCCTGTGAATTTCATCATGGTGAGGGTGAGAAGGCTGGTTAGCGGTAGCGAAAGCGCAACAATAACCGCTGAGCGAAAGCCTAAGGTGAGCAGAAGCACAACGAGGATGATAGAAAAACCTAGCATCAGGCTTTCTGTTAGCTCTGATAAGCGGTTTTCGGTATAGCTTTGCTGTTCAAAGACCAGGTTTATTTTGATATTGCTGGGGATCTGCTGTTGGTAATTATCAAGTAGTGATTTAACTCGCTCGGTCCAGTTATCGACCCGCAGGTGCGGCTGCATTCGCGCAGCTACAATAACAGCAGGCTGACCTTGAACATAGGCAAGCTCTGCGGGGGGCGTTGCCGCTTGGCGAGTCACTTCAGCGACATCCTCTAGGCGAATAACATGCCCATTTTCGGCTACCGCAACGGGCACGCGCTTAACACGATCAACTGAGCCAAGAGAGTCAGCAACTTCAAGAGCAAAACGGTTCTGACGGTTTACTAATTCGCCTGCTGAATTTTTGGCATCTGCTCCTGCAATGGCATTCGCGATTGAAACCGATGAACGACCAAGCGCACTGGTGGCTGCGGGATCCATACTGACCAGAATTTCTTCATCGGGCATGCCGTATTCATCGACAAACTCGGTGCCACTGAGGTTTCTGAGGCGATTAGCCAACTCGACGGCATAACGTCGTAGAGTTAATAAATCGGGGGAGGTGTTACCTTGCCAGGTGAGGGCGGTGATAGCGGTGAATGCATAGGCATGATCACTGTCTAAATCAGGTTTGCTAGCCCCTTGCGGTAATAGCGGTTCAGCATCGGTAAGTTTATCTCGCGCACGTGACCATACGGGCTCACTGTCTGTAATTTCATCTTTTAGCTCAATGGTGATCACCGAGATTCCCGGACGAGACACCGAACTGAGCAAGTTAATTTCATCCAGTTGGCGCAGCTGTGTTTCGAGCTTTTCTGTCACCAGTGCTTCGACACGTTCGGCTGTCGCATCAGGGAAGTGGGTGATCACACTGGCATGGCGATTATGAATGATGGGATCTTCGGCTCTTGGCAGAGAATTTAGTGCCGATAAACCACTGACAATAACTAAAGCGACGGCCAAAACAAGTAGGCGGGTATTACTGATAATCTTAGACATACCCTTATGCCCCTTCGTTATTCAGGGGCAGGGGAAGCTTTTTTATTAATTCCACCGTTTGTCCCGGAACCAGACGGTGTAAGCCGTCAGCAACAATCTTCTCGTTAGCTTCAATTGCACCATTGATATATGCCTGTTCATTATTGGCATACAGCACTTGAACACTGCGACGTTCAATAATGTAGCCTTGTGAATGCTCTTGAAGTGCGAATACATTCCATACTCCTCGTAAGCCGTCGGTCAACGAACTGAGTGGGATCCAATAACCAGGATTTTGGTGCCGGTCGTTAAACTCTAAATACGCCAGCTCACCATCAATCACAGCGGCATCAGCAGGAAGGGCAAAACGTAGTTGTACGGTTCGCGAATTTAAATCAACGCGCGCACCGGGATTGAGTAAGGATACAGGGTAGTGTTGATTGCCAACGCGAACAGACCAATTTTGTTGTTGCTTGAGTTTTGCTAATTGCTTGGCTGGTAAACCAATGTGCGCTTCTTGTTGGGTACGTGCTAACAGGGTCAGGGTAGGGGCGCCCAAATTGACGACATCACCAGTTGAAATATGACGAGCGCTGACAGTACCGTCGTAAGGGGCGTATATCGTCGATTTTTCCTGTTGCAGAATATTGGCCGCCAGCGATGCACCAAGCTGACGATAATTGGCTCTTAGTGCATTGCGCTGACTGTTAAGGTTATCGATTTCAGCTTCAGCACTAAAACCTTTATTTTTAAGAGAGCGCTGACGTTTTAAGTTCGCTTCGACTAAGTCGAGTTGGGCGGTAACTTGAGCTTGCTGCGCTTTAAGTTGATCAGCTTGGGTTTGCAACAATTGGGTGTCGAGTACCACCATCGGCTCGCCCTTGTTGACCTTATCTCCCACATCAACCAATAGACGCGCAATCTTACCATTCAGCTCAAAGCCTAGGTTGGCTTGCTGTCCAGCTTGAATGGTACCGACATACTCACGGGTAACATCGTAGTGAGTAAGTGGTGTCAGTGTGACGGTATTAACTCGCATTGACTCTGACTTTTGCTGTGGCTGTTCATTATCAGCTGAAGATAGATTACAGCCAGCCAATAAGCTGATGCAGAGCACAGCCCCTGCTGTGAACTTTAAGGGTGTGAGTCCAATTCCGTTGTTTATACCTGCCATAACTGATCCTGTTATTTGTGTTATAGATTAAAAAATATACGAACAAAACTAGACTGTCTAGTTTGATTGTAATATTAATGATAATGAAATGTTTCAGTGAGGGCGGTGTAATGGCAACGCGTAGCGAACAAAAGAAAGAGCAGATTTTAGGCGCGGCAACCCAGCTTTTTTTTGAGCAAGGTTATGGTGTGAGCATGGATGCTATTGCTGACTTGGCGCAGGTATCAAAGCAAACCGTGTATGCCCACTTTAAAACTAAAGATGAACTGTTTGAAACCTGTATTCGAGCAAAATGTGTTGCTAATCAGATTGATGGTCGTCTCGTTGATGATCCGCGTCCAATTCAGATTGTTCTTACGGAATTTGTATATCGTTTTCAGGCGTTGCTATTGAGTGATGAAGCATGTCAGACCTTTAAAGCCGCGGTAAGCCAAAGCGACACGCACCCGCAATTGGCTCAGCTTTACCTCAATGCGGGCCCTCGAATGACCACTGAAATGTTGGCGCAGTATCTTGCGTTAAAAGATCAACAAGGTGAGATAAAGTTACTTCTTCCTGCCGAAGATGCCGCGATGCAGCTGCTTTTAATGGCGCACGGTAAAGTCGTGTATTGGGCATATTTGGGGCAAAGCTCGGAAGAAACTGACGCTGAACGTTACGCGTATTTGAATGCATGTGTAGAAGTATTCTTACGTGCACATCAGTGTAATCCTTAATTTCATATCCTGTTTTTCAATTACTATCTTTTGCTGTTTGTTGTAACTTTTTTGTTGCGACAAGTTTGTCGTTTTATCGTGAAATACTGCTATGTTTATAGCTATGGCAGGCTTGGTATCGTTATGAAATTAAGCGATATCTCCCACAGCGACACACTCTTTTTCTTCTCTGTGTACCTGTCTGAAATCATGGTATTGAGTCTTGCAGTGGAAAGGAGTCGCTATGCGAAGTGCGTTATCCCTCAATAATATCTGCTGGCAAAAAGGGATGAAATTAGCCTTGCTGCTGTTTTGTTTTTGCGGCTTAGTGAGTCCTGCATTAGCGGCCAAAAGCCGTTTACAAGAAATTATTGATCGTGGGGTATTGAGGGTTGGTACTACGGGGGATTGGCACCCAATGACGATGCGAGATCCTGCGACAAATTTTTACAAAGGCTTTGATATTGATATCACCACGGAACTGGCAAAAGACTTAGGCGTGACTGTCGAATATGTTGCTGCTGATTGGCGAACTTTAGTCAGTGGCGTGGTTACAGATAAATACGATATGACGGGCAGTGCGTCATTAAATATGCAGCGCGCCAAAGTGGCGGGTTACAGTAAGCCTTATTTCTATTTAGCTTTTGTGCCTGTGATCCACAGCGATAATGCGAGCCGATTCCGTCGTTGGCAAGATTTTAACGCCAACTATGTCAAAGTGGCTGCTACTGCTGGAACAGTGCAATCAATGATCATGAAAGAGCTCTTTCCTGATGCGCAATTACAAACTGTTGCGGCAGGAACAACACCCTATAATGAATTACTTGCTAAGCGCGCGACGATGACGCTCAGTTCCAATATTGAAGCTGCATCTTTAACGAATCGCTTTCCTAAATTGCAAGTTGCTAAAGTACCGGGAATGCAGCGCCCAACGCCGATTGCCATGCTATTGCCAAATGATGAGCAAGTGTGGATTAACTACGTAAATCATTGGATCACCCTTAAACAAACTCAAGGTTTCTTCGATCGTATTGCGAAGAAATGGGGGATAGCCCATTTAGAAACTCGCTAGTTTATTGCTACCAATATCACTGATGTTATCTGTTTCTGCAGTACCTGTTTTGTTATAACTAAAGACATTATCAAAACAAGGATACAGCAATGGACTTATCAAAATATCAGGCGCTTATTTTTGACATGGATGGCACGCTCATTGACTCTATGCCTGCACACCTTGGCGCGTGGCGACGAACTTGCGAAGCGTTTGGTATTCCTTTTGATCAGGAATGGCTCCATAGCTTAGGTGGGATGCCAACCAAGAAAACAGCGCGAGCCATTATTGAACGCTACCAATTGGATGTGCAGCCACAGTTATTGGTAGAGACAAAGTTTCAGTATTACGAAGCCACCGAGCATAAAGGTGTTGTTATTCCGGCTACGGTTGATTTGCTTAAACAATTTCGCCATGAAAAGAAAACGGCGGTGGGAACTGGCTGTATTCGACGCCATGCTGATGAATTATTAACGATGACAGAGCTATTGCCGTTACTTGATGCTGTCGTCACGGCTAGTGATGTGATTCGTTATAAGCCAGAACCCGATACCTTTTTACTTGCCGCTGAGCGAGTAGGCGTGAAGCCGCAAGATTGTGTGGTCTTTGAAGATACCAATCTTGGCCGACAAGCCGCGCTTGCTGCTGGAATGGATTGTATCTTGGTCAAAAATGGTGAGTTGGTGGAATTTACCAAGGCATAATAACCATTTCATAAAGTGAAAAGCTTCGCTATTTATCATTTTGTGATTAAAATCGTGCCGTTTAAAAAATTAGTACGGCACGATATGAATCGCTCATCAAAATCATCTCAGGCTAAGCAGCCTTCATCGCAATCTTCATCACAGCCTTTAGAGAGTGATTCTCCTCAAGTAAGCCAACACAAAAAGCGTGGCGGAAAACGTCAGCAAGAAGAGTTTGGCATGTCTGAAACTCGTTTTTGGATCCGTCGCTTGAGTAAAACCGGACTTCGCGCCCTGCATATTGCGGGTATCGCGATGGCAAGTGCTGGGGTCTTGTTTCAAGTGGAAAGCTACCCATGGCAATGGTGGTGGATGTTAGCTATGACGACAGGTGTGCTGATGATGATTTCCGAAATCATGAGTTCGCGCCTGTGGTTAATTCAGCTGAAAGGTGTGCTGACATTTGTGAAACTCGGGCTGTTAGCTTCATTTGTATTCTTACCTGAAAACAAACCAGCGCTATACGCAACAGTGATAATCATGTCAGTGTTTATTGCTCATGGTCCCGCAGGGCTTCGCCATTATTCTATTTGGCATCGTCGTCGCATCGATGAGAAGAAACACGTGAAAGGATAACTTTTTTGCCCACTTAGTAATGTTTTTCTGCTATCAAGTCAGTTGCCTACTAAACTGAATGTAAAAAGAAATTTATCGATAGCAGAAAGGAGCATGGCTATGATGCGAATATTAGGTGTCACTTTCTTGATGTTACTTTTGAGTGCTTGTAGCAAAAGTGTGGATCAACAAGCTGACGATTATGTTGAAGCTAGCTACGCTCTTTGCGGTGCGAAGGTAAAAGCTTTTTCAAAAAGTGATGACGGCAAGATCCGCATCATTTGCCAAAACGACAGCTACTTTGTGGTTAAAAACCAAGGCACGTTAGCGTATATGCAAGAACTCAATGGCGCCTATTGCCATGGGAAAGGTTTCGCTGTGTTTAGCGAACGTGAAAACTACTACACCTTCACCTGTGCGGATGATAAAAACTTTAATATTCCTAAATAAGGTAAATACTGTCTTCGTAAATACACATGGCGAAAGATAGGTAATCAAGTAACCCCTTATTACACAAGACATAAGCCGAAGTGACGAAAGTGCTTCGGCTTTGTTTTGCCTGTCATTCTGCTCAGTTTAACGATTTGAGCTTTCTATCAACAAAAACGGCAAAATTTGACCAAATTGATCTTGCAAGCTACGTTGTAACGTAATACTGTGGTTATATCCAGTAAGCAAAAATTGCTCATTGGTATTGAAGGAGGCGCTTATGATTCAAGTGAATTTTGAACTAGCTAAGCAAGCCTATGAAAAGTTGCTGAAGTACCCTTATGGCGGTGAAATTGAACAACACGAATATACAGCATTAAGAGTATTTCGCTGGGACCTTGCTCGTGCCGGTATGCCAATTAATCAAGCTATCGACCTCAGATTAAAAGCTGCAGGTTATCGCCCAATAACAACGAAACCTTCTCAAGCTCACCGACCACTACCAGCTTGTGTGTTAGATCAAATGAGCAAAAGCTGGAAAAATGAACACGGTTACCGCTAACCGTCACCTCTAAATCACGATCAATAAAAAAGGCTTGGCAAATTAAAATGCCAAGCCTTTGTCTATGTAGCGTCTTTAACCGAATTTCGGCGATTAAATACCTAGCTCATCAAGCAGATCAAGATCAGCTTGAGAGATTGGCTCTGCCGCATCTTTCTTCGGTGCTGCTTTCTTGTTTTTTTCTTGCTCGATCAGGCTATCTGGATCAACGTCAGCCGCTTGCTCGAATTCATCAATTTGAATGAACTCAGTTTTATCCATTGCTAGCTCAAGGTAGAAGATGTTGTTCTTCTGAGTTGTGAAGCTAACACGGCGAGCTTGAGGGCGATCTAGGTTAGTATCAACCGATAGTAAGATCTGCTTATTTAGCGCCAGCATTTTAGGCTGGTTCTGCATGATTGAGATTTGAAGCTCACGGCGGATCTTGCTAGTGAAATCACCAACAACTTGGTTCATTAGCTCACCAAGCACATTCGATACATCATCAGAAGTATGAAGGATAGCTAGCTCATCTTCAGGAATACCCATTTTCAGCATGTATTCTTGGTAAAGCTCAAGCGCTGCTTGTTGCGAGAAGTTCGCTACAACTAAGCCAGTAAAACCACCATCAAATAAAACGAAGCAGCCAATATCGGGTTTTAAGCTTGTTTTATTAATCTTTTGCACCATTGCTGAATAGTTAACATTGGTGTCTGTTGCTGTAGATAATACCGTTGAAAATGACTGACATAGCTTTAGCAAAATATCATCAGTCGTGATGGTTTTGGTTTTTTTCATTCTATCTCTCAAACTTATTTTTTTATTACTGCCTGAGCGTTATGCAAAACGCTGTTCTAGGTAGGCAATAATGTCATTTGATTCGTACATCCATTGCACCTCGCCTTGATCGTTTTCAATTCGTAGGCAAGGAACTTTACGTTTTCCGCCTTGCTCAATAAGTTCCTGTTCCCATGGTGAAACTTTGGCATCACGTGTTTCTAAAGGCAGGTTCAGGCGTTTAGCACTGCGGCGAACTTTCACACAGAAAGGGCAAGCTTCAAATTGATAGAGCTTTAATTTTTCTACCTGTGAATCGACTTCCTGTTGTTTATCGGCGTCACGCTGCAAACCTTTAGGTGAAAATACAGCATTTATAACTAGGATAATTCGACCTAGAACCCAACGGATGACTTTCATTTGATATTTACCTTGTTGTTATGTTTTTGTGATGAGGAGTGTATCACAACGCTGAAAAGATAAAATGATGTTATCAATGGATGTTAATTGCCTTTAACATCTTGGTTATTCAGTATAAGGCGATAATTTATGCGGAAGTGAATCGGTAAAAATGACGCTTTGATTTATTTATACAACACATTGCATTGTTAATGATGAGTTAATACTGACATAAAATCGTCTGCTAATAACGATTTTTTGGACGGTAAATATCAAAACACATTATGAAAACAATAACTTTGCCAGCCAAAAATTTGGCATGCATGTCTAAAAAGACGATCAAAGTCACTTAATAGCAAATTTAAACTAGATGAAAATACCTTATATAAAATCGTTTTATTATTATTAATAGCCTAAATCGTCATTATCAGGGCTAGCTTGCGACGTGTTACATAACTATAACATTCTGATCTGCGATGACTCACCTTTTGTACACCGAACCATGACGCGTTACCTCAATAATATGGATAACGTGGTACTGCATTACGCACTAAATGGTAAAGAAGGGTTAGAGTGTTTGCGTCAACATCCGATAGATGTGCTGTTCTTAGACCTCACTATGCCTGTTATGGATGGGTATACCTTGTTAGAAAAAATAGCAACGCATCAAATTGATACTCGCGTCGTTGTTCTTTCTGCTGATGTACAAAAAGAGGCATCAAACCGCTGTCGAGACTTGGGAGCTAGCCACTTTATTGGTAAGCCGTTTGAGCCTGAAGAACTGTTTGAGCTGTTGCAAACTTTTGGGATTAACTCACCCAAGTGCAGTGATTTACGTTTGCCTTCAGCTGAAACGAATTATCTTGAGGTGTTTCGCGAAGTCGCTAATGTTGCGCTAGGTCGCGGTGCTGCCATTATCTCTGATCATCTAGGTGAATTTATCCGGATGCCACTTCCGGTAGTCACGACTACTGACGCCAGTACGTTAGCGGTGTCGCTAAGTGAGATCCGTGACAATAATGGACTAGCAATATCACAACGTTTTGTTGGTGGTGGAATCTACGGGGAAGCTTTGGTTCGTTTACATGGTAAAGATATTGCGCTGTTTGGTGAGCGTTTGGGCTTTAGCCAAGTCGACGAGCAAAAAAATGAAATAGTGACAGACATTGCCAATCTTATGGTGTCGTCATTTTTGGTTGCGTTAACCGAACATATGAATATTCCGTTCTCGGTTCGTCAACCTATTGTTGTTGAAGAATATATGGGGTGGGGGGATACCACTACACAAGCTAATCATACTTTTTCTAGTGTTGGCTATGCTTATCGCGCAGAGTCTCTCGATTTTGAATGTGATGTGTTGTTTTTGATGGATAACAGCTCAACAACAGTCATAAAAAAAATAATGGAAACCCTACATTGAACCAGATGAATATTGCCGACTTTCACCTGACTCTCCAAGTTATGGATAACATTGATGCAGGTGTTGTAATACTCGATCGCAGTTATACCGTATTGGCTTGGAATACTTTCATGCAGGCTTATAGTGGTATAAATAGCGATTGCATTTTAGGACATAACTTATTCGACGTTGTGCCCGATCTACCAAAAGAATGGTTGAAAAATAAAATAGCCTCTACGTTTAAGCTGAGGATGCGATCTTTTTCAAGTTGGGAAGATCGTACGCACGTGTTTAATTTCCAAAACTTTAGCCCAATTTCTGGTGGCACTAGTTTGATGTTCCAGAATATGACGCTAACCCCGCTTAAATCCCTCAGTGGTGAATACACCCATATTTGCATGACGATCACCGATGTATCAGATATTGCGAAAAGTAAAACTCACCTGCGTGAATCTAATGAGCAATTGACTCACCTTAGTATGACAGATCGCTTAACTCAGCTTTATAACCGAGGCCACTGGGAAGGGTGCTTACAAGAAGAGTTTGAACGTTGTCGTCAATTCCAACAACCTGCAACCTTAGTCATGTTCGATATTGATCACTTCAAAAAGGTAAATGACACTTACGGTCATATTGCAGGCGACGGGGTGATTCGCACAGTCGCCAGTTTATTGCGACGCACCAAACGGCAGAGTGATATTGCTGGTCGCTACGGTGGCGAAGAGTTTGGTGTCATCCTGCCCAATACGACTGCTGAAATGGGATTGTATTTTACCGAGCGTCTCCGAAAGCGGGTGGAAAAGTCGTATGTTTCTGTTGATGTGCGATCGATTAACGTCACTATTAGCCTCGGTGTTAGTGAGTGGAATCCTACAATGCGTAACCATGAAGCTTGGATGGAAAGTGCGGATAATGCGTTGTACCAGTCGAAACAACGTGGTCGAAACCAAAGTGTTATAGCTGAAATTATTTCGAACACTAATGAGTTTGCGGCTTCAAGTTAGCCAAAAATTACTTAAAAGTGGGTAATCATCGACCAATATTTTGATGTATAGCAACCTCAGCGGTAAATCTGATTGTAATTCTCATAGCAAGTTTTAGAATTGACCCAATTGTAAATAATTATGAAGAACGAACATGGTTGTTGAATCTGAAGGCTACTTAGCACTTATTGAGTATTTTACAGAGCATCTATCGTTATTTGAGAAAGTAAGCACGGATACTTGCACCGAAACCGTTGAAGACGTTGTAACGGATATGGTGGCATCGAATGTGATGGCAGTATTTAGTCAGAACCCAGATATCGAACAAGATCTCCGTTTCAAGCTGTTGCAAGAAGCTGATGCTGTGGTTGATGACTTAAGTGAAGTTTTAGCGGGCGCGTGGAAACGTTGTCCAACTAATGAGCAAATTGCTTTTCTTGAAGACTATATCGGCTTGGTGAAGAACCTATTCGATAGCGCCATTACACAATAATCTGGCTTTATTATCCAGAATAACAAGGGTAGCAGAGATGCTGCCCTTTGTTTTTGGTGTCTGCAAAAGGTTTATGACAGCTGTATCCAAGACTCGAACACAGTGAATACCTTGCAACTTAGTTCAACGACAGTAAAATGCTGGCGTTTTTTGTTTTAAGGTTATACGCAATATGCGCATTCACGCTGTCCATGAACTTTATGAAGAACGCCTTGCGCGTTCAACTCGCCCATTCCGTGCTCGCGGAGCTAAAGTGGAGCGTTGTCGCCACTGTATGTTGCGTCCTCACTTATGTATTTGTGCTCACAAACCTGAAATCGAATCTAACGCTGCTTTCTTATTGGTGATGTACGATGATGAAGTGCTGAAACCAAGTAATACTGGTCGCTTAATTGCTGATCTTTTCCCTGATACCTTTGCTTATATTTGGTCGCGTACTGAGCCAAATAGCGAAATGCTAGCGTTATTAGACGACCCTCAATGGCAGCCGTATGTGGTATTCCCGGCGGAGTATGCTGAGTCTGAGCGGGTTGCAAGCGATGTGACTATTGAGAGTGGTAAGCGTCCATTATTTATTATGCTTGATGGTAGCTGGGCGGAAGCAAAGAAAATGTTCCGTAAAAGCCCGTATCTTAATCGCTTCCCAGTGTTGTCGATTGATCCTGATAAGCCGTCACGCTATACAGTGCGAGTTGCCTCAAAAGAAAACCAGTTAGGTACAGCGGAAGTGGCTGCGCGTATTGTGGATGTTTATGGTGAAGTGAATAACGCAGAAACCCTTGATTTGTGGTTTGATGTTTTTCGTGAGCACTACATTACTGGCAAGATGAATCGTCAGTTGCCAGATCATAAAGCGCTCAATGATTTAAAAGCACATTTATCTGCTTAATCGAGTAGTTTAGCGATTAACTGGCGCTTTTCACATTCGCTATTAATCAGTCGATCTTATTAGAAGGCACTTTATGCTGGTGTTAAGCATAAAGTGCTTTTTTGTCTCTGTCGGTAATTAATTCCAATAATTCATGCGGTTATGCTAATTGCCAATACTGTAAATAGTTTTCAAAGTCTGCTAGTTTTAAGCATTACGAATAAATAATGTAATGACTTGCTGTTTCTTTCAACAAACGCGAGTGAATACCCAACAAATCCCACTTAAACTTGGTTTGCATCACAGTCTGTAGGTGTAGAAGTGTGGATAATTTTCATAGATTTTCTGAATTTTATTTTTCTGGGAGAACAGGATGTACTACGGCTTCGATGTAGGCGGAACTAAAATTGAATTTGGCGCCTTCAATGAAAAACTAGAGCGCGTGGCAACTGAGCGTGTACCAACACCGGGCGATGACTACGACAAACTAGTAGATACCTTGGTATCTCTAATCCAACAAGCAGATCAGCAATTTGGCTGCGAAGGTTTGGTGGGTATCGGTCTACCGGGTATGGAAGACGCACGTGATGGCTCTGTTTTAACATCCAATATCCCAGCAGCGAAAGGTCGATTCTTACGTAAAGATCTTGAAGCTAAATTAGGTCGTAACGTAACTATCGATAACGATGCTAACTGTTTTGCTCTGTCTGAAGCATGGGATGAAGCGCTACAAGGCGAAAAATCAGTATTAGGTCTTATTTTGGGTACTGGTTTTGGTGGCGGTCTTGTATACGACGGTAAAGTGTTCTCTGGCATGAACCATGTAGCCGGTGAGCTAGGTCATACTCGTATGCCAATCGATGCGTGGTTCCACTTAGGCGAGAAAGCGCCACTGTTCTCATGTGGTTGCGATAATAAAGGTTGTATCGATAATTACCTATCAGGCCGTGGTTTCGAGCAACTTTACGCTCACTACTATGATGAAAGCTTAAAAGCGATTGAGATCATCAAAAACTACGAAGCAGGTGAGGCTAAAGCGGTTGAACACGTTGAGCGTTTCCTAGAGTTATTGGCAATTTGTATGGCGAACCTGTTTACTGGTATGGACCCTCATGTTGTTGTGCTTGGCGGTGGTTTATCTAACTTTGAGCTACTGTACCAAGAGTTGCCAAAACGTATTCAAAAACACCTGCTTTCCGTTGCTCGTGTACCTAAGATCATTAAAGCTAAACACGGTGATGCTGGTGGTGTTCGCGGTGCCGCATTCTTGAATATTGCGGCGAAATAATCGACGGATACGACAAGCGCGATAAAGACAAGTTATTAGTGCATAGCGCTGAGTTTTCTCGCCCCTGTGATGTTTAACATTGCAGGGGCGTTTTTATTGGCTCGATATCAAGGGATAACACTGGAATGTCACTGAGCGAGATATTATTATGCGCGGTCATCCAAATAGTTACAGGTAAACCATAATGTCATTCCACGCGCTGGATTTGCATCCACAGTTATTAACCGCTATCGAAGAGTTGGGCTTTGAAACCCCGACGCCTGTTCAGCAACAAGCTATTCCTGAAGTGTTGGCGGGCAAAGACATTATGGCTGGCGCGCAAACGGGGACGGGTAAAACCGCCGCATTTGGTTTGCCACTGTTACATAAAATGCTGACACAGCCAGCACAACAGTTAGCGGCAGGGCGACCGCAAGTACGTGGCCTCGTGTTAACGCCAACCCGTGAATTGGCGCAACAAGTATTTGATAGCTTAACCAGCTATAGCAAGAATACAGACCTAAAGATCGCAGTCGCTTACGGTGGCACCAGCATGAATGTGCAAGTGAAGGCGCTACAGGCTGGTGTTGATATTTTAGTGGCAACACCAGGGCGTCTGCTTGATCACGCCCATGTTGGTACAGTTGATCTTTCTACAATCGAATACTTTGTGTTGGATGAAGCTGACCGAATGCTGGACATGGGTTTCATTGTTGATATCAAGCGCATCATGAAACGCATTGCCAAGCAGCGTCAAACTTTGTTCTTCTCGGCGACTTTCTCAAAGCAAGTAAAAGATTTAGCGTACTCAATTCTTGAAGAGCCTGTGCTTATTGAAGTAAGCCCAAGCAATAGCGCAGCTGAAACTGTAGAGCAAATTGTTTATCCGGTTGATAAACATCGTAAACGTGAATTGCTATCCTACTTGATTGGTTCGCGTAACTGGCAACAGGTGCTGGTATTCACCCGCACTAAGCAAGGTTCTGACGAGTTAGCGAAAGAGTTGGGTTTAGACGGCATTAAAGCCGCATCTATCAATGGTGATAAAAGCCAAGGTGCACGTCAACGTGCACTAGATGAATTCAAATCGGGCAAAGTGCGTGCGTTGATCGCGACCGATGTTGCGGCTCGTGGTCTGGATATCGAGCAGCTTGGTTATGTGGTGAATTTTGATATGCCATTTAAAGCTGAGGATTATGTTCACCGTATTGGTCGTACTGGTCGTGCTGGCAGCGTGGGCAAAGCTGTATCACTGATGAGCATTGATGAAGAGCCGTTACTTCGTGCGATTGAAGATTTGCTTGATAATCGTCTACCGCAAGAATGGCTAGAAGGTTATGAACCGGATCCAACGATTTCAGCACCAGAGCATCAACGTCGTGGTCGTTCGGCAGATAAGCGTCGTGCTAAAGCGAAATCCAAGATCCATCGTAATCGAGGACGTAATACTCAACGTCGTTAATCAAAACGCCACTTGGCTTAATGTGAACACTATTGTTTTTGACTAAGCCTTTATGAAACAATGCCCGCAATATTTTGGCGGGCATTGTCGTATTACGGCAGTGGTAAAGAATGTTAGCTATTGCGCTTATTTGGCTGCACAGTGCTTGATGGCGTCGTCCAGCAGTTCTAATGCGGTTTGCTCACAATCAGGTAACGTAGCCGTTGGCGGGTTAACCGGTGTTACGCGTTCACCCCATTGAATGACGCTCGCTCCCCACGTTAAACCAGCACCGAATGCAGCAGACAAGATCTTGCTGTTTGGTTTTACGATACCTTGTTCCACCGCTTCACATAGCGCAATAGGAACTGTTGCAGCAGAGGTGTTGCCGTATTTATGGATATTAATGAAAGCTTTGTCGAGAGGGATTTTGGCGTGCTCACATAAAGCTTCAATAATGCGCTTATTGGCTTGGTGAGGAATAACTACATCAATGTCATCACTTTCGAGCTCGGCACGTTGTAGCACCAAATTGGCTGCTGCTCCCATGCCGCGCACAGCACGACGGAAAATATCGCGACCAATAAAGTTAAATGTGAAGTGTCCCGCATTAGGGTTAAAGCGATCCATACTGGTGCCAAAATTAGGGATAGCTAACACATCACGACCTTCAGCATCGCAACCTAGCTGCGCTTGTAATAGTCCTGTTGGTTTGTCTGTTTTGCTCAGTACAACAGCACCAGCGCCATCACCAAATAAAACAGCAGTATCACGTTGCCCCCAGTCTAAATACCAGGTCAGACGCTCAGCACCGATAACTAACGCATGGCGATAGTTACCTGCCTGAATCATGCGGGTTGCTGTTTCAAGCCCATATAAAAAGCCAGTACAAGCGGCATTCATGTCAAACGCAGCCGCTTTACTTGCGCCTAAGTCCAACTGCACTTTAGAGGCGATATTTGGAATTAAGGTGTCAGGTGAGCAGGTGGCGACAATAATAAGATCCAGTTCATTCGCATCGATACCTGCGGTTTGCAGTGCACGCGCTCCTGCAACTTCTGCTAACTTGGAAGTATCAACATGACTGATACGGCGAGATTGAATGCCGGTACGTGTTTGAATCCATTCGTCGCTAGTATCAACAAATGTACTCAAGGTGTCATTAGTGAGTTCGGTCTGCGGTAAGCATTTACCCCAGCCAGTAATTTCTGCGTAATACATCTAGCGTTATACCTTATTCTTTTCATGGAATTACGGTAAACAAATGCAGTTAAAGCATGTTTACGTAACTGGTGTATTCATACTAACCCTCATGCATCAATGTGCAACGTTGAAATGGGTAAACAGTCGCGGATGCCACAGTTTCTGTTTAAAACAAATATCACTTACGAAGCGTTATTTTACTTAATGCAAGGTGTTGAGTTATCTACCTTTCTGCTCAGCTTAAAAAGTTATGTTTATATATATGTTGGTGTTGGCTAACAGGTATTAGTCTGGCATCGACAAAGGTATACTTTCAGCTTAGTAATAAAAATAAATAGGGAAGTAGATGATTAAGTTTGCAGTCATTGGCACGAATTGGATCACCGATGCTTTTATCGAAGGCGCAACCGCAACGGGTAAGATGGAACTGGTGGCGGTGTACTCAAGAACGGTAGAGAAAGCCCAAGAGTTTGCTGAAAAATACGGTGAGTTAGCGTGCTTTGATGAGCTGACTGAGTTGGCAACCAGTGATCTCATTGATGCGGTTTACATCGCAAGTCCGAACTCACTTCACGCAGAACAAGCCAAGTGTTTTATTGAGCAGGGCAAGCATGTGATTGGTGAGAAGCCTTTGGCTTCAAATATCGCCGAAGTGGAATCGCTATTTGAGCTAGCGCAACAGCAGAAAGTTGTACTGTTCGAAGCGATGAAAACACCTTACACGCCTAACTTTGCAATCCTTAAACAAGCACTGCCTAAACTGGGTAAGTTGCGTAAGGTGTACCTGAGTTACTGTCAGTATTCTTCTCGTTATCAAAAATTCTTAAATGGTGAAAACCCAAACACCTTTAATCCTGAGTTTTCAAATGGCTCATTAATGGATATTGGTATTTACCCGTTAAGCGCAGCAGTTGCTTTGTTTGGAGAACCTAATAGTTTTACAGCTCAAGGCTCATTACTATCTTCAGGCGTTGATGCGCATGGAACACTCGTACTGCATTACCCTGATTTTGACGTTACGATTGCGCATTCAAAAGTGAGTGACGGGATGATCCCAAGCGAGCTACAAGGTGAGCAGGGGACTATTACAGTCAATGGGATTTACGATTGCCTAGATGTGAACTTACATCGCCGAGGTGAACCTACCGTGACGTTGTCACAACAGCAAGCGCAGAACACGATGCAATATGAAGCAGAAGTGTTTGCAGAGCTGGTTGAGAAAGGGCAAGTGACCCATCAGGGCATGAATCGTACTCGTATTGTGAGCAATATTATTACTCATGCGCGTGGTGTAATTGGGGTTCGTTATCCTGCGGATGAAGTCTAATAAAGGCTAAGAAAAAGAGAAGCGACCAGGAGGTCGCTTCTTTTGTTATGGGGGAAGTGTTTTAATTACCAGAAAATGTACGCAAAAGCTGATAGTGCAGCGATACATGCAAGGTTAAGGTAGATACCGGCTTTCATCATTTCGCTTTGCTTGATGTGACCAGAGCCAAATACGATTGCGTTTGGTGGGGTCGCAACAGGTAGCATGAAGGCACAAGATGCGGCAACGGCGATAAGCGCAGATAGTACGACAGGTGATACGCCTAATGCTTCAGCAACGGTTGCGAATACTGGTACTAATAGCGCCGCACTTGCTGTGTTACTCGCGAATTCGGTTAGGAATACTACGAAAGCGGCCACGACTAAGATTGTGAAGAACAGTCCTGCTTGCTCTAGGAAACCACCTAGGCTGTGCGCCAAGAACACGCTGGTGCCCGTTGCTTTTAATACATTACTTAGACAGATACCACCACCAAATAGAAGTAGTACACCCCAGTCAGTCGATTTTTCAATATCCTTCCAAGCAACAACACGTGATGCACCAAGTAGAACGATGGCACCTAGTGCAACTAATGTATCGAACTTGCTAAAACCACCTAAGAAAGCATTGATTGGCTTGCTGAAAATCCAGCATGAAACAGTAAGAGCAAAGATTGCCAGTGTTATCAGTTTGCCGTTGCTCCATTCCACTGGCTTGTGGTCAAGCTCGAAAGTGTGGTTTAGGTTTGGCTTCAGTAGGACATAAAGTAGTAATACTGTGATTGGTAATAAGATTAATGAGATTGGTAGGCCAAACGCCATCCACTCGGTGAAGTTTAAGCCAACTTCTGCCGCAGCAATTGCATTCGGTGGGCTACCTACAACCGTTGCAATACCACCAATACTGGCACAGTAAGCAATACCCAATAGAACGAAAACATAGGTGCTGCGCTCACTCTTAGCATTCACTTTGTTGAGAACACCAAGAACAAGAGGCAACATCATTGCGGTAGTAGCAGTGTTACTGATCCACATAGAGAGGAAAGCTGTGACACCAAATAGCATGAAGACTGCCACCGACATACGCCCTTTAGCGATCAGCAATACTTTATCGGCAATGGCCTTATCCAGTTCTTGTTTGTGAAGAGCTGCTGCCAATGCAAAACCACCTAAAAATAGGAAAATAATAGGGTTGGCGAAATTGCTTAAGGCTTTTGGTGTTTCGAAAACACCGAAACCAATCGCGAGGATTGGCACTAAAATCGCGGTGATACTGACGTGAACGGCTTCAGTTAGCCAAAGGATGGCGACGAAAGCGAGAATACTTAAGCCGATAACCACATTTTTCTCAAACGGGAGGGTGTTTAACAAAATAGTAAACAGCGCAATGTCTGCGAGCAAGATTAGGCTATTTCGATCAAACAGCCACTTTTTTAGCGTAAGTGATAAGGCTGTCATAATGTCTTCCTTTTGATGTAATTGCTTCGTGCAATGGGATTGTTATCGCTCTCTCAAATAAAGCATCGTAAAAATAGTGACAAAGCCGCATATTAACTATGAATCTATTAACCGCTACATTTGTTTATTCTGAACAATGACTTATCTGAGGAGAGCTGTTTTAATGAAACGAATGTTACACCTTTTAAATGTAATGTTAACGCCTTGGTGGTGAAATGTTGTTCGACTGCGCTGCGAAAATAGAAAACTGTGATGTGATGAAAATGGAATGAGTAGAACTCTACACATACACTTGCGCTCATAACCTTCCAAAAAGGAAGAGGGTCAAATCTGCAATGCAGATGTTACTGCTATGTTTAAAAATAAGCTTGGAGTAGGCTAAAAGTGTGATGTAACTCGACATCTATGATTCGGTCATTTGTTCACCCTAGTTACTAATTTGCCCATCTTGTATTATGCAACCTCTCAATTAAAGGCATTAATTTGCACTTAAAAATAAAATGGATAAAGGCTAGGGAAATGGCAAAGGATAAAAGATTAATTCGTAAACGAATTCAAAAAGATGCGAGCGCTCATGTGAAAGGGGTTAAGGCGAAATTTCTTCGTGATTACCTGTCGCGGTAAAATAGAAAAAGCACAGTATTCAAACTTTTGAGCTTCATTTTGATGTGCCATTCTCTGTTTGTAGCTACGTAGTTGGATTGAGTTTGTAATCGGTTACTATTGCCAGAATGTGAAAAGCACTAAGGTCATGATTTGGACTTTAGTGCTTTTTTGTTTTGAAGCGGGCAGGTTTATGAGCGAAGATCTGGTGGACCAATAAACTCAGCTGGCTTGTCGTTGATGGGTTCTTTAGGGCCAAGGAAGCGTGGCTGGATATTGAGCAAATAGAGATCCAAAATCGCTTTGCTGCGTGCTAGTACCTCACGAGCGCGGATCTTAAGCCCAGCAAGCCCTTTAGGTGCCGGTACGGCTAAACAGATGGCATCTATTTCATTTTTGTCAGCAATGAATAGGGCGCGTTCGCAATGAAAGCGCTGCGTGATCACTACAAAGTGATCGGCATCGAAGACTTCTTTGGCTCTCACAATCGAATCGAGAGTACGAAAGCCTGCATAATCGAGCACGATATCTTGATCGGGAATTTCAGCTTTCAGTAAATCCCGCTTCATGGTCCACGGCTCATTGTAAGACCGATGCGCGTTATCGCCACTGAGCAGCAATACGTTGACCTTCTGCTGCTGATATAAATCAATCGCG
This sequence comes from Photobacterium jeanii, assembly GCF_001650345.1. GTDB lineage: Bacteria > Pseudomonadota > Gammaproteobacteria > Enterobacterales > Vibrionaceae > Photobacterium > Photobacterium jeanii. The sequence continues at coordinate 570,968 of NZ_LVHF01000012.1, read as the reverse complement.
GCTTGAATACGGTACTGATAAAACGGATTGAGTGTTTTGGCAATGTACTTGCTGGTGCCCAGCACTAAGCCAATGGAGCGCGCAGGAATATCTGCGGGATCGGTAAAGATGCGATCAGCCGTACTTTCTGAAATCCAACGATCGAGCAATAGGCTGCTACCAACAGCAACGATGCCAACAATGGCTGAAATGCGAATGAGATTTAACAGCTTCATACCAATCCAATGAGAATTTATTGGAAACATCTTACCTTAATATATTGATAATGTTAGGTAAAAAGCAGGTCAAATGTGATGCTTTTTCAAGCTATTATGTCAATTTTCTTGTGGGCGAGATTTTGATACCTCGACAGACGTAAAAAAGCCTGCATAGTTGCAGGCTTTGAAGGTGTCAGTTTTGCATGAAATTAGAATGCAGTGCGCTTGTAGCGACGGTACTCTGATTTCCAGAAGTTTGAGTTGATCTTCTCTTTGATGCGCTCATCAGTGTTCTTAGGTGCTTTACGTTGCTCAACAGCTTTCTTAGCAACAGCAAACGCAATGTGACGCGAAACTTCTTGAATGTCTTCTAGCGGTGGTAGTAGGGCACCAGAACCGTTCTTCGCCAGTGGTGAACACTCAGCTAGCGCACGGCTAGATTCCATTAGCATCTCATCCGTTACACGGCGTGCATTCACAGCAAGTACACCTAAACCAATACCTGGGAAAATGTAGCTGTTGTTGCATTGCGCAATTGGGTAAGTTTTACCGTTGTGGATCACTGGCTCAAATGGTGAACCCGTTGCCACTAGTGCGTTACCATCAGTCCAACGGATCAAATCAGCTGGTGTTGCTTCAACACGGCTAGTTGGGTTAGACAGTGGGAAGATGATTGGACGCTCACAGTGCTGGTGCATTTCGCGGATAACATCTTCGCTGAATAGACCAGGAACACCTGATACACCAATCAAGATGGTTGGTTTCGCGTTACGCATTACATCTAGTAGTGATACGTTGTTGTCTTCTAGATCCCACTCGTTCATGGTCGTGCGCTTCTGAACCAACTTCTTCTGGAAGTTGATTAGGTTTGGCATATCGTCGATCAATAGACCCCAACGGTCAACCATGAAGACTTGGCTACGTGCTTTGGCATCAGAAATACCTTCCGATACCATTTGTGCAATGATCGCTTCTGCGATACCACAACCTGCTGAGCCTGCACCTAAGAAAGTTACACGCTGATCTGATAGTTTGCTGCCTGCTGCTTTACATGCTGCAAGTAGTGAACCAACGGTTACCGCTGCTGTACCTTGGATGTCATCGTTGAAACAACATACTTGCTCTTTGTAGCGCTCAAGAAGAGGCATCGCATTTTTCTGAGCGAAATCTTCAAATTGAATTAGCGCTTCAGGCCAACGTTGTTTCACTGCAGAAATAAATTCATCAACGAAGTTCTCGTACTCTTGACCAGTAATACGAGGATGACGCCAACCCATGTACATAGGATCAGATAGACGTTGTGGGTTGTTAGTACCTACATCCAGTACAACTGGAAGGGTGTAAGCAGGGCTGATACCACCACAAGCGGTGTAAAGTGATAGCTTACCAATTGGAATACCCATACCACCGATACCTTGGTCACCTAGACCAAGAATACGCTCACCATCAGTTACCACGATAACTTTAACGTTATGACGTGATGCATTGTTTAGCATTTCTTCAATGCGGTCACGGTTAGGGTAAGAGATGAAAAGACCACGACCACGACGGTAGATGTTCGAGAAGTTTTCACATGCCGCACCTACAGTCGGGGTGTAGATGATTGGCATCATTTCTGTGATGTGGTTTTCAACCAAACGGTAGAATAGCGTTTCGTTGGTGTCTTGAATGTTGCGCAGGTAAATGTGCTTATCAATGTCGTTTTCGAATTTTTGGTATTGTTGATAAGCACGTTCTTCTTGTTCTTCGATACTTTCGATGGCTTCTGGAAGCAGACCTTCCAGGTTAAAGAACATACGTTCTTCGACAGAGAATGCACTACCTTTGTTTAGCAGAGGTGTTTCAAGCAGCGCAGGGCCTGCGTAGGGAATGTATAAAGGTCTTTTATCGTTGTTCATGCAATAGACTCTGTTTTGATGGAGAAATGAAGAGAGCGAATAACTTTTTCTCTAAGGCGGTAATCCTAGTCTTTCAATGGAGTGAATTCAAAGGCAGATCGCATTATTTTCGAGAAAGAGATCAAGTTTCTATAGATTGCTGACAATCCTCACTTTATGTCAGCTAATAGACTGTTAAAACATGAGGTGCCAGCCGCTAGATATGTAAAAAAATAGCGCAAAGAATGCGCTATTTGTGAACACTGACTTTTAGAGCGGCTAAGAAGCTCCCGGGTAAAAATGGGTAAATATTGGTAAATTAAGGATTAGCGAATATCGACCACACGACTGGCTTTTCGATACTTGATTCGCCAGCCTTGCCAACTTGGTAGTTCCCAACGTTGCGGATCTTGTTTACGTTTTCCGCTTTCGTATACCACTGTCGCTAATTTTCCTGCTACCGCGTATTCAACCGTCAGGTGCAGATCGGCAATATAAATGCGTTGTGGAAATTGGCGGGTAAAATCTTCCAGCTCCCACTCTGGAATACCATCGAAAGGGATGTCGCCATTTTCAAATAGCGCTAAATCCTCTAAAGATTCAATACCCAGCGCATCAATTTGTTCGGTTAACCATGAATGGAAATCTACCGCTGCTTGTCGCGTGCAAATCGCAGGATCGGCTTTGCCCAACTGTAGGTACAGATTCCATAAGCTGATGGCTTGTTGACGTTCTGCCGCTAAACCGGGCATTACCTGATCCTTGATGATCATATCGACAACCATTTCAGTGGTTAATGCTTGCGAATCTTGCAACTCAAACTCTTGAATAACGCGACCAGCATACTGGCGTTGGTGAGTTGAAATACACTGTCCATCGACGATTTGACTGTCGGTTAGGCTTACTTCGCCTAAGTCGTTGTCGATAAGTTGCGATAAACGAATCGGTGCCATACAAGTCGCAAGGTTTAAGGTTTGCTTGACTCCGCGCCCCGGCATGCTGAATTGGTCAAACACAATGGCGGCTTCAGCTTGTTCGGTAAAGCGACTGTCTCTGCCTAAGCTAACTTCACTAAATCCATTTCCCAATGCTTGGCGGCGTTTTTCTCGGCGTACATAAACCAATTCAGGCGCCGCTTTAATTACGGCATTTAACCACGCGTCACGCTTGATTGATGTTGCAACAGATAACTGTGGTAATGCGAGAGCTTCACGAATTTGCTCGGCAAGCTGGCGCGCTTCTTTTAATAGCTCGTTATCGACAGTAATAAATTCCGGTGTCGGTTCACGTAACAGTTTGATTAACGCGGTTGCATCACAGAAGTGCTTTTCCCACTGTTCGATCTGAGCGAGTTTCTCTTCACTTTTAGGTACTTGCCACAAACGGTGTGAAATTGTTAGTGCAGCAGATAAATCAGCCATTGCCTCGGTTGCCGCTTTATCGGGCATTGCGGTAATAAGATGCGCAAAGAGTGAATCAATTGGCAGCGGGTATAAACGCTTGCCGTGCGCGGTCACCTTGCCATCGTCGTTAATGGCGTTCATTTGTAGTAGGCGTTGTTGCGCTTGGTGTAATGACTTTTCTGGTAGAGCATCAATAAACGGCAAGTCAGTAAGGCGATGGCCACAACACGCAGCCGCGAGCATAGGCTCAATCAATTCTTCACGGTGAAGTTCGGGCGGAGTAATTAACTCAAGCGGTGCCGCTTTGCCAAACAGACGAATACATTTACCCGCGGCGATACGACCAGCACGGCCTTTTCGTTGCTCTGCACTGGCTTGAGAAATAGCGTGTAACCCCAGTACAGTTCGACCATTGCGCTGGTGGGTACGGCGCTCTAATCCTGCATCAATGATAAAGGTCACGCCGGGAATGGTCAGTGAAGTTTCAGCAACATTGGTTGCTAAAATGATGCGTTTGTTGTGGCTGGTGGAAAGAGCGCGTTGGCGATCATGATCCGAGACCGCTGCATGCAATGGGATCACTTCTGCATCACAATGTTTGAGCTGACTTTGGCACTGAGCGATTTCCTTTTTACCCGGTAAAAACACCAAAATATCGCCTTGTTGGTCAATATTGGCTTCAACCGCTTTGGCAACTCTTCGCTCAAGGTTACGAATATCTGGGCTTTGACGGCTGCCATCGCTGCTGTTGTCGGTGTAATGTTCCACTTCAACAGGAAAGTTACGGCCTTCTGCGTGTAAATGCTCGCCACCTAAGTATTGGGTAAGGCGTTGGCTGTCGATGGTTGCAGATGTTAGCACTATACGATGTTGATTGTGCGTTTTGAGTAAGGCGAGTAATAAGTCTGTATCCCAACGACGTTCGTGAAATTCATCGATGATGACGGTATCAAAGTTACTCAGTTGATTTTCACTCAGCCAACGCAAGGCAACGCCGGGTGTAACAAAAATGATTTGAGTATCGTCATCACAATGATTTTCAAATCGGATGGCATAGCCGATTTGCTTTGCTAACGGTTGACCACTTTCTGTTGCGAGAAATTCTGCCAGTGAAGAACAGGCTATACGGCGTGGCTCGATAACTAACACGCGACCTTGCTCTGCCGCCCATAAAGGTAAACGTGTTGACTTCCCTGAGCCTGTTTCGGCTTCAACAACAAGGTTGGCACGAGTTAAGGCGGTAAGAAATTGTGGTTTAAGGACGTCGATAGGTAATTGCAAGGTGGGATCCAAATCTTTGTAAAAGCTTGTTGGATCATAATATTTATTGGCTGAACAAAAAAGGGTGGTGAGAGTTAGAAAAAAAGGAGCAGCTTAGGTGAAGCTAGTAACACCTAAACTGCTAATACCATAAAGGGAAAGGCTAGAACAGAGTGTTTATCAATACTGATAGATGTTGCTACTACTGGTTAATGACGATCTCACTGACTGGTAGCGGAATGACTTGGCGAAAAGGCTGACGAGCCCCGTCTTGATACCAAGCTTCAACTAACAAGCTTTCGCGTTTTGGTGTGACGGTAAGCTTGCCTTTAAATTTACCGTCTTTCATGGTGCTGGTGATCATACGGCTACTGCTATCAGGGATAGGCGTACCGTCTTGCGCTTCTGTAAATCGACCGTAGATATTGAGGTACATATCTTCCGATGAATTAAGGTCAATATCGACCGTAACAGGGTAGGCGCTACGGAACTTGAAGCCTTCTGGAACTACAATATCTTCAAATTTTTTATTGGGTGCCGCAGGGCTATCTGCGGCAGGTGAATTGCCACCAGCGCCTGAATCATCACCGCCGCCGCCACCACCGCCACAAGCAATCAGTTGCAGACTCAAAAATAAAGCAATTGTTAAACGAATCATGGCGATGCTCCTTATTCAAATAGGCTTTGTTGGTTAGCTTTACTGCGTAAGAACCAAGTTTGGTTGGAGCTTCCGCCTGAGGTTGCGTAACCCTCAAGTTCAGGGTAAGCGGTTAGGATGTTGATGCGCTCGGTTGGGTGCATCCAGTTGTCTTCAATGATTAATCCCCATGGAATACCATTGCTAGTTCGGTAGCTATCGCAATTAGGACCCGGACAGTTGGCAACGCTGTACACCGATGTATCGTCTTGGGTTGAGAAGAAGTTTTCAGATGCCAGTGAAGTTAAGCAGTCGCCTTTTAAGTGAACTTCGAGTGCGCGCCCTGGGTAGTCTGTACCAAAGCTGCTACCACGATAACGACCTTCAGGTGCGAAGATGAATGGGTTGAGTGGCATGTCAGGACCCGTATCTAAACCTGTTGTGAAAGGAATACTGACTTCAAAGGTGAATTGATCCGCTGGATCTGAGCTACATCCGCGCCATACTCGGTAGTATTTTCCAGAGCTGCCTGAACAGACTGGAGCGTCGATTTCTTGTTTAAGATCTGCAGATATAATGGCGACCGCGTTGGTTTGACCGGCCTCTAATACATCGGCGGTATGACGGGTTTTGCCATTGACCACAAGTTTAGTGAGAGCCTCGTTAACTGCACTGCGTGCGACATCATCAAACTGAACGGCAAAGCCGTTGGTGAAGCTAGCACCATAAGCTTGCAACTTACCACTGATATCGTAACGGACAATTTTCCCTTCGCTGTTCGAGACAGTATCAACACGGTAATACATCACCACATCATTGAAGTCGAAATCCCCTTTGTTTGGCCAGTTATCTTCATATGCCAAGGTTGCCCATTCACCTTCACCCGGATAATAAGAGTGGGTCAGAGTTTGCTCTTCAATGGTTACGCTGTAGTCTTCAACTTCACCGTAAGTGACACCACCGAAAGATTGTAGCCCTGTATCTTTACCAATTCTGAAGCGTGCCCAGGTATTACCCGCTACTGCGTCTTCAGGTATCCGAAATTTCAAACTATGTGAACCGGGAGCGAGTAGTTCATCAACGATCACTTGTTCAGTTGAAGCATCAAATTGACCGTTTTGGTTCCAGTCAAACCATGCACTAACATAACCCGCCGCACCACCACCGACCGTGACTTGAATTAGTGCGTCAGAGCCTTGTTTAAGCGCAGAGTTAAAAGTGATGCCGTCTTCATCATCGTTACCGTCATTATCATCAGAACTTGGTGAAATTTGGGCTTCTCCTTCGGCATCTATATCACTACCAAAGAAAAAATTAGGTCCGATAAAGTGACGGGGACCATTGCTAGCTAGCGAGGTTTTATAACTGTCAGGTGCATCACCAAAATCGGTATTACTTGCAATCACAGGAGCACTAGCACAGCGAGCACCATCGTTTTGACTAGAAGATGGACCACTAGCGAAAAACTCAGCTTTAGGTTTTAAATCGCCAAGGTCACGTAAATCTAAACGATAGATAATGCCATCGTTATTGTTACTGATGTACATGAAGCCTGACTTATCAAAATATTGCGCCCCAAAGGTAGTGGTACCGCCAAGTTCTGTTGAACCAATACGGCTAAAGCTCGCTTTACCTTGGCTATCAAAGCTAAACAGATATAAATCATTATTGGTATTTTCTACTGCAAATAATTCACCAGTTTCTGGGTAGAAAGCAAAGTCGGTAAGTTGAAGCGTAGCTTGTGCAGCAGTCATGATTTCTTCTGCGACCAAACTATCGTCACCGGCACTTAAATCAATCTTGAACATCCCAGTACCTTTTAAATAGACGTAGTAATGATTATCGAATACATCACCAACAAAATAGTTTTTATCTGGTAAACCGCTTATTACCGTTAAGTCTTCCACTTTGAAGGCTTGGTTGATACGAGTGACCGTACTGCTGCTTTTGTTCCAACCATAGATGTAGCGATCTGTTTCGTTAAAGCCCACCGCATTGATGGTGCCTCCAGCCCCAGTCTCTGTCTGGCTGATGGTGTAATTACCGGTCGATAAATCAACCGCGTAAACCGTTGATGGGTTGCCTTGAAATAATAGAGCTTCGGTCGGACAGCCATTAAAAGGCGCAACAGCGAAGCTTGGCATCGAGACACTTGCTCCGAGTGTCAGGGCGATTGGAACTAGCTTTTTTTTCATTTCAGCCTCTGCGTAATGTCGGTGATTACTCAGAGCCATTCAAAATGGTTGCCAAGGTTTGAATATTAATTGCGAATGATTTAAGTGGCTGATTTTATGATCTTTTACTGTCTTTCGATTTCAGCGAAGTGTATGGCGGTTGAGGAGTGATATCAGCTTTTGCATTTTGAGAACTGTTTGAAAAATGCTGATTAGACAACACGATAAAGAAAGGCAGACATCCGCGAAGTGTGCATATCTATAGATAAAAGGAAGGTCGAGCAATGTGGCTCGACCTATATATTGAGATAGGAGTAAGTTAATTACTCAACGTCTGAATTACCTTATCAGGGAAGCCGAAATACTTTTGTGCCCCGTCTTTATCGAGTAGTAGGCAGTTATTTGAAGCTGCGATAAAGGATTTATCGTTGGTGGTGAAAATAACAGTCGCCGCTGCTAACTTTTCAGTAAATAGTTGATTAATGTATTTCACACACTCTTTTTCACAGCCGACGAAAGGTTCATCCATTATGATGACGCCTTGGTCGTTACTGCCTAGCCCTAATGCAATGCGCAGGCGTTGCTGAACACCGTTAGGTAGTGAGGCGACGTAATCGGATGACATCTGTGTTTCTAACCCTTGAGGGAGCCAAGGCGAAAGGTCGAAGAAATTAACCATCTCTTCCATTTGATCACGAGCAATCAAACCATCGTGAATAATAAAGTTAGAGGCTAATGTGCCCTCAAAGATGTGAAGGTCGAATGGAATATAATTGATCGCTTTACGATAACGAAAATTATTAAACTGCTTAATGTTGTAACCATCTAACAGCACATTACCTTGATAGCGTTCTTCCAGTCCCGCCAAAATTGTCAGTAAGGTTGTTTTGCCTGAGCCTGACACGCCAGAAATTGAGACTTTATCGCCAGCCTTCGTATTGAACGCCAGATTGGTTAACCCAGTCGGCGTACCTTGGTAGCGATGGGTAAGTCCGCTGATAACCACATTGCCATTAAACTGGCGAATAGGCGGGCTACTTTCTAGCGCGTTACGGTCATCGTTTAAAGACATTAAAGCATTAATCTGAGCACTGGCAGATTTGATGGTTTTGAATTTAGTGATGGAATTGTAAATCCCCATGATTGGTCCGAGGGCTTTCCAGACCAAAATGATGATAGCAAGCATCGCGCCTGCTTGGGTTTCGCCCGCCATAACCCCCATTACCGCAGTGACAATACTGGCAGTACCAATGGCTTGGATTAGCCCTTGTCCCATTGATTGAATCTTGCCATTGGTGACAGATACCCCCTTAGTGTCTTCCAAATTTTGATTATGGGCGGCATGAAAACGCGAACGAATAACGCGTAATAGCGGTAAGCCTTGAATGGTATTGATGTTGCGTAACAGTTCATTCCACTGATAAGACACCATCGCGTTTGCTCGGGAGCTTTTTGCGGTCACTTGGCTGTAGATGTAACGAGAGTAGACGCAGAATGCCAACATCAAGCCAATGCCTGCCAATACAGTGAGCGCAGCACTGCCAGAGATAATGGTGATCGCCAAAATAAAGATGATCACAAATGGCATATCAAAATAACTCAGGCTTGATTCTGCGGTCACGAGTTTACGCAGCTGATCGATATCCTTTAAACGTGCAAGCTGTGAAGACACCCCAGCGGATGATGTCATGGCATAAGGGAGCCAGAGTAATTTGCTGAGTACATTTTTGGATATGTGAGTGGCGAGATCTTTGCCTGATGTTGCCAGAATATTCATCCGCAGTCGTTTAAAACCGTACTCAGCAGCGGCTAAGAAAATGGCAAAACTGGTTAGCCAAAATAGTGTGGCTTCAGAGCCTGATGAGAGGGCAAAGCTATAAACACCCATAATGAAGAACGGCTGCATGGCACCAAGCAAATTGATGATTAAGCTTAAAATCATCAAGCTCTTTATTTCGTTGGTGTAGCGGTAAAACGCGTGTTTTATCCAATTGGACTTATCTTGTGATTCTGGCGGCGGTTCGCGGAAGATTTTAGAATATTCTGAAATCTCACACACATCGCAGCTAACGTTCGCTATAGCTGCATCTGTTATAGCGTGTTCAATAACAACATTGTTGCGATAGTCATAAAGCTTGGCGATGTGGTTTTCAATGCCAAGAAAAATCGCGCTGACAGTATCGAACTCGATAAAGGCAGGCACGCTGATGTTGCTTAATTGGGTTAAATCTTTAAGCTGACGGCGTTGGCATTCGTAATCAAGTCGAGTCAGTGTGCTGGCGAAACTATCAATATCATTTTCTTGGGGTGTGAAAGCATCACTGAGAATTTCAGGTGTTCCTTCCCATTGCAAGCACACCAAGGTGTAGGCGATGCCCAACATGCTTGGTGAATCTTGATAACGCTGCCGAAATTTAGCGGAGCCAAAGTCGCCCAAGCGTTCTGCGGTATTACTGAAATCAATTAATACACTCATGCGGCAACCTTAATCTCAAATTTGTGGTTCGTTAATCGGTTATCTAACGCGCCTAATTTATTGCTGACAATGACACAGATGAGGTTGTTGGTTTTGGGCGAAATACACGAAAGTAATAAGCGGCCAAACTGATCGTCGAACACCATATCTAGATCATCAATCAGCAAAATAGATTTGTTACTCAGCAGGGCACGCACCACCAATAAAGCAAATAATACTTGGCGCGAAATCGGCAGTTGGTTGTGACTGGAAATTTGGGTATAAAACCCGTTTTTCAGCCCATCGATTTTGTTTTTAATGGCCAAGTTTTCGCACAGCGCAAAAGCGGCATTGTTGAGGTGTGGTTGAAAACAAGTGAGGTTATCAATGATGGTGCCTTCCACTAAGGTGGAGTTTTTATCAACCTTAATAATGCTGTTACGCCATGTGCCGTAAGGGATATCGTCAATGCTTTGCTCATCCACATGAATATCACTCAGTTGGTCTTGGCTATCGCGCATTAAACTACGCAGGGTGTGGCTTTTACCACTACCACTGACACCGCTAAAGATATGAATTTGACCTGTGGCGAGGCTAAGGGACTGACCATTGTCGTTGGCTTTAAGTTCTATTTTGTTAACGCTATCGAGGCGCTTATCTTGTTCTTGGCTAGCGTCTAAATCCAACAGCTCAGCAATTCGTTCAATGTTGAGTTCATTAACTCGCCAGCGGCTTAGCGTTCGCATCACTTGCTGGTAAGGGGCGAAGTAACGGTTTGTTAATAGAATAACCGCTGCCATCACACCTTGGCTGATTTCTAAATTGATAACCGCGTGGGCGCAAAGTACGACCACAATCGCAACGGACAGTTGTTGAAGCAAAGTAATGGTGAGATTGAATGAAGACTCAAGTTTTTCATAGGTGACACTTTGCTGCTCGCGCTCGCGGATCATCTCAACCATGATCGACTCAATGCGGTACTCCATCGTGCGGCTTTTTATATCGAGTGGGTTCGACACAATTTCGATAATTTTAGAGTTGGTGAGTCCTTCAATATCGGAACGTTGCGATAAAACCGCGACCCGCTTTTTAGATAGGTAACGAGCCGTAATTAATAGAATCAGTGAAGCTGCTATTAACGCCAGTCCCGCCCACATATTGATTAAACACACGATGAGAATCGTCACTAGGCTTGTGCCTGCGTTGATCATGGCTTTAATTGTTTCGCCACCGAAGAAGTGCTTGATTTCAGGGATGGTTGCAATGCGCTCTAGGTATTCTCCCATTTCTAAACGATTGAAACGGGCAATGTTAGCGCCGCAAATCGCACTAAATACTTTATTGGTGAGTTGGCTTTCAAAGCGCTTCATGATGATGGACAGGAGATTTTCTTCTTGGCGTTTGAGTTGATAGTCCAAAAAGATGGCAACCAAGATGATGGCGAACAATAGCATCAAGGAGTTGGTTGATTGGTTTGGCAGGATGCGATCAAAAATGATCAGAATAGAGAAGGGCAGTACCAAGCCAAGCAAGGTGGTCATTATGGTTGAGAACACCAAATACAGCTTATCGAGTGGGCTGATTTTCCGAGTAAATAAATGACTTTTCATTGTTTACTCCTTATTGCGCCAATAAGTGAAAGGGGATTGGTGAGTCTGCTTTGCTGTCATTCATTGGCGACATCTGCTCGGCGATTTTACCTATGGTAACAGGGGTTAAGTTGCCTATTCTGTCATTCAGTTGCAGGGTGGTGATGATGTAGTCGTAACGGGCGTTTTCATAGTCGCGGATGCTGCTGAACAGCTTGCTTTCTGCGGAAAGCAAGTCAGTGATAGTTCGCGTGCCGAGCTTGTGGGCTTTTTGAATGCCAATATAAGAGGCGTAATTGGCTTTGATGATTTCCGCTAAGCTGTCAAGCGAGGCGGAGAAATCATTGATGTTATAGATGAACTCATCAAATGATTGCTGGCTTTGTTGTTTACGATCTTCAAGATCAATTTCTGCTTTCTCAATATTGACCTTGTTCTGCTCATAGCGGTAATAGTCACGACCGCCATTTAAAATTGGGACATCTAAGGTCAGCGCGTATTTGGCTTCTTCTGTCACGCCTTTATCGGGGAATACATTGGCAGTGGCATCGTTGGTATTGTCGTAGGTATAACCAATGCTGCCTTTTAGTGACGGTACAAAATCAGCCCCTGTCTCTTTTAATGCTTGGCGGCTTTGAGTGACTTGGCGCTGTGCTATCAGCAATTGATAGTCAGATTCATACATCACTTGGTTTAGCTGTCGTTGCTGCTGGTTACCGATGGGCTCGAAATCAACGGCGGATTGCAAATCAAAGTCAGGGCTAACGGGTTGTAGAACTAAGGTTTCAAGCTTGGTAAGTACAATGCGTTGGTCTTTTTTTAATGAACGTAACGTGTTGGCGGTACGCTCTTTTTGTGCCAAGACTTCATACCTTTCGGTTCCTGCTACATTGCCTAGCTCGACGTTACGAGTGATCAGGCGCAAGCGGGTTTGCGATGATTCAAATTCCGCTTGAGTGGCTCGAATTTGTGCTCGCGCTTTGAGGTATTCGAAGTAAGTGGTGGCCGTATCACGAATGATGGATTGACGAGTCTGTTCAGTTCTTAGTTTTTCAATATCTAAATCGACTTTGGCACTGGAATGGGAATAGATATCGGCAAGATTAAATAAGGTCTGCGATAGAGTGATATTCACGCCGTGATTGTTGTAGCCGTTATCAAGGCTAGGCGCTTGATGCTGGTGTGTTTTGCCATCATTCCAGTTGGTACTTGCAGAGGCGTTCAGCGAGGGTAAAAACTTAGCGCGATTGATATCGACATCGTATTCAGCGGCGCGTAGTCCGGTTTCTGCACTATTTAGCGCTAAGTTGTTCTGTAGCGCAGCATCGACCACTTCCAATAAGTTATCAGCATGCACAGGGCTAGTGCTGATCCCAAGGAGCAGCACACTGGAAATGACATGACGCAAATTAGCAGATTTTCTGAATGGCCATGTATTTCTTAATAACTTTGATGATTTCATCATTTTTGTACGGCTTACTGATGACATAGTCCATCCCTGCTTCAATACATGACTTGTGTTCACTGGCGCTGGTGAGTGCGGTTGCGCCGATAATGGTGGCGGGTTGACTATCCTGTTCAACCTCGCGTTGGCGAATGAGTTTGGTCGCTTCAATACCGCCCATGCCCGGCATAATGCAGTCCATAAAGACGATGTCGGCACCGTGATCTTTCATATACTCGACGGCTTGAGCTCCATCGCTAACGGTATGTGCATCGTAGCCTTGCTTGCTCAATAGTTTTTTGAGTAAGAATTGCTGTACTTTGTCATCTTCAACAATCAAGAAGGCATGCTGCCGTTGCTCGTTGGCTTGCTCGGTATCTTGAATAGCTTCAACTAGATTAGGTACAAGCTCATGGGGAATGAACGGGGTATAGAACACGCGATCGACAAACTCGTGTGTATCTTGCACCGTACTGGATTCTGAAGCTGCTAGTAGCAACTTGGTTCTGGCTTTTTTCAAGCGCGAGTGCAAGGTTTTACAGAACGACTTGAGCTGAATGCCTTTGATGGTGTCCGTGATCAAGATAGCGTCAAAGTCATTCATTCTAGGTAGTGATTTGAAAATATCGTTTGCCGAGCGAATGACCTCCACTTGCGCACTGTAGCGCTCGAGCATCCGCGACATAATATCGATCTGAAGTTCAGAGTCGGTGCACACCATAAAGCGTTTATTCTCTAGGGTTGGCTCGGTACGGTAAAAACGTTTAGGTGTAATGTCGATGCTGATTTGTAGCTTTTGCATCTGAGTTTGCGTGTCGTCTTGTGATAGACAATCAGCCTGCGACCAAGATGAACCAAAGTGATTCACCTTGGTTAAAATCGCTTTTGACCATTCATCGTTAATACCGCTTTTCTCTTCGATTTGTTGCCAGCTCGCTTGCTGTATTTGAGGTAGAGCAAGCGCATAGGTAGGTAAGAAGATTATTTCAAATACCAAGCGGGTTTGCTCGACTTCATCGGCAGCTTGATTGCGAACCGACAGCAAAATATAAGGTTCATTTTGCGCTGAAATAGCATTAGAGAGCTGAAGGAACAGTACCCAAAACAAGCTGGTGGCATTACCTTCGATAACTTCGGGTAAGTTGTCGTCAAGGTGACACTCTAAAACGCCTTGAGTGTGCTGAGTTTTGGCTGAGAGGTGAACCACAAGTTCAGACAGCAGTGGTAAGAAGGTGACATCGCCGGAGGTATCTTTGCTGCCCCCTGAGATTAAACGGTTATAGTTATCCGCTAAATCCGACAAGGTATTGGTGGCTAAACTGATATCTCGCGCCATTACCGCGCCATTTTCCCCTGCATCTTGAGCCAGTAAACGCACACCACCTTGAATGGTGTTTGTCATGCCGCGAATTTCGTAACCGATAAGCGCGTAGAGCTGGCGATAAAGATCGGCATGGCGTTTTTGTTGTTCGACATCTTCATACATTGCTGCCAGATTGGCAAAAATGCGACGCTCTGCTGGGCTAGTATCTAATCGATTAAGCTGTTGGTGGATGGCTTGGGTGTCTATGTTTTCAAGTTGAGCGGCAAGCTTTTCAATACTGTGCTCTTGAGGCTGACTTTGCTTCTTACGATTGGTAGTTAAAGACTGGACTAAGGTTAACCCACATAATACTGAGCCTGTTAATACAGCAATTAAGATCGCGAGTGAAAACAGGGATTGTTGCTGTTGTTCGAAGGCTGTTTGTTTGGCGCTCACCAGATTTTGCTGAGCCTGTTGTAAGCTGGCATAACTAGTAACGATAGACTGTTGAAACTGACGAATATCACTTGTGCCGATAAATCTATCGATACTCACCTCAAGCTGAGGGTAGAGCATGTTGCCGACTAAACTGATGGTTTGCTTTTCTTGCGATGCGAGTTGCTGAAAAGTGGCGATGTTGTTTTTCACATCTGTTAGCAGTTGCAGCATCGGAGTTTGGCTTGGTGAGCAGCTTTGTCCTTCACAACGAATGGCAGCATGAAGCACGAGATCGGTACTTTGCAGTAAGCGATTGGCACTCAATAGCAATGGAGATTGACTAACGTCCTGTTTGGCTGATTCGGTTTGTTGCCATTGAAAGCCAATTGCCGATAAGGCAAGGGCACCAACCCCAATTGTTGCGATGGCAAGCTGTGTAATTCTTCTTTTAGCGATTTTCACTGGGCTTACCTCTCATCAAAAGCATCATCAATGGCGCTCATTACAGGCTTCAATGCATAGTCGATGGCATAACGTGAACCTGTTTTAATATCAGCGGTAAACTCCATATAGGGAGAGAGCGCAAATTTCGCCCCAGATTTTTCTAAGTAGTCACGCTGGATGGCGATCTTGGCGATATAAAATTCGTTCTCTTCTTCTTTGTATGAAGAACGGCTAATGGACTCGATTCGTCCGGCAATAAAGCCGTATTTGGCAAAGTTGTAAGTATCAAACTTGAGTTTCACATCTTGTCCTACTTCCACAAAACCCATGTCTTTTTTGGCAATTTTGGCTTCAGCATGAAGGCTATTTTGGAGTGGAGCGATATCCGCAATGCTCTCGTTTGGGGCAATAACCGCAGACTTAAAGTTGAAGTGAACCTTATCGACGATACCGTCAACGGGTGAGTAAACCGTTAAGCGATCGACTTTGTCCGCATGTTGAGGGAGCTGAGCTTTTTTCAGTTGGAGATCTTTTTCTAGCTGATTAATTTGGATTTGATACCCAGCATTACGGCTAGCGATAGTATCTTGTAGTTGTTTGCTTAAACGGTCTGCTTGGAATTTTTCGTTCATCATGGCTTCGGATAGATTTTCAATTTCACGCACCATGTTGGTTTCTTGTACCTGCATGTTCAGCACATCGATGTAAGACGCCATTTCTTCTTTGTATAAGGTTTCTTTGATGGTTAGTTGCTTTTTAATTAACGCCAATTGCTTGCGGGAGCTCTGAATACGTTTGCTCATTGAGGCGATAAGCTTTTGCTTGTGAGCGATATCGAGCTCGATTAGCTCTTGGTTTGAGGTGTTCTTCTTAAACTCTTTTTGCCACGACTGAGTGTATTGGCTGATAAGCGCAGGGTAGGCCTGGTATTGGCTGTAATCAGGTTGATGTTGTTTTATTAATCCTAAGTAGCGGGCGATGTCCATTTCTAGCCCAATAATATCTAAGGTAGCTGATTGGAATTGGCTATCGCGATCGACAGATTTTAAGCGAGCGATGGGCTGTCCGGCATACACATAATCGCCAGCCTTAACCAACATGGTATCGAGAATACCACCTTCAAGATGCTGGACACGCTCAATATCGGATTGCAGCAAGACTTCACCGCGAGATGACACCACAATATCTATCTTGGCCTGCGCGGCGAGCACCAATAGCACGATGACCGCAATAAATAAGCACAATAGCGATTTGTGCACCGTGGTCATCGCACTTTTAATATAGATACTGTCTTCGGCATCTTTGGCTTGCGAGTTCTGTGATTCAACGAGCGCTTTTTGAATGTGTTTTTCGATACTCATCGCGTCGACTCCCTGATGCAATGATGGCGACGAATAACGTCACGCCGTGGATCAGTTGGCAATCGGCAAAGTGGTGACTTGCTGATTCACTTTTTCAATTTCGACAAGCACTTGATCTATCATAGGTGCTGCAGGTTTATTACCGTTCTTGCACAAGACCTCAATGGCTTCTAATTGCATGGTCGCTTGTTCTTCACACAGGGTAAGCAGCACCCCTTTTAATGAGTGCACGGTCTGGAATAGTGTTTCCATATCATTATTGGCGTACAGTTCTTTTATTCGTGCGACATCATCACCGTGTTCTGCGCTATACAGCTCCACAATCATCGACATCATGTCTTCGTCATTGTCCATTGACTCACTAAAAGCAGCGTAATTAATCATTGCAGCCGATCCTTTTATCTCAAGTTATTGAGGAATAATGGGGTTTGCTAACAATAATCTATGGTTCAGGTTTGACTATATTACAAGGCAGATTGGCTGAGTGATTCTCGATTTATTGATCAATCTCTCATCTTGTTTAGCGTGGTTTTTTTGACGCTATGTGTGCGATATATCAAGGTTTTTTCATATTTTTATAAATCGATGCTGATAAATTTGCCAATCTATTAGGGCTGTTCTTAGGTATATAAAGGTAATTCTATTTTTGTATACATAGGCTGACATGAGCACGGAGGCAAATCATGGCTGGTAAAAAGCATCAAGATGGAAGTCACTCGCAGGATAATGAGTTGAATGATGCGGTGGAGCATGCTGCTACGCCTGATGAATCAACCGATGAGCACCGTGCCCAAGACAGGCAAAATCAGCAAAGTACGATGTCATCAACCACAGCTACTGGTGCTGAAGCTTCGGAACAGCATGATCAAGCGAACCCACAAGCTGGTGGGGAAAAGCGAGCTCAAGATGATGAGCTAGAAGGCGATGCTGGCGCGGGAGGAGCAAAACAAGCGCAAGATGAACCTTCGGGGCGTCAAGGTCGTCGTCAACAAGAATCCGAGCAACAAGCAAGTGCTGCTGAGGAGCCGAAATCACCACAGGGTGACGTTGGTGTTCAATCGGTTGGCGGAGATTCGCCTCGTGGCGGTGGACGTCAGGATGGTGAACGACAAGAAGCTCGTGACGGCGGTGAGGCTCAAGCAAGTGCTGGTGGCGCGGCTTCTGGAGCAGGCAGTCGTGGTGGTGCGCAGCGCCAACAAGCGGAGCAGCAAGAGTTTGATACCGCCACGACCAGCGAGACATTCCAAGTTGATGTTGCCGATGCTGGTGCTGCTGCGCGAAGTTTGGAAGATGATTTTGATACTGAAACCGTCTCTGAAACTTTCCAAGTACAAGTAGACAACGTGAATGATGAAGTCGAAATTGATGCGGATAAGCCGATCAGTTTCGATGGTGTCGAAGACAACGTTATTGTGATCACTGAAGCTGAATTGTTAGCCAATGCCAGTGATGTTGATGGCGATGATTTGGTTGTGACAAATTTGTCGGTTGAAAACGCCAAGGTTGAAACGAAAACAGATCAAGAAACTGGTGAGGTTTCTTACGTTATTACACCTGAGCCAAACGTTAATGGTGAGTTGGCAATCAAATTTGATGTTTCCGATCAGCATGGCAGCGAGGTGGCATCTGGTGCAACATTGACGTTGGAAGCGGTGAACGATGCTGCTGTAGTCACAGACACGGAACTTGTCGGTAAAGAAGACATCAGCATTACATTCACTCAAGATATGTTGCTGCAAAATGCCACCGATGTAGACAGTGATAATCTAACGGCTATCAACCTTTCGATTGATGACAAATACGGTGAGTTAGTTGATAACAAAGATGGCTCATTTACTTTTACGCCGACCCAAGATTATAACGGCGATGTGCCATTTAAATTTGAAGTGGATGATGGTGATGGTGCAATAACACCAGCGCAAGGTACACTTGATCTTGCGGCAGTTAATGATGCCCCTGTCTTAGCTGAAACGAGCTATAAAGTTAACGAAGATGGTTCTATCTTGATTGAGAAGAGTAGCTTGCTGGCGAATGCGAGCGATGTTGATCAAGATGATATTGAGCTGGTTAAGATTGAATCTGACGATAATGGCACAGTCGTTGAACAACCCAATGGTGATTGGTTATATACCCCAAACCCAGATTACAGCGGTGACGCAAATTTAAAAATCACCTTAAATGATGGCACCGTTGATGCGGTGTTTGATGCGCCTGTAACGGTAGTACCTGATGCCGATGAGCCGATGCTAAATCTCGCGCTTACCAATATGTCTTTGGTTGATTTTGGGGTAGGGCACGATAGTGCACTTCAAGGTTGGCACACGGATAATGCGCGTGATTTCATCGAAATGCATCCAGATTATGTTTACGGTGTCGGTGATGATCGCGGCAAAGTGATTGAACTAGAAGCCAATCGTGGTGATGAGTCTAACCTTTATTCCGATTTAGACGTGAAAGCCGGTGATATTGTTGAAGTGAATTTCGATATGTCGGCACGTCGTGGTTTTGAAGGTGAAGACTCGCAAATTGATATCTATTTTGAAGGTGAGCTTGTTGATTCACTGATCTCACACCAAGCGGGATGGGATAGCTACAGTTATCAATTTACCGCGACCAAAGACAACCCAAGAATTGAATTTGACTCTCCTGATGATAACAGCCTTGGTGGCTTACTCGATAAAATTCAAATCACCAAAGCCATTCCTGAAGATCAGCCTGTTCCCCTTCATATTGATGCCGCAGTGACGGATTTAGACAGCTCTGAATCGTTGCAATCCTTGGTGGTTGATAATTTGCCTGACGGTGCCGTGCTAACGGATGGCGATAATGTTTTCTATGCCGAGGGCGACAAGGATAGCGTCGATATTAATGGCTGGGATTTAAGCCAATTGAGCTTCCAAGGTGCCGAGAACTTTAATGGTCCTGTCGAGTTGAAAGTCACCGCAACATCGCAAGAAGATGCAACAGCGGGAAGCGAGACGGCAACCACCAGCGCAGAGATTAACTTTGAAGTTGTACCTATTAATGATCCCGTGGTGATTGATGAAAAAAGCCCGTTAGAGTTTACCACCGAAGAAGATACGCCAATCTTAATCACTGAAGCGGCTCTATTAAAGAACGCCAGTGATGTGGATGGTGACAATTTAATCGTCACTAACTTCAGTATCGACAATGCGACCTTCCAAACCATTATTGACCCAGATACGGGCGATAAATCTTTCTTAGTTACCCCAGCGCAAGACTTCCATGGTGAGCTTGATATTAGTTTTAATGTCTCTGATCAAAGTGGCAGTATTGTCGCTTCCGATGCCGAACTAACGGTAACGCCAGTTAATGATCCTGTGATCGCCGAAGACGACAGTGAACTGAAAGGGGCTGATCCACTTATTCGTTTAGATGCTGATCCAGAGCACGGTAGTGTGCAGTGCTTGAACAAAGACGGTGAGTGGGAAGACATGCAGGTTGGTGTCGAGTACCCAGCCGATACCCAAGTTCAGTATGTTCCTGATACCGAAGATGTCCAAGCCGGTACTCGTGATATCAAAGTGGGTAGCTTTGATAGTGATACATCAACCAAGGTATTTGATGGTCGCGCTAAGGTCGAAGACTGGGGTGAGGTTGACGGTAATACTGCGGTTTATGAAGAGGGCGGCGTGACAATCACAACGCAGGTGAATGTCGGTGAGTTAGGGGCATGGAATGGCGCGGGAAGTCATGTTGGGGCTGGGATAGGTAACACCACGCGCCATGGTTTAGATACCAAAGAAACGTTAACCGTCACCGTTGAAGGTGAAGATGTTAACCAAATTACCTTCCAACTTGATGGCTTAGGGGGCTATTTCGATGAAACCAGTCGTAATGCCACCGAGGTGATCATCAAAGCCTATGATGCTGATGGTAACTTGATTGACTCGCAAGGCGGATACCGTGAATCCGGTGAGTATCAAGATACTTATGCCTTTACTACAGATGTGCCAGTTCATCACTTTACTTTAGGCACAACTGGCAGCAACGGCACATACGTGGTGCAGAACATGACAGTGTCGCGCACTATGGCTGATGAAATTCAGATGACCACCATTCAGCCAGATGGCAGCGAAGTGGCGAATGTCGCTAAGTTGGATTTGAACCACAGTAAAGCAGACGAAGCGGTAGATGTCACTGAGCAGTTGGTTGAGGTGGACGACAGTATCACCACGCGTGCTATCGAAGTGGAAGAAGATGGTCAGTTAATTATTGATCCTGCCGATCTTCTAAAAAATGATACTGATATTGACGGTGATATCCTGACTATTACTGGCGTTGAAGCAACCGATGATACCCACGGTAAGGTTGAACTCGACGAAGACGGTAATGTGGTGTTCATCCCTGATCCAGATTATAAAGGTCCTGCATCGTTTACTTACACCGTCTCGGACGGCATGGGATCTTCTGATACTGCAACGGTATCGGTGCAAGTTACGCCAGTAAATGATGATCCTATCGCGCCAACTCTTGAGATGAATGTCGATGAAGATCAGGTGTTGGTGATTGATCCTGCTTATATCCTCAAACAAGCCTCGGATGTTGATAGCGATCAGCTCACTCTTGAAAGTTTGGTTTTAAAACAGCCTCAAGCAGGGCAATTACAGCAGCAACCTGATGGTATGTATCACTTGATCACCCCGCCAGATTTCAATGGTTTGATTGAGCTTGATTACCAAATATCGGACGGTACAGAGCTGGTCGATGGTGGAATGAAAGTGGATGTTCTGCCCGTTAATGACGCACCATTTAATGGCGGTAACGCGCACTTAACCACTCATGAAGACGGTGCATTTACCTTTAATGCCGATGACATGCTGGATCTGTTTGGTGATGTCGATGGCGATGGCGACCAACTCGTCGTATCGCGTGTGATAACGGTTGAAGGTGAGGAGGCCGGAAACGTTGAACAAAACGAAGACGGAAGCTGGACCTTTACCCCGAATAAAGATTATTCAGGTACCGCTGAATTACAAGTCGAAGTTAAAGACCCAGACGGTTTAACCGCGGTATTAGATGTTCCTGTTTATATCCGTCCAGTCGCCGATGGCGCAGTGATAACCACAGATGCCCAAGGACCTATTGTGTTTGATGAAGACACCACAGGGTTGCTTGGGTTGAATGTAGAAATGCTCGATGCTTCCGAGCAGTTAAGCCATTTGGTGATCACGGGCTTCCCTGTCGGCTTTGAAGTCAGTGATGGGCAAAATACCGTTACGATCACCGAACCTGGGCAAGTTATCGATGTAACAGAGTGGAGCTTTAATGATCTCTCGATGACACCACCGCAAGACTTTCACGGCAGTTTCTCTGTCACTGTGTCAGCGACCACCGCTGATTACGGTGAAGAGTCATCAAATGAACTAGCGGATGCGACACAAGCTTACAGCGATTTTGATACTGGCGCTGGTGAAACCTTGGTGCTGACATTAGATGATCTGCTTGATATGGCAGACATTGATGCCGCAGAGGGCGATCAAGTTCAAAGCGTGCACTTGATAGATCGTAGCCAAGGCGAGATGACCGATAACGGTGATGGTACTTGGTCTTTTACGCCTGCTGATGGCTTTAATGGTCATGTCGATTTTGCTTACCAAGTTCACCACGATGGTGAGTGGCATGATACTCAGAGTGCTATTCATGTCAGTGAAGAGGCTGGTGCGGAAGCAGTCAACACACCGCCAACCGTTGATAGCATTGTGACTACAGAACTAGGCGCGGGTAATACGTTAACCTTCACCGATGCAGATATGCTGGCACAAGTCTCAGATGCCGACGGCAATGAATTAAGCATTGAATCGGTACAGCTTATTTCAGGCCAAGGCGTGTTAGAAACCAACGCGGAAGGTGAATATAGCTTTGTACCGGCCGAAGGCTATAGCGGTGAAGCGCAAATTGCGTTTGTTGCTACCGATGGTGAAGCCAGCATACGCAGTCACTTTAATGTGGACATTGCTTCACCTGAACCAAGCACTGAATCACAACCTGACTTTATGCTTAGCGAAATGGGGGCGTTAGAGCTCAGTCCGCAAGATATTTTGTCGGAGCTGGGTTTGAGCGATGAGCACTCAGTAACCTCTGTTGATTATCATGGCGAGCAAGGCACCTTAATCGAAGATGATGGGCAATGGGTATTTTGGAGTGACGAAGATTTTGCAGGGCAATTAGACTTAGAAGTTTCGACAGCTGATAGCGGCGATGGTGGCACGGCTGTGCATCAGTTGTCGCTAGACGTTGCTGATTATCAAGACCCAGAAGCACAACCTCAAGCTAAAGGGGAAGAGCCTGAGTCGCAAGGCGCACAACAGCAAGCTTTTGATACTCAAACTCAACAAGATGACCCTGAATCCTCAGAAGAGTCAGAGCAAGGTGCAGATATTACTGCCGCACCGGGTAGTGATGTACGTATCGATATTCCTGATGCTATCGCAGAAAATTCAGACGTTGACCAAGTCGATATTAGTAACTTGCCAGCAGGCTCAAGCTTGTCGTCAGGGATAGATAATCAAGATGGCAGTTTTACCATTAGCGGTGATCTAGATGCGCCAATTACCTTGACCTTACCTGAGGGTTTTGAAGGCAGTGCTGATATTTCATTTGTGGGTAAAGATGACATGGGTGCAGAAGTGGAAGGAGCAGCGGAGACATTAACACTCGATGTTGATGATGAGTATGCGATGCAGTCAGGTAAGAGTGCCCAAGAAGGGCAGCCTATGCCTGAAGAGTCTGGTCAAGGTGATTGGACTCAAGGCGATGAGCGTGATCAAGGTGTCGATGTGATGGATGATAGTTCTTCCTACGATAGCGACGATGGCATGTCGCAGCAAGGTGACCAAAGCGCAGTAGACGAGAGCTTCCAGCCGTAATAAAGCGTACGGATTACTGTGCATAATAACTGATGGGCTAATAGTATTAGCCCATATTTAGTTACTAAGTATTACCATGAGCTTTACGCTAAACAGATAAAGTCGTAAGTTGGTTCTTCGTTAAACTTGTTGGTTTTATCTTAGGCTGAATATGGAAACAAACATTAGTTATCGTCAATACAGAGATAGTGATTACCAAGCTTGTGAAGACTTAGTGAAACAAGCTTGGTGCTTTGATAAGCATTTTCCATCTAAGAGCATGGCTGATGTTTTGGGGTTCTTTTATACCTCGGGTGCGCCGTTAGTCTCTAATTTCTCTCTTGTTGCTGAAGTAGAAGGAAAGGTGGTTGGGTTTATTTTTGGTATTAACAAGGGTAAACCACAGCATTCAATTCCCATGTCTTACCGTGTTAAAGCTTTATCAATGTTAGCTAAATATTGGCTATCACCTTCGGCTTCTTGGCAGCAGAAAAAAGCCGTGATGCGTGATTTCGCCTTGCACAGTAATAATCGTAATGCGTTACGTGAAGAGTGGGGAAGTGAGCTGCTGTTATTTGTGATTGACGAAAAGTACCAAGGTGCTGGCATTGGTAGTCGAATGACAAAGGCGTTTCTGCAAGATTGTCGCGATAGCGGTGTATCCGAAGTCACTGTTGAAGCAAACCGTGATGGCGCAAGTTTGTTTTACGAAAAACAGGGCTTCGAATATAAGGGGCAGTTTGATTCGCCACTACACCAAAGGTGCTCAAATTGCAGTGAAGCATGCTTGTATATCAATACGCTTAACCTGAGTGAATAAGCATAGGGAACGCTCTACCCAATAACCTGATATAACTTCATTTTTCGATATAGCGTGCTGCGCGAAAGCCCCAGAGCTTTCGCGGTGCGGCTGACATTTCCTTTGTATTGAGCAAGGCTAGATAGCAAGATCGCTTTTTCATTATCAATCGTGGCGGCTTGCTGTTTATCGCGAATTGCGTGCAGTGTTGGGTCTGATTTTATCGGGTGTGTATCGACATTACCTCCAGTGCTATTTTTTACGTTTGGGTGCGGTGACGCATAACTGTCTTGGTGATGGCTTTGTTGATGATTGTTTTGTTGGTAATGACGGATCCGAGCAGGTAGGTATTCCGCAGTAAGCGGCCCACCATTAGCGATGTAATAAAGACGTTCAGTAATATTTTGTAACTCACGCACGTTGCCGGGCCAAGTGTAGTTATTGATACAGTTAATGAGCTCTTGATCGTAATGGTCTTGATTGTCGCTCTTACTCGAAATGGAGCTTGAAAATTGTTTGATGAAGCAATCAAACAGTAATGCGATATCATCGACACGTTCACGTAGCGGTGGGATTTTGAAAGACATTACGTTGAGGCGGTAATAAAGGTCTTGGCGGAAATTGCCTTTATTCATTTCGTCGAACAAAGATTTGTTCGTCGCGCAGATGATGCGGACGTCAGTTGGAATCGCACGGTTACCACCAATACGGGTCAGCCGCTTTTCTTGAATCACTCGAAGTAGAATCACTTGCTGTTCTAACGGCATATCACCGATTTCATCTAAAAAGAGAGTGCCGCCTTGCGCTAATTCAAATTTGCCCGGCTTTCCGCCTTTTCTTGCTCCGGTAAATGCGCCATCACTATAGCCAAAGAGTTCGCTACCGATCAGATCGCGAGGAATCGTGCCGCAGTTTATGGCAATAAAAGGTCCATGACTGCGTTTGCTCGCGTTGTGGATCGACTGAGCAAAAAGCTCTTTCCCCGTACCACTTTCCCCTGTGATTAAGACATTACTTTGGTTGGCTGAAAGTATTTGCGCATTGTGGATGGCCTGCCTCATGGAAGGTGTCTTGGTGACGATATCATCAAAGGTATATCTCGCGTGGCTACCACTGACATCATTTACTAACTTATTCACTTCTTTTAATGGCTTTACGATGATCATTGCTTTACGGTTGGTAGGCTCATTTAAAGCAGAAGTTTTGGTCGTACTCTCATTGTTATTAAGTAGACTACCGCTAATTAAACATGAAATATCGCCATCGGTTGATGGGAAGAGGGTGTGAAAGTGGTGAAAAGGTTTTCCATCGCGAAGAAGCGAGTGAATTGGACTATTCTTTGTCTGGAAAATAAGATCAGCGAGTTGCTTTTCAAAGTGAGATTGTGACGTTTTTAGGTTTGTAAGCAGTACATTATTAAGGAACTCGACCTTACCTTCACTATCAATAACAAATACGCCGTCAGAAATGTTGGTTAAAATATTATTTAAGTGGCTATTGAGTTGCGCGAGATCACTATTTAATTGTTCTAGTTCAATAGTACGTTTTTTTACTTCTTGTTGTAATTGCTCTCTGGCTTTTTTCCTTGCGGTGATATCGCGACCTACAGCTTGGTATTCTATGATGTGACCATAGTCATTAAAAAAAGCGCGACCAGTCCATTCTACCCAAACGATTTGTTTTTCTTTATTAATGAACCGAAATACGCCTGAATTTATTGGGGTTTCAATGGTAATTGAGGCGATGAATTCGAGCAGTTTGTTTATATCTTCATGGTAAATAAAATCGATTTCGCTTCGCCCGATAAGCTCTTGCCGAGTTTTACCAGTAAAATCACAGTAGGCATCATTAACGAAAGTTAGCTTCATGTCAGGTGTTTGCTTAGTTACAAACTCAGACATGTCTTCAATTATAGAAAGGTATTGTTGCTCTTGAATACTTAGCGTCTCTAGCTTCCTGCTTTGATATGATACCACTCGTTCACCTCGATAAATTGACTCTCTGCTCTATATACGTATTTCTCAAGTTCTTTCGATGTTTAGGTCTAAGTCGTTGTTGGTTGTAAAGCTGATTAAACAGCCGAACATCCACCATAAATACCATTGTGTAGCACAAAATTGTGAGTTTTGTGTCACGTTATGGTGCTTTAATTGTTAGCTAGCGGTTTTAAGCATTGTGACAACACTGTGCCAAATTTAGCCAAATCAAACAGGTGTGACACGGTGGTGCAACAGTGTTGGCACAGTAGTGAAAAAGGGATACTGCTGCATATTGGTGGGTTTAGGTTTGTTGTTAAATTAAATTTAATAATTATATCAGAAGGTTAGATAGGTAAATTTAAAAGTGTGAAGTCAGTATTTTAGATTGGTATATGAGTTGCTCCTAGGGATAGGTACAAACAGACAAGTACAAATAGGTACGAATAGATAGGTACATACAGAATTTGAGGTTGTTATTTAATTTAGCGACCTTGTTCGAAAATGGAATATCTTCATGGAGGTAGAAATGACCAAGCGAAATATTGTTTATCCTTATATTCCCAATACCGCTCCCGAGACTAAAGCTGTGCTCATGGAAAAGGTAAAGGCGAAAACAGAAATGGAATTATTCGATTCTATTCCTGCTCACCTATTACAAAAAGAAATGAACCTTCCTGAGCCATTATTAGACGAATATTCAATTCGCAGGCATGCTGATAATCTACTTTCTCAAAATGCCAATCTTTCCACGCACAAATATTTTTTAGGGGCTGGTTGTGCACCGCATTATGTACCTGCCGTTGTTGATGAAATTATAGGCCGTGGCGAACTTGCTACTGCGTACTCAGGCTTAATGGCTGACCAAGGTAAATCGCAAATTCAGTTTGAATACCAAAGCATGATGGCTGAATTGTTGGATATGGGCTGTATGGCGATGCCGCAATATGATGGTGGCACATCTGCAGGTCATGCGATTCGTATAGCTTGCCGCATTACTGAGCGTCGTAAAGTGCTAATGCCGAAAAGCATGAGTCCACAAAATGGCGAAATTATCCAAAATTACTTGGGTGGTATTGAACAATCTTTTGCTGACATTGAATACATCGCATTTGATAAACAAACAGGCTTGTTAGATTTAGATGATCTTCAAAGCAAGCTGGACGACCAAACTGCGGCGGTATTTATTGAGAACCCAACCTTCCTTGGTGTTGTTGAAACTCAGGCTGAACAGATTGGCAAACTGGCTAAACAAGCTGGCGCTGAATTTATTGTTTACGCAGATCCGATTTCATTAGGTGTTATCGAAGCACCGGGTACTTATGGTGCCACGATTGCTTGTGGTGATATTCACTCGTTAGGTAATCACATGTCGGCGGGTGGCGGTGTTGCTGGTTACGTGATGGTGAAAGATGAAGAGGCGTATTTATATCAACTCAAAGATCAGATGGTTGGCGCATCTCCAACAAGTGTTGATGGCGAAATCGGCTTCTCTTGGGTAACCGCTTTTGAGCGTACTTCTTATGCAGTACGTGAAGATGCACTTGAGTTTACTGGTACCAATGCTGCGTTGCTTTCAATGGCGGCAGGGGTGTATTTAGCGCTGATGGGTCCACAGGGTATGGCATCTATTGGCGAATCCATTATGCAAAAATCTCAATACGCAGCGAAGCAACTGGCTGAGATACCTGGGGTATCAATTCAGTTCACAGCGCCTTTCTTCAAAGAGTTTGTAGTTGATTTTAACCGCACCAACAAGACGGTTGCGGAAATTAATCAAGGCTTGCTGCAACACAAAATATTCGGTGGCTACGATTTATCACAAAGCTTCCCAGAGCTTGGGCAAAGTGCGCTGTTCTGCGTAACAGAGATTCACACCCAAAGTGATATTGATGAGCTAGTTGAAACGTTGAAAGCAATGGTTGAGTAGGGGGATGACATAATGGAAAACATTAAACTAAGAGAGTTTCACCAAGCACGTTGGAATGAGCCTGTGATCATGGAAATGGGCACACCGGGTGAAAGAGGTATTCTCATCCCTCAAGCTGAACAGGCTGTAAAAGCCGCAGCAGGCAATGTGGTATCAGTATTGGGAAGTATTAAGCGTAAGCATCAACCTGCTTTGCCGGAAGTAAACCAAGCTTTGGTGAATCGTCACTATATTCGCCTATCGCAGGAGAACTTGGGCGCTGATAACGCGCTCGGTATTTCGCAAGGGACATGTACCTTGAAGTACAGTCCGAAAGTGCAAGAGCATATGGTTCGTCATCCAGGCTTGGCTGGGGTTCACCCGCTACAGGCGGAAGAATCCATGCAGGGTATCTTGAAAATGTATTACGAAACCGAGCAGATCATGAAAGAGATCGGCGGGATGGATCGTATTTCATTCTTACCTGCTTCGGGTGGCCATGCCATCTATTCTAACGCGCAAATCATTAGCGCTTATCACAAAGCTAATGGTAATACGCATAAGAACGAGATCATCACCACTCTTCATTCTCACCCCGTTGATGCAGCGGCGACCGCGATTCTTGGTTATCGCGTGATCACCTTATTACCGGATGAGAAAACTGGCTTGCCATGTTTAGAAGAGTTCAAAGCAGCCTTGAGTGATAAAACCGCTGGGATCTTCATTACTAACCCAGAAGATACCGGTATTTACAACTCGCAAATCGATCAGTTTACCCAAGCAGCACATGATGTAGGTGCAATCTGTGCCTACGACCAAGCGAATGCGAATGCGTTATTAGGTATTGCGCGTGCTCGTGAAGCTGGGTTTGATTTGATGCACTTTAACTTGCACAAATCCTTCTCGTCTCCTCACGGTGGTGGTGGTCCTGGTTGTGGTGCTTTGGGCTGTGCTGCAGAGCTAGCGCCGTTCCTACCGAAACCAACTGTTGAGTTTGATGGTAGCAAATACTGGCTAGATTACGACCG
Organism: Photobacterium jeanii; assembly: GCF_001650345.1. Classification (GTDB taxonomy): domain Bacteria; phylum Pseudomonadota; class Gammaproteobacteria; order Enterobacterales; family Vibrionaceae; genus Photobacterium; species Photobacterium jeanii. Next base: position 541,805 of record NZ_LVHF01000012.1, on the reverse strand, counting down.
TGACCAAAGTATTGGTCATGTGAAAGCTTACTTGGGTAACTTCCCTGTTGTTGCTCGTGCGTACATGTGGTGTATGTCGCTAGGGGCGGAAGGGCTTAAACAGGTTGCTATCACTTCGGTGTTGAATAACCAATACATGACCCAAGAAATCCTCGAAAAAGTACCGGGTGTATCGCTTCATTATGCCGAAGAAGGTGTTCGTCGAATGGAGCAAACACGCTTGTCGTTCGACAAACTGGCTGAGCAAACTGGTGGCTTAGGTGTTGATGCCGTGAATGCGCGTATCGTCGATTACGGTATTTCTGAGTTGTGGCAATCGCATCACCCATACACAGTGCCAGAACCATTCACGCCAGAGCCATGTGATTCTTACAACAAAGATGACATGGACTACTTTGTGCAAGTGCTGAAAGCGGTAGCAACAGATTGCATCGAGCATCCGGAAGTTGTCGCGACAGCACCAAATAAAGCCAGCCGACACCTACCAAACCATGTAATGGGTGAAGACTTTAAAGTCATCGCAACCACATGGCGTCAATACACTCGACGTTTTCGCTAAACCTTAACTCGGTGCTACCACAGCTTTTAGGTGGTAGCACTGCTCTTTGGATAAGTAAGGCAATCCAAACTGGAAGAGGTGGTTTAACGAATGAAGAAAATAGGCGTCATTGTAAATCCGGTTGCCGGCATTGGTGGACGGGTCGGGCTTAAAGGCAGCGATGGTGATCTGATCCAACGGAAAGCCTTTGAGTTAGGTGCGCATTCAGAGTCTAGCGCCAGAACCGTCGAAGCTCTACAGATGCTTCATCAGGTTACTGATGAGTTTGAGCTGATCACTTGCCCTAGCAAAATGGGTGAGCAAGCCGCTAAGCAAGCTGGTTTTAGTCCTAAAGTGATTAACGGTATCAGCATTGGCTATACCAGTGCACAGGATACCGAGCAAGCAGTAAAAGAAATGGTTGCACGCTGTGTAGACATGATTTTATTCGCGGGTGGCGATGGTACAGCACGCAATATCTATAGTGCGATAGCCAGTACTGCACACCAGAGCGAAATTCCAGTATTAGGAATACCGGCTGGGGTGAAAATTCATTCTGGTGTTTACGCGGTCAATCCGAAAGGTGCAGGCAGAACCGTGGCTGATTTTATCACGGGGAAGTTAGTACAAACCCGTGAAGCTGAAGTCATGGATTTGGATGAAGAAGGGTACCGCGAAGGACGAGTTTCAGCCAAATTGTTCGGTTACCTCAAGGTTCCAGCCAATACTAAGCAAATTCAAAGTGTTAAACAGCGTAGTCGCTCGGAAGCGTCAATACTCAACGCGATTAGTTGCGATGTGGTGGAAGCCATGCAGCCCGATGCGCTCTATATCATAGGCCCGGGCACAACCACACGCAGCATTATGGAAAGGCTTGGTTTACCCAATACCTTAATCGGTGTTGACGTGGTGTGTAATCGTAAACTCATTGCCAATGATGTGAGTGAGCAAACCTTATGGGAGCTTGTTCAGCAGCATTTATCGAATACGCAGTTAGAACGCACTCTGGCGGTAAAAATCATCATCACGGCCATAGGTGGGCAAGGGCATATTTTAGGGAGAGGGAATCAACAAATAAGTCCGCGCATTATTCATTGTGTCGGGCAACAGAATATTGAAATTGTTGCAACGAAAGAAAAGCTACTGTCGATTAATCAAAAAAGGCTATTAGTTGATACTGGTGACGCAGCGCTAAATGAAGCGCTCTGTGGTTATAAAAAAGTGATCACAGGGTATATGGAATCAACGATATGCCAAGTTGTTAATTAAAGCGTTATGTTTTAACCACACAAAGGATAGTTAATATGTTTTCATTGAAGAATAAAGTTGCTGTTGTTACTGGTGGCGGTTCAGGTGTTGGTCTGGCAACAGTTAAGCGTTTTATCGAAGCCGGAGCAAAAGTGGTGCTAGCAGATATTGCAGACCAACAAGCGCTCGCTGATGAGCTTGGCTGTATGTTTGTCAAAGTGGATGTGTCGAAAGAAGATCAAGTACAGCACCTGTTTGAAATGACCCGCGAGACGCTAGGCAAGATCGATATTTGCGTGAACAACGCCGGCATTATTGTACCTGGTGAGATGCTAGAAGAAGCGACAATGGATGAATACCTACGCGTCTATAACATCAACTTTGGTGGCGTGCTGTATGGTTTGAAACATGCGCCTGTTCATATGAATGATGGTGGTTCAATCATCAATACTGCATCGCTGGCAGGTAAGATTGGCTTCCCGGGGTATGGTGCTTATTGCTCGACCAAAGGTGGCGTTATTCAGCTTACTCGCGTTGCTGCGCTAGAACTTGCTGATCGTAATATTCGCGTGAACTGCGTTTGTCCTTCAACCATTGATACCCCGATGGCACATGCCGAAGGTAATGAACTTGAGCTGATGCTAAAAGACTATGTTTGGCCATTAGGCCGCTTGTGCCAAGCGGAAGAAGTGGCAGCGATAAACCATTTCTTAGCATCGGATGATTGTAGTTACTTAACAGGCACAGCCATTGATTTAGATGGTGGCTACAAAGCTGGGACAGGCATGAACGCGATAGGCAAGTTAACCGAAGGCCTGATGTAAAACTGAGTAGGTAAACGGCTTACTCTGCCTAACAATACTCTGCTTAACAAAAGTTACGAAAGCCCTAGAGGCAAGGTTATCAATAGCCAAGATATCGTTGCGGGTCAATTGGTCGGTCACCAAGCGTTACTTACATTATCGGGGCGAGATAACATTGCTCATACTATGAAAAGCACCGAATTGGGGTATTCGGTGCTTTTGTTTTTTATGTATTGATCAATGGCTATAACTTTATACTGCGATAAAACAAAATAGGATTGATGATGTTAAGGGCTAAAACGATTTTGACTGCCATTCAATCACTTTACCGTTGCTTAATTTCGCTCTGATTGAAAGCGCCTTCACTTTCGTATTACCTTGGACAAACGCCTTGTTAGAGAAGTTAGCAATGATTTTACTGCCATCACTGAAGGTGGTTTGTTGGATAACACCTTGCTTATCTAACCATGAAAAATTAACTAAAGCTTTATCCCATAGTTGTTGATGGATGGGCTCAAAGGCGATCTGATAATGTTTCAATGCGCGGATGCGAGGGCTGTTGCTACTCAAGGCTTCATCGCGTGTCAAATGCACCATAGGTGGCGTGTTGTAAAGCATCGCTGTTAAATCGCGCGCCGCTTTGACATCGGTGAACTTTAAGATGTCAGTATGCCAGTGGTGATTATTAATCACTTCATCGTGAAATACAGTTTGATATAACGGTACACGGTATTGGGGTGAAAACAGTAAAGTTTTGTATGGCGTTTTTACCTTTGCCGGCTTAAAGAAGAACTCGGGTTTATGGTCAGGATACCAACGTCCAAGGTAATAAGGCGACTTGCGGTTTTTGTGCATGTCTTTATCTGTCCAACCAAAGCCTACGGTTTCTAAACCATGGGCAAAACTGATCCCTTTCGTTGTCAAGCTGTTGCCATCTTCCGAGCCAAGAACCAACTGATCTTGGCTCGCAATCCACGCCATTCGATCGTTGAAAGCTGTGAGCATATCTGACTCGCTGCTGCCATCACGGTAATCTTCACGCGCCATTGCAGTTGCATCAACATCCAAAAAGAGGCTGTTGAAGCGGCCATATTTCACAATATCTAATATGCGTTGCTGAACATACGCTAAGTGACAGTTTGGATTTAGATAATAGCCGTTTCCTCTAAACCCTTTTTTCTTAGTGCCATCAGCTTGTTCAATGGCACATTGCTGGCGCATTGGGGTTGGTAATTGTGCCGTCAGCCAACCATCATTGGTGCCTGCAGGAATTGCAGTGTTATATGAGTCATAAGTCGCCACAAGGTAATTAGCGTTCTTTGCTGCGTCAATAACTTCAGGGTTATAGAATGCTGGCATCCAGTTATCAAACCCTAACCATAGCTTATTAAGTCCCGCTTTTTTAAAGCTAGCTAGCATATCGGTCGAGAGTGCTTGTCCCCATTTATTGGGCGTGATGAGGAATTTACCCGCGTGCTTCGCTAGCCATTGAGTGCGTTGTTGGGCGGTATCAAATTGCGCTTTAATAGTATTGTCGCTGAGTGTTGGACGAGCGACTGAAAACTTATTAGCGAGAGAAATACTGATTGAGTCAAGCAGCAGCTGTTTATGGTATTGGCTAAACCAATCTTTGCCTTGCGTTAAATTGCCAAGTTCTCGATTTGCTTCTTTCGAAACTGCTAACGACGAGTCATTGAAAAACCAATCTTTTAGTCCCCACCAATCTCTAACGTCTTGAATACTTAAAGGGTCTTTACCAAAGAGATACACATGGCTGGCACCAATTAGGCGTTGTAGTTGAGGATTGCGTTTCATTTTTACATCAAACGATTCGCTGAGCTTATTGGCAATGCGCCACTGACGATAATGCTGCGCACCACCAAGGACGCTTTTACTACGACTAATCACCACAGTAAACGGCTGATTACGGTTTAATACTGTAAATTGATGGGCAGCTTGCATGTCTACTTTGTGTTTTGTTGGTGCAAAATTGAGCTGGTTATTGGTTGCAGTAATTAACTGGTAGCTGAAAAAATTATCGTTAATTTCTGCTGTCCAAAAAGGCATTTTTAGATCTTGCGTTGTATTTGCTCCAGAGTGGCTATCATCGAGGTATTTTGCCCATTGTGGGTGATTAATAGGTATGCGCATACCTTCGCCGAAGGGAAGTAATAAGCTAGTCGTTTTTTGTTCATCAAGGTTGAACCAATCAAGTGTAATTGGCTGATTACGATGAATTTTACTGTGCTTGGATACAGCAAAACTTAAGGTGAGCTCGTTATTGTTTAGCCGAGCTTTAGCCTGAATGCCGCTTGGTTGCAGTGTCCAACTTGCACTGACACTGCCATTCGTTTTGAGGTTAGTGATAGTTTGGGTTTGATGATTGACCTTAAGGGCTGCCGTATTGATAGGTAACCCGTTCCATTGGACATTAAGGTATTGTGGAGAAAGGGTAATGTTTTCTGTTGGTGTACCAAGTGTGATATCACTCGCTTCTGCATTTGATACGCCTACATAGGAAAAAGTAACAAATGATAACGCACAAAGCGCCTTGAACTGACGGTTTGTCATGTTTCGCTCCTTAATAACTTGAGAGGTTATTAAAGCGAATGACTGTTATCATTTTGTCTTCTGTTTGTCTCCAATTGTCTGGTAAATGTAAACCTTTTTGGTAATCCGCTGTAATGATTCCATGAGAAGATTAAGTTAATGCTCAATTTGTCACTTAAATTGAGTTGGCTAACTACTGCTCTGAATAGGGAATAGCTACTCTTTGGATATAATTGATAATGATCCCTTGTTGATATTCACTTAGTGCAGCTGTTGCACTGAGGTGTTTGGCTTCCTCAGGGTAAGGGCTTGATTTCGGTACTGGCATATCATTATGAGTAAAAGGGATCTTGGCACCAAGTTGTTCATAATTTATATCGAACCATTGCCAGCTAACATTGGCTGGGGAGCATGTTTCTACATGAGGAGGCAAGTTAACTCGAATGTGAGGTGCACTTAGCTTGTTTTCTAAGGTGAGCCAACGGTCATCATCTACGTTTGAAATGATCAGCGGGATAGTATGATTATTTAGCTTGAGTTGATAGATGCCAGAACTTGGTGTTAATAGCATGTCTTTGACTTCAAATTCTTGGTATTGCTTCTTGAGTTGGAATTGAGCATCAAGCAATACCTTGCCTTGCGGGGAGCGGAGCACAATAGGGTAAGACGCTGCTTTATTGGTATTTGTTTGATCTTCTGGCGCTAAATTTTCTTGGGCTGACAACTTTATTTGATAGCTTTGCGTCGATAGCCCAAAACTGCGCACAATGCTGAGTTCAATGTGAGCACCTGTAGGGACATTACTTGCATGCATAGTGAGCTTTTGACCGCACTCGGTTTGATTCAAGATCGCTTGTTTTGCTGGTACCCAATATTGCTCATTAAGTTCATATTGGCTAAGCGCTAACACCAGTTCTTGCCAAGCCAGTTCAGGTTGGTGTTCAACGAGGGCCTGATATGTATGTCTTAGCGGGGTGTCACTGAACCAGGTATCAGCCGGCTGAGCTGCAAGCATTGTAGGTGTGGCTGTGATGATGCAAGACAGTAGTACCGGGAGCTTGTTTTTTATGAGTGAACTAAAAGCCATGAATAGTGCTGCTCTCTACTATTTGGAATGTGATTCTTTTACTAAGCGATAACCAACGCCACGGTGTGTTTCGATATTTAACACAGGTAGCTTTTGGCGTAAGCGTAATACGTGATTATCGACGGTACGGGTATTTGGAAACGCTTGGTAGCCCCAGATTTTATTGAGTAGTTCATCGCGATGGAAAACACGACCTTGGTTTTGTACCAGTAACACTAGTAGCTGAAATTCTTTTGGTTTTAATGAAATGTATTCATTATTTAATTTAGCTTGGCGTTCACCAAGATGAATCTCAATACCTGCGTAGTTGAGGTTAGTATTGCCTAATGGGCGTAATTGGCTGATCACCCGGGCTAATAGTTCTTCATTAGCAAAAGGTTTGGTCATGTAATCTTTTGCTCCAGCCATTAACCCTTCAACGCGTTGGGCTACATCAACTCTGGCGGTAAGCACTATTACTGGAAGTGCCTTTAAAAGCAGCCAATCAGAAAGGTGCTGTAAGCTATCACCATCATCTAGTTGACGATCCAATATAACCAAATCAGCTTTGAACCAAAGTGCGTTAACATCAGGCGCTTTTTGAACCCATAAGCATTGGTAACCATGGGATTTGAAGAAACTGACAAGTCCTTGACCAAGCAAGGCATCATCTTCAATCAATAGAATGGTTTTCATAAGGAAGTTCCAAAATAAAACGAGTGGGATTACGTGAAATGAGCAGCTTACCTCCGGCTTTTTTCATCAGATGGGAAACGATAGTTAAGCCGATTCCCATATTGTCATGATGCTTTCTTTGCTTAGTTGAATTGTGAATAACATTCAGAAGTGGCCAACGTGATAAATACATGATGATAGGGTGAGGAAGCTGACCTTCATCTTGCACTTCAATGGTGACTTTATTCGTTAGTTTTGCACGAACGATTACCTTACCTTGACCGTGCTGTTTGGCATTTTTAATCAAGTTATCAAGGCACACAGTTAGCCAGTAATAAGGTAAGTTGAGTTCTTGATCATGGCTCAGCTGATACGGCACATTGTGTTTTTTGCATACATATTCTAGCCACTCATCGAGTGAGGCTGGTTGTTCTAATAACTGAGCTGAATCTGTCGTGCTTAAATAGATTTTACTGTTTTCTGTCAGCTGAGAGAGACGCTGAAAATCTGAAATGAGTCGCCAAGTGGCGTCTTGTCCTTCTGGCGACATATGATCATATTGCTCACGAAACATTTCAACGGTTAACCCCAAGCTAGTAATAGGGGTGCGAAGCTCGTGGGTGAGCAACTGCAAAATAAAACTTCTCTCTCGACTTTGCTGTCTTTTAATGAATATCCCTCTAAGGCTTACGATGACTATTAACAAGCTCAGAAAGCCAATTATGGCTTGGGTGAAAGTCTGATAATGATCTGTACGTTCGCTAATACATAGGTTGCTATAGTGCAGAGTGCAGCTTTCACTATTTAGAGAGATATTGAGCTCTTTAGTTAAAGGTTGCCAAGTGCTATCTGGGATCGCCTTCCAGCCCTGTTCGCCACTTAGCCATAAGGTATTATCTTGTAACCCATCGCTTTCTAACCATGCGCGAAAACCACTAAAAAGAGCTTCACGACCTTGGGTTGAAAGAGGTGAGAGCTTAGTAAAAAGAGGATGATGCGGATTAGCTATTGTTAAGTAATTAGTAAGCTGAGTGAGTGAATCTGGGTATTGAGTAACATAGCGGTCAGCAAAGCTGCCACCAGCCGGGTGGAGTAAGCTATGGCTCGAAAACCATTGTGTCGGTAATGCTTGTTGATGACATAGTGCAAGCTCAAATGTAATGGCGTCTTTTAGTTCTTGGTTGGTAGTCGATAATAGCGTCTTAGATTGATCTGCTGGGTGGTTGCGGCATGTGGCGACCAATGTGGCTAATGATTGGATCTCTTGCCAAGAAAAACGTTCAAAATTAGGGTAGCGAGCGCTCTCTTGCAGTAATGTCGTCGGGTATTGATTTAAGGTTTGTTGAGATACAGTAACTGGCACGGCATTCCAGCTTCGCTGATAGAGGGTTTGCCATTTGCCTTGTAGGCTGAGTGCTTGCTCACTTTGGGCTAACAGTGTGCAAGGGAAAGTAACAGCCAAACAAAGGAATAAAAGCGTGGTAAGGCGGCTCATCAAGCAAGTCCGATAACAAGGTAAGCAGCAATTTTAGTGATATCTCGTTCTCAATTGTAACCTTTATGTCAATAAATCAGTTATTAGTTAGCACAATTGCTGTATCCCCCCCTTAAAAAGAGAAGAGGGGAGCACGACAAATAAGGTGAATTAATTAGGCTTAGGAGTAGCAGCCAGTTTGGCTTTGATAAATTGTGAGTGATCAACATAGATCAGCTCGGACACTTGGCGGATCACCGCTTCTTCAAGCGGGTCAATCACACCGTCGGCATAAGCCACTTGCCACATAGCCTCGATTAACGAATAGCGCTGCTCTGGCTGTAATGCACGTAGCTTGGTGGTGAATTCGTAGAGTGATACCGAATTGGCGCTTTTCACTTTGGCATCAGCCAGTAATTGGTTTGCACGAGCTTCGCTGACATCAAGTAAGCTGACCAACAAACTAACCTTGGCTTGTTCTTCCCTAGGGTCGACCTCATGGTCAGCGCTTGCCACTTCGCAGAGCAATGAGGCCATGGCGACATGCATACTCGTTGTATCAACTGCGCCACCATCCGTTCCTTCGTGCATGACTTGACGCAATAAAGTGCGTAGTTGATTAAACATATTGATCTCTCAGTTATTGCTATTTGGTAATGGTTATTACGTTCATTCCAATAGGATTGACACAGTAATTTATGTTATCGATAAAAGTATAGACAGCGAATTTTCCAGATAACTCCCTGAAAGAGGAAGTTAGTCGTCCATTTATGGTAGAATCCCGCCAGTTTTTTAGTGTTCAGAATCAGGAAATCCCTTGAGTCAGGATAACAACTCTTCTCAAAGCGTTTTAAATAATGAAAAAACGCTGAAAGCAGCGATCAAAGACTGCATGATGCGCGACCGTTTCCGTTTGCAGAAACGAGTTCAAGGCGCGGCAAGAATTAAAAATGAAAAAGCCAAACATGCTGTTTTTGATGAGATTGCTCTCGACATTGCTAAGTCAATGCAAGTGGTTGAGATGCGTAAAACCCAGCGTCCAACCATCACCTATCCAGAACTGCTTCCAGTAAGCCAGAAGAAAGACGAAATCGCCGAAGCCATTAAGCACAACCAAGTTGTGATTGTGGCGGGTGAAACCGGTTCGGGTAAAACCACTCAGTTACCAAAAATCTGTTTAGAGCTAGGGCGTGGTACCTCGGGTATGATTGGTCATACTCAGCCTCGTCGTCTGGCTGCTCGCTCTGTCGCGACACGTATTGCTGAAGAGCTGCAATGTGAGCTTGGTTCATACGTAGGTTATAAGGTGCGATTTAACGACAAAGTGTCTGATCGCAGCCAAGTTAAACTGATGACAGACGGTATCTTGCTGGCAGAAATCCAGAACGACCGTTTCTTAAATCAGTACGACACTATCATTATCGATGAAGCTCACGAACGTAGCTTAAACATCGATTTCATCATGGGTTATTTGCGTGAGCTACTGCCAAAACGCCCAGATCTGAAAGTGATCATCACCTCGGCAACTATCGACCCAGAGCGTTTCTCTAAGCATTTCAATAATGCGCCAATCATTGAAGTGTCTGGTCGTACGTATCCGGTTGAAACCCGTTACCGTCCAATTAGCGAAGACGGCGATGATAGCGACCGTGATCAACTACAAGCGATTTTTGACGCTGTTGATGAGCTCTGCGATGAAGGTTTAGGTGACATCCTGATCTTCATGAACGGTGAACGTGAAATTCGTGATACCGCAGACGCACTTGAAAAGCGTAATCTGCGTGATACCGAGATTTTGCCACTGTACGCCCGTTTGTCGGCAGGGGAGCAAAACCGCGTATTCCAATCGCACTCTGGTCGTCGCATTGTATTGTCAACGAACGTGGCTGAAACCTCGTTAACCGTACCGGGTATTAAGTATGTTATCGACCCTGGTACTGCGCGCATCAGTCGTTATAGCTACCGTACCAAAGTACAGCGCTTGCCGATTGAGCCGATTTCTCAAGCGAGTGCCAATCAGCGTAAAGGTCGTTGTGGTCGTGTGCAGGAAGGTATCTGTATTCGTCTGTATTCTGAAGACGATTTCCTATCGCGCCCTGAGTTTACTGATCCAGAAATTCTGCGTACTAACTTAGCGTCAGTTATTCTGCAAATGACAGCGATTGGCTTGGGTGATATTCAAGCTTTCCCATTTGTAGAAGCTCCCGACAACCGCAATATTCAAGACGGTATCCGCCTGCTTGACGAGTTAGGCGCCATTAATAACAAGGCGACTGATCCGCGTAAGCGCCTAACGACGCTAGGTCGTCAGTTATCTCGTTTGCCAATCGATCCTCGTTTAGCGCGTATGGTGCTGGAAGCGCCAAAGCAAGGTGCATTGCGTGAAGTAATGATCATTGCATCGGCATTGTCGATTCAAGATCCTCGTGAACGTCCGTCCGAGAAGAAACAAGCTTCTGACGAGAAGCACCGTCGCTTTAACGACAAAGAATCAGATTTCTTGAGCTATGTGAATCTGTGGGATCACATCCAAGAGCAACAACAGGCGCTATCGGGTAATCAGTTCCGTCGTCAGTGTAAGAAAGACTACCTTAACTACTTGCGTGTACGCGAATGGCAAGACATTTACTACCAAGTATCGCAAGTAGTGAAAGAGCTAGACTTCAAAATCAATGAACAAGAAGCCAGCTACCAAGGTATACATACCGCATTGTTGGCGGGTATGTTGTCGCACATTGGTTTGAAAGACCAAGAGAAAAACGAGTACCAAGGTGCACGTAATGCGCGCTTTAATATTTTCCCAGGCTCTGGCATTTTCAAGAAACAGCCGAAGTGGGTAATGGTAGCTGAGCTGGTAGAAACCTCTCGTTTATGGGGCCGTGTTGCTGCGAAAATTCAACCTGAGTGGGTTGAGCCATTAGCGCAGCACCTTATTAAACGCAGCTACAGTGAACCTCATTGGGAGAAGAAACAAGCGGCTGTATTTGCGTTCGAGAAAGTGATGCTTTACGGGATCCCAGTTGTGGGTAAGCGTAAGGTCAACTATGGTCGTATCGACGGGCAAGTATCGCGTGAAATCTTCATTCGTTCTGCGCTGGTGGAAGGGGATTGGGAAACTAAGCATAAGTTCTTCCATCAAAACCGTAAGCTGCTTCGTGAAGTTGAAGAGCTTGAGCACAAATCACGTCGCCGTGACATTTTGATCGATGATGACCAGTTGTTTGAATTCTACGATCAGCGTATCGATCATAGTGTCGTATCTGGGCGTCATTTCGATACTTGGTGGAAGAAAGCAGCGCGTGAAGATAACGAGTTACTTAACTTTGAGCGCGAGATGCTATTCCGTGGCGATGCTAGTCATGTGACGGACTTGGATTACCCGAACTTTTGGCACCAAGGAATCTTGAAACTAAAACTAAGCTATCAATTTGAGCCGGGTGAGGATAACGATGGTGTGACTGTTCACATTCCGTTGCCTATTCTAAACCAGGTTGAACCTGATGGTTTTGACTGGCAGATCCCGGGCTTACGACAAGAGTTAGTGGTATCACTGATCAAGTCGTTACCGAAAACATTACGCCGTAACTTTGTACCTGCACCTAACTATGCTGATGCATTCTTAGCACGTGTTGAAGCGCAATCTATGCCGCTACTTGATGCGCTAGAAAAAGAATTGAAGCGTATGACGGGCGTGAGTATCTTGCGTGAAGACTGGAATTTAGATCAGATCCCTGATCACCTGAAGATCACTTATCGCAGTGTCGATCACCGCAACCGTAAGCTAAAAGAAAGTAAAGATCTGTTCGGTCTTAAAGAAAGCTTGAAAGACAAGGTTCAAGAAACCTTATCGCAAGTGGCTGATGATGATATCGAGCAAGAAGGTCTGAAAACGTGGAGCTTTGGTACTTTGCCTGAGCGTTATCAGCAAAAGCGTGGCGGTTTTGAAGTAAAAGCCTACCCAGCGCTGGTGGATAACAAAGACTCGGTGGGTATCAAACTGTACGAAACGCAGGAAGAGCAGCAAAGCGTGATGCAGCAAGGTTTGCGTCGTTTGGTGCTACTGAATGTACCTTCGCCAATTAAATATCTGCATGCTAACTTGCCGAACAAATCTAAATTGGGTCTGTACTTTAACCCTTACGGTCGCGTGCTTGATTTGATCGATGACTGTATAGCCTGTGGTATTGATAAGTTGCTTGAACAGCAGGGTGGTTTAGTTTGGGAGCCTGAGAAGTTTGAAGCGACCAAAGAATATATCCGTGCTGAACTGGGTGACACCGTCGTTGAAATTGCCCAGCAAGTAGAAGAAATTCTTACGACGGCATTCAATATCAATAAGCGATTGAAAGGCCGTGTTGATTTAACGATGGCATTTGCGCTATCAGATATTAAAGCGCAGATTGAAGGTTTGATCTTCAAAGGCTTTGCGACAGAATGTGGTTGGAAACGTCTGCCAGATATTCTTCGTTACATGCGTGCGATTGAACGTCGAATGGAGAAACTACCAATCGATCCAAACAAAGACCGCGTGCATATCCTGAAGATTGAATCAGTGACGAATGACTACAAAGAGTTGCTGAATAAGATCCCGAAAGGTCAGCCTATTCCAGATCAGGTGAAAGAAATTCGCTGGATGATTGAAGAACTTCGCGTAAGTTACTTTGCTCAGCAGTTGGGTACACCGTATCCGGTATCTGATAAACGTGTGTTGAATGCTATTGCTGAGTGTTGATGGTATAACACTGGCGCTGCATCAATAGATAGCCGTTTATTGATAAGAGAAAACCGAAGCTGATTTAGCTTCGGTTTTTTTATGTCTTTTGATGGGCTTATATGAATTAAGACAGGCTTAGTCCGCGCTAAATGGCAGATACAAAAAACGGAGCTTCATGCTCCGTTTTCCGTCTATTGATGTCTTGCGAAGAAGGGGGAATTAACGTTCCCAGTAATCTTCTTTCAAGCAGTCTTCACGCTCTGGCAGACCACGAGATAGACGCGGTGCATGCTGGGTTAACACTTCGTAGCTTACACGGTTCGAGTAACGACAGATTTGCGAGAACGATGAATAAGTCAGGAATTCCCCCTGATGCTTAGACGAGTTCGGCACGTTCGCTTTGTGGAAGCCGTTAGCTGACATGTCGTGCAGTAGGGCAGACAAAGCTGCATCACCTGCGCCATTGGTGTTTTTGATCTCAACAGGGCCGCCTAGGTAAGGTGCAATGTGAGAGTAAACACGGATAGGGTTTTCACAGCTATCTTTACGCATTGGGCGGCTGAACTCGTATTTGTTGAATTCAGGGATTTGACCCGGTAGCAGTGGGTGAGTCGACTCACGTTTTAGTTCGTCGTCAGTGTAACCTGCCATGTATAGTCCAACAGGACCGGCAGTACATAGCACCATATCAACCCACTCAAGTGCTTTGTCTGCTGCTAGCAGTGGATCTTTCTCACCTGTTAGTGCTTCGCCTTCCTCTTCGTTCATTGCAACGCAAGAAACGTGTTCTTTCAGGAATTCAATCCACCATTCTTTCTTGTCTTCGATAACGTACTTGGTACCCAAAGTAAGGACTACAGGAACGTTATGCTTTTTCGCGTGATCGATCGCACGAAGCGCTGCGTCTTTCATTGGATCGGTTGGTTTACCGCGAACAAGGTAAGAAGAAAGCACAAGGGCAGAAGCATTTTCGAAAGCACATTCTGGAATGCTATCAGCACGAAGTTGGTTCATGTCGCCTTCGTTGATCGCGAAAGTACGTTCACCGTCTTCTGTGATTAGGGTGTAACAACGACCAATAGGGCCATCAACAGGCTGAAGGTAGTCAAGATCCATACGGCTTGAGGTGTTACATAGGTAACGGTACGCGTAAGAGCCAATCTTAAGATCTTTGCTCATTACGCCAAGTAGGATCGACTTATCATCCGCTAGCACAGAGTAGTTGTGCAGGGTATTACCGATAGTATCGCCAGGGTATTCGTGGCTGATCAGGTTACGCTCTTTAAGCTCTTCGTAAAGTAGTTCTGCTTTATCTTGGTCGAGCACTAATGAGTGACCTTTACTCAGAGAATGACGAGCTAGAAACTCATCATCAACACGCGCTTCAATGTCAACAATGGTTTGACCAACACCCACAATGTGAGAGCTTGCAAGTGGTGTTTCTTGTTGAATTTGAGCCATTAATGGATCGCGGGCATTGACAGGAAAGTAATGCTTTGACTTACGCTGACCAGGAAATTTCATGTTGTAGTAAAGGCTATTTGTTTGGGGGATTTTGATTTGATTCTACCACAGAAATCAAAGAAACAATCGCTTTCATCACAATCTAATGACAAAAAGTAGTTTGGCGGCTTATTTTTAAGCGATCTAAGTCACAGAAATTTATGGGAAGTGCAAAAACAGTACAGAGATTGAACGGATTGAGAATGAATCCTACTTGGGGCTAATTGTTGTGAGTTATATTTTAGTGAAATTAGCGTTTTGGTGATCCCGTTTTTAACGCGATATGGCTAATAAGATAGAGAAAAGCCAAGGTACGAAACCTTGGCTTTACGAGCTTTAATGTGAGCCGAAAGCTTTATAAAAGAATCAACTCAAAGAAATAAGGGAAGTATTACTCTAGCATCAGCTTGGCTGCAGGCGATGAACCGTCAACAGGGCGGTTAACGGAGATACTGCGACCTTTCTTCATGCCTCTTTCGTAATCATCAGTGATGCCTTTCATCGCTTCTTGAAGTTGCTGTTTGAAAGTCTCACGGTCGATGTTTTGAAATTCTTTATCGATATAGTTGGTAAGGCGTTGCTCGTGATCATCATCTGTAGTCAGCACAGGTAGCTTCTCAAGCGCACCTTCAATCCAACCCGCTAAGAATGATGATACTCGGCGAGTCACTTCACTTGAACTTGCACCAGTGCCAGCAAAGCTATTACGGAATTGTCCTGTTTGCTGGTTCATCTCACGGTAAACGATATCGAAAGCAAAGGCTGCAAAAATGGCACGTTCTGCCACCCCAATGAACTCAGCTTCTTTTAAACCTTTGTAGTTGGTTAGCACGCATTCCACGCCGAAACGACGGTTAATACCACGAATAATTTTAAGAATCTGCGGGCTAATATCAGCAGGTAACAAGGTTTTGCTTTTGGTTTTACCCATTTTAATGAACTCGACATCGTCTTTGTCCAAGCCGTATTTCAGCATCAGACGATGCGCCATGCGAATGGCTTGTGCGGCTTCGTTCACGTTTGCAGAGTTACCTAGCTCTAAGCATTTAGCAATTTTTTGAAGTGCTTTGCGCTTATTTTCAGACATTCAATCAAACTCGCTCTAAAAATGGGGGACATATTTTAACTGGTTATCAGCAAAATTTCAGAGAAAATTTAGTAACGTCCTAAACCTTGTTTGCATATGCTGCAAAAAACACCAGTGAAAGAGTAAGTATTTGAGTTACTTGTAATGAAATCTGTGTTGTACCTTGAGGAATCAGATTGGGCTTAGCATAATATCAGTAACACGACCGCTTGGTTTTAAGCTTAGAAGAAGACCTCATCATGACATCGCAACATCATGCCATTGATATCCCATTTGAATATCGCCATACCTGTTGGTTTTGTGGTGAACCCTACTATGACTCGTTTGGCTTTATGCCTAACCCTAACTATGAGCATCAAAGTGAGCCTTTATTGATCCCTAGTTGTCAGGAGTGCTTTAATTGCTGCAAAGGGATTAAAGTGAGCAGTTTGGATTTGCTACGTGATAAGGTCAAAGAGCAGCTTCATAAGCGCTATGCTAAGCATCTTCAAATTGGCATTAATTGGACCAAAGAAGAGTTAGAAGATTGTGAGTTTGAAGGTAAAGCGCTGGAAGGCTTTCGTGAAAGTGCTTGGATGATGTTTGAAATCGCCAAAGCGCGGGTTAACTACCAAGGTTGGCCTGTCAGCATAGATGGTATGCCTGTTGCTGGTATTAGCAACGCTTTCCAATTTGAGTTTGATGGTATCCGTTATACCGGATTACAACATGCAGTGAAGCAACTCGCGTTGAGCCATGGCATTCCTCAGCCTTATTTAGAGCAGGTTATTGAGTTAGTGGGCCGTGAGAAAATGGCTTATGCCTTACGTTTTTGTAAAACTTCGTATGGTTACTCGGAAGGGCAGATTAAAGCTAGCATTGAGAGTTTAAAAGCCCTGTTGGCAGAGGAAGCGGCAAATGCATCAGTGGCTGATCAGTCTATATCGAGCGATGCCAAGCGAGAGATACCGTTATCTGAAATTAAAGAGTTAATCTTATTTCGTACTATGGTTTCGCCGCATGCCATTCAGTGGGCGCTTGAGCGAGGTATCGATACTCTTGAAAAGCTAGCGCAGCAAGAAGAGGGGTTTTTTGCTCACTTTGAGCAAGACTCAGAAATGGTCGCCTTTACCTATTTTAATGGTTTGCAGATCTACCTTGAGCATAGAGAGAATGATCCGCAATGGGCTGAGTACGAAGACCCTAATCGAGACTTGTTCGCGAGTAAATAATTGTTCGATTAAAATGAAAACAGCCCAGCATTTGCTGGGCTGTTTTTTATCAGCTTTAAACAACCGCTTGTAACAGTTGTAAAAAAGAAATGTGATTACTGGTTATGGCGCGACCACACCATAGTCTTCCCATTTTTATCAAAAGCAAGAACCTCATAAGGCTGCTCAACACCATTTTGTTCCATACCCGGAGAGCCCATCGGCATGCCCGGTACTGTTAGACCAATGGCACGTTTTGGTTTCTTAGCCAAGAACTTCTTAATTTCTGCTGCCGGCACATGCCCTTCGAATGTGTAACCATCGATTTGTGCCGTGTGGCAAGACGCCAGTTCAGGTGTTAGACCTAGCTTGATTTTTATCGGGGCCATTTCGTTGGTTTTCACTACGTCTAAATCGAAGCCATTTTCTTCCATATGTTCAACCCAAGCACCGCAACAGCCGCAGTAAGGTGATTGGTAGTTTGTACCCTTGATGGTGCTAGCCATCGACAGTGAGCTAACAGAAAGTAGAGATACAGCAACTAGGTGAGAAAATTTCATAACGAACTCCAAATTATCAAAATAAATCAATTTTTCACGGCGAAAATTCGCCATGAGTTAAAAAGGTAACTGTGATTTATCGTGACATTGGAGGACGCAGGATGCGTTCTGAATAGTTAAAGACTTGAGCAATAGGATCGCCATAATCATGGCTTTCTGGCATTGCATCTAAAGAAAACGGGTAAGCGAATAAAGCAGCGACCGATGAGGTCGTAGAATGACAATCTGGGCTTTGGCAGTGGGATGCCATATCGCCTGCCGTATGTGATGATAGACAGCCATCATCACTTTGCATAACCATGTCACCGCAACACGTCATCTCACTGTGAGACAGTAACGTTTGTGTCGAGTAAGGCATGGCATTGGCTGAAAGAGGAAATAAGGTCAGCAGAAGAGCAGTTATTAACCACTGTGAAATGAAACGCTGAAATAGCTTCATAGTGTGCTCCTCCTTTTTGTGACGTATTCGAGCCAAATAGTGATCTTCGTAAATTATACGTACGATTTATTATTAGGGAAGATAATTCTTTGGTTTGCTGCGTCATTTGCTCAAGATCACAACTTTTCGCAGAGCGTATTTATGGAGGAAGTAAAGCAAAGCTTTGATGCTTAATTCATAGTCTGACCGTGCTTCAATACTCGATGTAAGCGGCTGTTTTACATCATGCTGGCATAAGATGTTACTCGAAGATTTAATCTCTTTTTTCGAGAATATAACCAAGTTTGTAAAAAGCGAATTATTCTAGGTTTGTTGAGCGAAATAAGTGCATTAGGCTGTTATTCGTCGTTAAGGAAAAAGCGATTGGCTTAACCAAGATTCATGAAGCGGACGGGCAGAAAAGCACTTACGTGAAACGTACTTTGCATAACGTGTTTGTGCCATCGTGTGGCTTGGCTGTTTGGAAAACATGCTCAGGCTGCCAGTGGTAATAAATTAAAGGACTATAGAATGATTAAGCTGAAATATCTCCCAGTGCTTGTTGGGTGCAGCCTTGCTGCAAACAGCTTTGCAATGAACATCCAGCCAGATCCTCAGGTACCGGGTGGTTACATCATTTCACGTGCGGATGTTGAGGCCGTTGAAAAACAAAAAACGGCGGATCCAATGTACGGTGTATGGGCGCAAGCTTTACGTACTTTGCCGAATGCCCAAGTTGAAGCGATTGAACCGGGCTTGGCAACAAACCCTGTTAACGTTAAACGAGCAGAGCGTGTGTTCCCATACGCTGAATGGGACTTCTTAACTAAGATGGCTGCACCTGAATATACCTATACACGTTTCCTTCGTGCGATTGGTAAATTCCCTGCGTTCTGTGGCGACTACACCGATGGTCGTGATGCTGATGCGATTTGTAAAAAATCTATCGTGACAGCCTTTGCCCACTTTGCTCAAGAAACCGGTGGTCATATCTCTAAAGATAACCATTGGGATAACCCGCTTGGTTTGGAAGAGTGGCAGCAAGCACTTGTGCACGTTCGTGAAATGGGGTGGTCTGAAGGTCAGGAAGGCTACCGCACAGGCTGTGGTCAAAATGACTGGCAGAACAAAAAATGGCCATGTGCAGCGGGTCAGGGCTATTTTGGACGTGGCGCGAAACAGCTTTCTTACCACTTTAACTATGGGGCATTCTCTGAGGTCATGTACGACGGTGACGCCACTGTTTTGCTTGATAACCCAGGGTTAGTCGCGGATTCTTGGTTGAACTTGGCTTCAGCAATTTGGTTCTTCTTAACACCTCAAGCGCCAAAACCAGCAATGCTGCACGTTATTGACCGTACTTGGAAGCCATCACAACGTGAAATTGACGCGGGTATTGGTTTCGGCTTTGGTACCACAATTAATGTGATTAACGGCGGTATTGAATGTGGTGAGCAAAACAAAGATAAAGGTCAGCCAGTTAACCGCGTGAAGTACTGGGAAGGGCTTTCTTCTCACTACCATGTACCTGTTGAAGCTGACGAAGTGAACACGTGTTGGCAACAAACACCTTATGCGAGTTTGAACCTAAATGGCGCGACTGACGTGTTGTACACCAACTGGGATGGTAACTGGAAGTATTACCCAGATCGTCCTGAAGGTAAGTCGTTTGAATGTTCGTTAGTTGGTTTCCAAACTGCATACTCAGCGCTTGTTCCGGGCGATTATGAGAAGTGTGTAACTAATTTCTATGAGTCGCATGCAGGTTGGCCG
Source organism: Photobacterium jeanii (assembly GCF_001650345.1). Taxonomy (GTDB): domain Bacteria; phylum Pseudomonadota; class Gammaproteobacteria; order Enterobacterales; family Vibrionaceae; genus Photobacterium; species Photobacterium jeanii. The sequence goes on along the minus strand of NZ_LVHF01000012.1, from coordinate 522,206 downwards.
AAAGTACGTGTGGTTGATTCTATCGAACCAGGTCCAGGACCGGGTCCAAACCCTGGCCCAGATCCAACACCGGGTGATATTACTAAATGGGTACCAGGACAAACTAAGGTTAACAATGGCGATAAAGTGACTTATAACAATAAGTGCTTTACTGCGAAAAATAACCCTGGTGTGTGGGATACCCCAACACAGTCAAACTGGTTCTGGGATGAGTTTACTTGCCCTGTAGGTCCTAACCCAGCGCCAAACCCTGAACCGACGCCAGACCCAACGCCGGATCCAAAACCAGAGCCAACACCGGATCCTAAACCAACGCCAGATCCAAGCTACATCCAATGGCAAGCGGGTGTGACTAAGGTAAACAATGGTGACAAAGTAACGAATGCTGGTAAGTGTTTTGTTGCGCAGAACAACCCTGGCGTTTGGGAAACACCAACGGCTTCAAACTGGTTCTGGAACGAAGAGGTATGCAAAGGAGCGGCATAAGCGCCTTACTTACGTGTGCTAATTAGTTAGTAACATCTTAGTTCTTAACGAATAACGGCCTTAAACTCAGTTTAAGGCCGTTTATTTTTGCTTATCGTTTGGTTAGTAAAGGTTAAGCTTCGCACACCGCATGCTTTTCAAGTTTTTCGATCAAGACTTCGCGGCGGAAGGGTTTCGGTAGGTAGTCATCCATGCCTGAGTCAAAACAACGCTGTATATCGTCATCTAAGATAGAAGCGGTAAGGGCGATGATATGCGTCGAACCTAAGTGCTCGTTTTGCTCATACTCACGAATTTTGGTGGTAGCTTCAAAACCGTCCATGATTGGCATCATGCAATCCATTAAAACCAAAGAAGTTTCACGGTGGTTAGCTTTGTATTTCTCAACGGCTTCTTGGCCATTATTGGCAATTTCAAATTGGTAGCCAAGGCGTTTGAGGTTCACTGAGACCACTTTCTGGTTGACGACATTATCTTCCACAATCAGCACTAAGCCGTCTTTTGTTTCGTTAGCGACCGGTTCAATATCTGTATTCACATCCTGATCTTCATCATGCACTTTGGCAGACTTAATCAAAGTATCGAGACGGTTACCCAGCAGCGGCAGGGTAATATAACCCGCGGTGCAATCGCCATAGTCAGGCTTTTCTGAGTTATTGTTTCGTGCGACTAGAATTGGGAGCTCAGGGTACTTTTGATGAAGAGCCTCTACCTTGTCACCATAGAAGCGTGTATCTAATACGATCACGGTATCTTTGTTGAGTTCAGGACTGATTTCATCTGGTGATGCCACAATGTCGAATGGATAACCAAATGTTTTTAAGTTCTGGACTAAGAGCTGATCTGCGTTTGGGCTACAGTAAACCAAGCTTTTACTGACACTTTTGCGTGAACGAGTTTCTGGATCTTTAGCGAGTTGGATTGTGAAGTAAAACTCACTGCCTTCACCTTTGGCAGACTCAATTTCTATTTTGCCACCCATCATTTTGATCATTTTTGATGATATCGCGAGGCCAAGTCCTGTCCCGCCAAAGTTGGCAGAAGTGCTGCTGCTTTCTTGCTTAAATTCTTCAAACACCTGAGCATGTTTGCTCTTTTCAATACCTATCCCTGTGTCTTTCACTGAGAAGAAGAACTCTTGTAATTGTTCGTTTTCTTCACCAGCATGCAAACTAAACGTCACCGAACCAGTTTGAGTAAACTTGATGGCATTCGAGGCAAGGTTCATTAAAACCTGTCGGACTTTTTGCTCATCAGCGCGAACATAATCAGGGATATGGCCTTCCAAATTCACCACAATATCGACTTGTTTTTGCTGAGCCTTAGCAGCAATAAGAGCTGCGGTATCGTAGATGATTTCCTTTAGATCACAGGTATGCGCATTAACTTCAAGGTTGCCTGATTCAATCTTCGACAAATCGAGTACGTCATTAATAAGCATCAGCAAAGTCTGCGAAGACGCATTGATGGTCGTGAGGTAATCTTTTTGAATAGCCGATAACTTTGAATCACTTAAGATTTCGGTCATCCCAATAATGCCGTTGAGAGGAGTGCGAATTTCATGAGACATATTGGCAAGGAACGAACTCTTGGCACGGTTGGCACGAGTCTCTTTTTCTTTTGAGCTGATCAAGGCGGTTTCTAGTTGTCCAATCGCACGAATGACAAACATCAAAACCATAATAATTGCAATGCAAAGCAGCCCTGCCAATAGGTAGCTATACATGTGATAGCTTGAAAGCTCTTTTTTGATCAGAATAGGGATCAAGTTATAAAGCGTATTGAGGTTCGCCTCTACACGATGAATGGTTGAGCGCAAATCGCCAAGTTGGCCAAGATTATGGGTATAACCCAAGGTTTCAAAGCCACCGCGTAGTTGGTAATAGTTGCTAGAAAACGCCATAAACTCATTTTGTAATGCTTCGTTATTACTATGGCGCTGGATTGTCTGTTCAAGGACTAACAAGGAACGATCAATATCGTTAAGTAAGCGTGTGTCAAAGTCTTTGAAAAAGGCGATCAGTAACTCTTGAGTATCAATAAGTTGATAAGTTAAGGCTTCATCATTAACAGTAAAAGCACGGCGTTCAAAGTCTAAAGTCGCTTGTTTAAGTTCATCGATATAGCCGATATTGTTGTTGTCAGTACCATAAATTTGAAAAACAGTATTGGTTAGCCGATTGAATTGGCTGACATAAGCATCAATGGCGTTGAGAGTATTCTCACTATCGTAGTTTGCGTTGAGTTTGTGAGCTTCTAAATTTGCATTGATATTATGCAGTTGCTGACGGATGGCGTTTGCTTCTTGCTCCATCTTCTCTATGTATTTATCGTCTTGGCGCGCCAGAAAGTCTTTCTCATGGCGGCGCATCATCAACATTTGCTGAGAAGAAGTAGCAATATCTAATTGAAGTTGATGTAAAGCGCTTTCTTCTTTCTCTAGTAGGTTAGTGGCATAGAAGAAAACTATTACCAAAGTGAGGATCACACCGCCTCCCCAGTAGAGCAGTGTTTGAATGGATTGGTTTTTAGTCTTTGTCATCGAACTCTTCCTTGAAACGATAATGAGGCAATCAATAAGAATACATAGCGTTAGCAGGCATTTAATACGATTGTAATATTAGTATTAACGCACATTGAAAAACGGCTTGCGCATTGTTTTTTAGCGATATGAGATATAAAACCAGTTTCAACTGATGATGCTTGATGTCCTCATAATGAGTAAAGCAATGACAGTGCTTTTTTGTTGTGAAGCAAGCGCAAGAATTTACCAAGCCTTACTTTGTCCTGACATTTATGCGAGGGCTATCGGTTTTAATATTTGCATTAACTCAACGCCAGTCAGCATAGGCCGCAAGAGCCTTAAGCAGTAGCTGACATAGACTGGCAACAAACGGCGAAGTGGCAGGATTTTGGGATATGCAATATACAGAAGAAGACCAACAAATTTTACATGACACATGGATGAGCTATAAGGCGAAAATGCGCGTGACTCAAATTGAGATGGCGAAAAAGCTAGGCATTAGTCAGCTTGTATTTTCTGATATTCTTCGTGGGAAATTACCGCTAGAACATAAGTTTGTTAATCAATTCTGTGAATATATTGGTGTAGACCCATTATTAACACTCCCGTCATTGCGTAAGAATATAGGCAGTGCAAGCTCGGCAGGAAGCGTTCTAGTGACTAACCGTTATATTTTGGACGGTGAAATCCGCAATGTTCGTTACAGTGGTAATCAGCTGATTGTTGAATATGAGCACGGCGTAACTGAAGCGACAGCACATTAAATCATAATAAGCATTAATACCTTAGTTTCTAAAAAACGCCTGATGATTTTCATTGGGCGTTTTTTTATATCTTAATGGTATCGTTGATTTCGATTGGTGGTGTTAAATTGCTTTGGTGTGTGTTTATTGCTTTTGTTTTTTCTTGTGCAGGTGTTATTAATATTGGTAATGCTTGTTTTTGGTTTTATGTGATTGATTTTTAATGATTTGTTTTTAGATTGAGAAATTTAAGTAATTTTGTACTAGTTTGCTATTACAATTTATTTTTAGATCTGTTACTTTGTTTTTGCTCTTGAACGGCAAGAGCGTTTCTTTCTAGTAATTAACTTTATTAATAACCTATTGGTTGTGGCATTTAATTACTTTTAAGGCACTGGTTGTATTTAGCAAATAAATGCAATTAGCAATAAAGTCACTTGAACTCAATTAAGAACCATCATTCAAAAGAAGTTGTATAGAATGAAATTAAAACAATCAGCATTATTGATCACATCCCTTTTAGTAGCAGGCCAAGTTTCTGCAATGACTGTTTATCAAGATGATCAGAACAAATTTGATGTTGGTGGCGTGTTTGTATTAGACGCTTTCCAGCCTAAATGGGGAGATGATGAAATCTTCTCTGCAGGTCGTAGCATCCTAAACTTTGGTTTTGAACGTCAAATAAATGCAGACACTAGTATCGATGCCAAATTAGAGTGGGATCAGTTTTTAAACTCACCAACGTCTGGTAAGAGTAATTTCCGCAATCGCTTGGGTTATGTCACGGTAAAAAATGAGCAATTGGGTAGCCTGCGTTTTGGTAAACAGTGGTCAGCTTACCATGATGTTGCGCGCTACATGGATAACCTGGTGATTATCGATCCTGACGCGACCCCAATTTACTCTGAGGGCACAGATGGTGGTTTTGCAGCAACGGGGCGCGGTGACAATCTGGTCGCTTACCGCTACAACCGTGACGGTCTGAATGTATCTGCACACTACGGTTTCACTAGCCAAGGTGAGACTGGTGATATTAAACGTGCACACAACTATGCAGCATCAACTAGCTACGACTTTGATTTTGGTTTGAGCTTAGGTGTTGCGTACCTTGAGAACAAGGTGAGTGTGGACGGTGGTGCTGATGTAAATGGCTTAAAAGATGGCGACAAGCAAAAAGCGGCCACTTTTGGTGGTCAGTACGTGCGTGATGGTTTGAAGGTGTCAGCGGTTTACACCAAAGGTAATAAGATCCACAAAGCAGGGTTGCAGGGTGGCAATAGCGAGATGAAGTGGGCTGATGCTGACGCGATGGATGTCTATGCACACTACGCGTTTGCATCAGGCTTCCGTCCTTATGCTTACGCATCTCATGTTGATTTTAAAGAGAACGACAAAGGCATCGGTGGTGAGCGTCAAGTATATGCGTTAGGCGTAGCTTATGCTTTCACGCCAGAAACCATTCTGACGTTTGAAGCGAAGCAAAATAAACTCAATGAGTTTAATGCGAACTCAAGCCAAACTGACAATGGTGGCGGTTTCAACTTCGCATACATTTTCTAGGTTGTTACTACTTAGACTTTAATCAGTAACTTCTGATTCAAAGCCCTCGAGCGAGGGCTTTGTTTTACCTGTTTATTGCTAGTTGAATGATGCCGTATTGGAAAATAGCATGATTATTAAACCAAGGTTCCATTCTGGTAATCTTCAATCGCTTGATTAATTTCATCCATACTGTTCATCACAAACGGTCCATAGTGCACTACAGGCTCATTGATCGGTGTGCCTGATAGTAACAACACACCAGCAGCATCACTGGCTGCCATTGCCAGTCCTTCACCTTCAGACAGCAAAGCTAGTTGTCCTTGCTCGATGTGCTTGCCGCCGATTGTGATCGTTCCTTTATATACGTACACCATAGTTTGGTATTCAGGGTTGAGGCAGGCTGAAATATTGGCTGCGCCTTGCGTTCGCCAATCAGCGACTGTCAGAGGTACACCGGTTTGCTGAAGTGGTCCAGTGACAGTGTCACCTTTAATCGTTAAGTCACCTGCAATGACTCTTACTAGGCTATGGTCTGGCAGGGTTTTCTCTGCAATAACCTCGGTTTGGAAGTCATGATATTGCGCGGGGTCTTTCTTTTTAACCGCAGGTAAGTTGATCCAAATTTGAAAACCATGCAATTGACCATCGGTCATCATCGGCATTTCACTGTGGATCACACCATTACCCGCTGACATCCATTGTGCGCCACCATCACGAAGCTCCCCAACATTACCCATGTGATCCTTATGCTGAAAATGACCACTTAGCATGTAGGTTAACGTCTCAATACCACGATGTGGGTGAGGTGGAAAACCTCCGACGTAATCATCGGGCGATACTGACTTTAGCTCGTCGATCATTAAGAACGGGCTAAAGTGAGGGTTATCGAAGCCATGAACACGCTGAATACGAACGCCATCACCATCAGCAGAAGAGTGAGATTGAATAATTTGATGTACTTTGCGATAAGCCATAATTGCCTCCAACGTTTATGTCTAGAGTGTAGGAGGCGACAGGGCGTGATAACAGGGGGTAAAAACGAACAGCTTGTTCAAAAAAATCGAACAGAGATATTTGCCCAAATGAAGGCGGTTAGTTTTGAAGCCGCTGCCATGCTTCACAAATATCACGGAATTTTTCGGCGTCACCATTAGGGCGGTCAGGGTGCCAGCGTAGGGCTAACTTACGCCATTGTCGGCGTATTTGAGCGGAAGATGCATCATGAGGGAGGTCAAATAACGCGAGATCTTCTGGGCGTGCTTGTAGCGAGGATGGCGATGGATTATTGCCTATATGGCTTTGGTATCGACGCCAAAATGAAGACAGCAATGACTGGATAGTATCTGTATCGGCATCATAGTTTTGCCAGTCAAGATAGTAGCTGCGCAAAGGATCATCGTTATCGATCTGGTGTTCATGGCTACTTGTATTCGCCATTAAGCAAATATCCATGGCTTGCGCTTGCAGCCATTGCTTAGGTAGCAGCATCTCTTGCAGCTGATAAAGAGCATTCATTAATAAGAAGTTGCGTTTGAACAGGTCTTTTTCTGCGTTCTCATCAAGCTGAGACAATATCCCGCGTTGTTTTAGTTCATCGGCGAGGGTATGGATCATCCAGCCGCTTGGTTGCTGCTTTAAGATCGAAATCATAGGCCAGATGAGAGGGTTATCGTATTCAGAGTACTGCTCAATATTCATCGTGTTCTTTTTATTAATAACTTTGCTATTACTCTAGCAGACTTAGGGACGTCAGGTACAAAAAAGGCCATCAAATGATGGCCTTAGTGTTTACTCGGTTACGCTGTTAGCGTGTTGAGCTCTTACTGTGCAAGTGAGTAGAAGATTGCAGAGATAGAGATCAGGCCGATTAGCGTCACGAAGATGTTGCTTAGTGCGCCAGAGTACTTACGCATTGAAGGTACTTTCTTGATTGCGTACATCGGCATGATGAACAGTAGCATCGCGATGATAGGGCCACCTAGGCTCTCGATCATACCAAGGATACTTGGGTTGATAGTGGCAACAGCCCAAGAAGTCACAAGCATGAATAGCGCAGTGATAGTGTTCAGTTTCTTAGGACCGATTTCTTTGTTGCGGTCACGAGCCAGCTTAACGATCAGACCATTTAGACCTTCACTTGCACCAAGGTAGTGACCAAGGAAAGACTTAGTGATTGCGATGATAGCAACGATTGGCGCAACGTAAGCGATAGTCGGTGTATCAAAGTGGTTTGATAGGTAAGTTAGGATAGAAACGTTCTGCGCTTTTGCTTCTGCAAGGTTTGCAGGCGATAGGCTTAGTACACAGCTGAATACGAAGAACATAACAACCATAACCATCATGATGTGAGCGCGAGCAAGAATGCGAGAACATTGCTTCTCTGCTTGCTCACCGTACTCTTTTTGTTTCGCAACAGCGAAAGAAGAGATCACAGGAGAGTGGTTGAACGAGAATACCATTACTGGAAGGATCAGCCATACTGCCATTAGGATAGTGCTGATGCCGCCTTCTGCTGGCATTACTTGATCGAAGATTGCACCGTTCCAGTAAGGAACAAGGTAAAGCGCAAGCATTAGTAGTACAGCAACGAATGGGAATACTAGCACGCTCATTGCTTTAACGATTAGTTGTTCACCAAGACGAACAACAGCCATTAGACCAACGATAAGAACGAATGCAAGAATTGCACGTGCTGGTGGCTCAATACCCAGTTGGTTAAGCATGAAGCTTTCAACTGTGTTAGTTAGTGCCACACTGTAAACCAATAGAATTGGGTAGATAGCAAAGAAGTAAAGTAGGGTGATTACTTTACCCATGCCTGCACCGAAGTGTTCTTCTACTACTTCAGTGATATCTGCGCCTGGGTTAGAGCTTGATAGAACAAAGCGCGTCATACCACGGTGAGCAAAGAAAGTCATAGGTAGAGCAAGTAGTGCCATTACGATTAGTGGGATAAGACCGCCCACACCTGCGTTGATTGGCAAAAATAGTGTACCTGCACCTACGGCGGTACCAAATAGGCCTAGAACCCAGATAGTATCGTTTTTGCTCCAGCCAAGTTTGGCTGCGCTGTTTGATGATGAAGAGTCAACAGTATTGTTTTTCACAGTGTCCATTATGGACATCTCCTTTATAGGTATATTGATATAGCCTTCAAAGGGTCTTCGCTAGTGATACTCGTACTGCCCAATTGATGAGTTGGACTGAAAAAGTAATGCATCCATGTTTCGTCAGTGACGAACCGATAACAAGCAGTGAGCATTGACGTGTAGTACTTACTGTACAGACAAGAAAAGAAGCGGTTGGTGAAGTTGAGTAACGGAAGGGAAATTCAGATAATTCTCAAAGTTAAACAAGTGACGGGTCCTGAGTCATTCATGCGTATCCATGCGGCCAAATTGTGCGACTAATGCCAATGTGTGCTGTGTATCTCTAATTAAAACCTTATAAATACTAATGAAACCCTGATGACGGGAAGGAGTATAGGGGATTAGGCGTAGTACAACTATTGATTTCTGACAAGTTATGTATCGATTGAGCAAAAATTATCATTTGTATAACAAATGATTTGGTGTTTGCTGTTGGTATATTGAGCGATGCGATACTTTATTCGTCGCGTCTGTTCTTTTTATTAAAAAATAATTAATGGTGACAAATAAATTAATTCAAATTATATCTACCGATAATTGCCTTTTCGCTTATTCAGTAGGTTTCGTAACTTATGTTTTACTTTTAATTTAATATGAAATCATGCGCTAAGATAATAGTTGTATTGATGGCCGTGTTGAGTGATGTGTGTGCGAGGATGCTTGCTGTACGGGGTTGTAGAAGATGAGCAGCTTATGCGTGGCTCGCGTGTTTGACCTGATAGCTGAACTGCGATTTTAGATTAAGCTTAATTTTACTTGGTATAAGTACGGTATTAATGCAGCGAAATAGCGCTATCTTTTTTAAACGTCAAGTATTCGTTTCTTCTACCTGAGTTTTATCTGATTACACTTCACATAGTGTTAAATTGAGTGTTATTTAGAGGTAAACGGAGAATAACTAAGAGGTATATGGGAGCGGTAGTTTGCTGTTTTTTGCGAAGGTTTTGATGCATAAATATCAGGAAGAATTGGGCGTAGATTGCTTTAATAGTGTGAGATAAATTGATGCCAAAGTGTGCCCTTAGGATGACAGATAATAAAAAACGCGCAGCGGAAAGCTGCGCGTTTTAGGCTAAGTTGAACCGTCAGTATTAAATAGTAACTGACGTCGCGTTCAATTAGTCACGGAAGTTGTCAAACTGGAATGGCTGACCAAGATCAGATTCGCGGATCAGTGCCATTGTCGCTTGAAGATCATCACGCTTCTTGCCCGTTACGCGAACTTTATCGCCTTGGATAGAAGCTTGAACTTTTAGCTTCGCATCTTTAATCAGTTTAACCACTTTTTTAGCAACGGCTTGATCTACGCCTTGCTTGAACTCAACTATGCAAGAGAAAGACTTACCTGTACGGGTTGTTTCTTTCTGCTCCATAGATTGTGCGTCAACGTAACGTTTTGCTAGGTTGCTGCGAAGAATACTCACAAGCTGAGTTAATTGGAAATCTGATTCAGTTGTAATTTTAACTGCATCTTTTTCTAGTTTGATACTTGCATCAACACCACGGAAGTCGAAACGAGTTTCTAGTTCACGTGCAGAGTTGTCTACCGCATTTCTTACTTCAACCAAATCGACTTCAGAAATAATATCAAAAGAAGGCATGTCTAGATTCCTAGTTTTATCAAGTTATTACCAAGCGTAATGGTGATTGTACAACTTGGTATAAGAAAAAGGGGCTTAGCCCCTTTAGTCAAAATTATTGTTTGTGCTTAATCGCATCAGCCAGCATATCAAGCATGGTAACGGTATCGTCCCAGTTAATACATGGGTCGGTGATCGACTGACCATACGTTAGCTCGCTAAGCTTACAACCATTTACTGCTTGGTTACCTTCAACGATAAAGCTTTCAGCCATAATACCAGCAATCGAGGTACTGCCATTACGAATTTGTTGGCAGATGTCTTCCGCTACATTCAATTGCTGACGGTGCTGTTTCTGACAGTTACCGTGGCTGAAATCGACAATCAGACGTGGAGGTAACTCAAAGCTTTCCAATGTCTGACACGAGTTCGCAATATCTTCAGCATGGTAGTTAGGCGCTTTACCGCCACGAAGAATAACGTGACCATAAGGATTGCCTGATGTGCGGTAGATAGTCATTTGACCATCTTTTGCTGGCGAGCAGAAAATGTGAGATTCACGTGTTGCGCGAATTGCATCAACAGCAATCTTAATGTTGCCATCTGTACCGTTTTTAAAGCCTACTGGGCAAGACAGAGCAGATGCCATTTCACGGTGAATCTGTGATTCAGTGGTACGCGCACCAATAGCGCCCCAAGAAATAAGATCTGCGATGTACTGACCAGTAATCATATCTAGGAATTCAGTTGCGGTGGCTAAGCCAAGCTTGTTGATATCAACCAACAGCTTACGCGCTTTATGTAAACCAGCAACAAGATCCAAGCTACCATCTAGGTGCGGATCTGATACCAAACCTTTCCAACCTACAACCGTGCGTGGTTTTTCAAAGTAGGTACGCATTACGATACAAAGTTCGTCTTTGTATTGGTCTTGAATATCAGCAAGACGCTTAGCGTAATCTAATGCGGCATCGGTATCATGCACCGAACATGGACCTACGATAACAAGCAGTCGGTTATCTTCACCGGCAAGGATTTGCTCTACTTGACGACGACACTGGGCCACATGGTCTGCGATTTCATCTGTAATAGGGTAGGCAGCTTCAACTTCAGCTGGTGCAGGCATCGCACCTAAGCTAACGGTACGGAGTTCATCGGTTTTCATTGGCATAATACGTTTGCCTACCTTGGTATCTCAAATTAACGACGCGTTAAGATAGCCCAAATGACGTCAGGAATAAACCAAACATGTGATATGACGTAAGTTTTTCCCAAAAAATCCATCGCTTTGTTACGATTCCGTAATTATTCGTTATCCAGCTATCTCGGTTAAGAATAGATAAGGTGAATAAATCCTTTCAATTTTTCTTGCTAATCCCCTACATATACGTCATGTTGCAAATGCTAATTCTTGTTTTCGTCATGGATGATAGGAGTGCAATTAGAGCCTTATGACAAACCCTACCGCAATACCGTTAAACACCACGTATGTACTGACTCAGGTTGAACAATTGCAACAAACTGACCCTATTGGTTTGGTGTCAATAGATGATCTTGTTCGCCATCATTTCGCGTTTCACCCTTATGTGTATTCCCGTAGTCATGATCTCGATGCTGACCAACAAGCAGAGCTTGCTAAAGAGTGTGGTGACATGCCTGCCGCTGAATATTATGTCAGCGAACTTGCAAACATATTGATTAAAGCAGCACAACAGCAGGCTAATAAAGAGCAAGTCTTACGTGTCGCGCTATCAGGCGTGGAATCCTCAAGTCGACGCCAGCAGCAAGGCAATCAGTTAGAGCCACAAGAAGTGAATCCTGCGATGGGCTTACGTGGTGTATCGCGTTTTGCTAATACCTATCATCGCCCTAGTTTTGAGCTCGATTGTGAAGCGATTAAGCGAGCGAGAATGGGCGAGAAGCTACACAATATCGAATTGGTTATCCCTTTTGTCCGCACATTCAGTGAAGCGGCAACTGTGATTGATATTTTGGCGGAACAAGGGTTATGTCGAGGTGCGCAGGGTTTAAAAGTACACCTGTTTGTTGAGTTACCTGCGAACGCACTGCTGGCTGAGAAGTTCTTACAATATTTCGATGGTCTGGTGGTCGATATCGACGTGCTAGCGCAATTTACTCTTGCGCTTGATCCTGAGCATCAAGATCTGACATACCTGTATGATGAGCAAAATGAAGCGGTGCTAACTTTGCTTCGCCATAGCTTAAAAGCCGCTGAAAAAGCAGGTAAGCCGTGTGAAGTGGTAAGTCGTCATCTCGATGATTCACCAAAGCTTGTTCATTGGTTACATGAGCAGGGCGTGAGTCAGGTGATCAAAGCTAGTTACTTGAAGGCAGATTAAGAAACAGAATAACGTTATCACTTACTTAGACAAGATTATTGAAAACGCCCACTTAGGGCGTTTTTGCTATTGGGGTATTTTCTAATACCGCGAATCGAGCGAACAGTGTGGGGATAAGAGGGCACTATAAGCAATCTTGCTGTGACAATAACTCGTAGTCAGCAAGTGGATCGTTCGTAAAGCTATAAGATAAATGCTTGCAGATCTGGTGGGTGTCATCGGAAAACTTAAACGTGACATTAGCAATCAGCTGACCATTGTTCTTCTTTTGAATGGTGATCTCCGAGGTATGATTGTCGTTGTCGAGTACAAATGGCTCTAACCATCCTTCTTGCCATGACATTTGCATCAGCACTGAGTGGGCTTTTTCTTCCAGCGCTTTCGGCTCACTGATCAGTTTTTGATAAGCCAGAAAGCTAAATAAAGCCAATATAGCCAAACATACCTTAGTTACATTCGTCATGCCGCCCTCAGTGATTTTCTGCGCAATTGTCTGAATTGTCATTAATTCATGCTGTTATCAGCGAATAAATATGACTTAACAGGTATAGACTTATTTTCTATGCAATTAAAAGTTAAGCGCTGAAAAAGTGGGGTTGATCAAATCTTTAAGGTTTGAAATTTGAAGTTTTGGTGTTTGAAAGGAAGCCTGTGTCGCACACAGGCTTTATTGACGAAGTCGATTTACCTTAATAGCAGTGTACGCAGCGGTGTTTTTTCAATTAGCTTGGTAATTCCCATAGAGATAATAAAAGTCACAGGAACAGCACTAAGTCCGACCCAACTGCCTTGCCAATTGAGTAATAGTGAAAGGTTAAATAGGTAAATCACAATGAGCATGTGAACAAGATATACCCCAAGCACGTCCTTGCTGTATGAGGTTACGGATGACTTGGCTCCAAATTGTGGAAATGCCAATAGCAGCATGAAAATACCAACAGCCCACAGTGGCGTACCTAATAAGAAATCATGGGTATTAAATGGCACATCATAATGAGTTAGCATGAATGCCTCACCTAAGTGCATTCCCATCCCAGTAACAGCGAGACAGCCTGCAATAAGAGGGGAGAGTCGCCACTCTTGGTGTTGAATATAAAAGCCAATAGCGACCATCAAGCCACTAAAAAAAGGACCGTTTCGGGTAAATATTGGTGCAGATAGCTCGAATATGGGTTGATAGCTGCCAGCCATAAGCCCATAAAGGTAGAGTGCAATAAGGCTTGGTAAAAGCCACTGGGTTTGTTTTAGGTGTATAAAGCCAGCAATCACGGTTACTGCACAAACTAAGCCTGGAATATACCAAAGGTGAACCATTCCCCCTTCAAAAACACTATTTAACGGCTGCTGTAATAAGTACTGCCAATAGCCCATGCGTTCGGCAAGATAGCCGTTTTCACTGAGCACTTTTAAGTTAAAAGGTGCGATGAGGTAAATCAGACTCCATGCCAGCCAAACCTTGAGCAATGTTTGGCTGTAGCGTTTAACGGTTGGGAAAGGGGTAGCCAGTAATTTAGGCGCTATTAGGTATCCGGCAATCAGAAAGAAGAGTGGCACTGCGAAACGACTAAGCTGATTTAGCAGCAATGCAAACCAAGGAACGTCATCAAAGACTGGTGTTGTGTAGAACACACTGCAATGGATCATAATAATGGCAAATAGGGCGATCATGCGTCCCCATTCAAAGCTGGCTATGTAGTTATGCTTTGTTGTTAGTGGTCCTTGAGTTGTATTGCTTTGTGTCTTTGCTTGTAGGTCGAAAAGGCGATCACTCATGAATTAATTGATACCAAAAATTAAGTCTTTCGCAAAAGCTATCGATCGCACGAATGGTTTTCTAGCCTGAGAGGTGACAAAAAGGAGAAAACTTAGAGCTAGGTTGAAGTCTTAACCATGAAGTGTGAGCGCTATCGAGAAATTTCGTAGCGCTAACTTTCTTTTATTCTCTTTAGTGCGCGTACTAAGACGAGCAGCTGATCTCAAGGGTTTTCCCCCAATCGGGTGGTAAATCCGCTAATTTCTCAAACTCTGGATGTTCATCGAAAGGGGTGGAAAGCACTGTCATTAACTGCTCAATTTTCTCGAAATCACCTTGTTCTGCCGCAGCAATTGCTTGTTGAGCCAAATAGTTACGCAAAATGAATTTAGGGTTCGTCGCTTGCATTGCCTTGAGTCGCTGAGCATCAGAGGTTTGTATTAATTCTGCTTCAACGCGATCTTGATAGGATTGCAGCCATTGGCTAAGTAGTTCGTGGTTATTGCTACAAAGTGTTGTTTGGGCGGAACTGGCTTTTAATATTTCGTCTTGGCTGATAGCTATTCGAGCATGTGTTAAGTGGCTTAAGGTACGGAAGAATCGGGTGTAATCGAGCGCCAATGCTTGAAGTAGCTGGAATAGGCTTTGGAATAGCTCTGCATCATTATCTTGTTTTGTTGTCAGCCCGAGTTTGGCGCGCATACGCTGACTAAATTCAACCTGCAATCGTGGTTCGTAGCTGTCTAATATCGTATTGAGCTTTTCATCTTGAATAATAGGAGAAAGCGCATAACCAAGTGCAGCAAGATTCCAAAGGGCAATGCTTGGCTGCTGATTAAACGCGTATCGACCCGAGTAGTCAGAGTGATTACAGATAAAGTGGCGGTTGTAGTCGTCAAGAAACCCGTAAGGACCATAATCAAACGTCAGTCCGAGAATCGACATATTATCCGTATTCATTACACCATGAGCAAAGCCAACACTTTGCCAGTCGGCAATCATGGTTGCAGTTCGGGCAACGACTTGCTCAAACCAGGCTTCGTAGCGGCTCTCATCATCACTGATCGTGGTAAGTAATTCAGGAAAGTGATGCTGAATGACATAATCAGCGAGCTGCTTGAGTTCTTGGTGTTGCTGGCTATAAAACAAATATTCAAAATGACCAAAACGTACATGGCTTTCCGCCACGCGAACAAGTGTTGCGCCGCGCTCAATTTGCTCACGATAAACCGGTGTTGTGCTGGTTAAAATCGCAAGAGCATGGGTAGTCGCAATCCCTAAGCCATGCATAGCAGCACTGGCGAGGTATTCGCGAATGGATGAACGCAGTACTGCGCGCCCATCGCCTTGGCGTGAATAGGGTGTGAGCCCTGAGCCTTTCAAATGAATATCCCACTTATTGCCTGTAGAAGTGGTGACTTCTCCCATCAATAAACCACGTCCATCGCCTAAATCTGGGTTGTATTGCCCAAATTGATGCCCTGTGTACTTCATCGCGAGAGGTTCAAATTGCGGTAGGGTGCGGTTACCAGTAAATAATTCAATAAAGTCTTGGCTGGCTGCGACCTGAACATCCAATTCGAGCATGTCGCTTACTTGCGGGTTAACACTCACTAGAAAAGGATCGCTTAACGGTTGAGGGTTAACTCGGGTATATAAGCTCGTTGGTAGTTGAGCAAAGGTGTTATTAACAGTCAGTTGTTCCAGCGAGCGAGCCATGCGACATCCTGTAGGTAGTGATCCAGAAAGGGTATTGCTGCTAACCCTAATGGTTTTTAACAATTTAACAACCACGGATTTATTACGGTTTTCCGATAAAGAAAGTATAGATAGAGGAGGCTAGGCGTTGGGTAAGACGAGGAATTAGAGTGTTAAGAGCTGAAAGGTTGAGATTTAAGAAATAGATACTCGCACTTGCCAGACGCTAGCAGTGGAAGTGCGAGTTTGATTTTGGTTGTTACCCTTGCGGTAATTGCAACTCTTTGGCGAGCTTGGATTCCGTTTTTTTAGGCTCTTTGGTTTTACTGGTATCAGATAGCGAGTCTAAGCTGTTTTCTTCTTTCTTGGCTGGCTGCTCATCTTCTTCAGTTGCTTTAGCCGAGGACTTCTTCCTTGGCGTAAGATCAATAGCCTCAATATCTACCACTTTGGAGCGGTTCATGATGATCTTCCAGCGCTGAATTCGCACGGTTTTGTCTTCATCAGTTTCTTTGGTGATCAAGTTGATCAAATGACGTTTCTCAACAGAATCTTTTGTTACCTGACCATCTTTAAGGTGGTAAATACGCTGCGAGCCTTTTTCCATCAAACTGGCGACAATACGCAAATCAAGCATGATGGACTCACGAGTTTGCTCATAACCCGTTAGGAATTTAGTTGGCGACATGCGGGTCGTGCTTTTGTAATGCAACACGGCTTCTTCACGCTGTGACACCTTGTGTTTACGCGCTTTACGAATATCGGCGTCGAGCTTATTGAATTGGGTGTATTCCAGCCACTCAAGCTGACGACCGATTAGGTGTCCACTGTTAGCATCGGAGAATTGTTTACGCCATTTAGGTTTACCTTTACGTACCCAGCGCCAAAGCATTTGCTTTAAGTCATCTTTAAAGACTTCACGCGCAGCGTAAATGAAAGACAGCACCAAAATGAAAGAGGCGGTAATATCGCCCAATACACCACGCGCTTTGATCAGCATGATAGTAACGAAAATCATCACAAAACCTGCCGCAAAACCTGTGACGATCTTGCGGGTGTTTTTACCGAGCTCGATGGTTTTTTCATTCATGGTTACCGGATATTCGATCAAACGACGCAGAAGACGCATTTTGTTCGACATCCGAGTTGGGTCTTGCATTGCTTTGCTGGAGTTATAGTTATGCTTTTCGCGGTGCTCAGCTTCTTTTTGGCAAACGTCTAATAATAGGTCGCGAATATTGTTGTAGTCGTTACCACGAGGTAAGTGAGCTACCAACTGTAAGCAACGCTGCTCAGTGAACCATGAAAGGTAATTGTCGATATTTTCGTAATATTTAAGCAGCTTTTTATCGGTCGGAATACTTCGGCGTAATCGCTTTAAAATACGAACCGTTAATTGAGCGACTTCTTCCACTTCTTCAGTGGTGCGATCTTGCTTATCGTCGAGTAACTGCTGAGAGGTTTTCTCGAGTGCTAGCGCATATTGATAGGCAAATAAACTCAAACTTAAACGGTATTGTTCGGTTGAAAGTTTACCGCGACTGGCAAGGCGACTGTGAACAAGCGGGAGGTGGTTAACGTCACTAAAATAAGTGCGTTTGCCGTGAATGGCATTGTGGTAGAACTCGTCTTCGCTAACGATTTTATCGGTTAGTCCAAGTTCACCGGGAACGAAAATGAAAAGATCTAACTGTCGATTGGTCGTTTCTTGAATGACATGGGAGATTTTAACTTTATGCCCGTCTTTTTTTTCAACAGTGATCACGTTGACAAATTACCTCTGGTTGGTTTGTTTTATTCTAGTTGATTTCATACACCTTTAGCAGTTGATTTTACTGCTCTAAATGTCAATAGCATGAAATTTCGTCAATATTTTTCCAGATAGGTCAGGCAGTAGTGAAGAACATCACGTATAATGCGTCCGGTAAAACTATTGAAATTATTAACCCTGAGAGTGTCATAAATGATTAGAATTGGACAATACAACACATTAGAAGTCGTCAAATTAGTTGATTTTGGCGTTTTTCTTGATGGTGGTGAAGACTTTGGCAATATTTTACTGCCGAAATCGTCTGTTCCAGCAGACACTCAACTGGGTGATAAGCTTGAAGTGTTTGTTTACTTCGATTCGCACGATGAAGTTATTGCTACTACCAAACAACCAAAAGCGATCGTAGGTGATTTTGCTCTGCTACGTGTGGTTGGTATTTGTGGTGTGGGCGCGTTTGTTGATTGGGGACTAGAGAAAGACTTATTAGTGCCGTTCAGTGAGCAACGTCGTCGCCTAGAGGTTGGTCAAGACATCATGGTGCGCATCTACACAGATAAAGCATCTGGCCGTATCGTTGGTTCGACTAAGTTCAACCGCTTCTTAGATAAAACCCCTGCGAAATATAAAGTGGGTGAAGAAGTACGTGTCACTATCGCAGAAATTACTGACTTAGGTTACAAAGCTGTGATCGAAGGTAAGCACTGGGGTCTACTATTTAAGACGGAAGCTTTTGGTAAGTTGTTCGTTGGTAAGAGCCTAAAAGTTTACATCAAAGAAATTCGCCCAGACGGTAAAATTAACCTGTCGCTACAACGTGCAGGTAAAGCGGGTGTTGATGAGCTAGCCGATAAAATCCTAACGACACTTGAGCGTAAAGGTGGCTTTGTGCCACTAAGCGATAAGTCAGCGCCGGAAGATATTTTTAAAGAGTTCCGTACAAGTAAGGCTACGTTTAAGAAAACCATTGGTGGTCTTTACAAGAAAGGACTTATCGTTATTGAACGTGAAGGTATTCGCCTAAACGACAACGATTAATCTTGAGCGTGTAGATTCACGCATTACAAGTTTTCTAAATGCCTCCCTGTTTCTATTTTCTAAATAGTGCAGGGAGGCATTTTTATTTGCACTGTTTTTAGCTCTTTATTGATACATTCATCTAACTTTGTGCTTGCGCAAAAAATGGCAGGTTAGTGGCGTTTTTTAGTTAAAAAGGCTAGTAAATGTAAATTTTTCTAGTTATACATGTAAGGCAAATTACAACTTAGTATCAAAGCGTTGCGCCAATTAGGATGTATGGCGTGGCATAAAACTAAAAGGATTTACTATGAATGTGTTGAAAAGCTCTGTAGTGGCTATTGCAGTGGCAATGGCTTGTGCTGCCAATGTTCAGGCTGCAGAGGTTCCCGCTGGAGTTAAGCTGGCTAAAGTGCAAGAACTGGTGCGCGGTAATGGCGATGAAGTGCCAACGTTGGACCCAACGTTTTCATCTGACACTGCGAGTTCACGCGTTATTCAAGATATGTTTGAAGGTCTAGTGACTGAAGACCTAGATGGTAACGTGGTACCAGCACTGGCAACAAGCTGGGAAGTCGATGACTCTGGTATGGTTTATACATTCCACATTCGTGACGATGCATTGTGGTCAAACGGTAAGCCAATTGAAGCACGTGATTTTGAATATAGTTTAAAACGTGCCATCAATCCGGCGACAGCAGCACCTTATGCTTGGTATCTGACAATGGCGCAAATCCACAATGCAGATGCGATTAGTAAGGGGAACAAGCCGATTGATGAGCTTGGCGTTAAAGCAATTGATGCGAAAACACTGCAAATCACACTAGATAAGCCAGTTCCGTACTTTACGAAGATGATGGTTCACCCATCAACATATCCTGTTTATAAAGACGCCGTCGAGAAATACGGTGATAACTGGACTAAACCAGAAAATATTGTCACGAGCAGTGCCTATAAGTTGTCTAAGTGGGTACTGAATGAGCGTATTGTTCTAGAGCAAAATGATCGCTACTGGAATAACGATAAGACTGTGATCACTAAGGTGACATACCTACCAATTCAAGATTTGACTGCGGAATATAACCGTTTCCGTACCGGTGAAATCGACATTACCTCTTCTTTCCCATTAGAGCAGTACAACGCAATCAAGAAAGAGCGCCCGAACGAGCTGCTAACCATGCCGTCACTTGGTACTTATTACTACCTGTTCAACATGGATAAAGCGCCGTTTGATGATGCTCGCGTTCGTAAAGCGTTGGCGTACTCAATTGACCGTAACGTTGTGACTGACATTATTCTTGGTCAAGGTCAGCTTCCTGCATACAGTGTAACGCCACCGTCAGTGGCAGGTTTTGATGCACCTGAACTTGCTTGGGGTGAGCTAAGCCAGAAAGAGCGTAATCAAAAAGCGAAAGAGCTGCTAACGGAAGCGGGTTATGGTCCAAGTAACCCACTTGAGTTTGAACTGGTGTACAACACCAGTGAGTCTCATAAGAAATTGGCGCTGGTGGTTTCTTCTATGTGGAAGAAAAACCTTGGTGTGAAAGTAGAGCTCGCTAACCAAGAATGGAAAACGTTCTTACAGAAATTGGGCGAGAAGGATTTTCAGTTAGCACGTTATGCATGGGTAGGGGATTATAACGAAGCATCAACCTTCTTATCTTACTTTGAAAGTCACGGTATGAATTACTCTGGTTGGAGTAATATTGATTACGATAAAGCGATGGCAAATGCGATTAAAGCGCCAGATAACAGCAAGCGTAACCAATACTATCAAACGGCTGAGCAAGTGTTTGCACAAGAAATGCCTGCGATCCCATTGTATTTCTATACTCGTTCAGTGTTGAAACAAACCAAAGTTGGCGGGTACTCAAAAGTGAATGCCAGCGATGCTCGTTTCACTCGTGACATGTATATAACGCAATAAGTATTTAATTGCTTAACAAGCCGAGCCTTAGTGCTCGGCTTGTTTTTTTGATGAGTTTTTAACGGGAGTAAGTGTTGAGTCAGTGGTTAACATGGGCAAAAGAGCTTCAAGCTTTAAGCCAAGCAGGCAAAGCTTATTCGAAAGATAACTATGATATTGAGCGTTTTGAAACTATTGAAAACATCTCCCATAAGATGTTTGCAGAGTTGAGTGGTACGCCAGTTGAACGTGTTCAGCAGTTGTTTATTCCTGAGTCAGGCTACCCGACACCTAAGGTGGATTTACGGGCTGGCGTGATTAAAGATAATAAGATATTGCTGGTGCGTGAACGTGAAGATAATTGTTGGACCTTACCTGGTGGTTGGGCGGATGTGAATGAAACGCCGTCGCAAGGTGTAATACGTGAAGTGTTTGAAGAGTCTGGCTATAAAGTCGATAAACCTAGGTTGGTTGCTATAAAAGATCGCGCAATTCATCCGTATGTGCCGACATATCCTTTTCATATTTATAAGATGTTTTTTCTGTGTGATTTTGTCTCTGGTTCTCCTGAGATAAATATCGAGATATCAGAAATTGGCTTTTTTGAACTGGATAATTTACCTCCGCTATCGGAGAGTCGAGTGTTAGTTGAAGATATCGCCATGATGTTCGAGCACAATCGAAAGCCCAATTTAACTGTGTTGGTTGATTAAAGCCGAAGTGTTTACACAATGTGGTAAAGGGAGTTGCTGAGCTTGGTCTTTCTCTTTGTCATTTTGACTGCAACGTATATTCGTTGTTTTATCTTTCTTCGGGACACTTCAAATTTTAGTTTTCAGTAGCTGTAACCCTGAATTACTGTTGCGAGATAACTCCACATTAAAATTGATTTAAGATGAGCCTATCCACTTGATTTGTTAACGTTTGTACTTAATTTCACAACAGGATAAACAGAACAATGAAATGGATGAAAGCGGGTGTTTTTACGTTAGCATCACTTATCATGCTAGGTTGCCAATCAACGAGTAACGGGCCTGAAAAAGCCGAAGAACCATACAATAGAGCGGCAGTAGAGCGTTATGTTGATCAGCTCTATACCAAGACTGAGCGCGTGGTATCGGCTCAAGATGGCATGGTAAGTCGTGATGGCAATCAGATCTCGATTTTACTCGATGGCGATCGTAGTTTTGACTACAACAGTGCTTATATACGTAGTGATAGCCATAAAGTATTGAGTGCGCTTTCAGCCTTAATGGCAAAAAATGAAAAAGCGAAACTGTTTATTGGTGGTCACACCGACAGTAAAGGCCGTGAAGAGTATAACCGCTCACTTTCACAAAAACGTGCCAACTCTGTTGCTCATTATTTAAAATTGCGTGGTGTTGAAGATGAGCGTATTAGCACTTACGGCTTTGGCGAAGTGAGCCCAATCGCGGACAACGCGACTTCATGGGGACGCCAAAAGAACCGCCGTATCGATATTCGTATCACACCAATCTTGGATGAGTTTTAACTAATAGTTAATCCACTTGTCACTATTGAATGAGAATATTTTGGCGTAGTAGCGCAGTAATGCAGTTAGCTAAATAAGTGCGAGGCTAGTCTATTACGCCATTGATCGTTTCAGCAGGATAGCTTGAACGGTTGCTTAAACTAAGAGGTACAATTAAGAGAGAAATAGGATGGAAATGAAAAAGGAACTTGAACAGGAATATTCACTACCAGAACTATCAGCAAATGCTGCAATGACTTGGGCGGGATATTTTATTTTCTTCGCAATGTTTATATCTATGTTATTGGGCGTCATTATTGCTCATGGTTAATTGCAAACCTGCAATATAAACAATCCGATGGCAGCGATGATGCCAGATGCTAAGAGCCATATAAACACTAGTGATATCTAGTAGATAAACATAGAAATACCGCACTAACGCCAATCTTAATAATAATAACTTTGTTGCCGCAATACTCAGTCAGAGAGCATGTAACATGATACAGAGTAGGGAACATAAGGATAAGCAATGGTGATTAATCTTAGCCTTAATCCAAACTAAAACACCCCAGTATGATTTACTGGGGTGTTTTTTATCTGGGTGTTACGCAAAATGTATTCGCATACATATCGGCATGTAGACTTGGTTAGCTACACACCGAACAGTTTGCTTGTTTGCCCAATTTCATCTCACGCCAGTTCATGCTCATGGCATCTAGCATTAAGATTTTGCCCGTTAGTGGTGTACCCATGTTAGCTGCGACTTTAATGGCTTCCATTGCTTGAACTGCACCAACAATACCGACAACAGGTGACATGATCCCAGCTTCAACACAGCTAAGCGCTTGTTGACCGAATAGGGCGCTCAAACAGTTATAACAAGGTTGGTCGCCTTGGTAAGTGTACACACTGATTTGACCTTCCATACGAATAGCCGCACCAGAGATCAATGGTGTTTTAGTTTGAAAACATAAATGGTTGAGTTGATTACGCGTATCAACGTTATCACTACAATCTAGCACTAGAGTGTGCGCTTCGATCAATGGCAGCAATTCTTCATCTGAAAGACGTTTGGCAACTGTTTCAACCACTACGTTAGGGTTGATAGTTTGCAGCGCGTGTTTAGCAGATTCAACCTTCAGTTGACCAACGGTACCATCGTTATGCAGCACCTGACGCTGAAGGTTAGATACTTCTACCTTGTCGTCATCAATCAACGTCAATTTGCCAACACCCGCAGCAGCAAGATATTGAGTTGAGGCACAGCCTAAACCACCAGCGCCAAGCACAAGCATTGAAGCTCCTTTTAGTGCTTCTTGCCCTTCAAAATCAAACTGACGAAGAATGATTTGGCGGTTGTAGCGAAGCATTTCTGCATCGGTTAATTCGACCACGGTAAATCCTATTCTCAGCTATTAATACATAGTGTGATTGAATAGCTCAATCGTCACTTCTTCGCCAGCTTCAACACGGCCGCGTTCACGTTCTAGTACCACAAAGCAGTTGGCATGGTGCATGGAGCTAAAGGCGCCAGAGCCTTGGTTGCCAGTGGTTGCGACTTCAACTTGACCTTCAGCATTGATCGAATAAATACCGCGTTGGAAGTCAGTACGACCAGGGCGTTTCTTAAATAGTGTTGTCGCTTTTGCCTTCATGCGTTGCGGTGCTTGGTATTGCGTATGACCAGACAGTTTTGCCAGCATAGGTTGTACTAGCTGGTATAGCGTTAGCATTGCAGACACTGGGTTACCCGGAAGGCCACAGAACCACGCGTTGTTGATGGTACCAAACGCAAATGGTTTGCCCGGTTTCATCGCGATTTTCCAGAAGCCGATTTCACCTTGTTCATCAAGAATATCTTTGGTGTAGTCAGCTTCACCCACGCTTACACCGCCAGAGGTCACTAATACATCAGCTTCGGTTGATGCCTTATGGAAAGCTTCACGAAGTTGTTCAGGGCAATCAGGAATAATGCCAAGATCCAGTACGTCACAACCAAATTTTTCAAGTAGGGCGCGAATGCCGTAGCGGTTGCTATCGTAGATTTGACCTGCTTCTAGCGGCTCACCAAGTGGGCGTAGCTCATCACCGGTTGAGAAGAAAGCCACTTTGGGGCGAACCAAAACAGAAATAGTCGCAATACCCAATGACGCAAGTAACGGCATTTCACGTGCAGTAATACGCGTACCTTTAGCAACTACGACATCGTTAAGACGAACATCATCACCAATTGGGCGAACATTGTCATTTGCTGGTGGTTTAACAAGGAAACGGATGTTATCACCATCAACGTCAGTTTCTTCCTGCATAACAACCGCATCAGCACCTTCTGGCATTTGAGCGCCAGTCATGATGCGAATACATTGACCTGCGTGCCACTCTCCTTCAAAAGGGATGCCAGCAAAAGACTTACCCGCTAGCGTAAGTGTATCTGTGTTCGCGAGATCAGCGGTGCGAACGGCATAACCGTCCATCGCTGAGTTTGCAAATGGAGGAACATTAATTGGCGAGCGAATGTCTTCGGCAACCACGTAACCCATTGCATCAGGTAAAGCGATGGTGGTTGAACCCTCAAGCGGGGTTACTTGGTCAAGAATCTTTTCAAGTGCAGTTTCGACAGGCATTAGGCCTGGAGTATCGCAACATCCCATAATCAGTGGTGTCCGTCGTTTAATTGTACCCTCACAGTATATTCTGTTGGGGGCAGGAGAGATAAGTCTTGGCTTACTTCGTCTTTATACCAATCAACACCAGTGTGGTGCATTTATTGGTATGCGCTTCAATTATGACAAAAAATTTCAGTCTGCCCCACTGTAAATATGAGGAAAACGATGATTCTATCGCCATGTCGTTGCAGGAAATGTTGATTCCTAAGCCAAAAGAGGTAGAACCAGGAAAAAACACCTAACAATTACGAGGTGTAATTCTTCTCATTTGTCTGTATCCTTCCTCACAGCATTAAACACTGGCATTGTTCAAAATAGGCACTTAGCATTCAGCCTGAGCCAAGTGGAGGGAAAGAATGACAGTAATGAGTGAATCAGCACAGCTAGTTCGCGATGCGCTAGTCGCACGCGGTTTAGAAACTCCGATGACAGATAAAGTTGTTAGTCGTGAGGAGAAAAAAGAAAAGATTGAATACCACATGCGTGAAATTCTGGAGCTGCTATCGCTAGATCTAAGCGATGATAGTCTGACGGAAACACCGCATCGTATCGCAAAGATGTATGTGGATGAGGTTTTTTCAGGGCTGGATTACACCAACTTTCCAAAAATCACAGTCATCGAAAATAAGATGAAATGTGATGAAATGGTACGAGTAAAAGACATCACTTTAACCAGCACCTGTGAGCACCACTTGGTGACTATTGATGGTAAAGCGACGGTTGCGTATATCCCACGCGGTAAGATTATCGGCTTATCGAAGATCAACCGTATTGTTCGCTTCTTTGCTCAACGCCCACAAGTACAAGAACGTCTAACACAGCAAATCCTGGTGGCATTGCAAACATTGCTAGAAAGTGATGACGTAGCTGTGACCATTGATGCAACGCATTACTGTGTTAAAGCGCGTGGTGTCATGGATGCAACCAGCGAAACGACAACAACAGCATTGGGTGGTATTTTCAAAAAGAATCCCGCAACCCGTGCAGAGTTTCTACACGGCATTCGCTAATTCCGTGACGATAAAAAATCGAATATAAAAAACGCGCCCCTTCAATTGAAGGGGCGCGTTTTTATTAACGGTTAATTTTGTGGGTTTTAACTAACTCTATTAATCCTTGCCGTGCACACTTTGCGTTGCTGGCTGATCCGTTACAGTACTCGCCATAGCTTGGGTTTCACTTTCTACTTGGTTACGTGTTTTCCAAAGCGAAGCCACAATAGCAATGGTAATCGTTAGGGCAATTACCACTAATGATACCGGTGTTGGAATCGCATAAGCCGTTTCCATCAATAGCATCTTGATACCAATGAAACTCAAGATGAATGCTAACGCCACTCGTAGGTAGCAGAAGCGCGTCAACATCCCTTCAAGTACAAAGTACAGTGAACGCAGACCCAATAGCGCAAATACGTTCGCTGTTAGCACCAAGAACGGTTCTTGAGTAACCGCAAAGATCGCCGGGATAGAATCAAGCGCGAACATCACATCGGTTAACGCAATCACTGCCACCACAATTAATAGTGGTGTCGCAATCCAGCCCATGCTGTCTTTGTAGAACATCGCGGTTCCACGGTAGTCATTAGATACGCGTACACACTTCTTCACTAATCGAACAGGTAGACTGTCAGAGAAGTCTTCTTGCTCCTCTTCACCTTCACGCCATAATTTGTAGCCAGTGTAGAGTAGGAAAGCGGCAAATACGTATAACACCCAGTGGAACTCTTTAAGCAATTGAGCACCAACGCCAATCATGATTGCACGTAGTATAAGTGCGCCAACCACACCTAACATCAAGACTCGCGGACGCAAATGCTGTGGTACCGAAAACTGACTGAAAATCAGTGCGAACACAAAGAGGTTATCTACGCTGAGAGATTTCTCAAGTAAGTAACCAGTTAGAAATGCAGTCGCTGCTTCGCTGTTGGTGTAGCTACTTCCTGGCGCCATAACAGGCCAGTAGTAGTAAATCACCATGTTGAAGATCAAAGCCAAGAACACCCAAAACAAGCTCCAAATAGCCGCTTTTTTAATGGTGACTTTGCCACCTCGGGTTTGGTAAAGATCCAGTGCCAACATACATAAAGTAAGTAGGGCAAAGCCTTCGTAGGAAAAAAGGCTCATAAGGGTAACTCCTTCAAACGAATACCATTGTTTGGTTTCATATCAACTGAGGTTTGTGTGATCAGATTGATATCAGTTTCGGCAAACGTGGAAGGGCTGGCAGGACAGAATGCACTGACAAAGACCTTCCACGCATAACATACAAGTACACTTCCAGTGCACTCAGGCAACCGCAACTTTCGCTGCATAGGTGCCTTGCTTATGGTGTTGGTCTTGTCAAAGTGAGATGAGATTTCAGGTCTACTTACGACTGCCGGAAGCATGAGGCTTCGGGATGACGACAGGCGAACACAAGTCAGTGTAAACAGTGACGAGCGTGACTACTCCCCAAACAAGTGGATTCTATGCCTGAAATTTGATTCGCGCTAGTTATTTTTTCACAGAATGAACTGTTTTTTTGCCATCGGTAGATCCTTCTCTGACATCACACTCTGTCATAAAAGTCATTTCCTTAAATACAGCATAAATGAGTGAGTATGAAAGCGTGTCAGCAGTATTCAATAACAAGAAGGTTATTAACTAACAAGTTTGGCAGTTTTACTTGTTTTTTATTTTAGACTGATAGTCAGCTCTTGTAATCTCTGTCTTTAATATGTTTTTGTGAAATAGCTATTTATAATAGAACGCGAATGTAATTGGATGCGGTTTTTTGTTTTTTTTTGTTTGTTATTCTTTAGATGTGTCTAAGTTATGAATAAACGTAAACTTAATCGACTGCTATAGTGTTTGTAAATGACAGTCTTAGACTAGGATGCTGTTGTATCTATCAATAACCACGATGAATAAATAACATTATAATCTTACATCTATTTGTTATTCCCATAAGGTCATTGTCTTTAACTTTGTTAACTAATTGAGTGTCAACATAGAATTAAGCGAGCGTAAATAGCTCATTTATGTGTGAATTTATGCCTTGTGTTGCATTTCGCTTTCTCCGTTTAGAGTAATTAATCTACTTTATCTGTTTGTTATGTATTGATTTGTTTTTTCATGTAACTTGATTTGTGCTTTTTGGCAGCGTCAGGATAATAGCGTTCTCTTTTTTGCCTGTAGAGGAGAGTAATATGAATTTAAATAATAAAGATGGCCTGCAAACAATTAAATCTATGTTAGATATGATTCGTGAGATTGGTATTGACCTAGATGAACGTAATGTACAAGAAAAACTCTACGTTTTAGAGATGAAATACAACATCAAGGCCGTTATTGATGCAGCGAAACAGTGTGGGTTAGAAATTAATAAAGATGACGTAAAGACGGCAATTACTGCGGTAACAATTAATTTTGATTCTTGCGATGGTAACTTAGAACATCATTTATTGAGCATCCTTGAATCACAAAGCCACTCTTTGTACAAGAAAGCAATTAAAACCACACCAGAGTTTCAGCAACTACTTTACATGGTAGGCGAAGCGGTTGATTATCGAAAATAAGAACTAAAATAATAAATTAAAAGATAGCTTAATTATGTTGAACCTAAATAAACTTAAAAAATTGATTCAGATTTCTAAAGTAATGGAGCTTAATTTACGTGATGATAACGTAAAGACATGCATTGTTGCTGTTTCATTGGACGATGGTATACATGAAACGAACTTGAGTGAAGCGCTCATGTCCGGTTATCGTTCTCAATCTACCGTCTTTATGAATGCCTTAAAATGTACCGTTGAGTTCAAAGCGGCTTCAAATATATTAACTACTGAGATAGAGAAGTCTTTAACTGCTCTATAATATCTTATTGTTTGACTCTTCCATTTATACTTGATTTGAGATTATGACAGCGCGCCCATTATGAGTGCGTTGTCATTTTTGACTCATTCATAACTTAATGTAATCGATAAAAACTGAAAAATGCAGATTCACTGGCAACAGTAGTCATTCCTTGATAGGTTAAGCGCACCATATGAAATTGTTTTAATTCGCCAGTAGCATAATGATAACAATAAAGAGGGAGCTGCAATGATCAGAAATCGTATTAATTGGCTAATCAGATTCTGTCACCATAACGGTTTGAATATCGCGAGTGAAAAAGTCCAAGCTTGTATCGTTGCAGCATCGATGACAGATTCTATAAAAGATGCAGAACTTGTTGAGTATTTTATGAAAGCATATCAATCAGATGCCACTCTGTTTATGAAAGCACTTCAAATGACAGATGAATATCTTGCCATTCAACGTCATGTTAATTTGCAATTATTGTTGGCGGAAGAAGTCGGCTAAATATTTATTTGTATGATGAAATAGCAGTGTGTTTAATGCTATTTCCTACCAGAGATTGTCTCATAATACATGACCCTACCTTCGTGTAATCATTAAGTGGTAGTATTCTCTGCTATCGCTTAATAATTTTCCTCTTCCTGTTTTAATAAAGTCTTTACCAATTATTTTTATAAAGCACAACTTGTTTATAACCTATCTAGGTATTGCTCAATATTAAATATTGTTTTATATTCCGGTGCACAATAATTACAAAAAGAAGCTTTTAATCATCATTATAAATTTAGCTTCGTAATCAATGCTGGGTATAGCTGCAATTGATAAAAATGGATGTAGGATTGGTAAAATGACAAGAAGTAAAATTAGACGCTTAATCGATTTATGCCGTGTAATAGAGTTAAACGTGAAGGACGAAACTGTACAGGCTTGTATTGTTGCTGTGTCTATGGACCATACCATTGGTGAAAATATGATAGGCGAGGCATTTATGAATGCATATCGCTCCCAAGCTCAACCGTTTATTCGTGCGTTGCAATCGACAGGTGAGTTTAAAGTATCAATGCAAATGTTGATGGAAGAGCTAGCGATTTAACATAGTTAACTATCAAACAAGAAATTACAGGTAGCCTAATAGAGCTACCTTTTTGCTTTATGAGGGGTAGATAGCGTGACTGCGTAAGCTTAGGGCAATAGTCGCTCTGAGTTGTATAAGCTTGATGGGAAAAGATAGCGGAATGATGGTGACTTTATGCAACTGAGTTAATTCTTAATGCTTGCTGAACTAGGTTTTAATTGTTCTATCGAAAAAAGTAATTGATTTGTAGGTCAATTTTTGTTCGATTGTGGTTTGTTATCTTACCACATGAAATAAATGCGTAAGGAGTAGTTATGGAAAAGAAAATGCTTCGTCGTAATATTTCTTATATGGAACGAGAGCTATCAGCGATGAAGCGAGAGTTAGCTATGCTTGAAGAGCGAGAGTTCCAAAATAAGAAATCGCAATTAGAGCCGATTTTCCGCCCTGAAGGTGTGATGGTTTCTGAGTTGGCTGCTGTAGATTAACTTGAATGAAAATTCAGCTTGATGCTTTGTTAACACCCTAAGCGGCATTTTTTACCAAGGAAAATGTAGTAAGAATATGAAAACGGTGCCCATGGGCACCGTTTTCGCTTTTCATCATGTGTCTAACGTAACCAACAGTTTAATGCTCGACTTGGTCTATTATTTTCTTTGAGGTTAGGCTTCAACTCTTCAAGCAGCATGGGTCAGTATGGGCGGTAGCTCACATAGCGCATCTAATATCTCTTTAGTTTGTCGAGAGCAGATCAAATTGTCTTTCGCACCAACCAGTTGGATCATTTTAACTTTGCCCGATAGTACGCATTGACGTAGGGTACGCAAGATGATTTTGCTGCTTAGTCGATTGTTATCGTTAAAGCCTGCGCTTGGCATTAAAGCAGCTAAGTCTACGGTAATGATCAAATCGTCACATCGAGCGATATAGTTAGTGAGTTCAGATTTGATCGGTGTGCGATTTCTGAAACTATAATCCTCAGACGATAACCAATTAACCCCAAGATCCTCTGCGTACTCGTAAAGTTGACTATTTTGGCTCTCTTCATCCACACCTAAGCAGAACAAACGCGTATTATCGTACTGGTTTAGAGCAAAGTGAAAGGCCGAACCCACCTGTACATCAAGCGTTTGTTTAAGATCGAAACGATGACCAATGTTGATCAAACCGATCTCATTTTTTTGCAAGGCGATAATCGGTATGGCATGTAGCAACGTTTCGTGGCAGTTCGAAAGCACAACTGGCATTGAATGCATGCCTAAATGTTGGCTTAAGCAGTGTTGGTAACTGGCAGGGTTATCATTGGTTACCACAAAGTGTCCTGCATCGGAATAAACTGCTGAAGTTGATTGCGGATATAGCCAGTAAGAGGCGAGCTCCAGACTCTGTTGAGCAAATTCAAACGCGGCCTGAGACATTGGCTTTACTCGTTCACACACTGTCATAAAGGTGAAAGGGTGAACAGGTTGCTTGTGGGCGTGACGCATTCGGTAGCGTTTGAAGATGCTTAACATTGTGAATTACCTTTCCGGTGGCAACACTCTAGCTGCTTGTAGTACATGTAAGATGATTCGCTCTTTGTTGGCTTCTACACGGTGGGCGGGAGCCATTACTGAAATTGCGCCAATCAACTTACTCCTTTTCATTACTGGGGCGCTGATGCCTGAAACACCGGGGTCAATTTCCGATGTACTCACGGCATAGCCATTGCGCCGTATTTTTTCTAACTCTGCTTGCCATTCATCCATATGATGTTCTTCACCGAAATAGCGCAGGATTTTTTCGCAGCGCTGAGGCGGTAAAAAAGCGAGCATAACTTTGGATGAAGCACCTCGCAGTAGGGGCTGACTTTGCCCTTGAGAGAAGCTACAGCGAAGTGCTTGCATGCTTTCTTTTTGGCTGACACATAGTGCTCGATAACCGACGGGCACCATGTAAGCTGTCATTTCACCTGTCTGTTTTTGCAGTCGACTTAAAACAGCATCGACGGCATCTAAGTTGTGTTGGCTTGTTTCGTAACTGCGCATTAAGAGCAGTGCAGCAGCGCCAATCACCAACCGTTTGTCGTAAGGGCTTTCTTCAATCAAGTTCCACTCCTTCAAAACTTTTAAATGGCGATACAAGCTACTAATAGGTACTTGTAACTGTTCACTTAATGTTTTGGCAGATACCGGAGATTCATTAACAGCAACATGCATTAGCAACTGCAACGCCTTCTCATTCACTTGATTGGATGCGCTTTTTTTCTCTTTCATGTGACTTTTTTATTCCTATTCACCTATCACTACAAATGTAATTCTTACATGGTGAGAATATTGAAATTATTGATGGGGTTGATTCTCATTATGTGAGAAAAATAAGGTCTCAGCTGTGATCTGCCACATGCATATTTACCTTTGATGCTGTGAAATATCTCCGAAGGGCTGTGAGGAATGGTAAGAACTCAGAGCGAGCAAAAAGATCAACTAACAGTTGTCGGTGAGCAGCCATCATGTGTGCTGTAGGGGACGGTAGAGAGTTGAGAAAAGGAGCGGGGGCGTTATTTACTATAAAGTTAGTTACGTACAAAGTGTGGATGATAAAAGTATGCGGGCTAAGTGTATCTCAAGGTGAAGCAAGAATAAGAGAGCGTTATTTTGTAAGTGCTACTTTGGTATTAATTATATGATAAATGTTAATTCATCGAGCTAATGATAACTTGCTCCGTTAGTGTTTAATCTTCTATTTTCCCTCATTCTGTAAAAGAAAACTCTAAGTTTAATAATTTCGACCTATGTAATTAATGTAAGTGTCACAGTTTCTTAGTATAAAAATGATGATTGCATTATTTTGCTGTGCAGATAAAAGTCATATGAATAAACTATTTTGTGATTGTTGTTCAACGGATGAAATAAAAGATCAGTTTGTATGTGATTTTATGTTGTTGTTTTTGGTGGTTTTTTCTTGTGTCTTGTCGGTTGGGTTAGTGTTTTTTTATGTTTAGTCCGTGTATTAATTATTGATGAAATAGCTATGGATATTCCAAGTTTATTTATCTAGTTAATTAGTCTAATACGGAAAAACAAAAAAGAAATATCTCAATTATCGATGGAGTGAAGCAAAAAATTAAAGGTTATATTTGGTTGCTATTGTTCTTTTATAGTATTGCGCTTGTTAATTAAATGTTTTAAAGATATTTAATTGTTGATTTAATTAATCTAAAAGCAAGATCAAACGCAAACTTTCACTATTTTGAAATACCTTTAGGGCAACTTGAACGTATATTAAATCTAAGGCAACAGGTTTCATCAGTTACACCATGTTTCGTATTAAGGATAGATATGAATACATATAAAGAAATCGAGAAGAATGAGAATGTGGTGTTTGATTACACATCTTTCCTTTCAGCGTCTTGCCGGCAGAGCCATCTTTCATTCACAGATGCCCTAAGAGCGGTGCTACCATCGTTTGAAGTGTTATGGAAATCTTCACTTCCAGCAGGGATCACTGATGAAGAAAAGCTACAGCAACAAGCGCTAAAAGTATTATCGACAAACACCAGCGATACAAACAATTTGATCAGGCTACTAAGGCTTGCGCGCACAGAACGGATTATGTGCCTGCGTATTACTATGCCTTATGCGCTTGACTATGAGCAGTTGGAGTACATTACCGATAAAACGGATTGTGCCATCACGTTTGATGACGACTGCGGAGAAGTGTTGAATATTCGCATTAACGCGCCTTCATAACGATTAGAAGTCTATAGCCTAGCTTCAAAAGCGTGATAAGAAAAAGCCAGCATTGCTGGCTTTTATTTTGTTAGGAGGAAATTGCTGGTGGTGTAGAGGTTATAGCGCTTACAGCATGCCTTTCCAAAGCATACCAACAGCAAGGGTTGCAGCTACCGTTAAAACACCTGCCGCGGCTTTTTCTTTACCCAAGAACACTTCAACACCTTGTTCGCGTTTAGCCTTAATGTAGAAGTACAAACCCGGAAGATAAAGTAGGGCAGATAACAGCAAATAATTAAGACCTGAAGCGTATAGCAACCACATACCGTATAAGCTTGCACAGATCCCAACGATAAGTAGCTTACCTTTATCTCTTCGCTCAATGGCTAAACGCAGCGTATAAGCACCAACTAAAAAGTAAGGAACCAAGATCATTTCAGACGCGATAGCAAGTAACGTATCGTATGTACCACCTGCAAAAACAACAAAGAACAGTGATACTTGTACACACACATTAGTCAGTTTTAAAGCCTTGATTGGGCTGCCTGCTTCGTTTTGAGTGGTGTACTCTTGCGGGAACATATTCGATTTAGCGGCAAGGTAAGGGGCTTCAGATGCTAGCACTGTCCAGCTTAGGAACGCACCACATACAGAGATCAACAAACCTGCGCCGATAATTACGCCACCCCAAGGGCCTAGAATATGAGTAAGCACCTTTGCCATTGATGGGTTTTGCAGCTGTGCGAGTTCTTGTGTACTAATTACACCCATCGAAAGCAAAGTAACAAAAACATAAATAGAAAGAGCAGTCAGCAAACCAAGAATGGTCGCACGACCGATATCTTTACGGTGGCGAGCACGGCTAGAAACGACCACCGCACCTTCAATACCAATAAATACCCACACAGTGATCAACATAGTGCCTTTTACCTGTGATAAAAGATCATGCCCAGATCCAAAATGTAAGCCCGTAAAGTCGAAAACAAAGGTATCCCATTTAAACGAGATCATTGCGACCACAATAAATAGGAATAGCGGCACCAGTTTGGCCACTGTTGTGATCATATTGATCACCGCAGCCGTTTGAACGCCACGTAAAACTAAGTAGTGAACAGCCCATAAAAGGACAGATGCGCCAGCGACTGCCAGCCAAGTGTTCCCTTCACCAAACAGCACCATATCTGGTGTATCGACAAACATACCTAACGTACTGAACACAATAACAAGGTAAGAAACGTTCGCTAGCATGGCACTGAGCCAGTAACCCCACGCAGAGCAGAAGCCTACGAAGTCACCAAAGCCAGCTTGTGCGTAGCCAAATACGCCGCTTTCGATATTAGGTTTGAGGTGTGAGAGATATTGAAATGAGAGCGCGAGGAAGATCATGCCCACGCCCGTGATAGTCCAGCCAATCATAACAGCAGCGGGACTGGCGACGGCAGCCATATTCTGTGGAAGACTAAACACACCTGCACCGATCATCGAGCCGATTACCAGCGCCGTCATTGCGCCTAATCCGAGTTTATTGTCCAAAATTAAAACCACTATAAATTCTTCGTGGCGAAGATAATATAGGATCTTATTTTGGATATTAGTCGGCTTGCACAGATTTTGTGACATGAGGCTTATGTCACGCGGTAAAATTCACTCTTCATTGCCTTGGATCAAATATCAACCAAATCATCAATTAAACTAATACTTGATGTTTTGTCGAATTAGTTGAGTAAATCCATTATGACGGAATTACTGTACATTTAGTGAAGAGTGATGCGTGACTTTGCCTGTTCTTTGCTGATCACAAATGCTAAAGATTTTCCGGCTTGGGCTGCTTCACGAATGGCGTTGGTTTGGTACTCACTGATCTCACCAGAAGAAATAACAGCGCTGCAGTTGCCGCTTTGGAGTGCCATTTCCATTAGTTTAGGTAAAGACTTACTCTTGGTTTTGTGAAGTACCAGCACTTTACTTAAATCAATCTTCGCACTTTCTAAAAGCTTCTTATCTAATACCGCATCGTGCCCAATAAACATGATCCAGCGATTTTCATTATTTGCTTGCTTTAAAAGACGTAAAAAGTAAGCCAGCTCAGTTTGATGTTCATCGCTAAAACTTACTTCGATAGGACAGGTCACAGATGAGCATAAAGGTATAGATGAACTCTGGATAGCAGAGAAAGTCGATTTGTAAGCTTGGGCAGCAGACACAGAAGGTAGCGTTTCAAATAGTTCAATCATTGCCGTCATCCTCTAACTAGTGGTTATCTATACATGCTGTATGTATATACAGTATTGCGAAATAAGGCTTTTGGCAACTGATAATTTTGATTTTTGTTCGAAAAGCTAGACGTTAATTGCCGTCAAAGTTAGACGGTGGGTTTGTTAAGTGCTTGAATTTATTGTGGTAATTGATGTTGCAAGTAGAGCGATGCTGAAATGAACTAAATATATAGCTTTGCCAATCTAAGAGTTTCATCACACTGTATACAGTGGTTCATACAGTGGTTCATACAGTGGTTCATACAGTGGTTCTAGTTCCGGTATCATTTGGGGTTCTGTATAGCTGAATGGGATTTTCCGTACTACTCAGCTTTACTTCGTCTATAGATTCCGATGTTGTGATGTTCCGTCTGCTATAAAGTGGTCAAAAACCAAGCGATCAGATTTTTTATCTAATAAATTCATGGTTTAAGCCTTATTAATTAGACATTCATCAAGTCACATATTAAATCTGCTGCTATTATGCCTGCTGCATTTTGCTACTACGCATGCAGGGGAATAAATCCTTAGATGGGAGCGTATTTGATGCTTTCTATATTGGAGTAGCTAAATGCGGTCTCTGTGACTTTGTAATGTACGGTCACAGGTCGTACATATCGTGCGCTTTTCTGCGGGTTTAGTGGGGGGACGAATTCAGCTCGTAGAAGAAATGTTATGTTATTCGTGCTAGGAAGTTATAGGAGTTTACCACTAATGAACAAGGTTATATGTTCTAAGTTTATAGTCATATTGGGCTGTATATTTGCAAGTTTACAGCTCTCTGCGCAAAGTTTTTCATTAGATAAAACATTGGTCGAAACAAGTAATGAACTTGGTTTTAAGATGGCAAAAGACATCAAAGTGGGAGAAGTGGCTTATTTACAACCAGTTGGCTTTTCAGTTTGTAAGGAAAACGGAAAGCTAAAACTAAACGGTTTGGCTATTGTTGGTACGAAGATTCCTGAACTATCGAATATGTATATGCTCCAGAATACAACTAATGGAATTGTCGTCGAAAGTGCTGGGATGAGTTTAGGTTATATGGGGTATTATAATGTTGCGATGAAGATTGCTTCATCCCGAAAATGTAGTGAACTTAATAGTACTAATCCAGTGCCTATGCTAGATATTGTTTCAGTTTTTGGAGTTGAAAGCTTATCAGAACTAATTAATGAAGGTCTAAGGATAAAAAAATTACTAACATAACAAGCCTATTAAGTTGACCCTTAACACGGCACATTTTCGGAATGAGTTGACTTGTGTGTTTACGGTGGCTTGATTGGGTTTTGTGGCGGGCAACTTATGGCGGGAGTTATGTTTAATAAAGGATTAAAATGAAATTGAAACTTATAATCATGAGTGTGTTGGCTATCTTGCTTAGTGCCTGCAATAGCACTAGCATTAGTACTAGCCAAAATACTAAGACATTTTCTAACAAGAAAGCCTACACATACGAACCAGTTAAGATATCAAACCCCCAAGAGGCGACCATTTCTGACTATGTGTATTTCGCAGCCAACCAAGCCGATAGTAAAGACTACAAAAAATTCGCGCTTGTACGCGAATACACCAAACACAGTTCAGGTAAGTTTTTTCCAAACAAGATTACTATGTTCATGTTTGATAAGGAAGATGACTTTAAGGAACTTGCACGTTATGAAAAGCCCTACAGAAAGTTAAAGTTGCTTGGTGTTTTTGATACGGAAGAGTATAAGAATGCTCGGTTCGTTCCAATTGGCAGTCTCTCTGGCGTGGCATAAACATAACAAACTGCTCAAGGCAGACTATCAACGCTCGACGGTTTTGGTTTGGAGTTCGGTGCGCTTGCTAGGTTCATCGTGGCGCAACTTATGTTAAGCGTTATACCTGTAATCTTACTTATGATTAGTTATTGTTTTAAAAGTAAGATAAGAACAGAGTAGTATTTGAAATATAAATTAAAATAAGACATAAGGTATAAAAATGAAGTTATATATTCCAGTTTTCTTGGCTGTATTACTAAGTGGTTGTTCAGCAAGCAATTATCAAGATGAATTAGCTGTTGAAATAATAACTGAAAAATTATCTAAAAATGGCCCATCTATGTTTTGTGACCAGCCAGAGTATGTAGCTTGCTATAAAATTTCTCAAAAAAGATGCATGCTCGAAGTCAGCACAGGTTCGGATATATGTGATAAGAAAGCTAAAAATAAATTTGCTAATGTCTCTCTGAGTAATCTGGAAAGTTATTCAGAGTATTATAGCTTTTGTCTAGTTATGAAACATGCAATGAAATATCCTAGTGAGTTAGAAGAAATTGGAGCTTGTTTAGAAGGAGTTGAATTTGACGATGATAAAGGTCTTCGTTCCTTGTTTAAATAAATATAATTTTGTTGAACGTTTGGCATAACAAGGCAGCCCGTTACACTCGAAAGTTTTGGTATGAAATTAGGTGTGCCTTATTGTTTCAGTGGGGCATACCTTATTGCAAGCGTTAGGTACTTATGAAAATCATCATATTATTTATAATTTCACTATTTTCAGGGTTAGTTATGGCATCAGACTCATCAAATGTAATCGAACTCCAAACTATAGATAAGCAGCACTTAGGTTTTGCTTTATTCCACCCGGAATTTGAAGCAAATTCTGGTGACTGCGTATTTGTTATCGTTCCTCAAAATACTGAGCTATATGATTTGAAAGAGACAACTATTCTTCTTGATATAAAGGAGGAGGGTGAGTATCAATGGTCTAGAACAGAGGACGATATTGTTGTTTTGTCGAAAGGTGTTCAAATTCTAGAGTTTGATGGCAATGGCACACTAGTTCATCTCCCTTCAAAAACAGTACTCGGTACTTGGTTTTCAGCCAAACCAAGACAATAGCTCCTTTCATATAAGTTCGGCGTGCCTAATAAAGGTACTAAGGTGATGATGGGCTTCGGCTTCTTTGGTGGGCGCACTCTATTGTTGGCATTATAAATTAAAATGAGAAATATAAAATTAATATATACGGTGCTTTTATTAGTGCTGTCGGGATGCTCTAGTATACCAGTAGATCACTCAGCACCAAAATTGCAATTGGATGACATTTCGGTTGTTAATAAATCAAGCGGAGATGTAAAAGTCGGCATTGCTAGAAATAATAATCTACTATCATCAATGTTACACTACTGGCCAACTGTCTCGGGTAAAGCTATTAGTGGAATGTTAACGGGTGATGTTATCGAATTTTATGTACCTGCTGGTAAGCTTAAGTTAGGAGCTGCTTGTTATGGGGGCTGGAGTCAAAGTTGGAAACTTACAGAACTTAATTTAGATGTTACGGTTAAAGATGAAAGATTCTTTTTATTATCACCTGCAGTTTTAGATGGAAGTAAATATTTAGATATTGAAGAAGTATCTGAAGATGTTTATAAGTCTAAATTGAAGAGTGGGCAAAGAATAGAAGTTGGTACAGTCTCAAAGCGCTGAACCAATTTATAACAAAGGCAATCACGGTGACGTTCTCTTCGGCGGTTTTTGTTCCAAGTGAACGCTTTAATCGAAGAGTTAAATTTATAGATAAGAATATTTAATATGAATAAAGTGTTTTTTGTAATGATTGCGACTTTATTTTTTGTTGATGCCCAAGCTTCGAATATACCTTCATCTATAAATATGGTTAAAACATTCAGGTATGAAGATGACATTATTCGTATAATAAAGAATAATATGGAAATTAAACCTGAAATAGAAATTGAGAAGTTTTCGACTCCAGATTATAAGCTTATTGATAATGTAGTAATAGACCATGTCGAAGTGGATGGAAATAGGTTAGGCTTTCAAAATATTTCTGGAGTATTTGTTGAATCTATTGGTTTGGTCGAAGATGATATTAAGTTTGTCTTAGATTACTACTTTTTACATGGTAGAAGTGAAACTATTGTTTGTAACCTGCCTATTGGTAGTGTGGGGTTTGGAGAACCTCATTGTAGTTTCTCTAATTAGTTGAAAGAAAAAAACATCCAATGTTACTTATTACAATCAGCAATTTTATCTTGCAGTTCAGTGTACTATGCAGAGGCTTAGTCACTGAACTTCAAACTTTATTATAGGGAACTAGGAGTCTACAGGGGAGTAAAATGAAATCCTTAATAATATTTTTGACATTACTAATGTGTTCTATGGCGGTGAGTGCTGAGAGTTCAACTATTAATTTTAATAATGTTGATTACATACACCGTTGGTCGAAAGCATCACAATTTGAGTTTACTCCAGAGAATCAATCTGATTTAAGAAACTGGACTGATATGCTTACCATCAATTACTACAAAGGCGTAAATGACGGTGAAAGACTTGCGCTAGTAGCAAATAATATTTTAGCTAGCTACCAGCAATTTGGGGCGCATATCATTAGAACTGATTCTATTCCTAGAACAAAACAAAAAACAGCAGAACATTTGATCGTTGCTATCTTTAAGCAACCACAATTTTTAGAATTTGTGCAAGCTCGCATAATGATAAACGGTGGTGTTGGAGCGTCAATTGTATATTCGCATAGAGTTTATGGCGAACATGTAAGTGACGAGATGCTTAAGTGGATGGAGTTAAACGGCTCTAAATTAGAAAACAACTTAATGTCTCTTCAATCGATCCCTCTATATTTACAACTTAAAAAGCTCGCTAAAAATTAGGCTGGCGGAATTTGAACTTTGATTACTATAAAGTGGATGTCAAATTGCTGAGGTTAGCCCTCCAACATTGCTTGCGCGAATCAAAACGATACCATCGGGTTGGTAGTTAAGGGCTGAAACTTTACGTTTCGGATTAAACCCTTTTGGCAATTTGTTGCAAATCTTACGTTTTATGCTTATAAAATTGACTCAAGTTATTTGAGTTATAAACAATCATTCAGCCTGAGATTTGACTAGATGGACTTTTTCCCTGCCTTTTTACGCCTGACAGACAGGCAAGTGCTCGTTGTTGGTGGTGGTGATGTTGCCTGCCGTAAGGTGGATTTATTACTGCGTGCAAATGCTAACGTTACTGTTCTTTCACCTGAACTACATCCATTTCTTGCCAATTATGTTGATAAGGGCAGGCTGATTTATTTATGTAAACACTACGAAGACATCGATTTGGCTGGCTTTGACCAAGTATGGGCAACCACAGATCAGCGAGATTTAAATCATCAGGTATATCGAGATGCGACAGCTCGTGGTTTATGGGTAAATGTAGTTGATGATCCAAATTTTTGTCATTTTATTACACCTTCAATGGTGGATCGTTCACCAATTCAGGTTGCAATTTCCAGTGGTGGTGCCTCACCAGTTTTAGTTCGTTATCTACGTGAGCGCTTTGAAACTATGCTGCCTCAGAACTTGGCGATGCTGGCTGATTATGCTGGTAAGCAAAGAGAACGCATTAAAGAGCATTTTAAAACGGTTGATGAACGAAGAAAATTTTGGGAGCGCTTTTTCCGTCTACCAGAAGTTGAACACGCTAAGCAAGTTAATGAGCTTGAAAGTGCTTTTGGTCGTTTGTTGCTATCACCTGAAGAAACTCATCAAGCTGTTACGATAGTAAATATTGGACGCGATCCGGAGCTACTGACATTAAAAGCATTACGCTTGATGCAACAGGCAGAATATGTTCTTTATAGTCATGATTGTCCTGAGATTTTCGTTGACCTCTGTCGACGTGATGCCGAACGTGAGCTTTTGCAACAGGCTGATTTAATTGAAAAAGCGGCAGTTCTAGCTGAGCAAGATATTAGAGTTTGTGTACTTACTTCTGCTCATCTTTCAAACGAGGAAATGAAAGCTTTATTGCCATTTTCTCATGAACCGATTTTCGTTTCGGCAAGCGATGCAACAACCTGAAATATTCATTAATTTAAATAGGCGAAATGGTGTTTCTTTCGCCTATTCATTCCCTCAAAGATGTCTGTTAAACCTAGCGTTTATTAACATTTCCTCTCCAAAATCGCTTTCAATTCACAGCTACCCCTTTAGAGTAGTATTTTATTGTAATTGATTTACATCATTTATTAACTTTCCTTCACAACTGAAAATCCCCAACAGTTTTTTTGCTTTCGGTCAGGATTTTCTATGAGTAGCAAGATGAAGTTGGTCATTATCGGCAACGGTATGGTTGGCCATCGTTATATCGAAGATTTAGTTGAGAAAACGGATGTCTCTAATTTCGAGATCACCGTATTTTGTGAGGAGCCACGGGTAGCTTATGACCGTGTTCATCTCTCTTCCTATTTCTCCCACCATACCGCTGATGAGCTTTCTCTTGTCAAAACCGGTTTCTATGAAAAGCACGGCATTAACGTTTTAATTGGTGAGCGTGCTATCAACATCAACCGCGAAAATCGCATCGTATATTCTAACTCAGGTCGTGAAATTGCTTACGATAAGTTGATTTTGGCGACAGGTTCATACCCTTGGGTTCCACCCATCAAAGGTTCTGAAAACAAAGACTGTTTTGTTTATCGCACCATTGAAGATCTCAAAGCTATTGAAAACTCGGCAAAGAAAAGCAAAAGCGGTGTCGTTGTTGGCGGTGGTTTGCTAGGCCTTGAAGCTGCGGGGGCATTGAAAGCATTGGGTGTTGAAACTCATGTGATTGAGTTTGCTCCTGTGTTGATGGCTGAGCAGTTGGATCTCCAAGGTGGTCAGCAACTTCGTAACAAGATTGAGCGTATGGGTGTTCAGGTCCATACCAGCAAGAACACGAAAGAAATTGTTGCAGAGGGAACTACAGCACGAAATACCATGAAGTTTGCTGATGATACTGAATTGGAAGTGGATTTCATTGTCTTTTCAACCGGTATTCGCCCGCAGGATAAACTGGCTCGTCAGGCTCAGCTTGATATTGCACCACGAGGTGGTATTGCAATTAATGATGTTTGTTTGACATCTGATGAGAATATTTACGCAATCGGTGAATGTGCTTCTTGGAATGAAACCTTCTTTGGTTTAGTTGCACCGGGTTACAAGATGGCAACCGTTGCTGTTGACCATTTGCTAGGCCATGACAGTCAGTTTGAAGGTGCTGATATGAGTGCCAAGCTGAAATTGTTAGGTGTTAAAGTCGGCAGTATTGGTGATGCCAATGGTCGTACTCCTGGCTGTAAGAGCTTTGTTTACCTCAATGAAGAAGAAGATGTTTACAAACGCCTGATTGTTTCTGAAGACGGTAAGAAATTACTCGGCGCTGTTTTGGTTGGTGACACTTCAGATTATGGCGATTTATTACAGCTGAAACTTAATGAAATCGATCTGCCAGAACATCCTGACGCATTGATCTTGCCAGCACACGCAGGGGCTGAAAAGCCAACGTTAGGTGCTGATGCTTTACCTGAGTCTGCCGTGATTTGTTCGTGCTTTGATGTTACTAAAGGCAAAATCGCTCAGGCTGTTGCAGATGGTCATCACACGTTAGCTGATATTAAAGCGACGACAGGAGCGGGCACTGGTTGTGGTGGTTGTATCCCGTTGGTGACTTCTGTGCTCAATGCTGAACTTGAAAAAGCCGGTGTTGAAGTTAGCAATGATATTTGTGAACACTTTGCTTATTCCCGCCAAGAGTTGTTCCACCTTATCCGTATTGAAGGCATCAAGAGCTTTGATGAGATGCTGGAAAAACACGGTAAAGGTTACGGTTGTGAAGTTTGTAAACCTGCGATTGGTTCTGTTCTGGCGTCATGCTGGGGTGATCACGTCTTAAAACCACAACACGTTAGCCTTCAAGACACCAATGATAATTTCCTTGGCAATATGCAAAAAGATGGCACTTACTCAGTGATCCCGCGTATGGCGGGTGGCGAAGTGACACCTCAGGCATTGGGTTCGTTGGCGAAAGTTGCTGAAGAATACAATTTGTACACTAAGGTTACGGGTGCTCAGCGTATTGGTCTGTTTGGGGCCCAGAAAGATGATCTGCCAGCTATTTGGGAAAAGCTGATTGATGCCGGTTTTGAATCGGGTCAAGCCTATGCCAAAGCGCTTCGCATGGCGA
Organism: Photobacterium jeanii; assembly: GCF_001650345.1. Lineage (GTDB taxonomy): Bacteria > Pseudomonadota > Gammaproteobacteria > Enterobacterales > Vibrionaceae > Photobacterium > Photobacterium jeanii. Next base: position 478,652 of record NZ_LVHF01000012.1, on the reverse strand, counting down.
AAACTTGTGTGGGTAGCACTTGGTGCCGTTACGGTGTTCAAGACAGTGTTGGTCTTGGCGCCATGATTGAGAATCGCTACAAAGGTATTCGTACACCACACAAAATGAAGTTCGGTGTTTCTGGTTGTACTCGTGAGTGTGCTGAAGCGCAAGGTAAAGACCTAGGTATTATTGCTACGGATGCGGGCTGGAATATGTACGTATGTGGTAATGGTGGTATGAAACCTCGCCATGCCGATCTGCTTGCTTCGGATTTGGATCTGGAAACACTTCTTAAGTACATCGATCGTTTCATGATGTTTTACATTCGTACGGCAGACAAGCTACAGCGTACTTCCGTTTGGTTGGACAACATGGAAGGTGGGGTCGACTACCTACGTGAAGTGATTGTTGATAACAAACTGGGTATTAATGAACAGCTTGAAGCGGATATTAACAACCTTATCGATAATTACAGCTGTGAATGGAATGACACCATTAAAGATGAAGACCAATTGAAGCGCTTTGCTCACTTTATCAATAGTGATCAGCGTGACGATAACGTGGTGTTTGTGCCTGAGCGTGAACAACATCGTCCGGCAACTTTCACAGAGAAACATCCTGCCGTTAAAGGCGACATTCTGCACGTAGAACTGGAGAACTCATAATGAGCAAATGGCAAACAATCTGCGCGTTGGAAGACATTATTCCTGGCACTGGCGTTTGTGCGCTAGTTAATGGCGAGCAAGTTGCGTTGTTCCGTCCATATAAAGATGAGCAGGTTTTCGCAATTAATAATATGGATCCATTCGCCAAATCTAACGTACTTTCTCGTGGTTTGATTTGTGAGCATCAAGGTGAGCTTTGGGTTGCTAGCCCTTTGAAAAAACAGCGTTTTAATCTGAAAGATGGGCGCTGTCTTGAAGATGAACGCTTTAGTTTGAAAGCTTTTGAGGTGCGTATTCATCAGGGCATGGTTGAAATGCCTGCACTCTAAATTGCCTGTTGCCCTCGTCATTGGGGGCAACACTTTCAGCAACAAACAATAAGTTAATACATGAATAATGGTTTCCGGGTAACAACTGGAGACAAACCTTTATTCATGTCTTAATTTCACTGTTTTAAGGAAATAACAATGTTTGCAGATCCAATTAAAAAATGCGGGGATAACGCAGCGCGTATTAAGCGATTGGTTGAAGATAATCCAATTGGGTTTTGGATTAGTTCAGCAATGGCAGGAGCATATGTCGGATTGGGTATCATTTTAATCTTCACTTTTGGCAACCTAGTTGATCCGTCTATTCGTCCAATTGTTATGGGCTCTACCTTTGGTGTGGCGTTGACCTTGGTGATTATGGCTGGTTCTGAGTTATTTACCGGCCATACAATGTTCCTCACTCTTGGTGCTAAAACAGGCCAAATCACATGGATGGATAACTTAAAAATTCTACCGCAAACTTGGCTTGGTAACTTGCTGGGTTCTATTGCTGTTGCCGCGTTATTTATGTATGCCGGTGGCGGTAAGTTGCTGCCTGATGCGACTAGCTTGGTTCATAAAGTTGCGCTTGCTAAAACTTCTGCGCCAGCAATGGTATTGTTCTTTAAAGGTATTCTTTGTAACTGGTTGGTTTGTTTAGCTATCTGGATGTGTCAACGCGTAGAAGGTAGCAGTCGCTTTATTGCTATTTGGTGGTGTCTGCTGGCATTCATTGGTTGTGGTTACGAGCACTCGATCGCCAATATGACGATCTTTGCTTTGTCTTGGTTTGGTAATAGCGCTGAGGCTTACACATTGGGTGGTATTGGTCATAACTTGTTATGGGTTTCTCTAGGTAATGCTGTTTCAGGTGTGGTGTTTATGGGGCTGGGATACTGGTACTCAACACCTAAAGCTGAGCGTCCAGTAGTCAATAATAAGACTTCAGAAGTGGCTCAAGCTGCTGCAGTTAACGCTTAATCATTCAAGAATATTAACGAAGAGTGGAGCAAATTAATGTCATCGTTTTTGTCATCTGAACATGTTGATATCGGTATCCAAAAGCAAGGATTTGTTTCACTAGTTGGTGCAGGTCCGGGAGATCCGGATCTGCTCACTGTCAAAGCGTTGCGCTTAATTCAACAAGCTGAAGTCGTGGTGTACGATCGATTGGTTTCAGCTGAAATTATGGCGTTGGTTAACCCAAATGCTGAGCGAATTTATGTTGGTAAGCAGCTGGATTATCACTGTGTACCGCAAGAACAGATAAATCAGATTTTGGCGGAACATGCAGAGCAGGGTAAACATGTTGTGCGCTTAAAAGGTGGCGATCCATTTATTTTTGGTCGCGGCGGTGAAGAGCTTGAATTGTTAGTTGAGCGCAATATTCGTTATGAAGTCGTGCCGGGAATAACCGCAGCTGCGGGATGTACGGCTTATTCTGGGATCCCTCTTACGCATAGAGAACACTCTCAAAGCGTGCAGTTTATTACTGGGCATGTGAAGAAAGACGGTGAGAATATTGATTGGTCATCGTTGGCAAAAGCGAATCATACTTTAGTGTTTTATATGGGATTAAAGCAATCGCCTTTAATTAGCCAAAAACTGCTGGATCATGGTCTTGATGCAAATACAGCTTGTGCCATTATTGAAAAGGGAACCACACTACAACAGCGTGTTTTCACCTCAACATTGGCTGAGTTACCTGCGATAGCTAAAGATGCCGTTAGCCCATCGCTGATTGTTATTGGTAGTGTTACCGAGCTTCATCAAAAGCTGAGTTGGTATAACCAATAACGTTATCGTTCTATTCGATTAATTCGTTAATAATTTAAGAGCCACATTCATTATTAATTGTGAATGTGGCTTTTGTTTTTGCTTGTTATTATCGGTTTTATTATTGCAGGCTCGATAAAACAATTAATGTGAACGTGTTAGCTGCGTACTTTGCGGCGAACTAGACATAGGCTAAGTAACCCCATCCCAAATAGAGTGGCAGGTTCAGGCACTCGAATGGTTAAGCCTTCAACATCAGTACCACTCGTAGTAATGATTGTTGCAGCACCTGTTAGGGGATCGATTTTAAAGTAATCGCCGTCATCATCAGCAGCAAATAGGCTGATTCCGTCAGTGGCTAGAGCCGCTTCAGGGCTAAGTCCTGTTAGTGTTCCTCCTGCACCCACAAGTGTAGCGACACCTGTCATGGTATTAATGGTGTATAAGCTGTCTTCGCTTGTATCAACACCGAATAAGACTTCGCCCAGGAAAGTTAAGCCTTCTAAATCAAAACCAACAGAGCTGTTAAGTGAAGTTGCAGCACCTGTCGTTAGGTCAACCGTCCATAAGTCATTATTATCCCCCGCAATAGCCAGACCACTTGAAGAGATTGCAAAGCCCGGATTTGTAATGCTTACGCCAAGTCCGCCGACAGATGTACCGACACCAGTTGCAGTATCTATAGTAATCAGTGAATTCGATGAATCATCAATACCGTAGAGAGTTGAACCAAAAAAGGAAATACCCTCTACATCATTAAATCCGACGGCACCAATACCACCAATGGCTGTACCTGTACCTGTTGCAAAGTCGATGCTGTAGAGCGTTGAGCTAGTAGTATCACCATCTACACCAAAACCAATAGGTGCAGCAGATGCTGAGTTAGCAAAAATAGAAGAAGCTAACAATCCTGCTGCTTTAATTAGAGTGTGTTTGTAGTTAGTCATGTGCAATCCCTTCATCATTATAAGGTTATGGTTGTTAATAATGAGATTGCATAAACTGTGCCTGATAAATTTTTACTTTAGTTTTAATGGCTTATGCGATTTTGAACGTTTGTTATATTTGGGGTTGTAAAATTTTCTGACACGATTCTTATGATCGAATCAATGTATCATTGTTAATTTTGTTTGAGGTTGTGATGACAATGAGAGGATTGAAGGCACTATAATTCCTCCTTATTTTACTTTCAAATTCAACCGCTAAAGGCTAGTTTTACACTGAGTGTTTTTCGTGGTGCTCAATGTGGATAGAGCACGGTATGAAATTCAAAGGAGGTTGAATGAAAGTAAAAACGTTAATCATACTTTTAGTGAGTCATTTAATTGTGGGCGCAGCGGGTTTTGCTCTTGGCATCTACGCGTTACCAATCTTGATTGCGCCAACTGCTCCAACGGTGACAGAAGTCTCAACGGTTTCTGCTCAAGCACAGTTTTCTGCTGAGTTTACGAAAGAGCTTCAAGATAGCGATTCGTTCCACTGGGGAGAAGGCACGGTGACGGTTGGCCCTGAATTTATCACCTTGATGGGAAAACTCGCGCCAGGCCCTGACTATAAGTTGTATTTATCACCAGAGTTTGTGGAAACTGAAGATGATTTTAATCGTTTAAAATCAACTATGACGAGGGTAGGTGATGTTAAAACGTTCGAAAATTTTGTTGTGCCAGTACCTGAAGGTATAAACCCTGCAAGCTATAACGCGGTGATCATCTGGTGTGAGACTTTTGGTGAGTTCATTACCGCTGCGAAATACCAATAAGCTTTATAAAATAACCCTCCCAGCCTCCCCTTGAAAAGGGGAGGAGCTTTGCTGGTCTTCTCCCCTTTTTAAGGGGGAGCTAGAGGGGGGTTATTAATCATGCACCGTTGCTCCATATGATGTATTGAGAGTTAGAGGGAGTTATTAACCACACGCCCTTGCTCAAAATAATAAATATAATCAGCTAGCTTTTGGGTTTGCTGCGCGGAATGAGACACCATCACTATGGTGTAGTGCTGGGCTAATTCGCTAATTAACGATTCGATTTGTTCTGTGGTTTTAGGATCTAGCGAAGCGGTTGGTTCATCTAGTAATAATATTTCGGGCTCTAGAGCGAGAGTGCGAGCAAGGCAAAGTCGCTGTTGTTGCCCGCCAGAAAGTGACTGGGCTGGCTTATCTAATCTGTCTTTTACTTCGTCCCATAATGTCGTTTGGCTAAGTGCAGTTGAGAGTTTATTCTGCGCTACTTTCCCTGTCATACCACTTACAACTTTAAGCGGCAGCAAAATATTGTCTGCGATTGTGCCCGGTAAAAGTTGTGGATGTTGAAATACCATACCTACTTTTTGTCGTAATGTTGGTAGTTGTTGTGATTTTAAAGTATGTACAGCTTCTAAGTTGCCATCAATAGTTAACTCGATTTTGCCTTGAGTGTAACAATCGGCAAAACAATCATTAAGGCGATTGATGGCGCGGAGAAAGGTCGTTTTTCCTGAACCAGATGGCCCGGTAAGTACATGCACTCTATTTTTGTAAAGGTTCATACTGACATCAGAAATCACAGTCTGAGAGCCAAATGTTATGGTGAGGTTGGCTATTTTCCCTGTCACTCGATGGGCGTGCTGTAATGGTCTCATATTAGTGTTTCCGTAAAGAGTTACGCTGTAACAGTGTGGCTGAGGTGAAAATGGTAGCGGTGAGGCATAGCAAGGTTAATGCGGCTCCAAAAGCCATTTGTAACTCAGTGTCATTTTGATATTGGGCGCTGAAATAGAAAATTGTGAAAGGCAGAGCCTCATAGCGTTCGAATAACCCTCCGGGTAATCCTGCATTGGCGACTGCGCCTGTCAGCATAATGACCGCTGTATCTTCAGCGGCACGCCCCATTGCTAACATGATGCCGCCAATAATACCTTTTACCGCTTGAGGCAATAGTACGCAGCGTAATGTTTTCCAGCGTGACATGCCGAGCGATAGTGCTGTGATTTCTAATGAATGAGGCAAGGCGAGTAAAGCAGTGCGAGTAGCGACAGCTAAGTACGGAATGATTAACATCGCAAGGCACAGTGCTGATAACAGTAAGCAAGTATTGGCGGTTGGTAATAGCCAGCTTCGCAGAAACAGGATCAGGGTAAAGCCGAAAAGCCCCATTAAAATAGAAGGGATCCCTGCCAGAATATCGATACCAAGTGCAACTAGGTATTTGAATCGTGATTGCGAACGACTGGCTAGCCAAATACCAGTGGCAATGCCGGGCAATAACGCAAGTGCGGTGGCGCAAAACACGACTGTGAGGGTGCCTACACATGCTGGCCATATCCCATCCCAGATCGGTTCTAACCCTAGAAGGGCATTGAGGGGATCACTGTCACCAAAAAAGAGGGAAAGACTAAGTGCTGGGGCGCCACGACTAATAATAAAACCGACCAATAAACCCAAACATAATACCAATCCTACCGTACAGGTAAGACACCACAGGTGAAATAGTCGTGCTTTCATACAGCGTCCTCTTTGGTTGAGGTTAACTGCGCGTGTTCCATTTTTCTTATTAACAACGTCACAGCCACACTCATGGCGAGTAATATAAATCCCGCTGCGAATAATGAATTGTACTCAGCGCTACCATTCTCGGTCGCTAATACTAAGCCAATGTGAGCCGTTAAAGTGCGGACAGAATCAAATACACTACTGGTTAGTTGTGGGGCGTTGCCTGCTAACATAAGAGGCAAAAGTGTGTCGCCAATGGCCCGACTAAAACCAAGTAACATCGCAGAAACCATGGCTTTTTGGGCATGAGGAAAGATTAGGTAAACCAGGGTTTGGCTCTCGGTAAAACCTGTTGCGACAGATGCAAGGTGTATTTGTTTAGCTAATGGCCGACAGTGAGTATCGAGCATCATCACCATCACGGGCAAGATCAACACCACCACTATGAGTGTGGCGGCGAGCAGGCAAAAGCCTGAGCCACTGCGGAAGGTTTCTCGTAGTAGTGGAACGAGTAAAAACACGGCAGCGATGCCATAAACCACAGTGGGTATACCTGCCATTAAGCGGATCAGGCTTCTTATCCACGCGGCAGGTTTGTGGTAGCGTTCGAGTAAGCAAAAACCGCTGATTCCGATTGCAATAGGAAAGGCGATGATAAGCGCAAGCAGACCAATTAGCCCTGAGCTCGTAATCATGGTGAGTATGCCGTAGTGCCCTTGCTCTGGTTGCCAGAGCAGGGTGAGTACTGGTGCCTCAGTATTAAAAAATACGGGAAGGGCGAACCACAATAAAAAGCCAAATAGCAATATCATGAGAGCGCATACAACTGAAACGAATGTAAGTAATACACGCTCTGTGGTGATCGAAGAAACCATTAAATAACCAAATATCTATCTGAATATGGCTAGTTATTGCTGGTTTAGTGGTATATAACCCGATGCTCGAATATATTCAGCGCCTTGCGGGCTGTATATGTAATCAATGAACTCACGTACTAATCCTTGAGGTTGTCCTTTGGTGTTCATGTACAGTTTGCGTACCACTGGGTATTTTCCTGATGCGCAAGCTTCATTCGTTGGGTGCACATTATCTAATGCAGGTGCCTTTACGGTGTCATCAATATAACCAACACTGCTATAACCAATGGCGCCTGGGTCACGTGCGATAGCTGTTTTCATCGCACCGTTTGAAGGGACCACATTAGCGAAGTTTGCCATTGGTGACTCATGAAGTAGTTTCTTAACGAACACGGCACGCGTACCGCTGGCTTCATCACGGGTGAATAGGTTGATCATACGATCCTCACCACCTAGCGCTTTCCAGTTTGTTAGCTTGCCTGCGTAAATGTCAGCAACTTGTTGTTCGGTTAGCCCCTGAATAGGATTAGAAGGGTTTACGATCACGGCTACACCATCAATTGCAAATGGGAAAGAAATCAGTCCGTGCTTGGCTTCATTGGGTTTAAGTGCCCGTCCAGTGTTGCCAATTTCTACCAAGCCTTTAGCCACTTGTTGCGCGCCAACACCTGAACCGCCACCAGCAATCGTGATACGAATATCGTGGTTTGCTTTCATGACTGATTTAGCGGCTTTTTTCATTACTGGAATATGCGCGGTGCCGCCGGCAATATTGATTGAGCCAGAAAGCCCTTCAAATCTATCGAGATCTGTTGCCATGGCTGCAGCAGGAATACAACAAAGGCCGCAGAGTAGCAGTTTGGCTAAACCTGATTTGATTCGCATAAAATATCCTTATTAATAAAACGCAAGAGTAGAGACGGAAGAGCCGCTGTAAAAGACTGATTTCGAGATGAGAGATTACGCCTGCTAGTTATGTTATACAAATAAATGACAAGTAAGATGTGATATTAACCTATGATTTTAATCACAATTTATAAAAGTGAGTTGTTTGATAGTAGGTGCAGGATATGAATGGGAAGCGATAAGTCGTAGCTAAATAAACACAGCTGTTGGTACGAGCTGATATTATTTGACTTAACGTATTGATAACTTCTGTTTTTCAGTTATTTATGTATGGCTATCAGATTTATGGCTTTTTAACATGATAAAATGCGTCTTTTAAATGCCAGTGTGTGCGAAGTAGGACATGGCAGTTACGTATCGAATCTGTGGGGCAAATAAATGAGTAGTGAGCATTTTAAAGGGAAATATGAAGTTGAGCTCAAATATCGCGTGCATTCAAAAGTAGCGTTTCTTAAAACACTAACCGCAATGTCTCATCAGGTTATGCTCGAAGATAATCTTGAATCGGATTGTTACTTTGATACCCCAGAGAGAGCATTAACGTCGCAAAATAAAAGTGTGTGTATTCGTACAATGGAGCCCTCGGGGATCAAACTTTGGATAGTAAAAGGCCCTGAGCCTGATCGCTGTGAAGCTACCAATATTACCGATGCTGAAAATGCAAAAAGCATGTTAGTTAATATGGGGTACGAAATAGTGCTGAAAGCCACTAAAACACGCAGCATTTACTTTGTTGGTGCCTATCACATCACGTTTGACTCGTTAGACGGTATCGGTGATTTTGCTGAGTTTGCAATTATGACTAACGATGAAACCCAACTTCCTCGCTTCAAAAAAGAGCTATTGTCACTTGCTGCACAGTTTGGATTATCTGAAGCCGATCTTGAATCCAGATCATACAAAACCATGCTGTTAGAGCAGAATTTGTAGTGTGTTTGTGTGAGGTGTTGTAGTTACGAATAAATATAAATTTATAAGGAAATAATAATGAGAAAGTTAAGTGGCTCGTGCCTTTGTAATAAGGTACAGATTGAAGTACCAGATGATTTTGAGTATATGGGGAACTGCCACTGCTCAGAGTGTCGCAAATTTACAGGTTCAGACTATTCATCGGTAGGTGGAATAAGCTCAGATAAGTTTCGTTTTATTGCTGGTGAAGAGTTTGTGACTATTTACCCTAAAAGCGCGGAGACAGAGCTCGCATTTTGCCGCTGTTGTGGTTCGAGTTTGTTTTCACATAAATTAAAAACACATAAGCATAATATTCGGTTGGGTATTTTGGATGATGTGCCGACGCATAAGCCAAGTTTTCATATTTTTACAGCGTCAAAAGCCCCTTGGAATGAGATCACCGATGATCTAAAGCAATTTGAAAAGGGGCCAGTAAAGTCATAGTTACAAATTAAACTCTAACTTTCCTGATTATGGTAAACAAGCGAATTTCATTCACGTTCATTGGGGGTATAAAACAACATGGAAAGGTTCAGCAGGTTGTCCGACAATACATCCGGGGCAATGGAAAGACTTTTTGTCCAAAGTGCCAAGTGGTGTCGGTGTGCTTGTTATACCTTAGTAATAGTATGTGGCTTTTTTTCTTCATCATGCGCTTTTGCCAGTGATGGAATTGTGAGTGAGTATGAGCAACTTTCTGTTTTGTATAATCAGCATTATCTTGCTGATGAGCCTGAACAAGCGATGGCGATAGCATTAGAGCAGTTAGATATGGATCCGAGTGATTCTGTGGCATTGTTGCGTTTTGCTTTATCGGTGCAAGGTTCATGCGACAAAGTTCAGCCATTCTTTAGTCAGTATGGTGCTAACAATGAATTTCAATTTGTTACAGAGCTTGCTAAGTTAGTGATTAAGAAAGAGTGCAATATCCAGCTTGATTAATTAATGGCTATTAAGTTGTAATCAAACACCCAGTAGGTCTTTACTGGGTGTTATTCTTTAGAATGCTGTGTGTTTGTTTAATGAGCTGACGCAATGACACAAGAATATGCAGATAAGATCATTGAGTTTATCGAACGAGATCCCGTGAGGGTGGCTGCGCTTGATTGTGTGTATCGGTTGGATTTACCGCAATGTTACATAGCTGCTGGTTTTGTTCGAAACTTGGTGTGGGATGCCTTGCACAATAAAGTAATAATGACGCCATTAAATGATGTGGACGTTATTTATTTTGATTCAAGCGAGAGCGATGTTAACGCTTATTTAATGTATGAACAGCAGTTGCAAGCAGCAATGCCAAACTTAAATTGGCAGGTGCGAAATCAAGCGCTCATGCATGAACGTAATGGTGATAGTCCATATAGCAATACACTTGACGCGATGAGTTATTGGCCTGAAAAAGAAACGGCGGTGGGTATTCGAAAAGTTGAAAACAATAGGTATGACTGTATTGCTGCTTTTGGGTTTGAGTCTCTTTTTAACTTGAATGTGACGCATAATCTGAAACGACCAATGGCGCTGTTTGAACAACGACTTTACAGTAAGGCTTGGCTGTCGCACTGGCCGTTATTGACGGTGTTACACGATGATTGATTTCACTTGTAGGCAAATATTTTCAATTAAGGTTAAATGCGATTTAGAAGTTTCTCTCCTGTGATGATAAATACCAACGGTCCCAGGGTTCGGCTGTTTTTTCATCGATAATGTTTTAAGCCCATAAGATTCTAGATAAGGTTTTAACGCTTTAGTATAAGGCATTATGGCTACAGTGGTTTTGAGGGTTTCGATACTGGCAAGTAGCGAATCGAGTTCGTAAGTGGCACGTTGGTCCAGTTGTTGGCGTTCACGTTCGTGTTGTTTTGGGATTGGATTGTCGACAATATGACTAAATTTCTTAGCATCATAAGTGACAGACAAAGAAGGATACTCGTGCAACATGGCATCAGTCACTGTTTTGTTTAGCAGTGGATGTTCAGGCCCTACGAAAAATGCATCAGTGGTTTGAAATAAAGGAATAAAAGTTACGTCACATTTGGCTGATAAGCCAACAATTTCATGGCCAATAAAAAACTCAATTTCCTCGTTGATTAACGAGTCCATTAAACAGAGATGGTTACCAAACTCGACATGGGTTGAGGCAAGTGGTGAGTGAGACAGGTGAGTATCTAATGCTTGTTTAACAAAAAGTGGCCACCAAGCATCACCTGTACCGATTTTTATTTTACCGTCTTGGTATTTCTTCCTTTCATCAATTCCTTGCATCATCAAATTATATTCGTGTTGCATCGCATTGCTATGACGATAAAGGATGCGTCCGTATTCGGTAAGTATCATGCCTTTTGAGGTACGCTCAAAGAGGTCGACATCTAAACTTTCTTCTAACTTTCGCAGGTTGTTGGTGATTGTGGGTTGGCTGAGCCCTGCCATTCTTGCGGCTGCGCTTATGCTTTTGCAACGGGCGACAAGTAAAAATTGTTGCAGTGATTTATCCATGTCTTTTCCTCTAAAAACTGCGAGTCATTTTGCACAATTTCACTTTCAAATCACAAATTTGAAATTAGGTTAGAGACAGAATAAAGGTATTTCATAGATCTAGATCACGAGAGAGGGTGTAGATATAGCTTTTATCTATAGCTTGTTGGTTTCTACCTATTTTTCCCACTAAAGCGAGTTTTTTACACTGGCGCACAAAATAACAAATGGAAGGGATAAACATGAAACCAAGTATTATTGCGCTTGCAGTTGCATCTTGTATCGGATTAGCTGGTTGTAATTGGCATTCGGATAGCCAGGAAAGTGTTAATACACCAACAGTGGCACCGAAACCTGAGGATAAACCCATTATTAAAGCAGATTTATTCTTACGTGGTTTGAATGGCGATTGGGGAACGGCTGAACATGCCAAACTGCAATATCTTGGTAATAATCAGTATGAAACGGTTCTTAGAGTCGCGCGCGGTAGTAACCAGTTTAAGATTGCTGATCCCGGTTGGCAGATTGAGTACACCCATTTTACTGAGCCGACTGAATTTGATGTAGCGCAGGATTACTATCCGAAACCCGAACTCAATGAAAATTGTATGAACGATGACTGTAATTCGGTGATTACGTTTAAAGAAAAAGGTTACTACAAGTTTTCAGTGAGTTTTGCTGATGAAAGCAGTGCAACTATGACAGTAACCAAAGCGACTCAAACAGAAGCTGAGAAATACTATGCGGACGCGATTATTGATCCTGCTATGGTACATAAAGGGCATTCTATAAAAGAGTCCAAGCCATTTGCGAATTTCGATGGTTCTCTAGATACCGTGGTTTTCTCAGTAAAAGATCCTAAAGCTAAATTGCGTGAATTTGGTATTTCGACAACCACTGAATTACGTGATGCGTTAGATCAAGGAGTGATCGTTAACGAACAGGCTGGTCCGCAAGTGGTCACTGGTGATGTTGCGTTTGATGCTTTATTTGCTATGAGCCTTAAAGAGCTAAGCCAGCTTTCGGTTTCAGAAATTAAAGACGGCAACTATAACTTTAACAAACCTATTAAAGCTGAAGTGTTCGAAACAGGGGCTAAATGGCATTACGTTTGGACTCGTGATTTGGCGTATGCTGCCGATCTTTCGTTGGCCTTAATGAACCCGACACGGGTGGAAAATGGTCTCAAATTCAAATTATCGGGTTTTCGAGATTCGACAAATAAGCAGTATGACGGTGAGCAAATAGTTCAAGATACAGGCACTGGTGGAAGCTGGCCGATCAGCACTGACCGTACAACATGGGCGCTAGGTGCTGAACGACTTCTTTCGGCGCTTCAAGGTGAAGAATATAATCAATTTGCAGAACGAGCTTATAATGCACTTAGTAATACTTTGGAGGCTGATCGGGTAGCAGCATTTGATCAAAAGTCTGGTTTATATGTTGGTGAACAATCCTTCCTTGATTGGCGCGATCAAACATACTCAACATGGACACCACAAGATGTAAACGCCATTGGTAGCAGTAAAGCTTTATCGACCAACGTTGTTCATTATCGAGCGATGCGTTTAGCCGCGAAATTGGCTGAGCAATTTGACTCAAAAAATGCCGTTAAATATGGTGAGTGGGCCAAACAGTTAAAAGCCGCTATTAATGATAAATTCTGGAACGATCAGCGTGGAATGTATGTTAGCTATCTATTTGATAATGGCCAAGACATAGCGATTGACAAATACGACATGTTGGGTGAATCGTTGGCGATTATCAGTGGCATTGCGAGTGTTGGGCAAGCTAAGAAAATCATGGCTAATTATCCTCACAGTGAATTTGGTGTGCCAGTGTACTTCCCGCAACAACCAGATGTGCCTGTATACCATAACCGGGCTATTTGGCCGTTTGTGACAGCATATAGTTTGCGTGCTGCTAAACACACTATGAACGTTGCAGCGGCGAATAACGCAGTACAATCTTTGGTTCGTGGAACGGCGACTAACTTATCTAATATGGAAAATCTTGAGTGGTTGTCTGGCAAATCATTCATTATCCATAGCGATCATGGGGCGGATGCTAGCCTTGATGGCCCGGTAATTAACTCACAGCGTCAACTGTGGTCTGTGGGAGGGTATTTGAACATGGTGGTTGAAACGATTTTTGGTATTCATACTGAAAGCGGTCAACTTGAGGTTAAACCCTTTATTACCGGTTGGATTCGCAATAACTTGTTCGCGCATTCACAGCAAATAACACTGAATAATTTTGATTACAAAGGAAAACAGTATTCGGTCACTATTGATCTACCGCCCGTAGATGATGATATGTCTGGTTATTACCCTGTTGATGATGTGAAGCTTGATGATAAAGGTAATTATCAAGTTACCTTAGGAGCAAAAGTGGGTAATGACAGTACAATAAAAGTGATTTCAGGCGTTAAACCTTATGCAATAAAAGATAGTCGGGTGTTCTCACCAAAAGAGCCAGCATTGACTGCAAAAGTGATTACGAATGAAGGCAATAAAGGCGTTGCGATTGATATTGCCAGCCAATATAAAATTAACCTATATCGTAACGGTAAGTTGATTGAGCAGGGTGTCGTTGCGCAGCAGTATACCGACATGTCGCAAGGCTTTGCGTGTTATGTAGCGGAAAGTATTAATGACCAAGGCTTCCGTTCGAATCCAAGCCAGCCAGTGTGTGTAGGTGATGAAATTCGCGTTAAATTAGTAGGTGAGTACCAAACGTTAAAACAGGGCGTGTCGACCGTTACTGTTAGTAAAGATAGCGGTACGGTAAAAGGGCTAAATACATTCGTTGTTCCTAAGACGGGCTCTTATCAAATGGCGGCTTGGTATAACAATAACCTTGGTCAACTTAATACGGGAATTACCAATACGGTTAAGCAGTTGGAAGTTCGCGATGATGCGGGTCAGCTTGTTGGTGCCGGTGTCCTGCAAATGGGGCATATTGGTGAAAATAATGGTATGCGTTATTCAACCCCTATTGAAGTGAAGCTAGAGCAGGGCAAGGTTTATCAACTTGCACTTAAAGATCATTTCAATATGAGTTACCTCAAATCAAATGAAACATACATTTATGCTGGTGGCGTCAAAGGTGTGAAGAATGAAGCAAATATTGCAGATATTCGTATTACAGCGCTTCAATAAATTGACAGTTTAAAGCGTATAACAAAGCCGCTGAGGTTCTTCAGCGGCTTTTTTTTTTACAAAATCGCTGATGTGATAGGGCTGCTACTGTGTTTGTGTTGCGTTGAAATAATGAGAATATTCGTTAAGCAAGCTTTTGAAAAGATTATCAATATTTCTTCAATGTTCGATATCAATCAAGGCATAAATTTAATCAAAAGGTATGATGTCTGCTGATTATAAGGCGCTGCGCGTGCCTTGAATGACGTACGAGATAGGAAGATGGAATTAAAAGTATTAGTCGATAACAACACAATAATTGACCGTTATTATCTAGGGGAGCCGGGGGTTTCATACTTAATTACTGACGGTGATACTAAGGTGTTATTCGACGTTGGGTATTCTGACATTTTCATTCAGAACGCCAAAAAGATGGGAGAAACCTTGCTGGATGTTGATCATGTGGTGATCTCTCATGGTCATAATGATCATACCGGTGGTCTTTTTCCACTGGCTAAACTGTTTGCAGAGGCGAGAGCTGAAGGTGAAGCGAGTCAAAATGCTGAGCTTTCACAAGTGCGTGAGCCAACTTTGATTGCCCATCCTGATGCGTTTGCTTATAAAGCTTTTGAGGGCGAAGAGATTGGTTCGGTGCTGGATGGAAAAAAGGTAAGTAAGTATTTTGCAACTCAGTTAAGCACTGAGCCTGTTTGGCTTACAGATCGCCTTGTCTTTTTAGGCGAGATTGAAAGAAGTAACGATTTTGAAAACCTAGATCCGATCGGTCAATGTGAGTGTGGCGATGAGATGCACGATGATTTTGTCAAAGACGACTCTGCATTAGCCTATAAATCTGCACAAGGCTTGGTAATTATTACTGGCTGCTCCCATGCGGGGATTTGTAACATCATTGAACATGCTAAAAAGGTTTGTGGTGATGACCGCATCGTTGATGTTATCGGTGGGTTTCATTTACTCGCTCCGAGTGAAGTACAGGCTCAGGGCACTCTAGACTACTTCAAGCACCAAGCGATCACGCAGATCCACCCATGCCATTGCACAAGTTTGGAGTACAAAATTAAGCTTGCAAATAACTCGGATGTTAAAGATGTTGGTGTAGGGTTAAATTTGCACTTTGCGTGATGCAATCTGAATAATATAAATGCTGTTTAGAGCCGATGTTAATTGTGGCTAAGAGTCTTATGTTGTTATTCAGCACAATATAAGGCTCGAATAAGGTTATTTGATATTGCTCACAATAAAAAGAAAAATCGGCGCATAAACACCATGTAATATTTCGCTTTATGACTTTCCATATGTATAAAGTGTCCGCTATCGCTTGTTATCAATCATCTGCTTTAGTTTCTGAATATAAGAAATCAAAATGAATCATCTATTGAAGCAAATAAACAAGTAGTTGTTGTAAAGTGATTTGTTAAATTAGAAGAATAGCAAGGCAGGCAAGTAATAAACATTCATGCTTTATTGAATAATTTTTCAAATGAAAGAGCTCAAGACTTTAATTTGGCACTGTAGCGAAAGAGAGCATGCCGACTAGGGTGTGACAAAGTTAGGAATGAATTGGATAGGGAGTGCCGAAATGTTGAAAACTTCAATTTTCGCTTCACAGTTTATGGAAAGCGCTTTTTGTGCGTGTAGATTTAAAACCGTGGTTGTAAAAAAACTTGTTATCGTTGGTATTTCTTTAATAGGTTTTAGTGCACAGGCAAAAGTCAGTGATGGGGGAAATACGGTCCCAACGGCATTAATCTTCAATGGGAAGCTGCAATCAATTGAATCTCGTATGCGGGATTATGATATCCCTGGTGTTAGTATCGCATTGATACAAAACAGACAAATATCGTGGGTGGCTAATTTCGGCTGGAAAGACATAGCAACCCAACAGGAAGTGACATCAGATACACTTTTTCAAGTCGCTTCTATTAGTAAACCTGTTACAGCTGTGGCAGCTTTAAAGCTTGTCGAGGAAGGAAAACTTAACCTCAACACACCAGCCAATGAATATCTACAAAGTTGGCAAATTCCAAAAAATGAACACAATGCTGCGTCACCTGTTTTGGTGAAACAGCTATTAAATCATACCGCAGGGTTAACAGTATCAGGCTTTGCTGGTTACGAGGTTGGTAAGCCTATTCCGTCAATTACCGAGGTGCTTGAAGGGGCTTCATTGTTTGGACGTTTATTGGGGCAAAATAACGCCAATTCACCCTCAGTCGAAGTGGCTAAGACTCCCGGTACTGATTTTGCCTATTCTGGTGGCGGTTATAGCGTATTGCAGCAGCTACTGGTAGACAAAGAACATACAGATTTTACTCATTTAATGCAGCAAAAAGTGCTGTCGCCATTAGGAATGCAGCAAAGTACTTTTCAGCAGCCAATAGATAATGTACGGGCAGATTTTGTCGCGACTGGATATATGGAAAATAACAAACCAGTGGCAGGGCATTACCATGTTTACCCTGAGCAAGCAGCGGCAGGGTTGTGGACCACAGCATCGGATCTCGCTAAGTTCGCCATTGATATTCAAAATGCACTCCATGACGACAGTGGTGTTGTATTATCTCAAGCATCAGCAAAGACAATGACGTCGCCAACAATTAATCAAGCCGTAGGGCTTGGCGTGTTTCTAATGGGAGCGAATATCGACGGACAAGGTTATTTTATGCATGACGGATGGAATAAAGGATTTTCATCAACCATGTTAGCGCATAAATCTGAAGGCTATGGCGTGATTATTTTGACTAATGCAAATAAACCTAACTTTAATAAAGAGCTAGTAATAGGCTTAATGCTTGAGTATGGCTGGCTAATAACAAGTTAATATGCTCTTCGCATTAGAAAGCAGTCGGCAAGAATTTATGAGTGTTTTTAGTATTAAAGCCTGTGGTCGATAATGTGTTGGGCGTGTTGTGCGTTATGCTGGAAAGGCGGATGTCTAATTGTGTTAGACATCCGCCTTTCCTTATCGAGCTGAGTCTCATATGATCATGGCTTCGAATCACATCTAGTAGTTTATTGAATATGTCTGATCGTATTACTCATTTTATCCCTGTTGGCGTGAGATACATGCTGCTCTCAGCATTGGCTTTTGCATTGATGTCTAGCTGTGTAAAGCTAGTGAGTACCTATGGTATTCCTGTTTTTGAAATTGTGGCGGCGAGGGCAATTGTGTCTCTCATTATCAGTTATGTAGATGTGAGACGTAAGAAGATTTCTATATGGGGTAATAATAAAAAACTACTCGTAGCACGAGGTGTCGCAGGCTCACTAGCTTTGGTTTGTGTGTATTACGCCGTAGCGACATTGCCTTTAGCTGAAGCGACAATTTTGCAATATTTGCACCCGGTGTTTACAGCTTTCTTAGCGCTATTTTTCCTACGAGAACGTGTTCAAAAATCGACAGCGATTTGTATTGCATTGAGCATCATGGGGTTGATGTTTATCGTCAGTCCAAGCTGGTCGGTTGAGAGTGCATCATCATTGCCTATGTTTAGCGTAGCTGTTGCACTTTGTGGTGCTTTTGGTAGTGCTGTCGCTTACGTGATAGTGAAAAAGCTGAGTAAAACAGAAGATAGCTCAGTGATCATTTTTTATTTCCCACTGATTGCTTTGCCTTTCTCTTTGCTTTTGTTGGGTGACAAATTTGTTATGCCAGATACTGAAGCATTGTTTTTGTTGTTATTCGTAGGGATCTTTACCCAGATTGGTCAAATTGGTTTGACTAAAGCAATGCAAACAGCAGCTGCTAGTAAAGCGACGGCGTATTCTTACGTACAAGTTGTATTTTCTATTATTCTGGGCGTGCTGGTCTTTAATGAAGTTCCTTCGTTCTGGACGATGGTGGGGGGAGCGATGATCATACTTGGGGCGCTAGTCAATGTGTTTGGTAGTATGAAGGCTAAGCCTGCGTCAACCAAAGCGAGCGCTTAACTGACTGGTTTTAGAGATTTAATTAGGGTGAAATAGGCGAGGGAGTGCCATGAAAATTAGCTTCAATATGGAAGATGCAAGCCAAGTCTTTGTTGGTGCGTTTGCGCTTGCTGTTCCTATTTCATTTTCAGAAGAGGCTTGGCGGTTAGGTGAGACGTTACCTATCCCTAACTTACTGATGCTCTTTATGTTGTCTGTGCTTTTCCTTAGTGTTTTTACGTATCAAAGCGTATTTCAAAAGAACGTGAGTCAGCGTCTGTTCGTGTTTTTATTCCGTATTGTTATTGCCTATCTAATGACAGCATTCGTGGTATTTTTAGTGTTGTTATGTATAGATAAGCTTCCTTTATTTGATGATCCCGTTACTTCAATTCGCCGAATAATTGTGATCACTATGCCAGCATCAATGGGAGCTATTATTGTTGATAGTTTTGATAAGGAATAATGGTCTCTAATATTTTGTGAGGGTTAGTTCGGAGGGATGTTATGAATATATCAATTGTTCAAATGGATGTGGTGTATAAAAACAAAGCGGAAAATATAGCTAAATTATCCAACATGCTTGAAGCTGCCGATAAGGTGGGTGAACTTGTGTTATTACCTGAGCTATTCTCAACGGGCTATATATTTAATAGTCCGGAAGAAATTCATGCGCTGTGTGAAGACTATACTAACAGCCTAACAATAACAGCCTTAACTCAATTGGCGTCAGCACATAATACAACAATAGTGGCTGGGGTTGCTGAAGTGGAAGATAACCAATATTTCAATTCTATCGCTGTCGTTGATAAGCATGGATTACAACATAAATATCGAAAAATAAGCCAAACCAATATAGACAGACAATACTTTTCTAGAGGCGATAGCTTGTTAACCTTTAAACACCATGGTTTGGTTTTTGGTGTGGCTGTGTGTTTTGACCTGTGGTTTCCTGAAATTATTCGACCATATGCGGAACTAGGGATAGATGTATTACTGCATCCTGCTAATTTTGGTGGCCCATATAGCTTACATGTGTCGCGTTCACGAGCAATTGAAAACAGCATGCACGTGGCGACCTGTAATCGCATAGGTAAAGACATAACAAAAGAGTTGTCAGCAGAATATTGCGGTAGTAGTCAACTATGCACACCTAATGGCGAGTATTTAGTACAATTTGCACAACATGAAGAATTAGTGACTGTTGATATCTTGGGTTCCCACATTGAAAATAAGAAAGTAATTGGTGTTGATTTGCTTTCTGAGATAAGAGCTATAACACAACAATTAAGAGTGTAATACAAAAATAATCCATAATAATCAAATGTTTTAATGCTATTTAGAAAATCAGTTTTTGATTAAATAAGCTTAAGTTAAATTTAAAATAATCCAAAATGCCTTAGGTGTTCGGTATAGGTGGATTTGCTGGTGAAAGTTATATTAATAACTATCTGGTAAGCTTTGATTTTTATGCATTTTGGTATAGGTTTTGTGTTATTGCCACACAATAATTTTTCAAAATATGAACCAAGAAGCTATCAAGGCAGGTCAAGCTGTCTATTCAAAAAAAGTTCTTTCTATCTATGATCTTTGGGTATTAGGTTTTTCTAATCATTATTTATGGAAGTGTCCTACGCGACTGATCAGCCAACAGTTTGTAGAGAAGGTGACCGATAACCACTTAGATGTTGGGGTAGGTACTGGGTATTACCTAAAGAAACATTTAACAACGGACACTAAGCGTATTGGCTTGGTGGATTTGAATGATAATAGCTTGGAATCAACGTCTAGAGCTATTCAACATTTAAACCCTGAAGTTTACTGCCGAAATGTCTTTGAACCCTTGTCGCTCAACTGTGAGAAGTTTGACTCTGTAAGCATTAATTACTTGCTGCATTGCTTGCCGGGTGATTTATCAGAAAAGAGTGCTGTTTTCATTAATTTGAAAGAGGTGATGAACGAAGGGGCTGTACTTTTTGGAAGCACGATTCTCGGTCAAGGCACACCGAAAAACGTTTTTGCGCAAAAGTTGATGGACTTTTATAACAAAAAAGGCATCTTTACTAACGAAAATGATGATCTTCAATCACTTGAAACGGCACTTAAGCAGCATTTTTCTAATGTGAAAATTCAGGTCGTTGGTTGTGTCGCTTTATTCTCTGGTATAAAAGCCTAGCCTATAAAATATTTATTACTTTTCATAATGGATAAACTTAAAAGCGTAATATCAACGTTGATATTACGCTTTTTTGTGACTGCTACTAATCAAGTCGCTCTATGACGGAGTGTTTTGAGATCTACTTCACTATAAAACTACAACAATGAAAATTGCAGGCGCTAATGACGTAAAATCCATTATTAAATAGATATTTAGCAAAGGGGGGCAATTGGCTTCGGTTAAAGTTTATTATCAACATCGTGATGGTGGCGATGAATTGGTAAACTTCGAAAGAGAGGTTAAATCTCATCGCGAGCTGTGCGAGATATTTGATAATTACCCATGGGAAAGTGAACTTATTTTATCTGAGCAACATGGAGAAGGTGGCGGCTTCTTTATTGTGCTTGGCGATGAAGACGACGTTTATGCGAGCTATCAGTTTGTACCTATGGAATTACATAATGGTTTATTAGACATTGATATCGTGGCAAAACCGGGTTTTATGAGGTTGTTGGGGCGTAAATCTTTTTCTACTGGTTTAGAAACAGTCACTCTAAAAGATGCTAAATACAAATTGAAAGAGCTATTTGAACACTCTGTGGAATCACTATATCGGAAATATACGAAATAGTACTAAAGAGTTAAAAGTTGTGTAATACAAGGAGAGAGATGTGAAGTGTCCGAAATGCCATTCAAACTTTGAGCAGTTACATACTGCATTGGGCGATGTTGAGCGTTGCACTGAGTGTAAAGGTTTATGGCTTGATGCCTATGAAGTTGAAGCGATGAAGCCGTTAGCAGATGAAATCGACTGTGGTGATGAAGCCGTCGGTAAAGCGTATAACGTGGTTGATCGTATTAGTTGCCCTGTATGCCCAAATAATAAATTGCTTCGATTGGTAGACCCTAAACAGCCGCATATTTGGTTTGAAAGCTGTCCGACATGTAAAGGACGTTTCTATGATGCTGGTGAGTTTAAAGATTTAGCAACGTTGGATTTATCGGATTTCTTTAAGAAATTTGGCCTGACAGAGCGGGTTTGATTGCAAATATGCACGGGGAACTGAGTTCCCCGTGTTCTTTATTATACGAATGTGATTACAGCATCATCACTTGTGCGACTAAGAGTAGAGAACCAAAACCTAGCAAGAAAATCACGATAGGTAATACGAACTTCACCCATTTGTTGAATGGAATATCGAGCATTTGTAGGGTGACAAGTACCAAACCAGTCGGTGCAAGGAAAAGCATCGCATATTGGCCCCAGTTGTAAGCCGAAACTACAATGTCACGTGGGATCATTACAGTATCTGCAAGCGGCGCCATAATAGGCATAGAAAGTACAGCCAAGCCAGATGACGATGGTACAACCAAGCCAAGCAAGAAGAAGATAAACATTTGGCTGACTGCAAACACGCTACCATGCATGCCTGAAACCAGCTCTGATGCCCAAGCCAGAATAGTGTCTGAAACCATGCCTTGTTCAAGGATGATATTCACTCCACGCGCCATACCGATAATAAGCGATACAGCAACCAGCTCTGATGCGCCTTGAGTGAACGCTTCAACCGCTTCTTTTTCTCTTAAGCCTGAGATAAAAATGATGATAATGGCAATTGTGAGGAAAGAGGCGGCCATTTGACCAAACCACCAACCTTGGGTTGATACACCCCAAATCATCATTGGGAAGGCAATAGTGAATAAACCTAAAATCACTTTACGGCGTAAGGTGAATGGGACTTTTTCGGTTAAGTCTTTACCTTTCAAGAAGCGTTCTCGGAAGGCTTCTCTATCTTCATAGGTGTATGAAAAAGAAGGATCTGCTTTGATTTTCTTGCAGTACCAATACAAGTAACCAATAACGGTAATGATACCGACAACTAGACCAAAGGTACGAACGCCAATCCCTTCAGTAAATGAAATCCCTGCTGCGTTGGAAGCGATAACCACACTAAATGGGTTAATGGTTGAGAATGCAGTGCCGATGGAGGCGGCAAGGAAGATAGCACCGACACAAACGATAGAGTCAAAGCCGAGTGTGAGGAAAATAGGTACAAGGATAGGGTAGAAGGCAACGGCCTCTTCTTCCAAGCCACAAGAGGTGCCACCAAGTGCCATTACCACACAAACAATGGCGACAAAGAGAAACTCTCGCCCTTTGGTTTTCTCCGATAAGGTTACTAACCCTGCATTAAATGCCCCAGTTTTGTTAATAACGCCAATCATGCCCCCCAAAATCAAAATAAAGACGATGATATCAGCGCCTTCAATGGTCCCTTCAACCATTGCAATCGCGATGTCACTGAGCCCTTTGGGTGATTGCGCTAGTTGTTCGTAAGTATCAGGGATCGCAATAGGCTTTTTGATCGTGCCATTCACAAATTGATCAATAGCAATATTGATATTGAGTTCGGATAGCGCCTCTTGGGTTGCTGGCACACTAGAGATAGTGCCGTGAGGATCTTCAACCAACAGCGTGCTTTGGCTTGCGTCGTAAGAGAGTTTTGAATACGAGCCTGCGGGCACAATCCAGGTTAACCCAATGGCAAGCAATGTAATGGCAAACAGAATTGTAAAGGCGGTTGGAAACTGAAAAGTTCGGGTTTTGACTTTGGTAAGCTGCATAGGAATTACCTCTAAGCCGTTAAAAGAAAAGATATAAATCAACTCAGGCTAATAAGGTAATGTGTTAGCAAGTGTAATAATGCAGGCTAGATCTCAAAGTGTGAAGAGTGATAATTTGAATTAAATCAAGATGATAATGAATGCTTATTCCTTGATTTGGCGTTTTGCTTAACAGGGATTATAAAAATAGCGATAATTACAGTATGGTGTTTTGTAAGTTGAGGGAGAGTATGTATAATGTGCGACACAATCTGTCGTACAGTCACTGATAATAGCCCTATCAAGTAAGTATAAAGGGCGATGTCTTATTGCTGCGGAGTACGACATTCGAGGTTAGTAGAGAGTACTGATGGCAAAGAGAACAAGCACTCAAGAGTCGATAGTGCTGGCTTTTGAGTTGTTAAAACGTATCCCAAGGTACCAAAAAGTCACCGCGTCGCAGCTTCGGGATCAGCTTGATGCTATTGGGATCAGGCGTGATATACGCACGATCCAGCGTAACTTGGAAATGCTTAGTGAGCATTTTCAAATTGATCGAGATGAACGAACAAAGCCTTATGGATATTCATGGGATAAGCAGGCAAAAGGGCTAACGATGCCGAATTTAAGTGCTCATGAAGCTTTGTTGCTACTCATGGCTGAAGCGCACTTGAAGAATTTACTGCCGAGTGAAGTGATGACCTCGTTAGACGGTTTTTTTACAGAAGCCAAACGTCAACTGATGCCGATGAGTGAATCAGTTAGAGAAAGAGATTGGTTAGATAAAGTCAGAGTCGTAAGTGATACTCAACCTCTATTAGCACCAAAGATTGATAATTCAGTTTTTCAATCGGTAAGTGAGGCTTTGTTTCAAGATCGTCTACTGCAAATCGAGTATCGAAATGCACGCCAACAATTAAGACAAGCACTTGTGATGCCTTTAGGTTTAGCGCAGCAGGGACCAAGGTTGTATTTAGTTTGTCGTTTCGATGGCTTTGAGAATGAACGCAGCCTAGCGGTTCACCGCATTGTTAAAGCAACAGTTTCATCGTTTAACTTTGAGCGTCCTGCGTCTTTTCAATTAAGTAAATACGATGCTGATGATCGCTTTGGTTTTGGTGAAGGTCAGTTATGTCAGCTTAAGTTTAATATTGCGAAAACGGCAGGTTATCACTTATTAGAAACTCCATTGGCTGAGGATCAGACCGTGGTGGAGAATGAAGATTATTACGTTATATCAGCAACTGTGATTAATTCTTTACGATTAACGCGTTGGTTAAATAGCTTTGGAGATGATGTATGGGATATTAGCTATTTAGAATAAATAGTTAATCTATCCATGCCATTTATTCAATAAGAATTAGCGATTAAAGCTTAATTACATTCTACTCACCGATTATTGGTGAGGGAATAAGTTCGAATAAAAATTAAAGTAAGGGGAATGTC
Source organism: Photobacterium jeanii (assembly GCF_001650345.1). Taxonomy (GTDB): domain Bacteria; phylum Pseudomonadota; class Gammaproteobacteria; order Enterobacterales; family Vibrionaceae; genus Photobacterium; species Photobacterium jeanii. Next base: position 453,991 of record NZ_LVHF01000012.1, on the reverse strand, counting down.
ATGCCACTACCATTTATTTTAGCTGGAGCCGCTGTAGCTGCGGCAAGTTACGGTGCAAAAAAAGGCTACGATGGTTACCAAGATAAAACATTAGCTAATGAAATTCTTGAGTCAGCAAAAAAAGATTACGAAAACGAGAAAGAAGTATTCGATGTTGCTAACGATCGTACCAATAGAAGTTTAACTAAGCTGGGTGAATCTCAATTAAAAGTAGGTCAAGACTTTAAAGAGTTTCGCACAATTGCTGAAAAGTTATTAGCGCAATTAGAGCTGTCGGGTTCTCACGATCTTAAGATTGATATCCCTCAGCATAAGTTGGATGAAATTGATGGCTTGGCATTGTCGGCGACTGAGTACTTAAGCAAAGTGGTTGCTGGCGGTATGGGTGGTGCGGCAGCAGCTTATGCCGTGTATGGCGGTGTTATGGCCTTAGCGGCGGCATCAACAGGTACACCTATTGCCGCGTTATCTGGTGCTGCAGCATACAATGCGGCGATGGCTGCAATTGGTGGCGGTTCACTCGCTGCTGGTGGTTTTGGCATGGCAGGCGGCGCAATGGTACTGGGTGGTGTTGTTGCTGCGCCAATCATTGCAGTAGCGGGCTGGGCATTTGCTTCACACGCTGAAGAAGCTTTGAACGATGCGCGTGAAACACGAATTGAAGTGGATGACGCAGTATCAAAAATGGTCAAAGGTAAAAAGCAGCTTAATAAAACGCGCTTATATGTAGATCAAATTTATACTGAAACTAACCGTGTTTATCAGATCTTTTTAACCTACTTTGACAGTTTGAAAATGATGGAACAATTGATTAATACGGGCGGTGACATTAAAGCGGTTGAAGATGAAGTGATTCGCATAATTCAAAATGGCTACCAAGTTGCTGCAATCCTTACTGACATCATTACAACACCATTGTTTAAGCCGAAATATGATGCAAACGGTGAAGTAGTGATTAATAAAGACAATGTTGTTGAAATCGAAACAGATAAAGATGGCATGCAAGTAATCAATGAATCAGCGATTAAAGCGTCTATGGCTAAGTCGCAAGAAGATTCACGTCAGTTTGCTTGATTTAGGAAGTGGCACTTGGGTGCCACTTTTTTGATATAGAGAATAATAACGATGACAGCAGTAACAGCAGCATCTAACGTAACTCGAGATTTTCACCTAAAAGAAGAATTGCACAATACTGTCGTGCAAAGTCTTGTAACGTCATTTGGTTTAGATTTTTTATTATTTGAAGATAAAAAAGGTGGCGACGTTGCCACTGTTCATAATGTACGTCAGCACCAACAAGGTGAAACAGACATTCACCTTGCACAGCATATAAAGCAAGAATATGCAGATCGCGGCGCCTATAAGCCAGTAAAGACAGATGAAAATGGCAATACGGTGTTTAATAGCCAGGGTAAAGCGGTAAAGGTCGATCGCTATCATTCTGATGCTGGCTATAAGCAAAGGGGGGCAGAAGATAAACAGAGCCACCAAAATGGTGATTTGTACGATGCTTATCGCGATCAAGCGATGACGCAAAACGAAAATCGCCAGCTTGACCATATCATCTCGTCTCATGAGGTGCATAATGATGCTGGACGTGTGTTAGCAGGGCTTGATGGTGTTGAATTAGCCAATCAAAGCTCAAACTTCCAATCGACGCACTCTTACGTTAACAACCTTAAGTCTGCGCATTCGATGGATGAGTTTTTAGGTGATGTGTTGCCACGAACAATCACATCGAAGAAAGAGAGCATCAGAGCGTATCAAGCAAAGTTGGCGGATATGCCAATGGATACCGCTCAACAGCGTCATGAAAAACGCAAAGTAGAAGATAAGGTTCGCAAAGAGCAAGAACACTTAGATGTACTGGAAAGTCTTGATCATGAAAAAATGCGAGAGGCTGATAACCATGCGCGTAAGCAGTATGATCAGCAAATTAATCAGCAGTATTACACTAGTAGTAAGTTTCTAAAGAGTACCGCTTATGCCTCTGTGAGTGCTGGCTTTAAAATGGGGATGCGCCAAGCGTTAGGGCTCATTTTTGCTGAAGTGTGGTTTGAACTTAAAGAGCATTTACCGTTTTTGTTTAATGAAGCGAAAGAGAACTTCACCTTGAAAGGTTTTCTTGCCCGTTTAAAGCAGCTCGCAACCGATATCTGGCAGCGTATTAAAGTGCGCTTTAAAGCGATTTTGGTTGAGTTCAAAGATGGCGCGATAGCCGGTGTACTTTCGAGCTTAACTACCACTGTAATGAACATTTTCTTCACCACTCAAAAGGCAATTGGGAAATTGCTGCGTGAGATGTGGTCTAGTCTGGTTTCTGCCGCTAAGCTGATTTTCTTTAATCCGAATAAACTCTCTGCTGGCGACTTGGTTCGTGAAGTCACACGCATTTTATCGACAGGCGTCGCCGTTGCGATGGGCGTCATCCTAAATCAGCATCTTGCTTCAATAATGACATTCCCATTTGGTAGCGAAATTGCCGCGTTTGTCAGTGCGATTGCGACAGGTTTAATGACGTTAGGCATTAGCTACTTTCTCGACCATAGTGCGCTGATGCAAAAAGTGTGGAACTTCTTAAATAAATTCAAAAGCCAAGCGAAGCAGACTCTTGAATACTTTCAGAAGGTTAATGCAGAGCTAGATCGGTATCTTTCAGAGTTAGCAGCCATTGAATTTAACTTAAACCCATGCGAATTACGGGCATTTAACGATAATTTAGCTGCAATGAATACAGAGTATGAAAAAGGCTTAGTCTTAAAGAAAGAGGTCGAACGAAGAAATATCGATTTACCTTTCGAGGCTGGCAACTTAAACAGTACTCGTGATTGGTTAGCCAGTTTATGAGTAGTGTGAAGCGAGCACCGTTTCCCTGTAATGGCTGCGGTAAATGTTGTGGCAATGTGCATTTGTCTGAGTTGACGAAAGCGCTAGACAGAGGTGACGGTACCTGCCGCTATCTCGACACGCATTCTAAGCAGTGCCAGATCTATGAACAGCGTCCTGAGATATGTCGGGTTGAGTTGCAATATCAACAAAATTATTCAGAGCAATATGAGTGGCAGGAGTTCGTTGATATGAATTTGGTTATTTGCCGCAGTTTACCCGAGCCACAAGGTTGGTCGTCATAATGACAAGTGAGGAAGTCATGCTAAATAAGTTAGATAAATTTGGAAGTGCACTCGATAAATTTAATACCTCAGTAAATGATGCTAAAAGCGTGGTTGAGACAGCAAAAGAGGGTGAGTTAGCCACCAAGCAGTTTGTGCCTGTTTTAGATATGGTTGATGAGCGTATCGAGCAAGCGGGTAAACGTCTTAAGCAAGATGTGATGACAATGGTTGACGAGTTACATCAGAAAAACAAACAAGAGTTAGAAGCCCGTTTATTGCTAGAACGTCAGCATGAGAAGAAGATGTTGCTGATTAATATTGGTATTGCATCTATGGCGGTCATTACCTTTATTTTCCAACGTGTGCTGGGTTAGCGATAGATCTGAAAGATAAGAAGTTAGTCAGCGTGAGTTTGATTGTATTCTTGGTTCAGCCTTTGTTGCCTTAAGCGTGGCATACTAGCGGGGATTTATTATCAAGAGCATGAGTGGCGTAATCGTGAATAATACTGACTCCAGCAAACCTCAAAAATTGAGTCTTCAACGCATAACGCCGTCACAAATCCCAATGAGTTTATTACTAGAAGCAGATCCTTGTGAGGAGAGTGTGAACTCATATTTATGGGCACAGAACGGCTACTGTTTTGCGGCAATGCATGATAAGTCTATCGTCGGTGTTTGTATTGCTAACCCTATAAAGGGTGAAGATGTAGTAGAGATATTTAATGTGTCAGTGACACCGTCACTTCAAGCGCAAGGCATTGGTACTAAGTTGCTTTCATATTCACTCGAACAATTAGCATCAAATGGTGTTACGCGAGTTGAGTTAGGTACGGGAAGTTTTGGTTATCAGCTTACTTATTATCAGCGCTTAGGCTTTAGAGTTGATGCCATCATCAAGGATCATTTTCTCGATAATTACTCTGAGCCCATTTTTGAGTATGGCGTTCAGCACAAAGATATGCTGCGATTGGCTATTGAACTATAGTCAGCATTATAAAGCTGGGAGAGCAATGCGATGACGTTTGAAGAGTTTAATGATTTTTGCCGTGCAAAAGTTGCTACAACTTATGTTATGCAGTGGGGTAATGCGCATGTTTGGAAAGTCGGTGGTAAAGTGTTCGCCATTGGTGGCTGGGGCTCTGAGGATAAACCTGCTTTTGTGTTCAAAACGTCAGATCTTAATTATGTCTTTTTAAGCGAAAAGGATGGGTATAAACCTGCACCATATTTTGCTACTCGTGGCATGAAATGGATTCAGCACTTTGACAGTACCGCAGAAACTGATGAAGAACTGAAATACTATCTGGATGAATCTTATCGCCTCGTATCTTTAGGGCTAACGAAGAAAAAGCAAAAAGAATTAGGGTTAAACCAACCTGAATAAGTCAGTCTAACGGTCTTCCTCGAATTAAAATAAAGGTCAGCAAAAGCTGACCTTTATGCGTTCTGACTGATAGTTAAAGGGTGATAGTCAAATGGTGATAACAAACTGGCTATTGGGTTTGCTCTTGATTCTGTTCTTGGTTTTGATTTTCGTCACTGTCAGTGGTTGTAATCATAATGAGGAAGCAAATTGCGCTGTAAATAGTTCCAATAGGCCAGCCAAACAAAAGTAGGGCTAAGAAAATACCACAGCATAGTTTATTAGCCGCAAAAGCCCCGTAAGTACCCAGCCCGCCAATAACAAAAAAGCTGAGCGCTAATATAGTAAAGAGTGACTGCCCTAAGTAGATACCTTCGGCTGCCATTATGCTATCAAAGAGTTGACCGCCACCCATAAATAATAAGCCAATTAAGATAGAAACAATTCCGACTAGTCCCACTAGCACTCGTAATGGAGTATTCATTAAAACTTCGTCCTTTGAAATTGAATTAGGTGAGCGCTGATACTCAGCGCATCTTTGTATTATGAGCGTTGCATAGTAATAGGATATAAATACTGCATGTAAATGTTCAATATTGAATATTTTCTATTGGGGTTTAAATCGCATAATTCACAGCAACTTAGCGTTTTGTTGCTTTAAGTTAGTAGGTATTGCGCTTTTGCTGATCAGCCTGAGAGATGAGTCTTAGAACGTTGAGATAAACGTACAGGCAAAATACGTCTTGTGAGCCACACTTAGTTTATATTGCGATTAAGTGAGAGAGTACAATGAAGCGACGTCAGTTTTTAGCCATTTCGGCAGTTTGGCTTGCCTTTCCTTCACGAGGAAATGAAAAGCAACTAACGCCTAGCCAGGCAGAAGGGCCGTTTTACCCTGTTGTTGCGATTCCAGATCGAAGTGATTTGGTTCTAAGTGATGCTGGGCTGAAAGGCAAAGAAATGATGCTGAAGGGGCAAGTGCTGAACAAAGCTGGTCAGCCACTTAATGGCATTCGTATTGAAATTTGGCAGTGTGATGCCAATGGTATTTACGATCATCCTCAGCAGCCGAATAACCAAAATTTCGACTCTCACTTTGCTGGCTTTGGTTCGGTTCAGACGGATGAGCGTGGACGTTATGCATTTCGAACTATTTATCCGGTACCTTACGGGCCGCGTCCGCCTCATATTCACGTTAAGCTATGGCGGGGAAAACAAGAACTACTCACCACTCAGCTCTATCTTCCAGAGCAAACAGGGAACGAATGGTGGGGCGGGAGTGAACGACAGCACCTTCAAATGCACATTGCTGATAGCCAAGATGATCAACAAGCTTATTTTGAGTTCGTATTGTCGGCGTAAAAAACAGCAGAATGCGCCAATATGAATGTTGGAGATAAGACATGGTGTCACGGTTAGGCTTAGTGATTGCCTTACTGATAGTAGTGTAATTATACTTGCGCCGTCTTATCACTGTGCTTTTATTTTATGCAAAATAACCTCAAAGATAACTTCTTACTCACGCCTGATAGCGCCAATCAGTTACGAAAGGATTTCATTATAGAGAAAGCGTATCTGGAAAAACCTAAACTGATCACTAGCATCACTCCAGATGAACTAGGGATAATGACAGTCGGGGTTTTCAGCTTTCTATCATTTTTCATTACTTTCTTTTTGATTGCAGAAACACTGCGTTCTTTGAAGAAAGGCACTTCTTAGGTTTTTGCTATAAGGTCGTTTTTGTTAGGTCTAAGCGATGATTTTGCTGTGCAAGTTAGATGCCGAAAATTGCTTTTAATAGAGTGACTCACAATTCAACAAAAAAATTGCTGCTATTATTTTTCTTTTTGATAATTATTCTTATTTGTGGTTTTGTGAAATAAGAGTTTTAAGTGATTTCAAGAAGGGATGATAAGGGATGGCGGACGAAAATAAGTGGGAGCAATTTGCGAGTAGTTTTGAAGAAAAGAATAACTACGTCGTTGGAATAAAAGATATTCAGCGAGTTAAAGTTGCACTGTTGTCGGTCACGAATTTGGGCAAGATGCTTGAGCTTGGCTGCGGTAATGGTACATACACATCATGTTTTGTGGATTCTGCCAGCCATATTACAGCGACAGATCTTTCAGAAGATATGGTGGCGGTTACCAAAGAGCGTTTTGATGGTATTGAGCATGTAACCGTGGAATCTGCTGACTGTTTTGCTTTGCCTTACGAAGATAACAGTTTTGATACTGTGTTTATGGCGAACTTACTGCATGTGATCCCAGAGCCAGAACGCGCATTAGCCGAGGCTAATCGGGTATTAAAGCCGGAAGGTAAGCTGATGGCGATGAGCTTCACTTTAGATGGCATGAGCTTTTTCAATAAGCTTGGGCTTAAGTACCGCTTCGTAAAAACCTATGGTGCTAAGTCTGGTTCATCAACCATGATGACTCCTCAACTTGCCAGCTCACTTGCTAGTACTGCAAAATTTGAAAACATCACAACGCAGGTGTTGGGTAAATCAGTGAAAGCGGTTTACTTGTCTGCGACCAAACGAAAAGTCACAGAAAATCAAACGATAGAGGCTGCCGTCGCAGTATGACAATAAACCAGATCATGATTGATTATTTAGTTAATGTACACACGCTGCCGCAAGATTTAGCGGTCGCAGTCAATAATGAAGCGCATGATTTGTTTGATAATGCGCGTATCTACCAGTTAGTGGTATCTTCCGAGTTACTATGGCGAGTTTGGATGATCGATCAAGATAATCAACTGTGGATAGAGGTGAATTTGCTCGGTGAAGATGCTGAAGTAGATTGTCATACCTTAAAATTGGATGAAGGCACCTATAGCAAAATTGAGTATGAGCCATATTCAGTGTTAAGGAATGAGTAAAAGTAAGGAGAGCGATGCAATATACAAGGAATGTATTAGCGGCTGTATTTTTTATTGCGATTAGCCACGGGGTTATTTTTGCCTTACTGAAGGTGGGTGATTGGTTGTGGGGGGCAATTGAGATTCGTTTTTTGAGCGACTACTTTTTCTACGCTCTTGTGATTCAATGGGCTATTGGTGCTTTTTTCTTGTTCTCCACGCCCAGAGGCATTAATCACTTACATCACAGTCCATCGAAAGCAACCAGAATGGCGGCATCGCTTGCCGACGAATCGACAGAAGCATCGCACCAGACGACAGTAGATCTTGGGTTAAGTACCAAGTTGTTTATTTCTGGGGCATTCAGCTTACTGGTTTGTTTATTGATCTAACTGCTTCTCTATTGTTATTGCAGCTTGTTTGCTGTGGTAAGTCTCTCGTATATAAACGAAAAAAAACACTGACTTGTATTCACGAATGTGACGAAGTCAGTGCTTTTTTTGTGGTTTCATACCCGACAGAGTGAGCTGTGCTTACTCTTTAATAGTGACCTTTTCAATTACGATTGGCTCACTTGGTACGTCGTCGTGGCCACGTTTGCAGGTTGTGCGAACAACGGCAATTTTCTTCACTACATCCATACCCGCAGTCACTTTACCAAACACACAATAACCCCAGCCCATGTTGGTGGTAGCAGTGTGATCCAAGAAATCATTGTTATCTAAGTTAATAAAGAATTGCGCTGTTGCTGAATGTGGTGCATCAGTACGTGCCATTGCGATAGTACCGATTTCATTTTTCAGGCCACGATTAGCTTCATTCGCGATAGGTGCATGTGTTGGCTTTTCAGTCATGTCAGCAGTGTGGCCACCACCTTGGATCATGAAGCCTTTGATCACACGGTGAAAAATAGTGCCTTCGTAAAAACCTTCCTGACAGTATTTCAAAAAGTTCTTACAAGTGACTGGCGCGCGCTCCATGTTCAACTCAATCTCAATGTCGCCCATGTTGGTGCTTAGAATAATCATTAGTTTAACCGTGTTAGTTGCTATTTCCGGTGGGAATTATACGCATGCTAGAAAATGAAGGACAACATTTATTGGCTTAAGAGAGTAAGGATAGCTATAGAAAGGTTAACACTCTGTAACATATGGCGAGCATTTTTTAGTTGTATCTGTTGCTGAATTTTATACTGGATGATATTCTGTATAAAATTAACAACTTTAATAATAACAATGAGAAAGAAAGGCAAAATCATACCGCTATGCATACTTGGCTTTATTTCTAGCTCTGCATTATCAAATGAAGCTAAGTATGAAAATTATGTGTCAGTCGGTCTGGCACAGATGAAAGCTGATCAGGAATTAGCGAATACCACGATTGAAGGGGTAGGGCTAGCGTATACCTTATTCACAAAAGACTCTGAATGGGGAGCAACAGGATACTTCGAATATGCTGCCAGCAACGATAATGTAAATAGTTTGTCTATTGATGAGTCTATGTGGAATTTAATGCTTGGTGTGACATATCGACCTGCTGATATACAGTGGTTTCGTTTTTCTCCAATGTTAGGTATTGCGAATTATAACTTAGAGTTAGATTCACCCAATGGAAAGAATAAAGACTCTGAATATGGCGTGAGTTTTGGTTTGGACGTGCAAGTAGACATACCTAAAACATCATACTACGTAGAGTCGAATTACAAAGTAATAGATATCAATGGTGAATATTCACATGTTGATATTTCAACACTTTATTTAGGTGTTGGTTATAAATTCTAGTTACCTATATTGAGGGAAATATGTTTAAAAAATCAATAATACTATCCTCTGTAATAATTGCTTTATCTGGCTGTAATGATTCAGAGGATTATATTTATCAACCCCAGCAAGAACGATATGTAGATATGTCTACAACTGTGGCGCCTGTAATGGAGGTGAAATCTAATCTTGTAGGGGTAAATAGCATCAATGAGTATCAACATGATTGGAAGTTAGATGATTATGTTGTTGAAATTAACGAGCTGCAAGATGGTGGTGAGAATGGTCATCGTACAGGTTTAAGTCTTGTCGATGGCAATTTTACTTTCCCGGTTACTGGGGAAGCGATAATTACTGCTTATCATAAAGATGATGTTGAAAGCCCAGACAAACTTAATGGTAATGTCTCACAAATCTATACCTACCATGCTCAAACTGAAATCAGCAATACTCAAGTTGAATTTCAATTAAAGTTTGTCAATCATGGATGGATGTATATTACGGCGGTATACCGTGATGAAGATATTGCTAATATTGAAAGTGTTTCACTGGTTGAAGATGGTGAAAATAGAAAAGTAGAGATGGTTCGCGTTGATGATGCTAACGGAAACCACTATTTCTATGGTTATGTGCGTGCAAATGCGAAGCTAGAAGTTACCGAACTTACGGGAAAAACAACTTCAACAGATATCCCATATATTACTGAAACCGGTAATAATGAAGGTAACCATGGCGAGTTTGTGGTTAGTAAAAAAGACGGAAATGTGATTATTGAAGAGCCGGATTGGACTAAGTTGCCAATCATTACTCCAATTGCGCCACCTGAAGTGTTGAAGTTTACAGAATATGATGTTTATACCGATGTAGAAAGTTGTAAACAAGGTGCAATGAAAGAAGGGGTAAGCCACTATATCCCAGTCGCTAGTTCATGTTTATTGCGTCAAGATGATGGTACATATACTGAAGAGTTAGTTGGTGAAAAAGCTAGAATTACACCGGCACCTCTAAACTTTAGCGATAGATATTTGGGTGGAGCTGACTATGAGCATGAGTGTAATTATAAAGCGTTTGCAACTGGCTTAACGCACTATGCTTGGGATGACCTGAATTCTGAGTGTTATGTGTCGACAGAAAACAATGTTAAAGGTGAGTTTATTGAATATGACTTGTTTTTTGATAAGGGGCTTGTTGCTCACGAGGTAACAGAAGATTAATTAAAACAATATAGCGCCTAATTTAGGTTAGGTGCTCTCTATAATTATTATATAAGTTTGGTTTGACGATGAAGAGAAGCATTTTATCTTTAGCATTATTGTCTTTGCTTTCAGGTTGTAATACAGAAAGTGAGAGTACAGTTGATCAAAGTCGAGTTGTTGAAGTAAATACGTTTATTGCGCCAGTAATGGAAACTAAAAGTTATGCGATAGCAAGTACGATTAGTTACCAACATTCACCAAAGCTTGAGGGTTATACGGTTGAAGTGAATGAACTTGGCGATGCTGATAATTATTCAGGCACTGGATATATAATTAGTGATGGTGCTTATGATTTTCCAATTAAAAAATCAGCACAAATTGTAGCTTATCATGATGATCAATCTAGCCCTACTATTAGCGGTGTGGTTTCTTCTGTATATACATATCGAGCTTTAGCCGATGTTGATGACACTCAAATGTCATTCCCATTGGAATTTACGAATGATAATTGGATGTACATTACAGCGGTATTTAGAAAGAGCGATATTGCTAATTTAAGTCTCGTTAGGTTAGAAAGCACTGATGGTTCAGATAGTGTACCAATGAATTTGGTCGAAGATGAGACTAACGGTCATTATTACTATTATGGCTATGTACGCGGAGATGCGGTAATAAAATTTGATCACGCACTTTATGGTAGCTTAGAGTCAAACATTACTTATACTCTTTCAGAGTCTGAAAACAATGCAGGTAAGCATGGTGAATTTGTTGTTTCGGATAAAGAGGGAAATGTAGAAATCATTATTCCTGACTGGGACAAGTTACCATCGAATCCCCCTGTTGAGTTACCAGTACCCACATGGTTCACTGACGATAAAACTGTGGTAGATGCGAAGGAGTGCTTAAATAAGGCATATGATAAAGGCGCTAATTACTATGCAGTAATGAAAGATAATTGTCGTTGGGATTCAACCTCAGAAGCAGGTGGTATACATACGCTAGATGAAACAGTGGCTGCTAGCTATACTGTGGCATCGGTTCCTACCCCTTCTATTAGTAAAGAGCGCATTAGTGATCCAAATAGAAATCATACTGAAGAAATAGATGTAGATGGTTCGGTAGAGATCAAGATGGTTGGTAAATATTTTGATGATTATGCGGAATATTATCCAAGCTATGATCAAATTATTGGTGAGTCAAACGGTGCTTCATTAAATGATTTTGATATTACAGGCACTTTCCCTACAGTTAAAAATACATCTGGCAATACCGTTCTTATAAATACAAAAGCTTTTATAATAAAGCCAGGAGTAGGCACTGTAATAATTAGTATCGTAGGAGAGTTCAATTTTGATGGTAGCGTTAACGTTACTATTATAGATACTGTCGGTAATAGCTATACAGGTAATAGTTTAAGTGATTTACCTTCTATGTGGCAGTCAATCGCAGCTGACCACATGGATGCGACTTTAGATGATAATAAAACCATCACCTTAAATAGTAATGAGTATGAAACAAACTTTATAACAAATATTCAGCTGCGTGAAGTTGGCAATTCAGTCATCTATGAAAAGGATTACGTAGGCGTTAAGTATATTGGAACCCCAGCAAATTGATAGTGGCTTATTATGGAAATAGATAATATGAATAAAAAGATGAAAAGAACATTAATATACGTATCAGTCCTAGCCACGCTTATGGGGTGTAATTCTGAAACAAGTGACCAAGTCACTCATAGTGAATCAAGAATTGTTGGTGCAGAGGCTAGAATTGCTCCTGTAATGGAAGTGAAATCTGTAGGGGTGAATGCAACAGCAATTAATTATCAGCATTCTCCTCGTATTGATGGGTATACCGTTTCTGTTGATGAACTAAATGATGGCGGAGATTCCTATCAAGACGATGGCTATACACTAGCGGAAGGCGATTTTGAATTCCCTATTGTAGGTGCCGCAAAAGTTTCTGTTCAACATGATGATAGTTTTGATAGTTCCTATTTAAATGGTGATGTATCCAGAATTTACACATATCAAGCGGAAACGGTAGATATTGCAGATACGCAAATGAACTTTAATATTGAGTTTGTTAATGCAGGGTGGATGTATGTAACTGCAGTGTTTAAAGAATCAGATATTGCACAAATTAGTGAAATTAAATTAGTCGCTAATGGTAATGAAGTTGAAATGGTTAAATCTGCTGATAGTCAGCATCATTATTTTTATGGTTATGTAAGAAATGATGCTGAATTAGTGCTTAACTATTACGGTCAAGAGTTGCGTAGTAATATCGTCTATAACACTCAGCAAGGCACGAATGAAGGTAAGCATGGTGAGTTTGTAGTAAGTACCAAAGAAGGTAATGTAATTATTACTGACCCTGATTGGGATAAACTAGAGCCAACACCAATAGTACTGCCACCAAAGCCAAAGGAATATTCAGATGTTGTTACATATTATTATTCAACAGCAGATGAATGTTCGTATAATGCGAGTTTAAATTCAGCAAATTATTTTGCAGTGAAATTAGAGCCATCAACATCATTATCAACAGTAAGTTGTTCTTGGGAGCAACGAGGCGGACCACAAACGGATAAAGGGTTAGAGAGTCAAGGCTTTGAAGTTGTACCAACATATATTCCACTTATGTTTGATAGGACTCCATTTATTGATACGAGGCAAGAATGTATTCATTTAGCTCTCGCAACACCAGCAACACATTATGCTTATATTGAGACAGGTTCTTATCAAAAGAGCTGTTATATTCAATCTGAGTCAGGAACTACAGGTAGTTGGGATGTGATTTATTTCGGTGGAGAAATACATTCATTAGCTTCTGTGCTTGATGTGCAACGTATTTTCCATGAGACCCCCAATGATACAACATTTACAGTCAATAGTGACTCTAGTGTGACATTTTCAACGAAAAACTCTTCATATATTCGAGATGATTATGCGACTGACTTTTATAAATTAGCTAATGAAGTTGAATCGGTGGAGTTATCCGAGCTTGATGTTTCTACCTTGTTTGAGGGGATTACTTTTGACTCAACAGCGCTAACAGAATTTGTTCAGGTTGTTATTGTTGCGAGGGATACCGCAAAAGGTAGCACAGACGAGATAAGGGTAGTATGGTATCCATATGACCGAGGAGAAGATGTTGATATATATGCAAGTATGGAATCTCCAACGAAAACAACATTGGCTGACTTACAAAGGGACTTTGATATTTATGCGGCTTCAAAGCCAACATGGATAGTCAAAACGAATGTGAAAAGTTACATGAATGGTGGAAACCAAGTTCAAACGAACGGTTATTATCAAATTCGTTATGGTTCAGCCTCGTTGGTTACGTTTGAAGCTGATTTCAAAGGTATACAGATTAAGAAATAAAATTGAAGTGCCCTGAAAAGGGCACTTTTTATTTAGTTGAATTACTGCGCATTCATCGCTTTCAACTTATCACCTACAGGGCCTGAGAAGTTGTAGCCGTCGTGTTCATCCCAGTTGATAGACCATGTCATAACACCGCCGAAGTTAGGGTATAACTTGGTTGGTACAACCGTGCCACAGTGTGTACCTTTGGTGGCACAATCTAAAGCATTCAGGATGTTTTGCGTTGGTGCTTGACCTGAGTTTGCAGAGCTAGGGCCAGATGGCAAACCGTAGGCCACTTGGTCGTCACGTAGTGGCGCGAATTGCGTACCATCGGCTAGAGTAAACCCTTCAACCAACATACGTGCAGAAGCGACCATCATATCAACAGAACCTTCTGGCGCGGCACCAGTCATGTATGGGTTAGGAAGGCCACCATTGTTGTATAGCTGTACATGCAGTAAGTCTAAGGTATCGCGTAATTGGTCGATGACAGGAATGTAAGCACCCCAAATACCAGAGTAGGCCACCATACCACCTTGAACATAAGGATGTTCAGGTGCCATGGTGAGGTACATATCACCGCCCATGTTGGTTTCGATTTGGCGTAATGCACGTGGTAAGCGAGCTTGAATTTGGGTGCCATGCATCAGGTTAGAGCCACTTTCTAAGTCCACATCTAAACCGTCGAAACCCCATTCTTTGATGATGTTAGTTAAGCTGCTAACAAAGTTCGCTTCATCCGAATCAGTATTTAGAGTGATAGTACCTTCTGCACCACCTAGCGACAGGACAATCACTTTGCCTTGAGCTTGTAGATCACGAACATCTTGTTTGAATTGAACCGGATCTAACGCTGCACAGCTGCTGTGAATATCGCCAGAGTACAAATTGAAGTGAACAGTACCATTGCTGTTACGGTCGTTATCCGCAAAGGCAATATCAATTACATCCCATGCTGGTGAAATGTCACGTAATCGCATAGGACAGCCAGCACCATTGACGAAGTTATGCCAGTAACCGATCAGCTTGTGCTTGGTTGCTGATTGTTCAATCACTTTCACTGAAGATGCCGTTGATATCGCGGTTGCGCCTGTGGTGTCAGTTGCCATTGCCGTAATCGAATAGTTACCAGCAGAGCCTGCTGTCCAATTTGCTTGGTAAGGTGAGCTTGTATCTGTAGCAACCACAGTGCCGTTAACAAGGAAGTCGACTTTTTGAATCGCACTATTGATTGAACTTGCTGTGGCAGAAAGATTAAACGCTTTACCTAAACTAACCGTTGTACCGCTTGTTGGAGAGGTAAGGCTGGTTACTAATGCTTGGTCGCTCACATTCACCAGTACTGATGATTCAGCGTTGTTACCTTCGTTATCGGTAGCGACTGCTTTTAGTGCGACTTCACCCAAGCCTGTTGCTAGCCAGTTCACTGAATATGGTGTACTGGTGTCAACGCCTAGGTTTTCAGTACCCGCGAAGAACTGTACTTGAGTCACACTGCCGTCAGCATCCGTAGCGGAGGCGGCAACAGTAACGTCAGAGCCTGCAAGCACGATGCTGTTATTGCTTGGAGAGGTAATATTCACCTCTGGCACGATGGCGCAAATACCTTGATCTGTCCATGCATCTGTCCAGTATTGTCCTTTTCCTGGCTCGTAAGCCCATGTTGCGTCAGAAGAACACCAGCCAGCAATATCACAACGGTATTTGAAGTTGTTGTTTTGTACTAAATCACCAACTTGGTAGCGTGTGCCAGCAGAGTAGACGGGAATGCCCTGACAACCACCAGCGGAGTCACCGCCGACATTAAGCGAGACGCTTTGGCTAAAGGTTGAAGCGTTTTCATTGTCAGTTGCTTTAACTTTGAAAGTTTTAACACCAGCTTGTGCTTGCCATGTGTGTTCGAAAGGTGCTGCAGTGTCAGTCGCAACCAGTTGGTCATCTACGTAAAAGTCGACTTGCGTTAGGCTGCCATCTTTATCACTAGCATCAGCGGTGATCACTAGGTTTTCACCAGCATTAACTCGGGTAGCAGCAGTTGGATTCGTAAGTGTCACTTCCGGTGGTAAGTTGTTGGTTGCACTCACTACTGTAATGTGGCGGTTTTGGCTGCTGGTTGCCCCAAGGTTATCGGTGACTTTGGCTTCGATAGTGTGACTACCGACAACAGATGACCAGTTTAGGCTGTAAGGTTCAGTGGTGATCACGCCTAAAGAAGTGCCGCCAAGGATGAACTCAACACTTTCAACAGTACCATCAGAATCACTGGCGGTGGCGCTTAATACAACGTTATCTCCCGCTGTAAACTGCGCATTGGCAAGTGGGGAAGTGATAGAGACTGACGGCGGATTATTGTCTGGTGCGCCACCACATTGACCAAGTGAAGTCCACTCTTGCCATTGACCAGAGTGAGTCGCTGGATCATTGCCTTGGCTCCACCAATTGGCCTTATAAGCAATACCATTGCTTTGTACTTGGTCGTTAGTGTTATAGGTCGAGTTTGTATCCCAAGTTGGAAGTGGGGAACAATCAATCGCATAAGCTTGGCTTGAAAGGCTTAGCCCTGCGAGGATTGCACAGGCGATAATGGATCGTTGCATGATAATTTCCCTATCAAAAATATTAATAGATTTATAGAGTTGCGCCTTTAATGATGACCTTGTTGACAGAAAAATGAGAGAGAAATTACGAAGATCATTTTATATTTCACAGCACATTCACAGCAAAATATAAAATGTACAAAAAAGCGGACAAATTTATGGAAGCAGCTCGATGTTTTTTATAAGAGTAAATTAAGTGTGTTTTTTTGCTTTTACTTCGCCCCAAAGGTGGGGAGTGAAATACAAAGCACAAAAAAGCCGACACATTGAATGTCGGCTTGACGTAATATTAAGAGTTTTGAGTTAGAAGTTAAACTGACTCATTACACCAGAAAGAATGTTATCAGCAATGAATTTATGGGTTGCTGTCGTTGGGTGAGTCACACCCCAGAATACATACTTGTCAGAGCCGTGGTAGGCACATTCATTGGTTAAGCTGTGCTTGTATAGGTAATCCATCGCAGAGCTACGATTTATGTTCAAACATGCATCGCTTGCATTTTCAAAACCGTATTTTTGAGGGTTTTGAGTTAGTTGTTCAAATAACTGGTTTGCATCAACAAGCGCTACATTTAGTCCTTTCATTCGATATAGCAATGCTTGCTCACGAATGTATTCGTTAAATAGCACAATCTTCGCGCGAACTTTTTCAATTTCTTCTTGGGTTGAGTACTTGAACTGTGGCGCTTTGGTTGCGTCAGGCAGAGTGAATAACATGATGTTTTCCGCCCCTGCATCTGTTAGGCGAACAAGCGCATTGTCGAAGTCTGTTTTCACAACATCAACGCTACGGTTGTAGTTCATGAAATCGTTTAAACCAAACTCAAGAGTGAATAGAGTGCGAGATGGTTGATAGTTAGTCGCCATTTTCATGTAAGTCAGGTAAGAAGTAACTTGCTCTGTTACACCTGTTAGCGCTAGGTATTGGTTAGAGCCTGCCGCACCGCCCACAGCCCAGTTGTATAGAGGGATGTTCTTATCGCGGGCAAGGTATTCTGTCCAAACTAAACCGTTTGAGAAGCGGCCAAGGAACCAAGAGTTCGGGTTAGGGAAGCGCCATAGCGAAGCATTAAACATATTGTTGGTGTCAGACAAGCTATCGCCAAATGCCACCATTCTGTTAATAGTATTTGCAGAGGTTGGTGCATCGTTAGTCCAGATAGAGTGGTTATACGACATACCATGATCAGCAGCGTAGAAACTGATGTCGGCGGCTTCATGATCTACACCAAGTGTTGTCTTACAACGCTGAGCAATTTCATCTTGGCTAGTTTGGGTATAGAACATGTTTTTAAATGAAATGGAAGAATACCAATAACCATCAATAGTGAAGTACTCATTGTTATCATCTAAAGCCCATTCCCATTTGGTAGCTGGGTCATTGTGGTTGAAGTGAGTACGATACCAGCAACGTACATAAGTGTAAGTTTGTGAGCCTTGAACGCTCATTACGTCGGCTTGGGTAATAGCTTCGGGTGTAATCGGTTCTGATGCGTGTGCTGTCATAGTTGCGGGCAGCAGCAAACTAAGTAATAGCTTTTTCATATTATTTCTTCTTTATTGTGATACCAGCCAATCTGGTAGCGTTATTTTGCTATATTATGCAACTACGTCAACTTTATGATTTGTTTAGTTTTTAGACTTGGTACTAGGATCTATTTACCCACAGAAAATGAAATATCGTTATAAGGAATACAATGGGCAGGGAAAGGGGATAATTCCGTTGATGATAATGGTGTGCTTTTATGGGAACGTTGCCATAGGATCTTTAAATGTAACTTATTCTCATTTGTTTGTTTCTTTATGGTGGGATGACGATCAGATTTGTAACTCGTAGTTAATGTATTTGCTGAGTCTAAAAAAGTAGGCATGAAAGTGCGTTTGGGCGAAAAACGAACGATTTAAGAAGCGGGACTAGCCTCTATATGAATAACTGAGCGTAAACTTTGAGCTTTGTATCATATATTCAATTAATTTATTGAATCCTTATTTTGAGCATGTAATTTTGTGCTTTGTTTGTCTATATACATGATTTTAATGACATTGAATCATTAAAACAATTTACGCTGTCCGTGAAATGTGCAGGCGGCATACTGAGATGAGTTTAGGGATTTATGAAAATTAAGTTACTGCCATTGGCAATTATGATTGGGATCACTGCAGGTTGTGGTGGCAGCGGTGGGTCTGATGAGGCGCCAGAGCCAAAAGTTACAGCTTCTTCTTGTTTTAACGCTGAGTTATACACAGTGGGTAGAAAAGTCGAAGTTCAAACAAAAGAGAATGGTCAGCTTGAAGAAACAATGGTGCTGAGTAACTTAGGGCATGAAATGTACCGTGGTGAAAATGTTTTACATCAACAAGCAAAATCAAAATCAGGGAAGACTTTTAGCCTGTATTTAATGATTGATGAAGGGAGCAAAACTCAAACTACTGTTGGTCTGGCGGCTGATGGTGTTGACGCATATTATAAGCCAGGGAAGCTGGATAAATTTGCCCTTTCACAAGGAGAGAGTTACGAGCAAGTGTTAACAATGGTTTCTTCTATGGGGGAAGTTGTGACGAATAATAAAACTACTTTCAAGGGTATTGAAACCGTTAAAGTGCCAGCTGGTGAATTCAGGGCATGTAAATTTGAAGAACAAATGTCAATAACACAAATTGATGGAAGTCAGACTCAATCCATCAACAATAAATGGTATGCGGTAGATAAAGGTTATCTAGTTAAGCAAAGTGAAAAAAATAGCCTCAGCGAGTTAGTTAGCTACAAAGAGCTGTAGTCCTTGTGCTAATTCGCGATAGCGCTGATATTTTAGAAACCGTAACTTATTTGAGTTGCGGTTTTTTTATGGAAGTACTGTTCGCCATTGAGAAAATTGAGATAATACCGCCCTTGTTTTGCCAATCCCAATTTTGAGGTCAGCCATGCAATCCCCTTTATATTCAAAGCACGCTCAGCAGTATGATACAGCGGTAACCGATAACGTCTATAACGCTAAATTTGAGCGCCCAACATTGCAGTCGATGATCGGGGAGCTTGAAGGGAAAGATGTATTGGACTTGGGGTGTGGCTCTGGTGTGTATGTTGATTTTTTCATAGCAAAAGGCGCCAATAAAATCACCTGTGTTGATTACTCATCTGCTATGGTCGACATTGTTAAACAGAAATACGCCCAGCGCGTAGAAGCTTATGTTCAAGATGCCGCACAAGGCCTACCAAACGTTAACTCAAATAGTATTGACCTAATTGTTAGCCCCTTAATGCTGCATTACATTGAAGACTTAACGCCACTGTTTACTGATATAGCTCGTGTACTTAAACCAGAAGGGCAGTTTGTGTTCTCAACCCATCATCCTTTTGGAGATTTTGAGTGTAGCCAAACGGGTAATTACTTTGAACGCGAGTTACTGCACGATGAGTGGAATACGATTGGCGAGCCTGTAAAAGTTAGCTTTTATCGACGTTCTTTAACTGAGCTAACGCAGGGGTTAATGGAGCATGGTTTGGTGATCAGCCAAATTAGTGAAGGTCAGGTTGGCGAAGATGTGAAAGCGATAGATCCAGATGCATACGCTTTCTTGTCAACTAAGCCGAACTTCATTTTCATTAAAAGTCAGAAGTTATAATTGTCAAAACAAAGCCGCTAATCATTTGTTAGCGGCTTTGTTTAATCGCTGTAAAAACAGCTATATCTTACGCTAGTCGCAGTATTTTAATCTTTCGACTTCAAGATCTTATCAAAATTCTTAGCATTCCAGCCGATCATCACCTGATCACCAATCTTGAGTACTGGAATGGAGCGAGCACGCATCGCGCTTAGTTCTTTTTGTGCTTTTGGCGCGGCAGCATTCACCAAGCGGTAGGGAATGTGTTTGCTATCGAGGTAACGCTGCGCATCTTTGCAGTGCGCGCATTTATCTTTCACATAGAGTGTGATTTTCTTCATAGGACTATCTTTACTTGTTTTTGTTCTGGCTAAGCCTGCTGTTTAGCATCAGACTTTTAGTTACTCTTTTCGAGAACAGCTTATTGAGCGTACTTAAGTGAGTGTGGCTGATTAACTTTCACGGTTAAAAATAACATCATCTGTTGCTTGATGCCATTGGGCGAATGGCTTTAATGCTTGGCTGTATACCGGGTGTTGATATAAGAGTTCAAGCCAATGTCTTAGATGAGGGTAAGGCGCAGCACGAAACCAAGGTTTTTCTGTTTGTGAAAACTGGCGAATGAAAGGTAACAGCGCAAAGTCCATCAGGCTTAACTTATCGTCTAACAAATATGGCTGGTGGTTGAGTCTTTCTTCTAGGGTTTGAATAAAGACCTCACACTGAGTTCTAGCTTGCACTGTATCAGGATCGTGATAACGGGCTGACGCTCGGTAGTGCTCTAGTTGTGGAATGAATGTTGAATCGCAGTGCTCAATTAAATCTAAGATAGCTTTTAGCTGTTCGGGGGCACTTGCGCGAAGGTAATTATCTTCATCGTGACAATGTAACGCCCACAACATGATGTCGAGACTTTCATCAATGACTTGTTGATTACTAGGGAAGTAAAGCACCGGCACTGTGCCTTTAGCTGAAGCGGCAAGCATTTCTTGCGGTTTTTGCTTGAGGTTAATATTCCTCAGAATCACGGTTTTATCGGCAAGCAATAAACTAAAGCGAGCTCGCATTGCGTAGGGACAACGTGGGATGGAGTATAAAATAGGGTATGTGAGAGAAGTCATCTCGCTAAGCTGCCTCGCTTAATACATTACCGTTAAGCTTATACCAAGAGAGATGAGTAAGAAGATAGGCTCAGCATTTCTTGTGAGCCTATTGAGACATTCAATGTTGATGGTTATTAAACGAGTGGATACTCGCTCAGAAAGTCTTCAAGGTGGTTTTGCCCTGGTTGAGAGCGGCACTCCGCTTGCCAGCATAAATAAATGGCAGTCTCGTGTGCGGCAATCAAATCAAACACAGCTTGTTGCTGTGAGGATAGCTCTTCGCTTGACTGAGCCCATTCGCGGTATTGCTTTTCGTATGGGGCAACCCATTGCTCAAGAGTGGTGACTAAGTCATCCCAAGGTAGATCAATCCAGCGCTTAGCATCATGTTCGCCTTTTTCTATCATGGCAAGGTTTTGGCTCTGAAATTCGATGCCTTCAGCAAGGTAGTATTGCTCAATAAGACGAGCGGTTCTGACTTCAACATCAATCAAAGTTTGCCATAGCTTAGCATTTGATTTTTGTGTGTAATGGTTTGCAAAGTACTCAAAAAAAGCGATGCCATACAACTCACCTTGGTAAGCTGTATTAATATGTTGGTTCATAACATGAAGTCCCAATAATTACTGCAAGATCGACATATATTCAGCATGTTATGCCGATTAGCAGGGAATGCAATACGGTGATGAGTGAAAAGGAGTCTTTTATGTCATCTGTGCCACAAAATCAGTCGGAGTTGATAGAGGCAATTACCCAAGCCCATGCCAAATTACGTACTGACTTAGAAAACATTCCTGAGTCATATACACGTCTACAAGGTGTGGAAGGTAATGTAAAAGGCACGCAAATTAGTGTTTGCGATACGTTGGCGTATTTAGTGGGATGGGGGCAACTTGTATTGCATTGGCACAGTGAAAAACAGGCAGGCAGAGATGTTGCGATGCCAGCGCAAGGCTTTAAATGGAATCAGCTTGGTTTATTAGCGCAGCACTTTCACCATGAATACCGACACCATAGTTACAATGATTTGCTACGTGCATTTGATCACACTACAGAGCAAATTTTAGAGCTAATTTACTCTCTTGATGAGTATCAGCTTTACGGTTGTCCTTGGTACGAGAAATGGACGTTAGGGCGGATGATCCAATTTAATACCTCGTCACCGATGAAAAATATGCGAACGAAAGTACGACGGTTTAAGCGTGAGAACGCAATTAAATAGCATGAAGGAGTATGTTGTGATGAACAATGACTTACAGGCAAAAGCCGAAATTGAATCCTATTTGACTTCAATGAAAGGCGGTGAAAGCAGTTATCCATTCGGTCCTGAGGCGCTTGTATTTAAAGTGATGGGTAAAATGTATGGCTTAGTATCAGAGAAGGATGGTGAAGTCATTGTGACTTTGAAGTGTCAGCCAGAGGATGGCGAAGTATTAACATCACAATTTGAATCCGTCTCGCCAGGTTATTACATGAATAAAAAACATTGGATTACGATTAGCCTTAACGGCGATGTGAGTGATGCGATGTTAAAAGACTTAGCGAAGAGTTCTTATCAATTAATAGTGAGTAAGTTGAAAAAGTCTGAGAAGGCAGAACTTGCTGCTCACTAACGATAAATACTTACCAAATATCTAATATTGGCTGTTGTTAAATAAAGAGATATTAAAGTCCTGCCTTGTTGGTAATTGGTGGGACTTTTTTGCGGTAATGATATTCATGTGCCATTCTCAATAGTGACTAATGAGCGAGGTGGCAACAGGGATGGCTGCAAAGTTAGCTGTAGTAATACATGCAGAAGAAGAATTTGATTGGCATGGACAATTCTCCAGTGCTAACAATCAAGTTTCTCCTCAGTATGCCTTGATTGCCCTGATTGAAAAACTCATTGTGCTAGGTGCAAAAGTCACTTTGGCAATGGATTACGCTTTTGTTGCCAGCCCTAACGGACAAACCGTTATTCAACACTTTTCGAGCAGGCAAGGGGAGAGCATTGAGTTTGCTAGCCACCTGCACCCTTGGGTGAACCCGCCGTTCTCTCAGTCTCATCATAATGTATCTAAGTTCGAGTCATTTCCCGGTAACTTACCTGCAGATATTGAACGTGAGAAACTTCAAACCTTAACCGACTTAATTCATGATATTTCAGGTACAAAGCCGCTCAGTTATTTAGCTGGTCGCCATGGCTTTGGAGCAAATACTTTGGCGACGCTTAATGAATTAGGGTATCAAGTCGACCTTAGTATCTGCCCTTATTACGACTTTTCTGCCAGTGAAGGACCTGACTTCAGAGCATTTGATTGTCGACGTTTTGAAAAAGAAGGGGTGACATTTTTACCACATACGTCGGCAGTAACATCGTGGTCTCGTCATTATCAGAAACGTTTTAATCGTCATGCAAGTCTATACAGCGAATGGCAACAAAGCCCACTGAAAAAAGTAATGGGTCGAGGAATAGGGCTTAGGTTAGATCGTCTATCGCCAGAAGGACTTAGCCTGCGACAAATGCAGCGTGTTTATTTGGCTCAGAAACAAAATGGATTGAAAGAATTCGTATTGTCGTTTCATTCTTCGAGCCTGTTAGTTAACGCGACGCCCTACGTGAAAGCACAGCGTGATGTAGCGGCATTAGAAGCACGTTTAATTGCGTTTGTAACATGGGCTTTTAATGTTGAGCAATGCCGAGCTTTTTTACCTCAATCTTTTGCTTCTAAGCTTGCTTTACTATCAAAGTCTAAATCACAGTCTCGAGCAGCCACACCAGCCCGTACTACTTCAACGTCTACTTCATTTCCACCGAGTTCATCACGCTCTCAGCTTCAACATGCAAAAGTTTCAGCCAAAGGTGAATGTTAATGCCTTTTGTATGCTTAGAGTGAATCTTTTGTAAATCATTATCAAAATCACATCACTTTCAAAAGCTTATCTGGATCAAAAAAACGTCATTAAATTGTTACTTTTGTAAGCTTTGTTGCATAAGTGTATTTTGGATCATTATTTTGTAATTCTGCATATGGTACTTTTTTCGGCGCATAATGTTAAAGGAGTATAATATGCAAGATGCAAATGCTAGATTTCCCAGTATAGCGAAGGTTTTAATTTTGCGGCAGTTCCTTTGGGGAGCTGCTTTTTACGGGGCTTATGTTCTATTAACCAAATTTTTTCTAGACGAGTTAAATTACAGTGAAGCAGATACCATCATGATGATGGGTGCTTTTGGCGCAGTTGGTCCGGTATTCTCGGCAGTGGGTGGTTTTGTTGCTGACCGTTTTATTGGTTCATTCCGTGCGGTATATATTGGTTACACCACATACACCATTGGTTTTCTTATTCTAGGCTTTGGGGCATCAACACTTAATGTGCCATTAAGTATTTTTGCTATCGCATTGATTGGCTACGCTCGTGGTCTTTCAGCAACAAGCCCAACAGTTCTGCTTGGTAATTCCTATTCTGAAACCAACCGTGAAGCTTTCCAACAAGGCTTAACAGTTAACTATTCGATAAACAACCTGGGTTCGTTTGCATCTAAGTACTTGTTCCCATTCTTTATCGCATATTGGGCTTATCAAGGTAATTTCTTTATTTCATCAGGCTTGATGGCCATTACTCTAGTTCTGTTCGTGACATTCCGTAAGCAATTTACGGCAGTTGGTAACGATCTAGACCGTCGTCCAGTGAGCATGAAAACATGGGGCTTGTTTGTTATCGGCTCTGTGGCAATGCTTGGTCTGGTGTTCTGGATCTTCTCTAACCTTGATGAAGGTAAATACCTATTGTACGCACTAGGTGCAGGCGCCATTCTGTACTTTATCTTTGAAATTACGAGAGCTTCTGCTGTTCACAAGTACAAAATGTGCGCAGTGTTAGTGATGATTTTCATTATGATCACCTTCTATTTCTACTATGGTCAAATGTTAACATCAATGAACATCTACGCGATTAACCTAATGAGTGGTGAGTTACTTGGCTTTATTCCAATTAAGCCTGAGTCAAATGCAGCCTTTAACCCATTATGGTGTTTCGTGTTGGGTGGTCCGACAATTTTCGTTTATAACTGGCTAGAGAAAAAAGGTTTCTCTCCAAGTATTCCAACTAAATTTGCAGCGGCGTTTGTATTTAGTGGCATAGCATTTACTTTACTTGGTCTATCAACTCATTTTGTTGGTGAGAACGGTAAGATTGCAGCAGACTGGATCCTATGGGTTCACTTCTTCCAATCTTTAGCTGAGTTGATTGTGGGTGCATTAGGTGCGGGCTTTATCTTCGAGATGGTGCCACGTTACTTATCAGCATTCGCGATTGGTTTACGTTCTGTCGCTCTTTCATTGAGTGGTATTTTGGCGGCAGTCATTTCAACTAAGATTGCATTGCCAAAAGATCAGGTGTTGACGCCTGAAATCATTGAAAATGTATACGCAAGTTACTTCTTCAACTTAGCTGCATTTGCGATTGTGATGGCTGTGATCACTTTGATGCTCTCTAAAGTGATTGCGAAACTGATTAAGAAAAGTGAAGACGCAGAGAAAGGCGAAGGCACTGGTAAGCCAGTCTCTCAAATGTAATTATCTAATTAACTAGATACATAAAAACCACCGCTATTTTTCGATAGCGGTGGTTTTTTTTGTGATTTTACAGTGCTATAAAAAGTAAAGGGATAATAAATATTCAGAGGCAAGGATGACAAATTTTACCGAGTACAAAGTCGTTCACATTGTTGAAGGTGGATGCAGTACATTAATTTTTGGTTCAAGCGGTTTGCCATTGAAGCAGTTGGAAGAAACGTTGAATGAAGAAGCTGCTGAAGGGTGGCAGTTGGTTTTTCAGGTTATAGAACGTAAGCGCTTTTGGCTGTTTTGGAGCCGTGAAGCCATTATCGTCACTTTAGGGCGTCATCGTTAAGATGGTAACGCGATTAGTTATTCGAGCCATAGAGCGTTACCAGCGGGCTGGTGGCTCGCGTCATTTCTTTAATCTTGCTTGTAACTTCGAGCCGACTTGCTCGGAGTACACCCGCCAAGCGATTATTCATTATGGGCTAGGCAAGGGTGTTGCTATGGGGTGGAAGCGGATACGGCGTTGTAATAATCCGCACTGCACCAAAGCGATTTCAGATCCGCTCCCTTTACCTCATCAACAGTCAAAGTAATCTAGTCATAGATTGGTTTTCTCTATTAATACAATCAACACAATCAGCTTTAGCTATCAAAGTATGAGTTTTACACTAACAACATTAAGAAACATTGTAAGTTGTTAGAGTTATGACGAAAAAAGCGCTAATTGTGGAAGGCGGTGCCATGCGAGGCATCTTTGCGAGTGGGGTATTAGACGCCTTTATGGCGAAGGATTATCAGCCATATGATTTTGCCATTGGGGTATCGGCTGGTGCATCTAATCTTGTTGGTTATCTATCACATGCACCTAAACGCAGTTTTAACGTCATCACTACAATGGCGACCGATAAAACCTTCTTCAATCCCGCTCGCTTCTTGCGTGGCGGTAATTTGGTGGATGTGAAATGGTTATGGGAGGAGTCCAATCATCGTTATCCACTCGATTGTCAGAAGCTGTTTTCAAGTATCCCCATGTATGCGGTGGCGACTAATACAGAAACAGGACAACCGGATTACTTTCATGTATCACCAGAGAATGTCAGTAAGGTAATTGAAGCTACAACAGCCTTACCCATTGCATATAAACCGACACCTTGTTTTTCAGGTGGCTGTTTTACCGATGGTGGGGTTGCTGATTCGATTCCGGTAAAAGAAGCATATCGCCGTGGAGCTCGTGAAATTACAGTGATTTTATCTCATCCGTTGAGCTATAACATGAGCCCAACAAAGTATCCGTGGTTAATGAAACGCGTATTAGCGCGTTATCCGTCGATAGCTCAAGCCATGATCCAACGCGCTGAAAATTATAATGCTTCGTTAGATTTCATTCGTAATCCGCCAGCTGGTGCGATTGTTCGTGTAATCGCGCCGCCGGAAGACTTTTCGGTTAAGCGCTTAACCATGAATAACAATTTGCTTAACGAAGGTTATCAAATGGGGCTTGAGGCTGGAGAGTCACATTTAGCGAGCATAAATGGTGTACACGGTCTGCATAGTGAGAACTGTCATTTTTGCGTAGATGCGATGACCGCATGATATGCATCGCTGTCACAAATACGTAATTAGATGGAATCTTTGATCGCGTTTGTTGTCGATATACTTATGCGCAGATTGAATATATTGCGCAGCCAATTTGTATCAGAATTGGTGTCGGTAACAACGAGGTAATGAGTTTGAAATACAAGGTAGCAGCCCTGATAGTAACAGCGGCATTTACACTGACTGCGTGTAATGATGGTCAGTTGTCAGTATCGCCGGTACGAGACGTGCAGAATATTGAAGTACAAAATGACCATACAGTTCGCGTTGAATGTGAGACAGGGATTTGCCAGTTCGAGCTAACCACAGCCAATCATGACGAAATTAAAGTCAATATGTTCTACAACAGCAAACTACCGTTTGAGAAAATTGAAGGGGTCAGTGTTACTGGGCCTGAAGGTGCGACGGTACGTATTGAAGGTAATAATCAATTTACGTTAGAACTTGAAGGCAGCGACAAGCCGACCAAAGTTCAAGTGATTGACTATTACCGTAACTGATCGTGGTTATTCCATCATTTTGCGTTTGTGGCGGTTTGAAGCGTTTGCTTCAGGCTTCCCTGGCACAGGTCTTTTTTCCGCCAATAAGTGACGAATTGCGAGGATAGGGTGTTTGAGTAACATCCTAGGGCCGCTATAACGCATAATGGTTTGTGATTGTAGTTTGTAATCTGATTTATAACAGTGAATAGGGCATTGGCGACAGGTTGGTTTTGCTTCACCATATGGGCAGCGATCGAGTCGCATTTTGGCGTAGTGCAAAAAATCATCACAGCTAGCACAAAGTGTTGTTTCACTATGATGATCACGACAATAAATGTGTACCATTGCCTCAAGGGTTTTGAACTCAGTATTTAATGAACCGAGTAGAATAATGTTATCGCTTGGGTTCATGTTACAGCCAGCAATTGATGCTAAATATTAAACCTGCAAATAAAATACACCTAAAAGCCCGTTTGCGCAAAAGATGATCACAAAACGTGACATATATGTCATTTTTGGCGCAATATGTAAGTAACTGGAAAAAATAACGCGTTTTATTGCAAGAACTGGCCTTGATGGGTTGATTTCATTGGGTTCGCGCAGTAGTATCCGCTCCTCTTTTTTTGTGGTGGTATATATGAGCAGATTTGAGTGCCTTGAGAGAATTGTTGACGAATACCGTAAGAAAGTTCGTGACGCTGAGTTCAACAAACAGAATGATAGCGAAGTAGCGAAGGTTTTAGTGTTATTAGTCGGTAACTCTATGTTCAGCTTGGCCGATGAATTTGCGGATTGGGTTAACCGTGGCGGTGATCGTTCGTACGGTGGTAAGTTTTTCGTTTCTAAGCAACTAATGACGTTGTTAGAGCCTGTGACTTTCCGTGGTGTAACAGTACGCCGTGACTCGATTAAGCTATTCCGCGTATCATAAGCTGATTGCATAATCGAAATTCAATGACTTTCATGAAGAAAAAAAATTGAAGACCATATTTTTCAATCTAGTTTCATAGATGAAACGCGATTGGACAAGAAGGATGCCTCGGCATCCTTTTTTGCGTTTAGGGGAAAAAAGCAAGCCGCTGTTAGGGGTTAATCAAATAGCGAGAACTTGTTATCCTAAGCCAAATAAAGTCAGCTAGAGATAAAAATAATGGATGCAGAATTTTGGCATAGCCGCTGGGCAGAGAACCGTATTGGTTTTCACCTGAGCGACACAAATCCACTGTTGATCAAGCATTGGCCCGCGTTACAAGCCAGCCGTGAAGATACGGTACTGGTGCCAATGTGTGGTAAGTCGATCGACCTTGATTGGTTAGCGCAAAAACACGAAAACGTGGTTGGTATTGAGTTAAGTCAGATCGCGGTTCGTGCGTTCTTCTCAGAACACCTCTACACTCCATTGGTTGTAGAGCAGGGTAATGGCAATGCCATGTACCAGTTCGACGAAATCACAATCCATTGTGGTGACTTCTTTACCGTTAATGCTGAGCCTGCTGATGTGGTATACGATCGAGCTGCACTGATTGCGATGCCTGAATCACTACGAAAAGCTTATGTTGAGCGTCTTCTGTCGCTTACCAAGCCTGGTGGTCGTATTTTGCTGGTAACTTTGGATTACCCACAAGATCAAATGGACGGTCCTCCATTCTCAGTGCCAGAGGCTGAAGTGAAAGCTTTATTTGAGGGATGTCAAATCACACATTTAGAGCGTGATGATGCAGACGAAACACACCCACGTCGCCAACGTGGTTTGACTCGTTTTGCTGAAGAAGTGTGGTTGATTGAAACACCTGCTTTAGCGCTATAAGGCTTTTTGAGAAGATAAAGCTCAATATTAAGTGTGATATGAATGATTGCTAAGGAGCCATACGGCTCCTTTTTTACACTTATTATCTCTGATTACTTGTATTCGCCAGCGTAAGTTCTTTCTTGTTTTCGGAAGCTTATTTCGATTTATTCAACTTGGCTGTGGTAGCTCTAATGGGTATAGCGCTTGGCTTTATTGGCATGAGCTATCGCATGGTGAAATAAGTGAATATGAATTTGGACAAAAAAGCTGCAATTCAATAATTCTTATTGATGTAATTATCAGATCAAGATCTCTTTTTTTGATAATTGTTCTCATCTATAGCACTCCTTTAAATTATCGCTCCAAGGTATTATCTCGATATATTATTTTGTGAAATGCCTGTATGCGATTGTGATTCTGCTGTTGCATGCCTTTTTTGGTTTTATGTATGCTTTTCTGTACTTTTAATCCTTGTTGTTGACTGGTCTGTCCTCTCTAAAAGCATATTGATGCTTTTAAGTCATGCTGTTAGCTTTGGGATTGTTCCCATAAGGATGACTAAAAATGATTAAAAAACGTTTATTGCCTGTTATTTTGGGCCTTACAGCTGCAACCGCAACATCAGTCTCTGCGAATGAAGTCGTTGAGAGTATTTTGCTTGACGATGTTAATTTGAATGGTTACGTGAAAAAGAGCTTTGAAGTGAAGTTTGAAAGCGAGCCAGAATTGTTCCCGTACGCTTTCCGTGGCAGCCGAGTACAAATGAAGCTGCTCGTTGAGCTGTTCTATAACTCAAATAACGGTAAAAAAGCAGCACGTGTTGTTACTTTAGGTAATGGTTATGTACCGGGTAAACCAGGTACAGAGCTGACTTACGATGCGCCATTATTGGCTCGCTTCACACAAAACTACCCAGTAACTTTTGATTACAGCATTTACCAAGCGGGTGGTACACCAATTTTTGGTGACGATTACTCTCCACAAAACGAAGCTACGGATGTTTCTGTTTCTACTACGACTGTAGCGCCAACGATTGGTCTTACTGCGACAGCAACACCGGGTGCTGCGCCAAGTTTTGGTGGCTCTCTAGGAACTCAGCTTGGTGTTGCATACACGTCGCGTTACTCAAGTAAAGACTACGTGACCGCTGTGAAACCTTCAGTAGGCGCAGCACGTGGTACAGGTGTGAAATGGACCACATCGTTAAGCCAGTTATACACCAATGATTACCAGTACTACGGTAAGTGGGCAGGGGTTTACCATTACACTGATTGTTACAACGAAAACATCTTGCCAGAAGAAAACCTACCTCGCTTGATTTATGGCTTTAAACCTAAATTCCAGTACGTATTCACGCCTGAGTTTGAACGCGGAACTGAGCCTAAAACTGAAATGATTGTTCGTGCGGGTATGAAGGAGGTAGAAGAGGGCTTTAGTCGCGGTGCGTGTACTTGGTCTGATTACGGCACTAAAACGCATTACACAGAAGCTCAGGTGCGCTTCTCTATCGATTGGGATCAGCTAATGGTTAACACCTACTAGTTTGTCTCGCTATCAGTATTGCTGCTCATCGGTAGTGAAGAGCAGTAAACTCGAAGCTTAAGTCAAAAACCAAACCCACATGAGTGACGCGGTAACTTATGTGGGTTTTATTTTGCAGAGAGTTAAGCCTAGTGAAATGGCTTAACTCTCTGAATCTTCAGTGCAGTAGGGTGCTAAATTAAGTTGGATAACTTGAGGTTTAGAACACTACTTTTACGTCTGCAGCTGTATCAACCGCGTCAGATACCGCCTGTTCGATAGTATCACGACGCGTTAGTGCAACACCTAAGCGACGACGACCATCAATTTCAGGTTTAGCGAATAGACGCACTTGAGTATGAGGACGTGCCAGTGCTGCTGTTAAGTTATCAAAACGGATGTTTTGTGAAGTACCTTCAGCAAGTACAACAGCAGAGGCTGATGGACCAAATTGGTTGATGTTGCTAATTGGTAGACCAAGGAAAGCGCGAACGTGAAGGGCAAACTCAGAGAGTTCTTGAGAGATCAGCGTTACCATGCCCGTATCGTGTGGGCGCGGTGATACTTCGCTAAATAGCACTTCATCACCTTTAATGAATAGCTCAACACCAAATAGACCGTAACCGCCTAATGCGTTCACAACCTTCTCTGCAACGTCTTGAGCGGCTTTTAGTGCCTTCTCAGACATCTGTTGTGGCTGCCATGACTCACGGTAATCACCATCTTCTTGGCGGTGACCGATAGGGGCGCAGAAATGTACTCCGTCAGAGGCGCGAACAGTAAGTAGAGTGATTTCGTAATCAAATTCAACAAAGCCTTCAACAATAACGCGACCAGCGCCAGCACGTCCGCCTTCTTGTGCGTATTGCCATGCAGACTCAATATCAGCATGGGTTTTGATCACGCTCTGACCTTTGCCTGATGAGCTCATGATTGGTTTTACAACACATGGCGTACCAATGCGCTTGATGGAAGCGACAAAGTCATCGTACTTATCTGAAAACTCGTAAGGAGAGGTTGGAATAGAAAGCTCTTCTGCAGCAAGGCGGCGAATACCTTCACGATTCATCGTTTGTTTGGTCGCATTAGCTGTTGGCACCACGTTCAAGCCTTGCGCTTCAAGCTCGACTAGCATGTCGGTAGCAATAGCTTCGATTTCAGGAACAACGTAGTGAGGTTGCTCTTGCTCAATCACTTTCTTTAGTGCTTCACCGTCTAGCATATCGATCACATGGCTGCGATGTGCCACATGCATTGCTGGCGCGTGTGGATAGCGGTCTACAGCAATCACTTCTAAGCCTAATCGTTGACATTCAATGGCAACTTCTTTGCCTAGTTCACCTGAACCAAGAAGAAGAACGCGAGTTGCATCTGGGCGAGTAGCAGAACCTAACATGGACTTTCCTTACGAGAGTGAGTATTGAACTGATGCGATCATACCTGATTTAAATGATTGCGCAAACGTTTGCGCGTGGGTTGTTTAGTGTGTGGACAAGTCTTGTTCAGCGAGAGTAAAAACGTTCCGCTTTGTTTGTAAAATGATTGTCAGAGTTACGCACTTAGGCTCGCCACTGGTTATTGGAATCGCTACAGTAACGATTATTGAAATGAAATATGTCTCTCCTAAGTCTGTAATGCCAGCTGATAGCGTTAAGTATGACGAGTGAGAGTCATCATAAAGAAATAGGTAATATTCGATGAAAAAGTGGATTGTAGGTTTGGCTCTGTGTGCAGCAGTACCATTTTCGGCTTTCGCAAGCCAAGGGCTAGGTGTTTTTGTTGGAAGTCCTATGTCGGGCATTCAATATAAGCACAACGATTTGCGCTTTTCATTGGGCATTAGCGACTTTGGCTTAGCTTTTGATAAAACTTTCAATGTTGGTTCGCTAACTAATAACAACAAGCTAGATAACGTATACACCTTTGTTGGTGCGCAGTACGTTGATAATCACAACAAAAAGTTTGGCGTACGCTCTGGCGTGGGTTTCCAATTGCCTGTTGATAGTTTTGAGCTGTACGGTGAAGTTGGTCCATCTTTGTACGTGGTTGAAAAGGTAGATTTAGATCTTGAAGCGGCACTGGGTGTACGTATTCGTTTTTAAATAATCTAAGCCATAAATAGAAACACCACCCAATAAACCGGGTGGTGTTTTGCTTTTCATGAATGGAATACAAAATCAGGACTTATAATGGACCGCCTTGGTCGAAGAGATCCCCTGAGTTTTTCCAACATTTATCAGATGGTAAACCACTTGCACCAACGGCTTCATAGGTTACCCATTTGTCATCCGCACGCCCATCGCCATCACTATCAGCATCATAATGACCTGCGTGGAAGGTCAGACTTGGGTGGTCAAATGGCGCCTGATCACAGCGAACGCGTTCATCTGTTAATGACTTCATAAAGGCAACCAGTGCTTGCTGCTCATATTCGGTCAGATCTAATGCGCGAATATCAGGGTCAAGGTTGGCTTTGTTTGGCCCGAATCCTGTGCTGTTATCAGTATCACTGCCACTGTGGTTACCGCCACGGTTATAAAACTCAACGACTTGCTCTAGCGTAGCGTAGCCACCGTTGTGGAAGTAAGGCGCAGTTAGGGCAACGTTTCGTAAGATGGATGTTTTGAACGCACCGTCAACAGCATCATTCTCTTTGTTGCTGAGTACGCGTGATTTTAGTTCATCCAACTGCTGATCTTTATCACAAGGCAGTACGTTTACAGCTAATTCTTCAAACGTACAGGGATCGACTTGGAATGGATCAGGAACGTTTTGTCCAAGCAGTATTTGCTTAAATTGGCGAGTGAACGAAAGTGGGTTGCCCCAAGGGTCTTTAGCACCTACACCCAAGTCTTCTTTTGTTGGCTTAACGCCGATGTTGTAAAAACCGTTGTCGTAGAGCGCGACACGATTATCAGCCATCACCATGCGTTCAACTAAACCTTCCTCTTCTTCTTCAGCTTGTAGGTGAGTTGCGGCTGAAGAAAATTCAGGGCCTTTATGACAATTAATACACTTACCTTTGTCGACAAAGACTTTTAGGCCGTCTTTTTGTAACTGAGATAAGGCGTTGTCATCTGCAGGAATTTCAGGGCTACAGTGGGGTGATTTACATCCTCGATACTGATCAAATGGTGTTTGATCTGAGAGTAATTCAGCTTCATAAAGCATGATTGCGATACCCCAGAACATTGAAAAGTTAAGTTCAGCTTGAGTGTGTCCACTAGCATCAGCAACGAGTGAAGGCTCGCTGGAGTTAGTATCAATACGGTACGTACCACGACCCGCCCAATATTGAGGTTGGAAAGCCATACGGATCATTCGAGCATAACTAATGGTTAACCCTTGTCCGCTTGGGTGTACTAGACCACCTAGATGACTATCGTCCGAAGCAACATCTTGGCTTGCGAGAGGACGTAAGCTCATCATACGTCGACCGACATCAGCAAATGTTCGTCCTGCACATGACATTTCAAAGTCACTTAATGTAGGGCCAACAGCTTGTGATGCAAGCGAAGCATTGCGTAAATCTAGTTCAGCCAGTTGTGGCGTTCGACCAGAAAGTACCACAATACGTGCATCTTTATTGCGAAGTCCGAATGGGTCAACGCCGTTGAAGACGTTATTACCACGCCCATCCCAGAAGTTACGGAAGTTATACGCTGCGTTAATTACGCTTGGTGTATTTCGCGGTTCAACCTTACGCGCTGGGTAGTGGGAAAGTGTTTTGAAAATATCACCACTTGGATCACCACAATATTCATCAAGGTCGCGAGGGATTGTGGTACCGAATGAACCATCAAAGGTACCCGGTGACGATGAAGTATCGTTCGTTGAGTACAAAACAGCAGAGTTACGATCGCTTGGGTCCTGAAGTTGATGGAACGGAAAGTCTTCAGGTGTCAGTGTGATGTTAGAGCGCGCAATATTTCCACTAGCAGTTACTCCGGCAGTTGCTGCTGGGGAATCTTGTGACACTGAACCACCAAAATCCAGATCAGGGTTTGGATCTCCGCTACTACTCACACGAGTTAGACCAGGGCTTAGTGAATTCGTGAAGCGGTTATCGGCACCTGCTTTAAAGTGACAACTCGCACAGGCTTGCCCATCACTACCTGTTTGCTGGTCCCAAAAAAAGGCTTTGCCGAGTTTGATTGCCCAGCTTCTGTCCTTAATGATTGAGTCTAGGTTTGGTAGTGGCGGCTTTAAGTTTGTTAGGGCGATAGGGATGAGGCTTTCAGGGTTTTCAGGTGGCTCAGCATTGAGCTCATCACTGACAGATCCATTATTTTCAATCTCAGCGATAGCGATTCCGCTTAAAGAGATAAACGCACACGCTATGGAAGTATAGAGAAACCGTTTATAAGCCGTAGGCTTGCTGTTCGATTCCATTTTCTCCTCCTGATGGAGTGTTGATATTGGTGTAGGACGTTTTGGTTGAGAGTTAAATGTAATCTAGAGTTTTTACTAAATTTGAATCATGAGTGAGAATTTGCGACGGAAAAATATGAGCTAAGGCAGCAAAAGGAAAAGTGCTTATTAAAGATTTAGAATAGAGAGCTTATTTAAGCTTTAAGCTAAAGGCTCGGATTTATATCATCATTACAGTGAATACCGAGCCTTGCAGAAACTTAAAGGATGAACGTCAATATATTGGTGACGTTACATGTATGCCTCTAAAATAATCAACATATAGCGCTTTTAGCCAAGTAGTAATCTAGATGTTTACTACTGACTTTCTTGTTTGACGAGTTTACGGCGAAATAGTGTGATTCCACCGAGAATCGAAAGGAATAAAGCCAATGTCTGAGGTTCAGGCACAGACACAGTCCCATCTAGATAAAAACCTGGGTTCGCATCATCGTAAAGGTGAAGCCCTGGACCTGTAGGTGAGAGAGTCAAGGTGACATCTAAAACACCGTAGTCGTAGAAATCACCAACATCAAAACCAAGGGCTAGTCCTGTAGAAAAGAAACTAGGTAATGCAATTGAATCAAATAGTGTTAAATCAAAAGGTAAATTGTTTGCTAAATCTAGTCCTTCCGCAACTTCCCATGACGAGGCGGTAGTACCTGAATATGGGTCAGCCATATCGTCACTCACATCCCAGTCAAACTCATCATCAAAAATTGCAGCATCAAGTAGGGTTACGATCTGAGCATCTTCGATGGTTGCACCTGTTTTATTAATAACTTTCCAATTCAACGTACCGTAATTGTCGGCATCTAAAGTCGCTGTAAAGCTTGTTGTGAAGTCAGGTGTAAAAGTTGAGAAACCAATATTATCAATATCAAACGAATCGTCCTGATAAATGCTTGTTCCGTCAGACAAGAAGCCACTAAAGGCATACAAGTCAATATATTGAGCATTAGTAACTTGAGAGAACAGTAGTGTAGAGCTTAAAGCGAGAGATGAAAGAATAGTTTTGGGTGTCGAGCAAGTCATGATGTAGCCTCCATTCACATTTACATATTCAATAAAGCAAATATGAAGCCACATTAATAAAGTTATTATTTTTTAGAATGTTAGTTATTAGTAAGCATGAAGCGATGGTCTGAGTTGTAAAAAAAACGGACACTTTTCTGGTGGGGGAATTGGTAGAGGTTTGTAAATAAAGCGTTCTTTGATTTTATAAGTTTTATCGTTAACAGGACATACAGTTGTGTGTTTACAGTCTCAATAAGAAATGTCGTTTTAATTAAGCAGCACAGTCGGAGAAATAGACGTTAATCACGATAAAAAATGCCCAAGCGTAGACAATCGGCTTGGGCATAATGAAAGATTGGTGATGTTTAGATATTAATTGGTTTGCATTAACCGGTTGCCTTCGGTTTGCGGTTTTCCCACTGAGTGATGAAGGCCACAGAAGCGATGATGATTGCGGCACCCAACCATAGGCGACCTGGCGGTACCCAGCCAAACACTAACCAACCAGCCAACACATTAAGTGGTAGCTTAGCGTGATCAAACGGTTGTACGAACGAGGCGTCAGCCACAGCGTAAGCTTTGGCAATTGCCCATTGTGCTAGTGCGGTTAATAAGCCAGCGCCAATTAATAGTAACCAAGCTTCGCTTGAACTTGGAACCATAAAATCAGGCACGGCTAATAAAATATTAAATGGGGTAATTAGCAGCAGAAGGTAAACAACCATGGTTGTTGGTGAGTCATGCTTAGAGAGCTTTTTCACCATTAGCGAGTAACTAGCCCAGAAGAAAGCAGCGCCAACAGGTAAGAGTGTTGCCCATGTGAAGTTATCACTCCAAGGCTCAAGAATGATCATTGCCCCAACGAAGCCCGCTAGGGTTGCGAACCAACGTGCTGCGCCGACACGCTCTTTAAGCAATAAACCTGAACCAACGGTAGCAAAGAGTGGCGATGTCATTAGCAGCGCGATACCTTGCCAAATAGGTACAGGGTAGGCGAGCGCCCATAGCCAGAGCTGAATACCAATTACAGAGAGGAAAACACGAAAACAGTGTTGACCAAAATGCTTAGTTTGCAGAGCTTGGCGAAGACCAAGGTTTTTTAGCCAAGGTAGCATCGCAATCAGCGCAATGAAGTACTGAATGAAGGCAACCGTGGTTGAAGGAAAATGAAGATTGACGCTTAACACTTGCGCAAGGCTGTTAACGATAGCGAAAGCTAATCCAGCGGTAAGCATCCAGCTGGCACCTTGCAGCGGATTGTGGTGTTGTGACATGGGTTAACAATTTGATAGAAATAGTTGTGCCATCATACTCTGAGTTATTTGTGATACCAATGAAAGATAAGCACAAATTTGAATGAGTTTTGTTCGCACACTACTGTAAGGCGTAAAACAAAAAAGGCGGTAATACGCATATCACCACCTTTCAGTTAACTTGCTAGCTCAAGCGATAGCAATATTATAAAGCGCTGTAAGTCAGAGGGATATCTGGGTTAAGTGCTTCTAATGTATTTTGAGTATCAGCTAGGTGTGTAATGTTGCTGCTTTTCTCAACCAATGCCGCTTCAGCGATGCGATCTAGCGTGTAGCCTGCAACGTTCATGCTGATAAGTGCCACTTGTAGTGGTGGAAGGCTAGGGTTGAATGCCGCATTCTCTGCGTACATACCAAAGAAGATTTCACCATCATCCGCTTTTAACGCTACACCACTGAAGTTTTTAGTGTAAGGCGCATGAGCACGGTTAGCAGCATGGCAAGCGGCTGCAACTAGGCTGTCGCTCTCATCAATGGCTAAACCATGGTTTACTTCTGTTAGAAGGGCATCGGTAATACCAAGATCACTCGGACCGAATGACTCAGGTAAATATTGTTGAAGTGTTTTTTCTTCACGCTCAGGTAGTTGGATCTTCATGGTTTTCGCTGAGCTTAATTCGTTCATGAATTGGCGACAGTGTCCACAAGGGCTGTAGTTAACAGTAACATCTTTGATGCCTGTTTCGCCTTTGATCCATGCGTGGCTGATAGCGCATTGTTCAGCGTGAACCGTTTGAGAAAGTGCTGCGCCAACAAATTCCATATTGCCACCAAAGTACAGACGACCAGACTCACCACGAGCGATTGCACCGACACAGAAATTTGAAAGGGGAGAAACTGAGTAAGTAGCAGCCAAAGGCAGAAGAGCAACACGTAATTCACTATCTGTCATGTGAGTCTGGTTAAGCAATTGCTCAAACTGCTCAGCACTGATAGTGGCATCAAATTTTTCATCTTCAAGCAGAGGCTTGATAGCTGTTGCAAGATCCGCTGGTAAAGTACCTAAAGCATCCATAACTTTAGTGTGCATGAGGATTTCTCCGTCTTGTGTATGGAGAAATATTGTAGACAGCTCAAATCTTTCTTAAAGTGATCTTGATCACATTTAACTTTAATTCGTTTCACTCCTTACATAACTGGGAGTGCGCTCACACAAATAACGTATTGCGGTAGTCATATTTTTCAATGAGATAGCAATGTATACGATTACCAGCACAGTTGTATGTTTTTAATATTGATTGGTTTAATGTTGGGCGAGAGGTGAGTGTGAATAAGAAAATAACCGCATTTACGTTAAGAGATTGAGGGGGAAAGCGTAAATGCGGTTAGAGAATAGATGAAGTTAGGCTTGGAAAATAGCAACCAATACAGGAAAAACAACAGGTGCTAACACGGCAGTCATCACACCGCAGATCACTAAAGCTAATGAACTAAATGCGCCTTCCTGATAGTTCTCTTCAGCGGCTTTAGCTGTGCCAAGGGCGTGCGAGACTGTTCCCATCGTTAATCCACGCGCAATTGGGTGCTCAATACCTGCCAATTTGAACAATGGGTAGCCTAAGACAGCACCAAATAAACCCGCAATGATAACCATGATGGCTGCAATCGCGGGAACGCCGCCAATTTGCTCAGACACGGCCATAGCGATAGGTGTGGTTACAGATTTAGGTAAGATACTCGCAACCAACTGGATGTCCGCCCCAAAGGCAAAGGCAATACCTGCACCAGTAAGCATCGAAAGCAAACTACCGATAAAGCAAACTGTAAGGATAGTTTTCCATTTTTCACGAATTTGGGATAGTTGCTCGTAGAGCGGAAAAGCTAATGCAACAACGGCTGGTTCAAGCAGGGCATTGAGCCAATAGTTTTGTTCGAAGTAAGTCTCATAAGGTACTTTGAGCCACATGAGCAAAGGAATGATAACAAGCAAACAAATAAGAAGAGGGTTAACTATCGGGTGCTGAAAGCGTTTTGATAACAAGCGAGCTAAATAAAAGACTACTAAGGTGGTAACTAACCAAATCACTGCTATTTCTCCTTATGGTGCGCGGCAACACCAATAACAAGGAAGACCACTAAGCTGCTGCCAATAGTGCTAAGAAGAATTGGCAGGCTGTTGGCGCTAATTAATGAAAGGTGGTCCATTAAGCCAACACCAACGGGGACGAACAGCAATGCCATGTAGCGAATTAAGATATGACAACCTGATTGAACCCAGTTTGCACGGATCAAACCGGCAGAAAGCAATCCAAAAAGTAGAAGCATGCCGATAATGCTACCAGGGATAGGAAGACCAAGAAGGGATTGTGAACTTTTACCTAAGAAGAGGCAGATCAGAATAATGCTAAAAGCGCGTAGGTAACTCATGCCAAGGTGCTGCGTTGTTCAAGTTGGATTCATCATACAAAATAAATGTGAGCTACACCACACTTATTTTGTATGATGAATAGTGTTGGTTCTAGCTATATTGTTGTGAATTAGGTGACACTGTAACTCACGGGTATTACAGCATCATGATATCGGTTAATAAATACAGAGCAGCACCAGCACCCGCAATAATGACGATGACGACTTTCCCCAAAATACTGAGGCTGTCTTTTGGCTCAGGACCAACATTGTTTGATAGTGGTTGTGCTTTTAATTGCTTCAATGGCGTTGCTTTGGGCTGTTTAAAGTTATGAATTAAACGACAAGTTTTGTTGGGAAGAGGGACTCGATAGCCATAGCCACTCAAACTTTCGATTTCTATTGCAGCATGGTTCTGATAGATCAGCTTTTCGTTTAGTGAAAACACTAAGCCGTGTAAGTCAAAGTGACTATTGTGCTGGCTATCACCTGAATCAATTTGGATGAAGGTCTTGTTATACAGTGCAGTGGTACAAACCACTTCTCCCGCGTAGTAGCACAACGCTTCCAGCAATCGCGATTCATGCACTGTAAGTAGGCTTTCAGAGCCATCTTTCCATACCAGAGTACGAAGATCTGGCTCGAAATCAACATCAGGAAATCGATAACATCGGGTAAGGGCTTTCGTCGTCATAGCTACCACTTTCTGCTAATCGGTCTTATCTGCTGGTATAAAACCAACCTGATAGATTAAAAAGAATTGGTTTAAGTGTTGTAGCCCTTCGGGATTAGTTCAACTTTTTATATTGGAAAACTGTCTTATAAAAAAACACCCTGCTGTGAAGCGCAACAGGGTGTTGATGTTTAGTACACTTATTTGGTTTCTTAAGAACAGCTTACGCTTATGTTAGTTGGCTAACGTACGCGTATACTTTCTTGAGGATAGCCATTTTGTTTTCATCGTCTTGGTGTTCTACCGCGACTAGATCTAGGTTTTCAGCCCAAGCTGGTAAGTGTTGCTCAAAGTAATCTTGGCAATGATGCTTCCAAATGCTTTGTTCTTGCTGTGTCAGCGTCATCGGGAAATTACGTGCGCGATAGCGGAATAACAAAGGCTTGATGCGATCATCACCGACTTGCGGCTCGAAGTTGGCAAGTTCAGCTGGGTCCATCTCGCGAATAATATCCATCGTGGCGCGATCTGCAGGAGTAAAGAAGCCACTGTATAGCTTTCTATCTACGTTGTCGTCGTCTTCAAACTCACGCTCAACACTGAAAATAGCATCTAACTTTTCACGTACTTCAGGGTGTTCTT
Organism: Photobacterium jeanii; assembly: GCF_001650345.1. Lineage (GTDB taxonomy): Bacteria > Pseudomonadota > Gammaproteobacteria > Enterobacterales > Vibrionaceae > Photobacterium > Photobacterium jeanii. The sequence continues at coordinate 412,676 of NZ_LVHF01000012.1, read as the reverse complement.
TTAGCAGTTTGAGGTGCTTGAGGCATTGCTCACGATCGATACCTAAACGATCTGCATCCTCGGCTTTTAGGGTTTTTGCTGGCGCCAGGACAGGGCACTTATTAAGGTGAACTAGCTTAACCGGTACTGGAAGCTCACCTTCAGGTAAATCACTGTGTTTGGTATACAGACGTTCGCGTAGTGTATCAGCGTCTAACTCAATTAACGGCGTTGGATCTTTGGCTAAGTTTACCGTGATCACTGCATTCTTATTTGTTGGATGCCACTGCATTGGCACAATCCAACTGGTATTGCCACATTCAGTACCAAACATGCCTGATACATGTACCAGAGGAGTCAGGTTACTGATATCAACAAGATCTTGGAGTTTACGTTTATTACGTAGATCGAATAGGTAGTTGAACAACTTCGGTTGGTTTTGCTTGAGCAATTTAGCCAGCTCGATGGTGGCATATACGTCAGCCATCGCATCGTGAGCGTTGGTATGTTCAATCCCGTTTGCAACGGAAAGGTGCTCAAGCTTAAAGCTTGGAAAACCGTCGTCGTTGGTTGGCCAGTTTAAGCCGTCTGGTCGTAATGCGTAGCAGGTACGCATGATATCCAGTAAATCCCAACGCGAGTTGCCGTTTTTCCAGCTCCAAGCATAAGGGTCGAAGAAGTTACGATACAAAGTGTAGCGGCTAACTTCATCATCAAAACGGACGTTGTTGTAACCAACGACACAAGTATTCGGAACGGATAGTTCGTCGTGAATACGCGTAATGAACTCATGCTCAGGTAAACCTTTCTCCATCGCTTCTTGCGGAGTAATACCTGTAATTAAACAGGCCTCTGGAGAAGGTAGGTAATCGCTAGGTGGCTTACAGTAGATAACAAGAGGCTCACCGATCACATTGAAATCCATGTCGGTGCGGATTGCCGCAAACTGCGATGGGCGATCTAACGCTGGGTTGGCGCCGAAAGTTTCATAATCCAGCCACAGAAAAGTTGGCTGATGACTATTGTTGCTCATTGATTTTCCCTACAGGGATGAATTACTTAACTATGAGCATAGTACCAAACAATCGCATGTCAGCTACAGTGTTAATCTTTAGTGAGGTGTAAGAAAAGTGTGATAGTTATGAATTTGTTTGTTGGTTGAGCTGGCAGGGGAATAAGATAAAAAAAGGGCGCCATATAGGCACCCTTTAGGAATTTTTTAATTCTGATTAATCAGAAATTAAACGCGCTCAACGTTAGCAGCTTGAGGACCTTTTTGACCTTGCTCGATGTCAAAAGTCACTTTTTGGCCTTCAGCTAGAGATTTGAAGCCTTCACCAGTGATTGCACGGAAGTGTACGAATACGTCTGCACCGCCGTTGTCTTGAGTGATGAAACCAAAACCTTTCTCGTCGTTAAACCACTTAACTGTACCAGTTGCTTTAGACATAGTATGTCTCCTGAAAAATAATTTTTAAAACGCAAAATTGCGCACTTAAGCCGACATAATGAATTACTTATGGACAAAAGAATGAAGCTCTTCAGGACGGTAGCTTAAGTTTAAGCGGTAGAACGAAGGGTCTTTCAATACTTGCATTTGCATAAATAGGACTGCATTACAGGCCGAGAGCTATTAAGCCACAGGGGAGTGCGTTGGGCAAGACAATATTTTATTATTTTAAACAAAAGGGAATAAAATGTGACATATAGCTCAATAATACAGCGAAAAAGCCATTCTATTTAATAACTTATAGTGGTGTTAACTTATTTTTTATTCGCAATACTGTTAATAGTAGTCAGTAAAGACGATAACTAAAGGCCAGAAAAAGGAAAAACACGGTCGTTTTTATCATTGAAGTGCAATGTCGCTGCTGAAGAGATATTGAAATTATTGCTTTTTTGAGCACTTGATTAGCAAAATGATGCTTTGTTTGTTGTTTTTTATTTCGAGCGATTAAATCTCAAATGAAAGTCGTATTTTATAAGTATAAAGCTACGAAAGAGTGTGATTTGGGCTGGTTGCAATAAATCTTTGAAGTTGTGCATAAAACTTCAGCTTAACAATGTGAAGTTTTTTTAACCAAAATAACAAAAGGGCTGCGTAAGGCAGCCCTTTGTATTGGTTGAACAGTATTAATTATACTTTTTCAACGTTTGCAGCTTGTAGACCTTTTGGACCTTGCTCTGTTTCGTACGCTACTTTTTGACCTTCAGCTAGCGTTTTGAATCCGTCGCCAGTGATAGCACGGAAATGAACGAATACGTCAGCACCGCCGTTATCCTGAGTGATAAAACCAAAACCTTTCTCTTCGTTAAACCACTTAACGGTACCTGTTGCTTTAGACATGTTGTCTCCTGATTCCTTACTTCAACAAAATGCTAATAATTACTATCACAACCATGATGACTAAGACCTGATTCCTTCAGACAACATACCAGAGCGATGTATCAAAGAAGTGTTGCAGTTAGTTAGTGCCATAATCGTAAAAATTACTAGTCATGAAAAGACTAGGCAGAATAGAGCAAAAAGCAAATATTTTGGGCGTTAAAATGTGGATGATTTCACATCATTTCTTATTAAATTCAAGGATCTTTGAAGTGAAAACAGTTTGTCATGAACCAAAATTAAAATATGGCGACAGTTGAGTATGCTATCAACTAGGTTGGTGAAATATAAAGCATTAAGTTGCCGCTTGCTTGAGCTTACTGGCTAGTTTCTGATATAACCATTGGCAGCAAGGGTTTAGTAGATTCATATTAAGGACACATAATGAACAATATCATCGAACTCGTTCGTCAAGCTCGCCGTAAAAACAAGCTTAAACGCGAAATCCTAGACAACGATCGTAAGATCCGCGACAACCGTAAGCGTGTTGAGTTACTAGAGAACCTAATGGAATACATTCGTCCTGGTATGAGCCATGACGAAATTGTTGAAATCGTTGAGAACATGAAAGGCGATTATGAAGACCGCGTTGATGATCACATCATCATCAGTGCTGAGCTTTCTAAAGAACGTCGTGAAGTGAGCAAAGCAGTTAAAGAACTGAAACGCGCAGAGATTGCTGCTCACAAAGAATAATGACGAAAGTACGTTATTTATAACGTAGTAACAGTCATCATAAGCCTGATAGAAATATCAGGCTTTTTTTTGTGCTTAGTAACAGACAAGATGAAAATTTAACCGTTATTAAGAATAAATATTTAGTCGAATTATCAAATGGCTAATGACGTTTTTCGTCGCTGAATACGTATTGATGACATATTTTTGATATTCGTCTCGTTTTTATCTGCTAGAATCCGCATCACAGGATATGAGAGCTAGGATAAATATCAGATTTATCTTAGCTCTTTTGTAATAAAAGCAAGACACTTAGACGCCTTATCAAAGCATACTGCTGCTATATAATGATTGATAATCTTATAGCAGGTAAATCTCTTGCTAAATGTCAGTACTACCTTCAGAGGAACATTTCTTGAAACATTGGCTTGGCCTTGCACTGTCAGCAACAGCAGTGCTATCTAGCGCTTCATATGCACAAACTGAGCAACCAACACTAGGTGAGCAAACCTCCAGTGTTGAATCGTTGCGTGAACATCGTGAAGCAGAGAAAAATTGGGGGATTGCCGCTGTTATTAGACAAGCCAGTATTCCATATTCTCAAGGAGCCGGCGTCGATGATTCATCAGTAGCGACTTTTGTCCCTATGATGTTTTACAAAGGGGATAACTTCTATATCAATGGCACCGAGACTGGGTATCGTCTTTATACAAAAGATCAATTTTCAGTTGGCGCAGTGCTTCGCATGCACTTTATTGATATTCCTGCGGCATATCAAAACCAAATCGGTGGTGATACTGGCATGGGAGGTTTGCAGTTTAGGTATCAGTGGGATGAAAACGTGTATGGCTTTGCTGAGGTCGTGACTGACCCTGAAGCGCATATGCAAGCAAACCTGCAAGTTGGTGCAAAGTATGAGCTCGGTGATTGGTATTTGCATCCATCAGCAACTTTGATCAATAAAACGGATGATTACAACAGCCACTACTATGGTATCAATCGTGAAAAGCTTGAAAGCGGAACTGATATCAAAGTGGGTAGCAAAGTTCGTTATCATGTTGCATCAAACTTTTACTTACTCGGTGGTGCGTATGTCACCCGTTTTGATAAAGCGGTTCGACAGTCACAAACAGTGAATGATGATTGGCATACTGAGTTCTATGCAGGCTTTGGTTTCTTTAATGACGCATCGAAGCCACGCCGTTCTTCAATTGATACTAAACCCTATTTAAGAGTGGCACATGGTTGGGCGACACCGTCTGATATGGGAGAGATCTTAACGGGAAATACTGTTAAAGATAAATATAACAACCAGTTATCATCAGTATTTTATGGTCACCCATTAACGGATGAGTTATTTGGTATTCCATTAGATATTTATTTAACACCGGGTTTGGTAACGCACTGGCAGTCAGAGGTGCAGGACTTCTCAACTGAGCTTGTGATGGCGATTAAAGCCTATTACACCGTTAATTGGCCTGTGAAGTGGCGTTTTGGTGTTGCGGAAGGTTTGTCTTACGTGAATAGCATCACGTACATCGAAGGTTCTGAAATGGAGCGTAAGGGTTACGAGCCAAGTAAGTTACTTAACTACATTGATTTGTCGTTAGATGTGAATATCGGTGATTTGGTGAATGTACCAAAACTGGACAATGTATGGTTGGGTTACAGTATGCACCACCGTTCAGCGATCTTTGAATCTGCTTCGCAGTTTGGTCGAATCAAAGGCGGCAGTAACTACAATACGGTTTACTTGCAGTTTGACTTTTAAGCTAACTTCCCGAGTTAACAGCTAAAACAATAAATCCGAGCTAATTAGGCTCGGATTTTTTATGTTCGCTTACAGGGAAAAGCGTAAGAGGAGAAGCAGAGATTACTGCGCAATATCGAATGCTTGGCGAAGCTGCGATAAATACGCTTCGTCACGACACATACTCTTGCCTGGTTCGTCAGAGATCTTAGCCACAGGGCGACCTTCACACTCAGTGAGCTTTAACACGACATTTAAGGTATCAACATTGGGCAAATCACAGCTTAGCTGAGTACCAATACCAAAGCTGACATTAATACGACCTTGGAAGTGTTTGTAGATCGTCAATGCTTTATCCAAAGTCAGGCTATCGGAGAACACCAGTGATTTAGTCATGGTATCAATGCCTAGTGACTCATAGTGAGCAATGGCTTTTTCGCCCCATTCGATAGGGTCACCACTGTCATGACGCAAGCCGACAAAGCGGTTAGACAAACGTAGGTCAAAATCGCGTAGGAAAGCATCCATGTTGATGCAGTCGGTGAGGGCGATACCTAGGCTATCAGGGTACTCTTGAAGCCAGCGATTAAGCGCGAGCTGCTGAGAGTCAGCCAGTTCACCAGTAAGTTGCTGGTGGGCTTGGAACCACTCATGCGCTTGCGTACCCACAGGAGTTAAACCGCGAGTGCGAGCAAGGTGATAGTTTGAGGTCCCTTGGAAGTAAGGGAAATTTTCCGCTAAATAATCAACTACTTTATGCTGAACTGCCTTTGAGAAGCGGCGACGAGTACCAAAGTCAACTAAGGCAAAGTCGCTAAGGTCAGTACCTTGAGCTTTGTCGTAGAAACGTGAGATTTTAGCTTTAAGCTGCTCAATTGCATCATCTGCAACGGCGTCTGGGTAAAGATGCGCACAGCGGATTTCACAAATGATCGCCAGTAATGGCACTTCCCAGAAGATTACATCCAGCCATTTGCCTGTAATCTTGATACTTAGCTGATCGCCAGACGCATCAATTTCAACCTGTTGGCTGTTTAACTTGAATGATTCCAAGAACGCCAAGTAATCAGCTTTAAAGAAACCGATAGTTGATAGGTAGTTGATTTCTTCTTGGCTGAACGACAGAGAATCAAACTGGCGAACTTGAGCTGAAATCGCCTCGCAGTAAGGGCGCAAGTCCTCTTTGCTGCGGCAGTGAAATTCAGCAACAACCTCTGTATCAGGGTATTGGTGAAAAATTGCTTGGTGCATGTGCAATTTATATGCATCTGTATCGAGCAACGAGTCGATCACTCTAGGTGTTCCAGTATGATTCATATCTAAAGCTGTGTTTTACGCCATCTGAAAAATTACATTATTTTGCTGCGAAACACAGCAAAATTAGGGAGCGTACCATACGCTGAAATTGCCCAAACAACAAGGAATTCGCTAGCTAGCTGATTAAATGTTCGACTATTGATAGACGATACACAGAAATATACGCTTTCGGTACGTATAGTTGTAAACAATTCTTGTTTTTAGCGCTCAGGGCGATATAAATAACGAGTTATGCCTCTGATGTAATAGGCAATGTACCAAAAAGTTATCTTACCAGAGCATCCTGCTGTGGTGAAATTAGCGTAATAAAAGGAACAAATAATGGCGGAACAACCTAAAGCGAAATACCGCGCCGACTACAAAGCGCCAGAATACACCATTACTGATATCGCGTTAGATTTTGACTTACAAGATACAGCCACACGTGTGGTTGCTGTGAGCAAAGTGAAGCGATTAGCCGAGCAGGATGCCGCGCTACAATTAGATGGTGATGCGCTAACGCTAATTCGCGTAGAAGTGAATGGTGAAAGTTGGAGCGACTATGAAGAGACCGCAACAGGTTTATCGCTTACCAAACTCCCAGCCGAATTTGAGCTGACAATTGAAACGGAAATTAACCCTGAAGCAAACACACTACTAGAAGGTCTATACAAGTCGGGTGGTGGCTTCTGTACTCAGTGTGAAGCTGAGGGCTTCCGTCGTATCACTTACTACCTAGATCGCCCAGACGTATTGGCGCGCTTCACAACTAAAGTAACAGCTGATAAAGCTAGCTACCCATACTTACTGAGCAACGGTAACCGTATTGCAGAAGGCGAGCTAGAAAATGGCCGCCACTGGGTACAATGGCAAGACCCATTCCCAAAACCAAGCTATTTGTTTGCGCTTGTAGCGGGTGACTTCGATGTACTTCGTGACAAATTCACTACTTGCACCGGTCGTGACGTAGAGCTGGAAATCTTCGTTGATAAGGGCAACCTTGACCGCGCTGATTACGCAATGACGTCATTGAAAAACTCAATGAAGTGGGATGAAGAGCGTTTCGGCCTTGAGTACGATCTTGATATCTACATGATTGTGGCGGTTGATTTCTTCAACATGGGCGCAATGGAGAACAAAGGTCTTAACATCTTTAACTCTAAGTTCGTGTTAGCGAACTCGAAAACAGCAACAGATACCGACTACCAAGGTATCGAAGCAGTAATTGGTCACGAATACTTCCATAACTGGACGGGTAACCGTGTTACTTGTCGTGACTGGTTCCAACTCAGTCTAAAAGAAGGTTTAACGGTATTCCGTGATCAGGAATTCTCATCTGATCTTGGCTCTCGCGCCGTCAACCGTATTAATAATGTACGTGTGGTGCGTGGTCCTCAGTTTGCAGAAGATCGCGGTCCAATGTCTCACCCAATCCGCCCTGATAAAGTTATCGAGATGAATAACTTCTACACCCTAACGGTTTACGAAAAGGGTAGTGAAGTGATCCGCATGATGCATACTTTACTTGGTGAGCAAAATTTCCAAGCAGGTATGAAGTTGTACTTTGAGCGTCATGACGGTACAGCAGCAACCTGTGATGACTTTGTTCAAGCAATGGAAGATGCATCAGGTATTGATCTAACTCGTTTCCGTCGTTGGTACAGCCAAGCGGGAACACCAGTTGTATCAGTAACTACAGATTATGACGCAGAACAGAAGCGTTACCACGTAACTGTTAAGCAACGTACAGCACCAACAGCCGAGCAAGAAGAGAAGCAAGCATTACATATTCCGCTTGATATCGAACTATATGATGAACAAGGCAATGTAATTGAGTTACAACGTAACGGTGAGGCTGTGCATCATGTACTTGATGTGACTGAAGAAGAGCAGGTGTTTGTATTCGATAATGTCGCAAGCAAACCTGTGATTTCACTGCTACGTGAGTTCTCGGCTCCTGTGGTACTTGAGTACGATTACAGTGATGAAGAGTTAGTGTTCTTGATGGTTCACGCTCGTAACGAGTTTGCTCGTTGGGATGCAGGCCAAATGCTACTGGCTAAATACATCCGTGACAATGTCACAAATGTTCAGCAAGGCAAAGCCGTTGAATTCCCTGCTAGTGTTGTTGATGCATTCCGTGGTGCGCTATTGGCAGAAGATTTAGATCCTGCATTTATCGCTGAAATGCTAACGTTGCCAAGCGAAAATGAAATCGCAGGTTGGTACAAGCAAGTTGATGTTGATGCAATCAACAAAGTGGTTGGTGATATCAAAGCGATCTTGGCAGCAGAAATGGAAGATGAGTTAACTGCTATCTACCATTCTCTAGCACAACCAAGCTACACCATTGAACATGAAGCGATGGCGAAACGTGCTCTTCGTAACCGTTGTTTGTCTTACCTAGCATGTACTGAGCAGGGTAATGCACTGGTTGAGGCGCAATACCAAGCGTCTGATAATATGACAGACACGATGGCAGCAATGGCTGCTGCGAACAGTTCAGAGCTAGCCTGTCGCGAAGCGCAAATGAAAGACTTCAGCGATAAATGGACGCACGATGGTTTGGTAATGGATAAATGGTTTGCACTTCAAGGTGCTAACCCTGCTGAAAATGCCTTGGCAGTAGTACGCGAAACCATGAATCACCCGGCGTTTGATCTTAAGAACCCGAACCGTACACGTAACCTAGTGGCGAACTTCTGCGGTAACAACCCAGTTCGCTTCCACGCTAAAGATGGTTCTGGCTATGCGTTCTTAACCGAGATCTTAACCGCGCTGAATAGTTCAAACCCACAAGTGGCATCGCGTCTGATTGAACCATTCTTGAAGTACCGTCAGTATGATGAAGCTCGTCAAACATTGATGCGTGCAGAGCTAGAAAAACTGGCTGCGCTTGAAAACTTGGCGAAAGACTTGTTCGAGAAAGTGCAAAAGGCATTGGGTCAATAAACACGCTTGTGTTAACTGACTAAGTTCAATAGCATAGTTTACGTAAATATGATGCCAGCCTTTATGGCTGGCATTTTTTGTCTTGAAACTTATTCACTGTAGATAACATGTTTTATACCTTTTCAGTCAACATTAGCTATCAAGCCTTTCTTAATCATTATTCGGGTGCTGCCAGTACTGTTGTGGTTGTGACCGATAATGGCATTAGATTGCAATTACCCGCATCACGCTTTCGTCCGTTCTTAAGCCAACTGGGTGTAAAAGGGCGGTTTCGTGTTGATGTGAATGCGCAGAATAAAATTGAGCAGATTTATCAGATAGGCTAAGTGCCTTATGAAGGCTTGTTGATTCAGGCTAGGGTCAATTGAATAAATGGGTGTTACTAAGTAACTTGTTATTAACAACCATGTTCATAGTAAGGGCTTTGACAGCACAAAACTCCAAATGATAATCGAATTATCTTTTATTTATACTGAGAAAAATCGGCGCTAGCCATTAGAAAAATTCATAATCGAAAGAATTGGTTAGACCAATTAACCCAGTAAAAAGGCGGATTGTGCGACTAGTGGATATGGATACAGTATATGAGCGTTACTAAATCTTTACCTTAGTCACATATTCGATTTTTTGTTTGATTTCTAGAGTAATTAACGTAACCAAATAGCAACAAAACACACTACAATGGCTCCACGCATTACGCGTTTATACTAGATTTATAAAAACATAAATGATGGAGCATCACGATGACCGCACCTGACCCTATCGTGCCGGTATTGCTTGAAAAAGTGTATGGCTTAATCCAAGACAAAATTGAAATTCCCCAGCAGTCATTAGTTGAAGTGTTTGCCCAGCGGTTACTAGGCCAGCTAGCAGACGATGATCTATTACAACGAAATGAATCCGACCTATATGGTGCTGTATTAAGTTTATGGCATCACCTGCTTAAGAACGATCCAAAGCAAACTTCTGTTCGTGTTTATAATCCGACACTTAGCCGATACGGTTGGCAGTCGACCCATACCGTAGTCGAAATCGTGGTGCCAGATTCTCCGTTTTTGGTCGACTCAGTGCGTATGACACTAAATCGACTTAATATAACTAGTCACTTAATGCTTAATGGTCCTTATTACTTCAAGCGAAATGAAAGCGGCGCAATCATTGAAGCTTGTGGTGATGAAGGTGATTACCAAACGTTATTCCACATCGAAGTTGACCGTCTCACTGAGAAAAAAGAGATGGATATGCTGAAACACGAACTTGAAAGTGTGTTGGCTGATATCAACTTGGTGGTTGACGATTGGCAGTCGATGCAAGAAAAGATGCAAGAGATTGCGAAAGAGCTAAAAGCGGCATCGCTACCAGTTGACGAAACGCATCGTGCAGAAGCGCTTGAGTTGCTGGACTGGGTAACTCGCCATAATTTCACCTTTATGGGCTACAAAAATTACGATTTGAAGCCAGTAGAAGGTGATTATCAGTTATGTCCAACTGAAGAAACAGGTTTAGGTTTGTTGAGTAAACCTGAAAAAATGCGCTGTTTGATGCTGTCTGATTTACCAGAATCAGCTCGCTTTGAAGCGCGTAAACCTGAGATCTTGATCCTAACGAAGAGTAATGGTCAGTCTAAGATCCACCGCCCAGCTTATATTGACTACATAGGGATCAAACGTTTTGCTGAAGACGGCAGCGTGATTGGTGAGCATCGCTTTATTGGTCTTTATGCTTCGACCGCTTACCACCAAACCGCGATGAACATTCCGCTTATCCGCAATAAGATGTCACGTATTTTAGAAGCTTCTGGTTACTCAGAAGGTTCGCATTCATGGAAAGCGTTGAATAACCTGCTTGAAACATACCCTCGTGACGAGCTATTCCAAGCAACTGAAAAAGAAATGCTGGATGTAGGTTGTGGCGTGGTGCAAATGCAAGATCGTGACTTGCTGCGTTTGTTTGTTCGCCGTGATCCATTCGGTCGCTTCTTCTCTTGTATGGTGTACGTAGCGAAAGAGCGTTACAACACAGAATTGCGCCGTAAAACGCAATCAATCTTAAAAGAGTATTTTGGTTCAGCGCAGCACGTTGAATTCACCACTTTCTTCTCAGAAAGCCCATTAGCGAGGACGCATTATATCGTGAGGGTAGAAAACAATAACTTCGATGTTGATGTGAAAGCCATCGAGCATAATCTAGTAGAAGCCGCCGCTTCTTGGGAAGATCGTATTAGCAATGCACTAGTTGCTAACTTTGGTGAAAGTCGTGGTACTGCACTAGCGAAAAACTATGCACGTGCATTCCCGCGCTCTTATAAAGAAGAGATGTTGCCGGGCTCTGCAGTGGCAGATATCGAACAACTTGAAAGCTTAAGTGAAGAACACAAGTTGGGCATGCTGTTCTATCGTCCGCAAGAAGAAGCCACAGACTCACGCTATGTGAAACTGAAACTCTTCCACCGCGATGAGCCTATTCATCTTTCTGATGTGATGCCAATGTTGGAAAACCTTGGTTTGCGTGTGATTGGTGAATCGCCTTATCAGATCACCACCAGCAAAGGCACGGTTTTCTGGATCCTTGATTTTGCAATGTTGCACAATGCATGCACAGGTATTGATCTTCGTGAAGCTCGTGATCGTTTCCAAGATGCTTTCTCACAAATTTGGCATGGCACATTAGAAAACGATGGCTTTAACCGCTTAGTACTATGCGCAGGTTTAACAGGGCGTGAAATTACTATTTTACGTAGTTTTGCCCGCTACATGCGCCAAGTAGGTTTCCCATTCAGTCAGCACTACATTGAAGAAACGCTCTCTAGCCATAATGATCTTGCACGTGATCTCGTTGGTTTGTTTGAGCTGCGTTTTGATCCAACCAAGAAGTATTCAGAGAAAGCGCAACAAACGTTGATCGACAAATTGAATGCCAAGTTGGATCGTGTTGAAAGCCTAGATGACGACCGTATTATTCGTCGTTACATGGAAATGATCCTCGCAACACAACGTACTAACTACTATCAAGTGGATGAGCAGGGTAAAAACAAACCTTGGTTGTCATTGAAACTGCGTCCATCAGATATTCCTGAAATCCCGCAGCCAGTGCCATTCTTCGAGATTTTCGTCTATGCACCGGATATTGAAGGTGTTCACCTTCGTGGCGGTAAAGTTGCCCGTGGTGGCTTACGTTGGTCTGATCGTCAAGAAGATTTCCGTACAGAGATCTTAGGCCTTGTTAAAGCACAACAAGTGAAGAACACCGTAATCGTACCTGTTGGTGCGAAAGGTGGTTTTGTTTGTAAACGTCAGCCACAACTTACGACGCGTGAAGAGATTTGGGCGGAAGGGCAACGCTGCTACAAACGCTTTATTCGAGCGCTACTGGATGTGACTGATAACATTATTGATGGTGATCTCATTCCACCAGCGAATGTCGTACGTCACGATGAAGATGATCCGTACCTAGTTGTTGCAGCCGATAAAGGGACCGCGACCTTCTCGGATCTTGCTAACTCAGTGTCTGAGGATTACAACTTCTGGCTAGGTGATGCATTTGCCTCTGGTGGTTCGAATGGTTACGACCACAAGAAAATGGGTATCACAGCTAAAGGTGGTTGGGAATCTGTTAAACGTCACTTCCGCGAGTTAGGTGTTGATTGCCAAGAAACTGATTTCACCTGTGTGGGTATCGGTGACATGGCGGGTGACGTGTTTGGTAATGGTATGTTGCTATCGAAACACACTCGTTTGGTGGCGGCATTTAACCACATGCACATCTTCATTGATCCAAACCCAGATTCAGCGGAATCATGGAAAGAGCGCGATCGTTTATTTAATCTGCCACGATCTAGCTGGGAAGATTACGATCAAAGTTTGATCTCTGAAGGCGGTGGCGTGTTCTCTCGTCGTAGTAAGTCGATCAAACTGACCCCTCAGATCCAGAAATTGATTGGCACTCGTAAGCAAAACCTCACACCAACCGAGCTTATTCGCTTGATTCTACAGATGGAAGTGGATCTTCTATGGAATGGCGGTATCGGTACTTATGTGAAAGCTGAAACCGAGACTCACACTGATGTTGGTGACCGTGCTAATGATGCGCTACGCATCAATGGTAACGAGCTTCGCGCTAAAGTTGTTGGTGAAGGCGGTAACTTGGGGATGACCCAGCTAGGCCGTGTTGAGTTCGCGAAACGTGGCGGTCTGGTTAATACTGACTTTGTTGATAACGTAGGTGGTGTTGACTGTTCAGATAACGAAGTGAACATTAAGATCCTGCTTAACAGCTTGGTTGCTGGTGGTGATCTGACTTACAAACAACGTAATGAATTGCTAGAGAGCATGGAAGACGAAGTCGGTGAGATTGTACTTGATGATGCTTATTGTCAGAGTGAATCGATTTCTGTTACTCAGCAGCAGCAAGTTCAACTCTTGAAAGAGCAAATCCGCTTTATTCATCACCTAGAGCGTGAAGGCAAGTTGGATCGTGCGCTTGAATACCTACCAGACGATGAAACTCTGGCTGAGCGTGAGAAATCAGGCATGGGTCTGACACGTCCAGAGCTGGCGGTATTGGTTGCTTACGGCAAGATGGTACTAAAAGAGCAGTTAGTGTCTGACGAAATTGCAGATGATCCGTACCATGCTCGCTTATTACCTGCATACTTCCCGCAACAGCTAAAAGAGAAGTACCGTGCGCAGATGGAAAATCATCCACTGCGTAAAGAGCTGATTGCGACTTCACTTGCGAATCAAATGTCGAACGAAATGGGTTGCAACTTCGTAACGCGTCTTCAAGAGGAGACTGGGGCGACGGTGACTGAAGTTTCATCGGCATATGCTGTCGGTCGTAGTGTGTATGGTTTTGATCAGTTCTTCGATCAAATCCGTGAGCTGGATAATAAGATCCCAGCTGAAGTGCAATACGATATGCTTTACCGCTGTCGTCGTATGCTTCGCCGTACAACGCGTTGGATCTTACGTAATCGCGACCGTAAGTTAGGTATCGAGCAGCAAATTACCTTCTACCAACCAGTTGTGAACTCATTGAACCAGAATCTTGAACGTTACCTTGTAACGGAAGAGGTGAAAGAACACACTGACCAAGCAGCAAGCTTGATTGAGAAAGGTGTGCCTGAAGCACTCGCGCATAACATTTCTCGTCTAAGTAGCTTGTACTCGGCAATGGATATTGCACAAATTGCCAAAGAGCTTGATAAAGATATCGACCAAATTGCGCAAGTTTACTTTGTTGTTGGGGCTGAGCTATCTCTGCACTGGTTCCTACAGCAAGTAAATAATCAATCGGTTGATAACCACTGGCAAGCGCTTGCTCGTGCTTCTTTCCGTGAAGACTTAGATTGGCAGCAACGTCAGTTAACGTCCGCAGTGATCACCAGTATGGCTGAAGGTGCTTCGCCAGAGCAGGGGATCGATGCGTGGATGATTGAACATGAGAAAGCCATTCAGCGTTGGGAGAGTGTTTTAGCTGAGTTCAAGGTAGGTACTGTCCATGAATTTGCTAAATTCTCAGTAGCACTTCGTGAACTTATGTTACTTAACTTAAATTGCCGTCCAAGTAACTAATACGAGAGTTAAAGTTAGACTCATAACGAAAAGCCAACACCATGCGGTGTTGGCTTTTTCTTTATATAACAGTATGTTGCTACAAGATGTTATACAAATGACGGCGGGTGACAATGTCACGTTTCGGCGTTTAATCTGAACTGCAACACACCTGATCACGACCATTTTCTTTGGCGTGGTATAGGGCAATATCAGCGCGTTTTACCCATTTCGCTGTCTCATCGTTTTGATAGGCTTGGGCGACACCTGCAGAAAGCGTTACGTTAGCATGGTACGGGTAATGATTAGCACGTATGTGCTGACAAAGCTTTTCCATCACTAGATTAGCTTCATTAATCTCTGTATTTTCGAGTAATAGTAAAAATTCATCACCGCCTAATCGAAACAGAAGATCCAACTTACGCGTATTTAAGTTTAGGGTTTCCACTACTTGGCGGATCACTTCATCACCCGTGTCATGACCATATAAATCATTGACTTGCTTGAATTTATCAATATCAATTAACGCGATACAACAAGGAGTGTCACGTTTAGTTCGCGTAATTGCACGGTTAAGAAATGCGTCAAGTTGGTTGCGGTTTAGGGCGCCTGTTAATGCATCGCGACTAGAAAGATACTTTAGTTCTTGTTGTAACAGGGTGATGGCTTTAACTGCAAAATGAGATATCGCAGAGCAGGCAATCAAGGCGGCAATAAAACGAAGTGCAACGGGCCAATCGACATGGAAAAAACAGGTTAAGCCACAGCCAATAATCAGCAGTGTATTAGTAATTAACGCGTGGCGAAGAGGAACAATAAAAACGATGGTGACAACAATTGGGTAGAGCCAATAACTTACTAACATACCAAGTTCGTAGATACTCAACATCATTGCAAGAATGAGTAACCCAAGCGGTAGTGCGTTTTGCGTTAAGCTACGGTGAGTATGAATAAAGAAGTAAGCTTCAATGATTAACGCGGCTTCAAAAATAAGCAGTACTAAGCCGAGTAAGGTTTTACCAATAACGAGGTTTTTTATACCGAGGGGAATAAAGGTGAGTATGGTCACGCCCATAACAAATTTGAGCACTTGGTGGTGACGCTGGGTATCGAAAAGTGCTTCTTCGTCGTGAATGTAGCGAAGTTTGGAAATCATCATACAACGGCCTTATAAGAATATTGGTTGGCCAAAACAGCAATTACAAGCTATGTACTGCTTGATATAAGCGTAACCGTACCTGTAATAAAGTCAGAATTCAAAGGATTTGGTCAGCAAGTATTGCTAAAGCGTATATAACTGACAGTAAAGCGGGTGGATCTCTTAACCGGAGAGGGGATTTTCTTATTTTAAATCAACTACAAAACATTGGACTTGTAACGATCAAGCTAAACGATTGCTTTCAAAAATAAATTTCATGGAGATGTAGGTGTACTAACTCATTGTAAATAATAAGGTTAATTCTAACTATCTGTTTTTAGGTACGAATTTATTAAAATTATCGTTGATGTTGGCGAAGAAAATGTGAATAATGTCATCCCGTTTATACGGGGCTTATATTAGGAGGTACAATGTTATACCGCCTCGCACGATCTGCTATTTTCCAGCTAGATGCTGAAAAAGCACATGATCTTGCTATTCAAAACTTCTCTCGCTTCACCGGCACTCCTCTCGATCTTTTCTATCGTCAACATGTTCCTGATCATCCTGTCGAAGTCATGGGCATTAAATTCAAAAACCCTGTTGGTCTGGCTGCAGGCCTAGATAAAAACGGCGAATGTATTGATGCATTTGGCGCGATGGGTTTTGGTTTTGTTGAAGTAGGTACAGTTACTCCACGTCCACAACCAGGTAATGATAAGCCTCGTCTTTTCCGCGTAATTCCAGCGGAAGGTATCATTAACCGCTTTGGTTTTAACAACTTAGGTGTTGATAACCTTGTTGAGAACGTAAAGAAATCAAACTACGACGGTGTTATCGGTATCAATATCGGTAAAAACAAAGATACGCCGATTGAAAAGGGTGCTGAAGATTACCTGATTTGTATGGATAAAGTTTATCCGTACGCTGGTTACATCACAGTAAACATTTCCTCACCGAATACACCGGGACTTCGTACTCTGCAGTATGGTGAAGCACTTGATGATTTATTAGCTCAATTGAAAGAGAAACAAAAAGAGCTAGCAGAGAAGCATGGCAAGTATGTCCCTCTTACATTGAAGATCGCGCCGGATCTCGAAGATCAAGAAATTGTGCAGATTGCGCAGTCACTGATCAAAAATGACATCGATGGTGTGATTGGTACAAATACGACTTTGGATCGTTCACTTATTCAAGGTTTACCGCATTGTGATGAAGCTGGTGGCCTGAGTGGTCGTCCGCTACAAAATCGCAGTACAGAGGTGATTCGTCGTTTAGCTGAAGAACTTGATGGCAAACTACCAATTATTGGGGTAGGTGGTATCGATTCGGCAATGGCAGCACGAGAAAAAATGCAAGCTGGTGCTGAACTTGTTCAGCTTTACTCAGGCTTCATTTACCACGGTCCAAAATTAGTAAAAGACATTGTTACTGCGCTTTAAGCTCAGCTCTAAAAGCAATTTAACGCTAACTTAGCGATAAGATTGTCAAAATTACAGTGTACTGAAGAATAGAAGGGGAATTTATTTCCCCTTTTTTTTTGTCCTTACGAACGTAAAATTATCCTAAAGTTTTCTGTAAGTCGTTGGATAAACAGTATAAAGAACTAAAAGCTGGAGCATCCCGTGTTAAAACCTAATAACTCATGGAAGTGGTATTTCGACCAACAACATAATTCTCTGATGCTAGATCTGGGAAATGAGATGGTTTTTCGCGTGGCAATTCCGGCTAAGTTGCTAGTGACTTGTGCACTTGAAGACAACACTTTTACTGTTGATGACGCAAGCATTTACCAAACCTTCAAAGATCGCATCGATAATCTTGACCTTCCTCGCGCAAGAAAAGCGGAACTCGCGCTTAATGCTGTTGCTGCTAGCCGCTTCCACAAACCAATGATGCCAAAAAGCTGGTTCTTCAAAACACAATCTCATGGTTATGAGCCAGAACTTGGCGAAGTTGTTACCTTAGAAACAGAAACTGGCACTAGTAAGTTCATTGTGATTGAGAATAGCGGCAGTGCAAGTCTATGTATGATGGCTGAGCTTGATACCTTAGCGCTAAATAGCACTAAAGAGATGAAGTACTGCGACACCATCAAAGTAATGAACGACCGTATCCCACCGTTCGTAGAAGAGTTACACCAAGGCCTAGCGCTTGTTGGCTAACAGTTAGTGTCTAGGTTATCTTCCAAGCGCAACACTTAAAAATTAAGTTTATTTACATGAGCTTATAACGCTTTTGATATAAAATGCGGGGTGGGGCGTACATTACGCAATCACATTGCTATTTTATATGGCTATTAAACACCACTAATGCTGTTTAGGTTCATCATTTTCTCGTCGCGCCATAACTCCCTGATAGGCCACAACCTTACTGCATCCTCTGAACTTACTCCTCAAAAGCAGAACGACAGTCTGAGCGGGATTTAAAATCCTAGTTCGTCATCGCTTCCATATCACCTCTATTCGACTCTATACGTAATCTAAACGCTTTCAAGCTAACTAGTCTGACTCTCGCCAAGAATACGATAGGTGTTGAAAGAACGGCTAAACATTGCGTTTGCTCACTACTGCCTATCCATGATCTTCACTGCGCTTCAAAATAAATACCTATATAACGGCGTCGGTACATCAAAAAGGTTAAAAGTAGCCAAGTCGTGACCATGTAACAAATAGAACTTGAATATTTAAGTTTTAAAACTGCTAACGGAAATAGCTTGTAGTTGAGTGAAGTAAACACATTATCTAGTGTGATTTTGCTACCTGGTTGTACGCTTTTACTATGCCTAAATAGGGCAGTAATCACTTCTTATATAACCAAAGCCTTTAAGATTGATGAAAAAACAACCTTGCAGCTGGGTAAAAATTACCCACCTAAAGTGATTTGCATCCGAAAATTAACGATTTTTTTGTACTTTTTTGTGCCTCTTTTCTGTCCAAATAAGCAAAAAAAGAGCATTTAAATGAATGTAAAAATTGATTATATCTATCTACAATTCCTCTTTTTCCTGCTTTGTGTACTTTAATTACATCCGCCTTTATTTTAACTTAACGGTGCTTTCCCAACAGGAAAGAATGCTTAATTCCAACTAGGAAAGAGTGATACAAGCACAGTGAGCACTTACCAATAAAGGTATGTGTTCTAGCTAGTTAATCCAACGGTATTACGTTTTCCTTATATCTTACTTGTTTTTATTCTCTTTTAAAACAATGGTTTGGTGTGAGTGTTTTTGTGGGGAAACAATAATTGATTTTGCTATGTGAATACTTACACTCCATGAGAGCCATGCCAATGCTGAGGTTTGTTTACGCAGGTGAACAATTGATTTTGTGGTGATGCTTTGTTTATGCGCTTCACTTTGTAGAGCTAAGG
Organism: Photobacterium jeanii; assembly: GCF_001650345.1. Classification (GTDB taxonomy): domain Bacteria; phylum Pseudomonadota; class Gammaproteobacteria; order Enterobacterales; family Vibrionaceae; genus Photobacterium; species Photobacterium jeanii. The sequence continues at coordinate 393,576 of NZ_LVHF01000012.1, read as the reverse complement.
TGTGGTGTGTCGTTTTAATGGTTTGTTTCTTTCTGTAAGGCGTTTTTACTGTTGAGCTCTTCTTGACCTTGATAGGACAAGATGAGGTTATGTATCTACTGCGTCTGCCTGTTGGCAATAGGGATAGAAATAATCGTTTAATTACGGGGGAAGGCTACTACACGTCAATACATGTTTTGTTCGCGATAGCCTGATGATTTTGGCCGATGTTTGTGTTTGTTAGCTGTGCATGAGCAAGCTTGAAGGGAAAACTGGATATTTTTTAATTAAATATCAGAACCAGACGTGCAATCGCGAGGTATTTTCACTGTTTTCGGTTATAATTCCCGGCAACATAAGTGTGAAAAGAACTCCATGAATCAATATCTAGCTATCACATCACGAGGTCTTGAGAACCTCCTTGCCGAAGAACTTAATCAACTTGGTGCGCAGGACGTTAAAGTCGTACATGCAGGCGTACGTTTTAAGGCTGATCAAGAAACGGCTTACCGCTGCTGTCTATGGACACGAATTTCTTCTCGTATCATTCAGATCCTGAGTGAATTTAATGTACGTACCGATTTAGATTTGTACCTAGGTGCGGCTGCCATCAATTGGCCTGACTATTTCACTAACGATACGCGTATCGTGGTTGACTTTAACGGTACTAACCGTGAAATCCGTAACAGCCAATACGGTGCGATGAAAGTGAAAGATGCGATTGTTGACCGCTTCACTAAAGCGGATCTTCGTCGCCCTAACATCGACCGTGAGCGCCCAGACCTTCGTATTCACACTCGTTTATCGGGTGAGAAGGCGATTCTTGGCTTGGATATGGCGGGTAGTGGTTTACACCAGCGTGGTTACCGCTCGGAATCAGGTCGTGCACCGTTGCGTGAAACGCATGCTGCTGCTCTAGTTATCAAGTCTGGTTGGACACCAGAAACAGCTTTACTCGATCCTATGTGTGGTTCTGGTACTTTGCTGATTGAAGCGGCGATGATAGCGGCAGAGATTGCACCAGGTCTTAAACGTAAGCGTTGGGGCTTTGAGTCAATCAAAGACTTTGATAACGAAGCATGGCAAACCTTGCTTGCTGAAGCCAAAGTTAAAGCACGTCGTGGCCCTGCAAAAGTGACAACGTCATTTTTCGGTCGTGAAATGGACCGTCGCGTATTGGCTATCGCTCGTGATAACGCAGGTCGAGCAGGGGTTTCTAGCCTAATTGACTTTGAATACGGTGATGCAGCGCAATTGACGCGTCCTGATGGCTACGAGACGGGTATTGTACTGTGTAACCCTCCTTACGGTGAGCGTCTTGGTACAACACCAGAGCTTATTTCGCTATACACCGAGTTCGGTAACCGTTTGAAACTGGCATTTGCTGGTTCAACTGCTGCGATTTACTCAGGTTCAAACGAGCTGCTAAGTTGTATGCGCATGCGTGCCGACAAGCAATTTAAGCTTCGTAACGGTGCTCTTGATTGTGTAATGAAGAATTACCTGATCACCGCTGGTGGCGTGAAGCAAGCTGAAGATGGCGAAACAGAAGGTAAACTTGAAGATGTTCAAGTAGCACCTGACTTTGCTAACCGTCTGAAGAAGAACATGACCAAGCTAGACAAGTGGGCGAAACGTGAAGGTATCGATTGTTACCGTATCTACGACGCTGACTTGCCTAACTATAATGCGGCAATCGACCGTTACCAAGATTACTTGGTGATCCAAGAGTACGCGGCACCTAAGTCTGTACCGGAAGAAACAGCACGTCGTCGTATTATGGATATCTTGCGTGCAACGATTCAAGTAACTGGCGTTGATAACAACAAAGTTATCTTGAAAGTACGTGAGCGTCAGAAGGGTAAGAGCCAATACCAGAAGCTATCAAGTGCAGAGCGTCATATGAGCGTTCAAGAGTACGGTGTTCAGCTTAAGGTGAACTTGTACGACTACCTTGATACTGGCTTGTTCCTTGATCACCGTGTTACTCGTCGTAAGCTTGGTGAGATGGCACAAGGTAAAGATTTCCTTAACTTGTTTGCTTACACTGGCTCTGCAAGTGTTCATGCTGCCGTTGGTGGCGCGAAATCAACGACTACGGTTGATATGTCGAACACTTACCTGACTTGGGCTCAAGAGAACATGGAGCTGAATAACCAAGTTGGTAATCAGCACCAATTCATTCAAGCGGATTGCTTGCAGTGGCTACAAGAAGTGGACGATACCTTTGATCTTATCTTTATCGATCCACCTACGTTCTCAAACTCTAAGCGTATGAAGCAAAGCTTTGACGTACAGCGTGATCACATCATGCTACTTGAGAATTTGAAGCGTATGCTTCGTCCTGGCGGTGAGATTGTTTTCTCTAACAATAAACGCCACTTTAAGATGGACTTCGAGCAGCTGGAGAAACTAGCGCTAAATGCGAAGAACATTTCAAGTAAAACGCTGCCAATGGACTTTGCGCGTAATAAACAAATCCATAACTGTTGGGTTATTACTCACAAGGAAGACTAAGTGTTAATCACACTTTATAGTACGGAAGGATGCCATCTTTGCGAGCAGGCCATGAGCCTGCTCGTTGAGGTTGGAGTAGAGCAAAAGGTACAAGTTGTTGATATTGCATTCGATGATGACTTGTTTGCTCGTTACGGCGTCACTATTCCGGTGCTATCTATCTCGCATTCCGATCATTCTGTTTCTGAACTTGGTTGGCCGTTCGATGCGGCACAACTTACCTCATGGTTAACTCGCAATGGCATTAATTAAAATAAGTAACGCCCAGCTGGCGTATGGCGATCATCCGTTATTGGATCATGCTGAATTTATTCTTCAACCAAACGAACGCGTGTGTTTAGTGGGTCGTAATGGTGCTGGTAAATCTACTTTGATGAAAATTCTAGCAGGGGACGTACTGTTAGATGACGGCAGTATTCAGCGCATGAGTGAGCTGAAAGTCTCTCGTTTAGAGCAAGATCCACCGCGTAATGCTGAAGGTACGGTATTTGATTATGTAGCTGAAGGTTTGGCTGAGATCGGTCAGGTTTTACGTGAATACCACCGCTTGCTTGATTTGATTGCTGTAGAGCCAGAAGAGTCTAATTTTAATAAGCTTGCTCGCGCTCAAGAGAAAATTGATCATGCTGATGCATGGCAGTTCGATACCAAAATCACTCAAGTACTTGAGCATTTGCAGCTTCCACCAAGCACGTTATTAACTGATTTGTCGGGTGGTTGGCAACGTAAAGCGGCTTTAGCTCGCGCTTTGGTTTGTGACCCTGATGTTCTGCTATTAGACGAACCGACAAACCACTTAGATGTATCAACCATTGAGTGGCTAGAGGGCTTCTTAAAAGAATTCCGTGGTTCGATTGTCTTCATCTCGCACGACCGCGCATTCATTCGCTCTATGTCGACGCGTATTGTAGACCTTGATCGTGGTCAGCTTGCTTCTTTCCCTGGTGATTACGAAAAATACCTTGAAAGTAAAGAAGAGATGCTTCGTGTCGAAGCAGAGCAAAACGCCGAATTTGATAAAAAGTTAGCGCAAGAAGAAACTTGGATCCGTCAAGGAATCAAAGCGCGTCGTACTCGTAACGAAGGCCGTGTTCGTGCACTTAAACAACTACGTCGTGAACGTAGCGAACGTCGTGAAGTGCAGGGTAAAGCAGAAATGAACCTGCAAGAAGCGAGTCGTTCGGGCAAGATTGTGTTTGAAGCACGAAATATTAGTTACGCCTACGACGATAAGCCAATAATCAAAGACTTCAGCTTTAACGTTATGCGTGGCGATCGTATCGCACTGATTGGTCCAAACGGCTGTGGTAAGAGTACCTTATTAAAAGTACTTCTTGGCTCGCTAGAAGCGACTGAAGGCCACTTCCATTGTGGTACCAAGCTTGAAGTGGCTTATTTTGACCAATACCGTGAAGTATTAGATCCAGAAAAAACAGTGCTTGATAACTTGGCAGAAGGTCGTCAGGAAGTCACTGTAAATGGTCAAACTCGTCATGCGTTAGGTTACCTTCAAGACTTCCTTTTCCATCCTCGTCGTGCTCGTACTCCGGTTAAAGCACTGTCAGGTGGTGAGAAAAACCGCCTTCTTCTCGCAAAATTGTTCCTTAAGCCTAATAATTTATTGGTTCTCGATGAACCAACTAACGATTTAGATATCGAAACATTGGAACTTTTGGAAGAAATTCTTGCCAATTATCAAGGCACTTTGCTTTTAGTCAGCCACGATCGTCAATTTGTTGATAACACCGTCACAACTAGCTGGATTTTTGAAGGCGAAGGTGAGGTAAATGAATACGTTGGTGGTTATCATGATGCTCAAGAGCAACGTGCTAACTCCGCGGCTAACCGAGCAAAAGCGCAAGCTGCTGAAATTGAAGCCGCGAAAAAACGAGAAGAGAACAAACAGCGTCAGGCACAATCTCGTCAGCGCTCGACTAAGAAGCTATCCTTTAAGCTTCAGAAAGAGCTAGATGACCTGCCGCAGAAACTTGAAGATTTGGAAAACGAAATTGCTCAGATTCAGGAACAAGTTAATGATCCTGCGTTCTTCCAAGATGTGAAAAATGACACTCAAGCCGTACTTTCGCGCTTAGCTGAAGCCGAACAAGAGCTTGAAACTGCATTTGAACGTTGGGAAGAGCTAGAAGCAATGCAGAAGGAATCCTAATGCAACAAAAATTGTTAAAGCTATCGACACTCGCGATCTTAATTGCCGGTGTAACCAGTGCGCATGCTGCTGTGTATAAGATTGTTGAAGTAGAAGCTGACGGTAGTGTTGATGCTATTGATTACTACGGAAAGACGACTAACCAGCGTACAGAATACTATGGTCAAGCGATCAAGCCTTCTGCCTCAGAAAACTGTTTCGACGGTTCTTGCGGCAACGGTGATGCCTATACGCTAGTTGGTGAGAGCCGTTTTGGTGCTTCAGGTTTAGAATATCGTGATGAAGTGGCTTACATTTCAGATATTCTGCAAGAAATTAATGATGTAAGTACGCTGGAGTCTTACTGTAAAAATAACCTTGGCTTTAATACCTGCCTAACTTGGGCGGAAAGCCGTTACTACGGTACGGGTTATAACACAGAAGATGTGCGCGATGAGTCAGGTTTCGGTGGTTTGCTTCGTGAGCAACAAGCATTCCGTAATGGCTACACTCGTAATTCATTCTTATTGAAAGACGGTGCGCCAGTTAAGACGTTTGCTGAAACTTCTGGAAATTACGACAATGTTAGTAACCTTGGTACATTGAAAGAAAACTCAATGAACTCGGTACCTAATGGTATTGTGACAGATGGTTCTACCGATGTTGTTTACGGTGTAACAAGCGCAGCTTACTTTGCAAAAGATGGTCGATTTGCTCGTCCATTTACCAAGCGTGGTTTTGTTCAAGATATCGATGGTACGAATAGCGCACAGTTATTACCGCCAGAGAGTGCGACTAAGCTAGCGACGGCGATGGGAACATCTACTGCGTGGGGGGCTGTGAAAAACCCAAGTAATTCAAACTTACTGGTGGTGGGTAGTGCATCATTTACTGAAAGCTACCTAGACGATAGCCGTAAGCTACCTAGCAGTAATAACCTACATATCGGTGGCACAGATGTCGGCTTAAGTACAGATAAGCTGAAGAATTGTCCATCGCAAGCGAGCAGTGACTTAAATGGTTTGTTTAATACATGGGAATGTCAGTTCACCATGTTCTCAAACGATGCTTATTTATGGACTGTGAATCCTGCGGATGGTAAATCAAAAGCGATTCGTATTGCTGAGCGTAAGAACACAAGTAATGACGGTAATACGTTACCAGCTCAAGATCCAGATGAGAAACGTCGTTCTTACCAAGCGTCAGCACGTTCAATTGCTGTCGTAGATAGTAAACCGATCATTGTTGGTTATTCAACGGAACGTGTTTCTAACGATTACTATGCGCAGCGTGCAACGATTTACACGCCAAAATCTACGTTAAATTTAGCCGATGTTAAGGACGACCAATGGACGCCTAAGTTTATTGGTCCAACTATCAAAGATGGTGATAAACGTCAGTTTACATACACCATGGCGACAGATATCAATACTAATAACAAAGTTATTGGTGTCGCTAAGCTAGATCGTGCTGAGTCACGTGCTTATGCAGAGCGTATGTTCATTTATGATAACAACAATAGTTCGTTTAAGTACCTAGATAACTCAATTAACGGCATCTTCTTTGATGGTTCAAACGGCTATGCTGCGGCGATCAATAACAAAGATATGGTTGTTGGTAAGCTAGATGCTGAAACTGCTAACCAAGTAGATGGTCGTCAGCGTCGTCAACGTGGCTTCCTATATAATGCCGGTTCGCAGATCGCTAACTCACCACTGAATGCTGGTGGCGCTTGGTTCCTTGATGATCTAACCAATGATGGTGTTACTAAAGGTAATAAAGTTGCGAATAGTTACCGTATTGCCGAAGCGGGTGACATTAACGATGCAGGCGTAATCTCTGCGACAGCGATTTACTGTGAGGGCGGTTACGATAACCTTTCTCAAGGTGCAACCTGTCAGAATGGCGCTAAGAACGTTGAACGTGTTGTTGCGGTTAAGCTAGTACCTATCAAAGACGGTCAAATTAGCGCGCGTCCAGCGGAAGAAACACAAATCAAACGTAATGGTTCATCGCTAGGTATGCTTGCTCTGACACTACTTGGTTGGATTGGTTTCCGTCGCCGTAAGTAAAATTTGTAAGTTTTGGTCAAAACTCATACAGGCTCACATTTTGTGAGCCTGTTTTGTTTTTGAGGTTGATCATTATCGTTAAATCACTCATCTTTATTACTGGAGTAACAAAAACTCCATCATTATGAAACCAATCATAATGAAAGAAATATAAGTAAGGAATGAGGACCGAAGTATGAAGAGACAAAAGCGGGATCGATTAGAACGCGCACAAGCTCGCGGTTATCAAGCTGGCTTAAATGGGCGCTCTAGTGAGGCGTGTCCGTATCAAGCAACAGATGCCCGTACAAATTGGTTAGGCGGTTGGCGAGAAGCAAGAGGCGACATGCAGCAAGGTCTCTATAAATAGTCCCCCCTCAACGTCCCTTATTTAGCCCCTTAGGAGAGGGGCTTTTTAATGCCTGTAGAAAGTTATAACAAACCGGCACTTCAAAAATATACCTCAATATTTCAATGACTTATAAAGTTGTTCTGGTTGTTACAATGTAACGCTTAGTGTTTAATTATTAGATGTTTCTTGTGATTATAAACGTATTAAAGAGTGCAGGACGTAGCGTGACAATGTCACTTTAATTAATTGACCTGAAGGTTGATTCTGGTGGTGCAGTTAGAAAAGAGTGCAACTGCTGGTGGACTTAGGTTTGATGTTTTAAAGCGAGCTGTGGTTTAGAGGTAATAATAAAAAGGCCGCTGAAAGCGACCTTTAGAGTTTGTTTTGTTTGGCAACAGGTGCTTAGAAAGCGTCTGTGTCTTTGAATAGGCCAACTTTCAGATCTTTTGCTACGTAGATTTCTTTACCGTCTACAAGCACACGACCATCAGCCACACCCATGATTAGTTTACGGTTGATTACGCGCTTAAACTGAATGTCGTAAGTCACTTTTTTCGCTGTTGGTAGGATTTGACCCGTGAACTTAACTTCACCAACACCTAGTGCACGACCTTTACCTTCGCCGCCAGACCAGCCAAGGAAGAAACCAACTAGCTGCCACATAGCATCAAGACCAAGACAACCCGGCATTACTGGGTCAGTTTTGAAGTGGCAATCAAAGAACCATTTGCTTGGGTCGATATCTAGCTCAGCGTGAATGTAGCCTTTGCCGTTATCACCACCTTCGTCTGTGATTTTGATAATGCGATCAATCATTAACATGTTGTCAGACGGTAAGCGTGGGAAGTTAGGGCCGTGTAGCTCACCGTTACCACATGCAACTAGTTCTTCGTATTCGTAAGATTGAGGGCGATTCATCACTATTCATTAGCTCCTTGAAAAGTATGGGAGCAATTTAGCTTACACCTGTACGCCAAACAACTCGGATCAGTGCTGGACAAACCAGTGCTTAATACGAGTTAACCAACTGACTTCATTAGAAAGATCGCCATGATGGAAGTGATCAATACGCTCTGCAATACGCGAAAGTAAGGTCTCTTCGTTCTCATCATCACTTCTAAAGGTTACACCTGTTAGTAATGGCAAGGCTTGGTCTACATTTTCGACTGGCCAGATATGGAATTTTTCATCTTTAATCGCAGCCACCACTTCATCGCTTAGGCATAGATTAACGAGGTTAGTTTTTGGCAAAACCACACCTTGCTGGCCAGTTAGGCCGCGATGGGCACAAACCTTGTAGAAACCTTCAATCTTCTCATTAATGCCGCCAACAGCCTGTACACGACCAAATTGGTCTACAGCACCAGTGACCGCGATTTGTTGATTGATTGGCTGGTTAGATAGAGCAGATACCAATGCGCAAAGCTCTGCAAGAGAGGCGCTATCACCGTCAACTTCACAGTAAGATTGTTCAAATACAATAGATGCCGAGAACGGTAGCGGTTGATCTAAATCTAGTGCAGCGCTAACAAAGGCTTGCATGATCATCATGCCTTTAGCATGAATATTACCGGCAAGATCAACTTTGCGCTCAACATCCGAAATATCGCCATCACCAAAGTGAATAACGCAAGAGATACGCGCAGGTTCACCATAAGATTGAGGGTGCCCTGGGACATCAACAACGGTTAGACCGTTCACCTGACCAATTTCCTCGCCTTGACAGTCAATCACAACCATACCGTGGTGAATGTCTTCAATAGCACGATCCGGTAGGTAGGATTCACGGTACTCTTTAGCGCTGAGAGAGGCTGAGATGTGTTCAGCTGTGATCACGTTACCGTTTGACTCTAACGCCGCTTCAGAGATGATTCCTTGATGCCAGATAGGGCATAAAGGTACTCGAGTTTTATCTTCAGCGTAACGTGCCCCCGTTTTAAGTAGTAAGCGAAGTGCATCGGCATCGGCTAGGTGAGGAAGTTTGGCATGCTCACATACTGATTTCACGTAACTCAGGTATTTAGGCAAGCTCTCTTTAGATAGCACCAAATCTTGCTCAAACTCACCGTACATAGAGAAACCAGAGCTAAGATCAGGCTCGGCGCCATCTAGTTCCGCCATTAAGTAGCGATCACCCATTAGAACCAGCTTTACATTAAGTTTTTCTGCTGGCGGCATAGGGTAAAGCGTTTTCTTCGTTGCGGGCTGCCAGTCGAGCTCACCATTCATGAGTACGCTCTTTAAACGCGGCCACAAAGAAGGGTTCGAAAGGATACTGGTGACAGAAAGTACTAAATAGCCGCCGTTTGCTTGGTGAAGCAAGCCATGCTTGATCTGCGGTTTACTAATTTTACCGTCTTCAACAGGTGGGTAAATTGCACCAAACAAGGTCATTTCGGTAACATTGTCGGCAGCGATGATGACGCTATTGGCTTCTGGTTTGAGTTTCGCATCATGTTGTGCCAATAATTCGATTACGTAGTCTCGGTATACTTTATTATCGGGCGCGATAACTCGAAGTACGCGAGGTTGGTAAGGAATAGCAGTAAACCGGCGTACAGCATCTACCAGTCTGTCTTGTAGCAAACCGGTTTGAGCCGTAGGAATAGTCTCGAATTGATCCAAAATTTCCGCAAATGGCGTGTAATCAGGGATCATGGTACGCCAAGTTTCTTGATGCATAGAGTAAGCTTTCTTTCGTTACTGTGAAAAGGTCAGCAGTATAAAGGATTCATTACCATCATAATAGCTATTAAGGTGATGTTGTTCGCTAAAACAAATAGTTATTCATCATCTTAAGATTGAGCTTTGGCTTATGTAGGGTTACACTGTCACAGTAAGTCTAGACTTTTGAGAATCTCTTTACATTATGAAATATCAGCAACTTGAAAATCTTGAAGCCGGTTGGAAATGGACGTACTTGGTAAAAAAATGGAAAGACGGTGAAACGATAACATCGTATGTTGATACAAGTGAAGACGAAGCCGCCGTTCAGCAATTGTTAGCGTTCGAGCATGAGCCTACCAAGGTGATTGCTTGGATTGGCAAGCATATGTCGCCAGCCTTAGATAACAAGCTTAAACAAGCCATTCGTGCAAAGCGTAAGCGTCACTTTAATGCTGAGCAAGTTCACACTCGTAAGAAGTCTATCGATTTAGACTATCGAGTGTGGGAAAAGCTCGCTGAAAAATCTCAAGAGCTAGATTGTACCTTATCCGATACGATTGAATACTTGCTTAGTGAAAGTAATCGCTCTGAAACAGCGACACGTAAGGTGTCCGATATTAAAAATGAGCTTTCAGAACTATTAGATTTCGATCTTAACGACTAATTAAGCAAGAGCCTTATAGAATTCAGGGGGATACATATGGAATATGTAATTGTACTTGCCGTTGCTGTAGCTATTTTTGTTTTTTGGGACCGTCCTGTAATGGTGCTTCAATTTGATAATGGCGAATTAAAGAAGACAAAAGGGAATATCCCAAATGGTTTTTTAATGGGTTGTAAAGATATCGCGCATAAGCAGCCATTTTCCGGAAAAATAAAAGTTTACAAAAATAGATTTACGACTAAATTAGTATTCTCTAAATCTGTACCTTCTAAAGTTAAGCAACGTATTCATAATGTCTTCCCATATAGTGGGGGTAGCAAAAAACACGGTCGTCGAGCTTAATTAAATTTGAACATGTAAAAAGCCTCCATATTGGAGGCTTTTTTCTTTCTGCTGGATAAAATATCAACCAGGTAAATGTCACGAGCGTCTTAAATAGTCGGTAAGTGCTTTTTGATGGTTAAGATAGCCAGCCACTAAGCTTTTTAATTCCTCTAGTTCTTTTTTTGTTTTTTCATGAGCTTCTTGTTCTAATTTTAACTGCTCACCTAATTCTACAGCGATATATCCACCTTTGATTAAAGCTTTTGTGGTCACTTTATTGCCGGTTAAAGACTTTAAGTCTTCAATCATATAATAGTGCTGATCTATGTCTCGAATTGTGATTGCCATACTGAATACGATTTCCATCAAAGATGCTGCATTTTACAGTCTATCTTATTGATTAGCTATAGAATGATGGCATTTCTCCAGTGGAGCAATACTCACGGTAGTGTGAGAATGCAATCAAAATAATCAACCCCTAACGCACTATAACTAATTGCGGTTGTGGAAGTAAAATTATACTCTTGTGATTGGAGAGTTATGTTTATAAAATAACACCTCTTATTTATCTAATTGCTTTGTATGATGAACAATAAAACCCATAATACCAATGGCGATAGGGAAAAGATAATTCCAGGCTATCAAGGCGTTGCTCTTATTCACAACGGAAGTAATATTACTCTGAGTGTTAAAACACCCTTAGGGCGTATTTGTCGATATGAGACTAAATTTGTTGGTGGTGATGGTCATCAATATTTACTGGTTGAATTACCAAATATCTCTCATCGTGAAATGGAAATGAGCTTTCAAGAAGGCTTTAATGTTGCAATAAGGGCAATTTCAGATAGAGGTGAAGGTGCAGTAATAAAATTATCATCAATGATAGATCACATCATTACTAAGCCAATTGGGTTTATTGTTATCGATATTCCACACTCCGTGACTTTAACGCAGCTTAGGAGTGAACCAAGATATGAAACAAGACTACAAGGTAAAGCTATTATTTCTGAACGTCAGTTCCTTATTGACTTGAACGATCTTTCTCATAAAGGCTGTGGCTTTAGTTATAGTCTGAGATATTCAGAAATAGAGTTAAATGAACAGCTTGTTATTCTTATTCAAAACCCCATCTTAAACACCCAACTCCGTCTTTCTGGTAAAGTAAAAAGCATTCAAAAGAGCGGTGCTTTCTATAAATGTGGCGTAATGTTTGATGAACAAGGTTGTGTTAGTGTCAAACAGCTACTAAGCCAGCTTATTTTTGATGGGGCCACACTAACATTTAAGAAACCACGGTTAGCTTAAGAAGCTTTTGATATGGCTGCGACTTTCTCCAGACAGCGTTCAATCTTCTGCATTGAAAGTGGTTTAACAATGTAGTCTGCTGGTTTAAGCGAAATAACTTGCTTTACCGTATCCATCTCGCTGTCGCCAGTGACTATGATGACTGGCAAAGTAGGGTATTGCTTTTTAATGAACTCCAAAACTTGAATACCATCGAGTGGCTTTATCAAGTTTAGATCGAGAAATACACAGTCCAGTTCATTATTGAGCAGAGCTGAAATCGCATTTTGCGGTGTTGGTGCATGAATGATGGACTGCGGTTTAGCTGACTTACGCAGTAATTGCGTTAATATCTGCGCCATCATTTTGTTGTCCTCAATAATCATGAATCGCTTCATAAGTACATCCTTGTCTTACCTGTTTACAACGACTATGTCCCACATTTATTGGGTAAAGTCGTAAATATACTGACAAGCTTATAGCTTTAAAGCGTCAGAGTGTAGAAGCAATGGCTATAAATCACTTAATGATCATACTTTTAGCATCGATTCGCTTTTTTCAACTTCTTCAACGCTTTTAGTTGTTTATTAATGCGTTTCTTACCGTTCTTACTTGCCATCACGTATTTTTTCTTTAAGTCACTTTGCTTATTCTTAATGCCGTAACACGATAGGTACTGAAAATCATTGATATAGCCATCAACACTTTTGGCTATCGTCGTCATTGGTAATAGTGTAAATAGCAATATCACCATATTTAGTTTCATGAACATATCCCTTGCAGTTATTCGCTTCCTGAGTATTACCGTTCAAGATATGGGTTTGGTAATCAAGTACAAAAGAGTAGAGCTGCGAGTTTACAAGAGAACTAATGTAATTGATGAAGAGAGCACTCAAACAGAACGAGTGTTTAATCTCGTAAGTTTTTAAATAACAGAAGTGTTACGGCGTCACCTTTTGGGTTTGAGGTTTGTTTGAAAGGCTTTTTGCTCTTCTATAGCTACAGAGAAATGAGATGGATTAAGAAGGGAAGGTTCACAATAAGGTAGCGGCAAGTATAAATCAGAGAGGAAACCGCTACCTTACGAAATTATGCTTTTTTCAGATCTTGAGCTGGGTAAGTCAGCGTTTTATCGCCAGCTTTAACATGAACATAGTAACCGCCACCGCTTAGGCCAGTTACAATCATCACACCTAGATCTACACCTTTAGTTGCAACAACTTTATCTTCAATAGCAAATGTGTTCATTTCAATACCTTACAAAGAATCCATGACATTGGATGAGCGCATTTAACCAAAAACTAAGCTTACCACCTAATCGATTTACTCATGAGTATGATGAAATAAATTTATCAGCTTAGTTTCATAAATTAGTGACTTAACCTGAACAATGGGTAAAAGGCGAATTCTGCTTATTGATAGGCGTGTACAATAGAACTGTTTGGTTATTGAGCAACCTTGTTCGTTCTTGTTCAGCATGTGCGATTATCTCTTTGTGAGATTAGACTGACTTTCACATATGCTGCTACTTACAGTATTAATTATATTTATTCGATATAGATATCTACATACTTAATAAATTTATAGCCAGCAATAACAATTTTTATTAGCAACGCTAAAGCATAAATAAAAGGAATTTAAGATGATTAGTAAGAAGCGAGGTAAACTTAGCTGGATAATCCGTATATTATGGGGGTTAATTTTACTTTTAAGTATTGCTGTTAGTTATCTATATTTAACTGGAATGGAAGCAAAAGATAACCTGACGCTAAATAACCCACCTCCGGGTAAATTAATTAACATGGGTGGCTACCGAATGCACCTTAATTGCACAGGAAAAGGATCACCAACCGTTATCTTAGAAGCGGGCGCGGGCGACTTTTCTCTTTCATGGGCAAAGGTTCAACCTGCGATAAGTCATTCCACAAAAGTCTGTTCTTATGATCGTGCTGGCTTTGGTTGGAGTGAATCAGATAGTACAGGTGAAAAAAGCAACATAATGGCAGTTAAAGCATTGAATCAATTGCTTGATAAAGCAAAAATTGACGGGCCATTAGTGTTAGTTGGACATTCGCTTGGAGGTGTTAATACACGTTTATTTGCGAAAATGTACCCAGCGAAAGTGAAGGGATTGGTGCTAATTGATCCATTATATGAACATCAATCCCAATCCGTTGAAGCTATTTTCCAGCAGTCTAGAGAGCATCTAGTTGGCGAATATCAGACTATTTCAGTACTGCAATCCATTGGTTTATTAGCACTGTCACCAGAAGAGATCCCTGATCAAGGGTTACCAGAAAAAGCACTTTGGCAATATAGAGCAATACTGGCGACTAAACCTCATCTTAAAAACATGATCGCTGAAATAAACACGCTATCGGAAAGCTTACAGCAGGTTAAAGATAAAAATATTAGCTCTTTGGGTAACTTACCTTTAATTTTATTAAGTGCAAAACATGAAGATGTTAGTTTTCTTTCAGCAGAGCAAAACCATGAATTAGCAACAGCATGGGATAAAATGCAGAAAGAGCAAGCATTGCTATCTACAAATAGCCAGCATATTAGAGTCAGCAACTCTGGACACTATATTCAGCTTGAACATCCTCAGATTGTGGTTGACGCTATAACTCACATGTTAAATAACACCTAATTATTAAAATAATATAAATTCAATTCACTGTTCAGCAATGTGACATAAACAGCAAGTTTATCGTTATAAGGGATTAAAAAATGGAAATCGCATCAGGTTTAATTAAACTTCGTCAAGGGTTTGATAGCAACGTTGAATATTGGCAGCAAACTATGTCAACGCGTATCGATGAAGTTATGCAGTCATTACAAGCAGAAGGCGTGCAAATTGAATCTTGGTTTAAGGTAAAGATTGAAGGTGACGACTATCTCATCTGGTATATGCGTGCAGAATCTATTGAAAGAGCTGTAGAAGTGTTTCAGCAGTCGAGTAAAGATATCGACAAATTCCATTTTGAAGTGCTGTCTCAAATTACAGCACCGGATGGCTTTATTAATGCTGAACCTTTGTTAGATTTCCATCATTAAGGTGCTTGGGTTGCTTGTTCTGCAAAGCTGGCTAATGCTTTTTTCACCTTGCCAATAACAGCGTCACAGCCTTTAATTTTGTGGCGCTTTGCCAAATATTCAGGGTCATTGTAAGTCAGCCAAACAGTATTGGAGTTGTCTTGGCTGACTAAGGCTTTTTGTGGCAAATCGATTGCGATACTTTGCTGACAGGTCATTAGCTTTGAGCCAACTTTAGGATTACCAAAAATAATCAACTGAGTCGGTGGAAGTGAAACGCCAATTTTAGAGGCGCTCTCTGAGTGCCTGACGCGAGAAAACACTGTCATGCCACTTTGTACGATAACTTGCTCGAACTGATTTGCTGTTGTCTCAACATCAAAATGACTTTTGACCCGGACAAGACCGTCTTGTGCCAAAGTTGAAGTGGTAGTAAGTGCAGCAGCACAAATAAATCCAAACAAATAGCGCTTCATGGCTTCACCTTTAGCACGTAACAGTTGTTCAAGTTGATAGCTTTAAAGCCTAGTTACGGTTATACGGATTTACAAATTAAGGATATGTTTATGTGGTTAAGAGAGGTAACACTTGAATCAAAGCAGGTGAAGTTGATCCCATTGGAAATGGCGCATGCTGAGCATCTCGTTACTGCCGCGAGTGACGGAAACTTATGGGAACTATGGTTCACTTCAGTGCCCAATAAACACACCATTCATGATTACATAGCCAAAGCCTTGAAAGAAAAAGAGCAGGGCACGTCGCTACCATTTGTGGTCATCAATAAAAACACCAACCAAATTATTGGTAGCACACGCTTTTGTAACGCAGATTTACTCAATCATCGAGTTGAAATTGGGTATACCTGGTATGCCAAGGCTTATCAGAGAACCAGCATTAACACCGAGTGTAAAAAGCTGCTTTTAACCTACGCATTTGAAGAGCTTTTTGCCATTGCTGTAGAGTTCTGCACTCATTGGCACAACTACGCTTCAAGGGCCGCCATTTCGCGGTTAGGTGCTAAGCAAGATGGTGTACTTCGTAATCACAAAATAATGTCTGATGGCTCATACCGAGATACCGTTGTCTTCTCAATCATCAATTCAGAGTGGCCAGCAGTAAAAATGAACTTAGAACATAAATTAAAGCCACGTCATTAGTAATAACAAACACATGGACAAAAAGTGGAAATGCAAAAGATCAACGTTGTTGGCACAAGTGGAAGCGGGAAGTCGACCTTTAGCCAAAAGCTCGCAAAAACATTAAATTATCCGTACTTAGAAATGGATGCGATTTACTGGCAACCCAATTGGCAGGAGTCTTCTGATGAAGAGTTCATGGCTGCGCTAAATAGTGAACTAGCTCAACCGAATTGGGTACTTGATGGTAACTATAACCGTACCATTTCGGTAAAATGGGCTGAGGTTGATACCGTGATTTGGATAGATTATTCGTTTCCACGCACAGTATTTCAAGCCGTAAAACGAGCGATAAAGCGGAGTCTGTCAGGCACAGAGTTGTGGGCAGGAACCGGCAATATTGAGACATTTCAGAAATGCTTTTTTAGTCGCGATTCTATTATTTTGTGGACACTTTCGACCTTCAAAAGTAACCGAAAACGTTATCAAGCAATGTTTGCCGATCCTCAATACCAGCACATCAACTTTATACGCTTAACGAGCCCGAAAAAAGCACAAGGCTTTATCAATCAACATATTCAGCAGCAGCAACAAACTGCGTGACGCCGTAACCAAATGGAGCAATAGTGAAAGTTGAATTAGCAGTTTCGCCTTCAAGCGAAGACTTAAAAGTAATTAGCGATGGCATCGCTGCATTTAACGAAAAATACCTACCAAATGATGGGGAGTTTGACTCAGGTTTTCGCTTTGGGCTATTTGTGAAAAATGACAACGGTGAAATCGTCGGGGGGCTCCAAGCCAGTGTTATTTGGAGTTACTGTGTACTCGAGCTGTTATGGCTATCTGAAGAAACACGCGGCACAGGTATTGGTACAGAGCTAATGGGGCAGCTTGAAGCTTTCGCCAAAGAAAAGGGGCTGCAACAAATTCGTACCGAGACCCTCGATTTTCAAGCTAAGCCATTCTACGAGAAGTTAGGGTTTCGCGTATATGGCGTTATCGAAGGTTCACCCGAAAACCATACAACTTACTTTTTGGTGAAAGATATTTAGTTACTGCAAATCAAACAGGTAAAGCCTCTTACTTACCGAAGAGGCTTCAGTTCCCAGTTCCGCATTCCATCTCACGCGTTACGAGCAAGAACCACAGCAAAAACTCTCACCATGCTTTCCTTTTTTCTTTGTATCAGACTGATTTTCTTGTGATTCTTTAGCCGTTGAAACCTGCTCAGCAACTTTCACGTTTTGATCTTTATCTTCTTTTTTGAAAATCTTTTTAAGAGAGAATGTCATATCTAGACCTTTACTTTGGTTAATGTGCATTTTTAATGCATGTTATTATTCCAGAGTGTTTTGGTCAACTACTAAATAATGACGCATAGGTTGTACGGTATCACGTGGACGCTTCGCTTATGTGGAATATGCCGTTAGAGAGACGTAAAACGCTGTGGTTTGATATCAAATCAAAACTGTAAATGCCATAGGTGACTCTAATCTAACACTGCTGTAATATTGGATATTACCTTGATGTTTAATATTGTTTAAGGTTGTATGCAAGAATTACGGTTATGTATTTGCATCAATATTTGAGATAAAAGCTAATGGAAAAATCGCTACTGATCCTTTTAATGTCTGTTGTTTTAGCTGGGTGTGGAACTCTAGATAATAAGACAATATTAATTGACGCTGGAGATTCAAAAGAGAAGGTAATAGATATTTTAGGGCCTCCTTATGATCGACAATTTGAACAACAAAAAGAAGCGTGGCAATACTGTGTTTCTGGAGCTGGTTTTGGATATAACGATCATAAAATAATTTGGTTTACGAATAAAAAAGTTACAGGCATTACAAGCTATAGAACAACACGTAGTGGATGCACTGGTGCTCTGAAAACAATCAAATGGGAAGATGCACCTGATTACACCATTGAAATTCGTCAAAGGTGATATTTTCAGTCCTTAAGAGGAAGCTCATGTAATATGGGCTTTTCATATTAAAGGCGAGGGAAGTTAGATTCTTTTCTTGGCTGCCATACGATACACTTTCTTTTTCTCCTTCGTTACCGTGTCACACATTGGTTGTTTCAAGCGACGACCGCCACGAAACGGCAATGGCGTGACAATATTGGATCTCACGGGTACATAATCTAATTCGTACATACGTTTAAGCCAGTGATATTCATCAAACCGTAACGCCATAGAATCCAGCTCTTTGGGGCTGAATCGGCGTCCTTCGGGAGTGACAATCACACAGTGTTCCTCGTCAATACGAAATCCACGCCAGCGGGTATCATCGGGCAAATAGCCACAGACACGGATTAAAACAATTTCTCAGCCATTGGATTAACGTCCATCCAGCCAGATAGCCAACGTTTGACCGTGATAGGACGAACATGAAACCACGCCGCACCTTGATTGTTATCTTCAAAACAGTGCCAAAACAGTTTACGAATGACTCATGTTTTCTATTGATTTGGTTGTGTCGATAGGTAAATCCGATTCCAGTTAACATTTGGATGTGAACAAAGGATGTATAAACTTATCAAACGCAAACAAAGTAGCCGCAGCAAAACACTGCTAAAGCCACAAGAAAATGATATAAACGAATGTTTCCAAAGGAATTTTGTATTTGAAAATCAGAGGTTTCGGCATAAACGCAAAAGCCATTCAGCTATGTTAAAAAAAATACCCTTTAGTGCGTATAATATATATTATGTTAAATAGGGTGTATGGAGGCGTATATCCGTATGTCTATTTGCTAGCTATCCTCCCTTTTCTTGCTGATTACGATGAAAACATGGCAATTTAACCGTATTGCGTATTTACCATAAAATAGGTAATAAACACCTATTTTTAAGCGCTGCTGCAAATGTTCAGTTTGCCTGGTGCTTCAATATATGTGTTTATTACAGCACAGCTAACAAAGTTAACTGTGCTGGCAATTCAAGTTGAGTTCTTAGATTAACTTGGAACGACATTTGTCTCTGGTAATGTTGAGCCGCCATCGAAAACAATTTCTCTGCCGGTTATATTGCTAGCTTCATCAGACAACAAAAATACAACGGCGCTTGCTGCTTCTTCTGGTTTACCCATTCGACCTTATCATGCCCGGACAAACCATATTGACGCGAATGCCTTTCGTCACAAATTCCATGCTTATGGATTTAGTCATTCCCCAAACGGCAGCTTTTGTTGCGGCGTAACCAATCTAACCAAGATCAGCAACCATTGTCCCAGTTACACTTGAAAAATTAACTATGCTACCTTTGTCGTTTTAAGCCAACGAAATTACGCAGATAAAAAAGAGCTGCTATGAAGCTGCTCTTTCTATATGTGGGTATTTCTGTCAGTTTAAGATTGATATTTAAGTAATGTTGCTTCTAATTCGCTGGCTTGAATCGGTTTAGCGATAAAGTCATTCATGCCGGCTTCTTCACACATCACTTTGTCTGAATACATGGCATTGGCCGTTAGCGCGACAATTGGGACTTGGTGTCCACGCGACCTTAACTCTTGTGTCGCTTGTAAGCCATCGAGTACAGGCATTGAGATATCCATCAAGATCAGGTCGTAAGCTGCTGGTTTATTTTCAAACTCAGCAATGGCTTCTTCACCATTATTGGTAATGCTGACTTTGTGGCCTCGTTTTTCCAGCATTAACTTCGCAACTAATTGATTGGTATGGCTATCTTCGGCTAATAAGATATTTAATGCCCGATCGTTTGTCTGTTTAGAATCAGCTTGTTCACAATTAGCTTCAATCTCACAGCATGAGTACGGTAAATGTAAAGTGAAACAACTGCCCTTGCCCAGCTCACTTTGTAGCGTAATGTTGCCGTTCATTTTGTTGATCAAGTGCTGGCTGATCGCTAAACCTAACCCTGTACCGCCATAGCGACGTGTAATACTACAATCGGCTTGGCTAAACGGTGTGAACAAGTTTTTCTGAGCATCCTGAGCGATACCAATACCTGTATCGGTTACTGATACTCGTAATTGCCCATTTTCAACTTTGGCGTTGATGGTTACAGAACCTTCGTTAGTAAACTTAATGGCATTACCAATTAAGTTAAACATGATCTGAGCAATTCGGTTTTTATCACCTTCTATATACTCAGGCACTGACGGCTCTATAGTGGCGGTAAGTGTGATGTTTTTAGATAACGCTTGCTCTCGTAGCTGACTGATAACCAGATCTATGCAGTCATGAATGCGCATTCTTGAACAATACAGTTCAAAGTTACCGGACTCAATGCGCGACAAATCTAGGATGTCATTAATGATGGTTAACAATAGCTGTGCTGATTGATCCATCTGATTGAGCCAGGTTTGCTGTGTGTTATCCAGCCCTGAGTCCGCCAACATATCCATTAAACCCAGTACACCGTTGAGCGGCGTTCTGATCTCATGGCTCATCATCGCTAAGAATTCGGATTTAGCTTTGTTTGCCGATTCCGCTTGTTTACGTGCTTCGAGTAACTCAAACATTCGCTTTTTGCGATTGGTAATGTTCTTCGCGGTTCCTCGATAGCCCAACAACTTACCTTGTTTGCTAAAGAACGCGGTTCCACTGATGCTTATCCACAAGCCCCCTTCACTTTCTGGTAGCTGCCATTCCACATCTTCAAATGGTTTTTGCGTATTTAGCTTATCGAGAAGTTGTTGGCGTACCTCATCTTGCTCATCAAACATGTCCAGAATGCTGTCATCATCGACAATATGACCTGCAAGATCAGGCGCTGATATATACGTAAAGCATAAATCAGTATCGATTTCCCAGAACCAATCACCCACGGTATTTGCGAAATCCTTGAATCGTTGTTGGCTGTATGTCAGTTCTTGGGTTCTTGCTGCAACCAGCGATTGAAGGCGCTCTCTGTAATCGATATCAATGATGGCACGTTCAAGTAACGGTCGGAAACGGTCAAGTACTCGGCGACACTGTGGTGTGAATTGACCGTGCTCAGAATGCATGAAAAGCAATAGCGCATCACCGGTACTGACTTTTACGCCCGTTAACAAAGCTGACTGACATAGGTTGAGTTGTTCTGACTCTCTAAACTTAAACTCTTCTACTCGAGACGGTGAAAAAAGCACAATGCTTTCACCGTTCATGCAACGGATAAAGGTACTAGAAACATCCCAAATACTAGATTGGAAAACTGGCGAGGTCGAGACTAACTCTTGTAGCGGAGAGGCTTCGTCTTCACGTGTAAGTACAATGGCATTTTCAAAACCTATGTACTTACGTAAAACGGATAGTAAGCTATTGAATACCTGGCGCTTATTGTTTGCGCCAGCCATAGCTGATATGCCTGCTAAAATCGCAGCGTTTTCATCTCGCAGCTGTTTTTCACGCTCATTGCTGCGTAATAAATCGATAAGTGTTTCTTGCAGTTTTTCTGATTCAAAACGTGGCATTACTAATCCCTGTGAAATAATACGGCTGAAATCATCAGGTTACCGTGGGCGTTCTCGCCGCCAGTAAATTGCCCTTGTTCACCAAAGGTAAAGGCACAAACAAACGGAGCTTCATGCATCGCTTTATTGATATATTTCGCTACATCATTCATCTTTTCTTGCACTTGAAGCATGCAACCAGCGCAGTAAATTGCGATGCCACCAATAGGATCCATTTCCTTGCTACTGCCGATCTCATTGGCTGACTCAATGACGCGTCCAGCTCGACTCACCAATCTCTCTTCAGTTCCTTCCATGAAGTACAGCTTTTCACCTTGTTCCACTGTTGCAAATAACTCAATACCACCACGGTCAGTCACTTTACAAGGGTGCGACAGCTTAAAGTAAGGTAAATCATGTACTTGCCCCGCAACACGTCCAAGAGGATTTAAGCTGCTTTTTCTCATGATCTCAGATGAAGCCAAGCTCTTGCCTAACCAGTTAAAATAAATTTCGCTAGCAGGACGACCATTCAACTCTACGACTTCGCGTCCCTCAACTTTAGTGGCAAAAGCATATTTGCCTGTGCTGGCATAACCTGAGTGAAATGAAAAGCTCACCTCACAAGATGGGTAAAACACGCAAATGCCAACACCATTTTGAGTAGTTTGATGTTGATTGAATAACTTCCAATTGCCTTTTACGTAATCATCCGCAGCACTTCCGCCAATGATAGGTACAGGCACTGTCAGCTCATCTTCAATACCTTTTAGCACTTCCTCTTCTGCTCCTGGAGTAGCATGCAGCAAAATTAATGCCGGAAGTTCACCTGGGCGACCGCTATTTTCAATCGCTTGAAGTACCGCTTGGCGAGCCATGTCGTAAGGTGTTTGATTTGATGAAACAATCGCTGAACCATAAGCACCGTTGTAATCACACAACGCCCATAATGCGATGCCCTCGCCTCGCTTATAGCCTGCATCGGTCATAATGCCTTGACAGGAAGTACAGGCTAGAACTTGGCTCTCTGGGTATGCATCAGTAATACGAGCACGAACGATGTTTTCATCATAATGCTCAGACAAATACACCAACACCAATTTAGGGTTCGCAATTTTCATATCCAATTTGCGAATAGCATCCGATATTGCTTGATCGGACGAATGAAAGGCTGAGAAACTAGTTGCGATATCCATGTATTACTTTTTTTAGTATCTGTTGACTCAATGATAGACATTTTCCTGCTTATAATCAGCACTCTATCTAAGTTTTATTCAAAATACACTGAAAGATTATGTGCGACTGTCGTTATGGATGAAAACGATTGCGTGTAATAACGAATGCAAAGGTTAAGAATGACAAACAAAGTATTTTTAGTAACAGGTGGTGCCCGAGGGATCGGTAAAGGAATATGCCAGCAGCTCGCTGAATGTGACGCAATCGTCTTTGCGGTTGATGTTGATGAACAAGCGGGATTTAAATTAGTCGATGACAACCCTTTGATTCGCTTTCGTCAGGCTGATGTCACTCAGCAGAGTGAACTGATGTGTATTATCGACGAAATTGAAACTCAGTATGGTCGCCTAGACGGCTTAGTGAACAATGCCGCGATCTCCAACCCTTATAATGCACCTTTAGCGGAATTAGCACTCACCGATTGGCAACGTACTATTGATATAAACCTTACAGCACCATTAATGCTGACACAGTTAGCGTTACCATTACTAAAAGCAAGTAACGGTAGCGTTATTAACATTGCTTCCACTCGCGCCGCGCAAGCTGAAGCTAATACCGAGGCATACTGTGCATCGAAAGGTGGTTTGGTATCGCTATCAAAAGCATTGGCTGTCAGTTTAGGGCCAGAGGTAAGAGTAAACTGTATTTCTCCGGGCTGGATCCATACCAATGATGAAGAAGTGCTCCGTGAAATCGATCACCAACAGCATTTAACCGGCCGCGTGGGCACTGTAAAAGACATAGCAAACTTGAGTGCATTTCTATTAAGCACAGACGCTGGTTTTATCACTGGCGAGAATTTTACTGTCGATGGCGGAATGACGAAGAAGATGATTTACGCAGAGTAAAACAATCATTAGCACCTCTTCTAACAAAACGGTGGTATTGCATCAACAATACCGCCGTTTTTTCTAAATCAAGACAGTGATTTATTACTTCTTAACCACAAATGTAGCGTGAACAACCCCTTCACCTTGTGTCAGTTTTAGCGCCCATTCCATTTCATCATGCGTACATGCAGGAACAGAAAACTCACCTAACCAACCCGCTTCATTTTCAGAGAAGATGACAGGAATACTGCCCATGTACATTTTCACTCCCTCAACCACGGCTGAAGGCTTTACATTTGTGTTACCAATTTGTATTTGAAGTGGCGTATCACTTTTTAACTCTGTTGAAACAAATGCGATCGGCAAGTTGATATTTTGACCATTAACGGCACAACTTTTTGTTGATAATTGACATGTTAAAACTGTCTTGTTTTCTGGCGAGCCCTGCTTGTAGGTTATTGTTCTCCATACAAATGCTGTAATAAGCACCGCCATCAAGATGATAATTTGAGCAAGCCGGCCTTTGGTAAGTTTTTGTGCTGCCATTTATTTGTACATCCCGTGTTACATAGTTCAAAGTTTTCACATAAATGTTGCTTAACCGTAAACATAGTGTGGGCTTCGCCCTGTTAATCACCTGTTATCTAACGTATTATGCGAGATGAAAATGCCACTTTTACATAAAAATAGCAATTTGATTGTTAAATTGCTCAAAAAAGCAAGAAGACAAGAAATCAGCTACTGGGTGGCATTGCGACAACTTGTTGTTCGCACAAGGAAATAAAGAGTGTAGTTGAACAATAAATAGTGGAAGCATGCAACATGAGCCAAGTAAAGCAGCTTGAACAAAACTACAACTATACAGTCGTTCGTCAATTCACCTTAGCTACTATTCTCTGGGGTATTGTCGGAATGGCCGTTGGTGTATTGATTGCCGCTCAGCTAGTATGGCCGGCGCTTAACTTTGACCTACCTTGGTTGACATACAGCCGTTTGCGACCATTGCATACCAATGCAGTGATCTTCGCGTTCGGTACCAGTGCGCTTTTTGCTACGTCTTACTACGTAGTACAGCGGACTTGTCAGGCAAGACTATTCGGTGGGAAGTTAGCGGCGTTCACCTTCTGGGGATGGCAAGCTATTATCCTTTCTGCGGCAATCTCACTGCCGTTAGGTTGGACTTCAGGTAAGGAATACGCAGAACTGGAATGGCCGATTGATATCGCGATTGCAGTTGTATGGGTTTCTTACGCCATTGTCTTTTTCGGTACCATGATAAAACGTAACACGTCTCATATTTATGTTGCGAACTGGTTTTTCGGTGCCTTCATTCTTACGGTAGCAGTACTACACATTGTAAATAGCGTTGCCATCCCTGTATCCATGACTAAGTCCTACTCTGCTTATTCTGGTGCGGTCGATGCAATGATTCAATGGTGGTATGGTCACAATGCAGTAGGTTTCCTACTTACCGCTGGTTTCTTGGGTATGATGTATTACTTTGTACCTAAGCAGGCTGGTCGTCCAGTTTACTCATACCGTCTTTCTATCGTCCACTTCTGGGCTTTAGTTTCTCTTTATATCTGGGCTGGCCCTCACCACCTTCACTACACAGCACTGCCTGACTGGACTCAGTCTTTAGGTATGGTGATGTCTCTGATCCTATTTGCTCCATCTTGGGGTGGTATGATCAACGGTATCATGACGCTGTCTGGAGCATGGCACAAACTACGCTACGACCCTATCCTTCGCTTCCTCGTCGTCTCATTGTCTTTCTACGGTATGTCTACCTTCGAAGGTCCTATGATGTCGATCAAGACTGTAAACGCCCTTTCTCACTACACGGATTGGACTATCGGTCACGTTCACTCAGGTGCGCTTGGTTGGGTTGCAATGGTATCTATTGGTGCGGTTTACCACTTGATTCCGAAACTGTTTGGTCAAGAACGCATGTACTCAATTAAATTGATTAACGTGCACTTCTGGCTAGCAACTATCGGTACAGTGCTTTACATCGTAGCAATGTGGATCTCAGGCGTAATGCAAGGTCTGATGTGGCGTGCGGTTAACACCGACGGTACTTTGACTTACAGCTTTGTAGAATCACTACAAGCATCTTACCCATTCTACTTTGTTCGCTTCGTAGGTGGCTTCATCTTCCTAGCTGGTATGTTCCTAATGGCATACAACGCTTATAAGACGATTGCAGCACCTAAAGCAAGCCTCAAAGCCACTGAGCAACCAGCATAAGGAGTACGACACATGAGCAATCGTCATGAAATTGTAGAAAAAAATGTCGGCCTCCTAGCCATTCTGATCATTGTTGCGATCAGCTTCGGTGCGCTAGTTGAAATCACGCCGTTGTTATACCAAGACCAAACCACAGAGCCGGTTGAGAACCTACGTCCTTATACTGCGCTTGAGATGGAAGGTCGTGATATTTACATCCGCGAAGGCTGTAACGTTTGTCACAGTCAGATGATCCGTCCTTTCCGTTCTGAAACGGAACGTTACGGTCACTACTCTGTGGCTGGTGAAAGTGTTTGGGAACACCCATTCCTGTGGGGTTCAAAACGTACAGGTCCTGACCTAGCGCGTGTTGGCGGTCGTTATTCAGATGATTGGCACCGTGTTCACCTTCGTGATCCACGCGCTGTAGTACCTGAGTCAAATATGCCAGGCTTCCCTTGGTTAGAAGAAAACGTGCTTGACGGTAAGTTAACATCGAAGAAATTAGCGATCTTCCGCGACAACTTCGGCGTACCATATACTGAAGAGCAAGTTGCTAATGCAAGTGAGGAAGTTAAAGGCAAGACCGAGATGGATGCAATCATTGCTTACCTACAGTCTCTTGGTCACGCGATGAAATAAGGAGCGTTCTTATGGATATTGGAATCGTTCACACTATTTGGACCATCATTCTGTTTGTTAGCTTTATCGGCATTGTAGTTTGGGCATACAGCAAGCGCCAAAAAGCTCGATTCGATGAAGCCGCCAATTTGGTGTTCGCAGACGAAGATAATGATGCGGCGACGCGCGAGAAAGACAGGAGCTAGGAAGCATGACGACGTTTTGGAGTCTATGGATAACTATCATCACCATCGGAACCATGGTGGGTATTTCTGCCCTGCTTTACTGGTGTAGTAAAGATAAAATGGGCGTCGAAGAAGGTGAAGATATGGGGCACGAATACGATGGTATTCGTGAAATTAACAACCCGCTACCGAAATGGTGGTCCTACATGTTCTGGGGCACACTGATCTTCGGTGCAATTTACTTAGCACTTTACCCGGGTTTAGGTAACTTCAAAGGTTTCTTAGGTTGGACTAGTTCAGACCAAACCGTTCGTACCCTTGAAGAGTCACAACGCTCTGTTGCTCTTTCTCAGCAAGAGAAGAAGCTTAACCAATACGCAAAAGAGTTAAGTGACGCTGAAGCTCGCTTTGGTGAAACATTCCAAGCACTGGCTTACGACAGCACAGGTAAAACCTTGCTGCCTATTACCCAGATTGCTGAGAATGAAGAAGCCATCAAAGTCGGTCAACGCCTGTTCATTCAGAACTGTGCGCAGTGTCATGGCTCGGATGCCCGTGGTCAATCTGGTTACCCTAACCTAACGGATCATGCTTGGTTATACGGTGGCGAACCTGAAACCATTAAAACTACCATTATGGAAGGTCGTATTGGTGTAATGCCAGCTTGGATTGATTCACTGGGCAAAGATGGCGTGAAAGAAGTAACAAGTTACGTACTCTCAATGTCTGGCCGTAAAGTGAATGCTAAAGAAGCGGCGGCAGGTAAACAACGTTTCGTTGTTTGTGCTGCATGTCATGGTACGGATGGTAAAGGTAACCCTGCGTTTGGTGCACCGGATCTCACAGATAATGTTTGGCTGTACGGTGGCTCACGTCGTGCGGTTGAAGCTACTATCGTTCACGGTCGCCAAGGTGTAATGCCAGCATGGAAAGACGTACTAGGCGAAGAAAAAGTACAGCTAATTTCTGCCTACGTATGGAACCTAAGCGCTAAAGATAGCAAGTAATCCCCGCGATTCACTATCAGTTACAGTTAATCCAAAAATTAACAACGATAACTGAGACATAACGACTAGCCCCTGATACGCTCAGGGGCTCCTTTCCCAAGTCTTCAAAGGTAATTTAAGATGAAAAAACCTTGGTATAAGCAGTTCTGGCCTTGGTTCCTGATGGCGATCCCAGCAACATCGATCACCTATAGTTTGACCGCGGTCTACATCTTCTCTCAAAACAAAGTCGACCTGGTTGCTGAAGATTATTACAAGAAAGGTAAGGCAATTAACCTTGATCTCTCCCGCCTTAAAGTTGCCGATGCTCTTAAATTAAAAGCGAATGTGCAAGTTGAAGGAGACCAAGTCACTGTTAATTTGAATAAAGGTGAGCTAAAGCAACTTCCTAACTTGCGTGTCACTTTTACCCACCGTACTCTAGCTAATAAAGATTTTACTCAAATGGTTAGCCCAAGCTTAACGGGTATCTACCACTTCCAAGCGCCAGCAACGATTGAAGGCCCTTGGTTTGTAGAGCTAGAACCATTTGAAGGAGACTGGATGTTACATGGCCCTGTGGCGCTACCAACATCCGACCCGATTTCGTTGTACGGGCAGATCAAGGAATGACAAAAGATTGTTACCACTGTGGAGATCCGGTTCCTGCCGGTGAACATTTTCAAGTCGACATTCTGGGCGAAACACGCGACATGTGTTGCCCAGGGTGCCAAGCTGTGGCGGAAACCATTGTCCAAAGCGGCTTAACCTCTTATTACGAATACCGCACTGCACCTGCTGAAAAAGCCGATTTAGTCCCTCAACAGCTTCAATCACTCCTGCTTTATGATCACGAAGAAGTTCAACAAGAGTTTGTAAGAGTCAGTGATAGCAGCAAGGAAGTGACATTGTCACTTGATGGTGTATCTTGTGCAGCCTGCGCTTGGCTGATCGAGAAGCAACTTAAACGCGAAGCTGGTGTTATCTCTATTCGCGTCAATACCACCACGCACCGAGCGCTACTCGCGTGGGACCCAGAACAAGTTAAGCTAAGCCACCTTCTTAGCGTTATTCATCAGTTAGGTTATAAAGCCGCACCTTTTGAGGCTGATGCTCAAGAACAGCAGTACCACAACACCATGAAGCAATACCTCTATAAATTGGGGATTGCAGGGCTTGCAACTATGCAGGTTATGATGCTGGCTGTTGCGCTCTATTTTGAAGTGTTTGGTGATCTCGACACTGAGTTCCGCAGCTACTTACGCTGGGTCAGTTTGATTTTCGCCACTCCAGTCTTACTCTATTCCGCACTACCTTTTTATCTCAATGCGTGGCGTAACCTTAAAGCCATGACGCTAGGCATGGATGTCCCTGTTTCCATTGCCCTATTATTTGCTTATGTCGCCAGTTTTTACGCAACAGTAACAGAGAAAGGTGAAGTATTTTTTGAATCCATTTCCATGTTCACTTTCTTCCTATTATTAGGGCGTTTTTTGGAAATGCGTGCTCGCCGTCAAGCAGCTGCTGCCAGCGCAAACTTATTAAAGCTAGTACCAGCAATGGCAACACTCGAAGACGGATCTCAAGTGGCAGCCAAAACCTTAAAAATTGGTGACGTTGTCACTGTATTACCAGGGGAAAGTCTTCCTGCAGATGGTAAGGTTTTAGCCGGTGAAACCCATATCGATGAATCTATGTTAACTGGCGAACCTATGCCAGTGCCGCGAAGTACAAGCGATTTAGTCTATGCGGGTACTATTAATGGCGATGGCAACATTACTTTAGAAGTGACTCAAGATCGTCAAAATTCGTTAATTTCCAACATTGTACGCCTGCAAGACGAAGCTCAAATGTCAAAGCCCAAAGTTGCTGAGCTAGCTGATGTGGTTGCTCGTTACTTTGTCGCAGGAATCCTCATTATTGCAGCTGGAACTTGGTACTACTGGCATCAACAACAACCTGATGATGCTTTGTGGATCACACTTGCGGTATTAGTTGCTACTTGCCCATGCGCCCTGTCTCTCGCTACACCCACCGCCTTAACGTGTTCAACCTCAAGTTTGGGACGGTTAGGTATTTTGCTACGTCGCGGACATGTGTTGGAGACTCTGTGCAAAGTCAACCAGCTGGTTATTGATAAAACGGGTACCTTAACAGAAGGTAATATCCGTCTTGTTGAGACAAGGCTGTTTTCAGACATAAGCAAAGAACAAGCTTTACAGGTTGCAGCGGAACTAGAGCGATTTGCGAATCACCCTATCGCGAATGCTTTCAAGAACTACCGAGCTGATGTAAAAGCTTTTGATTCTGTCGAAAACACAATTGGGCAAGGATTAACAGGCACTATTGATGACAAAACTTGGCGTATTGGTCAGCTAGGTTTTGTTTTAACCTCCAATCCCAAAACTGAAGAGTTGCAACACAAACTAGATAACCAATATCAGGTATGGTTGTCTTGCAATGGTGAACTTATTGCAGCCTTTAAATTAGAGGACCCTATTCGCGATTCAAGCCAAGAGCTTGTTGAGCAATTTCACCGGGCAGGCATTCGCGTCACTATGTTGACTGGTGATAACTCAGCCAGCGCACAGCAGGTTGCCGATAAGCTTGGTATTGATAAGTTAGTTTCAGGCGTCACCCCCGAAGGAAAATTAGATTACCTTCGCAGCTTAGATCACCAAGATGTGGCATTAATGATTGGTGATGGTGTGAACGATGCGCCTGTGTTGGCTGGAGCTCACCTCTCTGTTGCGATGGGCGGTGGTACCGATATCGCCAAATCATCTGCGGATATGGTGTTGTTAGGTGATCAGCTGACGCGTATCTTGCAAGCGCGTAAACTGGCATTACGCACTAGAAAAATCATCCGCGAAAACCTGTCTTGGGCATTAGGTTATAACTTAGTGATCTTACCGCTGGCTGTTGCTGGCTTCGTTGCGCCTTATATTGCCGTCGTCGGCATGTCAGCGAGTTCGATCATTGTTGTATCAAATTCTTTAAGGTTATTAAAAGAAAATGGCTAGTCTTTACTTATTAATACCAATTGCGATCATCTTTGTGTGCATTGCTGTGGCCATCTTCTTATGGGCAGTGAAATCTGAACAATTTGAAGATCTTGAACGTCAGGGCTACGACATTCTATTTGATGAAAACGATGAAAATAGCAATCCGAAACAAGAAAATGCGTCAAAATCGCAACAGCCACCTGTAGATAAATCATGAACATAGATTTTTATGCGGCTTTTGTGATCGGCTTAATGGGCGCTGGTCATTGCTTAGGTATGTGTGGTGGTGTGGCAGCCGCTTTAACTATGGGTATGCCACAGCAACAACAAACCAATCGTTGGCACTATTTGGTAATGTACAACCTTGGTCGGTTACTGTCTTACGCTATCGCGGGCGGTATTATAGGTGGTGCATTTGCAGGCGTTGCCAGCCTTAGTGGTTCATCTTATGCACTAATTTCACTGCGCCTTTTTGCTGCGTTGATGATGATAGTGTTAGCCCTTTACCTTGGTCAATGGTGGCAAGGTCTGGTCAAACTAGAAAAAGCAGGTCAACACGTTTGGAAACATATCGCCCCGAAAGCTAACGCTTTTTTACCCCTTCGTTCTCCCTTCGCTGCCTTACCTTTTGGCATACTTTGGGGCTGGTTACCGTGCGGACTTGTTTACTCAACACTCAGTTGGGCGGCAGTTTCTGGTAGCGTGCTTGGTGGAAGTAGTATAATGTTCGCCTTTGGCTTAGGCACCCTGCCAGCCATGCTGTTTGTTGGCGGCCTTGCTGCTCAACTTAAACAATTGCTGAATAACCTGTACTTTAAACGAGCGAATGCCTTGCTGTTATTGGCCTATGGGATTCATACTGGTTATATTGCAATCAAACAAATTATGTAGGTTTTTAATACTCGTAATATTACTTCATAATATGTTAAAATATTGACCTACATCAAATTGGTTAGACAGGCTTATGATTTCAGACAAACTTACAACCAAACGTATCCAGTCAGGCGGATGTGCTATCCACTGTCAGGATTGTAGTATTAGTCAGTTGTGTATCCCATTCACTTTGAATGAGTCTGAATTAGATCAGCTCGATCAAATTATCGAGCGTAAAAAACCTATCCAGAAAGGCCAAGAGCTTTTCAAAGCTGGCGATGAACTAAAATCGCTATATGCTATTCGCTCAGGCACGATTAAAAGCTATACCATCACTGAACAAGGTGATGAGCAAATTACGGCTTTCCATCTTGCGGGTGACTTGGTTGGTTTCGACGCGATCAATGAAATGTTACACCCTAGCTTTGCTCAGTCACTTGAAACTTCAATGGTTTGTGAAATTCCATTTGAAATTCTTGATGACTTATCAGGCAAAATGCCTAAACTTCGTCAACAAATCATGCGTTTGATGAGTAACGAAATTAAAGGCGACCAAGAAATGATCCTTCTGCTTTCGAAGAAAAATGCAGAAGAACGTTTAGCGGCATTCTTGTACAACTTATCACTACGTTTCTCTCAGCGTGGCTTCTCACCTCGCGAGTTTCGTCTAACTATGACCCGTGGTGATATTGGTAACTACCTAGGCTTAACGGTTGAAACTATCAGTCGTCTATTGGGTCGTTTCCAGAAGTCAGAAATGCTTAGCGTAAAAGGTAAGTACATTACCATTCTTGACCATGAAGAATTAGCGCGACTAGCGGGTGTGAGTAAGAACAACAACCTCTAATCGGCTTTTGGTAAATTCCGTAAGCAATTGCTTAAAAAGGTGATACGTTTTTGAAGCGTATCACTTTTTTTATGCCTGAGATTTCAAATTTCCTATTATTTTGCCCTGTTTGGGTTAAAGTTAATGTATAGCATGACTAAAAAGTCGATGATTGCGTCTAATAAACTGGAGGAGTAAAAAGAGCACTGTTCCCTACTCTATAGTCTAAGGAGTGACTTAGAATTTGTGGGATACGCTAGACTTAATGCCAACAACTTAATGATGTAATGCTATAACTCTGTACTTTTGGTTAGTTTTGCCAACACAGTCATGAAGACAAATTGTGTAAGGGGGCAGTTATGACACAGTACAACAATATCCTCGTTGTCGCCGATCCGGCTCAAGACAACCAGCCTGCGCTATCTCGTGCCGTGCATCTTGCACAAGGCTCACCTGAAACAAAAATCACGCTGTTCTTAGCGATTTATGATTTTTCCTACGAAATGACTTCGATGCTATCCGCCGATGAACGAAACGCCATGCGAAAAGGTGTGGTTCAACAACGTGAAGAATGGTTGAAAGATATTATTCGCCCTCATGTTGAAAACGGCATTGATATCACGCTAACTGTTGTGTGGCATAACCGCCCTTATGAAGCGGCAATAGCTGAAGTATTTAGCAATCATCATGATCTCGTGATTAAAGCGACCCATGAGCATGACAAACTGGGCGCTATTATTTTCACGCCAACCGACTGGCATTTATTACGTAAGTGCCCATGCCCTGTTCTTATGGTGAAAGAACATAGCTGGCCTGATAACGGCAAGATTATCGCGAGTGTTAATTTAGCCGCTGATAGCGAAACTCATGACGCATTGAATGACCAAATCATTACTGAAGCAAAAAGCTTTGCGAAAAAGCTCAACGCAGAAGTAAATATCATTAATGCCTACCCTTCAACTCCGGTGAATATCACAATTGAACTACCAGAGTTTGATCCAGCCTCTTACACTGATGCTGTTCGAGGTCATCACCTCACATCAATGAAAGCACTTCGTCAAAAACACGGTATCCCAGAAGAACAAACCTGTGTTGTTGAAGGCTTACCTGAGGATGTCATCCCTCGTGTAGCTGAAGAGCTTGATGCGGAAATGGTTATTTTGGGAACAACAGGTCGAACTGGCCTCTCTGCGATATTCATTGGTAACACAGCAGAGCACACCATAGATAGCTTGAATTGTGACTTATTGGCGCTGAAACCTGAAGGCTACATCAGCCCACTGGCACCTAATATTGAAAGCTAAAAATCAGTAGTTATTACAATAAAAACGGAACCTTCGGGTTCCGTTTTATGTTTTCGCTATTTGAATTATTTCGCTACAGGCTTGACTGGCTTTACCGCGTTGGTGTTTTCAGCTTTCTTCTTATCACTAATCCCAGCAAGTGCTTTTACTGCTTTGGTAATGAACAACTCTGTATTTTTTTCTTCACAATAATCGCGACTCAAACCGCGACGATTCCATTCACTCGCAACAGCAAAGCGCGTATGGACTGAATTACGACCATGCACATACACATCACAGATTTCTTGGTTTGACATCTGCTGAGGCGTCGATGAAACCGTGCTACTACGTAAACCTAGAGCTTGAGTTTGTTTTGATGAACAACCTGAAACAGTAGCTGCAATTATGATCGCAACGAGCGCGGATAGTTTTAGTTGTTTGTGTTTAGCAATCGCCATAGTTCCCTGCTGTCTTGATGTGAGACTGGATATTGAATACGAAGAAAAGTATTTCATATCGCTAGCTATTTGAATTGAAAGTTATTCTACATGACATCCGCCATAATGCGAAAACAGACTGACAAATTTTGAATCAGGATACGCAGTAAAAATGCGAGTTTTATTCCAACCTAGTTTATATCAACTGTAATAAATAGCTGCTCAAGTGATTACCTCTTTGAGCTGGAGGTGCAGATACAAAAAGAGCGGCTTACTTGCCGCTCTTTGATCATTTAATCATTGTGCTAACTGCACCTTGATATTAAACGTTGGTTACATCAATGAATAATGACTCATCGATGTTGGTCGATGATACGGTTGCTTCAGAGAATGCGTACTCTGCGCGCTCACCTTCACGGTCTAACGGCAAGTTTACAAAATCAAACAGCTCTTTATCCGCAAGCTGACTTGGACTTACATTTTGAATTGACTTGAAGATGCTTTCTACGCGACCAGGTGTTTTCTTATCCCAATCAATCAGCATGGCTTTGATTGCTTGGCGCTGAAGGTTTTCTTGTGAACCACATAGGTTACAAGGGATGATTGGGAAATCTTTATGCTCTGCGTACTTGATCAGATCTTTTTCACGACAGTACGTTAGTGGACGAATTACCACGTTACGACCATCATCTGAACGTAGCTTAGGTGGCATCGCTTTCAAGCGAGAACCATGGAACATGTTCAGGAACATAGTCTCCACGATGTCATCCATGTGGTGACCCAATGCCAGTTTAGTTGCACCAATTTTCTCAGCGAATGAGTAAAGCGTACCACGACGTAAACGTGAACACAGACCACAAGTTGTTTTACCTTCTGGGATCTTCTCTTTAACTACAGAGTAAGTGTCTTTATCGACGATGTAGTAAGGAATGTTCAGAGTCTCAAAGTACTCAGGCAAAATGTGATCAGGGAAACCTGGTTGTTTCTGATCAAGGTTTACCGCTACCACATCAAATTTTACTGGCGCAGCTTTTTGCAGATTCAGTAGGATATCCAACATCGCAAATGAATCTTTACCGCCACTGATACAAGCCATTACAACATCGTTTTCTTCGATCATGTTGTAATCGATGATTGCGTTTCCAACATTCCTTCTCAGACGTTTCTGAAGTTTGTTGAATTCAAGTGTCTCTTTTCTATTATCATTTTGATTCATTGCGAGTTCTCACACTGCCGATAAATCGACTGTCGATTTCCTAATGGATTCTTTGTAGGGCGTGGATTATACGGATATTGCCCCAATAAAAAAAGCCGCTAACAGCGGCTTTCCTTATGGTTTGTGTTGGAATTAATTAAATAAACCAACAAAAAAGCGTTTAATGTAGTCCATCACCTTACTAAAGAAGCTACCTTCTTCTACCGTCTCTAGGGCAACTAACGGTGCTTCGCCAATGTCTTCACCATTAACTTGGTATATTACCTTACCAACTTCAGTGCCTTTACGTAGTGGTGCTTCAAGCGAGTGAGAAAGTTCAACTTGTGCTTTCAGTCCTTTCACTTCATTGCGTGACGCCGTAACATACGTATCTTGACCTACACCAAGGGCAATGCTGTCTTTCTCACCAAACCACACTTTCTCAGCAATGATCTCTTCCCCCTGCTTATGAGGAGAAACAGTATTGAAGAAGCGGAAGCCATAGTTTAATAGCTGTTTACTCTCGGCTTCGCGGCTCTTCGTACTACTTGACCCCATCACCACAGATATCAACCGCATATTATCTTGGGTGGCAGAGCTGGCTAAGCTGAAGCCTGCACCGCTGGTGTAACCGGTCTTCATCCCATCTACATTCAAACTACGATCACCCAATAACCCATTTCGATTTCGTTGGGTAATGTTGTTGTAGTTAAACGAGCGTTCGCTGTAAATCGAGTAAATGTCTGGCAAATCGTGGATCAGTGCCCGACCAAGTACTGCAATATCGTAAGGTGTTGAATAAAGGTTATCGGCATCTAAACCATGCGGATTCGAGAACGACGAATCCTTCATTCCTAACTTAGAGGCCCACGAGTTCATTAACCCGACAAATGCCCCTTCAGAACCGGCAACATGTTCCGCAATGGCCACACTCGCATCATTACCCGATTGGACAATCAAGCCGCGATACAAATCCATCATGCCGACTTCACTGCCAACTTCGATAAACATCTTTGATGAGTCTGGGAAATTTCGGGCCCAAGCGTTACGGCTGACGACCACCACATCATCAGCACTGATATTACCTTGTTTCATTTCACGACCTGCTACATAGCTGGTCATGAGTTTGGTTAAACTGGCTGGGTTAAGTTTTTCATGAGCATTACGCTCTACCAACACTTTACCTGTGTGGTAATCAATCAAAACATACCCTTTGGCTCCTAATACAGGAGGATCAGGAATAACTGTAGGCGCTGCCGAAGCAGAAAAAGAGAGAGAAAGCAGCACCGCGGCAGATAAGGAAAATCCTGATAGCGATGCGAAAACGCGAGGAACTGTATTCATCGTGCTATAAATCCATTCTTACACAGAGAAATCCAGTATATCGAAGAGAAAGATTAATGCCTGCCTCCCTCATCAACAATTACGATTGAGGTTAAATTCTGACAATTATTCACGATATTTTACATTCAATTAAGTGACCAACTTAAAGTTATGTAACTTGTGACATTGACGCATTTAGCGCCCCAATTAAATAGCATACTGCATAAATAGTTAAAATTTGAAAATCATGCACTTGTCGGTATGCTAAAGCGTAATAACTCTTTTAATATCAGGCTAAGTAAGGTCATGTCACCTCATGCTTAGCCCTACAATGCAAACTATTCAACAGGGAAAGATGATGTCTTGTTATCAACAACTTGAAAAGCACTTCAAAAAACTGTCTCGTTTTAATCATTTAGGTGCCATTTGTGGCTGGGATCAGGCTTCAATGATGCCTGAAGGTGGTAATGATGCACGTTCTGCTGCCCTTGCTGAACTCGCTGTATTTACTCACCAATTACTGACTGCACCTGAATTAGAGCAACAATTTTCTGAAGCAGAAAAAGAAGCGCTCACGCTTGATCAGCAAGCAAGCTTACGAGAAATGAAAAACCGTTGGCAACAAGCAACCGCCCTACCTGAATCACTTGTAGAAGCTCAGTCTAAAGCTGGTTCAACGTGTGAACATGCATGGCGTACACAACGTACTGAAAACAATTGGGATGACTTCAAAGCTAACCTTGAAAAAGTGGTTGAACTCTCGCGTCAAGAAGCTCAAATTCGCGCTGAAGCAACAGGACTAAGCCGCTATAACGCACTTGTTGATCTTTACGAACCGGGCATGACAACAGAACAACTAGATGTCATTTTTGATGATGTTAAATCTTGGCTGCCAGAGCTAATTCAAAAGATCCAAGCAAAACAACAGCAAGAACACGTTATTACGCCGCAAGGTCCATTTGCCGTAGACCAACAAAAAGCACTCAGCATTGAAATGATGAAGTTACTTGGCTTCGATTTTAACCACGGTCGTATTGATGTGAGTGTTCATCCATTCTGTGGCGGTGTACCAACAGATGTTCGCATGACCACGCGTTACGACGAAGCCGACTTCACGTCAGCACTAATGGGCGTGATTCATGAAACAGGCCATGCCCGTTACGAGCAAGGTTTGCCTAAAGCTTGGGCTGAGTTACCTGTCGGTGAAGCGCGCTCTATGGGTATTCACGAATCACAAAGCTTGCTATTTGAAATGCAGCTTTCGCGCAGCCCTGAATTTATCAATTTGTTGGCACCAACTGCCCAAGCGCTATTTGAGCGCCATGATGATCCTGCGTTATCCGCTGAAAACATCACTCAATACAACACACGTGTGAAGCCTGACTTTATCCGTGTCGATGCTGATGAGGTAACTTACCCTGCTCATATCATTCTGCGATACGAAATTGAGCGTGATCTCATTGAAGGAAAAATCGAAGTGGCTGACATTCCAACCCTCTGGAATGAAAAGATGACGCAATACTTAGGTGTGAACACTGAAGGTAATTACACCAACGGCTGTATGCAAGACATTCACTGGACTGACGGCAGCTTTGGTTATTTCCCAAGCTACACCCTCGGCGCGATGTATGCAGCACAATTTATGGCAAGCATCCGCAAAGAAATGGATGTTGAGCAGCTCATTCAAGATAACAACCTCACTCCAATCTTTGATTGGCTGGAAACTAACATTTGGTCCAAAGCATCAACACTCACAACGGATGAACTTGTTATTCAAGCGACAGGTGAACCGTTGAATCCGCGCTACTTCAAGGCACATTTAGAAGCGCGTTACCTTGGATAGGTTAAGTTAAAGCAATAAGAAAATGCCTTCTAAAAAGGCTATGATGTATGAGCCCTCCGTAAAAGAGGGCTTTCTAATTCGTACTAGTTGTAACTTAGACTGCTTTTTTAGCATCTAAGATTTAAAGCGCAGCATCTCAGCATACTCACGTAGATGCTTAAATGGATAAGGTGTTACGGTTGGTAGACGATGCCTTAAGTGATAAACGTCAAACAAGTTTTCCACCTCTTCAGGTAGTGCATCAAACGAATGTTTTATCAGGTATAAATGGCTAAAGGTCTCGATTTTGCTTTGCGGACTGCCTTTACCACCAGCAAAGTACATACCCTGCTCTCGGTTATAGAAGAAACCTAAAGATGCATTAAAGAACCCCTCACTTTGTCCTCTCATCGATGTTTTTAAGAAGAATCCTTGTTCGCGCAGCCAATCATAGAATTGTTTTTCATCATTGCTTTTGTATGCAATTGTCGAAAACTCATCAAACGGTAGAGGGGTCGTATCATCCCACTCAGACAATATCGCTCTCAGTTTGTTGATTACTTTACTCTCTGAGTTTTCTTCAATGAACTGAGTCAACAATGCAATCGGGACATCTTGGGCTCGTCCTTTTTTAAGCTCACGCAATCGCTCCGCAACCGCTTCAAATTCCGGTAGCATTTGAATACCCGTATCAATGAAAATGGCATAGTCCCCCGTCTCCGGCCAATAAATATAAGGGGAACGTTGGAATCCTTGAAATACTTGCCATTTATCATTACCTAAATCGAGTTCAATATCTTCAAGCTCCTCTTGAGTCGCTTGTGTATATTGCCATTCATCGCCCACTAACTTAGACGCATACACTGGCCAGGGCCCGTCTCGAACCTCTGAAAATTCGCCTTGCGGTCGATGAGGCATGTAATATACACATCCTTCAGGGCTTCTTGGGTATTCAATCAAATGCTTTTTTGTATGAACTTCTAGCTTGATAAGTAGTTCTTTTAACAGTACCTCCACCACATGGCGGTTTGGCTGGCCTTGACGGTTCCATAAGCGCTCTGGATAACACGACTGAAAAACTGTGTCTTGGTACTTTTTGCGATAAACCTGATACGGGTCTTCTTCAGCTGACTTGTAGGTGTCTTTATTACCAACAATTAGGATATTCAGTGCCCCACGAATCGGAACTTCAGCTATTTCTGCGTTTATATCAAGATGCTCGATACCATGAAGCAAGGTTAGTGCAGCATCAGTATCTTTGTTTTTGGTTAAATCACAGATCACCAAACGATGCTCTTTCAACGTATCAAACAGCCCTACATAGTGATTTTTGACAATCGTATCTGAAACGAACCTGTGCTTTTCTCCGGGAATCCGCTGCAACTTCACTGAAACTGAATCGCCATAAGCTTGCTTAAGATCTTGCATGAACTGCTCAAGAATACCGACCTTAGATAGTTGAAAACCACTATAAGATTCTTTGGTTATATCAATCGCCTGAATTCGATTTTTCGCATTAGAGTAAAGCGGCTTCTTGATGTAGTCTCCCTTTATGGATTTGCTTACCAACATCCCCACATCATCAAGTTGATAACGTGTAGCAAACTTTGCCTTTTTCTGTATCTCTCCGTTCTCTAACGTAAACCAAGACAAAGGAGAAAACGTTTTGGCACTCATTGACAGTGTTTGTTTGAATCCAAGCGCTGCACATGGCGCTAAATCGATTTCCACGGTCGTTAATTCATAGCCTGAGTGACCTTTCGGTAACTTTTTGCTTTTGACTAGATAATATAAGCCTTCACTTTCAAAGCGCTTTATCTCTGGCGTAGCGCCACTCAATACTTTTGGTATCGCTTTAATCAGTAAACGGGCCAATTGCCATGTAGGTAGCTCGGCAGCGTTAACTGTTTTGATAGCCAAAGACGTGTCTTTGAGGTCTAATTTGGCGTCCTTTGGTAACAGCACCCAATAACACGCTTCTTTATTGGCACCTTTGACTAAGCAATAAACACTTCCTGACTTATAGATTTCAGACGCTAATGTTACTAAACGCTTAGGTCGTTCTGAGAAGTCTATTCCTTTATAACTGACACAGTAAATCGCGAAGCTTCTATCAACCCAATCAGTGTCAATGGATATTTGTTCCACTAAGGTTGATAAAGGACCGTGTGAGGAAGGTTCTAGCTGTTGTGTAACCATTTTATCAACTCCTGTACTGCGGTTAGGTTGGTATCGGCATTGCTATCATCAATTAGTGCCGAAATTTCAATAACTTTAGCTAACTGTGGTGAGGTTTCTACGAAGCACGAGTCCAAATATCTAATCGGCTTTGAGGCATCCCCTAACGCATTCACGTAAATAAACTTCGAAGGTCCAAACTCTTCTTCTACCAATGAAATTTTCGAACTGTAATCTTCGCTGCTTTCATTACCTTCATGCTTCCAGTATTTGCTGTCTAGCCAGATCGGTTGCTCAACCCCTGCAAATTTGACTCTATTATCAAATCGCTCGTAAATAGAATTTGGAACTTCTTCAAAGATAAAATCGAATGCTGTTAGCACCGCCTCTACCGCTTGCTCGCCCAATGCTCCCTTATAAATGTTGGTAAACATAACTGGCGTCATCACATACGCTTCTTTTTGCCACGAACAGGCAAAACCTTTGTGTTCAAACCACGGCCTCACATATTGGTTCTGAACTAACGTAGCTAGGCTGCATGCTTCCTCAGAAACCATATCGCCAGTAGGCACTCTATCAAAGAACTCGAAGGCATTCGGATCACCATCTAAGTTACCCAGATAACGGTAGTAACCGTTGGTCATAGACTGTAAGTACAATCGATTAAATCGCTCCGGTTGAGCGACGATCGTCGGATAGCGAAGTAACTGAGTTCTAATGTCTTGCCACTCTTGAATATCATTATCAGATGCAGGTTGATTATGTAGACGACGAACTAGTGCTTTGATTGACCGCATACCGTCTTTGTTGTTTCTTTGAGCAAGATTGAATAAACGTCGAACAACCCTGTCCTCAACTAAAGACTTATTAGCTGATTTCGCTTTATCAACCAAAGCAACATATTCGTGCGAAAACAAGCTTGGGTCTCTACTCTCTTCCGCTAGAATTTCTTTCAAACTGGAATCAGCAAACAAGAGAATTTGTTTTCGTTTCAGAGATGTTCTCCCGGCTCTTCCTACCGCTTGTTCAATGTATTTCCTTACCGCGCTTTGGTAGTCACTTGTTTGGTAATATTGCTGTAAAGAGCGCTCTCTGCTCATGCCCATAAGTTGCTGACGACACCAGCTTTCAGCACTTTTCGGCGACAACTCTCCGTTCTCTTGCAAAGATAAGATTTGGTGAAACTGACAAAGC
Source organism: Photobacterium jeanii (assembly GCF_001650345.1). Classification (GTDB taxonomy): domain Bacteria; phylum Pseudomonadota; class Gammaproteobacteria; order Enterobacterales; family Vibrionaceae; genus Photobacterium; species Photobacterium jeanii. The sequence continues at coordinate 351,799 of NZ_LVHF01000012.1, read as the reverse complement.
TGGTTAGCAGTATGCGAATAATCATCTGACAACATTAGCTGAGTAGGTTTTTCAAGATATATACTATCTATATCGCTTCGCTGCTGGGTGCTATAAGTGACATCGGCAACGGATATTAGGCTTCCACCTTCCAACGCTAAATTGACTGCATAATCAGGGTTTTTACCAGCACCCATTGAAGCATATGTACTGAACACAACGACTTTCCCTGCTTCTGTGTTTAGGTGATTGGAAATTTCATCATAGCCAACTAACCTCATCCAATCAGCGTTCACGCCAAAATATGTCTTGGTTGGAACATTAAATTCTATCGCCCATTTATCACAGCAAAACTGGATGAAATCATTAATATCCTGACGTGTTGTATCAAGAGTACGGTTTAACAGCGACAGCATATAACGATTATCAGGAACTGACATAAACGCTTTAATACTCGCTAAGAGCTTAGACAGCCAGCTCCGAACAAATGCCTGCTCTGACTCAGCAATACCCAGATGGTGATTTAGGATAAAGTGGCTTGAGCGAGCCTCCGGCTTATATTCTTCTAACAAAGTATCAAGAAACGCATCTCGACTATTAAGATACTTAACCTTTAAAACCACACCATTATCTTTATAGTTGCGCTTACTATGATAATAATCATTTACCCGCTGCTTTTGCTCTCTCGACAAAGACAAAAGCTTTTTACCCAAACGCTCATTCAAGTACTTAAAATCAAAGTTATGTATTACGGTATCAGCTCTCGCTGTTGCACTTATACCGAGAATAACAGCTCCGGCATCAACCATATCCGCCAAGACACCCGATGGTGAAAGATTTAAGAATGACGCTTTACAATTTACGGTATCGCGAGTCCCCTGATTATGGGCGACTTCAACAAGTTTCATTCCGGTATGATGGTAGCTCTTGCTAGAACTCAACTTGCTCGCTTGTCCACCCACTGATTGCCTCAGCCCCCTAGTATCAAAAGACTCGTAAACAGCAGACTCAAATTCTTGTAGGTTAAAGTGAGTAAGCAGGGATTGAACGGCTTCTTGAAACGTTCCTTCTAGGCTTCTATTTTCGCGCCCTTCAATTTCAAGGCTACGAACGTTCTCCCAGTACTGAAATACGGCTTTACGCATAGTGCCAAGAAACCACTGGTATATAACATCCGCTTCATTGACAAAGCGGGTTAAAAGCCCATTTTTTTCAATGAGAGAACCTTCCACTTTCTCATCACTAAATATGAGATTTTTCTGCTTCAATAGATCTGATTTTAATGACAGCTTATGAGTGGCACTGCTTACATGCGTGAAGCTTCTATCTGAAAACAACCGAACAGGTCGTTCATTCAAGTTAGGTCCTTCCGTATTAAACGCAAACGCTAGGTTCCACTTGGTGCCAAATTCTTCGAGTCGCTCACGCAGTGGTTCAAACAGGTCTTCAATCTTGTCGTAGCGAGGCGAACTCTCAAGTTGGTGATCTCGAAAGTTTGCTCTCAGAGTTCTTATAGCCCAAATTAAGTCCTGCGCTTGTTGTTTACACAGTTCGGAAAGGATGACTTGATTTTGCTTGTCAATTTCATCAATGATAAGCACCGCACCACTTAAATCGCGTAATGGACTGTAGCGCGAGCGGGTATTGTGGAAGCCTTTCAGAAACTTGCTCGTCGTTAAGAAAACAACATGAGCGCTTCCATTGCGGATTTTTTCTCCCGGCAGAAGTGCTTCAACAGAGGCCAATAACGACCCATTTAATGAGACTCTATCGCCCCCTTTTTGTTTCTTTTGTATACGCGCAACTAAATTGCGATAGAAGTAACCTGCTTGCCTATTTAAAGAGACTTTGACTTCCGGCTTGCTTGCATGATGCCTTAGACCTGATATGGCGTTCCACTCTGCTTGAACATCACGCTCAGCGTTCAAATTTAATCCGGTTAACACATCATTCACTACCGCATCAGAACATTGCAATAACTGCTCTGACTGATTGGGTAGGTGGACTATTTGCGCTTTAAGGTATTTTTGCTGTTCTAAAGTAAAACGAGGCTCACCTTTGACTGTCTGATTTTCAATTAACTTCAGCAAGTCTGCTTTAGCGCTTACTACGTTATCTACAGAGTCTGTAATGTAATAGAGCAAACGCTTGGTTCTACTAACGCTCTCCTCTTTCCGTAATTCATTTTGCACTTTCTCGAGCATTTGCTGGAGCAAAAAATTTAATGCCGTGTATGTTTTTCCGATTCCCGTCTGAAAAGGTAATGGCAGCAATGCACCAGATTTAGCCCCATTAGTTTTAATATGACTTTCGAGCGATTCAGTAATTACCTGATCAAGGGGGGAATAATCGGGGACAAGCTGGAAATCAAAATAAGTAAACTCTTCTATCGACACGTGCATACCATATTACCCTGCAAATCTTGATGTTTTATGAACAAAACCATACTATGACGCCAATAGCTACAGGTAAATGCTGTGTACTTATACACGTAGCATAACTCGACAGGATTCAAACTATGAGTAAATGGCCCGTTAGGTGGGATCTACTTTTTCGATACAGAATGATTGAAATTATTGCGCTATGGGAAGGACGTTTAAACACAAGCCATTTGATGCAAAGTTTTGGAATTGGACGGCAGCAAGCTTCAAAGTATATTAATACATACTTAGCCGATGTAGCGCCAGGTAACCTTATTTATGATAAGCAGTTAAAAGGCTACAAACCAAGTGATAACTTTATTCCACAGCTAACTAGTGGTCATGCCGATGAATATTTACATCTCCTTTCAAGAAGTGAAGATATCACCGTAACATTTAATGAACTTGATATGGGCTTTGAAAACGTTGCAATGATTCGCCCTATCACACGTAATATCTCGCCAAATATTCTACGCCCATTAATTCAAGCAATCAGAGAGAAAAAACGTGTCGACATATGCTACACACCTCTAAAAAATGGTGAAGAAGTTGAGAGAATAATTTCTCCTCATACACTAGTTTGTACCCCGTTACGTTGGCATGTTCGTGCATATTGCGAGCACTCTAAAGGTTATAGAGATTTTGTATTGAGCCGTATTCACGGTATACCTGATATCAACGATCCAGCAAGTAAAAGTAAAAATAGTGATAAGCTCTGGAACACCAAAGTGAACATCGAGATAATTCCAGATCAACGTCTTAATCAAAAACAAAAAGCAGTTATTGAAAAAGACTATGGCATGAGCGATGGCGTTCTTAATATAACCACGAATGCATCACTTATTCGATATGTACTTAATACATATAATATTGATATACATATTCAAAAGTCTAACCCTCAAGGACAGCAAATTGTGATCCAAAATTTGGCTTCGCTTGAAAGTTTTTTATAAGCAGCAATTTATTCGATATTCTTATAATTAACAATTGGTACATATATCCTGTTGATGGTATTTGGTAGGTCCATTAAAAACAACGGATGAACTTGTTATTCAAGCGACAGGAGAACCGTTGAATCCACGCTACTTCAAAGCACATTTAGAAGCACGTTACCTTGGGTAAATTCAGGTAATAACGGCGAATAAACAAAAGGCTGGTACTAAACCAGCCTTTTGTGTTTTAGGAAACTGAACGACAAACATTAACGCTTACCCTTCACTGTATTTTTCAGATTTTGCATAAATGTTTTAAAGTGTGGCATGAACTCAGCGAATAACTCATGCTTTCTGTTTAACATCATCACAGGGCCTAGCAAGCGCAATGCGACTGCAACTCGTGTTGCTTCGGGAGCTGCTAACCCACTATTTTCATTGATTTTTTCAACCGCAGAAAATAAGTCTTCTCTGTCTTGCATTTCAAACTGTAAACGTTGTGGCACTAGGCCTTCTGCAACACCAATTTCTTCTACGGTAATACGATACTGATTTTCTTTTCTCATCGGAAATACTTAAACCTCTTACATTAGCTTCTTAAAAAAGCGTTCAGCTTTTGGCGTTATCGGTAATGAAGTTACTGTCATTAGCCCCATGGCAACAAGCGCAACTAACTCAGCAAACATAACCGCAAGTGTGATCATTGATTTAGCAACTTGCAGTAACACCCAAACAAGTTGATAATATCAACTATAATTATTTAGTTGATAAAGTCAACCTTATTTCTAAGGACCTGTATGTCAAACTCAAGCGCACTGGATAACCTTTTCCAGCTAGTTCATTCACTTAAACGTCAAATGCATGAGCAAATAGAGCTGCTAAATCTTCCTATCACGCCAATGCATGTGCGTGTTATCAAGATAATTGCCAAAAAATCACCTTGTACCGCGATGGATGTGGTGCACTTTATTAATCGTGATAAAGCACAAGTCACACGGTTAATAAAATCATTAATCGAAGAAGGCTTTGTTGAGAAAGTACCGAATCCAGAAGATAAGCGCAGTCAATGTCTGTTAACGACAGATAAAGGAAAAGCTGTACTAGAACAGCTACATGAAGTTGACAACCTTATCACTGGCAAGATCACTCAAGGCTTATCGTCCCAAGACCTTGAAGACTTCCAGCGCATTGCAAGTAAGATGACAATGAATATTACTAAGAAGTAATTTAATGGGGTAAAACGCAAAGAAAAAGCCGCAAGCGCGGCTTATTGATGGCAATTTGTATAGCCTACGATACTGATTACACGCTAACCACATAACGTGTGCTTCGGCCACCTGCTTCGGTTTTGTTGAGGCAACCTAGCTTAACCAGTAGCGTTAAATGACGTGTTGCGGTTGGACGGCTCACTTTCGCCACTTTGGCGTATTGGCTGGCGTTGATCCCCATATCAAAATCACCATCTAGCATACGGTTCAAAACTTTCATCTGCTCTGGCGTTAGTTGGGTTTGATCGATACGGCGCCAGAAATTTGTTTTGGATACCGTTTGCTCAATCTCAGCCAATACATCGCAAAAGGTGTGGTTGAGTGTTTCTAAGAACCACACTAACCAAGCGGTGACATCCATCGCCCCTTTCTGGGTTTGCTCCAAGATTTCGTAATATGATTTTCGCTTCGCTAAGATACTGACAGACATCGCATAAAAGCGAACAGACTGTTTTTCTGCCTGTGCTAACGCTAAATCGGTTAGTAAGCGAGTAATACGGCCGTTACCATCATCCATTGGGTGGATAGTCACAAACCATAAATGCGTTATGGCCGCGCGAATAAGCGGATCGAGTGCAACATCATCGCGAGATTGATTGAACCAATGAATAAACTGTTCTAGTTCATTATCTAGCTGTGCTCTCGCTGGCGCTTCAAAGTGAATAACAGGGCGATCGATGCGACCAGACACCACCTGCATTGGCGCTTCACCTCGCAATTTTCCACCTTCAACAGGATTGAACATGGTATAGCCTTCGGGAAACAGCAATCGGTGCCAATCTAAAATACGCTCAAGGGTCAATTCAGTATCTAAGTTATTTACCGCATCTAGCATTATTTCCGCCAAGCCATCAGTTTGCTCTGAAGTGGGATACGGCTTATCTTCTGTAACACCAAGCTTATTTGCCAGTGACGAACGAACAGAAAATGCATTCAGTTTTTCGCCTTCAATCGCGCTAGAGTGGATGATATTAGCCAATAAGGTATCCAGCATCGCCTGCTGTTCATTTTCACCTTGCGCTGAAACTTTACCAAGCAACACACCTTGGTTAAATCTGACATCGCGCAGCAATGCTGCAAGTTCAGCCTCTTGCCAAGTAAAGTTAGGCCAGTTTTTTTGCTGCCAAATCCACATTAGCTTTCCTTCATGATTCAATTAACAACGCTATTTGAATCAAATTATGATTCAAATAAGCTATCTATTCAAATCAAATAGTGATTCAAATAAGCTGTTTATTTGCATCACGAGATAAAACAAAGGCAGAACAAGTGCGCATGTAATGATCATGAGCGCTAAATTCTGCCTCGGGAAATAACTTAATGTCAGCGTGCTAGCTCAGCGCTAAGTGACTATTGATTAACTACGGCGCTTTCACTGCCCAACCAATCTGATTTGGATAAACACGGTTGAATACCGCTTTGTGTTTGCGCTTGAGCAAGATATGACAACTTTCCATGACCAGTCCGAAGGCCATCGCAAAGTACACATACCCTTTGTTAACGTGAATCGCAAAACCTTCAGCCATCAGCAAACCACCAAGCAAGACTAAGAACAGTAGCGCAAGTGTTTTAAAGCCCGGGTAGTCCGTCACGCAGCGGTTAATTTTCTCAGCACATAGCACCATCACTACGGCTGATGCCAAAATCGCGGCAACCATCAGTGGTACTTCGTCTGTCATACCAACGGCGGTGATCACTGAGTCCATCGAGAATACGGCATCAACCGCAACAATCTGCAATAACACCAGTGCAATACCAGCTCTAACTGTACTTGCGGTTTGTTGTTCATCGTGTAGCAGCCACATCCATAATTCTTTTAAGCTTTTTGCTAACAAGAATGCACCGCCGAAGATCATAATCAGATCACGACCATTGAACGCACTGCCAAAGACAGTAAATAACGGCGTGGTTAAAGACATAACCCAACTGATTGAGAATACCAAACCAATACGTGTTAACACGGCTAAACCGATGCCAAGATTACGTGCGAGTTTACGTTGATGAGCTGGTAGGCGTTCGCATAATACAGAGATAAACACGACGTTATCGACACCTAATACCACCTCTAGAGTGAACAAGGTTGCCAAAATAATCAGCGCTTCAGGTTGAAGGAAAAGTTCTAGCATGATGCATACTCCAGGAAAATGGAGTAAGTAAGGAACGAGCGACTCGTGGGGTCGTCCATATAAGTTATTTTTGCCTCTTGGTTAGAATGAGTCTGTAGTAAGCCACCAAGCTAAATTCTCAGCAATATTTTAGTTGTAACAAGCTGTAACCAAGAGTAGCGTGTAAATAACACAAAAAGAATAACGCATTGAGAACGAAATGATTTCACTCGTAAAAAACTGACTATTCAAGTCAATATTTTGTGCAAAATGTTAACTGGATTTCATAATGAAAAGAGAGGCTCATCTATACTCAAGGCGTAAACCCTGCTCTTTCAAGGAACCAACATGAAATACAAAGCACATGATTTAAATTACAAAGGTGAAAACAGTGGCGTCCACAACTGGATCACCGAAGATGGGAAGAGTTACTACTGGCACCCTGATTGGCTACACATTGCAGAAGACCAAACTGGTTTGCACGCCAAAGAACAACTTGAAGTAAAAACTGGCGATCACGGTACAAAAGATCACGCAATCACTGCGATTTTGAAGCACCTAAATAACTGGGTTGTTGATGGATTCAACAAACACCAACAAGTTGAAGACTTTGCCAAGCTTTCTGAGCAAGATCTAACGAAGCAAGACAAAAAATAATCTGATATTACGGGTAAACGCCTGATGCTAAAAAGCCTGCCACATTACATGTTGCAGGCTTTATTCTTTTCTTGTCTCACTTAGCTAACAAGAACAAGCGTTACTTGTATTTCTCAGCCGTTGTTTCAGCTAGTTTAACAATCACTTTCACCGCAAGTTCCATACCTTCAACGGTAATGAACTCGTGAATGCCGTGGAAGTTATAGCCGCCAGTGAAAATGTTTGGACAAGGCAAGCCTTTGAAAGACAAGCGAGCACCATCTGTACCGCCACGAATTGGCTTGATGTTTGGTTGCACATCACAGGCAATCATCGCTTCTTTCGCGTACTCAATGACGTGTGGATGAGGCTCAACCATTTCACGCATGTTGTAGTAGCTGTCTTGAAGTTGTAGCTCAACATGACCTTTTTCAAGCGCCGCATTTAGCTCATCAACTTTTTGCTGCATGAAAGCTTTACGCTGTTCTAAACTGTCGCGGTCGAAGTCACGAATGATGTACTCAAGTTTAGTGTTCGCTACACCGCCATCCATTGATGTTAGGTGATAGAAACCTTCGTAACCTTCTGTGCACTCAGGGGTTTCTTCCGCTGGCATCATTAACTGGAATTTCGCTGCGATAGCCATGGCATTCACCATTTTACCTTTCGCAGTACCTGGGTGTACGTTAACACCATGACAGATCACATTCGCTGATGTTGCATTGAAGTTTTCGTACTCCAATTCACCGATTGGACCGCCATCAATGGTGTAAGCCCACTCTGCTTTAAACTTCTCAACATCAAACAGATTCGCACCACGACCAATTTCTTCATCTGGTGTGAAACCAATGCAAATGTCGCCATGTTTGATTTCAGGATTTGCTTTAAGGTGCGCGATGGCTGTCATGATTTCAGCAACACCGGCTTTGTTATCTGCACCCAGCAAGGTTGTACCATCAGTTGTGATGATGTTGTGACCGTGTAACTTGTTCAAGTCTGGGTACTGTATTGGTGATAGGATTTCATCACCCACACCCAATGCAATATCACCACCACGGTAGTTTTCAATGATTTGTGGTTTTACATCTTTACCTGACGCATCTGGCGCGGTATCCATGTGAGCAATAAAGCCAATGGCTGGTACATGATGGTCCACATTTGAAGGCAAGCGAGCCATTAGGTAACCGTGCTCGTCGAGCGTAACGTCGCACAGTTCCAGTTCTTCCAATTCACGTTTGATTTGCTCTGCCAGAACCATTTGCCCAGGAGTACTCGGACAGTGTGTCACTTGAGGGTTAGATTGAGAGTCAAAGCTAACGTATCGTAAAAATCGCTCAATTAATTTATCCATGATCCACTCTTATAAGTAACAATAAATCGTATCAGAGCAGCCATCATAAGATGAAATTGTAAATGAAAATTGCGGTGGGTCAGCTTTTACTAAAAAAAAGCGATAAAACTTAAACCCAGCACACAAAACAAGAAAATAGTTATTGGTAATTAGGATGTTAGACAAAGTAATAAATCATCATTACGTCTTAAAGACGTCCTAATAATGCGTTATTAACCTGTTAATCATTAGAAACTCACCCCTGTTTTGCTCACATTTTGTAAATGGAGTACCACTTCTTGAGGTGTAATACTTGGGTCATTAAAAAAGCGATATAGCTCACCCAATGCTGCTTTTTGGATCAAGGGGCTCACAGCCATTGAGTCGACAATACTAGGCATCACAGTGCCCTGCTCTATTGCTAAGTGAAGGTCTTGCTTTGACTTCACCGCGCAGCGATTGTAACCCGATAAAGAAATATCATGACGTGCAGGAATTGAACCTTTCACCTGATTAAAATCATAAAGAAACTCAGATTTTGCCAACGCTTCTGATACCAGCTTAGCTTTCGTCTTTTTGAAAGTAGCGTTCTTAAAGAACGCGAAGCTATCAATGTTATACAAAAAGCCGCTGTTTTTTGATGGTACCGGATAACAGCTAATCTCAGCAGGTAGCACCCCATCTTGCATTAACTCGCCAGCAATCCAGTCTCCAGAGATCTGAAAAACATATTCACCACGCAATAAATCGTGCGTTGCTTCATCCCACTGTTTCTTGGTGACATAGTCAGATAATAGATCACTCAGCGCGCGAAACTTGGCTAGCGCTTCATAGGTGATATCGCTACCTAGCGCCTCACTATCGAGTTCAATAAAAGCTTTGCGATAATAATTGGCGCCACCCAAGCTAAAGGCGATATTTTCAAATAACTGCACCACCTGCCACGATTCATTTCCCAAAGCTAATGGCTTAATACCTTGTTTTTTTAACTCCGCAAACGTCGATAACATCTCGTCCCAAGTCGTTGGCACACTGAGCCCTGCTTGCTTGAGTTTTTGGGTGTTGATCCACATCCAATTCAGTCTATGAACGGTTATTGGCACCGCATAGTAGTCCTGCTGGTAACGGTGAATACCACGGATAAATGGATAAAGATTAGCATCCCAGTTTTGTTGAAGCGCAGCACTTGTTACTGGATACAAAAAACCAAGCTTTGCCCAAGCTCGAATTGCAGGGCCTTCCATTTGAGCGATATCAGGTGGATTACCAGCAATCGCTCGCGCTTGTAAGATTGATTTTGCAGGTAAACCACCGCCACCTTTTACTGGTACATCGATCACCTGTAAGCCTTGATCTTTAATGGTGCTTTTCAAAATTGCGTTCGCCGCTATCTCACCTTTAGATGTCCACCAATGAAGAAAATGTATCGCATCACCTTGCTGCGTATCAGATACCTGTTCTGGCGCTATTGTAGGTGCTGACAACGCAGCGCCTGAATATAAGCCAACCAATAATGCTAATTTCTTCATGTTTCTCTCGATAGAATGACTTGTACTTCTAGCCCTTGCTCTGCATGGTTACGTAGCAATAAATCACCACCATGAGAACGCGCAATACTGCGTGAAATTGTCAGGCCTAATCCTGAGCCCGACTGGTCTTTGCGATCCGCTCGATAATAAGGTTCAAATACACGATCAATTTGCTGCTGAGTGAGCCCTTCGCCAAAGTCTCGAATAATCACGACCAATGCTGATTCACTGGTACTGGTATCAATTGTCACCGCCACCTTATTGCCGTAGCGCACTCCGTTATCGATTAAGTTGTGAAGACAGCGTTTGATAGCGACAGGTTTACCCAGATATAGAACGTCTTTTTCACCAATAATTTCCACCCTTGGCGAATTGATCGCGGCGTCAAAGTTATAATCATCGGCAATATCAGCCAACAGACGACTAATGTTGATCTGCTCTAACGGCTCGTGCGCATCGGTATCACGAATACACTGTAAAGCGCCGTGGAGCATGGCATCCATATCGTTGAGCAACTTTTCAAACTTAAGCCGAGTCTTGTCGTCATCAAGCATTTCAGTTCGAAACTTCAGGCATGCTAACGGGGTTTTTAAATCGTGTGAGATGGCACTAAACAGCATGTCGCGATCAGCCATATATGCCTGAATACGGCGATTCATCTTGTTAAAGGCGTGAATGGCGGCACGTGTTTCGTTACTGCCTTCTTCTTTAATCTCCATCAAACTCAATGTAGAGCCCATTAAAGTCGCTGATTTAGCGAGCTTTTTAATAGGTCGAAACTCACGCTGCAACAAACGCGTGGTACACAACATCAACAATGCGGTAGCGATAATAAGAAAGATCACTTGGCGCATATCGATAAACTGAGTCGTAAGCGCTGAAAAAGATAACGGCAAAACAGAGGCAATATAGAACCACTCATCAGGCTGCATTTCGATTTGTATAACGACTATCGGTAAATCCAACTCACTCAGCGCTAAGCCGTACCGCGTCCAAATTTGTGGTAATTCGTTCAACTTAATGCCGCTGTTAAAAAGCTTTATCTCGTCGCGATTAGTGATAGAAACGCGAATATCACCGACATTATCTAATTCTTCTTGCAATAGGTCGTGCGTGTAATCAGTTAACCAATCAGCAAAAGTTATCTTCGCCAAATTATCGATCTCTAATGGGTTGCTGTTAATTGAGATGAAAAAGCGTGTCGCCCCCGCCTCTCGCAGTTGACCTAAAATCAAGTGACGATAATTAACAGGTAATGATTGGAAATACTCAAACGTTTCCACAACTGAGCCAGACAAGCTCACCATGGTGTCTTTGGCGGTATCTTGTTTATCAACTTTGCTGGCATAAAACCAAATGGCCCCTGCAACGAGTTCAGCCGCAGTGATCACGACCAATAAAGCAAAGCTAAAACGGAAAATTAAAGAGTTGCGAATAGATTTACTCATGCCTTTATTCTTCGCTAATGGCATCAACCGCTAACATATAACCTTTGTTTCGCACGGTAACGATTAATGAACGATCGACATCATTAAAGTGCTTACGTAAGCGGCTCATTTGCACATCAATACCACGCTCGAAAGGATCGGCATCACGTCCCCAAATACATTGAGCAATATCATCTCGACTGAGTAACTTGTTAGGGTTTTGCAGCATCATAAGCAACAAAGAATAATCACTGCCCGACAGTTTTATTGCATTGCCATCAATATGACTGAGTTGCCGTTTTACAGTATCGAAAGTCCAATCTAAAAATCGTAATTTTCGGTTAAGCGGAATGGTCGAGGTAAACTGACTACGGCGCAGTAAGGCCTTTATGCGTGCTAGCAGTTCTCGTGGGCTAAAGGTTTTGGTGATGTAGTCATCTGCCCCTATTTCCAACCCAGCAATACGGTCTATCTCATCAGTAACTGCGGTGAGCATGATAATAGGCACATGCGAGGTTTGGCGGATTTTACTACAAAGGGTCAAGCCATCATCACCGGGTAACATGATGTCAAGAATGATCAAGTTCACATCATGTTTTGCTAAACACTGCCACATGGCATCACCGTCTTCAGCAAGGTGAACAATAAAGCCTGAACGAGTTAGATACTCACTCAGCGCGTCTCTAATTTCTTCATTGTCATCAACAACTAACAGTGTCTTTTGTTCCATGATACGGCTCGCATTTTCAACTCGTTGCATTATATACAGCTGATCCATGTATCGCGAGTCAGGTAGCCGAAAGTTTTGTAAGCACTCTCTTACAAACCGCTGACGATCTTTAACCTTCACCAAGAGCACGTTCGATATTCTAAATAGCGTCTGTTGACCCTAGTACGTGAATCAAAAAAGGATGACTACAATGATCAGCGCAACATTTGGACTCTTACAAAGGATCGGACGGTCGCTCATGCTACCCGTCGCTGTACTACCTATCGCCGGCTTATTGCTTGGTATCGGCTCAGCAAAATTTGAATTTCTGCCCACCGTAGTATCTGAAATTATGGCAATGTCAGGTGATGCTGTTTTCAGTAATCTGGCATTAATCTTTGCGATTGGTGTCGCTCTCGGGCTTAGTGATAACGATGGTGTTGCAGGTCTTGCTGCAACCGTTGGCTTCGCGATTTTAACTGCCACCATGGGTGTGATGGCGAAGATTCACGGTATCGAAACAGCGCAAGTGATCGGTATTCCAACCATAAATACCGGTGTGTTTGGTGGTATTGCCATCGGTGCTATCGCCTCTGTAATGTACAACAAGTTCTACAATATCAAGCTTCCTGAATACTTAGGCTTCTTTGCGGGTAAACGCTTTGTACCTATCGTGACAGGCTTAAGCGCCATCGCCCTCGGTATTGTTATGAGCTACGTTTGGCCGCCAATTGGCAACTTGATCAACACCTTCTCTCATTGGGCTGCTTACCAAAGTCCAACGCTTGCTTTCGGTATTTACGGCTTTGTTGAACGCTCACTGATCCCATTTGGTTTACACCATATTTGGAACGTACCGTTCTTCTTCGAAGTAGGTGAATATGTGAATCCAGAAACCGGTGCGGTGATCAAAGGGGAAATCCAACGCTACCTTGCTGGTGACCCAACGGCTGGTAACCTTGCTGGTGGCTATATGTACTCTATGTGGGCGCTACCTGCGATTGGACTCGCGATCTTCCACTCTGCTCGTCCTGAAAAACGTGCGTTAGTGGGCGGTATCATGGCATCGGCAGCACTGACATCATGGTTAACAGGTATCACTGAGCCAATGGAGTTCTCTTTCTTGTTCGTTGCACCTGTGCTTTATGTACTGCACTGTATCTTTACAGGGATTGGTTTTGCACTGGTTAGCGCATTGGATATCCATCACAGTGTCACTTTTGCTCATGGTGCCATCGACTTCTTGATCTATTACCCACTCTCGCAAAACGCTTGGTTGTTTATCATCATAGGTCCACTATGGGCACTGATGTACTACACAGTGTTCCGCTTGTTAATCAGCAAACTGAATCTAATGACTCCAGGACGTGAAGCGGATGAAAAAGACGTCAGCCAAATTGCAGAAATTGGTACAGAACTGGCTGAAAACCTTATCCAAGCGTTAGGTGGTAAAAGCAACATCAAAAGTGTCGATGCTTGTATCACTCGCTTGCGAGTAACACTTCATGCGATGGAAAAAGCTGATATAGAAAAGATAAAACAGCTCGGTGCACGCGAAGTTTTAGTCATTGGCGATAACTTACAAGCGATTTTCGGCACCCAGTCAGACAATATCAAAACGGAAATCAACCAAGTCCTGCTCGCGAGTTAATTGACCTCCCCCCCTGAAAAAGGTCGTGAAACTCACAAGCCCCTGAGACCTAAACCTAGCTCCAAAAACAACAAAGGCTTTCAATCTGAAAGCCTTTCTTTGTTTCATTCAAAAATAAGCGTCTAAGCAAAACTTATTGATTAGGCGGTAGCACTATTAATTAGGTGGTAACCATGGAGTCACTTTTGAAGGTGGTACAGGTAATGGCAGTGATTCATTAGCCTTAAGCTGACTTAATTTTAGTACTAGCTTGCCATCTTGAAGCTGAAATGGCGTATCCTGATTCGATACAATCTTAGCGTCAGCTTGTTCAGGGAAATGCAGCACCACGCCCTCTACGCTTGGCATGAACCAAGATGAAAACATACCACCTAAATCAGACAGCATATTATTCATTTGCGGCACCAAGCTCATGATGTCTTCGCGAGAGATATGCTTGCCATATTCAGTATTCGCAATTACCTGCATCGACATATCACACGTCACGCCATCATCAATAACAAAAGTCACGTCAGGGTTTGCTTGGCGTAAATTCTTATCAACAGGTACCACCAATTCGTTATTAGCAGGGATCACCAACTCTTCAAAATGCTCTTCTTTCTGCATCCAACCTTTGTAAACTTTGCATGCTTTGCCTGTTTGTTGATCAAGCAAGAACAAAGCGATTCGGACATCATCATGCCCTTCTTTGTAATTTTGTTTGAGCTTACTGTATAAGTTGCTATAGCGCAGTTGAACTTCTTGCGCTTGAGTGACGCTCGAAAATACCAATGCAGAGGCACAGCACCCAGCAACTAGCCAATGACTAAACTTCATTCCTTTCCTTGGCTCCTTTCTTTTATTCCTGAAATCAGGGTTTAACTCCACTTTATCACTCTTCACTGCTGACACTAAGCTGGAATCTATTAAAGCGTGATAATGGCGTTGTATCTTTACTTATGACGAAAAACTTTCAGGGGAATAGTCACGCACAAAAAAGCCCCTGTAAAAACAGAGGCTTTCGCATTGAACTTGTTGCAATTACGAGTGACTACGCTTTGTTATGCATCAAAAACATCACCGCGTTGGCTTGGTTTGCTATTTTCGCCTGAACCATTGTCTGCGTCACCGTTGTCGCTAGGTGGATTCTGATCATCAGAGCTTTTCGCAACTGACGTAACCTGCAGCGTGATACCAAACAGGTTACGATAAATAATGCCTTTCACGTTGAAGAAGAAAGGAATCGTCCACAGTAAACCTAACCCCGCTGTCGCAAACGAAACCATGAACATGATCAGCACAACAAGGTAAATCGCTGTCATTGGCATCAGCTTACGTACCGTAGCCATCAAAGAATATTGGATCGCTTTTAACGGTGAAGTGCGTTTCTCACACACCAAAATGATTGCCATCCCAAACGCCATCGATAGGAACATACCGATAATTGGGAATAACGTGTTGCCAATGCCTTGGATTGAAGATGTCAGCAACATCGTAATGATAGACACGATAGCAAACGGGAAACCTTTCACTAGATGGCTTGGTTTTGATGGCAAACCAACCGCGTGGTTAAGCGCCATTAAACTCACGCCAACATACAACGGTGCACTTAATACATCTGACCAAAAGTTTGAAATATAACCTGCTTGAACGATTTCAGCCGTCAACTCTTGACCATTGGTAAAGGTATCAAAGAAAACTGCAGGGTTACCGAGCTGTATTTTTAGCCCTAACATCAGCAAAGCAACTTGTGCTAAGAACAAACCAATAATGGCAGGCAGGAAAGTGAGGAAATGGCGAGCAGTGATTTTCCATGCTTCTTGCAGCACGCTCACTGCTTGTAGGTCAGCTTCACCTTTGAGGGCTTTTTCGACAGAGCCGCCAATGTGGAAGCTTTTCTTCAGATTATCATTCATAACCGATCACGTATTACATCAGAAGGCGCACATTGTACTCAGCCATAGGCTGTAAAGCATCAAAACCCTGTAAATAAATGGGCGGCTTTGTTGAATTGTGCAATTAATAGCCGATAATAACAGGGTTGTAAGTTTATGTAACGCATATTCAGAAAGAGGTGATAGAGGCAACGCAACGCGCAGTTATTAGGCATATCGAATGCAAAGATATATGAGAAGAATCCGAGACTTAATTCACGTGGAAATTTTCGTGCTTTTTTGCAAAAAAAACGCTTTTATTTGACAGAGCTGCGGTCTATTATGCGCCTCCTGAATTTTAGCCTTTATATTAGGGACTTCCCCATAAGTTCCGAGGTGGAGATAACGTAGAATTGAACGCTGCACACACATCTAAGAAACCTGTGATTCAACTTAAGAATCTATGTAAGAGTTTCGACGGCAAACAAATCATCGCGGGTTTGGATTTAAACGTAAATGATGGTGAGTTCCTTACCATTCTTGGCCCATCGGGTTGTGGTAAAACCACGGTATTACGTTTAATTGCTGGTTTTGAGAATGCTGATGATGGTCAGATCATTCTTGCCGACAACGACGTTACCGCGATTCCAGCCGAACAACGCCATGTAAACACTGTATTCCAAAGCTATGCCCTATTCCCGCACATGACTGTGTTCGAGAACGTGGCATTTGGCCTGCGCATGCAGAAAGTTGCTGAGAGCGAAATTGAACCGCGTGTAATGGAAGCATTACGTATGGTTCAGCTTGATAAGTTTGCCCCACGCAAACCGCATCAACTGTCGGGTGGTCAACAGCAACGTGTTGCGATTGCGCGTGCAGTTGTAAACAAACCTAAAGTTCTGCTGCTGGATGAATCTTTATCTGCGCTTGATTACAAATTACGTAAGCAAATGCAGATCGAACTTAAACAGCTTCAGCGCAAGTTGGGTATTACCTTTATTTTCGTTACCCACGACCAAGAAGAAGCACTGTCGATGTCTGACCGCATTATTGTTATGCGTGATGGTCACATCGAGCAGGATGGTTCACCTCGTGAAATTTACGAAGAGCCGAAGAACCTGTTTGTTGCTCGCTTCATTGGTGAAATTAACGTATTCGATGCAACGGTAATTGAACGCCTTGACGAAAAGCGCATTAAAGCGAACGTTGAAGGTCGTGATTCACTGGTGCACTGTGATTTGGATGTTCAGGCTGGCGATAAAGTGAAAGTACTACTTCGCCCTGAAGATATTCGCATTGAAGAATTGAACAACGGTGACCAAGCCAAAGGCATTATTGGTTATGTACGTGAACGTACCTACAAAGGCATGACATTAGATTCAGTTCTTGAGCTTGAATCTGGAAAGTCTGTGATGGTTAGCGAATTCTTCAACGAAGATGATCCAGATGTTGATCACTCTTTAGATCAGAAAGTCGCTGTTACCTGGGTTGAAAGCTGGGAAGTGGTATTGGCTGATGAACAAGAAGCTTAATCTACAAAACATCATCATCACCGTCATTGTTTCGTGGCTGGTGCTGTTTGTCTTCATGCCAAACTTGATGATTATCGGTACGAGTTTCTTAACTCGCGATGATGCAAACCTGATCGAGATGACGTTCACGCTGGATAACTATATCCGCCTGTTCGATCCACTTTACGCAAAAGTAATGTGGCACTCGTTCTACATGGCAATTATCGCTACTTTCTTGTGTTTGCTGATCGGTTACCCGTTCGCTTACATGATTGCGAAAATGCCTGAGAAATGGCGTCCTTTCATGCTGTTTTTGGTGATTGTTCCATTTTGGACAAACTCACTGATCCGTACTTACGGCTTAAAAATCATGTTAGGTACACGTGGTGTGTTCAATAACACCCTACTGTACTTAGACATTATCGATAAGCCGCTACGTATCATGTACACCGAATACGCTGTAATGATTGGCTTGGTTTACATCCTGCTGCCATTTATGGTGCTACCACTTTACTCTGCAATTGAGAAACTGGACCACACCTACATTGAAGCCGCACGCGACTTAGGCGCAAGTAAGCTACAAACATTTACCAAAGTGATTATTCCGCTAACTATGCCGGGCATTATTGCTGGCTGTTTATTGGTACTGCTACCGGCACTCGGTATGTTCTATGTTTCCGACCTTCTGGGTGGTGCGAAGAACCTATTGATCGGTAACGTGATTAAGAGTCAGGTACTGAACGCGCGTGACTGGCCATTTGGTGCCGCAACAAGTATCGCGCTAACAGCTGCAATGGCAATCATGCTTTATGCCTACTACCGTGCAGGCAAGTTGCTCAACCGTAAAGTGGAGCTGGAATAATGTTAGGACGTACCGGTAAATTTAGCTTTATGACATTGGTATATGCCTTTCTGTATATGCCAATCATTATCCTGATTGTGAACTCATTTAATGCCAGCAAATTTGGTATGAAATGGGGAGGCTTCACCACTAAGTGGTATGAGCAATTAGTAAATAACGATAGCTTGATGCAAGCAGCGTGGCACTCAATCAATATCGCGGTTTTCTCTGCGACTGCAGCAGCAGTGATTGGTAGCCTGACAGCCGTTGCCCTATTCCGCTACCAGTTCCGTGGTAAGAACTTCGTGAACGGTATGCTGTTTGTGGTAATGATGTCACCAGATATCGTGATGGCAATTTCATTGCTAGCACTATTTATTTTGCTAGGTGCTGAACTTGGTTTCTTAACCTTGCTACTGTCTCACATTACATTCTGTCTACCCTTTGTAGTGGTAACAGTGTACAGCCGATTAAAAGGCTTCGATGTGAAGATGCTAGAAGCGGCGCGTGACCTAGGTGCAAGTGAGTGGGTGATCCTAAAACAAATCATTCTACCATTGGCAAAACCAGCGGTTGCAGCAGGTTGGCTACTAAGCTTTACCCTATCGTTAGATGACGTAATTGTAAGTTCGTTTGTAACAGGCCCAACTTACGAAATTCTACCGCTGAAGATTTACTCCATGGTTAAAGTGGGTATTTCACCAGAAGTGAATGCGTTAGCAACGATCATGCTGATTGTTTCTCTGGTCTTGGTTGTGTGTTCACAGCTACTGGCGAAAGAGAAAATTAAGTAATTCGCCTTTCGGCAACGTTTTTAAATTTGGCTAAGCCAAAAGATGCAAGTGGTTCAATATGAACCACTTGTTTTTTATTAACACCTCGTTGAGGTTTTGGAGTTGATACAAACATGAAAAAATTGTCCGCTTTTCTAGCCGGCACTGCGTGTGCTGCTGCTTTGTTCTCTAACATGGCAACAGCTGCAGATAAGGAACTAGTCTTTATGAACTGGGGTCCGTACATTTCAACGGAGCTACGTGAACAGTTCACCAAAGAAACGGGTATTAAAGTGATTTATTCGACTTATGAGTCGAATGAGACAATGTACGCTAAGTTAAAAGCTCACCCACAGGGTTATGACTTAGTGGTGCCATCAACTTACTTCGTTGCCAAAATGCGTGATGAAGGCATGCTACAGAAGATCGATAAATCGAAGCTTACCAACTTCAAAGAACTCGATAAGAACTACTTGGACAAACCTTTTGATCCAAACAACGACTACTCTATCCCGCACGTAATTGCGATGACTGGTCTAGCCGTTAACACTGATATGTATGATCCTGCTGATTTCCAAAGCTGGGCTGACTTATGGAAGCCTGAGCTGAAAGGTCAGCTAATGCTGATGGACGATACGCGTGAAGTATTCCACATCGCATTACGCAAATTGGGTTACTCAGGTAACACAACGGATCCTAAACAAATCGACGAAGCACACGAAGAGCTGAAAAAACTAATGCCAAACGTATTGGTATTCAACTCTGACAACCCAGCAGCTCCTTACCTAGCAGGTGAAGTGGGCTTAGGTATGCTTTGGAATGGTTCAGCGGCTGCAGCACAGAAAGAAGGTCTTCCAATTGAGCTAGTATGGCCAAAAGAAGGCGGTATTTTCTGGGTTGATAGCCTAGCGATCGCGAAAAACGCACAAAACGTTGAAGCGGCGCATAAGATGATCGATTTCTTGCTTCGCCCTGATGTAGCAGCAAAAATCTCAGAAGAGACGGGTTACTTAACCGCTGTAGAGAAATCTAACGCTAAGTACAAAGACAACCCTACTCTATTCCCACCTCAAGAAGATCTTGACCGTGGTGAATGGCAGGACTCTGTTGGCGACATGAATATTCACTACGAAAACTACTTCTTGGAGCTTAAAGCGGGTCAATAATTGCCTCTTTAATGGTTCAGAATTCATCTAAGGCTTCCCTCGGGAAGCCTTTTTTGATGCACATATCACCTACCAAATTGTTTTTATACGATTAATCACCTTTTTGTTATTTGCGTCTGTTATAATTCGCGCGCTTTAAATTTCTTAAATCTACACTAAGGAGAGACGGTTTCGCCGTCCGAGAACACCTAATACTTTAGTTGGAGCTATAAACAATGAAAAAATGGTCTTCCCTCGTCACTGGTGGCGTATGCGCTATGGCAATGATGGCTAACACAGCCGTGGCTGCGGATGAAGAACTGTACTTCTATAACTGGTCTGAATACATTCCTAACGAAGTGCTAGAGCAGTTCACCAAAGAAACAGGCATCAAGGTGATCTACTCGACTTACGAGTCGAACGAAACCATGTACGCCAAGTTAAAAACTCACGGTGAAGGCTATGATCTTGTTGTTCCTTCAACTTACTACGTATCTAAGATGCGTGAAGAAGGCATGCTACAGAAAATTGACCGTAGCAAACTTGCTCACTTCAAAGACTTGGATCCAAACTTCCTAAACAAGCCTTTTGACCCAAGCAACGACTACTCTATCCCATACATCTGGGGTGCAACCGGTATCGGTGTGAACACAGAGATGATGGATAAAGGCGAAATCAAAGGCTGGGCCGACTTCTGGGATACCAAGTGGGAAGGTCAGCTAATGATGATGGATGACGCACGTGAGTTCTTCCACATCGCGCTACGTAAACTGGGTTACTCTGCGAACACTCAAAACCCAGACGAAATCAAAGCGGCTTACGAAGAGCTGAAAAAGCTAATGCCAAACGTGTTGGTATTCAACTCAGACTACCCTGCGAACCCTTACATGGCTGGTGAAACATCACTAGGTATGCTTTGGAATGGTTCGGCATACATGGCACGCCAAGAAGGCGCTGAAATCGACATCGTATGGCCAAAAGAAGGCGCTATCTTCTGGATGGATAGCCTAGCAATCCCTGCAAGTGCGAAACACACTGAAGCCGCTCACAAGATGATCGACTTCCTACTTCGCCCTGAAAATGCAGCGAAAATTGCGATGGAAATTGGTTACCCAACGCCAGTTGAAACAGCAAAAGACAAACTACCAAAAGAGTTTGTTAACGATCCAAGCATCTACCCACCACAAGAAGTGATGGATGCTGGTGAATGGCAAAACAGTGTTGGTAGTGCAAATACCCTTTACGAAGAGTACTACCAAAAGCTAAAAGCGGGTCAATAATCGAATCGCTTATAATATAAAAAAACCAGCCAAACACGGCTGGTTTTTTATTTGTTAAGCAAAAACTAGATGCCATCGCGATGGTAAACATCACCATTCATGATTGTCATCAGCACGGGCACTTTGCTAATTTCGTACACATCGACATCAAATAAATTCTTCTCAAGCACCACAAGATCAGCAGCTTTACCGACTTCTATTGAACCGACGTTGTTCTCCTGCCCTAACGAATATGCCGCACCCATGGTATGAGCATGAATTGCTTCATCTAAAGTTAAGCGCAGTTTCTCCCCGCCTAATGGTGGTTTACGAGGTGGCTTAACGAACTGACGTGTAACCGCAACTTGAATTGTCACTAAAGGTTCGTGGGTTGCACTCCAACCTGCAACGGGCCAATCTGAACTAATCGCGACTCGCCCGCCGTTCTCGATTACAGCTCGAGGGTTAATAGTCGACTCCAGACGTTCTTTACCAACTCGACGCAAAGTGACGTTTTGTAATAACGCATCTCGCGCAGCCCAGTTAGTTTGAAAATCTGCAATTACATTCAGCGCTTTAAAGCGTGGCAAATCATCAGGGTGAATGAAATTGACATGACTTGCGGTATGACGGCGATCTCTCACCTCATTCTTCTTCGTTGCCGCTTCAACAGCATCTAAATAAATACGCGTAGCACCGTCACCAAAACAGTGGCAATAAGTATCAAACCCCGCAGCATCAGCTTCTGTTACCACCTTTGTTAAAACATCAGCAGGAATGATGGGCTCACCTTTCCAGCCATCATCACGATCACTGTATGGTTTTACAAATACTGCGTTTTGTTTATCGTCACCACCATCAACATTCACTTTTAAGCGTAAAACTTTGACCAAATCTGAGTTGTATTCCTTATGAACACGCTTCAGTTCAGGGATGGGGTCAACACTCGGGTCATTCCAATAAAAAGATGTCCAGGTTTTAAATCCAAGCTTCCCTTCTTTCTCTAGCTTTTGGTAAAGCTGCAAGCCTTCGTCTGTCGAAACACCTTGAATACCTGCATCAAATACCGTGGTAATTCCCGCTTGAGAAAACTTCGTAACCCAATTACGAAACCCTGCTTCTACATAGGCGGTATTCACGTCGGTTAATTTGGAAAGTACTGCTAGTTGCGCGGGTATTTCCACTATCCAGCCAGTTGGCTCACCATTTTCATCACGTTGAAAATAACTAAATGGTGGCTGTGTATCTGGCGTATCTTTGGTAATACCTGCAACTTCTAATGCTTTAGTATTTACCCAAGCAGAGTGACCATCAACAGCCCATAAATACACAGGACGCTTACTTTCAATCGCATCTAACTCTTCCTTGGTTGGCCCTGTTTCTGGAAACACATTAATGCGCCAACCATAACTTATTACTGGGTTTTGCTTAGGGTTATCCGCTAAATGCTGTTTAATTTTCGCCATCAACTCAGCTTTATCATCCGTTTCTAAGCGACTACCACTGGCGATTAACGACCCCGCCAAAGGATGAATATGATTATCAATAAACCCCGGAAGTACCATTTTCCCTTTTAAGTCGATCACTTCCGTTGTATTCCCGACCATTGGCGCAACTGCGTTATCATCACCAACAAAGATAATTTTACCGTCCTTAATCGCGACACTCTGCGCCCAAAGAGAAGCAGTATTAACCGTATAGATCTTTCCGTTTTTTAATACTTTATCAGCCACTGTAACATCGGCATTTGCGCTCATGCCCGCCACCATAAATAGCAACGCCATCACAACACTACATGCATGATAAAACCGAGAATTTAATCTGTTAAACATAAGCTACCTTCAAAGAGCTAATCGTGTTCAAAGTATAGACTCAGTAAAACAGTTAGAATGAGAAAGGAAGTTGGGACGAGAATCTTTTACTCACCAACATCAGTTATATTAATCTTCTTCTGGACGGCGATTAGAGGGATAAGTTTGCTTGTTAAACATGGCTTTGGTTTCTTCAGCGCTAAACTCAGGAAACGGATACGCCTTATTATCACGCCACTGCTGAACATCATGATGAGCTTGCTGCCGCTTTTGCAAATCTGGCTTATAGCCCTTTTCGACAAAAATCGTTTGGGATGGAAAGGCAAATTCTGTACCTGACTTATTTACTAATTCAAACAACTTCAACAAAATATCTTCACGTATTGCCCTATAAGTCAGCCAATCATTAGTGTTAATTTTTGCATAAACCTCAATATCAACCGAATGATCACCCAACTTACACAAGCGAACATTCAGTTTTTCTTCTAACACTAACGGATGCCCTATCATGAACTTACGCAATGACACGAGCAACAGCCGTAATTGTTCATCTGTTACATCGTAACGTATTGCAAGTGAGGTTCGCAGTAACCTATGCCTAATCAGCGAGTAGTTTTCAATTTCCATCTGACAGAAATCTGCATTGGGGATCGTCACCAACTTATCATCTAACCGTCTAATACGCGTTGAGCGCAGACCTATCTCTTCCACCGTACCTTGCTGCTGACCAAACTTACAAAAATCACCAATGCGCACTGGTTTATCCGCGAATAAAGTAAAGCCAGCAATAATATTTTCTAACGTCGGCCTTGCTGCTAACGCAATGGCTAATCCTCCAAGCCCGACCCCAGCTAATACTGGAGTTAAATCAAAACCAAGGTACTTAGCAGCAAACAAGATGAGAGTCAGACTAACCACAACCCCACTTAATCTAGCAACCGCTTTAATTAAGTGTGCATCAATACTTTGATAGAGTATTTTTTGTGAAACGATAAGGTATTCAGCGATCAGCTGCATGAAAAGGTACACCGCCCAAATAGACGAAGCGAAGCTGATCACCCATAAACCCTTTGATGAAAATGCCATTGCGCCAAAACGCAATGCGATAACATCCGACAGTATCAAGCTAACAACCGTAGGCAACACCGCCAAGAGCAGCGACAAGATAAATTGATTTTGAATACGTGCAGGAAGTTTATGGCTAAAGAAGTGTTCTCGTTTAACAAACATTTTAATCGCAACAATGCCAGCAACGAGGATAATCACTGACGCAACCCACTTCCATACAGGGTTACGTAAAACCTGATAAAGCGCCAAATCTGGCAAACGATTAACCCACTGATAAGGAAAATAAATATCTGGACGATTTACAAACTGCTCATAGTTACCCGCATGATAATGAGTGCGAATGGGTAAGTGTTTTACGGCTTCATAATAATGGTAGATATTTTCAATCGTACTCGGACTAAACAAAAATTCACCCGACCGTTCACCATTTGCTACACGATGAATGAGAATATTTGTCTTCGGTAATTTCCATTGCTCAATCTCATCACGCAGGGTTTGTTGTTTATTGGGAATCGCTTCAACGTCAGGTAAACCAATTCGATTGATTACCTCATAAAGCAACAAGCTAGCTTCTATTGCTGTCGTTTGCTTCAAATCTGGTGAAACTTGGCTAAGGTCGAGATAATACTCAGCCCGTTGAAAAGACTTAATTAAGTATGAAGGATGCTGCCCTGCATCAAAGGAAGCGAGTGAATCTGAGGTATAACGCATAAAGCTCTCAATTGTGGTTCGAGGGCTTGAGGTGTCAGGCATTTCTAATGGCGAGTCTTGTAGCGGTGCCGCTTGCAGTGAAAACACACAAGCGAGCACCATTACAACGAGTTGACTCATTATTCGGTTAAGAAATAAGATGACCTCTTGCCTACTACTAGGCAAGCTTCTGTCTTGGTTTTTACCCAACATCCACTTAGCATTAACTCGTATAAATAAAACATCATTAACGCTAAGTGTAATAATTAGGATGTCATTCGGTTTTCTTTAATCTAATAATCTTGTCAGTTAATACCAACAAATAACGGAACATCCATATTCTTCAATAGCACTTAACTCATAGGAACAACTTGGTAATCCTGAATCTTAATTTCACCATCAGAAGTTGATACCAGCCAAGTTTCATTTACATTTAAATCAATTGTTTCGCCTTTAAACACAGACTCCATAAAAGTCTCAGCCTTTAAGCGAACACGAAGTTCGAGTTGATAGCCTTGCTCTGATGGCTTCATCGTAAATTGTTCAACCAAATGTTCACAGCCTGATTTAAAGGTAGCCTTCAGGTTTGAATACCATTCACTAAACCCTTCATGACCTTTGAAATTCCCCTCAGGCGTACTCAGTACAGCATCTGAAGCTAAAAACTGTGTAAAGTATTTTTCGTCATCTGACAACACATCGAATTTAGCAAACCATTGATGAACAAAATTACGTAAAAGACGTTCATCTGATTCAGTTACACGACGGATCTCCGACACAAGACGATCTGTGTGTGCTCGTGCTCTTGCTTGAACTTCATCCAGCTCGTTATATACGCCAGGAATGTACACCATACGATGAGTGTACACTGGCTTGTGGTAATTCATGCCAGCCAGATAAGCGGTCTGCTGTAGGGGGTATATAAACTGCTCAATTGTGAAGTGGTTATAGCCTTGAGGATCGTATGACTCTTCAGGCCCACCAATCGTAAAAGATAAGAAGAAATCTTTACCTTTTAGCTTATTACCCTCAGGTCCATAGGCAAAATTAAAACTCATCACGTCATCCACCCACTTTTTTAGCAGCGCCGGAACGGAATACCAATAAAATGGGAATTGAAGAACGATCACATCAGCTTCAAGCAATGCAGCCTGCTCGGCTTCAACATCAATCTGGTAATCAGGATATAAACGATCAAGACGACGAACCGACACATCATCTAGTTGAGTTTGCAAGCCATCAAGAATAACCGTATTGGTGAATGACGCTTCTAGATTTGGATGACCAGAAATCACAATTGTTTTACTCATAATACTGTCTCTATCTGCTTAGTCTCATTTGATAAGACAATTCTATGAGCTGCGATTATGTAGTTTAAGACCGACTTTAGCTAAATGACTATTAGGTAAAAGCTAATAATCAACTAAAATACATTTAATCAATTCTCGTGGTGATATGGCATAAACAATGAAAGGTGCAAGTTATAATCAATTATTAATATTTCACGCCATTGTCCGTGAAGGTTCAATCTCAGGCGCTGCACGTAAATTAGAAATTGCTCCTCCCTCTGTCAGCCAATCGCTAAAATCATTGGAAACGCAGCTTGGCTTACCACTTTTTACTCGAACAACGCGCCGAGTTGAGCCAACAGAGGCAGGTCAATTGCTGTACGATAAAACAGTAGGTATTGTTGCTGATTTATCTAGCGCTTTTGAAAGTGTCAGCGACCTCAGCGAACGCCCTTCTGGGCGTGTTTCAATCACCATGCCTCGCTTTGCTTATCAATCACTTATACAGCCTATTTATGATGAGTTTTGTGCTCGTTATCCACAGATCGAGCTTGAGTTTTCTATCTCAGATGGGACGGTTGATATTATAAAAGAAGGGATCGACTTGGGGATTCGATTTGGTGATAAAGTCGAAGAAGGCATGGTTGCGAGACAACTTACCCCTAAGCTACGTGAAGCTTTATTTGCCTCCCCTGCGTACATACAAAAACACGGCATACCTAAAAGTATTGAAGAACTGAAACAGCATAAGCTCATTCAATACCGTTTCATTACTTCAAACCAATTAGCACCATTAATCCTTAGTAAAGACGACTCTACCGTACACGTTGATGTTATGACCTCTCTCGTCGTTAATGATACGGATATTATGGTAGATGCAGCGATGAAAGGACTGGGGATCGGTCGTATCGTTACTCCGTTAGTAGAAAGCTACTTTTCTAATGGTCAACTCATTCCGGTACTAGAAAAACATTGGTATAACACGGCAGGGCTTTATCTTTACTTTCATCGCAACACGCAAAAAGCACGTCGAGTAAGGGTATTGATTGATTTTCTTTACGAGAAATTACTTCATGGGAGTGATTCGTAGTATTAATCAATTATTATACGCCCCAGAGCCTTTAAACTAGGGGCGTCTTGCTCATATCAAATTATTAATATCATGGTGTAAAGAGCTACCTCTAAATAACCGTTGAGTCACTTAATAGCTCACCAACTAAAGCAGGAACGAGATCGGTTGCCTTGCCATAACGCTTTTCTGCGAACTCACTCTCAACCTCACTGGGTTCTAGATTTAGCTCGATCGTATGTGCGCCATGCAAAGCCGCTTCATGAACAAAGCCAGCCGCTGGATATACAGCACCAGAGGTACCAATGGAAATAAAGAGATCGGCTTCCACGATCGCTTGATGAATTTGTGACATTCCAATCGGCATCTCGCCAAACCACACGACATTGGGGCGCATAGGTGCCGGAATTTGACAGCAGTGGCAATGATCATCTAATGAAATATCACCACTCCAATCAATCGACTGCCCAGTTTCACTACACTGTGCTTTTAGTAATTCACCATGCATGTGGATGATATTTTTACTTCCCGCCATCTCGTGTAGGTTATCAATATTTTGGGTAACCAAAGTTACTTTGCCATCAAGCTTTTGCTCTAGTTCAGCGAGTGCTTGGTGAGCAGCATTAGGCTCAACAGTGCCGCTCTCTAATTGCTGACGACGCAAGTTATAGAAGTTTTGTACCAAAGCAGGATCACGGTGATAACCTTCAGGCGTCGCTACATCTTCAATACGGTGGCTTTCCCATAAGCCATCTTGGTCACGAAATGTTCGGATGCCACTCTCAGCAGAAATGCCAGCGCCGGTAAGTACGACAATATTACGGTAGGGAAAAAGCATAATGGTATCCTTCTGCTGGTAATGATTTCTTTCTTTAGTTCTTTATTAGTTATACCACTAAAACTTTGTGGTTATAAGGTAAGTCTGTTAGACAATAGTCTAATAAGTCAGTGAGTTAATAGGCATTCTTTATATTTACCCTACCTCTCAACACATAATTATCTACCTATACAGCTCAGTCACCTACCAAGCTATTAGAAGTCATGATTGTGGATGTTGAGAAATACTCATTGTATGAGTTTAGTAGTTTCCACTTCGCTAAAAGTTATAGTGCATTAGTAAGCGGGTATCTGGGGGCGTTTTATGCAGTACTCACCCTATCAATATCCATACGATACCTGCCATAGCCAGCTATCGTGATAAATATAAAAAAACGCCGCAATATACATTGCGGCGTTCTAATATCATGAAATCAAATTAAGTTGATTATGATGTCTTTTGGCTTGGCTCGCCTTTCGCTTCTGCTTCAACTTTTTCATCATAACCTGGTTGGTTTTCAGGAAGATCTTTCACTTCTTCATACCATAGGTCGTGGTGTTCTTTAGCCCAAGTTTCGTCAACTTCACCCGTGATCATGCCATCGAGTGCTGCTTCCATACCGAATAGACCGATGTAAATGTGGAAGATGAAACCACAAATCAGAATCAGTGCAGAGAACATGTGAACAAGGTTCGACAGCTCCATATCACGGCGAGTTTGCTCGAAGATTGGGAAATCAAGAACAAAACCACTTACCGCAGCGATAGCACCGAAGAAAATCAGTAGCCAGTAAATCGCTTTTTCACCACCGTTTGAGAAGCCCGCTGATGGATGAGTACCTTTATGCTTACCCACCATGCCGCCCATTTTCATGAACCAGCGTACGTCAACCATGTTGAAGATACTCTTGCGCCACCACTTAAACAGCACAGCCATCAACAAGATGAAGAAGATTGGACCGATATAGTTGTGGTATTGCTTAGCGGCGTAGATGATCCAACCCCATAGCTCGGTAGGTAAAATTGGTTTCAAGAAGTGCTTACCGTAAACCAAAGTCAAACCACTAAACGCCAGCGTTAGGAAGGTAAATGCCATGCTCCAGTGAAGTGCACGGTCCAAACGGCTCCAACGCTTGATTTTACGACCTGTTTTTGGCTTGCTCAGCTTCAGTGGACCAACAACGACGTATGCCAATGTCACCATCGCCAAGCTACCGAAGATAGCGAGTGCGCCAAGTGGTGACATCCACTTTTCTTTCAATACGTACCATGTTTGTCCCGGTACACTGATCAACACACCGTGTTCTGGTGATTTTGATGTGGTGTAACCTTCTTGACCATCCTTGACCATGCGCCAGTAATCAGCGCCAGCAAAACCTACGATTTCTTTTTGAACCACAGATTCGCCTAAGCGCTCGATATCCGTTGATTGATTGGCTTCTTCACTTGCAGTTACTGACAGAGAGAAAGTCAGCACGAAGGCAGTGATAAGTAAAGAGAACCACTGTTGGATTCGCTTAGTCATTGAAACTCCTGACTGTTTGATAACAGTTAGCAGGGCTGGCATGCAGCCCTGCTGATTTAGATTAACGGCGTACCGTTATGCTTTACGTACTTTACCAGCGTCGAAAGCTAGCTCATCAACATTGATGTTGCTCGCCCAACCCGCTTCTTTTGCACCACGTGCAACTACGCGCTCACGGTATACATCCGAAATCTTCGCTGCATCACCCGCTAGTAGTGCTTTGGTTGAACAAAGTGATGCACACATTGGTAGTTTGCCTTCAGCAATACGGTTAGCACCGTACTTCTGACGCTCTTCATCAGAGCCAGGCTCAACACCTACACCACCTGCACAGAAAGTACATTTATCCATTTTGCCACGCTCTGCAAACGCTTCCTGTTTAGGGAATTGAGGCGCACCAAACGGACAAGCAAACAGACAGTAACCACAACCGATACATAGATCTTTGTTGTGACGTACGATGCCGTCTTCTGTTTGTTCAAAACAGTCAGCCGGACAAACCGCCATACAAGGTGCATCACTACAATGCATACACGCTACAGAGATAGAGGTTTCGCCAACTTCACCATCGTTAAGAGTGACAACGCGACGGCGTTGAATACCCCACTCTAGTGCATCATCGTTTTCGTTTTTACATGCAGTAACACAGCCGTTGCACTCGATACAACGCTTAGAGTCACAAAGAAATTTCATACGTGCCATTTGATGACTCCTTACGCTTTAGAGATCTTACATAGAGTTACTTTAGTTTCCTGCATTTGAGTAACAGGATCGTAACCGTATGTGGTTGCAATGTTTGCTGATTCGCCCGATACATACGGAACAGAACCTTCAGGGTAATTGCCGCGTAAGTCTTCACCTTGGAACTTACCGCCGAAGTGGAACGGAATGAACGCCAGACCAGGTTTCACACGACGTGTCACCATAGCTTTAACGTGGATGCGGCCTTTCTCTGCACCTTCAACCCACACCATGTCGCCGTCACGGAAACCAAGATCGTTCGCATCTTTCGGGTTCACTTCTACAAACATTTCTTGTTGTAGTTCAGCTAGCCATGGGTTTGAACGTGTTTCATCACCACCACCTTCGTACTCAACCAGACGACCAGAAGTCAGGATGATTGGGTAGTCTTGCGATACGTCTTTCTCTTGGATTGACTTGTAAAGCGTTGGTAGACGGAACATTGCTTCGCTGTCATCCCACGTAGGGTAATCAGCAACAAGATCACGACGAGGTGTGTACAGTGGCTCACGGTGTAGCGGTACTGCGTCTGGGAATGTCCAAACAACTGCACGCGCTTTTGCGTTACCGTAAGGGATACAACCGTGTTTGATTGCTACGCGCTGGATACCACCAGAAACGTCAGTCTTCCAGTTTTTACCTTCAGCCGCTGCTTTTTCTTCAGCTGTTAGCTCGTCCCACCAACCTAGTTGTTTCAGCAGTTTGCTGCTGAATTCTGGGTAGCCGTCTTCAAGCTCACAACCAAGAGAGTAGCTGTCTTCAGCCAATAGACTTACACCGTCACGTTCTACACCGAAGCGCGCACGGAAGTTACCACCACCTTGAGCAACCGTCTTAGATGTATCGTAAAGAATGTGCGTA
Organism: Photobacterium jeanii; assembly: GCF_001650345.1. GTDB lineage: Bacteria > Pseudomonadota > Gammaproteobacteria > Enterobacterales > Vibrionaceae > Photobacterium > Photobacterium jeanii. The sequence goes on along the minus strand of NZ_LVHF01000012.1, from coordinate 320,561 downwards.
CCTGGGTGCATCATCTCTGGCGTACCCCAACATGGCCATGGTAGACCGTAAGTTTCGCCGTTGATTGGACCACCTTCAGCTTCTAGCGACGTTTTGTTAAACGTGTGCCAGTTTTGTTGGTGTGCTTTTAGACGCTCAGGGCTTTGACCTGTGTAACCGATAGTCCACATACCCTTGTTGTATTCACGGGTAACGTCTTCGATCACAGGTTGATTGTTTTCAACGCGGATGTGTTTGAATAGCTGATCAGCAAGACCCAGCTTAGTTGCAAGCAGGTACATGATTTCGTGGTCAGGCTTAGATTCAAACAAAGGTTGAATAACTTGGTCACGCCATTGGATTGAACGGTTAGTTGCCGTTACAGAGCCGTAAGTTTCAAATTGGGTTGTTGCTGGTAGCAGGTAAACGCCGTCAGTACGACCGTTCATTGCCGCTGCAACACCTGGGTATGGGTCAACAATAACCATCATATCCAGTTTGCCCATTGCTTTACGCATTTCTGGACCACGTGTTTGTGAGTTCACGGCGTGACCCCAGTAGAACATGGCACGGATGTTATCGTTCTGCTCGATGTTGTCTTTGTTTTCAAGTACACCATCGATCCAACGAGATACAGGAATACCTGCATTGTTCATTGGTTTCTTACCACGGTAGTCAGCTTGGTCGAAACGACCTTTTAACCACTCGTAGTCAACATCCCAAACGCCTGCCCAGTGTTTCCATGCACCTTCAGAAAGGCCGTAGTAACCTGGTAGGTTGTCAGATAGTACGCCAAAGTCAGTTGCACCCTGTACGTTATCGTGACCACGGAAGATGTTAGCACCACCACCCGCTTTACCCATGTTGCCTAGTGCAAGTTCAAGGATACAGTAAGCACGAGTGTTGTTGTTACCAGTCGTATGCTGAGTACCACCCATACACCAAACAACACAACCCGGACGGTTTTCAGACAGTGTTTTCGCTGTGCGGTAAACTTCTGCTTCAGGCACGCCAGTTACGCGCTCAACTTCTGCTGGAGTCCACTTCGCTACTTCTTTGCGAACGTCTTCCATACCGTAAACACGTTGACGGATGAACTCTTTGTCTTCCCAACCGTTTTTGAAGATGTGGTATAGCACACCCCAGATGAACGCAACGTCAGAACCTGGACGTAGCGATACGTATTCGTCAGCTTTTGCAGCAGTACGAGTACGACGTGGATCCGCAACAACAATCTTACAACTGTTCTTCTCTTTCGCGATCAGAATGTGCTGCATTGCTACTGGGTGAGCTTCAGCGGCGTTAGAACCAATGAACAGAATCGACTTACAGTTGTGCATGTCGTTCAGTGAGTTGGTCATTGCACCGTAACCCCAAGTGTTCGCTACACCTGCAACCGTAGTTGAGTGACAGATACGCGCCTGGTGGTCAACGTTATTAGTACCCCAAAGAGATACCATCTTACGGAACAAGTACGCTTGTTCGTTGTTGTGCTTCGCAGAACCTAGCCAGTAAACAGAATCTGGACCCGACTCTTCACGAATCTTAAGAACATTCTTACTTACTTCGTCTAGTGCTTGCTCCCAGCTTAGTTTGGTCCACTTACCGTTAACCAACTTCATTGGGTACTTCAGACGACGCTCACCGTGACCGTGTTCACGTAGTGCTGCACCTTTCGCACAGTGTCCACCAGCGTTAAAAGGGTGGTCAAAAGCAGGTTCTTGGCCAGTCCAGACACCTTCTTGCACTTCAGCGTAGATACCACAGCCCACAGAACAGTGAGAACAAATAGTACGTTTAATTTCAGTTGGCGCAGAGCGATCCACTTCTTTCGCTTCTGCTTTTTTCATCATGCCCGGAGCGAACATGCTTGCACCCGCAACACCACCAGCAGCCGCTAGTGACGTGTTACGAAGGAAAGTACGACGAGATACACCTAATTGGTTTTCGTCCTTGCTCACGTTATCGGAACGTTTTGTCAGTTTCATTTAATGCTCCGCTTACAAGGTTTCGTAGTAGTCGCGAATGTGTTGAGTTTCGCGATAGCCAGTTGTTTTAGTTTCTTTCGCTTCAGGCTTTTCTACCTTCGCATTAGCTGTTGTTGCTGTACCCGCAACAACCGCACCTGCGGCCACGCTCAGACCAATGTTTTTCAACAATTGGCGGCGACCCTCATTAGGTTTATTTTGCTCACTCATGGAAGCATGCTCCTTTATCGTTTAGTCCGACGTTGCGGCAATCGATAGTTTGTTATAGCTATAATGACGACAGTTCAGTCACTCAAGGCAAAGTGCAGGATTAAGCCTGCACCTCCGACTTAAACAAATCGTGTCTTTTCTACAGTCAAAAATTGCAAAGCCAATTCACCAATAGCGCTATAGAACACAGCACTGTCGGCAGACTTTAAATCGGCACAAAAACGTTCAAACCAAGTCGCGATATGACGGTTAAAAAACGTTTTTTGTAGATGGTCATCGCCCCCTTCCACCAGCATTGCCATTACTTCAAGTAGGGCTGCAATGTGGTCTTCCGGTTCTTTCACTTCTTCTTCGCGCTCAAAACCAAGTTGAGCTAAATCACGACGAAGGTGTGCCAAAGGCATTTCCATCAAAGATCCTGTTAGGTACCAAGAGCCAAATGGCACGATCTCGCCACGACCGATACCAATAAATAGGTCTTGATATTCTTCCTTCACAGAAATAGGTGTTGCTTTCTCAGCTGCCAACTTCACCAAAGGCCAAGTTGCCGCCATACCTGAAATATGAGGCTGAGGAGTTGCAACATCTAAAGTAGAGAGCCAGTTAAGAATATTTTCGTCAGGCGCTTGGCGCAGCAGGTGTGCCAGCATGCCGTAAATATCTACACGTAGGGAGGTCTCTTCGTTTTGCATTACTTGTTGTTCCATGGGTTATTGCCTACACCTTTAACTGACTTTCAGGATCGCTTTCCATCTGCGCAAAAATATCGCGTACACGACAGTCTTCACACATAGATAAACGACGGATAGCTTCGCCTTGAAATTGCGAGTGACCTTGTAACTTTTCAGTTAGCATTTTCACCATAGAAGCAGGTGCGAAAGCTTTACCACAATTGGTACAACAAGCTGCCTCTTCTTCATGAACAACTTTGGCTTCTGTACGCGATTCAGCATCCCAATTGAAACCCGGTTTCATTGAAATCACTTTCTCAGGACATGCTTTTTCACACATGCCACATTGCACACAATCTTGTTCAATAAATAGAAGGCCCGGACGATCGCCAATAGCATGTAGGGCGCGAGTTGGACAAACCGACACACAACTCATACATAAAGTACAATCTTGCGTCTGACATTCCACAGAGCCAAAAGGCGCATTAGCAGGAAGTTCAGAGCGTGTTGGTTTAACCTCAGCCGCTTGTGTTAGCAGATTCAGAGCCGCGAATAATTTGTCGCGTTTTGTACCTTCAAAACGTGTTTGTTCCGCTGGGATCAACGCAGCGTCATATGCTGTGAAGTTCTCTGCATCAGCAAAATCAAACAGACAAATACGATCAGCGTCATAACCCAATTCCGTCAAGAAGGCTTGCGCAATTGAGATTTCATCAGCCAGAACACGATCAATCGTTGCTGGAATGTAAGCCGTATTCGTAGCCAAAAGAACTTGATGGGCGCCGTAAGCTAATGCACTAAACCAAGTATCCACACCCACTGTTGCCAGTTCTTCTAAAGCAACTGGAATCACAGTAGAAGGAAGTGTTGAAAGCGCATTAACAACTGCTTGCTCATCACGGTTACCGTAAAACAGAATAGTAGGCTTCTCGCCACCTTCTGCCTGATAACGCTCTAAAAGGCGAAACACAAAATGTTGCGTGTTATCAGGATCTGGTAATGCATAACTGATCGCTTCAGTTGGACAAGCCGTTGCACACGTCCCTACCCCTTGACACAAATACGGATTGATCTCGATAGCATGACCATTACTGGTAAGTGCACCAGCAGGACAAGCATCAACACAACGATCACAACCACTCACACCACGAGATGAATGAGCACAAATGTCAGGATTCAAACGGAAATATTTTGGTTTATCAAACGTACCTACCATAGCAGGAAGTTCTTCCACCAAATCAGCAACAACAGCACGACCTCGACCTGCTGCGTAATAACCAGGAGCTGGGATTTCAGTATCCACAACGCCTTCTGCAGTCATATCAAGAACGATATCAAAGCTATTACGACCAAGTGCAACAGTAGCTAGGTTTACTTGGGTATCTGTAATTGTTCCGTCTACACGACACATTACTTCAAACGCACCAAGGTAACCTTTTACTGACACCGCTTGGCTAAAGAACAGGTTCTCAACTTTTTCAGCGGTCGCTGATTTTTCAGTCGCCAGAAGCGTCACTGAATTAAGTGCTGAGAATTGATTTGCCAATGCTGTAATTGTTGCCTGCTCACCAATGATCAAAAGATTTCCGCGGCTCTCGTAAGAAACCGTCGGTGGAATCAAGTTCGCCAACTCAACTGTGCCAGTTACAGCAGCAAGACGAGCTGTCGCGTGTTGATCTTTGGTTGCTAGTGCTTCAAGTGTACTTTTTAACATTCTTATTCCTGTGTACTCGTCACCGCTAGTGGATGCCGATTGAAGGTTAAATTACAAATTTATCAACCTTCGCTCTGTATAAGAGCAATAACCGATCCAACTTTTAACGGAATAAAATGACCTAAAAGGAACTAAAGTCTGAAGGGGAGATTTGGGCGGATAGTGCGTGAGACATTTTGTCTCTTGCTATGCATCCGTATGCGCCAAAATGTCCCGCTTATTTTTAAGGGTATTTTTCCCTTTTTGTCCCAGTACTGTTTTTACTTAACTTTTTTCGCTATCAAGTTAAGCGTGTTTTACTTCATCACTCTCTTTAAGTGATGCTTGAGCAGACTCATCAATCGAATCTGTCTCGGTATTTTGTGCTAAACGTGTCTTGGCATCAGTATGGTTACCCTCACCCGCTGCTTGTTGATCAATTTGACCTATTTCATTTGCAGCTTGTGTTTGAGTAACCTCGGTAGGGATTGATGTTTCAACACCCGTTTGCAGATTGGCTTCTGTGCCAACCTCCAAACTTGTTTGGCCCAAAGTGTCCGTTTGCGCAGAAGCCGTTGCTGAAGTTGATGCGTTATCTACATCGGTTTCTGCTAGTGCTTCTACTTTCTCAGCTGCTTCATTCACCCAATTACGTAATTGCTTAACAACTGACGTATCAAGTTTAGGTACATTTGAGAAATCTTCCGTGTGATCGTCCATGTCACTGATATAGTTAAACTCATCTGAATGAAACAACTTACGCAGTGCTGCTTTCTTAACGGATTTCTCAACCCCTTGTTTAAGAAATGCAGCTGCGCCAGACTGATAGTTCACTTTCTCGACATCATTTAAAGAAGGTGCTTCATCTGAAAGCTCAGACTCTTGAATAACACCGTCGCTATCAATCTGCGTTTCAACAATCGCTTCACTCTCAACCGCCGCCTCTAAGGTGTTGGTTTGAGCCATCGCTTGGCTTTCACCATCCGCGCTTGGTAAATCGACGCTTGTTTCATTCAAGTCAGATGCGATTACATCTTCTTGAACCTGTTCAACATTCTCTTGGCGAGCCGATAGTTTTCGACTCGACCAACGTTGAAAAAAGTTAGTTGCCACTTGAACGACCTTTGCCTTGTTTGTTTTTGCATTTCTTGCGTTTGCTCTCGATCAACTCACCATGTCGACCAATGAAAGCTTCCATCCATGCTTGAACAGGTAAAGGCGTTTTGATGTGAAGAACTTGGTAATCACCGTCCATATAACTTGCTGCGACCGCTTGAGCCGCAGTAATTTGAACGGGCTTTAATTGCTCGTCTTCTTCTTCACAAACAATGAATAAATGCGGATCACGCGAACTTAAGTTAAATCGGTAATCCGAACGCTCGTCGCGATACAGTTCTAAAGGCAATACATGACTGTCTTCAGCGCGATGCTCTTCATGCAAAGCAACATCTTCAATAGACCATGACAAAGTAGACCAACGTCCGACCTGCTTTTCTTCGGAAACTAATCGGAATGCGATAGGCCACAGTGATTCATTCTTATTCAGTTCAGGCACATTTACTCCTTTTCCCTAGCTATCATTGTGAATGCATTAGCTACTACGATACGAGTAAGTGCAGTTAGAGAAGAAACATGCTGCGACAGACTCAGTATTTTGCTACAGGTATAGCAATTATCAGACCAACTTATACACTTATAAAAAACAAGGAATATAATTCCCTGGCATTATAAGGTTGGAACAATCCTTGCTAAAGTCTATGGACGCACGTTTTAAAGATGTTTTTGTTGTAATGACAAAATCATTATCACCTTATAGATCAATAACTAATAGTTACAAATAGATCCATAACTAAGGTGATTACGACTTGACGAGAAAGCAGGCGCATTAGTAGAGAATAGACGCATTACGTCTTTTTGCCGCATAAACAGCGCGACAAATTTGAATAAGCACTCTATTTTATAATTCAAATTGTCGCGTTCCGTCAGTCACAACCCAGAGCCCTCATACCCAAACAGGATACCTATGAACCCGTTGCCGAAGATTATTAAAACCAACGCAGCCGTTAAACAGACGATGACAGTCGATATCATGGATGAATACGGCGATATGATGACCAAAGAAATCGCCTGCGAACATCCACTGACTGTGTACTTGAACTGGGTCGAAGTCGTGACATTGATGACACTGGGTGAGCGCCCTGCCGCGCTGGTATTGGGATATCTGAAAAACCAAGGCTTTATTTCCGACTTGGACTCCATTGAATCTGTAATTATTGATTGGGATACCAACTCAGCTGCCGTAATTACCAAAGAGAACACCGACAACCTAGCGCAAAAGCTTGAAAAGAAGACAGTAACGTCTGGCTGTGGTCAAGGCACCATGTTTGGCAATGTAATGAAAAAGCTTGAAGGCGTAACTCTTCCTCAGCCAAAACTACCTCAATCTCAACTCTACGGTTTGCTTGAAGCGCTGACTCATCACAACGAAACCTATAAAGCTGCAGGTGCCGTTCATGGCTGCGCCGTATGTAAAGGCACAGAAATCATGTCGTTTGTTGAAGATGTAGGTCGCCACAATGCGGTGGATACTCTTGCTGGCGAATTGTGGATGGCTGGAGAAACAGGTGAAGACAAGATTTTCTATACCACAGGTCGCCTAACGTCTGAGATGGTCATTAAAGTCGCCCAAATGGGGATCCCTATCCTCCTTTCTCGCTCTGGTGCGACTCAAATGGGATACGAACTAGCGCAAAAACTCGGTATTACTATGATTGCTCGCGCCAAAGGTCATCGTTTCCAAGTCTATAACGGCATGCAAAACCTTGTGCTTGATATTAAAGGTAATCTTGATGAGCAAGCCAAAGGCTTCAAACTGAAAGACTCCAAGCGTGCGAGTGATACATCAGGTGAACAACAATGAGTGCTAGCTTCCCTGAGTTCATGAATGCCAAACAAGTAGCAGAATATTTAGATTTAAACGAAAAGAAAGTCTACGCCCTTGCTAACGACGGCTTACTGCCTTGTACCAAAATTACTGGTAAATGGCTTTTCCCTAAGGCAATGCTTGATAAGTGGTTACTGGAATCTTGCAATAATGGCGTGCAAAACGATCGCTTGTTGATTGCAGGTTCAGACGATCCTCTACTTCAAATGATCATTGGAAAAATGGCCAATCAGCTAGGTAGCACTGCGCTTGTTGGTTACACCTCAACTGGCACACGTCAAGGCTTAGCCATGCTGAGTAAAGGTCATGTTGATATGTGTGCTATTCACTGGGGTAATGTAGAAGAATCAGGGCTTCGTCACCCTGCACTGCTGCAACAATATCCGGGTCATAAAAACTGGGTATTAGTCCACGCTTTCGAGCGCCAACAAGGGTTGGTCGTAAGTCAAAAGATCGCAGAGCAAGTTGAGAAACAAACGCTATCAACAACTGACTTGCTTTCGCCTCGCTGGCGCTGGGTGCTTCGTCAAGAAGGCGCAGGCAGTATGCGAGCTCTTGAAGAGTGGCTTCATACCCATGCGTTTAACTTAGATATGCTGACCCCTGCCGATTTAGGTAACACAGTGTGTAACTCAGAGCGTGAATTGGCGTCTGCGATTGCACGTGGTCATGCCGATGTTGGTTGTGCCAGCCAAAGTACCGCGGGCGAGTTTGGTCTTGGTTTTATTCCACTGAGTCGTGAAGCGTTCGAATTAGTCATTCCAAAGAACATTTACTTCCGTACGCTACAGCAGCAATTGATGCAGCAACTTGAAAGCCCAGAAGTGCAAATGCGTGGCGATCAGCTTGGCGGTTACAACTTCCAACGTACAGGTAAGCAAATGTGGAGCGCGAGCTAACACGCTAACAAATTGGCTGATACCTATTAACTGATACCCAGCCAAACATACCTCTGATTCATTTCTTTATATCAAGCTCAGTTGCCACTGGTACAACTGAGCTTACCTAGCCTGCACCATACGAAATTATTGCGACATTCTAGGTTCATTTCGTTGCTTTCTCGCTCTGCGTTTTACCCTAAATTTACCGCCTAACAAATATATTAATAGCATCTATTTTGTCACGTTAGATGGACCTTCTCACAATGACAAAACATACCTATCAATACTATACAGCCAGTAAGCACGCTTCCGTGAACACCACAAAAACAACAATAAAAGACCAGATTGTCTCTGCAATTAAGCCTCTGGCAATCTCAAGTATGGTGATTGGCGCTTGTTATGCTTTTTTTCCACAAGAGCTAATCAATCGCCAAATTCTAACCAGTAAAACTTGGCAAGCGACGACCTACAACAGAATTGAAACTGTAATGGCACCAAACAAGGTTAACCAAGAGCAAGCGAGAAAAGAGGCGAATAAACCCGTGCTTGCTTCGTCGATTATTTACGATGTCTATAAATCAAGCCAAATGGTGTTTTTGCCCAACAATCAGTATCAGAAAGTTACTCTGATCACGATGACCAGCAAAAAAGCAAAATCTATCTATTTTCGTTATTCCGAGACAGGAAATTGGCAAATCAGTGGCAACTATATTGAAGCCAAACCGACCAATGTAGGCGACGACAGTTTTGACAGTGAAGTGATCGATATTCTGCAGCAACACGATTTAATCGCGTTAAACACTAAACAAACCTATCGTCTTAACTATAAAAGCATCGACAGCGTAAGTTTAAATGATTTAGCATTTAAAAAGACTGAGTATCTTTAATTATTTATAGCTTTCAATTACGGTCAAAACTATAAAGCCACGGTTATTTGTAACCGTGGCTTTTTCACATGGCTAACCGCCAAAGTACCAAATTAGAGCAATGATAATAGCGATTGAAATAAAAGCATCGCCAAAGAAATAAAGAAACAATAAGAAAGCAATGAATGCGATCATGTAAGTGGGTATATCCTAGTTATTATTAATGTACCATCACATAGAAACATAGACCGCATCATCATCACAATACGTTTGGTCATAAAATCGCTAAACAAAAGTCAGGGCTTGTTTAATTAGCGACTACAGTGAATCACACTCTGCACTGCCGGTATTATCACCAAATAAAAATCACGTAGGAGCTGAACATCATAATCAAGCCAGATCATTATACCTGTAACAAAATAAATGCTCGTGTTTATCAAAGCGTTACTGAGCTCAGCCTCTCTTATCCATATTGGGGATAGATACCACTTCTGAAGCCATTTGTACCCTATCCTTGTAGCTAAGCTGACCAATTGTGTGAGTACCACATACATTAATGCCATGCGTATAAAACAGATTAAACACTCAGGAGATTCTTTGATCAGACCATTCCATGGTATCAACACTTGATTGACTATCAGTTGGGTATAGTCCAGCTCGTAAACAAACTTAACGCTATAGGCAAAACTAACTACAACTATCCCTGTCGCCACTTCACGTAAATTCGATAGTGGACGAACGAGGCGCATTATTTGACTCGTTTTCATTTATCACCACAAACACAAACGCCATAGCAAGACTGCTATGGCGATAGATAATGATTATCCATTAAATGCTAACTTTGATTACCAAAACTAGGCTTAGCTTTTGCCGTGGAATGCAAAACGACCGAACTCTTTACCCTCTGGTGTTACCGCTTTATATTTCACAGCTTTTGAAGCATTCATTGTTAACGGAATAAACACGCGTCCTTTCTCGTTTGTTTTATACTCAGCTTGGCTTTGTGCAACATTTGTTGCTTTAACAACTGCATCCGCTACAGGCTTTCCATTATCCGTCACTGTTACCCACGCTCCATTTTGTGAGTCAACTACTTTCATGCCTGCAAAAGACATTGAAGAGAAAGCAATAAGCATTGATGTGAGTACGATATTAGACTTTTTCATAGTGAAACCCTTCGTTGTTTGGGGATTATTACTGGGTGATAAACGATTTCACCCTGATTATTCTTTGCTCAGAGGTTTAGGTTTTGAGTTATCCTTTGCTCTTGAACATGTCTATAAAGTACCAAGTAGTAGGTAAAAGCGCGGTAAAGCAAAGTAAAGATATTTAAATTAATCCCTTTTACTTGAGTAAGGACATGATTTAACACCCCATTTATTGATTAAATTATTACTTCACGAGCAAACAACCCTCATTTAAAACGATTTAATCGAAGTTACTAAGAAGCTGTTATTAAGAAGCTAGCACATATAAAAACAGCGCCTAGAATATCGATTCATAGGCGCTGTCTTAGGTTTATATTAATTCAGCTAGTGTGAACTATTCGTTCTCTAGCACAGGCTGTTTTGGCTTTTGAGTTGCTATAACAGCATCCACATCATCATGGTGAACTTCTGGCTTTTTCTTCACATACTTGTTAATCAGTTCGTTGATAAACACAAAGAACACAGGTACGAAGAAGATGGCTAGCACTGTACCGCTGATCATACCGCCTAGAACACCAGTACCGATGGAATTCTGAATCTCAGAACTTGCACCAGTGGCGATAACGAGTGGGATAATGCCGCAAGTAAAGGCCAATGACGTCATTAAGATTGGGCGCAGACGCATCTTCGCCGCTTCAATCGTCGCCTCTATTAACCCTTTACCCATTGTACGCTGAATTTGCGCGAACTCGATGATCAAAATTGCGTTCTTCGCCGACAACCCTATGATGGTGACCAAGCCTACTTTAAAGAACACGTCATTCGACATATTGGCAACGAGCACAGCCGCAATTGAACCAATGATCCCAAGAGGTACTACAAGAATAACTGCCAATGGCGTCGACCAACTCTCATACAAAGCTGATAACACAAGGAAGATCACCAACATTGAGAAAGCCAGCAACATGGTAGTTTGCGATTCTGCTTGTTTCTCTTGGCGTGATAACCCTGTCCATTCAATAGTCGTACCCAATGGCAACTTAGCAACAATCTTCTCGATTTCTGCCATTGCATCACCACTCGATACACCTTGTGCGGGTGCTAACGACACAGCGACAGATGGAACACCGTTGAAGCGAGTTAATTGCAGTGGCGTTGGTTCCCATACAGGTTCAATAAACTCAGACAGGTAAACCATGCCGCCACGCTCATTACGAATAGAGAGCTTCAAGATATCTTCAAGTTCCATTCGTGATTTCGCATTCGCTTGTAAGATGACTTTCTGCAAACGTCCGTTATTAGGGAAATCATTGACATAGTTTGAACCCAGCGCGGTTGAGATAGTTTCACTGATAGAGGTGAACGACACACCTAAAGCTTGCGCTTTCTGACGATCAATCTTGAGTTTGATGCCGTTAGTCTCAGGCAACGACTCAAAGAACACACTCTCGAATAGGCTACTCTCACGTGCTTTTTGCAGGAACTCACGCTGTACTTGTTGGAATTTGTCATAGCCTAAGTTTGAACGGTCCATTAGCTGGAATGAAATGTTCGATGACACACCCAAACCATCAATCGCGGTTGGTAGCATGCTAAATACCATACCTTCATTAATGTCTTGCATATGTTCGGTTAACGCTTGCACCTCTTGTTGTGTGGTCGCGCCATGACGATCATTCCAGTCTTTCAAGGTAGTGATCGTAAATGCTGAACCGGCACCTGAACCACTAAAGCTAAAGCCGAGAATCGCCATACTTGAATCTACCGCTTCACGCGATTGAACAAAGTCTTCGACCTTAGTTACAACTTCCATTGTACGCTCAACCGTAGCATCCGATGGCAGCTGAATAGACGTCAGGAAGTGGCCTTGATCTTCTTCTGGCAAGAAAGTACTTGGGATTTTACCAAAGCTATAAATCGCCAAGGCAACAAACGCTAGGTAGAACACCATCATACGACCGGTACGAACCACCAGCTTGGCAACCCAAGATTGGTAACCTTGCGTCATACGATCAAACTTGCGGTTAAACCAAGCAAAGAAGCCTTTTTTATGGGCATGCGCTTCACTGTGCGGTTTCAAGATAGTGGCACATAGCGCAGGTGTTAATGTGATTGCCAAGAAAGCAGAGAACAAGATAGATACCGACATCGCAAGCGAGAATTGCTGGAAGATGATACCTACCGACCCCGCAGCAAACGCCATTGGAATAAATACCGCAGACAGTACCGCTGTGATACCAACAATCGCACCATAGATATCTTTCATCGCCATTTGGGTGGCTTTCTTCGCGCTTACTCCTTGCTCTGAAATGACGCGCTCGACGTTTTCCACCACAACAATCGCATCATCAACGATAATACCGATCGCCAGTACCATCCCGAACATCGAAAACACGTTGATGGAGAAACCAAACGCCAGCATCACGGTGAATGTACCCAGCAAAGCAATCGGCGCTACAATCGCAGGAATAATGGTGTAACGCACGTTCTGCAAGAACAGGTACATTACCAAGAACACCAATACCATAGCCTCGAACAAAGTCATCACAACCTTAGAGATCGAGATCTTGGCAAAAGGTGCCGCATCGGAAGTAATGCTGTAATCCATACCCGCAGGCATAGCACGTTTTAGCTCATCTAATCGCGCACGAATACCGTTTGACGCTGCAATCGCATTAGCACCCGGTGAAAGTTTTACCGATGCCGATGTAGAAGGCTTACTGTTTTCGCGGTTAGCATACTGGTAACTTGCCGAACCCAATTCAACATCTGCGACATCACCCAATACCACTTTACCGCCGTTGGCATTTGAACGAAGAACAATGTTACGGAACTCTTCTGGGGTTTCTAACTGGCCTTGGGCAGTTAAAGGAACAACAGTTTTCTGACCTTGGCTAATTGGCGCATCACCCACTTTACCCGGTGAGATTTGCACGTTTTGCTCTTGAATCGCTTTGGTTACATCACCAACCGTTAAGTTGTAAGCATTCAGTTTTAGCGGATCGACCCAAATGCGCATCGCAAATTCTGCACCGAACATCTGAATACGTCCGACACCCGGTACACGTTTTAGCTCTTCAATGATATTGCGGATCATGTAATCGCTAAGTTCTGCCTCGGAATATTCTCCATTAGGCGAAATCAAACCCACATACATCAAGGTACTTGATGATGAAGACTCAACCTGAATACCCGATTGACGAACCGACAGTGGCAAACGTGCTTCAACCGCTTTGATCTTATTCTGAATTTCTACCTGCGCCATTTCTGGGTTAGTTCCACTTTTAAAAGTCGCAGTAATTTCAGCACTACCGTTAGAGTCAGATGACGACTTGAAGTACATCAGGCCCTTTACGCCTGAAATCTCACGTTCAATCAGAGAAACAACGGTATCATTTAACGTTTTTGGACTTGCACCCGGATACGTCAGGTACAAACTAACACTTGGTGGCGCTACACTTGGGAAACGTTCGACCGCCATATTGGGGATCGAAATCACCCCCGACAAGATGATCAAAATCGCGATCACCCAAGCGAAAATCGGTCGATTAATAAAAAATGGAGACACAATACACTTCCTATCGGTTAAGCCTGATTAGGCTGCTCGGCAGTTTGCCATTGCGAGATATTTAGCTCGGCCCCCGGCATCAGATTGTCGTAACCTTCAACAATCACACGATCACCCGTTTTCAGGCCTTGTGACACAACGTATTGGAAGTTCTGTACACCATCCAAAGTCACAACTCGTTTTTCAACTTCGTTGTTTTCACCTACAACAGCAACGAAGGCGTCACCATTGCTAGCACGTTGAATGGCCTGTTGAGGCAATAGGAAGGCATCTAATTTACGGCGTGGAATTTCGGTGCGAACATACATACCCGGCAGTAAAGTATGATTTGGGTTATTGGCAATAATACGAACGATTAAATCCCCCGTATTCACATCAACACTGATCCCAGAAAAGACGATCTGACCTGTCATGTTTTCGCTATTGTCATCAGAGACAATCACATTCACATCTAAGCCGCGAGCATTGGTTTTACTGCCTTTAGCCACCAGCTTACGTAAGCTAGCCAGTTTTGATGCTGGCTGACGAACATCGATATACACCTTATCGATCTGTTTGATGATCGCTAGTGCGGCACTATCGCCTTTATTCACCAATGTACCTTCGGTCACCAAGGCTTGTTCGATGATCCCAGAGATTGGGGCTGTAATCGTGGCGTACTTCAGATTCAAACGACTCTGATCTAACGTCGCTTCATTTTGCAGTACATTGGCGCTCGCTTTCTTAAAGTTAAAGCTTGCCTCATCAAACGCCTGCTTACTTACGGCACTACTTTTATCTAGCGCTTGCAAACGCAGATACTTACTCTGTGCTTGATCAAGATTGACTTGCGCCTGCTCAAGGCTGGCTTCTTTTTCTTTAATATCAATAATGAATGGCGCTTTATCGATCTGGAAAAGCGGTTGGTCTTTAGCCGTTAACTCCCCTTGTTTGAACAGGCGATGGGTAATAATACCGCTCACTTGCGGACGTATTTCGGCAATACGGAAGGCAACGACACGCCCTTGAAGTTCATCGACTAAAGTTACTGATTGTTTTTCAGCTTGAAGTACAGAAACATTAGACACCATCGGCGTCTCCATTTCTGCAGGAACACCCTCGTTACAGCCTGATAGCAGGCTTGTTGCCAGCAAAGTAGCTAATAACAACCGAGGTTTTTGAATATCTAGCGTCATTTTATTCTTCTCAAGATACCAGCACTCCCCCCTTGGGAGCCGCTCATATAATCGAAGACAAACATAATCTTGAGTCGGTAAAATCACGGTAAAATGAAACTGCTTAATAAGAGTTATTTTTATTTAATTCCACTTCTTAACTCTCTGTTCGATAAAAGTTGTTCGATAAAAGTTATTACCCTTTTACCCACTTTTTACCGAAGCTTCTCTACAGTCCCTTCGTAGTTATAATCTAGGCACATTGTTTGTCGCGGCATGAAAACTTATAGTGTTCAGAAACGAATAACTTATTACGCCTATTAATACCAACTTGGTATAATTTGATTAATAACTGCAACAAAATCGATTCTAAAGTTCGCACGTTCACTAAAGGTAACTATGACCCGCGTATTATTAATTGAAGATGACCGTGATTTAGCGGAAACCCTGCTCCAGTTAATGGAGTTTGGTGGAATGGTGCCAGATTACGCCAGCAATGGTGTCGCTGGTTTAAACCTCGCCCAACAGAATCGTTACGATGTGTTAGTCATTGATATTGGCTTACCAAAAATGGATGGCTTAACTTTGTGCGAACAACTGCGCAAAGACGGCTGCCAAACTCCAATTTTATTCTTAACAGCCCGTGGCAGTATCGACGACAAATTAGCAGGTTTTGCTTCTGGCGCAGATGATTATCTTGCCAAACCTTTCGACAACCGTGAACTGCTGGCGCGTATTACCGTGCTTTCTGGTCGTCGTAGTAGCCAAAGCACAACAATTAAAGTCGCTGATCTCGAACTAGACGCAGACGCTCACCAAGTTTCACGCGGAGAACACCAACTCAAGCTAACGCCAGCGTCATTTACGATTTTGGAAGTGTTAATGCGTGCTAGCCCCAATGTCGTTAGCCGAGCACAACTTGAAGACGAACTATGGGGCGAAGACACGCCAAGCAGTAATACTTTGAAAGCTCATATCTACTATTTGCGCCGGTCATTAGAACAAGTACCCGGCAGCCAATTGCTACATACGGTACCGGGCAAAGGCTGGGTAATTAAAGAAGAAGCTGCGAGCTAATTGCACAAGGGATTGTAAGCTAAACCTAGATAACTCGAAGGCTAGCAGCCTTCATCAACAAGTGTGATGTTAAGTGGCAATAAAGATTTGGGATAGGTCGCGGTAGTTACGCCCCTAGCAATAAATAACACACAACGTTGACTTGGGTAGCCATTTTCAATTTTGTTATTGTCAAAGGCGACATAAACAGACGGCATATCTGCCGTTCCATGATCAATGATTTTAAAGCCATCAATATCCATTGCCGCGGCTATATTTTTAGCACTTAATGTCATCACGCCTTGGCGGACATAGATACCGGTATTGGGAATTTCGGTATCGTTGATGGAATCTTCAAGTCCGGATGCCATCGCTTTCGACATCACGATACCATCAGCGGCATAAAAGGCACCTTCGAATGCTTTCAAAGCCGCAATTCGGGCATCGCGCTGAATATCTAAAAAACGAGGAGCGGCCGTCACTGCAATAATGCCAAGGATGACAATCACAACAACCAGTTCAATGAGTGTAAAGCCTTTTACTTTCAAGTGAATACCATTGTACATGTTTTTATTATGCTAGATTAGCATAATGGCACCCGATTAATTTTCAGCCTTATCACGTTTTATCGATAAATATCGCTATAAGTAAACAAACCATGAAACTAAACCAAAGCTTGCTACGTATCGTACTTGCCTTCATCAGCGGCACATTGCTTCTCATCATTCTTGGCTATTCACTGTTAGCGAAAAGCTTTTATCTCTGGGGGCTTGATAACTCGCTGGCAATGAACGCGGTGCACATTCAAAAACTCATCGATGAGCAAGGATTCGATGCCATAGAGCCTAAACTCGATATTATCGATACAGAGCTATATCACAGTTATCAAGCGCTACCCCAAGATATCAAAGACCACTTTCAAGCGTCTGAGCTGCAAGCTCAAGATCACCACAGTATTGAAGTCAAAGAGACTTGGTACGCCTACCCTAGTGTGGCGTATTTTGTGCACCCTGAAATCACAACAAGTGGTGAAATGTACTATATCGTCAACACCTTCGAGGAAGACTTCTTAGTCCCTGAATTTGAACGTATTGAAGACCAAATGCCATCTGTTTGGTTGATTTCCTTACTGACGATTTCAGTATTGTTGTTGCTAGTCCTATCTTTAATCCAGTACATCGCCCGCCCAGTTAATAAACTCCATCAATGGGCACAACAACTCACCTTAAAATCTCTGGCTGATCCTGTACCGCATTTCGGCTTTAGTGAACTCGATGAGCTAGCAGAAAAAATCCACACCAACTTACAAAGCATTGAAAAAACATTAAGTCGTGAATCACAGTTTCTTCAACATGCAAGCCATGAGCTACGTACCCCTATTGCCGTTATTTTAAGTAACGCTTCGCTAATGGAACACATGTGGCAAGATGCACCATCAGCATGTAAACAACCACTAGACCGAATTAACCGAGCAGGTCTTACAATGAGTCACCTCACTGAAACCCTACTCTGGCTAACCCGCAATCAGGCCTACCAGCCAGAGATTGAAGACGTGAACATTACAGAGTTAACTCGTGATTTAATTGAAGAACATCAGTATTTGCTGAAAGGCAAAGAAGTCACGATAGAGCAAGCGCTCCTGGTCGATGAGCAGTGTCAAGTGCGACCACTTCCTAAAGTGTTAGTCCGTATCATTCTTGCAAACTTGATCCGCAACGCCATGCAACATACCGATACCGGGCACATAGTGATTCAACTTGATGACAACAAACTCACCATCATTAATTGGGGTGAGTTATTAACTGGCGAAAAAAGTGATGGGTTTGGCTTAGGTATTAAGCTGGTTCGCCAAATTTGTGATAACCAACAATGGCACTACGAACAAACCGTAACCGATACTTCATGTACGGTAGAAGTGGTCTTTGATAAAACACAAACCAATAAAAAGCCTAAGCCATTAGCCACACCAACCTAATAAGGCTAGCTACGTAAGCAGCAGAAACTTGCCCCGCAAATAATTAAATATCAAAAATTTAGATAACACTAGGCTCGCCATGCAAACAGGCGAGCCTACTCCCCCCCAAACGCCCATCTAAGAACTCAAACCTCACAGCGACTCTGACTATAGATAATCAACTCACCGACTATTGATAGTTTGCACTTTTCACTCTGGTATTCTTATTCATAACTCCTATAATGCTGGCTTGTACGTCTTTAGGAGCTAATTTTGTGAGCAAAAAGCCAGACAGAATCACGGCTATGCAGCAAATCATTGATGCCGTCAAACTAGAGTTTCCGCTATATCAAGAAGATACTTTCGTGTGTGGGCCAGACAACAGTTGCATAGGCTGCCCGAAGAAATTAATGGAAATGGTTGATTCTGATTTAACCTACTGGGAACACCAGATCAATCGCGGGTTGCCACCCACTTTCGATGAGATCGCAAGGTTCGGTAAGATGTGTAAAAATATTCGCAGAGCCCTAGTGCGAAATAACAGAATTGCTCCTTAATACTAAAACCCAACGCGTGGTAATAACCAAGCGTTGGGTAAATTGATCTCAAACGTTTAGCTCCCACCTGAAGCGCAAAGTAGCGTATTGCACTCACTAGCTAAAAAGATAAAGATTAAAGAACAAAAACGCTCCCATGCTAAGAATAATCGACAGCAAGACATTGCCTGTTTTCCAAACCAATAATCCAGCGATAATTGCGGCTAGCAAATATGGGTTTTGATAGCTAATAAAGAGCTTCCCTTCACTTTCAGGAATGAAAATAATGGGTGCCCAAATAGCGGTTAGTATTGCTGGGCTAGAATAACTTAATACACGTAGTGCATGGTTGTTTAACTTGAGCGGCACGCGTGGCTCAAGGAAAATATAGCGGCTAAAAAATACAATGGCTGTCATCGCTAGTATCGATATCATGATCATGCCTACTCTCCTTTTGAATGCTCAGTTTCAGTTGAGCCTCGTGCGGTTGAAGCTGTGGCTCGTTGTGATGAACGCGCTTTTTCTAATAACAGCTCACTAAGATACCCCGAAGCCATACCACATAAAGATGCAGTCATCAGTGCCCCTTCTACTTCAACAAGCGTTAACACCACAGATACCATCAGCGACACGATAACAGACACAACAATTGGTACGGATTTGATCTGCGGGATAACCAAAGCAATAAAGGTTGCCGCAACCGCGAAATCTAGTCCTACCTCATTTAATGCAGGAAACTGACTCCCCGCGACAATGCCAACAAAACTGGCGAGGTTCCAAATCAGGTAGAATGACCCACCAGCGCCTAAAGCAAACCAACGGTTGAACTCTTTACTCGTTTGTCCGCCACACACAGCAAACAGCTCATCGGTGAGCCAAAAGCCCAACACGAGTCGCCACCGAAATGGAAGATGACTAATTTTGTCTCGCATCGACACGCTATATAAAAAATGGCGTGACGTGATGAAAAACGTCGTCAGCAGCAAAGTTCCAATACCGACACCTGCCTTGAACATCCCCGAAGCCACTAATTGTGCCGAACCTGCAAATAACACCGCTGACATAGCTTGCGCTTCTATACCAGTTAACCCAGCATCAATAGCATACGAACCTGCCAATATTCCCCACGGGATAACTGCAATACTTAGCGGCAGCACCGCTAATACGCCTTGCCAAAAAGGTGTTTTTCTATCGGCTGAATGATCGTCATTTTGTTCCACGGCTATGCCCTCTTACCAACTGGGTTATTACTTTTCACGCTATTTTCAAAACCTACTCTAATTAGATTTCTGCTGCGTTTTTTCAATCTAGTTATTTCAAGCACTCATCGCTTGTACAAAATTGCTCAGAGTGTTTTGACGTACTGACCCGGTGTATAACCGTTCGTTTTTTTGAAATGACGATGGAAGTGACTTTGGTCATGAAAACCGCACTCTTGAGCGGCATCCGAAATACTGTAGCCTTGCTTCAAAAGCTTTCTTGCCAACCTTAGCCGCGATTGAATTTGATATGCATGAGGTGGTAAGCCAAATTCTTTCTGAAATGAGCGTACTAAATGATAAGGACTGATCGCAGCAAGTTTTGCTAAATCGTCTAGCGACACATCGGCTTGCGGAAAGTCATCTAAGAATTCTTTCACTAATAGCAACTGCCTTTGTGCCTTAGTTTGTGTGTTGATGTTTAAGCTTGATTTTGCATGCTTAGCCATCAACTTAACTAGAGTGCCGTAAATCAACGTCTCTCTTAACAGCCGATTATCCGAATTTTCAATGGTGTTAAACACCAAGCGTATTTGATTAGCTAAATCAGGATCCGAAACCACGGCACTCGGAAAATACGGCGCGCCATAATTTGGTAAGTTTAAGTCTTGGGTAAGTTGTTCCAACTGCTGAGGAAGTGGATACATCGCTCTGTATGCCCAGCCTCCTTCTGTTGCAGAATGACCACTATGCACTTCATCGGCATTAACTAAAATGATGGTATCTTGCGGTGCAACATGGTGACCACCAGTACGATAGAAACGCTGTGCTCCGTTTTCAATCACACCTATGGTGTAGCCTTCATGGCTATGACGCGAAAAGTTCTGTTTTTCATATTCAGCATCAAGGATCTCTAGGCCACCAAGTTCATCCGTGATCTTATAATCAGCTCTTTCTTTCGCTGTTTTCTTGTTAGCCATTCAATCTCGATTATTTTTCTAAGTTAAACGCAATGTTTCACTTTCAGTCTAGCGTACACCTCACAGATATTTTTGTACAAAATTGCGGTTTATTCTTGCAGCGTTTAAATCTTCACTCTCAATTTCCAGACACAAAAAAGGCTTTCATACGAAAGCCTTTTGCTATCATTTTAATTTTTAGCGCTTTATTCTCGCACGAGAGAAAGCCATCATCTCATTTTTATTACTTTTAAAACCCAACAAATTGATAGCTTTCAAGCTCTTGCTCAACCTCAACTAATTACCGTCGCGATAACGCTTTTCAACCTCGTCTTGTGGCTCAAACTCTTCCAGCTCGATTGGTGTCACCTCTTCTGTACTGAACTTCAACATTGCTGGTACAGAATAGTTAGGCACATTGTCGTAACTAAACACGGAATAGTATTTAGGAAGATTAGCGTTACCGAAGCGATCAAAGGTATAGCTATCTTTGCCGGCATACAACTTCACGCCATCGAACGGTGAACGTGGTGGGTGGAAACTATTTCGCACCACATAACAGCCAACAAAATCAGGATGGTCTGGGTTATCCCAAGTCAGTTTCACTAGACCATCTTGCAACTGTGCTTCGAGGTTTTGTGGCGTTTCAAGGGCATGGTTTCGACGCTCGATATATTCAATCACCAACTGCGGGCGATGCTCGCCTTCTAATCCATGCCAATCAACAATGGCTTCTTTTTGTCGTGATGCGGAAGTAGCACGAATGATTAGCGTCACATGTTTACCTTCGGCATGAAGCTGCTCAAGATATTGTCGTGCCGAGCTATCGAACATAAAGCGCTGACGTGGTGATTTAGCCAGATCTTCGCTACTGACTTCGTAGCCAATGAACTCGATTTTCTCGCGATTTCTAACACTGTAATAATCAGGGCTTTCGAGCTCTGCCATTTCTACCGTAAATCGCATCGGTTGATTAATGCCAACCAAAGAGCCACTTTCAATTTCAAAATACGCTTCGGTAATGGCGATATCGCTATTATTGCTAATACACGATAGCGAGAATCCAACTTGGCCAAACACAGTTTCGCCTTGATGATCAAACCCAGAGCGAAGTTCAGCCGGATAATGCGCTTCACGCTCGATAGTATGACAATCCGTTGCCGACAGCGCGATTTGATAAGGTTTGCGGGTGTAGATCAAATCGAGATTTGGTCGGTAATGAATGCCACCACCGAAACGTCCGTAACCGATATCAAACTGCATCATTTGCGAATCATTGCAAAGCGGTAGATTATCTGGCCCTTGCAATCTCAATAACAAGCGCCCTTTTTCAAGCTGCTCTTCCACCAATCTTTTTTCTAAGGCGCTAAATCGCCATGTTTTCCAAATGCCTTGAGTGAGCTGATCGGAATCAATCGCATCACCCAAGGTTTGAATTGGTGTTGCCGATCGAATTTGCTCGAAATCAGTAATATCGGTGATCTCTTCTGGATTAAGGATCGACACTGACCATTCGCCGTAGTTCTCAATTTTGGCGCCAACGCGGTTCATTGGGTAAAGCGAGAACACGGCATCTTTAATAATGGCGTCCGCAGGTAAACGGTCGATATTAAAATCAATCACCCCATAACAAACACCTTTGGTTTTGTTCACCCCGATAAAGAGTGAGTTGTAACCAAAGTGTTCACGGTTATTAGCTTTAGTTAACTCGCCCACGTAACCAATTTGTTCTGGGGTTGGGAAAAGCGTGAAAGCAAATTCATCTTTTTCCAGACAGGTTTTAATTTTCACCTCTGGCGCGAAAGGCGATTTCACACGGTTTATACGATTCACTTTGCGCAAGTTGTAGTAATAACGGTGCCCTGATTTCAATTGCTTATCAACGTACTCGTTTTGTGAGGTGATCGCGATAAGGTTCTCGCGGGTACATTGGTACTTAGGCGACTCAGCACGATAAACCTGATAGTAGCAACCGTCATCATCCGGTGAGGCGTCCCAACTCAACCACGCTTGGTTGGCTGTAACCTCTGTAATGGTGAAGTTTTCTGGTCGTTTCGGTGCTAAATCGGAATAGTTGATGGCTGAGCCTAAGGCATATAACAATGCCGGAATGTTCTCATCCACGCTTTGCGACATGTTGATCATATAGTCAGGAATATTGCGACTTCCCACTTCAACAACTGACGACAAGATCCCGCGATCATAGTAATACTCACGGCCACTTCCGTGGATCAAGTTTGCTGGAGGCTTACCACGGTGAATACCATATTGACGCTTAGTGACCTTGTAGATTTCATTCGCCATATTGGCACACAGAATGTTCAAGTCTGTGCCTTCCAATTCAGCTTCATGATTAAACTTATGCGCAGGGAAAAAGACATTGCCCTGTGAGTGATAATCTAATGCAATCCGAATATTGTTATGGTTTTCCACAAACTGTTTAATGGCTTGCGTTTCTGGTTCAGAAAACGCTGCAGGTCCGCCATAGATATTGGATTGGGTATTAGTTGAACGTTTGAAATTAATGCCGAAGTTACGGTTTAAATCGACCCCGAATGTACCATCACCGTTGTCGCGTCGATTCTTACGCCAGAAGGAAAAGTGCTGACGAGAATATTCAAAACCATCCGGGTTCAAACACGGCACCATGTACAAGGTATTGCGTGTTAATGCTTCAACCACATCTGGGTTACTTGGATAGTTATCGAGTAAATACTGAATGAAGTTGACGGCGAGTTCGATACCTATCCACTCTCTTGCGTGAATAGTACCGGTATACAGTAAAGCGGGTTTTAAATCGGCATAGGCGACATCTTGTGACACTGTCACCATCATAATCGGTCGCCCTTCGTGGGTATCACCGATATTTTCCAGTCGGATCAAGTTCGGGTGCTTTTCCATAGCCCGAGTAAGAAAATCGATTGTCTCTTGATACGACAAATATTGCTTCTTCATCGGAAATCCTTATTTCATCCCTAATCAAAAAACGCGCTGAGTAGGCGTTAAAATTAGCCTACTCAGTTTGGTATCAACTACTTGTTCACATTTCTTCTTTTACAGCATGCGCTTTATTACTGCGCATTAATTAGCTCACGCTCTCAAAATCAAAACGTTGCCATTGTTCTAAAATTGCAGTGAGCTTCTTCTGTTTTAAGTTACGGAAACTCATCAATTGTTCTGGCGCTTCTCGCAGAACAGCTAATGTGCCTTCAACACCCAATGTCTCAACAATTTCCGTTGGTAACTTTTTCCCGATCCCTTTGACCGATGCAAAGAATGCTATTAATTGCGCTTTGGTCACAGGGCGACAGCTCTCACCTGCCATTTCACGAGCGCTCGACGAATTTTCATCAGATGAAAGTGACTCAGCACTGGCGATATCTTCTATTCCTGTATCAAGAAGAAAATCTTCAATATCACGCTCAATATCATCATCAACTTCTTGAGGTGCCGCATCTTCACCAAAGTAAGGGTTATGTTTATTACTTTGGAATTTATCTTGGAAGTTCCAAGCTTCACTTGGCCACTCTTCACCCGCTTCACGGTAGGTATTTAATAACGAATATTGCTCATCAGCTGGAGCATACTCGCCAGTGTCAGTCGAGACGCTTGCATGACCAAATCGGATATGGCGCATAGTGCGAAGTAAAGATGAGTCAATCTTTCCTAACTCTTCCCAGTTACGATCAGCAAAGAACGGCTTACGGAAATGATCAGGCGCGAGATGCCACATCAAGTATTGGCCAATCCAATCTCGAATATATGGGAAAGCTGCAAACGCGGTGGCACATTCTAAGATGGTGTATTCATCTTTAGTGCTCACAGCAATATCACACGCCCAGTATTCCGCTTTTGCCGCTTTTGACACGCGCACTGCTAGTTCAAGTACTTCACGAGGCACAGCTTGGTAATCCATGCTGCCACCTTGACTGGTATTGGTGAGCCATTCACCTTCCGGTGGGCGACGCCAGAATGCACAGACCGGCTGATGACCGACCAACATCACGCGAATATCCGCCTTCATTGGTACAAAGTCTTGAATATAGGCTGGGAAGTAGCGACGCTCTGAAAATAGACTGATTGCCTCTTCAGCACTATCCACTTTATGGACAAAATAACCGCCATAGTTAGATGGCCCATAAGAGCGCTTCACAATTTTCGGATAAGTGGCGGTTCGTAAATACTCCAAAGCTTGGTCAGCTTGATAGAAAATGTGTGTTTTCGGGATCGGTAATTGGTACTTCTCACAGAAGTGAGTCACGTTTTCTTTTGATTTATTACTGAACTGGCTATCTAGCGATGGAATGAATTTAACGTGTGGCAACGCACGCGCAATATCACGGAAAGTTTCGTACGCCGTCGCTGGGATATTACCAATCAGCACATCGATTTTTTTACGTTTCACTTCATTGATAAAACGCTGTTTGTCGTTGCCCCAGTGGTACACCACTTGTTCAATCTTATCGGGCCAGCCTTGGAAGTTTGAGCGATCGAAAAAACGCAGCACATGATCGAGATATAACATACCCAGCTTAGGTAGCTTGCTTGACTTCACGCTGTTATCTGAATGCGCTGATTGGGTATTTGTCGTCATCATAGTGCTTTATCCTCCACAAAAGTCTCTGTCGCTAGCCCAAGATCCGCTTGCAATAATTCCTTTACTGGGCTGGTTTGCGCATGTTCGTCTTTCTTGATGGTTCTCTCTATCAAATCCACCAAGTACTCAATTTTGGTATCGTTGAAATTCAATCCCACTTTTTCTTGGTCTGGCGTCGCAAATGCTGGGATACCATTTACTTCAATCACCACGTATTGCTGGTGTTCAATGTCGTAAATAATATCGACCCCAGCCACTTCCAATCCGGTGACTTTGGCGGCCTTCAATGCCAGATCAATGACCTCTTGGCTCGGCTCACGCAACATCACACTACCACCACTGGTGACATTGGTTTTCCAACAACCTTTCGCCGCTTTACGTCCATAACACGCCACGTATTTGTTATCGACGATATCAATGCGGTAATCGGTGTAATCGTTTTCAATTACACGCTCAATATAGAACTGAGGTGAGTTTTGCAAAGTGATATATGGCAACAGCAAATCAAGGTCACGCTCACTTTCTAGTTTGATAATGCCATTGCCGCCCCAGCCATTGACGGGCTTGCAAATCGCTTTACCTTGCCAGAAGCGTAAGTGTTCGCGCAGTTGCTCAATATTATGTTTGTTACAAACAATATGATCAGCAGTCGGAATGTTGTGTCTTTTCAGCAAATGCGCGGTGCGGAACTTATCTTCCGTGAGTTCAAACGACGCGTAGTTGTTCACGGTTGGGATCATGCTGCTTAATGTCTCGTACAAGTACATTTGAAATGGGCCTTGCTGACCAGCGTTGTACGAGAAAAACAAATCCAAATCTTCCATCGCATGCCCATTGCAGAAAATACTGCCGTTATGAGCAGAGGCATGATTCAAGTCTAACCCTGTGATTACCTCGACATCTCTTTCATTTAACTGAGCGACAATTTTCTTCTCGATTTCTGTCCCACCTGAATTTTGATACATCCATAAACCAACTCGATGCGCAGCCATAACTTTTCCTTAAATCACTCGACTTCAAAAATATGCTGAATGAGAATCCAAACATTCCAAAAATGATAGTATTATAGTTGCATATCATAGTGTTGCATCACTGTGATAACAGTGACCCAAGTGGAAATTCTCATCGACAAGTCTCCGATTAACGCATTTACATTGAAGAAGGAATTAAGCTGTGACGCGTATCGATTTTAGTGATTTAAAAAGATTGGTAGACATCAACTCATGGACGCAAAACAAGGCGGGCGTTGATGCCAACGGACAACTCATGCAACAGTGGTTAGAAAAGCTAGGTATGTCGACGACGACCTTCCCACGAGAAGAAATTGGTGATCACATGTTGTTTCAAAGCAATGTGATCGACAATCAAGATCGACTACTACTACTTGGTCACCTCGATACCGTGTTTCCACCCAATACCTTTGAAGGATTTAAAGAAGATACAGAGTGGGTATACGGTCCAGGCACTTGTGATATGAAGGGCGGGAACTTTGTTGCCCTTTCTGCACTTCGCAACATCTTTATCGAATATGGAGAAATCAACAATATCGACTTCTTGTTAGTCAGTGATGAAGAAACAGGCAGCGACGACAGCAAAGCCATCACCAGTGCTATCGCCAGCCAATACCAAGCTTGTATTGATTTTGAAGCTGCGGGTGAAAACCATGAAGTGGTTAATGGTCGCAAAGGCGTCGCGACCTATTGTGTTGAGCTAACTGGCGTTGCTGCACATGCGGGTAACCATTACACCAGCGGCCGTAATGCGAACTTAGCCGCAGCAAGATTATTGATTGCCCTAACCGAGCTGACTGAACTCGACAAAGGCACCACAGTAAATGTTGGCTTAATTGAAGGTGGCACCAGCACCAATACTATTTCCCCTTATGCCAAGCTGATGGTTGAAACCCGCTTTACTACCCGAGATGAGCAAGATCGGATCTTAAAAGCGATCCCTGCCCTTATCCCTAATCATGGCGTTGACGGTGTTTCAACCGAGTTAACTGGTGGCTTACAACGAAATGTCATGACCCCGAGCGCTGAGCAACAAGCATTGATTGAAAAACTATCACAGCTTATCGGTACGCCACTGCTGACTGAGCAACGAGGTGGTGTGAGTGATGCCAATGTAATGGCTGGTGCAGGAGTGCCAACCCTTGATGGGTTTGGCCCTTTCGGTGATGGCGATCATACCGAATTTGAACGCGCATCGAAGCAAAGCTTCATCCGTAGAATAAAAGAAGTGACCGCAATTTTGGCCCACTTTAGCCAAATAAAAGAATAGAAAGTAAAAGAGTAAAAAGTTAAAGAAAAAAAGAAAGCCCGACGAGCATCACTCGTCGGGCTTGATTTCATTTAAGCGCTATAATTCACGACTTAACAGTTTGGTATTGGCTTAACCGTTTTTCACCGCTAAAGAACGCGCCAAAATAGCGAGAGTTGTACCATTGTGAAGTAAAGCACTCGCCGCAGGTTTCAAGAAACCTAGCGCTGCCGCAAACATAATACCGCTGTTCACATACTCAGCTAACTTAATGTTGCTATTCACCAACGACATCGCAATTTGTGCCAACTGGCGCGCTTCGGCAACACCGTAAAGAGTATCTCTCAATAACACAACATCAGCCGCTTGGCGGGCAAGTTCTGTGCCTTTGCACATCGCAATGCCAACATCTGCTTTAGTCAGCGCTGGTGCATCATTCACACCATCACCAACAAACATCACGGTGCGACCTGACTGTTTCAGCGATTCCACAATACCAGATTTACTTTCTGGTGTTGCTTCAGCAAAAACACGATCCAGTTTCAGCTCATCACCAAGCATTTGTGCTTTAAAGGCACGGTCACCGGAGATCATTACCAACTCATTAATACCAGCATCACGAAGAGCTTGGAAAGTTTCAACCACATCTTCGCGCAGATGATCACGCAAACCAATCATACCGATCAGTTTCTTCTGGTGAGAAATGAAAATCAGGTGACGACCAAGCTGCTCCATTTCACGGATTTCTTGTTCATAAGCAGAAAAATCTACGTTTTCATGCTCTTCCAAGAAGTGACGGCTGCCCATCATCAAACAATGTTCATTCAGGGTACTGCGCAAACCGTGTGCAATTACGTATTCCACTTCACCGTGATCGATATGTGGAAGTTCGTTATGTTTAGCTGCATTCACCACTGCCTGTGACAACGGGTGGCTACTGTGCTCTTCCACTGAAGCTGCAATCGCAAGCAAGTCACGGGCGGTATTGGAATCACACAATGGAATGACATCGGTAACTTCCATATCGCCGTAAGTCAGCGTACCGGTTTTATCGAATACACAAGTATCGACTTTCACCATCTTCTCGATTGCGCTGCCACCTTTTAACAAGATGCCATTTTGCGCTGCACGGTACATAATGGATTTGAACGTCACTGGCGTACTCAGCTTCAACGCACACGAGTAATCCACCAAGAACACGGACGCTAAGCGGTTCACATCTTGAGTCAACGCGAATACTGCCGCACCGATCCCTAATGTAATCTTCACTCGACGATCTGCCATCTCTTGGGTTACTTGCTGGATTTCACTTTTCTCACTAAGAGATTCGTAAATCAGCTTCGCGATTTTAGCTGTCGTCGCTTCACTGCCCACTTTTTCAACGCGAACCTTGATGCCACCTTCGTGAATCGAAGTACCTGAGTAGACTTGTGCACCTTGTTCACGACGAACTGGTACACTTTCGCCCGTCAGTGTTGATTGATTTACTAACGCTGTACCCGATTGCACTGTACCATCGATAGGAATCGCATCACCCGGCATCAACTCGATCAAATCACCAGCCACAAGGCTTGAAGACAAGCATTGTGATTTACCTTCGGAAGTGATCTTCCAAACCAATGATTCTTGCGGGCGCATTAGATCAGCCAATAGCTGATCACTGCTACGGCTAGTACGCTGCTCCATGTATTCACCCAAGCTAATTAAGCTTTGGGTTAACATCGCGGTTTGGTAATCGCCGCGCCATGCCGATAAACCAACCGCAATGGCATCAAGTACTTCTACCGAAACACGCTTATCACGGATCTCTTCAATACCTTCAACCAACGTTGGGGCAATCAAGGTCGCTGTCGTTAGCGCACCCCAACGTTTTGGTAGCATGGCTGCCGACAAAGTACCGATAACATTAAGAGCAACATCACCACGAGTGTACTCATGTTCGACATCAGTAGATTCCGCGTCTTCAAGGTTCAGCGCTTCAATACGGGCGGCTAGCGTTTTGCAATCTAGCAACAATGGCTCGTATTGAATAATGATCGAACACGCATGCTCGTTCACTCGTACTTCATTGATACCTTGAATTGCAAGCAAGCTTTGCTTGATCCACTCACCAATGTCTGAGTAATGTCTTAGCGCTGGTACCTTGAAGCGAATACGACCGGGGAAGCGGTGCTGTACGCGCACATCAATCATTCGTCACCTTTGTGAAGGTTACGGTAGTATTCAAGTTCCGCTTGGGTATCTTCCAAACGTTCTTTTAATTCTTCCACTTCACCGCGTACTGCTGACCATGCTTTCTCGCCTGTCGCAGCAACGCCTTGTTGGAACTTCTTGTTTGATAGCAAGTAAGCCACAGCAGCACCCGCAGCCACACCCATTACAAAGTGGGTTTTCGAGTTTTGCTTTTTGTATGGCGTTTCTTGTTGTTGAGGCTGTTGAGCAGCGTAACCACCGTAATATGGGTAGTTATAATAAGGATGTTTATTACTCATTATTCTTTTTTCCTGCGTATTGATCCATTAAGTACATGCCAACGGCTGCGGTACTTAATACGGTCAACATGGACAGTGCGGGACGCCCTGCCATTTTGTCAGCGACATAGGTCGCGGCACCACCTGCGACGCCTGCTTTCAATGCGTCTTTCACCACGTTTGAAACCATCTCGTTAGTCTCGACGGTTTCTTCCTGATAACCCTTCCATTGGCGAGCCGCCGATGCTGCACCACCAATAATGGTACCTGCAATCATGGCGCGACTCGCTGGGCTTAACTTATCAGTCGCGTTACTCATGGTTATTTCTCTTGTGGCGCATCGCCATCAAATTGTTGTGGTTGCTCTACTTCTTCTGACATTTTTTCTTGTTTATGGCGCTCAACAGATTGTTGGAAACCTTCTTTACCAGCTGCGTAGGTATCACGGAAGATTTCGTTACCCGCAGAAACATTTTGCTGAACTGCAGCAGCGGTTTGCGTTGCAGTATCTTTTACTTGCTCGCCACCGGTTTTTAACATGTTGCCAGCACCAGAAATCACGTTCATTAGACCTTTACGTACATTTTCGTTGCTTAGTACTAATGCCGCAGCAGCGCCAACCATTGCGCCTTTCCAAAATTCTTTATCGTTCATACCTACAGTCCCTAATAATTCTTTAAACATACCTGCTTCTTCACCTAGAGCGCCTTCTAGCATAGCTTGCGCCTGCTCAAACAAAGGGTTAGGTTCAGATTGCATTTCTTCTTGAGGTGCCATACCTGGGTGCATTCCCGGATGCATGTGAGCATACTCTGGGTGAGCCATATGATGCGCCATGTGTGGGTGCATATGCGGATGCATATAACCCATTGAAGGTGGCGGCATCGCACCAGGATGCATGTGCGGGTGACCCTGATAATGCGGATGCATATGTGCGGGTGGCGGCATATGACCCATTTGGTGCGGGTGCATCATGTGCGGCGGGTAGCCGTAGTAATGCATAGCTTGAGCTTGCTGTTCTGGGGTTGGAGCTTCGCCGAATTGGCCGTAAGGTGAATACTCTTGACCTTCAGTCTCTTTCTTAGTCATCAATTACTCCACTTATAACTCTAAACAGGCAGCAATGGCATAGCAGGCTTGCTCTGCTTCTTGCTCCGACTCAGAGAATAAACCTTCAATCAAATGAGGCTGAACAACACTTGGGTCATACTCGATCAAAATGCTGCTAGTGGCATTATTGATTTTGTATTGCTTTAAAGCAGGAATACCCTGAAGTGCTTGTTCGACACTCGCTTGATTGAACGATGCCAGGTGTGCCAACACACCCAGCTTATACTTAACGCGAATGCGTCCCGGAATGTGGTGCGCAATCGTCACCAACTTTCTCAGCTTTAGTGCTGTAAGTACCTGTTTTTTCATATTTCCAATTATATCTATTGAGCGAATAATTACTTTCCATTTATGGAAAATCACTAAGTTTATCGCTTTTCTTTTGCGCTTAATCAAACTCAGTGATATGGTTGCAAATAGAAATGATTATCATCACAACTTGCAAGTGCATTGGTAGTGCTATGAACACCTATATTCACAAAACGCAACAACGTTTACGTATTCGCTCCGACTATATTCAACAGAACCCTGAAGCCGTTGCCGAACTCATTGAACAGTTAGAAGAAATCGATGCTATCACCCAAATCAAACACAAGCGCTTTGCAGGCTCGGTGGCAATTTGCTTTGATAACAATGAACTCGATTGTGAAACCTTACTTGAAACCCTCTCTAGCCACGGCTGGACTAAAGGCATTGAAAAATCAGCGTTTATTGAAAATGCAGTAATCAAAGGCACTAAAACCTTCATGAAAGGCATGGCAGTTATCGCCCTTAAACGTTTGGTTGGTCCTTCGGTTAGCCGAGTGATTATGAGTATTTAATCACTCGAACCCCTTTCTAAACGTCAAAGCTAATTATTTTGTGATACATACAGTAACAAATAAGTTACTGAAAACATTAAGCCGCTGATAAGTTAAATTTCTTCATCGCACACTTGCACAACCCATTCGACATAGCTGGGCATCGTTTACAAGGCGGACTTTTCAAAGGTAAACGAGCCAACGCCGCTCCCTGCTGCCCCATCGCACCTTGCCCCGAAGATCCACCAGCCAAATTCTGATTAGCAACCGGACGAACCGATTTAATCTGCCCTATTCCTTGTGATTCGCCACTAGAGGCATAAGAATCAAACGATGAGCTAAAGCTACTTCCCTCTTGAAACCAAGAAAGTACCGGTGTTAACGGCACGGCTAATTCAGAAACGACATCGTGTACCACTTGCTGTGACACCCCTTTCATTTCTTGCGCTAACTGCGGATCGTTTCCAACTTGCTGCGCTTTTGCCAAGCCGATGTTCATCAACTGGCGGGCGGCTTTGGTCGGCTTTTTGACCACTTGTTTCTTTAAGTTCTTTAAAGCTTTTTTGGCGTTCACAGGCTTTGACTACTCAATCAATAACACCCGCCTAAATTAGCAAATTCCATCCCGCAAGAAAAGATAAATACAAATCAATCTCAGTTGCAATTGATGTTTTTGAGGCAAAGAAAAAGCCACCCGTGCCTAGCGGGTGGCTTATTACTTTCTCCGGACTATGACACCACATCATAAAGAAAGTATGGGTGGCGGTTGTTTGACGACTCCTTCATCAAAAACAACACTGCTCGTGTGGATTATATGATTTAATCCCAAACATATATGATACCAATATCACATTTAATCACCTTTCCTTATTCCCTTATTTTCCAATCTCGCAATCAACAACTTTGACAATTCTCAACAAACTGTGAGCTATTTCTGCAAAAGTGCAAATACTCTAAGGGAATATTGATCAAGGGCTAATTTTTCAGACTTTCACTTTGTTTTCTAATGCTACTCGCTGCACACTGACTCATAGTTGTCAGACCAGTTAACAAAGGAAGAAAAATGGATATTTCTGTCGTTCATGATTACCAAATCGAATTGGATAACCTACTTCGTTTTTTTAGTGAAGAAGAGTTAATCACTGACAAATATCAACAACTTGCAGCTAAAAACGTTAAAGTGCTTGCCATTGATGAAACTGACGATGGATTCGCAGTAAAAACCGAACGTGATGTGCCAGCTAATGTTCCCGGTGTATTAAAAAGCATTCTCGGTAGCTTCAACACCATCAAACAAAATGAAACTTGGCATTGGCAAGAAGATGAAAGCCTACTTTGCAAGATGGCAATTGAGATTGTCGGTGTACCCGCTCAAATCACGGGAACGATGCGTTTTACAGAGCCTGCCAAGCAAGGTGATGGGAAGGTAATGACCAGCAACCGTGTCAAAGTTAATGTGAAAAGTAGCATGCCTCTGATTGGTAGCACGCTGGTTAACTTCATCACCGACGATATCAAACTACAGATGCAGAACGAGTACGAATTTCTGCAACAAGCCGTGCCAGAGCTCGCTGAATAATGTAAACCGTCAAGACAAGGAATAACCATGAAAACCCGTGATCGGATTCTTGCTGTTAGTCTCGACCTTTTCAACCGCAAAGGTGTTGCGCACGTTAGCACCTTAATCATTGCGACTGAAATGGGCATTAGCCCTGGTAACCTTTACTACCATTTTCGAGGTAAAGACGAGATCATCGCCACTTTGGTCGAAGAACTTCAAAATTCACTGACGCGTATTAATCAAGAATACAAAGAGCAAGTGAATGTTTTTGATGACTATTGGCCATTCTTGCACACCATAATGGCGCTGTTTACCCATTACCGTTTTCTCTTTAGAAATTTGGATAACCTCAACAGCCAAAGCCCACAAATTAAACGTAAAATAAGAACGCTGATCTTAAAATTACGTACATTAAGTAGCGAGATGCTTGGCCACCTAGCCGCTCTTGGTATGCTTGATACCGAAGAAAAGAACTTACCGCTGATTGCTGATAACCTGTTGTTAGTCAGTCTTAACTGGTTAAATTATCAAACCTTGTTAGATGATAAACCTAGCGAAGATGACCTAATTCGAGCAGGTGTTTTGCGCCTAATATCTATGGTTGAACCTTATTTATCAGAAGAAGCGCAGTCCCCTTTCTATACCCATCAAGATCTTGTTAATGAGCTCGTGCCGTAACTTTTCGGTATTTAGCAAAATTATGACAAGTCCACTTATCTGAAGATCCAAAACCGTAGCTTATATTGCTACGGTTTTTATATCTTGCCATCAATAAAATCAAATAAAACAAGTTGTTAAAGCGAACCTTGTTTTATTACGCTATCGTGTGATCCCTCACTCACATAATAATATTGATGCTGTTTTTTTGTGGTAGCCATAAACAAAATAAGCTACATATGGTATGAGGTTGCACCAACGACCTCTCAATTTTGCAGCTATAAAAGGAATTAAATATGCCTGCAACTAAACATATAGATAAGACGATCACTTCGATCAGCTACATACCCGGCTTATCAGCACATGCTGCTACCTTTATGGCATCTCGCAGCCGTGAGCGCGAATTTTTGCCTTCACATGGTGCGCATTGGTGGTATATCTCCTTCAAGAATCCGGTGGCACTAGAAAAGTTTATCGCGGAGTTATATCAGCATGGCTTTTATGGTGATATTCAAATTCGTGGCAATGACGTTGAATTACAAACCCGTAATGCAAGCGAAGTTGAAGTTGTTAATGCCTATTGCCACCCAGAAGCATTCCCTTTGATGGTTTCACAACTTAGTGCTGATGTTATATATGTCGCCAACGACAGCCATGCCCTTATTTGCAATCAAAACCATAACGGTGCGTTAAGCTACACTGGCGAGCGTTTAACTCACTTCCAATTTAAAGCATCACCATCTAGCTGGGCTTTACTCAATTCGCTCGCCAATATCATTAGCATTCACGATATCGTGCATTTTGATCCTGAAGGCTACATGATTTTGAAACTTGAAGAACAAGCTGAAGAAAAAGTGATAAAGCATTTAGAGGCATTCGCGTAAACTCGTAGTACCACTACAAACCATTTCAAATAAAAACGCCTCAAATCAAACTAACAATTATCTAGATTAGTCTAACTCACTTTTGCCCCTAAATGAGCTAGTTCAGAAATGAAGCCGATATTGAACATCGCAATTTGGATTGCCTTTTCTTACGCTAAAACTCTAACTATTTGGTGACATTTGTTAGTCCACTACAGGCTCCTTTACAGTAGGCTATGGAAGTGTTTGTTGCGGCAGTGTGAGATTGGGTTATCGCCATTGAAGTACTCGTAGTTGACACTGCCATTATTGACTCGCATGGCGACGTCTGAGTTGTAATGTGTTGGTTTTTAAAAGGAGAAGCGATGGTCCCTCCTTTTTGCGTGTTATCGGCCTAAAGGGGGAAAACATAATATTGTGTGACGACCCTTATAGTTTTCTTTTTATATGCACCTGTTTTTGTATTAATTACTACTCTCAATAGGAACGTGCACCACTGTGTGCTTTGGCTAGTAAACTAAAAGGACTTCCTATGAGCCTTCCAAAATTATGCTCTTTGCAAAACGCCGATAATAAGAAATATCGTTGCAACCATGCCACTAAGCTGGCGTCTGATTATGCCCCCCCACAATGCCTGTTTGAGCTGTTGCCGTATGGCAATGAAACCTATGCGATTAAGAATGTGGATAATGGGGAATTCTACCAAAATCATATTCGTTCATTGGCCAGCAGTGTTAAGGGGGATGGTCAGCTTTGGACGATTGTGCCCGCTACTGAGGCTGAAGGAACGTTTACGATTCAAAATGTCGAAAATGGCGAGTACATGACGAGTCATGCAGGTCAGTTGCATAAGGGCACGCCGGGGGCGAGTGAGCATTGGGTGATTGAATCACGTGGTGAGGCAAAACCGGACTTTAAGGCGTCTTTCTACGGCTTCTTGAAGAACCAAAGTAATAATGAGTATCGATGCAATCACGCCTCGCAGTTGAAGGATAAGCCAGTTGTGCCCAACTGTTTGACGAAGTTTATTCAGTACGATGACGGTACGGTAGCGATTCAAAACCAAGACAATTACGAGTTTTTCCAAAGCTCGATTCTTACGATGACTGACCGCGTGACGTCGGATGAGCAAAAGTGGCGTTTAATTGAGGTGGACTCTGAAGAAGGCAATACATTTTATGTAAAAAATGTCCAAAATGAAGAGTACATGACCCGTAAAGCGAGTCAGCTTCACGCCGGTAAACCCGGTAAAGATGAAGTGTGGGTGATTGAGCCATTTGACTGCGCCCAAACCTCGTCTTGGATGAGCAGTAATGCGGCGCTTCTTGGCAATAAGCCGCTCAGTGAAATTTGTCTGCCAGCCTCTCATGATTCAGGGACGTACAAGCGCACGTACCACACTCGGTATGGTACTCAAGCAGTGACAAAAACTCAGATCTTTGATATCCAAATGCAACTGATGCAAGGGGCCCGTAAGCTCGATTTGCGCCCAGCACTGTGGAATGGTGATTTTTATACGGCTCATTACACAGACATTAGCGAGAGTAGCGATTTAGCAGCAACATTTAAGGTTGGCTTTCAAGGTGCTGCTGGAGTTGCGTTATCAGAGGCCTTAGAGCAGGTGGCGGCGTTTATTGAGAACAATCAAGGTGAACTGGTGATTTTGAAGTTCAGTCACTTTATTGATTGGGCGAAGCGTGATGATCGTAAAGATAACGGTTTGTCTGCAGAACAATCGAGGTTGTTTATCTCGATGGTTCGTGATGTTCTTGGTGCGCACCTTATCACAGGGGATGCGACGAACCTATCAAGTTTGACGGTCAATGAGCTACTCAGTAAAGGGAATGTTATTGCGCTGATGCCGAATGGTTTTGAGGGCATTGATTCGAAGGCAGGGATTTGGGCGAGCGATCAGTTACCTGGGGAGGGAGGTTATTCAAACACCAATGTGCTTGAGAACATGGTGGTCAATCAAGAGAAGAAGTTGACTTCTCATTCCCATGATAACAAGCCTTTTATGATGAACATCTCTTGGCAATTGACGTTGGATACAAACAACTGTATTTCTGGCGCGACTTTGGGGACTCCGACGATTTTAAGTTACGCCCAAAAGGCGAATGCGGCTTTGAGCCCGACGCTTTCCGAGTGGCTTGTCCATGGCGTGATTAATGGTACGTATTATCCGAATACGTTGCAGACGGATATCTGCTATGAGGCGCAGACTCAGGCAGTCGCCCTTTCTTTAGCGGTTACCCGTAAGGTAGATAGGTTACTCCATGAGCGTCAGGAGACGCTGCCAGCATAGGCTTTTTAGTGTGTGATGAATAAACCGATAGGTGAAGGCCTATCGGTTTTTTTGTGTTTCAGGTGGGGGAGCTAGGCTTTTGGGCAAAACTCGAGGTTAAAAAGCTTCGGCTCAAAGTGCTCATCCTTGAGACTCGGCTTCCGTTTACCACCGCACTATTGGTTATAACTAAGACATAACGATGATTTATCCGAGCATTCTCTAACTCGAAAGTGTCCAAAAGCGATTTTGGTGGCATAAGGGACAGTCTGTACGACTAGGTCACGCTTCACCACCATAGATGTCAGATTGTGTATAAGCCAGTACTCGAGGCCTGCCGCTTGTTATGGTTCTGGCGATAAGGTCTAGCCCTTAAAGCTAAACATTGATTCTTATCTGCTCATAGCTCTTTCTGCCATTGCCAAGATAGTCAAAGAAGGATTTACTCCTAAATTACCCGGTATAATACTGGCATCCAAAACTTTGAAATTTTCATATCCAAATAAGTTTCCAGCATGGTCAACTACACCATTATGAGATGAACTCCCCATCACAGCACCTCCCATCGAATGAGCAGTTACAGGCATATCAAACAAAACTTCGGGCAATAAATTAGCAGGCTCACCTTTCATCGCGACCGAAAAATACTTAGCAACCTCTTGGGCAACGGGGAAATAACCATCATGATTACTATCAGACGAGTTTAAACTCAGTGTCCAATGCTTCTTTAAGAACAAGAAATACCAAGGTCGCGCAGATTCAATGCGGAAATAAGCGAGCTTTGATTGCATCACCAACAGCCAAATGCTCTTATTTGAACGATTGGCAGGATTTAGTAACCGCAGCAATTTTAGAGGGTGGCGAAAGCTGTAAGTCATGAAAGTCTGCCATCTTTTACGACCATCAACTTTGTCTGTTAAAGGTACATTTGGCGCCATTAACCACGCTGCATTACTTCCTTTTCCGTAGCGTACCACCTGCACGCGGGTTTCGGCATTTACTTGTATTTCACTGCCAATTGCCACACCTTTCGAGTGATCCTCTTCCCTATTGGCAAAGTTTGTTACCGTTACAAGTGTTTCACTATTAGTCATCACTTGGTGGCCAATGCGCGATGAAATGTTTGGCATTAACCCTGATTCACGCATTTTGATCAACAGTGGTACACTTCCTACTGTCCCCCCAGAAAGGATGATTGATTTTACCGTCACATAGTAAGTGCGCTTTTTCAGCCAACCCTGCCTTTCTTCAACCTTTACTTGGTACCCTTGCGCACCATCGCCATTACTATGAGCCTCCCCAAGATTGTTTAATGGTGTAATGGCTACCACCTTGCTCAAAGGTCGAATTTGTGCACCTTTCTTTTCCGCGAAGAACAGGTAGTTTTTCTCTAATGTATTCTTAGCATTATAGCGACAACCTACCATGCAGTTGCCACAGTAATTACAACTACTGCGTTTAGGCCCCTCGCCATTAAAATACGGGTCATCCACGTCCTTTGAATTAAAGACATCTTCAACCCCGTTATGCTCAGGAAAAACAACGCCACAATCAACTGGAGTGAAAGTTGATTCACAACCTATAGCTTCCGATACTTGATGCAAATAATTATCTGCGGGGGTTAACCTTGGATTCGGAACTACACCTAACATTTGCGAAGCTTTCTGGTAAAAAGGCGCTAGCTCTTCAAACCAATTTTGATGAGATAATTGCCATGGTGCTGCCTCTAATACGGTCTTATCAGGGGTTCGATGGGTATTAGCATAAATGAGCGATCCACCACCAACACCAACACCTGAAATAGACATGAACTTCTTGGTGAAAGATAACCGACAAGGACCAAGAAAATTGAACAAAGGAGCCCACATAAACCGTTTGAGATCCCAGTTCGATAAAGCAAATTCATCATCATTAAATCGCTTTCCCTGCTCAAGAATTAATGTTTTCTTCCCCTCTTCTACCGAACGTAATGCTGCAACTGCACCACCAAACCCTGAACCAATAACAACACAGTCAAAATCAAACTTAAACAAACAGTACTCCCAAAATCATTGTTCTTATATTTATTCTTTTAATACTCTAATCACTAAGTGACTCACACCAAGACTTTCAGCAACCCTTCATCTCTAACCACATTAACCAGCGTGCTAACTGCTTAGATTCTCGCTGTGTCAGCACACCTTGCTCACTCTGCTTTTTTAATTGTAAAACCCACTGCCACAATGCGTACCAATCATCTTTTTCGGTCACTTTATGGTTTTGATAACTACGTGATTCAGGACTGAAACCAGGGGTAAGCTGAATACTCGATTGAGAACTAATCATGGTATTGATAGGCAGAGCTGCGCCAAAATCAATTAATGTGATTTTTAGATATCTTTTATCAAACAACACATTTGAAGGCTTAATATCACCATGAATCCAGCCTTGTTGATGCAACACGCTTATTGCACGTACGATTTGTGGTAACAAATATAAGAACAGCGCCGCTTGCTCACTGTCTAAGCTCAGCAGGCTTTCACCTTCAACATAGTCAAGCACGAGTACATTATCATCCACCAGCCAGGCTTTAGCTTGACGGAAGTAATGAGACTCACAAGATTGTAAGCTATGCCATTCACGCGCAAGGCTATCTTTATCACCTTGCTTAATAAGTACAGGAGACATATCTGAACCTTGCTTATCTTTCACCAACCATAGCTTTGATGAAAGTGAAGCTAATAACTTAAATCGTTTATTGAGATTTGAAGGTAATACTTTCAGGTATTGTTCTGTTCTATTTAACCTTGTCGACATTCGTGATTTCTTAGCGTATTCGTTGTAAACAAGAACACGGAATTAGCATCTCAATTGATTATTGATCGCTAATCCCGTGTTAATCCCACTAGATTGGGAACGAGAGTTAGAGTGAAGCAGGTAAATAGAAGCTATTTAATACCCGTTTATCTAACACACTATTACTACCTTCTAAGGTGTATTCGAAGACAATGCTTTGATCTTCTAAGCCGTAATGCAACTTACGTACTCGACGATCACCTGTTGCACTTGCGCTGCCATCAAAGAGCATTCGGAATAACGCCCACTGCCCAGTGTATGACTTCGTTGCAATACGGTTATCACCTTTGTAGAAGTTCGCTGATAGGTAATCATCCGTGCCAATTGATGGCCATACCACACTCTTCCATAATCGCGGACCGTGGCGGTACGAAAAGACATTTTCATTTTCTCGAAGATTAAACTGCGTTGCCGAAGTACTCATTGAGCTTGCCTTCAACTTAAGTTTAAGTGCTAATTGCTGACCACTTGGACCAAAGAATAGCTCACTGATCTTCTTCGCTTGTTTAAAACGTCTTAACGTTTCCGGTTTAATTGGTAATTTCAAACCATCCACTTCAGCCAACTTCAACACATTGTTATCCCAATATGTAAATGGCTGCAGTTCAGTAGTAATGAATTTATCTAAACGGCCTTGAGGTTTAAACATATTGGCAAAATCATCGATAGCGACTTCACCTCTACCTTCTAATGCAAATGGGAAACGCCCTTCAATTGCCTGTCGATAGAAATAGAACACTTGTTCTTGCCATTGCTGATCCAAGTAACCAATGCCACCTTCGATCACCTTTTTCCAAGCTTGCTTATCAAGTTTTTTCACCCAATCTGCCACTTGGCCTGGAGCTTTACTTGATTGACGACGGAAGTTAACCAATGCATCTTGGCTGCCTGCGGCATGAGCTTTTGCTTTGGCATACAAAGCGCGCTGAGGCTCGCTGCTCGTCATCGCAGAATCAAAGTAGGTATTAAGGTTATCCAGCTCCAACATCAACTCGTCGATTGGTGCGCTTTTACTCTTACCTTTAATTTCCATGAAAGAGGCATAACGACTAAAGGCTTCATTGACAACAAATGCTGGTTGCAAACGAACCAAATCATCACCCGCTACACGGTTGATCTTATCGAGTTTTCTTAACTGCTTACCGACTTTCTTCAAGCCTAGTTGATTTGCCGCTTTGGCGTTTCCTTTGGTATCAGCATCATTTTTGACAGCAAGAGATGTATTCACCACCACAGCATCAAGCACATCAACTAATGGGCTATTCGCTGGTTCACGCGAAATTTTTAACGCATTAGCTAAGTCGTAAATACTAGTAAAGTCTTTAACTTCAATATGATTAACCAACTCTTTCCACTGATATACATAATCAGAGTAGTAAAGACGTTGGATCTTCTTACTCAGCTCAGTCAGCTCTGCAACTGAAGCACCAGACATATCACCTTGAATGCTCTTGAACTCATCATACTGCTTTTTCAACAGCGCAGATTTAACAGATAGGTCTATTTTACTATGCCCTTGACGAGTGAAGAGTTCAGGCAATAAGTAGCCATGGAAACCTGATTTAAATTGGAATAGAGCATCAAATTTATCGCCCAATTGACGACGAATATCAACGCGATTGCGGTATTCCGGCATTGATTTCACGCGAGCGTAAATCAAACGTTCAGGTGATAAACCCTCTAAGTTTTGCACCGCAACAGAAACCAATTCTGCGTTCGGCTCTAATACGTGCTGGTAGTCACTTTCAAACAAGTCCACCATCAACTTACTCAGGTTATTGATATTATCTGCCGAAATATCCCCTTGGTCGTTTAAAGTATCAACCAAGTAATTGATCATCTCCGTTTGATCCAAACGTTGCTTATCAAACAACATTTGGTAATAGCGTAGCAGTTCAAAGACTTTACTTGGATTACCTAAGTTCACGTAAACATACAACTCACTACTTAGTACCTCTTCTAATTGCGGTAATAAGAATACTTGCAGCTGTTGCTGGTAACTTTGGTAAATATCTTTCGCGGTTTGCGATTGATTAAAGCTCACCTTGTTATGCCAAGGAATTGGCTCACGACCTTCCTGCGCCACGACGCGCAACTCATTCAAAACAGGCGTCAGCTCTTCAAGTCCGGTAAAGCCCTCTCGTAGGCGATCGATATCATTACGATACAAACTCAATTGCGTAATGGCTTTCTCACGGAACATCTCATCTTGACTCCAGTTATCACGAAGCTGAAGACCAAACAAAGTCACACCAGCAACCACACTGGCTACCATCAAAGTACGAAGCGCTAAGTAGCTGTAATGACGATTCAGATTAACGCCAACGATCCCTGATTCAGGTAACACCACATGGCTAAAAATACGATTAGCAAACAGACTTTTCCGACCCAGTGGTTGGTGTTTAATACCTTGAGCATTAAACGCTGCTTTATCAGCAACTAATTGTGACAGTAGATCATAACTCAGCTCTTTTTGCCCAGTTGTCAAAAGATACATTCCGCGTAACCATACTGACTGACGCACCCGGTTTTCACGACCAATATATGTCAGGAACTCATTAGCACGTTCAAAG
Source organism: Photobacterium jeanii (assembly GCF_001650345.1). GTDB lineage: Bacteria > Pseudomonadota > Gammaproteobacteria > Enterobacterales > Vibrionaceae > Photobacterium > Photobacterium jeanii. The sequence continues at coordinate 277,745 of NZ_LVHF01000012.1, read as the reverse complement.
AATACGCGTAACTGATATGGCAAGGCAATAATCGATTTCGACTCTTCTTCGCGCGCCTCACGAAGTAACTGAAACTGCTGCTTTGCTAAGTTCGACAAAATAGCATCGCACTCATTGCGCAAATCACGTGAATCAAAACGGTTGTTTTCATTCATTGGCAACGTTACCCCAAATGGGTTTTCGACGTCACAACCTGAATAGCTAGCGAAATAGTCAACAAAATCAGCAATGGCATCCGATTTTGTGAAGACGGTATAAACAGGCAAAGATAAACCTGTATGTTCACCAAGCGCCAAAATTGACTCTTGCAGGTTTGAGCTTAATGCCAAACGTGCTTTTTTATCGCCTTGTAATAAACGATCACAACCAATTGCCGTGATAACACCGTTCGCTGCTTGACGAGGGCGGTATTTCAGTAATTGCTGAGCGAATACACGCCAAAGGCGATCATCAATACCTGAGTCATCAAACAAACGGTGGCCAACTTCAACCACCACTAAGTTATCGTTGCTCCAAAAACGCAGATATTGTTCAGTGTCACTTTCATCTAAGTGACGATGTAAAACTGGTTCTAATTGGTTTTGTTGAAGCAGACTACTTTTGGCGTCTTTTTCTCCGCCAATTAACACATACCAAGGCAGTTCGTACATGTTTTGCAGTTTATTTACTCGCTGACCTTTAAGTTGTTTTATGCCTTGAGCAAACATCTGGTTGATGGTTTTCACATCTTGCTTAAACAAAACTTCAACTTCGTGTTCTTGCTTCGCTTCTTTTGATTGTTCGCGATACCAATAAGCAGCAAACGCCGTCATCATACTCGCAACCACACCACTCCAAAGTAGTGTCAATCGCCATGGAAAAGCCTCTTCATTATCGACGGGCATCCACACGGCAACCAAAATGGAGCCAATTATTAAGGCAAGAGTTACTGCCAACCATGGCTTATTTAATGTCAATTTTTTCATTGTTGTTACTAACTCTGTTTACTGCGTCGAATGGTTGCATTCAGGCCAAAGCGAACGTTCATCTCATTCTTTAATTGCTTCGCTTTCGTTAAGTTCACTTGTTTAGGCACAACCAGCTCAATGCCATTTTCAAGTTCTCGAATTTGCACGCTATATCCTGTGCCTTGCAGATCTTTTGCTAAACGCTTGGCATTCGATTGAGTCGTAAAGGTTGCCAATAGTACTTCCCATTGCTCAGGTTTAGCCTCAACAACAGGATCAACGTCTTCCGTTACTTCAGGTTCAACCAAGCCAATATCTTCGGCGGTACTGACGTACACCAAATCTTCATCATGATTCGAACTTGAAAAGCCATGCATTTCTAAAGAGGTAAATGCGGTAATGGTTGATTGGCTGCGACTGTCATACCAAAACTCAGAAAAAACGTACGAGCCAATAATTGCCAGCGACGCTAACACCATCAACTTGGGCGCACTCAAAAACTGCCATGGTGTTTTTTGCACAGGCAGTTCCGGCGTGCTAGGTACACGCATAGGTGCCTCTTCACGAAAATGGCGAATCGTTACATACAGCTCAGATTTTAATTCATTAATTTTCCGACGCTCTGCATGACGATATTTGCCAAGAAAACCCAGCATCATGAGTACGTATTGCAGTTCAAGGAAATCAACCAATTTTGAAGGCTGACGACGAGCTTGATCTAACAGTTGGAAAAAGACTTCACCACCATCGCGTTGGTTAAAAACCTTGCTCAGCAGCGAATGGTTTTCCCAACGAATTTGAACACCCCAAGAGGTATGCTGGATCATTTCGTCAAAGGCTGCACATAAGACAAAACAGCCCTTCTCAATCACACTTGGGTGGTAATCAAGAAACAAGCCACGGCGCTTAAAATCAGAAATCGCATCAAGCAACTGCTGACGAAAAGCATCCACATCCAGCGGCGAAGACATACGTGGCAAGCTCACGAGCAAACCCAGTAATTCACTGCATGCATTAAGTAAAGGGTTGCCGTAAATTGTTAGGTTATCGATAACTTTTTCGGTACCAGACAAATCCAGAGCCTGTACATTTTCATGCTGCGTCGGCTTTGGCTTGAACTCGGTACGACGGATCGAAATAGTTTCTTGTTCATTAAATAACGATGTCATAGCGATACCATTAACGAATTACATAAAATTCAATTTCGACATCGCCAATACGGCTGTCGACATGCAACGCAATTGGTTCATCTTTCTGTACCAAGTCATGCCAAATATCTGATTGCGTATCTAGCTCGAAATAAGCAGCATCGGTACGTAATTTAAGCTCCGAAGGTGCAATCGGTAAGGTACGAAGCGGTACGCCAGATAACGAGTTACGGACTAAGTCGGCAATGGCACTATTACCAGCCAATTTCACCGCAAGCGGGAATTGCTCGCTCAACTGTACTGAGCCCAACGGTGAAGACACCACCAAAATAAAGCGGCCTGAATTGTATAGCGCACGATCTTGCACCAAAGTACGCAACAAACGACGTTTCAAGAAAAGGTTCGAATCCCAAGTCAGTGTTGTTACGTTATCAAGCTGAACTTCGCGAAGTAACACGCGCATATCCACGAACAACGTTGAGAACAAACTATAAAGTTTGTGATTGTTCCAACCTTCGTATTCTTGCGGCATTTCGCCGTTTAACCCCTGCATTTCACCCACAATTTGCAAGCACTGATGATAGACCTCTTGTGGTGCAGTAGTACCTACATCGAGCCAGTACTTAACCATAGGTAACCAACGCCCTAGCGATTGCAACCATAAGTAATCACGCATAAGCGCTTGATGACTTTTACTGGCAGACTCCACCTGTAATCGTTGAGAAATCGTACGGGCGCGATATTGCATCTGGGCGTAAAGTTCACTCACTCCCTCTTTCAAGTAATTTGATACAGTGAAATACAAAGATGTCGGAATGAAGGCTTGATTAAGCTCAATCTCACCATCTGATTTGTGCTCAGAGACATGAGCAATAGGAATAAGGGTGTAATCTTGAAGATCTTCCCCCTCCAGTTTCAATACGATATTGAGCTCAGCGAGTTCAAGTTGAAGCGCCTCGCTATTACCACGACTTGTATCAAATACATTGTGATCCACGCGATGATAACGACGGTTACGGTCACTTTTTTCACCAACATTAACGACACCAGAGCGGTAGATTGGCATCGCCAAGTACACCAGCTTATCAATGGTACCGGCAGGAATGTCCAAGGCTAAACCGTTGCGAATATCAAACGGGGTACCATCAGGAAAAATACCTTTGGCATTTTTGATCCCTACCTTGCCAATGCTGGTCATGGAGTGATCTAAGTTAAACTCAGCCAGACCATAGCGCGAAGGGTGCATCAAGCCACAATAATCTTTCGTAAATCCTTCTAAATAACGCTCTTGCTGTTGAAAGTGCTGAGGACTTAAAAACATCCCTTCAGACCAAACGACTTTATTCTTATCCATTATTTGTCCTCTTGACCCGTAACACTCACGTTAATACCGTCAATCATTACGTTTACTTCAATTTTTGTATCTGGCTCTACGGCCACGATGGCCTTATTTTTGGCTTCTCGGTAATTAGCAAAAGCTGCAATAACACCGATGTATTTCACTTCGTTAATTTGCGGAATTTCGACACTTTGCTTACCGCTTGGTAACACACTAGCTAACTGACGCTTTGACAAAAGATCCGCTTTTAGCGCGCCTTGATCGTCATTGTAAAGATCCAAAAAGTTGGCTTGCTTAAAAGCTTCACTGTCTGCTAATTGGTAAATTCGTACTTCCAATGGTGAAGCCAAACCATCAATATTAGGATTAATATTATTCGCCGCTTCAATATGAGCGACGACTACCGCAGGGCTATTGTCTTTCCAAAACATCCAACTGCTGCATCCACTCAACATGGTTACCGCTGCGGTCATCAATAAGAATTTTTTCATCTACTTATCCCCGAATGTTTGCTTAATACGTAAGCTTTCTGCGAAGTACGCTTTAAACTTCATCAACCATTCGTTGTTATCTTGCTGACGCGCATAGTAGCGCTGATACATCTCCCAATAATCTGCTTTTCGTCCCCAGAAACTCTTAGGTGCAAGATCATCAAATAAGCCCTCTAAAGACGCAGGCGACACATCCTGAAGCAAACGTTCCAAAGCCATTTCAGCCGCTTGCATCATCAGTTCTTGCTGTTTGGCTTGAAATGCCAATAACTGCTGCGGGTCGAGCACTTGTGTCGACGCCCCTGCTGAATGGTGACTTGCTGTATGATGGCTTTGCTGCGCGTCATTCATTGTTGGTGCTGCCGACAACTGGCTAGGTACTTGGTGTGAAAACGACACCAATTGACTTGTGGTCTCTTCGGCAAATGGGTCATCGTCAAACCCATCATCTTGAAACACATTGGCAGTTTGCGGTTGTTGATCAATCACCACCTCTGGCTCTTTGGCTAAGAACGGATCTTCAATCACGTTATCTTGTAACATGGCATTGAAAGATAAAGTCGATGCTGATTGCTCACGGTCTTGCTCGTCATGAACAAACTCCGACTCATCGCGCTCAAGGTGAGTGGTAACCGAAGGTAAATCCGAACCAAAAGGATCATCTTCCCAACCATTTAAGATAGGTTCAGCCACCGCCTGCGTGGTTTTGGCTGATGCTTGTTCAGGTACAAAACATGACACCATTAAGCGGTACTTACCCAGATTCAGTACATCACCGTCACTCAAGGTTGATTGGTTATTACGGCCAAGCGGTTCGTGACCACTATTAATGAACAAGCCATTAGTGCTAACATCCATGATTTGATAACCACGGTTGCTACGACTGATTAATGCATGCGTGCCTGAAATTTCACGCGATGCATCTGACAACTGCATGGTTGAACCGAATGCACGACCGATAGTTCCACCCTCATCAGGAAAATTATGTGCCCATGCAGTTACTGGCTCACCATCTGGCGAACTGATAATTCTTAGTGATAACGGCATGCTAACCCTCCTTACACTGCTGAACAGCTTGGTTGAACTCATTAATAAATCGTGGATATTGCTTAGTGAATTTCTTTGAGAAGTACACGCCTAATGGTTTGTCATTAACCTTCGTGGTAGTAATGGCACGGTGGCTAACGCCAAGCTTTTTGATCGCCACTTCCATTACGAAATCATTCGCCAACACAGCGCCAACTTCACCAGACAACAACAACTCCAGCATTGCCGTTGCTTTGCGCGGTTTCTTTTCAACGCGATAACCTCGTTTTTGCAGCCAAAACCATTTGTTTGACCCAAACAATGCCGTAACCACAACTTCTTTCTTGAACATAGGATCATGTGTATCGAGTGAATCTGATAAGCTGAACCAACTCCACGTTTGCTGCATGACAGGATTCGAATAATCCGCGTATTTATCACGGATACCGTTTTTCGAGGCTAAGAAAAAACCATGCTGCTCACCTACTTCAATCAAGATTTGGGCGCGATCCCAATCCGTCATCGTAATTTGATAAGGCTGCTTAAGTGCTTTCATTGCGCACTTTAACTGGCGAATACCCGGCCCTTTCATCTCACCGCGTTCTTGGTATTGATAAGGACGCCATTCTTGAGTCGCCAGTAATAAACGCTCAGGGCGAGCTTCTGCATTTACAGAACCCGCCGAAAATAAACTGCCAAAGAATGCTGCAATCAACGCCGCTTTTGGCACTCGAAAAGATGCGTACAACTTCATTTCTGCTCCTTCACGGGTTTGCCATTAAGGCGAATAACAGTGCCATTCACACCGTAAACATCACTGGCCATTTCCATCAGCACAAACGGCACCTGCTGCCGGATACGTTTGGCTTGTTGGAAACTGATTGCGATATCAGGCGGTGAAATAACACCAACAGGTAATTGACCAACTTCAATTTCACCTTTGATCACTTTCAAACCATAAATAGCGGCTTGGTGCGCGTTATTAACAAAACTGACACCAAACGACATTAACGCACTGTGCTCAGTTTCATTCACCACATCGGGTACCGCTGAAATAAGAGCAAGTTGCTGTGAATGCTGATTAATTTCATCAACGCGCGACAACAAACTAGAACTTCCCGTCAACCACAACACTGAATGCGCTAGCTGCGGATCGCCTTGTTTAAGCGTTTTAATGGCGCGCGGCATCGCAACATCAAGCTTTAACTCTGCTTCGTTCTCATCAACGGCAATTGGTACAATTTTGATCCCTGCTTGTTGCGCTACTTTTTGTAGCGGCAAGAACTGAGTGAGATACGCACTGCGGTTGGTGTTGGCATACAAAATACCAATGCTTTTCAAGGTTGGTTTAAAACGCTGAATGAAGTTCAAAACCACTTCTGCAGGCAAATTTAGCGAAGTAAATGCAAAGTTATCGCCTGAGCCACTGTATTGATCGATCAACCCCAGTTGAACAGGATCTTTGGCGTTAACAGATATAACCGGAAGCTTACCGCCCTTGTACACCTTGCGCACTTCAACTGTCGCTCTTGAACCTAGGGTATAAACTAGGCTCACATCGCCTTCAAAGCGCTGCAACATGGACGAGATTTCATTCGGTGTCGCTGGCAACTTCTTTACGACCCACTGAGCCTGCGGCAATGCACGACTAAACTCACTGAGTAGGGTTTTTAGTGCTATATCGTATGATGTCGCTTTACGCGAGACGATAACTAATACCTTAGGCAACGCCTTGGCAGGAGCATAAAGTACACTTTCATTAGCAACTTCGGCTTTCCAGTGACTGTTCGCCGTTGGTTGTAACTCCTTCCCCAACCACTGTGGCCATTGCGTTTGTTTTGACGATTCAGTTTGAGCTTGAGTGCAAATCGTGAACAACATCAACGCCAATCCCACCATCACCTTACGGAAGTTGACCTTATGAAATACACGACACATCAAATTAAAGTGAATGACTTGGCTCATGATTTCGCCTCCAACGCATGTTGACGGTCAAAAACCATAAAACTCACCGCGGCAATCACAAAGAACACCGCCACGGCCATCAATGCTTGTTCCACTGGGAACCACTGCAATAACTGACCAACAATAATGGCACCAGAAACATGGCCAAGACGCTCAAGGAAGCGGTAAGTCGCCGCGACTGAAGAGTCAGACTCTTGCTGCTGAGCTGTGCTGTTCACCACATGAGTAACAACAGGGGCATTAATCAAACCATGTGATGCCCCCATCAACAGCATCGCAACCATAGTCAACAATACAATCAGCCAGCTTTGATTCATGCTAAAGGCAATCGCCATCACAACTAGCGCGCCACCCGCTAAAAAGCTACCCAGAGTTAACGCAGTTTTGCTGCTACCCTGTTTATCAACCCAAGGACCAACTTTGTAACTTACAAGGAGTACAATCGCCGCATAAGTCATTAACACCTGGCCTATGCTTTCTTTGCTAATACCTTTCTCCGCTAACAACAGAGGCACAGCAAATGAGACGATCCCCGTTAATGCCGCTTTCGTTGGAATACCCACCAATACCATGGTGCGAATAAAGGCGGGCACTTTAATAAGGCGTAGAGAATCTGAAGCCATGGCTTTCATGTTGCTTAGCAACGTACCATCGCTACCGCCATTGCCCTTCATTGACGGTAAGATCAAGCTAAACAAGCACATCGCACCACCAATAACAGCAGAGATAGTGAAGATGCCATGATCACCAAAGTAACTAGCAAGTAAGGCACCAATGGCGGCACCTGAAATGAATCCAGCATTAAAACAGAACACGATAATGCCAGCAGCTTGGGTTTTATTACTTTTATCACTAAAGCGCAAAATATAGCCTTGCACCGAAATAAAGATCAGCGCTTGCCCTGCCCCTGAAATAAAACGAGCCAAAATCACATTGAACATTTGAGTCGGTTCGCTAAAACCCAATAAGCCGCAGCCCACTGTTGACAGTACAATACCGAAAAACAGCACTTGGCGAATATCAAACGCTTCAATCAGACGCGCCGCAGGTAGCAAAGTTAATGCAAATCCCAAAAAGTACAGAGCAAAAAAGAGTGAGGAAGCTGTAGCACCGAGCCCATTAGCGTCTGCGACAGAAGATAAAAACTGCGGCAAAATTGGCGCCATTAATGACTCCATTAAAACCGCACCTAAAAATAAAGGCTTTAATCGCTCAAGCACCTGATCTTTCGTGCATTTACCCATCTCACCGCTCAAAAGGCGAATGAAAGCAAAACACACCAAACCACAAGCAAAGAACAAAATGGCAAAGTTCTTCAATACTTGTGCCAATTGGCCTATCACCATTTCCGCTTGATAAGACAAACGTACTTCACCACCACCCGCGGTTGGGAAGGCATATTCCAAACCACCGGTATCGACAATCATGTGACCCATCGAGTTCGCGTCAATACTGTTCGCGACCAAATGACGACTCTTATAAACCGCAATACTGGCAAGCTCAGGATTAGCGCGACGGAAGTGATCCAGCATGCTATCAACGCCCGTGATCATATCGCGACCAATATCGTACTCTAGTACAGGTGATAGGCGATAACTCACGATATCAGCTAGCGAAATAGCCTTACTTTGCAGACCATCGCGGTATAAGCTGCCGACCAACATCATGACGCAAACCGTCATTGCAAAGAACACGACGGAAAAGCTGGTTAAATACACCGCCCGCTCACGGCTACGCAGCACACTACCAATGAAGATGAATAATAAGATGAAAATCACCCACATCATTGGTTTGAACGAGCTAGTGACTTGTTGCTCTAGCTTGTCCTGACTCAAGAAAACATTGAGAGTCCCTATTTGCGAGAATTTGTTATTCAACGCAATCGCAATGACACTATCTTTATCACCCTCCTCACCAGCACGGTAAATGACCTCTGAGCCAGATAATAAAGTTAGGCCAATAACCGAAGCATCAGACTTCACAATAGGCTGTAACACTAGGTTTAAGCCTGCAATCTCCGATAGCGGCACACCCGACTTCAGAACTTGCTCAATCCCTAAACGTGTTGCTTCTGTCTGCGCCATCACTGCATCAGTTGATAGCTGGCGGTAGCTTTTCAATGCTTGTGCATAGCCCACGATCAACACCAGGAATAGTGACAACGTCACTATTCCTGTGCCAAATGCAAGACGAAGGTTATATTTAACGTTTTCCACTAATACACCTAAGCACTCGCTAAGCTTGCGAACTCATCTGTTAGACAATGGGACAGCGCCCCAGGACGAGTTTTATTCAGGTATACCAAACGGTTGAATACCAGAGATTGGATAAGGTCGTGGTAGCTCATGCCTTCGCTTTGAATATCATGACAAACGATACTGAGCTTATTACCTTCAGGGCGTTTTAGATCTGGCTTGGGATTGGTTTCCAGTACATATAGCTTACCTTGGTTATCCATACGCAAATCCACACGCACCAACGTATGTAAGCCAAGCTGTTTAAAAATCTTAATGCCCAAGTCTGCCAATTGCTGACGCAGTTGAGGATCCTCAACCTTCAACAAACGATCATCGGTGATAGGTTTAACATCCATCGACGTGAAGATAGGCTCATCTTCAAGCAAAACACGCTCTGTGATTGAGAACGCGAGCGGCTCTTCAAGCTTGCTTAAGCCATCATTTTTGAACACAACCGGCCCAGCGACTGCGACAACAAATTCACGACCCGATAAGAAAGGTTCAACCATAACTGTGTTATTAGTTGCAGCCTGAACCTGCTCAATTTTTTGCTTCAGTGACTCACGTTCAAAGACTGGATATACATGTACAGAAGCACGACCCGAAACCGGTTTAACGACAAATGAAGATCCAAACTCAGCTTGCATCGCATCGAGTTTTTGCTGATTAGCTGGCGACGCAATATCTTCACCCAAGGCAACGGTAATGAAAGGAGCCGTTGGAATACCAGCGGCATTAATTTCATGCTTGAACAAGTGTTTGTTATCCAAGATGCCCGCTGTCATTGGTGAATGCCCCACATAAGGCACACCCAGCATCTCCAACATTGATGGTAGATGACACATAGAATCGAAGCCTTGCAGACCACCACTATTGGTGATCACAAGATCAATATTCAGTGCTTTTAGTCGTTGTGGTAAATCAATGTTTTCAGGTAGAACAGCAACATGCTTGAAACCCGACTCGGTCAACGCATCGGCAATATCGCAAGCAACAGGTTGATACGTTTTGGTTGAGCGTGGGCTCAAGTTTTCATAAATAAAATTCTCAGGCTGCGATTTCTCACCACCATGTACGACAGCAATTTTTAATGACTCACGGATCCACGCTTGCTGACTACGGCTAAATACACTCATGTAAAACTCAATATCTCAAAATAAAGCTCAGTGGCTAATTAACTTATTAGCCACTCTTAAACATCAAATAAGGGTCAGCTTATCGACAATGGTTAACCAACCCGCAGGCTCACGCATTAATTTGTCAGCACGGTAATGTTCGCCGCCGACTTTTAATTTATGTCCTTTGATATTGACGATAACGCGCTCTTTTTCGATTTTTGCAATTTGAGCAAATAGTTCGCGAACCATGTTCAATGCTGGCGTATCTTCGTCATATTCATTTGGCAACTCTTCTTCACCAAACGTTGCCGCCAAACCATAATCAATATTCATTTCATGGAAAGCGCGGTAGTGAAGTACTTTTGCCGCTTTATCGATAGCAGGACCTAACTTTTCTAAACGGTATGCCAAAGTCTGACCGTGAATAAAGCTTGCTGTCGCAGTTGCAGCACCGCTAATCACGTTACCTGGAATACAGTCAGTAGCTAATGCTGCTGATTGAGATTCAAGTTTTAACTTTTTACAGTCGATAATGGTCTTACACAGTTCGTACTCAAGGGTTAAACCTTTTGCTTTAAACTGGCTTAGTGACTCATTTAAACGTACTAAGTGAGCAATGGTTTTGGCATCTGAACGACCGTGACGAGCAGCCCCTAAGGCATTAATATGAGTCACGCCGGATAAGACACCACCACTGAATGACACCGCTTCACCACCAATTTTCTTAGCACAACGTTTTGCAAAATAAGCCGCTGTTTTGGTGTTCGGATAAGACGTCGCATCTAATGGTGAAAGTAGCGGGTTCACTTCTAATTCTTTTGCTTTGCGTTTACCGCTCCACTCATAAATTTCAGACAAAATATCGTGGCCCAGTTTCACTGCACCGATAATGTCACCCGCACTACCAAACTCAATACCACTACCTGTGGTATATAAACCCTCGCCTTTAAAGGCGCCGACAATATCTTTGCCCGCAGATGCCATATCACCCACGTAACCAAGAATGTCGCCACGCATATCGTTAACGACTTCACCGTAAATCTTGGCTTCATCAAGTGCTTTCTTCTTTGTCAGCCCTTGCTGTTTTGGAAGTTTTCTCTGGCGCGCATTAAGTTTAGCGCCACTTTTCGCAGCTTTTGGCGTATAAGTGCCCGGCGTACCCACACCAGCAATACCCGCATCAGCCAAGATTTCGTCTCTATTTCTAGTCCCAGTTCTTGCTTCTTCTAAGTCGTAACTTTTCTTTCGACCAAACATAATTCAACTCACAATTTATTCGTTGATAACAGGCTTAAGCTCACCCGGGACTTATTCGGTAATACCCTCTACTGAATAAGTCCCTTTGTTATATTTCCTAGGTGTTTCAACTCAAGTGATACAATTTTGATGGTTTATTCTTTAGTGATTAAACGACCAATCAACCAGCTCTTTGGTCTCATCAAGGTAAGCATCAAAACAAGTGATGTGTGCTGTCACATCAACTGAAGTCGCTTGCATCACGAAACACATCTGCTGGATCTTATCGATGTAGTGCTTCACTTCGTGGTAACTCATTGCCACGTCGTTTCGTGCTTTTTTAAGCTTCATGCTTTCTTGAAATTCATCATGATGAAGACCATCAACCGTGAAGGTATTTTCGATTAAGCGTTCTAATACCGCTTGACGGGTATCTAACAGCACGGCGGCTTGTTTCAGTTTTGCTAGGTTACGTTGCAGCTTATTGCCTAGGTCTGAAATATCTTTTGCGTGCCATTTTGCAATTTTACGAAGTGCTTCTTTTTCACCTAAACTTTCGCTCAAACTATCTAGGTTTTTGGCATCGTATTGCTGACGCTTACGTGCTTTTCGTGCGCTCCCCATCGACTTGGCTACCGCCTCAATACCTTTAAAGGTATATTTCACGGCAATCTCACCGCCAGGGATCAAAGTGAATGGCAATTTAATAAACTTGATCGGGCTTTTCTTTTGGACACGCACTAAATCAACAATTTTACGGCGTGCTTTGTAAAACTTACCGCTGGTTGCTGACTCATACGCATGGGCTGAATTATCTAGGTAATCGCCCCCGCCATAAGTACCACGCTTATAACGCTCGTGACTGATAAAGCTATCTGAATCTGACATCTTAGGTGATGCAAACGCTTGAAGTTTCTGAGCTGCCACACGGCTGAAGCTAGTTGAAAACTTTTGCTTCGCTTCTTGAACAATCTCTGTTTGCTCAACTCTATTGACGACATGCTTATCGATCAGTCCATTAAGCTCAGTGAACTTATCGCTACCTAGTGCAAGATCAATCAGTGGATCTGCCTTACCCGCTTTTAACTGCTTACCAATATCTAAATCAGGCATGATGTTTATACTCCATTAAATTTCACACTAAGACGCTATTCAATCGAAATACTTACCGCACCGTTTTCGGCGCAAACTTCAACGTGTTGAATGCTTAAACCTTCACTCAAACGAACAATGCATTGTGATGCTAATTCAGGCATTAGCGTTCGATTAATTATTTGTTCGATAGCCCGCGCTCCAGTTTCTGGAGAGTGATTTTGCGCAATGAGGTGTTCGATTAACGCATCGCTATAAGAGAAACTTGCGCCGTAATGACTACGCACGCGTTTTTCAATTCGACCTAATGACAAGCGAGCAATTTGTGCCATCTCATCATTGTTCAATGGGAAGTAAGGAACGACTGTCGTCCGACCTAAAAAGGCTGGTTTGAAGTAGTTTTGCAGCGCAGGGAAAATAGTCTCCGTCAGCTCGGGTACACTTGGGCGATCATCAGCACAAGCATCAACGACTGCACTGTCGGCGGCGTTAGACGTCATGATGATAATGGTATTTTTAAAGTCAATTTCGCGACCTTCACTGTCTGAAATCGAGCCCTTATCAAAGATCTGATAGAAAAGATCGTGCACGCCTGGGTGTGCTTTTTCCATTTCATCAAGCAGCAATACTGAGTATGGATTCTTGCGAACCGCTTCAGTTAATACACCACCTTTGCCGTAGCCAACATAACCAGCAGGCGAACCGAGTAGCATTGAAATCTTATGCTCTTCTTTAAACTCGGTCATGTTGATGGTGGTAATGTTCTTTTCACCGCCATACAGTAAATCTGTTAATGCCAAAGCCGTTTCAGTTTTACCTACACCGCTTGGGCCACACATCAAAAAGACACCAATAGGTTTACGCGGATCGGTCAGACCGGCACGCGACATACGAATTGCTTTTGAAATTTCTTCGATTGGTGCACGTTGGCCGATCACACGTTTACCGATTTCAGCTTCGATATTGAGCAAACGCGCTACTTCATCTTTCACCATGTTGCCAACTGGGATCCCAGTCCATAATGAAATCACTTCCGCAATAGTTTGTTTATCCACTTGCGGGATAACCAAAGGCGCTTCACCTTGCAGCTCAGATAGCTCATTCATCAATGCAGCCAGTGCTTGCTGCTCTTGGCTATCAGCGACAACTTCACCAGCGCGGAAACGTTCAGTGATTGTGCTTTGCAGCTCAACAATTTGATCAACCAGTGCTTTTTCTGCACTCCAGCGACCATCTAGTTCAGCATATTCAGCTTCCAATTTCGCAATCGTTACCTCAATTGCAGCCAGCTTATCGGCACCGTTTGCTAACATGGCATGTTCATGCTCAAACGACGTTTTTTCGTTTTTAGCGTAACGAATTTGCTCAGCGAGATTATCTAACTGTTGAGGTAACGCACTTTGGCTCAAACCAATGCGAGAACAAGCGGTGTCAAGTAAGCTGATTGCTTTGTCTGGTAATTGACGTTCAGGTAAGAAGCGAACCGACAATTTCACTGCCGCTTCTAGTGCTTCTTCTAAAATAGTCACTTTATGGTGCTTTTGAAGCCCTTTCGCCACACCACGTAGCATTTGAATTGCATCCGTTTCGTTTGGCTCACCCACGCCAACCAATTGAAAACGACGCGTTAAAGCAGCATCCGTTTCAAAGTACTGTTTATATTCAGCCCAAGTTGTTGCCGCAATAGTGCGGAACTCACCACGCGCTAAAGCTGGCTTCAATAGGTTTGCTGCGTCATTTTGTCCTGCTGCACCACCTGCACCAATCAATGTGTGGGCTTCATCAATGAAAACAATAATTGGGCGCGGCGACTGCTTCACCTCTGCCAGAACATCTTTCAAACGGTTTTCAAATTCCCCTTTGATACTGGCACCCGCTTGAAGCAAAGATAAATCCAATGTGCGAAGCTCCACATCCGCGAGTGATGGTGGAACGTTACCATCCACAATTTGCTGCGCTAAGCCTTCAACAATGGCTGTTTTACCCACACCAGGATCACCCACAAGAATTGGGCTGTTCTGACGACGACGGCAAAGAATATCAATGGACTTACGAATTTCAGTATTACGACCAGAAATTGGGGCTAGCTTGCCGTTACGTGCCGCTTCCGTCAGGTTATGAGTGTATTTATCAAGTGCAACGGTGCTTACTTCACCGTCTACAGGCTGAACATCGCTATGACTGGTTGCTTGGCGCAAAGTCTCTTTGTTTTTTGCAGCTAATTGTTTCAGCGATTCTAACGACACTGTATTTAGCCAAGGTGCAAGCTCACCGTTGTAGCCACCTTGATCAATACGCTGTTTCAACACCATTAAAACGTGGTAGCCATTGATGCTACCGTTATTCTGATTTAGCGATGCCAATAACCAACAATCTTTCAGCAACTCAACCAATGATGGCGATAACGCTGGAGCACTGTCATTACCACGTGACAAACCATTAAAATAACGGGTTAAGCCTTGAATGATCTGCTCATGATCAACATTACCTTGCTGGATTAATGCTTTCCAACCACTGGTAGTCTCATTTAGTAACTGATAAAACCAATGCTCAGACTCAATACTAAAGTGTGTCCTTGCCATACAATCACCCGCCGCCATTTCAAGCGCGCTCTTCAATGTCGGGGTTAATCGTTTGACCAAACTTTGTAATTCAACGTTGATCATGCTGTGTTCCTGTTATGTTTGAGTGGCATTACCACGTAATGTTGTTTTAGTTGTTTCGGTGCAAGCCATGTCGACTGAGCCAGTCGAATATCACTTTCTTCTGAGCTAGTGAGCTGAAGTCCCGGAAGAAAACGTCCACACACTTTCATCATTAGCTTTAAGTTGATATCCGCCCCCATGTAGTGGCGAACAAAGCCATCAATGGCTTCAACCAGATCGTTATCATTTCTGATCTGAGTAAATTCTTTGCTATTAGGTAACACTGTGACTACTAACTGCTGAAAAGCTGTTACAGCACTCTTCCCCACAAGCGCGTCATACCCTAACTGGTTGTTTTGCCCTGACTTGCCAAGCTTAGTCACACAACACGGTAGCAAGGGTTGGTAATCGACATCGCCGTAACACACTTCAAAGTCATACTCGAAGTAATCAATCAGCAAGTTTTTAAGGGTTTCAAGGCAAGACAGTTTCAAGCCCATCACACCGCTGTATTGCACTAAATGGCGACTCGTTAATGCGCTGTTATTGCCTAAATCACCACTCAAATTCGCCAGCATTTGACTTAGCGCTACGTCATGACGATTCCATTTGAAATGCTCTTCTTCCGCTTGTAGCACCAAGTTATTTTTAATTTCGACTTGGCAATGAAGGCGATAATGGCGGTTACTGAAGCCATCAAAAAAATCCACCAGCGCGTCATTACCTTGCTCGAACGATTCACGAAGCGCTTCGGTATAGATATGGCGAGGCATAACACCTTGGCTTCCCGCCAAAGAAGGTAAATCACAATTGAGGTACCATTGGTTTGCCCCTTTAACGCTCACATCAACGATGTCTGAGGGCTGATACGCAGGTAGCGTGCACGATGAAAAACGAATGAATGGTCGTTGTCCAAGTTGTGCCGCTTGGTGTTTGATCAGCTGAATCGCTTGTGGCAATTCAAAGGCGTACGGTGTTTCGCGTAATAAGGTCAAAGAAGATTTTTGCATCCTGACCTCCTTGGAAATACGCGATGTTCACCGTCACGACCATCAAGTAAAATCACCACTTGGGTAAAACTGTTAAAGCCCGCGAAATAAGCGAAGAATTGATCAAGCAAATGCGACAATAACTCCACACCACCACCTAAACTTTTTCCATCAAGGGTGACGTAAACACGAGTACCATTCGCAAAGCAGCTCTTGCCTGAAATACGTATAGGCGCCACCGCCTGCTCTTGCTCTAACTTCACGATTGCATCAATGTACGCTTCGTTTTGTGAGCTTTCGTTGTGGTTGTAGAGGTACAACATATCTTTTAATGCGGATACAGGATTATCAGCACCAAAAATAGCTTGGTAATTGAAATGTAAATGCGCCAATAGCGGCCAAGCATCTTGCTCGGTAGCCTTAATGCGTACCTGTGGCTTAGGTCTTCTTAGCAACGAAATATCAGCTGGAAGAGAAATAGAATCATGACACTGAATATCACTACTCACCGATAACTGCTGAGATAGTTCACCATTTGAACATGTCGCGTTAATCAACATAGTGTGTGCATTGTCATTCGTGCTCACATGCTCAAGATCGGCAATGCGTAAATCACTTTTTAATCTGCGCCCTTCTGAGCACCAAGATTGTTTCAACTGCCAACGCAATCCAATTTCAGCACCACGGTATTTTTCACCGTACAGCGGCGGCACTGTTCTAACATGTTGCTCAGTCACGTCCAACACACTATCGACAGAAAAAACTTGAAGCTCCTCTTGTCCACCCGCATCCAGAATAATTGGGTACTGCGCGCGGCTAAAATCCACTTTCATCGGTTCTGCCGTCAACGACTGCAAATTAATGATGGGTGTACAAAATAAGTGAAAGTTTTCTAAACCTAAGCTGCGCGCCAACTCAATTGGCATATCATCCATGAAGATCACAATCTTCATGGTGTTTTGTTTTACACCCGATAAGGCTTTACCCAACTTCAGCTTCATGGCGTGAAAACGCTCAGCAAACATGAAGAATTCAGTCAGTAGTTTGAAGCCGCCAAAGCTGCTTACGCTATACGGCAAGACATAATCACTGTCATCAAAACCAACGGGCAGTAAACTCTCCGCCCCTAGCTCAATGAAGGTGTCATCTAAACGAATGCAAACTTGGTTAGTACCAGCAAAAAGGTGGTCATATAAACGCAGAATCGACGCTGTCTCACCACGCAGAAAAATAGGAAACGATTCAAGATCAAGATCGGCAAATTGCAATGTCGGATCAGAAGTTTCGAACTCCAACTCCAGCATCGCCTTAGCCTGTTTAGCACTGTGTGGTTTAGCGATATCAAACGGTGCAATCGACACTTGCGCCAATTTTAAAACGATGGGGTATAAATCTACCTCTTGGCAGGTTTTGAAAATCGCAGTATCTGTACCCACATCTGTGAGTCCAAGTTGTGTCCCTTTCGGCAACGTGTAGCACGCAGTTACTTCTTCGTGAGGTTGCATTTTCACCAAGCTGTACGACGGGATCGGACGGGTAAAATGCGGGAATAACAACTGTAACAAGCTATCTGTCAACTGCGGGAAATTGTCGTCTAGACGCTGTTGTAACTTTGCATTCATGAACGCAAAGCTTTCGATCAAGCGCGTCACTTGCGGATCATCAATACCATCACCATTGATGCCTAAGGTCTTCGCAACACCTGCATGGCGACGTGCGAATTCACCCGCATCTTTACGAATGAAGGCTAACTCTTGTTCGAAATAATTTAGCAATGACTCAGACAAGGTTGGTCTTCCTTACATCTAAACTACTGGTGGTGAAATCTAAGCTCGAATCAAATACAACAAGGTCGTCACCAAAATCAGTCGTCACGATTCCTTCAATGCGGAACTTGAGCTTATTACTGTCAATCGAGGCATCATCTAGCTCAATTTCAATGTCTTTTAAACGCGGCTCAAACAATTGGATAAGACGTTTAATTTCGTGCAAAACCACATTACTGTTAGCGCGATTTTGCGCCCGCATCGCATTGACCATGCCAAAGGTAGCAATGGAGTTTTCCACTTGGTCAGGTAATAACGCACTGCCACCGGCTAACGCTCCCCATATTGGTGAACGTGTAGACAAAAGAGCTGTAAGGTTTTCAATGATCGCATCTCGCACGTTATCAACGTCGTTATGCCAATTACCTTTCATTTTGGAGAGCAAACTCATTCTGCATCCTCACCAAGTTTGCGAGCAGGCACATCGGTCAACAGCACGATATGGGTGTCTAACATCTCGTATTGATACTGAGGTTGAAGCGTGATTTGACAGCGATATTTGGTGGAATCGAAGCTGTCTTGACTAAATGCAACACTGGCTTGTTTTAGGGGGTAGCGCGCCATGATCGAATCATCGCCGTAATCCACACCACTAATGTAGTTTTGTAACCAGCGTTCCAAGTCTCGTTCACATCTGGCGGCACTATCGTAACTACCGATGCGATCACGAATCTGTGCTTTGATGTAATGCGCAAAACGACACGCCATTAGATTAGTTTGCAGCATACCGTTAACACGACTGGCTTCGTCAGATGGCAACCACACCGACTGATTGCTAAAAAAGCCTTTTTGACCGCTCAAATACACACTTGATAGCGGTGTAAAGCCTTGTTCAGACCAAAAACTATCGTGTTCACTGTAAATATCGACACGTGCTTCAATTGCTGACGCAGCATAAACCGCTGACTCTTTGCTTGCCGCCCAATGTGTTGCCAAGCCATCCGTTGTTACCGGATTCTGAATAATGGCGCCATAGCTACCCGACTCATCGTAAGCACGTAAAAAACCAAACCAGCTAATACGATCAAATTCACGGATCACATTTGCGGCTAATAAGTACGCTGCATTCCCCCATAACACCGATTTTTCATTGGCCGTTTCTGTAAATACAAAACCGGCGCGATAGTGTTGGTAAGCTGAACGCAAGCGATATTCTGGCAAGACAATATTCAAGAAGCGGCTAGATCCTCGCTGGCGTAGCAACTGCCAACTTTGCAGATCCAAACTCGATAAAATACGCTTTATTCTTGCTTGATCATGAATAAGGCGAGCAGGCTCATCACCAAAGAAATATTGATTTAATCCTAAGGCGACGGGGCATAACGAGCGCTCCCCTAGCTCACCTAATAGTTGCAAGGTGTATAGATCATCGAATGCTGCTTCTTCATCGAGATCGAACTGCACCAAGCGGTCAACCAGTAATAAGCCAAATGGTTGACCACCTGCGGTATCCAATTCATTGGCATACACTTTTTTATAAAGCGCACTATGGGAGATATCGAAAGACTGGTTTAAATCAGCAGATAACTCAGACCAACTCACATCGTTGAGTTTGATTCTTACGCGTCGATTAGACACAGGTAACAGAGTCAGGCGCTGCAAATTAGTCCAACTTGATTCCAACTGCTTAAAAGCTTTGTGCTGGATAACTTCAGAAAGTTGCTCGCTAAGCAAACCATCAAGTTGACTAATGACTTTACTGAGTAACGCTTTAAATACGGCTGTATTTTGCTGGCTGGCATTATCTAACAGCATTCGCCAAAGCCTTACATCTTGTAAGATGCTGGCGGATGATGTTGGATTTGATGTCGTCATAAATAACCTCAAACCGAGGGAAGTTCCCTTCCCTCGGAAATACAATTAGCCCGGAATGTTAGCAACCATACGTAGCGATGATGTTAACTCTTCCATTTGTAGCCATGGGCGCAGGTAAGCAACCGCTGAGTAACAACCAGGGCGACCCGCTTGTTCTTCAACACTAACTTTCGCTTCAACTAATGGGTGAGTTGATTTCGCTTCGTTACCGATCGCATTCGGGTTCACGTACTGGTGAATCCAGTCGCTTAGCTCTTTCTCGATATTGGCAGGATCTAGGTTTGAACCTACGCGATCACGCCCCATCACTTTCAAGTACTGAGCAATACGGCTGCTTGCCATTGTGTATGGCAGACGTGCAGAAATTGCAGCATTTGATGTCGCGTCAGGATCTGTGTAAGTCTTAGGTTTATGCGTGGTTTGTGCACCCATGAACACCGCGTAGTTGGTGTTTTTGTAGTGAACTAGAGGTAGGAAACCAAGATCACTTAGCTCTTTTTCACGCTCGTCAGTCAGGTTTACTTCTGACGGACATTGCTGAACAAGATCACCTGCTGGTGTGTAGTAAGTGAAGTTAGATAGATTCTCAACCTTACCGCCATTATCTGCACCACGAATAGCCGTACACCAACCAAATTGAGTGTAAGCTTGCGTTAATAACAGACCGTATTCGTATGCTGCGTTGCTCCATACAAAATCATTTTGCGACTCTGGTACAGCGTTGCCGTTAGCATCTTTTGACAACTCTTCGAAATCAAAAGAATCAACTTTCACTGTCGCCTTGCCGTAAGGAAGACGCGCAATTGTTTTCGGTAGCGTTAGCGCAACGTAACGAGAATCATCACTAGCACGGAATGCATTCCAGCTTGCGTATGCTGGCGAATCAAAACCTGCTGCAACTGGTTTACCTTCAGAGAAAGTCTCAAAAGAATCGAAATCGAACATGCTTGCGTTTGCCGCAGCAATGAATGGTGAGTGAGAAGCCGCAGCAACTTCACCCATGTAACGAAGTAATGCAACATCTTCGTCACCGTAACCGAAATCGTAGTCACCAATTAATGCACCGTAAGGTTGACCACCTGCAGTGCCGAATTCTTCTTGGTACACCATCGTAAAGAAGCGGCTTCGGTCAATCGCTGGCGCATCTTCAAATTGTTCAAGCAATTCATCTTTGGTGTAGTCAGCAAGTTTGATCTTAAGATCAGGGCCTAGCTCACTGTTTTTAACTAGCTTTTGTAGACCTAACCAAGTACCTTCCAGTTTTTGGAAATCTTGGTTTTTCATAACGGTAGAAAGCTGCTCTGAAATTTTCTCATCAAGAGCCGAAATCGCTTTCTCAATCGTTAGTGTCAGGTTCTTATCCCAAGTAACAGTCCCCTCTAACACTTGAGAAGTAAGAACAGACAAGAGTTCTTTGGTTGTATCTGCTGGTGTTTGTGTCGTGGCTGAAATCGCACGATCAAGGAAATTCAGTTCACCTTCCGCGGCTTCTGCTTGTGGCGCTGCTTGTTGTTCAGTCGTCATTATTCTTCCTCCCCACCTTTCACACCAAGCTCTTCAGCCAAGTGTTGAATCGCATCTGTGCTTTGTAGTACTTCTTTTAGTAAGCGCTCTAGATCGCGAGAGCGATCAGCTTTGCTTAGTAGCACTTTTAGTTGATTACGAGTTTCAACTAACTGCTTCAGTGGGTCGATTTGCTCAACCAGACTTTCTGGGTGGAAATCTTTCATTGATTTTAGTGAGATATTTACTTCAAATTGGCTATCGTCGTTCGCCAATTTGTTATCTACTTTGTAAGACAGGCGTGGGTTGATTTGGCCCATCACAGTGTCGAAGTTGTCTTTATCAACACCAGTAAATTCACGTTCTTCTAGATCTACTTTTTCACTTTCTGGTTTATGACCAGAAAAATCGCCAATAACACCAACAACAAAAGGCAATTCTTTTGTTTCAGTTGCACCGTTAGTTTCAACATCGTAAGTAATGCTTACACGGTTTTTGCTTACACGCTTATGTTGCGAGTTGAGAGCCATACTCTTCCCTACCTATAAATATTCAAAAATAATCAACGGGTTTAATGCGCTGCATTACTGCAGCGCATTAAGAGCGATTATTTAGCGCCAGACAGAAGCTTGCCTTGCGGTACGTGGTAAGAAACAAGACCACCGTCAACCATCTTACCGCCATCAGCTTCATGCTTATGTTTCTGATCAAGCTGGATGTAAGAAAGTGCAATGCTTTCAAATGGTTGAGAACCATCGCTACCACTTACGTTGTAAGACACTAGACGTGCTTTTTTCAGACCAACTTGGAAGTAGATCTCTGCGCCAGAACCGTCACGTGCAGGTTTTGTAAATACGATATCTACATCTTTACCTTCTGCACCTGGGTTAAATAGGAATGAAAGTAGATCTTCTGAAGCACCATCAACTTCTTTAGTAATGTTAACTTCGCTCATCGCAACCATGCCTGAGTCAGCATTGTTGCCGTTACCGATGTCCATCGCTACTTGACGAACAGCACCCCAGCTGTATGAGTTAAGTGCAAACCAACCGTCTTTTGGTAGACCTTCAACAGTTGCACCACCTTCTACTTTAACGCCTTCTATACGCATATAGATGCTCGCCATAACATTTCCTCTCTATCTTTATTGTTTGCAATACAGGTCGATTACCACAGTGAATCACTGCTGGATGTATCTTCCTGTTCCTCTTGTTTTTCCTTGGCTGGCTCTTCCGGCACAACAGCTGGGCTTGGCTCTGCAACAGAGATTGAAGCCGTAGCTACTGATGGCTGAGCCATATTTCTCTCGGGTAATTGTGTTTGACCGTCTTCGTCCAAACCGGATAAATTAAAGACGCTGTTAATCGTATCTTGCTGATGTGAAAGCATTTCTGACATCAATTCAGGCAGCGACAAGTAACCCCAACGAATGGCTTTTTCTAGCAAATAAGAGACTGGGCTGTGCGGCTCTGTTTTCTTAAAAAACTCTGCTAACTCACGCATTTGGTGAAATGCTTGATCACGATTTTTGACCTGCATATCCGCAATTGATGTGAACGACACAGGTGTTACTGTTTGTATTGCAGCTGGAGCTGAAACCATCACTTGCTCAACATTACTCGTTGTCATAGCCTCTCCCTCTGTCGTTGCATTCACCTCAGTGTGCGGTTCTTCAGCACTGCTGCTCTCTTCGATAATTGAGGTCGTTATTTGAGACTCAGGCTTAACGCCAGCAATGTGGTCAATAACGTTGATGAGCTTAGTTAGTAGCCCCAAAACAAACTGAAAACTTGGAGCAGCGAGTAAATACTCTTGGCTGTATTGTTTTACCTGGGATTCAATCTCAGTCAGATTGGTACGAATCGCATCCAAGTTATTCACTAAGAGAGTGACGTCATTACGATGTGTCATCGCAATGCTATGGTAGGTTTGTCTTAGTTCAGCCAAGCTACCTTTACGCTCTTCACTCAAATAGCGGGAATACGTTAAGTCGCCAATTAAAGGCAACATTAATAATGGGGAATAAAGCAGCGAGCTATCTTCAGATTCACCGGTTAATTGAATGAAGGCTTTGAGTTTGAATTCAGCTATCTCTTTGGCTTTTCCAAAATCATCATCAGCACGGATCTTACCTTCGGGTAAAATTGGATGTAGCGATTGCCAATGGTCTTGAACCAATGAAGCGAACCATCCACTGAAATTATTTGCAGACTGTAAACTAGAGTCAGAGATTACTTGGGCAGTTAGCATCCATGATGCAAGTTCAATATCACGAGAAGACGTTTTAAATACGTCATAAAGAGAATCTGACAGCGCAGACCAGTTTTGAACATTGCTTTCATGAAGGGCGTCAATTTCGTTTGGGTCAGGGTTTTGAACCAATTGACGCTGAGAGGTTTGAGCTAGATTAAACTCATTTCTTAATGGTCTAAAAAGCTGTCTATTTGACTTTAAATAGCCTCCGCAAAACCCTTCTTCATTAATCGGACTTGAAAGCTCGATAGCTTTATCATCAGTAAACCGCATAGCAAACCTTTTATTATTATTGTTATTTGATAAACCTTACTAAAGACATGGAATCACATTAACCAGTCAAAAATAAACAATAAACTTATAAGAAAAATACTCATAAGCATGCATTTATA
Source organism: Photobacterium jeanii (assembly GCF_001650345.1). Taxonomy (GTDB): domain Bacteria; phylum Pseudomonadota; class Gammaproteobacteria; order Enterobacterales; family Vibrionaceae; genus Photobacterium; species Photobacterium jeanii. Next base: position 253,723 of record NZ_LVHF01000012.1, on the reverse strand, counting down.
AAATATATAAAACTGTGTTTTCCAATAACTCAACAATATCTTTTTTTATTTATTATAGAAACAAATTTTTACTGGTACGATGTGCGTATAAATGGATTACCAGTAACACACACTCACAACAAAATCATAAATAATCGTTATTAATTAATAAGTTACATCGAAACAATTACAGTTAAATCCTGTTAAAATTAATATTTAATTATCTAAAACTTGTAAAAATACATTTAAAATACACTTATAAAGTGCGTGAATAGATTTATTTTTAACCAAGTGATGCAATTGGTTTTATATTATATAAATAATAAACTTCGCTTATTTTATAAATATTGCCTTTTCTACAAAAGTTAGCCTACAACTGCCGTTGATTAACTCATGACTGCTAAAAGAAAAGTAAACCAGTCGGTCTAATTGAATTATATTGAAAGGATATTAATTAACGCTTAGTATCGTGCTGTATTAAAAAACAACCGATTCGAGAACCTATTGTTTCTTTACCAACAACCGCCTACCCCAAAAGTATTAGAACGACATATTCAATCAAGAGAATATAAATAAAATTAGAATAAAAGCTCTATTATTTAAGGCTAAGAATAAAATGACATCTGTAGAATATAAAGAAGAACAACGTCCAATACTTGCCACCATTGATGGTAAAGGACCTTATATTGTGATTAAGCTGAAGGTCTGTGAAAAATTATCAGACCCAGCTTCATATTGTGCACTTCTTACCACTACAGATCCCATTACTGAAAGTGTGTTAGGTAAAACGCTTGATATAAATTACTCACCAGGTTTTGAAGGATTACGTAAAGAAGCGAAACGTTTTTATGGCATCGTTAGCAGCATTGAAAATGTGAAGTTCGATATTAATAAGCAACTTTACACCTACAAAATTGAAGGTATTGACCCCTTCTCCATTTTAACGTTTCGAAGCTCGAGTCAAGTTTTTCAAGACATGACGACAAAGCAAATCGTGGAAAAAGTTTTATCCAGCTCAGGTTTCAAATCACACTTCAAACTCTCTATGCGTAGTGCGGGGATCAAACATAGTTACTGTATTCAATTTAATGAAACCGACAGTCGTTTTTTACAGCGCTTACTTGCGAGTGAAGGATGGCATTACCATGTCGATCACAGCAGCAAAAAACCTCTAGTCATCATTGGTGACAGCAACCAAGATTTCAAAACCATTGAAGGAAACCGTATTCCATTTGTTGCCAAGGCAAAAGATAAACGTGATGCGATTAGCGAGTGGCACTTTAGTAACAAGCTAGGTGCTAGCAAGTTATCTCTTGCAGACTTCAACCATGAAACAGCAGATGTGCTTGATAGCGGTGAACGCTCATCCAGTAGTAAGAGCAAAGTCAGCGCGCTAAGTCATCACTTCTTTGGCCAAGGCATTAGTGACAAATCCACGACTCGTGATGCCGCCAAAAAACAGATGGAGCGAATCGATAGTCAAAAAGTCTTGATTCACGCTTCTTCTACTAACACCGCTATTAATTGCGGGCAGAGGTTTAAGCTAACAGATCACACAGAATCGGACTACAACCAAGAATATGTGATCACGCAAGCAACACACTGGATTACAGCCGACGAAGGTGTACAGCAAGCAGAATACCGTAATGAGTTTCAGTGCGTGCCTTCAAGCCTAACTTGGCGTCCAGAGTTTATCGCTAAACCTGCGATTTACAGTGTGCAAAGTGCCATAGTAACGGGTCCAAAAAACGAAGAGACTAACCAAGACAATCTTGGTCGGATCAAAGTGCATTTTCATTGGGATAAAGATGGCCAAACCAATGAGAAGAGTTCCTGCTGGGTGCCTGTTGCGCAGGCCACGGCAAGCAATGGCTTCGGTATTCAATTTATTCCTCGGGTTGGTGACCAAGTCTTAGTGAGTTTTATTGATGGTGATCCTGATCGCCCAGTAGTGAGTGGTTCTATCTACACAAAGAAAAACAAACCACCTTATAGTACGGCAACCCAATCAGGGATAAAAACACGCACTACCCCAAACGGTAATAGCAGTACCGCGAATGAATTACGCTTTGAAGATAAAAAAGACAAGGAAGAGATCTATCTGCAAGCCGAAAAAGATCTAACGGTGAATGTCAAAAAAGACAAAAAACAGACCATCGCAGGCTTGGCAACAATGGACGTCACCAAAACGCTCGCGATCAAGAGCAAAGAAGCCATGTCGTTTGAAACTGAAGATACCCTATCTAATAAGGCTGCAAAAGACATTAGCTTAACATCGGATGCGAGCGTAACTGCAAAAGCGAGCAAAAATGCAGAAATCAGCGCCAGTTCTAAAGTCACCATTGATGGACAAACCATAGAGCTCAAAGGCAAAACAAAAATCAAGTTAAGTGTTGGTGCAAATGCAATTGAAATTAGTCAAAGCGGCATCAAGATTTCAGGTACTCAAGTCACTGTCGATGCCAAAGGCACTGCCAACCTTAAAGGCACTATGGTCGCAGTGGAAGGTAAAGCAAAAGCTGACTTTAAAGGTGCGATTGTGGGTATTAATGGCAGTGCAATGACCCAAGTAAAAGCTGGGGCTATGGTACAAATTCAAGGCGCAATCGCGAAGGTAAACTAATGCAATACTTAAAAATCCCTCAATTGAATGCGACAGATATTCTTGACCTGTATGAAGCAAGTGAAGAGCTACTCACACTCGCAAAACAACACGAACAACCAGCTTCACTCATTCGCGCCGCCATTAATGCAGAGCTTTATTCTGATACCGCCATATTTCTTGCCCACGCCCTCCCTGTTCGTGAAGCGGTTTGGTGGGCTTGTTGCTGTGCCAGTTTACGTCCTGACTGGAGTGAAGACGAATCAAATGCCGTTCGCGCAGCAAAGGCTTGGGTTCATACCCCTGATGAAACAGCACGCCGCTTTGCTGAACAAATGGCAACCAAAGCTGATTTACAAACAGGGGCTGGTTGGGTAGCACAAGCCGCGTTCTGGAGTGGCGGCAGCATGACAAGTCCTAGTGATCCTGTAGTACCACCACCAGCGAATCTCTATGCCCACGCGGTTGCTGGCGCAATTAACCTTTGTGCTGCTCTTCCTATCAATGATGAAGTTGAAGGTGATGAAGCTAAGAAGAGATACATCGCCTTTTTTAATATTGGCTTAAACATTGCCCAAGGTGGTAACGGCCAAACCGAATAACATCCGCCTTCCGACAGTTCAATAAAGGAATCATTATGCTACCCGCCGCAAGAGCAACAGATATGCATGTTTGCCCCATGCAAACGCCAGCTGTAGTCCCTATCCCGCATGTCGGCGGTCCCTTGTTGCCACTACCAACAACAGTGCTTATTGGTAACTTACCTGCGGCAACCATGGGCCAGATGTGTGTTTGTGTTGGTCCACCAGACAGCGTGATAAAAGGCAGTGCAACGGTACTTATTAATAACAAGCCCGCAGCTCGTATGGGTGATATGACCGCACATGGCGGCACCATTGTAATGGGAATGCCTACCGTTCTGGTTGGTGGCTAATACACTGTTAGCTACTACATCGATTTTTCAAAACAAAAAAGCCTCGCAGATCACTCAACGAGGCTTAGTTTTTCATCCTACAACTAATTAAATACTTCTAATCAATAGCCGTAATTATTAGTTTATAGCAATTAGTTTGTTGCTAGCTCTGCTACTGTTTCTTCATCTTTTGCATTCATCATGCGAGATAGTAGTGGCGTAGTGATTGCCATTAGAACAGCGACAGCCAATGTCACAATACCAATGTTTTGGAACACTTCAGTATATAGTGGCAATGTTTGTAGTGGATCTGTCACGTTTTCTGGCGTTGCACTGAAAGACGCTACGTAACCACCAATGATGAACGAAGCCGCTTGTGTTAGGAACCATGCACCCATTGTGAAGCCCATTAGGCGCTGAGGCACAAGACTTGCCACCATAGCCAAACCAAGACCACTAATTAGCAGTTCACCCAAGCTTTGGAATAAGTAAACTAATACCATCCAACCTACAGAGACCATACCGGCTTCATCAGCAAACCACAGACCCGCAGCTGCTACTGACAAGAAACCAAATGCACACATGAACATCCCAACGGTGAATTTACCTGGCATTGAAAGGTCACGCCCACGGCTACCGTAGTAAGTGTATAGGTAAGCCAAAATTGGGCTACATAGTACAACCCAGAATGGGTTAAGCGCTTGAAGGCTTACAGGGTTAACGTTGAAACCTAGAATTTCAGTACGTACGTTGTAAATCGCAAAGAAGTTAAGCGATGTTGGCATTTGTGCGTATAGAACGTAGAACACAATCGCTTGAAGCATAAGAACAAATGCCACAATCATTTTCTTACGTGCAGCACCTTGAACTTTGAAGGTTTCTTTCATGAAGATGCTAACCACACCCACACCAATCAGACCAAGTACAACGTTAGCCATAAAGATGTTTTGTAGTAACCATGCACAGATAAGCGTAGAAACAACGGTACCAGCAACCACCATTGCTAGGTGTTTAGGGTTCATTGGTTTTGAATCAGGATCTGAACCAATGCCTTCTACTGTTTTGCGGAACATCACGTAGCTTATTAGGCTAGCAATCAAACCAAGACCACAAACAACAAATGCTGTTGCGTAGCCAAAGCTTGCCGCAATTACAGGGCTTAGAGAAAGTGATACCAAAGAGCCGATATTGATAGACATGTAGTACAGCGTAAATGCACCATCAAGACGGCTATCGCCTTCTTCATAACATTTAGCAAGTAGGCTTGAAGGGTTTGCTTTAAACAAGCCGTTACCCACAGCGATTGCACCTAATGCAAAATAAATGAAGCGAGGCTCTAGAATAGAAAAGCCCATTAAGAAGTAGCCAGCGGCCAGTACAATAGCACCGAAGATCATAGTGCGTTTTGTACCTAAAACGTGGTCACCTACATAACCACCCACTGACACAAGACCGTACACCAAAGCGGCGAATGCACCAAATGTAACGAAAGAATCTTGCTGTGAGAAACCAAGTTGGTTAACGAAGAAAACAGCAAGAATGCCCTGCAGGCCATAGTAACCAAAACGCTCCCATAGCTCGATGAAGAAGATCATCTTAAACGGTTTTGGTTGGTCGAAAATACTAACATTTTTAGACATTACGGTAATAATCCCTAGCTCTTTATAATTTGAGCGGCAATTTAACCTCCTATAGGAAATAAATAAAGTGATTAATGTGGTTGTTTCTAAATATTACGTGTGACAAGAATCTCATTCATAGAAATTTGGTTGCACAATTTAAAATCAACAACTTAAATTAAGGGTTCACCGTATAAATATTACGTACTCAATCTGGTTAAACATCCAAACCCACCAAATTAACTTGAGTAAAAATTGACTCAAAAGATGATAAAGCAGACTAATAAACAACAAGTTAGCAACATGTTACGGATTGCGTTATAGTCTCCCCCCAATACGAAAAAAAGTTGTAAGGAAGCATATGCAAGCTAGGGGCATTAAGCGTAGAGCAGAGTTAAAAGCGGCAACACGTGAGCTGCTTACTGAAATGGATATTTCCGAAGTGACTTTTGCCGACATCGCACAGCGTGCAGACGTACCAAAGAGTTCGGCATACCACTTCTACGCTAATATCGACGATATTTACGCAGAAGTAGCAAGTGAGTACGGTCAGCAGATCTTAGAGCTACTTTCTGAAGTGCCTCAGTATGAGGAAATTGATGGCTGGCAAGATATTGTCGATACCTTAATTGATCGTTGTATTCTCTTCTATGAGCAAGAAAAACCCGCACGAGAGCTGATTATCTCAGGTAAAACGTCAGCGGCAATCAAACAAAAAGATCGCAACAATGACATGATCCTCTCCGCTAAAATCTATGCCATTTTGGATCACTTCTTCGAGTTACCGCAGATAAATAACCAATCCGATATTTTCTATATTTGGATTGAGATTGTGGATGTCATTTTCACCCTATCACAAATGAAGTACGGTTTTATTACCACCAGCATGGCAAACGAAGCCAAACGTGCAGCCAAAGCTTACCTTGGCACGTATTTAGAACCAACGCTTGTAAAAAAACCTAAGTCTGTACTTATTCCTGCATTGTAAAAAATAAGCGAACTGCAAATTACATAGTCATGCATTGCGTAGAGTAAGTTAACAAACGCCTTTATACTAAAGGCGCTTGTTTTACCCCGTCGCCTAGCTTTATTAAGCAACGATACTATTTTTACCTGTACACAACATCTGCGGATCAGAACCGTCCTTTGGCTCATAAAACTGACAAGGACCATCCAACATATCGTGCTTGCACACTTTCGGTCGTTTCTTACCTTTCGCCTCATATAACGCGGTATCGGCTGCCGAAATGACACTATCTAAATCTCCAGTAACCGGAGCACAGCCAATGCTCATAGTAAATTGACATTCCTTGTTTTCATAACTCACGCGATGAAGGCTAATTCTATCTCGCAGCACTGATAGCTTGGCTTTGGCATCCGCAAACGAATCAGCTTGGAACATAATAGAAAACTCATCACCACCATAACGCGCAGCCGTAGAATTTTGCGGCAAAAAACGTTTAAGTTTTTCAGCAACCGTCATGATCACTTCATCACCAAACAAATGCCCTAACCCATCATTGATCATTTTAAAATCATCGATATCCATCATCGCAAGATAGTAGTTTTTGCGTTCGCATTGTAAGGTTTGCTGAAGTTGTATCCGTAAATAATTTTTGTTCATGAGCCCCGTCATCTGATCCTTATTCTGGATCTGCTGACGGAGCAAAACATGGTTAAGCGCACCCTGCGCATAATTACGATAAATATTAACGACCCAAGGTGTTTTTGCGGTGGCACCTAAAATATAAATGATGCCTTGCACATGCTGCTGTTTGGTTAGAGGTACTCGAATCACATTTTGGTGAGGTGCAATAGTACGAGCAATCACATCATAAGGGTCGTGCTTATTCACTCGCATACTACGGTGCTTAGTTACAGGAAGATAGCTTGCCACATCAACATAACTAAAATGGTGATTACAAGTCACGTCAACAAACTCATTTGCTACTTCATCGTAAACAAACAGCATTACTTGATTACAGGGCAACAATCCGTGAATCATCTTGGTAAGCTGCTGATTCAATTCAGATAGCTCGTTTACTTCTATTAGGTTGCGCCCGTTATTGTGGATCAACATCGAAGTAAATCTAACAATCACCATAATGGCAATAATCGCGACTAAGGCTAAGCCGACCGCTCCTAGGTTAAACGCTTTTGCGGTAATATCTTGTTTAATCGTCCCGGATAATAGCACCCAACCAAATGGGTTATCAGCATCATAGACACTGAACTTCCATTGCATTTGATACATGTAATTATCAATCGTACCTTTGAGCTGCCCAGACCGAATCTTTTCAATTAATTCAGGAGATACACTAACTGAAGGTGTCGCAATCCGCCGTTCATCAGGGTGCATCACAACTTGTCGATTACTAAGATCTACCGCATATAAATAGCCATGCTCTAAAGTCTTTAAAAGAGAAAGTTGTTGATATAAGCCCGTGGCATCCATCTCTAACAGTACATGCACTAAACGCCCTTCATATGAACGTGCCACTTTTACTAAGGTAACGCTCCACTTTTTGGTCGAACGACTCATATAAATAGGTGAAAGGTAAGTTTCCCCCGCTTCTCTCGATACCTGAAACCAAGGTCGTGTTTTTACCCGTTCAGTAGCCTCAGTTACGGTGACACCATTCGTAGCGTAATAATTACCACCCGTATATAAACCAATTTCAGAAAACTTAGGCTGTTGATCAACAACATGTTGGGCAGAAGCTAAAAAATCAGCAATTGAAAAACGTTTATTAAGCAATTCATTCAGCAAAAAAAGCTGGTTCTCTGCTGCATTAAAATGCAACTCCAAATATTCCCTAGCAACTTTAATATTCGTCCTAGCCTGTTCATACGCATCTTCTTTGCTCGATTTTAAATCCGTATAACCCACATAGATTAACGATAAGAAAATCACAGCAATTAAGGGGAAAATAATCTTAATCAGATGCTTCGGCTTTATATCCATTGACATTGTCACACTCGATTCATTACTGCCTACTTTGCAAATATGTGTGTGACCAAGCTAGTAAAATGAAAGCAAACCACATAACTAGAAGGCACCTGGCATATAGATGTAAATTTATACTAGCGTAAGTAACTGCTCACACAGCAATCCGCAAATTTAGGCAGATATAAGATTTATCCTGATTTTTGACTATTTTATCAGCCATGTGTTCATACACACTAGTTTCATAATGATGCATGTAAGTTTCTGAAGGCAAAAACCATCAAAAATGAGACCTAGCTCAAATTCATCCTAGCGCTCAACTCGAATTGAGAGTCAGGTTTTGTAATACTGAATTGGCTAACTTTCAGCTTGATCATTAATCTGGTAAAAAATAAAAGGACAATTTATGAAATGGATTCACACTACCCTAAGTTCCTATTTCATTATATTTTTACTTAGTTTCAGTTTCTCAGCCCAAGCAAAAATCGCGCTTAAATTTGAAAAAACAGAGAGTGATATTCCCGAATTTTTCCTTAATGATATAAAAACACTCTCACAAGACTTTATAGAGTTTGCCAATTACCTTGCTCCGATAAAACAAGATGTCACATTACAGTGGGCTGATAATATTGATGGGCCTTTATTCGACCCAGAAACCAATACCATTCAGATGCCTTACCATTTTGCTGGCGAAACATTCACGCTATTTGATGACGACAATTACGACAAAACCGGACGCACTGCATTACAAGCCACACTTGATGCAATTCAATTCATTTTGTTTCATGAATATGGCCACGCCTATTTACACAATTACCAGATCATCACTTTAGGCAAGGAAGAAGATGCAGTTGATAATCTCGCAACAATACTACTTCTCTACTTTAACGATGATGGCGCTGAAATAGCGATTAGTGCCGCTGACTGGTTTGCTATTGCCGATGAGCAAAATGAATCACTCGATGAAGGACATTTTTGGGATGAGCATAGTCTAGACGCTCAACGTTACTACGCAATTCAATGTCTAGTTTTTGGCTCTGATATCGATGCCTTCCGCGACAACTTCACCAAAGAGCAATTAGAAGAAGAACGCGACACCGCCTGTGAATATGAACATTACCGCCAGTTAACCGCATGGATCACGCTAATAGCAAAACACAGCCATAATATGACGGCTGAACAACTTTTTACCCAGTTAGATCAAGAAGCTGAGGCTGAAACTGGTAGTTCACAATAAGCGAAGACACTCCGCCAAACACATCAACCAGAGAGTCACGATAAGAGCACACTAGCTAGTGGCACTCTCGTGACTTTGCCTTGGATAAATATGGGATAGCAATTTAAAAATCACAATGCGTTAATATCATTAACCAAGCTATATTTAGCCCTTTTAATGTCGTTACTTGGTTACAGACTTCCCCCTTAGGAGATCGATAAAACGTGATAATGCAGGACCATTTACTTTACCTGGAGCAGTTAGTAAGTCGACTTCACAACGGGCAGGAATATTGTCAGGATTATAGTCTGTAATAAAATTGGATAATGTCCCCATTGCCACTCGTTCTTGAGTAATTTCTCTTGGCAAATAAGCCCAACCTAGGTCTTGCTCCACCATTCTTGCGACGTCATGCATATCAGCAGCAGTCCATATCTCATTCGAAAATTTTGCTTTAATTCCAGTCAAAGGATTCTCAAGCATATCGCGACTACAGATTTGGCGAGTCATCATTAAAGTCTCACTATCAACCACCGTCATATCGGCTAACTCTGAATCGGGAGAACAAACACAATCAAAAATCACTGGCTGTAAATCAACGAAGTCAACACTTTCTGTTACTGCACCTCGGTTCAACTGAATAGCTAGATCGAGCTCACCAGATACCAATTGATGTTGCAGCGAATCACCACGAGAACGTGATACATGAATTTCTGTATGAGGATATTCGGCTGCTAGCTTTTCCAGCTCAACTTCGAAATACCCGAAGGGCATAATAGTATCAAGGCCTATCTCTAAAGACTCTTCTTCAAATTTTGCTTTACTCGCAGAGAACGCCATCATTCTTTCATTTTGTCTCAATATCAACTTGGCTTGTGCGTATATTTGCTCCCCAATAGGTGTCAACACTGGGTACTTCTGGCTTCTGTCGAACAATTGAACATCTAAAGTAAGCTCAAAATTATTGATGGAAGTACTGATCGTACTGTGGCCTTTACCTAATTGGCGTCCTGCGGCGGAAAATGAACCGGCTTCAACAGCCGTAACTAAAGCTATTAATTGATCCAAGTGATACATACACCTTCCCAAATTTTCGAAACTTCCTGACTTAATCTTAGATTAAATTGAGAGCATTATCTATCTCAAGGCAAGCAAGCCCTACTACAACTTTCAAAACCGATAGATTAACGAGGCAATTATGAAATCATTTAACCGTCGCGATTTTTTCAAACTAGCAGGCAGTACAGCAGCAGTAGCAGGTGTAGCTTCAACAGGCGCTTTAGCCTTATCTGGTGTGGCAAACGCTGCGACGGCTAAAAAGGACTTTAGCGGAAACAATGCGGCTTATCAGGGCCCAATGAAAAGCATCAATGTGTATTCTGAAGATGGCAAACTACGTGAAGTATTGTTTGGTCGCGTTGATAACTTGATACTACCTGAATATGACCCTATCTGGGATTTTGCCGGTGAAGCTACAGTTAACATGCTAAAAAAACATGGTGGTAAGCTTTTCTCAGAAGCTAACCCCGAGTGGTTTGCAAAGGCACATTCTCAAATCGAAAATGTCGTGAGTTTTCTGGAAAGCAAAGGCATAGTTGTCCACCGTCCAGCGGACCACACTAACGACATGATTAATAACTACAACAACATGAGTGTTATGAATGTCGATACCTATTGTCGAGATGGCCAAGTTTCTGTAGGCAACACTTTATTCGAAACGGCCTTCATGACACCAGAACGTGGCCGCAACAAACACGCTGTTCGTTATGTCACTATGGAACTAATGCGTAACGGTACCGACATCAAGTCAATGCCACAACCATTAGACACCTACAACCACGATCATGACCTAGAGCCATTGATTGAGGGTGGCGATGTCATGATTGACCACGGTCATATCTATGTGGGCAACTCAGGTAAGGCATCCAATGAGCTGGGTATCCAGTGGATGCGCAACGCTTACCCTGAGTGGAAAGTACATGAAATAAAGATCAAAACAGACAAGTTCCCTCATCAACATCTAGATTGTTTGATGAACGCGTTTGGTGACTGGGGTGTGATCCTTGAAGAAGACATTGTTGGCGGTATCGAGGGACTTCCAGAGCCACTACGCAATAAACAGTGGATCCCAATGACCGCGGAAGAAGCCCACCTTAAGTTGGCAAACTTCATCGCCATCAGCCCGACTGAACTTGTCATGGCAACTGAAGCAAAACGTCTGCGTGAAGCTATCAAAGCAGCACGACCAGAACTCACTATCTATGACTTCCCTTACTACGAAGTTGGTAAAATTGGTGGCTCCCTGCGCTGCAACACCCAACCAATTTTCCGTGAAGGTTAATTCTTAGCGAGCAAGCAACCTATCAGCCCTGCAATTGGCAGGGCACTTCTATCGTCATTAGCAATACTGCTCACTCCAACGACCTTTCAGAAGAATTGAAATCAACTGATTTCGATATGAGTTAAAGCTGATTGACAATCCTACTCTCAATTCACTTAGGATCAATTTCAAATGCTACGTTCAACAATTACTCGCCAACTCGCGACGACTGCACTCGGGCTATTAGCTACTGCTCAAACATTAGCAGACACTTATGTTGCTCCAGAAATGACAGCTAACCAACCGGGATTTAACGCAACGGCTAATGCTGCTGTATATGCCGGAAAAGGCTTAGTAAGTGCACTTACGTATGGTAACTACAAAATCAAAGGAATTGATGCTAATGGTCAGGATGTGCCAAGAGATGTAAGTTTACAGGTGCTTTTAGGCACTCTGCATTACAATACCGATTTAGAGCTACTCGGTGGTAAATATAGCTTTGGCGCAACGCTTGTCTCTGGTGGTTTGTATCCGGGAGGTTCAGACCGAGATTTGAACGGTAAATTGTTAGATGTCAGTCGCAGCCCTTGGGTGACACCAATCAAACTAAATTGGACCGTTGGTGACGATTGGCATCTGGCGGCTAACTATACGTTTCGCTTGGGTTTAAAATCTGGAAACACAAATACAGACAAAACCTACGATGTGCACCAAATAGGTGGTCAAGCAACATGGAACATCAATAAAAACTGGCAAGCAAACTTTGCTTCAAACATTGAGTACAGAACAAAGGATTTGCGTAGTGGTCACGATATGAAGCCAGGCACTATCGGTTACATTGAAGGCTCCCTTCAACATCGATTTGATAACGGTATGAACTTGGGTGGTTACGCTTACCATGTGGGTCATTTAACAAATGATGCTGGTCATAACGATAAGGGGGAACGTCTAGGCTACTATCGCTCAAATCTGACTGGTGTTGGAATAGAATTTGGTACACCAATCAAGGCTATCAACTCTAGTTTGAGCGTCAGACTGTTTACGGAACCATCGCGTTCTAATCACATGCACGGTGTGAGAGCGTTCGTTAGCTTAGCGCACAAGTTCTAACGCTGAGCTTAACGAAACTTAATTGCTAAATTTACAAATGTAATCTTGAAAAGCCTGCATCAAAGCAGGCTTTTCAATTTGAACTTTGGAAGCACTACTTTGAGCAACGCTTTACCTCATACGTGAAGCTAATGCACCAGCTACTCATTCAAAGACTTGAGCTCTTTCATCAAAAACTGTTGAACAGGCCCTTGTTGATGAGAAGATGACACAAGCATATCAATAAGGATTGTTTGCTTAGTATGGCTAAACTCTGGCTTGAAAATCTTTAACGTTCCCAACGCTAAACGCTCTTCCGCTATCACTTTCGGTACTGCGGCCCAACCAACCCCTTGTTCAACCAACTTAATCATGTCGTCCTGATCTGTCATTTCCCATATTTCTGGCGATACTGACGCATATGCTTTCAATACAGGATTATTTAACATGTTTACACAAGCTAACTGACGAGTCGCTAATAAGACTTCATTTTCGACAATAGGCATATCAGCCAAAGGGGAATCGGGAGAACACACACACACAAACTCGATCTCCAATATTGCATAGAAATCTATTGCTATTGGTGCCGTCTCAGCATTTGCAGCAATAACGATATCCAATTCTCCTTGCTGCAATTGCTCTATCAGCCAAGGATACTCCCCTCTATAAACACCCAGTTTAGTGTGCGGGTAGCTATCTGCCGTTTTCTCTAACAAGCTCTCTATTAATGCAAAGGGCACCATCTCCCCTAGCCCAATACGAAGCTTCTTTTCGACGTTATTCAATGAACTTTGTGCCGAGGCATGCATGCGCTCTATCTGACGAAGTAACAATAATGACTGCTCATAAAAGCGCTCACCGTCTTCAGTTAACGTTGGCATCTTGGTACTACGGTCAAATAACTCAACACCAAGTTCATCTTCCAAGCTTGTAATTGCCATACTTATCGAGCTGTGGCTTTTGCCCACACTACGAGCCGCAGCAGAAAAAGAACCTAGCTCGGCTGATGCAACAAATACTTTAACTTGTTCAATTGAAAACATATTTACCTCAGCTTTTAACTGTACTTAGCATGGGGGTCTACATCATTTTAGTCAATTACGTTACCCAGTCGACTGGCAAAGTGTAAATAATACTGAATATACCTGACTCTATCTTTTCAAGATTCTGATAGATACTGCGTCTCGTCAACACAGATTACCTCAACAGGAGACGCACTATGACAAACTCACTTAACCGTCGTGACTTTTTCAAACTATCAGGTGGAGCCGCGGCTCTTGCAGCTACGGCCACTTTGGCTCCAACCGCTCTGGCCTCAAACGGCAGTAAAAGCTCTGTCGACCCAACAAAACGTCTACACGTGACTCACGAGTATGGCAAACTGACGGAAGTCATCATCGGCAACCCGCCAGCACCGGATTCGAAGATCCCAAACTATGAAGATGGTTTTGAGCACAACATGGCACCTTTCCTAAAGCCAGAGACAGCTCAATGGGTTCGTGATAATAGCGGAAAAACCTGGCTAGAAGCCTACGGAGAAGAGACGTACACAAAACTGTGCGATCAAATCGAGAACTACGCAAAAACATTGCAAGACCAGGGTATTAAAGTCATTCGCCTAAAACAGTTCAATGACAAAGATGGCAACTACCTAAACGACAGCCACGACCAAATTTGGCCACGTGACATGTGGTGCACCGCAGGTAATACTGCGATGGTATCGTCACTACGCATGCCGTTTAAGCGTAAGCAGCAATATATGGGGGGCGAGGTGTATGTGCCAATCATGCTAGCAGGTCAAGGTAACTATGTATCTGCACCGCAAGCATCGCTAGAAACTTTTACTGACAATGTCGAAGTTCAAGAGCTGGCAGAGAAAAACAGCATCCTAATTGATGGCGGTGATTTCCTAGTAGATGGCTTCAATATCTATCAAGGCATTGGCCACGGTTCTAACGAAAATGCAGTTGCATTTGCTCAACAAGTGTTGGGGGATGAGTATAAAGTTCACGGACTTAAGCTACACACCAATGCTCTGCATCTAGACTGCGCAATGTCACTGCTAAGCCCTAAGCTTGGTTTGATTTGCCGCAAGTGGATTCTAAGCGACTTGCCAAAGAGTCTAGATGGTATTGAGTGGATTGACGTTACTGAAGAAGAAGCGTTCTGGTTAGGCACTAATGGCCTACCTTTGGATGAAAACACGGTAATTATGGACTCACGCCATGAGCGTATTATTGCTGAAGTACGTAAGCGTGGTCACAAAGTGATTGAAGTGCCATACGACATGCCAAGCTCAATCGGTGGTGCACTACGCTGCTCTTCACAACCAATTCGTCGTGAACCAGTGACTGCATAACAACAAAGATTTTCTCCTAAGACCCCACTCTGTGGGGTCTTGTTTTACCTCTAATCCAGCTGCTACATAACCGCACTTTCCTCAATTGAGAGCCCCTAGTGATTTCGCACTCCCTCAGTAAGCCTTTCCTCTGGCTTGTATTTAGGCATTCTAAGAATGCTAGTGCCAAGCCATTGAGCCCTATAGTGAACCTTCTCTTTATCTTAATTAACAATACACATAACCAGCAGCAATAACCTGCACTATAAAAACACCACACGCCCCCATAAACATCTCAGTAACCAGTTGTTTTACTTCAACAAAAAACCAACCTTCGAATTAACTGAAAGTAACTGACTTCTTCATTCACACACAGACCCTTATAGTAAACGCACATCCCAAGAGTCGTAGGGATAGTCGACTTACTGTTTAATTATTTAGTATCAATAAGAGGCACTATCATGGCTGGAATTAGTATTTGGCAACTCGCAATCATCGCAATCATCGTAGCGTTACTATTTGGCACTAAGCGTCTGCGCACTCTGGGTGGCGATGTAGGCACCGCAATTAACGGCTTCAAGTCAGCAATGAAAGACGACAACGACAAAAAGCCAACCTCAGACGTAGCTATTCAGCCTAGAGACGAAGCGAAGTCTTAATATCCCACATTCTTCAACGAATCTGCAGGAAGCTGATTTAGACAAGGAAGTCTGTTATCCATGAATTGAGGTAATAGACGATGAGCATAACCCACTCCCAACCTTTAATTGGTCATCTACTAGAACTGCGTGATAGATTATTGCGCTCTGTTGCCGCTATTTTAGTGGCGTTTCTTGCCTTAGTGTATTTCGCTAATGATATCTATTCGTTCGTAGCACAACCTCTGCTTGCGGTCTTACCCGAAGGTGGAGCGATGATTGCTACTGATGTGGCAGCTCCGTTTTTTACCCCTATTAAGTTAACGATTGTGACCGCGGTATTCGCCACAGTGCCTTACTGGTTATCGCAAGTATGGGCGTTTATTGCACCTGGTCTGTATAAAAATGAACGACGCATGCTTATCCCGCTCATTTTTGGCTCCGCAGCACTGTTCTACCTAGGCGCTGCATTTGCTTATTACGTGGTATTCCCATTGGCGTTTGCTTTTTTTGCCACAGTCGCACCTGAAGGCGTCAGTATCGCGACGGATATCTCCAGTTACCTGAGTTTTGTTCTCAAGTTGTTCTTTGCCTTTGGCTTGGCATTCCAAATTCCAGTGGCAACGCTACTTATGTGCTGGAGTGGTATGAGCTCGCCACAATCTCTGGCTAACAAGCGTTCGCATGTAATTGTCGGTGTGTTTGTGGTGGGAATGTTACTCACACCTCCAGATGTTATTTCGCAAACTCTTCTGGCCCTACCGATGTGGTTACTGTTCGAAGCAGGACTTGTAATGGCGCGATTCTATAAACCAAATAAAGCCGATATTCAAAACAATGAAAACCTCCGCGAGAACCACCCATCGTTATATGAAACTAACCATTAATGCACGATGAACTTATAAACATCACCACTCACTGTATGTAGCAGCATATCAACATCGTACTTCTACAGACTGTGAGAGCACAAAAATTGAAATTGAGAGGATAAAATTATGTTCGATATTGGTTTTTGGGAAATGGGTATGATTGCCGTTGTTACTCTGGTCATCATGGGCCCGCAACAAATGACGAAGGCCATTCGCTCAATATTAAACGGCATCAAAAAAGTAAAAGACATGTCAGTTGAGGTAAGTAGTCAACTAAACAAAGAATTAGAGGATATTGAAGCGAGCGTTGAAGACAATAAAAAATAATTTAGGATTAAGAAAATAACTACAGGCGACATAATTAATTTATGAAAAGTAACCAGAGAGTCACGATAAGAGCACACTACCTAGTGGCGTTATCGTGACTCGTTTCAAGAAAAGCTTAACAGCAACAAGCTGTGACAGAGGTCGCTTGCAATTTTCAGTCAAAGCTAGTTACACTCTCCAAATCACTTCTTCAGGAGATTACGCCGATATGAACAACTAAGCCTGTCATCCATTTATCTACATTTTTGGAACTACAGGGTTAGTAGGCGTAGCTCACTCTCCGATATTTCTGTTCGATAGCAATTTGTTAATACAACTCGCGTTTCTGCTGTTGTGTTTTTGTATCGTTGTATCGTTCATTATTCATAGCACTTTGTGCTGCTACGGCTGTTGTCCCTGCGATACAGGAGGCAAATTATGCCAGTATTAAAGGCTTGCAATATCAGTCATCAGTTCGATAACGGCGAACGTCTTTTCGAACATCTATCGCTAACAATGAACAAGCGTCGTGTTGGATTAGTTGGAAAGAATGGTGTCGGCAAAACGATTCTTTCTTCAATTCTGCTAGGAGAAATAACACCATCGAGCGGAGTTGTAACACCGCCCACATCCTTTGCTGCTTATCAGCAACAGCCATCAAACTTACTTTCTTCGGCATACTCTATTGCGCAGTTTTTAAGAAAAGAACAAACGCTTGAAGCACTTAACCACATTGCCGCGGGTGATTGCGCAAGCAAGTGGTTCGATATAGTTGGAGATGATTGGCATATAGCTAGCCAGTTAAACCACCAGCTTGAAATGATGGGGTTACCGCAAGATCCATACTTTCCTTGCGCTCAACTCAGTGGCGGACAGTTAGCGCGTTTACAATTGTGGCAGCTATTCGAGCAGAATGTTGAACTGCTAGTTCTCGACGAGCCATCCAACCACCTTGATGCTCATGCAAAACAATGGCTCATTGAATCAATCAAAGCCTTTGAAGGTTCAATTTTACTCATTAGCCACGACCGAGAACTGCTGCGTGAAATGGAAGAAATCTGGGAACTATCCAGCCTTGGGTTGCAAGTTTACGGCGGCAATTATGATTTCTACGCCGAGCAGAAAAGCACTGAAATACAATCTGTTGAGAGGCAGTTAACACAGGTTACAAAACAAAAGAAACGACTCAAGGAGCAAGCGCAGCGAAATAAAGAGAAAGCAGAACAAAGAGCCTCACAAGGGAACAAATTACGCAAAGATAACAGTCAGCCCAAAATGCTACTCGATGGTAAAAAAGAAAGCGCTGAAGATCGAATTTCGAACCGCAACAAGAACGCTCTACTCAGGCAATCACATTTAGATAAAAAAGAACAATCGGTGAAATCCAAACACGAGCAACTGAAACAGCAAAAACTCTATATAACTGACAATCAAACGCGTTCGCGTAAAGTCATTTCAATTCTTGAAGGCGTACTTTTATACGGCAACGCCCGACCCATTTCATTACAAATCAATGCAAACGACAAGCTGCACCTAACAGGGCAAAATGGTTGCGGTAAATCAACCCTACTGAAAACACTACTCGGCAACCACTTACTAAATAAAGGTGAAATACAAGTAAGCACCCCACTGTATTATCTCGACCAGCATTTCGGCATTGTTCGTGATGCGCTATCAATCCTTAATAACCTGATGTTGCACTGCAAAGGAATGAAAGAAAAGGATGCGCGAACCTTACTCGCGGGGATAGGCTTTCGTCGTGAAGACGTATTCCGTATGGGAGGCATGCTCAGTGGCGGTGAAAAAATGAAACTAGCTATGGTCATTGCCAGCCACCAGCTCAATCAACCTTTACTGCTGCTTGATGAGCCAGATAACCATTTGGATCTCGATTCAAAAATCATGCTTGCGCACGCTTTAAGTCATTATCAAGGAGGATTCGTTCTTATCACCCATGATCAAGACTTTGCTATAGAGTCTGGCTGTAATCGCCAATTCAATATGGGGTAATAAGTCAATATCATCAATAAAGCAGAGCAGCTTACCTACTCTGCTTTATTGTTAGTCGTTCTTGGACAATTCCGACTTTAAATACAGAGATCTACTTTTACGGTATTCACTCGGTGTCATTCCTACGATTCTTGAAAACTCGCGATTAAAGTTAGACTTGGTCTGAAAACCAGAATTCATGAATATTTGTGTAATTGTGTCTTTTGAAGTAGACAAAGAGTGTTTGGCATGCTCTATACGATATCCATTAATAATCTTAGAAATATTTTGTTCGTAGACTTGGTTAACTGCAATTGAAATTTGTTTCGCTGGTATACCTAACTTTCGTGTAAGTTTAGAAAGAGTTAGCTCAGGGTCTAAGTAAAGTAAGTCTTGTCGGATTTTTGTATCTAACAGAGAAGTGATCTCATGAGCCCTCTCACTGGTCATTATCTGGGAACTAGCTGCCTCATCACTAGAGCGGTTAATTTGTCTAGATTTTAACTCATCTGAAACAGGGGTATTAATACCAACAACAACAACAGCTATCGATAACACGGGGAAAAGAATCAAATGTGCCGCAGTAAGGATATATAGTGAAAATCCACCTTGATTAAAAGTAAAATCTAGCGACATCAGCGTATCTACACATGCTGAGAATATCAGCATCCATCCAGCAATATTCTCTGCTTTCTTTACTCCTTCCCAATTCCCTAGCGAAACATTAATCAGTGCTGTTTCTTTTGACGAAAAACGAATTAATGCAATGCCATAACTAACATAAATCAAGGTAAGTAGTACATCTAATGGAAGTGCCAACCATGATTGAGTTACAGAGCTAATAACAACCAGTAATGGTGCAATGAAATGCTTAACCGGCAAGAACCCTAAACCACGATTTGCATGTGTAAACGCATACCACGCAGCAATAGGAATTGTGGAAGCCAGAATAGGTTGCACGATACTGAAAACGCCAAGTCCAAAGGTCCAGCGTAAACCAACCACTGAGGTAGTCACAGCACATAACCCTAAAAACATACTAGCGACTTTACCTTGTTGGGATAACTGGACATAAAGTGTTATCGCAAGTAGTCCAAGTAACATGGAAACAACGAAAGGAACAGGTATTGCAAGCATAGCAAGTCCTAGATTAGTTAATGAGCTCTTTAATACAGGAATATCAAGAATAACTCGATGAAATATAATTGAAAACTCAACATAAACTAAAACTCGTTTTAGAACGACCTAAAACCTGTTTTGAGACGTATGCTCCATGTGTTCCGTTGCAGAATATCACCATCAATCAAATATTGAGGTGGCATTAATGAAATACTATTTTTTAGCCTGGAAGCGCAGTTTAGACTTTTCTGGTTATTCGTCTCGTAAAGAATGTTGGATGTTTCTTTTAGTACATACATTGGTGGCGATAGGATGCATTACCGCAGATATTGCTATGAATATGACTACATGGTTCGACACGGCTTATAGCGTTGTAAGTTTAATCCCTATGCTTTCCGTAATTATCCGTAGACTGCACGATATCAACAAATCTGGCTATTGGGGACTGATCTTTTTCATACCAATAGTAGGACCATTTTGGTTGATATATTTATTGGTTCAATCGACCAATACTCACCACGATGGGAAGGCAATCGCATGAAAAAAGTCATCATTTTACCTATGTTTTTATCAATTTTTGTCTCTGTATATAGTTGGGCCTCAACTATATCTCCCCCAGGTAGTTTTGGAGTTCTGTCTGTCGATAGTATGACTCAAGGGCAGCTTCTTTGGCTTAAAGGTCGAGTCGGAGATGCAATCTACTCATTTACTCATCAAGATGGGAAGTCATGTACTTTAAAGGTACCAGTTGCAGTAGGTCGTATCTCTGAGCCAGATTTGAATATAAGTCAAACTAAAGGTCTAGCTATCGTCGTTGTGAGTCAACGTCTCAATGACGCTCTTATTCAAGGGAAGCGAATAAATAGTGAAGAGTGGCATTTCACCACGAAACAGTATGATGAAAACATTGACGGATTAATAACCAATGGAATCAACGTTAAAGAAGGCTTCATCCTAAATTCCAAACGAAAGTGGATTTCTTGGTTTCTAAAAGATGAGCAAAACGTTGTTTGTCATTAATCTATGCGTTAGTGAAGGAGCAGGATCTCATTCGAAAGTCAGCGACAAATATTTACCTCGCTGACTCCGTTCTAAACAATGTTTTTAAAAAGTTAAACTCTCTAAATTTAGAAAATATAGGAATAACGCAGTTTATAAGTTGCTTCTGTACCCGGTACATATCCTGATAAAGGTGTACCTTCACCGACAAAACGAGTTTTCATATCTGTCGCGCGATTATTAACTACGAAAGCTTCATGCATCAGAGTCAGCTTGTGGCGTTTATCTTCCGTTAGATCCATTGTGGCATTGAAGTCGAGTTTAAGAGTTGACCCTAAAGCTTCTGAACGCCAATATGCGTACTGTGGATGAAAACCTAAGTTGATGCTATCTAAAACTTGATAGTTCATTTTAAGATTAAGTTGGGCGCCTGTGTCTGTGGTATTAACCGCCGATGTTTTTTTAACTTGAATATGTGCTAACGTCGGATTCACTCGTAGACATAAATCCCCCCAACAATCTTTGTATGCTAAACCCAAAGCACCAATGTTCGCACCACTCCCGCGCCAATCACCTTTGATTAAATCTAAAGATAAACCAAAGTTATCATCCCAATACCCGTATGCCCAGTTTCGTGCAACAGTAATCTGCCCTTCCCGATTCCACTTAGCCGCCGTTGTATTTTCAAATTTAAGCCCAAGGAGGTCGATATTAGCGCCATGCAAAATCGTCTCAAGCTGTTGAACTTCTTTTTTGCTTTTTGCAGTTACTGTCTTAGCATGTTCGAAACCTAATGTGCCAACCCACACACTATCCGCAAAACATGGTGTTGCGCTCAACACTCCAACTGCTAATACTGAAGCTAACGTTGACACTCTCATCATTCTCTACCGTCGTTTTCTATTTTAAAAGGCAAAGTATAAATAACGAGTAAAGGTGCCTGAAATTAGCGGCTATTAGCTTAACTAAAAGGTTTATTCAAAGAGTGCAACCATAGAATCCTCACAAAAAGTCGAATAAAACAAGAAAGTTAGAAACAATGGAGGAAACAGCGAATGCCCACTAAAACAGTCAGTACTTAGTGGGCACCAGAATTAAGTGTGCTAATTAATCACCATAAACGCCATAAACTCATGAACGGGCGTTGCTTCTAACTTGGCTTGATCACAACATAACTCATAAATGGCTTGGCTTTTTGCCGCTGGGAAACGGGTATTAAGGTTCGCCATAAACTTACGCTCAAGCACTGAAATACCTTCTTCACGACGGCGTCGGTGTCCAATTGGGTATTCCACCGCAACTTTTTCAGTTTGAGTACCATCAGTGAAAAACACTTGAATCGCGTTGGCAATCGAGCGTTTGTCTTCTTCCAAGTATTCCGCGCTATAACGCTTATCTTCTTGAATCACCATTTTGTCGCGTAGTGCATCAATGCGATTATCGGCATGGTGGAAAGCATCTTCATAATGCTCGGCGACTAAATCACCATAAATCATGGGAACCGCAATCATATACTGCAAACAATGGTCGCGATCAGCGGGGTTAGCGAGCTCACCAACTTTTGAAATAATACGTATAGCAGACTCATGGGTTGTCACTTCGATGCGCTCTATTTCTTCTAGGCGATCTTTCACTTGCGCATGAAGTTGGACGGCACATTCCACGGCGGTTTGAGCATGAAACTCAGCAGGGAAAGAAATTTTGAACAGCACGTTTTCCATCACGTATGATGAAAAAGCTTGGTTCACTTTAAATGGCTGACCATCAAATAAAACATCGTAAAATCCCCACGCAGGTGCAGTTAATACCGACGGTAAACCCATCTCACCTTTCATGGTGATCATGGCTAGTCGAACCGCACGAGCAGTTGCATCCCCCGCCGCCCACGATTTACGAGAACCAGCATTCGGTGCATGGCGGTAAGTTCGCATTGCACAACCATCGACCCAAGCTTGCGATAGCGCATCAATTATCTGTTCACGACTGCCACCCAACATTTTAGTGACCACAGCCGTCGATGCTACCCGCACTAGTAACACATGATCTAAGCCGACGCGGTTATAGCTATTTTCAAGTGCTAATACGCCTTGGATCTCGTGCGCTTTGATCATTGCAGTTAACACATCACGCATAGCCAGCGGAGCTTTGCCTTGCGATACCGCGACACGACTGAGGTAATCTGCCGTTGCTAAAATGCCGCCCAAGTTATCTGATGGATGCCCCCACTCTGCGGCTAACCATGTATCGTTGTAATCCAACCAACGAATGATACAGCCAATATTAAACGCTGCTGTTACTGGGTCTAATTCATGCGACGTCCCTGGTACTCGCGCACCATGCTGTACCGTGGTGCCCGGCACAATGGGGCCAAGGTGTTTGGTACATTCAGGAAAACGTAGCGCCAATAACCCGCAACCTAGGGTATCCATCAAACAATTTCTTGCTGTGTTATAAGCTTCAGCCGAATGAATTTCATAACTATCGACATAATCTGCAATTTCAACTAACAGCTCATCCGGCGCTGGACGCTCATTCATATCCACATTCAAACTCATCATGATTCCTTTCTATTCGTTAAGATAAGTCACTGTTATTTATTGATTCACTGACGCTCGTCGATTGGTAGCCAGTCTTGATGATCAGGGCCATCATAATCAGCACTCGGACGGATGATTCGATTATGTTCACGCTGCTCAAAAATATGTGCAGCCCACCCAGTTAAACGACTCATCACAAAAATCGGCGTGAAAAGTTTGGTCGGGATCCCCATGAAGTGATAAGCCGATGCGTGAAAGAAATCGGCATTTGCAAATAGCCCTTTTTCACGTTTTAACACCTGCTCGACACGCTCAGAAACGGCATATAAGTGACGATCTTTCACATCCTCTGACAGCTGCTTAGCCCACTCTTTGATTAAGGCATTACGAGGATCTGACTCCCGATAAACGGCATGACCAAAACCCATAATTTTTTCTTTATTATCCAACATGAACATAATGCCCTGCTCAGCTTCATCTGGGCTAAACCATTGCGAAATCATATCCATCGCTGCTTCATTTGCGCCACCGTGAAGTGGACCTCGCAGTGTGCCAATTGCAGCCGTCACGCAAGAATGTAAATCTGATAAGGTCGAGGCGCATACACGTCCCGCAAAGGTGGATGCATTAAATTCGTGCTCGGCATACAACACTAAAGAGCAGTGCATCACTTTCTTATGAAGCGGGCTTGGTCTTCGCCCGGTGAGCATCTCTAAGAAATAACCGCCGATACATGGTTCTTTACTCGATTCCGTGTCTATCCTTAGTCCATCGTGGCTATAGCGATACCAGTAGCAAATGATGGCGGGAAACATTGCCAATAAAGTATCGGTCTTATCCTGCTGCTGACTGAAATCATGTTCTTGATCTAAGTTCCCTAACATTGAGCAGCCCGTTCGCATCACATCCATTGGGTGAGCGTCGGCAGGAATCGCCTCTAACACTGTTTTCAGTGCTGCCGGTAAACCCCGTTTAGCAATCAATACCTGCTTATATGCCTCTAACTCCGCCTGAGTTGGTAGCTTGCCCTTCAATAATAAGTACGCAACTTCTTCAAACTCTGCATGATGGGCAAGATCACTGATGTCATAGCCTCGGTAAGTCAATCCGGTGCCCGTTTTCCCCACGGTACAGATCGCTGTAACACCTGCGCTTTGACCTCGTAATCCTGCGCCACCTAAAGTTTGGTTTTCCTTTTCTTGATCAGCTACGGCTAACACAGTCATAGCAGACTCCTTTTCATCACGTTATTGAATTATTTATATAGTAGGTACAACACTCGCCTTGCTATCGGTTTAGTTATTCGATTCAGCTCTTTGGTTAACTCTTAGATTGGTTTTGAGCAAACAACTTATCTAAGGTTTGTTCATATTGGTGATAGCCCAAGAATTGATATAAATCTTCTCGGGTTTGCATACTGTCGACGACTTGTCGCTGATGACCATCGGCTTTTAAATGTTGATACACATTCAAAGCCGCTTGATTCATGGCACGAAATGCACTTAATGGGTAGAGCACCATATCAACCCCACTTTCAGCTAACTCTTGGCAAGAAAACAGTGGCGTTTGACCAAATTCAGTAATGTTCGCCAAGATAGGCACATCAACCGCTGCGGCAAAGGTTTGGTACTGCTCTAATGTGTTGATCGCCTCGGGAAAAATCATATCGGCTCCGGCTTCAACGCAGGCTATTGCTCGCTCTATCGCTGCATCCATCCCTTCCACAGCAAGCGCATCGGTACGCGCCATGATCACAAAGTCAGAGTCGACTTTGGCATCGACACAAGCTTTGATCCTATCAACCATTTCGCTCTGGCTGACGATGGCTTTGTTCGGCCGATGACCACAGCGCTTTTCCGCCACTTGGTCTTCAATATGAACAGCAGCCGCTCCTGCTTTTTCAATCTCTTTGATGGTGCGAGCAATATTAAAAGCGCCACCAAAGCCGGTATCAATATCCACCAACAAAGGTAAACGGCTCGCAGCAGTAACGCGGCGAACATCTTCTAACACATCGTTTAATGTGGTGATCCCCAAATCAGGTAAACCATAAGAGGCATTGGCAATTCCACCGCCTGAAAGATAAATCGCTTGATGCCCGACTTGCTCAGCCATCATGGCGCAATAGGGGTTAATGGTTCCCACTATCTGCAATGGGGTGTTTTCAGTTACCGCGAGTCGAAATCGCTTTCCCGGGGTCATGAGACTTTCTCCTTGTCATTTTCTATGCCCTTTTCCATATTTTGTTTCTGGGCTTTTCTTCACCGTCGTTCAGGTTATTACCATCTTCGATTAATTGTTGCTCTAGCAGTAAACGACTACGCATGATATGACGGCGCATCAGAAGTTCCGCTAACTCAGCATCACGTTCACGGATTGCTGTAAGAATTTGAGCGTGCTCTTGAAGCGCTTGATGAGGGCGAGAATGCGAACGTGGCGATTGATAACGGTACATACGTAGAAGGTGATAAAGCTCATCGCATAGCAGCTGGATCAGTTTGCTATTTTTACTGGCTTTGATAATGCGATAGTGAAAATCAAAGTCGCCATGCTGATGGAAGTAAGAAGCGCCATCGACTTGTTCAATGTGCTGTTGGTGGGTTGTCAACAATTGCTCTAAACCTAGTAACTCCTGAGCGGTGATATGTAAACAAGCCAGCCGAGCAGCCATGCCTTCTAGAGCTTCACGCACTGCGTATATTTCGACTAGATGCGCGCTGCTCAAACTCACCACCCGCGTTCCAACATGCGGTACACGTTCAATCAAGTTAAGTGACTCAACCCGCATCAAAGCTTCACGCAGCGGTCCTCGACTGACCCCAAAACGTTGCGCTAACTCGGTTTCAGACAACTTACTTCCCGCAATATATTCACCCGTTACAATCGCTTCAACTAAGCGCTCTGTTAAATCTTCTGACTTGGTTAGTTCCTTAACCTTGTTACTCACGTCTAAAACCTCATTGTCAACAATTGAGCATTTATTGTTCAAACAATAGTCAGCAATATTGGATATATCAATAAAATAGACAACAAAAATTTAATAATTGCACTTTTGTTGTCGACAACCCAGGTTCAGAGGTACAAAAAAACCGAAGATCATCAATGATCTTCGGTTTCAAAATAGAAGAACGTAAAGCTCTTATCGGTCTGAATTACATCTCAATACTCACGCTGCATAATCGCTTCCATCCCAAACTGCTGGTTGGTCAGGGTTAAAGTATTATCGGAACCTAACTTGAACTGGTTTTCTTGCAAACCGTCTTCGTACAACAACACTATGCTGTCGTCTTCAATATAGTAAATGCCACGGTGCTCTTTCATTTTGCCATTGCTGCCCTTCACTTGCGCAGAGAACAAGAAATCTGGACGTAACAAGATAGACAACCCCGTGATGTGATCATCAACGTCAGTACCTGAAATACGCGAAGCGTGCCATTGACCCGGTAGGTTTTCGGGTGCCAATTTGGTAAAGCGAGCGCCATCAAGAATGAATTGGTTGTAACTTAGCATGTAGGTATGAAGTTGCTCAGGCTGGTCACTTGAGTGGAAAGTAATGTTGGTTTCATCTATATCGTACTTGCCTTTCCACTGATCGACTGAGCCATCAGCACGCAGCAAACGCACCACGAAATCATAGTTAGATTTGAACTTGATGTTCATGGCTGTGTAGGTTTCGCCTTCGCTTTCAATCCCTTCATCATTGGCACTAAACCAATACCAATCACCTAACAATAATGGGTAGTCGAACTCTGTGAGCTTATCGGCAGAAGCTTGTACACTCCAGCCACCAAACACAAAAGCAATTACAATAAGAAATACTTTCATAGCCCGACCTCATAAAAACGAACGCCTACTTAAAACCCTAGTCGTCTTTGCGGAGTCGAGCATCAAAATTTGAGATAAATCACAACTTAGTTGACGCTATCTCATCTTTGAAACAAAAAAACGGCACTGAATTCAGTGCCGTTTTTGATTCTTCATTTGCTAATTATCGCAATTAACTTTGGCTATTAGTCATATCCACAGTAATTGCTACAGCTTCATCAAGATAAGCATCAGGTGCTTCATAGTCTTTTGGCACATCATCGATGGTAGCAAAAGGCTTCTTACCCAAGGCTTTTTGACGTTTGTTCAAACGAGCCAGACGATCAGCTTCATCTTGGTCTTGTTCTGCAATACGTTTTTTCTCGTTAAGAGAAATTGTCTTGATATCTTTTTCAGCTTGATACTTCGCAATATCTTCAAGAATGAAGCCAAACTCCATGTCTTTGTTGATACGCTTGTCATGGTTCTTCGTTAGCGAAGGTAGCACTGCAGAGAAGTTATCTACTTTCTGGTAACCCGCAGGTTTAATGCTATCCCATGGCAATGCATTATCTTCAACGCTTTCACCTGTATCAGCAGGATCAATCGCAGTTGGGAAGCGAATATCAGGCACAACACCTAGATTCTGAGTACTGCCACCATTAATGCGGTAGAACTTCTGAATTGTGTACTGTACATGACCCAATGGCTTATCGAACAAATCATAGATATGGTTGAGCGAACGGTGCTGCTGCACTGTGCCTTTACCAAATGACTGCTCACCTAATACCACTGCGCGACCGTAATCTTGCATTGCTGCTGCAAAGATTTCAGATGCCGATGCACTGTAACGGTTGATCAGTACAGATAATGGACCATCAAAGTAAACGCGATCATCAGAATCACCATTCACTTTCACGCGACCATAACTATCACGCACTTGTACAACCGGACCGCCTTCAATAAACAATCCTGTCAGCGCTGTCGCTTCTGTTAACGCACCACCGCCGTTGTTACGAAGGTCAATCACAACACCGTCAACTTGTTGGTCATTTAATTTAGCCAACTCTTTCTTGGTGTCTTCCGCTAAGCCGACGTAGAAACTTGGTACTTCAATCACACCAATTTTCTTACCGCCTTTCACTTTCACTTCCGATTTTACGGCACGATCTTCAAGACGGATCTTGTCGCGTGTAATTGTGACATCGTAACTTTTAGCGTTTTTGCTTTCAGGCAAAATCTGTAATACAACCTTACTGCCCTTAGGGCCTTTAATTAGCTGTACTACATCGTCTAATCGCCAGCCGATAACGTCGACGATTTCTTTACCTTCTTGCCCTACCCCGATAATACGGTCACCAGCTGTCAGTTTCTTCGACGCAGAAGCCGGCCCACCAGCAACAAGTGAACGAATTACCGTGTAATCGTCTACCACTTGGAGCACGGCACCGATGCCTTCTAACGACAAGTTCATTTCAGACTGGAACTGTTCCGCATTACGCGGTGACAAGTAGCTAGTGTGCGGATCAACTTCACGCGCAAACGCATTCATGTAAATTTGGAATACGTCTTCGCTGTGCGACTGTGTTAAACGTTTCAACGCATTGTTGTAACGCTTACCCAGTGTTTCTTTAATTTCTTTCCACTCTTTACCAGCAAGCTTGAGATTCAACGCATCGTATTTAACACGCTTACGCCAAATTTCATTCAACGCGTTACGGTCTTTTGCCCACGGTAATTCAGAACGGTCAATAACAATGTCTTCATCGGCATCGAAAGTGATTTCTTTGTCGAGCAGTGTTAAAGCGTACTGATAGCGATCAAATCGACGTTGTAAAGTGGTATTGAAAATAGAGAATGCAGCGGATGAGTCGCCGGATTTAAGCTGGTCATCAAACTCAGTTTCCCACTTCTCAAACGACTTAATATCAGATTGAGTAAGGAAGCTGCGGTTGAAGTCTAACATTTTGACGTAACGGTCAAACATGTCAGCTGAGAATTGATCATCAAGTGCAAATTGCTTGTAGTGAGAACGCGTGAAACGTGATGCGATACGCTTGGATGCGGTTGCATGTTGCTTTTCTGCGGCTAACTGCGGCAAGTCACTTAACGAGTATTTAGCCTCTAGGGCTTGCGCTGATGCTGCCAGCATCATGCCGGCAGCGATCAGTGAGAAACGGAATCGACATTTCATACGTCGAGCATTCTCCTTTACGAACGCAGGTGCTCCGCTTTAACAGCCATAGTTAGACCATTACTTAAACGTACACGCACATCGTCCTTATTGATTTCAACGATTGTCGCCGGCATGTTACCTGAACCCATGTTCACGTTTACGTCTTTGCCAACAACAACTTCGTTAGCTTCTAGAACACGAGTAGATTCAGCAGGCTTTTTATCTAGCTTAGTCGTTTTTTGTTTAGTGTTCTTTGGTTTAGCTGAATTAGTGCGATTTTTTTTCGCTTTAGCTGCACCTTCTTTCGCAGCAGATGCTTTAGCAACTGCTTGCTCTTTACGACGAGCACGTACTTTTGCTTTGCTTTCTTCTAGCGTTTTTTGAGCATGTTCAATGTGCTCTTGCTCTAGCTCACCACAATCGTTGCCATCTAGGTCTACGCGGTTAGCGCCAGGTTTTGCACCGTGAAGGTAACGCCAGGAAGAAGTGTATTGACGAAGAGCTGTACGCAACAATGTTTTGCTTACTTTAGGGTCATCACTAAGACGCTCAGCGAGATCTTGGAAGATACCGATTTTAAGAGGCTTAGCTTCACCTTCAACAGAGAAACATTTAGGGAAACGCTCAGCAATGTATGCAATTACTTCTTTACTGTTCGTTAACTTTTCAGAGTTTTCCATGGATTTTCCTGACATAAAGCGAGACTGTCTCGCTGTTAGTACTTTGTTCAAAAAGAAATAGTTGGGGCTATTATAGTTACCTAAAGTTGAAAAACCACCGAAAGCATTAAATTAGAGGTGTTTTTGTAGCCCTTCAACCAAAGAAATCAGCCCCTGTTCATCAAATTGGTCAAATCTTGACAAGCTAGGGCTGTCGATATCAAGTACACCGTACAATTCACCGCCAACTCGGAATGGGATCACTATCTCAGAATTGCTTGCGACATCACAGGCAATATGACCAGCGAACTGGTGAACATCTTCGACACGCTGTACAGCATCTTCGGCAATCGCAGTACCGCATACACCTCGCCCTACGGGAATGCGCACGCAAGCGACCTTGCCTTGAAATGGTCCTAGAACCAATTGTTCGCCTTTCAGCAGATAAAAGCCGACCCAATTAATATCCTCTAACTCCATATTGAGTAAAGCACTAATATTAGAAAGGTTAGCAATGAGATCGGATTCATCTTCAATGATGGCAACAGCCTGTTTCGTAATGCGCTCATAAAACGCAAGTTTATTTTCCATAGCCTACTCCTTGTTTAGCCGCTAGAATGGCGCACCTTGTTAATAATAGGAATCATTATCAAAGTGAAAGATTCTGCAAATCAAATGATTAACTGGTCTTGGCTACTAAAGCAAGCAAAACGTCACCGACCACGGTTAATTACTGCCAATATCATCGCAATCATAGCGACACTGGTTAGCGTCCCTATCCCGCTATTGATGCCGCTGATGGTAGATGAAGTGCTGCTTGATAAACCAGCCGACGGCATTGCCTTCTTAAACACCTTCTTGCCGAGTTCACTTCAAGGGGCGACTGCCTACATCGTACTTGTATTGGTGATGGTGGTGCTTATGCGCATCATCAGCCAAGCGTTAAACATTCTACAAAGCCGCCAATTTACCTTGGTCGCTAAAGATATCACCTATTTATTACGCCAACGTTTAATCGACAAATTAGGTCGTATTAGCATGCGTCAATACGAAGAACGTGGCAGCGGTGGTATTACATCTCACCTTATCACTGACATCGAAACTATTGATAAGTTCGTTGGTGATACACTTAGTCGTTTCTTAATCAGTCTGTTAACCGTCATTGGTACAGCCTCTATCCTATTGTGGCTTAACTGGGAGCTGGGCTTATTCATCTTACTGGTCAACCCTGTGGTGGTTTACGCATCTCGCCTAATGGGCAGTCGCGTTAAGAACCTTAAGAAGATGGAAAACCAAGCGTTTGAGAAGTTCCAACAACGCTTAGTCGAAACCTTGGATGGCTTATACCAATTACGTGCTGCTAACCGTGAACGTGAGTTTCTCACTCAGCTAAAATCAAATGCCAAGGATATCCGCACCAGTGCGGATAAATACGCTTGGCAATCAGAAGCTGCGGGCCGCATTTCCTTCCTATTATTTCTAGTTGGCTTTGAGCTTTTCCGCGCAGCGGCCATGCTCATGGTGATCTTCAGTGATTTAACCATAGGTCAAATGTTTGCAGTATTTGGCTACTTATGGTTCATGCTAAGTCCAGTTCAAGAACTGCTCGGTATCCAATTTGCGTGGTATAGCGCTTCGGCTGCGATGCAACGTTTGAACGGCTTAATGGCGCTAGAAGAAGAGGTTCGCCCTGTTGCCACGGTTAACCCATTTAAGCCTAACCATGCACTCAGCATTGATGTTGAAAATGTTCACTTCTCTTATGACGATGATAAAGAAGTGCTACGCGGACTTAGCTTATCGATCCCTGCTGGCAAACGCGTCGCGCTAGTCGGTGCTTCTGGCGGTGGTAAATCTACTTTGATTCAGCTGTTGTTGGGGATTTATCAGAAAGCTTCTGGCAACATTCGCATCAACGGTGAGAAGATAGAAGATGTAAGTTACGAGGCACTACGCGAAAAAATGGCCGTGGTGTTACAGCAGCCCGTTCTATTTAATGACACCTTAAGGCATAATCTCACTTTAGGCGCAGACTTCGATGATGATGCCCTATGGCAAGCATTAGAAATTGCTCAGCTGACCGATGTCACCAAGCGTCTAACCGATGGTTTAGATACTGAGATCGGACGTCAAGGTATCCGCCTTTCAGGTGGTCAACGACAACGTTTAGCAATTGCCCGAATGATTTTAGCTAATCCAGAATTCGTCATTTTAGATGAAGCAACTTCAGCACTGGATACGGCAACGGAAGCAGCCCTTCATACAGCGTTGAACTTATTCTTAAAAGATAAGACAACCTTGATTGTGGCTCACCGTTTATCGGCAGTGAAACAAGCGGATATTATCTACGTACTTGAGGATGGAAAACTCAGTCAAACTGGTACGCACGATGAGTTAGTACAAGAAGAAGGACTATATCAAACCTTGTACGGGTCAATTCAGACACCAAATCGTCAACCTAGTGTCGATATTCCGCCGCTAACTATAGCCAGAGCCGACGTAAAATAATATAGTGTTCGTTTAGCCGCTGCATCATGCAGCGGTTCTTTTATTCATGAACAACTCATGCTTTGCTCAGTATGAGCTAGCAAAGATTTTTTAAAGGATTAACCACCCCATGTCGACGGCTCGCCTCTGCCCAGGTTGCGATTTGCCCGTGATGCCTCAAGTGGCATTACGTCATCAAAGCGCCTACTGCCCTCGTTGCAACACCCGACTCTACCGTGGTGGTTTTATCCGTTTCAGCGGCGAATTTGCGCTCGCACTTGCTTGCTTAATTCTCTTTTTACCTGCTCATATTTACCCGATGATCACCATCCGTTTATTCGGACAAATGATCCCAGCTACACTGCCTGCGGGTACTTTCACCCTTGCGCCTGAATTTCCTGCGGTCGCTTTTCTGATCTTATTCTGTAGCACTATCGCGCCTCTGCTCGTCAGTTGTGCCGTTCTTACCGCACAGTTAGGTTTGAAAATTCGTCACTTTAAGCTGTTCAAAACCTCAATGTGGATCATCCAGCATCTTAAACATTGGGCAATGTACGAAGTATTTTTGGTGAGCTTGGGGATTTCTTGCTTCAAAGTGCAAGATTACGCTGATATTTATATTGGTCCAGGCTTGATCAGCTTGGTGATCTTACAAATCTTGATGCTATTACTGATCACCCGAATCAGCCCTAACCGCTATTGGGAAGCATGGCAACCAGAAACCAACCATGAGCCAAATGCACTCGCCTATCATTGCCATAGTTGTCATTTAAGCCAAGAAGAAGGTAGCCACTGCAAACGTTGTAATGCAGCGCTTCATTCAAGAATGCCGAACTCAATCCAAAAAACGTGGGCATACTTGATTTCAGCGACGATTTTTATCTTCCCGGCTAACTTGTTCGCGATTTCTATTTTCTTAAATAATGGTAAACGTGCTGAAGACACCATCTTTTCAGGTGTTGCACACCTTGTGAAAACGGGTATGCCGGGCATTGCCGCCATTATTTTCATTGCCAGTATCGTAGTGCCAGTCGCTAAAATTTTAGGGCTTGCCTACATCCTGCTTTGTATTCAGTTCAAACGTCGTGTTTATCACCGCCAACGTATGCACCTTTACCGCATCATTCAATGGATTGGTAAATGGTCAATGATGGATTTATTCGTTATTTCCATCATGGTGGCATTGATCGACCGAGGACAAATTCTTGATTTCACACCCGGCCCGGGCGCAGTGTCGTTCGGTATTGTGGTGGTGCTAACTATGTTGGCCGCTGAAAGCTTAGATTCGCGCTTGATATGGGATAACTATGAACAACGGAAACAATAACCAACCAGAGCCCGTCGATATTCGCCGTGACAGGTCAATATCCCCACTTTGGTTACTGCCAATTTTGGCTTTTGCGCTTGCCGGTTGGCTGGTGTTTAAAGCTGTTAATGATGCTGGGCAACGGATCCAAATTCACTTTAACGATGCTGCTGGTTTAATTGCTGGACGCACGACTATTCGCTATCAAGGTCTTGAAGTGGGTATTGTGCGTGACATTAACTTATCTGACGACCTCGAAAGCATCTATGTTGAAGCCGATATCTACCCAGAGGCAGTTCAAACCTTAAATACAGGCACCCGTTTTTGGTTAGTGAAACCTAAAGCGTCAATCACTGGTATTTCTGGTTTAGATGCATTAGTTTCCGGTAACTACATCGCGCTACAGCCGGGAGAAGGTGAAGCAACGCAAGAATTCATCGCGTTAGACTCACAGCCTTCTGACACCCCTATCGGCGCAGGTTTATCGATTCAGCTACGTGCACCCGATCTAGGCTCAATCAGTATTGGCTCACAGGTGTTTTACAAAAAAATCCCTGTCGGTGAAGTGTACAACTACACCTTGAGCGAAAATAACAAGCGCGTACTGATTGATGTCTTGATCCAGCCACAATACGCCAACTTAGTCACTAACAAGAGTCGCTTCTGGAATGTGAGTGGCATGAGCGCCAACATCAACTTCAACGGCGTTGATGTTCAGTTCGAAAGCTTATCAGCCATGATTGCAGGTGCGATTGCGTTTGACTCACCCGACGAAGGTCTGCCAATTGACACCAATCACTTGTTCCGCCTCTACCCTGATCTCAATACCGCAGGTCGTGGTATCGCGATTAAAATCGAACTACCAGAAAACAGTAATGTTAGCGGTGGCGGTGCACCGATAGTTTATCGCGGCCTACAAATCGGTCAAATTTCCGATGTTCGTTTAGACGAGAACCGTAACAAAGTCATTGCCCATGCCGCTGTTGAACCAAGCATGAGCGATTTACTAACTTCAGGCTCTAGTATCTTGCTAGAAGAAGCCGAAGTATCACTAACTGGTGTGAAAAACATTGGCAACTTGATCCGTGGTAACTACCTCACCCTTATCCCAGGTGAAGGTCAGCCTAGCCGTCAGTTCAAAGCCATCACTCAAGATGAGTTACAAGAAAACCAGCAAGGCGTAGCGACATTTAGCTTGTACGCTGACAGCAGCCATGGCGTAAAACGCGGAACTAAGATCCTTCATCGTGGTATCGAAGTTGGTCGTGTTACTAAGGTTTTCCTAGATAAACAAAACGTACGCTTTAATGTGATTGTTAAGGCGGAATACCGCTCACTGATTGGCTCCGCAAGCCGCTTCTTTATTGATGGTGGCATCAAAGCCAATATCAGTAGCAAAGGCTTAGATGTTAGCTTGCCACCAGCAGAGCAATTGATCAGCACAGGAATCAGCTTCACCAGTGGTGGTAGCAAGAAGATCGCTAAAGAGTACCCGCTATATAAAAGTGAAAGCCTTGCTCAACTGGCTTCTGATAATGCCAAAGGGTTCGCCAACTACACCTTAGTGGCTGATGAACTACCGCCAGTCTCGGAAGGTAGCCCAGTGCTATACCGTAATCTTCAAGTCGGTGAAGTTACTCGCTACGCCCTAACCTCAACGGGTATTTCAGTATCGCTGAAAATTGAAAACCGCTACCGTCACCTTGTGAAAGCGAACACTGTATTCTGGAATCGCTCTGGGGTTGAAGTAGAAGCTGGTCTTGGTGGCGTGAAAATCACCGCATCGCCAGTGGCGACTTTGATTAAAGGTGGCATCGCCTTTGATGAAATTGACGGTGTCAGCAACAAGCAAAACGGTCGCTTCAAAATTTACTCAAGCCTTAGCGAAGCACGCAACTTTGGTCAGGAAATCCACCTATCAGCGAAAGATGCGCGTTCTTTAGCAGTAGGAACGGAAATCCGTTACCACGGCATTGCGATTGGTAAAGTAACCGAGATCACTCCTGATTTTGAAAGCGAAAGCGTTGATATTAAAGCGCGTCTATTCCCTAAATTTGCTCATGTTATTGCACGTGCAGGAAGCTACTTCTGGATTGTGAAACCAAAACTTAGCCTAACAGAAACCAAAAACCTTGATAGCTTATTGAGCTCGTACATTTCTGTGACGCCGGGCAAAGGCATTAAACAACAAACTTTTGCTCTCGGTAGTGCGGAATTGGTTAACGCTGGCCTCACTCTGGTTCTGGAAAGTGAGAAGCGCAACTCTATTAGCGAAGGAACACCACTGCTCTACCGTGATATTCAGGTAGGTCAGGTAGTAAAAGTGAGCTTAGGTGATCTTTCTGATCGCGTCATGATTGAAGCCCAGATTGAACAGGAGTACAGCCACCTTGTTCGTAAGGACACCGTATTCTGGAACGTATCTGGTTTTGATGTCTCAATTGGCATCACGGGTGCAACAGTTAATAGCGGCACAGTTGATAGCTTAATCCGAGGCGGTATTGCTTTCGCGACCCCAGAAAAACACCCGTTAGCCCCTATCGCTAAGCAAAACACTCACTTCTTACTTAACAAGAGTGCGAAACCTGAGTGGAAAGAGTGGCGCACAGCCATTCCTCGTGATTAATCACAATCCATATTAAAGATGAAAGGAGCGCTTCGGTGCTCCTTTTTGTTTTTCCTGTCTCTGAGTCTTCGATTAATTAGCCGATTTACGTTAAACTCACCCGCAAATTACGCCAGTTAATGAGACACTCCCTTGCATTCTAAAATCTATATCCCTGAAGACTTCATTGAACTGATCCGCAGCACCATGCCTGCTAACCTCGATATGGACGAGTTCCTCGCGTGTTGTAAAACGCCGCTTCGCCGTAGTATTCGAGTGAACACCTTAAAAATCAGTGTTGATGACTTCCTTGCTCGTGTTGCCGATAAAGACTGGACCTTAACACCTGTACCTTGGTGTGAAACTGGTTTTTGGATTGAACGTGAAGACGAAGAAACCGTCTCGCTAGGTAACACTGCTGAGCATTTAGCTGGCCTATTCTACATTCAAGAAGCAAGCTCAATGATGCCAGTCACTGCGCTGCTTGCTGACAACGATCAACTTGATTGTGTACTTGATATGGCGTCTGCGCCGGGTTCAAAAACAACTCAAATTGCAGCAGCAATGCAAAACCAAGGTGCGCTAGTTGCCAATGAACTAGCGGCTAGCCGTATCAAGGTTCTACACTCGAATCTGCAACGTTGCGGTGTTTATAACGCCTCCCTAACCCACTTTGATGGCTGTGTATTCGGTGGCTGGGCTCCTGAATCTTTTGATTCAATCTTGCTTGATGCGCCATGTTCTGGCGAAGGTGCGATCCGCAAAGATGAAGATGCAATGGCTAACTGGTCACTATCTTCAATTGAAGACATTGCGGAAGTACAACGCAACCTCATCATCAGTGCATTCCAAGCCTTAAAACCGGGCGGCGTAATGGTGTATTCAACCTGTACACTGAATCGCACTGAAAACCAGGATGTTTGCCATTTCCTAAAAGAGACCTTCGGTGATGCGGTTGAATTTGAACCACTGAACGATCTGTTCGACGGTGCGCAGCAATCAACGACCGAAGAAGGTTTCCTCCACGTTTACCCACAGATTTTTGATAGCGAAGGTTTCTTTGTTGCTCGCATTCGCAAGCATGCTTCTGTTGAAACCCCGAAAGTAAAAAAACGCATGGGTAAGTTTCCGTTTTCGATGGTTAGCGATAAAGAGCACAAAGATATTGCTGCAAGCCTTAAACAAACCTTGGATATCACGATTCCAGAGCACAGCGACATTTGGGTACGTGATAAAGAACTCTGGTTGTTCCCGAAAAACCTGCGCCCACTGCTGACAGAAATTCGTTTCCAACGTATGGGGATCAAACTAGCTGAGCAACATAAGAAAGGCTACCGCTGGCAGCACGAAGCCATCATGGCACTAGCGAAAGGCGATGAAAGCGTGTCTGTTACACTGAATGCTGAGCAAGCCAAAGAATGGTTTATGGGTCGTGATATTCGCCCAGAGAACCTATCCGGTAAAGGCGAAGTGATCGTCATTTACCGTGATTACCCAATCGGTATTGGTAAGTGGGTCGGCAACCGCATTAAGAATGGTCTACCTCGTGAGATGGTGCGTGATACTAATCTATTTAATATCTAGTAGTTTGATATCTAATAGGTAAATATCCAGTGATTGGTATTTAGCAGCCCTAATCTTGCTGCTGTATCCGATTCTCATTGCTAAAACTGGTAAATTATACTGCGTGAACTAACATTGATAGTGTAATTGATCTCCATTTACTAACCAGTTAGCGCAAGGCTCTCACGAGCCATTCCCCTAAGCCCGAAACAGGAGTCGTTTCGGGCTATTTTTTGCCTTGCTTATAGCCACATCCTCGCAACTCAACATTCTCATTCGATTTTTTCGAACAAGTTGACCAACTTCTGTGGATGTTACTTCACCTCGCC
The DNA here is from genome assembly GCF_001650345.1 of Photobacterium jeanii. Taxonomy (GTDB): domain Bacteria; phylum Pseudomonadota; class Gammaproteobacteria; order Enterobacterales; family Vibrionaceae; genus Photobacterium; species Photobacterium jeanii. The sequence goes on along the minus strand of NZ_LVHF01000012.1, from coordinate 215,314 downwards.
AACTCTTATAGTAACGCCATCAGCACAGAGCACTACTTCATCAAACATAGACTGATTGAAACAGCTCATGTGAATTCATTAGAGGAAAATCATTATGGCTAAGGTTCTTGTTCTTAAATCCAGCATTCTCGGCGACTACTCACAATCAAACGCGTTGGTTGACCACTTACTAAACCAGTGGGAAGGAAAAACCGATGCCATTATCGAGCGTGATTTAGTGTCTTCACCGCTACCTATGCTGGATGGTCAAGTTGCCAATGCTTTACGTGGTGGCGATCAACTTTCAGAAGAACAACAATCTGTATTGGCACTTTCAGACCAGTTAATTGATGAAATTAAAGCTAGCGATACCATTATTATGGCTGCGCCAATGTACAACTTTATGGTACCGACTCAATTGAAAAACTGGTTCGATCTCATTGCACGTGCAGGTGTCACTTTCTCATACACAGAAACAGGCCCTGTTGGCTTACTAACCGACAAGAAAGTGATCGTAGTGACGACTCGTGGTGGCATTCACAAAGATGCACCAAGCGATACCCTAACACCTTACTTACGTAACATGCTGGGCTTTGTAGGCATGACTGACGTGAACTTCATTTACGGTGAGGCTTTAGCTATGGGTGATGAGATGGCATCACAATCACTCAATAGCGCAAAACAAGCACTGGCAGAGATCAACGCTTAATAAATCTACTACCCTGAATACGACAAAACGAGGCCCGCAGCCTCGTTTTTTTTATTCCATTTAGAAAGCCGTTTTTAGGGCTAGAAAAGTAAATTTACTTCTTCTGGTCCATCATGGCTTTTAAATTCGCAAAAGGGTTAAAAGTCGCCGCTTCGTGCTCATCTTCCCCTGCTTTCACTACGCTGCCCATTTGCTGATCATGCTCAGTGTATTTCTCATGTTCATGATCGTGACAAAACAAACACAACAACTCCCAATTACTACCGTCTTCAGGGTTGTTAGTATGGTCATGATCCACATGGTGAACTGTCAATTCACGCAAATTTGAATAAACAAACTCACGCGAACAACGACCACATACCCAAGGGTACAATTTCAGGGCTTTCTCACGGTAATCTTGTTCTTTGCGCTTATAGGCCGCACTTGTGCCGTAAAAATCTGATGACATTTTTCAACTCATACAACTATCACTAAGGTAAATATACCCTTCAATTTCCGTCGCGCACAGGCTTAGCCCTACAAAATGTGGGGATGAGCATAAATTCCATCACAAATTATTGCGAGCCAACTCCCACTCTTAGCTGTCAGCTCGCCTGTTTTGTGACGGTGTCACTACATTTATAGGCTTTATTGATAAATTCCGATATCAATTTAATCGCATCTCGCGACTCACTTAATTGATAGAACAAGGGATAAACGTGCGGCACCCCTTTCACAATGTTCAATGTTACGTCGCCACCCTGTGCACTCATTTTCTCTGCAAGACGAATAGCATCATCCATCAATAGCTCTTCTGTTCCTGCTGTAACAAAGCATGGCGGTAAACCATGTAGTTCAGCGTAATAAGGGGAGATATCCGGATCACAAGGGTTATGATTACCTAAATAGTTATTGCGCATTAGCAACAAACTACTTAAATCGAAAAAAGGATCGTCTTTACTCTTAGTGAAGGCTGATTCCCCCGTTACTGCCATATCTGTAACGGGCGATAACAATACGATACCAGCTGGCATAGGCATTTTTGCATCACGTAAGCGCAATAAAGTCGTTAACGCAAGATTTCCACCTGCTGAGTCACCGGCAAGAATGATATTTTGAGGTAAATACCCTTTCACCAATAGCGCCTGATAAACCGCGAAGCACTCATCGGGAGCCGCTGGGTAAGGTTTTTCCGGGGATAAACTGTAATTTACCATTAAACCGCGACTACGCGTTTGCTGCGCGACACGCGCTAAGAAGGCATTGTGAATGTTCGGGCTATAAAAACAAAAGCCACCACCATGAAAATACACAATGATTTTGTTACCGCTACTTTGCGGCATATTCACCCAGTCACAAGCCACATTAGCAAATTTTGTGGGTGTCACGTCCATTTGCTTTGGCGTAGAGATTAATGCACCGTAGTTATCAATACTCAATATCAGCTCACGCATTTCGAGCGTTGAGGTACAACGCGCAAGTCGTTGTCGCATGACGCGATAGAGCAATTTATTGAATGCACGATTACGCCAACTATCCATAATCACCACCTTTCGTTCGCTATCAACCTGCTCCAAAATGAAACAACTCTGATATAAACGTAGAAGCTTATTACTCAGTTGGTCAATCACAGCTCAAAGACTTATGACAAAATTAAGCAAATAGATGTCATAAAATCGTTACATGACCGACAATTTTTACTTATGCCACCAGCTATTTAGTCAGCAACATGCTACGTCCAGTGTTGCGGTATCCTCGTTTGTACGCCCTTTGTCAATATGAGCAAACTTGATACAAAAAAGGGGCACATGCATGGCTCACGTGCCCCCGAACTCCTAACGTCGCTGTCACGTTAGGAAAAGACAGCAACAACTTGGCTGGCATGAGCGCCAGATGCCCTAGCGCTCTAAGCTGTGCTGCCTCAGCTGGCAGTTACTGAGCTTCTGCCAACTTTTCGACAGCTTCTGTAAGCTTGTCGATTTTCTCATCCATGCGTTCTAGTTTTTCACGGTCAACACCGCTTAGACGGTAGAACAAGTCGTTCATGCCGGCTTCAACTTCATCAGTTGCTTTTTCAGCATTCTTACCGATGCATTCTTTCGCTTCGGTTTCAACTTCTTTACCGCGCTCAACTAGCTCATCGAACACCACGTTGGTTTTTTCGTTAAGTTGTTGTGCTTCTTCAAGGGTGCGGCTGTATAAACCTAAGCCTGCTAGCCAGATATTACGCGCTACCCCTTCCCCGCTTTCTACGACGTTTTTAGCCGCTTTCACTACTGTTTTATCGATCATATTACTATCCCCCTGCGTTATACGCTGGATCTTGGTTAATCAATACCAAAGCAAGCTGCCACTGCTTTAGAGTTCACACTTATACTGGCTTCACATCAGCTTTAGGTGCTGGAGCCGGTTTTACTTCAGGTTTGTCTGGTGTGCTTGCCACTACCGGACGAGCTGCTACCTGTGGTGCTGGTTTTGCTTCAGCTTTTGGAGCTGGTGCTGGCGCTGCTTTTGGTTCAGCAGCTTTAGCTGGCTTACGGCGTGCTACGCTAGGTTTACGCGTTGTTTTTGCCGCAGGCTTTTTCGCTTCTGCTTTTTTAGCTGGTACCTTTTTTGGCGCTGCTTGGCGGCGCTCCAACAATTTTTCGATGCTCTCAGTTAACTGATCAATCTTGTCATCAACTTGATCTAAGCGCTCGTTGTCGATACCAATCAGTTTTTGAACAACTTGGTGTACACGCTCTTCGATAGCCACTGTTGTTTCGCTTCGTGCAGTGTGAACACGCTCTTTAGTATTCGCTTCAACTTCACGACCACGTTCAATCAGTTCATCGAACAGGCTTTTGCCTTTATCAGAAAGCTGATTTACCTCATCGGCACTTTTTGCGTAAGCGCCTAAGCCAGCTAACCAAATGTTGTAGACCATAGCATCACGCATAGGACTGTTTTCCTTGCTTGGCTTGTCTGACGTCCGTCTAAAGATGCCCATTATTGTGCTCTCCTTACTCGAAAATAACCTTGTCAGCTGGTGACTTACCCCTGACTGCTTAATTACAGAATAAGAATTTCAATTAGAGTCTTCTTACTAAATCTCAAGTTTATTGTGCGCCAGATCAAACTATTAGAACTTACTGGCAAAGTGGGGATTTGAGGGAGGATTTGTACTGATTTTTCTACCGTAACCTAAACGGCTTGATAGCAAGATAACAAGGCACCTATATTGATGAACACCCAATACAAGAAAAGCGCCGTAGCGCTTCTCTCAAGATGTTCATTAGTTTAAGAGCTGATCAAGCCGTTCCAAGATGCTGGCTTCAATAGATGATGAAAACAAACTGGCTGCGAAGCCCAGCCTTAGCTCTATGGTTATCATGCCCTCTTCAGCAAGCATAAAGCCGCGAGCAGAAGAGTGTCTAATTTCCAACTTTTCGTCTTTCCAGCCCCAGCGGATACCGTATTCCTCAGCAAGTTCTTCGGCAATACTTTCAGACAAGGCGGCAATATGATCAAATTGGTGGTCGTGTTCGCGTTGGATGTATATTGTCACGGTGGCTTCCATTCCTACGTGGTGTTGAGACCCATCAAATGATTGCCGATAGAATTTAATGGCACTCAGTGATAGGGGTAACTCTAATCTAGAATATTTACTTTAATTTTATACCCTACAAAGTTGTTTACTCTTTTTCTGTGTCACAGATCCGATCTCTTTAATTTGTACGCATAATTTCCTATAACTGCAATTAAAATCCAAAAGAAAGGAGTAAACACAAATACCATGATTACGGTGATTTAGAAATAAGGCTCCGGCGCAGTATTCCACGGGCTATCGACGATAACCACAACGCACCACCAGCAGCTATGACGGCGCCTTTCATCGCACGCCGATAAGGTCTTTTCTCAGCAGGCGCTAATAAACTCCCAGCTAACATGCCAGCACCTGCGACTTTAATATAACGATTTTGCTCACCAAACAATAAATAGCCACCGAGCATTAGTACGAGTAAACGCTGAAACTGAGTACACTCGACAGGCAAACCATGCGCCTGACGCACAAACTGTTCGCAGTTCTGTGAAAAAATGTTGTAACGCATACCAATAAAGTTTTTCGCATAATTAAAAGCGGCTTGGGGATCATCACTTGTGATTGTGCTCACAACTATGTCACGACCTTCACAAAACTCTTCAATGGTATCAAATTGTACTCTTCGCCTTTTTTTAGAGTTATGTATTACCCCTCCCACACCATCTGACATTCCATAATGCCAATATGTCGAACAACGAATTTTTAGGACAGTACCAACAGGGTAAACATTAGAAGCCATAATTTGCCTTTCATTTATCTATCGAGTAAAAGCCTATACCAATAATTCGCATACCGCCTCTTCACTGGGCTTGGTGCAATAGTGCAAATGTGTCTCAATCTTTGGAATTATAAGAAACACAAACAAATCCAATAGCGAGGCAACTTAATCCTGTTAATAATTTTATCACTATTCTAAATAAGTATTGGTGGCAAATGATGTTAATGAACAACCCGCATAGGCATGTGATCATTTGTGCTTTTATAATGAGCTTGCTATTTGGGTGTCAGACCGTGCCTACTTTTAGCCAAGCTGAAATAGAAAACGCCATCAATCAACAGCCTCCTTTATATGTGGCATCAGCCCATAATAAAAAGTGCCAAATAGCCTCAAGTCAGTTCGAAGGTAGTTACATTGCAACAGGCGATCTTCCGCACTACCTCTACAACACGGATTTGTTTCATTCCCACCGTTATGACGTTCACAGCACGCTGGCAAAGCATCAATACGATATGTGGGATAAGCTCGCAGCAAATTTAACAATGCCCGTTCCCAATAACCGACGCATTCGCTATTACCGTAAATGGTTTATCAATAAACCGGAACATGTGGTCACAGTAACCGAACGCGCTAAGCCATTCTTGTTTTATATTTATGAGCAAGTCGAAGCACGAAACTTACCCACGGAAATCGCTTTACTGCCCTTCATTGAAAGCTCATTTGATCAGTATGCTTACTCAAATCAAGGCGCGGCAGGTTTATGGCAAATTACTCGCCCAACGGGTAAAACATTTGGTTTGAAGTATTGGCAGGGATATGACGGGCGCCGTGATATCGTCACTTCAACCCAAGCTGCGCTCGATTTATTGGAATACCTACACGCGAAATTTAACGGTAATTGGTTACACGCGATTGCGGCCTACAATACAGGGGAAGGCCGAGTGCGTAATGCGATAAAGAAAAATAAAGCCGCAGGTAAACCCACTGATTTTTGGTCGCTACAACTCCCCAAAGAAACGCGACTCTATGTACCGAAATTGTTAGCCATGTCTTCCATCATTAAGCACCCTAACAATTACGGATTAACACTTAAAACCATTGCGCCTACGCCTGTCGTTAACGAAGTGGTTGTCAACAAACGCGTTAAGTTAAAACAGATTGCAAAAGACGCAGGAGTTGATAGCAAAATTTTGTACGCACTAAATCCTGGCTACACTGGTGGCTACACCGTAAAAGGACGAGATAATCAGCTACTTTTACCACGCCAAGCTTTAGCGACATTCTTTAACAGCAAAGGTACTCGTTATACTAAGCACCGTTATCAGATCCATAAGATCAAAGCGGGCGATTCCTTATACGAAATCGCCCAACTCAATAACACAACGGTGACCTTATTACGCCAATTGAATGATTTGCCAAGTTCCTTTATCACTGCAGGTCAGCAGCTTATTGTGCCAATTACGACCAACTAATTAACTTCGTTTTGAACCGAAAGTCGGGAGTAGGCAATTTTATCGAAATAAGCGCTGATTTCTGACAACGAGATTTTATCGTCTGAGTATGCTTGTGCAGTTTGTTCCATTTGATGGAGCAGCTGTACATCGACTTCGTTATGGGAGAGTGAAAGACCAATCATGATCCCAGCCATCAAACAAGCTGGTGCAATCAAGCTACGAACACCAACTAAAGTACAAAGACCAAACGCTGAGATCATTGTTGCTAAATATATATTCCAATCGGCTTCAAGATAAAATGCAACATACAAAGCCAAGCCTTGTAATAAAGTCCCTAAAATTAAAAACAACAATTTCATTGATATATGCCCTTCCTTGTGGCTTTTCATAAGTATAGCCACAAAAAAATACAGATTTGCTAAAAAAAGTCTGAAAAATAATCCTAAATATCAGTGTGCTGTCTATGATTAATAGAGAACACTAACAATAAGGAGAGATGCCATGCAGCACAACGAATTGATTGATCCTACCGAGATGGGCATTATCGGAAAAGTGACCTTTATTGCTTCTGCTTTTCTAGTCGCAGGTTTAATTTTGATGTAACGCGTGTTTCAGTATTTTTTGAATCTAGTTCCAGCGTCTTCATGATTTTACATTTCGTTTATTTCACCCAGAATCAATTTCTGATCCATTCATATTTAATGAAACAGCATAAAAAAAGCATGGTTTGCACCATGCCTTTTAATTATGCTAATTGTTATTACTTTTCTGAAACTTAACTCTCTAGTTCAGGATCTGTTTCAGCAATTTCAACCATATTTGACGTCGCTTTTTCCGGGAGGTAAACCGAGAAAGTACTACCAATCCCAACTTTGGACTCAACCGTAATTTCTCCACCGATTTCAGTAACAATGCCTTGGCTAACCGATAGACCAAGCCCTGTGCCGCTACGGCGCGTGGTATAAAATGGGTCGAAAATACGATCAACTTTATCTTCTGCAATTCCACAACCGTGATCAGTAATATGAACAACAGCCCCAATAGCTTCACCTTGCTCATTAAGCCAATCTTCGGTTTTTACATGAAGTAAGCCTTTGTCGTCCATCGCATGAACGCCATTCATCTGAAGATTAACCAATACTTGCAACAGCTGATGACGGTTAATTTCAACTCGGCACTTAGCATTGAGTTCCGCCTCAATGAACACGTCTTGCTTCTTAGTACCTGTTCGTACCAGAGTTAAGCTTTCTTCCACCAGCGGATTTAAGTGATGCCATGTCACCTCATCTTGCACCCCACCCTGACGGCTATATTGCAGTAAACTTCGGGTAATATTACGAATACGATCAATCTGCTCGTGAATCGCATCAAGTTCTTCTTTTACACGTTCAGCATCGCCTTCTAGCTCAAACTGCAATAACTCAACATTACCTAAAATCACCGCGGTTGGATTATTGATTTCATGGGCGATCCCCGCGGTTAATTCACCAAGGGCGGCTAGCTTCTCACTTTGTACTAACTTACTCCGCGCATGGTTGAGCAACTTAATATGTTGCTCTAACTCTTCTGTTTTCTCATGCAGACTTTGGGTACGTTCAGCAACTTTATCTTCGAGCTCTAGTGACGCTTGCTTAATGACCTCGTTACGGCTCTCTAGCTGATCCAGCATAGAGTCAAACTGTTTACCCAAGATTTGCAGTTCGTGATCTTGGCTAAGACCTAGCCCGCCAATACGGCGCTCTAAGCCTAACTGAACCGCTTTGACCACTTGGTGAATTTTCTCGATTGGTTGAAACAGATCTTTTGCCCCTCGGTAAACCACCAAGCCAGACAGTAGCAATACAATGACAATACCCACACCAAGTTCAACGATATTGGTTAGGTAAACTTTGATCATTGGCCACTCAAGGTAACCCGTGTAGAGCATGCCGATAATCGCATTGTTATGATCGCGCAGCGGCTCATAAGCCGAGACATACCAATCGTCGTAAACGTAAGCACGATTAAACCAACTCTGCCCTTGTTCCAATACGGTTTCGCGCACATCTTCAGAGACACGGGTACCAATTGCTCGTCCGTTCAAGCTTTCACTATCTAGCGGTACGTTGGTACTTACCCGAATATCGTCCATAAACAGAGTGACGGTTCCAATACTACCTTCTGGCAAAGTATTGGAGGCATAAACAAGATCGCGGATTCTATCAACCAACAAGGTGCTGTTATTTAGCAACATGCCGCCATCTACGATCCATTGCAGCTCACCATGCTCGTTAAAAATAGGAAATAAGCTGCGGCTCACTAAACCACGTGTTTCAACCTTGTGCTCACTCAATAAAGGAATGTGCGCTTTGGCGGGTAAATCTCGATTGAGATTTTCGAGCGCACGCTCATTGAGCACTTGGAAAAAGGTTTGTTCTTTGCCTTGAAGCAAGAGACGACGGCTTGATTTGGAGAATTCCCCTAACGCCGATGCAGGATGCAGCACCACAAAATTCAAACCATAGCGCTTGGCTTGCCCGTTAACCCATTCACTTAAATTGGCTTCATCGGTGCGCAAGCGATGTTGAAACTCATAAGATGATGCCAACGAGCCAAGCTGCATACGCTGCTCGTGTTGCAATAGCTCCATACTATGATGGGCTACCGCTAAATCCGCGCGTACATTTTTCAACGCATTTTGCCAGGTGTACATCACCGTCCAATACATGGTCAGCGCGATTAAGGCGAGCAAAGTGATAATGATAGGTACTGACGTCAGCACTAACAGGCGATAGCGCACCATAGTACGAAAGCGTCGCACCCACATTACAATAAACTGTCTGATATTCATGGGATCACTCGCTATCACAGCACGCCTTCTTCAGCCCAGTCTTTGAATTTACGTTCAAGGGTTTTGCGCGCAACGCCAAGTTGGCGTGCAGCAGCCGACTTATTACCGCCATGCGATTCAACCACTTGTAAGATATGTGCTTTTTCAACGTCTTTAAGTGTCCAATCGCTTGGGTAGCAATATTGCTCGCCCTCGCCTTCCTCATGACAGCGGCATGGACGTTTATCGTCTTCGCTTAAAACGGCAGCGGTGTCATCGCTCATCGCTTGAGGTTGTGCTTTTCGTGGTAAAGGCTCGGCATCGCCTTGTAACTCTCGCCAGTAATCTGCTGGTGGCTTACCTAATAAAATACAGCGCTCCATCATATTACGTAGCTCACGAATGTTACCCGGCCAGTCGTAACTCTGCATCGCTTGAATATCTTCATGGGTCCAGCTCATCGCTTTCATGCCCAACTCTTTGGCAAGCATTTGGGTGAAGTGGTGAGCCAAGGTTGGAATATCATCAAGGCGATCGCGTAACGCAGGTAGATCAATGGTCAAAACGTTAAGGCGGTAATATAAGTCGCGACGGAAACGCCCTTCTTCCACTTCTTCTTTCAAATTACGGTTAGTCGCCGCTACGATACGTACATCAACTTGCACTTCTCGCTCAGCACCAACAGGACGAATCGCCTTTTGCTCTAATGCGCGCAGTAATGACGATTGCATCGATAGTGGCATTTCACCAATCTCATCAAGGAACAAGGTGCCATTATTGGCAACGCGGAATAAGCCTTCACGCCCTTTCTTGGCTCCCGTAAACGCACCTGATACGTGACCAAATAGCTCACTTTCTAAAAGGTCTGGGGCAATCGCGCCACAGTTAAGTGGGACAAAAGGACCCGTTCGATCACTGAGTTGGTGCAATGCACGAGCAACAAGCTCTTTACCTGTACCCGATTCACCTTCTACCAAAACGGCAGCCTGCGAAGGTGCAACTTGGGCAATCAAGGTTTTCATTCGCTGGGTAGAAGCGGCATCACCGATAATATCGATCGGATAAGTACGCTCAACATCGCGTTGCAGCGCAAAATTTTGGCGTTCAACCAAGCGACGCTCAATGCAGCGGCTGACCGATTGCATCATTTGCTCAAGGTTAAACGGCTTTAGGATAAAGTCTGATGCGCCAGCTCGTAGCGCTTTGATCGCAGTATCTAAATCGGCATAACCCGTCATAAAGATCACGTCGCTACGACGAGTAGAAGGATCAAATGCTTCATGCCACTCAATACCAGAACGCCCCGGTAAATTAATGTCGACAATCAGCAGATCAAAATGACAGCGTTTCCGCAACTCTTCCGCTTCTTCAATGCTGCCAGCCACTTCGACTTGGGCAAATTTTTTGCTCAATGCTTTCTTTAAAATGGCGCGCATGCCCGGTTCATCATCAACAACCAGTACTGAAACGGCAGTCCAAAGTGACGTAGACGGAAATTCTGACATAATTCTTATATTCTTTGCTTTTCGGAGAGTGAGACATTTTGTCTCACCGAATACAGTTTTGTCAAAAAACTTAAACAAAGTATTTCAACAGCGAAAATTACACAGTGATTATATTGTTTTAAATCATTTGTTTATGTAGATTCTGGCTCTTGAATAAATTTTCTTTTTCAAGTTGGCATTGCTATTGCTTATAGTGCGACACATTGCAGCTTTATTGTGTTAGCAATAATTAGTACTCATTTATGACATTTCGTCAGGAAGACCTATGAAACTATTAAAAGCAACGTTAGTTATCCTTTCTCTCGCAACAGCAGCAGCTGCACAAGCTGCTGATGACATGAAGATCCGTCTAGCAACAACAACCAGTACTTACCACTCTGGTCTGCTAGATTACCTTCTTCCAGAATTCAAAAAGGATACTGGCTACAGCGTTGAAGTATTAGCAGCAGGTACAGGTAAATCACTACGCATGGGTCAAAATGGCGACGTAGACCTAGTAATGACCCACGCACCTAAAGCAGAAGCAAAATTTGTAGACGAAGGCTACGGTGTTCTACCTCGTAAACTGATGTACAACGATTTTGTTGTTGTGGGTCCTAAAGCTGACCCTGCTAAAATCAATGAAATGAAAGACGTGACAAAAGCGTTTAGCAACATTGTAAGCTACAAGGCAACTTTCGTTTCTCGTGGTGATGATTCTGGTACCCACAAGAAAGAGCTAAACCTTTGGAAACAAGCTAAGATCGAGCCAAACTTCGGTGGTTACAAAGCAGTAGGTCAAGGTATGGGCCCAACGTTAAACATGGCGTCCGAGCTTCAAGCGTACACCATGACTGACCGTGGTACTTGGTTGGCTTACCAAAACAAACTGGATCTATCTATTCTTGTTCAAGGCGACAAACGTCTATTCAACCCTTACCAAGTTATTTTGGTGAACCCAAGCCGTTACCCTGACATCAACTACCAAGGTGCAAAAGTGTTTAGTGATTGGTTGGTAAACCCGAAAGCGCAAGCGCTTATCAATGGTTACAAACGTCACGGAGAGCAACTATTTGTTGCTGACGCTGTTACTCAATAATGGATCTTTGGCTTACTACCCAAGAAGCCGTACAACTGCTCCTCAGTGGCGATAGCGCCCTGTGGAGCATTGTAGGTGTTTCATTTTCTGTATCTTTGCTGGCAATTGCCATTGTGCTGTTGCCATCTTTGCTTATTGGCTTCGCCCTCGCCTACAGTAAGTTTCCGGGGCGATGGTTCATTTTGTCGCTATTTAATACTTTTCAGTCGATCCCTACCGTGGTGATTGGTTTGCTGCTTTATATGCTATTATCGCGCGCCGGCCCATTGGGTGACTGGAAAATGCTGTTCACACAGCAAGCCATGATATTGGGACAAATCCTAATTTGTTTCCCTATCTTGGTCTCTATGATGCACGCAGCGTTCCAAAACAGTGATCGCCGCGCATGGGAAACAGCCATTACTTTAGGCGCTAGTTTACCGCGTGCATTTTTAAGTTTGATGTGGGAAAGTCGCTTCCCGTTGTTTGCTGCTGTTATTGCTGCCTTTAGTCGTATTATCACTGAAGTGGGCTGTTCGATGATGGTAGGTGGTAACATCTTAAATGCGACCCGTAATATTCCGACCGCTATTGCATTGGAAAGCTCGAAAGGTGCGTTTGCCCAAGGCGTCGCCCTGGGGATTGTGCTGTTATTATTGGCACTCGGTCTAAACTTCTTTTTATCAGTTGCACGTGGCAAAGCCCACTTGCGCACTAACTAAGTTGAGGATCAGGTAATGTCTCAAATTTCCATTCAGGCAGATGATCTTTCAATGCGATTCAAGGATCGCATGCTGTTTCACATTCCTCAACTCAACATCGGCCCGCAAGAAGCGATCTACCTGAGCGGTGATAACGGTGTAGGCAAAACCACTTTGTTAAAAATCCTTTCAGGCCTACAAAAGCCCACAACAGGGCACGTTAACCTCCACCACCAAAACTGGGCATCGCGTTTTTTTCGTGGTCAACGCGACGGTGGCGTTATCTACATGCATCAAACGCCATATATGTTTGATGGCACTGTTTTTGATAATGTACGCTACGGTCTTAAATATTGTTTTACAGATCGTCAAAGCCAACGCAACGAGGTGATTAATGCCCTTCGTTTGGTTGGTTTAGAAACCTTAGCCGACGAACATATTTCTGTGCTATCTGGCGGTGAACGCCAACGTGTTGCTATGGCACGTGCGTGGGTACTGAAGCCTAGCGTGCTGTTGATGGATGAATCCAGCGCTAGCCTTGATGCTGAATCTATCGAACGCCAAGTATTACTGGCCGAAGATTTACTGGAGCGTGGCGCCAGCTTGGTGATCACCAGCCACCAGCGAAATGCGCTAACACAGCTTTGTCGTCGTCACTGGACTATTTCGCAAAATAAATTAGTAGAACGAGCTGATTTACAACTCGTCAATGAGGACAAAAACCACTATGCCTTTGCCTGAACAGACAAGCTGGGTCATTTTGGCTGGCGGACAAGCCAGCCGAATGGGCGGCAATGATAAAGGACTGGTTCAACTCAACAACCGCACTATGATCGAGCATGTAATCGACATCCTCGAACCACAAACATCTCAGATCACCATCAATGCCAATCGCAATCACGACAAATACCAAGCGTTCGGCACTGTATTTGGCGATCAAATTCAAGATTACCCAGGGCCACTTGGTGGCATGCACGCTGCCCTTCATGCCATCGACAATGAATGGATTGGCTTTGTTCCTTGTGATTGCCCACAATTACCTCGAGATTTAGTTAGCCGCATGGCAGCAGCTTGCGACGAAAACACAGATATCGCGGTGGCGCACGATGGTGACCATATTCAACCTGTCGTGACCCTACTCCATCGCCGCATTCTGCCTAAGCTTGAAGCATTCTTAGCTAACGGTGATCGCAAAATCATTTTGCTTTACCGTCAATGCAATATGATCACTGTCGATTTTTCTGATCAACCAAATGCGTTCGTCAATCTCAATACGCCTGAAGAACTCCAACAATTTGGGAAACAACATGAGTCAAATTAACGCCGCGCTACCACTACTAGGCTTTGCTGCATTTAGCGGCACGGGTAAAACAACATTGCTAGAAGCTATGCTGCCTAAGCTGGTTAAGCGTGGTATTCGTGTAGCCGTCATCAAACACGCCCACCACAACTTTGATATCGACCAAGAAGGTAAAGACAGTTACCGCTTACGTAAAGCTGGTGCGTCACAAATGCTGATCTCTTCTCGTTACCGTCGCGCACTAGTTACGGAAACACCGGAAGAAGAAGCGAACCTACCTCACTTGATTGCTCAACTAGACCAAACCGAATTGGATTTGATCTTGGTAGAAGGCTTCAAAAAACTCGACTTCCCGAAGATTGAGCTTCACCGCCAAGAAGTGGGCAAACCTTGGTTACATCCTGAAGACAGCAATATCATTGCGGTTGCTGCCAATGTGCCAGCTGAAACCCAGCTGCCTCAAATGGACATCAACAACCTTGATCAAATCACTGACTTTGTAGTGAGCTTTGCCAAAGGTGAACTTTCAAAACCAAGCATGGATTGTAGTGACGTAGATAACAGCGGCATGCTATCGGTAGCCCAAGGTCGTGAAAAGATTCTGGCACAAATTACTCAAGCGCAATCACAGCAAACCGTGTCACTTAACGATGCCCTTGGTCAAATTGTCGCACAAGACATTTTGTCACCGGTAAACGTACCGCAACACACTAACTCTGCGATGGATGGTTACGCGATCCGTGGTGATGATACCGAAAATGAATCGTACCAAGTTGTCGCGCAAGTCATGGCGGGGCACAGTTACGATCAACCGCTTGAAAAAGGTCAAGCCGTTCGCATTATGACTGGTGCGCCTGTGCCGCAAAATGCCGATACGGTGATCATGCGTGAGCAAGCTACTCAAGAAGGCGACCAAGTTCGTTTTGACACAGGTAAGTTCGGTATTAAGAAAGGTCAAAACGTTCGCCAAGCAGGTGAAGATCTGGCGTTTGGACAAGTCGCAATTGCTGCGGGTAGTACAGTAACAGCACCAGAGCTTGGCATGATTGCCTCACTGGGTTTAAACGAACTAACAATCACTACCCCACTAAAAGTTGCGATTTTCTCAACGGGTGATGAAGTTCAGCAGCCGGGCGAAGCACAAAAAGAAAACTGTATCTACGATTCTAACCGCTTCACTCTTCGCGCCATGCTGACCAAGCTAGGTTGTGAAGTGATTGATTTCGGCATTATTGAAGACAGCGAAGCATCACTTGAGCGTACATTAAGTGAAGCAAGCCAACAGGCAGATATGATCCTTTCTTCTGGTGGCGTTTCTGTTGGTGATGCAGATTACATCAAGACGATACTGGATAAATTAGGTGAGATTAACTTCTGGCGTATTAACATGCGTCCGGGTCGTCCACTTGCTTTTGGTCAAATCCAGCAAACACCATTCTTTGGTCTGCCGGGTAACCCTGTTGCCGTGATGGTGGCTTTCTTGCAATTTGTCGAGCCTGCTCTTCGTAAAATGCAAGGCGCAGCCTGGGAACCAACCGTTTACACTGCAATTGCAACAGAGAAGCTACGTTCTCGTCCAGGTCGTACCGAATACAGTCGTGGTATCTTCTCGTTTGATGCCAATGGTAAGCTCACCGTGCGTTCTACAGGACAGCAAGGCTCAGGTATTTTACGTTCTATGAGTGAAGCGAACTGTCTGATCGAAATCTTACCTGAACAGCCAAACGTTGATGAAGGTGGGAAGGTTCGTGTGATACCACTTATGGGCCGTATTTAAACAGTAGTAAGCCCAAAACTTAAATTAGGTACTAAGTAATTAGTACCTAGTTCTTGTAACACGGAATATTGAAAGTAAGCTCGGTTGAAAAATTGTGCTTACCGAATGGCGATTAATAAGCCTGATTTATATTTTTGCACTCAACAAGCGACCTTAGTCGCTTGTTGAGTGCTTTTTTTGTTTGTAGCTTCCGTGCTACTTTTTTAGTTCCTGGGCTTCTACACGTTTAGAAGAAGGTTACTTATACGTAATTGTACTTTTTGAGTTGCTTGAACAAAGTAACCTAGCCGAATTTTTTAAGTGTCTGTTTTTATTGTGCGGCAGATAATACATAATTATTCCACGAGTTGCACTTAATAAATTTAATCACTGTTTATAAATTAGATATAGTTATTCGCACGTTCCAATTTCAATCAAATACCCGCCAGCGTGTTTAATTTATCACCAGAGGTAATGTTAAATATGTACCCATGTTGACACCTTTTCCATAAGCATGCCTTTTTAGCAATTTTTCGTCACCAATTAACTTAGAACACCAAAGCTTAATCAGTACTCTATACCTTTAAAGTACGCCGATTTTACTCCCTCATTAGACCTACCAATCTTATTCACTAGGTTTTCTTATCCAAATGGTGATAAGTACTACCTAAATGCAGTGAAATTCAAATTAATCGCCAATAAATTCAAAATTTAATAGCGAAAAACACCACTCACCCTGATAGCAAAAAGAATAGTTATGCCGAATTTGTGTATGGATTTCTGGGCAAGGCTCGCTAAGCTAAGTGGCTAGACCATTAATATGAAAAAACTCAGGTACAATACCCCGTAGTTAATTGAACGAAGGTTTTCATAAGTTAAGCATGTTTTTAGATTCGTACTTTTCAGAGCAGAATGGCGAGTTTTCATTCTCACGCCAACAAGCAAGCCACTTTGCAAAACGTATTGCTGGCGACTTTAACCCTATTCACGATGAAGATAACAAACGCTTCTGTGTTCCAGGCGATCTATTATTCTCTGTTGTGCTTGCGAAAGCTGGCCTAAGCCAAAAGATGCGCTTTGAATTTGCAGGCATGATCAACGATGGTATTGCGCTTACCATCGATACCAAATCAGATAACGACCAATCTATGGTTGATGGTAACGGTAAAGAATACCTTCATATCACTCGTAGCGGTGAAGCCACTCATAACCAAGCATTAATTGAACAAGTTACAAAAAGCTATGTTCAGTTTTCTGGTATGAACTTCCCACACATCATGGTGCCTTTGATGGAATCGAAGCAAATCATGATCAACCCTATTCGCCCTCTTGTGATCTACGAGAGCATGGAACTGGATTTCGAACGCTTAGACCTCACTAACCCAAGTGTTGAGTTAACAGGCTCTGATATTGATGTCGATGGCAAACGTGGTAGCGTTACCCTGAAATTCTGCTTTAAAGAAAACGGGGAAGTTGTAGGTACAGGTCGTAAGCGCATGGTAATGAGTGGTTTAAAACCATACTGCCAAGACGACATTGACGATCTAGTAAACCGTTTCAATGATCGTAAAGTGCAATTCAGTGCTATCGCAGCAGAAGAACAAGCAGCTTAATAAAGCAGCTGCTTGAGCGATATCGTCAGCATTAGCAGCTCAAAATTCTGACTGTGCAAAGTAAAGCCTGGCTCGTAAGCCGGGCTTTTCATTTTTTGCGACAACTTGATGCTTTTCGCTAAACGTATTGTTTTCAAATACGACTTGTTGCTCTTGAACAACTCGCTTTTCTTGAACACCACAGTTGTCTCGTAATATGAGTTGACCACCATGGCGCTTAATCACCGCATCAACCAAGCTTAAGCCTAGCCCCATCCCCGATTCGCTTCTGCTTTGATCACCCCGATACATAGGATCACATACGCGTGACTTTTCATGGTCTGCAATGCCCTGCCCACGATCAATAACAACGACACCAAACTGATCAACCACCACCACAACTTTACTCGCAACTGGGCTGTATTTGATGGCATTTTCCACCAAATTAAAAATAGCGCGAAACAATAAGTTAGGCTCACCCTGCAACTTATAAGGGGCATCATGACGAGTCAGAAGGTGTATTTGTTTTTCATTTGCCAGCGGCATTAAGAAATCCACCACATCTTCCACAACTTGTGATAAATCCACCGACTGTTTTGCCACTGCTTGCTTACCACTATTTAAGTTAGCGATCTCAAGTAAACCATTGAACATCCCCATTAAGCGTTCAAGATCATCAGCACACTCTTCCAAAACAGGTTGTGACGGATGAGGTTCATCTGCTGCTAATAAGCTTTCAATGCGTAATTTCATTCTTGCCATTGGCGTTCGTAAATCATGGGCAACCCCAACCGTTAAGGCTTTCAGCGATTCTTCTTTTTTCTCGATTTGCTCTATCAAAAAGTTCAAATGTATCGAGAGTAAATCAAACTCATCGTCATTACGGCTTACTGCCAATTTAACGTGCTTTTCTCCACATAACACACGGTTCATTGCTTGATTAACCCGCTGAATCTTCTGAATTATACTGACAGCGAACCAGGCCGCACCTGCAATCATAATGATCACAGGTAAAGCTACACCTGAGATCATCATAGGTGTTAATTCGTCACGATATTGCTGCAACAAAGCTTTATCGATTTCGATCACCAACACTAGATCATTAGGTAGACCTACCATACTACCAGATTGCGTTTCTGTGGTTTCTAATTGTGGGCGCATCCCAGTTAATGCAGCAGGATAACTGGGGCTGTTATTGTGGGGCGTAAAAGGATAAACCTGATAAGAAAATGGAGTATTAACAGCTTGTTTTTCTTTCACAAGAGATTGAATTTTTTCTACATCGCCTGATTTTGCTAATGCCGCAAACACATCAGTTTCTTGCCGTAATTCACGCTCTAATTGCTTACGATGAAAAGCATCCGAGCTTAGATACACCTGATGGACAAATACGGTATAAATCACGCCAATACCAGCGAGAAAATAGAGCAAAACCTTAAAGGTGGAAGAGCGCGAAAGTAGCTCACGATTGGCGAAGGACATAACCTGCACCTCGCACTGTATGGATCAAACTGCCTTGCCCGTATCCGTCCAACTTCTTTCGCAAATTAGCAATATGAACATCTATAACATTGGTTTTAGGGTCAAAATGATAGCTCCAAACCGCTTCGAACAAGTGCATGCGAGACACCACCTGTTCAGCGTGCTCCATCAAATATTGCAGCAGCAAAAACTCTTTTTGTTGTAATTGCACTAAGTGACCACCACGCCACACTCGATGCGATTTCAAATCTAGCTTTAAGTCAGCATAATCGTATTCAGTGATCACTTGCTTCGAGGCACCTGAACGGCGGATCAATAGCTGAACCCTAGCCAACAATTCAGCCAACGCAAAAGGTTTGATCAAGTAATCATCGCTACCCGCATTTAAACCTTCGACACGATTTTCAACCGAGTCCATCGCACTTAGTATTAATACTGGTGTGGTATTTTCTGTCGCCCTTAGAGCAGCAAGCACTTTCATCCCATCCAGTTGCGGCAACATACGATCAAGGATGATCAATTGATATTCGCAGCTGGTTGCCATCACTAATCCCTGATGCCCATTGCTCGCTTCATCGACAACAAATTGCTGTTCTCTCAGTCCTTTAGCTACATATTCCCGCGTCGTTTGATCATCTTCGATGATTAATACTTTCATCTACACATCCTTATCAGCGTCTTGATTTCATCTTACAAAAAAGCGGCCCACATTCCTGTAAGCCGCACGCGGTTTAGGGGGATAAACCACTAATTATTCGATGAAATTTAGAGAAGCTTCATTTCAGTGGCGATCATTTCAGCTTGTGGACCAAGTACAACTTGAACGTTGTTATCACCGACGTTAACTATCCCTTTCGCCCCTAATGATCGAACTTTGGCATCGTTCACTTTACTACGGTCTTTAACGGTTAAGCGCAAACGTGTGATACATGCATCGATATCAGTAAGATTTTCTTTTCCACCAAGGGCTGCAAGGTAAGCACCTGCTAACTCATTACCTGCGACTTCTTCACCTGACAATATTTCATCTTCAACAACCTCCTCGTCTTCACGACCCGGTGTTTTTAAGTCAAAAGTGCGAATCGCAAACGTAAAGGTCACGAAGTACAGCACAGCAAATGCCAACCCTAATGGCAGTAGTTTCCACGCATTCACAGCAGCAGGTGCATTGAAGTTCAGTACGTAGTCAATTAAGCCCGCGGAGAAGCTAAACACCAAATGGACATCGAGAAGATAAGCGATGACTAAGCTCAGCCCCATGAAAACAGCATGCACAACATACAAAGCTGGCGCTAGGAACATGAACAAGAACTCAAGCGGCTCGGTAATGCCAGTAAGGAAAGAGGTAAAACCAACACTGAAAAGCATCCCTGCAACACGTGCTTTGTTTTCAGCTTTGGCGCACACATAAAAAGCGGCAGCGGCAGCCGGCAAACCAAACATCATTACAGGGAAGAAGCCCGCAAGCATCAAGCCAGCTTGTGGATCTTCAGCCCAGAAACGAGAGATTTCCCCTGTCACGCCGTTGTATTCACCAAACACAAACCACACCATGGTATTTAGAATATGGTGCAAGCCAAATGGGATCAGCAAACGGTTAGCAAAACCGTAGGTAAATGTACCGGCCATACCGCTGCCTAGCATCCACTCACCTAAGCTATTAATCGCACTTTGAATCGGCGGCCATACCAAACTAAACGCAATAGCAATCCCCAAAGCGACCAAGCCAGTAATAATGGGAACGAAACGTTTGCCAGCAAAGAAGCCCAAGAATTCAGGTAACTGAATGTTGTGGAAACGGTTATACAAGTGCCCAGCCGCTATCCCAGCAATGATCCCGCCAGCAACCCCAGGATCGATATCAGCATTCAGCGTGGTTAATGCCGCCAACATCACAAAATGCCCTACCACTGCCGCAATGGCTGCCGCCGCAGAACCGTCTTTTGACAAGCCCGCAGCTACACCCATCGCAAAAAGTAACGCGATATTGTCGAAAATAGCTTGCCCACCTTGCGCAATAAATGCCACATCCAAGAGATCTGGCTGACCAAACCGAACCAACAACCCTGCAACTGGTAAAACGGCAATCGGCAACATGAGTGCCTTACCGAGTTTTTGAAAATACCCTAATACGTTCATACCTAACTCCATGAAATCACATTAATGATGACGATGGCGTTAGCTTAACCAAGGCTAAATAAAGGCAAGATTGTGCGAAGATTAAAGATGTTTAATCTAATCGAGACTTAACAAGGACACCTTTTTTTGTTAAGTTTCGCTCGATATTCAAACTAAAGATTAATTGGAGGACAGGTTAATGAATGTAGCAAAGACTGAACGGGCAAAACGAGGCCAACACCAATAACGTCACGTTGTACGTATCTACTACCTTTAACGTCAACGTTTTTGCCTCTCTAATGCCCGGTTTTCACCGGGGCCGCCTAGCCCCTTATGCTATTTAATCGACATTCAGTCGATAAGTTATGACGTATAAAAAACGTCTGGGGTCACAATGACAACATCTATTTCACTTCCAACACTTGGTTGGAAACCGTTTTTTCAACAACAACTTAGTCTAGAAGAATGGGAATCTAGTATCCCCGCTCGCGTGATCGCGCAACATCGTAATCAGCTTGTAATGCAATCTGAGCACGGTGACTTTTCGCTACCCGTGACATCATCTATGCCTATTATCACCGTCGGTGACTGGCTATTGGTAGACAGCGATAATAAGTTCATTCGTTTACTCGACCGCAAGTCTATATTCAGCCGAAAAGCGGCAGGCAGCAAACTCGACGAACAACTTATTTCAGCCAATGTCGACACACTGTTTATTGTCTGTTCACTTAATCATGACTTCAATCTTAGCCGAATTGAGCGCTACTTAACTATCGCCAATGAAGCCGGAGTGGAGATTGTCATCGTATTGAGCAAAGCCGATTGCTGTGATGAACCTGAAACCTATATCCAGCAAGTACAAGCGCTTGATCCACTATTGATGGTGGTTGCGATTAATGGACTTGATTCATTAAGCACCTCGCAACTCGCCCCTTGGTGTAAAGCGGGTGACACGCTCGCGTTACTGGGCTCATCTGGTGCGGGTAAATCAACACTCGTAAACACCTTACTGGGTGGGCATGAGCAAACGACGGGCAGCATTCGTGAAGATGATAGTAAAGGTCGCCATACTACAACATCACGCTCCTTACACATCATTCAGGATGCCACTATTGGTACAGGTGGATTACTGTTAGATACACCGGGAATGCGTGAGCTTCAATTGGTAGCGTGTGAAGAAGGCATATCGACTACATTTGCTGATATTACTTCATTAGCAGAGCAGTGCCGCTTCAGTGATTGTCAGCACAACAATGAACCAGGGTGTCAGGTTCAAGCTGCGATAACCGAAGGAACAATCGATCAACGTCGATTAAATAACTTCTTGAAGTTACAACGCGAACAAGCCATTAACGGCGCTAGCATTGCTGAGAAACGTGCTCATGGCCGAGAGTTGAGCAAGATGTATCGCTCAGTTCAAACTGAATCACGTCGTCGTAAGAAAGGTGACTAACGAGGGAAATGAGTCGATAGCAGAAAGAATCATAACGCTGTTCACTTAATCTCTATCGCCTAATCAAAAAGCCTTCAACCGCAGCATAGGTTGAAGGCTTTTTGTTGTTCGTTAACTGTTATTTCAAAGTAAGCACTTTAAAGGCTGACTAAACCAACCGTTGACAAATCTGCTCGCACAAATAGTGAGAGTGTAGATTACGCTCAATCACCTGCTGCTCAAGATGACCAGATTTCACCACCTCTAACCAATGCTCTAGCATTTCATGGAAACCTTTGGTCGCTAACATGGTTGTCCAATCAGGGCTTCGTAACATACGCTCTTCGCCATCACTCCAGCGTCGACCTTGCACAAAAGAGTCAAATTGGAAGGTCTGATTACGGTAGTTAGCGGTAACCACCTCTTGGGTCACACCGTGTAATCTATGCATTGAAGCGTGATACAAGGTCTCGTTTTGCTGCCATTGCACATCTAAACGCGCCAGTTTATCGCCTTCTCGCTGCTTAACAATATGTAGCTGATCAGCTGTCACATTCCCTTCAATGTTAATACTGTCTAGCGGGTGAATAAAATCATCAAAAACAAAAGTACGCGTCTCACCCACAAGATTATGACGATGCTTTTCCCATCGCAGCGACAATAGCTTGTCTTGTGTTAACCCACCTTGCTGATAAGCAGGCATGGCTTGGTTAAACAAGGGAATATAGCGACGATTGAACCCCATAAAGAGCGGAACTTCCTTCTGTACTGCAAGGTTATGAAGCGATTCACAATCAGAAAAATTATCAGAGAGGGGTTTATCAACGAAAACAGGTAGCTGATGAGACAAAAAGAATTGTGCTATTTCATGATGCGAAACAGTCGCAGTGTGGATCATCACAGCATCAACTTGATGAGAAAGTAAGTCTCGGTAATCCGTGCAAGTTGCATATATACGATACTTTGCCGCTAAATACGACAAACGTTCGTTATTGCGAGTACAAAGCACTAGCTCAATACCTGGTAACTGGGTTAAAACAGGTAAGTGCGCTTTTTCCGCAATGTCCCCTAAACCAATCACACCAATTTTCATTGTCACTCCTTGATTTATCGTTCTCTTATCTTTGTTTCGACTTGTACTGGATTTATTGTCTAACAGCTAAATTTTGCATTTTATTCATAATGTTAACCATCTTATATGCCATGAAACATATCGCCAAGTCATGAGATTCTATACTCACTATGAAAAGTGACATTTTCTTTACACTCGGCATAAAATTCTTTGGTAATATGCCGTTTTTATACGACAAATTACGAATTTTTATGCTGCGCTTATTATTTTCACGCAAAGCTCCGGGCTATCTCGCACTTTGTGGCTTTGCTATCCCATTAGGTTTCCTACTCAGCCTTATACCATCACCTGATTTAATGAGCCCTGCGAGCGATTCACTTGGCTTACTCTTTACCCTTTTATCAGACTCTGCGGGCAACCCTTGGTTCCTCGTGACAGTTTCTGCACTTTGCTTATTGCCGCTTCTATTTAAACAAAATAAGAAAGTCTGCCTTATGTTGTGGTGTCAGTTTGCTTTATTACTAGTGCTTAGCTTCGCTGCCAAGACTGTTATGAAGCAGCTTACTGAAGTGCCACGTCCTTACACTCATCAACTTGCCGCAATGGAATTAGTGGAATCTGCACCTGCTTTCTACCAACTTTCGGCAACAGAAAAAGAAACCGTTATTGAGCAAGCACAGCAAGACGTTAGCCCTTGGCGTATCCGTCACTGGGAAGGGGAAACAAACTATTCACTCCCATCTGGCCACACGATCTTTGCCGCTGTCTGTATTTTATTCTGGGGTGGCTTTTGCCTTCGCAACAAGCACTACGTGACTTTTTCATTACTTATTATATGGGGATTGGGCGTTGCCTTTAGCCGAATTTGGCTTGGTATGCACTGGCCGAGCGATCTGATGATGTCGACTGCAAGTGCTGCGCTACTTTACTTATTGGTTCCAGAACCTAACGCGGTGTACCTTAGGCGGAAAACGATAATGCAGAACTATCAAGCTTTGTATAAACAAGGTCGAGAACAATCAAAGTGATCGACTCAACCAATTAAGATAAGCCATTGTTCAGACATCAACTATTTTCGAGTCTTTGCAGGCTTGTATGACTATAGTTTGGTGAGTATATTAAAAAAATGCCAGCAAATGAGTTGCTGGCATTTTTGTAGGAATCAATTGAAATCACTCAACATCAGTAAAGTGAAGCTTCACCTTCTGGGCGCGTTTTGAATCGACGATGCAGCCACATGTATTGATCGGGGGCCATCATGATGCTTCGCTCAATCGCTTTATTGATATAAGCCGCAGCGGCTTCAGGGTCTTCATGCGGGAACTCCGTTAACGGCTCCAACACTTTCAGCGTGTATTGTCCTGAATCGGTATTTCGCTTCATAACAAACGGGACAACGGCACAATCAGACGCATCAACCAGCAAACTTGTCCCCGTGGTAGTACACGCTTTTTCTACTGCAAACAAAGGAGCAAATGCATGACGACGCGGGCCGTAATCGTGGTCTGGTGCATACCATACACGTTCGCCTGTGCGCAGCGCTTTAAGCATACCCTTAACATCTTTACGATCGATCATGTATTTATTTGAACGCACACGACCATTAAATTGGAAAAAGTCAAAACACGGATTATCATTCGGGCGATAAACACCCACACCCGGTGTCTTCATACCAAATGCACGTGCTCCAAGTTCTAGATTTAATGAATGAATGGCAATCAAAAGTACCCCTTTACCCTGACGCTCAAGTTCTTCAATAATTTCGATACCTTCGCAAGTCACATGGCGCTCAATTCGGATATCAGGCCAGAACCAAGCCATTCCAGTCTCAAATAAAGCCAGTCCAGTATTGTCGATATTCTTTTGGATCAACGCCTCACGCTCATCATCAGGCATATCAGGAAAGCAAAGCTCCAAGTTTCGCTTCATTGTTTGGCGACGCTTTTTCATAAAACGCATCGCTAAGCGACCAATCCCCTGCCCCATACGAAACTGAATAAAATACGGCAGCCAGCTGATCAGATACATCATCCCCATTAAGACTAATGTCGGCCAATAACGAGGATGGAGCAATGCCATCGAAAAAGTTGGCGGTGTAAACTTGCTCATAAGCTTCAAATATTCCCTTGCTAATCGAGATCTTAGAATGTGATCTTTCGGGTAATCGAACAGTACATTTTATGGCTTACCATTCGCTATAGCAAGGAAGCACAGGTTCGCTTGGTGGATTAATGACTGTTTTTGTCACTGCTCCGTCCAGCTACTGAGTGACAACAAAAAGAAAAGCCACCCGAAGGTGGCTGCCAGTAAAGTAAGAACTGATGTGTAACGACACTAGCGCTATTCCCCCTAAGCCTGTGTCATCAGTTTTACATACTGCGAAATAAGCAAAAATGAATTAGGACACTTTCTTTACTGCATAATCGTTGCCAAGTTTTTATTTACTTTAAAATCAGACATCTAAGATAAAGACCTATAATCTCGAGACTTAAACTGTAAAGAATTCTGACAGTGCTTGAAGTAAAACCACTGTAGCTGATATTTTGTGATATGCTTTGAAAATCAAGGACTAACCACACGGACGAAGCGCTAACATGAGCATTAGCAAAACCAAATCCAGTTTCTACCGCCGCCTATACGTTGCTTACCTCATAGACAGCGGAATTGCGACAGTCCCTGCCATTATCGAATTCAGTGGTATGCCACGCCGTACAGCCCAAGACACCATCAAAAATCTGGCTGAACTTGAAATTGAGTGTGAATTTCAACAAGCACCAGGCGAGCGAAACCGAAGTGGTCACTATGTGATTAAGGATTGGGGGGCTGTCAACAAACAATGGGTTAAGCAGCACATTACAGATATACGAGGTGCGCTCAACTACCCATAATGGCCACAAATATGCACTTTGGTTAATTAATTCAAATCATTGCACATATAATTATTTTCAAGCCTTATCATAAAACCCGTAACCTAATGACAAGGCTGTGTCAGGCAATGATTGGTTGCAAAATAAACTAAGACTCCGATTCTTCTGACAATTCAGGTAAAAAAAGCCGCCAGCCTAGGTGTAATAAGGCTTTGTTATGGTAGTATTCTGCCTAAATTGTTCATAGTGAATCGATTTTTCACTGTAAAGAGTAGACGAATATGGCTTTTGATTTTTCTAAAATGACTGTGGATCTTTCGGCAATGCCGACAACTATCGACATGGGACACGCATGGCTTGGCGGTTTAGTTATCGTTTTGCTTGTGCTTTACATCGCTAAAAAAGGCAAACCAGTAGAAGTTGAGAAGATTGTCGAAAAAGAGGTCGAAGTAGAAAAAATCGTTGAGGTTGAAAAACCTGTCGAAAAAATCGTTGAAGTAGAGAAGATCGTTGAAAAACCTGTCGAGAAGATCGTCGAAGTAGAAAAAATCGTCGAAAAAATTGTTGAAGTTGAACCTAAGCTTAAGACTTCAACACCTGACGCTGCCCTTCAACTGCTATCTTTGCTACAACAAGAAGCGCGTTTTATTGATTTCATGCAAGAGGACCTTAAAGGTTTTGCTGATGCAGAAATCGGTGCAGCAGCACGTGTGATCCACGAAGGTGGTCAGAAAGTGCTTAACGAATACTTTAGCTTTGCGCCTGTACGCTCTGAAGAAGAAGAAACTCGCGTAACGCTACCAGCAGGCTTTAATGCCTCTGAAGTTCGTCTAACGGGTAACGTCGTTGGCGAAGCACCATTTACTGGAACTTTGATCCATCGCGGTTGGAAAGTAACCAATGTGAACCTGCCTAAGCTTGCTGAAGGTCATGACGCTCACATCGTTGCTGCCGCTGAGGTAGAACTGTAATGCAAGAAACACAAGAACACCGTTTTAGCGTTGGTATTGACTTAGGTACCACTCACTGCGTGCTATCTTACGTCGACCTTCAAGACGAAGACACTAACGTTAATGTTATGCCTATTGCCCAGCTGACAACGCCGGGTCATGTAGAAGAAAAAGACCAGCTACCTTCTTTCATGTATCAAGCACATGAGTCTGAGCTAGCTGAAGGTGACAAGGCACTGCCTTGGAACACTCAACCTAAAGCCATTGTGGGCGCAATGGCTCGCAACCTAGGTAGTAAGACCCCTATCCGTCTTATCGCTAGTGCAAAAAGCTGGCTATGCCATGGTGGTGTGAACCGTCGTGACGCATTCCTACCGCTTAACAGCCCTGAAGAAGTAGTAAAAGCTTCTCCAGTTGAAGCGACTCGTTGCTACCTAGAACACCTTGTTAACGCGTGGAATCACAAGCATCCTGAAACGCCACTTTGCGACCAAGATGTCACAATCACGGTTCCTGCGTCATTTGACCCAGCAGCTCGCGACTTAACCGCAGAAGCGGCTCGCCACGTTGGCTTTAAGCATCTTACTCTGCTTGAAGAACCACAAGCAGCTGTTTACAGCTGGATCAAAAACAACGATGAGAACTGGCGCGATCAAGTTTCTGTCGGTGACATCGTACTGGTTGTTGATATCGGTGGTGGTACTACTGACTTGTCGCTTGTTGCAGTAACAGAAGATGACGGTAACCTAACACTTAACCGTGTTGCGGTTGGTGATCACATCCTGTTAGGTGGTGACAACATGGATCTGGCGCTAGCTTACCGTCTAAAGATGAAGCTAGCTCAAGAAGGCAAACAACTTCAGCCTTGGCAGATCCAAGCGATTACTCACGCATGCCGTGATGCAAAAGAAGCACTACTAAGCGATGCTGAACTACAAGCGGTACCAATCGTGGTACCTAGCCGTGGTTCTAAACTCCTTGGTGGCACGCTGCAAACCGAATTAACGCAAGAAGAAGTACAACAAACACTGGTTGAAGGCTTCTTCCCCCGTACCAATATCGAAGAACACCCTGTTCAAACTCAACGTGGCGCACTGACACAAATGGGTCTGCCATATGCACAAGATGCTGCTGTTAGCCGTCATGTGGCTGCATTCTTAAGCCGTCAAGCATCAGCCGTTGATGAACTATTCGAGCAATTTGAACAGCTTCACGAAGGTTTCATCCGCCCAACCGCAGTGCTATTTAATGGTGGTGTACTGAAATCTAACCTGATTTCTGAGCGTCTGCTTTCTATTATCAACAGCTGGTTAACGACTGCGGGTTCTGAAGAAGCGAAACTGCTTTCAGGTGTTGATCTTGATCTTGCAGTAGCAAGCGGTGCGTCTTACTACGGTTCAGTACGTAAAGGTAAAGGCGTTCGTATCCGTGGTGGTATCGCAAGTAGTTACTACGTGGGTATCGAAAGCGCAATGCCTGCTATTCCGGGTATGGAGCCACCACTAGAAGCACTTTGTGTTGCACCTTTCGGTATGGAAGAAGGCTCACATGCCGATGTACCAAGCCAAGAATTTGGTCTTGTAATCGGTCAGCCAGTACAGTTCAAATTCTTCGGTTCAACTGTTCGTCGTGATGATCCTGCCGGTACTCACCTTGATTGGTGGCAGCCTGAAGAACTTGAAGAGCTTCCGGCAATTCAAGTGACACTTCCTGTATCTGAAGGTCGCACTGCAGGCGAAGTCGTCCCAGTTCGTCTGGCATCACGTGTCACTGAGCTAGGTACACTTTGCCTTGAAGCCATCCCTACCGATGGCGGTCAAAAGTGGCAAGTTGAATTTGATGTTCGTGAGAAGTAATCATCACTAACACGCGAACGGCGCATCTTTTGATGCGCCGTTTATTTTCCAAACTAACAATTTAAAATAATCACTTAAAACAACAGCCTTAATAACTAAGCGACGCAGTAGCATTAACCAATGCGCTAAACACAGCACTCTGCAACGTTTAGTTATTAAGACTAAGAACACAATAACCAGTCATACCAATCATCATAATATCTACCAGCATAAGTAACGATTCAAATGCTTATCCTCGGTGGTGTAACTTCACACCCGACTTACTCATAGAGTCATATTGGTATTACTTGGTCTCAATTATCTGGAGTGATAAATGGCTTCCCCACACTACCTTGTTGGTATTGATCTGGGTACTACCCACACTGTTGTTGCCTATACAGAAATTTCTGACGACCTAGAAAACAGTCCAACTCAGATTTTCGATATCGACCAACTTATCGCACCCGGCGAAGTGGCGCGTAAACCCCTCCTCCCCTCTTTCCGCTATCACCCTGCTCAATCAGAAATTAACGAGTCTGAGCTGGTGTTACCTTGGCAGCCAAAATTAGTAGATGGCGACATTCCATTGGTGATCATTGGCGAGTATGCCCGCGAGCTTGGGGCAAAAGTCGAAGGTCGCCAAGTTGTTAGTGCGAAAAGTTGGTTATCACACCCAAATGTAGACCGCACTGAAGCTATCTTACCTTGGTCATCAAGCCAAGGCGTTAACAAAGTCTCGCCTGTTATTGCGAGCGCTAGTTACTTAAACCATGTTCGCCAATCGTGGAATTACCATAACCCCGATCATCTGCTTGAGCAGCAAGAAGTCGTGATCACTGTGCCAGCATCGTTTGACGAAGCAGCACGAGCACTCACACTTGAAGCAGCAAAACTTGCTGGCTTGCCGAAAGTATTATTACTCGAAGAGCCTCAAGCGGTTTGTTACGACTGGTATGCGCAAAACAAACATAACGCAGAAGCACTGCTGAAAGACATCCCTCTATTGATGGTGTGCGATGTTGGTGGTGGCACAACGGATTTAAGCTTAATCAAAGTTAGTTCCAACAACGGCGAACTGAAGCTAGACCGAATTGGTGTTGGTGATCACTTAATGCTTGGTGGTGACAACTTAGACCTTGCTCTCGCCCACCAAGCGGAAGTACGTCTTCACGGTGGCAGTAAAAAGCTATCAGCGGCTGGCCTTTCAAAGCTGATCCAGCAAACCCGCAAAGTTAAAGAGCAATTGCTGTCAGGCAATGCACCTGATTCTGCGAAAGTAACACTCTTGGGTAGCGGTTCTCGCCTCATTGGCGGCGCGAAGAGTGTGGAACTCACCAAAGAAGAAGTACATCAAATAGCTCTAGAAGGTTTCTTCCCGCTAACAGAGTTTAGCGATCAACCAAGTCAACGCCAAGCGGCCGTGGTTGAGTTCGGTCTGCCTTATGCTGCCGATCCTGCTATCAGTAAACACTTGGCGCAATTTATCGATCTTCATGATCAAGTCTGCCGAGATGCTTTTGCTGAATCTGAACTTACTATCAATGAGCAGAGCGCACCTATTCCTACTGCAGTGTTGTTAAACGGTGGTGTGTTTAATAGTCCTTTATTAAGCCAACGAGCCCTTGATATTTTCGGAAAATGGAAGGGTGACAACGTCACGCAACTTATCAACCCTCACCCAGACCTTTCTGTCGCATATGGTGCCGTTGCTTATGCGAAAGCACGTCATGGTGCACAGCTAAAAATCGGTGGTGGTTCGGCGCGTTCTTACTTCCTCAAACTGGATGAGAAAAAAGGACCACAACAAGGCTTATGCCTACTACCAAAAGGCACTGACGAGGGTAACGATATCATTGTTGAAGATCGTTATTTCGCCTTAACCTTGGGTGAGCCGGTACGATTTAATCTTGTGTCATCAACCGATGATAACCATGCAGAACTGGGTCATATCGTGGAGCTCGATGATGAAAGCTTTGTGTCCCTACCGCCATTCATCGCAACGCTAGATAGCGAAACAGACCGTACTGAGTTAGCCGCTAACCAAAAAGACCGTGAAGTGGTCACGCTAGCATGTCAGCTAACAGAAGTCGGTACGCTGCAAGTTGAATGCGTCAGCGTTACTGATAAGTCGAAACGTTGGAAAGTGGAGTTCGCGGTACGTAAAGACTTAGCAAAGCTGAATCGTAACAAAGACGGTGATAGTACCCTCGCTGAATCTATTCTACCGGCCCGTATTGATGAGGCAATTCAAGCGATCAAACTGGTTTACGGTGGTAGTGCCAAAGTTAGCGATAACAAACAGCTCAAAACACTACAAAAAGATTTAGAAAAGCTACTAGGAAAACGGGATAGCTGGGATACCCCATGTTTACGTGAACTCGCAACAGCTCTACTCGATAGTAAAAAACGCCGCCGCCGTTCAGATCTACATGAGCGCACTTGGCTAAAACTCGCAGGCTTTACCCTTCGCCCAGGCTTTGGTTATCCATCGGATGAGTGGCGTATGGAGCAAGTGTGGCACTTGTATCAGCAAGGCATTCAGTTTGAAGCGAACACTCAGACGTGGAGTGATTGGTGGACATTCTGGCGTCGCGTTGCTGGTGGCTTAACTCAAGAACAGCAATTAGTGATCTTTAAAGACATCGCCAAATACATTAATCCAAGCGCAACTCGTAACACCAAGCTCAATAAAGAAATGCAAGAGCGTAGCTACCAAGACATGGTTCGCCTTGCAGCTTCCCTTGAGCACCTGCCGTTTGAGAACAAATTGCAGCTTATTGAGTGGTTGTTTGGTCGCCTGCAGAAAACCCAGCACGCTCAAGCGCATTGGTGGGCTATTGGTCGTATTGGTACGCGTAGCCCATTCTATGGTAGTGCTCATAATTTACTAACGGCACAGCACATTGCTTACTGCCTGCCAGAGCTAATGGAGCTGAATTGGCGTAAAGACCCTAATATTGGTTTTGCCGCAGTTATGATGTGCCGTATGACAGGCGATCGCACTTTGGATATTGATGAAGCTAATCGTGAAGCCGTAATCGCTAAACTAAAAGCGAGTAAAGCACCTGAAAGCTGGATTCAAATGGTCTCTGAAGTAAAAATCCTAACGGAAGAAGAGACCAAGCGTGTATTTGGTGATGCGCTTCCTTCCGGCTTACAGCTCATCAAGCACTAATACCAATAGCAAATAATTCCTCTCCCCTTTTTAGGTTCCTGAAGATTATTTTCAGGAACCTAAATGCCAATACTTTGGCACTTTCTCCCTTTTTCTATCTTATGAAAACTCATTAATCCGTTTACACTTTTAGTCATTTTTCATAAGCAATTGAAAATAAAAGGAACTCGACTATCAGGATTATCAATTAGTATCTCTTGTCGAGCGAATGAGAAATATTTAAAAACATATTGTTACTGTTAGTAGCGGCATTTTGACACTAGCTATTAAGGTTCCGTTAGGGTTCGCGTAGGTAATATAGAATTAATTAATAACGAGGCATGTATTAAGCACACCTTACATGCTCAGCAAGAATAAATAGTGAGTGATTTTCTATGAACCGTACACAATTCAACTTAATTGCACAGCGAATCTTCAAATCTCAAAACCAGCGTGTAGCTGTTGAAGCAGTTATTTTTGATGGCTTATCAAGCTACGAAGCTGAGAAACGCTTTGACGTGCCAAAAGGTACTCTTTCTCGTAACGTTCGTAAGTACAAAAACGAAGCTGATTACATCACTACAGTTACTGCAGCATAAGCAATTGCTAGTAGTTAATCATGCACAAAAAAGGAGAGGCAAGCCTCTCCTTTTTCATATCCAAACTTGAACTATCAGTAACTAGAGCAACGCCTTCTCCCTTGTTACTTATAAACCTTCTTCGCTATTTCTATTTTGCTAGAAAGTCGTCTGTCTGGCGTAACTTCACGCTGAACACTAAACATAACCCACTAACTAAGACCATCAGCGCAAAATATAAAAAATCGACAGTCAGCAAAGTTGCTAATGGTTTGTCGCTAAATAGGATGTTCATCGGCAGCTGGTAAAAACGCTTAATCAAATCTCCTAGTAAAGTGCTATCAAACACTAACATTGTCGCCAGATTCAAAATGAAAATGCCGACCAATAAAATAATCAAAGGCGATCGAGTGAGCTGCGACAGTACAAACAAGATACAAGTAAAAGGCACAAGCGTTAAACTCACTGCAGCCATACGTCCAATAAAGGTCAACCAGTGAAGTAGCAAACCCCATAAAGTCACTGATGAAGCAGGCATAGTGTCAGGTAAGTGCCACCATGAAATAACCCACACCACTAAATCTGAAAATACCAGCACGCACGAAGCAATTATTGGCAGCGCCACCAGCGCAAACAGCAACTTAGTAGTAACAGTTTGCCAATCTGAAACTGGCATTGAACGCCAGAACATCAAGCTCCCTTCATCGAGCTCTTTTCGCATCGCTTTTGGCGTGTAGATAAGAAATAAGATCATCGCGACTACGCTCGCGACCCACGCATTCACATTACCAACCGTGCCACCAAAACTTAAAAAATCAGCAACTGACGGCAACATGCTATCGCCATTAGCATGAATCGAGAATTCAACATTGCCATTCCCCGTCAACATTAAGCCAATAAATAGCACGATGAATAGGCAAATAGCCGCAGGTAAACGAAACAAAATAGGATACTCAATGCATTCCTTATGGATTAGCGTCATCATTTTGTTCATTTCTCTAAACCTACTTGCTTTGCAATAAATAACTCAGCCAATGAAGTACGGCATACTTGGCTAAACGCCTTTAATTGATCTGACGCGAGATTCTCAAATATCATTCGAGTCTGCTCTCGCTCCTTACGTATATATATTGGCGATAGTGACTCTGCGCGAGAATAGTTTTCATTATCCACCAGTACAGTTGAATAATTAGTTTCTAACTCTGCCATTGAGCTCTTTAGAACCATTTTCCCTTGCTTGAGAACAATCACATCTGTTAGTAAATGCTCAATCTCTGACACTTCGTGGCTAGCAATAATTAATGCACGAGTCGATTCTTCTAACCACGCTTGTAGTTTTGCATATAGTTTTTCACGATAAATCAAATCAAGCCCTAAAGTTGGCTCATCGAAAATAAGCACTTTCGCATCTGTCGCCATGACAACGGCTAGATGGAATTGTACTTTCATTCCTTTTGATAACTGCGAAATTTTGACTGTCTGTTTTATATCTGTATCTGCAAGATACTGCTGGGCTTTTTCTAGTGAGAACTGAGGATGGACTCCCGATACATAGTCCAGACACTGCTTTACCGTCATCCAGCTCGGTAATGCAGAAACATCTGAAATATACGCAATGCTTTCCATTAATTTAGCTCGGTGCTGCTGTGGGGATAGCCCCATAACCTCGATTTCTCCCTCATAATGCAGCATACCTAACAGCGCTTTAATCAATGTGGACTTGCCTGCCCCATTGTGACCAAGTAAACCAATAACCTGACCCGGTCTAACAGTGAAACTTATGTCACTGACGGCTTTCTGTGTGCCAAAGGTTTTAGAGATCCCCTTAACATCAATCCACTTTTCCAAAATAACACCTTAGTAGTAATTCTTTTATTTTGTATACCAACCAATATATGAAACTTTTCTTATCGTTGGTCAAGAGCTAACAAGATACCCATATAGGCAGTGACGACTAGCAATAGTTCAATGACAGGTTAAAATCTGAATAGATTCAATTTAATATTCATCTATGTCGATGAGATCAAATATAAAGAAAAAACATATGACAAAAGGTGCTTATAACTTTAGCTATAAGCACCTTTATTGAAATTAGGTAATGAACAAAAAAAGATTGTAACGAACCTACCAGAGTTCAATAACAAAGTACTGAATTCTAGTTCTTTCTTATTACTATAAGAAAAGAGTGATTATTACTCTTTATCGATTAGATCTTCTGGGTGTACGCCGTCTTTTTCCATCATCGCTAGAATTTCATTCATGCGACTCTGTTTTGCGTCGTCACGGAATTCGTGAAGAACTGCAATCAAATTATTTATCTTTTCTAGTGGAATTCGTTTAATTACTGCTTTTTGACGACCAGGTACTTCATCAGCAAAATCAATCAAAGTTTGACGATAGTCTGTACGTTCTGGCTTCTGAGTACCGTCTGCATCTACACTTTTCAGCATCGCGCTTAATGCTTTTTCTGCAGCCGCAAAATTATCCATGTATTACCTCTTAATTCACTGCAGGACACTCCAATCATGGCATTAGGAGATCCCAATAGAAATGACTTCAATAAAAGTAGAGAGAGAAGCATTCACTTTATTATTAATGTGGCTATAGAGAACCACGGTTAAGGGTTGTTTATTCCCTAGCAACTAACAGCAAGATCGAGGACCGATCGAACTTTATTATAATTCAAAAGAAGATGGTAAAGCACTTATGTAGTTAGATGTGCAATATACTCTGACTTTTCACATAAGTGAATCACTTTCTCACTCTTAAAATGTAATAAGATTATAGCTGCTCTTACTTAATATTAGTTTAACCGCTCAAAGAGCAACCAATTTTTTTGAAATCATTTTCCAGTTGATTAAATCAACGTCTCATCACAGCAAGCTAGCATTCACAACTGGAATTACTCATCAACTCTCATATATCGGAGCAATATCAAAAATTTCATGTCGTAATACCTTTATTATCATACATATATGTATAATTTGCGCATTTCGAGATTTGAGTAAAATTTATGAATCCTGTGACTTGTGATCGCTGCCACCAAAGTGATGAATTCCTTATCAGCGAGTCTGGTACATACACTTGCATTTGTGGCTATCAATTCGTTATCGAGCCAACTCGAAGCGAATCACACACTGAAGAAAGCTCAGAAGCTCATCTTATTACAGCTTCTGTAACCACTCCGCTCAAACATACCCTTCACTAAGCTACGCGTTCTAATTGTTACATTTTCTACTGCATATTAATGAATCATTATGCTTATCGTGTTAATAAATTATTTTCACAGTAAGCTGCTTTTCATGCATAGATCTCCTCTATATCTAATTGAACAACATTTTTAACGGACAGTTAATAGTACGGCATACCCAATCATAAGGCGTTGGATATAAAGAACTTTTGTTTTTGAACGGCGTTTGAAACCAACGCGTTGCAAATGATACATGGAAAAATGTGATCTTAATCATGTAGTTTAGCCCTGCTTTCATGCTAACTTTCAGCGCCTTTCTTAGGTAACCAAACGGTTTCATGTTTCAAGGATGTTAAATTTCGCATTACAAAATGCCGAATAAAATCAGGGAAACTAGAACAAAATAACCTGAAATCGTTGTGACTCAGCGTCACTAAATGGAAGT
The DNA here is from genome assembly GCF_001650345.1 of Photobacterium jeanii. GTDB lineage: Bacteria > Pseudomonadota > Gammaproteobacteria > Enterobacterales > Vibrionaceae > Photobacterium > Photobacterium jeanii. The sequence goes on along the minus strand of NZ_LVHF01000012.1, from coordinate 179,049 downwards.
TCCAATTCGCTTAATACCTATTAAGCCCTTGTTACAGGAAAACATTATGAAAGTTGCTAACGAGTCTTGGTTAGATGGTCTGAATAATGTACTGATGTCGATCATCGGTAGCATCAACGGACTATTATGGGGCCAAGTTCTAATTTACCTACTTGTAGGTGTTGGTATTTACTTCACGCTTCGTCTTGGTTTTATCCAAATTCGTCAATTCCGCCATGCAGTCGATGTACTGAAAAGCGGTAAAAACATTGAAAACGGGTTAAGCTCGTACCAAGTGTTCTGCACCTCAATGGCTGCACGTGTTGGTACAGGTAATATGGCAGGTGTTGCCGTTGCACTAGCAGCAGGCGGGCCTGGTGCAATATTCTGGATGTGGTTGATCGCGCTCTTTGGTATGTCTACAGCTTTTGTTGAGTCAACCCTAGCCCAGGTATATAAAGTAAAAGATGTTGATGGTCAGTACCGTGGTGGCCCTGCATACTATATGGAAAAAGGCCTAGGTATGCGCTGGATGGGTACACTATTCTCCATCTTCCTTATTATTGCTTTCGGTCTTGTTTTTAACGCTGTTCAAGCGAATACCATTACAGATGCACTTAACCACTCGTTTGGTTTTGATGAAACCATCATGGGTGTGATCATCGTTGCTGCATCGGCGTTCTTTATTATGGGTGGCCTACGTAAAGTTGCTGAAGCATCTTCTCGTATCGTACCTGTAATGGCTGTAGGTTACCTTGCTATTGCGCTAGTTGTTGTGATCATGAACATCACTGAACTACCAGGCGCTATCGCACTGATTGTTAAGAGTGCATTCGGCTGGCAAGAAGCGGCAGCTGGTGGTGTGGCTTATACGATTGCTCAAGCAATGCAAAGTGGTATTGCTCGTGGTCTATTCTCAAACGAAGCAGGTATGGGTTCTGCGGCAAACGTTGCTGCATCAGCAACGCCAAACCCTAACCACCCAGCATCACAAGGTTTCGTACAAATGCTAGGTGTATTTGCCGATACTATTGTTATCTGTACGGCTTCAGCTGCAATGATCATGCTTTCTGGTGTTATGGATCAACCAGATGCAGCTTCAGGTATCGGTCTACTACAACAGGCTCTAACAAGCGAGCTAGGTGGCTGGACAGCTTACTTCATGGCTGCAGCTATTCTACTGTTCTGTTTCTCATCTATTATTGCGAACTACAGCTATGCAGAAACCAACATCATGTTCCTAAATGGCAACACCAAAAAAGGTCTACTGGCGTTCCGCCTACTAGTGCTTGCTATGGTAATGTTTGGCTCTGTAACTAGCCTACCAGTTGTGTGGAACCTAGCGGATGCATCGATGGGTCTAATGGCACTAATTAATATCATCGCGCTAATCCTACTTTCTAAACTGGCATTCAAAGTAATCAAAGACTACGAAGTACAGGCCAAAGAAGGTAAGACACCAGTGTTCGACCGCTCTAAGTTCCCAGAGTTGGATGAACTAGACGGTGCATGGCACCCTAAAGATGCAAAGGTTGCAAAAACCACTGAGTAATCTTTAAGCTCCATCACTTAAATAAGCCAGCATTACGCTGGCTTATTTTTTTATAGAACATCCTTATCACTCCCCCTTTATTATCGAGTTCTAGACGCTTTTCGCTCAATATTCATCGCATATCTACGCTCTTTTCATTTTCATCTGTGTGTTTTTCTAGATAAAGCTGTCTATTTTGATAAAGTAATAAAACGCAATTCAATTTATTATTAAAAGGGTCAATATGGACATCCTAGAATTATTACCAAGTCTTCTTAGCGGTTGGATTTTCCTCGCTATTTTTATAGTTATTTTCCTGCGCTCATCTGTGAAGTTTGTACCTCAAAACTCAGCTTTCATTGTTGAGCGTTTCGGTAAGTACAACAAAACTATGGAAGCAGGGCTTAACTTCATTGTTCCTTTCATTGACCGCATTGCTTACACCCGCTCGCTAAAAGAACAGGCTTATGATGTACCGCAACAAGCTGCAATCACCAAAGACAACATTTCACTCGTGGTAGATGGTGTGCTTTACCTTAAAGTGCTAGACCCATACAAAGCATGCTATGGCGTTGATGACTATGTTTTCTCGGTGACTCAACTAGCACAAACCACAATGCGTAGTGAAGTTGGTAAACTTGAATTAGATAAAACCTTTGAAGAGCGCGAAAACCTTAACACCGCTATCGTTTCTTCTATTAATGAGGCATCTGAACCTTGGGGGGTTCAAGTACTTCGCTACGAAATTAAAGATATCGAGCCACCACGCTCGGTGCTTGATGCGATGGAACGCCAAATGAAAGCTGAGCGTGAGAAACGTGCGGCGATTTTGGAATCTGAAGGCCAACGTCAATCAGACATCAATATTGCAGAAGGTGAAAAACAAGCACGCGTACTGGCTGCAGAAGCGGAGCGCTCAGAGCAAGTGCTAAAAGCAGAAGGTGAAGCGAAGGCGATTCTAGCGGTTGCTCAAGCACAAGCAGAAGCGATTGAAGTGGTTGGCCGTACCGCATCAACCCCTGAAGGTCAAAAAGCGATTCAATTAGAGCTAGCAGGTAAAGCTATCGAAGCTAAGCACGCCATTGCGAAAGAGTCTTCTGTTGTTCTGTTACCAGATGGTCAATCAAACGCTTCTTCATTGGTCGCAGAAGCCATGACCATCATCAACAAACTGAACCAAACCAAGTAAGGGATCCATTATGGATATTTTCGGTATCAGCCTAGCTCAATTGACGATCATCATAGGTTTGATTGTCTTATCGGTGGAAGCTTTTGTCCTTGGCTTATCGACCATTGCACTACTTGCTGTTGGTGTCGCTGCCGTTATCGCTGGGGCGCTAGCTTGGATCGGGGTGATACCTGAAACTTGGCTAAGCCTAGTCAGTACAACGGGTATTGGAGCAGGTGTACTTACCCTTCTGCTTTGGAAGCCGCTTAAACGGCTACAAAACAGTAAAGTAGAGCCTAACAACGTCCATAGCGACTTTATCGGCCTTACTTTTACTCTCACTGCACCACTGAGTCTCAACGCAGACCCTGTCTATGTTAAGCACTCAGGTATTCAATGGCAGCTATTGCTCGATCCACAAAGTGAGGAGCAAACTCTGCCACAAGGTAGCCAAGTTAAAGTGGTGGGTGTTGCTGTAGGTAAGTTTACGGTAACCGGATGCTAAGTTAATAACTTTTAGGTTTAGATACACAAAGCGGTGTGCACTCACACCGCTTTTTTGTTGCCTGTTATTTGGCGCTAGCGCCATTCTCTACTCACCTCACCCCTTGTCGCCTTGATAATTCGCCGCGAGTCACTTTGCACTTTGCTAAACTGACACCATGCAGGTTAATGAGGTTATTGCTATGGCTTGTACTGTTAAGGTCGCGTATCGGGGCTGTCTTTTTGCATTGTCTACATTATTTGGTTTTGGAGTGAGTGCAGAAAAACCAAACTACAGCGAATTACAACAAGGGGATACGATTACCGTAACCCTAGATCAAATCCTACCTACTCAAGCTGTGATGAGTTACGACCTCGAATATGCCCTACTACAAAGCTATAAATCCAATGAAAAAGCCATGTTTAATAAACTCTGCAAGCTAAATGGTGGTGGCAGCGTGAAAGATTGGGGAGAAAAATCAAACCCAACGGATTTAGAAAGCTTCACCTGTGCCAAAAAACTTGGCTCACAAACTCAGGACCTTGCCAAAGTTGTAGTCGGCCCTAAAGAAGGATTACTTTTCCTCACCACTCAGCACCATACGCTTTCTAGCTTCTGGGACATGCCCAATGGTGGCACGAATGTTCCCGTAATGCTCAAAGTCAGTCACAACCTATTAGACTCAGGGGATGATTTTTGGGCTGAGATGAGTCATGACAATACGGTGTGGCTTTTTGGCGCTAAAGGAAAAAAAATATCGCCATCAGACCTGCCTGAATTTATTGGCTCTAAGCAATTAAAAGAAGATAAATTCCTTGCCCTCGCTTTCTTTCTACAAGGTATTAGCTACGATCTGCCACAAAAACAAACCAACCCTAATACCAATGAGCCCTATGCTGTTGTCCCTTATTTAGCGTATCAATGGTCACTTGCCCTACGGGAAAAAATGAATGTTGAAAACTATAACTTCAACGACCGTGATGATTACGCAACAGCACTGACCGAAGCCGCCACAGTGATGACAGATTTAGCTGCCGACACCTTGATTGGCAAAAGTGATAAAACAGCAATTGAAATGGGACAATTTCAAGAGGTGAATTCAAAAGCACTAGAGGCGCTGATCACCAACAAGAATTCAAACTGGTATCTAGCCACTGAATATCGAATTCAGAAAAAGAAAAAAGCCACACCGAAGAAAATTCAAGAAGAGCAAGAAAAACAGAAAGCATTAGAAGAGAAAGAAAAAGCGGAATAGCTGAGTATTCCACTTAACAAAATTAGATCAAGATCTTACGTTTCAGCGCTGGTGAACACATCACTTACGAAAATGCTTAGCGACAAAGCTATCTAACTTGTTAGCAAAGTTCTGGCGATCTGTCTGGTTCAACGGTGCAGGACCACCCGTTTGAATGCCCGAGCTACGCATCGTTTCCATAAAGTCACGCATCTGAAGACGCTGCTTGATCGTTTCTTTGGTGTACATCTCACCGCGCGGATTTAACGCATGAGCGTCTTTGCTAATCACTTCATCCGCTAATGGGATATCAGCAGTAATCACCAAATCACCAGCCTCAACCTGCTTTACAATAAAGTCATCAGCCACATCGAAACCGCTTTCAACTTGCAGCGAACGAATGTGCGGTGATGGTGGTACGCGCACAAAGTGATTCGCCACCAGCGTCACTTGCACACCAACACGGTTAGCAACACGAAACAGAATCTCTTTGATCACATTCGGACATGCATCAGCATCAACCCAAATCTTCATTTCATTCTCCGTTATCAACCTTTTAGAACAGGTCTGCGAATAGAAAAAAGCCGCCATTGAAGGCGGCTTATAATCTCACGTTAACTTAGCCGTTTAGGCCTTGTTTGCGTAGGTACTCATCGTAAGTACCGTGGAAATCTTCTACGCCATCTTTAGTGATTTCGATGATGCGGGTTGCAATCGATGATACGAACTGACGGTCGTGCGATACGAACATTAGCGTACCTTTGAAGTTTTCAAGCGCCAAGTTCAGTGCTTCAATCGATTCCATATCCATGTGGTTTGTTGGTTCGTCCATTAGTAGGATGTTTGGTTTTTGCATAATTAGCTTACCAAACAGCATACGACCTTGCTCACCACCAGAAATCACTTTTACAGATTTCTTAATGTCGTTTTGAGAGAACAGCATACGACCAAGAATACCGCGAACTACTTGCTCGTCGTCACCTTCTTTCTTCCACTGACCCATCCAGTCAAGCAGAGTCATATCTTCTTCAAAATCAGCACTGTGATCCTGAGCGTAAAAACCAATGTTGTTATTCTCAGACCACTTGATCATACCTTCCATTGGTTCCATTTCACCAGCAAGGGTGTTTAGGAAAGTCGATTTACCGATACCGTTTTCACCGATGATCGCGATACGCTCACCCACTTCAACCATTAGGTTTACGCCGTTGATTAGGATGTTTTCACCGTAACCTTGTTTTAGGCTTTCAACTTCTAGTGCGTTACGGAACAGCTCTTTCTCTTGGTCAAAACGAATGAACGGGCTCTGACGGCTAGAAGCTTTCACTTCGTCAAGCTGGATCTTATCAAGCTGCTTCTGGCGAGAAGTTGCTTGTTTTGCTTTCGATGCGTTTGCAGAGAAACGACTTACGAACGTTTGCAGTTCAGCAATTTGTGCTTTCTTCTTCGCGTTGTCTGCGTGTAAACGCTCACGCGCTTGCTCAGCTGCGATCATGTATTCGTCGTAGTTACCAGTGAATAGACGAAGCTCACCGTAATCCAAGTCAGCCATGTGCGTACATACACTGTTTAGGAAGTGACGGTCGTGCGAGATGATGATCATAGTACAGTTACGTGCTAGTAGGATCTCTTCAAGCCAGCTGATGGTGTGGATGTCCAAGTTGTTCGTTGGTTCGTCAAGTAGCATTACGTCAGGTTCTGCAAACAGTACCTGTGCAAGAAGAACACGTACCTTAAGACCTGGTGCAACTTCACTCATTAGACCAAAGTGCTGCTCTTCTGGGATACCAAGACCAAGCAGAAGTTCACCCGCACGCGCTTCGGCAGAGTAACCGTCCATTTCAGCGAATTCAGTCTCAAGATCGCCAACACGCATGCCGTCTTCGTCAGACATTTCTGGTAGAGCGTAAATACGATCACGTTCTTCTTTTACTTTCCACAGTTCTTTGTGACCCATGATCACAGTATCAACCACTGTGTACTCTTCAAATGCAAACTGATCCTGACCTAGCTTCGCCATACGCTCATTTGGATCAAGAGATACAGTACCAGCAGATTGCTCTAGCTCACCGCCAAGAATCTTCATGAAGGTTGACTTACCACAGCCATTCGCACCGATAAGACCGTAACGGTTACCGCCACCGAACTTGACTGAAATATTTTCAAACAATGGCTTATCGCCAAACTGCATTGTAATGTTAGCTGTAGAAATCAATGTACTGTTCCAAATTAATGAATTATCAAGCATTAAAAAAGCTGCCTTTTGATCGGCAGCTTTAGCAAATTACGCGCATGATATCAGATTTCGTGAGCTACATCATCTTTGATGTGAAATTCAGCTTCTGATTAAATCGCGATTACGCTTTATTTTTACGGCGACGAGATAAACCAAGCCCCATCAAGCCTAAACCGAATAACGCCATTGACGCTGGCTCTGGCACATCGGTGATAACACGGATCCAGTCACCCGGCTGAGTTACACGCATTGATACTGTTAGCTTATTACCATCAATGATATAACTATCATTTCCTTCCATTCCACGAGCACCAAATGCACCAGGATATGTTGTACCTGGCGCGCCTAAGAACGAAGAGCTAGCTGCTTCTAAAGTACCGCCAGAGTCAGACATTACACCTAAGATTTTACTATCAAACATCCACTCCACATCGAGATGTGAAATTGCACCACGTACACGATTAGGCTTGTTCAAGAAAATCATGTGGCTCGCAACATTTGTACCCTTAACAATAGTGCCACCATCTACACTAAGGTCTGAAGTTAAGGAAACCAATTGCTGTTCGTTGAAACCTTGTTGTGCTTGGTTTGTCACATTGTTATTTAATACTGAACCTGGTGCAGGTGTTATCTGCGCAGAGAAGCCAGCAGAAGATGTGCCTGAACTCACTGACATAATCGTAGCGCTTGCGTTAGCAGCAAACAGTGAAGATGTTACCAAAGCAGCGATAGTTAACTTTTTCATGATGTTCCCTCACAAAGTATGTGGTGTGTGTACAAGCTATAAAGCAACACCGATGCCAATTTTTTTATTGCTTTATTTTCATTTAGTTAAAGAATTCAGCGCCTTTCTTCATTGCTAAGGTGTAAAATAGTCTGACAGTCGATGAGCGCACTATAAGGCAAGTGAAATGGCAGAAAAATACATAGGATTAATGTCAGGCACCAGTATGGATGGTGTAGATGCAGTCTTAGTTGAGATTGACGATAATAAAACGCATATCATTGATGCGATAAGCTTTCCTATGGGTGATAACTTAAAGCAGGCGTTACTTGATATCTGTTTAGGTCAAGCGACCAACTTGCAAGCCATAGGTGAGCTCGATCACCGACTTGGTCATTTATTTGCTGATGCCGTCGATGCCTTATTAAGCAAAGCAAATGTACCTGCGCATCAAATCAAAGCCATTGGTAGCCATGGGCAAACCGTCTTCCATGCCCCAGAAGCTCACTACCCTTTTACCATGCAGTTAGGGGATGCCAATATCATCTCAGCCAAAACTGGGATTTGTACTGTCGCAGATTTTCGCCGCAAAGATATGGCTTTTGGTGGGCAAGGTGCGCCACTGGTTCCTGCCTTCCACCAACAATTATTCAGCGATAGCAATATTACCCGCGTCATTCTCAATATCGGGGGGATCGCCAATATCACGCTATTAAAACCTGATTATAAGGTGATCGGCTATGACACTGGCCCCGGCAACATGTTGTCAGACGCGTGGATATCACGATACCTTAACTCCCCCTACGACAAAGATGCGGCATGGGCACAGACTGGTTCCGTCAACAAAGGGCTACTTGAAGCTATGCTCAGTGATAGCTATTTCACGCAACCTGCGCCTAAAAGCACCGGGCGTGAACTTTTCAACCTACCTTGGTTAGATAAACACCTTGAGAGCCAGCCAAACATTAAGCCACAAGACACCCAAGCAACCTTAATTGAATTAAGCGCAATAACTATCGCCGCTGAAGTCGCCACATTCACATCTTCAACAACCAATGAATTATTGGTCTGTGGTGGTGGCGTTCACAACCCGCTTTTAATGCGACGTCTGGCAGAGCTTTTGCCTGAGTGGCAAGTGATGAGCACCAATGAGCGTGGTATCGACAGCGACAATATGGAAGCGATGGCGTTTGCTTGGCTCGCCTACCGCACTTTACATCACTTACCCGGCAACCTGCCTGAAGTGACAGGTGCTAGCCATGCCATACCGCTCGGTGCAATTTATCCTGCTTAATCGGTATAAATCTATGTTTTGTGATGCTAAGTCAGTATCAGGGATGATCATCTCATCAATAACAGCGCCATAATTCCGTAACAAAAATTAAGTCGAGATTTTTAGCACAATTTTCACGGTATACAAATCAAAGCGAGAATCTGATCACAAGATTTCAGACGATCACGATCACAATTATAACTGCTTAATTTTACTAGGATAAAAACGACGCAAACGTTACACTTTTCACCATAAAAACAATATATCGCAGAACATCACACCACAGGAATACAGTGTGATGCTTTGTTTCTTCCCCAAAAACGTGAAAGGTCCTAAGTAAAGATGAGTCCGGAAAATCACTTACTTGATTGGCAAGCAAGCCAAACTAATTCAGAATCCATCTCACCACTTCTTGGCCAACTGTACCGACAAAAAGGCGTAGAGATCTTAGTGTTCGGTCGTCAATTGGTTAACGCTTCTACTATCGATATTATTAAAGCGCATCGTCATGCGCGGAAATACACAGGTGAAGCTTTATCGCCATCGCAAACCCTGCCAATTATTCAAAAACTGACAGAGTTCGATTTATCACCTTGTCGTATTGATGTTGGTCAGCTAGCTCATGAGTATTGGAAAAACCAAGACGATGAGAATGGCTTAGAAGATTTCCTTCAAACAGCCCTTGTTGAGTCACTCAGCAGCACACAATCACTAGAGTCTCGCGACGTTGTCCTTTACGGCTTTGGTCGTATTGGTCGTTTACTTGCGCGTCTTTTGATTGAAAAAAGTGGCCCAGGCTACCCATTGCGCCTAAAAGCAATTGTGGTACGCGGCGGTAAGAATGGTGATCTAGAGAAACGCGCAAGCTTGTTGCGTCGTGATTCTGTCCACGGTCCATTCAATGGCAGCATTACGGTTGATGAAGAGCGTAAAGCTATTATCGTCAACGGTAACTACATCCAAATGATCTACGCAAACAGCCCTGCTGAAGTCGATTACACCCAATACGGCATTCACAATGCACTCGTAGTGGATAACACTGGTATCTGGCGTGACACCGAAGGACTAAGCAACCACCTTGCATGCCAAGGTGCTGAGAAGGTGTTACTGACTGCACCAGGTAAAGGTGACATCAAAAACGTTGTATTTGGTGTCAATGAATCAGTGATCAAAGATGATGATCGCATTATCTCAGCAGCAAGTTGTACAACAAACGCTATCACGCCAGTGCTTAAAGCTATGAATGATAAGTACGGTGTTGTTTCTGGTCATATCGAGTCTGTGCACTCATACACCAATGACCAAAACCTGATTGATAACTTCCACAAAGGCGATCGCCGTGGTCGTTCAGCGTCATTAAACATGGTGCTTACTTCCACAGGTGCAGCAAAAGCAGTAGCGAAAGCCCTGCCTGAGCTAGCCGGTAAACTATCAGGTAATGCGATTCGCGTACCAACGCCAAACGTCTCTATGGCCGTTGCCAACCTAAACCTAGAGAAAAATGTGACTACTGATGAGTTAAATCAGTACCTACGTGAAATGGCGCTTAACTCGCCACTTTCAGGTCAAATTGATTTCACTGAGTCTACTGAAGTGGTTTCTACCGATATTGTCGGTTCTCGTCATGCAGGCGTTGTGGATGGTGTCGCAACTATCGCCCAAGATAACCGCTGCGTACTTTACATTTGGTACGACAACGAGTTCGGTTACAGCTGCCAAGTTGTGCATTGTATGGAGCAAATGATGGGTGTGCGTTATAAAACCTACCCTGCACCACAATACGCAACAGCGTAGTAGATTAACTTTATAACAATAAAAACGATCAAGGTGGTGATCCCCCCACTCTCTACCACCTTGGTACTTACCCCTCTTGCATTTTGCCGCTCTGTTAGTCCAGAGCGGCTTTTTCGTATCACTTCTCATAAAGCCACTCAGATAGATTTGACACAAAACATAAATAGGCGCATGGTTAAATACCTTCACGTCTATTAACAGTAAGTTCATGACAAGCAATTCAGAGCAAGATATGTCACCCCACCAAACTCACCATGTGGTCGCATTGATCTTCGATGACTACGAAACGCTCGATCTTCACGGCCCTATTGAAATGCTTGGCCGTGTGCAAACAGATGAAGTTACAACCGTAATTACCTTAGTTGCCGAAAAAGACATCATCAGCAGTAGTCAGGGCACTCGGATCCTTGCGGATCGTAGAATATCAGACACGATCTCCTGCGACCTATTTATGACCATTGGCGGTATGGGCACACGTACTGAAGTCCACAACCAGAAGCTATTAAGTTGGATACAACAACAATGTGAAGTGTCAGAGAAAGTTTTCACGGTATGTACGGGCTCAGCTCTACTAGCCAAAGCTGACGTTTTAGATGGCATTCCTGCTACCACCAACAAACTTGCTTACGACTGGGTGACCTCGCTTAACGACAAGGTGCTATGGCAACGCAAAGCTCGATGGGTAAACCATGGTAAGTTTTTAACGTCATCAGGGGTTGCAGCAGGCACAGATGCCTCATTAGCTTATATCGCTGAGCGCTTTGGCTACGCGCAAGCCAAGCATGTTGAAAAGCTCACAGAATACATCTGGAATGATAACGCGGATGATGACCCGTACGCCTAAGCGTAAGATCTAGTAAATATTCGTGTGTTAACTGGCATAAATGAATACCCAATTAATACACCAAGAAGACAAAACCGCCACTCTCATCACTGAAAGCGGCGGTTGTTATTTGGCTTTAGCGTCTACTACGAATGACGCTTAGCTGTTTTTCTCGCCCAAGTGTAACCAGGTTTCAACCACGGTATCAGGGTTTAGCGAAACAGAATCAATGCCCTGCTCCATCAGCCAATCGGCTAAGTCGTCGTGGTCTGATGGCCCTTGACCACAGATACCCACGTATTTACCTGCTTTATTGGCAGCCTTGATTGCCATCGACAGCATGGCTTTCACAGCGTCATTGCGCTCATCAAACATGTGAGCAATTTCGCCGGAGTCACGGTCAAGACCAAGTGTTAGCTGCGTCATATCATTTGAGCCGATAGAGAAACCATCAAAATACTTGAGGAACTCATCAGCTAGAATGGCATTCGACGGCAACTCACACATCATGATCACTTTCAAACCATTCTCACCACGGCGTAAGTCGAACTTAGCCAGCAAATCAATCACCGAAGCCGCTTCACTCACAGTACGGACAAATGGGATCATAATTTCCACATTCTTCAGACCCATGGTGTTGCGTACACGCTTAATCGCTTCACACTCTAGAGCAAAACAATCTTGGAACTGCTCAGAAACGTAACGAGATGCGCCACGGAAGCCAAGCATTGGGTTTTCTTCAACTGGTTCAAAGTTAAGCCCACCAACCAAATTGCGGTATTCGTTTGACTTAAAGTCAGACATACGAACAATCACGCGTTTTGGCCAGAATGCCGCCGCTAGTGTAGAGATACCTTCGGTTAATTTCTGAATGTAGAATTCAACAGGATTCTCGTAGCCCGCGATACGACGGTCGATTTCAGCTTTAAGCTCATCCGATTGCTGATCGTAGTTAAGCAATGCTTTCGGGTGAATACCGATCATCTTGTTAATAATGAACTCAAGACGCGCTAGACCAACCCCTTCATTAGGGATACAAGCAAAATCAAAGGCACGATCTGGGTTACCCACGTTCATCATTACTTTCAGTGGTAGATCTGGTAATGAATCTACTTCTGAACGACGCACTTCGTAATCCAACTCACCTTCATAAATGAAGCCAGTTTCACCTTGCGCACAAGAAACAGTGACCTGCTGACCATCTCGAAGTAATTCAGTAGCGTTACCACAACCAACAACAGCAGGAATACCCAGCTCACGCGCAATGATTGCTGCGTGACAAGTACGTCCACCACGGTTAGTCACGATTGCAGAGGCTTTCTTCATTACTGGTTCCCAATCAGGATCAGTCATGTCAGCTACTAACACATCGCCATTTTGCACTTGATCCATTTGGTCTAGGCTTGTAACTACACGCACTACACCAGCACCAATACGCTGACCAATCGCACGACCTTCAGCAATCGCTGGCGCTTGACCATTTAAGTGGAAGCGTTCCATTACATTCTGATCATCGCGAGAACGAACGGTTTCAGGACGAGCCTGAACAATCAGCAACTCACCTGTTACACCGTCTTTTGCCCACTCGATGTCCATTGGACGACCGTAGTGTTTTTCGATGATAAGTGCTTGTTTAGCAAGCTCTTCAATCTCAGCATCCGTCAGTGAGAATTGCGATTGCTCTGCAGCAGAGGTATCGATAGTTTCAACTTGGGTACCCAACTCTTCACCATCTGCGTACACCATTTTGATTAGCTTAGAGCCAAGGGTACGACGGACAACCGCAGGGTTGCCAGCCTGAAGCATTGGTTTATGAACATAAAACTCATCAGGGTTTACCGCGCCCTGTACTACCATTTCACCTAAGCCCCATGATGAAGTAATAAATACCACTTGATCAAAACCAGATTCGGTATCAAGGGTAAACATTACACCTGAAGCTGCTTTATCTGAGCGCACCATACGCTGGATACCAGCAGATAGCGCAACACCTTGGTGATCAAAGCCTTGGTGAACACGGTAAGAAATAGCACGGTCATTAAATAGCGAGGCAAATACATGCTTCACCGCTTCAATTACGGAATCAATGCCGCGTACGTTGAGGAAAGTTTCTTGCTGACCAGCGAATGAAGCATCAGGCAAATCTTCTGCTGTCGCAGACGAACGTACCGCCACAGACAACATGTCATCACCTTCGCCAAGCTCAGCATAGCAACGTCGGATATCAGATTCTAACTCCGCAGGGAAAGGCGCATCGTAGATCCATCCACGAATAGTCTCACCCGCTTCCTTAAGCGCGTTCACGTCTTCAACATCCAACTCATCTAGCAACTCGTAGATACGCTTATTCAATCCATCTGCTTCTAAGAAATTATTAAAAGCAAATGATGTCGTCGCATAACCATTTGGTACTTTCACACCAGCATTGGCTAGATTTGCTACCATCTCGCCGAGAGAGGCGTTTTTTCCACCTACTTTGTCAACATCATTCATTGATAAAGCATCATACCAAACAACATTCTGTTGCACGGGGAAGTCTCCTTGTCATTGGATACTGCAGTTAATTAAGGTGATACCACCACGCAATCGTTTGCATTTGTTCACAAAAAAATACAAACGATGTATTTCTATTGTGGCAGATATACCTTTTTCGGTTATTGTAATAACTCTGATGCCCCACACGATTACAAAATAATTTTAAGGATTCAACTTTTTATGCAGCGCAAAACTCAATTTCGTGATGTGTTTTACGTTTCTGACGGCACTGCGATTACCTCAGAGACCGTCGGACACGCTGTTTTAGGTCAATTTCCGCTCGATACTAAACAAACCACCCTACCATTTGTGGAAACGATTGAACGAGCCAACTATGTAAAGAACATTATAGATCAAGCACATAGCAAAAGAGGTATGCAACCAATTGTCTTCTATTCTGTTGTTATTCCAGAAGTAAAAGCCATTTTGGAACAAAGCAATGCCCTACTTTATGATGTGTTACATGCCATGGTCGCCCCATTAGCGAAAGACTTAGATCTTGAGCCAAAACCGCAATTACAGCGTTCACACAGCATCAAAAAAGACACTGACAGCTACATGGATCGCATTGCAGCCATCGAATATACCCTAGCCCATGACGATGGTGTTTCACTGAATAATCTTGATCAGGCCGATATCATCCTGCTTGGTGTTTCACGATGTGGAAAAACCCCAACAAGTCTCTATCTTGCAATGCAGTTCGGTATTCGAGCAGTGAACTACCCGTTTATCGCAGAAGATATGGCACGGCTAAAACTCCCGCAAGCCATTGAGCCATATAGATATAAAACTTTCGGTTTAACCATTAACTCTGATCGCTTACAAGCAATTCGCCAAGAACGTATGGCCGATAGCGACTACGCAAGTCAGCATCAATGTGAGACTGAACTCGATAAAGTTGAAGCTATGTTTCGCCGTGAAGCCATCCCGTATTTGAATACCAGTTCTTTATCGGTGGAAGAAATTTCGACCCGCTTACTTGATATGAGTGGGCTAAAAAGACGTATGTGCTAAATAATTCTCCCTGAAAATTAAGCGCATTCTCATGCTATAAAGAAGTGGCAAAAACGCCACTTCCCTTCCTCACCCATCACCTTTTTTTAACCTATCTACTACGCTAATAGCCCATTTCTCATGAATGAGAGCTAAAGTTTCTATTGCATATCAGCAGCTTAAACATGAGTTCAATTTATTCGCTTGAATTGCTCAAACCAGTCTGAATTCTTGCAATATGCTTACATTAAGATTCATAAAATAATTACAAATGAGGTTCTAACATGTTTAGAACGGCGCTAATCACGGCACTACCGATCTTCATTATCGGTTGTGGCGGTTCAGGGGATGACAGCAGTGAAGCAGCAGCAATCGGCAATGTTGTCGATACGGTTGCCAAAACTCGTCAAGCTGATTTGCACTTTGTAAACACCACAGGTGATGCGATTGATTACCACATTCGCCATACCTTAAGTGAAGATACCTTGTTTGCCAGTACCAATAAGGTAACTTCGAACTTGGATACGCAGATAACACCTTACATGTATCGCTGGAATATCAGTGACACCGTAACTGTTCAAATCGGCATCCAAGATACGAATACACAGTCAATTACATCAGAGATTGAGTCACTGTTAATAAAAGAAAACGATGACCGTTGGGTTATCGCTTGGTTAGACGAAGGCAAAACTGAACAATATAAAGTCAGTAGCGTGACTCGAAACCAATCCAGTGAAGCGGGTAAATATCGAGTGCGGGTGTTTAGCCAAGCCGATGCTCAAATAATTACAACGGCTTCCATTTCATTTACTGATGCAAAACAAGGTGTTGTGACCCCTTACTTAACAGTTGAAAACTGTAATGGCGACCTTCACTTTGGTGCAGAAAGTATTGATATCTGTCAGCTAGATATAGGTAAATCTTATTTGTTGATTACAAATGGGGAAGACTTATTAATGGCAGCAGAGGAATAAAATACTAATAACGATATAACCCTTTTGGGGATAATAATGATAAATGCGCTTTAGCAGCAATGCTTTTAACTACGCAAGGAGAGCCTACGATTATTCGCTGTACTGATAACAACTAAATTCTGATTGTGCTTTGCAACTCTGTTGCACCATTTGGGGAATAGGAATTAGTTAGCTTCGATACAGAAACAAACAAGTAGGCAGCGGTGGCAAAAAAATAGCCCCGATACAGTAGCAGTATCGGGGCTTTCTTTATTTATATATATTGGAGGAGTGCGAGATTACGCTGTTACAAGTTGCTCTTCATCTGAACGTTTCAAGAATGCGTAAGTGACACCTGTTACTAGAGTACCTGCAGCAATTGCCACTAAGTACATGAATACTGGTGTAATTGCATTCGGGATCAAGAGTACAAACAGACCACCGTGGGGTGCCATTAATTGTGCTCCAAAGAACATTGAAAGTGCACCTGTTAACGCCCCCCCCGCCATACAGCTAGGGATAACACGCATTGGATCGCGTGCGGCAAATGGGATTGCACCTTCTGAAATAAAGCAAAGACCCAGTACAAACGATGCTTTACCCGCTTCAGTTTCACTTGCGTTGAACTTACGTTTAGCAAGGAATGTAGCCAAGCCCATACCCAGCGCTGGAACCATACCCGCCGCCATAACAGCCGCCATTGGCGCATAAGTTTGCGAAGCGAGTAGACCCACACCAAATGTGTAAGCTGCTTTGTTTACTGGGCCACCAAGGTCAAAACACATCATGCAGCCAAGGATAATACCCAGTAGTACCGCATTGGCAGATCCCATGTTATTAAGGAAATCCGTTAACCCTGTCATTGCCGCTGACACAGGGCCACCAACAATATAGATCATGATCAGACCTGTGATTAAACTTGCCGCTAACGGAATAATCAAGATAGGTTTTAACGCTTCCATCGATTGCGGAAGTTTCACTTTATCGGCAACAAATTTAGCACTGTAACCAGCAAGGAAACCCGCCACGATACCGCCAAGGAAGCCTGCACCTGTTGAGCTCGCCAACATACCACCGATTAAACCAGGAGCAAGACCCGGACGATCTGCAATTGAGAAAGCAATGAAACCAGCCAATACCGGCACCATTAGCGCAAATGCAGAACCACCACCTATAGTCATCAGTGCAGCGGCAAGCGTCCCTTCTTCTTTAAAGGCTTCAATACCAAAAACAAATGACAACGCGATAGACAAACCACCAGCAACAACCAATGGCAGCATATGAGAAACACCCGTCATGAGGTGCTTATAAGCGCCTGTTTTTTCGGTTTTCTGCTCTGCATCTTTGTTTGCGCCAGCTTCATGTTTGTAAACTGTCGCGGTCGAGAAGGCTTTATCGTACTCTTGCGTCGTTTTCTTCAACGCTAAACCCGTACTGGTTTTATAAAGCTTCTTACCATCAAAACGAGCAAGATCGACTTCGATATCAGCCGCGATAATCACCAAATCTGCCGCCGCAATTTCTTGCTCAGTTAATTGGTTTTTCGCGCCAACTGAACCACGAGTTTCCACCTTAACTTCGTAACCTAGCTTTTTGCCCTCTTCTTCCAGTGCTTCAGCTGCCATAAACGTATGTGCGACACCAGTAGGACAAGCGGTAATTGCCACGACACGTTTCGCACCTTCAGTACCAACCTCGTTAATGGCAATCGTTGGGATCACTTCTAACGTAGTCGCTTTACTGACTGCGTTTTCAAGGAAGGATTTAGGGGAAGCCAAGCACTCAGCAATATCAGCCTGATATACTTTTTTCGATTTAAAACGACTTAAATCAATGTCGCGGTTTGACGTAACAATCACGTAATCTGCAGCGTCAATTTGTTGTTCGGTTAATGCTTTACCCGCCATTACTGACGTTTGGCATTCAATATCTGCATCCCACTTTAGCTCTGCAGCTGCTTTTTCTAGCAACCCTGCTGCAATGATGCTATTTGCGATGCCACTCGGACAAGCTGTAACAATGGCAACTCTCATCATCAGTACCCTCTGAATCTTGTTGTTGGAATTAATGATTAACTGAAATATCAGTTAACGTTACTTGTTGGGCGATTTGCTTAACTCGCTCTAGATCTTCAACACCTACCCCGACTTGATTAACGGCTAACGCTGATAACGCGGTCGCAAACTCTAAGGTGTCACGTTTATTAAACTGGTTTAGGTGCCCCCAGCACATGCCAGCGACTAAGGTATCCCCCGCACCGACTGTGCTTACCACTTCCATCTTTGGTGGTTTTGCCGCTAGCCAACCTTCATGGTTTAGCCACATCACACCGTCTTTACCCAATGAAACAACGACATTGGTAATATCTTGCTCTGCTAACTGTTGCGCCGTAGTCATTAACTCCAGCGGTGAAGTTAACGCTTTGCCAGCCCAATCAGATAATTCTTCATCGTTAGGTTTTACTAACCATGGCGATGCTTGCAGCCCTGCCGCTAATGCTGCTTTTGAACTATCAAAGAAAACCTGTTTGCCTGCTTGATTCAGCGCTTTAATCCAAATCGCGCATTGGTCAGGAGACAAACCTTGCGGCAAGCTACCTGCAATCACAAATACTTGGTGGTGCTCAGCCAGCTCAAATAATTTTTGCTCAAAGCGTGCGATGTCTTGCTCAGAAACAGTGACGCCGGGGAAATTAATGTCAGTTACGCGATCACTGGCTTCAACTAACTTGACGTTAATGCGGCTCGCACCAGCAACACGCACAAACTCGTCATTAACACCAAGAGATTCAAACAATTGGCAGAATGGTTCTTGGTTATCCGCGCCAAGCAAACCCGTTACTGTTACCTCAGCGCCTAAGTCAGACAGAACCTTCGCCACATTCACCCCTTTACCCGCAGGATGAAGTGAGCCTTTATTAATCAAGTTAACCGTGCCCGCTTGAAGCTCTGATAATGAGCCGGTGAGATCAAGTGCTGGGTTTAGCGTCACAGTCACCACTTTTAACTGTGTGTTTTCAACGTGCATCATTATTTTCCTTCACCTAAACCCGCAGCAATCGCTTCGCCGATAGCGGCTAGTGCTTGCTCAGCATCATCGCCTTGAGCAGTAAATTGCAGCTTGTGACCACATTTCACTCCAAGCGCAATCACTTTCATCAAGCTTTTAGCATTCACCGCTTTGCCATCACCGTCTAAGTTCGCCACCAAAATATTGGCGCTGAAACTCTTCGCTTTGCTTACTAACATCGCACCAGGACGGGCATGCAAACCGTGTGGGTTTTTAATTTGGAATACGGCTTCTGCGCCATCCAAAGTTTCTTCGCTCAGCAGTGACACCACTTTCGCTGCATCGGCAGTGAAAAGCTTATCGGCTTGCTGGCTATATAAAAGCTGTGAAAGAAAACCAAGGTTGGCAGTATGTGCGCTGTTACAAGCCGCAACCAACAACACGCCTTTAACTGGTTGAGCCTGGTATTCAAAACTATTCTGAGGTGTTACAAATGCCATTGCAGTTTTACTTACCGCTTGTGAAGTACTTGCTAACCACAAACCCTGCCCAAGGTGCGTAGGCTCGCTGGCAACGACCGATGCCACCCCTTCATTACCTAACAGACCTTTATTTTTTAGCAACCCCGCCGCCACAGCATTAAGTTGAAGCATATCGGTAGCTGGAAAACCTAGTTGTACTTGCTCAGCTGTAAATTCAGCTTCAAGCTGCGCTTCACCGTTAAGTAGAGCAATAATTGCCTCTTCGGTTTTACATGCTTGCAGTTGTTGTTCAACACCATCAGCCGAAAGTACCTTGGTGAGTTGCTTCAAAATGCCAAGATGTTCATCTGATTTCGCCGCAATACCAATCGCAAGATAAACCGTTTTGCCATCACCCCAATTCACACCTTGAGGGAAGTGATGAAGCTTCACCCCAGTTGTTTTCACTAAACCACGGGTATCTGTGGTGCCATGCGGTATCGCAATACCATTACCAAGAAAGGTAGAGTTTTGCGCTTCGCGAGCCAACATACCGTTGACATAACCCGTCTCTACCAAACCTGCTTGTTCCAGTTCTGCTGCCAGTGCTTTTATTGCTTGTTCTTTATTATCAGCACGTTGCGCTAATTGAATATCTGTTGTGGTTAACGACAACATAGTCCACCCTCTTTTGTTTGCTTTTGCTTTCGCAACAAACCTATTTTTAAGTTCGCATATCAAGCTATTGGTCAATGCTTCTACAATTATGACGCAGTAAAGCTTGGTCAGTTTTCTGCTGACACTTAAAGCTGAATCGTTTCAGCAAAAAGTGCTTTTAAAAGTTTCAGCACAGGCTATTCGGATAATCATTGTAAATGATTCAACTGAACACTCTGCTGAAACCTTTCAGCTGACATGCTGAATGGTTTCAGCTATGATTGCAAACATTCGCAGCGAGATCGGTGACGAAACTTTGATCAACTGCACAATTATTCAGGTTTGAGCATAAAATGACCTTAGACGAAATCGCAAAACTGGCTGGCGTATCGCGAACAACCGCTAGCTATGTGATCAACGGCAAAGCCGCAAAATACCGGATCAGTGAAAGAACGCAGCAAAAAGTGATGGCGGTTGTGGATGAACATAATTTCCGTCCGGATCATGCTGCAACATCATTACGTGCTGGGAGCAGTCGCTCGTTCGGTTTGATCATTCCAGATCTTGAAAACAGCAGTTATGCCAAACTAGCCAAATTACTTGAACGTGATGCGCGCAAAGCAGGCTACCAACTTATTATCTCTTGTTCAGATGACGATACCGAAACAGAGATGAAAGTCGCGAATACCCTACTCAGCCGTCGTATTGATGCGTTAATCGTTGCAAGTGCGTTACCTGCTGATAACGAGTTCTATAAAAAGATCCAGGCATCTGGTGTACCTATTATTGCCATTGACCGTGCTTTAGATGATGAAGTGTTTGCGAGTGTGATCAGTGAAGATTTAGAAGGCGCTTTTGCCCTAACACAAAGCTTATTACGTAAGCCAATCTCAAGTATTGGTCTGGTCGGAGCGGTAAAAGAGCTCGGTGTATCGAAAGAACGTGAGCAAGGTTTCTTAAGCGCCATTAATCACCATTCAGAGCAAACCAAGATCATCAGCGAATATGGCGAGCACTTTAGTCAACAAACGGGCTACGATATTGTTCAAGGCTGGATAAAATCTGGCGATATGCCTGACGCAATCTTGGCAACATCCTATACCTTGTTCGAAGGTGTACTTGATAGTCTATTAAGCCAACCCAAACTTCTTGAAAGCACGCAATTAGCGACCTTTGGTGACAACCGACTGCTTGATTTTTTACCAAACAAGATCCAGTCATTACCTCAGCAATATGAGCTTATTGCTGAAACGGCACTTGAACTTGCGCTTAATGCGACTGCTGGGCGATATAAAGCAGGGATCGAAGTTATCTCACGACAACTTAAACATAGGTAAAAAAAACACTCCTATTTAAACATTAGGTTAAATTTAAAAGAGGCATATAGCCTCTTTTTATTTATGACAACTAACACATTAGTTTTGAGTTAATCTTATTCTATTTGCTATAGCTTCAAATTTTACATGAAATAAATTTCGCTTAATTTACAACCATCATAAAAGCATATTTTATATGCTAGCATTCCGACCTTATTATTACTTTTAATGAGACATAGCAATGAAATTAATATTAAGGATTATACTTGCACTTCTTTCTGCCTTACTCATATATATATCGTATTTGCAATTTGGTGAAGTAAGCCATCGACTAGATAATAGCTTAAAAACAAATGGTACTGTCATCGACTACCAAATTAATAAATCTGAAGATAATGAAGGAAGAGATAACTTTGCTCCAATTGTAACCTTTACCACACAAGGTGGGAGTGAAGTCCAATTTGTGAGCTCTATTAGTTCTAATCCACCTAAATATAAAATAGGGCAGACGCTAGAAGTACTCTACGAGGCTGAATACCCAGATCGTGCAGTCATTAACTCATTTTTTGAAAAGTGGTCTTCCGTTGTAATACTGCTGATGATTGCAGCTGTACTACTTCTATTTTCTTGGATGGTTGGCAGATCAAAAGCAAGTGTTTCTATTTCAGTCGGTTTATCATCGTAGCTTACTCAAATCATCAACCACCTACTTATTAGCAATATAGCATCGCTATAGTGATAACAATACTACTAATAGCGCAGATAAGGGGCAATTATGCCCCTTCATTACCTATATCAACTCCCTTTGACGGAACGCCTAAAATGAGTCGGCGTCATCTTAAAATGCTTTTTAAATGAATTAGAAAAATAAGCTAAGTTTTCAAAGCCCGATTTATTAGCAACCTGGGTTATAGGTATCGATGAGTACGTCAGAAAATCTCTTGCTTTGCTTAGCTTCAAATCAATGAGTAACTTTGTAAAGTCTACATCTTCATCATTAAGTTTTCTTTGTAAGGTCGAAACAGACATATTTAATACTGTTGCGATCTCAGCTAACTTCCACTTTTTAGTTAAGTCGTTAGTAATAATTTCGCTGATCAACTTCACAATACACTGCTCATCATGGGTACATGTAAGTAAGTGTGAAGCGTACTTGGATACAATCTTGTAAATGATTGTTTGTGAAAGAGCGTGGCTAATCGTGTCTTTGTGTTGGTTCGTGCCATTTTGAATTTCAAGCAGACTATCAAATTCAGGGTCGAACTCGTCATTGTACTGAAAGTACATCTGGCTTACATTGTTGAACTGACTGTAAACCACAAAGGGCTTTAACACTTCCACAATTTCGTGAAAACAATCTTTTTTAAAACTGAGTATATCTAATTCTACTCTTTCTCCGTTTGCTGACTGAACTGAACATGTAACTTGTGAGTGGCAAGGTATGTAGATGATCCCTTTGCCTTTTATTTCATTTATTACGCCTTTGATTGATACAAAGCCAACTGCGTTCTTTATTCTTATTAATTTATAATCAACAGCGTAAAAATTTGAAAAAGATCCCTTATGGTGTAGGCAGTGATGCCTTATCTCTATGTTGCTTTTTAGAGCGGCTTTCATTACTTATAGTATTCCAAGGCGAATAGTAAGTACGGGATATCGCATCTTCTACAGAACGCGGGTAAGAGAAGTAATACCCCTGGGCGTAAACACGATGACCACAGATAAGTCTACGCTGAAGCTCGGTCTCTACTCCTTCAAAGACAAGTCCTTTCTTCACATAGCTTTGCAGTACCGTTGTTAATGATTCTAGTAGTGATTCCTCCTTTGTATTAAAAAACAAATAGGATTTATCAATTTTAATGATATCCCACTCAATATTCCCTAACGTTAAATTTGCTTCTTTAGACTGATGGAGGTAATCATCTAGCCAAAGTTGATGTCCTTTTTTTTGTACTTTCTGCAAATTAGCAAGTAATCGCTTCGAACGAATATTGGTATCTAAGTTTGTAAACTCAAGCGCTATTTTTTGCGTCGCAGTGCCTAACAGAGTATCAATAAAACATTCATCGTTCATGCAAGATAAAGAAAGGTTATATGAAATTAAAACACGTCGTTGCTTATAAACGCTTTGCTTAAAAGCTTTTATCTGCGCTAATACCAAAGCTTTCAGAAACTCATCATCTAGTTGCTCGAAGAAAAGCTCGTTATTTAACTGCTCACCTTCTTGGGTTAAAACTTTTGATAGGGCTTCGTAAGCGACAACTTCTCCATTTGCAGGCTCAACAATAGGCTGAAGTAAAAAACTGATATCAACGTAATCACGTTCATCTTGAAGTGATGTAATTCGCACGGTGTTCGGCACATCTAATAAGTGGATTTTGTGCATAACTGCTTCTTCTTGTTATAACTTCTAGTGCTGATTTTATTTCTTCAGCTTTGAATGACCAGAAAAAAAGCATGTATGTAAAATATTTGATGTGATATCAATAAAGTGAGTTTTTTTGTCATGTTTTTGGCGTATATTTCCAGATACGCCAAAACATATTATTAATTTGAAATGCTTTTATAAATAGGCGGGCAGTATAATACCAATTCTTCACAATTGCTCAAGCGCATTTAGAGCATATGCTCCGTTTAGCAACTCACTTCAGCCTGAAGCTGGCTAATTATATTCATATATAGCTTAACTGCTGGCAGCATACGCGTTTCATCAATGTCAAAATCACCGTTATGGTGACCTGCAGTAAGATCAGAGCCAACCAAACAGTACACGGCTTTACCGCCATTTTGTTGAACACGATCCACCAAATATCCGGCGTCTTCGCTGGCACCAAAATCTTTTTCACGAACTACGTGAGTAAAACCGCTTTGCTCGCCAAGGCGATATAACAAATTAACCATGCTGGCATCGTTATATAACCCTATCGCTTCACCTTGAGCTTTTATCTCGACATCAACACCATGCATCATTGCTGACGCATGGGCTATTTGCTCAACCTGCTGGTACATGTAAGTGTTTAGTTCACGATTTTCACCACGAGTTTCACCTTTCAGCAATGCCTTCTCTGGAATTACGTTTCGCCCTTCACCAGACATTAGCTGGCCGACATTAACTCGTGTCATGCCATCACGGTGGCGAGGAATGGCAAGCATTTGTGAAACCGCAGTACATGCCGCAGCCAACGCATTACGACCAGCATTAGGCTCAATACCTGCATGGGCTGGTTTACCGTTAAATTGAAGATCAAATTTAGAACTGCACAAGAAATGCTGAGGATCACACACTAATGTACCGCTTGGTACATTCATGCCAATGTGAGCCGCAACGAGATAATCCACATCATCTAACCAGCCGCTCTCAGCAATGGCTTTACCGGCGCGACAACCTTCTTCTGCAGGTTGAAAAAGTAGCTTAATCTTCCCACATAGCTTATCGCGATTTTCAGCTAACACCTCTGCTAAGCCTAAACCGATAGCAACATGTGCATCATGGCCACAAGCGTGAGTGACACCAGATGAAAGTGATGAAAAACCGAGAAAATAAGGGCGATGAGAGTCGTCTTGGCTCTCTGCTACTTCGACTGCATCAATATCAAAACGAAAGGCAATGTTTGGTCCTGGTCTTCCGGTATCTAGCATGGCACCAACGCCTGTGACACCGTTCATCAAAATCAAACTTTCTGTATCTGCGCCCCATTGCAGGGCACGCTCTTGGGCTTGTTGTACTAACTTATCATCTCGTCCCATGATGGATTCAGGGCGGATAATTTGATCGGAAAACGCGAGTTGATAATCGAGGTGTTTTAAGTGGGCGGCGATTCGACTGGTGGTAAAAAATTCACACCATGCCGCTTCTGGGTAACGGTGTAGCTCACGACGATAATTAATGAGACGCTGAGACAACGCTTGCTCATCGAAAAAGAAATTGCTCACATTATTTCCTTATGATCTTTGATCACTCAACGACTCATCACCATTTAATGCTTATGCTTCATAACCTAAGGCTGATGATGAACAGTTAAGCGACCAATCCCTTGTATCAGTTAAATATATTAATAGCCAGTTAGCTCCATAAAGCCACGACCTTGATGACTCCCCGTGACAGAAATAGGACCTTCCCAATACGGAAAAGTAAAAGGTAACCACTGCTCTTTGCGTAATACGCCAACAGATAACCTAATCTCTTGCGAAGGAATATCCACACGCCACTTCATTGGTAAAGTTTTACCACTCGTGGTTGAATAGCTCAGCGGAGTCAGATAAATTTCGCCGTTTTTCAATGGTATAACTTTACCATTAGGCCAACTGCGAGAGCCAAAAGTATACGCTTTGTTATCTTTGGCGCGAATTTGTGCCGCCATCAACGCGCTACCATCATCTAAGCGAATGGAGAACCAATCCCATCCTTGCTGGTCATTAGCAAGCATGCTACTACTCCATTCACGATCATACCAAGCGGTACCCGACACTTTGAAAGACTCACCATTTAGCGTCAATTTCCCATCTACGCTTAAAAATGGCGCACTGTAGTAATATGATGCTCGTGGTTCTGCCGGGTGTTTTTGGCTATAACCATCATCGCCATGAAGGATCAATTCACCTTGGTTGGTAATATTTAGCTCAGCAGCCATTGCTTCATCGGCAAAATGCAACTTACCCGGAAAAGGGTTATCGCCCTCGGCTTCCCACACCCAATTATCCAACCAGATACGGTACGGTGAATTTGTCATCCCCGCCTGACCTATCCCACCACGGGCAAAACGTTCAGCTGATTGGTTGCTGTTTTCAGTCGTGATCACCGCATGTGCCATATAAATTTGTGGACTCCCCCAACCAGGGTTATCACTTTTGCTCGTTGCGATTCGAAATTGCGTCCACTGCAAACCGTATTCATTGCCGTTATCATCGGTTAAATTCGCGGTCAGATACCACCACTCGGTTTTAAAGGTCGGATGCTCACCATGATCATCAGGGAAAATTAATTGACGATCTGGCGTCACTTTTTCAAACGCTTGATCAGCATCATCAGTCTTCGCTTCTGTCAGTACGCTAACCGTTGGCGCGACAGGCTCTGTCGGTTCACAGCCGACTAAACCCATCAATAGTAAAAATAAAACTAGATACTTACCCATTAGAATGACTCACGTAATGAGGTGATCGCTGAACGTTTAACTAGTCGCCACACAGGCCAAGCCCCCGCAGCAAGTAAAACAACTAAAGCAGCACTTAACGACACTAGGTACTGACTCGGGAAGAAGTAAAGCTCCATCGTCCAGCCAAACGAATATTTCAGCACCACGTCTATTAACAGTTGCGCTAATACTAAGCCTAGCGGTAACGCCATTAGCGCGGTCAATAAGCCGATAATGAATAACTGTCCACCACCTAACATAGCAAGTTCACGACCCGTCATGCCCATACAGCGTAATAGTGCGAACTGGCGTTGACGTGACACTTCACCCGCCACTGTCGCCACAAACAGACCACACACCGAAATGAATAAAGTCAATTTACCCAGCGTCGATGTCACAACAAAGGTACGGTCAAAGACTCGCATTGCTTGATTCATTAGCTCGGCATTATTTCGAACTCGCTCTGGCTGCAAACGGAAGCGCTCTCCCATCCGCGCCATGATTGGCTCAGGTGATTCACCTTCTTTCAAATGAATAGCAAAACCCACCGCACCTTTTTTCTGCCACAATTTTTGCCAATTGCGTTGTGATAACAACAACTGACCATGTGGATTACCGTAATCGTAATAAACTGCTGAAATATGCCAGCCTTTACCAAGCGGCGCTGGCAGGTTAACAATGTCCCCCGGCTTCCAACCTTCGCGCAGTGCCATAGATTCACTTACCATCACTGCACGTTGGCTATGTGTTTTTGCCCAGTAATCAGGTGTGGCGACTTTCACTGCCATCGCCGCTTTTTCACCTTGCGAATGACCAATGCTGCGCAGTTCAACAATACCTTTATGGGTATCAAGTTCTTTACGCCAGCGACGCCATACTTGGTCAACTTCTGGCTGCTGTTCCAGCCATGTTTCTAGTCGGGTAGCCACACTTAAAGGAGGACGCACATAAATATCAGCCGCCAAACGCTGCCCCAGCCAGTTTTCGGTTGTATAGCGGAAACTACCAACCATGGTTTCCATTCCGATATTGGAGGCCAGCGCCAGCATAAATGCCATTGCTGCAACACCACGATAACTCAGGCTCGCAGCGGCATCAGAGAAGAACCAACGTAGTCTGGCGGCCTTCACCACCTTGGCGAGCAAACGGAAGAATTGCCATAAAATAAACGGCATCATCAACCCACAGGCGACAAGAATGAAAGCAATCAAGACAAAGCCAGCAGTTTGTCCATGAGGTAATTGATAAACGCCGTAAGCCGCCCCAATAAAGAAACAAGAAATAATGGCCTGAAACGCAAATTCTCGACCACTAATACGGATCAAAGACATTCTTGTCGCCAATCGTAAGGGTTGCGTTTTAATCAAACGAAGTGCTGGCCAACCACATGCCAATACCGAGCCAAATACAGCAATCGCTAAACTTGCTAATCCCCACTGCCAGTGCCATTCAATCGCCAGATTGACATTCGCACCATAGAGATCACTCAAGGTTGCCGCGACTGAAGGTAACAGTTGTTGCGCCAGCAATAAGCCAAGCAAGTTCCCCCCGACTAAACCAAGGATCACCCACAGTAGAATTTCTATCGCCAACGCACCCGATAACTGATAGCCCGAAACACCCATTTGACGTAACAAACCCACTAAAGGTTGACGCTGTGACAAAGATAACGACATGGCTTGATAAAAAATAAACAAGCCCACCACAAACGAAAGCATCCCCATTGCAAACAAATTAAGGTGGAAAGCGTTTGTCAGCGGCTCAAGCGTTGCGCTTTGATTAACATCCATCCCCATTCCAGATGGTAGTTTCGCTTCTAAATCTCGTATCCGCTCAGATGACATCTCACGGCAGATCACAGCAGTGAAACCTGAACTACGGCTGATCTGACGCAGCAATGCCATATCAGCAATCATTCGCGGGCCACCAATACGCTCATCACTCACCACACGCAATGGTCCAATATTCATGCCATCGTCTAGGGTGATCATTTCGCCATCTTGCACCCCGATATAACGTGCTAATTGTTCACCAATTAAAATTGGGTATGGCGGCGTAATTAAGTCAAACAGCTGAGGTTGAGATGGTCCGGTGCTTTTGAGCGTGGAGAACATGGCGATAGGATCAACACCAAGTAACTCGAAGTCGCGTTGTTGTTCGGTTGTGATGCGATGCTCATCGATTGGCACACACTCTTTGAAGCCAGCACGACGAAGATCGATATAAAAGCCCTGCGGTACCTTCATACCACTTTGCAAAGAACGGATACGGTAAGGGAAAGGATTATCAAACAGCTGCTCACCTTGGCGGTAACTTTCACGTGCTTGCTGATTGATAGCCATAACCCCAATCAACAAGGCGATGCCTAACGTTAACCCCAGCCATACGAGCAGAATTTGGAAAGGATGGCGACGATAATGTCCCCAGAGCGCCTTAGCGACTGGCTTGGACATGTAATTGCCCTCCTTGGAGACGAATACAACCTTGCATATGCGCGGCAACTTGCTCACTGTGAGTCACAAGCAATAACGTACAATCGAGCTTGGTCGCAAGGTTAGTTAACAAACGAATGACCGCACTGGCATTACGTTCATCGAGGCTACCAGTTGGCTCATCTGCCAGTAAAATATCGGGCTCCATGTAAAGCGCACGCGCAATTGCCGCACGTTGTTGCTGACCACCCGACATCTCTTCTGGATAACGATCAAGTAACGGGCGTAGATCTAGCGCAGAAACAATTTGACGCCATAAGGATTGATCATCTTTCAGCCCTTTTAGCTGACGACAAAAACGAATATTGTCTTCGGTAGTCAAGGTTGGTAATAAATTAAACTGCTGGAAAACCAAGCCAATATTATTACGTCGGAAAGCGGTACGTTCACGCTCAGAAATAGCATGAATTGCAGTATCACCTAACCAAATTTCACCGGTGTCGACACTGTCTAAACCTGCAATAAGATTCAGCAAAGTACTCTTGCCTGAACCACTTTCCCCCATTAATGCCAGCTGTTGTCCCTGCTTTAATGCGAGCTCAGCACCTTGAAGCACTGAGTGATACTCGTTGCCATCTTTGTAACCTTTACAGAGGCCTGCAAGTCGTAACATTTATGTCCTCGAAACCGTGATTTCCGTTAAGCGATATGTCTTTGTATGTAGGCAGTGAATGTACCGTAAACCCTAACGCCGAGAAAGCAATTTGCGGCATTGGTCTTAATTAAAAGGTAAGGTTTTACAAAGCACATACAAAATTACTATAAGCCTTACAGCTCACTAACATTATAGGGGCTTGTATAAAGAAAAAAGCGTTCCTATCCATTACGATAAAAACGCTTCTTTTGTTCATTTTTAACGGGTAATTTACTGCTTTCGCCCCATTTTACCCTTTATGCTACTAAGTTATTCATCCATGCTTTTGATCTAACTCGCAAAATAGAGCCGACCCATTTCACCAATTCTTCTACCACTAACGAGGCATACACCCATTCAAGTGGTAACTTCAGCACTAATGCCACAATGGCAGTAAACGGCAAGCCAATCATCCATTGCGCAGCGATGTCTTGATAAAAACAAAAACGAATATCACCACCAGCACGAAGTACTCCGACAATCATCGTCATTGGAATGGTGCGGATAACCACCATCACAGCCAATATCGTAAAGAAGTTCTCTGTCAGTTCGCGGGTATCAGGCGATAGCGCAGAGAATAGATCCAACACGAGATTCTTAGAAAGCAGCATAATGATGGCAACCATCACACCACACAATACGTTAAAGATAGAGACTGCCCATGCTTGCTGATAGGCTTCTTCCATCTTATTCGCACCAAGCTGATTACCAATCATCACAGCAGCGGCGTTCGATACACCAATCAGCATCGCTAGCGCGAAAGATTCAATCGGCGTGATAACAGATAGCGCAGCTAACCCTTGAACACTGACCTGACCAATAATGGCGTGATAAACGAAAATCCCCATCGACCACGCGAGATGATTAAACGTTGTTGGCAACGACAATTTCAAGAAACGCTTTACCAGTACCCATTGGCAAGCTTCGCTAAATACCGATAAATCCAGTGCTAATAAATGCTTGCGACCATATAGGAAGCTATACAATAAGCCAACTTCAACCAAACCACTGACTAACGTTGCCCAAGCTGCACCAGCAATACCCATAGCTGGCGCACCCAAATTACCGAATATCAGCACCCAGTTAAGGAACATATTGAGCGCAATACCTATCGCACTAAAGAAGGTACTGACACCCGGTTGATGCATTGCACGCAAACCAACGGCAATACTACTGCCCCATGCAACGGCAAATAAACTCACAGAGGTGATAGCCAAATACTCTGCACCTAAGGTGATGACAGGAGCAGAATCCGTCGCAAGACCAATAACAAACTCTGGAAAAACGAGAAACAGCCCACCGCAAATAGTGGCGGTAATGGTCGTCATCGTAATAGTTAACGCGGTACTTTGCTGTACCCCACGTTGATTTCCCGCTCCCCAATACTGAGCGGTAAGTAAAGCGCCCCCCGTTGTTACACCAAATAGCATGATGGTTGCAACAAACAGAGCTTTACCCGCAATACCAATCGCAGCGACTTCCATTTCGCCTAACTGACCTAACATCAAAATATCAACCAAACTACGGCTGGAAAACAGCATAGTTTGCAGTGCGATAGGAAAAGCAATGAGCAATAAGCGGCGAAGGAAATCTCCCCGTAATTGCTGAACAACAAGATGACGCATTAACAGCCTCACAAACAGCAAAAAGAACGAAAATCGGAACTGGTATTTATCGACGTTTATCGAGTTTACAGCGCATATCCAGCGTATTTTTCTGGCTTGGTCACGCTTATTCTTGCTTGATAAACAGAAGGAAAGACAAGCGGAATTTTATCCACTACAGTTGTAATAACAACCACTTTTTGGTCATTTTTTCACTTCAGTTAATTATACCAATATCGAAGGTTGAGCACGGCGTAATTAAAAGATTACCGTCTGATAAAGTGATGTATTCAGTGAGTAATCTTGAAACAAAATTTGTAATAAGGAATGCGGTTAACGCCACCGTAATTGATCACTAAGGATGGAGTCGTAAGAATGATAAAAACCGTTCTTGTTGTTGGTGCTTCAGGCTATGTTGGAAGTCACCTTGTTCCCGAATTAGCTAACAGTGGCTATCAAGTTAAAGCGACAGGTCGTAGCTTAAAACTATTACAAAAACGCGGCTGGAGTAACATCAACAATATAGAACTAATCGAACTCGATCTTGGGTTAAAAACCGACCTTGCTCCTATCCTCGAAGACGTTGACGCAGTGTTTTTCTTAGTACACGGCATGGCACACGGACACGACTTTATTGAATACGAACTCGAAGTCGCCCGCCACTTTAGCCTCGGACTGAGCAAAAGTAATGTCCAACGGGTTATTTACCTCGGCGCACTCCAACCAGACAGTGGCCATTCCAAACACTTAGCTGCACGAAAAGCCACTGGAGAAATATTACGTGAATCAGGCAAAATCGTAACCGAATTACGTTCGGGCATTATTATCGGTCCTGGTTCTGCGGCTTATGAAGTGATGCGTGATTTTGTGTACCACTTGCCTATCATGCTAACGCCTAAATGGGTGCGATCACGCAACTCTCCGATTGCACTGAGAAACCTGCTGTTTTATCTCACTGAACTGCTTCATTTCTTACCATCTCGGCATCAAATTCTCGATGTCGCAGGGCCAGAACCTTTGACTTACTCCCAGCAAATGAAGCTATTAGCAAAGCAGATGGGTAAGAACATTCGCATAGTTCCATTACCTTTTTTATCGCCCAAACTTGCAGCGCAGTGGCTACGAGTGATCACATCAGTGCCAACAGATATCGCCAAAGCGCTTATTGGCGGCTTACAACACGACTTAACCGCTCATAGTGAAGCAATTGAAGCCCTTATCCCGCAATACCTTCTTACCTATGACGAATCAGTTGAAGAAGCGCTAGCTCATGAAGAAGAGGTGGTACGTAGTGAAATCTGGGGGTTTGATCCTGACGCACTTGCTAGGTGGAACAAAGGCTACGGTTACTACCCTAAACACGCAGGCTATACCTTAAAAACCGATGCTAGCGCTGAAGACCTCTGGAACCAAGTCACCCAAATTGGGGGGAAGCGCGGTTACTTTTACGCAAACTACCTATGGCGTATTCGTGAATGGCTTGATGCTCTTTGTGGCGGCAACGCCATGAAGCGTACTCCAAAACTAGAAGGTCCTTTAAAACTTGGCGATCACATCGATTCATGGAAGGTGATCAACATTAAGAAAAATCACTTTCTATCGCTCTTATTTGGTATGAAAGCCCCCGGCTTAGGTCGCTTGGAATTTACCATTGAAGATCACGGCGATCATCGCACGATAGACATTCGTGCATGGTGGCACCCTGCTGGATTTATGGGGTTGTTGTATTGGTTTGCCATGATGCCGGCTCACCTCTTTATATTCAGAGGCATGACTTACGCTTTGGTAAAAGCCTGCAAAGCACAAGGCGAACAAGGTAAAACGCTGACTCAATAAATGTCGACCATAACGTTCATACAAAAACGCCACCTATTAAGGTGGCGTTGCTGAATTAAGAGGCTGAACAATTACTTACGTGTCGGCAGTTCAGGTAGATGATCGCCGCTATTAGCCGGATACACAATGTACTCACCATGATACTTCACGATCGATTTGTAATCTGTCACCTTGTATAGCAGTAAACCATGCTCGAACGCTGTATCAATTAACTGCTGAGTATTGCCGCGAATGAAGATAGACAAAGGTTTCACCAACTCTCGGTGATTTTCTTCACCTTCCGCAAAGGCATCTTCCGTTTTTTTACAGCAAGCTACCAGCGACGCTTGACCATCGGTGTGGTGTTTAACCTTGCGATTGATCTCGTAAGCCGTCGTTACTTGCCAATCTAACTGCTCGAGTTGATCGTAAAACGCAATAAAGTTCTGCTCAGTGATCACATTCGCTTTGTGTTGATCATCCATAACAGCTGCGTACGTGTCAGCTAGATGTTCAAATTGCAAACGTAGTTGAGCTTTCTGCCCCATACTGCGGGCTTGCTGTTGCCAGTTCATTAAGGTCTTCGCCATGCAATGTGCATAACGCTGTTGTTTGATCGCCTTTGTCACCCAAGCACTAATAAAATGGGTTTCACTTACAGGGTTATTTGGGGTTTTTCCCGCATCAATAGAAGCCTGTAGCTCAGCTAAACCTTCAGTCACCAACTTGTATAATTCTTGATAAAACAGCGTCATTTTCTTCACTTAAGCATCACGTGATAAAAACCAATAAAATCCAGCCGATAGTAATGCACACACAGCCATTGTCATTGCCATAGGCCAAGTGGTTGCATCTGGCATCATCGCCACCGCCCCACCAATCACAGTCCCCGTACCAAAACGTATTGTTCCAGCCAAAGATGAAGCAGTTCCCGCCATGTGTGGATACTTCGCCAATAAACATGCCATGGTGTTACTACCGATAATGGATATCGTACCAACAAAAAGCATGACAGGCACAACCACACCCCACAAGCCTAAACCTAACAACTGACCAAGAATTAAACCAAAACCTGCAATAAATTGTACGCTCAGCCCGAAACGCAGCATCCAGTGCGAACCTTTTTGCTTCACCATGCGGCCATTAATGCTGGTCATTAAAATCAAACACACCACATTTAAACCAAACAAATAGCCAAAGTTTTGGGTACTCACATGATATAGGTCGATATATACAAAAGAGCCAACAGTTAAGAAAGTAAACATACCCGCGAACGAAAAGCCGCTACAGAAAATCAAACCAACCGCAGACTTATTGGTCATCAAGCGGACGTAATTGCGAAGAGTTGATGCCAAGTTAAATGGCAAACGCTTTTCTTTCGGAAGCGTTTCTGAAATTTTAAAGCTAACTGCTAACAAGACAACAACAGAAAACGCCGCTAATACCCAAAAGATCGCACGCCAGCCAAACCAGACCGCGACATAACCACCAATCATAGGCGCTGCAAGTGGCGCTACCGTCATCACCAACGTAATGAAAGACATAGTGCGAGCAAACTCTTCGCGCTCGAACATATCACGCACCAATGCCTGAATAATGACAGCCGCTGAAGCCCCAGCGAAACCTTGCGCAGCACGCACCCAAGTAAGCTGAATGATATCCTGACTAACGGCACTGAAAATCGCAGCAATACCAAATAAAACCACACCGATGATAAGCACGGGTTTTCGACCATAGCTATCAGCCAAAGGACCATGCAATAGCTGACCAATAGCAAAACCTGCGGTATAGGCTGTTAAAGTACTTTGAACCAAACTGGGAGAGACAGCCAAATCGCGGGCAATGGTAGGCATTGCAGGCAAGTACATATCAATCGCTAACGGTGTTAGCGCGGATATAGCACCTAAAATTAGGATAAGCATAAAGCTTAGTTTTTGATTTTCATTCTTGGGCATAGAGTACAACTATCTGCTATTTTTTGAACCGTATATTGTACGACATATTCTCGAATTTTATTCATTCTTTATAAGAAAGAATACGTTTCTTAAATCGGCACGAAAAAGCCCTTTTCTGCTATATCTCGACCTGTTCACAGTGATACATAGCAAAAAAGGGCTTAATTTAAGATCTTAGTAACAGCAAGTAGTACTGTGGCTAAAGCTCTTACTTCATAAATGACGCAATTTCTTCTGCCGTCAATTCACGATATTCGCCAGGTTCCAGCTCTTCATCGAGCTCAACAGCACCAATGCGTTCACGATGTAGCGCTTCAACTTTGTTGCCAATAGCCGCAAACATGCGTTTTACTTGGTGATACTTACCTTCGGTGATGGTAATTAATGCTTCACGTTCACCTAAAATTTCTAATTTCGCTGGGCGCGTTAGCTCTTTCTCACCACGCAGTTCAACGCCATTTGCAAACAATTCGATTGCCGACTCTTCAAGTGGATCTGCCACTTCAACATAGTAGGTTTTCTCGCATACGTGACGCGGCGATGTAATGCGGTGTGACCATTGGCCATCATCCGTCAGCAGTACCAAGCCTGTGGTATCACCATCAAGTCGACCAGCTACATGCAGCTTCTCAGGGCTAACAATATCAAGCAATACAAACACCGTTGGATTGAAATCATCAATGTGCGAACACACAAAACCCGATGGCTTATTCAGCATGTAGTACTGAGGACCCGTTAGCTTCAATGAACGACCATTAAATTCCACATCACAGTCATCAGTAATTTTTAGCGAAGAACTTTTGACGATCTCGCCGTTCACTTCGACCATTTTATCTTTCAAGATCTTACCCGCTTCTCTGCGCGTAATACCTAAGGTTGTACAAAGGAATTTATCAAGCCTCATTGTTGGCTCCAGGTGTTTCAAAATTGGTGGGCTATTATAAAAAGCTGGACTGCAACTTGCATTAAAAACTTATGACCAAACGCCAATTATCCGTTTGTTATGAACAGACTTTACTATCATTAAGTTTTATTTTTCCTTTGCAGTGTGGTTCAAAAAATAGAACATTTCTGACATTTGTTGGTCATAAAAGAGTAACCTTTTAACGAATACATCGCGTATAACTAAAAAGCAGAACGCCTAACAACGAAGGTCATAGTATGAATATCTCTCTTGTTGCGCCAAACGCATCTTCTGTTAATAACCTACTGAATTTAATAGAAGAATTGTTTGATTATGAAGCTTTACCGCAAAAAACTGAACAAACTCAACAAGCTATCCAACAGCTCATCGCTAATCCAGATCTCGGCCAAGCGTGGTTAGTTGAGGCAGACGAAGCAGGCGAAAAGATGGTGGTCGGTCATATCATCGTTAGCTACAGTTTCAGCTTGGAACACGGTGGTAAAATAGGCTTAATCGATCAGTTTTATCTCAAGCCTGAATGGCGTAAGCAAGGCATTGGTACCCAGCTATTGCCTGAAATTGAACAATCACTTGCCCAATTAGGTGTCAGAGCGCTATCACTCGAAGTGAACATAGGCAATGCAGGCGCGCGTAGTTTTTACGAGAAACAAGGTTACATGCCACGTCGTCAGTTCTGCAACATGACCAAAGACATCACCCCACAAACCGTATCGCTGAACATCGCGTCTTAATTACATTCACTGTTCATCTATACAGTTAAGCTATGTTACACTCGCCGAGTTTTCCTAACTCGGCGTCTGTTGCATGTATACCCTCCGCCCTTACCAACAAGATAGCGTTAAAGCGACCATTCACTATTTTCGTAAACATACCAGCCCAGCAGTATTAACACTGCCGACAGGCGCAGGTAAAAGCTTAGTCGTGGCGGAACTGGCACGCATCGCCAGAGGTCGAGTCTTAGTGCTAACGCACGTAAAAGAATTGGTCGAGCAAAACCACAGTAAATACGAAAGCTATGGATTAAAAGCCTCTATCTTTTCAGCAGGGCTCGGTCGTAAAGAAACAGATCGCCAAGTTGTGTTTGCTTCAGTTCAGTCAATGGCAAATAGTCTCAATGCATTCAAAAATGAATTTTCGTTACTCGTGATCGATGAGTGCCACCGTGTACCCGATGATGAAAACAGTGCCTACCGCAAAGTTATCAGCCACCTACAGTCAATCAATCCGGGGATCAAAATCCTAGGCTTAACCGCCACTCCATATCGTTTAGGAATGGGCTGGATATACAAATACCATACCCGAGGTCAAGTTCGCACCGAGCAAGACAGATTCTTCCGCGATTGTATTTTTGAACTCCCGATCCGTTATCTACTTGATGAGGGTTTCTTAACCGAACCTAAAATTATGGATATGGCGGTAATGGGTTATGACTTTTCTAGCCTGACACCTTCAGCCAACGGTCACTATAAAGAAGCTGATTTAGATAGCGTGATTGAGAAATCTTCCCGCGCTACACCGATGATCATTGAACAGGTCATTGAATACGCCAATGAGCGTCATGGGGTGATGATTTTTGCATCCACCGTCAACCACGCCAAAGAAATCATGGGTTACTTGGCGAATGAAAATGCCGCTCTGGTCGTCGGTGATACCCCTTTAGATGAGCGCGATCGCATCATCGAAGATTTTAAGCAGCAAAAGATTAAATATCTCGTTAACGTCTCGGTTTTAACCACAGGCTTTGACGCACCACATGTTGATCTAATAGCCATACTCCGCCCAACTGAATCCATCAGCCTCTACCAACAAATTGTTGGTCGTGGATTACGTTTGTTTGAGGGTAAAGAAGACTGTTTAGTCTTGGAGTACGCGGGTAACTGCTATGACTTATACCAACCAGAAGTTGGCGATCCGAAACCTAACAGCGACAGTGAAGTTATTATGGTGCCCTGCCCTGCTTGCGGCTTTAACAACAGTTTTTGGGGCAAGCTCGATCCTGCGGGTTTTCTTATCGAACACTATGGACGCCGTTGCCAGGGCTATTTTGAAGACGACGAAACAGGCGAACGCGAAGAATGTGGCTACCGCTTTCGTGCCAAATACTGTGAGGAATGTGGCGCAGATAATGATATTGCCGCACGACGTTGCCACGTTTGCGACGCTGTAATGGTAGACCCAGATAAAAAACTGCGAGATGCGCTAAAACTCAAAGACGCGATGATCATCAAATGCCAAGATCTTCGTCTTGAACCCGGCAAAAACAAATTTGGAAAACCACAGTTAAAAGTGATTTACAGCGGTGATGAAGGCTCTGAAATCAGCGAGATTTGGCCACTATCAACCAAAACACAAAAAGACAGTTTCTTGAAAAAGTTTATCAACCCACACTTAGTTGATCGCCATCGTCCATTTACCGACACCGCCCCAACAAAAGTGGCAAACAATGAGCATCGTTTGCGACCACCTGAAATCATTATTGCTCGCAAAAGCGGTCGTTTTTGGGCTATCCGCGACAAGCTATTCGACATAGATCAGTACCAAAAAGATTAAGCTTTATTCTCACTTGCCAATAGTTAGTGGTTATTTAAATACTTCCCCACAATTAATAACCACTAGCTATAATTTCTCTCCCAATATTTAACTAATGACATTTCTGTAATTTTATTGATTTGCGATTTAAATCCATAAATTAAGATTGCCATCAAATTACTAAGCTCGCTCAAATTGTCTCGCTGCTAGCCCACATGCTAAATTTCATCTTTACCTATGTTCCATAGGTTTCATTATTTCGCACCGTTCAAGCTAGGTAAGTTGATAGATAATTTCACTGTGCTCAGCAACTCTCATATATAGAGATCGTAGGCATTTGGTGTAATTGGCTTACCAGCGCTTTAGGAGAAGTGTCGCCATGGGTAAGCCCGCTGCATATATCGGCTGTCATCACACCTGCCCTCAATATTCAGGGAAAACACCTCACGTTGGTGGCCCCGTCGCAGCAGGATCTTCAAACGTGTTCATCGGCGGCATGCCAGCAGCACGTCAAGGTGACAGATTAGTATGCTACGGAGGCCCGCCAGATAGCATCGCTTCTGGCTCATCGGGCGTTTTTATTAATGGCAAACCAGCAGCACGTATGGGCGATTCAACCTCACACGGTGGAAAAGTCGTTGTTGGTAACGGAACTGTTCTGATTGGTGAAAAAAGTAGTGGGCCAGCAGGAGGAGGCTCTACTAAAAACTCAGGCGGCACTAATAATAATGAGCAAAAAGAATTTGAGAGCGCAAGCCCTGATTTTCATGAGGCTATTGTCCGTGCTGTAGAGATTGAAACTCAACTTGTCCCTGTTTGCGGTTTACAGAACGGAGGTAACTGCACCCTTGGAGATAAATGCAAATGTCCGCGTTAACTTCAAAAGAATTGCTTGAATTAGAAAACAATAGCTTATATTTAATCCTTGATATTAATTATTTTAATGACAAACAAATAGATGTTTACAACAACATTATTTGTAATGACTGGGTGCCACTATTTTGTAATACTCCTTATGATGGGAACCTTGATGTCAGCCCAATAATAATAAAATTAGAATCAAACAACGAAATATTATTAGAAAAAGCAAAGAACAAAATTGCCGGAATTGTACTAAATTCTAATTTAGCATTAGATGAGCTTCAACAAAAATTAGCATACATGTTGACGGTTGAAAGCGACATAAAGAAAGAGGGTATTTGCCTGCTGCGTTTTTATTCGCC
Source organism: Photobacterium jeanii (assembly GCF_001650345.1). Taxonomy (GTDB): domain Bacteria; phylum Pseudomonadota; class Gammaproteobacteria; order Enterobacterales; family Vibrionaceae; genus Photobacterium; species Photobacterium jeanii. The sequence continues at coordinate 139,570 of NZ_LVHF01000012.1, read as the reverse complement.
AATAACAGCATCTTACTTAATAAAAAAACAGCCTGAGTATTTTGGTAAAGATATTAAAGAAACATTCACTCCATCATACTCACGCTTAAGTTGGAATCATTCTTTATTAAAAAACTCATCAGACAATTATAAACTAAAAATAGATGATAGTTTTAGAGCCAATTTAAAAAATCAAAGAATGGCTTATTACCTAGGATATTACGAAAAATGGAAAAAAATAAGCAACACCATAATATATGACAGCGCTACATCTCTTGTGAAATTGATCGAGTCAGGTAAATATAACAAAAAGGAATATAAAGAATGGGAGAATTTAATATTATCCTTCCCTGAGCTACTTAAACACAACTATTGGATACACCTTACATCGCAAAATACTTCTTTTACTGAAAAATGGAAAGAAGCATGCTTTTTAGTTGATTCGATCAAACAGAATCAAGGATTTAAATATGATTAATAAGATTATTCTACCGACTGCAGATAAATCCCCGGAAATTGAACCATTTCCGATCCAAGACGAAAGCATTGATTCATGCGAGAAATGCAGCAATGAAAAAAGATTCCAAGATCTTATATACATAGTTGGAAGTAAAAACTTTTATTTGTTAACTGAAAACGCTTGCGAAAAATTAAATATCGCTGAAAGCAAAATTGAAGAAGCAATTCAAGACAACTCTAAAGATATAATTACTAGTTTATCCGAAGCTGATGCTATCGATGGGCTCATTAAAGCAGATATCGAAGCATTCATACCTAAGTCTAAGAAAGTACAATATGAAAATGATAAGCTTTGGATAAAAAACGCTCGCAAAGAGGCACTAAAATATAAAGAAAAATATAATACCTTTGTTCCAAGAGAAGGCTTTACTTATGTATATAATGATAAAATACGTTTTATCGAAAATTGCAAATCAGAAGCCGTAACAATTGCTCGCAAGAAAGGATACATTTATGATTCTGGCACTTTATACAGCCCAAGAGAGACTGAAATAAAAAAACTTCTAGCGAAATACTTTAAAGTAAAAAAGAAATTCGAAATTGAAAACTACAACTCACCTAAAAGCCAAATAAGCACTCTTCAGAATGAGATCTCCTCTATCGCAGATTTCTATAAAAAAAGCAATTTAACATACAACGTAAAAGATGCTGCTACAATTGCTGAGAGAAGACGAAAAAATGAGTTAGAAGTGAAAATAAAATCATACAAAAAACTTGTTGATATCATCGAAAAATTAGCCTTTGTTGGTATAGCCACACCTGAGTTAGCACTAGGTATCGAATGTAATATCAAGGATGATTTTTTAAAAGAACTCGCTTCTGACACCTCAATCAATTTCAAAACAAAAAAAATAACAGAACAAAGCAAACACAGTGAGATGACTGCGACAGAATACGGTCAAGAAATTTTATCAATATACTACCATTATGAAAAGCAAGAACAAATTATAACTAAAAGTATTAGAGATAAATTAAAATCTTTATCTAATGCAACTAACCATTACGCTATTCCACCACAGTTTATTCTTGAAGAAGAATACACTATACTTAAAAATATCTTATTGAAAAAAGATAAATTTAAAGACTACGCACATAAAGCTATTGCACTCTGTAAAGGGACATTTTTTTTAGTATGGGATATCAGCGATTATAAATCCAAACCGATGGAGTCGCTAATGCTTGACCGATATCCATTGAGGGAGTATTTGAGAGTTGAGAATGCACAAAGCTCTAATTCAAATATCGCTGATGGGCTAAGACACATAAGTTTAATACACTTACCACAATCAGCGGAAGATAGAAAAAGCAGCATTTACAAATCAAGGAAATCTTCAGATGAGGCTTTTTTTAAACTACTATCATATGAGGTAGTCAAAGTCCCTATTAAAAGCTCTTGGTTCTGTAGTAAAGGTTTATTCTTAACAGAAAAGCTTGAAAAACATTTGAAAAACAAAAACATCATTGTAAATGCTCTAAATGGTGACATTACAACTTGGAAGGAAACAATACAGAGAATTCTTTACAGCCAAACACTGTCAAATCGAATCAACCCATTTAATGACAGCTATCAAGCACAGCTTATTAGGCTTATATCTAAACGTGATTATTCAGCTTTTGTTGATAAGGCGTTAACCATAGATCACCAGAATACACACAGAACTTATTCTGGATATGTAAGCAAAACCAAAGGCAGCGACGGCTCTAAGAAATATGAACTTGGCAAGTTTGAAATGAAAACTGAATTTGCTTTACGAACAGGTAACATAAGCCTGGTCGAAGCCATTACAGGGGAAAAATTCATATGTTTACCTAATAATGAAAACATTGATACAACTCAGCTTATTGAGTTTCCCTACATTGATTCCAATAATAATAAAAAGTATTTTGAGTATTGTATTGGCGCAATACAAGCTAAATTTTCATTCGATGCGTTTGGTTTTGCTGGAGTTAATCTTGCTGTATCAAAACAATTAGAATTATCGAAAGATGGATTATCAATCCCTTCACTATACGAGATTGATAATAAAGGAGGAATAAGCTCTGAAGCAGCCTCATTAAAAGCAGAGGCAAAAATTGGAGCTGAAATGGCTTGTTATGTTCTGTGGCATTTACCTACAACGTCAACCAATGACAATGTAGAAGCAATTCCCGATTATATTGTTCCTTCAAACATAAAAGCTATGACTTTGATACGAGCCGCAATCAAATGTACCATCGGCTATGAAGCAAAATGTCCCATTTACTTTTCCATGAAAAAGAAAAAGCTATACGTTAGTGTTACAATTCCGGTTAAATATAGCCAAGTAGAAATATATGGAGAAGTCAACGGAGAAGCTTTAGGTGCTTGGGTGTGGATGTTTCAACGTATTTTGAGAAAGAGTAATTATCACCGTCTTGATATTGCCGATGAAGATAGTTTTAAAAGGCTATCAATACTATCTCAATTAATGATCTATACTACAACAAATATAGGTTTCTACCTTGCTCAAAAGAAAGATACACTAGACAAAATATTAGATATCTTTGACTTCAAAAAGTCTGGAAATACTGCTTATGCAATAGCTTTTGGTAGGGATGATATACTTAGTAAATGGATTGTTAATATGGTACCAGAAGCTTTAGGCCCATTAATTAACACATTAATTCAAGAAAGTTACGAAATTAATGTAAAGTTATCAGATGATAAAACAATTCCTTTCAACAAACATGAAGTTCAAGCTTTGCAGCAAATTGCCTTATGCAAGGTAGTAAACTTTTTATATATTAATGCAAAAGAGTCTCAGATAGAGCTCAAAACAACAGAAAGGCAATTAGAGGAAGCATTTTATTTAATGGCTCCTAGAGTTTACCCAAATATAAAAGAAAAAAGGCTGCTTACTTATAACATAGAGCTTGAAAAAATATGGAGCTATTTATCCAAAGAAGTTAGCACTCCAAAAATTAAACAGCGAGAAGTTTTAGAAATGCTAATAAGAAAGAACAATTGGAAAACCAAACTTAATTATATCACTAGTCGCCTTCATCTAGATATACTTGCTAATCAAGAAAGATATGAAGATGTAATAAAAAAACATCTAGATAGAACTTCAGAGTTAGCAAGAGGAAGCTTCAAGTCAGCAGGTTACCTTCAAAAGTCAACCTCATTAGAACTTATTAAATAATTATAATCGCTCTGATAATCATGAGTGATATTTATTATTAGCCTATGAATCATAAATATTTAATAACTTAAAGAACAAGATATACGTGGAGTTGTAATGACAAGAAAAATAATTTTGTTTTTTTGCTTTTTTTGGTCACAAGCTTGCTTTTCAAACTCAAACTTACAATACAAATTAGCAGAAACACTATTTCTACAAAATCGGTATGAAGAAACTAGAGTTGTACTAGAAAACATAGAGGTCATGAGCGCAGAGTCTCGCTATATTTATGCAAAAACATTTAACATCAACCCTTTTTCATTCAGTCGAGATGAATATATCAACCTAAAAAAGTCAGCATATGATGGCAACATCAACGCAATAGTTAGCTTAACATACCATGACTTTGGGCTAGGGAAAGACCTAAAAAATTTTATTACTCCAATATTATCTAAAAGAGCCACGAGTGGAGATAATTATGCAGTGCATCTTCTATCTTTCATGGATAATCGAGTTAAGTGGCTTACATTTGGTGCAGATAATGGAGATGGAAGATCACATTATGAATTATATAAATATTATATCAACGGAGGGGGGTTCTTCTTTTTTGATAGAAATCGGAAAAAAGTTGCTAATAAACATTTAGAATTATCACTAGATAAAAAATTCAACAAAGCCATAATAATAAAATCAACAGATCACTTTATTGAAGGCAACTATAAAAGAGCATTAAAAATCATCACCCCTTTATTAAATAGCGGCGATGCAGATGCTATTTTATCTTTAGCGCAAAATTATAATTTACGTTTTAAACAAGATAAAAACATAGCGATTGAAAACGCTTATTACTTCTATTACATTTACAATCATTTTATTGGAGATAAAAGCTCAGATTTAAGCTCAGTGGGTATATCACTTAATATGAACATTGAAAATTTGAAGAAAGACTTATCAATTGAGCAAATATCATCGATAGAAAGTAATGCTCATACGTATATATCTAACCACACTGTGAAATATAATCATAATAAAATTTACAACTATTCACTAACAGATTCAGAATTACAAAGGCTAAGAAATATTAATTGGGAACAGTAAAATCTAACTGAAATATAATTTCTGTAATATCAAAACACTCGAAATTCATCGCAAAAAAACCGCGCCAAAGCGCGGTTTTCATTTTAGAATCAACGTTGATTAAAACGCGTAGTCTAAGTTAATGCCCCAGTTACGACCTGGTTGAGTACGGCGGTCAATGCCTTTACTTGATTCAGTAATACCATTTAGATCTTGGTATAACCAGTATTTCTCATCAAACGCATTAAACAAACCAGCACGCAAGGTTAGATCTTGTGTTGGTCGGTAGTAAGCCGTTAGATCAACAACTGCATAACTTGGTGCTTCAATATTTGCTTCAGCACCATTTGATGGTTTTTCCCAATCATCACCTTTCTTAGATGCGACAGCTGTAATACTCATTACACTACCCCATTTCTCACTTGGCGCATCATAGCCCACCCCAAGAACAGCAGTCAGTGGAGCTACGGTTTCAATTGCTTCACCAGTCTCTTTATTTTCCCCCTTCGCGTACGCTAGAGATAAACGAGAGTAAGTACCCATAGGTGCGCCCAGAGCTTCATCAAGGTATAAATTACCTTTAAATTCAGCACCATATATTTTCGCTTTGCCGATGTTTTTCTTGGTGTAGACATCTTTATTATCAACGTTTTTACCAACGTAGTCTTCAGCAATAAAGTTTTTGTAGTCGTTATAGAAACCAACTAACTCTAAATCACCTAGCTGATTATTCGCACGTAGACCAAGCTCGTAAGATTGACTCTCTTCTGGCTTAAGATCTGGGTTTGGAAGATATACCGCCCCCATACCGTAGAAGTAGTACAGGTCTTGCAGCGTTGGAGCTTTAAAGCCTTGGCTAAACTGAGCGAAAGTACTCAAGTTTTGATTAAAGTGATACACAGCACCTAGCTTACCAGTAAATGCGCTACTCTTATGCTCAGGGTATTTAGTTGTATCAATCGGTTTTGACTCGAACGAGTCATAACGCACACCTGCAGTTACAACAAATGCATCATCAAACATAAAAGCTTGATCCTGCAGGAATACACCCCATTGTGTTGAATCTGCTTCTGGGATTTCTGCTCCTTTCTCGTTTGGAACACCAGTATCTAAATTCGTATCCGTGTAATTAAGAACGAAGTTTTCTTTAGAACCTGTTAAACCGTAGATAAGTTGATGGCGGCTAGATGCAAATGCTAATTCTTTATCAAACTGAGCATCAAGCTGATAACTCTTATTCACACCATTACGATTTCGGTTTCGCAAGCCCTTCGCATCCGTATGATCTTGTGTATCATGATCACTTTTAATTTTTTGCCAGTTCGCTTGCCACTTCAACGTGTCGAATGCCACGTTATCTGCCAACCACTCATGCTCTAAGCCAAGACGAATACGGTAATCATCATCCACGCCATAGTTATTCGTATATTTGTAGCCAGGCATAATTTCATAACCGTCTTTGCTCAGAAGGCGGCCTTCAGCTTGACGAGTGAAATACTCTCCCGTAATTCCAACACGGTTAGTATCATTTACTTGATAGAATGCTTTAGCTAATACATTATCTTGGCGGTAACTATATGGGTCTGCTTGACCACGCTCCGGACCGTTAATGTCAGCTCCATCTTTATGCACTTTTGTTTCATTACCATCAACATGCGTATAAATAAGCATGGTTTCTAAATCACCAGTACGATTTGCTAACGTTAGTGTTTGTTTAAATGACTCGTCCGCACTTTTATAACCCGTTTTAAAACCTACATGCGTATCATCACCTGCTTCGAGCAAATCCTCAGGATTCTTTGTTCGAAGCATTACAGCACCACCTAGAGCATCACTTCCATACAAGGTAGAAGAAGGACCTTTATTAATTTCAATTGCTGTCAATGTATCTACTTCATACATGTTTTGATTGAAACGCATTTCAGCAGAGCCCGGATTATAAGAAACAGGCTGTTTAACGCCATCAACCATAACTTTCACACGACTTTCATCCATACCTCGGATATTAAAGCCGTTTAAACCAAAGCGACCACCACCGTTGACACTGACGCCAGGCTCATACTTAACAGCATCACGTATGTCAGATGCTAAATTTTCAGAAAGAGTCTCATCTGTAACTTTAGCAATACTATTAGGTACGTTTTTAATACTCTCTTCCGAACGCGTACCCGATACAACCACCTCATCAAATACTGAAACCGCTTCTTGAGCATGTAGCATTGGTGAAACCGCTAGTATTACTGAGCTAGCAACGAGTGATAGTTTGTATTTCATAATCCCTGCTTAATGATATTTTTATCAAGTAGTATGTTGTTGCTGAGAATTATCACAAACACAAACGAGAATTACTATCATTATCAATATGATTTAGATCACAAAAACAACTTTTTGTGCATCCAGATCAAATTTATTGGAAGCAATATTTTACTTTCTGGCTTTTTACAGCTAGTGCATGATTATCCCAACAGAAATAATACGCACAATTTGCAACCAAACCGCCCTCATTCGAAGCTGCTCTTTGGCTATATTATTGAAAGTCACTAGGAATCACGTTTTAAGGTTGCGACTTTTTAGGGGGGGTGTTAGTATTCGCGCTCGTTTTGAACGACGCTATGCAAGGTCGCATTGCATAGTGAATTTTACTTAAGAGTATTTAAAATGAAATTTGAAGCAGTTGTACGTACTGACCTAGGTAAAGGTGCGAGCCGCCGTCTACGTCACGCAGGTAAATTCCCAGCTATCGTTTACGGTGGTGAAGCAGCGCCTGTATCAATTGAGCTAGTTCACAGCGATGTGATCAACCAAATGGAAAAGCCTGAGTTCTACGAAGTAATCACTCTAGTGATCGACGGTCAAGAAGTTAAGGTTAAGCCGCAAGACATCCAACGTCACGCGTTCAAGCCAAAAGTTGAGCACATGGACTTCAAACGCGTTTAATTCGCGTATACAAAGTTCTAAGAAAGCGCCCTATGGGCGCTTTTTTTTATCCAAATTAAGGCTAATCAAACAAACCAGCCTGTGGATTGTCTATATCCTCATCTGCTTTCGTATCAATTTGTGCAGCTTTTGCAGCTCTCAGCATTCGAAGGTAACGTTGTCGGCATAATCTTAGCGTGTTGCGCTGCTGATCGGGTGTCATTTGTTGCCAATTAAAGCGCTCTTCCCTGTTTCGCATACAGCCACGACAATAACCACGCTCATTAACTTGGCAAACACCAACACAAGGGCTTGGAATAGAAAAAAACTCTAATTGCTCCATTCTCCCACCCTTCTTTATGATGAATTCCTTAATTTAACCATATACTCAATTTAAGTTAACGAAAAGACCGCTTGATGATTCAAGTGATTTGATATAGCGTTTGTTAGGATACTATGTATGGATTATGCATAGTTATTTATAATTTGGAGGGAACCATGGATTTTTTTGTACCATCTGCTGAAAGCCGTGAACAAGCGGAATCTGTTTTTTCATCAATTGCTAACCACGTTTCAGCCCCAACTCAAGAAAAGCGCATTCACAAAGTTGAGTGGCTCCACGAAGGTGAACCTTGCCAATGTGAAATTGGTAAACCTTTACCCACTGTTTTCCGCAATGATGAAACCGTACTCGCCATCTTTGATTGTGGCGATTTACTCAAGATTTGCACCCCAAACCGTGGTGCAATCAAATTCGACCCTATTCATGCGAGCAAAGGTAAAGTCGTTTCAATCGCTTATTTTGATTAATCCAGTTTGATCATCACATTATGGGGCTTAAAACAGCCCCATTTGTGGTGCAATAAGCTCTTCAAAATCTTTGCCTATAAATGGCAAGATCCCTTCTGCTACAGGCTTTATTTGTTTATCAATGTAATGTTGGTAATCAATAGTGCTTTTTCGTGATTCAGCAGGCTCTGGACCGTTTAACGTAATTAAATACTCAATCCAACCACCATGTTGATATTGCAGTGGACGTCCAAGCTGAGCATTAATTTCATCAGCTAAACGTGCAGCCCTTACATGAGGCGGTACATTCTTTTGGTATTCAACTAGCTTTCGTCTTAGTCGCTTGCGATATACCAGCTTATCATCGAACTCACCTTGTTGAGCTCGCTCAACATAATCGCGGATATAGTCTTCCACATCTTCGTTATGGAACACCTTATGGTAAAGCGTTTGCTGAAACTCTTGCGCTAATGGCGTCCAATCAGTACGTACAGTCTCAAGCCCTTTGAAAACAATTTGTTGTTGACCATTACGATCAATCAATCCTGCATAACGCTTTTTACTGCCCGTTTCTTGACCACGGATAGTAGGCATCAAGAACTTGTGATAATGGGTTTCGTACTCAATTTCTAACGCTGAAACCAAACCATACTCATCATCAAGGTGCTTCTGCCACCAGCCGTTGATGTACTCAACAAGCTGTTGGCCTACTTCATCAGCATCTTCAGCTGTATGGGCTTGCTTTAAAGAAACAAAGGTTGAGTCAGTATCTCCATAGATCACTTCATACCCTTGACTTTCTATAAGCTCGCGAGTCATTTTCATGATCTCATGCCCGCGCATAGTGATCGACGATGCTAAGCGATGATCGAAGAAGCGACAACCGGACGATCCTAATACGCCATAAAAGGAGTTCATGATGATCTTGATCGCTTGCGAGAATGCTTTTTCTCCATCACGCTTTGCTTGATCTCGTGCTTGCCATAATTCTTCAATCATTTTTGGCAGAAAGTGTTTCTCACGATGAAAGCGACCACCTCGAAAACCAGCAATGGCTTGATTGTCAGCTTTCCCTTCTTCAAGCAATAAGCCTTCCACCAGCCCCATAGGGTCAATTCGAAAAGAGCGGATAATAGATGGATACAGCGATTTGAAATCAAGCACTAATACCGATTCGTACAAACCGGGCTTAGAATCCATAACATAACCACCTGGGCTCGCAATCCAATTGTCACTGTCAAGGTTTGGTGCTACATAGCCTGCACGATGAAGCTGCGGTAAATAAAGATTAGTAAAAGCCGCCACTGAGCCACCAACACGATCAAGCTCTACACCTGTTAGGCGCGAACGCTCAATAACAAAATCCAGCAAATGGGTGTGCTCAAAAATGCGTGTTACTAGCTTACAATCTTGAAGGTTATAGTGAGCAAGCGAGAGCTTATCATGACGAAACATATGGTTAATTTCAGCCATACGATCATGAACATTGTGAATGGCCTTACCTTCACCCAGCAGTTCTTGAGATACCGATTCTAATGACCAAGAGCGAAAGTTATAAGTCGCGGTTTTTAAAGTATCAATGCCATCGAGCACTACCCTACCCGGAATAGTAATAAAGCCTTGATGGCTATTTTTGTTTGATTGACGCCAATGCGGCGTTTGATTGCCTCGTCCAATACGAAAAGGAAGTTTATGCCATTCCGCCCGCTTTAATAGCAGCCTAAAGTCAAAATCAATCACACTCCAACCGATGATAATGTCGGGATCGTATCGCTGAAACCAAGCCTCTAATGCCAGTAATAATGATTTTTCATCAGAAACCCACTGAATCCATGTTTGTTGTTCAGCTTCTTTTACGCTTGTTGGATCACCAACCATAATTACTCGGCTATCGGCATCAGAATGTAAACCGACAGAATACAGAATGCCTTTTTCAGAACACTCAATATCAAGCGAAACCATAGACAACTGTGGCTGAAATTCAGCCGCTTTCGCTTTTACATTTCGGTATTCAACATAGCCCTGCTTTTGAATACTGTCCCCAGTGAAAACAATGCCACCACGGATAAAACGCTCCATCAAGAAACGATCGGCCAGACGAATGTCAGATTCAAAGCACGTAACACCATTTGTTGCCAATACCTGACTAACTTGATGAGCATCTCGTACAGTTTGGTTATAACATGCAACGACAGGTTTATGCTGATAAGTCTTTAAACCAACTTGGCGCCAAGTTGCCGAAATCTGTGCTTGCGCTAATAATTGCTCTGCTTGCTGCTGTTGTTCTTCAGGCACAAAACAAACGGGTTTATCGCCAGCAACAACAAGTCGTACTGGTCCTTGTTCGGTTTTAACCCACAAAATGACTTCAGTTTGACCTTGGTAATCTCGGCTTTGGCGGGTTAAAACAAACCCTGTGGAATACGATTGCAAAACGACCTCAGTTAACCAATGCGACGATTAATTTTATCGAACTCAGCCACGATCCATTGACCAAATTGATCGAGTAAAAACAAACTGGCTTTTTTCGGCACTTGAGTACGGGAAGCCAAAATAAATGCACGTTCCACATCCATTAGGTGCTCTGGGTACACATCTAAAAACACATCCGCAGCACGGTTTATATCAAGTTCCCACTGTTGCTTGCTATGCAGCACCAAACAGTAGGCACTCCAGATCATTTTCTTACCAATAAACTCACAATAATCGAGGTAATTATCTATCACTTTGGTTTTCATGATCTTGTGACGATACTCGGGCAATAGATCTTTCAAGTCGCCGTTCATTGAGCGTCCAATATCCCAGCTCACTTCAAAACTACCAAAGCGCGATGAAAGATCATCACCATTCAAGCAGACTGAACAATGCTTAAGCCATACACCCCACTCAAAAATACCCTCTAAGCTAAGCACTTGTTCGCGGGAGGCCGTTTTTATCGTCACTCCAGTAATTTTCGGGAAGCTACGCGTCAAACGCCACTGAATGGCGCTAATTGCTGACTCATCTTGGCTGCGCAATTTTTGCTGAGTGATGATAGTAAAATTTAGATCAGATTTACCCCACACAGCTTCATGGCGTGCAACACTTCCATTAAGATAAATGCTATGAAAGTTCTGATTTAAACCGGCTCGAAATTGCTTTGCAGCCTCTAATAATGCCGGCATATATTCCTGTTGAAAGCCCTGTTCCCTGCTTAAGACGGGAAGTCTTTTCGCCACTGTCGTTACCTGTCGTTCTGATGTATCAAATGAATCATATACAATTTGCCCATGATTTTACATCTTATCCATTCCATTGTTTTTATTGTTCATTTTTCACACATGCATGTGTATTTAATCTCTTCACTTATCTATGGTTCGACACTAAATGTTGCAAACCCCAGTGGAAAATTTAATGTAAATCAATAATTGTTAAATTAACCGACATAAGTGCAAAAAATCCTATGCACGTATAGTCATTTGCCTTTATATTTCCTCCCCTTTTAACAACCACCTCTTAAATACCATGATGAGCGCGAGAAGTATCAAATTTATTCCTTTGTTTATTATCTTAGCGCTACTTGTCGATATATTTTGGGTTGTTTTAGATACCGAAGAAAAAATGGAACAATCAGCGTCTATTGCTGTTGAGCGTATGGATGCTTTGTTCACTGGTATCGAAAAAAAACTAGCGGCGATTGATACCAGTAATGATTTTTGTACTGAAAGTGACCGTCAGGCCCTCGAAGACATCATCTACGATTCCGTCTCTATAAAAGAAATCAGCTTCATTCGAGATAACAAAATTGTGTGTTCTGATCGAAGTCGTCAGCACAATGTCGATATCTCCCGTGAACTACCAAAAAATTACAGCGACTTTACCGGACGCTTTACTTACACAGCAAAAGATCAACGCCGTAATAAAAATGCACTTTTTTACCTGATTCCGGCGCAAGATATGTGGGTTAGAGTGTCGTTGCACTTAGATTACATTGATTTTTGGGTCAGTGATTTCGGCGCTCGTCACAGCATGAAAGCTAAAGTCATCTATAACGGAAATTTCGTCGCAGGTGATGCTGAAGTCAAAAACTGTGATTTACTCAATCTGATCGAAGTCGATTCACAGAAATACCCTTATACCGTTATGACTGGCTACAATGGTCACTTACTACTCAAGGCATTTAAAGATCAGCTTCTCTACGCCATTTTAATCATCTTTCTCATTAGCGCTCTATTTGTTGTTGGACTAAGTTCGCTGTGCCGTAACCGCCGTACTTTAGAGTCCGAGATCGTACAGGCCATCAAGAACAATGAATTTGTAGGGTACCTTCAACCTATTGTTTGCAGCCAAACACAACAATGGCGTGGAGCTGAAATCCTACTGCGTTGGGAACACCCTCACAATGGCTTAACAACCCCTGCGGAATTTATCACCATTGCTGAAAATAGCGGCTTGATTAACGATATTACCCTTAAGCTCTTAGCTGAAGCCGCGCGTAATAAAGCTGTTCTCGACAAAATTAACCCAGACCACTACCTGTCACTGAATGTGACAGCATCAATGATTGCAAATCCCTTCTTTGTTCGTAAGCTCATCAGCATCATCAAGCACTCACCAGCGCTTCAGCATGGGATTGTGCTTGAATTTACCGAACGAGAAACCTTCACCGATGATCAACTCGCACAATTACAAACGGGGATGACTAAACTTCGTCAGCATGGTGTTACTTGGGCATTAGATGATTTTGGCAGTGGTTATTCAGGGTTGTCACGCCTGCAACAACTCAGTTTTGAAGTGCTAAAGATCGACCGCGCTTTTGTTGCTGCATCAAGTACCGACACCATCACGCATTCTATTTTGGATAGTATTTGCAACTTAGCTAAACGCTTCGACTGTGATGTGATTGCAGAAGGGATTGAAACAACAGAGCAGGCAGAACGTGTAAACGCGCTGGGCATCAAATATTGCCAAGGTTATCTTTTCGCCAAGCCGATGTCGTTCAGCAAGTATGTTTCTAAGCTTAAGAAGGCACAGCGCCAACCAGTACTTGATCTTGCGCCTAAAGAGCTGGAGCAGATCATCGAGCATTGATCGTCTACCTTGCAGTTGTTCTAGGATAAAGGCTACTATAGCCCTTCACTCATTTGTAAGTAGAGTTATAGAAGTTATATGGAAAACCAAGACCTGATTTCATACGACGACGTAATCGACACCGCGTACGACATTTTCCTAGAAATGGCACAGGATAATCTTGAACCTGCTGATGTCATTCTTTTCACAGCCCAATTTGAAGACCGTGGTGCGGCAGAGCTCGTAGAAACAGGTAAAGACTGGGGTGAACACGTTGGCTTTGACGTCGATGGCGAAGTGTACGCTGAAGTACGTATTGGTCTAGTAAACGAAGAAGACGATGTTCTAGACGATGTATTTGCTCGCCTTCTGGTAAGCCGCGATCCAGAAAACAAATTCTGTCACATCCTTTGGAAACGTGACTAATCGCTTTAAACACACCGTTTAAGCAAAGCAAAAAGGCAGGTTAAACCTGCCTTTTTCTTATCTCAAATCTGATGTTATTTACAGTATTGTATGGTTACACCAGTACTGGCTCATCGTGTTGTTGATTGCGACGAACCCAACTTAAGCTAATGAACACCAATACCGCCATCACAGACATCACAACACCTAGGCTCATTTGGTTTTCAGCTGGCATCAATGAAGCTGCCAATGTTGCCAAACCTGCACCAAGGTTTTGTAAACCACCTAATACCGCACCGGCAGTACCTGCATGATGAGGAAACGGTTCAATCGCTGATGTTGTTGCTGCTGGGAAAAGCACACCAGCACCAATGAAGTACAAGAATGCACCACCAATCAAAGAACTGACTGTTACCATTCCCGCTAGACCTGGTACCAAAATAGTTACCGCACCTAATACGATAGCTGCCATACCAAGGTAAAGCACACGGGTATTCCCCATTTTCTTCACTAAGTTTGCCGATAACCACGAACCGCCTAAGTAACCCGGTAATGGCAGTACGAACAAAAAGCTCACCATTGTTGGCTCTAATTTCAGCACACTACCCAGTAGCACGCCTGCCGCTGCTTCAAATACTGCAATACCCGCGAAGGTTGCAATCAAGCAAAGGACATAACCTTGGAACTGACGGTTAGATAGCACGTGACGGTAGCTAACCCATACTTTTTCATTGCGACGACTTTCTTTTGGCAATGTTTCAGTGAAATGAAACATCATTGCCAAAGTAACTAGCACACCAAATCCAAGTAGGAAGTAGTAGCTCGCTTCCCAGTTAAAGTAGCTAGATAGGTAACCACCTAATACTGGCGCTAATAACGGTGAAAAGATCACTCCCATGCTTACCAAGCTGTTAGCTCGGTGCAAATCAGTACCGTTATAACAGTCACGGGTAATCGTACGACACATAGCACCACTACAACCTGTACCTGAGCCTTGGATAAAGCTAGCTAGTAGGAAGATCTCATAGCTCGGCGCCCAGATTGCCATCACTGTACCCGCTAGGAAAATAGCCATACCTAACATGATCACAGGACGGCGACCAATACGATCTGACATTGGACCATAAACAAATTGCGACAAGCCGTATGGAATTAAATATGCAGCCATAACTGCCTGTAAGTACGAAGACTCAACGGCAAAGAACTCTGACATGGCCGGAATAGCAGGCACATACATTGTTTGCGTCATTTGGCCTACGGCAGCCAAGATGATTATTAAAAATAACAAACGCGCCATTTTAGTTTCTGATGATTGCTGAACCACAGCTAAATCCCTCACAACAGAACAATATAATAAAAAACGTGATTTCTTTGAGAAAAATTGCCCTATCGCAGAATTTTACTCCAACAATAACCCTTTAGATAAATCTATAACCTATCTTAGTGATGCTATTTAGTTTCTATATCTGCTTTAAGTGGTGGTGATAGTAAAGCCGACAAGCGACTCTGGCAAGAAAATAGCGTATCAGCAAGCACGATTCTTTATTATGATTTGGATTAGAAAAGATAATGCGAAGTTATTTTAATTAACAGCATGAAATAAATTCATTGTGGGAATGGGAACAGAAATAAGTAAAAAGCACAGTGAAGAACCCAAGCCTAACGCTTGAAATGACAAAGTTGCAATTAGTGGAATAAAAGGTGAATAGTGCTGAATAGATGTTAGCAACTGACGTCAAACTTGTAATGCAGATTGGTGGCATTACTAGCATGATCAAATACTCAGCCTAGTTAGGATGAGTTAAATAGCAGAGACAAAAACGCCCTTGTTCATTACTGAAAAAGGGCGTTAATAAGTCTTAGACTCGCAGCTCTTAACCTAAAGTGCTAATTAAGGCTAGTCGAAGTTAAAACGGTGCTTACCATGAGCCGCTTTAGTTTTCAGGTATTGCTCATTACCATCTTTTACGTGCGCTTTCGTGCCTACCACTTCCGCAATCTCGATACCGTGCTCTTCAAGCTCACGGATCTTTTTCGGGTTATTTGTAATAAGGCGAATGGTGGTTACACCAAGTGCTTTCAGCATTTGTGCTGCTTCACCGAAATCACGCAAGTCATCACCAAAACCTAGGTGATTGTTCGCTTCATAGGTATTCATGCCTTGGCTTTGCAGCTCGTAAGCATCAATCTTATTGTACAAACCAATGCCACGACCTTCTTGGCGAAGGTATAGCAGTACACCGCCGTGCTCACCCATTTTATTAATGGTTTCGTCTAGCTGCTCGCCACAGTCGCAACGAGATGAATGGAAAACATCACCCGTTAGACACTCTGAGTGCATACGCACCAACGGTGGCTGTGATTGTTTGTCTGCGTCACGAAAAATAACCGCGACGTGCTCTTTACCCGACTCAAGGCCATTAAATGAAAGCAAATCAGCAGGAATGTTGCTCTTGAGACCAACTTTAAAAGGCACTCTCGCCCTTACATTTACCATCTTATTCCTAAATACTTGTTCTTTTTATGGCCCGTATAGCTCGGGTCATAGAATTACTCACCTTAAATTGCCATAGCGCATCAAGGATTAACCGTGGCAATCGTCCCATTTTTATGATGAAAAAAGGAGTTCTTGCCTACTAGATAATTTGATAATAGCTAAAATCACTGCTTGAAAACAGGATTGTCTCGCCAATGCTCTTAGTATGGCGGTGATCGGTCATAATCCATCCACCCGTAAACCAAACTTGCTTTTTAGCACTTATCAAACTGGTGTAAGCCTATTGTTATAGTATAACAATTACAACCCTTTTTAATTTAGGGTTAATGATCAAACTGATAAATCAGTCTGTGCTTAATAACAGTGGTAACGATTTTGTACTTTATGGTGTAAACCACAGCATGCCGATAGCAAAGTAAATAAAACGACCCCGCTCATAATGAACAATAGCCGTGTCCAATCCTCGCCCATCATTAATCGTTGGTTGAGCATGTTATACGTAACTGCAACCCAAAACAGCGCACCTAAACACAAAAAAACTTGATTGGCGTAAAGCACTAGCTTGCGTTTAATCAGAAATAAAAGCGGCATAGAGACTAATACCAAGCAGAAAAGCGTATTACCAAACCGTAAAAAGTGTGCCGCTAAAAGCCAGAAGCTCAACACCATGGGGATATGCCACGCGAAAGTGCTCCATTTGCTAGTAACAGTCTGTGATCTAGATGGTGGTAAAGAAGATGCTTGTACCTGAGATGGTTGCTTCATGACTTTTCTCTGCCCAAAAGTAAGTTGCAATATATATACACCTTTAATCACTAAATTGCGACTTGAGCCACCAGTTCTGACTGAAAAAGCCAGTAACCAGCTGAGAAATAAGCAACTGTGCGTTAATTTGCCCGCTGTGATTGTTATTTTTGTGAAAATCTCTAGAATTACGCCGTTTACAAGCTCATTTATGAGCAAGCCTCATTAAGTCTTACAGCACTGACGCTGTAATTGACGCAGTAAAGGAAACATCATGATTCAAGTTGTTGGTCACAAGAACCCAGATAGTGATAGCATCTGTTCAGCACTTGTTGGTGCTGCTCTTCTTAAAGCACGTGGCGTTGAAGCTAAAGCTGTTCGTCAAGGTGAAATTAACCGCGAAACGCAACACATTCTAAAAACAGCTGGTGTTGATCAGCCTGAAATGTGTACTGGCGTTGCTGGCGAAAAAGTATGGCTAGTTGACTACACTGATCTAGCTCAAGCACCAGACGACATCGCTGATGCTGAAATCGTAGGTATTGTTGACCACCACCGTCTAGGTGATGTGATGACAGTTAACCCTCTTGAAGCATGGATCTGGCCTGTTGGTTGTACTTGTACCATCATGTTCAACCTATTCAAGATGGAAAACGTAGAAATCACTCGCGAACTAGCGATCCTTATGATGTCTGCAATTCTAAGTGACACAGTTGGTTTCGCTTCTCCAACTTGTACGCAAAAAGATAAAGATGCAGTTGCTGAGCTAGCACCACTAGCTGGCGTTGAAGATCTAGACCAATTCATCAAAGATCTACTAATCGCAAAAACTGACATCCAAGGTCTATCTGCAGCAGAGCTAGTAGAGAAAGATCTGAAAGCGTACCCATTCAAAGAGCGCAACGTGGTTGTTGGTCAAATCGAGCTTGCAACACTAGAGCAAGTTGAAGACATGATCGACGAGCTAAACGCTGATCTACAACGTCGTTGTGACGAAGAAGGTCTAGCAATGGCTGCACTAATGCTAACTGACATCACAACTAGCACGACACGTCTACTTTACAAAGGTGAGTGGAACGACGTTCTAGATACGCACGCTAAAGATGGCATGCTAATGATGGAAAACACGCTAAGCCGTAAGAAGCAAGGTTGGCCTTGGCTTCAAACTGTTCTTGCTTAATCACAAGCACGAATAGATAACCGCATATAGAAAAGGAGCGCACTGCGCTCCTTTTTGTTTTTATAACAAATAGCAAACAGACTTGATGACAATTATCTCAGATTAGCTTTACTTAGCTTGCTCTGTATTGCGGATCAGTTCAGCAAAGTGAGAGACAAACTCACGCCCTACAATCTTTCCTTGACGGTAATCTACCTCTAGATCGTCTCTATCGCTCAATAACGCCCTACTCTTTAGCCCTTTCTCGGGCGCAATTTGAATAACTTTGAGCCCTTCAGGCAAGTTAGACAAGAAATCGCACTGATCTTGATAGCTCTTGTAGTATTTGGTCAGCATTTCAAGCACATCGGCATTCTTCCCCTTACCCGTTAACTTCAAAAAACGCTCAATATTATTGTGTTTAAGCCACTTCCAGCTTCCGTTATCACTTCGCGCTAATCTATGGTGCTTATGATCTTGCAATAGCAGCTTCACTTTCTCTGGGGTTGATAGCTTAGCCACCAGCTCATCGGAAAAATCAGCGTCTTGCTCTGCTATAGGATCGTCATGCCAGCTCTGTTTCCATTGCTGAAAACGCAGACGAAAATCACTTCGTGCCGTGCGTAACTTATCAAGCGACTCGTTCAAATTGAGCTTTTCAATATTTAACTTTTCAAGATACTGCGGCAGCGACTGCTCTATCTTGTCACGCCAATCATTAAATAAATCATCCCACTCATCTTGCTCTTCAACAGGCTCAGTTCGGATCACCACAACTAAATCTGCGCCTCGTCGCCATGCTTCTTGAACTGGGACTGCCGCACTGACACCACCATCAACCCACTCTAAATCGTTGATGTTCACTGGTTGGTTATACAATACGGGAATTGCGCAAGTTGCGCGTAGCACATCGTGCCAATCACTACCGAACATAGGTAGGTAAATATCATCAAGCGTATCTTTTCGGGTTGCCGACGCTAATGCCTCTTTACCCGCAAGCACTTGGCGCGCTCGCTCAAAATCTAACGGCGTAATGCCAGATGGAGAAACACAATCAATCGCCCAATCCAAATTCATGGGTTTCTGCTTGCTAAGGTATTTATAGAGATTGAAGAAGTTATCATGGGTGGTGTAATCGACAATGAAATGATAACCAAAGCGCGGCTGACGACTGATATAAGAAGATAAATTCAAAGCCCCAGCCGAGGTGCCAATATACAAGTCAAAAGGATCGAAGTTTGCTTCAAGAAACGCATCAAACACCCCTGCAGTAAAAATACCGCGCTGACCGCCACCTTGCACAACAACAGCTACTTTTTTGTATTTGCTTAACGCAAGTGCTGACGAGAAATTGTTAATTTCTTGTAAGTCAGATTCTTTGAGCGTAAATGATAAATGATTGGTCATGTGTCATCGCTAAATCGTACCTAAGAAAAAACACTCTACCACTATTCCCTGAATACAAATAGAACGAGATATGCGATATATCTCGTTCTATAAAATATCTAACCTTTTGAACAACCAGTCTATTTCTGTTAACTGGCTCACATTGTTACGCGGTAACAGAGATAAATGCAAAGCTCAGTATCATTCCAAATGCTGCCGCTACGGCAATCAACGCTAATTTAAGATCACTATCCATAATCAATCCCCTATACAACGCAGTGTTTTAACATATTTTTAACTCTTGTTTCGGGAGAGATCAAGTTTAACTATCAAGAATATGCGCAAACTTTCGGTTACTGTCACAATATGAGCATATATTAATATAAGTTGAGTAAACACAAGGATGCCGTTAATGAACAACAAGATACTTCCTGTCGCCATACTCCTACTCGCCCCATTGAGTAGTTACGCCAACCCATCCGGTTTGTATGTTACTCCTATGATTGGTTACACCTTCTCTGGCACGATGAAAACCGATGACGGCAAGAAACTGGATGTTAAGAACGCCGAAAATTACAGCCTTGCCATCGAAACAGATCTCGAACCCGGTCGAATTGGGATGTTTCTCAGTCATCAACGTACCGATACCCAAGATATAAATGGCAATACCGACTTTACTTACCTTCACTTTCAAAGCTCACTCAGATTTAAGCCCACAGATCATCTCGGCAGCTATTTTGGTGCCAGCATTGGTGGTACTTTCATTGGTGCAAATTGGTCAGATAAAGATTTGCTCTTTTCAGCAGGTTTATTTGGTGGACTTGAATATGAGATGACAGATTATGCAAAAATCGTATTGGAAGGTCGCTGGCTTGCCAATATGGTAAAAAGCAATACCACGACAATCTGTACACTGCCAAGCGGTAATGAAACCTGTAAAATCTCGATAGATTCAGAGATCCTAAACCAATTTCAAACTAATATAGGTCTACAGTTTTCGTTTTAAGACTTAATTGAAGTGGCTGCATAAATTTTCATTTGGCTGAAAATATTACCTGTTAACAGCATTATGATTACCAGATCCTGCTTTTTGGTGATTTTCCAGCCAATGAAACTCAAATTAAAAATAAAATAATCCCCTTACCCTTCAGTCAATTCCAGTCAATATCACTAGATAAAAGAACCCTAACTCATAACCATCCCTTAAACAGCGTTAATTAGTAACAATTAACACTAAAAATCACACTAGTTAACAAAGTTACACTCTATTGCTTTACATTTTCACACTCGTTAATCTCATAACAAATGCGTAACTTAACTATCTAAAAGTTACGCACAGAAATGGAAATTTTCAGTATTTATCTCTAAAGCTATAAGGGTATTTGAGATAAAGCAGTACAAGGAGCGGTTTATGAAACGAGAACAATGGGGCTCACGGGCTGGATTTATCCTTGCAGCCGTTGGCTCAGCAATCGGACTAGGGAACATTTGGCGTTTCCCTTATATGGCTTACGAGAACGGTGGCGGTGCATTTTTTATTCCATACCTTTTCGCCATGATCTCAGCCGGTATTCCATTTATGATCATGGAGTTCAGCCTTGGTCATAAACTTCGCGGTGCCGCTCCTCGCGCCTTTGCCAAGATGGGTGGCAAACTTGAGTGGCTAGGCTGGTTCCAAGTATTTATCGCAGCGATCATCGCGGTTTACTATGTGGCCATTATCGGTTGGGCTATTTCATACCTTGGTTATTCATTCGGCCAATCATGGGGCAGCGATACCAACGCCTTCTTCTTTAGTGAATATCTACAGCTTGGTGAAAACTCACCAAGTAGTCTTGGTAGCTTACAACTACACATTGCAATTCCGATGGCGCTGGCATGGGGTATCACATTTGCCGCTATTTATACTGGTGTTAAAGGCGGGATCGAGCGTGCATCAAAAATCATGATGCCACTACTTTTCCTGATGGTAATTGCGCTAATCGGTCGTGTGGTATTCCTACCAGGTGCAATGGACGGTCTAAACTACCTGTTCCAGCCTGATTTCAGTAAAATTTTGGATGCCAAAGTGTGGTCAGCGGCTTATGGTCAGATCTTCTTCACCTTGAGTGTGGGCTTCGCCATCATGATTGCCTACTCAAGTTACCTACCAGAGAAGTCTGACATTAATAACAATGCCTTCATGACAGTGCTAATTAACTGTGGTTTCTCTATCACTGCGGGTGTACTTATCTTTGGTGTGCTTGGTTACATGGCACAAGAACAAGCCAAACCATTAACAGATGTTGTTTCCGCTGGTGTCGGCTTGGCCTTTGTTACTATTCCGGCGGCTATTAACTTACTGCCACTACCGTTTATCTTAGGTCCACTGTTCTTCCTTGCACTGGTTGTTGCTGGCTTAAGCTCGCATATCTCAATCATCGAAGCGGTCACTTCAGCGATCATCGACAAACTAAACTGGAGTCGTAAAAAAGCCGCTTCCGTTGTTTGTGGTACAGGTTTTGTGGTGTCCCTTGCCTTCGCGACAAACGGCGGCCTGCTACTGCTAGACCTAGTGGACTACTTCATTAACAACGTTGCCCTACTTTCTAGCTGCTTGATTGAACTGGTAGTGATTGCATGGCTATTTAAGATTTCGGATGTACGTGATTACGTAAATAACATCTCTGAATTTAGTATTGGTAAATGGTTTGAAGTTTGTATTCGCTTCTTGAGCCCAGCGATGCTGGCAGTGATTCTAGCGACCAACTTAATCAATACCTTCAAAGAAGGCTATGGTGGCTACGCAATGTCGGATCTACTAATGCTGGGATGGGGTCTCGTCGCTGCGATGTTTGTAGTCGCGGTGATCATCAACCTATCTTCTAAATCAATCAGTCAGCAGGAGGCATAATTATGACGACAGGTGCAATTATCATGATGGTGTTTGGTCTTGGTATCACTTGGGGCGGCGCTGCTTACTGTATCTCGGTAGCGATGAACAAGAATAAGCAATCATAACTGTCACCATTTACAAGCTTACATCTCAAAGGGCGCATCGGCGCCCTTTTGTTTTGCCAATCTCGTATCAATTTAGTAAAGATTTCTTTTCCTTATCTCAATCAAGACATTACAATCGAGCTATAACTTTCTGCGGCCGTGCATAAGCTCAATGCCGTCGTCACAGATGAGATAACGACAATAATCAAGGAATGGCAATGAAGTTACCTGCTCTACTACTTTCTCTTGCACTTGTACCTGCCAGCGCGATGGCAGCTGACAACACGTGCCTATCCAATAAATACCATCAGTATATTGATGCCTCATTATCTTGGTATGAAAGCTTGGTATCCATGTCTGTTGCCAAAGATGAGAACCTAAAAGAAGTGGGCGAATGGTTCTTAGAAGGTCGTAAACACCACTTTGAACTCAATCGTCAGGCTTTTGACTGGTATCTGACACATGACCAATCACGCCTCGATTTAAGCCAATCAGTTGAATCTTGGCTGAAACTGACACAGGTCGATGTTAAAGCACTATCAGAGCAAGACAGTGAGTTAGCTACGTTTGCTAAACAAGCATTTGAAGACCGCCAGAGCAAGCCGCACCCGAAAAATTATGAATTGCGTAGTGCGTTTGCAGATCTACTCTCTCATCCCGGTGAAATTGAAAAACCACTTCAAGAGTACAACAGTAAAATCGCAGATTTAGAAAGCATCGAATGTAATGGTAAGTAACTAAACACATATTCAATGCCTAAATAAGTGATCTATAGCGGCTACCTTTCCGTATAAATGGTATACGATTTAAGGATATAGGGCATGATGCCTGTATTACTAACAAGGATGTTGTTATGAAAGGCTATCCGCTTATTTGTTTAGCACTACTTTCTAGTTATTCTTACGCCCAGCGACCAGACCAAAACTGGGAGCCGGGCATCGGTGGTGAAATATCGGTGATCACGGGTTATACCCGCTCTACCTCACAATTTAATACCGATAACAAAACCCTATCGTCACCAGATCAGAAAGCGTCTACCCAATCTAGTTTTT
The DNA here is from genome assembly GCF_001650345.1 of Photobacterium jeanii. Lineage (GTDB taxonomy): Bacteria > Pseudomonadota > Gammaproteobacteria > Enterobacterales > Vibrionaceae > Photobacterium > Photobacterium jeanii. Next base: position 115,879 of record NZ_LVHF01000012.1, on the reverse strand, counting down.
TAATAGCGCCACTCGGCACACTCGATTACACCTTTGCCTCAGCAGATAAACAAATCTTCTTTGGTACCCGTCGCTCAGATGTGGCGTTAGGGCGCTTTCACTTAGAGCTCGGCTATCGGCAGAAATTTGAAGACGCGGGAATTTTTAGCTTCAGTTACGTTCCGGGGCTGCTCAAACAAAAAACATGGGCCGACCCTTTTATTCTGAATGAAGACCGTGAAGAAACGAAAGTGAAAACCCGAGCGCTACGTTTAACCGCTGATAACATCATGGGTTCTAACTTTTCTGCAGAACTTGCGGTAGGTAATCAAAGCTATGACTCAGAAAAAAGTGGTTTTGCTAACTTTTCAGCCGAAGATCAAAAGTTACTAAACCGAGAAGGTAACGTTGCTTTTACCGAAGGGTCTTACAGTCAATTTGTTGGACGAGGCATGATCCTTCGTGGGGCGCTGAATTACACTCGCATTGATAGCGAAGGTGAAGCCATGGCGCACGATATCTATGGCAGTGAAGTCAGTGTTATTCAGATGATGCGCTCATCAAGTTTTATTTTAACCTTAAGCTATGACTATGCCGACTTTAACGCCATCAATCCGGTATTTGATAAGAAGCAAAAAGATCATCGCTGGGGCGCTTTCTTAGCTTACGAATATCGCGAACCCTTTGGCTGGAAAGATTGGTCAGCCATTTCGTTACTCGGCTATAACCAGTCACAATCCAATATTACGTTCTATGACGAAGACAGCCTGCTTGCTACTGTCGGTCTAGACTATAAATTCTAAAGCGCTGTTGTTATGTGACCTGATATCGCAATGCGGTATCAGGTTCAGTAGCTTAATACACGCTCACTCCGTTGTTTTATAAATAAGAATATCCAACATTACTCATTTATAACTCATATATGAAAGTTAATTTTTTGGCACCTAATTGCGCCATTATGTTATAAGTAAGAAAATTTTTAAGTAATAAAGTATATGGTAGTGGATAACCGACAAGCTGAAGCCTCTCTAGAATCTATGCATCGTATCTTTACGGTGCCAGAAGCTCCAGATTCAACCCTAGGCGCGATTGAGCTCGATATCTCGCAGAACCTGAATGAGTTTCTTCGCCATCACATCGCCGCAGTTGAAAAACCTTTAGCTGAAATCGAGAAGGATTTCTCCAACGCTGACATTCCTGAAAGCCCGAGTTTCGTCTCTGATCACACCCAGTTCCTACTGGATAAGCTGGTGGCGCAATCAGTTCATACCTCCGCACCAAGTTTCATTGGCCACATGACATCGGCACTTCCCTATTTCTTGATGCCGCTATCTAAGATCATGATTGGCTTAAACCAGAACTTGGTGAAGATCGAAACATCCAAAGCTTTCACCCCACTAGAGCGTCAAGTGCTAGGGATGATTCATAACCTGATTTTTGATCAGCAAACAGACTTTTACGATAAGTGGATGCACAGCGCCAACCACTCGCTGGGAGCATTTTGCTCTGGTGGAACCGTCGCCAACATCACAGCGCTCTGGGTTGCTCGCAATAACTTATTAAAAGCCGATGGTGATTTTCGCGGTGTCGCTCAAGAAGGGCTTTTCCGTGCGATGAAACATTATGGCTACGAAGATCTTGCCATTTTGGTTTCTGAGCGTGGCCACTATTCACTTAAGAAAGCGGCTGACGTTTTAGGTATTGGTCGTGATTGCGTTATTCCAGTAAAAACCGATGGTAATAACCGCATTCGTACCGATGAGCTAAAAGCGACATTGACCAAGCTTGAGCAAAAGCGTATCAAACCCATTGCTATCATTGGCGTCGCAGGTACAACAGAAACAGGCAACATCGATCCATTAGAAGAGTTGGCTGATATCGCCGAGCAGCATCAAATCCATTTTCATGTCGATGCAGCTTGGGGCGGCGCGACATTGATGTCTAACAAGTACCGTCATCTATTAAAAGGTGTTGAGCGTGCCGACTCAGTGACTATAGATGCGCACAAGCAATTGTATGTGCCTATGGGAGCTGGGATGGTGATTTTCAAGAATCCTGCTTCAATGACAGCAATTGAACATCACGCTGAATACATTTTACGTAAAGGTTCGAAAGATTTAGGGAGCCATACCCTAGAAGGTTCGCGCAGCGGGATGGCAATGTTGCTGTATGCTAGCTTGAACATCATTAGTCGCCCTGGCTATGAGCTACTCATCAATGCGAGTATTGAAAAAGCGCAATACTTTGCAGGACTCATTAAGCAGCAAGTTGATTTTGAATTAGTTACAGAGCCTGAACTTTGCCTGCTAACCTATCGCTATGTACCAGCTGCAACCCAGCAGGCACTTGAGTATGCAAACGATGAAGAACGCCAGCAATTATTAGAAGCATTAAACGATCTCACTCAGTTCATTCAAAAACGTCAGCGTGAATCTGGGAAGTCATTTGTTTCTCGTACACGAATTCATCCTGAAAAGTGGCAACGCCAAATAACAACTGTATTTCGAGTCGTGCTGGCAAATCCACTGACTAGCCATGAAATCCTTGATGCTGTACTTAAAGAACAACGTGTACTTGCTCAAGAAAGCACGATCAGTCTACCTGAAATAGAACGACTCACGCAGGCAATTCTAGACAGACACCAAAGCTAATCTGCAGATTACCTTCCTCACAATAACCAGAAAGCGTGTTAGTAAAAGCACGCTTTTTTCTATTCCAGTAGCACCTAGATTGCTCTACTTCGCTAAAAGCCTCTCACCATCTACTGCCCCCCCCTAGCAATTTGCCCTTATTCTGACTCAAATTATCGCCTACAAAGCGTACTGAATTACAACATAACTGCCTATTTAGCATAAGAAATGGCTATTTGTTCTAGAGATTTACCACCCTCACCTAATGTGTTGCTGGTTTTATCAGCAAACAAAGAATAAAAATAATGAAAAAAATATGTACCCGACGAATCGTTCGGTCAGAAAATAAACGATTTTCCTTCACTTTTTCTCATGAAATGGCTGCGAGCAATAATTTGAAAGCATAATTTCGCCAAAATCGTCCCTGTAAGAAATGAGATCTACGTCAACATTGGGCTTAAAAGTAAACAGTATTTGTATCAAATACCTACAGCTGATTCTTTTTCGGTATTCAGACGCTGTTAATAACGCGTCATATAAATTGATCGCAATCAAAAAAGGTGTAGATTTCGGCGCATAAAAAAGCCGTTGCACAAGGTGCAACGGCCTATTTATGAAAGATTATGACAGATTGACGGGGTCGATTTTTAACGCTTGCGTGGCGAAAAAAGCAGCGAATTAATCGCCTGCAAACATGTAACCTTCACCGTGAACAGTCACAAAGATTTGTGGGTTTTTCGGGTCGGCTTCCATCTTAGAACGCATACGACGAATCAATACATCGATAGTTCGATCGTTCGGCGCTTCAACTCGATGGCTAAGCATATTCAGAATACGGTCACGACTTAGAACCACATTTGGGTGCGAAGAAAATGCGACCAAAAGCTCGTATTCAGCCTTGGTTAATTTCACTGGAACACCGTTATGTGTCAGGGCACGTTTGTTGATATCGAACTGCCATTCGCCAAATCGAATGATGCTATCTTCTTGCAATTCAACAACCGCTTCGTCACGCGCTTTTTCTACTAAAGATATGCGCCACAACAGGTTTTTCACGCGAACAAGCAGCTCACGTAACTCAAAAGGCTTAGTTACATAGTCGTCAGCACCCATCTCTAAACCGACAATTCGGTCGATGCTATCGGTGCGTCCAGTAACCAAAATAATACCTACTTCAGAGCGGCTGCGAAGCTCACGTGTCAGCATCAAACCGTCTTCACCAGGTAGGTTAATATCTAGCATAACAAGGTCAATTTTTTCAGACTCCATGATGTCACGCATCTGCGCACCACTCTCGGCCTGACTAACCTTGTAACCCTCGTTTTCAAAGTAACCCACAAGTTTAGTACGGGTCACAATCTCGTCTTCTACAACAAGTACGTGATGACTCATCTCGATCTCTTTTCTAATTATTTGGCTATTTCTAAAACGGTAGCATAACTGGCAGTTATTCACAATTTGTCATAAATCTGCCTTAACTATTAATGCCTACCCTTATCCTTATTCACATCGTGGTTTTAAGATTAAACCATAAAAATTTATACGTCACCGTCAGTTACAGTGACATCATTCTCTTATGGAATCATCCACTATGAAAAAACTTTGGCAAAAGTTGATCAAACCAAGTAGCAAGCATTCAATCCTTGCACTTCTTTTGATCGGTATCGGTATCACCCTTGCGGGCACTTTCGTGGTACACAAAGGTTTTGAAGTTACTTCAACCCTAGAATTCTGTACTTCGTGCCACACCATGGAGCAGAACTACGAAGAGTACAAAGAAACTGTACACTTCAAAAACGCTTCAGGTGTTCAAGCAGTTTGTACTGACTGTCACCAGCCAAAAGATTTCCCAGGTAAAGTTTTCCGCAAACTGGAAGCTGCAAAAGACTTATACCACCACTTCATCACAGGCAAAATCGATACGCCTGAAAAATTTGAAGAACACCGTCTAGAAATGGCGCAAGCTGTTTGGGCACGTATGAGCAGCCAAAACTCTAAAACATGTAAGAGCTGTCACTCATACGACGATATGGATCACAGCAAGCAATCTGCTAAAGCTGCGATGGAAATGAAGAAAGCAGCTGCTGAAAACATGAACTGTATCGAATGTCACAAAGGTATCGCGCACGAACTACCTAACATGGCAGGCGGTTTCCAGAAAGACTTTGAAGCCCTACAAACTACTGCAACTAGCCAAGGTGCAAGCGCTGAGAAACTATTCTCTCTAGGCGAAAAAGACCTATACGCAGTTGCTGACGCATCAAGCAAAGCTGAAGGTAAACTACTACCTGCATCTGAAGTAACTGTGCTTGAGCGTAAAGACGACATGGTTAAAGTGAAAATCGACGGCTGGCTAGAGAAATCTGGTAAAGGTCGTGTGATGACTGAGTACATGGGTAAACGTGTATTCAAAGCAACTATCCGTGGCGATGTTAAAGCGACTGAGCAAATCATCGAAGAACAAACTGACACAGCGACTGACATCGTATGGCAGCACGTTTCTGTTGAAGCTTGGGTTACTAAAGCTGACCTAATCGACAACATCCAACCTATCTGGAACTACGCAGAAACTATGTACGCATCTACTTGCAACGCATGTCACGCGGCTCCAGACCCAGCACACTTCACTGCTAACGGTTGGATTTCTGGTCTAAATGCTATGAGCGCTTACTACCGTCTAAGCAAGACTGAAGAACGTACTCTATTGAAGTACCTTCAGAACCACGGTAAAGACACTGGCGGCGCTGGCCATCACTAATCCTGATAGGCGGAAGGGATAACCTTCCGCCCCATCCACAGAATTTAAAATAATTAAGGATTCACCAAGATATGGCGACTCAAATTCTAAACAAAGGCGTTTCACGCCGTCGCTTCCTATCAGGTATGGTTGCGGCAAGTGCTGCTTCTGTAGTTGGTACAAGCCTTCTAGCTCCACGTCAGGCGCTAGCAGCTTCTGACTCTCAAGCTAAATTCACAGGTGACGTGCTATCTGGCTCTCACTGGGGTGCATTCCGCGCTAAAGTTGTTGACGGTGTTTGGGTAGACACAGTTCCTTTTGAAAAGGACAAAAACCCAACCCACATGATCGACGGTGTTCGTGAAGTAGTTTACAACCCTGCTCGTGTTAAATACCCAATGGTTCGTATCGACTGGCTAAAACAAGGCTACAAGTCTGATACAACGCAACGTGGTGACAACCGCTTCGTGCGTGTGCCATGGTCTCAAGCGCTAGACTTCTTCTACCACGAGATGGAACGCGTTCAAAACAACTACGGTCCAAGTGCACTATACGCAGGTCACACAGGTTGGCAGTCAGTAGGTAAACTACACTCTGCAGGTACTATGATGAGCCGTGCTATCGGTCTTCACGGTACTTACCTTGGTAAGATGGGTGACTACTCAACTGGTGCTGCTCAGGTTGTTCTTCCTTACGTTGCGGGTGCAATGGAAGTTTACGAACAGCAAACATCTTGGCCGCTAGTTCTAGAGCACTCAGATACTATCGTTATCTGGGGTTCTGACCCAATTAAGAACCTGCAAGTAGGTTGGTTGGTTCCTGACCACAGCCCATACGCTTACTACGAGCAACTTGCTGAGAAAGTGAAGAACAAAGAAATCAAAGTTATTCACGTTGATCCAGTACGTTCTCAAACTATGAAGTTTGTTGGTGGTGAGCAGGTTCCTGTAAACCCACAAACAGACGTACCGCTAATGCTTGCTATCGCGCATACGCTGTACACTGAAAACCTATACAACAAAGACTTCGTTGCTGATTACACAACTGGTTTCGACAAGTTCCTTCCTTACCTACAAGGTAAGACTGACGGTATCGAGAAGACACCTGAGTGGGCTGAGAAGATCTGTGGTATCAAAGCTGATGATATCCGTGCACTTGCTCGCCAAATGGCTTCAGGTCGTACACAAATCATCGGTGGCTGGTGTCTACAACGTATGCAGCACGGTGAGCAGTACGCGTGGATGCTAGTTGTTGTTGCCGCTATGCTTGGTCAAATCGGTCTACCTGGTGGTGGTTTCGGTTTCGGCTGGCACTACAACGATGCTGGTTCTATCACTTCTAACGGCCCACTAATGTCTGGCTTTAGCGGTGTGACTGGTGTTGCTCCAATCCACAACGGTTCGTTCAACGGTTACTCAACGTACATCCCTGTTGCACGTTTTGTTGACTGTATCGACAACCCAGGTAAAACCATTCAGTGGAACGGTCACGATGTGAAATTCCCTGAAATGAAGATGGCTATCTTCTGTGGTAACAACCCATTCCACCACCACCAAGATCGTAACAAGATGATCAAAGCGTGGCGTAAGCTGGAAACTGTTGTTTCTATCGACCACCAGTGGACTGCGACTTGTCGTTTCGCTGATATCGTTCTTCCTGCGACTACTACGCACGAACGTCACGACATCGAGCAATACGGTAACCACTCAAACGCAGGTATCATTGCGCTACCTAAAGTAGTTGAGCCAATGTTCGAAGCGAAAGATGACTTCGATATCTTCCGTGACCTATGTCGTCGTTACGACCGTGAAGAAGCATTCACTGGCGGTAAGACACAAATGGAATGGATTGAAGAGATCTACAACGGTGCTCGTCTACAAGGCCGTGGTCTAGGTGTTCGTATGCCTAACTTCAAGAAGTTCTGGGAAGGTGAAGGCTTCATCGACTTCCCTGCTGGTACTGAGTGGGTTCGTCACGAATCATTCCGTAAAGAACCAGATCTAGAGCCTCTAGGTACTGCTTCTGGTCTGATTGAGATCTACTGTAAGACTATCGCAGAAATGGGCTACGATGACTGTCAAGGTCACCCAATGTGGTTCGAGAAGAAAGAACGTAGCCACGGCGGTCCTCGTTCTGACAAGTTCCCTCTGCACCTACAGAGCTGTCACCCGAACCACCGTCTGCACTCGCAGCTATGTTCTTCAACAGAGCTACGTGGTACTTACTCAGTACAAGACCGTGAGCCAATCTACATCAACACTAAAGATGCAGAAGCACGTGGCATTAAAGATGGTGACATCGTTCGCGTATTCAACGACCGTGGTCAAGTGCTGGCTGGTGCTGTTGTTACTGACGATTACTCTCAAGGCGTATGTCGTATCGAAGAAGGTGCATGGTACAGCCCTCTAGAAGGTGGTAAGCCAGGTACAATCTGTACTTACGGTGATCCAAACGTACTAACACAAGACATCGGTTCTTCTAAACTAGCTCAGGCAACTTCTGCGCACTCTGCGATCGTTAACATCGAGAAGTACACAGGCGTTGTTCCAGCAGTTACAGGCTTCCACGGCCCAACTGAAGTAACAGATATCGACCCGCTATTCCCAGCGATGAAGCAAGGCTAAGACTTGCGTTGTGTGGCTCTCAACTGAGCCACACAATAAATCTTAAGGTAGCTGTACGCAGCTACCTTTATTTTTTGACTAAATACTTGTTAGCGGTAACAGTTAACATTAACTCATTGAAGAAAAACCTATTCTCGTATAACGGTTTATGTTTACCTTATAAGCGAATATGTTTTTAGCGAATATGCCCTAGCCTTTCGGCTTCGGTGATACTGTCTTGGAGTAACCATGCAAGAATTTATTGCTTTCAACGAGCAACGTGCTGAAATTTACTGGTGGATGTCTTCACTAATCGCCCGTGAGTTAACCCAACAAGATCTAGATAATTACTTTGGTGGCGAAATGTACACCTTCTTGTCTGGTCTAGGTATGACTGACGAGCTTAAAGCACCAGTTGACGGTTTCCGTGATGCCATCACACGACTACAAAACCGTGAAGATGCGCAACTTGAACTCGCAGCTGATTTCTGTGGCTTATTCCTAAGTACGCCTAAATCCGGCGCTCTACCTTACGCGTCTATCTATTTAGGTAAGTCTGGTCTATTAAACGATAAACCAGCACAAGATATGAATGCGCTATTTAACCAATACGAAATCGCGCAACGTAAAGAATTTAACGAGCCAGCAGATCACCTTGCAATCCAATTGGATTTCTTAGGTAACTTGATCATTCTTGCTAACCAACAACAAGACGATGAGCTACGTGAAGAAGTGATGCAAGCGCAGCTTAAATTCATCGACGAAATGCTAATGTCATGGCTGCCACAGTTTTTGAAAGACTGCCAAGCTCGTGACAAGTTTGGTTTCTATGCCGCAGCGGTTAACCTTTTGGTTGCTTTCTGCCAGCTAGACCAAGCTTTCCTTAAAGGCGAAGAATAATCGAATAATAAGTCCTCGTGCTTTTGAACTTCACCATTCAAATCACGACACTATCTCCCTTGCTGGCAATTGGATTGCCAGCTTTTTTCTTTCTAGGCCCCCACTCTTTTCCCTTGAGATCCTGAGCCTTTCCTTGCTTCAAGCTTTCTCTCAAAGCCTAACTCTCTATACATTCAGCTTACAGTCAAACTCTCTGACACCTCACTGACAATTATGTTTGTGGCTTATTGCATCTTAAAAGCTAATAACAAGCCCAACAAAAGGTAGCCAACATGACTGTACCCACAGATTCGCTTCGCCAGTTCTTCAAACCTTTGTTTGCTGCATTAACCATTGCTGCGTTTTCAATAATCACAACAGTACACGCAAGCCCAGTATCGGCTGACTCTCTTATCGAGCAACAACGAGCAGCAAATAAGGTTGGTGAAATCCAACAAGAGCTAGCGGCAATAAAGCGTGAAGCACTACAAGCTAACCCTGAGCTGCAAAAACAACAGTTAGAATTTGAACGTGCTTTCGAGAATAAAGCTAACCAACTAGGTTATGACCCTGATGCTTTCCTAGTCCGAGCTAAAGAAATCCAGTCAGAAATCCGCTCGGCTGATATCAAGCAAGAAAAGCAACAAGCGCTGATCAAAGAGTTTAATGATGCAAAGGCAGAGCTCGCTGAACAGCGTCATGCCATCATGTCTGATCCTGAGTTAAACAAAATGGAAAGCTCGCTACGTTTAGCCACTATCAATGCTATGACAAAACAAGATCCGAAAACCAAAGCTTTGTTTGATGATCTTGATCGTCTAATTCAACAGATGCGTTAGGTTAAAAACTATTGCTACATACAAATAAAAAGCCCGCCGAACATAATGCTCGGCGGGCTTCATAATTTTTTTGCTAGATGAAAAAGCGTTAAATCTCTACTGCTTCATCCGCTTTTAAACGCATCATGCCTTTGCTGATTTTCACAAACCAAAAACAAATCGCAGCAAAAGAAATACCAGCACCAATGTATGGGATAGCATGACGAATCATGTCAAGAATGCTGCTGTGAACCCAATACTCTGCACCCGCAACCATACCGCTGGTTGTCGCCGCCGTTACACCTAGCACCACAAAAAAAGTAAAGAACAAGAAGAATGTTTTGATGATGGTGTAGTAATGGCTGTAAGTCACGTCATCAGTGCCTTTATTCATTTGATATGCAGAATAAATAATCGCAATGATACCTGAAATCATTAATGTGAAAGGCGTTAGAAAGGTCGCAATATAAGCAAACCAAACACCGTTTCTATTCGTATTTATGGTCATGAGAACAATCCATTTTTGCTAGGTTTTAATGACATAATTATCACACGAAAATTGTGGATTTCAAGAAATTACTACCTATACCTCATAGATTTAGTTCCATAACAGACATGGCATTTTAATGCGTGTTAACATGATGAAAATTCGCTCACAAGGACAGTGGCTTATGACGTCAATTAAGCTTTTTTTCACCCGACGACCTTGGGTACTTTCAATCATCATTATTGCCGTGATCACCTTATGGTTACTATCTGGCATCATGAGTTCACCTTCTGATGATGTTTCCCTCTCCTCCGCTCCAGCTACCGATGCTAAACAAGAGATCCCACTGGCTAAAGTGAAAGTCGATACGGTTCATGCTCAACCAATCACTCGTACTATTTCCCTTTATGGCCGAACGGCACCAGATAGAAAAGCCACACTAGGAGCGGAAGTGTCAGGTAGCGTTGAAAAGCTGTTAATCCGCAAAGGTCAGCGGGTAAAACAAGGTCAAGCTTTGGTGCAATTAAACAAAGCCGACCGTGAGCTGCAACTACAACGTGCGCAAGCCTTATTAAAGGTACGCTCTAAAGAATACAATGCAGCAAAATCACTGCGTGAGCGCGGATTACAAAATGAAGTCGCACTTGTTCAGGCCCAAGCCGCCTTGGTTGAAGCAAAAGCGAGTGTGAAAAATCTAGAATTAGCGCTAGGCAATACTCGCATTCTCGCCCCTTTCGATGGCGTGGTGGAGCTACTCCATGTTGAGCAAGGCGATTATTTGGGCGTGGGCGATCCTGTTGCTGTTGTCGTTGATCTTGATCCTCTGGTTATCACTGCCGATGTCAGTGAACGTCACATCCGCAGCATAAGCCAAGGACAAGCGGCAGATGTAAAACTATCAACTGGTGATAAGCTCAACGCCAAGCTACGCTACAAGGCCAGCATCGCATCTGAGCAAACCAATACTTTCCCAATCGAGCTTGAAGTCCCTAACCCACAGTTCACTTATGCCGCAGGGATTAGCGCAGAAGTTGATTTGATTCTCGCAAGCCAAACAGCAATTAAAGTCACGCCCTCAATGTTAGCTTTGGACGAAACAGGCAACCTTGGCATCAAAACCTTAGGTCTTGATGACAAAGTGGTGTTTGCACCTATCGAAGTCGTTAAGGTTGATCCTGACGCGGTATGGTTAGGCGGGCTTGGCGATAAAGTTGATGTCATTACCGTTGGTCAAGGATTCGTTCGCGATGGTGACACCGTCATTTCAGTAAGAAATACAGGCGGTGAATAATGTACTCAATCATAGAAGCAGCATTAAGTAGAACACGGACCGTTATCACTTTATTGGTGTTAATCCTGATTGCTGGTGGCGCCATGTATCAGGTGATCCCTAAAGAATCTAACCCAGATATCACGATCCCTATTATTTATGTATCGGTTTCTCACCAAGGGATCAGCCCTGAAGATGCCGAGCGTTTACTCGTCCGTCCGTTAGAGAAAGAATTACAATCCATCGAAGGCGTGAAGGAAATGACTTCGACGTCTTCAGAAGGTCACGCCTCGGTGGTGCTCGAATTTAATGCCGGTAGTAACTTAGAACAAGCATTAACGGATGTGCGCGAAGCCGTTGATATCGCCAAAGTAAAACTCCCCGATGACAGCGACGAACCCACGGTCAATGAAATTACGCTTGCTGGTGAACTCCCTGCTTTATCTATGGTGCTTTACGGCACAGTGCCAGAGCGCACCACCATTCAAATCGCCCGCCAGCTACAAGACAAACTCGAAAGCTATCGCCAAGTGCTGGAAGTAGAAATCGTCGGCGATCGCGAAGACGTCGTTGAGATCTTAGTCGAACCGCTACTTATGGAAAGCTATGGCTTAGATCAGAATGATGTTTTCAATCTTGTCTCTCGTAACAACCGTGTTGTGGCTGCTGGCTTTATTGATAGCGGCACAGGACGATTTTCTGTCAAAGTCCCTTCGGTGTTTGATTCGCTCAAAGACATCTTAGAGCTACCAATCAAAGTGGATGGTAGTAAAGTGGTCACCTTTGGTGATATTGCCACTGTACGGCGAGCGTTTCGCGACGCAGACAGCTTTGCTCGTTTAAATGGTCAACCCGCGGTCGCACTCGACGTGAAAAAACGCGCTGGTGAAAACATCATTGAAACGGTCGAGATTGTAAAAGCCGTCATCACTGAAGCACAAAAACAACCAGAGTGGCCTGATAATTTATTGGTCGAGTACACCCTTGATAGCTCTAAAGACGTCAAGATGATGCTCAATGACCTGCAAAACAACATCTTATCAGCCATCATTCTGGTGGTTGTGGTGATCCTCGCTATCCTAGGTTCGCGAACCGCTATTTTGGTCGGTATTTCAATACCAGGCTCTTTCCTTACAGGGCTCTTAGTTCTTGCGGTCAGTGGCGTGACGGTTAACAACATGGTGCTGTTTTCTTTCATCATGGCTGTCGGTATGTTGGTCGATGGTGCCATTGTGGTTACCGAATATGCTGAGCGCCGAATGCAAGAAAACATCCCACGTAGCCAAGCCTACCGTGAGGCAGCAAAACGAATGGCTTGGCCGATCACCGCATCAACAGCCACTACCCTTGCCGCCTTTGGTCCACTGCTATTTTGGCCTGACACCACCGGCGAATTCATGCGTTATCTGCCATTAACCCTGATTGCGGTACTTACCGCTTCACTGGTCATGGCATTGGTATTTGTGCCAGTGCTTGGTAGCGTTATCGGTAAACCACAATACGTCAGTCAGCAAGATCAACAGCGGAAAATTGCACTCGAAAATGGCGATTTTTCACAAGCCACTGGGATCACTAAGCTATACCTTAATACCCTAGCGACCGTCATTAAGCACCCGCTCAAGATACTGCTGTCGGCGTTTATCCTCGCTGGTGTCATTGGATACAGCTATAGCGTGGCAGGCTTAGGGGCGGTGTTCTTCCCAGATGTCGATCCTCCCCACTTCACCTTAAAAGCACGTTCTCACGGCGATCTCTCGATCTACGAAAAAGATGCCTTAATGAAAAGCATCGAACAACGCGTGCTTAACGCTGAAGGTATTGAAAGCATCTATACCAAAACTGGCGGTAAAGATGAAATCGGGCAAATTCAATTTAACCCATACGATTGGCAATACCGCCCGCCAATCAAAGAGATTATCGCTGAACTGCGTGAAAAGACCGCTGATCTTGCAGGTGTTGAGTTAGAGTTTAAATTCCCAGAAGCGGGTCCGCCAAGCGATCATGATGTAGTGATTGAGATCGCTGCTCGTGATAATAGTCAGCTACAACCAGCGGTTATTAAGGTACGTAATTGGCTTGAATCGAACGCTGCTTTCACCAACATTTCTGACACAGGAAATAAACCGGGGATTGATTGGGAAATCAACATCAAGCGTGACGACGCCGCCCGCTTCGGCGCTGATGCCACTTTGGTTGGTAATACCGTTCAATTCGTCACAAACGGTTTGAAAATTGGTGAGTACTTACCTGACGATACCGATGATGAAGTTGATATCTTAGTCAGATACCCAGAGAACGAACGGGATATTGGTCGCTTCGATGAGCTAAGAGTAAAAACACTGTACGGCCTGATCCCAATGACCAACTTTGCACAAGTGAAGCCTTCACCAAAGCAAAACAGCATTCACCACACAAATGCTCGTCGAGTGCTTGAAGTGAAAGCCGATATGGCACCGGGTTATAACCTCAGTCTTGAGCTTCCTAAAATTGAAACTGCGCTTCAGCAGTTAGATTTAGGCAATACAGTGACCGCCGATGTTCGTGGTAAAAATGAAGAACAAAACAAATCTTCAAACTTCCTACAATGGGCATTTATGGTGGCGCTTGCTGTGATGGGGCTGATATTAATTACTCAGTTCAACAGCTTCTACCAAGCGTTCCTTATCTTGAGCGCAGTGCTGTTCTCAACCGTTGGTGTGTTCCTTGGCTTACTCGTATTCCAACGCCCATTTGGCATTGTCATGTCAGGTATTGGTGTCATTGCATTAGCGGGGATTGTGGTAAATAACAATATCGTCTTAATCGATACGTTTAACCAACTTCGCAAACGGGGTTACGATAAAGTCACCGCCATCATGCACACAGGGGCGCAACGTTTACGCCCTGTATTACTGACGACGGTAACAACCATATTAGGTCTGATGCCTATGGTGTTGGAAATGAACATCGACCTTATCAATCGCCATGTGGAATTTGGGGCGCCGAGTACCCAATGGTGGTCGCAACTTGCCACTGCTGTCGCAGGCGGGTTGGCGTTTGCCACTATGCTGACGCTCATTCTCACCCCGTGTTTGTTAATGCTGGGGCGTGATAGCGCAAACGACCATTCACGCAAAGCAGCAGAGAGTAAAGAAGAAACAGAAGGCCCACACGAGGCGTTAACACAGGTTCAACCCAAGAATCAGGCTCTGACGCCAGAGGTAAGCGAAGCCTAGACTAGCCGTAGCCTCCAGCAAAATAAAAGCCAGCAATTAACGTCATTGCTGGCTTTCTTTTATGCGCGAATTACACTCAATAATTATAGCTTTTCAGTTGGCGATTCCACTTCACTGCCATCTTTGATTCGACGGTGACCTTCGGTCAGGTGAACAAAATCAACCAAATCATCACCAGATACTTGGAATGCTTGACCAAAGCCTTTTACAAACAGACCTTGCGTTGGAGCTAGGCGGAACATTTTGAAATCTTCCAAACCACTCAGACCATCAATGATCTCACCAAAACGTGTTTTCAAACCTGCCACAGCTTCTGCCCAACGTTCAGTCTCACGCTCGACCACAGAAACATCCGCTTCAAAAGTTAGTCGTTTACGAGCGTACAGTGTTTTTGCTGTGCCTTCATCTTCAATCATCATCAAAGACACTTGTGGGTTTTCCAATAGGTTACGCGCATGACGAGCAATTTGGCTGATCAGTACGTAGTAACCATCATCAAGTAAAGCAAATGGCGCATAACTTACATTTGGCTTGCCATCTGCATCAACCGTTGCCAGTTGTAGCGTAAGGCAAGACTCACGAAACTCTTTAATCTCTGGACCTAAACGATTCTGTAAGCGCTCTTGTTTAACCTGACTCATCCTATATCTCCTAAGCTTTTATAACCATTCCATCGATTATCGAATCATTATTACGTTTTGATGGAATTGGGTGTTGCACCGCACCGTGAGCAATACGGTGCGGGTTGTATGTTATTTTAAAAACGTCTGTTTTAGCTGTACTGCTGTTTTAGTTGGTTAAATTTCTCAATTTGTTCTGGGAACAGCTGACGTTTTTTATCACGACCAAGGTACACCTTAAATACGCATTCGCCTTGCTCAGCAAAAAAGCCAATGAAGTAACTTTCTTGCCCCATAAATGGCTTACTTACTAACGCAATGTCCGTTACTAAATCTAAGCGTAAGTGACCATGTAGCTCACCATCTTTACCCATCAAATTGTAGTAACCACGCGCTTCTTTACCTTTCGGGAATGGCGCTTTTACTTCAAAAATCGAGCCCATCGAGTGTACGATTGTTGTAACCGGGCCCCATGATGGTAAGTCTTCTAAAATAGTTTTAGCCAATTCGCCAGAAATGCGTTGTTGCAGTTCTTGTGGGAAGGCAAAGATCACTTCACCTTCAGTGATCTCTAATGTTTGAGCAATCGCGCCAGCGTGAAGCTTTGGATCTTCAGCCAAAATTGCCGCAACTTGTTCTTTTACGATCTCAAATGATTTTGATGCGTACACAGTCGTCTCTCTTCTTTATACTTTTTTACCAACAACACAAGCCTAAATACTTACGCTGCTTGCTGAACTTGAATATGAGGTAGCAGCTGAATCATGGCTTGGGCCATAGTTACGGCCCAAAATTGCCCTGCTAACGTCAAAGTTAAATATTGATCTTCAAGCTTAGCTAAACCATTAACCTGCCAAGCTTCAAACAATGGCTTACACGCATTAAACACGTCGTAACCCGCAGCACTATTTACTTCGAACGCTGACACAACCCCGCGATCAAAATTCGCTTTAATGCTGGCGTTAATTGCAGCTTGAGGTGATGACTTAGTTACCATCATCAAAGGTAGATCGCCGTTATTAATGGTTTCGATATATTTATCCAACGTACGATGCTGCATGAAACCATAACCACCAAGATTACCGCCCGCACCTGCGCCTAGCGGTAAAACTTCTGCCGAGGTTTTTGCCAAGCTGTTGTACAAGCTGCGCTCACGATTATCACGCGCCCAGTGGTTAACACTTAGGCGACGAAGGTGATGCTTATCCATAAATGCCGCGCCATACTCAAACATGGTCGCTTTAGTTGCGGTATCAGCTGGCATAGGCAATTTGCCTTTTTCGATCATCCCTTTCATTGGTGTGCCGCCCATTTCGATCAATTGATAAAGATCGACACCATGAGCGCCACTTTCTAAAAAGTCCGCTAAATCCTGTTGCCATACTTCAAGGTCTTGGAAAGGCAATCCATAAAGCAAATCGATCACAATTGGCGCAGCATCAGTCGCGCTCAATTCTTGAACACGCTTAAGTACCACTTCTCTGTCATCTAGGCGTTTTGCTTTACGGCGCACTTGAGTATCAAAGCTTTGAATACCGAAAGAAAAGCGATTGAAACCACCTTCGAGAGCAGATTCGAAAAGCTCATCGGTGAAGCGATTAATACGCCCTTCAAGGGTTAACTCACAATCTGGCGTTAACGGGAAATGCTGACGGATCATTTGGCCTAGCGTCTTTATTTGCGCTGGCGATAAATCCGTTGGTGTACCACCACCAATATAAACCGCATGAAATGGCGCAGCTTGTGTCCAAGGCATCGCAGCTTTGGTTTTTAACTCAACCATTAGAGCAGCGAAGTAATCTTCAATCAGTTGTTGGCTTGAAGCATACTGAAAGAAATTACAGTAAGTACAACGCACACGACAAAATGGCACGTGTACATACAAGCAACGCTTACCTTTCGCGCCTTGGGCATTATTCAATACTTGATTTGCAACGGATTGATGCTGCTCAGCATCAACCATACTTGCACCACCACCAGCATGCGCTGAACGCTTTTGCGCAAAGGCATAACGCAACGGATCAGGTGTAGCAATACCAACAGCCTCAGGTGTTAGTAATGTTGAGTCTAAAGGCTCGACTGTTTGAAATCTCTGTTTCATAACGTTTTGCTGGGTCTCCCCAACCTCTTTGGCAACGAGCAACGCCTTCATACTTTCTAATCAAGCTATTGATTAGAAAGGTATTAACAACGTGCTCTATCAATCTGGGTGCACCCATCATTGAACCATCAAGACAGGCTTACACCGTCATAGTGTTGAGCTTGTGACAGACTGACTAATTTCCAGCCACTTTAGAGCAGACAGCATGTCGTTTTGTATAAGTAAAGTTATGCTGCTATCTCTTTGTTTTTTATGATGTAAGCGAATGTTCGCTTAGTGGTCTGGCTTGTTTGTGTAGGCATCATATTCAGACTCAAATAATATTGCAAATGATAATTGATATTATTCGCCTTTCGTGGATAATGGATTTCATTCGAACAAATGACGTAGTTGATATAACACTCAACGACGACATCAAGACTGCGATAACTCAGCGAGTAAACCAGTGAACATTAAGCGATACATATTAGCGGGATCAGCGTCGATCCTTTTTCATACCATCATCTTCTCTGCGGTGCCGACTAAAACCGTTATGGCAATGCCTGTCGGCGCAGAGTCTACGCGTGTGTCCTTAAATCTTGTTTCTGTTCCGCAACCTAAACCGCAACCTGTACAAGAAGTGACTCCGACACCTCAACCGGAAGTGAAGCCCGTTGTTAAAAAGCAACCAGTTCAAACCAAACAAAAAAAACTAGTGAAGAAAAAGGTTAAGACCCAAAAAGAAGTCGCACCGAAAAAGACGCCTCCAAAGCCTACGCCAAAACCTGAACCGAGAAAGGTCGTCAAAAAAGAAACGAAGCCCGTTAAAAAGAAAGTAGAGAAAACCGTTAAATCAACGGCTGAACAGTCGAAACCACAAGTGAAAAATCAGGCTTCTTCAGGGGTAAATAGCCAACCTAAATTGGTATCTCAACCTACGTTTGCAACGCGCCCTAGTCCAGTGCAGTACCCACGCATAGCAAAACGACGTGGTATTGAAGGACAAGTTCTGGTTGAAATTTGGATTGATAGCTCAGGTAAACAAGTTAAACAACGCTTGATTAAATCATCAGGCGCTAACGTTCTTGATGACGCTGCTATTGCAGCAATTAAAGACTGGAAGTTTTCTTCCCATATTATTGACGGGCAAGCCATTGCCCACCGTGTACAAATTCCTGTTCGTTTCAAGTTGGATTAAGTTATGAACGCGCTTACCACCTACCTAGACCAATTTGGTCTTATGGCATGGCCTTTATTTTTCTGTTCTGCAATGACCTTAATGATTCTGCTTGAACGCAGTATCCAAGTTTTACTCTGCACAGGTGTTGGTCACTCAAAAATCAATGCACTTCTTGCAATGCAAGATCGCCATAACGAAAGCCAACTCGATCAACTGGCAACCGATTTAAAAACAAAGCGCCCTTTGCTTTATAAGGGTGTGGCAATGCTGATTGCTCATCGTCATTTTGATAAACCACTGCGCGAAGATGCAGCAGGTATTTGGCTACAACAAAAACGTAAACAACTTCGTGCTGGATTACGTTTCTTAGCGTTAATCGGTGTGATCAGCCCGTTGCTTGGCCTACTGGGCACAGTGTTGGGTTTGATTGAGATGTTTAAAGGTATTGCAGCATCTTCTGGTGCGGTAACACCCAATGATCTTGCTGATGGTCTAGGACTTGCGATGCGAACAACTGCAGCAGGTTTGATCATCGCCCTGCCTGCGATTACTGGCGCACAGCTACTGGGCCTATGGGCAGATAACGTGACAGCAAAGCTAGAGCATTCGCTTAACCACTGTAACTTGTGGATCGAAGGAATTAACCTCAACGCAGAGACCCCAACATCAGTAACCAAGCACATGACAGCCGATGCAAAAATGCCTGAGGCTAGCGCATGATCCGAACCAATAACCAAGCCAGGGATGCCGATGAGTTAAAACCAGACTTAACACCACTGCTCGATATTATTTTCATTGTCATGGTGTTCTTGTTACTTACCGCCAGCGTGAAAATCCAATCTTTGGATGTTGACCTACCGCAAACCAGTACCGAAGTGTTGGAAGAAACCCAAGCGGATCCCATCACCATTAACTTACTTGCAAAAGCACCTTACTGGGCTTTGCAAGGTGAAGAGTCAGAAGATTGGGAAAGCTTTGAAACCGATCTGATAACTCAGGTCAAAGCAAATCCAAACAAACCGATTGTGATTGGTGCAGATAAAGGCGCGTCTGTTGAACAGATGCTCAAGCTATTGGCGCTACTTCAACAACATCAAATCAAAGCAACTCAACTACTAATGGAAGAGGAAAAATAATGAAACGCTTAGTGCTTGCCACAACACTTTTACTTGCAACAACAAACAGTTGGGCGAACGAGCGAATTATCAGCGCAGGCTCTGCCATTACTGAGTTGATTAACGCTATGGGCGCACAAAACCAAGTCGTTGCTGTAGATGCCACCAGCCGCTCGATGGTAAGCAACGACATTCCCAAGCTCGGCTACCATCGAGCATTGTCTGCTGAAAGCCTTATCGCCCTAACGCCAACTCGCATTTTAGGTTCAGAAGAAATGGGTCCCAAAACCACGTTAGATATGGTTAAGCAAGCTGGGATTGAAATTGATATCGTCAATTCAGGCGAAACCGTAACGGATCTCTTAAAGCGTATCGACACCATTAGCCGTATCACAGGTAAAGAAAGCGAAGCAGTTAACCTAAAACAAAAGGTTAACCAGCAAGTCGCTAACATCAAGGCTAATAACCAAAGTGTAAAGCAGCCAATCCGCGTACTGTTTCTATCAATCCATGAAGGTCGCCCTGCTACCGTTGGTGGTAATAACACAACTGCAGATACAGTGATCCGCCTTGCGGGTGCTGTTAACCCAGCAGCAGCGCAAATCGAATCTTACAAACCGATTTCTACCGAAGCAATGGTTGAGATGCAGCCAGATGTGATCATGCTAAGTAGCCGTACTTACAACAGCATTGGTCAAGCTGACGGCTTACTAGAAAAAATGCCACTGCTTGCAGCAACGCCTGCGGGTGCAAAAAAAGCGGTGGTAGTGATTGATGGTACCGCACTGATTGGCGGGCTAGGTCTAAAGAGCCTCAGCGAGGCTGAGCGCCTAAACCAAGTTTTCTACCCTTAATTAACTCATTATCTCCCCTGTTTATTTAGTGTCATTATGCAGTTGCACAGATTACCAACAAAAATTGTTTTCCCTGTCGGGCTAAGCATATTACTACTGGCGGTTGTTACATCCGTTATTGTCGGCCCAATGGCGATCTCCTTTGGACAGAGCCTTAAAGCCCTGACGCCGTGGCAAAATGAATTGCCTGCGCATATTCAAATTGTGATTCATCAAATTCGTCTGCCACGCACCTTATTGTGTATCGCTATTGGCGCTATTTTGGCAATTTGTGGTGCTGTAATGCAGGGGCTATTTAGAAACCCACTAGCCGATCCTGGCATCATAGGTGTATCCGGTGGTGCCAGCTTAGGTGCAGCATTAGCTATTGTGCTATTTGGCTCGTTATCCGCAAGCTTTCCAATTCTATTAACCTTAGGCACAGTGCCAATCATGGCATTTATTGGTGGTGCTGCCAGCACTTGGCTAGTGTACCAACTGGGTACCAGCAAGCATGGCACATCGGTCACCGTGATGTTATTGGCCGGTGTCGCTATTGGCGCACTTTCTGGCGCTGCGCTAGGTCTAATGAACTATCTGGCGGACGATCAGGCACTTCGTGATTTAGCACTCTGGTCTATGGGCTCTCTTGCCGGGGCGACTTGGCCGGGTATTGCCCTCGCCTTCTCGACCTTAGGTCTATTACTGTGGCTGTTTGATCGTCAAGCAAATGCGCTTAACGCATTCTTACTTGGTGAAGCCGAAGCTAAACACATGGGCGTGAATGTCCAAGGACTTAAACGCAGCTTAATATTACTGTGTGCCGCAGGCGTTGGCGTTTGTGTTTCGCTAACCGGTGTTATTGGCTTTATTGGTCTGATTATTCCTCACTTAGGCCGCATGCTTACCGGACCTAACCACAAGACTTTGATCCCGTTATCTGCATTACTGGGCGCGCTAATTCTACTGGTTGCCGATATGGTAGCGCGCGTTATTGCAGCTCCTGCTGAACTTCCTGTTGGTATTATTACTGCATTACTGGGTGCGCCATTCTTTATCTTCTTATTAGTTAAACAAAAAGGACGCCTATCATGATTGCGGCTGAAAAACACGTTGCCATTTCAGCCCAAGGTCTGAACCTATCTTTAGGTGGTAAAACATTGCTGGATAACTTCGCTATCGATATTCATCATGGCGAAATTACCGCTCTACTTGGTCCTAACGGTGCTGGTAAAAGTACCCTGCTAAAGGTGCTTTGCGGTGAGCTTGAAGCCGGTGGAAAAATTAACTTACTAGATAAACCTCAAAACGAGTGGCAACCTCGTCAACTAGCCAAATATTTAGGTGTATTACCTCAGCACAGTAGCTTAAGTTTCGCTTTCACAGCACAAGAAGTTGCCGAACTGGGTGGGCTGCCATTATCACTCACCAAACGCGATTCTAAAGTTATAGCGACTGAAATGATGGAAAAGACAGACGTGACATCGCTATCATCACGTTTATACCCATCACTCTCTGGTGGTGAAAAGCAGCGAGTGCATTTTGCAAGGGTATTAACCCAGCTAAGTAAAGCCGACGATAAAGCAATTTTAATGCTGGATGAGCCAACTTCAGCGCTTGATCTTGCCCATCAACATAAGACGCTACAAATCGCCCAAGAAATGGCGGCACAAGGTGCAGCTGTGATTATCGTATTGCACGACTTAAACTTAGCGGCGCAATATGCTGATAGGCTTGTTATCGTCAATCAAGGTAAAATTCAAGCAGATGGCGATGCATGGCAAGCACTTAATCCTCAAACTATTGAGCGAGTTTATGGTTGGCCTGTCACAGTGACTTCTCACCCTGTGAATGATCACCCCGTCATTCTTTAAAGCAAATCATTACTTCTATCATTAAACGCCTGTATGATGCGCATCAGAAATATTGAGACATACTCTGATTGATCTAATCACAGGCGTTAACAACCCTCTCTCAAGCAAATGCATAAAGGTGCATCAATTTTCTAATGTTTACATTATTAATGTTGATGTTTATCAAGTATTGCCACCTTGAGGCACAGAAACGTTGCACTGTGCGCTACACTCAGTAAAATGTGAACGCAAGCGATTAACAATGTAACGCGATTTTAAAGATCAATAGAAAAGCCGCTCATCAGAGAAGCGGCTTTTAGCGTTTATATCGCGCTGAATAAATACACTCGAAAGAGTCATTAGGTGATGAACCTAACGTACGGATTGAAATTAGGCTGGCACAGAAAGCAAAAGTTAGCGTATGTATATCCGTAGAATTAATTAAAACTATTATTAGAAGAATAACTATGGCAACGATTAAAGATGTTGCACGTATGGCTGGCGTATCAACTACAACAGTCTCTCACGTGATTAACAAAACCCGTTTTGTCGCAGAAGCCACGCAAAAGAAAGTGCTGGCTGCCGTTGATGAATTAAACTACGCACCAAGTGCTGTAGCGCGTAGCTTGAAATGTAACACAACTCGCACTATTGGTATGTTGGTAACAAAATCAACCAACCCATTCTTCGCGGAAGTGGTTCATGGTGTTGAGGAATACTGTTACAAAGAAGGTTACACCCTAATCCTGTGTAACACTGAAGGTAACCTATCTAAACAGCGTGATTACCTACGCATGCTTGCTGAAAAGCGTGTTGATGGCTTGCTAGTGATGTGTTCTGACCTTGATGATCAACTACTTGAACTTCTAGAACGCCAAAAAGACATGCCTCGCGTAGTCATGTGGGGACCAGAAACACCACAAACTGACCGTATTAAAGATAATGCTGAAGTGGGCGGTTACGTTGCCATTAAGCACTTTATTGAAAATGGTCACACTAAGATTGGCTGTCTGTCTGGCGATCACAACAAGC
Organism: Photobacterium jeanii; assembly: GCF_001650345.1. GTDB lineage: Bacteria > Pseudomonadota > Gammaproteobacteria > Enterobacterales > Vibrionaceae > Photobacterium > Photobacterium jeanii. The sequence goes on along the minus strand of NZ_LVHF01000012.1, from coordinate 92,548 downwards.
TGACTTGTAAAGAACGCTTGAAAGGTTTTGAGCGCGCGATGAATGAAGCTGGCCTAGAGATTAATCCTGAGTGGATTATCGAAGGTGATTTCGAGTGTGAAACCGCAGCAAAAGCGACAGAACGCTTCATTGCGATGGAAGATCGTCCTACTGCTATCTTCTGTTTTAACGACATTATGGCAATGTCAATGATCAGTACTTTTGTTCAACATGGAATTCGAGTTCCTGAAGATGTATCGATTATTGGCTACGACAACATCGAACTTGCACCGTACTTTTCGCCACCTTTAACTACAATCCACCAGCCTAAACGCCGCCTTGGTAAAACAGCTGTTGAGATTCTGATGGAGCGAGTAAAAGACAAAAAACACGACAACCGCGTGTTCGAGATGTCACCTGAACTTGTTATCCGTAAGTCTGTGCATAAATTGAATTAATAATTCTTTAATTTGCTTAAATTTCAAAGGCCAACGATATCACTATCGTTGGCCTTTTTTCTTATTCTCACAACGCATATCACTCTTTTACACCTTTATCGCATACACTATTCTGCGAATACAAGATTAGATCAATTGCTCAAATATTCATTTCTATAGTGAATATTCATTACTCACGAACACCTAATTATTGAAGCAAGATCACATTTTTTATTGCGCAGATTAAACGAAATTCTGCTATTTGCGATATGCTTACTGAGTCACGAACAGGGCAAACCATTTGAAAAAATGGGACGCAAAGCTTCCGGCCTAACAGGGTGTGAATCGAAATGTTTTCACTCTCATGGTAGCGGGGTTACCGATGGATTTAATGCAAAACCTTCATATGGTTGACATGCTTTTGACATATATTAAGTGTGCTTTGCTAACCTAAACTCCTCGCTTGATGTTAGGTGACTACCAAATATATTTCACCGAGAAGTCGCATGGATAAACCAATACTAAAAGAAACATTAAAATTATTTGATTGTTTTGGCAGCGTGAAATCACGATCAATGTTTGGCGGTTTTGGCATTTTTGCTGGCGAAACAATGTTCGCCCTTGTTGTAAAAAACCGTCTTCATCTACGTGCCAATGCAGACAACATCGAAACATTTAAAGCAGCAAACTTAGAACCTTACGTTTACGAAAAACGCGGGTTTCCCGTAGTAACTAAGCACTTTGCCATTCCAGAATGCTGGTGGGATACACCTGAAGTGATCCTCAACCATGCAAAAGGTTCTTTAGAAGGTGCTAAAACTGACAAAGAAACCAAAAAGAGCGTTGGACCATCTCGCATTAAAGATTTACCAAACCTACGTCTTGCTAACGAGCGCATGCTGAAAAAAGCAGGCATAGAAACGGTGGACAAACTAATGGAAGTTGGTGCGCTTGATGCTTATAAAGCCTTACAAGATACCCATGACAACAATCTGAACATCGAATTATTATGGGCGCTTGAAGGGGCAATCAGTGGTAAACATTGGTCGGTTGTTACAGAAACTCGTCGAGGTGAGCTTCTTAACCAACTGTCATAATTTCGACACCTGCAAACACCATAAAACGGGCTTTTTGCCCGTTTTTTTATCCTAGCCTGTCAGAAAATGTCAGGTTTACGTCAATTCTTGAGTCTACTCACAAATACTGTTCATAAAATCATCAACAAACTTTTATTCATTTATGAATTAAGTAAAATGCAGTGGCTTACCGTGATTACCCAATCACAGTGTATAGATGAATGACATCAAGTGAGGCCACTATGCTCTGTTCCAAGCCTTTTCCGGGGCAAACAGATCAGATTTTCAAAGACAAATTTTGCAAGTGGCCAAAACTGCTTCGCGTCTTTGTTATTCTGAGCCTCCTTCCTCCTGCTTTCGTCTTTATACTCGTGCAGCAACAACTCGCCCCAAGTCTCGCACTGAATGATGTGCTATTGATGGTTGGTGGTTTTAACGTTGTGCTGATTCTGTGGGGCGTATTACTCAAGATTCGTTCTCGTAAATACTGGTATCGCAACTACCATATTGGTAAAACGCTGATGTTAGCGCTTATTCCTATCTTAGCTTCTTGCTATGTCTCCTTTTCTGAAATGCCAGAAAGCCAAGTGGTCAAACAAGAACAGGTTCGTTCGGTTGAAATCGCCATCAATTGAGCATAAAACACCCTAACGAGGTGTTAACTAGCCCTCATTGCGAAAAATAATCGTAATTATTTGAAATATTTGCGCTCTTAGTCGGGTCTGGTTTTGTAGCTTGGTATAACATTGTGTTACACCGTGTTGCATAAGGAACAGACGCAGTGCGCATCGCAAACAAAAAACAATACTCCATTCTCGTTCGCCCGCTTCTTTGGCTACAAAAACGTAATTTTGGCAAGGTACTGAATCCCGCATTACTTTGGGGACGCCGCCCAGCTCTCTTCTGGTTAGTTGCAGGCTTTTTTGGCTATTTAGACCGTCGCCACTCTCCTCTTTCCCCTATAATTCGCTCACTGGTATGTGTGCGTGTTTCGCAACTGAATGACTGCGCTTTCTGCGTAGATGCTAACGGCATGCGCTTAGCTGAGCGCTGTGATTCAGTAGAGAAAATTAAAGCCCTTGCCAATTGGCATCACGATAGCAGTTTATTTGATAGCCAAGAGATTGCGGTACTTAACTATGTTGAGGCCATGACAATTACGGGTAACAAAGTTACGCCCGAGCAACTCAGCGAACTGTCTCAATGGTATAACGAAGATGCCCTTGTTGAGCTCACAGCATTGATTGCTTTTCAAAACTTATCAGCCAAATTCAACACCGCGTTGGATGTACCCGCTCAAGGCTTTTGCTCAATCCCAATTGCAGCTGAAAGCAATGTAAAGGCGGAAGAAAATCCAGCGGAGCCACAACCAACGACGCCAAAAGAAAAACACTCATCAGGAAGTAACACGCCAACAGATTCAAACGTGTAGGAGTTTACTCATGGATAGAAAGAAACTACTGCTTGCCGCCATTGTTGTTAGTTTGATTGGCTGCTGGTTCATATTCGATTTAGGACAGTACTTCACTCTTGAACAGGCCAAAGCACAGCAATTAGCGTTAAAAGACACGATTGCCGCCCAGCCTTTCACAGCGAGCCTGACCTACTTTGTCATTTATGTGCTAGTCACCGCACTCTCGTTGCCAGGTGCAGCCATCATGACCTTACTCGGAGCGGCATTGTTCGGCTTTTGGTGGAGCCTATTATTGGTTTCCTTCGCCAGCACGATTGGTGCAACTCTAGCGTTCCTCTTCAGCCGCTATATCCTTCGCGACTGGGTACAAACAAAGTTTGGTCATCGCTTGTCACCGATTAACGCGGGGATCAAAAAGGATGGCGCGTTTTATCTCTTCACGCTTCGCCTTATTCCTGTATTCCCGTTCTTCTTAGTGAACTTGTTGATGGGCCTTACCCCAATCAAAACCAAAGTTTTCTATTTAGTCAGTCAAGTTGGGATGCTAGCCGGTACTGCGGTTTACATTAATGCGGGTACCCAGTTGGGTGAAATCGAAACCCTGAGCGGTATCATCTCAGCGCCAGTGTTAGTATCACTTGCGCTATTAGGCGTTTTCCCATTCGTCGCCAAATTTGTCATGGGTATAGTACAAAAGCGCCGCGTCTATGCTGATTGGACACCACCTGAAAAGTTTGACCAAAACATGGTCGTGATTGGTGCAGGTGCCGGCGGTTTGGTTAGTGCCTATATTGCAGCCGCAGTGAAAGCAAAAGTCACGCTAATTGAACGTCATAAAATGGGAGGTGATTGCCTCAATACCGGCTGTGTGCCATCAAAAGCGATAATCCGAGCCGCACATACCATGGCTGAAATCACCAAGGCAAAAGAGTTTGGCATCACAACAGGTGAAACCCATGTCGATTTCAAACAAGTGATGCAGCGCGTTCAAAATGTCATTCAAAAAATTGAGCCACACGACTCGGTTGAGCGCTATTCAAAACTGGGCGTAAATTGCATCTCGGGTGAAGCGCGTATCTTGTCGCCTTGGGAAGTGGAAGTGAATGGCGAGCGCATCACCACTCGCAATATCGTTATTGCAACGGGCGCACGTCCGCTTGTGCCGAATATTCCGGGGCTAAATGAAGTCAGCTACCTAACTTCAGACTCTATTTGGCAACTAGAAGAGCAACCGAAGAAATTACTGGTGTTAGGTGGTGGTCCTATCGGCTGCGAGCTGGCACAAAGCTTCCAACGCCTAGGCACACAGGTTTCTCTTGTTGAAATGGCTGAGCAACTGCTTATTCGTGAAGATGAAGAAGCTTCTACACTTGTCCATCAATACCTCAGTAATGATGGCGTTGATATTAAGCTTCAACATAAGGCTGTTCGTTTTGAGACGACCGAATTAGAAGATGGTACTCGCCAGCAAATTGCCGTACTGGAGCATAATGGCGAGACAGTGAAGGTAGAATTTGACTATGTCATGCTTGCCTTAGGTCGAGTTGCTAATGTTCAAGGTTTCGGTCTTGAAGAACTTGGCATTACAACCACTGAGCGTGGCACTGTCGACGTTAATGAATACCTCCAAACCAAGTACAGCAACATATTTGCTGTCGGTGATGTCGCGGGCCCTTTCCAATTAACTCATGCAGCCGCGCATCAAGCATGGTATGCCGCAGTAAACGGCCTGTTCGGTCAGTTTAAGAAATTTAAAGCTGACTATTCAGTGCTTCCCGCGGCAACTTACACAGCCCCAGAGGTCGCACGTGTGGGGATCAACGAAAAAGAAGCGAAAGCACAAGGTATTCCTTACGAAGTGGTACGTTATGGCATCGACGATCTCGATCGCGCCATTACTGACAGCACCGATTATGGCTTTATCAAAGTTATTACCCCTAAAGGCAAAGACACGATATTAGGAGCAACCATTGTCGGTAGCAATGCCGGTGAAATGCTTGCTGAATTTACGTTAGCTATGCGCCATAACTTGGGATTAAACAAGATCTTAGGTACAGTACACCCTTACCCAACCATGAGTGAAGCCACCAAATATGCAGCAGGACAGTGGAAACAAGCCAATGCGCCACAGTTGCTGCTAAGTTGGGTAGAAAAATACCACGCTTGGATGCGCCAAGGAAAGAAACCGTCCGTTGATAAATCAGCAACTGATCAACCTGCGGTATTGAAAGAAAATAAGGATATGTAATGCATCACCCATCTCGTTTTTCGCGCCTTGTAAAAGGCGCTCTTAGCTTAGCCATTGCGCTGACCTTAACGACTGCGCAAGCGGCTGATAACGACAGTCAAGCTGAAGCAAAAGCACTGACAGATGCCAGTGCTTGGCAAACAACCCTTGAACAAGCAGCCGGACAAACTGTCTATTTTAATGCTTGGGGTGGTAGCCAAGAAATCAATGATTACCTTCGCTGGGCATCACATGAATTGCAATCGCGTTATAACGTGACCCTAAAGCACGTTAAAGTCGCAGATATTGCCGAAACCACTCAGCGTTTGTTAGCCGAAAAAACAGCCGGCAAAAACAGTGACGGCAGCGTTGATCTTGTGTGGCTCAACGGTGAAAACTTCCGCTCAATGAAACAAGGTAAGCTCTTGTACGGACCGTTTGTTGACACCTTACCGAACTGGTCTTTGGTTGATAAGCGCCTACCTGTTGATGTGGATTTCACAGAGCCAACAGATGGACTGGAAGCGCCATGGGGTGTCGGACAGTTGGTTTTCATTCACGATAAGAAAACCCTGAATAACCCTCCCAAAGACTTTATTGAGCTACTCAGCCTTGCCAAAGCCTATCCGGGGCAAGTGAGTTATCCGCAACCACCGGAATTTCATGGTACGAGCTTCTTAAAAGCCGCCTTGATTGCACTAACTCCAGAGCCAAAAGCACTCAGCCAGCCAATCGATAGCCAAAAACAAGCGGATAAATTCCAGCAAGTTACAGCACCGCTTTGGTCTTACTTAGAGCAGTTACACCCTGTCGCATGGAAAAAAGGACAACAATTTCCTTCTGGTACCAGTGAAACTATTCAACTACTAGACGATCGTCAGTTGCTTCTTGCGATCACCTTTAACCCAAATGCAGCCAATGCCGCCATTGAACACGGTAAGCTTCCTGAATCAGCAAAAGCTTATGCTTTTGACCAAGGTGCATTGTCTAACATTCACTTCTTAGCCATTCCTTGGAATGCCAATGCTAAGGCTGGTGCAAAAGTTGCGATTAACTTCCTTCTGAGCCCAGAGGCGCAAGCGCGCAAAGCCAACAGTCAAATTTGGGGCGACCCTTCAGTGCTTCAAGCTGAAGTATTGCCTGCAGGACACCGTGGTTTTGCACTCTTTAAACCCGTTGCCGAGCCGCACCCAAGCTGGCAAACCGCCCTTGAACAAGAATGGCAAAAACGCTACGGACACTAAATGTTCCTTCACCTGTTATTTTTTAGTGCTATCGCGCTGTGTATTTTGCCTTTATTGCCAGGTATGGCGGGGATCATTCTCCCTGCCCTATCTTGGCTTCCTCACTCTCTTACTGGTACAACTGCCAATGCATTCAGCCTACACGCTTTTGAGCTGGTGATTACATGGCCAGGTATTGAGCAAGCAATAGGACTTAGTCTGTTCACTGGCATAAGCAGCAGCTTATTGGCGCTTTTGTTCACCTTTCTGATCTTACAAGCGCATTGGCAGTCGCCACGTTGGCAACGCATTGAGCGCTGGCTTGCTCCGGTGCTCGCCATGCCGCATGTTGCTTTTGCGATAGGCTTTGGCTTTCTTTTTGCTTCGACAGGTTGGTTATATCGCTTAGTCGAACAAATGGGATTCAGTACCCAAGGTTGGGACGCTGTAGTTCAAGACCCTTATGGCTTAGGTTTGATCCTGGCACTCGCAATCAAAGAAACGCCTTTCTTGTTATTAATGAGCGCCTCGGTTCTTAAACAAATCAAAGTTGATACCTTGTATAAAACGGCATCAGGATTAGGCTATCGTCACGCAGATATCTGGCTAAAAGTTATCTTGCCGCAATGGCTACCTAAAATTCGTCTCCCTTTTTATGCAGTGCTTGCTTTTGGATTGTCGGTTGTTGATGTCAGTTTAATCATTGGTCCGACTCGTCCACCCACATTTGCGGTATTAGTTTGGCAATGGTTTAACGAACCCGATCTCACCTTGCTACCACGCGCAGCAGCAGGAGCGTTATCACTTCTTGCGCTTACCTTATTGGTACTGCTAACCGCTCGCGTTATTGAGCATGCTGTACTTAATATATGGAATAAGTGGCTATATTCAGGCGCAAATCAGCTAAGGCTACCAGGCAAGTCCACGATTTATGCCATTCTATTGTTACCTCTGATTGTTACACCGCTCTTGGTATTGTGGTCTATCGCCCAACGTTGGCGTTTCCCAGATCTACTACCGACTCGGTTTAGCTTTCGATTTTGGCAGCAAGAGCTCGCACCATTGTGGGAATACAGCTACAACAGTTTGTTACTGGCAGTCGTAAGTAGCGTCATTGCGTTGGTCATCGCAATTGGCTGCTTAGAGTACCGTGACCGCTTTCAACGCCAAATCCCATTTTGGTTAATTACCATTCCTATGGTGATCCCGCAGTTATCGCTACTCTTTGGGTTACAAGTCACCAGTCATTTAGTTGCAGGACAACATTTCTGGTTGTTGGTCAGTTGGAGTCACGTGATCTTTGTTTTCCCATACATATATTTAGCGCTTGATGGTCCGTGGCGCAGTTTTGATCGCCGACTTACTCAATCTGCGCTGAGCTTAGGATTAAGCCAATGGCACGCTTGGTGGCAAGTGAAACGCGCTTTACTTATGCCTTCAATCTGGATTGCTCTTGCTATTGGGATGAGCGTCAGCTTGGCACAATACCTACCAACGCAAATGTTGGGGGCTGGGCGCATTTCCACCATCACCACCGAAGCCGTTGCACTTGCTAGTGGTCAAGATCGCCGTGTCAGCGCTATCTATGGCTTATTGCAAGCAGTGTTGCCACTGATTTTCTTCTCATTGGCTTTAGTTGCCGGTCGTTGTAGCGGTGTTCAACCATGTAAGGCGAAACCGACTAATTCCAAAGCCCAACGTTCCCAATCCATTGATTCAAAATCAATGAACCCAAAAATCGTTTATTCAAAACAAACAAAATCAAAAACATGTTGTTAAAAAACAAGGAGTACCAACCCGGATGAGTTTATCTGTGGTAAACCTTTCTATAAATAAAGCCGACGCAGCACTGATCTCTGCGTTGAGTTTTACCGTCAATAAAGGGCAAGTGCTCACAATGATGGGACCTAGCGGCTGTGGAAAATCGACTCTTCTGAGTGCGATTGCTGGTCACCTTTCAACTCAATTTACTCTTCAAGGTGATATTCAGCTTAACGGAAAAAGCTTATTGGCAGTAGAGCCAAACCAACGTCGAATCGGAATATTGTTTCAAGATGATTTGCTATTCCCACACCTCAACGTATGGCAAAACCTTGCATTTGGGCAGCCAAAATCAATAAAGGGAAATCAACGCCAACAAGTTGCCCTAGAAACGTTAGAGCAAATTGAGTTAAGCCAACTAGCTGAACATATGCCTGATCAAATTTCAGGAGGTCAACGCGCTCGGATCAGTTTGATGCGTACTCTGCTTTCTCAACCTCAGGCTATTTTATTAGATGAACCGTTTAGTAAATTAGATAAAGCATTGCGCACGACTTTCCGTGAATTTGTGTTTAAACAAATTGAGCAGCAAAACATTCCCGCTTTGATGGTGAGTCACGACATTGACGATGCCCCAACCAACGGTGAAGTTCTAGACTGGCCATGGCATAAGGAGACGGATCATGCTTGATCAATACACCATTCGCTTGATCCGAGCACCGCTAAAACTGTTGTCGGCATTTCCGGATAAACTCGGTATCACTGCCAACCAAGTTACCGTTGTTGGTTTTCTGTTTGGCTTATGTGCTTTACCTGCATTGATACTAGAGCAATACCTTTGGGCATTGGCTTTTATCATTATCAATCGGATCTTTGATGGCTTAGATGGCGCAATCGCTCGCCGCCAAGGGATCACCGACTGCGGTGGTTTCCTCGACATTACACTCGATTTTTTATTTTACTCATTAATACCGTTCGGCTTTGTGCTCGCTAATCCTGAAGCGAATGCGGTCGCTGGTGCTTTTTTGATTTTTTCTTTCATCGGCACAGGTTCAAGCTTTTTAGCTTTTGCGATTATGGCCAGTAAACGCAACATCGAAAGCCCTGTGTATAAGCAGAAATCACTCTATTACATTGGCGGGTTAACCGAAGGGACTGAAACCATTGCATGCTTTGTACTGTTTTGTTTATTCCCTCAGTATTTTGCTTATCTTGCCTTTGTGTTTGGCACCTTATGCTGGATAACTACGGCTACCCGTATTTGGGCAGGATACCAAACCCTAAAATAACACCTACAAATCTTTTCTATCATCAATAGAAGCAGCAGGGGCGCGGCACTATTGCGCCCTTAACTAAGCTGTTTGGTCTACCAGCACTTAATTAAGCCCTCTTTAATTTATTTATATTCATAAACTTAAAAAAATTACTTAGGTTTGACGCAAAACATCATTGCATTATTCCAGCATGATCAATTACACTTAGTTTAAATTTAAACTATATTGCAAATTGGCTTTTTGTCATGAACCCAACAGACACTATTGGTGGCTTAGTCGGCCTAGCCTCTCGCCTACTTACGAATGAGTTAGAGGCGACGTTTAGTCAACAAGGCCACGATATCACCCGTGAACAATGGATATTTCTAATGACGTTAACTGAGGATTCTCCGCTAACGCCATTAGCAATGGCGGAAAAATTACGGAAAAACCGTGGTTCGATAACGAGTTTGATCAAAGGCCTCGAAAAGCGTGACTTGATCACCAAGGTAACCCTTAACGGTGACGGTCGCAGTTACGGCATTGATATTACCTCGCACGGGCGCGAAATAGTCGAAGAAACCAAAGTGCTTGCCTTTGGTGTGTTGGGTCAAGCATTAAGCGGGTTTGATGAATCCGAACAACAACAAATGCACGCATTATTGCTCAAATTCGTGCACAACCTAAGTGGAGAAAGTAATGGATAAGCCTTTTGAAGATCACGGTCTATTTAGCTGGTGTGAACTAATGACCAAAGATTTCGACAGCTCAATGGCATTCTACAACAAAGTACTAGGCTGGACACTGCGAGAAGTACCTGGTCGTAACAACTCACGCTACGCCCTTGTAATGAATGAAAATAGCTCTGAACCGTTTGCTGGTTTATTAACTATGCCAGAGCAATTAGAAAAATCAGGAGCGCCTTCTTTTTGGCAAGCCTATGTGACCGTTGAAAATGTCGACCAAACGTTAGCAACGGCACTTGAACATGGCGCTGACACTGTACTTCCTCCTATGGATATCGAACGCATTGGACGTATTGCAGCCTTCCGCGATCCTCAAGGCGCGGTAATGTCAGTTATTACTTACCAACGTGATAATAAGTAAGGCTCACAGCAAAATACTAGGATAGACAAAGACAGGGGAGCATTGCGCTCCCCTGTTATCTACACTCAGTGCAGTTATTGTCTTGTAGCACAGTTAGCGATTGTCTAGAATGACGCACGTTATTTTTATATCAGGTTACAAACATGAGCGATTCAAAACCAACTCTGCCAGATCACCTATCAGGTAACCCACGTAGCCCACACTTTGTGGAAGAGTGTTTTCAACACCAGATCGGTATTCGTCTTAATGGCAAAGAGCGTACTGACGTTGAAGAGTACTGCATCAGTGAACGTTGGGTGAAAATTCCATCGCCAAAAGCGAAAGACCGTTACGGCAACCCAATGCTAATCACGCTGAAAGGTGAAGTAGAAGCATTCTACAAGTAAGCTGTTTTAATAACGCTTATCTTTAATGCATAGAGCAACACTTGCTCTATGCATTACTTTCATCATCTCTTATCGCATCCACTCTCGGTGCAGCTGCTCACTATCACCCAAGTAATCAAGCAACCAATCCACCGCTGGATTATTACTCTCGTTATTCCATGCCAAGCAACACGGGCTATCAAACGGTTTTTGCACAAGCTCTCGTTCCACCAGCTCCCCCTTCTCAATTCGTGGGATTGCCATATGTGTTGGCACAACCGATATTCCAAGGCCTGATTTAATACATTGCATCGCACTGTGCCAGTTCGGCACCATGATACGACGCTGGTTATCAATCAACCATGTTGTCCGCTTGGGCAAGGTACGCGATGTATCTTCTAAGCATACAGCAGGGTATTTTGCCAACTCATCATCCGCAAGCGGCTCTGTCGACGAGGCTAATGGGTGATCCGGCGCGACAACAAACTTCCAAGTTAGAATCCCCATATCACGATAATCAAAGTTCCCCCCGACAGGGATCGCAGCTGTTGCCCCAATAGCAATATCCGCTCGCCCGTCAGCGAGGGCATCCCACACACCGTTAAACACTTCCATCGTTAAGTGAAGCTCTACATCTGGGAATGCTTGATAAAAATCACGGACCAAAGTATTCACTCGGCTATCACGCACTACGGTATCTAACGCGACTGAGACACTCTGCGACCAGCCATTAGCTACACGCTGAGTTTGCAACCGAATGTCGTCCATCTGTTTTATCAAGTCACGCGCTTGCTCGACGAAGTAATGTCCTGCCGGAGTTAACTCAACCTTACGGTGTAACCTGACAAATAATTCGACAGCTAATCGCTCTTCTATTAACCGAACTGTGTAACTAATAGCACTAGGTACTTTGTGCAATTCTTCCGCAGCGGCTGAAAAACTCCCCCGACGCGACACTACATCAATAACTTGCAAGTCATGGTACGAAAACATATCAAATCAAATTTTTTGAAAGCAATAGTGAAATATTAGCGTTTCACAGCAACAATCACCACATTTATCATATAAACATAATTATGAATATTTACGGTCAAAATAATGAATAACCAACCTTCTAAACTAACTTTAGTCTGGTTTGCTTGCTTGAGTATGCTAGGTTTCCTTGCTACAGACATGTACCTACCAGCATTTGAAGTTATCCGCACTGATTTTGAAACTTCTCAATCACTTATCGGTTTAACTTTAAGTGTTTTCCTACTAGGTATGGCACTAGGTCAACTTGTTTACGGTCCACTGTCTGATCGCATTGGTCGCATTAAAGTACTGCTTGGTGGTATGACACTATTCAGTGTGGCATCTGCACTATGTGCTATCGCTCCTAATGTTGAGATCCTTCTGATCACTCGCTTTGCTCAAGCATTAGGCGCTTGTAGTGCAACGGTTATTTGGCAAGCAGTTGTTGTTGACCGTTACGAAGGTAAAGTGTCTGAGCGTATTTTCGCAACGATTATGCCGCTTGTAGCGCTATCACCAGCTCTAGCACCACTTGCTGGTGCACTACTAGAGCACCAACTTGGCTGGCGCAGTATTTTCTTTGTATTGGTTGCTTTTGGTGCACTTTTGGCTGCTTTGACGCTAAAAGAACCAGAAAGTGCTCCTCTTGATAAAAAACAAGACAAAGTATCAGTACAACTTAAGCGCGATTACCGTCTGATCCTTGGTTCAAAAAAATTCATTGGTAACATGACAATCTTCGCTGCTTGTTCTGCTGCTTTCTTCGCTTACCTAACAGGTTCGCCATTTGTCATGGCAGCGATGGGCTACTCTGGTGCAGATATCGGTCTAAGTTACGCACCTCAAACAGCTGCGTTCATCATTGGTGGTTACGGTTGTCGTACTCTGCTAAACCGTTTTGAAGGTAAGCAAATTCTGCCGTGGCTACTGAAACTGTTCTTCGCAAGCGTATTGGTTATGTTCCTAATCTCAACCAATACTGAGCCAACAACTATTTGGCCTATCCTTGTTCCATTCTGCTTCCTAGCAATTGCTAACGGCGCGATTTACCCAATCGTTGTAAGCCAAGCGCTGGAAGACTTTAAAGAATGTAGTGCAACAGCGGCTGGTTTATTGAATTTCCTTCAAACTATGGTGTGTTTCGCAGCAAGTGGTCTGGTATCAGCTTTCGCAGCTCAAGGTCTACTGACTGTAACAACAGCAATGTTTGTAACTGGTTTTATTGCTTTGGTTGGTTTCGCACTGGTAGTGAAAGCTCGTCGCCAAGCAACATTTAGTGAGCAAACAGCATAACCCTCGCGCTGTTATCACACTTTTAAGCTGCCTTCGGGCAGCTTTTTTTGACTTAAAATTCCTCCTTGCTTTCCCTTCTTCCCTTCCGCTCTCTCTTTTGTAACTTCCCCTATCGACGTACCAACCACATACCACACAGCTCGCTTAACTTCTCAAAGCCGATGAGCGGCTTCTGAACTTACAACCTCTCCTTAGCCAGTAATAGTCATGAGGCCTTAGTTCGCTCTTTCATTGCACCATTTCTGCTAAGTTCGCCAAAACCAGCCAACAGCGTCTTTCACTCCATAACGTACAAAAAACAAACAAAAATGCAACAAAATAGATTTTTTATACATTTTTCTTGCATAAGGATTCGATATCGGTAGTATAAATCACAAGTGATAAACAATTCAGTATTTAGGCATGAGTATTCAAGTTAACAACATCAATAAACACTATGGTGATACGCAAGTGTTGCATAATGTCAGCTTTAACTGCCAATCAGGCGACACCCTTGTTTTACTTGGCCCAAGTGGTGCGGGTAAAAGCTCGCTACTACGGGTACTGAACCTGTTAGAAACTGCAACTAACGGCGATATGGCACTGGCTGGCAGTGAGTTCTGTTTTGAAAAAGGATTCAGCGACAAAGCCTGCACTGACCTACGTAAAAAAGTCGGCATGGTATTCCAGCAATACAATTTATGGCCTCACATGACGGTGATTCAAAATCTAATTGAAGCACCAATGAAGGTCGCTAACATCAGCAAAGAAGAAGCAACAAGCCAAGCGATGGATCTGCTTAACATGCTGCAACTCACTGATAAAGCACAGCATTGGCCGCTTCAGCTTTCTGGTGGTCAACAACAACGTGTGGCGATTGCAAGAGCATTAATGATGAAACCTGAGATCTTGCTGTTTGATGAACCTACCGCAGCACTGGATCCGGAAATCACTAATCAAGTGGTAAGTATCATCAACCAACTCAGTGAAACCGGGATCACGCAAGTGATAGTGACGCACGAGGTCGACTTCGCCAAAAAAGTCGCAAGTCACGTGCTTTATCTCGAGCAAGGAAAGATTGTTGAGTTCGGTACCAAAGCATCATTTACATCGCCAGAGACACAAAAGTTTGCGGATTACTTATCCCATTAATCCCCGCTTCGATTTTGCTATGGATGACATAAAACAACGTAGAAAGTTTTAATTTCATTCAAAGCCCATAACAGAGTATGTATTTAGCTGCCACTTGCAGCCATGAATAAATAATCACAATTAGGAACACACTGCATGGCAGTGGATATTTAGGAGTTATCACATGAAGAAAGTCGTTCTTACTACCTTGCTAGGTCTAACCTCAATGCACGCAGCTGCTCAACAAGAAATTAAATTTGTAATGGAAGCGACTTACGCCCCATTTGAATACATGGACGAAAATAACCAAATTCAAGGTTTTGACGTCGACCTAGCTAACGCACTATGTAAAGAGATCGATGCTAAATGTACTTTTCATAATCAACCGTTTGATAGCTTGATCCCTGCACTTAAATTCCGCCGCTACGATGCTGCAATCTCGGGCATTGACATTACCGAGCAACGTCAAAAGCAAGTAAGTTTCACCCAAGCCTACTATGACAACGCCGCAGCTTTTGTTGCTCTTGAAGGTAAAATTGCCGACCAAGCCGCACTTGAAGGTAAACGTATTGGGGTACAAAACGGTTCGACCCACCAAAGCTACCTTATTGATCAAATGCCAGGTGTAACTGCTGTGCCATACGCCAGCTACCAAGATGCATTCCTTGATATGCAAAATGGTCGTATTGATTCAGTCTTTGGTGATACCGCTGTTGTAGCTGAGTGGTTCCAGAAAAATGATCAACTCGC
Source organism: Photobacterium jeanii (assembly GCF_001650345.1). GTDB lineage: Bacteria > Pseudomonadota > Gammaproteobacteria > Enterobacterales > Vibrionaceae > Photobacterium > Photobacterium jeanii. Next base: position 77,539 of record NZ_LVHF01000012.1, on the reverse strand, counting down.
CTTCGTGGGTAAGCCTGTGACCAATGCAGAATATTTCGGGAATGGCTTTGGTATTGCCGTCAATAAAAGCAACCAAGACTTAGTTGATCAGTTAAATACGGCACTAAAAACCGTCAAAGCGAACGGTGAATACCAAGCAATCTTTGATAAGTACTTCGCGAAGTAATAGGTGTCACCATGTTAGTACCTGAATTTTTCTCTGGCTATCACGCAGCACTCATGTCTGCTGCAGCAGTCACAATCCAGTTGTCTTTGGTCAGCGTGATCGTCGGCTTGGTATTAGCAGTGTTATTTGCAGGTGGCGAAATGTCTCGCCACCGCTTTATTGCTTGGCCTGTTACCGCCTTAGTGACCATGTTACGTGGCTTACCTGAGATCTTAGTGGTGCTCTTTATCTTCTTCGGCTCAACCCAAATTATTTTCTTGCTGACCGATCAATATATTGAAATTAGCCCGTTTGTATCTGGTGTCATCGCTCTGGCATTAATCTTTGCGGCTTACGCTTCACAGACTTTAAGAGGGGCATTGAAAGCTGTACCGCAAGGTCAGCGTGAAGCTTACCGCGCACTTGGCATTTCACCTTTTCATGGTTTTACACGCATTGTCTTGCCACAGGCTATCCGCCATGCGCTACCTGGACTTACTAACCAATGGCTGGTGCTGCTCAAAGATACGGCTTTAGTGTCATTGATAGGTGTCACCGATCTACTAAAACAAGCACAGCTTACTTCAGCCGCTACCCATGAAAGCTTTACTTGGTATGCATCTGCTGCGGCAATTTACTTAATTATCACGCTTGTCACGCAGAAAGCGGTGAAGAAAATTGAACTGAAGTTTGAATCGCAAGGGTTTGCGCAAGGAGTGAAAGCATGAATGACGCCCATATCTGGCAACTTGCCCAAGGTCTCGCTACTAGCTTAGAGCTTACAGCCGTATCTCTATTCGTTGGCTTTACGCTTGCCGTCATCATGACGATTACATTAATAGTGCGTTTGCCTGCGGTGCACTGGCTAAGCCGCGGCATTATTACCCTCTTTACTGGCACCCCACTACTGGTACAAATCTTTTTGATTTACTACGGGCCAGGGCAATTTGAGGCCGTTAGAGAAAGTCTTGTTTGGCAATGGCTAAGTCAACCGTGGTTCTGCGCTATGCTTGCGCTAGCACTCAACACAGCCGCTTACAGCACCCAGCTTTTTCACGGTGCATTCAAAGCAATCCCAGCAGGACAATGGGAAGCGTGTAAAGCCTTAGGCATGAACATGAAAGCAACCCTTGGGGTATTACTACCATACGCGTTTCGCCGTGCGGTACCGGCTTATTCCAACGAAGTAATTTTAGTGTTTAAAGGCACTTCGCTCGCAAGCACAATTACCATTATGGACTTAATGGGCTATGCACAACGCATTAACGCCCAAACCTACGATACATTGACTGTCTTTGGTATCGCTGGTGCGTTCTATTTATTAGTCAATGGCGCCCTTACCCTTGCCTTCCGCCAAGTTGAGAAAAAAGCGCTCGCATTCGAGGTAGTACAATAACTCAAGAATTATTCAGACCGATAATAGCTAATTTACACTTTTATCGGTCACTTCTTTAAATATTTCCTTACAAGTCTATCAGTTTTACTTTTGCCTTCCTTTTTCATCCTGCTGTTTCACCACATGTTTTGCCCTCAAAGCACGGCGTAAGCTGTATTTAATTTCATTAGCCCTGCAATATCATACCTAATCACCATATCTATCGGTTGCGATGTCACAAAACTGCATAACTGGGCAAATAATATATGAAACCAATATCATTGTGTGCCTATAATTTCTTTAGCTTGTTTTTATTCACGGACGATTCATGAAAGCAGCCTTATTACGTTTTGTAGCGCTTTTGCTTCCGCTACTTATCATCACTACAACGATCACCTTGTACATATATAAAGAAGACATTCAGCAACTTGAACAAGGGATCAAAGACCGAGAGATGAGCCTTCAGCGCTCATCTCTCAATATGACGCAATTACATTTTCGTCCTGTGGTCAACGACCTTCAGCTTCTGTCTCTCAATTTAAAAGCGCTCAACATTGCAACCAATTTAACCGACCAACAAGCGCAAGCTATCACCCGCGAATTCATCAATGTCATGAAAACACGTAGCGACTATGACCAGTTGCGTTTAATCAATAGCCAAGGAAAGGAAGTTATACGGGTAGATAATGATGAAGGCATCACTAATGTTATTCCGCCTTCTTTATTACAAGATAAGAGCCACCGTCCTTATGTCCAACATAGTTTGGCATTACCACCGGACAGTTTGTACACCTCGCAATTTGATCTCAATATTGAAAATGGCGAACTAGAACTCCCCAAAAAACCCGTTCTCCGCTTTATCACCCGCATAGAAGCAAACAATAGTACTTGGCTGATTTCCATCAACTACCTAGGTCAATACTACTTAGATAATCTCCAACATGAATATAAGTGGAAAAACAGCTCGCGCTGGCTAGTAAACGGGGATGGAAACTGGCTACAAGGACCTGACGAAGCCCGATCATGGATGTATATGGACAGTGAAAATAATGCCAACGACTTCCATAACCAATACCCTGAACTGTGGCGAGAGATAAATACACATCAAGAGGGTCAGTTCGAGAAAAATGGTAACCTTTATACTTACTCACGATTCTTCTCGGATAAAAACCAACAAGCGTCCGATCTTTATAAGCTTCCTTTTGGTGGCACTGATTTACCGTGGACGGTGATCTCCAAAATCAATCTTAATACTGCGGTGACTTCAATCTCTTTTACACCAGATCGAATCATTAAATTCGCTTTAAGTGCCTTGTTAATTCTCGGGCTACTTTCAGGCTGTATGGTGATGGCGTGGCATCTAGCAAGGCGCTTGCAGCAAGAACGCGAACTCAAACAACGCTCTGAAGATTTAGCTCGCCAGTATGAAACGCTAGTAAAGAACACACCTAATGGTTTGATCACCCTTAACTTCAACAGAAAAATTACCAATATCAATCCAGCCGCCGCTCAGATATTCCAAGTGGTTGCTTCTGATGTTATTAATCAGCCAATCTCAAGCTTAAAACTAGGGGTCAATGCCAAGTATCAAATTAATAAAATCATTGATGAAATCAAACAATCCGCAGAGCTTGGCAGCCGACAGTCGATCAAATCACAAATCAAACTCACCAATGCCACGCTCAAAAAGCAGCATTTAGAAATTATTGGCTTACAGACTCAATACAGCGATCACAAAGAGATCTTACTCGCCATTCGTGATGTCACATCATGGGTAACAAGAGAGCTTAAGCTCAAGAGTCTATCTCGAGCGCTTGAGCAAAGTAACGATACCGTGGTTATCACCGACTGCCGTGGCATTATCGAATACGTTAATCACTCTTTTGAAACTGTTGCTGGGGTTCGTGCTAAAGAATTAATAGGCACTCAATCTGAGCCACTATTAAAAGAGGCGCTGGGTTCTGATCCCGAAGTGCGCAATATTCAGCTGCGCTTAAAATCGGGGCAAACCGTGCATCATGTGGTGTCACGTGAGCACGACAATAGCACTTTATACGAAGAGAAAACCATTTCCCCTATTCGTAACGAGCGCGGCAAAATCAGCCACTATATTTCAACCGGTAAAGACATCACCGAGCGCGTGCTATTTGAAAGTAAACTTCACAAACTCGCACACTACGATGCGCTTACAAGTCTGCCGAATCGTACCCTCTTCTATCAACAACTTGAAAGTGTCGAGCACCAAGCCAAGGTCACGAATAAGCCTATGGCACTATTGCACTTAGACATCGACTTCTTCAAGCAAGTTAACGACTCCTTAGGATACGACCTTAGCGACCAAGTTCTGGTGATCATCGCCAAACGTATTCGCAGCACCCTGCGTGATCACGATATCTTGGCGCGTTTGGATGGCGATGAATTCTCTATATTAATGAAAAATGGCGTTGATGCTGAAAATGTCGCCCTGCTGGCAAACCGACTATTACAAACCATCAGCAGTTTGATCTCTATAAATAGTCAAGAACTGTGGTTAAGCGCCAGTATTGGTATCGCCCTCTACCCAACGGATGCCACAGATCATGATGGTTTGATCAAATGTGCAGATATCGCTCTATCACGCGCAAAACTCGACGGACGCAATCAAGCCACTTTCTTTAACGAACAAATGGCAATTGATAGTAATAAATTGCTCAACCTTGAAAGTGAATTGCGTAAAACCTTAGGGACTTCCCGCTACAAGCTTTATTACCAACCGAAAGTACGCACAGGCAGCCATGAACTCTGCGGTATCGAAGCGCTTTTGCGTTGGACTGACGACAGAGGGAATATTCAGCCACCTAATGAAGTGATCCCAATTCTGGAAAGCTCTGGGCTAATCATTGATGTGGGTGAGCATTTGATTTACCAATCATGCTTACAATTGAAGAAGTGGCAAGACCAAGGACACTTCATTAACTACGCGCTCAATATCTCAGCTCGTCAGTTATTAAACTCTAATATAGTAGAGACAATGCACAAGGCGATCACAGTTACAGGGTGTGACCCACAATACTTAGAGATAGAAATCACCGAAAGTGTAGTAATGTCTGATGTGAAAACAGCATTTGATAAGTTAGTGAAGCTGCAAGCGCTTGGGGTACGCATTGCCATTGATGACTTCGGCACAGGTTACTCATCCCTAGCCTATTTAACTCGCTTCCCTATCCATATTCTTAAAGTGGATCGAGAATTCGTTAAAGAGCTACCGATGAACAAAGACAGCATTACCATCACCCGCTCAATAATCGAACTTGCTCATAATTTACATTTAAACGTAGTGGCGGAAGGCGTTGAGAATATCGACCAAATCAAGTTCTTGGAAACCATAGGGGTTGAAGAGTTCCAAGGTTACTACTTCGGCAAACCAATGCCACTAGAAGAATTTGAACGTACTTGCTTACCAACCAAAGATGATAGTGATGAAACTCAGGAAGAAGGTTACATAGTTTCAGAAAACCATTAGAATTAGTAAGAGTTACATGAAAAGCAGGAAGAATATGAGCTTTAGCGACTATTTAGATGACTATCTCAAACAGCGAGATCAAAAATCGGCTTCTGCTCCTAAGCGTGGAGACTACCGTCAACAACACGTTGTCAAAGATGCCACTAGCCAAAGTATGGCACGTGAAGCATTAGCCAAATCGCAAGAAGAAGCGTTTGAGCGTTCATCACTTGAAACCAAAACGGCCCATTATCGAATTAATGGTCGCTGTGTGACAGAAGATGAAGCCAAGACATTGGCAACAATGAAAGTGCAGGCTAAACCAGAAAATCCAGACCGTTTGGCCTTAATCGCAAAGCTGCGTAAAGATCTTCACCTTAAAAAACGCAGTTAATGCCAGATAACAGAAACCACAAACCACGCTTAGGCGTGGTTTTTTATTAGCGCCTCCTTTTTCCCCTCTTTATATTGGCTATTTACTCCCTTTATCTCCTACCGAAATAAAACAAAGTGCACCGAGCTAGAGAGAAAAAACATGCTTGTATTGAAGTTATTTATAAAAACCATAAAGACAATTCTAGGAAAAAACCCACGCAATCGTTTCCGTTCACATTTTCCATTTTATAAAGTCACCAAAACTTTTGCAGATAACGAGAGTGAATATCTGATTTTGGATAAAAAACGATCTCTAAAGATGGATTTTCCACCGAATAAAACAGTGTCCTACAAAAAAACAAAAAAAATATTAAATTATTAGAATATAATACAGTGTTTTTTATATTCACTTATGATTCACGATTGTTGCATTTGTTATTTATTTGATAAATATATTACAGATGAGAAGATATCCCCTTAGCCCTCTTTACTTTATTAACTTAAAGAGTAGAGATAAATTAGCTACCAAAGCCCGCAAATAAGCTAAGCCATTGATTTAAAAAGTAATGTCAATTTAACCACCAAATTATCACTCTCGAGTGTCACTTTCTCGTCATTACAGAGTGCTGTGACATATATTCCGATAAGAAAAATTGGTCCCATGCGCTATTGACGTTAAACAAAAAACAAAATGGTGAATAAATCGCTGCAAAGTTACTGCATTTTTTTACATAAATCTGGTGGTCGCTACACTATTATTAGAGTTTAGGCAAGATAGGCAGGCATTCTTTTTGTCGCTAAACTCTAGCCACAAAAGAAAAGTATGAAAAAGAAAACAATATGAACTCACTTATTCAAATTAATGAGCTGGAATCCATGCTCATAGCGATTATCGTGCTTTTTCTCGGCTACTTCATTAATAGCAAAGTTAAGGTTCTACGAAAGTACAACATTCCTGAGCCCATTGTTGGTGGCCTTATTGTTGCCATTATCGTAGCCGTACTCCATACACAAGGTGTTGATGTCTCTTTTAACGTTCCTCTTAAAGACACCTTGATGCAGATGTTCTTTGCCACGGTAGGTTTAGCTGCAAGCTTTAAGCTTCTAGCACAAGGCGGTTCTCGCGTATTTTTGTTCCTTGCGCTTGCAACCGTATTTATCATCATCCAAAACGGTGTGGGTGTTGCCCTAAGCTCTGCATTAGGTCTAGATCCGCTATTAGGTCTGATCGTCGGTTCGATTACTCTATCAGGCGGTCACGGCACTGGTGCTGCATGGTCACAGACCTTTGCGACTGAATACGGCCTACATACGTTAGAGCTATCTATGGCATCAGCGACCTTTGGTTTGATCATGGGTGGTATTATCGGTGGCCCGGTTGCACAACGCTTGATCAACAAATTTAGCTTGAAGTCTGCATTTGGAGATGGTGAAAAACACCACATTGAGCACCCAGATCTTGTGACATACAGCGATCAAGAAGAAGACCGTATTACGTCGAAGAACACGATTGAAGTGCTATTCATTCTTCTTGTTTGTGTTGCTGGTGCATCACACGTAAAAGACTTGGTTGATACTTTTGGCATTGATTGGCTTCGTATCCCTGATTTTGTTTACGCCCTTTTCATTGGTGTATTCATTACTAACATTTGCGAAGGCACTAAGATCTACAAGATCAACAGTGAGACTGTCGATGCCCTTGGTACGATCTCACTATCGCTATTCCTTGCTATGGCGCTAATGAGCCTACAGCTTTGGGAATTGATGGAACTTGCACTGCCAATGCTAATCATTTTGGCTGTACAAACCGTTATTCTCGGCTTGTTTGCTTACTTCGTGACATTCCGTGTGATGGGCTCGTCATACGATGCCGCAATCATCGCAGGCGGTCACTGTGGCTTTGGTATGGGCGCAACACCAACAGCGGTAATGAACATGGGTTCTTTAGTATCGCGTAATGGTCCATCGCCACAGGCGTTCATGGTTGTTCCAATTGTCGGTGCTTTCTTCATTGATATTGCCAACCTCGTAGTATTGCAAGGGTACATTAGCTTTATTCAGTAGCCTTAATGGTATCGCTGACTAAAAGCAGTACTACATGCAACTCCCCTTCTCTAAGCGCACCTCAAAGGTGCGCTTTTTGTTGCGCCTTTGCCATCCTCTGCCATTTCTGACTATGCTTATGAAAACAACAAAAGCAACAATCGACAGATAAGTGGCTCAACCACTCTTCAGGGCGCGTTAAACATCTTATTTAAGCCGGGGGTGCTCCTTTATCGTTAAGGCAGCACAGCAAACCACAAACGCGATAACGGAGCAGTAAAAGATGTTAGGCGAAAATCACTCTCTTGCAATTGAATTCCCTGAATACAAAAACCAAATCCATCAGCTCAAAATGGCCGATGCAAGCTTTAAATCCATGACTGATAGGTATCATAAACTCGACCACACTATTCGTGGTCTTGAAAACCAAGGTTTGCCAATTGATGACTTCAACTTCACCCAGTTGAAACTCGAACGCGCTCAGCTCAAAGGTAAAATCTTTGAAATCCTAGGTCAGCAAAACAAATAACCATCCATTTTTGGTTGATGCTCTTTAGTGATACCGTATCTAGTTGCTTACCGCTAACACAAGTAAGCAACTATTTACGAGCCTCTTTCTTCTAATGGCCTACGAGTAACTCTTTGGCTCCAGTTACTTGTCTTAATAGGCTTCATCTCAACGTCAGCCTATTCGTTCTAAACCTAAGATCATCAGCCTTATTTCAGTTAGCGACACCTTTTGCCCAGTCATAAAGGGAAAATAAAATGTAACAGCCCACATTTACATTTTTCTCTCGCTAAAACAGCCTTCACTTAAATAATGTTGTAAATCAGCCTACTACGCCATACCTCCCTCCATACAGCCGCAGTACGATATTTATATTAATTGCATACAAAAACACCAACTTAGACTTGAGTGCAACTTGTTACTTATCTATTTTTCAACAATTTAAACATCTTTGGGCGATAAACATTAATAAGCTATATCATTTGTAACAAAGTATGTAACTTCGACTTTTATCCCATTTTTATTGATAGAATCCGCGCGCTTTAAACAAGTTACTCAACTTTTGTTGAGAGTATTTAATTTTTTTAGAACAGTTTTACTTTCCACCTATTTTCGGAAAGTAACGGCGTTTATTGAGAGTAAGAATGAAAAAGTTTGATAGAGCTATGCAGATCCTAGTAGCTGGATTCTGCATCAACTTGTGTATGGGTATCCTGTACGCATGGAGTGTATTTAAAAAAGCATTGGTTGTAGATCTAGGTTGGTCAAATGCTGACGCATCTATGCCTTATACTATTGCGATCATCACATTCTCTCTATCACTTCTTGTTGCTGGTATCCTTCAAGATCGCATGGGCCCACGTCGCGTACTTATTCTAGGTGCGGTAATGGTTGGCCTAGGTATGATCGCATCAAGCTTTGCGACTTCACCTATCATGCTTATTCTTACTTTCGGTATCCTAACGGGTTGTGGTATCGGCTTTGGTTACGCATGTCTAAGCCCTGCGGCAATGAAGTGGTTCCACCCATCGAAGAAAGGCTTGGTTAACGGTCTAATCGCAGCAGGTTTTGGTCTTGCGGCAGTTTACCTTGCACCACTAACTTCTAACCTAATTGCTTCTTACGGCATCAACACTAGCTTCCTAATTCTAGGTATCGCGGTATTGCTTATTGCTGTTCCACTAGCATGTACTATCAATAACCCACCGGCAGGTTACACTCCTGAAGTACCAGCTAACCTATCTGGCGATGCAGCAAAAGCGGCTAAGCCTGTAGACATCAACTGGCGTGGCATGCTGAAGACACCTCAGTTCTACTCTCTATGGTTCATGTACGCACTAGCATCTGCTGCTGGTCTAATGATCATCGGTAACATCACGTCTATCGCTTCTCTACAAGCAGACATCAGTGATGCAGCATACCTAGTTGTGATCCTTGCTATCTTCAACTCTGGCGGTCGTATTGCTGCTGGTATCTTGTCTGACAAGATCGGCGGTGTTAAAACGCTAATGCTTGCATTCATCATGCAAGGCATCAACATGGTGATGTTCGCTACTTTCCAAAGCGACTTCACGCTAATGATCGGTGCAGCTGTGGCAGGTGTGGGTTACGGTACGCTACTAGCAGTATTCCCATCTATCATTGCTGACTTCTACGGTCTGAAGAATTACGGCGCGAACTACGGCGTACTATACACAGCATGGGGTATCAGTGGTTTCATCGGTCCTGTTGTTGCAGCAGTAGCAGTTGATATGACAGGCACTTACACTATGGCTTACACAGTGTGTGCTGCTATGGTTGGTGTAGCTATCTTCCTATCTTTCATCACTAAGCCTGTTGACGCAGAAGCGCTTGAGAAGAAACTAGCTAACGCTTAATCTTCCAATACATACTGTGATTGAAGAATAATCCAAGCTCAGCAATGAGCTTGGATTTTTTTATGCCGCTATTTAACGCACAAAAAAGCCTGAAACAAGTTCAGGCTCAATGAATACTATTGGGATTCTAGAAGCGATTAGCAAACGTCAGTGCAAACGCATTTGTATCGTAGTTCGCGTTAAAGCTTGAATTAGTAAAGTGAGAATCAGCGTATACGTACTTAATACCCATATCCCATTGCTTGTTCAACTTATAGTTAATACCAGCCTCTGCTTCAATATACTTATCAGTATCCCAGTATTGATACTGCCCTTTCGCCTTCACCGCTAGGTTATCAGTAATATTATATTGGGTATTGAGCGCAAAATTAGGCATTAAGCGCCAGCGTTGAGATTTACCGTAATTATCACCGTTTTTATCGTTATCCATTTCTAAGGTTAACTGGTGATAATACATCCCTAAACCAAAGTCTACCTGCCAATCATCAAGTGGCTGATAACCTTTATACAAGGTGCTACCCACTTTGATATGCTGGAAGTTGGCTAGTACTTCTTCGCCTTTTTGGTAATCGTTTTTACCTAGCTTTTGGTCTTTCGCCATCACACCACGATCGCGTGAATCTGTGGTATTTAGGTAGAGCTCAAGTAAATTTTCATTCGCCAATTCACGTTGATAGTTCAAATATACGAACGGCTTAAACTTTTTATCAAACTCTGGCTGTTCAACGAATGACTGCCCTGCCACTTCCGTGCCACCAGAACTTGTATGTGCGCCAATACCTAGCTCAAAGCGGTTATCATAATTTGTCGGTAATACTGGCTGTGAACGACGTTCTGTTCTTTCATTATCAAATGCACCATTACTGATGGTGACATTCACTCCCATACCACCATCGACAGCCATAGAGCCGATTTGAATGTTTTCATCGTAGTACGGAGAAACAAAGTATTGGTTAACCAGAATAGAGATTCCCGCCGAAGCAATAACATCATCTAGGTGATGACGCTTTCCATGTACGCGGCTATAAGCAACAAAAGTTGCCGCACCATAAGCTGGTACTCCCCACATTGAACCGTAGCGGCTCTGTAGGAATGCAGCACCACTAAACGCAGCTGCGGTATGCCCAGAAGGGAAAGAGTTATCACCACCTTCGTTTGGACGAGCTCGCTTGGTGGTCTTTTTTAAGCCCTCAACAATGGTTGCACTTGCAATGGTGGAATACGTAACTTGCTTTGCACCTTCCCAATCATCGTGCATCCAAGCAGCAAATAAGCCTGCTGCTGGGACCATAATTTGTAAAACATCTCCTGCTACAACAACGTCGTCGTGTACCATAGTATTAATTTGGTTAGCGGCTTGAGCAATATGCGTCACTGGCTGAGTCACAGCCAAGCCAACCAAAAAAGAAAGAACCGTCTTTTTCATTTATATATTCGATATGTGTAGATATTGAGCGTCTCTATTTTTCTATTGCCATCATGACCTAAAAAGAAGAAAAATAGTCTTTATTATTATTTCCGAGGCGCATTCTACACAAAGCAATAAACTACTCAATAACGATAAATCCAGAATGGATAATTGGTTACAATTAACTTAACACTTTACTCAACTTAACGAATATCAAGTTAAGACATTAAGTCTGAATTGGCTGTAATTAGAACCAACACAATGCTTAAAACACCACCAACCCGAATCACAATTACTCATACAAATAACAGTTACACAAACAACCATACCGCCTATGTTCAATTAAGTGACTATGGGCGTTCTTAATAAAGAGCCGGCCTCTAAGTTATTAGAAACTCCACTACGTAATTAGAAACTCTGCCACAAGGCATGTTTTGTGATAACACATTTATCGCCAACTCAAAATTTGAACAAAATATATTAACTACCTCATTAGGATTAATTTAGATCACTCTTATTTTTAAATTATTTAAATGGCCAACTATTCATTATTTGTAGATTATATAAATCAAACACATATAGGCGTCTCAATTAATAACAACAATACTCAAGCTTATTTTTGACACTCTTTCACAACAAAGAGAGTGAGAAAGGCTTTCATCTCATGAGGTATTTTCAAAATTAATAATTGATACAAGCATGTCATTCCATCCTTACTTTGTTGGCTTATCACTTTTTCAGTACAAGGAATAACTCCCAATAAGCCAACAGTAAAATAATAAAATGACGTTTTGGAGTGGCTATGAACAATAATAACTTCCTGAAGAAACGGTTGTTACTCGCCGTTATATCTTCAAGCCTTGTCTCAACATCACTGGCGTATGCTGCCTTTCCGCATCAACCCGAGCCAGAACCCGACCCGACACCACCGCCCAGTAATTCACTAAAAGGAGTACAACCGCCTGCGGTACCGGGTCTAGAGCGTTACGTGAAAGACAAAAAGGCAGCGATAAAACTAGGCAAGATCTTTTTCTGGGATGTGCAAGCAGGTAGCCAAGGGCAAAGTTGTGGCTCTTGTCACTTTAGTGCTGGCGCTGATAACCGAGTAAAAAACCAAATCAGCCCAAGTATATTGCACGAGAACGAAGCAATGGCAGAAGCCTTTAATATGGCAAATTTCCCGCATACGGGTTCGGGAAAAGATGGAGGACCTAACTATACCCTCACCATTGATGACTTTCCTCTTCACCGTTTAGCCGACAATAAAGACCGAGAATCAGAAATATTATATGAATCTGATGATGTTATTTCTTCACAAGGGGTATCAGGAGCTGAATTTATTGGGTTAGGCTTTTTTGGTCATGATGAAAAATGTAAAAACGTTGAAGATATCTTCCACGTAAACGGTAAAAATACCCGTCGTGTTGAACCACGAAATACACCTACGGTGATCAATGCCGTATTTAACTTCCGTAATCTTTGGGATGGACGCGCAAATAACGTCTTTAACGGTGTTGACCCATTTGGGCGCCGTAATAAAGACGCGAAAGTGCTGCGTTTCGACCTCAAACGCGGCAAGCTCAAGTCTGAAACCGTGCATTTAATCAATTCCAGCCTTGCGTCTCAGGCTGTTGGTCCTGCGGTTGATGATTTTGAAATGGCATGTGGCGGTAAAACCTTCCCATTAATTGGTCGTAAACTGTTAAACAGCCAACCACTTGGTAAACAGCTCGTTGATCCGAAAGACAGTCAGCTCGGCAAGCTGTCAGCCTATCCGCACAAAGGACTAAGAACGGATTACCGTCGATTGATCATGGATGCCTTTAACCAAGAATATTGGATGAGCCCTACAGGCAAGAATGGCTTTAGTCAGATCGAGTCAAACTTCTCGCTTTTCTGGGGTTTGGCAATTCAACTTTATCAATCCACTTTAATTTCTGACGATACCCGTTTTGACCGATTCTTAGACGGCGATCAGCAAGCACTGTCGATCCCAGAACGTCGCGGCCTAGGGGTATTCTTTGGACAAGGGCTTTGTGTTCGCTGTCATGGTGGTCTCGCCTTTACGGCTGCAGCACAAGAGCTCATTCCGCCTAACTTCCGAAATGAGTTGGTCGATAGGATGATAATGAGTGATAACCAAAGTGCTCTTTACGATACAGGTTTCTACAATATCGGGGTACGTCCAACCGAGGAGGATCTTGGTCTAGGGCGTAGCGATCCTTACGGTTATCCACTCTCATATACTCGCCAAGTACAAGAAGGCTTAGGTGGTGCCCACATTCCAGATGATTTTGATATCGACATCGATAAACTAGGTATTAACCCGGGTACACCTATCGGTCAGCATGAGAAAAACGCCATTGATGGTGCATTTAAAGTTCCAGGGCTCCGTAACATCGAACTCACCGGTCCTTACATGCATAACGGTGGGATGGCGACATTACGTCAGGTCATTGAGTTCTATAACCGAGGCGGTAATGCACGCACGTTACCTGACGGCACGAACACGACTGCTTATGAGGGTGATCACTCAAACCTTGACCGTGATATCATGCCGTTAGGCTTAAGCGAGCAACAAATCGATGACTTGGTTGCCTTCCTAAAAGCCTTAACCGATGAACGTGTTCGTTGGGAGAAAGCACCGTTTGATCGTCCACAAATCTTTGTACCTAACGGGCACATTGGTGACGAATACGGCGTAAGTGTGGATAAAGATGGTAAAGCACAAACCGAGTGGCTTGAAATCCCAGCTGTTGGGGCGGATGGTCGTGAAGCGAAAAATTTACCTGCAATCCAACCTTTCTTGAGTCAAACGACGACTGAGCCAGTACCTACGGGTCCAAAAGCCATTGATGATCACCTTTCAGGCTCTTTCTTTGGCGCCTTAACTATCAACGTACTCGATAACGATGCATCAGATATTCCACTGGATATCACATCCGTTGAAATAGTGAAAAAACCAAGTCAGATGGATGGTAAAGTGGTTAATCACGGTGATGGTTCAATAAGCTACCATGCCAACATCAACAAAGATGTGACAATTTCATACCGGGTGAAAGATACCGCAGGAAATGTGTCGAATGTTGGGGTGATCCACGTTGATACCCGTTGGTAGTACTTAGATCCACAATCGCTAAGCGTTAACGCTTACAACTCACAAACTAAGATCAGACCCTTGTAGTTTTTTCATCTAAGCTACGAGGGTCTTCTTAATCGTAGGCAAAGGCTAATACTCAATCCCCTTTCGAGCCGATAAACCTTGCTGCAATCCGTGTTTAACACTGTCGACTCGCGAGACAGTATCTGCGTATTCACGCAATTTTCGGTGTGCCGCTCGCCCCGTTAAAATCAAGGACTGGTGTGCAGGTCGCGCTTCAAATGCGGCGATCATCTCATCAACATCCAAGTGTTTACGCGCTATCGTGTATGTCACTTCATCAAGCAAAACCAAATCAATGCTTTCATCTTGCAAAAACTCACGCGTTTGCTGCCACACTTCTTTTGCCCGTACTCGTTCAAACTCTGCGCAATAGCCTTCTTTAAACGAACAGCCTGTATTCATGGTGATAACTGGAACACCCAACTGCTGCAGCAGGTTACGCTCGCCACTTTCGCCGTCGCCTTTTAAAAACTGTACGACCGCACATTGTTGACCATGACCTAAAGCACGAAACACCATCCCAAAACCTGAGCTGGTTTTCCCTTTACCGTTCCCCGTTAATACCAAGGTTCGACGCGCGTTATTAGTCGCTAAGTCCGATTTTTGATGGACTTTTTTCTTCATTTCCTTATGACGCGCGGTCTGCGCTTTGAGCTTACTTTTTTCCGATAACATCAACAACAACGACCTAATAATTCAATAGCAAACCACTTTAACATGCCTTGTTAACAAGGTCTTGCCGAAATAAGTCGCATCAGCAAAGCTCTTCCATACAGCAGTAACAGTGACATCCTATATGACGACGCCATCATAAGAAATTTTGACGACAACCACCCAAAAAACGTCAAATAATCGACACGCTTTTATCATATAAAACAGCCACTTGAATTAATCTCAATTTATTTCATTTCATAGGCTATTTTAATGCCCCTTATAAATAAAGGGGTTAGCGCAGAGCTGTTAACACACCATTAATATAGATTCATAACACATCATAGCTTTCCATTCGCTATTAATAAGAGTCCGATAAAATCCGTTTGCATAATTACAAGACATAACTTCTACCAAACATCACTTTTAGTTAATAGTTTTTATCATTTGAGGGAATTATCGTGTTTAAATCAATAAAAACACGTATTGCTGTTAGCGCAGGAGTTGCGATGGTCTTTACCTTGGGTATTGCCATGGCGTTCACAACCTATTCATTTACTGAAGTACAACAGCAAATCACTGACAAAGTGTCGACTCAGCTTTCTGAGACAACGAAGGCAAACCTGATCTCGACGGCAACAGAACAAAGCAATACGCTAAACAGCCAACTTGCACCTGTTCTAGCTAATCTTGTTCAGCTTCGTGCCATGCTTGAGCTTAGTAGTTCATCTGACGCAAGTGCTGATCTACTCGTAGAACAGTTCATTGCCGCACTTAAAACGCAAAACGATACTGTTTTTGCTGGTTACATGGTGTGGGAAGAGCAACATTGGCAAAACCCTACGACAGCCAATGGTCTTGCTGCAATCAATGAGCAGGGCTATCTATCACCATTTTTCTCACCAACAGCAACCAGCTTTGAACCTGCGGCAATGGCATCATTCCGTAACCAAAATTTAAATAGCAACGGTGAGCGTATTGACGAATGGCACTTAGCGCCATTTGAAAGCGGTAATACTTTTGTGATGGAACCTTATTACTACGATGTGCGTGGTAATAAAGAGCTAATCACGACCATTAGTCAGCCACTAAAAGTGGATGGCAAAATCGTTGGTTCTCTTGGTTTTGACTGGTCACTTGCTGAATTCCAAGGACAAAGTGAGCAGCTTGCTCGCCAACTTTACCAAGGCCAAGGTGACATTATGATCACCTCTTGGGATGGCATCATCATGGCGCACAGCAAGAATGCCGCAGATGTAGGCAAGAAGGTTTCTGGTGAAACGGCTGCTCGTTGGTCAAACATTCAGGCAATGGCTAATAACCCACGCGATGAACTACTGACTTTAGGACACGAGATTGTCGCGGTATCTTCTGTTGATACATCAGGTGAGCCTTGGGTAGTCATGGTTGCAATTCCAGCAGATCTGCTTGCTAAAGACGTAACAGAATTCACCAATTGGAGTGAAGCTCAAAGCGAGAGCGCGATTTCTAAAGGTATTACAGCCGGTATCATGGCTGCAATCGTAGGCATCATCGCCATGCTAACGCTAGCAACACGTATCGGTAATATCTTGGCTCAGCTTGTTGATCGCATGCGTGATATTGCGGAAGGTGAAGGTGATCTGACACACCGCATCCAAATCAATAGCAAAGACGAAACAGGTCAACTTGCACACTGGTTTAATACCTTCCTAAGCCGTATGCAAGACACGCTTCGCCATGCAACCAATACCGCAGAGCATGTGGATGCAAGTGCTGGTGAAGGCCGCATTAAAGCAGACGTTGCTAAAGATAAGTTGCTAACTCAGCTAGGAGAAGTGAACTCTCTAGCAACAGCAATTAATGAAATGAGTGCGACCGCACAAGAAGTAGCAAACTCTGCGGTTCAAGCTGCTGCAGCTGCAAACCAAGTTCAAACGAGTAGCCAAGATGGCATCAGTAAAATGGACTACGCGGCGAACTCAGTGACCCAACTTGCAGAGCGCATTCATAACGCTCAAGATCAAATCCAACGTTTGGCGGAATCAAGTGCTGCTATTCAGAATATCTTATCTGAAATTGGTGGTATTGCTGATCAAACCAACCTACTGGCACTTAACGCTGCAATTGAAGCGGCACGTGCGGGTGAATTTGGTCGCGGTTTTGCGGTAGTTGCTGATGAGGTACGTAACCTAGCTAACCGTACGCAAAACTCAACCGAAGAAATTAAAGGCATGCTGTCTCGCCTTGAAGATGAAACACAATCGATTGTTCATCTTATGGAAGAGAGCCAGCAGCAAGCTTCAGATACCCGTGGCGAAACTCAGGCTGCACAAATTGCACTGGAAGAAATCAATGCAGCGATCAATGTGATCAATGACATGAACAACCAGATCGCCTCTGCGGCTGAAGAGCAAAGTTCTGTCACTGAAGAAGTAAACCGTAATGTCGTGATCATCAACGAAACCGCTAACGATGCGATGGAAAGCATGAATGAATCGGTTGAAATTACGGTAAGCCTTGCAAGTAACGCTGCTGATTTACGTAAAGAGTTAAATAACTTCCGCACTTAAATTACAACGCACCCAAATCATTCAAAAGAGTCAGCTTTCGCTGGCTCTTTTTTTATCGCTTGATGCCCCTTTTCTATCACAGAGCCTTCCGCTAACCGAAGCACCTATAGAGACAAAACTAACTGTCAATTAGCTCATTAGCGTCACTGAGCGCTCATCGGTTAAACAAAAAATAAAGATGGGTACCTAATTCGTGATCTATTGACAAATAAAGCCCCAAGGCACTTTATCGCTTTCATCCATAAGTCCATAATTCACATTTATAACTCAAACGAAAACCATAACACCAACAACGTATTAGTGTTTTTTTATAGCTATCCATTACAACATCAAGAATAAGAATCTATATGCAATTTAAAAAGTCGATTGGCCTTATCGCTTCGCTTTGCTTGCTCACAGCTTGTGGCGGCGAATCAAACTCCTCTCCCACTCCCCCTAAAATTCCGGTCACGCCTTCAAAACCGGTTGCACCAAATAGTGAGATCCCTCCTGTTGAACAGCTTCGCTCAATCACCATTACTAAGAGCTCAATTACATTAGGATGGCAAGATAAGCACCAAGCCGAGCGCTACTTCATTTATCGTGACGGCAAACAAGTTGCCGAAGTTGAAAAAGGCTTTTTTGCCTACTCGGATAACAACCTGACACCGAATCAAAGTTACCGCTACGATGTTGTCAGTGTCAGCAAAGAAGGAAAAACGGCTCTCGCACGCACAATCACACTCACGACACTTGCAAACGATGCGCCCGTTATCAAAGCTCTCACTGCACCTGTGATCTTGATGAGCCAAGCTAGCACTGGCACGCTAGTCGCAAAGATCACCGCAACTGATGCCAATAATGACCCAATCAGTTACCGCCTATCTCCTACCGAAGCAAATGACTTTTTGCGTATATCAGAGCAAGGCGAAATCACCACAACCGACAAGGTTGCCTCGCTTGCAGGTAAAGTGCTTGATGTAAAAATCGAAGCAAGTGATAGCTTTAGCCTTGCAACAACAGAGCTAAAAATCGGCTTTGCTGATGAACAAAACAAAGGTGTACTACGCGAAGTTTATACTGGCGATAACATGACAGGAAAAGTTGCAGCACTAAAAACGCACCCAAGCTTTCCTCATGCACCGAGCTCTGTTACTACCGAAACCAGTTTTTCATCACCTCGCAATACTGGTAACTGGTACGGGCAACGCATGACAGCCTATATCGTTCCTCCTGTTACGGGTGAATATACTTTCTGGATTGCATCTGATGACGATGCTGAGTTATGGCTCAGCGATTCCACCAGCGAAGATCAGCTCAACAAAATTGCTTATGTTCCAAGCTATACCGGAATTGGACAGTGGGATAAATCACCACACCAAAAATCGAAAACCATTGAGTTAGAAGCCGGCAAAGCGTATTTGCTTCGCGCCATCATGGCTGAAGGTAGTGGTGCCGATTTTGTCGACGTTGCCTGGCAGCGCCCAAATAGTGCGCGTGAAATCATTGGCAATACTTATCTGATTTATCCTGCCGATGTCAGCGCTCCATCGCCAGTTAATGCCTTCAATTGGTTAAAGAAAACCGAAAACAGTGTCTTACTAGAGTGGCAAGCAGCGACCGATAACCAAGGCGTTGATCACTACGCCATTTACAACCACGGGCAGTTTCTGCAAAACACAAAGACATTATCTGCCGAGCTAACCCAGTTACAAAGTGACACTCAGTATAACTTTACTGTTAAAGCCGTTGATAAAGCAGGTAATATCTCCGCCAGTAGCCAAACTGGGATCATCGTTATTGATGACATTATTGCCCCATCACAGCCATCACAACTAACACTAAAAAATAGTGACCACCAAAGTATCTCAGTAGATTGGCAAGCATCGAACGACGAAAAACAAACCCAAGTGCTCTACAAGGTTTACCTTAATGATAAGCAGGTTGGGCAAACCTATAATACTCACTACACCTTTGAGCAATTAACACCGAATACGGATTATAAAGTCCAACTACAAGCGTTCGATATTTCAGGCAATAGTAGTGCACTTTCATCTGCCTTAAATGTAAAAACCACAGCGCTTATTGCAGGTACCCCAGCCTTCGAGCATAACCATTATACCTTTGCTGCAGCGAGTAACAGCGCAGTAGGCAGCCAACTGGGATTAATTACCTTTCAGGCAACAAACCCAACTCAGCTTCGTATTATTGACGGTGATCCGCAAGGCTACTTCGCAATCAACAACCAAGGCCAAATAACACTCGCTAAAGCATTACCAACAAATACTTCGCTTCAATTCCCACTCACAGTGCAAATCAGCGATCAACAAACAGGCGGTAAGCTCTTTAGCCAAACTAAAGTACAAATCCTTTCTGTTGCACCGGTTCAACTGACACAACAAGGGGTACTACAGCAGGTTTGGACTGGCATTTCAGGTAATGCCATTGCAGACATCAATACTCTCGCCCCTATTGCTTCGCAAACGGTACTGCAAAACTTCAAATCACCTGCAGACATGGGGAGTAGTTACGGTCAGCGTGTCTCCGGGTATTTACGTGTACCAGAGACAGGAAAATATCGTTTTTGGATCGCTTCAGATGACGCGAGTGAGCTACGCATTAGCCCAGACAGTAGCGCTGATAAAGCCAAACCTATCGCCCGCATTAATGGCTACACCTCGATAGATAATTGGTACGATGGTTCGCAAATCGTTCGTGAAATTGAGCTAACTAAAGGACAGTTTTACTACATTGAAGCCTTACACAAAGAAGGCGGTGGTGGCGACCACTTGTCTGTCGCATGGCAAGGGCCAACAATCAGTAAGCAGCTACTTACAGGCAAATACCTCACTCCAGCTAGCAGCTTGATCCCTGCCACAGCACAAATTGAAAGTGGCTATCAAACTGGATTAAGTACGCAAGGTAACCAAATCACGCTCGACTTCGTGCTTGAGCAAAGTGCCGTTGACGGTGAAGTTTGGGTCTACTACGGTGAGATGGATGCTGGTGCAAACGAAAACGGCTGGCAATATAGGATCAAATTAAGCGATCTCAAAGCAGGTAAGAACAGCGTGCTACTAGATCGTATTCGAGCTGGTCAGCAATATTATATTCGCATTGAAACCCGTGGTTTGGCTGGTAGCAGCTGGACAGCAGCACCACTCGTTGTCGACACCGTGGTTATCGATTCGAGTAAAACTGCAGGCGAAGCCCTACCAATGCGCTTATCGCTAAAAGTGGTTAACAAAGACCAAGATTTTAATATTGAGTTAGAAAAGCACTCTGTCCGTTCGCCAAACTACCAACTATTGACCTTCGACGATCGTCGCGATCAGCAATTCATGCCTGTAACACCAATGCCTGAAGTGCGGACTTACCGTGGCATCGTTGAAAACGATTCAAGCCTAACTGCCACTGCGGTAGTGGATGCTGCAGGTAAGCTCTACCTCTCCGTCTGGGGAGGTGATCGCCTACGCTGGACAAAAAACATCAACATTAAGGATCGTATTAATCCCCAAGCGCTTGGCAACAGCGAAATCAATAACAACGAAATTATCATTGATTTTACGACACCCACCGTAACAAAAAATCGCTTGTACCTACCGCAGCCTGGCGTGGATTTTCATAATAACCTTGGCCGAATTAGCTTTACCCACAACAACTCCCAATTTGTCGCACGAGCGGGTAGCAACATAATCAATGCCGTCGCACAAATGGAAGGTCATATTAATGAACTGGACTACACTTGGGCGCAAAAAACAGGACTGCGCTGGGATATAGGCCGAGCATTAATTGAAGTACATGGCGAATCAAATAATGCGGTTGATAAACGCCCTCACGCTCGCGATGACGCTAACTTCTCGATTGAGTTCCAAGACTCACGCAATGGAGGCTACTGCTGGGGTGGTGGCGACTGGGTCGGCTGTATTGCTAACTTCCGTATGAATTGGGGCTTTACCCATGAAATTGGTCATAACTTTGGTCTTGGGCATGGTGAGCAAACCGATAATAATGAGCAAATCCAAACGCCTTCAACCCACATGGGCAATATGCAGGCATGGAAAACAACTCAACGCTTACAAGCCAATACCAAGTTCAAACCGACACAGGCATTACAAAACCCAATGCTACCCGCTACATTCAAAGACTATATTACGGTCTACAAGAATGAATCTGGCACCATCAACCCGTTGGCAAATGATTATGATGCCAATGGTGACGCGTTACAGATCTTGAGCTTTGACAGCACTACCGCCAAAGGGGGGACGGTTACCCGCCACAATAATACGCTTAGTTATGTGCCGCCGCGTGATTTTACTGGCGTGGACCAATTTACCTACACAGCAACCGATGGCAAATTGCAGACCACAGGGCCAGTACAAATCCAAGTGCTTGATGCTAGCATCGCAACCGACTGGGATATGGAGACAGTTGACGTAAACACCATCAAAGATAGCACCCAAAACCAGTTTGATTTAACCGCACCAGATCTTAATAAGCTAACGGGAAAAACCATCAATACAGCTCTTGTCGCGGATAACAATAATGGGGTGGCGATGAGTGTTCCACTTATTGCTTCAACTAAGATGGAAAACGATGCGCTAGGGCATAAATTACTGCCCCATTACTTAGATCCGGGGCATAAGAGTTTTACCGCTTCCATGTGGTTCAAAATGAGCAAAACCAGCGAGTCCAAATTGCTCATGGGGAAATCATCATCTGGACCAAATAATATGCAGTATGGAGGCTGGGAAGTCCGCTCTACCGATAACGGAATAGAAATAGAAGTAAGGTTCCGCGACCGTTTGATGAAAAACAATAAGCTAATGATTAGCCAAACGGCCACTGTTGATGATGAACAATGGCACCATGTGGCTATCATTATCGACAAAGAAAACAATAAGTTGCAAGGTTATCTTGACGGCAACTTGTTTGAAGGTGATTTACCGCAGAGTAGCGAACCTATTATGGCGGCAATGAACAGCTCCGGTTATGGCGGTGGTTCGCCATTTAAGGTTGGTGGGCATACATCCGTTGCCTGTGCCAAAGATCAAACTGAAAACTGCCCTATCACCTCAGGGATGGCTTTCGACAAAGTTAAGGTCTACCACAAAGCATTAACGCAGCAAGAAATCATAACACTGTTTAATGATCAGTAAACGCAACGCATCTAACTGAGTAAAAGGCGCTGTAAATTTCAGCGCCTTCCTTTAATCCATCAGCTTAATCACCCTCCCCCTGAAGCTAAGCCACATACTCACTTCAAGGCTCAATGCGAATTAAGACTTACCTTCTCTCAAGTATCCAGCAAAGACATTTATACAGCAGAACCAAATCAGATTAGGGGGAGAGAAAAATAAAATCCACCAATAAACTTTCAACAAATGACAGAGCAGCATAAAAGTGTTAAATAGTATCTGCGGTCAGAAAATATCGCCTTTAATCCCTATTTGATAAAATAAAATGCCAATAAGTGCATATGAATAGTGATTACACTAAAGGGCTCGCCGCAGCAAACACACAGCTGGATACAACCAAATGAAATTAATATTAAAACTAATTGCCGGTATTGTTGCCGGTATCTTGCTTGGATTTTTCGCCCCAGATGGAATCATTCGCGTACTGCTCACCATTAAATTGCTAGGCGGTCAGTTGATCGGGTTCACCATCCCACTGATCATCTTGTTTTACATCACCAGTGGTATCGCAAGTTTACCTAAGAATTCAGGTAACTTGCTGGGTAAAACTGTTGCCCTATCCTACGGCTCAACGGTTATTGCAGGTAGCCTTGCATTTATCGTTGCTAGCGCCTTTATTGCTGGTATCCCAAGCCCTGATACAACAACGGCTGAGGCGGGTGCTAAGTTAACTAGCTACATTAGCTTAGAAATTCCACCAATGTTCGGTGTAATGACAGCGCTAGCAACGGCTTTTCTTTTCGGTTTAGGCATTAGTGTCACCAACAGCACTCGTTTAAAAGAGATTGCTGATGATGGCCGTAGCATTATCGACTTACTACTATCGAAAGTGATTATTCCTATGCTGCCGTTCTACATTTCGGGCATCTTTGCTGAAATGGCAGCCGAAGGCACGGTATTCACCACCCTAAAAACATTTGGTGTTGTGCTAGCGCTTGCCGTGTTCATGCACTGGGTATGGATCACCATTCAGTACACAGTAACTGGATTGGCTATGGGTCAATCACCATTTAAGCTAATCAAAAGCATGCTTCCTGCTTACTTTACAGCTGTAGGTACGATGTCGTCTGCTGCAACGATCCCTGTGACCTTACGCCAGACGAAAAGCAACGGTGTAGATGAATCAATCGCTAACTTTACTATCCCACTTTGTGCGACGATTCACCTATCAGGCTCAACTATTACTCTAGTGACCTGTTCAACAGCAGTAATGGCACTTAGCCAACACATCGCGCTGCCTTCGCTACTAGAGATGTTACCTTTCATCATGATGCTAGGTATTACTATGATTGCGGCACCGGGTGCACCGGGTGGCGGTGTCATGGCAGCTCTTGGCTTAATGGCGTCAATGCTTGGCTTTGGTGAAGCAGAACTTGCCTTAATGATCGCGCTTTACATGGCACAAGACAGCTTTGGTACGGCATGTAATATCACAGGCGACGGTGCTATTTCGCTATGGGTGAATAAGTTCGCTCAGAAAAAGCAGCCAGAAACGACTTCGCAAGTAGCTGAATCCTAATTACTGCCAGACAGTAATCATTCCAAGTAACTATCAATCAAGCCGCTGATAATCAGCGGCTTTTTATTACTTATTCTGAAGGATAAAAATAATTAACAGATAAGATAAGCAAAATGAAATTAATGCTTATAAAGCAGAATGATGCAAAGCTAACTCTAAGCTAGAAGTAACAAAAGACCGAAAAGCAATACAACAACACATGTATTCTCTAGCCGTTGTAATTGTTTTGAATCAAATAGCGATAATTCATCGTTATAACAAAACGCTTTATCGATGTCGGCAAATAATGATAGATGCTCACTTCTCTTCATCTACCTTCTCCGATATAAAATTTAGAATTAAGATAGCGCGCTCACTAAGAGAAAGACTCTCTGTAAGCACGCTTATTGATGACACAGTTAACCAAACAGGACTTCTTGCAAACCAGCACCATAGGCTTGGTCTGCTTTTGCTGCATTAGCAATATGACGCTCTTTAATAAAATCGGGCACACCAGTCATTGCCCGTGCGGTGTTTTCAAAGAGAGCTTGTTGTTGCTCTGCAGACATTAAACGGAACAAAGCCCTCACTTGGCTGTAGTAATCATCATCATCTTCGCGGAAGTCATAATGACCAGCAGCACCTTCTAACTCAAGCATTGGCTCTTCTGCTTCAAGCTGTTCAGCCCACTCACCAAATGAGTTTGGTTCATAACCAATGGTGCCACCGTGATTACCATCAACACGACCAAGGCCATCACGATGAGATGAATGTACAGGACAACGTGGAGCATTCACTGGAATTTGGTGATGGTTTACACCAAGACGATATCGTTGCGCATCAGCATACGCAAATAGGCGACCTTGCAGCATTTTATCAGGAGAAAAACTGATACCCGGTACCACTGCGGCTGGATTAAACGCCACTTGCTCCACATCCGCAAAGAAGTTGTCAGGGTTGCGATTCAGCTCCATCACACCCACTTCAATTAATGGATAATCCGCTTTTGGCCACACTTTCGTTAAGTCAAACGGGTTAAACGTCGAGGCCTTGGCTTGTTCTTCCGTCATAACTTGAATAGACATAACCCATTTAGGAAAATTGCCCTCTTTAATCGCTTCAAACAAATCTCGTTGATTACTTTCGGTGTCGCGACTAACTACTTCAGCCGCTTCACTATCTGTTAGATTTTTAATACCTTGCTGCGATTCAAAATGAAATTTCACCCAAACTCGCTCATTATCAGCATTGATCATGCTAAAAGTATGGCTACCATAACCATGCATATGACGATAAGAAGCAGGTATACCGCGATCACTCATTACAATAGTTACTTGGTGTAGCGCTTCAGGTAATAGAGTCCAAAAATCCCAGTTACTGGTTGGATTATGCATGTTAGTTTGTGGATCGCGTTTTACTACGCGATTCAAATCAGGAAACTTCAACGGGTCACGAAGGAAAAATACGGGAGTATTGTTACCCACTAAATCCCAGTTGCCTTCCTCTGTATAAAATTTTAGAGCAAAACCACGGATATCTCGTACAGCATCAGGCGCACCACGTTCACCGGCAACGCTGGTAAAGCGCGCAAACATCTCGGTCTCTTTACCTACCTCCGAAAATATTTTCGCTCGTGTGTACTGAGTAATATCATTGGTTACAGTAAACTTTCCAAATGCCCCCGAACCTTTCGCATGCATACGACGCTCAGGGATAACTTCGCGATTGAAGTGAGCTAATTTTTCTTGATACCAAACATCTTGAAGTAGCATTGGACCACGTGGGCCAGCTGTCATTGAATTATTATTGTGAGCAACGGGGCAACCCGCAGCTGTCGTTAATTTTTTCATCATTGCCGTTCCTTTTCATTAATTCTTTTTATAAACAAGCCACGCCTCACCAAGTATAACTTGATGAGTTTTCTGCACTTTACTTTATTTATTATTTCTACGGTAAATTGATAACCCCACACCAGTAGTAAATAACTTTAATTAATAAAATCACTTAACCAACCTGAGATTATTCAATTTATCACTCTTATCATTTTCGTTTTTATAATTTAGATATCACATCAGCGCTATATTGCCTGTGTGCAACCTAGATCACCAACGTCGCATTATATTGAACGAGAGGTAGAGCAAAAGATGAAATATCATCACCTCTACGTTAGCCAACACAATCATTATAATAAAAAGACAATTACTGATAATTAAGAAATAGCTAAAATCATCATTCAGGAAAACCGAACAATAAATAAGAGTAATCACTTAACGATTAAAAATAATTAATGTCTTTAAGAAACCTTTTTGTGTCTATAAAAGAATCAGGCAAAAGCAATATTTAGCATGCGTGAATATACTGCTGCAGTTAAAAACTCACGAGCTTATTGAGAAATCGACAATTGAATGGAAAAAGCATACAAAAAAGCCTCGTCATTGCTGACGAGGCTTCGTTGTAGTGGCGGAGCGGACGGGACTCGAACCCGCGACCCCCGGCGTGACAGGCCGGTATTCTAACCAACTGAACTACCGCTCCAATTCTTTGCGAAACACGGTTTTTAACCCTATTTCTAGAATGTGGCGGAGAGATAGGGATTTGAACCCTAGATACGCTACAAACGTATGCCGGTTTTCAAGACCGGTGCTTTCAACCACTCAGCCATCTCTCCGTAAGTGCGGCGAATATTATAGGGTTCGGGTAAACCTGTAAAGTACTAATTTTAATAAAAAACACCAACCACACAGAATCCAACCAAACCGCTGTCAGTTTCAGCAATAATGCTGCTTTTCATCATAATTTTCGCTTTATGCACTAGCCTTCTCCCGCGCTGACACTTAATTCAACTCTGTTTTTAAGTCCATATATCAACTTTTTGTCACCATCAAAAAAACAAAAATGTGACGAAATACGCATTGGATGTTAGACGAAACGACATCTGTTTCTATACTTAGTTTTGTTAACAGTATGTTTAAACTAAATAAAACCAAGTGGTGATATTGGCTCACCGCATTGTGAGTTTCTTGTGATTACTCACACTCTCTACAAAGGAAGGTACTAATGGCTACTAAGTTTTCCGTTGTATTTGCAGCAATCGCTACCTCAACCGCGCTGTTTTCAGCGAATGCTGCGGCTGATGGCACACTCGAAAAAGTCATGAAACAAGGCTATGTCCAGTGTGGTGTTAGTGCTGGTCTACCCGGCTTTTCTAACCCTAACTCTAAAGGCGAATGGGAAGGTATCGACGTCGAGTTTTGTCAAGCCGTTGCTGCGGCAACTGTTGGCGACAAAACCAAAGTTAAATACATTCCACTAACAGCTAAAGAACGCTTCACCGCGCTTCAATCGGGTGAAATCGATGTTCTTTCGCGCAACACAACTTGGACCCTTCACCGTGATACTGCACTTGGTCTCAACTTCGCTGGCGTAAACTATTACGACGGGCAAGGTTTCATGGTGAAAAAAGAACTTGGCGTATCCAGTGCTAAAGAGCTCGATGGTGCAGCAATTTGTGTTCAATCAGGCACAACAACTGAGCTAAACCTTGCTGACTACTTCCGCGTTAATGGCATGAAGTACAACCCTGTCGTATTTGATACAGCACCGCAAACCTCGGCAGGTTTTGACTCTGGTCGTTGTGACGTACTCACCACCGACCAATCGGGTTTGTATGCCCTTCGCTTGAACCTAAAAGATCCAAGTTCAGCGGTAGTATTGCCAGAAGTTATCTCGAAAGAGCCATTAGGGCCTGTTGTTCGTCAAGGTGACGACCAGTGGTTCAACATTGTGAAATGGACACTCAACACCATGATCAATGCTGAAGAGTTTGGCGTAACTTCAGCCAACGTAGACGAAATGAAAAAATCGAAAGATCCAAATATTCGTCGCTTGATCGGCTTAGATGGGCCAAAAGGCAAAGGCTTAGGCCTTAAAGACGACTGGGGCTACCAGGTGATCAAGCAGGTCGGTAACTATGGTGAAAGTTTTGAGCGCACCATAGGTGAAAGTTCACCGCTTGAGATCAAACGTGGTCTTAACGCGCTTTGGACTAACGGCGGCATCCTATACGCTCCACCGATTCGTTAATTTCAACTCTACACCAAGGGCGGCATTGCGAAATGCAGCCCTTGCTCAAAGCCACTGCCACTTCACACCTAATAATCACTTAAACCGGCAGATCGGTAACTCGGTATAACTCCACAGGGACTGAGGTTGTTGTATGGCTCCTAAATCAGAAGCGTCTAACGCGCCACCAGCATCAGGGGACAGCCCCCCTACCAATGCAAAAAAACAGAACCTACTCTATAACCCCACATTCCGCGCTATTGTGTTTCAAACCTTAGCGGTTATTGGATTATTTTTCTTTCTCTACACCATTATTAACAACGCCTTAGCAAACCTTGAAGCGCGTGGTATAGCAACTGGTTTTGATTTTCTGGATCAAGAAGCTGGTTTTGGTATCGGACTCACCTTAATTGAATACGATGAAACTTTTAGCTACGGGCGCACCTTTGTCGTTGGTTTGCTCAACACCGCGTTAGTGTCAGTGCTCGGCATTATCTTTGCGACCATTTTCGGTTTTATTATTGGTATTGCACGCCTATCATCAAACTGGATTGTCAGCCGCCTTGCTGCCGTTTACATCGAAACCTTCCGAAATATCCCGCTACTGCTACAAATTTTCTTTTGGTATTTTGCCGTGCTTCAAGTATTGCCATCACCTCGACAAAGTTTAAGTTTTGGTGAAGGTATTTTCTTAAATGTACGCGGATTGTATCTCGCAAGGCCAGTGTTTGAACAAGGATCTATTTGGATGCTGATCGCACTGACCGTTGGTGTCGCCATCAGTATTTTCTACGCTATTTTTGCTCATCGAAAACAACGGCTAACAGGTGAACAGTCACCCATATTACGTACCACCAGTCTGTTAGTGATTGGGTTACCGCTACTCGCATATTTTGTCACAGGGATGCCCGTATCGCTTGAATACCCTGAACTTAAGGGCTTTAACTTCCGTGGTGGTATTAGTATTTTGCCTGAGCTCGCTGCACTGCTATTAGCATTGAGCATCTATACTGCATCTTTCATCGCCGAAATTGTGCGTTCAGGGATAAATGCTGTTAGTCATGGACAAACCGAAGCAGCATTAGCACTAGGGCTACCGCAAGGAAAGACGTTACGTTTAGTGGTGATCCCGCAAGCCCTTCGGATCATCATTCCGCCACTAACCAGCCAATATTTGAACCTGACCAAAAACTCATCGCTCGCAATGGCTATCGGCTACCCTGACCTTGTCTCAGTATTTGCAGGCACCACCCTTAACCAAACAGGACAAGCCATTGAAATCATCGCCATGACAATGGGCGTATACCTCACGTTAAGCTTGGTGACGTCTTATCTGATGAACATCTACAACAGCAAAGTGGCTTTGGTGGAGCGTTAATATGAATAAACATCAATTTCTACCTGACATGCCACCACCCGCCAATACCATAGGTATGGTTGGCTGGGCACGAAAACACCTGTTCTCATCGCCTATCAACACCCTACTGACCTTTGTACTTGGCTATATCGCCTTATCCAGCATATGGTCAATTGTGGACTGGGCTTTCTTAACCGCAGACTGGACAGGCACAACCCGTAACGACTGCACCAGCGAAGGGGCTTGCTGGGTATTTATTAAAGTTCGATTTGAACAGTTCATGTTTGGCTTCTACCCCGCTGATGAGCTGTGGCGACCGCAGCTATTCTATTTCACCCTTGCGATATTTATTACGCTGCTTGCGATTGAATCGACACCAGGACGGAAATGGATCTGGCTGTTCTTCGTCAACATCTACCCATTCTTTGCCGCATTTTTGCTTTATGGCGGTGTATTTGGTTTAGAAGTCGTGGAAACACACCTATGGGGCGGATTATTGGTCACCCTGATTATTGCCATTGTCGGCATTGTAGTCTCACTGCCTATTGGCGTGGTATTGGCGTTAGGCCGACGCTCAGATATGCCCATCATTCGTAGTATATGTACGGTTTACATTGAGATTTGGCGAGGGGTACCGCTGATTACCGTCCTCTTCATGGCATCTGTCATGCTGCCGTTATTCCTAACCAGTGAAATGGAACTTAATAAGCTTATTCGCGCCTTGATCGGGGTAGTCATGTTCAGTGCCGCGTATATGGCTGAAGTCGTCCGTGGTGGCCTGCAAGCAATCCCCAAAGGACAATACGAAGCCGCTGATGCACTTGGCCTAACCTATTGGCGAAAAATGTATCTAATTGTGTTACCGCAAGCGCTCAAAATTACCATCCCTTCAATTGTGAATACCTTTATTGGCTTATTCAAAGATACGAGTTTGGTGCTCATTATTGGGATGTTCGACGTATTGGGGATCGGGCAAGCCGCCAACACCGACCCTAATTGGTTGGGCTTTGCTACTGAAAGCTATGTATTTGTCGGGCTCGTTTTCTGGGTTTTCTGTTTCAGTATGTCGCGCTACAGCATCTATTTAGAAAACAAACTCCACACAGGCCATAAAAGATAAGCAAGGACAGCACTATGACAAGCAGTACCCATTCAGACAAAGAACTCATGATCCAGCTTACCGATGTCAATAAATGGTACGGTGAATTTCACGTATTAAAAAACATCAACTTAAACGTGGCCAAAGGTGAGCGAATCGTAATTTGTGGTCCGTCCGGATCAGGAAAGTCGACCATGATCCGCTGTATCAACCGATTGGAAGAACATCAAAAGGGACAGATCTTGGTGGCAGGAAACGAGCTGACCGATGATCTTAAAAATATTGAGCTGGTGCGCAAAGAGGTCGGGATGTGTTTTCAGCACTTCAATCTCTTCCCTCATTTAACCGTACTTGAAAACTGCACCCTAGCACCAATTTGGGTAAAGAAAATGCCGCAAAAAGAGGCGGATGAAATTGCCATGCGCTATTTAGAGCGGGTTAAGATCCCGGAACAAGCCGACAAGTACCCAGGTCAACTATCCGGCGGGCAACAGCAACGCGTTGCCATCGCCCGCTCACTGTGTATGAATCCACAAATCATGTTATTTGATGAACCAACGTCAGCGCTCGATCCTGAAATGGTACGTGAAGTACTTGATGTAATGGTGGAATTAGCAAATGAAGGGATGACCATGTTGTGTGTTACGCACGAAATGGGGTTTGCTCGACAAGTCGCGGATAGAGTGATCTTTATGGATCAGGGTGAAATTATCGAAGAGAACAATCCACAAGATTTCTTTGATAATCCGCAATCGGATCGCACCCAGCTTTTCCTCAAGCAAATCCTGCATTAAAACCAAACAGGCTCGCTACTTTGTCTTCCTGCAAGACAATACCTGTTAAGGCATACACTATTCACATCGGGTTCACCTTGTTTAGCTATGCTAGATGAACTCGATGCGAGCAAAACTAAACCAAGCTAGAATTAATTTTGTGACATGCTTCAAGCAATTCAGCCGATGTAACATTAATTTACAACTTCAATGCTCGCGATAATGAAATGTTAAGTATCATCAGGATATCGTAAAATATGACCAGAGTTAAAAGCAGAAATCTTCAGGTGAATGCTTGAATTTCGGAACTTTTACCTCCATATATGTCATAACAGTTAACACTATAACTAACCCTGAGGGGAGACTTCATGAACGATCGTATTGTCAACCATGGTGGTTCGTACGAAAGCGTACTTTCAACAAACAAGGTACTTCGTAATACCTATTTCTTACTTTCTATGACACTGGTTTGGTCAGCTGTTGTTGCTGGTTTCTCTATGGCAATGGGCCTACCACACCCAGGTCTGCTCATTACGCTGGTTGGTTTCTACGGTTTAATGTTCCTAACAGAAAAGAACCGTGATAACTCAATGGGTCTAGTATTCACCTTCGCACTAACAGGTTTCATGGGTTACACCCTTGGCCCTATCCTAAACGCGTACGTAAGTGCAGGTCTGGGGGATGCGATTGTGACAGCACTTGGCGGTACTGCGCTAACATTCCTAGCGTGTTCTGCTTATGCACTAACAACTAAGCGCGATCTGTCTTTCCTAAACGGCATGATTATAGCTGGTTTCTTCGCGATTATCGCAGCAGTACTTGCAAACGTCTTCCTGCAACTACCTGCGCTTTCACTAGCAATCAGCGCGATGTTTGTATTGCTCTCTTCTGCAGCAATCCTGTTAACTACGCAGTCAATCGTTCGTGGCGGTGAGACAAACTACATCTCAGCAACAGTGACGCTATACGTATCTATCTACAACCTATTCCTAAGCCTACTTCAACTACTAGGCGTAATGGGCGGCGACGATTAATCTCGCTGGTTGTAGCACTGAGCAAGAAAGCGAAAACCACTTTCTTGGCTGTAGAAAATCAAAAGCACCCTTCGGGGTGCTTTTTTGATCCAATCCAATTTGCTACTTGCAGGCTTAGGCGGGAATCACTATCCTTGCTGCGTTCCATATATTGAGGCGCACCATGCTTGAATTCCAAGGTAAAACAATTGAAACCGATGCTCAAGGCTATTTAAAAAACCTTGAAGACTGGTCTACAGAGCTAGTTCCTGTACTGGCTGAAGAAGAAAAAATTGAGCTCTCTGACGCTCATTGGGAAGTTGTAAACTTCGTGCGTGAATTCTACCTAGAGTTCAATACTTCCCCTGCTATTCGCATGCTGGTAAAAGCGATGGCGAAAAAATACGGTGAAGAAAAAGGTAACTCTCGCTACCTGTACAAGCTTTTCCCACAAGGCCCAGCAAAGCAAGCGACTAAGCTTGCCGGTCTGCCAAAACCAGTTAAATGCATCTAACCGCCAGTATCCAAATCGGTATACTGAAAGCGAACATGCAGCAAAAAGCAGAACATTGAGTTCTGCTTTTTTGTACCTACAACTACTAACCAAGCCTTAGCAATCCCCTTCAAGCTCTCCATACAGCTAATCGTTAGCTGTACACCTTAGAGAATCTCAAAGCCATCGACATGACGCCAATCAACTTCATCGGATTCTAAATGCGTAACGTTCGACGTTTTCGGTCCTTGCTCTAGCCATGCCAGCAATTTGTTGATTGCCTCTTCATGACCACAGGCTAATACTTCGACACTGCCGTCTGGTAAATTCTTAGCGTACCCCGTTAAACCGTGTTTTAGCCCTTCATGTGCGGTGTGAAATCTGAACCCCACTCCTTGGACTCTGCCTTGTATCTTAGCTTTTACACAAATCTGTGACATCGCTCACCTCAAGATAATCCATTCATACCCGATATAAAGACCAACAGTTTTATTATCAAGACTGCGCATTTCTTACTGTTAATATAGGACTTATTATGAAAGAAGTAGCATTTCGATGGATTGATAAATATCTGATTCACCTGAAATTACAAGAAAAGTTTTTGCTTCTCTTTCTCATCCCGTTTATCTCTCTTCTAAGCGTCAGTGCTATTTTAGTTGATGCTGCCGATAAACATCGTATTGAAAATACAACAAGCCATGTCTCTGCAATGGCAAACTTGCTGTCTAATCAACAAATTGATGCCAATCAAGCAAGCTCTCTTTTGATTGGTAGCGGTTTAAAAGTCGGCTCAAGTGAAATTAGTGCTAGCGTCAGCGGCATGAATTACACTATTTCGGCAATGGAGCCTACCAGTGTCTTTTCTCACCTGTCTGGTATTCAGATTGCTGCTTCATTCGTTTTGCTCATCATTATGTTTGCCTCGGTGTACTACATTCGTACTTTCATTGGCGGCGCAATGTTTACTATGTACCGAGCGTTACAAAACCTTGCTGATGGTGACTTAACGGGTCGCCTCAACTTCTTTCAAGTGCGTGATGAGTTCAGCACTATTGCAATCACTATCGACCGTGTTGCCGAGCGCGAACAAAAGCTAGTCCAAGCGACACAAGAAGCAACCGCGTTAATGCAGCAGATCAGCAGCCAACTTCGTCAATCCTCGCAGCAAAGCGAGAACCTTTCGGCAGGTCAGCAGCAACACCTTGATTCACTTGCCAGTGCCACTGAAGAAATGGCGTCATCAATCCGTGAGGTAGCTAATCACGCTCACGATACGTCCGATCAGACCCGCGAAGCACAAGCTGTAAGCGAAAAAGGTCGCGAGCAAGTCAATGCGACCAAATCAGCGATTTCTATTTTATCGGGTGAAATCGGTGAAGCATCACAAGCGGTTTCAGAGCTTGATCATAACGCAACCAAAATTAATGAAGTGGTCACCACCATTAACAGCATTTCAGAGCAAACTAACCTCTTAGCCCTGAATGCTGCCATTGAAGCGGCACGCGCAGGTGAACAAGGTCGTGGCTTTGCGGTAGTTGCTGATGAAGTGCGTACCCTTGCTGGTCGTACCCAAACGGCTACCGTTGAAATCCAACAAATGATTGAAGCGCTACAAAACAATAGCCAGCAGCTGCTAAGCGTAATGAATAATACCGTTGCAAATGCGCAAAACAGCGAAATGCTGATGGAAAATGTGGATAACGAAATCGGTCAAATCACCGAGCGTAACCAGCAAATTTCCGACCGTAGCACTGAAATTGCTGCCGCTGCAGAACAACAAGGTGCGGTGGCCGATAACATCGCAAATAGTGTTGAGCAAATTCGTACACAGTCACACCAAATTGCTGACATGATTAACGCTTCCTCATCTGAAATTGAGCGTCTAAATAAACAAGCTGATGTTCTTGAGTCACTGATGCACGGCTTAAAAGCCTAAATAACATCTAGTTCATTAGCTTTTCGCTATAACCCAACAAGCCGCCAATGCGGCTTGTTTTCTTTTGGCCACAACATTCACTTAAGCTACCGAAAACACAGCCTAGATTTGTTCAGCTTGGGATAAGTTGCTATTATTCGCCCCCAAATTGAACACCCAACTAGGCTCGTCATGACAGCATCTATCTATTTGGTGAAGGGACGTGAAAAATCTCTGCGCCGTCGTCACCCTTGGATTTTCTCTCGCGGCATTCAGCGCGTTGAAGGTAAGCCAGCACTTGGTGAAACCGTTGACGTTTACGATCACAAAGGTGAATGGCTAGCGCGTGGTGCATACTCACCACAATCTCAAATTCGCGTTCGCGTATGGACTTTCGATAAAAAAGAAAACGTTGATGTTAACTTTTTCATCAACCGTATCCAGAAAGCTCAAGGTTTGCGTGACATCCTTGCTGAGCGCGACGGTCTAACCGGTTACCGCCTAATTGCTGCGGAATCTGATGGCCTACCAGGTATCACAATTGACCGCTACCAAGACTACTTTGTATGTCAGCTACTTTCGGCGGGTGCTGAAGCCCAAAAAGAAGCATTAATTGAAGCACTAACGACTTGCTACCCTAACTGCAACATCTACGAGCGCTCTGACGTCGCTGTACGTAAGAAAGAAGGCTTGAAGATGAGCACTGGCGTTCTTGCAGGTCAAGAGCCACCACAATTTGTGGTTATCGAAGAAAACGGTGTGAAAATCAACGTTGATATCATGGGTGGTCACAAAACAGGTTTCTACCTAGACCAACGTGATAGCCGTCAAGCAGCGGTAAAATACGTAAACGGTAAACGCGTACTGAACTGTTTCTGTTACACAGGTGGCTTTGGTTTATACGCACTGAAAGGCAATGCAAGCAAAGTGGTTAACGTCGATGTGTCCCAACACGCGTTAGATACTGCTCGTCTGAATGCAGAAATCAACGGCTTACCGCTTGAAAACGCAGAGTTCCTGAATGCGGATGTTTTCAAACTTTTACGTGAATACCGTGAGCGCGGTGAACTGTTCGATGTCGTGATCATGGATCCACCTAAATTTGCTGAGTCGAAAAACCAGCTTGTAGGTGCTTGTCGTGGCTACAAAGACATCAACATGTTAGCAATGCAGATCCTAAAACCTGGCGGCACGCTACTAACATACTCATGCTCTGGTCTAATGGATAACAACCTATTCCAGAAGATCATCGCTGATGCTGCGCTTGATGCACATCGTGAAGTGCAATTTATTGAGCGTTTCAGCCAAGCGGCTGACCACCCACTAGACAGCGCATACCCTGAAGGTTTCTACCTGAAAGGCTTTGCTTGTTACGTGAAGTAAGCGGAATAACATTCCACTGATTTAAAAAATCCGAGTGCTACACACTCGGATTTTTTTATTTGCATGGAAGTTAGCAACCTCTGTGGGTTTTAACTTCGCCACCTCGTATATCGCTGATACCAAGGTGGCCTTCATACGTTACGTTTCAACAAGGCTTTAAAGGTTAAAACGTACCATTCACTTGGAAATAGACTTTATCTTTACCAAGCTTACTATCAAAACCATGTGCGTAACCGACTGACAGCGGTAACGTTAAGCCATAACCCAATTTGGCTTCAACCGTTACCTGAAGACCTGCACCAGTTAACTGTTTAGGATCATTACCACTATCCCACATCGCACCTGAGTCCACAAAGACAGAACCAGAGATATCACCCAAACCAATTGGATATAAGTTCCAGTTTTTCTCAACTCGGCCAAGCCAAGACTCAAGCTCTAAACGCTGAGTCAAATAGCGATGACCGCGCTGAGCGTTATCATCGTATCCACGAATAGCTTGGGTATCACGTCCGAACATAACCGCTTCTTTCGAAGTTTTCACGCCACCTAAGCGGAAAGCCTTCGCTTCTTTATCCGCATAACCCGCACCAAGGCGTGCAGTTAAGGTAAAGCGAGAAGGAAGATCCCATGTTCCTAACCATTGCGCTTGGTATTTCTGACCTTTGTAATCAGTTTTAAATGCTTCGTTGGTTTCGACCACAAAGTCAACATAATGACCCCATCCCGTCCCTGGCACATTGAGATAACCTTCACGGTTGTCAAACGCTAAACCAAGGCCAACTAACGCTTCATTATTTGCATCAAACGCAGATAGACCACTATTGGTTGGCTCAGATTCAACACGCTCTCGATTCCAAACCGCACCAGCATTAAGACTTAATTGGTCTTCAAACGCATTGAAAATATTAGAGCGTTGAATCGTGACATTATCTTCGCTTGTAATGCGATACTTATCTTTATGATTTTTCGATTTCTCAAATTCATAACTACGCTCAAGACCCACTAACCAACGAGTATCATATTGATATTGCAGGTTATAATTCGCAAGATTGTTTGTTACATCCCAACTTGCAGTTGCTGAATATGAATGACGATTTAATGCATCGGTACCAGACGTTGAAACACCAACTAACGATTGTTTATCATCAATACCAACCACTGGGAGCCAGCTACGAGGATAAATTGTTGATAATGCGCTATACGGTTTAGGCTCAGTTTTCTGAACATCTTTCGTCACTGCAGGTGGGTAGTTATAGCGACCATGCTGACTTGCAATATTGAATGTCTTAATTGCTTTAGGCTGAGCGATCTGACGAAGTGTGTAACCTGCAGAATCATAAGCTTGATACACTAATCCAGACTCTGGCAACCATTGTGGCGCAAAGGCTCCTCCGATTTCACTAGTCCACTGTGTAAGCTCACCACTCACCAAGTCCATCGCATAAATATTGTACACACCGTCATAGTCAGCGCTAAACATGACGCGGTTATCACTTAACATTACAGGGCTACTTTCAGTTGCCTTGGTATCTGTTAATGGTTCCCACTTTTGAGTTGTAAAATCAAAACGAGTTAAATTCCAACCCTGCATTGGGTCTTTCATCGTCGCAACCAAAGTTTCCCCATTAGGTGAAATAGTGTAGTCACCCAATACATATTCTTCAGCGCCTTGCCATAATTGTGTTTCCTTTCCTCCCGCTTTAGCATCAATCAGCCATAACTCACTCAGTCCATCCACTTTGCGACTTACCACCAACTGCTCACCATTTGGCATCCAACGCACTTTTTGGAAACGAGACCCTGATGTTATACGTTGCCAAGCATCATCACGATAAACAAAAATATCGTTCGTCAAACGCCCATCAACATAGCTAATAGCCCGAGAAACGGCGATCCCGGCTTGAGGATGGCTATCCATCGCGCTCACGCCTTTAGTATGAACAAGACCTTGCCATTGCGGTTTGCCGTTTTCTAGCGTAAGTAAACTCAATTCAGGACGATCTTCGCCATTCGATTTGTTCACCAAGTAACCGCTATTTCCGGTTGTCATAACTTGTTTGAAGATATTTGATTCAATATCTTGCCCCACAACTTGCTCAGCTTTTAACGTCGCCAGTTGATCAGCATATTTTTTATCAAGGTATGTATCAAAGTCATGCCATAGTGTAAGGAAATCTTTGCCAAATGCTTTTTCAGCTGAGCCGCTAATAAAGAAGTAAGGAATAATCTTGCGGCTGTGCACTTGCAGGTATTCTTGAATCGCTTTATCGCCATAAGTTTCAGCTAAATACTGATAAAAGTAAGCGCCATACAAATAAGCAGAGTTAAATGGTTGCTCACGAGTCGTCGCTAAAACCTGTTTCAGCGATTTCTTACCTTCAGCAACTTCCATTCGCATTTGCATATCAAAATGACTACTTTGCAAACGCCCATAGCCTAGCTCTTTGTTGGTCTCTAAATATACCGCTAACCCTTCAAGCAACATGGATGGCGTTAGAGCATGTGGAAAAAGAAAAGCATGTCGGCCAAACACCTGACGTAAACCTTTCACGGCACCGTTTCCTAACTCCATGTGCATAATGTGCACATATTCATGACGAAGCAAATTGTGCATCCACTCATCATTTGATCCTAAACTACTAACCTCATCCGGTGGTGACATGTAAAGTCGGATCTGTGGAAATGGTGCTGGTGTCGCCCACCCATTTGATGTATCGACATCATCAACTAACACGAGTTGTGTTTTTAATTTCGGAGCGGTTTTGAAATAAGGGAGCAATTCAGTATGAACACGTTCAGCAATATTTAAAATACGCTCGGCATCATCTTCATGGCCATGACGGAAGCTTAAAGCAAAATGTTGCGATTCTTGTGTCAACCAAGTTTGGTCGGCTTTATCCCAAGCAACTGGCTGTGCAGCTACTTGAGACATTAAGGCAAGCGGCGAAGCTAGCGCACCCAATACGGCTAAAGCTGTGACTGTTTTTTTCATGATTGTGTTCTTATTATTTAACTCATCGATAGATGAAAGATTTGAAACATTGTTTTATTAGGTGCTATATAACCATGCCATCGACAAAAATGTCTAGCAATCGAGCAAAACATTATAAAAATTGAGAAAACTTAATTGCAAAATAATCCATGAAGACGGATATATTCACTAAATAGAGATCCTGCCCCTCATCTCCTTCCCGTATAAAAATCAACCGAATTAACAATTTAAAAGATACAATCTCTTGTTACATTCATTTTCTGTTAAAGTGGATAAGGTATATTAAGCAGGATAATAACTTTCGATACTCTGTATTGACTCAAGGATAAGATATGAAACTTCGTACGGCATGTATTGCCTTAGCAGCAGCTTCTCTCAGCTTGCCTGCACTTGCAGATGTCACCGTAAACCTTCCAACAACAGCAAGCCTAGTGCTAGTGAACGGTAAAAGCATCGATGGAACAGATACCCTCTCTTTAAAAGATGGTACTAACCAAATCGCATTCCGTTATGAAGGCGGTTACCGTGAAAACGGTGATTACACCGTATATAGCTCTGATGTGATCATCATGAAGTTTGACGGTAACAAGGCTAATTACACATTGAAGCTTCCAAAAATCAATTCTGAAATTGAAGGCAATCGCTTCAACAAAAAACCAAAAATCGCATTGGTAGATGCGAGTGGCAACGATGTTAAGTTCGAGCAAGGAAAACTGATCAAACACGGTATTCAGTTCGGTCGTAACTACGAAGCAGAAATGGCAGCATACAACCAAACAGAGCAACCTGCTGCATTAATCGGTGCTGTCGCGGTAACCACGCTACCAGCGACTGTAACTCCAGCTGTAACCTCAACCCAGCCTGTTGCGAAAACCTCGCCAACACCGCAAGGCGAAAATGTGGCAGAAAACATGTTGAACTACTGGTACTCACAAGCTGACGAAGCAACAAAAGCACGCTTTAAAGCACGTATCAACCAAGAGTAATATCAACATACTCTTCCAGCGCGGTTATTTTGCCGCGCTTATTTATCAACAATTCCCTTGGGCATTTCTCCCCGCTCCAACTTACTTGAAGTTCTTCCTTTTTCTAACTTAACGCTTATTGATGCAACCCCTACTCATCATTACAAATAAGCTGCACGGGCATCATAAAACCACCAAAACACTTTAATTACAACAAGTTATACCATCAAGGAATAATACTATAATAATCAGTGATTGCTGCAAAATACCTTTTCTATTGTTACATGATGCCGACACTGCTTTGCGACAGCGTGTGTATATTTCAATAATAAATAGTGAATATTTAACGCTCCCTTTTATAGTTGATTCACGGCAATTATTAAGTTTCGTTGCTGTGTATTTAGAGATTCCATAACTCGTAACTTAAGGACGTTATAATGACACATTCGAAATCAAGGAAAGTTGCAAAGCAAAGCTTTATGCTCAGCACTCTTGCTGTTTCATGTGCACTCGCTTTTAACGCACATGCTGCAATGGATTGTAGCAATATTGATGTTTGGGAAAGTAACAAAGCCTATTCAGGCGGTTCTCAAGTGCAAGAAGCAAATAAGGTGTATAAAGCAAACTGGTGGACGCAAGGTAATAACCCAGCGACACATTCAGGCGCTCACCAAGAGTGGAGCTTTGTAGACGATTGTAGTTCAAACGGCGCAAATGAATTACCAACGGTAAGTCTTACCTCTCCGCTTGCAACAGATGCCATTAAAGTTGGTGACGTTGTAGTAGTATCGGCGAATGCCGCAGACAAAGACGGTACCATTGCCAAGGTAGAGTTTTATGTTGGCGCAAAACTTATCGCCACCGTAACCAAAGCCCCTTATGTTACGAATTGGACAGCCATTGCTGGCAATCAAAACATTAAAGCGGTTGCCTTTGATGATAAAGGTGCAACCGCAGAATCAGTTACTAAGATCAATGTAACCGACAGTTCAAACGCCGCTCCAACAACGTCTGTTTCATTATCTGCAACTAACGTTAAGCTAGGCGATGTAGTGACTTTCACTGCGACCGCAGCTGACAAAGACGGTACAGTCGAAAAAGTGGATTTCTTTGTTGACGGTAAACTCGTTGGCACCGCAGCAACCGCCCCGTACACACTGGCTTATAAAACAGCGAAGGCAGGCAGCCTAAAAGTATTTAGCCGCGCGACAGATGATAAGGGGGCAACAGGCAATTCAGCGAATGTCACGCTTACAGTGAAAGACGGCGCCGTTGCTAAAACTTGTCGTCCAGATGGTTTATACCAAACTGAAGGGGTGAACGTACCTTACTGTACCGTTTACGACCAAGATGGCCGTGAAAATATGGGGGCCGACCACCCTCGTCGTGTTATTGGTTACTTCACCAGCTGGCGTTCTGGTGACGATCCTCAAAGCCAATACCTAGTCAAAGACATTCCTTGGGAACAACTGACCCACATTAACTACGCCTTCATGGGCATTGGTGCTGACGGTAAGATCAACCTAGGTAATGTGAACGATCCTAACAACGTTGCAACTGGTAAAGAGTGGGCTGGAGTTGAAATCGATCCAACTTTAGGCTTCAAGGGTCACTTCGGTGCACTTGCGACCTACAAACAAAAACACGATGTGAAGACCCTAATTTCAATCGGTGGTTGGGCAGAAACAGGTGGTCACTTCGGCCCAGACGGTAAACGTGTTGCTGATGGTGGTTTCTACTCCATGACAACTAATGCCGATGGTTCAATCAACCATGCTGGTATCGAGAAATTTGCTGCATCCGCTGTTGAAGCTATGCGTAAGTACAAGTTCGATGGTCTTGATATCGACTACGAATACCCTACTTCGATGGCAGGCGCGGGTAACCCAGATGATAAGAACTTCATGGAACCACGTCGTCCTTACCTATGGGCATCTTATCAAGAGCTGATGAAAGTGCTTCGTCAAAAACTCGACCACGCATCGGCGCAAGATGGCATTCACTACATGCTAACCATCGCAGCACCTTCTT
The DNA here is from genome assembly GCF_001650345.1 of Photobacterium jeanii. Classification (GTDB taxonomy): domain Bacteria; phylum Pseudomonadota; class Gammaproteobacteria; order Enterobacterales; family Vibrionaceae; genus Photobacterium; species Photobacterium jeanii. Next base: position 35,203 of record NZ_LVHF01000012.1, on the reverse strand, counting down.
CGGGTTACCTGCTACGTGGTATGGAAACTTTCGATGTAACTAAGTACCTCGATTACGTGAATATCATGTCTTACGACTTACACGGTGCATGGAATGACCACGTAGGTCATAACGCAGCACTTTACGATACAGGTAAAGACTCAGAGCTAGCAATGTGGAACGTATACAATACCGCAGCATACGGTGGTATTGGTTACCTAAACACTGACTGGGCTTACCACTACTTCCGTGGCTCTATGCCTGCGGGCCGTATCAACATTGGTGTTCCATACTACACCCGTGGTTGGCAAGGCGTTAATGGTGGAGAAAACGGCCTTTGGGGTCGCGCACCACTACCAAACCAATCACAATGTCCAGCAGGGACAGGTGAAGGCGAGAAGAATAACTGTGGTTACGGCGCAATTGGTATCGACAACATGTGGCATGATCTTGATGCCGCAGGTAAAGAAATGGGTGCTGGCTCTAACCCAATGTGGCATGCGAAAAACTTGGCACAAGGTATCTACGGTAGCTACACCGCTGCATATGGTCTAGACCCTGCAAATGATCCTGATGACAAATTAATTGGTAATTACGTTCGTCACTACGACAATATCGCAGTCGCTCCTTGGCTATGGAACGCAGAGAAGAAAGTCTTCCTATCAACTGAAGATAAAGACTCAATCAATGTGAAAGCTGACTACGTTGTCGACAAAGGCATCGGTGGCATCATGTTCTGGGAACTAGCAGGTGACTATAACTGTTATAACCTAGATGCAAACGGCAACCGTACCACCATCGACTTGAGTGAAGCGGCTTGTAAGACTGGCAATGGTGAATACCACATGGGTAATACCATGACCAAGGCGATGTACGACAAGTTCAAGTCAGCAGCACCATATGGTAATAAGGTTGCAACTGGCGCGATTCCAACAGAGGCACTAGACATAAAAGTTTCTGTCGGCGGCTTCAAAGTGGGCGATCAAAACTACCCAATCAACCCTAAAGTTACCTTTACCAATAACACGGGTCATGAGCTACCAGGTGGCACGGAATTCCAATTCGATATTCCAACGTCAGCACCGGATAATGCGAAAGATCAGTCAGGTGGCGGTTTGAAAGTGATCGCTTCTGGTCACAGCCAAGCCAATAACATTGGCGGTCTAACCGGTGAAATGCACCGTGTTGCCTTTACCCTACCATCATGGAAAGCACTTCCAAATGGCGGTACTTACGAACTAGACATGGTTTATTACCTACCTATTTCTGGTCCTGCTAACTACAGTGTGACGGTGAACGGCAAGCAGTACGCATTTAAGTTTGAACAACCAACACTACCGATTGGTGATATCAGCAATGGTGGAAACAACGGTGGCGATAACGGTGAATGCGTAACAACAGGCATTAATACCTACCCTAACTGGCCTCAATCGGATTGGTCTGGTAATCCAAGCCACGCGAACCAAGGCGATAAGATGATCCACAATCAAGTCGTCTACAAAGCGAATTGGTGGACTAGCGCTGAACCTGGTAGCGACGGCAGCTGGGCGAAGATTTGTAATATCAAATAACGCTAATCAATAAACTAAGAGCAGGGATCACCACCCTGCTCTTTCTTTTTGAATCAACGTCACATCAGCTTCCCCCAGCCGAATCCAAAGCGGTCAAAAAACAAGCAAACAGTTCATCCGTTACATTCTCTCACTTTTATTTAAAAAGAATTTCTCTTTGCTTTTTATTACAAGTATTTAGGATCTTTATTTTACCAAACCTTGACCTTTTATACCGGGTAGCATTCGTGACAAATAAAACATTAATTATACAGTGTTTGCATTATAAGCCTATGTTCTCTCTATACTAGAATTTACAGAGTTAAAATAATCCTAGTCTTTTTCACTCTTTTATCATGATTTCGTTATTCTGCTTTATCGCTAAACATATTCATTTTTTATGATAAAGTCGGCGTCCAGTTTTTAATTCATCAGTAATTTGAGTGTTTAAGGGAAATGAAAAGGTTCACTAGTCTAGTTTTATTGGCTTTGTGGTTTGTATCTTTCAACATTAATGCAGCAAACTTTACGCAGCAAACAAATAAGAATCAAACAGCAGAAATTATAATTAAGCATGCCTACAAAGCAGCTAACCTTGATAAAGTAATGGATTATCAATTATTTAAAAATGGTTATATTGAGTACGATAAAACAAAAAACAAAAAGAAATCAATTCTAACCATCATTGATTACAGCAAGCCTTCTACAGAAAAGCGCTTCTTTGTAATTGACATTAAAAACAGCAAGTTACTTTACCACACCTACGTAACCCATGGTGTTAACAGCGGTGGTAAAATGGCAAATCGCTTCTCTAATGTCGTGAACTCAAAGCAAACCTCTTTAGGTACTTTCTTAACAGATACTACTTATTACGGTGGTAATGGCTATTCATTGAAGTTAGATGGTCTAACTAAAGGAATTAACGATAACGCCCGTCGTCGCTATATTGTTGTTCATGGTGCTGATTACGCAACAGAAAGCTTCATCAGACGAAACGGTTATTTAGGCCGTAGTTGGGGTTGTCCAGCTTTACCGAAAAAAGAGTCTCGCGCTATTATCAACACCATTAAAGGTGGCAGCGTTATTTACGCTCATGCTTAACAACAGCAATTTTTATAATTAATTGTTTTTATTGATTTAGTAATAGTATTGCTCACGCTATTACTCTCAGAACAACAATAAATAATTAAGAATAATAACACTCATTCTCTGATTAAGTGATTGATTCACTTAATCAGAGTTTTTCTATTTACGCTCTTTCGCTCTTGCAACAACGATCAATCGATTTTCTAACACTTTCTTTTTAGTTTCAGAAGCATTCGCTAGCTCACGAAGTATCCTTGTTAACTCACCATCTAAATACTTACGCGTTTTCGTTTTCACCATCGATCGAATCACTTTTTCAGCATTCGCTGGTAAAGGCTGAGTTAGTGCCCACCCATAACTATAACCCTCTGAGCTAAAAGATTTTTCTACAACCATCGGCAATTCAGGCTTTACCATGTCTTCAAGCCGACCCAGCTTGTCGTAATACTGTTCTAGCAGCGTAGAACGGAAGTATGGCAGCTCTCCCTCTTGGTACAGAGCAGATCCAGCTTCAGCCGCTATATTAGTTTTGGCTTCCAGCACGAATTGACTTGCACATTGGCGTAGTGACTCTTTGTTATGCTCAGTAGTATAGAAAATATGTGCACTCTGCTTGGCGCGGGTAATGGCAACATACGCCAAACGCCGCTCTTCTTCGGTATCTGCAGCAATACTCGAAGCAGCACGATTCACATAAGGAAAAGCATCTTTATCCCAGTACGGCAAGAAGACATGCTGATATTCACAACCTTTAGCACGAAAGATGGTAGTTAGCTGTACGCTATCACTCTTAGAAGTCTGCTGGTGTTGCTGAGACTGGTTCGAGTAGTATTCAAAATACTGCAACGCTTTCTCACAGGGTTGATCCATCGTTTCAAGTACGGTTTCAATACTGTCGAGTCGCTCTAGCGCTTCTTCTATCTCGGTGCTTGTTGCTTCTGTCTTCCAAATCCAGTTATCTAAAAAGCTCTGTTTACGATATTGGCGATAAACTTCTACTGCTTTAAAACTCCCTTTAGGTTCTAACTGAGCAAGCAGTTCCACACGATCGATAAAGCTATCAAACTTCACTGACTCGTGGATTTTCTCCAGTTTGACAGCATGGCTGCGCCATTGTGAAACGGGCAAAGCAGCAAGCTCATTACAAAAAGGCTGTAATAGTTTATTTGGGATGTAGCAATGCGGGAAAGACATCAAATTAAACAAGACATTACTTTTGTATTGCTGCGGATAATCACGAAAACGCCCTGTAACAAAGCCCATTAACTCCATCAATAAGCGCACCTCACGGCAGTGCGAAAGCACAGAAGGGATAGGCATTTGAAATGGAATTTGCTTAGAGAGAAATGCCAGCTCAAACAACAAAGCTTGAGACCAGCGACGCACTAAAATTGCAATATCATTCGGTGCAACACCATTATTTAGGTGCGTTTGAATAGCTTGAGCGATTTCGCCGACTTGACGTCCGCTTCCAGTAACCGCGACTTGAGTATCACTCTGCTCTTCATTTGATATCGTCACAAAATCATGAAAACGTTCATTATTATTAGCAATCAAATGTCCAGCAGCTAACGCCAGCGAGTGTCCGAAACGAAAAGTTTTCGAGAGGGTATATGTTGTTGCAGGCTTAAAATCTTGCTCAAAGTTGAGCATAAATTGCGGTGCACTGCCCCGCCATTTATAGATACACTGATCAACATCGCCAACTGCAATGAGCTGTGAGTTATCGCCTAGCAGGGCTTTTAACAAGGCATATTGCGCATTGTTAATATCTTGAAACTCATCGACTATCAGTAGTTGGCATTGATGTTGGTAATAAGCCTGAATCTCGGGTGATTGCTTTAATACTTTCACCGTCTCAACTAACCAATCGTCAAAAAACAACACCTTGTGCTGCTTTCTTATCACTTCAAAATCATGGTAAGCGCTTATGATAAAACGGTACTCTTCACTAATATCAGTCAGCGCAAAGACTTCATTAGCAGGCAACATATACGCTTTCACTAAGCCAATGAAGTTCATTACCAATTCGATGGTCTTTGGGTCTTTAATTAACTGCTGTCGTTGATACGATTTTTCACCACCAGCAATACTACGCAATATTTGAGTGACAAAGCGCTTATCTTGTTCGCCTTGGTTAAATTCCGCAGTAAAGCCCGTTTCTCTTAAATAGCCTGTATGATTAAGAAACTTAAGACAAAAACTATGAAACGTATGAACAGGCACAGCTTGCTGAACACCAGATTCAACCAACTTGGCTTTGAAGTCGGTACGAATATCTTTATTGAACATCAACACCATGATGTTTTCAGAGGCGACCGTCTCTAGCTTCTGCTTGATTAGCCCTACCAAGGTGGTAGTTTTACCAGTTCCAGCTCCCGCAATACACACAGCATTGCCGTTTTGGTGTTGAATAAATTGTTGTTGTTCAGCAGTAAAACAAGTCATGACGATTGGCTGTTAATTTTGGACACCGCATTGTGCCATAACTACTCCCCAACTGACTAAACCAGCAAAAACAATCAACCACGACGGTTAACCTTTGCGCAAATCTTGTCTCATTTTTAAACCCGTAAGTAAAAAAAGCATGTGATCGACTTCTGGTCCTCCCTCGTAAATTCAGAGACCACACAGGAGGAAGTATCATGAATACTTGGTTAAAAGCAGCATTACTTGCACTTACAGCAACGTTTATTACCGCATGTGACGATGACGATTCATCAACACCGACTAACCCTGAACTACGTGTGATTCATGGCTCAGCAGATGCACCCGCCGTAGATATCCTAGTCAATGACGCCGCCGCCTTTACAGACCTCAAATTTAAAGAAGTGACTGACTATGCTTCACTAGAGCCAGCAACCTACAATGTGAAAGTAGTTGGAGCAGGCACAACAACTGCAGTATTTGAAGCCGACTTAGCTTTAGAAGTAGATAAAAAATACAGTGCTCTGGCGTTAGACAAATTCGACGGTGGCAACGGTCCATTCACAGTAATTGTGCTAGACGACACCACACCTCAAATGGATGCAATGGCACAAATTCGTTTAATTCATGGTTCAGCCTTTGCGAATACCGCATCAGCCGCTGGTGTAGATATTTATATCACCGCACCACAAACCGACATCAATACCGTTGAGCCAAACGTTACAGCTTTAGTATTTAAAGAAAATACTGGCTTTGTTGCTCTACCCGCGGGTCAATATGATGTATCGCTAACCCCTACGGGTTCAAAAAACATTGTGAAAATGGTGACTATCGATTTAGTAAACGGAAAAGTTTATAACGCCATTGCCAGCGATAATGATTCAACCTTTACAGACGTCGATTTAATTTTGATGGATGGGTTTACGGAATAGTGAGTAATATTGATATCAAATAAAAACGCAGCCATTAAGGCTGCGTTTTTGTGTTTTCAATTCACTTCAACATTAGAAGCTGTATTGAACACCTAGGCTAACTGCGTTTTTAGACACTTTATCGCCATCTTTTTTGTACTTACCGTAATGGCCAACTTCTGTTGTTAGCGCAAGCTCACTCGTTAGCTTGTATTTAGCACCGATACCGTAAGATAGACCCTTAATATTCGCCTTCTCTGTTTGGTTCGCTACCTTTAGTTCATTCTTAGCGTAAGAGTAACCACCCATCGCATACACAGAGAAGGTATCAGTTACTGGGTAGCTTGCTAGCGCGTAAGCACCTAGGTTGTACTTCTCTTTTACTTTCATATCCATGTTGTTAGGTAGGCTGTACTTACCGTTTTTAAGGCCCATACCAGCACGACCTTCAACTGCAAAGTACTCGTTAAACTCGTAACCTACTTTACCGTTCAAGCTACCAAGTTTAGTTTTCTTCTTAGCACCATCACTTTTAACTTGTTGTTGTTGAAGTTGAGCGTCAGCACCAACATACAAACCTTCAGCATGCGCTGCTGTTGCACCAAGACCTACAGATGAAAGGATTGCTAAGGCTAGTAACTTTTTCATATTCACTCCGTTGTTTTTAGAATGTTATTTTGAACGTTGTTTTATTCTTCGGGAAGAGAATTTACTGAAATAGATTTTGTTTGTAAACCCCTCTAGCAAAATAAATCGAACAGTATTTTATTATTGATTTAAAATCACAGACTTATAATCTTAAATTTATACCCACAAGAGCAAAGCAGGAAAATACCTGCATCCAATATAAACGAGATAACACCATAAAAATTAATTAATAATCAAAAAACAATATGAATGATGAATACATTGGAGCGGCTAGAAAATATATTTAATCCATCAATCCACATCTTATCGACCTATCTAAAAATCAATGAAAGCTTCTTGCATATAGTAGTGACGGTTTAATGACTTACTCAAATATGTTGTTTGGGCTACTTAATCAAATTTACACTCGACATTATCCTCGCAGACAAAATTTAGGTATAAGCGCCAATCAGACACGTTGCTATGCTCAGGTTAAATTTCTCCCCCCATCAAAAGGCAAACGTTTGCTTTTTTCCTGTAAGACACAAAAATGTTCTGGTATGATCCCGCTCAGAATTTGGCATAAGCCCTTTAGCATCAAGTGCTAAAGGTGCCTTACCTTCGTTATTTTGAAATAGGAATTTCGCTATGAGCCTTGCTGATCAAGTTCTTGCAGTAAATGATGACCTACCAATCCGCACCGACAAACCAGTTCACAGTGGTAAAGTTCGTTCGGTTTATTGGTTAACCGAAGAAGACAGCCAGCGTCTTATCAAGGAAAAAGGCTACAACGTTAAGTCAGATTCACCATTAGCAATCATGGTAATCAGTGACCGTATCTCTGCCTTTGACTGCATTTGGCACGGGAAAGGAGGCTTAAAAGGTGTTCCTGGTAAGGGTGCAGCACTGAACGCAATCTCTAACCATTGGTTTAAATTATTCCGTGAGAACGGTCTTGCTGACAGCCATATTCTAGATATCCCACATCCATTTGTATGGATTGTGCAAAAAGCGAAGCCAGTAAAAATTGAAGCGATTTGTCGTCAATATATTACTGGCTCTATGTGGCGCTCGTACGAAAAAGGCGAACGTGAGTTCTGTGGCATTGCCGTTCCTGAAGGGCTAGAGCGAGATCAAAAGCTACCTGAGCTACTGATCACCCCATCAACCAAAGGCATTCTTGAGGGCATTCCAGGCGTTCCTGCCGTTGATGACGTCAATATCACGCGTAAAAATATTGAAGATAACTTCGCAGCATTTAACTTCTCCTCAGCAAACGACATTGCATACTACGAAAAACTGCTTAAAGAAGGCTTTGATATGATCAGTGCTGAACTGGCCAAATTAGGGCAAGTGTTTGTCGATACTAAGTTTGAATTTGGCTACGTTACCGATGCAGAAGGCAAAGAAAAGTTAATTTACATGGATGAAGTCGGGACGCCAGACTCATCACGTATTTGGGATGAAGCCGCTTACCGTGATGGGAATATTGTGGAAAATTCAAAAGAAGGTTTCCGCCAGTTCCTGCTTAACCACTTCCCTGATCCTGATATTCTATTAAATAAAGACCGTATGGATGAACGCTTTGCACTTGCACGTGATAACGAACTTCCTCTTGAGTCTTTAATGAACCTATCTAAAGTTTATACTGAGATTGCAGAAAAAATCACAGGCCAGAAAATCCATTTAAGTGACAATCCAAAAGCTGAAATCATCGAAGTGCTTCGTGAGCAGTATGATCTGATCGACTAATCACGTCCTTCACGACTATTGGCTAAAGACCAGTGATCATTAAGGCAGCTTCGGCTGCCTTTTTAGTACTTAGCCCATTATATTCAACACTTCACCGTTAGCTTATCTTACCCATCAGCTCTACTTACCCACCAACCCCCCAATAGTCATCACCAAAGAACTAAGGTCACTCTAGCTAGTGTCTCGCTTTCACTTTATTTGCTACGAAAACTGGTGAGTCGCTCTAAACACTATCAACTGTAACCCTAACTTTACACTCTTAGCGTTTTTGACATCAACAGCTTACTGCCGGAGTCTAGCCGCCACAAACCAAAATAGGTATTATCAGCCCAGCAATCGATATTGTCGTTTTTTGCTAATTCGTACTCAGCGAAAAACTTAGTAAGTCTTTATTTTTCGGTCACTTAAAGGCTTACTCTGGAGGAAGGTACAGTTCGGTCAAACTCACCTTCCCCCTACTCCTTTCGTCGTATCCCAAGCAGTAATGTTACGTACAACATTGCTGATTTTTTCGTTTCTAATTTACAGCTATCCACTCGTTTTTCCTTGTTAGTCGTCTCTGAGACTTTTACTCTGGCGCTCAGTGTTCTTTTCTTGAATGCAGCTTACCTATCGCAACAAATCTGCTTATGTATTTAATGCTGGCAACGTTTTATTTTCCTCACAGAGTGACTCGCTAGTCCCTATCTCATAAACATCAGACAAAAAAAAGCCAAGCATAAAATGCTTGGCTTTTGAACTACAAAATCTTAAAGAATTACATCTTCACAACTTTCATTTTCGGTACTTTGACATCTACCACACAGGTCATTTCCATGTGACGCGATGGCAATGTTTTGGTATCACAATGACGAAGTTGAGCAACACCAATACCTACAGCTTTACTGGTTAAGCATGATTGAACATCACCATACGATGACTGTGAACCATTACGGTCTAACACAGTTTCGTTTTGCTTGAAGTGCTTTTCAATCGCCACGCCGTTGGTTTCCATTACCGCCAGAGACAAAGCACGATCACGCGCAGCTTCTTCTAACGTAGTAATGCTGTCGCGATCACCACCAGCAACCACAACAGTTTGCTCTGTGCTAACGTAAATACGCTCACCTAGCTCATCTGTTTCATGTACTACGTGCAGTTGTAGCTGGCTCTCACACGAGCTTACATCACCAAACACTTTTGATTTTGCAGGCGGTACATGTACTGTCACACCCGGCTCAGATGCACAACCTGCTAGCACTAGCAAAGCTGATGCAGCACTAAGAAGCTTTAACTTGTTCATCGTGGCTCTTGCTCATTTGGAAGTAGTTTTCAACCATAGGAATCGAATCTAAGATTTCCATGTTTTTCGGGTCAACAACATTGGCTTTTTTGATCAGCTTGTAAGCTTCTTTAAAGTCGCTCTCAAGGAACTTAATCATGCCCATGTTGTGCAGCGAAATCGCTTGGTCTGCAACGTTTGGTGACGCTTGCGCAATTTGTTGGAACATTGCATAAGCTTGGTCGTAACGTTGACGCTCAGCGTATTCGTTCGCTAGATCAATACTCTCATCATCACCACTCAATAAACGTACAGTAATGTACTTTTGGTGTGGTGTGAGATCTTGGGCAACACGAGTAGAAAGGTCTTCTAAAATTGCATTATTCATGCTGTCCCAACCTTGAAGCTTACTATGCGCAGCACCAATGCTGTCTAGATCGCTACGTTCGCTGTTAGATTGACTAAAGTGGCTACCCGATACGACTTCGCGACCATTTTTCTTCACAGAATATGTCACCGTTGCAGAACGAGTACGCTTAGCGTAGTAGCGGAAGTAGTTACCGTCGTCAGACTTAACTTCTTCTTTCCACGTTGACTCGTCTTTGTCCCAGCTAATATCGCCAGTTACAACAATACCTAGCGCATCACTTGCAGGATCGGCGTAACCGTAGTCACGAATCTTGCTACGTACCATCTTAGAGAACACAGACCCTTTACTCTTTTCTGAAGAGTCAAAGTTACTGATTTTCATCTCTTTGTAGTTGATGCCCTTGTTGCTAGGCGCAGCAATGTTCGAACCAATTTCTTTGTAAAAAGCACAGCCCGATGTCAGTAACGTTGCAGCAACTGCAACAACACCGATCACTGATTTGATTTTGGCATTCATTGATTAACCCTCTAGAGAATCAAGCGCTTTCTTCATTGTTTCTTGTGCTTCAGCAGATTCCAGCTTGTTCCAGATCGCTTCATTGCGTGCTTTTTCAATTGCTGCAGCCATGTTTGCTTGGTAAGCATCTGTTGTCATTGCTACCAAAGTGTACATACCACCTGTTGGCGATGTTAGCGTAGTCATTACACGTGCATCACGGATCACTGTGCTCACTACGTTATTGATAGTGATTTCAACCATCTCTGACACTTGCTCATCGCTTACGGTCTTAGATGTTGTGGTCGTTTGTTGAGTAACAGCATCAAACTTGCTCTTGATGTTGTTTTCCATTTGAGAAGCCAAACGCTGCTGAGCATTGTTTAGAGCGATTTCGCGCATAATGCCAGAGCCTGCAACACTTTTCTTCGCGTAACCAACACCAATGATTTCGTAACCTTTAGGTGTTACTTCACAAACCCATTTAGGTGCTTCTTTTGAAGGCGCATCAGGGAAATAACAGTCAGCTTTCTGAATATCTTCTGCAGTTTCGATGCTAGAACAGCCCACAACAGTCAATACACCCAGACCAACCATAAGTTTCAACAATACTTTATTCATATCAATATCTACCACTAAGAAGTTAACTAATAATTATTTGTTTTTCATAGAGTTACTAGCCTCAGCCTAAAAGGAGCAGCTAGCAACTTTAAATTTTGGCGCAAGTTTGACACAAAACACCCAGCAATTGAACCCTGTTTTAATAAATATTAAGCAGTTATCAATTTTATATAAACCATATAAAAACTGGATGTAATCAAGGTTCGGTATAATATACCTACCATTTGATTTTAAATCAAACCTTTACTGTAAGTTACGTACGAAATAACTTCGCACACAAAATACAATGGATGTCAGATACGAAAAAGGCATACCGAGGTATGCCTTGAGAAGAGTATTGCGAAAGTCTGTAACGAATTTCAGCAATGATGTAAGCGTGATTCTTGACTTAAATCACTTGAGCCATAAGGAGGAAACAACCAAACAAGAAGCTCAAGCCTAATGCCATTTGACCACCACCCGCTTGATACATTGCAGTACCATCTGGGTTGATTGATAGATTTTGATCTTGTGGCTCATTACCGCGAACTTTGATGATCATTGCCATTGGTACGAATACAGCCAAGAACACCAAAATAATGCCGGCATAACCCAATACAGCTAGGAACTTATCGGCAGCCAACAACGCACCAATCAATGGCAAAATGAAAGTCAGAACGTAAGTTACTGCTCGATTTTGCTTGAACGCGTCCTCATTTTGGTGGAATAGTGACATCGCCACACCCAAGAATGATGTTAACAATGCAAGCCCAGTGAACACTGACAAAATGCTATGAATACTGCTGTACTTGGTACCAAGTGCTGCAATCAGCTCAGAAACATTAGCAAAATGGGTTAGTTGATCAGAGGTAAGGTTACCTACTGCTGCGTATAACCACAGAAGGTAGCAAAATAGTGGAATGACAGAGCCAATGATTACCATGTTTCGCAATTGTTTCTGGCTAACGCCTTCGTTGTAAGTAACCAAAGAAGGAATAACAACCATGAAGCCAAAACTGGTGAACAATACAGAACTGGTTTTGATCAGATCAATCTTATTATCACTGGTCACGGTTAACAGATTTTCAACTGTCATGCTTGGTAGTAACGAGAACAGCGTCATCACCAGTACAACTAACATCATGCCAAACAGTACACGGTTTAACTTATCTACTACCGCAGTGCCCGCAGCAACCACAGCGCCTGCAATCAAAGTAAACGCAATTTGCGCCTGCATCATAGAGAGGTCAAACCCTACGGTAGCTAGCATTTTCTTCAATAGATCGCCCGCACCAATGATGTAAGCCATTAGCAGACATACAAGTAGCGCATAAAGCAGACCGTTAGTCAGCACTTGCCCGCCTTTACCCAATGTTTTACGAGCAATAGTATTCATGCTTAAACCACCGCCCGCTTTAATGCTCGCTTCAAGCAGCAGTAACGCGGCGTATGTGGTGCCTGACCAAATCACAAGCATTAACAAAGTACCCCATAGCAGGCCAAATTGCGCCAATACCATAGGGATAGCAAGCATACCTGCGCCTAACGCAGTTCCGGCAATGATTAGTGCACTGCCTAATAATTTCAAATTCACAATAAATTCCTTAACGCGTTTAGTTATTCGTTTTCGTTCTATTACTTACAACACCAATACCTATTTCAAGCTATTGGATTCAGCCACATGGCCCAAGTAATGTTCTAATCAACAAGCAGTAGAATGCTTAGGGGTGAATTAGGCGCAATAGCGCTTAATAAACGAAAAACGAAGTGTTTGCGTTAAGGCAAAAGAAGGGGATAAAGATTGTGTGGTCTGTGAATGTTTCATCCTGTCGCATAACAACGACATGGTGGGTTCACCTGAAGCTTCGCTCGCTCCATTGAGAGGGTGGCTCATTATCGTACTCCTGAATCGATCTATTCCATTACTTCTTACGACGGCAATCCTTCTGCCATCAAACAACATTTTCATGGTCAGTGATAAATGTTGTGTGTTCGGTCAAATAGCAAAGTAATAATCTAGACAGCAAAGCACAATACACAATTTGAGAAAGTTTCACTCCAACCGATAAAACGTGACGCTCGTCACACTTTATCCAGTGTAGATGTATACCTACAGTACATAGAGCAAAAAAAATCCGCAGGCAAAACCTACGGATTACATTTATTTGGTGAGAATTCATCCCAACAGCAAATTTTACAGTGACAAGATTGCTAACGACCGAGTTAGCCACTTGTCGTATTTAAGCTAACGCAGCTTCAGACGACACTGCCACTAAGGTTAAGCGATTAAATTGCCCCGGTTTGACGGCAATTAAGCTACCGTCACCAAACTGAATACCATCGAAAAATTCATGTCCCCACTTTACACGCTTAAAATGTGCGTAACGCGCTTTGGCATAAACAGTTTCCAACGCATTCAATGCGCCTTCCTTTTTGGCTTGTTCTATAATCGCTGGGCTTAATAATTTATTGGCAATCGTCATCCTTGCCTCCTGCTTGGGGACTTGAGTCTGTTGTACCAAATTATCTCTGCGATTCAATAGCAGAACTCACAAGCGACCAGATTTTAGCCATTTAGATCACAATCCTTTGAACAAGCGCTTATTTGATCGCACTTTTGGTTCGATCAAGCTTGGTTATGACGCCAAACCCTACCAGCATACTTAGCGTAAAAATAACGATCGGTAATTGCCCTCCCGATAGCGATGTCAATGCTGGTCCTGGACAGATACCCGCCATGCCCCACCCTAATCCAAATAAGCTTGCTCCGGCGATCAGCTTTTTATCCACTGTTGTATTAGTGCTGAGTTTAAAGTCGGCAGCACACGTTGGAGTAGAACGACGACGGATCACTAACCAATAAAACGGCATAAATACAGCCAAAGCGCCGCCCATCACAAAGGCTAAGCTCGGGTCCCACTCACCAGCAATATCGAGAAAGCCAATCACTTTCGCAGGATCAACCATACCAGACACCATCATGCCTAAACCAAATAACACACCAGCGATTAACGACACTACAGCTTGCATGATATTGCTCCTATTCTGTTGATTTAAAGTCTTACTGTTCAAGGTATTAAGGCGGTTAAAGATGTAGACGAACGAAGGTAGTAACGATAGCCACCAGCATAAAGACTAAAGTGGCAACAATAGAGCGTTTAGATAATCGCCCCATCCCGCAAATGCCATGTCCGCTGGTACAACCATTCCCCAACTTAGTGCCAATACCAACCAACAAACCAGCTGCAACCATGATGCCTGTTGAAGTAACGGGTAACGACATTGGTAACGAAAAACCCATCAAAGGAGCAAACAGACTCGCCACAACCATGCCGAGAATAAAGAGCACTCGCCAATTCACCTCACCCTGCTTGGGTGTTAGCAAACCAGACACAATGCCACTAATGCCTGCTACACGCCCATTAGCCCAAAGCAGCAAAGATGCCGACACGCCAAGCAACATCCCCCCTAACAACGCACTGATTGGGAACTCACCCATAACAGAATCCTCTTAAATCTATTGCTGATCCCATACTGCTATTTGATAAAGCCAGTATCAGTTATCAACCTTATTGTGTAATTGATAACCAAAAGCTTAACCCAGCCAGTTAATTAGTCAACACTAATTAAGCAATAATTAAATTAGACAAACCTAAAATAAGATATTAAAGTAATCCCCATCAAACATAGATTCGGTTTCTGTTAGGAGTGAATATGACCAAGATTGTCATCATTGGGGGCGTTGCAGGTGGAGCATCAGCCGCAGCACGAGCGCGTCGTTTAAGCGAAGATGCTCAAATTATCATGTTCGAACGCGGTGAGTTTGTTTCATTTGCCAACTGTGGTTTGCCTTACCACATTGGTGGTGACATTCAAGATCGCCAAAAATTATTGCTACAAACTCCTGACAGCTTCTTAGCTCGCTTCAACGTTGACGTGCGTGTGATGAATGAAGTCATCAGCATCGATCGTCAAGCCAAGCAGGTTACCGTTAAAAACTTGCTTGATGGTAGCGAGTACACTGAAAGCTATGACTTCTTGCTCCTCAGCCCAGGTGCTGCGCCCGTTGTTCCACCTATCCAAGGCATCCAAACCCCATTAACCCACTCGCTTCGCAATATTCCAGATATGGATAAAATCATTGCGACTTTAAAAACGAACCAACCTCAACATGCAACCGTCGTCGGTGGAGGTTTTATCGGATTAGAAATGATGGAAGCTTTCCATCAACTTGGTATTCCAACCAGCTTGATTGAAATGGCCGATCAAGTCATGACACCTGTAGATCGTGAAATGGCTGGCTTTGTACACCAAACGATCCAAGAGAAAGGCATTGATCTTCGTCTAAACGTAGCGCTGGAATCTGTTATTCACCATGAAGATAATAACTCGCTAACGCTGACCCTGAATAATGGTGACACCCTTGAGACTGGCATCCTCATCATGGCTATTGGTGTTCGTCCAGAAACCACACTGGCAGCCAATGCTGGGCTCACGCTTGGTGAGTTGGGCGGTATTTGGGTTAACGAACAAATGCAAACCAGCGATCCTTTCATTTACGCTGTGGGTGATGCGGTTGAAGAAAAAGACTTTGTAACAGGTCAACAAAGTTTAGTACCACTAGCAGGCCCTGCGAACCGTCAAGGCCGTATGGCTGCTGATAACATGCTGGGTCGCAATGAAAGTTACCAAGGCACACAAGGTACTGCCATTTGTAAGGTGTTTGACCTTGCTGTGGCATCAACCGGTAAGAACGAGAAACAACTCAAACGTGATGGCATTGAGTTTGAAAAAGTGTATGTTCACACCGCAAGCCATGCCAGTTATTACCCGGGCGCTGAAGTCGTGTCATTCAAACTCTTATTTGCCCCGCAAAACGGTAAGATTTTAGGAGCGCAGGCCGTTGGTAAGGATGGCATTGATAAACGCATTGATGTAATGGCCGTCGCCCAACGTGCAGGTATGACAGTCGAGCAATTACAGCACCTTGAACTCACTTATGCACCACCATTCGGTAGCGCTAAAGACGTGATCAACCAAGCGGCTTTTGTTGCCAACAACATTATCAAAGGCGATGCGACGCCAATTCATTACGATCAAATCGAGCAGCTCAGTGCAGATCAAGTCTTACTTGATGTCCGCAACCCCGCTGAATTGCAAAACGTTGGCTTTATCGAAGGAGCAATCAATATTCCTGTAGACCAACTTCGCCAGCGCATGAGTGAACTGCCAAAAGACAAAGAAATCGTGATTTACTGTCAAGTTGGTTTACGCGGTAACGTGGCTTACCGCCAGCTAGTCAACAATGGTTTTAAAGCACGTAACCTTATTGGCGGCTATCGCACATACAGTTTCGCCAAGCGATAATTTGTCTTCCAGAGACAGCTTCCCGCGGCTTTTATTCTCATAAAATTTTATGCCAGAAAATCGGTAAACAAAAAAAGCCGCAACTAGTGACGCTAGTTGCGGCAAACGCTAGAACAGAAATGGAAAAATAGAGATATACGAACCTGAATAAGCTTTAGATGAACTGATTCAGATTTATTTCATTACTGTGCTTTACTCAATTTCTTCTTGGGCTTAGTAACAACAGCTATGTCATCATCAAGTTCTTGATTCATTGCCTCAAGATCTGGGTCAATATCCAACTGTGACGATAACTTCGCTGTCAATTCAGCAAGTTGCTTTTCCAGTGCCACCACTTTAGCCTGTTTCTCTCGTAATATGCGTTCAAACTCTGCATCTTCAGGCGTCAGTGCTTTCTCAGCAGCCGACACAGCGACTTCAACCGCAAGGCTTTCCTCATCATGCGGCTCTACTCGCTCCGCCACTTCAAAACATGCCGTCTCGAAGATCTCTTGTTTTAGTTCTTCAAACGCTTCTTGCATATATTGCGCAATCACCTCAAACCCAGGAAGCGATTGATTACAAGCCACCAGTGAGTAATACATATTGTCGCCATTACTAAAGAATGTGATGTTCAACGTTTGTCCAGGCATCAGCACCGAAACTGGGTATTGCTTCTTCACTTTTGCCCCCATGAAGTACAGCTGCTCTTTGGCGCCAGGGACATTAGAGATAAGTAAATTTGTGGTCGTTGGCACATAGTTATTGATGCCAAGTTTACCTGTGATCAATGAGATGCCATTTACCAGCAATGAGTAATTCACATACGCATCTGGTGAGATAGCCAACGCTTCGCGCTTGAGATCATTGGTCGCGGTTTGAATCGCTTCAAGACGTTCCAGCGGCGATAGATTAGGACGCCCCAGTTCCACGTTACCAATCGACATCTTGTTACCATGCCCTTTCTCACTCTTATTGCGTAAGTTAATCGGCATCATGGCAACAAGTGGTTTATTAATCGGCTGAGAACGATCCTTTAGATAACGATTTAACGCAATGTCAGAGACTGTAAATAAGACATCATTCATTGAAGCGCCTGTGATGGCCCTCAGATGTTTGATTTGAGAAATCGAGAACTCACCTAAACTCAGCGCACGATTACGTTTAGGATTGGCATTGAATGGCGTTTTAGGCGCTGAGAATGGCAGAGTTAAATCGGTTTGCCCCAAATTCACCGCCTTCATCGCTAACTTTGTGCCAAGACGGAACATTGAAGGTAACAGTGACACTTGCTTTGAAGCCTGATTCACCGTTTTCATTACCATGTCAGTAAGGTGGCTTTCTTGACGACGCTGAGCTGAAGTTTTACGCATATCGCTTTGCCACAGTGGACGGTTAAACGACTCTTCAACGTCAGGCGAACAGCTATTGGTGAATAAGCTACTTGCGCGAATACCATCAGCTACCGAGTGATGAATTTTCATCATCAAAGCAACTTGGTTATTCTCTAAACCATCAATCACCCACACTTCCCAAAGCGGCTTAGCACGGTCGAGCACTTGACCATGAATGCGACCAGCGACTTTCTGTAGTTGCTCAGCATTACCTGGCGCTGGCAGCATGGTAAAACGGATATGATCTTCAATATTGATATGATCAAGCACATCCCAGCGCGGCTTACCGGTAATTCCCCAGTTCAGTTTCCAATTAAATGGTTGACTGGCTTCTGACTGCTGTAAAAAGCTGGCGTAAACCATTTGCGCAAAGTTACCAGCATCCTTTTCTGGCGGATCTAAAATAATCAGTCCAGATACATGCAGAGGAGTTTTCGCTGACTCGAAGGCAACAAAACTAAAATCCAACAGCGATAGACTCGGCATAAATAATCCCTTGTATTCCTTTAACACATTGCTGAATTAACCGTAACAACCATTATTAGATCTTTCTTTCTAATTTCTGTCTTCAACAAGTGTTCAGCTCACAGTTCATCAAACTCATCTAATTAGCATTGAGCGTTATAACCCAAGTAAAGATAAGTGTTTGATAACGAAATTCCTTCTGCTTGTATTTACTCACGCAAATCCACATCAAGATGTGATCCAATTCAACGAATTGCACACTCATCCGATCAGACCTGAAAAATAGAATGAATACTCTATTCTCACAACCAATAATTACATTTTGACAACATTAGCTCAGCAATTGTCATCCTGTAGACCGATAACAAAGGAATGTGATATGTCTGTACTCGAACTCGTTGACACTCACCCAATCCAGCTTTCGCCAATGATGAAAGCGCAAGCCGACAAGCAGCCAGCCGTCGTGGTCAGTACCGCAGAGGATCTTGTCGATCAAGTGATCGCTCAAGTCGGGAAAAAGATCATTTTGGGGATCCCACTTGCTATCGGTAAACCCCTCGCGTTTGTTAATGCTATTTACCAACGAGCTAAAAAAGATCCTTCAATTTCATTAACCATTGAGACGGGTATCTCCCTTGAAAAACCTACTGGCAAATCACAGCTAGAAAAAAATTTCCTTGAACCCTTTGTTGACCGTGAATTCGCCAATGTGCCTGACATCGAATATATGCAGGATATTCGTAAAGGTCAGTTACCGGATAATGTGAGTGTCGGTGAGTTCTTTTTTAAAGCAGGGAGCTGTTTGTACTCAGAACAACAACTTAATTACACCAGTACAAATTACACCCATGCAGTGCGAGATCTGCTGGATAAACGAGTCAATGTTATCGCTCAACTGATTGCTTCTCGTACTTGTGACGGCGTAACCACCTACAGTTTGTGTAGTAATTCTGACCTCGGTTTAGACCTAATTCCTGAATTCGATAAGCTAAAAGCGAAAGGACGAGCTTTAGCTGTGGTCGGTGAAGTGAACACTAACATGCCATTTATGTATAACGATGCCGAAGTACCGGCTAGTGAGTTCGATTTCGTTCTCGACAAAAATCTAAACCCAGCCAATCAAGATTACGCCATCTTTGCAGCCCCTCACGCACCAATATCACCTGAAGATCATATGATCGGGCTTTATTCGAGTACGCTGATCAAAGACAGTGGCACGCTCCAAGTTGGGATCGGCTCACTCAGTAGTGCCCTCACCTATAGCACTCTGCTGCGCCATCAAGAAAACGACTTATATCAATCCATGCTAAAAGCGCTGAAAGTAAAACTGAAATTCCCACTATCTTGCGAAATTGGTGACACTGGAATTTTTACCCATGGTTTATACGGCTGTAGTGAATTAATGGTTGATGGCTTTATGCATTTGTATCATGCCGGAATCCTCAAACGTCAGGTTTTCGAAGATGTACCACTGCAAAAACTTTTAAATAGCAACAAGATAACAACTGAAGTATCGGCTGGTAGCCTGCTGACTTTATGTGATCACAACATCATTAATCCATACTTAACTGAAACCGATGTCGAATATCTTCATAAAATCGGCGCTTTAAAAGATGATGTGAGCTACCGAAATGGTGTACTTAGCTATGGTGAGCATCAAATTCCAGCCAATTTACATGACGCTAAGTGTCTGCAATCTATTGCGAAATACTGCCTAAACAAAGAGCTAAAAGGTGGTGTTGTCATGCACGGTGCATTCTTCATCGGCCCACAAGATTTTTACCAAGATTTGCATGATCTCAGCTATGAAGAGCATCAGCATTTCTGCATGACAAGTGTGAACTATGTTAACGATCTCTATGATCATGCATTAGGTAATCAACAACAAAAACAAGTGCAACGTCAACATGCTCGCTTTATCAACTCTGGCATGATGGTCACTCTTGATGGCTCTGTTATTTCTGACGCACTAGATAATGGTCAAGTCGTCAGTGGTGTTGGTGGACAATACAACTTTGTCGCACAATCACATCAACTACCGGGTGCGCGCTCAATCATCAAAGTACGCAGCACCTGTATCCGCAACGGCAAGCTTCAATCCAATATTCTGTTTAACTATGGGCACAACACTATTCCTCGCCAACTGCGCGATACAGTAGTAACCGAATATGGTATTGCCGATCTACGTGGTAAGCCGGATCACATTGTGTATACCGAGTTGATCAAAATCGCTGATTCTCGCTTCCAACCTGAGCTACTTAAACAAGCCAAGGCTGCGGGTAAAGTCGCAAAAGATTACCAACTGCCAGCAGAGTTCTGTAATAACACTCCAGAAGCGATCCGTGAGTTTTTATCACCTTTTGTAGCGAAAGATAAGTTTACTGCTTTCCCATTTGGCTGCAGTTTCACCCGACAAGAGCTACAACTAGGTAAAGCGCTGAAAAAACTGAAGCAGCAAGTGAGCCAGCCTACAGGAAAACTACTAGCATTAGCCAAAGCGGTTACTGCTGGAAAACCAACGCCTGAGGAACTCCCGCTATTAAAGCGCATAAAATTAGATGAACCAAAAAGCTTGGAGCAACGTATTACGCAGAAGTTACTCCTAAACGCGTTGAAGTTATAACAATGCCAATAAGCTCAAAGTGTTATTGGCAATAATTCACTGAAGCAATGTAGGTATCGCCATGACAAAAAAATACAAGGAAATTGCCCTATGCCCTTATGCGGCCATATGGGGCTGTAAAAAATGCCCAGTCAAACGGGTTTGTCCGGGAAAAACAACCATTGGCGATCAGCCCTCAAAATTGGTTAAAACAAAACGCTAACACAAAATGAAGGAGGTACGACCTCCTTCTTTTGTACTATAGTCAAAGCCATGAATTCGTAACTCAAGAGCGAATACCCATGGAAGAGTATTTACAACCAACGCCCTACTTCGATTTTCAACATCCAAAAATCCAAGCGCTTGCAGCAAAAGTTACTGGAAAAAATGACCGCGAAAAAGCCGTTTCAATTTATTATCTCGTTAGAGATGCCGTTAAATACAACCCGTATACATTACAAGATGGATTAGAGAGCTTAAAAGCCAGTTACTGTTTAAAGGAACAACAAGCTTTCTGTATCCCCAAATCGGCACTCATGGTCGCTCTATGCCGCTTAAAGGGTATTCCAGCGAGAATAGGTCTGGCCGATGTCATTAATCACTTATCCAGCCCCAAGCTCATTGAATGGCTACGCACTGAATATTTCGCTATGCACGGCTATGCGGAGGTCTACATTGAAGGCAAGTGGGTGAAAGCGACCCCTGTTTTTGATCAAGCTATGTGCGAAAAATTCAATGTGGCCCCGTTAGGGTTTGATGGTCGTGACGATGCTATTTTGCAACCCATGACTCAAGATGGTCTCAAACACATGGAGTATGTAAAACAGCATGGTTCTTTTGCCGACATGCCCATTTCGCTTATTTTAAAAACCGTTGCCGACGTTTACCCTCACATTCACCAAACTTTCATCGCGCGACAATAGCAAGCCACTATGAAGAAGCCACCGTATTAGTGACTTATCTCTAGCTTGGATAAAAAAGCAGCATAAGTTACTAATAACATGAATTAGCTCAACATTTCAGCAACATCCATATGATAGTTTATTCTGTGTTGACCTTATATTTAGCAATGACGAATTTCTCAAAACTAGGTGGCCTTATGCTCAAATGTTTGATGTTCAAGAGTGCTTTATCGTCTGATACTCGCTATCAACACCTCTGAGTGACAGCCTGCGCTGACAGTCTGTACAGCACTCACCACTACCTATCAAGTTCCCATCTTAAATTACACCTCACCATAACAAGACCCGATCCTGGCGCGTCCTAATTTTTCCAATTCTGATAATAAGTTTTGCAATTACCCAATCATGAATTCCAATCGAGATGATTGGTAAGGAAATAATATGGAAATTGTTATGGGTATCGCCGCCCTACTGGCGGCACTGTTTTTATTTTCACTGTTTAGTTTTAAAGCGCCAAACGGCAGCGCCGCTATGAGTGGTCTCGCTGATGCGGCAATCGCAACATTCCTCGTTGAAGCTATCCATAAGTACGTAATGGGTAACTTATTTGGGGTCAATTACTTAGCCGAATTCGGTAACATGGTTGGTGGTATGGGAGGCATCGCCGCTGCGACCTTAGTGATGCTCAGGATGGGGGTTCAACCCGTCTTTGCTATCGTTACTGGTTTAGCAATGGCAAATTTGGGGATCCTCGAAGGCTTCATCGTAGGTTACTTATTCTCTTTCCTTGCACCACTGTTCAAGAAATACCTTCCAGAAGGGGTAGATGTCATCCTTGGGGTGCTTATCTTGGCACCTTTGGCACGCTTGGTCGGCATTTTCATCAGCCCTGCCCTTGAAGTCTTGATGGGTACTTTGGCAAACATGATCACTGAAGCAACCATGCTCTCACCATTGGCGATGGGCTTCTTACTTGGTGGTCTAATTAAGATGGTATGTACGTCGCCACTCAGTTCAATGGCACTAACAGCAATGTTAGGGCTAACGGGCTTGCCTATGGGTATCGCAGCCATTGCTTGTGTCGGTGGTTCATTCACCAATGGCTACATTTTCCATCGCTTAAAACTTGGAAAATCAAGCAACACGATCAGTGTGATGCTAGAGCCATTAACTCAGGCACACATTGTTACTCGCAACCCTGTACCTATCTTTATGTCTAACTTCATTGGTGGCGCATTTGCCGGTACGATTGCCGCCTACTTCGGCATAGTGAATGACGCACCGGGTAGTGCCGCACCAATTCCGGGGTTACTCGCTAATATCGCTTTCAACCCACCGCACACACTACTACTCGCTACCGTACTAGCCGCTTTTGCTGGCTTACTTGGTGGTATGATTGGTCACAAGCTTTATAAAAACCTACTAGCAGAACGTGTGCCTCTACAGCAATTTGCTGACGGTTAATCGCGTTTGAACATGCTTAACCCTAAGGCAGCCTACCCGGCTGCCTTTTTCTTACGGAGTATCAAGATTAATTCAGCACTGTACTTTCATTGATATACCAACCTACATCTTTAAACAGCGCTTCATTTTGAGCATTGGAATTGGCTAGGGGGGGATTAGGTTGAGATAGATTCGAGTAAACAGCGACTTCCTCGTTGATGGTATTGGGACCAACCCGCCGCTTTGAACTCATTCGACATTGAGTAAGATAAGTTTGAATCGGTACCAGATAAACACACTCCCCTGTCGCTTCAGCTTTAAGAAGTGCCGTTTCTAACCGAGTTTGCGCTTTATCCTGATGCGATTGATGTATAAGAACTTCGGCAGCAATCAAAGAGTAAAGTGAAAAAGCGATTTGATCACCACTTGCCCCTAACCAATGACAATAGCCTTCTTCAATCATAGCCAGTGCATTCATGGCATTTTGAGTGAAATATAGTCCCCAGCCTAAAAACAACATCGCAACACCTTTATAAAACGGGAAGTTATATTGTTTTGAGTGTGCGAGTAATTGCTCTGCTAAGCGAACAACTTCGTGGCTATTACGTTGATGATATGCCAGCCAAATTTGCCCCTGAAGATAAATCGCAAAATTAAAAGGGCTCTCCTTTTCCGTTACAGAATGCATCAAAAATTGGAAGTAATGTAAATTGTCGTTATCTTCAATAACTGATGACGACAAAGCGCCGAAACAACAAGCCAATACTTTGGAATCAACACCAATAGAAGCACCAATCACATCTTCAGATGCATAATTCGCATAACCTATTGCTAAGCGAGCATGTTCAATAGTCTGTTCATGTTCTGCTTTCCAAAACAAACTATTTGCCAAAAAGCTATGAGCCTGTGAAATACAAAGAGGATCTTTTTCTTTCTCAGCAAGAGCAAGAATCTTATTTGCTGTTTGTATTGATAATTCAAACTCCGTTGCCATTAATTGTGTAACCCACAAACCGGCAAGCGCAATACAGTAACGCTTATTACACGTTTGCTGCTCTGCTAACCGAATACAATTCTGGTAAGCCAATAAAGTACAGTGACTTACCCAGCCAAAATTAATTCGCGTAATGCTGGCAAGGCTTAAACGTATATCAAGCACTAGAGTATTTACGGCATCATCAGTTGGTGCTTTTTGTAGATACTCAAGCCCAAGCTCAAGGTGTTTTTTCGCTTTAGCGTACTCTTCATGCTGCAATTGGCGTTGTCCACATACCCAACAACAGCGCGCAGCTGAAAACCAATTTCCCCCTAAGGCAAAATATTGGCCTTGCTTCATGACTTCATCAATAGTCAACTCCGCTTGACACTCTTCCAATTGCTGAGCACTCACAATATACGCGCTTTGCTTTTCCTTATCAGAAAGCCAGTCATCAACTAATAAAGCGGGTAATGGCGAAGTTAAACTCACCTTTTGAGCAAAGTTAATACACACTAACCCCTGTTGGCAGAGTGAACTGATCAAAGTATCTGCATTTGCAAAAACTTGTTGATAACTGCTCATTGGCAACGCCCCATCGCTGAAAGTGACCATCGCCATGGTTGCTCGAAGAGAGGGTGACAATAATTTCAACTCCGTACAGAGGGGACGCATAATCGTTTCAGGAAAACGCTGAGCTTTATTATGATTTAGAAGTAATTGATTAACGACAAAAGGATATCCTCGTGCCATCTGTAAGTAAGCTTCCTTATTCGCCTCATCAACTTCGGAGTAATTATTGGCAATCTGAATCATTGCCTTTTGCTCTAGAGGAGATAGCGCTAAGTGTGTTTGGTTAACTTTGAGATATTTGAGTTGTTCGATAAATTCGGCCATAGCTGAGCACGGTTGAAAACTCAAAACCCATAATATAGCTTGGCTTGATTGCGTGGCCATCAGCAATTGTAACTGCGTGATGGTTTGTCTATCCAATAGATGAAAATCATCGAGCATTACGACTAAAGGAGCGCAAGACTGCCCCTTAGAGCAACCCACTCTCAGCGCGGCAAATTGATTGAGGTATGGATGTTTTTTTATCTCGTTGCCTACTCTTTCATTTTGCAAACTACCATCAGTCACTGCTTTTAATAAACCCGATAATTGAGTCACTGCTCTAGGCATATCAAGTAAACTAAGCGCCAAATTTAGTTGAATAACCTGACAACCATGTTGCTGTGCATCCCAGCCAAATGTCGACATTAAGTGGGTCTTCCCTACCCCTTGATATCCGCTTACAAAAACAATACCTTCAGCATTATCAGCTTCACAGTGCTTCACTGCATGAGCGAACTGTTGCCGCTCATAATCACGCCCAAAAGTGACATCCCCCTTATTTTGTTTTTGTGCACTTAAGAGCTTAAAACCATCAATATTATTCGCAGGTTGATAATCAAAATAAACTTCACTCAGGCAAGATATTGAATCACTGATAGCAAGTTGCTGCGGCGTAAGCTGAGACGCTAAATCTGAAATTGATTGAATCTGAAATTCATCAATAATCCATTGGTCATCGCTCGTTGTTATCGCGGATCTCGCCAAACGATGCAGACACACCAAGCCAGTATAATAATGAGAACGTTCAGACAAACTCAGTAATAGCTGCTGGATAGGAAGTGAGGTTAACTGTTCGTTGAAACGAAAGGGTAAAGCCAAAATAACAGTGTTGCCAATACGCTGGTTAAGTAACAAAGGGAAAGGTTTTAACGCTTCCATCAATTGAGATATTTGTTGGTTATCTGCCGAGCGGAACCAAAGCACCACAGCATCACAATATTCGTTTGAACTTACCGCTTTAACCTCGAATGGTGCGTCCCAACTTGGCTCAGAGGCTTTTAGTAATTCATCAATTTCAATAGAAAAAAACTTTGCTAGCCGCGCTGCAGTTCTTCGGCTTAGTGGATGGCCTAACTCGGCGCGTTTAATGGTTGCAATTGAAACACTGCATCCTTTTTTCTGACTACAGGCGTACTCTAATCCCTCTTGAGATAACGCTAGATTATCACGCAATTGCTTTAGCTTATTGCCATCAATCAAGATGGTTGCTGTCATAACTCATCCCATCATTATCACTAAATTGTCTAAATAAGCATACATCCAATATTGAAACACGCAAACATTGTTTTTTATCTAACCACTTAATTTTATTGACAAAAATATTTCTTACGATACCAAATGATACTAAGTGATTCACATCTGATACTGGCTTGATACCAACCTCTAGCTCCTCATCTTCTACTTTTTACTTCGACGGTGATTAAAGCTATTGAGCATTTAACAAGCTCTTCCCCCAAAGCAAATCACCCGCAATATCAAAGATATGAATAGCAAAAGGAAAAATTACCCCCCTCTTGCTTACAGCTCATAACTTTGATGAAAAAATATTAAACACAAGGAAAGATAACAATGACGACGCTAGATATGGCTGTAACAGAAGAGATGAAATCTGTAGACGAAAAAGTTCAGAAGCTTAATGCAGGCTGGCGAAAAATCTTAGTCGAACAACTCAACCTTGACCAAGAAACTTTCAAACTAGCGCAAGGTAGCTTGGGACTACCTACCACAGACAGTAGCGGTCTGTTCCAAATGGCAGATCATATCCCACCAAACACGACCTTATTTGATGCTGGAAGTACAGCACTTTTCTCAGACAACTACCTTGGATTATTAAGTGCATTACTACCGGAGAATGGCACTGATCTTCGCAATGAACTCGGTGATAACTACCCTAATTGGATTGCTTATCGCAATGCGTTCTACAAAGAAAACCCAACATCAACAAAAAGCCAACTAGAAGTCTTTGAGGTGTTTGCAAATCAGAGACTAGACCCTCGTAAAGCAGCAACCGCTATCAATGTGTTTGAAAAGGCGATGAGTACACCTCTCAATAAAGCCTTTGAAGAATATCGTGATCAAAATAACTACCAAACCTTCACTAACGATGCAGGACAAAGCACCCGCTTACCTATTTACACTCCAACCATTGAAGAAGCAAAACAACAGGTAAATACAGGTGCGTCCGTTGAAATCAATTTTGACTCTAGCTCAGCAGAAGCATCGCTAAGTAAAACAGAGATCCAAGGTGCGGCTAGTGGTTTCTACGATATCTTCTCAGGTGGTGCAGGCGCTAACTTTACTCAGCTTAATCAAAAAGCAGCCAGTGCCGGCTTTACAATTAAAGGGAAAATCAACAACTACAAAATGATCCCTGTAAACCGCGGCCACTGGTTCAATAGCAGTGAATACAATCGCGCTTACAATAACAAAGACGATATGACTGTATGGGACCCACAAGCAAACGCAGGTAACTGGGATAGTTTCTTTGCTCAACCAAACGGCGGTTTAGCACGTAATGTTAGTCAAATCCTCGTCGTCACTGACTATGAATTTACTGTTACAAGTGAAGCGACTTACAGTGAATCTGAGTTCAAACAAATTCAAACTCAAGCGAAGTTTGGTATTTGGCCTTTCTTCTCAGCAACTGCAACAACCAACCACGTGACATCATCGAGCCTTAACGCTCAAGGTAAGCTGGAAACCACCTTCCAATTGAAAAAAGGACTATATGAAATTTGGGGTGTGAACGTACTTAACGCACCAGCTTAAACCTCAAACTAAGGTGCTTTTCTCCAAGAGGAGTTTGTGAGTTCAAGCACAATAATGAAATGCTGTACTAGAAAATAAAGCAGGGTTAATCCCTGCTTTTCTGTTATCCCTTTTATACGAACTTATCTTTTCTCATCAATAGGATGATAAGGATAACTTATCCCACTTTGAGATAGTTGGTTTGCCACCAGCATAATCAAATAACCGATTGCACAACAATTCGGATCCATGACGGGCACGTTCTGCTGATACTTGGCATTTAAACGCTCAGCCAGTGGCGCTGCATAATCAGTAAAGCCCGTACAACCAAACATCAAGCTACCAGCACCGTCTCTATCAATGGCTAAACACGCTAATTCATATAACTCAGCTAAGATCTTCTCTTTTGCATGTGCCGTAGGATGCTTCAACTCATTGACACTTTTACTTAATGGTAAAATGGAAGCTAAATTCTCGCAGACTCCAAAAGCGCGTATATGTTCATCTTGTAAATCAACCACATCACGCACCGTCAGGATTGATACCTTTTGACTCAACGACATCGCACTATAGAGACTTGGTCTAAACCCACCAATTACAGGGATCTTTACGGCTTGGCGCGCGGCTTCAACACCGCACATATCCATATCTGTCACAAACACTCCGTCATAGCCTTCTTTTTCAGCACGTTGCACGCACGCAATCACATGAGGCGCATTTGTTGCGAGATCAAGGCGAGATTGAATAAACGATGTCCCTTGTGTGATATGTTCTAAATCTATGGTGACCTTATCACTGCGAAATTTATTAACGCTTTGTGATATTTGCTCCGTAAACTCTGTGGTGTTTACAGGGATCACAATTTTTAATTTCATTAAACGCATATCGAGTATCCTTATTCCGCTTGCAATGATGCGCGATAATCACCGAAGTAACCAAATTTCTGGAAGATAGCGGCGAAATTTTGATGGAACCATGGCTGCTGTATCTGCCCTGCGGCAGATAAAGTAAAAATAGCCATCTCATTGAAACGAGGGTCTTGGGGATCTTGCTGCCATACTGACAGAATTTCATCATTACTCATTAATGTTGCATCAGCACTAATACAACAAATCAAATCTGGTGCCATGGCGATAGGTGATGTTTTATCATCAACCCAAAGCAACATATTTTCGTTCTGAGCAACAACATGGTACGTCTTACCATTATGATGAGATTGATACTTTAAAGTTACCCAGTCAAAACCATTGCTAGTCGTTGATTCAATATCAACAAGCTTACCTTTCATCACACAGTGCGCATGAGGCAACCCACTAATAACTGGAAAGCAATCAAGTTTATCACTGACTGCTTCTCGAATACTTCGCCCTAGCTGATGACAAGCTGTCACCATATTTGGCACAAAAGCATTGGGTTGTTTTAACTGAGCACCTGTCATCGCAAACGAAGCCAAAGATGCCCGTTGATCAAAAGATTGCGATGTACTGATGATCCCCCGTGTTATTGCATCAACATCGACGCTAGATTGGCACTCAATAGTAATAACACCACCACCTTGCGACACTTTTTTCTCCGATGTCAGTACCCCAGGTGATACCGTAATTGGTTTTGCAAGTTCTGGATTTGCAAAAGTAGAAAGTTGTAAGCAAGGAAATGCTCGACCGCCACCATCGCCGTTAACCATAGGAATGTTGTTAGCTGCCGCACACAACATACTCATCCCATAAGCAATCGGCCCAGTCTCTACGGGGGAGACAGATGCAAAATGTGTTTGAAGTAAGGATTCAAGCGCTTGAAATGCGCTAACAGGAGAATGACTGTAACCTTTAGCAAGAAACTCTTGTGGGGCTCCCATAGCGGCAAGTACGGGAAGTTGAGCGTTATCAGCAACATCTTCAATATCTATTACTGGCAGTTGGACTTTGTCTTTTCCTCCGAATAGTTTGGCTACCTCATCTAACAGTGCCATACCATTTTCTAATGCACCGCCACCTCCACAGGCATAAAAATGTGCTCCCAGGATCACGTCGCTAAGTTGACTAAAATCTAAGACTTGATTTGCTTTCATGATTGCATCCTTTCACTAATGGATGCAACTAGCCTAATGAGCTGTCGAGCTCAATTCAGTATCAAGTTAGTATCAACTTGGTATCATATAAACTCGAAAGCAAAAAAGTAGCCAGCAAAAGCGCTGGCTACAAAGTTCACCAAATTGAATGATGAAAATTACGACGAGTGATAACTAGCGACAACCTTTATCGAAGTCGACAATGATAGCTGCATTTTCAAACTCACCAGATATTTTTAAATATCCCCAATATTGATCTTGCCAGTTCAACGTAATGCATTCGTCATTACCAGCTCTATCAGACCACGCATGCAAGTTACTACCATTTGGCCAATCGAAGTTGCTGTATTCCAACTTCATATCCCCTGTACCGTTAGCCGTGGTAATAGACATGGTTTGATGTTTATTAACTTCAGGAATGCTGAGCCAGATTGTTTGATCAGAACCTAAGCAAACATATTTACCTACCTCTAATCTACCGCTGGTCACTTTATTCTCAGCCGAACAGTTAATTGGGAAGCGATCATTGCTCACTTCATTAACCACGGAAATCGGCAACTTAGCGCTTCCGGTCAAGCCTGAATCATCAGTCACCGTCAGAGTTACTACATAGTTACCAACAGATGCGTATTTATGAGTTGGGTTTGCTGCATCACTTGTTGTTCCATCACCAAAATTCCAAAGGTATTGGGTGATCACACCGTCTTTATCTGAACTATTGGCACTGCTAAATGAAATGTCAGTATCAACTTTCGCTTTATTGACTGCATCGATAACAGCAACAGGTTTACCACTCTTATTTGAAATCAGCTCTTGCTGCCACTCTTCAAACTCAGCTTGGTAAAGATTTTGCCACCCGTTAATAATCGCTTTATAACCGCTCCAATCCCCTTGACGAGTTTCAATCAGCATACGGTTGATTTCATCTTTGTGACGGTTAAACATAAAACGAACCGCTAAGTAACCCCAACGATAGATCCTATCGACATCAAAGCCATCATAAGTTGTCTCAAAAATCTCATTTAAGGTGTACACACTGCCATCTTTAATCGTATCGATCGCGCGTGGGTTATCATCTTCATTCGCGACATATTCAGCGATCCCTTCACTCCACCACACAACTTTCTCTGTTGGTGAACCAAAGTTACCGTACATATTGAATCGACCATCTAAATAATGAACATATTCATGCTCTAAATTCCAAACATAATGGTCAGGGTTCGCTTTTGCTGCTTCATAAGCTACGAAATTAGGGACATTGCCTGGTTTAGAAGGATCACCT
Source organism: Photobacterium jeanii (assembly GCF_001650345.1). GTDB lineage: Bacteria > Pseudomonadota > Gammaproteobacteria > Enterobacterales > Vibrionaceae > Photobacterium > Photobacterium jeanii. Next base: position 4,025 of record NZ_LVHF01000012.1, on the reverse strand, counting down.
TCAAGGTACATACCACCATTATCAGTATTAATACCAAAAATAACGCCCGCATATTTTTGATAGTCATTACTTGAATTAAATATATTCACCTGTAGCTGAGTATTAACATCATCCTCAACTGGTTGATTACCTGTTTCTAGCAGAGTATGGAAATAACTCTCTTCATAACCTAATTTGTCACAGGCCGATTGGTGTTGCTCAGATGTCATATCTTGCGACAAAATACGCAAGCTATCACTACAGGTGTAGCTTTGTGAAAGCACTAACTTTTTGAGCTTAGGCTCAAAATCGCAAATACCATACTCTGAACAGTCAGAATGATGAGAAGTCGTATCAGCGGTTGCTAACCAAATGGCATCACCATAACCGTACATATTGTAACGATTGAAGATCTCTTTTAGTTTTGATTTAACCAAAGGTTGAATTGCGGTGTTTTTGTACATGGTAAACCGACCTAATTCACGCCCTGCATTCGCTGCCATAAACTCATCATCTGCCCCAACAGCTGATTGGTTTAATGCAAACTCTGCCAACGCATTTACTAAGTTGGTCTCTGAACCAATTGCACTCACAAATGCCTTATTCCATTGTCCACGGTATAAAACTGTGAAAATACCATTCACCGCATTACGCATAGACCAGTTCTTAGCATAGTTTTGATTCCAGCGAGTCAACCATTGGGTCAAAACATGAATATACTCATGCTGCAAATTGGCACTATCAATAGTAGTGATCATTTCACTCAGCACTTTGCCGTGCTGATCACTATTTTCATAAAAATTGGCATTGTTAACAAAAGCATCAAGAGCTTCTTTGACCGCGGGTGTCACCCAAGGCAAGAAGTCGATATTTTTATTGTAATACTCAGCGTAGTAGCCCGCTCGTAAATACAAATATAACGCTTGCAGATCTTTACTGCCGCCACCATTATAAGCTCTTGCTAATTGCGCGGTATGTTTTGCAGCGTTATACATATTACCTGAATCAAAAGCAGCAACTTGTATATCGCTGCTTGCTGAAAAGAGCTTATTGATACAATCTGTACCTTGTTCTTTTATTGCATCACTGATATTTGATGCATTAACAAAAGCGTTCAAATCACACGTTTCCACGGCATCAAATGCAGAAACTCGATTCATGCTAACAAATTTATCTGACTCTTCTTTAGTTTGCTGTGGCAAAACTGCAACAGGTGAGCGCTCGATTAGTTGGGATTCAACACCATGAGTATGGTGATACTGCAAATCCTGATTTTCAACCATTTGTGATGTTGGTTCACTATATGCGTTTACATTTAAACTCAAGAGTAAACCAACCAATACTAAGTTCAATTTATAGATTTTCATATATATTCTTCTTTAGTAATGGTTTCAATTGTACCGCGACAACTCCGGTACTCCGTTTGAATTATCCAACTGCACCTCAAATATATATGAAGATTAAAACCAAAAGATAAATTTAAGAATCAAAATAATGGAGTATCAATTTTTAGCACTCTTGGTTTCAATCATTGATATTCATTAAAATATACAAGATCTAATCACAACACAGCATAAAATAAACTTATATGTAAATCACATTTTATTATACCATTTTCCTATTTATCTCCTGCTGGTTTAAAACAACCCTAGAAGCCTGTTTAAGCAGCTCCTTATCAATTTCAATTAACCCATCTGAGAAAAATATTTGTTTTCCGGGTGTAAAGCGAACCAACACATTAACTAACTCTCCTTGTTGATTTTCCATATTGGCTGCATGTATCTCACTAATTCTACAATCTATTTTCTCCTCAAGCTGTTGCTTTTGCTCTGGCGTCATTAACACTCTCCCCTGGCAAATGGCTGACGGCACATCATCAGATATCGATTCATGAAGAAAGCGTTGTTTGAACAAATTATCTAATACACTTCCCTCCTCGATAATAAAACGACGATTTGATTTTGAAGTAATTTCACCACCATGGATTTCGATATACCCCAGCGTTTCTGCGATAACTAGGTACAAGCGTAAACTTTCAGTTGATAATTGATATCGCTTTGCAACTTCATCAGGATGTTGATTTCCTGATGTAATCATATAAATAAAGTCCAACAAGTAAGGATGTTGAGCAAAAAATTTGCTTTCCTCACCTTTTAAGAAATATTCATTTTTCTTTTGCAACTTTCGCGCTGCATTCGACAATTCAACTAAGTCGGTATTTAAATGAGAGGCATAGAGTAGAACTTTATCCAATCCTAGTGACGAACTATGCAAATGACGCTTAACCGTAGAAAGTGGGATACCTGTCTTTTGGGATAATACCGTATAACAAAGCCCTTCTTTTTTTATTTTTTTCCGAATAGCAGCAAGGATAAACTCTGGCCCTATATACATTAATTCCTCCATGAGTTAAAGAAAAAAGGCAAATAGCTTTTAATTATAGACCGTAATATTTAACGAGTAATAATAATGCATCACTAACCACTAAAAATTAAAAATGAATCATTAACAATAAGCGATTGATTCCATTATTTAGTAAAAACATATCTAAACTTTTATAAAACAAATTGGATTATCAAAAAGCTCTCTTTAAATATATTATTTAACAAAGAAAAAGAAGATAAAATTATGTAAATAACCCATGAAATATTTTTATTAAGATACACAGTAAAGTTAATTCTGAAGTTTCCATTTAAAGTACTTAAGCAATAAGCACACTAGCGCCAAGTCACATCAAAAGTGTGGCGTAGCAGCAAACGATCCCTTCAATCTAAGAATTCTATTTTGTGTGCAGAAACCTAACATTGCATAAATGCCACTAGAACAGTGTTCAAAAAAGGACCTAAGATAACCAGGCGATATAAAACACCATTCATAACAATTTGAATGATGAACAAAACAGCCAGCCAAATAAGAAGGCTATCCAACTCAACGACGGCCTAACTGTCTTATCCGCTTGGTGAAAATTAATACTCAGCTTAATCACAAAAGGATTCATTATGAAAAAGTTATCAGTTATCGTACTTGCTACCTTAGGCTTATTGGGAAGTAACGTTGCATCAGCAGCAGAGCACAGTCAATCACTCACCCAACCTAACGCAGCTCCAGTTCACTACACCAACCCGGCTAAAGATTTTTTGTCATCAAAACTAGGCCTATCACCAAGTGATGTGGAAATGCTCTTCAAGTATCACGAGAAAACAGTACTGGAGGAATTTCGCAATAGAGACAACCTACTGTTTGGTAATATTGTTCCACTAAAAAACTCATCGTTTATGGCTCCAAACACCATAGGCAATCAACCCATTGGTACAGACTACCACCTAGTCAACTGGGATAGCCAATCCATCGCCGCATTTAAAGATACGCTAGGCCGTGTTGTCTTTTTGATGAACACCCCTGAATTTCGCAAAGACTTTAACCGCAACATTTACACTGTAGAGCCACAGAGCTCAGTTAACACGCAAATTCCAACTAACTACACTCAGTTCAAAAACTACATTAATACTGCTGCGGCCAGTTATGGTAACCATATAAAAGCCTATGTGTCTGACTCAAATACAAAAAGTGCATGGGGTGCAAATGGCCTTTTAATCCAATTTGAACAGTCAGGGATTAATCCAGCACAAGTGGCTCATGAGTTAATGCATAGTGTGGGTTATGCCCACGATGGTGTTTATAACGGCTTGAATGACAACATTCCATACCTAGTGCAAACCATTATATCGATGAATGAAGATGCATCGAACATTTGTCCAAATAAAGCTTCTAAGTGTGATGCTCACAATGTTAATTGGGGAGAATTCTATAACAGTGACGACAATAACACATACCGCCCTGCAACTGCCGTTCCAGCTTGGCAATCTATCGCATTGTTAGGCAAGTACTTTAACCACGTTAGTTAAGGTTCTCACTAACGAGAGATCAAAACGAAAAAAGCCCTAGCATTTCTGCTAGGGCTTCTTGAATATGGAGGCGCGTCCCGGAGTCGAACCGAGGTCCACGGATTTGCAATCCGCTGCATAGCCACTCTGCCAACGCGCCAT
>NZ_LVHF01000011.1 GCF_001650345.1 Photobacterium jeanii | reverse complement strand
GTCAAATTGTTAAAGAACAAACTGACTTATCGTTGCTGGCTTAGCGCCTTGCTCCGTGTCAGTGAGGACGCATTATAGAGATTCCGATCACGTTGGCAAGGGTGTTTTTGAAAAAAAACCAACAAAAACGCACAACCGAACAACAATTAACCACCAAAAGCGAAATCCGTATAATTCCCACCCACGAGTACCTCTACATCAGTATCTATCACTGAGATTTACCAAGGTATAAATAATGAAAAAGCCTTAATCTCACGATTAAGGCTTAACTAAAAGGGTCGGTTACCACGTATTAAAGCTTAAACTTCACCAAAGATGCTTTTAGATGGTTAACTTGGCTTAATAAAGCATCTTGTTCATGACGACATTGCTGGATCACCTGTTCGTTATTGATCGCAATGCTCGAAACATTTTCCACACTCTCTTTAATGGTTAAGCAAGTATTGCTCTGTTCATTCGCTGAGCCGGAGATACTCTCCGCTTGCTGTTGAATTACAGATAATGACGCCTGAAGGACATCAATCGCAGAGCTGCTGTTTTGTACCCCTTCGATATTCACTTCTGTGGCCGATGTAGTGTGCTGCACTATCTCTAATGCTTCGCTCGAACTTTTACCTAACCGTTCGATAATACCGTTAACGCTGGCGGTACTTTGTTGAGTGCGCGTTGCTAGCTGACGAACTTCATCTGCCACCACAGCAAAACCACGCCCTTGATCACCTGCACGAGCAGCTTCAATTGCAGCATTCAGTGCCAATAAATTAGTTTGCTCAGCAATACCATCAATTTCAGTTACTACATTTTCAATTTCACTTACATCAACTTTCAACGCCTGCATCGCAGAGGTCAGCTGATCAATGCTACTCGATAACGATGTCATCATGGCAACAACATTGTTTGTCATTACTTGCGTTTCTTGCCCTTGACCAAAGCAACGTTGGGTTTCGCTCACCACCTGTTCAGCACTTTGCGTAAAATCACATGAGCCTTGCGCCAAATTATCGATGGCAATCGCTAGCATTTCTGTTTCAGTGGTTTGCTGTTTAGCCTGATGAGTTAAATTGCCAAACAATGCTTTCGCTTTATTAGAGTTAGTTTCTAGCTGCGCCGTCATCGCTACTGTATCCGTCACAGCTTGGTGGAGATCATTACGCATGGTGATGAAAGCCGCGTAGATACTTTCCGCCGAGGCTTGATGAGCAGTTAAGTTATTATCCGGTGTTAAATCGCCATCTTTTACCCGGTTAGCCAATCGCGCTAACACTTCAGGCTCGGCACCCAACTGAACCAACACTTTACGAATAGAAACCCAAATCACCCCACCAATTACTAGTGCAATAACAAGCCCCATAGCAATACGGGTAGCGATTTGCTCTAAGAATTCATTGAAGATGTGATCATTGGCAATACCGTTACCGACATACCAACCCCATACTCCGGTTTTAATCGCCACGGAGTGGATCATGGCTTCACGCTCACCATTACGCGAAGACCACACATAATCAACGACTGTGTTGGTTTTATTACCAATGGCGCGAGCAAGGATTTCACCAACATCACGGTTATCCGCATCACGCAGAATATTGAAGTTTTCACCTTGGATCTCAGGATCGAGCGGGGCAGAGAGGAAAACACGATTTTCGTCTGTTACCCAGACGTATTCGGTTGGAGTGTAGACATTAGTACGAAGCACCTGAAGCGCCATCCGTTTGGCTTCTTCCTCTGGCATCTCACCACGCTGAGCCAAAGCTTCAAAAGTGTTGACGATTTTACTGGCACTCACCAACAATTGCTCAACACGCTTATAGTTAGCCGCTTCCAGTGCTTGTTTTTGGCTTGTCGCGCCGAGGTAAATACTACCTAATAACAAAACAACCAAACTCACCACCAGAATGATTGCTTTGCGCTGTAAAGTCATAGCTTGTTGCATCATGCGCCCCGCGTAAAAAGTATGCACACTAGCTAATATCACAGCGAGGTTCAACGATTATTAATTCAATATAGAACCTTATTCTTTTGAGGCATGTTAGCCCTTAAAACATAAGAAAATAGCAATACAAAATATTATCTAAAAGAATAAATTAACTGTTATTGCAATGCTCACCCACCCAGTATTAATGGAGGATGGCTTATTTCCGCTTTGCAATAATCAATGCTTTCAACAACTTGGTCTATCTTGATCTGAATCGCCGATAAAAATGGTTAACGCATTGCGAGATTTATAAGCGTAATCGATCTTTATATTCTGATAGACAAACGGAGCGAAGTAATTAGGGATGATCAGTTCATCACTATTTTCAATAAACCCGCTGCCAGCAAGACAGTCTATATTCGATACCAAGTCCATATACTCAAACCCATTACCCGCTATAAACGCAGATATCGCGTCATTGAATTTAGGGTTAGTAATATTCTCGCCAACCACATCAACGGCTCTGGCTATTTTGGCGTTTTTAATGACGATCTCTCGATAAACGACCGCTGCTAATGTGCACTCGCCGTCAGTTAAGACCAGCAACTTGTAGGTATACGATGGATGGTTAAAATAACGCTGATTAATATAAGCGAGATCTTTTTGAGGGTATGTCGAAAAAAGCGACTCAGGAAGACTAACTTCTTCCAAGTCAAAATAAACGCCATGAGTGACGCTATTTTGCTGGCAATCAACGAGATGCTTTCCTTGGGGATCGCTAATCAAAAAGTCACTGATATTTTGATTAAAGAAAGCTCTATGACTTAAAACACCAACAGTGTATTTAAGCGCTTTATAGATAGGGAGCACTTGTGCGCTTAAGCCCAGAGAGCAAATAGTCGGATTATTATATTGCTTCTTAAGGTAATTAAGCATCATTAACCCAAGTCCGGGTTTGCCAATACCTTCTTTTACTTTCCAGATCGCCAGCCACAGTTCGTTATTGGCGGCGAGTTCTGCTGAATATTGAGCCGTAGGAATAAAGCCCAAGATACCGACGATATCGTTATCATCAGAAGCCACGACAAAATTATAACCGTCACTACTTCGGTGCTGCCAATCTAAGAGCTTTCTATCATGAACAAAGATATGGTCTTTCTTCCAGTGCTCATCGATAAACGTGACCAAGCTTTCAATATCAGAATGCTTACATAACTCAATCTTCAAAGCCATTTAAGCAGTGCTCCCAGCATCGACCGTAAACGTTGAACCCGTGATCCCTGCAGCATCATCAGACACCAAAAATAAAATCATACTTGCCGCATCGTTCACGTTCGCCAATCGCCCAAGACAACTGCGTCTTTTGATTTTATCGAGTTTGTCGCCCACCAGCCCACTCGTCATATTGGTTTCCATATAACCTGGCGCTAGGGTATTTACCGTAATTTGTGCTCGACCTAATTCTCGAGCCAGTGACTTGGTAAAACCACCGAGGGCAGATTTAGTCGCACCGTAAACGCTTAGCCCGTTAAACCCCGTCGCACCAATAATAGAACCGACATTAACGATCCGACCGCTTTTGTTAATCAACATCGATCTGGATACGTACTTGGTTAGCACGATCGGCGCTTCAACATTCACCTTGATCAGAGAAGAAATATCAGACTCATGCATTGTTGCCAGCACACCATCATGCCCTACCGCCGCATTGTTAATGAGCCCATAAATACGACCGTGCGCTTTGGTGATTGTTTTCACCAAAGATGAAATTTCTGTCGTATTTGAAAAATCAAACGGGTAGAAAAAAACGCTGTCAGCATACTCTAGCTTTAAGTCTTCAAATTCGTCAGTTGGGGTACGGCTGATACCAATAACCTTATAGCCAGCTTGGGCCAACATTTTTGACGTTTCTAACCCTAACCCTTTCGCACAGCCGGTAACAATGATGTTCTTCATTAACTTCTGACCTTTTTACCTGTCGAGTTGACCTTGATTGCATCAACCACTTTAACTAATGCCGGCACCTCAAATGTCTCCAGCTTTTCCCGACAAAAAGACAATAACTCTCGCTTCAGTTCCTTGACTGGAATATGTTTCGCGTCTGGTGCCAAGATGATTTCACAGGCCACTAATGCCCCCAGTACGGAGTTACTTTTTGCGAAAACTGTCGCCATCAATACTGATGGATGCATTTCCAAAATAGCCTCCACCTTTTCAGGCATCACCTTGTTACCACCCACATTGATCGAGCCGCTTTCTCTGCCCAAGAAGAACACTCTATCCCCATCAATATTGACCATGTCACCGGTATTAACGAACCCTTGTTCATCAACCTCCAACTTCCCCTTTAAAAGCTGGGTGCAGCCATTTGTGCTCTTAATCCATAAGACACCTTGGCAGACTTTTAACTGACATTTTATATGTTGGTCATCATCAAGGTAGGTTAGAGGAAATCCTTCCCGTTGATCTTTTACAACGAAACCCACTCCCGCTTCTGTAGAGGCATAGATATGTATTATCGCACTTTGCGGGAAACTGCGGCTTAGCGCAGTAAGTACACTTTGATTACTGATTTCGCCACCCAGTGTTATGCGCTGCAAAGGGATATCAGTGTGGAAAGGATCCATTAACAGCTTTCGCCAAAATGACGGCGTCGCCGATAACGCATTCACCGCTGACTTCGTGAATAACTGAACAAGTTCAGCAATCGTCATCGCATCAGAAGGTACAACTAACGTTGCTCCTGAAACGGCAGATTGTAGGTAAACTTGCAGCCCTGCAAAACGATTAAGATCGTAGGCTAGCCCCCAATTAAAGTCCTTGCCTCGATTAACATCGAGTTTCGCCGTCGCAAGCAGAGTATCCAACGTATAATTGGCTAACTTTGGTGTCCCTGTCGTTCCCGAGGTCGCCAATAAGTAGGCTTGTTGCTGGGCGTAAGAAACCTTGTCATTCACCGCAACAGCAGTGATAGAAACGAAGTTACAGTCCGCCAGTTTGATCACATAATCAATACCAGCCGAGGTATAGAAATCACTTTCTGCGCCCTCGATATCATTCGGCTGAAGGAACACAGTTTGGCAAACACTGTCGATCGCCGGAAAAAATAAGGCTAGCGACTCACGATCATCTGACGTAACAGCACAATTACTGTTTGCTAAATAGGCATGCTCCGCCGCAAAGCGCTGACACAGCGCAGTCACATCACCAAAGGTGTACTGTGATTTAGCGGTGACCAGAAAAGTGCGATCTTGAGGGATCAGTGCCAAGTAGTCGGCTAATCGGCTTCTGTTATGCGCGGGATTTTTCATAGATAGCGACAAACTCTCCAAAGGTAATTGGATACACGGCATCTTCCATTTCTTGGAAAGGGTCAAAATCTAGTTCTTCTTCAAGCAAGGTCACCAAAATGGCAAAACCTAAAGAGTCTAATCCACTCTCTAATAGCACTTGGTCATCATCAATCTCTGAGTAGCGTTGCGCGACATCAGTTTGCTCTAATGCTTCATTAAATTTCTCTATAATGACCTTTCTCATGCATATCTCCTTACTAGCTTGAATGCGAGCCCATGATACATGATGCCTGATAGGTTACATAGTTATCTATACTGCTCATCTTCGGGCTGATACGCGGCAAAACTCAAGCGATAAACTTTCTTTAATGCACGCGGAGAGTTAGGTTGTTGCGCAAGAAAAACAACGAAAGAGACAACTGAGTCAGCCTCACAATAAGTGAGTAGAAAATGACTTAAAGATAGAGATATTTTTGAGGCGATAGAACGAAAAAAGCCTCAACTTTCGTTGAGGCTTTTCTCTGAATTTGGTGCCCGAGGACGGACTTGAACCGTCACTCCCGAAGGAAACGGATTTTGAATCCGTCGTGTATACCAATTTCACCACTCGGGCTGATGTGGCTCATTATACGTATGCCCTTTTCGGACGCAAGCCTTTATTTTAAAAAATCTTTCCAAAACCCATCGACCGCTGAATTATTCAGCATTACGCCAGTAATTCCAGCTATTTAAGTGATTTATTAATAGGACGTAAGTGGCTGAACGCTATTACGGGTGATCAATTTAGGCAAAAAATGGCGCTCTGTTTCAACTGCTTGGTGAGAGAGCAAGCCATGAAGGACAGCGACCGCGGTTCTTGCCATATCACTAATAGGGAAATGCACCGCCGTCACCGTTGGATAGAAGCTGGCACAAAGGTCTACGCTATCAAAACTGGTCAGTGAAAGCTGCTTAGGTACTTGTAACTGTTGTTGATGGAAAAACTGTAATGCGCCCCCCATCATCTCTTCGCTACAGGAAAACAGTGCGGTGATATCGGAACGCTGCGCCAATAATTGCTGAGCAGCAGCCACACCACTTTCACGCCCATAATTTCCTTCACATACTAAGCTAGGATCAAACTCAATACCCGCATCTTCCAAAGCCTCAAGGTAGCCTTGATAACGCTGAACACTCGTTTGGCGAGTGAGTGGCCCCGAAATACACGCAATAGTACGATGCCCTTGCTCAATAAGATGATTCACCGCCAGTTTCGCCGCTAAAGTATGATCAAAAGTAATACAGCGCTCTTCGAGCCCTTCAACCCAACGATCCAATAACACAAAAGGGATTGGCTCTTTCGCTAGCGCCCGTAAATCATCATCACTCAAATGACGACTATGAAGAATGTAACCATCACAGCGTAAATCATGAAAACGTTGGATCGCTTCGCGCTCACCTTCGGCACTATGGTGCCCTTGAGCGGTGATCAAAAACTTATGATGGCAATCAAGCTCAGATTGGACCTGATCCATCATTTCGCCAAAGAAGCCACCGGTGTAGTAAGTGACGAGTAAGCCCACCATGTTCGATGAGGCGGTCGCGAGTGAGCGGGCAATAGCGCTGGGGCGATAGTTAAGCTCCGCCATTGCTTGTTCAACTTTACGCTTGGTATCGGCACGAAACTTACCTTCACCATTGATAATGCGTGAAACGGTAGAGCGGTTCACACCAGCTAACGCGGCCACATCTTTTATTCTTGCCATTGCGGCAGGCTCCTTTTGTCACAAAGCATAGGCTCTGTTAATCCATCAACTGCATAGCGCTATTCTACCGATTAATCGAACACAGAGAAATCACACAGCTCTACCCCGCGCTGATCCAATTCAGCTAACAAACGCGAGTCGGTCAAAATCTGTCGCTCTCGGTCGCGTTCAATGGCGTAGCCACTACTTTCTTGCAAAGCCTTATCAACATAAGCCGGGTGACACATAACCTCCAACACATCGCATTGCGAACTATGCTCATCCACCAGCTTCAGTAAAGTATCGATACTCGCATCCTGATCATAAAACTGATGGCTAAAGTGATAACGGCAATCCTGCGCTTTCGGGTTATCGCTGTCGGCACGTAACATCAAACGATGTGAAGCCGCGATCTCGCGCACCACGGGTAAAATCTGCGGATGACAATGGGCATGGTGATGGCTATCAAGATGACTGAGCGTGATCCCCAATCGATGAAAGGCTGCGATCTGCGTTTCGATCTCATCAGCCACCTCCGACTCTTTAAACCCTTGATACTGGTATATTTGCTCTTTTGGCCAACAACACCCTTGTGGTGTCATTAAGCTCGCACCGCTAGTGAATGGACGCCCTGTGGTAAAGCGTAAATGCAACCCAACTCGCAACGGTGGTGCTTGTTGGAGATGCGTTAACGCATCTTGCTCTGCGGGCATCCCAATCAGCATGGTTGCCGAGCGCACCACGCCGTGCAGACTCGCTTCCACCGTGCCCGAGTTAACCCCGGGGGTTAGGCCAAAATCGTCTGCATTGAATATCAGTTTCATTCCTTTCCCTTTGAATAAGGCTCACTGCACAGTCGATTCAGAACAACGCTGTACAGTGAGCGATGCAACTTAACGAAACTGTGGTAAGTAGTCGTAATTGGTACGCAGAATATCGTCCAAGATCGCTTTCGCTTTGGTGATATCCGGCACCAATGGATTATTTACCAATGCCATCAATGCACTGTCGTAATCGCCATGAACCGCCGCCTCTACAGTTAACTGTTCGTAAGCCTTCACTTGGTGGATCAACCCTGTGACTGCTGGGCCTAACTTACCGACCCCGATCGGCCTTGCACCCGCGCTACCAACCACCGCACTACACTCAATCACGGCGTCATCGGGTAAAAAGTGCATGGTGCCGTTATTGCGCGTGTTCACCACATTGATTGTGTTGCGATTGTTATAAATAGCATCCACTAAGTTTAACGATGCATCAGAGTAATAGGCGCCGCCACGTTGCTCGAGTTGCTCGGGTTTCTCATCTAACTCTGGGTTTTGATACAGTTCGAACAGCTCTTGTTCCGTCACCATCACTTGCTCTGCCCGTGTACCGCCTTGTTCAGCGGACGCCTTTTCTTCCGCTAACATCGCTTCGGTTTGATAAAAATAACGATGATAAGGACACGGGATCGCGCCTAGCGCTTGCAAAAATTCCGGCTCCCACGGCTCTTCAAATATGTTTTTCATACTGAAGTTGGCACCATCCCCGACTTTTTCCAGCACTTGAGCCGTTATATCTTCACCATTGAGCCATGCGCGATGCGCCCATAACAAGTGATTCAAACCCGCATATTCCAACGTCAGTTCGTCAGATTGGCATGCCATCATCTCGGCTATCATCATTGTCATTGACACTGGCACATTACACAAACCAATGGTTTTGACCTTACTGTACTTTTGAACGGCTTCGGTGACTAAACCAGCTGGATTGGTAAAGTTAAGCATCCAAGCGTTGGGGGCTAACGCTTCGATATCTTTACAAATACCCAAAATAACAGGGATGGTGCGCAAGGCTTTAGCAAACCCACCTGGGCCTGTGGTTTCTTGTCCTATCACATCGTATTTCAGCGGAATACGCTCATCATTCGCGCGAGCCTGTAGCCCCCCGACCCGAAACTGAGTCATCACGAAGTCAGCCCCCGCGATAGCGGCTTTGCGATCCATCGATGCCGTTAGCTTAATATCAGCCCCCACTTTATCGATCATCCGCTGTGCTAAATGAGCAATGATATCGAGTTTTTCTTTGCCTGCTTCAACATCGACAAAATGGATCTCTTTGACTGGCAGGCGATCCAGTCGCTTCAGCACTCCTTCAACCAGTTCAGGGGTATAACTACTGCCACCACCAATAATCGCGAGCTTTAATGCACCCTTTGCCATAGTTACTCCTTAACTGATTGCTGATCTTCAAGTCGTAGCGCATGTAATGTCACCATCTCTTGCGCCAGTTCATGGGCAAGAATGGTGGTCATCAAATGATCCTGAGCGTGTACCATAACCAAGGTCATTTTGACTTTCCCCTCTCCTTCATCAGCCTCGATTAATTGAGTTTGCGTTAGATGAGCACGGTTCAAACACGCTTTGGCTTGCTCTAATGCGTTTTTGGCTTCCGCAATCTGCTGTTTTCGAGCGCAGGCCAAAGCTTCAAAGCACAAACTGCGCGCTTCACCCGCGTTGACTATGATGTCCATTACAACAGCTTCTTGATCCATGAGATTTCCTTCTATTCCTTGATAAGGCTTGATGTGAGCCAGCTTTCACTGGCTCTCAATGTCTTTGATGAACGGTATTAAGCAGTAACTTCTTCACCCGCAGGTTGTGATGCAGAGTCTTTCGATGCACTCTGGGTTTTGCTTTCTTCAGCCAGAAGCTGCTTTTCAAACATCTTGAAGAACGGGAAGTAGATGACGAGATCAATAATCATCAACCCGATAACCAAAATGGCAGGTGTTAGCGTCCAGCCAGTACCCCATGAGGCACCAATCACCGCCGGTGCTGTCCACGCAGTTTGGGATATCCCCATCCCGACAAAGCCCATGTGTACCGCAAAGTAAGCAATCACCGCATTCACGATTGGCGCAAACACAAAAGGAATAAACATGGTTGGGTTCAACACTAATGGGCTACCAAAGATCACAGGCTCATTAATTTGGAACATCCCAGGTACCAAGCTCATGCGACCAAGGCTGCGTAGGTGGATCGACTTACTAAACACCATCAAAATCACCAAGGCGAGAGTGGCGCCAGAGCCACCAATGAAGATAAATCCATCCCAGAAAGGTTGAGTGAAGATATTGGTTGGCGCTTCGCCGGCAAGGAAGGCTTCTTGGTTAACGCCAATATTCGTAAGGAAGATAGGTGAAAGTAGACCCACGACAATCGCCGCCCCGTGGATCCCCGCAAACCACAACAATTGGCACAATAACAAGGCACCAATGATGGCAGGTAAGCTGTTCGATGCACTCACCAATGGACGGAATGCTTCAAGAACAAGTTCAGGGATCAACATATTAAATTGCGCTTGGCAGAACAAACTCAATGGGTACACAGTGAGGAATACCACCAGCACTGGGATCAATATTTCAAACGAGCGGGCAATGGCAGGTGGTACTTGCTCGGGTAAGCGGATGGTCACGTTGTATTTGTTGAGCAAGCGGATCAGCTCGACCGAGAAGAACGCACTCAGCACCGAGGTGAAAATACCAGTACCAGATAAATGGTTAGTTGGTAAGCCACCATCAGCCACTGGCGCCGAAGCGACCAAGAAAGTCATCAAAGCCAACGAAGCACTGGTGATCCCATCCATGCTGTAAGCCCGTGCGAGGCTGTAGCCGATCCCCATCGAGACGAACATCGCCATTAACCCCATCGTCATGTTGTAGGGCAACATGATGTTATCGAAGTTAGCCGCGGCAAAATTGATCCATGCGCGACCAAAAGCATTCTCGGTATCTTCGGCAAACGGTGGGAACGCAAATACCAGCATAAAACTACCGACAATAATGAACGGCATCGCGACAATAAAACCATCACGCATTGCACGAATATGTTTTTGGTTTCCCACTTTGACGGCTAAAGGCGCTATATACCTTTCGACCGAATTTATTATTGAATCGTAAAGCTTCATCACTACATCCTTTTATTTAAGACGAACAACTACCCTCCACATTATTAATGCAGAGTGAGTTAAATAACGGGAATATTGGCTAAAGGTTATTTAGCCAATATAAAAAGAGAATTAGGCAGTTTCAGGTATTAATGATAAGGCGATAGCAAGCACTTCATCCCCTTTCATCATGCCGTACATCTGTGGAGGTATAGGAGCAACTTGTTTGTTGTAGTCATCTGCTATTTTCTGCAATTCTGATTGTTGGAATCGCACCTGAGGGCCAAGCAAGCAGACATCAAAGTCTTGAATAAGCTCATTAAAAACGGTCACTCCATGGGCTTCAATCACACACTCAATCCCTTGTTCTGCCGCTGCTTGTTCCATTTTCTTTACCAACATACTGGTCGACATTCCGGCGCTACAACACAATAGAATCTTTTTCATGAGGCACTCCTTGTATACATTAATCACTTCGCTTCAATTGTGTTTAGATTGTATACAAGCAAGAATTAACTTGAAAGCGCAACCGGTTGCGTTAACGGTAATAAAGGGTGAGTAAGATCGAGTTTCAATTATTTAATTATGTAATACTTTGCAATTAATTATTTTTTCAAATTAATTAAATCCGCAACTGAGAAAAATATAAGTCAGGCATTCTTACTGTGTTTTTTGAGTCCAAACTGCTTTTTCACTATCATTAATGGCTCACATTCCGTACCGCAAAACAGCGATAGTTAATGCAATGACTATTCAATACTTGCTAGACTGCTGCGCAGTTGAGGAACTTAGCCTCGCTCGATTTAGGCTAAGTCGAAAATGGATGTAATGGAGTCACCATGAAAAAAAAGCCAAAGGCTGTACAACCAACCAAAGTTTACGCAGGCGTTTTACGTCGCCTTGGGGCTTGGCTGTATGATTTACTGATAGTGGTCGCGATTTTAATGCTGGCAGGCGGAATTGCGATGGCTGTGGTTGCCAGCTTGCAATACCTTGGCGTAGTCGATACCAGTGGCTATCAAGATGTCGGTGAGTACCTCGGTAAACACCCTATCGCAGGCATACTCTACCCTGGTTACTTAACTGTGGTGATTGTCGCTTTCTATGCCTACTTTTGGTGTCAGAGTGGACAAACGTTGGGAATGCGCGCATGGAAACTACGAGTACAAAATGCGGATGGCTCTAACATTGGCTTTACTCAAGCCTTGATCCGAATGGCCACATCGGCATTTGGCCTCGGTAACTTCATTGCTTTGTTTGGCAAAGACAAAAAAGCCTTTCAAGATTTGATGGCAGAGTGTGAAGTGATTGTTCTACCTAAGGTCAATTAACCTTACGTCCACTTTCATGGCACTTACAGCCACAAAAAAGGAGCATCACTGCTCCTTTTTTATTAATTGTTCTTTTTGCTACACAATGAGTGCTAAAGCTTACGCCGTAGTAAATAGAGGGTGATCAGCAAGAACACCATACTTGGCCCTATCGCCCCCAACACTGGTGGTAAGTTATACACCAAGCTCATCGGCCCGAACACTTCGTTTGAAATGTAAAAAGCAAAACCAAAAATAACCCCAGAAAGCACACGTGCCCCCATGGTTACCGAGCGCAGCGGACCAAACACGAACGACAGTGCTAACAACATCATGACCGCAATGGTCACAGGTTGCAGGGCTTTACGCCAAAATGCCAACTGATAACGCGAGGCATCCTGTTTCGACTCTTTGAGGTAATTAACGTATTCATTCACCCCAGACAGCGCTAGCTCTTCGGGTTTTAACGTCACCACCGCTAATTTGTCGGGAGTCAGTACCGTCTTCCACATTTTCTCAGCAAACGTGGTATTGGTTTGTTGCTCGTTACTAAAGGTCGTTTCGGTCACGCCAGTTAAATTCCAGCCTTGCTCTGGCACATACTCGCCCGACTTCGCAAATACCGACTTGGTCAGCTTATCGTTTTGATCAAACTCCCAAATATTCACCCCTTGCAGACCTTTTTTCTCCTGCACTCGGGAAATATAAATGAAGTCGTTATCATCTTTGGCCCACACTCCGCTTTGCACGGAAAGCATGCTACCGCCAGAGGTCCAAATGGTACGCAGTTCACGCGCCATTTTCTGAGTATGTGGTGCGCCCCACTCACCCAGTGCCATGATCAACAGCATCAAAGGCACAGCGGTTTTCAATACCGATAAGCCGATATCCAGCTTAGAGAAACCAGCCGCTTGCATAACCACCAGCTCAGAGCTCGATGCCAACATCCCCAAACCAATCAAGGCACCCAGCAATACTGCCATTGGGAAAAAGAGCTCGATATCACGCGGAACACTGAGCAATACAAATGCCAGTGCTTTCCACAAATCGTAAGTGCCTTCACCCACTTTACGGAGCTGCTCAACGTATTTGATGATGGCTGATAACCCAACCAAGGTCGATAAAGTCAGCGCTGACGTTGCGATAATGGTACGACCGATATACCAGTCAAGGATCTTAAACATTACCGCGTCTCCGGAATTTATCTTTTAACTTACGCACAGGTAAGGTGTCCCATACATTCAATACAATCGCTATCACGAAGGCTAATACGTTCACACTCCATAAACCGATATAAGTTGGCAACGTTCCGTCTTCAAGCGCTGATTTCGCCGCACTCAAGCCAAGGAAATACGCCAAATAAATCATGATCGCCGGGAACAATTTAGCAAAACGCCCTTGGCGTGGGTTCACCGCCGATAATGGCACCACCAACATGGTTAAGATTGGAATACACAAGAACATAGAGACGCGCCATTGAAACTCGGCCGCCGCCCCTAAACTTGGTGATTGCAACAGAGCCAAAGTTGGCGTTGCTTCCCAATCACGATCTTTTTCGCGCACTTCACGCTGACCAATCAAAGCTTGGTAGTCTTCAAAATCGGTGATCGAATAATCGAGACGTGTTGGGATCCCTTCGTAGCGCGTGCCATCTTTCAGATCCAAGATCTGGCGTCCATCCGGTAGCTCACTGATGTAACCACGGTTAGAGAAAGTCACGCTTGGGCGTAAGGTATCGGTCGCGAAAGGTTGGGCTAGGAATACACGATGTAGTTTCTTACCGCTTTCGGTAATGTCATCGATAAACACCACGCCACGACCATCTGGCGGTTGCTGGAACTGACCTTTCACCAACAAATCCAAACCTGAGTCTGCCTCAGCTTGCTCCATCACTTGGGTTTCTTGCTCAGACGCCCACGGTGTTAGCCATAGCGAGTTAAAAGCAGCAAACGATCCCGACAGGAGTGCCAACAACAGTGCTGCTTGTAACAGCATCTTGTTCCCCATCCCGGTCGCATTCATCACCGTGATTTCACTTTCACCGTATAAACGGCCGAAAGTCAGCAAGATCCCGACAAACAGACTCAGAGGCAACATCATCATGGTCATGTATGGGAAATAGAGTCCCATTATGGTCAAGATCAGATCACTTGGTAGCGAGCCATCCGTAGCGGAGGCCAAAATACGAATAAATTTTTGACTGAGAAATATTAGAAAAAGCACAAAAAGAATAGAAAATTGGCTTTTTATTGTTTCACGCGTCAAATACCGAACAATAATCACGCTTTATATACCCATAGAAAACTTGTTTTTTTACTGGAATCACTATAGTTTCTCGGTAAACCTGTTATTTTTTTATCTTTCAGCTAAATGTTAGCCTGCACTATAGAGCCTATACTGTTACAGTGATCCAGCAAGTCAGTGCGGCATTATCTAACATTTAGCCCTAATTGTCTTTATATAGGATGTAGGAGTACGCATGGAGTTCAGTGTTAAAAGTGGCAGCCCCGAGAAACAGCGCAGTGCCTGTATTGTCGTGGGCGTATTTGAACCACGTCGCCTTTCTCCAATCGCCGAACAACTAGATAAGATTAGCGATGGCTACATTAGTTCCCTACTACGTCGTGGTGACCTAGAAGGTAAACCAGGCCAAATGCTACTGCTTCACCATGTACCTAACGTACTGTCTGAGCGTGTATTACTTGTCGGTTGTGGTAAAGAACGCGAGCTTGATGAACGCCAATACAAGCAAATCATCAAGAAAACCATTAGCACCCTGAACGAAACGGGTTCAATGGAAGCGGTATGTTTCTTAACAGAACTGCATGTAAAAGGCCGTGATACTTACTGGAAGGTTCGCCAAGCAGTAGAAACAACCAAAGACAGCCTTTACACCTTCGATCAATTCAAGAGCAGCAAGCCTGAAACGCGCCGTCCACTACGAAAATTGGTATTCAATGTACCAACCCGTCGTGAGCTTTCACTTGGCGAACGTGCGATTGCCCACGGTCTTGCTGTCGCTTCAGGCGTTAAGGCAGGTAAAGATCTTGGCAACATGCCACCAAACGTGGCAAACCCTGCATACCTTGCATCACAAGCGCGCCGCCTTGCAGATGATTTTGAAACCGTAAATACCAAGATCATTGGCGAGCAAGAAATGAAAGAGCTCGGCATGACCTCGTACCTAGCGGTTGGTCAAGGCTCGAAAAACGAAGCCATGATGTCGGTTATCGAATACAAAGGTAACCCAGATCCAGACGCGAAGCCGATTGTACTTGTTGGTAAAGGTCTGACGTTCGATTCAGGCGGTATCTCTATCAAGCCATCCGCACAGATGGACGAGATGAAGTACGACATGTGTGGTGCAGCAACCGTATTCGGTGCCATGAAGTCACTGGCGAAACTGAATCTGCCAATCAATGTGGTGGGTATTCTTGCTGGCTGTGAAAACATGCCAGGTGGTAACGCTTACCGTCCGGGTGACATCCTAACCACGATGTCTGGTCAAACGGTTGAAGTGCTTAACACCGATGCAGAAGGTCGTTTGGTATTGTGTGATGCGCTAACGTATGTTGAGCGTTTCGAACCTGAGTGTGTGGTTGACGTGGCAACGCTAACCGGTGCTTGTGTTGTTGCCCTAGGTAACCACATCAGCGGTCTGATTGCGAACCACAACCCACTGGCGCACGAGCTCATCAATGCGTCTGAGCAAGCGGGTGACCGTGCATGGCGTCTACCGATGACCGACGAGTACCAAGAGCAACTCGCAAGCCCGTTTGCAGACATGGCAAACCTTGGCTCGCCAGGTGCAGGTACGATTACCGCGGGTTGTTTCCTTTCTCGTTTCACCAAGAAATACAACTGGGCGCACCTGGATATCGCAGGTACAGCTTGGACAGGTGGTAAAGCGAAAGGCGCAACGGGTCGTCCGGTCCCACTACTAGTCCAATTCTTACTCAACCGAGCTGGCCTAGAGAACGTCGAATAAGACACACAATAAAGGGGGCCAAACGGCTCCCTTTTCATTTTGAGCATTCTCAAAACAGAGTAAAACCGATGACCCATGCTACCTTTTATATACTTGAAGACAGTCACCTTGCCGCCGATCCTGAGTATCAGCTGCACTTTGCCTGTCACCAAGCAGCGTGGTGTTATCAGCAAGGTCATAAAGTTTACATCTTGGCAGAAAGTAAAGCGCAAGCAGAACAAATCGATGAATACCTCTGGCAGCAAACGCCAGATAACTTTGTTCCGCATAATTTGATCGGCGAAGGCGGTCGCAGTGGCTCCCCAGTAGAAATTGGCTGGCAAACATTGCGCCATACCGGACGCCGCAGTGCACTGATTAATTTAAGCCCAGATGCACCAAATTTTGCCGTAACCTTCTCACAAGTGATAGACTTCGTGCCTTGCGACGAAAAACTCAAGCAGCTAGCCCGCGAACGTTATAAAGCTTATCGGCTAAATGGCATTCAATTGCAGACTACCGCTGCCCCTGAGACGCCCTAAATTCCCATATAGATCCTTCTAAGAGCGCTATGGAAAAGACATACAACCCACAATCAATTGAGCAGGCGCTATATCAGCGCTGGGAAGAGGCTGGTTACTTCAAGCCTCATGGTGACACATCTAAAGATGCTTACAGCATCATGATCCCACCGCCAAACGTCACGGGTAGCCTACACATGGGCCACGCGTTCCAGGATACCATCATGGATACCCTGATCCGTTGTGAGCGTATGAAAGGCAAAAACACCCTTTGGCAAGTCGGTACCGACCACGCAGGTATCGCAACCCAAATGGTTGTGGAGCGTAAGATCGCAGCCGAAGAAGGTAAAACCAAGCACGACTACGGTCGCGACGCTTTCATCGACAAGATCTGGGAATGGAAAGCGGAGTCTGGCGGTAACATTACCCAACAGCTTCGTCGCCTTGGCGCATCGGTAGACTGGGATCGTGAACGTTTCACGATGGATGACGGTCTATCTAATGCCGTACAAGAAGTATTCGTTCGCCTATACGAAGACGACCTTATCTACCGTGGTAAACGTCTAGTTAACTGGGATCCAAAACTACACACTGCGATCTCTGATCTAGAAGTTGAAAACAAAGATAAGAAAGGCCACATGTGGCACTTCCGCTACCCACTAGCGGACGGTGTGAAAACCGCAGAAGGCAAAGACTACATCGTTGTAGCAACCACACGTCCAGAAACCATGCTGGGTGATACGGGTGTTGCAGTGAACCCTGAAGATCCACGTTACAAAGATCTGATCGGTAAAGAAATTCTACTTCCTATCGTAGACCGTCGTATCCCAATCGTGGGCGATGAGCACGCTGATATGGAAAAAGGCACAGGTTGTGTGAAGATCACTCCTGCGCACGACTTCAATGACTACGAAGTAGGTAAGCGTCACAGCCTACCTATGATCAATATCCTGACTTTCAACGCAGACATCCGTGATGCCGCTGAAGTTTTCACTACTAACGGTGAACCAAGCACAGCATACGCGACCGATCTACCTGCGAAATACCACGGTATGGAACGCTTTGCGGCACGTAAAGCAATCGTGGCAGAGTTTGAAGAGCTAGGTCTACTTGAAGAAATTAAAGATCACGACTTAACCGTACCTTACGGTGACCGTGGTGGTGTTGTTATCGAGCCAATGCTGACTGACCAATGGTACGTACGTGCTGCGCCTCTAGCAGAAACGGCAACCAAAGCAGTTGAAGACGGTGAGATCCAATTCGTACCTAAGCAATACGAAAACATGTACTTCTCTTGGATGCGTGACATTCAAGACTGGTGTATCTCTCGTCAACTTTGGTGGGGTCACCGTATCCCAGCTTGGTACGATAACGAAGGTAAAGTATACGTTGGCCGCACTGAAGAAGAAGTTCGTGCAAACAACAACCTTGCACCTGTCGTTGTCCTACGCCAAGACGACGATGTACTGGATACTTGGTTCTCATCTGCATTGTGGACCTTCGGTACGCAAGGCTGGCCTGAGCAAACACCAGATCTGAAAACCTTCCACCCATCAGATGTGTTGGTAACAGGTTTTGACATCATCTTCTTCTGGGTTGCTCGCATGATCATGATGACCATGTACTTCTGTAAAGATGAAAACGGCAAACCACAAGTACCATTCAAAACCGTTTACGTAACGGGTCTGATCCGTGACGAAAACGGCGACAAGATGTCGAAGTCGAAAGGTAACGTTATCGACCCAATCGACATGATCGACGGTATTGGCCTAGAAGAGCTAGTTGAGAAGCGTTGTGGCAACATGATGCAACCAAAACTAGCGGCGAAGATCGAAAAACAAACGCGTAAAACGTTTGAGAACGGTATTGAAGCCTACGGTACTGACGCACTGCGCTTTACTCTAGCGGCAATGGCGTCGACTGGTCGTGATATCAACTGGGACATGAAGCGCCTAGAAGGTTACCGTAACTTCTGTAATAAGCTATGGAACGCAAGCCGTTACGTACTGATGAACACAGAAGAGCAAGATTGCGGCATGAACGGCGGTGAGATGGAATTCTCACTAGCAGACAAGTGGATCGAGTCTCAGTTTGAACTTGCAGCGAAAGAGTTCAACGCTCATATCGAGAACTACCGTCTTGATATGGCAGCAGGCACAATTTACGAGTTCATCTGGAACCAATTCTGTGACTGGTACCTAGAGCTAACTAAGCCTGTACTGTGGAAAGGTAGCGAAGCACAACAACGTGCAACTCGCCACACACTAATCACTGTACTAGAGAAAACGCTACGTCTAGCACACCCAGTACTGCCTTACATTACTGAAACTATCTGGCAGAGCGTGAAGCCGCTAGTTAACGGTGTTGAAGGTGATACTATCATGCTACAAGCACTGCCTCAGTTTGAAGAAGCAAACTTCAATGCTGACGCTGTTGCTGATATCGAGTGGGTGAAAGCCTTCATCACCAGCATCCGTAACCTACGTGCTGAATACGATATCGCGCCAAGCAAAGGTCTAGATGTAATGCTGAAAGTAGCGGATGAAAAAGACGCTGCTCGCCTAGAAGCAAACACGATTGTGCTTTCTTCTCTAGCAAAACTAGACAGCATTAAAGTATTGGCTGACGGCGAAGAAACACCTGCATGTGCAACTGCACTTGTGGGCAAATCTGAGCTAATGATCCCAATGGCTGGTCTAATCGACAAAGACGCAGAGCTTGCTCGTCTAGACAAAGAAGTTGCTAAGATCCAAGGTGAAATCAAACGCATCGAAGGTAAGCTAGGTAACGAAGGTTTCGTTGCAAAAGCACCTGAAGCGGTGATCGCTAAAGAACGTGAAAAGCTAACTGGCTACCAAGACACATTGGCTAAGCTAGAAGCACAAAAAGTAACGATTGCTGCGCTATAAGCGTACTCGTTACCCGTTCTAAAAACGCTATTAAGAGCTGCCCTCTAGGCAGCTCTTTTTTTATGCCCGTACAAAACCAATAGCTAATAGCTATCAAAACAATAAAAACAATCGAATTTAGTAATTAACTCTAGTGAGGAATAATAGCGCCATAACGACAGAGGACATCACCATGAAAAAGACCATCAGCTTCGCTGCTATCCACTTTACCATTGCATTCAGTGTTGCCTTCCTACTTACAGGCGACATCATTATTGGTAGCTTGATTGCGATGATCGAGCCAATGGTTAACACAGTGGCGTTTTACTTCCACGAGAAAGTTTGGCAAACCAACGCGTTGAAGCAATCGCGCTTTGCAGCCCCGGGCAACAAAACCGCCAGCTTTGCGGTCGTGCACTTTAGTGTTGCCTTCACTGTGGTGTACCTACTTACTGGTGATATCTTGATTGGCAGCATCATGGCGATGATTGAGCCCGCGTGTAATACCCTTGCCTACTACTTCCATGAGCGCGTGTGGCAACAAAAAGAACGCCAAAAAAGTCAGTTATTTGATCACATGATGTGCCCGCATTAAGCCAGGTAAATGAAATAACAATAAAAAAGGGAAATGCTTACGCATTTCCCTTTCAAGTTAATAATGAGAACCTCAAAACAGCTCATTGCGCTGCTGTAAACGCTCTATTCGCTCACTCAACGCAGGATGAGTGCTGAGCCATGTTGGAGCTCCGTCATCACTCAATTCGCCATCTTGCTTCGTCGCATGATGACTTGCGGCGATATTTTCAGCCAGTAAAGCGAACATCTCGATCATAGGGCGCGTACTTCCATACAAGGTCAGCATGTACTCTGCAGCATAATCATCGGCTTCCCGCTCGGCGTCACGCGAATAACCTTGAGATGCCAAGAACACTCCCACGCCAGTAAAAGTATCAATCAAGCCTGTACTTTCACCAGTAACCACAGCAATCGATGCCGATAGCAAAGCAGAGTGCACAACCGACTTCATCACATGCTGATGTTCAATATGACCAAGTTCATGCAGCAAAATGCTATCGAGTTGAGCGGGGGTTTGCGCAAGCACCACCAAACTATCGAACACAATCACCGAGCCATCGCTTAATGCAAGCGCATTCGGTCCTGCTTGCCAACGACGAAAGTGTAGTTGAGGCTCAACCGGTAATGGTGGCAATTGAGCTACCATCTTCACAAAACGCAGCTTGATCTCAGCTTGTTGTGCTAAGGGCAGCTGACTGGATTCAAGCAAATGATGGTCTAAAGTATCTAGCACCTGCTCGCCAACGATTTCCGCTACCTGTGGGGGTAATACCTGTACCACTCCCGCCGTTAACCACGGCATCCCATAACGGAAAAAAAGTACACCACAAAGAAATAAGGCGACAAAACTTACACCTATCAGCGGAAAATGGCGCTCCAATTTGTGAAGCCATGCCCCACGAGGATTGCGAAACGCTTGTTGCAATTGTGCGCTTTCATCGGCGATAAACTGCGAACCATCAGGAAAATCCAACTTAGCAGGTAAGCGGCCAAGCGGGGGACTTAGTGTTAAATCATCCACCCGCCACACCGTCCGACAATGCTCATTGGCGCGGCATCGGCTTGAACACATATCACTATCGCTATACGCTTGGTGCCCTAGGTCATATTCAAGCTGAATACGCTGCTCAGACAGCCGCAAAATTTCCGCGCGGTATTTCTCGCTACTGTGTGGGGGATGAAAGTAGCCCGAGATGATCATCCGATACCTAAATTCAGGTCAAAGGCTTGTGCAACTTCATCTGCGACAGCTGATGCAGGGTCAACGTCATCACCTTGAACTGTGAGTGCAGTCAAATCCCCTTTCACCGCAGTGACTGAGGCCACATAACGCGAGCTTCGCACCTTGACCCAAGGATGCGCAAAACCCAAAGTAACAATCAGTAGTAAAAAGTTAGTTAAGATCAACGCTAGCAAGCCTGTTGCTGTCATAGTTGAGCTCATACCATATTCAGTATCACCATTAATTTTAATTTGGCTGAACAAGTAGTTACGGATACGGGCTTGAATAAAGCCATTAACGGTCATCACCGTTAAGAACACCCCTAGGTAAGTAAACACCATCATAAAGCCAAGGCTTGCTCCCATTTGTGGTGAGATGCCAGCTGAGTTTGATTCTGCGATCATTTGAATCACGGCCACACCACCAAAGACCATGGCAATCGCCATCATCACCGCCATCATACCTGCACCAATCAAGCCACCAAGCAAGTAAGTCACAATGTATTTTTTCGTTTCTAATTGCGCGCTAAAGGCATGGTTACCAAAACGGTAGCCATTCACAAAATACGAGGCTGACTTCACCGAAACCCAAGAGAACAACACGAAGCCAAGCCCAATCGTTAAGAATCCCCCCACGACACCAACTATCATTGAGAAAGCACTCAAAAACGAAACCAAGATGAAACAACAAAAAAACAAGATGTAGCACAACAAAGGCCACATTAAGAAAACTGAATATGCCCCTTTTAGGGTGCCAACGAAATCGAAGTGCACATTACGAAAGCTGGTCATCCGAGCATCAAAGCACGCATTAGAGCGTACAAGCCACGGCATAATGGCAATAAAGCCGAATAGTAAGATCACAGAGAGAATTGGGAATAGGTTGTTACTCACACCCCATACCACCAAACAAATCATTGCAACAATGCGACCTTTCAAAATTTGGATTGGCTGACCGTGGTAATCGAAACGATCACCAGCCAATTCGGTATTACCATAAAAGTATTTTTTAGTACGCACCTTCGCCCAAGCTGAATAAATGCCAAGTGTCACGACACTAAGCAATAGATTCACGATCCAGATACCGAAAAACTCGCCACCGCGACCATGAAACTTAATTTGATTTTCCATTGTTATTTCCATGTTTGAACCCTAGCCAACACAGGCAGTCCTACACTGCCTGAAATTTGTATCATCACTGTATTATTTTGCTGTTATTTCATCTTAACCATATTCACACAGCGCAATAAAACAAAAAGCATATAAGCGGCAATATGGCGAAGTAAATTAATGCTCTAACCAACAAATGAGAGGCAGATCTCGGTGAGTAATCTATCAACAAGCTTGACTTGGTTGCGAGTCGCAATTAAATTTAGTTGCAATACGCAACAATCAACCATTCATTGAGGTCACTATGGATGCAAATCAACTCCGCCAGCTTTCACGTCAATTGGTTCGTCAGTTAGGCATGCTAGACAACCACTGTGGCCAGCTTGCCATTACCCCAGTACAAGCCCATGCCTTAATTGAGCTGTGGCAAGCGCCTTGTACCGTTAATCAAATGGCTGCCAAGTTACGGGTGGATAAATCCAATGCCAGCCGTGCTCTGGCTGTGTTGTTCAATAAAGGGATGGTGGAAAGCCGTGTAAACCCTGACGATAAACGCAGCCAACTATCAGCATTAACGGCACATGGTAAAGAGACGCTAGATGCGCTTAATAGCCAGCTCAATCACGATGTCAGCCAGTTTCTCGCGCAAATGGATGAGGATGAGATAAATCAACTCGAACGCAGCCTAAGCCGTTATAGCAAGTCTATTCACGCCGCAGAAAAACAGCACGGATACACCTTACGCTCACTCACTGCGCTTGATAATACCGCTATCGCGACCATCATTCGCAAAGTGTCAGCCGAATACGGCCTCACCGCCGATAAAGGGTATGGGGTAGCCGATCCAACATTAGATGACATGAGCCAAGTGTACGCAGCGGCGGATAGTGCTTATTGGGTGATTGAAAAAGATCAGCGCATCTTAGGTGGTGGCGGGGTGGCGCCGTTAGCTGGCGAAGAGAAGGTATGTGAGCTGCAAAAGATGTACTTCTTGCCGCAGTTGCGTGGTAAGGGGCTTGCCCGTGCGCTGGCAGTGAAAGCGCTCAAGTTTGCACGCGAGCAAGGGTACCGTGCCTGCTACCTCGAAACGACGGCAGAGCTGGGCGAAGCTATTGCCTTGTATGAATCCTTGGGGTTCGTGCGTATTAACCAAGCGCTAGGAAATACAGGTCACGATGCTTGTGAAGTGCGAATGCTGAAAACCTTCTAATGCAGACTGATTACACGGAGTAGTATCGAAGTGAAATTCTAGTCCTTTAGATACAAAAACGGCCTCGCATTGCGAGGCCGTTTTTTCAGAACATAACGAGGCAATTATTCTTCGCCGTCGAAATCTTCTTCGTCTTCATCTTCACCCGACTCGAAGTATGTACCCCAGCCGTCGTAATCGATGTTATGTTTTTCAGCTAGTTGGATCATTTTCTCCGCTTGCTCGTCGATTAACTCAACTTTCAGCGCAGACTCCATCACTGCATCGAAGCATACAACCTTACCGCCACCGTCTTCCGGTGCAAGTTCCAGCTCTTCTGCTTCCATCACTTCATAGCCCATTTTGAACGCTTCAACCGCTGCAGCTTCAAGTTCTTCAAAAGTATCAGCTGAGAAGTGGTGTTCAATGGTGTAAAGCGCATCTGGATCGCTACCGTCTTCTAAAATCGCGGTAATAATTTCGCGAGTTTCTTCCTTCTGCTCTTCGATCAGTTCTGCATAAGACATGGGATAACTCCAACTATGGAATAAATTTGCTGGCAAATATCGCACGGTTTCACGCGAATTACCATCCTGATAATGTTACGAGAAGGTAAAATTGACTTTAATCAAACTTTATGTCGATTTATCTATCAATGAAGTCGTTTACTTCCCACTTTATTGAGTGAATAAAGTTTCAGTTTATGCAAAATACCCATGAGTTATGAATGCGTAATTCCACTAAAAAAACGCATAAGCAAGCGAGGATGTTATCAGCAATCGGCATAAATTCTCGGCATTATGCGCGTTTCAGACTAAAAATTAACATCCTGCTGCATAATTACGTCCCCCTCAAATAAGCCGAAAAAACATATTCACCCATTAATTAACGGAAAATACCCTTATCCACACAATTTATGGGCTTTTCGCCCAATTTAGCGGGCAGAAAAAATGTGAAGAGCTGCAAAGTTACCTCGTTAGTAGCAGATTACAATCAGTGCGTCCAAAGAGATACGACTCGGTGGCAACGACCAACCGGGCACTATATAAAATAAAGAGAGATACGATCATGAGTAAGTTCACTATCGATACCGGAGGCGGCCACCTACGTCGGCGTAGTGCCCTTCGCCGAACACGAAAAGCACTCACTCCATCCACCCACTCTACCCATAGTGTACCGTTGCCTTTCGAGGTATTGGCGAGTGATGCGGAAATCTCGGCGTGTTTTACACCTGATATTATTTCGTCAGTCGCCAACCAGAATCACCATCTCGCAGCGACTTTACTGCCCAAGTAATCACTGTGTCATGGCGAGTGTGAACTTTCACACACCCAGAAATTTCCAATAACACGTTTTACTGAACAAGCATGTTCAGGGACCCTTTATACGTCAGCCTCACGGCACGGCGTGATGGATCACACCCGTTAACCACCACTTGATGGGTGCAAGGAGATAAAAATGACGACTCAAACGGTACAACAGGAAGAGAAAGGCGGCTTCTTTGCCAACTTCAAATTCCCTTCTGCTTACACCATTCTATTCGGCTTGATTGCTTTTGTTGCACTACTTACTTGGGTAGTACCAGCAGGTCAATACGACCGTGTAATGAATGAAGAACTAGGTAAAGAAGTACCAGTAACTGGTACATACAAAGCGGTAGAAAATAACCCACAAGGCGTGGTTGATGTTCTACTTGCTCCAATCGATGGTTTCTACGACCACAATACCTACGAAGCGGCGGCAATCGACGTTTCACTATTCATCTTGGTGATCGGTGGTTTCCTTGGTCTTGTGACTAAAACCGGTGCTATCGATGCGGGTATCGAACGTGTAACCGCACGCTTGCAAGGGCGAGAAGAGATGATGATACCGATCCTGATGGCATTGTTTGCTGCGGGCGGTACTATCTACGGTATGGCGGAAGAGTCACTACCATTCTACACCCTACTAGTTCCGGTAATGATGGCTGCACGCTTTGACCCAGTAGTCGCAGCTGCAACAGTTCTACTTGGTGCTGGTATCGGTACTCTAGGCTCAACTATTAACCCATTCGCAACTGTAATCGCAGCAAACGCAGCAGGCATTCCTTTCACTGACGGCATCATGCTTCGCGTAGCTATGCTAGCTGTAGGTTGGGTTATCTGTGTTGGCTACGTAATGCGTTATGCGAAAATGGTTCGCGCTGACAAAACCAAATCTATCGTTTACGACAAATACGAAGAGAACAAAGCACACTTCCTAGGTAACCAATCTGGTGAAATGCTTGAGTTCACTACAACACGTAAAGTGATCCTAGCTATCTTCGCTGCTTCATTCGGTATCATGATTTACGGTGTATCTGTTGCAGGTTGGTGGATGGCTGAAATTTCAGGCATGTTCCTAGCGTCAACAATCATCATCGGTCTGATTGCTCGCATGAGCGAAGAAGAATTTACTTCTAGCTTCATCGACGGTGCGCGTGACCTACTTGGTGTTGCACTAATCATCGGTATCGCACGTGGTATCGTGGTAATCATGGACCGCGGTATGATCACAGACACCATCCTAAACGCAGCTGAGCATGCGGTTACAGGTCTGTCTTCAATCGTGTTCATCAACGTAATGTACTGGTTAGAAATCTTACTATCTTTCCTAGTACCTTCATCTTCTGGTCTTGCTGTACTAACTATGCCAATCATGGCACCACTTGCTGACTTCGCAGGTGTTAGCCGTGACCTAGTGGTAACAGCTTACCAATCAGCTTCAGGTATTGTGAACCTGATGACGCCAACATCAGCAGTAGTAATGGGTGGTCTTGCAATCGCACGTGTACCATACGTTCGCTGGGTGAAATGGGTAGCACCACTACTAGGTATTTTGACCGTACTTATCATGGTGATGCTAAGTGTTGGCGCAGTAATGTAATCACACTTGCTTTATCTTCAAGCCACTTGTGGCACCCCTTAAAAACCGCCTTCGGGCGGTTTTTTCTTGTCTTTCCGCTTCGAACACTTCTTTTCTCTGACTTTCTCATACCATTGAAAGCGCTATGTTTGTCATCGTGCCTTTGGTTTAAGAACACGATGAAAGCAACCTGCTCTTATCCTCACCAACACAAAAGGGTCAGCCTGGTGTATCCATCGCAATGAGCTATCTATGCCGCGATGTCACCGCGACATCATTCACCCGCTCTTTGCTTCATCACCTCGCCTCATCTCACCTCGACAGAGCAACTTCGCAAGATCAGAGAGCTGCATCGACATACTGATGCGTTCCGCCAGCCATCAAAGATCAAGCAAGAGCAATCCCCCATGAATAAGACTCGAGAATAAAAGCAAGAAAATAAGAATAGGAAAAACAAATCTATTATTTCACTGCTAAAAACAGCTTTATCCTTGAAATAAGGAATAATGGCTAAACTCAATAAAAAATTAAAACCACCAATAAATCACCTTACAAATAACGGAGAGTTAATAAATATAAAAACCAATCACTACTTAATCTCATCGTTATATTAAAATCACAAACTTTATATCATTAAATTGCCACCCAGCGGTTATTAACCAGTAATAAAAATGAAATATAAGACACAACAGAGATCACAAAAAACGCTGATAAAAATCCTGTCTAAAAATTACAAAAACAACCAACCTAAAATTTAAAAGAAAAAGTTTCGTTACTAACAGATTAACAAAGGCTTCTTTTTTAAATAGTCAGCCATTTTTAGTGCATAAGATTGTCTTTCTGACTGTTTTATCGCTACATAAAAAATGCATAAAGTCTCCAACCTCAAAACAAAACACATTAAAAACAATCATTTATAATTTTAAATTTGTGCATAAACGCATTCTCAGCGCCTAAATTTCCAAGCATGAAAACAAGCTACAAATGCATTAAAAATGTTAAAAAAATTAAGAGTTAAGTTATTTATTTAATAAGTAAAGTGTGACAAAAGTCTAAGACTCCTACCCCATTAAGAGTAGAATGATTCACAACAAAGGAGAGCAAGGAAATAAATTAAATTTACTTTCCCTGCCATAAATAAATAAAGCCAACCGGAATTTAGTTGGCAAACAAATAGAGAGATACGATCATGAGTAAGTTCTACGTAGGTTCTGAAATAGGTCAATTACGCCGCGTTATGATTCACCGTCCAGAGCGTGCGCTAACTCACCTAACTCCATCAAACTGTCACGATTTACTATTTGATGATGTATTAGCAGTTGAGCGCGCTGGCCAAGAACACGACGTATTTGCGAACACTCTACGTGAGCAAGGTGTTGAAGTAATGCTTCTTGGTGATCTTCTTGCAGACACTCTAGAAGTGCCTGAAGCAAAAGAATGGCTACTTAACACGCAAGTCTCTGACTACCGTCTAGGCAAAGCATTTGCTAACGACGTACGTTGCTTCCTAGCTGACCTACCTAGCAAAGAACTATCTTCTATTCTTCTAGGCGGCCTAAGCTACGCTGAGCTACCAGTTAAATCTTCTTCAATGATGCAAGGCATGCACGAGCCAACTGACTTCATCATTGAACCACTACCAAACCACCTATTTACTCGCGATACTTCTTGCTGGGTATACGGCGGTGTATCTATCAACCCAATGGCGAAACCTGCTCGTCAACGTGAAACAAACCACGTTCGTGCAATCTACCGTTGGCACCCAACCTTCGCTGGCCAAGACTTCATCAAGTACTTCGGCGACGAAGAGAAACTATACGACAACTCAACTATCGAAGGCGGTGACGTATTAGTTATCGGTAAAGGCGCTGTTCTTATCGGTATGTCTGAGCGCACAACTCCACAAGGTGTTGAGCAACTAGCTTCTAGCCTATTCAAGCACGGTGAAGCGAAACAAGTTATCGCAATGCAACTACCTAAACACCGTTCTTGCATGCACCTAGATACAGTTATGACTCACATGCGTGAAGATACTTTCTCTGTATACCCAGAAGTTGTACGTAAAGACGTTCAATGCTGGAGCCTAACTGGCGACGAGTCTGGCGCAGTTAACGTGAAAGAAGAAGGTTACTTCGTAACTGCAATCGAGAAAGCACTAGGCGTAGACAAACTAAACCTAATCACTACTGGCGGTGACAGCTTCGAAGCAGAGCGTGAGCAATGGAACGATGCGAACAACGTACTAACAGTGAAACCAGGTGTGGTAATTGGTTACGAGCGTAACACTTACACCAACGAGAAATACGACAAAGCTGGTATCACAGTACTACCTATCCCAGGTGACGAGCTAGGTCGTGGTCGTGGCGGTGCACGCTGCATGAGCTGCCCAATCGAACGTGACGGCATCTAAGCAATAGTCTGAAAAGACACGCTCAGAAGGTTAGCCGGTCTAACACCGGCTAACCAATAAGAAAAACCAAGAGAGATATAATCCCATGACTAAACAAACAGTTGTTGTTGCATTGGGTGGTAACGCACTACTTCGTCGCGGTGAGCCACTAGAGGCAGAAACCCAACGAATCAATATCGCGAAAGCAGCACAAACTATTTCTGCAATCGCTGAAGAATACAATGTTGTGCTAGTACACGGTAATGGCCCACAAGTTGGTCTACTAGCACTACAAGGTTTGGAATACAAAAAAGTAAATCCATACCCACTAGATGTACTAGGTTCTGAAACCCAAGGCATGATCGGCTACATGCTAATGCAAGAGCTGAAAAACCTACTTCCAGAACAACACGTTTCATGCATGTTGACGCAAATGACTGTTGATCCAGAAGATCCAGCATTCGCAGACCCAACAAAACCTATCGGCCCTGTATACGAAGAAGCCGAAGCGCGTGAAATGGCAGAGAAATACCACTGGACAGTGAAGCCTGACGGCCAATACTTCCGCCGCGTTGTACCAAGCCCGCTACCAACAGGTATCGTGGAAGACGACGCAATCGCAGCACTGATCAAACAAGGTCACCTTGTTATCTGTACTGGCGGTGGCGGTATTCCAGTGAAGAAGGAAAACGGCAAACTTGTTGGTGTTGAAGCAGTTATCGACAAAGACATGTCAGCAGCCTTCTTGGCAAAACAACTTAACGCAGATGCGCTACTGATTCTGACGGATGCACAAGCGGTATTCCTAGACTGGGGCAAGCCAACGCAAAAAGCATTGAGCAGCACCACGCCTTCAGAATTAGCGAACTATGAATTTGACGCAGGCTCAATGGGGCCGAAAATCGATGCATCATGCGAATTCATCAAACAGGGTGGCAAATTAGTAGGTATCGGTGCTCTAGAAGACGGCCTACGCATCCTGAAAGGTGAAGCTGGCACGAATATTATTTCAGAATAACAAAATAGTTATTCACAAAACCCAAAATATACGATAAACATTAGATATTGCTTACCGCCAGTTGGTGGCACTGACTACCAAGCCACCACTGACGGCAGAGAGATACCGATTCTTAAGAGGAAAACATCATGGCTTTTAATCTTCGCAACCGTAACTTCCTTAAGCTACTAGACTTCACTCCACGTGAAATTCAACACATGCTAGACCTATCTGCTGAGTTGAAAAAAGCGAAATACAACGGTTACGAGCAGCCTCGCCTAACAGGCAAAAACATTGCTCTTATTTTCGAAAAAACATCAACTCGTACACGTTGTGCATTCGAAGTTGCTGCATTTGACCAAGGCGCTCAAGTTTCTTACTTAGGCCCAACAGGTTCTCAAATCGGTCACAAAGAATCTATGAAAGATACTGCGCGCGTTCTAGGCCGCATGTACGACGGCATCGAGTACCGTGGTTTTGGTCAAGAAATCGTTGAAGAACTAGGCGCATACGCTGGTGTTCCAGTATGGAACGGTCTAACTGACGAATTCCACCCAACTCAAATCCTAGCTGACTTCCTAACTATGATGGAACACGGCCGCGGTAAACAACTACACGAAATGACATTCGCTTACCTAGGCGATGCTCGCAACAACATGGGTAACTCTCTAATGGTTGGTGCAGCGAAAATGGGTATGGACATCCGCCTAGTAGCGCCAAAAGCATACTGGCCTGAAGAAGCGCTTGTTGCTCAATGTCGTGAAATCGCAGAAGAAACTGGTGCGAAAATCACACTAACTGAAGACGTACAAGAAGGCGTTCAAGGTTGTGACTTCCTATACACTGACGTATGGGTATCTATGGGTGAAGCGAAAGAAGCTTGGGCTGAGCGTATCAACCTAATGCTGCCTTACCAAGTAAACATGGACATGATCAAAGCAACTGGCAACCCACATGTTAAATTCATGCACTGCCTACCAGCTTTCCACGGTGAAGACACAACTGTTGGTAAAGAACTAGCTCAAGAATACCCAATGCTGAAAGACGGTGTTGAAGTAACTGACGAAGTGGTTGAGTCTAAGCACTCTATCGTATTCGACGAAGCTGAAAACCGTATGCACACCATCAAAGCTGTAATGGTTGCAACTCTAGGCGACTAATCGACTCTCTTGAGTTTTTATTCTGAACGAATAGCAAAGCTCTTTTAACTAATGCCAACCTTCGGGTTGGCATTTTTATTTGCTGCATAAAATCCCTGCCGATATCTTTATCAAAAAACCACAAATTTCATCAGGTTAAGCCCAAATCTCACCTGTTAAAATATGCAGTAAATCATGAATAAATTCCCATAAAATGAATAGTTTACGCAAACGCTTGCGCTCTCAAAAAATGGGCGTATAATCCTTCGCAATTTGTCTAAACAGAGATGAAAAATGACCAATCTACTTCAGCACAACTTGCTTGAAACGCGCTCAAAAATGGCGCTGGTTGCGTTTTTCATTTTTTGTAGTTTTTTTAAAAAGAGCCTCCTTTTTTAAGGGGGCTTTTTTTTGTCTGTTTTTTACCGAAAAGAGAGCAGACAGTGTTTCGTTCGTACTATTGATTAACAGAAGGGAAGAGAGCCATGGCGAATTCGCTGTTCCAAAAGCACATCATTTCCATACCGGAACTAAACCGTAGTGAACTAGAACTGATTGTTGAGACGGCAGGCAAACTAAAAGCAGAGCCAAACCCGGAGCTGCTGAAAAATAAAGTTGTGGCAAGCTGTTTCTTTGAACCATCAACCCGTACGCGCCTATCTTTTGAAACGGCGGTTCAACGCCTAGGCGGTACCGTGATTGGTTTCGATAACGGTGGTAACACATCACTGGCGAAGAAAGGGGAAACCTTGGCTGACTCAGTACAAGTGATTTCTTCTTACGTTGATGCTTTTGTTATGCGTCACCCACAAGAAGGGGCTGCGCGTCTTGCATCTGAATTCTCCAACGGCGTACCTATCGTCAACGGTGGTGACGGTGCTAACCAACACCCAACCCAAACCCTACTTGACCTATTCTCAATTTTCGAAACGCAAGGTCGTCTCGACAACCTCAACGTGGCATTTGTGGGTGACCTAAAATACGGCCGTACCGTACACTCGTTGACCCAAGCACTAGCCAAGTTCAACAACGTGAACTTCTACTTCATCGCCCCTGAAGTATTGGCAATGCCGGACTACATCTGCGAAGAGCTAGACGAAGCTGGCATCAACTACAGCCTACACGCCACTATCGAAGAAGTGGTAAACGAGCTAGACGTGCTTTACATGACTCGCGTTCAAAAAGAGCGTTTTGACGAGTCTGAATACGCTCACATGAAAGCGGCTTACATCCTAACAGCAGCAATGCTAGCTGAAGCTCGCGACAACCTAAAAGTACTGCACCCACTACCACGTGTAGATGAAATCACCGTCGATGTTGATAAAACTAAGCACGCGTACTACTTCCAGCAGGCAGAAAACGGCGTTTACGCCCGTGAAGCCCTACTCGCACTTGTACTGAACGAACAACTTTAATAGCAGGAGAGCAGTCATGACTAAAGAGACCCAACTACAGGTTGAAGCGATTAAAAACGGTTCGGTTATCGACCACATTCCTGCGAACATCGGCATCAAAGTGCTAAAGCTGTTCAAGATGCACAAAACCAACGAGCGTGTGACTATTGGTTTAAACCTACCGTCATCTGCGCTGGGTGCCAAAGATCTGATCAAGATTGAAAACGTGTACATCAGCGAAGAGCAAGCTAACCAACTGGCACTGTACGCACCAAATGCAACTGTGAACCAAATCGAAAACTACGAAGTCGCGAAGAAGCTAAACCTAACGCTGCCTCAGCACATTCACGGTATTTTTGAGTGCCCGAACAGCAACTGTATTACTCACGGTGAGCCAGTAGACAGCAGCTTCAATGTGATCACCAAGAAAGAAGATATCCAACTGAAGTGTAAATACTGTGAGAAAGTATTCTCACGCGAAATCGTAACAGAGCTTCGCTAAGACACTTTCACAAAACGGGAGCGCAGTATTAAAACTGGGTAATCCCGCTTTAAAATCAAGAAAGCCTACTCATCTGTGAGTAGGCTTTTTTATTCTCATTTCTACAGCTATCACCCTCGCCTCGCCTGTCTACCTTCAAGTTTTACGCGCTAAGACGTATCGACAATTACACAATAATAACGACAGGCACACCGCAATGGCTCTATTTTCAATCAGACTCCACACCATGGGGCGGCGACTCACGCTCGGGATCATGATCGCCACCAGTTTAACCAGCTGCATCGCCACCAATGGCGAAGTAAGCCATACCGCCAACCACGAGGCCAATAACATGGTGGTGATTGGGGTGCCGATGTTATTTGGCGGCTTTGGCTCCTCGGTGCCGGTCAATACTCAGTATCATGTCACCGCCAAACACGTCGCCCGTTTATCGTGGGATCTGGATGTGATCCACCACCCTTATTGTGATTTGTCTTTGGTGCGTACCAGCTCTCATGTCAACGAGGTGCCCAATTGGGGCTTGATCTATACCGATCAAGCGGTGACCCACCAAGGGCATTCCTTGCTGGGTACTAGCATCAAAGGCGACGGTAAATACATTCAAGATGTGTTAGATACCAACAGTAAGTGCCTGTATTCATTAAGCGATGCTCCAGCAATGTCAGGCATGAGTGGCGGGCCGGTCTTTAACGACAAAGGCGAAATTGTCGGGATCACCGTTGCCATCATGCACAACCCTGAAGACATCTCTAACCTGCGTCATGCCGAGCGATATACTCAATTTGTTCCTGCTACTCTCATTTTCGACTGGCTCAATCAGCTCGGAGTCGATACTTCGTTTGCCACGCCAGATCTTGCCAGCATTGAAGTCGCCCCTTACGTACGGAAAATCAATCAAACACCTTTCCAATCAGGCAATCGCTCAAAAAGCTATTTGGCACACCAAACACATAGCCAACAAGCAAATACAGAACAAGATGCATCTATCTCTGTATTTAACCACTACGCCATCGTAGAACATGCACAATCTTATTCATCATCATCCGCCGGACAAGCCACGGCTCAGCTCGGAATTATGTGGTCTGGAAACATCGCAACACCCACCATTAATACCACACAAAAACAAGGAGATAACACGCAAAAAGACAAACAAAAATCACCATCAAAAACAAACACCTATCTCATAAATGAGATAGGTTATCGTCCATCTTACTGGTAACGAAAACAGTTCATTATTTTGGTGACTAGGGTCAAACAAACGATTTTATCTTGCTGGTATGATTCTCATGCAAGATTATGCAGCGCTCGCATAACTCGCATCAATAACTTCAAAAAAAGTAACGATTCAGCTTACTGAGGCTGTTGACCTTGCTACACCCAACAGATGAACACTCTGCGCTGAATAGCTACAAGATACGATCTTTGTACCTAATAAAATAATAAGGAGTTGCCCGTGAATGGATACGAATTACACGGCGCGCTAGAGATGACTGCTAGTGATGAAGACATCATGACTGCATGTAAGCGTCTTTTACAGCAGCAAAGCTTTTCGACCCAAGATGATATTCGCCAAAGCTTAATTGACTTAGGCTA
The DNA here is from genome assembly GCF_001650345.1 of Photobacterium jeanii. GTDB lineage: Bacteria > Pseudomonadota > Gammaproteobacteria > Enterobacterales > Vibrionaceae > Photobacterium > Photobacterium jeanii. The sequence goes on along the minus strand of NZ_LVHF01000011.1, from coordinate 106,016 downwards.
CACCGACGTCAGTCAATCAACGGTTTCTCGCCTACTTTCTCGCATGGGCGTGGCAAAAGTGCCAAACGCCTACGGCAAAAAAGTGTATTGCCTTACCGTTGAAAATGAACCTGTTCAGGTGGGCTCATCCATTGCTTCGCAAATCGAGTTTATCACTCACAACCAATTGGTAGTGGTGGTAAAAACCCACCCAGGTGGCGCGCAATTGGTGGCACGTCTTATCGATATCCAGCCTCATGCCGAGATCCTCGGTACTGTCGGTGGTAACGATACCGTGATGGTGGCACCAAAAGACATCAACCGTATCGACGAATGTGAAAAAGTGGTTCGCACCCGTTTAGGCTTACCCGCTTAAATACGGGTCGGTGATAAAACTCTTTGACCTTCCCCAATAAGAGTTGCTAGCCTCATACCCACTTTCACGATAACAACGCGCTGTTAACCGCCTTGTGTTATACCAGCTAAGCTAGATGAATAAATGCATTCATAGCTTGAGCTAGACGGTTAACTATCGCATCGACTTGGCTACTATTAAGGATTAACAATGACGCAAGTTCTACACACCGAGCAAGCCCCTGCCGCTATCGGCCCTTACGTTCAAGGCGTTGACCTTGGCAATATGGTACTGACTTCAGGTCAGATCCCTGTAAACCCAGCAACGGGTGAAGTACCGGAAGATATCGCAGCGCAAGCGCGTCAATCGCTTGATAATGTTAAAGCCGTGGTGGAATCATCAGGCCTAAAAGTCGCTGATATCGTGAAAATGACGGTATTTGTCAAAGACCTTAACGACTTTGCCACAGTGAACGAAGTGTACGGTGCTTTCTTTGATGAGCACAACGCACCTTACCCAGCGCGTTCATGCGTTGAGGTAGCGCGTCTACCAAAAGATGTGAAAATCGAAATCGAAGCGATTGCTGTACGTAAGTAATCGCATCAAGCGCGATCAAAAAAAGCTGCCAGTGGCAGCTTTTTTTATATCTGTACAAACTGAAGCTCAGTCGTGCTGAAAGCTAGCTTGGGTGTGTTGCCAAACTTGAGGGAACCACGCGGTAAAACCATGAGGCTCAGTCGCTAGCTGCGCCTTAATTTCAGACTCAGGCCACCAGCGAACCGCCATCACCTCATCAGGGTTCGGGGTGAACTCAAGGGGACCACAGTTAGCAATCAACACATGATCTAATTCGTGTTCAACCAAGTCATTATCAAGCTCAGCGCGATACAGAAAAGTCGCAACGTCTTGTAAAGGCAGAGGTTGGACGATCCCCATTTCTTCACCTAAACGACGAATGCCAGCTTCAATGAAAGATTCGTCTTGGCGTGGGTGCGAGCAACAGGTGTTTGTCCACAACCCGCCACTGTGATATTTCCCCATCGCACGTTGATGTAACAGGTATTCCCGCTCCTGTTCACCATCACGATACAGCAACACTGAGAACGCCAAGTGCAATTGCCCCTGGTAGTGTGCCTGCATTTTTTCCTGCAGTCCGATTGCTTCGCCTTGTGGGGTGACGAGCACCACCAACTCTTTATTCATTCGACAGCCTTACGAAATCATAGTGACCGCGACCACAGCCTTACCTTGTAGTAACTAGCCATCACCTTAAGAAGGTTATGACACAAATTATTGAAAGTGATGAACTTGGCTATGGCGCAGCTAAAGAAAAAGGACAAGCCACAAGACTTATCCTTTCCACTTTATGTCAATACGACATTATAACTTATGCTGAGCGCTGTTTCGCTTCTGCATTCAATTCTTCTAGCTTGGCTTTCATTTGCTCGCGGCAGGTATCCGACAGCGTACGCACATCTTCTTTGGTCAAACCGTCAGTTGATACTGGTGGCATCACTTCAACAATCACCACCCCGTTATTCCAACGGTTCAATTTAATATCATCGGTTGAGCTACAAACAATAGGCACAACGGGCACATTGGCACCGATTGCCGCATGGAATGCACCTGTCTTAAACGGCAATAGACCACGACCACGTGAGCGCGTTCCTTCTGGGAACATCCATACCGACACATTGCGCTGTTTGATTTTCTCGACGATCTGACCAATGGTGCCCACCGCTTTGCTACGGTTTGCGCGGTCGATCAAAATATTACCCGTGATCCAATACAGCTGACCAAATAAAGGCATCCATACTAGGCTCTTTTTGCCAACAGTCACGGTGCGCGGCATGATGGCACCAGACACGGTAAACAGATCATAGTTATTCTGATGGTTAGCAATATATACACTAGAGCCTACACCTTCAGCACCATCAGCGTAGCGAACCTCGAGTTTGATCCCTAAGATACGTGCCATTTTGCTAAATTGGCGACCACAGGTATATACGTGTGTCGGATTACGAGGGCTTAATAGGCAGTAGCCACAACCAAACACAAACATCACTACAGCAAAGATCGCCACAGCAATTAAACGGAACAACAAGATCATGTATCTCTCCTCAGCGTACAAGCGTTCGCTAGTATACTTAGGCAACAGGAAATTACACCCATTTTCGTTATTCGCTCCCAAAAACAAAGCCCTCATCACTGAGGGCTTTGATAATGCATTATAGCGGTCGAGAAACTTACTCGTCGCTAACTTCGCTATTCGGCGAACTGATTTCCATGTCCGTCACACGCTGCAAACCACGCGGCAACATAGCGCCACGACGACCACGCTCGCCACGGAAATTATCCAAATCACTTGGTTTCAGCCCTAGCTTACGCTTACCCGCATGCAAGGTTACATGACTACCCGTAGGCATGATCACAAGGTGCGACACCATTTCCTCACGGGCTTTCGAGCGCGCCGCTGGAATATTGATGATCTTGTTACCCTTACCTTTGCTTAGATGAGGTAGCTCACTAATTGGGAAGATCAACATGCGACCTTCGTTGGTGATCACCAACACATCATCGCTATCTAAATCAGTGACCTCTTGAGGTGTCATAACCAATGCACTCTCAGGTACCGTTAGCAAAGCTTTACCGTTACGGTTCTTCGACACCATGTCGCTACCTTTACAGATAAAGCCGTAACCCGCATCCGAGCTCATCAACCACAGTTGATCGTCTTCAGACATGATCACCTGACGCACATGGCTACCCGCCGTAAGATTCAAGCGACCAGTGATTGGCTCACCTTGGCTACGCGCCGATGGCAAGGTATGCGATTCAAGCGCATAGCTACGACCATCCGAGCCAAGGAACACCGCAGGTTGATTACTCTTACCACGCGCATGAGCAAGGTAGCTGTCACCAGATTTGTAGCTCAAGGTTGATGGGTCAACCTCATGCCCTTTCGCATGACGGATCCAACCTTTATCAGATAGCACCACTGTAATGGCTTCTGATGGGATCAAATCACGCTCGGTTAACGCTTTCGCTTCTTCGCGTTCAACCAATGGCGAACGACGGTCATCACCGTACTTCTCAGCATCAGCCAAAATTTCTTTCTTCAATAGCGTATTCAAACGACGCTCAGAGCCCAGTAACTTCTCAAGGTAGTCACGCTCTTTCGATAGCTCGTCTTGCTCGCCACGAATTTTGATTTCTTCTAGCTTGGCTAGCTGACGCAGTTTGATTTCAAGAATCGCATCAGCTTGAGTCGCTGAAAGCTCAAAGCGCGACATCAACTCGGCTTTGGGATCGTCTTCATTACGAATGATTTCGATCACTTCGTCGATGTTAAGGTACGCAGCCAACAAACCTTCCAGAATGTGTAGGCGTGCTAACACTTTATCTAGGCGGTATTGCAAACGACGACGTACGGTTGAACGGCGGAACTCCAACCATTCACCTAAGATAGTCGCCAACCCCTTCACTTGCGGACGACCGTCTAGACCCAGCATATTGAGGTTCACACGGAAGCTCTTTTCCAGATCCGTTGACGCAAACAAGTGGTTCATCAACTGATCGCAGTCGATACGGTTAGAACGCGGCACAATCACGATACGGGTTGGGTTCTCGTGATCCGATTCGTCACGCAGATCTTCCACCATTGGCAGTTTCTTGGCACGCATTTGCGAGGCAATTTGCTCTAAAAGCTTGGCGCCAGAGACTTGGTGCGGCAGCGCAATGATCACCACTTCGCCATTTTCTTTGTGCCATTTCGCGCGCATCTTGATGCTGCCTTTACCGGTACGGTAAACCTTTTTGAGATCCGCTTTCGGCGTGATGATTTCCGCTTCGGTCGGGTAATCCGGCCCTTGTACGAACTCCATCAGGTTATCGAGATCCGCTTTCGGGTTCTCAATCAAATGTACCACCGCTTTCGCCACTTCCTGAGCGTTATGCGGTGGAATGTCGGTTGCCATACCCACGGCAATACCAGTAACGCCATTCAGTAAGATGTGCGGCAGACGTGCTGGCAGCATCTTCGGCTCTTTCATGGTGCCGTCGAAGTTCGGGATCCAGTCACTTGTCCCCTGACCTAGTTCAGACAGCAGCACTTCCGAAAAACGAGACAAACGTGATTCGGTATAACGCATCGCGGCGAAAGATTTCGGATCATCCGGCGCACCCCAGTTACCTTGACCATCAACCAATGGGTAACGGTAAGAGAACGGCTGTGCCATCAGTACCATGGCTTCGTAACATGCTGAGTCACCGTGCGGGTGGTATTTACCCAACACGTCACCAACAGTACGCGCTGACTTTTTGTATTTTGCAGTTGCAGACAAACCCAGCTCAGACATCGCATAAATAATGCGGCGCTGTACTGGTTTCAGGCCATCGCCAATGAAAGGCAAGGCACGGTCCATGATCACGTACATGGAGTAGTTAAGGTAAGCGTCTTCGGTAAACTTCCGTAGCGGGAGCTGTTCAACGCCATCCATAGTGACATCTGTCATCGTGGGTATTCCGTCTTTACAAGTCAGCCGCTAATAACGCGGCTGACAGAAATCATTTCTTTCGAGCTAAGCTCACCAACTGGCTTACACTTCAGCCATGTCACCTTTATCTTGCAGCCAGTGACGACGATCTTCGGCACGCTTCTTACCAAGTAGCATGTCCATCATCTCATTGGTTTGGCTATCATCATCGATAGTGAGCTGAACCAAACGGCGAGTGTTCGGATCCATGGTGGTCTCGCGCAATTGCAGTGGGTTCATCTCACCCAGACCTTTGAATCGCTGAACGTTAACCTTGCCGCGTTTACTGCTCAAGCGCTCCAAAATACCGTTTTTCTCATCTTCATCAAGAGCATAAAAAACCTCTTTACCCAAGTCGATACGGTACAGTGGCGGCATAGCGATAAATACGTGACCAGCGCGAACCAATGCTTCGAAGTGCTTCATGAATAGTGCACACAGAAGGGTCGCAATGTGAAGACCGTCCGAGTCCGCATCGGCAAGGACACAGATTTTACCGTAACGCAGACCGCTCAAATCATCGCTGTCTGGGTCGATACCCAAGGCCACCGAAATGTCGTGCACTTCTTGCGATGCCAATACCTGATCGGCAGACACTTCCCAAGTATTTAGGATTTTACCGCGCAGTGGCATGATGGCTTGGAACATACGATCGCGCGCTTGTTTCGCAGAACCGCCCGCCGAGTCACCCTCCACCAAGAACAATTCGGTGCGGTTAAGATCTTGCTGCGAACAGTCGGCTAGCTTACCCGGAAGGGCTGGACCTGATGCGACTTTCTTACGCACCACTTTTTTGCTGGCGCGCATACGACGGTGAGCGTTGGCAATACACACTTCCGCCAATTGCTCAGCGATTTGTGGACGCTCGTTCAACCACAGGCTAAACGCATCTTTCACCACACCCGACACAAACGCGGCACACTGACGCGATGACAGACGCTCTTTAGTCTGACCAGCAAACTGTGGATCTTGCATCTTCACCGACAGTACGTAGGCACAGCGGTCCCAGATATCGTCAGCCGTTAGCTTCACGCCACGTGGCAACAAGTTGCGGAATTCACAAAACTCACGCATCGCATCCAACAGACCTTGGCGCAGACCATTAACATGAGTACCACCTTGAGCGGTTGGGATCAGGTTAACGTAACTTTCAGCGATCAATTCACCGCCTTCTGGCAGCCATAGCAGCGCCCAGTCAGCCGCTTCTGTTTGACCACTGAAGACACCGGTAAACGGCTCTTCTGGCAATAAGGTGTAACCTTTCACACCTTCTGCTAAGTAATCTTTCAGACCGTCTTCGTAGCACCAACGTAAAGTTTCGTCAGTCGCTTTATCGGTAAAGACAATCTCTAACCCTGGGCACAGTACCGCTTTCGCTTTTAAGTTGCTCTTAAGGCGCGATACTGAGAATTTCGGGCTATCGAAATAGCTACCATCCGGCCAGAAGTGAACACGGGTACCTTTAGCACGACGGCCACAAGTACCAATCACTTCGAGCTCAGAGACTTTCTCGCCGTTTTCAAACGCGATTTGGTATACCTGACCATCACGTTTAACCGTTACTTCAACGCGCGTCGACAGGGCGTTTACTACCGAGATACCTACCCCGTGTAGACCACCTGAGAACTGATAGTTCTTACCAGAGAACTTACCACCCGCGTGAAGCTTACACAGGATCAACTCAACCCCTGATACCCCTTCTTCAGGGTGAATATCAACGGGCATACCACGGCCATCATCGATGACCTCTAGCGATTGGTCCGCATGCAAGATGACTTCAACTTTGCGGGCGTGGCCGGCTAAAGCCTCATCGACACTGTTATCGATCACCTCTTGACCTAGGTGGTTTGGGCGAACCGTATCAGTGTACATGCCGGGACGACGGCGTACTGGCTCAAGGCCATTTAGAACCTCAATGGCTCCAGCGTTATAGCTTTGATCTGTCATATTACGGAAGTTTACGAGAAAATTTTGGCAACAATAGTCAGTAACCCCAGCTCTCTTGTCAAGCTGAGGTGGTGATAATGGGCTTAAAGACCGAGAAATTGAATAATGTCGGCAGGAAAGCGTTCAAACTGGACGAAGCTATGATCTCCATCAGCTTCAACCGTTTGCTTACAGGCGGCATATTTTGTAACGGCTTGGCGATAATCCAACACTTCATCCCCTTCTTGTTGCAGCACCCAAAGCTGCTCAGGGTTACGCAGTGTGGTGACATCCATGGCACGTAGTTCGTCCATATGATGAGGCGCCAGCACATAATGTTCATGGGTATAAGGGTTAACTTGATCACCCAAGTAATCCACCAGCAGTTCGTAAGGCGTTACGGCTGGGTTTACCAGTACCGCAGGCAATTGGTAACGATCGTTAAGCCAAGTAGAAATATAGCCACCTAGCGAACTACCGACCAAACCAATTTGATACCCCTCATCGACTAACGCTTTGACTTGGTTATCAATAAACTCTGCAGCTTGCGCAGGGTAACAAGGCATTTGCGGTACTTCGACCCGAATATCAGGACGGTGTTCGCGACAATACGCCAGCATTTGCTGCGCTTTAAGTGATTTAGGTGAGCTGTTAAAACCATGAATATAAAGTAATAACGGCTTAGTCGAGACTGTCATCATCAATACCCTGCTGCATCAAATTGAGGCGCAAATTGCTGACCATCTAAGCGGTACACTTGGGTTTGAATATCGCCATTGGCATACAGCTCAAGGTAACGCCAACCTGGGTTTGCCTGATCGAGGGCAAAGTCGTGCGAGTCTGGCAAAAACTGAATGCACGTCGAAGGCGTTGCAAGCACTCGCACATCACGAAAGACCCGATCAAGCTCTTGGTGAATATGACCGCATAGCACAGCTTTTACTTGTGGATGCTGATCCAGCACGTACCACAGCGCTTCGTTATTGTGCAGCTGGTGTTGATCGAGCCAAGTGCTCCCCGCTTCTAGCGGATGGTGGTGCAATAATACCAAGGCATGGCGATCAGGATGCGCACTCAACGCCTGATCTAACATCTCTAACTGATTGGAACTCAAGGCACCATGAGGCACACCCGGCACCTGACTGTCGAGTAGAATAACCTGCCAATGTTCACCTGCCAGCACTTGCTCGCAAGCTTTGATCTGAGGAGATGGCAATACCGAGCGCATACTCGGTTGAAAATCGTGGTTGCCCGGCAACCAAAAGCAAGGTTGTGTCCAGCGTGCAATGCCGTCGGCAAAGCGCTGATAGGAGTGTTCGCTGTGATCCTGCGAAATATCACCGGTGGCAATAATGGCATCAAAAGGACGCGCAGCGTCATCTACAGCATTCAACACTGCATGAAAACTCTTCTTTGTCTCTACGCCGAGTAAGCTACCTGATTCATCATCAAAAAGATGGGTATCGGTAATCTGAAGCAAGACAATTTTCTCTGGACCTTGCTGAGGCAACGTATACGTCTGCAAAATCGTTTAAATCCTGTACTGTCTCAAAATGTATTGGCACCTTAAGGTGCATTGCTTGCCCAACCAGTCTTACTCAATGGATAGCCGTAGCTGGTTGGTATTATTATCCCTATTTATGGCAATAGGATGTACATCAACAAACCGATTGTTTGCTTATCCCGTTCTTCAGGCAATAGACCAACCAATCCCCTAAAAAGCGATTAACTTGATGTTTTTCATCTTGTTGATGCATTCGCATATTGGGGTAATCATACCTTGGCTTCAAGCGTGAAATCTGCTGAGCTGAACACACTTCTGCCACTCGCGCATCGTGATACAAGCGGATCTTCAAGTGAGGATGCATATAATCTGGCAACGCATTGTCGTCTGACTGTTGCAGCTCGATCAATGTGGTGTAACGCGTCGACTCGATAATAGTGATTCGATATGCATGGTCAAAAACCTGATAGGCGCAGCTATCTCCTACCTCATCAGATTTTGGCAGCAATGGAAGCAACTTCGCATAGTTGGTCTCATACAGTCGCATGATCTCCGCTAAGTCAACGGTGTAACGCTTTTTCAAACTCAGTCCTCGCCCCATTGGCGTTGAAGGCGTAAATAATTTAGCTGCAACCATTGTAGTGCAATGATTGAGGCCGCATTTTCTATTTTACCAGATTCAACCCAAGCATAGGCTTGCTCGCGAGAAACAACATGAACGCGAATATCTTCACCTTCTTCTTCAAGGCCATGGACCCCAGATGCCAAGGTGCTATCAACACAGCCAGCAAAGACATCTAAGCTTTCCGAGCAACCGCCTGAACTTGAAAGGTAACGCGTGATCTTTTCGACTTGATGAACGTCAATCCCTGCTTCTTCTTGTGCTTCACGACGAGCAACCTCTTCGGCGCTTTCGCCATCTTCGATCATCCCTGCCACCATTTCTAGCTGCCAAGGTTCACAGTCTGCCGCTAGGGCACCGATACGAAATTGCTCCACCAGCACCACCTGATCGGTGCAAGGATCGTAAGGAAGTAATACAGCAGCATGACCGCGCTCAAACATTTCGCGATTGAGTGTTTCACTCCAACCACCAGAAAAGAGCTTATGTTTGAAGGTGTAAGACACCATTTTGAAGAAGCCCTGATACAATGGCTTGGTTGACACTATTTCGACGTCATCCTTGCCATACCTGACTTGAGCAGGGGTCTGAGGGGATTTTTGACTCATACTACTGTTCTCCTTTGGCACTATTTTTCCATTCCCGACGGCTGGCAGCAATGACTTTATTCAACATTTTTAATAATTATTATGATTTTATTTAAAACATATAATTTTTTATATGGCGTACAATCTTATACAGTAATGGCAATGATGTAGTGAAAGCACAACAAACATACCTATAAGTACTACTAATTTATTAAGACAACGTAAAAAATACCGAAGAGATCAGTTTACTGTCAGCATTCTTTCGTTACACTGATCTCTTGCACTATTTTGACTGTCAGGACCAGGAAAAGGCATCCATGAAAAAATTGCTCCCACTCTTTATGAGCGTAGCCCTAGGCGGCTTTAGCCACTCTGTGTTGGCTGATGATCTTGCTGAAATCTATCAACAAGCAAAACAAAACGATCCGCTACTATTACGCGCGGCAGCGGATAAAGACGCATCATTTGAAGCAATCAATTCATCGCGCAGTGCTTTGTTGCCACAAATCGACTTAAACGCAGGTTACAATGCAACTGAGCTTGCTGATAACAATGCATCTAATGACCACGGCTTCAATGCGGGTGTGACTCTTAGCCAATCCATCTACAACCGCGCAAGCTGGGTAAACCTTGATATCGCAGAAAAAAATGCACGTCAAAAAGATGCATCTTACGCTGCGACTCAGCAGGCATTAATTCTGCGTGTCAGTCAGGCGTACTTCGATGTTCTTAAAGCAATGGACGATCTTGAATTCGTTCGTGCAGAAAAAGCGGCGGTTGGTCGTCAACTAGAGCAAACTAAGCAACGCTTTGAAGTGGGTCTATCAGCAATCACGGACGTACATGATGCACAAGCACAGTACGATAGCGTGCTAGCGGATGAAATCTTAAAAGAAAATGCGCTAACCAATAGCTATGAAGGTCTACGTGAGATCACAGGTCAAGAACACACTGATCTCAGCATTCTTGATACTGCACGTTTCTCTGCAAGCCGCCCACAAGCGAAAGTGCTTGAGCTGATCCAAAACGCAGAAAAAGAAAACCTAAACTTACTAACAGCACGTATTAGCCAAGACATCGCGCGTGATAACATTTCACTGGCGGAATCTGGTCACCTACCGACACTCGGCTTTAATGCTGGCTACAACTACAACAAGCTAGACCCAACAGCATCAGACAACGGTAAACTAACAGCTGGTATCCGTTTAGATCTGCCTGTTTACAGCGGTGGTAAAACAAGCTCTCAAGTAAAACAAGCACAGTTCTCTTACGTTTCAGCAAGTGAACAACTTGAAGGCTCATACCGTAGCGTCGTGAAAGATGTTCGTGCGTTCTACAACAACATCAACGCATCTATCGGTGCACTTCGTGCTTACCAACAATCTGTGGTTTCAGCGCAATCTGCCCTAGAAGCAACAGAAGCAGGCTTTGAAGTCGGTACTCGTACTATCGTTGACGTACTAGATTCAACGCGTCGTCTATACGATGCGAACCGTCAGCTAGCGAATGCACGCTACGATTACATCCTAAGCCAACTTCAGCTTAAACAAGCTGTAGGTACGCTAAACGAGCAAGATATCGTCGATATCAGCGCGGGTCTTATCACAGCGAAGAAATAATAACGCTCTGATAATCAATGTAAAAAAAGCGCCTCTTGGGCGCTTTTTTATTATCTGCTATTTAGCGATGCGTTAACTAACCTTAGCAGTTAGTCGCCTATCGGTAATTAACCGCGGCCACCACGGATCGCTTCGATAATTTCAGTGGTTGAACAACCGTCTTCAAAGTTCAGCACACGAACTTCACCGCCTGCAGCAATCACTTCTTTACCACCTGCAATTTCTTCAGGTTTGTAATCGCCACCTTTCACCAACAAGGTTGGAAGAATTTCGCTGATCAAACGCTGTGGGGTTTCTTCAGTGAACGGCACAACCCAATCCACCGCACCTAAACCTGCCAGTACCGCCATACGACGATCTTCTGGGTTTACTGGACGACCAGGACCTTTCAGCGCTTGTACTGATGAATCTGAGTTCACCGCAACAATCAGGCGATCACCCAGTTTTGCCGCTTCGTTCAAGTAAGCAACGTGACCGGCGTGAAGAATATCGAAACAGCCGTTGGTCATCACGACTTTCTCACCACGCTCACGCGCCGCTTTCACCGCTTGTTTTAGTTGCTCTTCGGCAATCACACCAAAACCACTGTCTTGGCTACCGTGGATAGCATCGGTTAGCTCAATCGTCGATAGCGTCGAAGTACCCAGTTTAGCAACCACCACACCCGCAGCTGCATTCGCTAACTTACAAGCATCCGACAGTGATTTACCTGCCGCGAGAGAAGAAGCGAGTACCGAAATCACAGTATCACCCGCACCAGTTACATCGTAGACTTCTTGTGCTTGCGTTGGCATGTGCAGCGGCTCTTGACCACGTTGCAGCAATGTCATGCCGTGTTCGCTACGCGTCACAAGTAAGGCTTCTAGCTCGAATTGGTCCATCAAGCCCATGCCTTTTTCAACGATGTCCGCATCGCCCTGTACTTTACCTACCACAGCTTCAAACTCAGATAAGTTTGGCGTTAGTAGCGTTGCACCACGGTAGCGTTCAAAATCCGTACCTTTCGGATCGATAAGCACAGGTACACCCGCTTTACGCGCAAGTTGGATCATGGTTTGAACGTGCTCTAGCGCACCTTTCGCGTAATCAGACAAGATCACTGCTTTCACTTGCGACAGTGATTGCTCAAGGCGTGGCATGATCAGCTCAGGGTCTACGTTGTGGAAACCTTCTTCAAAGTCCAAACGAATCAGTTGCTGACCACGGCTCATCACACGTAGTTTGGTGATGGTTGGGTAGTCAGGCAGAGAAACAAAATCACAACGCACTTTAAGCGAAGTCAGTTTTTCTGTCAGGGCTTTTGCTGGCTCGTCAATCCCGGTTAAACCAACCAAGCGTGCATGACCACCCAAAGCAGCGATGTTCATCGCAACGTTCGCTGCGCCACCTGGACGTTCTTCAATCTGATCAACTTTAACCACTGGCACTGGCGCTTCTGGGGAAATGCGTCCAGTTGGGCCATACCAGTAGCGATCTAGCATGACATCACCGACTACCAGTACATCAGCTTGATCATAATCAGGAAGCGTCAATTTCATTTTTATCTCCGGGAAAGTGAAAACGGGGAAATAGTAACACAAAGCAAAATAAGCAGACACTGACTGAGTGCCTGCATTCAACAAATTTATAACTGGGTTATTGAGTTCATGCGCATGTATGTTTTAGACCTAGCACGAACACAATAACGGGTCACCTCTGAGCATGCCTTTAAGAACATGATTCCAAGGGACTCGCTCAGTTCGATTGGGGCTCAACCAAATACTGTAGCCATGCCTGCTCGACCACCGCACGCTCATCCGCAAATTGCGGCTCTTCGACGTAAGCTGATAACCCTAACAAACTTAACCTATGGGTCGCATCACGCATCTCGCAATAAGCATGCTTCAACGCCGTGACCTGCTCAGGGCTCATCTTAGCGTGCTCAGCCATAGTATCGAAAATACGCACGTTATCCGACCAACGCGTTAATGCTGCATTGCTATGAGCATGGTTCAGCACCAAAAATTGGGCAATAAATTCTATATCGGCAATGCCACCTAAATCTTGCTTTAAATCGAAACAATCGGCTTTTTTACTGCCTAAATGGCTGCGCATTTTCTCGCGCATCTCAACCACTTGCTGACGCAAGGTATCGCTGTCGCGTACTTGCATTAAAGTCTGCTCGCGCACTTGAGCAAAGCCTTGTTGCAATGGCGCGTCACCATAAATTAAGCGAGCACGCACTAAGGCTTGATGCTCCCATGTCCACGCTTCTTGCTGTTGGTAATCCGCGAATGCCTCAAGCGTACTGACCAGCAAACCTGATGCGCCCGATGGACGCAAACGCACATCCACCTCGTACAACACCCCTGATGCGGTGCGAGTCGAGAACAGATGCACAATACGTTGAGCAAGGCGTAAATAAAACTGACGGCCGTCGATCTCTTTTTTACCAGTGGTATAGCTATCCGCAGGGCAATCATGAAGGAACACCAAATCGAGATCGGAGCCGTAGCCGAGCTCCCAGCCACCGACTTTACCGTAACCAATCACCCCAAAGCCTTTTCCATCGCGTCCTTCAAGGTAACTCGGTGTACCGTACTTCTCGACCATTTGTAGCCACGCTTGGTTCACCACAGCTTCCACTATCGCTTCAGCAAGGTAGGTTAAGTGATCACTCACCTTCATCAATGGCAGAGCGCCCGCAATATCAGCGGCGGCAATACGCAGCAATTGCGCTTGCTTAAATTGGCGGATCGCCTCCATTTGTTGCTCCATATCCTCTTCAGGGATACGAGCTAGGTACTCACGTAACTCTTCGCGATATTGATGCAGCGGCGTTGGATTATAGAGGTGCTGCGGATCCAAAAGTTCATCGAGCAAAATCGGGTATTGCGCCAACTGCTCTGCCACCATTGGACTGGCCGCACACAAGCGCACCAGCTGATCGAGTGCAGCTGGGTGTTCGCTCAAAAGTTCAAGGTAAGTCGTTCGAGTAGCGATACGGACAATCAGCTTAGTCACTCGTGCCAGCACTTGCGCGGCATCTTTACGCGTGACAATTCGGCTCAGCACTTCAGGCATTAATTTCGCGAGCACTTCACGCCCGCGAGGCCCTAAAGTGCGCTTCGAAAGCTCCGCCTTCATCCCGAGCAAAGTGCTAGCCTGCGTAGCGCCATCAGCAGCATTCAGTTCATCGAGGATCGACAGTACAACCTCTTCATTCTTACTCATTGCCCACAATTCGTGGAACTGAGCATCAGCAGCACATGCGGTTTTCTCGTCTTCATCATCGCTGCCAATGATGGTATCAAACACGTGGTGCACCGCTGCCATATGCGCGGCAGTCGCCACTTCTAATTCCGCCCAGTCGGCATAGCCCATCGCCTCGGCAAGGCGAGCTTGATCCAAAGGTTTATCCGGCAGAGTTTGGGTTTGTTTATCATCAATCGCTTGCAGCAAATTCTCCAGCTTACGTAAAAAGGCATAGCCTTGTTCCAACGCTTCAACTTGCTCTGTCGGTAACAAATGCAGTTGCTTCATCGCCGCTAAGGTTTCTAATAATCCACGACCGCGTAGGCTTGGCTCACGCCCCCCACGGATCAACTGGAATGATTGAGCGATAAATTCCACTTCGCGGATCCCGCCCGCCCCTAGCTTGATATTGTTACTAAGCCCTCGACGTCGCACTTCACTGCTGATCATCGACTTCATCCGACGCAGCGCTTGAATAGCACTAAAGTCAATGTAGCGACGGAACACAAACGGGCGCAGCATCTGGCGTAACTCTTGATACTGACTGAAACTCTCACGCCCCATGACACGCGCTTTGATCATCGCGTAGCGTTCCCAATCACGTCCTTGCTCTTGGTAGTAATCTTCCAGCGCAGCGTAACTCATCACTAAAGGACCACTATCGCCAAACGGACGTAGCCGCATATCGACTCGGTAACAAAAACCATCATAAGTTTGCTGATCGAGTGCTTTGATCAGACGCTGCCCTAAGCGGGTAAAAAACTGGGCATTGGCAATACTGCGACGACCCCCTTGGGTTTCGCCATTTTCTGGGTAGGTGAAAATCAGATCGATATCCGACGAGAAATTTAGCTCACCACCACCGAGTTTGCCCATTCCCAAGATCAACATCGGCTGCGCTTGACCATCGGCATTGGTTGGCGTGCCCCACTCACGACAACATTGGGCGTATAGCCATTGGTAGGCTTGCATGATCAAGGCTTCAGCCAACAAAGAGAGGTGCGATAGGCTTTGCGCTAAAGTCGCTCGCCCAGTGAAGTCCCGCCACCCAATCCAGACCATTTCTTGACGACGAAATGCCCGCAAGGTGCGCATCAAGCCTGCTTCGTCTGTCACGCTTTCTAGCATCTCAGACAATTGCTGACGATATTGCTCACCGTGGTCATCAACGGTGATTTCAGTCGCTAGCCAAGGCAACAGGCGACTATCACGCACCAAGGCACTCGCAATAAAGTCACTCAAACCAAGTACTTTCTCTAGTTCGGCTTGATGTGCTTCAGGCCACTGCGCCAAGGCGTCTGGGTGAGCGGCTTGTAACTTTTCCAGCCCTTGCAAAGAAGCTTGGGATAACAATGCGTGGTGACTCATAGCATGTCCTCAATCTGATCCTTAGATGGTAGTGCCAATAGAGCTTGCGGGATAGCATCGCTCTTTCGCCTGATTCTTAGGTATGGCTGATTGGCATAATACGGTGCTTAACATAGCACAGCCTGATGCGACCAATGGTAATAAATCCTTGAGCCTGTTCACTGGTAACAACAGTGCACAGGGAGCAAACAAGGCGTTGAATCATGATAATAAAACGCCCGCAAAAGCGGGCGTTAATCATCGTTAGTCAGTAAGCTAATGCCTAAACATTAAAAGCTTGAATTTTCTTCTCTAAATCCATCGCTTGTTCTTGCATCACGTCAGAGGTTTCCGACAGCTCGGTCACGACCATTACCGAAGCTTCCACCAGCTCACGCACGTTGCTGAGGTTTTGGCTCATTTCATCGGCTACCGAGCTTTGCTGCTCTGCTGCTGATGCAATATGGAAGTTCATGTCGTTAATGTGAGTAACTTGCGCTACGATTTTATCCAGCTCACCACCAGCATTGGTGACTAACTCAACCCCTTCAGCCGCTTCCACGACCGATTGCTCCATTAGAGTTACCGCCTGTTGAGCGCTATTTTGAAGCTGAGTGATCATTTCTTGGATTTCTACGGTCGCGGTTTGGGTGCGCTGAGCAAGATTACGAACTTCATCGGCAACCACGGCAAAGCCACGTCCCGCATCACCAGCACGCGCCGCTTCAATCGCAGCGTTCAGTGCCAGCAGGTTCGTTTGTTCAGAAATACCTTGGATAGTCACAATCACACTGCTGATCTGATCAACACGGCTTTCTACTTGGTTAACCGCGTCTGCCGATTGGGCGATATCTTGCGACAATTGGTTGATGGTGCCGATAGTTTGCGACACAAACTGCTGACCTTGTTCAGCCTGCTCTGAAGTACCTTCAGTCGCGTTCGACGCTTGGCGAGCATTATCAGCCACAGTTTGTACTGTTGAGGTCATCTCACTCATGGCTGATGCCAGTTGGTCGATTTCAGCAAATTCTTCTTGGGACGACTCTTTGGTTTCGATCATGCTGATCGACATCACTTCCGCCAAACCCGACAGCTCGGCAGAGGCTTCACGTTGGTTACAAATCACGTCGCGCAGTTGCACACGAGTTTGCTCAAGCTCACGCGCTAAGTCACCAAACTCATCGTTACACTCCATCACGATAGGCTGTGACATATCACGCTGCGCTAAACGTTTGATGCTCTCTGTCAGGTAGTTAATTTGGCGTAGCATGATGCTAGAGCCGCCTAATAGGATCACCATAAACGCAATGATCATCAAACCTGTCTGCCAGGCCACCTGAACCATGTAATCTTGGTGGTATTGATCTGCCGCTGACGATGATTGCGAAGCAACCAAGAGCCAATCTTGGTTAGGCACTGGCATCACATACTCAAAACGTGCGCCGTTGTTTAAGGTTAGCCCTTGGCCTTGCGACACTTGGCTTAGCAAGCGTGCCAAGCTGCCACCTTGCTCGATTTGATCCGTTAATTGATCGATACGACGAGCGCTTGGATGACCAAACACACTGCCGTTATCACGCTCAACCAAGTAAAGGTAAGCCCCTTCACCCCAACGGTTTTCTTGCGACAAAATGGCTTTTTCCGCCAACTCTCGCCCTTGTTGACCCTCCGCCAACAAGGTCGTTAATAACGACACATTGGCGGTAGCCACTTCCTTAGCACGGTCTTGCTGAATATCCAGCACACTCTGATAAAAGGTGTTGGCATCCCACAACTGCTTTCCAATTAATAACAAGGTACTAAACACCATCAACAGCACCAGTTTTGGTACGAGTCGAATATTGGTTAACCCTTTTTCCCACGGCTTAAAAACCAACGTTGCCATCCTTAATCTCCATATTTAATCAGCGCGCTCAACCCAACAGAAAAAGCAAATAGGTTATAATACAAAGCGCTAACAACGATTTAGGCACTCACCCCCCAGTGCATGCCTGTGATCTACTTAACAACAAACTGCTCAACAGTCGCCGTCAGATGTGCGTTATTAGCCCATGTACATTTTTGCTGGGTATTCACTCACGCGCTGTGCTTGTTTTTTCACAAGTTAACTTTCTTTGCGATCATACTATATGTCGGCAGCTGATAGGGAAAATTGAATGTCTAAAAAGATCGATGTCATCAAACATGAACTAAATCCTATGAGCTTGATGTCATTGGTTTTATCCATTGTCTCACTGGCTATAGTGACCAGCCTTATCTTCATTCCAAAATACGATAGTGTTTACTCACTTTTGTTCGGCATCGATACCTTAATTTGCTGCTTTTTTTGGTTTCAATTACTCACCGATTTATTCAGAAACCCTAACAAGTGGGGCTATCTCAAAACCCACTGGATTGATTTCGTCGCTAGTATTCCCGTCATAGAGCAAGTTCGCTTTGCGCGTATCATTCAAGTGTTTCGGGTGATCCGCCTTATCCGCTCCAGTCACCAGATACTTCACTACATCCGCAGCAATCGCCGCGAAGCAACGGTCGCCTCCATTTTTCTATTGCTGACCTTACTGGTTACCATTGGCTCTGCGCTGATGCTGGTGATCGAAGGCGATATCCCAGAGTCCAACATTCACGATGCTAGCGATGCCTTGTGGTGGGTATTTGTCACCATCTCAACCGTGGGGTATGGCGATCACTACCCTGTGACGACCTTGGGAAAAATGCTGGCAGCAGTGATCATTGTCTGCGGCGTGGGCTTGTTCGGTATGGTGGCAGGTTTGGTCAGTTCAATGATTTCTGACCCAGGTAAATTTAAACAAGCAGAGGAAGAGCGCCATCGTCGAGAGTGGCGACAAATGCTGGAAACCCAGCAACGATTATTGGATCGATTAGAACAACTCGAAAGCCGAGTGGCGGCGAGCCAAGAAGCCAAAGAGCGCCAAACGCAAGCCACTCAACTGCAGAAGACAACAGAAAAGTATGATGAGCAACCCAACAAAAACGCCCCATAGCCATGAGCATATGAGGCGTTATCTTCGCGCTTTACAAGCCTAGTCGATAAGCGATTATTAATTACGGCCAGTAAGGCGCAAGCTCGATACCAATGTGGCGCGTTTGATCCATGGCGTGCAACAGTGATTCTTCACGGCGTGCCAGCCATTTTTCGATTTGCACTAAATCGTCCCCTTCGTGCTCTGGTAGTAGGGCGCGTACAGGCTCTAATTGGCGTAAATCTTCAATCCCGCGCAAGAGATCTAGCCACGGCATTCTAAAACCGGCACGGCGCTCTTCATCGTACAGATTGGCAAAGCACAAACCACTCATCAGGTTACGCATCAAGCGCGGTTGCTGATCGCGGTACTCCACACGGTCCAATTGACGCTCAACAGGAAACACATCCAACAGCTCTTGCCATGAACGTGCCAACGTACCATCGGCAAACTGCTTAACATTGCTAGCCAGCTTAGTACGACCTTTATCATCAAGGAACGGCTGCCAGCCTCGGCTTAAGATCCAACTGCTTAAGTTCAATAGCAAGTTACAGTAACGCGCCGATTGCATTAGCGTCAGCATCGACTCAGCATCAGGCAACGCCTCTTGCTGAGCTTGCAGCTGTTTCACCAACACTTTTTGCGCGTTCAGTTTACGCAGCACATAACCTTTGTCGTCAAGCAACTGTTCAATACTTGCCGCTTCATCAAGCCACTCCAGCTCACCTTCAAGCCATTGCAGTTCTTGGCGTAACTGAGCGCTAGCGCGACGCGGGATCATGCCACCAAACATCACAAACACTTGGCGAATGAGGCTCAAGGCTTGTTTGATTTGCACTAATGCTGCTGGGTCTTGTTGTTCGTTGTAAATTTGCTCGTGGCGGTGCCAATGGTCAAGGGCGTGCTCAAGCGTGCGTACAAATACAGTTTCGACCGATTCACTTGCCGTCAGCGGAACAAAGTCCATCACAGTGATTGCGTCACCTTGGGAGCCTGTTGCCAAGCGGTAGCCACGGGCCGCCTTGCTCAAGCTGCCTAAACGCATGCCACCGTCAGCACAAAGCTCACGAGCAAGAGTAAATAAGGCATCGGTCTGACCGGATTTCAGCTCCAGCTCCACCTCGCAGATAGGATCAGTTTGACCGTTAGCACTCACTTCGCCTTGGTCAAATGCCAACTCAATTTGGCTGCCATCAGGCATCGCCACCAACCATTGTTGGCGCTCGAAATCAGTCGAGAATAGCGGAATGAGTTGCTGTTGAACGTCAGCAACCACCAAAGACTCAGGCCAAGCATCAGCAGGATGCAAGCTGAGATCGGGATCAGTGCCATTGGTTTCAGCGTTGTATTCTGGACGTTGGTGCAAACCGGCAACCACGCGTCCCGCTGTTTTCAATGTCTGGACAAATACATCATCATAACGACGGACCCGAAGGCCAATATCGTGCTGGCGAAGAATTTGGTCTGGGGTGTCGAAGTAAGTATTCCCTAACATTCGACTACTTTGTTGCAGAATTTTCGCTTGTGATATTTTGCTCAACAATTGACTCGAAAATTCTGGTGAGACGAAAAACTTCAGTTCTATCTCGGTTTCCATATGGGTACCTATAAACAGTGGCAATCCAAGGATATTTCCTTATGCGCTCGGGGGCAAGAGAGAAATATCGACAAAACCTTGATCAAAATGGGTTCCCCTGCCGAAACTTATACGTTACCATGCGCGCCTCTGTGACCATCGCTCAAGATTTAGCCATATATAGTAGGCACTCTTTAGGTTGATCGGCTATGCCAGTAAATACAATTATGGGGCTCTTTGCTAAATCCCCAATCAAACCATTGCAACGTCACGTTACTCGTGTAAATGAATGTTGTGAACTGCTTGTTCCTTTCTTTGAAGCATGTAATGCCGGAGATTGGGAAAAGGCTTCGATGATACGTGAGCAAATCTCGCAACTTGAAAAAGATGCGGATGTGCTAAAGCGTGAAATCCGCCTTAAGCTTCCTCGTGGCCTGTTCATGCCAGTAGATCGTACTGACATGTTAGGTCTTCTTACCCAACAGGATAAACTTGCTAACCTGTCCAAAGATATCGCTGGTCGAGTTCTAGGACGTGAGCTACGAGTTCCTTCCGCAATGTACCCTGACTTCCTTGCGTACGTTCAACGTTGTCTTGACGCTGCTGAACAAGCACGTCGCGTGATCAACGAATTGGATGAACTTCTGGAAACAGGCTTCAAAGGCAGAGAAGTGACATTAGTTGCTGAAATGATTAATCAGCTTGACGTTATCGAAGACGATACCGACAGCATGCAGATTAAACTTCGTCAACAACTTATGGCCATCGAAGACCAACACAGTCCGGTCGATGTCATGTTCCTGTACAAAATTCTCGAGTGGGTTGGCGGCATCGCTGATCAGGCACAACGTGTCGGCTCGCGACTAGAAATCATGCTATCGCGTTCATAAGCGAAGAGAATTAACAAAAACAAGGTTTTACAATGGAAATCCTGGCTAATTACGGCACCATGCTTATCTTGGTGGCGGCTATCTTTGGTTTTATGATGGCTATCGGTATTGGTGCGAACGACGTTGCCAATGCAATGGGTACCTCTGTTGGCTCTAAAGCGCTAACCGTTAAACAAGCGATCATTATTGCAATGATCTTCGAGTTTGCGGGTGCTTACCTGGCTGGCGGTGAAGTAACCGATACGATTCGTAAAGGGGTTATCGAAACATCACTCTACGCTCACCAACCAGAAGTACTGGTTTACGGCATGATGTCAGCACTACTTGCTGCAGGTACTTGGTTACTTGTTGCGTCTTACATGGGCTGGCCTGTATCTACAACTCACTCAATCATCGGTGCAATCATCGGTTTTGCGTGTGTATCTGTGGGTACTGATGCCGTTGACTGGAGCTCGGTTCAAGGCATCGTAGGTAGTTGGTTAATCACACCACTTATCTCTGGTTTCTTCGCGTACCTTATCTTTGTCAGTGCACAACGCCTGATCTTCGATACCGATAATCCACTTGTAAACGCCAAACGTTTTGTACCTGTTTACATGTTTATCACTGCGCTAGTTATCGCACTGGTAACCATTAAGAAAGGTCTAAAACACGTTGGCCTTCACCTATCAAGCGGTGAAGCATGGGTAGCCTCTATTGCCGTTTCAGCTGTCGTTATGTTTTTGGGCTATGTTTACATCAGCCGTAAATATACCGACGATGGTACTTCAGTGGACAGCAATGGTTACGCGGGTGTAGAACGTGTATTCAGCCTGCTAATGGTTGTAACCGCTTGTGCGATGGCGTTTGCACACGGTTCTAACGACGTAGCGAATGCGATTGGTCCTCTGTCTGCCGTTGTTTCCACCGTGGAGCACATGGGCGAAATCACAGCGAAAAGCCAAATTGCATGGTGGATCCTTCCACTAGGCGGTATTGGTATCGTTGTTGGTCTTGCAACCATGGGCCACAAAGTAATGGCTACTGTTGGTACAGGCATCACTGAGCTAACGCCAAGCCGTGGTTTTGCGGCGCAGCTTGCAACAGCATCAACTGTTGTACTGGCTTCAGGTACAGGTCTACCAATTTCAACAACTCAAACGCTAGTGGGTGCAGTGCTAGGTGTAGGTTTCGCCCGTGGTATCGCGGCACTAAACCTTGGCGTTGTACGTAACATCGTTGCGTCTTGGGTTGTAACCCTGCCAGCTGGTGCGCTACTTGCAGTCGTATTCTTCTACGCAATGCAAGCCGTATTCGGTTAATTAGTGGCACAGGTTCAAAAGAGGGAGGCTTTGCCTCCCTCTTTTCTTGCACCTTGCTCACAAAATTTTTAGTATCAGAACCCTTAAAGAATTCTGGCTCCTCAAGGATCACATTGTGAAGCAACTAATCAGCTTAATTTTACTGGCTTTTGCTGTTGTGACAGCACCAGCGCAAGCCGAACAAGTGCGTTATATCTCTGACGATTTGTTCACTTACATGCACAAAGGGCCAAGCACTCAGTTCCGCATCATCGGAAGTGTGAATGCAGGTACCAAAGTGACGCTACTCGAAACCAATAAAGATACTGGCTACAGCCGTATCGTTGATGCTCGCGGACGCACTGGCTGGGTAAGCAGTAAGTTCATTTCGCGCCAAGTTGGCCTGAAAGACCGTGTGCCAGCGCTTGAAAAAGAGCTAACAACGGTAAAAGCGAAGCTAGCAGAAGCTGTAAAATCAAGCGATGAGCAAAACGCGGGTCTAAAGAACTCGTTGAAGCTTCGTAACGACCAAATCGGTGAGCTTGAGCAGCAAAACACCAAGCTGAACGATCAGCTGATGTCATCACAAGCTGAAATTCGCGAACTACGCGCTAAGCTTGATACTCAAAAAGATGACCTGCTTATGCGTTGGTTCACCTACGGTGGTATGGTTGCAGGCGTAGGCCTTCTATTGGGTCTGATCTTGCCGCACTTGATCCCACGTCGCCGTAAGAACAACAACGGCTGGGCATAAGCTTGGTGGCGCGAAATGCGCACTAACAAAACAAACATCAAAAAAGGGTAGCCAAATGGCTACCCTTTTTATTCGCTCTCTCTTAACGCCTACCACTGCGACAACGCTGGCATGGCGACCAAATACTCTTCAAAATCAAACACGATTTGGCGCGGTTCAATGCGACGAAGCGTGATGCCTTGGGCGATCTTGTCGCCTTCAAATACTTCACGACCATTCACTTTGATCCAACGACTTTTCGGGCTCGACGAGTAAATATGCGTCTGCAGGTTTAAAGTCGGTAAACGCGACTGCACCGCTGCAGGCAGATCACCAATCGCAATCACTTGCGGCACCGGACGCTGTGCTAAGGCTTGCGCGACTTGGCTTGGTGTTGGCTCACTCTCAGTCATTTCTGCCGTAGACTCATCTTCTGTCGCTTCAATCGCTGAACGCAATTGAACAGCCAACTCTGGTGATAACTCGGAGAGATCGAGCTTATCCAAATCCCAACCAGAATTTTGCGGCTGGCTGCTCACCACTCTCGGCTTAGGCGCTACGGACTTTGGTGTTGCTGGCTGCACAGTTTGAGTTGACGAGCTTGCCTCATAACGAGGGGAGCGTTCTTCAGGGTATGGGTCTGCGTTATCAAACGCTTGTACCCAATTCGCCTCTGGTAAGGTCTCAGTCACTAACTCCGGGTAAGGTAGAAAAGTAACATCACGCAGTTCACCGTCGAGTAAACTTTGCACCTGATGCACCTCACCTTCGCTCGCCTCATGCTCCGAAGTCGTTACAACGATTTCACTGTTCACGATTTCACGATTCATAGTGGCCGCATTGACTTGTGGATTGACCGTGTGACCAGCCCACATGCTTGCTAACGCACTGTAGCCCACCACCATGACACTCGGCAGCACAAATAAGGTTGCAGGTAACCACCAGCGCTGTGAGGCCTCCATCGGCTGTGACGGCGTAAATCGCGGGGTGGCTACCGCCGACTGACGTTGATAGCCCTGCTCTGATTGAGCAATCGCTTTAAATAACTTCGACATTAGCTCACCTTAGCCAGTAACGTAGGCCCCGGTAAGTTCAATGCCGCATCGATCACCATCAAGGTCATCGGGCCGGCAATCCCATCGGCTGCTAAGTTTTGTGCCCGTTGGAAACGGCGTAATTTATCTAACAATTTCTGATCGAATTTATCGTGACGCGCCACAGGTTCACCTAAAATTTGGCTTAATTGCTGATTTAGCCAATCAACGCGTTCACCGCGCTGACCAAAACGAATACTGGCTTTACTGCCTAATGGCGGTCGCCATAACAGAGTATAATTGCCTTCCCAGTGTTGCTCGAACCACGCATGACTAACCGCAATGCGTTGTCCTCCTAATAGTAGCTCGACTTGCTCACGCGAATAGTGATACAGCACCGCAAAGTAATCACCGTCTTGCTCGCTATGCATGCCAACTAACGCCGGACGATTGATGAGCGTCAAGCCAGACAAGTCTTTCCCTTTGCCCTGATAGCACGACAAATACAATCGCTGACTGGTGGTGCAATTGGCTTGGTTGAGTGATGTGTCATACCCCCACAGTTGATAAAGGGTCTGCATCGCAACTTGCTCACTGCGACTTACCGCAATCGCATTGCTCAATAAATTTTTTTCAGAGCGCTTTTGCAACGCTTGATGCACGGGCTGTGCTGAACTTTCATCTGCTGTTGCCAACTCAGTGGCAGGTGCTGCACCATCGTGGGTAACCAAAGGCAAACCTGGGATACTGAACCAAGGCTGTTGCTGAGCCCAAAACGTCCCTGCCGCCATCGCAAGACCTAACCCCAGCGCGACTAAACTGCGACCACGCCCTGTTGCTGACGAGTGACTCACCGCAGCGTCTGCGACAGGTTGATGCCAGCTCAGGACATCATCACAAGCTTGATGAGCAATAGTTTTGGTGACTTGATGCTGGCTGTGTTGATACGCAAGCTGCATTGCCTTATCGCACACCAGGTTAATCAAACGAGGGATCCCTTGAGTACGCTGCGCGATTTGGAGTGCAACGGGCTCATCAAAGACCGGGAAAAGACAATCCACTGCCCGTAAGCGGTACTGGATGTATTCGGCCACTTCTTTCGGCGTTAAGGCAAGTAAGTGATAACGCGAGGTGATGCGTTGCGCTAACTGGCGCAGGCGCTCTTGTTGTAGTAGTTGTTGAAGCTCAGGCTGACCAATCAAAACGACTTTAAGCAGCTTACGGCTCTCGGTTTCCAAGTTGGTCAGTAAGCGCAATTGTTCTAGCACATCGGGCATCAGGTGCTGCGCTTCATCAATCAACAAAAGCGTTTGGCGACCTTCACTGTGATTGAGCAGTAAATGCTGATAAATCGTATCCATCAACACTTTGTAGCTGGCATTGTCGGCATAACTCAATCCCAACTCATCACACACACTGGCCAATAGCTCTTGCGCTGACAAGGTCGGGTTCAGGATCACCGCGACTTGAGTTTCCTGCGTCAAACGCGCAATTAAGGCACGTAACACCGTGGTTTTACCTGTTCCAACTTCACCCGTCAGTAAACCAAAACCACCGCCATCCCCTAACCCATTGAGTAAATGGGTTAAAGCTTCGCGGTGACGATCACTGAGATACAAAAATCTTGCACTAGGGACAATTGAAAAAGGGACTTCAGTAATACCGAAAAAATCCTTATACATGCCTTATACTCTGATACCGATAATAAAATAATTCTATAACGACAAATCGCATAGTTACATAAGGGGAACTGGATTTGCAGACATATCTTGTAGGAGGTGCGGTACGTGACGCACTTCTGGGCTTAACCGTGAAAGATAAAGACTGGGTTGTAGTTGGCGCAACGCCAGACCAAATGCTCGCCCAAGGTTACACTCAAGTCGGTAGTGACTTTCCCGTATTTCTTCACCCGAAAAGCAAGCAAGAATACGCTCTTGCCCGTACTGAACGCAAATCTGGTAAAGGCTATACGGGGTTTGTCTGCCACGCTGCACCAGATGTGACGCTCGAGCAAGACTTAATGCGTCGCGATTTAACCATCAACGCCATCGCCCAAGACGATGACGGCACCTTGCATGACCCATACGGCGGCCAGCAAGATCTGCAAGACAAATGGCTACGTCATGTGTCACCTGCGTTTATCGAAGATCCATTGCGCGTACTGCGCGTGGCACGTTTTGCCGCCCGTTTTGCCCACCTTGGCTTTCATGTTGCGCCTGAAACCATGGCATTAATGCAAGAGATGGTGATCAACGACGAGCTTAATGCCTTAACCCCAGAGCGCGTTTGGAAAGAGTGGGAAAAGTCACTCGATTATCAAAACCCTGAAGTCTTTCTAACGGTACTACGTCAATGTGGTGCTCTTGGGGTGATCATGCCGGAAATCGATGCCTTATTTGGCGTCCCGCAACCGGAGAAGTGGCACCCAGAGATCGACTGTGGCATTCATACCTTACTAGTCACGCAGCAGGCCGCTCAGTTAAGTACCAACCCAGTGGTGCGCTTTGCCGCCCAAGTACATGACCTTGGCAAAGCCCTTACTCCAGAGAGCGAATGGCCGAGCCATAAGCTTCATTGCCAAACGGGATTAAGCACAATTAAGGGGCTATGCGAGCGCTTACGCGTCCCGAATGAGTTTCGCGATACCGCGCTGATGGTGTGTGCACAACATACCAAGATCCACAACGCACCAGAAATGCGCCCAACCACCTTTATCAAGATCTTCGATCAAATGGATGCATGGCGAAAACCGGAGCGCATTGGCTATTTAAGCTTGTGCTGTCGCGCCGATGCCCGTGGTCGTACGGGGCATGAAGAAGAAGCCTACCCACAAGCCGATTTATTAGTGGATTGCTTTAACGCTGCCGAGCAAGTGGCAGTTAAGCCGATTGTAGAAGCTGGCTTTAAAGGCAAGGAAATCAAAGAGCAATTGGCGATTCAACGCGCTCAAGCGGTTGAGCAAATACTAACGACTTATCGTCAGCAGCACCCATAAACAAAAAAGGCTCATCAATGATGAGCCTTTCCTTTTAGTGCGGTAGACGCTGTCTTATTGCATCATCAAGAAGGCAAACAAACCAGCACCTAGCAGCAGACGGTAAATCACAAACGGCAACATACCTAAACGCGTAACCAGTTTTAGGAACACGTGAATACAAGCGTAGGCACTCACAAAAGACACCGCAAGACCAATACCTAAACCACCAAAATCAATCGCTTGACCGCTTGTCACTAGCTTCAGTGACAGGTAGCTACCAGCGAGTAGAATGATTGGGATCGACATCAGAAACGAGAAACGTGCTGCCGCTTCACGAGTAAAGCCAAGGTGAAGCGCTGCTGTCATCGTCGCACCTGAGCGAGAAGTCCCAGGGATCATCGCTGCCGCTTGCGCCAAGCCAATGAATAGCGATTGTTTCCAATCCGCTTGGTATTCGTTACTCTGCTGAGTCGCACGCTTATCAACCCACCACAGTAACAGACCAAAAATGATCGTCGTACAGGCAATCACCCACGCCGAGCGCAGGTATAACTCGATGAAATCTTTCATCAACAGACCGAAGATACAGGCAGGGATCGTCGCGAGAACAATCATCCACGCCAATTTCGATTCGGCACTACGATGACCTTTAAAAATCGAGGCAACCCAAGCGGTCAGCAACGCCACCACTTCTTTTCGGAAGTACAAAATAACCGCCGCTAAAGTACCAACGTGTACCGCAACATCAAATGCTAAACCTTGGTCAGCCCAGCCAAACACTTGCGATGGCAAAATTAGGTGCGCCGAACTAGAGATCGGCAAAAACTCGGTCAGACCTTGGATCAGGGCCAACACAAAAGCTTCAAAGTGACTCATGTGATTCCTCAACAACAAATTCAACAGGCCATAGGGCCTGCTCAAACTGCAACGCTTGCTCCAACTGACGGATAGTACGGGTATCACCAGGAATTGCTAATTCAGGCGCAAGTTCCACCATCGGCCACAAGGCAAACGCAAATTTATATAAATCAGTGCGCGGCAAGACAGGCGATACGCTTTGCTGCACATCACCGTACAGCAAAATATCTAAGTCGAGAGTTCGACTTTGATTTTTTTTCGCATCAGGCGCACGACCGTAATCCAGCTCCAGCTGTTTAAGCTGGCGCTGCAATTGGTCTAACGGTAAGTGGGTATCAAAAGCGGCGACACAGTTATAAAAGTTAGGCCCTTGAAAACCCACAGGCTCAGCTTCAAAAACCTGCGACAGGCGAAAATCACTTCCTAGCTTTTTCAGCTCAGCAATCGCAGCACGAAGGTGAAACTCGCGCTCAATATTGGAGCCGATACTGATAAAAGTTTGGATCACTTCTCGCCTCGTTCGATTTGCACCCCAACGCCACGAGCGTTTGGCACCGCTCCTGGTTTAGTAACACGGACACGCAACCACGGCACACCGAATTGCGTCATCAGCAAGGTCGCGATTTCTTCAGCGACACGCTCAACTAACAAAAAACGGCCATTTTGAATATGGGCAGTAACCGCTTCACTTACCGCGGCATAGTCTAATGCATAGGCTACGTCATCACTATTGGCGGCGGGACGGTTATCGTGAGCCATCTCCAAATCCAGCACCAATTTTTGTTTAATTTCTTGTTCCCAGTCATACACTCCAATAGTGGCGATAACTTCAAGATGTTCGATAAATACTGAGTCCATGTTCAATCGCTAATTTTGTTAGAGGTCGGATACCCAATTTGAGCAAAAGCGCGTATTATCAGGTCGTAATCGTCAATTTTACTGACATCCACTCTCTACATCGCGCACGGTTGCGTGAATTGCAAACACTTGCATTGATGCGAGAGGTGAGGAACTATATCACAGGAATGCGTCACTAGGATGAAACCCAGTGATCATTCTCGGTCATTTCCGAAGACATTAACCCTGTTTGCAGGCTAACGAGATTTCACCATGACGCCGCTAATACTTTTGATCATTATCGGAGCCTATTTACTGGGATCAATTTCCAGTGCGGTCTTAATTTGTCGGCTATTTGGTCTACCGGATCCACGTGAATCAGGCTCAGGTAACCCTGGGGCGACTAATGTCTATCGCCTTGGCGGTCGTAAAGCCGCCGCCCTTGTGCTGGTGTGCGACATTCTTAAAGGCATGATCCCGGTCTGGCTTAGCTACTTCCTTGATGTAAACCCATTCTTACTGGGCGTGATTGGTATCGCAGCTTGTTTAGGTCACATCTATCCTGTGTTCTTCCACTTCCGTGGCGGTAAAGGCGTAGCAACTGCGTTGGGTGGCTTGGCACCAATTGGCTGGGATTTAAGTGGGATGCTGATCAGCTGCTGGCTGCTGACCGTGTTTGTCACTGGTTACTCTTCACTTGGTTCATTGTTCACTGCGCTAGCCGCGCCGCTGTTCACATGGTGGGTAAAACCGGAATACACCATGCCGGTAGCCATGCTGTCGTGTTTAATTGTCCTTCGCCATCACGACAATGTTCGTCGTTTACTTGAAGGCAAAGAAACCAAGATCTGGCAAAAATTCCGTCAAGGCAATGCCAATGCGAACGCCGCGAATCAAGCCAATAGCGAACCCAACCACAGTGCAAAGCTCGATTCAGAGCAAGAAAGCAAATAAGCGGACGCTAACAAACACAGTTAGCAAAATCACAGATACAAAAAACGGGCTTTACGCCCGTTTTTTATTATCAATCACTTAATCAACCATTTATCCGTCATTGCGCGAAATAGAGCACAACACCGAGTAATTAAGCTTCTTTGTCAGCAATCGGCTTTAGCTGGTCGATCGGCCAGCGAGGGTGTGCTTTTACACCCAAGTCCATGGTCTCGTTATTTTTCAAACGCTGCATGCCCGCATAAGCAATCATGGCACCGTTGTCTGTACAAAACTCAGTACGAGGATAGAAGACTTCGCCTTTAAGGTTAGTCATCATGGTTTCAAGCTGAGCACGCAAGTGTTTATTCGCACTCACACCGCCAGCAATCACTAGACGCTTGTAACCAGTTTGCTTCAGCGCACGCTTACATTTAATCGCAAGCGTATCAACCACCGCTTCTTGGAACGCATAGGCGATATCGGCACGCGTTTGCTCGTCATCACCGTTATCGCGAATGGTATTCGCAGTAAAGGTTTTCAGACCCGAGAAGCTAAAGTCTAGCCCCGGACGATCTGTCATCGGACGCGGGAACTTAAAGCGACCCGCATTGCCTTTTTCAGCTAGCTTAGACAGCAGCGGACCACCAGGGTAATCCAAGCCCATCAGCTTGGCCGTTTTATCAAACGCTTCACCAGCGGCATCGTCCACTGATTCACCTAGGATTTCGTATTCGCCAATGCCCTTCACGTCCACCATCATGGTGTGACCGCCAGAAACAAGCAGAGCAACAAAAGGAAACTCTGGTGGCTGCTCTTCCAGCATAGGCGCCAGCAAGTGACCTTCCATGTGGTGTACCGCAACCGCAGGTAGATTCCATGCATACGCCAAACTACGACCAATAGTGGCACCAACCAGCAGCGCACCAACCAAGCCAGGGCCTGCGGTGTAAGCAACACCGTCAAGATCTGCCGGGGTTAAACCAGCAGTAGCAAGGGCTTCTTTGATCAATGGGATGGTCTTTTTCACGTGGTCACGCGATGCAAGTTCAGGGACAACACCGCCGTAATCTGCGTGCAATTTTACTTGGCTGTATAGCTCATGAGCCAACAGACCTTTTTCATCATCGAAAATCGCAATCCCTGTTTCATCACAGGAGGTTTCGATGCCCAGTATACGCATAATAACCTCTATACTAGTTAGTAACTGGTGAGAATTGAGGGCATGTTACCGCTGTTGACAAAAATTAACCAGTTCATGGTTGCAGAATGCTTTACAAATGCCCCTAGATCAGATTAGAATTTCGCACCATTTTTAATCAGCTGACTCTTTCTAGTTGTCAGTGTTAAACCGAATCACTCTGAGGTGAGTATTACATGCCAGTAATCAAAGTACGTGAAAACGAACCGTTTGACGTAGCACTACGTCGTTTCAAGCGCTCTTGCGAAAAAGCAGGCATCCTTTCTGAAGTACGTCGTCGTGAGCACTTCGAGAAGCCAACTACAGTACGTAAGCGCGCTAAAGCAGCGGCAGTTAAGCGTCACCTGAAGAAATTGGCTCGCGAAAACGCGCGTCGCGTTCGTCTGTACTAATCTAGCGATTAACAGAAGGAACGTGTTATGACTCTGATTGATCGTCTAAAGGACGAACAAAAAGCTGCGATGAAGGCGAAGGATAAACCTCGTCTTGGCGCAATTCGCTTGGTAATGGCTGCAATCAAACAGCGTGAAGTTGACGAAGGCATTACGCTTTCTGATGACGACGTGATTGCAGTACTAACCAAGATGGTAAAGCAACGCCGTGACTCAGTAACTCAATACGAAGCTGCTGGCCGTCAAGACCTTGCTGATGTAGAGCTTGCTGAAATTGCAGTTCTAGACGAGTTCTTGCCTCAACCGCTTAGCGACGACGAAGTTGCCGCTCTGCTAGATGAAGCAATTGCTGCGACTGGTGCTGCCGGCATGCAAGACATGGGTAAAGTGATGGGCGTACTGAAACCACAAATTCAGGGTCGTGCCGATATGGGAACAGTTAGTCAGTTAGTGAAAGCTAAACTAGGCTAATACTACCCCAGTTCTGCAACAAGCCGTGCTATCCTTTTGGGGAATGCGCGGCTTGTTTGTATTCTAACTCCAGACATTTTTTACTCAAATCCAACTATTCCATCACCATTTTCTGGTGGTATTTAACCCTCGATATCAAGGTGTTACCCGTTGTATGGCAGGAAAAATCCCTCGTTCGTTCATTGATGATCTCATCGCACGTCACGACATCGTCGACGTGATTGACGCACGAGTGAAGCTCAAGAAAAAAGGCAAAAACTTCGGTGCCTGCTGCCCTTTCCACAACGAAAAAACCCCGTCTTTCTCTGTAAGCCAAGAAAAACAGTTCTATCACTGTTTTGGCTGTGGTGTGCACGGTAATGTGCTCGACTTTGTTATGGAGTTCGACCGTCTTGATTTTGTTGATGCTATCGAAGAATTAGCCTCGCAACTGGGTCTTGAAGTACCTCGAGAAAATGGTGGCGCTCCATCGGGCCCGCGGACTGCTGAAAAACGCAACCTGTACGACATGATGGGGCAGATCTCGCAGTTCTATCAATCACAGCTTCGCACCAATGATGGCAAAGTCGCGATTGATTACCTCAAAGACCGTGGCTTATCAGGCGAAATCGTTAAAAAGTACGGTATCGGCTTCATTCCCGACCAATGGGATTTAGTGCGTAGCCGCTTTGGCCGTGATAACGAGGCGCAACAAGCGCTTGTTACCACCGGGATGCTGATCGAAAACGACAACGGTCGTCGCTATGACCGCTTCCGTGGTCGCGTAATGTTCCCTATCCACGATCGCCGTGGTCGCGTTATTGGCTTCGGTGGCCGTGTACTGGGTGACGGTACACCTAAGTACCTCAACTCACCAGAAACCCCCATTTTCCATAAAGGGCGCGAGCTGTATGGCTTATACGAAGTCATGCAGACCTATCGTGAACCTGAGCGCCTACTGGTTGTTGAAGGCTATATGGATGTGGTGGCATTGGCTCAGTTTGGGGTCGATTACGCGGTCGCATCGCTTGGCACCTCAACTACCGGTGATCACGTTCAAACCTTGTTCCGCCAAACCGGTACTGTAGTATGTTGTTACGATGGTGACCGCGCCGGACGCGACGCCGCATGGCGTGCCATGGAGCAAGCTCTGCCATACTTAACTGATGGTCGCCAATTAAAATTTATGTTCTTGCCTGACGGTGAAGACCCAGACTCCTACATCCGCCAATTTGGTAAAGAAGCGTTTGAGCAAAACGTGACGGATGCGATGACCTTGTCTGACTTCATGTTTAACTCGCTGATCCAGCAAGTTGATACCAGCACCCGTGAAGGTAAAGCCAAGCTCAAGACACTCGCAGCCCCACTGATTGAAAAAGTGGCGGGTGAAACATTACGTGAATATCTGATCAATACACTAGGCTATAACTTAGGTTTACCACCCGATCAGATCCGTATTGAGTTAAAACAAAGTGCCGTTGAACAACCGAAGGCACCCCAGCAAGACATCAAGCGCACGCCGATGCGTGAAGCCATTGCCTTGCTGATCCAAAACCCGCATTTTGTTAACAGCCTCGCATTTGATGCCCAGACATTTGAAGGGATCGAAGTAGCGGGACTAAATTTATTGTTATCAATAGTTGATAAATGTCGAGTACGCCCCAATATAACTACGGGGCAACTCCTTGAAAGTTGGCGAGGCACAAAAAATGAAGCCATGATGGCGCGCCTTGCTGCATGGGAGTTACCGCTGTCTGACAACGAAGACAGCACGCATGATGTATTTTTAGATGCATTGGACAAAGTGTTTGACCAGTGTGTCCGTCAACAAATAGAAAAGTTGCAGGCTAAATCGAATACTATCGGCTTATCAGTCGAAGAAAAGCAGGAATTGCAGTTGTTGTTGCTCAATCGTCCTGGCTAATATTTGGTCAACAGTTTAGAAGTTTGTTATAATTATTGGTTTGCATTTTCTGCATTCTATTTCTCAACCAGACCCGAAGTTGGATATCGTCTATGGAGCAAAATCCGCAGTCTCAGCTAAAGTTACTTGTCGCGAAAGGCAAAGAACAAGGCTATCTGACCTACGCCGAAGTAAATGACCACCTACCGGAAGACATCGTCGATTCCGATCAGGTTGAAGACATTATTCAGATGATTAATGACATGGGTATTAAGGTAGTAGAAACTGCCCCTGATGCCGATGAATTAATGATGACTGAAGATAATGCCGATGAAGACGCTATCGAAGCGGCTGCGCAAGCATTATCTAGCGTAGAAAGCGAGATCGGCCGAACTACTGACCCAGTACGTATGTACATGCGTGAAATGGGTACGGTAGAGCTACTGACTCGTGAAGGTGAAATCGATATCGCTAAACGCATTGAAGATGGTATTAACCAAGTTCAATGTTCTGTTGCCGAATACCCTTCAGCAATTGCTCACCTGCTAGAGCAATTCGACAAAGTGGAAGCGGACGAGCTTCGCCTCACTGACATCATTTCCGGTTTCGTTGATCCTAATGAAGAAGAAACAACGGCACCGACAGCAACACACATTGGCTCAGAGCTGAGCGAAAGTGATCTTGAAGACGAAGACAAAGATCTAGAAGACGACGAAGACAGCGACGACGAGGAAGAAGATACAGGTATCGACCCTGAACTTGCTCGTGAAAAGTTCATGGAACTTCGTACGTCTTACGAGAAAATGGCTACGGCTATCACGACGAACGGTCGTCACCATAAAGACACCGAAGTTGCGGTTGAAGAACTGTCTGAGATCTTCAAGCAATTCCGTCTGATCCCGAAACAGTTCGACAAGCTAGTTAGCTCACTTCGCGAATCAATGGATAAAGTACGCACTAACGAGCGTCTTATCATGCGTATGTGTGTTGATAACTCGAAGATGCCGAAGAAAACTTTCGTTAGCCTATTTGCTGGCAACGAGTCTTCTGCAGACTGGATCGATGAAGCACTAAACTCAGGTAAGCCTTACTCTGAGCGCCTAAAAACTTACGAAGAAGACCTACGTCGCTCTGTAGCTAAACTTAGCGCACTAGAGCAAGAAACAGGTCTAACTATCGAGCGTATCAAAGACATCAGCCGTCGTATGTCTATCGGTGAAGCGAAAGCACGCCGTGCGAAGAAAGAGATGGTTGAAGCGAACTTACGTTTGGTAATCTCAATCGCGAAGAAATACACCAACCGTGGTCTACAGTTCTTGGATCTAATCCAGGAAGGTAACATCGGTCTGATGAAAGCGGTTGATAAGTTTGAATACCGTCGTGGTTACAAGTTCTCGACTTACGCAACATGGTGGATCCGTCAGGCAATCACTCGTTCAATCGCCGACCAAGCGCGTACTATCCGTATCCCAGTTCACATGATCGAAACGATCAACAAGTTGAACCGTATCTCTCGTCAGATGCTACAGGAAATGGGTCGTGAGCCGTTACCGGAAGAGCTAGCTGAACGCATGCAAATGCCGGAAGACAAGATCCGTAAAGTACTGAAGATCGCGAAAGAGCCAATCTCGATGGAAACCCCTATCGGTGATGACGAAGATTCGCATCTAGGTGACTTTATCGAAGATACTACGCTTCAACTTCCAATGGATGCTGCGACAGCAACCAACCTTCGTGGTGCAACCAACGAAGTGCTGGCTGGCCTAACGCCACGTGAAGCAAAAGTTCTTCGTATGCGTTTCGGTATCGACATGAACACTGACCACACTCTTGAAGAGGTAGGTAAGCAGTTCGACGTTACTCGTGAGCGTATCCGTCAGATCGAAGCGAAAGCACTGCGTAAGCTACGTCACCCAAGCCGTTCAGACGTGCTACGTAGCTTCCTAGACGAGTAATCGACTAGCTGCTAACTCAATGATAAAAGCGAGCTTTTTAGCTCGCTTTTTTATTATCCGGTCTTGCAACGAATCCAACTCGACTGCCTCTTAATTGTTGAAAAAGCAGACAATTTAGACCGGCATAGCTATAGACAAGTAGCATCGCTTCCCATATAATTCCACGCACACTGGCCCCTTAGCTCAGTGGTTAGAGCAGGCGACTCATAATCGCTTGGTCCCCAGTTCAAGTCTGGGAGGGGCCACCACGAATTCAAAAAAAGCAGCCTAATGGCTGCTTTTTTCGTTTCTTAGGCTCAATCGGCTTCAGATCTACTTCTTATTCACAAAGAACCACTTGTTTAAGTAATCATCCAATGGTTTTAATGCAGGCGTAGCCCAACTATTCATTACCTTTTTCGGATCCGTTAAGCCATCAGGCTTGCCCGATGCCAGTTTTCCTTCATCAACAAACCCTTTCGAAAACGGTACTTCGTTTTTACTTGGGTCGATTTTGTATTCGTAGACACTACCCAACAAGGCTCCAGGATTTAAGTTAAGCTTCACGGTATGCGTCATATCCGGCTTACCATTTGAAATGTCTTTTCCATCCACTGTCGAAGTTGGCTTTTTCGTATCTTCATCAATCACAGTACACGGGTTAGGCGTCCCCAAAGCACGATCGGCCCCCAGCTGCTGATTTCCATAATTGCACTCATCAAATGTCAGGTACTCCAATTTATTGGCATCCGCTGATACTTTTACAGCTTTCAGTGCGGTTTTAAATTGGCTATAAGCTGCTGTTAACTCAGCTCCCGGTGCTGAGTTGTTATTGCCGTCTACATAGTAATCGTAAACTTGTAGTAGTTTTTGATAAGTCGTTAGGCGCGTAGTTTCGTCTTTCTTATCTTCATTTGGGGTATAAACTAATTCAATACCATCAACCGTCAGTCCTTTTTGCTTTTGTTCATTCAACGCCAGCACAAACTCTCCTTTTGACGTTTCAAGCTCATCGACGCCCATCAAACCTAAGACAATACGCTTATTCGCAAATTGTTTACGCACATCCTCATGTGCCCATGCCATCAAATTATTTACTTGAGTGATCACGCGTTGTTGTTGCGCATCTGTGGTGTTTTTACCGACTTTTAATACGTAAATCCCTTTTTCAAAGTGACAATTCGGTACATCTGCTTTTACCGCGCAGTTATCTACCGTTTTATACACTTTCACTTGGGTACCAGCTGGAGAAGGTTTCGTGGCTGGTGTTGAGCTATTGTTGTCAGAACTGTCTGAACCTCCGCATCCCGCTAACGTCGCCGTAATCAGTAGTGCTAATGTCTTTTGACTAAAATCCATGAAGTAATCTCTCTGTCGTTATTATTTTGCTTGCTTCTGAACACTACGGGGCAGTGCCTCGAGTAGTGCGAGCAAAATATTACTACAGGAATCGAGAAATAAAAAACACTGTTGTTTTGTGTGATAATTACCTTTCCAAACAGACAGTTAATCACATCCCTCTTGACTGATTGATATAAAACAACAGGAACAATAACAACGAACTGTGAAAAAAAGCTCCACAATTGATAAATAACAAAACTTTTTTGTAAGGATTAGGCATAATCAGCCACCTTGTTGTGAAATGTTTGATTAACGTCACAAGGTGTTAATAGATTGAAACCCTGCTATAATTCAGCACTTGTTTGAGTGAGGGTTTTATGATTGACCTGCTGCAATCTTCACCATCATTTACACAGCTAGATTCATAAAAGTGTGACGTTACCCAAGCAAAATACATGCTTGGGTAACGCAATATTTTTGTAATCGTTTTGCATTACTACAGGTTTAAACGTGAGTAAGTTGCAATTTTTTGAACTCCCTCTCGTTTTGTAGTCATTTTTCAACATTTTTGATCACTGACTTTCATGTATAACACTGTAGTTTTTTTAAAATTCCTTGGGTTTTTAAGTTCTTCCGGAGAGTATCCTCAATGAAAAAGACCAAAATCGTATGTACGATTGGACCAAAAACTGAATCTGTTGAAATGCTTACTAAACTAGCTAACGCTGGTATGAACGTAATGCGTCTTAACTTCTCACACGGTGATTTCGCTGAACACGGTCAGCGTATCCAAAACGTTCGTGACGTTATGGCTGCAACTGGTAAGCAACTAGCAATTCTGCTTGATACTAAAGGTCCTGAGATTCGTACTATCAAACTAGAGAACGGCAACGACTTCTCTCTAGTGGCTGGTCAAGAATTCACTTTCACTACTGATACTTCAGTTGTTGGTAACCAAGACCGCGTAGCAGTAACTTACCCTGGTTTTGCGAAAGACCTACAGAAAGGCAACACTATCTTGGTAGACGACGGTCTAATCGAGATGGAAGTACTAGAAACAACTGAAACTGAAGTTAAGTGTAAAGTACTGAACAACGGTGACCTAGGTGAAAACAAAGGTGTTAACCTTCCTGGCGTTTCTGTAAACCTACCTGCGCTATCTGAAAAAGATAAAGCTGACCTTAAGTTTGGTTGTGAGCAAGGCGTTGATTTCGTAGCTGCTTCTTTCATTCGTAAAGCATCTGACGTAAACGAAATCCGTGAACTTCTAAACGCTAACGGCGGCGAGAAGATCCAAATCATCTCTAAGATCGAGAACCAAGAAGGTGTTGATAACTTCGACGAGATCCTAGAAGCGTCTGACGGCATCATGGTTGCTCGTGGTGACCTAGGTGTTGAAATCCCAGTTGAAGAAGTAATCTTCGCGCAGAAGATGATGATCGAGAAGTGTAACCGCGCACGTAAAGTGGTTATCACTGCAACTCAAATGCTTGATTCAATGATCAAGAACCCACGTCCAACTCGCGCAGAAGCGGGTGACGTTGCGAACGCAATCATGGACGGTACTGATGCAGTAATGCTATCTGGTGAGTCTGCGAAGGGTAAATACCCTATCGAAGCTGTAACTATCATGGCGCAAATCTGTGAGCGTACTGATTCAGCACTAAAAGCTGAGCTAGGTTCTCGTCTAGACAGCCCTCGCCTACGCATCACTGAAGCAGTATGTAAAGGTGCAGTAGATACATCTGAAAAACTAAGCGCACCGCTAATCGTTGTTGCAACTGAAGCTGGTAAGTCTGCACGCTCTGTACGTAAATACTTCCCAACAGCAAACATCCTTGCTGTAACAACTAACGCTAAGACAGCTGCTCAACTAGCACTGACTAAAGGTGTTACACCTGTTGTTGTTGAGTCAATCGACAACACTGATGCGTTCTACGCACGCGGTAAAGAACTAGCGCTAGAAACTAGCCTAGGCGCGAAAGGCGATATCGTTGTTATGGTATCTGGTGCTCTAGTACCATCAGGCACAACTAACACAGCATCTGTTCACGTACTATAAGCCTAGCTTTCTGTACAGCAGAATAAAAAACGGGAATCCTTTGGATTCCCGTTTTTTTATAAAGGTACAACGCACACCATCTACGCAAAGCCTTGCTAAGCCTCACATTTCAAATATTTGCTTATCGCCCTGATTTCATATAAAACATATACTTTCGATTGTAATAGTAATACCCGTAGCGTATATCTACTTATTACAACCATTGCTTGCTGTATAAAAACACTAACTCTCCCACTGTTTGATTTTGGTCTGCAGTCGTGGAAATACAATAAAATCAATGAGGAATTCTGTGTCTAGCCCAACCTTGACCAATCAAGTCATGGAGGTGATTCGACAAGACATCTTACTGGGCGAGCTTGCGCCTGGCCAAAAGCTTGTTGTTGCCGATTTAAAACAACGCTACGACGTTGGTGCATCTCCTATACGCGAAGCGCTCGTACAACTATCGTGGAGAAAATATGTAAAATTTGCTCCACAAAAAGGTTGTTGGGTTTCTCCGGTCTCTTTACCTGAATTGGAAGATTTATTCGAAACCAATTTAGTATTGTCAAAAGTCTTAATCGAACGCGCCATTCAAAACGGTGATGAAGCATGGGAGCTCAATATTTTAACGAGCTACCACAAACTAAGCCGTGTAAACCCAGCAGAGTCTGAAGTGGATTTTGTTGAGTGGGAACAGCGCCATAGTCAATTTCACTTAGCGTTACTTGAGGGAAGTAACTCACCAATCATGCTAGAGCTATACCGTGAAGTTTACGAACAAATTGAGCGATACCGCCATATTTGGGTATGCCAATCTCGCCAATATCAAGAACGCTACCACGATAACGGTGAACACGAAGCTCTTATGAAAGCGGTACTGGATCGTAATACAGAGAAAGCCGTAAGCATCTTAAACAACCACTTTGAGCGTGCCACCGATATGATCAAGACTTATCTGTAACTGGGAAGGGGAATCCCGTATAGATTAGTTCAAACCAAAAGCTCGAGCCTGGCTCGGGCTTTTTATTTTTATCAGAGACAAGCCAGTTCAAGCATACGTTTTAACTCAAGGAATCAAAATAACGGGGATACACTCACCAACCAAAGATCTCTCGGTGATGGGTGTTTAACAACAAAACGACCAATAGGAAATATAACGCGCTGACATTAAAGCCCAATAACAACGCACTCAGTGCGGTCAAGCGCACCACAAACCGGTTGAACATAGTTACTACTCCAGTGGGTAGCATCCTTACTTTTCAACGTATCCTGCAATTCATCATCATCTAAAATTGGCCTTTCCCGCTCATCGATACAACTTTGGTCGAAGGCTGGCATAACAAGTACCATTCAAGTAGTGAGGGATTATACCTTCTCTAAGAAGAATACCAATACGGCCACTCTACAACTTTAGTCTAAGACCATAGCTCATGCTCAGCCTATCATTGCTTCCTTTGAGTCTTCCCTGTGCCGCATAAACAAAACCGCTCTCATCAACAATGAGAGCGGTTTGATAAAGAGGTAACCAATAGCGACGAAGCTAAGCTTTCAATGCTCGCTCACCACGGGCAACTCCAACGACACCGCTGCGCGCGACTTCAATAATTTCAGTGGCTTCACTTACCGCTGAAATAAATGCATCGAGTTTATCGCTAGTGCCAGCCAATTGAATGGTATAGATCTGCGATGTGACATCGACGATCTGCCCTCGGAAAATGTCCGCGGTGCGTTTAACTTCAGCTCGCGCAAAGCCACTGGCTTTAACTTTCACCAACATCAACTCACGCTCGACATGCTCGGTTTCAGTGACATTGCTGACCTTCAAAATATCGATCAGTTTATGGAGCTGCTTTTCAATTTGCTCAAGCGCGGCATCGTCTTCCACATTGGTGGTGATATTCAAGCGCGACAAAGTATGATCATCAGTAGGCGCAACGGTAAGCGACTCAATGTTATAGCCTCGCTGAGAAAACAAGCCAACCACACGCGATAGCGAACCGGATTCATTTTCGAGTAATACTGATACTATCCTACGCATTAAGTTCTCTCCGTTTTACTTAACCACATTTCGCTCATTGAACCACCGCGGATCAACATTGGGTACACGTGCTCGGTTTCATCAACCGTAATATCGATAAACACCAGTCGGTCTTTCAGCGCCAATGCTTTTTCCAGTTCACCTTCTAGCTCGTTCGGGTCAGAGATTCTCACCCCAACATGCCCATACGCTTCAGCAATGGCAGCAAAATCAGGTACCGAGTCCATGTAAGAATGCGAGTGACGGCCTTGATAAATCATGTCTTGCCACTGCTTCACCATTCCAAGGAAACGGTTATTAAGGTTGATAATTTTCACCGGAATATCGTACTGCAGCGCGGTAGATAGCTCTTGAATATTCATCTGAATACTACCATCGCCAGTCACACAGACCACTTCCGCCTCCGGTAGCGCGAACTTCACCCCCATAGCTGCGGGCAGGCCAAAGCCCATGGTGCCCAAGCCACCAGAGTTAATCCAACGGCGCGGCTTATCAAACTGGTAATACAGCGCGGCAAACATCTGATGCTGCCCCACATCCGAAGTCACATACGCATCACCATCGGTTAAGCGGTGCAACACTTCAATCACTTGCTGCGGCTTAATACGCTCGCCGGAGGTGTCGTAGTTCAAACACTGACGTCCCCGCCAAACATCGATATCTGCCCACCAACTGGCAATCGCATCACTGTCATTCCCCGCAGGTTGATCGCCAAGTAACTTCAGCATGCTATTAAGCACGGTATCTGCCGAGCCAACAATGGGGATATCAACAGCGATTGTTTTCGAGATCGACGATGGGTCGATATCAATATGCATAATGGTCGCGTTAGGGCAGTACTTCTCAACGTTGTTGGTTGTACGATCATCAAATCGCACCCCAACCCCAAAAATCAAATCAGCATTATGCATCGCCATGTTGGCTTCATAAGTGCCGTGCATGCCTAACATGCCTAAGCAATTTTTGTGGCTACCCGGAAACGCCCCTAGCCCCATCAAGGTGTTCACCACTGGCAGATTTAGCGTTTCAGCTAGCGTGAGTAACTGCTCACTGCAAGATGACATAATGGCGCCACCACCCACGTACAGCACCGGCTTTTTCGCTGTTAGTAAGGCTTTCAAGCCACGTTTGATTTGTCCTTTGTGGCCTTGCGTGGTTGGATTGTATGAGCGCAGCGAAATGTCCTTCGGGTAGTGGTACGGATAAGTTTCTGCTGGATTGAGCATGTCTTTGGGAATATCAATCACAACAGGGCCAGGACGACCGCTTGCTGCAATATAGAAGGCCTTTTTGATAATCGAAGGGATATCTTCAGGATTCTTGACCAGGAAGCTGTGTTTAACAACAGGGCGAGAGATCCCTACCATGTCACACTCTTGAAAAGCATCATTACCGATCAAGTTACTCATCACCTGACCTGAAAACACCACCATTGGAATCGAGTCCATATAAGCTGTCGCAATACCAGTGATGGCATTGGTCGCCCCCGGACCAGATGTCACCAGTACGACACCGACTTCCCCTGTCGCACGCGCATAGCCATCAGCCATGTGCACCGCCGCTTGCTCATGGCGCACAAGGACGTGCTCAATATCGCTTTTCTCGTGCAGGGCATCATAGATGTCGAGCACCGAGCCGCCAGGGTAACCAAATATGTGCTTCACGCCTTGATCGATCATCGAACGAACAATCATGTCAGCACCGGACAACATTTCCATATTTCTTGCCTCCAGGTCAGTGTAACCAGCCGATATAGCTAATTCTTCCAACCTCGTCGCGTCCCTCTCTGGTACTTTAAACCGTTACAACAGGGTAAAGTCAGGGGCGCACTTGGGCTGTGCATTATCAATCACGTTTCAATCTCAATCCTTGCAGAACAAAACGTCACTGTGCCAAATAAACAATTAGCTATATGGGCTGTTACAACATAGTTAGGGCTTATTTTTAGCCTAAATGAAATCTATCTCGCTATGTTCCCGCTCCATCTTGGTAACAGAATGGCGGACAACCAAAACAACTTTAACGTTTTATTAGCATTTAAGTCTATGCGCAAAAGGCACAATACCGGATTGCTCTAGCATTAATTAAAATCCTTTTTATTCCTCCGGCTAATAGCCAGCGATTTAGCAGGAGTAACTAAATAAGCCATTAATTACAGTGCATAGTATGCGGCGATTATCCATTCCTGCTTTGCCACTATTCTGCAGCCAATAAAAAAGGAGCCTTTCGGCTCCTTTCTCATTCATCTAGGCTTGCGCACCAGAATTGATAACCATCAGTATCGCGATTACTTAGCTTTCTTATGGCTCTCTTCGTACATGCGCTCGATTTCTTGATGGTAGCGATCTTGGATCACTTTACGACGCAGTTTCTGCGTTGGCGTCAGCTCGCCTTTATCCATCGAGAATGCTTTTGGCAGTAAGGTAAACTTCTTCACCTGCTCAAAACGCGCTAAGTCTTTTTGTAGCTCAGCAATACGCTTGTCTAACATCTCGGTTATCTCATTGTTTTTCAACAAATCGATACGGTCTTTGTACTTAATATTTAGTTCGCGCGCATGTTCTTCCAAGCTTTCAAAGCAAGGCACGATCAAAGCTGAAACGAACTTACGCGTATCGGCGATAACCGCGATTTGCTCGATAAAATGGTCTTTACCGATTTTTCCTTCAATCACTTGAGGAGCAATGTATTTACCACCCGAAGTTTTCATTAGCTCTTTGATACGATCAGTAATAAACAGGTTACCTTGTTCATCAAACTCACCCGCATCACCGGTTTTCAAGAAACCATCTTCGGTGAAGTTCTTCGCGG
This sequence comes from Photobacterium jeanii, assembly GCF_001650345.1. GTDB lineage: Bacteria > Pseudomonadota > Gammaproteobacteria > Enterobacterales > Vibrionaceae > Photobacterium > Photobacterium jeanii. The sequence continues at coordinate 62,095 of NZ_LVHF01000011.1, read as the reverse complement.
TTTCTTCTGGCATCTTGTAGTAGCCGCGCATCACCATAGGACCACGAACTAAGATCTCGTTGTTGTCACCGATCTTCACTTCTGCGCCCGGCATGGTCATGCCGATAGAATCAGGATTGAAACAACGATCATCCCAGCACGATACCGTCGCTGTCGTTTCCGTCATGCCGTAACCCAGCTTCACATTGATACCAATCGCGTGGAAGAAGCGACCAATGGTTGGATCTAACTTGGCACCACCACATGGCATCAGTTTAATTTGACCGCCAAGTACGTCGCGTAGCTTCGACAATACCATTTTGTCCGCTAGCTTATGGGCACGTTTAAGCATCGCAGATGGTTCACGACACTCTTGGTGACAAGCCGCCATACGAGCACCCATGTTCACCGCCCAAGTGAAGATCAATTTACGGTGGAATGGCGCTTTCGCCACTTTCTCGTAAACCGAAGAGTAAATCTTTTCATATACGCGTGGCACTGCGGCCATCACGTTAGGTTTCACTTCCGATAGCGCTTCACGCACTTTGTTAGTATCGCTTAGGTAACAGTTCACACCGCCACGATGCAATACGTAGAAAGTCCATGCACGCTCAAACACGTGAGACAAAGGAAGGAAACACAATGAGCTATCGCCCTCATCCAACGCCAAGCGCTGGTCGTGGCTTTCAATTTGAGACGCAATGTTACCGTAATCTAACATCACCCCTTTCGGCGTACCTGTCGTACCCGAGGTGTAGATCAGCGTCAGTAGATCGTCCATTGCAAGATCTGCAAGGCGCTGTTCAAGCTCAGTTTCCGCTTCAGGCGAATGGTGAGTGATGAAGTCACTCAAACGAGTAACCAGAGGATGCTCTGCTAATTCTACGTCATCACTCATTACCACAATGTGCTCAAGTAGAGGGCATTGCTCAGCCACTTGTATTGCCGCATCGTGTTGCGCTTGTTCACCCACGAACAAAATACGCATATCGGCATTGTTGATGATGTAAGCCGCTTGATCTGGGGTGCTAGTTGGGTAAATAGGTACAGTCACAGCACGGTTGTACAGCGATGCCATATCAGCAACCGTCCAACTCGGCATGTTATTAGAAAAGATACCAACTTTATCTTGAACATTCAGGCCCTTGGAAAGCATTGCAATTGCAAGTTGCTGGATCTGAGCACCAAACTCAGCCCAAGTAATATCTTGCCATTCATCGGCAACCTGATGACGTAAAGCCACGCGGTCACCCAAGCGAGCAACCTGCGAACGGATACGATTTACTAAATGAAAGTCACGATTAGCCATAACAACCCTGATTATTTAGCTTACACCTGTAAGCTTAACTAAGGTGCGAAGTTTACCTTTGATCGCAAAAAAGGCAACCGCCGCCTTTATAAAATTATCGGATTTGCTGGTCTTATCTCACTGCAAGGTCTTACCAATGCAGGGCTGACACGAGAAATTAATACATTTGATACAAATGTAAGAAAGTAAGACTGAAAGCCGAGACCCACACTCTGCTCAGGTTGGTTGTTTTATATAAAACAAAAGCCAGCAAAGCTGGCTTTTGTCTGTTTTAGGTTAACGTACGCGATTAGGCGTTGTTACCACAGATGCTCATCAGCTGATCACGCATCCAGATATGACCTTTGTCTTTTTGTGAAGACTCGTGCCAGCTTAGGTAGCCACTGATAGAAGCTGATTCAAACGGCAAATCCAGCACTTTTAATTTTAGATTATCAGCCACAGATTCAGCCAACCAACGTGGGGCAACCGCAATCAAATCAGACTGACCAACAACGTACATGATGTTGCTCAAGCTCGCGCCTTGGTACGCTTCTTGGTAAGAGGTGTGTTTGTGGTAGATATGATCAGAGAACATTTTCACACCTTGCACCGCTTTTAGTAGCGCGTGTTTTTCTGATGCGAACTGAGACTCAGAAATGTTTGTACCAAGACGAGGATGGTTTTCAGCTGCAATCACCACTAACTCATCTTTAAATAGCTCAGTGCTACAGAAGCCCGGCTCATCGAAACGCACGTAATCAACCACAAAATCGATTTCTTGGTAGCGCATCTTTTGCGTTAGCTCTGCATCAAACTCAGCTTCAAGCTGCATACGCAGGTTAGGCGCTTGCTCGCTAACTGAACGTAGAATGTGCGGTGCAAAGCGCATGTCCGATGGGCTGCATAGCGCCAACTTAAAAGTACGAGTTGAAGTCTCAGGTGAGAAAATTGAAGACGGTAGTTCATTTTTCACCAATTGCAGCGCTTGACGCATAGGACCAAACAGTTGCTTAGCACGCTGTGTTGGTTGAATACCACGTCCATGACGGATAAATAGCTCGTCATTAAACATCACTTTCAAACGTGCTACTGCGTTACTTACCGCCGGCTGTGACATACCAAGATTGTGTGCTGCTCGAGTGATGTTCTGCTCTTGCATTACAGCATCAAACACAGTCAGCAAATTTAGGTCTACACTTCGTAAGTTTGATTCAACTTTATAACCATCGATTGAGTGAATAGCAGAACTTCTACGCGTCATTTTTAGCCTCTAATTTAAATGAGTATGGGCACTACACCAGCGTCGTTTTAGGTATTAAAAAATAACCACGCTTCAAAAATATTTGAGCCCAGCAGTTTGGGATGCAGCAAGTATCATCCAAATAGATTGACGAAACCAATACCCCACCAACGCAATTAAACGCAAGCAATCACATAAAAAATAAATTCAGAACATAAATACAACCAAATCAAAAAGTTAAATCAATTCTAAAAAAACCAAAAATATCGATAATTAAAATAAAGCCTGAATTATAAGCGTTTTAAAGCCCATTTTTGGGCTATACCTCCACCAATAAAACACCGTACTTGTAAAATTTCATCGACATAAAATAGCTCGAATTTATCAAACTAGATTGAATGACACCTCATTTTCTTGCCTGAACTCCCAGCATCTAATCTGACTCACATCAAAGCGTTTTAGCGTTACATCCGCCCAGTGTGATGATTCATCAAACTGATGCTAACCCCCGACTTTCACCAACATTAATCCCTATCTAACAACACGCAAAACATACCACTAAGCGCTATATTTACCACTCAACATTTCGGCAAAACCACATTTCAATACAAGCGGTTTAAGCGATATAAAAAGCACGTTAACTTCCCAAGCAACCGTAAAAAAAAGCAGCCAACAAAAACATATAATTTAACAATAAACCAAATATTCCAATCGTGCTAACCAGTCATCAATCACCTCGACATGAAAACAAACAGTGCTTGCTGATCGTTAACGACAAAACGCAAACCCATAGGAAAGTAAAAGAGCAAAGAAGATGTATTGAAGCGAAACTATGACAAGCACGAGGAAGGGGAATAGGAAGGAAAGAAGAAAGAAGAAAGAAGAAAGAAGACAGAACAACAAAAGAAAGAATGACAAAGCAAGACTCTCTTGCTTTGTCATTGATGTTACATACACGCGCTAGTGATTAAGCATGAAGCGGTTCGTGTTTTTTCACTAACCCAAAGTCTGCCAAAATCGCGTACGCCGCTGGGATCATAAACAGCACCAACAAGGTCGAGGTGAAAATCCCGAACACGATGGAAATCACCAATGGCTGGATAACCTGCGCTTGCAAGCTAGTTTCCAACAACAAGGGCAATAACCCTGCGGCGGTAGTTAACGAAGTTAAGAACACCGCCCTAAAGCGTTCACGACTGGCTTTTACTACCGCATCGTGCACACTGTCACCATCATCGACATGATGACGAATGTATTGCACCAACAAAATGGAATCGTTCACCACCACCCCAGCGAGCGACACAAAACCCATGATACTTGGCATGCTCAAGGCGTGTCCCAATAACCAGTGCCCCCAGAAGACCCCAATCAAAGCCAGTGGGATCGCCAGCAGCACTACAAAAGGTTCAAGGTAACTGCGGAACTGGAAGCTCAAAATCACAAAGACCCCGAAGATCCCGAGCGCAAAGCCAATCGCCATCGATTGTCCAGTTTCAGCGGTGTCTTTGGCTTCCCCTTCAAAGTTAAATCTCAGTCCCGGAAATTGCGCTTTCAATTTCGGGATTTCTTGCTGACGGAACAAGTTTAAGATTTCTGTAGAGCTGATTTTGCTGTGCTCAAGATCGGCATACACACTCAAAGTACGCAAACCGTTAATACGTTGGATCCGCACATAGTTACGTTGATAACTCAGCTCGGTGATCGAAGCCAGTGGCACCTGACTGCCATCGTTTAAGATAATAGGAAAACTCGCCAAAGTTTGCAGGCTACCCGCTTCGGCTTTATCAAATCGCACTTCCACTTCGATATTTTCAGGGCCAAGTTGGATATCATCGGCTTTCTGACCAAAATACGCCGCTCGTAGTTGCGAGGCGATCATTTGCCCGTCCACACCAAAGCTTTCAGCCCCCGGACGTAGCGTCACCAACACTTCTTGCTTACCCATCCGCATGTCATCGAGCACGCCGTAGACACCATCAAATTCGTTCAAGAACTGCTGCACTTGCAATGACGCGGCTTTAAGATCGGTGAGATCATCGTGTTGCATCCTGATCTCAACCGCGCGACCGCCCGGTCCCATCATAGGTTGTTTAAACACCAAGGAGATCGGATCGGCAAGGGTACCTACCTCTTCACGCCATGCGGCAATAAACTCATCGATCACCGTGTTACGTAACTCAGCACCACGCAGATCCAAACGCACTGTCGCCACGTGTGGACCATTTTCATCAGCATCGGCGTTCGCATTGTACTGCTCGGTAATGTGCTCGATCAGGACATTGCCGCCTTCCACATCGCGACTCCAGGTTTCATTCAAGCGCTCAGCGGCAGCCACAATGTGATCGACCACTTTTTCGGTGTGCGCCAATGATGAACCTGGTGCCAAAATCACCCGCGCCTCGGCAATATCACCATCCAACTCAGGAAAACCGACGAACTTCAACGCTCCGCCTGCCACCAATGAAACCGAGGCAAACAAAGTAGCAACCACCGCACCCAAGAAGAGGTATCGCCAACGCACCACGGCATCAACCGCCGTAACCAGTTGGTTCTGACGAAAGCGCTCAAACTTAGCCAAAAAGACCTGCTTAAATTTGATATCAGGGCGCTCTTCTCGACCTTGCTGCTTTTGCAGTGAATGGCTTAAGTGATGCGGTAAAATCAAGAAGGCTTCAATCAAACTAATGGTCAGTACCAAAATCAAAACCTGTGGTACAACCCGCAGCACGGCGCCCATCTCCCCCTCAAGGAACAACAAGCTGCCAAAAATACAGACGGTGGTGAGATAAGACGACAGTACCCCGGGGAAGACTTTCTTAACGCCATTAAACACCGCATCGGGCACCGACTGCCCCCGCTCTAAGTGAGCGGCAATGGACTCGGCGATCACAATGGCATCATCCATCATGATACCGATCGCCATTAACAGCGCGACCAACGACATGATGTTGATGGATAACCCCAACCACGACATCAAAAACAAGCTACCCATAAAGGCAACAGGCAAGCCCGCCGCGACCCAAAACGAATAACGGAAAGTAAAAAACAGCCACATAGTGAAGAATACCAACACCACCCCTTGTAGACCGTTATCGACCATCATGGTCAAACGATCCCACAGCACCGAGGAGATATCGTTAGTCAAACTCAGGGTTACGCCGGTTGGCGCTATTTGGCTTTCGTCCTCAACAAATTGCTGTACGCGCTCTTTAATCCGCAATGCATCATCGGCTTTGTTCTTGCTGATCTTCAAAACCGCAGACGGCTTCCCATCAAACAAGACCTTTTGCTCATCGAGCTCAAAACGGTCAGTAATGGTAGCAATATCACCTAAACGCAATACCGCCCCTTCCGCATCCGCACCAATGATGGTGTTGGCGAGCGTTTGTGGCGTGACTTTTTGCTCATCAAAACGGATCAACAGATTCTTATCAGCCAGCTCGATATTACCGCTTGGGAGTTTGATGTTTTGTCGCGACAGACGATCAGCAACATCACCAACACTCATCCCTAGCTGACGTAAGGCGGTTTCTTTTAACTCGACTCGCAATTGGTGATCAGAGAAACCACTCACCGCCACCAAAGACACACCGTAATCAATCTTCAGCTTTCGCTTGAGCTCTTCGGCATAGGCTTTCAAATGCGGCCAGTTAGTGTCGGCGCTAATGGCCACGTCCACCACGGGTTCGTTCCAATCAAGCTCACGCACAATGGGTGACTCAATTTGCTCAGGAAAATCATTGATGGCGTTAATTTGAGTCTGAACATCGACCAACATCCGCGACACCACATCGCTATTGGTCAATTTCAAGATCAACGATGCCGAACCTTCGACCGCTTCACAACGGGTTTCAACAATATTGGCAAGGCCATCGACCGCATCTTCCATCCGCATACAGATGCTTTGCTCAACTTCTTGCGGCGATGCTCCGGGGTACACAACAGAGGCAATAATGTAAGGCGGTGAAAATTCAGGAAAAGTTTCGCGCTTAATTTGCGGTAATGCCACCACCCCCAACAAGATCAGGGCAAGCATCATCAAATTAGCAGCTGTGGGGTGGCGCGAGAAAAAACGGATCATGGTGTTACCGCTCCTTTCTCACTGTCTATCTCGTTACTTGTCTCCTTGTCTAGGCCGGGCTGAGAGGAAACCGCGGAAACAGTTTTGCCATCGACGGTCACCACTTTCAGTGCCATCCCAGTCACAGCTGGCAACAGATCATTGGCCACCAAGCGTTGATTGCTATGGAGCTCTCCTGCCACAGCCACCAAGCCTTGACGACGAAAAAGTACGGTCACAGGCTGGATCATCAAGGTATCGTTATCACCCACTAAATAGACTTTATCGCCGTGCAGCGCGCGCTCAGGGATCACCCAATGGGGATTGGCTTGCCCTTCGAGTTGCGCCTCAACAAACATACCATTCACCAGCGGCGGCGCGGTTTCTGGTGAGAGTTGACGGTAATCTTGCGCCACTTCTAAAATCACGCCGACAGTGGCTTGATTCACACTGACTGTGTCACTAATACGCGCCACTTTGGCTGGCCAACGTTGGGTAAACTGACCGCTAGAAAGCTCGATGGCTGCGGTTAAATCCAATTGGTCAGCACGCGGGCGACCATCGGCGTGAGCGGTATACTGAGTCAGACTCGAGGCAAGAGCCTGCATATCGTGCAGCGCCACTTGAGCATCCACTTCGATTTCTGCAATCCCATGGGCGACCACCATGGTTTGCTGCATATTCACCACTTGATTCTGTTCGATATCGACACTCGAAATACGAGCATCAATTGGCAACACAATCTCAGTTTTAGCTAATGCGCGTTTGGCTTCTTCTACCTTAGATTGATTCACCTCTAATTGCGCTTCGCTCACTCGACGCTCTTTTGGCAGCACTTGCAACTGACTTTCGAGATCTTGCACCACTTTTTGGCTGGCTAAGTACGACTGCTTTTCCAAGTCTAAAGCAGATTGTGAGGTCAGCCCTTTACGACGTAACTCCTCTTTACGCGCCACTTCTTTTTGACTGATCGCTAAGCGATTTTTTTCAATTTTGAGGGTCGTTTTTAAATTTTTCTCTTCCAAATCCAACTTGGCAAGTTGCGCCTGACTTGAGCTAATGTCAGCTTCAGCTTTCGCCAGCGACAATTGGTAATCAAGCGGGTCGATTTTAAGGATCACCGTTCCAGCATCCATCACCCGCCCTTTTTCCAAATCAGGGTGGCGGTAAATCACCTTACCACTCACTTCAGAAATCGCTTTCCACTCAACCTTTGGTTTTACACGCCCAAACCCTGTGACCTGCGGGGCTAACGGTTGCTGCTGCAAAGTGATCACATCCACCGCACGGCTGCGCTCTAGCGCTGGTTTACTGCTGGGCGACGGGCGCATCTTCACCGCCAATACCAAAATCAAAATGCCAACCGCTAAGGCCGGAATAAACAGTAGCTTTCGATTACGGGCAATCACTGTGCCTCTCCTTTTTGGTTGAAGATCCCTTGGGTCAGGACTTTGACGTTATGTTCTGCTAATTCATAAAGGTACGATTCATTCATCTCAATCCCATGAATTTCCAGCATCGCGGGTGGGATCAAGAAAGGAAAAACCATCAAGCTAATGAAGGTCATCCGCGCTTTTTCCGGATCCATCCCCGGATTTAAGCTGCCGTTTTCCTGCAATTTGGTAAACATCATGTCAGTGGCTGGACGAGCAATATTACGCACCATTTGCTCCATCATTTGCCGCTGCGGGTCGTCTGGCGACAGCATCATGGCGCGTGACATCAACTTGGGCATATCCGGGGTTGGCGCCATGATCCGATAGTAAGTCCGCATAAAATCGCCGATGGAGTCGAAGTCGCCTTTGTCCATCACCACTTTCATCTGCGCTTCAATCGGTGCCATGGTTTCGTGCATCATGGTTTGATACAACCCTGCTTTGTTTTCAAAGTAATAACGGATCAAGGCAACATTCACATCAGCACGTGCTGCAATCATCCGTGTCGAAACCTTGCTGTAGGGCAAGGCGACAAATAACTTTTTTGCTTCACTGAGTAACCGTTGCCGTGCATCCGACTCGCCCGAAGGACGCCCTGCTTTTCCCGCCATATCCTGCCTGTCTCATAAAATTAATCGCATGATTAATAATTGTACTGCCCAAATTCCTAAAAGGATTATTTTTTAAATTCACTCTAATTTAACCAATTGATTAATTAATTCTGTGATCAGTCAATAATCCCGTGATCTGGATTTTATGCAGGAGGCTATTTTGCTTATCACAAGCGATTTGTTACTCGCCGTAACAAGTTGGTAAATATCAGCCAATGCCGAAATTGATTTTAATGATGATTACCGCAAAGCTTAGCCATTTAAAACCGCGTAAACAAAGGCAATATATTCAAACAGATAGAAGGAAAAACAAAATAAACCACCAAATAGTGGTTGACCTTTAACCTGTCTATTTGGTATTCATTTGTTATCAACTTTGTGGAAGACATGTAAAAATGAAAAAACGTTTCTTTATCCTCCTAAGCCTCCTCCTTATCGTGAATAATTCGCGCGGGTAGCTTACGAGTGGAGAAACACCACTAAGAATTTGACAAACCCGCGCACCTAGCGCGGGTTTTTTATATCTATGCCCAGCGCTCGCGGATGACGATGACGCCTAATACCTCCAAGGTCACTCAGGCAGGCAAAATAAAAGGAAGTCGCAATGAAAGATCAGGTCATTATTTTCGATACCACCCTACGTGATGGTGAGCAGGCGTTGTCAGCCAGCCTAACGGTAAAAGAAAAACTACAGATCGCCTATGCGCTAGAGCGCCTTGGGGTCGACGTGATTGAAGCCGGCTTCCCTGTGTCTTCACCGGGTGACTTCGAATCGGTGCAAACCATTGCCAAACACATCAAAAACAGCCGCGTCTGCGCCCTGTCTCGCGCCGTTGCTAAAGACATTGATGCGGCTGCTGAATCGCTAAAAGTTGCCGACGCCTTCCGAATCCATACTTTCATTTCAACCTCCACCGTTCACGTACAAGACAAACTGCGTCGTAGCTATGACGATGTGATCGACATGGGTGTGGCAGCGGTAAAATGCGCCCGCAACTACACCGACGATGTGGAATTTTCCTGCGAAGATGCTGGCCGTACCCCGATTGATAATCTATGCCGCATGGTGGAAGCTGCAATCAACGCTGGGGCTAACACCATCAACATCCCCGATACCGTGGGTTACACCCTACCGAACGAGTTTGGCGGTATCGTCGCGCAACTGTTTGACCGTGTACCCAATATCGACAAAGCCATTATCTCGGTGCACTGTCACGATGATCTAGGCATGTCGGTGGCAAACTCGATGGCCGCCGTTCAAGCAGGGGCTCGCCAAGTAGAAGCCACCATCAATGGACTGGGTGAGCGAGCAGGTAACTGTTCGCTAGAAGAGATCGCCATGATCATCAAAACCCGTGCCGATTTCCTTGGCGTCCACACCAATATCAAACACGACGAAATTCACCGCACCAGCAAGATGGTCAGCCAGTTGTGTAACTCCCCGATTCAAGCCAACAAAGCCATTGTCGGTGCCAATGCTTTCAGCCACTCATCGGGGATCCACCAAGATGGGATGCTAAAAAACAAAAACACCTACGAGATCATGACCCCAGAGTCGATTGGTTTGAAAAACCAAGCGCTGAACCTAACCAGCCGCTCGGGTCGTGCCGCAGTGAAAAGTCACATGGACACCCTTGGCTACACTGAAAAAGAATACGATCTTGATGAACTTTACGCTGATTTCTTGAAGCTAGCCGATCGTAAAGGCCAAGTGTTTGACTACGATTTAGAAGCGCTAATGCATTTTGCCAACCTGCGCGAAGAAGACGATTTCTTCAAACTGAATTACCTCAGTGTCCAGTCAGGCAGCATCATGGCCACCACCAGCATCAAACTGCAATGCGGTGAGGAAGAGAAGTGCGAAGCGGCAGTGGGGAATGGACCGGTTGATGCCCTTTACCAATGTATTTACCGCCTAACAGGCTACGACATTGTACTCGATAAGTTCGATCTAACCGCCAAAGGGGAAGGCGAAGATGGTCTGGGCCAAGCCGACATTATTGCCAACTACAAAGGCCGCAAATACCACGGTACAGGTCTAGCGACCGATATCGTCGAAGCTTCCGGCCAAGCGCTATTGCATGTGATTAACAGCATTCATCGCGCCGACAAAATTGCGGAAATCAAAGAGCGCACCGCAACGGTCTAACGGATAAAGGATGGGGACGTACAAAGCGTCCCCGTCCCCGAAAATTTAACGGATATAACTCAAATTACGGAGACAGATAACCATGGCAGGTACCTATAAGATTGCCGTTTTACCCGGTGATGGCATTGGCCCAGAAGTGATGCAGCAAGCCCATAAAGTCCTAGACGCTGTTGAAGCCAAGTTTGATCTTACCTTTACTCGCAACGAATTTGATGTCGGCGGCATTGCGATTGATAACCATGGCTGTCCACTGCCCGATGCCACTCTAAAAGGCTGTGAAGATTCAGACGCGGTGCTATTTGGCTCAGTAGGTGGACCTAAGTGGGAAAACCTGCCGCCCGATGAGCAACCAGAGCGCGGCGCCCTACTACCACTGCGCAAGCACTTCCAACTGTTTTGTAACCTACGTCCAGCGCAAATCCACAGTGGATTAGAAAAATTCTCACCATTGCGTGCCGATATCTCCGAGCGCGGTTTTGATATCGTGGTGGTGCGTGAACTAACGGGCGGGATCTACTTTGGTCAGCCAAAAGGGCGCGAAGGTGAAGGGCCGCAAGAAAAAGCCTTTGATACCGAGGTCTACCACCGCTACGAAATCGAGCGTATTGCCCGTATCGCGTTTGAATCAGCCATGCTTCGTAACAAGAACGTGTACTCGATTGATAAAGCCAACGTACTGCAAAGCTCAATCCTATGGCGAGAAGTGGTCGAAGAGGTCGCGAAAGACTACCCACAGGTCACCCTGAACCATATGTACATTGATAACGCGACCATGCAGCTCATCAAAGATCCGGCTCAGTTTGATGTCATGCTGTGCTCTAACATCTTTGGCGACATTATCTCCGATGAATGCGCCATGATCACCGGCTCAATGGGCATGCTGCCATCGGCGAGTTTAAATCAAGATAAGTTCGGTATGTACGAGCCCGCGGGTGGCTCTGCTCCGGATATCGCAGGCAAAAACATCGCTAACCCAGTGGCACAAATTCTGTCAACCGCACTGATGCTACGTTACAGCCTAGGTGAAGAAGATGCCGCCCGTACTATCGAGCAAGCCGTTGCTCAAGCACTAGAAGCTGGCGAGCTAACTGCCGATCTTGCGGGTGACAGCCCTGCGCTAACCACCAGCGAAATGGGCGATAAGATCGCGGCTTACATCCGCCAAGCATAATCACGACCGGCAAGGAGCACCGAGCAATGTCAGCAACACAACACCAAGATAAAGCGCCACAGACGCTATACGAAAAAATTTACGATGCCCACGTTGCGGTCGCGGCACAAGGCGAAAACCCAATCCTGTATATCGACCGTCACCTCGTGCATGAAGTGACTTCGCCCCAAGCCTTTGATGGCTTACGTGAAAAAGGACGTAAAGTCCGTCAGGTGAGCAAAACCTTTGCCACTATGGATCACAATGTCTCAACCCAAACCAAAGACATCAAAGCCTCAGGCGAAATGGCGCGGATCCAAATGGAAACGCTCGCGAAAAACTGTGAAGAGTTTGGCGTCACGCTGTACGATCTTAACCATGAATACCAAGGGATCGTTCATGTGATGGGACCTGAGCTGGGCATTACCCTACCGGGGATGACCATAGTATGTGGTGATTCGCATACCGCGACTCATGGTGCCTTCGGTGCCCTAGCATTTGGTATTGGGACGTCAGAAGTGGAGCACGTACTTGCAACCCAAACCCTAAAACAAGCTCGCGCAAAGACCATGAAAATTGAGGTCAAAGGCAAGGTTGCACCGGGGATCACCGCCAAAGATATCGTGCTTGCCATCATTGGCAAGACCACAGCAGCGGGCGGTACAGGTCACGTGGTCGAGTTTTGCGGCCAAGCCATTACCGATCTATCGATGGAAGGGCGCATGACCGTCTGTAACATGGCTATCGAACTCGGAGCCAAAGCTGGATTAATAGCCCCAGACCAAACCACTTACGATTACATTAAAGATCGTAAATTCTCCCCTGCCGGGCAAAACCTTGAACAAGCGATTGCTTACTGGGAAACATTGAAAACCGATGCAGGCGCTGAATTTGATACCACTGTGACTTTAGATGCGCGTGATATCAAACCACAAGTCACTTGGGGAACCAATCCGGGTCAGGTGATTGCCATTGATGCGCCAATCCCAACTCCCGCTGATTTTGCCGATCCGGTTGAAAAAGCCTCAGCGGAAAAAGCGCTAGCCTACATGGGACTGGAAGCAGGCAAAAAATTGTCTGATTTTGCCATTGATAAAGTCTTCATTGGCTCGTGCACCAACTCGCGAATTGAAGACATGCGCGCAGCAGCGGCAATCGCGAAAGGGCGCAAAGTGGCCGCTCATGTCCAAGCGCTAGTAGTGCCGGGCTCAGAGCAAGTCAAAGCACAAGCTGAGCAAGAAGGGCTGGATAAAATCTTTATCGAGGCTGGTTTTGAATGGCGCTTACCGGGTTGTTCTATGTGTCTGGCGATGAACAACGACCGCCTTGGGCCAAAAGAGCGCTGCGCTTCAACCAGTAACCGTAACTTTGAAGGTCGCCAAGGGCGCGATGGTCGTACTCACCTTGTCAGCCCTGCGATGGCGGCGGCAGCAGCGTGCGCAGGACACTTTGTCGATATTCGTGAACTAGAAAGCACCACGGCTTAAATCAAGAGGAAAAGTACAATGGCAGGTTTTAAACAACATACAGGCTTGGTCGTGCCGCTTGATATTGCCAATATCGACACGGATGCCATCATTCCTAAACAGTTTTTACAAAAAGTCACCCGCACCGGATTTGGTAAACACCTCTTCCACGACTGGCGCTTTCTCGATGACGCAGGTAGCAAAGCGAACCCTGAGTTCGTGATGAATGCCCCTCGTTACCAAAGTGCCAGCATTTTACTGGCGCGAGAAAACTTTGGTTGTGGCTCATCCCGAGAGCACGCCCCTTGGGCTCTGGCGGATTACGGTATCCAAGTCATGATAGCCCCGAGCTTTGCCGATATTTTTTACGGTAACTCCATCAACAACCAAATGGTGCCGGTACGTTTAACCGAAACGGAAGTGGATGAGTTATTCCAGTATGTCGAATCAAGCGAAGGCGCCCAAATCACGGTCGATCTTGAGGCCATGTTAGTGTCCGCTAACGGCAAAACGTATCGCTTTGAAATCGATGAGTTTCGCCGCCACTGTCTACTCAATGGCTTAGACAACATCGGCTTAACTCTACAACACGAAGATAAAATCGCTGACTACGAACAAAATATTCCCGCGTTCTTAGCTTAAGCCCTTAATATTGCGGTTCACACCAAAACCGCTTCAAACAAAGGTAAGTAACTACTTACCTTTGTTTTATTTACCGTCTTTGCTCGCAGTTCCATTTCTTGCGACTTCATTTGCCACGGTTTCATTCGTAAAACCTATGCTCTACGAAAAAACGTTCTACGAAAAGATGTTGAATGTTATCTGAAAGAAAAAAGTCGCGCCTTCGGTCTATAGTGGCTATATACCCAGATTGAAAAGGTTGCCCATGACTGCTCGTGTACTTTCATCCGTTCGCGTATTTCTTATCGCCCTGATAGCGATTAGCACCACAGCTTTCGCCGCCCCCAAAGCTGAGCTCTGGCCGTACTGGCAACAGAGCAACGAAGCCAATACCCTGCCGATCAATCATCAGATATGGCAAGACCTTCTCAATCGTTACCTGTCACAACAAGACTCACAAACTTTGGTGAATTACCGCAATTTTAGCGATGATGATAAATGGCAACTCGACCGCTACTTACGCGATATGAGCAAGCTCAATCCGCTGGAATACCGCAAAGCCGAGCAATTTGCTTACTGGGTTAACTTGTATAACGCCCTCACCGTCAAACTGATCGTTGATAACTACCCACTTAAATCAATCACCAAACTAGGTGGTGTCTTTAGTTTTGGCCCTTGGAATGATGATGTGGTTACCATCAACGGCAAAACGCTGACCTTGAACGACATCGAACACCGCATCCTTCGCCCAATCTGGCAAGACAACCGCATTCACTACGCCGTCAACTGCGCCAGCTTAGGTTGCCCGAACTTACAACCGCATGCATTCACCGCCAGCAATAGTGACCACTTACTGAACCTTGCCGCCAAACAATTTATTAACAGCGCCAAAGGCGTTGAAGTGCAAGCCAATGAAGTCACCCTATCGTCAATTTATGACTGGTACGCCAGTGATTTTGGTAATGAGAGTCAGCTCGAGCAGCACCTCAACCAATACCGAACCACGCCAATCAAGCTGCAAAATGTCGATTACGACTATGATTGGGCGCTCAACGAGGCAAAATAATGCCAATGATTGTGCCTCGACCCTAGTAACCCTTGACAGGCACTATTACAATGACGACGTTCTCATTGGGGAGCTAGCCTAAGAAGATACTTGTTAGCCAACAAACAACATCTTAGGTTGACGCTGAGATTGCATACGCAGAACCCACAGAACCTGAACCAGCTAATACTGGCGTAGGAATTGAGAAGTCGCTGATCTAACTGTTACCCATTGAAGTAACAGTGAACTTATCCAGCCACCTTTTTCTCATCCCTCGCTCATTTGATTTCTTGCCAGCAGGATGCATCGGCATCAGGAGCGCTTTGTGAAAAAACTACTACCACTACTCACGTTAACCCTTGCGACAGGCTCAGCCATGGCGGCTCAGCCAACACTGACGGTTTATACCTACAGCTCATTTGCCTCTGATTGGGGCCCGGGCCCCGCGATTAAAAAAGCGTTTGAAGCCGAGTGTGACTGTCACTTGAACTTGGTGGCGCTAGATGATGGCGTGTCGATCCTCAACCGTGTGCGTCTTGAAGGCAAAAGCAGCAAAGCCGATATTCTGTTGGGGCTGGATAACAACTTGATTGCCGAGGCAAAGCAAACCGGATTGCTGGCAGAGCATAAGGTAGATACGACGAAAGTGACGCTTCCTAACGGTTGGAGCGATACCACCTTTGTCCCTTACGATTACGGTTACTTCGCATTTGTGTACGACAGCGACAAGCTGGCTAACCCACCGAAAAGCCTCAAAGAGTTGGTAGAACGTAAAGATCTCTCCATCCTGTACCAAGACCCACGCACCTCAACACCAGGCCAAGGCTTGATGCTGTGGCTGAAATCTGTGTACGGCGAACAAGCAAGCGAAGCATGGCAACAACTGGCGAAGAAAACGGTTACCGTTACCAAAGGCTGGTCTGAAGCCTACAGCATGTTCTTGAAAGGCGAAGCGGACATGGTGCTGTCTTACACCACCTCACCGGCTTACCACATCATTGCCGAACAAAAGAACCAATATAAAGCGGCAGACTTTAGCGAAGGTCACTACATGCAAGTGGAAGTGGCGGCTAAGTTAAAAAATAGCCCACAACCGCAACTTGCCGATCAGTTTATGACCTTCATTTTAAGCGACGGCTTCCAGTCTAATATGGCGACGGGCAACTGGATGTACCCAGTTACTCAACAAACCCTACCGCAAGGGTTTAAACAACTTACAGTACCAGCCAAAGCACTCGAGTTCGATGCCAACGATGTCGCGAAGCAGCGCCGCAGTTGGATCCGAGAATGGCAACATGCGCTAACCCAATAAGGGTTAGCCGTTAACTGCCAATCTTATAGCAAGTTGGAACCCACACCTTGAAATCCCGCTTCACCACTACCGTGCCCGGCCTAATTGCTGCCGGGCTCATCGTCGCATTGATGGCTTCGGCTATCGGTGCGCTACTCAACCAAGCCGATGCGCTAGCACCGTGGCAATTATGGCAAGATCCTTACTTACGTCATGTTACTGGCTTTAGCTTTTACCAAGCCCTGTTATCAACGGTGTTAAGCGTCGTCCCTGCCATACCGATAGCCTATGCTCTATCACGCCGTCAGTTTATCGGTCGTGCTTTACTGCTGCGCATATTTGCGATGACTTTGGTATTACCTGTGTTGGTGGCGGTCTTTGGCTTATTATCGATTTACGGTAAGAGCGGCTTGCTCAACCAATGGGCAGCTCAGCTTGGTTTCGAACTTGGGCTTAATATCTATGGTTTAAGCGGGATTTTATTGGCGCATGTGTTCTTAAACCTGCCTCTGGCGGCTCGGTTGTTATTGCAAAGCCTAGAAGGGATCCCTTACGAGCAACACCAACTCGCCGCCCACTTAGGGTTAGAAGGCTGGCACAAATTTAAACTGGTGGCTTGGCCGCGGCTTCGCCAACAACTTCCTCATGTGATCGGTCTGATCTTCATGCTGTGTTTCACCAGTTTTGCGGTGGTAATGTCACTGGGGGGCGGTCCTAAAGCGACCACCATAGAGCTCGCCATTTACCAAGCGCTGCGTTACGACTTCGACTTAGCAGGCGGTGCGATCCTCGCACTGTGGCAAATGCTGTTGTGTAGCATCTTAGTATTAACATCACAGCGTTTTGCTAAACCATTACCGACCTTAACGGGCACCTTTAACCGCCTAGCGCTTGACGATAGTGCTCGCTGGCAAAGCCGCATTTGGGATGGACTATGGATCATCACGGCTTGTTTACTGGTACTTCCGCCACTATTGAGCGTGGTGCTCTCTGGGCTAAATAGTGAACTGGTCACTCAACTCAGCGCGAGCAATCTGTGGCAAGCGGTCGCTAACTCACTCAAAATTGCAGTCATGGCCTGTGCCATTGCCTTGATAGCGGGCATTGCGATATTACTGACCAGCCGTCAGTGGCGCTTGCAGCAACACAAATGGCAAGCAGATGGCATTGAGTTGATCGGAGCCATTATTTTGGTCACCCCTGGGCTAGTACTCAGCACTGGGCTATTTCTGCTACTGCGCCAATTTACCGATGCTTTTGCCCTCGCCTACTGGGTGGTGGTCATGGTCAATGCCTTAATGGCGCTGCCGTATGTGATCAAAACGCTAAGCCAACCTATGTTGCACCTCGCTCAACAATTTAACCCATTGTGCGATAGCTTAGGCATGACGGGATTAGCGCGATTACGCTTAGTCGAATGGCGAGCACTACGCAAACCACTGGCACAAGCGATGGCGATCAGCTTTGTGTTATCACTAGGCGATCTCAGTGCTATTGCCTTATTTGGCAGCCAATCATTCCAAACCTTACCACTGTACTTATTCGAGCTGCTAGGTAGCTACCAAATGGACGCCGCTGCAGTGGCGGCTTTGATCTTGCTGCTGCTCAGTTTGGGCTTATTCACCTTGGTAGAAAACGTGCTGTTGCGGAAAAAATAATATGCTGACATTACAAGATTTAACTCACCACTATCAGTCGCTAACACCACAAGGTAATGCGCTCACTCTGTCGTTTTCACTCAGTGTTGAACAGGGCGATATTGTCGCCTTAATTGGTCCAAGTGGTGCCGGCAAAAGCACCCTCTTGGCAATGGTGGCGGGCTTTTTAGCCCCTGATAACGGCAAACTGACGATCAATCATCAAGCCATTCACCAGCAAAGCCCAGCTGAGCGCCCGCTCTCAATGCTATTTCAAGAGCACAACCTGTTCCCTCACTTAACGGTATCGGAAAACATTGGGTTGGGTATTCACCCTGGGTTAACACTCAGCCAAAGCGACAAAGAGGCCATTGTGGTTGCAGCGGCTCGTGTCGGCATTCAACCTTACTTAGATCGCTTGCCCGAGCAACTATCTGGCGGTCAAAAACAACGAGTGGCCTTAGCACGATGCTTGGTACGCCAGCGTCCATTGTTACTGCTAGATGAACCCTTTTCGGCATTAGACCCAGCGCTACGCAAAGAAATGCTGGAACTGGTCCGCAGCTTGGCACAAGAGCAAGGCACGACTGTAGTGATGGTGACCCACAGCCCTGATGATGTACGCAAAATTGCCAACAAGTGCGCATTTATTGCCAAAGGACAAGTTCGGGTCTTTGGTGAGACAGCAAAAGTGCTAGATAACCCACAAGACGAAGCGCTCAAGCACTACCTCGGGCTTTAAACCAATGCAACAGCCATAGGCTAAACCGAGTCACCAAGCGTCATGCCCAAGCGACATAAAGGGAGCGATAACCGCTCCCTTTATTGTTAATTCGATAATGTATTTAGGTTTAAAAGACGATTAGAGGTTTTCTTCTGCAAATTCAGCCAAGCGGCTACGAACAACCCCGTTGAGATACACGTTGGCGCTACCTTCGAAGTTTTTGAAGCGCTCAACAATATAGGTTAAACCGGATGTCACTGGAGATAAGTAGTTAGAATCAATCTGCGCCAAGTTACCGGAGCAGACTAGCTTAGTACCTTCACCGCAACGGGTGATGATAGTTTTGATTTGCGACGCGGTCAGGTTCTGACACTCATCCAACAACACAAATGCATTCTGGATCGAGCGGCCGCGCATAAAGTTAATCGATTTAAATTGAATGTTGGCTTTGTCGTATATGTATTTCATCGAGCCATCGGTGCACACATCGTTCTTATGCAGTGCTTCCATGGTATCGGTGACCGCCGCCAACCACGGCATCATTTTCTCTTCCTCGGTTCCCGGTAGGAAACCAATCGACTCCGCAATTTCTGGCGTATTACGGGTCACGATGATCTTATCGTACATTCCCTTTTCAATCACTTGCTCAAGCGCTGCCGCCATTGCCAAAATGGTTTTACCACACCCTGCCGGACCAGTGAGAATCACCAAATCAATTTCAGGGTCGAGCATGGCATCGAGCGCCATCCCTTGATAAACATTCTTCGGATGGATCCCCCAGGCTTTGCGATGCATCAACCGCTCTTGACCTATGTCTTTCATGGTCACGGTTTCATCTTCGATTTGGGTGATCCGCCCTGCAAACTCACCCTCTTCATCAATCAAATATTGATTCACAAACGGCTTATCAAACAAGCTGATTGGCAAGGTATGCATGGTGGAACGACCGCGATTTTCCGAGTGACACTCACCAACCACATCCCAGAAGCGTCCCGGGTATTTCACAAACCCTTTGGTCAGCAAGCTCACATCATCAATCAGCTGATCGGAGCGGTAATCATCAACGTTATACACCCCCGCCCCTTTGGCACGTAGACGCATGTTGATGTCTTTGGTGATCAACACCACTTCACGTGGCGCATACTCTTGTTGCAAATACAGCACCCCATTGAGGATTCGGTTGTCACCAGCTTTATCCATAAAGGCATGGACCGTTTCCGCCACTTCATAATCAGCAAAAATGGCAATGGTGCCACTGTGATTGGCTTGATTAGAAAATGGGATCCCGGCGGCGATTTGCTCTGGAGTGGCATCGTGGAAAATATCTTCCAATGCGCGAATCGCGACCCGCGCATCACGGGCAACATCACGCTTGCTGTCTTTGATCCGATCGAGCTCTTCGAGCACAGTCATCGGGATCACGACATCGTGTTCTTGGAAGGAATAGATGGCGAGAGGTTCGTGTAGCAAGATATTAGTATCGAGAATAAAGACTTTCCGATCTGAATCGCCCATAGGCACCTCCTTGGTCTTAATCCGGTAGCATTTTTAGCCTACCTTCATTTAATGGTACGACAGTTATTCACAGCTGTATCACTTTCTCCTCTATCTCTATTAAAGACCGATAATATTGAAATAAATGTGACAATTTCACTTTGACGGATTCATCGCACTTTCACCGTGACCTGATTCACATCATGCAGTAACATGGCTCTCCTTTTTTCCGGTTCGTATTCTGGCTTACACTTATAGCTGTGTTTGATAACTGAGCGTTAGCTCACCATCATCCACACAGCGACATTTATCTAGCCAAACCGGTTACACATTTTCCATATTTTCAAAGAATTAGAAGGTTTTAACCACTATGCCATTTGCTTTGGGTCAACGTTGGATCAGTGATACTGAAAGTGATTTAGGATTGGGTACGGTGGTCGCTTGCGACGCTCGTACTGTTACCCTGATGTTCTCCGCCAGTGAAGAGAACCGCTTGTATTCCCGAAACGAAGCCCCTGTAACCCGTGTGATGTTTAACGTGGGTGATGTGGTTGAAAGCCATGAAGGTTGGTCTTTGACCGTTGAGCAAGTTGAAGAAGAAGGCGGGATATTCACTTACATTGGTACCCGTACCGATACTGGTGAATCTGACGTTGCGCTGCGCGAAATCTTCTTGAACCACCAAATTCGTTTCAACAAGCCGCAAGACAAACTCTTTGCCGGCCAAATCGACCGCATGGATCGCTTTGCTCTACGCTACCGCGCACTGAAAAACCAATACGAGCAGCACAAGAGTCCGCTACGTGGTTTATGTGGCATGCGTGCAGGCTTGATCCCGCACCAGTTGTTCATTGCTCATGAAGTAGGTCGCCGTTACGCACCACGCGTATTACTGGCCGATGAAGTAGGTTTAGGTAAAACCATCGAAGCTGGCATGATCATCCACCAGCAAGTGCTATCAGGCCGCGCTGAACGTATTCTGATCTTGGTGCCTGAAACCCTACAGCACCAATGGCTTGTAGAGATGATGCGTCGCTTCAACCTTCACTTCTCTATCTTTGATGAAGAACGTTGTGTTGAGGCATACGCCGATTCAGCAAACCCATTTGATACCGCGCAATATGTGCTGTGTTCACTGGATTTCCTTCGTAAGAGCCGTCGCCGCTTTGAACAAGCGCTAGATGCCGACTGGGATCTGGTTGTGGTCGATGAAGCGCACCACCTTGAGTGGAGCGAAGACAAGCCAAGCCGTCAGTATCAAGTGGTTGAAGCGATTGCTGAAAAGACACCAGGCGTCCTGCTGCTAACGGCAACCCCAGAGCAACTTGGTCACGAAAGTCACTTTGCCCGTTTGCGCCTGCTGGATCCGGATCGTTTCTACGATTACGAGACCTTCGTTGAAGAAGAGCGTCAGTACGCACCAGTTGCCGATGCGGTTTCCCGTCTGCTTTCTGGTGAAAAACTGGATAACGATGCTAAAAACACCCTGACGGAGCTACTGCCCGAGCAAGATATCGAACCAATGCTGCGCATCATCGAATCGAGCACCGAAGAAGACGAGCAAGCACAAACAGCCCGTCATGAGCTGATCGATAACTTGATGGATCGTCACGGTACTGGTCGCGTTCTGTTCCGTAACACCCGCGCCGCAGTGAAAGGCTTCCCAACTCGTCATCTTAATCTGTACCCGTTGGCGATGCCGACTCAGTACACCACCGCAATGCGTGTTGCGACCATGATGATGGGGAAAGTCAGCGCAGAAGAGAAAGTGCTGAAACTGCTGTACCCAGAAGACATTTTCCAAGAGTTTGAAGGTGAATCCGCGACTTGGTGGAACTTCGACCCACGCGTTAACTGGCTGCTAGATATGCTAAAAGCCAATCGCCAAGAGAAAGTGTTGGTGATCTGTTCTCGCGCGCAAACCGCACTAACGCTAGAACAAGCACTGCGTGAACGCGAAGGTATTCGTGCCACTGTGTTCCACGAAGGAATGTCGATCATTGAGCGCGATAAAGCTGCCGCTTACTTCGCGCAAGATGAAGACGGCGCCCAAGTGCTGCTGTGTTCTGAGATTGGCTCTGAAGGTCGTAACTTCCAGTTTGCTAACCAGCTAGTGATGTTCGATCTACCAAGCAACCCAGATTTGCTTGAGCAACGTATCGGTCGTTTGGACCGTATTGGTCAAAAACGTGATATCGAAATCCACGTCCCTTTCCTTGAAGGAACTTCGCAAGCCTTACTGGCGCGTTGGTTCAACGAAGGCTTGAATGCGTTTGAAGAAACCTGTCCAACTGGTCGTGCGGTGTACGAACATGTTCGTGACGATCTGATGACACAGCTTTCTAACAACGAGCAAGATAAAGCGGCACTAGATTCGCTGATCGAGCAAAGTGCGACGATGCACAACGAGCTGAAATCGAAACTAGAGCAAGGCCGTGACCGTCTATTGGAAATTCACTCCAACGGTGGTGACGCCGCTCGCGAGCTAGTCGATAGCATTGCAGCCAAAGACGGTGACACCAACCTCGTTACTTTTGCGTTGGGTCTGTTTGATACCATTGGCTTGAACCAAGACGACAAAGGCGAAAACGCGATTGTAGTAACCCCATCTGAGCACATGATGGTAGCGAGCTACCCGGGTCTACCGTACGACGGCTGTACCATCACTTTTGACCGCGACACCGCCCTTTCGCGTGAAGATCTGCACTTCATCAGTTGGGAACACCCAATGATCCAAGGCGGTATCGACTTACTGCTATCTGAAGGTGTCGGTACGACTGCGGTATCACTGCTGAAGAACAAGGCACTACCTGCGGGTACTTTGCTGCTGGAATTGGTGTACGTGGTCGATGCCCAAGCGCCGAAGCAATCCGGTATTGGTCGCTTCCTACCGAAAACACCGATCCGCATCTTGCTCGATGCCAAAGGCAATAACTTGTCAGCGCAAGTGGCGTTTGAAGGCTTCAACCGCCAACTAAGTCCGGTGAATCGTCATCTTGGTAGTAAGCTAGTGAACTCAGTACAAAAAGAGGTGCACGTACTGATTGAGCACGCTGAAAAAGAGATCGCCAAAGAGGCTGATAGCATTCGCGAACAAGCCCATGCTGAAATGGAAACCACGTTGCGTGCCGAGCTTGATCGCCTGCAAGCACTGAAAGCCGTTAACCCGAACATTCGTGATGACGAGCTAGAGCTGATTGAAACTCAAATCAGCGAACTAAGTGGTTACATCAGTAAAGCGCAAGTACAGCTAGATTCGCTACGTTTGATTGCGGTTAGCCACAACTAACCACTTTCAGACCGTCTTGCAGTAATGTAAGCGTAGAATCATGTAAAATAGTCAACGGCCGTGCCTCGCGCGGCCTTTTTTATCACTGACAACACAGTAAACCGCTATGAAACCTTTGCCTGTATTAGAATACAACCCACCGATGGAACCTTGGCTTGATGTACTCTATCAAGACGATGACTTTATCGCGCTCAATAAGCCAAGTGGGCTATTGTCTAATCCAGGACGCCATCCTGAGCACCACGACAGCATATACAGCCGCGTGCGTCAGGCGCACTCTGATTCCCATATTGTGCACCGTCTTGATATGGCGACCTCAGGGTTGATCATCATGGCGCTAAACAAAGAAGCCGAGCGGGACTTACACTTCCAATTTCGCGAGCGCCTCACCCATAAAGTGTATTACGCCCGCGTGTGGGGTCATGTCGAACAAGACCAGGGCAGCGTTGATTTACCGCTGATCTGCGACTGGGAAAACCGCCCACGCCAAAAGATTTGTCACGTCCACGGTAAGCCGTCACTCACCCACTACCAAGTGGTGCGCCGTGATGCCGACAACACCAGCCTTGTGCGCCTATTACCTATCACCGGTCGTTCACACCAACTGCGTTTGCACATGATGGCATTGGGCCACCCTATCGTTGGGGACGAGTTTTACGCCAACGAGGAAGCCAAAGCACTGTCACCACGTCTTGCGCTTCATGCCGCAGAGCTTTGCCTTTACCACCCTACGACCAATGACCCTGTGCATTTATTCGCACCGTGCGAGTTTTACCCTGAGGCGCCACAGCAAACCTTGCCGTTAAACCCGCCTCGCCCACAAGAGCCAGCCAAACAATCGCGTCGAGCTCGTCGCGCCGAAAAGCGCAAAGCGCACGAAGCCCTAGTCGCAAGAGCCATGGCTGCGCGCCAACAAGCCGAAAGTGACTCAGAGTAAGCCTCATCGCATTTTCATGAACAAAAAACGGGAGCCTTTACAGGCTCCCGTTTGCTATCAATAGCTCAACACTGTCGATCACTTGTCATGCTTTTCTTTGCGGATCAAATCGTACGCCGCTTGTAGCTCTTGCGCTTTTTGCTTCGCCAACTCCATCATTTCTGGCGGTAAACCTTTGGCTGCCAGTTTGTCAGGGTGATGCTCATTCATCTGCTTACGGTAGGCGCGTTTTAACTCTTGCGCCGATGCTGATGGACTCACCCCCAATACATCGTAAGCAGCCGCCAACTGATCTTTGCTCGGTGGCGCTTTGAAGCCACCACCTTGTTGATGGTGTTGATAACCGCCACCACCTTGCTGGAAACGAAACGCCGCTTCTTGCATCCGCAGACGTTGCTCCAGTTGATGCTCGGAAAAACCAAGGTAGCGCGCCACAATATGAAGGATTTGACGCTCACTCGGATGCAATGTGCCATCAGCAAAAGCGGCTTGAATTTGAAGCTCTAAGAAAAACTGCAATAAATCGATACGACCACTGCAGTTTTGACGCACACGCTGCAAGGTATGCTCAAGCGGGAAATCATCACTTTTCCCTTCTCGAAACGCATTTTGCGCCTGACGACGTGATTCACCATGCAGACCCATGCGATCCATAATGGCACTCGCCACTCGGATCTCTTCTTGGGTAACTCGCCCTTTCGCTTTGGCGATATGCCCCATAACAGCAAAGCCCGCATGGAAGAACTCTGCCTGACGCTCTGCTTGCGAGGCTTGACTGCCCCCAAAGCCGCCAAAACCACCGCCATAAACATTTTGTCGCGCTTTATCGAACTTATGCCCTAAAAATAGACCTAAGACCAAACCAAATGGGCCACCGAGAAGGAAACCAAAAAATGCGCCAAGTATTTTGCCCCACACCTGCATTCTATACTCTCTGGTAATTTGCTAGATTTAATTATATTTCGTTTAACATGTATTTAGCTCAACAGTACCGAGGGAAAACGTGCTGTCGAGTGGAATTTGCATTATGATAGCTGTCATTTATCGGGAATGCTTGTAAAAAGCGCCACCAATTCACGACGCGCCAAGAATTCAATACAGGAATGTGAAATTAGATGTCATTATCCTCCCGCAGTTTGCTTGCGACCATGATCAGCCTAGCCCTTTATGGACCGGCGATGGCAGATGACAATCCACAAGCCACTACCAATAATATTAACGATACAACCAACGAAGCATCACAAGAATCACAACCAGAAATCGATGTTTCAACCTTAGAAGTCGTCAAAGGCACCTGTATCGCTCCACAAGACCGCTCACAAGATATCAATAACGAGCCGGTTCATATCGCCGCTAATGAAGCCAATGCGGAGAGTGCCATTGCTGTCACCTACAGTGGTGATGTTGTGATCAAACAAGGTCACCGCACTATGGCGGCAGATACAGCCACTTACCATCAACCAGATAACAGCGTGACCGCTGAGGGTAACGTGTACTTCCACGATGGTGGGATGGAAGTCTTCTCTGACCGTCTGGAAAGTGATTTAGACACCGAAGATTCAGAGATGGATAACGCTGTCTATAACATGACCTGTGAACCTGGCCGTGGTGAAGCGGAAAAAGTTGTCAAAGATGGTCTGGAATACTACCGCCTGAAAAACGGGACTTACACCACCTGTCCGGCTGGTGATCAGAGCTGGCGTTTTTCGGCGACCAGTATTGAGCGCGAAACCGACTCACCATTTGCCAACCTTTATAACGCACGATTTGAGGTGGTGGATGTACCCATTTTCTATCTGCCGTACTTACGAGTGCCGGTCGGCAAAGAGCGCTTAACGGGTTTCTTGTACCCCAATATCAAACTGAACTCGCGTGATGGTTTCAGTGTTATGACCCCGTTTTACTGGAACATAGCACCCAACTACGACATGACAATCACGCCTAAGTATATGACTAACAGAGGTCTACAGCTTAATACCGATTTCCGTTACTTGACCACCTTCGGTTCAGGTGGTTTGAAAGCTGAATATCTAGGCAGTGATCAAAAATATCAAGATCTTGGCGCTCGCTGGGCATTTAATTTCAACCACTCAGGTACCTACCAAGGGCATTGGTTATTTACAGCTGATTACAGTAAGGTCAGCGATGTTGCATACTTCAACGATATCACCTCTAACATAGGTAAGCGTGAAGACAACAACTTGCTGCAAACAGCAGAAGCGTCATACCGTGAACAAGACTGGGATGCCACCTTGCGAGTACGTGACTTCCAGCCTCTAACTACAGGGGTATCGTCAAACTACCGCTTGATGCCACAACTAGAGGCGAATTATTACCGTCTTGACTTGCCGTACGGTTTTGATTTCCAACTTAACGGCCACTTAAGCCGTTTTGAAATCGATGATCCTAACAAGCCATCAGCAGATCGTCTTCACTTGGAGCCAACGTTAACGCTTCCTTATTCAACCCCTTGGTGGTCAATTACATCAGAAGCTAAGCTGATGTACACCTACTACAACCAAGAATTCGATAAGAATGTACAAGCAAACCAACATCTAGAAGAAACGGTATCGCGCACTATCCCGAGTATTCGCGTGCACAGTGGTCTTTATCTTGAACGTAACACTCAGATTTGGGGCAGTGATTACACCCAAAGTCTAGAACCTCAAGTTCAATATTTGTACGTACAAAGTGTCGACCAAAAGAACATTTACGATGCATACGATACAACGTTGTTACAAACCGATTACTACGGCTTGTTCCGCGATAAACGCTATTCCAGCGTCGATCGCATTGCGGCAGCAAACCAATTTACAGTTGGTGCCTCAACCCGTTACTTTGATAACGAGTACAAAGAACGCTTTAATCTATCTATCGGTCAAATTTTTTATCTTAACCAAGATAATGCCAATATTGACGATAGCAGCGATGAGGCTACACCAAACTATTCAGCTACCGCATTAGAATCTGATTTCAACTACGATGATTGGTTATTCTTCCACGGAGGTTTACAGTTTGATGCGGGTAGTAATGATATCCAATTTGCCAATTCAGCACTGGAATACCGCGAATCAAGCTTCTTTACTCAGCTGAACTACCGCTTTGTTTCCAAGGACTACATCAAGAGTAGCCTGAAAGACAATAACGATATCGACAAGTACACAGACAAAGGGATTTCACAAGCGGGTATTGTTACTGGCTTCCCAGTTTACGGTGGCTTGAGTGTACGTGGTGATTATTACCACGATCTTAATGATAGCCGAATGATCGAAAGTCAGATCTCGCTGAACTACCGTACCTCATGTTGGTTAATTACGGTTGGTTACAACAAATATTTAGTAGCACGTGGTGATGTTCGCTTTGATACACCTACCTATGAGAATAACTACAGTATCTCTTTCAGCTTACTTGGTTTAGCGGGTGTGAGTAGCTTTGGCGCATCAACAGCAAGCGGCAATGCCATTGCTTACGGTCAACCGTTTAATCTCAACAACTAATTTCATGTCTTGGTGTCTAACATTTATTGTTCTCACCAAGACCTCTTTACGCGCTTAGCGCAATGGAAAACAGTATGAAGAAGTGGAAGTCCTCACTACTAGGGTTAATGATGTTTGGCGCTGCAACCAGTAGCTTCGCAGCACCAACGGAAATGGATAAAGTTGTCACTATCGTCAATGACGGGGTGATTTTACAAAGCGACATTGATGCGATGCTAAAAACGGTGCGCCTCAATGCTGCCGATCAAAATCAAGCCTTGCCAGACACCACAGTACTGACTGAGCAAGTCAAAGAAAAACTGATCATCGAAGCGCTGCAAATCCAGCAAGCTGAGCAGTTTGGCATTCGTATCGACGATAACAAACTGGATCAAGCGATTCAGCAAATGCTGCAGCAACAGAAAATGACCTTGCCTCAGCTACGTCAAAAGCTTGCAGCGAGCGGCATTAGTTATTCAATGTTCCGTGAGCAAATGCGTCGTGACATTACCGCTAGTGAAGCCCGTACTATTCAAGTGCGTCGCCGTATCAATATCTTACCGCAAGAAGTAGATGCCCTAGCAGAGCAGCTCAATAAGCAAAACCTGCAAGGCGTTCAATACAACGTTAGCCATATTCAAATTCGTGTAGATGACGACGCTGATAAAGCCACTCGCGAAGAAGCGGAACAACAAGCTAAAAGCTTGGTGAAGCAGCTCAATCAAGGGGCTGATTTTGCCAACATGGCGTACACCTACTCAAAAGGGCCAAAAGCGCTTCAAGGTGGTAAGTGGGGCTGGATGCGTCAAGAAGAAATGCCAACCATCTTTGCCGATCAGATCAAAGCGCACGGCAAAGGGGCGATCATTGGTCCATTCCGTAGCGGTATTGGTTACCACATCATCAAGATCAATGACACCAAAGGCCTAGAAACCGTTTCGGTTACCGAAGTAAAGGCTCGTCATATTTTGGTAAAAACATCAGTGATCTTAAGCGATGAAGCCGCTAAACGTCAGCTAGAGCAAGCGCGCCAAGCCATTATGGCGGGTGACCGTAGCTTCGCCGATGCCGCACAAGCACTCAGTGCCGATCCTGGCTCTGCTGCTAACGGCGGAGAACTTGGCTGGCACACACCTGACATTTACGTACCTGAATTCAAAGATAAAGTAGAAACCATCAGCAAAGGCGTGATCAGCGAACCGTTCAAGACCGTTCACGGCTGGCATATCGTTGAAGTGATGGACCGCCGTAATGTCGACCGAACTGACGCTGCCGTTAAAAACCGCGCTTACCAAATTCTCTTTAGCCGCAAATTCAATGAAGAAGCTCAAGCTTGGTTACAAGAACTACGCGCTGGCGCTTACATTGAGCAGCTAGATAGCAATACCGCTGACCAAGGTGGTGCAAATGGACAAGGTTAAACGCCTCGCAATTACTCCTGGCGAACCCGCGGGTATCGGCCCTGACCTAGTGCTAGCCATGGCGCAACACGACTGGCCGCACGAGCTTGTTATTTGTGCTAATGCTCAGCTTATGGTAGAACGTGCAGCCCAGTTAGGTATCACCCTTAATGTACGTACCTACGACCCAAGCCTACCTGCACAACCCCATGTTGCAGGTAGCCTAGTGGTCGCTGATTGTGCATTGGCCGTACCTGTTGTCGCGGGAGAGCTCAACGAGCAAAATGGTCACTATGTGCTAAATACCCTAGAGCGTGCCGCCAAAGGCTGTATGAGTGGGGAGTTTGCCGCTGTAGTGACAGGCCCAGTACACAAAGGGGTGATTAACCGTGCAGGGGTATCTTTCAGTGGTCACACTGAGTTTTTTGCTCAGCAATCAGATACGCCACAGGTTGTGATGATGTTAGCCACCGAAGGGCTACGAGTTGCTTTAGTGACCACGCATATCCCATTGGCTTATGTGTCAAAAGCGGTCACCGAAGAGCGCCTTAAAGACGTTATCCGTATTTTACATCACGACTTGGTGACCAAATTTGGAATTGCACAACCCAACATTTACGTGTGTGGCTTAAACCCGCATGCTGGTGAAGATGGCTGTTTAGGCATGGAAGAGATCGAGGTGATCACCCCAACCCTAGAACAACTTCGCCAACAGGAAAACATGAATCTGATCGGCCCTTTACCGGCAGATACTATTTTCCAAGACAAATATTTAGCCGATGCCGACGCGGTATTGGCGATGTATCACGATCAAGGGCTACCAGTGCTGAAATTTAAAGGCTTTGGTAACTCGGTCAACATTACGTTAGGCCTGCCCTTCATCAGAACTTCAGTAGATCATGGTACCGCACTGGAACTCGCAGGTACTGGACAGGCGGACACGGGTAGCCTTTGGACAGCGCTATCACACGCCCTCGAATTGGTAGAAAAACAAGCATGAGCAGCGATCAAGTCCACCTAGGTCACCGCGCCCGTAAGCGCTTTGGCCAGAACTTTTTGAATGACCCATACATCATTGATGGCATTGTATCAGCCATCAACCCTCGCCCAGGTCAAAACCTGATCGAGATCGGCCCTGGTCTAGGAGCAATCACAGAACCAGTGGGTAAACTGGTTGATAAATTCTCTGTGATCGAGCTTGACCGTGACTTGGCTGAACGTCTTCGTAATCACCCAGATCTAGCGGATAAGCTAACGATCCACGAAGGCGATGCGATGCGTTTCGATTTCACGCAGCTGATTAAAGAAAACAATAAGCTACGTATTTTCGGTAACCTGCCGTACAACATTTCAACACCGCTTATCTTCCACCTGCTGTCATTCCACCAGCACGTCGAAGATATGCACTTCATGTTGCAAAAAGAAGTGGTTAACCGCTTAGCAGCAGGCCCAGGTAGCAAAGCATACGGCCGTCTAACCGTGATGACCCAGTACTACTGCCGCGTGATGCCTGTATTGGAAGTACCGCCTGAGTCATTCAAGCCGGCGCCAAAAGTGGATTCAGCCGTAGTACGTCTAACGCCATATGAAACCTTACCGCACCCATGTACTAACCTTAAGTGGTTAGACCGTGTTTGTCGTGAAGGCTTCAACCAGCGCCGTAAGACAATTCGCAACTGTTACAAAACACTCATGAGTGTTGAGCAGCTTGAAGCGCTAGGCATTAACCCTGGCCAGCGTCCAGAGAACCTAACTCTGGAGCAATTTGTTGCTATGGCTAACTGGCTGGATGCCAACCACGCTTAATGGCAATTGGCAGCCTCCTCTGAGGCTGCCGAACTTCAGATGCGCACGTCCGTGACGCTCTCAGCGCTGCTGATAAAAAGAAGCAAGGAAAGGAAGTAAGCCTATGAAAGCACATCACCCGACCATCAAGTGCCACGTGGCCACCCATTACCTCGTCGAACAATCCGATCCTGATAACCAACGTTTCGTTTTTTCTTACACCATCACCATCACCAACTTTGGTCATGGCAATGCTCAACTCCTCGCTCGTCGCTGGCTCATTACCGATGCCAATGGCAAGCAATTGGTGATTGAAGGCGAAGGGGTGGTTGGAGAGCAACCCCATATCGCAGCGAACGATGATTACACCTATACCAGTGGCACTATCATCGAAACCCCTGTCGCGGTCATGCAGGGCCATTACACCATGCAAACCGACGACGGTGAAACCTTTGAAGCTGACATCGCCCCGTTTCGCCTCGCTATTCCCAATATTTTACATTAAGGAACTCCATGGCTACTTACCTCGTCGGTGACATCCAAGGTTGCCTTGACGATCTTCTTCACCTACTCGACCAAGCACAATTCAACCCTCAACAAGATCAACTTTGGCTCGCGGGCGACTTAGTAGCCCGAGGGCCGCAATCTCTAGAAACGCTACGTTTTGTCAAAAGCTTAGGCGACGCTGCGACTGTGGTTTTAGGTAACCACGACTTACACCTACTGGCCGTCGCCAAAGGCTTTGCTAAGAACAAGAAAAAAGACAAAACCCAAGCGATTTTTGATGCCCCTGATGGTGAAGCGCTACTCGACTGGCTGCGCCAACAACCGTTATTGGCTGAGCATCCACAACATCCATTGGTAATGGTGCATGCAGGGGTTCCGGTTGATTGGACATTAACCCAAGCGCACCAACAAGCACGCCAAGTAGAAAACGTATTACGCTCAGAGCGCGCCGAGTGGCTGCTGGAAAATATGTACGGTGATGGGCCTGACGCTTGGCGTGATGATCTCAACGAGCTTGAACAACTGCGCTACACCATCAATGCCTTTACCCGGATGCGTTTTTGCTACCCTGACGGCCGCTTAGATATGGCGTGTAAACTCTCGCCTGGCGATGATGGTGTCGGCGAACTCGTGCCGTGGTTTGAGTTACCACGCCCACAACCGCTTAATAAGAAGATCATTTTCGGTCATTGGGCCGCCTTAATGGGCCATGAGGACACGCAAGTGATTGGACTCGACACAGGGTGCGTGTGGGGCAATAGTCTCACTATGCTTCGCTGGGAGGACGGACAGCGCTTTGTCACCGAATGTCCACTCTATGCTTAATTCACCGAGTCGAAAACCGTGACTCTCGTTAGTAGCCGGAAGCCGATACTAATTCGCAAAAAAACAAAGAGCTAAAAGCAAAAAGGGAAGCCGACTTGGCTTCCCTTTGTTATTCATGTCACGCGTACTTATCGAGCTAACACCACAAAATGCATATCGTAGGCATTTTTCTCATCGGCTTGATAATGCTCTTCATGGTCCAAAGTCCACGCTTCACCCCACTCAGGGAAACGTGTATCACCGTCAACCTCAGCATCAATAAACGTCAGGTAAAGCTGGTCCGCTTTGGGTAAGCAAGCTTGATAAATACTGCCGCCACCAATGATCATCACCTCAGCAACATCACCCGCGGCAGCAATCGCGGCATCAATATCCGCAACGACAGTCACACCATCAGCCTGAAACTCAGGGTTACGGCTGATCACAATATTGTGGCGCCCAGGTAATGGACGACCGATTGACTCAAAGGTCTTACGGCCCATCACAATAGGTTTACCCAGGGTAGAGCGCTTAAACCACGCGAAATCAGCAGGAAGATGCCACGGCATCGCATTGTCTTTACCAATCACACGATCGTTTGCCATCGCGGCAATCATACTGATCTTCATTATTTCTCCTCAAACGCTCACTGGGAATCAGTTATCAATTACACCACTGGGCGACGACGATAAAACAATAGCCCCGGCATTGCCAGTCCAATTGCCAACGCTGCTACGATGAATACCGCCTTCACGCCATTTTCCATCAACACAGCGATCAGCTCAGGACTGTAGCCTTGATGGTTGATCTCAACGATCGCAATCATGGCTTTAAAAGCAAAGACCCCAGGAACCATAGGGATCATCGCCGCGACGGTAAAGACTTTAGGATGGGCAAGAAAACGGTGTGACCAATGAACCCCGATCATCCCGACTAGGCTGGCTGCACATAAGGTCGCCCACTCAATCGGCACCCCATAATGCATCAATAGAAAGCGACAGCCATGACCGAGTGCCCCACCAATGGCGCAATACTTGAGTGCCTTTTGCGGGACATTAAACACCAAAGCAAAACCAACCGCAGGAATAGAGGCGAAGAACATGTCATTTAATAGCGCGAGCAGTAAATCCATCATTATAACCACCCCCACACACCCAAGATATTCATCGCAACCACAATCCCGAGGCTGGTCGACAAGGTCAATAAACTCGCCATCGTCCAGCGTGCGATCCCCATATTGGCAAAGCCTTTCACCATATCAGATACCGCATTAATCAACGGAAAGCCCGGCACAAACATCAGTACCGATGAGGCCATCGCTAAGAAAGGCGCTTCACCTATGTGGTACACCTGACCAAAGCCGGCAATCAGGGTAGTCACAAATGCAGACACCCCAAAGTTCACCAGCGGATTAAAATGCGCATGGGCGATCTCTTGACGTACAAACATTCCCACCGCAGAAGCAAAGAAGGTTAACGCAAACACGGGCCAATCGCCCCCCGCCAAACGGCTGAACGAGGCACACGACAGTCCTATCATGACAACAACCAATAAGCGGTTATAACGCAATGGTTTTACCGCCTCAAGACGCTCGTGGACATCAGTGATATCCAGCAGTCCTTTCTCCGCCATGATACAAATGCGCTGAATATCCGACACCACCTGCATGTTGATCCCACGATCCTGACATCGGCGAGTCGTGGTGATACAACGCCCTTGATACAAGGTGGTGATCACCATTGAACTCGCGGATAACGAAACCTCAACGCTATCCACCCCCAACGCTAGCCCTAGTCGCTGAGTCACTGCCATCACTAAGGTACTTTCAGCCCCGTGCTGTAATAATTTTTGCCCCGCTCCGACCGCAAGGCGTGATATTTCACGTTGTTCGGCTTCGGTCAAAGTCCGATTTGTTGATGGCATCCTCTTCCCTCATCTAATGCACGACCCTGTATTATCATACAAAGCCACCCGCGACATGTTGACAGGGCACAAAAAAGCCGCTCAAGAGAGCGGCTTTTTACACAGCAGTATGATTATGGCTTGTAGATGATTTCTACATCGTAATCATCTTCGTCCCAATCATCCCAATCGTCATCATCATCGTCAGCATCCGATGCATTTTTAACTTGCTGGGTATGGTAGTCATCCCACTTGAATTCAACTTTCTCGTCTTTTGCCTCTTCCTCTTCTTCGAAGTTTTCAGCAGGCATGCTCTCGATCAGTTCCATCAAGTCGTATGTTAATGGCTGTGTACCTTCACGGTTAATCGCAGAAATGCAGTAATGCTTATCTTCCCACGCTAGCGCTTCAAGGATCTCAGTGATCTTCTCTTCCGCTTCACCTTCAGGTAGTAGATCCACTTTGTTGAAGATCAACCAACGCGGCTTGCTCGCCAGTTTTTCACTGTACTGCTCAAGCTCGTTGATAATGGTGAATGCATTTTCAATCGGATCTGAACCGTCAGCTGGTAGCAAATCGATCATGTGAAGCAGCACACGACAACGCTCAAGGTGCTTCAGGAAGCGAATACCCAAGCCAGCACCGTCAGCAGCACCTTCGATAAGACCCGGAATATCTGCAACAACGAAGCTACGCTCGTTACCCACACGTACCACACCTAGGCTAGGTACCAGAGTGGTGAACGGGTAATCAGCGACTTTTGGTTTCGCTGCCGATACCGAGCGGATAAAGGTCGACTTACCTGCATTAGGTAGACCCAGCATACCCACATCAGCCAATAGCAATAGCTCAAGGCGCAGGTGACGAACCTCACCTTTCGTACCCATGGTTTTTTGGCGAGGCGCACGGTTTACCGACGATTTAAAACGGGTGTTACCCAAACCGTGGAAACCACCTTTCGCTACCATGATTTTCATGCCGTGTTCGGTTAGATCGGCAATCACCTCACCAGTCTCTTCATCAACCGCACGTGTACCTACAGGCACAGACAACACTTGGTCATCACCACGTTTACCCGTACAGTTACCACCACGACCATTCTCACCACGTTGTGCAGCATGGAATCGTTCAAAACGGTAATCAATCAGTGTATTAAGGTTTTCGTCCGCCAGTAGGTAAACGTCACCGCCGTCACCACCATCGCCGCCATCAGGGCCGCCTTTTGGAACATATTTTTCACGACGGAAGCTAACAGTACCGTTACCACCATCACCGGCGTCTACACGGATCACCGCTTCATCTACAAATTTCATTCTTCTCTCCGCACTGTGGCGTTTAATCACGAACGATGACCAATCGCCTTCATCGTCTGAATTAACTTGTTATGCCAGCCTTACCTAAGCACGTGCACGGATCAACTTATGTCCAATCGCACAAAACATTGCACCACTCACAACGACCAAGGCACCTAAGTAACCCAGGCTATTTAGCGGTGCTGCCACAAAGAATTGCGGCCATACAAGACTAGCTAAATCGACAAAAATTATCGTAAACAAGGGTGCTAATGTAATCACAGCACTCACTTGCGATGCCTGCCAGCGCGCCATTGCTTCTGCAAAAGCACCATAACCAACAAGCGTATTAACACAGCAGAACATCAACATGCCCGACTGCCTAGAATCCATTAATAGTAGCTGCTCAGGCTCTGCCATTGGCGTTAGCATCACAGCACAAATCACGTAGATCATAAACAAGATCTGTGCCGATGAGTAAAACTGCAACAACTGCTTTTGGGCAAGTCCGTATATCACCCATACCAAGGCTGCCAATACCGCTAATGATACGCCAACTGTATAACCAGTAAAACTGGTGAACAATTCAAACAAACGCTCATTAAAGAACAAGAGCAAACCAAGAAACAGACACGTCACCCCTATGATCTGATGGCGTCCGAGCTTCTCTTTAAACAGCCAAGCACTGGAGATCAACAAGATCACGGGCGCGAGCTGAATGATCACTTGCACCACAGGGGGATGTAAATATTCTAGCGCACTATTAAACAACACAAAGTTACCTGCAAGCCCAACGCTTGCCAATAACAGAATAAGTGCACTGGCTTTACCACCGCCCCAACGGGTTGGCAGCTGTTTGCGGACACCAAGCCACAAACCTAAACCAATCGACGCGGTTAAAAAGCGATACCACACAATGGTAAAAGGTGACATCACCTCCACCGCCTGCTTCATGGCAATCGGCAATGCGCCCCAAAACACTGCGGTTGTGAGCGCCAGACCGATCCCAATAGTCGTATTACGATTCGACATTCATCGCTCCTTCTTACGCCCACCTTGTGTCGCTCAACACTGACATAATAAAAAGCCCCGCCAATAGGCAGGGCTTTATAATTCGTGTCGAGGCTAAATTATTCAGCTTCGATAGAAACGAATTTACGGTTTTGAGGACCTTTAACTTCGAACTTCACTTTACCGTCAGATAGAGCGAATAGAGTGTGGTCTTTACCTAGGCCAACGTTGTTACCAGCGTGGAATTTAGTACCACGTTGACGAACGATGATGTTACCTGCTAGTACAGATTCGCCACCGAAACGCTTAACACCTAGACGTTTGCTTTCTGAATCGCGGCCGTTACGAGTAGAACCGCCAGCTTTTTTGTGTGCCATCTTTAAATTCTCCTGTTATTAAGCGCTGATGCCAGTGATTTTGACTTCAGTGAACCACTGACGGTGGCCCGCTTGCTTACGAGAGTGCTTACGACGACGGAACTTAACGATTTTAACTTTATCGCCACGACCGTGAGTAACAACTTCAGCAGTTACTTTACCGCCAGCTACGAAAGGAGCACCTACAGTTACTTCTTCGCCGTTAGCTACTAGAAGTACTGAATCGAACTCAACGTTTGCGCCAGTTTCAGCGTCTAATTTTTCTAAGCGAATGGTCTGGCCTTCGCTTACACGGTGTTGTTTACCACCACTTTGGAAAACAGCGTACATGTCTTACTCCGCTTGTCCGCATAGGCCATTTGCCACGGTTATATTTTGGGCAATGGGTATGCGCTTAATCTTGTCATCAATAGGGCGCGAATGTTACGTGAAATCGTGCCTTCTGGCAAGCGATTAAACAAAAAAAGTGGCGAAAAGCTATTCACAAACGAAAGACATGTCATTCCCCCCCTTTGAGGTTAGGAACATAGCGCAATTTTAGTGTAAGATTCGGGCATCATATGAAAATAACTTTCCGCCTTTGCGGGGTCTCATTTAGCTGGATGTATTAATGGATTTTAAAGCTATCCAAGCGCTTACCGCCTTAGATATGGCGGAAGTTGACGCGAAGATACAAGCACAACTTAACTCAGACGTTGCGCTAATTAATCAACTGGGTTTTTACATTGTAAGTGGTGGTGGTAAACGCCTGCGTCCTATGCTCGCGGTTTTGGCTGCGAGAGCCTTAGGTTACGAGGGTGAAAAACATACAACTGCTGCTGCTTTTGTTGAATTTATCCATACCGCGACTTTGCTGCACGATGACGTAGTTGACGAGTCGGATATGCGACGCGGAAAAGAAACCGCTAACGCGGCATTTGGCAATGCTGCTAGCGTATTAGTTGGCGATTATATCTACACTCGCTCGTTCCAAATGATGACTAGCTTACGTTCACTACGTATCCTCGACATCATGAGTGAAGCCACCAATGTGATTGCAGAAGGTGAAGTCCAGCAGTTAATGAACTGCAACGATCCTGACACCACCGAAGACAGCTACATGGAAGTGATTTACTCCAAAACCGCTCGTCTGTTTGAAGCTGCGACTCAAATCGCCGCTATCATCGCCGACGCACCGCAAGAAATCGAAACAGCGTTACAAGATTACGGTCGTTACTTAGGCACCGCCTTCCAACTGATTGACGATGTATTGGATTACATCGCAGACGGCAAAGAGATGGGTAAAAACGTCGGTGATGATCTTGCCGAAGGTAAACCAACCCTGCCGCTGCTTCATGCAATGCACAATGGTGATGAGCAGCAAGCGGTAATGATCCGTGAAGCGATTGAAAAAGCCAACGGCATGGACAAACTAGACGCGATTCTGGCTTGTATGCACCAAGCTGGCTCATTGGAATACACTCAGCAGCGCGCTGAAGAAGAAGCCGATAAAGCGATTGCTGCGCTAGCACCGCTACCTGACTCTGAGTACAAAGAAGCGCTTATCGCTCTTGCTCACCTAGCAGTGAAGCGTAACAAGTAACCTTCAAGCGAAAAACGCATCAACAAGCCTGCCGACAGTGGCAGGCTTTTTTCTTTCCCAGCACCGCCCTTTCGCAATATCCCCCTACTTCCGAGCATCACTTTGCGCGATAGACCCGAATCTGCAAGATCCCGATGATCTCAACTACACTCAGATCGTATATATCCCGACCAACGAATTAGGAGTGGTGTATGCAAGCGAAAGAGTTAAAGCAAGGCATGTGGGTTGAACACCAGCATGAGATCGCAGAGGTGATTGCTATCGATCACCAAGCCAATACCGTGATCATTGAAAACCAATTGGATCATCAAAGATCCACCATCTCTTGTGATGAGATCACCGACCAACCACAACTTCACGGTGGTTGTGAGCGTTATTACTAGCCCATGAATACCAAATCATACAAAAGCGGCGCCCGATAGGCGCCGCTTTTACTATATAAAGAAAGGGTCTTTTGCGATTATTTCGCCGCGAACTCTTCACCTTTTGCAATATCGCCTTGCAGCGTTTCTAGCATGCCTTCCAGTGCTTGTTGCTCGTAAGCACTCAAGCTACCGTAATCCATGACTTCTTCCACACCGTCTTTACCTAGTAAAACAGGTTGCGCGAAGAAACGTGCATGCTTACCGTCGCCTTCAACATAAGCGCATTCAACCACGCTTTCTTCACCTTGAAGTGCACGCACAAGCGCAAGACCAAAACGGCACGCCGCCTGACCCATAGATAAAGTCGCAGAGCCGCCGCCCGCTTTAGCTTCAACCACTTCCGTACCCGCATTTTGGATACGTGGCGTTAAGGCTTGTACTTCTTCTTCCGTAAACTCAACGCCTTCAACTTGAGAAAGTAGCGGTAGGATCGTCACACCAGAGTGACCACCAATCACTGGCACACGCACGTGGCATGGCTCAACACCTTTTAACTCAGCCACAAAAGTTTCAGAGCGGATCACATCAAGCGTCGTTACACCAAACAGCTTACGCTTATCATAAACACCGGCTTTTTTCAGTACATCAGCTGCAATTGCCACCGTCGTGTTCACAGGGTTAGTAATAATACCCACGCACGCTTTCGGACAAACTACGGCAATTTTCTCTGCTAATGATTTCACGATCCCTGCATTAACATTGAATAGATCAGCACGATCCATCCCAGGTTTACGTGCAACACCCGCAGAAATCAGTACCACATCCGCACCTTCTAACGCAGGAGTCGGATCTTCACCGCTATATCCTTTGATTGAAACTGGGGTTGGAATATGACTCAGGTCAACCGCCACTCCAGGGGTAACCGGTGCAATATCATACAAAGCAAGGTCAGAACCTGCTGGTAGACGGTTTTTAAGCAGCAGCGCTAACGCTTGACCGATACCACCAGCCGCACCAATAACAGCAACTTTCATGTTCGTTCTCCTTTACGATAGAAGTATTTTTCAGACCAAAATAGTTAGATTAACTCATTGTCTCATGATTCTTTGAGCGATCCTTTATGATCAATCAGTTAATATTCTTTAGACGTTATAGCATGCAATTTGGAAATACAATCAAACACCACTTGCTTTGCGAAGTCACGCATGGAGGGTAGAAAATGTGCTAGAACTCCCTCTTCTTTATACCTGAAAACCCAGCGACAAACAGGCAGCTTTGATTTCTACTTCGCCTTTTTATTGCCAATCATTGACTGGATTTATACTAATAACAGGCACAATAAAGACTAATAATTTTCATTTATAGTGACTGAAACATCAGTTTCCATGAACACTGTTTGCTAGTTCAACTCGGGTTATGCAAGAATACGCTACCTCGTCCCTGTTCATACTAAAAACTATGCGAAATTCAGATAAGCAAGAACGTCTAATTAAGGCCTTTAAATCCATCTTGAAAGAAGAGAAATTCAGCTCTCAAGGTGAAATTGTTGATGCACTGAAAGCTCAGGGGTTCGAAAACATTAACCAGTCGAAAGTGTCCCGAATGCTAACCAAATTCGGTGCAGTACGAACCCGTAATGCCAAAATGGAAATGGTATATTGTTTGCCAGTGGAATTGGGTGTCCCAACGACCTCAAGCCCACTAAAAGAACTGGTAATGGAAATCGGCTACAACAGTGCACTAGTCGTTATTCACACAGGTCCAGGTGCGGCGCAAGTGATTGCACGTCTCCTAGACTCCCTTGGTAAAGCGGAAGGGATCCTTGGTGTTGTCGCGGGTGACGATACCATCTTCATCACGCCTACCAATACCATTACTACTGAAGAACTGTACGCATCTGTGTGCGATCTGTTTGATTACAGTAAGTAAATTTTTAACCGGGTAGCCAGCTACCCGGTTTAATACCCTCGCCAAACTGAGATTAAGCTCACATTCATAGAAAATCCTCACCGCCTCGCATACATTCAACAACCCTTTTAATTTCAATAACTAAAGCCCGTTCCTTTCTGTAAATATTCAAACCCCAATATAGAAATAACTTTAAATTTGTTAACGTGATTTTAAAAAGTTAATTCAAGTTTGCTATCATCACCTTGAATTGCATCTCAATTAGGATGCCCGTTTCTATCAATGGAACGCCTAGCCATAGGCAAGATAACAACAATTAGGAAGGGACAAACATGGCATTGAAACAACTTATTAAAGTGACTGCTATCGCAGCTGCATTTGCAGCCTCAGGGATGGCAAACGCCCAAGAATTCATCACTATTGGTACCGGTTCAGTAACTGGGGTGTACTACCCAACTGGCGGTGCTATCTGTAAGTTGGTTAACAAAGATCGTAAAGAGCACAAAGTGCGTTGTTCAGTAGAATCCACTGGTGGCTCTATCTACAACGTCAACACCATGCGTGCAGGTGAACTCGACTTTGGTATTGTGCAATCTGACTGGCAATACCACGGTTACAACGGCACCAGCAAATTTGCAGATCAAGGCCCTTACAAGAAACTACGTGCAGTATTCTCTCTTCACACCGAACCTTTCAACATCATCGCACGTGCCGATTCTGGCATTAACGGCGTTGAAGATCTCAAAGGCAAACGCGTAAACATTGGTAATCCAGGATCTGGTGACCGCGCCACCATGGGCGTGGTGATGGATGCCCTAGGTTGGACCAACAAAGACTTCAAACTTGCCGCTGAGCTTAAAGGCTCTGAGCGTTCACAAGCCCTTTGTGATAACAAAATCGATGCCTTCATCTACATGGTGGGTCATCCAAACGGTTCAATCAAAGAAGCAACCACCTCTTGTGATGCCAAACTGGTATCAGCACAAGGTGCTGCGATCGATAAAATCGTTGCAGATAACCCGTACTACGCGAAAAGCACGGTACCAGGTGGCATGTACAAAGGCACTGATAACGACGTAAATAGCTTCGGTGTTGCCGCAACACTGGTTTCTTCTACCGATGTTTCTGATGACGTGGTTTACGCGGTCGTGAAATCCGTGTTTGAAAACTTCGATACCTTTAAACGTCTTCACCCTGCATTTGCCAACCTAAAACCAGAGCAAATGGTGAAAGACGGCCTATCTATCCCACTTCACCCAGGTGCAGTGCGTTACTACAAAGAAAAGGGTTACCTACCAAAGTAATCAGTTTCGACTAAAGTTAAGAGGCACTTGCTGCCAACCTATGCGCCGCCTCTGCGGCGCATAGTGCTTTCTTACACCCTAAATAAATACAACAACATAGCCCATCGAAGAAGGAAGATGCATGACGAAGACAACACAAACGTCGACAGATGTGCAGGATATGGTGGCGCAAGCAGACACAGGGGCAAGGAACCCAACTGGACTTGCCGGACGTATCTTATGGTTTGTACCGCTGTGCTGGTCGCTGTTCCAGCTTTGGTACGCTTCACCGCTACCATTTATTTTTAATTTCGGCATTTTAAACGACACCGAAGCCCGCTCGGTTCACTTAGCCTTTGCTATATTTCTCGCCTTTACTGCCTACCCAGCCTTGAAAGGTTCACCACGCGATCGTATCCCAGCCGTAGACTGGTTATTGGCGCTCGCCGGTAGTTTTGCTGCCGCTTATATTTATATCTTCTACACCA
This sequence comes from Photobacterium jeanii, assembly GCF_001650345.1. GTDB lineage: Bacteria > Pseudomonadota > Gammaproteobacteria > Enterobacterales > Vibrionaceae > Photobacterium > Photobacterium jeanii. The sequence continues at coordinate 19,495 of NZ_LVHF01000011.1, read as the reverse complement.
GCCTCGCCGAGCGCTCTGGCGCACCAACCACCCTTGATATTGTGGTCGCTGTTGCTGGCATGATTTTGTTACTCGAAGCGACACGTCGAGCACTTGGTCCACCACTTATGGTGGTGGCTGCGGTGTTCTTACTGTACACCTTTGGTGGCCCACACATGCCCGATGTGATAGCGCACAAAGGGGCCAGTTTGAACAAAGCCATGTCCCACTTATGGCTAACGACGGAAGGGGTTTTTGGGGTTGCCCTTGGCGTCTCAACCTCGTTTGTATTCCTCTTCGTCCTGTTTGGTGCCATGTTAGAGCGCGCAGGCGCTGGGGCTTACTTTATTAAAGTCGCTTTCTCGCTACTTGGTCATATGCGAGGAGGTCCAGCTAAAGCGGCGGTGGTTGCCTCCGGTTTATCTGGCTTAGTATCCGGCTCATCGATTGCGAATGTGGTTACTACCGGGACCTTTACTATCCCGCTCATGAAACGAGTAGGCTTTCCCGGCACCAAAGCTGGTGCCGTTGAAGTTGCCGCCTCGACCAATGGTCAGCTTACTCCGCCGATCATGGGTGCTGCCGCTTTCTTGATGGTCGAATACGTAGGAATTTCTTATGTTGAAGTGATCAAAGCCGCGCTTTTACCTGCGCTTATTTCCTATATCGCCCTGCTATACATCGTTCACCTTGAAGCCTGCAAAGCAGGCATGGCGGGTTTACCTCGCCGTTACAAGCCGACGATTGCGCAAAGTATGCTGTCTTTCACTGGAACTATCCTTGGTCTGGTGGTGATCAGCGCCGTGGTTTACTACGGTATTGGCTGGACCAAAGATGTCTTTGGTGCCGCTGCCACTCCAATGATTGCGGTAGCAATCTTGATTGCCTATGTCGCGCTGGTCAAAGTCTCGGCTAACTACCAAGACCACATCATGGAAAACCCAGAGGAAGAGCTGCGTGAAGTGCCAGATCCTGGTCCAACAGTAAAATCAGGGCTCTACTTCTTACTGCCTATTGTCGTGCTGGTATGGTGCTTAACCGTGGAGCGTTTCTCACCAGGGCTTTCAGCCTTCTGGGCAACCGTGTTTATGATTTTCATCTTGCTAACCCAGCGCCCATTGTTGGCAATGTTTAACAGGGAGAAAACCTTATCCGAAGCCAGTATCGAAGGCGTACATGATCTGCTAGAAAGCTTGGTATCTGGCGCACGTAACATGATAGGTATAGGGGTTGCCACTGCGGCGGCTGGTACTGTGGTTGGGGTTGTGACCCTCACAGGGATTGGCTTGGTGATGACCGACTTCGTTGAATTCATCTCCGGCGGTAACATCATGTTAATGCTACTGTTTACCGCCATCATCAGTCTAATTCTAGGGATGGGGCTACCGACCACCGCCAACTACATTGTGGTTTCAACCCTGATGGCTCCGGTTATTGTTACCCTTGGCGCTCAAAATGGCCTGATCATTCCATTGATCGCCGTTCACTTATTTGTGTTCTACTTCGGGATCTTGGCTGATGATACCCCGCCAGTGGGGCTGGCTGCTTTTGCCGCCGCCGCGATAGCAAAATCAGATCCGATACGCACCGGTATCCAAGGTTTTACCTATGATATTCGTACCGCCATTTTACCTTTCATGTTCATCTTCAATACTCAGCTGTTAATGATGGACATAGATTCATGGTGGCACCTCTTACTCACCGTGGGCTCTGCGGTTATAGCAATGCTGACCTTCTCCGCCGCCACTCAAGGGTGGTGGTTTACCAAAACCAAGTGGTGGGAAGTGGCGGCGTTATTACTCATTACCTTCTCGTTGTTCCGTCCTGGTTTTTGGTGGAACATGGTGTACCCAGCCAAGCACGAAATGCCTGGCGCCTTGATTGCCGATGCCGCCGATAAACTCGCGATTGGCGAACCTATCGAAATTCAAGTCATGGGTGAAAACCTTGAAGGTAAGGTGATCAGTAAGCATGTCTTACTGCCATTTGATGAGAACGCGATCAGCCCAGACGATCGCATAGCCTCAACAGGCCTAATGCTACGCCAAGAAGAGAACAAGATGCTGGTCGATATGGTGGAATTTGGTAGTCCGGCAGAAGCTGCTGGGATCGATTTTGATTGGGAAATCACCAAAGTTAGCTTACCTGCGGTTCGTCCAATGAAAGAGTGGGTTTTCGTTCCAACCTTATTGCTGCTATTCGCGCTAGGTTGGAACCAGCGCCGTCGCGCACTTCGCACTCAAGCTTCCACTACGAACGCATAACCCTCTAACCGCCTGCTCAAGCCACTCTTGAGCAGGCTTAAGTGAAAGAGATGAAGTATGTTTAAACAAATATTGGTTCCCGTTGATCTCAACGATAAAGGTTTTGCCGATAAAGCGGTGGAGCTAGCGGTTTGGCAGGCGCAACAAAACAACGCCACTATCCATTTATTAAATGTCTTACCGGGGATCCACATGTCGATGGTATCGAGCTATTTCCCCAAAGACGCTGCTCGCCAAATGAAGCAAGATGCGCAAAAGCAACTCAAGGCCTTTGCCGAGAAGTTCATTCCCGCAGAAGTGTTACACCATCAGTACATTTCGGAAGGAAAAACATGGACGACTATCTTAGAACACGCGGAGCGCGTCGGGGCAGACCTCATCATTATGCCAAGTCATAAACGCTCAAAAATTGATAAAGTCATGCTCGGCTCGGTTGCCAGTAAAGTCGTCGAAAACTCGCCGATCAATGTACTGGTACTCAAACCACAAAGCTATCACGACAGTAGCGACTAGCCCCATCCCCATTAACATCTACCTCTAAAAACAACAAAGCCCACGCTCAAGTCGAGCGCGGGCTTTGTTAGCTTGAAATGACATCTTGTCTTGGCAATGTATTTCACATCTATTTACGGTGATCGTAGCCCCAGCGAGGTACTAAACCTTGCTCAACACCAAGGTGATCAAGAATTCGAGCCACCATAAAGTCCACCAAATCCTCAATCGATTGGGGCTGGTGATAAAAGCCCGGTGCCGCAGGCATAATGGTCACGCCCATTTGCGATAGCTTGAGCATATTCTCAAGGTGCAACGTCGAAAATGGCGTTTCTCGTACCACAATGAGGAGCTGACCACGCTCTTTCAGCACCACATCTGCCGCGCGCTCTAACAGGTTATCTGACATCCCATGCGCAACCGATGCCAAAGTCCCCGCCGAACAGGGGCACACCACCATTTTCTTCGGTGCAGCCGAGCCCGATGCCACTGGCGAGAACCAATCTTCTTTACCACACACCACCAATTTAGAGGCATCACAATTAAGGTGTGCGGTTAATGCTTGCTGTGCCGCTTCTGGACCTGACGGTAACTTCAAACCGTGCTCAGTGGCTAACACCACCCGCGCAGCCGACGAAATCAAAAGGTAAACCTCATAATCGGCCGCCAACAAACACTCTAATAAACGTAGCCCGTAAGGGGCACCAGAGGCACCCGTCCAAGCCAGCGTGATCCGCTTATCGCTCATCATTACTACTTCTTTTTGTCTCAATTATTGCTGGGCTAGAGCGGTTAGGATTTTACCGTGAATTCCACCAAAGCCACCGTTACTCATCACCAAGATATGATCGTTTGGCTGTGCTTGGGCAACAATACGTGCCACCAGCGCGTCAAGATCATCATCTGTATACGCAGGCTGTTGGCAATGGTTGGCAATTTCATCCACTGACCACGGGATATTATCTGGCTGATAAATAAAGACTTCATCTGCCGCTGCCAACGCGGGTGCTAAATCGTGTTTGTGTACACCAAGCTTCATGGTATTCGAGCGCGGCTCAAGTACCGCTAGAATACGCTCATTGCCCACCTTGGCACGCAACCCGCCTAACGTCAGCTCAACCGCTGTCGGGTGGTGAGCAAAATCATCATAAACCTTGATGCTATTCGCCTCGCCTTTTAACTCTAATCGGCGCTTAGTATTGACAAACTTCGCCAATGACTCACAACCTAAATCAGCAGTAACCCCAACATGACGCGCCGCAGCTATCGCCATCAAAGCATTACTCACGTTGTGATCACCCACTAAATCCCACTTCACTGTACCGACGTGACTGCCTTCAAGATAAACCTCAAACTCACTACCATCCGCGACACATTTCTTTGCTTGCCAATGGCCGTCTTCACCGGTGAACTCGAGCTCACTCCAGCACCCCATCTCTAACGTTTGATCGATATTGCTCACCCCTTTCGGCGCCAAAATACGACCATTACCGGGTACAGTTCGCACTAAATGATGAAACTGGCGTTGGATCGCTTTCAAATCATCAAAAATGTCGGCGTGATCAAACTCTAAATTATTCATGATCAGCGTACGAGGGTGATAATGGACAAACTTAGAACGTTTATCGAAAAAAGCGCTGTCGTATTCGTCGGCTTCTACCACAAAGAACATGCTTTCACCTAACCTCGCGGAAATACCGAAGTTTCCGAGTACACCACCGACCAAAAAGCCTGGTTGGTAACCGCAATCTTCCAAGATCCACGCCAGCATACTTGCCGTCGTTGTCTTACCGTGAGTACCCGCTACTGCCATAACCCAGCGATCATGCAGCAAGAACTCCTGCAACCATTGCGGTCCAGAGGTATAACGTAAATTGTTATTCAGTACATATTCCACACAAGGATTACCACGGCTCATGGCATTACCAATCACCACCAAATCAGGGGCAGGGTTCAATTGAGCAGGATCGTAACCTTGAATAATTTCAATACCTTGAGATTCAAGCAAGGTACTCATTGGTGGATACACGTTAGCATCACACCCTGTTACTTTGTGCCCAAGTTGGCGGGCTAGCACAGCCGCACCACCCATGAAGGTGCCGCAGATTCCTAAAATATGGATATGCATAATTGTCGGCTCACAGACTAAAAAAATGTGAAGTCACGCTTTTACGTTACTTCGTTACCATAAAAAAGATCTTTATATACAATTAGATACCGAAAGGCTCTCTTGCCTATAACGTACAAAATTGTCCATAAGAGACATTGTACATGAGTTTTCAGCCCCCCATGACAACTTGATGCAAGGATTGTGTATGTCCGATATTAGAACCTTAGGTGAGTTCATTGTCGAGAAACAAAACGACTTCTCCCACGCTAGTGGTGAGCTCTCCTCTCTGCTTGGTTCAATTAAGCTTGCAGCGAAAATCGTTAACCGTGAGATCAATAAAGCCGGTCTGGTTGATATTACAGGCGCAGTAGGCTGCGAGAACGTACAAGGTGAAGAGCAACAAAAGCTCGATCTTTACGCCAACGAAAAATTTAAAGCGGCACTAGAAGCTCGCGACCAAGTCTGTGGCGTAGCCAGTGAAGAAGAAGACGAAGCGGTTGCATTTAACAAAGAGCTTAACCGTAACTCGAAGTACGTTGTTTTAATGGATCCACTGGATGGTTCTTCGAACATTGACGTAAACGTTTCCGTCGGTACTATCTTCTCGATTTACCGCCGTGTTTCCCCTGTTGGCACCCCACCAACACAAGAAGATTTCCTTCAACCCGGTCACCGCCAAGTCGCTGCGGGTTATATCATCTATGGTTCATCCACCATGTTGGTATACACCACAGGCAACGGTGTTCACGGCTTTACTTACGACCCGTCGCTGGGTGTATTCTGCCTCTCGCACGAAGACATGCGCATCCCTCAAGATGGCCGCATTTATTCGATCAACGAAGGTAACTACATTCGCTTCCCTCAAGGGGTGAAAAAGTACATCAAATTCTGCCAAGAAAACGTGCCAGAAGATGATCGTCCATACACCTCTCGCTACATTGGTTCACTGGTGGCAGACTTCCACCGTAACCTACTGAAAGGCGGTATCTACATGTACCCAAGCACTGCAACTCACCCTAGCGGTAAGCTGCGCTTGCTGTACGAGTGCAACCCGATGGCTTTCTTGATCGAACAAGCAGGCGGTATTGCTTCTGATGGTGCAACACGCATCATGGATCTGAAACCTGTCGAGCTGCACCAACGCGTGCCATTCTTTGTTGGTTCAACCAATATGGTGCGCAAAGTCGAGGAGTTCATTAAAGAGTTCCCGACCGAATACTAATACTTCCCCATGTCCGAGCTTGCAACCAAGCTCGGACATTTTTGCGATACACCACACCCTCACCGAAATTCGCTTCTTTTTTCACCACCTCTGGTTATACTTCTTGGCAGACTACATGGTTTTCACTCAGCAAAAGGAATGTGTTATGAGCCTAAACAATGTCCCAGCCGGAAAGGACATTCCAGAAGATATCTACGTTGTTATCGAAATCCCTGCGAACGCAGATCCGATCAAATACGAAGTCGATAAAGACACAGGCGCCCTTTTTGTAGACCGCTTTATGTCGACTCCGATGTTCTACCCTTGCAACTACGGTTACGTAAACCACACCCTTTCGCTCGACGGTGATCCGGTTGATGTCTTAGTGCCAACCCCATACCCATTACAGCCAGGCGCAGTGATCCGTTGTCGTCCAGTCGGGGTACTCAAAATGACTGACGAATCTGGCGAAGATGCCAAAGTGGTTGCTGTCCCTCACAGCAAACTCACCAAAGAATACGACCACATTCAAGATGTCGGCGATCTGCCTGAGCTACTCAAAGCACAAATCACCCACTTCTTTGAGCGCTACAAAGAGCTTGAGCCGAATAAATGGGTCAAAGTTGATGGCTGGGCTGACGCCGCTGCGGCAAAAGAAGAAATCCTCACCTCTTTCGAGCGTGCACAGAAATAATTACCAGCACACGAGGCGACAGATAAAAAATGCCCCAAGCACAGCTTGGGGCATTGTTATATCGATAAGGAAAGGTGACGATAACTTGCTAACGGCGGCACCAATCACCATTGCTAATCACAGGCGCGTGCGTCACTGAGTGTAAATACACATACAGCCATGCTGCGCCATAAGGCGTTACCACCAGTTCGCGATCGTAGCCCGTCGGATATTCTTCTAGTCGATCGAGCGCAGCGAAAGTCTCACTGTCTACCTGATACACTTCACCATGTAACGGCGCTTGGGAGTGCTTATCAACGATAACCCCAGGATATGGTCCCAAATCATGCAACACATAACCTGAGCTAACCACAGCCTCACCGAGGCACTTCGCATGCTGTAGCAAAGCATGATTAGATTCCCCTCGGCGCAAGGTGCCATACACAAAGACTAATTCCATATTGGTACTTTCCATCGCAGCGACTTCCTTAGCGATTAATCAAATTCAAACTGATATAAGAAATCGATAGAGTTGTATTCACTCTGGATCACTTCAACATACAGATCGGTTATCAAGCGATAACGAACCGTGAATACCCCGAGACTATCGAAGATCCCAACCCCATATTTCACTTGCAGCCCAGGTGCAATATAACCGCTGATCGTCACTTGTGAATCATTACCTGAGCCTGCGGTATCCACCGCGAGATCTTGTACCCCGAAGGCCTGACCCACATCACCCACCAGCTGACTACCTTGCGCCAAGCCCATGCTGATCAAGGCTGTAGTCATGGCCGAGCTATTGTCGCCCGATTCGCTGTCGATATCCTTACCGCGCAAGATATAAGACAGGGCATTTTGCTGCGGCATCGCGGGATCGGAGAAAATATCAATCTTAGGTGCATCAGCAGGTCCGGTCACACGAATACCGGCAGTAACGCTATCTTCGATATTGTCAGGATCGCGGATCGCTTCCATCGATAGATAAGGCTGATCGGCAGGACCATTAAACAAAATCTGACCTTTGCGGATCACCAACTCCTGTCCAAACGAGCGATAGGTACCATTCTTGATATTCACTTCACCGTAAACCAACGGCTCATTATCTTTTTGACGAACGTTGAGATCACCTTTCAAATTGGCTTTCAAGCCAAAGGCTGAGATTTTCACGTCGTTACCAATCTTCACTAATACATTGGTTTTGACCTTAAATGGCAACGGTTTCTCTTGCTCTATTGGCTGTAAATCCTCGTTGAGGATCACTTCATCGTCAGAGACTTTCACCGCAGATTGCGGTAATTGGTCTACCGTGATCCTGCCCCACGGAATGTTAATGCTACCGCTGATCTCCGCTTCTTTGGCTGTCGCGGCGATCTTCAAGTTAGGCGACACTTTCATTGCCAGCATTGGCGGTACATTGACCCCCAACTCATTGCCGTTAACGTTAAGTTCACCAGACCATTTAGCTAAATCAGCCCAATCGCCTTTACCGCGCAACAAAAGCTTGCCGTCAGGGGTGATCACACTGCCATGCAACTGTGCTTGATAACCTGAAAAGCTTGCAGTTACATCGGCTTGCTCGACATCGACTGGGGCAGTTTTGCCACTCATCTTCACCTTGCTAACGCTCAAATTACCGTTAACCGCAGGATGTAATGCTGGCCCCGTTAGGTGTAAGTTGGCATCCACTTGCCCACCAAAATCATGAAAATCGGTCAGTAACGGATGCAGGAAATCCAGCACAAAACGGTCGATCTTCAACTTGGCATCTATGGTCTGCTTACCTTCATCAGTCGCTAGTCGCGCTTGACCACTAACATCACCGTTATCTTTAACCGCAATCAGCCAATCCGCATTCAGCACATCATTTTTCCACTCGGCATTGGCGGTCACTTTATCCCAACCAATATTCAGTGGTGGCTGCTTATCATCAATTTGCTGAGTGACATTACCCGCAGGCATAGTCACCGCAGCTTTAACATAAGGTTTTGACTCAGGAGCCCACACCGCTTCGACATTCGCGCCCACTTCACCTTGCACCGTTAATTCCGGTGGTAAAAAAGGTTTAATGATATCGAAGTCAAAACGCTGCAATGCCACTTTGGCATGACCCGATGTGCCCGCTTCAAGTGGTTCGGTCAAACATAAGCCTGCGCTATCTTGTTGCCAACAGTGCGCTGCCACCGTCGCGATCGCAGTATTGAGGTTATAACCAATCGCGGTTGGCTTATTGAGTCGCCACGGTCCAACAGGTGTACCCAGTTCCGCTTTCACTAACTTCCCTTGCCACCCTACTTTGCGATCTAACTCCCCGACCATTTGAATGGCGGCACTAGCTGGCTCACCCTTCAGATCAACATCAAGCTGATGTTGTTTCTCGGTACCCGTGAAGCTTAACGCTAAGCTATCAAGCTTAATGTCTTCGTACTTTCCTTGCTGAGCTTTCAGTTGAATGTCGGCATTTAGCTGTGGCAGCGGGGTCACGCGACCTTTTAAGCTAAAGCTGTTAAGGCTTGCCAGTGACTGCCAACCAAGCGCGCTCCCTTGTAAATCGAGTGCAATATCGGGCTCCATCATTTTGCCCGATAGCGCGACATTACCAACAACCGCGCCTTTTAGATCCGGAACTGATTGTGCAAGTGCAGGCGCATTGATTTCAGCCGACATGTCCCACTCTTTACTGAGCGAACCTTTAGCTAACAAGCTGTTCGGGCCATGGCTAAGTGATAGACCATTCGTCACCAATTCAATATCACCTTTACCGGCAGTATCTTTGGCATCCAATTGACCTTGCAAAGCAAAGTCTTGGTTCATCACCTCACCATCAACGTTAAGGACAGGTAGCTTCACAAACCAGCCACCTTTTGAAGTTAATCCGCCCGAGGTACTAAGCTCGCCGCTCAAATTCCCCGGCACTTCTGGCCACTGTTTACCCGGTTGAATCGTGGTAAACGCCAACTGCCCTTGCCATTTCACCGCTTTTTGCCAACTCGCCTTGGCTTTACCGGAAATTTCACCACCAAGGGTATCGACTTTGAGCGATGACAATTCCACTTGGTTAAGGTCGCCTTTACCTTTGAGCTTAACCGCGACTTCCGGCATTGGCTGACCATCGATATCACTCTTAAGATCAAACCGGAAACCATCCAGATCGCCTTTAGCACTAAGCGCGGTATCGCTAACTTCAAACTCCGCTTTGCTATCAATTGGCCATTGAATATGATCACTGGTTAACTTGATATCGAAAGGCAAAGTCGGCTCAAGTGGTGATAACTGCCCCGCCAACACCGCATCAATCGTGCCTTTTAAATTGGCATTTAACGCTAATTTGGCCACTGAACCTGTTGCCTGTAATGCCAGTTGATGGTTTTGTAACGGCGCCATCGCAATGGCTAAATCCGCATCCAAGTTCAACGGGTAATCTTGTTGCAATGAAACATCCGCGGTCGCATTCAACACCGCTTGCGGCACATCCAGTAACAGCTTATCTAGACGAACATCATGCCCTTTGGCATAGCCGACGATCTCAAGCTGGTTTACTTTTTGTGGGGTATCACCTTCAAGGGTGAAATCCGTTACCGTAAACCTTTCAATATCAACATTTAATGGCAGTAACACCTCAGGCAAAGCGATCGCAGTAGGTGTTTGGCCATTTAGCTGCTCGCTCTGCTGAGGATTAGATGCATCTGCAGCTTCCTCACTCGGTGCTAAGCGGAGGTTGATCCCTTGCCAGTCGGTCGGCTTTAAGCTCACTTGTGAACCCGCTAACTCAGCGGCAGTCGCAAAATGTTGCCAAGTGACATGATTACCCAAAATCGCCAATTCGATATCATCAAGACGTACGCGTTCAATCGAAATTGGCACAGGTAAGTTAATCACCTCGTTACTTGTTTCAGGCTCAGGTTCAGCTTCGTCAGCCGTTGCTGGAGGTAATTCAGGCATCGCAAAATTTACCCCTTGCAACGCCAACTCACGGACACAAATTTGAGGCTCAAGTAGGCAACGATCATCAAGATCCAGTGCAAGTTGCTGCGCCTCAAGCGTGATCCCTTGATCTTGATATTTCACCCCTTGCAGCGCTAAGCCGCGAAACAAAGCGCCTTGGCTGTTTTCAACCGTTAATGCAGGCAGGGCTTTCTGCGCGCCCCACACTGCCAACTTGACGCCAGCAGGGGTATAGAGCAACGACGCCACCAGCAGAATAATGAAGACCAGAGTGGCCAGTACGGCTATTGAGATGCGCTTTAGCCAAATCATAATTCAGGCCCCAAGGTAAAGTGGATTTGGATTTGATCGCTGGTAGGACGCTCAAGCCCCCACGCTAAATCTAAACGAACCGGGCCGACAGGAGATGCCCAGCGCACCCCGACACCAGCACCACGGTGCCAGTCAGGTGTTTCGATCCATGCCGAGCCGTAGTCATAAAACATCGCGCCCCACCAATTGCCGTACACGCGATATTGATACTCTAAAGTAGACGCTAACATGTACTGACCACCGCGGAGCTGGCCTCCGTTATCACGCGGGGCGATGGACTCATAACGATAACCACGAATCGTATTGTCACCACCAATAAAGAAACGCATTGATGGCGGTACATCTTCAATACGATCGGCGATCACCGCACCACCGTCGAGTTTCAACAAACCACGGTGGTTTTCACCAAGACTACGGATCCATGCACTACGACCACGAATACGACCAACACGGGTATCTGAGCCTAAATTGGGATCGGCATACTCAACCGAGATCAACTGCTTGTCACCCCATGTCGGCATTGCACCGCCACGAGAGCGTGATTTGGTATAGGTGATCCCTGGAATAAACATATTCAACACCCGTTTTTCTGACTTACCTTGGGTGAAGTTCTCATTGAGCCAGCGTAGCGAGGCAATACGCTTCCAGCCATGAGGCAGTAACCAGTGACGCTCAAGACCTGCGGTCATTTCCGTACTGACGGTGTCATGATTATCGGTATAACTTAGCCCACCAACAATTTGGTAGTAATCATTCAAAACATCATCAAGCGGGATTTTATAGGCGGCTTCGACTTTCGGTTGAACCAACGACAGCTCGGTTTTCACATTCAAGCTATGACCTGCGCTGTTGATCCACGGCTTTTTCCAATTGAATTTAAGGCGTGGACCCGTATCGGTGGAATAACCAATACCCGTCTCAATTTGATTCCTTTTTTGCGGCGCTAAACTGACTTTGACGGGTACCTTATCGCCATCGAGCTCGTTAACGTCACCGCCAACGAAAATGGATGAGAACCAACCAACGTTAGAGAGACGTTGATTAAACTCGCCAAGTTTAGAGGCTAAATAAGGTTCGTTTTCTTCATAAGGGATCAGGGATTGCAGACGATCTTCTTCGATCTGGCTACCAGTGAATATGGTTTGCCCAAAGTTGTAGCGAATGCCACTGTCGAACGTAATATAGATAAAAGCTTCATTTAACGAAGGAGCGACTTCTAATGCCCGCTTTTCAAACTTGGCATCGAAATAGCCTTTTCGTAACGCTAAGCTGCTCAAGCCTGATTTTAATGCTTCGTAATTACCGTGGTTCAGCGCCTCACCAAGACCAAGTCCACTGCCTCGAACCAAGGCAATAAAGTCCATATCATCCTTGGCTGCACCGTTGATAATAATGTTACTACGAGCAATGCGGGTCACAGGTCCAGGATCAACCGTAACCGTGATATGACTATCATCATCGCTTTTTTTGATCTCGTACTGAAAAGTGGGGTTGTAATGGCCCAGTGCTTTTAGCGCATCCTTAATTTCTGATTCAAGTTGTTCGCGAAAACGTAAGGAAATGCTGTAATCATCTTCGGCAATGCTCTGAACATAAGCATCGACATTATCTTCAAGCTCCCCATCTAGCCCTTTGATATTTAATGTTGTTTTGGCACTGACAGGAATAGAAAAAAGTAAAGCTGCAGCGGTAAGGCTTAACCGCTTATACAATGGATTCATTCTTTGCTTCTTTTTTATTAAATTTTGACCCAATTTGCGCTCAAAATATTCTGACAAAGCACAGCGTTAGCCGCCAGCTTTTCTTTGCTAAAAAATTGATCATTGATTGTACTTCCCAATTTCACTACTTTCTTTATATCACGCAGCAGAAAAAGGAAGTCATTATGACGCTGACCAAACAAACCATGATTTCGCAGGAAGCGGCACTCATAGGTCGAGCAACACCGATCATTCCCTCTCATCGTCACATCGTGCTTAATACGCCGCTTGACGATACGATCCCTGACGGGTTGGATTCGCTGATTGTTGGCATGGGATGTTTCTGGGGGGCTGAGCGTCTGTTTTGGCAACAAGAGGGCGTGTATAGCACTGCGGTAGGCTATTGTGGCGGCTTTACACCTAACCCTAGCTATGAAGAAGTGTGCTCCGGAAAAACAGGTCACACTGAGGTGGTTAAGATAATTTTTGATCCGAGCATCCTACCCTTATCACGGCTGCTTGCCCTATTTTGGGAAAACCATGTACCAACAGAGGGCATGAGACAAGGTAATGATATTGGCACTCAATACCGCTCTGCACTCTACACCCACTCATCAACCCAATACGACCAAGCAATTAAAAGCCTTGAGAACTATCAACAAGCGTTAGCACAACATAGTGATAGTGCAAAAATCACCACGGAAATCTGTCCAGCCAGCACCTTTTACTTTGCTGAAGATTACCACCAACAGTATTTAGCCAAGAATCCCAACGGTTATTGCGGCCTAGGTGGAACAGGGATCTGTTTCCCGCCATCGTTACAACCCTAATACTCGACTATGGCGACAATAATAAATAGCTTACCTAGTAAATAGCCCCGTTATCTCGGGGCTAATAAGCTTCTGCTGCCAGCAATTGGATTTCTTTATTAACTTCCGTTAGCGCACTTAGTGCTTTGATGTCGTTAGACTTGGGCGGTAATAAACGCCCACAGTCAAACTCAAAAGCCCCAACCCCCATTATAAATAGGCGCCCTCGAAAGTAGCTTTTGACATAACGCGCAATTTGATTTGGTCGGTACTGTTTGAATATTTTTAGCATGAGTTCCTCTCTTCAACATAGCTATAGACCCGCAGAAACACAGAATGTTTCAATCATCGCGTCTTTAACTCATGCAATAAATCAGCCATTAATCCGTAATAGCCTATCGCACTCCCCTAACTTTATAGACTTTAGAACAAAACCACCGCTTTGCTTACGTTATCCACTCAAGTTCTCATATTTTCAGTGACAAACTTCGCGATTTAGCAACTGGTATAACCAGATCAACCTAGATTTACTAAGATAATATGGCGTCTAACTACAATTGGAATAATGACAATGAATAAGAAGCTAATCATCACCTTACTAGCTGGTTTACTGCCAACGATTGCCTCAGCCCACAATCTGACTGTAGGTCAACCAGTGCCTATGGTTGAAGTACAAGACAAAGGTGAGATTGTTCTCAACCAAGACAAGGTTGCTTACCAAGCATGGAGCAGTGACCAACTACCAGGCAAAGTTCGTGTCATTCAGGCCATTGCGGGTCGTAGTGCAGCGAAAGAAATGAACGCTCCGATGATTGATGCTATCAAGGCGGCTAACCTGCCAAATGACAAATACCAAACAACGACTATCATCAATCAAGATGACGCTATTTGGGGTACCGGCGGTTTCGTTAAATCATCAGCAGAAGACAGCAAGCGTGAATTTTCTTGGTCTTCTATGGTGTTAGACGCAAATGGCAGCGTACAGCAAGCTTGGGATCTGCAAACCGAGAATTCGATGATTGCGCTGCTGGATCCACAAGGAAAGGTGTTATTCGTTCAAGAAGGCAAACTATCAGATCAACAAGTTAAGCAAGTAATGAGCTTAATTAACAATAACCTGTAACAATCCCTCGGGTTTTCGATCATATCAGAGCGCGCAGTGTGATGTTATACTATTACAACACGTGACATTGCACGCTCTCTATCAGAAAGGTATGACGCAAAACTGGAACTATTCCACTTAATGTTTGTCTTTCATTATTGCAGCGCGCTTTTAGCGTCACGAGTTTGATAAACCGTTTCTGCAACTTTCAAGGACAGTAATAATGAAGTTCACTCGTACACTTTGTGCCACCATCCTAGGCGCTGCCATTTCAGGGCAGGCATTCGCTCATAACCATCACGATCATGGCGAAGAATTTCGTCAGCACGATGCTCACGTTCACGGCGTGGTGGAGTTAAACATCGCGCAAGATGATAACGCGCTTCTCATTGAAATTACCGCGCCTGGTGCAGATGTGGTTGGTTTTGAGCACGCACCAAAAACAGACGAACAAAAACAAGCTTTTGAAAAGGCACTGACCAAACTCGCTCAACCAACTAGCTTCATCAAACTCGCAACTGCGGCACAATGTAAACTCACCGAATCTGATGTTACAGAAACACTGACGGCCAGTCATGAAGGTCATGATCACCATGACCACGATAGTCACGACCACCATGATCATGATAAACATGACCATGACAACCACGAACACCATGATCATGACAAACATGACCATGATAACCACGAGCACCATGATCATGACAAACATGACCATGACGACCACGAACACCATGAGCATGATAGCCACGAACATGATCATAGTGGTCACGGTGAGTTTTCAGCACAATATACATTCAGCTGTGACAACATTGATGCCCTTACCGAACTTCAACTGGATTGGTTTAAGCACTTCACTGCGACTGAAAAAGTAACCATCCAAGCAATCACCAACAAAGGGCAAAGAGCAGGCGATCTAACACCGTCTCAAACCCAATTTAAGTTCTAATCGCTTTCCAAGGGGCTTCGGCCCCTTCTTCGGTAATACAAAATGAATGTAATTGAAGTATCAGATCTGGCATTTCGCTGGCCTCGCCAGGCCTCAGATGTACTAAAGATCTCAGAATTTACAGTTAAACAAGGTGAAAAGGTCTTTCTTGAAGGCCCAAGTGGCAGCGGTAAATCGACACTGCTTGGTCTATTAGCGGGGATTAACCAAGCTTCACACGGTGAAGTCACCATTTTAGGTCAGAAGTTTAGTGAGCTAAAAGGAAGCCAACGCGATAAATTCCGCGCCAATCACATCGGCTATATTTTCCAAATGTTCAACCTGCTGCCTTATTTGTCAGTGATTGAGAATGTCATGCTACCTTGTCGCTTCTCGCCACTACGTCAGCAACGTATCAATAGCAGTTTAGAACAAGAAGCCAAGCGACTCCTTAAGCAGCTCCACCTTCCAACCGACTGTCTCAACAAACCTATTTCCGAGCTCAGCATCGGTCAACAACAACGTGTCGCCGCCGCTCGTGCACTGATGGGGCAGCCTGAGTTACTGATTGCCGACGAGCCAACGTCCTCACTAGATCATAACAATCGTGAAGCCTTCATCGAATTACTGATGACAGAGTGTGAGCGTTCCAATACCACCTTACTGTTTGTAAGTCATGATCAAACCCTACAAGGCTTGTTTGATCGCACCGTTTCACTCAACGAAATCAATACTACTCATCACGAGACAACATCATGAAGGCCATTTTGCACCTGGCTTGGAAAAGCCTAACGAACCGTAAAGCGACTGCCTTACTAACTATTCTCACCGTCGCTATCTCAGTTACTCTTCTACTTGGTGTAGAACGTGTTCGTACTCAAGCTAAAGCTAGCTTTGCCAATACCATTTCAGGCACCGACTTAATCGTTGGCTCTCGTGCAGGGCAGGTCAACCTACTTCTGTATTCCGTTTTCCGTATCGGTAACGCCACCAATAATATTGATTGGAAAAGCTATCAAGAAATCACCTCACATCGCGCCGTAAAATGGGCAATTCCAATCTCATTAGGGGATTCGCACCGTGGCTTTCGCGTTATCGGCACCAACGGTGATTATTTTGAACACTACAAATACGGTAAGAAACAACCTTTAGCTTTTGCACAAGGCATCCCTTTTACCGGATTGTTTGAAACCGTCATTGGTGCAGAAGTCGCACGAAAGCTCAACTATAAGATTGGTGACGAAATCATTATTGCGCACGGTATCAGTGATAAATCCTTTAATCGTCATGACAATCTGCCATTTAAAATTGTCGGGATCTTAGCGCCTACAGGCACCCCGGTTGACCGCAGTGTGCATGTATCACTAGAAGCCATTGAAGCGATACACGTAGGCTGGGAATCCGGTGCTCGTCTCGGCCCAACACCAGCGGCTGAAGTCTTACTCCAACATGAGTTTAAGCCCAAGCAAATCACGGCTTTCATGGTTGGGCTTAAATCGAAAATCCAAACTTTCGCCCTTCAACGCTATATCAATACTTATAGTAAAGAACCTCTGAGCGCCATCATGCCAGGGATCGCTCTTCATGAACTATGGCAAATGATGTCTATTGCCGAACAAGCACTGCTCGTTGTCTCTGGGTTCGTGGTAATTGCAGGGTTACTTGGCATGCTATCGAGCTTGTTAACCAGTCTGAACGAACGTCGCCGTGAAATGGCAATCCTCCGTGCGACTGGTGCGCGCCCAAGCCATATCTTTTTCTTACTGATCAGTGAAGCCACTTTCCTAACAGCAATTGGTATTTTAGTTGGTACCATGGTGCTCTACGGATTGTTATTTATTGCTCAACCTGTGATCTTGTCTCATTTTGGCATGTTCATTGAGATCACGCCCCTAAACAGCTATGAACTCTTACTGCTAGGCTTGGTACAATTGGCGGGTATTTTAGTAGGTATTATTCCTGCGATTCGTGCTTATCAGCATTCTTTATCTGATGGCATGACAATCAAAATTTAAGGGATTACAAATGAAGAAATGGCTTATCGCTTTATGCTGCTGGCTACCTCTGGTCGCCCAAGCTGCCGAGCCACTCACTTTAGACTGGCTCGACTTGGTGCCAGAAAATGAACGTGCAATGATTAATGAACAAGGTATTGCCGCTTTCATTGATCACACAGGAGCCCCAGCCAAACAAAGCAAAATGGGCAAAGTACGTGAAGAGCTAAACGGTAGCCAAGTACGAATCCCAGGCTTTGTGATCCCACTAGAGGGTGACGATAAGGCTGTGACCGAGTTCTTGTTAGTGCCTTATTTTGGTGCCTGCATTCACGTACCACCACCACCGCCGAATCAAATCATCTACGTCAAATACCCATCAGGCGCTCCAATTCAACAATTATGGGATGTGGTTTACATCATTGGAGAACTTAAAACACAGCATGTTAGTCATGATCTCGCTGAAGTAGGGTACGTCATAGAAGGGACTGACTTAGAAGAATACGACGATATGTAATATCACCATCCACTAAGGCTAATACATTGGTATTAGCCTTTTTTCTACCCAGATTTTAAAAACCTGCCTATAGTTTTGACAGCGAGAGTCGATAAATACCTATCCACTTATTTTCTTAGCTTACTGAACTATGACAACGTCTACCGAGAAAAACGCCACTGAGCTCTCAACTCATGTCAAAGCAAGCTCATCACATACCAACAATCAAAATAACCTTCGTACCAGTAAGCAGTGGACCCAAGCGATAGCAAAGCAACTGGCAGTCAACTATCTCATCGAGCCAACGGAAGGTGTTTCCCTTGAACAGCGAACACTCACCAGAGAAAAACGCTCAAGAGAGTTAGAACAACAAAACCTAGAGCAAATATTTAAGCTGACCCACGATGTCTGTAATGATGAAAGCGCTCATAGCCCAGATCCTGATTGGCTCGCTCAGTTCATGGCTATCGCCAAAACAATCCATAGTCCAAACATGCAAAAACTATGGAGCCGTGTACTCAAGCGAGAAATGACGACACCCAATAGCTTCTCTATCAAAGCGCTAGAAACACTCAAGCGAATGACCAAGCGCGAAGCGCATGCTTTTCAACATCTCTGCACCCTCGCAAGCAGCTTTGGTAACGAACACGGCAAAAAACTAATCACAGGTATCAATTACTACAGCACATCACTATTAATCTTACCGAAACAAGAACAGCGTAAACTCAGCCTAGGGCAATACCAACTTCCTTATCATGAGCTTCTTTCATTAATCGATCTGGGTATTCTCTTTAGCTCTGAGCTTGAATCCGGTGAAATTAACTCACAACAGCCACTCACACTGACCTATCAACAACAGCACTACAAACTGCAAGCAATCAGCAAACGCTGCAGCCTCCTCTATTACCGCTTATCGCCTGTCGGAAACGAACTTGCCCACTTACTACCAAGTAGCAAGCATGAAGGCTATCAAAACGAACTCATCAGCCTCTTATCCCAACATTTTTCTGTAGAGTCCTAGATTTCCCAAAAAGCAGCAACAAAGATAAACTCGTCCGCCTCACTGACTATAGATAAATTGATAAAGAGAAAGACAGGCTTGTGGAAATGTAGGAAAGGAAATAAAAGAAGTGACTAGACAGGAATCGCCTACGAAGGTGCTAGCTTATGACCTAAAATGACTATGGGTTGCTAGTTCCGAGACGAGCAGATCAAATTACCAAACAGCAGACGCAAAAAGCCCGAGCCCTTCCCGCCCCACAATCAAAAAGCTTAGTCTCAGTGTTGGAGCGGACGGGACTCCCCATACCAAAAATCAGCGCGCCCCTCGCCGTGACAGGCCGCTGCCTTCAAGGTAAAGAGGCTAACCCGCTGAACGGCCGCTTCCAATCCGTGATTAACCAAAATATAAACGTAAAAAAGCCCGAGTCTTTCGACTCGGGCTTAGTATAAGTGGCGGAGCGGACGGGACTCGAACCCGCGACCCCCGG
>NZ_LVHF01000010.1 GCF_001650345.1 Photobacterium jeanii | reverse complement strand
TCAGTTTCATTGATAAATCTTTTTGACTATCATTTCACGAGTGCCCACACAGATTGCATGGTCAAATTGTTAAAGAACAATTTCTTCTTCGCTTTCGCTCCGAAGAGGTGCGCCATTTTAAGGAATCAAACTGAAGTGTCAACCACTTTTTTTTAATTTGTTTTCCAAGGCTTCCACCTTACTGAACTTCGCATTTGGCTTTCTCTTAAATCGCTTTAAAGATTGCCGTACTCCGTGTCAGTGAGGCGGCATTATAGAGACTTCTTGCACGCTGACAACCCCTTTTTCACTACTTTTCTTTCGAAAGACGAGATTTTAATCTAATGCGATATTTATTCCGCACAAGACAACATTTGAGCATCGTCACATTCACTTACTGGCAATTATAAGTCAATGAAAGTAATATCAATGTGATTGTGTTGTTAAAATAACCAATAGCATTCTTCCTACAATTTACGACGATGTAGTATTGAATATGAAATTATCCAATCAAACTATACTAACTATCATTGCTCTTGCTGTTCTGGGCGCTTTGATAATGAGCTTTGTACCACTATCACCTTCGCTGGCTTTTGCTCTTGGTGCGGTACTTTCTGGCTTAGCTGTTCATTTTATGCAAACAACGACGGCTTCTATCTCAACCGATGGTGAGTCATCTTCTTCTAGTAAAACAATTTATGTCGGTAACTTGCCTTACCGTGCAAACGAAAGTGATGTCAAAGCACTGTTTGCAGAACATGGTGAAGTCTTCGCTGTACGTCTGATGAAAGACAAACGTACAGGTAAGCGTAGAGGGTTTGGGTTTGTAGTTATGAATGGTAATGATGCTGAAACGGCCATTACTCATTTAAATAACAAGGAATATGGTCAACGCACTTTAAAGGTGCGTGAGGCGAACGAACCTAAGAATGGGGAAAATCCAGACATTGAATAGGACTCAGTCCTAACTTTTCAAGACACACGTTCAGTGCCGCTTCATGTTGTGAAGCGGCACTATTGTATGTAACGTTCGCCACTTCACTATTACTGCTTTTTTCTCTTGAGCTATACGTCTGTTGAGCCCCCAGCAAAGCTTGCACTCTATTCGCGATTGCTTTGCCTGAATCAATAATTTGGACTGGCGATGAAAACGCCTGTTGGATTTCGTCTTTTAGCAAAGGGAAATGTGTACATCCAAGTACAATGCCATCAACCTTGTTAAGCCAAGGAGAAAGGATATGTTGGATTTCCTCAATCGATACCGCTTCACCTCTTAGCTTCTGCTCTGCTATTTCAACCAAGCGTGTCGAACCAATCATTAACACTTCACAATCTTGTGCAAACTCTGCGATTAAGTCTTGCGTATAACGACGCTTAACTGTCGCTGGAGTAGCCAATAAACCAATTACCTTACGCTCGCTCATCGCCGCCGCTGGTTTTATCGCAGGAACAACACCAACAACAGGAATATTAACGAGTGTACGCAAGCTTGGCAGGACGACGGTACTGGCGGTATTACACGCAATCACCACTAAATCTACGTTATGCTTTTCGACTAAGCGGCTTACGATTTCTTGCGTACGATTGATTAATACCGTTTCATCAAGCTCCCCATAGGGAAACGCAGCATTATCGAAGGCGTAAACGTAATGCAGTTCAGGTAACAATTGACGGATCTCTTGGTATACCGATAATCCGCCAACTCCCGAATCAAAAATCAAGACGCTCTTCACTTCACACCACAACACTCAATCAAACACAGGCGCCTATCATACTGACAATTTGTTTATTCAGAAACTCCGGTCATGAGTAATTGATAACGCTGGTAATGAAAACGGGCTTGTCGTTCTACTCTTGTAGATTGAATCTCCATAGGAGAGCTAAAACACGGCGCATTAACCACTAAGGTATGAAACTCGCCATCTTCACCACATGGATCCACTTGAGATGGCAAAGCCTCGATAAAGTCATGGCTATACCATTGCCCACAATACTCTCCATCAAGCTGACTGGTATCGACTGTGGTCACTAAAGTTTGAATCCCACGCTCTAAGATCTCTTGCGCTAACTCTGCACTGTCTTGTCCCATTAGAGGAAACACACATTGCCACCCTGCGGGTTCGATATAACTACGACGATAATCGGCAATGCCATTACAAAACATATCACCGAAGGCCACTGCATCTATTTCCAGCCCTGATTCTTTTAATCCTGTGATAATCCGTGATTGATAGACATCATTAGGTGGGAACACCTCAGGCAAAGCAATGAGCACCAAAGGTAAACCGCATAGCTTTGCTTGTTGCTGCACAACGGAAATCGGTGTGGCTTGAAATGGCACTTCGTCATCAAGGTATGTGGTATATAAGCCAACTACCTTATAACGAGGATCTTCTAACAGACGCAATAACGTCAGTGTGGAGTCTTTGCCCGAACTCCAGCTCACGACAACATTCATTACTGTCACGACACTTTCCTTACTGATTGACGTAAAGTCGCAGGATAAAAAAGGCCGCACAATGGCGGCCTCAATATTCTTGATTGCTTAATTAGAACTGGTAAGAACCATTAATGTAGAAAGCACGCTCAGGCGCTGGGTAGCCTTTCGCGGTTTCGTATTTCTTATCAAACAAATTACTTGCTCGAAGACCTGTCGTAAATTTCTCTGTCACGCGGTAGGTAACTGCTGCATCTGCTGTTGTGTAAGCTGATAACTCATATTTACTCGAGTCATAGCGCTTACCTACATAGTTAGCGACTAGCGATACATCAACCGCTTCAGAACTGTATGTACCGACCCATTTATAGTTTTGCTTAGCACGGCGAATCAACTGGCTGCCATCTTTCTTGTCTTCAGGGTCTTTCCAATCACCTACTACACGGTGACTAATTGGGCCGGTTTCAAAACCAAGTTCTAATTCAATGCCCTTAATGCGCGCATTATCAACATTATTCGGCTTCCACGGACCCGCTGCAGTTGGTGCCCACGCAATCATATCTTTAATATCAGTATGGTAAGCCGTTAAGCCCCAATCCAATAAATCGTGGCGACCTTTCACACCAAACTCTGCTGATTTTGATGTCTCTGGTTTCAGGTCAGGATTACCGCTACCGCCTGGGTAATACAGATCGTTAAAAGTTGGTGCTTTAAAAGCTGTACCATAACTACCAACCACATCAATTGCATCTGTCACGGCATAACCCGTCGCAATATTCCAAGTTGTGTAACCACCAAACACACTGTCTTTATCATGGCGTAATGCCGCTTCTAAAGTCAGATCTGCGATGCGTGTATGACCTGTTACAAAACCAGCGGTGTTGTGCTTACTATTTTCGCTAAAGTCAGTGGTATTAGTTCCACCGCGCTCAGCTTTTTCTTTGTAGTAATCAACGCCAAGGTTAATCACACTGTTCTCAATCTGAGTCAAAGTATTCACCCAAGCTACACTTTGACGCTTGGTAGTTAATGAACCTTTACCTGGTTTACCACCATCGGCTTTACCATCTGCGGAAAAGTCTTTCGAACTGCTAAGCTCTAACTTTGATAGCCAATGCTCAGTCGAGTAATCTACGCCACCCGCCAAGTTGTACTGCTCACGATCAGATTCGTATTTACCACTGCGGTCGTACTCAACCAACCCATTTTGGTAATAACCCGTAAAGAACAAATTCACTGAATCCGTTGCTGCATGGCGCAAGCTTCCTAACAATGTTTGTGCTTCAAAGCCATGGCGATCACCTTCTGGTGCTGTATCTTTCACTCGGTAGCCATCGCTTTTCTCGTTATTAACGACGAAACTGCCTTGCGTTTGCTCTGAGATTTGACCAACAGAACGCCAGCTTTGCTGCGCATAGTTATTGCTACCAAAGGTGGCTTTTGCTTGGTGAACACTGCCTGATTGCGGCATGGTGGTGATACTGATCACCCCACCAATTGCATCTGAACCGTACACAGCTGCACGCGGTCCGCGAACAACTTCAATCTTTTCGATCGCATCAGCTGGGATCAAACCTACAGATGCACCACCCGTTGTTGACGAGTTAATACGAACACCATCAACCAATACCAAGGTATGGCGAGATGACGTACCACGAATATAAATAGAGCTCGACTGTGCTTTATTACCATTAGAACTAAATTCAACACCAGGTAGTGTTTTTAGAACATCAAGCGCGCTTTGTGCTTGAAGCTGTTCAATCTCTTCACGCGTCACAATACTTACTGGCGCAAGCACAGAAGAAACAGGTTGTTCGAATCGGTTGGCAGTTACGACCATTACATCATCATAAGATGTCTCTGTTGCAAATGCCTGACTTTGAATAAATAGAGGGGCTAACGCCACTGCTAACAGCGTTTTTTTCATTATATTGGATACCTTAAGTCGCGTTGATTACTAAGCAGGATGCTTGTAGCACTGGTTGGTATTCGGACTTAAGAGCTCGGCTTTGACGCCACCTACGGCAACAACTTCCCATTTTGATTTAGGCTCCCCCCAAATCAAAACAGTGTTTGGCATTACATCCGTGTGCTTTCGTTCTCTATTACCGCTGCGCGTCAGTTACGGATTTTCACCGTATTCCCTAGCCATCATGGCGAACCAGCGCACCGCGAATCCTAGTAAGGCGGGCAAGGATTGTCTAGCTTTGTTTATATCTGTTTGCAAATACGGTAGTAAATGACACTTTATCTAGGCCAAAGCTGGACATCGCGCTGCAATGCAATAAAATCTCCGCTCTTTATTTGAGCAGTTTGAGGCAAACAAATGGCATCCACCGCAATTAATCCTGCTGATTACCAACTTCAGTTGGATGAAAAAGCAGAACGCATGCAATCTATCTTCGCAGAGTTTGATACCCCGGAGCTGGAGGTTTTTGCCTCTCCAGCTGAGCACTACCGCATGCGTGCTGAGTTCCGTGTTTGGCATGAAGGTGAAGACCTGTACTACGTCATGTTCAACCAAGAAACTCGCGAAAAATACCGCGTGGACCAATTCCCAGCTGCAAGTCGCTTAATCAACGACCTTATGCCTCTGCTGGTTGATGCGCTAAAGCCTGTTAAAGCACTGCGTCACAAGCTATTCCAAGTGGATTTTCTTTCTACACTAAGCGGTGAAATTTTGGTGTCGCTGCTATACCACCGTCAACTAGACGAAGAGTGGACAGCAGAAGCTAAAGCCCTTAAGCAACGTCTTAACGACGAAGGCTTCAACCTGAACTTCATTGGTCGTGCGCGTAAGCAAAAAATCGTACTAGACCAAGAACACGTGATCGAAAAACTGAAAGTGAACGACCGCGTACTGACTTACAAGCAAGTTGAAAACAGCTTTACCCAGCCTAACGGTGAAGTCGCTCAGAAGATGCTGGAATGGGCGGTTGACTGTACCACTGACAGCGAAGGTGATTTACTAGAACTGTACTGTGGTAACGGTAACTTCTCGCTTGCCTTAGCGAAAAACTTTGAACGTGTACTCGCAACTGAACTGGCGAAACCATCAGTAGATTCCGCGCAGTTCAACATCGCGGTCAACAACATTGATAACGTTCAAATCATTCGTATGTCTGCGGAAGACTTTACCGATGCAATGGAAGGTAAGCGTGAATTCCGCCGTTTGAAAGATCAAAACGTTGATCTGCAGAGCTACAACTGCAATACAATTTTTGTTGATCCACCGCGTGCCGGTATGGACGAAGGCACTTGTCGTATGGTGCAAGGTTACGAGCGCATCATGTACATCTCATGTAACCCAGATACGCTAAAAGAGAACTTGGCTATTTTGAGCGAAACACACAAGATCACTCGTTTCGCGCTATTCGACCAATTCCCTTACACCCACCACATGGAAGCCGGTGTGCTACTTGAGCGTAAATAACAGCTAATACGTTGTTTATTAGGCACAAAAAAGGCGCTTAAAGCGCCTTTTTTATATCTAGCTATCAGAACATTAAGCAGCAGCTTGGTCGTCTTTCTTCTCTAGGATACCGAGCTTAATTGCTACCCAGAACAACAGACCTAGCGCAATAATCAGTGGTAAGAAGTTAGAACCCATCTCTGGCATTTGTGCACGTAGGAATGCAGAGTAACCAAATGCGCCTACCAAGAAGCAAGCAAACGCAATCGCTGGCGTACCTTCCGACATTGGTTTAGTTAGATACTCTTGGTATAAGCAGTACACAGCCAGGGCAAAAGCCAGTACCGGGAATACAGAAAACGCAACCGCACTCGACGTGAATACCGCTAATGTTGCATTACCACACAAACCCGCTAACACAGATAAAATCAATGTTTTGCGTTCAGCTTTTACTTGTTCCTTGTTCATATTCTTCACCAGCAAAAATAAGGTTAGAGTTTCTGCCTGAGCTCACGACGCTCACGCTCTTTACGGTACCAATAAGCACCTTTTGCAATCATTCGTAATTGCATGATTAACCGTTCGGCATGCTCAGCACGCGCATGGCTATCAAGATCCAATGCCTCAGCACCAGAACTAAAAACTAATGTCACAGACGCTTCCGCCTGTGTGTACGCCTCTTCGTGCGTCACCCCTGTTTTGGCTTCTAAATACTCGGTTAGTTCCGCAACAAAGTGTTGAATTTCACGTGCCACCGCTGCACGGAACGCCGTTGAGGTTCCAGAGCGTTCACGCAAAAGCAGCCTAAAGACGTTTGGGCTACCTTCAATAAATTCCATAAAGGTTTCGACAGAAGTGCGGATCACACTGCCTTCTTCCGCAATTCGCTGACGCGCTTGACGCATCAACTGACGCAGGATCAAGCCCCCTTCATCGACCATTGTCAGGCCGAGTTCGTCCATATCTTTAAAATGACGATAGAACGATGTTGGGGCAATACCAGCTTCGCGTGCAACTTCACGCAAGCTTAAGCTGGAAAAACTACGGTCAGCACTAAGCTGACTAAATGCAGCATCGATAAGTGAGCGACGGGTTTTTTCTTTTTGTTGAGCCCTAATACCCATGAATTTTTTGTTTCTCTAATACTCTTTGTCGCAACTATATACGGTTTTCACCGCCAGTTCAGCGCGAATCCCGATCTTTCGCTCGAAACCTCACCAAACCTAATCAGACCATATTACGTCCTGACCAAAGCTGAATCAAAGCGTCAATTGTTACTTTTAACTACTGGCTCACAAATCACAGAATTCAGCGGTCGAAATCACAGTGTGTAGTTGTAATTACGCGACAACGTGATCGCAAGCTAGCTCTAGCTATCATTTAATACTCCACCAGCTGATTCAAGGTTACACTGACGCTAAGGCAGTGTTATATGAATGATAATAAAGGCAACGCCAATGACGAAAAAAAATCGACAACCCGTCCAACATTTTGATGCCATCGTGATCGGTAGTGGTCCTGGTGGTGAAGGGGCTGCTATGGGGCTAACCAAAGCCGGGCTGAACGTCGCCATTATAGAGCGCGAAGAAAGCGTCGGCGGTGGCTGTACTCACTGGGGAACGATTCCCTCTAAGGCTTTGCGCCATGCCGTTAGCCGGATCATCGAATTCAATCACAATCCACTGTATTGCAAGAATAACTCCACCTTACATAGCACTTTTAGCCAAATCCTCGGGCATGCTCAAGACGTCGTCAACAAACAAACCCGCATGCGCCAAGGCTTCTACGATCGTAACCACTGCACCATTATTTTTGGCGAAGCCCGCTTTACCGATAGTCACACGGTGGAAGTACGCAATCCCGACGGCAGTCACGACTGTTACCACGCCGATACCTTTGTGATCGCCACTGGCTCTCGCCCTTACCAACCAAGCGATGTCGATTTTCGCCATTCTCGGATTTACGATAGCGACTCAATTTTGCAGCTCAAACACGACCCGCGCCACATCATCATTTACGGTGCAGGGGTGATTGGCAGTGAATACGCCTCTATCTTTCGAGGTCTTGGGGTCAAAGTGGATTTGATCAACACCCGTGACCGCTTATTGGAGTTTCTTGATAACGAAGTTTCCGACTCCCTGTCTTATCACTTCTGGAATAGCGGCGTGATGATCCGCAACGGGGAAACTTATGACCGCATCGAAGGCACCGAAGATGGCGTGATCCTCCACCTCCAATCAGGGAAGAAAATGCGCGCCGATTGTTTGCTTTACGCTAATGGACGCACCGGCAACACCGATCGTCTTCACCTTGATAAAGTCGGCTTAACCCCAGATTCTCGCGGCCAATTGAAGGTGAACCAAGACTACCAAACCGAAGTCGACCACATTTATGCCGTCGGCGATGTGATTGGTTACCCAAGCCTTGCCAGCGCGGCTTACGATCAAGGGCGTTTTGTGGCGCAGGCTATTACCAAAGGCGAAGCCCAAGGCAGCTTGATTGACCATATTCCAACAGGGATCTACACCATTCCAGAAATCAGCTCAGTCGGGAAAAGCGAACAGCAGCTCACGGCAGAAAAAGTACCGTATGAAGTGGGGCGCTCGCAGTTTAAGCATCTTGCTCGAGCCCAAATTGCCGGCACAGAAGTAGGAAGCTTAAAGATTTTATTCCACCGCGAAACCAAAGAGATCCTCGGGATCCACTGCTTTGGTGAACGTGCCGCCGAGATCATCCATATCGGGCAAGCGATCATGGAACAAAAAGGCGAAGGCAATACCATCGACTATTTTGCCAACACCACCTTTAACTACCCCACTATGGCTGAGGCTTATCGGGTCGCCGCCCTCAACGGGTTAAATCGCTTGTTCTAACCTCATTCTCTTTCTAAAACACAAAAACGGAGCCAATGGCTCCGTTTTTTGTATTCTTTGCATCTAACCAAACACGACCCACGCTTAAGTCGCGTTCATCATCCGATCATCAGGAGTCAGAATACGTGACCAGGGTAGATTCTCATCACCCAAAGTAATGAAGTTCGGGTTCTCTAGGGTATGGCGCTCATTGTACGACAGCGGGGTTAAGTGCGTATTTAAGATCCGCCCACCCGCTTCTTCAACAATGCACTGCGTTGCTGCCGTATCCCACTCACCCGTTGGCCCGAGACGAAGGTAACAGTCCACCGCCCCTTCCGCTACCAAACAAGCTTTTAATGCCGCTGAGCCCAATGGCACTAAATCATAGTTAAGCGCTGGATCGAGACGGTCAGTGATCGCTTGAATGTTCTGGCGACGACTAATAGCGACCGCAATCGACTGAGTCGGTAGCTCATGCTTGTGAGTGGCTATTTGCACCTTCTCCCCCTCAGGGGTGATCTTCCATGCGCCGTTACCACGCGATGCATAGTAAGTGACGCCAGAAATAGGGGCATACACCACGCCCATCACAGGTTCATTGTTTTCCACCAGCGCGATAATCGTCGCGAAGTCACCACTACCAGCAATAAACTCTTGAGTACCATCCAGCGGATCCACCAACCAGTAGCGTTGCCACTGAGAGCGTTCCGCCAATGGGATCGCGGCATCTTCTTCCGACAAAATAGGAATATCTGGGGTTAACTCAGATAAACGCTCCATCACCAATTTATGCGCCGCTAAATCGGCACTAGTGACAGGTGTGTTGTCTTGCTTGACCTGTTTTTCAAATTGTCCGCGTTGATAAATATCGAGGATTACTTGCCCTGCGGCACGTGCAATCTCGATAACGGCTGGAATACGACTGGCTAACTCCATCTACCCACTCCTTATTCAGCTAACTGTTTCATGGCAAGAAACAACGCCGTAATACTGCGCGCTTCCGCAAAATCAAGGTGGCTAATTAGCTCCTCCCCCTGACTTAACGGCCAACGGACCAACTCTAAAGGTTCTGGCTCATCGCCTTCCAGCTGTTCAGAATATAAGTCTTGCGCAAGGAACAAGGTCATCTTGCTAGAGAAATACGACGGCGCTAACACCACCTCTTTCATCGGGGTCAGTTGCTTGGCACCAAAACCGATTTCTTCTTTCAGCTCACGATTAGCCGCCTGCTCAGGCGTTTCTCCCGGATCAACAAGCCCTTTAGGAAAACCCAACTCATAGCGTTCGGTTCCTGCTGCGTATTCACGCACTAACAGTAAATCCCCTTGCGCCGTCACTGGCACCACTAATACTGCATGACGACCGCTTGGCTTCATACGCTCGTATGTACGTTCAACCCCATTGGAAAAGCGTAAATCCAAGGATTCAATTTTGAATAGCCGTGAGGCAGCCACCACTTCGCTGGCGAGAATTTCTGGTTTGGTTTTGTCAGCTGCCATGAAGATGTCCTTTTATATTGCGCTTACAGACGACCGTTGAAGTTTAAGTTATACC
Organism: Photobacterium jeanii; assembly: GCF_001650345.1. Lineage (GTDB taxonomy): Bacteria > Pseudomonadota > Gammaproteobacteria > Enterobacterales > Vibrionaceae > Photobacterium > Photobacterium jeanii. Next base: position 96,051 of record NZ_LVHF01000010.1, on the reverse strand, counting down.
GCCCTTTGCCATCAGGATCACCTAACCATTTCAGTTGTTGCCCTAATTGTGACGGAAACTCTGCCCCAGGTTTGAACCACCCCAACAGGGTGTAACTGTAGTTAGGTGCTAGTGACGCTTGCCAATCGCTCGACACATCTGGCGATGATTGATTGGCTTTTGCCATCAGCTTGCCTTGGTCACAAGTGAGATCGGCAATGACTGGACCAGGATTAATCGCCCCTAATGGCGAGGTGATATTCGCAGCACTCCACGCCACTGAGGCATCCAATGTTTGGCAAAACGGCATCGCATGATGGAAATCACGAACGGTTAGCTCCACCGTACCATCAACCGTCACAGGCGCAGGTAAGCGCGCATACTTGATAATTTCCGGCGCTGGCAGAGAGACCAGCAAGTTTTCAGCAAAGGCACCAGCAGTGCCGTAGCCCACAATGCCGCGTCCGGTTAGCTTCATCTCGCTACCTTGGCCAAAGCGAACACTGAACGCCACTTTTCCAGTGAATAAGGCACTGGCATTAAACTGCCATTGTACTTGCCCTAATTGGTATTGTTGCCAACGAACTTGGCTGGCACGCCCTTCCCATGGCGTACCTTGAATACCCGAAATCGATAGCCCCGGAACCATCGGTGCTTGCAGCCACAACCAGCTGGCCGGTATATGGGCAACCGCACTACCAAGTAATGCCACCCCAAATGAAGTGCCGAGGAGAAATTTGTACTTCACGCTTAACCTCGTCCCAACTGTAAACGGTTCACTTCAACCACGCCGTTTTGATCGGCTTTGGTAATATCTAAAAACTGCGCTTCGATACCATGCTCATCGCGCAAGAATGCCAACCAGTTAACCAAGGTATTAAAAGGTACTGGCTTCACCCACACTTGCACCGCTTCGCTACGCGGTTGCATACGGATCAATTCGATACGAAAACGGGTGGTGGTTTCATTCACCACTTGGTTTAACCCTTTATCACTGATCCCAGCACCAGCCGAAGATGAACCTCGCAAACTAATAATGTCGTTCGCTTTGTTGCTCACCCAGCTCAATAACTGACGTTCACTGTTGATACGTTGCTGCGCCATATCTGCACGTTGAGCTAATGGCTGCCATAGTCCCCAATACAAAATAGCGAGCAACAAGGCACCACCCGCACCCATCATCAAACGCTGCTCGCGAAGGCTTAATGCTTTCCACCAAGCTTTCATGATTTTCTCCTTAGCACTACAGCACCATTCACTCGATCGCCTTCTTTGCTAAGTTGACCTTGCTGAACGGTAAACTCAGCCGCCAGTAAAGTACGTAGCTGTTCAAAGTGTTGGAACTCAGCGGCGCTCGCTTGCAAACGTAATTCGCCACGGTTTTGGTCGTATTTCAGGTTGCTAAACGCAATTTGCGGTACTTTCTTAAAGATCGGCTCTAGTTGTGCCAACCAAGGCAATAAGCCCGCTTGATTACCGCCACCGCCCAAGCGTGACAACTCTGCATTCATCTGACGCTTAAGGTAGCTCTGGGTTGGAATATTGCGGAAATTAGGCAATACCTGACGGAAAATACGCTCACTCTCGGTGCGATACGCTTGTGCTTGTTGCTCCATGTGCTGCACCGAAATAACGTGTTCTGCGATCATGGCGGTTAATACTAACCCTGCCGCTATCGCCACTTTTCGCCACGGTTTAATGTAACGGCGCCAAGCCGACTGTGGCTTATAAGCCCCAGACAAAATACTCAGCTTACTACGCTCGGCCCCTTTCGCCAGCAGCTCCATCACCAGTTCAGGTGTTTGTGCTTGCCAACGACATGGCATCCCTTCCGGCTTGGGCGTGTAATGGTGGATCACAACTGCTTGTGGCGAGGTATCAACTTCGGCGCTATTTTCACGCTCATCATCCTCGCCGTCTGTCTCTTCAACACCCGCCGCGACCGAAATCGGGGCATGTTGTGCTAATAGCCAGCTTGCCAGCCAGCTTTCTTCTGCCGCGATACCTTGGGCTTCTGATTGACGGATCAGCCATTGCTGATCTAACTGGGCCGCACTGTAGCCTTGGTCAAACAAAGGCAAACACAATGCATCCGGCACCAATTTATTAATCTCAATACCCGCGTCATCTAACGCCGCTAACCAAGCTTGGATCTTACTGTGCTCAACAACGGCCACGTGCGCTAAATCACCTTCACGTTTGAGTAAATGCACGTGCAGGTGATCGATATCTTGTGCTAACTCTTCTTCTAGCAAGAAAGGTAATACCGCACTTAACTGGCGACCACTTCCTTCAGGGATCGCAACTTGAGTGAGCAACATATCCTGCGCGGGAGCCAGTGCCACGACTGGGCGCTGGGCAGCATACTCTGTTAGCTCATCTAACTGGGTCATATCATTGAGCTGACCTGAAGCTATCACTTCGTTCTGCTCTGATGACCACACCAACCAATGAACCGGTTGGTCAGGGCGGCTACTTAGCCTTATTGTCAGCAACTCGCTCACTGATTCCTCCATAGCGGCGACGGACTACCGTCACCTGTTTTTGTTCGTCCCGCTTGAGCAAAGCCACTATCCGAACTCGGCTGCGATCCACTAAAACTTCAGCGTCTAACTGAAAGAAATTACTTTTAATATCAATATGCTCTTTGGCTAATGACGCAATAGAGCCTTCAATGCCAGCAATTGCCCCTTCAGTAAAGAAATCATCAATGCTTTGCCAACCGTCGTAAGGGCGATTGGTTAATATCGTTTTAGCATCCGATACTGACAGCGCAGGGGTAAACAAGGCTGCCAATAACGGGGCATTCTCCACCGAAAGAGTATTCACATTTAGCTTGAAGGTATCATCTGGCAATGCACACAATGCCGATTTCACCTTGTCGTATGCTGGCGCAGTGACGCCATTCACGGCGCGAAACTCGCTAATATCCGCCATCAAATGATTCGGTGGCAGATAAGGCGGACGAAAACCTTCATAGGTACTGTCTTCTGCACCAAACGCTGACTGTACCGTGTCGTCTTCATCAACGTATTCCCACGCCGACTCCGCCATCACTTCGGCTTCGTAGCTCTCAAGACCTTTCTCTTCAAACAGTGCTTGCAGCACTTTGATCAAAAAAGGTTTCGTGGTGCGATCAGCCTCGGCTTTCACAGCCGACAAGGCGTTGATATTAAAACAGGCCTGCATATCGAAAATATCACCCACCGCATCACCACCTTCGAGCGGATAACGCTGCCCTCGGGTTGCCCAAGCCTGGCTCATGTTGACCGTATCGCTATCGTCGATACTTTCTTTGATCGCCACTTTGGCTAACTCTTCCAATCCCAGGCTGTACCAGTACGCTTGCTGGTGTTGAATTTGGTTTTCGACCCGATAAAAATTATGGTGCAAGCGATCGGTCATGTTGACCGCCAGCAAAGTCATCATCGCGAGGATCATCAGCACCACTATGAGTGCCACACCACGTTGCCTTTGCGACTTTCCTGTCGGGTACGATTGACGAGGTATCATTGGTTATCATCCTCGTTATTTTGTTTCGCTAACCCGGATTGCGGCACCAGATACACCCGCTCAATATCGCCTTTGTCTTTTAAGGTCATCTTGACCGCGATCCCTTGGGGCAAGACGCCAGCTTGTTCCCACTTGTCTTGCCATTTCTTATCGCTATAAAAACGGAACTTGAGTTCGGTGACATCCGCAAGCACTTCGCGCACCAATGGCTCAGCACCGGCGACATTATCTGGGTAGCGGAACCACACACGCTCGAGGTTATCGTCAACAATCCGATAGCCGACTCGCACCACTTCGCCACGCGGGAACATCTGCTGCGGGTTTTGCCACCCTAAGCGAGTAAAGACAATCCCTTCGCTTGATGAATCAAGCAGATACTCACCTGCCATCAAATATTTATCGCTCGGCTTTTCTCCTTGGCTACGGCTCTTACGCGCAACAATCTGGCGAAAGTCGTTATCCATCATCACACTCATGCGTTGGATCGCTTTTAACCGAGCATTATGGTCGCGAGATTGCTCATCGCTTCGCTGAACACCATTTAGAACTTGGTAAGCGGATAAGCTCAAACTGGCAAATACTGCAATGGCAACCATGACTTCCAGCAGGGTAAAGCCGCGTTGTTGACGACGGGGTTTATTGGCTAACATAGGTTCTCACCGTCACAACAGATTGTTTTCGTTCTTTATCGGTCGCGACCGACATATCAATAGCACGCAAGTAACCATCAGCAGTTTTGGTGCTCTTCATGGTCCAATACCATTTACGACCGGCCATTTCGCTCTCGCCACGCTTGGTCGACGTCGGGACGCCAGTTAGTTGCAAGCGCGCCAATTCATTATCAGCGACCAAAGCGGCAAAAGTTTTTTCTTCTAAATAGCCCATGGTATTGATGTGCTGACTCACTGCTTTCATCACACTCAAAGCAGCGGTTGCAAACACCGCCAAGGCAACCAAGACTTCCAGTAGAGTCATCCCGCGTTGTTGTTTCATCGACGTGATTTCCTCTCTGGCATTTCTTCACCGGGCGCTAGCAAAAACAGCTCACCCAGTTCGTTGGCGCGTACTTGCCAAAATTCGTTATCGTCGGTAATTTCAAACTCTAATTTGAACGGGGTGTACTCTCCGCTCGCCATCACCACTACTTGTGGCGGTTTCACTTTTTTCTTATCAGTTTGTTCAGCAAACAGGTCTTCGTTAAATAGCGATCCCGGCTTAAACAAGCGGTCATTGTCTTGCCATGAATAACCACCAAGCTCCACTTGTAAGCGAATATCTTCGCCGACATCCACTTGCGTGAAATAACGCGACTCTTGGATCGGTTGCCATTCTTTTCCGGTTAGCTCAAGAAACTGATAATGGTGACGTTCGATCCGAATACCGAAATCGGTGCCGTTGAGCAGGGCATCTTCCCCTAGCAACTGCACCAATTGATAAAAACGTGCTGCTTCTTCTTTCGCCTTATCGTCATGACGTTCTGGCAAGGTAGCTATCACCGCAACCGCACTGGTTGCCAATAACACCAACACCAACATAATTTCGATTAGGGTAAAACCCGCAGCACGCTTCATCACAATCACTCAATCACGCCGAACTTAGAAGTCCAGCATGTTCCAGTTACCGATGTCAGCGTTAACGCCTTCACCGCCTTCCTGACCATCAGCACCTAGGCTGAAAATATCTACTGCGCCGTGCTCACCCGGCATAACGTAGTTGTACTCATTCCCCCAAGGGTCGTTTGGTAGACGCTTGATGTAACCACCGTTACGGTAGTTACGTGGCTCAGGGCTTGAAGAAGGTTTCGTTACTAGCGCGTCCAGACCTTGGTCTGTGGTTGGGTACACGCTGTTATCTAGCTTGTACATATCCAACGATTGCTCTAGCGCACTGATATCAGTGACCACTTTTTGTTGGTCGGCTTTCTCTTTGTTACCTAATAGGTTTGGCACCACTAAGCTCGCCAGTACCCCTAGGATCACAATCACGACCATAACTTCGAGCAGCGTAAAGCCGCGTTGTTTGCGTTGCATGAACTTAACCTCCAAAATTACATTCCGACCATGTTGTTCAATTCAATGATCGGCATTAAGGTCGCGATAACAATGAACATAACAATGCCCGCCATCGCAACAATCAATAAGGGTTCAAAAATCCCCAGCGCCATATTCACTAGCGATTCAAAGTCACGGTCTTGGTTATCCGCAGACCGCGTTAGCATTTGTTCGAGTTCACCACTGCGTTCACCACTGGCAATCATGTGCAACATCATCGGTGGGAACAGTTTGGTTTGCTCAAGGGCGATACGCAGGCTTGAACCTTCGCGTACTTTATCAGACGCTTCGATGATCTGACGGTTCACCCAAGTGTTAGTCATCACATCCGAGGCCACCTTCATGCCATCAAGCAAAGGGATCGCACTCGACGTACAAATCGATAAAGTACGGGCAAAACGAGAGGTATTAAGACCACGGGCGACTTTACCGATCACCGGAATATTGAGTACCCAGCGATCCCAGCGCAGACGAAAATCTGGTTTGCGCAGTGCCGCTTTCGCCGCCATCACGATACCAACAATTACCACCAGCACCGCAAGGCCCCAGTTCTGAACAAAGTCACTCGCTATCAACAACACTTCGGTGATCCCCGGTAGTTGCTGACCCATTTGCACAAACTGATCGACAATCTTAGGCACCACGGTGGCTAGCAAAAATGCGACCACAGAAACAGCCACTAGCGTTAGCATGGTTGGGTAGATCATCGCTTGTTGCAGCTTGCTACGCATCTGCTGACGGTTTTCGGTGTAATCCGCTAAGCGATTAAGCACGGTATCCAAGTGACCGGATTTCTCACCAGCAGCGACCATAGCGCGGAACAGTTGATCAAACACATGCGGGTATTCCGCCATACTGTCTGACAAGGTGTAACCTTCTACGACGCGCGAGCGCACACCCAGCAACATGTTTTTCAGCCTTGGCTTTTCACATTGCTCGGCGACTGCTTTCAAACACTCTTCCAACGGCATCGCCGCTTGCACCAGTGTTGCTAGCTGACGAGTGATCAAGGATAAGTCATGAGTACGGATCCCACGGCGAAAAGAAAAACTGCTACTCGCTTTTTTCTTCTCACGCTCGGTGGTTTGCACCACCTCGGTTGCCATCAGCCCTTTTTCACGCAGCTGTTGGCGTACCTGACGGGCATTATCCCCTTCAAGTACCCCTTTTTTCTGACGACCTTTGCTGTCTATCGCTTTATATTCAAACGCTGCCATTAGCCTTCCCTGGTGACTCGCATCACTTCTTCAAGGGTAGTCACCCCTTTACGCACTTTCGCCAAACCATCGTCACGAATACTCGGCGTGTAAGCACGTACCGCACGTTCAATCGCCTGCTCACCCGCTTCCGCATGGATCAGCTCTTGTACCGTTTCATCGATCAGCAATAGTTCGTGAATACCAGTACGGCCACGGTAACCTTTGTTATTACAGTGTTCACAGCCTGTTGGGTGGTATAAGGTCAACGATTCGCTCTCCGCGACCTTAAACAGTTTCTTCTGCTCAGCATTGGCTTCGTACGGTTCACGACATTCCGAACATAATGTACGTACCAAGCGCTGTGCGAGTACCCCAAGTAGAGATGAAGACACAAGGAAAGGTTCGATCCCCATATCACGCAAACGGGTGATAGCACCGACTGCAGTATTGGTGTGCAAAGTCGACATTACCATGTGACCTGTTAGCGAGGCTTGAACCGCAATCGCAGCGGTTTCAAGGTCACGGATCTCACCGACCATCACTACATCCGGGTCTTGACGCAAAATCGCACGCAAGCCACGAGCGAAAGTCATGTCAACTTTGGCATTCACCTGGGTCTGACCAATACCGTCGATATCAAATTCGATCGGATCTTCAACTGTTAAGATATTACGCTCTTGGCTGTTGAGCTCTTGAAGACCAGCATACAAGGTGGTGGATTTACCCGAACCTGTCGGACCGGTTACCAAAATAATGCCATGCGGGCGTTCGATGATTTTACGGAAGTTAGCATGGTTCGCTGCGGTCATACCTAGACTGTACAAATCTAGGCGCGTAGCGTTTTTATCAAGTAGACGCAATACCACACGCTCACCGTGGGACGATGGCATGGTAGAAACACGGACATCCACCGCACGACCACCGATACGCAGCGAAATACGACCATCTTGTGGAACCCGCTTTTCTGCGATATCCAGTTTCGCCATTACCTTGATACGCGACACCAACAGCGGTGCTAACTTGCGGCTCGGCTGTAAGACTTCACGCAAAACACCATCGACACGGAAACGGATCGACAGCACTTTCTCAAAGGTTTCGATATGAATATCCGACGCCGCCTCTTTGATCGCTTCCGCCAGCATGGCGTTGATCAATTTGATGATGGGCGCATCGTCTTCTGATTCCAGCAGATCTTCAGTTTCTGGCAGCTCTTCAGCTAGCGAGAAGAAATCATCGCTATCCGAACCTAAGTCTTCCATCAACTGGCGCGCTTCTGACGAGTCACGTTGGTAAGCATCAGTCAGCTTCTGCTCAAAGGCTTTGTCTTCTAATGCCACGGGCGCAAAGCTGCGCCCAGCGACACGGCGTACCTCAGTCAGCACAGCAGCTGACAATGCACCAGTATAAAATAGCTGCCAAGTCCCTTGCTCATCAGCTTCAAGCACCACTTGGTGGCGCTTGGCAAAGGAGAAAGGTAACCGGAACAATGGCTGCGCGTCGGCAGCAAAAGCGCTCATGCTTACTCCTCCAATTTAGCGACGAAAGCACGCACTTCTGGTGGCAGTGAAATATCTTCACCGTACTTAGGCAGCACCGGAATTTTAGCATCAGGTAAAAGTTTTAAGCCCTTATCCGCCTTGTAAAGTTGCTCGGCACGGATGTAATTGTATTTACGCTGGGTAATACCATCCGCCGTCACGCCATCACGGATAATGGTTGGCTTGATAAATACCATCAAGTTAGTCTTCTTGGTGCTCGTATTGGTTGAGCGGAACAAATAGCCTAATACAGGAATATCCCCCAACAGTGGGATTTTCGACTCACTTTCTCTGGTTTCATCATTGATCAAACCACCCAGTGCGAGCATCTGTCCGTCTTGCACCAGCACCGAAGTATTAAGCTGACGCTTAGCAAAACGCACGTCAACTGCCCCGTTGGCACCCAGTACGCTTGATACTTCTTGCTCAATTTTTAGCTGAACCGAATCACCTTCGTTAATTTGTGGTGTTACATTCAGCTTGATACCCACTTCCTTACGCTCAATGGTCTGGAATGGGTTATCATTATTCGAGCTCGATGCCGAGCCTGTTACCACAGGGACTTCTTCACCCACGATGAAGCTCGCTTCGCCGTTATCCATCACAGTAATGCTTGGGCTCGATAGAATGTTCGAATTACTATCAGTAGCAACCGCATTCACCAGCATGGTCCAGTCACCCAACACAATGCCCAACATGGCACCGTTCACGCCACCCAAGGCTTTACCAAGTGTGGTGTAATCACCTTTTTTATCTGGGTTCACTGTAGTGACCTGATTATCGCCCGCACCAGAGATAGTTGTTGTACCTTTGATGTCTTCTGCTTCTTTCAGACCAATCGCGTATTGCGAAATCGGCACGCCCGAGTTCGAGAACTGCACCACACCACTTTGCAACGAGCCCCACTGAACACCTAAGTTCGCACCGTCACCTTCTGCAATCTCAACAATCATGGCTTCGATCAGCACTTGAGCACGACGAATATCTAACTGAGCAATCACGTTTTCCAGTGCACGCATCACATCTGGCGGCGCAGTCAGTACCAAGGCATTAGTATCTGCGTGTGCCGAAATCATCACAGTATCTTTGCTTGATGAGCTCGCTTTTGCACTATTGCCTTTTTTCTCGGCTTGAATGTTATCTGATACGCCTTTCAGCACATCGACCATGTCTTCTGCATTGGCGTACTTCAGGTACACCACGCGGTTATTGCCCGACGACGCCATTTCTTTATCCAACTGGCGGATAAGGCGCTTCAAGCGAGCACGTACTTTCGGATCACCCGATAGCAACACAGCGTTGGTGCGATCATCGGCAACCAGTTTTGGCTGTAAAAAGCCAGGGGTCGCTTTCGCATCCGCAGTTTTATTTAGCGCTTCAACAATACGCACCATTTCAGCGGCTGAGGCATTGTTTAGCTCAACCACATCAATTTCTTTGTCACCAGCACGGTCAACACGCTCGATGATTTCAGCCAAGCGATTCACCACCGCTGCACGACCTGTGATCATGATGATATTGGCAGGATCATAGTGAACCACGTTACCAGCACCTGCGTTATCGTTAAGCTGACGCAAAAGTGGCGACAATTCACGTACCGAAACGTTACGTACCGCGATAACACGAGTAACCACTTCGTCACCTTTCACCTTGTCTTTACCATCCACTACCGGGATCGCTGAGATTTTGGCATCTTTATCACGAATAACTTTGAGTACGCCGTTATCCATTTCCACCACAGCAAAACCATACACTTCCAATACATTGAGGAAGAACTGGTAATACTGCTCATCGTTGAGCAAATCGTAACTGCGGACGTTTACCTGACCGCGCACCGCAGGATCGACTATGATGGTTTTTTCAAGGTTACGGCCAACTATGTTGATGAACTCTTGAATATCGGTGCCTTTAAAACTGGCGCTGAACTCACTGGCTGATACGGTGCCACAAAGCAAACTACCTAGTAGCAGCCAAGCGCGCTTATTCATCCATCTTTTCACAAATCTCTCCTGCGTATTCCGCATGCATGCTTTGGTTGCTACTGCAACTCAATGTAAATATCGTGTAATTGACCTTCGCGCTCTACCGTTAGGCTAAAGCTGGTCGCTTGAGAAAGCTCTGTCCAGAGCTTCGCCATCACTGTTGGATCGGTTAAGTCATTACCATTTAGGCTGACAGCCAAGTCATTGGCCTTAAGACCCACAGCATCAAATAACACTCGCTCTTTGCCCGGATTCACACGGTAACCCACAAGGTCACCGTCTTTCTTCACTTGGGATAAGCGAATGTAGCTAAATAGGTTTTGGGGTTTATCCAGAATTTCTTGTTTGATTTTGCTCAGTTGTGCTGACGACACCGCTTCATTCTTTTGCGGTTGGGCTTTTGGCGCAGAACGAGTCGGGGCACTTTGTTGCGCTTTGCCGTACTTAACGCCATCGAGCATCAAAGTTTCATCACGGCCGCTGTTACGAATGATCACCCGATCAGCGTATACCGCTTGCAACGTAGCACGGGTACCGTCAATCGCTTCGCTGATCCCGTAGGTATTCTGACGACCTTGATGGGCAATCACCGCCAAACTGGTTTTGCTTTGATTACTCGCCACCAAGCCCACCAAACGTAAATTAAGACGAGTTTGAGGCGCATCTTGCTTTACTGGCTCTTGTTTCACTACAGGCGCATCTTGTTGATAACGACCAAATAGGTTCATGGCTAAAATGTCAGACACTTTAGGTCCTGCCGATTGCGATGCAGCGCCTTGTTGCGCTTGAGGTTGCCAACTCGGTACTGCAGAGCTTGGCTGTACTGTCGCCCAGATCAGGCGCCCCAAGATCCACCCTAGCATGATCACCAAGAACCAAGTAAGGATGCGAGTCAGTGCTTGAGCTGAAATCGGCTTTTTGTTGGGCAATTTGTCCAACCATTTGGATACAACCATTCTTAAATCCGTGTTGAGTTGGTTTTTAAGCTACTTTATATAGGTGGCGGATGTTACAGAATACTCTGTGAAAATACGGCGCACAGCATTTCTTTACATGATCCACGTAATATACCAGAGCAGATCACGAAAAAAACACAATACCTATCAATAGACTAGCCATTTAAGGGAATTAATTCTCTTTTTAGCGTTGAAAATCTGATCGGATATCACCATTTAGTTGTCTTAGGCTACTGCTGACGATAAGCCAGTAATATGCTACTTTTAGCGCCCATTTTTGGTAAGGAGCTGTTGTGAACCACCGTTCTACCTCATCAGACAATATCCAAGTTCGCCTTGATAAATGGCTATGGGCTGCCCGTTTTTATAAGACGCGCTCAATCGCCCGCAATATGATTGATGGCGGTAAAGTGCATTACAACGGTCAACGTTCTAAGCCAAGCAAACTCGTTGAAGTCGGTGCCGAAGTTCGCTTACGACAAGGTAATGATGAGAAAACCATCACTATCATTAAATTGTCAGATGCCCGACGCGGCGCCCCAGAAGCACAAACGCTATATCAGGAAACTGACGAGAGTATCGAACTACGCGAAAAGCACGCCCAGATGCGTAAGCTTAACGCCTTCGATAACCCGAGTCCCGACAAGCGCCCTGATAAAAAACAGCGACGCGATATAATTAAATTTAAGAGCAGTAAATAACTACCTGCTGGAGAAGACAAGAAGATGACAAACGACAGTCTATATCGTTACCTATTTGAAGGTGTTTCAGTTCGTGGTGAACTTGTTCAGATTGCTGACACCTATCAACAAATCATTTCCAGCAAGGAATACCCAGCACCAGTTCAAAACCTACTTGGTGAGCTCCTCGTTGCAACTAGCCTACTTACGGCAACTTTAAAGTTCGAAGGTTCAATTACCGTTCAGCTTCAAGGCGACGGCCCGATTAAATTGGCCGTGATCAATGGTGACCACAACCAGAAAATGCGCGGTGTTGCACGTTGGGACGGTGATGTACCAGCAACCAACAGCATTCACGAGCTGATCGGTAAAGGTCACATGGTGATCACGATCACACCAACTAAAGGTGAGCGTTACCAAGGTATTGTTGGCCTAGAAGGCGAGACGCTAGCAGATTGCCTAGAAGGTTACTTCCAAAATTCTGAACAGCTAAAAACGCAGATCGTACTGCGTGTTGGTGAGCACGAAGGTAAAGCAAATGCCGCAGGTATGCTGCTGCAAATCCTGCCGGACGGCAAAGGTCATGAAGATGACTTTGACCACCTGTCACAACTGACCAATACTGTGAAGAACGAAGAACTGTTCGGCCTGCCAGCCGAAGATGTACTTTACCGTCTATACCACCAAGAAGAAGTGAAACTATTTGAACCACAAGCGGTAGCCTTCGAGTGTGGTTGTTCTCGTGAGCGTAGTGCTTCGGCTATCGTATCTATCGAGCGCTCAGAAGTTGAGAAGATCATTGCTGAAGAAGGTAAGGTTTCTCTGCACTGTGATTACTGTGGCACCTCTTACGACTTCGACAGTATTGATGTAGCAGCGCTGCATGAAAATGCAGAAGCGGGCAACAATCAAATCCACTGATTAATTTTTGCTCCGTATTAACTAGCAAAAGTTGAATAAATAGCCGAATAATATTCGGCTATTTTTTTAACTGAAGCACACTTTCTTCCCGTCATTACATTCATTTTTCACACCTAAATATCGCTTTTTTCAGGGAAAATATTAATTCTTGGATCTAGCGCAAACCCATAACACCGCGTTAAACTTTCACACCCAATAACGTTAACCATTTTTACTTAACCCCAACAAGTTAATGGTTATTTTTTGATAAACATCCCTGAATTACCCCTTTAGGGTTGCTAGCATGGTCAACAGTTAAACTACATCTTACCCAAGGAGCACCTATGACTGTCATGAATGTCGAGAAAAAGGTTGCAAAAAACATGGATCTGTCAAAATACGGCATCAAAAATGTTACAGAAGTAGTACGTAACCCTTCTTACGAACTTTTATTCGAAGAAGAAACCAAACCAAGCTTGGAAGGATACGAAAAAGGTATCGTGACTGAGCTCGGTGCCGTGTCTGTCGATACAGGTATTTTCACTGGACGCTCGCCTAAAGATAAGTTCATTGTAAGAGATGACACCACCCGTGATACCCTATGGTGGGCTGACCAAGGCAAGAACGACAACAAAGCGATTGACCAAGCAGTATGGAGCGACCTAAAAACGCTCGTTACTGGTCAATTGTCGGGTAAACGTCTGTTTGTGATCGATGGTTACTGTGGCGCAAACCCTGATACTCGCCTATGTATTCGTGTGATCACCGAAGTTGCGTGGCAAGCACACTTCGTGAAAAACATGTTTATCCGTCCGACAGAAGAAGAATTAGAAAACTTTGAGCCTGATTTCGTAGTAATGAATGGCGCGAAGTGCACCAACGAGAAGTGGGAAGAGCATGGTCTGAACTCTGAAAACTTCACGGTCTTTAACCTGACTGAAAAAATGCAGCTCATCGGCGGTACTTGGTACGGCGGTGAGATGAAGAAAGGTATGTTCGCGATGATGAACTACTTCCTTCCACTGCAAGACATCGCGTCAATGCACTGTTCTGCCAATATGGGCGAAGACGGTGATGTCGCTGTGTTCTTCGGTCTATCTGGTACGGGTAAAACAACCCTATCAACCGATCCTAAACGTGCCCTAATCGGTGATGATGAGCACGGCTGGGATGATAACGGTATCTTCAACTTCGAAGGTGGTTGCTACGCTAAAACCATCAACCTATCGAAAGAAGCTGAGCCAGATATCTACAACGCTATCCGTCGTGATGCGCTACTAGAAAACGTAACCGTTCGTGCTGACGGTGCGATCGATTTCGACGACAACTCGAAAACCGAAAACACCCGTGTGTCTTACCCTATCTACCACATTGAAAATATCGTGAAACCTGTCTCTAAAGGCGGTCATGCGAATAAAGTGATTTTCTTGTCGGCAGATGCATTCGGGGTATTACCACCAGTATCAAAACTGACACCAGAGCAAACCAAGTACCACTTCCTATCTGGCTTCACAGCTAAGCTAGCAGGTACTGAGCGTGGTATTACTGAACCAACACCAACCTTCTCGGCGTGTTTCGGTAATGCTTTCCTAACCCTACACCCAACCAAGTACGCTGAAGTACTGGTGAAACGTATGGAAGCGGCTGGTGCTGAAGCTTACCTAGTAAACACTGGTTGGAACGGCACTGGCAAACGTATCTCAATCCAAGATACCCGTGGCATTATCGATGCAATCCTAGATGGCTCTATCGACCAAGCTGATACCAAAGATATCCCAATCTTTAACCTTCAAGTGCCAACCGCACTACCAGGTGTTGATCCTACTATTCTTGACCCTCGCGATACCTATACAGATCCTCTGCAGTGGGAAAGCAAGGCGAAAGACTTGGCGGAACGCTTTATCAATAACTTTGATAAGTACACCGACAACGATGAAGGTAAGTCACTGGTGGCAGCAGGCCCTCAGCTAGACTAATCGCTCCCGCAACACTCGGCTAAGCCCCTCGCATGAGGGGCTTTTTTCTATCACCACGCAACACTTTCCCCGTCACCTGCTTGCCTCCCCGCACCTTTTACGCCAAGCTGAAAACTATCTTGAGTGGCATGGAAGTAAACGGCGATGCGATTAGCGGCAAAAGTAATAGCAACCCTAGGGATTTTGGTACTGCTGATCCTCACCATTTTGATTGCCTTGCTCCACACCCGTCATGCCGCGCCAGTGCTCAGTCAATTAGTCGCGAGCTTGAGCCCATACACGTTAAGTAGCGAACAAGTCGATTACGATATTCGCCGCCCATGGCATTTAACCCTTCAGGCGCCAACGCTCAGCCTCGACGATAACAAGCTGCTCCATAGTGACAACATCGAACTCTGGCTATCACCGGCAACAACACTACACAACGCCTTTCGCCGCTTAAACAACCCCAAGCTGCCGTTTCATTGGGCTTTTGACAGCCTACTCATCGATGGTATCAACACAGATACCCAGTACGAAACTAACTTAGCAGCCCTTAGCCAACTGCCGGCGATGAGCAGCCAACGTCTGGCTTTGAAAAACTTTAGCTACCACAATAACAACCTGCGCCTCGAGCACGCCCAGATTGAGGTCGATCATTGGCATAGCCCAGCCCTTGTTGCGCACACTCAATCTAAAGCCGAACATAATCTAGCGTCATGGGGACATTTCTCCGGCAACTTCCGCTTAGCGGCACCGTCTGCCCAATGGCAGCAATACCCAATAACTCAGTTGCTGCTTGATGGTGAGAAAGAGAGTGGAGAAAAAGAAAAGAGTCGATGGACACTGTACGGCTACAGCTTTAACTGGCAGGGTGCCAACATCGGTGGTCAGGCAGAACTCACGACATCAGATAGCACCCATCAATTGCATCTCCACCAGCTCAGTATCAACCAATTACGATTTAATTCAGCGCAACGCAGCCAAGAGCTTGTTAGCCAATGGCAAACGCTATTGCCTGCTAACACCACGCTGTCGATTGGTCGCCTCGATATCAACAACGGTCACATCGAATTGGCCGATCTAGCCTTCAACCAACTCAATCTTTCCTTGCTGAATTGGGATAGCCAACACAACGTCTGGCAGCAATCACACAGTCAGTTATCCCTGAGTGCCGACAGTATTTTGTGGCGCGATAGCCTGTGGCAACAACCTTTGTTGGATCTCAGCTTTACTCCCAAACAGATTGAGCTAGTCGGGCTCAGTAGCGAACTGTGGCAAGGTTATGTCCGTGCCAAAGGCACGCTCACCCCAGACACACTAGCGCTAGGGCAATTAACGCTTAACAACCTCAAAGTGTTTCTGCCCGCTAACTGGCGCCAACAAGCACAAACGTGGTTGCAGCCACTCAAACAAATCTCAGTCGAGAAGCTTGATATCGGTTATGTGCAATTAACGGCTGCCGAAGCCGCTTTTCCTTTTCATATCAGCGGCTGGCATTTAGATGGGCAAGATTTAACGCTCAAACAAGCTGACCAATGGGGATTATGGCACGGCAAACTCACCACCAATGCTGGTTTTGCGAGCTTTAATACCGTCGAGCTGATCGAGCCCTTTGTTCGTATGACCAGTAAGCAAGGCCATTGGCAACTTAACCAACTCACTTTACCTTTTAGCCACGGCTTGGTCGAAGGCCAAGCTGACATCGATTTAGCATCGGCAGCCAAGCCATGGCAACTTGCGCTTAGTGTGGATAGCGCCCCCGCCGACATACTAGCAAAGTGGTTAACCTTGC
Source organism: Photobacterium jeanii (assembly GCF_001650345.1). GTDB lineage: Bacteria > Pseudomonadota > Gammaproteobacteria > Enterobacterales > Vibrionaceae > Photobacterium > Photobacterium jeanii. The sequence continues at coordinate 79,503 of NZ_LVHF01000010.1, read as the reverse complement.
CTTTACCACTCAGCGGTAGCATCGACAGCCAAATCAGCGCCAGCGGTCTTGCTGCCAATCCACTCAGCTTGGCTTATAGCCTCAGTGGGCAACTCGAGGCTCAATTTCGCGATCTAAACCTTAACCTCTCAGGTCGCCAGCTCGCCCAACAACTGAGCCAGTGGCCGACATCTCATAAACTTGAGACGGATCCTGTGACGATGCAAACCGTCACCCATGCTAACCAAGTAGAGGAAAAACAACCGACTAAGTTAGCAACCAGCTTGTCACCACTGACAATCACCAGCGAGCGCGGTCACATCACTCTCTCGCCACTACAGCTAGAGAACGAAGAATTCAAAGCGACTTTAAAAGGCAGTTGGGATTTAGCAGCGCCCAAACAACAACGGCTGCAACTTGAAATATTGCAGCCGTGTCGATGGATTCGAGTATGGCAATCAACGCCTAACGAGATGGACGATCATCAGCAAACGACATCATCTTCGCCTTGTGAAGGGAACAACATATAAGTGCCTGTGAAAGTGGCGGCGGGTTGATCATCACTAAAGACTGTCACTTCCACCGTCACTCGCCCTTTGCGCCCCGCCGCTAAGCGATCAAGATCGCCGCTCAGCCCTTCCACCGAAACGACTGCACGCGGGCGGGCTTTCACCGCAGCACTATAACGGATATGGCTATCGACCAGCACAATATCCGCGTTAAGGTGACGCTCTTTGAGCAGCATCCAAATAAATCCCCACCCCGCCAAGGTCGCCATAGTAAAAATACTGCCGGCAAACATGGATTCATGCGGATTGAGGTTAGCATTGAACAAGGCACTGACTTCAAACCGATAACCGTTGTACTGGGTAATTTTGATCCCCATTTTGTCGCTGATCGGGATCTGATACTGCCACAGCTCTTGCAATGCTTGGCACCACTCAGGATGGCGCACCACATCGGTCAGTGGGTCGAGGTGTTTGAGCATCTGTTGGTGACGAACCGGACCGCGCTCTTCGCTTAACTCCCCTTGGCTAGCAAAGCCATTACGAAGATAAAATGGGATCGCATCTTCGCGGGCATTACACACCAACCGCTTCGCCCCTTCTTGGCGCGCCAAAGATTCCAGCGCCATCAGCACCAACGCCCCCATCCCTTTATGGCGATAATCCGGATGCACCGCCATAAAGCGTACTTGACCATCGTTATCCGGCGTCATATACAAACGACCAATCGCAATCGCCTCACCTTTACTATCCACAATCATCCGGTGGCTAGAAAGTTCATCGTAAGCATCACGCTCAGAACCGCTTGGCATATGCCAAGGCTCACGCAGCATTCGCCAGCGAAAATCGTAATAACGGCTCAGTTCAGCATCGGTTGTAGGGGTGGTTAATCGAAACATGAATTCCCTCTCTGTTTGTCCTTACCGCAGTGGTTGCAACCGACTTACACTTGAAGCCAGAACGTCACCGGACCATCGTTTTGCAGTGCCACTTTCATGTCAGCTGCAAAAATGCCAGTCTCGGTTTGGATCTCTTTATCCTTACAACATTCGACAAAATATTCGTACATGCGTTCCGCATCTGCTGGAGCTGCGCCTTTCGAGAAGCTTGGGCGCATGCCGCTGTTAGTATCAGCAGCTAGTGTGAACTGCGACACTACGAGCACGCTACCACCCGCTTGCTGTACGTTAAGGTTCATCTTACCAGCGTCGTCTTCGAACACGCGGTAACCCAATACTTTGTCACGTAAACGCTGCGCTTTTTTCTCATCGTCGTCTTTCTCAACACCCAGCAGTACCAAGAGCCCTTTGCCAATGGCACCTGTTACCTGACCGTCGACCGTTACACTTGCTTCGCTTACACGTTGGATCAGCGCAATCATTCCGTATTATCCTTTTTAGTATCTTGGTTTTGTTCTGACATTGTTGTCTTAGTTGTTGGACACCATTGTGGCCGCTCACCGAGACTAGCGGTGATTTCCGCTCCCAGCAACACAATACACCAACACAAATATACCCACACAAATAAAATTGGGATCACCGCCAAGGCGCCGTAAATCACCTGATACGACGGGAAGTTGGTGATGTACAGGGCAAAACCTTTTTTGCTAGTTTCAAACAATAGGCTGGCAGTCAAAGCGCCAATCAAGGCATGACTGAATTTGACCTTGGTATTGGGCACCAGCAAATACAGCCCCAAAAATGCCAAACTCGACATCACCACAGGCAACCCGCGCAGCATTTGTTGGAAAAAGCCGTGCACCAACTCGCTACCCAATAAATTGAGCGAGCCTAAGTACGAACTGACCGCGATACTGGAACCGACCAAGATCGGCCCAAGCGTCAACACCATCCAATAAATAGAAAACGAAATCACCGGACGACGTTTAGCACGGATCCGCCAGATATAATTGAGTGCGGTGTCGATGGTAGATATCAACATCATGGCGACCACGAACAAGGCACCGATCCCCACGGCAGTCATCTTGCCTGCATTGGCAACAAATTCGTTAAGGTAGGTTTTCACCACTTCGCCAGCAGCAGGAACAAAATGTTCGATCACAAAATTTTGGAGCAGTTCCCCCAAGCCAGCAAACACCGGAAAGCTCGACAACGCTGATAACACCACGGTGATCAGCGGCACCAGAGACAGCAGCGTCACGTATGCCATCGAGCCTGCGGTCACGGTCAAACGATCGTGCACTATCCGTTGCTGCAAATAGCGCACAAAAGCCAGCCCGACTTTAAAATGCGACCACCATTGCAGCTTGCCTGTTATCTTATTGTCAGCCATATTCATTTAATCTATTGATTGAGTTATACGTTTTGCTTACCTAACCATAGTGGTGGCAATCTGATTTACAACAAGGAGTGCTCTATGCCTTACCTGCTCGCGCTGTTTTTAAGTGTATCCGTTCTTTCTGGCTGTCAAAGTGCCTACTATTCCGCGATGGAGCAAGTCGGGGTTCACAAGCGTGACATAATGGTTGATCGGGTGGAAGACGCCTCCGAAGCTCAACAAGATGCCCAAGAGCAGTTCACCAGTGCGTTGGATGCACTCAAAGCCCTGAATCAATTTGATGGCGGCGAACTCGAAGCCGCATACAACAGCATTAACGATCAGTACGAAAACAGTGTCGATGCCGCCGACAAAGTCAGCAGCCGCATCGCCGCCATAGAAGATGTCGCGGATGCCTTGTTTGCCGAATGGCAAGAAGAGCTGGCTTTATACTCTAGCGCCAAACTCAAACGCGACAGCCAAAGCAAGCTGCGCGCCACCAAAGCTTCGTACCAGTCGATGCTCAGTGCAATGCACCGTGCCGAGCAAAAGATGTCACCCGTATTGGATACCCTGCGCGACAACACCTTGTACCTCAAGCATAACCTGAATGCGGCGGCAATTGGATCGCTGCAAGGGGAATTTAATAACCTGCAGCGTGATATTCAGCGCGCCATCACTGATATGGAAACTGCGATTGCGGAGTCAGAACGTTTTATCGCCGAGCTGAAAAAAGCCTAGCCCTGCTGCATGCGAGCCAGCACCCAGTTGGCTCGCGCTTCAATGCCATCCCACGGCACATCCACCACCTCATAACCCAACGATTGATAGGTCGCCTTCAATTGTGCATGGATTGCTTGTGCCTCAGCAAAGCTATGCGGCCGCTCATCGTCTTGGACATAAATACTGGCATTAGGGGCACAAAAGAATACTTGCGGGTGATACCCCTGCGCAGCATCACGATAATGCGCCGCCACAGGTTCACCGCCAACAGCTAAATAGGCGCAAATATCAGGAATGGCGCGGTCAACAAACGATGGCATGGTGCTGCGCAGCGCTTCTCGACGTTGAGCGCTCATGTACTCAAGACACAAAGCCGCAAATGCAGGCAGGTTAGTCCAAGGTAAAACACCATCGCTAAGTGCGGCTTGCTCGCGGATTAAGGTGCGCGATACTTCAGGGAAAGTACGGTAGCCTTTGTTGGCTAGCGCGTTAAGCAAACTGGTTTTCCCTGCGCCAGGGCCACCGCTGATAATGATAGGTTGCATGATTAAGTTATCCCTAAAAAAAATCCCCCCAGGCCGAGGCGTGGAGGGATTCTTATTAGCTCGCTAAGCGATACCGCAAATTACTTTGCAGAACGGCTTGCGCGCTTACGATCGTTTTCAGTAAGAAGTTTCTTACGGATACGGATGTTTTCTGGTGTTACTTCTACTAGTTCGTCGTCATCGATGAACTCTAGCGCTTGCTCAAGAGTGTACTTGATTGCAGGCGTTAGTACTTGCGCTTCATCAGTACCAGATGCACGAACGTTAGTTAGCTGCTTACCTTTCAGACAGTTCACTGTTAGGTCGTTAGAACGGCTGTGAATACCGATGATTTGACCTTCGTAAACTTCGTCTGCGTGCTCAGTAAATAGACGACCACGCTCTTGTAGGTTGAACAGTGCGTAAGTCAGCGCTTTACCTGTTGCGTTCGAGATAAGAACACCGTTGCTACGTTGACCGATTTCGCCGCCTTTGTGAGCGCCATAGTGATCAAACGTATGGTAAAGAAGACCAGAACCTGAAGTCAGTGTCATGAATTCAGTTTGGAAACCAATCAGACCACGAGAAGGCATCATGAAGTCCATACGTACACGGCCTTTACCGTCTGGTGCCATGTCAGTCAGCTCACCTTTACGTAGGCCGATGTTTTCCATGATACCGCCCTGGTGCTCTTCCAGTACGTCGATAGTCACAACTTCGAACGGTTCCATTAGCTGACCATCTTCTTCTTTGATGATTACTTCTGGACGAGATACTGCAAGCTCGAAGCCTTCACGACGCATGTTTTCGATCAGGATAGATAGGTGAAGCTCACCACGACCTGAAACGCGGAATTTATCTGGGTCTTCAGTTTCTTCAACACGTAGTGCTACGTTGTGAACCAATTCTTTTTCCAGACGCTCAAGGATGTTACGTGACGTTACGAACTTACCTTCTTTACCAGCGAATGGAGAAGTGTTTACTTGGAACGTCATTGTTACTGTTGGTTCGTCAACAGATAGTGCAGGTAGTGCTTCTACTGCATTCTGATCACAGATAGTGTCAGAGATTTTCAGTTCGCCAAGACCTGTGATTGCAATGATGTCACCCGCTTTAGCTTCTTCAACGTCGTGACGCTCAAGGCCAAGGTAACCCATAACAGTACCAACTTTACCGTTACGTTGTTTGCCGTCAGCACTTACAACAGTCACTTGTTGGTTTGGCTTAACAGAACCACGAGTTACACGTGCAACACCGATAACACCAACGTAAGAGCTGTAGTCTAGCTGAGAAACTTGCATTTGTAGTGGACCGTCTAGGTCAACTTCTGGTGCCGCTACTTGCTCTACGATAGTTTCAAATAGTGGTTCCATGTTCTCGCCAGTTTCGCCTTCTTCTAGCGTCGCCCAGCCGTTTAGTGCAGAAGCGTAAACAACTTTAAAGTCTAGCTGTTCGTCAGTTGCACCTAGGTTGTCGAATAGGTCGAATACTTGGTCCATAACCCAATCAGGGCGCGCACCTGGACGGTCAATCTTGTTGATAACAACGATTGGTTTTAGACCGTGAGCAAATGCTTTCTGTGTTACGAAACGCGTTTGCGGCATTGGGCCGTCTACTGCGTCAACGATAAGCAGCACAGAGTCAACCATCGACATGATACGCTCTACTTCACCACCGAAGTCGGCGTGTCCAGGGGTATCTACGATGTTGATGCGGTAATCATTCCAGTTAATTGCTGTGTTCTTAGCAAGAATGGTAATACCACGCTCTTTCTCGATATCGTTCGAGTCCATTACACGCTCTTCGCTCTCACCGCGAGATTCTAGCGTGCCTGACTGCTGCAGCAGTTTGTCAACCAGGGTAGTTTTACCGTGGTCAACGTGAGCAATAATTGCGATATTTCTTAATTTATCGATCTGTTGATTAGACATGGATTTCACATTCACTCAGAACATGCAGCAACCTTGGGGAAGCTACTTGGTTAAAAAAACGGCTCATAATCTAACAGATTTTACGCCAAAACCCACGAATTATGTGATTTATATCACCAGCTTTTTGAATTAAATGCTGCGAAAGGCATAAAAGGGCGATAAACACAGGCGGGAAGCACCTTATTCAAGCCATCAATTTCACCGCACTTAACCCAAATGTCATCAAGAATTGTTCATAATTCACGCGGGTTGGTGATTGACAGTCACATACGCTGGGTTATGGTAATACACGCACTGCAAGCGTGAATCGCCACGAACGCACCACATTGGTGCGGACATTCACCACAACAGTGCAGAAATGGATTCTTTTTGCTGTCAAAGCACCAAAAAAGGGCGGTTTGACGGCATTTAAAACTTGGCACAGTTTTCGCTTTACTCATTTCAGACGCTCATTACCCGAGCTTGAATTAAGTTTTTGCGGCGGTTGCCCAATCTTAACACCGGAGGTTACTCAAGATGTCAGTTGAAAACGTACTCGCGCTGATCCAGGAAAATGAAGTTAAATTCGTCGACCTACGCTTTACCGATACTAAAGGTAAAGAGCAGCATATCTCTATTCCTTCCCACCAAATCGATGCCGACTTCTTTGAAGAAGGTAAAATGTTCGATGGTTCTTCAGTAGCGGGTTGGAAAGGCATCAATGAGTCAGACATGGTGATGATGCCAGACGCATCAAGCGCTGTATTAGACCCATTCACCGAAGATGCAACTCTTAACCTTCGTTGTGACATCCTTGAGCCTGCAACCATGCAAGGCTACGACCGCGACCCTCGCTCTATCGCTAAACGCGCAGAAGATCACATGCGTGCTATCGGCATCGCTGATACCGTACTGATTGGTCCTGAGCCAGAATTCTTCCTATTCGACGACGTGAAGTTTGCGACAGATATGTCGGGTTCATTCTTCAAAATCGATGATGTAGAAGCAGCATGGAACACAGGTTCTGACATCGACGGCGGTAACAAAGGTCACCGTCCGGGCGTGAAAGGCGGTTACTTCCCAGTAGCACCTGTTGATTCTTCACAAGACATCCGCTCTGCAATGTGTCTGATCATGGAAGAAATGGGTCTAGTCGTTGAAGCACACCACCACGAAGTGGCTACTGCGGGTCAAAACGAAATCGCAACCCGCTTTAACACCCTAACGACTAAAGCCGATGAAATCCAAGTGTACAAATACGTTGTACACAACGTGGCTCACGCGTTCGGTAAAACTGCGACCTTCATGCCAAAACCACTGGTTGGCGATAACGGTTCAGGCATGCACGTTCACCAATCACTAGCCAAAGACGGTGTAAACCTGTTTGCGGGTGACAAGTACGGCGGCCTATCTGAAATGGCGCTTTACTACATCGGCGGTATCATCAAGCACGCTCGTGCGATCAACGCCTTTGCCAACCCAGCAACCAACTCGTACAAGCGTTTGGTACCTGGTTTTGAAGCACCTGTAATGCTGGCTTACTCAGCACGTAACCGTAGTGCTTCTATCCGTATCCCTGTGGTACCAAGCCCGAAAGCACGTCGTATCGAAGTTCGCTTCGGTGACCCAGCAGCAAACCCATACCTATGCTTTGCTGCCATGCTAATGGCTGGTCTTGACGGTATTCAGAACAAGATCCACCCAGGCGAAGCCATGGATAAAGATCTGTACGACCTTCCTGCGGAAGAAGCGGCAGAGATCCCAACCGTTGCTTACTCACTAAAAGATGCCCTAGACGAGCTAGATGCTGACCGTGAGTTCCTAACAGCCGGCGGCGTGTTCTCAAATGACTTCATCGACTCTTACATCGAGCTAAAATCGCAAGACGTAGAGAAAGTGAACATGACCACGCACCCACTTGAGTTTGAACTTTACTACTCAGTATAAGTAACTAACAAACTCGTTAATAAATAAGACTTCGACCCGCCTCACAGGCGGGTCGTTTTATTATTGCCTGATCGATCCGAGCCGCTAATCTCTGAACACTCAACTGTTTTTCGGGATGCAACCGTGACCAAACCTTGGCGAACACTCTTCTCTGTGCTGCTCTTTTTCACATTGGCAACACCTTGTGTGCACGCCAAAATCTACACTTGGACCGACGAAAACGGTGTGGTGCACTTTTCCGATCAACCCAACCCACAGGCCAAAGAGCTGAAAATCGATGTGCCACCGCCATCGAAGAAAGCACCGACAACCGCCCCGACAGCCACAAGTCAATCCCAAGGCGAGCGCCATCTGCTGTTTGATACCGAATTACCGAAACACACCACCCCATCCAGCATCCAAATTATGTCGCCGCTGCACCAGCAAACCATTCGTAACAACGAAGGCATCATTACTGTCTCAGCTGTTGCGAATCGAGCGATGGATAAAGGCCACACCGCACGGCTATACCTTGATGGCAAAGCCCACGGTAAAGCACAAACCCGCCTCGACTGGCGTTTGGTCAACATCGACCGTGGCAGCCACCAGCTACAGGTTAAGTTATTAAAATACGGCAAGGTTATTGCATCGTCAGAGAAGATCACTGTCTTCTTGCATCGTGCATCACGCTTGCACCCAAAAGGGCCACCCGTGCCGATGCCTAAGCCCCACAAAGGGCTCTAGCGAACACGCGGCATCTTCCGCTATCACAATGCTGGCAGACAGGTTACACTTAATTGCACCAATATAGTGCAAAGCGAATGACTTGGGTTTTCCACGCATAACGCGATATTAAGGAAGAGAATCGTGACAGCCGAATTGATGCCGCATACCGTCGATCATTTAATCCTGGATAACCTGGTCACCGCCGTGACCCTGCTCGACGACAACCTTCAGATCCGCTACGTCAATCCAGCAGCCGAGCAACTGTTCGCCTCAAGCCAGCGTCGCCTGCAATTCAGCTATTTCCCCGATTTGTTGCAACACACTTCACTCGATTTCGATTTGGTGCAAACCCGACTGCAAAACGGACAAGGGCTGGCGGACAGTGAAGTCACCTTTGTGATCGATGGTCGTCACCATACCCTTGAGCTCAACGCTAGCCCTATGGTTTGGCACCATGAATCGCTGATTTTGCTTGAACTCAAGCCTATCGATCAGCAAAAACGGATCAGCCAAGAGCAAAACCAATACGCTCAACAACAGGCAGCCAAAGAATTGGTGCGTGGCTTAGCCCATGAAATCAAAAATCCACTGGGCGGGTTACGCGGCGCCGCTCAACTGCTTGAGAAAACCTTACCCGATCCCAGCTACACCGAATACACCCAGATGATCATTGAGCAAGCCGATCGGCTGCGCAATCTGGTCGACCGCTTACTGGGCCCGCAACGTCCCGGTAGTCGTCAGGTCGATAACATTCACGTGGTATTGGAAAAAGTGCGGCAACTGATCAGCGTTGAAAGTGGGGAGCGCCTAACGATTGAGCGCGACTACGACCCGAGCTTGCCCGATTTTATGATGGATCCCGAGCAGCTTGAGCAAGCACTGTTAAATATCATCAGTAACGCGGCACAAGCGCTACAACAGACCGAGTCGCCTAACCTTGAGCCGCCGCGCATTACCTTGAAAACCCGTACTGCGCACCAAACCTTGATCCACGGTCAACGTTATCGGGTCGCGGCCCAAATCGACATTATCGATAACGGCCCTGGGATCCCGCGCGATATTCAAGACACCCTGTTCTACCCCATGGTCACCGGACGCGATGGCGGCACCGGACTGGGGCTGTCGATAGCGAGAAACTTAATCGACCAACACCAAGGTAAAATCGAAGTGGTAAGCTGGCCCGGTCATACCCAGTTTTCTATCTTCTTACCGATCAAATAATCACAAACAACATCAGACCAATAACATACAACCGATAACCACACATTTTCAGGAGGCAGAATGAGCAAAGGAATGATTTGGGTCGTCGACGACGACAGCTCGATCCGTTGGGTACTGGAACGTACCTTAAACGCTGCTGGCATGCGCTGCGAAACCTTTGCCGATGCCGACAGTGTGATTGCGGCTTTAGAACGTAGCGTACCCGATGTTTTAGTCTCCGACATTCGTATGCCGGGCACCGACGGGCTGACCTTGCTCAAATCACTACACCAAGATTACCCAAGCCTGCCGGTGATCATCATGACCGCCCATTCAGATTTGGATGCAGCGGTAAATGCTTACCAAGAAGGGGCATTCGAGTACTTACCCAAACCGTTTGATATCGACGAAACCGTCAGCTTGGTCGAGCGCGCAGTGAGTCACAGCCAAGAACAAAAACGGCAGCAGCCTGCCCCAGAGAGTAAACCCGCGCCTGAAATCATCGGCGAAGCTCCAGCGATGCAAGAGGTGTTTCGCGCCATTGGCCGTCTCTCCCGTTCATCGATTTCAGTGCTGATCAACGGTGAATCCGGTACAGGTAAAGAGCTGGTTGCCCAAGCCTTGCACCGTCATAGCCCGCGCAAAGCCCAGTCGTTTATTGCCCTGAATATGGCGGCGATCCCCAAAGATTTGATCGAATCAGAGCTATTTGGTCATGAGAAAGGGGCGTTTACAGGTGCCAATAGTGTGCGCCAAGGGCGCTTTGAACAAGCAAACGGCGGGACTCTATTCCTTGATGAAATTGGTGATATGCCACTCGATATTCAAACTCGCTTACTACGAGTTCTAGCTGATGGGCAGTTTTACCGAGTAGGCGGCCACTCACCCGTGAATGTTGATGTGCGGATCATTGCCGCGACCCACCAAAACCTCGAACGTTTGGTGGCGGGTGGCGATTTTCGTGAAGACTTATTCCACCGCCTCAATGTCATTCGCGTACACTTGCCCGCGCTCAAAGACCGCCGTCAGGATATCCCACAGCTAACACAGCACTTTTTACAACGGGCAGCAGATGAGCTAGCAGTGGAAGTAAAAACCTTGCACCCAGCAACAGAAGCCGCGTTAACCGAACTCGATTGGCCGGGGAATGTCCGTCAGTTGGAAAATACCTGTCGCTGGTTAACCGTGATGGCCAGTGGCTCAGAGATTTTACCGAGTGATTTACCGCCAGAGCTGAACCAAGACAGTGCACCCGTAGCTGCCAGCGATGATCCGAATTGGCATCACGCTTTGGCACAGTGGGCACAACAAGCGCTCAAACAAGGTGAACATGATCTCCTGAGCGATGCCTTGCCGGCGTTTGAAAAAATATTGCTGACCACAGCACTAGAGCACACTCAAGGTCATAAACAAGAAGCCGCCAAGCTCCTCGGGTGGGGGCGTAATACCTTAACGCGTAAGCTCAAAGAGCTCGATCTATAACAACCATCTAAGGCCGGAAAGCGATTCACGACGCTATCTGAACAAACCGCGTAGAAAAACCAAACAAAATGCGCGGTTTTCCCACGCGGAATATTGCATCGTTTTATAAAAAACGCCACTATTCTGACTTAAAGACTGCACGACATTAAAAATAATAATGACACGCCTCCCATTGATCACTCTTCGCACCGCAGTAATGTTGCCTTTTACCTTAATTCTGCTTCTTACAGTTGGGGTGATCGCGATTGCGCAGCATAATAGTTACGAGCGCATGCTATCGGAGGTCAGTAACAAGCTTCTGTCGTCTTACACCAAAAATATCAGTAACGATCTCAAATTATTCCTCGGCGACCCGTTCAATATCAACGTCACTCTCGCTGATAGTATTCAACGTCACCAACTGTACCAACCACCGCAATTGACCATTTTGGAAGGCTACTTATTTGATGCCATCTCCTTCCTCTACAACGGTCAACAGCAAATCAATACCATTGCCTTTGCCAGCGAAGACGGTCACTTAGTCGGATTTCGTAAAGAGCCCAACAACCAGTATGCCTTGTTGCTCAAAGACCAACGCACCGCAAACGACCTCTATATTTTTGCGGGCAACAGTTATCACCACCCTAGCAGTCACCAGATCAAAAACTACAACCCTCTGACCCGCCCTTGGTATGCCCCCTTTGCCAAAAGCCAGCAAGCGGGTTGGTCGGCGGTGTATAACAACATGGATGAGAACCAGACCCTGACCATTTCCGCGGTCTCGCCGGTGATGCAGCACGATACCCTAATTGGGATCACCGTTACTGATATTAACCTCAGCCATATCAAACAGTTTCTGATCGACGAAGCGAGTGCATCGACGGGCATGATTTACATCATGGATGAGCAAGGCTTATTAGTCGGCACCTCTGACAATAGCCCTATTCTCGGAGACGGACTCGACCGCCTGATCCCAGCAGCCAGCTCATCGCCTTTAATTGCCGCCAGCGGAGATTACATCCAACGCCAGCAACTACGCGAACAAGCGCTCACCAAAGGCTTTGCTTTTTATCATCAAGGTAACCGCTATTTTAGCCGCATCACCCCTTATCAAGACCCATACGGCTTAAACTGGTATATCGTAGTCACCACCCCAGAAGACGATTTGCTCGGACAACTGCCCGATCAACAAATGATGGGCCTCATTGCTGCACTACTACTGGGTGGCGGTGGCTTATGCCTAGGGCTCGTGATCTTAGGCCGCATTACCCGCCCGATCACCGAAATTGCCGATGCCTCGAAAAAACTCACCGAGTACCATTGGGATATCCCTGTCAGCTCTGGGGGCTCACTCAAAGAAACCCAGCAACTCATCAGCGCCATTAAATCCATGTCGCGCCGCTTACAGCATTCTTTTAGCTCACTGCGCCAACATGTGCTGTACGATAACCTGACAGGCTTACTGAGCCAACAAGGCTTGGTCGATACCACCAACAGCTTACGTAACGGCAGCCAAGGGAGCTTGGTGTTAGTCGGGCTCAAATCCTTCCGCAACATTAACGACAGCCTCGGCCACATCAATGGTGACCAACTACTAATCCAAATCACCGAGCGTTTGCAGCAAGTCTTGCCGACCGAGATCATCGTCAGCCGAGTCGGACGCGATGAGTTTGCCCTGTTTAGCACCGAATTGGTCACCCCGCAGCAAATCGAGTCCCTAGCCCAGCAGGCACTGGCTATCTTCCATCGTCCGTTTATCGTCGATGGCATTGATGTCATGCTCCGCGCCCGAGCGGGGATTGTGCGAGGGCGATTACCAGAAAATGGCATTAATGAATGGGTGCGTAACGCGAGCCTCGCGCTCAGTCAGGCCAAGCAGCAAGAGCACCCGCTGTTTTGTCACTATCAATCCAGCTTGATGACCGCCTCTATCGAGCAAACTCGGTTAACCGCGGAGTTAAAACGTGCACTCGATAACGATGAGTTCGAGGTCCATTACCAACCATTGATCAACTTAACCCAGCAGCGAATTTGTGGCGCTGAAGCGCTGATCCGTTGGCGTAGCCCTAGCCGTGGTCTAGTGCCACCCAACAAATTTATTCCACTGGCGGAAGACAACGGGATGATCATCGATATTGGTCATCGGGTTCTGCACCAAGCCTGCCAGCAAACGGCGGAACAAATTCGCCAAGGACGCTGGCCGCAAGATTTCATGCTGCATGTCAATCTGTCGGTGTGCCAGCTACTGCAAGCTGGCTTTATCGAGCAGTTAGAAGCGGTATTGGAAACCACCCAACTCCCAGCCGCCAACTTAACGCTAGAAGTCACCGAATCACGATTAGTAAGCCAGCCCTTGCTGACCACCCATATCTTGAATCATGTCCGTCAGCTCGGGATCCACATCGCCATCGATGACTTTGGTACAGGCTATTCATCACTGGCTTACCTGACTCAGCTACCGTTCGATAGCCTCAAAATTGATCGCTCGTTTGTCAACGAGATGATGGAGAACGACAACTGCTGCTCAGTCGTAGCGGCGATCATCACCATCGCCAATAACTTCCACGCTGATATTGTGGCTGAAGGGGTCGAAACGGCGGCGCAAGCCGAGAAGCTGACGCAATTAGGGTGTCGCTACGCACAAGGTTTTTATTACGCCAAGCCGCTGCCGTTGTCACAATGGTCAACAGATATGGTAAATAACCCACAAAAGAGTGACTTGGTGATGGAATATCCGCGCTGACTATACTGATAGTATTTTCCGCTTTGCGTATACTATCGCACCACACTTGACTCGGACTTCAACTCAGGGCTGTTATAACTATGATTACTAAGCACCTTCCGCTGACAGATATTCACCGCCACCTCGACGGTAATATCCGCATCCAGACTATTCTCGAACTAGGCCAAAAATTTGGTATGACCCTACCAGGCCACGATATCGAATCACTACGTCCTCACGTTCAAATCGTAGAAGCTGAGCCTAGCTTGGTAGCGTTCCTATCGAAACTCGATTGGGGTGTGGCGGTATTGGGCGATCTTGATGCATGTCGCCGCGTCGCTTACGAGAACGTAGAAGATGCCCTGAACGCACAAATCGATTATGCCGAATTGCGTTTCTCACCTTACTACATGGCAATGAAACACAACTTGCCAGTTGCGGGTGTCGTTGAAGCTGTCGTCGACGGTGTAAAAGCGGGCTGTCGTGACTTCGATGTTCAAGCCAACCTGATCGGTATTATGAGCCGTACCTTTGGTACCGACGCTTGTCAGCAAGAGCTAGATGCTCTATTAACGCAAAAAGACAACTTAGTGGCGATTGACTTAGCCGGTGATGAACTTGGTCAACCAGGCGAGCAATTTGTTAACCACTTCAAACAAGTGCGTGACGCTGATCTTCGTGTAACGGTGCACGCAGGTGAAGCGGCAGGGCCGGAAAGCATGTGGCAAGCTATCAAAGAGCTAGGTGCTGTGCGTATTGGTCACGGTGTGAAAGCAATCCACGATCCAAAACTGATGGATTACCTTGCTGAGCACAACATCGGTATCGAGTCGTGCCTAACCTCTAACATCCAAACCAGCACGGTCGCTTCGTTCGACAGCCACCCAGTGAAGCAATTCTTGGATCACGGCATCTTGGCGTGTCTGAACACCGACGACCCAGCAGTAGAAGGTATCGAGCTACCATACGAATACGAAGTAGCAGCACCAAAAGCCGGACTAAGCCAAGTGCAAATTCGCCAAGCTCAAGAAAACGGCCTAACGCTATCATTCTTGTCTGATAGCGAAAAACAAGTACTTAAAGCAAAAGTCGCGGATCGCGCTTAATCATCTTCTGATAGCGCCAGCAAATCTGCTGGCGCCCTTTCCGCTCTTAACCATTTATCTCGCCAGATAAACATTTTTTATCCAGCCATAACACTTCCTACTGTAATTGCTAAAACTGCTGATTTATTGCGCAAAAGCAGTTTTCACCGCCATGAATTCACGTAGAATACCGCCACTTTTCGATTTTCAGGGTCACGTCCGCGTGGCTGAAAGACTCAGTTACCCCCAATTGGGCGCGCAACTGGGAAAGTTATCATTGTGGAGACACGTTCATGCTTGAGAGTTTAATGTCTGCGAGCGTGGCGATGCCGGCCGTCAGTGATTTGGCTGCAGGTGGTATTAACCATTTTGCTGCTGGGGTGCTGGCGCTGATCGCCGCCGTTAACATGTTTTCGAATTAATTAGCTTAACGGCTAAAAAATTCGAAATAAAAAGGCCGTGTTATCTGAGATAACACGGCCTTTTTGTATGCTTTTCTTGCTCGCTTAAATCACACGAGAGAACTGCTGTTGACGCGCACGGTCACGCAGGTATTTGTCAAAACACATGCAAATGTTACGGATCAGCAAGCGACCTTTCAGCTCAACAAAAATCAGATCGTCACTCACCGTCACCAACTCATCGTTAATGAAGGTTTGTAGCAATTCAAGGTCTTCAGCAAAGTAGCTATCAAAGTCGAGGTCGAACTGCGCTTCAATCGCTTTCTTATCAAGCTGGAAGTTACAGATCAGCGCTTTGATCACTTCACGACGCAGTAAATCATCGGCATCGAGTCCAACACCTTTCCACAGTGCATGCTCATGATCAGCCACGTCCGCGTAATAAGCTTTCAGCTCTTTTTGGTTCTGCGCGTAACAGTCACCAATCATGGAAATCGCTGACACCCCAAAGCCCAACAAATCACACTCACCTTGAGTGGTGTAGCCTTGGAAGTTACGGTGCAAAATGCCTTCACGCTGAGCAACCGCTAACTCGTCTTGTGGCAGGGCAAAGTGATCCATACCAATAAACTGGTAACCCGCACCAGTCAGGGTCGCAATGGTATCTTGCAGCATCGCCAGTTTTTCTTTTGGCGCTGGTAGCAAGTCATCTTTGATTTTACGCTGGGCAGCAAACAGTTTTGGCATGTGGGCGTAGTTAAACACCGACAAACGACCCGGTTGCATTTCCAGCACTTGCTTTAACGTCTCAGCAAACAAGGCTTGGTTTTGCATTGGCAAGCCATAAATCAAATCCAAGTTGGTTGAGCGAAAGCCCAATTCTTTGGCACGCTTCACCATCGCAAAAATGAATGCTTCATCTTGCTCACGGTTCACCAGCTTTTGCACTTCTTTGTTGAAGTCCTGCACCCCGATACTCAGGCGGTTGAAGCCTTCGCTACGTAGGTGATCCAGCATATCCAGCTCGATTTCACGTGGATCCACTTCAATACTGATTTCAGCATCAGCATCAAAGCTAAATTGGTCGCGCAGCATGGTCATCAAACGGCTAACCTGCGCCTTAGTAAGGAAAGTTGGTGTACCGCCACCCCAGTGGAGTTGGCTCACCTGACGTTGACCGAACGCTTTCGCGCGGTGACGAATTTCCTGCTCTAGGACATCAAGGTATTGATCGGCTTTGTGCTGATGGCGGGTAATGATTTTATTACAGCCACAGTAGTAACAAAGCTTGTGACAAAACGGGATGTGCACATACAACGACAGTTTACGCTCTGGGTATTGAGCGCAAGCGGTATCAAACTCCGCCTCGGTGAAGCCTTCATGAAACTCCAACGCGGTTGGGTAAGAAGTGTAGCGAGGACCCGAATAGTTATACTTTTCGATCAGGGCCTGATCCCAAATAATCTGCTCGTTCGACATTGCGGATTCCAATTGTGTAGGGCTTGGATTTGCGGGTTAGTGTGCCACAAGTTAATAAAGATGTAGAACACTTACGAGTTATATACCCAAGCAAACCTTGTTCGCTTGGGTATAAGCAGCGTCATTTCACCTTGGCTAACAAAGCGAAATCGTTACTTTTTTGCGAGGATGGCATCAAGCTCAAGCATGATACTGTCTTGCAAACGCGCTTCAGCTTTCATGCGGATCAAATCCAATTGCATGCGCTCTTTTTTCTGGATGGTCTGACGCGCTTCACCGCGTGGCATGTCTTTCACCACGTGATAAAGCTCGTTCATTGCAGGGTAAGTCGCAGCAAAATCTAATGCCGCATCGCCCTGCAAGACTTCCATCAACTTATACAGTCGAATCGAGACTTCCGACATATCACACTGCGCCTGTTTACCTGCATCAGCAATAATAAACACGCTATCCATAATTGTAGCATTGCGCTGGTCACGCTTTTGCTCCTGCTCTGCTTCAGCACGAGCAAGGAAGGCTTTGTGGCGTTGTGTCTGTTGATACAACTTAAACAACAAATAGCCCGCGTAACAGGCCAATACCGCGACGATGCTTCCGCCGAGTCCTAACCACAGTGTCATATCTTGCAAGGGTTACTCCTTGTCGAAGTCGTCGTAATCCATGTTTTCAAACTGGGCCAGCAGATCGTCATCAGACTGCGGGCCTTTTGCCACAGGCTGCTCGTCAAACTCTGGCTGTTCTTCTTCAAGTAGACCCAGCTGTTTCATTAGCTGTTCGATACGGTCCAGTTTCTCATCCACTTGTTTTTGCAGACCAGCACCTAGCGATTCACCCGCTTCAAGGCGATCCAACAACACCATTAGTTGTGCATCGTTCTCAAGCATCGCGAGTTCTTGCTCAGCGCTCATGCGACGTTCTTTTTTGGTCTTCGGCTTGTTATCGACTACCAATGGAATTGGCTTCTTACTGCCTAGACGAGGGTCACGCGCTTTGCCTGAACCTTTTTTCTGCTCATCGATAGCAGCTGAGTGGCGGCTACCTGATTTTAAACCTTTACGCTTTTTGTCTTTCTGACGCTTACGCGCTTCAAGTTCCAATTGGGTTGTCGACTTCTCACGGTATACCGCTGGGCCTTCGCTACCGATCTTGCGACTCTTTCTCTTACGGGTCATTACTGGGTTTTCCTCAGCAAAATTACATCATTGCCAACAAATTCTACTTCCAGCTCGTCGCGTTGCGCTAAAAAGCGAAACGTCTCACGACTGAAGAAGCTCACATGGGTTGGGTCGTTTTTGTAGTGCCAACGAGCAAACTCGTCCGCACTTGTTGCTAGCTTGGTCATGATCCCCAGCCAACCGCCGGGTTTAACCATAGAGACTAGCTGCCCCCATTCCTTAGCAGGCGTGTTAAAGTGCTCAATGGCCTCAGTACAAGTCACAAAATCATAGCGTTGCGCTAATACTGCCGGCTCATTAGCAAAATAAGGGTCATATATCGCCACATTATACCCTATCTCACTCAACATTACGGATAATGTCGGCCCTGGACCACTACCAAAATCCAATCCAGATAAAGGCGGTGATGCCAAGCGTTCAGCCAAAGGGGCGGCTAAGCGGTTGAGGAAACGGCGATACCCCTGATCTTCAGGGTTATTTTCGTGCTGCTGGTACACAGCAAGCTCTTGCTCGGGAGTCAGTTTGGCGGCCGGATCGGCAAAAATCAGCTGGCACTTAGGGCACTGGAAATAAGCGCGAAGACGATCTTGCGCATAAGTGGCTGTGGAAGCATGGTGACACAAGGGGCACGCTGACATGGTGACTCACTCTCAAAGCAAAGAATGGGCGGAAACATAACAGAAAGCCAATAAAGAAAAAAGCGACAGACTTTCGCCTATCGCTCGATGATTTGCCATTGCTGGCTCAATTCTGTCTCGTCATCCGTAACTATTCGAGAAACTTCCCGGTCCGACAATGATCCTTTTGTTATTGGTGCTTTCCCTGCCAAACGTTGTTGTTCTTCATCATCCTGATGAATTTTCAGCGTCCCCACACTACCTTGTGCATGTCAGCTTATCCTAAGCTGGCTATCCTTTAGCTTGTTACCATCCTGATAACCAATGTCACCATCCATGTGGACACACGTTCCGTCGTGTATCTGATCTCACGCTAACGCGTAATCCTTGAGTCCCGTCGTGGGTTTCCTATCGCATCTTGCGAACCTATCGGTCATCCAGACCAGACTCCGTGTATTCCTTTGAGCTCCTGCTCAAGCCAATCATTGGCGCTTCCTATTTCCTGTGTCGTACTCCCTGTCGACATGGGTAA
The DNA here is from genome assembly GCF_001650345.1 of Photobacterium jeanii. GTDB lineage: Bacteria > Pseudomonadota > Gammaproteobacteria > Enterobacterales > Vibrionaceae > Photobacterium > Photobacterium jeanii. The sequence goes on along the minus strand of NZ_LVHF01000010.1, from coordinate 60,260 downwards.
CTTTACGCCAATCCCGAACTCAAACAAGGCAGTCAAAACACTCACTCAAGCAGCAATATGATCGCAACACAGCTAAAACATTGAAAAATAACAAAACAAGCCATTGAGTGAGCAATTTTTTCAGCCTGAATACCCTATTCAAATGGCGGATCTCTTACAAAGCGCTGCGCTTTCAGCGATCGACCACGGTTACCGACAGACTTGGCACCACATTGAATGGGGTTATAAAGGATGAACGCCACGTCAGAAAGGTGATAGCTGACAACAAAAAGCCCACCCGCAGCCGAAACTACAGGTGGGCTATCAATCGGGGTGATTGATTCTAGGTAGGGCTAGGATTTAGTGCAGACCGCCAACGTATTGTGACAAAGCGGTAATTTCCCCGTCGGTGAGCTTCGCTGCCACCGAGCGCATCATGGCATTCATATCATTGTGGCGCTGACCAGCTCGGAATTTTTCAAGCTGCAATTTCACGTATTCCGCATTTTGCCCCGAGATTTTCGGGAAACCTGACAAGCTGGTGCCATTACCACGCGGACCATGGCAAGCCGTACACGCAGCAATGCCACGTTCAGCATCACCGTAACGGTAGAGTTGCTGACCCACTTCAATCGACGATTCTGGGGTCGTGTTATCCGAAATTGGCAGCGAGGCATAGTAAGCCGCAAGATCTGCCATGTCCTGCTCAGACAATGGCATCGCCATCGCACTCATTACAGGATCGTTACGACCTTGTTTACCACCCGAGGTGACACCCAGTTTGAATTCTTTAAGCTGTTTTTCTAAGTAGCCAGGATGTTGGCCAGAGAGTTTAGGGTATTGCGTCATAATGCCGTTTCCATCGGCACCATGGCAGGCAGCACAAGTCGCTGCTTTGGCTTTACCGGCTTCCGCGTCCCCTTGGGCCCAGGCTGAGCAACTGGCAAGAAGAGACAATATCAGTGCTAATTTCTTCATGACATTCCGTTTATAATTATTGAGCTTCCAGTACCACAAGTAATGCTCAGCCACATGGTATACAATCGACCACAAACCGAGCACGGTTAAACACATTTTACACAATTTCACATAAAAGTAATCAGTCGACTACATAAAGACTTGACGGAGTTAACAGTGAATCAACTTCTCAACTATAGAAATACACGTTTCATCACAAGTGCGCCGGATATTCGTCACTTACCAACCGACAGTGGCGTTGAAATCGCATTTGCTGGTCGCTCAAATGCAGGTAAGTCGAGCGCGTTAAACCGCCTGACTGACCAAAAGAGCTTAGCGCGTACCTCTAAAACTCCTGGTCGTACTCAGCTGATCAACATGTTCGAAGTAGTACCGGGTTGTAACCTTATCGACTTACCAGGTTACGGTTTTGCGCAAGTTCCGCTTGAGATGAAAAAGAAGTGGCAAAAAGCGCTGGGTGAATACCTACAAAAACGCGAATGTCTGCAAGGTTTGGTGGTATTGATGGATATCCGTCATCCAATGAAAGATCTTGACCAACAGATGATCCACTGGGCAGTCGAAAGCCGTCTACCAGTGCTAGTGCTACTAACTAAAGCCGACAAACTGAAAAGCGGCGCACGTAAGCAGCAACTGATGAAAACCCGCAAAGACGCGCTAACCTTTGGTGGCGATGTACAAGTGGAGTTCTTCTCATCACTAAAAGGTCTGGGCGTTGACCAAGTGCGCGCCAAACTGACCGAGTGGTTTGCACCAGAGCTTGAGCGTCAACACGCGCTATTAGCCGATGAAGATGAAATGCAGATCGATAATGATGCTTTTGATGGTGACGGCGAATAAGCCACACGATTGAGAGATCAAAATATAGCTCTAAGGATGGGGCTATAAAAATTCCCCACCAGCTTGGTGGGGCAACGGGAGAGAAATAGGAGGTTTTTATTTTTGTCCAAAAAGGATCAATGATTTCCCCCCCCAACGCAAGTTTTTTGTCCGACCTTTCTTGGCTTTTGCAATAGCCACACCTCAGGTTTCATCACCCTCTTACAGACAAAACATCACTTTTTAGTGACTTGAGCAACAAAACCGCCTGAGTTGTTTTATACAGAAAATTAACTTATTACCAACTAGGTCAATAGCACCCAGCACCTGTAATTAAATTACAAAAAGCCAAATTTCAGGCAAAAAAAAGCCACCGCTAAAATGTGGGTGGCGATTTCATTTATTTGCGAGCAAGGCAATCGATAATCACCTCGCTTCGGACAAATATGAACAAGAAGCTGACGCTATTATACCCGAAGATTATTCAAGTTAAAGTAATTACTCTAATTTTTATCTATCACATAACCCATTGATATTATTAAGAGATAAGTGAAACCACGCTGCAATGGCAACTTAAGTTGACGAATTCATCAACAATCACGGTAAATTTGCTTTAATAACAAGCAATAACGAGCGTAATCGCCTTAAATACACAAGCGCTATCAATCAGGAAATCAGAACGAAAAAAAGAAGGGGGAATTTGAAATTGAGGGCATTTTTCTTTGACCCAATAAAAAACGCCCCGGTCAAATGACCAGGGCGGCTGAATCAGCCAAATCCAATAACGTGAAACAAAAGGTCTGAAAGATAGAACATCTTACCTCTGTACCCTACGCCGTTAACTGTACAACAAACGTTCAGATAATGAAAGAGGATTTCGTTATTTTTTTTCACAATACTGTAATTAGGTTTTACAAACCGTTGTGAAAACATCCTTTTTTCAACAAAAAAAATAGCCAGCAATGGCTGGCTATTAATCACTGAGTTAACGCTTTTTTAGCTGGAAACCCTTAGTGGGCTTGGTCCCAGTTATCACCAAAGCCTGCGTCAGCCACCAAAGGCACGTCCAATTTCGCCGCCGCTTCCATCAGTTCCTGCACTTGTTGAGTGACTGTTGCTAAATGTTCTTCCTGTACTTCAAATACAAGTTCATCGTGTACTTGCATTAGTAGTCGAACTTGACCTTCAGGTTGTTGTTGAACCCACTCATCGACCAGTACCATCGCACGTTTGATAATGTCAGCCGCTGTACCTTGCATTGGCGCATTGATCGCAGCACGCTCCGCGGCTTTACGACGCATACCGTTACGCGACTTGATATCAGGAAGGTGCAAACGGCGACCAAACAAGGTTTCTACATAGCCCTGCTCGCTTGCCGTATTACGGGTACTTTCCATGTATTCCAATACCCCTGGGTAACGCTCAAAGTACAGATCCATGTATTCCTGTGCTTCGTTACGTCCCATATCCAGCTGTTTCGCGAGACCAAAGGCACTCATACCGTAGATCAAACCGAAGTTGATCGCTTTCGCACGGCGACGTTGTTCGCTGGTTACAGACTCAAGCGGTAAGCCCAAAATCTCGGCTGCGGTAGCCGCGTGAATATCTTTACCATGACGGAACGCGTCCAATAACGCTTCATCGCCCGATAAGTGCGCCATGATACGCAGTTCGATTTGCGAGTAGTCGACCGCCAAGACTTTGTAACCAGTAGGGGCAACAAACGCCTGACGAATACGACGCCCTTCTTCGTTACGTACTGGGATATTTTGAAGGTTTGGATCGCTTGAAGACAAACGCCCCGTCGCTGTCACCGCTTGGTGATACGAGGTATGTACACGCCCAGTCGTTGGGTTCACCATCTTCGGCAGTTTATCCGTGTAGGTCGATTTGAGTTTCGACAGACTACGGTACTCTAGAATTAGTTTCGGCAGTGGGTAATCCAATGCAAGCTCTTGCAACACTTCTTCGTTAGTTGACGCCGCGCCCGATGGGGTCTTTTTCAAAATCGGCAGACCCATTTTCTCAAACAGGATCGCTTGCAGCTGTTTTGGCGAGCTCAAGTTAAACTCTTCGCCTGCAATCTCATACGCTTGCGCTTGAAGCTCTTCCAAGCGCGCACCTAATTCGTTCGATTGTGCGCCCATCAACATGCTATCGATCAGCACCCCGGTACGCTCGATGCGTGACAATACCGGTACTAACGGCATTTCAATATCTTCAAACACAGACTTCAGTTTGTCGTCTGCATTCACTTTCGCCATCAATACATTGTGCAAACGCAGCGTGATATCAGCATCTTCCGCAGCGTAAGGACCGGCTTGCTCAAGATCGATTTGGTTAAAGGTCAGTTGCTTCTTACCTTTACCCGCAATTTCTTCAAAGCTGATCGTCTTATGTTCCAAGTAACGTAGCGACAAGCTGTCCATATCATGACGGCCGACCACACTGTTAAACACGTACGACTCCAGCATGGTGTCGAATTTGATCCCCTGCATTTCAATGTCATAACGAGCAAGAATGCTGGCATCAAATTTCAGATTCTGACCCACTTTGGCACGCGTGCTGTCTTCAAGCAGTGGTTTCAATTGTGCCAAGACCCAATCACGATCCAGTTGCGCTGGTGCATCAAGGTAATCGTGCGCCACAGGCACGTACGCCGCTTTACCTTCTTCCACCGCAAACGACACCCCAACCAAATTTGCAGTCATGTAGTCTAAACCGTCGGTTTCGGTATCAAACGCGACCACTTCAGCATTGTTGAGGGTGTCAAGCCACGCAGTAAAGCTCGCTTCGTCGAGTACCGTTTCGTAACCACTGCGATCGATCACTGGCGCAACCACTTTTGGCTCAGCCGCCGCAGGTGCCGCTTTTTCATCAGCAACAATTTTGCCATCGCTGCCATCAAGCATTTCGCTCAACCAACGACGGAATTGCAGCTTACCAAACAGCTTGGTCAACTCATCGGTATCAGGATCAGCTTTGGTGAGCTCGTGCGGTTTCACATCAAGCTCAACATCAAGCTTAATGGTGGCTAACTCGTACGATAGATACGCAGCGTCTTTGTTATCCGTCAGCTTCTTCGGCATGGTTTTCGAGCCACGGAAACCCAATGCAGGAATATCATCAAGATTAGCGTATAGCGCATCTAAGCCCCCGATACCGGTTAATAGTGCTTTAGCCGTTTTCTCACCGACACCCGGTACGCCCGGAATGTTGTCGACCTTGTCTCCCATCAATGCAAGGTAGTCGATGATCAACTCAGGACCAATCCCGAATTTATCCACAACGCCAGCAGGATCCATCACCACATCTGTCATGGTGTTGATCAGGGTGATGTTTTCATCCACCAGCTGCGCCATATCTTTATCGCCGGTGCTGATCAGTACTGGCATGCCAGCTTTTGAGGCTTGGCTTGCCAAGGTACCGATCACGTCATCGGCTTCTACTCCAGAGATCGAGATCAACGGTAATCCCATTGCCTTGATCACCGCGTGCAGCGGTTCGATCTGACTGCGCAGATCATCCGGCATCGGCGGTCGATTCGCCTTATATTCCGGATACATATCATCACGGAACGTTTTGCCTTTCGCATCAAAAATAACCGCCACGTGCTCAGTCGAGAACTGACGCAGCATACTACGTAGCATGTTCACCACACCGTAAACCGCACCTGTTGGTTCACCATCAGAATTAGTGAAGTTCGGCGCAGCATGATACGCGCGGTAAAGATAAGATGATCCATCGATCAAAATAAGCGGGTTATCTGGAATAGTAGCCATAGAGATATTCTTATATCCGGAAAAGTCATCATGATTCGGCACACAGATTGCGCATAATATATGCTGAGAAAGGGAATCTGTATGGCGGGCTACTAGAATGCCACGTCAACCCGCCAGTGTTAACCTATGTTTTCCCCATCTTAGCCTTAATCTGTGGATAACTTTGTTAGTATTTAATTTTAAAGCTGGGATCAAAATTTTTAGACGGTTTTGACCGAAAAGCAAAACAAATTAAAATCAACAACTTATGCAAAAAGAGGCAAAAAGATCGACGATCGTGTGATGATCGTCCACTGTGGAAAACGTTAGCAAGACATTCTCAAAATTAACGCTTAGAGTCTAAAAATAGACAATTTTGACTAGAAAGGAAGCCAGAATGAAACGAATCGCGGTAATTTTAAGCGGCTGTGGCGTGTTTGACGGCAGCGAAATCCATGAAGCTGTACTCTCGCTCCATGCTATCGAGCAAGAAGGCGCCAGTTGGCACTGTTTTGCCCCTAACGTGGATCAACACCATGTGATCAACCACCTTACTGGCGAAGAAAGCCCAGAAACCCGCAATGTGTTGATCGAAGCGGCACGGATCGCCCGAGGTCAGATCCAAGATGTTGCTGAGCTGAATGTCCACCAATACGATGCCCTATTAGTACCAGGTGGCTTTGGCGCAGCCAAGAACCTGTCTGACTTTGCGCTCAAAGGCACCGCGTGCACCATCCACCCTGATGTACTGACGGCTTGCCAAGCTTTTGCCAATGCCGAGAAGCCCGCAGGCTATCTGTGCATTGCCCCAACCTTGATCCCACAAATCTACGGCTCGGGTGCTAAAGGTACGATCGGCTCGGATCCTGATACCGCCCATGCGTTCAACACTATGGGAGGCGAACACATCGAGTGCCCTGTGCACGATTTTGTACTCGATCAGAAGCGTCGTTTGCTTACCACCCCAGCCTACATGCTGGCGGGTAACCTGTCGGAAGCCGCTAGCGGGATCAATAAGCTCGTCCACAGCCTGATCAAACTGGCCTAACGAGAACAAAATAAGACGAGATGTTGGCTAACGTGGCGCCAAGCGTTATCAGTGAAGCGCTTGATTAACTCACTCGCTAACATCTTTATTATTTAGTGCCTTTGGCAAATTAAGTGCTCTAGGCAGCTCCCAAACAACACAGACGAGAAAGCGAAGCGATAATTGACGCGTTTACTGATAGAAAAGAAATTTACGGAAGACAGATAAAGAAAAAGCGGCGCTACTTTGGAAAGCGCCGCTCAGCAGAATTGGTTTGATTTTCCTAGCCCTACACCGGGAAACTCATCCATAGCTGAAGTACACTGGAAGCAATGTGAGCAATGTCGTGCCTTCAGAGCGCTGGCTGATGTGTACTGCCATCGCCTGAGTGCCCGTTAATAATAACCATTCTCATCTTGATTGCAAGCACTTATTGAGAATTATTTTCATTTAGTTGTTTATTGCTTTATCATTACCACTTCTTTTTGCTGCTATTACAAACGTTTAGTGAAGTATAAACGGTAATCCTCTACGCCATCTTTTTTCTCCAGATCCACGATCTGATACTGATTACGCAATAACAAACGCAACATCGCGGCGAAGCGATTCCGCGATTTGACGCTTAAAGTTTGGTATCCCTGCGCTTTAACCCAAGCCTCTTGCGCTTCTAGCAAGGCTTGTGCGACTCCTTGACCACGCCCTTGCGGAGCGACCCCACCGAGCCAGCTATAAAATTCGGTATCCGATTTTGCGTATCCAATCTTAACCCCAACCAGTTCACCAGCCACTTCAGCCACCAGTACCGAGCGGGGTTTATCACCTAAACGGGCTTCCAAGCTCGCCACACTCTCGCTATGCGCAAACTCACTAATCGCCGCCAATACGGTGACAGCTTCCGCCAAACTGGCTTCACGGATCTGCATATCTTCTCCCTTTTTCTATCTGCATCAGATAAAAAAGCCAGCGTAAACGCTGGCTTAAACAATCAATGATTTAGTTTACGACGATGTTATTCCCGTCGCTATCTTGGGTCTTTAAGGTCGTGAGCTTGTTGACCAGATAATTCAACAGCACTCCATACATAGGCACAAACAGACCTAAGCTAATCAAGAGCTTGAAGGTATAGTCTACCGTCGCAATCTCTACCCAGTTTTCCGCCATAAAGGCATCCGGACTGTTGTAGAAAGCGATCGAGAAGAACGCCAAGGTATCAAGCGCGTTACCAAAGATAGTCGAACAAGTCGGCGCGACCCACCAGCTTTTCACTTGGCGTAAGCGGTTAAAGACCGATACATCCAAGATCTGCCCCAGCAAGTAAGCCATAAAGCTAGCAACCGCGATCCGTGCCACAAACAAGTTAAACTCGGTCAAGTGTCCGATCCCTTGGTATTCCCCTTGGAAAAAGAGCACCGAGAGCACATACGAAATCAACAGCGCAGGCATCATCACTCGTAAAATAATCTTACGCGCCATGCTGGCACCGAAAATACGTACCGTTAAGTCTGTCGCTAAAAAGATAAACGGGAAGGTAAAGGCGCCCCATGTGGTGTGAAAACCAAACACAGTAAATGGCAATTGCACCAGATAGTTACTGGAGGCAATGATCACCAAATGGAATACCACTAACAAAGATAAAGCTTGGCGCTGCTGAGCAGGCGTAAATTGCGAAGTCGTCATTGAAGAGACCTTTTTGTCATTGGGGGAGAGGGAACCCAAATATACATACCGCGCTAGATTCTCATCCCTAGCGTGACCAAGCGGGCGATTATACAGTAACCACTTTGACTGCCTAGCCCTGAAACGCACATTCCAGCAATGTAATCGTTCTCGACCGTCAATCCACGGTTAACACACTTGGCTATCGTCTTGTGGCAGCAAGGATGCGATAAACGCCAAGGTTTCATTATCGCGCGTCGACATCGCTTCAATCCAGACCGCACCACTGTAATGCTCGCCTTTAAGGAGCAATTGGCAACCTTCAAAGTCGATCAGCCACACATGCAGATCGGCATTTAACTCCTTTTCCACCACAGTGGCATCAATTTGGAGCAATAAGGCTTCAGCCATGGCAGCAAACGAATCAAAGTCAAAGTCAGGTCCGATTAACATCAGGTGGCCACTGGCAAGATCGAGGCGGCGAACGGCGAAAAAAGGAGAGGAAGAAATAGCCATAAATTGTCCTTAATTGAAGGAGTTAGAAGCAAGGTTTTGCTAATTAGTCGGATTCCTGTAACCAATTGTTGCTATGGGTATCAAACCATAAGGGGGCTATAGCCAACGGCTATAGGTTCATGGTCTTATACTCGCGTTGTCAACGTTAGGCATCACGAGGCTCATCATCCGTGAGGTCTACAGGCAACTCGGTGAAATTAACATTCTCACCAAATACGCAAGCTGTTTTGTAGCGACGATAACCTAATCCAGATTATGCCTAGATTATGTTAGACACGCATTTTGTACCGGACCCGGATAAGTCCGGTATTTTTTTGTCTGCATTTTATGGACAGCGGGCTACACCCCTGCTGGGTATTCCACGGTTGCGACCAAGTGCTCTTCAATCATGGTCAAAAACGCCTGACCATATTTTTCCAACTTGCGTTGCCCAACGCCATTCACAGCCAGCAATGCACTGTCTGACGTCGGCAGCTTTTCCGCCATTTCCATTAAGCTGGCATCGTTAAACACCACATAAGGCGGGATGTCATCTTCATCGGCAATGGCTTTGCGCAGCTTACGGAGTTTGGCAAACAGCTTCTTATCGTAATGGCGACTGGCAAGCTTATCGCTTTTGGCATTCCGCACCACACTGTCTAACCGTGGCACTGCTAGCTCTAACGCCACTTCTCCGCGCAACACCGCGCGCGCTTTTTCGGTTAGCTGCAAGGTTGAGCTGCGCATGATATTTTGATTCAACAGCCCTAAGTGGATCAGCTGACGAAAGATGCTAACCCAAAACTCGTGGCTTTGCTCACGACCAATGCCGTAGGTGGTGAGCTTATCGTGGCCGTGTTCGCGAATGCGCTGATTTTGCATCCCACGCAACACTTCGACTACGTAAGTCATACCGAAGTTTTGCTTCACGCGATACACGCACGACAAGGCTTTTTGCGCCACTTCCAAGCCATCAAACCGCTTAGGCGGGTCGAGACAGATATCGCAGTTACCACACGGCTCGGCACGGTGTTCGCCAAAATAGTGGAGTAACACTTGGCGACGACAGGTTTGCGCTTCGGCAAATGCCCCCATCGCATTGAGCTTATGGCTCTCTACCCGTTTTTGCTCGCCTTCTTCTTTCTCATCCAAGCAGCGGCGTAGCCACGCCAAATCAGCCGGATCATAGAAAGTTACCGCTTCAGCAGGCAAGCCATCACGCCCAGCTCGGCCCGTTTCTTGGTAGTAAGATTCGATATTGCGCGGCACATCATAGTGAACCACGAACCGTACATTGGGTTTGTTGATCCCCATACCGAACGCCACCGTGGCGACCACAATTTGAATGTCATCGCGTTGGAAGCCCTCTTGGACATAGGCGCGCTCATCAAACTCTAGCCCAGCATGGTAGGCTGCCGCGCGGATCCCTTCACCGCACAACTTTTCGCAAATCTGCTCGACGCGCTTACGGCTATTGCAATAGATGATCCCGCACTGACCGCGCACACCCGCCAAATAACGGAGTAACTGCGCCATCGGCTTGTATTTTTCCTGCAAGGTATAGCGAATATTAGGGCGGTCAAAGCTGCCCAAATAAATATGAGGGTCGCTGAGCTGTAAGCGACTAATGATGTCATTACGGGTGGTGTCATCGGCTGTGGCGGTAAGCGCCAAAATGGCGATATCAGGAAAATGCTGCTTGAGCATTCCCAGCTCAGCATACTCACGACGAAAATCGTGTCCCCACTGCGAGATACAGTGTGCTTCATCAACAGCCACCATTTGCAGCGGGCAGGTTTTTAAGCGCTCGATAAAATCGAACATCAACGCCCGCTCCGGCGAGACATACACCAGCTTAAGTTGTCCGGCTTGCATCGCTTCAAACGTTTCCATCACAGCTTCACGGCTCATGGTGGAATTTAGATAGGCGGCAGCGACCCCGTTAGCTTTCAGTTGGTCAACCTGATCTTTCATCAACGAAATCAGCGGTGAAATCACCAAGGTCAAACCATCGAGCATCAAAGCCGGAATTTGGTAACACAGAGATTTACCGCCACCGGTTGGCATGATCACCAAACCATCACGGCCTTGTGCCACGCTGTCGATCACTTGCTGCTGACCGTCACGAAATGCTTGGTAACCAAACACCTCCTGCAAAATCTGTTCGCTGGATGATGCAGTAACCTGAGGTATGGACTCGGCGCAGCTGGATGACATAACACGGCTCTTTTAACTTTGGGGCGAGTATTCTATACCAAACGACCGCGCTGGGCATTCCCTGTTGAATCTGATTGGTTTATGAACAACTCTCGTTTTATACTGCTGGCACGTTTTTCCGCAAAAAAACACAACATTTTTCCACTTCTATACAACAAGATCGCATTATCAATGGACGAACAAGCGCAACAAACCCGTCGCGGGATCATCTTGGCCCTTGCGGCCTATACCATGTGGGGTATCGCCCCGGTTTACTTCAAATCTCTCCAGCATGTGAGTGCGCTGGAGATCCTCAGCCATCGTGTGATTTGGTCATTCTTCTTTTTAGCGGGCTTGATTGGCTTGCGCCGTCATTGGAGCAAAGTCAGCACCGTTATGCGCCAACCCAAGATGCTTGGCTTACTCGCCCTGACCTCGGTATTAGTCGGGAGCAACTGGCTGATTTTTATTTGGGCGATCAATAACAACTACATGCTCGATGCTAGTCTTGGTTATTACATTAACCCTTTATTTAATGTGGTTTTGGCTATGGTGTTCCTTGGCGAGCGTCTACGCCCCTTACAATGGGTAGCTGTTAGCTTGGCCGCATGTGGCGTATTGGTACAGCTGATCAAATTCGGCTCGCTCCCTTGGATTGCACTGGCATTAGCCGCCACCTTTGCCTGCTACGGCTTACTGCGCAAAAAGGTCAACCTTGATGCACAAACAGGCTTGTTCATCGAAACCTGTCTCTTACTGCCTGTAGCCGCCAGTTATGTACTCTTGATTGCCGATACTCCAACCTCAAACTGGGCGCTTAACCCTACTAGCACCAACTTATTGCTGATGGCGGCGGGGATAGTCACAACGGTACCGCTGCTGTGCTTTACAGGCGCAGCCACCAAGTTGCGCTTCTCGACCCTTGGCTTTTTCCAATACATAGGGCCGAGCTTGATGTTCATTTTGGCGGTCACCGTTTACGGTGAAGCATTCACTCTCGACAAAGGCATCACCTTCGGTTTTATTTGGGCTGGTTTGATGATATTCAGTGCTGACGGCTTACGCACCCATCGCCACAATAAAAAACAGATCCCCACAGGTTAAGAGACTCGCGGTTTAATCCATGGCCATACGGTACTGTGACTTTTTTACAAGCCGCACCGTCATGGCTATGGTCTACTTAAGGGGAGCCAAGCAAAACATGCAGAATCAACGGGGAGCATTGCTATGAATAGAATCAACCATCGCAAAAGCCCCATTGATGACATCAACCTGATTGATGCTCACTATCAAAGCTTTGCATTCAAGCGCCACTATCACTTGGATTACCATTTAGGCTTGATCACTCAAGGCCAGCAACAATACTTCTACCAAGGTACCAAACACACGGCTGGCGCGGGACAATTAGTGATCATGCCACCTGATGAAATCCACGATGGCCAACCCAAAGAACAATCAGGCTATCACGTCAAAGTGTTTAGCATTACGCCGGATTGGTTAAGCCAGCAGGCAGAAGAGGTATCAGGCAAAACCCACTATAGCTTTCCGCAAAACAACATTGCTGATCGGCCGTTATTCCACCAACTCACTCAACTACATCAACAACTAGAGAGCCCATTCATCTCTCAGCTAGCAAAAGACAGCTTACCGATCGAATCATTTTCCTATTTGTTAACCCATTATGGTCAAGTCCGAGAAATAGGAATCACCGCCTTAGGCAGTAAAGACTTGTCTCAGTTGCGTGACTATGTGATGGCTCATTTAGATCAAAAAATCGGCTTAGACGATTTGGCAACCTTATGTCAACTCAGCCCATCGCAAATGCTACGCCAATTTAAAAAAGCAACGGGGATGACCCCATACGCTTGGCTAGCCAGATTACGACTCGAGCATGCGATGGCACTATTAAAAGCAGGATTTAGCAGTACCGAAGTGGCTTATCACGTCGGCTTTTACGACCAAGCGCATTTTACCAATGCCTTTAAAAACACCTACGGTATTGCCCCTTCACACATTAAATAACCCCAATCGCCCTCACTGTCATTTTTTTACAAGCGTCCATTTGAATACTGCGGCATGCTATTCACCATTGGGCATGCCGCCCAGTTATTTGAAGGATATCGCACCACAATGATCAACGAAGCCACCACCCTATTAACACTTGTGACTGTTCACGTGATTGCCTTAATGAGCCCAGGCCCTGACTTTGCCTTAGTGGTCCAAAATGCAGGTCGCTATGGTCGCCAAACAGGGATCAGCATTGCGTTAGGACTATCCCTTGGCATCTTGATGCATTCTATTTTGAGCCTCACAGGCGCCAGCTTGCTGATCAAACAACACCCGACCCTCTTTGCCTTGCTGCAAGCTGCCGGTGGCTGTTACTTACTGTATCTAGGTATTGGCGCTGTCAAAGCGATTCTGACACCGCTATGGCAACAACGTCGCTCCCAATCTGCAGGGGCACTCGCACCTAGCGAGCCATCCTCACAGCCACAACCAACCAAGCCTGCGAAAGTAGATCTCAGCAGTCGCAAACGGGCACTGCTCAAAGGCTTTACCACCAATATCTTAAACCCTAAGGCGTTGGTGTTTTTCTTAAGTCTGCTGTCCACTTTAGTACCTGCGGATATGTCACTGACAGGCAAAGTCGGGGCGATTTTCATCCTGTGGCTGACCGCTTTTATGTGGTTTGCGATGCTGGCATGGCTACTGACGGGTAAGCGCTTGCAGCAGAAATTGCACCGCGCCGCGCCTTATATCGACGGTGTGTGTGGGGTATTGTTTATCTCGATTGGCTCGATGATTTTGCTCAACCTAATCAACTAACTGCGCCATTGGTAATACGGTTCGAAACAACATCGCGACGCACGGCAGCAGACCCACTCCAAAGGGAGTTTGAGTCGGAGCACAAAAACTGGTGATAAATTAGACGCCATCACTGAACGCTGCCACTCTTGGCACTGATGCAAAAAGACGATGACCAAAAGTCTTATGCCAAAAGAGATACGCAAAAGGAATGCTGTTCTTTGGGGTCTCCCATCAGCCAAGAAGGAATCAAGATGTCGCGCGATCGTATTACTCCATTCGCCACGCTCGCCATGAGCGTGGCTTTATCGTTGAACTGTGCGCCGTTATTCGCCAGCCAACAAACCGCAGACAGTGTCGCCCCCGAAGCCGCGACTGACCGCCAACAACAAAGCATGGTCAAAGGCGAAGAATGGATGGTCGCCTCAGCGAACCCGCTCGCCAGTGAAGCAGGCGCTGACATCTTACGCCAAGGCGGGAATGCCATTGATGCGATGATTGCCACCCAATTAGTACTCGGTTTAGTCGAGCCACAATCTTCCGGGATCGGCGGCGGCGCGTTTTTGGTTTATTGGGACAACCACAGCAACACTTTAACCACCTACGATGGACGTGAAACCGCCCCTTATGCTGTCACCCCGATTTTGTTTCAAGACCAACAAGGTAACCCGCTCAAGTTCTTCGATGCTGTAATTGGCGGTCGCTCGGTCGGCACTCCAGGTACGGTCAAGCTACTCTGGCATACCCACCAAAGACGCGGCAAATTAGGGTGGAAGAAACTGTTCGCTCCGGCGATCAAACTGGCCCAAGACGGCTTTACCGTCAGCCCTCGCTTGGCAGCACTGGTCGCGAAAGATCAAGAGTATCTTCAGCGTTACCCTACCACCCGAGCGTATTTCTTTGATGACCAAGGGCAACCGATCCAAGCTGGGCAAACCTTAAAAAACCCGCAATATGCCGCGACTTTGCGTCAAATCGCCGAACACGGTGCCAGTGCGTTTTACCATGGCGCGATTGCCAAAGACATCGTCAAAGCCGTTCGTGAAGTGGAAGATAACCCTGGGGTACTGAGCGTGATGGACTTGGCGACCTACCAAGTCAAACAACGCCCCGCCATTTGCGCTCCGTATCGCCAATACCAAATTTGCGGCATGGGACCGCCTAGCTCAGGTGCGCTGACGTTGGGGCAAATCATGGGCATGCTAAGCCATTACCCGCTCGATAAAATGGGGGCCGATGACGTTCACAGTTGGCGTTTATTGGGGGATGCATCGCGCTTGGCTTTTGCCGATCGTGGGTTATACATGGCTGACAGCGATTACGTGCCGATGCCAACCCGAGGATTATTGGCAGAAGACTACCTCAGCCAACGGGCAGCACTACTGAAAGACAAACAAGCACTCAAAGAAGCCAAAGCAGGAGAACCTCGCTGGCACTATGCCATGCCCCTAGCTCAAGATGAGTCGCTTGAGCTGCCTTCCACCAGCCACTTTTCGATTGTCGATCGCGACCGCAACGTCGTCTCGATGACCACCACCATTGAAAATGGTTTTGGCTCGCGCTTGATGGTGCGCGGCTTCTTACTCAACAACGAATTAACCGACTTTTCGTTCCGGAGCCATGTGGACGGGCGCCCCATCGCCAACCGTGTAGAACCGGGCAAGCGTCCTCGCTCGTCAATGGCCCCCACCATAGTGATGCAAGATGACAAACCGCTGCTCGCTATCGGCTCTCCGGGCGGTAGCCAAATCATCGGTTATGTAGCTAAAACCTTGGTCGGTCACCTCGATTGGGGATTGGATCTGCAGCAGGCGATCGACTTGCCCAACATGAACAACCGTTTCGGTCCGTTCGAGTTAGAGCAAGGCACCGCAGCAGAGCAATGGGCGCCGAAACTCGAACAACTGGGCTTTGACACCAAAATCAAACCGCTGAATTCTGGGGTGCAAGCCATTCGCCTTGATGGCAAGACGCTTATCGGTGCTGCCGACCCTCGCCGTGAAGGCAAGGTAATTGCCGAATAGCCCCTATCACCCTCCCAAAAAACAACAAGCCCGCAGCGTGACACTGCGGGCTTGTTTCATTCAGCATGGCTGTATGGGGGAGATGAGTGCGATAGTCGCAGCACTGTTACCCAGCCATAACTTAGAATTACATGGCTTCCAGTTTCGCGTACTGCGTTACCAACCACTTGATCCCTTCACCATTGAAGGCAACCTGCACACGGCTCTGGGCACCGCTACCTTCAAAGTTGATGATGGTGCCTTCACCAAATTTCGGGTGTTGAACACGCTGCCCCAAGCTAAAGCCGGTCTGGTTAAAGTTATCGTTCACGACCGTTTGGCTAAAGCGACCACTCGATGCTGGGCGCGACACCTGTGCTTTCATTCGCACTTCTTCGATGTATTGCTCTGGGATCTCGCGGATAAAGCGTGAAGGTTTGTGGTAGTTATCTTTACCATACAAACGACGCATTTCAGCATACGTGATATACAGCTTCTGCATTGCACGGGTCATCCCCACGTAACACAGACGACGCTCTTCTTCTAAACGTCCCACTTCTTCGGTCGTACGCGAGCTTGGGAACATACCTTCCTCAACACCCACCATAAATACCACTGGGAATTCCAAACCTTTAGCACTGTGCATCGTCATTAGCTGAACTGCATCAGTAAACTCATCGGCCTGACCTTCACCTGCTTCCAATGCCGCATGCGACAAGAACGCCGACAGCGGACTCATATCCTCGGCTTCTTCCGGCACTTCAAACTGACGAGTCGCTGTCACCAGCTCTTCCAAGTTCTCAATTCGCGCTTGGGCCTTCTCGCCTTTTTCTTGCTCGTACATGGCACGCAAACCCGAGTTACGGATCACCTCATCGGTCTGCTGGTACATTGGCAGCTCTGCGGTGTCGTCTTCCAGCGCGTTCACTAATTCGATAAAACGGCGTAGCGCATTAGCAGCGCGTCCTGCTAATACTTGCTCTTCAAGCAAAGCAACACTGGCTTGCCACATCGTCATGCCGCGGTCGCGCGCCGCCAGACGAATGGTTTCAAGCGTACGATCACCAATACCACGCGTTGGGGTATTCACGACGCGCTCAAACGAAGCATCATCGTTACGGTTAGCCATCAAACGCAGGTAAGAAAGCGCATCTTTGATTTCTTGGCGCTCGAAGAAACGCATCCCACCGTAGATGCGATAAGGCATCCCCGCTTGGATCAACGCTTCTTCCAATACCCGCGATTGGGCGTTGCTACGGTACAGGAATGCTGTTTCATTCAACATTCCGCCCTTATCACGCCACTCTTTAATTTTACCTACTGCAAAACGCGCTTCATCCAACTCGTTAAACGCCGAGTAGACAGAGATCGGCTCGCCTTCGGCGCCGTCGGTCCACAGGTTCTTACCCATGCGTTCATTATTGTTGGCGATCAGTTCGTTCGCAGCTTTTAGAATGTTGCCGGTCGAGCGGTAATTCTGCTCCAAGAAAATTGACGACGCACCAGCGAAGTCACGCAGGAAACGCTGGATGTTTTCGACTTTAGCGCCACGCCAACCGTAAATTGACTGGTCATCATCACCCACGATCATCACGTGACAGTCAGGCCCTGCCATCAAGCGCAGCCAAGCAAACTGAATGCTGTTGGTATCTTGGAATTCATCCACCAAGATATGCTTAAAGCGCGCTTGATAGTGCTCACGAATGTGTTTGTTATCGCGGATCAGCTCAAACGCACGCAACAATAGCTCAGCAAAATCGACCAAGCCCGCGCGGTCACACGCTTCTTGGTAAGCGGTGTACAAGCGCAGCCAAGTTTGCTCAACCGGATCGTTGAAAGTATCGATGTGCTGCGGACGCAAGCCTTCGTCTTTTTTACCATTGATGTACCACACCCCTTGGCGAGCCGGCCATTGCTTCTCGTCCAAGTTGTGGGACTTGATCAAACGACGCATCAAACGCATCTGATCGTCAGAATCGAGGATATTAAAATCTTCCGGTAGACGAGCTTCAAGGTAATGGGCGCGCAAAATACGGTGACACAAGCCGTGGAAAGTACCGTTCCACATCCCCGCAGACGAGCCCTGCATCAGCTCGTTAATACGACCACGCATCTCCGCTGCCGCTTTGTTGGTGAAGGTCACCGACATGATTGAGTAAGGCGACGCTTGCTCAATCGACATTAACCACGCGATGCGATGAACCAGTACCCGTGTTTTACCACTGCCAGCCCCCGCCAGTACCAAATGATTTCCTAACGGTGCCGCCACCGCTTCGCGTTGTTTGTCATTAAGACCATCTAACAGGAGTGATACGTCCATCGCTATCTACTGGTTATTTATACAATGCTGTCGATTATAACAGCTCAGCTTGAGAATACTTATCTGAGTTTCAATCTCTTGCTGACTATTTTTTGTTCTATGCTTGGAAATAGCAAGAAGTTGCACCTCGGTGAAAAAAGTTAAAAAAAGGTGAAATTAATTTCTTGCTAGCCCTTTCTTATGTTCCGAGAGCGCCAATTAAGCGCCAAATAAAACCGAAAGGAAACGTTGCTACACCAAGCAACAGTCAGCGTATAAAGAGGAATTATTATGAAGAAGACTAACATTGCCGTAGCCACTGCTGTTTCTGGTCTAATTGCACTTGCTGGTACTATGGCGTCAACATCTGCGGTTGCTGCTGATGGTGCCAAAGAAAAATGTTATGGCGTAGCCAAAGCAGGCAAAAATGATTGTGCAACCAAAACCAGTTCGTGTGCTGGTACATCGAAAGTCGACGGACAAAAAGATGCGTTCATTATGGTTCCTAAGGGCTTGTGTGACCGTCTAGCTGGTAGCTCGTCAGAGGCGAAATAATTTGAGCACACTGACTCAGCAACAGATGGTTGGGGTGGGCTTACGCTCCCCCCACATCTCACAAATCATCGACCAAAAGCCCAATATCGGCTGGCTTGAAATTCACAGCGAAAACTACTTCAACCCCCACTCCATTGCACGACAACAACTAAGGGAAATAGCCAACCACTACCCTGTCAGTTGTCATGGCATTGGTTTGTCACTCGGCTCTGCCGATCCGATTGATAACCACCACTTGAAACAGCTCAAGCAGTTGGTGGATGAAATCAACCCCATCGCGGTGTCGGATCATTTGAGTTGGAGTTCGGTGGATGGACAGTTTTTTAACGACTTGCTGCCATTACCTTATACCGAGCAAGCGCTAACCAATTTCTGCCGCAAGGTCGACCAAGTACAAGACTTCCTTGGTCGTGAGTTTTTAGTCGAAAACCCATCGAGTTACTTAAGTTTCTCGCAGTCACAAATACCTGAGTGGGAATTTCTGCACGAAGTGCAGCAGCGTACCGGATGTGGTTTATTGCTCGATTTCAACAATATCTATGTCAGCAGCTTTAATCACAATTTTGACTGCCAGCAATACATCGCGGCGCTCGACCCAAAGGCGGTGAAAGAAATTCACCTCGCGGGTTTTACGGTCAAAGAGTTTGAACAAGGGGAAATCTGGATTGATACCCACAGCCGCCCGGTAAGCGATCATGTGTGGCTACTGTATCAACTCTGGGTTCGCCAGCATGGCGCGGTCCCGACTCTGATTGAATGGGATCTCGATATTCCCGATTTAGCGGTGCTATTGGCCGAAGCCGATAAAGCCACCACCATCATCACGCAGGAGGCACAACATGGACAAATCACCACCTCGTAATGATGGCGCTCATGATGAACAGTCAACACTCCACCAGCTCCAACAAGACTTCGCCACCGCGCTGCATTATCAACCTAGCCCTATCGCTGAGCAGATCCAAGCCGGACGCTTTCCTGCCGAGCAGTTATTGCAGGTCTATCGCAACAACTTTGTTATCAGCCTATGCGAGGTTCTCGAAGCCACCTATCCTTGCACCCAAGCGGTATTGGGCGAAGAGTGTTTTACCCAACTTGCTCGTCAGCACGTCCTCAACTATCCATTGAAGCAAGGGGATGTCACGCCTTACGGTGCCTGCTTTGGCAAAACCGCGTGCACCCATCCCAGCTTGATCGAAGCCGTGCCTTATATTTTTGAGCTCATTCAACTCGAGTGGCTGATCGACATGGCCAGCCAACACCAAGCGCACCATATTCATTTTCCGTTCGAGAAACTCCAGCACCTGACCGAAGCCAATATTGGCAACGCCCGGCTTGAGGTTCCCGAGCACACGTATTTACTCGATAGTCACTATCCGGTGAGTAGCATCTGGCATATGGTGCGCGAAGATCGGGTAGAGCACATCGATTTACACCAAGCGGAATCTGTCATCGTCCAACACCACCACGATCAGTTACAAGTCCTGACCACCACACCAGCAGCCACAAGCTTGGTGCGCCTCAGCCAGCAACACCACACGCTGAGCGAAGCAGACGATGCCATGATGGCGATCCTCGGCGAGTTGCTACAACAACACGTCTTTTCCGATATTCACGGCCTGACAGAGGGAGACTGAGCATGCTGAACTTTTTAAAAAACATCGACGGTGTCGCCCAGAAGATCACCGACCCACTCATTCCTTTGTTACTGCTATTCACCCGATTATGGGTCGCTTGGGTGTTCTTTAAATCCGGAATGGTGAAATATTCCAGCTGGGACAGCACCTTGTACCTCTTCGAATACGAATACCAAGTGCCTCTCTTGCCTTGGCAATTAGCCGCTTACTTGGGCACCGCCACCGAGCTGATCATTCCCGCTTTCTTGGCGCTCGGGCTTTTCACCCGTCCGATGGCATTGATCCTATTCGTGTTCAATATTATTGCGGTAATGTCCTACCCATTGCTGTGGGAAAAAGGCTTCTTCGACCACCAGCTGTGGGGGATGATGATGCTGGTCAATGTCTTCTGGGGAGCAGGGCTTATCTCACTCGATAAACTGATCAGCGCCGAGCCCGATAAACACCGCGCACTGCAATAATACCAACCCCACTGATCATGTAGCTTAAAAACACCACGGCCCAAGGTTTTCGCCTTGGGCCGTGGTCTATTCAATACGGGGTCTGTATCGCTAATTATCGATCGTTTCGCCTTACACTAACTCAAGCAAAGCTGTCAGGTTGGTAATTTCCACTTCAGGTAACTGGCGACTGTGTTTAGCCTCCTGCACCGAACGCGCTTGATCGTTAAACCAGCACGCTTGGAAACCATTACGCACCGCACCGTTCACATCGGTATTAAGGTGATCGCCGACATGCAAAATGTTCTCAGCAGGCAAAGCAACCAACTGGGCGGCTTTTACAAACATATCAGGGGCTGGCTTAGCGGCACCATCACGCCCTGCTTGTAATACATGCGCAAAGTACGGACGTAAACCGATCTGCTCAACATCGACATTGCCATTGGTGATCGCAATCAACGGCACTCGCTGTGCTAAGGCACTCAAAACCGTATGGGTTTGCGCTGGCACATCCACTTGATTACGCACCGCCAGCACGGTCGCGACACCTTCATGCGCCGCTTGGCTAGCTTGGCGCAACGAGTAACCCAGTTGCATCAAACCAATTTTGATCATTTCAAATCGCCACAAAGTCACGTCATGACGTAGCCAAGGGTCAACCTCTGCCAATTGCTGTTTGAGCTGCGCCCAATCATCAACCGTTAGCATGTGGGAAACCGGATGCGCCTGATACAACCAACCGTGCATCGCTTGCTCTGCACGGCGGATCACCGGCCGGTTGTCATAAAGGGTATCATCCAAATCAAAGCTCATTGCTTTGATCGGTTTTAGCTGACGGTAAAACTGCATGACCGACTTCCCATGGGTAACAGATCAGAAAAAGAAGAGATTATTTACCACGCTTGGCACGCGGGTGGGCTTCATCATACACCTTAGCAAGGTGTTGGAAATCCAAGTGGGTATAAATTTGGGTGGTCGAAAGGTTGGCGTGGCCCAACAACTCTTGCACCGCCCGCAAATCGCCGCTCGACTCCAACATGTGAGTCGCAAAACTGTGGCGCAATTTGTGAGGGCTAATATGGCTGGTCACCGCTTGTTTTTGGCCCCATTCCGCCATCCGCTTTTGCACATTACGCGCTGAAATACGACAACCTAACTTGGACACAAACAATGCGGGTTCACCGCCATCCGCCAATTGACCACGGACTTTCAACCATTTCGCAACCCATTCACGTGCTAAGCCCGCAAACGGCACGACCCGCTCTTTATCACCTTTACCGATCACCCGAATATCACCTTTACTCAAGCTGATATCACGTACATCAAGACTGACGATTTCCGCCAAACGCAATCCCGCCCCGTACATCAATTCCATCAAAGCACGGTCACGAATAGCCAACGGATCGTCTTCGTTCACGTTGAGCAGTTGATCCATTTCATCAACATCAAGGTTTTTCGGTAGCGGGCGAGCTTTGCGCGGGGCTGATACCCCTTTCGCCGGATTGGCCGGTAACACTTTTATTTGTACGAGGTAATCAAAGAAGCTGCGCAGCGCCGACAAACGCATGGAGACACTGCTCGCTTTTAACCCGTCACGCATCGCTTTACTGGCCAACTGGCGCACCCAGCCCGCATCGACTTGCTGCCAATCCGTCACTCCCAAATCAACCAATTGCTCGGCCATCGTCGTTAGCTGACGTTTGTAGTTATGCTGGGTATGCAGGCTTAACTCACGCTCGCTGCGCAAGTGTTCGTAAAAACGATGAAGGGATTTTTCTAGCCCTGACGGTAACGCGCTCAATCAATCACCTCACGGGTGTATTCCCAGTGAGAAATCAAACGGGCGATGATCAACGCCAGTTGCTCAACAAACAGGGTATCCATGTTTGGCTGGAAGTGACCACCATCAGCGCTGACAAAACTCAGCACCCCAATCGGACGCTCAAAACCCAGTGGCATCACTAAAAATGAGCCAAGGTGAGGCGGCGCATCAAACAGCATTTCGCTTTCTTTTTTGCGCAGACGGCCTAAATACACGTTACGACGCACAAGGTGTGACGCACGGAAGCTGTCGAACTCGCGACGCTCTAAAAACAGCTGCTCATCAAGACTATCAAACAAACGTAAGCTGTAATCGAGGTTCAAGGCTTCGGTTAACTCATCGAGCACCAACAGCGCTTGGTAAATATTGTGGGTTTGAAATAGTTTTACCTGTGCTTGCGAGAACAGTGCGTGTAAATCACTGTTTTTAGCTGCAATATCCACTAAGCGAGTGATATTGCCTTCTAGCTCACCCACGCGATGGCGAAGGCGTTCAAGTTGAATTTCCACCAGCGACACGACACCGCGTTCGCTTTGTGGCACTTGCAAATACGCCAGCAAATCAGGCTGGCGTAAGAAGAAATCAGGGTGACTTAGTAAATACTCAGCCACCGTGTCGTCATTCAATTCGTCACTCAACGGCGTGGCTGGGGTTTCAATATCCAGCTCATCCAGTTGCGATACATCGGTCATAATACAATTTGTCCATCATAGACATGAGCCACAGGCCCGGTCATATAGAGTGGCTTTCCTTCACCTGCCCAGCTGATATGAAGATCACCGCCCGGCAAGGTCACTTTTACTTTGTCATCAAGCAAGCCTTGACGTTGGCCAATGGCCACAGCGGCACATGCACCACTGCCACAGGCTTGCGTTTCCCCCGCCCCACGTTCGTAGACGCGAAGCTTGATCGCATTGCGATTGAGCACTTGCATAAAACCGGCGTTTACGCGCTCAGGAAAACGTTCGTGCGATTCCACTTGTGGGCCAAGGGTTTCAACCTCAGCGGTATCCACATCGTCCACCACGGTGACACAGTGTGGGTTCCCCATGCTGACCGCACCACAAAAGAGGGTGCTCTCTTCAACACGCAACAAGTAGGTTTTTTCTGCCTGATTGGCACGAAAAGGAATTTTGCTTGGCTCAAACGTTGGCACGCCCATGTTAACAGTAACTTGGTTGTCGTTTTCCAGTTTCAGCAACATTTTTCCCGCTTTAGTACTCACCGAGATCAGGTATTTATTGGTGAGTCCTTTCATCCACACAAAACGCGCAAAGCAGCGCGCGCCATTGCCGCACTGCTCCACTTCACTGCCATCGGCATTAAAAATACGATAGTGGAAATCGGTTTCCGGATCGTAAGGCGGCTCCACCACCAATAACTGGTCAAAGCCAACCCCACGGTGACGATCCGCTAAGCGGCGGATCGCATCCGGCGAGAAGAACACATTTTGGGTGACACAGTCGACCACCATGAAGTCGTTGCCCAAGCCATGCATCTTGGAAAAGTTAATCTGCATGTTGTTCCTTTTTAATCATTATCCCCACAGGGGTTCGCTGTGTTCCGTATCCAATTAAGGCAGTAGTGATTCTGACTGCCACAGTTGCGCTAGCGGCTCGCGCTCACGCACTACATGAGCAGTATCACCATCAACCATAATTTCTGCCGCCCGTGCCCGAGTATTGTAGTTCGATGACATCACAAAACCATAGGCACCTGCCGAACGAACCGCGAGTAGATCACCTTCTGCTAAACAAAGTAGGCGTTCTTTACCTAAATAATCGCCAGTTTCGCAAATTGGGCCGACAAAATCGTATTCGCTTGGCTCACCTTCACGCGGGATCACTGGCACAATATCCTGCCACGCTTGGTACAGGGTTGGCCGGATCAGATCATTCATCGCCGCATCGATAATGGCGAAATTTTTGTGTTCGGTGTGCTTTAAGTATTCCACGCGCGTCAGCAAAACCCCAGCATTAGCGGCAATCGCCCGACCTGGTTCAAAAATAAGTTCCAGTTGCTGATGGTTTTTCAAACGATCCAACAACGCACGGGCATATTCCGACGGCAGCGGTGGCTGCTCTTCGTTATACGTCACCCCTAAACCACCACCGACATCAAGGTGTTCAATGATGATCCCTTCGCTGTGCAGCTCATCAATTAAGGCCAACAAACGGTCGGTCGCATCGATAAACGGATCAATATCGGTCAGCTGCGAACCAATATGACAGTCCATGCCTGTCACTTTCAGGTTTGGCAGACTGTGCGCTAAGCGGTACACCACTGGCGCGCGATCAAAGGCGATACCAAACTTGTTTTCACGCAGCCCCGTTGAGATATACGGGTGAGTTTTGGCATCAACATCAGGGTTAATCCGCAGTGAAATTGGCGCAACCACACCAAGTTCCCCAGCCACGCGATTCAAACGCGCTAACTCTGACTCTGATTCAACATTGAAACACTTTATACCTAATTCTAGTGCACGTTTCATCTCAGCACTGGTTTTTCCCACGCCGGAGAACACCACCTTGGCTGGATCGCCACCGGCGGCAATCACGCGTTCAAGCTCACCTTGCGATACGATATCGAAGCCCGAGCCCAAACGCGCCAACACATTCAGCACCCCAAGGTTCGAGTTAGCTTTCACCGCATAACAGATCAGGTGTGGCTGATCGGCAACCGCATGGTCAAAAGCATGCCAATGGCGCTCTAAGGTCGCACGCGAATAAACGTACAGCGGCGTACCGTATTGCTCTGCCAATTCGGTCAACGCCACTTCTTCGGCCCACAGTTGGCCATCTTGCTGGTAATTAAAGTAATCCAATGTTTCTCTTCCCTGTTATGCCTAACTTACTGTTGTTGCTGTTGATCAGGCTCTTGCGGCATGTACAGTGGGCCACTTTGACCACAGCCTGAAATTGCCAGCACACCCAGTACTAAAATTGCTAATAAACCTTTACGCATTTTTAAAGCCAGTGATTATCGTTTCAATGCCCTCTATAATCGCACCAAGAATAGGAAAAGCAATAGGACGTAATGGGATGAATGATACTGAATTTCACGCACTCGCTGATCAAGCCCTGATAGCCCTTGAAGAAGGCATCGATGAATCAGGCGCAGATATTGAGTACGAAACCACGGGCAATGTCCTGACGCTAGAGTTTGAAAACCGTAGCCAAATCGTGATCAACCGCCAAGAGCCGCTGCACGAGCTATGGTTGGCATCGAAGTCAGGTGGCTACCACTTCAAGTTCAACGGCGACGAGTGGCGTTGTACCCGTAGTGGCGAAGAGTTCTTCGCGCTAGTGAAACGTGAATGTTCATTACATGCTGGTGAAACGGTCGAGTGGTGATCGCAGGTCCCCGTTTGATCAACAAAAATTAATCTCACCGCGTTTCATTATCAAAAAAGCCTTCCCGATTTGATCGTGGAAGGCTTTTTATTATCTGGCATCAGTGGTTAGGTTCATCGCTCACGTTCAGCGGGGCGAGAAACTCATGGCGCTGGTATCGATACCGCTGTCATTGCTGGCACGGCGCTGAACTTGCTGACCACTCTTAAACGGGATCACTTGGCAATCGCCCGACTCGGTATGAATGATGTCGTAGAACTGCGGCAAGTTGAAGTTGATAAAATTGGCGCTATAGCTGAATCGGTCTTGAGCCGAAGTGTAGAAACGGTTCACCCCGTGCACCATTTCGTCTTTATCACCGTTGCATTGGCGATAAACTTCGATCCGGTTGGCTTCATCAAGAATGTAGATATTAAAGCCCTGCTCGCAGTCTTCGAAGAAGAACTGGATCAAACCTTCACTGGCGTACGCATCCACGATTTCAGGTGGGTGCGGCTCATCGGTTTTACCCATCACCAATTGTGGCGAACCAATCAGCTTGTTACTCGAAATACAGCTATAGAAATCAACCGAATTTTCCAGTTTCTGTACTGAAACCCCACGGCGTTCAAAGAACAGCCCGTGAGTTTGATCGCCAATGCGGATCGCTTTGAAACGGCGGCGTTTTTCTTGCTCAACCGGCTTCAAGCGCATCTCGATACATTCCGCCACCAATTGGTACACCAAGTTACGGATCAAGCCACGCATGTGCTTGCTGTAACAGAACACGTCCACCGACTCAGGTGGGATCGCATCTTGGTGCATTTTGCCCAGCACGGTTTTCAGCGCATCGAGCATCGCATTTTCACCGCTGAAATTAAGGGTTCGCACTTCGTTCCACGAGTTGCGGTACACCAAGTCGACGCTGCCCACCAAACATTGCTGCTCAGGGCCGTAGCTGAAGATATCGGTGTTCTTAAAGTCAAACCGGATCGAGCGGTTTTTCAGTTCAGTCGTCGGGTCATTTTCTAAATTGATAAACAACCCTAGCTGGCGAATTTCACACGGACTCGACAGCGCCTGCAAACTCGGTTGCGGACGACGGATCGGGAAGGTGTTACGAATATCACTCACCAACTGGTACAGCTTGTCGATATCTAAATCGGTGTCGCGCACCACATTGTGCAGACAGGTCGATTCGGTCAACAAACCATTGAAATACGCCCACGCCACCAGCTTGCTTAGGTAGCGGTTATGCTCAAGCGACGGCTGCCCCAAAATGGCAAATGGATCGAGCGGTTGCTTATACAAGTACCAACCCGCCGCATTGGTGCGCCCAGCAGGGACCTGAATGAAAGTCAGGTCGGCTTCGTGAAGATCCGGTGAAATTTGTGGGTTAAGCAAAGTTACCTTGCCCGGCAGCACCTCAAACGCCGCGTACAGTTTACGCGCTAGAATACTGATATCTTCAGGGCTGATCGCCGAGGTAATGTCATTACGACGAGCAAAACGGATCAAATTACGGTAGCTGAGCATCAAGGCATCAAGCAATTCGTTGTGGGCGCGCTTCACCTGTCCGACTTTCCAGTCACGACGGTTATCAAGCTCACTGACCACTTCGTACGACCATTGCCACTCTGCGGTCAACTCTTGCAATACGCGACGACGCCACGGCACCGAGCCCGATGAAGGTTCACGGGTCAATTTTTCGTGGGTTTTGAGATAGAAGCAACGGCGCACCAAATCAAGACGACGATGGTCATCGATACGCTCAAGGTAGCGCGTCACTTTATCGAGCATCAGATAATAAGCATCCATGCAGCACTCAAAACGCTCTTCTGAGAAGAAACGGCGCTTGGCATCGATACTCAATAACTGGGTGTGCGGGTATTCCCACGAATAGGCTTCGAGCAAAATCGCTTTCAACACCGACTTGTAAGGCGAGTCGATACTCTTGTAAAGCTGCCACAAACTCGAGCCAAAATACTCTTCAGCTGGAATGCGGTTCAATCCACCAAAATCGATCCACTCTTCACGACGAATATGCCCTGCAGAAACAAGGTAATCGACATAGTCGTCGTAGCACTCTTCCATTTCTGGCGGCACCATAAACCACAACAGGTGCTGACCCGCCAGCAGGACTGCCGAACGGTAGAACTCATCAAGTAGCAGCAAGTGCTGGCTTGAACCACAGTTCTCACCGGTCATGGCTTCGGAAAAGTTATCGCGGAAGCGATTTTCGTCAATCAGGAAGAAGTTGGCTTCAACCCCTTGCGCCATCGCCCAGTCAGAGATCAACGAACACTTGCTATCGAGCGCTTCACGCGCATCGCTTGGCATGTCGGTGCGAATACACACCCAAATATCAAGATCACTGGTCAGGCTCTGACCGAGAGAGGAAGTACTGCCCATGGCGTACAAGCCAAGAATAGGCGAAGACAGGTCATTGGCCGGAAACGCCAACGTCGTTCCAGCCGCTAAACCGCAATCATCCACAAACTGCTGTTGTTGCTCAGATAGCGAAAAACCAACAATACCGTGCTCGACTTCTTGATCGAGGTACCCCGGAATGGCTGGATGATTGTAGTGCAGTAAGACCGGTAACAGGTGATAAACCTGTTGAGATGAAGCCACCATAGCGGCATGCGCACGTTCATTGCGAAGCTGATGAAGTGCATCCAGTCTACTTTTTAGCGTCTGAATATAATTGTGCAAATTACTCTTCCAAGAGCTGCCAGCATTAAGCGGCCCAAATCTTGTCATTAATAGTGTAGAGAATGTTCTACATACGAGCAAAAACGTGATCAATCTAACACTTTTTGCATTACCCGTAAAGTTAGTGACGATTTATGACAACTTATGAATAGAGGATGTGGCATTGACAGGCGTTTTCCTTTTGCCTCATCCCATCAAGCTAGTACATTCCGCTCATTCCGCCAGTTTCTCGGCTGGGTTTGCGGTCTATCTTGAGGGTTCTGTGAGAAATATCACATTAATCCATTCACATATCAAGACAATACAGCTTCTCCTCCTTCTTGATAGCTTGTTCATTACCATCAGGCGACAGGAATGGTACGATTAGGGTATCTAACGCCTTTATTTATGGATTCGATTCTATGACCGATAAACCAATCCGCATTGCCACGCGCAAGAGCCCACTTGCCATGTGGCAAGCCGAATTTGTTAAAGCCGAACTGGAACAAGCACACCCAGGCTTGACGGTAGAATTAGTACCTATGGTTACGAAAGGCGACGTCATTCTTGATACCCCACTTGCGAAAGTAGGTGGTAAAGGCCTGTTCGTGAAAGAGCTGGAAGTCGCGATGCTGGAAGATCGCGCTGACATCGCGGTGCACTCAATGAAAGATGTACCGGTCGAATTCCCTGAAGGATTAGGTCTTGTGACCATCTGTGAGCGTGAAGACCCACGCGACGCATTTGTTTCTAACACATACAACAACATCGATGAGCTTCCACAAGGCGCTATCGTGGGCACCTCGAGTCTACGTCGTCAGTGTCAGCTACGCGCTAACCGCCCAGATCTTATCGTTAAAGACCTACGCGGCAACGTGAACACTCGCCTACGCAAACTTGATGAAGGCGAATACGATGCCATCATTCTCGCCTGTGCGGGGCTTATCCGTCTGAAAATGGAAGATCGCATTCGTTGCGCGATTGAGCCAGAAACCAGCCTACCAGCCGTAGGTCAAGGTGCTGTTGGTATCGAGTGCCGCTTGGATGATGAACGCGTACGTGGCCTACTCGCGGCTCTGAACCACCAAGAAACCGCGACACGCGTACTGTGTGAGCGTGCGATGAACAACCGCCTACAAGGTGGCTGTCAGGTGCCGATCGGCAGCTACTCACTACTTGATGGTGATCAAATCTGGCTTCGCGCTCTTGTGGGTGAGCCAGATGGTAGCCAAATCGTGCGTGGCGAAATCAAAGGCCCAGCAGCAGATGCAGAGCAATTGGGTATCACCCTAGCTGATCAGCTATTGGCGGACGGTGCCAAAGAAATTCTTGATGAATTGTACGGCAACGCATAAATGACCGTCTTGATCACCCGCCCTACGCCAGACGGCGAACAGTTGACCCAACAGCTCAATGCGGCGGGGATCAAAGCCATTGCGCATCCCCTTCTCACCATTGAAGCAGGTAACGGCTTACCTGCTTTAATTTCTCAACTCAATTTACTGCAACCAGGTGATTTTCTGATTGCCGTCAGTGTTCATGCAGTAAATTTAGCTCACAATTACATACTTTCGCACTGTGCTAGCTGGCCAAAAAACGTGCATTATATAGCCGTTGGGCAAAAAACAGCGGCAGCGCTGCAGCATGCTACCGGGCAAGCTGTTAGCCAACCGATCCAACGCAGCGATAGTGAAGGCCTTTTGGCCCTGCCTGAATTGGCAGCGGTAAACCAACGTCGAGTCGTGATCCTACGCGGCAACGGCGGCCGTGAACTGATCCATCAAACGCTGACCGAGCGCGGTGCCGAAGTCGAATACTGTGAATGCTACCGGCGCAGCTTGCTACCTTTAGATGGGGAGCAACTGTGTCAGCAGTGGCAAGCACAAGGTGTTTCAGCACTTGTAGTAACCAGCGGTGAACAGTTGGCACATTTGTGTGCCGCGATCCCACCGCATGCACAGGCTTGGTTTTATCAATGCCAGCTTTATGTACCAAGCCAAAGGATTGCAGACCAAGCACAGCAGCTTGGTTTTATACATTTTTCCACCGTGGGCAGCGCGGCTAATCAAGCGCTATTCACGTTCCTAAGCAAGATAGGCACGATGGGATAATCGGATGACTGATAAAAAAACTAATAACGACACCCCTGCAGAAAATGGATCGGCGGCAGCAAAGCCAGCCAACAACAAGCCAGGGCAAGCGAGCGCGAAAGCTACTAAACCACAAACTTCAGCCGCCAAAGAGGCCGCGAAGAAACCTACTCCTGAAAAAGCCGCGCCGGAAAAACCAGCCGCAACCCAACCTACAGCCCCAGCCGAGAAGAAAAGCGGCAGCAAAACGGGCGCTATCGCCATTGCCCTTGTCATTGCCCTTGGTGCTGGCCTTTACTACCACGGGCATCAGCAAACCCAAGCCCAAAATGCGCAAATGGCTCAGCTGAATGATCAAATTGCAGCCATGAAGCAGCAATTAGCCGCCAGCCAGCAAGACACGCTAGGTAAAGTCAGTCAGGCGATGCAACGCACCGACGTCACTGTCGAGCAGCAAGAAAAATCGATCAGCAGCCTACAAATGGCACTGGCTGAGATGAAAGGCCGTCGTCCGAACGACTGGCTACTGGCTGAAGCGGACTACTTAGTGAAAATGGCCGGCCGTAAACTGTGGCTAGAGCACGATGTCGTGAGCGCCACCGTATTACTAGAATCTGCGGATAACCGCATTGCAGAACTAAACGATCCAAGCCTAACGCCAGTACGCAAAGCGATGAACAGCGACATTACTGCGCTGAAATCAGTTGCTCGTATCGACCGCGATGGTCTGGTACTGCGCCTTACTAGCTTGCAAGAAGAAGTCGCGAACCTACCTCTGGCGAATGCCATCATGCCAGAAGCTGAAAAAGTAGAAGAAGCGGCAGTGAGCACTTCGGTTAATGATTGGAAAACCAACCTGATGACCTCACTGAAAAACTTCAGCGATCACTTCATCACTTACCGCAAGCGCGATGGCAACGTGATCCCACTGCTATCACCAAAACAAGATTTCTACCTACAAGAAAACATCAAGTCTAAGCTAGAAACCGCCATCAAAGCGGTGTACCGCGAAGAAGGTGAGCTGTACGGCAAATCACTGACAATGGCGAAAGAGTGGGCTGAGCAGTTCTACAACCAAGACGCGCCAGCAACCCAAAGCTTCATCAAAACTCTCGACCAACTGGCTGGTGAGCGTATTGAAGCCAGCTACCCAACGCACCTACAATCGCAACCTATGATCACCGACTTGATCAGCGAGCGTCTGCGCAATCAGGTGAAACCAATCAGTACTGAGGAGAATCCAGCATGATCAAACTGTTACTCCTTGTTGCAGCTCTGATTGCCGGTATCGTGGTTGGCCCGATGCTTGCGGGCAACCAAGGCTATGTGCTGATCTCTGCAGCCAACCAAACCATTGAAATGAGTCTCACCACCTTAATTTTATTGGTGGTAGTACTTCTGGGTGCGTTTTTCCTGATCGAAAACATTCTAAAACGCGTCTTTTCACTGAGTAGCTCAACCCGCGGTTGGTTCATGGGTCGTAAAGTGCGTAAAGCACGCGCCCTAACCTCGAACGGTTTGATGAAAGTGATCGAAGGTGACTGGAAACAAGCTGAGAAGCTAGTCGTGAAAGCCGCCAAGCACAGCGATACACCTTTGCTTAACTTCCTTGCCGCGGCAGAAGCTGCGCAAGGTCAAGGCGATACCGCGCAGCGTGACGATTACCTACGTCAAGCATCTGATATCGATCAGCAAAACTTAGCCGTGGCCCTGACTCGCGCTAAACTGCAAATGCGCCAAAAAGAGTACGAGCAAGCCCAAGCAACGTTACGCGAAATCCAACAAAGCCACAGCCGTAACCCAATCATGCTAGGTCTTCTGAAAGAGTGTTACGTTCAGCTCGAAGATTGGAAACCACTGCTAGCTTTACTGCCGCAACTTGAAAAGCAACACGTGATCAATAGCGATGAAGCGGTTGTGCTTGCCAATAAAGCCGAATGTGGTCTGATGGCACACATTGCCCAGCACGGTGGCAGCGATGGCCTGATGGGTCATTGGAATAGCCTGAGCCGCAAAGACAAACAACGCCCTGAGTTAGTGGCTTGTTTTGTCCGTCAGATGATTGCTAAAAAAGCCGATAGCGAAGCCTACACCGTCCTGCGTGACTCGCTGAAGAAACAAAGCAACGACACCTTAATTGGTTTAGTGGCGGAGCTGGATTTACCTGACCGTCACCCTGCGATTGTTCGCCTTCAAGACCTACTGCGCTACGACAGCAACAATGCAGTGACCCACAGCACCCTAGGTCAGCTGTTTATGCGCGAGCAAAAGTGGGAAGAAGCGAAGAGCCACTTTGAACAAGCTGTTGCTATCCGCCCGGATGTAACCGACTACGCCCACCTTGTGAGCGTGCTTGAGAAATTGAACGATGAGCAAGGTGCAGCCAATGTTTCGCGCCAAGCACTAACACTAGCACTTCCTGCTAAAATTTAATCAATAACCCTCACATTATAAAGCACTCTTCGGAGTGCTTTTTTTGTGCTTTTTTCGCTCAAAACGGTCACTCCTGTTTAAAACACCACCTAATAATGCTTCTATAACAACCACCTACTTATACGCAACGCGAATAATATATGTGTACAATTTCACATAATTGTTTCCAATTGTTAATAGTCATTTCCTCTTGTATCTGTGCCATTGATGGCACTTTGTAAACGTTATTCAATACAGCTTCTATTCTCGCTAACAAATGGATAACCGAAAATGGATATGTTTGCGTGGCTACTAGTCTCAGGCATCATCGTGGCAGTGATCACATGTCTGATGACAGCGGTTCTAGTTAAAGAATCATGATCCAGATATAAAAAAGCCTCCACGCGGAGGCTTTTTTATTGATAATTATATAGTTAGCTTATTTCGCTTGCGCTTTGACAATCGCCTTATCGTAACGCTTTGCCGCTTTCTCGGCTTGCTTCAAACGCTTCTCTTTCTTCTTAGCGAGCTTCGCAAGTTTCTTACTTTGCTTATCCGTCAGTTTTGTAACACTTTCCGTGGTAAATGTTAAAGATTGCCTATCTTGCCTTGCGGTATCCGCGGACGATTTTGCTATTTTCGAAGGCATTTCATGAGGCACTGCAGCACGCGTAGAGACCAAAGCACTCGGTTTACACAAATACCCTTTGTCACTCGCCACGCGCGCACAGCTACTACAAATAAAGTTAGGCACGCTGACGATCTGAGTGATGAAATCGAACTTATCCGCGATTTCGACCCGGCGGTATTTACATAATGACTTTGCCATTGACAACTCTCCCAGCAAAAGCGACGACGCCACCTTATTTCATGGCTGCTTTGACATACACGTCAAAACGGTTCTTTTTGGTTTCAATCGCGGTTGATGGCTTCACCAAATCTAAAAACTCAGCGTAATCTGGGCGCTTGACCACCACGCGCTTAGTCGCCAATGCCATCGCGGGTGCCAGCAAACCATCGGCATCGAGATCAGCACCAACCAAAGACTGGAATACGCGCATCTCTTTCTTCACCAGCGCTGATTTTTTCTTGTGTGGGTACATTGGGTCTAAGTAGACCACATCCGGGGCCACAAAGCCGTCCTGCTGCGCAAGATCGACTAGCGCTTGCTGGCTTGAAGCATGCAGTAAGCTCATGCGCTCGCTCACCCAACCACCAATATCAGGATCTTGCTTGGCACGGGCTAAACCGTCATCCAATAGTGCTGCCACCACAGGGTGACGCTCGACCATCTGCACATAACAACCCAAGCTTGCCAACACAAACGCATCACGACCTAAACCTGCGGTACCATCCAACACACGCGGCGTCACACCACCTTTCAGCCCCACCGCTTTAGCAATCGCCTGACCACGACCACCGCCGAACTTACGACGGTGCGAAGCAGCGCCACCCGCTAAATCAACGTACACCGCACCTAGCTTTGGTTCATCCAGTTTACGCAACTCCAGACGCTGCTCGGTGAGTACCAGCGCAAAGTCGCTGCTATCAGTATGGCTAAGCCCCCAGCGTTGCGCTAACTGGTCTAGCTCGTCCTGACGGTGTGAGGCTTCACAAATTAAAGCTAATTGCACAGGTTACTCCGGTAAATGCTGCTCATTTGAATAAGGGGCGAGATTATAGCCTGCATTATGATCTTGGCTCAATTGGGCAACCAAGTCAGCCAGCGGCTGCGGCTTACCGAACAGGTAACCTTGCGCATAGTCGACCCCAAGGTCACGCAGCTTATCGAGGATCGCTTGGTTCTCGACAAATTCCGCCACCGTTTGTTTCCCCATCTTTTTTGCCAACTCGTTGATGGCTTTTACCATCGCCAAGTCCATATCGTCTTCGTCGATATCACGCACGAACATACCGTCGATCTTGATGATATCGACCGGCAAGCGCTTGAGATAACCAAACGAAGACAAACCCGAACCAAAGTCATCCAGCGAAATCATGCAGCCCAAAGATTTAAGCTGGGTAAAGAGCTGGATTGCCTCGCTCATGTTACCAATGGCGGCAGTTTCGGTGATCTCCAAACACAGCTTCTCGGTCGGTAGCCCAGAGCTGCGGATCTGCTCGACCAAGAACTCAACAAAATCACGATTACCCATCGATTGACCAGAGAGGTTAATCGAGCACATCTCCAACTGTGCTATCGCTGCGGGGTTGGCTTGGAGCCACTCTAGCACCTCTTGTACCACGTAGCGGTCAATCAAGTGCGCCAAGTTATAACGCTCGGCAGCAGGAATAAAGAGCCCCGGAGACACCATAGAGCCATCTTGATTGCGCATTCTTACCAAGATTTCATAATGGTGTTTGCCGTTTGTCGTGTCAGTTAACGGCGCAATCTGCTGGGCATGCAGTTCCAACCGTTTCTCAGCCAACGCCTCGTGGATATGGTTCACGTAAGCCATTTCCAGCTCACGGCGTTTAAGCTCTTCATCGTCAGGGTGATACAAGTGGAGACGATTTCGCCCTTCGTCTTTGGCGGCATAACAAGCGGTATCCGCCTGAGCATGCACTTGCTGAGGTGAGCCAGCGGTTTCATCAATCAAGCGGATCCCAAGCGAACAGCTAAAGTTAAAGCGAGTGTTCTGCCAATAAAACTCCGCCTCTTCGAGCACCATCAGAATTTCTTTACCAAACGCCACCGCATCAGCAACATTGCAGTGCCGCAAAATGACCGCAAACTCATCACCGCCTAAGCGCGCTAGGGTTGCTTTGCTCGGGGTAATACTTTGCAGCAGCAACGCGACCTGCTTAAGCGCTTCATCCCCCGCTTCGTGACCCGCCGTATCGTTAATCACTTTGAACTGATCTAAGTCGATATAGAACATCGCATGACGGGCGCCTTTATCGCGCGCTTGGATTAGCACTTGCTCTAGCTGTTGCTCGAAGTAGGAGCGGTTAAAGAGATCGGTCAGATAATCATGACAGGCTTGATATTCAAGTTTAGCTTCCAGTTCATGGGTGGAAGTGATGTCTTCCCCCACCAGCAACAGCTGTTTTTTCGATTGGGCAGGACGAATGGTCTCGCGGATCCACACCGTATTGCCATTGGCACAACGGTATTGGAGCTGACGACGCCACACTTGCTGCTCGTTACCTTGCTTGACCGATGAGACAAACAAGTGCGGTAACATCGCATCGCTTTGGAAATAGAAATCCGTGACTTTATGGCCGAGCATTTCACGCTTGTTGTACCCCAACAGATCGGCAGCAAACTGGTTCACC
This sequence comes from Photobacterium jeanii, assembly GCF_001650345.1. Lineage (GTDB taxonomy): Bacteria > Pseudomonadota > Gammaproteobacteria > Enterobacterales > Vibrionaceae > Photobacterium > Photobacterium jeanii. The sequence continues at coordinate 23,984 of NZ_LVHF01000010.1, read as the reverse complement.
GACTGGATCCGCGCTTGGCTGTCGATGGTCAGCAAAATCACTGGCTGTTGCTCGTACAGCAAGCTATAGCTCACTTCACGGTCACGCAGTTTTTCTTCCATCTGACTTCGCGCAGTAATATCGCGCGCTTCCAGTAGCATCTGCCCCGATTCGCTATCACCCTGTGGCATCCGCTTGATGGTGATATCGAGCATCAGGCGATGACCCTCACTCGATTGCGCTTCAGCGGTAAAGCGCGACATCTGATCGCTTTGCGCCAACAGGAACGCTTGGCTAAGTTGCAATGAGCCGTCTTGGTCCCAACAATGCCAGCGCCACACCGGACGGTCATATTTCATGATCCCGCGCCCCAGCAGGTTTTGCAGCGCAAGATTCGCTGAGACTAAAGTACCGTGCGCTTCTAAAATGGCGATGTATTGAAAACTTTGGTCAAACACCCCTTCAAACAGCGCCTGACTTTGCTGTAACTGTTGCTCGCTCTTGCGCTGGCGACGGATCATCAGCGACAACAAAATAATCACCGGCCCCATCAACAACACAGTGATTGCCATGGTGCGCAGTTCTTTCTTGTAGCGTTCAAACCAGTTCTGCGGCTGGTTCATGAGCAAGGCTTGATCGTCTTGCGCTTCGATGCCCCACTTCTCCAGCATTGGGGAGTTCAGCATCAGCTGGCTAGGGCTGGTCATCAACACCGGATAGCTAGCAATATCATCATCGAGCACATTACCAAGCAATTTACCCATCATGGTGCCCTGATCGTAACCACTGGTGACCACCCCACCCGTGGCTCCGTATTGCAGCATGAAGTTATACATCACATACACTGGCACTGAAGCTTGTTCGGTTAGCTGCTTCACAAAGGTGCTGCTGGAGCGAAATTGGCCATCCCCATCTTTAAAATACAGCAATAAGATAATGGCAGAGTCCGACGGCAAGTCGCGCGTAAACGCCAGCATGTCATCGAATTTATAATTAGGCGGTTGGATAAGCTCTACCCCAAGATCGGGGGTATTACGCCGGTAGGTTTCAACTGTCCGCCATAGCTCTTGCCCTGTGTAGGAGCGATCCGCCAACAGATACAGTTTGGTCAGCCCTGGTTGTAAGGTTTTCGCCAGCTTGATGTTTTCCACCGCTCGCGACATTTCGACCACCCCAGCAACTTGCGTTAGCTGGTTGTGCTTCTCGGCGCTGTAATTATTGATCCCACCAAACACCACGGGGGTATCACCCACGAACTCGCCAAGTTGGTTAACCAACCACAACGCATGATCATCGCTGACCACAATCGCATCGTAGTTTTCTTTTTTTAGCTTGGTGCGATAAACATCAAGCAGCTCATTTAAATAACCCGGTGATTGGTAGCGTTTGCTGTCCATGTAGCTAATACTGAAAGTCAGCTCACGATTGTTGGTCGCGACTTCCAATCCCGCTTGGATCGAGTCAGTCCACCTTAGCCCTTGATGGTAAGAGTGGATGATTAGAATTTTTGAAGGACTGGCAACGGCAGAAAAGGTCAGCACAGAAAGCAGAAGAAAGAGTATGCGCATAGTGTTGCCAGTAATCCTTGATATTCGATTGCTAAAAATTGAGGTATAGCCTTTGCGCGCAGGTTGCCGCAGAATGGGCTTAACAGTATCACCCACCTTGTCGACGCAGTATAAAAGATGCGCCGCTTGGTATAAACCAAGGATGGTAATTAACCATGACCCCACTCCCTCGGATTGACGACCTTGACCGCGATATCCTCGACGCCTTAATGAACGATGCCCGTACACCATACGCTGAAATGGCTAAACGTTTCAACGTTAGCCCGGCAACTGTGCACGTGCGAGTGGAAAAAATGCGAGCTGCGGAAATCATCACTGGCACCGAAGTGGTGGTGAACCCTAAATTATTGGGCTATGACGTGTGCTGCTTTATCGGTATCAACCTCAATGCGGCGCGTGACTATCATTCAGCGCTCGCCAAGCTCAACGAGCTCGATGAAGTGGTCGAAGCTTACTACACCACAGGGGCATACAACATTTTCGTCAAACTGATGTGTAAGTCGATTGAAGAACTCCAATATGTGCTAATAGATAAGCTCCAAGCCATCGACGAAGTGCAATCGACCGAGACCCTGATCTCGTTGCAAAATCCGATCAATCGCAACGTTAAACCCTAGCACCTTGCCGAATACAAAAACGGCAAGCCCAAGGCTTGCCGTTTTGCTATTTAGTCAGTGCATTACGCACACCACATCATAGACTTAGTCTTCGCTTTGCAACTTGCTCGCTTCTTCCTGACGAGCCGCAGCATCTTCTGCAAGCCACTCCGCCACGTTTTTCGCGAAGTACGTCAGGATGCCATCAGCCCCCGCACGCTTGAAGCACACTAGCGATTCCATCACGGTTTCACGCTCTTTCAGCCACCCGTTTTGAATTGCCGCCATGTGCATCGCGTACTCGCCCGACACTTGGTAAGCAAAGGTCGGTACTTTTAGCTCGGTCTTCACGCGACGTACCACGTCAAGGTAAGGCATACCTGGCTTCACCATCACCATGTCCGCACCTTCGTTCACGTCCATCGCCACTTCATGTAGCGCTTCGTCGGTGTTCGCAGGGTCCATTTGGTAGGTTTTCTTATCGCCACCTTTCAGGTTACCCGAAGAACCGACAGCATCACGGAACGGGCCGTAGTAGTTCGATGCGTATTTTGCCGAGTACGCCATGATTTGGGTATGGATGTAACCCGCTTCTTCTAGCGCTTTACGGATTTCACCGATACGACCATCCATCATATCTGATGGTGCTACCACATCGGCACCCGCTTCAGCGTGTGACAAGGCTTGTTTGATCAGCACTTCGGTGGTCACATCGTTGATCACGTAACCGTCTTCATCGATGATGCCGTCTTGGCCGTGGATAGTGAATGGGTCAAGCGCCACGTCAGTGATCACGCCCATTTCAGGCACATGCTCTTTTAGCAAGCGTACCGCGCGTTGCACTAGACCTTCAGGGTTGAAAGCCTCACCAGCGCACACGGTTTTAAAGTCTTGCGAAACCACAGGGAACAGAGCAATTGCAGGCACACCCAGCTTGGCTAAGTACTCTGCTTCTTGAAGCATCAGATCAATCGACAGTCGCTCAATGCCCGGCATCGAATCCACCGTTTCACGACGGTTCTTGCCCATCAGAATGAACATCGGGTAGATCAAATCGTTCACTGAAATCTGATGTTCTGCCATTAGGCGGCGGCTAAAGTCATGTTTGCGCATACGGCGCATACGGCGAGCGGGAAACGCGCCCTGAATAGATACAGACACTGCTTACTCCTTGTATGGGTTAATTCGCGGTCTTACTCGATAATACCACTCTCGGCAAAATTAGCATGGGTCGATCGCAAAAAATGCTTCAGTTGTAGCACGAGAATTTTTCATCACATCAGCGGCTTGCTGATCGCGGCAATGGGCGATCACCGTCGCGATGTGAGGAAGAAAATGAGGTTCATTGCGGCTCGATTTCGGCTTAGGGCGATAATCACGCGGCAACAGATAAGGACAATCGGTTTCAATCATCAAACGATCGTCAGGGATATGGCGAACAATCTCGCGTAGCTCAGTGCCACGACGTTCATCGCACACCCAACCCGTAATACCAATGTGCAGATCCAACGCCAAACACTCGCGTAGATCCTGCTCGCTGCCCGTAAAACAGTGCAACACCGCAGCAGGTAACTTGTCACGCCACGGGCGTAAAATCTCGATAAAGCGTTCGTGGGCATCGCGACAGTGCATAAAAACAGGCAGGTTCAACTCAGCCGCGAGCGCCAATTGCGCTTCAAACACCGCCTCTTGCTGCGGGCGAGGTGAAAAGTCACGATTGAAGTCCAAGCCACACTCACCAATCGCCACCACTTCGGGTTTACTGGCTAATGCGCGGATCGCCGGCAAGCTCAAATCGGTAACGGTTTTCGCATCGTGCGGGTGCACCCCTGCAGTGCTAAAGCAATAGTTTGGCCATTGGGTTGCCATCTGCCACGCTTGTTCGCTCTCTTCGATGCTGGTGCCCGTTAGGATAAGCCCTGTTACCCCTGCGTCTTGGGCGCGGGCGATCACTTGGTCACGATCTTTATCAAAGCGGCTATTGGTCAGGTTAACGCCAATATCAATCATCCAATTCCTACTCCCTAAAAACAAAAACCGGCTGAGAATAAGCCGGTTCTTTCACATCGGTCGGTATTACTGTTCGACCTCTTCCTCTTCATCGTCTTTACGGACGTAAAAACGAGCGAAGAACAAGCCCACTTCAAACAATAAACACATCGGCACTGCGAGCAGTGTTTGTGAAATAATGTCTGGAGGCGTTAGCATCATACCAACCACAAACGCCGCCACAATAATGTACGGACGTTTTTCACGTAAGCTCTCTGGATCGGTTGCTCCCGTCCAACATAGCAAGATGATGGCTACCGGCACCTCAAACGCAATCCCGAACGCCATAAATAGCGCCAAGATAAAGTCGAGGTAACTCGCAATATCAGTAGCAACCTGCACCCCTTCAGGGGCTATGCTGGTAAAGAAGCCGAACACCAAAGGAAATACCACGAAGTACGCAAACGCCACCCCTGCGTAAAACAGCAGTGAGCTTGAGAACAACAATGGCATGATCAACTTACGCTCATGCTTGTACAAGCCCGGTGCCACAAAGGCCCACACTTGGTACAAAATCATAGGCACAGCGACAAATACCGAGGCGACTAAGGTTAGTTTTATCGGAGTAAAGAATGGCGATGCCACATCAGTGGCGATCATGCTGGCCCCTTCTGGTAGTTTTTCTACCAAAGGCGCAGACAAGAACGCATAGATGTCGTTGGCAAACCAGACCAAACCCAGAAATACCACCAGCACACTCAGCAGCGAACGCAAAAGCCTGTTTCGCAACTCTAGCAAGTGACTAAAAAGTGGTTGCGTCTCTTCGACTGTCGACATAGTGATCTAATCTATTCCTGCTTTTGAGAAGTCGTGGCTGAGGATTGCTCGTTATTTTTATCAGCATAAGGACGCTGCACTTCTGACGCCGCTTTCTTTAACTCGTCGACAGAATTACGCAGATCAGGCGACAAGTCCTGCATCCCCATTTGCTCGGCCTTTTTCAGATTTTCTTGTAGCTCTTGCAGTTTAAGCTCTTGCGACAATTCATCTTTTACCGAGCTCGCCATATTACGAGCAGCGCCTACCCAACGCGAAACCGAACGGATCGCGACTGGCAGGCGTTCCGGCCCCAGTACCACCAATCCCACTACAGAGATCAGTATTAATTCCCAGAACCCGATATCAAACACGTATTAAGCCTGCTCTTTGTCTTTTTGGTCTTTCTGACCAGATTGCACTTGCTCGCCTTGCTTTTCAGACAGTTGCTTCTGATCGAAATCAGCATCGTTGTCTTTCTTAGCCGCTTGCGCTTGCTCATCATCGCTGATCGCTTTCTTGAAACCTTTAACCGCTGAGCCTAGATCGCCACCCAACGTACGAAGTTTCTTGGTTCCGAATAGAAGAACAATGATCAGTGCAATGATAAGTAATTGCCAAATACTGATACCACCCATGCTTGTTATACCTCAGCTCTTTGTGGTTAAAACCTAACGTTAATATTGTAACGGCTTGGACCCGCTATTTGCGGCAAGCACGCCACCCAAGTAACCAAAACGTGATCCCCATTGCTGCGGAGACCGCGGGATAGGTTTCAATCTGATTACTAAAAAGTATGGCAGAACATACAACCAAAGTTGCACCAATGCCAAAATGGAATCTTGCCTGACCTTGATTGCGACGGCTCTCCATGAAATTTTCATAGAGTTTATCCATTCGCTGGTTCATCGCTTTGCCTTGGCGCAAACTGTCGTAAAGTAATTCTGGCAATTCCGGCAATTTCTCTGCCCAAAATGGTGCCTTGCTCTTCACGGCTTCAACAATGGCTTGCGGCCCCACCTGACGCGACATCCAATCTTCAAGGAAAGGTTTCGCGGTATCCCACAGGTCAAGTTGTGGGTACAGCTGACGCCCTAATCCTTCCACATACAGCAGTGTTTTTTGCAGCAACACCAGCTGTGGCTGGACTTCCATATTGAATCGACGCGCAGTGTTGAATAAATTCAGCAGTACGTGACCGAACGAGATCTCGCAGATCGGTTTCTCGAAAATCGGCTCGCACACGGTGCGGATCGCCACTTCAAATTCATCAACATTGGTATCCGCTGGCACCCATCCGGAGTCAACGTGTAACTCTGCTACCTTACGGTAATCACGGTGGAAAAAGGCCAGCAAGTTTTCCGCTAAATAACGCTTATCTTCGCGGTTTAACGTACCGACAATGCCACAATCAAGGGCAATCCACTGCGGGCGTTCTGGTCGTTCGTACGACACAAAAATATTCCCTGGGTGCATGTCGGCATGGAAGAAGCTATCACGAAATACCTGTGTAAAGAAGACAGTCACCGCATTTTCCGACAACAACTTCATGTCGGTGCCGTTGGCTTTGAGCGCCTCGATATCCGAAACTTGGATACCATAGATGCGTTCCATGACAAGTAATCGTTCGGTGCTGTAATCGGTGAACATTTCTGGCACGTACAGCAGATCACTATCTTCAAAGTTGCGACGCAGTTGAATGCTGTTCGCCGCTTCGCGCATCAGGTTCAGTTCATCGAGCAGGGTTTTCTCGTACTCACGTACCACTTCGACCGGACGCAGACGACGTGCTTCGGGCGCCAATCGCGACAATAAATGCGCCATGCGGTACATCAGTCGAATGTCGGCTTGGATCACCGGCAGAATGTCAGGGCGGATCACCTTGAGCACCACTTCGCGACCATTTTCTTTTAGCTTGGCCGTGTGTACCTGAGCAATCGATGCCGAGGCCAGTGGGACTTCATCAAAATCATCAAACCATTGTTCTAGCGGACCACCGAGCTCGGCTTCCATCTGCTGCTTGGCGAGACGACCATCAAACGGTTCGACCTGATCTTGCAACAGCGCGAGTTGGTCAGCGATGTGCGGTGGGAACAAATCACGGCGGGTCGACATCATCTGACCCAGTTTGATCCACACCGGACCTAGCTCTTGCAGTGCTAGACGCAGACGTTCACCCAGTGGTTTGTCTGGGTATTGGTTTTTGACCCAAAACAGCGAACGGCGCGCCATTTTTGGCAGCTTTACGCGTGGGTCATCAGGCAGGAAATCGTCCAACCCGTAACGTAGCTGGACTTCAATGATGCGGTATAAGCGCTTAAATTCAGAATAGCTCATCATGTTAGCAGCGCTCTAACAGCTGGTTTAAACGGGCTTCAAAGCGAGCGGCATCGGTTTTCAAGTCATCAACTTGATCGGCAAAGAAGGCAATCTCTAGCGCTTGCGGAGCCAGTTTCCACTCTTCGGTGATCACTTCCGCTAAATCGCGCTGGCGACGTTCGATACTGCGCTTTACCAAGCCCAGACCGGTTTTCGCGCCTGTTACCAAGGTATGCGCTACCACATCACCTGTGTATTGCGACAATTTCTCTTCTACATCCGGCTTTAGGCCGCTTAGTAAGGAAGAAAATTGCTGCGCTAGTTGAATATCACCGTCCAGCGAAAGCTTGTCGGCTTTGATCAATTGCGTCAGGTTGGCTTGCTGACGAAGCTCTGGCAATACACTCAAATTCAACGCCAGTTGGCAATCCACCTCGCCTTCGTAAGCGCCCAACACATCGAGTTGTTGGCTGAACACAAAGTACAAGGTTTTACCCAACTCGTTCAGCGTCACGCTGATCACTTTACCGCGCAAACGCGCCAGACGACGCTGCGATTGTTCGTCGTCATTGACTAGGGTGTTCAGCGAGGTTTCAACCACGCCCGTTACAAACACATCAATTGGCATAGGGGCCTCAGAATTTGTAGCCACGGTGAAGCGCAACAATACCACCGGTTAAGTTGTAGTATTTGGTTTGCTCAAAACCGGCTTCTTTCATCATGCCTTCCAAGGTGTCTTGGTCTGGGTGCATGCGAATCGATTCCGCCAAATAACGGTAACTTTCCGAGTCATTCGCAATCACTTCACCCATTTTTGGCAATAGGTGGAAAGAGTAGGCATCGTACACTTTCGACAATGGCTCTAGCACAGGTTTTGAGAATTCAAGCACCAGCAGACGACCGCCTGGTTTTAGCACACGGAACATCGAGCGTAGGGCTTTATCTTTATCGGTCACATTACGCAGACAAAAGCTGATCGTAATGCAATCGAAGTAATCATCAGGGAACGGCAGTTCTTCAGCGTTAGCTTGTACGTAACCCACGTTACCCACAATGCCGTTATCGCGAAGTTTGCTGCGGCCCACTTTTAGCATTGAGTTGTTGATGTCAGCCAAAATCACTTGACCATCTTCACCGACAATGCGTGAGAATTTGGCGGTCAAATCGCCAGTACCACCACCGAGATCCAACACGCGTTGACCGCGACGTACGCCGCTACAATCAATGGTAAAGCGCTTCCAAACGCGGTGAATACCCATCGACATCAGATCGTTCATGATGTCGTACTTTGCCGCTACCGAGTGGAATACCTCGGCGACCATATTTGCTTTATCTTCCTTGGCAACAGTGCGGAAGCCAAAGTGGGTTGTATCTTGCGTGGTGTCCGTCATGCTTTTTCCGTCATGCTGAAAGTGGTGTAAACAACTGACCTAGTTTACTTGATGGCTGCGGTTTGCTCAAAATTATGTCGCAATTGTTCGCTTACTCTCCGTCAACACCTGCAACCACTTGCGTTTGTGACATGCTATTTCCCGCTAAAAGCTGCGATTTTTCCGCCAGCACTGGATTAATATCACGTTTCACTTCAACTCCGAGCTGCTTAAAACTCTCTGCTTGGCGGATCACATTGCCCCGTCCGGTACTGAGTTTGTTCATCGCTCCCATATAACTTTGATTCGCTTTATCGAGTGATGCACCCACCGCTTCCATATCGGTAACAAACAATCGCAGCTTGTCGTACAACTTGCTGGCGCGCTCGGCAATGTCTTTGGCATTTTGGTTTTGACGCTCGTTACGCCACAAGTTATTGATGGTGCGCAGTGCCACCAGCAAGGTGGTAGGACTGACCAACATGATATTGTGATCCATCGCATCGCGAATCAGCGCGGGATCGGCTTCAATCGCCGCTTGGAATGCTGGCTCTACCGGAATGAACATCAAGACGTAATCCAAACTATGGACGCCATGCAGCTGATGGTAATCTTTACGGCTCAAGCCACGGATATGACCACGAATCGAGGCCAAGTGCTCACTCAATGCCAATTCACGCTCGGCGACCGTCTCAGCATTGAAGCAGCGCTCGTAAGCAATCAATGACATTTTGGCATCGATCACCACGTCTTTATTTTGCGGCAGGTGCACCACTACATCGGGCTGGTAACGCTTACCGTCTTCGTTTTCAAGGCTCATTTGAGTATGGTATTCGTGCCCTTCACGCAAACCCGACTCACTCAATACTCGGGCTAATACCACTTCGCCCCAGTTACCTTGGGCTTTGTTATCACCTTTCAACGCTTGGGTCAGATTAACGGCCTCTTGCGCCATTTGCTCGTTAAGCTGTTTCAGGTTATTGATTTCGTGCACTAAGGTATGACGCTCACGCGCTTCAGCACTGAAGCTGTCGTTCACTTGTTTCTTAAACCCTTCGAGCTGAGCACGCAGAGGATACAAAATACTTTCTAAGCTTTGCTTGTTTTGCTCATCCACGGTGCGGGTCTTCTGCTCAAACAAGCGATTCGCTAAGCTTTCAAACTGGACGCGCAAGCGCTCTTCGGCATTTTCAAGTAACGCGATTTTCTCTTCTGCCGCTTTTTGCTCTTCAAAATGGCGCGCTTCTTGTTCGCGTAAATCCCCTTCCAACCCCGAGTTCGCCGCACGGGCATTTTCGAGCTGTTCGGTCAGGTACTGCTTTTCATTTTTCAACGCTTCAAAGTGACGCATTTTCTCCAATGCAGCCGCTAAACGGGCGTGCATCTGGCGCAGTTCATGACTCAATCGGTCACGATCAACATCGGTTTCATCAAGCTCTTGGTTACGCTCATCGAGCTGTTGTTGCAATTGCGCTTCCCGCGTTTGGGCCAGCTGAAGATCCGCCTCACGCTGTTGCTGCCAAAGTTGGCTCTGCTGTTTATGTTTACCGCTTAGCCATAAGCTCGTGACACCGGTTGCCACTATCGCCCCGGTAGCTGCTGCAATCGCCAAGCCTAATTCGCTACTTAGCCACTCTGTCATCATGTTAAGCCCTGAAATAAACCTCTATTTTCTGCAATAAAGGCTAAGCGGACACTGGATAAATGTCCAGCATTTATCCTGCAAACCACCAGCGCCAAAGTCGCCCTATCCGGTGGTCGCAAATAGAGTGCGGACACAATCACATCCTAAGCGTTTCACCTCTGGTCGTTGTGAAGTAGATCGCATAGACTGCGCAATTATCCCGTTGAGGTATCAACTCAACCGCAGGTATGAATTTCCAGTATTGCAAGGACGATAATGAACGAACGTTATGCGCTCGGTTACGGCATGGCTGCTGTGCTGTTGTGGTCGACAGTCGCGACCGCCTTCAAAATCACATTAGAGTATTTCACGCCGATCCAAATGGTGGCGGCAGCCAGCGTGGTATCCGCGATAGCCCTCACGGCAATCGCCCTGTGGCAAGGTAAACTCCATTTGCTTGGGCGCACCTTTGTCGCTCGCCCTTTCTATTATCTGTGCCTCGGATTAATCAACCCTTTCATCTATTACGTGGTGCTGTTCAAAGCCTACGAGCTACTGCCCGCCTCGCAAGCCCAACCCCTCAACTACAGCTGGGCGATCACGCTCACCTTGATGGCAGCGGTATTTCTCGGTCAGAAAATTCGCAAACAAGACTGGTTCGCCTGTGTGCTCGGTTATGTTGGGGTGATTGTGATTGCCACCAAAGGCGATGTACTGGCCCTGCAATTTGATAGTCCACTTGGCGTGGCGTTAGCGCTACTGACCACCTTATTATGGGCGCTGTATTGGATCCTCAATGCCAAGAACCAAGCCGATCCCGTGCTAGGGGTATTGCTCGGCTTTTTGCTGTCATTGCCGTTTTCCATCGGGTTGAGCCTTTATACCAGTACTTGGCAAGCGTTGCCGTGGCAAGGATGGCTGGCGGTGAGTTATGTCGGCTTATTTGAAATGGGGGTGACGTTTGTTTTATGGATCACGGCATTAAAATTGACCCAGAATACCGCGCGGATCAGCAACCTGATTTTCATCTCACCGTTTATCTCTCTGATGTTGCTTGCCACCATTATCGGTGAAGAGATTCATCCATCCACTTTGGTTGGTTTGGTGTTGATTGTATGTGGTTTGGTGATCCAGCAGCTGAAATTCAAATCCAAAGCTACCACTGCTGACTCGGCATCACGATAAGCAAGCAAAAAAAAGCCTGTCACCAAAGTGACAGGCCAAGAGATGATAGGGTTGTCGAGACCCTGCGCCTTTAAGGAGCCAAGCGTCTAATTATAAAAGCTATTTTTAACTAGCCGCACACGGTGCGTGCCATTTGCGGCCTATCTTAGACCATAAGATGACCAAACCTGGTACCACCAGCCACATTTGCAGCGTCATCAGTACCGGTGGTGTTAAATCAAGGCGTTGCATCAAGCTCACCATCAAGCCCGCACCACTCATTTGGAACAAACCTAATAGTGCTGCTGCGGTGCCTGCACGGTCACCAAACGGAGCTAACGCTTTACCCGCCGCAGAGCCCAATACAAAGGCAAAGCCAATTGATGACATAAAGATCGGCACCATAAACGCCCATGGCGCAAAGATGTCGCTCATTGCCAGCATCGCGGCACCCGAGATCACCAACATCAATAAACCAGTATTCAGTGTCTTACGCGAACCAAAGCGATCCATGTATTTTGGCGCAATCATACAAGCTGCAATATTTAGCACGGCGTTCATACCGAACCAGTAAGTAAATTGCCCCATATCCAGCCCCATGTGCATCATCAGCCACACAGGTGCTGAAGTCACATAAGCCAAGATCACCGCCATCGCTAACATGCACAATACAGCGTGGAACAAAAAGACAGGCTCACGCAGTACCGAAAAGTAACGCTCTAGGCTGATCAGCGAACCTTGGGTATTGGTATCGGCAGGACGGGTTTCTTTAAAGCCAACCGCAATCAAACTACCAGCCACCAGCGCAAAACCCACCATGAAACTAAAGTTAGAACGCCAGCCAAACTGGTGAGTTAGCCATGCACCTAGCAGTGGTGCCAAAGCAGGGATAAAACAGATCGCGCCATTTAAGTAACTGATCATGCGACCACTGCGCTCAGGACCGAAGCTATCACGCACTGCTGCAAACGCCGCAACCGACGTCGCACATGCACCAAAACCTTGCGCTAAACGGGCAAACAACAGCAGATCCAGCGTTTGCGCCATGTACGCCAACGCCGAGCTTACGGCATACAGAGTAATACCACCTAAGGCGATCGGGCGACGACCATAGCGATCAGCCAATGGTCCAGCAAGCAGTTGCCCCAAGCCAAGGCTAAACATAAAGAGAGTTACCGTATCCTGCACTCGGGTGGTATCCACCGAGAAGGTATCTGCCATTGCAGGGAGTGCCGGTAAATATAAGTCGATAGCGATTGGGCTAAACAGCACCAGAACCACCATCAGTGCAACCAGCTTAGTGCCAGCTGCCGTTTGATCTGCTTTCATTTTGATTTCCTAAGAGATGATGCGCGCAGTGTAAGGCGTTAGTGATATGAATTGAAATGGTTTATATTCAAGTGAGTTTTTCCATTTGGGAATATCTCTTTGGGGACAACTGTTGAAATTAATCTGTACGATGAAGGAAGCCTAAGGTGTCATTCGAAAAATTAGCACGTCTCGATTTGAATTTGCTGGTCTGTCTCCACGTATTATTGGAAGAATGCAGCGTCACTCATGCCGCCAAGCGCCTTCATCTCAGCCAATCAGCGGTCAGTAAAAGCTTAAACCGTTTGCGTGAGCAATTTCACGATCCGCTTTTTACACGCAGTGCGCACGGTTTGAACCCAACGCCACGAGCTCGTTCGCTACAACCGTTTCTTGAGCAGTTGCTACGCGACATTGAGCACCTGACGGCACCGACAGATTTCAACCCTGCCACCAGCGACCGTCACTTTCGGATGGCGCTAGTCGAAAGTGCTTACCCGCTTTTTTTGCCGCAGTTTCTTGGCGACATCTTTGCCAAAGGGCCCAATATCATTTTAGATACCCAAGCGTGGGAACCCGACACCTTTGATAAGCTCCACAGCGGCGAGATCGACTTCGGTATTACCGGCAAAGATCTCAACCCTAAAGATGCGATGCTGACCTTGATGCCACCGAAAGGGATCGTCTTTCAAGAGCTATGCCGCGATACCCAACGTTGTATCGTCCGCCAAGGTCACCCAGTCCTTGAACAACAGTGGGATCAAGACAATTACTTACGCCAGCGACACATTCAAGTCCGTTGTGGCCGCGACGACCGCTGGTTACTCGACTACAAGCTCGCCGAGCAAGGGTTAAGTCGTGATATCGCGATGTACGTGCCCGATTTCAACAGTGCTGCCAGCTTATGTACCCACACCGATTTGGTCTTTACCGCTCCAAGCCACTTCGCAGCGCACATTGCCGCCCAACTGGATTTGGTGGTGCTACCGCTGCCGTGCAAGTTGCCTGCCATGGCTTACACCTTGTTCTGGCATCAACACCAAGAAAGCGATCCTGGGCACACTTGGCTAAAAGATTTGATTATCCGCCGCTGCCGTGGAATTGCAGCCAACAGTTAAAAGCGCTACCGTAGCTAAACTTATGCCATACAAAGCAATGTGAAAGCAGTATATGGCTAGGTTCATCTTCCGTCAGCAAGGACGGTGACAATCATAAAGGAACATTAACCATGCAATCAGTTATCTCTCAACGTGTTGAGCAGATCCGTTTGTGGCTGGTCGAAAACCAGTACGACGCACTGCTTATTCCTCATGAAGACGAATACCTTGGTGAATACATTCCCGCTCACAACGAACGCCTTCACTGGGCAACGGGCTTTACCGGCTCGGCGGGTATGGCAGTGATCACCCGTGACAATGCCGCGGTTTTCGTTGATGGTCGTTACGTAGTACAAGTGCGCAAGCAAGTACCAGGTGAAGTATTTGAATACCGCCACCTGATCGACGAGCCACCAATGTCATGGACACAAGAGCAACTGGCTGCAGGTAGCAAAGTCGCCGTTGATGCCCGCCTTCACAGCGCAGCTTGGCTTCAAGCCACTGCCGACAAAGTTGCTGATCAACTCGAGCTTGTAAGCATCGAAGCAAACCCTATCGATCAGCTATGGCACGACCGTCCAGCGCCGACTCTTTCTAACGCGAAGTTAATGGGCTTGGATTTCGTTGGTCAAAGCAGTGCCGATAAACGCGAGCAAATTGCTGCTGAGCTGAAAAAACAAGGCGCCCAAGCCGCGTTACTGACTCAACTTGATAGCATCGCTTGGCTCCTGAATATTCGCGGCAACGACGTACCTAGCCTGCCAATTTTACTTTCAACAGCCATCATTCATGCCGACGGCAGCTTGGACTTCTTTATCGATCCAGCCCGCCTACCGCAAGAATTTGCGGGTCATGTAGGTGAAGGTGTTCGCGTACAAACGCCTGACGCCCTACAAGCTGGCTTAGAAGCGCTAGCACAGCACAATGTATTAGTCGACCCAGCGACCAGCAATGCTTGGGCAAGCCAAGTTCTCGCTGAAGCAGGTGCCACCCTGATTACGGCAGCCGATCCATGTCTGCTACCAAAAGCAGCGAAAAACGCGACCGAAGTGGCTGGTATGAAAGCGTGTCATATCCGTGATGGCGTGGCGGTATCGAAATTCTTAGCTTGGGTTGATCGCCAAGTAGCAGCAGGCAAACTGCTTGATGAAGGTGTACTTGCTGATCAATTGTGGCAATTCCGAAGCCAAGACAGCAGTTGCAGCGACGTGAGCTTCGACACCATTTCAGCGGCCGGTGGTAATGCGGCAATGTGTCATTACAACCACCAAAACCAACCGCAACCAAGCGTGCTGGAAATGGACAATGTCTACCTCGTCGATTCAGGCGGTCAATACCCTGATGGCACCACGGACATCACTCGTACTATCGCGATTGGTCAACCTAACGCCGAAGTTAAACAAGCCTTCACTCTCGTGCTGAAAGGTCATATCGCGCTTAATGCCGCTCGCTTCCCGAAAGGCACAACGGGTTCACAGCTCGATGCGCTTGCACGTCAACACCTATGGGCACACGGCTTTGATTTCGACCACGGTACGGGTCACGGTGTTGGTCACTTCCTAAGCGTACACGAAGGACCACAGCGTATTGCTAAGGTATACAACCCTACCGCGCTACTACCAGGTATGGTGCTATCAAACGAGCCAGGTTACTACCGCGCTGATGCATTTGGTATCCGTATCGAAAACCTAGAGCTCGTGGTTGAAGTACCAACTCAAGGCGACATGACCATGCTTGGTTTTGAATCACTGACTCGCGCTCCAATCGACCAACGTCTGATCGACGTTGACTTGATGACAGATGTGGAGCTGGCGTGGCTAAACGACTACCACCAAACAGTATTCAAAGTGATCAGCCCATCGCTAGAAGGTGACGATTTGACATGGCTACAACAGGCAACAGCGCCGCTTAGCCGTTAATCATCACCCTGCAATAAAAACCATAACGCCCGCATGATCGCGGGCGTTATTCTTTACTGCACTCAAGAACAAATAAGCATCATTAGCCCGAATAGGCGTGATGCCAATCTTTCCACACCACCTCAAAGCCGTGACGTTTAACCGCTTGAGCCACCTCAGCCACAGAACGCTCATCGCTGATCGCAAATTGCTCCAGCTCAGGCTCATCATCGGCATAACCACCCGGTTGGGTTTTCGACCCCGCAGACATACTGGTGATCCCCAATGACAACACGTTATCGCGAAAGCTCGGCGACTCGCGAGTCGATAACGACAATTCGACCTCTGGATTAAATAACCGATACGCACAAATCAATTGCACTAACTGGCGATCGTTCATCACTGATTTTGGCTGTAAGCCCCCTTCACACGGACGCAAACGCGGGAAAGAAATCGAATAGCGGGTTTGCCAATAGGTACGCTCAAGGTAATCCAAATGGCTCGCGACAAAGAAACAATCGGTGCGCCACTCTTCCAACCCAATCAAAGCGCCGATCCCAATTTTATCGATCCCCGCTTTCGCAAGGCGATCTGGGGTCGCGAGACGGTATTCAAAGTCCATCTTATTGCCGCGCAAATGGTGCTGAGCATAGGTTGGCGCATTGTATGTCTCTTGATACACCATCACCGCATCTAACCCGAGGGTCTTGAGTTCGGCATATTCGTGCTGATCCAACGGCTGCACTTCCATCGCCAAATAACTAAATTGCTGTTTGATCGGCGGCAGCGCTTGGCGGAAATATTCCATCCCCACCTTACGTTCGTGCTCACCGGTCACCAACAACACGCTATCAAACTGCATCGCTTTGATAGCTTGGCACTCTTGTTCAATCTCTGCCGTATTCAATGTCCGACGCTTGATCCGGTTTTCCATCGAGAAACCACAATAGGTACACGCATTGGCGCACAGATTGGATAAATACAAGGGCACGTAAAACGCCATCGTATGACCAAATCGCTTGCGCGTGAGTGCTGCCGATTGCTGCGCCATGTGCTCCAAATATGGCTCAGCTGCAGGCGAAATCAAGGCTTTGAAATCTTCGAGATCACGTTTGGGTTTACGCAACGCCCGCTCAACATCCGCCGCGGTTTTGCTGTAAATCGATAACCGAATATCATCCCATTCGAGCTGCTTCCAAACATCCACATAGCTTGCATTGCTCATAGCCACACCTTACGCGCTGTGATCAAGAAACGCCGTCAACGGGCTCGAGGCGATGGCATGGTTTACCGTGCCTGCCAGGCCCGCTTTATACGCCATACGACCGCTTTCAACCGCCAGCTTAAACGCCCGTCCCATGGCAATAGGATCAGTCGCTGCGGCAATGGCAGTATTCACCAGCACCGCATCTGCGCCCATTTCCATCGCTTCCGCCGCATGCGATGGTGCTCCGATACCAGCATCAACAATCACAGGGACACGCGCCTGATCGATGATGATTTCAAGAAAATCACGCGAGGCTAGACCTTTATTCGAACCAATGGGTGCCCCCAACGGCATCACCGCAGCACAACCCACTTCTTCCAGACGTTTACACAACACAGGGTCAGCGTGGCAATAAGGCAACACAATAAAGCCTTCGCGTACCAAGGCTTCAGCCGCTGCCAAGGTTTCAATCGGGTCGGGCATTAAGTACTTAGGGTCAGGGTGAATTTCCAATTTCAGCCAGTTGGTGCCAAGCGCTTCACGTGCCAGCTTGGCAGCAAAGATCGCTTCTTTGGCGTTTTTCGCCCCAGAAGTATTGGGTAGCAAATTCACCCCAGCGCTGATCAGCGGCGCTAAAATATCGTCGTCACGGTTCTCAATATCGACGCGTTTGAGCGCCATGGTCACCAACTCAGACTCTGACGCAATAATCGATTGCGCCATGGTGGTGCTGTTGGCGTATTTGCCCGTTCCAGTGAACAGGCGAGAAGAAAACGTTTTATCTGCAATCGTTAACATCATTAACCCCCAGCGATAGCTTGAAATAGCGCGATACGATCACCGGCGCTCAACATGGTTGATTCCCACTCACGGCGCGCAATTATGTCGTCATTCATGGCAACCGCGGTAGCTTGAAGCGGCATCTCAAGCTGAATAAGCAGCGCTGCCAAGCTTTGCGTTGCTGGGCAAGATACCGGTTTATCGTTGACCGAAATTTCGATCATCTCATTAGCGTTAGTCATTGTTATTCTCTCCTGCGCCGCACACCGGGCAGTGCTTATCTTTAGCAATAGCAAAACGTTGCCATGTCATCGTCAGACCATCGAATTGCTGTAAATGGGCAAAGCTTACTTGGCCGGCATCGGTTAGACATTTGATGGTTTCAAGCGCTTGTAGGGTGCCCACCATACCCACCACTGGCCCAGCAATACCTGAATTGCTGCAGTTCATCGTAGGGGCTGGCCCATCGGGTTGATACGGAAATAGGCAGTGGTAACACGGCCCATGACCATGGCGAAAATCAAACGGCATCAACTGCCCTTGCCAGCGAATCGCCGCACCTGCAATCAAGGGTTTCTTAGCCTGAAAACAGGCTTGGTTGATCGCATGGCGGGTCGCCAAATTATCACTGCAATCGAGTACTACATCCGCCAAAGCCACTTCCATCGCCAAACGTTGTTCAGCCAATCGAGCTTCAACCGCGCGCACCCGAATATGTGGATTGAGCGCCCGCAGCTGTGCTGCCGCCGCTTGTGCCTTACTGATCCCTTGATGTTCATCGCGATAGATGATCTGGCGCTGTAAGTTAGAACTATCGACCTGATCGTCATCCGCAATCACAATGTTACCGACGCCTGCACCCGCTAAATACAAGGCAGCAGCAGAGCCTAACCCTCCCGCGCCCACCAGTAGCACCTGTGCTTGGTTCAATTTCAACTGACCTTGCTCACCGATCTCAGGCAGCATGACTTGGCGGTTATAACGCAGAAACTCTTGATCACTTAACATGGTTATCGCACCAATATCTGATTGAATGCTGTCAGCGCGGCTTGAGTATCTGGCGCTTGTGTCACCGCCCGTACCACAGCCACACTACTGACCCCGGTTTGCCAGACCGCTTGCGCACGTGACAAATCAATGCCACCAATCGCTACCGTTGGGAAATCCTTGCCAATCAACTGCTGATACAGCGCCAAACGGCTTAACCCTTGTGGTTTCGATGGCATCGCTTTGGTGGTGGTTGGATAGATATGACCAAGGGCGATATAACTCGGTGAAAACTCAGCAGCCCGCAAAATTTCATAATAACCGTGGGTCGATAACCCCAAACGCAATCCGGCTTGTTGGATCTGAGCTAAATCTGCGGTTTCTAAATCTTCTTGCCCTAAGTGCACCCCATAAGCTTGATGGGCAATGGCCAGCTGCCAGTAATCGTTCACAAACACTTGTGCTTGATGGTCTTCACCGGCAGCAATAATGGCCTGTATCTGTTGCTCAAGATCAGGAGCGTGCGGGTCTTTGATCCTTAGCTGAGTGGTTGTCACCCCCAGCGCCAGTAAGCGTGTCACCCACTCTGCGGTATCAACCACAGGATACAGCGCCAACTTCGCAGCATCGGTTTTAGCAAAAGGCGCTACCGCGACCTCTTTGCTATGCCAACCTAATGCACTAACCTGCGGATGATTGGCCGTTAACGGACGAGGAAAAACGTCACGCTTTAATGGCCAGCCAAGCGTACTGTTGATCTCATACTGGCGAGCATAACCACGCGCAAGGGTGACCGCATCTTCCAGTGGATAATCCACCGCCAGCGACGCCATCAGCATGGCACGAAAAGCAGTATCATCGCCGCCACGCTCACAATGCAACGCTCGTGCTTCCCCGTTATGGTGCCAAATATCCAGCAAGCCGTATTCGGTTGGTAAACCACAAAGCACTAGTTGAGGATTGTTGATCACAAGCTGTTGAGCCGCGGCCACGGAGAGTGGCACTCCCCATTGATCACAAACCCTATAGGTATTCGCCTCGAAAACCGGAATATCAGGCACAGCCTGAACAAAGTTCAAACTGATGGTATGGGTAGCAAAATCAATCGCCACCACTTCATCATCGGCAATAGCGAGCGTCACCGTTTCACCCAATTGGTGATGGTGGGCATCAGCCAAAATACGATCGAAATGTGTGCTTAATACCGCCATGTCGGCTGGCAAACGGATCACACTCATTGGTTATCCTCTTTTACAGGGTGATATAACTCGCTGCCCGTAGCACGGAACTCATCCGCCTTCTGGCGCATGCCTTCGAGCGGATCGTCGAGCATTTTGATAGCAAAATCGCCGCTTTGCTCGAGATCACTGGCGTAATCACGAACTTCTTGCGAGATTTTCATCGAACAGAATTTAGGGCCGCACATCGAACAGAAGTGGGCAACTTTGCCTGATTCTTGTGGCAGGGTTTCATCGTGGTAAGCACGGGCTGTCACAGGGTCGAGGCTGAGATTAAATTGGTCTTCCCAACGGAATTCAAAACGGGCTTTTGATAAGGCATTATCGCGTACCTGTGCTCCCGGATGGCCTTTAGCTAAATCGGCAGCATGTGCACACAGCTTGTAGGTGATCAGGCCAACCTTTAC
The DNA here is from genome assembly GCF_001650345.1 of Photobacterium jeanii. GTDB lineage: Bacteria > Pseudomonadota > Gammaproteobacteria > Enterobacterales > Vibrionaceae > Photobacterium > Photobacterium jeanii. The sequence goes on along the minus strand of NZ_LVHF01000010.1, from coordinate 3,637 downwards.
ATCTTCTTTGTTGGGTAGTCCAAGGTGCTCTTTTGGCGTGACGTAGCACAGCATGGCACAGCCGTACCAGCCAATCATGGCCGCACCAATGCCTGACGTAATGTGGTCGTAGCCCGGTGCAATATCGGTTGTCAGTGGACCCAAGGTATAAAACGGCGCTTCATGACAGTGCTTGAGTTGCTCGTCCATGTTCTCTTTGATCATGTGCATCGGCACGTGTCCAGGCCCTTCAATCATCACCTGCACATCGTATTCCCATGCAACCTTAGTCAGCTCACCAAGGGTGCGTAACTCGCTAAATTGCGCTTCATCGTTAGCATCGGCGACCGAGCCCGGACGCAAACCATCGCCAAGCGATAACGCAATATCGTACTGGGCACAGATTTCACAGATCTCGCGAAAATGCTGGTACAAGAAACTTTCTTGGTGGTGCGCCAAACACCATTTCGCCATGATAGAACCACCACGCGAGACAATACCTGTTACTCGCTTCGCGGTCATTGGCACATAACGCAACAAGACTCCAGCGTGAATAGTGAAGTAATCAACCCCTTGCTCGGCTTGCTCAAGCAAGGTATCGCGGAACACTTCCCAATTGAGGTTTTCCGCAATGCCGTTCACTTTTTCAAGTGCTTGATACATAGGCACGGTACCAATCGGCACCGGGCTGTTACGGATGATCCATTCACGGGTTTCGTGGATATTGCGCCCAGTCGATAAGTCCATCACGGTATCGCCCCCCCAACGGGTTGACCACACCAACTTTTCAACTTCTTCTTCAATCGAAGAGCTCACCGAGGAGTTACCAATGTTGGCGTTCACTTTGACAAGGAAATTACGGCCAATGATCATTGGCTCTGATTCTGGGTGATTAATATTGGCAGGAATAATCGCCCGCCCTTCCGCCACTTCTTGGCGCACAAACTCGGGCGTGATTTCATCTGGGAGGTTAGCGCCAAAGTTCATCCCCGGGTGTTGCTGGTTAAGCACTTGGTCACGGTACTTGGCACGCCCCATATTTTCACGGATCGCGATGTATTCCATTTCAGGGGTGATCACGCCTTGGCGGGCATAATGCAACTGAGTCACACATTGCCCCGTTTTGGCACGGCGAATACGCGCACGCTCACCAAATCGCAATTCATCAAGTGTTTCATCCGCTAAGCGTTGCTGCGAATAGTCAGAGCTCAAGCCATCGAGTAACTCGGTATCGCTGCGCTCGCTGATCCAAGCCTCGCGTACTTTCGGTAAACCAGCGTAGATATCGATCGCTTGCTCAGGATCGGTGTAGTAGCCCGAAGTATCGTATACACGGATCGGCTCGTTGGGCTCAAATACAGGCTCGTCTTTAGTACCACCAACTAAACTGTCAGCCAGCGCGATTTCACGCATCGGTACTTGGAGATCAGAGCGACTGCCTTCAACGTACACTTTCTTGGAGTTTGGGTACGGTTGAGCAGTGAGTGAATCAATAAATTGTTTAGCTTCCAGTCTCGCTTGTTTACGAGTCGACATAGCAAATTCCTTACGGTTCCATGGTGGGGATATTTGCTTGACGGATTGAGGCTTAAACAAGAGGCGTACACGTAGGGTGTGTCGCATATCTGATAGGTTAGCGAAGATCGATAGATACAATTTCACTAAGCAGAAGATTTCTCTTGTTCCCTTCGCAGGTATTAGCCTGATCAGGTTCAACGGATCCCGCATTGCGGTCTCAGCCAATTGGCACTCCGACAAGTTTCAGCCAAGAGTATAGGGAAGGTCACTCCAGCCAGCAAGGCACAACCAGAGAAAATTTGTTACAACCTAGAAACAATAAAGGCCGCTATCAAAGCGGCCTTTGGTTAATTATCAGCACTTATTTGGAAAACTTCTTCACCAAAGCTTTAAGCAACGACGAATGTGTTTCGCGTAACTCACCAATTTTGTGCGTAATTTTCGGCGCACCTTGATCGTCAAAAAGTTTAGGTACCGCCACGCGTTGCGATGAATAAATCCCAGTATGACCACTGAAGTAGTATGCGGTGTAACACGCAATCGCAAAATACAGCATATGATCAGCACCAAACAGCTCAATACCCATGATGGTACAAGCCAATGGCGTGTTAGTCGCCGCCGCAAACACTGCCAAGAAACCTAACGCAGCAAATAAATCGACAGGCGCCCCTAGTAACCACGCCATGGTATTACCCAGGGTGGCACCAACAAAGAACAGCGGGGTAACTTCACCACCTTTGTACCCAGCGGCTAAGGTTATAGCCGTCAGCAACAGTTTTAATGCCCAGCTATACCATTCCGCCCCGCCTTCAGTGAAAGCACTCATGATACTTACACCGCCTTCTCGGGTGCTATACACACCAAGGCCGATATAATCATAATTACCAATCCACTGGGTAATACCGATAACAATCAAGCCACCAGTTACCACAATCACGTACGGGTTCTTTAATGTCGCTTTAAAGATATCTTTAAAGGCATGAGTCAACTCACCAAACAAATAACCAGCTAAACCAAATGCCACTGCACTGATCAGGATTTTCACCATCAGCCATAAGTCGACTTTCAACACGTGTTCAAAAATGGTGATGTTTTCTAAGAAGTCGATGCGGTAATGGGTATGGTGTGCCCCTAAAGCGCTACACACTACATCAGCCAAGATGGCAGCAAACAGAGCAGGAATAATAGCGTCGTAGCGTAATCGACCAATAGCGAGCACTTCGAGCGCAAAAATAGCGCCTGTCAGTGGTGTACCAAATACGGCACCGAAACCTGCCGCGACACCGGCAATCAAAATTAACCGCGTATCAGCTTCGTTAAGTTTAATTTTACGCGCCAGCCAATGGGTAGTTGCACCGCCGATTTGTACCGCCGTCCCTTCACGACCTGCTGAGCCACCAAACAAGTGAGTGATCACTGTAGTGATTAATACTAATGGTCCCATCCGCGCTGGAATACCGGCGCCTGGCTCATGAATTTCATCCATGATCAGGTTATTACCGCCTTCTGAGTTTTTACCCAAATTACGATAACAGTACACAATCACAATCCCTGCTAGGGGCAATAGGTAAATCAACCACGGAAAAGACACCCGTGTCGCAGTGGCTTCGCTCAGGATCCACAAGAAAAAGGCATTCAACGAGCCGACCAGTACGGCCACAGGAATAATAAGGAGGGTCCAGCGTATGATCTGGATGAATATCTTAGGGTTAGCACTTAAAGGGTGAGCCATATTATCTCTGCTTATCACTTTATGAATTTCTAAGGATAGACAATATGACAGATATAAACCCCACCATAGATAGATCTATCCTAACTACAGCAGGAGTCATTATCTCAATGATGAGCGGTTAAAGGTGGAACTCCATCACCCGTGATCGGCTATCGATAACCAATCAGCCCACAAATCCTACTCGTAAAAGATAATAACCACAAGCATAAAAGACTGATGCTACGGCTACTACTAGTTATTTCATCAATCAAAGAAGAGAAGAATATAGTCAAGATAACTGAAGGAGCCTATTTGAGAGGCGATATTAAAAAGATGGTTTTCAACAGGCGTAAAAAAGCCCGAGTCTTTCGACTCGGGCTTAGTATAAGTGGCGGAGCGGACGGGACTCGAACCCGCGACCCCCGGCGT
>NZ_LVHF01000009.1 GCF_001650345.1 Photobacterium jeanii | reverse complement strand
GTAGAGTGCAACCTTGCCAAGGTTGAGGTCACGCCTAGCTCCTCGAAGATCGGGAACCTCGTGTGTCGCTCCAATTTGATAGTTCTCATTGTACTTAACAATGACCCTACTACTGTGAAGTATTAGTCCCAAGTTGCATTAGGTCTCCAAGCGCGAAAGCCACCTAAGTGCACTCCAAAATCCCAACTCGATTGGGAGACATAGAAGCAATCAGCTTCAATCATCACCATCGCCAGACATTGCAACCTCTCTGAGGTTGTTCTTGTTATCTGTGCATTATGGTGCTCTGTTGTAATGCATGAAGCATAACCACAAGCTGACTAGAGTACGTAGTGCCAAATCTCAATGATAAGGCCAACCGACACGCTTCGAATGTACCTGCTCTCTTATCCAACACTGTTTTTCGTGTTAAGGCTGATGATATCTGGCTTTAGCGTGATACTGACAGGGACTTTCCGATCTTAATTAACAGAGTTATCCACATTGGTTATCTTGTGGGTAAGTCGGTTGATTACATGTGCTGATGCGGTGTGAATAACTTTAATCAAATTGATTTTATACCCGCCTTGCCAATTACCTTAATAACATTATCAACATTTTAACTTGTTGTTTTTGTTGTATTTTTAATCTTTACTCCCACACTTATATACAGCTTGATCAATATCTGATCTTGTGGAAAAAAGTGGCGTAATGAAATGAATGCGGTCTGTGTTTAATCCCCTGATGTTGCACGCTAAAATGGCAAACTGTAAATGTTTTCCACATATACACTGAATGCTGACCTAGCTCGCATTTTGTAGGTGGGGAATAAAACACCAAGTTATTGTGGTGGGCTGTGTGCGTCTCGTGGTAAGCCTTTCTCGACGATACGAACAAGGCGTTTGGTTTTTGATGGTAATACATCAACCGCAAGCGCTTCTCGTTTGAGCTGTTGCTGCTCCAATGCCCATTCGATGTGGATATCCAATAACTCGCTTAGCCCCTGACGTTCGCTAAGTGCATTGATAATTTCAGGTGCGTAAGGAGCGTTGCCAAGCGCAATGGTAATATTACGCAGCCATTGGATATGACCAATTCGGCGAATGGCAGAACCTTCGGTATTTTTTAAGAAGCTGGCTTCATCCCACTGGTACAAGGTGAGTAAGTCTTGTTGGTATAGCGTATCGCGACAATGGTAATCGGCTTCTTCTGTTAAATCGGAAAAACGGTTAAATGGACATACAAGCTGGCAGTCATCGCAGCCGTAAATACGGTTTCCGATTTTTTCGCGAAACTCTTCGGGGATCACGCCATCAAATTCAATGGTGAGGTACGACACGCAGCGGCGGGCATCAATAACACCTTCTTCAACGATGGCACCGGTTGGACAGCTTGTCATACAGGCTACACACTTGCCGCACTGATTAGTTTCTGGTGTATCAACAGGCAGCGGTAGGTCAATCAGCAGTTCGCCAAGGAAAAACCATGACCCAGCACTCTGGCTTAAAATCAGTGAGTGCTTACCTGTCCAACCCAGCCCAGCTTTTTCTGCTAAGGGGCGCTCTAGAATCGGCGCTGAGTCGACAAAAGGACGATAACCAAATTGCCCTACTTCTTGCTCGATTTGTTGCCCTAGACGCTTTAAGCGGTTGCGGATCAGCTTGTGGTAATCTCGACCAAGTGAATAACGGCTAATGTAAGCTTTATTTGGATTAGCTAGCGTGTCGGCAAAGCCGGCATCGGGTGGCAAATAGTTCATCCGCACGCTGATCACCCGTACTGTGCCAGGTAATAACTCGTCAGGACGCGCACGCATCATACCGTGACGTGCCATCCAGTCCATTTCACCGTGGTATCCCATATCAAGCCAACGCTGGAGTTGAGCTTCATGATCGCTAAGATCTACATTGCAGATCCCAACGTGTTGGAATCCGAGAGCTTGTCCCCATTGTTTAATTTTCTGGGCTAAGTCTGTGTAGTCTGGGCTCATGATGCGCTGCTGTTGGTTCTGCCTGTGTAGCGGGGTGCGAAGTGTAGCACAGAATTAAATGTGGAATGAGGCTTAATTGATCTTAGGTTTGATCCTGATGGCGTGAGAGGATCTAAAGGCTGGGTGAATAACAAAAAAGTGGCGCAGAGTGATCTAGATGATCAATCTGCGTACAAGGCAGGGTGAAATGATTACACCTTGATATTGGCTGTTATTGGCGTTGTTTACGTCGGTTGCTCATCGCCCTGTCTCACTTCAATTCTCTTAGTTATTTCCTTCTCTTGATGGTTAGTGGCGTTAGTCTTTTGGTTGCGGGTAAGATCAGATATCGAGGTGTAGTTTTTCTCGCAAATAAGCGTAAACCGTATAATAAAAATACGAATTTCTATGGTAATTATGTGTCGAGTCACCACTGCTATTGGTCTACGACAGGAAAGGATATCTTATGAGCACTTCACCGTTACCCCATGTTTTATACCGTGCTGACATTGTTCGTAAGGGCGAGCAATTGGCAGCTCAAACGCATGATATTGCGATGTACACCCTTATGGAACGCGCAGGCCAAGCGGTGTTTACGCATTTATGCCAGAGTTATCCGCAAGCGACACAGGTGTTGGTGTGTTGTGGTGGCGGCAATAACGGTGGTGACGGCTATGTCGTGGCACGGTTAGCAAAAGAAGCTGGGATGGCGGTGACGCTATGGCATAGTGGCGACGCTACGAAACTATGCGGTGATGCTGCTTTAGCGCGTGATGCATGGTTGGCCGCTGGCGGTAAAATTGCCGCTGTGGGCTCAAGTGTTCCCACAGATGCCGATATTATTGTTGATGCCATTTTAGGTACAGGGCTTACAGGGACGGTACGTCCTGCGCAGCAAGCCTTGATTGAAACCATAAATGCCTCAACGTTGCCGGTGATAGCGATCGATGTTCCCTCTGGCTTATGCGCTGATTCTGGGGCTCAATTGGGCGCTGCAATAGTGGCGACCAGTACCGTCACATTTATTGGTGTAAAGCAGGGGCTGGTTACCGGGCAAGCGCACAACTATGTCGGGGAGTTATGCTTTGCAGGTTTAGAGGTGGATGCCACTTTCCAACAACAGCAATCAACATGGGTGCAACTGATCCCCAATGACTTGGTGACCCGTTATTTAGGGACGCGGCAACGCACTGCGCATAAAGGTGAGCATGGTCGTGTGACGTGTTTTGGCGGTGATCTCGGTATGGCAGGGGCGATTCGGTTGGCGTCTGAAGCGTGTGCGCGTACAGGAGCCGGGCTAACCGCTGTTGTCACACAACCTGACAATGTATTGTCAATTGTAGCCGCTCGCCCTGAGATAATGGCAAAAGGCTGGTTTGAAAAAGCCCATGAAATTCAACAACAACGAGATTGGAGCGATGTAGTCGTGCTGGGGCCTGGGCTTGGTACCCAAGATTGGGGCAAAGCCTTGTACTTTCATTTAGCCGATTATGAAAAAAAACTTGTTGTCGATGCTGATGGATTGAACTTATTAGCCCTTTCCCCTGACTATAAAAATAATCGTATAATTACTCCCCACCCAGGAGAAGCTGCCCGCTTATTAGGTTGTACGGTGGCCGAGATTGAAGCTGATCGTTATGCCGCAGTACGGCAATTGCAGCAAAAATACGGTGGCGTTGTGGTATTGAAAGGGGCGGGCACCTTGGTAGATGATGGGCAGTACTGTTATGTATGCCGAGCGGGGAACCCCGGTATGGCAACAGGTGGCATGGGAGATGTGTTGTCTGGCGTAATTGGTGCGTTATTGGCGCAAAAACTGTCATTGATAGAAGCCGCTCAACTTGGGGTCTGGCTTCATAGTTATGCCGCTGACTTGTGCGCTCAAGAGGGTGAGCGAGGCATGTTAGCCAGCGATTTATTTCCGTATATTCGACAATTAGTTAACGCTAGATAATAAGATAATGCAAACAATTGAAATTCAACTTGCTGATGAGCAAGCAACCGTCGCACTTGGTCAGCAACTGGCACAGGCTTGCGAACGTCAAACGACGATTTATCTGCATGGTGATTTAGGTGCTGGTAAAACCACATTCAGCCGTGGTTTCATTCGCGCTTTAGGTCATCAAGGCAATGTGAAAAGCCCAACTTATACCTTGGTTGAACCTTACGAATTACCGCCGTGGCAGGTTTACCACTTCGACTTATACCGTCTTGCTGATCCTGAAGAGCTTGAATTCATGGGGATCCGTGATTACTTCTCGGCTGATGCTATTTGCTTAGTTGAGTGGCCTGAAAAAGGGCAAGGTCTATTACCAGAACCCGATCTAGACTTAGATATGCGCTACCTCGGTGATCAACGTCAAGCCACTATTACCGCAAATAATGAAACTGGCTTAGCTTTAGTAAAACGTTTGGAGTTGTGTTGATAGGATGTCTGTGCGGACTTTTTTTCAGGTTGTTGTATTAGGGATTGGGTTATTTGGTTCACTGGCCAGTTGGGCGAATGAATTAAAAAGTATTCGTGTTTGGCCGGCGCCAGATGAAACCCGAGTCGTATTAGATATGAAAGGTGAGGCGGCGTACTCGTATTTTACGCTGACCAAGCCATACCGCTTGGTGGTCGACTTAAAGAAGACCAGCTTGAAAGCCAAGTTGCCCATTTCGGTGGGTAATAGCGCTATATTGAAAAAAATCCGCAGCAGTGGAGCCCCTGAAAAAGGAACGTTCCGCTTGGTGTTTGAAACCAAAGAGGGGACAACACCAAAACTCTTTACGCTCGCGCCAACACCTGATGGTCACTATGGTCATCGCTTGGTGTTGGACTTACCACATGCCAAAAAGAAGCCGACAGACGTTTTCAAAAAGAAGACTCAACCATCGCCTTCCGTGGAAAACCACGAGGCACAGTTACCATCCGGCAATGATGACATCATCGTTGCCATCGACCCGGGTCACGGTGGTGAAGATCCTGGCTCTATCGGTCCAACGCGCAAATACGAGAAAAATGTCACTTTAGATGTTTCTAAACGGGTGGCAGCCAAGATCAATGCGACGCCGGGGATGCGCGCGGTATTGACTCGTCGTGGTGATTACTTCGTGAATTTGAACAAGCGTTCTGAAATTGCCCGTAAAAATAAAGCGCATTTATTGGTGTCGATCCATGCTGATGGTTTTCATAAACCACAGCCGCGAGGCGCATCGGTTTGGGTATTGAATACTCGCCGTGCGAATTCTGAAATCGGTCGCTGGATCGAACAAACTGAGAAACAATCTGAGCTGCTCGGTGGTGGCGATGTATTATCGGGTGATAACGATGACCAATACTTGAGTATGGCGGTGTTGGATCTGCAATTTAGTCACTCGCAAAAAGAAGGCTACGATGTCGCTTCACGGGTGCTGAAAGAGTTGGGACGAGTAACGACTTTGCATAAGAGCCGTCCTGAGCATGCCAGTTTAGCGGTACTGAAATCTCCGGATATTCCGTCTTTGTTGGTGGAAACGGGATTCATCACCAACCCGAAAGAAGAGCGCTTACTGAATTCATCATCGCACCAAAATAAGCTTGCGACTGCAGTTTATAAAGGGGTGTTGCAATATTTCAACGAGAAGCCGCCAGAAGGCACCTTGTTTGCCTCGCGTAAACACGGCATTAAGCACAAGGTAACCTCAGGTCAGTCGCTGAGTATTATTGCGCAAAAATACCGCACCTCGGTCAGTGCGTTGAAAAAGGCCAATGGGCTGAAATCAAACACCCTAAAAGTGGGCCAAGTGCTGACGATCCCTGGTGGAAAAGCACCCGCGAGCAAGACGGTCGCCGTTAATAAACCACAGCCAGCTAAGGCGAAAATTGTGACGCATAAAGTGCAGCGCGGCGAGTTCTTAGGCAAGATCGCCGATAAGTACGGTGTGACGGTGGCAAGCATTCGTAGTGAAAATAAACTGCGTTCAGACTCGCTGGCCGTGGGGCAAAAGCTTAAAATTAACCTTAGCAGCCGTAAAGCATTGAAACATACAGTTAAACGCGGTGAGTTTTTAGGTAAAATCGCTAACCAATATGGCGTGAGCGTCGATAGTATTCGAAGTGCGAATAAGCTAAGCTCAGATAGTCTGGCTGTTGGTCAGACACTAATCATCCCTAGAAGTTAATTATGCCCATTCAGATATTACCTGCCAGACTGGCAAACCAGATAGCCGCCGGCGAGGTAGTGGAACGTCCAGCATCCGTTGTGAAGGAGCTGGTTGAAAACAGCCTTGATGCTGGCGCAACCCGAATCGATATTGATATCGATAAAGGGGGCAGCCGTACGATCCGAATTCGAGATAACGGCAAGGGCATAGTCAAAGATGAGCTTGGCTTGGCGCTAAGCCGCCATGCGACTTCCAAAATATCTTCGCTCGATGATTTAGAAGCCATCGTGAGTTTAGGATTTCGCGGTGAAGCGTTAGCCAGTATCAGTTCTGTGTCGCGTTTGACCATCACTTCTCGCACTCAAGCGCAAGACGAAGCTTGGTCGGCGTATGCCGAAGGGCGCGATATGGAAGTGAAGTTGAAACCTGCCGCTCACCCGGTGGGGACCACGGTGGAAGTGCTGGATTTGTTTTTCAACACGCCAGCACGTCGTAAATTTCTTCGCACTGAAAAAACCGAATTTGGCCACATCGATGAGCTATTAAAGCGCATTGCATTGAGTCGTTTTGATGTTGCCATCAATTTACGCCATAACGGTAAACTGGTTCGCCAGTACCGCGCTTCTGCTACTCAGGTGCAAAAAGAGCGCCGATTGGCTGCGGTATGCGGCAATCCGTTTTTAAAACATGCCTTAGCGGTTGAGCTAGAGCACGGTGACTTGAAGTTATCGGGCTGGATTTGTAATCCCCAAGGGGCGAGAGCCCAAAACGATATTCAATACTGCTATGTGAATGGCAGGATGATGAAAGATAAGTTGATCAACCATGCGATAAGACAGGCCTATGAAGCCAGCTTACCGTCTGATCAATATGCCGCTTATGTGCTGTTTATCGAAGTAGACCCGCATCAAGTGGACGTCAATGTGCATCCGGCTAAGCATGAGGTGCGTTTTCACCAAGGGCGTTGGGTACACGATTTTATCTATCAAGCGATCCAAAGTGCGTTGCACCAAGGTTGGCATGGCGATATGGAACAGTACCAAGCGCCGCAACGTGCCAGCGCGTCTGCGCAGCATTACGCTGAACCAACGCCTTCAACCCAGCATCATATCGCGGAGGTGGCGCCGTCATCAGCTGCGATTGCCAATACGCCAGCTTACCCGAATAAAGCGGAAGATGATGCTTGGCTTAAGAGTTCTTCGGCAGGAAATAACCGTGATTATGGCTCGGCGTCTTCTGCGGGGAGCTCATCATATGCAGGCTCTGAGAAACGATCTCGTTCGGAAGAACGTCATCACTCACAAGTAGCCAGTTATACCGAGCACAGTGGCAGTCACCGTAATGGTGGCAGTGAAAATGGTCGTGCACCAAGCTCGGCTAGCAGTGGTGGGCGTCAGCAATATTCGAGCGATGGTCCAACGCCACAAGAAGTTGCCGTGTATCAAGAGTTAATGCAAACGGCACCACCGACGGAGCATCCGCAAGGAGCGACTTCGTTGCCGGTATCACCGCCGAGTGAACCTTCTTCGCCTGAGCAGCTTGTTAAATCGTCATCGACTGTACCTGCGTTTACCGGTAATGAATGGCAACAAAGTGCGCCTGCGGCTCGAACATCGCAGTCACATGCGTCACAGCCTATGGTCGCAGGGCAAAGTCAGGTGGGATTGGGCAAAGCATTATCACTGGTTGCTCAACGTTATCTATTATTAAGCCGAGAAGATGGCATTTATTTGTTATCTTTAGAGATTGCGCAGCGTTTGCGCCATAAAGGTCAGCTTAAACTAGCCCAAAGTGAAGGGTTAAAGCCGCAACCGTTATTGATCCCACATTCAGTCCCTGTTGAGCCTGAATTGATAGCGTGTGCTGAACAACATGCGCTATTGCTAAAACAGCTGGGTATTCAGCTGAAAAAGAAAAATCATAATGGTTTGATCATCATGTCGGTGTGCATGCCACTTCGACAACAAAATTTACAGCAACTGATCCCGAATCTATTGATGTATTTGGCTTCGGTTGCCGAGGATCAACAGGCCCAAGGTTGGGACAAATTACTCGATTGGCTGGCAGCACAGTGTGTGATGCCAACAGACGCTTTCAGTCTGTCTCAAGCGATTCAGTTAATCAGCGAACTTGAGCAGCTATGGGCCAATGATCTTGAACACTATTATCCAGAGTTGCTGCGTCCGGTTGATCTCGACGTTGCAATAGAAGCATTTAAACATGAGTAAGCCATTACCACAGGCCATCTTTTTAATGGGGCCGACCGCATCAGGTAAAACTGATTTAGCAATCCGATTGCGTGAGCAGTTACCAGTAGAGTTGATTAGTGTCGATTCCGCCCTTATCTATAAGGGAATGGATATTGGTACTGCAAAGCCGGACGAGCGTGAATTGTCGCTAGCGCCGCATCGCTTGATCGATATTCGTGATCCAGCGCAAAGTTATTCGGCTGCGGACTTCAGAGCCGATGCGTTAAAAGAAATGGCTGATATAGTTGCAGCTGGGCGTATCCCGCTTTTAGTCGGCGGTACCATGTTGTATTTTAAAGCATTACTGGAAGGCCTTTCGCCGTTACCGGCGGCAGACCCTGAAGTGCGTGCCCAAATTGAACGCGATGTAGCCGAGCGTGGTTGGCAGTCGTTGCACGATGAACTCGTTAGTATCGACCCAGTTGCTGGGGCGCGAATTCATCCCAATGACCCACAGCGTTTGTCGCGTGCATTGGAAGTTTTTAGAATTTCGGGTAAAACTTTAACAGAGTTAACCCAAACTCAAGGTGAGCCGTTACCATATAAGGTTCATCAATTTGCAATAGCTCCCATGGATAGGGCTGTACTGCATCAACGGATCGAGCAACGTTTTGAGAAAATGATGGAAGCGGGCTTCGAGCAAGAAGTACGTGCGCTCTACGAGCGAGAGGATCTGACTGCAGATCTGCCATCTATTCGTTGTGTTGGTTACCGTCAGATGTGGGACTATTTGGACGGGCAGTATGATATAGACGAAGCGATTTTCCGCGGAGTTTGTGCTACTCGTCAATTGGCGAAGCGTCAAATTACTTGGCTGAGAGGCTGGGATAATTTGACCTGGTTGGATAGCAGTAATGTTGAGCTAGCGTTACAAACAGTCACAAACTCAGTTAGCTGTGATGTTTGATAACCGTGTATACTCATTACTGTTTTGCGTATTTATTTAATTTTTGTTCGTTGCTAATACAACTACAAACTAATAAGGAAAAGAAATAATGGCTAAGGGGCAATCTTTGCAAGACCCGTTTTTGAATGCGCTACGTCGTGAACGTATTCCGGTGTCTATTTACCTGGTTAACGGCATCAAACTACAAGGTCAAATCGAATCGTTTGACCAATTTGTGATCCTACTGAAAAACACAGTAAACCAAATGGTTTACAAGCACGCAATTTCAACAGTTGTTCCTGCTCGTCCGGTGAACCATCACCACACGGGTGAGCGCACGGCAACTGGCGACCGTCCTCAAGAGAAAACTGAAGAATAATATTCTTCGTTAAGGAGTTGGTTGCTTGTTTGACCGTTATGAAGCCGGTGAGCAGGCAATTCTTGTTCATATCAACTTCACGCAAGAAGGGGAATGGGAAGACTTAAGCGAGTTTGAAATGCTGGTCTCCTCGGCGGGAGTTAACACACTACGCGTAGTTACGGGTAGTCGTAAAACTCCCCACCCTAAATTCTATGTTGGGGAAGGTAAGGCACAAGAAATTGCTGATGCGGTAAGGATGGAAGGGGCGGAAATCGTCATCTTCAACCATGCCCTTTCTCCCGCGCAAGAGCGTAATTTGGAACATCTGTGTAAATGTCGTGTTTTGGACCGTACGGGTCTGATCCTTGATATTTTCGCCCAGCGCGCACGCACTCACGAAGGTAAGCTACAAGTGGAATTGGCGCAGCTGCGTCATATTTCTACGCGTTTGATCCGAGGCTGGACGCACCTTGAACGCCAAAAAGGCGGGATTGGCTTGCGTGGTCCGGGTGAAACTCAGTTAGAAACCGACCGTCGTTTACTCCGTGATCGTATTAAAGCGATTTTGCGCCGCCTAGAGAAAGTCTCTAAGCAGCGTGATCAAGGTCGTCGTGCACGTAATCGCGCAGAGATCCCAACAATATCGCTGGTGGGTTACACCAATGCCGGGAAATCAACCCTGTTTAACCGCATCACAGATGCCGGCGTTTATGCCGCAGATCAGCTGTTTGCGACACTGGATCCAACGCTGCGTAAGATTGAAGTCGCCGATGTCGGCACCTCGATTTTGGCTGATACCGTTGGGTTTATCCGTCACCTACCTCACGACCTCGTGGCCGCGTTTAAAGCCACACTGAAAGAAACCCAAGAAGCCAGTTTATTGCTTCATGTGGTGGATGCCAGTGATGAGCGTTTCCGTGAAAACATCGATGCTGTTGAGGAAGTGTTGGATGAAATCGATGCAAGCGAAGTGCCTGCATTGGTGGTGATGAATAAAATCGATAATCTGGATGCTGCTGAGCCACGTATTGAACGTGATGACGAGGGGGTTCCTCGCCGCGTGTGGGTATCAGCAATGGAAGGGATCGGTATTGACCTGTTATTCCAAGCGCTGACTGAGCGCTTAGCTGGCACCATGATCTGCCACACGTTGCGATTACCACCGCAGCATATTGGTCGGGTCCGTAGTAAGTTCTGTCAGTTAGGCTGTATTTTGCGTGAAGAATACGAATCGGATGGCAGCCTGACGATTGACATTCGTTTACCGCAGACAGAATGGTCGCGGTTACAAAAAAGAGACAGCGCATCACTGGATGACTTTATTGTCAGTTGAGGGTGTGTTAGTTAAAAAACTGTCGTCATATCATATTGATGGAGTTCTATAATGGCGTGGAATGAGCCTGGAAATAACGGCGGCCGTGATAAAGACCCTTGGGGTAATAATAATCGCGGTGGACGTGAACAAGGGCCGCCAGATCTCGATGAAGTTTTCTCAAAGCTGAGTCGTAAAGTTGGTGGTGTTTTTGGGAATAAAAAAGGTGGTTCTTCGATGGGCGGCGGCGGTGCTGCTGGCTTAGGAGCAATCGCTGTTTTGGCGGCGGCAGTGTGGGGCTTTTCGGGCTTTTACACTATCGGTGAAGCAGAGCGCGGCGTAGTACTACGTTTCGGTAAGTTCTATGAAATGGTGGATCCAGGTTTGAACTGGAAACCAACGTTCATCGATGAAGTACAGCCTGTGAACATCCAAGCGATCCGTTCACTTCGTAGCTCGGGCTTGATGCTGACCAAAGATGAAAACGTACTGAAAGTTGAAATGGACGTTCAGTACCGTGTTTCTGATGCGCACAAGTACCTATTTAGCGTAACCAATGCGGATGACAGTCTACGTCAGGCGACTGACTCGGCACTGCGTGCTGTTATTGGTGACTCAACCATGGATGAAGCATTGACGACAGGTCGTCAAACCATCCGTGCCAATACCCAAGAAGCGATTGATAAGATCATCGCTAAATACGACATGGGTATCTTGGTTGTTGACGTTAACTTCCAGTCTGCGCGTCCACCTGAAGCGGTGAAAGATGCGTTCGATGACGCTATCGCGGCGCGAGAAGATGAAGAGCGTTTTGTACGTGAAGCCGAAGCTTACAGCAATGATATCTTGCCGAAAGCAACAGGTCGTGCAGAACGTCTGAAGAAGGAAGCGGAAGGTTACTCTGAGAAAGTGATCAACGGTGCATTGGGTGAAGTGGCACAATTTGAAAAGCTACTGCCTGAGTACCTAGCAGCACCAGAAGTAACCCGTAATCGTCTGTACCTAGAGACGATGGAGCGCGTTTACAACAACACCAGTAAGGTGATGATCGACTCTGAGTCGAGCGGTAACCTACTGTACTTACCGTTAGATAAGCTGATGAACCAAGGCGATGCGAAACAAGCGAAGCCGAAAGATTCTTCAAGCAACAGTTACGGTATTGAGCTGGAAAAAGTAGCAACGCCAGCTCCGGCACCAACGCCGCGCAGTGACACTGGTCGTCAAGGGAGATATTAATAATGCGTAAGTTAATTATCCCAGTAGTAGTGATTTTTATTGCTTTACTGCTGATGTCGATCTTTGTTGTTCGCGAAGGTGACCGCGGTATCGTGGTACGTTTCGGTCGTATTATCAAAGATAATAACACTGAAATTGCGCGTATTTACGAGCCAGGCCTGCACTTTAAAGTGCCATTGTTTGACCGTGTGCGTACGCTAGACGCACGTATCCAAACGATGGATGACCAAGCGGACCGTTTCGTAACGGCTGAGAAAAAAGACGTTATCATCGATACCTACGTGAAATGGCGTATCTCAGACTTTGGTACTTACTACCTAGCAACAGGTGGTGGCGATAAGTCGACAGCAGAAGCGCTATTGAAACGTAAAGTGGTTGATAGCTTGCGTGCTGAAATCGGTGCTAAAGAAATCAAGCAAATCGTTTCTGGACCTGATCGTGGTGATAAAGTCGATCCAGGTGCCGTAATCGCTGATGACACAGCGCCAGCGACAAACATCGTGGCTGAAGTTGTACCGCGTAAAGAAGTAGAAGGTCAACGTGACCAAATCATGGCGGATGTATTGGTTGAAGCGCAAGCAAGTGCGAAAGACCTAGGCATCGAGGTGGTGGACTTCCGAATGAAGAAAATCAACCTGCCTGATGAGATCAGTGAATCTATCTACCGTCGTATGCGTGCGGAGCGTGAGTCAGTGGCTCGTAAGCACCGCTCTCAAGGTCGTGAGAAAGCGGAAGTTATCCGCGCTCAGTCTGAGCTAGAAGTGGCGAAGATTTTGGCGGAAGCTGATCGTGAAGCGCGTGTGGTACGCGGTGAAGCGGATGCGAAATCTGCACAGATTTATGCAGACGCATTCAAAGGTCACGCTGAGTTCTACAACTTCGTTCGTTCACTTAAAGCGTATGAAAACAGCTTTAACAACAAGAACGACATGCTAGTGGTTGATCCGAATTCGGACTTCTTCCGCTACATGAAGAAGGCGGATGGCGTAAACTAAGCCTCGCAGAGTAAGACTAAATAAGACAAGGCCTCGGCCTTGTCTTTTTTTTGGGAGTAATAAAATGAGTAATTCGATTTGGTTAGCACTGGCTTTAGTGCTTGTTTTTGAAGGGCTGGGTCCACTGCTTGCGCCACGCGGTTGGCGTGAAATGGTCGGGCAGTTAGCACAGCAAGACGATAATAGCTTGCGTCGTATCGGCGGCTGCTTAGTGGTAGCGGGCAGTACCATTGCTTACATGGTCTACCATTGGGTGTAAATTGCCCTCGTCATTTGCTGTGACCTTGTGCTTGCAAAAATATTTGCCATGGTTAAAAAATGACTGCAAGCCGCGCACGAAGGTGCTAGAATCCATTTTTAACTACTGATAGACGAAGAAAGATGGCAAATAATGTAGTCGTTCTTGGCACCCAATGGGGTGACGAAGGTAAAGGTAAGATCGTTGATCTTTTAACCGAAGATGCAAAGTATGTAGTACGCTACCAAGGTGGCCACAATGCAGGTCACACTCTTGTCATTGACGGTGAAAAAACTGTCCTTCACCTGATCCCATCAGGTATCCTGCGTGACAACGTTAAATGTATCATCGGTAACGGTGTTGTACTTTCTCCAGATGCACTGATGAAAGAAATGGGTCCACTAGAAGAGCGTGGTATCCCAGTACGTGAACGTCTATTCCTTTCTGAAGCTTGTCCGCTAATTCTTCCATACCACATTGCTCTAGACCAAGCACGTGAACTTGCACGTGGTAAAAAAGCAATTGGTACGACTGGTCGTGGTATCGGTCCTGCATACGAAGATAAAGTTGCACGTCGTGGTCTACGTGTTGGCGATCTATTCGATAAAGAAGCATTTGCTGAGAAGCTTAAAGAAGTAATGGCTTACCATAACTTCCAGCTTGAGCATTACTACAATGCTGAGCCTGTAAGCTACGAAGACGTACTAGCTGGTGTTATGGCACAAGCTGACGTACTGACTGCGATGGTAATCGACGTAACTAAAGAGCTTGATGACGCGCGTCTACGTGGCGACAAGATCATGTTCGAAGGTGCGCAAGGTACACTTCTAGATATCGACCACGGTACTTACCCATACGTAACTTCATCAAACACAACTGCTGGTGGTGTTGCTGCAGGTTCTGGTTTTGGTCCTCGTCACCTAGGTTACATCCTAGGTATCGCGAAAGCATACTGTACTCGTGTTGGTGCGGGTCCATTCCCAACTGAGCTATACGACGGTCAAGATAAGCAAGACCCAGTTGGTAAGCACCTAGGTGAAGTAGGTAACGAGTTTGGCGCGACGACTGGTCGTCTACGTCGTACTGGTTGGTTCGATGCTGTTGCTATGCGTCGTGCGATTCAGATCAACTCAATCACTGGCTTCTGTCTAACTAAACTAGACGTTCTAGATGGCCTTGAAGAGATCAAAATCTGTACTGGTTACAAGACGAAAGATGGCGAAATCCTAGAAGTATCTCCAATGGCGGCTGACGCTTACGAGAACATCGAGCCAATCTACGAAACAGTACCAGGCTGGTCTGAAAACACATTCGGTGCTAAGTCTCTAGATGCGCTGCCACAAACAGCTCTAGACTACATTGCTCGCATCGAAGAGCTAACGGGCGTGCCAGTTGACATCATTTCAACAGGTCCTGACCGTAACGAAACTATCATCAAGGTTCACCCATACGGTGAGTAATTTGTGATGTTTTGTCAAAAGCCAACCTTAGGGTTGGCTTTTTTGTATCTGCCGATCACCAATTCCTGTTACCATCTTGCGTTCGGTTATTTGAGCGGCAAAAAGATGCCGTTATGTTGCAAAAAAGGGTTAAAGAGTTTGCCGCCTAAGCCGATACGTTTTGTACTGCCAGTAATTTGACTGCTGGTGGATTGCATGTTGCCTCGCAACACCACTCACTGGGTTATCACGAGTAAGGTGAAATGAAACTGCGTACCCTTTTACTGTCTACAGTGTTGTTAGCTGCGCCAGTACACGCTCTTGAAAGCGTGGGCGATGCTGTAGAAGTGTACACAGAGCCTGAGTTGTTTCGAATGTTCGATAGCAACAGCCATCTTGAGCGCGTTAAGGCGGATGATTGCCAGCTAGTGCAAGATATTGAAGCACGAGCGCAGCGCGTGGAATCACCAGCATATGAATTCTTGTATGGTGATATGTTGGCGTGGGGTGTGTGTGTTGAGCAGGATGTAGAGCTGGGTTTGGACTACATGGAGTCTGCCGCTCACCAAGGTTCACCGACGGCGCTAGAGCAACTTGGTCGTTATTACGCCCGCGGTATTTTAGTTCAGCAAGATCGTGAACGCGCCATTCCTTATTTACGTGAAGCAGCCTCGCTAGGCAATGTTGCCGCGCGTATTCAATTAGCCGAGCTTTTGCTTAATAATTACGGTAGCCCACTCGATTACGAAGATGCCTACCGCTGGTTGTACAACACAGTGACAGCCAATAAAACGACCCACCGTAAAATTACCCGTTTACGCCGCAGCTTGGAAAGCCAGATGCCCGCGAATGTTATTGCGCGTGCTAAACGACGAGATAGCTTTTGGTAATCGACTGAGACCGTTTAGGCAAATAGAGACTAGCGATGATTCAGTCTTAGCCATGCCAAATAACAAGCAAATGAAAAGAGCGCCAATGGGCGCTCTTTGTGGTTTTTAGGGCTCTCAGCTAGCGAGCTAAGCAAGGTGGATTAGATCACCTTGTGCGGACCGAAGCACTCGTAGTGGATACGATCTTGCTCAACACCCATATCCAGTAATTGCTTGGCGATGTGTTGCATGAAGCCAACCGGACCACAGAAGTAGAATTGCATTGATGGCTCAGCGATTTGCTCTGCAACCTGTGATAGGTCCATCAGCCCTTCAAACTCGAAATCTTCTGCCGGACGATCGCTTGCCTGTGGTGCGTTATACCACGTAGTTGTCGTGATGTGGTCGTGCTGGTCAGCCATGGTCGCCACATGCTGTTTGAATGCATGGTGCTGACCGTTTTCCGCTGCATGTAGCCAGTTAACCGGTGCCTGGTGCGCCGTTAGTGTTTCTAGCATTGATAGGGTTGGGGTCAGACCGACACCAGCAGAAATCAGAGTAACGGGGGTTGTTGCCTCAACATCAAGGAAGAAGTCACCAGCAGGTGCTGCTAGTTGTACCTTATCGCCAACTTGCAGTTCATTATGTAGGTGGTTAGACACGATACCACCGTCTTCGCGTTTGACCGAAATACGGTAGCTGTCGGTTTGCGGTGCTGAAGAAAAGCTGTATTGGCGAATTTCTTGGAATTCAAACGCTTCAGGTTGTAGGTAAATGCCTAGGTATTGACCCGGCTTAAAGCTCGCGACAGGACGACCATCGGTCGGCTTGAACGTAAAGCTAGTGATCACTTCTGATTCTTGCTGCTTAGCAACCAGTTCAAACTCGCGCGTACCACGCCAGCCGCCGTCTTTGCCTTCGTTTTCTTGGTAAATTTCTTCTTCACGCTTGATGAAAATGTCAGCCAGTACACCGTAAGCCTCTGCCCATGCATCAAGCACTTCTTGTCCTGGAGATAGTAGATCATCGATTGTGCCCAACAAGTGACCGCCGACAATCGCGTATTGCTCTGCGGTGATCATAAAACTGGTGTGCTTATGAGCAATTTTTTCTACTGCGGGTAGTAGGGCGGCAAGGTTTTCAATGTTGTTTGCGTAGGCACAAATGGCATTGAAAAGTGCTTCGCGTTGGTCGCCATTACGCTGATTGCTCATATTGAAAATATCTTTCAATTCAGGATTATGGCTAAACATACGCTCATAGAAGTGCGCGGTAAGTGCAGGGCCTGTTTGAGCAATAACAGGGGCGGTTGCCTTTACGACATCAATAGTTTGTTGGCTAATCATTACTACTATCTCTTGAAAGTTGTATTTATTATATATGTTTTAAGTTGTATCCGATCTGTATCTTTTAGTCAATAACAAGATTAGAATAGTTGCAGGAGGAGTTATTGTGCAGTTAACAAGTTTTACCGATTTTGGCTTGCGGGCATTGATTTATCTTGCCACCTTGCCTGAAGGCGAATTAGCCAGCATTACAAAAGTCACCGAAGTTTATGGTGTGTCGCGTAACCATATGGTCAAGATCATCAATAAGCTTGGTCAGTTAGGTTATGTAGAAACTGTACGTGGTAAAAACGGCGGTATTCGTTTAGGCATGGCAGCGCAAGATATTGTGATTGGTGATGTAGTGCGTGCCATTGAGCCACTACAGATTGTTAATTGCAGCGAAGATTTTTGCCACATTACGCCAGCTTGTCGCCTGAAAGGTGTGTTAGCGACAGCTCGTGAGGCGTTCTTGAATGAACTTGATCAGCATACATTGGCAACCATGATAGATGACAACCCACCGTTAAGGGTGTTGTTGGATGTACCCGCTGAGCCTCTGAGTTAACCTCTGCAAACTCTTTCTTCGAGAGGCACAGATCTGTGCCTTTGTCTTATTTGGGGAGTGAAGTCGTTGTGCCGTTGTGCACAAAATTTGTACTTGGCTCCCATCTGTTCACCTATGGTCTGGATATACTAGAGCTATGTCCTCGCCAATATGGATCTATTTATGCCTAAAGGTACTACCGATTTACCGGTCGATCCTTTCCGCGATCGCGAAGCGTCAAACTACGAAAACCCAATTCCAAGCCGAGAAATGTTGCTTGATGTGATCCGTGGTTTCAGTACGCCAGTTAGCCGCGACCAACTGTTTACTGAGTTGAAATTGGAAGGGGATGACCAATACGAAGGGCTACGTCGTCGTTTACGTGCGATGGAGCGAGATGGTCAACTTATTTTCACCCGTCGCCAATGTTACGCCTTACCAGAGCGTCTTGATTTGATCAAAGGTCATGTCATTGGTCATCGCGACGGATTTGGCTTTATCCGCCCTGAAGGCAGTGTGGGTAAAGACGACGATTTACTATTACCCAACCACCAAATGCGCGGTGTGTTGCACGGTGACTATATTCTAGCGCAAGCGGATGGCGTCGATAAACGCGGTCGTCGTGAAGCGCGTGTGGTACGTGTATTACAAGAGCGTACTGGCCAAATTGTCGGTCGATTCTTTGTCGAAGACGGCATGGGCTATGTGGTGCCGGATGATTCTCGTATTGCCCAAGATATCGTGATCCCGAACGACCAGCGTCTTGGCGCTCGTATGGGTAACGTTGTCGTGGTTGAGATCAGCCAGCGTGCCACACGTCAGTACAATGCCGTGGGTAAAGTGGTGGAAGTGCTCGGTGAAAATATGGCACCGGGGATGGAAATTGAAATTGCTTTGCGTACCCACGATATTCCCCACGAATGGCCTGTGGAAGTTGAAAAGCAAATTGAAGGCTTAGGCGAAGAAGTCCCAGAAGAGGCTAAGCAAGGCCGTGTGGACTTACGTGATCTGCCATTGGTAACCATTGATGGTGAAGATGCGCGTGACTTCGATGATGCGGTTTACTGTGAGCGTAAAAAGTCGGGTGGCTGGCGCTTATGGGTTGCGATTGCGGATGTGAGTCACTACGTGCGTCCGGGGACTGCACTAGATAAAGAAGCAACTAACCGTGGTAACTCGGTGTACTTCCCATCGCAAGTGATCCCAATGTTGCCTGAAGTGTTATCGAACGGTTTGTGTTCGCTTAACCCGCAAGTGGATCGCTTGTGTATGGTGTGTGAGATGACCATCTCAGACTCCGGTAAGCTATCAGGTTACAAGCATTACGAAGCGGTCATGAACTCTCATGCGCGTCTGACTTACACCAAAGTGAGTAAGATGCTAGACGGTGATGAAGAGTTGCGTGAGCGTTACCAGCACTTGGTACCACACCTTGAAGACTTGTACGGAATGTACAAGGTGATCAAGCAAGCGCGTGAAGAGCGTGGTGCAATTGAGTTTGAAACCATTGAAACGCAATTCATCTTCAACGCCGATCGCAAGATTGACCGTATCGTGCCGGCTGAGCGTAACGAAGCCCACAAGATCATCGAAGAATGTATGATCATGGCGAACGTGGCGTCAGCACGTTTTGTTGAAAAAGCAAAAGAGCCTGCTCTGTACCGTGTACACGATAGCCCAGGTGAAGAGCGCCTTACTGGTTTCCGTGATTTCTTGGGTGAGCTGAGCTTGAATTTGTCGGGTGGCCTTGAGCCGTCACCGCGCGATTACGCTGCGCTGGCTGCGATGATCCAAGACCGTCCGGATAAAGAGCTTATTCAAACCATGCTGCTGCGCTCCATGAAGCAGGCGGTGTATCAGGCTGATAATATTGGTCACTTTGGTTTGGCGCTGAAACAGTACGCACACTTTACGTCACCAATTCGTCGTTACCCAGATTTGACCTTGCACCGTGGGATCAAATACTTAATTGCCAAGCAAAATGGTACTAATACTGATCGTTGGACACCAACGGGTGGGTACCATTACTCGGTGGATGATATCGATGTACTGGGCGAGCAGTGTTCAACCACTGAGCGCCGTGCTGACGATGCGACGCGTGATGTGGCTGACTGGCTAAAATGTGAATACATGCAAGACCACCTAGGCGATGTGTTCGACGGTGTGATTGCTAACGTAACGGGCTTTGGTTTCTTCGTACGCTTGAACGAGCTGAATATCGATGGCTTGGTACACATTTCTAACCTTGCCAACGATTACTACCAGTTCGACCCAATCGGTCAGCGTTTGATCGGTGACAGTTCAGGTCAGGTGTACCGCCTTGGCGATAGCGTGAAAGTGAAAGTCGCGGCGATTAACCTTAACGATCGTCAGATCGATTTTGATGTGGTTGACTCATCACGCAAAGCGCGTGGTGCAGGTAAAACCGCGAAAAATCGAGAGAAGAAACAGCGCATGCGTAAGGCGCAAGGTCTGCAACGTCAGAGCCTAAAGACTTACCGTGTTGACGGTGGTGAAGCGCAATTGGATGCGGAACAAGAGCACCGTGCGAAATCGAAAAAAGAGCGTTCTTCAATCCGTCAAAAACTGAAAGCGGGCGCAATCCCGAAAGAAGGTGACAAGAAGAAGCCAAAAGGTCGTAAGACTGACGATGTAAAACCGAAAACCGCAGGCAGAAAGAAGCCGTCTTCCACTGCCCGTAAAAAGAAAAAGCAACGCGCAGGTAAAGCTGAGCGCGCGGCTAAAAAGGCGAAATAATGAGTAATGACATGATTTTCGGCATTCATGCCGTCAAAGCTGTGTTGGCAACCGATCCAGCGCGTTTCATCGAAGTATTTGTTCTGAAAGGCCGTGAAGACGACCGTCTACAGCCTGTCTTAGATGAGCTAACCATGCTGGGTATCACTATGCAGCAAGCGGGGCGTAAAGCGTTGGATGACAAAGCCAAAGGCGCCTCGCACCAAGGTATCATTGCCCGTGTTCGCCCAGGCAAGCAATACAATGAAAATGACTTGGATGCGATTTTGGCAGGCCAAGAAAATCCACTGTTGTTGATTTTGGATGGTGTGACCGACCCGCATAACCTTGGCGCTTGTTTGCGTAATGCCGATGCGGCGGGTGTAGCTGCGGTTATCGTACCGAAAGACCGCTCAGCGCAACTTAATGGCACGGCTTCAAAAGTTGCATGTGGTGCGGCAGAAGTGATGCCGTTGGTACGTGTGACTAACTTGGCTCGTACTATGCGTCAGCTACAAGACAAAGGCGTGTGGATTGTGGGTACTGCGGGTGAAGCGACGCACGATGTGTACCAAAGCAAGTTAACTGGTCCATTGGCTATCGTGATGGGCGCAGAAGGTGACGGTATGCGTCGCCTAACGCGTGAGACTTGCGATGATCTTATTAAGATCCCAATGGCTGGTACGGTATCGAGTTTGAACGTGTCGGTGGCAACGGGTATTTGCTTATTTGAAGCGGTGCGCCAGCGCCAGGCCTAAGCAAGCTCAGCACTAACGTTTGTGCTCAGTAGAACAGCAAAGGGTTACGGTTAATGTAACCCTTTTTTTGTGGTTGTGAGTTGGCGATTGCGATTGATCTTTATTTGGTTCTCTCGCGTGAAAACACTTGCGCCAACTGTCCAATCTCTGTACTATTCTGCCTCCAAATTCTCGGTTATTTACTTTAGTTCCTTGCTTCTCTTGGAAAACCGAGCCAATTCGAGAAGCTGATTAATCCGTAAGGAGCAACCAATGCGTCATTACGAAATCGTATTCATGGTGCACCCAGATCAAAGCGAGCAGGTTGCTGGCATGATCGAGCGTTACACTGGTGCTATCAAAGATTCTGGTGGTCAGATTCACCGTCTAGAAGATTGGGGCCGTCGTCAAATGGCTTACCCAATCAACAAACTGCACAAAGCACACTACGTTCTAATGAACGTTGAAGCTGAGCAGTCTGCAATTGATGAGCTAGAGTCTAACTTCCGCTTCAACGATGCTGTGATCCGTAACATGATCATGCGTACTAAAGGCGCTATCACTGAGCCATCTCCAATGATGAAGGCTAAAGAAGAGCGTGCACCACGTCGTGAAGAGCGTGCAGAGCAAGCTGCTCCAGCACAATCTGAAGGCGAAGCAGCAGCTGAGTAATTTGTAAATGACCAATCGTCTGGAGTTATCTGGCGTTATCGCCAAAGACCCCAAACGAAGCCAGTCCCCGGCGGGCGTACCTCATTGTCACTTTGTGCTTGAGCATCGTTCTTACCAAAGGGAAGCCGATTTACCACGCCAAGTGTATTGTTACATTAACGTGGTGGTCAGTGGCCAAGGTCAACAAAGACTCACTCAAGATTTAGCTGTCGGTAGTCACATTAAGGTAGGGGGCTTTGTCTCGTACCAAACCGGCCGAAATGGCATCGGTAAATTAGTGTTACACGCCGACCACATTGAAAAAAATTGTTCAGGAGATTAGCCCATGGCACGTTTCTTCCGTCGTCGTAAATTCTGCCGTTTCACTGCAGAAGGCGTACAAGAGATTGACTACAAAGACGTAGCAACTCTAAAAAACTACATCACTGAAGCTGGTAAAATCGTACCAAGCCGTATCACTGGTACTCGCGCTAAATACCAACGTCAGCTAGCTCGCGCTATCAAGCGTTCTCGTTACCTTGCACTACTACCATACACAGACAAGCATCTGTAATCGGTAGCAGTTAAATTAAGTTTAAGAGGACATAGATAATGCAAGTTATTCTACTTGATAAAATCGGTAACCTAGGTGGCCTTGGCGACCAAGTTAACGTTAAATCTGGCTACGCTCGTAACTTCCTTATCCCACAAGGTAAAGCAGTTATGGCAACTAAAGCTAACGTTGAAATGTTCGAAGCACGTCGTGCTGAGCTAGAAGCGAAAGTTGCTGAGCAACTATCTGCTGCTCAAGCTCGTGCTGAGAAACTAGCTGAACTAGAAGCAGTTGTTATTGCTTCTAAAGCTGGTGACGAAGGTAAACTATTCGGTTCAATCGGTACTCGTGACATCGCTGACGCTATCACAGCGGCAGGTGTTGCAGTAGCGAAAAGCGAAGTTCGTCTACCTGAAGGCGCTCTACGTAATACTGGTGAGTTCGAGATTTCTATCCAACTTCACTCTGAAGTATTCGCTAAGATCAACCTAAACGTTGTTGCTGAAGACTAATAGCGTTTGGAATTGATACTTAAAACCAGCCCTCGGGCTGGTTTTTTTGTATCTGGCGTTTGGTGACCACGGGTACGTGGGTATATCTGCGCAAGCAAGGTGGCTGGTCAGATAGGCGATGGCGGGTTAAATCTTAAATAACAGTGTCATGGTCAAGGTCGAGTCGCGCTTGTTAAGCCCTTCGGGTACCCAAGTGTTGTACTTTTGCGTGTTACTGACCTTAATCGCAATGTGTTCGGTGATCGAACTGGTTAGGTTTACTTCTGCTTCTAAGGTGCTATTACTGTTGCCACCGATCCCAGTGAGTTTGGTGCTCAGCTCTATCGCTTTAGCTGGTTTCCAAGTGAATTTAGCGCTACCACGAAGGATGATTTCTTGTACCGTTTCAGGTACCACGATGTCATCATCATCAATCTCATCAAAGTTCGGGTCTTGAAAACGGTAACCTGGGCCTGCTTCTACTTCCATCTGAAAGGTTTCACGGCGGATCAACTGGTAACCTAAACCGGTCGCGAGAATAAAGTCGTTAAAGTACGGGCCGTAGCGATCATTGGTGTAATTGGCGTTACCCAAGACATAAGCGCGTTCGTTGATCTTCATATCGCTCTGTACTTCCAACTGCCCTTTACGCTTATCTTCCTTCTCGTTCTTGGTCGCCAATAGGTATTTGGCTTCCATGGTGTTCCGGAATTGGTTTTTCACATAGGTCAGCCCTAAACGACTGTTCAGTGATTGGCTGTTGGAGTTGCCCGATAGCGATTGGTAGCCCAATTCGATTTCGGTCTTTAATGGCGAGGGTGGGGCTTTCGTTTCTTCATCTTCGGCGTAGGCAGTGCTAGTCGCCAGCAGCAGTGTTGCTGTTGCAAGCAGGTATTTAGCCACGCGGTATTCTCCTATTCGGAACCATTGATGAAAGAAAGGTGTGAGTGTACCGCAATATTGTCAACTTTTGGTCAGGAATTCGAATTGGTGGAGCGATTAGACAGAAAAGGCGCATAATAGTCGGCAGCACTGCGATACCTGACTCAGGTTATGGCGGCATTGTTACGACATAAACAGGGAATAAGGTATACTATCAGGCTGAGTTTTTAGTAAGTACGCGATCCCCTTATGGCTGAAAATAGTAAACCGAAAAAACAACGAGATACCCAGATGGATGCGATCAAGATGCCACCGCATTCATTGGAAGCCGAGCAATCCGTATTGGGTGGCTTGTTGCTGGATAATGAAAAATGGGACTCAGTTGCAGAAAAAATTATCGCGAGTGACTTTTATAGCCGTCCGCACCGAATGATTTTTGAGTCGGCAGCCGTCTTGTTAGAAGGGGGCAAACCGCTTGATTTGATCACCCTGTCTGAGCAGTTAGAGCTGACCGATAATCTAGAAGATGTGGGTGGTTTTGCGTACTTAGCCGAGCTAGCGAAAAATACGCCATCGGCAGCTAACATCGCCGCATATACCGATATCGTACGTGAACGTGCGATGGTACGTGGCATGATCAGCGTCGCGAACGAAATTGCCGATGCAGGTTACGATCCGCAAGGGCGTACCAGTGAAGATCTGATCGACATGGCGGAAAGTAAGGTGTTCGCGATTGCCGAGCAACGCACCACTGAAAACCAAGGTCCGCAAAACGTTGATACGATTCTTGAGAAAACCCTTGAGCGTATCGAACTGCTGTATCAAAAACCGCAGGATGGCGTGACTGGGGTATCGACCGGTTTCTCTGATCTCAATAAGAAGACCGCAGGTCTGCAAGGGTCGGACTTGATCATTGTGGCGGCACGTCCATCGATGGGTAAAACAACCTTTGCGATGAACTTGTGTGAGAACGCAGCAATGGAGCAAGAAAAGCCAGTGCTGATCTTCTCGCTAGAGATGCCTTCAGAACAAATCATGATGCGTATGCTGGCATCCTTGTCACGAGTGGACCAAACCAAGATCCGTACTGGTCAGCTTGATGATGAAGATTGGGCGCGTATTTCTTCTACTATGGGTATCCTGATGGAGAAGAAAAGCATGTACATCGATGACAGCTCAGGTCTGACACCGACCGAAGTACGCTCCCGTGCTCGTCGTATCGCCCGTGACCACGGTGGTATCAGTCTTATCATGGTCGACTACTTGCAGCTAATGCGCGTACCGGGTCTGCAAGATAACCGTACGTTAGAAATCGCTGAGATTTCACGCTCGTTGAAAGCGCTAGCGAAAGAGCTGAACTGTCCTGTTGTTGCCCTCTCACAGCTTAACCGCTCGTTGGAGCAACGTGCCGATAAGCGTCCAATTAACTCAGACTTGCGTGAATCTGGTGCCATCGAGCAGGATGCCGACTTGATCATGTTCATTTACCGTGATGAGGTTTATCACGAGAACAGTGAACTCAAAGGCATTGCCGAAATCATCATTGGTAAGCAACGTAATGGTCCTATCGGTACTGTGCGTTTGACCTTCCAAGGTCAGTACTCACGTTTCGATAATTACGCAGGTCCTGCGTTTGATGAAGAATAACTTGGTGCATATTAAGCACTAATATGCGTAAAAAGCATTGCGATCCCCCTGAATACACAGATAATTGCAGGCATTGGTTTAACAATAATAATTAGGAACTTGCGATGAAAGCGGCCACCGCCTATATCAACACGGATGCACTACAACACAATATTGCACAGCTACGGGTCAAAGCCCCAGACAGCAAAGTGCTGGCGGTTGTAAAAGCCAATGCGTACGGTCACGGTTTGTTGCCAGTGGCGCAGCATTTGGCCGAGGTTGATGGCCTAGGGGTGGCGCGGATCGAAGAAGCGTTAACGCTTCGTGCCGGGGGGATTGTCAAACCTATCTTACTGCTTGAAGGCTTTTTCAGTGCCACTGATTTGCCAGTATTGGTCACCAATAATATTCATACTGTGGTGCACTGTGTCGAACAACTTGAAGCCTTAGAGCAAGCGACGCTTGATGCCCCTGTGGTGGTTTGGCTCAAAATCGACACGGGTATGCATCGTTTGGGGGTTCGCCCTGAGCAATTTGATGATTTTGTGGCACGCTTACACGCTTGCCCGAATGTAGCCAAACCATTACGTTACATTAGTCACTTCGGTTGTGCTGATGACCTCAGCAGTGATGTCACCAACCGCCAGATCGAATCTTTTTTAACCCTGACCGCAGGTTGCAGCGGCGAACGTTCGTTGGCAGCCTCGGCTGGGGTGTTAGCATGGCCTGATAGCCGTCTTGAGTGGATCCGCCCGGGCATTATTATGTACGGGGTGTCTCCTTTTGTTGAACCTGAACGTTACGCCAGCGCGTATGGTATGAAGCCTGTGATGACATTAGCGTCATCCTTGATCGCGGTGCGTGATGTTAAACAAGGTGAAGCGGTGGGGTACGGTGGTACTTGGGTAAGCGAGCGCGATACCAAAGTTGGGGTGATCGCGATTGGCTACGGTGATGGTTATCCTCGCTCGGCTCCAAACGGCACTCCTGTGCTGGTCAACGGACGTATTGCGCCGATGGCAGGACGAGTGTCGATGGATATGCTCACGGTCGATTTAGGCCCAGATGCAACCGACAAAGTGGGTGATGAAGTGATTCTGTGGGGTAAAGGATTACCTGCAGAAGTGGTGGCTGAACATGTTGGCACTATCGCGTACGAGCTTGTTACTAAGCTCACATCGCGAGTCGCTATGGCCTATGTTTAGTCGACAAGCGCTAGCAAAACAACGGAATGAGATTTTTTGAAAAAACGACACTCATATTTTAGCTTGCTATTGGCAGCCTCATTGAGTTTGCCTACGATGGCCGATACAACATGGCCTGAATACGAACCCGATGTCAATGTCGTCCCTTTTGCTTTCTCGACCGATTCGATGGGCTTTTCCGTCGGGGTTGCGGGGTTAATTAAAGGGGCGGGACAGCCGCAATCGGCGTTGATTGGTGCTGGGTTGATGACCGACAAAGGCACTTGGATTTCTTACTTTGGTGCCAACAATTACACTCTCTCTGCAGATAGCCGCTGGTTACTTGGGTTAGAACTCTATTCCGCTTCTTACAAAAAGTTTGATTACTTTGTTGGACCAGGCACTTCTAATGACTCGACTGCCGATGACGCCATTGTTGCTGATGCGCGGGAAGATGAATACCGTTTTACCGCCCGTTATATCTTGCCGTTGGGGGCAGCCAAATCCAATGGCTTGATGGCAGCACTGCGCCCTAATCGTCCGGTCACAGGTAATGTGCCATGGGAGAGTGGGGTCACGTCGATCGAGTTTCGCCCTTTCTATCAAGGCCGCAAATTTGCCAATGAATCGCTGTTTCCCGTGCCAGATAAAGCCAACAACTCTGATTCTGTCTACGGGCTAGAAACTCGCCTTGATTGGGATAACCGTAATAACAGTCGTAACCCAACCGAGGGTAGCCGTAGCCAATTTACAGCGACCTATGATCCGGGAAGTAGCGACCGCGCTAGCTGGATGAAGTGGGAAGCGAGTCAAAGTTGGTTTTGGGATGTAGGGCCGCTGGGCGAGTTACTCGATCAGCAGGTCGTCGCATTCAACATTTATACTGCTGACACCCCGACTTGGAATCAAACTGAAAATATCGGTGGACGCGAAGTGTATAACCGTCCGCCGGAATATGCTGCTAACAGTTTAGGTGGCTTGTACCGTTTACGTAGCTTCCAAAGCAACCGCTATGTGGGGCGCTCGGCGATGAGCTACAGCATGGAATACCGTGTGTTGCCCGATTGGCAACCGTTAGGCGATTGGCCGATTTTCAATTGGTATGATGTGCCTTGGTGGCAGTGGGTCGCATTTGCGGATGTGGGCCGTGTGGCTGATGACTACAACTTGGTTGAGCTTCATAAAGACATGAAGTGGAGTGCTGGTGGTGCAGTACGTTTCCAAGTAGAAGGTATTGTGGTTCGCGCTGAGATGGCATGGGGCAGCGAAGATAATATCTTCCGAGTGATGGTCAACCAGCCTTTCTAATTCGCGCGAATTTTTTACGTTACACTATGCTTAACAGCGAGCCGACAGTCGGCTCGCTGTTTTTGTTTATGGTGCCTTATTCGCCCTGTAATGTAATGACGATACGGCGGCTGCCACCAAAGTCGCGGTGTTCGCCTAAATAGATCCCTTGCCAAGTCCCAAGGTTAAAGCGGCCATTACTGATCGGCAGCGTGAGGCTATTGCCCAGTACCGAGGCTTTGATATGCGCGGGCATATCGTCGTCACCCTCATAGGTGTGTTGGTAGTATGGGGCGCGTTCAGGGACGAAGTGATTAAAATGGGCTTCCATATCACTGCGCACGGTCGGATCGGCATTTTCATTGATGGTTAAGCTGGCAGAGGTATGCTGAATAAACAGGTGAGCAAGGCCAACCGAGATAGATGATAATTCTGTAATTTGTTGTTCAATTTCAGACGTGATCAAATGAAAGCCACGACCACGGGGTTTTAGTTCGATTGTTGTTTGAATCCACATAATACTTGCCTTAATGCCTCACCTTTGGTGCAATCAGCGTTAGATGATACTCAATTAGTGTCATTTTTCAGCGTGAATAAGTCTTTATTTTCGTGACCTGACGCAATGCAGGTGGTGATACCTTAGCGTCATAATTGCTAAAACGTTGTAATATTCCATAAAGATAGTCACGAATAAGACTACAGAAAACAACATTCTACTTAATCGGGGGTCCATTGGTGATTCGCATCCGATAACTAATGGATTAAACACAAAGAAATCAGGAATTTTCAGCATGTTGAAAAACATCAATCCAACCCAAACGCCGGCGTGGCAAGCACTAACAGCACACTTCGAGCAAGCGCAAGACTTTCAATTAAGCGAATTGTTTGCCGAAGACAATGAGCGTTTTGCTAAGTTTTCAGCGGAATTCGGTTCTGACATATTACTGGATTACTCAAAAAACCTTATCACGGAAGAAACATTGAGTAAGCTGTTTGATCTTGCCGAGCAAACTGAGCTGAAAGCGGCGATTGCAGACATCTTTAGCGGTGAGAAAATTAACCACACTGAAGGTCGTGCGGTATTGCACTCTGCACTTCGTAACCGTAGCAACACACCGGTGATGGTTGATGGTCAAGATGTGATGCCTGCTGTGAACGCTGTGCTTGATAAAATGGCAGTATTTAGCTCGCGTATCATCGACGGTGAATGGAAAGGTTACACTGGTAAAGAAATCACTGACGTCGTGAACATCGGTATCGGTGGCTCTGATCTTGGTCCTTACATGGTGGCTGAAGCACTAGCGGCTTACAAAACACGTTTGAACATGCACTTTGTATCAAACGTTGATGGCACCCACATTGCTGAAACGTTGAAAGGTTTGAACCCAGAAACAACCCTATTCCTGATTGCTTCTAAGACGTTCACCACCCAAGAAACCATGACGAATGCGCACTCAGCACGTGATTGGTTCCTAGCGACAGCACAAGATTCTGCTCACGTTGCGAAACACTTCGCAGCGCTATCAACCAATGCAACCGCGGTTGCTGAATTCGGTATCGATACCGACAACATGTTTGAGTTCTGGGACTGGGTTGGTGGTCGTTACTCACTATGCTCAGCTATCGGTCTATCTATCGCACTAGCGATCGGTTTCGATAACTTCGTTGAGCTACTGGAAGGTGCTCACGCGATGGATAAACACTTCGCTGAAGCGCCAATGGGTGAGAATATCCCAGTGATCTTGGCGTTGATCGGCATTTGGTACAACAACTTCCACGGTGCTGAATCAGAAGCGATTCTACCGTACGATCAATACCTACACCGTTTCGCTGCGTACTTCCAACAAGGCAACATGGAGTCTAACGGTAAGTGCGTTGACCGTGGCGGCAACCCTGTTGATTACCAAACGGGTCCAATTATTTGGGGTGAACCAGGTACTAACGGCCAACACGCGTTCTACCAGTTGATCCACCAAGGTACTAAGCTAATTCCTTGTGATTTCATTGCACCGGCAGTGAGCCACAACCCAATTAGCGATCACCATCCAAAACTGATGGCTAACTTCTTCGCTCAAACTGAAGCGCTAGCGTTTGGTAAAACCAAAGAGCAAGTGGAAGCTGAGTTTGTAGCTGCGGGTAAATCACTAGAGGAAGTGGCAGAGCTAGTACCATTCAAAGTGTTTGAAGGTAACCGCCCAACCAACTCTATCTTGGTGAAACAAGTGACGCCACGCGTACTTGGCTCGCTAATCGCGATGTACGAGCACAAGATCTTCACTCAAGGTGTGATTTGGAATATCTACAGCTTCGATCAGTGGGGTGTAGAGCTAGGTAAACAACTAGCGAATCAAATCCTACCTGAGCTAACAAACGATGATGCCGTTGCTACGCACGATAGCTCAACCAATGGTTTGATCAACCAGTTCAAAGCTTGGGCTAAATAAGCCTCACAGCATTAAGTAAATAGCAGGAACGCAGTCTCTTTGGAGGCTGCGTTTTTTTATGTTTGCCGCGAGCGAATAGGGGGGGGGCTGAAGAGAGCGCTTCAGGCAAATTGATATGAAATCACGTCCATTATGACGCCTTAATTGAGCGCTGTTCTATTTTGCATGCGCTGCGAGCGTAAATTTGCTAAGTTTGCGTAATATAGTGACTTTTATCGAATTAGCCCTCGTTAGTTGTAGTGGGGATTTTTCGAGTTATCTCGCACGATTGTAGCGGAGTGATTGGTCACTTGAGCGTAGGCTCTACCATAGAGCGATTTTAATGTTGAAGGAAGGTGAAATGGATATGCAAACCGAGGTCTCAAACGGGTTGAAAAAGAAGCTGTCATTGCCCTTAGTGGGCGGTATTTTAGGGGCGGCAGCTGTATTGGGGCTAATGAATAACTCTGTGTTAATGACAGATGCTGGCTATACCTATGTGCATCAGAATAACGTGACGGGTGAGCTGGATGTCTTTAATGAGCCCGGTATTCATTTTCGTATGCCTTTCTTGTCGAAAATCACCAAGTATGATCAGGTCGTTACCGTATCTTACGGCAATAACACAGGTGAAGACTTCTACCAGCGCCTACCGGCGATTCAGGTACGCTTTGCTGATACCTACATTGGTAAAATTCCGGTGACGTTCCGCTTTAAGCTATCGCAAAACCCTGAAGCGATTAAAAAAATGCACCGGGAGTTTCGCAATAACAATAATCTGATCGATGCGTTGTTAGTGAAAAATGCCCGTAACGTTACTGTGATCACCGCCACTCAATACACGGGTGAAGAATTCTTCCAAGGTGGTTTGAATCAGTTCAAGACTCAGTTAGGCGATCAGCTACGCGACGGTATTTATATGACCGAGCGAAAACAAGTTGAAGTTGAGCAAATCGACTTAGCGCCAGTGGGGGTTGATCAAGCCAATTCCAACAAACTGCAACGCACGCAGCAGTTAGTATGGAAAACAGTACCGGTATTTGATGATAACGGTAACCTCAGACGCCAGGATAATCCATTGCAGCAATATGGCATGGAGGTAACTCAAGTAACCATCGGTGATCCGTCTCCAGAAGAGCAACTCAATAAATTGCTGATGGATAAAAAGCGTTTGGTCGCTGATCGTATTCGAGCGATTCAAGAGCAAGAAACCTCGAAAGCGCAAGCCGAAACCGAGCAGCTACGTAAAGAAATCCAACGTACGCGCGAAGTGCAAGACGCTCAGAGAAACAAAGAGTTAGCGATTATTGCCCAGCAAAAAGAAGTGGAAGTCGCGCGTCAAATTGCTGAGCGTGAAATCGTGGAAGTTGAGAAGAAAAAACGCCTAGCAGAAGTCGATAAAGAGAAAGAGCTGGCGATTGCTGAAGCGAACCTCGCAATTCAAAAAGCCAATGCGTTATCGGCAGAATACGAAGCGAAAGCGATTTTGGAAAAAGGCCGTGCTGAAGCTGTTGTCTTGAAAGCAAAATACGATGCTTATGGCGCGAACCGCGATGTTTACTTGGCTGAACTGAATCGCGACGTTTCAACCGCGCTTTACAACAACTTGAAGAATTACCAAGTTCAAATGCCAAACAACTACTTTGGCGGTGGTGATGGCGGTAAGTTAACGACTAACTTGGACGTGATCACAGGTTTTGGTGCGTTGGGGATTCTAGATAAAACCCAGAAACTGGTAGAGCAGAAAACAGCGGAGAAATAATTTCGCTCGGCACAAACGAACACCAGTCAGACCTTGGTCTGACTGGTGTATTCACAAGCGGTGCAGGAGCAAAAAATCAGTCGAAACAGATTTCGATAAAGGCTTTCCCGTGCTCAGACTCGAAAGGCATGATGATGATCGCGCCTTCACATTTGTGGGTAATGGTATGGCCACGACCAGAAACAACCGCTGGGGTTGCCATATCAAATTCGTAGCCCTTATCAGACAGAATACGCTTCGCACCGCCTGTTACCATATTGGTGATTTCGCCCACCATGTCGGTTACTTCTTCGTTGATCCCGTTCGGTCGCTCACCCAGCATGCGTTGCATGATTTCTAGTGCTAGGTTTTCATCAAAAGTGATCGACATAGATCCCTTGGTTTTGGGACCTACCATACCAATCAGACCCGAGACATCGCCTCGAGCTACTTCATCTTTCTTTAAGCGAGGCTTTTGAGGAGCTAACTCCATCGAAGCCATTGTTTTTAATACGTTTAGCAATGATGCTAAAAACGGGTTTACGAATTCTGCGCGCATAGTGACGTTATTGTTCTTAAATGAAAAGTTACAGCGAGCTGCTTTGACAGTTTTTACAAATACCGTGGCTCTCTACTACGTGATTAGCAACTGTGAACCCATGTGAATCGGCTTTAATGCGTAATAATTTTGCCAGTTCTTCATCATGGCATTCTTCCACTGTGCCACACTCATCACAAATGAGTAATTGTGAGCAGTGTTCTGCGTGTCCAAGTAGACAGCAAGCAATGTAGCTATTGGTCGATTCTACTTTATGAATAAACCCTTGTGCCAACAGGAAGTCCAATGCTCGATATACCGTTGGCGGCTTTGCTTGCGGCTCGGTGATTTTGAGCAAGTCTAGCAATTCATAAGCACTGATTGAGCTACCATGCTCAATGATTAAAGCGAGAACCTTTTGACGCTGAGGCGTTAAGCGGACACCTCGTTGCTCGCATAGTTGTTGTGCTTGAAGCAACAGTTGTGCTTGGCTTGCCATAAAACCTCAAAAAACAGCGGTAGGACCTCTAGTCTACCACACCTAGGTATAAAGGTATCTCTGAACCCAAATTTCGTGGTGAGCAGATACAGCCTTTTTGAGCACCCGATCACATTATAACGTCATGCAAATCTAATTACTTAAGCATTATTTATTGCATGGTGTTTTTTACTTCGTTTGTCGTCGTTCTTTATTTTTAGGATGTACAGCTTTTGTTTTTTATTACAGCTAAAACGTGCACTAACTTTCACCTTGGTTGAGTCTTGTCTGTAAGTTGTTGATATTTAAGGGTTGTAGTGGGTGTGCAGCTTTTTATGAAATTTTTCGTGTAAGCTGTCATGTTTGCTGTTTTGGTTTAAGGTATTGTTTTTAAATGGTTATTTTGTTGTTTTGTTTATTTTGCCTATCATGTTCTTTTTGATTTTATTAAATAGAACATAATGTTCCTTTTGATTGGCAAATAAATCCAATTGGGAAACAAGGGCGAATGGGGTAGAATCCTTGGTCATTTTTCACTCGTGGCGAGTGGGAACGTAATAATGGTGATGTAAGAGGTAATCCAATGCCAAACAGTGCAGTTGCGAGTCGCGACGATTTACAAACAGGATCGGTACAGCAGGAGACATTTCCTTCATGTCGCTTTTCTGTGGCACCTATGCTCGATTGGACAGACCGACACTGTCGTTACTTTCACCGCTTGATGAGTGAACACGCACTGCTTTATACCGAAATGGTAACGACAGGTG
This sequence comes from Photobacterium jeanii, assembly GCF_001650345.1. Lineage (GTDB taxonomy): Bacteria > Pseudomonadota > Gammaproteobacteria > Enterobacterales > Vibrionaceae > Photobacterium > Photobacterium jeanii. The sequence continues at coordinate 20,543 of NZ_LVHF01000009.1, read as the reverse complement.
CGATCATTCACGGTAAAGGCGATTTCCTTGCGTATAACGAAGAAGAACATCCGGTCGCGCTGCAACTGGGTGGTTCAAATGCTGCCGATCTGGCGCATTGTGCCAAGTTAGCGCAAGAGCGTGGCTACGATGAAATCAACCTGAATGTGGGTTGTCCGTCGGATCGCGTCCAGAACGGTATGTTTGGTGCGTGTTTGATGGGTGAAGCTGAACTGGTGGCGCAATGTGTATCTGCAATGCGTGAAGTCGTTGATATTCCTGTGACAGTGAAAACCCGCATTGGTATTGATGAGCAAGACTCTTACCAGTTCCTGACAGATTTTGTTGGTACGGTTTCAGAAAAAGGCGGCTGTGATAACTTTACTATCCATGCCCGTAAAGCGTGGCTACAAGGTTTGAGCCCGAAAGAAAACCGTGAGATCCCACCGCTGGATTACCCTCGCGTGTACCAACTAAAGCGTGATTTCCCACACCTGACGATGGCGATCAACGGTGGCGTTAAAACCTTTGAAGAGATGGAAGAACATCTTGAGCACTTAGACGGTGTCATGGTGGGTCGTGAAGCGTACCAAAGCCCGTACTTGATGGCACAAGTGGATCAGCGTTTGTTCGGTAGTCAAAAGCCAATCATGAAACGTCGCGAAGTTGTGGAAGCGATGTACCCATACATTGAGCGTCAACTTGCTAATGGTTCTTACCTTGGTCATATCAGTCGTCATATGCTGGGCTTATTCCAAAATATGCCGGGTGCACGTCAATGGCGTCGTCATATTAGTGAGAACGCGCATAAACCGGGTGCTGGTATTGAAGTACTGCAGCAAGCGGTCGCGAAAATTCCTGCAGAATTAGATGTGTAGTTTATTTCACCATTACGATTGGTGAATTTAACCAGATTTAACAAAGGTCAGCTTGTTACCAAGCTGACCTTTTTATTTATCTCTTGTTTTTAAAGGGGTTTTGTTAAGGGCCATTTTTGGCGCGCTTTGTGCACTCTATTCACTAAATGAAAAAAGATGATGCGAAAGGGGAATAGTCATGATGGAGATCCTATTTTTATTGGCGTTTTGTTTTGTGCTGATTTTCACGGGTGTCAGTATGCTAGGGATGGTGCTGGCTATAGCGGCGGGTTTTGCCGTGATGGCGTTGATTGGCATGCTTGGTGTGATGTTTAAGTTGTTACCTTGGTTGATATTGATTGCAGTAGGTGTCTGGTTCTATCGCGAGCATAAAGCAGACAAAGCACACCGAAGTCGTATGTCGTACCGACGTTAATGTGGTGAACAAAAGCCTGCACTGATTGGTATGTCAGCAGACGGTAAAATTTGAAATAAATAATATCGTTTAACAAAAGTTATGCAGGCTTTTTGTACAGCATCTGGTATAGTCTTGCCCGAATTTTATACGAAATAAGAGCGGAGACTCTGCATGAACAAATTTACACTTACAGCAGCGGCAGCTGCTGTAGCATTTGCAGCGGCAATGCCAGCACAAGCAGCTACCCTTCTTGGTGTAAAAGTAGGTGCTGATGCATGGTTTACTGGCGGTAAAACAGAAGCGGGTGCGTTTTCAAAAGATGCGGATAGCGCAACGAAAGGTTCTTTCCACATTGCATTTGAACACTTCATCCCACTAGTACCTAACGCGCGTATTCGTTACAGCGACGTAGATAACGGTACGATTTCGTTCAATCAAATCGACTACACTGCATACTACGAAATCCTAGATAACGACGCAGTAGCGCTAGATCTAGGTGTGGTAATGTCTAAGTTCAACGCAGGTAAATTTGCGGGCGAGACATTCAGCGAGTGGCAACCAGCACTATACGGTGCGGGTGAAATCGGTATCCCGATGACGCCAGTATCTGCATTTGCGGATCTAACTTACGGTACGTACCAAGACACTAAGACTGTTGACGGTCAAATTGGTGTGAAGTGGACAATTCCACTAGTTATCGATCTAAACCTACGTGCGGGCTACCGCGTAATGGATCACGATCTAGCGTTCATCGACAATTACAACTCTGTAAAAGTGAAGAACGACGGTTGGTTCCTAGGTGTTGAAGTAGACATCTAATCGACTGACGCAGCAGGCTTTGCCTGACAGTTTGCTAAAAGCCACGCATTGCGTGGCTTTTTTGTTGCCTGTTTGCTTTGTTTTGTACCATTTTTAATAGGTGACTAAGTTATCAGGAAGCAACGTGATGACATTAACGGAACTGCAAGTGTTGTATGCCAGCAGCGATTTAGTCGAAGCCGTTATCGAGCCATCGATTCAGGAAGACGGTTGGATTGTCGAATTTCGCCACCGTCGTGGTGGGTTTGTGCCGTTAACCGATGGTCATGGTAGCGAGCAATGCTATCAAGATATTGATACCGCGAGTGAAAGGGCGTTTGAAGTCGGCTTTCACCAAGTACGCATCGCTGATACCTTCTAAATTATCTACTACATTGTGCTAATTCCCATGGGTAGATGACTTTCCTCTCACGCTTTTCACCCTTACTAAAAGTTATAAAACATTCTTATCTATTCTTTCTTGTTATTTCGATGAGTGGCTAATCTAACCATACGCAATGTATAGGGAACGTCGTGTCATGGTACTCAAGGAACTTTCGGCCTTAGCCAGCCCACTCAATGATCAGCAAATAGATCAATTGCAACAGGCTACCGCTGAGTTATCGCCTCAACAGATGGCGTGGCTTAGTGGATATTTTTGGGGAATTAGTCAATCGCAAGCGGCGGCTCAGCCGTTAACTGCTCATCAACCTGTGGCTGCTGTCGCGAGCCAACCAGCAGGAAAACTGACCATCATCTATGCCTCTCAAACTGGGAATGCCAAAGGGGTGGCGGAAGCGCTTCATGCTGAGGCGGAAAACGCAGGCATGACTGCCGAGCTGTTTGCCGCAGGGGATTACAAAGGGAAAAACCTCGCTAAAGCGACTCACCTGATTGTCGTGGCGTCGACCCATGGTGAAGGCGAAGCGCCGGATGATGCCATTGAGCTCCATGAATTTTTGCAATCGAAGAAAGCGCCGAAGTTATCGCACCTTAAATACGCAGTAATTGGCTTGGGTGATTCGAGCTACGAATACTTCTGCCAAACCGCGAAAGACTTCGATAGTTATTTAGCAAAACTGGGCGCAGAAGCGGTTATCGAGCGGTTAGATTGTGATGTCGATTACGATGCGCCCGCAGCAACTTGGCGTGCGCAAGCGTTAGAGGCGGTGAAAGCCACCTTGGTAACGGGCGAGGCCGAAGTGGTGCAATTGCCTGTTCAAGGACAAGCACAAACTGCCGCAGCCGCGTACTCCAAACAGCAGCCGTATACCGCGAGTTTACTGACCAGCCAAAAGATCACCGGACGCCATTCAGGAAAAGATGTTCGCCATATTGAAATCGACTTAGAAGGTTCTGGTTTGGTTTATGAGCCGGGCGATGCGCTGGGGGTGTGGTATCACAACGACCCTCAGTTAGCGGAACGTATCGTTGCCCAAGTGGGGCTGACTGCTGATGAGCCGATTGAACTGGAAGGGCAATCTCTTTCTTTACTGCAAGCCCTTATCACCCGTTATGAAATTACCAATGCTAATCCACAATTGGTGAGCCAATACGCAGAGCTGTCGGGAAGTAAAAAGCTGGCAAAGCTGGTGGATGATAAAGAAAAACTACGCCATTACGCCGCCAATAACCAAGTGCTGGATGTACTGGCGGAGAAGAAAACCAAGCTCAGCGCCGAACAACTGATTGGCTTGCTGCGTCGATTAACCCCAAGGCTGTATTCGATAGCTTCTAGTCAGCAAGAAGTTGGCGAAGAAGTACATTTGACAGTTGGGGTGGTGGAATACTCAAAAGGTGATGAAGTACGCCAAGGTGGGGCATCAAGCTTTCTTGCCCATCGTTTGGAAGAAGGCGATAGCCTTGAGGTTTTTGTCGAAACCAACAAGCACTTCAAACTGCCAGACAATGACGACACAGCAGTGATCATGGTTGGGCCGGGAACCGGTATTGCGCCGTTTCGTGCCTTTATTCAAGAGCGCGAGAATCGTGAAGCGAGTGGTAAAAACTGGTTGTTCTTTGGGGACCGCACTTTTACTGACGACTTTTTGTATCAAGTGGAATGGCAAAAGTACGTGAAGTCTGGTGTTGTGACTCGGATGGACGTCGCCTTTAGTCGAGACCAAGCCGAGAAAGTGTATGTCCAACATAAGCTATTAGAACAAGGTAATGAGGTGTGGCAGTGGCTTGAGCAAGGGGCACATTTCTATGTATGTGGAGATGCCAATTACATGGCAAAAGATGTTCATCAAGCCTTGTTAGAGATTGTGCAGCAACATGGCAACCGCAGTGCAGAGCAAGCCGAGCAGTATTTGAATGCGTTGCGTAAGAGCAAGCGTTATCAAAAGGATGTGTACTAATGAGCGAACAAAAATTAGCTGATAACGAGCGTTTGAAACGAGAAAGTAATTTCTTACGCGGCACCATAGTCGAAGACTTGGCCAACCCATTAACAGGTGCTTTTCAGGGGGATAATTTCCAGCTGATCCGTTTTCACGGCATGTACCAGCAAGATGATCGTGATATCCGTGCCGAGCGTGCTAAGCAAAAGTTAGAGCCGTTTCAAAATGTCATGCTACGTGCTCGGATGCCGGGCGGCGTTATTACCCCATCGCAGTGGTTGGCGATTGATAAATTTGCAGAGGAGCACAGTTATTACGGCAGTATCCGCTTAACGACTCGCCAGACGTTTCAGTTTCACGGAGTGCTTAAGCCAAATATCAAATTGATGCACCAGACCTTAAATAAAATTGGGATCGACTCGATTGCCACCGCGGGTGATGTGAATCGTAACGTACTGTGTACCACTAATCCGGTGGAATCAGAGCTTCACCAAGAGGCTTATGAGTGGGCTAAGAAAATCAGTGAACATTTGCTGCCACAAACCCGTGCTTATGCTGAGATTTGGCTGGATGGTGAAAAGCTGGAAACCACGGATCAGGAGCCGATTTTAGGTAGCACTTACCTGCCGCGTAAATTTAAAACCACGGTGGTGATCCCACCGCAAAATGATGTTGATGTACACGCTAACGATCTTAACTTTGTTGCCATTGCGGAAAATGGCAAGTTAGCCGGTTTTAACGTGTTGGTCGGCGGTGGGCTAGCCATGACCCACGGTGATAAAACTACTTATCCTCGTCGCGCTGATGACTTTGGCTTTATTTCGCTTGAACACACTTTGGCTGTCGCGGAAGCGGTGGTTACCACCCAGCGTGACTGGGGTAACCGAGTTAACCGTAAAAACGCCAAAACCAAATATACCTTGGATCGAGTTGGGGTTGATGTGTTTAAAGCGGAAGTCGAGAAACGTGCCGGGATCGCTTTTGCCGACAGTCGTCCTTATGAGTTTACTGACCGTGGCGATCGCATTGGCTGGGTAGCCGGGATTGATGGTAAACACCATTTAGCCCTGTTTATTGAAAATGGTCGTTTACTGGATTATCCCGATAAACCATTAAAAACAGGTATGGCGGAAATCGCGAAGGTTCACCAAGGTGATTTTCGAATGACGGCAAACCAGAATCTGATTGTGGCAGGAGTACCAGCGTCGGAAAAAGAAAGGATCGAAAAGATCGCTCGCGATCATGGTTTGATTGATGACGCGACATCTGAGCAGCGAAAAAACTCGATGGCGTGTGTGTCTTTACCGACGTGCCCGTTGGCGATGGCCGAAGCTGAACGCTTTTTACCGGATTTCGTCACCGATATTGAAGGGATTCTGGCGAAACACCAATTGGGTGCCGATGAAAATATCATTACGCGGGTTACCGGGTGTCCGAATGGGTGTGGCCGTGCGATGTTGGCAGAAATTGGTTTAGTGGGTAAAGCGCCGGGACGTTACAACTTGCATCTAGGTGGCAATCGTAATGGCACGCGAGTGCCGAAAATGTATAAGGAAAATATTACCGTCGCACAAATCCTTACTGAGATAGACACCTTAGTCGGGCGTTGGGCAAGCGAGCGTGTACAAGGGGAAGGATTTGGTGATTTCACCGTACGTACGGGGATCATTGCTCCTGTCCATGTGTCAAAGAGGGATTTCCATGACTAAGACAACGACAGCCTCTACGGTGAAATGGCGACTCGATGAATTGCTCGCACTCAATAAAGTCGATCAAATCTTACAGTTGGCGCAAATCAATGCCGAACTCGAACAGCTTTCTGCACAGGAGCGTGTTCGTTGGGCATTAACGAATCTGCAGGGGGAATTTGCGTTGGCATCGAGTTTTGGGGTGCAGTCAGCGGTAATGCTGCACTTGGTAACTGAGGCCAAAGCGGATATTCCGGTGATATTGACCGACACTGGTTACTTGTTCCCTGAAACTTATCTGTTTATTGATGAGCTGACCGAGCGTTTATCGCTGAACTTGAAAGTGTATCGGGCTGAGCTGACTCCCGCTTGGCAAGAAGCGCGGTATGGTGAGTTGTGGGCGCAAGGTGTTGAAGGGATCAAGCTTTATAACCGACTCAATAAAGTTGAGCCGATGCGCCGTGCCCTCGATGAGTTGGCAGTGAGCACTTGGTTTTCGGGGTTGCGCCGCGAGCAATCAAGTACTCGCGCTTCCTTGCCAGTGCTTGCTATTCAAAATGGGGTGTTTAAATTCCTACCCTTGATCGATTGGACTAACCAAGATATCGATGCATACCTTAAGCAGCATGATTTGCCTTATCACCCGCTGTATGAGCAAGGTTATTTGTCTGTTGGTGATGTTCACACCACCCAGAAATGGGAGCCGGGAATGAAAGAAGAGGAAACGCGATTCTTTGGTTTGAAGCGAGAGTGTGGTTTGCACGAGGACGATAGCGAACAAGACGGTTCAGGTATTTGATTGTGTTTATGTTTTAGAACGTTAATAGGCGCTGTTTTACACAGTATTGACAGGGTAGCTTCGGCTACCCTGTATATTATGTGCCGCAAAAATGTTGAGGTAATAAGCGCGGTTGGTGGTTTTAGTTGGATTGCGGTGAATTAGCTTGCTGGATTCCAAATTTTACCAACGGCATCCATGAGACCAGCGCTAGCTCCTTTATCACCCATGAATTGCATGATCACAGGGATAAATTGGCTCACCATACTGGCGTCCATTCCCAGTGCAGAGAAAACTTGGTTAAGGCTATCGGCGTTGCTGATCATACTGCTTAGCCCAGGAGGTAATGAGCTCGTAAGTGCTTCTGCACCGGGGATCATACTGGTTAGTTCGTTAGCTTGATCGCCTGAGAGCTGTTTGGCGGCAAGGGCGAGTAGTGCACCGGTTCCGCCAGCGGCTTGTTCATTGGATACACCTAGTTGGCTAGTGAGCATATCTGTCAGTGGGTTACTTAAGGCGCTGCTGGCTTCGGCTTCTTCATCGCCGCCACCAAACAGGTCGGAAAAACTAAACGCATAACTCGATGGACTTAGGCTTAAGGTGGCAAATAGCGCCAAAATGGTGGCAAAAGTGCGACCACGTAAAGCAAAGAATGTCATGGTTTTCTCCTCTATAACCAAGATCTACGAATCAAGAGCTAAGGTGAGGATGGCGTTGGCGCGCAATGTCCTTAGCGCCGAGGTGGAACCATCTCTTGATTAAGCCTAGTGGAGAATGTGCGATGGGTAGCAAATTAATTTTGTGGGAAGTGCTATAGCTAGCAGTGGAAGCAGCATAAAATAAAAAACGGCGCCGTAGCGCCGTTTTTAAGCTTGTAGCTTTACGTTGTCAGTGACCGCGTAAATTACAGGATGTCTAGTAGCTCAACTTCGAATACTAGCGCTGCGTATGGAGGGATAGCAGCACCTGCGCCACGCTCACCGTACGCAAGGTTTTGTGGGATGTATAGTTTCCACTTAGAGCCAACAGGCATCATTTGTAGAGCTTCAACCCAACCAGCGATAACGCCAGTTACTGGGAACTCTGCAGGTTGACCGCGAGTTACAGAGCTGTCGAATACAGTACCGTCAGTTAGTTGACCGTGGTAGTGAACACGAACTTGCTTGTCAGAAGTTGGGATTTCGCCGTTACCTTCAACTAGTACTTCGTACTGAAGACCAGATTCAGTTACTGTAACTTCGTCGCGTAGTGCGTTATCTTTTAGGAAAGCTTCGCCGTCAGCTGCTGCGATTTTCGCTTGTTCTGCACGTGCTTGTTCTGCACGAGTGTGAAGTTCGCGAAGTGCGTTGTTGATTTCGTCAACTTCGATTTCTGGCATTTCACCAGTTAGAGAAGCTGCGATACCTTTAGCGATAGCTGCAACGTTTAGGCCTTCAAGACCGCTTTGTGCTAGCTGTTGGCCCATTTGTAGACCAATGCCGTAGCTTGCTTTAGTTTCAACTGTATCTAGTTTAACGTCAGACATTTTGTCATCTCTTAAGTTAGAGGTAATAAAGCAGGCAGGATAACAGTTTCAGCCCTACAGGGTAAACTCTTGTTAAGAATTGTCGCCATTTTTGCATCATTGATGTGTTTTGCTGTTGTTGTTATGGAGAATTAGTTATGGGACAAGCCCGCCGCCGAACCAAAAAGAAGAGTGAATTTAAGCTGCCTTCCTTGCAGTTTGATGCCACAACCATGGCGCAATGGAAAGAGAAAGCGCTGAGCGTGCGCGATTGGCTGCGAAGCTATTGGATGGGGATGCCGACCTTACACCGTCGTGCCTTAACTGTGTTGATTCCGCTTTTTGTGGTGGTGTTGCTGTTGCCTTCGGAGCCGACATTACCTGATGAACAAAGCGGTGACGGTGTTCGCCGTGAAGTGGCGCTCGATCTTGGTCAAGAAACACAGTCGGGAGTGGGTGAGCGTGCAGAGCCGTTGTCACCACAGCGTGTAAAACGCCCTGAACCTGCATCGCCTGTGCACTCAACGCCGACCGCGGTGGCAAGCGAATCGCGAAGCGAGCCTGTAACTCGTCAAGCATCGAGCATTGAATGGCAGCGCTATCAGATCAAGCAAGGGCAAACATTGGCAAATATCTTCCGTGAAAAATCTCTGCCGTTAGCTGACTTATACGCCGTCGCTGCGATTGAAGGTAAAGATAAGCCGTTAAGCCGAATCAAGTCAGGGCAATGGATCCGCTACAAACAAAATGCCGCGGGTGATTTGGATGCCATTCAAATTGAGACCACAGCAGGCAAGTCTGTGATGTATTACCGTTTGTCAGATGGCAGTTTCTCGCGCGGTAATTGATGCCCTGCTTCTATTAGGAAAGCAAAGGTGTCATCACTCGAGATTTAGCGCACGATGGCTATTGATAACAACAGCAAAACGAAAAGCCGCACTTTGATAGTGCGGCTTTTGTGTATCAGGTGTTGTGAGATGGACTCAATCGCTTATGCTTTGGCTTCGTCTTTGGTTAATCGCATGTCGATATGTGGAATTCCGTCTTCTAAATACATTTCTGAAATCGGGCTAAAACCGTATTGCAGGTAGTAGCTTTGCAAGTGATCTTGGGCGCCAATATCAATGGTGTGTTGCGGCCACAACCGCTCAGCATGGATCAACCCTTGTTGTAGCAGCGCATGTCCTGCCCCTGTACCACGTGCTGCTTGTGCGGTAAGTACTCGCCCAATACTGACATTATCATAGGTGACCCCGGGTGGTAATAACCTTAAGTAAGCCACTAACTCGCCATCTTGAAAGCCTAGTAGGTGATGGGTTTGCGGGTGACGGTCATGCTCGTCCAGCTCAGGATACGGGCAGTTTTGCTCGACCACAAAAACATCCACTCGGAGTTTTAATAGATCATATAGTTGGTGAGTTGTCAGTTGTTCAAACGGTAAACATTGCCACTGCATGTGAAATCCCTTGTTGTCTCGATGTCGATACCAGCATCAGGCTCTTCTTATCACTTTGATAAGTACTGAGTTGGTGGGTGCCTTATTTGTACTTACTTTAAATTAGCCTCGTGGGGATTGTCGTTATCTTATGTCATCAACGTCAGGTTTTAATCGAGCTTTGATCCGACTTAGGCTGGTGGCGGCGATCCCTAAATATGACGCTAATTGCTTGTCGGTAATTTGCAGCATGAGCTCACTGAAATGCTCGCTGAAGATTTGATAGCGCTCTTCTGGGCTATACATCAACATGAAGCGTTCTTTGTGCTCTTTAAACTGTAACTGACGTTCAAGTAGATGGAGATAGAGCGGGTGACGCTGTGAACGCCATTGCTCTAATAAAGTGATCGGCAGGGTTAGCACACGACTAGCCATTAAGGTTTCGAGTAAATACCCCGAAGGCTGTGATGTTGTTAGCGCTTCAAAGCCAATGATAGGCTCTTGCTCCCAATAGAATTCTTTACTGAATGCTTTGCCATCTTCGGTTAGGTAACAAGCATGACAAACACCTTCGACTAAAAAGTAAAAGTGCTCAGCCTCTTGTCCTTGATGCAACAGAATGTGGCGCGTGGGTAATTCTAGTGGCTCGGCTTGGGCGGCAATGGCCTCTGCTTCTTGGGGGCTGACACCGTGCTGGTGTAAAAACTGCAATAAGCGGGTTTTCATGTTTTTGGCTTCGTATAAACAGCGGTTACCGTTATTTATACTAACGATAGAATTTGAAGGAAAGAAAAAAGCCGTCGTTTTCACGACGGCTTAGGCGATAAGTATCACTCAGTGAAACTGAGGTGACTTATTTAGCTTGTAGATCGATTTGGTAAACCGCAAAGCCCACTTTGTCTGTGCCCACTTTCTTCATTGGGTACTGACCTTTGTCTTTAATAAACGCTGCCGCTTTCTCACTTGGTGACGTTTCGAAAGTGATGTTTAGTGCTTTATCACTCTTCAGTGGCGCAAAGTGCCAGTTGTTATCAGCACTTGGGATCACTTGACCTTTCTCTTTGCTCACACGGCTGATGTAGTCAGACAGTACTGAACGGTTCTCATCTGGTGAAGCAAAGGCAACAAACTTCTCACCAGTACCAGCGAACTTGCCGCTGTATGCGCGGTAGTTGTTGGTCGCAATGATGAAGTCTTGTTTTGGATCGACTGGCTTACCATTGAATGTCAGATCTTGGATACGTTCAGCACCAGCGTTGATCAGCTTACAGTCACCGTCGTAACGGGCTGGTTTTGAAATGTCGATGGCGTAATTCACACCATCAACCACATCAAAGTTGTAAGTACGGAAACCGTCCCAATTGATCAAACCTTGCTGTTTAGTGCTATTGACGTCAATTTGGTTAAATTGCGCTGCTGAACACTCCAGCCATTCTTTCACTTCTTTACCTGTGACTTTCATTGCCACTAGAGTATTCGGGTAAAGGTAAAGGTCGGCTGCGTTACGGAAGGTTAGCTGACCTGACTCTACTTCGGTGAAGTTTGTTGGATCGTTACCACGACCGCCGGCTTTAAACGGTGCCGCTGCAGATAGAACAGGGATGCCGTCTAGATCTGGGTCGCCTTGGATAAAGCGCTCAACGTAATCTTTTTGCGCTAAGTTAACGATCTGTACTGTTGGATCATCTTGTACCAATGCCAAGAAGCTGTACATTACATCGCTTGCTTTACCGATTGGCTGATTGACGAATTCACGGGTTGCTTTGTGATCGTCAGCCACTGCTTGCACCATTTTCTTATCGGCATCAACCAGCGCTTTGCCTTTCTCTTTATCAAAGATCGGACGCGCTTCGGCTTTGGCATCGCTGACATCCCAGCCGTTGCCTTCTTTTTCTAGTACCAAGTCAACCACACCTAGGTGATCACCCCAGCGACCAGGCATTACCGCAGGTACGCCATTAATGGTCCCTTTCTCTAGGTTAACACCCGGCACATTGGCAAAGCTCTTACTTGGGAACACAGCATGCGAGTGACCAAAAGCGATCACATCGATGTCTTTCACGCCGGTTAGGTAGTAAGTCGAGTTCTCGGCATCGATTTTGTACGGATCGGTTGAAATCCCTGAGTGTGGGATCGCAACGATAATATCAGCACCTTCCGCTTTCATTTGCGGGACATATTTTTCAGCCGTTTGCTTGATATCAAGCGCGTCAACACGACCTTCAAGGTGCTTCTTATCCCAAATCATAATTTGTGGTGGTACAAAACCGATGTAGCCCACTTTCACATCATGCTCAACACCATCGGTGTCTTTTAGCTTGTGCGTTTTAATGATGTAAGGCGTGAATAGGTTTTTGCCCGACTTAATATCAACTACGTTCGCATTGATGTAGGGGAAGTTGGCACCGGCAATGGAGTTCTTCAAAAACTCAAGGCCGTAGTTGAATTCGTGGTTACCAATGTTGCCCACATCGTAGCTTAGTTGGTTCATGGCTTTGTAAGCTGGGTGAATTTCGCCCATCTTAATGCCTTTGGCTGCCATGTAGTCGCCCATAGGGCTACCTTGGATCAAGTCACCATTATCTACTAACACGCTGTTGATAACTTCTGCACGTGCTTCTTTTACCAATGACGCGGTACGTACCAGGCCAGTTTTTAAGGTTGGCTTGTCTTTGTAGTAGTCGAAATCCATCACATTCATGTGGATATCTGTGGTTTCTAGAATACGAAGTTTAATCGTTTCCGCAGCGGCAGGACCCGCTAGGGTTAATAAACCACCTAAGACCGCAAGAGATAGAGGCTTGGCAGATAATTTCATGATTTTCTCCAAGAAAAATGAGTTAGGAAAGCCGCGCTAAGGTATCAAAAAAAATGTCACGGTATCGTTTGTTTCTTGATTTTATGTGTCATATCTCTCACTTTTGCCGCAAAAAGCGCATCGTTAATAAATAGATGGAGAGGCTTTGCTCGTTTCGCTCATTTCAACATAAGAAAAAAACAGCATAACTTACATCTAAATGAACTAGGGTGAGCGCCTTTTGATACTTGAGAGGTACATTTGCCGTCTTTTTTACCTCAAAATTGGTGAATTTATTGCGCTATTGCTCGCAATTCTCATTGAATACCTTTGCTCAAACTTTTTGGAATAAAAAATACAATTTTAGAATTTCAGGTAATATCAGGCTCTGTCTATAGTGCTCTAACAGGATAGTATTTGAGGGCGTAGACATGGAATATTTGCCGATATTTGCTGATTTGCAGCAGCGACCTTGTGTGGTGGTAGGCGGTGGCACGGTAGCGTGGCGTAAAACACAAATGCTGCTAAAAGCAGGGGCGGATGTTCGGGTTATTGCGCCGAAACTTAACGCTGAGTTTCAAGCGGCGCTCGCTGCCAACCAAGTTTCTCACCTTGCTGAGACGTTCGAGCCGCATCACCTCGATGGCATCTTTCTCGCTATTGCCGCTACCGAGCGCAAAGCGGTGAATGCTTTGGTTTATCAATCGGCCAATCAGCGCCAAGTGCTGGTCAATGTGGTGGATGATACCCAGCGCTGTAGTTTTATCGTTCCTTCTATTATTGATCGCTCCCCAATTGTGGTGGCGATCTCCTCCTCGGGCAAAGCGCCAGTACTGGCGCGCATGTTGCGTGAAAAAATCGAAACCTTATTGCCGCAGCACCTTGGCAAAATGGCCACCATCGCTGGCAACTTTCGTGATCGCCTTAAACAAATGGTACCGGATTTCTCCGCCCGTCGTTTTTTCTGGGAGCAGGCTTTCAATGGGCGTTTTGCCCAATTAGTTGAAGCTGGTCAGCCGCAAGCTGCTGAGCAAGAGCTAACGCGTTTATCGCAAACACTTAAGCCGCAAGGGGAAGTATCTTTAATTGGCGCAGGTCCGGGGGATGCGGGTTTGCTGACACTGCGTGCTTTGCAGTTAATGCAGCAAGCCGATGTGGTGTTGTACGACTACTTAGTCTCCGATGACGTGCTTGAGCTAGTTCGTCGTGATGCCGAGCTAGTGTGTGTCGGTAAACGAGCGGGATACCACAGTGTGCCGCAAGCCGAAACTAACCGCCTAATCGTTGACTATGCCCAGCAGGGCAAGCGGGTGGTGCGCTTAAAAGGGGGCGATCCATTTATGTTTGGTCGCGGCGGTGAAGAGCTTGAAGTGTTGTTTGATGCTGGGATCCCGTTTCAAGTGGTGCCGGGTATTACTGCCGCAGCAGGGGCAACCGCGTATGCCGGGATCCCTCTAACCCATCGTGATTATGCCCAGACCGCGATGTTTATTACCGGTCACACCAAGCCTGAGAGCGATCCGCTCGATTGGCAGGTGTTAGCGCGTGGTAAGCAAACCTTGGTTATTTATATGGGGCTGATGAAGTCGAGTTATATCCAACAACAACTCTTAGCACACGGCCGTCAGTCTGATACCCCTATCGCCATTATTGAGCGTGGCACACATCAATCGCAGCAAGTTTATCAAGGTCAGCTATCGCAGCTGGCAACGTTGGCACAACAGGCGGCATCACCTTCACTGATCGTGATTGGTGAGGTTGTCAACTTATCACAAAAACTACGTTGGTTTGGCAATCAGGAAGTTCAATCCCAGCCACAAGCTGTGGCGAGCCTTTAGCATGGAGAGAGTAATGGATCCGAAACGATTAACCCATCTCAAGCAGCTTGAAGCGGAGAGTATTCATATTATCCGCGAAGTCGCTGCTGAGTTTGATAACCCTGTGATGATGTATTCCATCGGGAAAGACTCATCTGTGATGTTGCACTTGGCGCGAAAAGCCTTTTACCCGGGCAAAATTCCGTTTCCTTTGCTGCACGTGGATACCGATTGGAAGTTTCGCGAAATGATCGCCTTTCGGGATCGTACGGCGGATAAATACGGCTTTGATCTCTTGGTGCACAAAAATCCAGAAGGGCTCGCATTGGGTATTAACCCGTTCGACCATGGCTCATCAAAGCATACCGACATTATGAAAACCCAAGCCTTGAAGCAGGCGCTGGATAAATACGGCTTTGATGCGGCTTTCGGTGGCGCGCGTCGTGATGAAGAAAAATCTCGGGCGAAAGAGCGCGTCTACTCGTTTCGCGATAAAAACCATACTTGGGATCCGAAGAATCAACGCCCTGAGCTGTGGAAAACCTACAACGGGCAAATCAACAAAGGCGAGAGCATTCGTGTGTTCCCACTTTCGAATTGGACCGAGCTCGATATTTGGCAATACATCTACTTAGAAAATATTGAGATTGTGCCTTTGTATTTATCGGATGTGCGTCCTGTCGTTGAGCGTGACGGCATGCTGATCATGGTCGATGACGATCGCATGAAGCTACAACCGGGCGAGCACATTGAGCACAAAAGTGTTCGCTTCAGAACGTTGGGTTGTTACCCACTCACCGGCGCGATCGAGTCTACCGCCGATACCTTGCCCGGCATTATCGAAGAGATGTTGGTGGCAACGTCCAGTGAGCGCCAAGGGCGGGCGATTGATCATGACCAGTCTGGCTCGATGGAGCTGAAAAAACGTCAAGGCTACTTCTAAGGAAAGAATGATGAACAGTGTTATTGAACAGCAAGTGGCTGAGCTGGGGATCGAAGCGTATCTCGATCAGCACCACAACAAAACCTTACTGCGCTTTTTAACCTGTGGCTCGGTAGACGATGGCAAAAGTACCTTAATCGGTCGCTTGCTTCATGACTCGCACCAGATTTACGAAGATCAGCTGGCCGCTATTCACAACGATAGCCAGAAGGTGGGGACCACTGGTGATAAACCGGATCTGGCTTTGCTGGTGGACGGGTTACAAGCTGAGCGTGAGCAAGGGATCACCATTGATGTCGCATACCGCTATTTTTCGACTCAAAAGCGCAAGTTCATTATTGCCGATACGCCGGGGCACGAACAGTACACTCGGAATATGGCAACTGGCGCTTCGACCTGTGATGTGGCGGTGATTTTAATTGATGCCCGCAAAGGAGTATTGGATCAAACGCGCCGTCACTCTTACATCGCGAGCTTGTTGGGGATCCGCCACTTTATTGTAGCGGTCAATAAAATGGACTTGGTGGGTTACGACCAAGCCACATATGACGCTATCGAAGCGGACTACTTACAGTTTGCCGCTAAGCTACATTCTGATATCGACATTCAACTGGTACCGCTATCGGCACTCGAAGGCGATAACGTGGTGAGTTTGAGTACGCATACACCGTGGTATCAAGGTGAGACATTACTGACCTTGTTAGAAAATGTGGAGTTTGGTCAAGAGCGTGAAGCGGGGGCTTTTCGTTTCCCCGTGCAATACGTCAATCGCCCCAATCTCGACTTTCGAGGCTTTGCTGGCACCCTAGCAACAGGGGTCGTAAAAGTCGGTGATATCGTCAAAGCGCTGCCATCGGGTAAGCAATCCGTTGTTGAGCGTATCGTGACCTTTGATGGTGATTTACCAGAGGCGTACCCTGGGCAGGCGGTGACTCTGACGTTGGCGGATGAAATCGATATTAGCCGTGGTGACACTTTAGTGGCGGCCAACGACGACGTGCCGTTAAGCGATCATGTTTTGGCGGACATTGTGTGGATGGCCGAAACGCCGTTAGAGTCTGGACGCCAATACGATATTAAAGTGGCGGGTAAGAAGACGGTTGGTACGGTTCAAGCTATTCGACATCAGGTGGATATCAATAATCTTGAGACGTTCACGACCGCGAGTTTACCGCTCAATGGTATTGGGTTGTGTGAGGTGGCGTTAACCGAAGCCATTGCGGTCGATGCGTATCAGCGCAGCGTTGATACGGGCGGATTCATCATTATAGACCGCCTGACCAATGTCACTGTGGGGGCTGGGATGATCCGCGAAGCATTACAAGGTGCTTCAACGGGTGAAACACCCCATGCTCACAGTGCCTTTGAACTCGAACTCAATGCGTTAGTGCGTAAACACTTCCCTCATTGGGATGCGAAAGACATCACCAAGTTGGGGTAGTGCTATGAGCTGGGAACAAGGGATTGTACTCGCTATGCTGATGGTGATAGTGACTTGCTTGCTAACAACGCGTATCAAACCAGCTTATTTGTTTGCTGGCGCGGCGTTTGTGGGTTATCAGACCAATATGATTGAGCTGACAGCTTTAGCGAGTAACTTCACCAATTCATCACTATTGACCTTGGTGTTGTTGATCCTTGTTTCTATTGCACTAGAAAAAACACGTTTGATCAGTTGGGTTGGGCAGCAGATTTCGCGCGGTGGCCAATCGAGTGTGATTGCCAAGCTCGGGTTATCGACGGCTTTCTTATCCTCTTTTACTAACAATACTGCAGTGGTGGTGTCGCTGATTGGAGCGATCAAGCGTAATCAGCGTCACGCGCCCTCGAAATTGCTGATCCCGTTATCTTATGCCGCAATATTAGGCGGCACGCTCACCTTAATTGGCACCTCCACCAATTTGATCATCAATAGCTTTGTTGAAGATGCTGGTTTACCTAGCCTCGATTTCTTTGCGCCAACTGTGATTGGTTTAGCCGTGCTGTTAGCGGGGATGTTGATTGTGATCCCTCTGAGTTACTTCTTACCCAGTAATGAAGAGCAGCAACAAGATGCGTTACCGTATTTCTTAGAGGCAATCATCGCCCCTCATTCCCCATTGGTGAATAAGACGGTGGCACAAAACGGCTTGCGTGCATTACGACGTTTGTTTTTAGCTGAGGTGATCCGAGATGGTCACACTATCGCCCCAGTGTGCCCTGATACCCAATTGCAAGCAGGGGATCGACTGTTGTTTTGTGGTGATGTGGAAAGTGTCACGACTTTGCAGGAAATCCCGGGGCTTGAGCTGTTTGGTCAGCACCACCTTAATGGGCAATCCATGATGGAAGTAGTGGTGAGTCATTCGGCAGGGATCCGTGGCAATACGCTAAAGAGCATTCGCTTTCGTGAACGGTTTGATGCGGTCGTGGTGGCAATTCGCCGTGGGCATGAACGCTTAGCGGGCGGTTTAGGAAATATCGAGCTGCATGCTGGTGATACTTTAGTCGTGGTGCCAGGAAAAACCTTCCACACAAATAAGCAGCTGAATCGTGAATTCGTATTGGTAAACGGCTTAGACTCGAGCGCTCGCTTAGATGGCAAAAAGAGTTTTGCGGTACTTGTGAGTTTTATGGCTGTGATCGGTGGTGCTTTGTTGGGAGGCTACCCGATTATAAAAGGACTTGCTGGGTTGCTATTGGTTCTCGTTGTTACAGGGATTATCTCCTTTGCCGAACTCAGACGCCGTTTCCCACTCGATATTGTCGTGATTGTTGGCTCCGCGTTATCGCTAGCACAGCTGATGATTTCAAGCGGTTTGTCTGCGCGGATTGGCGATGTATTCATGACCGCTTTTAACGGCTGGGGATTATACGGTGCATTAGTCGCAGTGTACTTGTTTACCTTAGTCTTAACTGAACTTGTCACCAATAATGCCGCTGCCGCTTTATCTTTCCCTATCGCTTATAGCTTGGCGGTAAGTTCGGGTGCCGATCCTATGCCTTTTATCATGGCGATTTTGTTCGGCGCTAGCGCCAGCTTTATTTCACCTTACGGTTATCAAACCAACCTCTTGGTTTACACCGTGGGTAACTATCAACTCAAAGACTATGTTCGGGTCGGTCTACCACTCTCGATTGTTTATTCGCTGGTGGTGCTGGGCTTGATCCCCATGTTATTTCCTTTTTAATTCATTGTGGAATGGAGTCATCAATGTCAGTACCCGTACCAACGACACAATCTCGTAATGTCGTATGGCATCAACATCATGTCGACCAAGCGCAGCGTGCTCAACAGAAAAAGCAGCAACCTTGTGTGCTGTGGTTTACTGGCCTCAGCGGCGCAGGTAAATCCACAATTGCAGGAGCATTGGAATATCGTTTGGTGGAGCTAGGACATCACACGTATTTATTGGATGGTGATAACGTTCGTCATGGCTTATGCCGTGATCTGGGTTTTTCCACTCAAGACCGTCGTGAAAATATTCGTCGTATTGGAGAAGTTGCAAACTTGATGGCGGATGCAGGATTGATTGTACTTACCGCCTTTATCTCTCCTCATCGTGAAGAGCGTCAACTGGTTCGAGACCTTGTCGGTGAGGGTAGCTTTTTAGAAGTGTTTGTTGATACCGATTTAGCTGAATGTGAGAAGCGTGATCCCAAAGGCTTGTATAAAAAAGCCCGAGCGGGTGAAATTAGCCACTTCACAGGCATTGATTCTGAGTATGAAGCACCACAATCACCTGAGTTGCACTTACGTGCAGCGGAGTTTGATGTGGCAGAGCTTGTAGAGCAATGTGTTCGTGCCCTACAACAGCGCAAGGTCATTGCAAGCTAGTAAAGGAAGGAGTCCCAATTGAAAGCACTGCTTGATCCCATTGTTGAAATTGCACTCGCCGCAGGCGATGCCATTATGACACGCTATCACAGCAATATAGAGATAACGGAAAAAGACGATACTAGTCCGGTAACGGCAGCGGATCTTGCGGCTAACGCCATTATCTTGGAACGCTTACAAGCATTAACGCCAGAGATCCCGATTTTGTCGGAAGAGTCAGAGCATACAGCTTGGCAGCAACGCCAAAATTGGCAACGTTTTTGGCTGGTGGATCCGCTTGATGGTACGAAAGAGTTCATTCGTCAGAATGGGGAGTTCACGGTAAATATCGCCTTAATCGATAACGGCGAGCCCGTATTAGGGGTTGTTCACGCTCCCGCACTTGAGAAAACTTGGTTGGCTGACGGTGAAACGGCTTGGCTTCAGACATCGAGTGGCAGAGATAGCGTTAAAGTAAGAACGGCGTCTATACCTACCGTGGTGGGGAGCCGCTCACATCCTAGCCCTGAATTAGCGACCTATGTTGCCAAGTTGGGGGAGCATAAGATGGCTGAAGTCGGCTCATCATTGAAATTCTGTCTTGTCGCTGAAGGAAGAGCGCAATACTACCCCCGATTAGGTCCCACAATGATGTGGGATACAGGGGCTGGTCACTGCGTAGCACAAAGTGCAGGGGCTAATATCATGCAGTTAGATGGTTCGCCATTACGATACCATCGTGAAGAATTACGTAATCCTTCATTCATCGTCTCTGTTTAAAATTACCTGACTCTGATTTCTTTATTGATGCCCTCTTTTATAGAGGGCATTTTCTTGCTGGCGGGGTAATTTATCTCGACTATGCTTATTCGCTAGGTACGTTTTTTAAAAAGGATCTTCATTGATCCTGTTTGTTGTTTGGTTTTTATCTCATTTTGGTGGCTTTGGCTCTATAAATCAGCGTTCGTGTGTTTTTATCAAAAAAATCATTGCGCTTTGTTCTAAGCTCCCTATAATGCCGCCTCACCGACACGGAGTACGGGCAATAAGTGAGTTATTCACAAGCTGTGTGTAAGTTGTTGGTAAGGTGTTCTTAAACTTTTGATAGTTTCTTTAAGCGGTGATGCTTGTAAGTAGGCTGATAAAATAGAGCGCTTTTTACAGATGTGATGCTTAAGCCTTAAAAGTGAAAGTGATGATGTCTGGAGTCGAGGAAATACGGGTTTTTAAGAAATTTAAAAATAACGCTTGACTCAAAAAATTAGCCGCGTAATATACACGGCCTAGACAGCACGAGGTGCTGCTCTAAAGTTCTTTAACAATTTGACCATGCAATCTGTGTGGGCACTCGTGAAATGATAGTCAAAAAGATTTATCAATGAAACTGAGTG
>NZ_LVHF01000008.1 GCF_001650345.1 Photobacterium jeanii | reverse complement strand
TGGTGCCTCGAGGCGGAATCGAACCACCGACACGAGGATTTTCAATCCTCTGCTCTACCGACTGAGCTATCGAGGCAACGGAGCGCTATTAAACGGGTTTTAGGCCAAGTCGTCAACTGTTTTTTTTAGAAAAAACAGTAAATCGACTCGCTTGCTGGAATTTTGTCCATCGAGGTCGTAAAAGTTGGTTTTTTCAACTTTGTTTTCGATAACACCAGCCGAATACCTGGCAGTGATGGGGAGCGAAAAAGGTGGTTTTTATCTTTATCGCTCTCTTTGAATAGCCAAAATTCGCGGATTATTTGCCATTTTATCCGCGTTTACATTTTGCCTTGGTTAAACTCACGCTGGAAGTTGGTCACTTTTTGTAGGTAGCGACGTGCTTCTGCTTTCGGGTGCTTGTTGGTTAGCGCCCAATAAACTTGGTTCGGCTGCAGGCTGTTAAGATCGCGCATCGCACGTTTTCGATCGTTACGGTTAAATGTATTGAGTACCCCACCAGTCCCCCCGTTGTAAGCTGAAATCATGCTGTAGTGCAGGGTGGTTGGGTGTTTCACTTCGCGTAAGTAACGATTTTTTAATATGTAAAAGTAAGCTGTTCCGGTATCTATATTCTTTGCCGGATCAAACAAGTACTCAGGCGATGGGCGGCCTGGTTTCTTTTTCACCAGCTTAAAGACATCGGCCCCTGCGGTTTTGGGCACCACTTGCATCAAGCCGTACGCGTTGGCATGACTTACCGCATAAGGGTTAAAACTACTTTCGGTTTTGATGATGGCGTAGATCAGATCTTCTTTAATGCCGTAACGACGTGAAGCATCACGAACAATACTGGCGTATTTGTAGCTTCGTTTGTTGACGTGATCCGCCACCATAGGGATCTCAACGTACAGTGCTTGCTGAAAGCGGACCTTTTTCTTTTTGATCTTATTGGCAATCAAGTAATCGGCAAAGCGGTTGGCTCGCCACGACCATTCAACGGGCTTGCCATCGTGATCCATGACTTGACCAAACAAGAAAGGTTTACCACCAATGGTGACTTTTTGATCCGAGTACAAGTCGACCCCTGCCGGATCGTCAGGCGTTAAGAGAGTAGTAACAATCGCTTTTTTGAGGTGCTCTTTTGGGTTGGTTTTGGCAACCGTGCCAATAACAACCACCCCACGGTCGAAATCGACATGAGCACGGCTTTGGTAGCCATCGGTGTATTTCACATAGTGGTGCTTACTGGCGATCATATCGTCTTCACCCCAGTAGCGTTTTACCTCACCGCTGAACGAGTTGATCAGTTTATCCAGTGCCACTAAGTCTTTGGTGAACTGTCCTGGTAATGGCGCTAAGTTGTTGGCAAAGCGGTTAGTGGTGGTGTAATCCACATCATAAATCTTTTCAACAAACTCACGGCTACAGCCACTTAGCGCAAGTAGAGATAACAGAACTAAACGTTTTTTCATAACACCGACAGATAAAAAAATGACACCATTTATGTAGCGACAAATGATGTCATTTTCTGAACGGCACAGTAAGTCTTTTTCATTTTAATGATGACAAATCGTGACGCCCAATAGCTATATCGTCAAGATACCGCTGTTTTATTCGCTTGGTGGCGTATAGCCGTCGATCACCACGTCTTGCCCTTCAAACAGGAAGTTAACCATCTCTGTTTCAAGCAGTTTACGGTGCTCGGCATCCATCATGTTGAGCTTTTTCTCATTGATTAGCATGGTTTGTTTGCCTTGCCATTCAGCCCAAGCTTCTTTAGAGATGTTGTCGAAAATACGTTTGCCAAGCTCACCTGGGTACAGTTGGAAATCTAGACCATCCGCCTCTTTCTTTAGGCGAGCACAAAATACGGTACGGCTCATTGAGCGGCTCCTTCAGTTTACGTACGTAGCAGCAGCCCCTTTTATACCAGAGAGGCGAGGCGGCTGCCACCTGTGATAATCAGTACTTTTAGTGTGGTTTAACCTTGCTGTAATTGGTATTTCAGCCCTTCGAGGATCTGTTGTACTGGTGCCGCTAAGCCGATTTTTGGCGGCTGGGTCAGACTATACCATTGACCGCTTTCTCGGATTTCATCTGGCATGCGATCTAACGTGAAGTGCAGCGGCACAATATCTAAATGATAGTGGCTAAATGTATGGCGAAAGGCGGTAAGTTGCTCTTTGGCGATCACTTTTGCATTGGTTGGCAGTCGCTGTTTAAGTGTATCTTCTACTTGCTCGCTATCGTGCTGCGGGAAACACCATAGGCCGCCCCAAATGCCAACTTGAGGACGCTGCTCTAACCAAACTTGGTCGCCATGTTGCAAAATCACAAACCAAGTCTGTTTTTCGGGCATGGTTTTCTTCGGTTTCTTACCCGGAAAATCAGTTTGGCGACCTTGTGCTTTGGCTTGGCACTGAGACTCTACTGGGCATAGCTCGCATTTAGGTTTACTACGGGTGCAAATCATCGCCCCCATATCCATCATCGCTTGGTTATAGCGCTCGACACCTTCGCTTGGGGTATTGGTTTCAGCGATTTCCCACAATGCATTTTCAACTGCCTTTTTGCCCGGCCAGCCCTCAACAGCGTAGCAGCGTGACAAAGTGCGTTTGACGTTACCGTCTAAAATAGGGTGGTGCTGTTTGAGCGATAGCGATAATACCGCGCCTGCTGTTGAGCGTCCGATACCCGGTAAGGCTTGGACTTGATCGATATCGGTTGGGAACACGCCACTGTGTTCGTTGACGATAGCTTGGGCGGCTTTGTGTAAATTACGGGCGCGAGCGTAATAACCTAGCCCGGTCCATAAATGGAGCACTTCATCTTGCTCAGCGGCTGCTAAATCTTGCACGGTTGGGAAGCGTTCAAGAAAACGTTCGAAGTAAGGGATCACAGTTGCGACTTGGGTTTGTTGCAACATGATTTCACTTAACCATACTTTATAGGGCGTTTTTTCTAGCTGCCACGGTAAGGTTTTGCGACCGAACTTGTCATACCAAGTTAGGATCGCGTTAGAAAAGGCATTACTCACTGGACTCTACTTAGGCGTGTCTTGGCACGCTCTTATGTTCATTGGGCGGGTTTTCCCCACAAATATTGGCGAAGATTGCACCACAAAGTGTGTGATCTCGCAATTGGTATACGGGGTTAAAGTACGCAAACTTGTTCGAGTTTGATCATATCAAGCTTGCACTTGTGCCATATCTTTGGATAATGCCGTCGCTTAGATTTTATTCTTTACTAATTTCTTTTTGTTTCTCGTTTAGGTAATCCCATGAGTGAAGTTTCTAAAAAGTCAGGTGACGTAACACTGACTGAATACACTGAAGACGGCAAACTGGTTCGTAAGATCCGTAGTTTTGTTCGCCGTGAAGGTCGTTTAACCAAAGGCCAAGAGCAGGCGATGGACAACTACTGGCCGACAATGGGTGTAGACTTCGTTCAGGAAAAACTAGACTGGGAACAAGTGTACAACCGTCAAGCACCTGTCGTGCTTGAGATTGGTTTTGGTATGGGCGCATCGCTAGTTGAAATGGCGAAAAACGCACCAGAGAAAAACTTCATCGGTATCGAAGTACACAGCCCTGGTGTGGGTGCATGTCTGATGGCTGCGGGTGAAGCTGAGCTGACTAACCTTCGTGTAATGTGTCACGATGGCGTTGAAGTGTTCGATTACATGATCCCAGACGGTAGCCTAGACACAGTGCAACTGTTTTTCCCAGACCCATGGCACAAAGCGCGCCATCACAAACGTCGCATCGTACAACCAGAATTCGTTGAAATGGTGCGTAAGAAGCTTAAAATCGGCGGTGTTTTCCATATGGCAACAGACTGGGAAAATTACGCAGAGCACATGGTTGAAGTGATGAACGCTGCACCGGGTTACAAAAACACAGCAACAGATGGCGATTACATTCCTCGTCCGGAAGATCGTCCACTAACAAAATTTGAAGCACGCGGTCACCGCCTTGGTCACGGTGTGTGGGATATGAAGTTCGCGCGTACTGAATAACAGTTACCCTCGAATCCTTTTGTATTCTTTAAAAAGCCAACCTCGCGTTGGCTTTTTTGTCCTTTGGAGTTGATGAAATGAAACCAACAGAAGAGTTACTAGCAAGTATCCTCGATGAAGTCAGACCCTTGATTGGTCAAGGAAAAGTGGCGGATTACATCCCTGCTTTGGCTGAAGTGTCAGCGGATAAACTGGGTATTGCTGTGTGTTACAACGATGGGGAAATTATCCAATCGGGTGACAGTAACGAAGGGTTTTCGATTCAGTCGATTTCTAAGGTTCTCAGTCTTACGTTGGCGATGACGTTATACGAGCCAGAAGAGATCTGGAGTCGAGTAGGTAAAGAGCCATCAGGGCATGCGTTTAATTCGATGATCCAGTTGGAAATGGAAAGCGGTATTCCGCGTAATCCGTTTATCAATGCTGGCGCGCTGGTGGTATCTGATTTGCTACACAGCCGCTTGTCAGCGCCGCAATACCGCATGCTTGAGCTAGTACGTGAATTGGCGTGTAACCCGCATATTGTTTACGACAAAGCGGTAGCCAGCTCGGAGATGCAGCACAGTGATCGCAATGCTTCGATTGCTTATTTGATGCGTTCATTCGGCAACTTCGAAAACGAAGTAATGCCTGTGCTGACCAATTACTTCAGCTACTGCGCTCTCAAGATGAGTTGTGTTGATTTAGCGCGAACCTTCAACTACTTAGCAAATAAAGGACTTCCTTTAGGCGCAAAAAAAACCATTATCAGCCAGACTCAGAGTAAGCAAATGAATGCACTGCTTGCCACCTGTGGCTTGTACGATGGTGCTGGGGAGTTTGCTTACCGTGTTGGGATGCCGGGTAAATCGGGTGTGGGTGGCGGGATCATCGCTATCGTACCGGGTGAAATGACGATCTGTGTATGGTCGCCTGAGCTAGACCCATCCGGTAACTCATTGGCTGGTACTGCGGCACTGGAATTGCTGGCAGAACGTATTGGTCGTTCGATTTTTTAGGTGAATATTCGCTGATCGATAATTTGGCTTAATGCTGGTTACTGTCTTAGCGGGATTCACCTTGCGGTAAAAGGGAAACGCTATGACAGTAATGGCAACTAAGGTGGTTCAGACACATTGCTACAAAGCAGGACTGCGGATAGCCACAGTGTTGGCAATGGCTGTGGGGTTCAATAGCACCGCGTTGGCTTGTGAGCTGACTTGGCATAACCAAGTATCGATGGAGCAAGGTAAGCTAGCGCTGAATGATGGCGACAAAGCCTTTACTGTGGAAGCGAATGGTAAGTTGTATTTTGGTATTCACCGAGTGCAATTAACGCCTGAGCAGCAGCAAGTGCTGGCTGAATACCATCAACTGATCGCGAAACAGCCAGAGCTGGTAAGCACAGAGATGGATGCGAATGAAACCAGCAAGGCGACTGTCGATGTTTGCCAACAAGTGGCATTACGTCAGCAGCATGAGCAACAAATTCAATCGGCGATCCCAGCCTTAAAAGATTGGCGCACGGTGAGTTATTAAGTTTATCGCGTAGCAAACGGCGGACAAATAAAAACGCGAGTGGATAGCCACTCGCGTTTTTTTATTGCTTACAATACGAGAGGGTTAGTCCTCGTCATCTGCGACAAACGCCGCTAATAGATCGTTTAAGAACAGTTTTCCGTGTTCGGTGATCTGCCAGTAGTCGCCTTGGTCTTGAAGCATGTTTTGCGCAATCGCCCACTCAATTGGGGTCGCAATCGCGCTCAATGGTAAGCCAGTACGATCGATGAAGTCTTGTTTCGGACACGCTTCTAATAAGCGGAAGCGGTTCATGAAGAACTCAAACGGGCGATCTTCGGTCGCGATTTCCGTTTGCTGATCCAAATAAGGCTTGGTTGGGTTTAAGTAACCACGTGGGTGTTTTACTTTCACTGTTCGGACGATCCGACCATCGCTAAAGCTGATCTTGCCGTGCGAGCCACAACCTATGCCGAGGTAATCACCAAAGCGCCAATAGTTGAGGTTATGGCGACACTGAAAGCCCGGTTTGCTGTAGCCAGAGATCTCGTATTGTACGTAACCTGCTTCGCTCAGTAGCTTATGGCCTTGCTCGAAAATGTCCCACAGATTGTCGTCATCCGGTAGCGTTGGCGGCTTTGAGTAGAACAAGGTATTAGGCTCAATGGTGAGCTGATACCACGATAAATGCGGTGGATTTTGAGCAATGGCTTGCTGTAAATCGTACATCGCATCATCAAGGCTTTGATCGGGTAAGCCGTGCATCAAATCCAGATTGAAGCTGTTTAAGCCTGCGGCGGTCGCTAATTTAGCCGCGTTTTGGGCTTCACTACTGCCGTGAATACGCCCTAAGCGCGTGAGCTTTTCGTCTTGGAAGCTTTGAACTCCAATAGAAATGCGATTCACACCAACTTGGCGATAAGCATCAAAACGGCCTGCTTCGACAGTACCTGGGTTGGCTTCCATGGTGATTTCGATATCGGTACTAAACGGGATACGCGCTTCGATTTCACGTAGCAGACGACCGATTTCTGGTGGCGAAATTAAGCTTGGCGTACCACCACCGATGAAAATCGAATGGAGCTGACGCGACTGATCGTCAAGCTGATAAGCCGCTAGATCCGTTTCTAAGTCATCGATAAGTGCATCGATATAATCTAATTCAGGAATATCAGCTTTGAGCGCATGTGAGTTGAAATCACAGTACGGGCACTTTTGCACACACCACGGAATGTGAACATACAGGCTGAGCGGTGGTACTTGCATTAGGCGTCCTTTAGCGCAGCGAATAGCTGTTGCAGGGCTTTGCCACGGTGAGAAAGTTGCTTTTTACGCGCTGGCTCAAGCTCGGCTGATGCGCATTGGTCTTCTGGTACCCAAAATACCGGATCGTAGCCAAAGCCGTTATCACCGTGGGTTTCAGTTAGGATGCTACCTTCCCAGCTACCGTGACAAACCAGCGGTGTTGGATCGTTCTCGTGGCGCATCATCACCAATACACAGTGGAAGCGAGCTGTACGCTGCTCAGCAGGTACGTCTTTCATTGCTTCAAGTAGCTTAACGATATTTTGTTGATCGCTTGCGCCTTCACCTGCATAACGTGCAGAGTAAATACCCGGAGCACCTTTAAGGGCGTCCACTTCCAAACCTGAGTCATCAGCAATCGCGGGTAGGCCCGTTTCCTTTGCGGCATGGCGTGCTTTGATGATGGCATTTTCAATGAAGGTGGTGCCTGTTTCTGCCACTTCAGACACTTGGTAATCGCTTTGGGCAACAACGTCGAAACCAAAATCAGCCAGTAGGCTCGCCATTTCTTTTACTTTGCCTTGGTTGCCAGTGGCTAGCACAAGTTTGCTCATTACTTTTCCTCTGAAAATGCGATCGAAATAGAGGACAGAAGTGTACCTTCTTTAGTCTAGCGGGCAAAACAAAAAGGCGCCCATGATGGGCGCCTCGTAAATTGGGTTAGCTTGAGCTTGCTGGCTTAATCGACAAAGAAGGTTTGTTTAAAGTTGATATTGCCTTGAGTCCCGTTCTGGCTGACATCAATGTTGAATTTTAAGCTTTCTTCGTTGGCGTGGCTGATTTCAGCAATGTAGTAAATAGCGCTACCTTCGCGGATTTCACGAAACGACAAGCGCTTTTCATTACCCAGTAGATTACGTGCCGAGCCTGACAGTACCGCTGGAACGGCAGGTTTACCTTGCTGTGATTTATCGAGCACGGTGATATTCACCACCGCAGAGTAGCGGCTGCGCTGAATGCGATAGTTGCTGGCAATTTCTGGGGTAAGGAAAGTAGATGGAAAACTGGAGTAGTGCACTTCCAGATCACCAATATTCTTTAATTGTTCGGCTTGGGCAGGCAAGGCGCTGAACAACACAGCTGACAGCAATAAGATCAACTTCTTCATGACATTATCCTTTTGTTACTCACTATGGCTTGGCTGTTATTAAGGCGTATTACAGTTAATAAGACCTTAAATTCATAGTGGGTATTACAGCGACTCCTCTAAGTATAGAGGAGTCGCGGTTCCTTTCTTGCTTTCGTTTACGCCTCAGTAACCAGCGGCGCAACGTTATCTGGCATGGCTTTGGGGCTTTCAATACGAACTTGCTTATGACGCCCTTGCATGCCTTTTTCGATATTGACCTGACCTTTGGCAACCTTAAATTGTTTCGCCAAATACTTGGTCAAATGTGCGTTGGCTTTGCCATCGACGGGCGGCGCTGTAATGGCGATTTTTATTTCATCGCCATGCAGGCCCACAATTTGATCGCGGCTGGCTTTCGGCTGGATATAAAGCCGAATAATAAGATCATTGCCAGCGCGGGTTACAGCGGATTGGCTCATAGTTGGAACCAAATCTGACCGATCAAATCACCCATCAAGAAGTTAGCAAACTGGAGACCAATAAACAGCACCAATACACTGAGATCTAGACCGCCCATTGCAGGGATCACGCGGCGGATTGGCGCTGTTAGTGGTTCGGTAAGCTGGTGCATAACGTATTCGATTGGACTACGACCTTGGCTTACCCAGCTTAGGATTGCACGGATCAGAAGCACCCAGAACAGTAGACCACCAGCGGCTTTAAGCATTGCCAGTGCGCCAACCCAGAGGAAATCTGGCGTGAAGATCATATTGCCACCAGATACCACCAACTGAAGACTGATGAACTTCAGTACGCTCAGCACGTAAGCCAGCAGTACGGTGGCAAGATCCAGTGAACCAATGGATGGGATCACACGGCGTAGTGGGGCAACGATCGGTTGGGTGGCTTTCACGATAAATTGTGAAAACGGGTTGTAGAAATCGGCGCGAGCCCATTGCAGCCAAACCCTAAGGAGTACGACCATGATGTAAAGGTCGAACAGGGTGCTTAAAAGAAAAGCCATTGCATTCATATAGTAACCTTAAAATAGTTTTTCCATTTCTTCAGCGCGAGAGATCGCAGCGCGCATTGCTTTTGCTACTGTATCACTCAGCTGATGTTCGTTAAATGTGCGTAGTGCTTCGGCGGTAGTACCGCCTTTCGATGTCACTTGTTCACGTAGGGTTGAAAGTGCCACCTCAGGGTTTGCTTTCACCATTTCTGCTGCGCCCAATGCCGATTGTTGGATCAGCAAACGCGCGGTGTCAGCATCAAAGCCTTGTTTGATGGCTTCGGCTTGCATGGCTTCCATAAATAGGAAGAAGTACGCCGGTGCAGAGCCCGCCGCGGCAATCACAGCGTTGATACCCGCTTCTTGCTCAACCCAACACACTTCACCGACGGCTTGGAGCAGTTGCTCGGCAAAAGTTTTATCGCTGGCACTAACTTGTGATGACGCGAATAAACCGCTCATCCCCTTACCAATCAGCGAAGGTGTATTAGGCATCACGCGTACCAAGTTGAGTTCGCACGCTAGCATTTGATTAAGGCGTTCAACAGACACACCTGCCGCAATCGAAATCACCAACTTGTTACTAAAGTCGATACTTTGCAGCTTTTCGCACACCGACGCCATTAACTGCGGCTTAACTGCCAGCACAATCACATCAGCATGTTCAGCTGCGCGGAGGTTGTCATCGTCGGTATGAATGCCGTATTGACGTGCAAGTGGTTCACGGCGTTCCGGACTGGGCGCAGTGGCAGTGATCAAATCAGGTTGATAACCACTGGTAACTAAGCCAGCAATGATGGAGTGAGCCATATTACCGGCACCAATAAAGGTGATTGAGCGTTGTTCCATTAAAGAAGGCTCCTTGCCTGTTAAAACCTTACCGAATACATCTTATCTCTCATAGATGGGGGTAAGAGTGCTAATTTTCTAGGTGCATGCTTTTGGTCGCGTGTCACTGTGGTGTTGCTAATTAGGTATGGTCGAGGTGATCAAGCTTTGTTGCTGTAATCACGAGCACCGAAAATAGCGGTTCCTATACGCACTATAGTACTGCCAGCTGCAATCGCCGCATCCATATCACCACTCATTCCCATCGATAAGGTATCGAGTTGTGGGTGGTCGGCTTTGAGGGTGTTCATCGCCTCTGCCAATGCGTGAAAGGCCGCGAATTGACTATCGTAGTCGTTTGCTTTTTCTGGGATCGACATTAGGCCGCGCAGCTCGATATTGGGCATTTGAGCAATGTCAGCCGCCGCTTGTGGCAGCTCAGCAAAGATTAGCCCTGACTTGCTGGCTTCATTGCTGGTGTTTACTTGGAGTAGCACTTGCAGCGGCGCACTATTTGCTGGACGTTGTTCACTGAGGCGACGAGCGATCTTCACGCGGTCGATGGAGTGAACCCAGTCAAAGTGCTCGGCTATCGGGCGGGTTTTGTTGGATTGGATCGGACCAATGAAATGCCATTGCAGCGCTGCACTGTGGTCGGTGTCGCGGAAGTGTTGGACTTTTTCCACCCCTTCTTGGACATAGTTTTCGCCAAACGCGAAATGGCCAGCCTCGATTGCTTCTTGAATAGCGGCAATGGGTTTGGTTTTACTTACCGCCAGCAGTTGCACTGAATCGGCGTCTCGACCGCATTTTTCTGTTGCTGATGCGATCTGAGTGATGACCTGTTCAATATTTTGTTTGATACTACTCATAATTGATTCTGTGGGGAAAATTAATGGATATCACCGAACTACTGGACTTTAGTGTAAAGCATAATGCCTCGGATCTGCACCTTTCTGCAGGGGTTCCACCAATTATTCGTGTTGATGGTGATGTTCGTCAGCTAAGTTTGCCACCGCTGGAGCACGGTGAAGTGCATCGCTTGGTGTTCGACATCATGAACGATGCTCAACGTCGCGAATACGAAGAAAAATTGGAAGTGGATTTTTCGTTTGAATTGCCTGAGGTGGGGCGCTTTAGGGTCAATGCTTTTCATCAATCGCGCGGTAGTGCGGCGGTATTTCGTACCATCCCAATGGTGGTGCCAACCTTAGAATCACTCAATGTCCCTGATGTGTTTTACGACATTGCAAAATGCCCGCGTGGTTTGGTGTTGGTAACTGGGGCTACCGGCTCGGGTAAATCGACCACTCTGGCGGCGATGGTTGATTACATCAATAACAACTTCAATCGCCATATTTTGACGATTGAAGATCCGGTTGAATTTGTGCACCAAAGTAAACGTTGTTTGATCAACCAGCGTGAAGTTCACCGCGATACCCATAGTTTCCAAGCAGCACTGCGTTCGTCGTTACGTGAAGACCCTGATGTGATTTTGGTGGGGGAATTGCGTGATAAAGAAACCATTAGTTTGGCGCTGACAGCAGCTGAAACTGGGCACTTGGTGTTTGGTACTTTGCATACCAGCTCGGCGGCAAAAACGGTTGACCGTGTGATTGATGTATTCCCGGGTAACGATAAAGACATGGTGCGTTCGATGCTGTCTGAATCGCTACGAGCGGTGATTTCTCAAAACCTGCTGAAATGTACCAGTGGTGGTCGTGTTGCTGCGCACGAAATCATGATGGCGACGCCTGCGATCCGTAACTTGATCCGTGAAGATAAAGTGGCGCAGATGTTTTCGATGATCCAAACCGGTTCGGCATCTGGGATGTTGACCATGGAGCAGAGCGTTAAGATGCTGGTGGCACAAGGCTTGGTGGAAGCTGAAGAAGGGCGCCGTATTCTCGATACTAACAGTAATGTGTTCTAAGGCAGATAAATGGACTTACAAGCAATACTCAATCAAATGGTTGCCTGCAAGGCTTCGGATTTGTATATCACGGTAGATTCCCCGTGCTTGCTCAAGGTGGACGGGCAATTACAACCAGTGGGCGAGCGATTAGATCGCGCAGGGGTCGATGCACTGTTTGCTGAAGCGCTGGATGACAAGCTACAACACGAATTTGAGTCAACCCGTGAAGCCAACTTTGCGTTGGTACGCGGTGAGTTACGTTTTCGGGTTAGCGCCTTTTGGCAACGCGAATTACCGGGCATGGTCGTGCGCCGTATCGAAACCGAAATTCCTGATTTGACCGATTTATCGCTTCCGATTGATATGGAGCGGATGGCGTTAGCAAAACGTGGTTTGGTGTTAGTGGTCGGGGCGACTGGTTCGGGTAAATCGACTTCGATGGCGGCGATGACTGGCTTTCGTAATCGTCAGCGCAGCGGTCATATCCTAACGGTAGAAGATCCGATTGAGTTTGTACACAAGCACGATAAATGTATCGTTACCCAGCGCGAAGTGGGGCTTGATACCGAAAGCTACGAAGTGGCACTTAAAAACTCACTGCGCCAAGCGCCAGATGTAATTTTGATCGGTGAGATCCGTACGGCAGAAACGATGGAATACGCGATGAACTTTGCCGAAACCGGTCATTTGTGTATGGCTACATTACACGCCAATAACGCCAACCAAGCCCTTGAACGTATTTTGCATTTGGTACCGAAAGAGCGTCGTGATCAGTTC
The DNA here is from genome assembly GCF_001650345.1 of Photobacterium jeanii. Lineage (GTDB taxonomy): Bacteria > Pseudomonadota > Gammaproteobacteria > Enterobacterales > Vibrionaceae > Photobacterium > Photobacterium jeanii. Next base: position 6,979 of record NZ_LVHF01000008.1, on the reverse strand, counting down.
TTGTTTGATCTTTCCTTGAACTTGAAATGTGTATTGGCGCAGCAGTTGATCCCCGATGCGCATGGGGTTGGTCGTCATGCCGCATTTGAGTTGTTGATCAATACACCTAGGGTGGCAGATCTGATCCGCCGAGGTGAGCTACACGAAATTAAAGACACCATGGCAAAAGGCGCGGAATCAGGAATGATGACCTTTGACCAGTCGTTGTTTGAATTATTTAGTGCCGGCAAGATCACCGAGCAAGATGCACTTCACCATGCTGATTCAGCCAATGATCTGCGTTTAATGATCAAGAAAGGGGATAAATACCAGCAAGGTAATAGTAGTCTTGATGGGGTGACGGTGCGTTTAGATTAAAACCACAGTAAATAGTTTGTCATGAGCTAAAAGCTTTAGGCCACCAATAGGCCAATAGCTAATAAAGCTGGCTGAGAATATTAAGTCTCTATTTTATAGAGGCTTTTTTTATTGCTGCGATCTTTATGATCAGCTTGCGGAGCTTTTGAGCAATAATGATCAAAAAGCTGTACAAGCTGATCAAGCGAGAGAATACCTTGGCTGGTTTGATCTTAGATGTATGGCTGCTGATAATGTGTTGCTTTAGGCTGTCTTTTGCTCAAAAAGCTGATCGGGTGGTGGTATTTAGCGCAGTTGGTGGCAAAAGGAATGCTTGAAGAAATGAAAAAAGAAAAGGCGTGGCGGATATAAAAATAAACCGCAGGAAGGTGCCTGCGGTTGGATAGGGTTATTCACCGTATTGGCGTTCAAACCAACTTTCTAAGATCACGACGGCGGATTGTGAGTCGATATTTCCTTTGCTTAGCGAGCGGTAGCCACCTTGGCTAAACAGTGATGATTTGGCTTCAACCGTGGTTAAGCGTTCATCGTGAAGCTCCACTTGAGCGCCAAAGCGGCCGTGAAGGCGGTTGGCGAATTTTTTTGCTCGTGGGGTAATCGCTTCAAGCTCGTTACCTTCGAGATCGAGCGGTAAACCTACCACGAGTAAATCTGGTTGCCATTCTTTTAGGATCTTTTCGATATCATCCCAGTTAGGCACCCCATCACGGGCTTTCAGGGCTGCTAGCGGGTTCGCGCTGCCTGTGAGTTCTTGACCAATCGCCACACCGATACTTTTGGTGCCGTAGTCAAATGCTAATACAGTTCGAGAGTTACTCATGCATGTCCTTTATCAGCCGAAAGGTTGGCTGCATTGATGCCTAGTTTGGCGATGGCTTTATCCCAACGTTCATTGATTGGGGTATTAAACATAATGCTTGGGTCTGCTTCGCAGGTTAGCCAGTGGTTATCAACCAACTCTTGTTCCAGTTGTCCTGCATCCCAACCAGCATAACCGAGCGCGACCAAGAAGTTATCTGGGGTGGTATCTGTACCGAGAATGGCCAAGATATCTTTCGAGGTGGTGAGTTTGAGCGACGGTGTTACCTCAATGCTAGAACTAAAAGCACCATCGTGATTATGCAGCACAAACCCACGGTCATTAGAGACAGGTCCACCGCTTAATACGGGTTGCGATAAGCGTTTGGGTTGGGTGATTGCGTCTTCATCACGGTCAAGCTCTAACTGTTCAAGCATGCTGTCGACAGAAATATCGATAGGAAGATTAATCACAATTCCCATCGCACCTTCATCGTTGTGTTCACACAAATACACCACGCTACGCTTGAAGCTGGCGTCTTGTAATGAAGGCATGGCAATTAAAAAGTGATTTGTCAGATCCATTATGCAGGGGACCTCGATAGAGGGTTATTGTCTTGCTGTAAGTATGCCGATGATCCGACGAGCTGTCGATATTCGCTCTAACGCACCATTGGTAGATAAGAGCCACCTCACCTGCGATAAATGCACATGGTGAGGTGGACAGTGAGCGATTAACCGTTAATACGGCGCTCGATTGCATCCATTAGCTTGCCAGTGATTGAAATATCAAAAGCCGCTTCGATTTCACGAATACAAGTTGGGCTGGTCACATTGATTTCAGTTAGCTTGTCGCCAATGACGTCAAGACCAACAAAAATTAACCCTTTTTCTTTTAGCACTGGCGCAACGGTTTCGGCAATCTTACGGTCGGTTTCGCTGATTGGACGAGCTTCACCACGACCACCCGCCGCCAAGTTACCGCGTGTTTCACCTTTCGCAGGGATACGCGCTAAGCAGTACGGCATTGGTTCACCGTCAACCACCAAAATACGCTTATCACCATTGCTGATGTCTGGCACGAAAGTTTGTGCCATGCAGTAGTTCTGACCCATGTTCGTCAGGGTTTCGATGATCACGGATACATTTGGGTCGCCTTTCATAACGCGGAAGATCGATGAACCACCCATACCGTCAAGCGGTTTTAAGATCACGTCACCGTGCTCTTGGTGGAAGGCTTTGATCTTGTCGGCACGACGGGTCACCATGGTGGTTGGCGTTAGCTCTGGGAACCAAGCGGTGAACAGCTTTTCGTTACAATCGCGCAGGCTTTGCGGTTTGTTAACGATAAGCGCACCTTCTTCTTCGGCACGCTCAAGGATGTAAGTTGCGTAGATGTATTCAGTATCAAAAGGAGGATCTTTACGCATCAATACCGCATCGAGATCGGCAAGGGCGATCTCTTGCTCGCTTTGGAATTCAAACCAACCGTTAGGATCTTCTTGAAGGGTAACCACACGCGTACGCGCGACAGCTTTTCCTTGCTCAAGGGATAGGTCGTTCATTTCCATGTAATGAATTTCCCAACCACGGCGCTGAGCTTCCATCATCATGGCAAAGCTGGAGTCTTTTTTAATATTGATAGACTCGATTGGGTCCATCACGATACCCAGTTTGATCATTGGTATTTTCCTCTTAATTTAGCCCAGATCGCCAAAGCGAACTTGTAATGCAGTAATCGCTGTCATCGCTGTGGTTTCGGTACGCAGCACACGTGGGCCTAATAAAACTTCTTCGAATTTGTATTGCTCTGTCATGCCAATTTCTTCTGCTGACAGACCGCCTTCAGGGCCGATCAGTAGTTTCACTTTGGTTACTGGCTCTGGCAGGGTATTAATCGAGTAGGTCGCACGTGGGTGCAGGTTTAATTTAAGGCCGTCATACTCTTCTTCACACCAGTCTTCCAGTTTCATCACTGGGCGAATTTCAGGTACAACGTTACGACCGCATTGCTCACAGGCCGCGATAGCGATTTTTTGCCATTGCGCCAGTTTCTTCTCGAAACGTTCTGCGTTGAGTTTGACGCCGCAGCGCTCAGACAGCAATGGAGTGATAGTGTTAACACCTAACTCGACTGACTTCTGAATGGTGAATTCCATTTTTTCACCGCGTGAGATCACCTGACCTAAATGGATATCTAGCGGTGATTCAACACTGTTCTCATGGCGGGCTTGAATTTCTACTTCAACGCTTTTTTTGCTGGCAGTAGTGATCACTGCTGGAAATTCAGCATTGCTGCCGTCAAACATTAGTACTTCTTGGCCCACTTGCATGCGCATAACGCGCCCAACGTGGTTAGCGGCGTCATCACACAACATGACTTTGCCTTGCGCAGGAAGTAGCTCTGGGTGGTAAATACGTGGAATTCTCATGGTTAGGTCGAAAACTCATTCAATAAAATTAGCTAGCAGAATACTAACATGGATGCGGGGGATGCCAATTACAAGAGGGCGATAGTTTTATCACCCTCTTATGTTGCTGTGGTTTGGGTCTAAATATGAAGGTAGCGAATTACAACTTCGCTTGCTGACACGCTTTCAACACAAATTCGTTGTGGTTGCCTTGGACTTTTTTGATCCGGCGGTCGCGTTCACATTCCCACTGGTCTACTGGGTATTGGCGGTTCCATGCTTCCATTAATTGGCGCTGTTGACGTGACAAGTTTAGCTCACGGTATTCTTGGGCCATGTAAAGGTAGATACGAGCGATGGCACCTCGTGATTGGGCGGGTGGATCGGCTCGTTTGTTCTTGAAATCGACCTTCATGTCACACTGACCATAAAAGGCACCTTTGTTGCCATTCCATGGCAGGAATTGGTAGTTAGCGCGGTCACCGTTAACTTCACCAATTGCCGGAGTGAGATTATGCAGATCCGACTCCATCACCTTAAAGCGTTTGTCTTTGCGGCAGTTCTTGCGACCGCCTTCTTGCCAGCATTGCAGTTGGTGACCAAATTGCCACGCAGGCACGACGTGTTCCCATTCAATTCGACTGGCGCGTTTTTGTTGCTTACGGATTTGGTAGCCGCAATTGTCGAGATCGGGGACCCCTTTTTTGCCTTTCCAGTTGATATCACACCCGCAGTAAAAACTGACCGGATGATCTTGATAGATTTTAACGGCGAATTTTTTCGCTTGGGAAAAGGAGCTTGGGTGCTTGCCATCGGCGTGACTGGTGGCAGGCAATAATAAGAAGCCAAATAAGGCGATGAGCGCAGGTTTCATGAATTCAGTGAAGTCTCAAGTGTGGGTGCATTGCTTGCAATATAGGCTAGAAGCATACCACATCTTGCTGAATTGATGATTTTCGCAGTTACATTTGACTGTAACGAAGCTCTAATTTTTGACGGCTAGAAATTATCGGTGTGATCAGTTGGCGACGGCAATGAGCGGTTGGCGACATTGGCGGCAATGGTATTGTGCTTGCCCGCGCACGACTTTGTTATGACGACGAATAGTGAGTTGATGCTGGCTACATTGACATTGGTAGGTGAAGGTTTTGCCTTGAACTGAGCCAATATCAAAACTGTGGGTGGTGCGAGCAGGAACACCAAATACGCGCACCATAATGGTTTGCCATTCCTTACCGTGTGGGCGCACTTTGCCAAACAGCTTAAATGTCACTAGATGCGCGACTTCGTGGGCGACCACTTCATCTAAAAACGCCTGCGGGTTTTCTGCTAATAGCACAGGGTTAAAACGCACTTCCCAGCTTTGTAACCGTGCACTACCTGCAATTTTGCCTCGTTGGTTAAAGCGGATTGTCGGGACTGTAAATCGCTTATTGAGGGTGTGATTGGCCTGTTGGATACAGTGTTCAACTTTGGCAATAACTTGGGCTTGCAGTGCTGACATGGATTGCTTTGCGTGGCTGGTGGAGTAGGGGAAGTATAAAGAGTTTGTTCAGAGCCGACAAACAATGGCGAAAGAGTGCTGTTTGTCTTTGGCTTCAGGTTTTCCTCCTTTTAAGGTGGAATTAGGGGGCTAGCTCAATAAAAAAGGAAGCCGAAGCTTCCTTTTATTACCACATGACTCGCAGTCTCTATGGTCTAGCGCCACAGCAAACTTATTTGATGTTTGCGAACTCGCGAAGTGCTGCGGCTTTATCGGTTTTTTCCCAAGGGAATTCTTCACGACCGAAGTGACCGTAAGCGGCAGTTTTCTTGTAGATAGGTTGTAGCAGGTTAAGCATTTCTTGTAGGCCGTATGGGCGTAGGTCGAAGTGCTGACGTACTGCTTCAACAATGATGTCGTGAGAAACTTTTTCAGTACCGAAAGTTTCAACCATGATAGATGTTGGATCTGCAACACCGATAGCGTAAGACAGTTGGATTTCACAACGGTCAGCCATACCAGCAGCAACGATGTTTTTCGCTACGTAGCGTGCTGCGTAAGCGGCTGAACGGTCAACTTTTGATGGATCTTTACCAGAGAAAGCACCACCACCGTGACGTGCTGCACCGCCGTAGGTATCTACGATAATTTTACGACCAGTTAGACCACAGTCACCCATAGGACCACCGATTACGAAACGGCCGGTTGGGTTGATGAAGAAATCAGTGTCTTTGTTGATCCACTCTTGAGGAAGTACTGGCTTGATGATGGTTTCCATCACAGCTTCACGTAGATCCGGCGTTGAGATTGAGTCACAGTGTTGAGTCGAAAGTACAACTGCGTCGATACCAACGATTTTGCCTTGGTCGTATTGGAAAGTTACCTGAGATTTTGCATCAGGACGCAACCAAGGTAGGGTGCCGTTCTTACGCACTTCCGCTTGTTTTTGTACTAGGCGGTGAGAGTAAGTGATCGGCGCTGGCATTAGAATGTCAGTTTCGTTAGTCGCGTAACCGAACATGATACCTTGGTCACCGGCACCTTGTTCTTTAGGGTCAGCTTTATCAACACCTTGGTTGATGTCTGGCGACTGCTTACCGATAGTGTTTAGAACAGCACAAGAATTAGCGTCAAAACCCATGTCAGAGTGTACGTAACCAATTTCACGAACGGTTTCACGCGTTAGCTCTTCGATATCTACCCATGCAGATGTCGTGATCTCACCGCCAACCATTACCATGCCGGTTTTTACGTAGGTTTCACAAGCAACACGTGCTTTTGGGTCTTGCTCTAGGATCGCATCCAATACTGCATCAGAAATTTGGTCTGCAATTTTATCTGGATGGCCTTCAGAAACAGACTCAGAAGTAAACAGGTGCTTTGCCATGGAAATTCTCACTTCTTGGTATTCATTCAATAAATGTAAGCAGCAACTTTATGCGGATAATTCGCCGCACCATTCATACGGATATACGTTTGTATGTATAGGAGTACTTACGTCTGGACGTCTATAATACGGGAAGCATGGCGAAAATCAACATTACATCTTGTATGGTTTCTTGTTTACCTGAACGCAATCGTTTACTTAACTGTGCGAAAAATCTGCGTTTTTGTGACACATTGCTAGCAGCTTATTGAAAACAGACTTATTTTGTTCAGGAAATCGTTTGCAGTCAGGGGGAATACTTTGCGACAATACCCGCCCGCCGATTCCCGGTTCCTTTACTACCCCCTGAGAAACAGGTGGCACATAAGGTAAAGAGCCCTACTAAATAGTCTACGAACCTCTGGAGCAGACATGTCTTCTCGTAACCTTCTTTCTAATAAAGAGCTGGCTAATGCAATCCGCGCGCTAAGCATGGACGGTGTTCAACAAGCTAACTCAGGTCACCCTGGTGCGCCAATGGGTATGGCTGATATCGCTGAAGTA
>NZ_LVHF01000007.1 GCF_001650345.1 Photobacterium jeanii | reverse complement strand
TAAGGTTGTTGTAAGCCGTACCGTGAGAGTAGGGACCGATAGCTGCTGGTGCGTTGTCTGAAGTTACGACAGTTTTCATTTGTTTTACCTTTAATTAAACATCAAATTGCAGCTTTACTTGTGTTGCATTAAATCTCTCGCTGCAATGCAATTTGCAAATATAATACAAAGGATTTTGCACTAATCAATGGTGGTTTTACGTCAAAGTTGATTTTGATCACGTTTGTTTTACGATTTTGTCGGGTTTGATGTGGTTTTATGATCGAGGTCTTATTTCAAATAAATTTGCATGCAATTTTTGTTGTTCAATTGTTCGTTGTCGAATATATTTCAGTTTGCAAATAAATTTGATGTTTTCGTTAGAAGAGTTGAATCATGAAAAAACAACTGATGAGTGCAGGCTTTAAAGCAATAGCACCTTTGTGTATTGGGGCATTCCCTTTCTCATTTATCGTGGGTGCGGTGAGTATCCAAGCAGGTATGGACATAGTGCAAAGTACACTATGGGCATTTACTGTGTTTGCAGGTTCTGCACAGATGGTGGCGTTAGGTCTGTTCCAATCAGGTGCCAGCATGGCGGTGATCATGCTGACGACATTCATCATTAACCTTCGTCATGTGTTGTACAGTGCATCACTGTCTGAGCATGCGAAAGATTACCCGTTACATATCCGTATGCTGATGGCTTACGGTCTAACTGATGAAGTGTACGCATCAACCATTACTGATATGCGTAAAGAAAAAGAAGGTCGCCACTGGTTCTACCTTGCAGCCATGTTTGGTTTCTGGGGTAACTGGGTACTGGCTAACTTGCTAGGTGCTTTGGTGGGTTCTTCATTCCCAGATATTGCAAACTACGGTCTAGAGTTTGCGATGGTTGCTGCGTTTATCGCGATTGTTATTCCACAAGTGAAAAGCCGTGAATGTATTGTGGCGGCAGTGGTTGCAACGATTTCAGGTATTTTGCTATCTGGTTTACCACATTCGCTAGGTTTGGTTGTGGCGGCTGCCATTGGTGTGTTTGCCGGTTACCAAATGGATCTCGCGACAGAGAAAGATGAGAAACAACGTTTACAACAGCAAGCTGAACTAGCAACAGAAACTGAGGGCGCATAAGATGGACATGACTACTTTCTTGATCTTCACATTGGGTATGGCTGCGGTTACTTTTGCTATCCGTTTCTCTGTGATTGGTATGGCAGGCTCATTTGAAATGTCTGACCGTATGAAGCGTACACTACGTTTTGTACCTGTAACTGTACTGCCGGCGATTATCGCGGTTGAGATTTTAGGTGCTGGTCCAAACATGATGTTCAGCCTTGAAAATCCACGTGTACTGGCTGCGATTGTTTGTACCATTGTGAGCTTACGTTTTGACTTGGTATGGGTTGTACTAAGTGGTATGGGATCACTACTATTATTCCAAAATATTCTGGGTTAATAGCTAAGATTCAGTTCAACAAAAACGCAGCCAAGTGGCTGCGTTTTTTGTTATCTATCTGGCGGTTGTTGTGTTATTTGCGCGGTAACACGTCGTAGTGCATGTTTGGCCACACTACCATAGGTTCAGCAACGGCTGCCGCTTTCTCTTTGCTTGCCAGTTGATTGATAATTTCAAAGGCAAATTCTTGCGCTGTACCTGGCCCTTGGCTGGTTAGCAGGTTATGTATCTTGTCGAAGTAAAAGCGTTTGTGACGGCGCTTTTCTTCAGCCAATTGCTCGATAAAGGCAGGGTGCGCTGTCATGAATGCTTCTGGGAACATGTTGTGATAGTGCAATACAACTATAGGTGCTGCACAGATAGCGGCGATCAACTTACCGTCGTAGCGGTGTTGGTTAACGAATTCGACCAGTAGTGGGCTATCACGGAAGCATTCTGCGCCACCAACGCCACCCGGCAGTACCACACAATCAAACTCTTCATCGGCGATTTCAACTAACGCGATATCGGCACCGATTTTGATCCCACGAGAACCTTCCATGATCAACGCGCCATCTGAGGCAACACTGGCGACAGTTACGTCAAATTCAGCACGACGCAGAATATCGATCGCGGTGATCGCTTCCATTTCTTCTGTACCAGGAGCGATACAAACAACAACTTTAGGGGTAGATGAAATAGTCATCAGGCTTCTTGCTCCAATTGTTTGATTTGTTGCCAGAGTTGAGTATTGCAAGGTGTCTCGATTCCGTGAGCTTGTGCTCGTGCAACCACATGCCCCGTAATATAGTCGATTTCGGTCGGGCGGTGGTGGCAAAGGTCTTGATTCATAGACGAAAAGTTATTGGCTGTTGCTTCTATAACCTGATCGACCAAACTTTTAAGGCTTTCAGCTTGGGTAGGATAACCTTCGGCACGCATCACAGCTGCAACTTCATCGCAGATTTGGTTTAAGTATGGCTGATACTTAGCTTGTGCGAGCTCGCCATTTTTACATTGCTCACGCGCCGTTAGTGGATTGATGGCGCAATTGATCGCGAGCTTGTGCCACAAGGGCTGCAAAATATCGTCATGCCACTGGCAAGGGGAGAGCGTAGCATTGAAAACATCGGCTAACGATTGGTAACGCTTAGCATTGTCGGTGAGTGCGCCGAGCCAAGTTTGCCCTTGTCCAGTGTGTGAAATACTGTCTGGCGTTGGCTGAAAAGCGGCTTGCGCTGTGGTGGCGTATAGCAGTGGGTTATTAGGCAGTAAATGTTTGGCGATAGTTTGGCTTCCCATGCCGTTGTGCATAATGATCACTGGTGTCGTTGTGCTTAGCGAGGACAGAATATCCCGTAAGGCTTGCTCGACTTGAAAGGCTTTGACGGTCACGAGCACACATTCACTATTGGCGAGTTGTTGTGCTTGGTTGCTTGCAAAAGTCAGCGTTTGTACTGGTGAGTGTGTGGCAGCGAGTGGGGTGAATGAAAACTGGGTTTGCGGTTTATCATCACGGGTCCAGAGGTGCACCTGATGTTCTTTGGCAAGCGCCGCTGCCCATAGGCGACCAATCGCCCCGACGCCAACAATGGTAATGCGCATGAATTCTGTCCTCAACACTGGCATTTGTGGCAAGGGTAATCGCTATTTAGCTGATCATCAAATCATTCTTATGGTGATCAGCAGCTAAAAAAAGCGCTCAGTGATGGGAGCGCTTTTATGGTGTACGTGACTGTTAGTGCGGTTTTTCGCAAACAGTTTGATGATCAGCTGGCGTTTTTCAGATCGCGTAAGTAACGATAAACCGTGTCACGGGAGACATTGAGCGATTCTGCGGTGATCACAATGGCATCTTTGATATTGAAAACACCATTATCAAACAGTTGCTCGACGATCACTCGGTTACGTTTGTGAGTCGGGATCGAATCATCATTCATCGCGGCATTTTTCACACGCTCGATAGAATCATTGAGCATTTCGTCAGGGTTCTTGGCAAAGGTTTCTGGCGAAGTGTGGTTGTGAGCTGCTGGAAGCTGATTTGGTAGTAGCGTGCCTAGGAATGAGTGGATTGGCGCATCCATGTCGGCATTAATACACAACAAACCAATGGCAGTGCCTAAATCATTACGAATAATGGTGGTGACAGAGCGGATCAACTTACCTTTTGAGCAACGGCTGAAGTAGGGCTCAGAAACATCGGCACCTGATTTCAGCTTTTCAAGCGCAAGGTTAGTAATAGGGGCACCGATCCCACGGTCGGTGACGTGGCCATTGGCGATTTTGATGATCGATGGGTTATCGATATCAAGGCTGTGAAGTGCCACTTCAGTATGGGTGCCGTACATCGCGGCAATGCCATCAACGACATTTCCCATTGCATCTAAGATCAGACGGTCACTCACAGATAGTGTGACTAGCATGTTCCATTTCCTTTAATAGCAAACGAAAGCCTATTCAATATTAGTATATGCACTTGTATAAAATGACTTTGGTTTGATGCAGTTAGACCTATCATAATGAGTAATTACTCATTTTTGCTAGTTAACATTGGTAGGGTAATAAACGTGAACTGGGCGAAAATATCGCACATTTTTTTCGCAGCCTAGTTCGGGCTTGAAATAAAAATCGCCACCAATGATAGGTGGCGATTATGAACCTTAAACAGACATGATTTCAATGATTTCTTTGTCTGTTTGTAGCATACCGCCACTTACCATACGGCCAACGTTGCGTATGGTTTTCTCAACATCGCGTGAGATCACCCCTTGCATTGCCGCTGCATGGTTATGCATAGCAAGAAGCATTGATTTAACCGCTGCTTGAGACGAGCTACCTACCTTCATCGCACAAGTGGCTTTCGCGCCGTCACACACCATACCTGTGGTGTCACTCAGTACGTTTTGAATAGCAAAGCATGACTGAGCAAAGTCGCCACCGCGTAGGTAAACCATTGCCATTGCCGCTGCCGCACTGGTTGCTGTGTTACCACAGAATGCAGACAGTGGTGGGTAGTGAGATTTAATGTACACCGCACCTAGGTGGCTCATGATAAGTGCACGCGCGAGTGTTTCATCGTTAGCGCCAACAAATTCCGCAGTTTTCACAACTGGAATTGTTGCTGCAATACCTTGGTTACCACTGCCGTAGTTGCTCATTGCAGGCAGGGTTGCACCACCCATACGTGCATCCGATGCTGCAGAGGTGTACATCAGAATTTCGTTAGATAGACATTTGCCCATCATGCCGTCATTCATACTGTCATCCATAGTACGACCGATTTGCAGACCGTACTCGTGGTCCATACCTTCTTGCGATAGCGCCACGTTTAGGTGCTTCGCTTCAAGGATGAACTCGATGTCACTG
>NZ_LVHF01000006.1 GCF_001650345.1 Photobacterium jeanii | reverse complement strand
GTCTGGATTGCCTTTCGTGTTTTCGGTGGTTTATCAACATTATCGTAATGCGTTGTGGCGTATTATGGCAGGCGTTATGTGCTATCAGAAAAGGAATTCAGAAAGTTATGAAAAGGTACATTTTAAGCGCAATCGGTATAGTTGTTGTTTTAATTTCGCTGTATGGATCTTTTGATTCTTATCGAAATTCTCATCTTTCAACGAATATTGAAAATGGCAGTTACGAGAAATGTTTCAATGATAGTAATTTAAAAAATTTTACTTACCGTTCGTGGAGTGGGGGCGATAAATTCGCTGTGAGGTTTGTTGACTCAGGTAATAAAGCCTGTTTCGCTCCAAAGTTTCCATCAATTGAGGTTACATCTCCTCGAGTCACACATTGGATACATATTGTTTCGACAAATGGCAATGCTCAACTAACTGGTAAGCATTCATCATTTGGTTCAAATGTGCGGCGATGGCAATTTGTTGATGTCGGCTCACAAAGTCACCGTGATAATGGCATTCCATTTTATAGTGTAAATACGGCTTTTAGGGATAATCCTGCGTGGAGTGTTGCTCCACACGTTACATTAAATTGGGTCGGCACAGTATTTGGGTTGAGTGAACAAGATGGAGTTTTGTATCCCGTAGGCGGATTGAGTTGGGGCTTTACACTGCAACAATGGACTTTAGAGCCTAAAGCAATCCCTCCCCAGGTCGTGGATAAAGAAGCTTGGTTAGCTGTTGTGGATGACTTAGTTAAGGAATATCCAAACTATACATTCAGTAGACATTCAACTCGCACATAACAAAGCCATCAAAACGACCCTCAACGCTTGGCATTCTAGGTATGAATTGGCTTTAGTGCTTACGGTAGTTAATTAAATGTTGTCGTAATGCGTTGCTGGCGTTTTATGGCAGGTCGTTAGCACGCATAATTGTCACATCAAACAAGTTATAGGAGAGAAATGTTAGATGCCAGAAAGATTAGAATTAACCAAAAACGCACATTTTTATCTTCCAAAAAATGATGTAACTGACGAGATAATACAAAATTTGCTTGATGAAGCATCAAGCAATATGGAAGAAGGTGGTGTTTTTATAATTGATGAGTTTAGAAAGGAAGCATTCGTTGAGGAAAGTGAATTCAACTATATTTATTCAATTAAAGTTTTTCCTTCAGTAAGACCTGTATACTTCTTAAATGATGAAATAGAAGATAGAATCCATGCTTACATCATTGTCATTGAATATAATGGTCATTATGCAATCCTAAGAAAAAGTTGCTCAAATATTTCTGAATTAATAAAGGATAACTTTGAGCTGATTGGTAGCACTGAACTGAGTCGAACTTTTAATCATGATGCTGAATATCAGAAAATGGCTTTACGTAACATGACCGTTTCAGATCGTGCGATGCGTGCAAGGTCATATGAGGCTGCAGATTTAAAAGGGTTGCTTTCCACACACTCAGCAGGTCGTTCAATACCTTATTATCTAAAAATCAGACAAGGTTCTGCGATAAAGTCTATTTCAGGTACAGGCAGAATAGTAGAGGCATCTCAGCGAATTTCTATTGATGATATAGCATCATGGGTAAAAGAACAGGTTGAACTACTAGCTAATGCAACAGATAACGAGTTTCTAGAAGCATTTGCGAAAAAGGTGGAGCTTAACGATGTGTTAGACATCACAACACCAAACGCCTTACTTATTGAAAGTACTCAGCTATACGAAAGAATCGAAAAAGATGGACTTGTTTTAAAATACAAGTTGTCAAAAGGAAAGTCTGTAGTCATATCAAACAGAATAAAGCAGCGTTTATTCCAAGAGTTAGAAAAAACGTATGAAGTGGATTCTAACTATCAAATTGTTGGTCGCGCAGGTGAGTCTAAGATTAAGAAAAATCCCAAAACACTAACGATCCATTCTAAAGTTCTATCAAGTTTTCGTGTGGTAGAGAAGGGAAAAGAAGTTACTCTCCAGAGATATATAATAAAAAATGGTTTTTATAGCATCACATTCGCTGATCCAAAGTACATGTATTTCATGGGGGCATGTTTTCAAGATTCCTCTGGTATATCTGAGATCAATAGTATTCTTGATATATTACATCCAATTCCTGACATGGCGAATGTAACTTCTGAGAAAGGTGATTTTTCCACAAATCAGCAAGCATTTGAACTTGGTTCTATGTTTGAGCTTGTTGAGCGAATTCATCAAGGTGATAATTATGTTTTTTGTGATGATTTGGGCATTGAGTGGGCAGATCATATCACTTTAAATTGCACTGATGGATGTATCTCATTTATTCATTCAAAACATGGAGACCAAACTACTTCAGCTAGTAAACTGCACGATGTTGTTGGACAAGGTATCAAAAACTTAGGCAATATGTTTTTTACTCAGCAGCAACTTGTTCAGAGAATTGAAACCAAGTTTAATGATTTTTACAAAAACAGTGGCACTCAAACGCAAATCCACCGAGTTAGAATTGGAGATGTTACTCGCGTAGAATCTGATTTAGAGAGCTTGTTGAAGAATTATCAACTTCACCGAAAGTGCATATTAAGCTGTTCATTTATTTCTAAATCAAGTATCGCAACTGAATTTAGGAAAATACAAGCAGGGCAGCCAGTGGCAGGTCACATAACACAGTTATTGTGGATCATATCGTCTTTTGCACATGCTGTACGAGATATGCACTCAATCCCAATAATTTACTGTGCGCCGTAGCGTGCTAACAAGGCAATCAAGGTGATGCGTTACACTCGGCGGTTTTAGTATGGAGTTCGGTGCCCTCTGCTAGTTCAGTGGGGCACACCTTATTGCAGGCGTTAAATGCTATTTGTAGTGTCCAATTAAAATTAGGGGCAGAGGTTATGAAAATTGAGCAAGATCTACAGTCGAA
>NZ_LVHF01000005.1 GCF_001650345.1 Photobacterium jeanii | reverse complement strand
GATGCGTTACACTAGGCGGTTTTGGTATGGAGTTTGGTGCGCTTTGCAGGTTCAGTGGGGCACACCTTATTGCAGGCGTTAAGTGGTAGGAGAAAGTAAGTATGTCGAAAGCTTTAGAATCATTTAATTTGGCAATCACAGATGCTGAAGAATTGTTAAATTGTTATGATCAAATTAATCAAAATAACGCTCAAGATTATCAACCTCCAGAAGCATTAAAAAGAGCGTCCTTAATATTAGTTTTAACCGCATGGGAAACATATGTTGAGGATATTGCTACAGAGTTATTTGAATTAAAGTTTGGTGTGCTAAAGGGCAGTCAAATTGGTAATTTCATGGAACAGCAATTTTCTACAAGATTGAAAATGTTCCATAACCCTGATTCAGTTAAAACTAAACAAATTTTCCAAGAGTTTTTTGGCGTTGATGTTACGGAAAGCTGGGTTTGGAATAATTACAATACTCCCAAAGAAGTTCGAACAGTATTAAACCAATGGATAAGTAAGCGGGGTGATGCAGTTCACCGAGCAAATACTGATAAACAAGCAACTCACATCGTAAAGCGTAATGAATTAGATAAGTGTATCTTTTTCTTTAAGAGCTTAGTAAGAGTAACTGATGAAGGCTTGTCATACGCTTGAACTACTACCACTTAACAAAGGCATCAAGGTGACTTTTTACATTCGGCAGTTTTGGTTTGGAGTTCAGTGGGCTTGGTGAGTTGGTCGTGGCGCACCTTATGCCCAGCGTTATAACTCAGGGAAAGTATGGATACAAAAAGTATACAAGGCTTCGTCTCTAAAGAAGTCAGTCAATTATCGAATGAACAAGCAGCTTATATTATTGGTCTGATGTTCATGTTATTAATACCAGTTATTGATTCTTTGATTCCATTTCCACCGTTCTGGTTGTCGTCTGGAGCATTCCTTTGTGGTTTGGCAATTTACCTTCTCGAATTAATTGAAAAATTCACTTCAACAACAATTGGTAAAGCAGTCGGAGCTATTTTCCTTTTAGCGGGGACAACTTTCAATTTAGCAATGGCGAGTGGCACTGTAAATTATGCACTTAAGGTTCCAGCGAGCCCATTCGGATATACACAAACATTGACATCCATTTTGACGATTCCGTTGACAGCCGCGATCGGGATGCTTTTTCTTTTTGTTATCCTTTTACTCTTGGTTTTGTTCACTTCAGCGTTTCGAATTGAAAGTTTTACAGCTAAGAAAGTTCTGAATTTAGAGTTTTTCAAGGACTCCTTTAAGGTTTCTGTGGTTAGCTTTCTTGGTAGAATGTTTTCAGCTGTTGTTTTATTTTCAGTGTCACTAAGCTTTATCCAAAATAATCAATGGTATAGCGACCAAATATCCGAATTTACAAGGTGGTTTGCATACAATTTCGAGATGGAATCATATAGCTATTGCACTGTGCCTGATAAGGCGAAAGTAGCCTATCTAACTAGAGATAATATAGTTGTTGCTAATGAAGAAAAAAGCACATACATATTCTATGTAACTCAGTGTAAACAATGAGTTATAACAAAGCAATCAAGGTGATGCCTTACACTCGGCGGTTTTGGTATGGAGTTCGGTGAGCTTTGTTGGTTCAGTGGGGCACACCTTATTGCAGGCGTTATAAGCTCTCGAAATTCAACTGTTTTTCAGCATAGTTTTGAATAAGTCTTTTGCTTTCTTAACACCTTCAGGAGTGACAACGACAGATTTGTTCTTGTTGGCAGGGTCGAGGATTAATCCTTTCTCATGTAAATGGTTCATGACTTCAAAATCGATTCCTTTCCAAGCTCGACAGGAGCCATCAAAATCAGATTTGTCGTGAAGTGTCAGGTACATTAAGGCTAATGCCAACTCTGCTGCTTTATCAATGTCATAGTCCATTGTAAGACCTCAATAAACTGGTAAATGTACAATAAGTTAAGTGTAACAGTGTGGGCTTATTAAGCTACAGCTTATGTTAGACGTTATAAACCCAAAGGAATATCTATGCCGTTTGATTTAGATGAAAAATTCATTGTTGAAGCTGAGTCAGTTTTGACTGGTTCCCTTCCTGATAGTTACAGGCTTGCCATGATGCAAAGTAATGGTGGTGAGCTGGAAGTTAATGATGAAGGATGGGAACAATACCCGATTCTCGATAAAACAGATAGAAAGCGTCTCTCTCGAAGCTGCAATAACATAATCACTGAGACTGAATCATGCAAGGTTTTCGGTTGTTTTCCCGAGAACGCAGTTGCAATAGCAAGTAATGGTTGTGGTGACCAATTAGTCTTGCTGAAAGAGGATAATGTGTATTTAGAGCCGGTTTACCTTTGGTGTCACGAGACAGGCGACTTAACATTAGTAGCAAATAAATTCAGTGAGTTAGCCCGCTTATAACAAGGCCATCAAGGTGATGCTTTACACTCGGCGGTTTTGGTATGGAGTTCGGTGAGCTTGGTTGGTTCAGTGGGGCACACCTTATGGCTGGCGTTATGTGCTATCTACATAGAGAGGTCTCGTGAAGCGTTTTGGGTGCCCGATTTGTGGGTATGAAAGCATAGAAGTTT
>NZ_LVHF01000004.1 GCF_001650345.1 Photobacterium jeanii | reverse complement strand
AGGTCTGGATTGCCTTTCGTGTTTTCGGTGGTTTATCAACATTATCGTAATGCGTTGTGGCGTATTATGGCAGGCGTTATGCGCAGAAGAGAAAGGAACCGTAGTTGATTGAAATTGAGTTTAGTATTTGGCTGGCAAGTAAAGAGAATTGGGTACACCTAACTAAAAATATTAAGTTTCCAAGCGTTCCGCGCGTCGGGGAGTATGTGAAGTTCAGTTCGGCTTCATTAGGAGACTACTTCTCGTGGAGAGTAACTCAGGTTACTTACCGTGAAAATGGGTATGTTGAAGTGTGGACAGAGTTACTTGATAACATTGATGATCGAATGTATTCCTTCGAAGATGACTGTGATTTTCAAGAATACTTGCTTGCTTATCAAACGGAAGGTTGGGTTGCTCCGTATGGTGTTAAAGAAAATACACGGTACAGACAACAAAATGCATAGCTAGCTACTTGTGCGCTAATTCTGGAGTCAGAATGAAATTGAATGTATTGCCTCAGCCAGTTGCGTACATTTAGCAGTAGTTAAAAGGAAAACAAGTAAGCTAATTGTATTAGGTCTGTTACAAATGATTCTTTTTGCTAATTTAATTGGAGCGTCTATTTTTGCTGGTATTTACTCTGTAAGTAAATATGAAATTATTAATAGTTAGCGAAGGCTATACAATTATAGATAATCAGAACTGAGTCACGCTCAACTGATGCTCGCATAACAAGGCCATCAAAACGACCATCAACACTCGGCATTCTAGGTATGAATTTGGTTTTAGTGTTTGCGGTGGTCAATTAAATCTTATCGTAATGTGTTGTTGGCGTTTTATGGCAGGTCGTTAAGCTGAATTGATTAAATAGCTCACGAAAATAAGGTAAAAATAGTTGATGCTTAGTTTTTTTGAACCATATTTCATGGTCGCTTATTCCGGTGCTTATTCCCTGCTTCAAAACTTACAAGGTTTGGGGATTTTAAGTATATGGTATGGACCATACATTGATTTACAGGGAACGATAGCCCCTTTAGCTGGGTTATATTTTATATGCCTCCTGTTGGTGATTTTGTTCAATATCATTTCCTCTTTTGCTTTTTCCAGAAAATTCTCATTTAGTGTTATTGCCTTTTGGCTCTTACCGGGTGTTTTCTCTTTAGGTGGTTTCAAAGTGTTCGAGCCAATAATTCCCGAGGACTATATTATTGGTAGCGGTCATTTGGGTA
Organism: Photobacterium jeanii; assembly: GCF_001650345.1. GTDB lineage: Bacteria > Pseudomonadota > Gammaproteobacteria > Enterobacterales > Vibrionaceae > Photobacterium > Photobacterium jeanii. The sequence goes on along the minus strand of NZ_LVHF01000004.1, from coordinate 1,072 downwards.
CTTCTGGTGGTGCCCTTATCAATGCACTAGTAGTCTTTGTTTTTAGTTGGTCTCTAGCAACGTTATGTCTTCATAGCTGGAGAGCTGGAAAAAAATCAAAAGCGACATTTGACCACATATGGTATGTGTTCGGTTTATCTGCATTAGCATTCTTTGTGTCAGATACGGGAACCTCTCGACACCACGAACAACTAACGAGTTCAAAAGGAACGTTGCTAGAGGCAACGAACATATTGACTGGGCAGTTACGTACTGTTAGTGGTTTTTGTGAAGATGAAGTTTTTGCCACAGACTTTGGCGCATTGTGTGTATGGTCTAACTCAATTAAGTGGTACGTTAATAGAATAAGTGATAGTAGTTTTTTCTATGAGCAAGACGAAGAAAAACCGACTATAGAAAAGTTGTTAAGTGTGTCTAGCTCAGTTACATCTGATCAAGTTGCTAGAGACATTGAAAGACTAAATGCATACTGTACCAATGATTCTAAGGTTAAAACCTGTGTTGAAATTCCTATTCACTTAAACCAAGATCCTGCGTTGTCCAAAGGGACTGTTAGCATATACAGTAAATATATTGTTCCCATTAATGCTTTAGCACCAACAATAGAGCGTTATTGGACTGAGACCGTTAAACTCTCTAGGAAGGTAAAAGAATCAGAAATGGCTCCGCATAAGAGATGGATGTTTTTTATGCTCTTAGCATTCTTAGTTGGAATAAAAGTGGCTAACTCGAGTCGAGAGCTATTTTCGACGAAGGATAAGTCGGTTTATAGGTCTTCAGCAGTGACGGCTACAAAATGTATTTGTACTTATTCTAAGAAGTTGTGGTGTAGGCTAATGTATTGTATTGGTAAATTACCAGTTCATAAAGATTCAGCTTAACAATCTGTTTAAGAGTGATTCGCAACGCTTGGCACTTTTGCTATGCGTTGCGTTTTGTGTTTAAGGTGGCATGCGGGAGCTTCGGTATTGCGTCGCTCACACCTTAACAGGGCGTTATATAACAAGGAAGGTTCGATTGAAGCCTGAAGTAAAAAGCTACGATTGCATAGACTACGATCCAATAGATACGT
>NZ_LVHF01000003.1 GCF_001650345.1 Photobacterium jeanii | reverse complement strand
TGTATGAATTGGCTCTGGTGTTTACGGTGGTTAATTAAATATTTTCGTAATGCGTTGCTGGCGCTTTATGGCAGGTCGTTATGTCTTGCGTGTATTTGACAAATAGTTAAATTTGTTACATTGTCATGTGTTTTTTAATAAATTATTGAGTGTTGTATTCATGGTGAGAGTTCCTTTTCGGTGGATTTCATTAAACAATGAAATTAGTGTTGAAGATAAGAATATTTTTACTGTTTTTGAAAAAGAAAAGTCCTATCACTCAATTATTGAACAAATCCCTAGTTTGCAACAAGAACGTCAGCCTATTGCATTTAAAAAAATATCAAAAGCAATATACCTCCATGGAGCTAACCCTCCAATTTCTAAACAAGGCCATGATACAAAACAAGTTCTTGGAGCGACAGGGGAAGCTCTCACTGAACTTATACTTAACCATGATAAAGTGAAAGTTAATAATCCTGGTTATGATCTTAGTGTTAGCGGGAGTCTTTTAGAAGTAAAGAGTACTGTTGAAGATAGTGTGTCGATGAGTGATATTCAATTTCAAACTGCGAACTATCTTATAATTCACATATACCATAAGTACAAAGATACTTATCAAAACTGTTATTTAATCCCAATGAAAATTCTTCGAGAAATTAAAGGTCAAAATCGTAAATCTGGTAGAAGGGTTACGGTTAATATTTATAAGGAGAAATGGGTTGAGTTATTTAAGTTAACACCAATTAGAGTGGCGCAATATTTTAAAGTAAGGAATCTTTATATTAATGAACAAGCTAGTAGCATAGTGCAAGTAAGGTCTAGGGGGGAGTTAGATAAGAAAATACAAAACAGCTCAGTTCATGTTAAAGATATCTTCGAGATGTATAGTAAGTTTAATTCTTGGAGGTGGGAGATGCATTTTGCTTACTATGAGTATTTTTATAAAGGCACTATTACTTGGTTGTACACTTATCGTTCATTAGATGACGTAAACAATTAAACATAACAAGGCAATCAAGGTGACCCGTTACACTCGGCGGTTTTGGTATGAAGTTTGGTTGGCTTTGTTAGTTTAGTGCGGGGCACCTTATTGCAGACGTTATGTGTTTTATGTAAGGTAAGACTTTGCTAAGAAATAAAGATAATGTAGAGATAAAACGTCTTGAACTTCAAGATTTCAAAACTGGTTTTGAATTTGAAATTGACTACCTTAGAAAGTATGTCCATCGACTGGCAGAACCAGTCAATGAGTTAGTTGATACACTGGAGGCAGAGGTTACGAGTGATTTAGATAGTGATCCTGATGCCGCTGAGAAAATTGGAGATGAGTATTTTGCACAAACATCAAAACTCAAAAGTTATTTCTATAACTCTTTAATAGTATTAACTCACACAGTTTATGAAAGCTCCTTACAAAAACTCTGCCAACTGTTGAAATTCCAAACTAATAGTCAGCTATGTTACTCTCAGCTTCGAAATAACGATACAACAGCAAAACTCTTTCTGTACATTAAACTACTTACAGGCATTTGTGGCAAAGCCGATAATGGTTCATATAGTCGATTAAAACAGTTTCAGAATCTTAGAAATAAGATAGCCCATCAGAATTCACAGGTACATGCATCAAGTGACGATGATCGCCGAGCTCAACTCACTACGCTGATGGATAATTTTAATCGAGGTGTACGTGAAGGTGATAACCCAAAGTTAACTGTTAATTTCAAAACTGGTGATTTTTCAATAGATTCAGCTAGCCTCGTAGTTGAGTTTGTCGATTTAGTTGAATCAAATATTCTTTATATCCATGCAAAATTAGCTGAGGCTGAGTTTTCAGTTGAAACAAACACATAACAAAACAATCAAGGTGATGCTTTATACTCGGCGGTTTTGGTATGGAGTTCAGTATGCTTTATTGGTTCAGTGGGGCACACCTTATTGCAGGCGTTATGTGCTATCTACATAGAGAGGTCTCGTGAAGCGTTTTGGGTGCCCGATTTGTGGGTATGAAAGCATAGAAGTTT
>NZ_LVHF01000002.1 GCF_001650345.1 Photobacterium jeanii | reverse complement strand
TAAAACTTCTATGCTTTCATACCCACAAATCGGGCACCCAAAACGCTTCACGAGACCTCTCTATGTAGATAGCACATAACGACCTGCCATAAAACGCCAGCAACGTATTACGATAATTTTCACATGACCGCAGTAAACACCGTAGCCGGTTCATACCTAGAATGCCGAGCGTTGATGGTCGTTTTGATGGCTTTGTTAAATTTATTTATCCAGCGTTCCATAAACTCTTTCATATGAGTTTATAAGCTCCAACGTAGTTTCTCTTAGAACAAAAAATGACGTAGAGAAATCAGACACTTTGTTATTACGCCCTTTAAGTACAATAGCTACAGTTGAATCATTAAAATTATCAAAAAAATTAGAGTTGAAATGTTTATAAAAGGCAACCTGCATATCTTGATCAAGGAAGCCTAGATAAATTGATAACGATGCTTGTAGACTCATAGCCTTTTTAGGGAAGTCATTAAACAAGAAGAAATGTAAGTCTCGCTCAGAAACGAGACCTGCCACATCAATATATCTAGTTCCTTTCACGGTTGACACAAAAGTCTTACCTACCAGATAGTTGGATAATTCGTCTTCGGATGGGAAAGTTCTAAATTTTTCATGTGGACTTTCTGCTAACACTCGAAACATTGATATAGTATGGTTCCTAATCGCAATAACGACTTTAGTTGCAATTTCTTTTGACTTATTAATCCTATCAACTTCTATTTTAACTGAGGTCATAATATAAAATATGTAACCAGCAACAATAGACATTGATAAGTTACTAATAATCTTAGAAAGCTCAAAACCACCTTTAAAGATCTCTTTGGTATTAGCAAACACAACATCCAATAGAATAACAATGATAAACGCTACAAGCGCTAGAAAAAGCACTAACTTATTTTGCTTTATCACATACAAAAACGTTCGAGATACCACGATATTCCTCAATAGATTTAACGCCGCGTTAAGTGGTGAGCAACGCTACCACCTGACCTAAACCATTGTGCCGTAAACACTAAAGCTGAATCAAACCGAAAATGCCAAGCGTTGGGAATCCGTCTTAAACGCTTTGTATGGATAATAACTCATGAAATCGGGTAACGTGAGACCCTAGCTTTAGCCGCAACTAAAGCTCTTTATACAGTAG
>NZ_LVHF01000001.1 GCF_001650345.1 Photobacterium jeanii | reverse complement strand
GCTTTGTATGGATAATAACTCATGAAATCGGGTAACGTGAGACCCTAGCTTTAGCCGCAACTAAAGCTCTTTATACAGTAGATCGTTTAAACGCTGGCTCCTCCATTGAGAGACCGATAACAAACATGATCACTGTATAAAGCTCCAAGCACTAACCTCGAATACTCGACTGGGACTTGAGCCCGTATTACGCAAGCATGAGTTAGCTTATTATGAATCCTACTGCATCTCAAAACATAAATATCGGCGTTGATGTCGGTAAGTCACAATTAGATATTCACATCCGTCCATTAGACCTATTTTTTACTGTCGAAAACAACGATAAAGGGATAAAACAGGCGATTAAAACTATTGTGCAACACCATCCCAAACGCATCGTTGTTGAAGCGACTGGTCGCCTTGAAATGCCATTTATCATGGCGTGCTCTGAGGTAAATCTTCCTTTTGTTATCGCTAACCCTTTACACATCAAGCGCTTTGCTGGCGCGATTGGCAGACGTGCTAAAAATGACCGACTAGACTCAGAGTTAATCGCTCATTATGCTGAAGCTATACAACCAAAACTAACCGAGCTTAAAGCAGAAAACATTCGTCTTATGAGTGACTTAGTCATCAGACGAAACCAACTTCTATCAATGCAAACGATGGAGAAAAACCGTATCCAAATTCTACCTAAAGAGATGCATCCCACCATTAAACCTATTTTAACTGCGATAAAAAACCAGATTGATAAAATAGAAAATAAACTCATTAAATTGATCGATACTTGTCCTGAATATCATGCCAAGAACACCCTACTTCAAAGAGTTCCAGGAATAGGAAATATCGCAGCAGCCTCTATTATTAGCAACGTTCCTGAGCTTGGTTATATCACGAATAAACAAGCCGCTGCTCTAGTCGGTGTCGCCCCCATAACCAAGGAAAGTGGTCGTCATAAAGGCAAAAGAGTTATTCAAGGTGGTCGTGCTCAAGTGCGTACTGTGTTGTACATGGCTATGATGTCCGCTATGCAATGTAACCCTGTTTTTAAA